>NZ_CP098828.1:0-4776972 GCF_040070555.1 Halomonas sp. H10-59
GTGTCGCTCGCTCTCTGGCAACAGTGTCTACAAACCCTTCAGGATGAACTGAGCTCGCAGCAGTTCAACACCTGGATTCGCCCTCTGCAGGCGGAAGAAGGGGAGTCCAATCAGCTCAGGCTGCTGGCACCCAACCGCTTCGTGCGCGATTGGGTCAGTGACAAGTACGCCAAGCGTATCAGTGAACTGATGCGGGAGTTGGCGCCGGCCAAGCCGCCCAAGGTGATGCTGACGGTGGGCAGTCGTCGTGCTGCGCCGGCCCCACCCCAGACTCGCGAACTCGGCGATCCTGTCTCCGCCGCTCCGGCCCGCTCGGCGGCCGTGCACACCAGCTCCCGCGGCGATGTGGGGGATGAGCGCGAGGTCGACCGCCTGCGCGACGAAGGCGGTGAGGCGCCGGTCACGCGTCCACCCGGTGGTGAGCGTCAGGTTCAGGTCGAGGGCAGTCTCAAGCACTCCAGTGGCCTGAATCCCAACTTCACCTTCGAGACGTTTGTCGAGGGCAAGTCCAACCAGCTTGCCAGGGCGGCATCCCGCCAGGTGTCGGAGAACCCTGGGGGAGCCTACAACCCGCTGTTTCTGTATGGTGGCGTCGGCCTCGGTAAGACCCACCTGATGCATGCGGTGGGCAATGCCCTGGCGGGGCGTCGCGAGAACGCTCGGGTGGTGTATCTTCACTCGGAGCGCTTCGTCGCCGATATGGTCAAGGCCCTTCAGCTCAACGCCATCAATGACTTCAAGCGCTTCTATCGCAGCGTCGACGCGCTGTTGATCGATGACATCCAGTTCTTCGCCGGCAAGGAGCGCTCCCAGGAGGAGTTCTTCCACACCTTCAATGCCTTGCTTGAGGGTGGCCAGCAGATGATCCTGACCTCGGATCGCTACCCGAAGGAAATCAGCGGCGTCGAGGAGCGCCTCAAGTCCCGTTTTGGCTGGGGGCTGACGGTGGCGATAGAGCCGCCTGAGCTCGAGACTCGGGTGGCGATCCTGATGAAGAAGGCCGACCAGGCCAAGGTGGATCTACCCCATGATGCGGCTTTCTTCATTGCCCAGAAGATTCGCTCCAACGTGCGTGAACTGGAAGGGGCGCTGAAGAAGGTCATCGCCGATTCCCACTTCATGGGCAAGTCGATCACCCAGGACTTCATCCGCGAATCGCTCAAGGATCTGCTCGCTCTGCAGGACAAGCAGGTAGGCGTGGACAACATCCAGCGTACCGTGGCGGAGTACTACAAGATCAAGCTGGCGGACCTGCTGTCCAAGCGGCGTTCACGCTCCGTGGCGCGCCCGCGACAGGTCGCCATGGCCCTGGCCAAGGAACTGACCAATCACAGTCTTCCGGAAATCGGCGACGCCTTCGGCGGCCGAGACCACACCACCGTGCTACATGCCTGTCGCAAGGTGCAGGCGCTGCAGGAAGAAAGCGCCGATATTCGTGAAGACTACAAGAATCTGTTGCGGCTTTTGACCAGTTAACGTCTCTACGTCATCAACCGCGTGACCGTCTCACTCTCCCGGACAAGAAGTGGAGCCGACATGAAATTTTCCATCTCCCGCGAAGCGCTGCTGCGCCCGCTGACGCTGGTGGCCGGTGTGGTCGAGCGCCGTCAGACGTTACCGGTGCTCTCCAACGTGCTGATCCAGGTCGAACAGGACGAGGTCGCCTTGACCGGCACCGACCTGGAAGTCGAACTGGTCGGCCGCACCGTGGCCAGCCAGGTGGATGAGCCTGGCGCCATCACGGTGCCCGCGCGCAAGCTGATGGACATCTGCAAGTCCTTGCCAGACCAGTCCGAGCTGGAGCTGTCCATCGAGGACGGGCGGGCCGTGCTGCGCAGTGGCCGTTCACGCTTTACCCTGTCCACGCTTCCGGTCGCCGAGTTTCCGAATATTGAAGATGGTCAGAGCAGTGTCGAACTGGCGTTGCCGCGGGGGACCCTCAAGCAGCTGATCGACGCCACCTCGTTCGCCATGGCGCAGCAGGACGTTCGCTACTATCTGAATGGCCTGCTGCTGGAGTTCGCCCCGAACCTGGTCCGCACCGTGGCTACCGACGGCCACCGCCTGGCGGTCAGCTCTCGCCCCGTGGAGATCAACATTGAGTCGGCCCAGAAGCTGATCGTTCCGCGCAAGGGTGTACTCGAACTGGTACGGCTGCTCGACGATTCCGAAGAGCCTGTCAGCCTGACCCTGGGCTCTACCCATATCCGTGCTCACACCGGGGACTTCACCTTCACCTCCAAGCTGGTGGATGGCAAGTTCCCGGACTACGAGCGGGTCGTGCCCAAGGGCGGCGACAAGGTCTTCATCGCTGAACGTTCGGAGTTGCGTCAGGTGCTGTCGCGTACCGCCATCCTCTCCAACGAGAAGTACCGTGGGGTACGGCTGAATCTGGAAGAGGGCAACCTGAGGGTGATGGCCAACAACCCGGAGCAGGAAGAGGCCGAGGAAAACATCGCCATCGAATACAGCGGGCCGGCCATGGAGATCGGCTTCAACGTCGGCTATCTGATCGACGTGCTCAACGCCGTGGGTGAGGATCGCGTGCAGATGACGCTGGGCGATCCCAACAGCAGTGCGCTGATGGAAGAACCCGGTGGCGGCGATGCCCTCTATGTCGTGATGCCGATGCGCCTGTGACGGTATTCGTTGCCAGCAAGGCCTTTCCATGGCGCTAGACCGCTTGATGTTTCAAGGCCTGCGAAACTTGCAGGCCTTTGATATTTCACCATCTTCCGGGATCAACTTGATCACTGGAAGCAACGGCAGCGGCAAGACCAGCCTGCTCGAAGGTATCCACCTGCTGGGCATGGGGCGGTCCTTTCGGGCGCGTCGGCTGTCCCAGGTACTCCACCACGATGCTGACGCCCTTGTCCTGCATGGCCGCCTTGCCGGTGATCCCCCTGTATCGATCGGTTTGCGCCGCCTGCGTCAGGAGCGCGAATTGACGCTGCGCATTGGCGGTGAACGACTCGACAGGGTGTCTCGTCTGGTGGAGACCCTGCCCCTGCAGTTGATCAACCCCGACGCCTTCCGCCTGCTGGAGGGATCTCCCGCCGGCAGGAGGGAGTTCCTGGATTGGGGAGTGTTTCACGTGAAACATGACTTCCTGCAGGCTTGGCAGCGTTTCCGTCGCGCCCTGAAACATCGGAATGCCCTGCTCAGGCATGGTAGAATGGAGCCTCAATCCCTGTCAGTGTGGGAGCATGAGCTGGCGCTTTCGGGCGAGCGCATGGACATCCTGCGCAGGGAATGGATCGATACCTTTATCCCGGTATTCGAGGAAACGCTGGAAGGGCTGATTTCACTGCCATCACTGACGCTACGCTATAGCCGTGGCTGGGATCGACAGCGAGATCTGGCCGAGGTGCTCGAGCAGGGACGCGACACCGATCGTCAGATGGGATTTACCCAGCAGGGGCCCCAGCGAGCGGATCTGGCGATTCGACTCGGCAAACGACCAGCGGTCGAAGTGCTTTCACGAGGACAACAGAAACTCGTCGTGAGCGCACTGAAGCTTGCCCAGGGACGGTTACTCGAGAAGATGACAGGCAGGACCTGTCTCTACTTGATCGACGATCTGCCCGCCGAACTGGACCAGAACCACCGAAGGATCTTTTGCCAGTGGCTGGAGCGGATGCGCTGCCAGGCCTTCATCACCAGCGTGGATCACGAGGTACTGGCCGACCTGTGGCAACCCGATACGCCGATGGCAATGTTTCACGTGAAACAAGACGCTGACGGCTTCGGCCAGCTGCAGGCCATAGACAGACAGACTTCACGACGGAGTGGTCAATGAGCGAACATGCTTACGACTCATCGAGCATCAAGGTACTGAAAGGCCTGGATGCCGTACGCAAGCGGCCCGGGATGTACATCGGCGATACCGATGATGGTACCGGCCTGCATCACATGGTGTTCGAGCTGGTGGACAACTCCATCGACGAAGCGCTGGCCGGCCACTGTAGCGAGATCAGGGTGATCATCCATCCGGATGAGTCGATCACCGTCAGTGACAATGGCCGTGGCATTCCGACCGATATTCATGAAGAGGAAGGCGTATCGGCGGCCGAAGTGATCATGACGGTGTTGCACGCGGGCGGTAAGTTCGATGACAACTCCTACAAGGTATCTGGCGGCCTGCACGGCGTCGGTGTCTCGGTGGTCAATGCGCTGTCTGAAGAGCTCAAGCTGACCATCTGGCGTGCCGGCAAGGTCCACGAGCAGATCTATCGTCACGGTGTCCCCGAGTCGCCGCTGGCTGTGGTGGGGCAGACCGAGCAGACCGGTTCGCGGGTGCACTTCCGTCCGTCTCCCGAGACCTTCGCCAATATCGAGTTTCACTACGATATTCTGGCCAAGCGTCTGCGTGAGCTGTCGTTTCTGAATTCTGGTGTGGCTATCCGCCTGCTGGACGAGCGTAGCGGCAAGGAAGAGCTGTTTCACTATGAAGGTGGCCTGAAGGCCTTCGTCGACCACCTCAACACCAACAAGACCGTTCTCAACCCCGTCTTCCACTTCAACGTGGAGCGGGAAGATGGCGTGGCGGTCGAGGTGGCGATGCAGTGGAACGATACCTTCGCCGAGAACATCTTCTGCTACACCAACAACATCCCTCAGCGGGATGGTGGTACCCACCTGGCCGGTTTCCGCGCTTCACTGACTCGTACGCTCAATCACTATATTGAAGCGGAAGGGTTGCTGAAGAAGACCAAGGTGAACACCTCCGGTGACGACGCCCGTGAGGGCCTGACCGCGATCATCTCGGTCAAGGTGCCGGACCCGAAGTTTTCCTCCCAGACCAAGGACAAACTGGTCTCTTCCGAGGTAAAAACTGCGGTAGAACAGGAGCTTGGGCGGTCTTTCTCGGAGTATCTGGTAGAGAAGCCCAACGAAGCCAAGGCCATCGTCAACAAGATGCTGGACGCTGCCAGGGCCCGCGAGGCGGCGCGCAAGGCGCGCGATATGACCCGCCGCAAGGGCGCCCTGGACATCGCAGGGCTGCCCGGCAAGCTGGCCGACTGTCAGGAAAAGGACCCCGGTCTGTCCGAACTCTACCTGGTCGAGGGTGACTCGGCCGGGGGTAGTGCCAAGCAGGGGCGTGATCGGCGTACCCAGGCTATCCTGCCGCTCAAGGGCAAGATACTCAACGTCGAGAAGGCACGCTTCGACAAGATGCTGTCGTCTGCGGAAGTCGGGACGCTCATCACTGCCCTGGGCTGTGGCATTGGCCGTGAGGAGTTCAATCCGGACAAGCTGCGCTATCACTCGATCATCATCATGACCGATGCGGACGTGGACGGTTCGCATATTCGTACCCTGCTGTTGACGTTCTTCTTCCGTCAGATGGCGGAGTTGATCGAGCGCGGGCATGTGTTTATCGCCCAGCCGCCGCTGTACAAGATCAAGCGTGGCAAGCAGGAGCTCTACCTCAAGGATGAGCAGGCGATGATCGACTACCTGACCACCACCGCCCTGGACGGAGCGCGGTTGTGCGTCAGTGAAGATGCGCCAGGAATCAGCGGGGCTCAGCTTGAGACTCTGGTGAACCAGTACCGTGATGTAATGAAGCGCATCGATCGTCTGTCGCGGGTCTATCCCAGCGAGGTGCTGCGCAAGATCGTCCATGCGGCACATCTTGACGGCGAAAACAGCCTTCGTGATCGCGGCACCATGCAGAACTGGATCGAGTTCCTGCAGAAGGAAATGGACGATCTGGTGGCCTACGAGGGCGGACCGCGTTACACCTTCTCGTTGCAGGAAGACAATGAACGCGGGTTCTTCCTGCCGGCGGTAACCTTGATTGCCCATGGCGTGACCACCGACTACGTCTGGGGCCTGGACTTCTTCACCAGCGCCGACTATCGCGCCATCGCTGGCCTCGGTGAGACGCTGGATGGGCTGCTGGAAGAGAGCGCCTATATCGCCCGTGGTGAGCGCAAGAAGCCGGTCAAGACCTTCTATGAGGCGCTGGATTGGCTGATGAACGAGGCACAGCGTGGTCTGTCGATCCAGCGCTACAAGGGCCTGGGCGAGATGAACCCGGAGCAGTTGTGGGAAACCACCATGGATCCCAATACGCGGCGTATGCTGCGGGTTTCCATCGAAGATGCCGTTGCCGCCGACATGATGTTCAACACCCTGATGGGGGATGAAGTCGAACCGCGTCGTGACTTTATCGAGCGCAACGCTCTGGTGGCCAATCTGGACATCTAGTGCAGCAGGAAGTCCCAGGCCCATGGCCTCGATGTTTCACGTGAAACATCACGCGACAAAACCCCGATCTTCAGGATCGGGGTTTTTTCTGTTCTAGTATCAGTAGTTTGCCAGCGGCCGGATGGTTGGATGGCTGGGTGGCTGGTTTCTTGAAAGGCCCGCTATGAGAGGGCGGGGTGCACCAGGCTTCTATTGCCATCCGGCGAGGGTGTATCGCGAATGAGCAGATACACATCTGACCGCACGCCATGGGCTGCGGTCGTCCGATTCTGCTGGCGAACGCGGTGAGTGGGTGGTGAGTGGGCGCGGTGTGTCGGCAATGGAAGTCAGTGGACGTAGCTGGATGTCAGTAGAGGAAAGACGAAGGCGCGGTGTCACCATGGCGATCGTATGGTGGGCAGGAGCTTGAGGACATCGCGGCGCGGCCTGCACGTTTCACGTGAAACATCTGGCGATATAAGGTCAGCTGCTCAAGCCAGGACTTACGCCTCTTTGATATCAAATGTCTGGTCGATATCAGCATTCGTGCCGAGTACGGGGAGTACCCGAGCTTCAGGCAGATACTCGGAGGAAGGTATCCGGCTTGCGCGATGACATTGAAGTGGTCAAAAAGGCGGCGTATCGATACTGCTGGCGTCATCTCAAAGAAGGGGGATGGAAGGAGGGAATCAGAAAGGGAGGAATGGAGGTGTTGTTGGAAGGAGCTGTTGGAAGGGGGGGGGAAGGGATGGTCGGAAGGGGGGGGCAGACGAGAGCGTACGGCAAGCCATAATCGAGCTGCGTCCGTGGCCTCGCTCCTCCGCAACGTTTCACGTGAAACATCACGGCATCAGATCTGAGATTCCAAGGCTGGGACCGTGTCTGGCTATCCGCATCTTGCGATCCGCGTCTTGCCATCTGTGTCTTGCTGCCTGGATCTTGTTACCCGCGTCTTGTTATCCACGTCATGTTATTTGGGGCCTGATGAGTCTCACGCTTCAGACTGGGTGCCTTGGTTGTCCGCACTATATGGAACGTGCGGGAGCGTGTCCGGAGGGGGCTCTGTGATACCGGAGGGGGTTCGATACATTGCACACGCAGTCATCAGGGAAGTACCGAAAATTGAGCACCACGACCTCCCGGGCGGGTAAGTCGCAAGAGCTTTCCCGTGCTCTAACCTGTTGTTTGGACGTTGATATACGAAGAATGCGAGCCGCCATGTTTCACGTGAAACATGGGGCTTGGCAGTCGCAGATAGATGAAGGGATAACCACGTCGGCGGCCAGGCTTGGAGGCTCGCCGAGGGGTGGCGAGGGGTGGCGAGGGGTGGCGAGGGGTGGCGAGGGGTGACGAGGGGGCGAGCCTGATGCAGGGTCGTTTCAGGTATCCAGGTTTCCTTGCAGCAGTTGATCGACAAAACCAGCGAGATCGTCATAGACCTCTGCCTCGCTGTCTGTCCGGCCAAGTTCTGGATGCTTGGCTAGTGTGCGCTCGCCCTTGCCGGTACGCACCAATGCAAGGCGGCAGCCCATGGCAGCGCCTGCCTCGAGATCCCGGTAGCTGTCGCCCACCATCCAGGCGCCTTCCAGGCTGTCGAGTGCAAGCGCATCCTGTATCTGGCGGAGCAGACCGGGCAAGGGTTTGCGGCAATCACAGCGGTCCTCGCTAATGTGAGGGCAGTAGGCGATATGCTCGATCCGACCGCCCTCGGCCTCCACCAGGCTCAGCATCCTGGTGTGCATGGACTCCAGCGTCGCCTCATCGTAGTAGCCGCGCGCGATGCCTGACTGGTTGGTGGCAACAGCGACGGTCCAGCCCTGTTGGGACAAGCGGGCGATGGCGGTGATGGCGCTGGGGTAGGGGACCCACTCGGCGAGCGACTTGATGTAGTTGTCGGAGTCCTGATTGATCACTCCGTCACGGTCGAGAATGACGAGTCGTGGGGCCATGGGTCTACCTAGTCTATGCGATGGGTAAGGGTGGTTGCTGTCACGCAATCGGCCCAGTGTAGGGGCATGTTTCACGTGAAACAATCAGGTGCTGACGAGGCCGTGTCTGTGGCCCAGGTCGCAGTTTTTACCAACCCTGCGCTGTTGCTGCCTGTCTCACCCTTTGCCAGTGGAAGCTCGTGCTATTCCCCCCATGTCGAGGGCGTAACAAGGGTCTCATGCAAGGGGCTCATGCAAGGGTCTCATGCAAGCCCATTCCAGCGACAACCATCCCAGGCTCCTCCGTATTCAGTAAGCCACGGATCGCTGCGATCCCAGCCCCCTTAGCTGTCGCTGGCAACACCCTAGGGCTTGTCTGAAAAGTGCCTGCGCTCGGTAATACGGCGTTAAAAATCGGCTGGTGCGCCAGCCCGGTCAAAATGCTCATTTACACCCCGTAAACTGCGCTTTCTCACCGATTTTTGCCTTGTCTAACCTTCGATCGTCGACTTTTCGGACAGCGCCTAGTCCAAAAGTGGTGGCGACGTAGTGTCGGTGTCCAAGCCTGTCGCGCCGGCTGTCGCCAGTGCTGTGGGTATCGAGTCCTTCAGGTGATCGAGCAATGCTCGTACCCGCATTGGCGGATCCCGTCCTGGAAGCAGCGCATGGATGCTGATGTCTGGCAGCGACCAGTCCTCGAGCACGGGGAGCAACCTGCCGGCTTCCAGCGAGGCCCCGACGATGGAACGGGAGGTATGAAGGATGCCGATACCTGCCTCTGCCGCGATCACCAGTGCGTGCCCATAGTTCGCTCTGTAGCTTCCGCTGACCGGCACGTTGTGAACCTCGCCGCCACGGCGAAGTGGCCAGCGCTGAATACCCTGGAAACGTGTGTAGTGAAGGCAGTTGTGGTGCAGCAGGTCCAGTGGATGACGTGGTATGCCGTGGCGTTGAAGATAGACCCTCGACGCCACCAGCATGCGCTGATCTGCGGCCAAGGGATGGGCGACCAAGCGAGAGTCCTCGAGCACCCCGACTCGCACTGCCAGATCGTGCCCGGATGAGGCGATATCGACAAAGCGATCGTCGAAGTCGGCGTCCACTTCAATGTCTGGATGGCGTTCGAGAAATTCGGGGAGGAAGGGCGCAATATGGATTCGGCCGAAATTGACCGGTAGTGATAGGCGGATCAGTCCTCGCGGCCGGTCACTGATGTCCTGCAAGGTATCCGCCGCCTTGTCGAGTAACCGTAGAGCAGGGACAGCGCGTTCCAGGTAGGTGCGGCCCGCCAGGGTCAGGGAAACCTCACGGGTGGACCGGTGCAACAGCTTCGTCCCGAGCCGAGACTCCAGCGCATCGAGGCGACGGCTGACCGCGCCGCTGGTGAGGTTGAGTTGCTCGCCGGCCGCACGCAGTGAGCCATATCTTGCCACTTCAACCAGGGCAAGCAGTCCAGCGACCAGTGTGTCGTGATGGGATGGCATGGTGCACTCTCGTCCAGAGGCAGGGGTTGGTCATTGCACGAGCCGCCATGGGGCCAGGGTCGATGCAGTCGGTTTCGCCCAAGTCTTCCTGCCGACCTCACGCAAACAGAGGCACGTGTGGCGCCACGACGGGCGAACTCCTGGTGTGGATGACCACCTTTCAGAGACCATGACCTTGCTTAGGCGCGGTAAGGTCCAGGCGTCGGCTGGGTGTCGGGGCCTTATTGTTGAGTCTAGCGCAAGACAGTACTCGGTGAGCTTCGCTACTGCGCTGGTCTCGGACGGGCCAGGATAGGGGAAGACCAACGAGGAGGTTGTTCCCATGTTACTGGACGCTCGTCTACGCCCATTGGTATCGCTACGTCACTTTCGTCAATTCCGCTCTGACAGGGTGGGGCCTGAAGGAATCCATGAATACCAGGTAGCACGCCGTGACCTGGCCAGTGAAGAAGTGCGTGTCAGGGTCGCTGCGGTGGGGCTGAACTACCGCGACAGGGCGCTGCAGGACGGCAGCTATCTGCCGCAGATGCCACGCCCCTTCGTGCCGCTGTCTGAAGGCTCTGGGGTGGTGCTGGAAACGGGAAGGGATGTCGTTGATCTCGAGGTGGGACAACCGGTGCTGGGCCACTACACCATCGATTGGATTTCTGGAGCTTTCAAGGAGTCCTATCACGCCTCAAAGCTGGGCGGTCCTGGTGATGGCTGGTTGTCGGAGGAGGTCATCGTTCCCCGTCGTGCGCTGGTTGCCGTGCCATCTGGCTGGCGGCTCGAGGAAGCCGCTGCATTGGCGATCTCCGGCGTCACGGCCTGGAAGTCGCTTGGCGACCTGGATGAGCTGCAGGGCCGTTACCTGCTGTTGGCGGGAACCGGCAACGTGTCGCTGCAGGCCCTGCAGATGGCGGCTGCGGCCGGTGCTCGGCCTATCGTGGTGACGTCGCGACCCGCTCTGGCAGCACGGCTCAGGGATTTAGGCGCGGTAGCGGTGATCGGCCGGGAGGGCGGGGCGGCCGACGTGGTGTCCCAGGTGATGGCCATCACCGAGTCGGTGGGCGTAGGGCGTGCCATCGATGTGGTGGGCGGGCAGTTTCTGGTCGATGCCATTCTGCCGTCAATGGCTACCAATGGACATATCGCCCTGGTGGGCTTTCTCGAGAGTGGCCGTGTCGAGGGTGATCTGGTGGGACCGGCGATTCGCAAGCTGCTGCATCTGGAAGGGATCAGCGTCGGCAGCCGTGGCGACCTGGAGGCCATGCTCGGTTATATGGATCGCCACGGACTCAGGCCCGCTATCGGACGTCGTCTGAGAGCCGACGACTTGCCTGAGTGGCTCGCCAACGGTGCCGTTGGCAGTGGCTTGCGTTCGGGCACCATAGCCGACCGTCACCCGAGCGTGGGCCTGCCGGCAACTGACTCGCAGGACAATGATCTCGAACTGGGCAAGACGGTAGTGATCATGGATCAGCGGCTGGCGGAAAGTATCGCCGAGTAAAGCGGCAGAGTCGGGGCGCCAAGAAAAGCAGCGGGCGTGAGGCTCAGGGCGGGCGTCGGGGTACAAGCTCCAGGCGGCGTACTGGAGGTACATCAAGCGGGGTGGGTTTCACGTGAAACACGAGAGCCTGCCCTTGCTTGTACTCCTGTATGTTCCACGTGAAACATTGTCGCCGCCGGCGCTTTCTATCTGGGCAATGTTCCACGTGAAACGTCGGTGGCGAGTGCCACACTCTGCATCGCCAGGTTTGACTCTCCATGCGACATCCCATTGGCTCACTCCTGCGTTCGTAGCGGCTGTGGTATCCCCTATGAAGGGTTCAGAGGGTTTGGGGCCGTGGGGTGGCGTGCCGGGCGGGCTCAGCCTGTCGATACAAAAAAAGGCCGGCCCCTTGCGGGACCGGCCTCGTTGCCACCAGGGGCTGGATTACTGCTGCAGTTCGGCGATATCCGCTACTTCGAGGAACAGCGCCTGGAGGCTTGCCAGCAGGGCCAGACGATTGGCACGAACGGCTTCGTCTTCGGCCATGACCATCACCTGGTCAAAGAAGGCATCGACCGGTGCCCGAAGGCTTGCCAGCACGTCCAGAGCGTCGCTGTAGCGGGCTTGCTGGAACAGCGGAGCGACCTGCTCCTGGCAAGCTGCCACGGCGTTCTTGAGGGCCTTCTCGGCGTCCTCGGAGAGCAGGCTCTCGTCGACCTCGGTGCGTCCATCGTGATCCTGCTTGGACAGGATGTTGCCGACACGCTTGTTGGCGGCGGCCAGGGCGGCGGCTTCATCACGCGTGGCGAATTGCGCCACGGCGCGCAGGCGACGGGCGAAGTCCAGCGGGCGGGTCACCGGGCGTGCACGTACCGCCAGGTAAACCTCGGCACCGATCCCTTCGTCCTGGGCCCAGGCACGGAAGCGATCGAGCATGTAGCCAAGGACGTCATCGACCAGGCCGTCTGCCTTGGGCAGCGCCTCATGCTGGGCCACGGCCAGCTCGAGCAGCTCGCGCAGGTCCAGATCCAGCTCACCCTTGACCAGGATATTGAGCACGCCGATGGAAGCGCGGCGCAGGGCGAAGGGGTCCTTGGTACCGCTGGGGCGCTGGCCGATGCCGAAGATCCCGGTGATGGTATCCAGGCGATCGGCGATGGCCAGCGCCTGACCGGTCAGGGTCTGGGGGATGGCGTCGCTGGCAAACCGCGGCAGGTACTGTTCTTCCAGCGCGCGTGCGACCTCGGCGTCTTCGCCATCGTGCTCGGCGTAGTAGCGCCCCATGATGCCCTGAAGCTCCGGGAACTCGAGCACCATTTCGGTGACCAGATCACACTTGGCCAGGGCCGCAGCACGGCGAGCGCGGGACTCGTCACCGCCGGTCCGGCTGGCGATGTGTGCGGCCACGTTGGCACTGCGTCTGGCCTTGTCGGCGAGGGTCCCGAGCTGCTTCTGGAACACCACGCTCGAGAGGCCCTCGATGCGCTCG
The DNA here is from genome assembly GCF_040070555.1 of Halomonas sp. H10-59. Taxonomy (NCBI): domain Bacteria; kingdom Pseudomonadati; phylum Pseudomonadota; class Gammaproteobacteria; order Oceanospirillales; family Halomonadaceae; genus Halomonas; species Halomonas sp. H10-59. The sequence continues at coordinate 12,568 of NZ_CP098828.1, forward strand.
GCGAGCGGGCGCTTGCGGTCGGTCTCGTAGAAGAAGGCGGCATCGGCCAGACGAGGGCGAATCACCTTCTCGTTGCCGGCGATGACCTTGTCCGGCTCGCGGCTGTCGATATTGGACACGGTAATGAAGGCGGGCTTGAGCTTGCCGTCCGCATCCAGCAGGTGGAAGTACTTCTGGTTGGCCTTCATCGACGAGATCAGGCATTCCGCCGGCACCTCGAGGAAACGCTCGTCGAAGCTGCCGGTCAGCGCCACTGGCCACTCGACCAGGCCGCTGACTTCTTCCAGCAGGTCCTCGTCGATGACGGCGGTGGCTTCGAGCAGTTCTGCCTCGGCCAGTACCTGTTCGCGAATGCGCTCGCGACGCTTGCTGCGATCGGCCAGCACCCAGGCATCCTCCAGGGCACCGAGGTAGTCGTCGGCATGTTTCAGGGCGATGGCCTCGGGGGCGTGGAAGCGGTGTCCGCGGGTCTCGCGGCCGGCCTCAAGGCCCAGCACCGTGGCGGGTACGATCTGGTCGCCGTAGAGCGCCACCAGCCAGTGAACCGGGCGGGAGAACTCGATGCGGGAAGCGCCCCAGCGCATGTTCTTGGGCACCGGCAGGGCCGCCACGGCCTTGTCGATGATGGCGGGCAGCAGGGCGACGGTGGCCTCGCCCTGTTGCTGCTCGCGGTAGCCGAGCCAGGTGCCCTTGTCGGTCTCCAGATGGATCAGGTCGTCGACGCTGACGCCGCAGGAGCGAGCAAAGCCTTGGGCTGCCTTGGTTGGCTCGCCATCCTTGAAGGCTGCCGCCAGGGCAGGGCCGCGTTTTTCGACGTCGCGGTCGGGCTGCTTGTCGGCCAGTGCCTCGACCCGCACCGCCAGCCGGCGGGGGGAGGCGTAGGCGGTGACGCCCTGGAAGTCGACGCCGGCATCGGCGAGGCCGCGACGCACGCCCTCGGCGAAGGCGTCGGAGAGAGTGTCGATGGCTCCCGGCGGAAGTTCTTCCACGCCGAGTTCAAGCAAGAGGGTGTGGGCGGCCATGCTTATGCGTCTCCCTGTGCGGCAAGGGGTTCGTCGTCGAGAAGTTCACGTCGCAGCGCTTCGGGGGCCAGCGGGAAACCGGCCGCCTTGCGTGAGGCGTAGTAGGCGTGGGCCACGTCGCGGGCCATGGTGCGCACGCGCAGGATATAGCGCTGGCGTTCGGTGACCGAGATGGCGTGGCGGGCGTCGAGCATATTGAAGGTGTGGGAGGCCTTGAGTACCTGCTCGTAGGCCGGCAGCGGCAGGTTGGCGGCGAGCAGCTTCTGGCACTCGCTTTCCTGGTGGTCGAAGTTGCCGAACAGGGCGTCCACGTCGGCATGCTCGAAGTTGTAGGTGGACTGCTCGCGCTCGTTCTGCAGGTAGACGTCACCGTAGGTAACGCGGGAGCCGTCGGGTGCGATGGTCCATACCAGGTCGTAGACGCTGTCCACGTCCTGAAGGTACATGGCGATACGCTCGAGGCCGTAGGTCAGCTCACCGGTGACCGGGTAACACTCGATACCGCCGGCCTGCTGGAAGTAGGTGAACTGGGTCACCTCCATGCCGTTGAGCCAGACCTCCCAGCCGAGTCCCCAGGCACCCAGGGTCGGTGACTCCCAGTTGTCCTCGACGAAGCGGATGTCGTGGACCAGCGGGTCGATGCCGAGACGCTCAAGCGACCCCAGATACAGTTCCTGGAGGTTGGCCGGGGAGGGCTTCATGACCACCTGGAACTGGTAGTAGTGCTGCAGGCGATTGGGGTTTTCGCCGTAGCGGCCATCGGTGGGACGGCGAGACGGCTGAACGTACGCCGAGTTCCAGGTTTCGGGTCCGATGGAGCGCAGGAAGGTGGCCGGGTGAAAGGTGCCCGCACCGACTTCCATGTCCAGCGGCTGCATGATCACGCAGCCCTGTTCGGCCCAGTACTGTTGCAGGGCGAGGATCAGGCCCTGGAAGGTTGCCACGTCTGGCGTCGACTGTGTCATTGGGAAGCACCGTTGGCCATGAATTCACGAGCCGTCAAGTATACAATCACAGGCAATTCGGTTATAGGCACAGCGCCAACAGAGGTTTTCCCATGATCGTAGTGACAGGCGGAGCCGGCTTCATCGGTTCAAATCTGGTCAAGGCCCTCAATGACCGGGGGCGCACCGACATCCTGGTGGTGGATGACCTGCGGGACGGCACCAAGTTCGTCAACCTGGCGGACCTGACCCTCGGGGACTACATGGACAAGGACGAGTTCCTGTCCCGGGTGAAGGCCCACATGCGCGGCGAGCTGAACCAGCTTCCGCCCATCGAGGCGATCTTCCACGAAGGTGCCTGCTCGGACACCACCGAGTGGGATGGACGCTTCATGCTGGAGAACAACTTCACCTACTCCAAGGAGCTCTTGCACTTCTGCGAGCAGGAGGGCATTCCCTTCCTCTACGCCTCGTCGGCGGCCACCTACGGCGGCAGCGAGGTGTTCGTGGAGTCCCCCGAGCACGAGAAGCCGCTCAACGTCTACGGCTACTCCAAGCTGCTGTTCGACCAGTACGTGCGCTCGCGCCAGGCCGAACTCAAGACTCAGGTGGTGGGCTTTCGCTACTTCAACGTCTACGGCCCCCGCGAGCAGCACAAGGGCAAGATGTCCAGCGTGGCCTTCCATCACCACACCCAGATCAGCGCCGGCGAGAACCTGCGCCTGTTCGGCGCCTGGGACGGCTACGACGCGGGCATGCAGAGCCGTGACTTTGTCTATGTCGGCGACGTGGTCGACGTCAATCTGTGGTTTCTGGACAACCCCGAGGTGTCGGGAATCTACAACCTCGGTACCGGCCGCGCCGAGCCGTTCAAGACCATCGGCGAGACGGTCATCGACTTCTACGGCAAGGGCCGCATCGACTACATCGACTTCCCGGAAGAGCTCAAGGGGCGCTACCAGAGCTACACCCGTGCCGATATCTCGCGGCTGCGCGAGGCCGGCTACGACAAGGAATTCCACACCGTGGCCGAGGGCGTGACCCGCTATCTGGAGTGGTTGAATGGCTGAAGCTGCGCCGGTCATGGCGCAGCCGCGGCTGGCGGGCCAGCGGCTGCTGGTGGTCGGTCCCAGCTGGGTCGGTGACATGGTCATGGCCCAGGGGTTGTTCAAGGCGCTGAAGCAGCAGGGCGCCGCCGCCCTGGCGGTGGTGGCACCTGCCTGGTCGAGGCCGATCCTCGAGCGCATGGATGAGGTCGACGAGGTCGTCGAGCTGGCCGTCGGACACGGCGTCTTCGGCTTTTCCGCCCGACGACGGCTGGCCAGGTCGCTCAAGGGACGCTTCGATCATGCCATCGTGCTGCCGCGTTCCTGGAAGTCGGCACTGGTGCCTTTTCTGGCGCGGATACCCAGGCGAACCGGCTTCACCGGGGAGCACCGTTTTGGCCTGTTGAGCGAGCGCCGTGAGCTGCAGCGCGACGTGCTCGACCAGACCGTCAAGCGCTTCGTCTCGCTGGGGCTGCCGGCGGACGCTGCCGCTGCCGGCGACTTCGAGATTCCCCAGCCACGGCTGCGTCAGGATGCGATCAACCTGGCGCGGTTGCATGATGAACATCGACTCGGCGTGCGTCCTGCCATTGGCCTGATGCCAGGGGCGGAATATGGCCCCGCCAAGCAGTGGCCGCTGGCCTACTTCCATGGCCTGGCCGGGGAGCTGATCGCTCAAGGGTTCGAGGTGAGGGTGCTGGGTGGGCCCAAGGATCACGCGGCGGGCGAGGAGATCGTGACCGGTCTCGACCATGCCCACAACCTGTGTGGCGCGACCCGCCTGGAGGATGCCGTCGACCTGCTTGGCGACTGTCGTCAGGTGGTGACCAATGACTCCGGGTTGATGCATGTGGCCGCCGCGGTAGGGACGCGTATCCAGGCGATCTATGGCTCCTCGTCGCCGGCCTATACGCCGCCGCTGACCGACAACGCCCGGATTCACTATCTGGCTTTGTCCTGCTCGCCCTGCTTCGAGCGACATTGCCCGCTCGGGCATACCAACTGCCTCAAGCAGATCACTGTGGACAGCGTGCTGGAGGCGATCCTGACAGACGAGGCCCCGAACCGGATCGACGCCAGCAACGAGTGATCCGGGGCAAGGTGTCGTCTGTGAAGCCTTGTCCAGCCGTCCTGGTCGTCATCCAGGCGCCCTGTCGCCGCTACTCTTCATATGGGCGCCCAGGCAGGTAGACGCCAAGGTCAAGGCTGCTGGGGCGCCTCGGGCGGGCTGTCGGGCTGTCCGTCGTTGCGATACGCCGGGGCCAGGCCTTGCCACAGGCGTTGCTGCAGCGCGGTTTCTTCACGCATGTACCCGTTGAGCGCTTCCAGGCCGTAGCGTTCGGCCAGGGTCGGATCGTTCGAGAACAGCGAGACGCCCAGTCCGGCGCGGTGCCAGTCGATGGTGAAGCCCATCGCCTCCAGCAGCGTCGGCAGGGTGTCCATGGTGGTGGCAGTGGTCGAGATGCGTTGGGGCGTCAGCGCATTGCCCATCATCATCAGGGTGTTGGTGCGAGGCGTCTGAATCAGCTGATCCCAGGCCGAGACACGCATGGTCAGATGGTCACTGGCAATCACCACCAGGGTGTCCTCCAGCAGACCCTGGTCGCCAAGGCGCTGGATCAGCCGGCGGGTCAGCCAGGCCGAGCATTTCACCGCGTACAGGATATCCACACCATCGTGTTCGCCCTGATTGGCCTGGCAGGCCCTGGCCGGATAGCCCGCCGGGGCGTGGGCGGTCAGATTGAGCACGGTCAGGTTCCAGGGACCGTCCTGACGATCCAGGCGCTTTGCTTCCTCTTCCGCCATGGCGTAAAGACTGTCGTCGTAGAGGCCCCAGCTATTGAGGTAGTCCGGGTCGTCGAGGCGGCCAGCGAGCTGCTCGCGCCCCAGCACGCGGTCGTAGGCGTGGTCTTCGTAGAACAGCCCCTTGCCGGCGAATTCAGTGCTGGCGCCGCCCATGAAGGTCTGGCGGTAGCCAAGCCCCGCGAGCAGATCTCCCAGGCAGGCGACTCCGGGTACCACGTGGTGCAGTGGCTCGAACTGGCTGTCGTGGAGCAGGCCGGCGGGCATCAGCGGCGTGCCGCACTGGCTGGCGATCATGCCGGCCATGGTCCAGCCGGTGTTGTCGAGCTGGCGAACGTTGTCGAACACCACCGCATCCGCTTCCAATGCGGCCAGGTCGGCGTAGGCGTCGCCGAAGCGGGCCTCGTCGGCGTAGGTACGCTCGAGGCTCTCCAGGTAGATCAACAGCAGGTTGGGGGGCTGCGGCGGCGCCTTGAGGATCACCGGCTCGACGTAGCGACGCTCCAGCCAGGTGCCGGGATCGGTGACCACCGCCGCGCCGCGCTGGCCCATGGAGTAGAACATCGGATTGGCGACCAGCAGCACGAAGGCCAGCCAGTGGTCCCAGCGTTGCCAGCGGTAGTCGGCTCGCACCAGCCAGGTGTAGGCCGCCAGAATCAGCAACATGGCTGCGGTGTACAGTATCGCCGCCACGCTGCGCTCGCTGCCGCCGTGCTTGGCAATGCCCGCCTGCAGGTGGAAATAGACCGCGCCCATGTCCACCTGGCCGAAGCTGTTGGCCAGGTAGACGTAGATGCCCCAGAAGGCCAGTGGCGCCAGCGCCCAGGGGATCACCTGCACCCGCAGTCGTGGTGGAGGTGGTGCGCCCCAGCGTTTCCATCCGGCCAGGGCACACCACACCAGTGCCGGCAGCGGCAGGCACCAGCCGGGCAGCCGGGTGACCATGACCAGGGCATGGCCCACGGACAGGCCGAGAATCAGATGGACGGCCCAGCGAAGCCAGGTCGAGGTGGCGGGGCGGTGCAGGGGCATGATCGAGGCGCCAGGTGTCGTTCCGTGAAACCGATACGAATCAGCGATCGGCTCGCTCGTTCTCGTACAGTTCGTTCAGCTTTGCATACTTCATGTACGCATGGAATGCCGTCGTGATGGCGACGGTCATGCCATCCTGGCCCTGCAGCAGCCCGCCCTTGAGCACCAGCTTGCGCAGCATGGCTGTCATCGCGTGCAGCGTGGGACGAGTCGACGAGGGGGTGACACCACGTTCCTTCATCGCCCAGGCGTCGCGGGTCGACAGTTGATCGATGCGCTGCATCCAGTGGGACAGGTCACGGTAGGTGAAGTGACGCAGATGGGCGTCCACGTCGACCACCTCCGGTGCCTGGACCGAGGAGTGCGCCTTCTTGGGCAGATAGCCCGAGGTGGTGCGGTTGTACAGCCGGGTCACCGGGTCCGGGTAGAACCCCGCCGCGCGAATCCAGTGGCGGCCGGCGAAGTTGCGACGCTTGAAGCGGTAGGCCTTGCGCGGGTCGTCCAGCGACAGCTCGCGAATCGCCGCCACGGCGTCGTCGTCCAGGCGCTCGTCGGCATCCAGCGCCAGGATCCAGTCATGGGACGCCTGGGGGACGGCGAAGGCCTTCTGCGGGCCATCGCCCAGATAGGGCTGATGGATCACTCTAGCGCCGGCGGCCTCGGCCAGGGCAACGGTGTCATCGCTGCTGCCGGAATCGACCACGATCACCTCGTCGCACACCGGAGCCAGCGAAGCGATGGCCTCCTCGACGTTGTCCTGCTCGTTGAGGGTAATGATTATGCCGGTAATCGGGGTCATGGGGCCTGCCTATACGAAGGGCTTGATGGGGTGCTGGTGCCAACAACCGATACGCTGTGGCGAGTGGGATGCGCCGATACGCTGTTGCTATGCCGTCGTCCGATGGTGGTTGACCTTCCTCAGGCGCGCTGCAGTGGCGGCGGCGGCGGCCTCCAGGTCGATGGCCGACATGTCCTGGTGAGCTGCATCCGTCGGTGGATGAAACGCCAGTCGCCGATCGGCGTCGTTGCAGGTCTGCCAGCGCAGCGGGGTGGCCGAGCGATGGGACGGGTAGAAGCCGACGGTGATCAGGTTGAGACAGCCTGCCACGTGCAGCGGGCCGGTGGAACCCGCGATAAAGGCGTCGGCCGCCGCCAGACTGCGAGCGAAGTCGGCGAGCCCTGCGCAGGCCGGCTGTCGGTAAGCACTGAGCCCAGCCTCGTCCAGCGTCTTGACCAGGGCCTCGGCCACGGCTTCTTCGCCGGGGCCGGCGGTAAGTATCCAGTGGGGCGGACGCTCACCCGACTCGGCCAGGCGCCGATCGATACCCTGTGCAAGCCCGGCGTAGGCCTCGGGAGTCAGGTTGACCGCCGAGCCGCCGCTGCCCGGGTGCAGGAACACCCAAGGGCGCGTGTCGTCGAGCCCCAGCGACTGGCCCAGCGCGCTACGCTGAGCGTCACGTTGTTGCGGGGCCAGGGGCCAGTAGGGGGGCGCGGGGTGCTGTTGCGACGGCTGTCCTGACGAGAGTCCCAGCGCCTGAATCATGGCCTCGGCCAGTTCCAGGTTGTAGATGTATTCAGGCTTGGCCGAACGGGATCTGCGCTGGGTGACGCGACGGTTGTAGAATAGCTGGGCCCACTTGGTGGCTGGCGCCATGCGCAGGGGGATCCGCGAGCGAAGGCCGAGCCAGCCGATGCGGGTGGTGGAGTAGAGCGTCAGCATCGCCGTGAAACCGCCCTGGCGCAGCGTCGCCAGCAGGGCACGCTGGGCATCCTTCGGCGCCTGTTCACCCGGGTCGATGACGACGTCGTCGATCCACGGACAGAGCCTTGCCATCGGCGCCGTATAGGCGGGTACCAGCACGCTGACATGAGGGGCGGGCTTGGCCTTCTTGAGGGCGGCGAGTGCTGGCCAGGCGAGCATGAAATCGCCAAGCTTGTCGTTGCGTACCACCAGCAGTCGAGGGGCACGAGCGTCGGCCGAGGCCGTCGTTGCTGTCATTTGGGCTCCCGAGCCCCGCTATCGGAAAGGAGACCACCTTGAGTCACAAGGTCATGCACATCTGCCTGTCGGACGGCTGGGGCGGACTGGAAATGTATCCTTCGAGGATTATACCGGAGCTTGCCGCTCAGGGGTGGCAGGTGCATGCCCTGGCACTGGGCGACTCGCGGGTGGCCAGGAGCCTCGATGATGCCGGGGTGCCGACGCTGACTGCCCGCTCCAGAGGCTCGGCGCTTTTCGGTGTGCGCCGGTGGCTTGAGTACCTGGCCCGTCACGACATCCGCCTGTTGCACTGCCACAAGTCCAGCGACCTGCGCCTGGCAGCCCTGCTGGCGACCTTGCGGCCGCGGCTAAAGGTGGTGTTCACCGACCATATGGGGGTCACCCGGCCGAAGAAGGACCTGTATCACCGCTGGGCCTACGGACGGGTGTCGCGGCTGTTGTCCATCAGCGAGGCGACCCGGCGACGTAACGTCAAGGCCTTCGCCCTGCCGGCCGAGCGTATCCAGCGTCTGTATCTGGGGATCGACCCGGCGCCGCTGGCGCCGCGTCTGGACGCCGGCGAGCGGCGCGCCCTGCGCACAAGCCTCGGGCTGCCGGCGTCGGCCACCACCATCGGGGTGGCGGGGCGACTGACGCCTGGCAAGGGGCAGCGGGTGTTCGTCGAGGCCCTGGCGAGACTGATCGCCGAGCATCCGGCGCTCGATGTCCATGGGGTCATCATCGGTGGACTCAGCGCCGAGGAGGGCAGTCGTGAGGAGTACGTGGCCGAGCTCGAGGCGCTGGTCGCCGAGCAGGGACTGTCGCAGCGCATCACCTTTACCGGCTTTCGGCGTGACCTGGCGCGGTTGTTCGAGGTGCTCGACGTGGTCTGTGTGCCGTCGCGCAACGAGGCCTTCGGCCTGACCGTGATCGAGGCCATGGCCGCCGGCAAGGCGGTGATCGGTTCGCGTAGTGGCGCCATCCCCGAGTTGATCGACGCTCACAGTGGCCGCCTGGCAGACCCCGAATCCGCCACCGAGTGGGCCGCCGCCATGCTGGAGTTGGCGCAAGATGGCGAGCTCAGGCGACGTCTGGGCGAAGAGGCGCGACGTCGGGTCAAGCAGCACTTCCTGCTGTCGCAGCATGTTGAGGGGCTGACTCAGGTCTATGACGACGTGCTCGCTGGCCGGCCGGCCGTCTGACGAGTGACACCGCTTGCTCAGAGATGTGAGTAAGCGGTCGCTATCGATGTGGGTGGTGCTGTAAAGGTGTTTTGAAGCCGAGAATCGATCACAGGCAGCTATCGATCAAGGCAGCTATCGATCACAGGCTAGGCGTCGCTATAGCCGCGGCGGATCTCTTCGAGCGCCTGCTGGGCCGACCTCTCGTCGACGCAGAAGCGGGCCAGCGAACGTCCCAGTCGCGCCAGATTGCCCTCGCGCCATTTGCCAGGGGCGCGCAGGCGACAGCGGTCCAGGTCGATCAGCCAGACCCGGTCGCTGTCGTCGACCAGCAGGTTGCGGGCGTTGAGGTCGACATGGTCGAGGCCATGATCGTGGAAGCGTCGGATGACCTGGCCCACTTCATGGAGCAGGCCCGGGGCCAGATCACCGCTGCCGAGATGCTCTGCCAACGCTCGGGTGGCCGGCAGGCGCTCGGTGATCAGCGCGGCCTCGTAGCTTGGGCCATGGCGAACGACGCCTCCCAGCACCGGCCGCGGCACCGGCAGGCCGGCCTGGTAAAGCCGTGCCGTCAGACGCACTTCGCGAAAGGCGCGACTGCGTTCGAGCCCGGTCCACAGGTAACGGGAGGTCGATAGCCGGGCGACGAGACCGCCGCGGCGGTAGGGCCTCAGCACCCACTGACGATCGCCCACCTCGAGAAACAGACTCTGGCCGCGACCCGGCGCCTGTCCGGTCACCAGGCCTGCCTCGCGCCAGTATTCTGGCGCCAGCAGAGCGGGTCCGATTTGTGGCCGTGGTACAGCGTCACATAAACTGGTGGCATCGTATAAAATGCCCACCTTTCCTGACTGATACGTTGCCAACCGCATGAAGCATCCTCTGCCCGCTCGACCTGCCCACATCGGCGTGCTGCGTCTCTCTGCCCTGGGAGACGTGTGCAATCTGGTGCCCACGGTTCGAGCCCTGCAGCGCCAATGGCCCGAGGCGCGGATCACCTGGATCGTCGGCAAGGGCGAATACAGTCTACTGACCGGCCTGTCAGGGGTCGAGTTCGTCGTCTACGACAAGTCCACCGGCCTCAAGGGCATGCGGGCGCTGTGGCGCGAGCTGGCCGATACCCGCTTCGACGTGCTGCTGCACATGCAGCAGGCACTCAGAGCCAGCGTGCTGTCGCTGGGACTCAAGGCCAAGGTGCGGGTGGGCTTCGACCCGGCACGGGCCAAGGACCGTCAGTACTGGTTCACGCATCGTCAGCTGGCCCCGCGTGAGCGAGCCCACGTGCTGGAGTCGTTCATGGACTTCGCGCGCCTGCTGGGGGTCGAGGATACGTCGCTGGAGTGGCGACTGCCGGTGCCGGACAGCGCCTACGCCGAGGCCAGGGAGCTCACCGGCGACAGCGCCTATCTGTTGATCAGTCCTTGTGCCAATCCGCGCCTGCGCAACTTTCGCAACTGGTCGGCGGAAGGCTACGCCGCCGTGGTGGAGCACGCCTGGACCCAGTTTGGCCTGAAGACGGTGATGACCGGGGGCGGCAGTACCCAGGAGCGCGAGATGGGCTCGCGCATTCAGTCGCTGTGTCACCCCGAGGCGGTGATCGACGCCATCGGCGCCACCTCGCTCAAGGGTCTGCTGGCGCTGATCGATCGCGCCCGGGTGGTGATCGCCCCGGATTCCGGCCCGGTGCACATGGCCAACGCCCTGGCTACCCCGGTGGTGGGCCTGTTTGCCACCACCAACCCCGATCGCGCCGCGCCCTACCTGTGGCGCGACTACGTGGTCAATCGCTACCCTGACGCCGTCCGGGAGTTCCTCCAGGCGGATCCCGACACCATCACCTGGGGCCAGCGGGTCCGCCATCCCGATGCGATGTCGCTGATTCGCGCCGACGACGTGATCGAGCGACTCGATACCCTGCTCGCCGACACCGCCTCGCAACACCGCTCCGACCTCGATAGGGAGTCACCCGATGAAGCTTGATCTGACCGCGCTTGAGCGCTCCCGCGTGCTGGTGGTGGGCGACGTCATGTTGGACCGCTACTGGCACGGCGGCACCTCCCGGATATCGCCGGAGGCCCCGGTGCCGGTGGTGCGCGTGGAAGAGTGCGAGGATCGTCCGGGCGGCGCCGCCAACGTGGCGTTGAACATCGCCTCCCTGGGCGCCCACGCGGCGTTGGCCGGACTGGTCGGTGACGACGACAATGCCGACCGTCTGACCGCGCGCCTGGAGGAGGTCGGGGTGAGCACTCACTTTCACCGTACTCCCGGCATGCCCACGATTACCAAGCTCAGGGTGATGAGCCGTAACCAGCAGTTGATCCGGCTGGACTTCGAGGATGGACTCGACAAGATCGACACCTCGGAGCTGGCGCCCAGGCTGATCGAGGCCACCGACAACTTCGACCTGATCATCCTGTCCGACTACGGCAAGGGCACCCTGGCCAACGTCGAGATGGTGATCCCGGAAATGCGCCGGGCCGGCAAGCGGGTGCTGGTGGACCCCAAGGGCAGCGATTTCCGGCGCTATCGTGGTGCCAGCGTGATCACCCCCAACCTGGCCGAATTCGAGGCGGTGGTCGGACCCTGCCCCAGCGACGACATCCTGGCCACCAAGGGCGAGGCGCTGCGCGAGGAGCTCGAGCTCGAGGCGCTGTTGATCACCCGCAGCGAGAAGGGCATGACGCTGATTCGCGAAGGCCATGACCCCTTGCACCTGCCGACTCGGGCCCGTGAGGTCTACGACGTCACCGGCGCCGGCGACACCGTGATCGCGGTGCTGGGTCTAGCCCTGGCCGCCGGCCACGGCTTCGCCGAGGCCATGACCCTGTCCAATCTGGCGGCGGGTCTGGTGGTGGCCAAGCCCGGCACCGCGACGCTGTCCATCGCCGAGCTCTACACCGCGCTGCACGGCGACAAGCTGGCCGAATTCGGCGTCATCGAGGAATCACCGCTGGTGCTGGCGGTGCGCGCCGCCCAGGCCCGTGGCGAGCGGGTGGTGATGACCAATGGCTGCTTCGACATTCTTCATGCCGGCCACGTGGCCTACCTGGAGCACGCCCGCCAGCTCGGTGACCGGCTGATCGTGGCGGTCAACGACGACGCCTCGATCCGTCGGCTCAAGGGCCCCAAGCGGCCGATCAATCCGCTCAATCGCCGCATGCAGGTGCTGGCCGGACTCGGCGCGGTGGACTGGGTGGTGCCCTTCGCCGAGGATACGCCGGCTCGCTTGATCGAATCGGTGCTGCCGGACGTGCTGGTCAAGGGCGGGGACTACCGGCCCGAGGATATCGCCGGCGGCGAAGCGGTGCGCGACGCAGGGGGCGAGGTCAAGGTGCTCGGCTTCGAGGATGGCGTCTCCACCACCGCCATGATCTCGACCATCCTCGATCGCGAGAGCTGAGGGTGAGCTGGCCACGGCTCGCCTATTCAGGTGCCATCGGACTGCTGTCGCCGCTGATCTGGCGACGGGTCTGGCGCGAACAGCTGCCGGATCGCGCTCGTGGCGAGCGGATGGGCTGTCTGCGGCCCTTCGCCGACGAGCGTCCGCGGCTATGGCTGCACTGCGCCTCGGTGGGCGAGGTGGTGGCGGCACGACCGTTGATCCGTGCCCTGCGCCTGCGCCATCCCGATCACCGACTGGTGGTCAGCACCATGACCGCCACCGGCGCCGAACGAGTGCTCTCGCTGGTGGACGACGTTCCCGAGGCGGAGGCGGCCGCTCCCCTGAGCCATGTCTTCGTGGCGCTCGACTTTCCCGGCGCCGCGCGCCGCTTTGTCCAGCGTCTGGCCCCTCGCCAGGCGATCTTCTTCGAGACCGAGCTGTGGCCGAACTTGCTGAGGGTCTGCGCCAGGCGGGGTATCCCGGTGGCGGTGGTCAATGGCCGCCTGTCGCCCCGTGCCTTTCGTGGCTATCGGCGCCTGCGCCCGCTGATGGCCGAGTCGCTGGCCTGTGTCGACTGGCTGGCGGCCAAGTCCGGTGAGGATGCCGAGCGTTTCGTCGAACTGGGCATGGCGTCCGACCACATCCAAGTCGTCGGATCGATGAAGTTCGACATGGCCCTTGATGATGCATCTCTGAAGGTGAGTGAGCGCTTGCACGCAGCCATCGGGCATCGCCCGATCTGGGTCGCCGGGTCCACCCACCCCGGCGAAGATGAGCTGCTGCTCGGGGTCCAGCGCCGCCTTCAGGCACGCTTTCCCGATATCCTGCTGGTGCTGGTGCCGCGCCATCCGCAGCGCTTCGAGGAGGTTGCCAGGCTGTGCCAGGAGGCCGGCTTCGAGACCGTCAGGCGCTCCCGGGGACGCGTCCCCAGCGCCAGGGCAGAGGTCTATCTTGGCGACAGCATGGGTGAGCTGCAGGCGCTCTACGGCACCGCGGATCTGGCCTTCGTCGGCGGTAGTCTGGTGCCCATCGGCGGCCACAATCTGCTCGAACCCGCGCTGATGGGCGTGCCGGTGGTGACCGGCCCGCATCTCGACAATTTCGAGGACGTGGCCCAGCTGCTGAGAGACGCCGGCGCGCTGGTCGAGATCGCCGACGCCGACGAGCTGGTCGAGCGTGTCGCCGCGCTGCTCGAGGATGCAGAACAGCGCAAGCGGCTGAGCGAGGCCGGGCAAGGTGTCATCGACACCCACCGGGGTGCGCTGGAGGCCACCCTCGCTGGCCTGGACCGGCTGCTTGGCCACAGCCAAGGCAGGTGACCGGGCTCAGGCGGGTAGATGCCGGCTGATGCCGTCGGCGCCGCCGATCAGCAGGATATCCGCCGGACGAGCGGCGAACAGGCCGTTGGTCACCACTCCGACGATCGCGTTGATGCGGGTCTCCAGGGCGACGGGGTCATCGATGTCGAGGCCGTAGCAGTCGATGATCTGATTGCCGTTGTCGGTGACCACGCCCTCGCGGTAGACCGGATCGGCGCCAAGCTTGACCAGTTCCCGGGCGACGTAGGAACGGGCCATGGGAATCACCTCGATGGGCAGCGGGAAGTCGCCCAGGCGCTCGACCCGCTTGGAGGCGTCGGCGATGCAGATGAAGGTCTTGCAGCAGGCCGCCACGATCTTCTCGCGGGTCAGCGCGGCACCCCCACCCTTGATCATCTGTAGGTGAGCGTTCACTTCGTCGGCGCCGTCGACATAGACCGGCATGGTGCCGACTTCATTGAGCTCGTAGACGTCGATGCCGTGCCCCTTCAATCGTTGGGCGCTGGCCTCGCTGCTGGCCACCGCTCCGCGGAAGTCCCCGCGCAGCTCTGCCAGGCGGTCGATGAAGCAGTTGGCGGTGGAGCCGGTACCGACACCGATCACGATGTCACGGCCGAGCATCGGGCGGACCTCGTCGATGGCGGCGGCAGCGACGGCGTCCTTGAGTTCGTCCTGGGTCATGGAATACCTGCGATGGGGAGCGTGAGAAGAGGAAAGCTGCGGCCATTATAGGGCATCGCGAAACACGGAAGAAACGCTGTGTGGCGTGTCACTGTGGTGCCTGGGCTCCGCCCGTTTCTGCCTTCATCGCGGTTGCGTCAGCTCGGCACCGAGGCAAGCAATGTCTGCCTGGGGTGGCTGGCGCTGGACGTTGGGCGTGAGGCGATGCTAACAATAGGGGTTTTGCCCGCCTCCCTCACGCTGGATACCAGAATGCTCGAAGCTACCGTCAAGAAGATTCTCCAGGCCCGGGTCTACGAAGCCGCCCGAGAAACGCCGATCTCACCTGCGCCCATGCTGTCGCGACGGTTCAACAATCAGATTCTGATCAAGCGTGAAGACCTTCAGCCGGTGCACTCCTTCAAGGTGCGCGGTGCCTACAATCGCATGGCCCACCTGACCGATGAGCAGAAAGCCAAGGGTGTGATCGCAGCCTCCGCCGGGAACCATGCCCAGGGCCTGGCACTGGCGGCCAAGCAGATGGGCGTCAAGGCAGTGATCGTGATGCCGCGCATCACCCCGGAGATCAAGGTGGCTGCGGTACGTGGCTGGGGCGCCAAGGTCATCCTCAAGGGCGACGCCTTCGCCGCCGCCGCAGAGCACGCCCAGGAGCTGGTCGAGGCCCACGGCTACACCTATATCCCGCCGTTTGACGATATCGATGTGGTCGCCGGACAGGGCACCGTGGCCATGGAGATCCTGCGTCAGCACAGCGGCCCCATCGATGCGGTGTTTATTCCGGTGGGCGGTGGTGGCCTGATCGCCGGCATGGCGGCCTACATCAAGTACCTGCGCCCGGAGATCAAGGTGATCGGGGTGGAAGCCGAGGACAGCGCCTGCCTGAAGGCCGCGCTGGAGGCCGGTGAGAGGGTCATCCTTGAACAGGTCGGCGTGTTCGCCGAGGGCGTGGCGGTAGCGCAGATCGGCGAGATTCCCTTTTCCCTGATGCGTGACCTGGTGGACCAGGTGATCACCGTCAACACCGACGAGATGTGTGCGGCGGTGAAGGATATCTTCGAGGATACCCGGGCGGTGTCCGAGACCTCCGGCGCGCTGTCGCTGGCCGGTCTCAAGAAGTATATCCAGGAGACCGGGGCCGAGGGCCAGACCCTGATATGCATCAACTCCGGCGCCAACACCAACTTCGATCGGCTCCAGCACATCGCCGAGCGCACCGAACTTGGCGAACAGCGCGAGGCGATCCTGGCGGTGACCATTCCCGAGCGTCCAGGCAGTTTCAAGAAGTTCTGCCGCACCATCGGCAAGCGCATGGTCACCGAATTCAACTATCGCTACGCCGATGCCGACCAGGCCCACATCTTCGTCGGCATACAGGTCAAGCCGGGCGGCGAGGATCGCCAGGCGCTGATCGGCAAGCTGATCGAGGCGGGCTACCCGGTCGAGGATCTGACCGACAACGAACTGGCCAAGCTGCATATCCGTCATCTGGGCGGCGGCAGGCCCCGTACCGAGTTCACCGAGGAAGTCTATCGCTTCGAATTTCCCGAGCGCCCAGGCGCGCTGATGAACTTCCTGACCCACCTCCCCCAGGACTGGAATATCTCGCTGTTTCACTACCGCAACCACGGTGCTGCCTATGGTCGGGTGCTGGTCGGCATGCAGATTCCCAACGGGGATCGTTCCCACGTCGAGGAACATTTTGACGCCATTGGCTATCGCTATTGGAAGGAAAGTGACAATCCCGCCTACCAACTGTTTATGGCATAGCCATGGCGGGATGACGTCTTGGAAGTCGAGGCAAAGCGGCGTATCCTGCGCGCGCAAGCGCTGACTTACTTGCTGGGCATGATGACGCCTGGCTGACGGGCTTCATCGTGGAAGCGTGATGATTGCCATACATGGGTGATCACCCTATAGTCTGAGTCAGTCGCTTTGACCACAACATCAAGACAATACGGCAAGCGGCCGTATGAAGGGAGTCAGGAATGAAACGCAAGCCCGATCTGATCATGTCACTGGTGCTGGTGTTCGGCCTGGGAGTCGTGGCAACCGGCTACGCCCAGGCGCTGGTGGGAGGTTGAGGCACCAGGCACCATGGTCACGACATCGGCATAGATCCAACTCCGGCCGCCCTCAGGGGCGGCCGGAGGCGTTTCAGGCAGGGCGGATCACTCTGCGATCACTGACGATGGCGTTCAGCGGCACGTCCCAGGAGGCCACCGGCAGGCGTTCGACGCGCTGGACGTCATGGGCCAGGCCGATCAGGCGTGGCCTGGGGCCGCCCTGTCCGCTGTCGGGATGGGCGAAGGCCAGGGTGCGATCGTAGAAGCCTCCACCCATGCCCAGGCGCTGGCCGGCGTCGTCGAAGCCCACCAGCGGTAGAAGGATGGCGTCCAGCGCCCAGGGCGGCAGACGGCGCGACGGATGGGCGCCGTGACGGCTGCAGGGTTCGCTGATGCCGAAGCGATTGGCGACCATGGGGGTGTGCTCGTCGTAGCGGACGAACCACAGGCGATTGTCGCTCAGGGGGCGCAGCACCGGAAGATAGGCCTGGGCGCGCCGCTGGCGTAGCCAGTCGAGCAGGGGGCGAGGATCGATCTCCCCGTCATTGGGCAGGTAGAGCGCCACGCGACGGGCACTCAGCAGTTCAGGAAGGCGACGCAGGCGAGCCAATAGTGACTGGCTGGCGGCCTGCTGCTGGCGCGGGCTCAGGGCCCGGCGGCGGCGTCGCAGTTCGCGCCGCAGCTCGGTACGTGACAAGTGTCCGAGCGTCATCTGTGCGTCAATGGAAGAGCGCAGATCGTTCATTCGAGGTTCCCCAGAGTGCCGCTGTCGTTCTGGCCCTTGAACCCATAGGTTCAAGGTGGGTGGCCGCAGCCGAGCCGTCAGGCTTTCCGTCGCACGGACTTGCACACGGGCCCGGCTAGCATTTGGCCCCCTGGGTACTGCGCATAGGCTCGAGGGACTGTAACGACTGGCGCACACCCCAGGGAACTCCTCCATGCTACCAGACCGGGGCCTGGCGCCAAAGTGAAGATGCCTTCGAGTGCTTGGGGAGGCAGTGTCGACCAGGCGCGCTGGTCGCGAGACACCAGCAAGGAGGTGAGGTGCTGGCACGGCTCTCGCAGATGAGGCGGGGTGCGGACCACCGGGGCGGTACGGGACGTGATGCGGGCTCAGGTACCGAAAGCCCTGATCAGCCTTGATCAGACGTCGGAATCGCGACTCGGCGCCTTGGCGAGCGCCTGTTCCAGGCGGGTGTTCAGTTCGCTCAGACTGGCTTCGCCTGCACGCTTCTCGTCACGCAGGCCCAGCAGTTCGTGGGCCAGGTTGAGTGCAGCCATGATGGCGATCTTCTCCCGATCCACCACCTTGCCCTGGGCGTGGATCCCCTGCATGGCCTGGTCCAGATAGCGGGCAGCACGCTCCAGTCCCTCCTGCTCCTCGGGGGCACAGGCGATGGTGTAGGGGCGTTCTAGCAGCGTAATGTCGGTGGTATGCCGCTTGGTGTCATTCATGGGCCTGGCTCCGGGGCGGGCCTTGGCTAACGCAGCGCCGAACGGGCAGGATGCGTTACCATCGGGGATCGATTGCGAGTCACTATAAGAGAGCCTTCAGCGGGGGGTCAACGCGACACCTCAAGACGGGAGCACCGACGGCGCTTGCCGATGCCATGGGCAAGCGGCTTCTGGTCACCCCGGGGGCGCCGCGGTATTGCCACCCTGAACCTCTTCTTCAGCGGATATCATCATGTCTTTGATCAACGAACGCCAGGACTTCTCCACCATCGCCGACACCTTTTTGCTGCATGGCAGCATGCAGTCGCCGGCCTTTCTCGACGGGCGCCTGTGCGCGGCACTCGGCCTGCACGACCTCACCGCCGAGGCCTGGCTCGAGGAGGTCTGCCTGACCCTCGGGGTCGACCAGCCCAGAGACGAGCCCAGCGCTGAACGCCTGCTCGGCTGGCGCCGCCAGACCCTGGACGCCCTGGCCAGCACTGAGCTGAACTTCGAACCGCTGCTGCCTGACGAGATGTTCTCGCTGGCCGAGCGTGCCCAGGGCCTCAAGGAGTGGACCCTCGGCTTTCTCGAAGTGGTGGAGGAAGCAGGCGACGCGCCCAGAAAGAAGTGGTCCGAGCCGCTCAGGGAGGCCATCGAGGATCTCGCGGGTTTGGCCGCCATCGAGACCGATATCGACGACAGCGCCGAGAACGAAAACGACCTCTTTGCCCTGACCGAACACGCCCGCATGGCGGCGATGCTGCTCTATACCGAACAGCACCCTGGCACCCCGCAGGTCGAGCAGGTCGACGAGACGCCTCCCACCACCCACTGACGCTTGCCAAAGTCCCGAACGATGCCTGCAAAGTTCGGGATTTTTCCCTCCTTTTCCCGTCGCCAGAGCCTGCTATGCTGGATGGTGTGATCGATCCGGCAGCGCACTTCTAGGCTCGGGTCGCCGGCGAATCGGCCGCTTACCTGTCCTTGGCGATCATGCCTTTCTCGGCGATCACACCTTTCTCATCGGTGCGTGGCTCTGGTGTGTTGGACTCTTCTCGCCGCCGCCGCTGGTCGACGACCGGGTAGTCGAGGATCGGGTAGTCGTGGACCGGATGATCGTCGGATTACCGCGCACATGGGTGCGCCAATTTTCCAGAAGAGTGTCGTGTCACAGGTCCTGTAAGGGAGGGATGGTGGTGGTTGAGGTATAAATCAGGGTGCTGTTTCGCCAGAGCAGTTGGTGGTTTTATAGCCAACTAGCACGCTAATAAATGTTTGATTACGTAAAGTTATTACAGGAATACAGTAATGCCGCAAGACACCCCCGAGAGCACTGTGGAACCAACGGCAAGCCGCCTTTCAGCGAACGCCCCTCAGGCGTCTTGCCAGGAAGGTGGCCATGCGGTCGAGCGGGTCGACGTGGCGATCATCGGCGGGGGGCTGGTGGGGGCGAGCCTGGGGGCGGCCCTGGCGGAATTGATCGAACATTCCGGCCTCAAGGTCGCGGTGGTCGAGGCCGCACCGATGGCACCGCTCGCACCGTCGCCGCAGGAAGCAGCGCCTTCGGCGGGAGAAGACGACGCCTGGCAGCCAAGCTTCGACGCCCGCGCCAGCGCCATTGCGGCGGGGTCCGCCGCGCACTTTTCGCGCCTCGGGGTGTGGTCGGCCATGGCCGCGAAGGCCAGCGCGATCTCGCTGATCCATGTCAGTGAGAAGGGGCGCCTTGGTGCGACGCGCCTGCGTGCCGACGAAATGGGCGTCGAGGCGCTCGGCTACGTGGTACCCAACGCCTGGATGGGGCGGGTGCTGCACCGCCGCCTGGCCGAACTGCCGCTCGACTGGCACTGTCCGGCTCGGGTGGAGCGTATCGAACCCGTGGCCGCAGGCCATCGTCTGTGGTTGTCCAGCGGCAGCGTGCTGGAGGCCGGCCTGACCGTGCTGGCCGACGGCGGTCGCTCTGGCCTCAAGGAGGCGCTGGGGATCGAGAGCGATGCGGCCCCCTACGATCAGGTGGCAATGATCGCCAATGTCGCGGTCGGGCGCCCCCACCAGGGCGTCGCCTACGAGCGCTTCACACGGCAAGGCCCGATGGCGCTGCTGCCGCTGCCGGGACAGGCCATGGAGCTGGTGTGGACCCATGAAAAGGGCAGCGAACAGCGCCGTCTGGCATTGTCGGACCGCGCCTTTCTCGAAGAGCTGCAGGCCGCCTTTGGCGATCGAGCCGGCGCCTTCGTCAAGGTCGGCCAGCGTCACGTTTACCCGCTGTCGCTGGTCACCGCGCGGGAGACGACACGGCCGGGACTGGCGGTGCTGGGCAACGCCGCCCATGCCCTGCACCCGGTGGCGGGCCAGGGCTTCAACCTCGCGCTGCGAGGGGTGATCGACCTGGTCGAGGCCATCGAGCAAGGGCTCGAGGCCGGCCAGGCGCCTGGCAGCGCGGCGACCCTGGCCGCCTTCGAGCGACGCCGCGAAGCGGACCAGCGCAATGTGGTGCGCTTCAGCGACGGCCTGATTCGGCTGTTCGGCATCGACCAGCCACTGCTGTCCCACGCCCGTGCCGCGGGATTGATTGGCCTGAACCTCGCAGGGCCGCTGAGGCGGGGCCTCGCCAGGCGGGCCATGGGCAGCGAACGATAATTGGGTAGGGCAACCCTGGCCCGCGTGTCATCTGGCCTACAGGACCTTCCCGTGGCGTCAGGCAGCCTTCAGGCACTGACCCTGAAAGCCTGGCGGTCGAGCATAGGATTGTCCTTGGCGGTACACTGGGTGCGCTGCGTTGCCGCGACCCTGAGGGCGAATCCGCAAAGGACCCCTGAGGGCGAATCCGCAAAGGCACGTGGTGCAAGCGAGTCAGTGATCGTCAGGAAGACTGGGAGAGCGAGACGCCGATGAAGGAGCAGGCAGAGGGTTCAGCCGCCAAGGCAGCGCCGACGGGAGTCGATGTGGTGATCGCCGGTATCGGCATGGTAGGTGCCGTACTGGCCGTGCTGCTGGCACGGGAAGGCTGGACAGTCGCCATGGTGGACCCGCGTCCGGGCCCGCTGGACTCGGATGACCTGCCGGGCAGTGTGCCGGCGCCCCGCGTCAGCGCCCTGACCCCGGTGTCTCGACGGTTGCTGGAAGGCCTCGGTGCCTGGCCGCGCATCGACGCCTGGCGCGCCACGCCCTACACCGCCATGCAGGTGTGGGACGCCGAGGGCTCCGGCGAGGTCGGCTTTCGCGCCGATCAGGCCGGGGTGCCGGTGCTTGGCCATATCGTCGAGAACGATGTGATTCTGGCGGCGCTGGAAGCCGAACTGTCGAGGCTGCCTCAGGTGCAGCGCCTGCATGGTCGCAAGGTGGTGGCGCTGGACGACGGCGCCGTTCGTCGGCGGGTGACCCTGGATGATGGCAGCGTGCTGGCCGCCCCGCTGGTGGTCGGCGCCGACGGTGCACGTTCACCGCTGCGCGAACTGGCCGGGATAGCGGTGCGTGAGCAGGACACCGGGCAGTGCGCGCTGGTGACCACGGTGAAGACCGAGCGGCGTCACGGCGGTGTAGCCCGTCAGGCCTTTCTGGCCACCGGCCCCCTGGCCTTCCTGCCGCTGACGGTGGCGGGAGACAGCCACTACTGCTCGATCGTCTGGTCCACCACCCCGCAGGAAGCCGAACGTCTTGCGGCACTCTCGCCGGCGGCGCTGGGCCAGGCTATGGCCGAGGCGCTGGATCATCGCCTGGGGGCGGTAGAGGTGCTGGATGAGGCCAGGAGTTTTCCGCTCAGCCAGCGCCACGCAGAGCGCTACCACCTGCCGGGGCTTGCGCTGATCGGCGACGCCGCACATAGCATTCACCCCCTGGCCGGGCAGGGGGTGAATCTGGGCTTTCTCGATGCGGCGGTGCTGGCCGAAGAGTTGCTGAACGGGCGCCGTCGTGGTGTAGCACCTGGCGCCCCGAGCCTGCTGGCACGCTAT
This sequence comes from Halomonas sp. H10-59, assembly GCF_040070555.1. NCBI lineage: Bacteria > Pseudomonadati > Pseudomonadota > Gammaproteobacteria > Oceanospirillales > Halomonadaceae > Halomonas > Halomonas sp. H10-59. Next base: position 34,409 of record NZ_CP098828.1, read on the forward strand.
GAGCGACGTCGGCGTGGCGATAACGCCATGATGCTGGTGCTGATGGAAGGCTTTCGGCGTCTGTTCGGCAGCCGCCACCCGGGCCTGACGCTGGCGCGCAACCTGGGGCTTTCCGGCGTCGACCGGTTGTCTCCGATCAAGCGCCTGATCATGCAGCAGGCCACCGGCTCACGCGGACGCCTGCCGCTTAGCTGTCGCTAGGGAGCAGGCCGAGCGCGGGCCGGGGCCTCGTCGCCCGGCCTAGCGCGTGTCGCGCTGACTGATCACGTTCAGCGCCTTCAGCAGATTCAGTGCCTCGCCCAGCTGGTAGTCGCCGTCCAGCCGATCGCTGCGGCTGCTGCCGGCGCGATCTCCACCATCGCCAAGATGTCCTTCCAGGTCAGACTCGCGAATGCGCAGGTTGCTGGTATCGGCGACCTCGAGCCGGCCGCGCACGACCTCGACGTCGGGCTCGATGCCCTGGGCCTGGATCGAGCGACCGTTAGGGGTGTAGTAGAGCGCGGTGGTCAGCTTGAGCCCTTCACCATTGCCCAGCGGCATGATCTGCTGCACCGAGCCCTTGCCGAAGCTTTCGGTGCCCATCACCACGCCTCGGCGCTGGTCCTGCAGGGCGCCGGCGACGATCTCTGCAGCGGAGGCGCTGCCGCCGTTGATCAACACCACCAGCGGCACGTCCGGCGCCGCGGTGCGTTGGGTTGCCGAAAAGCGCATGTCGCTATCGGACAGGCGCCCCTCGGTGTAGACGATCAGGCCACGGTCGAGGAAGGCGTCGGCCACGTCCACCGCCGACTGCAGTACGCCGCCGGGGTTGTTGCGCAGGTCCAGCACGATGCCTGACAGGGCCCCCTGGTCGCGCAATTCGGTCAGGGCATCCTCTACCTGCTCGCCGGTGCGGGCCTGAAACTGACTGACGCGCAGATAGCCGTAGCCGGGCTCGAGGATGTCGCTCCTCACGCTGTCGGTACGGATGATTTCCCGGGCCAGGGTGACCTCACGTGGAGCACCATCGCCGGCGCCGACCACGGTCAGGCGAATCTCGGTGCCTGGCTCGCCACGCATCATGTCCACCGCTTCCTGCAGGGATAGCCGATCGGTGGGGGTCTCGTCGATGCGCAGGATGGCGTCCTGAGCCTGTAGTCCCGCGCGCTCGGCCGGGGTGTCGTCGATCGGCGAGATCACCGTCAGCTGGCCGTCGTCGAGCCCGACCTCGATGCCGATCCCGCCAAACTCGCCTTCGGTGGTCTCCCGCAGGTTGCGATAGGCCTCGGCGTCGAGGTAACTGGAGTGGGGGTCTAGCTCCGAGAGCATGCCGCGCATGGCGTTCTTGAGCAGGGTCGCATCATCGACCTCTTCCACGTAGCCGCGCTTGATCCGCTCGAACACCTCGGAGAAGGCCTGGATCTCGCTGATCGGCAGATCATCGTCGGTCGCCTGGGCGCTGGCCAGCGAAGGCCAGGCCAGGGACGCGGCGAGGCACCACGCAAGGCAAGTCCCGGTCAGTGTCTTGAGGCGCGAGGGACGGTGGGCGGCTCGGGGTTCGGTCATGCGGTCTCCGCTCGACGTAGGGGCAAGGTTCAAGCATAGCCTTAGGCCGGATGGTTGAAAATGGCGTGTGCTCAGCGCCGCGCGATCCAGCCACCAGGATCGATGGGGTCACCGCCACGGCGTACCTCGAAATACAGCCCCGGAGCGTCGCGGCCTCCGCTGACGCCGACGCGGCCCAGTGTCTGGCCACGCTCCACACGGCTGCCGACCTCCGTCTCGAAGCGTTGCAGGTGGGCGTAGAGGGTCATCACCTGGTCGCCGTGGTCGACGATCAGCAGATTGCCGAAGCCGCGCATCCAGTCGGCGAACACCACCCGGCCGGGGTGAACCGCTTCGACCGAAGTCCCGGATGGCGCCTGAATCAGGATGCCGTTGCGGTGGACGCCGCGGGATTCGCGAAAGCGCGACAGCATCATGCCCTGCACCGGCCACGGCAGGTCGCCTCGGGTGCGCTCGATGGCGGTGGACGGCGGCGGGCGCTCGAGCCGTGCCATGGTTTCCTGCACTTCGCGCAGCACCCGCTCGGCGTGGGCCCGGTCCTGGTCCAGCGAGGCCAGCTTCGATGCCTCGGTGTCGTAGCGTTGGTCGAGCTGTGCCACCAGCGCCTGACGCTCGCGGCTCTGCCTGGCCAGGGCCTGGCTACGGGCCGCCACATCGGCCTCCAGGGAAGCCAGCTCCTCGCTGCGGTGTTCGAGCTCGCGGCGGTTGTCCTCCAGACGCTGGTCCAGTTCAGCGAGCAGATCGAGGCGCTCGTTGCGGGCGTCGGCAAGATGGTTGAGATAGGCCTGCAGGCGGTCCAGTCGTGCTGGGTCGTCCTGATTCAGCAGCAGCTTCAACTGTGGTGTCAGGCCCATGCGATAGAGCGCATCGAGTTGACGACCCAGGGCTGCCCGCTGCTCCCGGCGTTCGGCTTCCATCAGTTCTCGACGATGCGCAAGCTCGGCCATCTCCTGGTCGAGCCGGCGGCGTTCGGCCTGCAGCGTATCCAGGCGCTGATGGGTCTCGGCCAGTGCCGTTTCGACCTCGCGCAGGGCCTCGCTGGCCTGGTCGCGGGCGCTATCGGTGCTGGCCAGGCGCTGACTGGCCTCTTGAATACGCTCGCCGATGGCGTCGAGCCTTTGCCTGGCCTGCTGCTCGCTGGGACTGGCCTGAGCGAGCGGCAGGCCGGCCTGTGTCACAGGAGTGAGCGGCAGGCCTCCCAGCCACAGGACCGCTGCGCCCAGGGCGACAGCCGCGCGGACAAACCCACAACGCCGCCCCGGGCGGGGCGGCGTCGTACGTGGTGGTGGGCAGCTGCCGGGCTGGCGCCTCGATGGCGCGACTGGGGCTGCGGTGCGCAGAGGTCTCACGACAGCTCGATCAGTACCTCGCCGGTCATCTCCTCCGGCACCGACTCGCCCATCATCGTCAGCAGGGTCGGCGCCAGGTCGCACAGGCGACCGCCATCCTTTAGCCGGGCCTCGCGGCTGCCCACGTACACCAGCGGTACCGGGAAGGTGGTATGCGCAGTCTGGGGGTTGCCGGTCTCGGGGTGCACCATCTGCTCGGCGTTGCCGTGATCTGCGGTGATCAGGCAGGCACCGCCGGCGCGCTCGATCGCTTCGACCACCCGACCCACGCACTTGTCCACCGCCTCGATGGCGGCCTTGGCGGCGTTGAAGTCACCGGTATGGCCGACCATGTCGCCGTTGGCGTAGTTGCAGATGATCAGGTCAAAGCTGCCGCCGTCGATGGCGTCGACCAGGGTGTCGGTGAGCTCGAAGGCGCTCATCTCGGGCTTCTCGTCGTAGGTCTTGACGTCCTGGGGTGAAGGAATCAGCTCGCGCTTCTCGCCCTCGAATTCCTTCTCGCGGCCGCCGGAGAAGAAGAAGGTGACGTGGGCGTACTTCTCGGTCTCGGCGATGCGCAGCTGGGTCTTGCCGCGCTTCTCCATGACCTCGCCCAGGGTGTTGTTCAGGTCCGCAGGCGGGAAGGCCGAGGGCGCGGGAATATCCGCGGCGTACTGGGTCAGCATGACCAGGCCGTCGGCGGCCAGCGTCGGCTGTACTTGACGGTTGAAGCCGTCGAAGTCCTCGAGCACGAAGGCACGGGTCAGCTCGCGGGCGCGGTCGGCGCGGAAATTCAGGAACAGCACGGCATCACCGTCTTCGGCAGCGACCGGCTTGCCGTTCGGGCGCACGCTGGTGGCGGCGACGAATTCGTCGGTCTCGCCACGCTCATAAGCGGCGTCGAGGCCGGCTTCGGCGCTCTCGGCCTGGTGCTCGCCATGGCCCTCGGTGATCAGGCGATAGGCCTTCTCGACGCGGTCCCAGCGGTTGTCGCGGTCCATGGCGAAGTAGCGGCCGATGATCGAGGCGACGAAGCCATTGTCCTGACCCACCAGCTCGGCGAGCTTGGCGTTGGCGCGCTCGATGGAGGCCCTGGCGCTCTTGGGCGCGGTGTCGCGGCCGTCGAGGAAACCGTGCAGGTAGATGCGCTTGGCGCCACGCCGCGCGGCCATCTCGGCCACCGCCAGCAGGTGATCCTCGTGGCTGTGGACGCCACCGGGGGACAGCAGGCCGAGCAGGTGGACCGCCTTGTCCGCCTTCACCGCCGCGTCGATGGGCGCGGTCAGCACGGCATTGTCGTCGATCTCGCCGTCTTCGATGGCCTTGGTGATGCGGGTGAAGTCCTGGTAGACGATGCGCCCGGCGCCGAGGTTCATGTGACCGACCTCGGAGTTGCCCATCTGACCGTCCGGCAGGCCCACGTGGCGGCCATCGGTGTGGATCAGGGTGTGCGGGCGTTGCTGCCACAGGCGGTCCATGTTGGGGGTGTCGGCGGCGGCGACGGCGTTGGACGCGGCGTCTTCATTGTGTCCATAGCCGTCGAGGATGATCAGCGCCACCGGGCGCGGTGCGGTCGCAGTATCCGTCATGAGGAATTGCCTCTAGCTCAAGATGACCTCGCCCGGCATCCTTTTGTTGGCGCTCGACGCCTGGCGTCGTCGCCGGATGTCCTGGGGTGTCGTGGGTAAACGCTGGTGCCTGGCGATTCGGGAAGCGCGCCCGACAATGACATCGGCGCGTCTTCGTGAGTCTCGTGGCTTGCGGTTTCAGGCTCGCGACACGATCCTCCTTGCGGCATCATATCGCACGCTGGCAGCGGTCGTCATTGACCCGACGAGGCAGTGCCCGGAGGCAGGCGGCATCGCCCCCGAGTCGTGTATACTGGCCGCCCTGCGGCGGGTAGCGGTGATCGAGCGCGGGCAACGTACCTGCGTCTCGCGTCGTCCGGTCTGTAGACTGGACTCGCAACACCGGCCTTGAGACACAGGTCTTGTGACATAGATCTTGTAACAAAGGCTCTGGACGCCGATTTCGCCACCCAGGCCACCACCATTTTTGCATCCGACGAGAGTTAGCCGACCCCATGATCGATCAGCTGTTCGAATTTGTGCAGAATCACCCGTTGCTGGTGGCTGCCTTCCTGGCCGTGCTGACGGCCTGGCTGCTGTATGAGCTGCGCAACGCCAACGCCGGTGGCGTCACCACCAGCGAAGCGACCCAGATGGTCAACCGCGAAGACGCGGTAATTCTGGACGTTCGCGACAAGAACGACTTCAAGGCGGGACACATCGCCGGCGCTCGCAACATTCCCCAGAGCAGCCTCGATTCCCGTATCAACGAGCTCGACAAGGTCAAGGCCTCGCCCATCGTGGTGGTGTGCAAGCACGGCCAGAGCTCAGGTGCCGTGGCGGCCAAGCTCAAGAAGGCTGGCTTCGAGCGCGTGTTCAAGCTCAAGGGTGGCATGACCCAGTGGCAGACCGATAACCTGCCCATCGTCAAGAAGTGACCGTCCGCACGATTTCTGATTACCCGATTCAAGGATCTTTCTCATGGCAGACGACAACAACCAGAACGCTGGCGCCCAGGCCGCCGGTCAGCAGGATCAGGAAAAGCCGCAGGTGCAGTTCTCGCTGCAGCGCATCTACGTCAAGGACATCTCCTTCGAGGCGCCGAACTCACCTGGCGTCTTCGGTCAGCCGTTCAAGCCCAAGGTCGGCCTCGACCTGGACACCCGCAGCACCAAGGTCGCCGACGGCCTTTTCGAGGTGGTGATCAAGGTCACCGCCCAGGTCACCCACAGCGAGAGCGGCACCACCTGCTTCCTGGCCGAGATCGAACAGGCCGGCCTGTTCCGCATCACCGGCATCGAAGGTGACCAGCTCGACCACACCCTGGGTGCCTTCTGCCCCAACGTGCTGTTCCCGTACGCCCGCGAGTGTGTCGACAGCCTGGTCAATCGTGGCGGCTTCCCGCCGCTGATGCTGGCACCGGTCAACTTCGAGGCGCTCTACGCCCAGAAGAAGCGCCGTGAGGCCGAGCAGGGCGATGCTCAGGGCACTGCCCAGGGCGAGCAGGCGCCGACCGCCCACTGATGAGCGACGCCGCCTTCCAGGGCCCCCGCATCCACGTCGCCGCCGCGCTTGTCGCCGGCGGCGACGTCGTTCTGCCCGAAGGAGCCGCGCGACATGTGGGGCGCGTGCTGCGGCTCAAGCCCGGTGATTCCCTGGTGCTGTTCGACGGTCAGGGTCGCGAAGCCCGTGCCGACATCTCCGAGTCCGATCGCAAGAAAGTAAGCGTTCACATACTCGAAGTGCGCGATGGAAACGGCGAATCGCCCTTGTCCGTCCATCTCGGGCAGGCGATCTCCAAGGGTGATCGCATGGACTACGCCATCCAGAAGGCGGTGGAGCTCGGCGTCGCCGCGATCACTCCGCTGTACACCGAGCACGGCGATGTGCGCCTCAAGGGCGAGCGTGAGGCAAAGAAGCTGGCCCACTGGCAGGCGGTGGCGGTGAGCGCCTGCGAGCAGTGCGGCCGCGCCACGGTGCCCGAGGTCAGGGCCCCGCAGTCGCTGAGCGAGTGGCTGGGCCAGCGTGACGAGGCGCTCAGGCTGGTGCTCCACCCGGGTACGCCAGGCGTGCTCGAGCGCGCCGAGCGCGTCGCCAGCGCCTGCGTGCTGATCGGCCCCGAGGGTGGCCTGTCCCCGCGCGAGGTCGAGGCGGCGACGGCACAAGGGTTTGCGGCGCTGACCCTGGGACCACGGGTCCTGCGTACCGAAACCGCCCCGGTGGTGGCGCTGACGCTTCTTCAATCACGCTTCGGGGATATGTAAGTGCTTACTTTAGGCGGCCAGCGTCGTCCCGGCTGACCCGATCCGGCGTCCTGATCCGCGTGTTGAAAAAGGCCCGGCTCCTGTTTCGAGGAGTCGGGCCTTTTTTGCGCTGGTGGTAGAGATCCGTTCAGCCATCTCGCCTCAGTCTTGTTCGTCCATGCTGGGTTCTCGCCTCTTTCGCTCCATTCGCCCCTTTCGCCCCTTGTCGCCCAGGCCCCCGCGCTGACTGCCTGGCAAGCGCGATGCGCATCAGGCGCTGAAAGGTGGGGCAATCCAGGTGGCGGGGTGCGGTGCAGGTCATGGCATGGCGCAGGCCATCGCGGATCGCGCTCAATTGCTTGATGCGCCGGTCCAGGGCGTCCGCCTTGGCACCCAGTCTTTCGCGGTCGATGTCGGGTTTGCCTTCCGGGCCAAGCATGTCGCCTATCTCGGCCAGCGAAAACCCGGCCGCCTGTCCCAGGGCGATCAGCGACAGGCGTGACAGCACGTCCGGCGCAAAGACCCTCCGCAGCCCACTACGTCCGATCGAGCGGATCAGCCCGATCTCTTCGTAATAGCGCAGTTTCGACGCGGCAACGCCACTTTGCCGGGAGACCTCGGAGATGTCGAGCATGGCGCTTGACCTCAAGTTTACTTGAGGTCGTAAGCTACTTCGGCTTTGCCTGAATCTGCAAGAGAGCGCGCAACCTTGCCGTCTCTTGGCCCTCAGGATGCGTTTCTCTTCGATCGGCTCGGCAGCGGGCTCTCTTTGCTGAAGGAGTAGTGCAGTGGCAGAACTTCTGGTTGATGCCCTTTGGCTTGGCGTGGGGGCGACCGCCTTCATGGATGTCGTCGCGCTGGCGCAGCGCCGGGTACTCGGCATTCCCTCTCTGGACTACGCCCTGGTGGGGCGCTGGTTGGGTCACCTGGCGGGAGGCACTGTCGTCCATCGCCCCATCTCGGGAAGCGCGCCGATACGCGCAGAGGCGGCGCTGGGGTGGACGTTTCACTATCTTACGGGCGTGGTGTTCGCCCTGGTGTTTCTGGTACTTGCCGGATCGGATTGGCAGCAACGACCGGCGTTCGTGTCCGCGCTGGTGTTCGGTGTGGTGACGGTGCTTGCCCCGTTTCTGGTGCTGCAACCGGGGTTGGGCGCAGGCATCGCCGCCCGCAGGACCCCTCAGCCAAACATCGCCAGGCTTCGCAGCCTGACGGCGCACGCAAGCTTTGGTATCGGCCTTTGGGTAGCCGGGCTTGGGGGCATGCTCGCCTTCTAGGGCTTGTCTGAAAAGTGCCTGCGCTCGGTAATACGGCGTTAAAAATCGGCTGGTGCGCCAGCCCGGTCAAAATGCTCATTTACACCCCGTAAACTGCGCTTTCTCACCGATTTTTGCCTTGTCTAACCTTCGCTCGTCGACTTTTCGGACAGCGCCTAGGGCGCGTACGACGAGCGCCTGAGCTCTGCAATACCGGCGTGTAAATTCGTGCTAGTGAGCGCTTACATGCTGGCTGGGCGTGGTTGTCCAGCCTTTCCCCCGCAGGACGCCAATAGGCTCTCGTGAATAGCCCGGCTCATGTGAGCCGGGCTTATGTGAGCCGGGCTATCCAGGATGCCGGGACGAGGGACAATGCCCTGGTTCATTCGTCCCTGGCGCAGCATTGCGGTCAGCCTTGATGGCTCAAACGTCCAGGGTTCCTTTCAATGACGAATCCTCGATGGCGCTGCGAAGCTCTGCGACCACTTCGCCGGGAAGCGGGATGCCCTGATCGAGAAACTCGGTGCGACGCCTGAGCCCCGATTGGCCTGGCAGCCGCACAGGACGTTCGGGGTCAACGGGCTTGGCTTGCAGACAGGCTTCGACCAGGTGGTCGGTTTCGTCGAGGAAGTCGCTGCTCCCTGCAAATAGTGCCGGATCGATCACCATGACGGTCACCGAGGCCCCCCACCCACTTGGATCGTCCTTGCGTCCGAAGCCACCAAGGGCCGAGGTCAGTGCCTCGACCATCAATCCCATGGCAAAGCCCTTGTGGCCAAACTCGCGCCCACCAAGCGGGAGAATGCTGCCCTGAGGATCCGTGAAGTAGTCTTCAGGGTTGTCGCTGACGACCCCCTGGTTGCTGAGAATGACCGGATGATCGAGCCTTGAGCCCTCGGCCCTGGCCTTGGCCACGCTGCCGTTGGTGACGGTGGACATGCTGACGTCCAGCATGATCGGCTGGATTCGGCTCGGGATTCCCATGGCGATCGGGTTGGGTGTGTAGACCGGATCGAGCCCCCCATACGGCGCCACCGACTTTACCGCCGGGTCAGACGTCATGATGATCGGCATCAGCCCCTGGTCGACGAAGGGCTTCAGATAGGAGGCCAGGCAGGCAATGTGGTGGGATCGCTTGATGCTGACGATACCGATCCCCGACGTCCTGGCCGCATCAGCACTTTGCTCAAGCGCCTTCTGGACCAGGTAAGGGCCGAGGATATAGTGTCCGTCGTAGGCCGCCGCCACAGGGCTGATCTGGCGGGATTCGAGCAGCGACGCATCACCACGTGCATGGCCGGACTTCAAGTCCTTGAGGTAGCCGTTGGCCAGTTTTACCCCATGGGTATGGTGTCCCAGCAGGTCCCCCTCGATGAGGATGCTGCTGGTCGTCCGACTGACTTCTTCGGATGCGCCGGCTTCTCTGAAAAGTGTCACCAGGACATCTTCCAACCACGGTGTCGTATAGCGTCTCATGATAATTCCTGTGCCTTGTTGGAGTTGGCGTGCTTGAACTTCTTGTAGGCCATGGTCAGCAACGGCGATAGCCACAGCAGAATGACGAGGGCGCCCAGCCCTGCACTGATCGGGCGTGAAAAGAAGGCCAGCAGGTCGCCATTGCTCTTGAGCATGGAGCTCATGAAGTTGTTTTCCAGGGTAGTGCCCAACACCAGCCCCAGGATGGCGGGCGCCATCGGGAAATCGCACCTCGCCAGGATCGATGCCACCGCGCCGATAATAAGCATGATCCAGACATCGGTAATTGAATTGTTGATCGAAAATGCGCCAACGATGCAGAAGCAAAGGATAATCGGCATAAGTACCTTCCTTGGCGTCAGGATAAATACTTTTGCCGACCGTATTGCGGCATATCCAATGGGCAGCATCACCAGGTTAGCCAGGAAAAAGACGACAAAAAGCGCATAGATCAACCCACTGCCATCCATGAAGATGGTGGGGCCGGGGTTCATGCCCTTCATGTACAGCACCCCGATGACGATGGCCGTGATGGAGTCTCCCGGGATGCCGAACACCAAAGCCGGCACCCAGGCGCCGCTGATGCCAGAGTTGTTGGCGGAGCTGGCATCGACAATGCCTTCAATATGGCCCGTCCCGTATGCCTCCTTTTGCTTTGAGCGACCTTTGCCCACTGCGTAGGAAATCCAGGCGGCTATGTCGGCACCGGCGCCAGGGAGTGCCCCGATCAGGGTACCGATCGATCCTCCGCGAAACATGTTGGGCCAGTAGGCCTTCAGGTGTCCTGGAACTTGGCTGAAGACGCTATCCTTGGAAAGCGACGGCATTGCTCTACCATCGCCACGTGAACCATAGAAGAGCATCAACTCGTTGAGCGCGAACATGCCGATCATGACCGGTATGAAGTTGATCCCGGCCATGAGGTCCGGGATGCCGAAGGTAAAACGAGGAGCACCGCTCATCATGTCCAGCCCGACAGTGGACAAGAGAAGGCCGATCATCAATGACAGGAAGGCCTTTACCCTGGAGCCGATAGCGATAAAGATCGAGCAGCTCAAACCCAGCAAGGCCAGCCAGAAATACTCAAATGAACTGAACTGAAGAGCGACCTCCGCCAGTGACGGAGAAACGAAGACAAGAATAATGGTGCCGAAGATTCCACCAAATACCGAGCAAACCAGGTTGACGCCAAGGGTTTCCCGGGCCCGTCCGGACCGCGCCAGAAGGTGGGAGTCACCTACATAGGCAGCGGAGGATGGTGTGCCAGGAATGTTCAGATAGGTCGCAGGAATGTCGCCGGAGAATATCGCCATGGCAGATGTGGTCACGATCGCCGCGATAGCCGGAACCGGATCCATGTAAAAGGTGATCGGGACCAGCAAGGCCACCGCCATGGTAGCCGTAAGACCTGGTACAGCACCGACGAAAACACCAAAGACGGAGGCGGCTAGAATGACGAGCAATGTCTCGACATTGAAGACTAGCTGTAACCCTAGAAGAATGGTATCCATGACTTATCCCCAGAATCTCATCAACCCTTCGGGAAGGGGAATCATTAGGTAGGTGGAGAAAATAAAATATATGGTTAGCGATGCGAGTATGGATACAGCCAGGGATAGAAGAAGTGAAGCCTTACGGGAAAGCATAAGAACGAAAATACCAATGGCGAGGCTAACCGCTGCGCCCAGGAATTCACTGGTGAGGATATAGAAGATAATCATCACGCAGGGAAGAAGTGACGCCAGGAGCGACCGGATAGGAAGCGGCCGGTTATTGCCCGGAGTGTTACTGGCATACTGGGTCTTTAAAATGGGGACCTGCTTTACCGTTAGGAACAAACCACCTATAAGAAACCCTCCCCCAATGAGGGAGGGAAACAGAGATGGCCCAAATTGCAGGCTAGCCATCGTCGGGTACTGTTGGGCTACATAGATGACGATGCAGCCCGACAGCATGAAGGCTAGCCCCAAGATGAAATCTCTCATCTAGCAATCCTTACTTGCCCAGACCGACGTTCTCGATGATCTCACCGTAGACCGCGTCCATCTCGACCATCAGCTGGCCGAACTCTTCCGCGTTACGCCACTCGGTGCCGAACCCCTGCTGGGACATGAAGTCCTGATAGGTATCGCTGTTGTAAGCTGCTTCCAGTGCGGTCTCCAGCGTAGCGACGACCTCGGGATCCATTCCCTTTGGCCCAGCAATGCCGCGCCATTCGCCGACAAGATAGTCGCTGCCGATCGCCTCCTGGATAGTCGGAACGTCAGGGAAGCTCTCGATGCGCTCCGGTCCCATCACGCCCAGGCTCTTGGCACGTCCCGCTTCGATCATCGAACGTGCTTCAGGAACAGAGCTCGGAACGATCTCCAGGCCGCCAGCGGCAAGTTCGGTCATGGCCGGTGCGGCGCCCTGACTGGGAATCCAGGTGACGCGGTCAGCTTCCATACCCTGATCCATCAGGAAACCGGCGAAGGCCAGGTGCCAGACGCCCCCCAGACCGGTACCGGATGCCTGGAAGGTTCCCTTGGGTTCTTCCCGGATGGCTGCTACCAGGTCTTCCAGAGACTCATAGGGAGCATCTGCGCGGACCTGAATCCCCGGGTAGTCGAAGTTGATCTGCCCGATCGGGGTGTAGTCTTCGTAAGTCAGGTTGGTCAGCCCCTGCCAGTGCATCATGTTGAGCTCGCCAGTCACCAGGCCCAGCGTGTAGCCATCGGGGCGAGCCGTGGCCATGGCGCTATGACCGACGACGCCGCTGCCGCCTGTGCGGTTGACGACGTTGACCGTCTGGCCAAGCTCTTCTTCGAGTGCGGTGGCAATGGTCCGCGCGGTGGCGTCTGTGCCTCCACCGGCCGCCCAGGGGACGATGATGGTGATGGGCTTTTCCGGATAGGCAGCAAAGGCAGAACTGGAGGCTGCGAGCAACAGCGTTGCGGTGACGGTCTTGACGGTTTTTGTGTTGATTATGGCTTTCATTGGCATGCCTGGATCGTCTAATTATGGATTGTAGGGAGTAACGAATCTAGCACGCTGTGTTCATTGCGTACAATGAACGTTTTTTAGACTTTAGTTTAGTTCCCGGCCGAAAAATGGCTCTTTTGTGAGCCACGGATTCACGCGGAAGAAAAGGCGATAAGCGCTCGGGTCGGCCAAGCAAAAGATTCCCGTGGCGAGGCCGCAGAGAGGCAGAAAAGACTATAAAACCATTCAATAACAGATGGTTGCTAGCCGTCTCAATTGGCGGTGGACCATTGCTCTACCCTGGCCGACAGACACAATGGTGGACTCTTGTTGGCCACCAGCGGCTCAGATCGCCAGAAAGATGACGGCTATAAGGGAGGGTAGGCAAGAGTCATCGCCGTCTAGAAATTGGCTTTGTTAATGCAAATCCGGGATAAAAAGACGCCCCGATGCATGGCGAACCTGGTTGGAGAAGCATGGTGGTAGCAAGTCTACAAGGAGGTCCCCCAGGTGCGCGAGAGCCAGGCGCCGGTTGGGGCAGGGCACCTGGCATTGGTAGACTCTGCTTGACGAAGACAATTCGTCGTCGTCCAAGCCCCGATAGCAATGACTTCTCTATCCGCCGGGGCTGCGAAGATATTCCGGGATATCGACTTCCGGGTTATCGCGAAACTGCTCCAAACGATGCTGTACCTTGGACTCTGACGCCGTGAGATGCCTGAACAGGGAATGGCGAGCCTGAGTCGGCTTCCGCGAAAGCATCAAACTGAAAACTTCGCGATGCTCGTCAAAGAAGGGATCGCTCTGAGGAAAGTCGATCTTGCTCCCGAGAAGGTGCTTGCTTATCAAGAGTATGGGGCGGGTACGTTGAAGCATGGTAACGATTTCATCGTTACCCCCCGCTATCATGGCATGTTGATGCAGGTCGTTTTCCAGTTCGTCGAGAAGCTCTCCCCGGATGTTCGGGTATTGGTTTTCTGCGCTATCGAGCCGGTCAATGTAGCGTTTGATATCGGCACTGGGCAGTTTTTCGGTGGCTTGGGCGATCATGAAGGGCTCAAGCTGTTGTCGAGCCTCGTATAGCTGATGCAGTCTGTCATCATCCAGTGGTACCACTGTCCAGCTACTGTACTTGTTGTTTTCAACAACACCCAGGGACTGAAGGTGAAGGAGAATCTTTTGAGTCGTGGTTCGGCTAACATCGAGAAACTTTGCCAGTTTTAGTTCGTTTAGCTCCATACGACCTAGCATGGAGCAGAGAACGATATCGCGTTCGATTTCTTCGGCAAACTTTCGCCAGGAGTCGGTCCGGCGGACCGCCATCTTTCCGCTGGATTGTGCGAAGTCCTTTTCGGTGAGTTGGCGTCTGATAACGTCAGAAGGCTGACTCCCCACCAGGTAGCCCCTGCCATCAAAGCGGCTGATCTTTCCTTCGTTGTGAAGCCGTTCCAGCGTCTGACGCACAGGGGAACGACTAATCTTGAAAAGCTCGGAAATATTGCTTTCCAGCAGAACAAGCCCCGTTTCGAGGCTACCGCTTTCCATGCTCTCGGTTAATATGTGGTAGAGCTGATCCTTTAGCGTACCCATCTCGACTCTCCAATACCGTGTCGCAACAATTCTTTTTAGCTTTTGTTGTGGTGGTTTTCCGGCCTTGCGCTTGAAGCTTGCCATGATGAGATGGCGATAGTGTCAATGGAGGGGTCTACCCTTCAAGAAACCGTATTCGCTTGGCTCAGATCATTGTTCGTCGGCTTGCCTACCGCTAGCGCCAAAGGGCCTGAAGCCGAGCGCTGTAAGACTGATCGCCTGGCATCGGGCCTCGCAGGGGCGGTCTTTTCGTCGTCGGACAGACTGTCCTCGACCCATTTGGCCTTGGCCCCCCGGGGCCCGCAATACCCTGGCCGGCTAGCCCAAAGGACTGCATCGGCGAGACGTGCATCCCCTGCCTGCTGCGTACCGCCGTCACGCGCAGGGGGCACTCGCGGCAAGCTTTCGTTGCGCTGGTGTCCGTGACCCATGGCCGCTGCAGTCAAGGCGGCGGCCTAGGTCACGGCGCCGACCATCCACGGGACGAATTCATTGTTGCCATACCCCAGGGTTTCGCTAGCGCTGGATTCGCCCGATGCGACCGCGATGATCCGCTCGAAGATCATCTCGCCGACCTCTTCGACACTCGCCATGCCGTCAGCGATAACGCCACAGTTGATATCCATGTCTTCGGACATGCGTTCATACATGGCGGTATTTGTCGCGAGTTTGATGGACGGTGCTGGCTTGTAGCCTGATACCGAACCTCGCCCCGTCGTGAAGCACACCATATTGGAACCGGATGCGATCTGCCCTGTCACCGATACCGGGTCGTAGCCGGGGCTGTCCATGAAATTGAACCCCGGCTGCGTGCGCGGCTGGGCATACTCAAGTACGTCGTTGAGACTGGTCGATCCGCCCTTGGCGACGGCACCCAGCGATTTTTCCAGGATCGTCGACAGACCTCCGGCCTTGTTTCCCGGAGACGGGTTGTTATTCAGCTCGGCGCCATTGATCTCTGTGTAGTGCTTCCACCAGGCGATGCGATCCAGGAGCTTGCTTGCCACGTCCTTGCTGATGGCTCGATCCAGGAGAAGATGCTCGGCGCCATAGATTTCGGGAGTTTCGCTGAGGATCACGCTCCCACCATGCTTGACGATGAGGTCCGCAGCGTGCCCGAGGGCTGGGTTCGCGGTGATGCCCGAGTAGCCGTCTGAACCGCCGCACTGAAGCGCTACGGTAAGGTTGCTGAGAGGACTGGGTTGGCGCTCGGCTCTTGGATGGCTACGGGCCATATCGAGGATCTTCTCGCGCGCCAGTTCGATGCTTGCCCTGGTGCCGCCAACATCCTGGATGTTGAAGTAGTAGAGACGAGATGTATCGGTCAATCCCGATTTTTCCACTAATTGCTTGACCTGATTGGTCTCGCAGCCGAGACCAATGATCAATACGAAGGCGAAGTTCGGGTGTCTTGCATAGCCTGCGATGACGCGCTCCAGAAAGGCGAAGCCTTCTGTTTCGGTATTCATGGCACAGCCGGAGCCATGGGTTACCGGAACGACTCCGTCATAGCCCAGGGCTTCGACCTCTCCGGATGCATTGATCTGTTCTGCGGCCATTTTTGCGACCGTTGCCGAGCAGTTCACCGTGGAGAGGATGCCAATATAGTTTCTTGTTCCTGTCTGGCCGTCCGAGCGTAGATAACCATTGAAATGCCGCTCGCTCTCGTCGGCGTTGGTCATCGCTGCCGGCGAAAATCCTTCCAGAGAAGTGGTCCGCTCGAGCATCGAAACGTTGTGCGTATGCACATGCTCGCCCTGAGCAATGTCACTGCTGGCGTTGCCGATGACCTGGCCATATTTGGTGATGCTGTCGCCAGCAGCGATTGCCTTCAAGGCAACCTTGTGGCCCGCGTCAATATTCTGCAAGGACAGGTTCGAATCGTCGTCAATCGGCATACCTTTCGGCAGGGCACGAGTGGCGACCCCGACATTGTCCTGGGGATGCAAACGAATGACAGCAGGCGTGTTGTTAATTAGCTGCATGGACGGCCTCTGGAAGAGAAATCACAAACTGGCGGAAAGCCTATCAGCTTTGGCAATCGTGGCGATTAGACTATAGTCTCACAAAATGGTCATTGCGCGCAATGAGCATTTGCTTTAGCTTTGGCCCCGCATGCTGCCCGGTCGCCCTCACCAGGGCCGATAAAAAACAGCGACAACAGGTGACTCGATGAAACAAGCAAAAGCATTATTGACCGCTGCAACCTTTACGCTTTCAACAGGCGCCATGGTGTTTGCCGCTGGTACCGCTCACGCAGCGACCACGCTGCGACTTGGCCACACTTTCAATCCTGGTGAAGCTAGCTATGAATTGCTGGGTGAGCTGGGCGAACGGGTAGAAGAAAGGACCGATGGCGAGCTCAAGATTCAGGTCTTCCCGAGTGAGCAGCTAGGTTCCGAGGTACAGCTGCTCCAGCAGTCCAAGAACGGCTCCATCGACATTGTCGTGCCAGGGTACTCCGGTGCCAGTACGCTTCTCCCCGCCATGGAGATTTCAAACGCGCCTTTCATCTTCCAGAGCTGGGATGAAGCAAGACATATCCTCGAGGGGGAGGCCTATCAGCCGATCTTTGACGAGCTGAAGGAGCAGCATAACCTGGTACCTCTGGCAAAGACCTGGTACTGGGGCTGGCGCAACCTCACCTTCAACGGTGATGAGGTGCATAGCGTCGAGGATATGAAGGGCCTCAAGGTGCGCGTGCCCGAGTCGCCGGCGTGGGTAGAAATGGTAAAAGCCTTCGACGCCTCACCCACCCCGATTCCGTTCAGCGAGGTCTACCTGGCGCTCCAGCAGGGGACTGTCGATGGACAGGAGAATCCGATTCCCACCATCTATTCCCGCAAGTTCTATGAAGTTCAGGATCAACTGGTCATGAGCAGGCATATGCTGCAGAGCCAGGTTGTCCTGATGAACTCGCAGAAGTTCGAGTCACTGTCAGAAAGCCATCAGGAAATTCTCCAAGAGGTCGTTCAAGAGCTTGCCCAGGAGAACTACGAGCTGCAGACCGAGCGTGAAGGTTCCATGCTCGAAGAGCTTCGTGCGGGTGGCAACATCAACGTCATCGAAGATATCGACCGTGCCTCCTTCGAGGAAGCCGCAGTGCAAGCCAGGGAAAACCTGGTCGATCGCTGGGGTGAAGAAGACTATCGTCGCGTCATGACCGCGATTGAAAACTATCGCAACTAACTACTGCTACCTCCCGCCTTGCCTCGCCGAGTTGACGCGCAGGGCAAGGCGGCGATTGGTCAATGGTGATACATGACTAGTTTTCTCGTAAAAGTGAACAGCGGTCTGCTTGCGACCGAGAAGGTGTCCATCGGCGTGATCCTCGGTGTGATGGCACTGCTTCTCACACTGGGGGTGGCATTTCGATACATTCTTGGTGCTCCCTTTGTATGGAGCGAAAGTGTGTCGAAACTATTGATTGTCTGGCTGACATTTGTCGGAACCAGTGTGGCTTTTGCTGAAAAGCAGCATATCACCGTAGATTCAGTGGTAGCTGCGATGCCGAGAAGCATAAGAAGTGTGGTACATACCCTGGTGCTCGTCCTTTCTATCGTGATTCTTGGCGCCATGGCGTTCCTCGGATACGAGTACTGTCAGACGGTTGCCAGCAGTACCTCTCCTATTCTGGGTATCTCGCTTGCCTGGTTCGCCTATGCGATGCCGATATTCTTTGTGTTCAGTGTTTTTCATTTAATGGTGAACGCTGTGGTCGAATGCTCTTTCAATGCATTCGAAACCGACATGGAAAATGTATAGGTGTGAAATGCTGATTATTATACTCGCTATACTTTTTTCCCTGATCCTCCTTGGTATGCCGATCGCCCTGGCGATGCTCGGCGCCTCTGTCGTATCCATTATTTCTCTGGATATTCCGCTGAATGTTCTGGCTCAGCGGGTTTCTTCCGGGGTCGAATCCTTTCCACTGTTGGCAATACCGCTGTTCATGCTCGCCGGCGGCATCATGAACAAGAGTGGCATCAGCGAACGGCTTTTTGACTTTACACGGTCGCTGGTAGGCCACTTGAGAGGCGGGCTCGCCCACGTCAACGTTCTTTCCAGCGTCTTGATGGCGGGCATTTCCGGGTCTTCTCTTGCCGACTGTGCAGCCACCACGCGGGTCATGGTCCCGCAGATGGAGCGAAACGGCTACGATCGGGGGTTCTCGGTTGCGCTGACCGCCTCTTCTGCCACGCTGTCGCCGATCATTCCGCCTTCGATCCTGATGGTGGTGTACGGCTGGCAGGCCAATATCTCCATCGGCGATCTTTTCATTGCGGGCATCTTGCCAGGCCTTCTGATCGCCCTGCTGCTGACCCTTCTTATCACCGGTATCAGCGTCGTCAAGCAATACCCGAAGGATGAAGGCTTCCAACGTTCTCGCGTGGCCAGCTACTTCAAGAAGTCGGTATGGGCGCTACTGATGCCCGTGCTGATCATCGTCGGCTTTCGGATGGGGATCTTTACGGTTACCGAAGTTGCCGCTGTCGCTGTCGCGTATTCCTTCTTCGTCGGAAAGTTTGTCTACAAGACATTAAGCTGGAAGGATATGGGCGGGCTTCTTGTTTCAACATCTCGTGAAGCTGCTTCCATCCTGATTATTATCGCTGCCTCGGCCCCCTTGGCCTGGTCGCTGAGCATTCTGCAAGCGCCGCAGGAGGTGGTTACATGGATTACAGGGCTGACTGACGATCCGTTGATGGTGCTGTTGCTGCTTAACCTTGCATTGCTGGTTATCGGCATGTTCATGGAAACCATCGCCGTGATCATCGTCCTCGTTCCGATCTTGATTCCGCTGCTGAACGCTCTGGATATCAGTCTCGTCCATTTCGGCGTCATCATGCTCTTCAATCTCTTGATCGGGCAGATCACTCCGCCTCTCGGGGTGCTGATGTTCGTGAGCTGTAATATCGCCAGGCTGAACACCTTGCAATTCCTGAGGTCCTCGCTTCCCTTCTTCCTGGTGCTGCTGCTTGCGCTGCTGGTTATTACTTATATTCCTGGCTTGTCCCTTGCGTTTATTAATTAACAAGGTAGATATTCATGCATATTGTACAAGTGGTAAACGATAGTAATGAGGTCGTTGCGGCTATCGTCAACGGCGATGAGCTTGAACTGCTGGCACAGCCTCTCTACACCATTGCGCTTCATGCGGCGAACCAGGAGCGTAAGCTGGACGCTGTGCTGTCCGAATTTCGCACGGATGCCACCCTGTCCTACGACAAGGCCATCAGCGAGGGCCGTCTTCGCGCACCGATCACCCACCCCGAGCCTGCCAACCTGCTGTTGACCGGGACCGGTCTGACCCATCTTGGCAGCGCGGCTCCGCGTAGCCAGATGCATGAAGGCGAGAACGTCGAGGCGAAGACGGCACAGCCCACCGATACTCAGCGTATGTTTGACCTGGGTGTCGCCGGAGGGAAGCCCGCAGCAGGCGAGGTCGGTGCGCAGCCTGAATGGTTCTACAAGGGCACGGGTCATACGCTACGCGCCCCTTTTGCCGAGATCACGATGCCGGACTTCGCCCTGGATGGTGGGGAAGAAGCCGAGCTTGCCGGGATTTACATCGTCAATGACCAAGGCCGAATCTTCAGAGTCGGCTTCTCCCTGGCAAACGAGTTTTCCGATCATGTAACGGAAAAACAGAACTACCTGTATCTGGCGCATTCAAAACTGCGCGATTGCAGCATCGGTCCCGAGATTTTCGTTGGCGAACTCCCCGAGGAGATCAAGGGAAAAGTGTCATTGCATCGGGGTGGCGAACAGCTTTGGCATCGCCCCTTCATGAGCGGTGAAAAGCACATGTGTCATTCGGTGAGTAACCTTGAATACCACCACTTCAAGTATGCAACCTTTTGTCAGCCGAACCAGTTGCATGTTCACTTCTTTGGCGCCGCGGTACTGAGCTTCGGTGATGATATTGCCCTTGAAGATGGTGATGAAATGCGTATCGAGTGTGATATCACCACGCGCCCGTTGAGCAATGTGCTGAAGCGCGTGTCAGCTTCAAAGCCGGTAATCGATTCGCTTTAAGGCAAATTTTCAAGGAGTTTTTATGTATTCATTGGAAGGAAAGCAGCTGATCGGCAGCCAGGCCATCGAGGCCAAGGGCGAGCCCATCCACGCCGTCAATCCGGCCACCGGCGAGACCCTCGAGCCTGGCTACAAGGCAGGTTCCAAGGCTGAGGTCGAGCGCGCCTGCGAACTGGCCTGGGCGGCCTTCGATAGCTACCGCGAAACCGGCCTCGAGGCCCGTGCGACCTTTCTCGAGACCATTGCCGAGGAGATCGAGGCGCTCGGTGATGCCCTGATCGAGCGGGCCATGCAGGAGTCCGGCCTGCCCCAGGCACGTCTGCAGGGCGAGCGCGGCCGTACCTGCGGCCAGCTGCGCCTGTTCGCCTCGGTGGTGCGCGCCGGCGAATGGCTCGACGTGCGGCACGATCCGGCCCTGCCGGACCGTGAACCGATGCCGCGGGTCGACCTGCGCCAGCGCCACATCGCGCTGGGTCCGGTGGCGGTGTTCGGCGCCTCCAACTTCCCGCTGGCGTTCTCGGTGGCCGGCGGCGACACTGCCTCAGCTCTGGCCGCCGGCTGCCCGGTGGTGGTCAAGGCCCACTCGGCCCACCCCGGCACCTCGGAGCTGGTCGGCCGTGCGCTGCAGAAGGCGGTGGCTCGCTGCGAACTGCCGGAAGGCGTGTTCTCGCTGCTGTTCGGCTCTGGTCGCGAGGTCGGCCAGGGCCTGGTCAGCGACGCGCGGATCAAGGCGGTGGGCTTCACCGGCTCGCGCAGCGGTGGCACCGCCCTGATGAAGACAGCCCAGGCGCGTCCCGAGCCGATCCCGGTGTACGCCGAGATGAGCTCGATCAATCCGGTGTTCCTGCTGCCCGAGGCGCTCAAGGCCCGTGGCAAGGAACTGGGCGAGGCCTTCGTCGGCTCGCTGACCATGGGGGCCGGTCAGTTCTGCACCAACCCGGGGCTGGTGATCGCGGTCAAGGGCGAGGCGCTCGACGGCTTCGTCGAGGCCGCCGCCGAAGCGGTCAAGGGTGCCGGCGCACAGACCATGCTGACGCCGGGCATCCACGACGCCTACACCCAGGGCGTCAACACCCTGGGCGGCAGCGACAAGGCCCGTGAAGTGGCGCGCGGCCCCCAGGGCGACGGACCCAACCAGTGCCAGGCCGGCCTGTTCGTGGCCAAGGCCAGCGACTTCCTCAATGATGAGGCGCTGCAGGCCGAAGTGTTCGGTTCGACCTCGCTGGTGGTCGAGTGTGCCGACCTGGACGAGGTCAAGGCACTGGCCGAGGGTCTCGAGGGGCAGCTGACCGCGACCCTGCAGATGGACGACGGCGACATCGACGCGGCCCGTGGCCTGCTGCCGATCCTCGAGCGGCGTGCCGGTCGGGTGATGGCCAACGGCTGGCCCACCGGGGTCGAGGTGTGCCACGCCATGGTCCACGGTGGCCCCTATCCGGCCACCTCGGACTCGCGCACCACCTCGGTCGGCAGCGCCGCCATTTACCGCTTCCTGCGCCCGGTGTGCTATCAGAACCTGCCGGACGCCCTGCTGCCGCAGGCGCTCAAGGACGGCAATCCGCTGAACGTCAGCCGCCTGGTGGATGGCAAGCGCGAGAGCTGAGCCTTTCCCATCAGTCGCTGTCGATGAAGAAAATCACCGTCATTGAGGTGAGCGCCGGGCACGCAGATCGAGTAGCTTGTAAGGGATAGCGTCTACCCCACTACCCTGAAATGGGTATTCCTGCCCGCTGATGAAGGAGAAGGATGATGGCGAGACGTCGTGCAGCCTCCCCGATGGCTCAATGGGGTACGCCCCTTGGCTACTGGATGATGGGGATGAAGATGACCCAGATGCTGGTCGAGGCCCAGATGGTGATCGGCATGCGACTGATGGGGATGAAAGGGTTCTGGTCGGTGGCTCCCGGCGAGGACCTGCGCATGGTCACCGAGAAGATGACGGCCTTTACCCAGGCCGCCATGGCCGCCCAGCGGGCGGCGATCAGTGGCCGCAGCCCCGACCAGGTGCTGACGGCGGCGATCAAACCCTTGGGGCGCAAGACATCCTCCAACACCCGGCGGTTGAGCAAGCGAGGGCCGAGCTGGCCGACCTGAGCGTCGTTTCACCGGCGTTCGTCCCAAAGGCAGGGTACAGGCCGTCTGTGGACCTGACCTTGTGGGTGTGAGCTTGCGGGTGTGGGCTTGCATGCGTCAGCTTGCAGGCGTCAGCAAGGCAAGTGCCGCGGGCTATATCATATGCCCGCGGCAGTCGCCATAATGGGGCTGCACATTCTTGTGGAACCCCTCCCCATGTCAGATTCCCGCCGTCGTGGTACACCACCGCGCTCCAGCAATGACAAGCCGTCTTCGCATCGCTCTTCGAACAGCGCCTCGAACGACGCTGCGAACAGCCGTTCTCGAAGTGCTGCCGGCAAGTCCTCGCGGTCGACCTCGTCGGGACGATCTCGTCAGGGCCACGGCTCACCCAAGGTCGCCATGGGCGAGGTGGCGGATCTGCGGGTGGTGCAGGTCACCGACTTCGGCGCCTTTCTCGACTGGGGCCACGAGCGTGACCTGCTGCTGCCACTCAGCGAACAGCGCCTGACGCCGGCCGTGGGCCGGCGCGTACTGGTCAAGGTCAGCGAGGACCGCAGTGGACGGCCGGTGGCTTCCCAGCGTCTCGAGCGCTACATCACCGATCACAGCGATGATCATCGCGCCGGCGATGAGGTCGCCCTGGTCATCGCCGACACCACCGACCTGGGGGTCAAGGCGGTGGTCGATCACCGCTGCTGGGGGCTGATCTATCACGATGAGATCAGCCGCCCGCTGCGCCGCGGCCAGCGCCTGACCGGCTACGTCAAGCGGGTGCGCGAGGATGGCCGGCTGGACTTGTCGCTGCTGCCGCCGGGCTCGGCCCGTCTGGACGTGGTCGGCGAACAGGTGCTCAAGGCACTGCGCGACGCTGGCGGCTACCTGCCGCTGTCGGACAAGAGTCAGGCCGCCGAGATCAAGGCGCGCCTGGGCGTCAGCAAGAATGCCTACAAGCAGGCCATCGGTCGGCTCTACAAGCGACGCCTGATCATCATCGAGGACAGCGGGGTGCGCCTGGCGCCCAGGGACGCTGGCACCACCACGACCGATGACAGCGCTTGAGGTAGTGCGCTGGACGGCGGAAAGGCGCCTTGCAGGTTTAAGAGGAGTGTCGACAGCGACTGACCTTGGTGGTGCCTGGGGTGTCGGGCATACTTGACGGCATCAACCGCTAGCGGACGACCCCCGAATGACCAATCGCCCCCTTCGTGTCGGCGTGGTGATGGACCCCATCGACCAGCTGACCTACAAGAAAGACACCAGTCTCGCCATGCTGTGGTCCGCTCAGGATCGCGGCTGGTCGCTTTCCTACATGGAACAGGAAGACCTGTTCCTCAAGGAAGGCCGTGCCTATGCCCACCAGCGCCCGCTGCAGGTCCACCGCGACCCGCAGCACTGGTTCGACCTGGGCGAGGTCGAGTCGCGGCCGCTGGCGGAGCTCGACGTCATCCTGATGCGCAAGGACCCGCCGGTGGATGGCCACTTCCTCAACGCCGTGCATCTGCTGGCCTTCGCCGAGCGCGAGGGCGTGCTGGTGGTCAACCCGACCCGGCCGCTGTTCGAGTGCAACGAAAAGCTGTTCGCCCAGCAGTTCCCGCAGTGCTGCACACCGACCCTGGTGTCCTGTCGCGACAGCGAGATCCGCGCCTTCCAGGCCGAGCACGGCGACGTCATCTTGAAGCCGCTGGACGGCATGGGTGGCAGCGGCATCTTCCACATCGGCCCCGAGGGGCGGAACCTGGGGGCGGTGATCGAGACCCTGACCGAACGCGGCCGGCGCCAGATCATGGCTCAGCGCTTTCTGCCGGAGATCAAGGACGGCGACACCCGTATCCTGCTGGTGGACGGCGAGCCGGTGCCCTTTGGTCTGGCGCGGATCCCGTCCGCCGGCGAGACCCGCGGCAACCTGGCCGCCGGCGGTCGCGGCGTCAGCCGCGAGCTGACCGATCGCGACTACTGGCTGGTCGAGCAGGTCAAGCCGGTGATCAAGGAGAAGGGCCTGATGTTCGTCGGGCTCGACGTGATCGGTGACTACATCACCGAGATCAATGTCACCAGCCCGACCTGCGTGCGCGAGATCGATGACCAGCGCGGCACAGACATCGCAGGCCTGCTGATGGACGCCATCGAGCGTCGCCTGGCGGCGCGCGGCTAGACCGTCGATCACGTCGAGTTTTCCCCACAGTCACTGAGCGCCATGCCCCCGGATGGTACACTGGGGGCATCCTGCCGGGCCGTCGGGGCGACGACTCGCCCTGAGGCCTGGCCACGCATCTGGACGGCGCGCAAGACCGCCTGGGAGTCACATGCAAAGCTTGAAGAACCATTTCTTGATGGCCATGCCCCATCTGGAAGACCCGAACTTCGCCGGGACGCTCAGCTACCTGTGCGACCACGACGAGAACGGCACCATGGGCGTGATCGTCAACAAGCCCACCGATCTGACCCTCGACGCCCTGTTCGAACAGCTCGAGATCAGCGTGGAAGAAGCGGCCAACGCCCAGGCCCCGGTGTACTACGGTGGCCCGGTGCACAAGGATCGCGGCTTTATCCTGCACTCGGGCTCCGCCGAACCCTGGGATTCGAGCATCCAGGTCACCGACGATATCGCCCTGACCACCTCCATGGACATGCTCCAGGCGCTGGCCAAGGGCGAGGGCCCCGAGCGCTTTCTGGTGTGCCTGGGCTGCGCCGGCTGGGAGTCCGGTCAGCTCGAGAACGAGCTGATGGACAACGCTTGGCTGACCGTGGAAGGCCGCGCCAACGTGCTGTTCGAGACGCCGCCGGAGCAGCGCCTGTCGGCCAGCGCCGGGATCCTCGGCATCGACTTGAACCTGATGACCCGCGAGGCCGGGCACGGCTGATGGCCAGTCGTAAGCGTGAGCCGGGCGAGCGCTTGATCCTGGCCTTCGACTTCGGCACCCGGCGCATCGGCGTATCGGTGGGCAACGAGCTGTTGCGCAGCGCCAGGGAGCTCGAGCCGCTGCCGGCCCGGGATGGCATTCCCGATTGGCAACGGGTGAGCGCGCTGGTCGAGGAGTGGCAGCCCGACCGTTTTGTGGTCGGCCTGCCGCTCAACATGGACGGCAGCGAGAGCGAGATGAGCACCCGCGCGCGCAAATTCGGCAAGCGGCTGTTTGGCCGCTACGGGGTCGAGTGCGAGATGTTCGACGAGCGCGGCACCACCCGGGAGGCCAAGGCCATCGCCCGGGAGCAGGGACACGGGGGAAATTACCGCAAGGAAAGCGTCGATGGCATCGCCGCGGTGCTGATCCTGGAAGGCTTCTTTGCCCGGGAGGAAGGGTTGCCGAGCCGCTGAGGTTGCCACTGTTGCACCGAACTTGTGAAGCACCAAAAAAAGCCCGAGGCCATGGCCTCGGGCTTTTTTCGGGGCAATCGACCCAGGCAGGTTCAACCCTCCAGGCTTAGCTCCGGTGTCGCCTGGCGGAAGCCGCGGGTCAGCCAGGCCAGCCACGCCAGGCCGCAGGCCAGCCAGATCCCGCCCAGCATCAGTGCGGAGCGGTCCAGGCTGGCCATCAGCCACAGGATGGCCAGCAGACCGATGGTCGGCGCGACGAGGAAGTACAGGCTGTCGGCCAGGCCGCGTCGGCCCTGCTTGATGTAGTAGTGGGCGATTACCGACAGGTTGACCAGGGCGAAGGCCAGGAAGGCCCCGAAGTTGATGAAGGAAGCCGCCGAGAGCACGTCCATGGTCAACGCCAGCAGCGCCACCACGCCGCTGAGTATCAGGCCACCGGTAGGCGTGCCGAAGCGTCCCAGGCGCCCAAGCAGGCGGGTCGACAGGACGCCGTCGCGGCCCATGGCGTAAAGCAGTCGCGAGCCGCTGGCCTGGGCCGCGATGCCGGAGGCAAACTGGCCGACGACCAGGCCGATCAGAAAGATCGAGACGAAGACGTCTCCGCCGATATTGCGGGCGATCTCGTAGGCGGCGGCGTCGGCATTGGCGAACTCGTAGCCCGGCGCGGCGAGCTGCACGAAGTAGGACACCAGGATGAAGATCAGGCCGCCCAGCAGGGTGATCAGCAGGATGGCGCGGGGCAGGGTCCGCTCGGCGTCGCGGGTCTCCTCGGTCAGGGTGGTCACCGCGTCAAAGCCGAGAAAGGAGTAACAGGCGACGGCGGCGCCCGCCATCAGCAGTAGCATCTGGGGGCTGTCGGCGCTGCCGAGGAAGGGCGTCAGGCTCCACAGCGGCTGGCTGGGGTCGCCTAGCACGTAGTGCACCGCCAGGGCGACGAAGGCGGCGATCACCAGCACCTGAACCAGCATCAGCACGCTGTTGACCAGGCTTGCTAGTTTGAGGCCGATGATGTTGATGAAGGTGGTGACCGCGATAAAGGCGATCAGCCACACCGGCACTGGCACGGACGGAAAGGCCGAGTGCAGATAGGCGGCACCGATCAGCCAGATCACCATGGGCAAAAACAGGTAGTCCAGCAGGATGGCCCAGCCGGCCATGAAACCCAGTCGATCGTTGATGGCGTGGCGCACATAGGCGTAGGCGGAGCCGGCCACCGGGTAGGCGCTGGCCATGCGGCCATAGCTGTGGGCGGTGAACAGCATGGCGATCAGTGCCGCCGCGTAGGCGCCGGATACCGCGCCTTCGGAGACCACCGCCAGCACGCCGAAGGTGCCGAGGACGATGATCGGTGTCATGTAGGCAAGGCCGAATAGAACGACCTGCCACAGGCCGAGTTGGGGCTTGGAGTGAGACATCTTGGGGCTCGCGTTATGGTTGTTGGTGATGGACGGTCGGGTCAGGCAACCATGGTCAGGCAATCATGGTCAGGCAATCATGGTCAGGAAAGCCGGGTCAGATGAGGCGGAAGCCGGGGCCTCGTGAGTCGTCGTCGCGCTGAAGGTCCAGCGAGACGCGTCGATCGGCCAGGTAGTCATAGTCTCGCCGGGCACGATTCAATAGCTCGAGGTCGAGCGAGACCAGGTGTACCCCCGCGTCGCGATCGGCCTCGAACAGGGTCTCGCCAAGAGGCGAATACGCTGCGCTGTGGCCGGCGAAGGTCAGGCCGGCGCCCTCACCGCAGCGGTTGGCCATGGCGACAAAGCACTGGTTGTCCTGGGCGCGGGCCTGGGCGGCGCGGGCGTGTACCGGGCCGTAGGGGTCCATGTTGCCGTTGGTCACCAGCATCAGGTCGGTGCCCAGCGCGCCCAGGGCCCGTGCGGTCTCGGGGAATTCGATGTCGTAGCAGATCATCAGCCCCAGGGTCAGCCCGCGCCAGCGGGTGACACCGATGCGCTGGCCCAGGCCGACCAGCTCCCGCTCATCGGGCCACAGGTGGGTCTTGCGATAGGTGAGGGCGATGCCATCTTCCGGGGTGATCAGTAGCGTGGTGTTGTAGACACCATCGGCGGCCCGCTCGAGCAGGCCGATGGCCAGGGCGCAGTCGTGGTCACGGCTGGCCTGGATCAGACGAGCCACCTCCGGGCCATCGAGCGCCAGGGCACGATCGTCGACGTGGTCTTGTTCGGCAAAGCCGCTGAGATGCGTTTCGGGAAAGACCACCAGCGACACCTGGTCGCCGTGGCGTTCCAGGGTGCTCAGGGCGGCGTCCAGGTTGGCCTCGATGTTTCCCTCGATGCCGGGAAGTTGTGCCAGGGCTATCTGCATGGAAGACTCCACAGCCGTTGTTGTCGGTTGGCGTTTTATAGAATGTCAGTATCCTCTATTCACCGAGGCTGCCTATTCCATGGCAGGGTTACCCCCATAGGGTGAGGCGCCGACAGATGTCGCAGAACAGTGAGGAAGGAACCACGGGAATGCTCGAGGCGATGGGCTGGCATCGCGACTTCGCGCGCCTGCTGGCACGCCTGGAAAGTGAAGACTTCTGGGAGGCCGTCAGCCGCACCCTGGCGCGCCACATCGTCTACAACACCTGGGTGGCGCTGGTCTTCCACGCCGACCAGCCGCCGACGATCCTGGCCGAAAGCGACGAGGACGACGGCGCCGATGAAAGCCTGTTCGAGGACTACCAGCGCGGCCTGTATCTGCTGGATCCCTTCTACGTCGCCGCCCGCGACAATGGTCTCGATGGCCTGGTAACGCTGGATGACGTGGCCCCGGCACGGTTCATCGCGACCGAGTACTACCAGCGTTACTTCCGGCGCAATATCGTCAGTGACGAGGTGCAGATCAATCGGTCACTGGGCGCTGGTCGTACCCTGTGCCTGTCGCTGGGTTCCACCCGAACCTTCCTGCACAGCGAAATCGGCCTGCTGCATCTGGTCGAGCCCTGGCTCGGTGAGCTGATGCGACTGCGCATGCACTTCGAGCGCTGCGGCGAGACGCCCGGCCCCCATCCCTGGCATCCGCACCGAGGTGGCGTTGAAGAGACGGCGACCCGCTTCGGGCTGACCGATCGCGAGCGCGAGGTGAGCCAGTTGATGCTGGGCGGCGGGTCGACCAAGGAGATCGCCCGACGCCTGTCCATCTCGGTGGAGACCGTCAGGGTCCACAAGAAGCACCTGTACGCCAAGCTCGGGATCAACACCCAAGCCGAGCTGTTCTCGCGCTTCTGGCAGGAGCGCCCCTGAACCTGTGGCGCCGGTGCCAGGCTCCCGCCCGGCACCGACTCAGCTAGAACTTGGCGTCGTCGACACCGACGCTGCCCGGCACAAACCAGGGCACGTCGCGCAGGTCGCGTTCGATCAGGTGCTCGACCTTGAGCAGGGTGGCGAAGATCGCCATGCGCACCGGAATGCCGTTGTCGGTCTGGCGGAAGATCGCCAGGCGCGGGTCGCCGTTGAGGTCGACGTCCAGATCATTGGCCTCCGGACGGCTGTCCCGGGGCAGCGGGTGCATGATGATGGTGGACGGATTGCAGCGGCTGTCCATGAAGGCGCGGTGGACGGTGAAGTCCCGCGACAGGTTGAAGCCTTCGCTCATCTCGGCGGTGAAGCGCTCCTTCTGGATGCGGGTGGTGTAGACCACGTCGACGTCGGAGAAGTCCCCGGCCAGGCTCTCGCGTACCTCCACGTCCAGGCCCTGGCGGCTGACCCGCTCGATCAGGTGGTTGGGCATCTCGAGCCCCGGCGGCGCCACCAGGGTCACGCGCATGGGCGCGTAGAGCGCCAGCAGCTTGATCAACGAGTGCACCGTACGGCCGTACTTCAGATCGCCGGTCATCAGCACGTGGGCACCCTTGAGGGTCTTGCCCTGGCGGCTGAATTCCTTGTCGATGGTGTAGAAGTCCAGCAGCGCCTGGCTCGGGTGCTCGCCGGGGCCGTCTCCGGCGTTGATCACCGGCACATGGGTGGCGCTGGCGAACTCGGCCACCGAGCCCTGGTCCGGGTGGCGCATGACGATGGCATCGCAGTAGCCGGCCATCACGCGGCTGGTGTCGTAGAGCGATTCGCCCTTGGCCATCGACGAGAAGGTGAAGCCGGTGGTGTCGCAGACGCTGCCGCCGAGCCGCGAGAAGGCGGTGTGGAAGCTGACACGGGTACGGGTGCTGGCCTCGAAGAACAGGTTGCCGAGCACCGCGCCTTCCAGCACCCGGGTGACCTTGCGTCGCTGGGCGACGGGTTCCATGGCGGCCGCCACTCGCATCAGGTGATCGATATCGTCGCGGGACAGGGAGTCGATGGAGAGCAGGTGGGACATCACGGCGGCCTCGGCAGTGGGAACGGGCGCTAGTGTACCGCTGGTGCACACTGAGTTCAGCCTCGAAGAGCGCTTGCCGTGCCCCTCATCAGATTAGGGAGGCCGTAAAGGCGGTGACGGATGCTTGCCAACGCTCTAGCGTTGACTTTGCCGTAGAGGGGTTTGCTCGTTCGCGCGCTGGCAAGGTGGTCGCCGGGGCCTCTATGCTGGAAGGCGCCACCGGTGTCGGGCGCATGTAGCCTGGCCCTGGTCTACCAAGTCCAAGTGGAGCCGCCTATGCTGCCGTCCCTGACCCGCTACTACCTGCTCGATGTGTTCACCGACCAACCGTTCGCCGGGAATCCACTGGCGGTGTTTCTCGACGCCGACGGTATCGCGGGGGAGCGCATGCAGGCCATCGCCAACGAGCTGAACCTGGCCGAGACGGCCTTCGTCGGGCGGGCCCAGGCGAGCCGGCATTTTCCGGTACGTATCTTCACTCCTCACCGCGAGCTGCCGTTTGCCGGCCATCCGAGCATTGGCGTGGCCCATCTGATCGCCGCCCAGGGGCTGGTGCATGCTGGCGAGGTCAGCGCCGATAGCCCGGTCATCCTGGATCTGGCTGGCGGGCCGCTCAAGGTGACCTACGAGGGCGACCTGGCACGCTTCAAGATGGCGCGCGCGCCGGAGGTCGGCACCAGCACGCTGGGCCAGTCCAGCGCAGCGGAGCTGGCCGGGCTCGAGCTCGATGACGTCGCCGCGGACCCGGTCCAGGCCTCCTGCGGATTGCCGTTTCACCTGGTCGAACTGGTCAACGTCCAGGCGCTGGCGCGGCTGGCGCTCGATGGTGAAGCCTGGCAGCGGCATGTGTCACCCAGCGCCGTGGAGCAGGTCTACTTCTATGTGCGCGAGGCCAAGGAATCCGGCGAGATTCACGCTCGCATGTTCTCGCGCCACGCCGGCAGCTTTGTCGAGGACCCCGCCACCGGCAGCGCGGCGGCGGCGCTGGCGGGATTTCTGGGACAGCAGTCGAAGAGCCAGGGCAACAACTGGCGCATCCACCAGGGCGAGGCGATGCACCGCCCAAGCCAGATCCACGCCCGCGCCACCCGCGACGACAAGGACAAGGTCACCGTCGAGATCGCGGGGCAGGCGGTGCTGATGGGCGAGGGTGGTCTCTATCCTCGTGACTGAGGCATCGTCCTTGGTGATCGAGGCGTCACCGAAGCCCGTGCCTTTACCACCCTGTCACTGCACTTTCTGGAGTCTTGCATGACCCGTCATCTTGTTCTGGCCTTTGTCGCCGGCTTTCTCGCTGTATTGTGTTTCCACCAGCCGGTAGTGGGGCTGTTGCACGCCTACGGGGTGATCCCCTTTGCCCCCTATTCCACCTCACCCGCCGCCCCCCTGGGCGTGCCGGCCTGGTTTTCGGCGAGTTTCTGGGGCGGCGTCTGGGGGCTTGTGATGATGCTGGTGTTCGCGCTCAGGCGGATCGATCAGGGGGGCTGGTGGAAGGCAGGGTTGTTCGGCGGCATCGCCCTGACCCTGGTGGCCATGCTGGTGGTGTTCCCGCTCAAGGGGCGCGGCATCGACCCGGCGATCTTCCCCATCGGCTTTATGGTCAACGGCGCCTGGGGCCTCGGCACCTGGATGTTCGTGCGCGCCTGGCGTCAGTAGATGCGCCCTGCTGAAGCGACAGCGGCCCCGTCTGAAAACAGGTGGGGCCGCTGTCGTTAAGGTTCGCGGGTCCCGTAGCGCTTGGTCGTCAGGCCGACGCCGTCTGCGCTTCCAGGGCGCCCTTGTCGGTGACGATAAAGTGGTAGCAGATCAGCGCCAGCACGCCGGACAGGCCGATGGCGATGGCCATGCTGTGGGAGGTGCCGTCGTGGAACTGTCCGACCAGGGCACCGACACCGGCGGCGATGCTCATCTGGATAAAGCCGAACAGCGCCGAGGCCGAGCCGGCACAGTGGGGGTTGGGCGCCAGGGCGCCGCCCATGGTCTGCGGCATGATGATGCCGAAGCCGATCATGTAGGCCATGTGGGGGCCGATGACTGCCCAGGGAGTATGCACCCCGGCCAGCGCGAGCAGTGCCATGGCAGAGCCGCCGAGGGCGGCGATCAGGCTGGCGGCGACCAGCAGCTGGTGACGGCTGCGGCGACGGCTGAGCTTGGCGCTGGTCAGCGAGCCGATGAAGAAACCGAGCACGATGGCGGCGAACAGGTAGCCGTAGACGTCGGGGCTGACCCCCATATAGTCGATCAGCACGAACGACGAACCCGACAGAAAGGCGAACAGGCCGGAGAACGCAGCGGCGTTGGCCAGGGTATAACCGACGAAGTCGCGCTGGCCGAGCAGCGACCTGAAGGTGACGGCGAGAGCCGAGGGCTTGATCGACTGGCGTCGGTCCAGCGGCAGCGGCTCGGGCATCATCGCGATCAGCCCCAGCATGGCGGCGGCGTAGAGCGCCAGCAGCAGGAAGATGGCGTCCCAGCCGAACCACACCAGTAGCCCCGCACCGACCACCGGGGCCAGCGCCGGGGCCAGTGCCATGACGCTGGCCATGTAGGAGAGGATGCGGCTGGCCTCGAAGGGGCCGTGGATGTCGCGCACCGCGGCGCGGCCCAGCACCGGCCCCGCCGAGCCACCCAGGGCCTGGAAGAAGCGCGCCACCAGCAGCGTCTCGATATTCGGCGCGAAGGCGCAGACCAGGCTCGCCAGCAGAAACACCCCCATCCCGAGTGCCAGCACCGGCTTGCGACCGAAGCGATCGGACAGCGGACCGCACAGTAGCTGCGCCATGGCGAAGCCGATCAGATACAGCGACAGGGTCAGCTGGATCTGATCGGCTCCGGTGCCCAGCGCCTCGCGCATGGCTGGCATGGCCGGCAGGTACATGTCGGTGGCCAGCGGGCCCAGGGCGGTCAGCGCCGCCAGCAGGGCCACGGTGGCGCGGGAGGTCGGGTTCAGCACACGCAACTCCTTGGTGTCAGGTACGGTGACGGTCGGGTCAGGGAAAGCGAAGGGAGCGCTTTTCGCGCTCCCTTCGCGGTGTCGATGCTGCTGCTTGGAGGCAAACATCGTTCCGTCAGTGTTTCCTTAGTCGGCTTATTGTAGCCGATCTCATACAGCGTCTGGCTGAACACCCGGTGCCGCCTTGTCGAAGGCCGGCAGCGCTCGCGCTCGCTCCGATACCGCGCGCACTCGCGCAAAGGGCACGAGGTCGCACTCGAAGCGCTCGGCGTTGAACACCTGGGGTATCAGGCAGACGTCGGCCAGGGTCGGCTCATTGCCGACGCAGAAGTCGCCCATGGTGTGCTCAAGCATCGCCTCGACGGCGGTCAGCCCCGTTGCTACCCAGTGGCGGTACCAGGCGAGCCTGGCGTCATCCGATAGTCCGAGTTCGCCGGTCAGGTGCTTGAGCACCCGCAGATTGTTCAGCGGGTGGATCTCGCAGGCGACGGCCTGGGCCAGCGCCCGGATCTTCGCCCGATGCTCGGCGGAGCCGGGCAGCAGCGGCGGTTCGGGGTAGCGCTCGTCGAGGTATTCGCACAGCGCCAGGGATTGGGTCAGCGCCTGTCCCTGGTCGGTGACCAGGGTCGGCACCAGGCCCTGGGGATTGCGCGCCAGATTGTCGGCATCACGCTGCTCGCCCTTGACCAGATTGACCGGGTGATGGTCGAGGGTGATGCCCTTTAGATTGGCGACGATGCGCACGCGATAGGCCGCCGAAGAGCGAAAGTAACCGTAGAGTTGCATGGCAGGTTCCAGAAATTGGCGGGGGCGGGCGCGATGCTCGTGTGGCGGCCCGAGCGGTGGCGGGACGCCCGCCGGGGACGGCGGGCGTCGAGGGCCGAGGTGTCGACGGTGGTGGACGTCCGCCCCAGGACTTGAGGGGGCTGGCTCAGTCCTTGGGTTGGTACTTCACCACCCGCTGGTCGATGGCGCCGAAGATGCTCTGGCCGGCCTTGTCGAACATCTCGATGCGCACCCGGTCACCAAAGCGCAGGAAGGGCGTCTTGCTGTCGCCGTGCAGGATCTTCTCGACCATACGCACCTCAGCCAGGCAGCTGTAGCCGACGCCGCCGTCGGCCACCGGCTTTCCGGGGCCGCCATCCGGGTCCGGATTGGACACGGTGCCGGAGCCGACCACCGCGCCGGCGCCCAGGTAGCGGGTGCGGGCGGCGTGGGCCACCAGTTGCGGGAAGTTGAAGATCATGTCCGGGCCGGACTCGGGCTCGCCGAACTTGTCGCCGTTCAGATGGACCGTCAGCGGTAGGTGCACGCGGCCATCCTTCCACGCCTCGCCCAGCTCGTCCAGGGTGACGCAGATCGGCGAGAAGCTAGAGGCCGGCTTGGCCTGGAAGAAGCCGAAGCCCTTGGCCAGCTCCCCGGGGATCAGGCCGCGCAGACTGACGTCGTTGACCAGCATCAGCAGCTTGATGTGGCCGGCTGCCTGTTCGGGGCTCACCGCCATCGGCACGTCGTCGGTGATCACCGCGATCTCGCCCTCGAAGTCGATGCCGTGGTCTTCGCTGACCGCCTCGATATCGTCATAGGGACCGATGAAGCTGTCGCCGCCGCCCTGGTACATCAGCGGGTCGGTCCAGAAGGTCTCCGGCATCTCGGCGTTGCGCGCCTGGCGCACCAGTTGCACATGGTTGAGATAGGCCGAGCCGTCGGCCCAGTGATAGGTACGCGGCAGCGGCGAGTGCAGCGCTTGAAGATCGAGCTCGAAGGCCTCCTCGGCGGCGCCGTCGTTGAGGCGCTGGTAGATCTCTTCAAGGCGCGGGGCCAGCTCGTCCCAGTCTTCGACGAGCTGTTGCAGGGTGGTGGCAATCTGCGGCACGCGTACGGCGTGGGTCAGGTCGCGGGAGACGACGATCAGCTCGCCGTCGCGTCCGCTCTTGAGGGTGGCCAGTTTCATCAGAGGGTTCCTTGTGGTCAAAGCAGAGGTCGGTCAGGGCCGCGTCGGATCGAAGTGGGACTTGAGTCCCTTCCACACATCCACGTAGTCGCGCTGGCGGAAATCGGCGGCCAGCGCCTTTTCAGTAGGCTGGAAGACGTAGCGGCTCTCGAACATGAAGGCCAGGGTCGCCCCTTGATACTGAGGCTGGAGGCTGGCGTCGGAGGCCTTCTCGAAGGTCTCGGCGTCGGGGCCGTGGGGCGACATGCAGTTGTGCAGGCTGGCGCCGCCGGGCAGGAAACCTTCGGCCTTGGCGTCGTACTCGCCGTGGATCAGGCCCATGAATTCGCTCATCAGGTTGCGATGGAAGTAGGGCGGGCGGAAGGTGTTGTCGGCCACCATCCAGCGCGGCGGAAAGATCACGAAGTCGATGTTGGCCATGCCCTCGGTGTCCGACGCCGACGTCAGCACGGTGAAGATCGAAGGATCCGGATGGTCGAAGCTGACGGTATTGATGGTGTTGAAGTTGGCCAGGTCGTACTTGTAGGGCGCCACGTTGCCGTGCCAGGCGACCACGTCCAGCGGCGAGTGGTCCAGCCGGGTCGCCCACAGTGCCCCGGAGAACTTGGCCACCAGTTCGAAGTCGCCCTCGAGGTCCTCGTAGGCGGCCACCGGCGACTGGAAGTCGCGCGGGTTGGCCAGGCCGTTGGCGCCGATGGGGCCGAGCCCCGGCAGCTCCAGGGGACTGCCGTAGTTTTCGCAGACATAGCCCCGGGCCTGGTCGCCCTCACTGATGCGGACCTGGAACTTGACCCCGCGCGGGATCACCGCGATCTCGCCGTTGCCCACCTCGAGCGCGCCGAACTCTGTGCCCAGGCGCAGGGTGCCCAGCTGAGGCACGATCAACAGTTCGCCGTCGGCGTTGTAGAAGAAGCGTTCGGTCATGTCCTGGTTGCAGGCATAGACATGGACACCGCAGCCGGCCTGGGTGCCGGCGTCGCCATTGACCGCGATGGTGGCAAGACCATCGATGAAGTCGGTGGCCGCCTCAGGCAGGGGAGCCGGGTCCCAGCGCATCTGGTTGGGGTCCGCGGCGGGACGCGACAGCGGTGCGGTGGCGAGACCGCCGTGCTCCAGCGGGCGGTAGGCGCTCTGGGCCACCGAGGGGCGGATGCGGTAGAGCCAGCTTCTCAGGTTATGGCTGCGCGGCGCGGTGAAGGCCGAGCCGGTGAGCTGCTCGGCGTAGAGCCCGTAGGCGCAGCGCTGGGGCGAGTTCTGCCCCTGAGGCAGGGCGCCGGGCAGCGCTTCGCTGGCGAAGTGATTACGAAAACCGCTTTGATACGCAAGCGGTGTCTGGTCGAGACGTTGGGACATCGGGAAATCCTCCGCTCAGGATGATGAGGTGTCGTGTCGGGATGCTCGCCGCCCCACTGCATACTGAGTCCTGTGATAAAGCTCGGGTCGAGGCGGTCACATCATCGCTATGGCATGCCTGGAATATAGTTTCATTTGAAACTATATTCCAGGCCTTATCGCTAGAGAGACGGTGCCAACCCCACCGGCATCTGATTTATCCTTAAAAAACATGAGATTAATGGGATAAGACATACGTCTATAGCAATACCGTGGTGCGAAGCTTCACTTGGCGGTTGGGTGTGGTGTAGACACTATCCCCAAGGCGTCAGGCGACAGTATGAGCGCAGGGGAAAGGTCGCCTAGACTGCGCCCACCCACTTTGGGCAAGTGTGGATCGGCGTCGTGATAGCCAGCGGGGTGTGAAGGCCGCAATACGAGATGGGGGCTACTTCCCTGCAAGTGAAGTGGACTTCGAGAGAGCATGACAGACGCTGTGCCATTGCCGCGAAAAGCATAGAATTGGGCAGTGCTGCCACGAAAAGTAACGTTATCATCGTGTTATTGAGTTATCTTAAAGTCATATAAGCGTTTGTTTAAAAAATAATAAGACGCCGTCAACGTGAAGTGGACAAAAGTCCCTTCGATCTCGACATGACGAAGGTAGTGGGCATCGGTCATCAGACGTCGAGCCTATGCACAGGGAGAACAGCAAGTGTCGATGGCAAAGATGCCCCATCTGGTGCATTGGTTAACTGGACAGTTTCGTGAAACTGAGCGAGAAGCCTGGTATCGCCGCGCGATCAAGCCGAGGGTGCGCTGCGAGTCACGACTGGCCTGGATGCTTGCCGCATTGATATTCGGCATGTTCTCGATTTCCGATTACTTTTATGTCGGCCAGAGCCGCGAGCTCTACCTGTTGCTGGCCATGCGCGTGGTCGTCGTCGGTAGCTGTCTTTTTCTGGCTTGGGCGATTGGTCGATGGGGAAGCTATTCGCAGCGCCTCTGGCTGCATGCTTTGCCGTTGTGGGTTATGGCGACGGGCATCATCCTGATTGTTCCGCTGCGTCCAGACTCCCTTTCGACGCAGATGATGGCTGTCATCGTTGCTACCATGGCCTTTTATCTGCTGATTCCCAACCTGCTCACCGTGGTGGCGATGGCGAGCCTGTATCTGGGTATCGGTTTTCTGTGCGCCTCTGCCATCTTTGCCGACAGTTCGTCCGTCGATGTGTTGCGCATGGCGCTGTTGTTGATCATGGCCAATGCGGTCGGGTTCTGCACCTTGCTGCGGGTAGAGCGCCTGCAGCGCAAGCAGTTCGCGATATTGAGCGAAGAGCGCGACCAAAACCGACAATTGCTTCGTGAGATGGCGCATCGTCAGTCCCTTGAAGGTCAGTTGAGACGGCTGGCCGAGCGCGATGCCTTGACCGGTCTCGCCAATCGTCGGCACTTCATGAAGCGGGCCCAGAGCATGTTTAAGTCTGCCCGGGAAGCACAGGCGCCCTTCAGCCTGTTTATGCTGGATGTCGATCACTTCAAGGCTATCAATGACACCTGGGGCCACAGTCATGGAGACCGAGTGCTGATGGAGATCGCCCGAGTGTGTGCCGAGTCACTGCGTTCCCATGATCTGATCGCGCGTTTCGGCGGCGAAGAGTTCGTGGTCGCATTGCCTGATACCTCCTTGAGTGACGCTTTGCCGGTCGCACAACGTCTGCATCGAGCGGTCGCCGACCTGGCGCTACCGTTTGAGGGGGGTGAGAGGGGGGCGGCGGTCACCGTTACCATCGGCATTGTCGAAGCCCGGCCCGATGAGGACAATCTGGAAGTGCTGATTCATCGCGCCGACAAGGCGCTTTACGTCGGCAAGCGTGACGGCAGAGACCAGGTAGTAGCCTGTCGCGAGAGCCAGGCGTGAGTGCAAAAGCGATGCTGATGGTAAGGTCGCGAGCTACGTTGCCGGTTCTGGCGTTCCCGGTTATCGTCAGTGGCGGATGGTGGCGTGCCACGCTGGCGTGGCGCTGTCGCGATGGACGCTGACCACGGGGGCGAGGCCATGGGCTCGCGTAAGCGAGAAACACCGACCAGCAGCGGGGTACCGCATCTGGATCTTTTGCAGTTCCTTCCTTACCGGCTGAACAGTCTGGCGGACCGTTTGAGTCAGGCGCTTTCGCAGATGTACGCCGAACGTTACCAGTTGACCATTGCCCAGTGGCGAGTGCTGGCGTGGTTGTCGCACCTCGATGAGCTATCGGCCAAGCAGATCGCCCAAGCTACTCGCATGGATAAGGTGCGTATTTCTCGGGCCGTACAGGCCCTGGAGGAGCGCGGTCTGATCCGAAGAACGCCTTCGCCCAGTGACCAGCGTGTACAGCACCTGCGACTGACCGAGGCGGGCCAGGCCTTACTGGCCGACTTGATCCCCGATGCCTTGCAATGGGAGGCCGATGTGGTGGCCGCTCTCTCTCAGGGCGAGTGTCATCAACTGATAAGCGTGATCGGCAAGCTCGAACGCCAGCTCGATCGGCTGGAGCAGGGCAGTGGCCCCTGGTCACAGGACCGCTCCGGCGATCCCATGGAGACGCAGGGTTCTCCCGAGCTCGACCAGGATCGCTAGGGCCTGTTCGCGCACTGCTCCAGGCGCTCGGCCAGCCACACCTCGATGATCGATTGGCGAGTCACTCCCGGGCGGCTGGCTTCCTTGTCGAGAGACTCGATCATCCACACAGGAAAGTCGACGTTGACCCGTCCTTGTGTCTGATTGGGCGCCGAGTCCTGGACAGGCCGAGGGCTTCCGAGACGTCTTTGCCATCATCGAATTTTTGATCAAGCGTCCTGGCTTTCATGGAGCTCCACCTCTTTCTTCCGCGAACGCCGTAGAGAGATGATGCGTAGCCCGGTCGCGCGGCGTTACAACGGCAGAACAGTGCTTGCCTTCGATCGAGCCAATAACCAGCAATCCAGGTTCGTCGGGCGTCTTGGCGGGGATCTCGATAAGGAGAGGGTCAAACCAGCGTCGTTGTGCATCAAGGGCGCCAATCCCATGCTTGGCCTTGGGGCCGGGATCGAGGGCAGGTCCTCACTGCGGATAAGGGTCAAGTCGCCACTGCG
The DNA here is from genome assembly GCF_040070555.1 of Halomonas sp. H10-59. Lineage (NCBI taxonomy): Bacteria > Pseudomonadati > Pseudomonadota > Gammaproteobacteria > Oceanospirillales > Halomonadaceae > Halomonas > Halomonas sp. H10-59. The sequence goes on from NZ_CP098828.1 coordinate 73,477, forward strand.
ACAGGCAGATTCGCCCCCTCACTCCCCGATCACCCACCAGCCATCGACCTCTTCCACCGGCACCGGGTCCAGTGCCTCGCCCTGGGCGGGGCCGGAGATGCCTTCGCCGCTGTCGAGGCGGAAGCAGGCCTGGTGGTGGGTACAGATCAACAGCTCGCCGTCGCGGCTGAGGATGTTGCTGCCGCGGCCGTCCAGCGGCAGGTACTGATGGGGGCAGGCGTTGACGTAGGCGTGCACCCGGCCATCGGCGTGGCGGGCGAGGATCAGCGGGAAGCGGCCGTTGTCGCTCTCGATATTGAGGCAGCGGCTCTCGCCCGGGGCCAGGCTGGTCGATTCCAGCACGGTGGTCCCGGGTGGCGGTGCGCTCTTGTACTTGCGCCAGGCGTCGGTCATCGGGGGATCTCTTGGGGGAGCCGGTGAGCCCGGGTGTCAGGGCTTGAAGTCCTCGGCGGCGGGAATGCGTCCGCCTAGCTGGGCGGTAATTTCTGCGGCGGTGGCGCGCACCAGCTCGCCGAGCTGGGACAGGCGTTCGTCGGGGATACGCGCCACCGGCCCGGAGACCGAGATGGCTGCGAGTGGCGTGCCCAGTTCATCGTGGATGCAGGCGGCCACGCAGTGCAGGCCGATGGCATGCTCTTCGCGGTCGCAGGCGTAGCCGCGTTCACGGATCTCGGCCATGGCGCGACGCAGCTCGGAGGGACTCGACAGGGTGTTGACGGTGACACGGTCCAGGCCGCGTTCGGCCAGCACCCGCTCCAGGTCGTCGTCGGGCAGCCAGGCCATCAGCGCCTTGCCCACGCCCGAGGCGTGCAGCGGGGCACGTGAGCCCAGACGGGTGATCATGCGCATCATCTGGGGCGATTCGCTCTGCGCCAGGAACACCGCCGTGGTGCCTTCACGTACGCCCAGATTGGCGGTCTCGCCGGTCTCACGGGTCAGTCGGCGCAGGTAAGGGCGGCTGGTGGCAACGAAGTCGCGTGCCTCGAGAAAGCTGTTGCCGATGCGAAAGGTCTTGACGTCGATGCGCCAGACGCCGAGTTCCTCGTCCTGGGTGATGAAGCCCTGGCTCAGCAGGGCCTGCAGCAGGCGATGGGTCGTGGACGGTGCCAGATCGGCCTGCTCGGCGATGTCGGACAGCGCCAGGCCGCCCGGGTGCATCGCCAGCAATTCCAGCAGGTTGAGTCCCCGCACCAGCGACTGGCTGTGGCCTCCGCTGGCCTTGCCGCTGGCCGGTCGGCCGGCCGTTCTGCGCTTGCTTTCCGTCACCTTGCATCTCCTGGGTCAACCGTTTGGCACAGTCCTTAGCATACCTGTTGGCGCGGCCGCTTGTCGCGTTTGCGGAAAAGGCTTCCACAGGCGGCTCTGCCTTGGCTGAGCCTGGTCCGGCGCTCAGCGATGGCGCCAGTGGGGGGCGCGCTTGGCGACGAAGGCGTCGATGCCTTCGGCTACGTCTTCGGCCATCATGTTGGCGGCCATCACCTCGCCTGCGTAGGCATAGGCCTGGCCCAGCGGCAGGGCTCGCTGGCGGGCCAGCATGGCCTTGCCGGTGAACAGCGCCACCTGGCTCTTGGCGCGCAGGCTGTCGAGCAGCACCTCGAGACTGTCGTCGAGGGCGTCGTCCTCGGCGACCCGGTTGACCAGGCCCCACTCCAGCGCCTGATCGGCGTCGATGAACTCGCCGGTAAACAGCATCTCGGCGGCCTGCTTGGGACCGATATTGCGGGTCAGCGCCACCGCCGGGGTGGAACAGAACAGCCCGACCTTGATGCCGGAGACGGCGAAGCGCGCCGAGCGAGCGGCCACCGCCATGTCACAGCTGGCTGCCAGCTGGCAGCCGGCGGCGGTGGCAAGCCCCTGAATTCGAGCGATCACCGGCACCGGACAGTCCTGCAGGCGCTGCATGACCCGGGAGCACTGGGCGAAGAGCTGTCGATAGGCGTCCTCGTCGCCGAGCTCGCGCATCTCCTTGAGGTCATGGCCGGCGCAGAAGGCGCGGCCCTCGGCAGCGATCACCACCGCCCGCAACGAAGGGTCAGGGTCGATTGCGGCAAAGGCATCATCCAGTGCGGTGAGCATGTCCCGGGACAGGGCATTGAAGCTTGCCGGGCGGTTGAGGGTCAGATGGACGACCCCACGATCATCGTGACGCACCACGGCGAGGTCACCGGTGTCAGGCTGGGCGGAAGGTGAGGCGGGCATCGTCATGGCTCCAACGAGGGAAAACTTCGCAAGCCTAGCGCGTGATGACGCCTTTTCGGGGCCTGCTTCGACCAAAGGGGAAGAGTGGCCTGGCCTCCCTGGTTGACGCCAGGGCGGCGCCAGAGCGGCGTCAGAGTAGCGCCAGGACGACGACAGGGGCGGCTTGCTGGCGGCCAGCGTCCGTGGTCATGGCCGTGGAGGATGGCGTACATTCGCACAAGCGATCCACGACGCGAGAGGCGCATGATGCAGGACGACAGGCTGAGGCCCAGGCCGATGCAGGGCGACGTGCTGGCCACGCCGCGTAGCCGGCTGCGCCCGTTCGAGCGCTATGATCTGCCTGGCTTGAGCCGACTGCTGGCCGATCCCCGGGTGATGCGTCACTCGCTCCACGGTGTGCAGGACATGGCGGGTAGCCGTCGCTTTCTCGATGCCTGTCGCGCGAGCTACGCCGACAAGGGCTTTGGCTACTGGGCGGTGGTGCACCCGGTATCGCGAGCGTTGATGGGCTTCTGCGGCTTCGATCACGAGATCCTCGACGGCGAGCGGGAGTTGGCCATCGGCTATCGTTACGCCGTGCATCATTGGGGTAGAGGGCTTGCCACCGAGGTGGCCCTGGCGGTGGTGGCCCACGCCTTTGCCATCACCGACTGCGAGTCGCTGGTGGCGGTGGTCGATCCCACCAATGTGCCGTCGAGCCGAGTGGCACAGAACGCGGGCTTCGTGTGGGAAGGCATGACCACGCTCGAGGGCCAGCGAGTGAAGGTCTACAGGCGTCACCGCTACCGTGAGGTCAGAAGCTGCTGAGCCTGGGCTGCGTCTCTGTCCTGGGGAAACGAAGCGGGCCCGCGTGGCGGGCCCGAAAGTGGCGTCATGGTGTCCTCGAGGGGACGGTGTGGCGTCTCAGACGCTGTCGCGGAAGACCCGATCGGCCTTGGGCAGCACCAGATTGAGCACGATGGCAAACAGCGCGCCGGGGATCAGCCCTGACTCGATGATGGCCTGGAGGTTGTCGCTCAGGTTGGCGTAGAGCCCTTCCTGGGCCGGCAGGCCCACCGCGGCGGACAGCGAGACCCCGATGATCACCATGTTGCGCTTGTTGAAGTCGATATGGGAAAGCATCTTGATCCCGGCGCTGGCGATCATGCCGAACATGATCAGTACCGCCCCGCCCAGCACCGAATTGGGGATGCTGGAAACGATGGCGCCCAGCTTGGGGATCAGGCCCGCCAGCAGCAGGAAGGCGCCGCCGATGGCCACCACATAGCGGCTGACCACACCGGTCAGCGCCACCATGCCCACGTTCTGGCTAAAGCTGATCTGGGGGAAGGCGTTGAAGATCGCGGCGAACACACTGGACAGGCCGTCGGCCATGACCCCACCGGAGAGCTCCTTGTGGGTCGGCTCGCGGTCCATGCCGCCGGCGGTGGTGCCGACGATGTCGCCGATGGACTCGGCGCAGGTGACCACCGCCAGCAGCACCACCGGCAGGATCGCCGCCAGATGGAATTCAAGCCCGATGGTCAGCGGCACCGGCAGTGACAGCCAGTCGGCGTCACCGATGGTGGAGAAGTCGATATAGCCGAACATGGTGGCCACCACGTAACCGGTGATCAGGCCGATCAGCGGCGCCGCTTCGGACCAGATACCGCGGCCGTACTGGTGCAGACCCAGGGTCACCACCAGTACCAGCGCCCCCAGCAGCAGGTGGTGGGTGGCGCCGAAGTCGGCGGCGCCGAAGCCACCGCCCCAGTAGGCGAAGCCTACCGGCATCAGCAGGGTGCCGAGCATGACCACGAAGGTGCCGGTGACCACCGGCGGGAACAGAAACCGGAACACCGGCAGAAACATGCCCACCAGGGCCATGGCGACCCCGCCACACAGGGCTGCGCCAAGGGCCGCCGGTAGCCCCATGCCCACGGCAATGGGAATCAGCACCGGAACGAAGCCGAAGCTGGTGCCCATGACGATGGGCAGGCGGGCGCCGATGGGGCCTATCCCCAGCGACTGCACCAGGGTGGCGACACCGGCCACGAACATCGCCGCCTGGATCATGAAGGCGGTCTGGTCCGCCGGCAGGTCGGCGGCGCCGGCGATGATGATCGGCACCGTGACGTTGCCGACGAACATCGCCAGCACGTGCTGCAGGCCCAGCGGAATGGCGCGCCCCAGAGGCGGCATGGCGTTGACGTCATGGGTCGAGCGCACAGATGCGCTTTCCAGGGTGTCCCCGGAGGAGTCGTGGGTGGGCATGGCAGGGTTTTCTCCTGTTGTCGTTGTAGCACCGGCGTCCTTGTCGGAGCGTCGGCGGCGAAACCCCGGAGACCGTGACAGGTGTCAGACCGTCTGTGCTGACTGCCGTGGCACGGCGACCGTTGTCAGGGGGCGGCAGCGTCGGCCCTGGCCCGTGGTGCCGCGCTGCGCTCGAGATCCGTTCGTCGTTCGCTGTTGTTGCCTTTTGTCTTCCCGTCGTCCTGTTCGAAGATGTGCGTCCAGGCTCGCCCCGAGCCTCCTAGACCGCGCGCCTTAGCCGCATCGCCGCCGCGTTGTGGCGAGCCATCAGCTCGCCCAGATCGACGTCGAGCGGCTGGCCGTCGGCCACCCGCCACTGGCCGGCCACCATCACTCGGTCGGCACGGTGGGCACCGCACAGCAGCAGCGCGGCCAGCGGGTTCTCGGCGCCCGAGAAGCGCGGCTCGTCCAGCCGGAACAGCGCCAGATCGGCCTGCTGGCCAACCTTCAGTCCGCCGATGTCGCTGCGCCCCAGACAACGCGCGGAGCCTTCGGTGGCCCAGCGGATGACGTCCTGGTGACGTACCTGGCTGGGTGAGTAGCGCAGGCGGCCGATCAGCATCGCCTGGCGCATCTCCTCGGCCAGGTTGGAGTGATCCGCCGAGGCCGAGCCGTCCACCGCCAGGCCTACCGGGCAACCTGCGGCCTCGAGTTCCAGGGTGCGGCACATGCCAGAGCCCAGCACCATGTTGGATGAGGGGCAGTGGGCGATGCCGGTGCCGGCTTGGCCGAGGCGGGCGACCTCGTCGTCGTTGAAGTGGATGCCGTGGGCCAGCCAGGTGCGATCGCTGAGCCAACCGGTGGCCTCGAGGTAGTCCAGCGGTCGCATCCCGAACAGCTTCTGACAGTACTGCGTCTCGTCCTCGGTTTCTGCCAGGTGGGTGTGCAGGCGCACGTCCTTCTGCTCGGCCAGGCGAGCGCTGTCGACCATCAGCTCACGGCTGACCGAGAAGGGCGAGCAGGGCGCCAGCGCCAGGGTCACCATGGCGCCCTCGCCGCGCTGATGGTAGGCGTCAATCAGACGGGTGCTCTCGTCGAGGATGGTCGCCTCATCCTGCACCACCGACTGGGGCGGCAGCCCGCCCTGCTCGCGCCCCACGCTCATCGAGCCGCGGGTCAGGGTGGCGCGCACGCCGAGCCGACGCGCGGTCTCCACCTGGACGTCGATGGCGTGCTCGAGCGCGCCGGAGAACACGTAGTGATGGTCGGCGACGGTGGTACAGCCGCTCATCAGCAGCTCCACCATGGCCAGCTCACTGGCCAGCGCCAGCTGGGCCTCGTCGAGGTTGGCCCAGACGTCGTAAAGGGTGGTGAGCCAGGGAAACAGCTCCTTGTTGAGCGCCGGCGAGTAGGCCCGGGTCAGGGTCTGGTAGAAGTGGTGGTGGGTGTTGACCAGGCCCGGCAGCAGCACGTGGCGGGAGGCATCGAAGGTCTGCTTGACGCGGGTTCGGGGCGTCTGGCCGGCGGCCACGGCTTCGATGATTCGGCCGTCCTGAACGACGACACCACCGGCCGCGTCAGGGTCGCTGGCGGCCAGTGGATGCTTGATCCAAGTGACGGGGGGATGTGAGCTCATGCAGTTCTCCTGGGTTGGCTTCGCCGAGCGAAGGGTTACCCAAGCATCGTGCCCTGCTCCCGACGCCGTCCCTTGGTCAAGGAGGGCGAGGGCTCGTCGCGTAGCGGATACCTGGTTCAGGTGCCTTCAGAAACAGCCGCCGAGGGCGGTGAGCGTCATCAGTTTCACGGTTCACGCTGCACCGATATCGAGCGGCCTGTGTACCATTGTGGTGCGCAATATATGACCGTTATTGTGTACAAAATGGCCATGACGTCAGGGCTTGTCAAGTGCCCCTCTGCTTCACGGCCTGGCGGCCTCGCGGGCGGCTCGGCGCCGGCTCAGTCGGTCCCCGAACAGGTAGGCACCCAGCGCCACCAGAATCAGTAGTGCGCCCAGCAGCATCGAAGGCGAAGGGGTTTCCTGATTGAGCAGCATGCCGAGGGTCAGCGCCAGCACCGGGGTGATCAGGGTCACCAGGGCTACGCTGGCGGCGTGCAGCCGAGACAGGATCAGGTAGTAGCAGAGGAAGCCGATCAGCGAGCCGAACAGCGCAAGGTAAAGCACCGCCCACAGCCCACGGGGGCTGAGGGGAATCATCAGCGGTTCACCGCTGGCGAGCCATAACACCAGAAAGCAGGGCATGGAGCCGGCCAGCGCCCCCACGGTCTGTTGCAAGGGGTCGAGCCCGGCGGCCACCCGCTGCACGGCGATGCCGCTGGCGCTGAACAGGGTCACCGCCGACAGCATCATGGCCAGTGCCAGCACCTGGGCGCCGCCGCCGAGCGTCAGGCTGTCGGCGAACACCACCGCCAGCCCCGCCACCCCCAGGCCGCAGCCGATCCAGTGCCAACGCCTGAGCCGGGTGCTGCCGGGCAGGGCCTGCAGGATGAAGCCGGAGATCAACGGCGCCATGCCGAACATCACCGACAGCAGGCCCGAGGGCAGAAACTGGGAGGCGTGGTAGCTCAGCGCCATGGCGCCGAACACCCCCGGCACCGCGGCGGCGTAGCTGGCAAGGGCGCGGCGATCGAGGCGGACGCCGCGTCTCAGCACCAGCAGGATCAGAGCGCCGGCGACCAGCGCCAGGCCCATGCGCAGCATCACGCTGCCGATGGGGGCGCCGGCCTCGGCGCTCCACTTGATGGCCAGCGGGGTGGAGGCCCACACCAGCACCACGATCAGATAGGCCAGTCCGGTTGGCATCGTGCATCCTTTGAAGAGGTCATCGGGAAGACGCTCAGGATAGGCGTTTTCTCGCTGAGCCACAGGCTTTTGGGTGTCGGCTTTTGAGGGGCGCGAACGGGGCGCGACCGTTAAGCGAGTAAAAAGGCCTGCGAGTAAAAAGGCGCCGCCCTCCCGAAGGAGAGCGGCGCCTCATCGTCATCCCGAGTGCGATAGCTGCCGCGCGGGATAGCTCGCCGCGAGCAGGCGCTACGTCCGCCGCTCAGTCGGCGTAGTTGGTCTCGGAGTACAGCACCCGGGTGCGCAGGGTGTGGTTCACCTCGCGCAGGGCTTCGAGCGCCTGGGGACCGTAGGCCTTGTCGACGTCGATGACCACGTAGCCGACCTTTTCGTTGGTCTGCAGGTACTGGCCGGAGATGTTGATGTCGTTTTCCGACAGCACCCGGTTGATCTCGGACATCACGCCGGGCACGTTCTCGTGGATGTGCAGCAGGCGGTGCTTGTCCGGGTGGGCCGGCAGTGCCACCTCGGGGAAGTTGACCGAGGTGATGCTGGTGCCGTTGTCGGAGAAGGTCACCAGCTTCTCGGACACCTCGACGCCGATGTTCTCCTGGGCTTCCAGGGTGGAACCGCCGATGTGCGGGGTGAGGATGACATTCTCGAGGCCACGCAGCGGGCTTTCGAACTCGTCGGCGTTGCCCTTGGGCTCCACCGGGAAGACGTCGATGGCGGCACCGTTGAGTCGGCCTTCCTTGATCGCCTCGGCCAGGGCCTCGATCACTACCACGCTGCCACGGGCGGCGTTGATCAGGATGGCGCCGGGCTTCATCAGGCTGATCTGCTCCTCGCCGATCATCCAGCGGGTGGACGGCAGGTCGGGCACGTGCAGGCTGACCACGTCGGAGCGGGCGAGCAGCTCCTCGAGGCTGGCGACCTGGCGCGAGTTGCCCATGGCCAGCTTGGTGATGACGTCGTAGTAGATGACGTCGAAGCCAAGCGCCTCGGCCAGCACCGACAATTGCGAGCCGATGCTGCCGTAGCCGACGATGCCGAGGGTCTTGCCGCGGGCCTCGTGGCTGTTCTTGGCGCTCTTCAGCCAGCCGCCCTGGTGGGCACGGGCGTTCTTCTCGGGAATCCCGCGCAGCAGCATGATGGCCTCGGCCAGCACCAGCTCCGCCACCGAGCGGGTGTTGGAGTAGGGGGCGTTGAACACCGGAATGCCGCGCACCAGCGCCGCCGTGAGATCGACCTGATTGGTACCGATGCAGAAGCAACCGACCGCCACCAGCTTCTCGGCCGCCGCGAACACCCGCTCGGTGAGCTGGGTGCGGGAGCGAATGCCGATGAAGTGAACATCACGGATCTTCTCGATCAGCGACTCTTCGTCGAGCGAGGTCGGCATATGCTCGATATTGGTGTATCCGGCGTTGAGAAAATTGTCCACTGCACTCTGGTGGACGCCCTCGAGCAGCAGGATCTTGATCTTGCTCTTGTCCAGGGACGTTTTGGCCATGGTCGAATCAACCTCTTGGAGTTGGCGGCAGCCAGCGGCTGTGTGGTGGGGCAGGCGAAAAATCAGGGTCCATAGAGTACCACAGGGCGGCATTTTCACGTTGAAAATCCTTGCACCGCAGCATGAGCCATCTGCATGTACCGCCGTCCTTTCGAGGGGCGCTTCGCGGGCCGCGGATAAGGGCCAGGGCAGACGACCCCGGGGGGAGAGCGTGTATACTGTCGCCCTTTGGGGAAAGGCCGGACGTCGTCAGCGAGCCTGCGTTTCCCGGGTGGCCCATCGTCGGCCGTGAACTCGCAATCTCGGGTCAGCCTTTGACCCGCCGCCTGGAGGGGCGCATGGCAACGCAGGACCGCCAGCCAACACAGAAAGATGACGAGTCGCTCGACTTCGCCTCGGCCATGACCCAGCTGGAGACACTGGTCGAGCGCCTGGAGTCCGGCGAGCTGACGCTGGAGGAGTCGCTCAAGGCCTTCGAGCAGGGCGTGGCCTTGACGCGAGATGCCCAGAAGCGGCTCGACGAGGCCGAACTCAAGGTGCGCAGCCTGACGGAGAACGCCGACGGTGGCATGCAGCTGTCGCCTTTTGATATCGGGGAGGAACCGGGTGAACGCTGACACCATGCTGGCCCGCTTGGCCGCAGACCGGGCGCGGGTAGACCGCTGCCTCGAGGGACTGTTCGAACAGCGCCACGTCGTCGAACCCCGGCTCGAGGCGGCGATGCGCCACGGCCTGCTGGTCGGAGGAAAGCGCCTGCGCCCCATCCTGGTCTACGCCGCAGGGCGTGCGCTGGGGGCCGACGACGACGAGCTGGATATCCCCGCCGCCGCGATCGAGCTGATCCACGCCTACTCGCTGGTCCACGATGATCTGCCGGCGATGGATGACGACGACCTGCGACGTGGCCAGCCCACGGTGCACAAGGCCTTCGATGAGGCCTCGGCGATTCTTGCCGGTGACGCCCTGCAGACGCTGGCATTCGAGCTGCTGGCGAGCTCTCGCTCGCCCCGCCTGGGTGCCCTGGTGGCGACCCTGGCCAAGGCGTCTGGTCGCGACGGCATGGCCGCCGGCCAGGCGCTGGATCTGGCGGTGGTGGGCGAACGTCCCGACCTGGCGATGCTGGAAACCATGCACCGCCACAAGACCGGTGCGCTGATTCGCGCCGCGGTTCGCCTCGGTGGGCTGGTGGCGGTGGCCGAGGACGATTCGCGTCTGGGGGCGTTGGACACCTATGCTGCGGCCATGGGCCTGGCGTTTCAGGTGCATGACGACGTGCTGGACGTCACCGGCGACACCGATACCCTCGGCAAGACCTCGGGGGCCGACGCGGCCCGCGACAAGCCGACCTATCCCGCCCTGCTCGGGCTTGACGGCGCCCGAGCCAAGGCCGGTGCGCTGATCGACGAGGCACTCGACGCCATCGCCCCGCTGGGCGAGGCGGCGGCGCCTCTGGCCGGGCTTGCCCGCTACATGATCGAGCGCGATCACTGACGACCACAGGGCTAACATGAAGCTGTTCGACACGATTCCCACCGAGCGGCCGGCGACACCGCTGCTCGATACTCTGGATACCCCGGCTGCGCTGCGTGCCATGAGCGCAGAGCAGCTCAAGCGCGTGGCCGATGAGCTGCGCGCCTACCTGCTGTATAGCGTCGGCGTTTCCGGCGGCCACTTCGGCGCCGGTCTTGGTGTGGTCGAGCTGACCGTGGCGCTGCACCACGCCTTCCGCACGCCCCACGATCGCCTGGTGTGGGACGTGGGCCACCAGGCCTATCCCCACAAGATTCTGACCGGCCGCCGCGAGGCCATGACCAGCATTCGTCGCTACGGCGGTCTGGCCGCCTTTCCCCGGCGTGCCGAGTCGGAGTACGACACCTTTGGCGTCGGCCATTCCAGCACCTCCATCTCGGCGGCTCTGGGCATGGCCCTGGCGGCGCGCACGCAGAAGCAGGAGCGCCGCGTCTGTGCCGTCATCGGCGACGGCGCCCTGACCGCGGGCATGGCCTTCGAGGCCCTGGCCCACGCCGGCCACGTCAACGCCAACCTGCTGGTCGTGCTCAACGACAACGAGATGTCGATCTCCGAGAACGTCGGGGGCGTGGCCAGCTACCTGGCACGGATTCTGGTCAGCAAGCCCTATCTGAGCATGCGTGAGAACGGCAAGCGGGTGCTGTCCCACCTGCCGGGTGCGCTGGAGCTGGCGCGGCGCACCGAGGAGCACGTCAAGGGCATGGTCAGTCCGGCCACCCTGTTCGAGGAGATGGGCTTCAATTATGTCGGGCCCATCGACGGCCACGATATCGACGCCCTGACCGATGCCCTTACCAGCATGCGTGAGCTGGACGGACCTCAGTTTCTGCACGTGAAGACGTGCAAGGGCCGGGGCTTCCTGCCGGCGGAGTCCGATCCCATCGGCTACCACGCCATCACCAAGCTGGAGACGCCGGAGGCCGCCAAGGCCAAGCCCCCGGCGACCGAGTCGAATGCGCCGCCGAAGAAGAAGTACTGCAGCGTGTTCGGCGACTGGATCTGTGACATGGCCGCCGCCGACGAACGTCTGATCGGTATTACCCCGGCCATGCGCGAGGGGTCGGATTTAATCCGTTTCTCCAGGGAGTACCCCGAGCGCTACTACGACGTGGCCATCGCCGAACAGCACTCGGTGACCCTGGCCGCCGGCATGGCCTGCGAGGCAATGAAGCCGGTGGTGGCGATCTACTCGACCTTCCTGCAACGCGGCTATGACCAGTTGATCCATGACGTGGCGGTGCAGGAGCTGGACGTGACCTTCGCCATCGATCGTGCCGGCCTGGTCGGTGAGGATGGCCCGACCCACCACGGCGCCCTGGATTTGACCTACCTGCGCTGCGTACCGGGCATGGTGGTGCTGGCACCGGCGGACGAGGCCGAGTGTCGCGCCATGCTCAGCGCCGCCTACCATCATCCGGGCCCAGCGGCGGTACGCTATCCCCGCGGTACCGGTCCCGGTGTGCCCATTCCCGCCGACCTCGAGCCGCTGCCCATCGGCGTGGCCGAGCCGCGGCGTCAGGGCAAGGGCGTGGCGCTGCTGGCCTTCGGTAGCCTCAATGACCCCGCCGGGGTGGTGGCCGAGCGGCTAGACGCCACCCACATCAATATGCGCAGCGTCAAACCGCTGGATCGTGACGCCGTGCTAGAGGCCGCCCGCAACCACGACCTGCTGGTCACACTGGAAGAAAACGTGGTGGCCGGAGGCGCCGGCAGTGGCGTCAACGAACTGCTGCTGGCCGAGGGTATCGCGGTGCCGGTGCTCAACCTGGGCCTGCCCGATGTCTTTGCCGAACACGGCAAGCCGGCGGAGCTGCTGCGCGACTGTGGCCTCGATGCCGACGGTATCGAGGCGGCGATTCGACGCCGTCTGGACAAGCACCGAAAGCGCTGAGCGAGGGCGCCTGCACGGCGCAAGTATGTCCGTCATGCCATCGGCCCCCGCTCCAGGGGGCCGATGGCGTCTGGGAGCAGGCTCAGCGATGGCTGGCGCTTTCGACCAGGCGCTCGATGACGGACCTGGCGGTGTCAGATGGCGGCGTGTCCACCCCCAGCAAACCCTGCCAGGGGAATACCGAAGCATTGGAGGCCAGGCTGACGCTGATGCTGGCGGAAGCGATGGCGCCGACGATGGCAAGGCGCGTGATCGAGAGTCGCATGGGAGTGTGAACCGAGCGGCTTGAAATGGCGTGCAGTGTCGCGCTTGCAGATGACCATTCGATGAAACAGCGAAGGCTGGACCTTCGCCGCCGGCTCGACGGCGATGGTATGCTGCCTGCTCATACCCCTTTGGCGGGACCTGGCATAGCCGCAACGGTTGGCCAGGGCCGAAACAGAAAAAGACGTGGCGCCGCCGCTTGGCGACGTAGCGCACAAGAGAGGATTTTATGCTGACCATCATCGTGATTGGCGCGGTAGTGGGCTTCCTGGCCGGTGGGCCGCTGGGCATGCTGATCGGCGGCGGTATCGGCTGGTGGCTGGGCGGGCGCCTGCGTGGCGGTCTGATGCTCAGCAAGGGCCTGGCCGAGATGCAGCGTCAGTTCATGGACTCCACCTTTGCGGTGATGGGGGCGGTGTGCCAGGCCGATGGTCAGGTCAGCGGCGAGGAACGTCAGGTGCTGGAGCAATTGCTGGTGCGTCTGCGTCTGCCGGAAAACACCCGTGCCAGCGCCCGCGCCGCCTTCGAGCGCGGGCGCGCCAGTGACTTCGACCTCGACGGCGAGATCGCACGGGTGGCCCGCCTGACGCGCGGGCGCAGCGCGCTGCGCCAGATCTTCCTGCAGGTGCAGCTTTCCGCCATCGCCGCCGATGGGGTGCTGCACCCGGCCGAGCACAGCATGCTGATGCGGGTGGCTCGCGGGCTTGGCTGCAGCGAGGCCGAGATCGCCCAGATCGAGGCTATGCTGCGGGGCGGCGCCTCCCACGGTGCTGGCGCGACCCAGGAGAGCCAGAGCCCGCTGGAAGATGCCTACAAGGTGCTCGGCGTCAGCGACGAGGCCAGTGACGCCGAGGTCAAGCGCGCCTACCGCAAGCTGATGAGCGAGAACCACCCGGACAAGCTGGCCAGTCGTGGCCTGCCCGACAGCATGCGCGAGGTCGCCGAGGCCCGCACCGTCGAGATCGGCAACGCCTACCAGCGTATTCGCCAGGCCCGCGGTCAGGCCTGACGACCCCAGGGCCAAGTGGCGCTGGCCTGGCGCCTGACGTCGTTGCCGGCGAGCGCTACACGGCACAGGGCATGAAGGGGGTGGAGGTGGAGACCCGGCGTCCTGACTGAGGCGAGGGCCGTCGGGACGTTGCCTGGTGTATCTCCAGAGAGGGTATCGGCTGTCGGTGTTGGGGAAGCGGGTCGCGGGGTGATGGAGGTATCTGTCGGTTCCGTCGCCCGATGTCCGAGGGGAATTTTCAGGGTGGTCAGCTAGCTGCAGGCCGGCGCTGGCTTGTACTTCTGGAACGGCGGTTGCGGGGATGTGACAGCGCGGTTGCCGTTTGTGCCGCAAGCGCCTAGGATGCCCCGCTGCCCGCACGACGCCGTCCGGCGTCATCCCCTCGGGCCAAGACCGACAAGAACCCAGGAGACTCCCGATGTCCTTCGGACTCTTATCCCTGTTGCCGCCGCTGCTGGCCATCCTGCTGGCATTGGCGACGCGCAACGTCATTCCCGCGCTGTTCTGCGGCGTCTGGCTCGGGGCGACCATGCTCGCCGGCTACAACCCTGCCGCCGGCCTCTACAACAGTTTTTCTGACTTTATCGTGCCGAGCATCGGCGACGAGTGGAACGCCACCGTGCTGATCTACTGTGGCCTGTTCGGGGTGCTGATCAGCGTGCTGCAGCGTACCGGTGGCGCCCACGCCATCGCCCGCGCCATCTCGCGCAAGGTCGCCAGCGCCCGTGGCGCCCAGGGCAGCACGCTTGGCCTTGGCATGCTGATCTTCTTCGAGGACTATTTCAACGCCCTCACCGTGGGCAGCGTGATGCGTCCGATCACCGATCGCATGAAGGTCTCCCGCGAGAAGCTCGCCTACATCGTCGATTCCACCTCGGCCCCCATGTGCCTGCTGGGCCCGGTGTCCACCTGGGTGGTCTTCGTCATGGGGCTGATCGGCACTCAGCTGGGCGAGATGGAGGTGAGCGGCTCGGAGTACCTGATCTACCTGTCCTCGATTCCGCTGAACTTCTACGCCTGGCTGGCGCTGGGGATGATCTTCTATATCGTCGTCACCCAGTGGGACTTCGGTCCCATGGCGCGGGCAGAACGTCGCGCCCGGGAGACCGGCAAGCTGATGGAAGACACCGCCAAGCCGCCTTCCGAGACCGACGCCATGGAGCTCAAGGCGCCGGAAGACACCGCTCGCAAGCGCAACATGCTGGTGCCGATCGGGGTGTTGCTGGCGATGATTCCGCCGCTGTTTCTGTGGACCGGCAACTTCCCGGAAAATGACCTGGTGACTGCGGTGGGCAACGCCGACGGCGGTCAGTCGATCCTGATCGCCACCCTGGTGGCGGTGATGACGGGGCTGGCCATGGGCATGAGTCAGCGGCTGTTCGACTTCCGCGAGGCCATGGATATCGTGGTCGAGGGCATCAAGAGCATGACCCTGGTCTACATCATCCTGGCGCTGGCCTGGTCCATCGGCAGCGTCACCTCCGAGCTTGGCACCGCCGACTACCTGGTCAGCCTGACCGAGGCCAGCATTCCGCCCAGCCTGGTACCGGTGCTGCTGTTCCTGATCGGCGCCGTGGTGGCCTTCACCACCGGCACCTCCTACGGCACCTTCGCCATCATGATTCCGATCGCCATGCCGGTGGCGGCGGCCATGGACCTGCCCATGGCGCTGGCCATCGCCTCGGTGCTGAGCGGCGGCATCTTCGGCGATCATTGCTCGCCGATTTCCGATACCACCATTCTGTCGTCGGCGGGGTCGAGCTGTGACCATATCGACCATGTGCGCACCCAGCTGCCCTACGCGGTGACAGCCGGTGTCGCAGGACTTGTGGCCTTCTTCGTGGCCGGTGTCACCGGTACCACCTGGATCGGAGCGATCAGCGGTGTCGCAGTGATGTTGACCATCGCGCTGGTGATGAAGGCGCTGTGGCAGCCACGGCAGGTCGATTCCGCGCCTCAGTCACGCTGACGCAGGCTCGACGGCCGGGTCGCCGGGTCGCCGGGTCGCCGGGTCGCTGAGTGCCTGGTCCCGCACCTGGCCCCGTGTCCGGTAGACCCTCCCCCAGGCCCAGCACAAAAAGGCCGAGCATAAAAAGACCCGGCACAAAGAGGCCGAGCACAAAAAGACCCGGCACATAAAAAGGCCCCGCCGACATCACGTCGGCGGGGCCTTTGCGTTGGTACCCGGGGTCTTTACCCGTGGGCACCCATCGGATCGGTGCGCTTAGCCGGTGGTGGCCTGACGGGCCAAGTCCAGGTCGTGCTCGCTCATGGCGAAGTCGGTGCGCTTGGCCTGAACCCGCAGCAGCTCCAGCCGGGCATTGGCCATGGCGTTGCTGCCGTTGTCGGCGATATGGGCGTTGCCGACCTGATGGGCGGCCTCCAGCGCGCTGGCGCTGACCTGAGCCAACGGCTCGGCGTTGAGCTCCTGGGCGCGGTCAGTGGCGCGGTCGGCCTGGGCGGTCAGCGGCAGGGCAGCGGCGAGCAGGGCAGTAGCGGCGATCTTGGTAGTGGCTTTCATGGTGTCTCTCCTGTAGGCCTGATGGGCTTCTGGGTGAGCCCTTGGCCATCGCGTATGTCGGTTTCAGCGGTCGTCTTGCAGTCTTTGTCGAAGGGCCTGTGTTGCTGGCCTTCGCGATCGTCTGTTGGAGATGACGCCGGGCGTCATTTGGACGTTGCCGGTCATCATCAAGTCAAACGGTCGTTTTAATCTGGTCGGCAAAAATTAGCCGGTGGTGGCCTGACGGGCCAGGTCCAGGTCATGCTCGCTCATGGCGAAGTCGGTACGCTTGGCCTGTTCGCGCAGCAGCTCCAGGCGGGCGTTGGCCATCGCATTGCTGCCGTTGTCGGCGATATGGGCGTTGCCGACCTGATGGGCGGCGTCGAGGGCGGCGACGCTGAGGCTGGACAGCGGCTCGGCGTTGAGCGCCTGGGCACGGTCACTGGCGCGGTCGGCCTGGGCGGTCAGCGGCAGGGCAGCGGCGAGCAGGGCAGTAGCGGCGATCTTGGTAGTGGCTTTCATGGTGTCTCTCCTATTGGGCCTCGTGGCCCTTGTCTCTCTTGAATTCGACCGATTCAAAATAAAACGGTCGTTTTAATTTTGGTGGCATTTTTTGGCCCCTCAGGGCCTGCCTTTTCTGCAGCTTGTCATCCTTGTCTGCCTGGACCTTGCTGACTCTGTCCGGCGTTCGAAGGATGTATCCAACGGGTACTGCATGAAAACTTGCGGCAATAATATTAACAGGCTAACGGAATGTCAAATGCCGATTCGACCTTGGTCTAAGTCGCCTTTACACGGCACAGCCTAGATGGTCACCGCGACACGTCGTCCGTCCTGCTGCAGAAAGCGAGCGGCCTGGGCCTGGTCGCGATGCAGTTGCAGCCTGGCGTTTGCCAGCGTCTTGCCATCATGGGTCGAGACGGCGGTGTTGCCGATACGTTGACCACCGATAGCCAGAGGCTCGACATCGGCGACTTGCTGCCCCAGCACGTCATCGGCCAACGGGGCCTGGTCGGTCAAGGGCGATTCGTTCAGGGCCAGGGCGTACTTGGGTGGTGCAGCCTGGGCCAGAGCGGGCAGAGAGGCGACGATCAGGGCAGCGAGGATCAAGGTGGGTTTCATGTCGAAGCTCCTTCCGGTATCAGCGGGTGGCGTCACCCGCTGTCGATGTGTGTATTTTGTTAGCGTTCTATCGAAAGCGCCAGGTAATCGCTTTTATGGCTTCGATAATGCGGCTCTATTAAAACGGTCGTATGTCTGTAGCGGTGCAAAAACAAAGGCATTTTTTTCTTGCTGTTACTTGGTGGCGGCGCGACCGAGGTCGAGATTGAGCATGAAGTCGGTCATTTCCACATGGCGAGACTGCAGCCGCAGGCGAGCCTTGCGCAGGGCTTCGGTGCTGTCGCTGGCGATGTGGGCGTTGATCACTTCATGGCCCTGCTGGGGCATGGCGTCGCGCATGGACAGGGGTTGGCTGTTCAGCGCGCGGGCCAGGTCGGTCGCGCGGGCGTCGGCCTGGGCCGTCAGCGGAAGTGTGGTCACGGCGGCAATGGCGGCAATCGAAAGCAGCTTGAGTTTCATGTCGGCACCTCGAAGGTCAAGATCAATGGAGCGTAATGTTGCGTTTGATCTTGAGTCGGGGGTGGGCCGGATTCCTTACGCGGCCTATGACTTTTTTTCGATATCCACGTCGTCAGCCTGGGTAAAGTCACCCAGCGCCATCATGTGACCGAGCTTGCCTGCCTTGGTGGACAGGTAGTGCTCGTTGTGGGGATTGAGCCCGGTGGTCAGGGCGACGCGTTCCACCACCTGAACGCCGGCCTGGGTCAGGGCGTCGACCTTGCGCGGGTTGTTGGTCATCAGCTTGAGCCCCTCGACACCCAGGTGTTCGAGCATCGGCACGCACAGGTCATAGCGGCGCAGGTCGGCGGCAAAGCCCAGGCGCTCGTTGGCCTCGACGGTGTCGGCCCCCTGGTCCTGCAGGTGGTAGGCGCGAATCTTGTTGAGCAGGCCGATGCCGCGGCCTTCCTGACGCAGGTAGAGGATGACACCGCGGCCTTCGCTGGCGATACGCTTGAGCGCTTCCTGAAGCTGATAGCCGCAGTCGCAGCGCATCGAGAACAGGGCGTCGCCGGTCAGGCATTCAGAGTGCACCCGTCCCAGCACAGGAGCGCCATCGTCGATCTCCCCCAGGGTCAGGGCGATATGATCCTTGCCCGTGGCCTCGTCTTCGAAGCCGTGCATGGTGAAGGTCGCCCAGGGGGTGGGCAGGCGAGAGGCGGCGATAAAGCGAATCGTCACGGGGTACCTCGGAGTCGAAACAACGGCAGCGCCGTCAAGGGGGCGCCCAGTTTATCAGGAAGTCGTGCAAGGCTCACGACACCTTGCCGACGACACAGGGTCGCAGGAGGCCACGCGTTCGGGAGTCATTGCGGTACAATGAGTCGCACATTTTCCCTGGATGACGCCTGCATGGAACTGAAGAACGATCGATTTCTGCGCGCTCTCGCGCGTCAACCGGTGGATCGCACTCCGGTCTGGATGATGCGCCAGGCCGGTCGCTACCTGCCGGAGTACAAGGAAGTGCGCGCCCAGGCGGGAAGCTTCATGGACCTGTGTCGTGATACCGCCCGCGCCTGTGAGGTCACCCTGCAGCCGCTGGAACGCTATCCGCTGGACGCCGCCATCCTGTTCTCCGATATTCTGACCATCCCCGATGCCATGGGGCTGGGCTTGTACTTCGAGACCGGCGAGGGTCCCAAGTTCCGCAAGCCGGTACGCAGCGCAGAAGACGTGGCCGCGCTGACGGCGCCCGACGCCGAACGCGACCTCGACTACGTGATGCGCGCGGTCTCGACCATCCGTCGCGAACTCAACGGTCGGGTGCCGCTGATCGGTTTCTCCGGCAGTCCCTGGACCCTGGCGACCTATATGGTCGAAGGCGCCTCCAGCAAGGACTTTCGCCACGTCAAGGGCATGCTCTACTCAAGCCCCGACGTGATGCATCAGCTGCTCGATACCCTGGCCACCGCGGTAACCGACTACCTCAATGCGCAGATCCGAGCTGGCGCACAGGCGGTACAGATCTTCGATACCTGGGGAGGGACGCTGTCCACGCCGGCCTATCGCGAGTTCTCGCTGCGCTACATGGAACAGATCGTGGCGGGGCTGATTCGCGAACAGGATGGGCGCCGCGTACCGGTGATCCTGTTCACCAAGAACGGCGGCCAGTGGCTCGAGGATCTGGCTGACACCGGCGCCGACGCCCTGGGGCTGGACTGGACCACTGAACTGTCCAGCGCGCGCAGCCGGGTGGGCCGCAAGGTGGCACTGCAGGGCAACATGGACCCCAATGTGCTGTTCGCCAACCCTTCGGCGATTCGTGCCGAGGTCGGCCGTATCCTCGACAGCTACGGTCACGGCCCGGGCCACATCTTCAATCTCGGCCACGGCATCAGCCAGTTCACCGACCCCGACAACGTCACCGCCTTCATGGAGGCGCTGCACGAGTTGAGCCCGGCCTATCATGCCCAGATCGCCTCAGGCTGAAGTCTCGGGCAGGCGGTCTGCATTCGTGCGGTGGTGGTGGGGGCTGGCCGCCGCCGCCGCACTGGTCATCGCCTGGGGCAGTCTGATGCCTGCCAGCGAATTGCCGGAAGACCTGCCCTGGGACAAGGCCAACCATCTGATCGCCTACGCCGGCCTGGCAACACTGCTGGCGTTGGCGAGCGGGCGCAGCGGGCTGTCCATGGCACTGGCGGTGGCCTACGGCGTCGCCATCGAGTTCGCCCAGATCCCGGTACCCGGGCGTCTTGGCGGCGATGTCTGGGACATCGTCGCCAATACCCTGGGTGCGGGGCTCGGTGTCGGGGCGGTCTGGCTGTGGCATCGAGGGCGGCAGCGCGCTCGCCGCTGAAGCTCTGTCCTGAAAAAGCTCTGTGCTGGAAGTCGGCTGACTTTCGGCTAGCTCCCTTGAGCCCCAATGACGCCTGGGAAACGCCCTGAAAGCGTCCAGGCGCACAATGTCGGCCATGCAGGGACACCGAGCCGCGGCGTCATCTCGGTTAAGGCGTCGACCGCGTCAGAGACTTGGCTCCTGGCGACTCGGCTTCTGGACCCTTTGTGATTCGGGCTCGCCGGTAGACGAACGGTTCAGGTCGAGGCCGGGCTCGCGATGTCCGCGTTTGCTCAGCGGTTCGGCCTTGCGCGTCACCCGAGCATCGCCGACCACCGCGTCGTCGTCCTCCAGCGGCCGGGCCTGGGAGGTCCAGGCCTTGTCGTCATCATGCACCGCCGGACGACGATCGTAGGAGCGGGTGACCACCGCGCCGGGGGCGAAGCCGGGCCGTTGACTGCCCAGGTGATGGGGCAGCAACCACAGCTCGGCCAGCAGGCGTAGTGCGACCATGGTCAGCAGGGTGAGGCCGGCGCCCAGCGCCAGGGGAGGCCAGCTCTCACTCCAGGTGGTCATGGCGACCCAGGGGGTGCGGGGGATCAGCCACCACAGACCGGCGGCGAGAACGCCGAGCTGTGCAATGAAATGACAGCTCAGCAGGGTGCGCCGGGCCAGTGGGGCGCGGGGAAAGAAGAACTGGCGCATGGTTGAGGTCCTCCAGCAGGGGAACTCGCAGGGCGCCAGGATGGGCGGCCCGCGAGTATCAGCGGTGCGGCGCAGGCAAAGGCGATAACCGGACAGGGCCGCAGGCCGCCGGGGCGTGTAACAGATGCCTGCATGCTACCCCAAAGGAGGCAGGGCTCGTCAGTGTCCGTGGAGGGCGACGCCGGTGTCGCCAATAACCACCAGTTGACGCTGCCGGGGTCCGTTGCCATGGTGACTTTGTACCGGTCATTGTGCCGGGAAGTCTGAACACAGGGAGGCGAGGACCGACCATGACGACGACTTATATCGTGGTAGCCGATGCGTCGCGTGCGCGAATCTTCACTCGGACAGGACGCAAGCTGAATGAAGTCGAGAGCCTGGTGCACGCCGAAGGGCGGCTCCACGAAGGCGATCTGGTGACCGACAAGGGCGGTGACGTACATGAATCCAGTGCTACCGCCTCGCGTCAGGCTGGCGGCGAGGAGGTGGCGACCCAGCACCATGAAGTCATCTTTGCCCGAGAGGTAGCCGATCGACTGTATCGTGCCCGTGTCGACAACAGCATGGAAAAGCTGATCATGGTGGCGCCGCCGCGCTTTCTTGGCCACCTGCGCGACAAGCTCGATGCTCCCACCGCCAAACTGGTCATCCACTCCCTCTCCAAGGATCTGACCAAGGCCGACTGCGACAAGATCACCGACGCCGTCGACGATCTGCGCTGATCTGTGCCGCCCGCCGTCCGCGGCGGGCTCTCTCCTGCATAGCGCTAGTCGTTTCCGTTCAGGGCACCTGCGGCAGATCGATCTCGTCGCTGCGCTGGATCCCCTCCGTCATCTGCCGGCACTGGCGTAGAAATTCGCGCATGCCTGCGGTGAGGTACTTGTGACGGTGCCAGATAAAGGTGAACTGTCGACTCAGGTCCAGTTCCGGCGTGGGCAGTGGGGTCAGGCTGCCACGCCGAAAGGCGTCGCGCAGCGCCAGACGTGAGACACAGCCGATTCCCAGCCCCGACTCCACCGCACGCTTGATGCCCTCGGTATGCTCCAGTTCGAGCAGGATATTGAAGCGACCACGCCGATGGCGGGCTGCCTGTTCGAGGGTCAGGCGCGTGCCTGAGCCCTCCTCTCGCATGATCCAGTCTTCACGCAGCAGGCGGTCGAGCTCCACCGGCCCGCGGTTGGCCAGCGGGTGACGGGGCGAACAGAACACCACCAGGTCGTCTTCGACCCAGGGCTGGGTGATGACCTCGTCCTCCTCGCACTGCCCCTCGATCAGCCCCAGGTCGAGCTGGTGATGGCGAACCGCATCGATGATCGAGCGAGTGTTGCGGACCTGCAGCCTTACCCGGCTGCCGGGGTGGCGCTGCATGAAGTCGCTGATCAACAGCGTCGCCAGATAGTTGCCGATGGTCAGGGTGGCGCCGACATCCAGATTGCCGATGCCTTGCTGGCCTCTGAGCAGTTCTTCCACTTCTTCGGCCCGATCGAGCAGGGCGACCGCCTTGGGCAGCAGCTGGAAGCCCAGTGCATTGAGCTTGAGGCGCTTGCCGATGCGATCGAGCAGCTGGCAGTCGAACTGGCGCTCGAGTTCGGACAGCGCGGTACTGGCCGCCGACTGCGACAGGGCCAGGGCGCGCGCCGCCTTGGACACGCTCTCGTGCTGGGCGACCGCAACAAAGACTTCCAGCTGTCGAAGGGTGTAGCGCATGGCACGGGCTCTCCGGCGCGATAGGGGTAAAGACGTCGGCGATGGACATCTATATCAATGAATTGGATAAGCGTTATCCATACAATCCATTTAACAGATAATATGGCCGGTCTTAGAATTATCCGCAAGACTTGATATCGGGCTTTATTCACTTCAGGAATAAGCCCAAGCATTTTAAGGAGTTGGCATGAGCAAGTTTGCCCTGGAAGAAGTGCTGAGCGTTCATCACTGGAACGACTCCCTGTTCACCTTCCGCACGACCCGTGAGCGTAGCCTGCGTTTCAAGAACGGCCAGTTCGTGATGATCGGTCTCGAGGTCAACGGCAAGCCGCTGATGCGTGCCTACTCCGTGGCCAGCCCCAACTACGAGGACCACCTCGAGTTCTTCAGCATCAAGGTACCCGATGGTCCCCTGACCTCTCGCCTGCAGCACCTGCAAGTAGGCGATCAGATCATGGTCAGCCGCAAGCCTACCGGTACCCTGGTATGTGACGACCTGCTGCCTGGGCGCAATCTCTACATGCTGTCCACCGGCACCGGTCTGGCGCCCTTCCTCAGCCTGATCCAGGACCCCGAGGTTTACGAGCGCTTCGAAAAGGTAGTGCTGGTGCACGGCGTGCGCCACGTCAACGAGCTGGCCTACGCCGACTTCATCACCAAGGAGTTGCCGGCGCACGAGTACCTGGGCGAGGAGATCAGCGAGAAGCTGGTCTACTACCCCACCGTGACCCGTGAAGACTTCCACACCATGGGCCGCCTGACCGATCACATCCGCACCGGCAAGCTGACCGACGACAAGGGGCTTCCGCCCATCGATCCCAAGCAGGACCGGGCCATGATCTGCGGCAGCCCGGCCATGCTCGACGACACCAGCGCACTGCTCGACGAGCTCGGCTTCAATATTTCCCCGCGCATGGGCGAGCCCGGCGACTACGTCATCGAGCGTGCCTTCGTGGAGAAGTAAGACCCCACGACAGAACGCCGCAAACGACGACGCCGATGGCCACTTGCCATCGGCGTCGTCGTTGCTGCTGGCGGATTGAATCGCCTGGCCGGTGTGGCGGTGGTCAGTCGCCGAGAGCCTCGGCGATCTCGCGTTCGCCGTCCAGGAGTACCGTCTCGTGATTACGGATCTTTCGTTGCCCCAATAGATAGACCAGGGCCTGGGCCACGTTGGCTCGGGATATCTGGTTGTTGCCCCCGGTCTCGTCCAGCGACGTGGCTACGCGGCCGGTGGCGTCGTCGTCGGTGAGCCGGCCTGGCTTGACGATGACATGGTCCACCTTGCTGCTGCGCAGGTAGGCATCGGCAGCGAACTTGGCGGCCATGTAGGGCCTGAGCTTCTCCGGCGCCTGCAGCGGCTGCTCGGCGCGCATGGCGCTGACCATCAGCATGCGATCCAGCCCCTGGCGGCTGGCCTCGTCCGCCACCCGCGTAGCGGCGTAGAGGTCGATCAACAGTGTCTTGTCGGGCCCGGTGTTCGGGCCGGAGCCGGCGGTGAACAGCACCTGATCGCAACCTTCGAAGGCGGAGGCGAAGTCGTCCTCCAGGTCGGCGACGACCGTCTCGATACCTTGTTGCTCGAACCAGTCGCGTTGCTCGGCGCTACGGATCATGGCGCGAATCGGATGTCCCTGGCGGTGGGCGATGGCGCAGACCTGGCGGCCGATCTGGCCGTTGGCACCTATCACGAGTGTGGTCATGTCGGCCTCCTTGTCGATACCTGGAAATAACCATGGCGTCGATGGGGAAGACTTTCAACGGGGAGACTTTCAATGGGGAGGCGAATCGATGGCGACGCCGCCCGCAGGCCAGTACCCTGTGCGTCTTTCCCTCACCCACCCGCTCAGGAGCAGCGATGAATCCTCAGGACCTGGAACGCCTGGTTACCTTGCCGATGCCTTTCGGCAAGCATCAAGGTACCTTGATCGCCGATCTGCCCGGGCCTTACCTGGCGTGGTTTGCCCGGGTCGGGTTTCCCCCCGGAGAGATCGGACGCCTGCTGGCGCTGATGCACGAGATCGACCACAACGGCCTGAGCGACCTGCTGGAGCCGTTGCGACGCCGCGGCTGAGCGGCGCCACCTGGCGGGGAGAACCGGTCGCCGTCGTCAGACCGCACCCTTGTCGGTCTAGCTTAAACCGCGTCCTTGTCGGTCGAGGTCAGACAGCATCCTTGTCGGTCTCGCCGGTACGGATACGAATGACCTGCTCGAGGGGGGTGGCTGAAGACAGCTGCCATCACCGGTCAGCCCGCGCCCTTGTCGGTCTAGCTCAGACAGCGTCCTTGTCGGTCGAGGTCAGACAGCATCCTTGTCGGTCTCGCCGGTACGGATACGAATGACTTGTTCAAGGGGAGTGACGAAGATCTTGCCATCACCGATCTTGCCGGTGTTGGCGACCTGGACGATGGCTTCGATGACCTGCTCGGTCATACCGTCGTCGACCGCCACCTCAAGCTTCACCTTGGGCAGAAAGTCGACCACGTACTCGGCTCCCCGGTACAGCTCGGTGTGGCCCTTCTGACGGCCAAAGCCCTTCACTTCAGTGACGGTGATGCCCTGAACACCGATCTCGGAGAGCGACTCGCGGACGTCGTCGAGCTTGAATGGCTTGATAATCGCGGTCACCAGTTTCATGGCGGGTTCCTCATCCTGTCCGTGTGGGGGCGGCGTCGGTCGTGCCTGGCGCCAACCCGTTGGCGGCGCGCCGTTGCGCCTGTCCTGACTAGTGTGACAAAGCATACCCCTGGCGAACAGCAATAAAAAAGGCCCCCGAAGGGGCCAGGAGGAGCACGCCAGCTCACTGGTGTCGCGGGTAAGCTCAGGCTTACTTCTTGGCGACGTTAAACTCGGGGTAGGCTTCGAGACCACATTCGGCCAGGTCGACGCCTTCGTATTCTTCTTCTTCGCTGACACGCACACCCATGATTGCCTTGATGATCAGCCACACGACCAGGCTAGCGGTGAAGACCCAGGCGAAGATGCCGATGATGCCGAGCATCTGTGCGCCGAAGGTGGCGTCGGCGTTGTTCAGCGGGACCGCCAGGACACCCCAGATACCGGCCACACCGTGGGCGGAGATGGCACCGACCGGATCGTCCAGGCGCAGCTTGTCGAGGACCACGATGGCGACCACCACCAGGACACCGCCGACTGCACCGATCAGGGTGGCGCCGAGGGCCGTGGAGGACAGCGGGTCGGCGGTGATGGAGACCAGGCCAGCGATGGCGCCGTTCAGGGCCATGGTCAGGTCAGCCTTGCGGAACCAGATCTTGGCCAGGATCAGCGCGGCGATGACACCCCCGGCGGCGGCAGCGTTGGTGTTTACCAGCACCTGGGCCATGTTGTTGGCGGAAGACACGTCGGAGAGCTTGAGCTCGGAGCCGCCGTTGAAGCCGAACCAGCCCAGCCACAGGACGAAGGTACCCAGGGTCGCCAGCGGCATGTTGGCACCGGGGATGGCGTAGATGGCGCCGTTCTTGCCGTACTTGCCCTTGCGCGGACCGAGCACCAGCACACCGGCCAGGGCTGCAGCGGCACCCGCCATGTGGACAATGCCGGAACCTGCGTAGTCGGAGAAGCCTGCTTCGGACAACCAGCCGCCGCCCCAGGTCCAGTAGCCGGAGACCGGATAGATCACGGCGGTCATGACCACGGCGAAGGCCAGGAAGGCCCACAGCTTCATGCGCTCGGCGACAGCGCCGGAGACGATCGACATGGCGGTGGCCACGAACACGACCTGGAAGAAGAAGTCGGCGCGGGCCGAGTAGTAGGGTGCGTCTTCACCACCTGCCAGCACCGCATCGACGCTGTTTTCGGCGCCGATCAAGAAGCCGAGGTTGGGGATGAAGCCGCCGGCGTCGGAGGAGTACATCAGGGCGTAGCCCACCAGCAGATACATGGTGCAGGCGACCGCGAACAGCACGATGTTCTTGGTCAGAATCTCGGCGGTGTTCTTGGCTCGGACCAGGCCGGCCTCGAGCATGGCAAAGCCGGCGGCCATCCACATGACCAGGGCGCCGCAGATAAGGAAGTAGAAGGTGTCCAGCGCGTAGCTGAGTTCACTGATATCGACCATGGAAGTGTCTCGCTATATTTTTATCGGAAGTCGGGTCAGGGGACGGGGATCAGACCGCGTCGGAGCCGCGCTCGCCGGTGCGAATGCGGATGACGTCTTCCAGCGGCGTGACGAACACCTTGCCGTCACCGATCTTGCCGCTGTTGGCCGCGTTGCAGATGGCTTCCAGCACGCTGTCCAGTCGGGCCTCGTCGATCGCAACCTCGACCTTCACCTTGGGCAGAAAGTCGACGACATACTCGGCGCCGCGGTATAGCTCGGTGTGGCCCTTCTGGCGGCCGAAGCCCTTGACCTCGGTCACGGTGATGCCCTGGACGCCGTTGTCGGCCAGCGCCTCGCGGACGTCGTCCAGCTTGAAGGGCTTGATGATGGCGGTGATCAGTTTCATGGCATGGCTCCCTACGTGCATAAGGTGGCGGCTTGTTTCCGCTCGGTGCATGGATATCTATGCATAGCGATATACGTGCCATAAATTTGGCAAAAGCTTTGTTTACAATGGCTTGTGGTTATTTTGGAAAGCGAGAGACGAAAAACACCCGCGAGTTTGCGGCACTGCATCAAAGTTAATGCACTGTTTTGGTGCTGGCGCGTATTAGTGGTGCGTCATTGGCGAGCATGTTGTGCTGGGTGGAGCAATGGGTCGCGTGCTGAGCCGCGTGCCGGGTGGCGTGTCGGTATCCGGAAGTCGCCAATGCGCCGGGCGTCGCTGGGCAAGGGCCACGAAGCATGCGTTGGGCGCCCGGCTTGCGTATCCTGTCGGCAACGGAGTTCCCATCGACGTTTCAAGGAGAGCCATCATGGTCAGTCAGGATCGCATCAGCCGTTTGGCACAGCAGATCGGCGAGCGCTTGCAGGGCGCCTCCCAGGCCCCGGAAGACATCCAGAAGGGGGTCCAGCAGGTGGTGCGTGGCGCCTTCGATCGTCTCGAACTGGTGTCACGCGAGGATTTCGACATCCTCATGGACGTGTTGCAGCGCACCCGCTCCCGGGTCGAGGCGCTGGAAAAGCAGGTAGCGGCGCTGGAGAGCCTGGTCGAGGAACGTGCAGCGCCCGCTGGCGAAGCGACCGCGGCGCCTGCCGTGGCCGAGGAAGCCGCCGAGGTACCGGTGCCGCCGGTGCCGGAACAGGGCAAGCAGGACGAGGCATCGAGCGGTTCAGCCGACAAGCCCTCCGCCTGAGGCTTCAGACGCAGAACGTCACAAGATATGCCGGCCCGCCCTGGCGGGGGGCCGGCATGGGGCGCCGGTGAGGTGGGCGTGCTCTACTGGTCATGAGCCTTCCGTCAGGCAGGGAGCCCATGACGCTTGCCATCATTGCCACCCGTGCGGGACTGGGGCTGGACGCCCCCGAGGTACAGGTCGAGGTACACCTGGCCAACGGCCTGCCGGGCATGACCCTGGTCGGCCTGCCCGAGACCGCAGTGCGCGAAAGCCGCGAACGGGTGCGCAGCGCCCTTGCCACCTGCGGCCTCGACTACCCGCTACGCCGTATTACCCTGAATCTTGCTCCCGCCGATCTGCCCAAGGAGGGGGGACGCTTCGATTTGCCCATCGCGCTGGGTCTGCTGGTGGCTTCCGGCCAGTTGCCCGCCGCCGCACTGGAGGGTGTCGAGTGTGCCGGCGAACTGGCCCTCGATGGTCGGTTGCGGCCGGTAGCCGGCATGCTGCCCTTCGCCATGGCCACCCGTCAGGCCGGGCGGCGCCTGATCCTGCCCGAGGCCAACGCCGATGAGGCGGCCCTGGTCAATGGACTGGAGGTGCTGCCGGCGGCGCACCTGCTCGACGTCGTCGCCCATCTGGTCGGGCGCATTCCCCTTGTGGCTCACCCACCCGCCGCACCGCCGAAAGACGGGCCTGCGGCGCTGGATCTGTGCGATGTGCGTGGCCAGTATCAGGCCCGGCGAGCGCTGGAGGTAGCGGCGGCGGGTGGGCACAACCTGCTGTTTGCCGGGCCGCCCGGTACCGGCAAGACGTTGCTGGCCAGCCGACTGCCCGGGCTCTTGCCGCCGCTTGGCGATGACGAGGCGCTGGAGGTGGCGGCGATTCGCTCGGTGTGCGCGCTTCCCCTGTCCGATGGCTTTGGCCGTCGTCCGTTTCGTTCGCCTCATCACACCGCCAGCGCGGTCTCGCTGGTCGGTGGCGGCTCGCGCCCACGGCCCGGCGAGATCTCGCTGGCCCATCGCGGCGTGCTGTTTCTCGACGAGTTGCCGGAGTTCAGTCGCCAGGTGCTGGAGGTATTGCGCGAGCCGCTGGAAAGCGGCGAGATCCATATTGCCAGGGCCAGCCACGAACGACGATTTCCTGCTCGTTTTCAACTCGTTGCAGCAATGAATCCTTGCCCCTGCGGCCATCTGGGTGATCCGCGTCAGGACTGTGTATGCACCGCGTCCCAGATCCAGCGCTATCAGGCGCGCCTGTCCGGCCCCCTGCTAGATCGCATCGACCTGCAGGTGGAGGTGCCGGCGCTGCCGGTGGAACAGTTGACGTCGCATCAGCCGGGGGAAAGCACCGAGATGGTGCGCCGACGCGTGATGGCGGCGCGTCAGCGTCAGCAGCAGAGGGGAGTGCTCAACGCCCAGCTCGCCGGGGCCGCGCTGGAGCGAGCCTGCGCCCTGGAGGTGGCCGAGCGCACCTGGCTGGCGCAGTCGCTTGAGCGCCTGCGGCTGTCCGCCCGGGCCTACCACCGGGTGCTGCGGGTGGCGCTGACCCTGGCCGACCTGGCCGGGCGCGAACGTCCGTGCCGTGATGACCTGATCGAGGCCATCGGCTATCGCCAGCTGGATCGGCTGTTGCGCAAGGGCTGACGGGCGCCGCACGGTCGTTCCATGCACCCGTTATCTCCAGGCATAGTCCCTGCCCGGGTCCAGGCTTCGCCCGAGAAGTCGACGAGCGCAGGCACTTTTCAGCAAGCCCTAGAGCGCGTCGGCGTCGAAGGCGCCGCTGATGACCGTGGACCACAGCGCGGCACCGTCGCCGGGGCGGCGCAGGCGGAGTTCGAAGCGGTAGGGCAAAAGCTCGCGGTCAGACAGCGTCAGGCGTGGGCCATCGGCGATCAGTCGGCTATCGACCAGCCATTGATTGGTATCGGCGGCGGGGGTATCACCGGGCTGCCAGTCCAGCACCTGGGGGCCGTCGTCGATCGCCAGCAGGCCACGGGTCAGGCTCTCCTGGACGCGGCCGACGCCAAGCTCCAGCCTTTCGTCGACCTTGGGCGGGGACAGCAG
Source organism: Halomonas sp. H10-59 (assembly GCF_040070555.1). Classification (NCBI taxonomy): domain Bacteria; kingdom Pseudomonadati; phylum Pseudomonadota; class Gammaproteobacteria; order Oceanospirillales; family Halomonadaceae; genus Halomonas; species Halomonas sp. H10-59. The sequence continues at coordinate 103,024 of NZ_CP098828.1, forward strand.
CAGCACCTGATCGGCCAGGGTTTCCCCTGCCAGGGCCGGCGCCTCGGCGACCCGCTCGGCCGCCTGTTGGCCAAGGCCCAGCAGCGCCTGGCGCAGCGTCTCGGGGCGCTCGGGGGCGCTGGCACAGCCGGCCAGCCAGACCAGCAGCACCAGCGCCAGCCAGGGCAGCAAGGAGGAGTGGCTGCCGGCGCGGTGTACCGTCTGTCGGGTCAAGCGTCTGGGCATTGAGATGACATCCTTTTCGGTAGAGGCCCTTCACTGAGCTGTTGTTCCAGAAATTGGCGCACTTCGGCGAAAAGGTCCAGGCGGATGGCCTCGGCCTCGTTGACCAGATGGTGGCGGGCTTGCGGGTGACAGCAGATGTGCGCGCCGGGAAACTTCTTGCCGAGTACCGCCAGATTCCAGGGCCCGTCCACCGTCAGGTCCTTCTCGCCTTGCAGGATCAGGGTCGGTAGCTGGCATGGGGGTAGCTGCATCAGGCGGGGCATCCAGCGGCGCATGGCGCTGACCCAGCCGGTGGGCAGGCGCACGGGCTGAAGCGGGTCCTGTTCACGCAGAAAGGTGGCGAAGTCGTCATCATTGGTGTTCGCCCTAAACTTGCGCGGCACGCTGGAGACAAAGGGGCTGACCAGGCGATGGACCCAGGCTGCTCGGGTCCAGCCCCAGGGTCTGACCAGGGGCGCCAGCAGCACCAGCGCCGACCAGTGGCCGTCATCGCCCCGGCTCAGGGCATCGGTGGCCAGGATGGCGCCGCCGGTGCTCTGGCCGACGCCGACCCAAGGTCCCTGGGCCAGGCCGGCTTCGCTCAGGTGCTGCTGAAGCGTACGCAGGCAGTCGCCGTAGTCGGCAAAGTCGTCGATGTCGGCACGATCCCCACTGGACAGCCCGTGTCCCGGCAGATCCCACAGCACCACTGTGAGCTCGAGTTCCAGCAGCAGCTCGAGCAGGTGGCGGTACAGGCCCAGGTGGTCGTAGTAGCCGTGAACCACCACCGCGGTGCCCCGCGGGTGGGGCGGGCGCCATACCTGAGTCCACAGGCGGAAGCGTGGCGTCTCGATATTACCCGCGTGCAGCGTTACCCCTTCGGTGAGCAGGACATCGAGCCGATAGTGCGCCAGATAGCGTTCAAGGGTCGTTGCCATGGCCGGGGCGGCTGTCGCCACCAAGCCTTCGCCTTGTCTTGCCACCGGGGTCAGCCGTTCGATGGTCTCAAGGGGCGTGTAGTCGGTCATAGCGTCCTCCGCTGGGAAGGGGCGGTGGCGTGCGTTGCTCGGCACTCGGTTGTGCTGGGACGGCCAGATGGCGTGGAGGGTAGCGTCATCACCCTGCGCCTGGTTGCACCCTGACCAATCGTTGGCCACCTGCTTCTTCTGACACCGTCCGGAGGCCGTCGTTGCTCACCTGTGCCATGGAGGTATGGCCTTCGGCGTCAGATGAGGGAGTCGCCAGCACACGTCAACACCTTCCTGTCTGGGCTTCCTTGCCTGTTCCATGCTAGCGACCCAGCGAGTTCGGCACCACTGTTTCCCAATCGACAAGGCCTTCGATAGCTCATCATTTGGTCTAGCCTTGAGCGGTAGAGCGGGGTTTTCGGTTTACAAATGGAATGATTTTCCACAAAATCATTCTGGAGCAGTCACCTTTTCCCCTGTCCGGCTGGAAGGTGCCAGGGGGGCACCCAAGGCCCAACGAGGAGCTAGACCCAATGACGCAACGCATTTCTCGCCATCGCCTGCAGGTGGCCGCCGAGCTGGACCAGTTCATCACCGAACAGGCGCTGCCTGGCACGGGGATCGATGCCGATGCCTTCTGGAAGGGCGTCGATGCCATCTTCCACGACCTGACGCCGACCAACCAGGCCCTGCTGGCCGAGCGCGACGCGCTGCAGCAGAAACTCTCGGCCTGGCACAGTGAGCACCCGGGGCCGGTCAACGACATGGCCGCTTACCAGGCCTTCCTCAAGGAAATCGGCTATCTGGTCGATCCGCCGGCCAAGGTCGAGGTGACCACCGAAAACGTGGATCGCGAGATCGCTTCCCAGGCGGGCCCCCAGCTGGTGGTGCCGGTGAACAACGCACGCTACTCGCTGAACGCCGCCAACGCGCGTTGGGGTAGCCTCTACGACGCGCTGTACGGCACCGACGTGATCAGCGAAGAGGATGGCTGCGAGAAGGGCTCGAGCTTCAACCCCAAGCGCGGCGAGAAGGTCGTGGCCTACGCCCGCAATGTGCTGGACCAGGCGGCACCGCTGGCGACCGGCTCCCACCGTGACGCGGTCAAGTACTTCCTGCGCGATGGCCACCTGGTGGTGTCTCTGGACGGCGGCCGCGAGACCGGCCTGAAGGAGCCGGGCAAGCTGGTGGGCTACCAGGGCGACGCCTCCGCGCCGAGTGCCGTGCTGCTGTCCCACCATGGCCTGCATCTGGAAATCCAGGTCGATGACAGCCACCCCATCGGCAAGACCGACCCGGCCCACGTCAAGGACGTGGTGGTGGAAGCCGCGTTGACCTCCATCATGGACTGCGAAGACTCCGTGGCGGCGGTGGATGCCGAGGACAAGGTGGGCGTCTACGCCAGCTGGCTGGGCCTGATGAAGGGTGACCTCACCGCCGAGGTGGCCAAGGGCGGCAGTTCCTTCACCCGTCGCCTGAATCCGGATCGCGACTACGTCACGCCGGATGGTTCCGAGCTGACCCTGCCGGGACGCTCGCTGCTGTTCGTGCGCAACGTGGGTCACCTGATGACCAACCCGGCGGTGCTCGACGCCGACGGCAACGAAATGCCCGAGGGCATTCTCGACGCCATCATGACGTCGCTGATCGCCCTGCATGACCTCAACAAGGGTGACGATCAGCCGCGCAACTCGCGCACCGGCTCCGTCTATATCGTCAAGCCGAAGATGCACGGTCCCAAGGAAGTGGCCTTCGCCAACACCCTGTTCGGGCGTGTCGAAGACCTGCTGGGCATGGCCCGCAATACCCTCAAGATGGGCATCATGGACGAGGAGCGCCGCACCTCGGTCAACCTCAAGGCCTGCATCAACGAGGCCACCAGCCGGGTGGTGTTCATCAACACCGGCTTCCTCGATCGCACCGGTGACGAGATGCACACCGCCATGGAGGCGGGCCCCATGCTGCGCAAGGGCGACATGAAGGGCGCCGACTGGATTCAGGCCTACGAGCGCAGCAACGTGCTGGTCGGACTGGCCTGCGGCCTGCGCGGACGCGCCCAGATCGGCAAGGGCATGTGGGCCATGCCGGACCTGATGGCGGCGATGATCGAGCAGAAGATCGGCCACCCCAAGTCGGGCGCCAACACCGCCTGGGTGCCGTCTCCCACCGCTGCAGCGCTGCATGCCCTGCACTACCACCAGGTCGACGTGGCCCAGGTCCAGCGCGAACTCGAGGAACTGGACGAAAGCGAGCAGCGCGACGATCTGCTCAAGGCGCTGCTGACCGTGCCGGTGGTCGCCTCCGCCGACTGGAGCGACGACGAGATCCAGCAGGAGCTCGACAACAACTGTCAGGGCATCCTCGGCTACGTGGTGCGCTGGGTCGAGCAGGGCGTCGGCGCCTCCAAGGTGCCTGACATCCACGACGTGGGCCTGATGGAAGACCGCGCTACCCTGCGGATCTCCAGCCAGCACATTGCCAACTGGCTGTACCACGGCGTAGTCGACGCGGCGCGTGTGGAAGAGACCCTCAAGCGCATGGCCAAGGTGGTGGACGGTCAGAACGAAGGCGACCCGGCCTACACCCCGATGAGCCCTGACTTCGACAAGTCCACCGCCTTCCAGGCGGCCAGCGACCTGATCTTCAAGGGGCGTGAGCAGCCGGCCGGCTACACCGAACCGCTGCTGCACCACTGGCGTCAGGTCCACAAGGCGAAGTAACACACTCGGGACGCCACCGAGTACGCCAAGCAAACGCCGCGATCCAGGCGGCGTTTCCCTGGACACACCCCCGGGACTCCCCGGGGGTGTGTCGTTGTGTCGAGGGTAAAGCCCACAGCAGCGAGGGCGTTGAGGCGTCGTATCCGGGCTTGAGTTATGGTGAAGCTATCACGAGCCGGATTGCCTTCAGGGAGAGAACCATGACCGTGATGACCGCCGCCGCCATCGAGGATTTTCTGGACGACGTCTTTCCCCAGCGCATGGGCACCATCGAAGCCGTCTCGGAGATGCGGGCCACCATGAGCCTGGCCATCGAGGATGAACACTTGCGGCCCGGCGCCAGCGTCTCCGGCCCGACCATGATGGGACTGGCGGACGTCTGCCTGTACGTGGCCATCCTGGCCCAGATCGGGCCGGAGCCCATGGCGGTCACCAGCAACCTCAACTGCCACTTTCTACGGCGCGCCCGGGGTGATCGCGATCTGATCGCCAACGCCCGCTTGATCAAGCTGGGACGCCGCCTGGCGGTGGGTGAGGTGGAGCTGTTCTCTGACGGAGACGAGGCGCCGGTGGCGCACGTGACGGCGACCTACGTACTGCCCGATAACGACTGAGAGGCTATCTCACACGCGGGCTCGCCATAGTCCCCAGGCTAGCGCCAGCCAGCCAAGCAGCAACAGCACGCCGCCGAGCGGCGTGATCACTCCCAGCGGCCCGAGTCCGACGCCGTAGAGCCCGGCCAGGGCCATGGCGTACAGCGAACCCGAGAACAGCAGGATACCTGCCGACCACAGCCTCAGTGCCGTCAGCTGGGCGGCCAGCGGCTGCTGGGCCCGCCAGGCCAGCAGCGCCAGGCCTGCCAGGGTGTGCCAGGCCTGGTAGCGCACCCCGGTGGTAAAGGCGGCGGTCAGACGCTCAGGCAGGCGACCGTCGAGGCCATGGGCGGCGAAGGCGCCGAGCGCCACCACCAGGGCGCCGGACAGGGCGAGGGTGATCCACCAGTGACGATCCGGCATCGAGGCTCCTTGACGACGAGAGAGAGGAATCTGCCCTCAACCGTACCCCGCGGCGTCCCGAGCCGCTACAATGTTGCCCCCGCGACATCTTGATAATGAGGTGACCATGCAGATTCAGCTAAATGGTGAGCCCCACGCCCTCGACCGCGAGCAGACCGTGGCGGAGTTGATCGACGCCCTGGGTCTGGGCGGGCGCCGCATCGCCGTCGAGCTCAACGAGGACATCCTTCCGCGCAGCCAGCACGGCGAGACCCGCCTGGCGGATGGCGATCGCATCGAGATCGTCCATGCCATCGGCGGCGGCTGAGGCGAACCACCCGCCAGCAGATACCGACGACTTTAGAGGTGCCGCTCGATGGCGGCCTGGTTCCGTTTCGTGAGAAGGACTTGAGCATGACCGACATCTTTCAGGACAGCCCGCTGCGGGTCGCCGACCACGCCTTTTCCTCGCGACTCTTGGTGGGCACCGGCAAGTACAAGGACTTCGACGAGACCGGCGAGGCGATCGCCGCCAGTGGCGCCGATGTCGTGACCTTCGCGGTGCGTCGCACCAACCTGGGTCAGGAGGCCGGTGAGCCCAACCTGCTCGACGTGGTGCCGCCGGAGCGCTATACCCTGCTGCCCAATACCGCCGGTTGCTACAACGCCAAGGATGCCGTGCGCACTTGTCGGCTGGCGCGGGAACTGCTCGACGGCCACAAGCTGGTCAAGCTCGAGGTGCTGGGGGACGACAACACCCTCTATCCCAATGTGGTGGAGACCCTCAAGGCCGCCGAGACGCTGGTCGCCGATGGCTTCGACGTGATGGTCTACACCAGTGACGATCCCATCGTCGCCAGGGAGCTCGAGGCCATCGGCTGCTGCGCGGTGATGCCGCTGGGCTCGCTGATCGGCTCCGGCCACGGCATCCAGAATCCGCACAATGTGCGCCTGATCATCGAGCAGGCCAAGGTCCCGGTGCTGATCGATGCCGGGATCGGCACCGCCTCCGAGGCAGCCCTGGCCATGGAACTCGGCTGTGACGGCGTGCTGATGAACTCCGCCATCGCCCACGCGCGCCAGCCGGTGCTGATGGCCGAGGCCATGAAGCATGCCGTGCAGGCGGGACGCCAGGCGTTTCTCGCCGGTCGCATGCCGCGTCGCGGCGCCGAGGCGTCATCGCCGTTCGCCGGCCGCATCAACGCCTGAAGCCCGCAGGAGCGGCAAGGCCCAGCCTGCCGCTCCTGCTCAGTTTCCTCGCCCTGACACTTTCACCACGCCCCCAGACATCATCATGACCGACCAAGATCGCCCCGACGAGGGCAAGACCACCGGCCCGGAAGGACCGGACGCACCGCTGCATCGCCGTGGTATCAAGAGCTATGTGCTGCGGGCCGGGCGCATGACCCAGGCGCAGACCCGTGGGCTTGAGGAAGTCTGGCCGCGGCTGGGACTGACCCTCGCCCAGGGGCGCCAGGACCTCGATGCGCTGTTCGGCCGCCAGGCGCCCAGGGTGGTCGAGATCGGCTTCGGCATGGGAGCGTCGCTGATCGAGCAGGCCGAGACCCACCCGGACACCGACTTCATCGGGATCGAGGTACACGCCCCGGGCGTCGGCAAGTTGCTCGACGAAGCCGACAAGCGTGGGCTGACCAACCTGCGGGTCTACCGCGAGGATGCCCTGGCGGTGCTGGAGCAGTGCCTGCCCGAGGGCAGTCTGACCACCCTGCAGCTGTTCTTCCCCGACCCCTGGCCGAAGAAGAAGCATCACAAGCGGCGCATCGTCCAGCCGGCGTTCGTCGAGCTGGTGCGGACTCGCCTGGCCAGCGGTGGAACCCTGCACATGGCCACCGACTGGGAAGCCTACGCCGAATGGATGGCCGAGGTGATGGAGGCAGCCCCGGGCTACCTCAATACCGCGACCCCGGAGACGGCGCCCTATGTGCCGCGTCCCGACTTTCGTCCGCTGACCAAGTTCGAGGCGCGGGGCGAACGGCTCGGTCACGGTGTCTGGGACCTGATCTTCCGCCGCGTCGACTGACGCCGGCATCGGCGGCGCGGCCCTGGCCGCGTCGCCCGGCCGCCAGCGCCCACAGGGCGCCACCCAGCGACAGCACCAGCCCCGCCAGGCCCAGCCCGTCCGGGCGCTCGCCGAACAACGAAAGCGTCATCAACAGCGTCACCGCCGGGGTCAGCGCGATCAGCGCCGAGGTCGGGGTCACCCCGAAGCGCCCCAGGCACGCCACGAAGAAGCCGTAGCCACCGAAGGTGGCCAGCACCACCAGCCAGCCAATGGTCAGCCAGGCGTCCAGCGTCGCCGGAGGCAGCGCCGGCAGGCCTGGTTCGAGCATCACCGCCGCCAGCATGAACACCAGCGTTGCCGCGCTCAGCTGCAGCGCCAGGCGGGTGATCAGTGACAGCGGCACCACACCGCCATTCTCCTCGCCGGGCCTGGCGGTCGCCGGCGGCGTCAGGATGCTGCCGATCGATACCGCGGCGACCGCGACCAGCGGCAGCAGGTAGGCCCACCAGGGGGCGCCGCCGACGCTGCGCATGTCGCCAGCGATCATCGCCATAGCGCCGAGCGTCGCTACCCCCATGCCCCACCATTGTGCGCTGTCGCTGCGCTCCTTGAGCAGGTGCCGTGCCAGTAGCGCCGCCGCCAGCGGCTGCAGCGCGCCGATCAGCGCCGCCACCGAGGCGCTCACACCTTCGGCCACCGCCACCAGCATCGTCAGCAGGTAGACGCCCACCGTCAGACCACCGGTGAGCAACTCGTGGCCTGCCTGGCGCCAGCTCGGGCGATGCCCCGGATGGCCCAGACGACAGACCACCAGCGCCCAGGCCAGCAGGGTCGCCAGGGCAAAGCGCCAGGCGTAGAGCCCCATCACCGGCACGTCCAGGTCCACCGCCATGCGACTGCCGACGAAACCGCTGCTCCAGCAGACCACGAAGCCCGTGGCGACCATCAGGGCACCCGAGTGCTTGCCCAGCTGCCGGGGAAGCTGGTGGAGCAGGGGGATCAGGCGGGGTAGCAGCGTCTGCATGGGGCCTCCTTGAGCACGGGTGGATGACGGCAGCGCTGGATAGAGGAAGCGCTGGATGAGCAGTCTGCCGTGGTGCTAGCCTTTCGAGTAGCGAAACGTTTTTCACGCTGACTTAAATAATATTGAAGTCTTCGGGTAGGGTGGTCTGGCGCCATAGGGGGGAGCAACGATGACCGAGAACACGGGAGCGGCGCTGGATCTGGAGGCGCTGCGCAGCTTTGTGACGGTGGCCCAGCAGGGCAGTCTGGCGGCGGCGGCGGAGTTGCGACACCGCACCGTTAGTGCCTTGAGCATGCAGATCAAGCGCCTCGAGCAGCGTCTCGACGCGCGCCTGCTGATCCGTGGGCCACGCGGAGTGTCGCCGTCGCCGGCCGGCGAGGCCTTGCTGCAGGAGGCGCGTGAGCTGCTGCGCCAGCACGACGGCCTGGTGGCGCGACTGACCGGACAGGGACTCAGCGGGCGGGTGCGCTTCGGCATGCCGGAGGGCTACGCCCCGCATCTGGTCGAGCAGGTGCTGCCTGACTTTCTGGCCAGCCACCCCAATGTGCTGCTGGAGGCGGTCACGGCGCCCAGTGGAGAGCTGGCCCGGCGCCTGGAGCGCGGTGAGCTGTCGCTGGCGGTAGCGCTGGACCGTCCGCATCAGTTGACCAATGGCGAAACGCTGTGGCAGACCTCGCCGGTGTGGGCGGCGTCTCGTGAGTTTCGCATCGCCGACGAGGCGCCGTTGCCGCTGGCGCTGCATCCGCTGGACTGCCCATTCCGATCGCTCGGGGTCGAGGCCCTGGAGAGTCAGGGGCGCGACTGGTACGCGGTCTTCACCAGTACCAGCATCCATGCGGTGGAAAAGGCTGTGGAAGTCGGCCTGGCCGTGAGCATCCTCGATCGCCAGCGGCTGACGCCGCGCATGCGCGTGCTGGATGAGGCCGAGGGGCTGCCCCACCTGGGTACCAGCGACGCCTGCCTGTACTTCAGCCGGCGCATCGCCGCAGCCTCATGGCCGGCGGTGGAAGCCCTGGCTGGGCTCTTGCGCCAGCGTCTGAGCGGTGCAGGCCCCTGGGCTGCGAATAGCCGCGAGGCCAGGCCGCTGGCACTGGGGTGAGATGAACGAGAGCGGTGAGACGCAGGGAGAGGTGCGACGAACAGGAGCCAAGGCCCTGGGGCGAGGCTGACCAGAAGCCTCGATGGCCAGAAAAAAGAAAACCGCTCCCGGGGGAGCGGTGAAAGGACCGTGACTAGCAATGAGGAGGAGAAACCAGATAGCGACTGGCAATGTCTGGTATCTGGCGCCGGCGGCTCATCAACGCCGACAACCTCAGCGTAAATCATTCTCATTTTCTTCGTCAAGCGTAACGAGAATATTTTTTATTAAGGGGGTGTGTCCGCTCACCCTCGCTGGCTTTCTGCCAAGGGGAACGCATGCGAGGGGCGGCGCCAAGACAGCAGGCGAAACCGGGCAGAGGCTCGGGATGGCGGAATCAAGCGGTGGCAGGACGTCGTGGGCAACGAGGCGAAGGAGCGCTGGCCACGGGACCGAACCAGGCGGCCATGAAAAAGCCGCTTCCAGAGGGAAGCGGCGAAAGGACCGTGACTAGCAATGAGGAGGAGAAACCAGATAGCGACTGGCAATGTCTGGTATCTGGCGCCGGCGACTCATCAACGCCGACAACCTCAGCGTAAATCATTCTCATTTGTTTCGTCAATACAAACGAGAATCTTTTTTAATAAAGCAGGGGCCTGGTCTCGACTTGCCCTCAGGTCAGCTGCATCCACAGCGGCAGGCTGATCATCGCCGCCAGGGTCTGGGCGGTGATCAGTCCGGCCATCAGCTCAGCGTCCCCCCCCAGCTGGCGTGCCAGAATATAGGCGGAGGTGGCGGTGGGCAGGGCGGCGTACAGTAGCGCCACATCCTGGCTGACAGGGTCGAGGCCCAGCAGCCACGCCAGCACCAGCACCAGCGCCGGCATCAGCACCAGCTTGACCAGGCTCGAGACCCACAGGCCAAGATCGCGCCTCAGCAGGGCCTGGGGTCGCAGTGCCACCCCTACGGCCACCAGCCCCAGCGGCAGCGCCGCTCGTCCCAGCAGCTCCAGGGTTCCCGCCGACCAGCCCGGCAGGCCGATATCCGAGAGATTGAGCCCGATACCGATCAGGCAGGCGAGGATCAGCGGGTTCTGGGCCAGGGCGAGCAGTGAGCGCCATAGACCCGAGCGGCCGAGGGTGCCCGCGGCGATAAAGGTCAGCACGCACAGCACATTGACCGTGGGAATCATCAGCGCCAGGGCCACCGCTGCCACCGTGGCGCCCTGGGGACCGTGCAGCGCAGCGGCGCCGGCGACGCCGACATAGGTGTTGAAGCGCACCGCGCCCTGGAAGACAGAGGTAAAGGCGGCGGCGTCGAGATTCAGGCGGGGCTTGAGCCACCACAGCAGGGTGGAGAGCACCAGCATGGTGCCCAGCAGCACCAGGGCGAGCCTGGCCACCGGTACCTGGCTTATGTCCGCCCTGGCCAGGGTCGCCACCAGCATGGCGGGAAACAGCAGAAAGTAGATCAGGCGCTCCATGCGCGCCCAGAAGTCCCCGCCTGGGATGCGTCCGACACCCAGCACGGCGCCAAGCAGGATAAGCAGAAAAAGCGGGCCCAGGGCCGCAGTGATGGAGGCCATGTACGTTCCTTGTCCGGGCGAGGCCGGTGGCAGAATAGTGCGCCGTCGAGCGTGAGTAAGCGCGCGTTGACGGCTGCGACATTGTCGCGCAGGGGGCGTCGGAGTTTTGCTGATAAGCTTACCCTACGCCCATTCCCTTTGGAGGCAGCCCTCCGACATGCATTCGCGCCAGTCCCCAGCCTCGCGCGGCGCCCGTCGTCCTCGGCTTCGCCTGCTGATCACGGTGACCGTGGTCACCTTGCTGATCGCCCTATGGTACCTGCTGCGCTACGAGCTTGGCGATCACCAGGAGACGACCTGGTATCCGGCCGCGCCCGGCTGCGATCTGCACCAGGGGCCCTGCGGCGTCGGCCTCGAGGAGGATGAGCGGCTGACCCTGGCGATCCCGGTGGAGGGTGACATCCGCCCGCTGGAGTCGTTGCCCCTCGAAGTGCGCGTCGACGGCGTGGAAGCGCAGAACGTACGGGTGGTGTTCGAAGGGGGCGGCATGGACATGGGCGAGCATCGCTTCCACCTCGACGCCGTGCAAGGCGGCGAACCGGGCCGCTTTCAGGGGGTGGGACAGCTCGGCATCTGCACCCGTGAGCGCATGACCTGGCGTGCCCGGGTCAGCTTCGATGCGCCGCGTGGGCGTCTCGGAAGTACCTTCGATCTGGACGTGGAGCGAAGCCTGCCATGACCCGACGGCAACGACAGCAGCAACGACGACACGGCTTCGATCGACGGACCCTGGGGCTGGTCCTGGCGGCGGTGGTGATGCTGGCGGCGGCCCTGTTGTGGACCTTCAAGCCCTGGCAGCCCGCCCAGCAGGACGGGCTGGTCGCTGGTGAGATACGCCTGGCGTCGACCGTGGGCGACTTTGCGCTGAGTGATCTCGATGATGACCAGCTGGCGGTGATCTTCTTCGGCTACACCTGGTGTCCCGACGTCTGCCCCATGAGCCTGGCGGTGGTGCGCCAGGCGCGCCAGGCACTGCCCGAAGACCAGCGTCGGCGGGTGGTGCCGTTGATGATTTCGGTGGACCCCGAGCGTGACACCCTGGAGCGGTTGTCGGAGTACCTTGAGGCCTTTGGCGACGACTTCATCGGCGCCACCGGTAGCCAGGCCGAGCTTGTCGATATCGGCGAGCGCTACGGCGTCGTCTGGCGCAAGGTCGAGACGCCGGAATCCGCCGTGGAGTATATGGTGGATCACTCAGCCTCGCTCTATCTGGTGGACGCCAGCGGCGAAATCATCGAACGGGTATTGCACGCGCCGACCCCGGGGCCGCTTTCGGCGGCGCTGGATCGGGTGTTGAACTAACTTCCTGCAGCCTGTCGACCATTTGGCTCAGGGCGCTTCCTGCAGTCTGTCGACCATTTGCATCAGGGCGCTGACCTGACTACCGTCCCGGCTGTCATGCAAAGGGTCGCGCTGCCAGGTACTCTCGCTGAACCCCCACCAGTCCCAGCATCCCTTGGGATTGGCCAGGCTGGCCTCGGCCTGGGGGTAGAGCACCACCAGGTCGTTGCTCTCGGCGTAACGGTTCAGGCCGCTTGCCCGGGTGAATGGCGTCGCTGCGCCTTCATCGTCGTCCACGCCCATCTGGCAGCCATGCAGCGCCACCAGCAGTGCGCAGTCGCCGCTCTCGCACTGCTTCGGCAGATAGACAAAGCCGGTGTCGGCGAGTCCCTTGGCGTCGAACTCGCTCTGGTCGAAGGCCTGCAGGCGCTGGTCGTCGGCCTCGCCGGCAGGCGCCAGATCGTCCCACCACCAGCCCAGCGCCTCGCCGGCCAGGTCCAGGCCGCAGTCGAGCAGGAAGGGCGCACCGCCCTCTTCGCAGTCGGCCAGGCCCGCCTCGCCAGCGGCGTCCAGCGCCGGCCAGCCGTGCCCCGCGCCGTCCTGAAACACCGTCTTCAGTTGATCATCGTCGGCGAGCCAGTCACGCCATTGTCGAGCGGCGGCGTGTCCGACGTCGGGATCGATGGTGCCATCGTCCTCACCGTGCCAGAGATACACCTTGAGGTCGTCGAGCGATTCAGCGCTACCCGCGCGATCGAGCTCGCGGTAGTCCGCAAGGCGGCTGTCGATCGCCGCCAGGTCGGGGTCGCCAAGGCGAGTGAACATGCACTGACCCAGCGCCACTCCCAGCTCGCCCCGGGCACAGCCCCAGGGGCCGGCGGCGACCAGCCCGAGTGCATCGAAGCGCTCGGGCCAGGCCACCGCCAGCTGCGCGGCCATGTAGCCGCCGGACGAGACGCCGATGGTGGCCAGACGGTCCTTCGAGAGACCCAGCGCGGGCAGGGCGTCGGGGGAGTCGGCCGTGGCCTGAGGTGCCAGCACGAAAAACGCCAGCCCCGCGAGGAGGCTGGCGTTGGCACGACTAAGGTGAGTCATCGACTCAGCCTTCGTCGCTGGGGTTCACGTCAAGCAGCTCGACCTTGAAGATCAGGGTCTCGTTGGGGCCGATGGGGCCCTGGCCACGCGCGCCGTAGCCCAGCTCCGGCGGAATCACGACTTCCCAGGTGTCGCCCACGTTCATCATCTTCAGGGCTTCCTGCCAGCCCTCGATGACCTGGCCCACCTGGAAGGATACCGGCTCGCCGCGCTCGTAGGAGCTGTCGAACACGGTACCATCGATCAGCTTGCCTTCGTAGTTGACCTGCACGGTGTCGCCGGCCTCGGGGGAGGCGCCGTCACCTTCCTCGAGCTCCTTGTACTGCAGCCCGGAGTCGGTAGTGGTAACGCCGTCCTTGTCGGCGTTCTCGGCCATGTAGGCCTCGCCTTCCTGCTTGTTGGCGTCCGCCTGCTGGGCCATCTCTTCGGCACGTTGCTGCTGTTCTTCAGCACGCTTGGCCATGGCCTCTTCCTGGAACTTGGTCAGGGCGGCGGCGATCTCCTCGTCGGTCATGTCGAGGCCGTCGTCGGCGAACACGTCCTTGATCGCCTCGCTGAAGGCATCCGTGTCGAGGTCTTCCACGTCTTGCTTGATGCTCTGGCCCAGGGTCACACCCAGGCTGTAGCTAAGCTTTTCCTGGTCGCTCTCGGGGGCGGAAAAGGCCATGGGAGCGGCGCCCAGCAGGGCGATCAGGGAGGCGGAAGTCAGCAGTGTCTTCATGGAAATCCTTGGCTGGCGCGTTGGCCGTAGTGTGAATGTCGTTGTTGTGACTGTAACAGGGGCAAAAGGGTTCCGCACCCGCCGTGCGTTACCCCCTACGAGGCAGGCCCGGGCATGACCCGGGCCTGTGGTTGCGGCTACGTCTGTGGTAGCCGTGATGAGTGTGGCGCTAGACCACCAGGGTCGGGCACTGCGCCGACCCCGACACCCGCTGGGCGACACTGCCCAGGATCAGGCTGGCGTCGCCGTTGGTGCCCTGGGCGCCGATCACGATCAGGTCGCACTCGCGCTTGCGAGCGAAGCGCACGATGGTGCGCGAGGGGCGGCCTCCCTTGACGAAGGCGCGCACCTTTTCCAGCGGCACCCCCAGTTCCACCGCGTGGTTCTTGGCATGCACTGCGATCTCCGAGGCGTACTCCTTGAGGGCATCGTCGGGCAGGTCCAGCTTGTCCGGGCGAACCATCGACAGGGAGGCCTCGAGCAGACTGTGGTGCTTGAACACGCACAGGATGTAGAGCTCGGCGCCGGTCAGGTACTGCAGCCCCACGGCCTTCTCCAGCGCCTTGAGGGCGCCCTTGGAGCCGTCCACCGCCACCAGGATTCGATTGAACATCGGTCTCTCCTCAAGCTTGGTCTCCGCGCATCCGACAGACGCCGCCTAGCGGAAGGCGACGTCGCGCAGGAACAACGCAATCTGCGGGAACATGATCAGCAGGGCTGCGGCCAGGATCAGCAGGAACACGAACGGCGGTGTGCCCTTGATCACGTCCAGATAGGGCCGCTTGAAGATCGCGATGGCGGTGAAGATGTCGCAGCCGAAGGGTGGCGTCGCCGAGCCGATGGCCACTTGCAGGGTGATCAGGATACCCACCAGTACCGGGTCGAGTCCGGTGGCCTCGATGGCCGGCGCGAAGATCGGCGTCAGCACCAGGATGACCACGATCGGGTCGACGAACATGCAGGCGACGAAGAAGGCGATGCAGATGGCGATCAGCACGCCCGTGGGACCCGCTTCGTTGATCCCGGCCGCCTCGAGCATGGCCTGCGGAATCTGGGCGAAGGAGATGATCCACGAGAAGCCGTTGCCCACGGCGACCAGGATGAACACCACCGCGGTGATCAGGCCGGTGGACTTGGCGATGGCGTAGATGTCGTTCATCTTCAGCGATCGAAACACCACGAACTCCAGCAGCACCGCGTACAGCACGCAGGCCGCGGCGGCCTCGGTGGGGCTGAAGATGCCGCCGTAGATGCCGCCGACGATGATCACCGGGAAGCCCAGCGGCCACAGCGCCTGACGCACCGCGGAGAGACGCTCGCTCCAGGACGCCTTGGGCTCGGTGGGGACGTCGCGGATCACCGCGTAGAGCACGCAGTAGATGGAGAACATCAGCAGGATCAGCAGGCCTGGCCCGATGCCGGCGATGAACAGCTCGCCGATGGAGGTACCCGAGATCACGCCATAGATGATCATGCCGATGCTGGGCGGGATCAGAAAGGCGATGTCACTCGAGTTGATGATCAACGCCAGGGTGAAGGAGTCGGAGTAGCCGGCCTTGAGCATGCGCGGGCGTAGCGGCGAGCCCACCGCCACCACGGTGGCCTGGGTCGAGCCGGACACGGCGCCGAACAGGGTGCAGGAGGCCGCGGTGGATACCGCCAGGCCGCCCTTCACGTGGCCGATGAAGGCCATGACCATGTTGATCAGGCGCTCTGCCGACTGGCCGCGGGTCATGATGTCGGCGGCGAGGATGAACATCGGCACGGCGATCAGCGAGGCCGGCCGGATGCCCGCCATCATCTGCTGGATCAGCGTGTCCATCTGGTCCAGGCCGTTGAACATCATGAAGAAACCGATGACCGCCGCGGTGATCAACGGGATCATCATGGGGAAGCCCAGCAACAGCAGGGCGATCATGGTGGTGACCATTATGGTTGTCATTGGGGCTGTCCTCCTGCTGCCACCGTCACGTCACTCATACTTCGGTCTCCGTATCCTTGTAGCCATCCAGCACGCCGGTCGACAGGTAGACGTCGCGGGAGGTCAGGTTCTTGATGGCGGTGAGCAGGTACTGGATACCGGTGATCAGAAAGCCCAGCGGTACCCACAGGTAGATCCAGAAGATCGGGATGCCAAGGGCGGGCAGAATGCGCCCCTTGTCATACAGGTCGACGATGTAGATCACCGAGTAGTACAGCAGGAAGAACATCACCAGAGAGGTAAACAGGGAGATGAAGATCATCAATGCCTTGCGGCCACCCACCGGCAGGGCATCGTAGATCGCCGACATGCGAATATGGCGCCCGTGGCGCGCCGCATAGCCGATACCGGCAAAGGTGATCATGATGATCAGAATGCGGTTGATCTCGCCGCTGAAGAAGATGCTCTCGCCGAGCACGAAGCGGCCAACGACGTTGGCGATGGTATTGGCCGCCATCAGCAGCACACCCACTGCAAGAATGATGGCTTCCAGCTTGCTGATCCACGTATCGATGGTGCCCAGAAAACCAGGCAACCCCGAGTGGTAGTGCTGTTCGGATTCTTCTTCGGTCATGATGGGATCCTTGGTCGGGAATTCCGGGAGAAACGCACGTACCTGTATCGCAGCGTACGCCCTCTGGGTCGCGGTTCGCAGCCATCTGGTCAACGCTGGATGCACGCAGCGCGCCTGGCGTGGCGGCGACTGTCGGGTCGCTATTCAGGGCTCTGGAAACACAAAAGGGGCAGCCGGGTAGGGCTGCCCCTTTCGGGAGCGATGGCTCAGACGAGGATTACTCCTCGCCGGACTGAACCGCTTCCAGGTCAGCCTTGAACTGGTCGAGCAGTTCCTGACCGCCTTCACCGGTCATCTCGATGAACTTCTCCTCGACCTGCGGAGCGCGATCCTTGAAGGCCTGGATCTGTTCGTCGTCCAGGCGAGTCACGGTGACCTCGTCAGACGCTTCCTGGATCTTGCCGAGTGCTTCTTCGGCGAGGCCCTGGATGTGCTCGATGGTGGTGTCGTAGGCGGAGTCGGTGGCGTCCTGGACGAGTTGCTTGTCCTCGTCGGACAGGCCGTCATAGAAGTCCTGGTTGGCCATCATGGCGGTGGTGAACCAGCCGTGGCCGGTGAAGGTCAGGTTCGGGGAGACCTCGTACAGACCGCCGGACTCGATCCAGAAGATCGGGTTTTCCTGACCGTCGATGATGCCGGTCTGCAGACCGCCGTAGACCTCACCCCAGGGCAGCGGCGTGGGAGTCGCGCCGAAGGCGTCGTAGGTCTCCGCCAGCAGCGGGTTGGTCATGGTGCGGATCTTCTTGTTGTCGAAGTCCTCCGGCGAGGTGATCGGCTCGTCGGCGGTGACCACCATTTCCCCTTCCGGGTACATCTGCATCAGCTTCAGCCCGTGCTCGGCGTAGAGCTCGGGGAACATCTCGTTGATCGCCTTGCTCTCGTCGAAGAACTTCAGCACGGTTTCTTCGTCGGTGGGCAGCAGGTAGGGAATGAAGAAGATCTGGGCTTCGGGAATCAGCGCGCCGGTGAAGCCGGGAGACTGGTTGACGAACTGCAGGATGCCGTTCTGGGTCTGCTCCATGATGTCGTCGGATTCGCCCAGTTCGCCGAAGCGGTAGACCTGGACGGAATGGTCGGAATTCTCCTCGACGTACTGCTTGAACGCCTGGGCAAAGACGTCCTGGACATCGCCCTCGTACTCTTCGTGGGCGTAGCGCCAGTTGTCGGCCATGGCGGTGGAGGAAAGGCCCAGCATCAGGGCGCCGATGCTGGCGGTGGTCAGCAGCTGTGTTGCCTTCATTCTTGTGGTTCCTCTGCAGGTGTTGGAGCTATGGGCGGATCGCGCTCGCCTGTTGTATTGCTTCGTGTCTCGCTTCGGAATCTCGGACCTTGTGCTATTGGCGCGAACAAGATCGATCATGCAAAAAATGCAGGAATTCTCATGCAGTTAACGTCAGGCTAGCGCGCTGCCGGAAGAGGGTCAAGCTGGCTTTCCACGCTTCTTATGGCCATAAGTTGCGTTTTTTTCTGCCGTTGTTGGCTAGAAAGCAGCACATTTTCTAGACCTTGGAGTCTGGCGGGTATCGGCGAGAAAGCCAGTTCGTTCAGGCTAATTTTCATGAGCATCTGCAGGCATTGTTGCTCGGCTTCGAGCTCCGCCTGCTTGATCCGCGAGCGAACGCTCGCCACCTGCGAGTCGGCTTGCGCCTGGGGCTTCAGATCCCTGCGCAGTCGGCGCAGAGGCTGGGTGACCTCGCGCTGCCAGGCGGCGACCTCTGACGGCAGTGCACCTGCCTGGGCGCCCTGTTGATACAGCCAGCATCGCCACAGCAGTTCACACACGTCCCAGCCGTACTCATCCTGCAGCGTCAGGCAGGCTTGCTCGACGCCTGGCCGGGCATAGATTGCCAGGGCGAAGTCCCATAGCGGCGAAGTCGCCAGGCGAGGGCGCAGGCGAGCGGTGAATTCGGTAGAATCGGGGTCCAAGACGATATCCTTCTTTTATTAGAGAAGCTCGCGGGTGCCCGGCCCGGCGGGCTCATCCCGATGGAGCCGTGATGATTGCACTGCGCCAAGTAACCCTGCAACGCGGCGCCGAGCCGTTGTTCGAGGGTGCCGACCTGACCCTGCACGCCGGCCACAAGGCCGGTATCGTGGGCCCCAATGGCGCCGGCAAGTCCAGTCTGTTTGGCCTGATCCTCGGCGAGATCGGCGCCGACAAGGGCGCGGTCGAGATGAGTGGCGGCCAGCGTATTGCCCATATGGCGCAGGAAGTCGAGGCGCTGTCTCGCCCCATCATCGAGTACGTGCTCGACGGGGATGCGGAACTAAGGCGTACCGAGGTTGCCCTCGCCTCTGCCCAGGCCGACGGTGACCATCACCGCGAGGCCGAACTTCACGGCGCCATCGAGGCGCTGGACGGCTACAGCGCGCCAGCCCGCGCGGCCCAGTTGCTGGTCGGGCTGGGCTTTGCCCAGCACGATCTGGACAAGCCGCTGTCGGCGTTCTCCGGTGGTTGGCGCATGCGAGCCAACCTGGCGCGTACCCTGTTCATGCCCTCCGACGTGCTGCTGCTCGACGAGCCGACCAACCACCTGGACCTGGACGCCCTGCTGTGGCTAGAGCAGTGGCTGACGCGCTATCCCGGCACCCTGTTGCTGATCTCCCACGACCGCGACTTTCTCGATGCGGTGTGTGACCACATCGTGCACTTCGATCGTCGCAGCCTGGTGCTCTATCGTGGCAACTACACCACCTTCGAGCGGACCCGGGCCGAGAAGCTGGCGCTGCAGCAGGCCCAGGCCGAGAAGCAGCAGGCGCGTCGCGAGGAAATCGAGAAGTTTGTCGCCCGCTTTCGCTACAAGGCGACCAAGGCGCGCCAGGCCCAGAGCCGACTGAAGATGCTCGAGCGCATGGGCGACATCGCCCTGGCCCACGTCGATTCCCCCTTTCACTTTACCCTGCCGGCGGCGGACAAGACGTCTCATCCGCTGCTGGTGATCGATGACGCCAGCCTGGGCTATCGTCGCGAGGACGGCAGCGAGCGCACCCAGCTGTCCGACGTGAAGCTGACTCTGCTGCCGGGACAGCGCATCGGTCTGCTCGGTCCCAATGGCGCGGGCAAGTCGACCCTGATCAAGTCGCTGACCGGCGATCTGCCGTTGCTCTCTGGCCGTCGGGTGCCCGGCGAGCACCTGGCGGTGGGCTACTTCGCCCAGCACCAGCTCGAAGGGCTCGATCTCAAGGCGACCCCCTTCACCCACGTGCAGCGCCTGTCGCCCCAGGCCGCCGACAGCGATATCCGCAACTTCCTGGGTGGCTTCGGCTTTCCGGGAGACGACGTGTTTGCCCGGGTCGAGCTGTTCTCCGGCGGCGAGAAGGCACGCCTGGCGCTGGCCCTGATTGCCTGGCAGAAGCCCAACCTGCTGCTCCTCGACGAGCCGACCAACCACCTGGACCTGGAGATGCGCGAGGCGCTGACCGAGGCGTTGGCGTCGTTCGAAGGGACGGTGATCGTGGTATCCCACGACCGCCACCTGCTCAAGGCCACCGTCGACGAGTTCTGGAAGGTCGCCGACCATCGGGTCGAACCCTTCGATGGCGACCTGGAGGATTACCGGGCCTGGCTCAAGTCACGCCTGGAAAGCGATCGTCGCGCGGCCAGGGAAGACAAGGCCGACAGGGCCGAGGCTGGCCAGGCCGCCCCGCGGGAGGATCGCAAGGCCTCGCGCCGCGCCGCCGCCGAGCTGCGCGAGAAGCTCAGGCCCTTGAAGCGCGAGCGGGACAAGGCCGAAAAGGCCATGGAGAAGGTCCAGGCTGAACTCGGCGAGGTGGAAGCGCAGCTCGGCGACGCTGAGCTCTACACTGACGCGGCGCGCAAGCAGGAACTGACCGACTGTCTGGCGCGCCAGGGCGAGCTCAAGGCGCGCCTCGAGGAGCTGGAGGCCGACTGGCTCGCCGCCGAAGAGGCGCTCGAGGAAATGAACGAGGCGCTGTCGGGCTGAGCCACGCTCGGTTCGATAGCGCCTCGGGTCGCTGGGTCGCCCGATAGCCGGGGCGAGTGGGCGTGGCGAACGGCTATTGCGAGTCGCACCGGGATGAGGCGGGCACGCTTGCGGGAGCCGTGTCGCTGGCTTCCATGCGCGCGGCCAGTCGCTCGCGCTCGGCCTGCTCGTCGGCCAGGCTCTTGTGAGGCAGCAGCAGATTGAGCAGCACGGCGGTGAGCGCCGCCACCACCACGGGTGATCCACCGATCGCCATCTCGATCGTGTCCGGCAGCGCGGCGATGGCCTGCGGCGCCGCGGCGAGCCCGAGGCCCAGCGCCAGCGCCAGGCTGGCGATGGTCATGTTGCGCCCGGACAGCTCGTCGCGGGTCAGCAGCTGGATACCGGTCATGGTGATCATGCCGAACACCGTGATGGTGGCGCCACCGAGCACCGGATAGGGAATGGTGGTCATCAGCGCGCCGAACTTCGGCATCAGTCCCGCCGCCAGCAGAAACAGCGCCGCCAGTGCCAGCACCGAACGACTGATGACCTTGGTCATGGCGACGATACCGACGTTCTGGCTGAACGACGCCGTCGGCAGAGCCGCGAACAGGGCACCGACCAGAGTGCACAGGCCGTTGCCCAGCAAGCCCCCGGACAGCTCCCGATGGCCCAGCTCGCGATTCATGCCACCGATGGTGGTAGCGGATAGATCACCGATGGTCTGCACCGAATTGACCACGCAGATGATCACCATGGACAGGATCGCCACCGGCGCGAATTCGAGCGTCACGGGGAGCGGGCGCGGCGCACTGAACCAGGCAGCCTGATGCACCGCAGTGAAGTCCACCATGCCCAGCGCGAGTGCCAGCGCGTAGCCCACCACGATGCCGCAGATGATCGCGGCGAGCTTGATGAAGCCCCGCCCGAACTGGGAAATCGCCAGCACCACGGCCAGAGTGACCAGCGCCACCAGCCACTGCCTGCCGCCACCGTAGCCAGCGCTGCCCTTGCCCCCGGCCATGTAGTGGATGGCGATGTCGTAGAGCGACAGGCCGATCACCAGCACCACCACCCCCGCCACCACCGGCGGAAACAGGTGACGCAGCGGGCGTATACCGAACCCGACCAGCAGCATCGCCGTGCCGCCGATCAACTGGGCGCCGAGGATGCCGCCGAGGCCATACTGGGCGCCCACGGCGGTCAGGGTGGGCACGTAGGCAAAGCCGACACCGAAGATGGTCGGCAGGCGGGCACCGAAGCGCCAGACGCCGAACAGCTGGATCAGCGTCGACAGCGCCGAGGCCACCAGCGAGATCTGGATCAGCAGCAGGGTTTCGGCGGTGGAGGCGCCGATGGCACCGGAGACGATGATCGGCACCGTGATGGTACCCATGATCATGGCGAGGATGTGTTGCAGCGACAGTGGCAGGGCACGGCTCAGTGGTGGCCGGCCGTGGAAGTCGAAGACCGAGACGCTGGCGGGGTAGCGGGCGTTGCTCATGGATACGATCGCCGGTTGTTTTTGTATACAGGTGATTGTGGTAAATGTTTCCATAAACATCAAGGTGAGACGGGGCGAGACGAGACAGTCCGGTTTACCGCCCCGCCGACATCGCGTTGCGATCGGGCTTTTGAAAGTCAGAAAGGTGGCACGACGCCGCGTGCGCTGCATGTTGGCGCTCGGCGCCAGGAGGGGGCTCTCAGCTCTCCAGCAGAAAGGTCACCGGCCCGTCGTTTATCAATGCCACCTGCATATTGGCGCCGAACTCGCCGCTGGCCACCGGCGCATGGCGCTGGCGGGCCTGGTCGAGCAGGTAGTGAAACAGACGATCGCCTTCGGCCGGCGGCGCCGCGCTGGAGAAGCTGGGACGCAGCCCCTTGCGGGTATCCGCGGCCAGGGTGAACTGGGATACCAGCAAGAGGCCACCGCCGGCCTGCTGCACATTGAGATTCATCTTGTCCTGGTCATCGGCGAACACGCGATAGTGCAGCAGCTTGTGCAGCAGGCGGTCGGCCGAGGCCTCGTCATCTCCTTTTTCCACCCCGACCAGGGCCAGCAGGCCGTGGTCGATGGCGCCGACGGTGCGATCCTCGACCTCGACACTGGCACGGCGGACACGTTGGATCAGGGCTTTCATGCAGGGCTTCCTCTGGCAACAGGTGGGGGATTGCACACAGCAGGGCCCGCTAGCCTAGCACGGGCCTGCCTGGCCAGGCGTCAGCGCCCCAGCAGAGCGTCGCGGAAGTCGCGGTCCAGGGGATCTTCACCGAGCCAGATGGCGAACATGGCGTTGGCAAGCGCCTTGTCGTTGGAGCGGTACAGCGGGGCGCCATTGAGCGCCAGGATCAGGCTCTCGCCATCCCAGGTCAGCGAATAGCGGTCGCCCGGCGCGACGGAGCGATAGCTGTCGACCAGCGCGGTCAGCGGGCGGCGAACTGAGGGAAAGTCCACGGCGCCGACCTGCTCGCGTACGGTCTCGAGGGTGGTGCTGGCGAAGTCGTCGGCCTCGATGGCATGGAAGTAGTGCAGCACCAGCCGGCGCGGGACGTCGGATTCGGGAGCGGGGCGCGGGTACCCCGCGGCCTGGTAGTAGGCGCCGGCGTAGGCGTCCCACACCAGATAGGTGAAGAGCCCGTGGCCGATCATCTCGTAGCGCCGGCCATCGTCGATCTGGGTGGCAAAGCTCGCGCTCTTGACGCTGACCTGCTGCGTCGACGTCTGGGCGTTGGCCTCGGGGGGCGCGGCCATGGTCAGGGTCAGACAGGTGATCAGGCTGACGGCGGCAAGCAGCCGAACCAGCGGGTGCTGTCGGGGTTGTCGCGAAGGCATGATGAAACTCCCGTGACATGATGTTGTACACATCATGGCGCGAGATATGACTTATGTACAGTTTTTGTAGAGCGTTCTTCCCGTGACTACCAGGCGCGGCACAGCATGATGTCGCAACGGGGCTCGGCCAGCAGACGCTTGGTAATCTGACTGCGTCGGCCCGCCTGACTGCGGTTGCCCAGCGCCAGCAGATCGGGAGGCTGACGGCGCAGATGGGCGATCAGCACGTCCAGGGGGTCGCCCTGTTCCAGCACCAGTTCCAGTTCCGGCACCCGATCGAATTCCGCCATCAGGTGGTCGATCTCCTGTTCGAGCTGCTGTCTAAGTCGGATGACCTCACGATCGCGCCACTGAGCAAAGTCGGTATCGGAGCCGAGTTCGCGCTCGCCTGGCACGTCCCAGGCGTGGAGCAACTCGAGGCGGGATTCCGGAAAGTGTCGCAGGGTCTCGCGCAGGGTGCGACGGCAGGTCAGGGAGAAGTCCACCGGGACCAGAATGTCGTTCCACGGCTCTGCGGGGGGCTGGCTGACGGTCAGCACCGGACAGGGGGCGCTCAACAGCACCCGGGCCAGGGTGGTGCCGCCGATCAGGTCAGGGTGTCCGCGCTTGCGATGGGTGCCGAGGATGATCATCTCGGCGTTGCGATCGTGGGCCTCACGGATGATCTCGGCGTAGGGGGCGCCGGTCACCGTCTGCACCAGCAGCGGCGGTTCGGCCAGTGCGTAGTCTTCGCGCAGGTCGGTGGCGATGGCGTGGATGTCATCTACTACCGCACCTTCCAGGTCGCGCAGCACCCGGTGGGGCAGGTAGGGATCCAGCACGTGCAGTACATCGAGACGGGCGCCCATCTCGTTGGCCAGGCGGATGGCGCGGCCGAAGGCGGAACGGTTTTCTGCCGACAGGTCACAGGCAAACAGCAGGGTGCGAGTCATGGCTCTGCCCTCACGACGCCAGTGGGTGAACCTTCAGCATGGGCGGACGTGCCGATTCGCGCAAGCGACGGCGTCGTCAGTCCCTGTCAGTGCACGATAGCGCCCGTCCTGCGCTCGGATCAGATCAGACCGGGCGCATCGTGGCTTCCACGACCCGCCATCGCCCGCCACGGCTCCTGCCGCTACCACCAGGCGTGGAAGTGATGCACCGGGCCGCGCCCCTGGCCCACCGACAGCCGCCGGCTGGCGTCGAGCGCCTGGTGCAGCCAGCGCTTGGCGTCGCCGATGGCGTCGATGACCTGCGCCTCGTCGGCGTCCTGTGGCAGATGGGCCAGCTTGGCGGCGATCGCCGAGGACAGGGCACAACCGGTACCATGCAGGTTCTGGGTATCGATGCGCGGTGCCGGCAGCCAGCGATCGCCACCGGGCGAGGCCAGCAGGTCGGGGCAGCTGTCACCATCGAGATGGCCACCCTTGAGCAGCACATAGGGGGCGGACAGTTGCTTGAGCGCGGGCAGCATCGCCTCCATGGCATCGGCGCTGGTGGGCGGCTCGACCCCCAGCAGTACCGCCGCCTCGGGCAGGTTGGGGGTGATCACGTCGGCCAGCGGCACCAGCACATCGCGTACCGCACTGATCCCGGCTTCATCCACCAGGATGTCGCCGCTCTTGGCCACCATCACCGGATCGAGCACGATCCAGCGGGGACGCCTGGCCTCGAGCGCTTCACGCAGGGTCTCGGCGACCTCGCGGCTGGCGACCATGCCGATCTTCACCGCGTCGATGCGCACGTCGTCGAGCAGGTGATCGAGCTGCACCCGGATGCTCTCTGCAGCCACCGGGTGCACCTCGCGTACCCCACAGGTATTCTGCGCGATCACCGCGGTGATGACGTTGGTGGCATAGGTGCCCAGGGCCGACAGCGTCTTGAGGTCGCCCTGGAGGCCGGCGCCGCCAGAAGGGTCGGAGCCGGCGATGGTCAGCGTGTGAGGGATGGATACGGCGTGGGACATGAAAGACACCCGAAAGTCAGCAGAAGACACAGAATACAAGAGGCGGCGCTGAGAGAGCCAATGTCGAGCGCATCATGCTGAGTCTGTTTGTCATGGCGTTTGCCAGCGCCACCCTGCTGCCCGGAGGGTCCGAGCTATGGCTGGCCGGGCTGTGGTGCCGGGGCGAAGCGCCGCTGGCGCTGTGGCTGGTTGCCACCCTGGGCAATACCCTGGGCAGTCTGGTCAATGTCGCCCTGGGCCGCTACGCCACCCAGTATGTGGATCGGCGCTGGTTTCCCGCCTCCCGGGCGGGACTGGCACGAGCCCAGCGCTGGTATCGCAAGGGCGGAGAAGCGAGTCTGCTGCTGGCCTGGCTGCCGGTGGTGGGGGATCCGCTGACGGTACTCGCGGGAATCGCCCGGCTGCCGTGGTGGCGTGCCACGCTGTGGATCGTCGTCAGCAAGGGCGGGCGCTACGCGGTGCTGCTGTGGTTTGCCGAACGCTATTTCAGCTGCGGCTGATCACTGCTCGAGAGCGAGCGCTTCGAGCAAGGCTCGAGAGTCGACACGATGTCCGTCCGTGCCCCGAAAACGGACAGGGGCCGCGCGAGGCGGCCCCTGGGTGCTTGTGTCGGCAATGCTCGACACCTTCTGGATGGGTTACTCCTGGCCGAAGTCGGTGCCGCCGTCCGGGTTGCGGGCGTTGTAGTAGGCCTGCTCGGAGATGGCGTGGTAGTTAACCACCTTGTCCTGGAAGTCGCGGTACGACTCGTAGATGCGACCGGCGATATCGCTGGAGTCGGCCAGTTCCTGCACCACCTCGGCGGAGATCTCCTGAGCCTGGGCGAGCACGTCGTCGGGCAGCTTGCGCAGCTGGACGTCGTGTTCGTTGATCAGGGTGGCCAGGGCATCGTTGTTGCGCGCGGTGTACTCGTCCAGCACGTCCTGGTTCACGTCGCGTACCGCGGTGCGCAGGATCGCCTGAAGGTCGGCGGGCAGCTCGGCCAGGGCCTCATCGTTGACGATGGCCTCGAACATCACCGTCGGCTCATGCCAGCCCGGGTAGTAGTAGTACTCGGCGGCCTGGTGCAGGCCGAAGGCCAGGTCGTTGTACGGTCCGATCCACTCGGTGGCATCGATGGCGCCGGACTGCAGCGAGGTGAAGATCTCGCCGCCGGGCATATTGACGATGGCCACGCCCATGCGGTTCATGACCTCACCACCGAGGCCCGGCATGCGCATCTTGAGGCCGTCCAGGTCGTCGACCGAATTGATTTCCTGGTTGTACCAGCCGCCCATCTGTACGCCGGAGGCGCCGGCGGTCATGACCTCGACGCCGAAGTCATCGTAGAGCTCGTTCCACAGCTCCAGGCCGCCACCATAGTGCAGCCAGGCGTTCATTTCCTGGGCGTTCATGCCGAAGGGCACGGCGGCGAAGAACTGGGCGGCGGGCGCCTTGCCCTTCCAGTAGTAGGAGGCAGAGTGGCCCATCTGGGCGGTGCCTTCGGCGACGGCGTCGAAGACCTCGAAGCCCGGTACCAGCTGGCCGGCACCGAACACCTCGATCGTCAGGCGGCCGTCGGACATTTCCTCGACCAGCTTGGCCAGACGCTCGGGACCCTGGCCGACACCGGGGAAGTTCTTCGGCCAGGAGGTGACCAGCTTCCACTCGAAGGTGTCCTGGGCCTGGGCCTGGGCTCCGACCAGCAGTAGACCGGAGGCACCGGCGAGGGTAATGGCCTTGGCGATTGAGCTGCGTTGCATGTAAGTCCCCTTTGTATGGTATTGGCGTTGTCGGGACCTGCCGGCCAGGGTAGGGCCGGCGGGTAGTTGGCGTCTCGCGGGATGGCCCGAGACGCCGTGAAGCGGGCGATGGCTCGTCGGGCAACTATAGACGCCGGGGGCACCCCCCGGCGTGGGCTGCCGTCCACGCATCGCCAACGCGCCGGGTCAGAACTGCTCCGGCAGCCAGGTGGCGAGTTCTGGGAAGAATGACAGGGCCAGCAGCATGCCGAGCTGAAGCACGATGAACGGAATGACGCCTCGGTAGATCGCGGACGTCGGTACCGACTCCGGGGCCACCCCGCGCAGGTAGAACAGGGCGAAGCCGAAGGGAGGCGTCAGGAAGGACGTCTGCAGGTTGATCGCGATCATGATGCCCAGCCAGATCGGATCCAGGCCCATGGCCAGCAGAATCGGACCGACGATCGGCACCACCACGAAGGTGATCTCGATGAAGTCGAGAATAAAGCCGAGCAGGAAGATCACCAGCATCACGATGATGGTGGCGCCGACTACCCCGCCAGGCATGTTCTCGAACAGATGGGTGACCAGCTCTTCACCGCCGTAGGCGCGGAACACCAGTGAAAACAACGCCGCGCCGATCAGGATCAGGAACACCATGGTGGTGACGTGGGTGGTGGAGCGCAGCACGTCCTTGAGCGTGGCCAGATCGAGGCGACGATAGGCCAGAGCCAGCACCAGGGCGCCGAAGGCACCCACCGCGGAGGCTTCGGTGGGGGTGGCCAGTCCGGCCAGGATCGAGCCGAGCACCGCGACGATCAGCACGATGGGCGGCACCAGGCCCTTGAGCAGCAACAGGCCGATGCCCGAGGTGTGGCCCAGCTCGGCCATCAGTTCCTGGCGATCGGCGGCAGGAGCGGCGCTGGGCTTGAACAGCGCCACCAGGCTGACGTAGACGATATACACCAGCACCAGGATCAGGCCCGGGACCAGCGCCCCCATGAACAGATCACCCACCGACACCGTCTTGGGGCTGAAGATGCCCATGGACAGCTGGGCCTGCTGGTAGGCGCTGGACAGCACGTCACCAAGCAGCACCAGAGCGATGGACGGCGGGATGATCTGACCCAGGGTGCCGGTGGCGCAGATGGTGCCGGTGGCCAGCGACTGGCTGTAGCCGCGCTTGAGCATGGTCGGCAGCGACATCAGGCCCATGGTGACCACGGTGGCGCCGACGATGCCGGTGGAAGCGGCCAGCATCATGCCGACGAGGGTCACCGAGATGCCGAGTCCGCCGCGCAGCGAGCCGAACAGCAGGGCCATGGCGTCGAGCAGGGTTTCGGCGACCTTGGACTTCTCGAGCAGCACGCCCATCAGCACGAACAAGGGCACCGCCAGCAGGGTGGTGTTGGTCATGATGCCGTAGAGGCGATTGGGGAAGGCGTTGAGGTAGCTGCCGTCGAAGTTGGCATCGATGCCAAGGGACTCCAGGCCGTAGCCGAGCCCGGCAAAGGCCAGGGCGGTACCGGCCAGCGACAGCGCGACCGGAAAACCGAACATCAATACCGTACAGATGACACCGAACAGCACCAGGGGCATGAACTCCAGCATTTACAGGTGCTCCTCGTCGGCGTCATGGGGAAGGGCGTTGGGGTCGAGACGTCCCTTTAAAATCAGGATATTGCGGTAGATCTCGACGAGGCCCTGGACAATCATCAGCACGGCGAAGGCCGGTATCAGCGTCTTCAGCAGGAACACCCCGGGGATGCCGCCGGCGTCGGGCGAGCCCTCGAAGATGGCCCAGGACTTGCCGACGTAGCCGAGGCTGGTGGCGATCACGAAGCCCATCACCGGCAGCAGCAGCAGCAGGGTGCCGAGCAGGTCGACCAGCGCCTTGCGCCTGGGTGACATCGCGCGATAGAAGATGTCGACGCGCACGTGCCCGCCGTGCTTCAGGGTGTAGGCCGCCGCCAGCATGAACACGGCGGCGTGCATGTACATCACCGATTCCTGCATGGGGATGCTGTTGACGCTGAAGGCATAGCGCAGCACCACGATCAGGAACTGGATGATCATCATCGCCAGGATCAGCCAGGAAAGGCCCCTGCCAAGGCGTTCGGAGAAGGCGTCCAGGGCCGCCAGTGGCCCCGGCAAGCCGGAAGATGTAGACATTAGGAACTCGCTGGTGGTGTCAGGGCGATCATTGTCCAGGCTGGCGCCCGGGCACGCCGTCGCCAGGGCAGGACGTCGGCTTGCCGGGGGGACCTGGCGTCATGGATAGTGTGGCACGCGGAGACATTAGCGAATCTCGGTGCACGTCAACGCTGACTATACGGCAGTCGAGGTAGCACTGTCATGACACCAAAAGTCGAGGTCCGCTGGCGTGGCGTCCGCCGCCGACAGGATAGCTCAGGCAGGTTGCTCGGGCTGATCGGCCTGGATGGCGGCGAGGCAGGGCTGGGGCAGGCGAATATCGACGGCCACCGGCAGGTGGTCCGAAAACAGTCGGTCGAGGACTTCGGCCTCATCGGCCTCCAGCGACGACGACAGCAGGATATGGTCCAGCGCTCGGCTGGGGCGCCAGGAAGGGTAGCTCAGTGCCGGTCGCACCGGATGCAGCGGCAACGAGGCGCAGAAGCGGTCGTGGGCGTGCAGGCGATCCGGGGTGCAGTTCAGGTCCCCCATCACCACCACGTGCTTGAGTGGCTGGATCAGCTCGCTGAGGTAGTCGAGCTGCAGGTTCTGGGTGCGCTGGCCCAGGGCCAGGTGGGCGACGAACAGGTGCAGGGCCTCGGGGCCCTGGCCGAAGCGCGCATGGATGGCGCCCCGGCCGGGCAGGGTTCCCGGCAGGCGGTGCTCCTCGATGCGGCTGGGTGCCAGCCGGGAGAGCAGGCCATTGCTGTGCTGGGCAAGTCGACCGAGGTTGCGGTTGAGCTGCTGATAGTGGTGGGGGAAGCCGCCTTGCATGGCCAGGTACTCGAGCTGATTGACCTGGTTCGAGCGAAAGCTGCCGCCGTCCACCTCCTGTAGCCCCACCATGTCGAAGTGCGACAGCACCTCGGCGATCATGTCCAGACGTCGTTGCCGACGCGGGTGAGGCAACAGGTGCTGCCAGCTACGGGTGAGGTAGTGGTGGTAGGCCGAGGTCTGGATACCCACCTGCAGGTTGAAGGTCACCAGCCTCAGGTGGCCTCTGTCCAGCGTGGGGTGGCGTTCCTCGGCCAGTGACGTCATTGGGCTCCAGACTCCTGTTCGCTGCGGATCTGCTCCACCAGCGCCTCGGCGATGCGCGGCATGTTGTCGAGGCTGCCGGCGGTGCTCGGCGAGACGATGTAGCGACCATCGACGATCAGCGCGGGGACGCCCATCAGTTCGAGGTTGCGCATGGTGGCGCTGGCGCGATTGATCTGGGACTTCACGCCGAAGCCATCCAGCGCCTTGAGCGCCTGCTCTTCGCTGACACCGTAGTCGCTGAAGAAGGCGGCGATGTCTGCTGGCTCGGTAAGCTGCTCGCCTTCCTGGTGGATGGCGTCGAAGAAGTCCTCGTGCACCTCGTCGAGGATCTCGAGCTGCTGGGCGGCATAGAAGGCCTTGGCGTGCTTGACCCAGGTCTCGCCCAGGGTTGCCGGCATGCGTTCGAACTCGACGTCATCGGGCAGCTCGGCGACCCAGGCATTGAGCGGATCTTCCAGCGAGTAGCAGTGCGGGCAGCCATACCAGAACACTTCGGTCACGTTGATCTTGCCATCGTCGCTGCCCAGCTCGACCTGATTGGGGGCGACGGTGTAGTCCTCGCCCTCGGTGATCGAGGCGGCGACCGCCATGGTCGACAGGCTAAGGCCAGCGAGGCCCATCATCAGTGACTTCAGCATAGAATGTTTTCTCCTTGATTGAGGCGGGCATGCCATGGCGGCGCGAGGGCGCGACGAACCTGGAGCCGCAAAGCGAACGCTGTTTTGAGTCTACAACGTTCGAAGGGTTCCCGAATATCCCGATTGGGCAGGCGTCGCATGTCTATCTTTGCTGGTAAACGCAACGGGGCGGCCACAAGGGCCGCCCCGCGGGACGCATCGAAAGGTGAATCGATCAGTGCAGGCCCTGGACGTAGTTGGCCACGGCTTCCATGTCGGCATCGCTCATCTTGGCGGCGATGTCGGCCATCACGCCGCCGGGGCTGTTGGCGCGGGCGCCGGAGGCGAATGCCTGGAGGGTGCTGACCACATAGCCGGCGTGCTGGCCGGAAAGCCCCGGATAGACCGCCGAGCCGATGCCGCTGCCGGTCGGGCCATGGCAGGCGCTGCAGGCCGGGATGCCCTTGGCCAGCTCGCCAGCGCGGTAGAGCGCCTCGCCGCGCTCGAGCAACGCCTCGTCATCCTTGGCCTGCCCCACCACCGGGTCCTGGCCGGCGAAGAAGGCGGCCACGTCCCAGGCGTCCTGGTCGCTGAAGTTGTCCACCTGCCCCGCCATCTGCGGCACCGGACGGGTGCCGTCACGGATGTCGATGATCTGCTTGGCCAGGTAGGAGGCCTGCTGGCCGGCCAGGTTGGGGAAGGTCGGCGCGATACTGGCGCCGGTCTGGCCGTGACAGGCGGCGCAGGCGGTGGCCTTGTCGCGTCCTGCGGCGGCGTCTGCGTCACTCTGGAGGTCGGCATGGGCGGCGCCGACGACGCCGATGGAGATTGCCAGGCTTGCCAGTAACTGTCTCATCGCTAGTTCACTTATGCCGTTTTTAATGTTTTCACGGTCCCGCGGAAGGCGTGGCCTTCACAGCAGGGGGAAGCGCCCGCGCTGAGGCCGGTCGCTGGCGACAGCGGCACAATGTTATGATGATTCCCCGGGTCGCAGCCGCCTCAAAGCTTACTATAACCAAACACCCCGGGGGCGGGAATGCCAGGGCCCTCGACCCTACCTTTGATCACCGTCAGGATTTCTTCCATCTCATGGCTTTCAACTACTCCTTGGCCCGATTCCTCACCAGTGCGCCGACGCTGGCCCGATGCCCCGAAGACAGTGGTGTCGAGGTCGCCTTTGCCGGACGTTCCAATGCCGGAAAGTCCAGCGCGATCAACACCATCACCCAACAGAAGGCGCTCGCTCGTACCTCCAAGACGCCGGGGCGCACCCAGCTCATCAACGTCTTTTCGCTGGGCGAGGACAGCGAGCGCCGGCTGGTGGACCTACCCGGCTACGGCTACGCCAAGGTGCCCGAAAAGGTCAAATTGGAGTGGCAGCGCCACCTGGCCGAATACCTCCAGAAGCGAGCTTCGCTCAAGGGGCTGGTGCTGGTGATGGACGTGCGTCACCCATTGACCGAGTTCGACCTGGCGCTGCTGGATGTGGCCGATGAGCGCGACCTGCCGGTGCATATCCTGCTGACCAAGGCCGACAAGCTGAAGCAGGGCCCGGCCAAGAATGCCCTGCAGCAGGTGCGCTCGCGGCTGCGTGAGTGGGAGGACCTGGTCAGCGTGCAGCTTTTCTCGGCGCTCAAGCGCCAGGGCGTCGACGAGGCCCATCGGCGCCTGGACGGCTGGCTTGCGCACGAAGGCTAGCCAGCCTGACGAGCCCTAGCCAGCCTGACGAGCCCGCCGGCTACTTGTACGTAGCGGTGACCTCCAGCAGCCCCTTGACGCGCCCACCGGATGCCTGCTCGGCATAGCGGTAGTAGCTGACGCGTAACGGAACCTTGGGCGCCTCCCCCATCAGGCCAACCGCTCGCGAGCCAGACAGGTCCACGGGGTCGAAGTCGTGGGCTGAAAAAGCGTCGATTTCCAGCGCCAGCCCGATGCCCTTGGCGCCGTCACCCGAGGTGTCGGCGTTGCCGAGGATGCCTTGGCGGGCGTTGATGACGCTGGCGCCGCTCGAGCGTATTGACAGATCCGCCATGTTGACCTCATCGCAGTCGTTGAAGCTCAGGTAGGCGGTGGTGGTGCCGCCCCGAGATCCGGTGCTTGGCAGTTCACTGAGGTCGATATCGGGCAGGGTGATGTAGGGGGTCCACATCTTGCAGGTGCTCTCGATCACGGTGACGTAAGCGCCGCCAACTCCGACTACCGTACCGGTATAGTTGTCGCTGGCGCCGGTGCTGGTCGCCACGTGGGTATGAGGCAAGTAGGTAAACTGGTCGTAGTTGCCCGGTTCGGTGTCGCCATGGCGTACGATCGGTATCTCCTTCGTGACGCTGCCGGACACACAGCCAGATGCGTGGTTGGCGGTGCGCAGGGAGGCGACCAGGGTCTGGTGGTGATGGCCGCCCATGCTGGTGTCGGCCTTGTCGAAGTAGAAGCCCGGTATTGCACTTTTGGCGTCACCGGTGGCGCTGTCGTAGGAACCCTGGGTATCGAGCAGGATATAGACGCGGCCGTCGCTGCCGGTCTGGCAGGCGTAGGTGGTGTGGAAGGAGGCTATCCCCGCGGTGTTGCCTTCCGGCGTGGTGCCGGACAAGGTCGAGGGGTAGGACATGCCGGTGCTGTAGAGGCCGCAGGTACCGGGCGGGCGTACGGTGTCGCAGGTAGGGCGTGCCGCCAGGGCTGGCGCGATGCCCAGCGGCAGGGAGAGAGCGGGCCCCAGTCCTGAAACACGCCCCGAAGACAGCCCAGAAACAAGCCCCAGTCCCGAAACCAGGGCAAACGCCAGCCCGAGCTTGAGCGCTCGTCGCAGGTGACGCCGGGTCGGCGGTGATGAAGCGAGGGGGCGATAGAGCGGGCGGGGCATGGCGGCAGGCACTCAGGGTACAGGTACCTGCCGGTTTACCACGTGGCGCCGGCGGTCGCCGGGGTTTTTCTCGCTTTATTGATCCTGATGCTCACCGAGCAGGGCTGGCAGCTCGGTGACCCGAGACAGTCGGGTCACGCCGCGTGGCAAGGGAGCCGTCTCGGCCTCTGGCGGCGCGATCCAGATCGCCCGCAAGCCCAGGCGAATCGCCGGCAGCACGTCTTCCTCCCAGGAATCGCCCACGTGCAGGGTCTCGCAGGCCTTGACCTGAAGCCGTGCCAGCATCGCCAGAAAGGGCCGTGGATCGGGCTTGGGTGCGAACATCTCGCCGGCAGCGATACGCGCCTGGAAGTGGCGGGCCAGCGGCAGACGGTGGAAGGCCACGTTGCCGTTGGTGATGCTGCCGAGACGATAGCGGCCCTTCAGTCTTTCCAGCATGGCGTCGGTGTCGGGGAAGGGCGTGACCAGGATGCGCAGCGAGTGAAAACGCTGCATCGCCAGCGCCGCCCACCAGTGAGCCGCCGCCCGGTTCACGCCGCTTTCCTCCAGCAGCTGGATCAGGGTGCGCTCACGCAGCCAGCTGAAGTCGCCGCGCCGCGACCAGCTGCGCCTGGCCAGGGCCTGGCGTTCACGCAGGTAGTCCGAAAGCGCGATGGGGGGCGTCAACGGCTCCTCGCGGCCGCGCTGCCAGGCGCCGAGCTGTTCGGTCAGCCAGTCGACGTGGCCCTGCTCGGTGCGCTGCATGACGCCGCTGTTGTCCCACAGGGTGTCGTCCAGATCGAAGGTGATGGCCTTGAGTCGGCTGAAGTCGTCCGCTGCCGCGTGGTCGATCAAGGGGTGTCTCCGGGATGGCTGTCGTCGCTCCGGCTGCGCCGCGCGCGGGGGTGGGCCTTGTCGTAGCTCTCCGCCAGGTGCTGCCAGTCCAGCCGGGTATAGACCTGGGTGGTGGACAGGTTGGCGTGGCCCAGCAGCTCCTGGACGGCGCGCAGGTCCTGGCTCGATTCCAGCAGGTGGCTGGCGAAGGAGTGGCGCAGGCGGTGGGGATGCAGGTGCTCCGGCAGGCCGCGCCGGCGGGCCTGGGTGACCAGGCGTGCCTGGATGGCACGATGGCCGAGCCGGTGGCCCTGCTGGCCGACGAACAGTGCCGTCTCGTCGTCGGCGGCCAGCACCGAGCGCACGCTGAGCCACTGGTCGATGGCCTGGCGCGCACGCGAGCCCACCGGCACCTGGCGCGGCTTGTTGCCCTTGCCGAGGACCCGCACCCGGCCGCCGTGAAGGTCGGGGAGATCCAGCGCCGCCAGCTCCGCCAGCCGTAGCCCGCTGGAATAGAGCAGCTCCAGCATCGCCTGGTCGCGTACCGACAGCGGCGAGCCATCGTGGGGGGTGTCGAGAAAGCGCGCCAGCAGGTCCACGTCCACCGGCCGCGGTAGATCCTTCGGCGCCCGGGGGCCGCGGCTCAGGCCGACCGGGTTGTAGTCGAGTCGGCCAGCCGCCACCAGGTGTTCACACAGTCGCGACAGGGCGGCGCGGCGGCGCTTCAGGCTGCGTGGTGCCATGCCTCGGCTGCGTTCGGCGGCCAGAAAACGCCTGAGCGTGTGGGACGTCAGGGCCTGATCATCCGGCGGCCTGGCGTCGGTGTCATTGGCCTGGGCGTGCCACCAGTTCTCGAAGGTGGCCAGGTCACGCCGGTAGGCGTCGACGGTGGCAGCACTGGCGGTGCGTCCCAGCTCATCGAGAAAGTCCGCTACCGCGCCGGCAAGCTGCCACTTGGGCGTCGTCTCAGCCGTCGTCTCAGCCGCCTTTTCAGCCATCATCACGCTCGCACAGGCGCACGCTGAGGCGCACCAGCACCTCGGCCAGGTACTCGGTAAACAGGGTGTCCATGCTGGCACGGAAGTGGTCGGGATCAGGGCTTGCCAGCACCACAAAGCCCTGGGGCTCGCCCAGGGTCATGCGGGCGATGGCGCAGGAGCCCGACTTGGTCGGCGCCTTGGCGTGGGGCAGCAGGCGCTTCCAGTCGGTGGGGGTAAGACGGGTACAGCGGCTGGCGCGCCCATCGAGCAGCGCGGTCAGGCGCTGGCCGGTGTGGTCGTCGAGCACGTGACGCGGGGCCTGGGGCGGTCTGGGGTCGCGATCGGTCAGGCTGGCGGGGCACCACAGCGACACCGCTGGCGTCTGGAAGCGCTCGCTTAGCTGGGTGGCCAGGGCCTGGCCCAGGGCGTCGTTGTCCTGGGCTTCCAGCAGTGCCAGCACCAGCTCGCGGGTGCGCCGATACTGCGCCTCGTTGTGGCGGGCCGAGTCGAGCAGTTGCTCGAGCCGCAGTTCCGCGCCTTCGGCGCGCTTGCGCAGGTCATGGACCAGCCGTTCCAGCAGCGAGGTGGCGCCCTGGGTCTCCGGGTGGGGAATCGTGAGGCTCTGCAGCAGGCCTTCGCGACCGACGAAGAAGTCCGGGTGGCGTGCCAGCCATTCGGCGACGCGGTCCGGGTCGAGCGTCTTGCGGGGCTCTGGGGCGGCTTGAGGCATGCGCGTCTTCCTGTTGGAGTTCAATGTCTAGGCTGGATCGAGTTTCCGGGAAAGCGAGGGACCGGTACCTTGCTGGCAGCTTAGCCCAGTCCCGTCGAGTCCTGTGCGCCTGGGGTCAACGCAGCGGAATTCGTCCATCGAACACCCGCTCGGCGGGGCCGGTCATGATCAAGGGGCGCTCGCCACCTTCCCAGCGGATCGTCAGGCTGCCGCCGGGCAGGTGGACGGTCACCGGGCTTTCGAGCAGGCCCTGGCGAATGCCGCAGGCCACCGCAGCGCAGGCGCCGGTACCACAGGCCAGGGTCTCGCCGCTGCCGCGCTCGAACACCCGCAGGCGAATCTCGTGGCTGGAGACCACCTGCATGAAGCCCACGTTGACCCGCTTGGGAAAGCGCGGGTGGTGTTCGACCAGCGGTCCCAGGCGCTCCACCGGCGCCTGGTCGACGCTGTCGACCTTGATCACCGCGTGGGGGTTGCCCATGGAGGCGACGGCGATCTCGAGGGTCTCGCCGTCGACCTCGAGGGTGTGACGCAGGCGGTCCTCGTCGGCCTCGAAGGGCAGGCTCGGCGGGGCGAAGCGCGGGGCACCCATGTCGACGCTGACCTGCTCGTCGTCATGCACATCCAGCACCAGCGGGCCGCCGGCGGTCTCGACCCGGATCTGGCGCTTGTGGGTCAGCCGCTTGTCACGCACGAAGCGGGCAAAGCAGCGCGCACCATTGCCGCAATTCTCGACCTCGCTGCCGTCGGCGTTGTAGATCCGGTAGCGAAAGTCCATGTCCGGGTCCCGCGGCGGTTCCACCACCAGTAGCTGATCGAAACCGATGCCGAAGCGCCGGTCGGCCAGACGGCGGATTTCCTCGGCCTCGATGCGGGCCCGCTGGGTGACCAGATCGACCACCATGAAGTCGTTGCCCAGGCCATGCATCTTGGTGAAGTGCAGAAGCATCAGCGCGCTGCTCCTGACGTCGATCCCGATGCCGATCCCGGTTGCGATTCGCCGGGCAGCGACTCGCCGGCCCAGAGGTCCTCGAGGGTCTCGCGTCGGCGCACCACCTGATAGCTGTCGCCGTCCACCAGTACCTCCGCCGGACGCGGGCGGCTGTTGTAGTTGGAGGCCATCACGAAGCCGTAGGCGCCGGCCGAGCGCACCGCCAGCAGGTCGCCCGGCGCCACCGCCAGTTGACGCTCCTTGCCGAGGAAGTCGCCGGTCTCGCACACCGGGCCGACCACGTCGTAGACGTCGCTTGCGCGGTCCAGGCGAGAGTCGACTTCGATGATCGCCTGCCAGGCCTGGTACAGCGAGGGCCGAATCAGGTCGTTCATGGCCGCGTCGACGATGGCGAAGTTCTTGGTTTCGCCGGGCTTCACGTAGGTCAGCCGGGTCAGCATGACGCCGGCGTTGGCGGCGATCGAGCGGCCCGGCTCGAACAGCAGCGTCAGGCGCTCGCCGCCGTCCCAGCGCGACAGGCGCTCGAGCAGCTTCGAGGCGTAGTCGAACGGGGCCGGCGGCGTCTCGTCCCTGTAGGGCACGCCGAGGCCGCCGCCCAGGTCGAGGTGCGAGACCTCGATGTTCTCCTCTCGCAGGCGGTCGAGCAGCAGCAGCAGACGCTCCAGGGCGTCGAGGAAGGGAGCGATCTCGGTGAGCTGCGAGCCGATATGGCAGTCGAGCCCGGTGACCTTGAGGTGCGGCAGTTCGGCGGCCAGGCGGTAGACCTCCAGCGCCTCGTCCACCGGGATACCGAACTTGTTGTCTTTGAGCCCGGTGGAGATATACGGATGGGTGCCCGCGTCGACGTCGGGATTGACCCGCAATGACACCGGCGCCACCTTGCCCAGGCGGCCGGCCACTTCATTGAGCACTTCAAGCTCTGGGCGCGACTCCACGTTGAAGCACTTGATGCCGACCTCGAGCGCGCGCGCCATCTCGTCGGGGCGCTTGGCGACGCCGGAGAACACCACCTTGGCCGGGTCACCACCGGCGGCCAGCACCCGCTCGAGCTCGCCCTGAGAGACGATGTCGAAACCGGCCCCCTGGCGCGCCAGCACGTTGAGCACCGCCAGGTTGCTGTTGGCCTTGACCGCGTAGCAGATCAGATGCGGGTGGCTACCCAGCGCCTCGCGGTAGGCCTGGAAGTGACGCTCCAGGGTGGCACGTGAATAGACGTAGCAGGGGGTGCCCACCGCCTCGGCGATGCGGGCCAGAGGCACTTCTTCGGCGTACAGCTCGCCGTCTCGGTAGTTGAAGTGATCCATGCTCAGCTCTCGTCCTCGGTCGCGCTCTGGTCGCTTTCCTGGCTGTCCTCTTCGCCCTCTTCGCCCTGTTCGTCCTCGACGGTTTCGCGGGGGCCGTAGCGCTCCGCCGCTTCTTCGTCACCGGGCAGGTACAGGGGGCCTTTCTGGCCGCAGCCCGCCAGGGCCATCAGGGCCAGCAGCAGGGCCGGCAACAGGGCGGGTCGCAGCACCTTGACGAGGCGGTTCATTGGGCGCCTCCCTGGCCGGACGCAAGGGTCTTGAGGGCCTCACGGGCGCGCTGGGCAGCGGCGCGCACCTGGTCGGGTGCGGTGCCACCGATATGGTTGCGGGCGGCCACCGAGCCTTCCAGGGTCAGCACCTCGAACACGTCCTCGCCGATGACGTCGGAGAACTGGCGCAGTTCGTCGAGGCTCATGTCCGACAGATCCTTGCCGCTCTCGATGCCGTAGGCCACGGACTGACCGACGATTTCGTGGGCGTCACGGAAGGCCACGCCCTTGCGTACCAGATAGTCGGCAAGGTCGGTGGCGGTGGAGAAGCCCTTGCGAGCGGCCTCACGCATGGAATCGCCCTTGGAGACGATGGCCGGCACCATGTCGGCGAAGGCGCGCAGGCAACCCTTGACGGTATCCAGGGTGTCGAGCAGCGGTTCCTTGTCTTCCTGGTTGTCCTTGTTGTAGGCCAGCGGCTGCGACTTCATCAGCGTCAGCAGGCCCATCAGGTGACCGTAGACGCGGCCGGTCTTGCCGCGCACCAGCTCGGGCACGTCCGGGTTCTTCTTCTGCGGCATGATCGAGGAGCCGGTGCAGAAGCGGTCGGGCAGGTCGATGAAGTCGAACTGGGCGCTGGTCCACAGCACCAGCTCCTCGCTCATCCGCGACAGGTGCATCAGCAGCAGGCTCGCGAAGGCGGTGAACTCGATCGCGAAGTCCCGATCGCTGACCGCGTCGAGGCTGTTCTCGGCGGGGCGCTCGAAGCCGAGCAGCTCGGCGGTCAGGTGACGATCGATGGGGTAGGTGGTGCCGGCCAGGGCGGCGGCGCCCAGCGGCAGCACGTTGACCCGCTTGCGGCAGTCCAGCAGGCGTTCGTGGTCGCGGGCCAGCATCTCCTGCCAGGCTAGCAGGTGGTGGCCGAAGGTCACCGGTTGAGCGGTCTGCAGGTGGGTGAAGCCCGGCATGATGGTGTCGGCCTCGCCCTCGGCCAGCTCGATCAGCCCGGCACGCAGCCGCGCCAGCTCGCTGGCGACCAGGCCGATCTCCTCGCGCAGGTAGAGGCGTATATCGGTGGCCACCTGGTCGTTGCGCGAGCGCCCGGTGTGCAGCTTCTTGCCGGTGATGCCGATCTTCTGGGTCAGCCGTGCCTCGATGTTCATGTGCACGTCTTCCAGCGCCACCGACCACTCGAAGCGCCCTTCGGCGATCTCCGTCTCGATCTCCTTGAGCCCGGTCAGGATGGCGTCACGTTCCTCTTCGCTCAGCACGCCAACCTGGGCGAGCATGGTGGCATGCGCGATGGAGCCCTGGATGTCATGGCGGGCCAGGCGCTGGTCGAAATCGACCGAGGCGGTGAAACGAGCGACGAAGGCGTCGGTGGGTTCGCTGAAGCGGCCGCCCCAGGACTGGTTGGTGGTCTGGCTCATTGAATGGACTTCCTGAATGACGATGCGATGGCGACGTGATCGGTGGCCGGCGCCGAGGGCGCTGACGGAGCCGGCAGCCGTTGTCGTTGGTATGCCCAAAGTGTACCAGAGTCGGCCCTTGAGGCGAGGGTGCAGCGGGCCGGCAAGGAAGGTGCGGCATCAGCCCCTGAAGCGAGGGTGGCAGCGGGCGCTTCTGGCAGGCGCGGCAACGGGTCCCGTCGCCGTCGATTTTACTGACGGAGACCGTGCTTTATGATGACGCCATTCATTTAACATGGCGGACGCGGCGATTTGGTCGCAAGCCCGACCAGGGAGAGCAACGTGCAACAGATGTCCAGGCTGCGTATCGCGACGCGCAAGAGCCAGTTGGCCCTATGGCAGGCCGAACATGTTCGCGATCGTCTGATGGCGATTCACCCCGGGCTCGAGGTCGAGCTGGTACCGATGTCGACCCGCGGTGACAAGATTCTCGACACGCCCTTGGCCAAGGTTGGCGGCAAGGGGCTGTTCGTCAAGGAACTCGAGGAGGCGATGCTCGACGGCCGCGCCGATATCGCGGTGCACTCCATGAAGGATGTGCCGATGCAGTTTCCCGAGAGCCTGGGGCTTTCGGTGATCCTGGAAGGCGCCGAGCCCACCGATGCCTTCGTCTCCAATGACTATGCTCGCTTCGAGGACCTGCCCGAGGGCGCCCGTCTGGGCACCTCCAGCCTGCGCCGCGGATTGCAGATGCGCGAGGCCCGCCCTGACCTCGAGGTCATCAGCCTGCGTGGCAATGTCCAGACTCGCCTGGCCAAGCTCGACGCTGGCGAATTCGACGCCATCCTGCTGGCCACCTCCGGGCTCAAGCGGCTGGGGCTGGGTGAACGTATCGCCCAGGAGCTGCCGCCGGAGATCTGCCTGCCGGCCTGTGGTCAGGGCGCGCTTGGCATCGAATGCCGCATGCACGACACCGAGCTGGTGTCGCTGCTGGCACCGCTCGACGATATCGAGACGGCGACCAGAGTGCGTGCCGAACGGGCCATGAATACACGTCTGGAAGGCGGCTGCCAGGTGCCCATCGGTGGGCACGCCATCTATCAGGACGATGGCAGAACCCTGTGGTTGAGAGCCCTTGTCGGCACGCCCGACGGTTCCCGCGTGCTGCGTGCCGAGGGGCGTGGTTCGGTGGACGAACCCGAGGCGCTGGGGATCCGCGTCGCCGAGCAGCTGCTCGAGCAGGGCGCCGGGGATATCCTGGCCGAGGTCTACGGGCCGCGTTGATGGGCACTCCGGTACTGATCACCCGGCCCGGCGAACGCGCCCAGGCGCTGGCCGAGGCCATCGAAAGCAAGGGGTTCAGCACCGAGCGGCTCGAGGTGATGCGGCAGGAAACTGTGCCAGAGACGGCAGATGTGCGCTCGGCCTGGCTCGACATCGACCACTTTCATAAGGTGGTAGTCATCAGTCCCGCCGCCGCCGAGCGGTTGGTCGAGGCGCTGGATCGCTACTGGCCACAGCTGCCCCAGGGGCTTGAACTGTACGCCGTCGGGCAGGCCACGGCGATGGTCTTGCACCAGGCGCTGGGGCTAAAGGTGAGGGTGCCTGCCCCCGCCGCCGGAGAAGAGACCAGCGAGGCCTTGCTGGCGCTGGCCTCGCTGCAGCGCCTGGAGCACCAGCGAGTGTTGCTGGTGGCGGGCGAAGGTGGCCGCCCGCTGCTGGGCGACACCCTGGGGCAGAGGGGCGCGCGTGTCACGCGTCTCGAGGTGTATCGACGTCGCCTGATCACTCCCGACGCCGGGGCCAGAACATGGCTCGAACAAGGGGGCTATCAGGCGTTGGTGGTCAGTAGCGGAGAAATCCTTGAACATCTGGCAAGATGGTGTTCAGAGGCCGCCTTTCAACAACCGCTTGTCGTATCCAGCCAGCGGTTGGCTACACTGGCGAAAACGCTGGGATTTCGCATCCCGGTCGTGGCGTCTGGCGCGTCTCCTGCGGCGCTGGCGGCCGCGGTGGCAAGGACCTGCGACCCAGAGGATGGCGAATGAAGATCTCTAAAAGGGCTAGCGACAGATGAGCAACCAACAGCACGATCAGGACGAGCAGCAGACCCCGTCCGCTTCCGGCCAGCAGGGCACAGGAAGCGCGACCTCAGGCACGGACGCCTCGAAGGGCGGCGCGGGCAAGGGGGGCTCCCAGCGGCGGTCGCGGCGTCGCGACAAGAGTGGCAGCAGCTCGACCGGATCCACTTCGTCCAGTGCCAGCGCGGCATCCTCCACACCCGCTGCGGCGACGGGCGGCTCATCGCCTGCCGGCGCCACATCGTCGAGCGCAGGCACCGCCAAGGCCACGCCGAGTGACGCCGCTCCGGTTGCAGCGAAGGGCGCCGCCGGGGACAGTGCCAGCAAGCCCAGTGCAAGCAAGCCCGACAACAGCGGCAAGGCCAGTGCCGGCAAGCCCGGCGATGGCAAGTCCAGTGACACCAAGGCCAGTGGCGCCAAAGCTAGTGACAACAAGCCCAGTGACAACAAGCCCAGTGACAACAAGCCCAGTGACAACAAGCCCAGTGACAACAAGCCCAGCCCAGCGGCAGGCAAGGGTGGTAACGGTGGGGCTTCCGCCGGCGCTGCGACCTCGTCTTCCGGTGGCTCTGGTAGCAGCTCTGGTGGCGGCAAGGCCGGCGTCGTGGCCCTGGTGCTGGTGCTGATCCTGATCGCCGGTGTGGCCTTTGTCGGCTGGAAGGGCTGGCAGCTGCAGCAGGCGATGTCCGCGCGCATCGACCAGCTCAAGCAGAACAGCCCCAGCGTGGCCGAGGTCCAGGAGCTGTCGTCCCAGCTGGAAAGCGGCCTTGCCGAGCGTCGCGAGACCATGGGCCAGGCGGTGGACGGCATCAAGAGCGACTTCGACGCCTACAAGTCCGACGTCAACCAGACCCTGGATCGGGTACTGGCCGAGCTGTCCAAGGAACAGAACGCCGACGAGCGTGACTGGCTGCACGCCGAGGCCGCCTACCTGCTGCGTCTGGCCAATCAGCGCCTGCAGCTCGAGCGTGATGTCGAAGGTGCTGCGGCGCTGCTGCGCACCGCCGACGCTCGCCTGGAAGAGGCCAACAATCCGGCACTGGTCCCGGTGCGCCGCGCCATCGCCGAGGAGCTTGCCGCCCTGCAGACGGTGCCCAAGGTTGACCGGACTGGCCTCTACCTGGCCCTGAACGCCCAGCAGGAGCAGATCGCCGGCCTGCCGCTGGCCCAGGACATCGAGCAGTTCACCGCCGATACCACCATCGAGGAGGCTCCTTCCGGTGCCTGGCAGGAGCAGCTGGCACGGGTCGGTGAAGAGCTCAAGGAGCTGGTGACGGTACGCCACCACGACCAGGCGCTGGAAGCCTTGATCACCCCGGAGCAGGAGTCGTACCTGCGCCAGAGCCTGCGTCTGGTGCTGGAGCAGTCCCAGCTGGCCCTGCTCAAGGAAGAGACCGGCCTGTACGAGGCCAGCCTCGACAAGGCCATCACCCTGCTCGAAGGCTACTACGACGTCGACGACGAGTCGGTGCAGTCGGTGATCGCTCGTCTGGGCGAGCTCAAGGGCAAGTCCATCCGCCCGGAGCTTCCCGATATCAGCGCTTCCCAGCAGGCGCTGGCCCGGTTCATCGAGCAGCGCTTCGAAGCGGGCGCTTCCGGCCAGGGAGATAACGCATGAGAAAGCTGATCCTGCTCATTGTCGTTGGCCTCGCGCTCGGGGCGCTGTTCGGTCAGCTGATGATGTCGGTGCCCGGCTACTGGCTGGTGCGGGTGGGCGACACCTCCTTCCA
This sequence comes from Halomonas sp. H10-59, assembly GCF_040070555.1. Classification (NCBI taxonomy): domain Bacteria; kingdom Pseudomonadati; phylum Pseudomonadota; class Gammaproteobacteria; order Oceanospirillales; family Halomonadaceae; genus Halomonas; species Halomonas sp. H10-59. The sequence goes on from NZ_CP098828.1 coordinate 146,617, forward strand.
GACTTCGTTCTGGTTTGGCCTGGTGATCCTGCTGGCCCTGTTCATGGTGCTGCACTTTGCCCTGCGCGTGCTGTTCCGCCTGAGCCGTCCGGTCAGCCGCTTCAAGGTGTGGAACTCGCGGGCACGCAATCGCACCGCGATGAAGCGCACCGTGCGCGGCCTGGTGGCATTGGCCGAAGGCCGCTGGAAGCGCGCCGAGAAGGCCCTGGTCAAGGCCGCCGATGACTCCAGCACCCCGCTGGTCAACTACCTGTCTGCCGCCCTGGCGGCCCACTACCAGGGCCGCTATGACCAGGCCGACACCCTGCTGAAGCGGGCCCACATCTCCACCGACGGCGCCGATCCCGCGGTGGGCATGATGCAGGCCCAGCTGATGCTGGACCGCCAGCAGTACGAGGAAGCACTGGCGATCCTGACCCGCCTGGACCGTCATCTGCCGCGCCATCCCCAGGTGCTCAAGCAGCTCAAGGCCGCCTATATCAGCGTCAGCGACTGGGATGGCCTGCGTCGCCTGCTGCCGCGTCTGGCCGACCAGCAGCTGATCGCCCGGGAAGAGCGTGAACAGCTCGAGCTGCAGGCCTACCGCGAGCTGATCCTGCAGGAGACGCGCAATCCCGAGGATATCGAGCGGGTGCGCAACCTGTGGTCCGACATGCCCGAGTACCTGCGTACCAACATCGACCTGCTGGTGCTCTACGTCGAGACGCTGGTGCGCTGCGACGAACAGGTGATCGCCGAGAAACTGCTGCGCCACTCGCTCAAGACCAACTGGGACAGCCGTCTGGTGCTGCGCTATGGCCTGCTTGGGGTGGACGCTTCGCGTCAGCTGGTGACCGCCGAGAAGTGGCTGCAGGAGCGTCCCAACGATCCCGACCTGCTGTTGACCCTGGGTCGCCTGGCGCTGCGCAACGCTTACTGGGGCAAGGCCCAGGAGTACTTCGAGGCGAGCCAGCGTCAACGTCCCAGCGGAGTGGTCTGTGCCGAGCTGGCGCGGCTCTATGCCAACCTGGGCGAGCACAACAAGAGCCAGCTCTACTATCGCCAGAGCGTCGAGCTGCTCGACAAGTCGTTGCCCTCGTTGCCGCAGCCGAGCGACGCTCAGCAGGCCTGAGCCAGGCGTTCGATCTACTACGCAGTACCCACAAACGCCACGGGCGGGGCTTCGGCCCCGCCCGTGGCGTTTGTGGTCCTGGTGGGTGGGTCTCGTGCGCCGCGCCAGTCAAGGGGGCGGCGGCGTGGCGTCACCGTACTGAAGGCGAGAACAGGCCCGGCGTGCAGCTGCCGCCACGCCTGTGTTGTCAGAGTTGTGGCGCCACGCCTGTGTCGTCCGGGCTGTGGCGTCAGGGCTCGGCACCCTGGCGATTCGATCAATAAAAAGGGGCGGCCCGTAGGCCGCCCCAGAAGCGTTGCAGGTAAGGTCTGTCAGTTGCCGTCGGGGTCGTAGTCGCCCCTGAACTTGGCGTTGGTCTCGGCATCCTCGCGGGTCTCGTGCTCGCGGGGCGAGTCGATACTGCCGTCCTCGCCGGGCAGCGGTGCGGTATCCCTGGCTTCGCCGGTGGCCACCACATCCTTCTCGACCAGGCGCAGGTTGGCGGCTGGCGCCTGGCCCTGCTTGTCTTCGCCAAAGAAGATCGTGGTGTGCGGGAAGGGGATCTCGATGCCCGCCTCGTCCAGGTGCAGCTTGACCAGACGGTTGTAGGCACGGCCCACCGCCCACTGGTTGCCCGGGGTGGTCTTGATGCGCACCCTGATGTTGACCGAGCTGTCGGCCAGGGCGATGACACCGGCCACCTCGAGGGGTTCGAGGATCTCGGACTTGAGGTCCTCGTCGGAGGACAGTTCGTCGAAGGCGTTGCGCAGGGCGACGATCGCCTCGTCCACGTTCTCGCGGTAGGCGACGCCGTATTCGCCCACATGGTAGCCGAAGCCACGCATGTAGTTGGAGACCACATCGACGCTGGAGAACGGCACCAGATGGTAGGTGCCGTGCAGGTCACGGATACCCACCGAGCGGATGCTGAGCTTCTCGGCGGTGCCGGTGATGCCGCCCAGGGTCACCACGTCGCCGGTATTCATGGCGTTTTCCACCTGGATGAAGATACCGGTGATGATGTCCTGCACCAGCTTCTGGGCGCCGAAACCGATGGCCAGACCGAGCACACCGGCACCGGCGATCAGCGGTCCGATGTTGATGCCGATTTCCGACAGCACGATCATCGCCGTCATGGTGACGATGGCGATGGCCAGAGCATTGCGGAACAGCGACAGCAGCGTCTGGGCCCGGGCCGAGGGCATGCCGCGGCCGGTGGTCGGGTTCAGCTTGTGTTCGATCAGGCTGGCAAGGCCGATCCAGACCGCCGCGGCGACGATCAGGATGATGGCCACGTTGATCACCTGGCTGACCAGCACGCGACCCGCTTCGGAGGCGTACCAGGTGGCCATGTCGAACACGCCCCAGGCGTTGAGCAGGGCCATGGCGGCGACGATCAGGATCAGCACGTTGAAGGCGCGCAGCATCGTCGGGACATAGGAGTTGAGGCGTGCCTCGAGCAACGGCAGCTTCTTGCGCAGCTCACCGGACAGGGTGATGCGACGACCGATGGCCTGGGCCAGCAGGCGCGACACCAGCATGGCAGCCAGCACGATACCGAGGGTCTTGAGGGTCGCGATCAGCACGAACGGCAGGGCGTCCTCGGGGCGTGTCAGGGTCAGCACCAGTACCACGGTGAAGTAGGTGATCGCCAGCAGATGCCAGATGCGGCCGAGCAGGCGCAGCGCGACACGGGAGGCCGACAGGCTGGACCTGACGGCAGCATCGAACAGCCCATCGCGCAGGCGGCTGCGATTGATCAGCACCACGGTGATGGCGTACAGGTAGGCGCCGATCATGATCAGAGCGCCGATGCCCTCACCGACACGGTAAGACAGGTAGGTGTTGATCAACGGGACCACCACCATCAGGCCGTAGCCGGTAAGGCCAATCAGCCGGGCGATCCAGCGATTCCAGTAGGACGCGCTGGGAGCGGTGATGGGCAGCAGTCGCAGGCCCTCGTAGCGTGAGGCGAACAGCATGCGCACGGCCGCCTTCAACAGCTCGATGACCAGGAAGGCATTGAGGAACAGCGACGCCCGGGTCGACAGGCTGCCCGTCTCACCGATGGCGAAGGTGGCGGCCAGGTTGCCGCCGACGTAGGCAAGACCCACCACGGCGGCGTCCACGATCACCGCCAGCACCACGCACAGCACCAGGCGGATGGTGGGGTTGAGGTTCTGACCGTTCTGCGAATATTGGCTCAACCGCGTGAACAGTGGCCTGACCAGACGCCTGATGATCACGAACAGCACAAAGGTCGCCAGAATCACCAGGCCGAGGTTGATCGCCGCCTGGGTGAACAGATCGAAGTTGAGTTCGCCTTCGGTCAGGGCGCCGTCGATCATGCCACCGAAGATGGCGGCGAGATTCTCGAACTGATTGCCGAACTCGCTGACCACGCGGCTGGTCATGTCCGCCAGTTGCTTGGGCAGGGTAGCCTCGGCGGCGCTGTCGACGGCCTGTTCACCGGCGGCCTGGGCCTGCTCGGGGGCGTTTTCCGCCATCTGTCGCAGTTGTTCGATCAGCTGGCTGCGGGCCTGTTCGTTTTCCAGCAGGTCGGCCAGGGTCGAGTAGGCCGGACCGTCACTGGAGGAACCGCCAGAGCCGCTGGCGTCACCGCCCTGCTGGGCGATGGCAGGTCCCGCGAGCAGCACGAGCGCGAGCATCAGCACGCTGAAGAGTCGAGAGCAGAGTCGTGATCGCATCACGCAAACCTTCTCCTTTGATGGGTGGGCCCGTCGGGGCAGAGGGGCGTCCTTGGACGAATCTGTCGCAGGCTAACATGCCCGTTTGCCGCTTGTACGCAATCAAGGATGTACAAAAGTTGTACGGATTGCCAATTCTGTGCCATATTGATCGTGAACGCATCCCATGCGCTTCATCCCTGCTAGGCAAGCACAACTTCGCCGCCCCCTCGGGCGGCGTTTTTTTTAGATTTTCAGCACCTTCAGCATCTTTGATCTCCCGCCTTCCGAGGCTCGGCATTGTTTGTGCCTTGTCGCTTTACGGGCCATCTGCGATCAGCCCGTTTCGCCACGCCGAGGGCGAGGTCCAGCGGTATTGCCACCGGTCACGACATCGCCCAGGTATTTGCATACCATGGCGGTTTTGGCCGAGGCGATTGGTGATGGAGTGGTGGACGCTGGCAGCGGTAGCGCTGGGGGGCGCCGCAGGAGGCATGGGGCGACTGTTCGTCAGTCGCCGGGCAGCGGCCGCCTGGGGAGTGCGCTTCCCCTGGGGGACCCTGATCGTCAATCTGCTGGGAGCCTTAGTGATCGGCCTGCTGGCCAGTCGCCTGGTGGCAGGCTCGACCGCGGCACTCATGCTGCTGAGCGGGGTGATGGGCGGCTTCACCACGGTGTCCTCCTTCAGTCTGCAGACTCTGGACCTGATGCGCGAAGGTCGTCATGCAGCGGCGGCGCTCAACGTCTCTTTGACCCTGCTGGCCGGCCTGGGCGCCGTGGTGGCGGGGCTTGCCCTCGGGGGTGGCCTGTGAGGTGTCGGCAGAGGGGAGAAGCATGAGTCAGGCAACAAGCGTCTGGCGGCTCTATCTGGCGGTGGGCCTTGGCAGCGCCCTGGGATCGGTGTGTCGCCTCTTGACCGGCGTCGCGGTCTCGGGCCTGGTGGCGTCGTCCTTTCCCTGGGCGACCCTGCTGGTCAACGTGCTGGGATCCTGGTTGATTGCCCGCTTTGCTACCCATGCGGCCCTGAGCGACAGCCCTCGGCTGGCGAGCCTTCATCCGCTTGTCGTGGCGGGCTTCTGTGGAGGTTTCACCACCTTTTCGCTGTTCAGCCTCGAAGCGGCCCGCCTGGCCACCGGCGGCAGCCCCTGGCTGGCGCTGGCCTATGTGGTGCTGAGCGTGCCGCTATGGCTGGCGGCGGCCTGGGCCGGTGACGTCAGCGCACGGCGGGCCCTGGTCAGAGGCTCGTCCGAGTAGCCCAGACGCTCGTCAGAGTCGTCAAGGCCTCGTCTCGGCAAGCCAGGCGCTCGTGCCAGGCGCTCACGCCAGGCGCAATCCCGCTATTCCAGCCCCCGCGAGCCAGCGGACGGAGGGCCAGACCAGCGCGAGCCAGAACAGCGCGAGCCAGACCAGCGCGAGCCAGAACAGCGCGAGCCAGACCTAGGCGGGCCACCCTGGAGCGCAGACTCCGGGGTGGCCCGTTGGTCATTCTCGATCTTTTCTTGCCCGTCGCTGGGTGCCCGCCATGGCGGGCCCGTGCCGAGCACTCGATGCTCGGCACCTTCCGCCTCCGCCCTGCTTACTTGGCCTTGGCGTCCTTGCCGGCGGGCTTGGCGGTCTTCTTCGCTGCCTTTTCGGCGGCCTTTTCCACGCTCTTGCCGGGCGCCTGGAAGTGCTCCCGCACCAGGCCCAGCAGTCCTTGGGTCGAGGCGTCGAAGTCCTGGCTGCGCTCGTCGATCTTCTCGCTGATCTCGCCGGCGATGCGCTTGCCCAGCTGGACACCCCACTGATCGAAGGAGTTGATGTTCCAGATCACCCCCTGGACGAACACCTTGTGCTCGTAGAGCGCGATCAGCGCGCCCAGGTTGCGCGGTGTCAGTTCGTCGAGCAGCAGCACGCTGGAGGGGCGGTTGCCGGGGCAGCTGTAGGGGTCGAGGTCGCCGCCCTTGCTGCTGCCTTCCATGAAGGCGTTGGCCTGGGCCAGCATGTTGGTGAGCAGGGCGAAGTGGTGGTCCTCGACGCCGGGCTCGGGCTTCAGCGAGGCGATGAAGTCGATGGGCACGTAGCGGGTGCCCTGGTGCAACAGCTGGAAGAAGGCGTGCTGGCCGTTGGAGCCGGTCTGCCCCCACACGATGGGGCCGGTCTTGTAGTCTACCGGGCGACCGAAGATGTCGACCGACTTGCCATTGGACTCCATGTCGAGCTGCTGCAGGAAGGCCGGCAGCTGATGCAGGGCCTGGTCGTAGGGCACGATGGCCTGGGTCTCGGCACCGACGAAGTTGATGTACCAGATACCGATCAGCGCCATCAGCACCGGCATGTTCTCGCCGAGCGGGGCGTTCTGGAAGTGCTGGTCCATCTCGTAGGCGCCTTCGAGCATCTCGATGAAGCCTTCATAGCCGATCGCCAGGGCGATGGGCAGGCCGATCGAGGACCACATCGAATAGCGACCGCCGACCCAGGCCCAGAATTCGAACACGTTCTCCTCGCGGATGCCGAACTCCATGGCGGCCTTGCGGTTGGTCGAGGCGGCGATGAAGTGAGCGCCGATGTCGGCGTCATCGCCGGCGTTCTCGACAAACCAGCGCCGTGCGGTGCGGGCGTTGAGCAGCGTCTCCTGGGTGGAAAAGGTCTTGGTCGAGACGATAAACAGGGTGGTGGCCGGGTCGAGGCGGCTCAGCACCTTCTGGATATGCGCGCCGTCCACGTTGGAGACGAAGTGGAAGTTCAGGTCCGCCTGGCGGTACTTGAGCAGGGCGCGGCTGGCCATGTTGGGGCCGAGGTCGGAGCCGCCGATGCCGATGTTGACCACGTCGCGAATACGCTCGCCGCTGTAGCCCTTCCAGTTGCCACTGCGGACCTCTTCGGAGAAGCGCTTGATCTGCTCGCGGGTGGCGTGGATCTCCGGCATCACGTCCTTGCCATCGGCGATGACCGGGCTGTCACCCAGATTGCGCAGCGCCGTGTGCAGCACCGGCCGGTCCTCGGTGACGTTGATGATGTCGCCGGAGAACATTTGGGCGCGACGCTGGACCAGTGCCGAGTGTTCGGCCAGCTCGACCAGCTTCTCCAGCACCGCGTCGGAGATCTGGTGTTTGGAGTAGTCCAGAAAAAGCCCGCCCACGCGCAGACTCATCTTGTCGAACCGCTTCGGATCCTTGGCAAAGTAGTCGCGAATCCGGTCGTCGGCGGTCTCGTCGCGAAGCTTCAACAGCGACTGCCAGGTCACGCTTCGGGTCAGCTGGAACACGGGAGAATCCTCGATATTGGTCAGTTGTTATCGCTGCGAGAGGAAATCCAGGCGTTGGCATCCGGGATCTGCATCTCGTAGTCCTGGCCGAGCCAGGGCGAGCTCATCATGAAGTCGGCGCTGGAGGGGTTGCAGGCCACCGGCACATTCCACAGGGCGGCCAGGCGCAGCAGCGCCTTGACGTCAGGGTCGTGGGGCTGGGGGGCGAAGGGGTCCCAGAAGAAGATCAGCAGGTCGAGTCGTTGCTCGGTGATGCGAGCACCGATCTGCTGGTCGCCTCCCAGCGGACCGCTCATCAGGCCTTCCACCTCCAGCCCCAGGGTGCGGCTGAGCCGCGCGGCGGTGGTGCCGGTGCCGAGCAGCTGGTGAGCGATCAGGGTGTCCTTCCAGCGGGAGGCCCACTCCATCAGTTCCTGCTTCTTGCCGTCGTGGGCGACCAGGGCGATGCGCTTGCGAGCCGGCAGAATGCGGCTGACTTCCTTGACGGGTTGGGGCATGGGGCCTCCGGGATAAAGGCGTGGTGAATGGTGTCACCGGGATGAGGGATACCTTAGAGCGTTGAAGGTAATATTACTACGGCTTGGCGATGCGACTAAGGTCTAGCGCGGGCCTTCATAGAGAAGGCGCGGGCAGTAAGTTGTCGAAATTTCGTGCTTATTAGAGTGTCCTTCATCAATGTTTTTGGAGAAATGTTGTAAGTTTAACAAAATAGTGCTTGAGTCCCGGCGCTGTCTGTACCACATTGGTGCCCACTGACGACGTCCTTGCGGGGGATTTGCATCTTTAGTGAATCCGCCTACCGTCGACTCACCAGCTTTCACGCAAGAACGCTTTCGCCGCTCAGGGGGATATTCGCTATGACGCTCAAGGTTGCCATCAACGGTTTCGGACGTATCGGTCGCAACGTGCTGCGCGCACTGTACGAGAACGGTTACCGGGACCGGATTGAGGTCGTTGCCATCAACGATCTCGGTGATCCTTCGCTCAACGCCCACCTGCTGCGCCATGACACCGCTCACGGTCACTTTCCCTTCAAGGTAGAACATGACGAGGAGAGTCTGAGCGTCGATGGCGACCGTATCGCTATTCTGTCCGAGCGTGACCCGGCCAGCCTGCCCTGGGCGAAGCTCGGCGTGGACATCGTGATGGAGTGCACGGGCCTGTTCACCACGCGCGCCGACGCCGGCAAGCACGTCGAGGCCGGTGCCGCCAAGGTGCTGGTCTCCGCGCCTAGCCCCGACGGCGACGCCACCATCGTGTTCGGCGTCAACGACGGCGTGCTCAAGGCCAGCGATACCATCGTCTCCAACGGCTCCTGCACCACCAACTGCCTGGCGCCGGTGGCCAAGGCGCTCAACGACGCCGTCGGTATCGAGAATGGCCTGATGACCACGGTCCATGCCTACACCAACGACCAGAACCTGTCTGACGTGTACCACAAGGACCCGTACCGCGCGCGTAGCGCCACCCACTCCATGATCCCGACCAAGACCGGCGCTGCCGCTGCCGTGGGCAAGGTGCTGCCGGAGCTCAACGGCAAGCTGGATGGCCTGGCCGTGCGCGTGCCGGTGATCAACGTCTCGCTGGTGGATCTGGTGTTCAACGCCTCGCGCGACACCACCAAGGAAGAGATCAACGAGATCGTGGCCAAGGCGGCGGAGAATTCTCCGGTGCTCAACGTCAACGCTCAGCCGCTGGTGTCCATCGACTTCAACCACGATCCGGCCTCCTCGACCTTCGACGCCAACCACACCCGCGTCAACGGTCGCCTGGTCAAGGTCATGGCCTGGTACGACAACGAGTGGGGCTTCTCCAACCGTATGCTGGATACCGCCCTGGCCATGCAGGCCGCCAAGTAAGCCAATAGCCCCCGCCCGCTGCCATCGGCGGGCCTGGTGTGGCACTCTGATGGTCGGGGCGATTCGCCGCCCTCATCATTGGTACAGACGCCGAAGCAGTCACCGCTTCGGCGTCTTTGCGCGCAAGGAATGCCATGCTGCCCGAATACTCCTGGCTCGCCTGGGGCCTGATCATCCTCTCCACCTACCTGACCGGCATCTCCAAGGGCGGCTTCGCCGGGGGCTTCGGTACCCTGTCGGTGCCGCTGATGGCGCTTGCGATAGATCCTATCGCCGCCGCTGGCCTGTTATTGCCCTTGCTGCTGGTGATGGACGTTCTGGCGGTCAAGGCCTGGTGGGGGCACCAGGATATGGCTGAGGTGAAGCGATTGATCCCCGGCATGGCGATCGGCGTGGTGGTGGCTACCCTGGTGGCGGGCAGCCTCGACGAGGACCACGTCAGGCTGCTGCTGGGGGTGATCTCGCTGTTGTTTGTCGCCTACATGATCGTGAAGCCTGCGGCCTCCAGGCCGATCGCCTCTTTCTGGGCCTGGCCCGCGGGCATCGCCACCGGTATCACCAGCTTTATCGCCCACGCCGGCGCCCCGCCGATGAACCTCTACCTGGTGCCCAGGCGCCTGCCCAAGACCACCTTCATCGCCACCACCACATTGGTGTTCGCCGCGGTCAATACCATGAAGCTGCCGCCTTACCTGTGGCTTGGCGAGATCAACCTGACCAGTATTTGGGCGTCGCTGGCGCTGGTGCCGGTGGCCTGGTTCGGCATCAGGTCCGGCCTGTGGCTGCAGCACCGGGTCAACGAGCGGTTGTTCTACCGGCTGGTGATACTGGCCATGGCGGTGGTCGGGGTACAGTTGATCATCAAGGCGCTCGCCTAGGGCTCGCCTGAAAAGTGCCTGCGCTCGGTAATACGGCGTTAAAAATCGGCTGGTGCGCCAGCCCGGTCAAAATGCTCATTTACACCCTGTAAACTGCGCTTTCTCACCGATTTTTGCCTTGTCTAACCTTCGCTCGTCGACTTTTCGGACAGAGCCGAGCGACGGGCTGTAGCGGGCTCACGCCGACATGAAGTCGTTCCAGCGCCGCACCAGATAGTTGTGCTCGTCCATGACCGTGTTCCACACCGCGATGCGGCTCATGCGCGTCATGTAGTCGCCGCCGTCGCGTACCTCACCCTTGTGGATCATGCCGCAGGGGCCTGACGGTCCGGCGAGTTCCTCCGCCGCGGGCTTGCCGGCGTACCAGTAGTCCCATTCCGCCGCAGACAGGTGAGGGCGGGTCAATTCAGGGGTCGAGATGTAGTAGCCCTGTCGTGCCATGACGGCGCCGGGCCAGCCCGAGATCCACCAGTTGAGATACTCATAGGCGGCGTCCAGGCTGCGGCCTTCGATGCTGCGTGACAGCGACATGCCGCCGTACCAGGCGCGATAGCCTTCCCTGGGTGCCGCCATGCGCACCTTGAGCTGGCGCTGCTTGAGGTCGGTCATCGCCGGTGACCACAGGCTCTCGATGCCGACGCGACCGCGCAGCATGTCCGAAGAGGCCTGGTCCTGGTTGCTCCAGAAGGTGCGGAAGTGCTGAGCCCGCTTGAGCTCGATCAGGCAATCGATCAGGCAGTCGATCTCGGCGACGCTCAGGTTGCCCAGGTCCTCGAACTGCACAAGGCCCGCGGCCTTGGCGGCCAGGGCCGCGTCGATGGCGCCGATGGCGCTGTCGTTCTGCAGGCTGACCATGCCGCGCCAGCGCGGGTCCAAAAGCCAGCCCCAGCTTTCCTGCTCGCTGTCGAGGCCGTGGGGCAGCATGTCCAGGCGGTATCCGAAGCTGTCCACGTTGTGGCTGACCGGCAGCATGGTGATGCGCTCGCTGGGACGGGCGCCACAGCTGCCGTCGGCCTGGATATAGAGCCGGTCGACCGGATTACCGCCGGCACCGAGCGGCGCGTGGGGCGTCAGTCGGCCGGTCTTCGGCAAGTCGTTGATCGCATCCCAATGGTGGATGCGGGAAAGCTCGATGGGCTGGATGGCCCCGGCCGGCCACACGAAATCGACGTTGTGAAACCACTGGTCGTAGATGTCGAAGCTGTCCGGTGCCAGCACTCCTGCACGCTGTGCCGCCACCCCGTCCATGACGGTGAATTCCAGGCGCAGGCCCAGGTCCTCGCGAGCGCGCTGGCGAATGCTCTCCAGCAGTGTCACCGAGGTGCCCAGTACCCGCAGGGTGACCGGACTGCGCTGGACAAAGGGGGCGCTGGGCTTGGCGGTGTCAGGCATGCAGGATCCTTGGGCTGGGATGGTCGCTGACCTTGTCCATGAAGGTCGCAAGCGATTGTGTCACGCGCTCGGCGTCGATGTCCCGAGTGATGAAGATCAGCTCCGAGCGGCGGTCGTCCGAAGGCCAGGCCTCCACGTGCTCCGGCGGGTGGATGGTGTGCTGGACACCGTGGAGTACCACCGGTCGATCGTCGCCCTGGACGTGGAGCACGCCCTTGACCCTGAGGATATCGCTGCCATGGCGGTTGAGCAGCATCGACAGCCAGATGCCGAGGCAGGTCCAGTCGACCTCGCCCTCGAGGCCGAGGCGGAAGGAGCGAATATCGCCGAGATGCTCCGGATCATGCTGAGGTGGCTTGCGCCAGGGGCCGAGCCAGGACTTCACCTGGCCGGGGGTGAAACGCTGCAGGTGCGGTCCGCTGGCGAACAGTTCATCACTGGGCTGACGTAGCGCCTCGGCGCCCAGCCGCTGGGCCGCCGGGTTGATCGTATCGAGCATGGCCTCGAGTGCTGCCAGGGTGTCTTCCTCGACCAGGTCGGCCTTGCTGATCACCAGCTTGTCGGCCACCGCCACTTGGGCCTCCCAGACGGGATGCTGGGCGCGACTGTCGACGGCGTTGAGCGCGTCGACCAGGGTCAGGTTGGTGCCGGGGCGCAGGTGGTGGCGCAGTACCGGGTCGGCGGTGATGGTCGAGGCGATCGGGCCCGGATCGGCGAGCCCGGTGGTTTCCAGCACGATCCGCTTGAACGCCGGGATCTCGCCGTCCTGGCGTCGGGACAGCAGGCGTCTGAGCGCCTCTGACAGTTCGCCGCGGATGGTGCAGCAGACGCAGCCGCTGGACAGCAGCACCGCATCCTCGGCGATCTCGCCGAGCAGGCGGTCGTCGAGACCGACATCGCCGAACTCGTTGATCAGTACCGCACTGTCGCCGAAGGCTTCGCTGGCCAGCACCGACTTGAGCAGGGTGGTCTTGCCGGCGCCCAGAAAGCCCGAGATCACGTGCACCGGCACCAGGGGTGTCGTCTCGTTCATGGTGGTGTCCTCGTCGTGGCGGTCTGGCGTCATTGCAGCGAGGCCAGGAAGGCGGGATCGAGCGGGTCGAGTTCATGACCGCCCATGCGTTCTGCCTGCAGCCATACGCCGCCCAGATCCTGCACGATCTCGCGCTTGCCGGTGGCGGTGGCGAGCACGAAGCTCGCTGCCTGGAAGTCCTCGATGGTGATCCGGCGGGGGCTCAGCACGCGATTGATCAGGGTGACCCGGTAGGCGCGGGCGCGCCTGCGCGCGAAGTGGGCCTGCTCGGGGTCCTCGATGTTGGTGCTCCAGTGGCTTTCGCCGCCGAGTGCGCCGCACAGTCCGCACATGCCAACCTCCGATGGCGCCGTCGGCGCCGAATGAATGTGATTTATGCCGTCAGCGCCGAGCTGGCGCCAAGGGCTACCCGCAGCAGCGCTTCGTCCTCGCCGCAGGGGCCGCTCAGCTGCAGGCTGGTGTGCTGGCGGTCGTCGTCGCGCCCGCTGGGCAGCGCCACCGCCGGCGAGTCGAGCAGGCTCGCCACCATGCTCAGGCGCAGCGTCGCCAGATTGACCTCGGCAAAGTGCTCGGGGTCGGCTTCCAGCGGCGCGAGCAAGGGCGCCACATGCGCCACCGTGGGCGTCAGCAGGGTCGCGCCCGCGAGCTCCTCGCGCAGCCGCGTCTTGAGCGCCTGACGCAGGCGATACAGGCTGACCACGCTGTCCGGGGGCATCTGGCGGGCGGCCTCCAGGCGCTTGCGTACCCTGGGGTCCATGGCCTCGGCATCGGGGCCTTCCAGCAGAGCGCGGTACTCGGTGTAGGCCTCCGCCGCGCCCAGCCAGCCGTGGCGGGTGATGGCCTCCAGGGTGTCGGCGACGCTCGCCACACGGCGACGGACGATGTGGAAGCCGGCATCCTCGAGACGGCTGGCGCAGGCCTCCAGATTGTCGCCCACGGCACGGGATACCCTCGGGTCGTCGAGGCAGCCTGCATCGAGCACGATCACCGACTGTTCGGGCACGGCGGCGGCACGAACCGGCGGCGCGCTGCCGCGCATCGTGTCGTCGATGGCCAGGCAGTCCTCGAGGGTGCTGGCGATGACGCCGATGGTGTCCAGGCTGTCGGCCAGCGGTGTCACTCCCTGGCGCGAGTGGCGGGCCTGGGAGGGGCGATAGGACACCAGCCCATTGAAGGCCGCGGGGACGCGCAGCGAGCCGGCGGTGTCGGTGCCGATGGCGGCCGGCACGATGCCTTGGGCGACCGCCACCGCGGAGCCGGAGCTGGACCCGCCGGGGGCCCTGGGCTCGTTCTCGTTTCTGCTTTCGTGCTCGCTCGAGGTGGGGGGAGGGGTATGGTGCGGCGTACCGTAGTGGGGGTTGAGGCCAAGCCCCGAGTAGGCGATCTCGGTGAGGTTGGTCTTGCCGATGCAGACCATGCCTGCGCCGGCTGTGTGGCGTACCGCCTCGGCGTCGCGCTCGGCCGGCGTCTTGCCCAGCACCTTGCCGCCGGCGGTGGTGGCGGTACCGGCGATGTCGAACAGATCCTTCCAGGCCAGCGGCACGCCGTCCAGCGGCCCGCGCAGGGTGCCCGAGCGCTGACGCTGGGCACAGGCCTCGGCCTCGACCAGGGCGCGTTGTTCGGTCAGCGAGATAAAGACGCCGTCACTGTCGGCGGCCCGGGTCAGGCATTGGCGGGTCAACGCGACCGGATCGAGTTCGCCGCGTCGGATGGCCTCGCCGATGGCCAGGGCGGTGAAGGGTTGTGCAGGCATGCACGTCTCCTGTAGCGGGTGGTGGGCGCCGCCGCGGGCGGCGCCAGACGACGACTCAGCGATCCTCGCGCTTGAGCGCGGAGTCGGGGATGTCACCGGTTTCCAGGCGTTCGAAGCGTCCCTTTTCGGTGTAGACCCAGTTGCGGCCCACCGAGGTGGCGAGGAATCGGTCGTCGTAGCCGGAGGTGATCTCCTCCTGAGGATAGCGCCGCAGCACCCAGGCTTTCATCAGTACGATATAGACCACCAGGGCCGAGCCGAAGCCTACCGCGTAGGCGTACTCGAGGAAGATCAGCGCCAGGCCACCGCCGATGATCCAGGCGATGAGGCCGGCGGGGTTGAAGCCGCCGCTGAAGCGGAACTGGCCGTTGGGATCGTACAGCGCCGGAACGTTGAGGCGACGCCGACGCAGCAGGTAGTAGTCGGCCACCATGATGCCGCCCACCGCCGACAGCACGGCGCCGTAGTAGCTGAGGAAGGTGAACAGGTTGTTGAGGATCAGCCAGGGCATCGAGGCGGTGCCGATGATGCCGGCGATGACCAGGGCGACCGGGTAGCTGACCCTTGGCGCGCCGGCGTTGACGAAGGTCAGCGCCGCCGGGATCAGGTTGGCTGCGTTGTTGGTCGACCACTGGGCCAGGATCACCATCGCCAGCAGTGCGATCAGGGTGAGGCCGCCGCCCTGTCCCTGAATGACGGTGACCGGATTCCAGTCACCGGCGGCGATGAAGGACACGCCGCCGATCAGCGCGATCCAGGCCTGGGTGGCCGGCAGTGCCAGAAACTGGGCGACGAAGACGTTCTTGTTGCGCTGAAAGAAACTGCGCTCGCCACCTTTTGTCTTGAGGAAGCGGGTCAGGTTGGGGATATCCACCGCCAGCGCCGACCAGAACGCCATGTTGGCGAAGAACAGGCCGAGGGCGGCCACATTCTGGTCGCCGACGAAGGTCCAGATATTGATGCCCTGGGTCTCGGCGAGCACGTCGAGGGTGAAGTACATCCACACCGAGATGGCCACGATGCAGGGGGCGGCGATCGACGCCAGCAACTCCACCGCGCGGATGCCCAGGGCGGTGTTGACGATCTGGACCACGGCAAACAGCACATACCACAGGATCCAGTTGTCCAGGCCCCACAGGTACTCGACGATGCCGTTCAGGGCCAGCGCACCCAGATAGGTCTGTACGCCGAACCAGATGGCCGCCACTACCCCGCGAGACACCGCCGGCAGGTGGGTGCCCTTGAGCCCGAAGGGCGCGCGCAGGTAGACCGCGAACGAGAGCCCGTGTTCGGTGCCGATGTCGGCGGTCAGGCTCATCACCACGCCGAGCACCAGGTTAGCCAGGAAGATGATGGCGACGACCTGAATCAGTGGAAGGCCCGCGACCCCGCCGGCACCCAGTTGGAAGGTGGCGATGATCACCGCCATGCCGATCCATAGCCAGATGAAGCCAAAAAAGCCGATGGTGCGTTGATTCAGCCAGACCGGCAGGATCGCCGCTTCCAGCAGGTGGTCGCCGCTGTCGCGGGCTGCCGCCGAAGTGGCGGGGGTGGGGGCGTCTTGTGGTGTGGCCACGGGAGCGCTCCTTGAATGTCGTTGGTTGTTGTTGGAGGCGATAGCGACGTCGGACGAAGAGATATCTCCGTTTCGCATAAATGCAGTATGGATACAAAAATCATTTTTTGGCAAGGGCCGTCCTGCGCCTTAAGCCGCATAGGGGCCGAGGACAATCTGTAATAGGCTGTTTTCCGGTAAAAAGGCTTTTTTGTGTTCGTGCAGACGGGCATGGATCTTGTGAAGTTGGCAACAAACGTCATTTCCGAGTGGCTCGAAAGGGTCCTGAAGAGGTGTCAAGATGGGCGCTTGTTGCCCGGCTGCCGGGCCTTGGATCGTGGCTGCCGGATATCGGTGGCGTGTAAGCGAGAGGTCAGGTGATTGGACGTCAGGGAGGAACGGGTGCTGAGTACGCCAGCTAGGTCGAGGCAGGAGGGCAGTCGCGCCCCCCGCTACGCGCTGATCCAGGATTCACTGCGAGAAGCCATCGAGTCGGGGCGGGTGCCGCCCAATCAGGTGTTGCTGGAAGGGCCTATCGCACGGCTGTTCGGCACCAGTCGTGGGCCGGTACGCAAGGCGCTGGAGCTTTTGCACCAGCAGGGCCTGATCAGCCGCTTTGAAGGGCGCGGCTTTCTGGCGACACCCGATCCCGGAGCGGTGGAGCCGGCGCGGGAGGCGCTGACCCCTGAGCGTCTTGGTCTCGGCATCGATGAGTCACCGGTGGTGGATACCCGTCCGGCGGCCGAGCGCATCCACGCCGAGGTCGAGGAGGCGGTGGCCACCTGTCTGGCGTTTGGTCACTTCCGCATCGTCGAGACCAGCCTCAGCGACTACTACGGCGTCAGCCGCACCGTGGCGCGAGAGGTGCTGGGACGGCTGCGCAGCCAACGGCTGATCGAAAAGGATCGCCACTCCCATTGGCTGGCGGGGCCGCTGACCGCCCAGGCGGTGGCCGAGGACTACGAGATTCGAGTGCTGCTGGAGCCGGCGGCGCTCAAGGCCTCTGGCCCGCTGATCGAACGTGAGGAGCTCGAGCTGATGCGCGACCGGGTGCAGCGACTGATCGACCACCCCGAGCAGCAGGCTGCCGCGACCATCGCTCGACTGGAACGTGACCTGCACCAGGGTTGCCTGCGTCACTACCGCAATCGCAAGGCCGGCGAGATGATTGCCCAGAGCCAGTTGCCGGTCATCGTCAATCGCATGTTCTTCCAGACGCTGGGGGTTCCTCGGGACGAGCCCCTGTTGATGGAGCACAAGCTGGTGATCGATCACCTGCTGTTTGGCGCCTTCGACGCCGCCGCCTCGAGTCTGCAGTCCCACCTTCAGGCGGCTGCCGAGCGCACCCGCCGTCGGCTCAAGGTGCTGTCGGTGTTCCCCGAACCCGACCTTCCCCCCTACCTCCAGCGTATCGTCTGACGCAAGCGCAGGGCGCAAGGCGAGCGTCGGTGCCGCCTTGCGCTCCGTCCTCTGCATGTTTCTTTCTTTCCGGTCTCTTGCCTTTTGCGGCCTTTCCTCAAGTCTAGCGGTCGGCCTGCCCCAGGCCGGCGTGCTGTCCTGTCCCCCCCCCCTGGTCTGGAAATAAAAAATGTCAGTTGGATACCGCGTCCATAAAAAATGACGTTTTATTCGATCGGCATTTTTGGGGCTCGTCTGTTCTCACCTATTGGTCGAAGAAGGTTTGCACTTTTGGCTGTTGCTGAAAGCCTGAATGGTCGGCCTTGTATCGCCAGTCCTGCCTGTAACCGGGCTTTGGCCGCAGGTTTTGGTCATTGGCGAGCGTCGCGACGCGCTGCTCTACGCCTGAAATCTCCGTCTTGACAAAAATGACCTTTGTATCCAGTCTTCAATTGATGGCGGTCGACACAACCGCTGACGCCGCAGGACCGATGGCACGTCGGTAGTCCAGCAAGCGCACGACCGACACCAGGGCCAGCGGCGCCACCGCAAGCCCCAACAAGACCAAGCAACAAGACGAGGTGTTCAAGATGGCGAAGAAAGAGATTCTCTGTGCATTTGGTGTCGACGTGGACGCCGTGGCCGGCTGGCTCGGTTCCTACGGTGGCGAGGACTCCCCCGACGATATCTCCCGCGGCCTGTTCGCCGGTGAGGTCGGTGCACCGCGCCTGCTCAAGCTGTTCGAGCGCTACAACCTGAAGACTAC
This sequence comes from Halomonas sp. H10-59, assembly GCF_040070555.1. Lineage (NCBI taxonomy): Bacteria > Pseudomonadati > Pseudomonadota > Gammaproteobacteria > Oceanospirillales > Halomonadaceae > Halomonas > Halomonas sp. H10-59. The sequence continues at coordinate 164,275 of NZ_CP098828.1, forward strand.
CTGGTTCATTCCTGGCCACAGCATCGAGACCTTTCCCGAGCAGATGAAGGCGGTGGTCGACGCCGGTCACGAGGTCGGGGTCCACGGCTACAGCCACGAGAACCCCATCGCCATGACCCGCGAGCAGGAACGCGACGTGCTCGACTACAACATCGAGCTGGTGACCCAGCTGTCGGGCAAGCGGCCGACCGGCTATGTGGCGCCCTGGTGGGAATTCAGCCCGGTGACCAACGAGCTGCTGCTCGAGCGTGGCATCAAGTACGACCACAGCCTGATGCACAACGACTTCCACCCCTACTATGTGCGCGTCGGTGACTCCTGGACCAAGATCGACTACTCCAAGCCGGCCAAGGAGTGGATGAAGCCGCTGGTACGCGGCGAAGAGACCGACCTGATCGAGATCCCGGCCAACTGGTACCTCGACGACCTGCCGCCGATGATGTTCATCAAGAAGTCCCCCAACAGTCATGGCTTCGTCAGCCCGCGCCAGCTGGGCGAGATGTGGCAGGACCAGTTCGACTGGGTCTACCGCGAGAACGACTACGCGGTGTTCACCATGACCATCCACCCCGACGTCTCCGGCCGTCCCCAGGTGCTGATGATGCTCGAGCGACTGATCGAGCACATGCAGAGCCACGAAGGCGTGCGTTTCTGCACCTTCGACGAGATCGCCGACGATTTCGCCAGCCGCCATCCACGCGGCTGAGCGCGACCTCCATCGCGCCTCCCCTGACAACCACACCACAATAACGAAAGAGGGTGACGTCAATGACCGAGCCAACCCAAACCGCGCCCTCCGGGGCCCGTCCCGACGCGGACGAGCCCTGGAACGCTGTCATCACCAAGAAACAGATCGGCTACGCCTCGCTGGTCTGCTTTATCGCCTGGGTGGCGTCGGTCTACGACTACACCCTGTTCGGCACCCTGTTGCCGGTCATCGCCGAGGACTTCGGCTGGACCACCGCCAAGGCCACCGCAGTCAACACCTGGGCCACCATCGGGGTGTTCCTGGTGTCGCTGGTGGTCGGCACCATGCTCGATCGCTTCGGTCGCAAGAAGACCCTGATCCTGCTGGTGATCGGCGGCGCCGTCAGTTCCGGCCTGTCCGGTATCGCCATCGGCGCCGCTTCCATGGTGATCATTCGCGCCTTCTCCGGCTTTGCGGTCTCCGAAGAGGTGGTCAACGCCGTCTATCTCAATGAGATCTACAAGAAGGCCAAGGGCCGCGGCTTCATGTACAGCCTGGTGCAGAGTGGCTGGCCGGTCGGTGCCCTGCTGGCCGCCGGCATGACCTCGCTGCTGCTGCCGATCGTCGGCTGGCGCGGCAGCTTCTTCGTCGCCGCCTGCGCCTCGATCATCGTTATCGTGATGGCGGTCCGGCTGCCCGAGTCGCCGGTCTTCGCCGCGATCAAGGAGGTCGAGCGGCGGCGCAAGGCGGGTGACGCCGAGGGTGCGGCCCAGCTTGCCGCCGAGCACGATGTCGAGGTCAACACCGGCAGCAACCTGGGGCTCAAGGGCGTGTTCACGCCGGAACTGCGTCGTCACACCATCTCGCTGTCGCTGGTCTGGCTGTTCAGCTGGATGGCGATCCAGGTGTTCGCGGTGCTGGGCACCACGGTGCTGGTGGAGGCCAAGGGCGTCAGCTTCGAGAGCTCGCTGTACGTGCTGATCCTGGCCAACGCGGTGGGCTTTGTCGGTTACCTCAGCCACGGCTGGCTGGGCGACCGCATCGGTCGGCGCAACACCGTGCTGATGGGCTTTCTGCTCGGTGGCGTCGCCAGCATCCTGATGCTGCTGGGCCCGGCCAGCGACGGTTTCGTCTACCTGATGTACGCCGTCACCCTGTTCTTCCTGCTCGGTCCGTTCGCCGCCATCCTGTTCTACATGGGTGAATCCTTCCCGCCCCATGTACGCGGCACCGGGGCCAACGTGGCCCACGTCATGGCACCGGTGGGGGCTATCATCGGCTCCGGTCTGGTGTCGGTGCTGCTGACCGCGGGTGTCAGCATGACCTGGTCGGCGATCCTGGCGGGCTCGCTGCCGCTGGTGCTCAGTGGACTTTTGATGTTCGGCACCCGTCATGTGGACCATCGTGAACACGACACCCTCGAGGAGGCGGTGGCATGAGTGCTCTGACACGCGACGATGGTCTGGCCGGCAAGGTCGCCATCATCTCCGGTGCCGCCAGTGGCATCGGCCAGGCGCTGGCGGTCAGCTACGCCAGGGCAGGCGCCAAGGTGGTTGCCGGCTACTACCCCGGTGACCCCCATGACGTCGAGGCGACCGTCTCGGCGGTGGCCGATGCCGGCGGCGAGTGTGTGGCGGTGGCGCTGGACGTGCGCGATGGCGCCCAGTGCGACGCCCTGGCCCAGGCCGCCATTGACCGCTTCGGCAGGCTCGATATCGCGGTGGCCGGTGCCGGCATCCTGCGTCAGGCCGCGCTCGAGGATCTGACCGACGACGCCTGGAACGACATGCTGTCGGTGGACCTGACCGGCGTGATGCGGATATTTCGCAGCGCGGCGCGGGTGATGACGGGGCCTGGCGCCATGGTCGCGGTGTCGTCCATCGCCGGCGGCGTCTATGGCTGGGACGAGCACGCCCACTACGCCACCGCCAAGAGCGGGCTGATGGGCCTGGTCAGGTCGCTGGCGGTGGAGCTTGCCCCTCGGGGCATCCGCGTCAATACCTTGATCCCCGGGCTGATCGAGACCCCGCAGTCACTGGACCCGGTCAACTCCCTGGGCCCGGATGGCCTTGCCGCCGCAGGCAAGGTGATCCCTGCCGGCCGGGTCGGCCACGCCGACGAGGTCGCTCGCACGATACGTTTTCTGACCAGTGACGACGCCTCCTACGTGACCGGCCAGCAACTGATCGTGGACGGCGGCTTGACCGTGCGCTGGCCGAGCTGAGGCCAGCCGTCAAGGCGCCGGCCAAGGCGCATCCAAGCCAGCGACGCGAGGCGAGGGCGGCGGCCCTCGCCTCGTGCCCCCAGCGAGTGGAGAGAATCCCATGTCACAGAAACTTCAGGGCAAGGTTGCCCTGGTGGTGGGCGGCGCCAGCGGTATCGGCCGTGCCATCGCCAACCTGTTCCACGCCGAAGGTGCCACCGTTGCGGTGGCCGACCTCAACGCCGATGCCTGTGATCAGGTGGCCCGCGCGCTGCGCGCCCGGGTCAGCACCCATCGGGTCGATGTTTCCGACGAAGCCTCGGTGAAGGCCATGGTCGATGAGGTGATCAGCACCCACCAGGTGATCGACGTGCTGGTCAACAGCGCCGGCATCCTCGACGAGACGCCGTTTCTCGAGATGACCAGCGAGACCTTCGACCGCATGATCGGCATCAACCTGCGCGGGGTCTTTCTGGTCAGCCGCGCGGTGGCCCCGCATATGGTCGAGCGCAAGGCCGGGCGGATCATCAATGTTGCCTCGCAGCTGGCGCTCAAGGGCGGCATGGGGCTGTCCCACTACTGCGCCGCCAAGGCCGGTGTGCTGGGGCTGACCAAGTCCATGGCGCGGGAGCTGGCCCCGTTCAACGTGCTGACCAATGCCATCGCGCCTGGCCCCATCCTGACCCCGATGCTCGAGGGACTGAGCCCGGAATGGATCGCCGACAAGGAGGCGGAATTGCCGCTCGGACGCTTCGGCAGGGCCGAGGAAGTGGCGCCTTCGGCGCTGATGCTGGCGGCGTCTCCGGATGGCGACCTGTACCTGGGCCAGACCCTTGGTCCCAATAGCGGCGACGTGATGTAGCGGCCAGACAGGAGTCCGTGAATGCTCACCCTTCTGCTGGTCAAGTGGCTGTCCACCGCCCTGGTAGTGATCGGCGTGTCGGTGGCGGTGGTGCGCCTGGGGCCACGCCTGGGCGGGGTGCTGGCCGGCACCCCGATCGTGCTGGGCCCCGGCTACTTCTTCATGCTGGGCGAGCAGCCCGGTGCCTTCGTTGCCGAGGCGGCGCTGGGCTCGCTGCACGCGATGTTCGCGACCCTGGCGTTCTGTCTGGCGTATGTGCTGCTGGCGGGGCGACAGGGCGCGCTGGCGGCTGTCGCCCTGGCCGCCGTGCTATGGCTGCCGGTGGCGGCGCTGGCTGCCGTCTTGCCAGGCGGCACGGGTCTCGCGCTGGTACTGTTCATCGCTTGCCTGCCCCTGGCGATGCGGCTGATGCGCGCGCTGGGCTTGTCGCGGACGGCGGTGTCGGCGCCGCTAGTCTGGGCCGACCTGCTGATACGCGGCACCCTGGCCGGGGGCATCGTATGTCTGGCGACCGTGGTGCTGGCGGATATCGCCCCGGCGCTGTCCGGCGTCGCCCTGAGCTTTCCCATCGGCATGCTGACCATCGCCCTGACCCTGCACCAGCGCTACGGCGCCGAGGTCGCCCGGGCCACCCTGGCCGACACCCAGCTTGGCATGCTCAGCCTGGTGGCCTTCAGCGCCGTCCTTGCGGCAACCGCCGCCCATCTTTCCCCCGTGCTGTCCTTTGGCCTCGCCCTGGCTGCCTCGCTGGGCACCAGTAGCGCCCTGTGGGCGTGGCAGAGGCGTCTGCACAGCCCGCGTCACTCGTGAGACCGGAAGGGGGGCGCGCGCCCCGCCCGGGCTCTTGTCGGGCCTTGCTCCAGGCAAGGTGCGATGAACCAAAAAAAGCCCCGCCGTAGCGGGGAAATGCCTCACGAATATCGCTACTGCGCTACTGCGGCCCAGCCGCCGCTGTCGACCGAGGCGAAGATGGCGTCGATCACCCTGAGATTGGCGATGGAATCCTCCAGCCCATAGAGCCCGACCTCCTCACCGCGCAGGGCGCGGCAGAAACGACTGACCTCCTGTTCGTACTGGTCCATGGGCGGGAAGGTTTCCGTCCTGGGGTCGCTCTGATAGAGGTCGAAGACGTTGTCGTGAACCACCCGGGTCGGGCGCTCGACCGGAGCGATAAAGGGCTCTGGCAGATCGATGGCACCTTGGCTGCCGACGATGTGCAGGTGCTGGGCGGCACTGGTGGCGGTGGAGACCATCAGGCTGGCGTGGCGCCCCTCGCCGTAGTCGAGCAGCACGCTGGCGACGACGTCCACGCCATGTTCCGGGTCGCGGCTGGCGTGGGCCATCACCCGCCGGGGTTCGCAGCCAAAGGCGAAGCGAGTCGCCATGGCCGCGTAGCAGCCGACATCATAGAGCGCGCCACCGCCGAACTCCGGGCGCATGCGGTAGTTGCTGGGGTCGTCGAGACCGAAGGTGAGCATGGCCTGAACCATGCGGATGTCGCCATAGTCGCCGGCCTTGATGCGCTCCTTGACCGCCAGCCAGCGCGGCTGGTGGCGCACCATGAAGGCCTCGCAGAACAACAGTCCCGGCGGCACCCTGAGGCTCGCCGCCTGTTCGGCGGTAAGCGCCAGGGGCTTTTCGCACAGAACGTGCTTGCCCTTGTCCAGCGCCTTCTGGGCCAGCTCGATATGCAGATGGTTGGGCAGCGGGATGTAGACCGCCTCCACCTCCGGGTCGTCGATCACCGCTTCGTAGCTTGCGTAGGCGCGCGGAATATCCATCTCGTCGGCGAACGCCTGGGCAGATTCCTGGTTGCGTGAGCCCACCGCCAGAACCTCGGCGTGGGCGCTCGCCCGCATCGCCGGTATCAGCTTGATGCGCGCAATATTGGCGGTGGAGAGGATGCCCCAGCGTACCGGTGCGTCGATCATGGTCGGGTTCCTTGCGGTCAGGGTGTGAGTTGTGCGGATGAGCGCTGCTGGGGGGCGGGCACCGATACCCAGCGACGCTGCTGGCAGGAGACGTCGATGGCGGTGAGGATATTCTGGTTGTGGCGGCCGAAGGCGAAGTCGGGGAAGCAGCCGGCAGATGAGGCGATGCCCTGGACCAGGTCGTGGACCTCGATCACCTTGACGTCGAAGTAGCCGATGCCGCCACCGCCGTAGTCGAACGGAAAGAAGGCGCGGAACTGCGGCACCTGGGAGCCCGCCAGCAGGGTCTTGAAGCCGCGATCCTCACGCCGGTCGGCGTAGCGGAAGAGCTTGAGCTCGTTGAAGCGCTCGCCGTCCATCACCAGGGTGCCCTCGCTGCCGCTGACCTCCCAGCCGATGCCGAAGACCTTGCCGGCGGCCACCCGAGAGCTTTCGATCACGCCGCCGGCACCACTGGCGAAACGCACCAGCGCCTGGGTCTGGTCGTCGTTCTCGACCTCGCGACGCTCGGCGCCTGCGGTCGCCTTGCTGGCGTAGCCGGCACCCTCGCCGGCTCCATCCACCACGGGCCGGGTCGCAAACAGGATCTGGCTCTGGGCGCAGACCTCCTCGATATCGCCCATCAGGAACTGGGCGACGCTGATGGTGTGGGCGCCCAGATCGCCCAGCGACCCGGTGCCGGCCTGCTGGCGCGAACAGCGCCAGGACCAGGGCAGCTCGGGATCGTTGAAGAAGCCCTGGTCGAAGGTGCCGCGAAAGCGTATCGGTGTGCCGATGGCACCCTCGTCGATCAGCCGCCTGGCGAGCAGGGCCGCCGGCGTCTTGATGTTGTTGAAGGCGACCATGGTCTTGACCCCGCGGGCGCGGGCCGCCTCGGCCATCTTCGCCGCCTGGTCATCGTTCATGGCCAGGGGCTTTTCGCAGTAGACGTGCTTGCCATGGTCGATGGCGGCCATTGCCATGTCGAAGTGCAGGGCGTTGGGCGAGGTGATGTCCACCACCTCCACCTCCGGGTCGGCGACCAGCTCTCGCCAGTCGCCGTAGGCGCGCTCCACGTCCAGCCGTTCGGCGGCGGCCCTGGCGGCCTGATCGCCCTGGTCGGCGATGGCGACCAGGCGAGGACGCAGCGGCAGATCATGGTAGAGCGTACGGGCACGGCGATAGGCATCGGCGTGGGCCTGACCCATGAAGCCGCTACCGATCAGGCCAATGTTGAGCGCCTTGGGCATTCGCTTGTCTCCGCTGGTGGGCCACGTCGGTCACGTCGCCCGGGGATGGTGAGGCTGGTCGAGCCGGGCGATCACCGGCGTGGCCTAGTTGGCGTTGGGCAGCTCGTAGTCGGGCTTTTCGCTGGGCATGCAGGCGCGCAGCAGTTCCACCGAGCGCACCACGCCCTCCCGGCGCGACAGGTTGATATCCTCGTGCTCGATGCTCAGCACGCCGTCCTGGTAGCCCCCGGCCTGCAGCCAGTAGCAGAAGTCCTTCCACCACTCGAGTTTCTGGCCGTACCCTAGGGTCACGTAGGACCAGCCGCGATCACGGAAATCGCCCATTGGCTGATTGTCCAGACGGGAGGTCAGGCCCACCGCCGCCGGGTTGAGCGCGGTGTCCTTGGCGTGAACATGGTAGATGTGGCGGGCGTAGCGCTGGACCACCTCGATGGGATCGGCGCCCATCCACAGAAGGTGGCTGGGATCGAAGTTGAGGCCGACGATGTCGCCGATCTCGCCATGCAGGCGCAGGAAGCCCGGCAGGTTGTAGACCAGCTGGTTGCCATGCATCTCCAGGCATAGTTCACGAATGCCTTCGCCGCGGGCGTGGTCGGCCAGCTTGCGCCAGTAGGGCAGTGCGACCTCGTTCCACTGGTAGTCGAGCATCTGGGCGGTTTCCGGTGGCCAGGCGGCGGTCACCCAGTTGGGGAAACGGTCATCCGGGCCACCGCCAGGCAGGCCTGACATCAGATTGACCCGGGGCACCTCGAAGTGACGGGACAGCGCGATGGCCTGCTCGACCACCCTGTGCTGGCGCTCACCATCGGTGGGATGCAGCGAGTTGCCGTTGGCGTTGAAGGCGGAAATCGTGACGCCATGGTGGGCGAGCCTGGCCTTGAGGTCCTGGCGTGCGGCTTCGCTGTCGAGCAGTGCTGCGGCGTCGAGGTGGGGCGAGTCCGACCAGTTGCCGATGGAAAATTCCACGCACTCGATGCCCTGTTCGGCGCAGAAGGCGAGCAGGTCGTCCAGTGACATATTGGCCAGGCTGTCGGTGACGAGGCCGATTTTCATGTGATGCTCCTGTCAAGCGAACCCGCCCATGAAGGGCGGGCGAGGTGTGGATGATCAGTACCGACAAGGCCTGCTCGGTGAGTCGCCGGCCTTGCCATGGTGGCGGATGGCCATTGGGTGAGGTGGCCGCTTAGCGATAGCCCTGCTGAGTCAGCTCGATGACCTGTTCGGCGTTTTCCTGGGTGATGAAGTTTGGCCCGGTCTGGATATTGTTGGTGGGCTTGAGGCCGTAGCGGTTGTACAGCGCCAGCGAGATGATCGGCAGGTAGCCCTGAAGGTACTGCTGCTGATCCATGGCGAACAGCATCTCGCCATCGCGAACCGCTTCCAGCGTCTCGGCGGACAGGTCGAAGGTGGCGAAGGCGATCTGGCCCATGGCGCCCTGGCTACGGAATTCGTTGATCAGCGGGTCGGTGGCCAGCGATCCCAGGCTCAGCACGCCGTCGGTGTCCGGGCTCGAGTTGAGGTGGGCGAGCACGGCATTGGTGATGGCGGTGGGATCCTGGGTGGTGGATATCTGTTCGGCACTGCCGTCGAAGGCGTCGGTGAAGCCCTTGCAGCGGGCGTCAAGCTGCGACTGGCCGGGGGCGAAGTTGATACAGATGGGGCTCTCGACGCCGGCTTCCTTCATGCGCTCACCGGCCATCTTGCCCGCGCGGTACTCGCTCTGACCGACATAGTTGAGTGCGCCGATCTCACCGGCGATCTCTTCGCCGGTGTTGAGCACCACCACCGGAATGCCGGCGGCGATGGCCTCGCGCACCGGCTCGGCGAAGGCGCTGGCATCGGGCATGGTCAGCGCCAGGCCATCGGGTTGGGTGGCAATCGCCTGCTCGATCATCCTCAGCATCTGGGAGGTGTCGTACTGGGCCGGAGAGTTGTAGAGAAGCTCCACTCCCATCTCCTCGGCGGCATCCTCGAAACCGCGCTTGAGAACGTTGCCGAAGGGGTCCGCCGCGACGATATGGGTGATCGCCACGAACTTCAGCGGGTCGGCGTCCTGGGCAACGGCCGCCTGGCTCGCCGACAGCGCCATGGCGCCAGCGACCAGGGCGCCGGTGATGGCCCTGGAGAACGGAATGGGGCGCTTGACCCCGGCGTGTGTTGCGCTGGTCTTGTCGGTGATCTTGCTCATGGCTGTACTCCGATTGTTGTTGGTGTTGCGGGTGATCGTGCTCAGGGGTGTCACGTTGATGCAGCGATTCAGGCGCGTCGGTCCTGCGCCATCCGGTCGAGTGCCAGGTCCAGGCGGTCGGCGTCCCAGTCTTCGTCCAGGGCTTGAGTCAGCAACTCGCATTGGCTCTGGGGAGCCAACCCGCCCTGGGGCGGGGTGCGATCAAGATTGGCCGGGAACGGGTAGGCCTCGGCCAGGGCGGTCACACCTGCGCGGATCGCCGCTGTCCAGCCATCGCGCTGAAAGCGGGCCTTTAGCGCGGGAAAGCCGGCGCGCACCAGGCGTGTGTTGTCGACGCTCTCCATGGCACGGCCAAAGGCCGAGGAGATCTGCAGCAGGTTGGCCATGCGCCGCAGGTCCTGGCTGTCGTTGTCGCCCGCGGCGTGAAACAGCGCCGGGTTGAAGAACAGGCCGTCGCCCCTGGTCAGCGGTAGCTGAACGCGATGGCGGGCGAACACCTGCTGGAAGGCCGGGTCGCGGTAGGCCAGATAGCCTTCTGGGTAGCGCTGGGAGTGAGGCAACAACTGGGTTGGTCCGCTTTCCAGCGGCATGTCGTCGTGGGCCACGGCGCCCTGCAGCGTCAGGTGTTGTGAGGCGACCTGCAATGACAGGGGGTAGCCCAGCGCCTGTGCCTCGCTCAGAAAACCCAGGTGATAGTCGCGATGAGGCAACTGAGCGCGCCCGCCCGGTTTAACCACATTGACCTGGGAGGTGATCTGGTAGCCCGGGCCAAGCCAGGCCTCGGCTACAAGTGCCAGCACCGGGTTGGCGTAGTAGTCGACGAAACCGTCCGGGTCGGCCTCGCCATGTTTCTGGAAGGCATTCCACAGGCGATCATTGGCACCCGGCGCAGCAAAATGGTCGCCCTGCTGGCCGTGTCCCCGTTCAGCTTCGATCAGCGCAAGAAAGCTCTCGCTGGCGCGGTCCACCGTGGTCCGCTCCATCATTCCGGTGATCGCCAGCACCCCGGGACCGTCCAGCAGGCAGTGATGCCACTCGTCAAGCAGCGTGCGCCGCCGCTGCGGGTCGGCGAGACAGTCAAGGGCATGGCTTGCGCGGTAGAGTGGGATGCCGGAGACGATGCGCTCGGCCTGGGGCAGTTCTTCGGCATTGGTCGTCGATTGGACCAGGGCCTCGAAGGCGGCCACATCAAGCTGGGTTTGATCGATGAAATGCTCCATCGTCTGTCCTCCTCAGTCAGGCCAGCGCATGGCGGCGGGCGGCTGCGGCGCGCTGTCGTGACAGCCCAGCACGCTCTGGTCCATGTCGACGATGGTCCCGGTCATCATTCCCGAGGCGTCGCTGGCCAGGAAGGCCACCGCGCTGGCGACCTCCTCAGGTTCCAGCAGGCGCCCCATGGGCTGCGCACGGGCGGCGGCTTCCAGCCAGTTATCCTCGGCACCGTGGGTATCCGTCTGGATGCGGTGTTCGCCCGGGGTGTTCATCCAGCCGATGTTGAGGCCGTTGACGCGGATGCGATTGCGCAGCAGCGAGTAGGCGGCGTTGCGGGTCAGGGTGGCCAGCGCCCCCTTGCTGCCGCTGTAGGCGCAGATGAAGGGCTGGCCGCCGTGGCCGGACATGCTGAGGATATTGACCACGCGGCCTTCGATACCATCGCGGATCATTCGCCGCGCAGCTTCCTGCATCAGGAAGAAGGGCGCCTTGGTGTTGACCGCGAACAGTCTGTCGTAGGCGGCCTCGTCGGTGTCGAGCAGGGTGCCGCGCTCGGTGTTGCCGGCGCAGTTGATCAGCATGTCGATGCGCCCGAAGGCCTCGTCGGCTTGGGCCACCAGCCGGCGGCAGTCGTCGACCCGGGTCATGTCGGTGGGCACGAACAGCACCTTGGCGTCCTCACCCAGACCCTCAAGCTCGCGAGCCAGGGCTTCACCCTTGTCCCGCTGGCGCCCGCAGATGACCAGGCCGGACAGGCCACGACCCAGCAGGTGGCGAGCCACCGCCTCGCCCAGTCCCTGGGTGGAACCGGTGACGATGGCCACCTGACCTTTGAATGAACGATCTTGCATGGAAACTCTCCCTGTTCAGGCAGCCTGGCCGTTGCCGCTCGCGTTGCCATCGGCGCGCTGAAATTCGGCAAGCTCGGCGTCCAGGCTCTCGAGCTCGGCGCCACCGGCCATCATGTTGAGCACTTCCTCACGGCTGACCTCATCCTTGCGGAAGGTGCCGAAGCTGGAGCCGCGCTTGAGGATGGTGAAGGCGTCACCCACCGGATAGGCGTGGTGCACGTTGTGGGTGATGAAGATGACCGCCAGACCATCGGCGCGGGCCTTGGCGATGTAGCGCAGCACCACCGAGGCCTGCTTGACCCCGAGCGCCGAGGTGGGCTCGTCGAGGATCAGCACCTTGGCGCCGAAGTACACCGCCCGGGCGATGGCTACGCACTGGCGCTCGCCACCGGAAAGGGTGCCGACCGGCTGAGCCGGATCGCGCACATCGATACCGATCTTGGCCATCTCTTCCTTGGCGACGCGGTCAGCGAACGTCCAGTCGACGCGACGGGTCGGTCCCCAGCCCCTGGTAGGTTCGCGGCCCATGAAGAAGTTTCGGGTGATCGACATCAGCGGGATCATCGCCAGATCCTGGAAGACCGTGGCGATGCCGGCGTCGAGGGCATCCGAGGGCGAGCTGAAGTGGGCCTCCTTGCCGTCGACCAGGAACTCGCCGTGGGTCGGTACGTGGACCCCCGAGAGGGTCTTGATCAGGGTCGACTTGCCGGCGCCGTTGTCACCCAGCAGGCACATGACCTCGCCGGAGTGAACCTTCATGGAGATGCCGCTCAGGGCGATCACGCTGCCGAAGTGCTTGGCTACGTCGCGCATTTCGATCATCGGGACGGGAGCGTTCATTACTTGGCCTCCAGCGCCTTGCGACGCACGTAGTTGTTGAACAGCACCGCGATCAGCAGCATCGCGCCGAGGAATACCTGGAACCAGTCGGTGTTGACGCCGGTATAGAAGATACCCATCTGCACCATGCCGAAGATCAGCGCACCGAAGCTGGCGCCGATGGCGGAGCCATAGCCACCGGTGAGCAGGGCGCCGCCGATGACCACCGCGATGATCGCCTCGAGCTCCTTGAGGATGCCGCGGATGGAGTCGGCCGAGCCGGTGTCCATCACCTGCAGGGCGGCGAACACGCAGGCGGCGAAGGCGGTGAACATGAACAGCACGATCTTGACCAGATTGACCGGGACACCGACGTTGCGTGCCGCTTCCTTGTCGCCGCCGCAGGCGAAGATCCAGTTGCCGAAGCGGGTGAACAGCAACACCCAGGTGGCCAGCGCGGTCAGGCCGAGCCACCACACGATGGAGACCGGGATGCCGCTGACGGTGGGATTGCCGGCGAAGTTGGTACCGATCACGCCGATCTCGGATAGCCAGAGGAAGAAGCCCTCGCCGACCTCTCCGCTGAACAGCGCCGCGAACCAGTCGTTGCCGATGACGTCATGGACCCCGCCGATCTGGGTGCGATCCGCCATCAGACGGGGAATGCCGATAGCCACCCCGCGCAGGATGAACAGAAAGCCCAGGGTGACGATAAAGGATGGCAGTCCGGTCTTGACCACCAGCCAGCCGTTCAGGGCGCCGATCGCCAGGGCGCAGCCGAAGGCGAAGGACAGCGCCGCCCAGATGGGCCAGCCGTACTGCACCGCGGGGATGGCGATCAACATGCCGGCGAAGCCGATCATCGAACCGATCGACAGGTCGAACTCGCCACCGATCATCAACAGCGCCGCCGCCACGGCCAGGATGCCGAGCTGGGCAGAGACTTCGAGGAAGTTGATCACCCCGGCGCCGGAGAACATGCCGGTGCCCGAGGCCACCAGGGCGAAGAACACGATGACCAGCAGGGCGCCGGCGACGGAGCCGAACTCCGGTCGGTGCAGGGCTTTCTTCAGCGGACTGACGTGGGCAAGACGCTCGTCCTTATCTTGGCTGGTGGGAGAGGCGGTGGTGCTCATGGTGACTCCTTGTGAGGGTCGTCTTGTTGTAGGGGCGGAGACGTCCGCAGTGTTGATTGACGTGTTTCGAACTCGCGGACGGATGTTTCGATTCGTCGTGTTATGAAATGTAGATTCCAAGGGAGAAATTAACAATTCAAAAATTCTATACTTTGGTCTATGCGGAATGTTTGTTCCTTTTTGCGTAGGCTGGGCAACAGGCTTGGGGTCTCGCTGTCGATCGACGATGGATCGTGGTAATCCCGTTCGCCTGAAAGCCACCAAGGCATACCCCTTCGCGGCAATGCACATGGATACAAGGAGCAGACGATGAAACTGGCATTGATCGGAGCAGGAAGGATCGGCAGGGTGCACGCACTGTCCATCGCCGCCCATCCCGAGGTCACGTTGGCGGCGGTAGTGGATGCCTACCCCGAGGCCGCCGAGACCCTGGCGCGGGACTTCGGCTCCCGGGCTCGGGACATCGATGACGTGTTCGAGGACCCTGAGATCGACGCCGTGCTGATCGCTTCCAGCACCGCGACCCATATCGACTACCTGGAGCGCGCCGCATCGGCGGGCAAGGCAATGCTGTGCGAGAAGCCCATCGCCCTGGACCTGGCGGCTTCACGGGCGACCGCCGAGCGTGTGGCGCAAAGCCTCTGCGCCTTGGCCTTCAATCGTCGCCATGACCCGCAGTTCTCGGCGCTCAAGGATCAATTGGGGCAGGGCCGCATCGGCAAGCTGGAGACGCTGGCGATCACCAGTCGCGATCCCGAGCCGCCACCCCTCGAGTACGTCAAAGGGTCAGGTGGGCTGTTCCGCGACATGATGATCCACGACTTTGATATGGCCCGCTGGCTGCTCGATGAGCCCATCGTCAGCGTCCACGCCAGCGGCAGTTGTCTGGTGGACCCGGCCATCGGCGAGGCCGGCGACGTGGACAGCGCGGTGGTGGTGATGAAGACGGCCTCGGGGCGCTTGTGCACCATCAGCAATTCTCGGCGTGCGGTATACGGCTACGACCAGCGCATCGAGGCCTTCGGCAGTGACGGCATGTTGCAGGCCCAGAACGAGTGCGACACCCGACTCAAGTTCGTCGGCAAGCAGGGCCAACTGGAGGAAGCGCCGCGCTGGTTCTTCCTCGAGCGCTACGCCGAGGCCTATCGCCGCGAGCTTGACGACTTCTACCAGAGCTGGCGGGAAGGCCGCGCGCCCCGCGCCGGTATCACCGATGGCGTCGAGGCGTTGCGGTTGGCCGAGGCGGCGGATATCTCACGTCGCGAGGGGCGCACGGTCTACGTCGAGGAGGTGTAAAGAGATAGAGGGGAGGCGCGAATCCATGTTTGGGTGTTGGTTATGTTTCCCCGCGATAGCGTCGAATCTCCGGCCCGTACTGGGCGAGTGCCCAGTCGGGCAAGTCCTCGCTGAGCCGCGTCACTAGCCCGTGGCTCAGGCTCAACAGGTGGCGATGGGTCTTCCCGATACGTGAGTTGTCGAAGACCAGCGCGCGCTCGGCGAGCCTGACCGCCTCGCGAAGGTAGGTCAGCGTCCTTGGAAAGCGCGAGTAGAGCTTGTCGACGGGGACATCGTGTCCACCTAGCTGCCGGCGCGTCTCTACGCGCATGGCGGCGAGCTCAGGGGTGGCCACATGGATATGGTAGAGCGCCACCATGAACCCCTGGTGTTGCGCCTGGCGAATCAGTTCGAGTTTGGAAGGGTGCGAAAAGACCGTCTCGGTGGCGAAGGATCTGCCTTGGCGGATCATGGTTTCGCGCTGTGTGGCGGCAATAGTCGCGGCTTCGTAGGATCGCTGGGGATTGTCGATTTCGTCAGGCCAGCGGTGTCGCTGAATTTCGTCGGCGTTGATGAAGGGCACGTCCGCACGGGGCTTGATCTGGCGGTAGAAAAGGTGGCCTTGCCGGCGCCATTGATCCCGGCCAGCAGGTGCAGAATAGGGGGCGGGTGGCCCCTCATGAGTTATCGCGTGCCCCGCGACCACGATGGCTGGTCAATTGCTGTTGGTCATCCAGCCCATGGATGTCCGCTCCGGCACCTTCGATATCCTTGAGCAAGGTGTCGTCTGTACCATCGAGAGTCTCCAGGGCGTGCCACAACATCTGGGCGTGAGCATGCTGCTCGGGAAGCGATAGTTCATCCACCGCCAGCTTGCCCTGAAGCGCCAGGTTCACCCGCTGCAGGTCGAACAGGCCGGACTCTTCGACGAAGCGACCAAGCCGAGCCCAGTACTCTATCTGGCCGTTAAGGGAGCGGGAAAACAGATCCTTGCTCTCCTTGGCGGCCGCCAGTAGTTCGTCGTCATTGAGCTTTATCGTCTGTGCCATTCGAGTTCCTGCCGTTGCGCCGCGTCGCTAGTCCGCCCTTTATGGCTTGTGCGGCTGGGGCCGAGGACTGCTATTGCCTTCAATCTAGTATAGCGGGTTCCAGTATGGATCCTTGTTCATGCACGAGCACGTCAGCGCGGTTTATCGTGACGGGCCTGCGGGAGGAGGCTCTGGGTTGGCGCGATGAGAGTCACGCACCACCAGCCGGCCTGGGAGCAGCGTTGGGTCACCTGGGATACGTCGATCTAGCAGGTGTGTGATGGCGCTGTCCACCACCGCATCGAGGTTCGGCTGGTAGCTTGTCAGACGGTAGCGCGGTGAGGCGGCCAGCTCGATATCGTCGAAGCCGACGATCGCCAGCTGTCCGTCGAGGCCGGCCTGGTGCAGGGCATCGAGGGCGCCGATGGCAAGGATGTCGTTTTCGCAGAACAGCGCATCCAGGCGCTGTGCCGCCGGTGTCCTTTGCAGGTAGTCGTGCATCGCCTGATACCCCAGGGCGTGGCGATAATCCGTGGCAGCCAGCGTGGCTGCCAGGGTCAGGCCGTGATCCTCAAGCGTCTGGCGATAGCCGTCGAGACGGGGCAGTCGTGATCTGCCGCTGTCGGGGCCGGCCAGATAGCCCAGCCGACGATGACCTTCGCCGAGCAGCAGCCGGGCGATTTCGGCGCCAGCCGCATGCTCCTGAATTGCCACGATCTGCACCCCGTCCACCTCGGTGGTACGAAACAGCTGCACCAGTGGCACGTGCTGGCGCTCTGTGGCAAAGCGCACGATGTCCTCGCTCAGCACCGTGCCGAGAAACAACAGCCCGTCGACCTGGAAGCGCTCGGCGATATCGAGCAGCTCACCGGAGCGCACCGGTGGTGAAATATTCAAGAGTATCGACAGCTGGCCCCGCTGTTGCAGCGCCAGGGTGGCGGCATTCAGCATCGCCTGGGTATGCGGGTTGGCGAATTGATCGACGACGACGCCGATCAGTTGAGTGCGTCTTGTGGTCAGGCTTCGTGCCAGCAGGTTGGGGCGATAGCCCAGGGCTTCGGCGGCCTCCATCACGCGCTGTCGGGCATTCTCTGAGATCGAGGCGCCGGGAGTGAAGGCCCGCGACACCGTCCACTTGGAGACACCGGCCCGTTCGGCCACCTGGGCGGAGGTCACCTTGCGACCTTGGTCGCGATCGGAACGAATATTCATCGATGCTCCTTGACGGAATTTTTCATTCCATACTAGGCTCGTGCTGGCCTATTTGCAACCGGTTGCATCGGGTCGGATGACGGTGTTGACCCTCTTGAGGTGTTGGCATAGGTCGCCGTCGGAAGAGCCCTTTGTGCCCGCGCCGCCGCCGATGCGTCCACCCAAGCAACGGCGAAACCACACAGCCATATGACAAGGACAATGCCATGAAGCTCTCCATCTGTACCGATGTGATGGCGGACCTCAGCTTTACCGAGATGCTCGACAAGTGCGTGGCGCTCGGGGTGGAAGGTATCGAGATGACCGGTGGTGGCTGGTCGCCGGCGCCACATTTTCGTGCCGACGAACTGCTCGCCGATAGAAGCCTGCTGGCCTCACGCCTGAAGGAGATCGACGCCCGGGGACTGAAGATCGCCGCCTTGAACTGTTCCGGCAATCCGCTCGACCCGGGGGAACTCGGCGAGCGCCACCGAGGTGAGATCGAAAAGACCATCCGGCTCGCCGGTGAGATCGGGGTCGAGCGCATCGTCACCATGTCGGGCCTGCCGGCGGCGGCGCCGGGGGACAGCGTGCCCAATTGGCTGGTCTACACCAGGAGCTGGCCCGATGAGATGCCCGAGCGCGATCGGTACCAGTGGGAAGACTGCGCCTTTCCCTACTGGCACGGCCTGGTGAGGCTGGCCGATGAGGTCGGTGTCGAGCGATTCGCGCTGGAAAATTTTTCGGCGATGCTGGTGTGGAACCCCCAGACCCTGTTTCGCCTGCGTGACGAGGTCGGGCCCAAGGTCGGCATGAACCTGGACCCTTCGCACCTGTTCTGGATGGGGGCCTGCCCGATCGCCGCGGCCAGGGCACTGGGCGATGCCATCCACCACTGCCACGGCAAGGATACCCGCATCGAGCGGGGGCTGGCCGATGTCAACGGTCTGCTCGAGCTCGCCGAGGTCACCGACGTCGCCAATCGCGCCTGGAACTATGTGGCGGTGGGGGCGGGACATGATCTTCAGTGGTGGAAGGAGTTCTTCTCGGTGGTGCGGATGCAGGGCTACAACGACTGGGTCAGCCTCGAGATGGAGGACTTCACCATGTCCACCGAGGCCGGTATCCAGTCGTCGATCGATGCGCTTAAGCAGACCATCAGTCGTTAGCGATATGAATATGCTGGTCAAGGGTGCTGCCAAGATGGCCTGTCCGCGGCTGACATGCCTGCGGCTGGCGGAAAAGGGAAGCGATGCACCATAAAAAAGCCCCGCCGGTGGCGGGGCAAAGAGAGAGACGTTCCTTGGTCCGCCGATGACGCCAGCCCTTACCTGGGCTGCCGGAATCGGCGGAGTTTGTACGGTTACTGTCGCTGCACGATCCACTCGTGTTCAGGGTCGTTCTTGAACTTCCATTCGCGCTTGGGACCGGCCATCACGTTGAGGTAGTAAAGCTCGTAGCCGTGAGGTGCACCCACCGGATGGTAGCCCCGAGGCACCATCACGCAGCAGCCATTGTCTACCGCCATGGTCTCGTCCAGCGAGCGGTCATCGGTGTAGACCCGCTGAAAGGCGAAGCCCTGGCTCGGATTCAGCCGGTGGTAGTAGGTTTCCTCGAGGATCGACTCCTCGGGCAGATTGTCGACGTCGTGCTTGTGGGGCGGATAGCTCGACCAGTTGCCTGGCGGTGTGTAGACCTCGACCACCAGCAGGCCGTCGGCGGGTTCGGTCTCCGGCAGGATGTCGTGGATATGCCGAGTGTTGGTGCCGCCGCCGCGGGTGGAGCACTTGACCTGCTGTGGCGCGATCAGCCTGGCCTTGTGGTTGCCGTGGCCCGGTGCGCTGCACACCGCGATCTCGAGATCGGTCAGTGCCTCGACCTCGAAGTCCGCTCCATCGGGCAGGTAGACCGAGTAGGGTGGCACCTTGTCGAAGATGTCCATGCGCTCGCCGATGTCCTCCCAGCGTTCGCCGGCGCCGGCGACGGTGGCACGTCCGCTCAACAGCACCAGGCAGTGTTCGCGAGAGCCGGTCTCGCCGCTCAGACGCTGGCCCTTTTGCAGCCGGTGGACTCGAAAGCCGACGTGGTCCCAGCCAGCGGATTGCGGGGTGACTTCCAGCACCTTGCCGTCGGCGTCGGGGCTCTGGGGGCGTACAAGAAGCGATGTCATGGACAGGATCTCCTGTTGGTGGCCTGCCCGGTCGCGCAGGGCGCGGGGCGTGGGCGGGCCAGAGTGTCGAGGGGCGAGCTGGCGGCTAGCCCGAGGCGGGGGCCTCGGGAGACGAGCCCTTGTCGGCGGCGCTGTCCTGGCGCACGCCCAGGGCGATGGCCATGCTCTGGGCCAGGCACAGGGTGGCGGTGAGGCCGCGGAAGCTCTTCACTTCCGCTTCCTGTACCACCAGGGTCACGTCGGCGACGCGGGCCAGCGGGCTCAGGGTGGAATCGGTGATGGCAACCACCGGCACGCCTTTATCACGGGTCTGTTCGGCTACTTCGCGGGTTTCCGATGCGTAGGGCGAGAAGCTCACCGCCAGCAGGGCGTCGCGGGGACCGATGGCCCGTGCCTGTTCCTGATGCATACCGCCCAGGGCATTGATCAAGAAGCAGCGTTTGTCGACGTGGTTGAGTGCGTACTGCAGGTAGCTTGCCACCGGGAAGGTGCGGCGCATGCCCATCAGGTGCACCGCCTCGGCGCCTTCCAGAAGGTCCAGCGCGCTCTCCAGCTGGCGCGGGTCGGTACGCCCGGGGAGTTGCTCGAGCATTTCCCGGTTGGCGTCGGCAAATTCCCACAGCAGTTGAGAGCCGCTGGGGGTCTCGCCGGTGGCGGAGCGCACCGCGTGGATGCGCTCTGAGTAGTTGGGCAACTCATCCACCAGGCGTGAGCGAAACAGCTTCTGCATGTCCGAGAAGCCCTTGAACCCAAGGCTGTTGGCAAAGCGAATCAGCGTGGACGGCGTGACGCCCGCCTGCTCGGCCAGCCTCGCCACGGTGGAAAAGGCTACTTCCTGCGGGTGATCGAGCAGAAAACGCGCCGTCTGCTGCAGGCGACGGCTGAGGTCGGGGTACTGCTCGGTGATCTGCGCTTCCAGCGCGCTGAAATCCTGAGGTAGCTCTGCCATGGCGGTTCACTCGGTTGCAGGGTGTTGCCCAGCGTTGGCCGTCGTCTGGGATCACCCTAGTCGGTTGGGAATAAAAATTCCATTTATGCTTTAGTATAGAACGTTTGGATGGAACGTTTCATTCAGTGCCAAGGCTATCATTGTTCCCCTGTAGGAGGGGGGTCGCCTTGTACTTTGGTCGACAAGTTGCGGCCACGCCGTCGGTCTTCGTGGGCTCGAAGCCGAGCCCAGATGATTGATTAGCGGGAAAAAGCCACAATCAGCTGAATGCCAAGGCACCAGAGGAGGAAACATTCCCTCTATTTGATCTTGGGAATTTTTGTTCTAAAGTGCGACCTAACCGGTTGCAAACAGTTCTGATGTGACGTTTCCGGCACCTTCTTCTCGGCTCAGGGAGCGCCCCATGCCATCTCGATCACTGCACTTTGCCCTTAACCATATGGTCTGTCCTCGCTACTCCATCGAGCAGCTGATGCGCTTGGCCGTCGAGCTCGGCATCGACGCGGTGGAGCTGCGCAACGATGTCGGCGACAACAGCCTGGCGACCCTCGAGCAGGCCGTTGCCGCCGGAGAGCTGGCCCGGGAGCTGGGTCTGAGCGTGCTCAGCGTCAATGCGCTGTATCCGTTCAATGTGTGGGACAAGGAGCGTGCCGTTCAGGCCGAGCACCTTGCCGAACGGGCAGCGGCGGCGGGCGCCCGGGGTCTGGTGCTGTGTCCGCTGGTCGCCGCGTCCGAAGATGCACCAACAGCCACCGATGTGACCAAGGCGCTGGTGGAGCTGGGACCAATCCTGGCTCGTCATGGGCTCGTGGGGTTCGTCGAGCCACTGGGCTTTCCTGACTCGTCGTTGCGACTCAAGGCTGACGCTGTGATCGCCATCGACGAGGCCGTCGCCATCCTGGGGCCATCGGAGCCGGCGCGCTTTTCGCTGGTGCACGACACCTTTCACCATCGAGGGGCCGGTGAAGCGGCACTGTTCGCCGCGCGCACCGGCCTGGTTCACCTGTCCGGCGTCGAGGATCCGACGCTGACCTTCGACGCCATGCTCGACGGCGACCGGGTGCTGGTGGGTGAGGGCGATCGCCTCGACAACGTCGAACAGGTGCGTCGCCTGCTCGCCGATGGTTATCGCGGTTACCTGTCCTTCGAGCCCTTCGCCGAGTCGGTACACGCGCTTGAGGATCCGGCGGATGCCCTCGCGCGCAGCATTGACGTCATCCGCGATGGAGTGGCCTGAATCGCCGTCGTGACCGCTACATCCATCTAGGTTGACCACGCTGCGATCCTCCAGCGTCGAGCTGAACGCCACCCACCTGGTTCAGTGACAACGTCCTGAACCTGAGCGTGAACAATGATAAGGAGACTTCCATGAAAATCGCCCTCGACCCCTTCATGCATCGCCACGTGCCCCTGGAAAAGCTGCCGCGCCTGGCCAAGGACCTGGGATACGACTATCTCGAGCTGTCGCCCCGGGATGACTTCTTCGACTGGTTCGTCCACCCCCGGGTGTTCCCGTCCCGCCTGCGCTCCTTCAAGCAGGCGCTCAAGGACAGCGAGGTCGAGATCGCCTCGCTGCTGCCGATGTTCCGCTGGGCCAGTCCCCACGAGGACGAGCGCCAGGCGGCGGTGAAGTACTGGAAGAAGGCCATCGAGGTGGCGGTGGAAATGGGGGTGGACACCATGAACTCCGAGTTCGGTCGTGGCCCGCACCCCGAGCGTGGCAGTTGCTCAGCCTGCTGCCATGGCGGCGCCACCACCGAATCCAGCGAGGCCGCCTGGTGGCGCTCGATGGAGGAGCTGGTACCGATCTTCGAGCGCGAAGGCATCCAGCTCAACGTCGAGCCACACCCGGATGACTTTGTCGAGACGCTGCACCCGGCGGTGGACATGATTCGTACTATCGACTCGGACAACGTGAAGTTTCTCTACTGCGCACCCCATACCTTCCACTTTGGCGATGACATGGCGCAGATGATCCGTGACAGCGCCCCGGTGCTGGCCCACGTCCACGTGGCGGATACCTTCAATCACAGGGGATCGTCGGGGCTGCGCTACATCATCAATCCGCCGGGCTCCACCGCCCGCATCCACCAGCATCTGGATATCGGCCAGGGCGAGATCGACTGGGATCTGTTCTTCAAGACGCTGGCCGAGGTCGGCTTCGACGGCATCATGACCGCCTGTGTGTTCGCCTGGGAAGAGCGCGCCGAAGACTCCTCGCGCTTTATGCGCCAGGAGATCCAGCGCTACGTCGATACCTACTTCAACCCACGCTGAGGCTCGTCCTGGCCGCGCTACCTCCACGCCCTGTCCGGCGCCACCGGGTGGGGCGACTTGCCCCCCGGGAGCGTGACGGCAGGCTCCCGTGCTTCCCGGACACTGCTACGACCAAAGATGAACTGAATCGGTTGTTCCAGAGATTGAACGAGTGGAATATCAGTTCTATCATGGATTCAAATAGAACGAACAATCCAAAGTCGTCGGGACGCCCGTCACGGGCAGAGCACGGCTTATCGTGACCACACCAGGGTGACGCCATGACCACCAACAAGACGCTGGACCTAATCTGCCTGGGCCGAGCGGCCGTGGATTTCTACGGCGAACAGATCGGCAGCCGGCTTGAGGACATGTCGTCCTTCAACAAGTACCTCGGCGGCTCGTCGGCCAATATCGCCTACGGTACCGCTCGCATGGGGCTGAAGTCTGCCATGTTGACGCGGGTCGGCGACGAGCACATGGGGCGCTTCGTACGCGAGGAACTGGCCCGGGTGGGCGTGGACGTCAGTCAGGTCATCACCGACCAGGAACGACTCACCGGTCTGGTGATCCTGGGCATCAAGGATCAGGACACCTTTCCGCTGATCTTCTATCGCGACAATTGCGCCGACATGGCGATCAGTGCCGATGACATGGATCCCGAGTTCATCGCCTCCAGTCGGGCGCTGTTGATCACCGGTACCCATTTCTCCACCGACGGCACCTATCAGGCCAGCAAGACCGCCATCGAATACGCCAAGGCGGCCGGCACCAAGGTGATTCTCGATATCGACTATCGTCCGGTGCTGTGGGGCCTGACCTCGCTGGGCGACGGCGAGACCCGCTTTATCTCCGATGATGGTGTCAGCGCCCACCTGCAGACCATTCTGCCGGACCTGGACCTGGTGGTCGGCACCGAGGAAGAGGTCCACATCGCCGGTGGCAGCACCGACACCATCACCGCGCTCAAGCGTATTCGCGAGCTGAGCGATGCCACCATCGTGCTCAAGTTGGGCGCGCAGGGCTGCACCGTGCTCGACGGTGAGATTCCCGACAGCGAGTCCGAGTTCGAGGTATTCACCGGGGTGCGTGTCGAGGTGCTCAATGTGCTGGGTGCCGGTGACGCCTTCCTCAGCGGTTTTCTGCGCGGCTGGCTCAACGGTGAAAGTCATGAGCAAAGCTGTGCCTACGCCAACGCCTGCGGGGCCCTGGTGGTCTCCCGCCACGGCTGTGCCCCGGCGATTCCCAGCAGCGAGGAACTCGACGACTACCTGAGTCGCGCCGAGGATATCCCGCGTCCCGACCTGGACACGCGGCTCAACCACCTGCACCGGGTCACCACCCAGCGTAGCCCGACGCAGTGGTCGGATCTGTGCGTGCTGGCCTTCGACCATCGCAAGCAATTCTACGACATGGCCCGGGAGGTCGGCGCCGACCCCGGAAGGATCAAGACGTTGAAACGGCTGCTGGTGCAGGCGGCGGAGCAGGGCGCCGGACATATCGGTGACAGCCAGATGGGCGTGCTGATCGACGACACCTACGGTCAGGATGCACTCAATGACGTGACCGGGCGCGGCTGGTGGATTGGCCGCCCGGTGGAGTTGCCGAGCTCGCGTCCCATCGAGCTGGAAGGCGGGCGCAATATCGGTGCCCGACTGGCCGCCTGGCCACGCGAGCACATCGTCAAGTGCCTGGTGTTCTACCACCCGGAGGACCAGCTCGACCTGCGCCGCACCCAGGAGCGCCAAGTGGTGGAGCTGTATGACGCCTGCCTCAGGACCGGGCATGAGCTGCTGCTCGAGATCATTCCGCCCAAGGATCAGCAAAGCGATGACGATACCTTTCTCAACGCCATGCAGCGCTTTTACAACCTCGGCGTCTATCCCGACTGGTGGAAGCTGCCGCCGCAGACCCCCGCGGCCTGGGAGCGCATCAGCGTGCTGCTGGCGCGACGCGCCCCTCACTGTCGCGGCGTGGTGATGCTGGGGCTCGATGCGCCCCTCGAGACGCTCAAGAAGGGCTTCATGGACAGCGCCGGGTTCGACGTGTGCAAGGGCTTCGCGGTGGGGCGCTCGATCTTTGCCGAGCCCAGCCGTCGCTGGCTCGCCGGCGAGGCCGACGACCAGGCGCTGATCGACGATGTCGTCGCCAATTACCGCGAACTGGTGGACTGCTGGAAAGAACGCCAGAGCGTCTGAACGAGAATGAGCGAAATGGGGGTGAGCGTGGTAGCGCTCCCAGACCATGACCAAGATAACGATAATCCGGGTCCCCTCAGGACCCGGCAGCCATCTCCGAGAGCATTGCCATGTCCACGATTCGACTGACCATGTCCCAGGCGGTGATCCGCTACATGCAGGCCCAGAAGGTGAACGTCGCCGGCCAGATCAAGCCGCTGTTTCCCGGCGTCTGGGCGATCTTCGGCCACGGCAACGTGGCCGGCCTCGGCGAGGCGCTGTATCAGGCCCGTGAGACGCTGCCGACCTACCGCGCCCACAACGAGCAGGCCATGTGCCACGCCGCCATTGCCTTCACCAAGACGCTCAATCGGCGCCAGGTGATGGCCTGTACCGCCTCCGCCGGTCCTGGTTCGGTGAACATGGTAACCGCGGCGGCGGTGGCCCACGTCAATCGACTGCCGCTACTGCTGCTGCCGGGCGACACCTTCGCCACGCGCAAGCCCGATCCGGTGCTGCAGCAGGTCGAGAACTTCCACGACCACACCCTGACCTCCAACGACTGCTTCAAGCCGGTGAGTCGCTTCTTCGATCGCATCACCCGGCCGGAGCAACTGCTGACGTCGCTGCCCCAGGCGATGCGAGTGCTGACTGACCCGGTGGAGTGTGGTCCGGTGACCCTGGCGCTGCCCCAGGACATCCAGACCGAGGCCTACGACTATCCCGAGCATTTCTTTGCCGAGAAGGTACACCACCTGCGCCGTCAGGCCGCCGACCCGCGCGAGCTCGACGATGCCATCGCCTTGATCCGCTCGGCCGAGCGACCGCTGCTGGTGGCCGGTGGCGGCGTCCACTACGCCGAGGCGCTGGCTGAGCTCGACGCCTTCGTCAGCCGCTACCAGGTGCCAGTGACCGAGACCCAGGCGGGCAAGGGCGCGCTGCCCTGGGACCATGCCAGCAACGTCGGCACCCTGGGTGTGACCGGTTCAGCCGCCGCCAACAGCTTGGCCCAGGAAGCGGATCTGATCATCGCCGTGGGCACCCGGCTTGGCGATTTCGCCTCTGGCTCCCGGGCGCTGATCAACCCCGAGGCGAAGATACTGTGTCTCAACGTGGCCTCCTTCGATGCGGTCAAGCACTACGCCCAGCCGCTGGTGGGCGATGCCCGCCTGAGCCTTGTCAGCCTGAAGGACGGGCTCGAGCAGGGCACCGCCCCGTGGCGGCCGGCCTCGTCCTGGAGCGAGCGGGCGGCCGCGCTGCGCGATGACTGGAATGCCACCGTGGAACGGGTGACCCAGGATCGCGGCACCGGGCTGCCCTGTGACGCCGAGGTGGTGGGGGCGGTCAACCGCGCCGCCGGCGAACGCGACATCGTGGTGTGTGCCGCGGGGGGCCTGCCGGGCGAGCTGCAGAAACTGTGGCGTACTCGCTTCGATCGCGGCTACCACATGGAATACGGCTACTCCTGCATGGGCTACGAACTTGCCGGAGGCCTCGGCACCAAGATGGCGCTGCCCGATTCAGAGGTGTTCGTGATGGTCGGTGACGGCTCCTACCTGATGATGAACTCGGAGATCGCCACCTCGGTAATGCTGGGGCACAAGATCATCGCGGTGGTGCTCGACAATCGCGGCTATGGCTGCATCCATCGACTTCAGCAATTCTGCGGCGGCCCCGGCTTCAACAACCGGCTGGAGGACTGCCTGAGCGTCGAGGCCGGCGCGCCCAAGACCGACTTCGCCGCCCACGCCGCCGCCCTGGGCGCCAATAGCGAGAAGGTCGCCAATATCGCTGAGCTTGAGCAGGCCCTCGAGCGCGCCAAGGCGTCCGACATCAGCTATGTGATCGCCATCGACACCGATGGCCTCAACGACACCAAGGAAGGTGGTGCCTGGTGGGACGTGGCGGTGCCTGAAGTCTCGCCGCGTCAGGAAGTGGTGGACGCCCGCGAGCGCTATCAGTCCCACAAGGCGCGTCAGGCCAGAAATCTCTAGGCCCGAGTCCGCTCTGCCACAACAACCAAATATTCCAGGCGCGCCGGCGCCTGGAGCACCGAACGCCGGAGGACGCCATGAGCATAAGACTGGGCATCAACCCCCTGACCTGGACCAATGATGACCTGCCCTCGCTGGGCGGAGACACCCCGCTGGAGACCTGCCTCGCCGAGGGACGAGAGGCCGGTTTCGACGGCTTCGAGCTGGGCCACAAGTTCCCCCGCGACGCCGCCACCCTGGGGCCGATCCTCGAGCGTCACCAACTGTCGCTGGTGTCAGGCTGGTACAGCGCCGAGCTTTTGACCCGCAGCGCCGAGGAGGAGATCGCAGCGCTGACGCCCCATCTGGAACTGCTCAAGGCGCTCGGCGCCAGGGTCATGGTGTTCTGCGAGGTCTCGCGCTGCGTGCATGGACAGATGGGGGTACCGCTGAGCCATCGCCCCACCATGAGCGACGAGGAATGGACGCTGTTTACCGAGCGCCTTGACCAGGTGGCCGAACACTGCCAGCGCGAGGGCGTGCAGATCGCCTATCACCACCATCTGGGAACGCTGGTGGAATCCGAGGCCGACATCGACCGGCTGATGGCGAGCACCGGGCCGGCGCTGGGCCTGCTGCTGGACACCGGCCACCTGGTGGCCGCCGGTGGCGATCCCTTCGGCGTGCTCGAGCGTCACGCTGCACGCGTCAACCATGTGCACTGCAAGGATATCCGTGCCGAGGTGCTGGCCGATGTGCGCAACCGCAACCGGAGCTTCCTGGAAGGGGTACTGGACGGCATGTTCACCGTGCCCGGCGATGGCTTCATCGACTATGGCCGGTTGTTCCAGGGGCTGGGCGCGCACGACTACCAGGGCTGGGTGGTGGTGGAGGCCGAGCAGGATCCCGCCGTGGCCCATCCACTGACCTATGCCCGCAAGGGCTATGACCATCTTGCACGCTGCTGCGACGAGGCCGGGCTGGCCCTGGCCTCGTGACGGCGCCTCCCGTGCCGATGTCTTCAGTCATCTGTTCGATAACTCTTTGTATCAGGAGCACCGCATGACCATTCTGGGCAACTTTATCGCCGGCCAGCCCCAGGCCAGCCACAGTGGCCGCACTGCCGAGGTCTTCGACCCGGCCAGCGGCGAGGTGACACGTCAGGTAGCACTGTCCAGCGCCGACGAGACCCGTGACGCCATCCGCGTCGCCGACGAAGCCTTCCCCGGCTGGGCCAAAATGTCACCGCTCAAGCGTTCACGCATTCTGTTCAAGTTCAAGGCGCTGGTGGAAGAGCACGCCGACGAGATCGCGCGGCTGATTTCCTCCGAGCACGGCAAGGTGTTCTCCGACGCCAAGGGCGAGCTGACACGCGGGCTCGAGGTGGTGGAATTCGCCTGCGGCATACCGCACCTGCAGAAGGGCGAACATTCCCTCAACGTCGGCACCGGTGTCGACAGCTTCTCGCTGATGCAGCCGCTGGGCGTGTGCGCCGGCATCTCACCGTTCAACTTCCCGGCCATGGTACCGATGTGGATGTTCCCGGTGGCGCTGGCCTGTGGCAACACCTTCGTGATGAAGCCATCGGAGAAGGATCCGTCCACGCCGATGCGTCTGGCCGAGCTGCTCAAGCAAGCCGGCCTGCCGGACGGCGTGTTTAACGTGGTCAATGGCGACAAGGAGAGCGTGGACGTGCTGCTCACCGATGAGCGGGTGCAGGCGGTCAGCTTCGTCGGCTCGACGCCCATCGCCGAATACATCTACGCCACGGCGTCTGCCCACGGCAAGCGGGTTCAGGCGCTGGGCGGCGCCAAGAACCACATGGTGGTGATGCCCGATGCCGACCTCGACCAGGCGGTGGATGCGTTGATGGGCGCGGCCTACGGCAGCGCCGGCGAGCGCTGCATGGCGATCTCGGTGGCGGTGCCGGTGGGCGAGGAGACCGCCGAGCGGTTGCGCGCCAAGCTGGTCGAACGGCTGCAGACGCTGAGCGTCGGCCCCGGCATCAAGGAGGGACCCGACCACGACATGGGGCCGCTGGTCACCCGCGCTCACCTGGACAAGGTGGTCGGCTATATCCAGGCCGGCGTCGACGAGGGCGCCGAGCTGGTGGTGGACGGACGCGAGGCGACTATCGACAACGCCGGCAATGGCTTCTTCGTCGGGGGGTCGCTGTTCGACCACGTCACGCCGGGCATGCGCATCCACCGCGAGGAAATCTTTGGCCCGGTGCTGGCGATCGCCCGCGTCGACAGCTTCGAAGACGCCCTGGCCATGGTCAACGACCACGAATACGGCAATGGTACCGCCATCTTTACCCGTGACGGCGCCGCCGCTCGCCAGTACTGCGAGCGCATTCAGGTCGGCATGGTCGGCGTCAACGTGCCGATCCCGGTGCCCATGGCCTTTCACAGCTTTGGCGGCTGGAAGCGCTCGCTGTTCGGCCCGCTGCATATGCATGGCCCCGACGGCGTGCGCTTCTACACCCGCATGAAGACCATCACCCAGCGCTGGCCCAGCGAGGTACGTGATAGCGGCGGTCACTTCACCATGCCGACGCTGTAGCTGTAGCTGTGGTCCTGTGACTGCGTATGACGCCGTAGCGGTGCGTGTGTCGCCTTGGCGATGCATCAAGCGTCCCGCTTCGGCGTTGGTGCCCTGTCCCGTCGGCGATGCTGCGGCGTACCGGGGGCGGATGCTATCCGGTTGCGCCGTTTCACGCTTGCCAAGGCGCCGAATCCGGCGCCTTCTTTTTGGCTATCGCGGCAGGTGTTGAAGCGTGGGACTGGAGCGAGTGGTTAAGGCGGATAGATGATGTTTGTGTGCGCCAATTCAGTTAAAGGTGTCGTCATGGATTACGTTATTTACAATTTTGTCGGATCAGGCGTTCGAGTCGACTAAAGTATAGAACGTTTGGTTTGTTGTTTTTTCTTTCGGAATGTATGTTTCATTTGGTGCGGGCCATGGAAAAGCATGGACCGCCGAGGTTGGAGTCCTGACCGTTTGCAACCGGTCACAAGGGCCATCGATCCTCCAATAACAAGTGGACAACGTTATGAGCACAGA
The DNA here is from genome assembly GCF_040070555.1 of Halomonas sp. H10-59. Classification (NCBI taxonomy): domain Bacteria; kingdom Pseudomonadati; phylum Pseudomonadota; class Gammaproteobacteria; order Oceanospirillales; family Halomonadaceae; genus Halomonas; species Halomonas sp. H10-59. The sequence goes on from NZ_CP098828.1 coordinate 193,479, forward strand.
AGCGGCAGGGGCGCAGGCGACCGCGACAGCAGACGACAACGCCCAGAGCGAAGAGCTCGAATATCAACGCATTCCCCCCAGCCGGCAGTTGAGCGGCAAGTACTTTCTCGGGGCCTACTCCGGTGAGCACGTGGCCGGCACCGAATTCGTCATCGGCGCAGCGCTGGTCACCTTAGGTGTTTCCACCGGTGATCTGATCTGGGGCCTGATTCTCGGTAATTTCATGGCGGTGCTGTCCTGGGCCTGGATCTGCAGTCCGGTGGCTACCCGCACCCGCATGACGGTGTACTGGTTCCTGGCCCGGCTTGCCGGCAAGAAAATTTCCACCGTCTACAACATCCTCAATGGTGTCTTCTACGCCGTCATCGCCGGCGCCATGATCACGGTCTCGGCCTCGGCCTTCCGGGTGCTGACCGATATTCCGCCCCAGGTGGGACTCTATCCCACCAGTGCCAGCTTCGTGATCCTGGCGTTGCTGGTCGGCGCCTTTACCGTCTGGCTGACACTCAAGGGCTTCAAGCGCATCGCCAACTTTTCCACCGTATGCGCGCCCTGGATGGCGATCATGTTCCTGGTCAGCGGTATCCTGTCGATCCCCATCGTCACCCACCTGGGCGCCGAGCAAGGCATCGATGGCCTGGGCAATGTGCTCGGTGCACTGGTGTGGACCGGCGTTACTCCCGAAGGCGAGCCTGGCATCAACATGTGGGTCATCGCCGCCTGGGCCTGGGGCATCAACCTGCCGATGCACCTCGGCATGAGCGACATGAGCATCCTGCGCTTCGCGCGCAAGTCCTCCTACGGCTACTTTTCGGCCTCTGGCATGTACATCGGCCACTTCATGGCCTGGGTCTGTGCGGGCATCCTTGGCGCCACCTCGGCGATGCTGCTCAAGGAAGCCATGGTCGATCTTGATCCGGGCGCCATCGCCTTCCGTCTGCTCGGCGCCATGGGGCTGGTGGCGGTAGTGATCGCCGGCTGGACCACTTCGATCCCCAGCCTCTATCGCTCTGGGCTCGCATTCCAGGCGGTGTTCCATCGTCACAAGCCGTTCAACGTTGCCCTGGTGGTGGGGGCTGCCACCACGGTCGTCGCCTGCTTCCCGTTCGTCTTCGGTTCGCTGCTCAACGTCCTGTCCTACTTCGTGATGATGATGGCCCCCATCGGCGCGATCATCGCCGCCGAGCATTTCCTGCTGCCGCGCCTGTCGATCCGCCCGCTGTGGCGCGAACATCAGGGGCTCGAGGACAATCGTCCGGCCATGCTGACCTGGGCCATCGGGGTGATCCTCGGCGTCGTGCTCATTGCCCTGCCCCAGGTGCATCTGTTTGTCGTGTTTCTCCCGGTGTGGACCCTGAGCTTTCTGCTCTACCCGCTGCTGTGCCGCCGGATGGGCGCGAACACCGAGTCCGGTATCGACTATTACGAAGAGGCCTATGGCCCGGTGGATCCGCCGGAACTGCCCGGCGAGTCGCCCCAGGCGCAGCCCGCGGTCAATCGTCGTGATCCGCTGTACCTGATCTCGTTTGCCTGCCTGGTGATCATCATCCTGGCGGCACTGTGGTCATGGACCGGTGACAACGCCGCTGTCGTCGACTACGTGGAAACCTTCAAGTGGCTGGTGATTCCGCTGTCGCTGGTGTACTTCGTGTGCGCTTCGATCTGGATTCATCGTCGTCGCCCGGCGGCGGCGCTTGCCGCAGACGATCCCCATGTGTGATGACCCCAACCCTCAACAAGGCTAAGTGACATGGCCGACCGAGCGATCGGGCGGCCACGCCACCTGGCTCTGGCACCAGCGCCGCGACGCTGGTAGAGCCTCGACGCTGCCCACACGACGTTTTCGACCCATGCGAGGGCAGCAGGTGCGATTTCAACAAGTGGTCAATAACAGAAAGGAGCCAGACATGACGCTATCTATCGGCATCATCGGTACCGGAGCCATCGGCAAGGAACATATGCGCCGGCTGAACCATACCCTCAAGGGTGCGAGGGTGGTGGCCGCCAGTGATGTCGGCCTCGAGCAGGCGCAGGCCGCCATCGACGAGGTCGGCATCGAGGCCAGGGCCTATGCCAGCGGCCACGACGTCATCAACGCCGCCGAGGTCGACGCCGTGGTGGTGACCTCCTGGGGACCGACCCACGAGGAATTCGTACTGGCCGCCATCGAGGCGGGCAAGCCGGTATTCTGCGAAAAGCCACTGGCCACCACCGCCGAGGGCTGCCTGCGTATCGTCGAGGCCGAGATTGCCTCGGGTCGTGCGCTGGTCCAGGTAGGCTTCATGCGCCGTTTCGACTGGGCTTACCGCCAGCTGAAGGCGCTGCTCGACGAGGGTGGCATCGGCCAGCCGCTGATCGCCAAGTGCGCGCATCGCAATGCCCAGGCCAACTTCTCCGGCGATGCGGGCCTGATCGATTCCTGCGTCCACGAGTTCGACGTGATGCGCTGGCTGCTGGAGGACGACTACGTCAGCGCCCAGGTCATCCAGCCGCGGGTTTCCAGCCTGGTGGAGGGTGATCTGCAGGACCCCTCGCTGATCATCCTGCGCACCCGCAAGGGCATGGTCATCACCATCGAGAGCTTCCTCAACTGCCAGTACGGCTATGACATTCGCTGCGAACTGGTGGGGGAGAGCGGCGTTGCCGATCTGCCGCAACCGGCGAGCGTGCCGCTGCGTCACAGCGCACGGGATTCTCTGGGCGTGATCACCCACTGGAAGGACCGCTTTATCGACGCCTTCGATGTGGAGTTTCAGGAGTGGGTCGATGCCACCGCCAAGGGCGAGCGGCATGGCCCTACCGCCTGGGATGGCTATGTGGCGGCGGTGACCAGTGACGCCTGCGTCAAGGCGCGGCATTCGCAGCAGGTCGAGCCGATCGCGTTGGCCGAGCGTCCCGCCTTCTACCGCTGAAACTGGTGTCACGTTGCCTGCCCTGATAGCGCGGGCGTCTGACATCATTGGCCACGGGCGTCGCTATGCTCGGCGCCCGCGACTTTTTCTTGGGGCCACGAGTGTCTTGGCGCCGTGGCACGAATCACGCCAGTCGAATATGCTGTTGGCCGGCCATTCCCGCCAGATCCTGAAGCCTGGCGGGAGCATAAGCAAAACGAGGCACTGGCCACGCCCGCTGTCGACTGGAGACCCCCTCAATGCGTCATCTTCGAAGCCGTGGCCTCAAGGTCCTGACGGCTGTGCTCGCCGGTAGCATGGTGCTGACCGCCGCAAGCGCCCACGCCCAGACCCGCCTGACCTACAAGTCCGCCTCCGCCGGCACCGCCTACTACCAGATGGGGGTGGAGCTGTCCGAGGCGATCAAGGCCGGCACCGAGGGTGACATGACCCTGACCCTGGAAGAGAGCCAGGGCTCGGTGCAGAACGTCATGGAGGTGATGGCGCGTCCCGGCAACTACGTCTTCACCTCGCCGCCCGGCCTGGTGACCCGCGCCCGCGAGGGTACCGGCCCCTTCGAGAGTCGCAACCATCCGCGCCTTAAGGACATTCGTGCACTCTTCCCGATTCCCTCGCTGACCATGCACTTCGTGGTGGCGGGCGAGCAGGACACCCTCGGCATCGATGAACTGGCCGGCAAGCACCTGCTGATCGGCCAGGGCTCCTTCGGTGCCCGCGAGGCCGCACGCTATCTCGAGCTGTTCGAACTCGCCGATCAGGTCGAGGTCGACGACGCCGACGTGGGCAGCGCTCCCGACGCGCTCAAGAACGGCCAGATCGACGCTTTCGCCACCGCCAGTTCCTTCCCTGCACCCAACGTGATCGAGACCGCCGCGAGCCATGATGTCGGCCTGGTATCGTTCACCGAAGCGCAGGTTGAGGCCACCGGCGCCGCCCCCCAGACCATCCCCGCCGGCACCTACGCGGGCATCGACGAGGACGTGCTGACCACCTCGCTGCCGGTGGTGGCCTACACCACCAGCGCGATGGACGAGGACACCGCCTACACCCTGACCAAGACCTTCTGGGAGCGCCGCGAGGCCATGGCCGAGACCTCACCCTGGTGGCAGGCGATCTCGCCGCAGATGCTGACCAACCTCGAGGGGCCGCTGCATCCCGGCGCCCTGCGCTACTACGACGAGGTCGACGTGCAGGTGCCCGAGGCCCTGCGCTGAGACGATCCTGTCCAGATCTCGACCCGGCGGGCCCCTGTGGGCCCGCTCCGTTTCATCGATGATGTGCTGAATTCATGAACTCAAGCGACGCTTCTTCGTCGGCCGCACCGGCCGACGCGCGTGACCCTGTTCGTTCGCCGTGGCCGGGTGCCCCGTTATGGATCGCGCTCGGTGCCCTGTCGGTGGTGTTTCACCTGGGGTTGATCTTCCACGGCCTGACGCCGGCACTGATCAGTCGGCCACTGCACATGGCGCTGGTGTTGCCCTGGGTGCTGGTGTTTTCCGCCCGCACGCCGTGGCAGCGCATCAGCGGCCTGGGGCTGACCGCCCTCGGTATCGCCGCCTGCGGCTATATCGCCTTGAACGAGGACGCCCTGAGCGGCCAGTACGGCTTTATCGACACCCCCCTGCAGATGGCGGTGGGTCTACTGCTGATTGTGGTGGCGCTGGAGGCCGCCCGGCGTGCCATCGGCTGGCCGCTGCCGCTGGTGACCGCGATCGCGCTGGGCTATGCGGCCCTGGGCCAGTACGTGCCCGGCGAGTTTGGTCATCCTGGCCTGCCCATGGCCAGCCTGGTCGGTTCGCTGACCATCGCCGAGGGCGGGCTGTGGGGCAAGCTGACCGGGGTCAGTGTCTCGGTGGTGGCGATCTTCGTGATCTTCGGTGCGGTGCTCAACGCGGGCGAGGCGGGGCGTGGCTTCATGAACCTGGCCGGCGCCGCGGCGGGCCGCCTGACCGGTGGGGGTGCCAAGGTATCGGTGATCTCCAGTGCGCTGATGGGCTCGATCTCGGGCTCGGCGTCGGCCAACGTGGCCTCCACTGGAGCCATCACCATCCCGTCCATGGCGCGACTCGGCTATCCACGCTCGCTGGCGGCGGCGGTGGAAGCGGTGGCCTCGTCCGGGGGCCAGATCATGCCGCCGCTGATGGGCGCCGGGGCCTTCGTCATGGTCGAGCTGACCGGCACCCCCTACACCGAGATCATGGCCGCGGCGCTGCTGCCGGCCTTTCTCTACTTCGCCACGGTGTGGCTCGGCATCAACGCCTTCGCCACCCGTTTCGATCTCAAGCCGGTGGCCGCCGAGGACCGCCCGGCAGCGCGCGAGGTGATCACCACCGCACTGTTCTTCGCGGTGCCCTTTGCGATCCTGCTCGAGCGCATCTTCCACGCCGGCAATACCCCCCAGTACGCCGCCAGCGTGGCGATCTTCGCAGGCCTTGCGCTGTTGGCCATGAACGCCGAGCTGAAGGTGTCGGGGGCGGAGTTCCGCGCCCGCCTGGCCCAGGCAGCGCTGACCGCCGGGCGCCAGATCGCGGTCATCGGCGCGATCATCCTGTGCGCCTCCCTGGTCATCGGGGTGCTGTCGCTGACCGGGCTCGGGGTCAAGGTTACCTCGGCGATCCTGTCGCTGTCCGGTGGGCAGCTGTGGCCGGCGCTGCTGCTTACCGCTCTGGCCTGCCTGGTGCTGGGCATGGAGGTGCCGACTACCGCCGCCTACGTCATCTGCGTCTCGGTGGCGGGGCCGGCGCTGACCGAACTGGGCCTGCCGCTACTGACCGCCCACCTGTTCGTGTTCTGGTTCGCGCTGCTGTCCACTATTACCCCGCCGGTGTGCGGTGCGGTGTTCATCGCCGCCGGCATGGCCGACGAAAACTGGCTGAAGGTGGCGGGCAAGGCCATGGCGCTGGGGGTCGGGCTCTACGTCATTCCGCTGGCGATGGTCGCGCACCCGGCGCTGCTCGACCTTGGCTCCGGCGTCTTCGCTGCCCTGGCCACCACCCTGGGCGTGCTGATCGGCCTCGGCCTTGTTTCCTACGGGCTGATCGGGCGTTTCGCCTGGTGGCTAAGGGCTGCCCTGGTGGCGCTCGGGCTCGGTGTCATCTTCGTGCCCTGGCCAGTGTAAAGGCGTGGCGGCAAGTGTCGCGTCGTTCCGTGAGGTTTAGCCTCGATCCGCGCGACGACTCGTCTCCCTGAAGTGCTCCACCATGGCGTCGTTGGCGCCCAGCATCGGCCCCTGCTCCCTGTCCGGGAACAGGGGCCGATTGGCGTAAAGGATCCAGGTATCCAGGGCGGGGCCCAGTGGCTGGATCACCCGCAGCCGGTCGGGATGACGCTCGATGGCGTCCTCGGCGACGATGGCGGCGTCGGCCTGGCCGTCCAGCAGATGCTCGAGGGCGGCGACTATAGTGGGGGCGTCGTGTTCCGCGAAGGCCGAAAGGTCGGTGTAGTGGCGGGTGGCGGGCTGTCGCAGCACGCTTTTCGGCTGGGCCACGTCAGCGCGGGCTACCAGCGCCAGCGGGCGGCTGGGGGCGATGAAGGCGTCCACCGGAAAGGCGCGATGCATGAAGCGCCCGACGCAGTCGGCGTGGCTGGGGTGGGCGCTGACCTGCAGCACATAGTCGTAGCCTCCGGCGACCAGCTTTTCGAAGGCGCCGATGAAGTCATCCACCAGGCTGATCCGGGGCTCGATGTCGGTGAGGTCAGGTTCCTTGAGCCTGCGATCGTCGAGATAGCGGGCGAGCACCAGGGCGTGGTTGCTGTCCTCGGGGCCGAGGGTGGCGAAGTGCATGGCGGTCTTCCCCTGTGGTGTGGTGCGTGGATAGCGATGGATGGATGCGGAGCAAGGAGTCGTTCGGGGTGACGGGGCGCGTCGGGCTCTCCCTGTCGCAGGAACCTTGTAGGCGAAAGCTTGCTGTCGGGCAACTCTGGTCGCACTGTCAGGGCGCTTCGTCTCTGGCAGAATAGCCCTCCTACCGGGCAAGCGATCAAGGAATCCCAATGGCTCACCTGTTGCGCATCGTGATGATCCACGGCCACCTCGAGGGGGTGGTCGAGCTGGACGTCGACGGCCATACCAACATCTGCGGCACCAACGCCTCGGGCAAGACCACGCTGCAGCGTCTGGTCCCGGTGTTCTACGGTGAGCTGCCCAACAAGGTGGTGCCCAAGACCCGCAAGAAGTTCGACGCCTTCTACCTGCCCAACCGCAACAGCTACCTGATCTATGAGTACCGCCGCGAGGCGGGCAACGTCTGCCAGGCGGTGCTGACCCGCAAGAGCGACGGTGGCGTCGAGTATCGCTTTGTCGGTGCGCCCTACCAGCCCGGGCACTATCTGGTGGAGAGCGAGGCCGGGGTGGCGGCGCTGGACTACAGCGACTGGGCCAGCCAGCTGCGTCGTGAGGGAATTCCGGTGTCGCCCAAGCTGGGTGCCACCTCGGAGTTTCGTTCGGTGATCCATAACGACTTCACCCACCAGCAGGGCAACCGCAAGGAAAGCCTGCGTCTTCGCCAGATGGCTGCCCAGTTCAGCCTGGTCAAGCCGGAGCATCGCATCCGCCATATGGAGAAGCTGATCAGCGCGGTGCACGCCAAGGAGGGCAAGATGGATACCCTCAAGACCATGCTGGCGGCGATCTTCGAGGAGGACGGTGTCGAACTGCCGGTGACCCGCATCCGCAATACCAAGGCACGGGAGTGGATCGCCCAGATGCGCCAGTCCAAGCGACTGGAGCCGCTGGAGCGATCGCTTGGCAAGCTCGATGAGCTCGATCAGGAGATCGCCGAGCGCGAGACGACCCTGTGGCAGTTGAAGCCCCAGCTCGAGGCCGACCGCCACCGCGCCGAGCGCACCCTGGCCGACGCCGAGGCCGAGATCGGCAACCGCCAGCGTGAGTTCCAGGAGCGTGAAGCCGCCTACGAACAGGCCCGCGACGCCCTCAACGACCGCTTGAGCGAGATGACCAGCGAGCTGGAGCAGACCCAGCGCGAGCTTTCTGACCTGCAGGCGACCTTCGAGGCCTACGAGGAGGCCGACATGCCGGCGCTGGAGCGTGACGTCCAGGCGCTGCCCCAGTGGCGCGACCAGAGCCAGCAGCTGCGCGAGCACCTGGCGGTGATGCAGAACGCCTTCCAGGAAAGCCAGTCACGCCTTGAAGGACGCCTGCGTGAGCTGGGCGATGAGCTGGCCCGCCAGACCGAGGAGACCCAGGCGCGCATCGACGAGCTGGGCGAGACCCGCGAAGAGCTGCGTGACCAGCAGTGGCGTCAGGAAAGCGAGCTCGAACAGCGCTACCAGCAGCAGCGCCAGGAGCTCGACGAGAGCTACCGTGAGCGCCTGGAAAGCGGCGTCGAGCGGCTGGCCGAGCTTAAGGCCCAGTTGGCCGCCAGCGCTGCCAGCGCCGAGGAAATCCAGGAGGCGGAGCTGGCCCAGGCTCGCCTCGACCAGGCCCAGACCGACCGCGAGGCGGCGAGCGAGACGCTGGGGGCGCTGCGTGAGGAGCTCGACACCCTCAAGCGCGCCCGCGATCAGGCCGAAAAGGAACTCAATGATGCCCGCCATCAGCTCGCCAGGGCCGAAGCTCACACCTATGGCCTGCACCAGCAACGTGACCCGGCCCAGGGCACCCTGCGCCACTTCCTGCGCTTCCATCGTCCCGGCTGGGAGCAGCGTCTGGGCAAGGTGATCGCGCCGGAGCTGCTGGAGCGCCGCGACCTGTCGCCCCGTGTCGGCGAGCAGGACCACGACGAGCTGTTCGGGGTGAGCCTGGATCTGGCCGCGGTCGAGGTGCCCGAGTACGCCCAGGAGGAGGCCAGTCTGCTGGCCGCCATCGAGCAGGCCGAGGCCGCCGAGGTGCGTGCCGAGAGCGCGGTGCAGGCCGCCGAGCGCCAGATGAAGGCGGCCAATGAGCGGGTACAGTCCGCCGAGGAAGCGGTGCGCCGTGCGCGCATGGAGCTCAAGCGCGCCGAGTCCGAGGTCGACTACGCCCGCGACGCGCGTAGCCAGCTGCAGGAGCGTCACGCCCGCCAGCAGAAGGCGCGGCGTCAGGGCCTGGAGGAGGCGCTGGCCGCCCAGCGCGCCAGCCACGATGGGCTAAAGGAGGAGAAGCGCGCCGCCCTGGATACCCTGGCCAAGACCCACCAGGCGCAGATGCTGGAGGTGAAGGCCGACGGCCAGAGCCGCCTCGACGGCGTCGACGACCAGATCCGCCAGTTGAAGCAGTACCAGAGCGACCAGAAGAGCGAGCATCAGCGCCAGCGCCAGGAGCTCGAGGCCGCCTTCGACCGTGAACTGCAGGAGCAGGGCGTGGACCTGGCCTCGCTGAAGGACACCAAGGCGCGACTGGCCTCGCTGGACGAGCGTATCCGGCTGACCGCTTCGCGCCAGGAGCAGCTGGAAGACTATCGCCGCTTCATGCGCCTGGACTGGGGCCAGCGCAAGCCCGAGCTGGTCGACAAGGAAACCCGGCTGGTACGTGACAAGGAGGGTGCCGAGCGCGAACGCGAGCAGCGCAAGGCCGAATTCCAGTCCGACCGCGCCGGCCACCAGCAGGCGCTGGGCGAACTGAAGGCCCGACGCAGCGCCGAGGCCGAGGTGATCGATGCCTTGAAGCCACTGCTGGTGCAGGTCGAGCAACTGCCGCTGGACCCCTCGCCGGCGCCCCGGCACGATGCCCCCGGCGACGTCCACGAGCGCATCGAGCGCACCCGCCAGGCGCTGTCGGAGCGTGGGCGCGAGATGGACGCCCTGCGCAAGGGCTGCGAGCAGGTCGAAAGCGAGCTGATCAAGGGCGCCAGCACCGGCTTTGTCGATACCATGAGCGCCGAGCGCGCCAAGCTGCGCGAGGATGACGCCGCCGACGGTGCCGAGCCCAGCCCGCGCCGGCTGCTGCCGCTGCTGCGCGGGATGCTCAAGCTGCTCGAGGACCAGCAGCAGCAGCTGGTCCAGCAGGGGCGCAATCTCGGCGCCGATCTGGACAAGTTCTTTACCGTCTTTCGTGACCTCAACCGGCGCATCAGTGCCCAGAGTCGGCGGCTGTCCGAAGAGGTCGCCGACGACCTGCGCCTGGAGGGCATCACCAAGGCCGAAGTGCGCATTCAGTCGACCATCGACGAGCTGGGCTTCTGGGAGCCGCTCAAGCGCTTCGCCCAGGACTATCGCGACTGGCAGGAGACCGGCGGACTGCCGGGGGACGACTACCTCAACGCCCTGGCCGACGTGGTCGACCTGCTGCGCAGCGACCAGCAGTACAGCTTCGAGAGCCTGCTGCGGCTGGAATTGCACCTCAACGAGGGCGGCACTGACCTTGTGATCAAGAACGATCGCCAGCTGCTCGAATCCTCGAGCCACGGCATGGCCTACCTGATCCTGTGCAAGTTCCTGCTGGCCTTTACCCGACTGCTGCGCGGTCAGGCCGAGATCAGCGTGCACTGGCCCATCGACGAGATCGGCACCCTGGCCTACCACAACGTCGAGAAGCTGTTCGAGGCCTGCGACAGCAACCATATTCACATCGTCGGCGCCTTCCCCAATCCGGAGTCCGACGTGCTGCTGCTGTTCCACAACCGCTACCTGATCGACCGTGACGCCGCCCAGCCGGGCCGGCGCCGGCTCAAGCGCATCGAACCGCGGTTGAGCAAGCTGGCTCAGCGTCTCAAGCAGCGCAGCGCCGAGGAGGTCACCCAATGATCGAACATGGTCCCCTGCTCGAACGGCTGCTGGCCGGCGAGTTCATCTGTGCCATCAGCGACGAGAGCGCCTTTCGCAAGCTCCAGGACGAGGAGGTGCGTGAGCAGATCGACATCTACCTGCGCCCGCTCAACCGCCGCCTGGCCACCAACGAGGATCGCAGCGTCCACTTTCTGGCCTGGCGTCAGCTCAACGAAGACGCCCGCGAGCAGCTGTCGCGCCAGCTCGGCGAGACCGTCAACAGCCTGCTGCCGCTGCTTGAATGGCTGCAGCTGGTGCAGGAGGCGCTGGGCCAGGACTCCCTGGCGGCCCCCGGTGACGTGCTCAAGCCCGCCGAGTTCAGCGCCAAGTGCGAGGACAACCAGAGCCTGCGCGAGCGCCTGGAGCGGCTGGCCACCGATCCCTTCTTCGGCTCCCAGAGCGAGCAGCTCGACGCCCAGATGAAGCAGGTGTTCAAGCGTCTGAAGGAGCACGGCTACCTGCTGCAGCCCCACGCCGACCGCCAGGTCTTTCTGGTGACCGCCAAGATCGACTATCTGGTGGAGCTGGTGCGCTTTATCCGCGACGAGGAGAACCTGCCGGTGGATGACGAGGCACCGGCCCGCCAGGAGACGCTGCTATGAGCGAGGAACACTCGCTCGAGAGCCGGCTGGTCGCCACCGGCACCGAGCGGTTGTCGCTGCTGGGGCGCTACGCCGACGTGCTGATGCAGGGCTATACCCGCGACGAGGTGCCGCTGGAGACCCTCACCGAAGGCGCCCTGCGCAAGCTGTTGGCGGCGCGGATTCTGTGGCGGCCCGACGAGCACGGCGCGGTCAAGCTGACCCCCAAGGTGCGCGAGCTGATTGCCGAGATGCTGGCCGACGAGACCCGCCGCCACGTCAACGCCGACGTCGGCGAGACCCTGGAGCAGATTCGCAACCTGGTGCAGAGCTACCGCGAGGCGGTCAGCCTGGGCGAGCACTGGCAGCAGGGGCCGCTGATGCTGCGTCTGCGCCAGGAGGTGGACGACCTCAACGGCCGCTTCGCCGACGCCATCGACAGCCTGTGGCAGCGGCTCAACAGTGACTTCGGCTTCGTCAGCCGACTCAACGATAAGATCCGCGAGAACGACCGCGCCCAGAAGCAGATCGTGCGCCTGCTCGACGGCATGGCGCTGATCGACTTCGACGAGCTGATCGATCTGGTCGGCAGCGACGGCGCCCTGCGCAAGCTGCTGATCAGCCAGCTGCAGCAGCAGTTGAGCCAGCACTACACCAACCTGCGCGAGGTCCAGGGAAGACTGATCGAGCTGATGGCGCGCTTTCGCCAGCAGCAGAAGCAGAGCCGGCTGGTGGCCGGCATGGCCGCCTTCCTGCGTGAGCATCCGGGCTTTGTGCCGGGCAACTACACCCGGCGCAGCGAGGTGCCGGAGCTGTTCAACCACGCAAGCCCGCTGCACGCCGCCGCCGCCCCGGCGCTGGATCACCATCGCGACACCGAGGTGCTCACGGGGCTGCTGCACCAGTTGCCGGTGGCGGTCCACCGGCCGGAACAGGCCGAGGTGGCAGGCCCTGCCATGGTCGAGGCGCAGAGCATGGTGGAGGCCCGCCAGCAGGCGCTCAAGCAGGACGTCGAGCGCTTCTACCTGGACGTGGTCGACCAGCAGGCGCCCGCCGCTGGCGCCTCGTCGGGCACCAGCGCCCTGGCGTACCTGAGCGAGAGCGAGCTCGAGTGGGACCCGGAGATCTGGCTGTTTCAGGTCATCGCCGAGTACCAGGGCCTGCCCCGCGAGGAGCAGCGAGCCTTTCGGCTGATCCCCGACGAGAGCCCGGCCGGGCCCTTCAACGACGTCCAGCTGATCCACGACGTCAGCCTGGCGCTGGTGGTCTAGGCGTGGCGGAAGGGGCATTGAAGCCGACCGACTACGCGGTGCTTTCGCGTATCGCCCGGGAGCTGAAAGCTGCCCGAATGGTGGAGCGCAAGCGCTCGCTGAAGGCGATCGTAGCGATCGAGGCGTTCTGCGACGCGCAGGACATCAGACTCGATGACTATCGCCGGGGGGCTACGCTGCGCTTTGACCGGCGCCTGCTTGAAGCCATCGACTCCACGCTTCAGGAGCTGGGCCACCGGCCCATCGACGCCACCACCCGTGGGCGCACCACCCGAGAGCAGGCCGTGAACGGCTTGGACGAGGACAAGGCCAACCGCGCAGCACCCCGCCAGGCCAGGGTGCTGGTCAGCGCCCCGGCCTCGACAACGCCGGCCTGGCTGGCCACCACCCCGCGAGAGATTCGCGACCTGGACTGGCGCGACCTCACCCTGGCCGCCTTCGACGCCCTGGTGCAGGTAGAAAACCTGGACAGCTTCTATGAGCTGGATGGCACCCTGGGGGCGCTGGGCGAGGTCGTCGCCCCGCTGGTGGTCTATCGTGGCGACACCCTCTATCGCCAGGGGTTTGATGCACTGGCGGCGGCCTGGGGCGAGTGTTTCCACGACCAGCGGCCGCATCTGTATCTCGGGGACTTCGACGCCGCCGGTATCGCCATCGCCCTGGCGAGTGGCGCCAGCCACCTGCTGCTGCCGTCGCTTGCGACCCTCAATCACAAGGCCAGCGGGCTGCACCAGCCCGCCGAGCAGATGCCTCACCAGGTGGCGCTCAGGCGCCATCGCGAGCGACTGGCCGCCGCGCATCCCCTGCGCGACTACCTCGCGCTGATCCTCGATCAGCAGCGCGGCCTGCGCCAGCAGTGGTTTGCTGGCCCCCTCGAGGCCGTGGCGCTGCGCTGAGTCATTTCCCTAGAGCTGACGCCGCCAGCGATTCTCGATGGTGTCGAGTTCCGCCGGGCCGTACAGCGCCTGGGAGTGGCCGCCGTAGTGCGCCCATAGCTGGTCGCCGAAGTCGAAGTGCCACCACTCGCTGGGCAGGTTGGTGAAGCCCTGGGCGGCCATGGTGTGGTAGAGCAGGCGGCGATTGTCGCGGACCTCACGTTCGGTCGCGCTGGGGGCCTCCTTGGCTTCGTAGAAGGCCGTGTGGGAGGCCGGTATCGCCTCGTCGAACAGCGTACCCATGGGCAGCGGCAGGCCGTCTTCATCGCACAGGGTCACGTCGACCGCGCCACCGCTCAAGTGCGGACTGGGGCCGGTCGGGCTGGTGCTCGGCTCTGCGACGAACTCCCGGGTGCGCTCGAGCAGTTCATCTTCGGCGATATCGGGGTGATTGCCGCGAATCGCTTCCATCAAGGTCTCGAACAGGTACTGCTGGACCCGCCAGGGACGCCAGCCGTCGAGCACGATCAAACCGACGCCCTGGGGCAGCGAGCGGGCCGCGGCGAGCACCCGGCGGTAGACGCCTTCGCGCACGTAGCACTCGTTGATCGCCCCGGGAATGCCGAGGCGGGCGTAGGCCGGAAATACCTTCACCGGCACCGGTGCCAGGCTCATCGGCACCAGCGGCTCGTCGAGCCCCTGGATGGCAATCTGGCGTAGCTGCGACCAGGCTGGCTCCGACGCGAGGGGGATCGGTGTGTGGCGCGGATCGCGGCAGGCATCACGAGAAGAGCGATCTTGGGTCATGGTTGCCTCATCCCAGGGTGGTCGGGAGCCACAGGGTCAGTGACGGCACCAGGATCAGTGCCACCAGGACCAGCAGGGCGATGACCACGAAGGGCCAGATGGTGCGAAACAGCGCGGTGATCTCGAGCCGGCTGACGGCGGCGGCGACAAAGACGCAGGCACCCATGGGCGGCGTGATCAGCGCGATGGTGATATTGAGGGTGATGATGATGCCCAGATGGACCGGGTCGATACCCGCCATCATTGCCACCGGGGCAAAGATCGGCGTCAGCAGCATCAGTGCCGAGACTTCCTCCATGAACATGCCGGTGATGAAGGTGATCAGGCTCAGCAGCAGCAGGATGACCACCGGGTTGTCGACGTAGGGGGTCAGCAGTTCGACGAACTGGTTGGGTACCTGGGCGTAGGACAACAGCCAGCTCACCGTACTGGAAGCGGCCATGATCACGAAGATGGCGCCGGTCAGGCGGGTGGTGTCCACGCAGGCCCGCCACAGCCCGGCCAGGCTCAGGTTGCCGGCAAGCACGCCGTAGAGCGCCACATAGGCGACGGTCAGCGCACCCGATTCGGTCGGTGTGACCAGTCCCATGACGATGCCGGCGACGATCAGGAAGGGCGCCATCAGCGCGGGCAGCGCCCCTAGGGCGGCGATGCCCAGCTGGCGTGCCCCGGGCCAGCCGTCGCCCTTGGGCAGGCCCTTGCGCCTGGCGTAGACGGCGTTCATGCCCATAAAGGCGGCGCCCAGCAGCAGCCCGGGGATGACGCCTGCCAGAAACAGGTCACCCACCGAGGTATTGGTCAGCGAGGCGTACAGAATCATGAAGATGCTGGGAGGGATGATCGGCCCGATCAGCGAGCTGCCGGCGGTGAGGCCGGCGGCAAAGGCGGTGGAGTAGCCTTCCTTGCGCATGGCCGGTACCAGCAGCGAGCCCAGCGCCGAGGTGTCGGCGACCGCCGAGCCGTTGACGCCAGCGAAGAACACGCTGGAGACCACATTGACGTGGCCCATGCCGCCGCGCAGGTGGCCCACCAGCAGACGCGCCAGCGCCATCAGTCGGTCGGTCAGTTTCGAGGCGTTCATCAGGTTGCCGGCGAGGATGAACAGCGGGATGGCCATCAGCGAGAAGGCGTCGATGCCGCCGAAGAACTGCTGGGGCATCATGCGCGGGATCATCGACAGGTCGACGAAGGCAAAACCGACCACGGCGGTGGCCAGCAGCGAGATGAAAAGCGGCAGGCCAAGCAGCACATGGATGATAAACACTGCCAGCATGGCGAGGGTCATGAGTGCGGCTCCTCGGTGTCCAGGGTGGGCAGCGGGTGGGGCCCGTGGCACAGCGCCATCAGCGCCAGCAGGGCGAAGCCGATGGGTACGGACATCACCGGTACCGCGCGGCTGATGCCAAGCCCCTGGCTCTGGAAGATGGCCACCGACTGGGCGTACTGGAAGCTGAACCAGGCACCACCGATGGCCAGCACCAGGGTCAACAGCCACTGGTACCAGGACAGCAGCCTGCTGGCCAGGCGCGGAATCAGCCGCTCGATCAGGGCGACACGCATATGGCCGCCCTCGATCCAGACGCTGCCAAGCGCCAGCATTACCGCGCCGATGATCAGGTAGCGGGCCAGCTCATCGGTCCAGATCGGCGCGCCGCCGGCCAGGTAGCGCGCGAGCACGCCGTAGAGCATGGCGAGCAGGTCGATCACCAGCAGGGCGCTGGCGACCCATAGCGATAGTCGCCGCAGGGCCATCAGCGGCGGAGAGTGGGCAAGTGACCAGGACATGGGCAAAGGCTTCCACGGCAGGGGTGAAGATCGGCGAAGCGCCCTCGGGCAGCATCCAATCGAGGATTATCCGGAGATTGAGGCTTTCCAGCGACCGGGCTTTAGTGAAAAGTCCCAGTGTAGAGGGGCTCAAGGCAGCCGCGCTCTGGGCAGCGCCTGGTTGACGGGTATGGCCACCAGGCGCTTGCTTGGGCTGTCTGGCTCAGGCCCGTCAGGGCCCGAGCACGGTCTAGCGGTTATTCGCCGCTGAGCTCGACGCCAGCGTCATCCAGGGCCATGTCGATGTAGCGCTGCTCGATGTTCTGGTCCTTGAGCCACTCCAGATAGGCCGGCTGGCCCTGCTGGCGGAAGGCCTCGAGCTGCTCGGCGCTGGGACGGATGACCTCCATGCCCTGCTCCTCGAGGTAGGCGATGCGCTCGTCGACCTTGGCCTGGTTGTGCTCACGGGCCAGTTGGTTGGCCTCGGCCACCGCCTCGCGGAAGGCCGCCTGGGTCTCTTCATCCCAGCCGTTGATCATGCTGGCGTTGCCCACCAGGAACTGATCGGAGTACTGGATGTTGGCCAGCGTCAGGTAGTCCTGCACCTCGTACAGGCTGCCCAGGATGATGTACATCGGCGGGTTCATCTGGCCGTCGGCGACACCGGTCTTCAGCGCCATGTAGACCTCGGTCCAGGGGATCGGGGTGCCGGAGGCGCCAAAGGCTTCGTACAGGGCCACCTGACTCGGGTCCATGGCGCGGAAGCGCAGGCCCTCGAAGTCGGCCGGCTCGGCGATCGGAGTCTTGTCGTTGGTGAAGGCCAGGAAGCCGCCTTCCTCGACCACCGCCAGCAGCTCAAGCCCGGCGCGGCCCTCGAGATCGTCCTTCACCGCCTGCCAGTAGGCGCCTTCGTCGAAGAAGCTGCGGGCGTCATCGAAATCCTTGAACAGGAAGGGGATGGCGCTGACGAATACCTCGGGAACGATCGGCGACATGCCGGCGAAGGAGGCGATGTTAAGGCTCGGCGAGGCCATGGTCTGCTCCATGCGCTCCTGCTCTTCACCCAGCATGCTGTTGGGGTAGAGCTTGAGCTCGAGCTCACCGTCGGTCTTTTCTTCCACCAGTTCCTTGAGGTTGGTGGCGAAGACGTGGACGGCGTTCTTGTCCGGATCGGGGGCGCCGTTGTAGCTCAGGTTGACGGTGGTGGCGGCCAGTGCCGAAGCGGCCGACAGGCTCAGCGCCGCAGCGGTGGACAGGGCGGCGACCAGGGGAAGGGGGCGAAACAGGCTCATGGGACTCTCCGGTGTTGTCGTGTTGTTGTAAAACGGCATCGTTGCAAGTCGATATCGAGACTAGGCGTTGTCGCGTTGACTAATCAAACCCTATGGCGTTGATCTTCAGGCAACGCCTCAGTAGCGGCAAGCTGCCTTGACGCGAGGGGCGTCATCCTGAAAGAAGCGCATGCCTCGTCTGAGATGGGACAGGCACGCCTCGGCGGCCACCGAGAGCGGGCGATCCTGGCGGCTGACGATCTGGGCGCGGGCACCATTGAGCACCGGATGGGCCAGCGGCAACACCCGGATCAGCCCCTGCTCGATATCGTCGGCAACGGTCAGTTCCGGCATGAAGGTGACACCGATCCCGGAGCGCACGAAGTTCTTCAGCACCGCCACCGAATTGGTGTGCAGCCGTGAGGTCAGATGCAGGCGCTCCTGGTGGGCCACCTGGTCGACCATCTGGCGCATGCCGAAGGGGTTGTCCATCAGCGCCAGCGGCCAGTCGCTGATCTCGTAGAGGGTCAGCGGCGTCTGGCGCCGCGTCAGCGGGTGGTCGGCGGGTACGATCAGGTCCAGCGGGTGGCGGCGCTCGACATGGCAGTGCAGCGTCGGGTCCACCGGTGGGGCATACAGCAGCGCCAGGTCCACCTCGCGATCGCGGATCAGGGCCATGGCCTCGTTGACGCCGGCCATCACCACCACGATGTCGATGCCCGGGTGGGCGGTCATGAAGGTCTGCAGCGGGGCGTTGATCAGATCGGCGATGAAGCCTTCGCCCACCGCCAGACGAACCTCCCCGCTGTTCAGGCTCTGCAGGGCGTTGAGCCGCGACAGGGTGGCGCTCTCGGCGTCGCACTGGGCGCGATGGTGGTCGACCAGCAGGCGCCCGGCTTCGGTCAGCGAGACGCCGTCGGGGTGGCGGGTCAGCAGGGGCGTCGCCAGTTCTTCTTCCTGGCGCCGGATCAGTCGGCTGATGGCCGAGACGTCCACATTGAGGTGGACCGCGGCGGCGCGCAGCGAGCCACGGCGCTGCACTTCACACAGATAGGCCAGGGCACGGCCGTTGAGCATCGGAATTCCTTGGTCGTGGTGGGGCGGTGTCTGTCATTGTCCTGCAAGTGGCTTGGCGGCGCAGGCGGAGAGTGGCAGACTCATCAGGCCCAAAAGGCATAGATCAATAACCATAACGCAAAAAAGGAATCTCACGGATGCGATCGTTTTCCCGCCCCCTGCTGCTTGGCGCCCTGATCGGGCTTTCCGCCCTTGCTTCCACCACCGTTCAGGCGGATGAGCCACTCAAGCTGGGGGTGGATATCCCGTTCGAGCCCTTCGAGTATCGTCTTCCCGATGGCACCCTTGCCGGTTTCGAGGTGGAACTCGGGGAAGAGGTGTGCCGGCGCATCCAGCGTCAGTGCGAGTGGGTCGAGCAGAGCTGGGACGGCATCATCCCGGGGCTGATGGCGCGCAAGTACGACGCCATCATGTCATCGATGGCGATCACCGAGGAGCGCAGACAGCAGGTGCTGTTCTCCGAACCCTACTACTCCAATCCCAGCGTGTGGGTGACCCTTCGCGACCAGCAGATCGACCCCGACGATCGCGACAGCCTCGAAGGCCTGACGGTGGGCGTGCAGCGCGGCACCATCCGCGACCGCTTCATCACCGACACCTATGGCGACATCATGGAGGTTCGTCGCTACGCCACCGCCGAGGACCTGGCGCTGGACGTCAAGACCGGACGCCTGGACAGCGCCTTCATGTACTACCCGCTGGCGCTGGCCAATCTGCAGGTGGACGAGGCCGACAGCGAGGTGGTGGTCAGCTCCGAGTTGATCCGTGAGCCCAAGTCGTACTTCGGCCATGGTGTAGCGGTGGCCTTCCGTCCCCGCGACAAGGAGCTCGCCGAGCAGTTCAACCAGGCCCTGGCCGAGATCAAGGAAGACGGCACCTACGACGAGCTGATGCACAAGTACGTGGACTACGACATCAAGATCTGAGGATGTTGGGTCCTGGCTCTACTTGCGTCAGATTCAGGTGAAGGTGATTTGATGTCGGTAGCTGGACCACAGGAACACGAAAAGGGCGGCCATTGGCCGCCCTTTTTGTTGCGCTAGCTGGGCTTATGTCGTTGCCAGAGGCGTATCCGGGTCCGCGCGGTGCTCAGGCCCCGGTCTCGGCCTTGGCGCCGGGCTCGAGTATCTCCCGGGCCAGGTTGCGTCCGGCCTGGGTCAGGTGCAGACGCTCGCCCTCCTGGACGACCAGATGGCGCTGGCGCGAGCGCTCCACCACCCGCTCGGCACGGGCGGGGTCCCACATCAGGTGATCACGCAGCGCCATGGTGACGTTTTCTACCGCCTTCTCCGGGCCGTCCTCGTGGTGATAGAGGTGCACCATCAGGGTACGGCTCTCGTTCAGCTCACGCTGGCGGCGACGTTCGAGCCATAGAGCGAAGACGCCGTAGCGCGGGCCGAGGAGGAAGGCCAGGGCGAGGAAGACGCCGGTCATCACTGCCATCATGCCGCCGATGGAGACGTCCCAGGCCACCGCCAGGTAGTAGCCCGAGACGCTGGAGGCGGCGGCGATCAGCGAGGCGTAGACGAAGATCTTCCACAGCCGGTCGGTGAGCAGGTAGGCCGCCGAGGGCGGCACGATGACAAAGGCCACGAACAGCACCGCGCCCACAGCGTCGAAGGCGGCCACCGCGGTGCCGCTGGTCAACAGCAGCAGCGCATAGAACAGCGCGGTAGGAGCGAAGCCCAGCGCCTTGGCCAGGGCGCTGTCGAAGGTGGCGAGCTTCAGCTCCTTGTAGAAGGCCGCCACGAAGGCCAGGTTCAGCGCCGTCATGGCCCCCATGGAGACCAGCGCCCGGGGCACCTCGACACCGCCGATAGGCAGGGTGTCGAGCCACACGAAGCCGATCTCGCCGAGCAGCACGGTGTGGGCATCGATGTGCACGTCGCTGGCGTAGAGGTTGATCAGCAGGACCCCGAGGGAAAACAGCACCGGGAACACCAGACCGATGGCGGCGTCCTTCTTGACCTTCTGGGTCGACACCAGCAGCTCGGTAAGAAACACCGTGAAGATGCCGGTGAGCGCCGCACCGATGATCTGCAGCGGGCCGCTGGCCTGGTGGGTCAGCAACCACACCACCACGATGCCGAAGACGATGGAGTGTCCGATGGCGTCGGACAGCATGCTGGTGCCGCGCAGTACCAGAAAGGTCCCGACCAGGCTGGAGGCGATGCCGACGAGGGCGCCGACCAGCATGATCATCAGCGGAATATTGTTGAACAGCGATGCCATCATGCGCGGCCTCCCCGGCCCAGGTCATCGAGGATGCGTTCGGCCTCGCGACAGCCTTCCGGCGTCAGTACCCAGCGCTTGTGGTCACCGGGTTCGTGGGACGGCGGGGTCTGCTGGGTGATCAGGCCACGGGCGGTCAAGCGCTCCAGCGCGCGCCGGCTGTCGGTGCCCAGGTAGGCGTCCACCATGCGTTTCTCGGAGCGATACTGGCGATCGGCGTGGTGGCTGGCGAGCTGGTAGAGGGTGGTGAGCACCCTCTGGTGACGTAGCTGGCGCCGATCACGCTGAAGCTTGAGGATTTCCCACACAAAGCCCCGGTGAGGCGCAAACAGCAGCGATACCAGCACCACGCTGGACAGGCTCAGGATGATCAGCGGCCCGGTGGCGAGCCCCGGACCGAGGGCACTGATCAAGGCGCCGGTGACGCCACCGACGATACCGAACAGCGCCGACAGCATGACCATGGTCTCCAGTTTGTTGGCCCACTGACGCGCCGCCACCGCCGGGGCGATGACCATGGCTGCCATCAGCACCACGCCGACCATCTGCAGGCCGACCACCACGGCCAGGGCGATCATCACTGTCATCAAGGCCTCGAGCAGTGTGACCGGCAGGCCCTGGGTGGCAGCGAATTCGGCGTCGAAGGACACCAGCTTGAATTCCTTCCACAGCCCACCGACCAGCACCAGCGCCACGCCGCTGACGCCGGCCATGATCCACAGGTCGCTGCGCAGGGTGGCGGCGGCCTGGCCGAACAGGAAGGCGTCGAGCCCCCCCTGGGATGCGTTGCCGGTGCCCTGGATATAGGTCAACAGCACCACCCCTATGGCGAAGAACACGCTGAGCGAGATGCCCAGGGCAGCGTCGGTCTTGAGCCGGCTCATGCGGGTCAGCAGCAGCATCACCAGCGCCGCCAAGGAGCCTGTGAACAGCGCGCCGGCAAGGATGCTGCCCATCTCGCGGCCCCCGGCGATGATGAAGCCCAGGCAGACACCGGGTAGCGCCGCGTGGGACAGGGTATCGCCGAGCAGGCTCTGCTTGCGCAGCACCGCGAAACAGCCGAGCACGCCGCTGACCAGACCCAGCATCGCCGCGCCCATCACCACGTTTTGCAGGGTGTAGTCGCCGAGCAGGGCGTTCAGGCTCATCTCGGCACCTCTTCGCGACTTTCCTGCGGGCGCGCCTCGGGGCGCTGGCCGGCGAGCTCGCGCTCGGCGGGAATGGCGCCGGTGACATCGTCGAGCAGGGCGATCTGGCCGCCGTAGGCGCGGCGCAGGTTGTCGGCGGTATAGACGTCGTTGACCGGCCCCTGGGCGATCACTCGCACGTTGAGCATCAGCATCCAGTCGAAGTAGCTGCGCACCGTCTGCAGGTCGTGGTGGACCACGATCACCGTCTTGCCCTGGTCCCGCAGCCTGCGCAGGATGTCGACGATGGCGCGTTCGGTGGTGGCGTCGACACCGGCCATGGGCTCATCGAGGAAGTAGACGTCGGCCTTCTGAACCAGCGCCCGGGCCAGGAACACCCGCTGCTGCTGGCCGCCGGACAGCTGGCTGATCTGGCGATCGGCAAAGCCGTCCATGCCGACCATCTCCAGCGCCTGCATGGCCTCGTGTCGCTCGCGGCGGCCGGGCCGCCTGAGCCAGCCCAGCCGGCCGTAGAGGCCCATGCCGACCACGTCCTGTGCGGTGGTGGGAAAGTCCCAGTCCACCGTGGAGCGCTGGGGCACGTAGCCGACCCGCCGCCGCGCCTGGCGGTAGGGGCGCCCATGCAGGGTGACGTGGCCGGCGACGCTGGGCACCAGGCCGAGGATGCTCTTGATCAAGGTGCTCTTGCCGGCGCCGTTGGGGCCGACGATGGCGGCCATGACACCGGGCGGTACGTCGAAATCGATGTCCCACAGCACCGGCTTGCCATGGTAGCTGACCGTCAGGTCCTCCACGTGGAGGGCCAGGTCGGGTTCGTGGAGCTGCTCGCTCATGGTGTGGCTCCTGTCGACCTCGCGGTGGCGTTCAAGCGCTGCGGGGTGGTGGTGTTCACTGGTCGGCGTCCTGGCTGGCGGAGGCGATCTGCGCCGCGAGGGCCTCAGGCAAGGGAGCGGGCTGACCGCCCAGGGCGCTGACGATATGCTCGGTGTTGCTCTTGAGCATGCCGATGTAGGTGCCCTCCAGGGTGCCCTTGGCGCCCATGGCGTCGGAATAGAGCTGACCGCCGATCTCGACCCGGTGGTCCTGATCGGCGGCGGCGTCGATCACCGCCTGGACGGTGCGCGGATTGATGGTGCTCTCGACGAACATGGCGGGAACGCCACGCTCGACCACCAGCTCGGCCATGCGGCGAATATCGGCCACGCCGGTCTCGGTGGCGGTGGATAGCCCCTGGATGCCGGCCACCTCGATGCTGTAGGCGCGTCCGTAGTAGCCGAAGGCGTCGTGGGCGGTCACCAGGATGCGCTGCTCGGCCGGGATGCTGTCGATGCTGGCCTGAATCCAGTCATCGAGTTCGGCCAGTGACGCCTGGTAGGCCTCGGCGCGCTGCTGCATGGCCTCGGCACAGTGCGGACGCTGCTCTCCCAGCAGTTCAGCGATGACCGGAACGTTCCGGGCCCAGAGTCCTGCATCCATCCACAGGTGGGGGTCGACGCCATAGGCGTCCTGGGTGTGGATAAGTTGGTCGTCGCCGACGGCCTGTTCACTTACCGCGGCGGTGGGCTTGATCCGGGAAAATCGATCGAACACCTTGCCGAGCTGGCCCTCCAGTGAAAAGCCGCTGTAGAGGATCAGCTCGGCCTTATCGAGATCGTGCACGTCGCGGGCGCTGGCCTGGTACAGGTGGGGATCGATCCCCGGCCCCATCATGGTGTTGACCGCGACGCAGTCGCCGCCCACCTGCTCGACCAGATCGCCGAGCATGCCGACGGTGACGACCACATCCAGCGGCGCCTGCGTCTTCGCGGCGTCGGATTGGGCGTGAACCTGGGGGGTGGTCAGAGCGGCCAGCGAGGCCAGGGTCAGCAGGGCCGAAGCCGGGGCTGAACGACGCATGAACAGGGCTCCTCGGGGCAAGAACGACGCGCAAGCAGCACCGAAGTGCTATTTGGCTATCATTTATAGACGTGGCTAAGTTTTGGCGCCTAAGGCCCCTCGCGTCAAGCGTAGAGCGCTAATCGAGGTGATCGAGTCAGGCTATTCGCGCGTTGGAGCGCACCGACAGGCCCACTAGCCTGGAGGTGGCCAGGGGCTGGCTGAGGGCTGGCATAGTGTTGGCAGAGGGGGGGCACGGAGCCTGATGGGCTCCGGCGATGGCGTCAGCGTTTCAGAAAGCGTTCGAAGGCGGCCAGGGTCTCGGCGCTGACATGGTGCTCGATGCCTTCGGCGTCGACCCGCGCGGTTTCGGGATTGATGCCCAGCTTGATCAGGAAGGCTTCGACGATCTGGTGTCGTTCGCGGCTGGCATCGGCCAGGGCCTTGCCCTTGTCGGTCAGGAAGATGCCGCGGTAGGGGCGCTTGATGATCAGGCCCTCGTCATCGAGACGCTTTAGCATCTTGGCGACGGTGGGCTGGGCGACGCCCAGGCGGCGGGCGATATCGGTCTGGCGCGCTTCACCGCCGTCGGTGATCAGATCCGAGATCAGCTCGACGTAGTCTTCGATCAGTTCGGTGCGGCGGGCGTCTCGTGCCTTGCGAAACCCCTCGACGTGGCTTTCCGGGGAAATCAGCGATGCGCGTTCGTCGTGGTTGAGGGGGTCGTTCATGGGGGATGGAGTCGCCTCGGGTCAGGGTGTCCATCTTGCCAATTGGTGGCGGTAATGCAAGTTCAGCAAAGGTGATACCTCACGTAGAGGTGTTCCGCGGGAAGAGGCGTACCCGCGTCGAGACCTTCTCGCATATGCCCATGTCAGAGAAATCGTCAGCCCTGAAGCAGTGGCATCGCCGATCCACCTGCCGGCAGTCGGCGGCGCGACGACAGGGCCAGGAATTGATGGAGGGGAAGGGGCTTCGAGTACAGGTAACCCTGGAATGAACGACAGCCCAGCTCCAGCAGCCGCTTTTGCTGCTCCACGGTTTCGACACCCTCGGCGATGACACCGAGTTGCAGGGTCTGGGCGAGGGCGATGATGGTCTGGGCGATGGGAGCCGCAGTGGGGTCATCGGTCAGATCGCGGACGAAGGCCACATCGATCTTCAGGCTGTCCAGCGGGAGGCGCTTGAGGTAGGCCAGAGAGGAGTAGCCGGTACCGAAGTCATCGATGGCGAAGCGCACCCCGAGGGTGCGCAGGTGGGTCAGGGTATCGATGACCGGATAGGCCTCACCCAGCATCAAGGACTCGGTGAGCTCCAGGGTCAGCTGGCTTGCAGGCGCCCCGGTATCCGTCAGGGCCCTCTCCACGCCGGTGACGAAGTCGGCGCGCTGGAATTCCCGGGCGCTGACGTTGACCGACAGGGTCCAGGCGCTTCTGTGGGGGTCGTGTTGCCAGTCGGCCAGCAGCTCACAGGTCTTGCGCAGCACCCAGTTGCCCAGTTCGATGATCTGGCCGGTGTCCTCGGCCAGGCTGATGAAGGCACTCGGCGAGACCAGCCCCAGCTCCGGATGCTCCCAGCGCAGCAGTACCTCTGCGCCGGTAATCGTGCCCTGGTGATCGACCTGAGGCTGCAGGTACTGGCGCAATTGCTCGCCGACGACCGCGTCCTTGAGCTGTCGCTCGAGCCTGAGTCGAGCATTCAGGCGCTCGACCATGCTGGCTTCAAAGGCGCAAGGACGCTGGGCGGCCTCGCTCTTGCTCTCGAGCAGGGCCAGGCCAGCGCGCTTGAGCAGTTCGCTGACGCCGAGGTCACCGCCACGAAACAACAGGTAGCCGCCGCTGACGCGGCAGCTGTGGCGCTCGCCGGCCAGCGAATAGTCGCCGTTCAAGGATTCCAGTACGCTGCGTGCCTTTTCCCTGGCCTGCCCCATGGCATTCTCAGGGGAGACCGAGAGACCGTCGTAGAGCAGCGCAAATTCATTGCTGCTCAGCCGCGCCAGATCGTTGGCTTGCCTGGCCCAGGGCCTGAGACGGGCCGCCAGCGCCTTGAGCAGGCGATCCCCGGTGGCCTGACCGAGGGCATCATTGATGCCCTTGAAGTTGTCGATATCCACCAGCAGCAACATGATGTGCCGGCCACTGATGTCGCTGGCCAGTTGCAGGGCGTGGATGCGCTCCTGCAGCGAGCTGCGATTGGGCAAGGTGGTCAGACCGTCGTGATAGGCCTGGTAACGGATATGCTGCTGGGCGTCATGGTGGGCGGAGGTATCGCTGAGGGTGGCGACAAAATGCCCACTTCCTTCCTCGTCGGCGCGTACACGATTGATGCTCAGGCGCGCAGGGAAGCGGCGACCTTGGCGGTGTCGGACCTCGACATCGCCGATCCAGGCGCCATTTTCTCGCAGCGAGCGCAGTACCTGGCTGCGATGCTGATCGAGCCGCAGCAGGGTGTTGAGCTTGAGCATCGAGTGGCCCTGGAGGTCGGTGTGGGGCACTCCTGTCAGGGTCTCGAAGGCGTGGTTGCACATGATCATGCGGGCACGCTGATCCAGCAGTACGACGCCATCGTGCATCGATTCGATGACATCCACCAACTGGCGGCGTGAGACCTGCATGCGCATGGCGCTGTCCTGTAGTCGCCTGTCGACAAGCACCGTGACCAGGGTGGCCACCGCAAACAGAAATGACAGCACGGCGACGGCGGTGGCCAGTAGCGAGCCGTGATGGGCCATTGGTGCCGTCGCCTGCCAGCCTGGGTCCGGCAGAAAGTACACCGCCATCATGGCCGAATAGTGCATGCTGCAGATGGCCAGGGCGGCGAAAACTGCTGCCAGCAGGCTGCCCAGGCGAATGCCCTGCACGCGGGGCAAATGTCTGGACGCATGGAAGCTGTAGATGCTGGCGATACCAAAGGGCAGCGAGATCACCAGTGACAGCAGCAAGGGAATGGGAGCGAAGCGCATGCTGGCAGGCGCCTCCATGGCTGCCATGCCGGTGTAGTGCATGGTGGCGATACCCAGCCCCAGCAGGCATCCCGCGATGATCTTGCGCGTGGTGGACAGTCCCCTGCGAGCCATCGCCGCCACGGCGATCAGGCCGGCGACCACCGCCGGCAGCAAAGAAGCCAGGGTCAGCCACAGACCATGATGGGCGGGAAAGGGCAGACGATAGGCGAGCATGCCGGTGAAGTGCATGCTCCAGATGCCTAGCCCCATCATGGTGCCACCGGCCAGCCACCAGGCCCTGCGTCGATGTTGCCATCGCGCAGAGTGAACGCGTTCGCCGACGGCCATGGCCGAATACACCGATACCAGTGCCACCAGACACGACAGGACGACGAGCCAGGGCGTGTGTACTCCTTGTATGGCCTGGGCGACCTGCGGGTAGGTAATAAAGATGGGCGGCATGGGTCGGGGTGGGTCCCTTGTAGTAAGGCCTTAAGACAACCTCTTCATTGATTAGCATGACCTGGCGCGTAGAGCAAAGGCTCCTGCCGGGCTGAGTGGTCGCCACGCCAGCATGATGGATCCGCGTTTGAGTATAGAATTGTCGGTCAATGCTTGCGTGATACAGGGCGCTATATTGTTGTCCTGGCGGTGAAAAAAGTGTAAATGCCGGCGTCTGTCTCGGGAGAAAAATTTAACCGTAAGCAGGCGATGCCAGCCGCTGAGACGGCGCCGAAGCGTGCGGCTGTCTTTAGTCGAGTCGACCCTGGTTGCCGATTCGGGCAAAGATTTTGGTCAACATCTATATGTGCGGCCTCGGGTCGTCGACCTTGTTTTACTGCTGTCTGGCGTGTGCGGTGCAGACCTCACCGGGCAATGGGGTGCGCCAACGATGCCTATGCCGAGCCGTCGCTTGGCGCAGGCGCTACCCACCGACAATTTCCGGGCGAAAGCCGTCCACAAGGATACATTGCAAGACCGGCGAAACCTCGACGGCGGTGTCGTCCGGGAGAGGCCTCGAGCCAGCATCCCGAGGCCAATTCGCAGCCTGACCAGGTTGGCGGGGAGCTGCCTGACACTATCGCTTTTGCTATAGATGCATGCCAAAAGGCTATTTCCCTCGGGATGTCACCTTTGCAAGAGTATGCGGCCCTTTTGAATGAGTCGGCAGGACAACCGGGGTGGCGGGTGGTGAAAACGTATCTGGGCAAGATGAAAGGTGGGAACGCTGAGCGTGGGCAACTGTGCTGGAAGGATGCCTTGTGGTCGTGGGTTGGCGCCTTTGTCGGCATGGCCGGCGTCGGCTGGTTGAGCCACGAATGGCTATCGACTCAGGCACTGTTGATGATCGGCTCCTTCGGTGCGACTTCTGTGCTGTTGTATTCCACCCCTGACAGCCCTCTGGCGCAGCCCCGTAATGTTCTGGGCGGCAATGTCCTGTCAGCTCTGGTCGGCGTGCTCTGCTGGCTATGGCTGGGGGATGACTGGCTGGCTGCCGCGGTCGCGGTCTCCAGTTCGATTCTGGTGATGCAGTTGACCCACACCCTGCACCCCCCAGGCGGCGCAACGGCCTTGATCGCGGTCATTGGCTCACCGGAGCTGCACGCGTTGGGGTGGGGATACGCGCTGGTACCGGTGGCGGCGGGGTGCCTGCTGCTGTTGGTGATCGCTACCCTGATCAACAATCTGGCCCGGCATCGTCGATACCCACGCCATTGGTGGTGAGGTGACGATGCGTGACGGCGTGCTGCACGGCCGGGTGGCATGTCAGCGTCGCCAGCGCAGTGTGGCGTCAAACCCTGCTGACTCACGGTTGTTCAGGCTGACTTCGACGTCCTGCTGATGAGCCAGGGCAAGCACGATGGAAAGGCCCAGACCGCTACCGGTGGTGGTGGCGTCGCTGGCGCGATGGAAGCGCTCGGTGACTCGCTCCAGGTGCGTAGCGGGAATGCCGGGGCCGCTATCGAGGATGCTTAGACGCACACCCTGGGGCTCTTCGTGAAGGATGGCTTCGATGGTGCCACCGTCTGGTGTGTAGCGCAGCGCGTTGTCCAGCAGATTGCGGATCATGATGCCAAGCTCCGTGGCATTACCCTCGACCGTGGTCGGATCTACGTGCTCCAGACGGAGTTGCTGGCCACGAGCGTCGGCCAGCGGCCAGAGCTCGGCCGCGAGGTCCAGCAGGAGCGAGCGCAGGTCTACCCTTTCTGGTGCAGCACCGGTGTGGCGATCGACCCGTGCCAGGACCAGCAGCTGCTCCACCACGCGCTGGAGTCGCTCGACGCCCTGGCGAGCCTTGGGCAGGGCGTCGCCTTCGCCTGCCAGGGCGTTGTCCAGGTGGATCTTCAGGGCTGCCAGAGGAGTGCGCAGTTCATGGGCGGCATCCGCGGTGAAGCGCCTCTCCTTTTCCAGGGTCGCTTTGAGCCGCCCGATGAAGTCGTTGAGTGAGGCCCTTAGTCCGGCCAATTCCGTCGGCACGTCCAGTTCGATGCGACTCAGGTCGGCGGAGTCTCGATGCTCCACCTGCTGCGATAGTCGCTCGATGGGGCGCAGGCCGCGCCGGATATGGCGCAGCACCAGCAACAGGCACAGCGGCATCAGCAGTAGCATGGGCCAGAGGTGATTGAGCGTAATGCGCTCGATGATGTCGAGAAAGAAGTCCCGCTCGATACCGATCTGTAGCCACAGACCACGACTCGGGTCATGCAGGGCAAAGACTCGCCAGCGAGACTCTCCCAGCGATCGCCACTCGAAACCCTGCTCACCAGGTGGCGGCATCTGGGGCTGGCGATCGACGCCTTGCCATCCAGGGCCAATCACCACCGGCTGGCCGGTCTCGGTCCACAGTCCGAAGCCCATCTTGCGCTCTTCGTGGTGATAGGTCTGGCCGGGTGCCACCGGCAGGTCATCGGACGTGCCGCTGTCGGTGTACAGGTGGGCGCTGGCCTTGCGCTGGTCCATCCATCGGGCCAGACGTTGAAAGTCGTCTGTCTCGGGTGCCTCGGGGAGCATGCTCATCAGCCCCCTGCCGGTGAAGGCGAGCTGGGCATCGAGGATCTCCTCCAGCTCGTTTTGCGAGATCAGCCAGGCGGCCACCACCGACAATAGCGCCACCATGGCAAGGGAAAGGGCCAGGGTGCGGAAAAGATAGCGATGGATCGACATCACGGGGTGATGGCCAGGAAGTCGGTATTGAGGCGATAGCCGATGCCACGCACCGTGGTGATCATCTCCTTGTGCAGCTTCTTGCGAAGATGATGAACGTGAACTTCCAGCGCGTTGGACTCGAGTTCTTCGCCCCAGCCGTAGAGCAGGCTCTCCAGGCGGGGACGCGACAGTACCTGGCCGGGATGACGGGCGAGCTCGATCAGCAGGGCGAACTCGCGACGACTCAGGGCGATACCGCGTCCCTCCCAGTCGACACAATGGCGAGCCTCATCGATGCACAGCGTGCCGACGTCGATGGTGGAACTGGCGCGACCGGCCGCTCGTCGAATCACCACGCGCAGGCGCGCCAGCAGTTCCTGGAGGTCGAAGGGCTTCAGTACATAGTCGTCTGCCCCGGCGTCCAAGCCCTGGATACGTTCTTCCACGGCGTCACGGGCGGTCAGGATCAGAACCGGCAGGGCAGTTTGCTGGCGCAGGCGTCTCAGGATCTCCAGTCCATCGCAGTCGGGCAGGCCAAGGTCGAGGATCACCACCGAGAACGCCTCCAGGGTCAGCGCCTCGAGAGCCGGCTTGCCGCAGGTGAACCAATCGACTGCATAGCCCTCTCGTTCAAGTGCGACCTTGATACCGTCCCCCAACAGAGGGTCATCCTCCACCAGTAGTGCCCGCATGGCGTCTTCTCCGTCGATCTACCCAACTGTCTCGCAGGCAGTATGGGGCGCAAAACCTTAATCTACGCTTAAGGATCGACGGGAGCCTTGATCCGACGCTGTTCTCTGCCTAGGACTGCGAATCGTGCCTGGGCTTGCCGGTACGCTCGGTCGACGCCATCTTTTCCAGTTCGTCTTCGCTCATCGAGTCGTACATCGACCGGGCGGCACCGTCGAGTTCGCTCACCTTCTGTTCACCACGCTTGGCAGCGAGGGCCGCTCCTGCCGCCATCTGCTGGGCTTTCGACTTCGCTGGCATGGTTACCTCCTTGAAGAGAAAGAAGATTGTCGTACCGGCGCTCATGGCTTGCTGTCTGGCAGGCTCAAAGGATCTTTCGACGAGAAGCCTGACCTCACCGGTTCGACCCGAATCAGTCCCAGCATAATCACTTGCCATGAACGTCTTCAACGCCAGTAGCCGCGATACCGAAACGTATCCAGAGGCGAGTGGGCGAAATCTTATGAAAGGAAGAGCGACATTCGCCAGGGAGTGTGTCGGCCTGTGTTCTTTCGTGGAGGTGTCCTTTCGCTGGAGGTTTTTGCGTTTTTGCCTGGGCATAGCGGTGCTACCTTGGCCGCCGCTGAATATGACCATCGAGATTCGAAGTAATGTGAAGAAGTGAAGTCACACGGCGTTACAACTCTTTTCAATAAGAAGTACGAAACAGCGCCCTGCTCTGGCAGCGTCTGACGGCGACGTAAAGGATTACCTTGATGACTTTCGAATTGACGTTGTTCAGACGCTATTGCAACAGCTTTGACATAAAGCGCCCATCGAGTCTTGCCCACGACAGTTCATTGGTGACTCGGCCAGGCATGGCGTCTTCGTCTTTCGTTCAGCGATTCTGCCATGACAAGGGAGCAAGCCACCATGCGAGATACACAGGATCTTTTTCCGACACGCCTGGAGCGCAAGCTGGGCATGTTCGAGCGCATCGACCCGGTCGTTCATTGCGATGAACAGCAGCGAGCGAACGGCCCCCTCAGCGAAGAAGAGCTTGATGAGTTTGATAGAAAAGGCTTTCTCTCTTTCGAGAACTTCTTCGACAAGGAGGAGATGGATGCCTTTATCCAGGAATTGCGGGAGTACGAGGAAGACGAGGACCTCAAATTGTCCGAAGGGACGGTGCTGGAGCCCGGAAAACAGGAGATCCGGTCGATCTTCGGCATACATCAAGTCTCGGATCGTTTCAGCCGTCTGACACGGGACCCGAGGCTATTGGCCATGGTGCAGCAGATACTCGGTAGCGACGTCTACATCCATCAGTCGCGTATCAACTACAAGCCCGGCTTCAAGGGGAAAGGTTTTGACTGGCACTCGGACTTCGAGACCTGGCATAGCGAAGATGGTATGCCTCGGATGCGGTCACTGAGCTGCTCGATCATCCTGACGGATAACGGTGAATTCAACGGCCCATTGATGCTGATTCCCGGGTCCCACAAGCAATTCGTTCCTTGTGTCGGACGCACCCCGGAGGACAACTACAAGGAGTCATTGAAGAGCCAGGACATCGGTGTTCCTGATGCCGCCAGCCTGAAGAAACTGATGCTGGAGAATGATATAGAGGCGCCGAAAGGCGATTCTGGCTCATTGGTGATGTTCGAGTGCAATACGCTGCACGGCTCCAATATCAATATGTCCTGCTGGCCGAGAAGCAATCTGTTCTTCGTCTATAACAGTGTCGAGAATACCCTCCACGATCCCTACTGCGGCAACAAGCCTCGCCCCGAGTTCCTGGCCACGCGCAAGGACTACAGCCCGCTCACACCTGTCGAAGGAAAGCGTCAGGAAGAGTGAGAGCCGACGCCACCTACCTCTCCGCCATCACAGGCACTGTCACGCGCTTACCTGGCCATCGTCGCTGGGGCTCGAGATCTTCCAGCAGCAAACGCCACCTTGATACACAAGGTGGCATTTTCGTCGGTGTTGGTGGAGGCGGCGGGAATCGACCCCCGGGTCTGTAGAGAGCGCCGACCTCGCCCTTGGCTCACCTTTGACCTTTGTATCTTCCGGGTACAAAAAAGCCACCTTCAGATGAGGTGGCTTTTTCGTCGGTGTTGGTGGAGGCGGCTGGGATCGAACCCCTGGGTCTGTAGAGAGCGCCGACCTCGCCCTGGGGTCGTGGACCTTGCAGACACAAAAAAACCTCCACAAGGGAGGTTCTTTCGTCGGTGTTGGTGGAGGCGGCGGGAATCGAAGCCCGGGGCTGTAGAGAGCGCCGACTTCGCCCTAGAGGCTTCTTTATCCAGGGGGCTGAAACGAAAAATGCCACCTTTGGGAAGGTGGCATCTTTCTGGTGTTGGTGGAGGCGGCGGGAATCGAACCCGCGTCCGCCGACACTCGCCCATTGGCTCTACATGCTTAGTTCCGTCATTTGATTTAACGCCTCGGGCTCCGACGGGCAGGATCCCGAAACGCGATTCCTCGAAAGTTTAGCGATTGACGAGAGGACAGCGCCAACCGCGATCTCACCTATCTTGGCTCGTAGCCCATTGGCAACGGATGAGCACGTCGCCGCCGGGTAGGACTAGAAGCTAGCAGTTTTTACGCTGCCAGCGCGCCCTGAGCGTAGTTTTCGTCGTTTGCGACTATTTAATCGTGATGTTGGATTTACGAGATACATCACGCTCTCGGCATGCACCTCAGGGGTTGTCATCAGCGTCGAAACCATGTCGCCCCCGTAACGCCCCGCCAGTGTACCAAAGATCCGGCGGTCTGTACTACATCTGACGGCTCAGGCGCGGTTTTGTTCCCGCATGACGCGGCCCTTCTGACGCTGCCAGTCGCGATCCTTCTCGGTGGCGCGCTTGTCGTGGAGCTTCTTGCCCGTCACCAGCGCCAGCTCACACTTCACCCGGCTGCCTTTCCAGTACAGCTTCAGCGGCACACAGGTGTGCCCCTTGTCCTGGGTGCGCGAGAAGATCTTGGCGATCTCCTTGCGGTGAAGCAGCAGCTTGCGCGTGCGCGTGGGGTCCGCCACCTCGTGGGTGCTGGTGGTGTTGAGCGGCATGATATGGCTGCCGAGCAACCAGGCCTCGCCGTTCTTCACCAGAATGTAGGTGTCGGTGAGCTGGGCCTTGCCGGCACGCAGGCTCTTGACCTCCCATCCCGCCAGCACCAGCCCGGCCTCGAAGGACTCGTCGATATGGTATTCGAAGCGCGCCTTCTTGTTCTGGGCGATGGTGTTGTTGCCGGGACCCTTGTCCTTTCCCTTCTTGCTGGCCATGGAACCTCTTGATGTCTGAATCGGTCGTGGAAGCGGTGTCGTAACCGATGCGGCCCGATGTGTAGCCTTCCGGGGCGACGCCAGGCGGTTGCCACGGCGGCGCTGCCCGTCGGTCCCCCTTTCGGCTGTCTCTAGTTCTGCCGGGGAAGCGTGCTACCATTTGAGGCCGAAATAACCGCTCATGATACGCCCTGGGCTTCTGGAAGTCAGCGGAGAGGTCAATGCCAACCGTCAATCGGTCCGCCATGGTGCGGCACACCCCCAAGCAGATGTTCGATCTGGTCAACGATTTCGAGCGCTATCCGGAGTTTCTGCCGGGCTGTCGTCGCGCGCGGCTGCTGGAGAAGGACGAATCGCACCTGATCGGCGAAATGACCCTGGGGCGGGCCGGCATCGAGCAGACCATCGTCACCCGAAATGACCTGCACGAGCCTGACCGTATCGAGCTGTCGCTGGTAAAGGGGCCGTTCAAGCGACTGGACGGACGCTGGAAATTCATCACCATGGGCGAGAACGTGTGCAAGGTCAGCCTGGAGATGGACTTCGAGTTCTCCAGCCGGCTGCTCGGCATGGCCTTTGGCAAGGTCTTCCAGCAGATCGCGGGCCAGCAGGTTGATGCCTTCACGCGGCGTGCCGATGAGCTCTATGGCCGCTGACAGCGCGAGACCCTCGGCTCCTCGTGTCGAGCCGGCACCCGCTGATCACTCGGCGGGGCCAGATATAAAGGAAGACGCAAGCGACGAGGTGCTTCGCGTGGAAGTGGCCTTTGCCTTGCCGCACAAGCAACGTCTTGTCGCGCTGCGCGTCGCCAAGGGCACGACCGCCAGCGAAGCGCTGGCGTTGGCCGACCTGCCGTCGCTGTTTCCCGAGCTGCCTGTGGAAACCTTCAGCGAGGCCAGTCTCGGTATCTTCGGCAAGGCGTTGAAAGAACCCTCACGGCAGATACTACGTGACGGTGATCGCGTAGAGGTCTATCGACCGTTGAAGATCGATCCCAAGGCGGCGAGGGCAGAGAGGGCGGCTCGTAGCCGCTCTTCCTCCTAGGGGCCCTGGGCGGCCGGGGCAGGTGCGTCGCCGTCTGAGCGACGGCGCTGCGCATGGAAGCGCCTAGGTGTAGAGCCCACCAGGCGTAGAACCAACCAGGGTGGCCGTTGTGGCCACCCTGATGCGTGTTCTCGCTGGCGCCAACGGCTTACTCGCGCTCGGGATCCACGGTGCGGTTGTAGATCGGCTCGATATTGGCTTCGCCCTCGGGGTTATCGTCGCCGCCGCCGCTGGTGGGGCCTACGCCGTAGCTATGCTTGCCTGCCACGTCCGGGTTCATGCTGAAGTCGCCTTCCCGGTCGATATTGACCAGGTTGTTGCCGGCGAAGGTAAGGGTGACGCGTCTTTGCATCACGTCACCGTAAGCTTCGTCGAGACGGTAGACGTAGTCCCACTGGTCGGCGCTGAACGGGGCCTCCAGCAGCGGCGAGCCCATGAGGTTGATGACCTCCTGTCGGGACATGCCGGGGCGCAGCTGTTCGACCATGCTGTTGGTCACCAGGTTGCCCTGTGCCAGGTCGCGCTTGTACACGCTGAAGTAGGTGCAGCCGCTGGTCAGCGCCAGGGCCAGTGAAAGGGTGACAATTCCGGTCAACTTTTGCATTTGCGCCTGTTCTTCACTATCGTGGGGTCGGTCGATCATACCCGACCCTACCTGATACTGCGAAGAGCAACCATGGCCGACAAGAACCATGAATTGCGCAAGGCTGGACTGAAAGTCACTCTGCCGCGCGTAAAGATCCTGCAGATCCTCGAATCTGCCACCGATCAGCACCACCTCAGCGCCGAGGATGTGTACAAGACGCTTCTCGAAGCGGGCGAAGACGTGGGCCTGGCGACGGTGTATCGCGTGCTGACTCAGTTCGAGTCGGCGGGCCTGGTGATCCGACACAATTTCGACGGTGGCCATGCGGTCTTCGAGCTCTCTCAGGAAGAGCATCACGACCATATGGTGTGCCTGGAAAGCGGTGAGATCATCGAGTTCTTCGACGAGACCATCGAGCGTCGTCAGCAGGAGATCGCCGAAGAGCACGGTTTCGAGCTCGTCGATCACGCGCTGGTCCTCTACGTCAGACCCAAGGGTTCCAAGGCGACGCGCCAGGAAGGCATCGCCAAGAAGTAACGGGTCCCTCTGCGCGTAGCGCTGAGCAAGAGCCTCTGCCCCCCCCCCCGGGGCGGAGGCTTTCTCGTGTCTGGAAGATACGATCAGCGCTGTGCGGTCAGTGGATAGACAAAAGCGCCACGTCCCCGTCAGTTGGGGGGCGTGGCGCTTGCGTTGTTGGCTCACTGTAAAATGCTGCTTTTTCTTGCGGACTGCTCGTCAGTATCGCTTTTTTGTGCTGTTTGGGTTCGCCAGGCCTAGTGGTGCGCCCGCTGGCTTGCGTCGAGCATCTCGCGGGCATGGGCCAGGGTCTGGTCCGAGAGTTTGACGCCGCCGAGCATGCGCGCCAGCTCGCCGACCCGCCCGGCTTCGTCCAGATGCGCCATGCGGGTGCGGGTGGAATCCTTGCGCGCCTTCTTCTCGATGTGCAGATGGTGGTGGGCCTGGGCGGCGACCTGGGGCAAGTGGGTCACCGTTAGTACCTGGCCACCCTGGCCCAGTCGCTTGAGCAGCTGGCCGACGATCTCGGCGGTGGCACCGGATACCCCGACGTCGACCTCATCGAACACCAGGCTGGGGATGGTGGAGTGCTGGGCGGCGATCACCTGGATGGCCAGGCTGATACGCGACAGCTCGCCACCGGAGGCTACCTTGGCCAGCGGGCGTGGCGGCTGGCCGGGGTTGGCGGCGATCAGGAAGCGCACCCGGTCCATGCCCTCTGGGGTAGCGGCATCGCGCCGACTGACGTCGACCTCGAAGCGGGCCTTGCCCATGGCCAGAAACGCCAGTTGCTGCTGGACTTCCTTGCCGAAACGCTTGGCGGCCTTGTGGCGAGCGGCGCTGACGGTCTCTGCCAGGGCACGCCATTCTGCCTTGAGGGCGTCGGCCTTCTCGGTCAGCGCCTCGAGGTCCTCGTCACCGCCCTCCAGTCCCTGAAGTTCTGCCGTCAGGCGCTGGTGCAGGGCGACGATCTCGTCGGGCAGTACATGGTGCTTGCGAGCGATGCGATGAGCCTCGCCCAGGCGCTGTTCTACCCAGGCCAGGCGCTCCGGGTCCAGCTCCACGTCGGCGACCACCTGATGCAGTTCGCGGCCGGCTTCCTCGAGCTGAATGCTGGCGTCACCGAGCAAGGCGATGGCGTTGGCCAGGGCTCCCTTGTCGCTGCCGGGCAGGGCGGCCAGGCGCTGGCTTGTCTGGTGGAGCAGGGGCAGGGCGCCGCCTTCCTCGCCATCGCAGCAGTCGAGGGCGAACTGGGTCTCCGCCAGGCGCGATTCGGCGTGGGCCAGCAGCTCCTGTTCACGTTCGAGCTGTTCGAGCTCGTCTTCGCCCAGGCCGAGTTGGTCGAGTTCTTCCACCTGATAGCGCAACAGCTGGCGACGGGCGCGGATTTCATCGCCGTCGTCGGCCAGCCGTTTCAGTTGTCGCCGGGTGGACTGCCACTCCCGATAGAGCTCGGCCAGTCGGCTCACCGATTCACGGTGGCCGGCCAGGTCGTCGAGCAGGCGCAGGTGGGTGTCCTCGGCCAGCAGGGCCTGGTGGGCGTGCTGGCCGTGGATCTCGATCAGGGTCTCGCCCAGCGACTTGAGGTCGGCGATGGTGGCTGGCTGGCCGTTGATCCAGGCCTTGGAGCGACCGCTTTTAGTGACCACGCGACGCAGCAGGCAGTCGTCATCGGGCAGTTCTCGGTTGGCAAGCCAGGCCCGGGCGTTGGGCAGATTGGCAATGTCGAAGCGCGCGCTCAGGTCGGCTCTGGACTGGCCGTGGCGCACGCTGCCGGCGTCGGCGCGTTCGCCGAGACACAGGCCCAGGGCGCCAAGCAGGATCGACTTGCCGGCGCCGGTCTCGCCGGTGATGGCAGTCATGCCGCCCTCGAGCTCGAGTTCGAGGTGGTCGACGATGGCGAAGTCCTGGATCGAGAGTTCGGTCAGCATGCGTGCCTCCTGGTGGCGTCATCGAGCGGTGCGACGGTCAGTGCAAGGGTGGCGGTCGTACAGGGCGATGGGTGCGGCAATCGCACGCGCAATCGCTAGAGCATCGATATGGCGCAATGGGTGGGGGTTGTCATTACTGTTTATCCATCCATGTGGTGTCTGTTTATACAGTAGTCCAGGCGCGCCCTCAATGCATCCTTGCGCAGCAACTTCAGTGGTTGCGGGTCAGCGCTGCGGCAAATCCTGGGCCTGCCGGGGAAAGTCTGATCAGGATCTGCGTCTTTCCCCTTGAGATTGTTGTGGCCAACCCCATATACCTCTGCAACCTCTGGTCCCCGGACCAGCCACTGTAAAGGCGGTGCTACCGCAATTGTTGGACTTCTTCAGGAGGCTGCACATGGCCAAAGATCCCCAGACCCCGTTGGATGACGAACTCGCTCGCCAGGAGCAGGAAGGCGAGCCGGAGCAGGCGGTCGATGCTGCCGAGGCCGTCGAGGGCGAACTCGAGGACATCGTCGATCAGGCTGAGGATGAGGCACAGGCCGAGGCCGTGGAAGGCGGTGACAACCCCGAGGCCGAGGTGCTGGCGGCCCGCGTCGAGGAGCTCGAGCAGAGCGTGACCGAGGCCAAGGACCAGGCCCTGCGTGCCGCCGCCGAGGCGCAGAACGTGCGCAGGCGGGCGGAAGCCGAGGCCGAGAAGGCGCGCAAGTTTGCGCTGGAGAAGTTCATCAAGGACCTGCTTCCGGTGGTCGACAGCCTGGAAAAGGCGCTTGAGGCCATGGGTGAGGACGCCTCCGAGGTGCATCGCGAGGGTGTCTCCATGACCCTGAAGATGCAGCTCGACGTACTGGCCAAGTTCGGCGTCGAGATCGTCGAGCCCCAGGGCGAGCCGTTCGACCCGCAGTACCACGAGGCCATGGCCATGGTGCCGAACCCCGAGGTCGACCCCAACACCGTCATCGACGTGATGCAGAAGGGCTACGTGCTCAACGGACGCCTGGTGCGCCCGGCGATGGTGGTAGTGAGCCAGACGGCCGGCTGAAACATCCGGCCCACGGGGCCTGACCGATACGGGTTGTCGACAGGAGTTGAACATGGGGCCTTGAAATCGGCGGAGACGCCCCCCAGATAGTCGGCAACCCCGCGGTGAACGCCGCAAGCCAAACTTCAGTTACGCAAGACACGAATTCGAGGATTTCCTATGGGACGCATCATCGGCATTGACCTTGGTACCACCAACTCCTGTCTGGCCGTGCTCGACGGCGACAGCGCCAAGGTAATCGAGAACGCAGAAGGCGCACGTACCACCCCGTCCATCATCGCCTACACCGATGATGGCGAGACCCTGGTGGGTCAGGCGGCCAAGCGTCAGGCGGTGACCAACCCGGAAAACACCCTGTACGCGATCAAGCGCCTGATCGGCCGTCGCTTCAAGGACGACGTCGTCCAGAAGGACATCAAGATGGTGCCCTACACCATCACCGAAGCCGACAACGGCGACGCCTGGGTCGAGGTCAAGGGCAAGAAGCTGGCACCGCCCCAGGTCAGCGCTGAAGTGCTGAAGAAGATGAAGAAGACCGCCGAGGACTACCTGGGCGAAGAAGTGACCGAGGCGGTCATCACCGTGCCGGCCTACTTCAACGACAGCCAGCGTCAGGCCACCAAGGACGCGGGTCGCATCGCCGGTCTCGAGGTCAAGCGCATCATCAACGAGCCGACCGCGGCTGCCCTTGCCTATGGCATGGACAAGTCACGCGGTGACAAGACCATCGCGGTCTACGACCTGGGTGGCGGTACCTTCGATATCTCCATCATCGAAGTGGCCGACGTCGACGGCGAGACGCAGTTCGAGGTGCTGGCCACCAACGGCGACACCTTCCTGGGTGGTGAGGACTTCGACCTCAAGCTGATCAACTACCTGGTCGACCAGTTCAAGGCCGACAGCGGTATCGACCTGTCCGGCGACAACCTGGCCATGCAGCGCCTGAAGGAAGCCGCCGAGAAGGCCAAGATCGAGCTGTCCAGCGCCCAGCAGACCGACGTCAACCTGCCTTACATCACCGCCGACAACACCGGTCCCAAGCACCTCAACGTCAAGGTGACCCGGGCTAAGCTTGAGTCGCTGGTGGAAGAGCTGGTGAGCCGTTCACTGGCGCCGTGCAAGACCGCACTGTCCGACGCCGGCCTGTCCGCCTCCGAGATCGACGACGTCATCCTGGTCGGTGGCCAGACCCGTATGCCGATGGTTCAGGCCAAGGTCGCCGAGTTCTTCGGCAAGGACGCCCGCAAGGACGTCAACCCGGACGAAGCCGTGGCCGTGGGTGCTGCGATCCAGGGCGGCGTGCTTGGCGGTGACGTCAAGGACGTGCTGCTGCTGGACGTGACCCCGCTGACACTGGGTATCGAGACCCTGGGTGGCGTGATGACGCCGCTGATCGAGAAGAACACCACCATCCCGACCAAGAAGACCCAGGTGTTCTCCACCGCGGACGACAACCAGACCGCCGTGACCATTCACGTGCTGCAGGGTGAGCGCAAGCAGTCCAGCGGCAACAAGTCGCTCGGTCGCTTCGACCTGTCGGACATTCCGCCGGCGCCGCGCGGTGTGCCGCAGATCGAGGTCGCCTTCGACCTGGACGCCAACGGTATCCTCAACGTGTCCGCCAAGGACAAGGCCACCGGCAAGGAACAGTCCATCGTCATCAAGGCCTCCAGCGGCCTGTCCGACGACGAGATCGAGCAGATGGTCCGCGACGCCGAGGCCCACGCCGACGAGGACAAGAAG
This sequence comes from Halomonas sp. H10-59, assembly GCF_040070555.1. NCBI lineage: Bacteria > Pseudomonadati > Pseudomonadota > Gammaproteobacteria > Oceanospirillales > Halomonadaceae > Halomonas > Halomonas sp. H10-59. The sequence goes on from NZ_CP098828.1 coordinate 233,907, forward strand.
TTCGAGGAACTGGTGGCGCTGCGCAACCAGGCCGACGGCATGATCCACGCCTCTCGCAAGACCCTCGATGAAGCCGGCGACAAGGCCTCCGAGGAAGAGAAGCAGGCCATCGAGAGCGCCATCAAGGAGCTCGAGGAAGCGCTGCAGGGCGACGACAAGGATGCCATCCAGGCCAAGCTCGACGCCCTGACCGAGGCCTCCGGCAACCTGGCGCAGAAGATGTACGCCGAGCAGGCGGACGCTGGCCAGCAGGCGGGTGACGCCGACGCTGGCGCCAAGAAGGAAGATGACGTGGTCGACGCCGAGTACGAAGAAGTCAACGACGACCAGAAAAAGCAGTAACCACGACATCTGAACCTCGGATGACGCCAACGCGGGAGCCGGACTCCCGCGTTGGTGTTGCTGAGCGTCGCGACGGAGGCGGACAGACCCATGTCCAAGAGAGACTACTACGAGGTACTAGGTGTCGAGCGCGGTGCCGATCAGAAGGACATCAAGAAGGCCTATCGGCGCCTGGCACAGAAGTACCACCCGGACCGTAACCCGGACGATGACACCTCAGCGGAAAAATTCCGTGAAGTGTCCGAGGCCTACGAGGTCCTGACCGACAGCGAGAAGCGTGCGGCCTACGACCAGTTTGGCCATGCCGGCGTCGACGGCCAGGGCGGTGGTGGCTTTGGCGGCGCCGGGGCTGGCGGCTTCAGTGACATCTTCGGTGATGTCTTCGGTGACATCTTCGGCGGTGGCGGCGGACGTCGTAACCCCAATGCGCCCCAGCGGGGCAGCGACCTGCGCTACAACCTCGAGCTTGACCTCGAGAGCGCGGTGGCCGGCACCAGTGTCGACATCCGTGTGCCGCGTCACATCGAATGTGAGCGCTGCGACGGCGAAGGTGCCGAGCCGGGTTCCACCAAGGAAACCTGCCCGACCTGTCACGGACACGGTCAGGTGCGCATGCAGCAGGGCTTCTTTGCCGTGCAGCAGACCTGCCCGACCTGTCACGGCAGCGGCCAGCACATCAAGGTGCCGTGCCACGCCTGTCATGGCGAAGGTCGCGTGCGCGAGACCCGCACCCTTTCGGTGAAGATTCCGGCCGGCGTCGATTCCGGCGATCGCATTCGTCTCAATGGCGAGGGCGAAGCCGGTATCAACGGCGGTCCGCCCGGGGACCTGTATGTGCAGGTCGCGATCAAGCCGCACCATATCTTCGAGCGCGAAGGGCGTCACCTGCAGTGTGAGGTACCGATCAACTTCGTCGACGCCGCCCTTGGCGGTGAGCTCGAAGTGCCGACGCTGGATGGTCGGGTGAAGCTGAAGATTCCGGCGGAAACCCAGACCGGCAAGCTGTTCCGGCTGCGCGGCAAGGGTGTCAAGCCGGTGCGCGGCGGCCCCGCCGGCGATCTGTTGTGCCGGGTGGTGGTGGAAACCCCGGTCAAGCTCAGCGAGGAACAGAAGGATCTGCTGCGCAAGTTCCAGGACAGCCTGGGTGGCAGCAACGCCCAGCACTCGCCGAAGAAGTCGAGCTTCTTCGACGGGGTGAAGAAGTTCTTCGAGGATATGAAGCTGTAAGTCGCGTACCCTCGGGCCAGGAGTAATCCTGCGCCGACCAGGGCTTAGTGACGATGATCGACCCCCGACGCCTGGCGCCGGGGGTCGATTTTTTTGTCGGCAGCACAAGGGCTGTCAGCGGGGCGTCGCGCTCGGGTGGTTCTCGTGGGCGCTTTTGCTGGGCGGCTTGATTGGGTGGGGCAGGGCTTGTGGACAGCGCGGCTCTTCTGAACAGGGACGATGATCATGAGTGATAGGGATAGGCCCTTGGCGGGCATCTTGCTGCGCATCGCCTCCGGGGTGCTGTTCGCTGCCATGCTGGTCTGCGTGAAGTGGGTGAGCGACGAGGTGCCCTTGGGCCAGGTAGTGTTCTATCGCTCCGCCTTTGCGCTGTTGCCGATCGTGCTGTTTCTGGCCTGGCGTCGAGAGTTTCCGGCGGGGCTGGCGACCCGTCGCCCCTTGGGCCATCTGTTGCGCTCGAGCCTCGGCGCCGCTTCGATGTTTGCCACCTTTGCGGCCCTGGCGCGTCTGCCCGTAGCCGAAGCCACCCTGCTGGCGCAGCTGGCACCGGTACTGATGGCGATCGGCGGCGTGGTGTTGCTGGGCGAGCGCCTTACCCCGTCGCGGGCGCTGGCACTTGTGCTCGCCTTGGGCGGGGTGGCGGTGCTGGTGGTGCCGGATATCGGTAACGCCGACAAGGCCGGGCAGTTGTCGGGCTACGCGCTCGGTGTGCTGGGGGCGTCGTTGACCGCTGCGGCGCTGGTCACGGTGCGGCGCATCTCGCGCACCGAGGGCGCCGGTGCCATCGCCTTCTACTTCGTGCTGGCCTGCACCCTGGCGGGGCTTGCGACTCTGCCGATGGGCTGGGTGGCGCTGCCGACCCAGACGCTGACGCTGCTGATCCTGGCCGGGTTGCTGGGCGGCGCGGCGCACATCTGCATGACCTTGGCGCTGCGCTTTGCCGAGGTGTCGAGGCTTGCCCCCTTCGAGTACATCGCCCTGGTGTGGCCGGTACTGGCCGATCTCTGGCTGTTTGGCCAGCCGTTGTCGAGCGGCTTTCTGCTGGCGCTACCTCTGCTGCTCGGCGGTGCCGCCCTGGCCGCCATGGAAGGTCGTCGCCTGGGGTGGCCGCGCCGGCGCTCGCCGCCCGGGAACGGCTAGGCCTGCGTGGGTACGATGAACAGCAACACGCCGTTGCCTGATGCTGAGGATGCTTAGGCGATATTATTCTGCGATACATTCGCATTCGCAAAAAACGGTGAAAAGTATGGTGGAATCCCGAGCCTTCGTCGAGACCGCATCAGGGCAACGCTTGATCAATCGCCTGTGCAAGCACTGGGCCCACAAGCTCGAGGTGGATGCCGAGAGCGGTCACGTGGTGTTCCCAGGCGGCGAGTGCTGGATGAAGGCGTCCGACTCGCAGCTCAGCGTCGACCTCCAGGCCGAGGACGCCGAGCGGCTGGAGCGCCTCAAGGACGTAGTGGCCAGCCACCTGGAGCGGATGGCGGGCAAGGAGCCGCTCAGCGTCGTCTGGCAGTGAGTTTGGCTGGACGCGATCGGCGCTATAGCCAGCCGGTGCGACGGAAGCGTCGGTAGAGCGCGCCACAGCACAGCACCATCATCCCCAGCGCCAGCGGATAGCCCAGCCGCCAGTCCAGTTCGGGCATATGGGTGAAGTTCATCCCCCAGATGCCGGCGAGGATGGTCGCCACCGCGAAGATCGCCGCCCAGGAGGCCAGGCGCTTGTGCACCTCGCTCTCGTCGATGGCCACCATCGACAGGTTGACCTGGATGGCGGTAATGATGGTTTCGCGAATGGTGTCGATGGCCGCCTCGATACGATGCAGGTGGTCGTAGACGTCGCGGAAGTAGTCCTGGGTCTCGTAGCACAGCGCCGGGACGCGTCCGCCGAACAGATGGGAGCTGGCTTCGGCCAGTGGGGTCACCGCGTGCTTGACGCACATGGTGCGGCGCTTGAGCTGATACAGTCGCTCCAGGCTGGCGCGGGCGCTGCCGCGCACGAAGATCTGGTCCTCGATGCTTTCCAGTTCGGCCTCGAGTTCTTCGAGTACCGGAAAGTAGCGGTCCACGACCACGTCCATCAGCGCATAGAGCACGAAGGCCGGCCCCTGCTTGAGCAGTTCGGGCTCGCGCTCGCAGCGGGCGCGCACGTCGGTGAATCCACGCCCGGAGTGCTGACGTACCGACAGTACATAGCCGGGACCGGCAAAGATGGCCAGCTGGCCATGCTGCACCTCGCCCTGATTGACGCTGATCACTTGGGTGACGACGAACAGAGCGTCGCCGTATTCCTCCACCTTGGGGCGCTGTTCGCCGACCAGGGCATCCTCCACGGCCAGTTCATGCAGCGCGAAGATGTCCTGAAAGGTGGAGAGCTCCTCGGCGTCCGGGTCGTGCAGCGCCACCCAGACAAAGCAGTTCGAGCGCGAGCGGTAGTCATCGATCTCGCCTCTGTCGATGTTGCAAAGACGCCGTCCTTCTTCATACGCCACGCAGTTGACGATCATCGTTGTCCCCTTGCGGTTGTTATCGTGGTTCTGAGGAAAAGGTAGACGCTACGTCGCGGTTGCCGACTGCATGTTGCGCCCAGGCGACCATCGCTGTTCGGCGTTGTGGGCATGAGGGGCTTGGCATTTTGCGTCGGAATAACTATCTTCAAGTGAAGATACTTTTCTTGGAGATAAGTGATATGCAGGTTCCGTCCTCCGGGCCGAACGATGCCATCGATCGACTGATGGCGGAGTGGTGCAGGGTTCTCCCGGATCGCGACCCTGGCGACATGGGCATCTTTACCCGGCTGTATCGCGTGCTGAAGCATGTCGACCGTCGGGTTCAGGCGGTATTCCGGCAGCACGGCTTGAAGGAAGGCGAGTTTGACCTGCTGGCGACCCTCTACCGGCGCGACGTGCACGAGGGGCTGACACCGAACGCCCTGTGCGAGGCGGTGGTGCTGAGTTCAGGGGCCATGACCCACCGCCTCGATCGGCTCGCCAGTCGTGGCCTGGTGGAGCGTGTTGCCAACCCTGAAGATCGTCGCAGTGTACTGATTCGTCTCAGTGAGTCGGGAAAGGCCATGATGCCGGCGCTGCTGGACGCCTACCTGGCTGAACTCGCTTCGATGCGCGCCACCCTGGCAGATGATCAGGCGGCAGGCCTGGCGGCTGGTCTACGCCAGTTGCTGTTGGCGCTGGAAGGGGAGGTCAGCCGTGATGACGACTGATTGCCGGGTGTCCAGCGATAGCAGTGTGTGGTGGGCCCACGCCGGGATGCTGGTGTGGGCGACGCTGGTGGGGCTGTCCTTTCCGGCGGTGGGGATGTTGAGTGAAGGGCTTCCGCCACTGTCGCTGACCGCACTGCGCTTCGTGATTGCCGCTCTGGCGGTGTTGCCGCTGGTGTGGGGTGCGCCTGGTCTCCGGCCGAGTCTGGCCGGGCTCGGGCTCTATGGGTTGATGGGGCTCTGTCTGGCGAGCTTCTTCGGCACCATGTTCTGGGCGGCGCACCTGACCACGGCGCTGTCCATGGCCACGCTGTTCGTCAGCGTGCCGCTGCTGGCCTACGGCCTGGGCCGGCTGGTGGGGGTCGAGCATCGAGCCCTGGCGCTGCTGGCCTTGCTGGTACTTGGCGCCGTCGGCGCCGTGGGGCTGGCCTGGGCCGAGGCCGGTGGCTCCTTTGCCCGGATGCAATTCGGCGTGGGTGAAGCCGCCTTCTTCGCTGGTTGCATCGCCTCGGCGATGTATCCGGTGTTGTCCAAATTGGGGTTGGCGAAGGGCTGGCTATCTGAACACGCGGGGGTGCGTACCCTGTGGAGCCTGGTGATGGGGGCACTGCTGATCGGGTTTTCGGGTCTGGTCTTCGGGGATCCGGCCGCGCTGGGCCGAATGACGCTGTTCGATCTGGCGGTGGTGGCCTATCTCGGGCTCTTCTCCAGCGGAATGACCTTCTGGCTGCAGCAGCGGGCGACCGCCATCCTGACCCCGGCGGCGGTTACCGCCTACGGCTATCTGGTGCCCTTTGTGTCGATGCTGTTGCTGTTTGCCCAGGCGCCTGAACGCCTTGCACTCGAATGGCTGCCGGGCAGTCTGCTGGTCGTGCTGGCCATCGCGCTGCTGCTGCGGCGGGACGTCAAGCTGCGCAGCCAGGCGTGAGCAGGCGAGTTTTACTCAGACATCTTTGCATCATTGGGCAAAGAGGTGGGCGGTGTACGGATTTGGCTTAGTGCGGTGTGGTGGTGGTTATATGAAGCTGTAAAGGTGGGGCAAAGGCGCATCAATGCCAAGGAGCCCCCCATGCCGTCAGCCAGCCCCCTTCTCGGCGCACAAGCCGTTTCCCCTTGTCAGCAGCCTGGCGACCGCGGCCTTGCCAACGACGTCTTCTCCGAGGCGCTGAGCGAGCGCTATGACCAGCTGGCCCGCGACGAGCGATACGGCACCTTCACCGGTTCCGTTCTTCACTATCTCAATCTGGAAGAAGATCTGGTCGGCAAGCGTCTTCTTGATGTGGGCTGTGGCAACGGAGCGCTGGCGGCCGAACTCAAGGGCAAGGGTGCGCAAGAGGTGCTGGGTATCGACATCAGTCCCTCCCAGGTCGCGCTGGCCAGCCGGCGCCACCAGGCACCGGGCCTCGGCTTTCGGGTCGAGGACGCCTATCGCAAGCTTGTTCTGCCGGAGGCGCCCTTCGATACCCTGGTCAGTGTCTTCGCCTTCCACTTCATCCAGCATCAGGCCATGCTCACCCGTGCTTGCCGAAACCTGTTCGAGGCGCTCAAGCCCGGTGGCCTGCTGGTGTGGCTCGATATCACCCACGACTATGTGCTTGACCCGGCGCGTATGGATCGCCTCGAGGCGTTGACCAGCTATCGCTACGACCCAGGCGTCGCCCCGGGTGAGCGGCCCCGGCCCTGGAGTCTGGTGCCTGGTCAGGTGCGCGCCGGTGACGACGTCTTGCCGGTGGACCACGTCGCGATCCCCGGGCGTACCGTGGTCAAGACGCTGCAGTCGGTCGGCTTCTCCCGGGTCAGGCGCGAGCCGCTGCGCTTCACCGATGCTGAGTCGGCCTGGCTGTGGGGCCCTGACGGGTTCAATCACCACCTGTTGGTGGCCCGCCGCTGATCAGCGGGCAGTGACATCACCGGCCGTTGGCACGGGCAGATCCAGTGTCGAGAGAGAGCGCCTTATCGGTCAGTCGAAAGCAGGCGAGCAGGTTGCGCTGCAGGGCGCTGAAGTTGTCGTCGCTGACCATCAGCAACTCACCACCGGGCAATCGCGCCAGCCCCTCCATATTGTCGACGCGCCAGCCTTCTCCGGCCGACAGGCTGGCCAGGCGTGTCACCCGTACCTGCGGCGGTGGCAGCAGCTCCACCAGGCTTAAGCTGATGGTCAGCGGACGTGGCGGGGAAAAGGCGCGTTCCAGCGCCAGCAGCCGCGGTGGCGAATTGGTGACGGTGTCGCCCAGCGCCAGCAGCTCGGTCAGGGCGCTGTCGGCCGGTGAGGCCAGTGGGTAATGCCACCGGCGCGTGTCGCTACCGTCCTCTGCCAGGCTGAACAGAAGGGTGTGCCTGACGCCATCTTGCGCGTTCATGTCGTCGGGGGGTGACTCCAGGCCCGCCACCAGCCCGATGCCCGGCACTCGGGCCAGCGCTTCCAGGCTTTCGTTATCACCGGCGTTGTGGCTGGCCGTGGAGCGCAGTGGTTCGCCTTTCGGCATCCCGTCGAGAGCGAAACGCTGCACGCGATGATCCTGCTCGAAGCCGATCAGTAGTTCGGTGTTGCCGGTGACGCCATCATCGGCGCCCGCCAGCACCAGCGACTCGGCGTCTGCGGCCTTGCCTTCCAGCGGCGTACCGTCCTGCGCCTTCAATCGGTGGCTGGCGAGTGGGCGCAGGTCCACCAGCCGGCCATCTTCAAGTACTGGCCTTGCCTGGTGTACGCGCCCGCGATCGGATACCAGGTGCAGCAGGTTGTCGTCTGTGTCCCAGGCCATGGCCGAGAGACCACCCAGGGGAACGCTGGTGTTGTTTTCGGTGGGACGCCACTGGCTCGGTAGTGCCAGGGTGCCGCACATGCTCAGCCCCGGCTGGGCGGGGGCCTCGCCCTGCAAGCTGGTCGGCTTGACCTGGGCGGTGCAGCCGCCAAGCCACAGGGACGCTGCCAGCGTGCTGATAAGGGGCAATCGGAGCATTTTTCTGAACGGCATGGGGCGGTCCTGTCGGGCGGGAATGTCAGCGTGAAGGCCAGGGCGAGGCAAGAGGGAGCGACGTTGGTATACTGCGCCGAATCCCTTTACATTTTGGCGTATCTACGTTGATCCGCCTGTCTGTTCGAACTCTCGTTTCTCCAGGAGATTGCATGAGCCGTACCGCCCCCCGTATCGCCATCGTCGGCGTCGCCGGCCGCATGGGCCGCACCCTGGTCAACGCCGTGATGCAGGACGACGACGCCGTCCTCGCCGGCGGCATCGTCGAGCCGGGCAGTTCGCTGGCTGGCGCCGATCTGGGCGAGCTGGCCGGCGTCGGCCGCCAGGGCGTGGCGGCGGTGGACTCCCTCGAGGCCATCGTCGATGACTTCGACGTGCTGATCGATTTCACCGCGCCCAAGGTGACCCTGGCCAACCTGGCTTTCTGTGCCGAGCATGGCAAGGCCATCGTCATCGGCACCACCGGCCTGTCCGATGACGAGCAGGCCGAGCTCGACGATTATGCCGAGCGAGTGCCCACGGTGTTTGCGCCCAACATGAGCGTCGGCGTCAATCTGACCCTGAAGCTTCTGGAGACTGCAGCGAAGGCGCTGGGCGACGAGGGCTATGATATCGAGGTCATCGAGTCCCACCATCGTCACAAGGTCGATGCGCCGTCCGGTACCGCCCTGCGCATGGGCGAGGTGGTCGCCGGGGCGCTGGATCGCAACCTCAAGGAGCACGGGGTGTTCGAGCGGGTAGGCCAGTGCGGTCCTCGCGATCCCAAGGAAATCGGCTTCGCCACGGTGCGTGCCGGCGATATCGTCGGGGAGCACACCGTGATGTTCGCTACCGAAGGCGAGCGCATCGAGATCACCCACAAGGCGTCCAGCCGCATGACCTTCGCCCGGGGCGCGGTGCGCGCAGCACGCTGGGTCGCCGAGCGTGAGGCGGGACGCTACGGCATGTCCGACGTGCTGGGCCTGGACTGAGGTTTGTAGGCCTCTGGCGGCGTCGGGGTGCGGTGTTGCCCATGGCAAAGTGCTTGCTCCGGGGTAGTCAGCCCGGCCCAGATGCTGTAACATTCCAAAAATTTTGGCCGGGCCGGGCATGAAAGTGTCGCGTCGAGAGCGTTCAGTACGTCTCTCGCAGCATAGGTGCCGGCTCTGCATTCCGAGCGAATGACAACAAGCGGGATGAAACCGGTCAAACACCGGGTTTCGTCCCGCTTTTTTACGGCCCGGCTCCTTGTGTGCTTGACGCACGATGGGCCGGGTCGGTGCCGAATGGCCTGGCGACAGGTCGCCGACGCCGGCGAGCGTATGGCGGCGGTCGTAGATACCTTGACGAGCTTTGGGAGGACGTAGCGTTGAACAAACCCGCAATCTTGGCCCTGGAAGATGGCAGCGTATTCCACGGCACGGCCATTGGCGCTGATGGGCAGACCAGTGGTGAGGTGGTGTTCAATACGGCCATGACCGGCTATCAGGAAATTTTGACCGACCCCTCCTATTCCCGACAGATCGTCACCCTCACCTATCCCCATATCGGCAATACCGGCATCAATCCCGAGGACGTCGAGTCCGCCAGCATCGCCGCCGCGGGCCTCGTCATCCGCGATCTGCCGCTCGTCGCCAGCAACTTCCGATCTACCCAGAGCCTCTCGGACTATCTCGCCAGCCAGAACGTGGTGGGCATCGCCGATATCGATACCCGCCGGCTGACTCGAATCCTGCGCGACAAGGGTGCCCAGAACGGTGCCATCGTGGCAGGCGACGAGGCCCTGGGTGACGACGCCGAAGCGCGCGCCCTGGAAGCCGCCCGCGCCTTCCCCGGGCTCAAGGGCATGGACCTGGCCAAGGTGGTGTCCTGCAGCGAGCGCTACGTCTGGAACGAGGGCGAGTGGACGCTGGGCAAGGGCTACGCCGATACCGAAGGGGCCGAGCGGCCCTTCCATGTGGTGGCCTACGACTACGGCGTCAAGTTCAACATCCTGCGCATGCTGGCGAGTCGCGGCTGCAAGCTGACCGTGGTGCCGGCCCAGACCCCGGCGTCCGAGGTGCTGGCGCTCGACCCCGACGGCGTCTTTCTGTCCAACGGACCCGGCGATCCCGAGCCGTGTGACTACGCCATCGACGCCATCCGCGAGATCCTCGAGACCGAAGTGCCGGTGTTCGGCATCTGCCTGGGCCACCAGTTGCTGGCGCTGGCCAGCGGTGCCACTACGGTCAAGATGAATCACGGCCACCACGGCGCCAACCATCCGGTGCAGGATCTGGACAGCGGCCACGTGATGATCACCAGCCAGAACCACGGCTTTGCCGCCGACGAGACCACGCTGCCGGATAACCTGCGCGCCACCCACCGCTCGCTGTTCGACGGCACCCTGCAGGGGATCGAGCGTACCGACCGTCCGGCGTTCAGCTTCCAGGGCCACCCCGAAGCGAGCCCCGGCCCCCGCGATGTGGCGCCGCTGTTCGACCGCTTCATCGACATGATGCGCAGCCGTCGCTAAGGCGCCGACACAGACTCCGGTTCATCGTCCAATTTTCTTGCGGGGAGCACCATGCCCAAGCGTACAGACCTGAAAAGCATCCTTATCATCGGCGCTGGCCCCATCGTCATCGGCCAGGCCTGCGAGTTCGACTATTCCGGCGCCCAGGCCTGCAAGGCGCTGCGCGAAGAGGGTTTTCGCGTCATCCTGGTCAACTCCAACCCGGCCACCATCATGACCGATCCGGCCATGGCGGATGCCACCTACATCGAGCCGATCACCTGGCAGGCGGTGGAGAAGATCATCGAGGCCGAGCGTCCCGACGCCGTGCTGCCGACCATGGGCGGCCAGACCGCGCTGAACTGCGCGCTGGATCTCGATCGCCACGGCGTACTGGAAAAGTACGGCGTGGAGATGATCGGCGCCAACGCCGACACCATCGACAAGGCCGAGGACCGCGATCGCTTCGACAAGGCGATGAAGAACATCGGTCTCGAGTGCCCCAAGGCCAAGGTCGCCCACAGCATGGATGAGGCCTGGGAGATCCAGGGAGAGCTGGGCTTCCCGGTGATCATCCGGCCGTCCTTCACCATGGGTGGCTCCGGTGGCGGCGTGGCCTACAACAAGGAAGAGTTCAAGGAGATCTGTGGGCGCGGCTTCGAGCTTTCGCCGACCCACGAGCTGCTGATCGACGAGTCGTTGCTGGGCTGGAAGGAATACGAGATGGAGGTCGTTCGTGACAAGAACGACAACTGCATCATCGTCTGTGCCATCGAGAACTTCGACCCCATGGGCGTGCACACCGGTGACTCCATCACCGTGGCGCCGGCCCAGACGCTGACCGACAAGGAATACCAGATCATGCGCGACGCATCCCTTGCGGTGCTGCGTGAGATCGGTGTCGAGACCGGTGGCTCCAACGTCCAGTTCGGCGTGGACCCCGAGACCGGCCGCATGGTGGTCATCGAGATGAACCCGCGGGTGTCGCGTTCCTCCGCCCTGGCCTCCAAGGCCACCGGCTTCCCGATCGCCAAGATCGCCGCCAAGCTGGCGGTGGGCTACACCCTGGACGAGCTGCAGAACGACATCACCGGCGGTCGCACCCCGGCGTCCTTCGAGCCGTCCATCGACTACGTCGTCACCAAGATTCCGCGCTTCACCTTCGAGAAGTTCCCCCAGGCCAACGACCGTCTGACCACCCAGATGAAGTCGGTGGGCGAGGTCATGGCCATCGGCCGCACCTTCCAGGAGTCGCTGCAGAAGGCGCTGCGTGGCATGGAGACCGGCAACGACGGTCTCGATCCCATCGTCACCGAGTTCAGCGACGAGAACATGGCGCTGATCAAGGGCGAGCTGCAGGCCGCCGGCGCCGAGCGTATCTTCTTCATCGCCGATGCCATGCGCTCCGGCATGTCGGTGGCAGAAGTGTTCGAGCTGACCAACATCGACCCCTGGTTCCTGGTGCAGCTCGAGGATCTGGTCAAGATCGAGCAGGATCTGTCCAGCCGTCCGCTGTCGTCGCTGGACGCGCGCGAACTCTATCGTCTCAAGCGCAAGGGCTTTGGCGATGCTCGCCTGGCCAAGGTGCTGGGCGTGTCCGAGGACGATGTGCGCAGGGCGCGCCATGACGCCGGTATCCGTCCGGTCTACAAGCGCGTCGACACCTGCGCCGCCGAGTTCGCCTCCGACACCGCCTACATGTACTCCACCTACGAGGAGGAGTGCGAGGCCGAGGTCAGCGATCGTAAGAAGATCATGGTGCTGGGCGGTGGCCCCAACCGTATCGGTCAGGGCATCGAGTTCGACTACTGCTGCGTCCACGCCGCCTTCGCCATGCGCGACGACGGCTACGAGACCATCATGGTCAACTGCAACCCGGAGACCGTGTCCACCGACTACGACACCTCCGATCGTCTGTACTTCGAGCCGGTGACCCTGGAGGACGTGCTCGAGATCGCCGACAAGGAGAAGCCGGTCGGGGTGATCGTGCAGTTCGGCGGTCAGACGCCGCTGAAGCTTGCACGTGCGCTCGAGGCCGCCGGTGTGCCGATCATCGGTACCACCCCGGACGCCATCGACCGCGCCGAGGATCGCGAGCGCTTCCAGCAGATGATCGACAAGCTGGGCCTCAAGCAGCCGCCCAACGCCACCGCCAGAAGCTTTGACGAGGCCTTCAGCAAGGCCGAGGCGATCGGCTACCCGCTGGTGGTGCGCCCGAGCTACGTGCTCGGTGGGCGCGCCATGGAAATCGTCTATGACGCCAGCGAGCTGGAGAACTACATGACCCACGCGGTCAAGGTCTCCAACGACTCGCCGGTGCTGCTCGATCACTTCCTGAGCGCCGCCATCGAGATCGACATCGACGCGGTGTCCGACGGTGAGCAGGTGGTGATCGGCGGTATCATGCAGCACGTCGAACAGGCTGGTGTGCACTCAGGCGACTCCGCCTGTGCGCTGCCGCCGTACTCGCTGCCGGCGGAAGTGCAGGACGAGATGCGCGAGCAGGTCAAGCGCATGGCCGTGGAGCTTGGCGTGAAGGGCCTGATGAACGTCCAGCTGGCCTGGCAGGACGGCGAGATCTACGTCATCGAGGTCAACCCGCGCGCCTCGCGCACCGTGCCCTTCGTGTCCAAGTGCATCGGTACCTCGCTGGCCCAGGTGGCGGCCCGTTGCATGGCCGGCGTCAGCCTCAAGGAGCAGGGCTTCGAGCGCGAGATCGTGCCGCACTTCTACAGCGTCAAGGAGGCGGTGTTCCCGTTCAACAAGTTCCCTGGCGTCGACCCGATCCTGTCGCCGGAGATGAAGTCCACCGGCGAGGTAATGGGGTCCGGCGACACCTTCGCGGAGGCCTTCTACAAGGCCCAGCTCGGTGCAGGTGAGGCGATTCCGGCGCTGACCGGCGATCGCAAGGCGTTCCTGTCGGTTCGCGAGCCGGACAAGGCGGGTGTTATCGAAGTGGCGCGTTCTCTGGTAACATTGGGCTTCACACTCTGTGCGACCCGAGGAACGGCGGCAGCCCTTGAACAGGCTGGTCTGCCCGTCGAGGTCGTCAACAAGGTTTACGAAGGCCGGCCACACATCGTCGATTCCATCAAGAACGACGAGATCGCCTATATCGTCAATACCACCGAGGGCCGCCAGGCCATCAATGACTCCTCGGTGATCCGCCGCACCGCACTCGCCCGCAAGGTTCCCTATGCCACGACGCTGGCAGGGGCCAGTGCCGTTTGTTTGGCGCTCGAGTACGGCAATGCCGTGACCGTGCGGCGGCTACAGGAACTGCATGCAGGAGCGAATACATGAACAAGGTCCCGATGACCGTCGCCGGTGAGCAACGCCTGCGTGAAGAGCTCGAACAGCTCAAGAGCGAGGCTCGCCCGACAGTGATCGCTGCCATCGCCGAAGCGCGTGAGCACGGCGACCTCAAGGAGAACGCCGAGTACCACGCCGCGCGTGAGCAGCAGGGCTTCATCGAGGGGCGTATCCAGGAGATCGAGGGCAAGCTGTCCAACGCCCAGGTCATCGACGTCACCAAGCTGCCCAAGACCGGCAAGGTGATCTTCGGCGTGACCGTCGAGCTTCTGAATCTGGATACCGACGAAGAGGTGACCTACCGCATCGTCGGTGAGGACGAGGCCGACATCAAGCAGCGTCGCATCTCGGTCACCTCGCCCATCGCCCGTGCCTTGATCGGCAAGGAAGAGGGTGAGGTCGTGCTGGTCCGCACCCCCGGTGGTGAGGTCGAGTACGAGATCACCGGCGTCGAGCACATCTAGACCCGGCTCCTTCGATCCAGACGACACCGCCCCGCCAGGATTCCTGGCGGGGCGGTGTCTTTTCTGGCGACTGGCTCGTCGGCGCCCGGTGGTGGCGCAGCGACGCCGGTGCGTCAGTGGCGGCCGTGGTGGTTCTCGAAGCGCGTGATGTTGGACAGCTTCGGGTTGGCCTTGGGGTTCTTGCGGTACAGCAGGGCCACCTTGCCGATCTTCTGGATCAGCTCGGAGCGGCTCTGGGCGACGAGTTCGTCGAGCACTGCGGTGCGGTCGTCGCGGTCGGGGATCGCGAGCTTCACCTTGACCAGTTCGTGGTCGTTCAGGGCTCGTTCGAGCTCGGCCAGCATGCCCTCGGAAATACCGTTCTCCGAGGCCGTCACCACCGGGTCAAGGTGGTGGCCGATGCTGCGCATTGCTTTCTTTTGTGCCTGTGACAAGCTCATGGTATCTTGCTTCATTCCGTTTTGGCCGTAGGGCGCGTGACAGCACATGGTACGGGGATTCCCCGTGCGGTGAAAGCGCTTGTGCATGACAATCTCCAGGCAGCCGTTCGCCGGCGGTGGCAAAGCCGCTCGATGCGTCGTGCAGCCCGCCCCTCGGTTCCTGCGGCGAGCCTCCCCGCCACGCGGTTCGGCTCCGGCGGCCATGCCGGGTGTCCGCAGCAAATGCACTTCGAGCAACGCCCGTCCGGCAATTGTTCAGGAAATCTTCTTTCAGGTGGCTCAGTGGCAGCATCCCGTCCCCCCTCCGGTAAAAAACCCTCATCCGGCAAGAGCAGCGCGAGCAAGACCAGCGCCAGCTGGTTGAAGGAACACTTCGATGATCGCTACGTTCAGCAGAGCTGGCAGGACGGCTACCGTTCCCGGGCCAGCTATAAGCTGGTGGAGCTGGACGACAAGGACAAGCTGTTCAAGCCGGGCATGACCGTCATCGATCTGGGTGCGGCGCCAGGCGGCTGGAGCCAGATCGCCGCAGAGCGTGTCGGTGACGCCGGCGTGGTCATCGCCTCGGACATCCTCGAGATGGACGCCCTGGCCGGGGTCGACTTCGTACAGGGTGACTTTACCGAGGAAAGCGTGCTGGAAGAGGTGCTGGCAAGGCTCGGTGATCGCCCGGTGGACCTTGTGATGTCGGACATGGCCCCCAATATGAGTGGTATGGCGGCCATCGATCAGCCCCAGGCAATGTACCTGGTGGAGCTGGCGCTCGACCTGGCTCGTCAGACGCTGCGTCCCGGGGGTACCTTCCTGGCCAAGGTGTTCCAGGGCGAAGGCTTCGACGAATATCTCAAGGAGCTGCGCGGCGCCTTTCAAAAGGTGGTGACGCGCAAGCCGGGGGCATCGCGGGCACGCTCCCGCGAGGTCTACCTGCTGGCCCAGGGATTCAAGGGCTGAGCTTCGGCGCCGGTCGACGTCTGATAGACCGTGCCTACCGGAGCGATACCGGCAAAAGTGGCCTGGCTGTGCCAGTCTTGAGGCATGGTACAGGCAGGAAAGGACACATGATGGCGTGCGATGGCCTGCCAGGCAGTCATCGCATCGACATTTTTTCGGCATTTTCCGAGGGTGAGTCCCGGCGGAAGGGGCGCTTGCGCCGCTTCGTTGGATCCGATCAGGCTGGCTGAACCAGGCCGGGTCATGTAGTGTCGAACCCTTAGGCACCTAGGCCGACAGATTCTTGCAATTGAGGGTGGTCCCTTGAACGACATGGCGAAGAACCTGATTCTGTGGTTGGTCATCGCGGCGGTGCTGCTGACGGTGTTCAACAACTTCAGCGTCGAGAACGCACCCAACCAGATGAACTACTCCCAGTTCGTCGAACAGGTGCAAAACGAGCAGGTACGCAGTGTAACCATCGACGGTTACACGATCAGCGGTGAGCGCAACGATGGCTCCAGCTTCCAGACCATCCGCCCCTCGGCGGAGGACCCGAAGCTGATGGACGATCTGTTGTCCAACAATGTCACCGTAGTGGGCAAGAAGCCGGAACAGCAGAGTCTGTGGACGCGACTATTGATCGCGAGCTTCCCGATTCTGCTGATCCTGGCCATCTTCATGTTCTTCATGCGCCAGATGCAGGGCGGTGGTGCCGGCAAGGGCGGCCCCATGAGCTTCGGCAAGTCCAAGGCCAAACTGCTGTCCCAGGATCAGATCAAGACCACCTTCGCCGACGTGGCGGGGTGTGACGAGGCCAAGGAGGAAGTCGAGGAACTGGTCGACTTCCTGCGTGATCCGACCAAGTTCCAGCGGCTGGGTGGCACCATCCCCCGCGGTGTCTTGATGGTCGGGCCTCCCGGTACCGGCAAGACCCTGCTGGCGAAGTCCATCGCCGGCGAGGCCAAGGTGCCGTTCTTCTCGATCTCGGGCTCTGACTTCGTAGAGATGTTCGTCGGTGTGGGTGCATCCCGTGTGCGCGACATGTTCGAGCAGGCCAAGAAGCAGGCACCCTGCATCATCTTCATCGACGAGATCGACGCCGTGGGTCGTTCGCGCGGCGCCGGCATGGGCGGCGGCAACGACGAGCGCGAGCAGACGCTGAACCAGCTGCTGGTCGAGATGGACGGCTTCGAGGCCAATGAAGGCATCATCGTCATCGCCGCCACCAACCGTCCCGACGTGCTCGACCCTGCGCTGCTGCGCCCGGGCCGCTTCGACCGTCAGGTGGTGGTGCCGCTTCCCGATATCCGTGGTCGCGAGCATATCCTCAACGTGCACCTGCGCAAGGTGCCGCTGGCCGATGACGTCAAGCCGACCTTCATTGCCCGTGGTACCCCTGGCTTCTCCGGTGCCGACCTGGCCAACCTGGTCAACGAGGCCGCGCTGTTTGCCGCTCGTCGCAACAAGCGTCTGGTCGGCATGGAAGAGCTTGAGCTGGCCAAGGACAAGATCATGATGGGGGCTGAGCGCCGCTCCATGGTCATGACCGAGAAGGAAAAGCTCAACACCGCCTACCACGAGTCGGGCCACGCCATCATCGGTCTGGTGATGCCGGAGCATGACCCGGTCTACAAGGTGACCATCATTCCGCGTGGCCGCGCCCTGGGTGTGACCATGTTCCTGCCGGAGCAGGATCGCTACAGCCTGTCGCGCCAGCAGATCATCAGTCAGATCTGTTCGCTGTTCGGCGGCCGCATCGCCGAGGAGATGACGCTGGGGCCGAACGGTGTCACCACCGGCGCCTCCAACGACATCAAGCGTGCCACCGAGCTTGCCCACAACATGGTGGCGAAGTGGGGCCTGTCCGAGGAGATGGGGCCGATCATGTACGACGAGGACGAGTCTCACCAGTTCCTCGGCGGCCCGGGCCAGGGCGGTGGCAAGCTGAAGTCGGGCGAAACCACCTCGCGTCTGGACAAGGAAGTGCGCAAGATCATCGACGGCTGCTACGAGCAGGCGCGTCAGATCCTCGAGGACAATCGCGACAAGCTCGACGCCATGGCCGAAGCGCTGATGCAGTACGAGACCATCGACGCGGATCAGCTCAAGGACATCATGGACGGACGCGATCCACGTCCGCCCAAGGACTGGGATGAGCCCGGTTCCGGCGGTGGTTCCCCGGTCACCGGTGATCCCGAGCCGTCGAAGGAGCCGGAGTCCAGCGCCGACACCAACGACGGGGACGAGGAAGAGGATGACAAAGGCTCCGGCCGTCGCCCCTCCGACCCCCTTGGCGGCCCCGCCGGTAGCTGACGGCCCGCCCGCTCACAGAGGCGCCCCGCGGGGCGCCTCTGGCGTTGCATGACCCGCCTCTCGTATTAGTATTCTTTGGTGAATACCCAGATTTTCCCAGGACATCCTCTTCGATGGACGCTCGTTACCCCGCTGTACTGCCCTGTGGTCGACACCGCCTCGATCTGACCTTTCCCCGCATCATGGGGATCCTCAACGTCACTCCCGACTCCTTTTCCGACGGTGGCCATCACGTGGTCATCGACGACGCCCTGCGCCATGCCGAACAGATGCTCGCCGAGGGTGCCGCCATCATCGACGTGGGCGGCGAGTCCACGCGACCTGGTGCGACGCCGGTCACCGCGCAGCAGGAGCTCGACCGGGTGATCCCGGTGGTCGAGGCGCTGGTACGGGAGCTGGATGCCCTGGTGTCGGTGGATACCTCGACGCCGGAGGTCATGCGCGAAAGCGCCCAGGCCGGGGCTGGCATGATCAATGATGTGCGCAACCTGCGTCGTGAGGGCGCCGTCGCGGCGGCGACCGGCACCGGGCTGCCGGTGGTGCTGATGCACATGCTCGGCGAGCCGGGCGACATGCAGGACGCGCCCCGTTATGACAGGCCGGTGGAGGAAGAGGTGGCAGACTTTCTCGAAAGGCGCATCGCCGAGTGCGAGGTCGCCGGTCTCAAGCGAGAACGGCTGTTGCTTGACCCAGGTTTTGGCTTCGCCAAGACCGTGGAGCATAATCTTCGCCTATTGCATCGCCTGGAGCGCCTCGAAGCCCTGGGGCTCCCGCTGCTGGTGGGGATGTCGCGCAAGAGCATGATCGGCAAGGTGCTCGACCGTGCGGTCGAGGAGCGCCTGTCCGGCGGTCTGGCCTTGTCGGCACTGGCGGTGGAGCGAGGCGCACGGATACTACGCGTTCACGATGTGGGGCCCCATGTGGACGCGGTGAACATGACCTGGGCCGTTCTCGAGGAAGGAGAACACCATGGCTAGACGCTATTTTGGCACGGATGGCATTCGCGGCACTGTCGGTCAGGCGCCGATCACGCCGGACTTCATGCTCAAGCTGGGCTGGGCCACTGGCCGCGTGCTCGAGCCGCGCCGTCAGCGGGCGCGGGTGCTGATCGGCAAGGACACTCGTATCTCCGGCTACATGTTCGAGTCGGCCCTCGAGGCGGGGCTGTCGGCGGCGGGCGTAGACGTCATGCTGCTCGGTCCGATGCCGACGCCGGGTATCGCCTACCTGACGCGGACCTTTCGCGCCGATGCGGGCATCGTCATCTCCGCTTCCCACAACGCCTACCAGGACAACGGCATCAAGTTCTTCTCGGCCGAGGGTGCCAAGCTGGGTGATGAGATCGAGGAGCGCATCGAGCGCGCACTGGATGAGACCCTGACCACGGTGTCACCGGGGGAGCTGGGCAAGGCCAGCCGGGTCGACGACGCCGCCGGGCGCTATATCGAGTTCTGCAAGTCGACGATCCCTGACCGGGTCAACCTGCACGGCCTGCGTATCGTGCTGGACTGCGCCCATGGCGCGACGTATCACATCGCGCCGGCGGTGTTCAAGGAGCTCGGGGCCAAGGTCAGCCTGGTCGGGGCCGAGCCCGACGGCCTCAATATCAACCAGGAGGTGGGCTCGACCCATCCCGCGGCGCTGCGCGCGGCAGTGATTCAGCAAGGCGCCGATCTGGGTATCGCCTTCGATGGCGACGGCGATCGCGTGCTGATGGTGGACGCCGACGGTCACGAGATCGACGGTGACGACATGCTCTACCTGATCGCCAAGGACCGTCACGAGCGTGGCGAGTTGGGCGGTGGCGTGGTCGGTACCCTGATGAGCAACTTCGGGCTGGCCGCCGCGCTGGAGTCCATGGGCGTGCCCTTCGAACGTGCCAAGGTCGGCGATCGCTACGTGATGGAGCGCCTGGCCGCCAACGACTGGCAGCTGGGTGGCGAGTCCTCGGGGCATATCGTCTGTCGCCACGTGCAGACCACCGGCGATGGTATCGTCTCGGCGCTGCAGGTGCTGTCCTACATGGTGCGTGAGGAAAAGCCGCTGTCACGTCTGCTGCACGGCTTCGAGAAGGCGCCTCAGTCGCTGGTCAACGTGCGCCTGTCGGCGGGCGTCGACGCCAAGGCGGTGATGGCCGACCCGAGTCTCGAACAGGCCACCCGTGCGGTCGAGGCCGAGCTTGGCGATGAGGGCCGCGTGCTGCTGCGCCCCTCGGGTACCGAGCCGCTGATTCGCGTCATGGTCGAGGGGCGCCCTCATCTGGATGTCGAAGGGCTGGCCAGGCGTCTGGCCGATGACGTGCGTGAGCTGGTCGGCTGAACCCTGATCTCACCGCCCGGTTTCGCGGTGCCATGACGCGAGGCCTGGTGGACCCTGATGCCGGCGAGAGCGTCTTGTCGGCTTGCTCCAGCGCGGGACCGAAGGCTTCGATCCCGCGGCAAATCTTGTCTTGACAGGGCCGCTCCTATACCATTTCGGCCCACCTTGAAAGAGGATGTTCCATGCGTGCACCGCTGATCGCCGGCAACTGGAAGATGAATGGCTCGCTGAGCCTGATCGATACCTTCGCCGAGGCGCTGTCCGGCGCTGAATTGCCGCAGGCGGTGACGCTGGCCCTGGCGGTTCCCTTTCCCTATGTCGGGGTGGCCAGGGAACGGTTGCCGCAGAGCGTCAGGCTGGCCGGCCAGACCCTGAGCGACCAGCCGAGCGGAGCCTTCACCGGCGAGGTGAGCGGCGCCATGCTTGCAGACGTCGGCGCCGACATGGTGCTGGTCGGACACTCCGAGCGGCGCACCCTGTTCGGTGAAGACGACGCGGCGGTGCTGGCACGGGTGCAGGCCGCGCTGGGTCAGGGGCTGACGCCGGTGCTGTGCCTGGGGGAAACCCTGGAAGAGCGCGACGCCGAGCGTACCGAGGCGGTGGTGCTCGGTCAGCTCGAGGCGGTGATGGAAGCCCTCGACGGTGACGAGCGCGCGCGCCTGGTATTGGCCTACGAGCCGGTCTGGGCGATCGGCACCGGTCGTACCGCAACGCCTGAGCAGGCGCAGCAGGTGCATGCGGCGATTCGTGCACGACTCGAACGTTACGATGGCGCCCTGGCGGCGTCCATGCAGGTTCTCTACGGCGGCAGCATGAAGCCCGACAACGCGGCGGAATTGCTGGCCCAACCGGACATCGACGGCGGCCTGATCGGCGGAGCATCGCTGAAGGTCGACGATTTTCTAGCCATTTGTCAGTCAGCAGGTTGAATCCATGCAAGTTGCCATTCTCATGATCCATGTGGCGATCGCCATCGCCCTGGTCGTTCTTATCCTGCTGCAGCAGGGCAAGGGCGCCGATGCCGGCGCCTCCTTCGGTGGCGGTGCCTCCCAGACCGTCTTCGGTTCCCGTGGCAGCGGCAGTTTCCTGTCCAAGGCGACCGGGGCGCTGGCGGCGTGTTTCTTCGCCACTTCCCTGACCCTGGCCTACTTCGCCTCCGAAGCGGGCAATTCCGCGCCAGAAGCGGGTATTCCCGACGCCGAGGTGATCGAGCAGCAGAACAGCGCGCCGACCCTGGATGACGAAAGCACCCAGAACAGTGCGCCTGCGCTTGAGGAAGAAAGTCAGGAAAATTCTGCGCCTACGCTTGACGAAGGTTCAAGCGACGTGGATAATGCAGCGCCAGTGCTGGAGGACAGCCAAGGCTGATCTCCGGAACTCCCCTAGCCGAAGTGGTGGAATTGGTAGACACGCTATCTTGAGGGGGTAGTGACCTTACGGTCGTGCGGGTTCAAGTCCCGCCTTCGGCACCATCCTCGTCTTCTGCAATGACGGCGTGGATGACAAGCTCTCCCGGTGATGACCGGTGATCTTCTCTCAGGGTTGGCGGTTCGGTGAAATGCCTTGACGCCCTGGTCAAGGCGCAGTATAATCACCGGCCTAGATTGATGCGGGGTGGAGCAGTCTGGTAGCTCGTCGGGCTCATAACCCGAAGGTCATCGGTTCAAATCCGGTCCCCGCTACCATCTTCTTGGCAGGCATGCAGGTATCCTCAAGGGGCATGCGAACTTCTGCCAGATGGTGACAGGTTTCTTGGAAAAAGCCCCTTCCTGTGAAGGGGCTTTTTGTTAGCAGCTTGCCGGGGCTCGCCCGGCGGCGCGAACGCCAATCAGCCACCTGACTTTCCTGTTCACTCCCGGCCAGGTGCTGATGCAACGGCTGTAGGAGCTTTCATTCGTGGCGACCAAAGATGCTGCGCTCAATGCGTTGATCGAACCGGTGGTAACGGCCATGGGGTTCGAGCTCTGGGGTATCGACTATCTGTCCCAGGGAAAACATTCCCGTCTGGTGATTTACATCGATCACGCCGATGGCGTCAGTGTCGACAACTGTGCCGATATCAGTCGACAGGTCAGCGCCATCATGGATGTCGAGGATCCCATCGCCGGGGAGTACCGTCTCGAGGTGTCTTCGCCCGGGATGGATCGTCCGCTGTTCCGTCTCGATCAGTTCTCCCGTTACGCTGGCCATCACGTGGCTCTGAAGCTGCGCGCTCCTTTCGAGGGTCGGCGCAAGTTCCAGGGCGTGCTCGCCGGAACCGAGGGTGACGAGGTGCTGGTGCAGATCGACGGTGAGGAATACTGCTTTCCGATCGACGGCATCGATCAGGCGCGGGTGGTTCCTCAGTTTGACGAGTGACGCTCACTGATGCGCGACGACTGATGCGCGACAAGAGAGAACAAGGATCGGTTTTTTGGCGAGGCTTTAAGGCATGAGTAAAGAAATTCTGGCGGTCGTTGACGCGATCTCCAACGAGAAGGGTGTCCCCCGCGAGGTCATCTTCGAAGCCGTCGAGGCGGCGCTGGCCAGTGCCTCGCGCAAGCGCTTCGAGGATGAGGAAGCCAGCGTCCGCGTACACATCGACCGGATGACCGGCGAGTACGAGACCTTCCGCCGCTGGGTGGTGGTCGAGGACGATGACTTCGACGGACCCGACGCCGAGATCAAGCTGACCTTCGCCGAAAAGCGGGATCCGCCGCTGGGCCTGGGTGACGTGGTCGAGGAGCGCATCGAGAATGCGGCCTTCGGTCGTATCGCCGCCCAGACCGCCAAGCAGGTCATCGTGCAGAAGGTGCGCGAGGCCGAGCGTGCCGAGGTCGTGCGCATCTATGCCGAGCGTGAAGGTGAACTGGTCGCGGGTATCGTCAAGAAGACGACACGTGACGGCCTGATCATTGACCTGGGCGACAACGCCGAGGCCTTCCTGCCGCGCAGCGAGATGATCCCCGGTGAGCGCTACCGCATGAACGAGCGGGTGCGCGCACTGCTGGTCAAGGTCGACGCCGAGGCGCGTGGCGCCCAGTTGATCCTGTCGCGCACCAACCCGCAGATGATCATTGAGCTGTTCAAGATCGAGGTTCCCGAGATCGCCGAGCAGCTTATCGAGATCAAGGGTGCGGCGCGTGATCCGGGCTCCCGGGCCAAGATCGCGGTCAAGACCAACGACCGTCGCATCGACCCGGTGGGCGCTTGCGTCGGCATGCGCGGTTCGCGCGTGCAGGCGGTGTCCTCGGAGCTGCAGAACGAACGCGTCGACATCGTGCTGTGGGACGACAATCCCGCACAGCTGGTGATCAACGCCATGGCCCCGGCCGACGTCGCCTCCATCCTGGTGGATGAGGATGCCCACGCCATGGACGTGGCCGTCGCCGAGGACAACCTGGCCCAGGCCATCGGCCGTAGTGGCCAGAACGTGCGTCTCGCGTCCGAGCTGACCGGCTGGCGTATCAACGTCATGACCGAAGCCGACGCCGAGGCCAAGCGCGACCAGGAAATCGACAGTCTGGTCGAGCACTTCGTTCAGCACCTGGACATCGATGATGATGTCGCTCGGCTGCTGGTCGAGGAAGGTTTCACCTCGCTTGAAGAGGTGGCCTACGTACCGGTCGAGGAAATGCTGGAAATCGAAGAGTTCGACGAAGACCTCATCGAGGAGCTTCGAGCTCGCGCCAAGGACGAGCTCTTGAACCTGGCCATTGCCTCCGAGGAGGAACTGGACGGAGCCCAGCCGGCGGATGATCTGCTGGAGATGGACGGAATGGAGCGCCATCTGGCCTTCATCCTGGCCAGCCGTGGCATCAAGACCATGGAAGATCTGGCTGAACAGTCTGTCGATGATCTGGTGGACATCGAAGAGGTGGACGAAGAGCGCGCCGCGGCATTGATCATGACCGCCCGTGCGCCTTGGTTCGAGAGCGAACAGTAACAGGGTCACGGGCTGAGGAGGGTCGTAATGTCAGAGATGACCGTTAAGGATTTTGCAGCGAAGGTGGGGCGTGAAGTGCCCCGTCTGCTGGAACAGATGAAAGAAGCCGGACTCGAGCACAAGTCGGAAGCCGACGCCGTGTCCGAGGAAGACAAGCGCAAGCTGTTGGACTTTCTGACCAAGAGCCATGGCGGTGGCAGCGGTGTGGGCGCGGCTGCGCGCAATCGCATCACCCTGACCCGCAAGACGCGCAGCAAGATCAAGACCAGCGAGCGCGGCAAGACCATCGAGGTCCAGGTCCGCAAGAAGCGCACCTACGTCAAGCGTGACGAGGCCCAGGAAGAAGCCCCGGCGCCGGTCGAGGACCACGGTCCGCGTCAGCTGGTCGGCGACATGGCCGATTCCCGTGCACGTCGCGAGGCCCAGGAGGCCGAAGAAGCCAAGCAGCGCGCCGAGCAGAAGGCGAGCCAGGACGCCGAGCAGGCCGCCAAGGCCAAGCGCGAGGCCGAAGAGGCCGCCGTCGTGCCCGACATTCCGGTGCCCGAGCTCGACACCTCTGCCCCGGCTGGCGACGAGCCGCCGGCGCCGCCCAAGGAAGGTCGTGGCGACGTGCGTCGTGCCGCCGTCAAGAAGGCCGCCGCCAAGACCGGCAAGAAAGGCCGTGGCGAGCGTGACGACGACGATCGCAGCGACCGCGAAGAGCGTCGTCGTGGCGGTGGCAAGAAGGCCAAGCGCGCCGAGCGTCGTGGCAGCCGTCGTGGCGGCAGCCAGGGCAACGGCAAGCATGGCTTCCAGAAGCCGACCCAGCCGATCGTGCGTGAGGTCTCGATTCCCGAGTCCATCTCGGTGGCCGAACTGGCCGACAAGATGTCGATCAAGGCCAACGAGGTCATCAAGGCCATGTTCACCATGGGCGCCGCGGTGACCATCAACCAGACCATCGACCAGGACACCGCGGCTATCGTGGTGGAAGAAATGGGCCACACGCCCAAGCTGGTCAAGGACGATGCCCTCGAGACCGAAGTGCTCGAAGCCATCTCCTACGAGGGCGAGGAAATCACCCGCTCTCCGGTGGTCACGGTCATGGGTCACGTCGACCACGGCAAGACCTCGCTGCTCGACTACATTCGTCGTGCCAAGGTGGCCACCGGTGAAGCCGGCGGTATCACCCAGCACATCGGTGCCTACCACGTCGAGGACGACAGCGACGGTGTGACCTTCCTCGACACCCCTGGTCACGCGGCGTTTACCGCCATGCGTGCCCGTGGTGCCAAGGCCACCGACGTGGTCATCCTGGTGGTGGCGGCCGACGATGGCGTCATGCCCCAGACCATCGAGGCGGTGGAGCACTCCAAGGCTGCCGAAGTGCCGATGGTGGTCGCGGTCAACAAGATCGACAAGCCGGAAGCCGATCCCGACCGGGTCAAGAATGAGCTGTCCCAGCATGGCGTGATCTCCGAGGAGTGGGGTGGCGACACCCAGTTCGTCCACGTCTCCGCCAAGTCTGGCGAAGGCATCGAGGAGCTGCTGGAAGCCGTTCACCTGGTCTCCGAGGTGCTCGAGCTCAAGGCGGTCCCGAGCGCACCCGGCAAGGGTGTGGTGGTCGAGTCTCGCCTCGACAAGGGCCGTGGCCCGGTGGCCACCGTGCTGGTCCAGAACGGTACCCTGAAGAAGGGCGACATCGTACTGGCCGGTCTGCACTACGGCCGTGTGCGTGCCCTGACCAACGAACTCGGCAAGCAGGTCGACGCCGTGGGTCCCGCCATGCCGGTGGAGATCCAGGGTCTCGATGGCACCCCGGAAGCCGGTGACGACTTCATGGTCGTGGCCGACGAGAAGAAGGCGCGTGAAGTCGCCAACTTCCGCCAGGGCAAGTACCGCGAGATTCGCCTGGCACGCCAGCAGAAGGCCAAGCTGGAGAACATGTTCTCCCAGATGGGCCAGAGCGAGGCCGCCAAGGTCAACATCGTGCTCAAGGCCGACGTCCAGGGTTCCCTGGAAGCGATCAAGGGCGCCCTCGAGGAGCTGTCCACCGACGAGGTGCAGGTGTCCGTGGTGTCCTCCGGTGTTGGCGGTATCACCGGTACCGATGCCAACCTGGCACTGGCCAGTGAGGCCATCGTGGTCGGCTTCAACGTGCGTGCCGATGCGGCCGCCCGCGAGATCATCGAGCGTGAAGGTCTGGAGCTGCGCTACTACAGCGTCATCTACCACCTGATCGACGAGGTCAAGCAGGCCATGAGCGGCATGCTCGAGCCCGAGTGGAAGGAAGAGATCGTCGGTATTGCCGAGGTCCGTGACGTCTTCCGCGCGCCCAAGATCGGTGCCGTGGCTGGCTGCATGGTGGTCGAGGGTACGGTCTTCCGTAACAAGAAGATCCGCGTGCTGCGCGACAACGTGGTCATCTACGAAGGCGAGCTCGAGTCGCTGCGCCGCTTCAAGGACGACGTCCAGGAAGTGCGCAACGGCATGGAGTGTGGCATCGGGGTGAAGAACTACAACGATGTCCAGGTCAACGACAAGATCGAGGTCTTTGACCAGGTCAAGGTCGAGCGCACGCTGTAAGCGTTCGAGGAGTCGTCATCCATGCGCGAATTCAAGCGTACCGACCGAGTGGCCGACCAGCTCCAGAAGGAGCTGGCGGTCCTGATCCAGCGCGAGGTCAAGGACCCGCGCCTGGGGATGGTCACCGTGAGCGGGGTCGAGGTCAGTCGTGACCTCGGCTACGCCGACGTCCATATCACCCTGCTGGGTGAGCAGGACCCGGAACGGATCAAGGAAAACCTCAAGGTGCTCAAGCGCGCCGGCGGTTTCCTCCGTAGCCAGGTGGCGCGTCGCATCAAGCTGCGTCACGTGCCGGAACTGCGCTTTCACTATGACGAAAGCGTGGTGCGTGGTCAGCACCTGTCATCGCTGATCGAAGAGGCGGTGGCCAGCGATCGCTCTCGCCAACCCGAGGGGGATGACGAGAACGACAGCGGCGAGGACGGGGCCAAGGACTGATGGCCCGTCGTCGTCGAGGACTGCCGATCGATGGTGTACTGCTGCTGGACAAGCCCAAGGGCATGTCCAGCAACTTTGCACTGCAGCGGGCGAGGCGCCTGTACCAGGCCCAGAAGGCCGGTCATACCGGTACCCTGGACCCCATGGCGACAGGTCTTCTGCCGGTGCTGTTCGGTGAGGCCACCAAGTTTTCCAACCAGCTGCTCGAGGCCGACAAGGTGTACCGCACCCGGGTCGAGCTCGGGCAGAGCACCGATACCGGTGACGCCGAAGGCGAGGTCATCGCCGAGGCGCCGGTGCCGGCGCTGGAGCACAGCGACGTCGCGTCGGTAGTGGCGAATTTCATCGGCGAGCAGGATCAACTGCCGCCGATGTATTCCGCGCTCAAGCACCAGGGGCGCAAGCTCTACGAACTGGCGCGAGAGGGCAAAAGCGTAGATCGTGCAACCCGGCGGATAAGGGTGTATGATGCTCGGCTACTTTCCGCCAGCCTCGAGGGCGAGTCCCCAGGATTCGACCTGGAGGTCCGGGTCAGCAAAGGCACCTATGTGCGTACGCTGGCCGAGGACATGGCCAAGGCGCTGGGTTGCGAAGGGCATATCTCGCGGCTCAGACGGCTGAAGACCGGCCCCTTCGATGCCGACGGCATGGTCGATTTCGACACGCTCGAGGCCCAGGACGACGGCCAGCGCCAAGCGCGCCTGGCACCGATCGACAGTCTGCTTCAACACCTCCCGGCTCATCGCCTCAGTGAGGCAGGTGTCCAGGCCCTGCGCTTTGGACGCCCGGCACGCGGTGAGCTCGAGGGCGGCGATTCGGCCATGGCCGAGGAGTCGTTGTATCGCCTCTATCAGGGTGAGTCCTTTATCGGTCTCGGTCTGGTCGAGCCTACCGGGGATATCGTGCCCCGGCGCCTTCTGAGCACGTTCGTCGCGGGCTCAGGGCAAGACTGACCCCCTCAAGGGGTTGCGGCAGCTGGAGACTGCAAATATGCGTGGTCTCCGACATTCATCATTCAGGCATATTGCTTACTGGAGAGACAGATGGCACTTACCGCCGAACAGAAGGCCGAAATCGTCAACGAATACGGCCGTGGTGACAGCGACACCGGTTCCCCCGAGGTTCAGGTGGCCCTGCTCAGCGCCAACATCAACGGCCTGCAGGATCACTTCAAGACCAACAAGCAGGATCACCACTCCCGTCGTGGCCTGATCCGCATGGTCAACCAGCGCCGCAAGCTGCTTGACTACCTCAAGCGCAAGGACTTCGAGCGCTATCAGTCCCTGATCCAGCGTCTGGGTCTGCGTCGCTAAGACGCAAGCGCGACAAGGCTTCCTTCGGGAAGCGGCGTCAGATAACGGGCAGCCCCACGGGGCTGCCCGTTGTCGTTGGTGGTACAGCGTTGTGCGCGGTCGCGGCAGGCAGCGGCGGCCACTTGAAACTCCCTTGACCTTTGTGGTGGCCCTCACGGGCTTGACCCCCTAAAATAGGCGCCGAGTCAAAAACGACCCAAACATCGAAAAGTAAAGGAAGTCGCCGTGAATCCGGTCAAGAAGACGTTTCAGTACGGTCGCAGCACCGTCACCCTGGAAACCGGGCGCATCGCCCGCCAGGCCACCGGTGCCGTGATGGTCACCATGGACGACACCGTGGTGCTGTGCACCGTGGTGGCCAGAAAGGAGGCCAACCCGAGCCAGCCTTTCTTCCCGTTGTCTGTCCACTACCAGGAAAAGACCTACGCGGTCGGCAAGATTCCCGGCGGCTTCTTCAAGCGTGAAGGGCGTCCCACCGAGAAGGAAACCCTCACCTCGCGACTGATCGACCGTCCGATCCGTCCGCTGTTTCCCAAGGGCTTCATGAACGAAGTCCAGGTCATCTGTACCGTGCTGTCCACCGATCGCAACCACGATCCGGACATCGCCGCGATGATCGGCACCTCGGCGGCGCTGGCGATTTCCGGCGTGCCCTTCAATGGTCCCATCGGCGCCGCTCGCGTGGGCTTCAATGAAGAGCGTGGCTACTTCCTCAACCCGACCGTCGAGGAGCTCGGCGGCTCCGAGCTGAACATGGTCGTGGCCGGTACCGAGAAGGCCGTGCTGATGGTCGAGTCCGAGGCCGAAGAGCTGCTCGAGGACGAGATGCTGGGCGCCGTGCTGTTCGGCCACCAGGAGATGCAGACCGTCATCCAGGCGATCAACGAGCTGACCGCCGAGGCCGGCAAGGCCAAGTGGGAGTGGCAGCCCGCCGCCGAGAATACCGCGCTCAAGGAAGCCCTGGCCCAGGGCTTCGAAGCCAAGGTCGGCGAAGCCTACCGCATCACCGACAAGATGCAGCGCCAGGATGCCCTGTCCGCACTCAAGGCCGAGGCCGTCGAGAAGCTGGCCGGTGACGAAGACGGCAAGTTCGAGGCCTCCGAGGTCGAAGGCGCCTTCGCCGGTCTCGAGAAGCGCGTGGTACGTGCCCGCGTGATCAAGGGCGAGCCGCGTATCGACGGCCGTGACCACAAGACCGTGCGTCCGCTGGCCATCGAGGCCGGTACTCTGCCCAAGACCCACGGCAGCGCCATCTTCACCCGTGGCGAGACCCAGGCGGTGGTGGTCGCGACCCTGGGGACCCTGCGTGACTCCCAGCTGATCGAGTCGCTGGAAGGCGAGCGCAAGGACCGCTTCCTGCTGCACTACAACTTCCCTCCGTACTCGGTGGGCGAGGCCGGTTTCATGGGCGGTCCCAAGCGTCGCGAGATCGGCCACGGTCGTCTGGCCCGTCGTGGTGTCCAGGCCATGCTGCCGGCGGAAGAGGACTTCCCCTACACCATTCGCGTGGTCTCCGAGATCACCGAGTCCAACGGCTCCAGCTCCATGGCCTCTGTCTGCGGCACCTCGCTGGCACTGATGGACGCCGGCGTGCCGATCAAGGCACCGGTGGCGGGTATCGCCATGGGCCTGGTCAAGGACGCTGATGGCTACGCCGTGCTGACCGACATCCTCGGCGACGAGGATCACCTCGGCGACATGGATTTCAAGGTGGCCGGCAGCGCCGAGGGTGTCACCGCCCTGCAGATGGACATCAAGATCGAGGGTATCGACGAGCAGATCATGGAAACGGCCCTGAACCAGGCCCATGAGGCGCGCATCAGCATCCTCGAGCAGATGAACACCGTGATCGCCGAGAGCCGTGCCGAGGTCTCCGACAACGCGCCCTCCATGGCCACCATCAAGATCGACCCGGACAAGATCCGCGACGTCATCGGCAAGGGTGGCGCCACCATCCGCAAGATCTGCGACGACACCGGCGCCTCCATCGACCTGGACGACGACGGCACCGTGCGCATCTACGCCGAGGACAAGAAGGCCGCCAAGAAGGCCATCGATACCGTGCTGGCGATCACCGCCGAGGCGGAAATCGGCAAGCTGTACCGTGGCAAGGTGGTGCGTATCGCCGACTTCGGCGCCTTCGTCAACATCATGCCGGGTACCGACGGCCTGGTGCACATCTCCCAGATCGTGCCCGAGCGCGTCAATGACGTGCGTGACTACCTCAATGAGGGTGACGAGATCGTGGTCAAGGTGCTCGACATCGACAACCGCAATCGCGTCAAGCTGACGATCAAGGAAATGACCGAAGAAGAGAAGGCTGCCTTCGAAGCCGAGGAAGCCGAAACCGAGATCTGATCGCACTCGGTGTCTGACGCCCCCGTCGCTGACGCCACGGGGGCGTTTTTGTGTGTGTCCCGCTGATCTCGGCCTGTCGGCGCGATCACCGGGCGGTAATGAGATGGACATGACGCAACTCGATTCCTCTTCGGCCGCGCCCGCCAAGGCCACCACCCGTCGCCGCGACTGGTGGGCCGTGGTCAGTGTGATGGCCGGCATCTTTCTGCTGGTGACCGCCGAGCAGCTCCCCATCGGGCTGTTGTCCCAGCTCGCTTCCTCGCTGGACGTCAGCGAGGGCAAGGCGGGTTTGATGATCACCGTGCCCGGCGTCGTGGCGGCGTTCGCCGCGCCGCTGTTGCCGGTGGCGGTGGGGCGGCTCGATCGTCGCTACCTGCTGACCGGGCTGATGGCCCTGATGGCCCTGGCCAGTGTCCTCGGTGCGTTGATGGACAGCTTTGGCTGGCTGCTGGCCACCCGGGTGCTGATCGGCTGCTGCATCGGTGGCTTCTGGGCCATCGCCGGCGGACTCGCCGGCAGACTGGTGGCGCTTGAGCAGGTACCGCGGGCGATGTCGCTGATCTTCAGCGGCGTCGCCGCGGCTACGGTGCTGGGGGTGCCGGCGGGGACCTGGCTGGGCGACGTCAGTGACTGGCGCACCGCCTTCGCCGCTCTTGGCGGGCTGAGTGTGGTGGTGTGCATCGGGCTGTGGCACCTGTTGCCGAGCCTGCCCGCCCGCAAGCCGGTACGACTGGCGAGTCTTGGTGGCCAGCTCAGAGTGCCCGGCGTGTGCATCGGCGCCCTGGCGACCGCGCTTATCGTGGTCGGCCATTTTGGCGCCTACACCTTCGTCAGCCCGATCCTGCAGCGTCTTGGCGGGGTAGCGCTGGGCGATGTCTCTCGCCTGCTGCTGCTGTTCGGCGCGGCGGGGCTCGCCGGCAACTTCATTGCCGGTAGCCTCGCCGGTCGCCGGCCCTACCTCACGGTGCTGCTGATACCCTTGGTGCTGGCGGCCACGACCCTGGCCTTTCCCTGGCTGGGTATCCGCCCGTTCAGCGCCACGGTGTTGCTGATGCTGTGGGGGCTGGTGTTCGGCGGTATCTCGGTCAGCCTGCAGACCTGGATCCTGCGCTCGGCCACCAATCCCGAGGCGGCCACCGCCATGATGGCCTTCGTGTTCAACCTGTCGATCGGCCTCGGCGCCCTATCCGGCGGCCAGGTGGTGGATGCGCTCGGACTATCGGCGGTGCTGCTGGCGGCGGGAGGGCTGTTCGTGGCGGCGGCGCTGCTGATCGCGGTGACCCCTGCGCGGGTGGTCAGCCGGCAGGAAACCAGGCCGCCCGGAACGTCTTCGCGGACTTGATCCCGGGCATGGCGCAGGGCGTCAGCCCTTATGGCGAGTCGTGGCAGAGGGTAACCTCGGCTCGCTTTCGTTCTTGTTGTTTGATGATGGACTTACCGTGAGTCGAGGAGCCTCGATGTCTTCTTCCCTTGTTGTGCCAGCGAGCCTGCGTGGCTGGCTGGTGCTGGTGGCGGCCGTCGCCGTCTTTGCTGCGGGTATCTGGCCCGTGATCGCGCTGGTCAATCAGGCGCGGCTGGTGCTGGGCCTGCCGGCGCTGGTGGCCTGGAGCTACCTGATCCTGGTCGGCTGTACGCTGACGATGCTGCTGGGCAATCGTCTGCTCCATCGGGGTCAGGACGAAGCCGGCGAGCAAGCTGGCAATGGCGAAAAAGGCGCAAGGATCGGAAAGGTGGGAGAGGGCGAGGTCGACGATGAGTGAGTGGTTGCCGCTGAGTCTGACCCTTGGCTATGTCCTGCTGGCCCTGATCATCGGTCTGGGCGGTCGCGCCGGGCGCTCGTCGAACGCGCTGGAGGAGTGGGGCGTGGCCGGGCGCAGCATGGGCCCGGTCACACTGTATCTGTTGATCGCCGCCGGCAGCGTCAGTGCCTACACCTTCATGGGGGCGCCGGGCTGGGCCTACGCCAAGGGCGTGCCGGTGTTCTACGTGGTGGTCTACCTGGGCTATCTGGCACTGGTGGCCTGGTACTTCGGCCCCCGGGTGTGGGCCTTCGGTGCCCACTTCGGCCATGTTACCCAGGCCAGTGCCATCGCCGATCGTTACCAGAGCCCGGGGCTCGGTGCGCTGGCGGCGCTGGTGATGGCGATCGGCTCCTTGGCCTACGCGGTGCTGCAGACCATCGGCTCGGCCTACATCCTCAACGTGATGAGTGGTGGGCGCATCCCGATCTGGCTGGGGGTGGTGATCGTGCTGGGCGCCATTGCGGTCTATCTCACCCTGCGCGGACAGCGGGCCATCGGTCGTACCAACGTCTTCCAGGGCATATTGATGTTCGCGGTGGCCTGGTCCGTCGGTCTGTGGGCCACCCACAGCGCCACCGGTCAGTGGGGATTTGACGAGGTGTACCGTCAGGCCCTCGCCGAGCGCCCGGCGTTTCTGACCCTTCCCGGCGCCGGTGGCGACATGAGCTTTGCCTTCTGGACCACCTCGATCATCATCTCGATGCTGTCGTTCATGCCGCCGGTGTGGACCCAGTGGATGAGCGCCACCTCAGCGCGCACCCTACGGCTCTCTGCCACCTGGCTGCCCAGCTACTATCTGGTGATCCTGCCGCTGGTCACGGTGGGCTTTATCGGCGTCTTCGCCCTGCCGGGGCTCGAGCGTGCCGATACCGTGGTGCTCGAGTACGCCATGGCCAACTTGCCAGTGCTGCTGGTAGGCCTGCTCGGCGCCGGTACCCTGGCCGCCTCGATGTCCTCGTCCGAGCCCTTTATCCACTCGGTGGCGCTGAGCCTCAGCCGCGACGTGATCGGACCCTGGGCCGGCTTCAGCGATGAGCGTGCCGGGCGCTGGGCCAAGCGCTTGATCGTGCCCTTGATGGCGCTGGTGATTGCGCCGCTGGCGATCGCCGAGCCGGGTAGTCTGGTGATGATCCTGCTGATCGGTCTCGGCTTCGCCTCCCAGGTGCTGCCGGCTTTCATCGGCATGTTCTTCTGGCCCCGGGCCAACGCTCGCGGCGTGACCGCCGGCATCCTGGCGGGCTTTGTGGTGACGGTGGCCTGCATCACCCTGTGGCCGCATCCGCTGGGCATCCATGCCGGCTTCTGGGGGCTGTTGGTCAACCTGCCGGTGTTCGTCGTGACGAGCCTGGCAAGCGCCCCTACCGATCGTGCCGTGGTCGAGCGCTTCTTCCGACTGGCGGCGCCCGCCTGGGCGGAAAAGCGGTGGGGAGCCCACCGGGAAGAGCGTCATGGCCGAGCGACAAGAGGAAGGGCGGTAGACAACGGGGTGTGAGCCCTGGCGCCCGAGGCGACAGCGAGCGCGTCCTGGGGGCGCTCAACGTGGCATGAAAAAGGCCCCTGCTGGGCAGGGGCCTATGTGGGCAGTGCTTACTTCGCAAGTGCTAACTTGGCCAGTGCTTGATTGGCGAGGGCCTGTCGGTCAGCGCCTTCTTGCGTCGAGACACCGATCAGCGCTCGATAGCCAGCGCCACGCCCTGACCGCCACCGATACACAGGGTAGCAAGGCCCTTCTTGGCGTCGCGGGCGATCATCTCGTGGACCAGGGTCACCAGCACGCGGCAGCCGGAGGCGCCGATCGGGTGGCCAAGGGCGATAGCGCCGCCGTTGACGTTGATCTTGTCGGTATCCCAGCCGAGTTCCTTGTTGACCGAGATGGCCTGGGCGGCGAAGGCCTCGTTGGCCTCGACCAGATCCAGCTCATCGATGCTCCAGCCGGCCTTCTCGAGGCAGCGGCGGGTGGCCGGGGCCGGGCCGATGCCCATGATCGCCGGGTCGACGCCGGCGTTGGAGTAGGCCTTGATGCGTGCCAGCGGCTCCAGGCCGAGCTCCTTGGCCTTGTCGGCGGAACACAGCATGACCACGGCGGCGCCATCGTTGAGCGAGGAGGCGTTGCCGGCGGTCACGCTGCCGTCCTTCTTGAACGCCGGACGCATGGTGCCGAGTTTTTCTGCGGACACTTCGCGCGGGTTCTCGTCGGTGTCGAAGACCACCGGGTCGCCCTTGCGCTGGGGAATCTCGATCGGCACGATCTGGCCCTTGAAGCGGCCTTCCTTGATCGCGGCGGCGGCCTTCTGCTGGGAGGCGGCGGCGAAGGTGTCCATCTCCTCGCGGGTGACACCGTACTTCTCGCCGAGGTTCTCGGCGGTGATGCCCATATGGTAGTTGTTGAAGGCGTCCCACAGGCCGTCATGGACCATGGTATCGATGGCCTTCCAGTCACCCATGCGCTGGCCGTTGCGTGAATTGGGCAGCACGTGCGGGGAAGCCGACATGTTTTCCTGACCGCCGGCGATGATCACCTCGGCGTCGCCGAGCATGATCGCCTGGGCGCCCAGATGCAGGGCCTTGAGGCCGGAGCCACAGACCTTGTTGATGGTCATGGCGGGCACGGCGTCGGGCAGGCCTGCCTTGATGGACGCCTGACGGGCGGGGTTCTGGCCGACACCTGCGGTCAGCACCTGCCCCAGCAGGACCTCGTCGACCTGTTCCGGCTTGACGCCGGTCTGTGCCAGCACGTCCTTGATCACGGCGGCGCCAAGGTCGCTGGCGGGAATGCCGGCGAGGGAGCCACCGAAGGCGCCAACGGCGGTACGGCGTGCAGCAACGATCACCACTTCTTGCATGGAGTGTCTCCTGACTTTAAGGGGCTGTCCCGTCAGCATAGGGAGCCTTGTGCAACGCGGCAATCCCTGTATGCCCGGTTTCGACGGGGGACTTTAGTATAGCGATCAAGATCAATTCGCGAGCCGTTGTGGTCAATCGCGCATAGAGCACCGACGATCGCTAAAGTAGCAAAGAGTGGCGAAAAGACCACCGGTTGGCCTGGGGGGGGCTGGACGAGTGTCTCGCAGCGCCCTGGCCCGGTCACTCGGTGGCGGCGACGCCCCGCTGGTGGCCTCGCCGCTCCAGGTTCAAGCGCTCGATGGCTGTCACCAGTTCGCTGGCGTGGGTGATGGCGATGGCGCCCTCCGGGGTGTGCTCCTCGTCGGGAAAGTGGTTGATGTGGATGACCTGCATGCCGGCCTTGAGTCCGGCTTCCACCCCTACCGCAGCGTCGTCGATCACCACGCAGTTCTCCGGTTCGGCGCCCATGCCTTCGGCGGCGGCGAGATACAACCCGGGGTCCGGCTTCCACACCTGCAACTCGTAGGCGCTGTAGAGATTGTCGCCGAAGTGCGGCGCCAGTCCACTGGTTGCCATGGCCAGGCGGATCTTGGCCAGCGGGCCGTTGGAGGCCACCGCCTTGGGGTGGCCGGAAAGCGCTGCAAGGGCTTCCGGGATGCCCGGAACCGGGGTCAGCTCGGCCTTCATGCGCGCGGCCATATTGTCCCGCAGGCGATCCTCCATGACGTCGCGCCGGGCGTCATCGAGGGCGCCGAAGCGTTGCTCGAGTTCGAGCACGATGTCGAGAAAGCGCACGCCGCGAAACTCCTCCATGTACTGCTCGGGCGTGAACGGCAGGCCGAAGTCGGGGAAGGTCTCAGCCATGGCCCGGGCGAGCAGCGGCTCGCTGTCGACCAGGGTGCCGTCGGAGTCGAACAGCAGGCAGAGGGGGGCGGTGGTGTCGGACATGGATACCTCAGAAAAGGAGGAAGGCCGCGACAGTGGGGACGGTCGCGGCGGATGATGATCAGACGAAATCCGGCGCGATCAGGCGCGGGATTGCCAGAACGATGTCGGGAAAGACGATCAGCAGCAGAATCACTGCCAGCATTACCGCTAGATACAGCAGGGTGGTGGCGAGCGCTTTCAGCAGCGGAATGCCTCCGATCTTGGCGGAAATCATCAGGCAGAGTCCATAGGGCGGCGTAATGAGGCCGAGCCCCAGCGCCATGACGCCGATGACACCGAATTGCACCGGATGCACCCCGGCCTGCATCGCCAGCGGCTGGAAGATCGGTGCCATGATGGCCATGGCGGGCAGCGAATCCATGAAGGTGCCGATGAGCAGCATCACCAGCGTCATGATGATCAACAGGGTCACCGGGTTGGTGATGTTGACGCCTTCCATCAACTTGGGCGGGATCTGATAGAAGCTGATTAGATAGCCGAAGATGGCCGCGCCCACCAGACTGAAGAGCGAGAGCGAGCACAACCGCACGGTATCGGTCGAGGCATCGAGAACCTGGCGAAAGCTCAGCTCCCGGTAAACGATGAAACCCAGTACCAGAGCGTAAAGCACGGCGATTACCGCCGCTTCGGTGGGGGTTACGATACCCAGGGTAATACCGCCGATGATCACCACCGGGATGCCTGCGGCGAGTAGTCCGTCCTTGCTGGAGCTGGCCAGTTGGCGCCAGCTGGCTCGGGGGCGTACCGGCACCTGGTAGCGCCGCACGTAGCCCATGTTCATCAGCAACTGGGCGACGCCAATCATTACCCCCGGAAGAATCCCGCCCAAGAAGAGCCCGGCGATGGAAGTATTGGTCAGGGCGCCCCATACGATCATGTTGATCGATGGAGGAATGATGATGCCCATGACTGAGGATGCGGCGGTCACGGCCACAGCGAAGTGCGTGGGGTAGCCTTCACGCTGCATGGCCGGGATCAGCACGGTACCGACACCGGCACTGTCGGCGGTGGACGAACCCGACACGCCGGCGAACAGCATGCTGACCATGACGTTGACGTGGGCAAGCGCCCCCTTGACGTGACCGACGAGACGCATGCAAAGAGTGATCAGGCGGTCGGTGATGCGTGCGGCGTTCATCAGATTGCCGGCCAGCAGGAACAACGGCACAGCCAGCAGCACAAAGGAGTCCATGCCGTTGTACATGCGCTGGAACATGACCCAGTAGGTCAGGCGAGGATCGAGGATGACCATGCCTACTGCGGTCAGCACCAGGGCCATGGCGATGGGTACACCAACAACGATAAGCACGCCGAGCAGGCCAAACAGCAGCCATGGCAGGATAAAGATGGCATCCATGGAGATCATGATGGCCTCCCGGCGCCGGTACTCTGTTGAGGCGCATCCAGGTCGAGATGGTGTTCTTGCTGGGCCGCTATGGCCTCCTGCACGGGATCTGGCGTGTTCATGGCGGCTTCCATGGCATCAAGGCCGTCGAGCACGGCCCGGGCCAGACGCTCAAGTGCGAATAGCACAATGAACAGGCCACAGACCATAAAGGCCGAATAGACGAAGATCATTGAAAGCCCCGAGGCGGTAGCGCTGCGGCGCAGGCCTGAGGCGGCGAATTCCTGGCCATACACGACGAAGATGACACCGACTGCAAGGCATGCCAGGTCACGGATCCAGCGGGTTAGGCGATCGGCACGAGTGCCACGGGGAAAGGCCTCGAGTACGAAGTGGTCGGCGTGAAGCACGCCGATGGCGGTTCCCAGCATGATCATCCACTGGAAGGCAAACCGGCTGAATTCTTCGGTCCAGTAAAGGCGTGGCAGCAGCGGCAGGTTCCGGCTGACGATCTGGTAGATGATCATGGCGATAAAACCGAACAGCAACGCCAGCAATATCCAGTGCAGTAGTTTCTCGAGCGCGCGATTCGCGCGCGAGAGCACGTTCAGGAAGAGCCTCATGGTCTCATCCTCTTGAAGGTAGGCACCGGGGCTTGCCCCGGTGCGGGGGGGAGGTTACTCGGCGTTGACGATCATTTGATGCAGCTCGGTCAGGCCCATCTCCTCGATCACCTCGGCCAGCGGCTCACTGACGATTTCCTGCATCTTCTCGCGGTCGAGTTCATGCAGGGTCGCACCTTCTTCGACCAGCAGGTCGAGCGCCTCGGAGTCCTGATCGAGCTGTACCCCGCGGGCATAGCTTGCGGCCTGGTAAGCCGCATCCATGACCGCCTCCTGTTGCGCTTCGTCCAGCCGGTCCCAGGTCATCTCGGACATGGTCAGCAGGCGCACGGTGATGTCGTGTTCGGAAAGGCCGATGTGCGGCGCCACCTCATGGAAGCGCATACGGTGGATCCACTCCGCCTCGTTGAGCAGGCCATCGATGGCGCCCAGTTGCAGGCCGGTATAGATTTCCTTCCAGGCCATCACGGTGGGCTCGGTGCCGAGGGCAGACCAGGCG
This sequence comes from Halomonas sp. H10-59, assembly GCF_040070555.1. Taxonomy (NCBI): domain Bacteria; kingdom Pseudomonadati; phylum Pseudomonadota; class Gammaproteobacteria; order Oceanospirillales; family Halomonadaceae; genus Halomonas; species Halomonas sp. H10-59. The sequence goes on from NZ_CP098828.1 coordinate 272,582, forward strand.
GTGATCAGCGGCTTGGTGGGGTTGGTGCGAAGCTTCATGCCCTCGAGATCTTCGAGGCTGTCGAGTGCCCGACTGGAGACGATCTGGCGCTTGCCACCGCCGAAGAATGCCAGCACCTTGACTCCGGTCTCGGCGGTGATCTGGTCGGCAATCTCACGGCCAACCTCACCGTCGAGCACGGTTTGCCAGTGCTCCTGGTCGCGGTACAGGAAGGGAATGGAAAAGACGTTGGCGGTATCCGAGAAGTCGGTGATCAATCCCGGGTTGATGATCGACATGTCGAGGGCACCCGCCATCTGCTGCTCGAACATTTCTGTCTCGTGCCCGAGCACGGAGTTGCCCATGATCTGCACTCCGAGGTCGGTGTCGGACTGTTCGAGCAGTTCCTTAAAGCGGGTGGCACCGAGATGGTAGGCAGTGTCCTCGGTGCCGCCGTGACCGAAGCGCAGATCGAAGGCTTGGGCGCTGGCACCGAGGCCGAGCCCGGCGAACAGGGTAGCGCCGACCAGCAGACCGTGGCCGAGGCGCGCAATGGAGGTGCGGGAAAGGGGCTTGGGGGTATGAGTCATGTAAACCTCGATTTATTGTGTTGTCAGGCGTTGGCCGATTCAGGGGATGGGGCCGGCGACCCCATGGATCTTCAGTCGTTCAGCACTTCGTCGTTGACTGGACTCAACGGGCGTTCGCCCTTGAGCGCCAGGCGGATATTGTCCACCGCGCGCTGGGCCATGGCGGTACGCGTCTCGTGGGTGGCCGAGCCGATATGGGGCAGGGCGACCACATTGGCCATGTGCGGCAGCGGTGAATCTGCGGGCAGCGGCTCCTGCTCGTAGACGTCGAGGCCGGCGGCGTGCAGGGTGCCGTCTTGCAGCGCCGCGATCATGGCGGCTTCGTCTACCACCTTGCCACGGGCCAGGTTGACGAAGATGGCGCCGGGCTTCATGCGCTGGAACTCGGCGGCGCCAAAGAGCTTTTCGGTCTCGCGGGAGAGCGGCACCGTGACGCAGACGAAATCGGCCTGCTCGAGCAGCTCTTCCAGCTCGCGTCGCTGGGCGCCGAGTTCTCGCTCGAGCTCAGGCTTGGGTGAGGCCTTGGTATAGAGGATCTTCATGCCGAAGCCCAGGGCGCCGCGGCGGGCGATGGCGGCGCCGATGCGGCCCATGCCGACCATGCCCAGGGTCTTGCCGTGGACGTCGCTGCCATAGAGCGGCTTGCCGATGCTTTCCTTCCAGTTGCCTTGCTTGACCAGCTCGGCCAGTTCGACGGCTCGCCGTGCGGTGCTCATGATCAGCAGAAAGCCCGTATCGGCGGTGGTCTCGGTCAAGACGTCAGGGGTGTTGCACAACAGGATGCCGCGGCGGGTCAGCTCGTCGAGGGGATAGTTGTCGTAGCCCACCGAAATACTGGCGATAGCCTCGAGGTTCGGCGCCCTGTCGAGCAGCGAGGAGGTGATCTTGAGGCTTGAACCAACCAGGCCATGAGCCCGTGACAGGGCGTCGACAAAGGCCGGGTCCTCGGTATGCGAGACGCCCGGCAGGTAGTCCACGTGGAACTCCTCGCGCAGGGCGTCGAGCTGCTCTTGGTTGATCTCGCGAAATACCAGGATGCGTTTGGTCATGGGGTGCTCTTGTCGTTGTGGTGCGGTGGGTTGCCGGCCGTCCTTTTCGGCATGGGGCAGCCGGGGGCCGCGTCGGGTGACGTCTGCCGAAGGCAAGGGGGCCTTCGGCAGTCGGCGCGTCAGGCCGCGGTTGCGGCTTCCAGTTGGTCCAGGCGATCGCGGTCGGGGAGTCCTTCCATGTCGCCCGGTACCTGGACCTGCTCGGCGCCGATAAGGTTGGCGCGCTTGAGCGCCTGGCGTGGATCGAGACCATCGAGCATGGCGCTGACGAAGCCCACGGCGAAGCCATCCCCGGCGCCGACGGTATCAACCACCGTCTCCACCGGGACGCCGGCCACGGTGAATGCTTCGTCTTGCCCTGTCAGGGTGCCGCGGTAGTAGCTGCCCTCCGGGCCTAGCTTGATCACCACGGCATCTGCACCCTGATCCAGGTAGAAGCCGGCGATATCGTGGGCGCTGGTCTGGCCGGTCAGCAACTGGCCCTCGGACAGACCGGGCAGCACCCAGTTGGCCTGGGCGGCCAGGCCGTTGAGGGTGTCGCGCATCTCGCTTTCGCTGGCCCACAGGGTCGGACGCAGGTTGGGATCGAAGGACACGCTGGTGCCATGCTGGCGGGCCTTTTCGAGCAGAAACTGCGAGAGTTCACGGCAGCTGGCGGACAACGCAGGCGGGATGCCGGTTGCGTGCAGATGGCGCAGGGTGCTGAAGTCGACGTCCTGGGCGTCGGCCGGCGACAGCTTGCTGGCGGCGCTGTTGTGGCGACGGTATTCGACTCGGGGATCCGCGCCGCCCACCGCGCGCTCCTTGAACACCAGACCGGTGGCGTGCTCGGCGTCGGTGATCAGGTGGCGACAGTCGAGGCCTTCGCGCTCCAGGCTCGCACGCAGGTAGCGGCCAAAACAGTCTTCGCCGACCCGACTGAGCCAGCCCACCTTGAAGCCCAGCCGTGACAGGCCGATGGCCACGTTGGTATCGGCGCCCGCACAGCTGCGCGAAAAGCGCTCGACCTCGGCCAGGTCGCCCGGGGCGTCGGCGGCGAACAGCGTCATGGCCTCGCCGAAGGTAAGGATGTCAGGAGTGTTCTGGTTCATGAGGAGGTCTCTGAGGTGGAAGACGAAGAGGACACTGAGGAAGGCTCCGCAGTGACGGAAGGGGTGGCAGCGGGCTGGGTGGAGCCCCTTGCCGTCAGCGTCGGGGCGAAGGTCGCACGCTGCGGCGCCTGCCGAGGCCCGACGGCACGGGCGCGCAGGCAGTCGACGGCGGCCTGACCGATGGCACCGGTGGGCTGGGCAAGGGTGGTGATGCCCGGTTCGGTCAGGTCACACCACTCTAGCTCGTCGATGCCCATCAGCCCGATCTCTCCCAGGAGGTAGCCGAGGGCCTTCATGCGTCGGGTCAGTGCCAGGGTTACCTGGCCATTGGCGCAGAGGATCGCCGGGCGGGAATCGCCTGCGTTATCGACAAATCGAGCCAATGCCTGGTCCAGGCGTTGGCGATCGCCAAGCTCGATGACAAGGGTGTCGCCGGATAGCGAGCCGTCACGGCAGCGCTGGTTGAAGCGCTCCAGACGAGCTTGACGAGAGCTGGCCTGGGCCGGCGGTTCGGTAATGAACAACAGGCGCCCGTAGCCCTGTTCGCGCAAGTGCGCGATGGCCATGTCGATGGCGGCGTCGTTGTCGAGCCCTACCTCGTCGGCATGGACGTCGGCGAGGCTGCGATCGAGCAGTACCAACGGCGTGCCGCTGTCGGCCAGCTGGGCGAGGGCGTCGCTGTGGCGGCCGGTCGCGTTTACCACCAGGCCCTCGATACGGTAGGACGACAGCAGCGCCAGCTGCTGGCGCTCCTGCTCGAGGTCGTTATCGCTGTTGCACACCATCAACGACAGTCCCGCCTGACGACAGGCCTGTTCGACGCCATGCATGATCGCCACCGAAAAAGGATTGCGGATATCGGCCACCAGCATGCCGACCAGGCCGGAGGGGCCTCCCTTGAGGCCCCGGGCCATGGGATTGGGCTGGTAGCCCAGCGCTGTGGCGGCAGCGACGATACGCTCGCGCATGGCCCCGGACAGCCGCTCTCGTTCACCGCTGTAGTAGCGCGAGACGCTGGTCTTGGAGACGCCAGCCTGGCGGGCGACTTCGAGGATGGTGGCGGGTCGACGGCGGTCATTCATGGGGCGGCTCTTGGATAAGATGGCATCGTCCGTTTACAAGGGCGACGCTGGCGAGCCCTGTCGAGGTGAGCAGGCCGGGTGATGCGACAACGGCAGGACGTCGAGAAGTCCGTATGGGAACGTTCCCATTGGCTGACAAGCTTAGGCGCTAAAGGCCGAAGCCAGCAACAAGGCGTGCCTTAGACAAAGGTCTTGAGGTGATGTAGAGCAATGAAAAGGCCCGACAATTGCCGGGCCTCAGGGTATATGCAGCGGAATTTAGCCGCTGGAGAGCATGGCGTGTCTGTCGCGATCCTTCTGCAGCCGTGAGATGACCGTCGGCAGCTGGAACATGCTGGTGATCATGTGGGCGCCTTCGGGCGTTTCTTCGGCATCGGCGAAGCGATTGAGGTGGACCACGGTCATGCCTGCGGCCAGGGCCGCGTTGACGCCGACGATGGCGTCATCGATGGCGATGCAGTCCTCGGCGGCGAAGCCCATGATGCTGGCGGCATGCAGGTACAGGCAGGGGTCCGGCTTCCAGCAGTTGGCCGTGTAGCCGCTGAACAGGCGATTGCCGAACACCTCGGTCAGGCCCACGGTGGCAAGCGAGGTGCGCACCTTGTTTTCGGGGCCGTTGGAAACCACGCCCATGGGGTAGTGCGACAGCGCGGCGAGGGCCTCGGTGGCACCGGCGATGGGGGTCAGGTCGGTGGCCAGGCGGCGGTTGAGGTTGGCGCGCATGCTCGCTTCCAGCACCTCGAGGTGGTCCGGATCGACCTGACCATGTTGTGCCTCGAGGGTGGCGACGATGTTGCGAAAGCGCGCGCCGCGAAAGTCGCCCATATAGTCCTCGGCCCGGAACGGCAGTCCGGCGGCGGAGAGGCTGACGGCCATCTCGGCGGCCAGCAGGGGTTCACTGTCCACCAGGGTACCGTCACAGTCGAACAGCAGGCAGAGGGGGCGAGCCATGGAGGCGACCTCGCGATTCGTTGCGTTATCGAACAGTGTTGCAGATTTCTGCGGAGTCTGCCTGTGTTCGAAGTCGAAAACCACAATTTTTGAACACTGTTTTTTCACGCTGCGCAGTCCGCACTATTGCGGTGCGGAAATGGGGGATTTGAGGCGGCGAGGACCTCTTCGCTATGCTGAAACACTGCGGTGTTCGAAACACCACATTCTCGGGGCGGGATGGCCCCGGCCATGGTTCAAGGAGGTACTCATGAAAGAAGAGACACTGTGGTCCATCGTGGGATCCGCGGCCGCGGTGGGGGCCAGCGTGATGTCGCGCAAGGCCGCCAAGCGTGCCTATCAAAAGGTATCGGACAAGGAACCGCCGGAAAATCCGGATCGCGACGACGTCGAGTGGCGCGAGGCGATCCTGTGGGGAGCCGCTACCGGCGTTATGGTCGGCGTGGCCCGCGTAGTGGGCCGTAGCGCCGGGCGCAAGGCGCTGGACAAGACCCGCAAGGGCGGGCGTTCTGCCAGGCTGCTGCCCGGCAAGCGTTGATCACAGTACAGCAAGGGGCGTCGCCCACCGCCCCTTCCTGGGTCAACCCGCCATGCCCTTGAGCACCTGGGCCGCGATGTGACCTGCTTCGCTGTGGTCGGGGATCGCCATGAAGGCGCTCTGGGAATAGGCGGGGTCGGGATAGCGGTAGAAGCCTTCGCCACTGGGCAGACCGAGCTTTCCGTTGGCAAGAAAATGCTGATGGAGGAAGTCGGCGTTGGCCCGCATTTCGTCGTTGTCGTCGACCTCGCCCCAGTGGTGGCTGACGTCGAAGCACGTCTTCATGCCGATGATGTCCATCATGCCGCAGGGCCCCGCTGCAGAGCTCCACATTTTCATGAAGGTGCGGTCGATCATCTCGGCGCTGCCGACGCCCTCACGCAGCAGGGTCAGGGAAGCTGTCAGCAGTGGCACCAGCCAGCTGTTGATCAGATAGCCGTTGCGCGGCTTTTCGACCGGGATGGGGATCATGCCGATGTCGATGGCGAAGCGCGTAACCGACTCCAGGGTAGTGAGTGATGTGCGCGGGTGAGCCATCACCTCGGCCACATTCATGATCCACACCAGGTTGGCGAAGTGCAGCGCGCAGTAGCGCTCCGGGCGTCCGCTGTCATCGGCGAAGTCGGCGGGCAGCAGGGTCGAGGAATTGGTTGCCACCAGGGTCTCGGGGCCGAGCAGCGGTGCCATGGTCCGGTACAGCTGGCGCTTGATCTCGGGATCCTCGGGTACGGCTTCGATCACCAGTTCGGCGTCGGCCACCGCTTCGGCCAGGACGCTGGTGTAGGCGAGCCGCGCGCGGGTGGCGGCGATGGCTTCGGGCTTGGCGCCCACGTCGGCCTGATAGATGCCGGCGTAGTGGTCATGGCTTGCGCGGCAGCGCTGCAGCGCCGTGTCGTCGATGTCATAGACGATGACATTCTTGCCCTTGAAGGCGCTGTGCCAGGCGATCTGGCCACCCAGGACGCCGCCACCCAGCACGCACAGCCTGTGTGGTCCATTTTCGAGAGAGGAGGAAAGGCTCGGGGGCATGTTCAGTCTCCGTGCTGGATCAGAATCTTGGCGTGATCGCCGGGATGGCGAAGCGTCTCGAAGGCCGCAGGGACCCCGTCGAGGGTGACGCGGTCGGTGATCAAGGGGGCGGCATCGAGGCGGCCGTCGGCGAGGTCGGTGAGGGTGGCAGCGAACTCCTCGGGGCGGTAGCCAAACGAGAAGCTGAGGTCCAGCTCCTTGCCAATACCGACGATCGGCTCGATCTGGTCGGTCTGCATGCAGACGCCGACCACCACCAGCCGACTTCTTGGTGGCAGGTCGAGCATGGTCCGGGCGATCAGACCGGGCACGCCGACACACTCGAAGGCCACGCAAGGCCTGGGCTGAGCGCCGATCGACAGCATTGCCATGGGGCCGTACATGTCGAAGCCCTGTGGCGCTTCTGCGGCCTCGAGCCAGCAATCAAAGGGGGCACGTTCGGCCGGATCGACAACGATATCGGCACCCAGGCACTCGGCCAGTTGGCGCCGATGGGGGGAGAAGTCGGTGGCCACCACCGGGCCAAAGCCGGCCGCCTTCAGTGCCATCACCACCGACAGGCCGACCGGACCGCAGCCGATCACGATCGGCACTTCGCCTCCGGCGAGCCGGGCTCTGGCGACGGCGTGGCGGCCGATGGCCAGTGGCTCGGTCAGTGCCGCCAGTTCGCTGGGCAAATCGCCGGGCACCTCCAGCAGACTGTGTTCCTGAAGGCGCATCAGCTCACCGAAGCCGCCGGGGTAGGCGTTGGCATAGCCGATGTGATGAAAGCCTTGGGCGTTGACCGCGTAGGGCACCGAGCAGACGCGGGTTCCGGCCTTGTATCGCTTGTCGCAGCCGGGGCCGTGGTCGAGGATCTCGGCACAGAATTCGTGGCCGAAGACCACGCCCTGCTCCGGTTCGAAGGCCACCGGAACGCGGCCCTTGCGAAGCCCCGCCAGCGCATCGTGACAGTGATCTGCCATGTGCAGATCGCTGCCGCAGATACCGCAGGCCAGGGTCTTGACCAGTACTTCTCCCGCTTCCGGCGTCGGGTCGGGCAGTGACTCGAGGCCGAGTCGCTCATTGCGCAGGACGATCGCGCGCATGGGGAATCTCCTTGGCGTCGATGACGGGCCCCGCGGCACCTGCCTGGCGGGACACATACCGAGCGCAATTGTTGTAGGGAGTCTTGTCGATTGACGCCGCGTGGAGGCGTGATCTTGGCGGGCTAGCGCGGCGCGTCGGTGTAGTGCGGTTGGGGAGGCGTGACATAGCGCGCCGGGTCGAGGCCGCGCTCGGTGATCAGCGCATCGATGAGCCCCATGATGCTGCTGGCGTCCATCAGCCCCAGATAGTTGCCTTGCTGATCGAAGTTGACGTTGGCGCCCTCGACGACCATGAAGGTGTCGGTGATCCCGTCATTGTCGGCGGGAGTGGCGAAGGTATGGATGGAGCCGCCGGGCTCGTACAGGTAGCAGCCGGCGGTCTGGGGTTGATCGGGATACTCGAGATAGTGCCAGCGTCCCGACAGGGTGAAGAAGTGCACCGTACCGGTGTGGTAGTGCTTGGGCAGCACCACACCGGGTTTGAACTTCACCCGCAGCACCCAGACGCCGTTGTGCGGGTCGAGAAACAGCGGCTGGACGTCGACGCCGGGGATGCCTGGCAGCGCGTCTTCATAGATGGGGAGTTCCTGGGTATCCAGGGTCAACAGGGCATCATGGGTCGAAATCTGGAAAGGAAATGGCATCTTGTTGTCGCTCTTTTCGTGGATGGATCAAAGAAACGTCTTCGAAGCATCATCCTCGTCTGCCAGACATCCTCCGATTTGACATTTGATGACAAGGATTTGACCTTGCACGACACTTAGGGCTAGACCTTAGATGGAGAGGGCTAGGGCTTGTCTGAAAAGTGCCTGCGCTCGGTAATACGGCGTTAAAAATCGGATCAAAATGCTCATTTACACCCCGTAAACTGCGCTTTCTCACCGATTTTTGCCTTGTCTAACCTTCGCTCGTCGACTTTTCGGACAGCGCCTAGGCCAAGCGCGCTGGAGGCAAGAGCCCCAGGATCAACCGCCTCGAAAACGATGAACCGCTTCGAAAATTGAAGAGAGAATCAGCATCCGAGCAACGTAGGTGGTAAGGAAGTCAGGCTGAGGGAGAGAGCATGGCCGACTATTCGCGAGCGTCGTCACTGCACGGTTTCGCCAACTTCGCGCGCCAGCAGGGCATCGACCCCGAGGCCCAGCTTGCCAGGGTGGGACTATCGCTCTCGTTGCTGGAGTCGCCGGAAAGCATCATCGAGTTCTCGAGTCTGGCGATGCTGCTCGAAAACTGTGCCGAAGCATCCGGAGATTCGCTGTTCGGCCTGAAGTTCGGCCAGTACCAGGGAGTCGATATCTTCGGACCCTTGCTCTACCTGATTCAGAATGCCGCCACGGTCGGCCTGGCGCTGGAGGCGCTGGCAGATCACTTTTCCGCCCACTCGAGCAGTGCGGTCATCGACATCGAACGTGGCCCCCGCCAAGCCTTTCTCAGCTACACCATGGTGGGGGGCGGGGCGGCTCCCGGTCGCCAGATCAGCGAGTTGCCGGTAGGCGTCGGCCAGCGCCTGCTGTCGTTGCTGCTGGGGCCGCAGTGGCGTCCCAGGGCCATCTATCTGGCGACGTCCCCCAGCGTGCCTGCGCTCCTGTATCAACGTTTGCTGGGGGTGGTGCCGACCTTCAACAGCCCTTCCGATGGCTGGCTGCTGGAATGTTCCGACCTCGAGCGTCCTCTGGTGACCGCCGACGGACGTCTGCATCGCTTGATGGAGCAGTATCTGACCTATCGGCCGGAACAACTCCCTCAAGATCTGGTCGATGAAGTGTCGTGGCAAATCCGTCAGCAGCTGGGGCAGGGGGGCGCTGGACTCGATGACATCGCCAGGCGACTGGCGCTGAACCCGAGAACGCTGCAGCGACGTCTGGCCACCAGGGGGCGATGTTTCCAGGATCTGGTCGATGAGGTCCGCAGGCAGTTGGCGATTCATTATCTTCGGGAAACGTCGCTGCCGTTGACCGATATCGCGAATCTGCTGGGCTACTCCGAGTTGAGCGCGCTGACGCGAGGTTGTCGCCGCTGGTTTGGGGTTGCGCCGAGTCGCTGGCGCCAGCACCAGCGGCGGAGATCGAACGGCGCAGGTTAGGCGCTGGTCTTCGAGTCGGCAGCCCGGGTGGTGGGCGCGAGGCGATTGCGCTGAAGTGCGCTTAGGTTATCGCTTCAGCACAGCTGCAGCCGGGTGTGGTCCGAAGGATGTGTTTCACTCTCCATGGGGACGGCCCGTGTACCCCTGATGTGGCCATGCCAAGGGGCGCCCAGGTCTTGGTGGACACTAGACTTGTTGCTGCTGACATCACTGTCATCAAGGTTGCCATCAAGAGAGCTATCACCATGAGCGAAGGAGAGGCGCGACGATGACGCCGCTATGGAAGGCATATCGGTTTACGCGCCGCGAGCAGCATGCCGCGGAAGCGGCCAGATCACGGGAGTCGCTGATCCAGATCCTGGATCGCGCCCGGGACGAGGACGTGTCGCTCAATCCGCGTCCTTCCTCCACGATTCTGGCGCTGGGGCTTCTCTGCCTGTTGCTGGGCACGCTCGGCTTTATCATCACCCTGGCGGGAGGGCTCTCCTGGCCGTGGCTGATTCCGCTGGCGCTGGTCGGGGCAGCCTTGCTGGGTTTCGACTGGCACGCCACCGAGCGGGTGGCCGCCTTCCTGCGACTGTTGGTGCGGCGTGCGGCGGAGCTCGACTTTCGACTGGCCGAGCCCGATGTCGATCTTGATGCGATGCTGACGACGCTCCGGCGAAAGATCACCGACTTTCAGCGTACCTATGCGGACAATGGCGAGCTTGAGTACTGCCGCAGGGCTGCTGATGAGCGCGTCGGTGGCGAATACTGGGTCTATCGCTTTGCCTATGACGAGGGCATGGACAAGGACCGTCGGACCTATCATCGCAACGGCCTGATCTGCGATCTCTTCGAGGTGGCGGCGGTGGATCTTTGCAACCCGCGAGAGGGCAAGTGGCGACTGTTGCACCACGGTTCCACCGGCGAACGCTGGGGAGAGGGCGCCTTTTCTCGCTATTTCGTCGCCTGCACGGCGGAACATGACGCCCTGGCGGCGTTTCTTACCGATGATGTCGTTGACTGTCTCGTGCGTCTTGCCCGCAGTTATCCGGAACTGAACGTTCAGGTCACCCGGGATCATCTGCTGTGTCTGACCTGGTCCGGCGAAGACCCCTACGCGCGGTTATTCGAGCCGGTCTCGGTGGCGACTCCCGCACTGCGCGCTCCCTTTACCTCGAGCCAGGCGCCGGGGGAAGACCCCGATGAGGTCTATCGGGCGCTTGAAAGGCGACTGCGTGCTCCGCGCCATCTCACCGCGCTGGAGCCGCTGCTCAATGCCATCGAGGACATTCGCGCCGAGCTACCGGTGTCCTCGGCCCGCACGGAGGCCAATATTCCGTTGCGGCGACGGCTGGAAGAGTCTACCTGCTGACACCTGACGAGCGGTTTGGTGTTGTACCAGCGGCGCACAACGAAACGCCCCAAGCCTTGCCGGCATGGGGCGTTTTGCGTTACCGCTGCGGGAACCTGATCGACGCTTACTTCACCTTTGGATCAAGTTCACCTCGGGCGTAGCGCTCGAACATGCCTTCCAGGCTGATCGGCTTGATCCTGCTGGCGTTGCCGGCGGTGCCGAAGGCTTCGTAGCGGGCGATGCAGATGTCCTTCATGGCGCTGACGGTGAGCTTGAGGAACTTGCGCGGGTCGAACTCTGCCGGGTTCTCGGCAAGGAAGCGACGTACCGCACCGGTGGAGGCCAGACGCAGATCGGTGTCGATGTTGACCTTGCGCACGCCGTGCTTGATGCCCTCGACGATTTCTTCCACCGGGACGCCGTAGGTCTCTGGGATGGCACCACCGTTGGCGTTGATCACCTCGAGCCACTCCTGGGGCACGCTGGAGGAGCCGTGCATGACCAGGTGGGTATCCGGGATGCGCTCGTGAATTTCCTTGATACGCTGGATCGACAGGGTGTCGCCGGTGGGCGGACGGGTGAACTTGTAGGCGCCGTGGCTGGTGCCGATGGCGATGGCCAGGGCGTCGACGCCGGTGGCCTTGACGAAGTCGGCGGCCTCTTCCGGGTCGGTCAGCAGCTGGTCGTGGCTCAGCTTGCCCTCTGCGCCGATGCCGTCTTCCTCACCGGCCATGCCGGTTTCCAGGCTGCCCAGGCAGCCGAGCTCACCTTCTACCGAGACGCCACAGGCGTGGGCCATCTCGACGGTGCGGCGGGTGACGTCGACGTTGTAGTCGTAGTCTGCCGGAGTCTTGCCGTCCTCGCCCAGGGAGCCGTCCATCATCACCGAGGAGAAGCCGAGCTGGATCGAACGCTGGCACACAGCGGGGCTGGTGCCGTGGTCCTGGTGCATGACCACCGGAATATGCGGAAACTCTTCCACGGCGGCCAGGATCAGGTGGCGCAGGAAGGGGGCGCCGGCGTATTTACGGGCGCCGGCGGAGGCCTGCAGAATCACCGGGGAATCGGTGGCGTCCGCGGCTTCCATGATGGCGCGAACCTGCTCGAGGTTATTGACGTTGAAGGCCGGCACGCCGTAGCCATGTTCGGCGGCGTGGTCCAGCAATTGGCGCATACTGACGAGTGCCATGGAGGTACCTGATTCTTGAAGAGGTCGAGAGCGCGATGCTGTCGCGCCCATGTCGCTTGGGTTGTCAAAGGGCCGGCGATGGCCGGCCCCGGGGCTTAGGCTTGGTAGAAAGCACCGACGAGCGCCGATGCTTTTTCGGCAAACCTCAGCGAGCGGCCGCCTCGAGGGCGCTGACCGCCGGCAGTTCCTTGCCCTCGACGTACTCGAGGAAGGCGCCGCCTCCGGTGGAGATGTAGGACACCTGCTCGGCGATGCCGTACTTGTCGATGGCTGCCAGGGTGTCACCGCCGCCGGCGATGGAGAAGCCGTCGCTTTCGGCGATGGCCTTGGACAGGGCCTCGGTGCCGCCACCGAACTGGTCGATCTCGAACACCCCGACAGGGCCGTTCCACAGGATGGTGCCGGCGCTCTTGAGCATGTCGCCCAGGCGGGCGGCGGTATCCGGGCCGATGTCGAGGATCATTTCGTTGTCGGCGACCTGGTCCACCGGCTTGGTGACGGCTTCGGCGGAGTCGGAGAACTCGGTGGCCACGACCACATCGGTGGGCAGCGGAATCTCGACCCTGGCCATCAGCGCCTTGGCCTTGTCCACCAGGTCGGCCTCGTAAAGAGACTTGCCGACGTTGTGACCCGCCGCGGCGATGAAGGTGTTGGCGATACCGCCGCCGACGATCAGCTGGTCGCACTTCTCGGACAGGGCGTTGAGCACCTCGAGCTTGGTCGAGACCTTGGAGCCGCCGACGATGGCGGTCATCGGGCGCCTGGGAGTCGCCAGCGCCTTTTCCAGGGCATCGAGTTCGGCGGCCAGCAAGGGGCCCGCGCAGGCGGTCGGTGCGAAGCGGGCCACCCCGTGGGTCGAGGCCTGGGCACGGTGGGCGGTACCGAAGGCGTCCATCACAAAGACGTCACACAGCTCGGCGTAGCGCTTGGCCAGGGCTTCGTCGTCCTTCTTCTCGCCCTGGTTGAAGCGCACGTTCTCGAGCAGTACCACGTCGCCGTCTTCCAGGCTCGGTTCCTGCTCGAGATAGTCGGTCACCAGGCGCACGGGGCAGTCCAGCAGGTCACCGAGGTAGGCCGCCACCGGTGCCAGGGTGAACTCGTCGGCCGGCTCGCCTTCGGTGGGGCGGCCCAGGTGGCTCATCAGCAGCACCTTGGCACCTGCGTCGCGAGCTGCCTTGATGGTCGGCAAGCTGGCGCGCAGACGGGCATCGCTGGTCACCTGGCCGTGTTTGACAGGTACGTTGAGGTCTTCGCGAATCAGTACCCGCTGACCCTTGAGGTCGAGATCGGTCATCTTGCGCACGTTCATGTCGGCAGATCCTCGTCTGGAAAGTCTGAGGGAGACAGCGAATGGCAACGGCTGGTCAGTGGCGGTGTCATCGCTCGGGAACCCGGGGAAGGCTGGCGAGGCGCCCGGCCACGTCCAGCATGCGGTTGGCGAAGCCCCATTCGTTGTCGAACCAGCAAAGCAGCTTGAGCAGGCGGCCACCGGCCACCCGCGTCTGAGTGGCGTCTACGATACCGGAGCGGGGATCGTGGTTGAAGTCGATGGACGCCATGGGCTCCTCGGTATACCCCAGCAGGTCAGGAAGCCGTGACTCGCTGGCCTCGCGCAGCAGTCGATTGACCTCGCTGGCCGAGGTATCGCGCTTGACGCAGATGGACATGTCCATGGCCGAGACGTTGATCGTCGGCACCCGTACATGGAGGCACTCGAAGCGCTCCGCCAGGTGCGGCATCAGGCGATTGATGCCTCGGGCCAGGCCGGTGTCCACCGGCACGATGGATTGCATCGCCGAGCGGGTCAGGCGCAGATCGGTCTGGTGGTAGGCATCGATCACCGGCTGGTCGTTCATGGCCGAGTGAATGGTCGTGGTCACACCGTGCTCGATGCCCAGCGCCTCGTCGAGCACGGTCAGGATCGGCACCAGGCAGTTGGTGGTGCAGGACGCTGCCGAGACCACCCGGACGTCGGGCGTCAGGTCGTCGTCATTGATGCCGCTGACGATGGTGGCGTCGACGTCGCTTTCTGCCGGCTGGGAGAACAACAGCCGGCCGGCCCCTGCCGCGAGATGGCGCTCGGCGGTGGCGCGATCCTTGAAGCTGCCGGAGCACTCCAGCACCAGGTCGATGCCGAGTGACCGCCAGGGCAGAAGGTCAGGGTCCTCTTCGGACAGCACCCGGATCGCATGCCCGTTGATGATCAGGTGGCCGTCGCTGCTTTCCACCCGGCCGGGGAAGCGCCCGTGGGTGGTGTCGTAGCGAGTGAGGTAGGTAATGGTATCGAGTCCCGAGAGCTCATTGATCGCCACCACCTCGAAGCTGGGGTCGTTGCGTTCGATGAGGGCTCGCAGGACGCACTGGCCGATGCGGCCGTAGCCATTGATGGCAATACGCTGGGCCATGGGGCTCGATACTCTCCACGGAGGGATGGACACAGGCGCGAAAGTCTATCTCAAATCGCCCCGCGCGTCGCGGCTCCAGCGGCGTCACACTGGGCATAAAACCGCGCAGGTAGCATAAAAATAAAGCTGAATCGGTTCAGCCGAGCATGCCGGCCAGGCGCCAGGCCAGCGGCATCATCAGCGCCGTCAACACCCCGGTCAGCGTCATGCCGAGAGAAGCGAAGGCACCGGCGGTGGGGCCCAGCTCGAAGGCGCGCACGGTACCGATGGCGTGGCCGTTGATGCCCAGCGCCAGCCCCAGCAGGCGCTGATCGGTGATCTTCAAGAGCCGGCCGAACAGGCTGACGCAGGCGGTGGCCGCGACGCCGGTGATCAACAATCCCCCCATCAGGATCGGCACGGAGCCGCCCAGGCGCTCGGTGATGCCCATGGCGATGGGAGCGGTCACCGATTTGGGTGCCAGCGAGGCCAGCAGTTCCGGCGGCGCCCCCAGTGCCCAGGCGATCAGCAACGCATAGCAGGCGGCCAGCACCGTCGACACCGGCAGGCAGACCAGCAGCGGTCGCCACAGCGCGCGTATGTGGTGCATCTGCTGGTAGAGCGGTACCGCCAGGGCCACCGTGGCCGGGCCCAGCAACAGCATCAGCCACTGGGCGCCCTGGCGATAGTCGACGTAGGCGATGCCGGCCGCCTTGAGCGTCGCGGCGAGCAGCAACGAGGCCAGCAGTACCGGCGGGCACCAGCCGGGAGAGCCGAGCCGCCGAAACAGCGCCATGCCGGCCAAGTAGGCGCCGATGGACAGGGCGATGGCCAGCATCGATGTATCGAGGTGATCGACCACGGCGAGGCTCATGAGGTCTTTCCTTGGGCGGTGGTGGTCGCCTCGGAGGGCGTCGCCGGCAGCAGGCGGCGCATCAGCCACAGGGTGCTGGCAACGCTCAACAGAGTGCCCAGGGTCAGCGCCAGCCCCACGGCGAGCCAGTGCCCCGAGATCTGGTCGAGCACCCAGAACACCCCGACCACGCCGGGCATGATCAGCATCGCCAGCAGCATGATCAGCGGCTGTGCCGCCGCTGCCACGTCTTCGTGCATGCGGCCTCGTAGTACGAAGACACCAGTCAATAGCATCAGTCCGACGACGCCGGGGGACAGCGGCAGTTCACCCAGGCTGACCACCAGGTCGCCGACCAGCCACAGCAGCGAAAGCCATAAAAAGCCTCGTAACACGGACATTGCAATCCTCTTGGGTCATTGTCACTGGCCGGGGCCAGGGGAATTGAGCCATTGTGCCGACTCATGGTGCCTTGGTCAGCAGGGGCTCTCGTTGCAGCGCGTCATCCGCTACCCTGTGTAGACTGACTATTCGCCTACCGCCCGACTGGGTCGGGCATGACAGGGAGATTGATGATGAGTGATATTGCCAGCTGGCTGGGTGCCGAGGCAGAGGACCTTTTGACTCATGAATGTCGCGGTATCGCCAAGGAGCAACTCCACCTGCCGGGATCGGACTTCGTCGACAGGGTGATGATGGACTCCGACCGCTCGCCGGCGGTGCTGCGCAGCATGCAGACGATGTTCAACCATGGCCGTCTGGGGGGCACCGGTTACCTCAGCATCCTGCCGGTGGATCAGGGGATCGAACACTCCGCTGGCGCCTCCTTCGCACCCAACCCGATCTACTTCGATCCGGCCAACATTGTGGAGCTGGCGATCGAGGGCGGCTGCAACGCCGTGGCTTCCACCCTGGGTGGCCTGTCGTCGGTGGCGCGCCGCTATGCCCACCGCATCCCGATGATGCTCAAGTTGAACCACAACGAGACGCTGACCTATCCGGCGATCTACGATCAGACCCTGTTCGCCGAGGTCGACCAGGCCTTCGACATGGGGTGCGTCGCCGTGGGTGCGACCATCTACTTCGGTTCTCCCGAGAGCCGTCGCCAGATCGAAGAGATCAGCGCGGCCTTCGAGCGCGCCCACGAGCTGGGCATGGTGACGGTGCTGTGGGCCTATCTGCGTAACCCGGCCTTCAAGCATGAGGGCACCGACTATCATGTGGCCTCCGACCTCACCAGTCAGGCGGTCCACCTGGCGGCGACGCTCAAGGCGGACATCGTCAAGCAGAAGCTGCCCGAGAACAACGATGGCTATCGCACCATCGGCTTCGGCAACACCCATGAGAAGGTCTACAGCGAGTTGACCAGCGATCACCCGATCGATCTGGCCCGCTATCAGGTGGCCAACGCCTACATGGGCCGTGCCGGGCTGATCAACTCCGGCGGTGCCTCCACCGGAGAGGGCGATCTGACCCAGGCGGTGCGTACCGCGGTGATCAACAAACGGGCCGGTGGCATGGGCCTGATCTCCGGGCGCAAGGCCTTCCAGAAGCCGATGCGCGACGGGGTAAGCCTGCTCAACGCCATTCAGGACGTCTATCTGGCGCCGGATGTCACCATCGCCTGATCCAAGCCTGCCTCAACAACCGCGCAGGATAGAGGACCAGGCCGCCTAGGCCGACCATCAAGGTCGCTAGATACAGCAGGGGCACGGCGTAAGCCGTGCCCCTGCTCGTTTCTGCTGGTCACGCTTTTGGTCGCAACAGGCCGGGCGTGCCGGCCCGCGCTGGACTTAACCCAGCAGCGCCTTGGCGCGTTCCACCAGGTTGTCCACGGTGAAACCGAAGTGCTTGAACAGGTCGCCCGCCGGGGCCGACTCGCCAAAGCTGGACATGCCGATGGTGTCACCGTCGAGGCCCACGTACTTGCTCCAGTAGTCGCGATGGCCTGCCTCGATGGCCAGACGGGCGCGAACACTGCGCGGCAGGACGGACTCACGGTAGTCGGCGTCCTGGCTGTCGAAGACGTCGGTGGCCGGCATCGATACCACACGCACCTGCTTGCCTTCGGCTTCCAGGGTTTCGGCGGCCTGCATGGCCAGTGTCACCTCGGAGCCGGTGGCGATCAGGATCAGCTCAGGGGTGCCTTCGCTGTCCTTGAGTACGTAGCCACCACGCTGGATGTTGGCCAGCTGGCTCTTGTTGCGCTCTTGGTGGGGCAGGCCCTGACGGGACAGTACCAGCGCGGTGGGGCCGGCGCTGCGCTTGACCGCGTGGGCCCAGGCGGCAGCGGTCTCGACCGCATCGCAGGGGCGCCAGGTGCACAGGTTCGGGGTGGTACGCAGACTGGTCAGCTGCTCGATCGGCTGGTGGGTCGGGCCGTCCTCGCCCAGACCGATGGAGTCGTGGGTGTAGACGAAGATGGCGCGCTGGTTCATCAGCGCCGCCATGCGCACGGCGTTGCGCATGTATTCCATGAAGATCAGGAAGGTGGCGCCGTAGGGCACGAAGCCGCCGTGCAGGGCGATACCGTTCATGATGGCGCCCATACCGAACTCGCGTACCCCGTAGTGCAGGTAGTTGCCGCCTGCTGCTTCGGCGCTGATGGCCTCGGCACCCTTCCAGAAGGTCAGGTTGGAAGGCGCCAGGTCGGCGCTGCCACCCAGCAGCTCCGGCAGTTGCGGGCCGAGCTCGTTGAGGCAGTTCAGCGAGGCCTTGCGTGAGGCCACGGACTCGCCCTTCTGCTGGGCGGCCTCGACCAGCGCTTCGCTGTTGAGCTCGCTCGGCAATTCACCCTTCTGGCGACGCAGGAATTCGCGGGCCAGCTCCGGGTGCTCCTGCTGGTAGCGCTCGAAGCGAGCCTGCCAGTCGGCCTGGTGCTTCTGGCCACGCTCGCAGGCGTCCCAGCCCTGGTAGATATCCTCGGGGATATGGAAGGGCGCGTGGGGCCAGTCGAGTTGCTTGCGCGCCGCTGCGACTTCCTCTTCGCCGAGTGCCGCGCCGTGGCATTCTTCCTTGCCCTGCTTGTTGGGGGCGCCGAAGCCGATGACGGTCTTGCAGATGATCAGGGTCGGGCGATCCTGCTGGGTGCGGGCCATCTCGATGGCGGCTTTGATCTCCTCGGGCTTGTGCCCGTCCACCGCCGGTACCACGTGCCAGCCGTAGGCTTCGAAGCGCTTGGCGGTATCGTCGGTGAACCAGCCTTCGACCTCGCCGTCGATGGAGATGCCGTTGTCATCGTAGAAGGCGATCAGCTTGCCGAGCTGGTGGGTGCCCGCAAGCGAGGCGACCTCATGGGAGATGCCTTCCATCAGGCAGCCGTCGCCGAGGAAGCAGTAGGTGTAGTGGTCGACGATCTCGTGGCCCGGGCGGTTGAACTGACCCGCCAGGGTGCGCTCTGCCATGGCCATGCCGACGGCGTTGGCCAGGCCCTGGCCGAGGGGGCCGGTGGTGGTCTCGACGCCGGGAGCGTAGCCGTACTCGGGGTGACCAGCGGTCTTGGCGTGGAGCTGGCGGAAGTTCTGCAGTTCTTCCAGACCCAGGTCGTAGCCTGACAGGTGCAGCAGGGAGTACAGCAGCATGGAGCCGTGGCCGTTGGACAGCACGAAACGGTCGCGATCGGCCCACTTGGGATCGTCAGGGTTGTGAACGAGGTAGTCGTTCCACAGCACCTCGGCGATATCGGCCATACCCATCGGGGCTCCGGGGTGGCCGGAGTTGGCCTTCTGGACGGCATCCATGGAAAGGGCGCGAATGGCGTTGGCCAGTTCGAAACGGGACGGCATTGAGGGCTCCTCGCCTGGGGCAAAGTGGCAATCTGACGTTGGCCTGCCCGGTGGGGGCGGCGCAGCGGCGTCAAGGATAGGCGCCGCCTGTCGTGCCTGTGGACAACGAGGGCGGGAGGGGCGGCGCGGATCGATCGGGGACATATTGTCGCCGGAAATGACAGATCCATCAAATGCCGGGGACTTGATCCATGCCTGGCAGGGTCTGCCATGGCCCGGCCTGTCGCTAGGAACCGGACGGTCGAGCGTGTAGAATTTCGTCCCGCCAGGTCCACGCGGAATCTGCATAGTGCGATCGTCGATCACGGTCGCTCCCGTTTCCATCTTGCCAGGCCCGCCTGCCGATTATCCTACAGAGGGTCGAGGACGCCATGAGCGAATACTCCCTGTTTACCTCCGAGTCCGTGTCCGAAGGACACCCGGACAAGATTGCCGATCAGATTTCCGATGCCGTGCTCGATGCCCTGATCGCGCGGGACAAGAATGCCCGTGTGGCCTGCGAGACCCTGGTCAAGACCGGTGTCGCCATCGTGGCCGGCGAGATCACCACCTCCGCCTGGGTGGATCTCGAGGAGCTGGTGCGCAAGGTGATCATGGATATCGGCTATACCTCCTCCGACGTCGGTTTCGACGGCGAGACCTGCGGGGTGCTCAACCTGATCGGCAAGCAAAGTGTCGAAATCGCCCAGGGCGTCGATCGCGAAAAGCCCGAGGATCAGGGCGCCGGTGATCAGGGCCTGATGTTCGGCTATGCCACCAACGAAACCGACTCTTACATGCCGGCGCCGATCCACTACAGCCATCGGCTGGTGGAGCGCCAGGCCGAGCTGCGCAAGCGTGGCCTGCTGCCCTGGCTGCGTCCCGATGCCAAGAGCCAGCTGACCTTCCGTTACGACGATGCCGGCAAGCCCTGCGCGGTCGATGCCGTGGTGCTGTCCACCCAGCATGATCCAGACATCGACCAGGAGCAGCTGCGCCAGATGGTCCAGCGCGAGATCATCGAGCAGGTACTGCCGGCGGAGTGGCTGTCCGACAGCACGCGTTATCACATCAACCCGACCGGCAAGTTCGTCATCGGCGGTCCGGTGGGTGACTGTGGCCTGACCGGGCGCAAGATTATCGTCGACACCTACGGCGGCATGGCGCGACATGGTGGTGGCGCTTTCTCCGGCAAGGACCCGTCCAAGGTCGACCGCAGCGCCGCCTACGCCGGCCGCTACGTGGCCAAGAACGTTGTGGCGGCGGGACTGGCCGAGCGTTGCGAGATCCAGGTGTCCTACGCCATCGGTGTCGCCGAGCCGACCTCGGTGTCGATCAACACCTTCGGCACGGGTCGTATCGATGACGAGCGTATCGTCGAGCTGGTGCGCGATCACTTCGACCTGCGCCCCAATGCCATTACTCGCATGCTGGACCTGCTGCATCCCATGTATCAGCTGACCGCAGCCTACGGTCACTTTGGCCGTGAGCCCTTCGAGACCAGCTATAGCTGGACCGATACCGAAGGCGAGATCCACACCGAGACCTTTACCGCCTTCCCGTGGGAGAAGGTCGACCGGGCCGACGCTCTGCGCGCCGCCGCCGGTATCTGAGCCCTCATCCGACAGTATCGGCACGGTGTCCGCGCCTGCCGACATGACAAGGCCCGCCTGGTTCGCCAGGCGGGCCTTGTCGCACTGTGGCGGCGGGGGGGGGCCGCGAATGTGCGAAGAGACGTTGGCAGAGCGGTCGCAAGTTTTCTGGTGACCTGATGGTGATTGTGCGTCTTTGCCTACCTCTTTGTCGCCGGGTTATGCGTCAAACGGCGACATCATCTCATTCCTTTTCATATCCGCGCATGCGGGCGGAGAAGCCTTTGGCTCACGGCTAATATTAGATGGAGGCAGGATGCAGATGCCGCTTAGTCGGCAGCGCGGTATCGCATCGGCTCGTCATCATCTGTCAGGCAGCCAGTGATGGTCGTTGGTTCTCGGTAGTCAAAGGTTCGATGTGTCGTTGTCCATCGCCAGATCGTTGTCGAGAAACCACTATCGAGAAACCGCTGTCGGGAAACCGCTGTTCAAGAACCATCGGCGGCCAAGTGGCCTGCACGGGAAAGTGACGCCCACGTCGCCGGAAAAGCGGTTAGAAAGCGGCTGGAAGGCGGCCAGAACGTGAGAATGATCAGCGATAAAAAACGCCGGCGAGCCGCCTGATAGATGTCAGGAAAGAGGCGCTTTCGGCGACAGGCATGTATGGCCTGTGTGAATTGGACGTCGGTATATATCCATGTCCTTGGCATTTGGGGCGCGGGACAGAAGGCGGTTCGTGGAAGGACATGCCTTGGCCGCGATTGAAGTGTGGTCGGCACGATGGTGTGGTCGGCACGATGGAAAGAGGCCATAGCGCCCGTGACAGGAATACTGGCTGGTGCCCCGGGCGGCACGAAGAAGAGCCGAAGTGCGGGTGAGACCAGATCAGGGACATGAGCGCTGCGCCAAGACGGTAGCAACGACAGGGGGATCAGAAGATGGGCGAAGCAAGGCACCACTATCACTTCTATCAGCGCCATCATCAGGGGCACTTTCAGCGTCTTCACGCGGACCCGACCTGCTCGCGAACCAGGCTGGCGTCACAGCAGGAACTCTGGCGCAAGGAGTCGCCGTCGCGTAAGGGGGCTGGCGATGACGGGACCACCGAGGCTGGATGGCGATACTCCCATGACGTGGTATCGCCGGACGGTGACGATGATTATCTCCAGTATCGTGAGCTATTCATGACCAAGTTGGCGCTGGAGGCTACCGCCGCATTGGCAACGTTCCTGGTGACTGCCGCCGCCATCATGATGATTCTGCTTCAGCACCAGGGACTCTTGACCGCCGTCATCGTCATTGCACTGAGCGTGCCCGCCTTTGTGCTGTCGACGCAGCGCCTTTCGTGCCTGGGGCATGATGCAACGATGTTCGAGAGCGAACCCTTGGGAGATATTCGATTATGAGCATCGGTCAACAGGTGCTGCTCGGCGTCGCTATTACCTCGCCGTTGCTGGTGCTGACATGGTGGTCGGTGCGACGTACCGATCGCCACCTGAGAAAGCGTCGCCAGTAACCTCAGCATACGGGCTCTCCGTACAGCTGCGCCGTTCAGGTATGTCGTCTGAGCACGCCGTTCGAATGTGCCGATCGGTCGAGGCGTTCGGCCGTCATGTCAGGACGTGGCCTTCGATGGTGACCTTCGGTCGTGACCAAGGAGGGCCAGATGGCCGGGCGTCTCGTATCTTGTCAGAGTTTCGTATCTTGTCAGAAAAGCACCACCCTCTCGTCTCACCGTTCCTCAGCCAGCTGGCGATGCCTGCTGTTCGTGGTGTCGCTGGTCCTGCCGTCGTGGGCCAACGCCAGCTGTCCTGACTGGACGGCGAGCACGGCGTCCAGTCGCATCACCGAGTTGACCAGCCACCTGCGGCAGTGGGAGCTGGCCTACCGCAAGGACGGCAGCTCGCCGGTCAGCGATGATGTGTTCGACCAGACCGAACGTCGGTGGCGCGAACTCCAGCGCTGTTTTCCCGAGCTCGAGGTGGCGGACTTCAAGGATAGGTCTTCCGCGCCGACAGTGGATAGTGCCACCCCTTGGCAGCGCCACCCTGTGGCGCATACCGGGCTTCGCAAGGCGCAGGGCGCCGCCGAGGTGAAGCGTTGGCTTTCGACCGGTGTTCCAGACTCGCCGGCGCCGCAAGCTTCGTCGCCACAGAGACAGGAGTCACAGTCGGCGACGATAGCACCGGCCGACCGCGCTACCGATATCTGGATTCAGCCCAAGGTGGATGGTGTGGCGGTCAGCCTTGTCTATCACGGAGGCCGCCTGGCGGGCGTGTACAGTCGTGGGGACGGGCGGACCGGCCAGGACTGGACACGCCATGCCGCAGTCATCCCGTCGATTCCCCAGCGCCTGGCAGGTGATTGGCAGTCGCTTGCCGACGGCGATGGTCTGGTGTTTCAGGGTGAGCTGTATGAGCGCCTTGAAGATCATGTCCAGCAGCGGGATGGCGGGGCAGGGGCACGCTCCCATGTGGCCGGCTGGCTTGCCCGCGATGAGTTGTCCCCTGCGCTGGGCCAGCGTATCGGTCTGTTCGTCTGGTCCTGGCCGATGGGGCCGCGGGCGCTCGAGGAGCGACTGTCAGGGCTCGAGCGCCTGGGCCTGGGTCAAATATCGCGATACACCCACCCTGTTGAATCCCAGGAGGACGCCGCCGCCTGGCGCGAGCGCTGGTATCGCTCGCCGCTGCCCTTCGCCACCGATGGCGTGGTACTACGGCGTGGGCGCAGGCCCGACGGTGTGACCTGGCAGGCCGAGCCGCCGCACTGGGCACTGGCCTGGAAGTATCCACCGCGAGAGGCCCTGGCGGAGGTAGCCGACATAGCGTTCCGCATTGGTCGCAGCGGTCGCATCACCCCGGTGGCCCGGCTTGTGCCGGTGGAGGTGGATGGACGCAGGCTGAGCCAGGTCAGCCTGGGGAGCCTGTCACGCTGGCGCGAGTGGGATCTGCGGCCCGGCGATCAGGCGATCATCGAGTTGGCCGGGCTGATCATCCCTCAGCTAAAGGGGGTGGCCTGGCGCGCAGCCGAGAGGCTTGACCTCGAGGTTCCCGCGGAATCGGACTTTCACCTGCTGAGTTGCTGGCACCCGACCCCGGGCTGTCGGCAGCAGTTTCTGGCTCGCCTGGCCTGGCTCAGTGATTCATCGGCGCTGGATCTCGACGGCGTCGGGGAAGGCACCTGGAAGGTGCTGGTGGACGCCGGCCTGGTGGCGGGGTTGCTGGACTGGCGGGAACTGTCGCCAGAGCGACTGGCCCAGGCAAGCGGCATCGGCAAGGTCACCGCAGAGCGTCTTGGTGTTGCCTTCTCCGAGACCAGCCATCGCGGCTTCCCGCAGTGGCTAAGCGCCCTGGGAGCGCCCTCGGCCGGGGGTATCTCCGAGCATGACTCCTGGCGCACGCTGGCGACGTTGGACGCAGCCGACTGGCGCCGCCGCCCTGGCGTCGGTGTTGTCGGCGCCAGGCGCTGGCGGGCGTTTCTTTCGCATCCCGAGGTCGTCGTCCTGGCGCGGCAACTGGCCGACGCCGGTATTGCTGGCTTCGTCGGAGCCTTCGACGATGACGCGACACGTTCGATTGCCACGCCGGGCTCGGCAGGCCCTTTGCACCGTCCTTTGAATCGCCCTTCTCATAGCCCTTCGAACCGCTCTCCAGCTAGTCCCTTACACCGCGCACCAGCTTCCCCCTCAGCGACTCGACTGAAAAGTGATGCTGGCGCCCGGCTAGAGATCGACGCAGCGCCCTGGTTGGCGAGTCCGCCATGGTGACTCCTATAGTGAAGGCTGGATAACCAGCAGGAGGCGAGCATGACTCCGACCGAGGCTTCGCAAAGGGCGCAGTGGGCTCAGCGTCAGGATGACTACCGGGTCGCCAATATCGGCCTGGCCGACTGGGGGCGCCGCGAGATTCGTATCGCCGAAAGCGAGATGCCGGCCTTGATGTCCCTCAGGGCCCGGTACCGTGAGGTCCAGCCGCTCAAGGGCGCACGTATCGCCGGCTGTATCCATATGACGATTCAGACCGCAGTGCTGATCGAGACCCTGGTCGACCTTGGTGCGAGCGTGCGCTGGTCGTCCTGCAATATCTTTTCCACCCAGGACCACGCTGCCGCCGCCATCGCCGCAGCAGGCATCCCGGTATTTGCCTGGAAGGGCGAGAGCGAGGACGAGTTCTGGTGGTGTATCGAGCAGACGGTGGATGGCGCCGACGGCTGGACCCCCAATCTGGTGCTGGATGATGGCGGAGACCTGACGCTGCTGTTGCACGAGCGACATCCGGACAAGCTTGACGCCGTCCACGGCATCAGTGAAGAGACCACCACCGGTGTCCATCGACTGCTCGAGATGCTCAGGGCAGGCACCTTGAAAGTGCCGGCCATCAACGTCAACGACGCCGTCACCAAGTCGAAGAATGACAACAAGTACGGCTGCCGTCACAGTTTGAATGACGCCATCAAGCGCGGGCTCGATCACCTGCTGGCGGGCAAGCAGGCACTGGTGGTGGGCTATGGGGACGTGGGCAAGGGGTCGGCGGCCTCGCTGCGTCAGGAAGGCATGATCGTGCGCGTCGCCGAGATCGACCCGATCTGTGCCATGCAGGCCTGCATGGACGGTTACGAGGTGGTTTCTCCCTATCGTGGCGGTATCAATCGTGGCGTCGACAGTCTCGATCTCGAACTGCTCGGCAAGACCGACCTGGTGGTGACCTGCACCGGCAATATCGGCGCCTGTGACGCCGCCATGCTGGGCGCTCTCAAGAATGGCGCGGTGGTC
Source organism: Halomonas sp. H10-59 (assembly GCF_040070555.1). NCBI lineage: Bacteria > Pseudomonadati > Pseudomonadota > Gammaproteobacteria > Oceanospirillales > Halomonadaceae > Halomonas > Halomonas sp. H10-59. The sequence goes on from NZ_CP098828.1 coordinate 297,954, forward strand.
TGTAATATCGGCCACTTCGACAGCGAGATCGATACCGCCTACATGCGCAAGCAATGGCTCTGGGAGGAGGTCAAGCCCCAGGTGCACAAGATCTACCGAGACGCCGGGCCGGGGCAGACGTACGATCCCGACAGCCGCAATGTGATCTACCTGCTGGCCGAGGGGCGTCTGGTCAACCTGGGTAACGCCACCGGTCATCCCTCGCGGGTGATGGACGGCTCCTTCGCCAATCAGGTGCTGGCGCAGATGCATCTGTATGCCCGGCGTTTTGCCGAGCTGGGCCCCGACGAACGCGACGGCATGATCGATGTCACGGTGCTGCCACGCCATCTCGACGAGGAGGTGGCACGCTACATGGTGGAGGGCTTTGGCGGCGTGATCACTCAGCTGACCGAGGCTCAGTCGGAGTACGTCGGAGTGCCGGTGGAGGGGCCATACAAGCCAGACCACTATCGTTACTGAGGCTTGCCGGATAGGGGGCTGTGCGCCGCGCCAGCCTTGATCGGGGGCAGGGAATCAGGGCTGGGTAGTCAGCCTGGGGCGAGCCTGGGGAATAGCGGGGCAGGGGGCGGCACCGGTCATCGTTTCGTCATGGTCGCGCCACGGCAGTGTCACCGGGACAGGACAGGCTGGGTGGGCGTCACAGGAGACTGCCCATGGCCACATCACTGACCGCTCGTACCCTGTTCATTTCCGATCTTCACCTCGGCACCCGGGATTGCCAGGCCGCCTTGCTGTCGCGGCTGCTGCGCCGCGTGCGCCCGGAGCGCCTGTATCTGGTAGGGGATGTGATCGACCTTATCGCCATGCATCGGCGGGCGTCGCTGCCGGCGGAGCAGCAGCGCCTGGTGGGGCGTCTCTTGCGCCTGGCCAAGGGCGGTTGCGAGATCATCTATATTCCCGGCAACCACGACGCGGCCTTGCGTCAGCTGTGTGGCATCCGTATGCACCGGGTGCGCATCGAGCGCCGGGCGATCCACGAGACCGCCGATGGTCGCCGTCTGCTGGTGAGCCACGGCGACGAGTTCGATACCCATGTGCGCCTGGCCCCCTGGCTGATGGCGCTGGGTGATGGCATGCATCAGTTTGTGCTGTCGCTCAATCGCTGGTGCAACAAAGCGCGCAGCCTGCTGGGCCTGCCTTACTGGTCGCTGGCGGCGGCGGTCAAGGGGCGCATCGGCGCGGCCCAGCGCTATGTCGAACAGTTCGAGCAGGCGGCCATCCACCAGGCGGCCCGGGAAGGACTCGATGGCTACGTCGGCGGGCATATTCACAAGGCCGGATTTCGTGCCCAGGACGGCGTGCTCTACTGCAACGACGGCGACTGGGTGGAGCACTGCACGGCGCTGATCGAGCGTCCCGACGGCAGCCTGGCGCTGATCGACTGGGGAGGGCAGGTGATCGAGGCCGAGCCTTCGATGCCCCGCGCCTGCCCCGAGGGCGCCCTGGCGGGGGCCTGAGAGGCCTCCCCCTTCGCCCGTGTTGTATCCGTTCGCTTTACCGGCCTTGCTCAGTCGTTTTCTTCAGGCTTCCTGGCCGACAACGCCGCTCCGACTGACGGGTAGCGCATTGGCCTTTGCCAGTGTTCTGCCAGCCTCCAGTAATTCTTCCGCCAGCTGCGGGTCATTTACCGTACGCGCCATGGCCAGACTGCCGATCATCGCAATCGTCTGGCCGAGCGCGCGCTTTCGCGTGTCGGTGTCCATGTCAGAGGTGTCGACAAAGCGCGTCAGGAAGCCTTCCAGCAGGGCGGTATAGGTGGTGCGCACCTGCTCGTCGCGCTGCGCCACATCGCTGACCAGGCAGGCCAGTGGGCAGGTTGCCTCGTCCTTGGCGAGAGATTGGCTCAAGTAGGCCTCGATGCGGGCTTCTCGACTTTCGAGGTGATCGAGCGCGATGGCCCCGCGCCTGGCAGCATGACGGATGGCATTGGCGTAGAGCGTCGACTTGCTGTCGAAGTGGGCGTAGAAGGCGCCCCGGGTCAGGCCGGCGGCGGCCATCACCTCGTCGATACTGACGGCATCGTAGCCTTTTCGGGTAAAGCAGCGGGCAGCTGCGTCGAGGATACGGGTGCGGGTCTCGTGCTTGCGTTCGCGGCTCCAGGGCATGGGCCGTCTCCGATGGCAGAATATGTTATTGAACATATGGTGTCAGCGGCCATGCTGCAAGACGAGCGAGCACGACTCGCGCACACGTCGGCGTATATATCGGCAAGGGCCGGCGGTTTATCGTCTGGTAACCAGGAGGTTGGCATGGCAAGCGTACATATCGTGGGTCCCGCGTTCTCGAACTTCGTGCGCAGCGTGGTGCTGGTGTGTCACGAGAAGGGCATCGAGCACAGTGTCGGGATGGAGGTCGAAGGACGTCGGGTCGAGCTGCATTCACCGGAGTTCAAGGCGCTCAATCCCTTCGACAAGATTCCCGTGCTGATTCACGGCGAACGACGCCTGTACGAGAGCGTTGCCATCTGCCGCTACCTGGAGGGCGCCTTCGATGGGCCCGACCTGCTACCCAGGGATGACTGGACGCGGGCCCAGGTGGACCAGTGGTGTGCTGCGCTGGCCACCCAGGCCGACCAGGCCATCGTGCGGCGCTACCTGCTGGAACTGGTCTTTCCCAAGGGGCCCAATGGCGAGGTGAGGGAAGACCGGGTACGCGAGGCGGCCCCGGAGGTGGCACGGATACTGGCCATCCTGGAACACCAGTTGGCGGGGAGAGACTTTCTCGTCGGTGATGGCTTCACCCTGGCCGATGCCCTGGCGGCGCCGATGCTCGACTATCTGGAGGCCACGCCGCCCGCCGCCTCGCTGATGGAGGCGGCGCCAAATGCCCGAGCCTACGTGGAGCGTCTGAGATCGCGGCCTTCCGGCAAGGCGGTATTGGTCGCGCCCGTGTTTCCCCGCTAGTCACTCTCGGCGCTAGCGACTTTCGCCTTTCAGCTTTACTGCACCAGTCCAAGCATCCCGCTCAGGTACAGCGGGATCACCAGCGGCGCGGCCAGGGTGGTGATCAACACCGCCAGGGCGCCCTTCTCGGGCGCGATGCCGAGCTCCATGGCTACCACCACCACGTTGGCGGCCATGGGCACCACCCCGATCAACAGCAGCGCCAACGCCATGTCCTGTGACAGCCCGGTGGTGGCCTTGAGCAACAGGACGGCGCCGAGCATCAGCAGTGGCCACAGGGCATAACGCACCGCCACGCAGGCGCCGATAAAGCGCCCATCCAGCGAGCGCACAGAAACACGACCCAGGGTCATGCCGATGATCATCATGCCGAGCAGGGTGTAGGTCGCTGGAAACACCGACATGGCATCGGTCACCGGCGCTGGCACCGTCACGCCGACCCCTTCCACCAAAAGCGCCGCCAGAAAGGCGTAGATCAGCGGCAGCCTGGCGATCTTGAGCAGGCTGTCGCGCACCGTAAAGCGGCCGCGGGCGCTCAGATAGAAGCCGACGGTGAACTCGTAAAGGGTGACGCCGAGTGCACAGAACAGGTACAGGGTGACGCCGGACGGGGGCAGCAACACCAGCGCCACCGGCAAACCAAAGTAGCCGGTGTTGCCGGTACCGGCAGAAAACGCCAGCACCGAGCCTTCCTCATCCCCCAGCCAGCGCTTTCCCAGCCGATTGATGAGCACGGCCACCAGGCTTGCGATCACGAACAGGGCAGCGGTCAGGGCGAGGTAGACCGGCGTCGGACCGCCCAGTACCAGCGCGCGGAAGAAGGTCAGCGGAGCGATCAGGTAGATCAGCAGGGTGGCGATGGGACGAGGGTCGACCTTGAGCCGCCTGGCGGACAGGACGCCGAGGGCGACAAAGGCGAGCAGGGTCCACAGGGGGCCCATCAGCGAGGTCGGGTCGACGGCCATGTTCATCATCCTTGGGTGCCAGGCCCCGTATCATGCCGTCTGGGCGCGCCGGTGTCAGCCCGGGCCGGCTGCCGAGGTCATTTTTTAGAACAGGTGGTTATGAGATTCCCTTTTCTTATATGAAGAGAATTGAAGTTTACCCGCGAAACTTTCATTGGTCGGGGTGAGACTGAGTCGTCACAATGGCACCCATCACCTTTACGGCCGCCGATTTGCGGTAGCCCGACACGCTTCACGAGGACCCCGAGATGAGCGCACAAGAGCACCCGCTGGGCATCAGTTTCGAATTCTTCCCCCCGAATACCGACGCCGGGCGGGAGAAGCTGATGCGCAACCGGGATCTCTTGGCCGAGCGCAACCCGCGGTTCTTCTCCGTCACCTACGGTGCCGGCGGTTCCACCCAGAATCGCACCATCACCACCGTCAATGCGGTGCGCGAGTGCGGCATCACCACCGCGCCGCACCTGTCCTGCGTCGGCAGCGAGAAGGCCCAGCTGCGCGAGCTGCTGACCGACTACAAGGCCCAGGGCATCAACAGCCTGGTGGCCCTGCGCGGTGACCTGCCTTCCGGCATGGGCGGCATCGGCGAGCTGCGCTACGCCAACGAGCTGGTGGAGTTCATCCGTGAGGAGACCGGCGATCACTTCGAGATCGCGGTGGCGGCTTATCCGGAGTCTCACCCCCAGGCGGCGAGCTTCGAGGCGGATCTTCAGAACTTTGCCCGCAAGATGAATGCCGGTGCCAACCTGGCGATCACCCAGTACTTCTTCACCGCCGACGCCTACTTCCACTTCGTCGAGCGGGCTCGTCAGCTTGGCGTGGAAGCACCGATCATCCCCGGCATCATGCCAATCACCAACTACTCCAAGCTGGCGCGCTTCTCCGACGCCTGCGGTGCCGAGATCCCGCGCTGGATTCGCAAGCAGCTCGAGGCGTACGGTGATGACAGCGCCGCCATCGCCGACTTCGGCGAAGAGGTGATCTCGCGTCTGGCCCAGCGCCTGCTCGACGGCGGCGCCCCGGGGCTGCACTTCTACACCCTCAACCAGGCCGAGCCGACGCTGAAGATCGTCGACAACATCACCGGCCGCTCATGACACCAACAACAACGCTGGACGGGTCGCGCTAGCCAGTCGCGACCACAACAACAAGAACGTCGGCCCCGCCCTGTGCGGGGCCGTCGTCGTTCTGGGGGAGGGTAGAAAAACGAAAACGCCTGGCGGTTCGGGCAGGCCAACGGCGGGCGGCCGTCGTCATGGGGGAGCCCCAGGCACGAAAAAGCCCCGCCATGGGGCGGGGCCAGAGGGCGGGGCTCAAGGTGCGGAGTTAAAAGGGGCCAGGGTTCAGCCTGCGGTGGCGCTGCGGGTGCCGCCTCCGCTGGCGCGCTGCATCACGAACAGGCCGATGGCGATGGCCAGCCCCGCCAGGTCGGTGACGATGCCGCCGTAGATCAGGCACAGGGCGCCGATCAGCATCACCAGCCGTTGCCAGGCCTTCACCGGTCCGAAGAACCAGGCCTGGACGGTGGCCGCCAGCAGTATGATGCCGATGGTGGCGGTCGTGCCGACCCGCAGGATCTGGGGCCAGTCGCCTTCCATCAGCATGGCCGGGCTGTAGAAGAACATGAACGGCACGATAAAGGCTGCCAGACCGATCTTGAACGAGGCCACCGAGGTGCCCATGGCGTTGTCGCCGGAGATACCCGCCGCCGCGTAGGAGGCCAGCGCCACCGGCGGGGTGATTGCCGAGACCACCGCGAAGTAGAACACGAAGAAGTGCGCCACCAGCGGCTGGATGCCGATGTCGATCAGGCCCGGGGCGACCACCGAGGCTGCCACCGCGTAGGCGGCGGTGGTGGGCATGCCCATGCCCAAGAGGATCGAGATGCACATGGCGAAGAACAGCGCCAGCAGCTGGCTGACACCGGCCAGGCCCAGCAGCAGCGACGAGAAGCGCGCGCCGACGCCGGTCAGGGCGATGACGCCGACGATCAGGCCGGCGCAGGCACACACCGCGATGATCTGGATCGACATGGTGCCGGCCAGGCTGAGGGCCCGCAGGATGGAACGAATGCCCATCTTGTGGGGTGACAGCCAGCTCACCACCGCGGCGGAGGCGGTCGCCAGCGTGCCGGCGCGGATCACCGAGTAACCCATGAACAGCGCTGTGATCAGGATGATGATCGGGGCGAACAGGTAGACCTGCTTGATCAGCTTGGAGAACTGCGGAATCTCTTCCTTGCGCATGCCGCGCATGCCCTTGCGGGCCGCCTCGAAGTCGACCATGAAGTAGACAGAGGCGAAGTACAGGATCGCCGGGATCAAGGCGGCCACCGCGATCTCGGTATAAGGAATACCGGTGATCTCGGCCATGATGAAGGCGCCGGCACCCATGATCGGCGGCATGATCTGGCCACCGGTGGAGGCGGCCGCCTCGATGGCGCCTGCGCTTCTGGCCGGATAGCCGACCTTCTTCATCAGCGGGATGGTGAGCGAGCCGGTGGACACCACGTTACCGGCGCTGGTGCCGTTGATCATGCCCATCAGGCCGGAGGCGAAGATCGAGACCTTGGCGGGGCCGCCACGGGCGCGACCGGCGCCGGCGAAGGCGAAGTTGACGAAGTAGTCACCGACCTTGGAGGCCTGCAGGAAGGCCGCGAAGATGATGAACAGGATGATATAGGTGGAGGACACCGCCGTGGTCGGGCCGAGGATGCCGGCGTCGGTGTAGACCTGGCTGAAGAAGCGCCCCAGCGACAGTCCCGGATAGCCGAGGAAGCCCGGCAGCCAGGGGCCCATGAAGACGTAGGTCAGGAAGATGGCGGAGATCACCACCAGCGCCAGACCGGCGACGCGGCGGGTCAGCTCGAGGATCAGCAGCGAGCCGGAGATGGCGGCCCAGCTGATGCCCATGGGCGCGAAGGAGGTGCCGGTGGAGGCGCGCAGCGGACTGTTGAAGACCACCAGCAGGTAGCCGGCCACGGCGGCGGCGCAGACCATCAACACGACGTCGGCCAACAGCAACTGGTGGCGGGCCTGACGGGGAAACCAGGAAAGCGCAATGGCACCGATGGTGGCCAGGATCAGCGGCGCGCCGTAGTGCCAGTTTTCGATGGCCGGCTCGATGCGCATGGCGCCGCCGGCCATGGTCTGCTGCATCAGCACCACCTGGATCAGGGCGTAGCCTGCGGGCAGCAGCAACGCCAGGGCGATCACGCTGGCCCAGCGCGGCGCACCGTCCTGACCGTCCTCGACGAAGCGCGAGCCGGTGTAGAGGCCGAAGCCGAGGATCAGCGCGCCGGCGATATGGATGATGCGGAACGACCAGGTCTCGATGGGGTAGATATTGAGCGAGACCAGGTGAAAGACGGTGTAGGCCACGGCGAGTACGCCGAACAGCCACCACTTGCCGCCCTGGAAGACACGGCGATTGGGTTCGACGGCTTCGTCGTCGACGCCCGAGGCGACGATGGGTTCGACCGAAGCGTCGGCCGCATCCTCGTCGCGGGGAGAATCTGGGGTGTGGGTCATGGAACGATACCTTGAGAAACGGACGACCGGCCGGGTGCCCGCCCGCGGACTGGCCGCGGGCGGGTGATCCTGATTACTGCTTGATCATGGACGGATCGATCTCGTAGCCGTTTTCCTCGTACCAGCGCGCGGCGCCGGGGTGGAACGGCAGCACGGTGTTGTACTGAATGTTCTCGGGAATGGTGGTCGCGGCACTGCGGTGCACGTCGAGCATCTTGTCGTTGTTTTCCATGGTCAGCTTGGTGACCTCGTAGACGAAGTCCTCGGGCAGGTCACAGCCGGCGATGGCGAAGTTCCACATGGACACCGCACGGGCGTCTTCCTCGAGGGTGGTGTAGGTGCTGGCCGGGATCTGGAAGGCCGAGACCGGGAACTTGTCGAGGACCTGCTGCTGCTCTTCCTCGGTGAATTCGACGATGTTGACGTCGGTCTGCACCTCGAGCTGGCTGACCGCGGGGATCGGAATGCCGGCGGCGAAGGCAATCACGTCGAGCAGGCCGTCCTGCAGCTGCCCGCCCAGGTCAGACCAGCCGCCGTTGCGGCGATCGAAGTTGACGCCCAGCTCTTCGAGGATGGCCGGGAAGTAGGTGTCGGAGGTGGAGGCTGCCGGGCCGAAGCCGATACGAGCGCCGTCGGGAATCTCGGAGATCGAGGTGATGCCGCTGTCGGACAGGGCGGTGATGGAGAACGGGGTCTCGTACATCGGGAACATGGCGCAGACGTTGTCCATCTTCACGCCGGGGGCCAGCGGGCTCTTGCCGTTCACCGCGTCGGAGGCGGGACCCATGGTGGTCAGGCCGAAGGCCACGTCGCCGCCGTGCACCAGCGCCAGGTTCTGGGTCGGACCACCGGTGACTTCGCCGCCGCCGGATAGACCGAGCTGGTCGGCGACCAGGTTGGCCCAGCCGGAGCCGTAGACGAAGTAGGTGCCGCCCTGGCTCGCGGTGCCCACGGTGAAGCTTTCGGGCCAGTCTTCACGGTCTGCCTGGGCGGCAGCGGACACCAGCAGGGTGCCGGCGAAGGTGGTGGCGAGGACGCCGGTGAGGAGCCGGGTAGAGGTGCTCATGCAATGTCTCCCAATGCGATGGACGTTGTGGTTATCGTGCTGCGGTCTCAAGCCTAGACGCCAAGACCGAGCCTGACCGGACGTCGGTCAACGCAAGAGGTATCGCAAGGGGTGTGCCCGACCCAAGGATTTATCTGTAAATCAGTTGGTTATAAAAGTCGCTTTAGACATTGGTCGAAAATGTCGACAAGGCCTTTGTCCGAAGTTTCGCACGTTTGCCGAATTAGAGTGTGCGGATATCCGCACACCCTTGGGCGTAAAAGCGTCGCGCGCTGGATCAGTGGCGTTTGCCGGGGTCGAGAATGCGAACCGGCTGGATCTCTTCAGTGGCGGGGGCTTCGGAGTCCTGGTTGACCCGGGTGGCGAGCTCTTCGACCACGTCGTCCTCGATCGGTAGCTGTTCGAAGAAGTCGCAGCTGACGCACTCACGGTAGCGCACGCCGTTCTGCTCCCAGGCGCGGATACGGTCCATGGCGGCGCAGCGGGGGCAGACGACGCCGGCGATAAAGCGTTTCTTGACGGTCATGTCGGTCTCCACAAATGGCAACGCCCCCGCTGGCGGCGGGGGCGTCGACGAGACGGATGGTCAGGCGGCGCGGATGCCGCTGTGGCGCAGCAGCGGTTCGATGCTCGGCTCGCGGCCGCGGAAGGCCTTGAACAGTTCGGCGGCATCCCTGGCACCGCCTTGCTCGAGGATCTCGCGGCGGAAGCGAGTGCCGGTCTCGGCGTCGAAGGTGCCGGCCTCCTCGAAGGCACTCCAGGCGTCGGCGGACAGCACCTCGGCCCACTTGTAGCTGTAGTAGCCCGCCGCATAGCCGCCGGCGAAGATGTGGCCGAAGCTGTTCTGGAAGCGGTTGAATTCGACTCGCGGTACCACCGAGACCTTGGCGCGGACATCGTCCAGCAGCGACTGGATGTCGGCGGCAGACGGCGCTGCTGGCTCCAGATGCAGGCGGAAGTCGAACAGCGACAGCTCGACCTGGCGCAGCATGCCCATGGCGGACTGGAAGTTCTTGGCCGCGGTGAGCTTGTCGAACAGCTCGTCGGGCAGCGGCTCGCCGGTGTCGACGTGGCCGGAGATCAGGTCCAGCCCTTCACGCTCCCAGCAGAAGTTCTCCATGAACTGGCTCGGCAGCTCCACCGCGTCCCAGGCCACCCCGTTGATGCCCGACACGTCGGCCACCTCCTGGCGGGTGAGCATATGGTGCAGGCCGTGGCCGAACTCGTGGAACAGGGTGGTGACCTCGTCGTGGGTCAACAGCGCCGGCTTGTCGCCCACCGGGCGGGTGAAGTTGCAGGTCAGGTAGGCCACCGGCAGCTGCAGCTCGACGCCGTGGCGGCGACGCACCCGGCACTCGTCCATCCAGGCGCCGCCGCGCTTGCCTTCACGGGCGTAGAGATCGAGATAGAAGCCAGCGATGGGCTGGCCGTTCTCGAGCACCCGGTAGAAGCTGACATCCTCGTGGTAGCTGGGGGCATCGGGGTCCTGCTCGACCTGCACGCCGTAGAGGCGCTCGACCACGCTGAACAGCCCGGCGACCGCCTTGGGCGCAGGGAAGTAGGGGCGCAGCTGCTCCTGGGAGATGGCGTAGCGGGCCTCGCGCAGTTTCTCGCTGGCGTAGCCCACATCCCAGGGGGCGAGTTCCTCGAGCCCCAGCTCGTCACGGGCAAAGGCCTCGAGCTCGCTGAATTCCTGTTGGCCCTGGGGCAGGGCCCGTCTGGCCAGGTCGTCTAGGAAGCCGATGACCTCGCTGGGGCTGTCGGCCATCTTGGTCGCCAGCGAGTAGTCGGCGTAGCTGGAGAAGCCCAGCAGCTCGGCCATCTCGCGGCGCAGCGCCAGGGTCTCTTCCATGATCGGGGCGTTGTCGTACTCGCCTGCGTTGGGGCCCTTCTCGGAGGCCCGGGTGACGAAGGCGGTGTAGACCTCACGGCGCAGTTCGCGGTCTTCGGCGTAGCTCAGCACCGGGAAGAAGCTGGGGAAGTCCAGGGTGATGCGATAGCCCTTGTTGCCCTTGGCCTCGGCGTTGGCCGCCAGGGTGTCCAGGGCGCTCTGGGGCAGGCCGGCCAGACGGCTGTCATCGTCGAGTTCCAGCGCCCAGGCCTGGGTCGCGTCAAGCAGCTGGTTGGAGAAGGTGCTCGACAGACTCGACAGGCGCGTGCGGATTTCCGCCGAGCGCTGTTTCTTGTCTGCCGGCAGGTCGACGCCGGCCAGGCGGAAGTCACGCAGGGCGTTGTCCACCGAGCGCTGGCGAGCCTCGTCGAGCTCGGCGAAGGCCGGGCTGTCCTTGAGCGCCTGCCAGGCGCGGAACAGACCTTCGTGCTGGCCGATCCAGGTGCTGTAGGCGGAGAGCTTCTCGAGGCAGCCGTCGTGGGCCTCGCGCAGCTCCGGTGTGCTCATGGTCGAGTTGAGGTGCGATACCGGCGACCAGGCCTGGGCCAGGCGGTCGCTCATCTCTTCCAGCGGCGCCGCCAGGCTGTCCCAGCTGGGGGTGTCGCGCTCGGCTTCGGCCACCAGCTTCTCGACGCCTTCGCGCAGCTCCTCGAGCAGTGCTTCCACCGCAGGGGCGACGTGCTCCGGGCGAATTTCGCCGAAGGGCGGCAGGGTGTGGCGTTCTAGCAGCGGATTGCGGGACATGGGCACCTCTCGGGAATTCGACAATGGTTCAGTAAATGCGGGCGACTGCCGGCGGTTTCAATGTGCTAGTCTTGCGGCCTTCGTTTTTCTCGATCTGGACACCGAAAGACCATGAACCAAACGCTGGAACGCTGGAGTTCGCGCCGCGCCTTTATCCTGGCCGTGACCGGGGCCGCCGTCGGTCTTGGCAATATCTGGCGCTTCCCCTACATCACCGGGGAGAACGGGGGCGCCGCCTTCCTGCTGCTCTATGTAGGCTTCGTGGTGGTGCTGGGCCTGCCGGTGATGATGGCAGAGATCATGATCGGCCGGGCCGGTCGGCGCAGCCCGATGCAGTCGCTCGCTGAGCTTGCGCGTCAGCGCGGCACCTCGAGCCACTGGAAGTGGCTGGGGCTGTTCGGCGCCTTTACGGTGTTCTGTATCCTGTCGTTTTACTCGGTGGTGTCCGGCTGGTCCATCGACTTTATGGTCAAGGCCTTCAGCGGAGGCTTCGCTGGCCAGAGCGCGCCGCAAATCGGCGCAGGCTTCGACGCCTTCCTGGCTGACCCGCTGCGGATGACGCTCAACCATACGCTGTTTCTGGTGATGACCATGGTGGTGGTCGCCGCCGGCGTGGCCAAGGGCTTGGAGCGCCTCAATAACCTGCTGATGCCGGCGCTCTACCTGCTGCTGATCGTGCTGGCCGGCCACGCCGTGACCATGGACGGCTTCGGTCCGGCCATGGCCTGGCTGTTCACCCCGGATTTCTCGGCGCTGACGCCGATGGTGCTGGTGCACGCCATGGGACATGCCTTCTTCACCCTGGCGGTGGGGGCCTGCGCGCTGATGGCCTACGGCGCCTATATGCCCGACCACCAGAGCCTGCCTGGCGCCGCCGGCGCGGTGGCGGTGCTTGATGTGCTGGTGGCGCTGCTGGCCGGTATTGCGATCTTCTCGGTGGTGTTCACCCAGGGCATGGATCCGGGGGAGGGTCCAGGACTGGTATTCGTGACCCTGCCGGTGGCCTTCGCCGAGCTGCCCGGTGGTCCCTTCTGGCTGGGACTTTTCTTCCTGCTGCTGCTGCTGGCGACTTGGACTTCATCGATCAACCTGGCCGAACCGATGGTCTCGACCCTGGTGGGCTGGGGGCTGTCGCGGCGCATGGCCGCCCTGGCGGTGGGCCTGTGCGTATGGCTGGTGGGGCTGTTGTGCGTGCTGTCGTTCTCGAGTCTGAGCGACGTCCACCTGATCGGGGAGATGAACTTCTTCGGCGTGGTCAGCACCATTCCGCCGGAGATCTTCCTGCCGCTAGGCGGTCTGTTGATCGCCATCTTTGCCGCCTGGGTGATGCCTGAGCAGGAAGCGCTGCGGGCGCTGGATGCGGGGCCCAATGGCTTTCGCGTGTGGCGCGCCGTGGTACGCTGGGTGTCGATTCCGCTGGTACTGGTGGTGCTGTTCAGCGGTCTGCTGTAGTGCCGCGACCGACCGGCGCACAACCTTCAGGAGAGACAGTGATGGCAGACAGGGTGGCAACGGAAGCGCACGATGGTACGCCGGGGTATCCGGTGATCCGTTCCTGGCAGGGTGTAAGCCCCAGGCTGGGCGCGCGGGTCTATATCGACCCCCAGTGCATGGTATTGGGTGACGTGGAGCTGGGCGACGACTGTTCGGTGTGGCCGATGGCGGTGATTCGCGGAGACATGCACCGGATTCGCATCGGCTCGCGCACCAGCGTGCAGGACGGCAGCGTGCTGCACATCACCCACGCCAGCGACTTCAATCAAGGCGGCTGGCCGCTGACCATCGGCGATGAAGTCACCATCGGCCACAAGGCGGTGCTGCATGGCTGCACCCTGGGCAACCGGATCCTGGTCGGCATGGGCGCCATCGTCATGGACGGGGCAGTGGTCGAGGACGAGGTGATCATCGCCGCCGGTGCGGTGGTGCCCCCCGGCAAGCGCCTGGAAAGCGGCCACGTCTACGCCGGGAACCCGGCCAAGGCGCTGCGCCCGCTGAAGGATTCTGAGCGCGCCTTCTTCCCCTACACCGCAGGCAACTACGTCAAGCTCAAGGATCAGTACCTGGTCTCGGCCCAGGGCTGACGACAGAGCCGCAGTGGTGAAGAACACGGATCTGCCCGCGCAGGTCCGTGTTTTTTTATCCAGTATGTTTCCAACCAATTGTTTCTATTGAACTGCCGGGCGATAATCTGGTCATTTATCCAGTATATGCCTTTTCGAGGAGCCCGCCCGGCATGGCCAACTTCCGCACCCACCTCAGCGTGGCCGCCGCCGGCGGCGCGGTGCTGGCCCATGGCGGCTGGCAGGCGGGGCTGTGGTCGGCGCTCGACAGCCTGCCGATGCTGGCGCTGACGACCCTGGGCGGCATCCTCCCCGATATCGACTCCGACAGCTCCAAGGCGATCCGGCTGATCTTCAATCTGATGGCGGTGCCGGCGGTGGTGGCCGGCGCGGTGATGCTGCAGGAGCGGTTCTCCGACGGCACCTTGCTGCTGGTGTGCGGCGCCATCTATCTGGCGGTGCGCTATGTGGCCGGCGCGATCTTTGCCCGCTTCACCGTCCACCGGGGGCTCTGGCACTCGCTACTGGCCGCGGCCATGTGCGGCCTGGCGACCGCGGCGCTCAGCCACCATCTGTTCGCACCACCGGACGCCATGGCGTGGGCCCACGGCGGCGCCCTGACCTTTGGCTTTGCCATCCATCTGTTGCTCGATGAGCTCTACAGCGTGGATCTGAACGGGGCGCGACTGAAACGTTCCTTCGGCACCGCCTTCAAACCGTTTGACTGGGGCGATCCCGGCAACTCTCTGGCGATGCTGTGCGTGACCCTGAGTCTGGCGCCCTGGCTGCCGTCCTGGGACGCGCTGCAGGGGCTGGTCGATCAGGGCGTGGCGCTGGTGTCGGGGCGCTGGCGATAGTCGTCGGGCTTGAGGGCGTGCTTCTTGAGCTTGTCGTAGAGGGTCTTGCGCGGCAGTCCCAGGTGCTCGCAGACCTCGTTGATACGGCCGTGGTGGCGGGCCAGCGACTGGCTGACCAGCTGTTTCTCGAACAGCTCCACCTGCTGGGGCAGCGGCAGCTCGCCACCGTCGCTGCCGACGCCTTCCATCAAGGCGTCGAGGCGGTAGTCGCAGGTGCTGCCGAGCAGCACGTAGCGCTCTGCCAGGTTGCGTAGCTCACGGGCGTTGCCGGGCCAGTCGTGGGCCAGCAGCGCGGTGACGCCGGCCGCGTCCAGCGGCGGCGCCTCCATGCCGCTGCGGCTGGCGGCCACCGCGGCGAAGTGGTGAAACAGCAGCGGGATGTCCTCGCGGCGCTCGCGCAGCGGCGGAATCATCAGGGTCACCACGTTGAGGCGGTAGTACAGGTCCTCGCGGAACTCGCCGGCCTCGGCGGCCGCCTTGAGGTCGATCTTGGTGGCGGCGATCACCCGAATGTCGAGTGTCACCGGGGTATTGCTGCCCAGGCGCTCGACCTGGCGCTCCTGCAGTACCCGCAGCAGCTTGACCTGCAGCGCCAGCGGCATGGACTCGATCTCGTCGAGGAAGACGGTGCCGCCGGCGGCATGCTCGAACTTGCCGATGCGCCGCTCCACCGCGCCGGTAAAGGCGCCTTTCTCGTGGCCGAACAGCTCGGATTCGATGGTGCTCTCGGGCACCGCGCCGCAGTTGATGGCGACGAAGGGCTTACCGCCGCGGGCGCTGCGCTCGTGGATCGCGCGGGCCACTAGGTCCTTGCCGGCGCCGGTCTCGCCGAACAGCAGCACGTCGGCCTCGACCTGGCTGATGCGCTGGACCATCGACGACAGCCGCTTGATCGCCGGGGTGCGCCCTACCAGACGTGGGCCTGGCGCGGTCTGCTGGGCCTCGAGCTCGGCCTTGAGGAAGCGGTTTTCCAGGCTCAGTCGACGCTTCTCGACGCCTCGCCGCACGACCTCGCCCAGGCGTTCACCGGGAAACGGCTTCTCGAGAAAGTCCCAGGCGCCTTCCCGCATGGCCTCCACCGCGGTGGATACGTCGCCATGACCGGTAATCAGTACCACCGGCAGGTCCGGGTCGCGCTGACGAATCTCTCTGAGCAGGCTCATGCCGTCCATGCCGGGCATGCGGATATCGCTGATCACCACCCCGCTGAAGTCCCGGTCCAGGGTGGCCAGGGCCTGTTCGGCGCTGGGAAAGGGCAGCGGTCGATAGCCGGCCAGTTCCAGCGTCTGGCCCAGGGTGACCCTCAGGTGCTCTTCGTCGTCGATGATCATCACGGGGGCTTCGTCGGTCATGTGGCGTGGCTCTCATCGTGGGGCGGGAGGACGTGCTCGGCCTGGGGCAGCTCGATGGTAAAGCGTGCTCCGCCCAGAGGCGAGACACCGGCCTGCAGGCGGCCGCCGAGATCATCGATGATCCGTGCGGAGATGGACAGCCCGAGCCCCAGTCCGGCGCCGGGGGCCTTGGTGGTGTAGAAGGGCTCGAACACCTGGCGGCGCTGGTCCTCGGGGACGCCGGGGCCGTTGTCGTCGACCCATAGCCTGACGCAGCCATCGGCGGCGGCCACGCCCAGTATCAGCTGTGGTGACGGCGTCTGTGCCATGGCCTGGAGGGCGTTGCCGATCAGGTTGACCAGCACCTGCTCGAGTCTGACCAGGTCGGCCAGTACCCAGGGCGCTTCCTCCGGGGTGTCGAACACCACTTCGACCTGCTGCTCGCCGAGGCGTGCCTTGAACAGGCGCAGGGCGTAGTCGAGGCAGGCGCGGGTCGACACCGGGCTTGGCGGCTCACCGCTCTTGCGCGAGAACTGGCGTAGCTGGGCGCTGATCTCGGCCATGCGGCCGGTGAGTTCGATGATCTCGCCGAGGTTGGCGTCGACGGTGTCGTGGCGCTGTCGTGCGAGAAAGCCCCGGGCGTTCTCGGCGTAGGCGCGGATGGCCGCCAGTGGTTGATTGAGCTCGTGGTTGATGCCGGCGGCGAGCTGGCCGAGCACCGCCAGCTTGGCGGCCTGGGTCAGCTCGTCACGGGTCTGGCGCAGGGTCGCCTCGGTGCGCCGGCGCTCCTCGATTTCGTCGGATAGCCGGCGATTGGTGGCGAGCAAATCGCGGGTCCGGCTGGCCACGTTGCGCTCGAGCTCGTCGCGGGCTTGCGCCAGGGTGGTGCGCTCACGCTCGGCGAAGGCTTCGCGCTCCCGGCGCAGTCGGTGGCGCTGCCAGCCGATGCCTCCGGCCAGTGCCAGCAGGCCGTATAGACCACCCCCCATCAGCATCGCCTGCCACTGGGCCTCGATCACCGGGGCCATGGGCTTGAGGATATGCATCTGCCAGCCCAGGGTGGGAAAGTCCCGAGTGACGCCAAGGTAGTGCCCGGACGCCAGCGGGCCGCTGTTGAAGCCCACCAGTCTGGCGTCGTTGGCGAGGTGATCGACGACCTCGAGGCCGCTCGGTTTCAGCGCTTCATCGGCGTAACGCCGCGAGTCGCGCAGCTCGGCCAGGCGCGGTGGCGCCAGCGGGGTGAGAGAGGTCAGGCGCAGCTCGGGTTGGCTGGCCATGAACACGATACCGTTCTGATCCACCACCAGCAGGCTGGTCCCCGGACTCTGCCAGCTCGCCTCCAGCGTATCGACGCGGACCTTGACCACCATGACCCCGGCCGGGGTGGCGTCGGGATTGACCTCGTCGAGCCAGACCGGTGCCGAGAAGTAGTAGCCGCGATCCATCGATACCACGCCGAGGCCGTGGAAGCGGCCGTAGTGCCCGGCGATGGCGTCCTGGTAGTAGGGGCGAAAACGATAGTTCTGGCCGATGAAGTTGTCGAGGCGGTGCCAGTTGCTGGCCGCCAGGGTGGTGCCCTCGGCGTCGAGCAGGTAGATGTCGGAGACGCCGGTGGTACTGCGGAAACGGTTGAGCAGTCGGTTGAGCGGCATCACGTCCTGGCCGTCCGGGGCGCTCAGGTATCGCTTGACGGTTTCCCGGGTGGCGAGCAGTTCCGGCAGGTATTCGTGGCGTGACAGGTAACCGGTCAGGCCAGTGGCGGAAAGCCGGAGTTCGGTATCGGCATCACGCTTGAGCGAGGCCAGCGCCTGCTCACGGGCCAGGGTGGCGCTCTGCCACAGCACCAGGGCGAGACCCAGCGCCAGCGCCAGCGCCAGGGTGCGACGATTCAGCCAGCGTGACCAGCGGCGCATCGACTAGCGCGACCGGCGCGGCGGCATGACCTGGGCACGCCGCAGCGCTCGCTGCGAGCGGGTCTCGGCGCGCTCCATCTCGAGCAGACCCTCTTCGACGTAGACCAGGTGTTCGTGGGCCAGCGCCTGGGCGTCTTCGGCGCGCCCCTCGAGGATGGCGTCGAGCAGTGCCCGGTGCTGCTGCATCAGGCGGGGGCGTGCCTCCGGCTTCTCGAACAGATGGGCGAGATTGTCGACGATGCTGCGTTCCAGCAGGTGGAAGATGCCGCGAATGGTGTGCAGCAGAAGGACGTTGTGGGCGGACTCGGCGATCGCCAGGTGGAAGGCGGCGTCGGCCTTGGCCTCACCCTGGGGGTCCTCGCCGAGAAAGGACGTCTCGAGCTCTTCGAAGCGCTGAATCAACAGCGCCCTGTCGGTGGGTGTCGAGCGCAGCGCCGCATAGTAGGCTGACAGGCCTTCCATGGCGTCACGGAATTCGAGCAGGTCCAGGTGGAACTCGCCGTGGCGAGACAGCATCTCCAGCAGCGGGTCGCTGTAGCCGCTGTTGAGGGCCTCGGTGATATAGGTGCCACCGCCCTGGCGGCTGACCAGCAGGCCGCGGGCGGCCAGTTTCTGGATCGCTTCGCGCAACGACGGGCGCGAGACACCGAAGCGCTCGGCCAGTTCGCGTTCGGGGGGCAGGCGCTGGCCGGGGGTCAGGCTGCCTTCCAGAATCAGCGCCTCGAGGCGCTCGGTGATCACATCGGCCAGGCGAGGCTGGCGCACGGGCTGGTAGGCCATGGCGGTTTATCATCGACGTGGGAACGAGGCCGCCAGTGTAACGACAACTAATTGGTATTACCAATAAACGGCGTTGTCCTGTTGCCTGTCCTGATCCTCGTTCTTCCCAGATTATCAACCTGTTACGTTCACGGTCGTCGAGACATAGACCAAAGTATAGCGCAAAGTCCGAGCAAAAATCGGCGTCTGGTTTGACACTCTGGAAGAGCGAACCTACTGTGCCTAGATTCGGCGTTGTCAATTGGTTTTACCAATTTACTCCAACTCTATCCCTGGCGGTCGTTGGCAAGACCGATGATGCTCCGGGGGCCTCGGTTCCGGCGGTGCAGACGAGGCGTGCAGCGGTAGCCTGCTCGCCTCTGTTGTGCCGCTATTGATACCGGGAACAACGACAACGTCCTGCCGTGCCTGACCCTGAGGACCCCGCGATGACCGCCGTCAAGCTTTATCCCCCTCGCCCCGACAAGGTCTACCTGTTCGGAACCTGTCTGATCGACATGCTCTATCCCGAGGCTGGCCTCGATGCCGTTCGGCTGCTCGAGCGTGAAGGGATCGAGGTGATCTTCCCCGACGACCAGACCTGCTGCGGCCAGCCTGCCTACACCTCGGGCTATCACACCGAGGCCAGGGCGGTGGCCAGGGCCCAGCTCGATCTGTTCCCCGAGCCCTGGCCGATCATCGTGCCGTCCGGCTCCTGCGGCGGCATGATGCGTACCCACTATCCCTCGCTGTTTGCCGGCACCCCCGAGGAGGCAAGGGCCAGGGAGGTCGCCGATCGGGTGTTCGAACTGACCGAATTCCTGGTGCACGTCTGCCACCTGACGCTTGAGGATCGAGGCGCGCCGGAGAAGGTCGCCATGCATACCTCGTGCAGCGCCCGTCGCGAAATGGGCCTCGCCGAGACCGGCCCCGCGCTGCTGGCCAAGCTCGGCCAGGTCGAGCTGGTGGAGCAGGAGCGGGCCAGCGAATGCTGTGGATTCGGCGGGACCTTTGCGGTGCGCCATCCGGAGGTGTCCGGTGCCATGGTCGAAGACAAGAGTCGTGCCATCGAAGCCGCCGGCGCCGAGCGTTTCGTGACCTCCGACTGTGGCTGTCTGATGAACATCGCCGGGCGTCTGGCCCACCGCGACAGCACGCTCGAAGGCGAGCACATCGCTTCCTATCTGTGGCGGAGGACCTCATGAGCCAGCCTGTTCAGACCTTTACCCCCCAGGCGTTCCATCGTCAGGCCCACGAGGCGCTGGAGAATCCGCAGATCCGTGCCAACTTCCGCAAGGCGATGGACGGCCTGATGGGCAAGCGGCGCAAGGCCTTCGACGACTGGGACCTGGAGACCCTGCGTGAGCTGGGGGCCAATATCCGGCTACGTGCGCTGTCGAAGCTGCCCGACCTGCTGGAGCAGCTCGAGGCCAACTGCGAGGCCAATGGCATCCGCGTGCACTGGGCCGAGAATGGCGAGCAGGCCTGCGAGCTGATCACCGAGATCTGTCAGCGTCATGGTGCGTCCTCGGTGATCAAGGGCAAGTCCATGGTGTCCGAGGAAATGCACCTGAACGCCCACCTGGAGAAGGCTGGCATCGATGCCCTGGAGTCGGATCTGGGCGAGTACCTGGTGCAGCTCAACGAGCAGACGCCGTCTCATATCATCATGCCGGCGATTCACCTCAATACTGGCGAAATCTCCGACATCATGCACGAGCGCACCGGGACCGAGCGCACCACCGACGTGGACGCGATGACCGCAGCGGCCAGGGCCCAGCTGCGCGAGCGTTTCATGACGGCGGATGTCGGGGTGTCCGGGGTCAATTTCGCGGTGGCCGAGACCGGTACCCTGTGCCTGGTGGAGAACGAGGGCAACGGGCGCCTGACCACCACCGCGCCGCCGGTGCACATCGCCGTGACCGGCATCGAGAAGGTGGTCGAGCACCTGGCCGACGTGCCGCCGCTCTACGCCCTGCTGACGCGCTCTGCCACCGGCCAGCACGTGACCACCTACTTCAACATGATCAGCTCGCCACGCAAGGCCGACGAACACGACGGTCCCGAAGAGGTGCATCTGGTGCTGGTCGACAGCGGTCGCTCGCGGGTCTACCAGGACGATGAACTGCTCGACACCCTGCGCTGCATCCGTTGCGGCGCTTGCATGAACCACTGCCCGGTGTACACCCGGGTCGGCGGTCACACCTACGGCACCACCTACCCGGGGCCGATCGGCGCCATCCTGATGCCGCACCTCATGGGGCTTGAAGCGACCAAGGATCTACCGTCGGCGTCGAGCCTGTGCGGCGCCTGTGGTGAGGTGTGCCCGGTCAAGATCCCGATTCCGGACCTGCTGGTGCGACTGCGGCGTGAGGCCGTGGGCGACGGCGTCGGCAACGTGCCAGGGGCCGGGGTCAAGCGCTCGCGCAAGGAGGTCGCCGCGTGGAAGAGCTGGCAGTGGCTGGCTACCCATCCCGGAGCCTGGCGAGGCGCTACCCTGGTCGCCGGCAGCTTCCGTGCGCTGGCGCCGTCCCACCTGGGGCCCTGGACGCAGTACCGCAGCGCCCCGAAGCCGGCCAAGACGTCACTTCACACGCTGATCAAGCGTCATCGCAAGGAGCAGGGCGAATGAGTGCCAGAGACAATATCCTGGGTCGCCTGCGCGATCGCCAGGGCGGACCGCTGTCGGCCCCCGACAGCGACTTCGGCGTGGTCACCGGGCGCCAGTGGTCGCGCCACGAACGACTCGAGCGCTTCGAGCATTGGATCTCCTCGGTGCATGGCGAGGTGATTCACTGTGACTCTGCCGGCTGGACCGAGACCCTCGCCAGGGTGCTGGCGGACAAAGGCGTCAAGCGCTTGGCGCTGGGCCGGGAGCATCCGGTAGCGCAGCAGGCCCGTGAGGCCCTCGCGGATCATGAGGTCGAACTGGTCGACGCCGACCGTGACATCGAGGGCTGGAAGCGTGAGCTGTTCGACGGCGTCGAGGCTGGCCTTACGTCCACCCGTGGCGCCATCGCCGAGACCGGTAGTCTATGGCTGTGGCCGACCCCGGATGAACCGCGTCTGCTGAGCCTGGTGCCGCCTTTGCATATCGCCGTGCTCGATGCCGACAGCGTCGAAGACACCTTCTTCGATGTCGTCACCGGGCAAGGCTGGGCCAGCGCCATGCCGACCAATGCGCTGCTGATCTCGGGGCCGAGCAAGACCTCGGATATCGAGCAGACGCTGGCCTACGGCGTACACGGTCCGAGAGAACTGGTGGTCATCCTGCGCGACGCCTGATTCACCGTGCTCGCGTGCGACACCTGCGACATCGGAGTGGTTTGCGTCCTGACGCGCGTCATGCAAGTTGGCTATAGTGTGCGTTCCCGACGATGTTCTGTTGTCGGCGCAGGAAGCGAAACTCAACTGATGGAGGCAGGCATGTCCAAGCAGCAGTGTCCGGGGTCGAAACGCCCACTTTGCAAGGCCATTTCCCCGTTGCTGGTGATCAGCGGGGTGTCCATGGCGGTCTTGCTGAGCGGATGCCAGGACGACGGCGGTAGCCAGGGCGGGCGGTTTGTCGAGGCGCCGGATGTTGCGCTGGGCGAAGCGATTGAGGGCGAATTGACCTCGCAAAGCGGGATCAACCTCAAGGATGGCTCGCGCCACGACCGTCGCTGGGTCTGCGGCGAGGCCGAATCTGGTGTGCTGTACCGGCTCGATTCACCCTTTGCCGCCAGCCTCTCGGTGTATTCCGAAGACGGCAAGTGGCAGGGAGGTGCGAGCAGCACCCAGGAGGCGCCGGCATCGCTGTTGCTGTCTTCCGCCGAGGGGTGCTCGCTGGTGGTCGTCAGCAGCGACGACATGGCAGGCTTCGGTCCCTACTCGCTGAAGCCGAGTGAGGCCCAGGCGTCCGAGACGCTGGGCGACGATCAGGACGTCGTCGGGGCGCTGGGAGGCGAGGCGGCGAGCTACAGCTTCTCGCTCGAGCAGGCTCGCCAGGTCTCTCTGGTGCTTGCCGGTGCGTCTGACGCATCGCTGGTGCTCAGTGGCGATGGTGTCGAGCATAAGGCCGCGCGCTGCGGTGATGATCAGCAGACCCTGAAGACCTTCCTCGATCCTGGTGACTATGAGGTGCGTGTGACGCCTGGTCAGCCGGTCAAGGAACGCGTGGACGTGGAATGCCAGGATGACTTCGTCAGCGTCGGTGACGGCTATCGTCTGTCGATGCAGCAAGCCGATCTTTCCAGCGGCGAGCGTAATGCCGGACCGCTGCGCGCCGGTGACAGCATCACCGGTACCCTGGCCGACGCCTCCTCCAGCAACACCTACAGCCTCAAGATCGACGAGCCCACCAGCGTCAATCTGGCGCTCGCCTCCAGCGATTTCGACACCGTGCTGCGGGTACGCGGCGGCCAGACCAATATCGAGGTCGATGATTCGGGCAGCGGTACCGACTCTCATCTCGACAGCGTACTGATGCCGGGCGACTACCGGGTGGTGGTCAGCGGCTACGGGGGCGAGTCCGGCGGCTATTCGCTGGAGCTTTCGACCTCGCCCTTCGACGGCGAATTGAAGAACGAAGGGGCCATCGAGCCAGGTGAGTCTGTGCAGGGCATGGCCGGCGGGTTTCAACCCAATGCCTACACCCTGGACATCGAGCAGCCTTCCGAGGTGACGATTGCACTGTCGTCCTCTGCCTTCGACACCCAGCTCTATCTCGAGGGCAACGGTGTGTCGCTCAGTGACGATGACGGCGGCGGTGGTACCAATTCGCGGCTGAGCGAGGTGCTCGAGCCCGGCAGCTATCGCATCGAGGTGGCAAGCTACTCGGGGGTCGCTTCCGGCATGTTCCGGCTGGAGACCGACGTCACTGCCTTCGATGGCGAAATGCGCAACAGCGGTGAGCTGCAGCAGGGAGAGACGGTGCGCGGCATGGTGGGGGCCAGCGGTGTCAATCAATACAGTTTCACCCTGGAAGACGCCGCAGAGGTGACCTTGGAGATGAACTCCAGCGCCTTCGACGCCATGCTTGGCCTGCGCGGCGAAGGAATCGACACCAGCGATGACGATGGTGGCTCGGGTACCAATTCGCGTATCAGCGCGATCCTCGAGGCTGGTACCTACAGTGTCGATGCGCGAAGCTTCAGTGGCTCCGGCACCTACTCGCTGAGCCTGTCGCAGACGCCCTTCAGCGGCGAACTGCGCTCCGAGGGTGAAATTCACACCGGCGAGACCCTCTACGGTCAGCTCGATGCCAGCGGCAGGCTCAACTACCAGCTGGTGGTTGAAGAGGCTGGCGTCATCAGCATCGAGACTCAGTCTGACGCCGTGGATACGCTGTTGGAGCTCGAGGGTGAGGGCGTCTTCTTCCAGGACGACGACGGTGGCAGTACCCAACTCGGCTCGCTGATCGAAACCCGTCTGGAGCCAGGTGTCTATGACGTTACCGTCAGCGGCTATGGCGGGGGCGGCGGCATCGTCCAGATCGACGTCAGGGGCTAACCCCTAGCGCCAAACGCCACTCTTCGGAGTGGCGTTTTAGTATCTGAACGGCTGCAATAGCGAATAATCAGACAGGGAGCGCACCATGACGGCCATCACCACCACCAAGCCCAGCATTTCCATCGATGAGTTGACGGCGATGCTGACCGAACGCCTGCCCATCGAGCGATTGGTCCAGGATCCGCTGCGCCGGCTGGCCTACGGTACCGATGCCAGCTTCTATCGGCTGGTGCCGAGCCTGGTGGTGAGGCCGGAGACCGAACAGGAGCTTGTCGAAGTCATTGGCGCCTGCCGCGAGGGCAACTGGCCGATGACCTTCCGCGCCGCAGGTACCTCGCTGTCCGGTCAAGCCATCACCGATGGGGTGCTGATTCAGCTGGGACGTGGCTGGCGCGATGCCAGGGTGCTCGATGACGGTGCCAGAATTGACCTGCAGCCCGGTGTTATCGGCGCCAGGGCCAACGAGCTGCTGGCGCCCTTTGGGCGCAAGATCGGGCCGGACCCGGCGTCCATCGCCAGTTGCATGATCGGCGGCATCGCCGCCAACAATGCATCGGGCATGTGCTGTGGCACCGCCCAGAATACTTATCGGACCCTGGACAGCCTGCGCATGGTGCTGCTCGATGGCACGGTACTGGATACCGCCGATGCCGACAGCGTGGCAGCCTTTCGTCAAAGCCATGCGGCCCTGCTCGATGGGCTGGAGCGACTGTCGACCAATGTGCGCACCGATCTCGAGCTGGCCAAGCGCATTCGCCACAAGTATCGCCTGAAAAACACCACCGGCTACGCTCTCAACAGCCTGGTGGATTTCCGTGACGGTGTGGACATCCTGGCCCACCTGATGATCGGCTCCGAGGGTACCCTGGGCTGTATCACGCGGATTACCTATCAGTCGGTGCCGGAGCCGCCACGCAAGGCCGCCGCCCTGATCTTCTTCCCGGATCTCGGCAGCGCCTGCCGTGCCACCATCGCCTTGCGTGGCACCGGCGTGGCGGCGGTGGAACTGATGGATCGTGCGGGGCTGCGTTCGGTGGAGCGGCAGCCGGGCATGCCGGAGCAGCTGCGTGAGCTACCGGACGGCGCCACGGCATTGCTGGTGGATGTCCGCGAGGAGGATGGGCCTCGGCTGGAGGCGCGTATCGAGGAGGTCGGCCAGGCGCTGGAAGGCATCACCACCCTCGAGCCCATCGCCTTCACCGAAGACCCGGTCAGCTACGCGCTCTACTGGAAGGTACGCAAGGGACTGTTCCCCGCCGTCGGTGCTGTGCGTGATCTCGGAACTACCGTGGTGATCGAGGACGTGGCCTTTCCCATCGAACGGCTGGAGGAGGGTGTCGCCGCCCTGACCGAGGCGTTCAAGCGCCATGGCTACGACGACGCCCTGCTGTTTGGTCACGCCCTGGAAGGCAATCTGCACTTCGTCTTCCCTCAGGGCTTTGAGCGTCCGGGGGAGAAGGAGCGCTACCAGGCGCTGATGGCCGACGTGGCCCAGTTGGTAGCCGTGGACTTCGGTGGCTCGCTCAAGGCCGAGCACGGCACCGGCCGCAACATGGCACCCTTTGTGGAGCTGGAGTGGGGCGAAGAGGCCTATGCTCTGATGTGGCAGATCAAGGCGTTGTTCGATCCGGGCCATCTGCTCAACCCCGATGTGATGCTGACGCGCAACCCGACGCTGCACCTCGAAAATCTGAAGCCATTGCCCGAGGCCGACCCCATCGTAGATCGCTGCATCGAGTGTGGCTTCTGCGAAGCCGTGTGTCCTTCACGCGAGCTGACGCTGACGCCTCGCCAGCGCATCGTGCTGACCCGCGAGCGAGCTCGCCTGGCAGCCCTGGATGAGTTGAGCGATGAAGAGCGAGAGCGTCGCGATGCCTTCGAGCAGAGTGCGCTTTACGATATCGATGTCACCTGCGCCGCCGATGGCATGTGCGGGACGCGCTGCCCGGTCGGTATCAATACCGGCGAGATGGTGCTCGCCATGCGCCAGGAACGTCATGTCGGCAAGCAGGAATTGGCAAGGCGAATCGGGCGTCACTTCTCCGGGGCTACCAAGATTGCCCGGGGCGGCCTGCGTGCGGCCAGCCTGGGGCGTGGGATCATCGGCGACGCTTTGATGGCCCGAGCCAGTCAGGGTGCTCACAAGGCCAGCGGCAAGCGTGTCCCACAGTGGATACCGGCGATACCCGCCGCCGCCCCGATTCGGGTGCTCAAGTCGTCGCGGCCATCGGCGGGCGCATCGTCCACCGAGGGGCCGCGCGATTCGGTGGTGTACTTCCCTTCCTGCGCCACTCGGGTGTTTGGCGCCGACAAGCGGGACGACTCGGCGCGTGCGGTGATGGAGATCGTACTGAGCCTGCTCGACAGAGCCGGGTATGACGTCATCATTCCCGAAATGCCAGGCCACCTGTGTTGCGGGATGGCGTTTTCCTCCAAGGGGATGGATAACGAGGCGACGCACAAGGCGCGCGAACTCAACCGGGAGTTGCTGGTCGCGAGCCAGAACGGTCGTTTCCCGGTGCTGTTCGATACCAGTCCTTGCAGCTTGCAGGTCGAGGGGCATCTGGATGAGCGCTTGAAGGTGCAGGAGCCGGTGGCCTTCGCCCATGACCACCTGTTGCCGCGCCTGGAGGTGACGCCGCTGGACTGCAAGGTGGCGGTGCACGTGACCTGCTCCAGCCATCGCAAGGGGCTGACCGACTCCTTCGTGGAGCTGGCGCGTGCGTGTGCCAGGGAGGTGGTGGTGCCGGATGGTATCAGTTGCTGCGGATTTGCCGGCGACAAGGGCTTGCGCGTACCGGAACTGACGGCTTCATCGCTGCGCGATCTGTCGGGGCAGGTGGCGGGCTGTGACTTTGGTGTCTCCAATTCGAGAACCTGCGAGATGGGCATGACCCAGCACTCCGGCCTTACCTATCACTCCATACTGGAGTTGCTGGACCGCGCGAGTCAGCCGACTGCTCAAGGGGGCGTATCGGAAGAGCGCACCGTCTCGCTGTAAGGCCCTGCTCCAGATCGTGACTGAAGCCTGAACCGCTGTCGATGACGCCCCGAAGACAGCTCGATGAACTTTTTTGCATAAGGGTATTGCCAAGGGCGGAGGGGATGCGTAAAGTACGCATCCGCTGCCGGCGACGAGCAAACGTCACAGGCGGTGAAGGGTGGTAAAAGTGATTGTTTTGAAAAGGCTTTTTCAAGTCTTCGAAAAATTTTCCACTTGACGGGCAACGAGAAATCGGTAAAATGCTCGCCACTCGATCGGAGTCGCCCGGACGGCATCGCAGGATGCGCGTCAGGCTCGCTTCGCTTTCTCTTGGGTCCTGCAGGCATCGCTTGTACGGCGAAAAAGAAAGCCTTGACGAAACGCTTCGATTCTGTAGAATACGCCTTCCTCGCAGGGCGCTGTGACAAGGGTTCGGGTTAACGATTCGGGCTGCGGCGCAGCAAAGCGAGACGCTCTTTAAGCTCTCTATAGAGTCAAGAGCATGCTCTTTAATAATTTGATCAGGTAATTCATGTGGGCGCTTGCCGATGAGTCAGTGGCACTGTCACTGAAATATCAAGGCAAGCGACTCGTCAAACGAGACGTTTGAACCTTGAGCCAAGTTTGGTCCGCTTAACGGACTATCAGACTTTAAACTGAAGAGTTTGATCATGGCTCAGATTGAACGCTGGCGGCAGGCCTAACACATGCAAGTCGAGCGGAAACGATCCTAGCTTGCTAGGAGGCGTCGAGCGGCGGACGGGTGAGTAATGCATAGGAATCTGCCCGGTAGTGGGGGATAACCTGGGGAAACCCAGGCTAATACCGCATACGCCCTACGGGGGAAAGCAGGGGATCTTCGGACCTTGCGCTATCGGATGAGCCTATGTCGGATTAGCTAGTTGGTGAGGTAACGGCTCACCAAGGCTGCGATCCGTAGCTGGTCTGAGAGGATGATCAGCCACATCGGGACTGAGACACGGCCCGAACTCCTACGGGAGGCAGCAGTGGGGAATATTGGACAATGGGCGAAAGCCTGATCCAGCCATGCCGCGTGTGTGAAGAAGGCCTTCGGGTTGTAAAGCACTTTCAGTGAGGAAGAAAGCCTTGAGGTTAATACCCTCGAGGGAGGACATCACTCACAGAAGAAGCACCGGCTAACTCCGTGCCAGCAGCCGCGGTAATACGGAGGGTGCGAGCGTTAATCGGAATTACTGGGCGTAAAGCGCGCGTAGGCGGCTTGATAAGCCGGTTGTGAAAGCCCCGGGCTCAACCTGGGAACGGCATCCGGAACTGTCAGGCTAGAGTGCAGGAGAGGAAGGTAGAATTCCCGGTGTAGCGGTGAAATGCGTAGAGATCGGGAGGAATACCAGTGGCGAAGGCGGCCTTCTGGACTGACACTGACGCTGAGGTGCGAAAGCGTGGGTAGCAAACAGGATTAGATACCCTGGTAGTCCACGCCGTAAACGATGTCGACTAGCCGTTGGGCTCCTTGAGAGCTTTGTGGCGCAGTTAACGCGATAAGTCGACCGCCTGGGGAGTACGGCCGCAAGGTTAAAACTCAAATGAATTGACGGGGGCCCGCACAAGCGGTGGAGCATGTGGTTTAATTCGATGCAACGCGAAGAACCTTACCTACCCTTGACATCGAGAGAACTTTCCAGAGATGGATTGGTGCCTTCGGGAGCTCTCAGACAGGTGCTGCATGGCTGTCGTCAGCTCGTGTTGTGAAATGTTGGGTTAAGTCCCGTAACGAGCGCAACCCTTGTCCCTATTTGCCAGCGATTCGGTCGGGAACTCTAGGGAGACTGCCGGTGACAAACCGGAGGAAGGTGGGGACGACGTCAAGTCATCATGGCCCTTACGGGTAGGGCTACACACGTGCTACAATGGCCGGTACAATGGGTTGCGAATCCGCGAGGTGGAGCTAATCCCATAAAGCCGGTCTCAGTCCGGATCGGAGTCTGCAACTCGACTCCGTGAAGTCGGAATCGCTAGTAATCGTGAATCAGAATGTCACGGTGAATACGTTCCCGGGCCTTGTACACACCGCCCGTCACACCATGGGAGTGGACTGCACCAGAAGTGGTTAGCCTAACTTCGGAGGGCGATCACCACGGTGTGGTTCATGACTGGGGTGAAGTCGTAACAAGGTAGCCGTAGGGGAACCTGCGGCTGGATCACCTCCTTAAACGACACGTCATCTGACTGTCGGTAAGTGCTCACAATGAATTACCTGATCAAGCAAGAGCAGTGACTGTTTGGGTTAAATGCTAAGACCCAGCGTGACAAATGGGTCTGTAGCTCAGTTGGTTAGAGCGCACCCCTGATAAGGGTGAGGTCGGCAGTTCAAATCTGCCCAGACCCACCATTTCTCAGCTGGTTCTGGTCAACAACCCAAAGCGATATGGGGCCTTAGCTCAGCTGGGAGAGCGCAACACTGGCAGTGTTGAGGTCAGCGGTTCGATCCCGCTAGGCTCCACCATTTCTTCGGTCTCAAGTAAACAGTCGTCAAGTTCTAAGCAAGATACTTGTTCGCCATCAGGCGGTATCAAGTCTCTCGCTTAGAGCTTTTGCTCTAACGCTCTTTAACAATGTATATCATGCTGACAAAGTAAGATACGTTTCAAGCGTATCCGGCAATTGTCGTGACATCATCGATTGACAGACCCTTTGGGGTTATATGGTCAAGCGATGAAGCGCATACGGTGGATGCCTAGGCAGTCAGAGGCGATGAAAGACGTGGAAGCCTGCGATAAGGTTCGGCGAGGTGGCAAACGACCTGCGACCCGGACATCTCTGAATGGGGAAACCCACCCAAGGTAACTTGGGTATCTCATGTTGAATATATAGACATGAGAGGCGAACCGGGGGAACTGAAACATCTAAGTACCCCGAGGAAAAGAAATCAACCGAGATTCCCCTAGTAGCGGCGAGCGAACGGGGACCAGCCCTTAAGCAACACAACTGGTAGGTGAACAGACTGGGAAGTCTGGCCATAGTGGGTGATAGCCCCGTAACCGAAACCTGAGTGTTGTGAAATCGAGTAGGTCGAGGCACGTGAAACCTTGACTGAAGACGGGGGGACCATCCTCCAAGGCTAAATACTCCTGACTGACCGATAGTGAACCAGTACCGTGAGGGAAAGGCGAAAAGAACCCCGGAGAGGGGAGTGAAATAGATCCTGAAACCGTATGCGTACAAGCAGTGGGAGCCAACTTGTTTGGTGACCGCGTACCTTTTGTATAATGGGTCAGCGACTTATTTTCAGTGGCGAGCTTAACCGTATAGGGGAGGCGTAGAGAAATCGAGTCTTAACTGGGCGACCAGTCGCTGGAAATAGACCCGAAACCGGGCGATCTATCCATGAGCAGGTTGAAGGTTGAGTAACATCAACTGGAGGACCGAACCAGGATCTGTTGAAAAAGATTTGGATGACTTGTGGATCGGAGTGAAAGGCTAATCAAGCCCGGAGATAGCTGGTTCTCCTCGAAAGCTATTTAGGTAGCGCCTCACGTATCACCGCCGGGGGTAGAGCACTGTTTCGGCTAGGGGGTCATCCCGACTTACCAACCCGAGGCAAACTCCGAATACCGGTGAGTGCAAGCGTGGGAGACACACAGCGGGTGCTAACGTCCGTTGTGAAAAGGGAAACAACCCAGACCGTCAGCTAAGGTCCCGAAATCCTGGTTAAGTGGGAAACGATGTGGGAAGGCTTAGACAGCTAGGAGGTTGGCTTAGAAGCAGCCATCCTTTAAAGAAAGCGTAATAGCTCACTAGTCGAGTCGGCCTGCGCGGAAGATGTAACGGGGCTCAAACCAGGTACCGAAGCTACGGGTTCGTCGAATGACGAGCGGTAGAGGAGCGTCGTGTAAGCCGATGAAGGTGTGTTGAGAAGCATGCTGGAGGTATCACGAGTGCGAATGCTGACATGAGTAACGACAAGGGGAGTGAAAAACTCCCCCGCCGGAAGACCAAGGGTTTCTGTTCGACGCTAATCGGAGCAGAGTGAGTCGGCCCCTAAGGCGAGGCCGAAAGGCGTAGTCGATGGGAAACGGGTCAATATTCCCGTACCTCACAGTATTGCGATGGGGGGACGAAGAAGGCTAGGTGAGCCAGGCGTTGGTTGTCCTGGTGAAAGCCGGTAGGCTGAGGATTCAGGTAAATCCGGATCCTCAAGGCCGAGAGGCGAGACGAACTGACTACGGTCAGGAAGTCATCGATGCCACGCTTCCAGGAAAAGCCTCTAAGCTTCAGATACTGTGAGACCGTACCCCAAACCGACACAGGTGGTCAGGTAGAGAATACCAAGGCGCTTGAGAGAACTCGGGTGAAGGAACTAGGCAAAATGGTGCCGTAACTTCGGGAGAAGGCACGCCGCATTAGGGTGAAGGTCCTCGCGACCGGAGCCTGACGCGGTCGAAGATACCAGGTGGCTGCAACTGTTTATTAAAAACACAGCACTCTGCAAACGCGCAAGCGGACGTATAGGGTGTGACGCCTGCCCGGTGCCGGAAGGTTAAGTGATGGTGTTAGCTCACGCGAAGCTCCTGATCGAAGCCCCGGTAAACGGCGGCCGTAACTATAACGGTCCTAAGGTAGCGAAATTCCTTGTCGGGTAAGTTCCGACCTGCACGAATGGCGTAATGATGGCCACGCTGTCTCCACCCGAGACTCAGTGAAATTGAAATCGCAGTGAAGATGCTGTGTACCCGCGGCTAGACGGAAAGACCCCGTGAACCTTTACTACAGCTTCACACTGGACGCTGATGTTGCTTGTGTAGGATAGCTGGGAGGCTTTGAAACCCTGTCGCCAGATGGGGTGGAGCCAACCTTGAAATACCAGCCTGGCATCATTGGCGTTCTAACTCAGGACCGTAATCCGGTTCGAGGACCGTGTGTGGTGGGTAGTTTGACTGGGGCGGTCTCCTCCCAAAGAGTAACGGAGGAGCACGAAGGTACCCTCAGCACGGTTGGAAATCGTGCAGTGAGTGCAAGAGCATAAGGGTGCTTAACTGCGAGACAGACACGTCGAGCAGATACGAAAGTAGGTTCTAGTGATCCGGTGGTTCTGTATGGAAGGGCCATCGCTCAACGGATAAAAGGTACTCCGGGGATAACAGGCTGATACCGCCCAAGAGTTCACATCGACGGCGGTGTTTGGCACCTCGATGTCGGCTCATCACATCCTGGGGCTGAAGTCGGTCCCAAGGGTATGGCTGTTCGCCATTTAAAGTGGTACGCGAGCTGGGTTTAGAACGTCGTGAGACAGTTCGGTCCCTATCTGCCGTGGGCGTTGGAGATTTGAGAAGCGCTGCTCCTAGTACGAGAGGACCGGAGTGGACGTACCTCTGGTGTTCCGGTTGTCACGCCAGTGGCATTGCCGGGTAGCTATGTACGGACGGGATAACCGCTGAAAGCATCTAAGCGGGAAGCCCCCTTCAAGATGAGATCTCCCTGAGGCCTTGAGCCTCCTAAAGGACCCAGCAAGACCAGCTGGTTGATAGGCCGGGTGTGGAAGCGCTGCAAGGCGTTGAGCTAACCGGTACTAATGGTCCGTGAGGCTTGACCATATAACACCCAAAGGGTTTTGGTCGATGATGTCTCGAATCAATTGACGGATACGATGAAACGTATCGTCAGCATGATATACATTGCCTTTTTCCGCCTGACGACCATAGCGAGTGGGAACCACCTGATCCCTTGCTGAACTCAGAAGTGAAACCGCTCAGCGCCGATGGTAGTGTGGGGTCTCCCCATGCGAGAGTAGGTCATCGTCAGGCATTTATTCAGAAGAAGCCCAATTCCGAGAGGAGTTGGGCTTTTTCGTACGCATGGGGAAGACCCCCCTCTTTATATGTGGGGCCGCGCCGATAACCCCCTCGGCGCGGTCCGGCCGCTCGCAAGCTCGCGTCGTTCGTCCCCCCTTGCAGCTTCGCTGCAAACCCTGGGGTGACTCACCCCCATGCGAGCGACCTTGCTGTCTAAGCGTCATCGTCAGGCATTTATTCAGAAGTAGGCCCGATTATCGAGAGATAGTCGGGCCTTCGTTTTGTAAAGAGCGCATGCATGGCTCTCTACAAGTTCAGCCCCTCTCTTTATATGTGGGGCCGCGCCGCCGCCCCCGAGGTGCGGTCCGGCCTGGCTCTTCTAAAGGGCGGGCTCGCGTCGTTCGTCTCCTCTTGCGGCGTTGCCGCAGCCCTTGTAAAGAGCGCTGGGGTGACTCACCCCCATGCGAGCGACCTTGCTGTCTACGTGTCATCGTCAGGTATTTATTCAAAAGAAGGCCCAACTCCAAGAGGAGTTGGGCCTTCTTTTGTTCAGGGCAGCGTCGACTCTCTAGAGCTGACAGTGCTGATCGAGAGAACGCCCTTCCTCGAAGGCGGTGAGGCTTTCCAGCGTGGTCGATGCGATCTCACTCAGGGCTTCCCGGGTGAAGAAGCCCTGGTGGCCGGTGACGACGACATTGGGGAAGCTGATAAGGCGGGCAAAGACGTCGTCCAGCGGGATGTCGTCGCTGCGGTCCTCGAAGAACATGCCGGCTTCCTGCTCGTAGACGTCGAGACCCAGGTAGCCGAGCTTGCGACGTTTCAGGGCTTCGATACAGGCGCGTGTGTCGACCAGGGCGCCGCGGCTTGTGTTGATCAGCATCACCCCGTCCTTCATTCGGGAAAAGGCCGACTCGTCGATCAGGTGGTGGGTGTCTGGGGTGAGCGGACAGTGCAGCGAGATGATGTCGCTGTGTGCCAGCAATTCATCGAACTCGACCTGCGCGATGTCGGCTTGGTTAGGGATGCGGATGGGGGCTGGGTCGGTGACCAGCACGCGGCAGCCAAAGCCGCTCAGGATACCCGCCAGGGAGCGGCCGATCTGGCCGAAGCCGACGATCCCGACGGTCTTGCCGGCGAGGTTGAAGCCGAGCAGGCCATTGAGGTCGAAGTTGTCCTCACGCACCCGGTTGTAGGCCTTGTGGATCTTGCGGCTGAGCGTGAGCATCAGGGCGACACAGTGCTCGGCAACGGCGTCGGGGCTGTAGGACGGTACGCGACACACCTGGATGTTGAGCCGGCGAGCGGCGTCGAGGTCAACGTTGTTGAATCCTGCACACCTGAGCGCGACCAGACGCACTCCTACCACGGCCAGACGCTCGAGCACGGTGCGATCCAGCTCATCGTTGACGAATACGCACACTGCATCGAGTCCCTGGCAGAGGGTCACGGTGCGGGCGCTGAGGCGTTGCTCGAAGTTCACGATACTCAGCTGCGGGTGATGCTCATCGGAAAAGAAGGGGCGTTCGTAGGGCTGAGAGCTGAAGAAGCCTACCTTGAGCATGGTGCTTGCCTCGCGGGTCAGGGACAGTGGCGGAATCGGCTGAAGCGCTGTGTGGTTGCGGTGACGTCAGGCTTGCGTCTCGTAGAGTTCGATAGGCGTTCCGTCAGGATCGGCGAAGAAGGTGAAGCGGGCACCGGTGAACTCGTCGACTCGGATAGGTTCGGGTCGCGCGCCACGCCGCTTCAGCAACGCGACGCTGGCGTCCAGGTCTGATGTTGCCAGGGCAAGGTGACGAAGACCGCAGGCCTCGGGATAGCTTGGCCGAGGTGGCGGAGAGGGAAAGGAGAACAGCTCGAGCTGGATGCCTCCGGGCAGGGCAAGGTCCAGCTTGTAGCTGTCACGCTCGTGGCGGTAGGCCTCGTTGAGGATGCGGGCGTCGAGCACCTCAATATAGAAGCGCCGGGCGCGTTCGTAG
Organism: Halomonas sp. H10-59; assembly: GCF_040070555.1. Lineage (NCBI taxonomy): Bacteria > Pseudomonadati > Pseudomonadota > Gammaproteobacteria > Oceanospirillales > Halomonadaceae > Halomonas > Halomonas sp. H10-59. Next base: position 332,196 of record NZ_CP098828.1, read on the forward strand.
TCGGCGGTGATCAGGGCGACGTGGTGCACTCCGGTCACCGGCAGACGCTCACTCATGGGGGCCTCTTGCAAAGAAGGGGCGCCGCGCGGCGCCCGATGTTGTGGCCTAGCGACAGAGGTCGCTGAGCACCTCGATCAGCGAGTCCATCTCGTCATCGGTGCCGATGGAAATACGCAGATGATCGCGCAGCGTCTCGGTATTGAAGTGGCGTACCAGGATGCCGCGCTCGCGCAGACCGACGAAAAGCTGGGCTGCGTCGTGCTTGGGGTGTGACGCCAGCACGAAGTTGGTCTGTGACGGTAGCACCTCGAAGCCCAGGTCATCGAGACGCTGGCGAGTACGTTCGCGTGTGGTGATCACCGCCTGACGCGTGGCCTCGAAGTAGTCGCTGTCTTCCAGTGCGGCGATGCCGATGGCGCTGGCCAGGGCGTCCACCGGGTAGGAGTTGAAGGAGTCCTTCACCCGGGTCAGGCCCTCGATCAACTCCGGTGAGCCCACCGCGTAGCCAAGGCGAAGCCCTGCCAGGCTGCGCGACTTGGAGAAGGTGCCGGTCACCAGCAGGTTGGGGTAGCGCTCGACCAGGGGAACGGCGCTCTCGCCGCCAAAGTCCACGTAGGCTTCGTCCACCAGCACCACGCGGTCGGTGACCTTGTCGAGCAAGGCCGCGATGGCCTCGCGGCCATGGCCGTGACCGGTGGGGGCATTGGGGTTGGCAAAGATCACGCCGCCGCTGTCGCTGGCCAGGGCGTCCAGGTCGACACGCCACTGATCGTCCAGCGCGAAACGCTGGCTGTCGATGTCGTACATGCGGCAGTAGACCGGATAGAAGCTGTAGGAGATATCCGGCATCGCCAGCGGCTTGTCCTGGCGGAAGAAGGCCTGGAAGGCCAGCGCCAGCACCTCGTCGGAGCCATTGCCGGCGAAGACGTTGGCGGAGGTCGTGCCGAGGGCCTGGGCCAGGGCCTCACGCAGGGCGCTCGAGGTGGGGTCCGGGTAGCGCCGCAGATGGTCCGCCGAGAACTCGCGCAGGACCCGTTCCACGCCAGGCGCGGGCGGGTAGGGGTTCTCGTTGGTGTTGAGCTTGATCAGCTTCTCGCGGGGCTGTTCGCCCGGCACGTAGGGGGTCAGTTCCCGAACGTTGGGACTCCACAACTGGCTCATGGTCTCTCGCTTGGCAGGCTTGGCAGAATCGAAGGCTTGATTACCACTTTGGTCATGGTGACCGCTGCCAGGGCCCTGCGCAAGTCGCTGACGTGCTAGGCTGCGAGCGCTGACCGTTTGCCGCCTAAGAGACTCCATGACCGCTCAGATCCTCGCCACTCTGCTACCGGTATTTCTGATTTCGGGGGCCGGTACCCTCTATGGCAAGTTGCGCTCTCCCGACATCCGTAGCCTCAACACCCTCAACATGGAGCTGTTCGTGCCCATGCTGGTATTTGTGGTGCTGGCCGACCGCCAGGCGCCGCTTGAGGACTACGCCTGGCTGGCGTTGGCCGGCGCCGTGGTGGTAGTGGGGTCGGGGCTGCTGGTATGGCCGGTGGTGAAGTGGCTCAGGCTCGAGCCGAAGACCTTTGTGCCGCCGATGATGTTCAACAATTCCGGCAACATGGGCATCCCGCTGCTGATCCTGGCCTTCGGTGAGCAGGCGCTGCCGGCGGCAGTGGTGCTGTTCATCGTCGAAATGCTGCTGCACTTCTCGCTGGGACTGAAGATGCTCAGTCCCCATACGCCGCTGTGGCGCCTTTTGCGCATGCCCATCGTGCTGGCGAGCCTCGCTGGCCTGGCGGTCAATCTGTCCGGGCTTTCGCTACCGGGCTGGCTGCTGGAGGCGATGCATATGCTCGGTGGTGTGTGCATCCCGCTGTTGCTGTTCGCCCTGGGCGTGCGGATGCTCGACATCGACTTCGGTGACTGGAAGACCGGACTGCTCGGAGCGGTGCTGTGCCCGCTTTCCGGGTTATTGCTGGCCTGGCCGTTGATCATGCTGCTTGAACTAGAGGGGCTCAAGGCCGCGTCGCTGTGGGTGTTCGCTGCCCTGCCGCCGGCGGTGCTCAACTACCTGGTGGCCGAGCAGTATCGCCAGCAGCCGCATTCGGTGGCGTCGCTGGTGCTGATCGGCAACCTCGGTAGTCTGATCGTGATGCCGATCGTGCTTGGCCTGGTGTTCGCCCACGTGATGCCTCCGGTGTCGTGAGCCGGCAGCGATACAGGGCTGTGCGCAACGAAGCTGGGAGGTTATGCTGTCGGCAGGCTGCCGATTCGTCGGTTCCATGCTCAATGGTTAGGAGGACTAATATGCAACTCAGGACTTTGCTGGCGGGATCCGCCATGCTCGCCCTTTTGGCCGGCTGTGCGAGTGGCCCCAGCGACGAGGGATCCGGTGGTGAAGCCATCCAGGCGACCTCGGCGACCTACCAGGGGACCCTGCCGTGCCGTAACTGCGACGGCATCGCCCTGACGGTTACCATGGAAGGTGAAGACCAGAGCGCCCCGGCGCAGCGCACCTTCGATCTGACCGCGGCCTACCAGAACCATCCCCAGAATCCGCCGAACGAGAACTACTCCGGCAACTGGGATGTGCTGACCGGTACCGCCGACAATCCGGAGGCCACCGTCTACGAGCTGGTCCCCAACGGTGAAGGCCAGACCTACTACTTCATGCGCGTCAATCCGCAGACTCTGGAGCTGATCGACCCCCAGCGTCGTCGCTTCCAGAACAACGACATGCTGCAGCTGACCCGCCAGCAGTAAGTCGCACGACATGCAAGTGTCGAACACAAAGGGCGGCCCCAGGTGGGCCGCCCTTTGGCGTCTTGACGTGATGGTATTGTGCCGACAGGCCCGCTCGGCACCGCCTGGAGCTGTTTCGAAGCGCTGGCGGTGCTCGCGCTGATCGCAGGGCTCATGCCCCACTGGGCGATTCGCCTGGAACGGCGGCCGCGCTCCCTTGGGCCTTCAGCCGGGCAAGCACACTCCTGGCGTCCATCGATCCCTCGAGGATACCCGACGTCCTGAGGCGTCGATCCAGATCCTGGCCGCTGGCCTCTTCATCCAGCTCCTTGAGGGCCGTCGTGACCTCTGCCTGGTGTTGCTGGGACGTGCGGATGCGTTCGTAGCTGGTTGCAATTTCGTCCATGTGTCGCTGGAGCCCGGTACTGCAAGCGCCCAGCTTCCGCCCAAGGCCAGCATTGCCGCCTCGCGCCTTGGCCAGTTTCATTTCGCGCTGGTAGTGGCGCAGTGACTGGGCTGCTTGTCCGAGATCCTCGCGCAGGGTCTGTTCCTGTCGCGACAAGGCCTCGGCGTGCTGTCGCTGTGAGGTCAATTGGCTTTCGACCTCGGCGATGCGGCTGGCCACGGCCAAGGCCAGCGCTTCATCGTCCTGTTCGAGGGCCGCGCGAGCCTGGTGCTCTCTGGCTTCGAGCTGCTCGGCCAGTTGCTGGTTGTGGCGCTCGAGCTGTCTGCGTTCGGCGATCAGGCCAGCGAGATCGAGGCGTGCCCGGTGCAAGGCCTGCTCGGCCTCACGGATCTCCTGGGCCATGATCCGCAATGCGTTGGCATCCACCAGCTTTTCTACCGGTTCGTGAGCTGTCGCCCGAACCAGGGTGTGCAGTTTCGTCCAAAGTGACATGGTGGCTACTCCGTGTATTCCTTGAGAAGTTGCTGGGTGCGGGCCTCGGAGATGCGGTTGTGGAAGCGCCGGCTCTCGTGGTCATCGCGTAGCGTCTTGGACAGGGTGATGGTGGTGGAGACCAGAAACAGTGAACACACGCCGAGATAGCCTTTGACCAGCAGGTCGATGGGCGCCATCACGATACCGACCGCCATGGCGGCCAGCGCGATGGCAAAGGTGACCTTGACGAAGAACAGCCAGCCTGACGAATTGTTGCTCGCTTCATTTTCCATGGAGATCTCCTGCTTGCTGGGTGGTGGAGCCGACATCGCCTACAGGGTGTGGCGAGCGCGGCGTCGATGGCACTATGGCGAGGTCGGGGCGCGGTACGCCAGCAGGATCCGGAAGGTAGCGTGTTGTTGAGCCGTGAGTCGCGTATTCTGCTACCTTGGCCGGGGCTTTCGGCGATGAGGGATGTGAGTCATGGCGCAGACGGTGGCGATTGTGGATGCGCTCAAGGCGGCACTGCGGGCCAATGGCGTCACCTATCAGCAGGTGGCGGCGGCGCTTGGCCTGTCCGAGGCCAGCGTCAAGCGGCTGTTCGCCGAGCGCCAGTTTTCGCTGCAGCGCCTGGATCAGGTGTGTGCCCTGGTCGGTCTCGAGATCACAGACCTTGTACGCCAGCTGGAGCCCCAGGCGCTGGTCGACGCGATCGCCCCTGAGCTTGAGCAGGAGCTGGTCTCTGACATGTCGCTGCTGCTGGTGGCCTTCTGTGCGCTTAATCGCTGGCGCTTTGAAGATATCTGTGCGACCTATTCGCTCGGCGAGCCTCAGGTGATAACGCACCTGGTGCGGCTCGATCGTATGGGATTGATCGAGCTGCTGCCGGGCAATCGCATCAAGCTGCTGATCAGCTATGACTTCCAGTGGCAGCCGCAAGGGCCTATCCAGCGCTTCTTCGAGTCCCGGGTCCAGGAGGATTTCCTGGCGTGTCGCTTCGATCGCCCGGGCGAGATAAGACTGTTCGTCAATGGCATGCTGTCGGTGCGCTCCAATGAGGTGATGCAGCAGAAGCTTCGGCGGCTGGCGCTGGACCTTCGCCACTGTCATCAGGAAGATCTGTCGCTGCCGCTGGAGCAGCGCTTTGGTGTCAGCCTGATGATCGCCATGCGCCCCTGGGAGATGGAGGTGTTTCGCCGCTACCGCCGTGTTGAGGACGACAAGTGCTACCCGGGACACGGCGGCAAGCCGCAGTGTTGACCATCGCTGACGAACGAACCCGATTGAACCGATAGAGAGAGGATTCATGGCCAAGGCCAAGAGCGCCTTCGTGTGCACCGAGTGCGGTGCCGAGTACCGCAAATGGCAGGGGCAGTGTTCCAGCTGCCAGGAGTGGAACACCTTGACCGAGGTGCGTCTGTCCTCGCCTGCCAGAAGCGGGTCGAGCGCCGGCGCGACGGCGCGCGGTGGCTACGCCGGCAGCCTGTCGCGTGAGGTGGTGGATCTGGCCAACGTGGATCTGTCGGAGGTGCCGCGGTTGTCGTCGACCTTTGCCGAGTTCGACCGCGTACTCGGTGGCGGTCTGGTGCCGGGCTCCGCGGTGCTGCTGGGCGGCCACCCCGGGGCCGGCAAGTCCACCTTGCTGCTGCAGACCGCCTGCAAGCTGGCTCAGGAGCGCAGCGTACTCTACGTCACCGGCGAGGAGTCGCTGTCCCAGGTGGCGATGCGCGCCCACCGCCTGCAGCTGCCGACCCAGGGGCTCAAGATGCTGGCGGAGACCAGCGTCGAGACCATCCTGGCGGTGGCCGAGCGCGAGCGCCCCGAGGTGCTGGTGATCGACTCGATCCAGACCATGCATCTGGAGGACATCTCGTCGGCGCCGGGTGGTGTGGCCCAGGTACGCGAATCCGCGGCGGCACTAACCCGTTTCGCCAAGCAGTCCAGCACGGTGCTGCTGCTGGTCGGCCACGTCACCAAGGACGGCAGCCTGGCCGGGCCCAAGGTGCTCGAGCACATGATCGACGCCTCCCTGCTGCTGGAAGGCGGCGCCGATTCCCGCTTCCGTACCCTGCGCGGCCAGAAGAACCGCTTCGGCGCGGTCAACGAGCTGGGCGTCTTCGCCATGCTGGAACACGGCATGAAGGAGGTGAAGAACCCCAGCGCGATCTTCCTTTCGCGTCAGCAGGAGCAGGCCCCCGGCAGCCTGGTGATGGTGGTGTGGGAAGGCACCCGGCCGATCCTGGTGGAGGTGCAGGCACTGCTCGACGAGTCGGCGCTGGGCAACCCGCGCCGCGTCGCGGTGGGGCTGGACGCCAATCGCCTGTCGATGCTGCTGGCGGTGCTGCACCGTCACGGTGGCCTGTTTACTGGCGACCAGGACGTCTTTCTCAACGTCGTCGGCGGGGTCAAGGTGCTGGAGACCAGTGCCGACCTGGCGGTATTGCTGGCGGTGGTGTCGAGCCTGCAGGGCAGGGCACTGCCGCGCGAGCTGGTGGTATTCGGCGAGGTTGGCCTGTCCGGGGAGATTCGCCCCGTGCCGAGCGGCCAGGAGCGTATCGTCGAGGCCGCCAAGCACGGTTTTACCCGTGCCATCGTGCCCCGGGGTAACGCTCCCAAGAACTCCCCGGCGGGGATGGAGGTGGTGGCGGTGGACAAGCTCGCCGACGCCCTCGAAGTGCTGTAACCCCATCCATGAACTGATCACCAGGGCGCCAGACCATACCCTGATCACAGCCGGTTACCCGGGTTGTGATCAGGACGATGGTGACTGCGCCGTGCCGATTCCGCCGGTCCTGCTGGTGTAGAATGGGCCCATCATTGCCAAGGAGACTTCCATGAGCGCCATCCGCTTGACCCAATACAGTCACGGTGCCGGCTGTGGCTGCAAGATCGCCCCCGATGTGCTCGACAGCATCCTGGCCAAGGCCGGCCCGGGAGCGAGCCACTCGAAGATGATCGTCGGCAACCAGGGACGCGAGGACGCCGCCGTCTTCGACCTGGGCGACGGGCGCGGCATGATCAGCACCACCGACTTCTTCATGCCGATCGTCGATGACCCCTTCGACTTCGGCCGCATCGCCGCCACCAACGCCATCAGCGACGTCTACGCCATGGGCGGTGACCCGGTGATGGCGTTGGGCATTCTGGGCTGGCCGCTGGACAAGCTGGGCGCGGACATCGCCGGTGACGTGGTGGCCGGGGCTCAGGCGGTATGTCGTGAGCTGGGCCTGGCGCTGGCGGGCGGCCACTCCATCGATGCCCCGGAGCCGATCTTCGGTCTCGCGGTCAACGGTCTGGTGGAACTCAAGCACCTGAAGCTCAACAAGGGCGCCAAGCCCGGCGATCTGCTGTTTCTGACCAAGCCGCTGGGGGTGGGCATGCTGACCACGGCGGAGAAGCAGGGGCTTCTGGAAAGCGGTCACCATGGCCTGGCGCGGGAAACCATGCTGATCAGCAACCGTATCGGTGCCGCCCTTGCGCGCATCGAAGGGGTGCGTGCGATGACCGACGTCACCGGCTTTGGCCTGGCTGGCCACCTGTCCGAGGTGTGCGCGGCCAGTGGCGTGGCGGCTCGCATCGACTTTCGCCGCCTGCCGCGCCTGGCCGAGGCCGAGGCTTACCGGCGCCAGGGCGCGGTACCCGGCGGCACCCGTCGCAACCGTGACGCCCTGGGGGCCAGCCTGCCGCAGATGGATGAGGCCCACTGGCAGTGGCTGTGTGATCCGCAGACCTCGGGCGGTCTGTTGATCTCGGTACACCCGTCCTGGGAGGACGATGTCGAGCGGGTCGGCCGGGAGTTTGGTATCGAGCTTGCACCCTTCGGCGAGGTCGTCGAGGCCAGCGGTGAGGCGCTGATCGAGGTGCGCGGATGAAGCTGCCGCTGGTCCCGGCGGATCCCGCCCTGCTGGTCGAGGGGCGCACCTTGATCGACGTGCGGGCGCCGGTGGAGTTCGCCCAGGGCAGCCTGCCCGGGGCGGTCAACCTGCCGCTGATGAACAACGAGGAACGCCATCAGGTCGGGATCGCCTACAAGGAGTCCGGCCAGCAGGCCGCCATCGCCCTGGGCGAGCGGCTGGTGTCCGGCGAGATCAAGGCCGCGCGCATCGAAGCCTGGAAGCGCCAGCTCGAGGCGGCCCCGGACGCCATCATCTACTGTTTTCGGGGTGGCCTGCGCTCGCAGATCGCCCAGCGCTGGCTGCTTGAGGCCGGCGTCGAACGACCACGCATCGAGGGTGGCTGGAAGGCCATGCGCCAGGCGTTGTGCGCACGCATCGATGACGCCGCCGCCCAGCCCATGCTGGTGGTGGGTGGCCTGACCGGCTGCGCCAAGACGTCCATCGTGCAGGCCCTGGACAACGGTCTGGATCTGGAGGGCTGCGCCCGTCACAAGGGCTCGGCCTTTGGTCGCCATCCACTGATCGCCCCCAGCCAGATCGACTTCGAGCACGCTATGGGCCTGCGGCTGCTGTCATTGCACGGGCCGCTGGTGCTGGAAGACGAGTCGCGCCACATCGGCGCGGCCAATATACCGCTCGAGTTCTGGCGGGGAATGGAGCCGGCGCCGAGGATCCGCGTCGAGATGCCGCTGGACTGGCGCCTCAACCAGATCCACAAGGACTACATCGACGACCTGTGGACGATCTATCGCAATCAGTTCGGCGAGCGCCTCGGCTGGTCACTGATGCGCAAGCAGTTGTCGACGGCGCTGGGGCGACTGAAGAAGCGCCTGGGCAGCGCGCGACTGGCCCGCCTGCAGCGGCTGCAGGCGCTGGCCTTCCGCGAGCACGAGGCCGGAAACCGCCAGGCCCATGAGGCCTGGCTGGCGCCTTTGCTTACCGAGTACTATGACCCCATGTACCGCTACCAGCTGGAGAAGCACTCCGAGCGTCGCTTCCTGCATGTCGGTGACTGGGACAGCTGCCTCGAGTTCGCCAAGACCTGGAGCCAGCAGCAGCGGGACGCGGTGGCGAATTAGACGTCCGGTGCTGTGCGCAGCCACTGGCTCAGCAGGCGATCCAGCAGCGGCGCCAGGGTATCCAGTCGCCGGGCCTCGGCAAGGATCGTTTCTGGCGACTGGGTCCTGGGGCTTGCGTCGGCGCCTTGCGGCAACGGCATCGTCTCGAGAAAGGCCGTCAGGCTCTCCTGGTGATGATGCAGGTGGCAGGCCAGGCCAACCACCCGGCCGGCGTCCCAGGCGAAGCCGAGCACCGGGCTTGTCGGCGTGCCGCCCAGCGGCAGGGCGTCATCGGGTAGTCCGAACACCTGGCGATGCCACAGCAGGGCGGGGAAGTCGTCGGGCAGGTCGAAGGGGCTGTCGTCGGCCAGGCTGACGGTCTGCCAGCCGGCTTCGGCCTGGGTGCCGCGGCCCACCGGAGCGTCCAGCGCTTCGGCGATGCGCCGGGCGCCGGCGCCGAGCCCGAGCAGCGGCTTGTGGCCGTCGAGCATCTGGTCGATCAGCTTGCGTTCGGCCTTGAGCCAGGGTGCCTGGTCGCGGTCCTCGAGATCGTCGAGGATGATCAGGGCGTCGCAGTCCCCGGGGCGCGGCACCAGCTCACCGTCGTAGAGGTGGAAGACGGTGAAGCTGTGGCCCATGCTGGCAAGCCAGTCGCCGATGCGTGCGGGGCCCAGGTCAGGATGGTGCTTGAGCAGATGAAGGTGCATGGGGGCCTCGCTCAGATTGAGGGTGGGCGGCGCCATCCCTCGATGAAAATGCAACCAGAACGAAAGGTTACATGAATCCGGACGTCCGAGAACAGATTCTTACCATCATCAGCGAGATTCCTTCGGGGCGGGTGACCAGCTACGGACGCATCGCCGCCATGACCGATGGGGCCAGCGCACGCATGGTCGCGCGGGCGCTGCGCGATCTGCCGTCGGGGCATGAGCTTCCCTGGTTCAGGGTGGTGACGGCCTCGCGCAAGCTCGCCGACCACGGCGGGGCCGACGAGCAGCGCAAGCGTCTGATCGATGAAGGTGTGGCCTTCGATGAGCGTGGACGGATCGCCCAGGAGCGCTTCTGGCCTTGAGTCGCCCAGTCCGCTTTCGGCCATCGCCGTTTTCCCGACATTCGACACGCGACCCTCGACTCTCGCCCCTTGAACCTTGAATAAAGGGACCGGCAGCCCGTTTATTGCCAGCACAGGAGCCATCATGGCAAAGCCAGGATTTCACCAGCGCCTGCAGGCGCTGACTCTACGTCAGCAACAGGCCTTCATGGCCGCGTTGACCGAGCGCATGCTGCCCAACTATGCGCTCTACGCCGATACCAGCGGTCACGGGGATCTGGCGGGCATGAGGGCGATCCTCGACCTGGTGTGGGAGCAGTTGACGGTCAAGGACGCCAAGATCGACTTCGATCTCCAGGCCGAAAAGCTCGGCGAGCTGGAGCCTCCTCAACAGGACGACAGCTTCGGCGCCCGTCGTGCCCTCGATGCGGTGGTCGCGCTATCGGCGATCCTCGATACCCTGAGAGGCGATGCGCCGGACGCGGTGCTTGAGGTCAGCAAGGTCTCGAAGGCGGCGGTGCGCTCCTTTATCGAGCTGACCGAGGGGGAGGATGACGCCGAAAAGCTCGCGCAACTGGTCAAGCAGCACCCGTTGATGGAAGACGAGAACGACTTTCAGGATGCGGCGCTGGAGGCGGCCGAGGAAGAGCCGAGCAAGAAACACGTCAAGGCGTTGAGAAAGCTCGGACGCAACGGTGGTGTCAGCAATCTGGGGCTGACCCTGGACTGAGGTCGGTTTCAGTCCGTACAAACGACCACCCCCGCCGGGCTACCCGGCGGGGGTGGTTGGTTGCTGGCTCTGCAAGCCCTGGCTGAAGAGCCAGCCAAAGGCGTCGGTCAGAGGCGCATGGTGATGCCCTTGTCGGCCATATAGCGCTTGGCCTCGGGGATGGTGTACTCGGCGAAGTGGAAGATGCTGGCCGCCAGCACCGCATCGGCGTGGCCTTCGGTCACGCCCTCGACCAGATGGTCGAGGTTGCCGACACCGCCGGAGGCGATGACCGGCACCGCCACCGCATCGCTGATGGCGCGGGTGACGCCCAGGTCGAAGCCGGCCTTGGTGCCGTCGCGGTCCATGCTGGTCAACAGCAGTTCGCCGGCGCCGTACTCGACCATCTTCTTGGCCCATTCCACCGCGTCGAGCCCGGTGGGGCGACGGCCGCCGTGGGTGAAGATCTCCCAGCGCGGGGCTTCGCCTTCCTCGCTGACGCGCTTGGCGTCGATCGCCACCACGATGCACTGGCTACCGAAGCGCTCGGCGGCTTCACGTACGAACTCAGGGTTGGTCACCGCTGCGGTATTGATCGAGACCTTGTCGGCGCCGGCGTTGAGCATGGTGCGGATATCGTCGCAGGTGCGGATGCCGCCGCCTACCGTCAGCGGGATGAACACTTCGCCGGCGATGCGCTCGACCATCTCCACCGTGGTATCGCGGTCCTCGTGGCTGGCGGTGATGTCGAGAAAGGTGATCTCGTCGGCACCCTGCTGGTTGTAGCGCTGCGCCACCTCCACCGGGTCGCCGGCGTCACGGATGCCGACGAAGTTGACACCCTTGACCACACGGCCGGCGTCGACGTCGAGACACGGAATGATGCGTTTGGAAAGAGCCATGGAGCCTCCTCAGCCTTGGGTCAGTTCGTCGCACAGGCGCTGCCCTTCGGCGACGTCCAGGCTGCCTTCGTAGATGGCGCGTCCGGTGATGGCGCCGAGAATGCCCGGCTCGCCAGCCGCCACCAGGGCGCGCAGGTCATCGAGGTTGGTCACGCCGCCGGAGGCGATGACCGGAATGCCACCGTCCCGGGCCAGGGCTGCCGTGGCCTCGACGTTGACGCCGTTCATCATGCCGTCGCGAGCGATATCGGTGTAGACGATGCTGGAGACGCCGTCGTCGGCAAAGCGCTTGGCCAGATCCACCGCCATCACCTCGGACACCTCGGCCCAGCCGTCGGTGGCCACACGGCCATCATGGGCGTCGAGGCCGACGATGATATGGCCGGGGAAGGCGCGACACATTTCGGTCACGAAGTCAGGCTCCTTGACCGCCTTGGTGCCGATGATCACCTGGGAGACGCCGGCCTTGAGGTAGTGCTCGATGGTCTCGGCGCTGCGAATGCCGCCACCGATCTGGATCGGCAGATCGGGGTACTGGCGGGCAATGGCGGTCACCGCCTCGCCGTTGACCGGACGCCCCTCGAAGGCGCCGTTGAGGTCGACCAGATGCAGGCGCCGCGCGCCGGCCTCGACCCAGCGAGCGGCCATGGCGACGGGGTCGTCGCCATAGGTGGTGGCCTCGTCCATGCGGCCTTGCTTGAGACGAACGCACTGTCCGTCCTTGAGATCGATGGCGGGAATTACCAGCATGTTGTGTCCTCGGGGTGCCTTTTCAGGGGCGTGCCAGTGTGATCGATGCAGGCAGGGCGTAGGCCGTGCCGATGCAGATGTCGGGCGGCGGCCAGGGCAAGCGAGCGCCTGCCCGTCCGGCGCTCAGGTCTGGGTCAGGGGTTCCACTGGACAAAGTTCTCGAGCAGCCTGAGGCCGGCACGAGCGCTCTTTTCCGGGTGGAACTGCACCGCAAAGGTGGCGTCACGACCCACCGCCACATGGGCGCTGACGCTGCCGTAGTCGGTGGTGCCGAAGACCTCGGCGTCATGCTCGGCGGCCACATAGTAGCTATGCACAAAGTAGAAGTGCGAGCCGGGCTCGATACCCTCCCACAGCGGGTGGGCGTTGGGCTGCGCCACCAGGTTCCAGCCCATGTGCGGGACCTTCAGGCGAGCGCCGTCACTGTCCTGCATGTCCAGCGGAAACCGCTTCACCTGACCGGCGAGGTGGCCCAGGCAGTCGATGCCGCCGTTCTCGTCGCTGTGGTCCATCAGCATCTGCTGACCCACACAGATGCCCAGCAGCGGCTTGGACTGGCTGGCCAGCAGCTCGCGAACCAGGCCGCTGAGCTCGGTACGCTCCAGTTCGCCCATGCAGTCGCGGATGGCGCCCTGTCCCGGTAGCACGACACGGGTCGCGCCCTGGATCGAACGAGCGTCGCGGGTCACCAGCACGTTCTCGTGGGTGACGTGTTCCAGTGCCTTGGCGACGGAATGGAGGTTGCCCATTCCGTAGTCGATGACGGCAATGGTCATGAAGCGCTCCTTGGTGGTTGGCCCGGAGGGGCGCCGCTGCCGGCGACCGCCTCGCTTGGTGTCTTGTCGTCTTGTTGCTGTTGGACCGCAGCCGGCGGCGTTAGAGGCTACCCTTGGTGGAGGGCAGCTTGCCGGCCATGCGGGGGTCCTCGGCGGCGGCCATGCGCAGGGCGCGGCCGAAGGCCTTGAAGATGGTTTCCGCCTGATGGTGGGCATTGAAGCCCTTCAGGTTGTCGATATGCAGCGTGACCTGGGCGTGATTGACGAAGCCCTGAAAGAACTCCCAGAAAAGCTGGGTGTCGAAACGCCCGATGGTGGCGCGGGTGAACTCGACGTTCATGGACAGGCCGGCACGGCCGGAGAAGTCGATGACCACCCGGGACAGTGCCTCGTCCAGCGGCACATAGGCGTGGCCGTAGCGATAGATGCCGCGCTTGTCGCCGATGGCCTGGTTAAACGCCTGTCCCAGGGTGATGCCGAGGTCCTCGACGGTGTGGTGGTCGTCGATGTGCAAATCGCCGTTGACGCTGATGTCCAGGTCGACCATGCCGTGGCGGGCCACCTGGTCGAGCATATGGTCGAGGAAGGGAACCCCGCTTTCACCCTTGAGGTTGCCCTCGCCGTCGAGGTTGAGGGTGACGCTGATCTGGGTTTCCTTGGTGTCACGGCTGACCGTGGCAATACGCTCGGACATGTCGTCTCCTGCGCTCACGCGCATGTCGGAATTGGGGGCCTTGTTTCTAAGGTGGGCCGGTCGCGGTGCGAGGCGCACAAGACAGCCATTATAGTGAATCGGCACCCCCATCCGCTACAATGCAGCCATTCCAGTGGCGGCCGTCGCCGCCCTCCGGCCAAGGGAGACAGCGTATGCCGGTGACCCTCTTTCGCGTCGACCAGGATGTCTGGGACGCCGATGAACAGGTGCGGATCGATCTGACCCGCATTTATGCCGATGCGCCGGAGGAGCGCATCAAGCTCCCGCCGGGAGCCTACGTGACCCGCCAGCTTGAACATGGCTTCTTCTGGGCGGCGCGCTTCAATGATCGCCTGCTCGGTGCCGTCGCCGTCAGTCCTGGTGACGGGCGCTGGCGCATGTTCGACCTCTGTGTTCGCAAGACCACTCGTCGGCGTGGCGTGGGCTCGCGCCTGCTGGCGCTGATCAGCGCTGCCGCCAACCGTGACGGCGTGGCGCTGAGCGTGGCCGGTTCGCAGCTGACCCTGGCCGACCAGATGCTGCTAAAGCGTCTGGGCTATCAGCTGACGCGAAGCGGCGATGATTTCCAACTCGATCTGCCCACCGGAGAAAGCGGCAAATGAAACGACTCGTAAGAACCCTGCTGGCGGTCGTCGGCGTCCTCGCCCTGGTCACGGTGGGCGCGGTGGTCTACGTCACCACCTTCTTCAACCCCGAGGACATGAAGCCGAGGCTGGTGTCCGTGGTGAAGGAGCACACCGGGCTCGAACTGTCGCTGGAAGGCCCATTGGAGTGGTCCTTCTATCCGCGCATTGGTGTCAGCGTGGCCGAGGCCGAAGCGCGCCTGCCGGATCAGGCGGATGACGCCCAGGCCTTTGCTGCCTTCTCCGAGGCCTCGGTCAGCCTGGCGTTCACACCGCTGTTGCGCGGCGAAATCGCCATCGATGGCCTGACCCTGGATGGGCTGTCGCTGAATCTCGAGCGCGACAGTGATGGCACCGGCAATTGGGAGGCGCTGCTCGAACGCCTCGAAAACAGGGCCGATGACGCCGAAAAGGCGCTGGCGCCGGCCAGCGCAGGCCCCAACCCGGATGATGAAGGCGGTCTGTCGGTGGCCCTGAACATCGCCAGCGTCGAGGTGACCAAGGGCCATCTGAGCCTGGTCGATCATCAGGCCGGCCGCGAGTGGCAGGCCGAGAAGCTCACCATCAACGGTAGCAACGTCAATCCGGATACCGCCTTTCCGCTCAGCTCCACCTTCCAGCTGAAGGTGTTCGACCAGCTCGATGGCGGCGGTGAGGGCGAAACAACGGAAGAGCGCACCCCTGGCCTGCAAAGCGATGTCACCCTGGAGAGCGACGTCAATCTGGGTCTCGCCGACAGCCGCCACGTGCTCAGCGACGTGACGCTGGAGACCAGTACTCTGCTGGCCGGTGCCTCGGAACCCCAGGAGGCGACCCTGACCAGCGACGAGGTGGTGCTGAACCTTGGCGAGCAGCGTCTGCACATGGCGCCGAGTCAACTGGACGCCAGCCTGCTGGCACCCCAGTTAGGCGAGAAGCGTGTGGCCATGACGCTGTCGTTCCAGCTGGAGTCGGATTACGGCGCCGGCACCGCCCAGCTGCGCGATATCGCCTTGAGCGGCCCCGATGGTCTCTCGCTCAAGGGGAATCTCAACCTGAAAGAGCTGAATTCGGCGCCACGCTATGACGGCCAGGTGCGTCTGGCACCGTTGTCGCTGCGTGCCTGGCTTGCGCGCATGGACGCCATGCCCAGCATGTCCAGCGACGAGGCGCTGTCGGAAGTGGCGCTGACCAGTCCGGTGGAAGGCACCCTCGAGCAGCTCTCGCTCAATGGCCTGACGCTGGTGCTCGATGACAACACCTTCTCCGGTTCCCTCGGCGCACGCTTCGATGGCACCCGGGTCGATCTCGATCTGGAAGGCGACCGCCTCGACGCCGACAGCTATCTGCCGCCGCCCGAGCAGGACACCGCCGCCAACGGCATTCCCGGCATCGCGTCGGCGCTGGCCCAGGACCAGGACGGCGCACCGGCGATCCTGCCGAAAAGCTTTCTGGCCGGGCTGGACGAGAGCGTATCGCTGGCGCTGGGTCAGCTGATCCTGGGCGGCCAGCGCTACCAGGATGTGTCCTTGAGCATGCAGGGCGAGGGTGGCAGGCACCGTCTGACCGGCTTCGAAGCGGGCTTCCATGAAGGTCGGCTTAAGGCCACCGGGGTGCTCGACGCCAGCGGCGATGACCTCGCCTGGCAGCTGGCGCCGGAGGTCGAGGGCGTGCGTCTGGAGTCGTTGCTGACATCGCTTGGGCAGGAGCCCGCCCCGCTCAGCGGCTCGCTGCATGCCAGTGGTGAACTGACCACCCGCGGCAACGCTCGCCATGAGCTGACCCGTCACCTCAACGGCACCCTGGACACGCGGATCAACGAGGGCAGCATTCCCCGCGCCAATATTTCGCGTCAGCTGTGTACCGCCGTGGCGCGCCTCGAAGGCGAGCAGACCACCCGCGAGTGGAGCGAGAACACCCGCTTCGAGAACATCAGCGCGCGCTTCACCATCCGTGACGGCGTCGCCCAGAACGACGACCTGCTGATCACCCTGCCGGGTATCGAGGTCAGTGGTGGTGGCCAGCTCGATCTGGGCAGCCAGCGTTTCGATGCCGACGGGGCGGCGCGCTTTGTCGACACCGCCGATGCCGCCTGCAGCGTCAATCGGCGTCTCGAAAAGGTGCCCTTCCCTGTGCGCTGCGAAGGCAGCCTGGAGGGTGACAGCAGCCAGTGGTGCGGCTTTGACGCCGACGCCTTCAAGGCCAATCTGGGCGAGCTGGTCGCCGAAGAGGCCCGCTCCCGCGTCAACGAGGAAGTCGAGGAGCGGCTGGGCAAGGAGCTCGAACGTCTCGACGAACGCATCGGAGAAGAGGCGGGCAAGGAACTTCGTGACGCCGTCCGTGGTCTATTTAATTGAGCATCAAGCAAGCCAGTCACTGCGCCGACCTCCGTGTCGGCGCTTTTTTTCGTGTCTGACTTTTGAGTGATGATAACTAATTGGTTTTATGAAATATTTATCAGAAGTCTCTGGCCCTGACAGTCGGGCGAAAGGCGACAAGGATAGCGGTCGAGTGTCGCCGCTGCTCAGTACAGAGGTGTTTTCCCGGCGCCTGCTCGACTGGTTCGATGTGCACGGTCGCCACGATCTTCCCTGGCAGCATGATCGTACTGCCTATCGGGTGTGGGTCTCGGAAATCATGCTGCAGCAGACCCAGGTTGCTACCGTAATTCCCTATTTTGAGCGGTTCATGCAGCGCTTTCCTGATGTAAAGGCCCTCGCCGAGGCCAGCCAGGATGAGGTCCTTCATCTGTGGACCGGGTTGGGCTACTACGCCAGAGGCCGGAATCTGCACAAGGCGGCCCGAGTCGTGGTGGAACAGCATGCAGGCGAGTTTCCCACGGACAGCCTCGATGCCATGGCCGCGCTGCCCGGCATTGGCCGCTCGACCGCCGGGGCGATCATCGCCCAGAGCACCGGCAGGCGAGCCGTCATTCTGGATGGCAACGTCAAGCGCGTACTGACGCGCCTGCACGCGCTGGAAGGCTGGCCCGGTCGGCCAGCGGTGGAACGCGAGCTCTGGCACCTGGCCGAGCACTACACGCCGGAACAGCGAGTGGTGGATTTCACCCAGGGCATGATGGACCTTGGGGCGACGCTGTGCCGCCGTGGCCAGCCGGACTGCGAGCGCTGCCCGTTCGCCGATGTCTGTGTGGCCCGCGCCCGAGGGGAACAAAAGCGCTTCCCGGAGTCCAAGCCGAAGAAAGCGATCCCCTTGCGCCATACCCGCATGCTGGTGCTGAGCGACGAGGCCGGGCGCATCCTGCTGGAGCAGCGGCCTTCCCAGGGGCTGTGGGGCGGGCTGTGGGGGCTTCCCCAGTTCGACAGCGACGCCGAGATCGATGCCTGGCTCGATACCCACGCGCCAGGAGCCGAGCGAGACGAGCCTTGGTCGAGCTTCGTTCATGTGTTCAGTCACTTTCGCCTGGAAATCACGCCGGTGCCGGCACGTGGCGGGCGTGTCGATGGCGTTGCCGAGGGACGGCTGTGGTATGACCCCCAGGCGCCGGAGTCGGTGGGGCTTGCCGCACCGGTAAAGAAGCTGCTCGCCTCACTTGCTCCCTTTGCCTTGAGCCAGCCACCGTCGCGTTGACGTCCGTGCTGCCCCCCCCCCCGTGCTGCCCCCGCGCTGACCTTGGCGCACAGGGAGCCCGGGACGAGCGCCACGGCTCTGCAGCAACAGAACGCTTAAGTCTGGGCGGGGCACACTGCTATCCTCGTGCCAGCAGGCCACACCGTAGCCAGCAGGCCGTACCATAGAAAGGAGACCGCCATGAGTCAGACCGTGTTTTGCCGCAAGTACCAGAAGGAGCTCGACGCCTTGCCCTTCCCCCCGCTGCCGGGCAAGAAGGGGCAGGAAATCCAGGCGAGCGTGTCACGCCAGGCCTGGGAAGAATGGCAGGCGCTGCAGACCCGCCTGATCAACGAGAAGCATCTGAACATGATGGACCCGGCCAACCGCGAGTACCTGATGGAGCAGATGGAGCGCTTCTTCGACAATGAAGAGACCGACCGCGCCGAGGGCTATGTCCCGCGTGACGCCTAGCCTTGCGACGCCTTGAAAAGCGCTCGCCATCATTTTGAAAGAAAAGGGGTTGACGGAAAACGGAGGAATTGGTTTAATACGTCGCGTTGGCAAGGGGCCAGATAGCTCAGTTGGTAGAGCAGGGGATTGAAAATCCCCGTGTCGGCGGTTCGATTCCGTCTCTGGCCACCAACTCTGCTGGGGTATCGCCAAGTGGTAAGGCACCGGTTTTTGGTATCGGCATGCGCAGGTTCGAATCCTGCTACCCCAGCCACGCCAACCCCGTTTCGGGTGAGACGCCCAAGGCGTAACACCAGAGCAGCAAGCGACCTTCCGGTCGGCCCGAGCCGGCATAGCTCAGTTGGTAGAGCAACTGACTTGTAATCAGTAGGTCCCGGGTTCGACTCCTGGTGCCGGCACCATCTAAAAGATGGTTATGGATCAACGACTTGCTGCAACATCAAAACCGCCCCTAGAGGCGGTTTTTTTGTGCGTGGGTGAATCATGGTGTCGTGCCCGGCAGCGCGGGTGTACTTCAGGCGTTCGGCACCTGCGCAGGCACTTTTCGTACAAGTCCTAACGCTTGAGTTCGTCTCTCAGCGTCCTGACCTGCGCGATGTCCAGCCCCGACAGATCCGCCACCGTCTGGTCATCTAGCTGAGTCCGCTCGATCATGTTGCGGGCGACCTCCAGACGAGCCTTCTGTTCGCCCTTCTGTTCGCTTTCCATCAGGCCTTCCTGACGTCCTTGCTTGCGGCCTTCCTGACGTCCTTGCTTGCGGCCTTCCTCACGTCCTTGCTTGAGGCCTTCTTCAAGACCCTGTTGCTTCCACTGCTCGGACCATCGTTTTGCACGCTCGGCCAGCATGTTGTGTACCTCATTGAGTTCGTTAAGATTCTGCCACTCGGTTCCCTCGCTCTCGGGTATCCAATTGGGCAGCAGCACGCGCTTGATCCAGATGGCGAAGTGACGGCGCAGACGAGTCTGGTCCGGCGCTTCGAGCCATCTTGCCAGCAGCCCGATCAGTTCGACCGCCTCCCTGGTGCCACGGTGGTGTTCCAGCCGAAATATGGCGGCTACCACGTTGCGTGCCTCCGGCGACCAATGCTCCGAGTCCACGATGGCGCCTTCGTCCAGCAGAAGATAGGGCATTCGTGGGCGGTATCGCTCCAGCTCCCTGGGCACGCTTTGCACGAGGTCCGATACGTCGACGCGGCGTTCCAACGCTTCTCTCCATTGTAGATGAAGCCTGTCAGGAGGACTCGATATTGAGCATTGATTGCCCGGGTTAGGCTGTAGGAGATGGTTTTACTTATTGATCCACATCATGAAGTTGTATGGCTTTCTCGATGGCGCATTATTCTTGGTGGCGAGATTGACCTGATGTTTGTTTGTCTCTTCTGTTTCCCGCCCACCATTCATGAATCATTGTTGTTGTGTGTGGCAGCTAGCAATGGCCAGTCATGATGGTAAATCATGTGTTTTTTGTATGTTTATGGGTGAAATCTTACAGGTTTGCCACATCCGGGATTAGGCGATGCTTTGAAGAAGATATCGCTGATATTGCAAAGTTTACGTGTACTTTTATTCAAGACGTAGGAATAGGATGGGAGAGAAAGTCGTCCTGACTGAAGGTGTGCAGGTATATCACAGGACACATGGTTTTCTCGAAAAAATGTGGCGTTTTGGTTGCTGTATAACTCAAAAGCGGTATAGGCGCAGTCAAGGTTAGGATTTGGGTCGCGCTAGATGCCTTTTATCCGGACAGATCACAGGGAAATATCGAAAAAATGAAGAAATCCCATTTCGATACCATGATTGAAGAATCGAGCAACAAGGTGAAAGAGTCGCAGCGAAAAATCGCCGAAGTCACTGCCAGTGTTGAAGCAGCTCGTGCCCGCGCAGATGCAGGAGACTCAGTAGGCTTCAACATCGAAGTTGCTACCTTGGATGACGTTCATGCCCACACCGAGACCATGAACGCCAATATCGCAGAGTTGATCATGGGGCTTGATGACACTACTGCCGGTTTTTCCAAAGATTTTGACGAAATGCGCAACAAGTCCAGTATGGAGAAATTCGTCGGAATCTTTAGCAAGGGAAAGGCTGAGTCCATGCGTCAGGAGCGAATGAGGAGCGCAAGCATAGACGAAAAGCTGCAGGACCTTATCGCCAAATCCGACATCATCGTAAAGCTTCTGGATGGCCAATTACAGGAGCTCGAGAGCCAGCAGGAAAAGGTCCAGAAGAATCTGGAACGATC
Source organism: Halomonas sp. H10-59 (assembly GCF_040070555.1). Lineage (NCBI taxonomy): Bacteria > Pseudomonadati > Pseudomonadota > Gammaproteobacteria > Oceanospirillales > Halomonadaceae > Halomonas > Halomonas sp. H10-59. The sequence goes on from NZ_CP098828.1 coordinate 352,551, forward strand.
GCTGGGTGATAGAGAGGCAGCGGTAGCAGAGCTTGAGTCGCTGAGAGCCGAAATAGAGGCACTTGACCCACAGCTCATCGATTTGGAGAGCAAGATATCCGTGGAGCAGGATGCAGCGCAGCGTACTCGCCTGGAAACCGAGCTTGCAGACACGAATACACGCTACAACGCGCTGGTCCAGGATGAACAGGTCAGCATCTCCCGCTCGCAAACGCTCGAGCGCTACATCGAGAAGGGGAAAACCTGGTTGGACAGTCTTCAGAATCAGGCAGCGACTCAAAAGGTGCTGATCAACAAGCTCCAGACAGATACTCAGCAAAGAGTTGTGCTATACGACGCCCTGAGTAAGTCGTTGAAGACGGCTCAGCAGCAGGACGTAGCGCACAGGATCAACGAAATTGGCTCCCAGACAGACCAGGAAGCTCAGACTGCGATGGCGGGCATCGGCAGTGCAACCAACCAGCGCATGGCCGATATGCTCGAAGCACATGAAGGCCAGATGGTGTATGCAAGAGACGTCCTGGAGAAAAAGGCCCGCGCTGACGAGCGCTTTGCTCGGAGATTTTCAAAGATCGTCGAGAAACATGACAAGAATCTGTATGGACGTTGAGGGGCAGGTTCCCCATCACTCGAGACGTGATAGGTAGAGGTTTTATACCAGCCTCCTTCTGGAGGCGATCATTCGGTGAATGATGTCATCGTTAAATGAGAATGATGTGCTAGCCGGTACTCGCCGAAAAGAGGGTGCGATGGATTCGTCAGATTGTGATCATCTTGAGTTAGCTGACGTGTATGCTTCGCGTCATTACTTTCGGAGATTCAGCGAGATCCTCCAGCGGCTCGAGAGAGTGGCGGCAGCCATGCATGCCAGCGATCAACTGAACCGCATAGATGCAAGAGCACTGACGGATTATCTGAAGCGCCTTGATTTTACCTTTGACGCGTTGAGCACCAAGTATTTGATGGTGGGGCAAACCCCCTCCCGTAGTCTCGGTAGCCTCACCGTGGACAGACGCGAGAGTGGCTTTCCGGTCGCCAGCGAGTTGATGCGTATGGCTAATGACGCTCAGCAAGCTTCACGCCATCTGACAAATATGCCAAGTACACGCGAACTCAAGGCTCAGATGATTCGCACCATCCTTGGTGAGTGCCGTTCGCCTACCCGACTTCAGTATGCCATGTCCCAGCGACTCTATTACGAGGAAATCTCTCGAGGCGCTCTTTTCTGGATTCAAAATGACCCTCAGTGCGAGATGCTGGACAGTGACGGTGGGCGAAGGCGTTTTTTCATCCATTGGGCTGTCTACGACAGCCAGGTCAATCTACCTGTCATCTACTTGATGGAGGTCGATGACAGTGGTTCTGCCCCTCTGCCAAAAGACGAATACCGTTGGCCAGCTGTCCAGGCTCACCTGATGGCCCAGTCCCTTGCTGGACTGACATTGCTGACCATTGCCCGTGGGTTGGATGCGGACTTCGATGACGTTCATCCAAAACGGCTCCACCGCTATCACATTGGGCCCATGTACTCGTCCTCCTATACCGAGCAGGCCGGACCGTTGCGGCAGATTCTCGAGCAGGCCTGTCCAGGGGGAGAGGACGATTGGGCCTTGGCCTGGACCCAGGAGGAGCTCGATAGTGATGGGACGCAAGAAGAACGTAGTGGATGGTTCAGTAAGGTCGAGCGCGAAATCTTTGCCCTGGACCCTTTCTCTGATGGTGCGGGTCACTCCGGAGCTACTCGTACGTTACGCTCCATCATTTTGCCTCAGCGTCCGTTTCAAGTCCTGGCTGAGCTGGCCCCCTCCGGGTTTGCCGATGTGCAGAAGTTTGTGGTCAGCCCATCGGGTCAGGTGCTGCACTTATAACACGATGACGGCGCCGTCCCGAGGTGCGAAGCAACAATAGATAACCGTGGCAGGAAGGCCCGGTAGCGAGGGATTCATGAGTCTTGACAGCGATCAGATGGAACTGCGCGAAGATGATATCCAGAGGCACTACGCTGCGGCTGAAAGGATGCTGGAGGGCTTTGATCACAGTCCCCGTATCGCCCGCCCACGGCAGCAGCTTACGCTTGACGAGAAAGAAATATCTCCAGGTATAGGTCGTACTCGCAGGCTTCGATCGACCACGCCGGGGCTCGCCACACGCTCCACGGGGCGCCCGGATGGAGTGCACTTGGGCGAACGGATAGCGACAAGCAATGGAGGAGACCCATTGATGTCTCCGCTCCAGGCGACCGTCCAGCATGGCCTCCGGCGATCCATCGCGATTGCTCTGGCGATTGGCGAATGCTGGGCCGAGCGCAATGGGTTGCTGGAGCTTAAACAGGCCAGTCTCTCTGGCTCACTGGCTTCATCGCGGCGTACCGAGTTCACGGAGCTGCTTGCCGCCGAGGCGCTGATCTCCACCCATGTTCTTGCCAACGCCTTGGCATGGCTATTGCTCGATCATGGCAGCGAGACACAGGTTGAGGTGGGCGAGTTACAAGAACTGGTTACTGACAACGCTCAACTGGCTCTTCATGGTGTCTTGTGGGAACTGGATCAGATTGTCGCTTTGCATGCCAGCGATGACGTTCACCTTGTTGCCGCCCTGCTTGCCTGGACCGAACAGTTGTTGGAGAAGGTGGTTCTAAGGGCAGAGAACGCTCCGCGACTGGGAACCTTCACCGCCAGCGTATGGAGAGTAGAGACAGATAGGCTCACATTGAGAGGTTTCGAGCCGGCGCGTCGAGGTGGATCCAGTAATTTGAACATGGTGTTCAAGCGACCTGAAGAGGTCATCGGTAATCATATCGCCAAGCACCAGGCGCAGAGGCTTGCCCGTATGGTGATGGCGTACGACTTTGAACGTCGCATGAACCCCTTCGCCGAGCTGGGAGGTTTTATCTTCACCTTCATGGGGGACGGTAAACCAGGCACCGGCAAGACCACTCTGATCCAGATGATGGCGGGATTGATTCATGACTACTGTCAAGTGGCGGGTTACCCCTTTCGCTACCAGAACTTCGGTGTTGACAATATTGACAGTTATCAAGGCAAGTCGGGACAGAACGCCAAGGCCTTCATTCATCATGTCATGGATCCTTCGGTGATAGGATTTGGAACTATTGATGATATCGACCAGATTGCGGGAAAACGCGGTGACCGTCAGTCCTCCGCCGGGCAGCAGGAGGTGACTGCCGTGTTGATGGAGGCATTTGCCGGCGCCAATACCGTGGTAAGAGGGAATTGTACTTTCGGAATGTTTTCGAACTATCCGGAAAATGTCGACGACGCTCTTCGCCAGCGGGCGGGTGCCAGATTTCTGGTTGATGGACCAAAAACCAGAGAGGACTATATCGATATTCTGCATCTTTTGCTGGGCAGTCACCATGGTATCCCACTCGGAAAGCACGAACTCTATTCTTCTCAGGGCATAAAGCAAGCAATCGTTCAATCCTTTTCTTCCTACAATAGGCCTGCTGAGCCACGCCTGAAAGAGGCTCTTAACGAGTTTTCGAGAAATTCGGCGATATTGATTCAGTTGCTGCTTTGGGGACATATCTGAAGGAGATTCAGCAGGTTGATGAGAGATTTACCGGCCGCGCAATAAAAAACATAAGCGACGCGGTTAAAGTTCGCTCGATGGATTTCGATATACCTGATGAGTGGATGGAGGTTCCGGATGTCTTTCTGGCCAAGGACTATGAAACGAAGAAGGCGATGATTTCAGAGCTTCGTGTCCCGATCACTTCAAATATGGTCCTTCAGGAAATCAATCGCTACGCCGACAGCGAGTTTCGCTATGCAGGAAGCTCCGATGAAGCAGCGATTGATGCCTTGGTACGTGATATGGAACGTCGTCACGAAGCTCAGCGTCGCTTCCAGGATGGCAGAGGGTGATCCTATGCAGCGGCTGATCGAAAGTGGTCTGATGTATTCCAATCTTTTCCACGTCGACTCGCCTGTGTTGGTGGATCGCTACAACAGAGCACTCGAGCATCTGACTGGTGCGACCACCCAGCTTTCCGAGTTTCATGTTGATGTTTCCGGGTATTCCCCGGAAGTTGGTTCAGAGTTGGGTGATCATCAGTACTTGAATCATGGCGGAGTCAATCGTCAATTCATTCTATTGAGTAACGAACAAGGCCGATGCCCCTTGCTCAACGCCCATTTTTCCACCAGTCGACAAATCTTGAACCGATTTATCAGAGAGAACGAACGACAACTATTTGCCTTGACAGCGACCGACGCCATAGCCGGTGAATTGGAGAATTCTGTTTTCAGTGTCGAGAGCCCCCGGGACCTTTTCGATATTCGTCAAATCAGGGTGGTTGCGGACACGACGAATGGCACCATTGCCAAGGCGGGCCACCTTGCCAGGCTGGTGGATCGTTTCCACGATGAGAAGGATGGCTGGTTCAATGAACAACTGATCAACGAAATGATCGAAGTTGCTCGTTGTACTGGTGATGTCACGCGGAACCCGGTCCAGCTCCAGCATGCTGTCTTCGAGCAGAGGAATTTCTGGACGTCTTTGTTTGGCGGTCTGTATATCTTTCAAGATATGGAGAAGCCGAGTGTTGTCGTGCGCGAAGAGAAGTACCGGCGCCAGCTGCCGTCGGCGCTTGTAATGCTGCTCGATGATCGACGTGATGTGGCCCGTTTTTTGAGTGACAACGAGCTTGTCGAGACTGTCGTCAAGTTTCCAGGCGATGAGGGTGTTGCTGTCCTGCGCCGAAAGCTGGACCTTATGCTTGGTCTGGAGTTGGCGAAAAAATCTGTTGATTCAACTGGACATGCCGGGTCTCGACTACGTCGTCTTGCGGCCCGCAATGGCGTCTCACTACCCATGGAGTATGAAGGGCTGGCGTCCATTGTCCGGTGGGCAGAGGCCGGTGGAACAAGGCCAAAGGTCGGCATAAGTCATCCCGCCTACTTTGCTACCCTTCGTGCTGCTGACACGCCGGTGAAGGATCTGGTCAATATGCTGCTGGCGGAACTGGTTCCTAATGACGTTCTACAGCTCTACATTTGTCACAAGGATGAGTTCTATCGCCGCTACCGCAGCTGGCCGCGTGAGGTCAGAGATTTTTCCGTCGATGCTATTGTTCGTGAGTATATCTCTGATAAAGGCTCCGCTCGCGCCATGCTATTTGGCAGTAACGAGGAATAATGCGTGATTGCTTTTGCTCGCCTGATCCTGGTCGTCATGGTTCTTATGACGATCTGCTATATCATTGTCAATGTTTACCTTTTTTTTCGTTGGCGCAAGGGGATTGAAGATGAATGGAAAAGGCGCACTTCAGCTGGTGACGAGAGAGTCTTTGTGCGCAGATCGATGCGTCGGTATCGTCGCCGCTGGCGGCCTATATTGATATCCTTGATTTATATCTTTCCCGTCACGTTGATGACTGTTTTGGTGTTTGTTATCAATTTTTTCTAGGGGGCAGTCAATGGCAATCGTGAAGTGGAGTTTCTGGGGTGTTTTCTGGCTGATGGCCGGAGCGGTCATGCATTATAGCCTTCCCCAGTATGACGTCGTTCGTATCGTCGATACCTACGAGAAGCGACAGGATATCAACGATTGGACGCGCATCTTTTGGTCTGACCCGGATGATTTGACCAATACGCTGGAAAATCGTGATGTTCAGTTCATACAAGCAGTTTTCCCCAGTGGTAAAGCGATCGTCTATCGCAATGAGGATACCGGCTGGAGCTGGCCACCTTACTTCAAGTTCGATACCGCAAATCTTTATACGGAGGCCAGTGACCGGATTTCGACACGGGCGGATCCTCAATGGGTTTCTATCATGCATTACGGTTGGCGCAACCAATTCTTTTCCATCTTTCCTAATGCTGTCTCGATTGAGTCGGTCGAAGGCCCGAATGACAAGCCATTCAATTGGTTTACATACGGTTTTCTGGTGCTGATGGGAAGCGCTGTCGCTTTCCTGTGGCGAGCCTGGGTGCGCTTCAGGCGGCGCCATCTCGACCCGGTGATGGAGGAAGTTGAAGGTGGCCTCGATAGTGCTGGTGAAGCTGTAAATCGCCGTTGGCACCGTCTACGCCGATGGCTGGATACATGGAAGGGCCGCAACAGGCGCTAGGTGTCGGGTCGCGGATCAACCTCGGTTCTTGGAAAAACCGCATTGAAGGTGGTGTACTCGGAAACTGCGTCCGCGCACGCCCTGCTCGAAGTGCTTTGGCATCAGACGCAACGACGGTGGAACAGATCGCCGAGCGCTGCCGGCGACGCTAGGCCTATTGGCAGATTGCCCAGGCGCTGGGGATTGGCTAGGGCTTGTCTGAAAAGTGCCTGCGCTCGGTAATACGGCGTTAAAAATCGGATCAAAATGCTCATTTACACCCCGTAAACTGCGCTTTCTCACCGATTTTTGCCTTGTCTAACCTTCGCTCGTCGACTTTTCGGACAGCGCCTAAAGCACGGTGGCACGTACTCTCAAGCGCGTGTGGGCCTATCCCTGGTCTTACGGAGCTCGGAGGAGCGAGGCCAGCAGCTGCGCGCCTGGCTTCATCAGTACAACTGGCACCGACCACATGCCTTCCTGAATGATCAGTCTCGCGTTGGCCGGCTGGCCCGTTCCGTGAGCAACCTCACGGATTTTCACACCTAGCGTTTGAGTTCGTCTCTCAGCGTCCTGACCTGCGCGATGTCTAGCCCCGACAGATCCGCCACCGTCTGGTCGTCCATCTGCGTCCGCTCGATCATGTTGCGGGCGACCTCCAGGCGAGCCTTCTGTTCACCCTTCTGTTCGCCCTTTTGTTCGCCCTCCTGCAGTCCTTCCTGACGTCCTTGCTTGCGGCCTTCCTCACGTCCTTCCTCACGTCCTTGCTTGCGGCCTTCCTGGCGGCCTTCTTCAAGACCCTGTTGCTTCCACTGCTCGGACCATCGTTTTGCACGCTCGGCCAGCATGTTGTGTACCTCATTGAGTTCGTTAAGATTTTGCCACTCGGTTCCCTCGCTCTCGGGTATCCAATTGGGCAGCAGCACGCGCTTGATCCAGATGGCGAAGTGACGGCGCAGACGAGTCTGGTCCGGCGCTTCGAGCCATCTTGCCAGCAGCCCGATCAGTTCGACCGCCTCCCTGGTGCCACGGTGGTGTTCCAGCCGAAATATGGCGGCTACCACGTTGCGTGCCTCCGGCGACCAATGCTCCGAGTCCACGATGGCGCCTTCGTCCAGCAGAAGATAGGGCATTCGTGGGCGGTATCGCTCCAGCTCCCTGGGCACGCTCTGAACGAGGTCCGATACGTCGACGGCGGCGTTCCAACGCTTCTCTCCATTGTAGAGCACGACGGGCAGCACCGGGGGCAACCTGGCGTGGGGCGAGAGCTTCTGCTGCTTGATCAGGTCCTGATACAGGAGGCCCACGTAGGTCATGATGCGCAGCGCCATGAAGGGATCGATGGTGCTCTGGAATTCGATCAACAGATAGACGTAGATCCAGTCATCGCCGAAGCGTGCGCGCCAGATGACGTCGGACTCCCGATCGCGCAGGTCGTCGCTGACAAAGCTGCTGCTGACCTTCTCCAGTGAGTCGAGGTCGAGATGCGCTATCCAGTCCTCCTTGATGAAGCCTGTCAGGAGGTCTCGAATGACTCTAGGTTCGCTGAACAGCAGTTTGTAGCTGTGGTCGTGCTGGTGGTTCATGGGATATCAGCCGCCGACTGGCGAGAGCCAGTAATGGAAGGAGATGGCAATCATCCTGGCGGCTAATGGCTGGCATGTACGGCTACGGAGTCGATTGGGTGGAAACCTGACCAAATGTCAGAAGTTTGAGCAAAGTCTTGTTCAGATCTTTTTCAGAGAGAGGCGTAGTGACAAGCCCTCAGCCCCCCAGGATGGCCTTGGTTTCCAGATATTCCTCCAGGCCCTCTTCGCCCCATTCGCGACCGTTGCCGGATTGGCCGTAGCCGCCGAAGGGGGCATCGAAGGAAAATTCCGCCCCTTGCAGGTAGCACTGGCCGGCCTTGAGGCGGCGGGCGATGGGCAGGGCGGCTTCGGCGCTGGCGGCGTAGACGGCGGAAGACAGCCCATAGGGCGTGTCGTTGGCGATCTCGATGGCCTGTTCCAGGTCGTCGTAGGGAATCAGGCACAGCACCGGGCCGAAGATTTCTGATCGTGCGATTGCCATGTGGTTGCTGACGTCGCTGAAGAGGGTGGGGCGAACATAGTAGCCCTGCTCCAGCCCCTCAGGGGCCTCGGTACCACCCAGCATCAAGCGGGCTCCCTCGGCGATACCCTGCTGAATGTGCTGGCGTACGCTGTCGCGCTGGCGTCGGGACACCAGCGGCCCCATGGTGGTGGCGGTGTCCGTCGGGTCACCTGCCACCTGCTCCCGGGCGACCGTCAGGGCGATGCGTTCGGCGTCGGCCAGACGTGAGCGTGGTATCAGCATGCGGGTGAAGGCGTCGCAGGTCTGACCGCTGTTGGCCATCACGTTTTCCACCCCGAAGCGCACCGCCCGGGGCAGGTCCGCGTCCGCGGTGATGATCAGCGGCGACTTGCCCCCCAGCTCCTGACACACTCGCTTGACCCCGGCGGCGGCGTTGATGGCCACCTCGATACCGGCGCGGGTGGAGCCGGTGAAGGACACCATGTCGACCTCGGGATGGCTCGCCAGCAGAGGGCCGATCTCGCTGCCGGAGCCCGTCACCAGGTTGAAGACCCCGGCGGGGAGGCCGACGCTCTGAAAGATCTCGGCCATGATGAAGTCCTGCAGCGGCGTCTGTTCGGCCGGCTTGGTGACCACGGTACAGCCTGCCGCCAGGGCCGGGGCCAGCTTGCCGACCAGCTGATGCAGTGGGTAGTTCCAGGGGTTGATCAGCGCGCACACGCCGACCGGCTCGCGGACGATGGCGACGCCATTGCGGCGTTCGATCTGTTCGGAACGCAAGGCTCGCTCGGCGTAGTAGCGCATGCCTTCGATGGGGCCATCCACGTGCATGGCGGGTGTGATCTGGACCGGGCTGCCCAGGGTGATGACGTGGGCCTCGACCAGATCTGCGTGGCGCCTTTGCATCTCGTCGGCGACGGCGAGAAGTATCTCGCGCCGTTGCCCGGCGGGGGTCGCCGACCAGTCGGGCAGAGCGCGCCGCGCCGCCTCGACGGCGGCGTTGATGTCCGCTCGGTGCGCTCTTGGCACCGAGGCGCACAGATTCTCGGTGGCAGGGTCGAGGATGCCAAAGCGCTCGCTGTCGCTGGGCGTGTGCCAGCGGCCATCGATAAAGAAGTGTTCTCTGTAGTGCATGGCAAGGTCCTCGTTGGCTCGGATGATGATCAAGACCGGCGTATGCCGTCGCGGTCAGCCTGGTAGCCCTTTATCCGGACCTGCCGCGCACGACCACTTCATGGCCGACCTCTTCCGGCTCGGTGTCGGTCAGTTCGGCGGGGAAGCCGTCGCCGAGCACCTCGACGCCGCAGGCGTCCTCAAGGCGCCGGATGATGTTGGATGACCACTCACGGGAGCCATAGCGCTCTTGGCCATCCTGAAAGATGTCGAGCAGCAGCGGCGATATCTCGAGGGGCACCTCGAGGCTTCTGGCCAGGGCGTCGAACAGGCCCACGTCCTTGAGCACCAGATCCATGGTGAAGCTGATATCGCGGCTACCGTTGAGAATGACCTGGGATTCGGTCTCGTGGACAAAGGAATTGCCCGAGGAGATACGGATGGCCTCGAAGGTGGTGTTCATGTCCAGGCCGGCCTTGCGAGCCACGGTCAAGGCCTCGGCCACCGAACACAGATTGGCGGTGGCGAGGTAGTTGGTCAGTACCTTGAGCATCGAGGCCGTGCCCAGAGGTCCGGTGTGCAGGACCCGACGCCCCAGGGTGGTCAGCACCGGCAACACCCGTTCAAAGGTGTCGCGATCACCGCCGGCGAAGATCGAAATGTTGCCGGTGGCGGCGCGGTGGCAGCCGCCGGAGACCGGTGTCTCCATGGCGAGGGCGCCGGTGGCGGCGACCCTGGCGGCAATGCGTACCAGTTCCTGTGCATCGGTGGTGCTCATCTCCAGCCACACCTTGCCGGCAGAGAGCCCGGCGATGACCCCATCCTCGGCTTCCATTACCGCGCTGCAGGCGCGAGGAGATGGCAGGCAGGTGATGATCATGTCGCTGGCCTCGGCCACTGCTCTGGGGCTGCTGGCGGCGGCAGCGCCCTGGTCGATGACGCGTCGAGTGATCTCGGGGTCGAGGTCGCGGATCGTGACGTGATAGCCGTTGCGCAGCAGGCTGCCGGCGAGCTTGCCGCCGACGTTGCCAAGTCCGATAAAGCCGATGTTCATGGGAGGTCATCTCATGCCGGTGAGCCGATCACCTTGCAGTGACATCCTTGCGCGGGGGCGGATGAAATGCTGCAGGTAGGCTTCACGCTAGGCACGGCGGGGGCAGACGACAATTCATCTTTTCTTGGTGATTGGTCACTTTTGTTGAGTGAAGGCGACTCAGCCCCGCTGACTCAGCAGCCAGGTGCTGAAGGTTACCACTCGCGGATCGTCGGCCAGATGGGAGGGGCAGGCGATGCCCCATTCGCCGCTGGCGGGCTGTACCTTGCCCGCCGGGTTGATCAGCCGGCCCGTGGCCAGGTCATCCTCGGCGAAGGGGCCATTGACCAGGGCGACGCCTTCACCTCGGGCGGCCATCTCGAGCGCCGCCGCCAGGGTGTCGACCTGAAGGGCGCGTGGCGGCGCGGGCCGTATGGCAGGAGGCGACTGGGTGTCGAACCAGCCCTGCCAGCTCCAGCTCTCGGTGTAGACGCTGATCAGCGGGAAGGCCTGCAGCGCCTCGGGGGATAGCGGTAACGAATGCCCCATCACCAGCGAGGGGCTGCACACAGGGGTCAGCGTCGAGGGAAACAGCGGTGTCCAGTCAAGTCGAGAGGGTAGTGGGCCATCACGGAAGAGGATGGCGATATCGGCGTGAGCGCTGTCGAAGGTCCAGTCCAGGCTGTAGGTCTTTATCCTCAGTTCGGTCTCGGGATGGCGCTGGTGAAATTGTGCCAGTCGTGGGGCCAGCCAGCGGATCGAGGTGGTTACGTAGACCTGCACGCGCAGAGGCTCAAGGCAGGGCTGGCGACGCAGTGTTTCGGCGCCCAGGATCAGCGCTTCCAGGGCGTCGCGCACAATAGGGTAGAAACGTCGCCCGGATGCGGTGAGCTCGATATGCCGACCCCGGCGGGCGAACAGTTTCGTCCCCAGGCTCTGCTCCAGACGCTGTATCTGGTTGGCGATGGCGGAGTGGGAGAGGTGCAGCTCCTCGGCTGCGGCGCGCAGGCTTGATAGTCGCGCCGCGGCCTCGAATCCCTTCAGCGCACTCAAGGGCGGCAGGCGATCCAGCGGCAGCGGTGCCGTGGATGTCCGATGACGCGGAACGTCAGACAACGCGGGACGACAGCTGGCGCGCGGCCTGCACCAGGTTCTTGGAGTAGCGGCGCGCCTCCTGGGGGCTCAGGGTGTCGCTGCTGATGGCGGCGCTGATCGCTGCGATGGGCTCGTTACGCAGGTTGAGCACCGGTGCGGCGATGCAGCTGACGCCCTGCTCAGGCGCGCCGTTGGAGGTGGCGTAACCGAGCCGATGGGCCCGCCCCAGTTCCGCCATGACGCCTTTCACTCCCTTGTTCTCGGGAGCAAGACCAAGCTCGTCGGCGAGATAGCCCTGCCAGGAGTCCTCGTCGCGCATCGCCAGGATGATCTTGCCACTGGCCGCTTCGTGCAGCGCCATGGTCTTGCCCACGTAAAGGTTGAAGCTTGCGCCGCTGGCACCGTCGATCTTGGACACCACCACCACCTTGTTGCCGATGGGCACGCACAGAAAGATGGTCTTGTGGATTTCGTTTTTCAGGATTTCCGCGATCGGATAGAAGTAGGGTATCAGGCTCTGCTTGTTATAGATGGTGGAGGATATCTGGAAGATGCGTGAGCCGATGCAGTAGGACTTCTTGCGGCTTGGATCCTGGGCCACCAGCTGGTGGTGAAGCAGGGCGTTGATGACACGGTGACCGGTGGCCGGCGAAATACCGGTAGCGTCACAGATTTCCGAAAGCGTCATGGGATAGCTGGTGGCCGCCAGCAGGTCCAGGATCATGACGCTATGATCGACCGCCGGAGCCTTGGTCTTTTCCGAGGTCCTTTCCGAATTCATGATCAGCCGCGGTCTCCAAAACGCGAATGCGAGGACGAATGCAGATGACTCGTCCGGTAAGACTCAGGGGCGATGTGGCTCCTGGGCGTCGTTCAGATCGGGTGGTCCTGAAGGATCAGGTCGGCCCCCTTTTCCGCCACCATCATCACCGGTGCATTGAGGTTACCCGAGGTGATGTTGGGAAAGATCGAGGCGTCGATGACCCTGAGCCCGGACACGCCATGCACCCTGAGACTGCCATCGACCACCGCCTCGCGAGGGTCGGGCCCCATGGCGCAGGTACCGCACAGATGATAGATGGAGCCTGCGTTGGCGCGAAAGTACTCTAACATGCTTTGGTCATCGTGGACGGCATCCGCCGGGGTGACCTCGGCGTCGATGACGGCACCCAGGGCCGCCGTGTAGGCCAGCGCGCGAATGAGCCGGCTGCCCTGAATGGCCTCGTCCTGATCTCGTCGGGTTCCCAGATAGTTCGGCCGGATCACCGCCGGCTCATTGGCATCGGCACTGGCCAGCTCGATGGTGCCACGACTGTCGGGACGGCAGGAATTGAAGGCCAGCAGGAAGCCGGAGTAGGCATCCGCGGTCAGTTTCGTGTCCGGAAGCGCCGGGATGCGATAGGACAGCGGGTTGAAGTAGAGCTGGATATTGGGCACGGGTTCGTCGGCATGGCCACGAAAGAAGCCTCCGGCCTGGTTGACGCTCATCGCCAGCGGGCCGCTGCGATTGATCAGGTACTTCATCGTTGCCCTGGTCAGGCCGGGCAGAGAGTTGAAGTCGTCGTTCAGGGTCCGGCAGTTGGCGCGATAGAAGTAGCTGACGGCCAGGTGATCCTGCAGGTTTCGGCCCACGCCGGGCAGCTGCTGGAGCGCTGCGATCCCGTGTTGTCGCAGCTTCTCGCTGTCCCCGAGCCCCGATAGCATCAGCAGCTTTGGCGAGTCCACCGCACCGGCGCAGACGATCACCTCGCGGCGTGCGCGCAGGGTCTTCAACTGGCCCTGCTCTCGGTATTCAATGCCGCTGGCGCGACGCTGATCGTCGAACAGCACCCGTTGAACCTGGCTGACGTGCTTGAGGGTGAGATTGGAGCGCTCGAGCGCCGGCTTCAGGTAGGCGGTGTTGCTGGAATCGCGACGGCCTCGGCGGATGTTCGTCTCATAGAGACCGGCACCTTCGATGGAGGGGCCATTGAAGTCGTCATTGAGCGGGTAGCCGAGTTCATCGGCAGCCCTGAGGTAGGACTGGCAGATCGGATGGGCGATTTCCTTGAGCGGGGTGATGCCGATCAGTCCCTGGCTCGAGTGGAATTCGGTATCGCCCGCAGGGTGCTGCTCGAGTTTCCTGAAATAGGGCAACAGCGCCTGGTAGCCCCACCCCGGGTTACCCGCACGCTCCCAGTCATCGAAGTCCGATGGCTGGCCTCGCACATAGATCATGGCGTTGATCGAGCCCGATCCTCCCTGGACCTTGCCCCGGGGTGTGTAGATCCGCCGGTTGGTCAACGCCGGCTCCTCGGCGCTGTAGTACATGTAGTTGTAGCCAGGGTGATAGTAGGTCTTGGCAAAGCCCACCGGCACCCGAAGCCAGGGGGAACTGTCACGGCCGCCGGCCTCGACGATCAGTACCTTGTGGCGTCCGCTGGCACTCAGCCGGTGGGCCAGCACGCAGCCTGCGGAACCTGCACCGACGATGATGAAGTCGTAGTCCATCGCCTCAGGCCTCCGGTCGGGTCTTCCAGCGGGTGCAGGACTGCTGGACGACGTCGTAGGGCGTGGCGTCCATGCTCAGGTGCAGGCGCTTGCCGGTGTAGGGCGAGTGGGCCCTGACCACCGCCATGTCCAGTTCCACCCCGAGCCCCGGTCGATCGGAGGGAATGATAAAGCCGTCACTCCACTCGATCTTGCGTTCGAGCACCTCGGCGTGGAAGCCGTCCCAGGTGCCGATGCTCTCCTGGATCAGGAAGTTGGGTGTGGTGGCGGCGAGCTGGATGCTGGCCGCCGCTCCCACCGGGCCGTTGTACAGGTGGGGCGCTATCTGGGCGTAGTGGACCTCGGCCAGGGCGGCGATCTTCTTGCCTTCGAGGATGCCGCCGACCCGGCCAAGGTTCATCTGCAGGATCGAGGCGGCCTGGTGGCGCAGCAGGTCATGGAACTCGTACTTGGTGGTCAGCCGCTCACCGGTGGCCACCGGGATGGAGGTATGGTCGGCGACCCTGGCCATGGCCTCGCTCTGGCCGGGGGGCACCGGCTCCTCGAACCACAGCGGGTCAAAGGGTTCGAGGCGCTTGGCCAGGCGGATCGCCGAGGCCGGCGTCATCTGGCCGTGGGTACCGAACAGCAGGTCGCAGCCGTTGCCGACCGCCTCACGGATGCGCTGGCAGAAGGTTGCGCTCTTTTCCAGCGCCTCCAGTGACAGCATATGCCCGCAGTAGGCGGTGTAGGGGCCCGCCGGATCGAACTTGAGCGCGGTAAAGCCGAGGGCCTTCTGCTCCAGGGCGCACTCCACCGCCAGCTCGACATTGTCGTAGTCATAGTCGCCGCCGGGGGCCCGGGGGTAGAGATAGGTGTAGGAGCGCAGCCGGTCGTGGAGCTTGCCGCCGATCAGTGCATGTACCGGCTGGCCGGCCGCCTTGCCGACGATGTCCCAGCAGGCCATCTCGAGGCCGCTGAGCACCCCCATCATGGTCAGGTCCGGGCGCTGGGTGAAGCCGCTCGAGTAGGTCTCGCGATACAGCCGTTCCAGATGGTGGGGATCCCGTCCCTTCAGGTAGCGCTCGAACACGTCCTCGATGGCGGCGACCACCACCTGCGGGTGGAAGGTCGCCGCATAGACCTCGCCGACGCCCTCGATGCCACAGGCGGTTCCCAGTTTGACGAAGATCCAGTACATGCCGCCGATGTGGGGCGGAGGTGTGGCGACCACATGGCTTTCACAACTGACGACTTTCATGAACGGCGAGTCCTCTGAAAAGGGCAGCAAGCTAGCCGACCGCCAGGCGTAGACGCGGCGGTGAAGGGCTTGGGTGTGGGGTAGCGCGGGATGGCGTCAGTAGTTCAATACCACCAGCCGGGTCTGGGTGTAGTCCAGCATGCCGTGCTTGCCGTCGTCGCCGCCGAGGCCCGAACGCTTCCAGCCGGCGTGGTAGCCCTGGTAGGGGTCCGATGGGGTGCGATTGATGTAGACCTCGCCTGCCTCGATGTTGTGGGCCACCTTCATGGCGGTGCGGTAGTTCTCGGTGAACACCACCGAGGCAAGGCCGAACTGGTGGTCGTTGGCCAGCGCCAGGGCTTCATCCACATCGGCGTAGGTCAGTACCGGCAGTACCGGGCCGAAGATCTCTTCCTGGACGATTTCCATGTCCTGGCGGCAGTCGGTCAGCAGGGTCGGCGGGTAGAAGTGTCCGGGGCCAGGGGGAATCGCGCCGCCGGTGGCCAGGGTGGCGCCGTCGTCGATGGCACGCTCGACCATCTGGTGGACATTGAGGCGGGTGTTCTCGTTGATCAGGGGGCCCATGTGGCTGGGGTCCTCGGCACGATTGCCGAAGGTGCAGGCCTCCATGTTGGCCTTGAGCAGGGCGATGAAGGGCTCGGCGATGGACCGATGCACGTAGACCCGCTCGATGGCGGTACACAGCTGGCCGCAGTTGGTGGTCTTGGAGGCCACGATCTGACGGGCGGCCTGCTCGAGGTCGGCGTCGGGCTCGACGATGGCCGGTGACTTGCCACCCAGTTCCAGCGACGACTTGGCGATATTGACCTGGGAGTACTCCAGCACCTTGCGGCCGGCGCCGACGCTGCCGGTGAGGGTGATCATGCCGACCCTTGGGTGAGTACACACGGCCTCGGCGGTGGCGTGGTCCATGCTCAGGATGTTGACCACCCCCGGCGGGATCTCGGCCGCCTGGACGGCCCGGGCAATTTCGAAGGCCGAACGCGGAGTGTTGTTGCTCGGGCGCACGATCACGCTGTTGCCGGTGATCATCGCCGGTGCAATCTTGCGCAGCAGGGTGAAGACGGGGTAGTTGAAGGGAATCAGGCAGGCCACCACGCCGATCGGCTCCCGAGTGAGCAGCAGGCTCTCGTCAGGGGTGTCGCTGGGCACGATATCGCCCTCGATCCGTCGCGCCCATTCGGCGTGGTAGCGGGTGATATCGGCCGCGTATACCGCCTCGTTGGTGGCGTCCTCGAGGCTCTTTCCCGACTCTTCGGCCAGCGCCCGCCCAATGGCCTCGCGACGCTCCATCAGGGCGTCGGCCAGGCGTTGCATATGTACCGCCCGCTCGGCACTGGTCAGCCTGCGCCAGTGCTTCTGGGCCCTGGCCGCGACCTCGACAGCTTCCATCGCCTGGGCGTTGGTGGCGGCCTGTACCTCGCCCACCATCGCTCCCGTGGCGGGGCAGTAGACCGGGATCATGCTGGCCTGAGGGACGCTGACAAAGTCGTTGTTGATGAAATTCCCATCGGTGCTCATGGCTGATTCCTCGTCAAGTTCAAACCAGCCTAGGAAGCGACCCTGAGGGCGTCAAGAAAATTCCTTATGTAGAAATAAAATTCCGCATATGGAATATGAGCTGGTGTGTTGGTGCCTGTAAGCGAGCCGGCAGGAAGCCAAGACAGCGCCAGGTACGCGCCAGGTACGCGCCAGGTAAGCGCCAGGTAAGGCCCGAGAAAGCGCCGAGGAAAGGAACATCAGGCGCCCTGCCGGCGACGGCCAGCAGGGCACGTGTCATCGGGCCTAGCGGGTGGCGACCACCACGCGGCCTCTGACCTTGCCTTCCATCAGGCGCTCTGCGGTGGTGATGGCCTCGCTCAGCGGGATCTCGCTGGCGATGTCGTCGAGACGCTCTTCAGGCATCAGCTCGGCCAGGCGCTGCCAGGCTTCCAGGCGAACTTCTCTGGGCTGCATCACGCTGTCGATGCCGGCCAAGGTCACGCCACGCAGGATGAAGGGCATCACCGTGGCGGGAAGGTCCATGCCCTGGGCCAGGCCGCAGGAGGTCACCGTGCCGCCGTAGCGGGTCGAGGCCAGCACATTGACCAGGGTATGGCTGCCGACGCTGTCGACGGCACCCGCCCAGCGTTCCCTGGCCAGGGGCTTTCCGGGCTGTTCGAGCTCGCCGCGGTCGATGATCGAGGTGGCGCCCAGTGCCTTCAGATAGTCCGCCTCCTCGACCTTGCCGGTGGAGGCAACGACTTCGTAGCCCAGCTTGGCCAGCAGGGTGATGGCAAAGCTGCCGACGCCACCGCTGGCGCCGGTGACCAGCACCTCGCCCTGGTCCGGGGTCACCCCGTGGCGCTCCAGCGCCAGCACCGAGAGCATGGCGGTGTAGCCGGCGGTGCCGATGGCCATGGCGTTTCTGGTGCTGAAGGCTTCGGGCAGCGGGATCAGCCAGTCGCCGTTCAGGCGTGCCTTCTGGGCCAGCCCGCCCCAGTGCTTCTCGCCGACGCCCCAGCCGTTCAGGACCACCCGGTCACCCGGCTGGAAGTCCTGGTGCTGCGAGGCTTCCACCACGCCGGCAAGGTCGATGCCCGGGACCATGGGGAAGGACTTGACCACCGGGCCCTTGCCGGTGATGGCCAGCCCGTCCTTGTAGTTCAGGGTGCTGTAGTCGACGTTCACGGTCACGTCGCCCTCGGGCAGGGCCTGGTCATCCAGTGACTCGATGGCGGCCTTCTGAGTGTCGCCTTCCTTGCGGATCACGATGGCGTCGAACATGGCGGTCTCCTTTTTAGACGGTTTGTCTATAAATTGGCGCAAGCAGTATCAGGGCGCCGTATACGACCCCGCAGGAGCGGGCTCTCGGTTCAGTGTCGGACTATTGTCCAGTCAGGTCGGCTCAGTTCAGTTCATGGCGACGGACGACCCTGGCGTTGGGTGTCCAGGCCCGAAAAGAAACTGTCGGTGAACACATCGATCGGGCGCGGGCTGCGTTCCAGCCTGGCGCGCATGATGGCGCCCTCCCAGCCGATCCAGAAGGCCTCGGCCAGCCGGTCAGGGTCGCTGTCGGAGGCGATATTGCCGTGGTGGCGGGCTTCTTCCAGGCAAGCGGCGAGACGTCGTTGCCAGTCGGCGAGCGTGGCGATCAGCCGCTCGCGGTAGTCCGGCGGCAAGCCAGCCGCCTCCTGACCGAGATTGCCCACCAGACAGCCACGGCGATAGTCGTGGCGTGCCATGCCGGCCTTGGCATCGTCGACAAAGGCCTGCACGCGCTCGAGTGGTGGCCGGGAATCGTCTTGCAGATGGCGGTCGAGCTTGTCGGCAAAATAGCGGGCGTAGCGCTCGAGCACCGCCTGGCCGAAGGCTTCCTTGCTGGCAAAGTAGTGATAGAAGGACCCCTTGGGCACCCCGGCACGCTTGAGCATGCCGTCGAGTCCCGCGCTCAGAAAGCCGTGTTCGGTCAGGGTCTCGAGGCCGCTGGCGATCAGCGCCGCTCTGGCGTCGCCCTGGGTGGCGCCGACGCTGTAGTCGGTCTTCGGCGGTCGCCCCCGGCGCCTGGCTATCGTCGGATTGGTCATGCAATGATTTTAGACCAGGTGTCTATAAAATCAATGATGGTGTCGTTCGGTGCCCACGTCAGAGGCCACCCGAGGGGTGGCCTTTGCCAGTGCTGCGAGGCTTGGTGTCAGGTGCTGCGCATTACAGCACCATGGCGGCGATCCAGGCGAACACCAGCATGCCGATGTTGCAGTGCAGGAAGGTGGGGATGACGCTGTCGCGAATATGGTCGTGCTGGCCATCGGCGTTAAGCCCGGCGGTGGCGCCCAGGGTGATGGTCGAGGCCGGCGAGCCAGCGTCGCCCAAGGCCGCCGAGGCGCCCAGCAAGGCCATCGCCGCCAGCGGGTCGAAGCCCAGGGTCAGCGCCAGTGGCAGGTAGATGGGTGCCAGGATCGGCACACTGGCGAAGGAGTCGCCGAAGCCGATGGTGATGAACAGTCCCACCACCAGCATCACCGCTGCGCCCAGCGCCATGTTGCCGCCGATCAGTTCGGCCGACGCCGCCACCAGAGGCTCGATTTCGCCGGTGGCGGTCAGCACGCCGGCAAAGCCGGAGGCGACGGTGATGATGACCGCGATCTGCGCCATCATCCGCAGCCCGTCGGTGAAGACGTCATCCTGCTCCTGCCAGCGGAAGATACCGGAGACCCCCAGGATCAGAAAACCGACCATGGCTCCGAGCAACAGCGAGTCGAACTTGAGCTGAAAGACCAGGGCCACCGCCAGGGCTCCCAAGGTGATGACCAGCTGTAGCGGCTTCAGGCGAGCCGGCGAGGCGGGCCTGGCGGCGGCGGTGGTACTTGGTGTGACGTAGTCGCGCGGGCGGCGATAGCTGATAAAAACGGCCACCAGCAGCCCCGCGACCAGGCCCAGCACCGGTAGTGCCATGGCCTTGGGGGCCATGTCGGCGGTGGCGGTCAGCCCGTAGTCCGCGCCGACGCTGTTGACGTTGGCCAGCAGGATCTCGTTGAGAAAGATGGCACCGAAGCCGGTGGGCAGCAGCAGGTAGCTGGCGCTGATCGAGCAGGCCAGGATGCAGGCCACGGCGCGGCGGTCGACTCGCAGGCGATCGAGCACCACAAGCAGCGGAGGCAGCAGGATCGGAATGAAGGCGATGTGCACCGGCACCAGATTCTGCGACATCAGTGAGGCGACGATGAACAGGCCGAACAGCGTCCACTTGACGCCCTTGCGGGTACTTTGCTCGTCGCTGCCAAGGCGCGCCGAGATAGCATCGGCCAGCAGTTCGAGCAGGCCCGAGCGTGACAGCGCCACGGCGAAGGCGCCGATCATCACGTAGGTCAGGCCGACCTGGGCGCCGACCAGCAGGTTGTCATTGAAGGCGCCGATGGCGTCGTTCATCGACAGCCCGGCGTGCAGCGCGCCTAGCATGGCGGCGCTGATCAGGGCGATGGCCACGGGGATCCGCAGCAGGCACAGCACGATCATGCTGAGGATCGTCAACACCGCCGCGTTGATGTGGTAGCCGACGGACAGGGTCGAGGCGTAGATCAGGGCGCACAGAGCAATGGTCGGCAGTGCGCGGGTGCGGGCAAAACGGTTTGCCTTGGGAGAAGGGTCGGTAAGGGCGGTCTCTTGCATGGGGTCTCCGGCTCGTCATGAGCCACGTGTCCAGGGGGCGTGAGAGTGCCGGCGAGCGTGGCGTAACCGCGGAGGGCTGGTCCTCTTCTAGGGGAGGTTGAAGCCTGACGGCCGTTCGCTAGCGGGCGAATGATACCCCAAACCTGGGCCGTGGCCCGCACTGGCCTCGATAGTTGCCTCGATAGCGGTCTCGATGGTCGCCGCCATGGTGGCAAGGGGGGAAAGGAGGAAAGGAAGAAAGCAAAGACGCGGCTGCGCTGCCTTCCATTAAAAACGCCGCCCCAGAAGGGGCGGCGTGAATCGCCAGGACGCGTCGGCGAAAAGCGGGGCGCTGAAACGCTGTCTCTCAAGCCATCGCTCAGGCGGGTACCGCCTGGGCGGCGCCAGAGGAAGTCGGTACTGCAGGCATGGACGGTGGCAGAGTCGCCATTAGCGCGCGCTCCAGGTCCATGGCCTTGCACTTGTAGGCGGTGCAGTTGGCGCAGTGAACGCTGTCGCCGTCGTCTTGACCAACAGGCAGCGTGAAGCGGGAGTGGCCACAGATGGTGCAGCTCAGGTCCAGGGCGACGGTGATCATGCGACTCGCTCTCCCTTGGTGTGCTGCTGCTCGATCAAGGCATCGTGCTCACGTCGCATGGCCATCATCAGGCTGCGAGACTTGTTGAGAAAGCGCAGGCGGTCGGGCGTCTGCTGTTCTTCCCAGGCGCCCAGGGTGGCATGAAACTCACCGCACTCGGTGCAGTTCAGCTCTTCCCAGTCATTGGGCTGAGCCGTTACAGGTCCCGGTGTGCTGGCCAGGTCGTGGCC
Source organism: Halomonas sp. H10-59 (assembly GCF_040070555.1). NCBI lineage: Bacteria > Pseudomonadati > Pseudomonadota > Gammaproteobacteria > Oceanospirillales > Halomonadaceae > Halomonas > Halomonas sp. H10-59. The sequence continues at coordinate 373,602 of NZ_CP098828.1, forward strand.
ACAGCGGGTACAGGAAATCGGGTAGTACACGGGTCGCCCTCCTTGGCGCATGACGTGCCGTCGTTCGTTCCGTTGTGGAAGCGAGGCTGCGTATGGCCCTCCTGGCCGAGCCTCAACGGTACGAAAGGTTCTCATCGCCAGGCTTGATATGCAAGTATTGTATAGGTTTTCTGTCGCCGGAAGCGTATCGGCATCTCGCCGTCATTACCGTCTTTCCGAGCAGCGCCCATATCATGACGTCAAAAGATGATGCTTTGATGATCAGAGTGGCGAAAGCTGTCGTAAAACTTTTTCTTGTACATTACTTGTTCTTGATCTAATTTTTGTACATGAACTGCGTCGTCCTGGTTGAACAGCCCCGACAGAGAGGTTCCCGGGAGGCGCGCAGTGGCGACGCGACATCTCGGAGCAATCACCGCAAGGAGGCGAGAGCATGAAAAAAGCAATGTCTGCCGCAACGTCGTTCCTGCCGAGTTGCGTGCTCGGCGTAGCGCTGCTCGCTGGCGGGGTGGCCGAAGCGGATCAGCAGCAACAGCAGGATCCCTCACGCAATCTGCTCGAAGTCGCCCAGGCCGACGGACGTTTCTCGACATTGCTTGACGCTGTCGAGAAGGCTGGCCTCGACGAGCCGCTACAGGGAGATGAAACCTATACGCTCTTTGCTCCAACGAACGAAGCCTTCGGTACCCTGCAGCCAGGACAGCTCGACGAGTGGATGAGCGACGACAAGGCCTCCCACCGACGTCTGGTCGAGGTCGTTTCCTACCACATGGTGGAAGGAGAAGTGTCACTGGAGGATTCATCTGAGGTGACCACCCTGCAGGGAACCGACATGGCCATCGACGCCCAGGAAGGCTCGGCAAGCGTAGGCAATGCCGCCGTGGTGGAGTCCGACATCAAGGCCAGCAATGGGGTGATCCACGTGGTGGACAGCGTGCTGATCCCTGAATAACCGATGCTGAGTGACTGACGCCAGTGCAACATCTGCTGCACTGGTCGCCAGAGGCCGGGCACGAGTTCCCCCGGTCACTGTTTCGATAGACCCCTGTCCCGTTTGGCCGCCCGTCGAGGGCGGTTTTTTTGTGTCAGGGCTGTGGGTTTAGGAAGCGCCGCCCGGCATTGGCAGGCCGCACTGTTGGCTTATGAGGACTGCTCGGGATCTCGTTGCCAGTAGCGGCGGGTCAGGCGCACCAGCAGTACCAGGGTGAGGGCGGCGTACAGAGCAGCCATCGCGTCGTCGGCGACGATGCCGAGTCCCCCGCCAATACCTTCGATCTCGCGTACCGGGGACAGCTTGGAAATATCGAACAGGCGAAACAGTAGATAGCCCAGCGGCAGGATGATGCGCCGTCGGTAGCGCGAGAAGGCCAGCACCGCGATGGGCAGGGCCACCCATTCGTCGAGCACGATCTGGGGCAGGTCGCCGCCGCCCAGCCACAGCGAAGCGAAGTGGCAGACGGGAACGGCCAGCACGAGGAGCGTCAGGGTAACGGCCAGGCGCGTGCCGAGCGGTAGCCGGAACAGCCACCAGGCGACCGGTAGTCCGATCAGGGAGCCGACCGTCCCCGGCGCCCAGGGGGAATAGCCCAGGCCGAAGCCGGTGGCGATCCAGATCAACAGGTCCTGCATGGAATCTCTCCTGGAAGACGGTGGGCAGGGCAAGGCCGGGCAGAGCCTGCGCAATATAAAGGACAGCGAATCAGCCGGCCATCGGCGCTGCTGGGTGATCGCCGGGGCTGGCGGAGGTCGGGCCGGTGGCCGCGACTTCCCCGGCGGGAACAACGTCCACTTCCACCTCGAGGCGCTGGCGCCCACCACCGGTCACCACGCCCTTGAGCGGCGCCACGTCCTCGTAGTCGCGGCCCCAGCCAAGCAACAGGTGTCGTTCGCCGGCGCGCACACCGTTGGTGGGGTCGAAGTCGAGCCAACCCCAGCCGGGTATCAGCACGGAGAACCAGGCGTGGGAGGCGTCGGCGCCCATCAGTCGAGGCTGTCCTGGAGGCGGTAGCGTCTCGAGGTAGCCGCTGACGTAGCGCGCGGCCAGACCCACCGAGCGCAGGGTGGCGATGGCCAGGTGGGAGAAGTCCTGACACACCCCACGGCGATGCTGGAGCACCTGGGACGGTGTCGTCTCCAGGTCGCTGAACTCGCTGTCGTAGCGGAATTCCTCATGGATGCGACGGTTCAAGCGCTCCACGCAGTCCACCAGATCGCCACCAGCGGGAAAACAGTCTTCTGCCCAGGCGGCGAGCAGCGGGCGGCGCTCGATATAGGCGGAGTTTTCAAGAAACGGCTGTGCTTCGCGGAAACCTGGCTGGTGGCGGTCTGCCAACCGCTCTCGACACCGCTCCCAGCCCATGATGGCCTGCGGCGGTGTGGCGCGAGGCGAGGTCATGACCTGCGCCTCCAGCGTGACCTCGAGCTGGGTATGGGGGGTGTCGACCGCGAACAGCGCGATATGGTTGCCGAAGGCGTCCTGTCGGCTCTGGCGTAGCGACTCGCCCGGCGAGATCGACAAATGCGCCCAGGCAACCTGCTGGTAGGCCATCTCACGGGGCATCAGGCAGGCCTCGTTCTCGCTGAGTGTCACGATCTCGCTGTAGTGGTAGCGCGTGGTGTGGCGAAGTCGATAGATCATCTGCCGGATCCCGCCGTGACACCCCTGCCAAGGCTGGCCACACGGCACCGCCTGGCGCCGCTGTCTTGAGCAGGGCAGGACAGCGGTGCGCACGAGCCAGGGAGGGCGGAACGAGAAGAGGCAGGCATGGGAAGCGAGGAGGCTCCTGGGTGTAGGCGAATGTTGCAGAAGGTGACGATATCCCCCCCGAACCGTGGCGACAAGATGTACCCGACTCCTGCTGATTGCTCAAGCTCGAAAGGTAGGCGTCGTCAGCAACAGGGGGTTTCGACCGGCGTCGCAAGGGCTGATGATAGCTGCCGCTCACGCTCGTCAGGTGCCGCCCGGATTGCACCAGATCGGTGCTCGCTGCCCCTTCTTGCTGGCTCGTGGCGCACTTTCGGCAGGAGCAAGTGGTCGCTTTTTGTCCAAACTGCTCAATTGCGCCCGTCGGTCCGGCGAGAAGGCGCGGCGCTGTGTCCTATTCTCGGCGGTCTGGTACAGAGCTTGCTATACAGCAAGGAGGGACCCGGTACGGTCGAAGGCGGGGGTGCCATCGTCGTTGTCGGGTCGCCGGATGCCGAAAACAATCGAGGGTGTGCCGATGAGCCATGTGGATTGGCAGCAGTACGACTGCGCAGGGTTCTATGACGAACTGGTGGCGACGCCCGGGATGCCGCGGGAGGCGGCCAAGATGCTGTGTAACGTGCTCGCGGGCTTTGCTCCTGACGAGCTGGAAGAGCGCAAGAACGCAGCAGAGATCGCCATTCGCACCATGGGGATCACCTTCACGGTGTATTCCGAGGGCAGCATGATCGACCGCGCCTGGCCTTTCGACATCGTGCCTCGCATCATCCCCGCCGACGAGTGGCGACGCACCGAGGCAGGCCTCAAGCAGCGGGTCGAGGCGCTCAACCTGTTCATCGACGACCTGTACCACGACCAGAAGGTCGTCAAGGATGGCGTGCTGCCGGCGGCGGTGCTCGAGCAATCCGTCAACTTTCGCCCCCAGTGTGTAGGGATCGATCCGCCCCACGGGGTCTGGGCGCATATCTGCGGCTCCGATCTGGTGCGTGGTGGCGACGGCACCGTCTACGTGCTGGAGGACAACCTGCGGATACCGTCCGGGGTGTCCTACATGCTCGAGAATCGCAACGTGACCAAGCGCGTGCTGCCGGAGCTGTTCGCCTCGGGCAAGATTCATCCGGTCGACGACTATGTGCCCCAGCTTTACGACATGCTGGCGGGCATGTCGCCACGCCATTGGGACGATCCCCAGGTGGTGGTGCTGACCCCGGGTATCTACAACTCGGCCTACTACGAGCACGCCTACCTGGCCCAGCAGATGGGCGTGCAGCTGGTCGAGGGGCCGGATCTGCTGGTCGATGACGACGACGTGGTCTACATGCGCACCGTCCAGGGGCTGACCCGTGTGGACGTGATCTACCGCCGCGTCGACGACGCCTTCCTCGACCCGGAGGCGTTTCGCAAGGACTCGGTACTGGGCGTACCCGGATTGATGCGGGCCTGGCGCAGCGGCAAGGTGGCGCTGGCCAACGCCCCGGGGGCCGGTGTCGCCGATGACAAGGTGGTCTACGCCTTCGTGCCGAAACTGATCAAGTACTACCTGGATCAGGAGGCGCTGCTGCCCAATGTGCCGAGCTACCTGTGCATGCTCGAGGAAGACCGCCGCTATGTGCTGGAGCACCTGCATGAACTGGTGGTAAAGCCCGCCAACGAGTCCGGCGGCTACGGCATGTTGATGGGGCCTCAGGCCTCCCAGGCCGAGCGTGATGCCTTCGCCAGGCTGATCCAGGAGAACCCACGCAACTACATGGCTCAGCCCATGCTGAACCTGTCCACCACCCCCACGCTGTTCGATGGCCGGCCCGAGCCGCGCCACGTCGATTTACGCCCCTTCATCCTGTCGGGCCAGGACGGCGCCTACGTCACCACCGGTGGCTTGACCCGTGTGGCCCTGGTCAAGGGCTCGCTGGTGGTCAACTCGTCCCAAGGGGGCGGCAGCAAGGACACCTGGATCGTCGAGACGGGGGAGGACTGAGACCATGCTGATGCTTTCCAGAGTCGCCGAAAACCTGTACTGGATGGCCCGCTACATCGAGCGTGCCGAAGATACCGCCCGGCTGATCAACGTCTCCAGTCACCTGATGCTCGACATGCCCTACCGCCAACCGCTGGGATGGGCGGCGATGGTTGATATCACCGGGGGCGCCGAGGTGTTCGAGACCCTCTACGACGAGCCCAACGATCGCAACGTGGTGCAGTTCCTGTGTGCCGACCGACGCTACTCCGGCTCGATCCTGTCCGCCCTTGCCCAGGCCCGCGAGAATCTGCGCACCACGCGGGACGTGGTACCGCGGGAGGTATGGGAAGAAATCAACCAGCTCTACATGACCGCCAGTGCCCATGCCGATGCGGGCCTCGGCCCGGGACGCCGAGAGCGCTTTCTGAAGCTGGTGATTCGTGGCTGTCAGACGTTGATCGGGTTGATCGAGGGCACCCTCAGCTACGGTGGATCACGGACCTTCATGATGCTCGGGCGCCAGCTCGAACGGGCCGACATGATCACCCGCATCATCGATGTGCGCTCGGCCAACCTGCTGCAGCGTGATAGCGACGAGATTCGTCCGTTCGAGCACCTGCAGTGGATGAGCGTGCTCAAGTCGTTGACGGCCTACCAGATGTATCGACAGCACGTGCGCTGCCGGGTCAGGGCCACCGACGTGCTGCGTTTCCTGGTGCAGGACTCCCTGTTCCCGCGTTCGGTGTCGCGCAGTCTCAAGGACAGTATTCGCGCGCTGCGCTCGCTGCCACGACATGAGCGCGCCCTGGCCACGGCAACGCTGGTGCTGGCCGATGTGGCCGAGGCCGACGTCCGTGCCCTGGTGCGCTCCCCCGAGGCCCTGCACGACTTTATCGACGTGCTGCAACAGGGCTTTGCCGAGCTGCATACGGCGATCGCCCGCACCTACTTCCCGACCCTCGATGACCTGGGCGATGGCGAGCTACTGGCGGCCAGCGACCAGGCGTGAAGCCAGGCGGGCCAGGTATCCCATGGCCCGCCTGCCCTGAGCCACTGCTGAATCTAGCCAAGGTGGATCTTGCCAGGCCGGATCTAGCCAAGCCGTATCTTGCCAGGCCGGATCTAGCCAAGCCGGACCTTGCCAAGCATTGCGGCCCCTCCTGGAAAGGGAGGGGCGCATGGTGGTGCTAGGTGGGCACCGGGCGGTTCACTGCTGTCGTCGCGCTGCCAGCACCATGTCGTGGATATAGCAAAGCTTGCAGGCGATGGTCGGGGTGATCACCTCGGGCACCAGGTCGAGCAGCCCCATCTCGCGATTCATCTCGTTGAAGCCGAGACTCAGGCGGCGAAAGGTGGTCAACATCGCTTCGAGGTCCTCGTCGAAGCCGGTGGGGGTGATGCCGAAGTGTCCGGCGGTATCGAGGATGGCGACCATGTCCAGGTAGAAGCCGAAGGTTTCGGCGAAGTCCTCCCAGGGGTGCATGGTGGCGTAGGCCGACACGAAGCGGCCGCGCCAGTCATTCGGTGGTCCCTGCTGATAGTGGCGATCGAGGGCTTCGCTGTAGCTGGGGTTGTTGTGGTCACCGAATACCTCGATGCAGGCTGGCTCGTCACGGTTCTTGATCAACAACTCCCAGTAATAGTGTCCGATCTCGTGGCGGAAGTGGCCGATCAGGGTGCGGTGGGCCTCGTTGAAGTCGTTACGCAGGCGCTCGCGCTCGACGTCGTCGGCTTCCTTGACGTTGATGGTGATCAGTCCGCCGGCGTGACCGGTGAACACCGGCATGCCCTCGTCGCTGGAGTGCCAGTCGCCTTCTGCCGCCACTTCGTCGGCGAGGAAGGCGAAGGCCAGCGGCGGGTTGGCGCGGCGGTCATCTACCTCGTGGGGTAGCCCCAGCAGGTCGAGGGTGTAGAAAAGCCGGCGCTTGGCACTCTCGAGCTTGGCCCAGCGTTCACGATGGCCGGGCACCGACAGGTCGGGGATGGCCTGGTTGTGGCGACAGCAGTCACACAGCGTCATGCCACGGTTGGCCTCCTCGCTGGTGATCATGCGGTTGCAGACCCCTTCCACGGAATAGTTGTGGCACTTGACCAGCAGCGTAGCGCAGGTGTCGTCGACGCAGCGGTAGCGACCATCGGGCTGGAGATCGACCGTCACCAGGGCATGGCAACCCGGGCACCAGCCAAGTTCGGAGTGGCATACCAGGCAGAGGGTATTGTCGAAGAACAGGCGGTTGTCACAGCGTTGGCAGGGGTAGTGGCGCATTCGCATGCCCTCGGGCGTGGCCAGTCAGGTGTCGTCGCCAGTATAGCCAGGCTACCGGGCGGGCGGCGGGTCGGTCTCGTCTGGAGTGTGCTGAGGCGACTCGGTGGCGTGGGCCGTGGGCGCTGGCGCCGGCGACTGCGCCATCGCCTGGGCGAGAAATTCCCGCTGGTCGTCGGCGAAGGCCGCCCGCCAGTCACCCTCGTAGATCTCGAAGTGGCCGGTGTCGTAGGTCTTGAGTGTGGCCCGCGATCCCAGTGCTTCCGCCAGCCGGTAGCCGGGGGCAATCGGCGCGACGCTGTCACGCAGGCAAAGTTGCAGAAGCACCGGACAGTGAACCTGGCGGGCCCGGGTGACCGGACGGTAGAGCCCGAGCGCCAGCAGGGCGCGTGGTGCAATACGATTGTCGAAGTCGTCATCGACAAACGACAGGATCCCCGTCAGGGCGTCCGGGGCGGAGAGCGCGGCCAGGGTCCCCGGCTCGCCGGCCAGTGGCAGGTACCGAGGAGCCCGGCCGAGGCAGCCCCTGGCAAGGTCGGCGAGTCCCACTCCGGTCATGCGCAGGAAGGTGCCAGGTCCTGCGTCCTTGAGCTTGAGCAGCGACGAGGCCCGACCGTCGAGCATCGGATTCATGGCGATGACCGCAGCGACATCGTCGCGACGAGCCGCCAGAGTGATGACATGGGCCGACGAGAATGACGTACCCCACAGCACCAGCGGAAGGGCCGGTGCCCGGCCCCGGGCGTAGTCGATGGCGGCCACGTAGTCCTGTTGCTGGCGCTTGATACCGAGCAGCTGGCGAGGCTCGCCGTCGGAGCGGCCGAAGTGACGATAGTCGAAGACCAGCACGCTGTGGCCGGCGTGATGCAGGGCCTGGGCGTAGCCGACAAGGCCGCCTGCCACCGTTCCGCCAAGACCGTGGGCCATGACCACCACCGCACCATCGTCGGCACCTTCGAACCACCAGCCGCGACAGCGAGTATCGCCGCTGTCGAAGGTTACCGCTTCGGCGCAGGACAGCTCGCTGGTGTCGGCACTGTCGAGGGGCAACGGTGTGGCGCTGTTGTCGGGACTGGCGTCATCACTTTCGCTCATCGGCTGGCCTCCTTCAGGTCGCCATCCAGGCCGTCATCCCGCCCGTCATCGATGACGGCCAAGGTCATGTAGACGCTGTTGGGATCCTCGACATAGCTGGCGAAGGGCGCACAGGGGGTAAAACCGTGACGCGCGTAGAACTGGCGAGCCGGGGCGAAGCCCGGCTGTGAGCCGGTCTCCAGGCTCAGCCGGCGATAGCCACGCAGTCTGGCCTCCTCGATGACCTTGTCGAGCATCAAGGAGGCCAGACCCCGGCGAAGGTGGCTTGGTGCCGTGCGCATGGACTTGATCTCGCCGTGGTCGTGACTGACTTCCTTCAGGGCGACGCAGCCGACCAGATCGTCATCATCCCACAGCCCCCACAGGGTCACCTCCGGCGCCTTCAGTTCATCCAGGGTCAGGGCATGGCGGCTTTCCGGCGGCGAGGTGGGCGCCAGTTTCTTCAGCCCGCGGCGGTGGGCGCGGATCATCGCCGCCATGGCGGGGGCGGCAGGGTCCTCTTGCTGGAAACGCAACATGGCTACCTCGATGCAGTGGTGCCTTCAGGGTACCTCAGGTGGCACGGTTTTCGGACATCGAGTATGCGGTGGCACGTCGTCTCGCACAGGAGGTCGATGAAGGTGTCTCGCCTGGAGGCTCCTGCGACGCTGTGAGCATGGTGACGTCTCGGTGACGTCTCGACCAAGGGCGGTATCGATGAATTAAGGGTGGCTTAAGTATCGCCGGGCAAGGTGACGGTATTCCCCAGTCCGAGGCGAATCCCATGCACGCTGTCACCGTATCGATAGTGATCCCCGCCCATAACGAAGCCGCCAACCTGCCCACGCTGCTCGATGAGATCGAGCAAGCGCTGTCGCACCAGGCCTACGAGGTCATCGTGGTAGACGATGGCTCTGACGATGATACCTGGCCCCTGCTGGTGACGCGGGCGCACCGTCAGGACTCGCTGAGGCCACTTCGCCATCGCGATAGCGCGGGTCAGAGCACCGCCCTGTGGCAGGCAGCGAGGCATGCCCGAGGCGAGTGGCTGGCGACCCTGGACGGCGATGGCCAGAACGACCCCGCCGATATTCCTGCGTTGCTGGAAGCCGCAAAGGCGGCGCGGGTGGACCTGGTGGGCGGCCATCGCGTCACGCGCCAGGACTCCGCGCTCAAGCGGCTGTCTTCTAGGGTGGCCAACGCGGTTCGAGCACGACTGCTCGGCGATGGCTCGCCGGATAGCGGCTGTGGTCTCAAGGTGATCCGCCGGCAGGCGTTTCTTTCGCTACCGTACTTCGATCATATGCATCGTTTTTTACCTGCCCTTGTCGCCGCTCAGGGCGGGCGTTGTCTGTCCCGCCCCGTCAATCACCGCCCCCGGGGGGCGGGGCGTTCCCACTATGGTCTCGGCAACCGGCTATGGGTCGGCATCATCGATCTGGTCGGAGTGCGCTGGCTTCAACGTCGCTCGCGACTGCCGGTGGACTGTCGTGGTATCGATGATGCGCTCGACCCGCCTCGGGTCGGGACGACGCTGGGGCATGGGGAGCTGGCCTTTGCGACGGACACCACCGTCAACAAAACTGGTCGGCAGCAGCCGATGCCTGACGCTCTCGATGTTGTCCTGCCCCGTGTCGTCTTTGGCAGTACGGCCTCAAGCAGCAGCGTTACCCTGAACCAGGCCGCCGCAGGGCCGTCGCAATGACGCTGTCCTGGTGGCTGGCGGTGGGCTTTCTCGGTCAGGCACTGTTTTCGGCGCGCTTTGTCGTGCAGTGGATCGCCAGTGAGAGGGCGAAACGCAGCGTGGTGCCGGTGGCCTTCTGGTTTCTCAGCCTGGCCGGGGGTGTGACCCTGCTGGTCTATGCCATCCATCGCCGAGACCCAGTGTTCATGCTCGGGCAGGGGGCCGGGCTCTTTATCTATCTACGCAACCTGACGTTATTGCGTGGCAACAGGTTCTGCAGTTCGGGTCTCCGCCAGCAAGAAACGTCGCAGGCCTCCATCAAGTCGACGTCGTCGCGTGCCGGAGGATAGCGTCATGCCCCCCTTGAGAATGCCTCTTCGCCTGTCCTGGGCCGGTTGGCTGGCCTTCGGCGCCTTCGCCGTCCTGCTGCTGGCGCTCGGCCTCGGCTGGCGCGATCCTTGGCCTGCCGATGAGCCCCGTTTCGCCTTGAATGCCATCGAGATGCTGGTGACCGGAGACTTCTGGATCCCCCATCGCGGCGGTGAACTCTACGCTGACAAGCCGCCGATCTTCATGTGGACGAGCGCCTTGGGCATCTGGCTGACCGGCTCGATGCGAATCGGCTTTCTGCTGCCGTCGCTGCTGGCCGGGCTCGGCACCCTGGCGCTGATCGTGGATCTGAGCCGGCGCCTGTATGGCCAGCGCATTGGTCTGCTGGCGGGCATTGCCACCCTGGCGACCCTGCAGTTCGTGCTGCAGGCCAAGACCGCCCAGATCGACATGCTGTTGACCTTCTTTACCACCCTGGGCGCCTACGGGCTGTTGCGCCATGCCCTGCTGGGGCCCTCTCGCTGGTGGTGGCGGACGGGCTTTGCGGCCATGGGGGCCGGCATCCTGACCAAGGGGGTGGGCTTTCTGCCGCTGGCGCTGCTGCCCGCCTGGTGTTGGTTGGGGCGCGGCGGTGTCAGCGGTAACAGGGGGGCTGGCCGGCTGACGCCGCTCCGCCTTCGCGACCTTCTCGAGGGACTGGGGTGCTTGCTCGCGGTGGTGCTGGCCTGGGGGTTGCCGATGATCCTGATCACCAGCCTGAGCGACGACCCGAGCCTGGCGGCCTATCGTGACAATATTCTGTTCAAGCAGACGGGTGAGCGCTACGCCGACGCCTGGGCCCACCTGCGCCCCTGGTACTACTACATCGCCCAGGTGCTGCCCTGGGCCTGGATGCCGCTGGTGCTGACCTTCCCCTGGGCCTGTTCCAACTGGTGGCGACGCATTCGCCGTGGTGATGCCCGTACGCTGCTGCCTGTAAGCGCCGTGGTGTTGATCGTGATCTTCTTCTCGCTGTCACCGGGTAAACGCGGCGTCTATATGCTGCCGACCCTGCCGCTGATGGTGCTGGCGCTGGCGCCACTGCTGCCGGCGCTTGCCAGGCGGATCGGCCCCAATCGCGCGGGTTTTGGAGCCGTCATCCTGCTTGGCGGGCTGCTGGGATTGGCGGGCCTTCTAGGGCTCTGCGATGTCGCGCCGTTGGAGCGTCTGGCCCATCGTTACGGGATCTCTCCCTGGTGGGAGTGGCTGGCGCTGGGGGGCCTGGCGCTGGGCCTGGCGCTTGTGGTGAAGCCGCGCCGGGGCCTGGTCGCCGTGACCCTGTTCCTGTGGTGCCTGTGGGGGTGGTGGAGTACCCAAGGCTACGTCTGGATGGACCCGGAGCGCTCGCCCCGGGACATGATGGCCAGGGTGGCGCAACAGGTAGGGCCGACCGGCGAGGTGGCGCTGTTGAACTTCGATGAGGAGATCCTGCTGCATTCGCGCACGCCAAGTGTTCACTTCGGCGACATGACGCCCATCGAGGAAGAGCTTCCCGCCGCCATGGCCTGGCTCGCCAAGGCGCCGTCGCGGCGCTGGATGCTGGTGGTGGACAAGGATCTGGAAGACATCGACTGCGGCGAGCTTGGCCAAGGGTTCGACCTCGGCCATCAGAATCGCCACGACTGGCTGCTGCTGCCGGGCATCGCCTTCGCCGGCTGCCACCAGGATCGCGGCGCAGCACCGATCTACCTGGCGCCAACGTCGGTTCCTGGCTCCGGCGCCTGGCGCTACTTCACCGAGACAAAGCCTGTCACCGGCGAGGTAGCAGGAGTGACGCATCGCTGAAAGTTGGACGCAAGTTGTGCAAGGGTTGAATTCAAGAGGCGGCTTTTGTAGCTTGGGCTCGGGGAGATAGCCTTCTCCTTCAGGGCGGCGCTATACCTTGAATGCAGCCTTGAATTCAGCCTTAGATGCACCCTGTGATGTGGCCTTGAATGCTGCCCTTGATGCAGTCGGTGATATGGCCTTTGACGGTCAGTGACGCCTGTGTGGCGCAGCATTTCTGGGCCGTCGCTGGTGTACAGGTAAGTAGCGCCGCGGGTACGAGTTCGAATCTGAAAGCTGATCAATACCAAGGGAGGGTGATCGGATGGAAGTGCAGACATCGTCCAATCCGCAAACCAAGCATCGCAGCAACCTGGACCCACAAGACCAGCAGCGTTTCGACTGGCAACGTTTCGCCGGGCTCGACAGCGGCCAGGCTCGCGCCACCCGCTACCCGACGCGATTGCCCGAACCGATGGACAGCCTGTGGGTCGACCGCCAGGGCCCGGTGGTCAAGGGCAGCGCCGACCAGGGGCCGCTGAGCCAGCAGCAGCTCGACGAGTTTGAGCAGAAGGGCTTTCTGTTTGAGCCCGACTTCCTCGGTGGCGAAGAGCTCGCACGCCTGCGCGAAGAGCTCAAGGCATTGCTCGACAACGACGCCTATCGGGGCAAGGACTACAGCATCGTCGAGCCGAGCGGCAAGGAGATCCGCTCGCTGTTCGCCGTGCACTATCTGTCCCGGGTGTTCGCCCACCTGGCCAATGATGAACGTCTGGTCGGCCGCGCTCGCCAGATTCTCGGCGGCGAGAGCTACGTCCACCAGTCGCGTATCAACTACAAGCCGGGCTTCGAGGGCAAGGGCTTCAACTGGCACTCGGACTTCGAGACCTGGCACGCCGAGGACGGCATGCCCGACATGCACGCGGTGAGTGCCTCCATCGTGCTGACCGACAACCACGAGTTCAACGGTCCGCTGATGCTGATTCCCGGCTCCCATCGGGTGTTCGTGCCGTGCATTGGCGAGACGCCGGACAACAACCACGAGAAGTCGCTGCAGAAGCAGGAGATCGGGGTGCCGAGTCAGGAAGCCCTGCGCCAGCTGATCGATCGCAACGGTATCGAGGCGCCCAAGGGCAGCGCTGGTGGGCTGTTGCTGTTCGACTGCAACACGTTGCATGGCTCCAACGCCAACATGTCGCCGGATCCGCGCAGCAACGCCTTCTTCGTCTACAACCGCGTCGACAACCGCTGCGTCGAGCCGTTTGCGGCCAACCGCCGTCGCCCGGATTTCCTGGCCCACGAGCCTGGCAGCGATTTCAATCCCTGAAGCGACGGTCGCCACCGCTCGCGATGAGCGCGATGGCTGGGATAGACTCGAAAGGCGCGCCTTGGGCGCGCCTTTTTTGCATGCCACGCGACCCCGTTCGCTGGGCCGTGTCGTTTCCTATCCTTCTTCATGCCTTCAGGAGCCTGCCATGTCTCTCGTCCCGAGCTTTGTCGACGGTGACGCCTTCTCCCAACCACTTGGCAAGGTGGTCTGTGTTGGACGCAACTACGCCGAGCACGCCAAGGAGCTCGACAACCCGGTACCCGACGCACCCTTGCTGTTCATCAAGCCGGCGACCAGTGTGGTGCCCCTGGAAGAGCCGATCGGCGGTCCCTTCGAGCGCTCCGACGTACACTTCGAGACCGAGCTTGCGCTGTTGATCGGCGAGACCCTGCGTGAGGCCACGCCCGAGCAGGCCGAGGCGGCAGTGGTCGGGGTCGGGCTTGCGCTGGACCTGACGTTGCGTGATGTCCAGTCGGCGCTGAAGAAGAAGGGGCATCCGTGGGAGATCGCCAAGGCCTTCGATGGCGCCTGCCCGCTGTCGCGTTTCGTGCCCATCGAGGCGCCGCTCGACTGGTCGGCCATCGAGTTCAGCCTCGACATGAACGGTGAACGTCGCCAGCACGGCGTGGCCCGAGACATGCTGTTCGCGATCCCGGCGTTGCTGTCCGAGATGAGCCAGCACTTCACCCTGGCCCCGGGTGACGTGGTGCTGACCGGCACCCCGGCCGGTGTCGGCAAGCTGGAGAAGGGCGCGAGCCTGGCTTTCGAACTGACACTGCCCAGCGGCCAGCGCCACGCCCTCGAGACCCGCGTGCTCGGTTAACGCTTGGCTAACCCGCAGTCCCGACGCCTTCGGCGTCAGTCCAGCGGCGGCGGCAGCAGCACGAAGTTGCCCACGTGCTGCTTCTCGAGAAAGGCCTGCTGGGCCTCGACGATCTGCGCAAGCGGGAAGGTCCTGGCCAGCAGGGGACGAATCTCGCCGCGCTCGATGTAGCCGATCAGGTCCGGAAATATCGGCTCGTCCCAGGCGGTGGAGCCGATCAGGCGCACGTCCTTGAGGTACAGCTTGCGCATGTCGAGCTCCACCACCGGCCCTGCGATGGCGCCGGAGGAGACGTAGCGGCCGCCCCGGTCGAGCACCTCCAGCACCCCGCCAAAGCCCTTGCCCGCAACGTTATCCACCGCGACGTCGATGCTCGACTCGCCGAGGCTTGCCAGCAGGTCATCGTCGCGGTCGAGCAGGCGGTCGGCGCCAAGGGCGCGGATCGCCTCGTGCTTGGCGCTGCCCGCCACCGCCGTGACGTGGGCGCCCCGGCGCTTGGCCAACTGCACCACCGCCGAGCCGACACCTCCCGAGGCACCGGTGACCAGCACCCGGTCGCCGGCGCTGACACCAGCGCGGTGCAGCATGTTCTCTGCGGTGCCGTAGGCGCAGGGGATGGTGGCGAGTTCCTGGTCGCTCCAGTTGCAGTCCACCGGGAATATCTCGCTTGCGGGCACCTTGACGAACTGGGCGAAGGCTCCGTCGAAGTCAGAGGCCATCCACACCGAGTCCCAGTGATCGAAGCCCCTGGTGCGCATGCAGGCGCGTACCAGTACCCGCTTACCCAGCAGGTCCGCCGTGACCGAGGCGTTGGCACCTTCCTCTCCCGGCGCGCCCAGGGCCACTACCTCGCCACAGCAGTCGGTGCCCTGAATCAATGGAAAGGGAGTGGCGCCATTCCAGCCGCCATCCTCGGCGTCGGCGGCGTTCTCGGCGCTGTCATCGAAGGCGTCCGCCGATGCCCGGGTGTCGCTCTTGACGCTGGCGGAGTACCAGCCGAGCCGGGTATTGATCTCGGTGTTGTTGACGCCGGCGGCGAGCACCCGCAGCAGCACCTCTCCGGGGCCCGGCGTCGGGGTCGGGACTTGTTGATAGCTGAGCTTGTCGTAGCCACCGTTGCCGGTGGTGACCACCGCCATCATGGTGGGGGGAATGCTGCGCTGTGAGTCTCGGGGCTGTGAGTCTTGGGGGTAGGGGGCCGGGGATGCGATGGCGCTGTCCTCCTGTGGTCAAGATGTCTCTGGCTTGATGCATATCTCGCCACGAGCGTGGGCCAGGCGCAAGAGCTCAAGTCCCCAATAGCAGGCGCCCGGCGATACCTGTAGGCATCGCCGGGCGAAGGCTCACACGGAGTGGGGCGTGCGGGTCGGCTCACTCCAGGTAGGTGTAGCCGTCGAGCCCTTCTGACAGATCATCGAGGAAGTGACGCTGTTCGCGTGGGTCGAGGTTGCTGCGGGTGAGCTGGACCCGGAGCCGTTCGCGCAGCACGTCGGCGTTGAAGTTGACGTAGCCGAGTACGTCGGAGACCCGGTCGCCCCACTGCAGGTTGGTCAGGCGCCAGCCACCGTCGCGATCCAGCGAGGCGTCGACAGCGTCGGTGTCGCCGAACAGGTTGTGCAGATCACCGAGGATCTCCTGGTAGGCGCCGACCATGAAGAAGCCGAGCAGGCGCTCGTCGTCTTCGCGCCACTCCGGCAGCGGCAGGGTGGTTTCGACCCCCTGGCCGTCGACGTAGCTGTCGATGCGCCCATCGCTGTCGCAGGTGATGTCCTGAATCACTCCACGGCGGCTTGGGCGACGGTCGAGCCCGGACAGCGGCAGCACCGGGAAGATCTGCTTGATGCCCCAGACGTCGGGCATCGACTGAAACAGCGAGAAGTTGACGAACAGCTTGTCGGCGAGTTTCTCGGCCAGCTCGTCGAGGATCTCGCGGTGGGCGCGATTGCGTGGGTCGAGCTGTGACCTCAGGGCGGCGCAGGCGGCGAAGTAGACGCTCTCGCCCTCGGCGCGGGCGGCCAGATCGGCGGCCCCCAGCACGAAGCGGTCGTGCAGGTCGCCCATGTCCTGGATCAGGTCGTGCCAGGCCTCCACCAGCCCACGCGGTTCCGGCTCGCGCTTGAGAAAGTCCAGGGTGCGCCACAGCGCCTCGACCTCGGGGTCGTCGCTCTTGCGTTCGGTCGGCGGCGCGGTGTCCACGCTTTCCTCGCCGATCACGTTGGTGATCAGCACCGCGTGGTGGGCGGTCAGGGCGCGGCCGGATTCACTGATCAGATGCGGCTGGGGCAGACCTTCGGCGGCACACACCTGATTGAAGGCGTAGACCACGTTACGGGCGTACTCGAGCATCGAGTAGTTGATCGAGCAGAAGTTGCGCGAGTGGGTGCCCTCGTAGTCGACCCCAAGTCCACCGCCCACGTCCACGGTGTCCACCGGCGCGCCCAGTTGGCGCAGGTACTGGTAGAAGCGCGCGCACTCGCGCAGGCCACGCTGGATATCACCGATGTTGGCAATCTGGGAGCCCAGGTGGAAGTGCACCAGCTGCAGGCTGTCGAGTCGCCCGGCTTCGGTCAGGCGCTCGACCACGGTCAGGATCTGGCCGGCGGTCAGGCCGAACTTGGACTTCTCTCCGCCGGTGTCCTGCCACTTGCCGCGGCCCACCGAGGACAGTCGGGCACGCAGGCCGATGCGCGGGGTCACCCCCAGGCGTTCGGCCTCCTCGAGGATCATCGGCAGCTCGGAGAGCTTCTCCACCACCAGATAGACCCGATGGCCGAGCTTCTCGCCCATCAGCGCCAGGCGAATGTACTCGCGATCCTTGTAGCCGTTGCACACGATCAGCGAGGGGCCATCGCCGGACAGGGCCAGCACCGCCAGCAGTTCCGGCTTGCTGCCGGCCTCCAGGCCAACCCGGTCGCGCCCGCGCTCGTTGGTGGCGAGGATCTCTTCCACCACTCGGCGCTGCTGGTTGACCTTGATCGGGTACACCGCGGTGTAGCCGCTCTCGAAGTTTTCCTCGGCCATGGCCTGGTCGAAGGCCGCGCACAGCTGCTCGACCCGGTCGTGCAGGATATCGGTGAAGCGGATCAGTACCGGCAGGCGCAGGCCGGCCTGGCGGATCTGGTCGACCAGGCCACGCAGCGACAGGCTGGGGCCGGGTTCGACCTCGCCTAGCGGGCGGACCAGTGCCTGTCCGTCCTCGTCCACGTCAAAGTAGCCGCTACCCCACTGGTCGATGTTCCAGGTGCGGCGGGCGCGTTGCACGGCGGAGTCGGCGTCGGGCTTGTGGCTCACGGGCGGGCCTCGATGTCTGGCAAGGGCAGGGCTCCATGTTCCAGGCGCGCAAGCAGGATGCGTCGGAACTGTTCGGGATCGTGGGGGGTCAGGTCGTGGGCCGGTGGGTCCACGTAGACTACCAGCAGGCGAGACAGCCAGTAGCGCAGGGCGGTCAGGCGCAGCATCAGCGGCCACAGTTCGCGCTCGGTGGCGGTCAGCGGGCGTTCGGCCAGGTAGGCCTCGAGCAGAGCGTCGTGGCGCTCGGCTACCAGGCGACCGTCGGCGTCGGTGGCCCAGTCATTGATGACGATGGCCAGGTCGAACAGCAGGTCGCCGGTGCAGCCGTTGTAGAAGTCGATGATGCCACCCAGGCGCTCGCCGTCGAACAGCGTGTTGTCGCGAAACAGGTCGCCGTGCAGGGCGCCCTGGGGCAGCGGCTCCGCGCTTTCCAGCGCGGCCTGATAGGCGTCGACCTCGTCCTGCATCAGCGCCTGGTCCTCGGGCGAGAGGTAGACCAGCACCTTGTGGTGCATGGCCGACAGCCAATGAATGTCGCGAGGATTGGGACGGTGTCCACCGAAGTGGCGGGAGACACGATGCATCTCGCCGAGCGCCTGCCCCAGCGCTCGGCACTGGGTCACGTCGGGCGCGCTGGGATGGGCGCCCGGCAGGCGCGGAAACAGCAGCGCCGGCCGACCCGCCAGTTCGTGCAGGGCGATACCGTCACGGTCGTGAATCGGCCCGGCCACCGGGATTCGGTGCTCGTCGAGGAAGTCGAGCAGCTCGACGAAGAACGGCAGCTCTTCGTGCTCTCCCTGCTCGAACAGCGTCAGCACCAGTTCGCGACGGTCGGTGGTGACAAAGAAGGTGCTGTTCTCGGTGCCCGCGGGCACGCCCTGCAGCTTCGTCAGTTCGCCGACGTCAAAACGGCTGAGAAAGCCTGCGACCTGTGCGTCGTCAAGCGGAGTGAATACGGCCATGAATCGTCTCGCCCGGGGTTGCCAAGGCGCCTATTGTAGCGACTTGGCACCGAGTTGCACGTGATCTACGGGAGTGGTCTCAGCTGGCTTTCGCGCCGCTTGCCAGACGGGCATCAACAGCTAGGGGACGCAGCGGCGGGCGCGCCGCCCAGGCAGCGGCCTTGGGTCAGCGAACCCAGCCGGGGATCTCGACGTTGTCGCCGCCCTGGCGCTCGAAGTTGCCGTCGCCGTTGCGGTCGACCAGGAAGTAGGCGCTGCCATCCTTGGGCTCGACCTTGATGGCGTACAGCTTGCCGTTGACGCGGTACTCGCGCAGCGTCTGGTTGGCTTCCTGGCGGACGCTGATGTCGGGTTGCGCCTGGGCGAGCACCGGCGCGGCGGCGGCCAGCAGGGCCAGCGACAGCAGAAGGGCGCTCGCGATGCGGGTGATTGTCATGGTGGGGCTCCAGGATGGGAGAATGAACGGTTGGCAAAACAAAGGGAACACTGTTCGATCAGACCATGATACGTCGGCACAGGTTCCCCTCGCAAAGTAAAGGAACAGGGCCGATGCCCCAGGTCGACGCCTGATGGCCGGCATAAGGGGCGGGCGCAGGGTGGGCCAGGGGCTGACGCAAGGACAGGGCGATGGCCGTGACCGCGTCGAGGTCGTAAAAGCGTCCGGCAAAAGACGAAAGGGATGCGTATCATGGGTGGCATCGTAGTCATTTATCCTTACAGGGACGCCGATCCATGGCCTCAAGCCCCATCGTTCTCGTCGACGGTTCCTCCTATCTGTACCGTGCCTTCCACGCTCTGCCGCCGCTGACCACCTCCGAGGGTCAGCCCACCGGCGCCATCAAGGGCGTGATCAACATGCTCAAGCGGCTGATCAAGGACTACCCGGACAGTCCCATGGCGGTGATCTTCGACGCCCCGGGCAAGACCTTCCGCGACGAGCTCTACGACCAGTACAAGGCCCAGCGGCCACCGATGCCCGACGACCTGCGCGCTCAGGTGAAGCCGCTGCACGAGTGCGTGCGTGCGCTCGGCCTGCCACTGCTGTGCATCGAGGGGGTCGAGGCCGACGACGTCATCGGCACCCTGGCGAAGATGGCCACCGACGCCGGTCGCGACGCGGTGATTTCCACCGGTGACAAGGACATGGCCCAGCTGGTCAATGGCCATATCACCCTGGTCAACACCATGAAGGGCGAGACCCTCGACGTGGACGGGGTCAACGACAAGTTCGGCCTGCCGCCGGAGCTGATCATCGACTACCTGGCGCTGATGGGTGACAAGGTCGACAACATCCCCGGAGTCCCCGGAGTGGGCGAAAAGACCGCCATCGGCCTGCTGCAGGGCATGGAAGGCGGGCTCGACGTCATCTACGGCGATCTCGACAAGGTCAAGACGCTGTCGTTTCGTGGCGCCAAGACGCTGCCGAAGAAGCTCGAGGAGCACCGCGACAAGGCCTACCTGTCCTACGAACTGGCGACCATCAAGACCGACTGCGAGCTGGAGCTCGGCCTCGATGATCTGGCCATCGCCGCGCCGGATCGCGAGGCGCTGAAGACGCTGTATCAACGCCTGGAGTTCAAGAACTGGCTGTCGGAGCTGCTGGCCGGCCAGGATGAAGGCGTCGATGATGTCGCCGGTGGTTCCGACACCCCCGAGGGGGACAACGGAGGCGAAGGCGCTAACAAGAACAAGGCCCAGACGGCACCTTCCAGCGAGCGTCAGGATACGGTGATCCTTGAACAGGCCGAGCTGGACGCCTGGCTTGAACGACTGGCCGCTGCCGAGGCCTTCTGCTTCGATCTGGAGACCACCAGCCTCAACTACATGGAGGCCGACATCGTCGGTGTCGGCCTGTGCCTGACGCCCGGCGAGGCGGCCTACATTCCGCTGGGCCACGACTATCTCGACGCCCCGGCCCAGCTCGATCGCAAGGCGGTGCTCGAGGCGCTGGCGCCGGTGCTGGCCGACGAGGCGATCGCCAAGATCGGCCAGAATCTCAAGTACGATATCTCGGTGCTGGCGCGCTACGACATCCCGGTCAAGGGGCCCCTGGTGGATACCATGCTCGAGTCCTACGTGCTCGACTCCACCGCCACCCGCCACGACATGGACTCGCTGGCGCTCAAGTACTTGGGCGAGGGCACCGTCAAGTTCGAGGACATCGCCGGCAAGGGCGCCAAGCAGCTGACCTTCAACCAGATCGCACTGGAACAGGCTGCGCCCTACGCCTGCGAGGACGTCGACATCACCCTGCGGCTGCACCAGACGCTGCGCCCACGAGTGGACGAGACTGGCCGCCTGGCCGAGGTCCTCGACGAGCTCGAACGCCCGCTGGTGCGGGTGCTGTCGCGCATGGAGCGCAACGGCGTGGCGCTGGACGCGGAGCTACTGCACACCCAGAGCCGGGAGCTGGGGGAGCGCATTCGCGAGCTCGAGGCCCGCGCCTATGAGCTTGCCGGGCGCGAGTTCAACCTCGGCTCGCCCAAGCAGCTCGGCCAGATCCTGTTCGAGGAGCAGGGCATCCCGGTGATCAAGAAGACCCCCAAGGGCGCGCCCTCCACCGCCGAGGCGGTGCTCGAGGAGCTGGCGCTGGACTACCCGCTGCCCAAGGTGATCATCGAGCATCGCGGCCTGTCCAAGCTGCGCTCGACCTACACCGACAAGCTGCCGAAGCTGGTCAACAAGGCCACCGGCCGGGTCCACACCAGCTACCACCAGGCAGTGACCGCCACCGGGCGGCTGTCGTCTTCCGACCCCAACCTGCAGAATATCCCGATTCGTACCGACGAGGGACGGCGCATCCGCCAGGCCTTCGTGGCACGCCCGGGCTATCGCATCGTGGCGGCGGACTACTCCCAGATCGAGCTGCGCATCATGGCCCACCTGTCCGGCGACAAGGGCCTGTTGTCAGCCTTCGCCGAGGACAAGGACATCCACGCCGCCACCGCCGCCGAGGTGTTCGGGGTGGCCCTGGACAAGGTCAACGGCGAGCAGCGGCGCAGCGCCAAGGCGATCAACTTCGGCCTGATCTACGGCATGAGTGCCTGGGGCCTGGGCCGCCAGCTGCATATCGAGCAGAGCCAGGCCAAGACCTATATCGACCGCTACTTCGATCGCTACCCGGGGGTGGCCCGCTATATGGAGCGCATCCGCGCCCAGGCCGCCGAAGACGGCTACGTCGAGACGGTGTTCGGACGCCGGCTCTACCTGCCGGAGATCCACTCCCAGAACCGTGCCCGGCGCCAGGGCGCCGAGCGTACCGCCATCAACGCACCGATGCAGGGCACCGCGGCGGACATCATCAAGCGCGCGATGATCGATATGGACGCCTGGCTCGCAGACCAGGCCGGCAGCGACGGCTTCGACGCCTGGATGGTGATGCAGGTCCATGACGAACTGGTGTTCGAGGTCAGAGATGACCAGGCCGAGACCTTCATGGAAGAGGTCAAGACGCGCATGCAGAACGCCGCCAGCCTCGACGTACCGCTGATCGTCGAGGCCGAGTGCGGTGACAACTGGGACGAAGCGCACTAAGGCGTTGCCGCGGATACTGGAGTGCCGAGTCGGAGCTTCTATCGCCATCGCAGAGGATGACGCAGGCCCAGCCGACCTTGCTCGTCCCAGTCATCCCACCCTGAGAAGGGGATCGTCGACTCCCCTTCCAGGCCCTTGAGCCTGGCCCGCCAGTCGGCCTTGGTGCTTTCGAGGTGCCGGCAGAATGCGGTCTCCTCCTGATAGGCGAGGCCGCCGCCCTGGATGCCGAAGGCGAGCTGTGGTGGCAGCACTTCGAGGCCCAGGTAATACAGGGAACAGTGGAAGGGGTACATCAGCCTAACAATGTCTCCCGCTCTGCCAGCGGGCTCGAAGGCTTCCGCCGGCGATCCTGTCGTCACCGCGCAGATGGCGCGTTTGCCCTTGAGTCGCCCGTGATCATAGCGGCGACTTCCGGAGTACATCCCTCCGTACACCATCACGCGATCGAACCAGCCCTTGAGCATGGCCGGTGGTCCATGCCACCACAGTGGAAACTGAAAAATCACCAGCTCTGCCTGTTCCAGCCGTTGGATTTCTCTTGCCACATCCTCGGGAAGCTGTCCTCCTTCGAAGGCATGGCGTTGTTCCGTCAGTGCCCTAAACACCTGCGAATCCTGGCGATTGCGATAGTGGCGAGGGTGTTCAATGGCATCGAAGCCTTCAGCGTACAGGTCGCTGATGACCACCCTATGGCCCTGGGAGGTCAGAGTGTCGGCGGTGATGGCGGTCAAGGCGCCGTTCAAGGAGTGGGGTTCAGGGTGACAGTGAACGATCAGGACATTCATGGTCGACTCCGTTGCGGTGGGTGTGGTTCAGGCTATGCCTTACACTTGTGCAACAAAATTCCCTATTCTTGTCGGTAGGCTTTGCAAAAATGAACAGTTGGGACGACTTGAGGACGGTGCTCGAGATTTCGCGCTCGGGCTCTCTCTCAGGGGCGGCACGCCAGCTTGGCGTCAGCCACGCCACCGTGTTTCGGCGCTTGCGAAACATCGAGCGGCGCCTGGGCGTGCTGTTGTTCGAGCGCTCACCCGGTGGTTACCAGCCCACCTTGGCGGGGGAAGAGATGGCGCAGGCGGCAGCGCGCGTGCACCAGGAGGTAGAAGGGGTGACGCGCCGCATCCAGGGGAGGGATCAACGGCTGGAGGGCGTCATTCGCGTCACCCTGACAGACTCCTTGCTGCAGGGGCTGCTGATGCCGGTATTCGAGGCGTTCCAGCAACGCCATCCCGCCATCGTGCTTGATGTCTCGGTCTCCAATGCCCTCTATGATCTGGCTGCTCGCGACGCCGAGGTGGCGATTCGGCCCTCCAACCAGCCGCCCGAGACGTTGGTGGGTCGGCGAGTCGGTTCGATCCGCCAGGCGATCTACGTGGCTCGCGATGGCGACATCTCCGAGCCGGGCGATATTACCGCCTGGATCGATCAGGGACAGCGCCCCGACGATGCGGCGCTGGCGGCTTGGATGGAAGACAAGGTCGAGCAAGCGATGGTCCGCTTCCGTTGCGATAGCCTGCTGGGGCGGCAGCAGGCCGCCAGGCGTGGCTTGGGGGCGGTGGTGCTTCCTCGTTATCTGGGCGATGCTGATGTCGGCTTGAAACAGGTAGGAGATGAGTTGGAGGCATTGGCGGTCGACCTGTGGCTGTTGGCCCACCAGGACATGCGTCAGGTCGTGCGTATACGCCTGTTTCTCGACTTTCTTGCCGAGTCGCTCAGGGCGAGGTTGGCGCCCGGGGCGGCAGACCCAAAGCGCTAGGCCAAGCCTTGGTACCCGCCGTAGGGTACCGCTACGACTTTGGACAAGACCCACCGGCCGCGAAACAAGGAGAGCGATCATGACGACAGCACCGGTACGCCCGCAGATACTCGCCTTCGATATCTTCGGCACTGTGGTCGACTGGCACGGGAGCATCGTCCGGGAGGTCGAGGCGCTGGGTTTGCTCACGTCGCCAGGCGCCTCGGCACCGATGACGCCCGCGGACTTCGCCAGAGCCTGGCGCGCGGGCTATCGGCCGGCCATGGACAGGGTGATGTCCGGCGAGCTTGGCTGGACGCGTATCGACGACTTGCATCGGATGATTCTCGATGAGCTGCTCGATCGCCACGGGCTGGCACTGGACGAGGCGGGCAGGGCCCATCTCAACCGCGCCTGGCATCGTCTGGCGCCCTGGCCCGACAGCGTCGAGGGGCTGTCACGGCTCAAGCGCGGCTTTACCCTGTGCACCCTGTCCAATGGCAACCTGGGGCTGCTCGCCAATATGGCCAAGCACGCCGGCCTGCCCTGGGACCTGATCCTGTCCGCCGAGGTCTTCCGCGCCTACAAGCCCCATCCCGACACCTACCTGGGAGTGGCCGAGGTCTTCGAGGTGGCCCCCGAGGAGGTGATGCTGGTGGCCGCCCACCAGGATGACCTCGACGCCGCCCGCCGCTGCGGCCTCAAGACCGCCTACATCGAGCGTCCCCATGAGTTCGGCGAAGACGCCCCCAAGGCGGTGGAAGGTTCGCCCGACAACGATTTCCACTGCACCTCGTTGATCGATCTGGCCGATCGTCTGGGCGCCTAGTGTCATCGCTATCCAGTCGTGGCGTGGGCGCTGACAGCGCCCGATGGCGGCAGGTGCGGCACCAGGTCGATGGTGCCGAAGGACTCGAGCGAGACCCACACCACGAAGGCCGCGTAGACCACCAGCAGACAGATCGACTCGCGCCGCGACAGGATCATGTGGGTGCGCATCATCAGAAACAGCAGCACCGTGGCGAAGGTCAGCGCGGCCATCATCGGCGCCGCCAGCGAGAAGTCGATCACCGCGGTACCGGCGATCAGCACGCCTGCCGGGATGCACACCAGCAGGTCGAAGGTGTTGCTGCCTAGCACATTGGCGATGCTGGTGACGCCGCGTCCCTGGCGTGCCGCGCGGATGGAGACGAAGGCATCGGGAATCGAGGTGCCGGCCGCGACCACGGTGATGCCCCACAGGAAACTCGGGGTGCCGAAGATCTCGCCGAAGTTGATCGCCGCGCGCACCAGCCCCTCGACGCCGACCACGATGACCACCAGCGACAGCGCCAGTCGTCCCCACTCTCGTCCCGGGCGGATGTCGCTGACGTCCTCGTCGGATTCATGATCCAGAGTGTCCTGGTACTGCACAAATAGGTAGAGCCCGTACAGGGCTACCGGCATCAAGGCCAGCCAGCGGGTCATCTCGCCCTGGATGCTGCCGCCCTGGGGCGAGGTCTCCACCGGATGGTAGATGGCGGCGAAGGCGAAGGTCAGGGTCAGCACCGCCACCGCGATCATGTAGAACTGGGCTTCCTTGTAGACCAGGTCGCGATTGGCCTGAAGCGGTGACTTCGAGGCCAGCCCGCTGAGCCCGGGAATCACCAGGATATTGAACAGCGCCGAGCCGACGATGGCCGCCACACCGAGCTCGAACTCGCCGTGGACCAGGGTCGAGATGGCGGTGGTGGACAGCTCCGGGAAGCTCGAGCCTACCGCCACCACGATGGCACCCTGAACGATTTCCGGCAGCCGGTAGTAGGCCGACAGGCGCTGGCTCGAGTGTTCGAGCAGACCGCTGCCCTTCCAGATGATGGCGGTGGCGATGATGGCGACCAGCGTCCAGAGCAAGATGGCGGACATTCCCTATCCTTGAGCGAGAAGTGGCCCTGTCAGCTTAGCCTTCCTGATCGCTCGCGCAAAAGACAGACGCTGGCTATCGCGGCACCATCAGGAACAGCCCGGAGAGTAGCGCAAACAACAGGACCCCCTGACGCAGGCGCTTGGCATCCAGACGCTGGTGCATGATTCGGCTCAAGACGGTACCGATCAGCAGAGGAGGAAGAAGAGCGAGCGCCCACCACAGCTGTGCCTGTTGCACGGCACCTGCCATGGCGAGAATCAACAGTGACAGTACCTCGCCGACCACGAAGCAACAGGCAATGGTGGAGCGTAGCTCGGGACCCGGTCGATGCTGGTAGAGCAGGGCCAGGGGAGGGCCACCGACCCCGGTGGCGGTTTCGGTGACACCGGTGATGGCACCCACCGTGAGGCAGGCGCCGGTGCCCGGTCGAAACACCGGAGCAAAGAGGGCGACCAGCACCGCGAGCACGGTGGATGCTCCGATCAACTGGTTGAGCCCCTGAGTGCTCAGCACCATCAACACCGCGAGCCCGGCCAGGGTGCCTGGCAATCGTCCAGCGCTGATCCAGGCGCTGCCGCGCCAATCGATGGCCTCGCGCTCGCGCAGCGCCACCAGGAGATTCAGCGGAAGCATCAGGACCAGCAATGCCACCGGCAGCAGAGTCGGTGCCAGAATTCCCAGCACCGGGGCCACGATCAGCGCGAAACCGATACCGATGGCTCCCTGGACGAAGGACGCCAGCAGGGTGGCTACGGCGGCGATCGCATAGGTAGTGGTCGTTAGCATCGGGGCTCCCCATTGCCTCGCTGCCTGAAGGGCGTCGTTTCACCAGCTTTTCCATGGCGCTCGCGATGCACCTCGGAGGTCGGATGGACCCGCTGGATCGGTGCCTTGTTGATGGCGGCGGGAGCCACCTCGCGGACCTCGGCAAGCAGTGCCCGTGCGTCCCAGTCCACTGGCCAGCCTTGCCAGAGTCTCAGTCGGCCAGCGGTGAACACGGCTTCGATCTGATCCCGATTGCCGTAGCGCACAAGTTCCCAGGGCCGGTCCCAGGAAGGCGTCATCTCAGGCACCTCGAGATCCACCAGCAGGAAGTCGGCGGCTTTATCCACAGTGATGTCGCCGGTGATGCTGCCAAGCCCGCAGCACTCGGCGCTGCCCTGGGTAGCGTGCTCCAGCCAGCGCCAGCCACCGCCACAGGAGCTGTCGCCGGTAGCCAGACCGAAGGCCATTCGCTGGCTGGTCTCGGCCGCATCCATCAGGCGAAAGCCATCACTGCGGGTACCGTCTGTACCGAGCCCGAAACGGATGCCAAGCGCCGCCATCTGCAGGGCGGGCGCCACCGCGTTGCCTTTCCAGCTGCTGGCGACCGGATTGAAGGCCACCGCGGTATCGGTATCTCGCAGCAGATTGAGTTCGTCTGGCGTGACCAGGGTGGCGTGGGCGATCAGGGTCTGTGGGCCGAGTGCGCCCACCGCATGCAGATGCTCCAGCGGCCGCTGTGAGCGCGTTACCAGAGAACGTTCGACCGCCTGGAGGTGCTCGTTGACGTGGCTCTGGAAGATCGCTCCCTTGTCGCGGCATAGCGTGGCGACGTCATTGAGCATATCGTCGCTGGCCGCTTCGGGAATGGAAATTGCCAGGGATGGATGGATCAACGCGTGGTCGCGGTAGTCCGCCAGGTGGGCCACGGCACGGTCGAGAATGGCGTTGCGTTGCCGGGGCGAACCGCTACCGCCCCGATCATTGCAGATCATGCCGAGCACGCAGCGAAGCCCACTTTCTTCGGCCGCCTTGGCGAGTGCGCCGATTTCCCCCGCACTGCGGGTGCCCGCGTCCACCGCAGTGGTAAAGCCTCCACGCAAGGCCTCGAGTGCCGCCAGTTTGGACGACAAGTGAAGCAGTCGCTCGTCCAGGCTGGACTCCAGCGGCACCCAGATGCGTCGAAAGATTTCGGAGGGTTCCCCGAACACCAGCGACTTGCCCAGTGACTGGGTCAGGTGATGGTGGCTGTCGACGAACCCCGGCATCATCAGGTGTCCCGGCAGGTCGATCGGGGACAACGTCGGATGACGGGCGACTAGGGCTTCCTTGGGTCCGATATCGATGAAGCACCCGGCGCTCGTCACGACTCCCATGTCACGCTGAATGCTTCCATTCGCGAGCAGTTCTCCAGGGCACAGCAGCAGCTCGCTGGCCGAGAGTCGCTGGCGCAGTTGCTGATCGAGCGTCATGAATCTGTCTCCGGAGCTTCGGTGTGGGAGGGCTGGGTCTCGCGGGCGCTGTTGCCGCTGCCCAGGTGGTAGAAGGCCAGGTTGACGATCACCGCGGTGAGGGTGCCCATGGCCAGTCCATTACCCAGGATGATCTGCAGGTGGGTCGGGAAGGCTGAGTAGAAGCCCGGTACAACGATCGGCAGCAGACCCATGGCCAGCGCCGAGGCCAGGGTGAAGAGGTTGCCGTGCTCATTGAAGTCGACGCGGCGCAGGATGTTGATGCCCATGACCCCGATGATGGCGAAGACGATGACGGCGGTGCCGGCCACCACCGGTGTCGGCAGGGTGGCGGCCAGTCGGCCCAGAGGTGCCAGCATGGCCAGCAGGATCAGCAGACAGCCGGCGGCGATGGTGACATAGCGCAAGCGCACGCCAGTGGCCCGGATGATGCCGATATTCTCGCCGCTGGTGATGATCAGCGAGGTGCCGAGGCACCCGCCGAACAGCGAGCCCAGGGCGTCGGCGCGAATGTTCCTGGGAACCAGGGCCTTGGCGTCGCCACGCTTGCCGACGATTTCGGCGGTGGCCATGGTCTGGCCGGTGGCCTCGGTCATCGACACCACGCTGAAGATGATCAGCGGCAGCGACGCCAGCAGGTCGAACTTGGGCATGCCGAAAGGAAAGAGTTGGGGCAGGGCGATCAAGGGGCCATCGAGGATGCCCGCCACGCTGAGGTGACCGAAGGCTGCCGCGATCAGCGCACCCATGACAAGTCCGATCATCACCGAGATGCGACGCAGGGCGCCGGTAAACACTCTGGCACTCACGACGATGCAGGCGATGGTGGCCAGCGCCAGCAGAATGGTCGAAGGGGCAGCGAAGTCGGGGCTGTCAGGGCGCCCGGCGATGAGGCCACCGAAGATCTTGACCAGGTTGATGGCCACCAGCAGCAGCATGGTGCCGATCACGATGGGCGGAAAGAAGCGGAGAACTCGGGTGAAGAAGGGCAGTGCCAGGAAGTAGAACAAGGCGGTCAGAATCACCGCACCGGTTGCGGTCTGGATATCGGTGGCCTGGGCGATCGCCAGAAAAATGACGATGGGGGCACCGCCAGGTACCTGCACGAACGGGAGTCTCGCGCCGAAGCCCAGTACCCCGATGGATTGCAGCAGGGTGCCGAGGCCACAGGCGAGGAAGGTGGCGCTCATCAGCGGTACCGTGACGTCAGGTCCGAAGCCCAGCGCCTGGCCGACCAGGAAGACCGCCGTGATCGGTGCGGCTGCCATCACCAATACGTGCTGCAAGCCGTAGAGGATGGCGGCCTTCAGTGGCAGCCGTTCATCCACCGGATCGACGGAATCGGTGCGAAGAGGAGAAGACATGGGTGGCCTCATTGTTGTTGTCGTTCAAGAATGTGCGTCCAGGTGTTTGCCGAACCGCGTTTCTTCTGCGGGTTTCAGAGGAAAGCTAGCGCTGAGTTAGTGTGCGCGTCTATCATCGTTTTTCGTGAGATGTGTTGCCGAAATGGCAACGATTAGTGAGCCAGCCATGGTCTGACGAATCAGGAGACACCGCGTGCCCTTGATGACCACCGCGCTACGCTATTTCGATGAGGTTGCCCGACAAGGGTCGATCCGCAGGGCCGCAGACCAGCTCCATGTGGCAGCATCGGCGGTCAATCGCCAGATCCTCAAACTGGAGGACGAGCTTGGCGTACCGCTGTTTGAGCGGCTTCCCCGCGGCCTGCGCCTGTCCTCGGCGGGCGAGCTGCTGGTCTATCAGGTGCGACAGTGGCAGCGGGACGAACGTCAGCTGCTGGGGGTGCTGGACGATATCCGTGGCACCGGTACCAGTGAGGTGCGGGTCGCGTCGGTGGAGTCAGTGACCGACCGCCTGCTGCCGGTGACCATTCGGCGCTTCATGGAGCGCTATCCTCGTGTGCGTTTCGACCTGTCCACCGATCTTACCGACCCCATCATCGACGCTATCCTGTCGGGAGAGGCTGACATCGGACTTTGCATCAATCCGCCGTCCAACCCCCGTCTGCGTACCCTGCGACGGCTCGAATTGCGTTTCGGGGCGGTCATGGCGCCGTGGCACTCTCTGGCCAAGGCGAGCGAGCTTCGCCTCAAGGATTTCGAGAACGTCCCGGTGATCTTGCCGGACCAGGCAATGTTTCGTGGCTCTACTCTGGAACGCGCGCTGTCCACTCAGGACGTGCGACTCTCCGCCGTTGCCGCGTGTGGCCGCATCCTGAGCATGAAGTCGCTCGCCAGAGAGGGCGTGGGCGTGGCGTTTCTCAATCCGCTGGATGTGACTCGTGAACTGGCCGAGGGGGAGCTTGTCTTTGTGCCTTTGCGGGATCGCGGTATCGCTGCGGCACAGTTGGAAATGTGTGTGGCCAAGGATCGGCCGCTGCCTCTGGCCATCGCCGTATTCGCCGAAATGCTGGATGAGGCGCTGAAGGAACTGGATGTCGCCACCACCGTCTAGGGCTTGTCTGAAAAGTGCCTGCGCTCGGTAATACGGCGTTAAAAATCGGATCAAAATGCTCATTTACACCCCGTAAACTGCGCTTTCTCACCGATTTTTGCCTTGTCTAACCTTCGCTCGTCGACTTTTCGGACAGCGCCTAGTCACTCGCGTCACGCGAAGTAGGTCTTCAGACTGCCGAGATGGCACTGCGGGTGCTATGGTGTCGGTCATGGATTGCTTATCTGGTCGTGGTTGCCACGGCCTCACTGCCGGAGACAAGGATATGACACGGGGAAAGATGGGATGGGCCGCTGTGGCCATGCTGACACTGGCTGGCTGTGCGTCGACCTCACAACCGCAGACGGCGGCCGAGATGTTCGACTGCGACGCCCTCAATCAGGCCGTGGCCAGTGCCGACAATGATTTCACCGACATCAAGGGACGCTTCGACGACACTCGGCTGACCCGCAGCTGGGAAACCGATGTCCAGGCCTTCCACGACTCCTGTCTGATCACCTCGGCGCAGCGCCCGGATCACTACTCCTGTTTCGGACGGATGGACAGTGACGACCCGCGTGGTGCCCTGGTGGCCGGTGGTGAGGCCCTTGGCCAGTGCCTGGGCAGTGACTGGACCTCCACCCGCGAGACGTCCGATCGTCTGGTCTTCTCCAGGGCCGGCAGCGACACCACCGTGACGCTGGAAACCTTCCTCAACGACCGCGGCCGCCGTATGGGCAGCCTGGATGTCTGGCAGCATCCGGATGATCTGCGTCTGGAGTCCACCGACGGCTGACTGCCGCTGTTGGACCCATGACGGGTCCATTGACTGCACCAACGACAGGGCCCGTGCCGATCGGCACGGGCCCTGTCGTTGTGGCCTTGGCGTTTGTGCTGCTTGCGCAGGCCCTCGTCAGCGGCGAGGGCCCGACGTGATTGAGCCTAGCGCCAGCCGACGCGATCGAAGATCTTGACCGCTTCCGGGTTGTTCTTGCCCAGCACGCTGACGTTGACCTCGTCCTTCTTGAACTCGCCCCAGGAGCCGAGTACCTCGTCCACGGCGACGCCCTCGACCACCGGGAATTCGTGGTTGCCCACGGCGAACAGTTCCTGAGCTTCGTCGGAGGCCAGGAACTCGAGGAAGGCGACGGCGTTGTCGTGGTTAGGTGCACCCTTGACCAGGCCGGCACCGCCGACGTTGACGTGGGCACCACGGTCATCCTGGTTGGGGAACAGGATCTGCACGCTTTCGGCGGCCTCGCGCTCGTCGGCGTCGTCGGAGGTCAGCAGACGCACGTAGTAGTAGTGGTTGGCCACCGCCACGTCGCACTCGCCGCTGGCTACGCCCTTGATCTGGTCGCGGTCGCCACCCTCGGGGTCGCGAGCCATGTTGTCGACCACGCCCTGGGCCCACTCTTCGGCACCTTCCTCACCGTGGTGCTCGACCATCGAGGCCAGCAGTGACTGGTTGTAGATGTTGTTGGAGGAACGGATGCAGATCTTGCCCTTGAGGCTGGGATCGGCCAGCTTCTCGTAGCTGTCGACCTGCTCGGGCTCGATGGTCTCGGGGTTGTAGAAGATCGCCCGCACGCGCTGGCTGAAGCCGAACCAGTCGCCTTCGGGGTGGCGCATGCTCTCGGGCAGGCGCTCGTTGAGCACCTCGGAGTCCACCGGCGCGAAGATGCCTTCCTCCTCGGCGCGCCACAGGCGGCCGGCGTCCACGGTCATCATGATGTCGGCGGGGCTGGCCTCGCCCTCGCGCTTGATGCGCTGGATGAGCTGGTCGGAATCGCCCTGAAGCACGTTGACCTCAATGCCGGTCTGTTCGGTGAAGGCGTCGTACATGGCCTGGTCGGAGTCGTAGTGACGTGCCGAGTACACATTGACGCTGCCGTCGGCGTAGGCGAGACCGGAAGCGCCGGCCAGGGCGATGGCGATGGCAAGACGAGAGACGTTGGACATCGGAGACCTCGAGTGGCGGATGGAATGATAATACGTGTCATTCGGTGTCCGTATTGAACGACCTCCCGGGCACGGCGTCAATCACTGTGCCTCCTTGGGCTGATGTAGGGTGCTTCTCTCGGCATAGTGGAGGGGGCACGATCGATGTACTGATGGGGGCTACGTCGGGGGCGGATACCTCCGACCATCGGGCGCTCCAGCCTGGCGCTGCGCCCCCTGGCACCCGCTGCTTCGGGAGCCGGCAGGGCGGCGAGGCTGACCCACTAGCGCGGGAGATATCGCACAGGCAAAGGAGAAGGCGTGTCGAAAGGATTCGCGTTACCATGGCCAATCCATCGGCTTTCGCCGTCGTCCATCCGACCTTCGACACGCGATCCCCTCCATGACCTCACACCTTGCCAGCTCCGCCACCGTTTCCGAGCAGACCTTCGAGGAAGGCGTTGTCGCCGATCCTCTGCTGGCTGTGCGCAATATCCAGCATCGATACGACAGCAAGCTTGCCGTCAGCGACGCCTCCTTCGACATCGCGCCGGGCGAGGTGGTGTGCCTGCTCGGGCCGTCGGGCTGTGGCAAGACGACGCTGCTGCGCATCGTCGCCGGACTCGAGGCGTTGCAGCAGGGGGAGCTCAAGTTTGACGGCCAGACCCTGGCCGCACCGGGGCGCCCCCACGTGCCGCCGGAGAAGCGCAGCGTGGGGCTGGCCTTCCAGGAATCGGCACTGTTTCCCCACTTGAGCGTGCTCGACAACGTGACCTTCGGGCTCAAGGGGATGCCGGCGCGGGCGCGCCGTGAACGAGCCCTGGAACTGCTCGCTCAGCTGGGTATGGACGGCTACTCCGAGGCCTTCCCGCACACCCTGTCCGGTGGCCAGCAGCAGCGGGTGGCCCTGGCCAGGGCCCTGGCGCCCTCGCCGCAATTGATGCTGCTGGACGAGCCTTTCTCGAGCCTCGACGCGCGTCTCAGGGACCGTATCCGCGATGACACCCTGCACGTGCTCAAGCAGGTGGGCGCAGGCACCCTACTGGTGACCCATGACCCCGAAGAGGCGATGTTCATGGCCGATCGCATCGTGCTGATGCGCGATGGTCGGGTGGTGCAGGTAGGCACGCCGGAAGAGCTCTACTGCGCGCCGGCCGACCCCTTCGTGGTGACCTTCTTCGGGGACGTCAATCGCCTGGAAGGCGTCGCCCAGCGTGGCTATGTGCATACCGCGGTGGGGCCCGTCGCCACCGACCTGCCTGACGGCGCCCGCGCCCAGGTGCTGATGCGCCCGGAGGCGCTCAGGGTGGTGGAAATCGAGAGCGACGGCCAGCACGCCCACCACAGCCACGTGCTGATGGCACGACTGCTGGGGCGTTGCAGTCTGCTGCACCTCTGCGTGCACGGTATCGATGGCCAGGAGGCCCACATGCACGCCCGGGTACCTGGGGTCTTTCTGCCGAGGGAAGGCCAGGCCGTGCAGGTCAGTCTCGACCCGGCCCAGGTATTCGTGTTCCCCGCCGAGGCGTCCGGCGCCGAAGCCGTCTAGACCCCCTGGCCCCGGCGCACCAGGGGTGGGGACTATTCGTATCCAGTCGTATCCAGTCGTATCCAGCAGGGGCCAGCGTCAGTCGCTGGCCTGGCCCGGGCGTGAGCGGCGCATCGCCAGGCTCAGCAGCACCACCGGAATGATCCCCACGGCAACGATGGCCAGGGACGCTGTCGAAGCCTCGGCCAGGCGTTCGTCAGCGGCCAGGTTGTGGGCTCGCACCGCCAGGGTGTCGAAGTTGAACGGGCGCAGGATGATGGTGGCCGGCAGCTCCTTCATCACGTCGACGAAGACCAGGATCCCGGCGGCCAGCAGGCTGCCGCGCATGATCGGCGTATGCACCTTGCGCAGGGTGCCGGTGGCGGTCTCGCCGAGGGTGCGGGCGGCCGCGTCCATCGACGGGGTGACCTTGCCCAGGCTCGCTTCCACGGCGTTGAACGACACCGCGAGAAAACGCACCACATAGGCATAGATCAGGATAAAGGCGGTACCGCTGAGGATCAGGCCGATCACCTCCCCGGTGGCGGCCTTGTACAGCTGGTTGAGCTGGACGTCGACCCAGGCGAAGGGGATCAGGATGCCTACCGCCACCACCGACCCCGGAATCGCGTAGCCCAGCGAGGCCACCCGAGTGGCCGTGCGGGTCAGCGGGCCCTGTTCGAGTCGGGCGCCATAGCTCAGCACCACCGCCAGCCCCACCGCGATCAGGGCGGCGACGGCTGCCAGCAGCAGGCTGTTGCCGGCGTACTCGAAAAAGGCGCTGCCCAGCACGCTGTCTCCGGCCTTCAGCGCCATGTACCCCAGCAGCAGGCAGGGCAACAGGAAGCCCACTGTCACCGGCAGCGCGCAGGCCAGGGTGGCCGCCCAGGCGCGTGCACCGCTTAGACGGTACTCCGGTAGTTGCTGGTAGCGGTGAGAGGTGTGGTGGAAGCGGCGCTTGCCCCGGGACCAGCGCTCCAGCAGCACGAACAGGATCACGAAGGCCAGCAGGCACGCCGCCAACTGGGCGGCGGCGACCTGTTCGCCAAGTCCGAACCAGGTGCGATAGATGCCGGTGGTGAAGGTATCCACGCCGAAGTACTGCACCGCGCCGAACTCGTTGAGGGTTTCCATCAAGGCCAGCGACACGCCCCCCACCAGCGCCGGTCGCGCCAGCGGTACCGCCACCTGGGTAAACATTTGCCAGGGGCCGCGGCCCAGGGTGCGTCCCACGTCGAGCATGCACACCGACTGCTCGAGGAAGGCCGCCCTGGCCAGCATGTACACGTAGGGGTAGAGCACCAGGGTGATCAGGGTGGCGGCACCCGGTAACGAGCGGATGTCGGGAAACCAGTAGTCCCCGCGGGACCAGCCGAAGGCTTCGCGCAGGGCCTCCTGCACCGGCCCTGCGTACTGCAGAAAGTCGGTGTAGGCGTAGGCGATGACGTAGGTGGGTACCGCCAACGGCAGCAGCATGGCCCATTCGAACAGGCGCTTGCCGGGAAAACGGCACATCACTACCAGCCAGGCGCAGCCGGTACCGATGGCCAGGGTACCAAGGCCGACGCTGAGTACCAGGAACAGGGTGTTGAGCAGATAACGCGTCAGCACAGTGTCGGCCAGGTGACGCCAGATATCGCCGGCGGGCACCAGAATATGGGCCAGGATCACCAGCACCGGCAGTGCCACCACCGCGGCGACAGCCAGCGTCAACCAGCCCCAGCGCGAAAGCCGCCGGGAACGAACCTTGGCCACGGAATGAGTACTGCTGGACACGGACGGACTCCTGCTGCGGGCACCGCTGACGGACGGGAGGCCAGATCATACCAGTCCGTGCCGGCGGCTGCAGTTGGCCATCAAGGGGAGGCATGGAGGCGCGCACCAAACGGAAGTGAGACCTTGGCTCGGCGGGCTTTGAAAGTGAATAACTATTCATTTATTTTAAGAGGCATCTCAAAAGAGGGTAAATGTCATGCGCCCACGCGACGACACCAAGCGGGTGGCACTGCTCGAGGCGACCCTGGTCGAGGTCACCGAGCACGGCTTCGGCGTGGCCTCGGTGGCCCGTATCGCACGTCGCGCCAGGGTGTCGCCCGCCACCCTCTATATCCACTTTGCCGACAAGGACGCCCTGCTGGAGGCGACCTTTGTGCACGTCTGTGACCAGCTGATCGATACCGCCCTGGAGGCCTTCGATGCGGCACTCGAGCTGCGCCAGGCGCTGCGCGAGATGTGGCATGCGCTGTTTCATCTGGCCCTCGACCAGCCGCGCCTGTTTCGCTTCCACGACGCCTTCAGCCATTCGGTATGGATGAATGATCGGGTCCGCGAGCGCAACGATATGCGCCTGGCGCCCTTGCTCGATGCCATCGCCCAGGGGCATCGGGATGGCGTGCTCAAGCCGGTTGGGCTTGCGCTGCTGGAAAGCTTCATGTTCCGCCCGATCTACCACCTGGTGCAGAGCCAGGGGAGCCACCCGTTCGAGCCCACCCACACCAATATCGACCAGGCCTTTGCGATGGCCTGGGACGCCATTGCCGTTCGCCACGACAACCCGCGTCCCTGACGCCTCAGGAGCCCCCATGACCTTCTCTACGTTTCCTCCGACGTCGCGCCTTGAGCGCCTGCTGGCCAGGTTCAGTCTGCTTGCCGTCGTGGCGCTTGTCGCCGGCTGTGAATCCGACCAACCGCCCTTGTCCCAGCAGCAGGTACACCCGGTGAAGCTGGTGTCGCTGGACGCCGGGCGCCAGGGCATGTTGATGCGTTATCCCGGCCAGGTGCAGGCCTCGGAGCGTTCGGAGCTGTCGTTCCGGGTCGGTGGGGAGCTGCGCGAGCTGGCCGTGCAGCCGGGGGATGAGGTGGAAGCGGGGGACCTTATCGCCCGCCTCGATGATCGTGATGCCAAGAGCCAGCTGGCCAACGCCCGTTCGAGCTACAACCTGGCCGAGGCGACCTACGAGCGTATGCGTATCTCGCTGGAGCGTGGTGCCATCAGTCGGTCCCGCTTCGACGAGGCGCGTGCCGAGTTTCTGTCGGCCCAGGCCCAGCTCAAGCAGGCCCAGGACCAGCTCAGCTACACCGAGCTCAGCGCGCCCTTCAGCGGCGTGATTGCGTCGGTCCCGGTGGACAACTATCAGGTGGTCGGTGCCCAGCAGACCATCGCCGAGCTGCAGCAGCCGGGATCCATCGACGTGACCTTCCAACTGCCTGAGCAGCAGGTCCGCCGGATCAATGACGAGCGCGCCCAGGCGGTGCAGGACGGCGAGGATGCGGTGGTCTGGGTGACCTTCGCCGAGAACCAGCAGCAGCGCTACCCGGCCCGCTACAAGGAGCACGACAGCAGCGTCAGCCAGGGGTCGCTGAGCTATGAGGTCACCCTGACCTTGCCTGAACCCGACGACATCACGGTGCTGTCGGGCATGAGCGCCACGGTGCTGCTGGACATGAGCGCCCTGACCGGTGATAGCCAGGATCCCTGGCGGGTGCCGGTGGCGGCGGTGGCCACGCGGGAATCGCAGCCTGACCAGGCGGTGGTGTGGCGCTTCGTGCCCGACGACGAGTCCCGCGCCGATGGCCCTGGACGTGTCGAGGCGGTGCCGGTCGTGCCGGGGCGCATCACCACCCAGGGGATGCTGATCGAGGGCGAGCTCGAGGCCGGCGACCGGCTGGTCGCCGCCGGTGCCGAACGCATGCAGGAAGGACGCAGGGTACGACCCTGGATCAAGGAAGAGGGGCTCTGATCGATGGTCGACTACTTTCTGCGCCAGAAGGTCATCAGCTGGATGATCACCCTGCTGCTGGCCGTCGGCGGGGTGGTGTCTTTCTTCGGGCTCGGGCAGCTGGAGTTTCCCGAGTTCACCATCCGCAACGCCATCATTTCGACCCAGTACCCCGGCGCCACGCCAGAACAGGTAGAAGAGGAGGTCACCCTGCGCCTGGAGAAGGCGATCCAGCAGATGCCCGACCTGAAGCGGGTCAGCTCGGTCAACGCCGACGGCCTGTCGCAGATCACCGTGGAGCTCGAGAACACGGTGCGCGAGCACGAACTTGCCCAGTACTGGGACCTGCTGCGGCGCAAGATCAGCGACGTCCAGGCCGAGCTGCCCCCCGGCGCCGGGACCTCCATCGTCAACGATGACTTCGGTGACGTCTTCGGCCTGCTGTTGACCCTGACCGGCGAGGACTACAGCCAGCAGGACCTGGAAGACCACGCCGACCTGCTGCAGCGGGAGCTGCGCCTGGTCGACGGGGTCAAGAAGGTCGCCATCGCCGGCACCGTGCAGGACCAGGTGGTGGTGTCGCTGGACCGTGACCGGATGCGCGCGCTGGGGATCTCGCCACAGCAGTTGAGTGACCTGCTCAACGCCCAGAACGTGGTGGGCGACGCGGGCCATATCAAGCTCGATGGCCTGTCGCTGTCGGTGCAGCCCACCGGCGAGTTCGACAGCGTCGAGTCGCTCGAGCGGCTGGTGGTGGGCCGTCCCGGTGACGGCCTGATCCGCCTTGGCGATATCGCCGAGGTCACTCGCCAGACCACCGATACGCCCCAGTTGCTCTACCACGCAGGGGGGCAGTCCGCGCTGTCCATCGGCATCTCGTTTGGTTCCGGCGTCAACGTGGTGGAGGTCGGCGAACGGGTCGAGAAGCGGCTTTCCGAGCTCGAACAGCGCATGCCGCTGGGCATGGAACTGGCCACCGTCTACCACCAGCCCGAGGTGGTGGAGGACGCGGTCAACGGCTTTCTGATCAACCTGGCCGAGGCGGTCGGCATCGTCATACTGGTGCTGTTGCTGTTCATGGGGGTGCGTAGCGGGCTGCTGATGGGCCTGATCCTGCTGCTGACCATCCTCGGCACCTTCATCATGATGTCGATTCACGGCATCCAGCTGCAGAAGATCTCGCTGGGCGCCTTGATCATTGCCCTCGGCATGCTGGTGGACAACGCCATCGTGGTCACCGAGGGCATGATGATCGGCCTTGCCCGGGGCAAGACCAAGCGCCAGGCGGCGCTGGAGGTGGTCGGTCAGAATCGCCTGCCGCTGCTGGGTGCCACGGTCATCGCGATCACCGCCTTTGCTCCCATCGGGCTGTCGCCGGACGCTACCGGCGAGTTCGTCGGGTCACTGTTCTGGGTATTGTGCTATTCACTGTTCCTGAGCTGGATCACCGCCCTGACCCTGACCCCCTTCTTCTTCGATCTGTTCTTCAAGGAACGCATCGAAGCGGGCGAGGAGGGGGATAGCGATCCCTATCGTGGCCTGCTGTTCCGGGTGTTTCGCCGCCTGCTGGTCCTGGGGATTCGGTTCCGCTACCTGACATTGGTGCTGGCGGTGGCGCTGCTGGCCGGTGCCTTGTCGCTGTCGGGGCAGGTCAAGAACGCCTTCTTTCCCGACGCCACCACACCGCTGTTCTTTGCCGATGTGTGGTTGCCGGAGGGCACCGACGTGCTGGAGACCGAGCGCACCATCGCGCGCCTCGAGACGCAGGTGCTGGAGATGCAGGACGTGACCCGGGTGACCAGCGTGATCGGTGGCGGCGCACAGCGCTTCACCCTGACCTATGCCCCCGAGGACCGTTATGCGAGTTTTGGTCAGCTGATCGTCGAGACCGAGGACCGCGCGTCCCGGGAAGCCCGCATGAAAGAGGTGATCGAGACCCTGCGCGAGGACTTCCCCCGGGTCCAGTACAAGGTCCAGGCGTTGCAGGTCGGCCCCTCGGCCAAGGCCAGCATCGAGGCGCGCATCTACGGTGACGATCCCGAGACCCTGCACCGCCTGGGCGCCGAGGTGCGTGGCATCTTCCAGGACGAGCCGATGACCGACAGCATCCGGCTGTCCTGGAGCAATCGCGAGAGCGTCATCGTGCCCGAGTTCCTCGAGCAACAGGCACGTCGCGTCGGAGTCACCCGGGACGCCTTGCACCAGGCGCTCAGGCTCAACAATGACGGCGAGCAGGTCGGCGTCTACCGCGAAGGCAGCGAGCTGATTCCGATCGTGATGCGCTCCCGGGAGGACCAGCGCCACGACATCGACAACCTCAGCGCGGTCAACGTCTGGAGTGAAGAGCAGGGACGTTATCTCAGCGCCGGCAACGTGCTCGGCGAGCTGCACACCGAGCTGCGTGATCCGCTGATCAAGCGTCGCGACCGGCGTCGCATGCTGGCGGTGTACGCCGAGCCGATGCCGCTGTCCGGCGAGACCGCTGCCAGCGTGCTGGCGCGGCTGCGTCCCCAGGTCGAGGCCATCGAGCTGCCGCCGGGCTATGCCATCGAATGGGGCGGTGAGTACGAAACCGCCAGCGACGCCCAGAAGGCGCTGCTGTCATCGCTGCCCATGGGCCTGCTCGGGATGTTCATCATCACCGTGCTGCTGTTTGGCCGGCTGCGCCAGGCGCTGGCGATCTGGTCGATCGTGCCGCTGATGCTGATCGG
Source organism: Halomonas sp. H10-59 (assembly GCF_040070555.1). Taxonomy (NCBI): domain Bacteria; kingdom Pseudomonadati; phylum Pseudomonadota; class Gammaproteobacteria; order Oceanospirillales; family Halomonadaceae; genus Halomonas; species Halomonas sp. H10-59. Next base: position 413,585 of record NZ_CP098828.1, read on the forward strand.
TATCATCGGTGGCCTGGCGTTGCTCGGGGCGCCCTTCACCTTCATGGCGCTGCTCGGCACCTTGAGCCTGATCGGCATGGTGCTGAAGAACGCCATCGTGCTGATGGAAGAGATCAACGTGCAGCGTGGCCAGCAGGACAATGCCCACGACGCCGTGATCCAGGCCGCGGTCAGTCGTGTGCGGCCGGTGACCATGGCCGCCGTGACCACCATGCTGGGGATGCTGCCGCTGTTCACCGATGCCTTCTTCGCCTCCATGGCGGTGGTCATCGTGTTCGGTCTGGGAGTCGCCACCCTGTTGACCCTGGTGATCCTGCCGGTGGCGTATTGCACCCTGATGCGAATTCGCGCCGACTGATCCTACCGCCGCTGTCTAGCCGCCGGCTCCCTGAACGCTGGCCCCATGGGGGCCAGCCTCGTCGGCGATGGGGGACCAGGGGGCGGCTGACACGCCATCTGGCTGCGTCGACGGGGCCCGCTCCACCAGCCAGGAAGAAACCAGCGGCCACAGGGTGTCACGGTGGCGGCGGCGAAATCCTTCCAGGTGCCCCAGCACACCACTGCCCATTACCCTGGGAGACAGCTGCAGGCGCTTGATCGAAGCCCCGGTGAAGTAGCCTGCCAGCAGGTCGATGCTGTCGCTGCTGGCGTAGGGGTCGTCGTCGAGCCCCACCACCAGCAGAGGTAACGCCACGCGGGCGAATCGCACTTCGGCGTTGAGTTCCGGGTCGTCGAAGAAGTAGCGCGGCAGGCTGGTCCAGCGACTGCACTGGCGAGCCACACCATCGGGCACGTCTTCACCGATACCGAGCCGTCGGCAGGGCACATAGCCTTTGATGCGGGACAGCAAAGGAAACACCAGTTTGAACAGCATCCAGGCGCGCAGCCTCAGCCAGGGTGATGAGATGAAGCGCAGACAGCTGGCATTGCAGGCGATCAGCACCGCGCCGCTCAAGTGTCGACTGGCGTCGCCCAGGCCGATGGCATGGCCACCGAAGCTGTGACCGATGGCAAGCAGCGGCAAGTCCGGCCAGTGCTGGCGAGCCCACTGGGTCACGCTGTCGGCGTCTAGCTCGGCCCAGTCCTGCATGCGCACCCCCAGTTTCTCGAGATGCTCCGGTCGCGACCGCCCGATGCCGCGATAGTCGTAGCTCAGCACGTGGAAGCCTTGCTCGGCCAGGAATAGTGCGAAGGCCTGATAAAGGCGTTGTGACACCGCCGAAGCGGAGTGAATGATCACCACCCCACGTAGCGGCTGTGTGGCCTCGAAGTGGCTGGCGCCGAGCGGATAGGCATCGGAGGCGGAGAGGGTGAAGCGGGTCACGTTGGCCATGATGCTGCCCTTGCACAGAGTGTCTAAGAACTCTTAATACGATGCAGGAACGGCGTCGAGGCTTTACCCAATCAGGAGCGCGAGGGGATGAAAAGTCGAAGAATATGCCGGAAACGCACTGTCAAAATCGTCGTTCTAAACGAGTAGCCCCCGCGAAGCGGGGGCTGTGTGGTTGTGCTGGAGGCTACCCTGAGGGTCAGTAGCCCAGCAGCATCGAGGGCAGGCCTGTGACCAGGGCGGGGAAGTAGGACATCAGCACGCAGGCAATCAATATCAGCGCGCAGAACGGGATCACCGCCTTGTACAGGTCGAGGGTCTCGACCTCCGGTGGCGCCACGCCCTTCAGGTAGAACAGCGCATAGCCGAAGGGCGGGGTCAGGAAGGAGGTCTGCAATACCACCGCCACCATCACCACGAACCACAGCATGTCGACGCCCATGGTCTCGATGATCGGCAGCATGATCGGGAAGCTCAGCAGCACGATGCCGGTCCAGTCGAGGAACATGCCCAGCACGAATACCAGCAGGAACATCAGGATCAGTGCGCCGGTGGTGCCACCGGGCATCGCCAGCACCAGTTCGCTGATCACGTCCATGCCGCCGCCGATGGAGAACACCCCGGTGAAGGCGGTCGCCCCCACCAGCACGAACATCACCATGGTGGTGGTCTTGCCGGCCTCGATGAAGGTGTTGTAGCAGGTCGACAGCTTGCGATCACCGAAGATCAGGAACAGCAGGAAGGCCAGGGTCACGCCGATGGCCGAGGCCTCGGTGGCCGTGGCGATACCGGTGAACAGGGCGCCCAGCACCCCGAGGATCAAGCTCATCGGCGGCAGTACGTACTTGCACAAACGGATCACCAGCTCCCCGGTGCTGGTCTCGGCACGCTCCTCGGCGCCTACAGGAGGGCCGAAGTCGGGCTTGATCAGGCAGATCACCAGCACGTAGAGCGCGTACATCGAGCCCAGCAGCAGACCCGGCACCAGGGCGCCGGCGAACAGCGCGCCCACCGACACCGGCGAGTAGCTGGCCATCAGGATCAGCATGATGCTTGGCGGAATCAGGATGCCGAGACAGCCGCTGGCCATGATGACGCCGGCGGACAGGCCCTTGTTGTAGCCGTACTTGAGCATCGGTGCCAGGGCGATCAGGCCCATCACCGCGATGGAGGCGCCGACGATGCCGGTGGTGGCCGCCAGCAGCACCGAGACGATGACCACGGTCAGCGCCAGGCCGCCGCGCACGCGTCCGAGCAACAGGCGCATGCTCTCGAACATCTTCTCGGTGACGCCCGAGTCGTTGAGAAAGCGCGCCATCAGAATAAACAGCGGGATCGCCACCAGGACATAATTGTCCATGGCGCGCCCATAGATGTTGTTGATGATGATGCCGAGCACCTGGGGACCGGGGCCGAACCAGGCGCCGAGTACCGCGACACCGCCCAGCACGAAGGCCAGCGGGTGGCCCATGAACAGCCCCAGCATCAGGCCTGCAAACATGAAGATGGTCAGAAGTTCAGCGCTCATTTGGCTTCCTCCACGCCCTGGCCTGTCAGCTCATTGATGGCGCGAATGACGATGGCGATGGCCTGCAGAAGGATCAGCACGCTGGCGATGACCAGCACGGCCTTTACTGGGTAGACCGGGATCGAGACGATGCCGTAGGTGGACTCGGCGCGGCTCCAGGAGCGCTCGAAGAAGCGCCAGCTATAGGTAATGAACATGATGATGAAGGGGGTGAAGAACAGCAGGTAGCCGAGCAGGTCGATCAGTGCGCGACCGCGCCGGGACAGCAGCTGCTTGACGATGTCCACCTCCACATGGGCGTGATGGCGCAGCCCGTAGGCGGCCATCAGCATGAAATGGGTACCGAACAGCATGGTGGTGACGTCGAAGGCCCAGTCGCTGGGGCGTCCGATAAAGAAGCGCATCGCGATGTCGTAGACCACCACGAGGGTGATGATCGCGATCAGCGGAGCGATCAAACGGCCGAACCACTCGTTCAAGCAGTCGATGGCCTTGGCAATGGCGTTCATGGTGGGGTTCTCGTCGAAGTCCAACGATGACCGGCGGCCTCGCGCAGAGAGCCGCCGGCCGGTAGTGACAGAAACGTGCCTGGTTGTTACTCGAGGCAGGCTTCGATCTCGTCAAGCGACGGTAGGTTGTCGGTGACGCGGCTCATGTTGTAGGGCACCGAGACGTCACGCCACTGAGCGTAGTCCTGCATGTAGCTGATCATCGACTGGTAGACCTTGCCGAGCATCGGGTCCTCGCAGGAACCCTGCACGATCACCTGGTTGGTGACCTCCTGGATCTGGGCCAGGTCTTCCTCGGACAGCTGGTTGATGGTGGTGCCGTCCTCGAGGAACTTGGCGGTACCCTCGGTGGACTGCTTCTCGGACCAGGCCAGCGACCAGGCCATGGTAGCCTCGGAGGCGATCTTCAGCTTCTCCTGGGTCTCCTCGGACAGAGCGTCCCAGGCGTCCTTGTTGATCATCACGCCGAACACGCTGGCAGACTGGTGCCAGCCCGGCGTCATCCAGTAGTCGGCAACCTCGGAGAAGCCGGCCTTGTAGTCGACACCGGGGGTCGAGAACTCGGCGCCGTCGACCACACCACGCTCGATGGCCTGGTAGATCTCGCCGCCGGCCAGGGTGACCTGGGAACCACCAAGCTGCTCGAGCACCCGGCCCTGGTCACGCCCGGACAGACGCAGACGCTTGCCTTCGATGTCGGCGAGAGAAGCGATCGGAGTGCCGCCGCGGAAGCCGGACTCGTTGTTGGTGATACCGTAGGGCAGGTAGACCAGGTTGTACTGGCCGTAGATCTCCTGGTAGAGCTCGAAGCCGCCCCACTGGGTGATCCAGTTCAGGTAGTCCATGCCGTTGAACAGGCTGGGGGTGGCTGCCAGCGGCGAGAACGCCGGGCTGCGGCCGGCCCAGTAGCCCGGCCAGTCGCCGGCGGCCTGGATGCTGCCGGTCTCGGTGGCGTCGAAGACCTCGGTGCCGGGCATCAGGGTGCCGCCGGCGTAGAACTCGATCTGGATCTCGTCCCCGGCCAGCTGGTTGACCAGCTCGGCCCAGTGCTTGTCGATCTGGATCAGGTCGAGGTTTTCCGGCCAGGTGGTGGTCATGGTCCACTTTTCCTGGGCCATGGCGCCACTCGACAGGGCGGCCAGGGCGATGCCGGCAGCCATGCTGGTCAGGGTAAACTTGGTCATTTGCTTCATGCAGGTGCTCCCCGTGGGTTGTTGTGTTCTGTGCAAAGGAGGCGATCGCTGCCTCACCGAAATTGCGTCTGGCACCCTGGGCCATTGTCTTGGGTTCGGTGCCTGGGGGTAGTGGCGTTCCAGCGTGGGGTTGGCCCACGGTGGCGCCTCGGCTTCATCAAGCTAGCACGGTCTTCAAGAGATGATCGATGCGACCCATGTCGATGAAACGGCACACTTTTTTGGCGACTGCACAGTCGATAGCGTGAGAAAAAGTTTCGACAATTCAGCAAAATGAATAAGTTAGAGCGACATCTATGCTGCGCTGCCGTAGTCGGCTCGATCGTTTAATCGGCGCAGCCTTTAGACCAAAGTTGATTTATCAGGGAGCCTTAATGTCCCACTTTTTGACCCGACAGGACCTCGCGCGGCTCGCTGCCTTTCGACAGCAACTGCGAGGGCGGCGCTTTCGCGGCTTGCTGTGGGTGAGCGAGGCTCCTGACCGGGCGCGGGGCGTCGCTCGCGAGTGCCTGGCCCAAGGCGGATGGTCGGCGCCGCTGTGGGTCGGGGAAACGTCGATCGACGAGGCTGCTGACGGGGCCGGCACCGGGGCCCATGCCAGGGCCGGCACCGGGGCCCATGACAGAGCCGCCACCGGGGCCCATGACAGAGCCGCCACCCCCCCGCCGTCGCTTGAGCGCCTTCCCGCCGCCAAGGCGCGTACCCGGCTCGGCGGCGAGCACGACCTGGTGGTGTTCGACGCCGCCTCGCCAGGCACTGGCCTCGATCCTGACGCCCTGGGGGCGGTGGCCGGCACCCTGGTGGCGGGAGGCCTGCTGGTGCTGTTGACCCCCGACGACGGTGGCCGCCGACCCGACGACGACTACCGCCGCCTGGCGGCTCACCCTTGGCGGCCGGAACAGCTCACGAGCCGTTATCTAGAGCGCTGCCATCGTCTGCTGGCGGGTTTTCCCGGGATGCTGCGCTGGCGGCAGGGGGAGGGCCTGACGGCAACGCCCGATGATGGCCAGGAAAGCCCTTTTGCCGATGGCTCATGTCCAGACAGCCCGTGTCTAGACAGCCCCGACCCGGATTGCCTGAGCCCCGACCAGGCCGAGGTGGTACGTCGGCTGACGCGGCTCAGGCGTCGCCGCCCGTTGGTGATCACCGCCGATCGTGGTCGCGGCAAGTCGGCGGCGCTGGGCATCGCCTGCGCCCGCTTGCTGGTCAAGGCCGAGCAGCAGCGCCAGGCGCCGCTGGATATCCTGGTGACGGCACCGAGGGCGTCCTCGGTGGCGCCGGTATTCGAGCGCCTGGCGGCGCTGCTGCCCGAGGGACAGGGCGATGAAAGGGACTTCGAGGCGCCTGGTGGCAGGGTGAGGTTTGTCGCCCCGGATGCGCTGACCGACGCCGTCGCCCAGGGCGAGGCCGGTGGCCCCGGCTCGCTGCTGCTGGTGGATGAGGCGGCGGCGATTCCGGCGGCGCTGCTGGGCGAGTGGCTGGCGGCTTTTCCACGGCTCGCCTTCGCCACCACGGTGCACGGCTACGAGGGCTCCGGGCGAGGCTTTGCGTTGCGCTTTCGTCGTCATCTGGAGGCGCAGACGCCCCAGTGGCAGTCCATCGAGCTCAGGACGCCGATACGCTGGGCCGATGGAGACCCCCTGGAGCGGGCCATCGACGCGCTGCTGTGTCTGGATGCCGAACTGCCGACAGTACCGAAGGTGGCGAGGGTGAGTGCGCCTGGCCCTGGTCAAAAGTTGGCCGAGCTGCCCTGTACCACGCTCGATCGCGATGCCCTGAGCCGGGACGAAGCCGCCCTGAGGGCCATCTTCGGCCTGCTGGTCCAGGCCCACTATCGCACCACCCCGGCGGACCTGCGGGCGCTGCTGGACGCGCCGGCGACCCGCATCTCGATCCTCGGGACGCCACGTTCGCCGCTGGCGGTGTGCCTGTGCGTCGATGAGGGCGGCTTCGATGCCGATCTGGCCGAGCGGGTGCTGCTGGGACAGCGACGCCCACGTGGTCACCTGATGGCCCAGTCGCTGGCGGCCCACGCCGGTGAAGCAGCGGCACTGAAGGCACCCAGTACCCGGATCACCCGGATTGCCGTACACCCCGACTGGCGCCGCCTGGGGTGCGGGGCGAGGCTGATCCAGGAAGCGGCACTCCAGGCCGAACAGGCCGGCAAGGCGCTGCTGGGGGCGAGCTTCGGTGCCGATCCGGAACTGCTGGCGTTCTGGCAGGCCCAGGGATTTCGCCCGGTGCGCCTGGGGCTGACCCGAGAGGCCGCCACCGGCGAGCATGCGGCGATGGTGGCGCTGGCCCTGGGGGAGCACAACCGGGACCTGATCGAGCGGCTGTCGCGACGCTTTGAGCGGCAGCTGCCAGGGCTTCTGGCCTTCGAACTGACACGCCTGTCGCCACCCTTGGTGCTGGCGTTGCTGGGGAGCGTCGGCGATCGCTGTGCATTCGACGCCGATGACTGCTTTTCTCTCGAGGCCGAGGACCGCTTTTCGCTCGACGCCGATGACCGCTTTTCTCTCGACGCCGAAGATCGCTTTTCTTTCGACGCCGATGACCGTCGTGAGCTCCAGGACCTGGCCAGGGGCCAGCGCGAGCCGGCGCTGGCGCGTCCGGCCATCCAGGCCCTGGTTCGCCGGCTGGCGTCGCTGTCACTGTCGCCGCCCATGTCGTCGTCCATGTCCAAGGCGAGGTCCAAGGCTGACGATGACCACGACAGTCTGGCCTGGCTCGCAGCGTGGGCGTTTCAGGGACGTTCGGAAAGTTCCCTGGCGCAGGGGCTATCGCTGCGCGGCAAGGCACAGGTCAAGCAATGGTTGCGGGACGCCGTGGGCCGAGCCCTGGCACTGCTGGAGGCCCTTTCCAAGGCCCCGGGGCGAGGGTAGAGTGCCAACATTCGCAAAGGCAGACATAGACATCATGAACGAACATCTCGATAGCCTCGCTCCGACCGCCGTATGGCGTCACTTCCGTACCCTGTGCAACACGCCGCGCCCCTCGGGCCACGAGGCGGCTCTGGTCGAGATCCTTGAAGCCTGGGCAGACGAGCACGGCATCGCCCACGACCGTGACGCCTACGGCAACCTGCGTCTGTCCAAGCCGGCGAGCCCCGGGCGCGAAGGGGCACCGGGTGTGATCCTCCAGGGCCATCTGGACATGGTGGCCCAGGCCAACGCCGACAAGCCCCACGACTTCACCCGGGACCCCATCGTCACGCGGGTCGAGGACGGCTGGCTCAAGGCCGACCAGACCACCCTGGGCGCCGACAATGGCCTGGGGGTGGCGGCGGCGCTGGCGATCCTCGGCGATGATGAGCTCGTCCATGGTCCGCTGGAGGCGATCTTCACCCTGGAGGAAGAAACCTCCATGGGCGGTGCGCTGAATCTGGCCGAAGGCTGGCTGGAGGGCAGCCTGTTGCTCAACCTGGACTCCGAGGACCGTGGCCAGGTCTACATCGGTTGTGCCGGTGGCGCCGACGTGGTGGTCGAGGCCCAGTTGCCGGTGGAGTCGGTGGGCGAGGACGAAGAAGCCCTGACGCTGAGCCTCAAGGGCCTGCGTGGTGGCCACTCCGGGATCGATATCGACAAGGGGCTGGGCAACGCCAATCGCCTGCTGGTGCGGGTGCTGCGCGCCCTCGACAGCTGCGAGGTTCGCCTGGTCGACTACCGTGGCGGCACCCTGAGAAACGCCATCCCCCGCGAGGCCGAGGCGGTGGTGATGGTGCCTCGGGACGAGATCGACGCGCTGCGCTCGCGCATCGAGCGCCTCGAGGCCGACATGCGCCGCGAGCTGTCCGGCGTCGACGAGGGCCTGCGGCTGACCCTGGAGCCCTGCGCCACGCCGCGCGAGGAAGCGCTGACCCGCCACGCCAGCCGCCTGCTGGTGGCGGCGTTGCACGCCGCGCCCTGCGGTGTCGAGCGCATGAGCGTCGAGGTGCCAGGCGTAGTCGAGACCTCCAACAACCTGGGCGTGGTCAGTCTCGAGAACGGCCGCTTTCACCTGTGCGCCCTGGTGCGTTCACTGCGCGACAGCGCCACCATGGATCTGGCCGAGCGCTTCACCGCGCTGTTCGAGCTGATCGGTGCCCGTACCCGGGTCGAGAACGGCTACCCCGGCTGGACGCCTCAGCCCGACAGCGACCTGCTCAAGCGCTTCTGTGAGCTGCATCGTCAGCGCCTGGCGGTGGACCCGGAGATCAAGGTCATCCACGCCGGGCTCGAGTGCGGGATTCTCGGCGGCAAGTACCCCGAGCTTCAGATGATTTCCTTCGGCCCCCTGATTCGCGGCGCCCACTCGCCGGACGAGCGCGTCGAGATCGCTTCGGTGGAGGAATTCTACGGCCTGCTCAAGGCGCTGATCGGCGACCTGGCCGAGGGCTCCCGCTGATATGAGGCTGAGATGAGTCCGGCCCTCGAGTCACTGTTCGCCCAGCCCCTGGCGCCGGCTCTTGCCGGCGTCTCGCTGCTGGCGATTGCGTTGCTGGCGCTGGCCTGGCGAGGGTATCGACAGGGGCAGCGGCGTGAACAGGCCCTGGCAGCTGAGCTCGAGACGACCAAGGCTCAGCTCGAGCAGCGGCGCGAGGCCGCACGCCAGCTCGAGCAGGAGCTGGCCATCAGCGATGCCCAGCTCGACGCCAGCCGAGAGCAGCTCGAGACCCAGCGGGGCGAGCTCGGCGCCGCCCGTCAGCAGCTCGCCGATGTGCGTGAGCACAACGCCCGCCTGGAGACCGAGCGCGAGCAGATGGCGGCGCGTCATCGCGAGCAGATGGCGCTGGTGGAATCCTCCCGGGAGCAGCTCAAGCAGGAATTTCATCGGCTCGCGGGCCAGGTCTTCGACGAGCGCCAGCAGGCCTACCAGACCCAGAGCCGCGAGGGACTCGAGTCGCTGCTCAAGCCGTTTCGCGAGCAGGTGGACCAGTTCCGCCAGCGGGTCGAGGACCTGACCGGACAGCACAGCCGCGAGGCGGTATCGCTCAAGGCCCAGATCGAGCAGCTGGCGGGTCTCAACGCCCGCCTCGGCGAGGAGGCGGCGGGGCTTGCCCGGGCGCTCAAGGGCGACCAGAAGGCCCAGGGCGGCTGGGGGGAGTTGATGCTGGAGACCGTGCTGGAACGCAGCGGCCTGCGGCGCGACATCGAGTACCGCCGCGAGGTGTCGATGAACGGCGAGCAGGGACGACAGCGTCCCGACGCCATCATCTACCTGCCCGAGGATCGCCACCTGATCGTCGACGCCAAGGTCTCCCTGACCGCCTGGACCCGGGTGGTCAACGCCGACGACGAGAGCGAGCGCGAAAGCGCCATGAGCGCCCATCTGACCTCGCTGCGCAGCCATATCCGCGGACTCGCCGCCAAGGACTACCCGGCCCTGCCGGGGCTGCATTCGCCGGACTTCGTGTTCCTGTTCGTACCGGTGGAACCGGCCTTCGCCGCGGCCTTCGAGCGTGATCCCTCGCTGTTCCAGGAAGCCTTCGACCGCCAGGTGGTGGTGGTCACCCCGACCACCCTGCTGGCCAGTCTGCGGACCGTGGCGGGGCTCTGGAGCATGGAGCGCCAGAACGAGAACGCCCGGGTCATCGTGTCCCGGGCAGAGCGCCTGCTGGCCAAGTTCTCTGGATTCGTCGACAGCCTCGACGACGTCGGCAAGCACCTGGAGCGCGCCAGCGCCAGTCATCACCAGGCGATGAACCGGCTGTCCCAGGGCCAGGGCAGCCTGGTCGCTCAGGCGCTCGAGCTCGAACGCCTCGGCGCGCGGATGAAAAAGCCGCTGCCGGAGGAGCTCAAAAGGGCGGCTCAGTCGCCGGCGACGCTGGGCAACGATGGTCAGGCCGTCGACGACGACTGAAGTGACCGCCGTAAACGACGACGCCCCGCTCAAGCCGAGCGGGGCGTCTTCCTTTGCACTGCGTGGGTCGCCAGGGGGTCAGCCCAGGTAGGCGCCCAGCATCCACACGGTCTTTTCCTGCTCGCGGATGTAGTCTCCGACCTGGGAGGCGGTGCCTTCATCGTCGGCGTCGGAGGCAACGGACAGGATCTCGCGCTGCAGTTCGATCAGCCGCTGGTAGCCTTCCAGCACGCCGCGCACGCAGGCTTCGCCGTCATGCACGTCCTTGGCCTCGGTGATGCGCGACAGCGAGATATAGTCGCTGTAGGCGTGAACCGGCTTGTGACCGAGGGTCAGGATGCGCTCGGCGACCTCGTCCACCTTGGCCAGCAGGTCGGTGTAGAATTCCTCGAATTTTTCGTGGAGTTCGAAGAAGTTCGAGCCCTTCACGTTCCAGTGATAGCCACGAACGTTCATGTAGAAGATCTGGTAGTTGGCCAGGAGCTCGTTGAGCTTTTCGGCCAGATCGCTGGCGCTGCCTGAATGCAGGCCGATGGCGTTAGTGTCGCTCATGCAATACCTCCTTGATCGCTGTGTTCCAGTCTATCCCTAAGGGAGGGCGTTGGAGAGTGAATCTCTTCCATCGCCACGATAGCGTCCATTGATGACGCCTGCCTATGACGTAGGGATGACATAGGGACGACGAAGGCCGCTTTCAAGGGCAGCCCTGTCACCTTGGTAGGCCGGGCCTCCCTTCAACGGCCGATGGCCTGGAGCGTGCGAATCAGGTTCTCGCTTCGATCGGCGAGCAGCTCGGCGCAGCGTTCCAGCGCCTCGTCCAGTGCCATCGGGCCGTCGGCCAGGGCGAAGGCGGCGCTGACGCCCTCGTCCAGCGCCGCCTGCCAGCCTGGCGCCATACGTCCGGCCAGCACGATCACCGGCACCCCCTTGGCGCGGGCCGCCCGCGAAATGCCGATGGGGGTCTTGCCCGACAGGCTCTGGCCATCGAGCTGACCCTCGCCGGTGATCACCAGATCCGCTCGTGCCAGGCGTTCGTCCATGCCGGCCTGTTCCATGATCATCTCGATACCTGGGCGAAGCTCGCCGCCAAGGAAGGCAGCGACGGCAAAGCCCATGCCTCCGGCCGCGCCCGTGCCGGGGGCGTCGCGCAGGTCCTCGCCGAGGCACTCGGCGGCCTTGTCGGCCCAGTGCGCCAGGGCGGCGTCCAGGCGCGCTACATCGGCTTCGCTGGCACCCTTCTGGGGACCGAATACCGCGCTGGCGCCGCGCTCGCCCAGCAGCGGATTGTCCACGTCCACCGCCGCCTCCACCCTGACATCGGCCAGGCGCGAATCGAGCCCCGACAGATCCACCCGAGCCAGTCCCTCGAGTCCCGCCCCGGTGGGGGGAATCGGCTGGTCGTCGGCGTCGAGCAGGCGGGCACCCAGGGCCACCAGCATGCCGGCGCCCCCGTCGTTGGTGGCGCTGCCGCCCAGGGTGATCAACAGGCGTTCGGCGCCAGCGTCCAGGGCGGCCAGGATCAGCTCGCCGACGCCGTGGGTGGTGCTGTCCAGCGCGGTGCGCTCTGACGAGCTCAGCGCCTGCAGGCCGCTGGCCTCGGCCAGCTCGATATAGCCGGTGCGGGACTCTGGGTGCCAACCCCAGGCGGCCTCGGCGGGGCGCCCCAGGGCGTCCTGTACCCTGGCGCTGCGTTTTTCGGCCCCGGTGGCGCCGAGCAGGGCGTCGAGGCTGCCCTCGCCGCCATCGGCCATGGGGCACTCGTCGATGGTGATGTCCGGGTCGGCGCGGCGGGCTCCCTCGGCAATGGCGCGGGCGGCGTCGCTGGCGGCCAGGGCATCCTTGTAGCTGTCGGGGCAGATCAACAGGTTCATGGTCGGTCCTCTGGTGAAAAGGTGGGCGCACGCCTGAGGGGCGACAGGCCGATCGCCGCTGGGCCCGAGGTTCGGCTGGGCGAGCGTTTGCCCGTGGCTCGGGACAGCGTAGACTCTTCACAGTATTTCACGCCCCTGGCTGGGAGGTCCTGATGCAAATGTACAAAAATTTGCCCGATAGAGGCCGCAACATTTGGGCGAAATGCTCATCAGTGGCGGTGCTGGGCCTGTTGCCCTGGCTGAGCGCCTGTCAGAGCACGCCTCAGCAGATGCCGGTGGCGGAACCCGCTCCCTCGTCCGGGTGTCAATGGCCGGTGGTAGCCGGCTCGGTATCCCTGGCCGATGTGGTCACGGTGCTGGAAGGCCGCGACTTCCTGGTGCGTGATACCGATACCGCACTCGGGGTGGTCAGCGCCGAGAAGACCGAGCGCACCACCTACCATAACGCCGACGCCGTGCGCCCACGCCTGGGCGGCTTCGTGCTGGGTGGCAGCGGTGGCCACGTCGGCGCCGGCGTAGGGGTCGGCTTTGGCTCCTGGGGCTGGGGTACCAACGACGATGCGACCCGAGTCGAGCGGGTCTCGGTGGCGCTGGATGGCCAGGACGTCCGTCTGACGCGGGATATTCGCCTGTTTGACTGGACCGGCCAGCTACGTGAGTCCCGCACCGCCAGTGACGCCGACTTCTGTGCATCGGTGCGTCAGCAACTGGCGTCGGTGGCATCCAGCAGCGGGGGTGTGCAATGACGCGAAGGTGGACATCAGTGGAGGGAAAGGCCCCCGGAAAGAGACTGCTGGCGGTGGTGCTGATGGCCGTCTGGCTGTCGGGCTGCGCCGGCTCATCGTCGGTAGCCGAGCCGCCGCGCCAGATGCTGGTCGCGGTGGCGCCCGGGCCGGCCCTGAACGAAACCCTGGCGATGCTGATGGAGCAGGGCTACGTCGTCACCCAGGCCGACGGCGAACTGGGGCGCATCGACGCCTCCCTGGCACGTCCGCCGGGCTATCGCCTCGAGGCGCGGGTCGAGCCTGCCGGCGCCTCCGGTGCCAGCGTCTCGCTGCAAGGCTACCGTGGCGGGCGGCGCCTGCCGCCTGCGGTGGTGGAACCCCTGTTTGTCGAACTACAAGGAAGACTCGCCCGTTGATCTATCTCTCGCGTGCTGTGGCCGGATTTCAGGCCGCTTTGGACTTGCATCGCCGCGCCGTGGCGGCATTTCTTCTGTCTCTCGCGCTGGGCGCCGGCCTGTGGCTGGCGCCCGCCACACTGGCGATGGCGCATCCCCATAGCTGGGTGGATCTGTCGGTGACGCTCGAGACCGACGACCAGGGCAGGGTCACCGCCCTGCGCCAGGTGTGGCGCCTGGATCCCTTCTACAGCCTGGTGCTGCTCGAGGAGGCTCGCGCCGCCGAGGATGGCCAGGACGCCGCGCTGGATCGCCTGGGGGGCGACATGCTGGTCAATCTTGCGCCTCGGGACTTCTTTACCGAGGCCGAGGTCGACGGCAAGGCGCTGGCCTTCGCAGCGGTCAGCGAAGCCACGGTGATGGCCCGTGACGAGCGCGTGGTGCTGCACTTTCGGCTGCCGCTGGCCGAGCCTCAGGACCTTGCCGGCAGTACCCTGGAATATCGCGTCTTCGATCCCTCCTACTACGTCGAGGTGGTGCACGAAGCCGACGACGAGGGGCCTCTGGCCCAGGCGTTGAGCGTGCCGGATGCCTGTCAGGCGTCGATCATCGTCGCCGACCCCGATCCCGAGAAGGTCATGGCGGCGGCCCAGCTCGATGTCGACGATAGCGCCCCCCAGGGGCTCGGTCGCTTCTTTGCCGAGACGGGGCGGGTGTCATGCTGAGCAGGCAACGACCCTGGCTGCAGCTGGCTCTGGCGCTGGGCGTGGTGGCGGTGCTCATCCTGGCGCTCGAGGCCAGCGGTGCGCTGGACGCCCTCGGACACTGGGTCATCGCCATGCAGGCCGACCTGCACCGCCGCTTGACCCAGGCGGTAACGCTGCTCGACCGGACCCCTTCCTCCGACGCCTGGCTGACCTTGATCGGCCTGAGCCTGTTCTACGGCGTTTTCCATGCCGCCGGTCCAGGCCACGGCAAGGCCGTGATCAGCGCCTACCTGGTCTCCCAGGGCGGAGCCTGGCGGCGGGCCCTGGCGCTGTCGGTGGCGGCCGCCCTGCTGCAGGGTGCGGTGGCCATCGTGCTGATCCTGGCGCTGGTGCAGGGACTTGGCTGGCTGACCCGGGAGGCCCTGGGCAGCGTGGTCTGGGTCGAGCGACTGAGCTTTGCGCTGGTCGCGCTGCTGGGCCTGTGGCTGAGTGCACGGGCGCTTGGACGACTGCTCAAGATCGCGCGATCCTCCTCGGCGGACCTGCCGCCTTCTCATGATGGCCACCATGGCCCTCATGAACCGCACCGCCACCACCAACACCACGGTCACCACGACTGCTGCTCAGGCCATCATCATGTCTCGCCCCACGGGCCGCGTCGGGAGGCCTGGCTTGCGGTGCTGGCGATCGGCGCAAGACCCTGCTCAGGGGCGGTGCTGCTGATGGGGGTGACCAGCCTGCTCGGCCAGCCCTGGATGGGGGTGGCCGCGGTACTGGCGATGTCGCTGGGTACCGCCTTGACGGTATCGACGCTGGGGCTTGCCAGCGTGTTGGCGCGGGACTGGGTCGCCGCCCGTGCAGCACGGACCTCCGCCACTCGTGGTCGAGTGATGGCGCGGCTGGGTGCGCTGGTAGCGCTGACCGGGGGGCTGTTGATCGCCGGGCTCGGGATCCTGCTGATGTCTCAGGTCGGCGCCAGCGACCCCAGCCTGCCACTGATGTCCCCCGGAGGGCGACCAGGGGGACTGGGAGCCTGAGCTAGGCCGCTTCGACCTGGCTTTCGCGATGGGACCTGGGCTGTAGTCCGCTATCTGGCGGCCCGGGGCCATGCCCGGGGCACTGCCCCGAGCATCACACCGTCTCGTTCAACCCTTGAAGGACAGCCCGCCTGCCAGCGCCAGGATACGGTCCTTGGTGGCGGCAAGGCTGTCCTTGTCGTAGGGCGTCGCCTGGCCCTGACCCCACACCGGGCCAGGCCAGGCGGGGTCGCCCTGGTGGCGAACGATGACGTGGATGTGCAGTTGCGCGACCATATTGCCGAGGCTGGCGATATTGAGCTTGTCGCCGCTGGCATAGGCCTTCAACGCCTTGCCGATGCGGGTGGCCTCTCGCCATAGCTGCTGCTGGTCCTGTTCGGACAGATCGTACACCTCGCTCACCTCGGCGCGGCGCGGGATCAGCACCAGCCAGGGATAGCGGGCGTCGTCCATCAGCCGCAGCTGACACAGTGGCAGTTCGGTGATGGGGTAGCTGTCCGCGACGAGGCGCGGATCGACGACGAAGTCGCTCATGCAGGGCCTCCAGGATGGTGTCCAGCGCCTAGGGTACATCAGAGCGGGTGGGCAGGGTGACAACGTAGATGATTCGAACAGAGGACGACAGATGACGCCAGTCGAGGGAGTGGCCCTGCTGCTTGCGGGTATCGTGGCAGGTTTTATCAATGTGCTGGCGGCCGGGGGCTCGATGCTGACCCTGCCGCTGTTGATGTTTCTGGGCCTGCCGCCGCAGGTGGCCAACGGTACCAACCGGGTGTCGATCACCCTGCAAAGCGTGTCGGCGGTGGCCAACTTCTTCCGCGCCGGCGCCCGTCATATCCGTCTCAGCCTGCGCCTGTCGGTGCCCGCGGTACTGGGCTCGATGCTGGGGGTGTGGCTGGCGCTCAGGGTCAGCGACGCCCTGTTTGAAACCATTTTGATGGTGGTGATGGTGGCTGCGGCGATCATCATGCTGTTGCCCCAGCCGAAGCTCGACACCCGCCCGCTGACCGTCGAGCGACTGACCCCTGGGGTCTATCTGGCGATGTTTGTCATCGGGCTCTATGGCGGCTTTCTGCAGGTGGGTGTCGGCATCCTGTTCATGATCGTGCTCTATCGCATGCTCAAGATCGATCTTGGCCAGGTCAACGCCTTCAAGGTACTGATCATCCTGGTCTACACCCTGCCGGCGCTGGCCATCTTCCTGTGGCACGACCAGGTGCGCTGGAGCTACGGCCTGGTGCTGGCTGCCGGCAGCATGACCGGGGCCTGGCTGGCGGTGAAGGTCAACATGAGTTCCCGTGGCGCCATGGTGGTCAAGTGGCTGACGGTGGCGGTGATTGCCGTGATCATTCTCAAGCTGGCGCTGTCGTGAGGGGCTTCGCAGTAGCCGGACGGCGTCTGGCGTTGTGCCGTGTGGCGGATTACCTCGTCCGAGCGTTGGCTGGGAGGCTAGCGATGGGCGGTGATCGTGCTAGATTGTCAGAGGATGATGTATTTCGCTTACCTGCCTGGCTGCAAGGAGATAGGAACCATGAAAAGGATGCTGTCGTTGATTCTGGTATCAGTATTCACCCTGGCGCTGTTGAACGGCTGCAACACCGTTCGTGGGGTGGGCGAGGATATCGAGAAGGGTGGAGAGGCGATCCAGAAAAGCTCCAGCTAGCCAGAAAAGCTCGGTCTAGCCGGAAACATTCCGGCTAGACCGAGCCAGGAAACGTAGGGGCAGCGAGAAGAACCACGGCGGTGAGTCGCCTCGTCGTCGCTGTACTCCCGATGGGTGCTCTTTGTCGCCGTGCCTCTGCTGACCGCGCTATCCGTTTCTCCGTCGGAACTTTCCCGCCATTGCTGTCTCCAACAGGTTTCATGTTCGTCGTCCCGGCCGCCCGGCCTGCCAGATGGCAACGAGTTGACCACGGCCTGTCCGTCAGGCGCAGCGCCGTGATAGGTTTTGAGGCGCGCTGCAGCGATACGAGGCTGGCGGGCGCTTGCACAAGGATTTCTGGCACTGGAGGCCATCGATGAAACCACTTCTTCCCCTGCTGCTGGTCGCGGCTCTGGCCGGCTGCTCGTCGTCGTCCGGCGGATCCGGCGAACCGGCACCGCTGCCGCCGGAGCGCGCTCCCATGGCCGAGGCCTGCGACGCCGAGGCGGTGCAGGGCCTGGTCGGCCAGAGCTACGACGCCAGCTTCGATGAACGGCTCAAGGCCGAGAGCGGGGCCAAGACGGTGCGGGTGCTGCGTCCCGGCGGGGTTGCCACCATGGACCTGCGGCTGGATCGCCTCAACGTGCGCCTGGATGATGCCGATGTCATCCGTGAGCTGGCCTGCGGCTGAGCGTCACGCTGCCCGCCCGGCAATCGACAAGGCCGCCCTTCGGGGCGGCCTTGTTGTGTGGACTTGTTGTGTGAAGACCTATCGAGCTGTCGGGCGATGACACGCCTTCAGCGCTCGCCCAGTTCCTGGTTCGTTCGCATCTCTTCCTCTTCGGCCTGCTTGCGCAACTTCTTGCGCAGTGCGGCTTTTTCGTAGCGCAGCTTGCGGATCGGCGTGTCCAGGGTCAGCGGAGGCACCGAGGCCGGGCGGCCGTCGGGGTCCACCGCCACCATGGTCAGGTAGCAGCTGTTGGTGTGGCGAATGACCTTCTGGCGGATGTCCTCTGCCACCACTTTGATGCCGATCTCCATGGAGGAGCGCCCAACATGGTTGACGCTGGCCAGAAAGGTCACCAGCTCGCCCACGTGGATCGGTTGCTTGAAGCGCACCTGGTCCACCGACAGGGTCACCACATAATGGCCTGAATAGCGGCTGGCGCAGGCGTAGGCGACCTCGTCGAGCTTCTTGAGGATGGCGCCACCGTGTACCTTGCCACTGAAATTGGCCATGTCGGGGGTCATCAGTACGGTCATGCTCAATTCGTGCTGACCCGGTAGGCTCTGCTCTGCCATCGAAGTTTCCTCGGAATACGGTGCGCGGGGGGGGCTGTTGGCGTCTGTCTGGCGCTCCACCACAGCATAACGCCTTGCCCCCCGGCAAGGGGACAAGGCGCTCGTTGAAAGTCAGTTGTCGCCTCGGCTGTACAGGCCGCCAGGCGCCCGGCTGACGCTCCGGGAGGCCTCTACAGCCAGGTCAGGCAAACCGAGATGATGATGCCGGTGACGAACAGCTGGATCAGGCAGAAGCCCATGATGTCCTTGGCCTTTAGCCCGGCGATGCCGAGTACCGGCAGCGCCCAGAAGGGCTGCAGCAGGTTGGTCCAGGCGTCACCCCAGGCCACGGCCATGGCCGCACGGGGAATATCCACGCCAAGCGCCTGGGCGGCAGGAATGACCACCGGGGCCTGAACCGCCCACTGGCCGCCGCCGGAGGGCACGAACATGTTGACGATGCCTGCGCTGAGGAAGGTCCAGAACGGCAGGCTGGTCTCGGTGGCAAAGGAGATCATCGCCTCGGACATGGTCTCGGCCAGTCCCGACTGGATCATGATGGCCATGATGCCGGCGTAGAAGGGGAACTGGATGACGATGCCGGCGCCACCCTTGATGCCCTCGTGCAGGCTGTTGAGCAGGCTCTGGGGGGTGCGGTGGAGGATGATGGCCAGGAACAGGAACATGAAGTTGACCACGTTCAGGTTCAGACCGCCGCCGCCGACGAAGTAGCTGATTAGATAGATCAGACCCGGTACGCCTACCAGCAGCGCCAGGGTCATGCTGTTCTCGAGGCGCTCGGCCGGGCGGGTGATGCGTACCCGACGGTCCTCGTCATCTCCCAGCAGCGCCGGATCGACGTAGACGCTTTCCTTTTCGCCGGGCAGCATCAGCCGGTTGACCAGCGGCACCGCGATGAACAGGGCCAGCACGATCAACAGGTTGAAGTAGGAGAAGATCGTCTCGCTGGTGCCGATCACGCCGATCTGCTCCACCGAGAAGTGGCCATCGGTGGCGATGGTCAGCGGCACCGAGCCGGCAAGACCACCGTGCCAGACCACGAAGCCGGAGTAGGCGCTGGCCACCAGCAGGCGATAGTCCACCCGAATGACCCGGGCCAGCTCCTTGGCGAACAGTGCGCCGACCACCAGACCGAAGCCCCAGTTGATCCAGCTGGCCGCCAGCGACACCAGGGTCACCAGCAGGATGGCGGCGCCGGCATTGTTGGCGAGGCCTGCCAGGCTCTGCAGCAGTCGCTTGACCGGCGGTGAGCTTGCCAGCATGAAGCCGGTGACCAGCACCAGCAGCATCTGCATGGAGAAGCTCAGCAGGTTCCAGAAGCCGTCACCCCAGTAGGTGAGCACGGCCATGGGCGACTGGCGTTCGATGGCGATGGCTGCTGCGGCGGCGATGATCGTCAGCAACAGGACGAAGATGTAGGGATCTGGCAGATAGCGTTCCACCAGTTTCACGGCGGGTCGTGACAATGCTCTCAGCATGGCGTGTATCGCTTCTTCTGGTTGTGAAAGAGGGCCTTCCCGGGCCACTGGGAGTCAACGGTGCCGCAGCAGGCGCCCGTGAGTCAAAACCACCTGTAAGGCAGATAACGTCTCGGCACATTCACCATCGGTGATCTTCGGCCGTCGCTCCTCAGGCGGTGTCACGCCAGCGCGTGCTGCGATAGCGAAGATAGTAGGTCACAAGTACCGCCGAGCGCACTGCGGTAAAGGTCGTAAAGGCCAGCCACAGGCCGTGGTTGCCGAGCCCCTGGGTCAGCCACCACAGCGGCAGATAGACCGCCAGGCCGATGAAGATGGAGTTGCGCATTTCGGCAATCGCGGTGGCGCCGATGAAGACCCCATCGAGCAGGTAGCTCCACACCGCGATCAGCGGCATGGCGACCATCCAGGGCAGAAACTGGGCCGCCGTGGCGCGTACCTCCGGCAGGCCGGTAAGCAGCGCGATCAGGGCATTGCCGCCCAGCGCGAAGGCGAGGCTTGCCAGGGCCGCAGTGGCCAGCGAGCACAGCGCCGCCGCGCGCACCGAGAGAGCGAAGTCATCGAAACGACGGCGACCGATGGCGTGACCGGTGAGGGCCTCGGCGGCGTTGGCGAAGCCGTCCAGGCCGTAGGAGGTCAGCATGATGAACTGCAGCAGCACCGCGTTGGCGGCCAGCACGGTGTCCCCCTGGGACGCCCCCTGGGCGGTAAAGAAGGCCTGGGCGAACAGCAGGCCAAGGGTGCGCACGAACAGGTTGGCGTTGACCGAGAACAGCTCCCGGTAGGCGCCAATGGTCAACAGTCGCGCCCGCTCGAAATGTCCGCCCAGTCGGCCCAGGCGTCGACGGCACAGCCACAGCCCCAGGGCGGCGGTGGTGTAGTCGGCGATTACCGTTGCCCAGGCCACGCCGTCGCTGGTCATGTCGAGTCCCACCACGAACAGCACATCGAGCACGATATTGACGCCGTTGTTGGTCAGCAGCAGCAACAGCGTCACCCGACTGTTCTGCTGGCCGAGGAACCAGCCGAGGATGGCGTAATTGGCCAGCACCGCCGGCGCCGACAGCAGACGAATGGCGGCGTAGCTCTCGGCGAGCCCGGTAGCCTCGGGGCTTCCATCCAGTAGCCATAGCCCCAGCGCGATCAGCGGGTCACCCAGCAGGATCAGCGCAAGTCCGATCCCTCCTGCCAACAGCAACGACTGCCCCAGCAGATGGCGCACCTGATCGTCGCGCTCGCGTCCCAGCGCCTGGGAGGTCAGGCCGGTGGTCCCCATGCGCAGAAAGCCAAACCCCCAGTAGAGGAAGCCGAACAGGGTCGCGCCCAGCGTCACTCCGGCCAGGTAGCGTGAGTCGGGCAGGTGGCCGACCACGGCGGTGTCGACGAGGCCCAGCAGCGGCACCGTGATATTGGACAGGATGATCGGCCAGGCCAGGCCGGCGATGCGCGGCAGGCGTTCGAGGGTGGACGAGAAGGTGCTGGTGGAGGTCGACACGATGAAAGGCCTGTTCGGCTGAAGGCAAGGGCGCAACGGGACGGCGGCGAGGTGGGCAAGTGTCCGGTGATGGGGGAAGGGGGTCAAGGCCATGACCCCAAGGCGACGGCCTCAAGGTAATGCCGTCGCCAGGCATGGCGGTCGCGTTGCGGGAAGTGGCTGCTCAGGGCAGGGCCATGCCTGGATTTGAAATGTCCGATATATCATTCAAGTGTCATCTCGTGTGATGAAACAATCTGTATCTCCTGTTAATCAATAGATACGTTTGGTTTCATTCTAGAGGATGACAAAAATAGTCAGGATGACTACTAATAAAGAGAGGTCGATATTAATAAAAAAGAATTAATAAAAGACAGGAGGTATAAGAAGAAAACAGGAATCACTCGCGAAAAGCTGACGATATACAAAGAAAAAAACGATTTTACGCAGGAGTGTCAAAATGAAAGTATTCCAGCGCTTTTCCCCGGGCGAGGCGGCCCCTGTGCGCAAGATTTCCACCCTGAATCACCCCCGCTACCGTGGGCAGCGCGGTGCCAGCGCGATCGAGTATGCGATCATTCTTGCTGTAATTGGTGTCGCGATCGTGCTCTCCGTTCAGAGCGGTGTCATGGATAGCATCACAGACCTGCTTGATACCCAGATATCAGGAATTACCGACAGTGGTGACGGTGACGGCACCTAGCCGTTGATTTTATATAGATTATAAAGGCCTTTCTTAATGTCACCTCTCCTATTAAGGGTGCTGGCTGGTGGTCTTGTGCTCTGCGCTCTGGTCATGGCCTTTATCGGCTGGTCGCTAAGTCGTACCGCGATGACGACGAGCGTCGATTCGGTGTCAGGCCCCGAGCCCACCCCCGAACCTCTGGGCCATCCGGTTCTGGTGGCGGCCAGGGACCTGGCAGCGGGGGAGCGTCCTGCCGATCTCGAAGACGCGTTGCGCCTGGCCTACTTCCCCGAGCCGCCTGCAAGCACCTTCTCTGCTCTCGATCAGTTGCCCGACACGCGCCTGGCACGTCCTCTGGCGGAAGGCGACGTGCTGCGTGAAAGCGGCTTTGTCGGTGGCAGCGCTCTGGCCGAGGTGGTGCCTCCGGGCTTTCGCGCGGTGGGGGTCGGCATCGATGCAGTGATCGGGGGCGGAGGTTTCGTCGCCCCGGGGGATCGAGTCGACGTGCTCTATTTTGCCGAGGCTCAGGGGGAAGGTGGCGAGCGACATCGCCTGGCACGACGACTGTTTGCCGACGTGTCGGTGCTGGGGGTCGGTGAGCGACTGGTGGGTGTCGACGGTGACGATGAAAAAGGTGGAGAGCGCACCGCGGTGCTGGCGATGCCCGAGACCGAGACCGCCCGGCTGCTGCTGGCCGAGACCACCGGGCGGCTGCGCCTGGCGGTGGTGGGCAGCGAGGAGGCCGCCGGCTTTGGCGAGGGGATCGATGATCTGCGCATGATGGCAGGCGGCGCCAGCTTCCTGCCGGTATCCCTGGGCCAGAGCCTCAGTGAGCCGGGCCAGACCGTCAGCTTCGAGGAGTTGACCGGTGTCGAGCGACCGGCAGCGAAAAGGGCTCCCGCGCCGCCACAGACCGGCTATCGGGTGGTGCAGCACGTCGGCGCCAGTCGCAGCGTGGTCACCCTGCCGTGACGGCGGTGGAAGAAGCAGGCAGACAACCATAACGAGAGGCCGGTAGTCGCCGAGGGAAAGGCGAGATACCGCGCCCGCGCAGGGAACAGGAAGGACCATGACGCGAGACAATGAGATCGTCCCACGCAGATCGGGGCGCGGGGGTACGTGCGCCGGAACACCGGTTAGCCGTCTGGCGAACGCGGCCCCTTCGGCACCGTGCCTGATGTTCGGCCTTGGGCGTAGCCTGGTGCTTGGCCTTGTAGTCGGTCTGGCACTTATGCTGGCCGGTGTCACGGCAAGCAATGGCCAGGCGCTGGCGCAACAGCCGCCGCTGACCCTGGCGGTCGGCGATCAGGAGTGGCTGGGCCAGCCCGGCCGTATCACCCGCACGGCGGTGGGGCGGGGCGACGTGGTCGAGGCCCAGGTTCTGGACCCGCGTTCGCTGCTGGTCACCGCGGTGGGGCCGGGCAGCACCACCCTCAAGGTGTGGACGGCGGGGGCCAGTCAGCCCCGCGAGACGCTCATTCAGGTACGTCCCGCCGGCGGCGAGGGGCTCGAAGGCGAGTACTCGCTGGCCCCCCATTCTTCCAGCGCCGAGATCCGTGGCGTTACGAGGTCGTTGGAACGCCACGATCAGGCGGTGTCACGCTTCGCTACCCCTCCCATCGATGCCAGCCAGCAGCTAGGCCCTGTTCAGGTGCAGACGGATATCCGCGTCGTCGAGGTCAACCGCAGTCGCATGGCCTCGGCCGGCTTCTTCATCGGTCGCAACCAGGCCGGCTCCACCCGCTTCGCGCTGGGGCGCAGCGACGAGACCCTCGACTTCCTTTCTGGCGGTGCGGTGGCACCCAACGCCGGAGACGGTGGCTTCTCGATCATCCAGGTCAACACCAGCGGGGTGCTGTCGGCGATCAGTGCGCTGAGCGCCAACGGCTTCGCCTACACCCTGGCCGAACCCAGCCTGGTCAGCCTGTCGGGCCAGACCGCCAGCTTCCTGGCCGGTGGCGAGTTTCCCTTCCCGGTGCAAAGCGGCGATGACGAGATCAGCGTCGACTTCAAGGAGTTCGGTATTCGCCTGCAGCTGACGCCGACGGTGCTCGATGAGCGTCGGATCATGCTCAAGGTGGCGCCCGAGGTGTCCGAACTCGACTTCTCCCGGGGCGTGCAGACCGCAGGAGTGGCGGTGCCGGCACTCAACGTGCGCAGGACCGACACCACCGTGCAGCTCGGCAACGGCGAGAGCTTCATCATCAGTGGCCTGGTCAGTCGCAACATCATCCAGAGCGTGGACAAGATTCCGGGGCTTGGCGATATCCCGGTGATCGGCAGCTTCTTTCGCTCCACCCGACTGGATCGCGACGAGAAGGAGCTGGTGATGATCGTGACCCCCCACCTGGTGCGGCCACTGGCTGCCGGCGTCGATCTGGGGCCGATGCCTGGGGAGGCTTTCGAGGACTATGACCCCAATTTTCTCGAGCTGATGTTCGATCCCCGTGATGCCCAGGAGATCCAGCGTGTCTCCGAGGTCGGCTTCAGTCCCTGAAGGTTGGCGTTCGACGGCTGGTGTTCGGCGATCAGGAGGATGCATGCACTTTCGTCAAAAGCGAGTCCAGGAAACTGAGCCCCAGTCCGCCCCGGTGGTGGGGCCTGGGCTGGTCAGCGAGTTGCACCAGCTGGTCATCGAGCGCCTCGAGGATGATTCGCGGGGACTGCTGGATGATCCGCTGCAGCTACGCCAGCGGGTGCGGGAGCTGATCGAGGAGACCCTCAGACTCAGGGGCTACGCGCGTTCCGACGAGTGTCTCGAGCGGCTGGTCGAAGGTGTCTGCCGCGAGCTCAACGGCTTTGGGCCGCTGGAGCCGCTGCTCGCCGATGACGGTATCTCGGACATCCTGATCAACGGCCATTCCCAGGTGTTTATCGAGCGCGGTGGTCGGCTCGAACCCTGCGCGGTCAACTTCCTCGACGACGACCATGTGCTGAGGGTGGTGCGACGCATGCTGGCCCCCCTGGGTAAACGGCTGGACGAGTCGAGCCCCATGGTCGACGCGCGACTGGCCGACGGCTCCCGGGTCAACGCCATCATCGCGCCGCTGTCGCTCAATGGCCCCAGCGTGTCGATTCGCAAGTTTCGCCGCGAGGCGCTGGGTGCCGATGACCTGGTGGCCATGGGCAGTGTGCCGCCCAACCTCATGACCTTTCTGCGCCGGGCGGTGGAAGAGCGCTGCAATGTGCTGATCAGCGGCGGCACCGGTGCTGGCAAGACCACCCTGCTCAACGTCTTGAGTGGGGCGATACCGGCCAGCCAGCGGGTGGTGACCATCGAGGACAGCGCCGAGCTGCAGCTCGCCAGCCATCACGTGGTACGCCTCGAGACCCGGGCGCCAAACATCGAAGGCGAGGGCGAAGTCGGCGCCAGCGCCCTGGTCAAGAACGCCCTGCGCATGCGTCCTGACCGGGTGCTGCTGGGGGAGAGCCGGGGCGACGAGGTGCTCGACATGCTGCAGGCCATGAATACCGGCCACCAGGGCTCCATGAGCACGGTGCACGCCAACTCCGCCGGCGACGCCGTGGTGCGCCTGGAAATGATGGTACGGATGTCACGCTTTCAGGGCACCGACGCCCTGGTACGCCAGATCATCACCACCGCCCTCGATCTGATCGTCCATGTGGAGCGGGGCAGCGACGGCAAGCGTCGGGTGGCCGAGGTACTGCGAGTCGGTGGTCTCCAGCGCGGCGAAGTCCAGCTGGAGCCCTTGTACCGAGCCGGCGGTGGCGCGGTGCCCTCGCTGCAGCCACCGGGCGACGATGACTCACCGATCGGCTGGCGCCGGCTGCTGAGCTCCCTGCAGGAGCCTTCGCCATGACGGTCTGGGGGATGTTTTCGCTGGTAGCCCTGTGCCTGGGGGGCGCCGCCTGGCTGTTGCTGAAGAGCGCCAGTGCGCTTACAGAACGCGCCGCAGGTGGCACACGCACCGCCCGGCGGCGGCTGATGTCCCAGGATTCGTTGATGGAGTGGCTGGTGGAGAGGCTCACCGCGGCGGGGCTGCCGGCCTCGCCGGCCGTCGTGGCGCTGTCGGGAGGCTGCCTGCTGGTGCTGGCGATGCTGCTGCTGTCGAGGCTGGGGGCGGTGTGGGGACCCGCCATGGTGCTGGTCATGGTACTGGCAGCCAACGCCCTGATTCGCTTCAGAGCGGCAAGGCTGCGACGCCGGGCGAGGCGCCAGCTTGGGCCCTTTCTTGGGCATATCACGCGAGGGCTCGGCGCCGGTCAGGGCCTGGAAACCGCCTTCGAACAGGCCATCAAACGCTCTCGACCGCCGTTGTCGGATGCCCTTTCCCGAGTAAAGCTGCGTCGCCAGCTGGGCCAGGAGCTGGACGAGGGCCTGGCCCGGGAGGGCCAGATACTCAGGCTCGACGAACTGCGGCTGCTGGCCACCGCGATACGCATCAATCAGAGTCACGGCGGCAGCCTTTCCGAGATGCTCGACGCCTTCGCCTCGGCCCTGCATCAACGCGAGCAAAGTGGCCGAGAACTCGCCGCCATGACCGGCGAGACCCGCGTCAGCGCCTGGGTGCTGGGACTGTCGCCGCTGGCGTTGACGCTGTTTATCCACTTCACCCAGCCGGAATTTCTGGCACCGATGCTCGAAAGTGCCGGCGGACGCCAGGCGTTGATGCTGGCGGTGGCGCTGCAGCTCGGCGGCGGCTGGCTGCTGTGGCGAATGCTCAAGTCGGTGTAAACCCGGGCGCGTCGCGACATGACGATAACGAACAGGAGGCGCGGATGTGGAACCTATGGTGGAGCGGGGCGGTGATGGCGTTGGCGCTGGCGGCGTCACTGCTGTTGATCAGCGCCCGCCGGCCGCTGGGCGCCGAGGGCGAGCGACGCCACGACGAATCCCGGCTGCTGCGCGAGGGGCGCGGCCTGTGGCGTAGTCGGTCCCGTCAGCAGGGTATGGCGGCGCGACTGTCGTTGCGCCTGCGCCAGTGCGGGCATGTCGGTGCCAAGGCGCAGCTTGCGGTGTTGCTGGCCTGGGGCGTGCTCGCTGTCGGTGCGGTGATGCTGGGGGGGCTTCTGGCGCTGGCCGGTGGCAGGCCACCGTTGGCGGTGGTCGCCATGGGAGCCGCCTGGGGAGGCTTCGCGCTCGGGCTCGGCTGGCTCGCCATGGAGCGCAAGCGGCGGCGGCGCATTCGACGACTCGATGAGGATATCGAGCTGGTGCTGCAGGTGACGCGGATGCTGTGGGACACCGGCATGACCCTGGAGAGCCTGCTCAACCGGCTGATCCAGCAGCTTGGTGCGACCACCCCGGACATGGTGCTGGAGCTTCGTGTCGTGGCCAATCGTATCGACAGCGGCCAGGACCGGGAACGGGTGCTGGAAGAGGCGGCCGCGGTGCAGGCCAGCGAAGGGGTCGAGCAGTTCTTTCTGCTGTTCGCCCAGATCGCCCGTACCGGCGGGCGAGCCAGGGACAGTCTGGCGACCCTGGTCGATCGCCTCGGGGCGCAGCGACGTACCCGGCTGCAACAGAAGGTCAGCCAGCTCTCCGGCACCATGTCGCTGGTCATGATGCTGTGCCTGTTTCCCGCCCTGCTGATCGTCATGGCAGGGCCTGCGCTGGTCAACCTGGGCGGCCTGATGGGGTCGCTCGGTGGACCATGACAACGGATCGCTGGAGGCGCCCATGCGCATGACAACAACGCTGAACAAGCGCTCGCCATCACCGAAGATGCGTCGCCTGTGGCTGGCCACCGGTGTGGTGCTGATGACCGGATGCTCGAGTACACCGGATGGCCCAACGTCGATGGCGGCGCTGGGCGCGCTGTCGCCGGACATCTCGCGGGCCGCCCCGGAGCAGAGCGTCGGCCCCTGCGGCCGACGCTACGACGCCGAGATCGGCGTCGAGCTGTCGCTGATCCAGCGCATGCTGGACGACGACAAGCCGCGCTCGGCCGCGGCCCATCTAGAGGCCGGCGACTATGGTCTACCGCTGGCCTGGCGGCTTGAGGGCGAGGCGCTACGCGCCGTCGGCGACACTGTCGCCAGCGACCGGGCCTACGAGGCCCTGCTGGGCACCTGCCTGGCCGCGGACGGCTATCGCGGGTTGGCCCGCAATGCCTTCAGTGAGGGACGGCGTGAGCAGGCGCTGGCGCTGATGCGCGAAGCCCGCCAGACACGGCCGATCGATCCACGCATTCGCAACGACCTGGGCTATCTGCTGATGCTGGCGGGGGACAATCGGGCCGCCGCCGAGGAGTTCCGCACCGCGCTCGAGCTGGACTCGGGGCACGAGCAGGCCGCCGCCAATCTGGTGCTGGCGCTGAGCCGCAGCGGACAGCGGCAGCGTGCCGCCGACGCCGCCCGGCACTTCGGTGTGGATGCAAGGCTGGTGGGCGTGCGCGATAGCGCTGCAGCCACAGAGCTCTCTGCATCGGGCTCGGCATCGCCGTCGGTATCACGTCCGGGGGCGCAGGCCGAGAGTGAAGAGTCATGAAGCCTCGTCGATCCATCCATCCGTGCAAGGAGCGCCTGTCCATGCTGTCGAACCTGTTGTCGAAAAAGACCTTGCTCGAGCCGCGAACGCTGGTCACCGTCGCCCTTATCTGCCTGCTGGTCAGCCTAGCGCTGGTGTTCTGGCCCGACAGCGCCAGCGCGCAGCAGACAGGAACCGCGCAGGCCAGCTCCCAGGCCGTTGCCTCGTCGCAGGTCGTGCGCCTGCCGGCCACCCGGGATCCCTTCGGCGAGCGTACCCGCACGCTACTGGCCGTCCAGCGCGACGGGCGCCTGGCGTCACCCTCGCCCCAGGCGCTTTCTGGCAAGGTGCAAGGTCAGATCTACCAGCGCTATGTGGACAGCTTCGGCCACCCGATTCCTGAGCGCTATATCGAGACGGGCTTTGGCGAGGACTAGACGTGCCATGGCGCCGTCGCCGCGGGTTGAGCCCTGGCCGAATCACGTAACCGGAAAGGCCAGAACCGGCTGGTCGGCGGACGATCGTGCTCAGGCGATTGGGCGAGCGAAGGAGCGCAGGTGTGGCCCAGCATCCCAGCGTGGCGCCATCGGCGTGATGACCGCCTTCTTGCTGGTGGGGCTGGTGGTGGTGGTGACGCTGGCACTGGACGCCGGTCGCCTGTATCTCGAGCAGCGCCGACTTCAGCAGGCTGCCGACCTGGCGGCGGTCTCGACGGCAGCAGGCTGCGACGCGCTGTTTCAGGGCGAGGCGTGCCGCTCGGGAGAGCTGCGCCAGGCCGCCATCGCCGCCGCCGCGGCCAACGGAGTCGTCGTGGGCGCCGATAGCGAACAGGGCGAGGCCACTCTGGCGGTGACCCAGGGGGCGCTGGACGATGAAGGTGCTTTTTATGACGAGGCGGGACTGGCCAACGCCGTCAGCGTGGTCCTGAACCGCCAGGTGCCCAGCAGCCTGCTGGCCAACCTGGGAGAGCTGCTCGGGAACGAGGTGGAAGATCTGGTCATGCTCCAGGCCAGCGGTGTGGCGCGGCGAACCGCGGTGGTGACCCTGAGCGCCGGCACCCGCCTGCTTGCGCTCGATACCAGCGAGTCGACGCTGCTCGATGCGCTGCTCGGCAAGCTGATCGGGGGGAGTCTCGATCTCACCGTGCTGGGTGCAGATGACGGCGTGGGCCTGGACGTCAGCCTGGGCGAGGTGCTGGACGTGGAAGCGCTGGACGTCGACCTCGATGAGGGCCTGACTCAGAACTTGGCCCAGACCTTGAACGAACCCCTGGATCTGCACACGCTGGGCAGTCGACTGGCATCGGTGTTGGATCTGGCGGGTGGCAACCCGGTGCTTGGCGACGCGCCAGGCGAGAGCTTCACCCTGGGCGAGCTGCTGGCGATCGATACCAGCGGCGAAGTGTCGATGACATCCTTGCTCGAAGCACGCGTTCCGGTCCGGGATCTGCTCGAAGGGGCGCTGCTGCTGACGACCAGCAAGCAGCAGGATGGCGTCAGCCTCGGCTTGGCCGATCTCTCTCCGCTTGTTGTCGGCCTGGGGCTAGGCCTTGCCGATATCTCGCTTGAACTCGACGTTATCTCGCCGCCGAGCATCGCCGTGGGCCCTCCGGGGCCCGCAGTAGCAAGCCTCGCGAGCGATTGTGCACCTTCCAGTTGCTATCGCAGCGTGGCACGCAATGCCCAGCTCGGGGTGGCGCTGGATGTCGAGCTGAATGTTCTTGGGCTGATCGGTGTGAAGGCGAGCACGCGAGTGACCGGGGCCAGTGGCAAGGCGGCGATCGGTTCACTGGCCCCAGCGGACGATAGCCTCGCGCTGACGCTCGCCGCCAGGCGCGAATTGCTCGAGGTCACCCAGTCGGTGGAGGGTACTGGATTGCTCGGCATCGGCTCGGTTTCGCAGACCGTGCGCTCCGGCGGGACTGGTGATGCCACGCAGCTCATCCGCTGGCCAGCGCAGAAGGGGGCGGAGTTCGATGACCAGGGGGGGGCTCAACTGACCGGCGTGCTCAGCGGCCTGCTATCAGACCTGGGGCTCTCGGCGCTGTTGTCCGGGACCCTTACGGACGTCAATACGATACTGCTCGAGCCGCTGCTCGAGGGGTTGGGCATCGGTATCAACACCCTGGAGGTGCGGGTGCTGGCGGTGGACGCCGGAGGCGTCGAGTCGTTGACTGCCTGCGAGGCAACCCAGGCCGGCTGTCGAGGAGGAACCTAGACCATGCATAGAGGCAAGGGCACGCGAGCGTGCCGCCAGGGCGGAGCAGTGGCCATCGAGTTTGCCATCGTGCTGCCGATCTTCCTGCTGTTGCTGTACGCCCTGGTCAGCTATTCGGTGGCCATGGTGCAGCAGCACCAGTTGACCCAGGTGACCAGCGAGGCGGCCAGGTCTGCCGCGGTGGTGGCGAGCGCCCCCTGGCTCGCCGACGAGGATATGCTGGCCGAGGCCACCCAGCGAGTGCTGGACAGCATCGAGGCCATGGGCTGGCTCGCCGACGATACCCCTGGCTGCATCGAAGGTGCCAGGGTGGCGATCGAGGACGACACCCTGACGGTGTGTCTTGAGCGCTCGCTTTCGATAAAGACCTTGAGCGTGGCGGGCATCAGCGTCCCCGATCTGCCCGACGCCTTGAGTGGGCGGGCGGTGATCAAGCTCTAGCCGGCGTGCCGCCCCTGGCCTTGAAACGACACGAGCCGCCCTTGGGCGGCTCGCGGAGGTTTGCGGGTCGTGGCTTGCGAGAGGTGGTGTGCGGGTCGTGGCTTGCGTCGTCGAGCAGACTTGGCTCGTTGCCGGACTCAGGCAGCGGTGATGATGTGGTACTTCTCCATCAGCTGATCATGGCTCTCGACCCGCTCCGGGTCCAGCGGAATGCAGTCCACCGGACACACCTGCTGGCACTGGGGCTCGTCATAGTGGCCCACGCATTCGGTGCACAGGTTGGGGTCGATGACGTAGATCTCCTCGCCGGGAGAAATGGCGCCATTGGGGCATTCCGGTTCGCAGACGTCGCAGTTGATGCACTCGTCGGTGATCATCAGTGACATTGGGGGGTCCTCGCGCAGAGTCGTGGCCACAGGGCCAAGGCAGCGTGCCGCCGGAATCTCGCCGTCGCGAGGGGGCCGGGCAGGCTGCACGGGGGCTCAGCATGGCCGATAGCCACCCTGGAGTTCGGGATCAACGGGAAGACCACGGCCTGATCGCAGCGCGCCGAGGTCAATTCCCAGTGTGATGGTCAAGTATTGTAATGGCTACGCAGGGTTTGTGCGACCTTGGGGTGCACATGCTTCGAGATGTCGCCGCCCAGCCGAGAGATCTCCCGCACCAGAGTGGAGGAAATGTAGGAGTTCTCCACCTCCGGGGTCAGGAACACGGTCTCCAGGTCCGGCATCTGGGCGCGGTTCATGTTGGCCAATTGCAGCTCGTACTCGAAGTCGGAGACGGCGCGCAGGCCTCTCAGCAGCACCCGGGCGTTCTGCTCTTTCATGAACTCCGTCATCAGGCCGGAAAAGCCCACCACCTCGACGTTGCCAAGGGAGGCAACCACCTCTCGGGTCAGCGCCAGACGGGTGTCCAGATCCAGCGTCGGGCCCTTGCCAGGGCTCGAGGCGATGGCCACCACCACCTTGCCGAACAGCCGCGAGGCGCGCTCGATAAGGTCATAGTGGCCATTGGTGATGGGATCGAAGGTGCCAGGATAGATGGCGGTGGTCATCACCTCTTCTCCTGTCTCTCGTCAGCGAACGGCGTGTCCAGCTCGTCGCCGGCTTCGTCGAGCCGGCCGAAGGGATTGTCCACGCTCAGCGACACCGGCTGCTGGTAGCCGGGGATGTGGATGCTGTCGGCACCGACCTCAAGCTCAGGGCCTTCCAGCACGCCTTCACCGAAACGATAGCGCACGGCGAAGTGTCCCGCATCGGCCTGTTGGTGGTAGACGGCGGCCTGGGCCCGGGTCGCCTCGCGACGCTCGCGCCAGGCGGCCATGGCATCGGCGCCGTGGCGCTTGGCCAGCAGCCGTTCGGTGGCCTCGGGGGAGATCAGCACCCCGGTGGCGTTGTTGCCGCCAAAGCCCTTGGCGTTGATCAGGCTGGCGTCGGCCTTGAACGCCTGGGTGTCCTTGAACAGTCGCAGGCGCTCGGCGTGGACGTCGTCGGCGACCCGGTCGAGGGTACAGATGCCCGGCAGCAGACCGTAGGCGAAGCTGCCCAGGGCGTTGGTGAGCTGGTCGCCGGCGGCGCTGCCCTGGGAGTGGCCAAGGTAGGCCTTGATCGCCACCACCGGCCAGTCGGTGATGCCGTGGGCCTTGGCCACGGCGTCGAACACATGGGACTCGGTGGTGCGGTTCTTCGGCGTCGAGGTGCCGTGGGCGTGGATATAGCTGCGTTCTCGCAGGCTGGTCTCGCCGAGCATGTCGCGAATCAGCGAGCAGGCCTTGCCCAAGGTCACGTAGTTGCCGATGCCGGGGGCCGAGATCGAACGCTTCCAGCCGTCGGCGTTGACGAACACCTCCGGTGCGGCGGCCAGGATATCGGCACCCACTTCCAGCGCCAGGCTGTCGTCCATCAGCATCACGAACTGGCTGGACTCCCCCATGGTAAAGCCGCAGTTACGGGCGAAGGGACGGCTGGCGCGCTGGTAGTCGGCGTCGGTCAGAAGCTCCAGGGCGTCCAGCGCCTTGAGGCTGTCGTCGTCGGCCAGCGCCCCCATGGTGCGAAAGCCCTCGATGATCTCGGGGGTGATCGGGGCGTCCGAGGTGCCGACCATGACGATGCGGCGGCGGCCGCTTCTGATGTCGTCGATGCCCAGGCGCAGGTTGTAGAGGAAGCTGGCGCAGGCGCCCAGAGCGGCGCCGGTGGCACCGACGCTACCCAGCACA
Source organism: Halomonas sp. H10-59 (assembly GCF_040070555.1). Lineage (NCBI taxonomy): Bacteria > Pseudomonadati > Pseudomonadota > Gammaproteobacteria > Oceanospirillales > Halomonadaceae > Halomonas > Halomonas sp. H10-59. The sequence goes on from NZ_CP098828.1 coordinate 446,605, forward strand.
TAGGCATTGAGGAAGTCAGCGGGCATCTGGCCATAGCCCAGCGGCATCTGCTTGGAGGTCGCGCGCTTGCCCGAGACGAAGCTCTTGAGCAGGCCTCCCCAGCCCTCGTCGTCGAGCTGACCGATGGAGTTGCCGGCATAGACGGCGATGGCGTCCGGGTCCAGGCGGTCGCGCAGCGAGTCCCAGTCGAGTCCACTGTCACCGAGGCAGTCGCTGGCGGCGAATACCGCCATGGAAAGCCCGCGCGGGTGGTGCACGCTGCGGTAGAGCTGACTCGGGTCGAAGCCGCTGGGCAACTGGCCTGCGGCACGGACCTGGGCCTGGCGGGTCTCTGGCAGCATCACGTCCATCTGGCCGGCGGGTACCGTGACTTCCAGATGATGGCGATCGACCTCACGCACCTGCCAGGTGGGCGGCAGGTTGTCCGGTAGCTGTCTGCGGCGCAGGCGAAAGGTCAACGGCGATTCCAGCGCCAGGTTGGCGCGGCGATTGGCGGGCAGCCCCTCGTCATTGAAACGGGGATCCTCGATGCGACGAATCAGGGTGTGACTGAGCACCTGGTCGCGGGTCTCCTGCGCCAGCTGGGCGGCATCGAGCACCTGCCCCTGGGCGTTGTGCCAGCGCTGGTCGGCGTCGCAGTGCGCCAGGCGCATCATCGCCGCCAGGCCGAGCAGGGTGGAGGTCTGCTCGGCCTCGGGAAGGGCGTCGAGCACGGTGCGACGGAAGGCCTGGTGGCCCGAGGTACGGCCGGCCGGGTTGACGCCGCCCATGCCCACGATCACCGGTAAGTGTGACAAGCCGGAGTCCTCGTATTGAAGCGGGTGAAAGGCTCGCTCTCGGAGCGGAGAAACGACATTGAAGGGCGCTGCGACAGCCCCGGACAGCCTGGCTGTCCGTGAACGAGGTAAAGACGGCTCGACTCTCGTGTTGCCTTGCAGCGATAGCGTGACGATCGCCTGCAAGCGTCGGTCGAGAGGAGCCTGAACCTCACCATTCTGGCGGCGAGGAGTCGTGCCTCGCGCGATGCCGCGTGCGCCCCAAGCAAAACGCCGTTCGATATTGCCATGGGAGAGGGATTCAGGCCAGCGATGTTAGCACTTGGTCTTGCCTCAGTCATGCGCGTTTCGGTGAAGCCAAGGGGGAGAAAGGCTTGGCGCCGGGGCTCGCGCCTGGTCTCGCTCGACAACGTGAATGGTGAAGGCGGGACGAGTCCTGCGGTGTAAGCCCCTGCTTACGCGTGAGGCACTTGATACACTGCACGCCAGGGCAAGACCAGGTCTTCGCCTCGCCGTTTCCACTGCCCGAGATCGCCCATGTCCGACGCCCCCCGCATCGTCACCTCGAACCAGACCGGCCCCCACGAGGACCTGCCGCGTCGGGTCAGTCGCGGTCTGTCCCATGTCTGGCGCAAGCCGCTGGCCGAGCACACCCGTGAAGCCTTCGCCGAGGCCGAGACCTGGCGCAGGGCTCAGGGTGAGCGAGGGCTTATTCTCGACGCCTGCTGTGGGGTCGGGCTGTCGACCCGCAAGCTGGCCGAGCGGTTTCCCGAGCACTGCGTGATCGGCGTCGATCGCAGCGCCGATCGACTGTCGCGGGACCACGGCCGGCTGCCGGACAACGCCCTGCTGGTGCGCGCCGACCTGGTCGACTTCTGGCGGCTGGCGCTGGCCGAAGGCTGGCGACCGGAGCGCCACTACCTGCTGTACCCCAACCCCTATCCCAAGTCGGTGCAGCTCAAGCTGCGCTGGCACGGGCATCCGGTATTTCCCGCCATCGTCGGCCTGGGCGGACGTCTCGAGGTGCGCTCCAACTGGCGTCTGTACATCGAGGAGTTCGCCATCGCCGTGTCCCGGGCCACCGGCGTCACCACACCGCTGGGGCCCTTCGACCCCGGCGATGACCCGCTCACCCACTTCGAGCGCAAGTACCACGAGCACCACCAGCCGCTGTGGCACCTGGTCGTCAACCTTGACCATCGCCCGGGGCTGATGCCCGGCATGTAAGCGGCCACTCGCCGACTCCCAGGCCGGCACTCTATCAGGGGGGGGGCACGGCAAATGGCTCACCGGGACGAACTGTGCTCCAGCGCGCGGAAGCTTTCGCCCAGGGTACGGGCGAGCCAGCTGGCGATGGGGCCACGGGCGGCGTCGCGGCGGGCCACCGTCTCCACCTCGATGGTGGGGGGCTCGCCGAGCCCCGGTCCGGTCAGCTCGACCAGTTGGCGACGGAAGGGCGGATAGTGCGCGATGTGCTCCGGTACCAGCGACCAGCCAAGCCCGCGGGCGGTCAACTCGGCCATGGAGTAGAAGCTGTTGAGTCGCCAGTGCTGGGGGCTCAACGGTTGTTCGGCCTGACGGTCTGGCTGGCGCGAGGCGATCATCAGCTGACGATGATGGGCCAGTTCGCTACGGGTCACCGAGTGGACGCTGGCCAGGGGGTGGTCGCTACCCGCCACCCAGCGCTGGCGCAGGTGGGCAATACGTTGGCCTTCCAGCGGGCCGGCGGTGTGGGCCTGGCTCAACAGGATGCCGAGATGGGCGGTGCCCTGTTCGACCCAGTCGGCGACGTCGCCCTGGGCGCCGTAGAGCAGGGTCAGCGATAGCGCCGGGTAGTGTTGCGCCAGTGCCTCCAGGGTGGCATCCACCGGCGGCATCTCGACCAGCGCCTCGTGGATCGCCACCACCAGCTGGGCCTCCTCGCCCTGGGACAGGGTCGCGGCTCGCGCATTCAGGCGCTCGCACTGGGCCAGTACCGCCCTGGCTTCCGGCAGCAGCGCCTGACCCGCCGGGGTCAGGGTTGGCGAGCGCGAACTGCGGTCGAACAACTCGCAGGCCAGATCGAGCTCGAGATGGGCGATGGCGGTGCTCACTGCCGACTGGGCGCGGCCAAGGTGGCGCGCCGCGGCGGAGAAGGAGCCACGCTCGGCGCAGGCAATGAACAGGCGTAGCTGATCCAGGGTCCAGTGCATGGGGTGGGTCTCACCTATCGTAAAACCTGATAGTAGCTACCTGGTAACCATCGTCCAAGTCACTAGAATAGCGATCCATCGATAGTCATCATGCCGTCGGCGGGGGTAGTCAAATGCGGTCGCTCAAGGAACGCCTGGTCCATATGGTGTCGTTTGAACTCGGCGGGCTGGTGATCGTCACCCCGTTGGCCAGCGTGCTGACAGGCCACGGTCTGGGCGAGATGGGCGTGCTGGCGGCGGGGCTGGCCACCGCCGCCATGCTCTGGAACCTGGTCTGGAACTGGCTGTTCGATCGCTGGCTACCGACCCGTCGGCGCACCCTGTCCCAGCGTTTTGCCCAGGCCATGGGCTTCGAGACCGGGCTTCTGATCATGACCCTGCCGGCGGTGGCCTGGTGGATGGAGATCGGCCTGGTCGAGGCATTCTGGCTCGACGCCGGCTTCATGCTGTTCTTTCTGGTCTATGCCATGGTCTTCAATTCCCTGTTCGACCGCATCGTCGAACGTCGACTCCACGGAGCAAACGGATGAGCTACTTGTACCTGGCGCTCGCCATCGTGGCCGAGGTCATCGCCACCTCAGCGCTCAAGGCCTCCAACGAGTTCACCCGGCTGTGGCCAAGCGTGGTGGTGGTGGTCGGCTACCTGGCGGCCTTCTATTTGTTGTCACTGGTGCTGCGCAGCGTGCCGGTAGGCATCGCCTACGCCTTCTGGGCGGGGCTTGGCATCGTGCTGGTGACCCTGGTGGGTATCGTGGTCTACGGCGAGAAGCCAGACCTTCCCGCGGTGATCGGATTGGCCATGATCGTGGGAGGTGTCGCTGTCATTCAGCTGTTTTCCTCGGTGTCCTCTCACTGATGGGGTGGTTCGTCGTGTGACCGGGTTGAGTCGTTGCCGCCCAGCAGGTCGGTGCGGCCTTCCGGCGGCGTCGTAGTGCCGATGGACTGCTCGATGGCCCGGCGTTCGGTCTCGAGGCCGCCTTCGGCACTGGTGACGTCGGCACTGTCACTGGCCGGGACGACGTTGCTCGGTGCTGTCGTGGACGGTGTCGCGACTCCCTGAGGCGGCTCGACGGCGGAGACTTCTGATGGGGAAACGACGGGTACACCCTGGGGAAAGATGATTTCCCGGGCCTCGTCCGGCATCGAGATACCGGCTTCGGTCAAGGTGTTCTTGATCTGGCGCAGTACTGCCGAGCGCAGCTTGACGCCGGCGATGGTCTGGCCGTCAAACCAGAAGTAGGCCTTGAGATTGACCGTGGATGCGCCAAGGGCATCGACCAGTACCATGGGTTCGGGGTGCGCGATGATCGCTTCGTGCGCGGTCAGAACCTGATGGATCAGCGTCTGGGCATGGGTGACAGAGTCATCGTAGCCGATGCCGATATCGACGCTGGTCCTGAGGCCTGGTGAGGTGGAGTAGTTGATGACGATCGTCTTGAAGATCGTGGCATTGGGAATCTGAATATGATTGCCCTCGGCAGACAGCAGCACCGTCGAGCGGGCGTTCATGCTTTGCACGATTCCGCTGTGCTCTGCGACGGTGATCCAGTCGCCGCGACGAAAGGGCTGGCGTATCGACATGATCAGCGTGGCCAGGAAGTTCTCGGCGATGTCGCGAAAGGCAAAGGATACGACAATGCCGATCATGCCGGCGCCGCCGACCACGGAGAACGCCAGGCCGGTCAACCCGGCGACCTGCAGGATGAGATAGATGCCGAGCAGCAACACAGGAAGGGCGATGGCACGGGCCAGCACCTGGCGTAGAAAGGGCGAGGCGACACGCTTGCGCAACAGACGCCTGGCCAGCGCCGAGACCAGGCGTGCAAGCAGCCAGGCCAGCGGCAGCACCAGCAACGCCAGCAAGGCCAGCGGTACATAGGTCAACGCCTCGCGGCCAAAGCGCCCAAGTTCGTCGATGACCGGCGTCAGCGACAGCGTGAATTCGGGCTGCACCTCGATGCGATTGACGACGGCGACAACGCCCTCGGTCTTGGCGGTCAGGGAACCGGCCCAGTCGCGGTGGTTCCCCGAGGCCGTCGCACCGTCCAGGTAGACGATGCCTTCCTTGACCTCGACGGCGAGACTACGATACCAGCCGGCCGAGGCCAGAATGCCGGTCAATCGACGTTCGATATCGGCATCCTCGGTGCGCTCGGAGACCGCGATCGTCTGGGTGCCCTCGACGCTCGGCGCCTCCTGGGCACGTGCGCTGCTGTCGAGTACGACGTTGCCAAGCATGGTGCCAAGGATCAGTACGTACAGGATCCCGCGCATGGCCTTTCTCCACGAATGCAAGTCGCTTCTCAGCATGCTGGTATTTGCCTGGCTTAGCCACTGCAGGCTGTGCTTGGCTGGCGCTATTTCTGCTCGTCGATACGCGCGGTCGTGCGTCGGGTGACGTCGGTCGAAGAAGGCGGGTGGTTCTCCGAGGATTGCGAGAATCGTCACCGATCCGCCGCCGGCCCGGTGGCGTAGAGAGCGTGCGTGGTCATGTCATCAAGCTATAGTCGAATCCTTGGACGCCAGGCGGTAGACTCGGCCCTCGTTGCGCCGCATGGGCGCAACGCCCGTTCATCGCAGGGAAGTCTTCATGTCGCCTCGCTCGCCATTCGCCTGGCCCGTTCTCCTCGTTTCCGCCCTGGTGGCGTTGTGCCTCTCGCTGTTGTCCGCCGCCTCGGCGCAGGCCGCCGGCTTCGGCAATCTGGCCGAATTATCCAAGCAGGGCTTTCTGATCAGTGCCGAGGCACGTCTGCTCGGCACCGGTGATGCGCCCGGCGAGACCCTCGGCAGCCTGACCCCGGAGCGCCAGCTCACCCCGGCCTCGGTGACCAAGGTCTACACCGCGGCAGCGGCGCTGGATGCCTGGGGCCCGCAGCATCGCTTCACCACCGAGCTCGTCAGCACCGCGCGCCCGGGAAGCGACGGTACCCTGGCCGGCGATCTGGTGATGGTGGGGGGAGGCGATCCCAGCCTGACCAGCGAGGACCTGTGGCGCCTTGCCCAGCGTCTGCACCAGGCCGGGGTGCGCCGGGTGACCGGACGGCTGGTGGTCAGTCAATGGCGCTTCGGTCCGGTGACCTGCCGGACCATCGATCGCTGCACCGCCCGCGAGCGCTCCGACAACGCCTACAGCGCGCTGCTGACGTCGGCCGGGGTCAACTACGGTAGCTGGTGCGTGCAGGTGGCGCCTGGCGCCGTCGGCGGCCCGGCGCGTATCACCGGCTGCAACAGCCAGGCGCCGCTGTTCGCGGTCAACAACAGGGTCACCACCCAGGGCGCCAACGCCGGCACCAGCCTGCAGGCGACCCGGGTCAATGGCGCCGAAGGCGAGACCCTGACGGTCAGCGGCCAGATTTCGTCCAACGCCCTGCCGCGCGAGGTCTACCGTGCCAGCGCCGATCCGGCGGCCCAGACGGCGGCGACCCTCAACGCCATGCTGGCGCGCTCCGGCATCCTCGTCGAAGGCGGCGTGGCCACCAGCAGCGAGGCGCCCCCCGGCGGCGCCCGTCGCCTTGCAGCGGTGGACGGCAAGCCGCTGCAGGAGATCCTGCTGCGCATGCTCAACTACTCCAACAACTACATGGCCGATGTGCTGGCGCTGGATCTGGTGGAGGGGCCGCGGGTCGAACTCGATCAGGCCGGTGCGGCGCTGGAGGCCTTTGTCGCCCGGGTGCCTGGCCACGGCGAGGTGACCCTGGAAAGCGGCAGCGGCCTGACCACCGGCAACAAGATCTCGGCCCGGGGCGGCAACGCCCTGCTCGAGTACATGTTCGGGCGGGCGGACCTGTTCCCGGTGTTCAACGCCGGCCTGCAGGCCCCGACCAACGGCCCCATGCGCTTTATCCGGCGCGGTTCGCCGACCTTCCAGAGCCACGTGACGCTCAAGACCGGCACCCTCAATCAGCCGGTGGCGGTACGCGCGGTAACCGGCTACTTCCGTACCGCCAGCCACCGCTTCGGCGTTTTCACCGTGCTGGTCAACGGCACCGCCAACACCCCTTACATCAGCTGGGCCAGGGTCCTTGACCTGGTATCCCTGGATCTCGACCGCATGATTGCCAACCACTGAGGGGCCGGGAGTGCCCCTTTCGCCACGAGGAACCCTCATGAAGCCCGGACACACCGGCTGGCGCCACCTGATTCACTCGACGCGTTACTCGCTCAAGGGCCTGCGGGCCGCCTTTCGTCACGAATCCGCCTTTCGTCAGGAGCTCGCGCTGTGCCTGGTGCTGGTACCGCTGGCCTGGTGGATCGGTGACACCCCGGTGGAGTGGATCCTGCTGGTCGGTAGCTGCTTCATGGTGCTGATCGTGGAACTGCTCAACAGTGCCATCGAGAGCGTGGTCGATCGCATCGGCCCCGAGCGCCATGTGCTGTCCGGTCGGGCCAAGGACATCGGCTCGGCGGCGGTGATGCTGTCACTGGCGATGGCGGGGCTGACCTGGGGGCTGCTGGCCGTGGAGAAGTTCCTGATGGCATAGGCGGCCGTGCTCACACGACCGGGCTTGCCTGATGGCCCAAGGGACCGTGCTCACAGGCCCGGGCTTGAGTATGCTCAGGGGAGGAGCACAGGCCCAGGCCCGCCGTGATCTGCGCACGGGGGCGACGAGTGAACAAGGAGAGCCGCCATGCAGCTGAGCCAGGATTTCTTGCCCCGAGACGACATCCCCACCGCCCTTGTCGGTGCCCTGGATGCCGCCTGGGAGCGCCTTGCCTCGCGGCTCGAACAGGCAGACAACGTCGCCGAAATGAGCGGCAATGAGCCCCCCGGCGAACTTTATCAGGCATTGGAGCCCCATCGCCGGGTCGAGCTCGCCCGGGTGCTGGCGATCTCCGAGTTCGCCTGCGAGACCCTGTGTCGCCATCCCCAGTGGCTGGGTTGCCTGGACTCCAGCGGTGAGCTGGATCGTGCCTTGACGCCCGAGGCGCTCAGGCAGCTGCTCGACGAGGGCCTCGAGGCCGCCGAGGATGAAGCCGCCATGCAGGCGGCGATTCGGCGCTTTCGAGCAGCGCGCATGCTGGCCATCGTGTGGCGCGACATCAACCGCCCCGAGGGCGTCGACGCCTGGGCCACCGGTGCCGCGGTGTCGCGCCTGGCCGAGGTCTGCCTGGAAGGGGCGCTTGGCTGGCTCGAGCGCTTTGTCGAGGCCCGCTGGGGGCGTCCTGCCCCGCGCGAGGACGGCAGCGAACAGCGCCTGGTGGTGCTCGGCATGGGCAAGCTGGGCGCCGGCGAGCTGAACCTGTCGTCCGACATCGATCTGATCTTCGCCTACCCGGAGAAGGGCGAGACCCAAGGTGGGCGCAAGTCGCTGGACCACGTCGAGTACTTCACCAAGCTCGGTCAGAAGCTGATCTCGGCGCTGGACCCGGTGACCGCCGACGGCTTCGTCTTTCGCGTCGACATGCGCCTGCGCCCGCTGGGTGACGGTGGGCCCCTGGTCGGCAGCTTTTCTTCGCTGGCCGGCTACTACCAGGATCAGGGCCGCGAGTGGGAGCGCTACGCCATGCTCAAGGCGCGCCCGGTGGCCGGCGATATCGACGCCGGCTATGAGCTGTTGTCGAGCATCCGTCCCTTCGTCTACCGCAAGTACCTGGACTTCGGCGCCATCGAGTCGCTGCGCGAACTCAAGGCGATGATCAATCGCGAGGTCCGTCGCAAGGGCATGCAGGGCAATATCAAGCTGGGGCCCGGCGGCATCCGCGAGGTGGAGTTCATCGTTCAGGCGTTTCAGCTGATCCGCGGCGGGCGGGATACGGAGCTGCAGGTAACCTCGCTGAAGACCGCCATGCAGCGGCTGCCGGAGTTGGGCCTGCTGCCCCAGGAAGTGATCGACGAACTGCTGCCGGACTACGCCTTTCTGCGCGACCTGGAGCACGCCATCCAGGCCCTCGAGGACCGCCAGACCCAGGCGCTGCCCGACGACGACCTCTACCGCGAGCGGGTGGCGCTGGCCATGAACGCCCAGGGCTGGCCGGCGCTGATGGCGCGCCTGGACGAAGTGCGTGGGCGGGTGCGCAAGCACTTCGACGCGGTCATCAGCGACCCCGAGGACGAGGTCGAGGAAGATGGCGTCGACGAGGGTGCCAGTCTCGATACCTGGCGCCAGCTATGGCGCGGCGAGCCGGACGACGACGAGGCCCAGGCGACACTGCAGGACGCCGGCTTCGACGATGCCGCCACCGCACTCAAGCGAATCAAGGGACTGGCCGGGTCACGCCAGGTTCAGGCCATGCAGCGGGTGGGCTACGAGCGCCTCGATGCACTGATGCCGATGCTGCTGGACGCGGTGGCCGAGAGCGAGGCCCCGGATGCGGCGCTTGAGCGGGTGCTGCCGTTGATCGAGGCGGTGCTCAGGCGCACCGCCTACCTGGCGCTGTTGCGCGAGAACCCCGACGCCCTGGGCCACCTGATGAAGCTGTGCGGCGCAAGTCCCTGGATCGCCGAACAGATCGCCCGCTACCCGATCCTGCTCGACGAGCTGCTGACCCCGGACACCCTCTACACCCCGGCGGACAAGGCGCGCCTGGCCGACGAGCTGCGCCAGACCTTGGCGCGGATTCCCGAGGACGACGAGGAAGCCCAGCTCGAGGCACTGCGGGTGTTCAAGCACGCCCAGGTGCTGCACGTGGCGGCCTCGGACATCGCCGGCACCCGCCATCTGATGAAGGTCAGCGACTACCTCACCTACATCGCCGAGGTGATCCTCGACGCCGTGCTGGCCATGGCCTGGAAGACCCTGACCCGCAAGCACGGCTATCCACTGGGCAAGGACGGCGAGCGCGCCGGTAAAGCGCCGGAGTTTCTGATCGTCGGTTACGGCAAGCTTGGCGGCATCGAGCTTGGCTACGGCTCGGATCTCGACCTGGTGTTCCTGCATGACTGCGCCTCCCAGGGCGAGACCGACGGCAAGCGCGTGATCGACAACACCGTGTTCTTCACCCGGCTGGGCCAGCGCATCATCCACCTGCTGTCGGCGGTGACGCCGGCCGGTTCGCTCTACGAGGTCGACATGCGGCTGCGCCCCTCGGGCAACTCCGGTCTGCTGGTCAGCCCGCTCAAGGCCTTCGCCGAGTACCAGCGCGAGCAGGCCTGGACCTGGGAGCACCAGGCGCTGGTGCGCTCCCGGGTGGTGGCCGGCGACGCGACCCTGGCCGAAGGCTTCGAAGAGGTGCGCCGGGAGATCCTCGGCCGCGAGCGCGATCGCGAGGCGCTGCGCGAGGAGGTGGTCAAGATGCGCCACAAGATGCGCGATCACCTGGGCTCGAAGGGCTCCGACGATACCTTCGACCTCAAGCACGACCCCGGCGGCATGGTCGACATCGAGTTCCTGTGCCAGTACGCGGTGCTGGCGCTATCCCACCAGACACCGGAGCTGATGCGCTTCAGCGACAACATGCGCATCCTCGAGACCCTGGAGGAGACCGACCATCTCGAGGCCGGCGAGGCCCAGGCGCTGCGTGACGCCTACCTGGCCGCGCGCAGCGCCAACCACCGCGCCGCCCTGACGCGGGAAAGCGCCCGGGGCGACGTCGAGGCGTTCAAGGACCACCGCCGGGCCATCATCGAGGCCTGGAAAGCCTGGCTCGAGCCTAAACAGGGGTGAATGACGGCGGGGTCCAGCCGCGCTCGAGTGGCACACCGCAAGAGGGCGAGGCACGTCTGGGCAACAGGTCAAACACCTGGTGAAGCGACATGCCTGTGGATTCAAGCGTCGCACCTCGCTGTCGGTTCGCGCCAGCTGGGCGTGGACGCCTTCAAGCAGTTCTGTGAGGATGAACGAAAGCGTGCCGCCGACGAGCAGGCCGTCTCTCTTTTTGCCCACCACCGGCGTGAACAGTTGAAGGAGAATCCTTGATGAGTGGCAAGGTACTGGTGCTGCATGGCCCCAACCTCAATCTGCTGGGCACACGTGAGCCCGAGATCTACGGCCACGAGACCCTGGCCGATATCGACAACGCGCTGCGCGAGCACGCCGTGCTCGAAGGCTGGGAGCTCGCCAGTCGCCAGAGCAATCACGAAGGTGAGCTGATCGACGCCATCCACGCCGCGCGTCTCGATGGCACCGTCGCCATCATCATCAACCCGGCGGCCTACACCCACACCTCGGTGGCGATCCTCGATGCCCTGAACGCCTTCGACGGCACAGTGATCGAGGTGCATCTTTCCAACGTGCACAAGCGCGAGAGCTTCCGCCATCACTCCTACGTCTCGCTGCGTGCCGATGGCGTCATCGCCGGGCTCGGCAGTCAGGGCTACCACGCCGCCCTGGATGCAGTGATCAGAAAGGGCTGACGCCGGATCAGCGATCGCGCCCCCGAGTCAGCGCCAGGGTGATGCCGGCGGCGCTGATCAGCGCCGCGCCGATCCAGGTCTCCGGGCGTGGCACGTCGCCGAAGAAGATGAAGCCGAACAGCGCCGCCCAGACGATCTGCAGGTACAGAAAGGGCGAGACCAGCGAGGCCGGCGCGTAGCGCATGGCCAGGATCAGTGTGAGCTGACTGGCGGCGCCCATCAGGCCGACGAAGACGAACAGCGGCAGATCTCCCAGTGCCACCGGGGTCCAGAAGGCCGGAACCACCGCTGAGCTGACCAGGGCGCCGGCAAGGCCCGCGTAGAACAGCGAAGTGAGGGGATGGTCCTCGCGCCCGAAGCGTCGGGTAGACAGCTGGTAGAGGGCGAAACAGGCGGTCAGACCGAAGGGCAGCAGTATCGCCGGGTTGGCGCGCCAGTCCACCGGGCCCACGCAGATCACCACCCCACCGAAGCCCACCAGGATCGCCAGCCACTGGCGCCAGCCGACCCGCTCCTTGAGCAGCGGAATCGCCAGCAGGGTCACCAGCAGCGGCGAGCTGAAGTTGATGACGTAGACCTGCAGGATCGGCAGGGTGCGAAAGGCCAGGTAGGCGAAGGTGCTGGCCCCCAGCAGCAGCAGGCCACGAACGAACTGGCCGCCCAGGGATGACGTCTTCAGCATGGCCATGCCCGGCCCACGTCCCAGATAGACCAGGTAGCCGGTCAGCACCAGCATATGGCCAACGTAGCGCGCCCAAACCACCTGCACCGGCGAATAGTCCTGGGCCAGAGTCTTGACCCCGGTGTCGAGCATGCAGAACAGGAGCCCCGCCGCCAGCATGAAGGCGATGCCCTTCATCGGCCGGTCGCGATTGAGGGCCTGGGGCGGCGTCAGGGGCGTAGTGTCTGGTGTCGATGAAGGTGTGGACATGGCGGGCCGTTGGCGGTCGAAGCGGGACGGCGACATTCTGCGCCGACAAAAAAGTAGCAAGCTAAATGATGCCTTTCATGGTACGTGAGCCAGCAGTCGGTCGCCAGCGAGTCAGCCAGGGTTGGGCATCAGGCCTCAGTCAGTTGTCGGCACCGCGGGAGGTTCAGCCAAGCAGCGGCATCAGGCCGGTGTGTGATAGCGCCCACAGGACAACGCTAAGAGTCACAAAGCTTGATAGCGTGCTTGCCATCAGGGCTGCGGCACCCACGCCCTCCATGCCGAAGCGCTGGGCGATCAGCGGGTAGATGCTGATCATCGGGCAGGCGGCGAAGATCATGGCGCCGGCGAAGATCAGGGGGGGCAAGGGTGCCAGGACGGTCTGGAAGGCCAGTAGCATGCCCAGCACCAGCAGCGGGTGGAGGACCAGCTTGCCGAGCATGATCTGGCCCATGTCCTTGACCATGCCGCGGATCTTGAGGCCGTACAGGGTGCCGCCGATGACGAACAGCGCAGCGGGCCCGGCGGCGCCGGCCAGCAGCTCGATGGTGCGATCCAGCGTCGCCGGCAGGCGTATTCCCAGTGCCGCCAGTGCTAGCCCCAGGCTCAGCGAGATCAGGATCGGGTTGCGGACAAGCCTGGTCAGGGTCTGGCGCAGGGCATCACCGGCGCGGGTGTCGCGCTGCTGACCGACCTCGGCCAGTACCAGTGCGCCGGGAATCACCAGCAGGATTTCGACCATCATGGTGTGGACCATGATGATACCCGCCGCCGCCTGACCCAGCGCCAGGGCAGCGATCGGGTAGGCGACAAAGCCGCTGTTGGAGGCGGACATGCCAAGGGCTTGGATGGCCCGCTCGGTGGGGGACTTCTTTTGGCGATTGCGCGGCAGCCACAGGCAGGCGACGAAGGTGGCCACGGAACCCAGGGCGTAGGCTGCCAGCAGCGGTAGGCTGATCACCTCGCCAAGCGAGTTGCGGGTCAGGGCGCCGAGGATCAGTGCCGGCAGCGCAGCATACAGCACGAAGTTGGCGACACCGGAGAGCTGCACCGGCGATACCAGGTTCCAGCGCCGGGCCAGAAAGCCGACGCCGATCAGCAGAAAGATCGGTGTGGTGATGGAGAGTATCGCTAGCATTCAGGCCTCCCTGCCATTGTCATACTTCTCCATATGCGCCTGTCCCCAGTGCGCTCAGACAAAGACGATCAGCTCACGTTGGCACGAATCTGGCGAGCCTTGGCCTGGAGCAGCGGCAGGTAGCGCTCAAGCAAGGTGACGTGGTCGATTCTGGCGGCGTTGGTGCTGATATTGATCGCACCGATCAGCTCGCCGTTGGCGTCGAAGGCGGGTACTGCCAACGAACGCAGCCCAGAATCCAGCTCCTGATCGACGATGGCATAGCCCTGCTGGCGAGCCTGTAGGATGGCGCGCTTGAGCTCAGCCTTGTCGGTAATCGTCTTGTCGGTGAAGCGCTCGAGGGTGGTGCGCTCGATAAAGGCATCCAGTTCGTCGTCGGTCTTCTGTGCCAGCAGCATGCGCCCCATCGAGGTGTAGGCGGCGGGCAGCCGCGTGCCCACCGACAGGGTGATGGCCATCAGCCGCTGACGCGACGCCGAGCGAGCCACATAGGTGACCTCATCGCCGTCGAGTACGCCAAGAGAAGAGGATTCGCCGCTTTCTGTGGTGATGTCCTCGAGCACCTGCTGGATCAGGTGCTGATAGTTGTTGGCGGACAGGAAGGCGTAGCCGAGCTTGAGCACCCGCGGCGCCAGCTCGAAGTGGCGATGGTCCTTGCGCACATAGCCCAGGGCATGCAGCGTCAGTAGAAAGCGTCTGGCGCGGGCACGGTTCATGCCGGTGCGCGTCGCCACCTCACTCAAGGTCATCCGAGGGTGGGCCTCGTCGAAGGCCAGAATGACGTCGAGGCCGCTGGCCAGGGCAGTGACGAAGTCGCGGTCATCCGGGCTCAGGGCGGCGTCGGCCGGTGCCGTATCCATCGAGGTGTCCTTTTTTCAGATTCGAGTGTCACTAAGATCTAGTGTTGCAGTGATCGAGCGCCACGACGTGAGAGCGTTGTACAGCCCGAGCGACGATGATAGCAGGGCAGCGTCCGGATACGGTCCCCGATGTCATGGCAGCAAGAAGACATTCGTCTTCTGTGGGCGACGGTTTGCTCCCGTGTTGTCGATAATCTAGCATGCTTGTTCGAGGTGCGAACACCTGTGCGACTATTGGTGGAGCGGCCACGCTGTCGCCATCGCGTGTCCTTGTCGTTGCCTCCTCGCTGCTATCCCCTTGAACTCGCCCCGGTCGATACGCCCCATTCGCTCCCCAGAAGAAGAGGAACCTTGCCATGTCCGACGCCCTGCTGAGCCATCCATTCATGAGCCAGAGTGCCCTGGAAGCCTGTCGCGACGATGACCTGGTGGCCTCGATGCTGGCCTTCGAACTCGCCCTGGCGCGCGTCCAGGAAGGTGTCGGCGCACTGCCAGCGGGCAGCGCCGGGCGCATGGCGGCGGCGCTTGAGCATCATGACTTTGACACCGCGGCCATCGCCCGGGGTATCGCCAGCGGCGGCAACGCGGCGATCCCCTTCGTCAAGGCCGGGCGAGCGGCGTTGCCGGACGAGCTCAAGGCGTGCTGGCACCAGGGGGCGACCAGCCAGGATGTGGTGGATTCGGCGCTGATGCACCTGCTGACGCCGCGCCTGGCGAGCCTGGATGGCCTGCTCGAGCGCTGTCGCAACGCGGTTCTCGCGCTGATGCGTGACCACGAGCAGACGCCCATGGTCGGCCGTACCCTGATGCAGCAAGCGCTGCCGATGACCTTTGGGGTCAAGGCGGCCCAGTGGGGCATCGGGCTCGAGCGCGCGCGACGCCGGCTTGGGGATATCGCCGCCGAAGGACTGCCGGTGCAGTTCGGCGGTGCAGTGGGGGTGCACTCGGGCTGGGGGGAACAGGGGGTCGAGCTGATGCAGGCCTTGGCCGAGGAGCTTGGCCTGTCCTGCCCGGTACAGCCCTGGCATACCGACCGCCAGCCGATCCATGCCTTGCAGACCGCCCTGGACGCCGTCGCCGGGGCGCTGGAGAGCCTGGCGCTGGACGTCGCCCTGCTGACCCAGACAGAGGTTGGCGAAGTCAGCGAGCCGAGCGCCCCTGGCATGGGCGAATCGTCGTCGATGCCGCACAAGCGCAATCCGGTACGCTGCGCCCTGATTCGCGGCGCGTCGCGTCGGGTGCACGGCCACACCACGGTGATCATCGGTGCCGTGGCCCAGCCGCTGGAACGGGGCCTCGGCGAGTGGCACGCCGAGTGGGCACCGCTCAGCGAATCGGTGCTGCTGGTGGAAGGGGCGCTGGAGCAGGCGGCAACCCTGCTGGAAGGACTCGAAGTACATCCTGAGCGCATGGCCGCCAACCTGGCGTTGACCGGCGGCGCGATCATGGCCGAGCCGGTGGCGCGCCTGCTGACACCCCACCTCGGCAGCGACAGGGCCAAGGCGCTGGCGGCCGAGGCTGCCGAGACCGCGCGCCGCCAGGGGCGTCCTTATCACGAGGTCTTGCACGAGGTGCTGAAGGCGGAGGCGGGCGAGCCATCCACCGCAGAGCAGAGCAGTGAGGCTCCCCGGCAGCCCCCCGATATCAGTGTCGAGCAGCTCAAGGCCGCCACCGATCCGGCGTTATACATTGGTAGCAGTCGACAACAGGTCAGCAAGGCCAGGGAGTGGCTGGAGCAACGCTAACACGTTGATTGATCGGTAGAAGAACGAGAAGGGGCGGGAGCGGCGTATGCCGTTCCCGCCCTTTTTGCGTTTGACGGCCCTGACGATCAGCAGTAACTTGTTCGTATAACAAACCTACGTTCACATAGCGAACAAGGCTGTTCTGTCCACCGCATTGGTTCATCGTTAACAGAGGCAACCCACATGGCCGAGATCCTGAGTCTTGACGAAGCGGTAAGGCGCTACGTCCATGACGGCGCCACCGTCGCCATGGAAGGCTTTACCCACCTGATTCCTTTCGCCGCCGGGCATGAGGTCATTCGCCAGCGTAGGCGCGACCTCACCCTGATTCGGATGACCCCGGACCTGGTCTACGACCAGTTGATCGGTGCCGGCTGCGTGAAGAAGGTGATTTTTTCCTGGGGGGGCAACCCTGGCGTCGGCTCGCTCCATCGCCTGCGTGATGCGGTGGAAAAGGGCTGGCCCCAGAAGGTCGAGATTCTCGAGCACAGCCACGCCGCCATGGCCTGCGCCTTCGAGGCCGGCGCCGCCGGATTGCCGCTGGCGGTGCTGCGCGGCTACGTCGGCAGCGAGCTACCCAACGTCAATGACCAGATCAAGTTCATCGAGTGCCCCTTCACCGGCGAGCGCCTGGCGGCGGTGCCCTCGGTGCGCCCGGACGTCTCCATCGTTCACGCCCAGAAGGCCGACCGTGCCGGTAATGTGCTGATCGAGGGCATCATCGGGGTGCAGAAGGAAGCGGTGCTGGCAGCCAGCCGCGCCATCGTCACCGTCGAGGAGATCGTCGATGACCTGGACACCCACCCCAACGCCTGTGTGATCCCAGGCTGGGCCATCGACGCCATCGCCGTGGCCGAAAAGGGCTCGCTGCCGTCCTACGCTCACGGCTACTACCCGCGTGACAACCGCTTCTACAAGGAGTGGGACGCCATCGCCCGCGACCGTGAAGCCTTCACCCGCTGGATCGACGACAACATCATGAACACCGCGGAGGACGCCCGATGAGCACCGCAATCGACTACAGCGCCAGCGAGATGATGACGGTCACCGCCGCCCGGGCGCTGGAAAACGGCATGACCTGTTTCGTCGGTATCGGCCTGCCGTCCGAGGCCGCCAACCTGGCGCGACTGACCCATGCCCCCGAGGTGGTGCTGATCTACGAATCCGGCACCCTGCAGACCAGGCCGGACGTGCTGCCGCTGTCGATCGGCGATGGCGAGCTGTGCGAGTCGGCGCTGACCACGGTGTCGGTGCCGGAGATGTTTCGCTACTGGCTGCAGGGCGGAAAGGTCAGTGTGGGCTTTCTGGGAACCGCCCAGATCGATCGCTACGCCAACCTCAACACCACCCTGATCGGCGACTACACCGCACCCAAGGTACGCTTGCCCGGTGGCGGCGGGGCGCCGGAGATCGCTACCAACGCAGGTGAAGTGTTCATCACCCTGAAGCACTCGCCGCGGGCCTTCGTGCGTGACGTCGATTTCATCACCACCCTGGGCTTCGGCCGCGACGGCAAGGGACGCGACGGCGTACCCAATATCGGCAAGGGGCCGACTCGCGTGATCAGTGACCTGTGCGTGATGAAGCCGGACCCCGAGGATCGTGAACTGACGGTGGTCTCGCTGCATCCCGGCGTGACGCGCGAGCAGGTCCAGGAGGCCACCGGCTGGGACATTCGTTTCGCCGCCGAACTCGAGACCACGCCGGTCCCCAGTGCCCATGAGCTCGAGGTGCTGCGTGAGCTGAAGGCGCGCACCGATCGTGCCCACAGCGGCCAGTAACCGGCCCGTCAGCCTCAACCAGACCTCCATTTCGCCCCTTCCCCGACACACCCCGCGCCAGTGCGCGGGGTGACCAAGGAGTCCGACATGACCGACGTCTTTCTCTGTCATCCCCGTCGCAGCGCCATCGGGCGCTTCGGTGGCACCCTGGCAAGCGTGCGTCCCGACGACCTGGCCGCCGACATCTTCAAGGCGGTGCTGGCCCAGGCGCCAGAGCTTGATCCCGGCGCCATCGAAGAGGTCTTCATGGGCTGTGCCAACCAGGCCGGCGAGGACAACCGCAACGTGGCGCGCATGTCGGCGCTGCTGGCGGGTCTGCCGACCTCGGTGCCCGGTACCACCATGAATCGTCTGTGCGGCTCCGGCATGGATGCGGTAGGCACCGCCATGCGCGCGATCAAGGCCGGCGAGATGGATCTGGCCCTGGCCGGCGGGGTGGAGTCGATGTCCCGGGCGCCTTACGTCATGGGCAAGGCGGAAGGCGCCTTCTCCCGGGGGCAGCAGATCGAGGACACGACCATCGGCTGGCGCTTCGTCAACCCGCTGATGAAGAAGCTTCACGATACCCACTCGATGCCCGAGACCGCCGAGAATGTAGCCGAACAGTTCGACATCTCCCGCGCCGATCAGGACGCCTTTGCCGTACGCTCCCAGCAAAAGGTCGCGCGGGCCCAGCAGGAGGGTCGCTTCGCCGAGGAAATCACCCCCATCGAGATCCCCCGGCGCAAGCAGCAGCCGCTGGTGTTCGACATCGACGAGCATCCTCGCGCCGGTACCACCCTGGAGAAGCTGGCCGCCCTGCCGACCCCCTTCAAGGACAATGGCAGTGTCACTGCCGGCAACGCCTCCGGGGTCAACGACGGCGCCTGTGCCATGCTGGTCGCGAGCCAGGCGGCGGTGGAGCGCCATGGCCTGGTGCCGATGGCGCGTATCGTCGGCATGGCCACCGGCGGGGTGGAACCGCGCATCATGGGCTATGGCCCGGTCCCGGCGGTGCGCAGGCTGCTCGAGCGCAGCGGCGTTACGATCGATGAGATCGACGTGATCGAGCTCAACGAAGCCTTCGCCGCCCAGGCCCTGGCCTGTCTGCGCGACCTCGGCGTCGCCGACGATGATCCCCGGGTCAACCCCAACGGCGGGGCCATCGCCCTGGGCCATCCGCTCGGCATGTCCGGGGCGCGCCTGTTGATGACCGCCGCCCACGAGCTCAACAGGAGCGGCAAGCGCTACGCCTTGTGCACCATGTGTGTGGGCGTGGGCCAGGGCATCGCCACCCTGATCGAACGGGTATAGAGGAACAGGAGAGAGGTCATGGCATTTCTGAATATCGAAGGACGCAGTGTCGCGTATCGCCTGCTCGGCGCCGAGGCCAATCCTCTGGTGGTGCTGGCGCATCCGCTGGGCATGAGCCAGGCGGTGTGGGACGACGTCCTGCCGGTGCTGCTGCCACGCTACCGGGTGTTGACCTGGGACCTGCCCGGTCACGGCGCCAGCCAGGCCTGGGGCGACGGGCCGATCACTCCGGCCGAACTGGCGAAGGAAGCCATCGCCCTGGCCGACCACGCCGGCGCAGGCCGCTTCCACTTCGTCGGTACCTCCATCGGTGGCGTGGTGGGGCAGCAGCTGATCAGCGAGCACGGCGAGCGCCTGCTCTCCGCCGCCCTGACCAACACCGGGGCGGTGATCGGCACCAGCGAGCTATGGACCACCAGGGCCGAGCGTGTGCGGCGCGAGGGCCTGGCGGCGATGTCCGGCGAGATCGTGCCGCGCTGGTTCGCTGCCGCCTGCTTCGACGCCGAGCCGGCCCTAAAGGCGGGCTGGTGCACCCAGATGGGGCGCGGTGACGACGAGTCCTACGCGCTGCTCTGCGAAATGCTGGGGCGAGATACCTTCACCGGCAAGCTCTCCGGCAAGGGCGTCAAGGTGCAGCTGTTCGGTGGCAGCGAGGACCTGGCGACGCCACCGGCCACCCTGGAGGCCCTGGCGGCCGAGTGCGACGGCGCCCCGCTCGAGGTGCTCGAGGGCGTCGGTCACGTGCCTTCGGTCGAGGCGCCAAGCCGATTCGCCGAGAAGCTGCTGGCGGTGATGGCGGTGGACCTGGGCGATGTGGGCGCGGAGGGCGTCGACTATTCCACTGGCCTTGTGACCCGCAAGCAGGTGCTGGGCGAGGAGCATGTGGCCCGTTCCACCCACAACGCCAACAGCCTGGACACTCCGTTTCAGCAGATGATCACACGGCTGGCCTGGGGCGAGCTGTGGTCCAACGACGACCTGACGAGACGCGAGCGCAGCATGATCACCACCGGCATTCTCGCCGCCCTGGGGCGCGAGGAGCTGACCCTGCACCTGAAGACCGCCCAGCGTATCGGCCTCAGCGAGGCGGAGCTGCGTCAGGTGCTGATGCACGTGGCCATCTATGCCGGCGTGCCGGCGGCCAATCATGCCTTTGCCCTGGCCAAGGAACTGGGTTGGGGGACGGTGGAGCCCTGAAGGTTCGTCGTCATACGTTTGATGGTAGCCACTGAATGAAGGTGACGGGGAGCCCCATGTCTGGTGATGTCGGCCTGTGTCTGGCGGCTCCTTGTTCCTGCGTCAGCATCCCCGGCGCGAGCGTGCCTGACGCCGTCGTGAAACGGTGCGGACGTCAGTTCGCCGGCCCGCATCGGCAGACCTATCGTCAGTAGGACCCCGGTACCTGGCATCGCCTTCGAGCCTGCCTCTGTTTGCCTGCGGCATCTCGCTCCACTTGCAGGCCCACCGTTACTTCAAGGATGAGCTCGGGACCAATGTCGCCTGCCCGTCGTGGGGCTGCTCGTCTTGGTTTTCCCTATCTTAGCGTTTCGATAACAAGAGAGGACACATGTCTACTCCCTGCATCATCTGTGTCGCCATCACTGGCAGCGTGGGCCGCAAGGAACATAATCCGGCCATTCCCGTGACCATCGAAGAGCAAGTCGAAAGCACCCAGGCGGCCTTCGAGGCGGGAGCCGCCATCGCCCATTGTCATGTGCGTAACGACGATCAGTCGCCCACGTCGGATCCGGAGAAGTTTGCCAGGCTGATGGAAGGCCTGAGGACCCATTGCCCGGGCATGATCATCCAGCTTTCCACCGGCGGTCGCTCCGGGGCCGGAGAGGCGCGCGGCGGCATGCTACGCCTCAAGCCCGACATGGCAAGCCTCTCGGTGGGCTCCAATAACTTCCCCAACCGCGTCTACGAGAATCCGCCCCAGCTGGTGGAGTGGCTCGCCGACGAAATGCTCAAGTACGACGTCAAGCCCGAGATCGAAGCGTTCGACCTGTCGCATATCCATCAGGCGGTGGCTCTGTCGAAACAAGGCAAGCTCAAGGGGCCGCTTTACGTCCAGTTCGTCATGGGCGTCAAGAACGCCATGCCGGTGGACAAGCCCACCCTCGACTTCTACGTCGAAACGCTGAATCGGCTCGCACCGGACGCCCAGTGGTGCGGCGCCGGGATCGGGCCCAACCAGGCCCTGCTCAACGAGTGGTCGATCGCTGCGGGCGGGCATACCCGCACCGGG
This sequence comes from Halomonas sp. H10-59, assembly GCF_040070555.1. Lineage (NCBI taxonomy): Bacteria > Pseudomonadati > Pseudomonadota > Gammaproteobacteria > Oceanospirillales > Halomonadaceae > Halomonas > Halomonas sp. H10-59. The sequence goes on from NZ_CP098828.1 coordinate 467,859, forward strand.
CTCGAGGACAACGTGCGCCTCGATCGTCATACCCTGGCTCCCTCCAATGCGGCCCTGGTCGAGCGCGTCGTGACCCTGTGCGAGAAGTACGAGCGGCCGGTGGCCACCTGGCACCAGGCCCGCAGGATACTCGACCTGACTGAATGATCGGGAGGCATCTTCAGCCTATGGAAGGCTGGCTCTCGGACTGGAACATCCGCCATAGCTGGCGATGGCCGTCTGGGCTGCTTCCCCATCGGTTCGTCTGCTGCTGATCGAGAAGCGCCAGTATTGGGGCTCAGGCTCCCTGAAGGGCATGCGCCGGCCCTGGCCAAGGAACTGGGCTGGGGAAGCGGCGAATCATCGGCATGAGGGACATGGTTTGCCGCTTGGGGTAAAAGAGTGGTAAATAGCTGACTCACGGAGCACAGAATCCTCCAGGCAGGCAGCAAGGCTTCCTGGCCTTTGGTGACTTGCCATGCCATAGGTGGCAGGGCAACCCTGCTGCTCCATTCGTGGATCCTCGGTCAGTTGCTAGACTTGGCAAAAGGAGAAGGAGAGGATTCCGTCAGGCAGGGAGTGCCCGATGCATGCCCGTTTCGGCAGCAAGAGGTCAACTATTGATGTGGTTCAAGACGTTTGTGGCGATACTGCTCGGCACCCTGATGGCGAATACGGCGTCGGCAGAGTGGCGCTACACCCAGGCCCACCAGATGTTCGGCGACGCCCCGGCGGCGCGAGTCGATGATGGCAGCGGTCATTCTCTGGCACTGGTGTGCTGGAACGGTGTGCCCATGGTATCGGTGGCCGGTTATGCCTCCCAGATGGGCGCCGATCGGCGCAAGCCGCTGGAGGTGCTGGTGGACGGCATCGGGTATCGCCTGGAGTCACGCCACTCCCCCCACGACGGCGTGTGGTTCGCCCCGTCTCCCCTCGGTTTGACCAAGACCCTGCAAGGCGGCAACGTGGCGGTGGTCACACCCCAGGATACCCGTCCCTCACGCTTCCCGCTGAGTGGCGCCGACGAGCCCATCGAGCGCGTGCTGGCAGCCTGTCGCTAGCGCTGTCGGCGTGGTGGAGGCTGACGAGGTGCCACGCCACGGCGCCACGCTGGACACCCGTCACGTCGCCAGATCGCAGGCCACCATGCTCAATCATCGTATCAAGCTGCGCCATCTCAACGCCTTCCTCGAGGTGTCGCGCAGCCGCAGCTTCGCCCGTGCCGCCGACGCCCTGGCGATCACCCAGCCGGGCATCTCCAAGGCCATCCGTGAACTCGAGGAGATCGTTGGCGCCAGCCTGTTCGAGCGTAGCGCCCAGGGCGTCAGTCTGACCCAGGCGGGACTCACCCTGTTGCGCCACGCGGGGCCTGCGCTGCGCGCCCTGGAAGAGGGCGTGGTGGCGCTGGCCGACGGCCATGGTGGGCAGCGTTGGCTCAGGGTCGGGGCGCTGTCGACGGTGGAATCGCGGCTGCTGCCGGCGGCGATTCAGCACTTCCAGGCCTCGCCGCTGGGCCAGGAGACCAGCGTGACCGTGACCACCGGCGCCAGCGCCTTTCTGCTGTCGCGGCTGGCGCTGGGTGAGCTCGACGTGGTGGTGGGGCGTATGACCGAAGCCCGCGAGATTCGTGACCTGGCCTTCGAACATCTCTACTACGAATCGCTGCGGCTGGTGGTGCGCCAGGGGCATCCGCTGGCCACCGCCTCGCCCTGTCCTCCCGAGGTCCTGAGCGACTACCCCTGGGCCGTGCCTCCCCCTCAGACCACCTTGCGTCAGCGGGTCGACAGCTTCTGTGTGCGTCACGCCATCAGTTTGCCCGCGCCCTGTCTGGAGACCCTGTCGCTGCCGGTCAGCCGGCGCTTCACACTGGACACCGATGCCATCTGGGTGGCGCCCTTCGAGGCGGTGGCCGAGGATCTGGAAAGCGGCCAGCTGGTCGAGCTGGCACTGTCCTTCGAGCACCAGGGTGGCTCGGTAGGGCTGTGTACCAACACCTCTTTGAGCCCCAGCCTGGCGCTGGAAGGCTTCGCCGAGTCGCTGCGCCAGGCCGCCGCGGCAAGACCCCAGTAGCGGCGCCGAAATATCTGGGGGCGAAGCAGCAGGCCAGTACGTACTCGTTCCTGCGGTCCGACGCCCCGCCATCCGGTCATCATAACCCCTGGGTTATGACGACCGGCCAAGGTCTCAATTGGCTCCCCGGGCTTGGCTGGTCACACTGCTGTCATCGCCTCGTGTCTCGAGGCGCGTGTGAACAACCAACAATCACGCCAGGACCTCTTCCCCCATGACCCTCAATCGTCGCTTCGTTGAGCGGGATCGCCAGTGGCACCCCGCCGCCTACACCCCCGGCTACAAGACCTCGGTGCCGCGCTCGCCCTCCCAGGCGCTGGTCAGCCTGCAGACCCCCAGTGTGTCGGAACTCACCGGCCCCGAGTTTAGCCGCCTGCGCATGGGACCCCATGACAACGACCTGCTGTTGAACTTCCGCGATGCCGATAGCCCCGGTCTGCCGGTGGGGGAGCGGGTGATCATGTTCGGCCGGGTCGTCGACCAGTTCGGCAAGCCGGTGCCGCAGACTCTGGTAGAGATGTGGCAGGCCAATGCCGGTGGCCGCTATCGCCACAAGAAGGACAGCTATCTGGCCCCGCTGGACCCCAACTTCGGCGGCGTCGGGCGCTGTCTCACCGACGATGATGGCTGGTACCACTTCCGCACCATCAAACCCGGTCCCTATCCCTGGCCCAATGGCATCAACACCTGGCGCCCGGCGCACATTCATGTGAGCGTCATGGGCCCGGCCATCTCCACCCGGTTGATCACCCAGATGTACTTCGAGGGGGACCCGCTGATTCCGATCTGCCCCATCGTCCAGACCCTGAAGGACGAGGAGGCCGTGGGCACCATGATCGGTCGACTCGACATGGCCCGCTCGCGTCCCATGGACGCCCTGGCCTACCGCTTCGACCTGGTGGTGCGTGGCGAACTGCAGACCTATTTCGAGAATCAGTGAACAAGAACAGGAACAACAGGTGCCGTGGTGCCCGAGTCGGCCCACGGCAGCGAGGAGACCTCATGCAACAGCCAAACCTTACCCCCACCGCGAACCTGATGCTGCGCGAGACCGCGTCCCAGACCGCCGGCCCCTACGTGCACATCGGCCTGGCGCTGGCCGTCGCCGGCCTGCCCGAGCGCGACGAGGAGATCTGGAACGAACTGGCCAAGGATAACGCCGAAGGCGAGCGTATCGAGGTGGCGGGACGGGTCATCGACGGTAACGGCGACCTGGTCCGCGACGCCCTGCTGGAGGCCTGGCAGGCCGACGCCAACGGTGACTATCAGACGGCGTTCGACCTCAAGGCGCCGTTCAACAGCTTCGGGCGTACCGCGACCACCGCCGAGGGCAACAGCGAGTGGCGCTTTGTCACCGTCAAGCCCGGCGCCATCGCTCGGCCCGACGGTCGCACCATGGCCCCGCACATCAACCTCACGATCTTCGCCCGGGGCGTGAACCTGCATCTGCAGACCCGGCTCTACTTCGATGACGAGCACAAAGCCAATGCCGGCTGCCCGGTGTTGGGTGCGATCGAGTCGCCGGCCCGGCGCCAGACGCTGATCGCCCGGCGTGAAGAGGGCGGGGAAGGCGGCCTGCCACGCTATCGTCTGGATATCGTGCTGCAGGGGGAGGGAGAGACGGTGTTCTTCGACTTCTGATCGCGTTCGCCTGACCACACGGACGTCGTGGCGTGAACCGCGGCGTCCGTGTCGTTATTTGCCCGCGTTTGCACCGACGCTTCCATGGCCTATGCTAGCGGTCTTTTCCGCCCTGGCTTCGAGGCACCTCCATGGATATCCACCGCATCAATCCCACCCCCCGCTGGTCCGACATCACCGTGTTCAATGGCATGGCCCACTTCGTCGAAGTCGCCGAGGCGGACACCCGCGCCGATATCACCGGCCAGGTGGAGCAGATCTTCGAACAGGCCGAGGAGTCGCTGGCCAAGGTGGCCAGCGACAAGACACGCATCATCTCGGTGACCATCTACCTGACCGACTTTGCCCACTTCGATGCCCTGAACGTCGCCTGGGAGGCCTGGTTCGAGCCCGGCACCGCTCCCAGCCGCGCCTGCGTCAAGGCCGAGCTTGCCAACCCCGAACTGCTGGTCGAGATGGCCTTCGTGGCCGCGGCGGGGGAAGAGTTTCGCTAACACCGCAGCGCTATCAACGCGCCGCAGGCAGGGCCCTGGCCCTGCCGCCCCTCGATATGTTTCACGGGTACTTGCCCGTCCGACGATTCTCCACCAGCACCTCAAGGATGGCGTTGGCCGCCTGCATGGTCGCGCTGGGCGTCTCTCCCCGGCGCCGGCTGCAGACGATCGGTGAAGTTATGTGCTTCTCCGCCAGGTACAGGTAGCGAATGCCATCGCGGTTCTGTCGCTTGACCTGCTCCGGCACCAAGGTGATGCCGAAGTCCGACACCACCAGGCCCAGCGCCGTCTGCATCTCGTTGGCCTCCTGCACCACCGTGACCTTGAGCCCCCGGCGGCGAAACAGCCCCAGCACCAGGTCGGCAAGGCTCGGGCGCGGGCTCGCCGGATACAGCACCAGCGGGTAGCGGGCGAGCTCCTCCATGGTCGGGGTGGTGCCCACCAGCGGGTGGCCCTCCGGCACCGCCGCCATCATCGGTTCCTCGAACAGCACCTCCTGTTCCACGTCGGGATCGTCGATCCTCAGGCGTCCGAAGCCGATATCGATACGTCCTGCCTTGAGCGCCTGCACCTGCTCCACCGTGGTCAATTCGGCCAGGGTCAGCTCCACCTCGTCCTTTTGTCGCAACTCGCGCACCAGCAGCGGCAGCTGGCCGTAAAACAGCGAGGGCACAAAGCCGATACCGAACATTTCCTTGTGGCTTCGAGACATACGGCGTACCGCCGCCACCGTGGTATCGAGCTTCTCGAGCATCTGCAGGGCATGCTCATGGAAGAACTTGCCGGTGGGCGTCAGGGTCAGCCCTCGGGGACCACGAATGAATAGCTGGGCCCCCAATTCTTCCTCCAACTGATTGATCTGCCGGGTCAAAGGGGGCTGCGCCATATGCAGCCTGGCGGCCGCCCGGGTGATGTTCAGCTCTTCCGCTGCGGCACAGAAATAGCGCAGGTGTCGAAGCTCCATGATACCTCCAGGGTATTGCGATCTACCCAGACCATATTGGTTGTGCCCCTCAAAGACAATCACACTGCACTCAATCGCCGGATCAAGCGCCTTTCCGCGGTAGTTCTCTTCCGATGTCGATGGCAGTGGTGCTTCGCAGCGTAAGAGAAATCTTACCAAGGTATGGCTTGATCGCTTACGAGTCGCCGAGGCTTTGCAGCGCTTGCGGCTTTCCTCATCACCCAGATCGTCACCCAGATCGCCAGCCCGTGGATGACAACGAGCTGATGGTAATCGCCGGAGCCACCATGACCGCCCTGATCGAAAGCGTCGAGACCCTGCTGGTCGACCTGCCCACCATCCGACCGCACAAGCTGTCGATGGCCACCATGGCCACCCAGACGCTGGTGATCGTACGCCTCAAGTGCGCAGACGGTATCGAAGGCATCGGCGAGGCCACCACCATCGGCGGCCTGGCCTATGGCCCGGAAAGCCCGGAGAGCATGAAGGTCAACATCGACACCTACCTGGCGCCGGCGCTGGTCGGCCTGGCGGCGGACAACGTCAACCTCGCCATGGCCCGGCTCGACAAGCTGGCCAAGGGCAACGTCATCGCCAAGTCGGCGCTCGAGACCGCGCTGCTGGATGCCCAGGGCAAGCGTCTCGGCGTGCCCCTGGCGACACTGCTGGGCGGCGCCCGCCACGATCACCTGCCGGTGCTGTGGACGCTGGCCAGTGGCGATACCGACAAGGATATCGAGGAGGCCAGAAAGCGCCTCGAGCAGCGTCGCCATCGTGACTTCAAGCTCAAGATCGGCGCCAACGAGGTGGATCACGACGTGCGCCACGTTGCCGCCATCAAGGCCGCACTGGGGGATCGCGCCAGCGTCAGGGTCGACGTCAACCAGGCCTGGGACGAGGCCACCGCGGTGCGCGCCATCGCCGCCCTCGAGGAGGCCGGGGTCGACCTGATCGAGCAACCCATTCCGGCCCACGAGCGGGCTGGGCTTGCACGACTGGCCAATCGCTTCGAGGTGACCATGCTGGCCGACGAAGGCGTCCAGGACCTGCGCTGCGGGCTGGCACTGATCGAGTCCGGCTTCAGCGGCGCCTTCGCCCTGAAGATCGCCAAGAGCGCCGGGCCGCGCGGCGCGCTGCGCCTGGCCCACCTGGCCGACGCCGGGGGCATTGGCCTCTACGGCGGCACCATGCTCGAGGGCACCATCGGTACCGCCGCTTCGCTGCACGCCTGGGCGACCCTGCCCGAGATGGCCTGGGGCACCGAGATGTTCGGCCCCTTGCTGTTGACCGATGACATCGTCACCACCCCCCTGCGCTACGACGACTTTGGCGTGGCGCTGCCGCAAGGCCCGGGACTCGGGCTCGAACTGGATCACGACAAGCTGCGCGAGTACGCACGCAGCTAAGCGACATCGCCATCAGACCGGCCGCGCGAGCCTCCAGGGCTGCATCGACGGCCCCCGATCGAGAGGAGAACGAAGATGCTGTTTCAGGTGGAAATGACCGTCAAGCTGCCGCCGGATATGGCGCCGGAGCGCGCCGCCGAGATCAAGGCCCGCGAGAAGGACTACGCCCAGGAGCTGCAGCGCTCCGGCAAGTGGCGCCATCTGTGGCGGGTGGCCGGCAGCTATTCCAACGTCAGCGTGTTCGACGTGGCCGACAACGCCGAGCTGCAGGAGCTGGTATCGAACCTGCCGCTGTTTCCCTACATGGAGATCCGCGTCAAGCCGCTGTGCCGCCACCCGTCCTCGATCCGCGATGACGACAGCTAGGGTCTGCCCCTGGCCAGCCAGACGTCGGGGCAGAGCGAATCGCCAGGCCCCGGCCAGTACCGCCAACAACGATAACGACAAGTACGCCACACCTGAGGACCGCCAGATGAACAGTCTCAATCCCACCACCAAGTCAGTGCGCATCTTCGACACCCCGGAGGTACAGGACTTCCTCAATACCGTCGCCGGCTTCGACAAGACCGAAGGCAACGAGCGGGCCAAGGAAATCCTGCATCGTCTGCTGTCGGACCTGTACAAGCTGATCGATGACTTCGACGTCACCCCGGAAGAATTCTGGCAGGGCGTCAGCGTGCTCAACGCGCTCGGCGCCGAGACCCAGTACGGCCTGCTGGCCCCGGGTCTGGGCTTCGATCATTACCTCGACATGCGCATGGACGCCGAGGACGCTGCCCGCGGCCTTGCCGGGGGTACCCCGCGCACCATCGAGGGGCCCCTGTACGTCGCCGGTGCCCCGGAGTCCGAGGGCGAGGCGCGCCTGGACGACGGCTCGGACACCGACGCCGAGGCAATGTGGCTGACCGGTCAGGTACGCGATACCCAGGGCCAGCCGATCTCACGGGCCAAGGTCGAGATCTGGCACGCCGACAGCAAGGGCAACTACAGCTTCTTCGACCCGTCCCAGGCCGACTTCCACCTGCGTCGTACCATCTACACCGACGCCGATGGCCGCTATCGCGCGCGCAGCATCATCCCCTCCGGCTACGGTTGCCCCCCGGACAGCCCGACCCAGCAGGTGCTGGACCTGCTCGGTCGTCATGGCCAGCGACCGGCGCATATCCACTTCTTTATCTCGGCGCCCGGGTACAAGCACCTGACCACCCAGATCAACCTCGCCGGCGACCCCTACACCTACGACGACTTCGCCTTCGCCACCCGCGAGGAGCTGGTGGTGGACGCCAGGCGCATCGAGGACGCCAGCGAGGCCAGCGATCGTGGCCTCGAGGGGCCCTTCACCGAGGTGGTGTTCGACATCGAGCTTGCCGCCACCAGCGAGACCGAGCTGCAGCAGCGCCACAAGCGCCCCCGCGCCCTCGAGGACGGCTGAGCCGCCTGGACTCGCGACAACCCTGAACCGACCACCGAGTGTCACGGGAATCGCTGTGATGGACAGCCCTGTGATGGATAGCCCCGAGGTAAATCGCGCCAAGCCAGACCAGGCCTGCCCTGCGGGCAGGCCGCCCCAAGGGGCCGGCGGGACGAGCGACTCGAATGAGCTGTCTGTGTGAGCCGCCCGTGTGAGCGGACCGTGATAGAGAGGAGAACAACGATGAGCAACAAACTCGATCAGATCGAAGCCCGCGTGCGTGGTGCCGTCGAGGATGACCCCGAACAGGGCGTCTTTCGCTGCCACCGCAGCATGTTCACCGACCCCGAGTTCTTCGAGCTCGAGATGAAGCACATCTTCGAGGGCAACTGGCTGTTCATGGCCCACGAGAGCCAGATCGCCGAGCCCGGTGACTACTTCACCCTGAACATGGGGCGCCAGCCGGTGGTCATCACCCGCGACAAGGAGGGCGAGCTTCACGCCCTGATCAACGCCTGCGCCCACCGCGGTGCCACCATCTGCCGTCGCAAGCAGGGCAACAAGGGCACCTTCACCTGTCCCTTCCACGGCTGGACCTTCAAGAACGACGGGCGTCTGCTCAAGGCCAAGAACGAGAAGGCCGGCGCCTACCCGGACGCCTTCAAGCAGGACGGCTCCCACGACCTCAAGCGCCTGCCCAAATTCAGCAATTACAAGGGCTTCCTGTTCGGCAGCCTGAGCGACGACGTCATGCCCATCGAGGAGTACCTGGGCGAGACCATGAAGGTCATCGACAACATCGTCGACCAGGCCCCGGAAGGTCTCGAGATCCTGCGCGGCACCTCGTCCTACACCTACACCGGCAACTGGAAGCTGCAGGCCGAGAACGGCGCCGACGGCTACCACGTCAGCACCGTGCACTGGAACTACGCCTCCACCATGGACCGTCGCAACTACGACGAAGGCGGCACCAAGGCGGTGGACGCCGACGGCTGGTCCAAGTCCAAGGGCGGTTTCTACTCCTACGAGAACGGCCACATGATGCTGTGGACCCGGCTGCTCAATCCCGAGGTGCGTCCGGTCTACGAGCACAAGGAGCGCATCGAGAAGGAGCTGGGCGAGGCCCGCGCCGACAACATCGTCAACCAGACCCGCAACCTGTGTCTGTACCCCAACGTCTATCTGATGGACCAGTTCTCGACCCAGATTCGGGTGTTGCGTCCGCTGGCGGTGGACCGTACCGAGGTCACCATCTACTGCTTCGCGCCCAAGGGTGAGTCGGCGGAGAACCGTCGCGTGCGCATCCGCCAGTACGAGGACTTCTTCAACGTCAGCGGCATGGGCACGCCGGATGACCTGGAGGAATTCCGCGGCTGCCAGAACGGCTACAACGGTGCCCTGGCCGAATGGAATGACCTGTCGCGTGGCGCCAAGCAATGGATCGATGGTCCCGACGAAGACGCCAGCGCCATCGACATGAAGCCGCTGAAGAGCGGTGCCTCGCCGGAGGACGAAGGCCTCTACGTGCTGCACCACCAGCACTGGGTCGAGGAAATGCTGCGCGCCATCGACAAGGAACGCAGCCAGTTCATCGCCACGGCCTCAGCCTGAATCCTGCGGAAAGGAGACGAATCATGAGCATCAGCTATCACGACATCCAGGCCTTTCTTTATCGCGAAGCACGCCTTCTGGACGAACGCGAGTGGGACGAGTGGCTGACCCTGTACCACAAGAAGGCCGAGTTCTGGATGCCCTGCTGGGACGACGACGACACCCTGACCGGCGACCCGAACAGCGAGATTTCGCTGATCTACTACCCCAATCGGGAAGGGCTCGAAGATCGCGTCTATCGGATCAAGACCGAGCGCAGTGGCGCCAGCACGCCGGAGCCGCGCACCACTCACCAGATCACCAATATCGAGGTGATGAAGGAGGAGGGCGACAGCCTGGAGGTGCGCTTCAACTGGCACACCCTGAGCCACCGCTACAAGCAGACCGACAGCTACTTCGGGGTGTCTTTCTACACCCTGGACGTGTCCGGTGACAGCCCGCTTATCACGCGCAAGAAGGTGCAGCTCAATAACGATTATATCCACCAGGTCATCGACGTTTATCACATTTAAGTCGGTGAAGGAGAACGACCATGAGCTTCACCATCGCGCTCAACTTCGAAGACGGGGTGTCGCGCTTTATCGACTGCAACGAGGGCGAGACCGTCCTCGATGCGGCCTACCGCAACAAGGTCAATCTGCCGATGGACTGCTCCGACGGCGTCTGCGGCACCTGCAAGTGCCACTGCGACCAGGGCGAGTTCGAGCTGGGTGACGAGTACATCGATGAGGCGTTGTCCGACGAGGAGCTGCACGAGGGGCAGGTGCTGACCTGCCAGATGGTGCCGTCCTCTGACTGCGTGCTGTCGGTGCCGGTGGCCTCGACCGTATGCAAGACCGAGGTCGACAGCCGTGCCTCCACGGTGGTCCACGTCGAACCCTTGTCCGAGGACTCCATCGAGCTTGCCATCGATATCGAAGGCGAGCCGCTGAACTTCCTGCCGGGGCAGTACGTGCACCTGGAGGTACCGGGCTGTGGTGAGCACAGAAGCTATTCGTTCAGCTCGCTGCCGGGGGAATCCCGCGCCAGCTTTCTGATCCGCAATGTGCCGGACGGGCTGATGAGCGTCTATCTGGCGGACAAGGCCAAGGCCGGTGACGCCATGGCGGTGACCGGCCCCATGGGCAGCTTCTACCTGCGCGCCATCCAGCGCCCGATCCTGATGCTGGCCGGCGGCACCGGGCTTGCTCCCTTCCTGTCGATGCTCAAGCAGCTTGCCGCGCTCGAGGCCCAGGGCGAGGGAGCAGGCCAGCCGATCCACATGATCTATGGCGTGACCAAGGACGATCATCTGGTCAAGTGCGAAGAGCTCGACGCGGCGGTCGAGGCGCTGCCCGACTTCGACTACCTGACGGTGGTCGCCGACGAGGACAGCAGCCACGAGCGCAAGGGCTACGTCACCCATCACATGGACCCGCAGAAGCTGCATGACGGCGACGTCGACGTCTACCTTTGCGGCCCGCCGCCAATGGTGGACGCGGTGCTCAAGCACTTCGACCAGCAGGGCATCAAGCCGGCGAGCTTTCACTACGAAAAGTTCACGCCCAACTGACGCGCCCTGCCCGGAACCAGATCTGGCAAGGGAGACCTTTCGCCCTTGCCGACAACAGACAGCCGCAGGCCGGGGCTCCCTGTCCAGCGAGAGCCCCGCAATCTCATAACGATAATCACAACCTGACGAGACATGATCATGGCCAAGCTCACTATCGATAAAAACCTCAATACCGATAACACGCACAGCACCGATAACACGTACAGCCGCCGCCAGGCTTCCCTGTCATCCCGGCGCCACAGCCCGCTTGCACGTTCGCTGCAGGCCGCGACCCTGGCGCTGGCCGGCGCCGCCCTGTCCACCCAGGCCCTGGCCGAGCACGACGTCAAGCTCGGGCTGATGCTGCCGTACTCCGGCACCTACGCGGCACTGGGCGAGTCGATCACCAATGGGCTGAAGCTCGCTATCGAGCAAGAGGGTGGCAGCCTCGGCGGTCACGGTGTCGAGTACGTGACCCTGGACTCCGAGGCCAACCCGTCCAAGGCGCCCCAGAACATGAGCCGCCTGGTCAAGGGTGATGGCGTCGACGTGGTCATCGGTCCGGTCCACTCCGGCGTCGCCATGGGCATGCTGCGGGTGGCCAAGCAGACCGGCGCCATCACCATCATTCCCAACGCAGGACTCGAGGCGGCCACCAACCAGCTGTGCATGCCCAACGTCTTCCGCACCTCGTTCAGCATGTGGCAGAACAGCTATCCCATGGGGCAGGTGGCCTACGATCAGGGCCATCGCAAGATCGTCACCATCACCTGGGATTACGCCGGCGGCAAGGAAGACCTGGCCGGCTTCGAGCAGGCCTTCACCGATGCCGGCGGCGAGATCGTCGAGCAGATCCTGGTGCCGTTTCCGAGCACCGAGTTCCAGACCTACCTGGCGCAGATCGCCAGCATCGCCCCTGACGCCGTCTACACCTTCTTCGCCGGTGGTGGCGGGGTCGGCTTCGTGCGGGACTACGCCGCCGCCGGGCTCAACGACAGCATTCCGCTGTATGGCTCGGGCTTCTTGACCGACGGCAACCTGGGGGCTTTGGGTGAGGCCGCCAACGGCGTACAGACCACCATGCACTACGCCGAGACCCTGGACACCCCCCAGAACCAGGCCTTCGTCTCGGCCTACCAGGAAGCCTACGGCGAGGCCCCGGACACCTACGCGGTGCAGGGCTACGACGCCGGCAAGCTGCTGGCCCAGGCCTACGCATCGATTGACGGCGAGCCCGACCGCGAGGCGCTGATCGCGGCGCTGGAAGCGGTAGAGCTCGACAGCCCGCGCGGCCCGGTGAGCTTCTCGGCCTCCCACCACCCGATCCAGAACGTCTACCTGCGCGAGGTAAGGGACGGCGAGCACCACGTCACTTCGATCGCCAGCGAGCAGCTGGAAGTTCCCGACAGCGCCTGCCCGATGAAGAGCTGAGGCGACCTTCGTTCACCGCGTCAATGACCTGGCCGAGGCGCCCGTGCATACCGGGCGCTCTCGGGCGGGCCAACGCCAAAGGAGTTCTTCATGGACCTTGCCTTCTTCGGGGTGCAGCTGCTCAACGGCTTTCAGTACGGCCTGCTGCTGTTCCTTATCGCCAGCGGCCTGACGCTGATCTTCGGCATCATGGGCATCATCAACCTGGCCCACGGCGCCATGTACATGATCGGCGCCTATCTGGCCTTCGACCTGACCCAGCGCCTCGGCAACTTCTGGCTGGCGATCCTGATCGCGGTGCCCATCGCGGTACTGCTGGGGCTGGTCATCGAGCGGCTGTTTCTCGACACCCTGTACAAGCGTGACCACCTCTACCAGGTGCTGTTGACCTTCGGCCTGATCCTGGTGCTCAACGAGGCCCAGCGCATCATCTGGGGCGGCGACGTCCACTCGGTGGCGCTGCCGGAGCCCTTTACCGGCGCCATCGCCCTGACCGACAACCTGCAGTACCCGGTCTATCGGCTGTTCGTGGCGGCGGTATGCCTGGTGCTGGCGGGGGTCATCTACTGGATCATCCGCCACACCCGGCTCGGTATTGTGATCCGCGCCGGCGCCGTCAATCGCGAGATGGTCGAAGGGCTCGGCATCAATATCCGCACCCTGTTCACCCTGATCTTCAGCGTCGGCGTGGCACTGGCGGCCTTCGCCGGGATGATGGCGGCGCCGCTGTCGTCGATCACGCCGGGCATGGGGGACTCGATCTTGATCACCTGCTTTGTGGTGGTGGTCATCGGCGGCATCGGCTCGATCAAGGGAGCCTTCTTCGGCGCGCTGTTGATCGGCATGGCCGAGACCTTCGGTCCGGTGCTGATCCCGAGTCTCGCCAGCATGCTGATCTACCTGATCATGGCGCTGGTGCTGTTGATCAAGCCGCGCGGCCTGTTCGCCTGAGACCCGACGACAATCACCCTCCGCTCGGGCATCCCTTGCCGCCTGATCGGACCCCTTTGCAGACGGGATACTCGTCTGGAGGAAAAACACCATGTTGCATCGATATCCCAAGCGCGTGACGGTACTGCTGCTGGCGGGCCTGGCGCTGCTGATCGCCTATCCGGCCTGGGGGCCGGCGGTATTCGGGGAGTCCAGCGCCTTCTTCATGGAGAAGCTGACCCTGATGCTGATCTTCGCCCTGTTCGCCGTCAGTCTCGACCTGCTGGTCGGTATCCTTGGCCTGGTCAGCCTGGGCCATGCGCTGTTCTTCGGCCTGGGGGCCTACACCCTGGCGATGGCTAGCCCCGACTTCAGCGCCGCCTCGCTGTGGTGGATGCTGCCGCTGGTGATGCTGGTCTCCGGCCTGGTCGCCGCCATCGTCGGCCTGCTGGTGCTGCGCACCAAGGGCATCTTCTTCATCATGACCACCCTGGCCTTCGGCCAGATGCTGTTCTACACCGTCAGCACCTCCAGCATGACCGGCGGTACCGACGGCGTTTTCATCATGTTCCGCCCGAGCCTTGCCATGGGCGAGACACCGCTGATCGACCTCGACAACCCGCTGACGTTCTTCTACTTCTGCCTGGCTCTGCTGGTGGCGGTCTACCTTATCCTGCGCGCCCTGACCCGTTCCCACTTCGGCCAGGTGCTCGATGGCATCCACGACAACGAGCACCGCATGCAGGCGCTGGGCTACGCCACCACCGGCTACAAGCTGATCGCCTTCGTGGTCTCGGCGATGATCGCCGGCGTCGCCGGCATGCTGGCGGCCATGCAGTACGGCTTCGCCAACCCGGCCCAGCTTGGCTGGCACCACTCCGGCGAGGTGCTGATGATGGTCATCCTCGGCGGCATGGGCACCATCTTCGGGCCGATCCTCGGCGCCTTCGCCTACGAACTGCTGCTGTACTTCTACGAGCACCTGACCAACCACTGGCCGATCCTGATGGGTCTGACCATCATTATCGCGGTGCTGGTGCTGCCCAAGGGCATCGCCGGGCTACTGCTCGACCCGCCGGGGCGCCAGGCCTCGCTGCTGGGGCGGCTTGGCGGTGGCAAGGACAACCTGGCGAAGGGCAGACAGACTTCCGCCTCTGACAGCGACGGTAAAAGCGTCGGCAAAAGCGCCGGGGAGGTGTCCTCATGAGCAGCATGCTCAAGACCCGCGGGCTGACCCGCAGCTTCGGTGGCCTGCTGGCGGTCAATGACGTCGACTTCGAGGTCGAGCAGGGCGAGATCCACGCCATCCTCGGTCCCAACGGTGCCGGCAAGAGCACCCTGATCAATCTGCTGTCCGGCGAGATTCCGCCGACCCGCGGCGAGATCGAGTATCGCGGCAGCGCGATCCAGGGCAAGAAGGCCCACCAGGTCGCCCGGCTCGGTATCGGTCGCAGCCACCAGAAGACCAATATCTTTCCGCGCCTGAGCTGTCTGCAGAATTGCCAGCTGGCCGCGCGTATCCACCACGGTGGCGTCATCGGCAGCTGGCGCTCGCGCCGGCGGGCCCGCGAAGTCGATGAGCGGGCGCTGGCCGCGCTGGACACCTGTGGTCTGGTGACCCGGGCCCATACGGTGTCCTCCGGCATGAGCTACGGCGAGCAGCGCCAGCTGCAGATCGCCATGGTGCTGGCGACCCAGCCACAGCTGATGCTGCTGGACGAGCCGATGGCCGGCATGGGCCGCGAGGAGACCGACCAGGTCGCCGACCTGCTCAAGCGGCTGTCTCGCGACTACACCATCGTGCTGATCGAACACGACATGGACTCGGTGTTCCGCCTGGCTGATCGCATCACCGTGATGGTCGACGGTTGCGTGCTGGAAAGCGGCGACACCGAGAGCATTCGTGCAAGCGAAACGGTGCGTGACGTCTATCTGGGACGTCACGACAGCAGCGAGGAAAGTCGCCCCAGCGATAGCGTCGATATCGGCAACGGCTCCAGCAATAGCGAGGTGACGTCATGAATGTGGCGATCAAGGAGGCGGGAACTCAAGGGGCAAACGCCGAGGTGGGCGTCGAGTCGCCGTTGATCGAGGCCACCGGCCTGCACACCTTCTACGGCGAAAGCCATGTGCTGCACGGGGTGGACCTGACCCTCAGGGCCGGCGAGACGCTGAGCCTGCTCGGTCGCAACGGCATGGGCAAGACCACCACCTTGAAGTCGATCCTCGGCTTCGTGCCGCCGCGCCATGGCGAGGTGCGGATCATGGGGGTGGACACCCGCAAGCGCCGTCCCTGGCAGATCATTCGTCAGGGCATCGGCTACGTGCCGGAAGGGCGGGGCATCTTTCCCGGTATCAGCGTGCGCGAGCATCTGGTGATGGCCGCACGCCCGGGGGCTGACGGTCGTACCGATTGGGACATCGAGCGGGTGCTGGACACCTTTCCCCGGCTCAAGGAGCGCATCGGCCACGATGGTTCGCTGCTGTCCGGCGGCGAGCAGCAGATGCTGTCGATCGGTCGCGCGCTGATGCTCAACCCGCGGCTGTTGATCCTCGACGAGGCCACCGAAGGGCTGGCGCCGCTGATCCGCGACGAGATCTGGTCGATCCTGCGCACCATCAAGGCCTCGGGCATCGCCAGCATCATCGTCGACAAGAACATCGACAACCTGCTCGAGGTGGGCGACCGCCACCTGTTGATCGTCAAGGGCAAGGTGGTGTTCGACGGTGACAGCCAGGCGTTGAGGGCCGATCCCTCGATCCTCGATACCCACCTCGGTGTGGGCTGAGGCCACGCCGTGGCCACTTCACCCACCGCATCCGACAGCAGAAGGACAGCAACATGAAGCGATTCGAAGGACAGGTGATGCTGATCACCGGCGCCGCCCAGGGGATCGGTCGGCGTCTGGCCGAGCGGGCCGGTGACGAGGGCGCTGCCCTGGTGCTGGTCGATCGTGCCGAACATGTCCACCAGGTGGCCCGTGAGCTTGACGAGCAGGGAGTCGAGGTCCTTGCCCTGAACGCCGATCTGGAAACCTGGGAGGGCGCCGAGGGCGCCATCAAGAGCGCCATCGAGCGCTTCGGGCGACTGGACGTACTGGTCAACAACGTCGGCGGTACCATCTGGGCCAAGCCCTATAGCCACTACAGCCCGGAGCAGGTCGAGGCCGAGGTGCGTCGCTCGCTGTTTCCGACGCTGTGGTGCTGTCGTGCGGCGCTGCCTCACCTGATCGACAGCGGCGGCAATATCGTCAACGTCTCCTCGGTGGCCACCCGCGGGGTCAATCGGGTGCCCTACGCTTCGGCCAAGGGCGGGGTGAACGCCATGACCGTGGCGCTGGCCATCGAGATGGCCGAGCACGGCGTACGGGTCAACGCCACCGCCCCCGGCGGCACCGAGGCGCCGCCCCGGCTGACGCCGCGCAACGCCGAGCCCCAGAGCGAACAGGACAAGCTGTGGTACCAGCAGTTGATCGACCAGACCCTGGCGTCGAGCCTGATGCACCGCTACGGCACCCTGGACGAGCAGGTCGGGCCGATCCTGTTTCTGGCCTCCCGCGACGCCAGCTATATCACCGGCACGGTGGTGCCGGTGGCCGGCGGCGACCTGGGCTAGCCGGTTGATGCCGCGTGACGTGGACCCACCTTGCATCCCGCTGTACCTGCGGGGGCACCGGGACGGCGTGGTGAATCTTGTATCCTCCTTGGCCTGGCCGTGTGCCGGGCCTTTTTTGTCTTCCGTCGATGTCGCCGGGGGGCCCACCAGCTGACATTCCTGGCCGGACATCGACGCCATCATCAAGGAGCCAGCCCATGCACCGAACCGACTCCGATACCGTAACCGCACGCCAAGGAGCGGCTGCGGGGTCGTCCCTTTTTCGTGACCTGTCGCTGTCGGCGGTGACGGCAGGCTTTGTCGCGGTGCTGATTTCCTACTCGGGGCCGCTGGCGATCTTCTTCCAGGCCGGTGCGGCGGCAGATATCTCACCCGAGATGATGACCTCCTGGGTGTGGGCCATTTCGTTGGGGGCGGCGGTGTCGGGCATCGTCCTGAGCCTGTGGCTCAGGGTGCCGGTGGTGACGGCCTGGTCGGCGCCGGGTACGGCGCTGCTGATCACCCTGTTCCCGGAGCTGTCGCTGGGCGAGGCGGTAGGCGCCTACCTGACGGCGGCGGTGCTGATGCTGATCATCGGTGTCACCGGCAGCTTCGACCGGTTGATGGCGCTGATTCCGTCGGGCGTGGCCGCCGGCATGATGGCGGGCATCCTGTTCCAGTTCGGTCTGGGCGCCTTTGCGGCCATCGAGACTTCGCCCTGGCTCGCCGTCGGCATGCTGCTGGCCTATCTGGTGTTCAAGCGGCTGGCGCCGCGCTATTGCCTGATCCTGTTGCTGATCACCGGTGTGGTGCTCGCCGTGGTGCTGGAAGGCGCGAGTCTCGCCGGCGTCGGTGTGCACCTGGCGATTCCCCGCTTTATCGCTCCCGAGTGGACCATCACCAGCACCCTGAGCCTGGCGTTGCCGCTGGTGGTGGTGAGCCTGACCGGCCAGTTCCTGCCGGGAATGGCGATCCTGCATGCGGCGGGCTATCACACCAGGGCCCGCCCGATCCTGACGGTGGCCAGCCTGACTTCCTTCGCCACCGCCTGCTTTGGCGGCATCACCACGGTGATCGCGGCCATCACCGCTGCGCTGTGCACCGGCAAGGATGCCCACCAGGACCCGGGCCGTCGCTACGTCGCCGGGGTCGCCAACGGCGTCTTCTATCTGGTCGGCGGGCTGTTCGCCGGCACTATCGTGGCGCTCTTCACTTCCTTGCCCGGCGCCTTTGTGGCGGTACTGGCGGGGCTTGCCTTGATCGGTGCGATCACCAGCAACCTGGCCGCCATGATCGCCGCCGAGGACCACCGCGAGGCCTCGGTGATCGCCTTTATGGTGACGGCCTCGGGCATGAGCCTGTTCGGTCTGGGCGCGGCCTTCTGGGGGGTGGTGATCGGCATGCTGGCGGTCAGGTTGCTGCATGGTGGACGCGCCGCGGCCTGACGCTGGCGGTGATGCATGGTTCCAGGCCGAATGGCGCTCGAGCGTCGCGAATTCATCGATGACTTCACCCTCGGTGAGCCTGACCGCGGCCGTCTGATACCGTCGGATTAGTGTGCTGAAACGATCGCGGCGTCAGGGTGGGAGCGCGGGGTGACAAAGTTGCCGGCTATCATCGGCGGAGCCCTATTTGGGCGCTGTCCGAAAAGTCGACGAGCGAAGGTTAGACAAGGCAAAAATCGGTGAGAAAGCGCAGTTTACGGAGTGTAAATGAGCATTTTGATCCGATTTTTAACGCCGTATTACCGAGTGCAGGCACTTTTCAGACAAGCCCTAGGCAAAGATGTCCGCTGTACTCGCTCGAATCACCAGGAAACCGCCGTGACCTCGTATTCAAGAAGTGCTCTCGCCTGCCATGCGCTGGCGACCCTGATTCTGATCGCCTTTGGTCTGGTCTATCTCGGCCGCAGCGAATTCATGCCCTACCATGCCGCCGCCATGGGGCTCGACTGGGAGTCGGTCGCTCCAGGCACCCGGCAGGTCCTGCTGGCGCTGATGCACGCCCTGGGGGGCGCCTGTCTCAGCGTGGCGATGCTGGTCGGTGTGCTGCTGTGGGGGCCGTTTCGGAGGGGGGCCGACTGGGCGACCTGGACGGTGCCGCTGGCCGGCTTTGTGCTGTGCGCGACCTCGCTCTACGCTCAGGTCGGGGTCGCCCTCAGGACGCCGGCGTCGCCTCCCATGCTGCCGGTCATCGCCGCCGGTGTCTTGCTGGCGCTGGGGCTGTGGCGGTCACGGCGCTGGCGCCAACGCGACGTCCCGTTGCACACCCGGTCGGACTCACGCTAGCACACCGTACTGACGGTAACCGCAGGGTCAGTCTCCCTCCCACTTCTCCAGCAGCCGGTCATGATAGCGCCCCAGCTCAAGAAGCCGACTGGCACCCCGCCCGCTTTCGCCAAGCCGCGCGCGCAGAAGACGCAGGCGTTTCTCGCAAGCGCTTCGCTCGGCGGCTTCCTGTGTCTGCGCCAGCAGGTCTTCCACCTCACGAATCTCGCGCTGAAGCTGAAGCTCCGGGGGCAGATAGCCTGAGTTCTTCAGCAGTCGGTAGCCTGCCCGCAGCGCCTCGGGAATCATGCTGTCGTCGTCGAGTTCGATGGGCTTGCCGTGATCCGGCAGGTCGTCGAAGGCGCCTTCCTGCTGCGCCTTCTGGATACGTGCCTCGGCCAGTTGGTCGAGCAGGGACATGGGAGCACCTCGTGGCGTAAAGCGGTCCTGTTGACCCGACTTTAGGCCATCGGAGCGCTCCCATCACCCGCCAGCGGGAGCCATCAAGAGAAGGAAGGCGCGAGGGCTACAGCTCTGGATGTCGACGATGCCAGTCGGTGACCTGCTGGAAGGCCCAGCCAGCGCGTACCAGCATCGCTTCGTTGAACATCGGTGCGATGAACTGGAAGGCGATGGGCCCGCCCTGCTGGCTGAAGCCCGCCGGCAGGGTAATGGTCGGGTGCCCGCTCAGGTCGAAAGGACAGGTATAGCGCAGCATGCCGGAAAACAGCGCTTCATCCTCGCCGAACTTCTCCATGAAGGCCATCGACGGGGCGGCGTAGGCGGTGACCGGGGCGATCAGCAGGTCGACACTGGCCAAGAGGCGATCGACCCGGCCCTTGAACTCGGCCCGGCGCAGCAGTCGTTGCTGGTGGTCCATGGCGCTCTGGGCGCGGCCCAGGTCGATCAGACCAGCAAGACCAGGGCCGTACGCTTCGCGCTGGCTGGGGAAGGTCTCGGCATGGGCGACGGCGGTCTCCACGCCGCACAGTGGCGCCCAGTCGAATACCGCCTGCTGGGTGTCGGGGAAGTCGATTTCCTCGATCACTGCACCGAGCTGTCCTAGCGTGGACACGACCTGTTCGAGGACGCCGCGGGTTTCGTTATCCACCGCTTCGATGGCCCAGTGAGGGTCGAGCCCGATACGCAGGCCCTTCAGGCCCCGTGTCATGCCGGCCAGGTAATCCGGCACGGCGAGGGGGACGGCGGTGGGGTCACGTTCGTCGGCACCGGCAATAACGCCAAGCAGCGCCCCTGCGTCGGCGGCGCTGCGGGCGATCGGCCCGATGTGGTCCATCGAGGCCGCCAGCTCGAAGGCGCCGTGTCGGCTGACTCGGCCCCAGCTCGGCTTGAGGCCGGTGACGCCGTTGGCGGCCGAGGGGAAGCGAATCGAGCCACCGGTGTCGGTGCCCAGCGAGCCAAAGCACAGCCCGGCGGCGGTGGCCACGCCGGAACCGCTGGACGAGGCGCCTGACCACAAAGCCTCGCCCCAGGGGTTGGTGGGCGGCGTGATGTCGGGGTGGTGATCGGCGAAGGCGCCTTCGGTCTGCTGCAGCTTGCCTAGCAGCACGGCCCCGGCCTGGTCGAGGCGTGTGACCACGCTGGCCGTTTCCTGGGGCACGTGGTCACGGTGCAGGGGCATGCCGTGGGTCGTCCGGGTCCCCGCTGTCCACAGCAGATCCTTGACGGCCACTGGAACACCCTGAAGCGGCCCCTTGTGGATGCCAGCGGCCAGATCGCGGTCCGCCTGGGCGGCCTGTTCAAGTGCACTGTCGGCCATGACGGTGACAAAGCTGTTCAGGGTGGTATCGACGCTGTCGATGCGCTCGAGCATGGTTCGAGTGACCTCGACGGCGCTCAGTTCCCTGGACTGGATTCGACGGCCGATCTCCATAAGGCCGTCAAAGTGCAGCGGATGGTCTGTCATTGTTGTCATCCTGATGGTGAGAGAAGACGCTCACCTTCAGGGTAGGCAGGGCGTGGGACTCAGGTTTGCCTGAACGGGCCAAGCGGTGGCCCGAGAGGGCCAGAGCGAGCTGGTGGGGTCACATCGTCTCGGGTGCGTGGCGACCTGCTTGCAGCAAGGTAGAGGGCGGATGACCGTAGGCCTGACGGAAGCTACGGCTGAAATGGGAGACACTGGTGAAGCCATGCTCCAGGGCGACCTCGGTGACGCTGCGGATACCACCTGCCCGCAGGGTGGCGCGACTCTGCTCCAGGCGAATCGCCCACAGGACTGCCATGGGGGTGTGACCGTGCTGAGCGAACAGCCGGGTGAGGGTGCGCCGAGAGACATGGTTGTCCCGGGCGATGCGATCGAGGCTCAGGGACGGGTCCTGGTGCTGTTGTCGAAGGTAGTGGCAAAGGCGTCGGTAGAGCGCGTCATTGCGACTGTCGCCAGCGCCGCCCAGCCCCTCGAGCACCAGAGCCGCCAGATCGACCATCGCCTCGCCGAGCCCGATCGACGACGCTTCGGCGTCTAGCCGGGCGCCGTCTCGGATCAACGCCTTCAAAGAGGTGGCGCCGGGCAAGGTCGCCGGGATAGGTCGCGCGGTCAGCGGCTCGGTGGAGGTCAGGCGACGCATCAAGGGCGCCCGAGGAAGGCGCACCAGATGAAGCGCGCTGGCGCTCAGGCACCATTCGAACGGGCGGCAGGCATCGTACAGCACCAGGTCGCCGGGCCCGATGGCGATACGCCGCTGATCCTGGTCGAGTCTGGCCGTGGCGTTCTCGAGAAAGCCGAGCCACAGGTCATCGTCGCTGTCGCGGGACAGGTGGTGTGACTGCCGGCGCCAGCGGTGGGAAGAGGCGGCCATGGTACTGATGGCGACGTCGCCGTATTGCCTGACGTTGAGACTGCCATGGAAGGGCCGTTCGTCGAGGCATTGGCTGTCGGCTGGAATGCAGTGGCTGCAGACGACGTCGTGCCAGAAGGCGAAGCGCTCTCGGGAGTCGATCTGTCGGGTGGTAAAGGCGGCCGTCATGCGGGTGTCCTTCCGGGCGGGGCGGCCACAGGGTCTCAAAATGGACATTGATGCCGCCATCGTCCCGACACTATAGCGCAGGTCTAGCGCAGGTATAGCACAGGCGGGTTTGGTGGCGGCATGCACGCCGGTTGGGCCCTTAGCGCAGGGGATAAGCACTGGTGACTGTTTGCGAGACGCAACAGCCCCCGCGAGATCGCTCTCGCGGGGGCTGTGGTCGTGGCGGGACCCCTTTCGATCAAGCCCTGCCAAGGGCTCTGGCGCTAGCTTGGGCTCAGGCGTCGGCCTTCTCCTTTTTCACCTTGCGGCCAGCCGGCTTGCCGGCGGGTATGCTCGCTTCGTCCCTGGCGTTCTGTCGAACCTTTTCTGGGGCCTTGTCAGGGGCATTGGCAGGCGTCCGGGCCGGCGCACGCGCTTCGCTCTTCTTGATCACGGTGGTGCCGGCGAAGGTCTCGCCCTCTACATAGACCTCGCCGTAGTAGGACGCTCGCAGCACTTCCTTGAGCTCGCTGATCAAGGGGTAGCGCGGGTTGGCGCCGGTGCACTGGTCATCGAAGGCTTCCGCGGCCACTTCATCGAGCTTGGCCAAAAAGTCGGCTTCGGGGACGCCGGCCTCCTTGATCGAGGCGGGGATGTCCAGCTCGCGCTTGAGCTCATCGAGCCAGTTGATCAGTCGCTCGACCTTCTGGGCGGTACGGTCGCCGGCCAGGGACAGCCCCAGGTGATCGGCGACCTCGGCGTAGCGGCTGCGCGCCTTGGGTCGGTCGTACTGGGAGAAGGCGGTCTGCTTGGTCGGGTTGTCGTTGGCGTTGAAGCGCACCACGTTGGTAATCAGCAGCGCATTGGCCAGACCATGGGGCAGGTGGAACTCGGCGCCGAGCTTGTGGGCCATGGAGTGGCACACGCCGAGGAAGGCATTGGCAAAGGCCATGCCGGCGATGCTGGCGCCGCTGTGGACCTTTTCGCGGGCCACGGCGTTGCGCTCGCCCTCACGGTAGCTGGCAGGCAGGTACTGTTTCAGCAGCTTCAGCGCCTGCAGCGCGTGACCGTCGGAGAACTCGTTGGCCAGCACCGAGACGTAGGCCTCCAGCGCGTGGGTCACGGCGTCATAACCCCCGAAGGCGGTCAGCGAGCGGGGCATCTTCATCACCAGGTTGGCATCGACGATGGCCATGTCCGGGGTCAGCTGATAGTCCGCCAACGGGTACTTGATGCCGGTGGCGTCATCGGTGACCACCGCGAAAGGCGTGACCTCGGAGCCGGTGCCGGAGGTAGTGGGAATGCACACCAGGCTGGCCTTTTCGCCCATGGTGGGGAACTGGTAGATCCGCTTGCGGATGTCCATGAAGCGCATCGCCAGATCCTGGAAGTGCACGTCCGGGTGCTCGTACTTGACCCACATGATCTTGGCGGCGTCCATCGGTGAGCCGCCGCCGAGCGCCAGGATCACGTCGGGCTGGAAGCTGGCCATGGCCTCGGCGCCCTTGTCGACGATCGACATGGTGGGGTCGGCCTCGACGTCGTAGAAGGTGTGGACCTCCATGCCGAGTCCCTTGAGCAGTGCCATCAGCTCATCGGCGTAGCCGTTGTTGAACAGGAAGCGGTCGGTGACGATAAAGGCGCGCTTCTTGTCCTTGAGGTCGGTCAGCGCCACCGACAGGCTGCCGCGACGGAAGTAGATCGATTCGGGGAGCTTGTGCCACAGCATGTTTTCCGCCCGGTTGGCCACGGTCTTGGTGTTGATCAGGTGCTTGGGACCGACATTTTCGGAGATCGAGTTGCCGCCCCAGGAACCGCAGCCGAGGGTCAGCGAGGGCGCCATGTCGAAGTTGTACATGTCGCCGATGCCGCCGTGGGAGGTGGGGATATTGACCAGGATGCGCGCGGTCTTGAGGCGGTCGCCGAAGTAGCGGATACGCGACTGCTGGGTGTCCTGGTCGGTGTAGAGCCCCGAGGTGTGGCCGATACCACCGAACTCGACCATGGTGCAGGCCTGGTCCACCGCGTCCTCGAAGGAACTGGCGCGGAACATGCCGAGCGTCGGTGACAGCTTTTCGTGGGCAAAGGCGTCGTCGATGCTGACCCGTTCGCCCTCGCCGATCAGGATCTTGGTGTCGGCCGGTACCTCGATGCCGGCGAGTCCGGCGATGGTCGCCGCCGACTGGCCGACGATGGCGGCATTCAGTGCGCCATTTTTCAGAAGCACCTGACGGACCTGGTCGGCCTCGTCGGCGGACAGCAGGTAGGCCGCGTGGGAGGCGAAGCGTTCACGCACCTCGTCGTAGACCTCATCGAGCACGATCACCGCCTGCTCCGAGGCGCACACCACGCCATTGTCGAAGGTCTTGGACATCAGGATCGAGGCCACCGCGCGCTTGATGTCCGCGCTCTCGTCGATCACCACCGGCACGTTGCCGGCACCCACGCCGATGGCCGGCTTGCCCGAGGAGTAGGCCGCCTTGACCATGCCGGGGCCGCCGGTGGCCAGGATCAGGTTGATGCCCTCGTGCTTCATCAGGGCCTCGGACAGCGCCACCGAGGGCTGGTCGATCCAGCCAATGATGTCCTGTGGTGCGCCGGCGGCCACCGCCGCCTCCAGCACCAGCTTCGCGGCGGCGTTGGTGCAGTGACGTGCGCGCGGGTGGGGCGAGAAGATGATGCCGTTGCGAGTCTTCAGCGAGATCAGCGCCTTGAAGATGGCGGTGGAGGTGGGGTTGGTGGTGGGGATGATGCCGCAGATCAGGCCCACCGGCTCGGCGATGGTCATGGTACCGAGTTCATCGTGGGTGGCGATGACGCCGCAGGTCCTGTCGTCCTTGTACTTGTTGTAGATGAACTCCGAGGCAAAGTGGTTCTTGATCACCTTGTCCTCGAGCACGCCCATGGCGGTCTCTTCCACCGCCTGGCGGGCCAGCGGAATGCGGGCCTGGTTGGCGGCAAGCGAGGCGGCGCGAAAGATCGCATCGACCTTCTCTTGAGAGAAGCTGGCAAAGACCCGTTGCGCGGCCTTGACCCTGGCGACGAGGGCGTCGAGTTCAGCGAGGTTGGTAACAGCCATCATTGGCCTCCAGTAACATGACTAAGGAAAGAAAAAGCGACCTGCGAAACCTCCTTGGCGTGTGCAGCGCCTGTTGCTCGGAGCTGGGCATGTGCCTGGCTCGGGCGCCGGCGAGCATAAGAAGCAAAGCGGCTTGAAAGGTGGCTTGATGTCTTCCCGTCGAGATTCAGTCTATGGCTGTCTCGATTCAGCTCTGCTGACAGGGGTCAGTTTTGTCGCCGGTATTCCGCTGATTCGAACATCATGATGATCGCAAGCATCAGCCCGGCCTATCCGTGGGCTGGGGTAGGGAGGGCGCTTCAGCCGAGCCCCCTGTGGAGGAGGAGAGGTAGGCTCCACCTCGGTCAGGAGAGGCCATTGGCAATAATGTCAGGACACAAATCGTCACTCCGACGGGTCTTGCGACCCGAGTGATGGTTGACTAGCCTTGTGTGACGATAGTTGGACGAAAGCTATACAGAACGAAAGGAGTCGTTATGTGGAGCCTCAAGGATTTTCATCTGCAGCCGATCGCCGGTGAATGGAGGGCTGGAAGTTCCGGCGAGTCGCTCAAGGTGATGGACCCCTACCACCAGAAACAACTGGTGGAGATCACCCAGGCAGATTGCTCCGACGTCGAGCGTGCCTTTGATGCGGCCGACCGAGCGCAACGGCAGTGGGCGGATACCAGCGCTACCCACAGAGCGGCTGTACTGCGCCGTGTCGCCGAACTGATGGAAGAGCGCAAGGATGAACTGGTCGAGTGGCTCATCCGCGAGTCGGGCAGCACTCGCATCAAGGCCGAACTCGAGTGGAACAATGCCTGGGAGATGTCGCTCGAAGCCGCCGCCATGGCCACTCGCGTGCAAGGTACCACTGCCGCTTCGAGCGTCCCGGGCAAGGACCATAGGGTCTATCGCAAGCCGCTGGGCGTGATTGGCGTGATCAGTCCCTGGAACTTTCCCTTCCACCTGACCCAGCGCACCATCGGCCCCGCCCTTGCGCTGGGTAACGCCGTGGTGCTCAAGCCTGCCAGCGATACCCCCTTGACCGGTGGATTGCTGCTGGCACGGCTTTACGAGGAAGCGGGGCTGCCGAAGGGGCTCCTCAGTGTTCTGGTTGGTGCTGGCAGCGAGCTCGGCGACCCGCTGGTCGGACATCGGCTCGCCAAGCTTATCTCCTTCACCGGTTCCACCGAGGTGGGCCGACAGATCGCCAAGGGGGCGGTCGGCGGAGAACATATCAAGCCAGTGGCACTGGAACTCGGCGGCAACAGTCCCTTTGTGGTGCTCGATGACGCTGACATCGATCGGGCCGTACGGGCGGCGGTGGTCGGCAAGTTCATGCATCAGGGCCAGATCTGCATCGCCATCAACCGTATCATCGTCGATGCGTCGATCCACGACGCCTTTGTCGAGCGCTTCGTCGAGCGGGTCAAGGGGCTCAAGGTCGGGGACCCCTCCGACGCACATACCGTCATCGGACCGATCATCAACGATCAACAGCTAGACGGGCTGAAGGACACCATCGACAGGGCCCGTGAGTCTGGTGCCCGGGTGGCGCTCGAGGGCTCTCTTGAAGGCCCTTGCCTGCATCCCTGGGTGTTCAGCCACGTCAGCGAAGAGATGGACCTGGCCTGCAACGAGATCTTTGGTCCGATCGCCGGCATCATCAAGGCCGACGGTGAGGCCGAGGCGATACGCATCGCCAATGCCACCGAGTATGGCCTCTCCGCAGCGGTCTTCAGCGGTTGTTCGGCGCGCGGCGAACGGGTGGCACGCCAGATAGAGTCGGGAATGGTGCACGTCAATGACATGCCGGTGAACGACGAACCACACATGCCGTTCGGTGGTGAGAAGAATTCCGGGATCGGCCGCTTCAACGGCGACTGGGTGCTGAACGAGATGACAACCGTGCAATGGGTCAGCGTCCAGCACGAGCCTCGCGACTATCCCTTCTGATGGTTTCCTCGGATACGGTGCGAAGCGCGTGCCGCCTGCTAGAGTCAAGTAGACTTAGGGTTGTGGCTTGAACCCTCTGTGAGCGTCCCTGGACCCTGGCCAGAGTCAACCGACAGCGCTAGGGTGAAAGGGAATCACGACCAACGTCTTAGACAAGGAGATGTTATGAAAAACAGCATGATGCGTCGTTTCGGAATGGCTTTCGTGATCGCGATGA
Organism: Halomonas sp. H10-59; assembly: GCF_040070555.1. NCBI lineage: Bacteria > Pseudomonadati > Pseudomonadota > Gammaproteobacteria > Oceanospirillales > Halomonadaceae > Halomonas > Halomonas sp. H10-59. The sequence continues at coordinate 495,388 of NZ_CP098828.1, forward strand.
TGGCGGGTGGTCTGGCCGCCTGCGAAGAGGAAGGCCCTGCCGAGCAGGCCGGCGAGGAAATGGATCAGGCGGTCGAGGATGCCGGTGAGTCCATGGAAGACATGGGCGAAGAGATGGAAGAGTCGGCCGAGGAAGCCACCAACTGATGTGACAGGCGTCACCGTCAGCGGCGCTATGCCGAGAGAGGCAGCGTGAAGGACGGGTCTGCTCACACTGACCTTGTGGGTCGGTGATGTCGCCTGTCTTCGCCGCTGAGGAGTATCAGGATAAGAGGTCTGTCCCCAGGGGCAGGCCTTTTCTGTGTGCAACGGAGTTGTTTCATGATCAAGCGGATCAAGATCGCGGCGGCACTGAGCGGCCTGATGATGTCCCAGGCAGTAATGGCCGCCGCGCCCGAAACGTCACACTGGTCCTACACGGGAGACACGGGACCTGCCCACTGGGCTGACATCGACGACGACTTCAGTATGTGTGGCCTGGGTCGCAACCAGTCGCCCGTCGATATCGATGGCGCTATCGATGCCGAACTTCCACCGCTACAACTTGACTACGCGACCACCGGGACCAGGGTCTTCAACAATGGCCACACGGTGCAGGTAGCCTCCCCCGAGGGCAACACGCTGACGCTTGATGGCGATCTCTTCACCCTGCAGCAGATGCACTTCCACGCGCCTTCCGAGCACACGGTAGACGGACAACGTTTCCCGCTGGAAGCGCATCTGGTGCACAGCGACAAGGACGGCAATCTGGCGGTGGTCACGGTGCTGTTCGAGGAAGGCGAGGAAAATGCAGCATTGCGCTCGCTTGCCGATAGCCTGCCGGATACCGCCGGTGAACGTGCCGACGTAACCGATACCGTGAATTTCACGCAGATGTTGCCGGCCCAGCATGACTACTATCGCCTGAACGGTTCCTTGACCACGCCACCCTGCTCCGAAGGCGTCCGCTGGGTGATCATGCAGAGCACGCAGGGTATTTCATCTGAACAGGTCGAGTCGTTCTCTGCTGCGATCGGGGAAGCCAATAATCGGCCGCTGCAGCCTCTGAATGCCAGAGTGCCTCTCAAGTAGTTCCGTCTCTCGACAACACCTTGTCACATGGTGGTAACCATCGCTCCCGGACGTCGTCGGCGCTGCTGCGCTGGGTCAGGGAAGTGCGCTTGCATGGCATCATTGATGCCGACGGTACTAGCCAAGTCGCGATTGTCACTCTAATGTAAACGGGGAAGTTACAAATTTTTCTCCTGGAGGTGCTTCATGAAGCAAGGAATGTTTCGTCGTCTGGCCCTGGCCAGCGCTGTGGCGTCCATGATGCTGGTACTGGCGGGTTGCGAGGACGATGCGGCCGAAGACGCTGGCGCTCAGGTGGACGATGCACGCGAAGCGGTGGAAGAGCAGGCGCAGGAGACCGCCGCCGAAGCGGAGCAGTTGGCCGAGGACGCCGGAGAGGCGATGAGCGAGACCGCCGACGATGCCGAGCAGGCGATGGATGAAGCCGCCGCCGAAGCGGAGCAGCAGGCCGAGGACGCCGGAGAGGCGATGAGCGAGACCGCCGACGACGCTGAGCAGGCGATGGATGAAGCCGCTGCCGATGCCGAACAGCAGGCCGAAGAGGCGGAGCAGGCGATGGATGAAACTGCTGCCGACGCTGAACAGGCGATGGATGAAGCCGCCGCTGATGCCGAGCAGCAGGCCGAGGACGCCGAGCAGGCGATGGACGAAACCGCTGCCGATGCCGAGCAGGCGATGGACGAAACCGCCGCGGACGCCGAGCAACAGGCCGACGAGGCTGCCGCAGGAGCCTCCAACCTGGTCGACGACGCTCAGGAAGCGCTGGGTGATGCTGCCGATGCCGTGCAAGAGCAGGCCAACGAGGCCATGGAGGGCATGAGCAATCTGGCAGAGGACGCCCAGAATGCCCTGAGCGATATGGCCGGTGACGCCGAACAGGGGGCCGATGCGGCTGCCGAGAGCGCGGGTCAGGCGGTCGAGGAAGCCGGTGACGAGGTCGAGCAGGCGACCGACGAGGCGGCCCAGTAAGTCGAACCTTCTGGTCGGGGCTTTTGCTCCGGGCGTCGGTTCTACAGGCCCGGTTTGGTCAGGCTTGGCGCCTTCATGGCGCCTTCAGACGCACCCACCGGCCCTTGAGCCCGTCAGAAACACAAAAAGGCCGAGATCCAGGATCTCGGCCTTTTTGCGTTGCCTATCTGTGGGCTGGGTGGCCATCACTGCCCGCCGCTGAGGGCGGCAGGCAGCGACGATGATCAGCCGTTCTGCTCGATGCCCTGGATGTACCAGGGGGCATCGTCACGCATTTCGCGGATCAGGTGCCAGGTCTCGTTGAACTCGGTTTCGCTGCCGTTTTCCTTGAGCACGCCGTGGAACAGCACCCGTGCCTCGGCCTGGTTGGCGAACTCCTGAACGCCGCCGAGCTCCGCAAACAGGCGCACGATTTCGGTCTGGTTGTTGGCCGGCTCCTGGGCCCGCTGTTCGCGCAGCAGGTTGTAGAGTTCCGGCGTCACGTACTCCTGGATGCGCGGCAGGTCGTTGTTGTCCCAGGCCCGCTGCAGGGTCATGAAGTGCTCCTTGGCGCCGCCGAGGAAGCGTTCACGGTCGAACCAGGCGGGGTCTCCCTGAGGCCCTCCGGTCTGAGTGCCTGCGCTGTGGGCACCGAGACCTCCGGCGGAGCCTGGCATATTGAACGGTGAGCTCTGATGCTGTTCACGGTGCATGCCGGATGAACCGCCTCCCGCCGATGCGGTGGCCGTGCGCCGCCGTGCCAGCAGCTTGAACAGCAGGAAGGCCGCGCCTGCCATCAGCAGCAGGTCGACCATGCCGAGGCCATCGAAGGCGCCGCCGAAGAACAGCGCGCCGAGCAGGCTGCCGGCCAGCAGACCGCCGAGCATACCGCCCATCAGGCCGCTCTTCTTGCCGGCGGTCGGGGCGGCGTTGGGACGAGCGGTGTTCTGTGACTGGGTCGCACTGGGGCTGGCCTGGCGTGAGTAGGAACCAACACTCTTGCCGCCACCCAGGCGGCGGGCGTCGGCGCTGTCGACGGCAAGGCCGAAGCCCATCACGCCGACAAGGATCATCACGAGAAGGTGACGCATCGAAGACATCTCCGTAGTTCGGCCTGCATTGGCCAGTCTGGGCCTTTGACCCTGGTGGTCAGAGGCACGTCGCTCGTCCATTCTAGCGATAACGGGCGCCGCGGGAAGCCGTGTACAACGAAAAGTCGAGGAGACCCCATGCTGATCGAACGTAGTGACAGTCTGCTGCTGGTGGTCGACGTGCAGACGGCATTGATGCCGGTGGTGGAAAGAGGGGATCAGGCGATCACCGAGATCGGCTGGCTGGCGGCCGTGGCAGAGCGCCTGGAGGTGCCTGTGTGGGTAACCGAGCAGTATCCTCAGGGGCTCGGGGTGACCGAGCCGCGCCTGAAATGCGCCCTGCCACAGAGCACCCGCTGGTTCACCAAGAGTCACTTCAACGCCTGCCGGGAGCGCGATATTGCACAGGCCTTCGAGGCGGCTGCGCCGCGTCAGGTCGTGATTGCCGGGGCCGAAGCCCACATCTGTGTGCTGCAGACGGCACTTGGCCTGCTGGAACGGGGTGTCGAGCTGTTCTGGCTGGTCGAAGGCTGCGTCAGTCGCCGCAGCGATGAAGCGAGACTTGCCGGCGAGCGCGCAAGACAGGCCGGCGCCTGGCAAGTCAGCGCCGACATGGTGGCCTACGAATGGCTGGAACGCTGTGACGACGCGACCTTTCGCGAGGTGCATCGTGAACTGCTTCGCCCCAGGGCGTCCCGGCCGCTGCGGCTGGCGCCCTGAGAATCACCGCTGGCGCGCCAGCCAAGCCAGACAATAGAGCCACACCTTCATGATCGCTGAAAGGTGGCACCGTGCACCATCTTCGGCGCACGGACGAGACGCTACCGGCGTAGCGGCAGCGCGACTCAGGCGGGGTTGTCGCGGGTGAACACCAGGGTGCCACCCTCGGACTCGGCGGCGTTGAAGCGGTACCCGGCCACGTCGAAGTCCTTGAGCCCTTCCTTGTCGTCCAGGCGTTGCTGGATCATCCAGGCGGCCATCAGGCCTCGGGCCTTCTTGGCGTAGAAGCTGATGATCTTGTAGCGATCGTTCTTCCAGTCCTTGAACACCGGGGTGACCACTTCGGCCTTGAGCTTTCTGGAATCGATGGCCTTGAAGTACTCGTTGGAGGCCAGGTTGACCAGCACAGGTGTTCCGCTCTGTGCCACCGCCCGGTCGAGCTCCTCGGTCAGCAGCGGCTTCCAGAAGGCGTAGAGATCCTTGCCCTTGGCGTTTTCCAGACGGGTGCCCATTTCCAGGCGATAGGGCTGGATCAGATCCAGCGGGCGCAGCAGGCCATAGAGGCCCGACAGGATGCGCAGATGATCCTGGGCGAAGCGGTTGTCGGCTTCATCGAAGGCGTCGGCCTGCAGGCCGACGTAGACGTCGCCCTGGAAGGCCTGGGCGGCGACCTTGGCGTTGTCCGGAGTGAACGGGGTCTGCCACTGTCCGAAGCGCGCCGCGTTGAGTCCGGCGATCTTGTCGCTGACGCCCATCAGCTCCGAGATGCGGGCCGGGCTGTAGTCGCGCAGGATGCCGATCAGCTCGCGGGAGCGGTCGAGGTAGTCGGGCTCGCTGTGGATATCGGTGGTGGCCGGGGTCTCGAAGTCCAGCGTCTTGGCCGGAGAGATCACGCTGAGCATGGGCGTGCTCCTGATGTCAGGTAGGGAAAATTGGCAAGTGGCCGTCATTGTACCAAGCCCCGCCGCCGCTCGGGACGAGGGCGAGGCTATGGACGCCATAGTAAAGAGGGCATGCCTGCCGGCAAGGGCAGGCGTTGTTCTCTACTTGAGGCCGGGGCTGGGGGGCGAGGCCGCTTCAGGGGCTGGGGTTGGGCAGCCTGTGATGGATGGCCTCGATGCCTTCGATGACTTCGTCGGCCAGCACCAGGGCCTCCGAGGCGAGGTTGCTCTCGAGCTGCTCCATGGTGGTCGCGCCGATGATGTTGCTGGTCAGGAAGGAGCGCGAGTTGACGTAGGCCAGCGCCATCTGGGCCGGGTCCAGGGCGTGCTCGCGGGCCAGTTCGACGTAGGCCCGGGTAGCATCGATCGCCTGATCGGAGCTGTAGCGGCTGAAGCGGTCCCACAGGGTCAGGCGGGCGCCGGGCGGCCGGGCGCCGTCCAGATACTTGCCCGACAGCACGCCGAAGGCCAGCGGCGAGTAGGCCAGCAGTCCTACCTGTTCGCGGTGAGCGATCTCTGCCAGCCCCACCTCGAAGGTCCGGTTGAGCAGGTTGTAGGGGTTCTGTATCGAGGCGACCCGCGGCAGGCCCAGGGACTCGGCCAGTTGCAGGCAGCGCATCACGCCCCAGGGTGTCTCGTTGGACAGACCCACGGCACGTACCTTGCCGGCATCGACCAGTTCCTTGAGGGCCGACAGTGTCTCTTCCAGATCGGTGGCCTGCTCGTCCTCGTCGTGGGTATAGCCCAGGCGACCGAAGAAGTTGGTCGAACGGTCCGGCCAGTGCAGCTGGTAGAGATCGACGTAGTCGGTGTTCAGGCGTGCAAGGCTTGCGTCGATGGCCTCATGAAGATGGGCGCGAGTCAGGCGAGGTCCGCCGCGGATGTGCTTGATACCGGGGCCGGCAGCCTTGGTGGCGATGACCACGTCGTCGCGGCTTTGGCGGCCCTTGAGCCAGGAGCCTACATAGCTCTCGGTCAGTCCCTGGGTTTCGGCCTTGGGCGGCACCGGGTACATCTCGGCGGCGTCGATGAAGTTGACGCCGAAGGCCACCGCGCGGTCGAGCTGGGCATGGGCCTCGGCTTCAGTGTTCTGCTCGCCGAAGGTCATGGTTCCAAGGCACAGGCGACTGACGTCGATGCCGGTGTTGCCAAGGGGACGGATCTGCATGGGGACTCCTTGTGGTAGGCCTTTGTCAGGGGGGCGCAGCGCCGCCGCCGGACCGTTTTTGCTGCAAAGCATCGAGATGGTACCTTTGGCCGATAGGGGTCGCCAAATCCCGGGGGTTGAGTCCGTATCGGGCCAGGCGTATGCTTGCCACCCCGTTGCCGCGGAGGAGTCCGTGGCACCGTCGATTCAACAGGAGATCGCCCGCGACACAGGAGGTGTCCGGTCCGACTTCCATCCTTTGGACTCAAGGTTGTTGCCATGCAGCAGGCATCGTCACTGAAGACGCGGCTCGAGTACCGTCTGGCCCAGCAGTTGTTTCACACTCGCTGGTTGCCCCGCTCGCCGCGAACCCAGAGGCTGACCATGCGTCTGTTTCAACGCTGTGCGGACGCCGGGCACCCGGCGGCACTGTCGTTGTACGGGCACATGCTGTTTCACCGGTCACGGGCACCCCAGGACAAGGCACGCGGCGCTCGCTACGTGCTGCAGGCCGCCCATGGCGGGGACGTCAGGGCGCAGTACCAGGCAGGCCAGATCCACGAACATGGCTGCGCGCTGTACCCGGCGCGCCACGACCACGCCGTGACCTGGTACGCCCGGGCCGGGGAAGCGGGTCATGCGTTGGCGGCGGCGCGCCTGGAGCGCGCCTACCGGGATGGTGAGCTGTCGCTACCGGTGGATCCAGAGCGTGCCGCCTACTGGGCGGTGCTGGCTTCTGCAGGGCAGGCCTCGTCAGGACAGCCCTCGTCAGGGCAGGCCTCGTCAGGGCAAACCTTGGCACGCCAGGCCTCGCCAGGTTCGGCCAATAGCGCCCTGGCCAATGGACAGCCTGTTCCGGGGCAGTCCGCCAGGCAAGACGGTGTCACGCTGGACAAAGCGGAAGCCCAACAGCGACACTAGAGGTATCAGGCGCGGCGGTTGGGTCGCGCACGGGTCCCGGTGAGGCCGAGACGAGCGGCGGTTCAGGATTCCCTGGCCGCCGCTGGTAGTTTGGGCCTCGGGTACGGTTTTCGTTGTCGGGTGACGTCGGGGAGGCGTTTTGGCCGACTGTCACGACGAGGTTTGCTGCCTGTGGTGTTACCGACTCTGCTGGATATCGAAGCCTCTGGATTCGGGCGCGGCAGCTACCCGATCGAGATCGGCCTGGCGCGGCCGGACGGCAGCTGCTGCGCCTTTCTGATTCAGCCCCTCGAGGAATGGACCCACTGGGATCCCAAGGCCGAGCTGCTGCACGGGATATCCCGGGCCCGGCTCGAGCGCGAGGGCTATCCGGTACGTCATGTCGCCCGTTGGCTTAACGATGAGCTGCACGATATCGGCATCGCCTACAGCGATAGCTGGGGGTACGACAACACCTGGATGTCGCTGCTGTTCCACCACGCCGGCATGATCCCCGCCTTCCGCCTGGAAGCGCTGCGGCGGTTGCTCGACGAGACCCAGATGGCGATGTGGAGCGACATCAAGGAGTCGGTGATCGAGGAGCGGGGCATCCAGCGCCATCGCGCCGGCGAGGACGCCCGGCTGCTGCAGTTGACCTTCGCCCGCACCCAGGAGCTCAGCGCGCGCCGCTGACGCTCACTGTTTATCGCTCTCGCTGACGCTCACTCTTTCTCGCGTTCTTTCTCGCACTCTTTGCTTCGCCATGGCGCCGCTCTATGTGGCGCCGCTCTCTATGGAGCTGTTGGGAGCCTGCCTACCTGAACAGTTACCCACAGCCGGTCCGACTGACCGTCTGTGGATAACGTGCGCTGGTGTGAACCTTCAGGGAGCGAGATCAATCGGCGGCGACACGCAGCAGCAGCTTGCCGGTGTTGGCATTGTCGGCGAGGTGCTGGTGGGCGGCCTCGACCTCCGCGATGGGCCAGTCGGCGTCGATCAGCGGAGCGAGCTCGCCGCGCTCGAGCCTTGGCCACACGTGGCGAGCGAGTTCACCCAGAATCCTGCCCTTGTCTTCCGGTGACCTGGCCCGCAGGGTCGAGCCGATCAGGCGCTGGCGCTTCATCAGCAGGCGGCCGATATCGAGCTCGGCGTGGCGTCCGCCCATCAGCCCGATCACCACCATTCGTCCATCGGCGGCCAGCACCCGTTGATTGTCGGCCAGATAGCTGGCCCCCACCGGGTCGAGGATCAGGTTGACCTCGCCGAATGCCTTGACCGCCTCGACGAAACTGCCCTGGTGGCGGTTCCAGCCCGCCCTGGCACCCCGCGACAGGCAGCGCTTGAGCTTTTCATCGCTGCCCACGGTGACAAAGCAGGGGTGACCGAACTCGCGGCACAGCTGGATCGCGGCGGTACCGACGCCGCTGGCGGCGGCGTGCAGCAGCACCTGCTCGCCTTCGGCGAGTTGGCCTTCGATGAACAGGTTCAGCCAGGCGGTGGCGTAGACCTCCGGCAGGGCGGCGGCCTCGCGCAGGCCAAGGCCATCGGGCACCGGCAGCACCTGGCGTTCGTCCACGCAGACCTTCTCTGCGTAGCCGCCACCGGCGAGCAGCGCGCACACTTGCTGTCCAACCTGGAGCTTTTCGACCTCGGGGCCGAGCGCCACCACGCTACCGCTGACTTCCAGTCCCAGCACCTCGGAGACGCCTGGGGGCGGTGGGTACTGACCGGCGCGCTGCATCAGGTCGGCGCGATTGACGCCGGCCCAGGCCACCTCGATATGCACTTCTCTGGCCCGGGGGGCGGGGAGATCGTCGGTGGACCGCCAGATCAGGCGGTCGCCGTCTTGCTGCATGGCGTACATCGGACATCCTCCATGATGAAATGAGAGGTCGACGAGGCGGCTGAGAAGCCGCTTGGACGCAGGAGCCTAGCGCTTGTCCAGGCGGGCCTCGAGCGCCTCCAGCAGGGCGTCGGGGTTGGCTGCACTGATCAGCGTATCGAGCGTGGCGGTGTCGAGAAAGCCCTGCTCCACCCCGGCGTGGAGGAACCTAAGCAAAGGGCGATAGAAGGCGCAAGTGTCGAGAATACCGATGGGCTTGGCGTGCAGGCCGAGGTAGCGCCAGGTCCAGGTCTCGAAGAATTCCTCCAGGGTGCCGATCCCGCCCGGCAGCATCACGAAGGCGTCGGCGTTGGCCGCCATCTGGGCCTTGCGCTCGTGCATGTCGCCGACACGAACCAGCTCGGTCAGGCCATCGTGGGCCAGCTCCCGGTCCACCAGGTGGTGGGGCATGACGCCGATGACCTGGCCTCCGGCCTCCAGGGTGGCATCGGCCAGCGCGCCCATCAGGCCGACACTGGCGCCACCGTAGACCAGGCCATGGCCACGTTCGGCCAGGCGCCGGCCGAAGGCGCGGGTATCTTCGAGAAAGCGGGGATCTTCCCCCTGGCGTGAACCAAGATAGACACAGATCTGGGCCATGGAACGTTCTTCCTGTCGCGGCGTGAAGGGGGAGAGCGCTTGTCTGCGAGCAGCTCAGGGCAATAGATCGATGATGCCGTAGTGCTCGTCGACCCACTGGCCGATCACATTGTTGCCGCACAGGTGATGGGCGTACTGGGTGTGCAGGCAGCGCACCTGATCGTGGTTGGCGATGCCGCCGATGCCGCGTTCACGCAGCACCTTGTCGTAGCCCAGACGCTCGACCTCGGCACGCTGCTCGGCGCTCATGTGCGCCCAGCGGGTGGCGATGTAGTCCTGGTGGCTTGCATGGTAGGCCGCACGGAAGTCGTCATCCTCCTTCAGCCGGGCTTCCAGCGACTTGATCACGCCGGCTGCCTCGATCCGTGACAGCTCCACCTTGAGCAGCTCGGAACTCAGCCAGAACAGGGTGGGAAACGGCTTGCCGTCGACGATCGGGGCCATGCGCAGCACCAGCGGAGTGCCTTCGCCGTCGGTGGCGGCAAGGGCCTCGATGCCGCGGGGCTCGCGACCGAGCTGCTCGGCGATGATCGCCGTCTGGGCGGCATCGGGGGGCGTGTCAGGACGGATCACCATCGGGGTTGTCTCTTACGAATTTGGTGGAGCGCCCCACCGCGCGAAAGAAGGCACGATTGAGCTGTTCCGGGGTGGGGACGTAGGCCTGCTCGCGCTCGATGAACTCGGCGCCGCGTGCGATCAGCACGTCGTAGAGGCGATTGAACGGGGCATCATAATCGTAGGGATCGGCGCCGAACAAGCGAATGTGCGGATAGTCGGCGAAGCGCTCGAGGAAGAAGGCTTCCAGGCTGGCCTCGGCGGCGCGATGGCGGACCTTGTCGTCCGGGTCCAGCCACAGGGTGTAGCGGATCGCCATGGGCACCTCTGGTGTCGATATGGCTCCACCCTAGCATTTTTGCCATTTTGACGCTTGTTCGGCCGGTCTTTTTACCGCGAACGGGGCGGTCTCGAAGGGCTAGCTCGAGAGGTTGTCTCGAAGCGCTATCTCGAAGCGCTATCTCGCCAGCGCCACCACCTGGGCATCGGTCAGCGCGATCAGGTCGTTCGGGGCCAGGGTGATTTCCAGGCCGCGGCGTCCGCCGCTGACGTGGATCTGGCTGTGGTCGTGACAGCTGTCATCGATAAAGGTGGCCAGACGCTTCTTCTGACCCAGCGGGCTGATGCCGCCGACCACATAGCCGGTGGCTCGTTCGGCCGCTTCGGCCTCGGCCATGGCGGCCTTGCGACCCTTGGCCGCCTTGGCCAGGGTCTTGAGGTCGAGCTTGCGCGACACCGGCACGATGGCCACCACCAGGCGCTGGCCATCGATGCTGGCCAGCAGGGTCTTGAACACCGCCGCGGGGTCCAGCCCCAGCGCCTCGGCCGCCTCCTCGCCGTAGGCCGGCGAGCGCGGGTCATGCTCGTAGCTGAGGGTGGAAAATGGTCTGCCGGCCTTTTCCAGCGTCTTGACGGCAGGGGTCATGGTCAGGCGATCTCCGGTTCGTGAAGGTGCTCCATCAGGGCTTCGCGCAGCTCGCCTTCAATCGGCACCGCCTTCTTGGTCTGGTGGTCGAAGTGCACCAGCACGGTGTGGCCGAGATTGGTCAGCTCGCCCTTCTGGTGGGCTTCCTGGGTCACGGTGAAGGAGCTGTTGCCCAGGCGTGACAGGTAAGTGCGAACCTCGATGTCATGGCCATAGTGGAGTTCGGCGCGATAGTCGATCTCCATGCGTGCCATGATCAACCGCCACTTGGCCGGGTCCAGGTCCGGGGTGAACAGGCGGAAGAGGTCATTGCGTGCCAGCTCGAACCAGGCCGGCAGGCGGGTATTGTTGACGTGACCGAGGGCGTCGGTGTCGTAGAAGGCGGGCTCGATGGTGCGGGTCAGCATAGGGCGTTCTCGTTTGTTGTGGTGGCGATGTGGTGATGTCAGGGTTTCAGGATTATCCCAAGCAAGCGCTAGGTCAAGATGCGGGCGTCGGCGCGCCCGTCTTGGCTCAACGCTTGGCTCAGCCTTTAGCTCAGCCCTTGTCTCTCAACTTCGGCGGCCTGCCCACCACTGCTGCACACGCATCCACGACAACAGCCACAGGGTGGCGGCGGCGAAGCCCAGCAGGGTGCCTGGCCACAGGCCGAGGCTTGCGTAGGTCAGTGACACCACCAGGGCGTAGCACAGAAGCGAGCCCAGGCCCGCAGGATAGTGCTTGATGACCGTGGCCACTGGCGCTGCCCCCTGGGTCAGGTGGAGGATCACCAGGAACGGGTACATGGTCACCGGGAACGCCGCCATGACCCCGGCCCAGGCGCTCGGCACCACATGGGCGAGGCCGGTGATCAGGAAGATGATGCCCGCGGCGAGCCCTGCCCGAAGCGCCAGCGCCGGCCAGGAGAAACCGCCCTTGGGGGTGGCCTTGACGTCGGGGACCCGGCGATAGAGCCAGGTGAAGACGATGATGGCGGCCAGGGTGGTGAGGGTGCCTCCGAGGCGGCTGAAATCGACCTGGGTCAGCAGGCTGCTGGCGGCGAGCCAGGCGGCAAGGCCTCCCGCGGTTCCCTGGGCCACGCCCTTGAGCCCGTCACCGCGTGCGGCCAGCAGGTAGCCGCCGCCCAGCGCCAGGGTCGCGGTGAAGCCGGCCAGGGTGTGTACGGCGCTGTCGCTGGCGAACTGGGGCGACAGCTCCAGGCCAATGAAGAACAGTGCGATGGCGGTGCCCAACGGGTAGCCGGAGAGCAGGCCGGCGACCCGGGTGCTGACCCGCTCGGCGATGACCGACAGGCCGAGCACGACGCCGACGGAGATAAGCAGTTTGGCCAGTTGCCAATGAAGGGGGACGTCCATGAGGGGAGGGGGTTCCTTGGGTTATCGTAGGTATCTGGTGACCAGGTTCAAGCGAGATGACCATGACCGAGCTGTCGCCGCCCCCGAGGCCAGAGCGCTGCGAGCTGTGCGCGCGAGGGGCGCCCCTGACCAAGCATCATCTGATACCGCGTTCGCTGCACGGCAAGGCGCGCTATCGCAAGCGCCACGATCGCGTCGAGCGCCTGACGGCGATCCTGTGGGTGTGCCACGGCTGCCACCGCCATCTTCACGCGCTGCTGAGCGAGCGTGAGCTGGCCGACCATTATCGCAGCCGCGAGGCGCTGCTGGCACATCCGGAGATTCGTTCCTTCGTCGAATGGCTGTCGACCAAGCCCGACGGCTTTCGGCCCAAGAGGCCGACCCGGCGAAGAGGCTAGGGCTTCAGCGCGGTGCCTAGACCAACCTGAGCCCCTGACGATCGACCCAGGCGGCGGTCACCGCGGCAGCCAGCGGTTGGCGAAGGTGTTCCGGCAGGGCGTCGACGGCGGCGTCGCGGCTGTCGAAGGCGCGATTGCGCAGCCAGCAGTAGGCCCAGGCGCAGGCCTCGGTCTCATCGCCGGGTGTCGGCCGCGCAGGCATCTGGACCAGCAGGAACAGCGCGGTACGCACCGCCCAGTGGGGTGGGATCTCGTCGTTGTCGGCGGCGGCCCAGCGCTCCAGTGTGGCGCCGTCCGGGGTCTCTCCCGGGTCGCCGAGGCCGGCGACCCGGGCGGTTTCTGCCAGGATCAGCGCCAGGCGATCGGGGTCGCCGCGTCCAAGCGCCAGCCACTGGCCGATCAGGGCAGGCATTCCTCGGCATACCTTGGCGAAGAATCCGTGATGCGGCATGGTGCTTGTCATGGGGGAAGCGTCCTTCAAGTGCTTGGCCAGGGTATCCTGGCAACCGACCAGCCATCGTCAGGGAGATGACCATGAAACCCGATTTTGCCACGCCGATCGATCGACGACAGCCCCGCGGTGATGATCGTTCGCCACATTGGCCGTCACAGAAGTGGCACCGCCACGGTGATGACGTCCTGCCGCTGTGGGTCGCGGACATGGACTTCCGCTCGCCCGAGGCGGTGGTCGAGGCGCTGTCGGCGCGCATCGATCACGGCGTCTTTGGCTACGGTCTGGTGGCGGAAAGTCTGGAACAGACGCTGATTGACTGGAGTGCCAGCCACTATGGCTGGGACATCGAGGCCCGCTGGCAGCACTGGCTGCCGGGGGTGGTTCCGGCGTTGCACCTGGCGAGCCTGGCCTTTACCGAGCCTGGCGATGGGGTGCTGACGGTGGCGCCAATCTATCCGCCGTTCTTGCAGGTGGCCAGGCGCACCGGGCGCCTGCCCCAGCAGGCAGCCATGCGCCCGCCCCAGGCGCCGGGCGAGCCCTGGACGCTGGACCTCGAGGCGCTGGAGGCGGCGATCACCGAGCGGACCCGGCTGCTGTTGTGGTGCCAGCCCCACAACCCCACCGGACGAGCCTGGCGCCGCGAAGAGCTCGAAGGACTGGCCGAACTGGTCGAGCGTCATCGGTTGATTGTGGTCTCAGACGAGCTGCACTGCGACCTGCTGCTCGACGAAGGAGCGCGCCACCAGCCCCTGGCCGCCGCCTTCCCGGCGCTGGCTGATCGCATCATCACCCTGTGGGCGCCCTCCAAGACCTTCAATCTGGCTGGGCTGACCGCCGCCTGCGCGATTTGCCCCGACGCCGGCCTGAGAAAGCGCTTTCGTGATACCGCCAAGGGATTGATGCCGGACGCCAATGTGCTCGGGCTGGTGGCGGCTGAGGCCGCCTATCGCCACGGCGAGCCCTGGCGCCAGGAGTTGTTGACGGTACTGCGTGGCCACCGCCAGACGCTGGTCGAGCGTGTCGCTGGCTGGCCCGGCGTGGGCTTCAGCGCCCCCGAGTCGACCTATCTGGCCTGGCTCGATCTGCGCCAGTCGACCCTGGGGGCCGAAAAATCGCCTGCCTCGGCATTGCTCGAGCGAGCCGGGGTCGCGCTGTCGGATGGCGCCGACTTCGGCTGGCCGGGCTTTGCGCGGCTCAATTTCGGCACCACGGCCACCCAGCTTGACGAGGCGCTGGCGCGCCTGGACCAGGTGTTGGGCGGCTGAGTGGCGCTGGCGTAATATCCTCAACAACGAAAACGGGGCCCTCGAAGGGGCCCCGTTTTCATACCGAGGCGATGAGCGGCAAGGCGCTCGACGTCTCGATCCACTCAGTAGAGCAGGGCGAACAGCTTGCGGCGGTAGCTCACCGTCAGCGGATGATCGGCGCCGAGTGCGTCGAACACCCGCAGCAGGGTCTTGCGCGCCAGGTCGTCACCGTAGGCACGGTCGCGCTTCATCACTGCCAGCAAGCCTTCCAGACCGGGTTCATAGTCACCGTCGGCCACCTGGCGCAGCGCCCTCAGATAGTTGGCCTCGCTGTCGTCACGCCCCTCCAGGGCGGCCAGGGTCTCGGCGTCGGGGGCTTCTTCGCCGAACTCGATGCTGGCACGAACGCCGCGGGCCTCGGGACCGTCGCGGTCTTCCGGAGGTAGCGCGTCGAGCAGGGCGCGCGCTTCGTCATTGCGACCTTCCGCCACCAGCACTCGGGCCATCTGGATCTGGTAGGCCAGGTGGTCGGGGTACTGCTGCGTCAGCTGCTGCAGGATCTCCAGCGCGGTGGCGGTGTCGCCCGCCGCCAGGGCCTGCTCGGCCTGTTCTTCGGGGCTTGCCGGAGCATCTTCCGGGGCCGGGAAGTAGCGGCCCAGCCACTCGCGAATTTCCTTTTCCGGCAAGGCGCCCTGGAAGTGGTCCACCAGACCGCCCTGACTGATCAACTTGACGTCGGGTACCGAGCGTACGCCGAGCTGGCCGGCGATGTCCTGGTTGTCGTCGATGTTGAGCTTGGCCAGCAGGAAGGTTCCGGCGTACTCGCGGGTCAGCTTTTCCAGCACCGGCATCAGGTTCTTGCAGGGCTCGCACCAGGGGGCCCAGCAGTCCAGCAGCACCGGGATGCGCATGGACAGCTCCAGCACCTGCTGAATGTTGCTGCGGTCGACGTCGAAGATCAGGTCGCTGTCGGCCGGCCCCTGGGACGCCGCGGCGGCACCCTGGGCGGGTTCGCTGCTCGGATCGCTGCTCAGAGGTTCGCCTGTACGAGGGTCGACGATGGGCATGGGGCACAACCTTGTCAAAAGTGAATTGCCCTAAAGATGCGGGCGACGACCACCGACTTCAAGGCGCCTGCCGATACGCCGGCGCATGCCTGGAATCGATGACTGGCCAGCGGTGTGCTCAAGACGCGGTAAAGGGCCGCGGCGACGGTCGATTCTTGACCGACTCGGGTTGATCGAGGTCAGCTCTTCGACGAAAGAAGGAGGGGTGGATGGCTAATCCGGGGACACGGAAGCGCCTAAAAATATCGAATTGGCACAGAAAAATTAAGATTTAATCAGGGGGCGGGCTTCGCAATACAGGGATGCCGCAATGGCGTCTAGTGGCGAAGCGCTGGCCTCGGCCAGCACCGGACAGCCAACAAAAAACGAGGCAGTCCCGAAGGACTGCCTCGTTTTCGTATTTGGTAGCGGGGACCGGATTTGAACCGATGACCTTCGGGTTATGAGCCCGACGAGCTACCAGACTGCTCCACCCCGCATCAACGAGGACGTAGTATACGGATAATTCTGGCTGCGTCAACCCTGTGCGATTTCGGGTGTGATGGGTCGTGCCGTTCGGGCGCTGTGGTCCATACTGGAGGGGCTGTCATGCAAATGTCAGTGCTAGACGCTAGCCTGGTGGATAGTCGTTGTGGACGTTGATTCGACGCAGTACCACGACGAAGGCCTGCCGAGGTAGGCAGGTGGGGCTGGGCGTCGCAGTGGCAGGAGGCCACCCGCGATCGCTCTGGGCCCGAGGTTCCTGGTTGCGCGAATGCGCAGCACCAGAGCATCCACTGCTATACATGTTTGCAACAACAAGTGCCGTCGCCAAGCGGCGGCGTGAAGGACAATCAGGGAGGTCGTCTATGACTCAGCAAAAGCCCGTCGCGTGGGTCACCGGTGGTACTGGTGGTATCGGAAGCTCAATCTGTCGCGAACTGGCGGATGCCGGCTATCAGGTAGTGGCCGGTTACAACAATCCTGACAAGGCCAAGACCTGGCTGGAGACCCAGAAGTCGGATGGCTATGACAATATCGACATCGCCGGCATCGATCTGACCGATTTCGAGGCCTGCCAGAATGGCGTCAAGGCGATCGAGGACCAGCATGGGCCGATCGCAGTGCTGGTCAACTGTGCCGGTATCACCAAGGATGGCACCTTGAAGAAGATGTCGGCGGACCAGTGGAACGTGGTCATCGACACCAACCTCAACAGCGTCTTCAATACCTGCCGCAGCGTGATCGAGAGCATGCTGGAGCAGGGCTACGGACGGATCATCAATATTTCGTCCATCAACGGCCGCAAGGGGCAGTTCGGCCAGGTGAACTATTCCGCCGCCAAGGCCGGCATGCACGGTCTGACCATGGCGCTGGCGCAGGAAACTGCGACCAAGGGCATCACCGTCAACACCATCTCGCCTGGCTATATCGCCACCGACATGATCATGAAGATTCCGGAGAAGGTGCGCGAGGCCATTCGCGAGACCATCCCGATGAAGCGGTACGGCACGCCGGAAGAGATCGGCCGCCTGGTCAATTTCCTGGCCAGCAAGGACAACGGTTTTATCACCGGTGCCAATATCGACATCAATGGCGGTCAGTTCATGGGCTGACAGACGTCGCGCCGGGCTCACGAGGCTCGGCGATGTACATTTCGCCAGAAACCACGATGCGAGGCCAAAAGGCCTCGCATCGTGGTTTTCAGGGGTTGAAAGAGGGGGGGAGGCACGGCAAGCCGTGCATCGCTCAGGGTGGTGGCAGTTGACTCAGCCCATCCAGCAGGGCGTCGAGCTCCTGTACCTCGCGCTCCCACTGCTGGCGCGACACTGGACCGGTGGCCAGCAGCCCGCACAGTACCGAGATCAGCTCGTCTTCCCGGCTCGGCGCCTGGCCAAGGCTGTCGTTGAGGCGGTCGACCTGGATCGCCAGGCGCAGTGGCTCGTCCTGGTGGCCGATCGGATGGCCCGCCAGGAGCGCCAGGTGCACCCGCAGTCGTGCCAGACGCTCGGCGACTTCCTCCGCTGGAGCAGGATCGCGTCGTGCGGCGTTGCGCTGTGCGTGGGCCTGTTTCAGCGCCGGCGGCAACGATAACGCGGCGGGAATCTCCACATCACTGCAGAGGCGACCGGCGAGGCAGTCATCGTCGGCCTCAAGGTGCTCGAGAATCAGCGGTTTGACCTCGCGCCAACGACCGACGACCTCTGCCACGGAGAGCCGTTCCAGGCGCTCGCGCCGAGCCCGTACGATGCCGGTCCAGCGCTTGCGCATGCCTTCGGTGCGCCGGCCCGAGGGCAGCGGTTCCAGCGCGCTGGCCTCATCCACCGCCTTGTCCAGCCAGTCGGCCTCGCTGCTTGCCGCGGGTTGCCAGGCATCGATGCGGTCGATCAGGGCCTGCATCTGTTCCAGCCGCTCGCGAGCGCGCTGGGCACGATCATCGCGCTCGGCGTCACGCTGGGCGAAGATCTGGTCGCATAGTTGGCGGAATTCTCGCCACAGGGTCTGCTCCTCGCCCTTGGGCGCGCGTCCCAGTTCGCGCCAGCGCTGTTGCAGTGCCTTGGCCTGGTCGGCTCGCTGGCGTGCCGGCAGTCGTGCATCGACCAGCGCTCGGGCCTGGTCGATCACCTCACGCTTGGCGTCGGCGATCTCGTTGGCGCGGCGATCGATCAGCGCCTGCAACTGGTGCCGGATGCGGCCGAAGCGTCGTCCGATGGCCTCAGCGTGATCGCGCGGGACAGGGGCGGTGCGGCGCCACTGTTCCCTGGCCTGGTCGCGGATCTCGCGCAGCGCGTCGGGGTCGGCCTGGGCGGCGGGCTGCTCCAGAAGGGCCTCGATCTGCTCGCACAGCGCTTCGCGTTCTGCCAGGTTGGCCTCGCGCAGGCGCTGTTGTTGTTCACGCCAGGCCTTGAGCGACTCGCGAATACGTTCGGAGGTTGCCCGAAAGCGCTCGGACTGCTCGCGGTTGGCCGCGGCGTCGCCCAGTGCCTTCCACTCCTTGACCAGCTGGCGATGGCGGCGGTCACGGTCACGGTCGGTGAGGGCGGCGTCCTGCTCCAGGGCCTCGATGGCCTGGCACAGTTGCTCGCGCTTGGGACCGGCGACGAAGCCGCGCCAGTCGCGCAGTTCGGCGAGTCGTGCGCCGAGGCGCTTGAGTCGAGACTGCTGGGCGCCGGCCGAGGACGGCAGCTGATCGGCGAGGTGGCGAAGCCGCTGGTGCAGGCGGCTCGCTCCCTTGAAGGTACCCTCGTCGAGCAGCGCCTCGAGACGATCCAGTTCCTCATCGAAGCGTGTGAGCTGGGACTCCGACGGTTCGTCTCCGGAAAGATCCTTCTCCAGGCGAAGATGGTGTCGGGCACGTTCGAGCCTCGGGTCTGGCGGCAGACCTTCGGGCCACTTGCAGTCGCTCACCAGCTGCTTCAGCGCAGCCTCGTCGCCGGCCCTGATGGCTTCCTCCAGCGGCAGGGCGCGCTCGACCAGGCGCTGGTGGGCCTGGTTGATGGCGTCGTAGTTCTTCAAGGCCTTGTCGTAGCGCTGGCGCAGGCCGTCGTCGGCCAGGTGGATCTCGGACAGTGCCTGCCAGCGGTTGGCCATCAACTGCTTCTGAGCGCGCAGGCTGGCCAGGTCCTGTTCACCGACATATTCGCCCTGGTAGAGCGCGGCCAGGCTTTCTTCCAGCGCCATGACCAGTGCCTCTCGGTCCTGGTCGGCCTGCTCGCGGCGCTGTCGGTCGGCACGCAGGGCGTGTTCCTGGGCCTCGTGATCGTGAATCACCTTGCGACAGCGCAGGCTGGCTTCCTGGTAGCGCTGCTCCTGCCCGGCGTCGGGCAGATCCGCCAGTCGAGACCACTCGCGCTCCAGATGGCGGAAGCGCCCAGCGTAGAGGGGCTCCCAGGTGGCGCGGGCGTGCTGCTCGAGACTGGCCAGCAGTTGCTCGCGTCGTTCCCGAGCCTGTTCCACGGCGTCGGCGTCGGCGCGCAGTCGACCCAGGCGTTCCTTGGCGTCGCGCACCACGTGGCGATCCCGGCGGGCCGCCTGGGCCAGCTGCTTGAGACCTTCCTCGGAGGTGACCCGCTCGGCGGCGGCGTGACGTACGGCGGCGATGCCGTTGTCGCAGGCCTGGCGAATCAGGGCGGCCTCGTCATCGAGCCTGGCCAGGGCGGCGAGTCGCAGCTGCTGGTTATCGCCCTGGAGGGCGATCTCCTCGAGCATCGCCGCGTCGTCCAGGGACTCGACGATCTGCTGGCGGCGGCCAAGTTCGATGCCGCCCTGGCGACCGATCAGCAGCGCGATGAGCTGACGATCCAGCTCGCGTGATCCTTTACCCTCGACGCGCAGCTCCAGCAGTCGCTGTGGGTCGTCCAGGCGTCTCGCCGCGGCGAGACGGACGTCGGGCTCGGTGTCCTGGACCAGGGTCTCGAGGGCCTCGCGTTGGCTCTGGGGGTCGAGCCGTTCGGCGGCGTCGCGTCGGACCTGTGGATCGGGATGTCGCCAGCGTGGCGAGAAAAGGCGGCGGAGGAGTCCGGGCATGGGGCTTCCTGCAAAGAAATAAAGAAAGGTGGCGAAACGGCTTCACCATCTTGTTATTGCGCCAGGCAAAGCCGGGCGTCGAGATAGAAAGTTTATCTAAGCATGCGCGCCACCATCAGAAAAGGCCTCAGCGCAGGGCTGTGGCTGATTGGAGACACTGACAGGAGGACAATTGAGGCTTATGATCGGTTGCAGGACCGGGGGCTCTGACTTAGCTTGAGATCATCCCCCGACCAACACCCGACGTGGAGTTCGGCAATGAGCCTCAAAGTGGACAGGGACAGCATGGCGTTTACGTTCAAGGGTGGGATGCTGCCCATGACGGTGATGGAGCTTTCCAGTGCGGATCCCGAGGAAATTCGCGATCAGCTCGCGGGCAAGCTCTCGCAGTCGCCAGCCTTCTTTCAGCACACCCCGGTGGTGCTCAGCGTCGAGAAGCTCGACGAACCTCACCTGGCCCTGGAACGTATCTGTGCGGTGTGCCGGGCGCACAAGCTGCTTCCGGTAGCGGTGCGTGGTGGTGCCGATCCGGTCAAGCAGTCCGCCTGGGCGCTCGGACTTGGCTGGTTCCCCCCCCAGGATGCCGCCCGTGCGCGTACCCTGGAAAGCGTTCCGGTGCAGGAAGACGAAGACGTCACCGTGGTCGAGGAAGTGGAGGCTGACGCGCCTCATGGCGGACGTATCTTTCGTGGCACCGTGCGTTCCGGCCAGCAGATCACCGCTCCCGACGGCGACCTGACCGTGATCGGTGCGGTCAATGCCGGGGCCGAGGTACTGGCGGCGGGCAACGTCCACGTCTACGGTGCCCTCAGGGGGCGTGCCCTCGCTGGCATTCACGGCGACCACCAGGCAGGCATCTTCTGCCGTGAGCTGCATGCGGAGCTGTTGTCGGTGGCGGGCAACTACAAGCGTCTCGAAGATATCGACCCCCAGCTGCTCGGCTCCTCCGTCCAGGTCGTGCTGACGGACGATCAGTTGGGGATCACCGCGTTGAAGTGAGCCTTCAGCCGGGCTTGTGAAGCGCCTTCAGCGGGGCATTGCCGCATCAGCGGGCGCTTTAGCGCGGGACAGCGATTTTTATAAGGCCGTGCCTGGTCACTGCGGTGACCACACAGGACCAACAACTTTACGACGACAGGATGCGACACTTGGCCAAGATCATCGTTGTGACCTCCGGTAAAGGCGGGGTCGGCAAGACAACCAGTGCGGCAGCCATTGCCACCGGGCTGGCACTCAGAGGCAACAAGACGGTAGTGATCGACTTCGATGTCGGTCTACGGAACCTCGACTTGATCATGGGCTGCGAGCGCCGTGTGGTCTACGACCTGGTCAACGTCATCCAGGGCGAGGCCGGGCTGAACCAGGCGCTGATCCGTGACAAGCGTGTGGACAACCTGCATATCCTTCCTGCCTCCCAGACTCGGGACAAGGATGCCTTGACCCAGGAGGGCGTCGAGAAGGTGCTGGACACCCTGACCAAGGACTTCGACTACATACTGTGCGATTCACCCGCCGGTATCGAACGTGGTGCCCAGCTGGCCATGTACTTCGCCGACGAAGCCATCGTGGTGACCAACCCCGAGGTGTCTTCGGTGCGTGACTCCGACCGTATCCTTGGGCTGTTGTCATCGAAGACCCGGCGGGCCGAGCAGGGCAAGGACCCGATCAAGGAGCACCTGCTGATCACCCGCTACAACCCCGGACGGGTCGACCAGGGAGACATGCTGAATCTCGAGGACATTCGCGAGATCCTGGCCATCAACCTGGTAGGTTTGATTCCCGAGTCCGAGGCCGTGCTGAGAGCCTCCAACCAGGGGGTCCCGGTCACCCACGACGACAGCAGTGACGCTGGCCAGGCCTATATGGATACGGTCAGCCGCCTGATCGGAGAGGAGGTGCCCTTGCGCTTCCACGAGTATCAGAAGAAAAGCCTGCTGAGCCGCATGTTCGGAGGAGGAGGTCGCCGGTGAAACTACTCGATTTCCTGAAGCGCGAACGCAAGAAGTCCGCGTCTGTCGCCAAGGAGCGGCTGCAGATCATCGTGGCGCACCAGCGTAGCCAGCGGGGACAGCCTGACTTCCTGCCGATGCTGGAGAAGGAGTTGCTTGAGGTCATCCGCCGTTATGTCGAGGTGGACGACGATGCCATCAATATGTCGCTGGACAGCGAGGACAACTGCTCGGTGCTCGAGCTCAACGTGACCCTGCCGCGCAGCAGTTGATGCAGCGCCTGGTGTTGCTTGAACGTCGTGATATCGTCGATGCCACATCGCCGATGCGATATCGACAATGCCAGCCATCAAGATGACGCCCCTTGGGCGTCTTTCGTGTATTTCCTTCCCGCGCCGGACCCGACCTGTGATCGTGCAGGCTGAGCCCGGCGTTGGCCTGTGCTAGGCTGACGGGCCTTTGACGTACGCGTGGAGACCGCAATCCCATGGCGCAGCCGAAAGCCGCTCCGCTGACCTTTCTGTGGCACGACTACGAGACCTTTGGTGCCGATCCTCGGCGCGATCGTCCCTCGCAGTTCGCGGCCATCCGTACCGACGCCGAGTTCAACGAGATTGGCGAGCCGGTGGAGCTGTTCTGCAAGCCCGCCGATGATGCCTTGCCGCACCCGATGGCCTGCCTGATTACCGGTATCACGCCCCAGCAGGCGAGGCGCAACGGTGTGCCCGAAGCCGAGTTCGCCGGCGCCATCGTCGACGAGATGAGCGTCGCCGGGACCTGTGCGGTGGGCTACAACAGCCTGCGCTTCGACGATGAGGTCAGTCGTCACCTGTTTTACCGCAACCTGATCGACCCCTATGCACGGGAGTGGCAGAACGGCAATTCGCGCTGGGATCTGATCGACGTGGTGCGCGCCTTCCACGCCTTGAGGCCAGAGGGCATCGAGTGGCCAAGGCGCGAGGACGGCAGTCCCAGCTTTCGCCTGGAAGACCTGACCGCGGCCAACGGCATCGAGCATGCCGGCGCCCACGACGCCCTGGCCGATGTACGCGCTACCATCGCCCTGGCGCGACTGTTGCGTGGCGCCAATGCCAACCTGTTCGACTACCTGCTGTCGCTCAGGGCCAAGCGCGAGGTGCGTAAACGCCTGGATACGACCCAGCGCAAGCCGGTGGTGCATATCTCCCGGCGCTATCCGGCCAGCCGCGCCTGCGGGTCTCTGGTGATGCCCCTGGCCGAACACCCGACCAATCCCAATGGCGTCATCGTCTACGACCTGTCGCTGGATCCTGCTGACTTGCTCAGTCTCTCGCCCCAGGAGATTCGTGCTCGGGTATTCGTCAGCAATGACGACCTGGCCGAGGGCGAAAGCCGGATTCCGCTGAAGGTGGTGCACATCAACAAGTGTCCGGTGATCTTTCCGCCCAGTGCGCTCAAGGATGTGTCGGGGCCCCATCAGGGCGAGTACGGCGAGATCGTGGCGCGCATGGGGCTCGAGATGGACGCCTGTCGCGGTCACTACCAGCGGCTGGCCAAGGACCCCGATATCGTCGCCAAGGTGCAGGAGGTGTTCGCCGAGCCACCGCCGGAGCCGCCGAGGGATCCGGACCTGATGCTCTACTCCGGTGGGTTCTTCTCTCCTGCCGACCGCCAGCAGATGGAGCGCGTGCGTGCCATGGATCCCTGGGATCTGGTCGACGCCAGCTTTGCCTTCCAGGACCCGCGCCTGGAGGAGATGCTGTTTCGCTACCGCGCCCGCAGCTATCCGGACACCCTGACCGGCGAGGAGCAGGCGCGCTGGGAGACCTTCCGGTGGGAGCGGATGAACGACTCGGCGCTGGCGAGCCTGACGCTAAAGGACTTCGCGCGTGAAATCGAGCGTCTGAACCAGACCTCGCTGAGCGATCGCGAACGCCAGATCCTCGAGGAGATGGTGATGTTTGTGGAGTCGATCATGCCCGCCCAGGCGTTCGGCTAGGGGACCAGCCTGGCGCAGACGCACGGCGTCGCACTGGTCGTGTCGGGCATCATCAATATGGCGCCATGAATCAGGTGTGATGAAGCGGGTGAAACGACAAGGCCCGACCGGCGATGCCGGTCGGGCCTTGTCGTCACTGCTGTCGGCGGCGGCGTCGCCAGCCGGGCGGGATCGCCCCCAAGCAGGGGGCGATGGGGTGGGCCAGGGCCTTTTGGCAGAGCCCTGTCAGGGTTTGGCCGCCTGGGCGCTGGTGTCCGCCGGCGTCGGTGACAGCGCTTCTTCCTCGTCACCGGGCAGGGCTTCCAGGTCGCCTTTCAACGCCATGACGTCGCTGGGTGCGGCGCCCGGATCGAAGGTCACGTCCACCACTGCGGCGCCACCCAGACGCTGCCAGCTGTCCTTCAGGCTGGCGGCGTCGACCTCGAGCACCGCGGCGGCCAGCCGCTCACGCCTATCGAAGTCGGTGTCGCCGTAGGACAGCGCCTGCCACAGGCGGGTGGTGCGCTCCTCGAGGCCTGAATCACGCTGGGTAATCTCGTCGTGGACCGCCTGGCGATAGGTGGCCAGGGTGTCGTCATCCAGGCTGTCCAGACGCTCGGGCACACGGTCGAGGAAGTCGCTGACCCTGGCCTTGAGCTCGTCGCTCTGGGTGGAGGGAGACTGCACCAGCAGGCTGATGCCCGGAGCGTGCAGCAGCGGTGAGTAGCCTGCGCTGACGATGTACCCGAGCTGCTGTTCGGTACGCAACTGCTGGTAGAAGGGAGTCTCTAGCAGCTTGCCGAGCACCGCGATGCGGGCCTGGGTGGCGATACCCTGGTCCGGCCCCTGCAGGTAGCGAATCAGCAGCGACTCGTCTCGGCTGGAGTCCGGCGTCAGGCTCGGCAGATCCACTGCCTTGAGTACCTGCAGGTCGGTGATGGCGTCCGCGCCAAGGCTGGGCTCAAGCGCCGCGATGGCCTGCTCGGCCTCGTCGCGTGCCAGCGACTCTTCCAGGTTGCCGACCACCAGCGCCTGCAGGTGCAGCTCGTCGAGGAAGCGCTCGCGGAAGTCGCGCAGGTCCTGGGCCTCGAGGTCGGACAGTGCCTCGAGCAGCACCTGGGGGGACCACTGGGGCCGAATCAGCGCCTCGGACAGGGTGCGTTGACCCTGGTGATAGAGCGGATTGCGTGGTGCATTGCCCCATTGCTTTTCCAGGCCGTAGCGTACTCGGGCAACGCTTGCGTCGCGGATCTCACCCTGCTTGAGCTGGTCGATCACCTCCCGTATCACCCTGTCCTGGCGGTCACGCCAGCCGGTGAAGGACAGCGTCATGCCACGTGAGTGGGCATAGGCTTCATACTTCTGTCCCGCCAGACGTGCGGCGTAGAGCTTCTCGTTGAGGCTGTCGTTGAGCCAGCCGGCCAGCAGTTGTGTCAGCACGGCCTGGTGCGGGGACTGGCTGGCGCCAGGGTGCTGCAGGCTGAAGCGCCAGGAGGCCTTGGGCGTATCGTACTCGGCATCGGCCTTGTACCAGGCGTCGGCCTCGGGGGTGTCGATCAGCAGTGAGGGGCGCTCGTCGTGGGCCTCAAGCAGCGCCAGGTCCTCGGCGATAAAGGGATTGGGCTCGGGCAGTGCCAGCCCCGCCAGGGGGTCGGCTGCGGTGTCGGCCAATGGCGTCTCCTGCCAGGCGGTGTCGTAGTAGCGGCTGCGCTGGTCGCCTTCGACCTCGGGGCCGGTGTACAGGCGGATCATGTTGTCGGGGCGCAGCGCATCGAGCCAGCGACGCACTTCCTCTGCGTCGAGCCCGTCCATGCGGTAGCCGGCGCGGTTGACGTCCTCGAGCGGGTAGTGGGTCAGGCTCATGGACAGGCGCATGGCCTCGTCCAGGGCGTTACCGTGCTGCTGGAACTGGAACGCCTGCTCGGACAGGCTGGCCTGCTCGTCGTAGCGCTCCTCGCTGATGCCCTGTTGGCGAATCTGCTCGATGGTGGCAAACAGACTGGCCTGGATGCGATCGAGATGCTCGCGCCCCTCGGGGGTCAGGCTGGCATCCACGGCCAGCAGTGCATGGCGGCCGTCACCTCGGGTGACGCCGGCGGACAGGCCGTCGGCCCAGCCGGCCTCGCGCAGGCGGCTCAACAGGCTGCCGGGTCCCTCATGACCGATCAGGTTGGCGATGTAGCTGGCCGGCTTGTGGCGATAGCTGAGCACGGGGTCGGGCACCGGGAACAGAAAGCTGACGCGGCGAGCGTCGCGCAGCGACTGGG
Organism: Halomonas sp. H10-59; assembly: GCF_040070555.1. NCBI lineage: Bacteria > Pseudomonadati > Pseudomonadota > Gammaproteobacteria > Oceanospirillales > Halomonadaceae > Halomonas > Halomonas sp. H10-59. Next base: position 521,367 of record NZ_CP098828.1, read on the forward strand.
CCTCGGCGGCCAGCGGCAGGCGTGAGCGATCCACCAGTGGGGTGTCGATGACGGGTGCCTCGAGGCCGCGATCGGGCACCTCGGCGAAACGTTCGACCACCAGTGTCTGCAGTTGATCCAGCGGCATCGGCGCCACTACCGCCAGATGCATGACGTTGGCACCGTAGTGGTTGTCGTAGAAGTTCATGACCCGCTCGCGCAGGCTGGGCTCCCCTTCGGGCCGCTCGGCCAGGGTCTCCTTGCTGCCCACCGAGAAACCCACGGTGGGGTTGGCAGGATTGAGCAGGGCGTCGAGGACCTCGTTCTCGCGGCGTGCGTCATCGCGCAGGCGCGCCTGATATTCGGAGTGCACCACGTTGCGCTCGCTGCCCAGGCGGTCGGCGTTGAACAGCGGGTCGATGAAGAACCGACTGAAGCGATCCAGAGCGCCTTCGAAGGCCTCGGGTTCCACATCGAAGAAGTAGTTGGTGTCCAGCGAGGCGGTGAAGGCGTTGTGGCGCCCGCCGTGGCGGCTGATGTAGCCCTGGTAGGCGTCGGGCTCGGGGTAGGCCTCGGTGCCCAGAAACAGCATATGTTCGAGCAGGTGGGCGAGCCCCTGCAGGTCATCGGGATCCTGGGCGCTGCCCACCGACACATTGAGTGACGCCGCCGCCTTGTCGGCCTCGGGATCGCTGACCAGCAGGACGTCGAGGCCGTTGTCCAGGGTCAGTACGCGATAGTCGCGATCATCGTGGGGGCTGACGATCGGCGTCGTGGCGGTGGCCACGTCGGCGTCGGCCTGAGCCGTGGGCGGTTGCTCGCTGGTAGCGGTCGGGGCCGCGGAAGCCTGAGCCAACGGCAGCCACAGGCCGATCAGGGTGGCGACGAGGGCGCTGGCGCCGCGTCGTGTGAGGGTCGAAGCCATCACGTCTCCTTGGAAGTCTGGCGCCACATCTTGCCGATGGGATGGGCACAGGATGGGTCTTGCTCTTGAGGATTGTTCACTCGTCTTGATACCGGAAAAGCGCCCAACAGTTCCCCGGGAGGGGGGCTCAACAGTGACTTGAGGTCCTCGGGATCGCTCTGCGGGTCCAGCCAGGCCCTGGCTTGACCGGGGGCTATGACCGCCGGCAGACGGTCGGTCAGGGGGGCCAGAAAGCCAGGGCTAGGTACCGTGATCAAGGCGAAGGAGTCGTTATAGTCGGTAAGGGTGGTGTGAAACCTACACCATAGTCCGGCCAGCAGCATCGGCCCGCGGTCTGCCCTGGTGATCAGGAAGGGCTGCTTGTAGTTTGGACGCGGCTGCCAGGCGTAGGCGCCGGCTACCGGCACCAGGCAGCGCCGCGCGCGGAAGGCGTCACGGAACATCGGGCGCGAGTCGAGGCTTTCGGCGCGGGCGCAGTGGGGGGCGTGATCGAGCACCTGCAACCAGGGCGGTGTCAGGCCCCAGAAACCGATCCCCAGGGTAGGGCGTCCAGCTTCCAGGCGGATGATCGACAGTGGACGGCGCGGGGCCATGTTGACGCCGCTGATGGCCTGGGCCGGAGCATCGAGGTCGTCGAGGGCGGTCTCGATGGCGCGGGCGGGAATATAGAGACGGCCGGTCATGGGGGCTCCTGCGATCTGGAGGGCCAGCGTACCCAAGCTCCCGGTGTCAGGAAAGCCTTGAGCCCGTTGTTGCGGCGAAGGGGGCATAATGAGCGGTCGAAAACAGTGTTCGATTAATGTATGCTGAACGATACCGCTGAACCTGAAGCCGCCGATGTCCGGCCGCGAGAGAGAAGAGCGATGGCGCGTCCAAGACAGCATGCCCCCGAGGAGCTTCACGCCCAGGTGATGGCCGCCTGCGATGCCTGGCTGGCTGAGCAGCCGGTGCATGCCCTGTCGCTGCGCTCGTTGGCCCGGGAGGTGGGCTGTGCGCCGAGCACCCTGCTGAAACTCTACGGCAGCTTCAACAACCTGCTTCAGCACGTCAACCTGGAAAGCCTCGGTCGGCTGCGCACGGTGATGGAGCCCCTGCTGGTGGACACCACCGAGCCCGAGGCCCGGCTGCGTGCCCTGGCCCAGGGGTACTGGAAGTTCGCCCGCGAAGACGCCCATCGCTGGCAGCTGATGTTCGACTATCCGCTGGCCCAGGAAGGCGAGCTCGATCAGCGCCAGACCGATATGATCGGCGCACTGTTTGCCCGGGTCGAGGGGACCCTGACCGAGTATCAACCGGACCTCGAATCGCTCGAGGCGCAGCGCCTGGCGCGAACCCTGTGGGGCAGCGTTCATGGCCTGGTGCAGCTGGGGCTCAATGATCGTCTTGGCTATTCCCAGGGCGGCGCCTTTGAGGTCGAGGAGCTGCTCGATCAACTGCTGTCGACCACCCTCGCCGGACTCAAGCAGATAGGCCGTGACCAGAGGGGCGATAGACAGGTGAACGACACGCCGTGATCGACGTACTCGTCTGGGGCCTCGTCGGCCTGCTTGCCTGCATCGCTGCCTGGCGCTTCTATCGCGCCCCGGCGGTGTATATCCGACGTTTCGTGTTTGCCTTTATCCATGTGTTGTACCGACTTCGCTTCCAGGGGCGTCGCTTCGTGCCCCCGCGCGGGCCGGCGCTGGTGGTGTGCAATCATGTCAGCTTCATGGATGCGCTGGTGATGGGCGGCGGCAGCCCCAGGCCGCTGCGCTTCTTGATGGATCGCCCGATCTACGAGTCGAAGCGCCTCAACTGGCTGTTCCGCATGGTCGGGGCGATACCCGTGGAGTCGGATCGTCGTGACCCGGGCAATGTGCGTCGCGCCTTGGAAGAAGTCAGCCGCGCCTTGAGAAACGGCGACGTGGTGATGCTGTTCCCGGAAGGACGGCTGACGTCGGATGGTGAGGTCAAGACCTTCCGCCGGGGCCTCGATCTGATCCTGTCGAGGGACCCGGTGCCGGTGATTCCCGCCGCGCTGTCGGGCCTGTGGGGCTCGTGGACGTCCAATCGTCACGGCAAGGCCCTGGCCCATTTCCCCAGGCGCTGCCGCGCCCGGGTGGCGCTCTACTTCGACGAGCCGGTGCCGCCGGGGCAAGCCACCCGTCAGTCGCTGGAGGCCCGGGTGCGCGAGCTCAAGGCCGAAGCCGACCGCTGGGTCGAGACCGGTAAGCCCTGAGGCAACCGCCGCCGGGGTGTGGAGGCTCCGACAGAGGGAAGGTCGGGTTAGGGAAGGGATAACGCAGAAAGGGACGGTCTCGGCCGTCCCTTTCTCGTAAATACCTTGCTTGTCAGTGCTTTGCTTGTCAGTACTTTGCTGGCAAGTACTCTGCTTGCTGGTGCCTTGCTCGCCGGTTCCTTCCCTGCATGTCGCGTCGCGACTGACGTACCTCTGGTCCTTGCGGTGGTCAGTCGTCCGCGTCGGACTCTGCCAGGACGCGGCGAGTGCCGGGCCAGCAGCTGACCGAGGTGATCAGGTTGTCGCGCATTTCGAGGATTTCCATGCGGATGTTGCCGATCTGCAGGCAGGCCGGGCCGTCGGGGAAGGACTCGAGGTGTTCCAGTATCACCCCGTTCAGCGTCTTGGGGCCGTCGGTGGGCAAGTGCCAGCCCAGCGACTTGTTGATATCACGGATATTGGCGGTGCCGTCGATCACGTGGCTGCCATCGCTCTGGGGCAGCATGTCCTGTTCCTGGCCGGCCACGTCGGTGGTGAATTCACCGACGATCTCCTCGAGGATGTCCTCCAGGGTCACCAGGCCCTCCACGTCGCCGTACTCGTCCACCACGATGCCAATGCGGCGCTTCTGCTTCTGAAAGTTCAACAGCTGGGTGTGCAGCGGCGTCGATTCGGGGATGAAGTAGGGCTCCCGCGCTTCCTGCACGATGGCCGCCTTGGTCACCTCGCCTCTGGACAGGAAGCGGGCGGCATTGCGCAGGTGCAGCATGCCGATGATGCTGTTGATGTCGCCCTTGAACACCGGCAGCCGGGTGTGCTGGCTGGTGCGGATCTGGGTCAGGATATCCTCGAGACTGTCGTCGAGATCGATGCCGACCACCTCATGGCGCGGCACCATGATGTCGTTCACGGTGACATTCTCGAGATCCAGAATCGACAGCAGCATGGCCTGGTGGCGATGGGGAATCAGGGTGCCGGCCTCGTGGACCACGGTGCGCAACTCGTCGCGGGTGAGGTTGTCACCATTACCGTCGATATTCTTGACGCCAAGCAGCCTGAGCAGGCCGTTGGAGATCACGTTGACCACCCACACCAGCGGATACAGCAGCTTGAGCAGCGGCTCCAGGATCATCGAGGCGGGGTAGGCGATGCGCTCCGGCTTCACCGCAGCAAAGGTCTTGGGGGTGACCTCGGCAAAGATCAGCACCACGATGGTCAGGATCGCCGTGGAGATGGCGGGTCCGCTGACATCGCCAAAGAAGTGGATGGCGATGATGGTGGCGATGGAGGCCGCCAGGTTGTTGACGAAGTTGTTGCCGATCAGGATGACGCCGATCAGCCGGTCGGGACGCGCGAGCAGGCGCATCACGCGCTTGGCGTTGCGCTGTCCGCTGTTGGCCTGGTGGCTCAACCGATAGCGGTTGATCGACATCATGCCGGTCTCGGAACTGGAGAAGAAGCCCGATAGGGCAATCAGCAGAAAGAGCAGGCCGAACAGCAGGCCCACCGGAAAGTCGTCGTTCAAGACGTGAAATCCTTGGTCGCGAGTAGGGGTCGAGTTGTAGGGGGTCGGGCCGGGAGTGTCAAGGAGACCTCCTGTCTAGCTGTGCGCTAACAGCACCTCAAGGACAAACTTGCTACCAAAGTAGGCCAGAAGCAGTGCGATATAGCCTCCCAGGGTCCAGCGCACCGCCCGCATGCCTCGCCATCCAAGGCGGTAGTGACATAGCAGCAGTACCGCGAACACCAGCCAGGCCAGCAGCGACAGCACCGTCTTGTGGACCAGGTGCTGGGCGAACATGTTGTCGAGGAACACGAACCCGCTAGCGATGGCCAGCGTAAGCAGGGCCATGCCCACCCAGATCATCTCGAACAGCACCCGCTCCATGGTGGTCAGCGGCGGCAGTGCCTGTACCACGCCGCGTATCCGGTGATGCTTGAGGGCCTTGTTCTGGACACCTACCAGTATCGCCTGCAGCGAGGCGATGGCCAGCACCGCGAAGGCCAGGGCGGAGCTGACGGCGTGGAAGGCGATGCCGGGGGTCATGCCGTTGGCGCTGGTGGGGGTCGGTAGTTCGGTACCGAGCAGCAGCACCACGCCGGCAAAGGGGAACAGCACGGCGGCGATATTGAGTACCGGCTTGAACAGGCTGGCGCCCAGCAGCACCACCACCGCCAGGGCGGTGACCAGCACCGCGCTGGTGGACAGTCCTGGCAGCATCGAGCCCTCGAGGGCAAGCAGGCCGCCGGCGACGACCAGGTGGAGAGCCGCCGCCAGGGTGCCGAAGCCACGCACCAGTAGGTCGCGCGGAGGTACCCGGCGAATCAGGGTCAGCCCTTGCCAGGAGGCAGCCGCCAGATAGAAGACAAAGGCCAGTAGAGCCAGAGGTAACGCCTGCATGCTGTGCTGTCCGTGCGCCTTGCCGGCGCCTTTGAAGATAGGGATCCTGGGTCCGGGGAATGCCTTCCCCTCGACACCGACTATACCGGATAGCGCCTCGGCTGACAGCCAGCGGGCGGCCTTCTTCGGCTGTCTTGCCGGCAACTGCATGGAGAGTCCGCGTCACAAGGCGTATAATTTGCGCCATCGTCAAGGCCGCGCACCGGCGGCCGTCTCAAGGGGCGTCTCGACAAGGGCGCCTTGAGGCCATCGCATTTGGAGAGGCCCATGTTTCAGAACCTGAGCGAGCGTCTGTCCCAGACGCTGAAGTCGATCAAGGGTCAGGCACGCCTGACCGACGACAACATCAAGGACACCCTGCGCGAGGTGCGCAAGGCGCTGCTCGAGGCGGACGTTGCCCTGCCGGTGGTCAAGGCGTTCATCGAGCGAGTGCGCGAACGTGCCGTGGGCCAGGAGGTCTCCCGCAGCCTGTCGCCGGGCCAGCAGTTCATCAAGATTGTCCAGCAGGAGCTGGAAGTCACCATGGGCGAGGCCAACGAAGGGCTGTCGCTCAAGGGCACGCCCTCCGTGGTGCTGATGGCCGGCCTGCAGGGTGCGGGCAAGACCACCTCGGTGGCCAAGCTGGGCAAGTATCTGCGCGAGCGCGAAAAGAAGAAGGTGCTGGTGGTTTCCACCGACGTCTACCGCCCCGCCGCCATCGACCAGCTCGAGACCCTGGCCAAGGAGGTCGAGGTCGACTTCTTCCCGTCGCGCTCGGATCAGGCCCCGGTGGACATCGCCACGGCGGCGCTGAAACACGCCAAGATCCAGTTCCATGACGTGGTACTGGTCGATACCGCGGGTCGCCTGGCCATCGACGAAGCGATGATGCAGGAGATCCAGGGGCTGCATCAGGCCATCGAGCCCTCCGAAACGCTGTTTGTGGTCGACTCGATGACCGGCCAGGATGCGGCCAACACCGCCCGCGCCTTCGCCGATGCCCTGCCGCTGACCGGGGTAGTGCTGACCAAGGCCGACGGTGATGCCCGTGGCGGTGCCGCCTTGTCGGTGCGTCACGTCACCGGTCGTCCGATCAAGTTCATGGGTGTCGGCGAGAAGGTCGATGCCCTCGAGCCCTTCCATCCGGATCGTGTGGCCTCGCGCATCCTCGGCATGGGCGACGTGCTGTCGCTGATCGAGGAAGCCGAGCGTACCGTCGACAAGGGCAAGGCCGAACAGCTCGCCAAGAAGGTCAAGAAAGGCCAGGGCTTCGATCTCGAGGACTTCCGCGAACAGCTCCAGCAGCTCAAGAAGATGGGCGGCATGAGCGGCCTGATGGGCAAGCTGCCGGGCATGGGGCAGATGGCCGAGATGGCCCAGGGGCCTGGGCCCGAAAAGGAGCTTGGCAAGCTCGAGGCGCTGATCAACTCGATGACGCCGAAGGAACGCCGTAATCCGGACATCATCAACGGCTCGCGCAAGCGCCGTATCGCCGCCGGTGCCGGCCTGCAGGTGCCGGACCTCAATCGTCTGCTCAAGCAGCACAAGCAGATGCAGAAGATGATGAAGAAGGCCGGTAAGAAAGGCGGCATGCAGAAAATGATGAGGGGCATGTCCGGCATGATGGGCGGAGGTGGCCCTGGCGGCCCCGGAGGCATGGGTGGCATGGGTGGCCCCGGCGGCATGCCCTGGCGCTGAGTTAGTTTTTTCGCTGATGCTGTTTTTAATGCCAAGCGCCCAAGCGTGATGAAGATGCAATACGCTGGGCCCGCCACTCCCGGTCCTGGCACCGCTGGTGCGCCGCTCGTCAAGGGATGAGCGGCAAAAAAGGTTCCCTTGGGGGGTGGTTTTCCGTAGAATACTGCCTCTTCACTCGAGGACCGCGCCTGGCGCGGCCCTCGTCGTGAGCGAAACACCGGTGGCTGGCCTGGCCGTCGCCGTTATCTGAAATCCCAACCGAAGGACAGTCAACGTATGGTTACCATTCGTCTGGCACGTGGTGGCGCCAAGAAGCGTCCCTTCTACCACCTCGCCGTGACCGATTCCCGCAACGCCCGCGACGGCCGCTTCATCGAGCGTCTGGGCTTCTTCAACCCGGTGGCCCGTGGCCAGGAAGAGCGTCTGCGCATCGACCTCGACCGCATCGCCCACTGGCAGTCCCACGGCGCGCAGCTGTCTGACCGCGTCGCCGAGCTGGTCAAGGAAGCTCGTAAGCAGGCCTGAGGCGCAAGCCTTGCCTGTGAATGTCCCGGTGTGAAAGAGGTTTGACCCAGATGGCATCGCCACAACGCCCTAGCGCGCAGCGCCAAGCGCAAGACGATCGCCACAGCGACGATTACGTCGTGCTGGGCAAGCTGACCAGTCCTTACGGCATCAAGGGCTGGCTGAAGGTGTATTCCTACACCTCACCCATGGAAGGCATTCTCGACTATGCCGAATGGGTGGTCCGTCACGACGGACAGATTTCGCGCCATCGCCTCAAGCAGGGGCGCAAGCAGGGACAGGGCCTGGTCGCCCAACTGGACGGTGTCGATGACCGTGACCGCGCCGAGAGTCTGGCCGGAGCGGACATCCTGCTGGCCAAGCAAGACTTGCCCGAACTCGACAGTGAAGAGTACTACTGGCACCAGTTGGAAGGCCTCAGGGTCGTCACGCTGGAAGGGGTGTCTCTGGGACGCCTGGCCTACCTGTTCGAGACCGGTGCCAACGACGTCATGGTCGTGAAGGGCGGCGACGCCCCGGACGATCGCGAACGTCTGCTTCCCTACCTGCCCGATGACGTGGTCAAGCGCGTCGATCTCGAGGCAGGAGAGATGCTGGTCGACTGGGACCCGGAGTTTTGAGCGCAGTGCGTTCGAAAACCGCGTCGACAGGAGATCGATAACGTGTGGATAGGGGTGGTGTCACTGTTTCCGGAAATGTTCGAGGCGATTACTCGTCACGGCGTGACCGGCAGGGCCGTCGACAAGGGCCAGGTGACGCTGGAGTTCTGGAACCCCCGGGACTACGCCACCGACCGCCATCGCACCGTGGATGATCGCCCCTATGGCGGTGGTCCCGGCATGCTGATGAAGGTCGACACCCTGAGAAGTGCCATCCACGACGCCCGCAGCCGGGCCCTGGCGGCCACCGGCGAGCGTCCCAAGGTGATCTACCTGTCGCCCCAGGGGCGCAGACTGGATCAGCAGGGCGCGCGGGAACTGGCGTCCGGACCGCCCCTGGTGGTGGTGGCGGGGCGTTACGAAGGCATCGATGAACGCGTGGTCGAAGCGGACATCGATGAGGAGTGGTCGATCGGCGACTATGTCCTGAGCGGGGGAGAGCTGCCCGCCATGGTGCTGATCGATACGGCGGCAAGGCTGGTGCCCGGTGTACTGGGGCATCAGGATTCCGCGGTCGAGGACTCCTTCAACGACGGTCTGCTGGACTGTCCGCACTATACGCGCCCGGAGGAAATCGACGGTCGCAAGGTGCCGGACGTGCTGCTCAGCGGTCACCACGGACAGATCCGTCAGTGGCGGATGAAACAGTCCCTGGGGCGTACCTGGCAACGGCGGCCCGACCTGCTCGAGGGCAGGCAGCTGTCGAAGGAGCAGAAGCGGCTGTTGAACGAGTTCATCGACGAACACGCCGACAAGGCGGAGGTGCAGGACGAACGTCGGGATTCCGACGAGGCGGCCAGTCGCCGCTGACGGACCTGCGTCATCAACGACCCGCGCGCTCGAGCTTCGAGGGCCGGGATCACGATCCATCGGCACCCACGACCGATCGATGGATCACAACGATTTCAGGAGTGAGTCAAATGAGCAGCAAGAACAAGGTGATCCAGGCGCTCGAAGCCGAGCAGATGAGCAAGCAGGTGCCGGACTTTGCACCGGGCGACACCATCGTCGTTCAGGTCAAGGTCAAGGAAGGCAACCGCGAGCGTCTCCAGGCCTTCGAAGGCGTGGTCATCGGCAAGCGTAACCGCGGTCTGAACTCCGCTTTCACCGTGCGCAAGATCTCCCACGGCGTCGGCGTCGAGCGTACCTTCCAGACCTACAGCCCGCTGGTCGACTCCATCAGCGTCAAGCGTCGCGGTGACGTGCGCCAGGCCAAGCTGTACTACCTCCGTGAGCGTAGCGGCAAGTCTGCACGGATCAAGGAAAAGCTGGCCTAAGACGCGTAAGCGTCTGCCAGTCCGAGGGAGGCCCTGCCTCCCTCGCCCGACACCCCGTCACCACCTTCGTGGGGCGGGGTGTCGGTGCATTGGGGGCCCTCTCGTGCTTCACCAGTGCCCTCGATGGCTAGCCACCAGAGCCCAGGAGGTGTTGCTTGAGCGCCGGCGATCGTCAGACAATCGACCGCTTCCTCGACCAGCTATGGCTCGAGCAGGGCGTCAGCGACCATACCCTGAGCGCCTATCGCCACGATCTGGAGGCCTGGGCCAACTGGCTTTCAGGTCAGTCGTGCGCGTTGCTCACGCCGGGTGAGCGGACCTTGCCGGACTGGCTGGACTCGCGTCGCGAGCAGGGCTACAAGCTCACCAGCAATGCCCGGCTGCTGTCGAGTCTCAGGCGCTTCTACCGCTGGGCCCTGGCCGAAGGGATGATCGAAGCGGATCCGCTGGCCCGGGTGCGCCTGCCGCGGGTGCGGCCATCGTTGCCGGACACCCTGGACGAGGACGAGGTCGAGCGCCTGCTGAATGCGCCGGACCTGTCCACCGCCCTGGGACTGCGCGATCGCGCCATGCTCGAGGTGCTGTATGGCGCAGGGCTTCGCGTCAGCGAACTGGTCGGTCTGACCACCGATGCGGTCAATCTGCGTCAGGGCGTGGTGCGGGTGCGCGGCAAGGGGCAGAAGGACCGTCTGGTGCCGCTGGGCGAGGAAGCCGGCCACTGGCTCGAGCGCTACCTGCGCCAGGGGCGTAGCGAGCTGATGAGCGATATCCAGCGTCCGGCGCTGTTCCCCGGACGGGGCGACGGCGCCATGACCCGCCAGACCTTCTGGCACCGAATCAAGCACTACGCCAGTGTGGCAGGCATCGATCGTCCGCTGTCGCCACACACCCTGAGGCACGCCTTTGCCACCCATCTGTTGAATCATGGGGCCAATCTGCGTGTCGTACAGATGCTGCTGGGGCACTCGGACCTGTCGACGACCCAGATCTACACCCATGTGGCGCAGGCGCGACTGGAAGCCCTGCACGCCGACCATCATCCTCGAGGCTGACCCATGAAACGCCCTCTGTTCGTGCTTTCCCTGCCCGCTCTGCTCACCGCTGCCCTGTGGACCAGCGGTGCGCTGGCGGCCCCCCCCGCCGCGCTCAACGAGCTTGAGGTGAACGGCCAGAAGATGCCGGTGAGTCAGGTGCTGGATACCCCCATGGACGGCATCTACGAGGTGCGTCTGGAGACCGGGGAGTCCTTTTACACCAACGAGAGCGGCAGCCACTTCCTGGTGGGGGATCTGTACCAGAACGCCGAGGACGGCCTGGTCAACCTGTCCGAGCAGAGCCGCAACGCCAGCCGCGCCAGCCGCGTGGCGGCCATCGACGAGTCCGAGCAGATCGTCTATCGCGGGGTCGATGAGCCCAAGGCCACCATCCACGTCTTCACCGATACCACCTGTCCTTACTGCCGCAAGCTGCACGAGGAAGTGCCGCGCCTCAACGAGCTGGGCATCCAGGTCAACTACCTGGCCTTCCCGCGTGGCGGCATGCAGAGCGAAGGCGCCCGCCAGCTCGAACAGGTGTGGTGCGCCGACAATACCAGCGAGGCGATGACCGCCGCCAAGAGTGGAGAGGTTCCGAGCGGCGCCACAAGCTGCGACAATCCGGTGGAGCGGCAGTATCATCTGGGGCTGGAGCTGGGCGTGCAGGGCACGCCGGCGATCATCCTGCCCGACGGCACCATGGTCCCGGGCTATGTGCCCGCCGAACGGCTGGCCGAGCGCCTCGGCATCGACGGCTGAGCCCGTCTGACAACACAATCGAGAAGGCTCGAGCCAGACTCGGGCCTCGCCAAATCGCTGACACAGCCGTCGCTTGCGGCGACGGTCGAGAAGGGAGAATGACATTGAAACCGGTGAGAGTGGGAATCTGTGGGCTGGGTACCGTCGGTGGCGGCACCTTCAATGTACTGACGCGCAACGCCGACGAGATCGCTCGGCGTGCCGGTCGCCCGCTGGTGATCGAGCAGGTCGCCCATCGCAGCATCAATCCCGCCTGTGACCTTACCGGTATTCGTACCACCAAGGACGTCTTCGAGGTGGCGACCAACCCCGACATCGACGTGGTGGTGGAGCTGATCGGCGGCTACGACGTGGCCCGCGAGCTGGTGATGATGGCCATCGAGAATGGCAAGCACGTGGTCACCGCCAACAAGGCGCTGATCGCGGTGCACGGCAACGAGATCTTCAAGGCGGCCCATGAAAAGGGCGTGATCGTGGCCTTCGAGGCCGCCGTGGCCGGCGGTATCCCGGTAATCAAGTCGCTGCGCGAGGGCCTGGGTGCCAACCGCATCAGCTGGGTGGCGGGTATCATCAACGGTACCGGCAACTACATCCTGACCCATATGCGCGACGAGGGCCGGGCGTTCGAGGACGTGCTCGCCGAGGCCCAGGCGCTGGGCTACGCCGAGGCCGATCCGACCTTCGACGTGGAAGGCATCGACGCCGCCCACAAGCTGACCATCCTGGCGTCCATCGCCTACGGTGTGCCGCTGCAGTTCGAGAAGGCCTACACCGAGGGTATCTCTCGGGTCACCGCGGAGGACGTCGAGCAGGCCGACAACCTGGGCTACATCATCAAGCACCTGGGCATCTCCAAGCGCACCGGTGACGGCCTCGAACTGCGCGTCCATCCGACGCTGATTCCCAAGGAGCGGCTCCTGGCCAGCGTCCACGGGGTCAAGAACGCCATCGCCGTGATGGGTGACGCCGTCGGTCCGACCCTCTACTACGGTGCCGGCGCCGGTGACGAGCCCACCGCCTCGGCGGTGGTCGCCGACCTGCTCGACGTGGCCCGCGACATCTCCACCGAGCATCGCTATCGCACGCCTTATCTGGCCTTCTGCGGCGTCACCGATGACTGTGACGAGCTGCCGATCATGCCCATGGAAGACATCACCACGGCCTACTACCTGCGCCTGCTGGCGGTGGACCGCCCCGGCGTGCTGGCGCGGGTGGCGACCATCCTCTCCGAGGAGGGTATCTCCATCGAGGCGCTGATCCAGAAGGAGGCCACCGAGGGCGAACTGGTGCCGATCATCCTGCTGACCCACCGTACCCTCGAGAAGCACATGAACGAGGCCATTCGCCGCATCGAGTCCCTGGCCGACATCGCCGGCTCGGTGACCCGCATTCGCGTCGAGAGCCTCGACGAGCAGGACTGATGATGCCTGCGGGAGCGGGCCCAGGCTCGCTTTCGCGGGCGCTTCGCTGGAATCTCAGGCCGCGCCCCGGGCGGCGGCAAGGAATCACAAGATGCGCTATATCAGCACCCGCGGGCAGGCGCCCGCGCTGTCCTTCGAAGAAGTCGTCCTTACCGGCATGGCCGCCGACGGTGGCCTCTACGTTCCCGAGGACTTCCCTCACCTGAGCGCCGACGACCTGGCCGACATGGCCGGGCTGTCCTACGCCGAGATCGCCTTTCGGGTGATGAAGCCCTTCGTCGGTGGCGAGATCGACGACGACACCTTCCGTGGCCTGGTCAAGGACGCCTACGCGACCTTCAGTCACGACGCCGTGGTGCCGCTCAATCAGCTCGACGCCAACCACTTCCTGCTCGAGCTGTTCCACGGTCCGACCCTGGCGTTCAAGGACGTGGCCCTGCAGCTGCTCGGACGTATCCTCGATCACTTCCTCAAGAAGCGTGGCGAGCGCGCGGTGATCATGGGCGCCACGTCCGGCGACACCGGCTCGGCGGCGATCGAGGGCTGTCGTCACTGTGACAACCTCGACATCTTTATCCTGCACCCCCACAACCGGGTGTCCGAGGTACAGCGCCGGCAGATGACCACGGTACTGGCCGACAACGTCTTCAACGTCGCCATCGAAGGCAACTTCGACGACGCCCAGGCCATGGTCAAGGCCAGCTTCGCCGACCAGAGCTTCCTCGATGGGGCTCGGCTGGTGGCGGTGAATTCGATCAACTGGGCGCGGATCATGGCCCAGGTGGTCTACTACGTGGCCTCCGCCGTGGCGGTGGGTGCGCCCCAGCGTCAGGTCAGCTTCTGCGTGCCCTCGGCCAACTTCGGCAACGTCTTCGCCGGCTACGTGGCCTACCGCATGGGGCTGCCGGTGAAGCAGTTCATCGTCGCCACCAACGCCAACGATATCCTCCACCGTACCCTGGCCGACAACGACTTCTCCAAGCAGGAACTGCTGGCCACCCTGGCGCCGTCCATGGACATCGTGGTGTCGTCCAACTTCGAACGTCTGCTGTTCGAAGCCTACGACCGCGACGGCGGCGCCGTGGACGAGCTGCTCGGGCGCTTCCAGAACGAGCCGACGGTGCTGGCCGAAGCCCCGCTGGGCCGGCTGCGCGAGGTCTTCTCGAGCCACAGCGTGGATGACGACACCATCCTCGAGGTGATCCGCGAGGCCCACCACCGCACCCAGGAGATCCTCGATCCCCACACCGCGACCGGCTATCGTGCCGCCGAGCGCGAGCGCAGGGACGCCTCTACGCCGATGATCACCCTGGCCACCGCCCACCCGGCCAAGTTTGCCGAGGCGGTGGTCAAGGCCGGCTTCCCGGGTGTGCCGCTACCGCCACATATGGACGATCTGCTCGAGCGCGAGGAACGCTACGAGGTGCTGCCGGCTAGACTCGAAGCGGTACAGGCCTTCGTCGCCGAACATCGTCGTCGCTGAGGCCTTCGGCATGGGGCCGAGCGCCTTGCGGCGTTCGGCTCGGTTTTGTGCCAATCGGTTCTTATCCATCGGTTTTTGCCAAGGGTGCCCGCTGCCGGGCATCCCGACAGGGAGACTTCCATGAAGCTGTGGGGACGCAACAACTCGGTCAACGTCAAGAAGCCCGTCTGGTGTGCCATCGAGCTGGGGATCGACCTCGAACGGGTCGATCTGGGAGGGCCCTTCGGTGGGCTCGATACGCCGGAATTCCTGGCCAAGAATCCCAACGGCCTGATTCCCTGTCTCGAGGACGGCGACCTGGTGCTGTGGGAATCCCACACCATCGTCCGCTATCTGGCCGATGTGCACGGTGACGGTCGGCTCGCGACCGACTCTGCCGGCGCCAGGGCGCGCTGCAGCATGTGGATGGACTGGGCGCTTGGCAGTCTGGCGGGCCCCTATCGGGATCTGATCATGAACCTGGTGCGCGGCACCCCCGAGACCCGCGACGATGCGGCCATCGAGCGTGGCCTGGCCGGGTTCGAGAAGAGCCTGCGTATCGCCGACGGTGCGCTGGCCCGCCAGCCCTGGCTGTCCGGCGAGGAATTCGGCATCGGTGATATTCCGCTGGGGGCCTACGTCTACCTGTGGTTCGCCCTGGATATCGAGCGCCCGAGCCTGCCGAACCTCGAGGCCTGGTACGAGAAGCTGACCCAGCGCAGCGCCTATCGCGAACACGTGATGCTGCCGATCAGTTAAGTCGATCCAGCTGCGTTGGACGCGCCGGTATCGCGTCGGCGCAGGTGGCGGTCAGCACGCCATCTGCGCCGACCTTCTCGGTTCCCGACACCCTCCTGCGCCAGCCTCGCTTCAACCTTCCAGAGAATCCGATGTCCCACTCTTCTCCGGCAAATACCGGCTCGAGCGAGCATGCCGAGCCGCGTCCGCGTATCGAACCGCGTCCGCGTATCGAACCGCGTCCTCGCAACGAAAGGCTGTATCGGCAGGGACTCGAGGCCGGGCTGTCGGAGCTTCAGGCCCGGCTGCTGGCCGGACGCCTGCCCGACTACCAGGGCGAACTCGGCCCGCTGGTCGACCCGAGTCTACGTCATCTGGTCCATCCCGAGCGTCTGGCCGATGCGCCGAGAGCGGCCGAGCGCATCGCCCAGGCGGTGGCCGAGGGCGAGCACATCGGCATCCTCACCGATTACGACGTGGACGGCATCACCTCCCACGTGGTGATCCGGCGCACCCTGAACGAACTGTTCGGGGTGCCAGAGTCACGTCTGCACAGTCTGATCGGTCACCGTATTCATGACGGCTATGGCATCAGCCTGCCGCTGGTGGAGCGCACCCTGAAGCTGACCCCGCGGCCCAGCCTGGTGATTACCGCCGACTGCGGCAGCAGCGACGAGGCGCGTATCGCCAGGCTCAAGGCGGCGGGAATCGACGTGGTGGTCAGCGATCACCACGCTCTGCCCCAGGAAGGGCCGCCGCCCTCGGCCTATGCCACGGTCAATCCGACCCGAGCCGACTGCGACTACCCGGACGCCACCATCGCCGGCTGCATGGTGGCCTGGCTGTTGATGTCGCTGACCCGCCAGGTACTGATCGAACAGGCGGTACTGTCGCCGTCCACGCCCAAGCTCTCGCCCTGGCTGTCCTACGTGGCGCTGGGCACCGTGGCCGACTGTGTGTCACTGGGTGGCAGCGCCATCAACCGGGCGGTGGTGCGCCACGGTCTGGCGCTGATCAATCGCATGGGCGAGCCCTGCTGGCGGGTAATGGCGGAGCGCCTGGGCGCCGACAGCGTGCCCTTCGACGCCGAGACCCTGGGCTTCCAGATGGGGCCGAGAATCAACGCCCGTTCGCGTCTCGACGATCCCTACGCGGCGCTTCACTTCATGCTCGCCGGGGATGACGGGGTGGCGCGGCGTCACCTGGAGACCCTGGACGCCGACAACCAGTCGCGCAAGGCCATCGAAGCCGACATGGTCGCCGAGGCCAGGCTGCTGGCCCGCCGGGCGCTGGACGCCGACGAGCCGGTGGTCATCGTCTATCTGGAGAACGGCCATCCGGGGGTTCAGGGCATCGTCGCCTCGCGCCTGGTGCAGGCCTACGGACGGCCGACCCTGGTGCTGACCCCCGCCGCAGAGGCCGGCATGCTGACCGGCTCCGGACGCTCGGTGGAGGCGCTGCACCTGCGCGATGCTCTGCAGCGCGCCCACGACCTGGCCCCCGAGGCGCTTACGCGTTTCGGCGGCCACCGGGGCGCCGCCGGCGTCGGCGTGGTACAGGAACGTCTCGACGACTTCCGCCAGGCGCTGATCACCGCGGTCAGCGAACAGCTCGGCGATCTGGAACTGGTGCCCAGGCTCTACACCGACGGTGAACTCGGCGAGCATCAGCTAAGCCTCGAGACCCTGGCCGAGATCGAGGGCCTTGGCCCCTTCGGCCGCGAGTTCGAGGCGCCGCTGTTCGAGGGGCGCTTTCTGGTGGAGCGGCTCAAGCCGGTGGGTGACGGCAGTCACCTGACCCTGGAGCTGTCCTGTCGCGGACTGACCCTGAAGGCCATCTGGTTTCGCTGCCTGACCCCCGGCCAGTTGCCGGACTTCGACGTGGGCGCCACCCTGCACTGCGCCTACAAGCTCAATCGCAACCGCTTCCGCGGACGTGAGTCGCTGCAGCTGATGGTGGAGCACGCAGAGCCCATCGAATAAGCCCGTCGAATAAGCCCGTCGACTAGGCCCGTCGAATAAGCCCATCGACCCAGCCCGTCGACTGGGCCTGTCGACGGGGCCGCTCGGCTGACGTGCCCGATCGAGTCGTCCCGCGACAGTGTCGATGCTGTTATCAATAGTTCGGCCAGATGCCCGGGGTGGCGAGTTCCAGCAGGTGGCCGTCGGGGTCGCGGAAGTACAGGCTCTCGCCGCCCTTGGGCCAGTGGGTACGACCCTCGATCTCGACCCCGTGGGCGCCGAGGCGCGTCTCCCAGGCACCG
Organism: Halomonas sp. H10-59; assembly: GCF_040070555.1. NCBI lineage: Bacteria > Pseudomonadati > Pseudomonadota > Gammaproteobacteria > Oceanospirillales > Halomonadaceae > Halomonas > Halomonas sp. H10-59. The sequence goes on from NZ_CP098828.1 coordinate 538,705, forward strand.
AGCTCCTCGCGGTCGATGGCCAGAGCCATATGCACCCAGCCGCGGCCGTCGTGGGGCGGGATGGTGCCCATGTCATCCGGCAGCACCACCGTCTCCAGGGTCTCGCCCTCGAGAAACAGCAGCAGCACCGAAGGGCCGACCTGGTAGGCGGTGAAGCGATGGTCGGCGTTGAAGGGGGCAAGCCCCATCACCTCCTCGAAGAAGGCTCGCGCCCGCGCCATGTCGGCCACGTACAGGGCGGTTTCCAGCACCGACCTGAGGCGGGGGCTGGGGCTCGAATCCAGGTCACTCACGGAAGGCTTGCTCATGGGGCGCTCCTTGGCGTGGCGGTCTCTTCAGGATAGCCAGAACCACCACACAATCAGGCCGATCAATCCCAGTCCCGTCAGGGTCACCACGATACTCATGACAGCACCTCCTGCGATGGCGGGGTGGCGGCCTGCGACGTGCGCTCGCTTTCAGCGCGCAGGCGCTTGAGTCGCAGTCGGTTGGCGTTGGCCACCACGGTGATCGACGAGGCAGACATGGCGGCGCCAGCGATCATCGGTGACAGCAGGGTGCCGGTGAGCGGGTAGAAAAGGCCGGCCGCGATGGGGATGCACAGGGCGTTGTAGCCCAGTGCGCCCCACAGGTTCTGGCGGATATTGGCCAGGGTCGCCTGACTGATCTCGATGGCGGCGGCGACGCCGTGAAGCGATGAGCGCATCAGCGTCACCCCGGCGCTTTCGATGGCCACGTCGGTGCCCTGGCCGATGGCGAAGCCGACGTCGGCCCGGGCCAGGGCGGGGGCGTCGTTGATGCCATCGCCCACCATGCCGACGACTTCGCCCTCGGCCTGAAGGCGCTCGATCTCGGCGTGCTTGTCCTCCGGCGACAGTTCGGCGTGGACCTCATCGATGCCGACCTCTTCCCCAATCGCGCGGGCGGTGGCGCTATTGTCGCCGGTCAGCATCACCACCTTGAGGCCATCGGCCCGCAGTCGCGCCACCGCGTCGAGGCTGTCCTCGCGCAACGGATCCTCGATGGCGAAGCCCGCCGTCAGGACGCCGTCCAGCGACAGATAGACCAGGGTGCGGGCCTGGGCCTGCCAGTCGTCGAGCTCATGGTCAGCGAGTGTGACGCCTTCTTCCTGCATCATCGCCGCATTGCCGATGGCCAGGCGGCGTCCCTCGGCGTCCCGGGCACGCACGCCGCGCCCGGTCAGGCTTTCGAAGGCCTCGATGGTGCTGTTGGTGGTAGAAGAAATGTTATAGGCGTTGTTGCCAGGTTCGTCGCTGGTGCCGGCGTCGGCATGGGCATGGTCGTGGGTATAGCGGCCCAGGGCCTCGGCCAGGGGGTGTTCGGAACGGGCCTCGATAGCCGCGACCAGACCCAGCAGCCGGGTGCGGTCGTCGCTGGTGCTGGCCTTGCCATCGAACCAGCGGCAGTCGGTGACCCGGGGGCGACCCTCGGTCAGGGTGCCGGTCTTGTCCACCACCAGGGTGGTCAGTCGACTGGCGGTCTGCAGCGCTTCGCCGGAGCGTATCAGCACGCCGTGCTCGGCGGCCTTGCCCACCCCGATCATGGTCGACAACGGGGTAGCCAGGCCCAGTGCGCAGGGGCAGGCGATGATCAATACCGTGGTGGCGGTGACCAGCATATGGATGACCCGCGGCTCGGGGCCGAGGTGGTACCAGGCCAGGGCGGTGAGCACGGCGATGATCATCACACTGGGCACGAACACCGCCGAAACGCGATCGGCCAGGTTGCCGATGGGCGGCTTGGAGCCCTGGGCGTTGGCTACCTGTTCGGTGATGCGCCCCAGTCGGGTATCGGCACCGACGCGGGTCGCGCGGAACACCAACGACCCCCGGCCGTTGACCGTGCCGGCGCTGACCTCGTCGCCCGGGCCTCGGGCGACCGGCGCGGGCTCACCCGAGAGCATCGATTCGTCGATATGGCTGTCGCCTTCGACTACCTCACCGTCCACGGGCAGGCGCTCGCCGGGCCGCACCCGGATCAGATCGCCCTGGCGAACCTCGTCGATGGGCAGGTCCAGCTCGCCCTCTTCACGTACCACTCGGGCGCTCTGGCTCTGCAGGTCGAGCAGGCGATGCAGGGCGTCCGAGGTCCTGCCCTGGGCACGCAGTTCCAGCGCCTTGCCCAGCAACACCAGGCCGATGATCATGCTCGAGGCCTCGAAGTAGAGCCCTCGGGCGGCCTGTGGCAGCCAAGGGGCAGCCACCACCACCGCCATGGAGTAGAGCCAGGCGGTGCCGGTGCCCAGTGCGATCAGGGTATCCATGTTGGCCTGGTGGTGACGCAGCGCTTTCCAGGCGCCGACGAAGAAGGCGCGTCCCGGGAACGCCAGCACGGCCAGCGTCGCCAGGCCCACCAGTCCCCAGCCAAGGCGGGCAAGACCCGTCGGCTCAGGGTGATGGATCAGCATCATCACCATCAGCGGAACCGCCAGCGCCAGCGAGGCCAGGCTGCCCTTGAGCTTGCGTCGGTATTCGCGCTGGTTGCGTTCGGCACGCTGGCGTTCGGCCTGGCGCAGGTCGACGATGGGTTCGGCGCCGTAGCCCACGGATTCCACCGCTTGAACCAGCGCCTCGGCGTCGACGTCGCCGTGGATCCGCGCGGTATGGGAGGCGAAGTTGACCTCGGCGCGCTCGACCCCTGAGGTGGCGGCCAGCGCCTTTTGCACACTGGCCACGCAGCCGGCGCAGGTCATGCCCTGGATCGCCAGACGCTGCGAAGGCGCTGAGGGCGCTTCTTGCAGCGACGCTGAGGTCTCTCTATGCGGCGACGCTGAGGACGCTTCCTGAGGCGATGGCGCCTCGGCGGGCGCTAGCGGCGTGGTCGTGCTGTCGCTGGCTATCTGCTCATCGGTGGCACTCGCCTCGGTGGGGTAGCCGGCTTGCGACAGCAGGGCGGCTAATTCGTCGGCGCCGAGGCATGAGGCAACCGACAGCGTGCCGCTCCCGGGGTCGCCTTCGACCTGGGCTTCGGCGTCGTGCTCCTGGATGGCCCGGCGCATGCGCCCGACGCAGCCCTGGCAGGACATTCCGGTCACCTGAAATTGGTGCTCCTCGAGGCGATTCATGACGACTCCCGCTGTCTGGCAGTGGCGGATTGTGGTACGGACGCCGTCGGCACGCTTTCGATCAGACGGCACAGGCTGTGTCCGTCCGGCACGCCGTCGGGCAGGTGTTGCCAGCTCTGCATGGCGTCTTCCATGCGCGCTGCCAGGGCCTCGAGCTCGGCGATGCGCCTGCGGATCTGCGGCAGCCGTTCGGCCAGCAGGTCGCGCACCATGGGGCAGGGCGAATCCCCCTGATCGGCATGGGACAGGATGTCGCGAATCTCGGCCAGGCTGAATCCCAGGGTTCGGGCGCGCTGGATAAAGTCCAGACGCTCGCGATCGCGGTCGCCATAGAGGTGATAGCCGTTGTCAGGGTCTCGATCGGGCGCCAGCAGGCCCTCGCGGGTGTAGTGGCGCACCGTCTCGGCGGTCACGCCGGTGATTCTTGCCAGTTCACTGACCTTCATGTGCACTCCTCGGCGCCCATCGGCGCTGCGCATGGGAGAACGATGGGGATAGTGTAAAACCTGTGTGTTGCACAAAGGTCAAGGGCGCCTGAAGTATGCAGGAAGCGTTTTGTTTAGCTTGTCTAAGTCTTTGAAATGACTGAATTGGCAAATGTTCTTTGACCAAAGTATGAGTAATTTGGCCATTAAAACGAACGTTTGGCCTTGAACTCTTTGGCGCCTTCGCAAACACTGCGAGCAGGCCCGTCGACAGGGCCAAGCAATTCAGGTCAAACAAATTACAAAGAGTGCTCGAAAGGAACTGCGCCCGGACAAGTGTGCGGACGCAACTGCACAATAACCACTACGCCATAACAAGTACGCCGACACGCTTGCTGATAATAAGGACGCCGACATGATGCACAACAACTTCAAGCCTTTGACCCTGGCGGTTGCCGTGGCCACCGCTGCTCTTTCCGGCCAGGCGATGGCCGGCGCCTTTCAGCTCAACGAGCAGGGTGTAAGTGGCCAGGGCACCTCCAACGCGGGCCGTGCCTCCACCGTGACCGACGCCACCATCGTGTTCGGCAACCCGGCCGGCATGTCGTTTCTCGATCGTGCCCAGGTCACCGCCGGTACCGCCTTCCTGACCGTGGACACCGACATCAAGAATGCCGACGGCAGCGCCACGGGCTCCAACGAAGGCGATATGGTGCCGGACACCTTTATTCCCTTCGGCTTCTACGTCCAGCCGATCAACGACAACCTGCACTTTGGCCTCGGTGTCTACGCGCCCTTCGGTCTGATCACCGACTACGAAGGCCAGTTCCAGGGCCGTTTCTTCGGCGATCGCAGCAAGGTCGAGGTGGTCACCGTTCAGCCGACCATCTCGGTGAAGTTCAGCGAGCAGTTCTCGGCCGGCTTTGGCCTGACCTACAACCAGATCGATGGTGAGCTGACTGCCAATACTCAGGGAGGCCCGGTGGGCTTCTTTGACCAAACCGGTGCCTTCACTCCTACCGGAGTCGCAGGCGAAGGGGATGTGGACATCGAGGGTGACGATAACGCCTGGGGCTTTACCTTCGGCGCCATGTACAAGCCCTGGGAGCACACCACCTTCGGTTTCGCCTACCACTCTGAGGTGGAGTATGACCTCGAAGGCAAGGCGCGCTTTACCAATGTACGTGGACAGGGTGACCCGACGGTCGTTGCTGGTATCGGCCCCGTAGTCCCTGTAGGCACTGCGAGCCAGCAAGTCGACGCCGATCTGTCGATCACCCTGCCCGAGGTGTGGGACTTCTCGGTAACCCACGAGCTCAATGATCGCTGGACGGTGATGGCCGGCGCCGCCATGACCAACTGGAGCGAGTTCGATGAGCTGCGTGTCGAGAACGATGTTCGCGAGATCGTCGAGGCCCAGAACTATGAGGACAGCTGGCAGTACTCCATCGGTACCGCCTATCAGCTCAACCCCCAGTGGGTGCTGCGTACTGGCCTCGCCTACGACGAGACCCCGATCAAGGACGAGTACCGCAGCGTGCGTGTGCCGTCTGATGATCGCATCATCTTCTCGCTGGGTGCCGGCTGGACCCCGACCCCGGATCTGACCGTGGACGTGGCCTACTCCTATATCCACGAATCCGACGCCGAGCTGTCCCAGGAAGAGGAAAATCGCGGCACCTACGAGGCGGACTTCGAAAACACCGCCCAGGCCTTCGGTGCCCAGCTGACCTATCGCTTCTGACCTATCGCTTCTGACCGGCCACCACCTCGGTCCAGGCGACCGATATTGGCTTCCGCTAGAACATAGTCAGACCCTGCGCAGCGCCCCCTCCCAGGAGGGGGCGCTGTCGTTCGTGGAAGCCAGCCATGCCAAGAGAAGATATCAGCGTTGCAAGTGGAGGCCTTTCTGGAAGGGCAGGGGGTAACAACAGCGATGCTTCACCGTCAGGGTGATAGCACGCGAATCGGCGAAGTCCACTATTGTCGAACATCCCGTTGCATCGGTTTGCCGGTTTTCTGATCGCTAAACGCTGTCTGGACGTATCCCGGTTGGTTAACATTGCGAATCAATCGTATTTGGTCAATACAACAACCTGGTGCTCCGGATGTCCCTTCGCTTGATGATTCGCTGGTCTGTTCTGCCCCTGGGGGCGGCTTCCCTGTCTGTTCAGGCGCAACAGGATCTCGCCCTGGACAATATCGTCGTTACCGCTGCGGGCTATGAGCAGACGCAGACCGAGGCACCGGCTTCGATCAGCGTGGTGACCCGGGAATCGCTTGAAAAACGTGCCTACCGGGACATCACCGATGCGCTACAGGATGTGCCCGGCGTCGTGGTGACCGGCGGTGGCGATGGCGAAGACGTCAGCCTGCGTGGCATGCCGGCGCAGTACACCCTGTGGCTGGTAGACGGTCGCCGGCAGACTTCGCGGGAATCCCAGCCGAGCGGCGGGGGCGGCTTCCAGAAGGACTGGCTGCCACCGTTGAGCGCCATCGAGCGTATCGAGGTTATCCGCGGCCCCATGTCGACCCTGTACGGGTCCGATGCCATCGGTGGAGTCATCAACATCATCACCCGCAAGGTCGCGGAGGATTGGGTCACCCAACTGCGTACCGAGGCGACGATTCAGGAAGACAGTGACTCCGGCAACGAATTCAACAATCAGCTGTATGTGTCCGGTCCGCTGGCCGACGACGTCCTCGGGTTGCAGCTGACCGGTCAGTACCAGCATCGCCAGGAGGACAAGATCGAGCGCGGCTATGCCAAGCGCGAGTTTTCCAACCTGGCCGCGCGGCTGTCGCTGGAGGCCACGCCCGATCACTCACTTTCGCTTGATGTCAGTCGACGAGAGCAGGATCGCACCAGTCGTGCCGGATTCTCGCTGCCCGAGCGTTCGAGCGACGCCGAGACCGAAAATCGACACAAGACCGTTGCGCTGTCCCACCAGGGCAACTGGGGGTTGCTGACCTCGGATTCCTACGTGCAGCTGGAGGAAACCGACAACGTCGGTCGCGATATCGAGATTCACAATACGGTGGCGGATTCACGCTGGGTACTGCCGCTGGGCGACCACTTCGTGACCTTCGGCGGCACCTGGGAGGACGAGAAACTCGAGGACACCACCACCAACGCCCTGGCAGGCACCGACGAGATCACCGTCTACCAGTACGCGCTGTTTCTCGAAGACGAATGGTATCTGACCGACAGCTTCTCGTTGACCGCCGGGCTGCGCATGGACGATCACGAGTTCTTCGGCGACCACTACAGCCCAAGACTCTACGGTGTCTGGAGCCTGCTGCCCGACTGGACCCTGAAGGGCGGTATGTCCACCGGGTTCCGCGCGCCCAACCTGCGCGAGCTGTCAGGCGACTGGGTCCAGGAGAGCCGGGGCGGCGATATCTACGGCAACCCGGATCTGGACGCGGAAGAGTCCCGTAGCTACGAGATGGGGCTGGTCCATGACGGCGCCAACGGCCTTCAGGCCAGCCTGACGCTGTTCTACAACGACTTCGATGACAAGATCTCCACCATCGCCTGTGGCGATCGCGACTGCGGTGATGCGGCGGCCGGCGACCCGGACGCCCGCACCAACGTCAATATCGATGACGCCATCACCAAGGGCATCGAGGCTGGTGTCCAGATGCCGATCGGCGAACGCTGGCAGGCCCAGGCCTCCTACACCTACACCGATTCCGAACAGAAGAGCGGTGACAACGAGGGTCAGCCGCTGACCCAGGTGCCTCGCCACCTGTTCAATACCACCGTCAACTGGCAGGCCACCGAGGCCCTCGTTCCCTGGCTGCGCTTTACCTTCCGCGGCGAAGAAAGCCAGCCGGTGAACCTCTCAAGCAACAGCAGCACCTCCATCCGGGCCCCATCCTACGCTACCTGGGACGCGGGGCTCAGCTGGCAGGCGACACGACAGATCCGTGTGCTTTCCGGCATCTACAATCTGACCGACAAGGACATCGAGTTCGATAACTTCGGTCATGTGGACGATGGACGGCGCTACTGGGTCGGGCTCGACCTGGAGTTCTAAAGCGCGCAGCGACCCACCTAAACGAACAGCAGCGAACAGGAAGGACCATGAAAGCGATGATCGCAGGGGCCGTGGTAAGCCTCACCCTGAGTCAGACCGCCCTGGCGGTGGATGAACCTCCCCAGCAGCTGCCCGAGCAGCTGGCCGAGCAGCTGGCTGAGCGGGGCCTGGCGGCCGGACAGGCCTTCCCCGGGCTGTCCAGCCTGTGTGACCTGTCGGCCAGGCTCAAGGTGGCGGGCCAGCGTCCGAAAGGCGAGGCGGCAGAGCGGGAGCGTCGTGAGTCCAGTCGCGATGACCGGCGCCAGCGCGGCCCGGCCGAGCCGATGCCGACCCAGGTATTCGACAATCTCTACTACGTCGGCACGCCCGGCGTCGCCAGCTGGGCGCTGACCACCAACGAGGGGATCATTCTGATCGATGCCCTCAACAACAACGAGGAAGCGCAGAAGTTTATCGAGCAGGGGCTGGTGGATCTGGGCCTGGATCCCGAGGACATCACCTATCTGGTGGTGACCCACGCCCACGGTGATCACTACGGTGGTCAGCAGTACCTGGTCGACAACTACGGAGCCCAGGTGGTCATGAGCGATGCGGACTGGACCGCCCTCGAACAGCCGGAGCTGGCCATCGACAATCCCCGCTGGGGCGAGCCTCCAGTGCGCGATATCACCATCGCCGACGGCGACACCCTGACTCTTGGCGATACCGCCCTCGAGGCCTACGTGACCCCCGGCCATACCCTCGGCACGCTGTCGCTGGTGATTCCGCTGAAGGATGGCGACAGTACCCATCGGGCGGTGCTGTGGGGCGGTACCGGTTTCAACTTCGGGCCGGACGAGGCCCGCTTGCGGGAGTACTCGGCCTCCGCCTCACGAATGAAGACGATCTCTGAACAGCAGGGCGTGGACGTCTTCCTGTCCAACCATCCCACCCGCGACAACACCCTGGCGCGGATCGAGGCGTTGGAGCAGCGGCAAGCCGGCGATCCCCATCCCTTCGTCAGCGACCAGGCGCTGGGTGCCCTGGACCTCTTGATGAGCTGTTCGCTGGCCCAGGCCGAGCGTGTCTACGCAGGCGAGCATCCGACAGAGTAGAGACGTTCATACGAGCCAAAGCAGCGGCCGCTGCCTTCGCACAACAGGCGCTGCTCAAGCAGCGCCTGTTACGTTACGTAGGTAGAGCTCGTAGATCGCTTGGCCTAGGCCACCTGATCGAGCATGGCGGCGGCCAGCAGCTTGCGGGTGTATTCGGTCTTCGGCGCGGCGAACAGCGCCTCGGCGCTGCCCTGTTCCACTATCTCTCCGTCCTTCATCACCAGCACGGTGTCGGCCAGCGCTCGCACCACCGCCAGGTCGTGGCTGATGAACAGGTAGGTCAGGCCGTGTTTCTGTTGCAGGTCACGCAGCAGGTCGATGACGGTGACCTGCACCGAGCGGTCCAACGCTGAGGTGGGTTCGTCGAGCAGCAGGAACTCCGGCTTGAGCACCAGCGCCCGGGCGATGGCGATCCGCTGGCGCTGGCCGCCGGAGAACTCGTGGGGGTAGCGATTGCGCATCGAAGGATCCAGCGACACCTCCTTGAGCGCCGCCATCACCTGGGCCTCGCGCTCGGCGCGGGACAGGTGCGGGGCGTGGACCTTGAGCCCTTCGCCGATGATGTCGCCAACGGTCAGCCGCGGCGACAGCGAGCCGTAGGGGTCCTGGAACACCACCTGCAGCTTCGAGCGGATCGGCCGCATGGCGGTCTTGTCCAGCACGTCGAGGCGGGTGTCGTGGAAGCGGATCTCGCCCTGGCTCTTGAGCAGCCTCAGCAGGGCGCGGCCCAGGGTCGACTTGCCGGAGCCCGATTCGCCGACGATGCCCACCGTCTGGCCGCGACGGATGCTGACGTCGATGCCACGCACCGCCTCGAAGTACTCGCTGGGACCGAATAGGCGCTTCTTGAGGGCGAAGCGTACGCGCATGTCCTTGGCCTCGAGCACCATGGGCTCGCTGTCGGCCACCGGCGCCTTGCGCCCGCGTGGCTCGGCGTCGATCAGCATGCGGGTGTACTCGTGGCGCGGGTTGGCGAAGACCTCCCGGGTCTCACCCTGCTCGACCAGCTCGCCGTGGCGCATCACGCAGACCCGGTCGGCGAAGTGCTTGACGATGGTCAGGTCGTGAGTAATGAACAGGATCGCCATGCCGTAGCGGCGTTGCAGGTCCTTGAGCAGCTCGAGGATCTGGGCCTGGACGGTGACGTCCAGCGCGGTGGTGGGCTCGTCGGCGATCAGCATCTCCGGCTCGCCGGCCAGGGCCATCGCGATCATCACCCGCTGGCGCTGGCCGCCGGACAGCTCGTGGGGGTAGCTCGACACCCGCCTTGCCGGTTCGGGGATGCCGACCTGCTCGAGCAGGTCGATGGCCTTGGCGGTGGCGGCGCGCCCCTTGAGGCTCTGGTGGCGGTCGAGCACCTCCTTGATCTGGTCGCCGATGCGGTGCAGCGGATTGAGCGAGGTCATCGGCTCCTGGAAGATCATGGCGATATTGCCACCGCGAATCCGGCGCATGCGCTTGGCGGTGGCACCCAGCAGTTCCTCGCCCTTGAAGCGGATGACGCCCTCGGCCCGGGCGAGCTCCGGCAGCAGGCGCATGGCGGCGGTGGAGGTCACCGACTTGCCGGAGCCGGATTCGCCCACCAGCGCCAGGGTCTCGCCGGGATTGATGGCAAAGCTGACGTCCCTGACCGCCTGGACGGTGCCGTGGGGCAGCTCGAAGCTGACGCTGAGCCCCTCGATCTCGAGCAGCGCCTCGCGGGCGGGACGACGGGGGTTCTTGGGTTGTGTGTCGGTCATGGTCGCGTCTCCGTCGTCGATCAGCGGGTCTTGGGGTCCAGGGCGTCTCTGAGGCCGTCGCCGAGGAAGTTCAGGCAGAACAGCGTCAGCGCCAGGAACACCGAGGGCACCAGCAGCATCCAGGGCGAGGTCTGCATCATGTCGGCACCCTCGGAGATCAGCACGCCCCAGCTGGTCAGCGGCTCCTGCACGCCGAGGCCGAGGAACGACAGGAAGCTCTCGAGCAGGATGACCTTGGGCACCGTCAGGGTGACGTAGACGATCACCGGGCCGATGGCGTTGGGGATCAGGTGGCGGGTGACGATCTTGCCGTCCTTGACGCCGAGGGCGTGGGCCGCCTCGACGAACTCCCGCTGCTTGAGCGCCAGGGTCTGGCCGCGCACGATACGCGCCATGTCGAGCCACTCCACCGCGCCGATGGCGGCGTAGATCAGGAAGATGTTGCGGCCGAACACCACCATCAGCAGGATCACCAGGAACATGAACGGCAGCGAGTACATGATGTCGACGAAGCGCATCATCAGGTTGTCGACGCGCCCGCCGACATAGCCGGACACGGCGCCGTAGAGCACCCCGATGATCAGGCTGACGAAGGTCGCCACCAGCGCCACCGACAGCGACACCTGGCCCCCATAGAGGGTGCGGGTCAGCAGGTCGCGGCCGTTGGCGTCGGTGCCGAGCCAGTGGCCGCCTTCCAGGGTCGGGCCCACGTCGAAGGCGTTCCAGTCGACGTCGGCCAGCCCCCAGGGGGTCAGCCAGGGACCGATAAAGCAGGCCAGGGTCATCAGGCCGAGCAGCCACAGGCTGGCCATGGCCGCGCGGTTCTGGCTCAGCCGGCGCCAGGCGTCGCGGCCGAGGCTGTCGCCGACGGGGGCGGCGGTCGGGGCGAGGGAATCGGTACTCATGGCGTCGCCTCAGTCGTCATAGCGGATTTGGGGATCAAGGGCCGAGTAGATCAGGTCCACGATCAGGTTCATCAACACGATCAGGGCGCCGTAGAACACCACCGTGCCCATCACCAGGGTGTAGTCGCGGTTGAGCGCGCCCTGGACGAAGTAGCGGCCGATGCCGGGGATGCCGAAGATCTGCTCGATCACCACGGAGCCGGTGATGATGCCGGCGATGGCCGGGCCCAGGTAGGAGGTCACCGGCAGCAGGGCGGGGCGCAGGGCGTGGCGCCAGACCACCTCGGCCTCGGTCAGTCCCTTGGCTCGGGCGGTGCGAATATAGTGGCTGCCCATCACCTCGATCATGCTGGCGCGCATCATCCGCGCGATGTAGGCGATCTGCTGGATCGATAGCGCGATCACCGGCAGGATCAGGTTGGGCAGGGCGCCGTCGTTCCAGCCCCCCGCCGGCAGCCAGCCGAGCAGCACCCCGAACACCAGCGCCAGCACCGGCGCCACCACGAAGTTGGGCACCGCGATGCCGGCCAGCGCCGTGCCCATCACCGTGTAGTCCACGGCGGTATTGCGCTTGAGTGCGGCGATGATGCCCAGCGGCAGGCCGATCGCCAGCGCCAGCAGGATCGCCAGGCCGCCGATCTGCAGGCTTACCGGGAAGCCCTGCATGATCAGCTCGGTGACGGTGAAGTCCTTGTACTTGAACGAGGGCCCGAAGTCGCCCTGGACCAGGTTGCCCAGGTAGCGGAAGTACTGCTGCCACAGCGGTTCGTCCAGGTGGTAGGCGGCCATCAGGTTGGCCTCGATCTCCGGCGGCAGGGCGCGCTCGCCGTCGAAGGGCCCGCCGGGGGCGATGCGCATCAGAAAGAAGGCGATGGTGATGACGATCAGCATCGTCGGTATGGCCTGGGCCAGGCGTTTCAAGGTGTAGCTCAGCATGGCGCCGTTCCTCGGTTGACATGGAGGGCGGGCCATCCCTGGCCGCGCCCGCGATGGGGTTGGAGCGGGTGATCGTCAGGGCGCGTCGGCGTCCACGGACACGTAGCGCAGCGGATGCACGTCGAGCGTCGTGGGCTGCCAGCCCTTGACGTCCGGCGAGACCAGGTTGACGACCACGTAGTCGTAGATCGGCAGCATCACGTCGGCTTCCAGCAGGCGCTGCTCGGCCTCGCTCATCAGCGCGGCGCGTCGGTCCGCGTCGAGCTCATGGGTGCTGGCCTCGACCAGGGCGTCGTACTCGGGGTCCGCGTAGCCGGTGCTGGCCGCCGCCGAGCCTCCCGCGGCGTAGGCGTTGAGGAAGTCGTAGGGGTCGTTGACCGTGGCCACGAAGCCGTAGCGGGCGATCTCGAAGTCGCCCTGGCGCAGGCCGGCGAAGTGCACCGCCGCCTCGCGGTTGACCAGCTCGATCTCCACCCCCAGCGGGCGCCACATGGCGGCGATGGCCACGGCGATCTTCTTGTGGTCTTCCAGGGTGTTGTAGGACAGCTCAAGTTCAAGCGGTCGATCCGGCCCGTAGCCGGCCTGATCCAGCAGCTCCCGGGCCCTAGCCCGGCGGCTGTCCATGTCCTGATCATGGAAGTCGAGGCTTGCCGAGGTAGGCGAGGCGATGGTGCGGGGCACAAACCAGTAGGACGGCGTCTGGCCCATGCCCAGCAGGCGCTCGGTGATCACCTCGCGGTCGAGCGCCAGGTTCAGCGCCTCGCGCACCCGCTCATCGCTGAGCGGCGTGCCTTCACGCAGGTTGAGCATATAGAAGTAGCTGCCGATCAGCGGCCCGACGCGCAGCGACTCGCCCAGGTTCTCCTGGGCCCACTCGAAGCGCGCGGAAGGCACCGCACCGTAGGCGATGTCGAGCTCGCCTGAGCGAAAACGGTTCATCAGCGCCGAGGTGTCCTCGATGGCGTGGAAGTCGACACCCTCCAGTGCCACCTCATCGACGGCGTAGTAGCGAGGGTTGCGCGCCACCTCGACCTTGTCCTGGGGCTTCCAGTCGGTGAGCACGAAGGGTCCACTGGCCACCAGGGTGCCTGGCCGGGTCCAGTCCTCGACGTCGCTGGTGAGCAGGTGGCGGGGCAGAGGTGCGGCCTCGGTCATTGCCATGGCCTGAAGAAAGTAGGCGGTGGGCTCGGACAGCCGGATTTCCAGGGTGTGGGAATCCAGAGCGGTGACGCCGAGGCTCTCGGGTTCGGCCGCGCCGGTGTTGATCGCCCGGGCGTTGATGATGGGGTAGTAGAGATTGGCGTTGTGGTTGGCGGTGGCCGGCGTCACCAGGCGTCGCAGGGCGAAGACGGCGTCGTCGGCGGTGATTGGCTCGCCGTCGGACCACTGCGCCTCGCGCAGCCGGAAGGTGATGACCCGACCGTCGTCGGACAGCTCCCAGGATTCGGCCAGGCCCGGCACCAGCGCGCCGTCGGGGCCGTAGTTGATCAGACGATCGAACAGTTGGCGGGTGATCCGGCTCTCCCAGTTGCCGTTGACCTTCTGCGGATCCAGGGTGCTGGGTTCGGCGCCGTTGCCGACCTGCAGGGTGGCGGCCTGGGCGTCGGCAGCGGGCAGACAGAGTCCGAGGCTTGTCGTTGCCATCAGGCCGGCAAGTGCCAGCGGACGAAAGGCGTCCATGGAGACCATAGTGAAGTCCTTGTGGGGTAGGCAGAGCATCGGTAGGGGACTCGCCTCCTGGTGGAGGCGAGTCCTTGAAGCGAGTCCTTGAAGATAGCCCAGCGCTGCTGTTTACAAGTCCCAGCGCTGCTGTTTACAAGTCCCAGCGCTGCTGTTTACAAGTCCCAGCGCTGCTGTTTACAAGTCCCAGCGCTGCTGTTTACAAGTCCCAGCGCTGCTATCTACAAACCCAGCGCTGCTACTCGTCGAAGGAGATCCAGCGAGACGGGTGATCGTCCTCGATATTGTCTTCCCAGCCGCTGATCTTCGGGTTCACCAGGTTGCGCGAGACGTAGTAGAGCATCGGGATCAGGGCGTCGTCGTCCATGGCCAGGGCCTCGGCGCTTTCCATGACGGCCTTGCGCTCATCCAGGTCCAGGGTGGCAGCGGCCTGGTCGTAGAGGGCGTCGAACTCCTCGTTGGCGTAGGCGCCATAGTTGTTGCCGACGCCGGAGCGCAGCAGCGCCAGAAAGTTCTCGGCGTCGTTGTAGTCGGCGATCCAGCCGGCCCGGGCCACGTCGAAGTCTCCCTCGGCGATGGTCTGGTAGTGCACCGTGGCCTCGGCATTGACCAGCTCCACCTCGACACCCAGCGGGCGCCACATGGACGACACCGCTACCGCGATCTTCTTGTGCTCGTCGGTGGTGTTGTAGCGCAGGCGCAATTCGAGCGGTGACTCCTGGCTGTAGCCGGCCTCTTCCAGCAATTGCTTGGCGCGGGCCATGCGGGCGTTCATGTCATCGGTGATGTCATTGCCGTCGGCGTCTTCGAAGCTGGTGTTCTGCACCTGGTAGTGATCGATGCCGTCAGGCACGAAGGACAGCGACTTCTGGAAGGTGCCGCCCATGATCTGCTGGGCGATGACGTCGCGGCGCACCGCCATGTTGAGCGCCTCGCGCACCCTGGGGTCGGCGGTGGGATGACCGTCGCGGTGGTTGAACACGTAGTAGTAGCTGCCGAGGTAGGTGGCCATGTGGGTGGCCTCGGGAATCTCTTCCTTCAACAGCGGATACATGCTCGAGGAGTACTCGCGCATGATGTCCAGCTCGCCCGCGCGAAAGCGCGAGACGCCGGCGTTGCGATCCTCGATGGTGTGGTAGCGCACACCGTCCAGCGCCACCTGGTCGGCCTCGTAGTATTCGGGGTTCTTGGCCACGGTGATGCGCGACTGGGAGATCCACTCGGTGGGGGTGAAGGCGCCGTTGGTAACGATATTGTCGAGATCCACGTAGTCCCGGCCGTACGCCTCGAAGGTGTGCTGCGGCTGGGGGTAGCCGGTGTAGTGGGTCAAAAGCTGCAGGAAGTAAGGCGTCGGTTGAGTGAGCTGGACCACGAAGGTGCGGCCATCGTCGCGGCTTTCCACGCCAAGCTCTTCCAGGGGCAGCTCGCCGGTGTTGACCTCCCTGGCGTTGACCACCGGGTACAGCATGTAGGCGTACTTGGAGGCGTTGGCCGGATCCAGCAGGTGGCGCCAGCCGAACACGAAGTCCTCGGCGGTGACAGGCTCGCCGTCGGACCAGCGGGCGTCCTCGCGCAGGGTGAAGGTGTAGGTCTTGCCGTCCTCGGAAACCTCCCAGTCGGTGGCCATGCCGGGCAGGATCTCGCCGTCCGGGGCGTTCTTGACCAGGCCCTCGTAGACATCCATCAGGATCTGGGACTCCCATACGCCGCCGGAGATCTGGGAGGTGTCGAAGGAGGCGAGTTCGCCGGTGACGCCAAGGTCGAGGGTCTCGGCCATGGCCGGTGCACTGATGGCGGCGGCCAGGGAGGACAGGGTCAGGCCGGAGGCCAGCGCCAGGCGGCGGGCCCAGCGAGCACGGATCGCGATCATGTCAGTTCCTTGTTCGTGTTGGCATTGTTGTCACGGGCAGGGCCGTTGGCAGCGCGGTTCGCTGCGACCACGGCGATGGTATGACGGCCGCACAAGGTGTGCGACTTCGCCTAAGCCCGCTTAGTCGTCAATGACCATCGCGCCGTGACTCCGCTGCTGTCCAGACGAAAATTCTCATGACGTCTTGCGTTTCGTCGATAGCCCTGTGGGAGCCCTTGTGGCAAGGGGGCTCGATGGCAGGAGCAGGATGACGGGGTTAGACGTTTTGGCTACAATGCATCCCCTTTATCGCGGCCTGGCCGACGATCATCGCAACTGGCCCGTCGCCACCGGCGCATCGCTAGCGCATGCCGGCACCCGGCGAGGGACGACAAAAGGCGAACTTCATGTTGGAAACCAACCCGATTCACAACCTCATCAAGGACCTGTCTGAGCGGACAGACGTCCTGAGGGGGTATCTTTGACTATGCCGAAAAGAAAGATCGGCTAGAGGAAGTCACCCGCGAGCTTGAGGACCCGGCGGTCTGGAACGACCCGGACTACGCCCAGAAGCTCGGTAAGGAACGTGCCTCGCTGGAGCTGGTGGTCGCCACCATCGACGAGCTGGACCAGGGCCTCGGCGACAGCCGCGACCTGCTGGAGCTGGCCGAGATGGAAGACGACGAGGCCACCGTGGCCGAGGTCGAGAAGGAACTGGCCTCGATGCAGGCCAACCTCGAGAAGCTCGAGTTTCGGCGCATGTTCTCCGGCGAGATGGACGAGAACAGCGCCTATCTCGACATCCAGGCGGGCTCCGGCGGTACCGAGGCCCAGGACTGGGCCAACATGCTGCTGCGCATGTATCTGCGCTGGGCCGAGTCCCACGGCTTCAAGGCCGAGATCATCGAGCTGTCGGCCGGTGAAGTGGCCGGGATCAAGTCGGCCACGGTGCACGTCCAGGGCGAGTACGCCTTCGGCTGGCTGCGCACCGAGACCGGGGTGCATCGTCTGGTGCGCAAGAGTCCGTTCGACTCCGGCGGCCGCCGCCACACCTCCTTTGCCTCGGTGTTCCTGTCGCCGGAGATCGACGACAGCTTCGAGGTCGAGATCAATCCGGCGGATCTGCGCGTCGACACCTACCGCTCCAGCGGCGCCGGTGGTCAGCACGTCAACACCACCGACTCGGCGGTGCGGATCACCCACGAGCCGTCCGGCGTGGTGGTGTCGTGCCAGAGCCAGCGCAGCCAGCACGCCAACCGCGACTTCGCCATGAAGCAGTTGAAGGCGAAGCTGTGGGAGCTGGAAATGCAGAAGCGCAATGCCGCCAAGCAGGAGGCCGAGGACTCCAAGGCCGACATTGGCTGGGGCAGCCAGATCCGCTCCTATGTGCTGGACGACCAGCGCATCAAGGACCTGCGCACCGGCGTGCAGTCGAGCAACTGCGACAAGGTGCTCGACGGCGATCTTGACCAGTACATCGTCGCGAGCCTCAAGCAGGGGCTTTAAGCGACCGTCGCCAAGCCCACCGCGTCGCGACCTCGCCCCGGGAGCCAAGTGGCCCCGGGGCGTTTCGCCACCACCATTCATGGGTCCCGTGCCGGGGCCGTTCGGGGAACCGCCGTGGCGGCTTCCCTGCCGTGACAGAGACGAGTAGCCATGGCCAACCAGGATACGCCTTCCACCAATGACGCCGTTGCCGAAGAGAACCGCCTGATCGCGGAGCGCCGCGCCAAGCTGGCGGCTCGTCGCGAGCGCGCCGAGGCCGAGGGCGGCAGCGCCTTCCCCAACGACTTTCGCCGTGACAGCCTGGCCGCCGAGCTCGAGGCGGAACTCGGTGAGTACGATAAGGAAGCGCTGGAGTCGCTGGGCCGTGAGGCCGCGGTCGCCGGGCGCATCATGCGCAAGCGCGGTCCCTTTATCGTGATCCAGGACGTCAGCGGCCAGATCCAGCTCTACGTCGACAAGAAGGGGCTGGATTCCGCCCTGCTCGAGGACATCAAGGGCTGGGACATCGGCGACATCGTGGCCGGCCAGGGCCCGGTGCACAAGTCCGGCAAGGGCGACCTGTACGTGATGATGCGCGAGGCCAAGCTCCTGACCAAGAGCCTGCGCCCGCTGCCCGACAAGTTCCACGGCCTCACCGACATGGAAGCGCGTTACCGCCAGCGCTATGTCGACCTGATCATGAACCCGGACTCGCGCCGGGTGTTCGAGACCCGTGCCGGCATCATCAGCGCCATGCGCCGCTTCTTCGAGGATCGCGGCTTCATGGAGGTGGAAACGCCGATGCTGCAGCCGATCCCCGGCGGCGCCACGGCGCGTCCCTTCATCACCCACCACAATGCGCTGGACATCGACATGTACCTGCGTATCGCGCCAGAGCTTTACCTGAAGCGCCTGGTGGTGGGGGGCTTCGAGCGGGTCTTCGAGATCAACCGCAACTTCCGTAACGAAGGGCTCTCCACCCGCCACAACCCCGAGTTCACCATGGTCGAGTTCTACTGGGCCTACGTGGACTACCAGGCGCTGATGGATCTGACCGAGGCGATGCTGCGCGAGATCGCCCAGAAGGTGCTCGGCACCACCACCCTGAACTACCAGGGAGCGACCTACGACCTGGGCCAGCCGTTCGTGCGGATGACCCTGCGCGAGGCGATCCTGGCTCACGGCGAAGGCATCGAGGCCGCGGACATCGACGACCTCGACGCCGCCCGTGCCCTGGCCGAGCGCCTCGGCATCAAGGTCAAGGATGGTTGGGGACTCGGCAAGCTGCAGACCGAGATCTTCGAGGAGGTGGCCGAGGCGCGCCTGGACCAGCCGACCTTCATCACCGAGTATCCGGCCGAGGTCAGCCCGCTGGCGCGGCGCAACGACGCCAATCCCTTCGTCACCGACCGCTTCGAGTTCTTCGTCGGCGGCCGTGAGATCGCCAACGGCTTCTCCGAGCTCAATGACGCCGAGGACCAGGCCGAGCGCTTCCGCGCCCAGGCGGCCGAGAAGGACGCCGGTGACCTGGAGGCGATGTACTACGACGCCGACTACGTGCGCGCGCTCGAGGTAGGCCTGCCGCCCACCGCCGGCGAGGGCATCGGTATCGACCGCCTGGTGATGCTGTTCACCGACAGCCCCTCGATCCGCGACGTGCTGCTGTTCCCGGCGATGCGCCCGGAAGCCGGCGAGGCCTGAGCCGTTCGGCCTGGCCACCGAGGACAATGTCCCCAGTGGTCGGGTCGATGGATTGTCGGCGGGGTCGGGCCGATGGATTGTCGGCGGGGCCGGGCTTTTGCTGGCAAGCGAGGCCCTTAGCACCCATAATGGCTGCGATTCGACGTCGAGGAGACCGCGATGAAACTGCTCAACCGCTCCGCCCTGAGCGTCAGACCCACCCAGCACTTTGTTGACTGGATCAATGCCCTGGAACCGACCATGGGCGATGACGACCTCACGCTCGCCGACGTCGACCGGGAAAGCACGGTCTACCTGATCCCGGAGATGGACACCCCCGAGGCGCTGGAAGCCTTCGTTCGCGAGCGCTATCTCGAGGTGCTCGAGAACGAACTGCGCGCCTGGGAAGAGGACGAACGGCAGTGGCCCGAGGCCCTGAACTGGGAGCTGTTCCAGCGCTTCTTGCAGGTCGAGCACAGCTATCTGGCGATCGATCTGGATGGCGAGGCTGCGCTTGAGATCTCCGAGGTGGACGACGAACTGCTGGCCGACCTCGAGCAGGACTGAAACAGCGCGGCCTGCCGCCGCTGATCAGTGTCTGCCGGATGTACCCCGCAGGTGTCGACGAGACCGGCCACGGCCGGTCTCGTTGCGTGCCGGCATGACCTCCTGTGCCTGACCACCCCGATGCAAGACAACACCCGCCTAGACAACACCAGGAATTGCCCCGATGAGTCGACTGTTCTCCACCCGTGACGGCGACGACGGCCTGCCCGGGCCGGAGCGACGGCTGGCGGTCATCGCCCTGGTGCTGGGGACCCTGATGGCGGTGGTGGACACCACCATGATCAATATCGCGCTGCCCTCCATGGCGCGGGATCTGGGCGTGTCCGATGCCCGCGCGGTGTGGATCACCAACCTGTTCCAGGTGGTCTGCGCGGCCATGCTGCTGGTGTTCGCCGCCGCCAGTGAGTTGCTCAGTCGGCGCAAGGTCTACGTGGCAGGGCTCACCCTGTTCGTAGTGGCGGCGCTAGGCAGCGCGCTGTCGCCCAACTTCGAGACCCTGCTGGTGTTTCGTGCCCTGCAGGGCGTCGGCGCCGCCGCCACCCTGTCGATCGGGCCGAGCCTCTATCGCTCGATCTTTCCCTCGCGCCTGCTCGGCAGCGCCCTGGGCCTGTCGTCGCTGGTGGTGGCGGGGGGCTACGCCGCCGGCCCGTCGATCGGTGGTCTGGTGCTGTCGGTGGCCAACTGGCCGTGGCTGTTCGCCCTGAACGTGCCGCTGGGCGCCGCCGCCGCGGTCATGGCCTGGCGAGCCCTGCCCAGGGAGGAACGCCGCGAGGGCAACTTCGACGCCTTCGGCGCCCTGGCCTCCATGGCCATGCTGGCGGGACTGTTCATGTGCATGGACGCCGTCGGTCATCGCGCGCCGCTGGCCGAGATCCTGGCCTGGCTGGCGGTGACGGTGGTGTCGGCGGTGGCCTTTATCCGTCGCCAGGGGCGGGCTCCCCATCCGCTGCTGCCGCTGGGGCTGTTTCGTGAACCGCGTTTCAGCCTGGCAGTGTCCGCCCAGGGCACCGCCTTCATCGGACAGGGGCTGACCTTCGTTGCGCTGTCGTTTCTCTACCAGCAGCAGATGGGCTACTCGGCGCTGCATACCGCCTGGTTGTTTACCCCCTGGCCGCTGACCATCATGGTGGTCGGGCCGCTGTCTGGTCGTCTGGCCGATCGCTTCAACCCGAGCGTGGTGGCGAGCGTCGGCCTGGTCATGCTGTTGCTGGGGCTGGTCAGCCTGGCGGCGCTGCCGCAGGACGCCAGCGCGATCGACAGCCTGTGGCGTACCGCCCTGTGTGGCGCAGGCTTCGGCCTGTTCCAGCCGCCCAACAACCGTGAACTGATGACCAGCGTACCCAAGGCCCGCAGCGCCAACGCCTCGGGGGTGATGAGTACCACCCGCACGGTGGGGCAGTCGCTGGGGGTGGCCCTGGTCGGGCTGTGCCTGGCCGCCGGCGCTGGCGTTCAGCAGGCGTTGTGGGTCGGCGCTGCCACCACCTTGCTGGCGCTGGTGATCAGCCTGGTGCGTATCCCCCGGGCCCATCGTGCGTATCGTGCGGCGCGGGAGCAGAAGAAGGCCGCGCGGGCCGGCTACTCCGAACGAGTGGGCGAGGACTCCCCGAACCGGGTCGCGGATCGGGCTTAGTCAGCGGCTGGGCGAGGGCGTACAATGGCACAGTATGTACAAAATTAACCGTCACAGACGCGAGTACCCATCATGAGTATTCAGGCGACCATCGAACACAAGCTAAAGGCCCTGGAGCCCACCGAACTGGTGGTCGAGAACGAGAGCCACATGCACAGCGTGCCGCCGAACTCGGAAACCCACTTCAAGGTGACCCTGGTCTCCGAGCGCTTTTCCGGGCTGATGCCGGTCAAGCGCCACCAGCAGATCTACTCGCTGCTGGCCGATGAACTGTCCGGCCCGGTCCACGCCCTGGCGCTGCACCTTTACACCCCCGGTGAGTGGGATAGCCGCAGTGCACCGCGTCCGGACTCGCCCAACTGCATGGGCGGCTCACGCTCGTGACGCCGGAGCCGACACGGCTCGCCTATCTGGATGCCATGGGGCTGACCGCCTGGGTGGCCCGCTATCAGCTACCCAACGCCCGCGAGACCGAAGCCTGCGACTGGCCCGAGCCGGTACCCGAAGAGCGGCCCCAGCCCGGTGCCAAGGGCCTGCATGCGCTGCTCGATGACATGCCCGCCTCGGCCGGCGGTGGCGACACGTCCGCCGGGGCGACCGAGCAGGCCGCTGTCGCTGATTCGTCCTCTGCCGTCCAGGCTCCTGCCCCCCAGGCGCCGGCTGGTCCGCGCAAGGCCAGGGCGCTGCTCGGTGATATCGTGCCCGATGCAGACGACGGTGCAGCGACGGCCCCTACGGCCATGCCGGCAGAGGATGAGGTGGAGGAAGGCGCCGAGCCGCTGCGCTTCGGCTGTCAGGTGGCCTGTCTCGACGGTCGCTGGCTTTTGCTGGTTGCCCGTGACGAACCGCTGGGGCCCCTGCACCAGCGGCTTCTGCTCAATATCCTGACCGGCGCCGGGGTCAGGCCGTCGCAGCGACCGGTGTTCGACTCCCTTGCCTGGCCGCTGGAAGAGGGCTTGCCGGTCAGGCGGCCGTTGGACGAGGCGCGTCAGGGGCTCAAGGCCTTTGTGGCCGGTCGCGCTCGTCGTGGCTGGGCTCCGGAGCGGGTGCTGGTATTCGGCCGCCAGGAGGCGCTGATGCAAGCACTGGCCCCGTCTGACACCACCGACAACAGCGCGCAGCCTCCGCGCAGCCAGACCCTGGCGCTGCCGTTGTGGCAGGGCCCGGGGCTCGACGAACTGCTCGCCGATGACGGCGTCGGTGCCGAGGCCAAGCGCCGGCTGTGGTCGCAGATCGGCGAGTGGCAGGCACAGTGGAGCGACGGCACTCGAGGTGATGGTGCTGGAGGCGATGGTGCCAGAGACGACAGCGATGGCGCTTGAGGCGACAGCGGGCCAGCAGAGCTGTCCGCATAGCGGCGGCTACGGTCCTGTCCGTGTCCTTGGCGCCGCCGATCTTGACGCCCTCTTGCGACTGGAAGCGATGGCGTCAGCGCCGTTGTCCAGCCCTCAGGCGCTGGCCCAGGCACTGGAAGATGACCAGCGCCTGCTGCTGGGGATCGATCGGCTGGGTCCGGCGGGTGATGTCGGCGTTGAAGGCGGCCTTGATGCGGGCATGACGGGGCAGAGGGCTATTCACGCCTACGCCTTGCTGGCACGCCAGCCCTTCGAGGCCGAGCTGGAAGCGATCCTGGTGGCCCCGCAAGCTCGCCGCCAAGGGCTTGCCGCACGGCTGCTGACAAGCCTGATTGCGGTAGCGCGCCAGTGGGGCTCGGAGCGACTGCTGCTGGAGGTGCGTGCCGACAACGGCGCGGCGATCGCCTGCTACCGAGCCGCCGGCTTCGCCGAGGATGGTGTGCGTCGCGGCTACTATCCGCCGCTGGCCGATGGCGGCGAGCGTGTCGATGCCTTGCTGATGTCGCTGGCGCTTGACTGAAACAGCCTGAAGCGCTCGGCTTTCTTTAGTCTGGGCCGCCTGCGGCTGGGCTTCCATCGTACGCGCAATGCAAAAGGGCTCCCCATGGGAGCCCTTTTCATTCGTGTCGATCGTTCGCGTCAGCCGTTCGAGTCGGCCGTTCGAGTCGACACTGCCGGCACACAAGGCAGGTCAGAGGCTATGGGCGGGCGCCTGTTCGGTATTGCCCGTTTCGCCTTCCACCTCATCGAGCTGGCCCAGGATGGCGGTCAGGCGACGTTCCCACTCTTCGCGATCCTGCTTCAGGCGAGCGTTTTCCTCGCGCAACTCCTCGGCTTCCAGTTTCAGCAATTCCAGGGCCTCAAGGGCGCTGGAGACCTTCTTTTCGAGTTGGTTGAAGAGTTCCGTGCTCATCCTCGTCTCCTGACATGACGTGGGGTGAAGGCGCGACGCGCGCCCCGATGGAACGAGCGTAACGCCGCCGCCGCCGGCGAACAAGCGTCGCCGGGCGGCGACGGGGCTGCTTTGCTGATTCGGCTCAGGAATTGCGACAGTCGCGTGCTTGGGGTACTGCCGGCTCAGCTCTCAGGCGCAGCGTCCTTGAGCGAGTCGGCGTCGCTTTCGCTGCGTCGATACAGACGCCCCATGCTGTCTCCGGCGCGGACCTCTCGGTGTAGCTGCCAGGTGGGGGGCACGGCGGGAGTCAGACCGCTTTCGACCTCCACGTAGATCCAGGCCTCATCCGCCAGCCAGCCGGCTTCCAGGGCCTGGCAGCAGGGCTCGGCAAGGCCCTGGCGAAAGGGCGGGTCGAGAAACACCAGGTCGAAGGGGCTGGCGGTATCGTCTTTCAGCAGCGCGGCGGCGTCGGCGCGGCGTACCTGGGCGCGATCGATCGCCAGCGTCGCCAGGTTATCGCTGATCGCCTGGGCCACCTGGGCATCGCGCTCGACGAACAGGGCCTCGCTGGCGCCGCGCGATAGCGCCTCCAGGCCCAGGGCACCGGTGCCGGCAAACAGATCGAGCACGCGAACGCGGTACAGCTCGCCCCCGAGCCAGTTGAATAGGGTCTCGCGCACTCGGTCCGGGGTCGGGCGCAGGCCGGGCTTGTCGAGCACCGGTAGCTGGCGGCGGCGGTGTTCGCCACCGATGATGCGCAGCTTGCCAGGCGGCCGACCGCTCGCGGGACTCTTGCCCGAGCGGGGTTTTCCGGCGCCGCCGCGCGGACGGTTTCTTGAAGGACGTTGTCGACTCATGGGCGGCGATTCTACCCCCATGGCAGGGTGCCGTCATGCCTTCGCCATCGCTTCTGTGGCAGGCTGTGGGCAGCGTCGCGTCGCCGCCTCGGGGCTGTCCTGTGTCCACAGCGAGCGGGCAGGGTGGTAGGATGTGGCGGTTCGTTCACCGGCTGAGGCGTCAGGTCATCCATGTTCGGTATTTTCAAGCGCAAGAAGAAGCACACGGGCGAAGAACCCGCCAAGGACCAGGAAGTCGTCGATCAGTCGTCTGCAGATGAGGCGGAAGGCGCGGCTGACAGGGAGGCTGAACAGCCCCTCGGCGACGAGCTGTCGCAAGGCTCACCGTCGGATGCCGAGCCGCCCCAGCAGGGCCGGGAATCTGGCCCCGAGCCGACCGAGACCGCCGAGGCGGTGGTGCCGGAGCCTGTCGAGCCGGCAGCGCCAGCGCCTGCCGAGCCGTCCACCCCTGCCGAGCAGGCGCCCGTTGAACCTGAGCCCGACAAGCAAGAGCCCGTCAAGCAAGAGCCTGTCGAGCAGAAGTCCGGCGAGTCGCAAGCCGACCAGGCGCCGCCTGCCGCCCCCCAGCCGGCTGGCGAGCCCGCCGAAGATGAATCGCCGGCCTCGGCGCACAAGTTGGCCGAGGCGGAGGTGCCCGAGCCTGCAAGTCCGCCAGC
Organism: Halomonas sp. H10-59; assembly: GCF_040070555.1. NCBI lineage: Bacteria > Pseudomonadati > Pseudomonadota > Gammaproteobacteria > Oceanospirillales > Halomonadaceae > Halomonas > Halomonas sp. H10-59. The sequence goes on from NZ_CP098828.1 coordinate 563,586, forward strand.
TCCCGACGCTGGCACCGGCCAGCGCGAGCACGCCGAGGTGATCGAGCCCAGCCGTCCCACCGGCCCGGCCCTGCAGGAAAAGCCCAGAGCGCCGGTGCAGGGTGGCAAGGGTGGCGAGAAGAAGGGCTGGTTTACGCGCATGCGCGAGGGCCTTGGCAAGACTCGGGCCAACCTGAGCGACGGCCTGGCCGACCTGTTCATGGGTGCCAAGCAGATCGATGACGAGCTGATCGAGGACATCGAGACCCAGCTGCTGATGGCCGACGTCGGTATCGAGGCCACCAGCGAAATCATCGAGGCGCTGACCGATCGCGTCTCGCGCAAGGAGCTGAAGGACCCGGAGGCGCTGTATCGTGCGCTGCAGCAGGAGCTGGCCGCCATGCTCGGCGAGGTCAGCCAGCCCCTGAGCCTCGAGACCGCCGACGGTGGGCCCTTCGTCATCCTGGTGGTGGGCGTCAACGGCGTCGGCAAGACCACCACCATCGGCAAGCTGACCCAGCGCTTCCAGCGCGAGGGCAAGAGCGTGATGCTGGCGGCGGGGGATACCTTCCGCGCGGCTGCGGTAGAGCAGCTCAAGGTGTGGGGCGAGCGCAACAGCGTGCCGGTGGTGGCTCAGCACACCGGCGCCGACAGCGCCTCGGTGATCTATGACGCCGTGGCGGCGGCCCGTGCCCGTGGCGTCGACGTCTTGATCGCCGATACCGCTGGTCGCCTGCACAACAAGAGTCACCTGATGGAAGAGCTCAAGAAGGTCCATCGGGTGATGGGCAAGCTCGATGCGCAGGCGCCTCACGAGGTGATGCTGGTGCTCGACGCCGGTACCGGCCAGAACGCCTTGTCCCAGGCGGCCACCTTCAACGAGGCGGTTCCGGTCAGCGGGATCACCCTGACCAAGCTCGACGGTACCGCCAAGGGGGGCGTGATCTTCGCCCTGGCCAAGCAGCTGAAGACGCCGATCCGCTTTATCGGGGTGGGTGAGAGTCTGGATGACCTGCGGCCGTTCAAGGCCGAGGACTTCGTCGACGCCCTGTTCGATCGTCGCCCGAGTGACGCCGACGAATGATCGCCTTCGAGCACGTCGGCAAGCGCTATGGAGGGCGCTTCGAGGCGCTCTCCAATATCGATTTTCGCGTCTCGCGGGGCGAGATGGTGTTTCTCACCGGCCATTCCGGTGCCGGCAAGAGTTCGCTGCTTCGGCTGATCATGCGCCTGGAGCGACCCAGTCGCGGACGGGTGATGGTCGCCGGTCACGATATCGACAAGCTGCATCCCAGCCAGTTGCCGTTCTACCGGCGTCAGATCGGGGTGGTCTTCCAGGACCACCAGCTGCTGTTCGACCGCTCGATCTATCACAATGTGGCGTTGCCGCTGGAGATCCGCGGCCTGGCGCCGCGGGATATCGCGCGGCGGGTCCGCGCCGCACTCGACAAGGTCGGCCTGCTGCACCGCGAAAAGGCGCTTCCCATCGAACTTTCCGGCGGCGAGCAGCAGCGCGTGGGCATCGCCCGGGCGGTGGTCAACAAGCCCGCCCTGCTGCTGGCCGATGAGCCTACCGGTAATCTCGACCCTCAGTTGTCCGCCGATATCATGGGGCTGTTCGAGGACTTTCATCGCATCGGCACCACGGTGATGATCGCCAGTCACGATCTGGCGTTGATCGCCAGGCTGCGTCACCGCACCCTGCGCCTGAGCGAGGGGCGCCTGGTGGCCGACGAGGAGGCCGCATGAGCGCTCGCCATTCGCGCAAGGGCGCGGCGACGCCCAGGGGCGCCTCGGCCGCCGCACGTACGGGCGGCCGCCAGGAGGCCTCGACGTCACCTCGCGGTGCGCGTCAGCAGACGGTGCGCGCACAGGGGCAGTGGCAAGCCTGGCTGCGCCACCATCGCGCCATGTGTGTGGACAGCCTGCGCCGGCTGGTGCGCCAGCCGGTGGGTAGCCTCTTGACCATGCTCGCCATCGCCATCGCCCTGGTGCTGCCCAGCGCCCTGTGGCTGTCACTGGACAGCGCCAAGCTGGTGGACGCCGAGCTGGACGCCAGCGCCACCCTGACGGCCTACCTCGACAAGGGGGTGAGCGAGTCCGAGACCGGTCGCATCCTGGAAGCGCTGGAGGCTCAGTCGGAGGTCGCCGCCACCGAATTGATCACCGCCGAGCAGGGCATGGCGGAATTCCAGCAATCCCTGGGGCTCGATGATGCCCTGGCGCGGCTCGACGAGAATCCGCTGCCCGCCGCGGTGGTGATCTCGCCGACGACGCCGTCTCCGGAGGCCATGGCGGCGCTGTCCGAGCGCCTGTCGGCGATGTCCGGGGTGGCCGAGGTGCGCCTCGACCTGGCCTGGATCGAGCGTCTGCGGCAACTGGCTGAGCTGGGTCGTCGCCTGACCCTGGCGCTGGGGGTGCTGTTTGGTCTGGGCGTGCTGCTGGTGGTGGGCAACACCATCCGCCTGGCGGTGGAGAACCGGCGCAAGGAGATCGAGGTGGTGACCCTGATCGGCGCCACCCATGCCTTTGTACGCCGACCCTTTCTGTACAGCGGCGCCTGGTATGGCCTGGGCGGCGGACTGCTGGCGTGGGGGCTTCTGACCCTGGGCAGCGACTGGCTGGCGGCGCCGGTGGCATCGCTGGCGGCCAGCTACGGCGCGCACTATCAGCTACCGACCCTGGGCCTTGTCGGCTCTACAACATTGCTGACTTGTAGTACACTATTGGGCTGGTTGGGAGCCTGGATCGCCGTCAGCCGCCACTTGGCGGGCATCAAGCCACGCTAGCGGCAACAGGTAATCACCCGTTTCTTGTACGGTTTCGTCGGATGTCTACGACCAAAGGGGAACTTCTTCCTATTTTTATCCTCCAAGGTGCATCCGAAATCTTGTTGGTCTTCGAGGAGACAACCTGCACATGAGCAACAGTCTTCTGCCGGTGGGTCATCTTTCACCGGGGCACGACCTCAACGGCTATATTCAGGCCGTCAATCGCATTCCGCTGCTGACGGTGGATGAAGAGCAGGACCTGGCCCATCGCCTTCAGCAGGAAGGCGATCTGGAAGCCGCCCGCCGTCTGGTCATGTCCCATCTGCGTTTTGTCGTGCACATCGCACGCAGCTATTCCGGCTATGGACTTCCCCAGGCTGACCTGATTCAGGAAGGCAACGTCGGCCTGATGAAGGCCGTCAAGCGTTTCGACCCGACCCAGGGCGTACGCCTGGTGTCTTTCGCGGTGCACTGGATCAAGGCCGAGATCCACGAGTTCGTGCTGCGCAACTGGCGCATCGTCAAGATCGCCACCACCAAGGCCCAGCGCAAGCTGTTCTTCAACCTGCGCGGCGCCAAGAAGCGCCTGGCCTGGTTGAACAGCGACGAGGTCGACGCCATCGCCAAGGACCTGGACGTCAAGCCCGAGGTGGTGCGCGAGATGGAAGGTCGTCTGGCCTCCCATGATGCCGGCTTCGATGCTTCACCGTCCGAGGACGAGGATTCGGCCTATCAGGCACCGGTTCACTATCTGGACGACGCCAGCCAGGACCCGGCGACCCAGCTCGAGGACAGCGACTGGGAGCAGGACGCCACCCGCCGCCTCCAGGGCGCGCTGGCCGAGCTCGACGAGCGCTCGCGGGATATCCTGAGCCAGCGCTGGCTCGCCGAAAACAAGGCGACCCTGCATGAACTGGCCGATGTCTATGGTGTGTCCGCCGAGCGCATTCGTCAGCTCGAGAAGAACGCCATGAAGAAGATCCGCGAACGTCTGGGTGATAGCATGGCGGCCTGACCGCCATCGATTGCGCCAGCCGCTGGCAGGACGAAAACGCCCGAACCTCACGGTTCGGGCGTTTTCAGTTGTGGCTGAGCTTGTACCAGGGCGACTGCCACAAGGGCTGTAGGGTGGTTGCCTGAGCCGCTATACCAGCCGCTATACCAGTCGCTACACGCCCTGGTACCAGCGCCTAGCCCTGGGCGCTGGCAGCACCCGTCAGGCCGCCAGCGGCGGCTGCGCGGCGGGCAATGTCGCCCAGCGCCTCGTCACCGGCGCTGAGATCGCGAAAGGCGCCCATGGCGCCGAGCAGGGCCGAGCTCTCGTAGGGCACGAACACACGCTCTCCCTGCTTGGCCATCTCCGGCAGCATCGAGATATAGGACTGGCCGAGCAGATAGCCGATGACCGCCCTGGTGCTCTTCTCGCCTTCGCCCATGGCACCCAGTACCAGCTCGATGGAGCGACTTTCGCCCTGGGCACGCAGAATGGCGGATTCCTTGTCGCCCTGGGCGTTGAGGATCGCTGACTCCTTCTGGCCCTGGGCCTTGGCGATGGCCGCGGCCTTTTCGCCCTCGGCCTCGGTGACGGTGGCTCGACGGCGACGTTCGGCGGACATCTGCAGGTGCATGGCCTCCTTGACCTCCGTCGGCATCTCGATGTCCTGCACCTCGATGCGATTGATCGCCACCCCCCACTTGGAGGCAGGTTCCTCCATCTGTTCCTTGATCTTGGCGTTGACCTCGGCGCGGGACTCGAAGATTTTGTCCAGCTCCATCTGGCCGACCACCGAGCGCAGCGTCGTCTTGGCCAGTACCTCCACCGCCTGACTCATGTTCTCGATCTTGTAGACGGCGTTGGCCGGATCGATGATCTGAAAGTAGATGGCGCCGTCGATGCGCACCGTCACGTTGTCGGTGGTGACCACCGGCTGGGACGGGAAGTCCATGACCGACTCGCGCAGGTCGATGCGGGTCTCCTGACTCAGCACCGGGGTGAACTCCTGGCCCTTGCGCAGGTAGCGCACCATCTTGATTGGTCTTGGCTTGTCGAAGAACGGAACGATGAAGTTGATGCCCTTCTGCAGCGTGCGGTGGTAGGCGCCGAGGCGCTCGATCACCATCACCTCGGACTCCTGAACGATCACCAGTCCCTTGATCACCATGATTACGGCGATGACGACCACCACCAGGGCAATCAATAGCCCCGGGTTTATGGCATACGGCAACATGCAGGTACCTCCTTGGTATCGAGAGTGTCGCCCAGGGCGACCGACGGCATCCCGCCGCCGAAAGCCAGCTTAGGCAATGGGCGGGCGAGTGGCGATAGCGTCTGGCGGCCGCTGCCCGAACGAGCGCATGACCGGGATCAAGAACCTTCGCCGGCGGGACGGACCACCGCCTGGGTGCCCTCGAAGCGGACCAGCGTTACCTCGTCACCCGGACGAAGGGCAGGACCACTCCCTGCTTCGTCCGCCAGGCTGGCACGGTAGAGATCACCGTCGAGCTTGATGCAGGGTGCGTCATCGAAGTCGCGGCTGACCAGCACGAAGCGTTGACCGCGGCCTCCACCGCTGCCAGCCACGCCGAAGCCTTTTTTCGCGCCTCGGCCGCGTCGTCTGAGCTGTCGAATCGCCAGCGGCACCAGCACGGCACAGGCGAGCGCCAGGACGATCAGTTGCAGGGTGAAAGTGGCGCCCAGCCAGGCGGCCAGGGCGGTGAGGGCGAGTGCCGCCGCCAGGGCCAGCAGCACGTAGGAACCGGTCAGCAGCTCGACCAGCAGAGCCGCGAGTCCGGCCAGCAGCCACCACAGCGCGGGAGATAGAAAATCCATGAGGGGCCTCTTGGAAGCAGCGAAATGACGTCCTGTCCTGTCCGATTCTGCGCCGCCGGCCGTGACCCGGCAAGCCGGCGAGACCCGCAGATGACAGCGCCACCGCGATTGCGGTGGCGCGTGGTCCAATATCACGAGGCCTGGAAGTCTGTCGTGTTACGGGGCTTACCAGTACCCCAGCACCTTCCACCGTAGAGAGTCTGCGACACCGACCCAGACGGTCAGGTTGACCAGGCTCCTGCCCTGATCAAGAGCGGACCCGCCTTCCGGGCGTCTTGCCAGTACCCCAGCACCTTCCACCGTAGAGAGTCTGCGACACCGACCCAGACGGTCAGGTTGACCAGGCTCCTGCTCTGATCAAGAGCGGACCCGCCTTCCGGGCGTCTTACCAGTACCCCAGCACCTTCCACCATAGGCTGCCGACACCGACCCACACTGTCAGGTTGACCAGGCTCATCACCAGTCCGGCCTTCCACCAGGTGCCGAGTTCCACATAGCCGGAGCCGAAGATGATCGGGGCGGTGCCGGTGGCGTAGTGGGTCAGCGACATCATCAGCGAGGAGGCGCCGGCCAGCAGCAGGGCGATGTACAGGGTAGGGATGCCGAGGGCGATACCGGCGGCCAGGAAGGCGGCGTACATGGCGGTGATATGGGCGGTGGTGCTGGCGAAGAAGTAGTGCGCGTAGAAGTAGACGCCGGTCAGCGCCAGGGCCATGCCGAACCAGCCCATATTGAAGCTGCTGATGCCCTCCTCGATGACCCCGGAGAACCAGCCGATCAGTCCGAGCTTGCCCAGGAAGCTTGCCATCATTACCAGAGCGGCGAACCACACGATGGTGTCCCAGGCGGACTTCTCGCCGAGGATGTCATCCCAGGTCAGCACATTGGTGACCAGCAGGATGGACAGTCCCAGCAGCGCCACCGCGGTGGAGTTTACCTTGAACTCGGGGCCGAACAGCATCGCCGGGATACCGGCCCACAGGATCAACAGCAGGCCGAACACGCCGATCATGATCTTTTCGGCGCGGTCGAGCGCGCCCATGGCGGTGAGCTGCTCGCGGGCGAAGGAGGTGGCGTCCGGGGTGCGCTTGAGCTCCGGCGGATACAGCACGTACAGCACCGCCGGCATCAAGGCGATGGCGACCAGGCCGGGCAATAGCGCGGCCAGCGCCCACTGGGTCCAGGTGATCGAGATGGCGGAGTCGGTAGCCTTGGCGATCAGGTCGACGATAAGGGGGTTGGGGGCCGTTGCGGTGATGAACATGGCCGAGGTGATGGGGTTGGCGTGATAGTTCACCAGCGCCAGGTACTCGCCGATCTTCTTGCTGGTGCCGGACTCGGGGGAGGAGCCGAAGCTGTCGGCGATGGAGCGCATGATCGGGTGCATGCTGCCGCCACCCCGGGCGGTGTTGCTGGGGGTGATCGGGGCGATGGTCAGCTCCGCCAGGGACAGGGCGTAGCCGATGCCGAGGGTGCGTTTGCCGAAGGCGGCGATAAAGGCGTAGCCGATGCGGTTGCCCAGACCCGTCTTCGACAGCCCGCGGGAGATCATGATGGCCAGGCCGATCAGCCAGATCAGCGGGTTGGAAAAGCCCGAGAGGGCGTCGGAGACCGCGCCCTTGGAACTGTCCGGGTTGGTGACGCCGGTCAGCGCGACCACGGTGATGGCAATGATCGCCAGGGCGCCGATGCGCATGGTCTTGCCGATGATGGCGGCGATGGTGGCGACGAAGATCGCCAGCAGGTGCCAGGCCTCGGGATTGACGCCGTCAGGTACGGGGATTACGAACCAGAGCGCCAGCCCCAGGGTCACCGAGACCAGGGCGGGGAGCGGTTTGAATGCGAGCATAAGCGAGCTCCTTTGGGGAAGATCGAGTGATCACCTCTCCACAGAGAGAATCCGAAGGTGTTGTGCTCATTTACGCATAGACGAAGCGACGTCCGAATGACGGACATCAAGCAGAAGTACGACTTTCGTCGAAATGGTCATGTCGAGTGCAACTTGCGCTGAGGAGGTCGCAGCGCCAAGGCAGGAGATAACGGTGCAGGAGTTGGGTGAGGGCTGCGGCCGACGCCATGCCGGGAACTGCCCGGCATGGCGCGAGAGGAGGTGAACGGTCCCTAGTCGGGCTTGATCGCGGTGCGGCCGCTGCCCAGGAACATCATCGCCAGGGCGCCGAACAGGAACATGCCCTGCAGCTCCAGCGCCCAGCCGCCGCTGCTGGTCAGGCTGAACAGCTCACCCATATGCGCCAGATAGATGGCCACCACCATGTTGCCGGCGATCAGCAGACCGGCGATGCGAGTGTTCCAGCCGAGGATCGCCATGACAGGTGCGACGACCTCGCCCAGCAGAACGCCATAGGCGAGCACCGTGGGCAGGCCATGGGAGGCCAGGGTTTCACCGATCCAGGACAGGCTGCCGGGGTTGATCAGCTTGCTGACGCCGTGCAGCAGGATCATCACGCCAAGGGCCAGGCGCAGGATCAGCTTTCCCAGGTCGTCGTTGTCGAGGGCGTTGAGCATGGTGACTTCCTTTTCACTAGGGGCTTTTTTTGACTCGAGAGCCTTTCACTTCAGGTATTGGTCGGAAAACAGGCGCACCGAGTTGTTCGAGACTTCGCAGCATGATCGCGATGACGTCGGCATGGTGCCTTCGGTCGCAGCACCAGAATCGTCGAAACGGTCGGACCACGCAGGCAATTCTGGCATATTAGGCATCATCCAGATGACTCAGCTGCAAGGAAGATAGCATGGTTCCGTCACGACTTCGCCGCACCGCCGCTTTCGCTCTTTTCACCCTGGCGCTCAGTGCCTGTTCCAGCCAGCCCGCGCCCACGGCGGGTGGTGGCGACACGGCGGCCCCAGGCAGCGTCTCGAGCCCGCTGGTCGGCAAGCGCTGGAACCTGTTGCTGGTGGGCACCAGCGATCGCCTGTCGATGCCGCAGAAGCCGTACTTCGAGGTGGCTTCCGATGGCAGTGTCAGCGGTAGCGACGGCTGCAATCGCTTCACCGGCACGGTGAGCTTCGGTGACAGCCAGCGTATCGACTTCAGCGAACTGACCGCCACCCGCATGGCCTGCGCCAATCCCCAGGGGGCCCAGCAGGTCCGCGACATGCTCGACAACGCCTATCGCTACCTGATCGACCACGATCGACTGGTGTTCTTCGGCCCCAACTCGCTGGTGCTGGGCGGTTTTCGCGACGCTAGCTGACCGGGCCAGTGTTCATCGGGGCGATCAGCGACTCCGGTTGTCCCTCCTGGGCGCGGTACTCGAGATGTCGGCTGCAGCGCGGCTTGCATGATGCAGGCAGGATCGCAGGCTGTGCTTTCGCTGTTGGAAGCGATCGAGCCACCGGGGATGGATCGCCACCACGCGCACCGGAACGCTGGCCAATCCCAGCAATTGCACGATGGCCAGGCGGTGTGAGCCGCCGTAGCCGAGCACGACCTCGCCATCCCGGGTAATCAATACCTGCATTTCGTCATCGGGGTGGCGACTGTCGTCGGGGTGTTGGCGAGCCAGTTCTTGCTGGGTCTTGTAGCCGTGTCGGCGAATGCCGTGGTAGGCACGAGACAGCGTCTCGAAGTAGCGAGCGATATCCTCCTCGCTGCGACACCAGTAGGCGCCTTGCTGTGCTGGGTCGGTGCACTCGCCGGAACGATAGCGAGCCACCGCTTGATGCATCTGGGCGTACTGGGCGGTCTCGCGGAAGTGCCTGTCGTGGGCGAAGATGTCCTCGACTGCAGCGGTCTCGTTCAGGCGTGCCTGGCAAAGTGGTGAAACATGGCTGAGGTCCCAGTCGCCTTCACTGATCAACTCACGACTCAAGCCAGAGCGCGTAACGCAGCGCGCGATGCGCCTTGGGTCGATGTCGACCAGCGGCAGGTCGTTGGCATTCAGCCAGCGACGTTGAAGGTCGACACGGCCACACAGCTCGGCCAGGTACAGCAGGGCACGCCGTGTTCGGCGGCGAAGGCGTGGCAGGGCGGCGAGCCCGGCAGTGCCAGGGAACGCCAGGGGGGAAAGGCCCGAGTGCGTCATGTTGTACATGTCTATTGTTGTTGTAGTCGTTGGTATGGCCGTTGTTCGGTCTGTTGTCGTATCTGCGGCCGAATCGGCGATTGGCCTGAAGGAGCGGCTGTGCTGACAGCTTCACTGTGCCGCAAAAGGCTTTAATAGAAGAAACTGAATTTTGTAGTCATACCGTCATCTCTGTGTCGTACCCGATCAGGCTGAGGCGACGCAGACGGTTGCCTGAGGCGAGGGGCAGGCACGCACCAATAGCGACGTTCCGACAGGGGGGGCTGGATGGCCTTCAGCAACGAAGAGAGAGCGGCATTGCTGGCGCTTCACGGGGTAGGGCCGACCGTCATCAGTCGCTTCGAGCAGCTTGGTATCGACTCCTTCGAGCATCTGGCGACGTTCGAGGCCCGGGAGATCGCCGAGCAGGTGGCATCGATGCTCAACACCAGCTGCTGGAAGAATTCGCCACGCGCTCTGGCGGCGGTGGAGGCGGCCATCGGGCGTGCCAGGCAAGGTCTACAGGAATAGGGGGCCGTCTTATGGCATTCAATGATCTGGAGAGAAAGCGAGTGGAGAAGGCGGCAGTGGCTTTTGTCGAGAAGCATCGTGCACCGCCTCAATTGAGATCAAAGCTTGATCTCGCCTTTCGTATCGATGGGCAGAGCCTGGAGATCTTCGAAGTCAGTCCTCGCTATGACAAACCTGACGAGAAACTGGAGATACCCGTCGCCAAGGCGAAGTACGTGCGTAGTCAGGATGTCTGGAAGGTCTACTGGCAGCGAGCGGACCTGAAGTGGCACGGTTATACGCCCTGTCCCCAGGTGGGGACGGTGGAAGCCTTTCTCGAACTGGTGGGTCGCGACGAGATGGCCTGTTTCTTCGGTTAGCCGAGCGTGCTGGGAGCCGATGGATTCTCTGTTGCTATCACGTCTGAATAAAGTCGACCCCGCCAGTGGCGGGGTCGACTCGGCTGGTGCTCAGGCCGGTTGAGCCGGTTTAGGCCCAGACTACAGGGCCGCGATCTTGTCGCGCTGTTCGACCAGCACCCGGCGGGCGGCCTGGTACTCCTCGAGCTTGCCGCGCTCCTTGTCGATGACGGCGGCCGGGGCCTTGGCCACGAAGCCTTCGTTGGCGAGCTTCTTCTCGACGCCGCCGATCAACTTGTCCTGCTTGTCGATCTCTTTGCTCAGGCGGGCGAGCTCGGCGTCCTTGTCGATCAGGTCTGCCATCGGCACCAGCACTTCCATGTCGCCGACCAGCTGGGTGGCGGACAGCGGCGCCGTGCTGGCGTCATCGAGCCACTCGATGGACGACAGCTTGGCCAGCTTGGACAGGAACAGGCGATTGGCGCTCAGGCGCGCCTGGTCGGCCTCGCTGCCCTTGGTCAGCAGGGCGTCGAGCGGCTTGCCCGGGGCGATGTTCATCTCGGCGCGGATATTGCGCACCGCCACGATCACCCCCTTGAGCCATTCGATGTCACGGATCGCGTCCTGGTCGATCAACGCCTCGTCCGCCAGCGGCCAGGCCTTGGCCATCAGCGAGTCGTTGTCCCCCTCCAGGGTGCCGGCGAGCGGCGCCACGCGCTGCCAGATCTCCTCGGAGATGTAGGGCATCATCGGATGGGCCAGGCGCAGGATGGCTTCCAGCACCCGTACCAGGGTGCGCCGGGTGCCGCGCTTGGCGGCCTCGCTGGCGCCTTCGTCCCACAGTACCGGCTTGGACAGCTCCAGATACCAGTCGCAGTACTCGTTCCAGACGAAGTCGTAAAGCGCCTGGGAGGCGTGGTCGAAGCGGAACTCCTCCATCGCCCGGGTGACCTGATCCACCGTCTGCTGCAGGCGGGCCTCGATCCAGCGGTCGGCCAGCGACAGCTCGACCTCGCCGCCTTCGCGGCCGCAGTCCTCGTTCTCGGCGTTCATCAAGACGTAGCGAGAGGCGTTCCACAGCTTGTTGCAGAAGTTGCGGTAGCCGTCCAGCCGGCCCATGTCGAACTTGATGTCGCGACCGGTGGTGGCCTGGGACAGGAAGGTATAGCGCAGGGCGTCGGTGCCGTGGGCCTCGATGCCGTCGGGGAACTCCGAACGGGTCGCCTTGGCGATGGCCTTGGCCTTCTGCGGCTGCATCATGTTGCCGGTGCGCTTGTCGACCAGCGCCTCCAGATCGATGCCGTCGATCAGGTCGATGGGGTCGAGTACGTTGCCCTTGGACTTGGACATCTTCTGGCCCTGGCCGTCACGCACCAGGCCGTGGACGTAGACCGTCTTGAACGGCACCTCGTCGGTGAACTTGAGGGTCAGCATGATCATCCGCGCGACCCAGAAGAAGATGATGTCAAAGCCGGTCACCAGCACGCTGCTGGGATGGAAGGTCTTGAGCTCTTCGGTCTGCTCGGGCCAGCCGAGGGTGCCGAAGGTCCACAGCCCGGAGCTGAACCAGGTGTCGAGTACGTCCTCGTCCTGGGTCAGGGCGACGTCGCCTGCGATGCCGTGCTTTTCGCGGGCCTCGGCTTCGGTGCGCGCCACATAGACGTTGCCCTCCTGGTCATACCAGGCAGGGATACGGTGGCCCCACCACAGCTGGCGCGAGATGCACCAGTCCTGCAGGTCGCGCATCCACGAGAAGTACATGTTCTCGTAGTTTTTGGGCACGAACTGGATGTCGCCGTTTTCTACCGCCTCGATGGCCGGCTTGGCCAGGGTCTCTACCGCCACGAACCATTGATCGGTCAGCAGCGGCTCGATCACGTCACCGGAACGATCGCCGTAGGGCAGGGTGTTGTTGACCGTTTCGGTCTTCTCGAGCAGGCCCTTGGCCTCCATGTCGGCGACGATGGCCTTGCGAGCGGCAAAGCGGTCGAGGCCGGCGTAGGCCGCAGGCAGGCTAGTGTCGATGTCGGTCAGCGGACGGCCCTGGATGTCGAAGGCCTCGGCGGCTTCGAGGATATGGGCGGTCTTCGAGAAGACATTGATCAGTGGAAGACCAGCGCGCTTGCCGACTTCATAGTCGTTGAAGTCGTGGGCCGGGGTGATCTTCACGCAGCCCGAGCCCTTGTCCATGTCGGCGTGCTCATCGGCGACGATGGGGATGCGACGGCCGACCAGCGGCAGCTCGACAAACTTGCCGACCAGCGAGGCGTAGCGCTCGTCGTCGGGATTGACCGCCACGGCGCTGTCGCCGAGCAGGGTCTCGGGGCGGGTGGTGGCGACCACCAGATGGTCGAGGCCGGCGTCGGTGGTGACACCGTCGGCCAACGGATAGCGGAAGTGCCAGAACTGACCCTGCTGGTCGCGATTCTCGACCTCGAGATCGGAGATGGCGGTGTTCAGCGTCGGGTCCCAGTTGACCAGGCGCTTGCCGCGATACACCAGATCCTCTTCGTACAGGCGGACGAAGACCTCCTGCACCGCCTTGTAGAAGCCCTCATCCATGGTGAAGCGCTCGCGGCTCCAGTCGAGGCTTGCGCCCATGCGACGGAGCTGGCGGGTGATATGGCCGCCGGACTCATGCTTCCATTCCCACACCTTGTCGATGAAGGCCTCGCGCCCCAGGTCGTGGCGCGTCTTGCCTTCCTCGGCGGCGACCTTGCGCTCCACCAGCATCTGGGTGGCGATGCCGGCGTGGTCGGTGCCCACCTGCCACAGGGTGTTGCGACCCTGCATCCGCCGCCAGCGGATCAGGGTGTCCATGATGGTGTCCTGGAAGGCGTGACCCATGTGCAGGCTGCCGGTGACGTTGGGCGGCGGAATCATGATGGCGAAGGGGTCGCCCTTGCCCGAGGGCGCGAACCGTCCGTCGTTTTCCCAGCGCTCGTACCAGCGGGCTTCGATGCTTTCAGGTTGGTAGGTCTTGTCCATGGGGTACTCTTGCTAGCGGAGCCCGGGGCATGCCAGGCACGAGACAGAGGCTCGCGCATGGCGCTGGGCTTGGAGTTCGACAGCCGGCGCTCGGGCTCGCAAGCTTCCCGCCGAAGAGCGGTTGCGCGAGTGAGGCCTGCGAAAAATGGGCTCGATTATACCCTGATCCGACGCGGGGCGTCAGGGGCTGACGGGATGACCGGCAGTGTCCAGAGGATTTGGTGACAGGAGCCTACCCCTGACCCTTGAGGTGGTGCGGTGTGACCGGGTAGCCGCGCTGCTTGTAGGTCTTCCAGCACTCGCGCTTGACCGTCAGTACGTCCTGGTGCTGGTTGATGATCTCGGCCACCCGCTCGAAGCGAGAAAACCACTCGGGGATTTCCGGCGACAGGTTGAGCATCGCCTGGGGCGGCGGGTCGAGGCTTTGCGTCGGCCCCTGCCAGCCGATGGTGACGGGTACCGGCCTTGCGTTCTCGATACCGGCCTCGTGCGACCCGCCGCCGGGCTCTTGCATACCGGCCCCGCCCCCGGCCGCTCTTGCATCGGCCCCGCCCCCAGCCGCTCTTGCATCGGCCCCGCCCCCGGCCTCGAGCGCATGGGGGACGAAGGCGTCGGGACGAAAGTCCCACAGACGCTGGTCGAGCTCCCGGGCCATGGCTTCGTCTTCGGCGTACAGGTAGAGCCGGTAGCCCTTGCGGGCGATGGTCTCGGTCAGCCGACAGGCGAAGGCGAGGCGGGCCTCGAGGGTGGTGTCCGGCAGGATGTAGAAGTCGATCTTGGTCATGCGCTCTGACTTGATGGCTGAACGAAGGCCGCCCGGGGGCGGCCTTTTGGTAGGGAAAGCGCCGGATCAGGCAAGACGGGTCAGCCAGCCATGGGTGTCTTCGACACGGCCGTACTGGATGTCGAGCAGACGCTTGCGCAGTCGGCTGGCCACCTCGTTGCCCTCGGGGTGCTCGATCACGCCGTCCTCGCTGACCAGTCGCCCGATGGGGGTGATGACCGCGGCGGTACCGCAGGCAAAGACCTCGGTGATTTCGCCGGAGGCCACGCCATCGCGCCACTCGTCGATGCTGATGGGGCGCTCTTCCGGGGTCAGGCCTTCATCCTTGGCCAATTCGAGCATGGAATCCCGGGTCACCCCCTCGAGGATGGTGCCGGTCAGGCGCGGGGTGACCAGGCGGCCGTCGCGGGTGACGAAGAACAGGTTCATGCCGCCGAGTTCCTCGATCCAGGTGTTTTCCACGGCGTCGAGGAAGGCCACCTGGTCGCAGCCGTGGTCGGCGGCTTCCTTCTGGGCCAGCAGCGAGGCGGCGTAGTTGCCGCCGCACTTGGCGTAGCCGGTGCCGCCGGGGGCGGCGCGGTTGTAGTTCGACGACAGCCAGATCGATACCGGCTTGACCCCACCCTTGAAGTAGGCCGCCACCGGCGAAGCGATGACGTAGAAGTCCACCTCCTTGGACGGGCGCACGCCAAGGAAGGCCTCGGAGGCGATCATGAAGGGTCGCAGGTAGAGGCTGGATTCCTCGGCTGCGCTTGCCGGCGTCGGCACCCAGTCGATGTCCTGGGCGACCAGCGCCTTGACCGCGCCGATGAAGTCCTCGTCGGACAGTTCCGGCAGGGCCAGGCGACGGGCGCTGGCGCGAAAGCGCGCGGCGTTCTTTTCCGGACGGAAGGTCCAGACGCTGCCGTCGGCGTGGCGGTAGGCCTTCATGCCCTCGAAGATTTCCTGGGCGTAGTGCAGCACCGAGGCGGCCGGGTCCAGTGACAGCGGGCCGTAGGGACGTACCTGATGGCCGTGGAAGCCGGCGTCCTCGGTCCAGCGGATGTGGGCCATGTGGTCGGTGAAGTGACGACCGAAGCCCGGGTTCTCGAGAATGGTGTTACGGATGCTCGCGTCGGTGGCGTTGGCGTTGGGCTCGAGCGAGAAGCCTTGGATGGACACGGGTCGTTCTCCAGAATCGTATCGCGCCGCAAGGGCTCTGCGGCGACAGCGGATCGAGGTCGAGTCAGGGGGCTCGACCGGGATGGGGTGGGCAGGCATCGCGCCTGCCGATGGAATCAGAATGACACAGGCTCGCCCTTTCGGGAAAGCCTGTGGGTCGGGAAAGCCTGTAGGACGGGGAAGCCCGCCGGGGCGGGTGCCGACGTCTGTCGGCGCCCGCGTGGACGGCGGACTTGCCGGGTCAGTCCTGGTCGGTGTTGACCACCTCTGCCTCGCGGTCGAGCAGGTAGCGGGTCAGCAGGCCCACCGGGCGGCCTGTGGCACCCTTGGCGCTGCCGCTGTTCCAGGCGGTGCCGGCCACGTCCAGGTGCGCCCAGGGGAAGTCGGTGGCGAAGCGCGACAGGAAACAGCCGGCGGTGATGGTGCCCGCCGGGCGCCCGCCGATGTTGGCAAGGTCGGCGAAGTTGGAGTCCAGCTGTTCCTGGTACTCGTCCCACAGCGGCAGATGCCAGGCGCGATCCCAGGCGGTTTCGCCGGCGTCGAGAAGGTCCAGCGCCAGGTCGTCGTCGTTGGACATCAGGCCGGTGGCGTGGTGGCCAAGCGCAATGATGGCGGCACCGGTGAGGGTGGCGATGTCGACGACGCTGGCCGGCTCGAAGCGCTCGGCGTAGGTCAGGGCATCACACAGCACCAGGCGGCCCTCGGCGTCGGTGTTGAGCACCTCCACCGACAGCCCCTTCAGCGTCTTGATGATGTCGCCAGGCTTGGTCGCGCGACCGCTGGGCATGTTCTCGGCGGCGGCGACGATGGCGACCAGGTTGATCTTCGGCTTGATTGCCAGGATCGAGGCAACCGCGCCGAACACGCTGGCGGCGCCGCACATGTCGAACTTCATCTCGTCCATGCCGGCACCGGGCTTGAGCGAGATGCCGCCGGTGTCGAAGGTGATGCCCTTGCCGACGAGCACGTGGGGCGACTCGTTTTCGTCGTCCGCGCCTTGATAGCGCATCACGATCAGTCGCGACGGCTCGTCGCTGCCATGACCGACCGACAACAGCGAGTGCGCGCCGAGCTCCTCGAGGGCTGCCTCGTCGAGGATCTCGGTGGTCAGGGCGCCATCGGATTCGCTGGCCAGGCGCTCGGCCTCGCTGGCGAGGTAGCGCGGCGTGCAGACGTTGCCCGGCAGGTTGCCGAGCTGGCGGGCCAGGTTGATGCCCTGGCCCACGGCGGCACCCTGGCGGGCGCCTTCGCTGGCCGCGTTCTGGTCTTCGCCCTCACTGAGCAGGATCGACACCGTCTTGAGGCTGGGAGCCGGGCCACTCTCCTTCTTGAAGTCGGTGAAGCGGTAGCTGGCGCGCAGCGCGCTCTCGGCGATCTTGTGGGCCTTCCAGCCGGCGTCGCGATCCTCGACGGGCACGTCGGTGAGGGCTACCGAGACTTCGTCCACGGTCAGCTGACCGAGGCTCGCGAAGGCGGCGTCCACGGCCTTGCAGAAGGCACCTTCGTGGCACTTGTCGCGCTCGCCGAAGCCGACCAGCAGCAGGCGGTCGGCGCACAGCCCAGGCGCAAAGGGCACCAGCTGGACGTTGCCGAGCTTGGCGTTGAAATCGCCACGCTCGATCAACTGTCCGATCAGACGCTCGCTGGCGTCGTCGAGCTTGGCGGCGGCAGGAGTAAGTTCACCGTCCTTGAACACCGGGATGACCAGGCAAGCGGTCTCGATCTTGACCGGGTTGGCCGTCTTTACAGGGAATTCCATGCTGACTCCACAAGACAAGTGTGGGGGGATTCTGGATAATGCCGGCACGATGCCGAGTCCATCCAGTGTACCCAAGGCCCCCGGGGTTTGCATGATCACCGTGGCCGCAGCGATCGATCGGGTAGAGACATCGATCAGGGACCTATACTGGATCA
Source organism: Halomonas sp. H10-59 (assembly GCF_040070555.1). Lineage (NCBI taxonomy): Bacteria > Pseudomonadati > Pseudomonadota > Gammaproteobacteria > Oceanospirillales > Halomonadaceae > Halomonas > Halomonas sp. H10-59. The sequence continues at coordinate 580,907 of NZ_CP098828.1, forward strand.
GGGACGACCGGTGAGGACGACCGAGAGCAGGAGCGCGCATTGATCATATTCCGTTACCTCACCCGCGAGATTCTGCTGACCATGTCGGCGGTGGCCGGGGTGCTGCTGCTGGTGATCATGGGCAGTCGGTTTATCCGCTATTTTGCCAACGCCGCCGAAGGCGAGATCCCGGCGAACATCCTCGGCTCGCTGATGCTCTATCACATGCCGGGCTTTCTCGAGCTGATCCTGCCGCTGGCGTTCTTTCTCGGAATTCTGCTGGCCTATGGCCAGCTCTACCTCAACAGCGAGATCACCGTGCTGGTGGCCTGCGGCACCAGCCCCAACCGCTTGCTGACGGTCAGCCTGGTGCCCGCCGCCCTGGTGGCACTGCTGGTCGGGATATTCAGCCTGTGGCTGACCCCCGCTGGTGCCTTGCACAACGAACTGGTGCTGGAAGAACAGCGCAGCAAGCTCGACTTCTCGGCGCTGGCGCCAGGGCGTTTTCAGGAGTTCGGCAGTGGGCGTATCGCCTACGCCAGCGACGTGTCCGAGGACGGCGAGCGCATGCAGGAGGTGTTCATCAGCGAACGCCAGAAGCGCAATGACGGCTCCCCCGAGAGCGTGGTGACCCGGGCGACCCAGGGCTACCAGTCGGTGGATCCGGACACTGGCAGTCGCTATCTGGTGCTGGAAGACGGTGAACGCTATAGCGCAGAGGCCGGTCGCGCCGACGCCGAGCGGCTCGAGTTCGGTACCTACGCCGTGCGTCTGGCGCGGGCGGTGGAGGCGGTCGAGACCGACTCGGCGGAGTTTGCCACCACCACGACCCTGCTGAATGACGCTTCGCCCGAGGCCAGGGCCCAGTTGCAGTGGCGACTCGGCGCTCCCCTGATGGTGTTCGTGCTGACCCTGTTGGCCCAGCCGCTGTCCCGGGTCAATCCACGCCAGGGCCGCTTTGCCAAGCTGCTGCCGGCGATCTTTCTGTACGTGGCCTACCTGAGTCTGCTGCTGGCGGCCATGGACGCCATCGGCAGCGGCAGCCTGCCTGCCGTCATCGGCATGTGGCCGATCCACGCAGGCTTCCTGATCCTCGGCCTGGGACTGGCCTTCAATGCCCAACGCAAGGGAATGAGCGGATGATTCTCGATCGCCTGGACGGCTACATCGCCCGCAACGTCCTCGCTGCCATTCTGGTAGTGCAGGTGGTGCTGCTGGGCCTGGACCTGATCATCACCTATATCGATGACCTCGGAGACATCGAAGGCGGCTATGGTGCCTTCGAGGTCTTCCTGTTTCTGTGCATGCGCCTGCCCTGGCGCTTTTATCAGTATGCCCCGGTAGGCGTGCTGATCGGCGCCCTGATCGGACTCGGCAGCATGGCTTCCAACAACGAGCTGACGGTGATGCGGGCGGCGGGACGGTCGCTGGCGCGCATCGTCTGGGGGGTGATGAAGCCGATCATCCTGGTGGTGGTGATCGTGCTGACGGTGGCAGAGTTCGTCAGCCCCAGAACCGAGCAGTTCGCCCACGCCTGGAAGGTGCAGCAGATGCAGGGCGAGGGCGCGGTGGTCACCGAACGCGGTGGCTGGCAGCGCGAGGGCGACGACTTCTATCGCTTTGGTGCGATTCGCGCCGACGACACCGTGCTGGATCTGACCCGCTACGAATTCGACGGCCACCGGCTGGATTCGGTAACCACTGCCAGGCGTGCGGTGTGGCAGGGCGACTTCTGGGAGTTGCAGCAGGTCGAGACGACCCGCTTTGCCGATGACCGCACCGAGGTCGACAAGGTGGCTAGCCTGCGCTGGGACACCAGCCTGTCGCCGACTCAGCTGTCGCGTCTGCTGCGCGACGTGGAGACCCAGGCACCGAGCGAGCTGTGGGCCTATGCCGACTATCTGGACGAGCAGGGCCTGGAGGCCACCCAGCCGCTTCTGTACTTCTGGCAGAAGATGCTGATGCCCCTGACCATGGCCTCGCTGGTATTGGTAGCGGCGTCCTTCGTGTTCGGCCCGCTGCGCACCGTGGCCGCCGGGACGAGGGTATTCTACGGGGTCATCACCGGGCTGGTGTTCAAGTACCTGCAGGATCTGCTGGCACCGGCCTCCACGGTATTCGGCTTTTCGCCGGCTTGGGCGGTGCTGGCCCCCACACTCGTGTGCGCCCTGCTGGGACTTCACCTATTGAGGCGGTCGGGGTGAAGGGCGGCATGGACACTCTCGATAGTCCCGGCGCCAACGTTAGTATGCGCCTTGCCGAGACTTCACCTGCTGAGCAAACCCAATGACACGACGCTTTCCCCTTCTCGATGATGTCTGGCCCGCGGGGTTGGGCCGACGTCTGGGCGCCATGTTCTACGACAGCTTTCTGTTGCTGGCCATCTGGATCGCGATTACCACCTTGCACGTGCTGGTGGTGCGCAAGCTGCTGGGCCTGGCCCCGGAAGAGGTGGGGGCAGGCGTTTGGCAGGTGCTCAGCCTGCGACTGCTGCTGGTGGTCGCGGCCTTTGCCTTTTTTGCCTTCTTCTGGCGCCGCGGGGGCATGACCCTGGGGATGCAGGCCTGGCGCCTGCGCGTCCAGACCCTCGACGGCGGGCCCATCAGCCTGCGTCAGACCATGCTGCGCTTCGCCGTGGGAGCGTTTTCCTTCGTGCCGCTGGGGCTGGGCCACTGGTGGGTGCTGTTCGACGCGGAACGGCGCAGCTGGGCGGATCTGGCGTCTGGCACTCAGGTGGTAGTGCTGCCGAAGGCGGCGAAGCGATAATCCTGCAACGAGCGCTTACGCGAGACTCCTGAACAGGGCAGCTTACCCCTCAGCCCGACTCGGGCGTCTGCCATCGACCCTTCACCCTCTGCAGCGCCCGGCCGACGTTCTCACTGAGATGCTGCTCGGCCCCTCCCCATCCAGCCTGCACGAGTCGCTCCCCTCTGTTTCCTTCCTGGTTTTCTGGATGCTGTCGATTGGCTGTCGATTGGCTGTCGATTGGCTGTCGGCAGGGGCAGCGCTTGAGCTGAGTCATGTAAATTCAAATCTTTAGCTAAGGTAAATACGAATTACTCTTGAAAAGGTTGCACGTCGCTATGGGAATCATTTACATTGGCTATAGTGATTCAGGAGAGATGGCGATGTACGTATGCCTGTGCAAAGGGGTCAGTGACCGACAGATTCGTCAGAGCGTCGATGACGGCGCGCGTAGCTGGCGTCAGGTTCAGCGTGAGACCGGTTGTGGCACCCAGTGCGGCAAATGTGCCTGTGTGGGCAAGCAGATCACCCGTGACGCCATCCAGGAAGCGTCGAGTCTGGAAGTCGAAGCGCTGGCCTATGCGGTATAGCCTTGGTCGTCGGTACGCTCTTGCGCTACTTCCTTTGCGGTAGTCTTTTGAATTAGCAATCGATATCGTTGTAGTTGCGGTTTTCAAGATTCTGATTTTATTGAGTTTTTTCATGGATGCCCTATACTGCTTCTTGACGGGAGCTGGTAGGGCATTGCTTGTCGTGCCAGTGTGTCTGTAGCCCCGCGTCTGTTGCCCTGTGAAGGCGGGCGAGGCCAAGGAGAGACGTCGCCTCTGCGGCGTCCGATGCAAGACGGTTCGATCAACGACGACTGGCCACGGCCGGTCGGCAATCACCGGCAAGCACATGACCGGCAAGCACAAGTCCGGCAAGCACTGAGGAGTTTTCCATGAAAGGCGATCCCAAGGTCATCGAGCATCTCAACAAGGTGCTGGGCAACGAGTTGGTGGCCATCAATCAGTACTTCCTGCACGCCAAGATGTACAAGGACTGGGGCCTGGCCCGGCTGGCCAAGTGGGAGTACGACGAGTCCATCGAAGAGATGAAGCACGCCGACATTCTGATCGAGCGGATCCTCTTTCTCGAAGGCATCCCCAACCTGCAGGACCTCGGCAAGCTGCATATCGGCGAGGACACCCGCGAGATGCTCGAGGCCGACCTGGCCGCGGAGCATACCGGGCGTGACGACCTGATCGAAGCCATCACCTACTGTGAGCAGGTGCGGGACTACGTCAGCCGTGACCTGTTCCAGAAGATCCTCGACGACGAGGAAGAGCACATCGACATCATCGAGACCGAGCTGGGTCTGATGGACAAGGTCGGCTTGCAGGCGTATCTGCAGACGCAAATGCAAAAGGCCGGCGGCGAAGAGTGATTTAGCGCTGGCGCATTGCATCGACAGCGCCCAGGCAAGCAAAAGGGGAAGCCAGCGGCTTCCCCTTTTTGCGTCTGCGTGTTCCGTTGCCTGCGTGCTGGCCAGGTCGTGTGGACTTGTGTCGCCGGGCTGGCGCTGTTGGACCAGCGTTATCGAACTGGCAGCGTCGGACCGGCGACATGGATCCGGGCGCCGTCAGGGCCTGCTAGGCGCTGTCGGAAAAGTCGACGAGCGATGGTTAGACAAGGCAAAAATCGGTGAGAAAGCGCAGTTTACGGGGTGTAAATGAGCATTTTGACCGGGCTGGCGCACCAGCCGATTTTTAACGCCGTATTACCGAGCGCAGGCAGTTTTCAGACAAGCCCTAGAACGCCTTCTCGAGGGCAAAGCGTGGAGTGGTAACACCTTCGACGTCGATGCTCTCGCAGAACATCTCAAGCGGGCGCACCCACAGGCCGTAGTCCCCGTAGAGCGCGCGGTACACCACCAGGGCCTCTTCGCTTTCGCTGTGATGGGCGACGCCGGTCACCTCGTAGAGCGGGCCCTTGTAGTGGCGATAGATGCCGGGCACCGGAAGGGGGGATTGCGGGGTTGTCATGGTCGGTTCCTTGTCTGGCTCATTTCACCCGGGTCAGTCTGGCCAGCGCCCGCGAGGCGGCGACAAAGCCGAAGCTGCCGGTGACAAAGGTGGCGGCGCCGAAGCCGCTCTCGCAGTCCAGGCGCGTGGACTCGCCGGCACCAGGCTTGGTGTGGCAGACCTCACCGTCCTGGCCGGGGTAGACCAGCTGCTCGTCGGAGTAGACGCACTCGACGCTGAAGCGGCGCTTGGGGTTGCGCGAAAAGCCATGGTCGCGGCGCAGGCGCGAGCGCACCTTGGCAAGCAGGGGGTCATGCTCCGTGCGGGTCAGGTCGGCCACCTTGATCCGGGTGGGGTCGGTCTGTCCGCCGGCGGCGCCGGTGACTGTCAGCGGCAGCTTGCGGCGCTTGCACCAGGCGATCAGTGCGGCCTTGGCCACCACGCTGTCGATGGCGTCGATCAGATGATCGGCGTCCTCGGGAATGCGTTCGGCGAGATTGGTCGGGGTGGCGAAGGCGACATCGGCGACGACCTCGATGCCGGGGTGGATGGCCCGACAGCGCTCGGCCAGCACTTCCACCTTGGGCCGCCCGATGGTGCCGTCGAGGGCGTGAAGCTGGCGATTGACGTTGGATACGCAGACGTCGTCGAGGTCGATCAGGGTCAGCTTGCCGACGCCGCTTCTGGCCAGCGCCTCCACCGCCCAGCTGCCGACACCGCCGACCCCGACCACCACCACGTGGGCTTGCGCCAGGCGGGCGCTGGCGGTGGTGCCGTAGAGACGGCGAATACCACCAAAGCGCAGGTCATAGTCGTTGTCGCTGGGGTCAGTGCTCATCAGGAATCTCGCTGGGTCGTTGCGGTCACGTTGGCGTTGGTGGTGCTGACTGGCCGGGGCAGGTGGGCGCGCCAGCCGAAACGGTCGAACAGCCGCGTCATGCAGGCGTCCAGTGGGCAGCACAGCGCCATCGGGGTGCGATGGCGAGGATGCTCGAACTCGAGCGAGGTCGCCGCCAGCAGCAGCCGATCGCAGTCCAGGCTGTCGCGAAAGAAGCGGTTGTGATTGCCCTTGCCGTGCTTGGCGTCGCCGATGATCGGGTAGCCGATGCCGGACAGATGACGGCGTATCTGGTGGCGCCGGCCGGTCAGCGGGCGGGCTTCCATCAGCGAGTAGCGAACCTGAGGGTAGCGGTCGATACGTACCGGCAGCTCCACGCTGTCGAGTCGGCGCACCTCGGTGATCGCGGGCATCGCCGGCATCTCGGCCTTGGGCCGGCTACCGTCTTCCTCGCGCAGTGCCCGGTCGATGCGCTCGGTCTCGGGGCCGATGCCGCGCACCACCGCCAGGTAACGCTTGGTCACCTGGCGCTCGGTGAAGGCCTCGGCCAGCCGCCGGGCCATGTCCGAGGACAGCGCGAACACCATGACCCCCGAGGTAGGCCGGTCGAGCCGATGCACCGGGTAGACCCGCTGGCCCAACTGGTCGCGCAGGCGCTGCAGCAGGAATTCGCGCTCGCCACGGGCCAGCGCGCTGCGATGCACCAGCAGCCCGGACGGCTTGTGCACCGCCACCAGATCGTCGTCCTGGTAGAGAATGGGCAAGGGCAGGGACATCGCGGCGATACCTATGGCGTGAATGCGGGCTCGAGGCGCGCTATTGTCGCCATGTTGCGGCGATCTGTCATCCGGATTGCGACGACTCCGTGAGTCGAGGGGCATCTCTGGCTACGGCTTTGGTCTATGATGGGCCCCGACAATCGGTGAGAGAGCAGGCTATGACCCGAGGGATAGGGATGCTGCGCTGGTGCAGGGACTGGGCACCGGTCCTCAAGGTACTGTCGGTACTTTGGCTGGTGCTGGCGCTGTTCATGCTGCTGCCCTGGGGGGTGCTGGTATGGGAAGGCGACGCTGACGCGCCGGCCTTCGCTCGTTCTCTGCTGGTGGTGCTGGCCACGGTGCTGATGTGCTGGTGGCTGACCTGGCGGATACCGGTGGCGCTCAAGACCCAGCAGATGTTCGTGCTGACCACCCTGAGCTGGGTCAGTATCAGCGGTTTCGCCAGCCTGCCGCTGGTGCTTGGCGCGCCCCATCTGTCGCTGACCAATGCGGTGTTCGAGTCGGTCTCGGCGATCACCACCACCGGCTCCACCATCCTCACCGATATCGACCAGCTGTCCGATGGTCTCAAGCTGTGGCGGGGTTTGATGCAGTGGCTCGGCGGCATCGGGATCATCGTCATGGGCATCGCCATCCTGCCTTTTCTCAAGGTCGGCGGCATGCGCCTTTTTCAGACCGAATCCTCGGACTGGTCGGACAAGGTGATGCCGCGTACCGGCGGCATCGCCAAGGCCACGCTCGGCATCTACGCCCTGGGCACCCTGGTGGCGATCCTGGCCTACGGTATCGGCGGCATGGCACCGGTAGACGCGGTGGTACACGCCATGAGCTCGGTGTCGACCGGCGGCTTCGCCAACTCGGATGCCTCCTTCGGGGCCTACGCCGACCAGCCGCATCTGTTGTGGATGGGCACCTTGTTCATGTTGCTTGGCGCCTTGCCCTTCGTGCTCTACATCCGCTTTCTGCGCGGCTCGCCGCTGGCCTTGTGGCGCGACGAGCAGGTCCGTGGGCTGGTGTGGCTGCTGGTGGTGGTGACGCTGATCCTCAGCCTATATCGGGTATGGCGAGGCGAGGCGATGTTCGATGCCCTGACTCACACCGCCTTCAACGTGGTCTCGGTGGTGACCACCACCGGCTACGCCAGCGACGACTACAGCCAGTGGGGCCCGTTCGCCGCCATGGCGTTCTTCTATCTGACCTTTGTCGGTGGCTGCAGTGGTTCGACCAGCGGAGGCATGAAGATCTTTCGCTTCCAGGTGGCGATCAAGATGCTGCTGAGCCAGCTGCGCTTCTTGATCCACACCCATGGGGTCTTCGTCTCTCGCTACAACGGTGCGCCGCTGTCCGATGAGATCAGCCGGGGCGTGGTGGCCTTCTCCTTCTTCTTCTTTCTGACCATTGCCGGCCTCGCCCTGGCCCTCGCCATGCTGGGACTCGATCTGGTCACGGCACTGACCGGGGCGGCCACGGCGGTGGCCAACGTCGGGCCAGGACTTGGCGATATCATCGGCCCAGCCGGCAACTTTTCCACCCTGCCCGACGCCGCCAAGTGGCTGTTGTGTGTGGGCATGCTGATGGGCCGCCTGGAAATCCTGACCGTGCTGGTACTGTTGACCCCGATGTTCTGGCGCAAATAGGTCTTTGGCGGCGGTGGGGGAGGTGATCGAGGGCGTAGTGTGCCGGGTTGGACAGACGGCTTGGCGGCTGCCATGTTGCACGGCAACATGACAGTCGACATTGGTCGTCTCGCCGAAGGTGGCGGCGGCGGTCATTCTGAGCTGACGTCCGTCGGGAGCCCCGTGATGAAACTGTCCCCTGCCTATCGCATCGCCGCCACCATCCTGCATGGATTCGACGAGTACCGCTCGCGCTTCAAGCAGATCACCCTGGACGCCAATCGACGCTTTCGCGACGCCGCCTGGCGCGAGGCCCAGCAGGCCTCGGCGGAGCGGATCAACCTCTATCAGGAGAAGGTCGACGAGACCCTGGGGCGCCTGCAGCGCACCTTTGACGAGGACATCCTGACCCACTGCGAGTGCTGGCGTGAGGCCAAGGGGCACTATGTCGAGCTGATCGGTCAGCGACTCGATTACGAGCTGGCCGAGACCTACTTCAATTCGCTGTTCTGCTCGATCTTTCATCACCGCCACATCCGCGATGACTGGATGTTCGTCAACTCCTCCAGGGACGCCGCGTCACACCACTCGGGCATCGAGCTGTGCCGACACATCGCGGTGGAGGGGGACTGGTCGAGGGCCATCGCAGAGGCGCTGGAGGGGGCCGAACTGGGCATGGAGTTCATCGACCTGGGCCACTGCGGACATCTGGCGCGTGACTTTCTGGTCGAGCACCTGCCGCAAGGGCTGGCGGACGGCACGGACACCGAAATCGAACTGCTGAAGAGCGTCTTCTACCGCAACAAGGGCGCCTACCTGGTCGGCCGCATCCACCGCGATGGCGAGCAGGTGCCGCTGGTGCTGCCGGTGCTCCACGAGGAGGGCAAGGGGCTGCACCTGGATACGGTGCTGATCGAGCCCGACGAGGTGTCGATCATCTTCTCCTTCACCCGGGTCTACTTCCAGGTCGATGCCACCGTGCCCCGTGAGTTCGTGGCCTACCTGCACATGCTGATGCCGGACAAGCCGATCAGCGAACTCTACGCTGCCATCGGCTTCTTCAAGCACGGCAAGACCGAGTTCTTCCGCGCCCTGAACCAGCAGATCGCGCGGCGCGAGGACAAGTTCATCATCGCCCCCGGGGTGCGCGGCATGGTGATGGCGGTGTTCGTGCTGCCCTCACACCGCACCGTGTTCAAGATCATCAAGGACCGCTTCGACCCGTCCAAGGCGATGAGTCGCGACAACGTGCGCGAGAAGTACGGCCTGGTCAAGCGCCATGACCGGGTCGGCCGGATGGCCGATACCCAGGAGTTTTCCTACCTGGTATCGCGCAAGGACCACTTCGATCCCGAATGCCTGGAGCACTTGCTTGAGGTGGCGCCGAGCAACGTCTACCTGAAGGACGACAAGGTCATCATCAAGCACTGCTACACCGAGCGCATGATGACCCCGCTGAATCTGTATCTGGAACAGTGCGACGAGACCGAGACCCGTGCGGTGCTCAAGGACTACGGCAATGCCATCAAGCAGATGGCGGCGGCCAACATCTTCCCCGGCGACATGCTGCTGAAGAACTTCGGGGTGACCCGCCACGGGCGGGTGATCTTCTACGACTACGACGAGGTGAGCTATCTCACCGAGTGCAACTTCCGGCATATCCCGGAGCCCCTCTACCCCGAGCAGGAGCTGGCCGACGAACCCTGGTACTCGGTGGGGCCCAATGATATTTTCCCCGAGGAATTCGGGCCCTTCCTGTTCGCCAATGTGCAGTTGCGCAAGCTGTTCTTCGAACTGCATCCGGAGCTTTTCGATGCCGACTACTGGAAGAGCCTGCAGGCGGCGATCACCGACGGTCAGGTGATCGACGTCTACCCTTATCGCAACAAGCAGCGCTTCGCCTCGGACCCCGGGGGCCTGACCTACTGAGTCCGTGGCGGCGCTGATTCAGACTCTCAAAGCTGTGGAGCGAGTTCATGTCCAAGGCCCCCCACCTGGTGGTGCTGACCGGCGCCGGCATCAGCGCCGAGAGCGGAATCCAGACCTTCCGTGCCGCCGATGGCCTGTGGGCGGATCATCCCATCGAGGACGTCGCCACCCCCGAGGGCTGGGCACGAGACCCGCAGCGCGTGCTGAGCTTCTATGACGCCCGTCGGGACCAGGTACGTGGCGCGCGTCCCAACGCCGCCCACCGGGCGTTGGCCAACCTCGAGGCGCGTGGCTTCGAGGTCAGCATCGTCACCCAGAACATCGACGATCTGCACGAGCGAGCGGGCTCCCGGCGGGTGCTGCACCTGCATGGCGAGATCATGATGGCGCGCTCCTCGGTGGACGAGCGCATGCGCTATCCGCTGGGGCGTCGCAATATCGCCATGGGCGACGTCTGTGACCGTGGCAGCCAACTGCGCCCGGACGTGGTCTGGTTTGGCGAGGCGGTGCCGGCCTATCAGGACGCCTGCGAGATCGTCGCCGAGGCGGACCTGTTGCTGGTGGTCGGCACTTCGCTGGCGGTGATGCCGGCGGCGGCCCTGATCAACGAACTGCCCTTCGATGCCGACTGCGTGCTGGTGGACCCCGACGAATCGCTCAGGGTGCCTGCTGGCGTTGCCCGGCTGGTGATGCCGGCAGGTGAGGGCGTGCCCGCCCTGACCCGTCACTGGCAGCGTGAAGGTCGACTGTTCATGCCGCAATTGGGCTAGGCCCGGGCGAAGGTGGCGCCGTCGAGCGGGTTGTCTAAAGAGCCTTCGAGCTGCCTGTGTAGAGAGCCATCGAGCGGGTGGTAGAGAGAGCGGTCTTTCGCGTGGCTTGCCTGACGCAGGCAATGGGGCGTGGTAGATTGGGCGCCCTTTGCCGCAGCCTGCATCCCGCCCATGTGTGACTCTCGTTTCGCCGATTCCGCCCCCTCCCAGCAAGACGCCCGCTCCGAAGATTCCGGCTCGACTCACGAAGCTTCAACTACCGAGGAGGCGTCCGCCGAGCGCCATCCGGGTGAGCCGAGCGCTGTCGGGGATCCGCACCTCGGCGAGAGCCGGAGCCTCGACCGGGACCCTGCCACCGGTCATCCGCGTCCCCCGCGACGAGAGTTCAAGGCGCGCGGCAGTTTCGTCACCCGTTGCGCCGGCTGCAATCTGCCCGAACTCAACTGCCTGTGCCCCTATCAGGCCAAGGCCGACTCTCGGGTCCAGGTGTGGCTGATCACCCATCCGCTGGAGCACCACAAGCCGACCAACACCGGCCGTCTGATCGCCGACGTGCTGGCGCCCACCCGAGTCTTCACCTGGTATCGCACCACGCCCGATGAAAAGCTGCTGGCGCTCCTGGCCGACGAGCGTTACGCCCCCTTCGTGGTATTCCCCGACGACCAGCCCGACTACGCCGACCGCGTGGTCGAGGTGGAGGCGGTTCGGCGAGTCCCCCGTGAGCGCATCCCGGTGCTGATCCTGCTCGACGGTACCTGGCGTCAGGCGCGGCGGATCTTTCGCAAGAGCCCCTACCTGGAACGCCTGCCGGTACTGCCGTTGAGAACCGATCGACTGACGCGTTATCGGTTGCGCAAGCCCGCTTCCCAGGCGCATCTGTGCACCGCCGAGGTGGCCGCCGAGCTATTGCGTCAGAGCGGCGAGGAAGACGCCGCTTCGGTGCTCGACGATTACTTCGACGTCTTCAACGACAGCTACGCCGCCAGTCGGCGCTACCACAAGATCGAGACGTCAAGCCCGGCCATGCGCAGGTTGGCCGCCCGGCGAGGGTGAGAGGGCGTGGTCAGGCATCGAGGCGAGGCGACGACAACGCCAGGATCGGTGTCGGTATACGCATAACTATGCCGTATTGAGCGGGTTTTTTCGGACCTGTCGGTATAGAACTACATTCCCTATCCACGACTGCTGGCTTGTGGTGTCGCGAATATCCTAGTTCGCCCGGGCTTTTTCTGGGAGACGCTCTTCTTTTGACACAGTTTCGTCAATCTGTGCGGCTTGGCGCACGAGGAGCGTTATGGATTTTCGTAGGCGTTTTCACCCCTGCCGACCTCTCCCGGGAGATCGCTGTCCTTCGCTGGCGGTGGATGGTGATGCCGCATTTTCCGTGGCGACGCTGGAGCGTCGCTTGGAAAAGGACCGTACCCGGGTCGTCCACAGTGCCAGCCTGCGTCGATTGCAGTTGCTGCCCCAGCAGGGCGCGGTGCTGGCCCACGCAAGCCAGAGGCGCCTGCTGTCGGCCTCGCTGGAGCGACAGCAGATGGGGCGCCGGATCGTGCAGATGGTCTATCGCAAGCTGGGCAAGCGGGCGGGTGACTGTGGCCTCGATGGTCTGGAAGACGCCTTCATCTGTCTGGTCGAGGTGGGCAGCCTGCTGCGTGATATCGGTCGACCTCCCTTTGGTCAGGCCGGAGAACTTGCGCTCTGCGGTTGGTTCGACAGCCATATGTCGGCCCTGGGAGGCCGCCAGCTGCCGCTGGCCAAGGACGATATCCAGGGCGCGGCCCTGCTCAACGAGCTGTGTCGGTTCGACGCCCAGGCCCAGGCGCTCCGCACCATCAGCAAGCAGGAGGGGATCTCGCTGACCCATGTCCAGGGCGCGGTGCTGCTGGGGGAGCAGGCGGTGTGGCGCGAAGTGGGCGACGATGGCCGTGGCCGCCAGGGCTACTGCTATCGTGCCGAGAGCGACCAGGAGACGGCCATGCGTGGTGTCCTGGGGCTGGGCCAGGATCATCGCCATCCGGCCAGCTATGTAGTGGATGCCGCCGAGGTCATTGCACGGACCCTGTCTCGTCTGGAGGCGGTGGTGGAGCGGGGGTTGATCGACCCGACGTCCCTGGTGGCATCGCTCAAGCAGGCCTACATAGAGGGGCTGGCCCGCCAGGGAGAGCCCTGGGCGAGTCTGGAGGAGCGGCGCTTCTCGCGCCACGGAGTAGTACGCCGCTGGAGCCTCGGTGGCATGCTGGACTGGGCGCTGCGCCGCTATGAGCGGGACAACGTCGAGGAACTGGGGCGCTTCTTTCACTACCTGCGACTGGCGCTGGGGCGCACCCTGGTCAATCACGCCGCCGATGCCTTCGTGGCCCACCTGGAGAACATTCGGGAGGGACAGCCTCAGTTGAGGCTGCTGAGCGCGGAGGTCGGCTGTCGCGCTCTGCTCGAGGCCTTCGACAGCCTGGCCACCCGGGTCGAATATCGGGATCCGGAGCTGGAACGGCTGGAGCTCGAGGGCTACCGCACCTTATGTGGACTGCTCGATGCCGCCCTGCCGGCGTTGCGCCTGCCGGAAGCGGCCTTCGTGCGACTGCTGGACGAGGGCCATGGCGCCTCGCCGCGGCTGACGCTGTGGGTGAAGCGGTTGCCACCCGGCGTGCTCAGGGTGTACCGCCAGGCCATGGCGCAGCCCTGGGAAGGGGCGAGCCGCGAGGTCTGGGAGGCCTACCATCGTGGACGCCTTGTGCATGACTGGATCTGCAGCATGACCGAATCATCGGCGCTGGAAGAGTACAGTCGCCTGCGTGTGGCCGGTCGTTCGCTGGCCTGACGGTCTGGAACTGTCGCGTCACCACCGGCCCGCCCAGCGTTGAAACGATGGGCCAGGGATGGCGTAGAGTTTCTGTCGACGATTCTGCACAGGCGAAGTCCCATGAGGCTGGCGACGGGTGGTAGGCGAAGCATCTCGTTGATGGCGGTGCTGGCACTGTTGCTGGTACTGATGTCGCTGGTTTCTGGCTGCGTGCCGGTGATCAGTGAGCGCTGGGCGCGCCAGCCATTGCAGGGGCAGGTCATCGACGCCCGTACCGGGGCCCCATTGGCGGGGGCCAGGGTCTCGGCCGAGGCCTTTGCCGAGGCCGCCGACGTGACCGACAGCAACGGGCGGTTCGCCATTCCGGGACATTCGTATATCGGTGGGCAGTTGTTGATGGCAGCAAGCGGGCTCCGTCCTCAGTGCTGGAAGATCGAGCGCGACGGCTACCGGACGCTGTGGATCGAGGTGATGGAGATGGTCCCGGATACGCTGCGCCAGCCGATCACGGTGAACCTGCCCATGTTGGCGTTCGATGCCGAGGCGCCCGCTGGACGCTCTGCCGAGACGATGGTCAAGGAAAAGAGCCCCGGGGATCACGCCGGGGATCAGGTCGGCAATCACGTCGCCAAAGAGGCGATTTCCCGCGCAATACAACGCGACAATTACCGGTGGCGCCTGGCGGAAGGCAACGACTGTGGCGCAGCGCCGCCGCCCGGCTAACGATCGATGAGATCGCCGTTCGCTGCCAGCGCGCGTGCATCCACTTCCCTGATACTCGAACAGCCGCACATGGCGAGGCCCTGATCCAGCTCCCGGCGCAGGATCGACAGGCAGCGCTCGACGCCGGCTTCGCCCGCGTCGGCCAGTCCATACAGATAGGGGCGGCCGATATGCACGGCGTCGGCGCCCAGGGCCAGCGCCCGAAGGATGTCCAGGCCGCTGCGAATCCCTCCATCCAGATGCACCTCGAGACGCTCGCCCACCGCCGCCACCACCTCGGGAAGCGCCGCGATGGTGGCCCTGGCGGCGTCCAGTTGGCGCCCCCCGTGATTCGACACCACCACGGCGTCGGCCCCCTGCTCGGCGGCCTGGCGCGCCGAGTCCGCGTCCAGTACACCCTTGACGACCAGCGCGCCCGGCCAGCGGGCGCGGACCCAGCCCAGATCACTCCACTCCAGTGAGGGATCGAGCTGGTCGTCGAGCCAACTGGCGAGTGAGGCGATGCCGTCCGGGGCCGAGAGCGGTCCGTCCAGATTGCCCAGGGCGAAACGACGGCTGCGCAGGTGGCGCCACCACCAGCCGGGGTGACGGCCCAGCCCTCAGGCGAGCTTGAGGGCGGTGGCCGGATCGGGCCTGACGTCGTGGCCGAGTCCCCGGTGGTGATCGGCCAGCAGCGGCATATCGATGGTCAGCACCAGCACGCGGCAGCCGACGTTCAGGGCATCGTCCATCAGTCGCTCGCTGAGACCGCGATCCTTGAACACGAACAGCTGAAACCAGGGTGGGCGCGGGCAGTCCCGGGCGATATGCGCAAGGGGGGCGTTGGACAGGGTGGCGACGGTGTAGGGGACCCCGGCTCGCGCAGCGGCGCGTGCGGCCAGGCGTTCCCCGTCGGCCCAGGCCAGGCCACCCAGGGCCACCGGCGAGAGCACCAGCGGCAGCGCGATATCTTCGCCCAGAATGCGAGTACCGAGGGTGCGCCGGCTGACGTCGGCCAGGCGCGGTGCCAGCGCCACTCGTGACATGGCCTGGAGGTTGGCGGCCAGCGCCTGCTCGGCGCCGGAGCCTCCTTCGATATAGTCGAAGACCAGCCGTGGGAGTCGCCGTCTCGCGCCTTGGCGAAGCGCCTCGATGGTGCTGCGGGTCATGGGGCCGACTCCGTTCAGCAGGCTGTTCCTTTGAGCATAGTCTAAGCGGGCTTCGGAGCCGGTTTCGATGGCGGGCTGGCGCGGACCCGGAGCGGGTTCGCGTTGATGGTAGGGGGCGGCGAAACGACACCGCCGCCCGAGCGGGCGGCGGCGCGAGGGTGCCGAACGAGGCGGCCGGGCTAGCCGAACAGACTGTCGGCGATACGAAAACCGGCGATCCAGGTGCCGGCGGCGGAGCCCAGGGTCGCCGTCAGAAACACCAGCAGGGTGCGCGAGACACGGTTCTTCCACCAGCCCTTCACCTGGGTAACGTCGTGACGCAGGGTGGAGAAGTCGCGCACCTTGGGCTTGCGCATGGCCAGTTCCACCCCGGCGGCGACGAAGCCCGCCCCGATGGTCGGATTGAGCGAGGTCAACGGGGCGGCGAACACCGTGGCGATCACCGTGACCGGGTGGGCCAGGGCCAACAGGGTGGCGCCCCCTGACAGCACGCCGTTGATCACGAACCATTCCGCCACCAGCTGCCAGCCGAGCTCGGTGTTGCGCGAAAAGCCGATGGCGAAGCCGGTCAGTACCAGGGCAGTGATCAGCCAGGGCAGCATCTTCCACACCTTCGACGGCGGCCGGGTGGCCTCCAGCGCGGCGATTTCCTCGGCCGGGTCCTCGGCAGGCGGGCCTTCCAGGTGCTCGGCCATGCCCTTGAGGTGGCCGGCGCCGATCACCACCAGCACCCGCTTGAACTTGCCAGGTGGGCACTGCTGGGCCAGGCGCATCACCATGTAGCGATCGCGCTCGCTGATCAAGGGGGTGAACAGCGACTGCGACTCGGCAGCGAATTCGCTGAAGGTGGATTCCAGCACGTCGCCCTGCTTGAGCCGCTCGACCTCCTCGGCGGAGACTTCCTGGCGCGACAGCACGCTGCCGAGCAGGCCCGACAGCAGGCTAAAGCGCTGCCACCAGGGCACGTTCTGGTAGATCCGCTTGAGCGTCAGACCCACGTCCCGGTCGATCAGCAGCAGCGGAAGCTCGTGGCGCTGACTGGCCTCCAGGGCAGCGCGCATCTCGGCACCGGGCTCGATGCCGGACTGCTCGGCGATGCGCTGCTGGAAGGCGCCGAGGGCCAGGTTGGCGGCGACCATGCCGGCCTTGCCCTGACGAAAGATCTGGAACAGGTCCTGGTCACCCAGGGCGTCGGGATTGGCCAGGTTGCTGTGGCGGGCGTCGCACAGCTCGATGGCGACGGCGTCGAAGTCGCCGGAATCGATCAGGTCGCGCACCTCGTCGGCGCTCTCGGCGCTGACGTGGGCGGTGCCCAGCAGGGTAAAGGTGGTGTCGCCGACGCGGAGGTCACGTCGGGGGCCGCCTCGGGTCTCGGGCCGCTCGGCCAGCGCAATGTCGTCGATCTCGCTCATGGGGCTCGGGGCCTTGAGAATGTGAAGGATCGATTATCCATGAACGAGGAGGGCAGGCCAAACCCTGGCCTGCCCTCGAGCTGACATTGTCTGGCGTTCAGTCCTGATAGGCGCCAGCGGAATAGGTCAGTTCGTAGCTGTGGGAGTAGATCTCGAGGATGTTGCCGAACGGATCTTCCATGTAGATCATCCGGTAGGGCTTCTCGCCGGGATAGTACTCGCGCACCTTGGGCATGCGCTTCTTGCCGCCGGCGGCGACGATGCGCTCGGCCAGGCCCTCGACGTCGGGATCCTGGACGCAGAAGTGGAACACGCCGGTCTTCCAGTACTCGAAGTTGTTCTCCGGGTCCTCGTGGTTGGCGAACTCGAACAGCTCCACGCCGACCCGGTCACCGGTGGACAGGTGGGCGATACGGAAACTGCCCCAGCCAGGGCCGAAGACGTCGGTGCACATCTCGCCGATGGCGGAGTCGTCTTCCTCGATGGTGGTCGGCGCCATGATCTGGTACCAGCCCAGCACCTGGGTGTAGAACGCCACCGCGGCCTCCACGTCCGGCACCGAGATGCCGATATGGGAGAAGCTGCGGGGATAACTGTTTGGAGAGTTGCTTGAAGAGTTGGCGGGAGCGTCGTGGTTGGCGTTTGCCAAGTCGTCTTGCTGGCTCATGGAGTGTCACCTCTTGATGCAGGAATGATGAGCACAGTCTGGGCCGGGATCGCTATAATGAAAATCGACGCTACGTTATGGTGATGATAATAGATGCTTATGGCAAATCCGCTCTGGCTACGCTCGTTTCAGGCGTTGGTGGAGCAGGGCAACTTTACCCGCGCCGCCGAGCGCCTTGATCTGACCCAGGCGGCGGTCAGCCAGCATATCCAGCGCCTGGAGGCCGAGCTGGGACTGTTGTTCATTCGCCGGCCTCGGCGGCTCGAGCTGACCCCGGCCGGCCACGCCCTGCTGGACTATCTGAACGAACGTGAACGGGTCGATCAGCGCCTCACCCAGCGCCTGGCCGGTGACCTGGACGATCATGGCGAGATCAGCCTGATGACGCCAGGGAGCATCGGGCTTGCGATCTACCCGCGTCTGCTGGCGTTGCAGAAGCGCGCGCCGGGGCTGGCGATTCGCCATCGCTTCGGTCCGACGCGGGAGATCGTCGAGGCCGTCATCGACGGCAAGGTGGAGATGGGGCTGGTGGGCGAGCGTCCCGACGACGCCAGTCTGACGGTCAGCGAGTTTGCCACCGAGGCGCTGGAACTGGTGGTGCCGGCCAACACCCGTGTCGAGACATTCGATGAGCTGATGGCGCTGGGCTTTGTCGACCATCCGGATGGCAAGGCTCTGGCCACCCGTCTGCTCAGTCGGCGCTTTCCGGGCTCGCCGGGCTACGCTCGCTGGCCGCGCAGCGGCTTTACCAATCAGATTGGCCTGATCCTGGCGCCGGTGGCCCAGGGGCTGGGCTTCAGCGTGTTGCCACGCTTTGCCCGGGAGGCCTTCGAGGACCAGCACGCCATCCGTGTGGTCGAGGGTGCCCCCGAGGTCAGCGATACCCTCTACCTGATCCAGCGCGCCGAGTGGCCACTGTCGGCCCGGGCACAGCGGGCGCTTTCGGTGATGCGAGAGGCGGTGGCGGGTGCCGACACCGCCCTCTAGCGAAGGGCTACGGCAAAGGAAAGGGCGCCAGGATCGGTCCTATTTGCGCCAGAAGGCCGGGGTAAACAACACCAGAACGGTAAAGATCTCCAGGCGGCCCATCAGCATCGCCATCACCAGGATCCACTTGGCCATGGTCGGCATGTCACCGTAGTGCAGACTGGCCTCGCCCAGCGCCGGCCCCAGATTGTTGAGCGCCGAGCCCACCGTGGACCAGGCGGTGACCTGGTCGACCCCGGTGGCCATCACCCCCACCAGCATCAGGAAGAACAGCAGCACATAGGCCGAGAAGAAGCCCCACACCGCCTGGGCGATGCCGTCGGGTACGCTGACCTTGCCGATCTTGACCGCGATCACCGCATTGGGGTGGATCAGGCGCATGATCTCGCGCATGCCCTGCTTGATGATCAGGATGATGCGGATGACCTTCATGCCGCCGCCGGTGGAGCCGGAGCTGGCGCCGACGAAGGCGGCGATGAACAGCAAAAGCGGCAGGGCGCCGGGCCAGGCGGAGAAGTCGGCCACCGAAAAGCCGGCGGTGGTGGCTACCGAGACCACCTCAAAGATGCCGTGGCGAAGTCCCACGGTGGTCTCTTCGGTACCGGTCAGCCACAGCACCACCACGGTGATGCTGGCCAGCCCCGTCAGGTACAGCAACAGAAAGCGCGCCTCGGAGTCTTCCCAGTAGTGGCCGATACGGCGTTCGCGCCAGGCCAGGAAGTGCAGGCTGAAACTGAGCGCGGAGATCAGCATGAAGACGATACAGATGGCCTCGATCACCGCGCTGTCGAAGTAGCCGATGCTGGCGTCGTGGGTCGAGAAACCGCCGATGGCCACGGTGGAGAAGCTGTGGCCCAGGGCGTCGAACCAGTCCATCCCGGCGGCCATGTAGGCCAGCATGCACACCACCGTCAGGGTGGCGTAGATGTACCACAGTGCCTTGGCGGTCTCGGTGATCCGCGGGGTCAGCTTGGAATCCTTGAGTGGCCCCGGTATCTCGGTACGGTACAGCGCCATGCCGCCGACCCCCAGGGTCGGCAGGATCGCCACCGCCAGCACCACGATGCCCATGCCACCGAGCCACTGCAGCTGCTGACGGTAGTAGAGGATCGCCTCGGGCAGGAAGTCGATGCCGGTGATCACTGTGGCGCCGGTGGTGGTCAGCCCCGAAAACGATTCGAACACCGCGTCGGTGAACGACAGTGCGGTGCTGCCGGTGAGCATCAGCGGCAGCGAACCGAACAGCCCCAGCACCGTCCAGAACATGGCGGCGATCAAGAAGCCATCGCGGGTGCGCAATTCCCGCCGGGCACGACGATTGGGCAGGAACATCAGCGCGCCGGTCAGCACGGTGATGGCGATGGCGATCAGAAAGGCGTCCCAGGTGCCGTCGCCGAACAACAGCGAGATGGCGATGGGCGGCACCATGGTCAGGCTGAACATCATCAGCAGCAGCCCGAGAATGCGCAGGATCATCCTCAGGCTCATGGCGTCCTGCCTCCTGGCTGACGGCAACAGGCGGGGGACATGTCGGGACGGGTCGTCGTCTCAAGCCCGGTCGGCATCGGACTCATGCGGCGGCTCTCCTTGGTATGGCGGCAGGGGCGAGGGGCGCGCCCATCAGAAAAAGGTCAATCCGACCTGGAACAGGCGTTCGACGTCACGGATCTTGCGCTTGTCGACGACGAACAGGATGACGTGGTCACCGCTCTCCACCACCACGTCGTCGTGGGCGATCAGCACTTCCTTGCCGCGCACCACCGCGCCAATGGTGGAGCCACCGGGCAGGTCGATGTCGCCGATGGCACGACCGACCACCCGGGAGGACTGGCTGTCGCCGTGGGCGATGGCCTCGATGGCCTCGGCGGCGCCGCGGCGCAGCGAGTGGACGTTGACGATGTCACCGCGGCGCACATGGGTCAGCAGGCTGCCGATGGTGGCCTGCTGGGGCGAGATGGCGATGTCGATCTCGCCGCCCTGGACCAGATCCACGTAGGCGGCGTTGTTGATCAGGGTGAGCACCTTCTTGGCACCCATACGCTTGGCCAGCATCGACGACATGATGTTGACCTCGTCGTCGTTGGTCAGCGCGCAGAAGATATCGCAGTCCTCGATGTTCTCCTCTTCCAGCAGGCGTTTGCTGGTCGCGCTGCCGTGCAGTACCACGGTGCGGTCGAGGCGTTCGGAGAGCTGGGTGCAGCGCTCGAGGCTGTGCTCGATCATCTTGACCTGGTGGCTGTGCTCGAGGTGCTCGGCCAGGCGCTCGCCGATGTTGCCGCCGCCGGCGATCACCACCCGGCGGAAGTCGCGATCCAGTCGCCTCAGCTCGCTCATCACCGCGCGTATATCGCGCCGGGCGGCGATGAAGAAGACCTCGTCGTCGGCCTCGATCACGGTGTCGCCACGCGGAATGATCGGACGGTTGCGCCGGTAGATGGCGGCCACCCGGGTGTCGACGCTGGGCATGTGACGGCGCAGGAAGCCGAGCTCCTGGCCGACCAGCGGACCGCCGTAGAAGGCCTTGACCGCCACCAGCTGGACCAGTCCACCGGCGAATTCCAGCACCTGCAGGGCGCCGGGGTGCTCGATCAGCCGGCGAATATGGTCGGTGACCACCTGCTCGGGGCTGATCAGTACGTCGATGGGCACCGCCTCGTGGGCGAACAGTCCCTTGCGCGCCAGGTAGGCGGTGGCGCGCACTCGGGCAATCTTGGTTGGGGTACGAAACAGGGTATGGGCGACCTGACAGGCGATCATGTTGACCTCGTCGGAGTTGGTCACCGCGATCAGCATGTCGGCGTCTTCGCAGCCGGCCTGGCGTAGCACCATGGGGTAGGAGGCCGCCCCGGAGACGGTGCGGATGTCGAGCCGGGTATGCAGATCGCGCAGGCGCTCACCGTCGGTGTCCACCACCGTGATGTCGTTCTCCTCGCGGGCCAGGTGCTCCGCCAGGGTGCCGCCAACCTGGCCGGCGCCGAGAATGATGATCTTCATCGTCGTCGTGTCCGAAGAGGGGTTCAGAGCCTATGGTGCGTTGCAGCATTGAGCCAGCATACCCGAGCTCTGAACAGTACAACAGGGCGGGAGAGTCCCGCCCTGTGCTGAAAGGAAACACCGCAGGACTTGTGCAATGCAAGTCCCGTGGGTCTCCGGGTCGAATCAGCCTCGGAGGTCAGTCGAGGGTGAAGCCGACCTTGACCGTGACCTGCCAGTGGGCCACCCGGCCATTCTCGATATGGCCGCGGGTATCGGTCACCTCGAACCAGCGCAGGTCATGCACGGTTTCCGAGGCCTTGGTGATGGCCCGCTGTACCGCATCTTCGATGCTGGTTTCCGAGGAACCGGTCAACTCGATCTGCTTGTAGACGTGTTGGCTCATACAGACTCCCTGTTGGAGAAGCATAGGTCACGGGCGGCCAGGCCGACGTCCTGGTCGGACTAGCGGCCCGCCTTCACCAGTCTGGCATAGAAGAAGCCGTCATGGCTGTCGACCTTCGGTAACAGTTGGCGTCCGGCCCCGGAAACCTGGCCCCAGGCGATGCCGTCGGGCATCTGCTCGCTGGCGTCCGGGGTGCGCGCGAGAAAGTCGCGGATCTGGTCGCGATTCTCTTCCGGCAGCACCGAGCAGGTGGCGTAGAGCAAGGTGCCGCCGGGCTTGAGCAGCGGCCACAGATTGTCGAGCAACGCGCGCTGAAGCTGGGCCAGCTGGGCAATGTCGCTGGGCCGACGCAGGCGCTTGATGTCGGGATGACGGCGGATGACGCCACTGCCGGAGCAGGGGGCGTCGAGCAGGATGGCGTCGAACGGGGTGCCGTCCCACCAGTCACGCTCGGTGGCGTCGCCCTGGGCCAGGGTCGCCGACAGGCCCAGACGAGTCAGGGTGTCTTCCACCCGTGCCAGGCGCGCGGCATCGGAGTCGATGGCGTGCAGGTCGACGTCGAACAGCTCGAGCAGGTGAGCGGTCTTGCCACCGGGGGCGCAGCAGGCGTCGAGCACGCGCGCACCCGGCCGCGGTGCCACCACCGGGCCAAGCAGCACCGCAGCCAGTTGGGCGGCCTCGTCCTGGACACTGACGTGGCCCTGGGCGAAGCCGGGCAGGGCCTCCACGTCGCGGGCGGTCTCCAGCACCAGCCCGTCCGGGGCGTGGGCGCATAGCCTGGCGGAGATGCCGGCACCGTCGAGGATATCCAGGTACTGCTCGCGGTCGTTGTGGCGACGATTGACCCTCAGGGTCATCGGTCCCGGCTGGTTGTTGGCCTCGCAGATCGCCTGCCAGTCATCGGGCCAGGCCTGGCGCAGCGACTTGAGCCACCAGCGTGGGTGCAACAGCGCCACCGCCGGGTCACGGTCGACTTCGGCTTCCAGCGTCGACGACTCGCGCTGCAGCCGGCGCAGACAGCCGTTGAGTACCCGGGTGGCCCAGGCCTTGCCGAGCAATCGCGCGGCACCGGCGGTCTCGCCTACCGCCGCGTGGGCCGGGATGCGCAGGTACAGGAGTTGATAGGCGCCCAGCAGCAGCAGCGCCTGAATGTCGGCATCGCGACTCTTGAACGGTTTCTCGAGCAGCTGGGCGGCCAGTGCCTCGAGCCGTGGCAGGGTGCGGCAGACGCCGAAGCACATGGCCTTGAACAGGGCACGGTCGCGGGCCACCACCTGATGGTCGTCCAGGGTGGCCAGCGAGCCCTTGCCGGTGATCACCGGCACCAGCGCCTTGGCTGCGGCGGCGCGGACACAGTCACCCATGTCGCGTCGGGCGTTGGCGTGACGACGGCCATGGTGGGGTGGCTTGCGATCGCGTGGGGGTTGAGAATCGCTCATGCGGAGGTCTCCGGGAAAGGACGTCCCAGCAGCGTGCCCTGGGGAAAGCGTTCGGCCCTGGCGCGCAACAGCTCGGATACCGCCAGCGCCTTGCCGCCGGGCAGCTGGGCCCGGGTGATGCGAAGGCGCTCGCGGCCCTCGGCGCCACAGGCCACCAGCAGCTCTGAGTCGGCGCGGGTGATGGTGCCGGGCGACTCTGGTGCGCCGCCATCGGCCGGCTCGGCCAGGTGGATACGTAGACGCTCATCGCCCAGCGCGCACCAGGTCACCGGCCAGGGATTGAAGGCGCGCACCCGGGCGGCCAGGGTCGCGGCGGGCTGGGCGAAGTCCAGCTCGGCCTCGGCCTTGCTGAGCTTGGAGGCGTAGGTGACGCCCTGTTCGGGCTGCGGCGTGGCGGCAAGCTCACCGTCGGCAAGTCGGTCGAGGGCCTCGACCATGGCCTTGCCACCGATCTCGGCCAGGCGATCGTGCAGTTCGCCGCCGGTGGTGGTGGGCAGGATCTCGGTGCGCCGGATGATCAGCATGTCGCCGGTATCGAGTCCCTCGTCCATCTGCATGATGGTGACGCCGCTCTCGTCATCGCCGGCCTCGATCGCCCGCTGAATCGGCGCTGCACCGCGCCAGCGCGGCAGCAGCGAGGCGTGGACGTTGAGGCAGCCCAAACGCGGTGCCTCGAGTACCGGCAGCGGCAGGATCAGGCCGTAGGCCACCACCACCATGACGTCGGCGTCCAGCGCCGCCAGGGCGCGCTGTTCGGCTTCGTCCCTGAGCCGCTCGGGCTGGTACACCGGCAGGCCGTGCTCCAGCGCCAGCGACTTGACCGGGCTTGGCGTCAGCTTGCGGCCGCGTCCGGCGGGGCGATCGGGTTGGGTATAGACGGCAATCACCTGGTGGTGACTGGCCAGCAGCGCCGAGAGACTCTCGGCGGCGAAGTCGGGCGTGCCAGCGAAGATCACGCGCAGCGATCGGGTCATGTTCAGGGCCTTGGCCGAAGAATGCGGAGACAATAGTAACGGAGACGGGCGAAACGACGAAGACCGACAACGTGATTCACGTTGTCGGTCTTCGTCGTAGGCGGTTGTGGGGCCGAGATGGCGGCGGCTTGAGGGCTGCGCAGCGGCTCAGGCGCCCTGCATCTGGCGATGACGCTTCTGCATCTTCTTCATCACCCGGTCACGCTTGAGCGGTGACAGGTAGTCAACGAACAGCACGCCCTCGAGGTGGTCGAGCTCATGCTGGATGCAGTGGGCCAGCAGTCCGTCGGCTTCGAGCTCGTAGGGCTCGCCGTCGCGTCCCTGAGCCTTCAGCTTTACCCGCAGCGCGCGCGGCACCTCGGCGTAGTACTCGGGGATCGACAGGCAGCCTTCCTGCATCGGTTCCCGTTCGTCCCCCAGCGGGGTGACCTCGGGGTTGATCAGCACCAGCGGGGTGGACTGATCTTCGCTGACGTCGATCACGATGACTCGGCGATGCACGTCCACCTGGGTGGCGGCGAGGCCGATACCCGGTGCGGCGTACATGGTCTCCAGCATGTCATCGACCAGCTGGCGGACCTCGTCATCGACGTTTTCGACGGGCACTGCCTTGTTGCGCAGCCGCTCGTCGGGAAACTCGAGAATGGGGAGTCTGGCCATGCTGTGGTACCACCGTTATTCGTTCGGTTCGTGTTGCCCATTCTAGGACGACGCCGGGGGTGACCCTAGTCGTTGGCGCCAATGAGCGTGATAGGTCGCTACTATAACATGCCAGAATCGCCGTCGCGCACCGCCTGGAGCCGAGACGGCGAAGACCGCCAAGGCGTGTCGCGCCTGCCTGCCTATACTGCCGGCACTCGGCCAGGGAGGGCTCTGTCATGGAACTTGGCTTCGCACGCTGGATGGCGTTGAACGCACTGCCTCAGGTGGGCCCACGACGGTTGGCTCGCCTGCGCCAGTTAAACCCTGACTGGCCCGGTGGCTGGCTGGCCCGGCTGCCGCCCGGGGCCGCGGCGGAACTGCGCTTGTGGCTGGATCATCCCAGACGCAGCCCGCTGACGGCGTTGATCGAGCAGGCCGAGGCGTGGCTGGCCGGCGACGGCGGGAAAGCGCGTAGCGCTGCCAATGGAGGCCGCCTCCATGAGCGGGCCGAGGCGCGCCACCTGCTGCATCCCGATCATCCGCGCTGGCCGGCCCTGCTCGACCAGATCCCGGACCCGCCGGTGCTGCTGTGGGCGCTTGGCGATCTCGATGCCCTGGTACCGCCGAGGCTTGCCCTGGTGGGGTCGCGGCGGCCCACCCGCGAAGGCTTGGTCAATGCGCGCAGTTTTGCGGTGGCGCTGGCGGAGGCCGGCTGGTGTCTGGTCAGCGGCATGGCGCTCGGCATCGACGGTGCCGCCCAGGCGGCGGCGCTGGATCTCGGAGGGCGCAGTATCGCGGTGCTGGCCGGCGGCGTCGACGTGGTCTATCCCGGCCAGCACGGCGCCCTGTATCGGCGCCTGCGCGACGACGGGGGCCTGCTGCTGGCGGAGTCTCCCCCTGGCGTGCGGCCACGCTCGGGGGATTTTCCCCGGCGCAACCGCATCGTCACCGGGCTGTCCTGCGGTGTGCTGGTGGTGGAGGCCGCCGAACACAGCGGCTCGCTGGTCAGTGCCCGCCTGGCCGGTGAGCAGGGCCGCGAGGTATTGGCGCTACCCGGCTCCATCCACTCGCCCCAGGCCAGGGGCTGCCTGCGGCTGATCCGCGAGGGCGCCGCCCTGGTCAGACACCCCGACGACCTGTTCGAGGAACTGGCGTGCTGGGGGCCGCGACGCGCGACCCCGCAGTGCATTGCGGCTGGTGCCGCCGATGGTCGTGTAGTTCGCCATGTAGATGGTCCTGTAGATAGCTCTGTCGATAATCCTGTCGATAGTCCTCTAGACAGCGCCTCCGAGCGCACCGGGGCAAGGGCCGCGCCTTCCCCCGGTCGCAAGCTGCTCGATCTGCTGAGCGCCACCCCGTTGGCGGTGGACGATCTGATGGGGCTGGCGGGATGCGATGTGGCCGCCTGCCAGCGTGAACTGACGTTGCTCGAGATCGCAGGACAGGCCGGGCTGGTAGCCGGCGGCTGGGTGCGTCTGGATGGTGGCGGGAGCTAGCGGATCAATGACGAGGCCCGGCCGAACAGGGTGCCCATGGCCGTGGGGGAATGGGCGGATCGCCTACGTCGGCGGCGACAGCGGCGTGCGACGCAAGTCCCGACGCCGTGCTAGCATGGCGCAACGATACTCCCTACCCTGATCTTTCGATTCGGTACCGATTCAGATAACGACCCCATGAGTGATTCCGATTCCTCCCTCGTGCCCGTCGTCGACGCCCTGCGTCGTGGCGGTGTCATTGCCTATCCCACCGAGGCCGTCTGGGGCCTGGGCTGCGATCCCGACAACGAAGAGGCGCTGACCCGGCTGTTGCGCCTGAAGCGCCGTGACCCGGCTAAGGGGGTGATCCTGATCGCCGCCACCATCGAGCAGTTTGCTCCCTGGCTCGAAGGATTGCCCGCCGACCTTCATGCGCCTCTTGTCGCCAGCTGGCCGGGCCCCAACACCTGGCTGGTGCCGGACAATGGCCGCACCCCGTCGCTGGTGCGAGGCTGCCACGACAAGGTGGCGCTGAGGGTCAGTGATCATCCCGGTGTACAGGCGCTGTGTCGTGCCTTCGGCGGTCCGCTGGTGTCCACCTCGGCCAACCGGGCAGGAGAAGCGCCGGCCATGAGCGAAGCGGACATTCGGCGCATCTTCGGCAACGAGCTGGACGCGGTCGTGCCGGGAGCGTTGGGCGGCAATCCTCGCCCCAGCACCATCCGTGACCTGCTAAGCCGCGAGACCCTGCGCCACTGACATGGCTCTCGGCCCGGCCCTGGGGGCACCTTTTTACGAATCGCTTTTGTTCATCGTTTTTACTCATCGCTTTTTACTTAACAACAGGAGCAGACGTGTCCGAGCCCAATCTCGAAGAGGTCAAACGCTACCTGCTGGAATTGCAGGATCGCCTGTGCGAGGCCCTGGCCGAGGCCGACGGCGAAGGGCGCTTCCATGAAGACGACTGGGTGCGTGAGGAAGGCGGCGGCGGCCGTTCCCGGGTCATCGAGGAAGGCGCGCTGTTCGAAAAGGGCGGGGTCAATTTCTCCCACGTCCACGGCGCGACCCTGCCCCCGGCGGCCACCGCAGCACGCCCGGAACTCGCCGGGCGCGGCTTTCAGGCGGTGGGGGTGTCCTGGGTGCTGCATCCGCGTAATCCCCACGTACCCACCAGCCACGGCAATGTGCGCTTCTTCATCGCCAGTGCCGAGGGCGAGGCGCCGGTATGGTGGTTCGGCGGTGGCTTTGACCTGACGCCCTTCTATCCCCAGCTTGAAGACGCCTGTCACTGGCACCGGGTGGCCCACGACCTGTGCCAGCCGTTCGGTGACGACGTCTACGACCGCTACAAGCGCTGGTGCGACGACTACTTTTTCCTCAAGCACCGAAGCGAGACCCGTGGTGTCGGCGGTCTGTTCTTCGATGACCTCAACGAGGGGGGCTTCGACCGCTGCTTCGCGTTTCAGCGCGCGGTAGGGGATGGCTTCCTGAACGCCTATCTGCCCATCGTGGAACGTCGTCGCGATACCCCCTGGGGCGAGCGCGAACGTGAATTCCAGCTGTATCGGCGAGGTCGCTACGTGGAATTCAACCTGGTCTGGGACCGTGGCACCCTGTTTGGCCTGCAGAGCGGCGGTCGCACCGAGTCCATCCTGATGTCGATGCCGCCGCTGGCGCGCTGGCAGTACGACTACCAGCCGCAGCCCGGCTCTCCCGAGGCGGCGCTGGATGCCTATCTGGTGCCCCGGGACTGGCTTGGTGAAGAGGCCTCGAGCCAAGCGCGATGACCGTCAGCGGTCACAATGCGGCATACGACAACGTCAAGAGCGAGGTTAACCGTCCGATGAACGATCGTTACTGTGTGTTCGGCAATCCGGTGGGGCATTCGAAATCGCCGGTGATCCACAGCACCTTTGCCGAGCAGACCGGTGAATCGCTGGAATACACCGCCATCGAGGCGCCACTGGAGGACTTCGGCGGAGCCTGGCGCGCCTTTGTTGCCGAAGGCGGGCGCGGCGCCAATGTGACGGTGCCGTTCAAGGAAGACGCCTACCGGCTGTGCGACAGCCTGAGCGAACAGGCGCAGCGGGCCGGGGCGGTCAACACCCTGACGCTCAAGGCCGATGGCAGCGTCGAGGGTCACAATACCGATGGTATTGGCCTGGTGGCGGACCTGGAGCGCCAGCAGGTAAGGCTTGAGGGTGCACGTATCCTGGTGCTGGGTGCCGGAGGCGCGGTGCGCGGCGCGCTGGAAACGTTGCTGTCGCGACGTCCCGCCTCGCTGCGGCTGGCCAACCGCACCGCCGCCAAGGCCGAGGCGCTGGCGCGGGATTTCGCCGACCTGGGCCCCGTGCTGGGCGGCGGCTACGACGCCGTCGACGAGCGCTATGACCTGGTCATCAACGGCACCAGCGCAAGCCTTGCCGGGGACCTGCCGCCGCTGCCGGAGGATCTCTTCAACGAGGGGGCTGTCGCCTACGACATGATGTACGGCGCCGAGCCGACGGTGTTTCTGGCCTGGTCGGCCGAGCGAGGGGCGAGCACCAGCGATGGTCTCGGCATGCTGGTGGAACAGGCGGCGGCGGCCTTTGAACGCTGGCGTGGCGTCACGCCGGACACAGGCCCGCTGCATCGAAAGCTGCGAGCAGAGCTCGACGCCGGCTGAAGCCGCTTTCGCGGACACATCGGCAGCAACGACAACGGCGCCCCTGGCTCACTGCCATGGGGCGCCGTTGTCGTTGGGCGTCGATGTCGTCGGTCAGGAGCCGTCAGCCCCTGGTCGTCAGCCAGCAGCCACGCGCCGCGTTTCAGCCGCGTCGACGGTAGAGCCCCAGCATGCACAGCCCCAGCCCGACCACCGACACCAGCAGGCCGCCGTTGACCAGCCAGGGGCTGCGAACGATCCAGGGAACGAAGGGCGACGGCGTGTCGCCACAGTGGCCGGCCAGGTAGTTCCAGTGGCCCTGGTCGACCAGTTCGCACTGGCGGATATCGCCGAGTTCCACAAAGAACAGGGTCAACAGCACCACAATGGGCACGACGAGCAGGATCAGGCCGAGCCTGGTGGAGGTGAGTTTCATGGCACCAACGAAGCGTGGAAGTGACGGGAGCCGAGGCCTCCAGGAATAGAGGCCTCGGCGATAGATGCCCCCTTGTCAGCAGCCTGGGGACGGGCTGCAGGGCCTGGGCTGTTCTGGTTCAGGGCGCCTTGCAGCTGGGCGTCAGGCCACGGGCCTGGGCTGTTCTGGTTCAGGGCGCCTTGCAGCTGGGCGTCAGGCCACGCGCCTGGGCTTGCTCGTAGCGCGCCATGGCGTCGTTCATGCCCGCCTCGAGCCCGGCGATACGGTTGCCGTGTGCCGGGTGGGTGGACATCCACTCCGGCGGCTGGCCGCCGCCGGCGGCGCTCATGTTCTGCCACAGCTGGACGCTGGCGCGGGGATCGAAGCCGGCGTCGGCCATCAGCTGCAGGCCGATGGTGTCGGCCTCGCTCTCGTGACTGCGCGAGAACGGCAACAGGATGCCGTACTGGGCGCCCATGCCCATGGCCGCCATCAGCTGGTCGCTGCCGGTGACACCCTGGGAGCCGAGGGCGGTACCGACCACCGACATGCCAAGCTGGGTCGCGCTTTCGGTGGAGGCGCGTTCGTTGGCGTGGTGGGCCAGCACGTGGCCGATCTCGTGGCCGATGACGGTGGCCAGCTGGTCCTGGTTGGTGGCGACGTCGAGCAGGCCGGTGTTGACCCCCACGTAGCCGCCCGGCAGGGCAAAGGCGTTGGCGTCCTCGGACTCGAACACCTTGACCTGCCAGTTCTGGTTGCGCTGGTCTTCCGGCAGCGCCTGGACCACGTTGCGGGTCACGCACTGCACGTACTCGAGCTGGCGCCCGCTCACGGTGGGCAGCTCCTGCTGGTACTGGTCGAAGGCCTGGGCCCCCATCTGGCTGAGCTGCTGTTCGTCCAGCAACAGCATCTGGGAGCGACCAGTGGGTGAGGTGGAACAGGCAGCAACGGTAACCATCAGGGCGCAGGCGCCCACGGCCTTCATCCAGCGCATGGGGGGTCTCCTTGTCATGATCCGCCGGGGTCGAGCCCGAGCGTGTAGAATCGGTGGCAACTGGCCTCAAGATACCCGGACTGCTGGAAGGGTCAACAGCAAAGGTAGTGCACGGCCGGTCGCTATCCAGCGACAGACCCTGACCGGCGGCCATCATTTGTTACAAGGACACCTGCCCCGATGGACACTCAACTCGCCCAGCGCCTGCTGGCCCTTCTCGATCGCGTCGAACCCTGGCTGCCCGAGCCCCGCCCTGCGGTGGACTGGCGTCGTGACGTCGCTGCGCTGTGGCAGCGCCACGCCCTCGGCGGGCAACTGGTGCCGGTGCCGCCTCGGGATGCCCTGAGCCTGGACGACCTGGTCGGGGTGGAGCGCCAGAAGCGCGAGCTGCTGGCCAATACGCGGGCCTTTCTGCGTGGCCTGCCGGCCAATCACGCGCTGCTGTGGGGCTCTCGTGGCAGTGGCAAGTCGTCGATGGTGCGCGCGCTGCTCAACACCCTGGCTGACGAAGGCCTGCGGCTGATCCAGGTGGACCGCCACGACCTGGCCGGACTGCCGCTGCTGGTGGAGCAGTTGCGTCACGAACCGGCACGTTTCGTGGTGTACTGCGATGATCTGTCCTTCGAAGGCTCCGACGACGCCTACAAGGCGCTCAAGAGTGTCCTCGACGGCACCCTGACCGGCCCCCCGGAAAACGTGCTGATCTACGCCACCTCCAACCGGCGCCACCTGATGCCGGAGCATATGAGCGACAACCAGCAGAGCCACCTGACGCCGGACGGCGAGGAGCTGCATCACGGCGACGCGGTGGAGGAGAAGATCTCGCTGTCCGACCGCTTCGGGTTGTGGCTGGCGTTTCATCCGTTCAACCGAGAGACCTATCTGGATACCTGTCGCCACTGGGTCGAGCGCCTGGGCCAGCCGCAGGACTGGGATGACGAAGCGCCGGTGGCGGCCACCCGCTTTGCCACCATGAGAGGCGGACGCAGCGGCCGCTGTGCCTACCAGTTTGCGCTGGACTGGGTAGGGGCTCGTCGCCTGGCAGAGCAAGCCTGAGGCGCTGCCGCAGGCTTGCAGGCCAGGCTCAGCAGCGAGCGAGGCATGGTCTCGACATCCGGCAGCATGCGTGCACGAAAACGCCCGGTTCTTCTGGCGAGGGACCGGGCGTTTCGTTGTCGTTCAACACCAGGGGCGAAAGAGCGGCGAGTGACGCCGGTGACGCTTAGCGGCGGCTCTTGCGCGCCTCCTTGGTGCGCCCCAGTTCGCGCTTCTTGGCCTTTTCCTTGTCGGAGGCTTCGGCCAGACGGTCGTAGGGGTTCTTGCCGGAGCGGAACTCGAAGCGCATCGGCGTGCCTCGGACCTTGAGCACCTTGCGGAAGGTGTTGGTCAGGTAGCGCTTGTAGGCTTCGGGCAGCTTGTCGGTCTGGTTGCCGTGGACCACGATGATCGGCGGGTTGCTGCCGCCCTGGTGGGCCATGCGTAGCTTGATCCGGCGGCCATGGACCATCGGCGGCTGGTGCTGCTCGACGGCGTCCTGCAGCAGCGTGGTCAGACGGTTGGTCGACCAGTGGCTGTTGGCGGAGGCGAAGGCGCGCTCCAGCGACGGGTACAGGTCGCCCACGGCGGTGCCGTGCAAGGCCGAGATGAAGTGCAGCTCGGCGTAGTCGGCGAAGCCCAGACGGCGCTTGATCTCGGCACGCATCTTGTCCTTGGCCTCGCTTTCCAGGCCGTCCCACTTGTTGACCGCCAGTACCAGCGCGCGGCCAGAGGTCAGCACATAGTCGAGCAGGTGCAGATCCTGCTCCACCAGGCCGGTGCGGGCATCGAGCACCATGATCGCGACGTGGCACTCCTTGATCGCGTCCAGGGTCTTGATGATCGAGAACTTCTCGGCCACCTCGGTGACGTTCTTGCGCCGCCGGACGCCGGCGGTATCGACCAGTACGTAGGGCTTGCCGCGACGCTCGAAGGGGATCTCGATGGCGTCGCGGGTGGTGCCGGCTTCATCGAATACCACTACTCGGTCCTCGCCCAGCAGGCGGTTGACCAGGGTCGACTTGCCCACGTTGGGACGACCGATGACACCGATGCGGATACCCTTGCTGCCTGTGTCCGCGGGGATGTCCATGTCGCGCTCGGGGAACGGCGAGAGCACCTCGTCAATCAGCGCGGTGACATTACGGCCGTGGGCCGCTGCGATGGGCCGGGGATCGCCGAGACCGAGCTGCCAGAAGTCGGCCATGGCCGAGTGTTCCTCGAGGCCGTCGGTCTTGTTGACCACCAGCCAGGTCTTCTTCTGGTTGACCCGCAGGTGGTTGGCGATGGCCTCGTCGGCGACATTGAGGCCGGCACGCGCGTCCACCAGGAACAGCACGATGTCGGCTTCGTCGATGGCCTGCAGCGACTGTTCGGCCATGGCCGCGTCGATGCCTTCCTCGTCACCGCTGATGCCGCCGGTGTCGATGACGGTGTAGGCCTTGTTGCCGAGCATACCGTTGCCGTACTTGCGATCCCGGGTGAGGCCGGGGAAATCGGCCACCAGGGCGTCGCGAGAGCGGGTCAGGCGGTTGAACAGGGTCGACTTGCCCACATTGGGCCTGCCGACCAGTGCGATCACGGGGGTCATGGGCGGATGTCCAGAGCCTCCAGGCTTCCGTCATTGGCCAGGGCGTACACGCGCTTGCCGTCGGTGAGAGGGCGCACGCTGATGCCTGAGCCGTCAATATGGGTGCGGCCGACCAGGCGTCCGCTGCTGGCGTCGATAAAGTGCACATAGCCTTCGGCGTCGCCGAGCACGATGCGGCCGTCGGCGAAGGCCGGGGCGGTCACCGAGCGACCGTAGAGGTCCTCCAGGCGCCACAGCTCGTTGCCGCTGTTGGCGTCGAAGGCGATCAGGCGGCTGGCCTCGTCGACCACGTAAAGCGTCTCGCCC
This sequence comes from Halomonas sp. H10-59, assembly GCF_040070555.1. Taxonomy (NCBI): domain Bacteria; kingdom Pseudomonadati; phylum Pseudomonadota; class Gammaproteobacteria; order Oceanospirillales; family Halomonadaceae; genus Halomonas; species Halomonas sp. H10-59. Next base: position 614,200 of record NZ_CP098828.1, read on the forward strand.
ACCAGCACCGGGGTGTGGTAGCTGGACAACGGCGTCGACCACAGGGTCTCGCCGCTCTGGGCGTTGAGCGCCACCAGGCGACCATTGAAGCTGGTCACGAACAGGCGGCCGTCCGGAGTCAGCACCGGCTGGCCGGCCAGGTCGACCAGACGGTCGATGTCATTCATGCCGGTGGCCACGGCGATGGTGCGCTCGGAGATCTGCTGGCCCGAGCGGTTGTCGATGATCGACAGACGGCCGTTGGCAAAGCCGGCGAAGGTCACCTGATCGATGGCGGTGGGGGTGCCGGTGCTGCGCAGGGTCAGCGACGGCATATTGGCGCTGAACACCCACTGGCGGTCACCGGACAGGCGATCCAGGGCGGTCACGGTGCCGTCCACCGCCTGCACGATCAACAGCTGGGTGGTCGGCTGGGGCGCGGCCAGCACTTCGCTGGGCACACGGGTACGCCACTTGACCCGGCCATTGCGCTGGTCGAGGGCGACCACCTCGCCATTGCGGGTGGCGAGGAACAGATCGCCGTCCACTGCGGTGATACCGCTGGAGATCGGTGAATCCAGTTCGGCTTCCCATTGGGTGTCGCCGTTGGCGGTGTTGAACGCCTCGACCAGGCCTTCCTCGTCGGCGGCGAACAGGGTGGAACCGGCCAGGGCGGGTTCGATGGGGTAGGTGGCCTCACCCAGGCCTGCGCCCACGCCTTCGCTCCAGCGGGTTTCGACCCGGGTGGACTCGGCGAAGTCCTTGAGCTCCTTGGGCGGATACTGGGGCTCGGACTTGCTGGCGCAGCCGGTCAGCAGGGCGGTCAGGGTGACGGCGGTCGCCAGGGCGATCCGGGTTCGGTTAAACGGGGTCTTCATAGGGTGGCCTCCTGATCACCGAGGTCGTCGAGCTTGAGCGAGATACCGTAGAGCGGCTGACCGCTTTCTTCGGCCAGTGACTGGGCGCTCTGCCAGGCCTCGGCGGCCTGGTCGTGTTGGCCGGTGGCGTGGTAGATGTCGCCGCGCACGTTGTCGCGCTGGGCGGCCAGGGCCTCGGGGATGTCACCGTCGAGGGTGGCAAGGGCGGTCTCGTGGTTGCCCTCGGCGCTCTGCAGGCGCGCCAGACGCAGGCGGGCGAGGCCGGTCAGGTAACCATCGTCGCTGCCCTCGATGAGGGTCTCCAGCGACTCGCGGGCGCCCTCGACATCGCCTGCGTCGACCTCCAGGCGGGCCTCGAGCAGCAGCGCAAGCTCGCTGTACAGGGTGCCGTCGTGGTCTTCCTGCAGGGTGTCGACCAGCCCCTGGGCCTGGGCCAGGGCCCCGTCGTCGAGGCTGTCGCGGCTGGCCAGGTCAAGAAGCTGCTGGTAGCTGCTGGAGGCGGCCACGGCCTGCCCCTGCTGGTAGTCCTGCCAGGCGTTCCAGCCGAACACGCCAGCGGCGGCCAGTACCGCACCGGCGAGCAGCGAGGTGCCGTTTTCCTTCCACCAGCGCTTGATCGCCTCAAGCTGTTCTTCTTCGGTTCTCAGCTCCGCCACGGGCGGTCTCCTTCTAATGGTCGTGCCGTCACTCGGACAGCAGGCTCGTCAGGGTGGTGGCCAAGGACGCTTGCTCGACCACGCGTTGTTCGCGGTCGTCACGCAGGAACTTGATCGCCACCTGGCCGTTTTCACGTTCGTTTTCGCCGATCAGTAGGGCGAGGCGGGCACCGCTGCGATCGGCCTTCTTGATGCGGCTCTTGAAGCTGCCGCCGCCACAGTGCAATTGCACGCCAAGGGCCGGCAGTTCATCGCGCAGGCGCTCGGCCAGGGCCATGGCGTCGCCGTCGGTGCTGGCGTCCATGCCTAGCACGTAGGCGTCGAGCGGGGCACGGGCCTCCTGCGGCACGATGTCCAGGGTCTCGAGCAGCAGGATCAGACGCTCGATGCCCATGGCGAAGCCCACCGCCGGGGTCGGCTTGCCGCCGAGTTGCTCGACCAGGCCGTCGTAGCGTCCGCCGGCGCACACGGTGCCCTGGCTGCCGAGGGCGTCGGTGGTCCACTCGAACACGGTGCGGCAGTAGTAGTCGAGACCGCGCACCAGGCGCGGGTTGATCACGTAGTCGATGCCGGCGGCGTCGAGGCGCGCGGTCAGCGCCTCGAAGTGCTCGCGGGACTCCTGATCCAGGTGATCCATCAGCTGGGGCGCCTGGCTCAGCATCTCGGCCATGGCCGGATTCTTCGAGTCGAGGATACGCAGCGGGTTGCTGGTCAGGCGGCGCAGCGAGTCCTCGTCGAGGACCTCGCGGTGCTGCTCGAAGTAGGCCACCAGGGTGTCGCGGTAGGCCGCGCGCGCCTCGTTGGAGCCCAGCGAATTGAGCTCCAGAGTGACGTGATCAAACAGGCCGAGCTGCTTCCACAGACGCGCCGACAGCAAGATGACTTCGGCGTCGATGTCCGGGCCTTCCAGGCCGTAGGTCTCGACCCCGACCTGATGGAACTGACGGTAGCGGCCCTTCTGCGGGCGCTCGTGGCGGAACATCGGGCCGGTGTACCACAGCCGCTGGGTCTGGTTGTACAGAAGGCCATGTTCCATCGCCGCGCGAACCGCGCTGGCGGTACCCTCGGGGCGCAGGGTCAGGCTGTCGCCGTTGCGGTCCTCGAAGGTGTACATCTCCTTCTCGACGATGTCGGTGACCTCGCCGATCGAGCGGGCGAACAGGGCCGTCTGCTCGACGATAGGGGTACGGATCTCGTTGTAGCCGTAGCGCTTCATCAGCGCCTGAACCTGGGACTCGAAGTACTGCCACACCGGCGAGGCGTCGGGCAACAGGTCATTCATGCCACGGATGGCCTGGATCTTCTTGCTCAAAACTTGCTCCTTGGTCTCGCCGTAGTCACGGCCCTCGCCCGGCCTCACCGGGCGAGAGCGTTACAGGCGAGCGATGACGTCGCGTTCTGTCGCTTCCTTCTCGGCGACCTTCTGGCGAATCAGCGCCTCGAGATCGTCGACCAGGTGGTCATTGCGCAGTTTGCTGGCGGGCTTGCCGTCGATGTAGACGAGGTTGGCCGGGGTGCCGCCGGTCAGGCCCAGGTCGGCTTCCTTGGCCTCGCCGGGGCCGTTGACCACGCAGCCGATGACGGCCACGTCCAGCGGCGTCATCACATCCTCGAGGCGCTCTTCGAGGGCGTTCATGGTGCTGATGACGTCGAAGTTCTGACGCGAACAGCTCGGGCAGGCGATGAAGTTGATGCCCTTGGCCCGCAGGCGCAGGCTCTTGAGCATGTCAAAGCCGACCTTGACCTCTTCGACCGGATCCGCTGCCAGCGATACCCGGATGGTGTCGCCGATACCGTCCATCAGTAGCATGCCAAGGCCGATGGAGGACTTGACGGTGCCCGAACGCAGACCGCCTGCCTCGGTGATACCCAGGTGCAGCGGCTGCTCGATGCGTGAGGCCAGGTCACGGTAGGCGGCCACCGCCATGAACACGTCGGAGGCCTTGACGCTGACCTTGAAGTCGGGAAAGTCGAGGCGATCCAGGTGATCGATATGGCGCATCGCCGATTCGACCAGGGCCGCCGGCGTCGGTTCCCCGTACTTCTTCTGCAGGTCCTTCTCCAGCGAGCCTGCGTTGACGCCGATACGGATCGGGATACCGTTGTCACGGGCGGCGGAGACCACCGCCTGGACGCGGTCTTCACGGCCGATATTGCCGGGATTGATGCGCAGGCAGTCGACGCCGAGCTCAGCCACGCGCAGGGCGATGCGGTAGTCGAAGTGGATGTCGGCCACCAGCGGCACCTGGGTGCCCTGCTTGATGCGACCGAAGGCCTCGGCGGCGTCCATGGTCGGCACCGAGACGCGTACGATATCGGCGCCGGCCTGTTCGAGGGCACGAATCTGGCCAAGGGTGGCCTCGACGTCCAGGGTGTCGGTGTTGGTCATGCTCTGCACCGAGATGGGAGCGTCGCCCCCGACCGGTACCGAACCGACATGAATCTGGCGTGACTGGCGTCTTTTGATCGGTGAGTGCGAATGCATGGCGATCAATCACTCTCCCAGGGTAAAGCGGGCGACATTGTTTCTGCCGGCGCGCTGTTGCAGGTCGACGGTTTCTCCGCCCCACAACAACTCCACGCCGGTGGCGTTGCCGACAGTCATGCGGAAGGGCGGCTCGCCCTCCACGGTGGCTTCGGTGCCCGGGGACTGCAGGCCGACGAAGACACGGGTATTGGTGCTGTCGAAGATCTCGGTCCAGGACTGCTCGTTAAAGGTCAGCTTGAGGATACGACGGCTGTCGGCAGCCGACGCGGCCTCGGCGGCGTCCTCATCCTCGGCGCCCTGGGCATCGTCGACGCTAGCTGTCTGCTCGTCGCTGGCGTCGTCGGCACCAGCGCTTGCAGCCTGGTCGGTGCTGTCGTTGGCGCTAGCGTCAGCGGGCTCGCTGGCTTCGGCGGCAGCCGCTTCGGTGGCAGCCACGGTGCTCGGCGTCGAGGCGCCAGGCTCGGCGCTGGCGCTTTCTGCAGCGCTGTCGGCGCTGGCCTGCTCGCCATCGACCAGTCCCATCTCGCTGTCCTCGGCGGGCAGCGGGGGCAGGTTGTCGTCGCCCTCGGTGCCCTCGTCGCTGACCGCGGCGTTGCCGTCGATGGTGTCCACCGAGACCGGGCCGTTGTCGCTGACCTCGGGCGGCTCGCTGCCACCACGGCTCTGCCACCACATCAGGGTCAGCCCGATCAGGCCGGCGATGACCACCAGGGTCATCAGCCGAAACAGCCAGGCGCCCAGGCGCGAGGGGGGCTTGTTGATGTACACCGGGGTGACCTTGCGCTCGACTTCCTCGTTGCCCATGCGCGCTTCGTACAGCGCCATCACCCGGCCGACATCGACGCCGAGCAACTGGGCGTAGCTGCGCAGGTAGCCGCGTCGGTAGGTCACCACCGGCACTTCATCGTAGTTGTCGATCTCCAGCCCCTCGATCACGGCGGGACGGAGGTTGAGGGCTGCCCCGACTTCCTCGCGGGTCAGCCCCTGGCTCTCTCGTTCATGGCACAGCAAGGCGCCGGGAGAGGCGTCCCCGGAGGGCGTTTTGGACAAGGAGACCTCGGAGTCGGTGTACTGACTGTCGCTCATGGCTGAGCTTCCTTCATCGTGTAAACAGTGATCAAAGCGCGCGTGAAGGCTGGTCGGGTTCGGCCGATGACCGGGCGCCGATGTCGGCGTCTCCCAGGCTAGCGGCAAGCTGCCTGGCGGCGGTGGTCCATCCCGCCTGGCTCACGAAGCGATCCAGCTGTGATCGGGCGCGCATAAGGTTGCCCTGTGCGTATTCCAGTTCGGCGAGGGTCAAGTGGCTCGCGGGCAGGCTCGAGTCGATGCGTTGGGATCGCTCCAGCGCCGCCCTGGCCGTCTCGACCTCGCCGAGTTCCCACCGGCAGCGTCCCAGGTTGGCAAACAGCTGGGCCCGGTGGGCATAGTGTATATCGTGACTGGCCTGTTCAAGCTGCTCGCAGGCCTCACCGGTTTGCCCCCGATCATACAGGAAGGCGGCGTAATTGTTGCGTGCCCGGGTGAAGTTCGGGTCTTCATCGAGGGCGCGTCGAAAGAACTCGTCCGCCAGCGCCGCTTCCCCCTGGCGTTGGTGAATCAGTGCCAGGGCCTGCAGCGCGGCGGCGTCATCGGGATCGAGCGAGACGGCGCGATCGAGTGCCGCCGTGGCGCGGGGAAGGTTGCCCTGGCGCAGGTAGGCTTCGCCGAGGTTGCGATAGGCGACGGCGGGAGACTCGTCGGACTGGGGCACGGCGACGGCGCAGCCTGCAAGCGTCAGGGGAAGCGCGATGGCCAGTCCGATGACCAGGCCGCGCAGGCCGGCGCTTGAGCTGTCTGCCTGGCACGTCATGGCGTTGTCGTACTCCCGCTGCTTGGCCGTGGCGGGAAGGCGTCTGGCGACACCCGCCCGTGGGCAGGAAAAGGCCCGAATATCAAAGCGCCGTGCCGGAATGAAGTCAAGACGGCAGGGTCAGTCGGCGTCGATCTGGATCGACTGAATGTAGCGTTCGTGACGACGAGTACGATCCTTGACCCGTCCTACCAGCTGGCCGCAGGCGGCGTCGATGTCATCGCCCCGGGTCGAACGGATCGGCGCGGTATGACCCAGTTCGTAGAGCCAGCGCTGGAAGCGCATCACCTGGTTGCGGGAGGGCTTCTCGTAGCCGGAATGGGGGAAGGGGTTGAAGGGGATCAGGTTGATCTTGCAGGGCAGTTCCTTCAACAGCTCCGCCAGTTCACGGGCATGCTCCTGCTGGTCGTTGACGTCCTTGATCACCGTGTATTCGATGGTGACCTGGCGGGTGTCGTCGCACTTGGCCAGATAACGGTGGCAGGCGTCCAGCAGTGAGCGGATGTTGTACTTGCGGTTGAGCGGTACCAGTTCGGTGCGCAGCGCATCATTGGCGGCGTGCAGCGAGATCGCCAGGCTGACGTCGAGTTCGTCGCCCAGGCGGTCGAGCATCGGTACCACCCCGGAGGTGGACAGGGTGACACGGCGTTTCGACAGGCCGTAACCCTGATCGTCGAGCATCAGCTTCATCGCCGGCACGACGTTGTCGTAGTTCATCAAGGGTTCGCCCATGCCCATCATCACCACGTTGGTGACCGGACGATTGGCGCTGTCCTTGCGTGAGCCGCCACTGTTGGAGGCGACCCATACCTGGCCGATGATCTCGGCGCTGGTGAGGTTACGCTGAAAGCCTTGCTTGCCGGTGGAGCAGAAACTGCAGTCCAGCGAGCAGCCGACCTGGGATGACACACACAGGGTGCGGCGCTTGCCGTTGTCGGCGGGGATAAGCACGGTTTCGACGTAGCTGCCGTCCTCGACCTCCACTACCCACTTGCGCGTCCCGTCCTTGGAGGCGCCTTCATAGACGACCTTGGGACCGCGTACCTCGGCGGTTTCCTCGAGGCGTGCGCGCAGCGCCTTGGACAGGTTGGTCATGGCGGCGAAATCGTCGACGCCTTCGTGGTGAATCCATTTCATCACCTGGGCGGCACGGAACTTCTTCTCGCCGATGGAGAGGAAGAAGGCTTCCATCTCTTCTCGGGTCATGCCGAGCAGGTTGACGCGTTGGGGAGCAGCGGTGGTGGTCATGGCAGGTTCAGCGGGTCGGTGGGCAGAAAGGAGCGAACGGATGCCAGGGGCATCCGTTCACCGATGGGGCCGCAATCACGAGGGTCGGACCCCGACGCCCTTAGCGCGGGCAGATCTCGTCTGCGCCGAAGAAGTAGCTCACTTCGCGCTCGGCGGACTCGGGGGAGTCGGAGCCGTGGACGGCATTGGCGTCGATGGAGGAGGCGAAGTCGGCGCGGATGGTGCCGGCGTCGGCTTCCTTCGGGTTGGTGGCGCCCATCAGCTCGCGGTTCTTGGCAATGGCGTTGTCACCTTCCAGCACCTGCACCACGACCGGACCAGAGGTCATGAAGGACACCAGGTCGCCGAAGAAGGGGCGTTCCTTGTGCTCGGCGTAGAAGCCTTCGGCCTGCTCCTGGGACAGGTGAATCATCTTGGCCGCGACGACCTTCAGTTCGGCCTTCTCGAAGCGCGTGATGATCTCGCCGATGACATTCTTGGCGACGGCGTCGGGCTTGATGATGGACAGAGTGCGCTCTGTAGCCATGAAACTCTCCAGTAGTTGGGCCCAGGAAGTGGGCATGGATGCCAGGTAGATGGCGTCGCGCCGCCCCGGGGACCGGGGCGGCGCGACGCGGGAAAACGAAGCGATGCGGCGTGTTGCGCCGAAGAGCGCAGATTATAGCGTCCTCGTGGCGCCTTGAACACAATTGTTCGTCGCTGCGCCGGCGAGTCCTGCCGCTATCACGGCGAATTCAGACGGTAAAGCTCTCGCCACAGCCGCACTCGTCCTTGACGTTGGGATTGTTGAAGCGGAAGAACCGGTTCAGCCCCTCGTTGACGTAGTCGACCTCGCTGCCGTCGAGCATCTCGAGCGCTTCCGGGGCGACATAGACCCGAGCGTCGTGTTCCTCGAACAGGGCATCGTCGGCCTGGACGTCGTCGGCGAAGTCGAGGACGTAGCTGTAGCCGGAGCAGCCGCTGGGCTTGACCGAGACCCGCAGTCCAAGCCCCTGGCCTCGCTCGTCGAGCACGCGGCGGATCTGGTCGGCCGCGGCGGGGGTGATCTTCAGGTGTGCCATATCATTCTCCTGGGTCGGGCGCTGCCGCCTGGGCGGCAGTCACCGAAACTGTCTCTGTCGTGCGCTGCCTGTCGAAGGGTGATGTTCTCAAGGCATGTCTCAAGGCATGGCGCGGGGCTCAGGCCTCACGGCATGGCGCGCTGGCGCAGGCCAATCAGCGCGGTGCGCAGGGCCTGGCCTGCGCGGTCGATGTCGTCTTCGCTGGTGAAGCGTCCGATGCTCAGGCGCAGCGAGGCCAGCGCCAGGCGGCGCGGCACCCCGATGCCCTGGAGCACGTAGGACGGTTCGACGCTGGCCGAGTTGCACGCCGACCCGGTCGACAGGGCGATGTCGCGCAGCGCCATCAGCAGCGACTCGCCGTCGACGCCCTCGAAGCCGAGGTTGATGATGTTGGGCACCGAGGCCTCGAGGCGGGTGTTGCAGTGCACGCCGTCGAGATCGGCGATGGCCTCGAGCAGGCGATCCCGTAGGCTCTGGATGCGCGCCTGATCGGCCTCGCCTTCGTTCGCCGCCAGCGCGAAGGCCTCGCCCATGCCGGCGATCTGGTGGGTCGCCAGGGTGCCGGAACGCATGCTGCGTTCGTGGCCGCCGCCATGGATCAGCGCCTCGAGGCGAAGATCGGGGCTACGCCGCACATAGAGCGCGCCGATGCCCTTGGGGCCATAGGCCTTGTGGCCGGACAGCGACATCATGTCGACCTTGCTTCGCCCCACGTCGAGGTCGATGCGGCCCACCGCCTGGGCCGCGTCGACGTGGATCATGGCGCCGTGGTCATGGGCCACCTCGGCCAGGGCGGCGATGTCATTGATGGTGCCGAGTTCGTTGTTCACCGCCATCAGCGATACCAGCACGGTGTCGGGGCGCATGGCCTCGGCCAGCTGGCCAGGGCTGACGCTTCCGTCGGCCTGGGGCGTCAGCCAGGTGACGTCAAAGCCCTCTCGCTCTGCCGCCTTGGCGGTATCGATGACCGCCTTGTGCTCGATGATGGAGGTGACCAGGTGGCGGCCCTTGTCGCGGTTGGCCCTGAGGAAGCCGGTAATGGCCAGATTGTCCGCCTCGGTGGCGCCGCTGGTCCAGACGATCTCTCGCGGGTCGGCCTTGATCAGGTCGGCGACCTGGCGCCGGCCGTTTTCCACCGCCTGCTCGGCCAGCCAGCCGGGCATATGGCTGCGCGACGCCGGGTTGGCGAAGGTGCCCTCGAGGGTCAGGTGCCGACTCATGACCTCGGCGACACGGGGGTCGACCGGGGTGGTAGCGGCGTAGTCGAGATAGACGGGTGAAGTCATGGCGATGTCATCGTTGGCGGGCAGAGGGGCGAAAGTCTAGCTCAGGGCGCCGAGGTCACAATGTCGTCGTTGTGCTGGCGACGGCGCTGACGCCCGGCGATCTCGGCGATCTCCTGGCGCTCGGCCAGCTCGCCCAGGGTGACGCCGTCGAGGAAGTCCTGGATGCGCTCGGACAGCTCGAACCACAGGTGATGGGTCAGGCAGGTGTCGCCCTTCTGGCAGTCGGACAGACCGCCACAGCGGGTGGTGTCCACCGACTCCTTGACCGCATCGATGACCCGGGCCACCGAGATGGACGCTGCCGGCTCCGCCAGCAGGTAGCCACCGCCTGGCCCGCGCACGCTGTCGACCAGGCCGGCGCGCCGCAGGCGGGCGAACAGCTGCTCGAGGTAGGACAGCGAGATCTGCTGACGCCGGGCGATGTCGGCCAGGCAGATCGGGCCCTGGTCGGCGTTGACCGCCATGTCGAGCATGGCGGTGACAGCGTAGCGTCCCTTGGTGGTCAGGCGCATGGGGCGAACCCTCGACGCCGACATGGGTCGGCGGTCCGGAAAGTGTGGGCGTGGTCGGTAGCCGACGACGCTTGGATCAAAGCGATATTATGGGAAAGACCGAGTGTCGTGGTCAACTATTGGCGCCGTGCCGTCGTCGCCTCGTCTTCCCGCTCGGCCCCGTGCTCGGCGTCATTGGCCGTCTCGCTGCCGCCGGCACTGTCCTTGTCGGTGGTGCCTTGGTTGGAGGTGTCTGGGTCGGAGGTGCCTTGGTCGGAGATGCCTGGCCCGACGTCTTCATTGCCGCTGGCGCTTTCGTTGCCGCTGGTGGCGGTGTCGGAGCCCAGGATATCGGCGTTGGCGTCACGCCCGATCACCGGCGCGCAGGCGCGGTCGACGTCTTCCAGTATCTCGGCGAAGTCCTCGTCGCGAATTTCCGGCATCTGGCCGTCGCGGTAGCTGTGGTCCAGTTGCCTCAGGGTCTTGCACATGCCGCTGATGCGTTCATCCACCGCGTGCATATGGTCGAGCATGGCCTGCATCGACTTGGCCACCGGGTCGGGCATGTCCTGGCTCATGCCGTAGGCGTCGAAGCCGAATTTCTGGCACATCGCCTCGCGACGGGCCGGGTCGACCTCGAGGCCCGGGTCGCTGTCCGGGTCGCGGCGCTGGACGATCTTGCCGGGGATGCCGACCACGGTGGCGCCGGCCGGGACTTCCTTGGTGACCACCGCGTTGGAGCCGACCTTGGCGCCAGCGCCGACGGTGAAGGGGCCGAGAATCTTGGCGCCGGCACCGACGATCACGCCGTCCTCCAGGGTCGGGTGACGCTTGCCCTTGTTCCAGCTGGTGCCGCCCAGGGTCACGCCCTGGTAGAGGGTGACATCGTCGCCGACGATGGTGGTCTCGCCGATCACCACGCCCATGCCGTGGTCGATGAAGAAGCGCCGGCCGATGGTGGCACCGGGGTGGATCTCGATGCCGGTGAACCAGCGGCCCAGCGTCGACAGGGTACGCGCGATCCATTTGAGATTGCGCTTCCACAGCTGGTGGGAGATCCGGTGCAGCAGCAATGCGTGAAGGCCAGGATAGTTGGTCAGGACTTCAAGAAAGTTGCGCGCCGCCGGATCCCTGGCAAATACGCTGTTGATGTCTTCGCGTAGGCGTTGAAACATGCGGCGGTCCCTGAGTCGGTCAAGAGAATCATAGTGGGGGCTGGTGGTGGGCCATTCAAGCCTGCCACCTGTCGAGTCAGTGATCTGGTTAAGCTCAGCGGCTCGATGGTGGACGCCGTGTCGCTCCAGAGCCGCCGGCCTGGCGCTGATCCTGCTGTTGGTTCTGCTGTTGGTTCTGCTGTTGGTTCTGTTGTCGGTTCGGGCTAGTCCTGGGTCGGCTTCTGGCCCTGGTGCGTGTCATGTTCTTGCTGTAATTCCGGCTCGCTTTCGCGGGCGCCCAGCGCCTGGCCGCCTGCGGCCTTCTCGGTGGCACTGAGGATGCCACGCAGGATGTTGAGCTCCATGCGTTCGGGGCGCGAGCGCAGGATCACTCGGCGCAGCCTGGCCATCAATTGGCGAGGCTTCGCCGGGTCGTGGAAGCCGATGGTGATCAGCGCGCGTTCCAGATGAGCGAAATAGTGCTCCAGCTCCTCGTGGCTGGCCAGTGGCTGCGCTTCTTCCTCATCGTCCTGTGCCGGGCCTGGCTTATTCTGGGTCTGGGTCTGGGCCTGGGCCAGCCAGGCAAGGCGGCATTCGTAGGCCAGCACCTGCACCGCCGCGGCCAGGTTCAGCGAGCTGAAGTCGGGATTGGTGGGGATGTGGACGTGGGCGTGGCAGCGTTGCAGTTCGGCGTTGGACAGGCCGCTGTCCTCGCGGCCGAAGACCAGCGCGATGCGGGCCTCGGGCGTGGCCAGCTCGGCGGGCAGACGCTCGCCCAGCTCACGCGGGGTGATCATCGGCCAGGGCAAGGTGCGCGAGCGCGCACTGGCTCCCACCACCAGGGTGCAGTCGGTGACCGCCTGCTCGAGGCTGTCGACCACCCGAGCGTCGTGGACCAGGGCGTCCGCTCCGGAGGCGCGGGACACACTGTCGGCGGTGATGACCTCGCAGCGTGGTGCGACCAGGGCCAGATCGGCGAGTCCCATATTGTGCATGGCGCGGGCGGTGGCGCCGATATTGCCGGGGTGGCTGGTGCCGATGAGAACGATGCGAATGCGCTCGAGCATGGAAGATCCTGTAACGACGCGGCGGGTTGATGCGGTGGTTGGTGCAGTGGTCCATTCAATGACCGATGCAAGGGCGCTGATGGCGGACCGGTCGGCAGCGCCAGGGGCGCCAGTCTAGCATGGGTAGATGCGCGCTGGGGCGAAGTGCGTGGCATTCATGCCCGTGGTCTGCTAGGATTCGCGCCGAGTCAGTTACCCACGTCGACTCCGTTCTTTAACACCACCGACTCCCAAGGCCCGATCATGCATCCGATGGTCCAGTACGCCCTGCGCGCTGCCCGCAGCGCCGGCGAACAGTTTCTGCGCATTCGCGAACGAATCGAGAATGCCCACGACGAGCACAACCTCGACCGTCTGCTCGAGGACACGGCTCGCAACGCCGAATCCCTGATTACCCGCCAGCTGACCCGCGGTTATCCCCAGCACGGGGTCGTCGGTCGCTACACGCCCCACCGTGCCGGTGAAGGCGAAGGCGCGGATATCCTGTGGCGCATCGAACCCTTCCACGGTTACTCGAACCTGAGTGTGGCGTCCCCTGAGTTCGCCCTGTCCGTGGTATGTCTGATCAAGGGCCGTCCGGAGCACGCGGTGGTGATCTGCCCCTTCAGCGATGACGAATACCTTGCCAGCCGTGGCCGTGGCGCCCAGCTCAATGGCAAGCGTCTGCGTGTGTCCAAGATCAAGAGCGCCGCTGGCGCCCGCCTGTCGCTGGGGCTTCCCGATACCTACCTGCGCTCGCGTTTTCTGCCGACCTACCTGACCCTGGTGCAGCAGCTCGGCCCCCAGGCCGAACAGCTTCAAGCCAGCGCCTGTGGCCTGCTCGACATGGCCCGTCTGGCCGCCGGTCGTGCCGACGCCGCCTTCGTGCTGGGAGTCGAGGAGCAGGACCTGGACATCGGTTCGCTGCTGCTCAAGGAGTCCGGTGCCCTGATTGGCACCCCGGATGGCCAGCCCTCGGTGCGTATCGAAGGCGCCCTGATGGCCGCCAACCCGCGCCTGTTCAAGGCGTTGATCAAGCAGCTTGCGCCCCACGTGCATACCGCGCCCAGTCAGCCCGAAGAGGACTGATTCGGCACCGCTCGCGCGAGCGAGCGGTGATCGTGACGCCGTCACAGTAACGCCCCCGCGGCCTGGCCGCGGGGGCGTTGTCGTCTGTGGTGCCGGCCGTTGGTCGCCGCCATGGCGCGGGCTAGGCCAGCGCCTTGGTCAGCGAGAACACGAAGCCGGAAAACTCCGCTCGCTGCATGTCCAGGTGGTGAAACATCACATCCGCCGCCGCTCCCTCACGCTTGTCGGCGATGGCCGAGACGATTTCGAGATGCTCCTCGGCCGACATGCTGCGCATGCCGGCGATGCGGTGGATGTGCCCGCGATAGGGCTCGATCTTGCGTCGGATGTCGGTGATCTGGCCGGCCAGGGTCTCGTTGGCGGCCAGGCGATAGATCGCTTCGTGGAACGCCCTGTTGGCGCTGGTGTAACGTTCGGCGGTGATTGCCGCGGTGTCGATGGTTTCCTGGGCCGCCTGCAGCAATGGGGGAATGTCATCGGCGGTGCTCTGGCGCGCGGCGAGCCTGGCGGCGGAGGACTCCAGCAGCGCCAGCATCTCGAACATGTCGAGAATATCCTTGAGCGAATTGCGCCGGACGAAGGCGCCCTGGTTGGCCCGGTGTTCGACCAGGCCCTCGGAGGTGAGCATCCGAATGACCTCACGGACGGGAGTACGAGAGACCGCGAACTCGGCGGCCAGGTCGCGCTCGTTCAGCCGGTGTCCGGGCGGATAGCTGCCCCGCAGGATGCGATCCTCCAGCTGCTGGCGAATGTGTTCGGTGGTCCTGGTGGGCGATGCCATCGAGCGGTCCCTGCAGTAGACACGTGGACAGAGGGCGGCACCCGGACGTCGTCTTGCCGGATGCCGCGGTCGAGATTACTGGAGATAGCTGCGGTAGACCTCCACCAGCGCACCGGCGGACTCGCCGAACTCCTCGATATACGCCGACAGGTACTTGTCGCGAAGGCTGTCGGCAAGCGCCAGATCCTCCTCGCTGAAGGTGTACACCGTCTCGGCCTGTTCATCGACCGCCTGGCGAAGACGTTCGGACTCCTCGGTGAAGTTGGCGCTCGACCACTCGATGGTGGCCTCGACCGCCCGATGGAGTTCGTCGCGAGCGTCCTGGCTCAGTCCATTGTATTTGCGCAGGTTCATGATGAGCGGATAGGGCGTGCGCACCATCGAGCTCGCAAGCACTACTGGGGCGACCTCGGAGAGCCCGAGATTGACGTAGGAGGAATCGGTGGTGATCACACCATCGACGCCGCCGGTCTGAAGCTGCAGAAACTGCTCGGCGGCACTCATGAACACCACGGTGGCGCCAAGGTCTTCGAGCGCCGGGTCGGTGTAGCCGCCCACGCCACGGATCTTGCGACCTTCGAGTTGATCCAGCCCGTCGATCGACTCGGCCAGGAACAGCGTGGTCTGCCCGGAGGAGTTGATGAACCCCAGCAGCTTGACCTGGGAGGCGGCAAAGGCTTCGCCCAGCGGTTCGAGCACGCGCGGGTCGTTGGCGAAGGCCAGCACGTCGGCGTCGTCCAGGGAGTCGGGCGGAAACGGCACGGTGAAGATCTTCATCATGCCCACGGTACCCACCACGTAGCCGCCGAACAGGCTGTACAGATCTACGGTGCCGCGTGCCGTGCCCATCAGACCGTCGCGTCCCTTGACCAGGGATTCCGAGGGGAAGACGTCGATTTCGAGCAGTGTCGGGTCGAGCTGGTCGGCCAGGTACTGGGTGGTACGCCCGCGGAAGTCCTCGGCGGGAAAGTAGTGGCCCAGACGCAGGGTTTCCGCCGCCTGGGTCGTGGTCGTGGTGAGCAACCCCGCGACCAGGGCCGTCGTCAGGGCGATGGCCAGGGTGGGGGACGGCGCGGGGGGCAGGGGTGAGATGAAGCGACGACAGCAGAGGGAGGGTTTCATCTTGTTGTCCTCTTGAGGAAGGTCCGGCGGAGCTCGGACGTAAGCTCGGTCGCAAGGGGCGGGACATCACTGGGTCAGCGACCGGTGACCAGTTCGGGAAATGCGCACAGGATGACGATGGATACGACGTAGAGGGCGATGAACGGCAGGGCGCCGCGCACCACCTGACTGATTCGGATGCCCTCGACACAGTCCCTGACCACGTAGAGGCACAGGCCGATGGGGGTGTAATCACCGCGAAGCACATGTTGACCATCACCACCACGCCAAACCAGACGGGGTCGAAGCCGTAGGCGAGGATCGCAGGAAAGACGATGGGCACGGCGATGATGACCAACGAGATGGCATCGAGCAGGGTGCCGAGAACGAACAGCATCAGCATGACCAGCAGGAAGAAGGTCCAGGCGCCGAGTTCGGCCTCCACCACCACTCTGGCAAGCTGCTGGGGTAGCTGGGCGTTGCTCAGCGCATAGCTGAACAGCATCGCCGAGGCCAGGATGGCGAGCAGCATGCAACTGGTGCGGGTGGCCTTGATCAGCGCCGTGGTCAGGCTCTTTCGCGTCAGGCCCCTGCGCCCGAGGGCAATGATCAGTGCGCCGCCGACGCCAATGGCGGCCGCTTCGGTAGGGGTGGCGATACCGTGATAGATGCTGCCGATGACCACCACGATCAGGGCGATGACCGGGCCGGCCTGGAGCAGTGACCTGATCCAGCCCAGATCGGCGGCAAAACCGATCGTCGACGCCCGTTTGCCTGACAGGCCCTGGACGACGCAGACGTAAGAGGCGAACAGCGCGGTGATCACCAGCCCCGGCACAATGGCGTGGGAAAACAGCTCGGCAATCGAGGTTTCGGTGACGACACCGTACATGATCAGCGGCAGGCTCGGAGGAATGATCATGCCGAGCCCCGAACTGGCGGCGACGGTGCCGGTGGCCATTTCGGGACTGTAGTGGCGCTTGAGCATCTCCGGGATGGCGACGCTGCCGATGACTGCCGCGACGCCGACGGCGGTGCCGCTGACCGCACCGAAGATCGCGCCGGCGACGATGGCACTGATGGCGATGCCGCCGGGCAGGCGTCCCAGCCACTTGTCGACGCTTTCGAACAGGTCGCGGCCCACCCCGGAAACGTTGACGATCTCGCTCATCAGCACGAACAGCGGTATGGCTACCAGTACGAACTCCGAGGTGGTGCCCCAGATGATGTCGGACATGGCCAGGCTGGCGGCCAGGCCACCCTGGTAGATGATGCCCACCAGGGCCGCGAGCCCCAGGGCGAAGGCCACGGGGACGCCGAGGATCAACAGGATGGCCAGGCTCAGGGCGACGCTGAAAATCATCATGGCGTGGGTCCGTCCTCGTCGGTGGCGGGCGCCTTGAAGTGCGCCAGCTTCTGGTGGATCTGAGCGATCAGTTCCAGCACAAAGATCGCGGAGCCCGCCGGCATCAGCGACTGGGGCAGATACAGCGGTACCGCCAGGGTGGTCGAGGACCGCCAGTTGAGCTGATAGGACAGGAGAGCGAGTTCCAGGGTGGCCCAGAAGGCGAAGGCCGCGAACACCAGGGTGCAGCCGTCGACGACCAGCCCCAGACGGTTCTGGGCGGCGATCGACAGCCGTCCCTCCAGCAGCGACATGCGGGCATGACCGCCTTCCCGATAGACCCGGGCGATGGCCATGAACAGGATGCCGGAGACCAGATAGCCCGAGACCTCGGTGACCCAGACGGTGGGAGCCCCCAGCAGGTATCGACTGATGACCTCCCAGATGATCGAAGCGACCAGGAACACCATGATCAGCAGGGCGGCGAAAAAGCCGGCATCGCCCAGGGTGCGGCACAGCCGGAGGAAGGGATTCATGAGGCACCTTCGGCCGAGCGGCCAAGGTAGAGGGTTCGATGGTTGTCCCTGAGCTCGGCCTTGATCACCTTGCCCATGGTGTTGCGTGGCAGGTCGTCGGCGACCAGTACCCGCTTGGGAACCTTGTAGGCGGCCAGTACATCGCGCAGACGGCGGCGAATGGCATCTTCGTCCAGGGTGGCGCCAGCGGCCGCCACCACCACGGCGGTCACCGCTTCGCCGAAGTCGGCGTGGGGCAGCCCGATCACCGCGGATTCACTGACCTCCTCCATGGCGTCGAGCAGCGCTTCGACCTCGCCCGGGTAGACGTTGTACCCCCCGCTGATGATCACATCCTTGCTGCGACCAACGATGGTCAGGTAGCCATCCTCATCGATACGGCCGTTGTCGCCGGTGCGAAACCAGCCGTCAGGGGTGAACTCCTGGCGGGTCTTCTGTGGCTGCCGCCAGTAGCCCTTCATCACGGCAGGGCCTTTGATCTGGAGGTGTCCGACGTTGCCGCTGGCGAGCGGGGTGTCGTGGTCATCGGTGATCCTGAGGCTGACGCCCTCGATGGGGAGGCCCACCGAGCCGAGGCGACGTTCGCCAACCACCGGGTTGGAGCTGATGATGGTGGCCTCGGTCATGCCGTAGCGCTCCAGGATGGTGTGCCCGGTCAAGGCGTGAAAGCGTCTGGCGGTGGCCTCGCTCAGGGGCGCGGAGCCCGAGACGAAAAGACGCATCCCCGAGGTGGCCGCGGCGCTGAGGTCAGGGTGCTCCAGCAGCCGGCTGTAGTAGGTAGGGACGCCCATCATCACCGTGGCTTCGGGCAGCAGGTGAACCACGGTATCGGCATCGAAGCGCGGCAGCAGGTGCATGCGACTGCCGGACAGCAGCACGCAGTGGGTGGCGATGACCAGGCCGTGGGCATGAAACAGCGGCAGGGCGTGGATCAGCACGTCGCTTGAGCCGAACTCCCAGAGTCGGGTCAGCGCCCTGGCATTGCTGGCCAGGTTGGCGTGGGTGAGCATCGCCCCCTTGGGGCTGCCGGTGGTGCCGGAGGTGTAGAGAATCAGGGCGACGTCGTCGCCTCGACGAGGCTGGACTCGGTGGCGCTCGGCCTGCTCCGACACGAGTGTCATCAAACTGCCAGTGCCGTCCGCCTCCAGGGTGAGCCGCTGGATATTGGGGTGGCGGTTCAAGGCTTCTTCGCTCGCGGCCATGCACGCGCAGGAGGCGACATAGAGCACCGGCGCGGCGTCACTCAGAAAATAGGCGATCTCGGTGGCGGTATAGGCGGTATTGAGTGGCAGATGGATGGCGCCCTGACGCAACACCGCCAGGTACAGCAGCAAGGCTTGCGGGGACTTGTCGACCTGGGCGGCGACGCGATCCCCCGGCCTGACACCGAGCGCTGTCAGGGCGCGGGCCAGGCGGGCACTCTGGGCCATGGCGTCGGCGTAGGACAGGGTGGTGGAAGGCTCGCTGGTGGCTCTGTTGGAAGCCCCGCTGGAGGCCCTGTTGAATGGCGCTGTGGTCAGCAAGGGTCCATGCCCCACCCGCTCGGCGACATCCTGAAACATCCGAAAGACGTTGCGGCAGCTGGCCTCAGTGTTCATCCCAGGCCTCCAGGGTGTCGATGATGCCAAGCGCGTGGAGGTGTTCGGCGCTGGCTTGTGGATGATCGCCTCTAGGCGTGATCAGCGCGGCCACCCGTGAGGGCAGGCTGCGAACGCGTCCTCTGGCGGTGAGTCTCACCTGGCTTGCGCAGGCGGCGAGGGCGAGATAGATGCCACCTGAGAGTTCACCATCGATCACCAGCTCAACGGCGGCACCCGAGCGCACTCGGTGCTCGATGGTGCTGGCCAGGCGCACCAGCGCCAGGCTCTGTAGCCTGGCTTCATCGATGGCCCTCAGGCTGTGGCAGCTCCACTGGCAGCGCAGGATCAGCGAAAGCCCAGCGGGGAGGCGCTGGATTGCCTGAGCAAGGTCTGCAAGATCCAGGTGATCCGGCGGGGCGCTTCCGTGGCAGGTGATCCAAGCGTGCTGCTCCTGCTGCGACCGGCTTACCCGAGCTGACGGCAAGGTGGCGACGGATTCAGTAGCGGAACCGACATTGAGGTCGATTCGACGTGACGAGGCGAGCCACCTGGCGATGTCGTTGCGCAGCGCTGTCGGTGTTCCGCTGGTGGCATGGCCGGCGGGATCGCGCCTGAGTCGGGACGCCGCCGAGATGACGGCGTCCACTCGGTGCTGGTGGAGATTGCGGGCATACAGCAGGCGAGGCCCGCTCATCGCCAGACGGTTGGCTGGCGTGTAGAGACGCTGGTCGGCGCACATGGCCACCAGGCTGGCACCGCCGAAGGTATTGTGCCCCAGCACCGCCAGGACCCCGGGGATGCGCTGGCGTCCGACCAGCAGGTCTCCTATCAGGGCTCGCAAGTCGCCCTGTACCGCCACGCCTTCGTCGACCTTGGCACCGGCGGAGTCGATCAGCATCATCAGCGGCAGGCGATGTTCGCTGGCCGTGGCGATGGCCTGGCGAAAGATCGCGGTTTCCCGCTTGCCGATGGCGCCTCTGGCACGCTCCGGTAGGGTGGTAACGGCGACCAGGCGAGTCCCTTCAAGCTCGATCACGGCACTCTGTGCTGCGGCCGGGGAGAGCGGATCCGACAGCGGAGTCTGGGGAGCGATGTCCTGAAGCAGATGAGAGGTCATGGTGTACGTCACCTTCGGCATGCCTGGTGGGTTGTCTGGTATGCCATTTAAGGCTAGATGGCATGCCCTGGTGCGCCATACCTCCCAGGAGGTAGCGGCTATTAGGCCGCTGGAGGGGGCGATTCATGGCGGTTGGACGGGGGCATCGGATGGCCGCTGTGGAGAGCCGGTGCGGCTCTGGCCCCGCCAACGACGACGCCCCCGCGGCCTGGCCGCGGGGGCGTCATTCGTTGTTGGTGCAGTGAGTTCGGTGCGACCGTGGTCAGGGCGCCAGCGCGGCCACCACCTCTTCGACCTGGAGGCGGGTGCTGTCCAGGCCCTGGCCGGCCAGATACCAGAGTCGCGGCGAGCCGACGGCGATCGCCAGATCGTCACCGACGGCCTGCGTCAGCGCCTCGACATCGAGAGGCGTCTGGCCGATGGCGGCGCTGCGGTCCACCACCCACACCAGGTCGGGCTGGGTGGCGGCGATCTGCGCCGGCGTCAGCGGCGTGAAGGTACGCTCACCACGCGTCACGCTCTCGACGTTCTCGGGAAGTTCAGGCGAGGCCAGTCCCATCAGGTCATGCACGACGGCGTTGTGCTGGACGATAAGCTTTCCGTCGTTGTGGACGACCACCAGTACCTTCGGCGTCCCGTTGATCTCGGCCAACTGCTGATCGAGCGCCTGGCGCAGGTCCGCAAGCGCCTGCTCACCCGCTTGCTGTGCATCGAACAGCGCAGCCAGATCGTCGACCCGATGTTCGAGCTGGTCCCAGGCGTCCTCGCCCTCGGTCGCCACGGCGTAGACAGGGGCAAGAGCTTCCAGATTTTCGCGTTCGGCTTCCAGGCGCCCGCTGATCAGGATGGCGTCGGGTGACAGCGACTCAAGGACTTCCATGTCGGCGACCTTGAGGGTGCCCACGTCGGTGAAAGCGTCGTCGGCATAGTCGGACAGATAGTCGGGAAGCGTTGCCTGGGCGACACCGGCGATACGCTCGCGCTGCGCCAGGTTGTCGAGGATGTCCAGGGCCGCGTAGTCGAGGGCGGCGACCCTTTCCGGCACCGGTTGCGCCCAGGCCTGGGCAGTGACGCTGAGCAGGGTGGCGATGGCGAGAGGCTTGTACATGCTTTCTCCATTGATAATCATTTTCAATGGAGATGTTATCGCAAATGCTCGGGCAAAGGGGGAGCGTCGCCGTGCTACGTTGCGTTGCGTACTGGCGAACGCTCCCTGGCGCTGGGTTCAGGAACCCTGGCTGGCCGGGTCGCCGGAGTCTGTCTTGGCTGACCTGCCTTGTCGACGCTGGGTCCAGCGCTGCTTGGCGTACTTGCGCATATTGGTGACGTTGTCGGTCTCGTCGACGATATCCTGGCCGAGCACCGTCTCGATCACGTCCTCCATGGTGATCAGCCCCACCCAGGTGCCATGGTCGTCATACACCACCGCCAGATGCTGACGATCCCTGAGCATCATGGTGAAGACATGCTCGACGCTGTCGTCGGCCTGTACCGAGGGGGCGTCCTGCATGATCTCTTTCATGTCCACGGATTCATCCGCCTGGTAGGCGTCGGCCTTGTGCACATAGCCGATGGCCTGCTCGCCGCCGTCCATCACCGGAAAGCGGGTGAACGGCGAGCGCACCAGTTCCTGTTCGAACTGGGCCACGGTCATCGATGGGCGCACCGTGACGCACACGGTTCTTGGCGTCATCACCTTGCTGATCTTGATCTCGTGAAGGTTGAGGATGTTGGTGATGGTTCTGGCTTCGTCCTGGTCCAGTGCCTTCTCGTCCAGGCCGATACGTGCCAGCGCCTTGATCTCGCCACGCATGTCGGTGTCGGCGGCATTGCCGCCGATGCGCTGGGTGATCTGTTCGGACATCCAGATGAATGGCTTGAGGAGCAGGATCAGGGTGTTGAGGATGGGCGGCAGCCAGGGCGACAGCTGGCGCCAGAAGGTGGCGCCGATGGTCTTGGGAATGATCTCCGAGAGGATCAGGATGGCCAGCGTCATCACCGCCGAGGCGACGCCCAGCCAGGCCTCGCCGAAGACCACCGCGACCTGGGCGCCGACGCCGGTGGCGCCAACGGTGTGGGCGATGGTGTTGAGCGTCAGGATAGCCGCCAGCGGGCGATCGATATCCCGCTTGAGGGCGTTCAGCTTCTTGTGCAGCGGCTCGTTGGTCTCCTGGACCTGGGCGATATAGCTCGGTGTCAGCGACAGGATGGCCGCTTCCAGTACCGAACACAGGAAGGAGGCGCCGATGGACAGTACGGCAAAGGCGATCAGCAGGAACATGCGGCCTCGTCACGTTTTAATGGGGTGGATGACAAGCATGAAAGGGGGCGCTGGCCAGGGCAAGTGAAGGCGGGCATTTTCTGGAAGGAAACGACCTATCTCGCGTTGCGGCATGGTTTTCGAAGTGAACTGAGAGGCCGCCGACAGCGTTGCCGGCTCGCCGTGATCGGACACCGACCTCGGATAGCAAGAGGCCCCGCCGTGGATGATCCACGACGGGGCCTCGAGGGGCAGTTGCGGTGATATCAGGGCAGCTGCTCTTCCTCGGCGTCTTCCTTCTTCTCCGGGATCAGGTCGCGGCGCTGAAGCTTGAGCTTGATCAGCAGGGCCGCCGCCACGTAGATCGACGAGAAGGTACCCACGCCGATACCGATCAGCAGGGCCACCGAGAAGTTGTGGATCATGTCGCCACCGAGCCAGGCCAGCGCCAGCAGTACCAGCAGGGTGGTACCGGAGGTCGCCAGGGTGCGGGACAGGGTCTGGTTGATCGCCTCGTTGAAGATCGCCGGCATGTCGTCGATACGCGACTTGCGGATATTCTCGCGGATACGGTCATAGACCACGATGGTGTCGTTGAGCGAGTAGCCGATCACCGCCAGCACGGCGGCCAGCACCGTCAGGTCGAACTCCATCTGGAACAGCGAGAAGGCGCCGACCACGATGATCACGTCATGGACCAGTGCCAGCAGTGCGCCGATGGCGAACTTGTACTGGAAGCGGAAGGCCACGTAGAGCATGACCACGCCGAGGGCGACGAGCATGCCGAGACCGCTCTGGTCACGCAGTTGACCGCCGACCTGGGCACCGACGAATTCGGCACGCACCAGGTCCACCTGGGCGCCGCCCTGGGCCAGCAGGCCCACGACCTGGTCGCCGACGTTGGCCTCGAAGGTCTGCTGCAGACGAATCAACACCTCATTGGCGGCGCCGAAGGTCTGTACCGAGATGTCATTGAAGCCGGCTCCCTCGAGGGCGCCGCGCACGCTGTCCAGCGCCGGGGCGGTGGCGTAGCGGACTTCGACCAGGGTGCCGCCGGTGAAGTCGAGGCCCAGGGCCAGGCCCTGCACCACCAGCGACACCAGCGAGACCAGGATCAGGATCGCCGATATGGCAAAGGCGATCTTGCGCTGGCCCATGAAGTCGAGATTCAGGTTGGTGAGGCGTTTCATACCCTCTCCCCGTTGTGTGCAAGTGGACATGGGCTTAGATCCATAGCTTCTTCACCGGCTTGCCGCCGTAGATCAGATTGACCATGGCACGGGTCACCAGCAGGGCGGTGAACATCGAGGTCAGGATGCCCAGCGACAGGGTGACGGCGAAGCCCTTGACCGGGCCGGTACCGATGGAGAACAGGATCAATGCCACCAGCAGGGTGGTGATGTTGGCGTCGACGATGGAGCTGAAGGCGCGCTCGTAGCCGGCGTGGATCGCCTGCTGCACCGACAGTCCTGTGCGCAGCTCCTCACGAATACGCTCGAAGATCAGCACGTTGGCGTCGACCGCCATGCCCAGCGTCAATACGATACCGGCGATACCGGGCAGCGTCAGGGTGGCGCCGAGCATCGACATGGCGGCGACCAGCAGGGTCAGGTTCAACGCCAGGGCGATGTTGGCGATGACGCCGAACACCTTGTAGCGGATCAACATGAACAGCACGACCAGCAGCAGACCGATCTGTACCGAGAGCATGCCGCGCTCGATATTGTCGGCACCGAGGCTCGGGCCGATGGTGCGTTCCTGGGCGAAGTAGATCGGTGCCGCCAGAGAACCGGAGCGCAGCAGCAGTGCCAGCTCGCCGGCTTCGGTGGGCGATTCCAGCCCGGTGATGCGGAAGCTGTTGCCCAGCGCGCTCTGGATGGTGGCCAGGCTGATGATGCCGCGTTCGGTGTAGGGATCACGCACGGTCACCTGCTCACCGTCCTCCATCACCGTACGGTCACGGGTCTTGTGCTCGATGAACACCACCGCCATGTTGCGACCGATGTTGGTGCGGGTGGCGCGGTTCATCAGGGTGCCGCCGGTGCCGTCCAGGTTGATGTTGACCTGGGGGCGACCGTTCTCATCGAAGCCGCGGCTGGCGCTGGACACGCTGTCGCCGGTGATGATGACGTCGCGCATCAGGTCGGCGGTGCGTCCGGGCTCGTTGCGGAAGGGCAGCGCCTCGGTCTCGTTGGACGGGGTGTCGGTGCGCGCCTCCAGGCGGAACTCCAGGTTGGCGGTGGCGCCGACGATACGCTTGGCGGCGGCGGTGTCCTGCACGCCGGGCAGCTCGACCACGATGCGATCCGGGCCCTGGCGCTGTACCAGCGGTTCGGCCACGCCGAGCTCGTTGACGCGGTTGCGCAGGGTGGTCAGGTTCTGGTTGATCGCGTAGTCCTGGATCTCGTCCACGGACGCGTCGGTCAGGGTCATCGCCAGGCTGGCGCCGCGTTCACGCTCGACGTCCTGGTACTGGAAGTCGGGGAACTCGCGGCGAATCAGCGTCTCGGCAGCGTCGCGGTCCTCGGCGTTCATGAAGTCCAGCGAGATGGTGCGGCCGTCGATCTCGGTGTTGCGGTAGCGGATGCGCTCTTCACGCAGGGTCTCGCGCATGGCGCTGGCGTTGACCTCGAGACGCTGATTGACCGCCGCTTCCATGTCCACTTCCAAAAGGAAGTGCACACCGCCACGCAGGTCCAGACCAAGGGTCATGGGCGAGGCCGCCAGCGAAGACAGCCACTCGGGGGTGGACTCTGCCAGGTTCAGCGCGACCACATAGTCATCGCCGAGCTGCTGGGCGATAAGGTCACGGGCGGGAATCTGGTCCTCGGCGTCGTTCAGCCGGATCAGCAGGCTGTTGGGCTCCTGTTCCACCGTCTTGACGTCGATGTCCGCCTCGGCCAGGGCCTGTTCGAGGCTCTGCTGCTGGGACTGGCTGAAACTCAGCTCGCCACGATCACTGCTGATCTGGACCGCTGGGTCTTCGGGAAACAGATTGGGAAGGGAGTAGACCAGGCCGACAAGAAGTACCACCAGGATCAGCAGGTACTTCCATAAAGGGTAACGATTGAGCATCGGGGCTCTGCCCTCAGGTTGCTGACAAATAAGGGAAAGCCGGGGGCGCTCGAGAGGTGCTCCGGGGACTTTCCAAAGCGAAGGGTGCGGCTGCCTCGCCAACGCGCGACAGCCGACCGATCGGCTCCCCCCGCGTCAGCATGGGGCCCCCTTCGGCGCACAGGGCCGAAGGGGAATGACACCAATCAGATGGACTTGATAGTGCCCTTGGGCAGCACGGCGGCCACGGCGTTCTTCTGCACGCTGACTTCGGTGCCTTCGCTGATTTCCATGGCGAGGAACTCGCTGTCGTCGCTGACCCGGGTGATGCGGCCCATCAGACCACCGCCGATGACGATCTCGTCACCCTTGGACAGGCCAGCGATCAGCTGCTTGTGCTGCTTGGCGCGCTTGGCCTGGGGACGCCACAGCAGGAAGTAGAAGATCAGCACGAAGCCGACCAGCATCACGATCTGGGCGATACCACCACCGGCGGCAGCGCCAGCATCCTGGGCCAGGGCCGGGGAGATGAAGAAGTCCAACATGTACGACGGTCTCCTGAAGTCGTGGGGAAAAGGGAGTCAGACGGCCGGCGGCTGCCGACCGGGTCATCAATTCGGGGCGGGGGGAACCGGCAGGCCACGCCTGGCATAGAACCCTTCCACGAAGTCAGCCAATGTACCCGCTTCGATAGCACCGCGCAAACCGGCCATGACACGCTGATAGTGACGCAGATTATGGATCGTGTTGAGCATCGATCCGAGCATCTCGCCGCAGCGGTCCAGGTGGTGCAGATAGCCCCGCGAGAAGTTCTGACAGGTGTAGCAGTCACAGTCATCTTCCAGCGGGCGGGTGTCGTGACGATGCTTGGCGTTTCGGATCTTGACCGTGCCCTCGGCGGTGAACAGGTGGCCGTTGCGGGCGTTGCGGGTGGGCATCACACAGTCGAACATGTCGACCCCGCGGCGTACCCCTTCGACCAGATCCTCGGGCTTGCCGACGCCCATCAGATAGCGCGGCTTGTCCGCCGGCATCCACTCGGGCAGATAGTCGAGCACCTTGATCATTTCTTCCTTGGGCTCGCCCACCGACAGCCCGCCGATGGCGTAGCCGTCGAAGCCGATGTCGCCGAGGCCCTTGAGCGAAGCCTCACGCAGATCCGGGTACATGCCGCCCTGGATAATGCCGAACAGAGCCGACGGTGAGTCGCCGTGGGCATCGCGAGAGCGCTGGGCCCAGCGCAGCGACATCTCCATCGAACGGCGCGCCTCGTCGTGGGTCGCCGGGTAGGGAGTGCACTCGTCGAAGATCATGACGATGTCGGAGCCCAGCGAGCGCTGCACCGCCATCGACTCTTCCGGTCCCATGAACACCTTGGAGCCGTCCACCGGCGAGCGGAAGTGCACGCCCTGCTCGGTGATCTTGCGCGTCTCGCCCAGCGAGAACACCTGGAAGCCGCCGGAGTCGGTGAGGATCGGCTTGTGCCACTGGGCGAAGTCGTGCAGGTCGCCGTGGGCCTCGATGACCTCGGTGCCGGGGCGCAGCCACAGGTGGAAGGTGTTGCCGAGGATGATCTCGGCGCCGATCTCTTCCACCGAGGCAGGGGTCATGCCCTTGACCGTGCCGTAGGTGCCCACCGGCATGAAGGTCGGGGTCTCGATGGTGCCGCGGGGAAAGGTGATGCGACCTCGGCGGGCCCGGCCGTCCTCGGCCAGCTTGTCGAAGCGCATGAAGCATTGCTCGCGCATGGGTCTCTCCGTGCCCCTTGGGGGCGTTGATTCGAGCCTGACGACGGTGGACCGCTCGGCCGAGCAGCCACCGCCTGGCAAATAGGGTCAGCGTGCCGGCGTCAGCAGCATGGCGTCGCCGTAGCTGAAGAAGGCGTAGCGTTCCTTTACCGCCTCGCGGTAAGCCTTCATCACGGTGTCGTAGCCGGAGAAGGAAGACACCAGCATCAGCAGGGTCGATTCCGGCAGATGGAAGTTGGTGATCAGAGCGTCCACGCAGCGCCACTCGTAGCCTGGGTAGATGAAGATGTCGGTGTCGCCGGAGAAGGGCGCGATCTCGCCCGACTGGCTGGCGGTTTCCAGGCAGCGCACGCTGGTGGTGCCGACGGCGATGACCTTGTTGCCGCGAGCCTTGGCCGCACGCACCTGGGCGCAGGCCTGGTCACCCACCTCGATCCACTCGCTGTGCATGTGGTGCTCCTGGATATTGTCGACGCGCACCGGCTGGAAGGTACCGGCGCCTACGTGCAGGGTCACGTAGGCGGACTCGACGCCTCGCTCGGCCAGCCGCTCGAGCAGCGGCTCGTCGAAGTGCAGGCCGGCGGTCGGCGCGGCCACCGCCCCGTCGCGCCGGGCGTAGACGGTCTGGTAGCGCTCGCGGTCGGACAGCTCGTCGTCCCGGGTGATATACGGCGGCAGCGGCATATGGCCGTGGCGTTCCAGCAGCGCGATCATCGGGGTATCGCCGAGAAAGCGCAGCTCGAACAGGGCGTCGCGGCGACCTTCGACCACCGCCTGGATGCCGCCCTCGAAGTGAAGCTCGGTGCCGGGCTTCGGTGACTTGCTCGAGCGCAGATGGACCAGCCCCCGATGGGCGTCCAGCGGCCGTTCGAGCAGCATTTCCACCTTGCCGCCGCTGGCCTTGTGGCCGTGCAGGCGGGCGGGGATCACGCGGGTGTCGTTGAACACCAGCAGGTCGCCGGGCTCGAGCAACTGCTCAAGGTCCGGAAAGCGGCGGTGGTCGAGGTGTCCGCTGGCGCCGTCGACACACAGCAGGCGGCAGTCGCTGCGAACGTCGGACGGGTAACGGGCGATCAGCTCTTCGGGGAGCTCGAAATGAAAGTCGGCGCGCTGCATGGGAATTCGCAAGTCGTCAGGCGGGATGAAGGATGCCAAAGGCGCACAAGGATACCGTTTCCTGACCGCCACGTCAGGAAACGGCGTCGATCTTGTGTCACGACCACGCCATCAGCGTCAGTCCGAATCGGCTAACCGGGTGACGGGCAGCGCAGCCGGGTCGATGGCCAAGGGCCATCGGAGTGGCTACCACAGCAGCAGGATCAGTCCATAGGCCATCAGCGTCACCACCACCGTACTGATCAGGTTGAGGGCAAAGCCGGCACGAATCATCGACTGAATCTTCATATGGCCGGTGCCGAAGACGATGGCGTTGGGTGGTGTGGCCACCGGCATCATGAAGGCGCAGCTGGCAGCGATGGCGGCCGGCACGGTGATCAGCATCACCGGCAGATCCAGCGACAGCGCCAGGGCGCCGAGCAGCGGCAGGAAGGCCGCCGCGGTGGCGGTGTTGGACGTTACCTCGGTGAGGAAGATGATCACCAGCACCACGCCGCCGATGATCGCCAGCACCGGCAGGGCACCGAGGATCGACAGCTGGTTGGCGATCCACTCGGCCAGCCCCGACTTGCTGATCGCGCCGGCCAGCGCCAGGCCTCCGCCGAACAGCAGAAGGATGCCCCAGGGCAGCTTCACCGCGTCTTCCCACACCATCAGCGCCTCGCCGGAACGACGGCCGGAAGGAATCAGGAACAGCGCCATGCCGGCGACGATGGCGATGGTGGTGTCGGACAGCCAGGAGGCGCCCATGTCATTGAGCAGCGGGCGCAGGATCCACAGCGCCGCCGCGGCCAGAAACAGCAGGCCGACACGGCGTTCGGCGGCACTCATCGGGCCCATCTCGGCGAGCTGGTCCTTGATCAGGTTGTCGCTTTCACCCTTGCCGACCTTCAGCGAGAAGCCGCCGCGGGACAGCCACCACCAGGTCAGCGACATCATCACCACACTGATCGGTACCCCGACCAGCATCCACTGGGCGAAGCCCAGGTCGATGCCGCGGTCATCGGCCAGATAGCCCGCCAGCAGGGCGTTGGGCGGCGTGCCGATCAATGTGGCCACGCCACCGATGCTGGCCGAATAGGCGATACCCAGCAGCAGCGCGGTGGCAAAGCGGCGCAGCTCATCAGGGTCGGAATCCTCGAGCAGGCTCAGCACCGAGATGCCGATGGGCAGCATCATGATCGAGGTGGCGGTGTTGGACACCCACATGCTGAGAAAGCCGGTGGCGATCATGAACCCGGCGATCTGGCGCTTGGGCTCGCTGCCGACGACCTTCAGCACGTGCAGGGCGATACGCTTGTGCAGGTTCCAGGTCTGCATCGCGATACCGAGCAGGAAACCGCCAAGGAACAGATAGATGATCGGATTGGCGTAGCTGGCCGCGACCTCCTTGATGCTGCCGATGCCCACCGCCGGGGCCAGTACCAGGGGGATCAGCGAGGTCACCGGGATCGGGATCGCCTCGGTGGACCACCAGCTGGCCATCAGCAGTGCCATGCCGACGCAGCCCCAGGCGGCCTGGGACATGTCGCCGGGCGGGGGCAGCACCAGGGTGGCGATCAACAACAGCGGACCCAGCACCAGCCCGATGCGGCTGGCGATGGACGGATGGGGAACGGCTTCATTGCGAGTGTCAGCCATGGGCGACTCCATTCTGGGCTGGACGCGGGTCTTGTTGACCAGGGGCTTGGTTGACCTGGGGCAGGCGGAGCGCAGTCTACCAAGGTCTAACCCGAGCGGGCGAGCGTCAAGACATGGAGGAATGACCCACCTGCCGCCAGGGTGCCGAAACCGACGGCCGGTGGGGCTTTGGCTGACAACGGCCGAGGCCGATCCCAGGTCGGTGCTCGGCCGGATGCGGCGGGTGCCGCGCCCGACAGGGGCGGGAGTCGCCTCGACAATGCGCCATCCGCCCCGACAGGCGCCACCGAGCGGCTCAGGGGAATTGACCTCTGGCGCCACCCACGTATAATCCTCGCCCGTTGCCGGTGTGGCGGAATTGGTAGACGCAGCGGATTCAAAATCCGCCGCTGGAAACAGTGTGTCGGTTCGAGTCCGACCACCGGCACCATTCCCAATGCAGTTCGTGTATTCCCTCCTTACGCTCGTTTTTCCCTATCTGCAGTTCCCTAGGCGCTAGCGACTCGAGACAGGCCAGAACAGTACCCTCGATGGGCAACCTGAGAGACCGTTCAAGCTCGGGTCAGCAGATCATGAGGGTCGGTGTTGTCACGACCGGACCATCGTCCACGCGAAAGGTCGCGAGCCTCGAAACAAGCCCAGTACCCATTCCGGCGCTTGTCTCGCCTGACCATGTCTGTCAGCCGGTTCGATAAATCGAGCGCCTTATCCGCTCAGGACCTTCAAGACGCTCAAGCCTGATTCGAAGGCATGCACCGCACGCATCTCGGTAGGCAGCGGTGACAATGCGTGCCGATGTTGTATGCCAGATTAATGGTCCTGTCTTCGTCTATTTATCTCCTTTTTCCTCGGTGTTTGTAAGTAATAGTCCTTCCTTGTATCTCCCATGCTCGTAGGGT
Organism: Halomonas sp. H10-59; assembly: GCF_040070555.1. Classification (NCBI taxonomy): domain Bacteria; kingdom Pseudomonadati; phylum Pseudomonadota; class Gammaproteobacteria; order Oceanospirillales; family Halomonadaceae; genus Halomonas; species Halomonas sp. H10-59. The sequence continues at coordinate 644,603 of NZ_CP098828.1, forward strand.
GCCGCCGAACAATACGGCTAGGATGAAAGTTGATTCAGGCCTTATGACAACAAGATGACAGGGTGGGCCCATGCTCAATAAAACGTTGCTTGCGTTGTCGGTTGCCGGCGCCAGTCTTGGTGTTTGTGCCGATGCCACCGTGATTCATGATGCCAACGGCTACGGTTTCGATGCCTATCGCCAGTTGGTGAGCTTTACCACCCTTGTCGTCGAGGATGGCAAGGTGGTGGCACGAGGCGATGAGCAACTGCTATCGCAGTATCCTGAACCACAGGCAACGATCGATGCGGGTGGCCGCACGCTGTTGCCTGGCCTGATCGACGCCCACGGACATCTGATGGGGCTCGGCTATAGCCTGCTCGAGGTCGAGTTGCGTGGCCTGGCGTCGGCCGAGCAGAGCGCCCGGGAAGTCGCCGACTTCGCCGAGGCAAATCCCGATCTGGAATGGATACGCGGCAGGGGATGGAATCAGGTGCTGTGGGACGGCAAGGCATTTCCCACCGCGCTAGTGCTCGATGAAGTGATTGCCGATCGCCCCGTGGTGCTGAGTCGAGTGGATGGGCATGCGATCTGGGTCAACAGCAAGGCCATGGAAATGGCAGGCGTGGATGGCGAGACCCAGGCACCGGAAGGGGGCGAGATCATTCGTGATGATGCCGGCACACCGACCGGCGTTTTCATCGACAATGCCGAGTTGCTTATCACCGACAAGATTCCCCCGCGCAGTGCACAGGAAATGGCCAAGGCCTTCGATACCGCTGTGGCACATCTGCAGGAGCTTGGCATCACTGGAATGCACGATGCCGGCGCCAGCGCCGCTGAGCTTGAGATGTACCACTCCAGGGCCGATGCAGGTGAGTTGGGGGTGCGCATCTACCCGATGGTGTCATCAAGCGACCCACAGCTTGACGAGATTCTCGCGCAGGGCATCCACGACGACCCCGAAGACTGGCTGGATATTCGCAGCGTCAAGATCTATGCAGATGGCGCCCTCGGCAGTAGAGGAGCGGCGCTGCTGGCGCCCTACAGTGATAGACCCGATTCCAGCGGACTGATGATCCAGAATCAGGACGCCCTGCAGGCGCTGGTCGATCAGGTCAGCAGCCAGGGATTCCAGGCCAATATGCACGCGATAGGCGACCGCGCCAATCGTGTCGCTCTGGACGTTTATGCGCGTAGCCTGGAGCAGGATCCCCAGCGGCGTGAGCTTCGCCATCGCATCGAGCATGCGCAGGTGGTGAGCGTCGATGATATACCGCGATTTACGGAACTTGGCGTCATTCCCTCGATGCAGCCCACCCATGCGACCAGTGACAAGAACATGGCCGGCGACCGGCTAGGCCAGGAGCGTCTCGCCGGTGCCTACGCCTGGCGCTTTTTCATGGACAGCGGTAGTCGTATCGCCGCGGGTTCCGACTTTCCGGTCGAGCCTGCCAACCCCTTTTACGGCTTGCACGCCGCCGTGACTCGGGAAGACCGCGACGACCAGCCCGAAGGAGGCTGGCTGCCCGGGCAGAAGCTCACTGTGGCCGAAGCCCTGCGCGGCTTTACCGTCGATGCGGCCTACGCGGCGCACCAGGAGGGTAGCCTGGGTGGCTTGATGCCGGGGCAGTGGGCGGATTTCGTGCTGGTGGATACCGATATTCTGCGTGCCGATCTGGCGGAACTCTGGCAAACCCGGGTGAGTGAAACCTGGATTGCCGGAGAGCGAGTATTTGTGCGGGACCAATAGGCCGAAAGGCGCCCCACAAGGCATGGAGCAAGGCCGAGATGCTGAGGTTGCGGCGAAGGGGGGAGGGCGCCGGTTTACCCGTTCACGATGGCTCGATTTCAGTCTGACTCAGGGCGGTGATGGCGGTCTCGGCCAGGCCCACCAGCGATGAAATGTCCAGCAGCGAAGAGTGATGATACTCGGCGAGGCCGGGCTGGGTCCGCCAGTAGCGGGAGTCCTGTCCATCGATCTCCCACCCTGGCGGAATGTCCTGGACATCCCGCGGTTCGATGCTGAACGCGGCCACCAGCCCTTCGCCCTGATGCCAGCTCAGCAAGGTGGTCAGTGGCTGGCCGTTGTCGCGGTTGATAAAGCACCGAAACAACCCTTGGGTCCAGACGTTCTGGGGGCTCGGTTGCTGTTCTGGGGCGAGTTCTCCGATGGATAGCTCGCGCCAGATGGTGCCCTTGATCAGTGGCTTCCAGATGCGCTTCGACGCCTTCAGCAGGATTTCCAGATAATCGTTGCGGATCTGATGCGCCAGAATCAGCGTATTGCAGTGGTTGATGAGTTCGTCCCACTGCATGCCGACCGCCAGGTGCTCCAGCTCATGGGCGAGCAGGGCGTCCACGGCGTGTCGTGTGGAAGGGTGCTGCAGGTAGTCGTGAAGCGGGTCGGACAGTTTCAGGTCATGGCGAGAGGTTTTCATATCGGTCCCTGCTGGGAAGAGGGACGGAATGCCACCTCTTGCCCCCGAAAAGCGATGCGACGGCGTCCATGCCGTCGCTGACTTGTCACTCGACCAATCCTTGGTCGGCAAGATCAGAATAGCCCTCGTAGACGGCTGTGCCTTTGACCAGGATCAGGTGGCCATGAGCATGGTTGTGCGATAGCGCTACTTTGCTGTTTTTTGGGCACAACTGGCCCAGTGTGGCGGAAAAACCTGTGGCCAGCTCTTCGCTTCAGCGCACCGTGGCCGTGCGTGAAGCGCGGGGCGAGGCTCGTGTGCCGGCTTTACAAGGGTTCGAGGCTCATCCATGTTGCCATTCTGAATCCACCGTTGGGCAGGAGGCTCATCATGAAGAAGCTGATCAACGATCCCAGAGGCAGCGTTCGCGAGATGCTGGAAGGCATGGTGGCCCTGCATCCTGGGCTTGCGCTGATGGATGAAGAAAACGTGGTCATCGACGCTAGCTTGTCTGAAGACCCTGAGCGCCGGCCGGTGGCGGTGATTTCCGGCGGCGGCAGCGGACACGAGCCTGCCCACGCTGGCTACGTCGGGCGCGGCATGTTGACGGCCGCCGTGGCGGGAGACGTTTTCACCTCACCGAGCGTCGATGCCGTGCTGGCGGCGATCCTTGCCTGCGCCGGTCCACGTGGGGCCCTGCTGGTGGTAAAGAACTATACCGGGGATCGTCTCAACTTCCGCCTTGCCGCTGAACTGGCAAGGGTCCGGGGGATTCCAGTAGAGGTGGTGATGGTCGCTGATGACGTGGCGCTGCGCGATTCACTACCCCGGGAGCAGAGTCGTGGTGTGGCCGGTACGGTACTGGTGCACAAGATCGCCGGTGCCGCTGTGGCCCGTGGTCTACCCCTCGAGGAGGTCGCCGCGCTGGCTCGGGGAGCGGCCGAATCGGTGGCGACCATGGGCATTTCCTTGGGGGCCTGCACGGTGCCGGCGGTCGGCCGGCCGGGGTTCGAACTCGGTGATGACGAGATCGAGTTCGGATTGGGCATCCATGGCGAGAAAGGGGTTCGCAAGTCGGCCATGCTGCCGGCGGATACCATCGTCGATAGCATGCTGGAATCTCTGAGCCAGGCGCTGTCGGTGAAGGGGCGTCGTCTGGGTGTGCTGGTCAATGGTCTCGGCGGCACACCGCCGATGGAGCTTGCCATCGTGGCGCGACGGGCCTTGATCAGGCTGCGTGAGCTGGGGGCCGAGCCTGTGCTGGGGTGGTGCGGCAACTTCATGACGGCGTTGGAAATGCCGGGGTGCTCGCTGTCGTTGATGGTGCTCGACGAAGCCCGCGAGGACTTGCTCACGTCGCCGACCGAGGTACGCATCTGGCCAGGCAGTGCCGAAGTGGCAGCAGAGGTGAAGAGTGTGACTGCCAGCGTGCTTGATGAGCCGCTGCCCGGCGCCGACGAGGCTGGACCACCCTGCGAGCGACTTCAGCGAGCGGTGGCGGCGGTGGCGAGCGCCATGGTGGCCAGCGAGGAGCGCTTGACCGAGCTCGACAGTGCCGCCGGCGACGGCGACCTGGGGGCCAGCATGGTGCGCGCGGCCCAGGCGTTGCGCAAGCTGCCGGACAGCGCCTTTGGTTCGCCTGCCGACTGCCTGGCCAGAGCCGGGGAGGCCCTGAGGCGAGCGATTGGAGGAAGCTCAGGTCCCTTCTACGCCTTTGCCCTGCTGCGTGCGTCGCAGGCATTGCCGAGCGAAGGGGAGGTCGCAGCACAGGATTGGGCAAGGGCGCTCAAGGCCGCCGGTGACGCTATCGCCGAGATCGGAGGTGCTGCTCCTGGGGATCGCACCATGCTGGATGCGCTGATGCCGGCCAGCCAGGCCTTCGAGGCCGCGCTGGCAGAGGGACTGGACGGATCCCAGGCCTTTGGTCGGGCGGTCGAGGCGGCTTGGCGCGGCGTCGAGGCGTCGGCCCACATGCATCCACGCTTTGGTCGCGCGGCCTACCTCGGCGATCGGGTGATGGGCGTGCCCGACGGTGGCGCCGAGGCGGTGGCAAAATGGCTCGAGGCCATCGACCGCTCCTGCGGCCAGCGTTAGAGCACGATCGGTTCGACTCAGGCTGAGAAAGGCAGAAGCGTTGGCCAAGCTTAGAGCGCCACCAGCACCACCCAGGCGGTGGATAGGGTGAAGAGGTAGCCCAGCAGCGCCATCAGGCCGTCTCGTGCCAGCAGCGCCAGGCCGAACAGTGATCAGAGAGAGGGGGCCGCGCCGGCTTTGCTCTAAAGAAGGGGGGCTTCGTGCTAGAGCGCCACCAGCACCACCCAGGCGGTGGATAGGGTGAAGAGATAGCCCAGCAGCGCCATCAGGCCGTCTCGTGCCAGCAGCGCCAGGCCGAACATGGTCTGAGCCGCGCCGGCGAGCGTGGCACTGAATGGAATCAGCTCCATCGGTGGCGTGGCGAGCGCAATGGCCAGACAGGCCAGGCCGATGGGGTAACGGGCGATCTGACCGGTGAATACAGTCAGCCTCGGTTTCAACAACCGATCGATCCAGGCGGCCGGCTTGCGCATCCAGCCGATGGTTCGCTCGACCTTGTCGGTCTCCACCTCACGCCGCGCCAGCCAGGCCGGCAGCCAGACACTCTTTTTTCCGGCTAACAATTGTGCTGCAGCAAGCACGACTAGCAGCGCCATCATGGTGGGCACGCCGGGGATATCACCGATCAGCGGAGTGAGCGTGACCAGGCCTGCGACCAGCAGGATGGGGGCAAAGCTGCGCCTGCCGACGGCGTTGATGACCTCAGCCAGACTCAGGCAGCGCTTGTCCTGGCTGGCAGCCTGTAGCTGGTCGAGCAGTTCGGTCAAGGATTCTGGAGAGGACTCTGAAGCGGTGGAACTCGTCGGCATGGGGCCTCGGGCGTGGGTAAAGCGACGTAGTATGGGGGCTGGAAAAGCAGCCTGTCCATGCCGTGAACCCTGCGCGCTTGTCGCCTCCGGAGGCAGGCGGCGGTGTAGAGGCAGGCTTGCCAGGCCTGTCACATCGGTCGTCAACTGCGTCCGCGCTTGTCGATGCGACGGCGACAGAACGGTGTCCAGGCAAGGGGCGAGGCGGGTGCGAGTTTAATATAAGTAGTTTCTTATTTTTAGAAGTTGTCGTATGCTGAAACTGATACGAGTCCTTCCCTATATCGGGGAGGGCTTTTTTTGTTGCCAGGCCTGATTCTCGATCGTTGTCTTCGACGCAGGCCGACGTTTAGCAGTGAGGTGCCAAGGATGTCGTTGAGACTTGCCAACCGTCTTGATGCGGAGCGTTTACAGCGCCTGATCGATGAAGCCTGCGGAACCGAACGGGCTGCCGCCGACCTGCTGGAAGAGCGACTGGAGCGTGCCGAGATTCGCGACCCGGACGAGATGCCCGATGACGTGGTCAGCATGAACAGCAAGGTTGTGCTCAGGGACGTCGACACGGACCGACTTCTGACGCGCACGCTGGTCTATCCTCATGCGCTGGCGACGACCGAAGATGGTCTATCGGTGATGGCGCCGCTGGGCGCCGAGCTGTTGACCCGTCGGGTCGGGGAAGAGTGGACGACCCAGGTGGCATTGGGGAAGCCAGGGCGCTGGCGGGTGGAAGAGATATTGTGGCAGCCGGAGCGAGAGCGTCAGTTTCATCGCTAGGGCTTGTCTGAAAAGTGCCTGCGCTCGGTAATACGGCGTTAAAAATCGGCTGGTGCGCCAGCCCGGTCAAAATACTCATTTACACCCCGTAAACTGCGCTTTCTCACCGATTTTTGCCTTGTCTAACCTTCGCTCGTCGACTTTTCGCTCATCGACTTCTCGCTCAAGGCCCAGTGAGCAGCGCAGCCGCAGCCTTTGGCATCACCTGGATGAGCAAAGGAGGAGGGAGATGGGCCGATTCACTCACCGGTTCTCAGGGTGTGTCCTCGGGCTGGGGCTTTTCCTCGCGGGTACAGGCGTTGCCGTGGCCGATATTGTCGTGCGGTTCTCCGGGACTCAGGGCATTCCCTTCACCGCTCAGTGGGAGTGGACGGGCCTAGGGCAGGAGCACAGGAGCGGGACCTGGGCGGGACGGGCGCCTCGGGTAGAGCGCCTGCCTGACGGAAGGTTCAGCATGACCGTCATCCAGCAGGCGTCCGGGGGCCGGCTGGAGGTGCTGGTCACCGGGCGTGGCAATCGTTCTTCCTCGTCCAGCAGTGGTGCCGGGGCGACGATGTTGTTCTCGTTGCAGTGAGCCTGGCCGCAAGGCCATGTCGTGATCGGTTCAGCGAGGCTCGAGCTCCCGGGGCAGACGGCTGCGATGTGAATTCTTGGTCATGGGGGGCGGGATGCCCAGGTGCTTGCGCGCCCAGTGTGCGGCCTCGGCGCGGTGATGCACCTTGATCTTCTTGAAGATGTTGTACAGGTGAGACTTGACCGTATGCTCACTCAGGAACAGTTGGGTGGCGATATCCTGGTTGGACGCGCCGTTGCCGATGAAGCCGAGAATTTCCAGCTCCCGCTGGGTCAGGCCGGCGACGGGACGGTAGGTGTTGAACTGCTGTCGTCGGAAATATTCGAACATCTGCTGAAGCAGCGGACGCGACATCCACAGGGCGCCATCGAGGAGTTGGATGATTCCCTTGCAGATATTGTCCAGTTCGTCGCGGCGATAGAAGATGCCCTGAAGGTGCAATGACGCCAACAATTCAGCGGCTTGTTCCTGGTTGGCCAGGTTGAACGCCGCCAGCAGAATGTCGGGAAACTGTGCCTTGAGCTCGTGGCAGCGATGCATGTCGCTGTGCGATAGCTGATCGGCGTCCAGTAGCCACAGTTGCACACCAGGAGGTGAGTTCGACAGTTCCGCTTCCAGGCCGGACACCGCCTCCGGGGCAAGAGGACTGACCTGGCAGTCGAGTACCTGGCTCAGGTGATGGGTGAACAACTGCGACTGCACGTTGGGGTGCGTGATCAGCCGGACGATCGGACCTTCCTGAAGGGCAGACATCGTCCCCTCCCTGTTCCCATGCGATGATTGATCGTTATCGTTTTTTGGTGATGCCGATTTAGTATCGTTATCGATACTAATATGCTTGTAAATGACCATTGGGCGTGAACTTTGTCATTTCCGAAGAATGGTTTTTTTGATTCAGGCCGCAAAGGATGGCCGCTGAGCGCCGTGGGTCGTAGGTGTCAGCACGCTGAACTGTGCGCCATTCGTCGTCTAGTCCATCGGAATTCTCACGAGGGAGTGTGATGCCGCTGTCATTGTGGATGTCTCTGGCCGCCATCTGTGCCATGGGGGCCATGTCTCCTGGTCCAAGTCTGGCCCTGGTGCTTCGTCATACCCTGGGAGGGGGACGCAGCTCCGGGGTGGTGGCGGCGATCGCCCATGCGCTGGGCGTCGGCCTCTACGCCTTGCTGACCGTCTGGGGGCTGGGGGAGGTGATCGAACGCCATCCCTCCGCCTTTCGCGTGATCACGATCGGTGGGGCACTGTATCTGGCCTGGCTTGGCATAAAGGCGCTGAGGGCCGGGCGTGGCGGAGCGCTGGGCGCCCGACCCACCGCCGCCAGTCACCGCGTCGCTGCGAGAGAAGGGCTGTTGGTTGCCCTGGGTAATCCCAAGCTGATCCTGTTCTTCGTCGCGCTGCTCAGTCAGTTTGTCAGCCCCGAAATGTCCTCGATCGAGCGTGCCATCATTGTGCTGACGGCGATGCTGATCGACGGTGGCTGGTACGTCATCGTGGCGTTGGGGCTGTCGCACTCCCGCGTGCTGCCCTGGCTCCAGGCTCGCGCCCACTGGATCAATCGCATCAGCGGGGTGCTGCTGCTGGGGCTGGCGCTGAGGGTGCTGGCGGGATAAGGCCGCCGCCGGCTGCGAGCATTTCGTGGCCGAGGCTGCTGGCGATGTCGGTTCATGCTGGCGCTGAGCGATGGAGGATGGCGTCCAGCGGACTTGCCGTCGGCAACACGCCATAGGCCGGGCTTGGGTGCTGGCCCAGGCGGGTGCGGCAGAAGGTATCCGCCACCTCGTGCGGCGCGTGCTGGACCAGCAGCGCTGCCTGGGTGCACTGGGCCAGCCACTGGGTCAGCCAGCGGGCCCTGGGCACCAGGTCTTCGTTGGTCTGTGGCTGAGGCAGCTGGGCCAAGGCGCGATCCAGATCCGGATGTCCACCTCGGGCATGCTTGAACAGCTGATACAGGGCCGCCATGGCCTCGGGGTGTCGCGCCATGACCCGCAGCACGTCGAGGCAGATCACGTTGCCGGACCCTTCCCAGATGGAATTGACCGGCGCTTCGCGGTAGAGCCGCGCCAGCGGTGCTTCCTCGACGTAGCCGATGCCTCCGAGGCACTCCATGGCCTCGGCCATGAAGCCGGGGGCGCGCTTGTTGTGCCAGTACTTGGCCAGGCTCGGCAGCAGCCGGGCCAGGGCGCGCTCCTGCTCCTCCCCGCGGCTGGCGCCGTCGAAGGCCTGAGCGGTGCGCAGCATCAGCGCTACGCCGGCCTCCACCTCCAGCGCCAGATCCGCCAGTACCGCCCGCATCACCGGCTGCTCGGCCAAGGGCGCCCCGAAGGCATGACGCTGACAGGTATGCTGCCAGGCCTCGCGCCAGGCCTGGCGCATCATGCCCACCGGGGCGCTGGCGGCGTCGAGACGGGTCTGCTGAACCATTTCCAGGATGGTGGCGATGCCGCGCCCAGGGTCGCCGAGCGGGTGGGCCCAGGCCCCCCGATATTCGATCTCGGCGGAGCCATTGGCGCGATTGCCGCACTTGTCCTTCAGTCGCTGAATCTCGATGGCGTTGCGCTCGCCATCAGGGGCGAAGCGAGGCACCAGGAAGCAGCTGAGGCCTTCGTCTCGCTGAGCCAGGGTCAGGAAGGCGTCGGACATGGGGGCGCTCATGAACCACTTGTGTCCGTACAGGCGCCAGCCGTCCTCGCCATGTTCGGCTCGGGTGGTGTTGGTGCGCACATCGCTGCCACCCTGCTTCTCGGTCATCGCCATGCCGAAGGTCAGGGCGTGCTTGTCGCTCGCCGGTAGTGCCCTGGAATCGTAGTCCTCGACGAGCAGCCCAGAAGCCCACCAATCCGGCAGTGAGCGTTCTCGACGCAGCACCGGGTAGGCGGCGTGGGTCATGGTCACCGGGCAGCAGATGCCGGTTTCGGCCTGGGTCAGCAGATAGAGTCCCGCCACGTGCGCCTGATGACCGCCGTGCCCCTCCTCCGTCCAGGCCATGGTATGGACGCCACGAGTGGTAGCCAGGCGCATCAGGGCGTGGTAGGCCGGGTGGTAATCGACGGCGTCGAGTCGGCGACCGTGACGATCGAACAGTCGCAATGAGGGTGGGTGGCGGTTGGCCTCGTCACCCAGTCGCTGGGTCTCCGCACGACCGACATCCTGGCCCAGCAGGGACAGTCGGCAACTCACCCAGGCCGGCGCCAGATGGGCCAGCCAGAACTGAAGCACGGCGTCGTCGGCGAAGGCGTCGAAGGGAAGAGAGTACGGCTGATTGTCGACCCGGTGGCTCGCCAGGCACTCTCGCGGAGCTTGGTCATGCATGGCCCAGTCCTGATGACGAAAGACCTGATAGTCAGCATGGTGTGCTGTGCCCCTCGGGTCAAACGAGAGGGATGACGCAACGGGACGGGATGGGTAGTCTTGGGGCTTTCTCGGTGGAGCCCTTCGATGTGCCCTGTTTCCTCTTTCGACTCGGCTCCCACGGCCTCTGGCGTGACGAATGCTGGCGAGGCGTCCCCTGATAACCAGCGCGAGGCGCCCGCAGCGGTGATTGCCCGGGAGCGTGTGCAGGTGGTGGATGCCCGCAATCGTCCCTGTGGCAGCGCCTGGCGCGCTGAAATGCGCCGCTATCGGTTCTGGCACCGCGCCACCTACATCGTGGTACGCAATCGCCGTGGTGAACTATGTGTGCAGCATCGAACGCTGACCAAGGAAGCCTTTCCCGGCGGACTGGACCTGGCGGCGGGAGGCGTGGTCGGCGCCGGGGAGGCGGTCCACGTCTCGGCACGTCGTGAGCTGGCCGAGGAGCTCGGTATCCGCGCTGTAGCGCTGCGCCATTGCCTGGAGTTTCGCTACGATGAAGACGGGTATCGCATCTTCGGCAGCGTCTACTGCGTAGAGTGGGACGGCCCCTTGTCGCTGCAGGCCGAGGAGGTCGCCAGCGTGGCCTGGATGTCACCGCGTCGAGCCCTCGAGCTCGCCGGCGTGACGCCGGATACGCGGCTGGCCCTCGAGTTGCTGCTCGAGCGCGAGGGGGACAACTGAATGCCGCTTTGCCGCCAGGGCGTTGCGACTGGCGCAATGGCGTCTGGCATGTCATCGTGAAGACAGTAAGCGCGAGTTCATCCCATGACCCTGCATGATGTCGAGTGCCGCACCCATAGCGGCGAGCCCTTCAACCTCCGCGCCCTGCGTGGCCAGGTGCTGCTCGTGGTGAACGTGGCGAGCAAGTGCGGCTTCACCCCTCAGCTGGCGGAGCTGGAGGCGCTCTATCGTGAACACCGCGAGCGCGGCTTCACCGTGCTCGGGTTCCCTTGTAACCAGTTCGCACGGCAGTCGCCGGAGTCCGCAGAGCAGTTCTGCGCTTTCGGTGAGCGTGAGTTCGGTGTCACCTTTCCCTTGATGGAAAAGGTCGAGGTCAATGGCGCCAAGGCCCATCCGCTGTTCAAGCGCCTGAAGGCCGAAGCCCCAGGATGGATGGGGACGCGCGCCATCAAGTGGAACTTCACCAAGTTTCTGGTCGCTCGAGACGGCCGTGTGCTCAAGCGCTATGGGCCTCGCGATGGGGGCGACGCCATGATGCTGGACCTCGAGCGGGCACTGGACGAATCCTGACCTCTTTGCCGGTCAGCGTATGTCTCCTCCGCGCGCCACCACCAGCCGTTCCACCAGTTCGTTGTAGCGATGGCGCACCATCATGGTGGTCAGGCCCGAAAACAGTGCCCAGAACTTGCGTCGCCAGCCCTTGAGGCGAAGGTTGTGGGCGACCAGACGGCGCATCAATTGGTGGTCATCGAACTTGCGCCACTCACCGGCGACCGACATCTGCTGACGCGACAATACCGGCGCCAGCTCGATCCGAAAGACCCATTCCAGGTCCTTGAGGGCGATACCGTCGCGCTCGATCACCTCGACCATCCGCGCATAGTCGGACTCTCTGGGCTCGCGTTCGAGCCACATGGGCGCCAGGGCAAGCCACAGCTCGCCGCGTTCATCGACCAGGGTCTGTGCATCCATCGGGCGGTCTCCTCAAGCGGTGGGCAGCATCCTGCCCGACCCCGTGCCGGTGGGCAAGAGAGCGACGCGATCGCCAGCAGAGCCGGACAGGGCCCTGGTGTGTTCAGGCGCAATGCGCGGCAAGGAAAAGCGCGGGAAGTCAGGGGCATGTGCACAAAGGCGGACAGGGCGGCGCTGTGCCGCTAGAATATCGCGACCACGCTCTACACATTGGATGGCTCTCCCTCGGGAGCCGCGAGTAACGAAGAGGTCTGTCGTGATCATCAAGCCCAAGGTACGCGGATTCATCTGCACCACCACCCATCCCGTCGGTTGCGAGAAGAACGTCCTCGAGCAGATCGAGGCGACCCGTGCGCGCGGCCTCGATGCATCCAAAGGGCCCAAGAAGGTGCTGGTCATCGGCGCCTCCAGTGGCTACGGTCTGGCCGCGCGCGTCACCGCGGCCTTCGGCTACGGCGCCGATACCCTGGGGGTGTTCTTCGAGAAGCCGGGCAGCGAGAAGAAGCCGGGCACGGCGGGCTGGTACAACTCTGCCGCCTTCGACAAGTTCGCCAAGCAAGAAGGGCTCTACAGCAAGTCCATTAATGGCGATGCCTTCTCCCACGAGGCGCGTGACAAGGCGATCGAGCTGATCAAGGCCGACATGGGCCAGATCGATCTGGTGGTCTACTCGCTGGCTTCCCCGGTGCGCAAGCTGCCCGATTCCGGCGAGCTCAAGCGCTCTTGCCTGAAGCCCATCGGCGAGACCTATCGCGCTACCGCCATCGATACCAACAAGGACACCATCATCGAAGCCCAGGTGGAGCCGGCGACCGAGCAGGAGATCGCCGACACCATCGACGTCATGGGTGGCCAGGATTGGGAACTGTGGATGGAGGCGCTGTCCGAGGCCGGCGTGCTGGCACCCGGCGCTCGCAGTGTGGCGTTCAGCTACATCGGTACCGAGATCACCTGGCCGATCTACTGGCACGGCGCCCTTGGCAAGGCCAAGGAAGACCTGGACCGGGCAGCCTCCGCCATCGATGACTCGCTCAAGCAGAGCGGTGGCGGCGCCAACGTGGCGGTGCTGAAGTCCGTGGTGACCCAGGCCAGTGCGGCGATTCCGGTCATGCCGCTGTACATCGCCATGGTGTACCGCGTGATGAAGGAGCAGGGTCTGCACGAAGGCACCATCGATCAGCTCAATCGTCTGTTCGGCGAGCGCCTCTATGGTGGCGAGGCGACCACCGATGACGTCGGGCGCCTGCGCCTGGATGACTGGGAGTTGCGCGACGATGTCCAGCAGGCGTGCAAGGACCTGTGGCCCCAGGTGACCAGCGACAACCTGTTCGACATCACCGACTACGCCGGCTACAAGCACGAATTCCTGAAGCTGTTTGGCTTTGAGCGCGATGACGTCGACTACGACGCCGACGTTGATCCTGTCGCCGAGTTCGACGTGGTGCAGCTGTAAACCAGAGGACTGCCGTTCGGCGATGAAGGAGGCCGCGACCGAGAGGTCGCGGCCTCCTTCGATGAGAAGCCCGCAGACCTTGGGTGTCGACCTGGTGTAGCCCATGCGCAACGGACATGGGCGCTGAATCTCGCAGATCAGTGGCGTAATATATGCCTCGCGCACACTCCTCGAGACCCCCCATGCCACACACCGTCAGCACAACACGTTTGCCGGATTTGCTTCGACAGGTCGGGGTCGTGGTCATGCCGGGGTTTTCGCTGCTGGCGCACGCCTGTGCCACCGAACCGCTGCACGTGGCCAACTTGCTGCACGGGCGAACCCTGTATCGATTGACCAGCTACGCCAGCGGCGGCGACGCGGTGACCAGCGCCTCCCAGCAGACGGTGTTGCCACGCGCCGCGCTGGGGGAGGCGGAGTCGCAGCCCGACATGGTGCTGGTGTGTGGTCCGGCCAAGCTGCCGGGGGGCATTCCTGATGACCTGGCCGCCTGGCTCAGGCGACTGGCGGCGTCCGGGGTGGTGCTTGGCGGTATCGGCGGTGGCACCGAAGCCCTGGCCCGGCTGGGCCTGCTGGATGGCTACCAGGCAACGCTACCCTGGCAGCGTTTCGAGGCCTTCGCGGCGGCCCATCCCAGGGTGCGCCTGTCACAGCAGCTGTTCGAGATCGACCGCGACCGGATCACCTGCGGCGGGGGGACCGCCGCCATGGACATGATGATCACCCTGGTGGAAAGCCACCACGGCCCAGGCCTTGCTACTCGTATCTCCGAGTACTTCGTGATGGAGCGCATCCGCATGGGGGACGAGCCCCAGCAGATCCCCCTGCGTTCACGCCTGGCCCATGCGCCGGACAGCCTTGTCGAGGCGGTCCAGCTGATGGAAGCCAACATCGAGGAGCCGCTGTCTACCCATGAACTTGCCGAGCATCTGGGGATCTCTCGCCGTCAGTTGGAGCGGCTGTTCAAGAAGTACCTGAAGTCGGTGCCGAGCCGCTACTATCTGGACCTGCGCCTGCAGAAGGCCCGTCGAATGTTGCGCGATACCGACCAGCCCGCGGGCGAGATCGCCCTGCAGACCGGCTTTTCTTCTGCCGCCCACTTTTCCACGGCCTATCGCAACCACTTCGGCATGACCCCGAGAGAAGAGCGACTGGGCTGACGCTCGAGGCTTTCTGTATCCGGTATGTCTTCAGGCCTTGATGAGCGACGCTTGTCGGAATGGTCTGCTCCTGAGAGTAACGGCTGCTGTCTTCATCGTGCTTCTCCCCTCCGTCGCGTTTCAACTTCTCGCTCCGGCACCTCTCGCTTAGCCCCTGCTCACTCCCGCATTTCTAGCCCCGTCTGTACTCGTTCCGTCTGCACTCGCCCCGTCTGTACGTGCTCCACTCGCCTCTGCGCTCTACATCATCTCCAGCACGACTCCTCTCGCTCCTTTCTCGCTCCTTTCTCCCCGGCTTCTGTCGTCCTATCGTTTCGCCTCTTGCTATCTCTACTGTGCACTGCCCGATGTGCCTACCCGCTAACAATTGGCGTATTTCCTTCTTTTGCGTCGCCGAGTGCATAGACCGGCACAGCATTGGCACGTAAGGAATCTCCAATAAATGCTACATAGATACCGTAACTCCTGGAGCCGTTACGGCTTGTCCGCTGGCTGAGGTCAGGCAACGGCCAAGCAAATGGCTCTGCTTTCGTCCCGGGAATGTCGATGGGCGTGTCGATAGCGGCCCGGGACGAAAAAAAATGAAGAAGGCGTGTAAGAAAGTCGCAGGTAACACCTACCAACCACCATGAACAACAGACGAGTTGCTCGGAAGCCTGCCGCTAGTGAGGTCGGAATTCTGTGCATATTCGAATGAAACGTGAATGAAACGGTAGCAGCAAAGTGGAGGTGTCAGGATGCCATCCACGCAAACTAAAAAAGTGAAGACGGAGAGTTAGACATGAACCACACCACCATTTCTCGACTGGGTTTCTATGTGGCCCTGTACGGCGTCGTCGCCATTCTTTTCTGGATCGGCTTTTTCAAGTATCACCCCGATGAAGCTGCAGCGATCCAGGGCATTGTGGCCAGTTCGCCACTGATGGCCTGGCTCTATGATGTCGCCAGTGTCAATCAGGTATCGGCTGCGATCGGAACCGCCGAGATTATCGTCGGCCTGCTGGTAGCCGCCTATCCCATCTCGAAAAAAGCCGGCCTGGTGGGTGGTGCCTTGGCAAGCGTGATCTTTCTGACAACGACCAGCTTCCTGTTGACCACGCCGGGTGTACTGCACGTCAGCAGCCTGTCCGGTGACACCCTGGCGTTCCCGTCCCTGTTCGGAGGCTTCCTGGCCAAGGATCTGGTACTGCTTGGCGCATCGCTGGTGATCACCGGCTCAGCCTGGCAGGCAGTGAGTGCAGAGCGCAGTGCACAGCATGCCAAGGACGACGCTCTGGTTGCTGATGCTGCATAGAAATGAAAGGGCTTTTCGGTCTCGGGAGTGTGGCTTTCCCGGGCTGGAAAGCCCGCTCCGCGCCTGGTCCCTTTGTGAAGGGGCGCTGGTGGAGGACATGGCTACCAAGGTGTGTGGGCGCAAGAGTCCGTGTCGGCGCTCTTTTCTAATCAAGAAGTTTGGGTGAATTAAATCAGCAGCTTAAACGAATATTGTGCCTGAGTGATTAGATGGACATATTTGCAATTGCCAATATGAGGGATGCCGATTAGATTTGATGTTGCCGGGTAACAAAACGTTACGACGAGAGTCGGAAAGACGGAAAGTGGTTAGACCGAAGATAGAAGTAGAGGGCAGAGTGTCGGCGCGTCCAGGAAGATGATCCCAAGGGATGCTCGATAACGCACAAAATATCAGAACGATTCAACGTCGAAACACTATCGACGACTCCAAGGAGAGTGACATGAAAACCAAAATGATCTTTGCCGCAGTGATGGCCTCCATGTTTGCCGCTGGCAGTGTCTATGCCATGGACTCCGACACCCTGCAAAAGCGCATGCAGGAAATCGAAGAGCGCAGCACCGAAGCCTCTGAAGAGCAGAAGGTCGAGGCCCTGGAGCAGGAAGTGGCTGAGCTCAAGGACCTGCTGCAAATGACCGTAGAGAGCCTGGAAGAGTCCCAGTAACACAAGCTGGAGAAAGACACGCTGGAACGCTGACGTAAAGGGCGCTCGCTCTGCAACCCGAGAGGATCGCCCTGGCAGCGCATGAACTAGCCAAAAGGACATGCAAGCGTGAAGGGAAATGTCGGTAAGGTGATAGAAAAGGCGTGCTCATCTTGATGACTCCCTTATCTACAGCGGCAGGGACGCCGTCTTGCCTTGCGGGTTTGAAGCGCTCTTTGGGTTGGTTGTGACAAGACGTTGGGCATCAATACGCTGGCGGTTTCCGCTGGGTAGATGCCGCCAGCCAAAAGCGCTAGTGGTCAAACCAATGTTCGGACTGTGCAAGTCTGGTCATGCAGAGCAAGCGTCGGTTGCGTGCTGAAATAGTGCCCTTTAGATTGATCTTGTCGATTTGTGAACAGTGTTTTTCGAACGGATATCGATGCCTGTTCGCCGACACGTGGACGTTCATGGACCGAGCGCCTCAAGGACTTGAGTCGAAGGATTGGCTCACTGGCCGCAGGGACGCGGTCTTGCAGAGCGATTGAAGCGTGACATTGGATGTCCGGCGGAAGAGCTCGGGAGTGGTCGTCGAAGCGCCTACCTGTCGGTGGCCGTGACGCACCTTGGCTTTCACTAACGTTGGTTGATTACCGCTTCCTGCCACCACCCGGCAGCGCCATCCAGGGGCGGCGGTCAGGACAAGTGGTCGAAGGATGTTCGACGAAAACGAGGAGAGAGACATGAAAACCAAGATGTTGGCAACTGCAGCGCTGGTCTCGATGATGGCCGTCGGCTCAGCCTTCGCCATGGATTCCGATACCTTGCAGAAAAACATGCAGCGGATCCAGGAGAATGCCGAAAGCGCAGAGCGCCAGGCCAAGATTGCAGCCCTCGAGCAGGAGGTTGCAGAGCTGAAGGAACTGCTGCGCGAGACCATCGCGGCGTTCCAGGAAGCGAATATGTAAGTCGTCAGCAAAGACGGCAGCAGTGTTGTCGCGTTTCGCGACCGCTACGTGAAAGGCTCACTCAGGTGGGCCTTTTTAGCGTTTGAAGGATGCTGCGTTCGAATGCCCCTGCGTTCATGACATGCTCAACCGTGGCTATGCTGCTGCGGTCTGCTGGTATCCAGCACTCGTCCATTGATGGGAGAAAGGTCAGGGCAGCCGATACCGATTCCTATGCTGGTGCCGATGGACGGAATCCTCGATAGTAACGTCATGTCCGAATCTGCCCCCTTCAGGGCCGGCCCTGTACTGCGCATCGCTGCTGCGGGGCACTAGTCTGCAATCTCCCCCCTTTGCTGGAGATTGGACATGACCACAGCACTTCTCGTCATCGATGTTCAGGCCTCGTGTCTCGCGCGCCCCTACTGGGATGCCACTCGACTCGGTGATTGGCCGGAAGCTCAGCGCTCCTTGATCGACCTGGCACGCGAGACAGGCATGTTGATGGTGCGAATCATCCATACGGAGCCGGGAAGCCAGGGCGCATTTGATCCCGACAATGGGTTGACCCGAGCTATGGAGGGCTTCGAAGACCCCGCTGATGTGACCTTTTACAAGACCGCCCACAACGCCTTCACCGATACAGGGCTGGACCGCTGGCTACGCGGTCGAGGGGTGTCTCGGCTATGGGTCAGCGGTATTCGTACCGAGCAGTGCTGCGAGACCACCACCAGGGTGGCCTCCGATCTGGGATACGCCGTGGACTTCGTCAGTGAAGCGACCCTGACCTTTGCCATGCAGCGGGGAGCGCGAACCTTCAGCGCCAGCGACATCCGCGAGACATCGCCGAGCGGGTGGGGGGAACGACGAACGTCAGCTGCGCCGGCTGTGGAAGCGCTTTGAAGCCGACACGCCGGCCCAGTGGCGCCGCCAGCATCGCCAGTGGACGCAGGCTCAGCCGGACTGATGTTCAGTAGGCCCAGGTTCTGCTGGTCGAGATTCGGCTGGTCGAGGTTCTTCTGGTTGAGGTTCTTCTGGTCGCGGTTTCGCTGGTCGAGGCTCGGCGTGGTCGGCCTTGGCGGCGATCAACGCGCGAAACAATGAGCCCATCATCACCGGAGTGTCCTGTTCGATGACAAACCCTGCCTGGTCCAGCAATGGCCGGGCCTGGCGAGTGATATCGGTGGCGATGGCGGATGTCAGCAGATTGAGCCCCCTGCGCGCCAGTCCCGAGGGCCGCTCGTCGCTCTGGAACTTGTCCATCACGCATAGCTGGCCGTCGCCTTTGAGGACGCGATGGGTCTCGGCGAGCCCCTTTGCCGGATCCGGCATCACCGCCAGGATCAGGTGCATCACCACCACATCGAAGCTGTTGTCGGCGTAGTCCAGCCGCTCGGCGTCCATGGTTCTGGCCTCGACGTCGATGCCAAGCCGACAGGCGCGATCCTTGAGACGTTTGACCATCGCCGGGCACAGGTCGCTGGCGTGGATCTCCAGGTCGCGCGGTAGCCACGGCAGGTCCAGGCCGGTGCCGGCCCCCACCAGCAGTACCTTCATCCCCGACTGCCAGCACACCTGATTCAGAGCGCGCCGCCGCGCCCTGGCAAAGGTACGCTGGGCCACCGCGTCGTAGATGGGGGCATAAAGCGAATAGCGCCAGCGGTTCCAGACGGTGGTGTTGAGCATGGCGGAGCCCCTGGAGGTGGTAGTGATCGGGTCAGGTCCTGCGGGAGTCTTCAGCCTAGACGAAGCCTGGGTAGGCGTCATGACGATGGTGCAAGGGCAGGGCGCAAGGACAGAGCTTTGTGAAAAAGCGGGTCCCATTGCTGAAAGCCGTGGAGCGAGGGCGTCCCTATACTCGAAGCATCGATCCATTTCATGCTTTGCAGTAGCGCGCAAACTGCGCGCTCCCGTCCGACGACGGGCAACGCCAACCACAGCGGAGATCCCCGATGAGCCATACCCCGAGCCGTGCCGACTTCGACCAGTACATGGTGCCCAACTACGCTCCTCAGAAGGTCATCCCGGTGCGCGGCGAAGGCAGCCGTCTGTGGGATCAGGAAGGCCGCGAGTACATCGACTTCGCCGGCGGCATCGCGGTGAACTCGCTGGGTCACTGCCACCCGGTCCTGGTCGAGGCCCTCAAGGCCCAGGCCGACAAGCTGTGGCACCTGTCCAACGTCTACACCAACGAGCCGGCACTGGAGCTGGCCCGGGAGCTGACCGAGCGTACCTTCGCCGACAAGGTCTATCTGTGCTCTTCCGGTGGCGAGGCCAACGAGGCCGCACTGAAGCTGGCGCGTCGCTGGGCCCATGACAAGCACGGGGCCCACAAGGACAAGATCATTTCCTTCCGTCAGTCCTTCCATGGTCGCACCCTGTTCACCGTCAGCGTGGGTGGCCAGCCCAAGTACTCCCAGGGCTTCGGGCCGGTGCCCGGAGGCGTGCTCCACGCCGAGTTCAACAATCTGGACAGCGTGCGCGAACTGGTCGGCGACGACACCTGCGCCATCATGGTCGAGCCGATGCAGGGCGAGGGCGGCATCGTGCCGGCCACGCCCGAGTTCCTCCAGGGCCTGCGTGACCTGTGTGACGAGTACGACGCCCTGCTGGTGTTCGACGAGGTGCAGACCGGTGTGGGCCGCTCCGGCTCGCTGTACGCCTACATGGACTACGGCATCACCCCGGACATCCTGACCAGCGCCAAGAGCCTGGGCGGTGGTTTCCCGGTGGGCGCCATGTTGACCACCGATCGCGTCGCCCCGGTGCTGGTGCTGGGCACCCACGGTTCTACCTACGGCGGCAACGCCCTGGCCTCGGCGGTGGCATTGGCGGCGATTCGTCATATCGACACGCCGGAAGTGCTCGGTGGCGTCGCCAAGCGTCACGACCTGTTCCGCGAGCACCTGGAAGCGATCAACCGCAAGCACGGTGTGTTCAAGGAAATTCGTGGCATGGGACTGCTGATCGGTGCCGAGATGGCCCCCGAGTATGAAGGTCGCGCCAAGGACATCCTGCCGCTGGCCATCGAGGAAGGTCTGATGGCGCTGATCGCCGGCCCCAACGTGCTGCGAATGGCGCCGTCGCTGGTGATTCCCGAGGCCGACATCGTCGAGGGACTCGAGCGTCTCGAACGCGCCATCGCACGGATGGTCAGCGCGTCGTGAAAGGTGCCGATCAACATGAGCTGACGGGAGGGCATCCGATGCTGGCCGTTCGCCCTGTGCGGCTAGGTGACCTGCCGGCGCTGGAGCGCCTGGCGGGTTCCGCCCAGCCACGTTTGACCAACCTGCCGGCCCACCGTGATCGCCTGGAAGAGCGCATCGCGCGCTCCCAGCGGGCGTTTGCCAGTGAGGCCGAGGTGCCCGGCGACGAGCACTACACCTTCGTGCTCGAGGATCGCGAGCGGGGTGAGGTGGTCGGTACGGCGACCATCCGCGCCCTGGCCGGGGCCACCGAGGCGTATTACACCTATCGCCAGGAAACCCTGATCCACGCCTCGCAGCAGCTCAATGTTCGCCGTGAGGTGCCGACCCTGGCGCTGTCCCATGAGGTCTCGGACGCCAGCCTGCTGTGCGCGCTGTCGCTGGATCCGCGCTACAAGGGCACCAGCGCCGAGAGCCTGCTGCGCCGTGCCCGGCTGATGTTCATCGCCCAGTACCCCGAGCGCTTCGCCGAGGTGCTGGCGATGGCCTTCCCGGGGTATCTGGACGACGACGGCGAGTCGCCGTTCTGGAACAGTGTCGGTCGCCACTTCTTCGTGCGCGACTACCACGAGATCAACTACACCGCAGGCGTGCGCTCGAAGAGCTTCATCGCCGAGGTGATGCCGCAGTTCCCGCTGTACCTGGCGCTGCTGACGCCCCAGGCGCGCGCTGCCATCGGGCGCGAGCACCCGGCCCACGAGGCGGCGCTGGAGGAGATGCTGGCCGAGGGCTTCCTGCGCTCGCGCCACGTCGACCTGTTCGACGCAGGCCCGGTGATCAAGGGTGACCGCATGCGCCTCGAGTCCTTCCGTCGCGCCGCCTGGCACCCGGTACGCATCCGCCCAGAGCACGCTCTACCCGATGCTGAGCCTGCGATGGTCGCCAACCAGCGCCTGGACGGCTTCTGCTGTACGGTGGCGCGCTACGCGCTGTCGCCCACCGGCCAGCTGATGCTGTCGCCGGCCCACGCCGAACTGCTGGGCGTGGAAGAAGGACGTGCGGTGCTGGCGGCACCGCTGGGGCTGAGCGATGACGGGCTCGACCCGGGCTACGATGAGGGAGAGCTGTAATGCGCATGCGACCGATCATGGAAGGGGACCTGGACGAACTCCAGGCGCTGGCCCGGGAGACCGGGGTCGGCTTCACCTCCCTTCCCGACAACCGCGAGTTTCTGGCGGACAAGATCGCCTCCGCGACGAGCGCGTTCAACGAGCAGACCCCGGTGGACCAGCGTCTCTACTTCTTCGTGCTGGAAGACGAGGAGAGCGGGCATCTGGCCGGCTGCTGCGCCATCGAGGGGCAGGTCGGGCGTGAAGTGCCGTTCTATCACTACCGCGTGGGCACCCTGGCGCACTCGTCCAAGCAGCTCGACCTGCATCGCACCGTCGATACGCTGTTTCTGAGCTCGGATCACACCGGCGACGCCGAGGTCGCCTCGCTGTTCCTGCGCCCGGAGTTCCGGGGTGCCGATCGCCGCCATCAGCGCAACGGCGCGCTGTTGTCGATGATGCGTTGGCTGTTCATGGCCGAATTTCGCGATCGTTTTCCCGAGAAGGTGCTGGCCGAGATGCGCGGACGCTTCGACGAGAACGGGCGCAGCGCCTTCTGGGACTGCCTGGGGGCCAACTTCTTCCCCATGGACTTCAACGAGGCGGATCGGCTGACCGGCCTTGGCCAGAAGAGCTTTATTGGCGAGCTGATGCCCAAGTTCCCGATCTATACGCCGTTTCTCTCGGAGCAGGCGCGTGCCTGCATCGGTCAGGTCCACGAGCACACCCGCCCGGCCCTGGCCATGCTCAAGAAGCAGGGGCTGCGCTGGGAAGGCTATATCGACATCTTCGACGGCGGTCCCACGGTCGAGGCCTACATCGACGACGTCAAGGGCGTGCGCTTGTCGCGACACGTGCGTGTCGAGGTCGACCCCAACGCCGACAGCGCCGAGCGGCCACAGTGGCTGGCGGCGACCACCCGCATGGCCGACTTCCGTGCCGCCTGGGTCGGGCGCGGTCCCGACGCCGACGGCGTGCTGGTGCTCAATGACAACGAGGCGCGCAGGCTGGAGGTCGCCTCCGGCGACACCCTGCGCGTGCTGAATTCCGACGAGGAGGCGTGATGCAACCCGCACAACAATTGCTTATCGATGGACAGTGGATGTCCGGCGACGCCGAGGCCTTCACCAAGCTCGACCCGATCACCGGCGCCGAGCTGTGGCAGGGCAAGGCCGCCAGCGACGAGCAGGTCGCCCAGGCCGTTGCCAGCGCACGCAAGGCTTTTCCCGACTGGGCATTGACCTCGCTTGACGAGCGTGAAGCCCTGGTCGAGCGCTTCCGTGGCGTGCTTGAAAGCCACCGCGAGGACCTGGCGGCGAGCATCGCCCACGAGACCGGCAAGCCGCTGTGGGAAGCACGCACCGAGGTCGGCGCCATGATCGGCAAGGTGGCGCTGTCCATCCGAGCCCGCGAGGAACGCACCGGCGAGCGCGAGCGTGACCTGGGTGACGCCCGAGCGGTACTGCGCCATCGCCCCCATGGCGTGATGGCAGTATTCGGTCCCTACAACTTCCCCGGCCATCTGCCCAACGGGCATATCGTGCCGGCGCTGCTGGCTGGCAATACCGTGGTGTTCAAACCCAGCGAGCAGACCCCGCTGACCGCCGACCTGACCCTGCAGTGCTGGCTCGAGGCCGGCCTGCCGGCGGGCGTCATCAACCTGGTCCAGGGCGCGGCACAGGTCGGCCAGGCACTGTCCGCCGATGCCGGTATCGATGGCCTCCTATTTACCGGCAGCGCCAAGGTCGGTGGTCTTCTGCACAAGCAGTTCGCCGGCCAGATGGGCAAGGTGCTGGCGCTGGAACTCGGCGGCAACAACCCGCTGGTGGTCAAGGACGTGCCGGACGAGGACGCCGCGGTGCTGACCATCCTGCAGTCGGCCTTTCTGTCCGGGGGCCAGCGTTGCACCTGCGCCCGCCGCCTGATCGTGCCAGAGGGCGAGGCCGGTGATCGCCTGATCGACGCCCTGAGCGGTGCCATCGAGCGCCTGCGCGTGGCCGAGCCCTTTGCCGAGGAGGCGCCGTTCTACGGTGGTCTGGTCAGCGTCGAGGCGGCCGAGGGGCTGCTCGCCGCCCAGGCAGACCTGGAGGCTCGCGGTGGCAAGGTGCTGTCGCGCATGCGCCAGGTCGAGCCGGGCACCAGCTTGCTGACACCGGGACTCGTCGACGTGACCGGGGTCGAGGTGCCGGACGAGGAACACTTCGGGCCGCTGCTCAAGGTCTACCGCTACCAGAGCTGGGACGACGCCATCGCACTCGCCAATGACACCCGCTATGGCCTGTCCGCCGGGCTGATCGGTGGTGAGCGGGCCGATTGGGACGACTTCCTGCTGCGCATCCGCGCCGGTATCGTCAACTGGAACCGCCAGACCACCGGCGCCTCCGGCGACGCGCCCTTCGGCGGCGTCGGCGACAGCGGCAACCATCGCCCCAGTGCGTATTACGCTGCCGACTACTGCGCCTACCCGGTCGCCTCCGTCGAGAGCGAAGCCCTCAACCTGCCCGAGAAACTGCCGCCGGGGGTGAGCCTGTGAGCGATATGAGCCAGCGGGACGTGGTCGAGGTCAACTTCGACGGCCTGGTGGGGCCGACCCACAACTACTCGGGGCTGGCCCACGGCAACGTGGCGTCGATGTCCCACGGCGGCCTGGTGTCCAACCCCCGCGAGGCGGCGCTGCAGGGCCTGGCCAAGATGAAGGCGCTGAAGGACGCAGGCTACGTGCAGGGCGTGTTGCCGCCACAGCAGCGCCCTGACCTGGGGGCGCTGCGCTCGCTGGGCTTTGCCGGCGACAACGGTCAGGTGCTGGCCCAGGCCGCCAGCCAGGCGCCGCAACTGCTGCGCGCGGTGTGCTCCGCCTCCAGCATGTGGACGGCCAACGCCGGCACCGTGACACCGAGCCTGGATGCCGCTGACGGTCGAGTGCACTTCACCCCGGCCAACCTGCAGTCGAGCTTCCACCGCTTTCTGGAGCCGGAGACCACCGGTCGGGTGCTGGCGGCGATCTTCGCCGATCCCGCCCACTTCGCCCATCACCCGGTGCTGCCGGCGACGCCGGCGTTCTCCGATGAAGGCGCGGCCAACCATACCCGGCTGTGCGGCGAGCACGGCGAGCCAGGGGTGCACCTGTTCGTCTACGGGCGTCAGGCCTTCGGCGGTGACGGCGTCGAGCCGCGTCGCTTTCCGGCGCGCCAGACCCTGGAGGCCAGCCAGGCCATCGCCCGCCAGCATGGGCTCGCTGAGCATCAAGTGGTCTACGCCCAGCAGCACCCGGATGCCATCGACGCCGGGGTCTTCCACAACGATGTCATCGCCGTGGGCAATGGCCCGGTGCTGCTCTACCACGAGCTGGCCTTCCGTGACGAAGAGGCCACCCTCGATGCGCTGCGCGAGAAGATGTCGACGCCGCTGATTCCGGTGCGGGTACCGCTTGAGGCGGTCAGCCTCGAGGACGCGGTGGCCTCCTACCTGTTCAACTCCCAGCTTCTGTCCAATGACGACGGCAGCATGACCCTGGTGGTGCCGGGGGAGTGTCAGGAGCGTGAGGCGGTGTGGCGGTGCATCCAGGATCACCTGCTGGCCGGCAACAACCCGATCGGCGAAGTGGTGGTCAAGGACGTCAAGCAGAGCATGCGCAATGGCGGTGGTCCGGCCTGCCTGAGGCTCAGGGTGGTGCTGAGCCAGGCCGAGCGCGAGGCGCTGTCCGGCCGGGTGCTGCTCGACGACGCCCTCTACGCCGACCTGGTCGCCTGGGTCGAGCGTCACTATCGCGAGCGTCTGGCACCGGAAGACCTGGCCGATCCCAGGCTCGCCGAGGAGACATTGGCGGCGCTGGACGAGCTGACGTCCCTCCTCGCGCTGGGCCCTGTGTACCCCTTCCAGGGGGCTGGCAACTGAGCACCGATGGGCTGAAATAGCCATGCGTATCCTGGTTGCTGTTTGTCGATTCGACCCCACCTCTTGGTGGGGTTTTTTATTGAGCGAGAGCGCCAGGTGGGCCTTGGTGCAGCGCTTCTGCCCAGGGCATATAACGCAGCGAAAAGACCGCGTCCGGATGGCAGTCGTTGCCGCGCTGACGGGGGCGTGCGGGCATTGCCTGGAAGTCGGATTCGGTCGCGCTGGTGCGGGCGAAGGCTTCGCGGACGACGCCGATGCGACAGCTCAGGGCGTCGCGGTAGGCCTGGCGCATGGGCGGATCCAGGTTGCGGGCGCCTTCGTCGTCCTGCCACCACACCTGCCAGCCGCTTTCGGCGATGTCCTCGGCCCAGGCCGCGTAGACCCCTGGCGTCACGAAGCCTCCGCTGAACATGCTCAGGTGCAGCGGGCCCGTCAGTTGTTGGCTGGCGCTGGCCAACTGGCGCGTCAGTTCCTGGCGTACGCCGGGTTCACGAAACAGCCAGTCATCGAGTTCTTCCGGCAGGTACCAGCCCACCGGCGTCAGTGGCCATTGGCGCTGGATCTGCTGCTGTCGGGCGTGGGCCTTGGCCAACTGCTGGTACCAGTAGTGACGGAAGCGGGCGTTGTCGGGGAGGGTTTCGTAGTACTCGGGGTCCTGATAGAGACCGATAATCAGCTCGAGTCCCTGGCGTTCGGCATCGACCAGGGCGTTGGCCAGCCAGCCATCGGCGCCACCGAAGGTCTCTTCGCCGTACTGGGTCCACTGCACGATCAATGTCTCGACGCCGTTCTCACGGGTACGCCGCCACAGCGTCTGCCACTGCTGTCGGCTGAGCGAGGCGTCGCGATTCTGAGGCTGGTAGAACAGGGTTTCGCTGCGGTAGGCCTCGGCGGCTCTTGTCAGGGGGCTGTCGTCGGCGGCAGCGACCGTCCCCACGGGCATGGCAAGGACCACCGTCAGGGTCAGTGGCGCGACAATGCCAGCGAATGGGACTGGCACCGCGGTGCCTTTGAGGTGTCCGGCCACAAGAATGCTTGAGTTCATCACAGGCTCAGCTCCAGATGGATCATCCAGCCGTCGCGTTCCTGGTAGAGGTTGCCCCCCAGGGATTGCTGGTACTCGGTGGAGACGCTCAGCCTGCGGCGAAAGGCGTTGTAGTGATCCTCGTCGTACCACAGCTCCCAGCGCAGTCCGGCGGCGAGTCGTACATCTTCGTCCCAGCCGGTGGTGTCGTGGCTGGTGGCCTGGAGACTGGCGTAGGGCATCAGCGTCTGGGCCGAACGGGTCGGCAGCTTGAAGGTGCGGCCCTGGCGGTAGCGACCAAACAGCTGGACATCGCCACGTTGGGTCCACCAGGCGGCGTCGAGATAGAGCGAGCGCTCATTCCACTGCTCCTGGCTTACGCGCCATTCGCTGCTGTAATCGCCCTGATCCAGAAAGGAGCCGGTGGCCCTCAGCAGCAGATTGTAGTCGGTGTGCTCGTCATCGTTTTTCTGGGACTCGGCGAACATCTCGGCATACAGGTTCAGGTTGTGACGGGCCAACGGCTTGGCCCGCAGTCCCAGGCCCAGGGAGCGTCCTCGCCCGTAGTCGTCACGATCATCGCCGCCGATGATGGCCCTCATGTAGCCGGCCAGCTCCCGTCCCTGGTGGATCGGATCGTGGCCAAGCGCGTGGTCCCATTGAACCACCTGGGTGTTGATATCGTGGCCGCTATCGTCGTCGTTACCGTGGTTCGATGGGTCACTGCGTATCCCCGGCGTCGGGCTGGTTGGCGACCAGCTGCTGGTCAGCGTGATCCGGTCGCGCCGCGTCAGCGTCTCGTGGGTCCTTCGCAGCCGGTAGCGGCGCTCGGCCATGGCCTCGAGGCTGTCCTCGCCCACCGCCAGGTCGAAGGGCTGCAGGTCGATGGCGTCCTCGATGCGCGTCATGGAGCGGGCGTTGTCGCCAATGGTGCTGTAGAGGTTCCCCAGGGTGGCGGCGCTGACGTAGTCCTCTGGATAGGCCGGACGGGCGCGCTCCAGCAGCGCAATGGCCTCTGACCGAGCACCTGCTTCCTCCGTTGTAGCGAGCGTCAGTCCCAGCTCCCGGGCAAGTCTTGGCGAGCCAGGCGAGGCCGCCTGGGCCTGGGTCAGCCAGCGTCGAGAGAGGGTTGGGTTGCCTGCCTGACGGGCCACTTGGCTCGCGCCTTCCAGGGCGGCGGTGTCGGTCTTGGGCTTTCCGCCGGCGGATGCCACTGCGACTCTGGCCAGTGCCATGGCGCCGGCGGCGTCGTGGCGGGCCAGGGCGATGCGCGCGCCGAGCAGCCTCGCCTCAGGGCTGTCGCTATCCTTGGGCCACCAGCGCCAGGCGCCCTCGGTGTCGCCACTTGCCAGGGCACTGCGCGCGCCGGCCAGGCGATCTGTCAGGTCGAGTTCTCCGTCGCTAGTAACGTCGCGTTCGAACGCTCGCCACTGACGCCAGGCGGCGTCGGGGTCGCCGGCGGCAAACAGCGCGAAGGCCAGGCGCTTGCGGGCCTGGATCTCTGGCTGCGTCATTGCAGCGGTCCCCGCGCCAGCTTCTGGCTGGCGCGGGCTGAGCTGTGTGAGCGCCCTCTGAAAATAGGCGGCGGCCTGGGCGGGCCTGTCTTGCGAGCAGATCCCGAGGGCCGCCCAGGGTGGCGTGCTGGCGTCGGCCACGCTGCGAACGACGGTGCAACGATCGTGGCGGGCAAGCTGTTCGAGCAGGTTGGTGCGCTCGGTATCGGCCAGTCGGGGCTGGCGTACCAGCGCCTCCAGCGTCGCGTCGGTGACGCCGGCATTGTCGTCGGCGTAAAGCTGGGCCAGTCGCGCCAGTGAGGTCGCCGATAGCCGCTCGGGGGCAAGCTTGAAGGCTTGCTCCAGCAGTCGCCGGGCCGCCTGGGGCCGCTGTGATGCCAGATACAGATAGCTTGCCTGTTCAAGCGAGCCGGAATCGCCGGTCAGATGATAGTGCTGCTGCCATAGCTCGGCGGCCTCGGGGCGTCCCAGCCGCTGGGTCAACTCGGCGCGCTCGCGCAGGATCGCCGGCGTCTGCGGCTGACGTGTCAGCAGGCGCAGCGCCTTGTCATCCAGCCCGTCGGCGCGATAGCGATCCAGCAGCACCCGATCGCGTCGCTGGTGCCAGGCTCCCGGCAGTTCCGTGGTTTCCAGCAGGTCGAGGGCATCGAGACGATCGGCGAGTATCAGCCAGCTTTGCGGATCTTCCTTTGCGTCGCACTCGGTGAAGGTGCTCAAGGCCTCGGGGTCGCCATGATCGCTGAGCCAGCTCACCAGCGTCAGGCAATCCATGTCCTGGCGGCTGGCCAGTTGGCGTACTCGGTCGGTGTCGCCCACTGCCAGCGAGGTCTGCAGCAGCTTGCGGGAGTCGCTGGCGTCCAGCTGATCCGACTGCTCCAGGGTGGCCAGCCAGCGCTGGGCGATCCCGGGGTAGCCCAGGGCGATGGCGCGATCGGCGCCTGCGCGCAGCACGAAATGGCGGACGTCGCCCTCGGGAAGCCTGGCGATCACGGCATTGATGCCGCGTGCATCATCGGTTTGAATCATGGCGATCGACAGGCGTCGCCAGTCGTCGTCGTTCAGCGCATCTTCCATGGTGTGGGGCACCAGCGCATCGATTACGCCGTTCCAGTCCTGGATCTGCTCGGCCAGGGCGGCACGGTAGCGGTCCCGTGCCAGGGCGTCCTGCCGGGCGGGCACCGTAGCAAGCCATTCCAGCGCTGCCCGGGCGCCGCGGGTTGCGCGCAGATAGTCGGCCTGGGCGCTCCACAGGGCCTCCCGGGCGCTGCCCGACGTTTCGCTGAGCCAAAGCGTCAACTCGCCCTCGCTGGCGTGGCCGTCGGCGATCCAGGCCTGGCGCAGGGCATTGATCTGGACCGCCGCCACGTTGGCGTCCAGCGCCCCCAGCGCCGCCATGGCGCCATCCAGATTGCCCTGCTTCGCCAGTGCCTGGGCCAGCAGGCGATAGGCCTCGACGTTCTCGGGTACCTGACTGATCAGGTGCTCCATCAGCTGCTGGACTTGCGCCCAGTCGCGCTGTTCTGCTGCCCGGTAGGCCTTGTCGAGATAGGGGTAGCTGTGAAACTCCTCGAACTGGCTCAGCCCCCAGGCCGGTGGCTGAGCCAGCAGCGGAGCCAGCGACACGGCGATCAGCAGCGATATCGCCCTGGTCTTCATACCGCCACATCCTCGAGGCTGCGGGCCGCCTGTCGGCGGTGGTCCGCCTGGAGCGCGAGCGCTCGCTCCAGGTCATTCGACGTAATCATCCCGCGCGCGACAAGGAAGTCGCCCAGACGACCCTGTTCAGGATCGAAGTCGATCATCGCCTGGCCGAACAGGGCGGGTGTGATAAGCCCTTGCTCCAGCAACAGTTCTCCGAGAAGGTACTGGCGAGCGCAGTAACCATCGAGGCGTGCGGCGTCGGCGTCTGCATCCAGCTCAAGCAGCCGGTCCCGGTCGACGTCACCAAGCTCTCCCAGGTACCAGTGGCGCAGGCCAAGGGTGACGCGTCCGAGCGGAACCAGACGCTGCTCGACAGGACGCTTGATGCGACGGCCAATGGCGCCGATGGCGACCGGACTCAAGGCGGTCTCGGTGGCGATGATCAGGCTGTCGCCGCTCTCGCCGATGGGCAGCGTGGCGTAGCGCAGGGCGACATGCCGGGGCAGGGCGTCGATCAGCGCGGGCGACAGCACCAGCGGATGGATCTCGACGCTGGCGATGCCCCGCCGTCTGGCTTCAAGCCTGGCCAGCGTCGCCCCGGACACCAGGTCTCGAGCAATCAGCTCTCTGGGTCGCCGACGTGCTCCGACGTCAACACCTATGCGCTCGATATCGCTCGCGGTGACAACGCCATCCTCGATCAACAGGGCTTCGAGAGAGACTTCCACGGCGTCGTCGAGCTGGGGGAAGTCGTGGGTGGTCTTGTCCCAGGCGAAGGTGCGGTGACGCGCCCGGGTGAAGAACAGCTTCCAGGCCCGCACGTTGGCCAGAAAGTTGACCAGATTGCTCCACAGCATGCGTGGAAAGGACAGCAGGCCCTGACGCCAGCCGTAGTAGATCTTGACGAAGTAGAAGCGCTGGAAGGCCCTGTTGACCAGCAGCAGGCCATTGATGGTGAGCAGGGTCTCCAGCAGCCAGCCACCGAGGATCGACTGGAAGTGCCAGGCCTGTGGCGACAGCACGGCGTACAGCCAAAGCCCTGCCAAGATCAGCATCAGCAGGGTGGCGACCAGCGCCAGGGGGTAGGCCACCAGGCCACGACGGTCGCGCCACAGAAAGTAGTTGAGACGCCAGTTGGTGTGACTCCAGCCTAGATGCTGATAACCCTGGAAGACGATACCGGTGATCCAGCGGGACTTCTGCCGGACCACCGCGCCCAGCGCCGTGGGGAAGTGCTCGCGCACACAGATCACCTTGCTGTCACGCTTCGACAGGCCGAGGGCCTGTTCGCGCCGAGGCGACAGCTCGTCGCGCTCGACGCTGTAGCGCACGAAGACACAGGACAGTCCGCTTTCGTGCAGGCGAAAGCCGATATCGTAGTCTTCGGTCAAACTCCAGATGTCGAAGGTGATGCCGTCATTGAGCTCTCTCAAGTGGGCCAGCGCACGACGACTGAAGCAGGTGCCGACCCCGGCGCTGGGCACCTGGCCGCACATGGCCTCGCGAATCAGCACGTCCTTGCCGTGGTACTCGGAGAACTCGTCGATGTAGTGGCCGCCGGAGAGCTGATACCAGCGTGGACGGAAGGGGTAGACCGGGACCTGGATCAGGTCCTTGTCCGGCAGCAGATAGTTGTAGAGCCTAAGCTCCATCGGCGAAATGACGTCTTCGGCGTCATGCAGGATGCAGCCGGCAAACTCGATCCCGGCGGCCTTCTCGAAGCGCGCGATGGCCTCGATGATGTTGTTCAGGCAGTCGGCCTTGCTGGTGGGGCCGGGGCGTACCGTGACCACCTTGTGCACGTTGCTGAAGCTCTGGCAGACCGCGTCCACCTCGGCCTGGGTCTCGGGGTCGTTGGGGTAGGTGCCGACGAAGATCTGATAGTTCTCGTAGTCCATGGTACTGGCCATCAGCTGGGCCATCTGGCCGACCACGCCGACTTCCTGCCAGGCCGGCACCATGACCGCCAGCGGTTTCTCCCGGGCCTGATAGAGACGCTCCTCGTTGGCCCTGGGGTTATCGCGATAGATCGACCAGTAGCGCCAGCTCCGCCGGGTCCAGTAGACCAGGTCGAGAAACAGATCATCGATGCCCATGGCCAGCATCAGCAGGCATAGCCCAATGGCGACGTACTTCAGGGCGAACAGCACATGGATGGTGGCGTCGACCAGCCACAGTGACAGCTCGGGGGATAACTCAGGCATCGCCGGCCTCGAGTGTCTCGACGGCGCGGACAAGCCAATCGTCAAGGTCTTCGATGATCTGCCTGGCGGCGTCGCCACTACCGTAGGGATTGGGGATCGCGGCCATGCGCCGGCGCGCCTTTTCATCGTCGAGCAGGCGCGCCGAGGCGGCCACGATGGCGTCGCTGTCACTGCCGGTGAGGATGACGGTACCGGCGCTCAGGGCATCGCATCGCTCGGTGTGCTCACGCATCACCAGCACCGGCACACCGAGGGCGGGAGCCTCCTCCTGGATGCCGCCGGAATCGGTGAGGATCAGACAGGCGCGGCCCATCAGCCAGACGAAGTCGCGGTAGTCCTGGGGGGGCACCAGCAGCACGTTGGGGATGCCCGCCAGGGCGTGTTCGACGACGTCCTTGATCGCCGGGTTGAGATGGACCGGGTAGACCAGGTCGACGTCGGGGTAGCGAGCGGCGAGTGCGGCGATGGCGGTGCAGATGGTACGGATGCCATCGCCGTGGTTTTCCCTGCGGTGGCCGGTGATCAGCACCAGCCTGGCGTCGTCGCGCAGCGCGGCAAGCGGTGAGGGGGCTGCCGGGCGATAGCCTTGGCGGTCGAGGCGGCTTTTCATCCAGGCCAGGGCGTCGATGACGGTATTGCCGGTCACCAGGATGGAATCCGGCGCCACCTGCTCACACAGCAGATTGTGACGCGCCGACGCGGTGGGGGCGTAGTGGCGCTGGGCGATACGCGCCACCATGCTGCGGTACGCCTCCTCCGGCCAGGGCGACGCGATATTGCCGGTGCGCAGCCCAGCTTCCACGTGAGCTACCGGGACCCGCCGGTGGAAGGCCGCGAGGCTCGCGGCAAAGCAGGTAGCGGTATCACCATGGACCATCACCAGGTCGGGGGCCACCCGTGACATGTCCTGGTCGAGTGCCTGGATCATGGCCTGCATCAGACCGTTGAGGGTCTGCGCTGGTCTCATCACCGCCAGATTGCTGTCCGGCGTGAGGTCGAACAGCGACAGGGCCTGGAACAGCATCTCGTCGTGCTGGCCGCTGGCACACAGATGCAGTGACAGTGCCGGGAATGCCTGTATGGCCTGGGCGACCGGGGCCATCTTGATCGCCTCGGGACGGGTTCCAACAACGAGCATGACGACAGGCATGAGACGTCCCATGGGAGCGGAGTAAAGTATTCTTTGATTATCTCAGCATACTTCGGTGCGAACTGGGCGCCATCGCAGTGATCTAGGTCAACAAAAGGATATTTTTTGCCGAAAGCGGCGAGAGGGCGACACCTCGTAAGGGAGAGGGGGAGCGACTCTTGGGAGAGAGGGTGGCGGCGAGCGTGGAGAGAGGGTGGCGGCGAGCGTGGAGAGAGGGTGGCGGCGAGCGTGGAGAGAGAGCAGCGGCGGGAATCGAATCCCGGGACGACCCAGCCAGCCAGTCAGCCGGTTTTGCAATGGACAAGGAAGTCGAGCACCTTGTGCTCGCTCATCTCGCAAGGCTTCAGCTGCCACCCACGAGCGGTCAGGTAGCCATTGAGACTGACCATATCGTTGCCGCCCAACTCCCGCGCGAACACCTTGAGCGAGCGCCCTCGGTTGAAGGTGCGTCGGGTCATGGCGTAGCGGCGTCCCCGGTAGTGCACCTCGCTGTACCCCTCGGGCACACCTTCGAGTAAGAGCGCCAGGTCGTCGGGCGTCAGCTTGTCGGCTGTCAGATCGTCAGCGGCGGGATCTGAAGCCGGCTGCGGCCTGGCATCGGGCAAGTCTGGATGGGCCTTTGATGCTGCCGGCTTTCCAGTGGATGCTTGCGACATGGCATAGACCTCCAGGGCAATTGCTGCGGCGGCGAAGGGGCCGAGCGGTTATGCTGAGTCTACCCAAGTTTTCCCAGGCCAAGGAGGGATGCCCTGTGGCTGGAAGTAGTCTGTTAACCCTGATCGACGACATCGCCACCCTGCTCGATGATGTCTCGGTGATGACCAAGGTGGCGGCCAAGAAGACCGCCGGTGTTCTCGGCGACGATCTGGCGCTCAACGCCCAGCAGGTCACCGGCGTGGCGGCGGATCGCGAGCTGCCGGTGGTGTGGGCGGTGGCCAAGGGGGCGCTGTTCAACAAGTGTTTCCTGATTCCCGGCGCGCTGTTGATCAGCGCCTTTGTGCCCTGGCTGGTGACGGTACTGCTGATGCTTGGCGGGGCCTTTCTGTGCTTCGAGGGCGCCGAAAAGCTGGCCCACAAGTTCCTGCACAAGGAAGACGCCGAGCAGGAGCGCCAGGCGCGACTGGCGGCGCTGGCCGACGGCGAAACCGACATGAAGGCCTTTGAACGCGACAAGATCAAGGGCGCCATCCGCACCGACTTCATTCTCTCGGCGGAGATCATCGTCATCGCGCTGGGCACCGTCAGCGCCGCCCCCCTGAGCCAGCAGATCGCGGTGCTGGTGGCCATCGGCCTGCTGATCACCGTGGGCGTCTACGGCCTGGTGGCGGGGCTGGTCAAGCTCGACGACCTCGGACTCTACCTGACTCAGAAGGACGGCGGCCTAGCGCAGGCGCTGGGACGGGGGCTGCTCAAGGGCGCACCGCTATTGATGAAGGGGTTGTCGATCTTTGGCACCCTGGCGATGTTCCTGGTCGGCGGCGGCATTCTTGCCCACGGCATCCCGGTGGTCGGGCACTGGATCGAGGGGCTGGCCGAGACCGAGGTAGCCCTTCCCGGCCTCGACGCCATCATGCACGGGCTGGTGCCAATGTTGGGGAACGGCCTGTTCGGCCTGGCCGTGGGTGCTGCCCTGGTGGCCGTCTGGACCGGCGTCCAGCGGCTTCGGGGCAAGGGCCACTGAATGCCAATGCTGGTCGATCATGCTTCGTTCGTCCTGGCCGTGGGTGCGGCTCTGGTCGCTGTGTGGACCGGCGTCCAGCGGCTTCGGGGCAAGGGCCACTGATCGCGGATAGGTAGACAGGGGCGGAGCGTGCTCCTGGCATCAAGCAAGAAGGGCGACCCGAGGGTCGCCCTTCTTGCTTGATAGCCGATGGCCCTTTCCTGTCTTTACTGATGTGGGGCCTAGCCGGTAGCGCGTCGGCGTGCCGCGACCAGGGTACGCAGGGCGTCCACCGTCAGGAATATCACCAGGCTTACCCCCATTACCGGCATCGCCAGTCCCAGCAGCAGCGCCACCAGCGAAATGAGCGCCAGCACCGACAGCGGCAATTCCAGCAGGGCCTGCCACAGCGTCTGGCTGTCGCGGGTCAGGGCACGGCGGCGCCACCACATGGCGTAGCCCCAGCCGACCATGGTCATGATGCCGATGCCGAGGGAAGCCAGCAGCAGTTGGTTGGGCAGGCCGAAGAGGATACCCATATGGCCGTCGATGCCCCAGCGGGTGAGCTTGGCCGCAGGCGGGTAGTCGTTGAAGCTCACCTGATCCAGCACCTGGAAGCTTTGCGGATGGATCGCCACCTCGTCCACCTGGGACGGCCAGCTACGGTCGATCTCGCGCACCTTCCAGGCCTGATTGTCGCCGGGCACCAGCAGCTCGATCTTGCCGGCGTCGAGGCCTGCCTCACGGGCCTGGCGTTCGACCGCGTCGAAGGCCTCAAGCGACCCCGATACGGTCGGGTGAGCGCCGGGCATGGCGTGGTCGGCGTGTGCGTCGTAGGCGACGTTGTGGGCCTGAAGCGACTGGGACACCCGAGGCGTCCCCCAGCCCGCGGCCTTGAGCATGGTGAAGAAGTTGTCGCCGGCGTACTTCGACCAGGTCATGCCGGTGGCCGACAGGGCCAGCAGGCCGACCAGCAGGAACAGCCCCAGCAGACTGTGGCGTCGGCGGGTGCGCAAGCGACGGGCGGTGCGGGTCTGCTTGCCGGGCTGCACTCGGGGCGAGGGGGTGACCGCCCAGATGGCCAGTCCGCCGAGGGCGGCGAGCCACATCCAGGAAGCGGCCAACTCGCTGTAGAGGCGGCCGGGATCGCTCTGCATCAGGCTGCGGTGGATCTGGTCGATGATCCGGCGTAGCGGCAGTACCCCACTGGTACCGTAGACAGTCATGTCGCCACGGATTTCGAGGCTTTGCGGGTCGACAAAGATGGCCCGGTGTTCGCCGGCATCAAGGCTTGGGTCTGCGAACATCACCCGGGTGGTGGCGCCGGGTTCGGGGGCCGGGCGCACGGCGCTGGGCAGGGCGGAATCATCGAGATAGTCCTGGGCCGCTGCAATCTGGCGTGACAATGGCCGGGCCAAGGTCGCGGAAGCGCTGTCCGAGCCGGTGGTCAGCGCGTCCCGGTACAGTGCCTGCTCCAGTGCCGGGGTCAGCGCATAGAGCGTGCCGGTGAGGGCGGCGAAGAAGATGAAGGGGCCGACCAGCAGGCCGATATAGAAGTGCAGTCGTATCACCAGCGTCTTCAGCGCCGGCGCAACGGGTTTCGCGTGCGTCGTCATGGTCATTCTCTTGAAGGCGGAGTTGCCGACGGCGATGCCGTTCGGTGGCTCTGGAGGCGGTGGCCTCGATGGATCACGACAATGACGCGGGAGGGGCGCGGGGAGTCGGACGCTGGAAGCGCCCGCTGACAACGGGGGGAATGCCTGCAGCACAACGTGCCGGCGGGGCCCGCGGCGCCAGGCTAACCAATACCAGCAACAGCAGGGCCAGCCACGGCACCTGGGCAAACAGTACGCAGTAGCCACAGGCGGCCAGGTGATGATGCCCGGCGTCACCGACCGCCCCCTCGGCGGCAGGCTCGGACGTGCCGTGCCCCTCGACCTTGCCGACCGCCCCCTCGGCGGCAGGCTCAAACGTGCCGTGCCCCTCGACCTTGCCGACCGCCCCCTCGGCGGCAGGCTCAAACGTGCCGTGCCCCTCGACCTTGCCGACCGCCCCCTCGGCGGAAGGCTCAAACGTGCCGTGCCCCTCTACTTCCGCGGCGCTCGGCGTGGGATCATGCTGGGCATGGCCTTGTCCGGTGCCTTGAGCCAGGCCTTGGTGGTGACCATGTCCATGGTGGTGTTGTCGACCGGCCTCGTCCTCCATCGCCAGGCGCTGGACCTGGCTGATCAGTGGGCCCACGAAGAGCATCAGCATGGCCAGCACCGCCAGCAGGCAGACCCGGCGCTGACGGCGGGGTCGGGAGCTCAAGAGACGAGCGGCTGAGGGCATGAAAGAGGCAACCTTGGCGATCGGGAATATGCAGACGGGCCACTATAGTGCAGCGCCTGGCGTTTGCCCACGGTGGAGGCATGCTCTTCCGAGGGACCTGTGCCGGCGGCAATGGGGGCACACGGGTCGATACCACCAGCCAGGGATCTATCGATGAGTGACGGCTACAAAGAGGGCGAAGGGACCGGTGACAGGATCGGCGGCGGGATCGATGAAGCAAGCGGTGAAGGCCTGCAACCGCATCCTGGGCCGGACCGAGAGGCGCCATCGCTTGGCAGCCAACGGCTGGATCGGCCGCTCCATGGGCCGTTGAACCAGTCTCGATGTCAGCCGTTGTCGCTGGGCTATCAGGCGCTGCTGGAGGAGGGACATCTGGTTGCCGATGCCGCCCAGGCTCGGGCGGTCGAGGCGCTGGACGCCTTGCAGCAGGAGCTCGCTGGCGGCGTGACGAGCCGGGGCCTGTACCTCTGGGGGCCGGTGGGTCGTGGCAAGACCTGGCTGATGGATCTGTTCGTCGATTGCAGTCCGGTGACGGTGCGTCGTTGGCACTTTCATCACTTCATGCGCTGGGTGCACCAGCGTCAGTTTTACTGGCGGGGACAGCCCGACCCGCTGGCAAGGCTCGCCGAGGAGCTTTCCGCCGAGGTCGGGGTGCTGTGTCTGGATGAAGTCTTCGTCGAGGACATCGCCGACGCCATGCTGCTGGGCGGGCTGATGCAGCAGCTGTTCGCCAGACGCCTGACGCTGGTGGCCACCTCGAACCAGCCGCCGGCCGAGCTCTATCGCGATGGCTTCAATCGCGAGCGTTTCCTGCCGGCCATCGCCGCGATGCAGGCCCATCTTCAGGTGCTCGAACTGGATGGCGGTCAGGATCATCGCCGCCATCCCGGCGACGTTCACCAGCGCTATTTTGTGCGTAGGGCCGGCGACCCCGGCATCCTGTCCGAGCAGTTTGTTCGGCTGAGCGGCAGGGCGGCGACGCCCCGAACATTGGCGCTTGGCGGCCGCAAGCTGGAGGCCAGAGGCCTCGAAGGCCAGGTACTGTGGTGCGACTTCGCTGCCCTTTGCGAGGCGCCGCTGGCGGCGCTCGACTTTATCGCGCTATGTGATCGCTTCGATACGCTGTTGCTGGGGGAGGTGCCGTGCCTGGCTTCCAGGCCTGATGAGGATGACAGCGACGGCAGAGCCGCGCCGGATCGGCAACCGGGCGCCCCGCGTCCCATCGCTCGTGGCACAGAAGACGCCAGTGAGCGGGTGGCCGCCGGTGATCGCGTACTGCCGCCGCTGGGGGCCAGGGACGACAGCGTGCGTCGCTTTATTGCCCTGGTCGACGAATGCTACGACCGTCGGGTACCGCTGGTGATCGAGGCGTCGGTGGCGATGGAGGAGCTTTATCCCGATGGCTATCTGGCGTTTGCCTTCCGGCGCACCCTGAGCCGGCTTGGCGAAATGCAGCTGGCGCGCTTCGGGCAGCGCCGGTTGCCTTGATCCTTGCGGCGTCAGCCTGGGCGAGGCCGCGATCGGCAGGCGCCGTCGAAAAGTGTCGGCAGGGACAATAACGCTCACAAGTGAACGGCAATAGACGGAAGTGGACAGCAATGGACGAAAATCGACAGATGAACGGGATCACCATCGAGCGCTTGAGCGCCGCTTCGCAACAGCTTGACCAGGTCGCCGACTGGACCTTTGGCGCCTGGGGGCACCTGCATCCGGAGGCCGACATCGCCGGCTGGCGCCAGGCGGTGGCTCAGATGTGCGGTCCGGCCGGGGTGCCCTCGGTGTTCGTGGCGATGAAGGAGGGGCAGGCCCTGGGCACGGCGAGCCTGTCGCCGGATGACATGAGTATTCGCCGGGAACTGTCACCGTGGCTCGCCTCGGTCTACGTGCCACCCGAACAACGCGGTCAGGGACTCGCCTCCGCGCTGGTAAGGCGGGTAGAGCAGGAGGCTCGCGACCACGGCATCGAATGGCTTCACCTCTACACGCCGGATCAGCAGTCACTGTATCGCCGGCTGGGGTGGGAGGAGCTCGAAGAGCTCGACTATCTGGGTGAGCGGGTCACCATCATGCGGCGGCTGATTGATGGGTGAAGTGAAAAGGTTGGTCGGAGGATGGACTGTGCTCAAACAGTCTTTTGCGGAAGTTATCTGATTGAATTTTTTATAAAAAACGAAGGTGTGTGGTGGGGTGGGCTAGCCGCTGGGTTTGCCGCAGGCTAGCCTTCGTCAGGAGTATGCCATCTACCTTTATGAGATCGACTGACCCGGAGATCATGCCATGGACAAGCACACCATCGAAGGCAAGTGGAAGGAACTGAGCGGTGCCGCCAAGGAAAAGTGGGGAGAACTCACCGACGACGAGATTCAGCAGGCCGAAGGCAACAAGGAAAAGCTGATCGGCATCATCCAGCAGAAGTTTGGCCTGGCCAGAGAAGAAGTGGAGAAGGAGTTCGACAAGCTCAAGGGTCGGCTCGATCAGTAGCGGCGAGTGCCGCGGGCTCTGTCGCCCGTGCGGGCAGGCAGCGTCTTGTACCAGCGGGGAGTCATCGTGACTCCCCGTTGTTCGTTGTGGGTCAGGTCTGGTGTCCTCAGGTGCTCTCACCTTCCAGCAGGGCGAAGCCGACGTCGATCTGGCGTTCGGGGTCACGGCCCTCCAGACGGTCGATGATCTGCGAGGCGGCGAGCCGGCCGATGGCCTCGCGGGGGGAGGAGATGGTGGTCAGACGCGGCATCAGCGAGCGGCCGAAGGGCAGCCCGGTAAACCCGGCGATGGCGATGTCGTCGGGCACTCGCAGGCCCTGGCGCTGTGCGCCCAGCAGGGCGCCGCTGGCCATCACATCGTCGACGAAGTGGATCGCCTCGACGCCCGGGTGGTGGCGACGGACCTCGTCCAGCGCCGTGGCGCCGAGGTCGAAGTGGCTGTCCTGGTGCCACTCCATCAGCGGGGCCGCAAGTCCGGCCTTCTCGAGCCTGGTGCGGTGGCCGGCGTAGCGCTGGGCGGCGCGATAGTTGGACTCGAGCCGGGTGCCGGCGAAGACGATATGACGGTAGCCCCGAGCGATCAGATGATCGGCCATGGCGGCGCCTGCCTTTTCGTGGTCCATGCCGACGTTCATGTCCAGCGCCGGGCCCAGTTCCATGATTTCCACCAGCGGTCGAGGAAAACGTTCCAGCAGCGCGCTTAGCCCCGGCTGGTGGCGCAGGCCGGTGGTCACCAGGGCGGTGGGGGACCAGCCGAGAAAGGTGCGGATCA
The DNA here is from genome assembly GCF_040070555.1 of Halomonas sp. H10-59. Lineage (NCBI taxonomy): Bacteria > Pseudomonadati > Pseudomonadota > Gammaproteobacteria > Oceanospirillales > Halomonadaceae > Halomonas > Halomonas sp. H10-59. The sequence continues at coordinate 684,676 of NZ_CP098828.1, forward strand.
GCTCTTCTTCGCGCTGCATGCTGTAGTCGGTGTTGCCCAGCAGCATCTGGTAGCCGTGCTGGTCGAACTGTGCCTGCAGCCCCTGGATGACCTCGACGAACACCACATTGGACAGCGACGGCACGATCACCGGGATGAAGCGCGAGCTGGCCGAGGCCAGGCTACCGGCCACCATATTGGGCACATAGCCAACCTTGGCGATCGCCGCTTCCACCTTGTTGCGGGTGGTCTCGCGTACGCTGTCCGGGCGGTGAATCGCCCGAGACACGGTGATCGAGGAAACTCCAGCCTCACGGGCGACGTCGTCAAGCGTCGGGTTGTCCAGGCCCTTGCGGCGGCGGCGATCACCGCCCTGGGTCTCGTTCATCGGACTCTCCTTGATCGATGGCATCAGAGGGACGCCTGCCTTCCATGGTATGCCGAATGGGGCGCGCTGGCTCGCTCGTTCCCAGGCTGTCCCTGCGTCGCAGGTCAGTGGGGACATGGCCCAGCGCCTCGGCCTCGAGCGGCTGATGCCGAGCGCTTCATGCAGGGCAGCTTGGATCAAGCGCTGCACGCCTCGGGGCACCCATGGTCCCGACACCGGGATCACGGCGGTAGTTAGACATTGGTCGATGCCTATCGCTTTCGTGCTTGTGCAACAAGGGACTCTGGACTAAAAATGTTAGCGCTAACATTTTACAGGGCAGCAGCGGTGATCTTCACCCATCATCGCCGACCGGATTCCCTATCGTCCTGTTATCGGTATTGGTCGCTGGCCTTCGGTGTGCCGGGGACAGATACCGCCTCCCTGCTCCTTCCGCAGATGAAGTCGAAGCAGGCCATACTCTTGTTTGTCGGCCCTGACGGCCTCGTTACCGGAGAGCAGCATGAGCGAATCATCCACGACATCCGCCGGATCCCCTGTCTGTGGCGTGGTGGGACTTGGCGCCATGGGCATGGGTATCGCCCGAAGCCTTCTGCGTGGCGGCCTTGAGGTGATCGGTTGCGACGTTTCCAGCGCCTCCCGTCAGGCCTTCGAGGAAGCCGGTGGCGAGGCGGTGGCGTCGGCCCGTGAGCTGGCGCCGCGCTGTGACGTGGTGCTGCTGGTGGTCGTCAACGCCGATCAGGTCGAGGCGGTGCTGTTTGGAGAAGATGGCCTGGCAGCGACGCTTGCGTCGGGCAGCCTGGTGATCCAGTGCGCCACCGTGGCGCCGAGTTTCGCCGAATCCCTGGGACGCCGACTGGCAGAGGCTGGGCTGATGATGCTCGATGCCCCGATCAGCGGCGGGGCGGCCAAGGCGGCCAGCGGAGAGCTGTCGGTGATGGCCTCCGGGAGTGCCGAGGCCTTCGCCCTGGCCGAGGCACCGCTTGGTGCCATGGCGGCCACGGTCCACCGGCTGGGCGACGCGCCGGGGCCTGGCTCCAGCGTCAAGCTGGTCAATCAGCACCTGGCCGGGGTGCATATCGCCGCCGCCGCCGAGGCCATGGCGCTGGGACTGAAGATGGGCATCGACGGTCGCGCGCTGTACCGGGTGATTACCCAGTCGGCGGGCAATTCGTGGATGTTCGAGAACCGGGTGCCGCACATTCTGGACGGCGACTATCATCCGCTGTCGGCCGTGGACATCTTCGTCAAGGACCTCAACATCGTCCACGACACCGGCCGCGAACTGCGCCTGTCGATGCCAGTGGCGGCCAGCGCCCTGCAGCAGTTTACCGCCGCCAGCGGCATGGGGCTGGGACGCGAGGACGACGCCGCGGTGGTCAAGGTCTACGCCGCCACCGCAGGGATCGCACTGCCCGCGGCCAATGACGACGACGCCGGATAAGGCCGCGTCGCGGCTGTGTTCCTCCCCTTTATTCACCGTATTTGACGAGGACTGAACATGACTCTGGTACTCGGCGCCATCGCCGATGATTTCACCGGCGCCACCGACCTGGCCAACAATCTGGTGCGCTCCGGCATGCGCACCGTGCAGATGCTCGGTGTGCCCACCGGCAAGCCGCTTCCGGAAGGTGTCGACGCCGTGGTCGTCGCGCTCAAGTCGCGTACCTGCCCGGTGGAGGAGGCGCTGGCCGACAGCCTGGCGGCGCTGGACTGGCTGACCGAACAGGGCGCACGCCAGGTCTTCTTCAAGTACTGCTCGACGTTTGATTCCACCGCAGACGGCAATATCGGGCCAGTAGCCGATGCTCTGCTCGAGCGCCTTGGCGGCGATCAGACGGTGATGGTGCCGGCCTTTCCGACCACCGGACGCACGGTCTATCAGGGTCACCTGTTCGTCGGCGATCGTCTGCTCAACGACAGCGGCATGCAGGATCACCCGCTCAATCCGATGACCGACGCCGATCTGGTGCGGGTGCTGGGCGCGCAGACCTCGCATGCGGTGGGGCTTCTGTCTCACTCGGTGATCCGCCAGGGCGCAGAGGCCTGTGCCAGCCACCTCGAACGCCTGGGAGGTGACAAGGTCCGCCACGTCATCTGTGACACCCTGGATGACGCCGACCTTGAGGTGCTGGCTGCGGCCTGCGTCGAGCTACCCCTGGTCACCGGCGGCTCGGGCCTTGGCCAGGCGCTGCCCGCCGAGTATCGGCGCAAGGGCTGGCTTGAGGCGGTCGACGACGCGGCTCGGCTGGCCTCGGTCCAGGGGCAGGCCCTGGTGCTTTCCGGTAGCTGCTCGCGGGCTACCCTGGCCCAGGTCGAGCACTTCCTCGAGCGCCATCCGGGGATCGCCCTGGACCCGCTGGCGCTGGCCGAGGGTGACGCGCCCATCGCTGAAGCGCTGGACTTCGTGCGTCGCCACTATCAGGACTCGCCAGACGAGCCGGTGCTGGTCTACGCCTCGGCTGCACCCGAGCGGGTCAAGGCCGCCCAGCAGCGCCTGGGCGTGGCCAAGGCGGGCGAGCTGGTCGAGCGGGCCCTGGCGACCCTGGCCGCCACTCTGGTGGACGAAGGTGTCGGCAGGTTGCTGGTGGCCGGCGGCGAGACCTCCGGTGCGGTGGTCTCGGCGCTGTCGCTGGACCAGTTGCATATCGGCGGGCAGATCGATGCCGGGGTGCCCTGGACCCAGGCCCGCGTCGGCGGGTCGACCCTGTCGCTGGCGCTCAAGTCCGGCAACTTCGGCGGCGTCGATATCTTCAGCCGCGGCTTTCAGGTGCTCAAGGAGATGAGCCAATGAGTGCACGTGACGTCAATCGTCTGCGCGAGCAGATCGCGACCTACGGCAAGTCATTGTTCGACCGCGGCCTGACCATGGGCTCCAGCGGTAATATCAGTGTGCGTCTGGACGACGGCGGCTGGTTGATGACCCCGACCAACGCCTGCCTGGGACGACTCGATCCGGCCAGCATCTCGACGTTGTCGGCGACTGGGGAATGGCTCGATGGCGACAAGCCGACCAAGGAAAGTTTCCTGCATATGGCGATGTACGCCGAGCGGCCCCAGTCCGAGGCCATCGTCCATCTGCACTCGACCCACTCGGTGGCGGTATCCTGCCTGCCGGATGTGGACCACCACGACTGCATTCCGCCGCTGACCGCCTACTACGTGATGCGCGTCGGCCGCCTGCCGCTGGTGCCCTACCACGTGCCGGGGGACCCCAGCCTCGGCGACGCGGTACGTGGGCTCGCCGGCAAGCACAGCGCGGTGCTGCTGGCCAACCACGGCCCGGTGGTGGCGGGCAAGTCGCTGGAGGCAGCGGTCTACGCCACCGAAGAGCTCGAGGAGACCGCCAAGCTGTTCCTGCTGCTGCGCGGCCAGAATCCTCGAGGGTTGACGCCAGAACAGGTAGAGGAACTCGAAGCACGCTTCCCCCGCGACTGACCCGGGGCTATTGGCGTCGGCAATGCCTCGATACTGGGCCCCCGACGCGAGGCCCGCACGACAATGACAATCAGGAGAGCGAGATGCCCCGCCTGGCCGCCAACCTCAGCATGATGTTCACCGAGCACGACTTTCTCGACCGCTTTGGCGCCGCCGCCAAGGCGGGCTTTACCGGCGTCGAGTACCTCTTCCCCTACGACTTCGAGGCGCACGAACTGCGTGAGCGGCTCGACCAACATGGGCTGACGCAGGTGCTGTTCAACCTGCCCCCCGGCGACTGGGAGGCCGGCGAGCGAGGCCTTGCCAGCCTGCCGGGGCGCGAGGGGGAGTTCCGCGAGGGGCTCGAGCGTGCGCTCGACTACGCCGCGGCGCTCGACTGTCCGCGCCTGCATGCCATGGCGGGGCTGCTGCCGCAAGGCGCCAGCGAGGCCACCCGAGAGGCCCATCTGGCCACTTACGTCGACAACCTTTCCCATGCCGCCGAGGCCTGTGGCCGGGCCGGGCGTACCCTGTTGATCGAGCCGATCAACGGCCGCGACATGCCGGACTTCCTGTTGCAGCGCCAGGAGCTTGCCAGGGAGGTGATCCAGCGCGTCGGCTCGCCCCACCTCAGGCTGCAGTTCGACCTGTACCACTGCCAGATCGTCCAGGGCGACCTGATCCGTACCCTGGAAGCCCAGTTCGACGTGGTGGGACACGTGCAGCTCGCCGGGGTCCCGGAGCGCCATGAACCGGACCAGGGGGAAGTGAACTTTGGCCCGGTGCTCGAGCGTCTCGACGCCCTTGGCTATGACGGCTGGGTCGGCTGTGAATACCGCCCCGCAGGTGACACCGTCGATGGCCTGGGCTGGGCGCGCGCCCATGGCGTTGTTGCCAGCTAACTCGTCACTGGATAAAGCGGGCCACCGTCACAAAATAAGGAGAGCTTCCATGCATATCTTGATGACTGGTGCCTCTGGTGTATCGCTGGGGCAGCGCCCGGCGTGGGCCATCGTCCCTAAAGGAGGAGAACACCCATGCATATCTTGATTACTGGTGCAGCCGGCTTCCTTGGCAAGCGTCTGGTTCAGGCGCTGCTGGCCAAGGGCGAGGTCAACGGCCAGCCGCTTTCGCGCCTGACCCTGGTCGACCAGAGCACGCCGCCTCACCCACAGGATGCGGGCCAGGTGGCGGTGACGTCCACCGCTCGGGATCTTACCGAAGAGGGAGCCTGGGACGCCCTGCTGGATGGCGCCCCGGACGTGATCTACCACCTGGCGGCGGTGGTCAGCTCCGCCGCCGAGGCCGATCTGGAGCTTGGGCTAGCGGTCAACTTCGACGCCACCCGGGCGCTGCTCGACGGCTGTCGCCAGCGCGGCCTGGCCGCGACCCGGGTGATCATGGCCAGCTCGGTGGCGGTGTACGGCGGCGAGCTGCCTGAGGTGCTCGACGACATGACCGCGCTGCGGCCCCAGAGCTCCTACGGCAGCCAGAAGGCCATGTGTGAGCTGTTGATCAACGACTACAGTCGACGGGGCCTGATCGACGGTCTGGTGCTGCGCCTGCCGACCATCGTCATTCGTCCAGGCCGGCCCAACGCTGCGGCCTCGAGTTTTGCCTCGAGTATCCTGCGTGAGCCCCTGAACGGCGAGGCAGCGGTGTGCCCGGTGCCCACCGAGCTCGAACTGTTCGTGATGTCGCCTGGCAAGGTGGTTCAGGCGCTGGTCCACGGCGCCGAAGTTGCCGCCGATGCCCTGGGTGACTTCCGCGCCTTCATGCTGCCGGGTATCAGCGTGCGCGTGGCGGCCATGCTCGACGCGCTGGAGCGTCAGGGTGGCGCTCAGGCGCGGGAACTGGTGAGTTTCGAGCAGGATGAGCGTATCCGCGCCATCGTCGAGAGCTGGCCTGGGCGTTTTCGTACCGCCAAGGCCGAGGCCCTTGGCTTTGTCGGTGACAGCGACTTCGATGCCATCGTCGCGGCCTTTGTCGAGGATCAGGCGACGGGCTAGCGGTGGAGAATCGGGGTTTAAGGCGGTTGCCCAGGGTCTGGCGCGGGTGCCTAGCGAGAGTCCTTGGCGAGAGTTCTTGGCGTGGGTGCCTAGCGTGGGTCTTCGGGGGTATCCAGGTCGCGCACCACGCCGGGATCATCGACGTCGATCTCGAGCAGTGCCTGGCGGTGGCGGTGTAGTAACGCTCGGGCGCCGTCCTGGCCGTGAAGCTGAGTCATCTCGGGCCAGAAGTCGCAGCCAACGATCACCGGGTGGCCGGGTTGGCCGTGAAAGCGCGGCCGGACCAGTCGGTCGGCCCTGGCGCTGGCGGCAAGCCGGCGGCAAGTCGGCGCCGAGATCCAGGCCATGTCGCCGAGCCATACCGCCGCTGCGGTGAGCTCAGGACTTTGCTGCTGGCGTTGCTGAAGCAGCCAGCGAAAGGCCGCCGACAGGCTGTCGCCGAGGGCGTCGCTGGGACGTTCAAGCGACAGCAGCTCGAGGCTGGCAGACGGTGCACGGGCCCAGTCGGCGAGGCTCTCGCCCGGCCCCAGCACCACCAGCCGCCGAGGGGTCAGCTCGGCCGCCGCCGCAAGGCTTGCCGCCAGCAGCCGGCGACCATCTTCGAGGCGTGCATGGCGCTTGTCCGCGGCGCCGAAGCGCCGTGAACGACCCGCCGCCGCTACTACACAGATCAGCGGGGTGGCGTGGGACGGATGGCGGCCATCCTCACGAGAGGGGGTTGAAGCAGGAGTGCCCGACTGGCCGCTAGAGCGCATGGCGGTCCTTGCCCCGGCGTACCCGAACGATATCGGCCATCACCGCCAGGGCGATCTCCGCCGGGGTCTTGCTGCCCAGGTTCAAGCCGATCGGCATATGGATACGCGCGATCTCGTCATCGCTCAGACCACCGCTGCGGAATAGCCGCTCGGCCCGCGCCCGGGACGTCTGCAGCGATCCCATCACCCCGATGTAGAACGCCTCGGAGCGTACCGCCTCGATCATCGCCAGATCATCGATGCGCGGGTCGTGGGTCAGCGCCACTACCGCCGTGGCAGCATGGCAGCCACCTTCGGCGATAAAGCGTGACGGTAGGGTCGCCACCTTCTCGATGTTGCCGGAGGCGCCCCCGAGTTCATCGATAAAGGACTCCAGCATGCCTTCCCGAGGGTCGCAGACGATCACCTCGAAGCCGAGCCCCACGGCGAACTGGGCGCAGGCGACGGCCACCGGCGAGACCCCGGCAAGCAGCAGTCGGGCGGCCGGGCCGACGCGCAGTTGCGCACTGGCCTCACCATTCCCATCGACCAGAACGACGCGATCACCCAGGCCATCGTCCTGAGTGAGCGAGAGCGTGCCGGTGTCCAGGTCTACCCGGCGAATCAGCGGCTTGCGTCCTTCCAGTGCCGCCTCCAGGGCCGAGAAGTGCGCCAGTGCCGCCTGGTCGGGGGCGAAGCGTTCGACCAGGACGTCGAGCACGCCGCCACAGGGAAGGCTGGGCGCCGGGTAGTCGACGTCGTCGCCGGCGCCGTAGCGCACCCGCCTGACCGGCGTATCGAAATCACCCTGCCCAAGGCGCTCAAGAAAATCCTCCTCGACGCAGCCGCCGGACAGCGAGCCAACGTGATCACCGTCACGGGTGGCAGCCAGCCAGGCGCCGGGTTCGCGTGGTGAGGAGCCATAGGTGGACAGCACCGTGGCCAGCCACAGGGTACGCCCGTCGCGTAGCCAGGCGAGGGCACGTCGCACCACCCTAAGATCCAGATGTTGCATGGTCAGCGTGTCCTGTGTGTGACGAGCGCCACGCGATCAGCGTGGCGCTCGGGTGGCGGGTCAGGCCCCCAGTGCGGCCTTGAGCGCCTCCGGCCGCATCGGCAGGTCGCGCAGGCGCACGCCGGTGGCGTGAGCGATGGCGTTGGCGATGGCCGGCGCTACAACGCAGGTGCCAGGTTCGCCTAAGCCGACCGGGGTGTGGTCGTTGTCGACGAACTCAAGGTCCAGCTCCGGCACCTGATGCATGCGCAGCGGCGTATAGCTGTTCAGGTTGAGGTCCGCAGGCTGGCCTTCGGCGTACTCGGTGCCTTCGTGCAGGGCCATCGACAGGCCCCACAGCAGCGAGCCCTCCAACTGGGCCATGGCACCGTCGGGATGGGCCAGGGTGCCGGCATCCACCACCGAGGTCAGCTTCTCGACGGTCACCTCGCCGCTGGCACGATCCACATTGACGCGGGCGACACAGGCCACCCAGGTCGGCATATGGCGTTCCTGGCCGAAGCTCAGCGCCACACCGAGACCGGTGTCCTCGGGCAGGGCGTCGCGCTCGCTCCAGCCGGCCTTGTCGAGCGTGCGTTCGAGCACTGTCTTGAGGCGCTCGGCGCCGCCGACGCTGTTGGGCGCCTCGCCGGCGTTGCGTCCTTCGGCCTTGAGCAGGTTCCGGCGGTACTCGGCAGGGTCCTGGCCGGCGGCCAGCGCCAGTTCGTCGATATGGCTCTCCACCGCCCAGGTGGTCCAGCCTGGCCCCACCGCGCGCAGATAGCCAGGAACGAAGGCCTCGTGGGCCTTGTGGTTCTGCTGGGCCCACACCCGCTGGGCGCCCAGTGCGTACCAGTGGTCGGCACCACTGATGGCAAAGGAATCGATCTTGCCGCCACCTTCGACGAATTCGCCGAGAAAGCCGGGTGCGATATCGGCGGTGGGCCAGCCGGCGGCGGCGGCGTGTTCGCTGGCCTGGATGGCGCCGTCGGCTGCCAGGGCCGAGCGCAGCCGCTGCACCGAGGGTGAGCGCACGCAATCCATGCGACTGTCATCGGGGCGGGTAAAGACCATCTTGACCGGGGCACCCACGGCCTTGGCGGCCAGCGCAGCAGGCACGGCATAGTCGCCATAGAGACGGCGTCCGAAGCCGCCGCCCAGATAGTACTGGTGGAAGGTCACCTGGCTCTCGTCGACTTCCAGCGCCTTGGCCACCAGGGGCACCGCCACGGACTGCTGCTGGTTGCCGCAGTGGACGTGCCAGTGGCCGTCGCGCTCGACCACGGTGGCGTTGACCGGCTCGAGCTGGAAGTGCAGCACGCTGGACGTGGTGTAGGTGGCATCGATCAGCGACACGTCCTCGGCGGACGCGGCCTGCTCGAGGGTCGACGTCACCTCGCCGATATCGACGAACAGGGCGCCGTTGTCACGGCTCGGCGACTGGGTCAGGCGGCGGCCTTCATCGAGAATGTCGGCCTCGGTGATCGAGATGCCTGAGCCGTTTTCCCATTCAATCTTCAGCGCATCGGTGGCGCGCATGGCGGCGGAAAAGTTGTCGGCGATCACCGCCAGCCAGCCCTGGCACAGGCCCGAGGGGTCCTCCAGACGGATGGTCTGGCGATAGCCGGCGATGGACTGGGCAGCGCTGTCATCGATGGAGGTGGCACGGGAGCCGAAACGGGTAGGCGGCAGCACCGGGCGGGCATAGAGCATCCCATCGACCTTGGCGTCGATGCCGAAGACGGCCTCGCCGGTGGTCTTGGCGGGGATGTCCTGGGCTCGGCCGGAGGTGCCCAGCACGCGGCGCTCGGAGGCCGGCTTGAGCTCGATGGCTTCAAGCTCTTCGGCGCTGTAGCTGCGCGACAGGGTGCCGCTGGCAACGATCTCGCCGTAGCCGATGCGCTTGTCGCCGCTGATGACCTGACCGTCACGGGCCTGGCAGTCGGCGGCGTCGACCTCGAGCAGGCGCGCACCTGCTTCGATCAGCGCCTGGCGTCCGGCGGCGCCGGCACGGGACAGCGGCAGGAAGCTGTGGTTCACCGACCAGCTACCCCCGGTGATCATGTAACCCCACTTGGGGTCGCTGTCGACGTATTCGATGGCGATCGTCGCCGGGTCGACCTCGAGTTCCTCGGCGACCAGGCGGGCCAGGCTGGTGCCCACGTGCTGGCCCATCTCGGCCTTGGTGCAGTGCAGGGTGACGTGACCCTTGGCGTCGATGGCGTACCACAGGGTCGGCTCGAAGCGACCCTTGGCCAGGGCCTCGCTGGCCGCGTCGGAGGCGCCGAAGGCCATGCCGGGCAGGCCAAAGGCGAGGACCGCGCTGGCGCCCAGGGTGCCGATCAGAAAGCCGCGGCGGCTAAGGCCGGGGCCTGCGTTTCGGTCGGCTGGGGACGTATCGCTGCGGACTGCGGAAGCGCCACGATGGGCCGCCAGGGTGTCATCAAACCGGCTCATGGCGGGGCTCCTCGGCGCTGGTACGGGTTTCGCTGCGGGCAGCAGTAGCGGAGGCGGGGTCGAAGGTCTCGACGCCGCCCTGCTGAAGCGAGGAGGCGCGCTTCACCGCGCGATGGATGCGCACGTAGGCCATGCAGCGGCACAGGTTGCCGCTCATGCCCTGGGTGATCTCGTCATCGCTGGGGGAAGGCTTGCGCTTGAGCAGATCGGCCGCCTGCATGATCTGGCCGGATTGGCAGTAACCGCACTGGGGCACCTGCTCTTCTCGCCAGGCCTGTTGCAGCGGGTGGTTGCCGTCGGCGTCGAGGCCTTCGATGGTGGTGATCTCGGCACCTTCGGCGGCGGCCAGCGGCAGCACGCAGCTACGCGTGGCCGAGCCGTTGAAGTGGATGGTGCAGGCGCCGCACTGGGCGATGCCGCAGCCGAACTTGGTGCCGGTCAGGCCCAGGGTATCGCGCAGTACCCACAGCAGTGGGGTCTGGGGATCCACCTCGACGCTCACCGCTTCGCCGTTCAGGGTGAAGCTGGTCATGGGGGCTGGTTCCTCGCTGGTTTCATTGCGTAGCTTCAGGGTCCGTTGGTGCTTCTGATTTTTCTTGTCTGCGTCCCTTTTACCCGTTCTTGAGGCAACAGGGGACGCGAGGACGGTCGGGATGCCGTAACTGGCACACCATCTGCCTCTTAATAAGCGATGTCGCGATACTATAGACCAGTCGACTAGTGGGCAACGTTGAATGCGGGAACGGGCGAAATGCGTGGATGGCGGTTACCGCAAAGGCGCCCGGGGCGTCTGGCGCCTCTCGTGGTGAGGGCTGCTTCTCGACATGGAGTTCAGGGCGTCAGTGAATCTAGCTCTCGCTGAGACGTCGATGGAGTGCGTCGCCCTTGAGCATTTCGGGGTTCAGGCGAACGCCCAGCCCGGGTTCGCCGCTGACGCGGATCATGCCGTCCTCGACCGGCGGCAGGCCCTCGACGCAGTCGGCGTACCAGCCGTAGTAGAAGGCCCGGGTGAACTCCTGCTCGGCGACGTTGGCAAGCGCCATGGCCAGGTGGGTGGATACCGCCAGCGTCACCGGGCCGGAACAATCATGGAAGGCGATCGGGCGACCCTCGGCTTCGGCCAGGGCGGCGGCCTTGCGGGCGAAGCTGACGCCACCGCCCCAGGTCACGTCGATGATCGGGGTGTGGATGCGCCCACGATGCAGCAGGTCGCGAATCTGCCCCAGGCCGCCGAGGGTCTCGCCGCCGGCCAGGGGGACGCAGGTGTCGGCCAGCTCGCCGAGCTGGTCGAAGCGATCCATCCACAGTGGGTCCTCGATCCAGTCCGGGTCGATGGGGGCCAGCGCCTGGCAAATGGTGCGCGCCGCCGGCAGACTCCAGAGCCCGTGCAGTTCCGCCTTCAGGCGCATGCGATCGCCGTGGACACGACGGATCTCCTCGAACGGCCACAGCGCACGATTGAGATCGGCGGGCGAGATGGACATGCCGTGGCGGGCGCCTTCGGCGAAGTCGAAGGGCCAGATCTTCATGGCGGATATGCCCATCTCGAGGAGCTCTGCGGCGAGCTCTGCCGGACGCTCGAGAAAGGCGTCCAGGTCCTCGTAGCGGGGTCGGGAAGAGGCCCTGTCGTCCCCCGAGCCACCCTTGATGCCGAAGTTGTCCGGGCGTACCTCGGCGGACTTGGACACATAGTCGGGGCCGGCGCAGGTGTTGTAGAGCGGCACCCGCGCTCGGGTAGCGCCACCGAGCAGGTCATGCAGGGGCAGGCCGGCACGCTGACCGGCCAGGTCCCACAGGGCCACGTCGATGGCGGACAGCGCACGGGTCTCGGCACTGGTGCCGCCAAAGCCCACGTAGGGTTGCATCTTGCGGTGCAGCGCCTCGATGCGGGAGGCATCCTCGCCCAGCAGCAGCGGGGCGAGGCGGCCATGAACATCGGCGTCGATGGCGTCGGTGCCGAACCAGCTCTCGCCCAGGCCCACCAGGCCGTCCTCGGTGTGGACGCGCACCCAGATCAGCGACGGACGAGCCGCAGGCCGCAGGGTTTCGATACGCTGGATCTTCATGCTGGTCTCCGCAAGGTTCAGTGTTTCGCTACCGTTGATCGGCCCCGTTCGTCATCGCCGCGTACCGCCACCGTTCACCGCTGTTGTGCATCTTCAATGGCCACCCGTGCTGACGTCGCTTGATCCGCTCAGGCAGCTTGCGGGTGGCCGCCGTCAAATGACGTGTGACGGAAGCATCATGGCTGCTTTGACTGTGATTCGCCGAGCAGACTGACCAATTCCGGGACCAGTCTTTCACCGTGGCCGGCATCGACGATGTCCTGATAGAGCCGGGTGATCGCCTGGCTGAGCTGGCGCGAGGCGCCGAGGTCCTCGGACATGCTTTGATAGTAGCCCACGTCCTTGAGCGAGTTGGACAGGCTGAAGCGGAAGCCTGAAGGGTCGGCGTCGGTCAGGAAGGGACGCAGGCGTTCGAGCACCACGCCGCCGCCGCCACCGTTGCCCAGCACCTCGAGCAGAACGGCGTCGTCGATGCCGGCGCGTCGGGAGGCGGCGCTGGCCTCGGCCAGTACGGCGGTGAAGCCTAGCGAGACAAAATTGTGCAATAGCTTCAGAGTGTGGCCGGCGCCCACCGGGCCGCCGTGGGTGATGTGCTCGGCGAAGGCGCCAAACAGCGGCTTGAGCTCGTCAAACAGCGCCTGATCGGCACCGACGATCAGGTTGAGGCGGCCCTCGGCGGCCTCCTTCGGGGTACGGGTCATGGCGGCGTCGACGAAACGGCCACCGGCCTCGCGCACCCTGGCGTCGATGGCCTGGGTGGAGCTGGGGATGGCGGTGGAGCAGTCGACCACGATCTGGCCTGGCTTGAGCCCCTCCAGCACGCCGCCTTCGTCGAACAGCACGCTTTCCACCTGGGGAGTGCCGGTGACGCACAGGATCACCAGATCGGCGGTCTCGGCGACCTCGCGGGCGCTGGTCAGAGCGCTTGCCCCTTTGTCGATCAGGTCGTCGCTGGGCTGATTGCCGGGGTGATCGAGAAAGCTCAGGCGATGGTCCGCGCGCAGCAGGCTGGTGGCGATCCCGTGGCCCATCAGGCCGACGCCGATCAGGCCGACGTGAAGCGAGGTGGTCATGTCCCTTTCCTTGTGGTGGTGATGATGGTTGGTGGTCGGTGGTCGAGAGAAGCGGCCCGACACGCTCGGGAATTTCTTGTGTCAGGCCCAGGCTTTTCCAGCGACGTCTAGCCGTGATGAATCGCAATGGTCTTGATGCGGGTATAGCTCCTGAGCCCTTCAAAGCCTTTTTCGCGGCCGTGGCCGGAGCGGCCGACGCCGCCGAATGGGAGCTCGATACCACCGGCGGCGCCGTAGTTGTTGACGAACACCTGGCCCGAACGGATCGCCTTGGCCAGACGCAGTTGGCGGCCGCCGTCGGTGGTCCATACGCCCGCACACAGACCGAAGTCGGTGGCGTTGGCCAGGCGTGCGGCCTCGGCCTCGTCGGCGAAGGCCTGGACCACCAGTACCGGCCCGAACAGCTCCTCGCGGCTGACGCCGTGGCCTTGCGGCACCTGGGTCAACAGGTGGGGGACCACGAAGTGGCCGTCCCGGGGGGCATCGTCGGCCAGGCGTCCACGGGCGGCGATGTGGATGCCGTCATCCTGTGCCGCCTGGATCAGCGTCATCACCTTGTCGCGCTGGCGTTCATTGATCAGCGGTCCGCAGTCCGGGTCGTTCTCGCCGACGTCACAGGTCAACCGCGCGAAACGCTCGCTCAGTGCCGCCACCACCTCGTCGTGGATGCTCTGCTCCACCAACAGACGGCTGCCGGCGGAGCAGGTCTGGCCGGCGTTCTGGATGATCCCGCGTACCACAGCGTCCAGGGCGCGTTCGCGGTCGGCGTCGGCGAACAGCAGCTGGGGCGACTTGCCGCCGAGTTCCATGGTCACCGGTACGTGATGCACCGCCGCCGCCTGAGTCACCAGGGTGCCGGTCTCCGGCGAGCCGGTGAACGACAGATGGTCGATGCCGGGGTGGGCGGCTAGGGCGGCGCCGGCTTCACGGCCGAGGCCAGGCACCAGGTTGAGCGCGCCTTCCGGCAGCCCGCAGTCGACGGCCAGCTGGGCCAGGCGCAGCACGCTCAGGCAGGCGTCCTCTGCGGGCTTGAGCACGCAGGTGTTGCCGGCGGCCAGCGCCGCCGCCACGCAGCGCCCGAAGATCTGGGCCGGATAGTTCCAGGGGATGATCTGGGCGCACACGCCCCAGGGTTCACGCAGCGTCATCACCGCATAGTCGGAATCGAAGGGGATGGTCTCGCCGTGGAGCTTGTCGGCGGCGCCGGCGTAGAAACGGAAGTAGCGCGCGCAGGCGGCGATATCGCCCCGGGCCTGGCTGATCGGCTTGCCGGTGTCGGCACACTCGAGGGCGGCCAGGGTGTCCCTGTCGGCGTCGATGGCCTGGCTGAAGGCGTACAGCCATTCACTGCGCGCCCGCGCCGAGAACGTCGACCACTGGCCAAGCTCGCCTGTGAAGGCTGCCCGGGCGGCGGCCACCGCAGCATCGACGTCGGCTGCGCTGGACGCGGCGATACGGGCGATGACCTCGCCACTGGCCGGGCGCAGCACCTCGAGGGTGTCGGCGGTATCGACCCAGTGACCGCCGATCAGGGCGCCGGTGGGTGGAGTGAGGGGGAGGGCGTGCATGCTGTCGACTCCTGAGAAGGGGCGGAAGATAGGATGGGCCCCGGCGCGGCCGGGGCAGTGATCGGTATCAGTACAAAAGATCGACCAGGCCCAGCGAGATCCAGGGCATGTAGGTGATGGCCATCAGGCAGACCAGCACCACCAGCACGAAGCGCGCAAGCCAAGGGATCAGCTCGTCGATGGACAGCTTGGCCACGGCGCAGGCGGCGAACAGATTGACCCCCAGCGGAGGGGTGAACATGCCGAGCGCCAGGTTGACCACCACGATCAGGCCGAAGTGCACCGGGTCGATGCCGTACTGCACGGCGATGGGGGTGAAGATCGGCGCCAGCACCAGGATCGCCGCCGAGGTCTCGACGAACATGCCGATCACCAGCAGCATCACGTTCACCGCCAGCAGGAAGCTGACCGGGCTCTCGAACACCTGGGTGACCCAGGCGGCAACCTCGCCGGGCAGCCCCGAGCGGCTGATCAGGAAGCTGAACAGCGCCGCCGCTGAGATGATCAGCATCACCGTGGCGGTGGAAATCACGCTCTGGCGCAGGATCGGCACCAGTTCCGACAGTGGCAGCTCGCGGTAGACCAGACCGCCGACGATCAGGGCGTAGAACACCGCCACCGCCGAGGCCTCGGTGGGGGTGAAGACCCCGCCATAGATGCCGCCGATGACCACCACCGGCATCAGCAGAGCGGCCCAGGCACGACGCATTGAGGTGGTGAAGGCGGCGCGATCCTCGCGGTCGCGCAGGCCGTAGCCGCGCAGCTTGCAGAAGATGTACAGAAACAGCAGCAGCGCCGAGCCGATCAACAACCCCGGACCGATACCGGCAATGAACAGGCGCCCGATCGAGGTGTCGGTGCTGACGCCGTAGAGGATCAAGGGGATGGAGGGCGGGATCAGTACGCCGAGCTCCGCCGAGGAGGCCTGGATCGAGGCCGCCAGCGGACGCGGGTAGTCGTGGGCCACCATCGCCGGAATCAGGATGGAGCCGATGGCGAAGGTGGTGGCCACGCTCGAGCCGGAAACCGCGGCGAACATCATGCAGGTCAGCACGCAGGTCATGGCGAGCCCGCCCTGGAGCCCGCCGACGATGGACTTGGCCAGGTCCACCAGGCGCTGGGAGATGCCGCCGGCGGCCATCAGGTTGCCGGCCAGGATAAAGAAGGGGATCGCCATCAGCGGGAAGTTGTCGATGCCGACGAACATCTGCTGGGGCACCATCAGCAGCGGAAAACGGGTGAAGAACTCGATACCGATCACCGACGCCAGCAGGATCGACACGGCGATCGGCACGCCCAGGGCGAACAGGATGATCAGGGATAGTCCGATAGCGGCGTTCATGGCTGCTTCCTCCCTTCGGTACCGGACGAGGTGCCTGTGTCAGGGCCAGGTCTGGATTCAGGTTCAGGCACGCGGGCGGGGGCCTCGGCATCGACCACGCCGATGGTCTCGCGTCCGGTCAGCTGGGCGATCAGTCGAGTGATCACCGACAGCAGCGAAAAGGCGGCGCCGATCGGAATGGCGGCGTAGATCCAGGCGATCGAGATGCCGACGCCGGAGAGCATCTGGTTCTGCACGCGCAGCGTCATCTGATAGCCGTAGATCACCAGGATCGCCAGCACGATCATGCAGCAGGTGGCGATCAGTATCTCCAGCGCCTTGAGGGCGGAGGTCGGCACCAGCTTGTAGATCACTTCGACGGCCATCATGTAGCCGCCGCGAAAGGTCGCTGCGGCGCCCAGAAAGACGCACCAGATCATGGTGGAGCGGGCCATCACCTCCGACCAGGTGGAGGGGGCGTCGAACACGAACCGGGTCAGCACCTGGTAGAAGCCAAGGCTTACCGAGGCGATCAACATCAGCACCGCTGCGTAGAGGGCGACCTGGGAGATGGCCCGCTCGAGACGGAAGAACAGATCCAGCATGGGGCTTTCCTCATCGCGGGTAAGGCCCGAGGACGGGTCAGGCTTGACCGCCCAAGCGCTCGCCAACGGCAGGTAGCGAGCGCTCGGGCGGGAAGGTCAGTCGAGGATCAGTGGACGATCAGCTGCCGCAGTCGCTGGAGCGAATGCGATCGAGCATCTCCGAGCCGTACTCGTCGGTGTAGACCGAGTAGGAGGGCTCGACGGCGGCCTGGAACTGGGACTTGTCGATGTCATCGACCACGGTCATGCCCTTGGCCTTGAGTTCCTCGACGCCTTCGGTCTCGAGTCTCGACACCATCGCTCGCGTGGCCTCGGCGCCGGCCTGGGCGGCCTCCATGAACCAGCCCTTCTGCTCATCGGACAGGCCGTCCCAGAGGATCGGCGAGGCCAGCATGATGGCCGGAGAATAGACGTGGCCGGTCAGCGACAGGCGATCCTGGACCTCCCACAGATTGCCGGTGAGGATCACCGAGATGGGGTTTTCCTGGCCGTCCACGGTGCCCTGCTGCAGCGCGGTAAACAGCTCCGGGAAGGCCATCGGTGTCGGATGCACGCCCATCTCGTTGAACGCCGCCATGTGCATCTCGTTTTCCATGGTGCGGATCTTGAGACCCTGGGCATCTTCGGGGGTCTCGATGTCACGCTGGCTGTTGGTCATGTGGCGGAAGCCGTTCTCGGTCCAGGCAAGACCCACCAGATCGTGCTCGCCGATCTTGTCGAGCAGGTCCTGGCCGACCTCGCCATCCAGCACGCAGCGGGCGTGGTCGTAGTCCTTGAACAGAAACGGCAGGTCGAGCACGTAGGTCTCGGGGACGAAGTTGCCCAGCGGCCCGGTGGAGGTGACAACGGCGTCGATGGTGCCGATCTGCAGGCCTTCGATCATGGCGCGCTCGCCGCCCAGCGCACCGGAGGGCTGCTCGTTGACCGTGAATTCGCCGTCGGACAGCTCCTCCAGGGTCGCCTTGAAGGCATCGATACCCTCGGAGTAGTGAGAGCTGTCCGAGGTGGTGTGGCCGACGGTGATGGTCTGGGCGGCAGCCGCTGGCAGGGCAAACCCGGCCAGTGCCACGGCCAGCAGGCAGGGCTTGAGGTGAAAGGCGGGGCGGCGTGTTGCGTGGCGTACAGTCGTCGTCATTGTTGTTTCCTCTTTGCGGGATGACGCTTGGGTGTGGCCGTGCCCGGTGGCACGGCCGGATCAGTGCTCGTGGTCGGCCAGGGCTCGTCCTCGCCTTAGCCGCTCGAAGTAGTCGTCGCCACCGATCTGACCGCCCTTGAAGGCGATCTCTAGATCCTGGTAGCGCGGGTCGTCGCTGTGGGCCTGGCACAGCGGCGAACCCGGGGTGTCCGGCAGCGGCATCTTGACCGTCAGGGCATGGATGTTCAGGGCGGTGATGGCATGGCTCGAGGTGTCGCCGCCGGCCACGCACACCCGGGTCAGCCCCTGATCGTCCACCAGCGCCTTGAGCATCTCGCCGAGGGCCTTGCCCAGACTGTGGCGGCTGGATTCGGTGGCCAGGCTGTCGTCGTGGCTGTCGGGTCCCATGGCGGTGTGCAGGATGACGCTGCGGCCACTGCTCAGGGCATCCAGTGCCTTGAGGATGGCGGTAGCCATGGCCTCGTTGCGATGGGCGGGGATGGCCAGGCTGCGGGCGTCGAGCTCGATGCGCTGAAAACCGGCATGCTCGACCGCCCAGTGAATCTGGCGTGCGGTGGTGCTGGAGACGCTGCCGGAGACCACCGCGATGCGCTCGACCGAACGGGGCGGAGTGAAGTCCTCGCCCCCTTCCACCAGCCCCAGGCGTTGCCACTCGGCGAGCAAGGCGTACTCGACGCCGGACGAGCCGACCACGAAGCCGCCCTTGCCGCCTTGTTGCTGCGGGCGAGTGCGCCAGAGTTGATGACCCACCGCCTGTTGATGGGGGGGCTCGAGCACGTCGAACAGCACCGCCGGATGCTCGGCGAGGGCGTGATCCACGCGTTCGTCGATATCCGGCTGGGCCAGACTGGGCACATCGATCAGGCCGACCGGCAGAGTGGTCTGGGCGGCCAGGTGGCGGCGCAGGTCCGCCTCGTGCATGGGGGTGACCGGGTGGCGCGACATCACTGGGTGTCGATCGATGCGGTAGATCTGATCCTGATAGGCGGCGTAGAGCTCGCCGAAGACGGTGTAGCGGCGCATCTGCGGCACCCCCACCACCAGTGGGATCGGTGTCTCGCCGAAGACGCCGCGCGCCACCTCCATGGCACAACCGATGCTGCCGACCTCGGGGCTGCTGTCGAAGGTGGAGCAGGTCTTGTAGTGGGTCAGCGCCGCGCCCTGTTCGGCCAGCCACTGAAAGGATCGCTTGAGCTCGCGGCGCATCCAGTCATTGGACTCGCTGCGGCTGGTGCCGGCCAGGCCCAGGGCACGGCAATGATCGAAGCGCGCGCGCTGCTCGGCGCTGGGGCGAGCGGTGAACAGTACGCTGGGGACGCCCTGGCAGGCCAGGGCTTCAAGCGCGTCGGTGGAGCCGGTCAGATCATCGCCGTAGTAGCTCAGCAGCAGGTCGTTCATGGGCAGAAGGTCTCCAGAGCCTGGGCCAATTCGCCATGGTCACGGGCGTGGTCGGACAGCGAGATGCCGCGTGCAGCGGCGTCGTAGGCCTGGCGCAGGCTTCTGACGCCGGCGGCGATACCTCCAGGGTGGGCCATGATGCCGCCGCCTGCGGTGACGATCATGTCGCTGCCGCCCCCCATGGCGCGACAGGTGTCGATTGCCTGGCAGGCGGTCTGGTTGGAGGAGAATACCGGCATCACGGTGTGGGCCGGTCCCGGGGGCTCGAACAGCGGTGTCAGGCAGGCACGGGCGCTGGCGGCGACGCTTTCGTCGGATTCCGAAAACTTGTTGGCCAGACCATTGACGTGAAGGTGATCGACGCCGGCCAGGCGCCAGAAGGTCTGCCAGGCGGCGAAGTCCATGCCCAGCAGCGGCTCCCGGCTGAACATGCCCCAGCCGGCGCGGTGGCCGTGGATGGGCAGCTCACAGTGGCGCCGCAGGTGACTGACGCCGGCCAGACCCACCGCGTTCAGGGCGACCATCACACAGCTGCCGCCGGCGGCCAGCACGTGGTCGTGGTGCCGGCGCATCTCGTCGATCTCGCCGGTGATGTTGAAGGCCACCATGACCTTGCGTCCGGTGCGCTGCTCATGTTCGAGCACCAGCGGCATGATCGCGTCGACCCGCTCGGTGAACGGGCAGTGCGGGCCGTTGGCCTGGAGTTCATCGTCCTTGATGAAGTCGATGCCGCCATCCAGCAGTTCCTTCACCACCTCGGCGGTGGCATCGGGTGAGAGCCCGACGCTGGGCTTGATGATGGTGCCGATCAGGGGACCCTGGTCGACGCCGCTGAGGCGGCGGGTACCGTCGATGCCGAACTGGGGCCCGGGGCAGGCCTCGGCAAAGGCGTGGGGCAGGCTGACGTCGAGCAGCCTGAGCCCGGAGAATTCCTTGAGTTCATACAGATTGCCGGCGAGGGTGGCCATCAGCGTGGTCAACGACGGACCGAGGTTCTCAAGGGGCCAGGACAATCGCACCCGGGCGCGCTGGTAGCGGGTGCCGGGCGGCTGGGGCCGGGTTGGCATGGGCAGTGAGGGCGCGTCGCCGCTGTCGAGCAATTCGATGGACTCGACCCTGGCCGCATGACGCTTTCGAAAGTCATCGGTCTCCGCAGCCAGGCGGGTGAAGGTGCCGCAGGATTGCTCCCCGGCCATCACCTGGCAGGCCTGCTCCACCTCGAAGGGGGTCTCGATCAGGTAGCTGGCTTCGATTCGGTTCATGCCTGGCCTCTTGATACTCGCGATGGCGCTGTCGTCAGACTCTGTGGAGAGCGTGGCCCCTCAGGTGATGCGCTGAATGCTGTCGGCGATGGCGTCCGGCTCGAACACCCGCTTCCAGTCATCGCGCATCAGCATCGGCTTGCCGTTCTCGATCGCCTTGTTGCATGCATCCGAGAAAGCGCCGGGCTGCTCATCGAAGATCACCGCACCGAGGATGTTGAGATGGCCAAGCAGAAAGTCCCTGGCGCACTCATGGCTGACGCCTCGATCCACGACTTCGTCCATCGCTTCACGCATCACTGATAACAGTGTGGCACATACCGTTTCCGACAGACCGGGTTCCAGCAGCGCCATCTGTTCAACGCTGACGCGATGGCTGCGCCCGACGGGGGCATAGATGGTCCTGGCCACGGCCTCGCCCAGGGCAAAGTGGCGCTCGTCCCCCTGCATCAGGGCGCTGACGATATGCTGGGTGGCATGGCTGCCGCCGAAATAGTCGCGCTTGGCCTCGAGGGTGGTCTCGTCGTTGAAGATCGGGGGGTGGCAAGGGTGAGTGACGAAGTAGACCAGGTCGTCACGCTCGGGCAGATGGCCGGCGAAGGGGGCGGCGGCGTCCAGGCAGATCACCATGGTGCCGGCTTCGATCGACGGTGACAGCTCGGCGGCAATCTTCTGGATCAGGGTGTCGGGAACGGCCAGGATGACTACATCCGCGCCGGCCACCGCTTGCTCGGGGCTGTCGACGCACTCGATGTCGAGTTCGTCGCGCAGCCGTTGGCGGCCCTGTTCGCTGACCTCGACGTGACGCACGTCGAAGTCCGAAGTCTTGAGATTGCGGGAGAGGCGGGCGCCCATCTTGCCGCCGGCACCGATCAAGGCAATGGTCGTCATGGCCAGGTAACCTGTGTGAAAAAGTGGAAGAGGCAAGCTTTGCTGCAACTGGTATGATGACAATATAAGTGGCCGAGGCTGTCAAACACGACCTTGGTCGAGTGTCATGTTCCAGGCCCGCTGGCATGGGTATGCTGCGGGGCCTGGCGCCGCGAGGTAGAGGCCATGAGCGACTCGTTGAAAATTTCTCGCCGCAAACTGTCCGACGAGGTGTTCGATCGGCTGTATCAGCAACTGCTGAACGGCGACTATGCGCCGGGGGACAGCCTGCCCTCTGAGCGGGAATTGATGGATACCTTCGGGGTCGGCCGGCCGGCCATCCGCGAAGCGATGCAGGCGCTGGAGCGACTGGGGCTGGTGTCGATCCACCACGGGCAGCGGCCCAAGGTGTTGACGCCCAGTGCCGACGGCATGCTGGCCCAGATCGAACTGACCGCGATGCACCTGCTGTCGACCGAACCCGCCTCGCTCGAACACCTCAAGGAGGCACGGCTATTCTTCGAGGTGGGCATGGTGGCGCGGGCGTCGCGGCAGGTGGGCGCCAAGGATCTGGCGCGCCTCGAGGCGCTGGTGGAGCGCCAGCGGGTGGCGCTGAACAAGGACATCGATGCCTTTATCGCGGCGGACATGGGGTTTCATGTTGCCATCGCGGAGACCACCGGCAACCCTATCTTCATCGCGGTCAGTCGGGCGATGTTCGAGTGGCTGGCCAGGTTCCATACCTCGCTGATCCACTGGAAGGGCAGCGAGCATGTGACGCTGGAGGAGCACGAGCGCATCCTGGCGGCGTTGAAGAACGGCGACGAGGGCGCCGCCATTCGCGAGATGACGCGTCATCTGGAAAGGGCGCGTTCGGTGTACGCTCCCAGTTGAGGGCGCATTGATTCCCGCTTTTGACGCTCGCCCCGGACGGGCGACACTTATCGAGAAGGAACGGGACCTTGGATAGTGATCTGGTCTACGCCCTGGACATGGCGGGGACGGTGGTCTTCGCCCTGTCGGGCATCTTGCTGGCGTGCCGCTCACGCATGGATCCCATCGGCATGCTGGTGCTGGCGGCGGTGACCGCCGTCGGAGGAGGGACCCTGCGTGATCTGGTGCTGGGTGTCGCCCCGGTGTTCTGGATCCGCGATCCGACCTATCTTTGGGTGATCCTGGCCACGGTGCTGTGCGCGCTGGTCGGATTTCACTATATCCATCGCCTCAATCGGGTGGTGCTGCCGGTGGCCGACGCCTTTGGTCTGGCGCTGTTCGTGATCATTGGTGCCAACAAGGCGATGCTGCTGGGGACCTCGGGGGTCGTGGCGGTGTTGATGGGGCTGTTTACCGGGGTGGCCGGCGGCATGATCCGTGACGTGCTGGCAAGGCGGGTGCCGATGGTGCTGTGTCGTGAGGTCTACGCCACCGCCGCCATCGCCGGCGGTGTGGTCTTCGTGGCATTGGCAAGCCTCGGCGCCCCCAGGCTTGGCATTCTGCTGTCGCTTGTCACCACCCTGGGGCTGCGGCTCGCGGCAATCCGCTGGCAGCTGGCGCTGCCGGTGCTGGCCTGGGTGGTGATCGAGCCATCTCCTGGCCAGTCGGCGTCGAGTCGGACGGCGGATGCCGACGCCGCAGCGGTGCCGGCTGACCCGGCGGCGATGCCGGCCGATGGCATTGACACACCGCTGACGTCGGCCCGTGAGACGGCATCGTCCGCCGACGTCGCGCGTCCCAAGATGCGGGTGAGGATGGTCTCCCGAAGCAAGGCTGCCCGCCTGTGGCCCGAGGATGAGGACATCGACTGAGCGAGATCTGACGCGTTCACTTGTTCGCGCTGTTCAACCGAGGTGGCAGGTGCCATGCTCTTGTTCAGTGAGCCGATGTATTTGTCCCCTGCATGGTGACAAGGGGGACGCCGCTCCCCCATGAGCGAGTGATGCCGACACTCTTGAGAAAAGGCCCGTGCCGGTTTTTCTTCTACAGCGACGAAGGCGATCCACGAGAGCCGCCCCATGTTCACGTGGCGGCGGGCGATCAAGTCGCGAAATTCTGGCTGGATCCGGTCGAGCTGCAATCGAGCAAACGTCTGCGTGCCCATGAAATCACCCCGCTCTGTCGGCTGGTTGAACGGCACCAGGCAGAGTTTCTGGAGGCATGGCATGCGTACTTTACGTCTTGAATCCGAACCCCTGGCTGTTGATGTGGCATTCTCCTCCGATGCATTTTGCGTCACCCTGAATGATGGGCGAGAGCTTTCGATCCCGCTGGCCTGGTTTCCCAGGCTATTACACGGCTCACGTGAGCAACGTGAGCAGTGGGAGCTGATCGGCGGCGGAGAAGGGCTGCACTGGGAGGCCCTGGACGAAGATATCTCCGTGGCAGGTCTGTTGGCCGGTCGCGGTGATCAGACGCGCCGCCGCGAAAGCGTCGCTTGACCGGCCGTCTGGCTTGAAAACCACCATGAAGGGCGCTTCGGTGCTTCGAGCGTGCTTGTTCACGCTATTCGGTGCGATGACGCTGCTGCTGAGCGTCGCATCGCCGGCGCTGTTGTCATTGCCGAGCGACACTGCCGTCTTTGCCTCGACTCAGGTTTCTGAGCCGGCCTCTCGATCTTCTCCTGTCGGCCAATCTCCAGGTGCGGTTGGCGCAAGTGTTGCTGTTGGCGAAAGCGGTGCTGCTGGCGAGAGTCGTACTATCGCCGAGAGGCGCGCCGCCGCCGAGATCCGTGCCGTCTATGAAACCTCCTTCGACCTTCTTCCCGCCGACAAGCAGCGCCACTACGCCCAGCGGTTGTGGCGGGTGACCGGTGACCCTGCCTACCTATGCGCCAATCATGCCTACGGCCGACGTCTGCTCGATCAGCTCGCGCGTGACGCCTTCACCGTCGCGGACAGTGACCGGCTTCGCCAGCGCAATCGCGAGTTGCTGGCGGCCTACCCCGAGACCAGCCCCAAGCAGCGTCGGCGCAAGGCCATGCTGTCGGAACATGTCGACATGATGCTGCCTCGGGGCATCCTGTTTCGGCTGGCCCAGGCCCGCTACCACGGCTTGCTTGGACAACTTTCCGAGGCTGACCGGCGCTCGCTTGAACAGGCCGTGGGCGCAGTGGATTGGCGGGCCTTTCTGACCGACCCCGAGGTGGTGTCGGTGTATGCCGCCCAGGTGGCCAACCAGGCCGCCTTCCTGGCCCAGCTGGGGATCGTGGATCTGCGTGGCGAACTCGCCCGGGCCTTTCGTGACCGTTATCCACCCGGACGGATCGAGGAGCTGTCACCGGCGGAATATCGCAACTGGGTCTACGGCCTGACCCACTTCATCATCGCCGCGAGCCACTACTACCAGCGGATGCTGTCCGACGGCGAGCTCGATTGGGCGGTGGCGGCGTTGCTCGGCCAGGGAGAGGCGTTGTTGCAGGTCAAGGCCGATATCATCGCCGAGGTGGCGCTGTCGCTGCAGTTGGCAGGGCAGGCCGATCATCCACTGGTGGCGGTGCTGCATGAAGCGCTGCTGGCACGACGGGATCCGCAGTCGGGCATCCTGCCCGCTACCGACGGCGGGTTCGATCTGGGCGAAGGTGAGCATCGCAATGTGCTGGCGATCATGACGCTGGGGTGGGACGGGCGGTTGTATTCAGGGCCCCGGCTGGTCCTCAAGGACATCTCCGAGGAGCGTAACTGCCGACTGCCTGGCCGGTCCCTGGCAACGTCGCCAGAGGACTGAGTTGGAGGTCAGGTCGGAAGTCCGCTCAAGGGTCGGGTCGAGAGGCCAGGCACTCGACCGATGCCTCGCTATACCCGGCAGCTCGACGTCGAGCGCCACAGGCTCCCCAGTCCGTCGAGGTGGTCCCGGGTGGCGGGCAACTGGGCCCCCAGTGACTCGTGCAGACGAAGGTAAAGCGGCGTCAGCAGCGGATTGCGTTCGCGCTCGGCGCATTCGTTGTCGATGTAGTAGGCACGCCGGGTACCGCAGTAGTGGATGGTGTCGCTCACCGGCTGGAAACGAAAGCCGGACAGGGTCAACAGCCGCGCCAGGGGAGGCTCCATCAGGGCGTAGAGGTGTCGCCGTGCGGTCAGGCCGGCAAGGGCGTGGGCGCTCAAGAACAGGCCGGTGACGATCAACGGAAATGCCTGGCGTTCCTCCGGAGGAAACTGTACCGGCAGCGTTTCTTCGCCCTTGCTTGGGGCCCGGAAAAGCCGCGAGATCGCCAGGCGAGAAATTTCGGCGATCTGGCGCCCGTCGTGCTGTCGCGGATGTAGCGAAGGCGCCGTGAAGACGCTGCGGGTGGCGTTCATCACCGGCAGGTCATCCGGACGATCGACGGGGGGAAATACCAGTCGCACGCAGCCCGCCGCGAGACCGCTTGAGCGATGTTCGACCAGGCAGTGGATGGCCTGTTCATCGAAGTCATCATGCTCCTGTTGCTTGTCACTGTCGCCTGGCAGGGCGTATTGAAGCTCACGTAGAAAGACGTCATGGCGCAGCGAATAGACCCGCTCCCTGTCCGCGACCGTCTTTACCAGGATCACCCGGAACTGGTCGGCGAACTGCTCCAGCAGGCGCTGTTGCCGGGATGGCCTCTCGGTGTCTGCTGCTGGCATGGGGGATCACCTCCGTGTTGTTATAGCCGGGCCCTAAAGGCCCGGCGGGCGTCCGGCTCCCTGCTCCGGTACACCCTGTCTATGATAATACCCATTCAATATGCACTAGTTTACCGAATCGATGTCGATCACTGGATCGAAGGCGAAGACCTCTTTGAAGGGCACAGGACGGCCAAGGTGATACCCCTGGCCATAGGTGATGTTGTAGGACGACAGCAGCGGAATCAGCGCCTCCTGGTCGACGAACTCCGCAACGGCCTGTTTGCCGAAGCCGGTGGCGATGTCCGACACCGCCTTGACGATGACACGGCTGTCGGGATTGGTCGCCAGGCTGCGGATGAAGGAGCCATCGATCTTGATATAGTCCACCGGCAACTGGCCCAGATAGTGGAAACTCGAGAAACCGACGCCGAAGTCGTCCAGCGCGGTCCGACAGCCTAGATCACGCACGCTCTGCAGCACCCCGCGGGCGGTGGAGAAGTCGGTGACGGCGGCGGTCTCGGTAACTTCCAGCACCAGATGATGGGGATCGGCCTGACTGACCGTCAGCAGGTTGGCCAGGTACTGCTTCAGCCCTTCGTCGTGGAGCGACTGTCCCGACAGGTTGACCGCCAGGCTGATGCCCTCGAGCCTCGCCAGGGCATGCACGCAGTGATGCAGCACCCAGCGATCGATCGCCACGATCTGGCCTGAATGTTCGGCCACTGGGATGAAGCGTGCCGGTGATATCAGGCTGCCATCGTCGTCGCGCATGCGCAGCAGCACCTCGTAGTGGCGGATCGAGCGATCCTCCAGCCGCACGATGGGCTGCACCATCAGCACGAAGTCACCCTCCACCAGGGCTCGGCGAATACGGTCGACCCAGTAGACACGCTCGTTGAGCTCATCCCGGGCATTTTCCAGAGTGGCCAGCAGGTGCCAGCGTTGCAGGTTGCTGGCCTTGGCCTTGTACATGGCTACGTCTGCGCTGGCCATCAGGTCGGCGGGGGTGGCGCCTTCGGTGGGGAAGGGGACGATGCCGATGCTCGCGGTGACCCGGTGGCGACGTCCTTCGGCGACGAACCCGAGGCTCTCGAACAACTGGTTGAGGTGCTGGGCGACGCGGATCGCGTGGTCGTCGTCGACCCCAGGCAGCAGCAGGGCGAATTCGTCGCCGCCGAGGCGCGAGATGACCCCTCGGTGGGCGTACTCCTGCTGCAGCAGGCGGGCCACGGTATGCAGCATGCGATCCCCGGCATGATGGCCGCTGAGCTCGTTGACCTCCTTGAACTGGTCAAGGTCCAGCAGCATGACCACACCCTGCTCGTCACGGGCCAGGGCCTTGCGCAGCGACTCCAGGAAGAAGCGACGATTGTAGAGCTCGGTCAGCGGATCGCGCTCGGCGAGCCAGGTCAGTCTGGCCTCGGCGGCTTTGCGCTCGGTGATATCAAGTCCCACCGATATGCGTGCCAGGGAGGCTTTGGCACCGCTCTTCAGCGGGCTGTGGTACCAGATGATGGTGCGTGGCTCCCCATCGGGAAGGGTCAGGGTGCGTTCTTCCTGATGCAAGGGCTGGCTGGGCTCGCTGTCCCCCGGGCCTGCGCCGAAGATGTCGTCGAAACGACGCCCCAGCAGTTCCTGGGAGGGGCAGCCGAGCTGGTCCTTGAGGTAGTCGTTGACCATGTCGATGCGCCCCTCTTCGTCCAGCGTGAGGATATGCACCTGGGCGGTATCGATCAGATTGCTGACAAAGTCCCGCTCCCTGGCCAATTCATCGATACGACGTGCCAGCTCATCCCCCCGCTGAGCCACCTGGCGCTGCAGGCGCTCGAGCTTGTCGGCCAGGGTCAGGGTGCTGGATTCCAGCACGTCGATCTCGTCCGGCAGGCGACGTGGCGCCAGCGGCAAGGCTTCGCGCGCCTGGGAAAAGCCACCACTGGCCAGCGGCGGCAGCACCGAGGCCACCCGGCGCAGTCGAGCCATGGGACGCAGCAGGATCGCCAGCAGCAGGAGTTCGGCAGACAGCCAGCCAAACAGACTGGCCATCATCTGGGTCCGGGTATCCAGCTGGATGGCATGGATCTGGGTGGTGATGTCCGAGATCAGCACGAAATAGGCGGGTGCACGAGCCCCGGAGGACGAGGTCAGCGGGACGGCGGAAAGCTCCAGATGACGTCCCTGCTGTTCGAGGCGCAGGGGTTCCTGCGCCAATGCCTCGAGGGAACCTTTTCGACTGGCCTGGTGCAGCAGCGGCAGGCTCTGTGAGGCGTTGGTCACCGCCTGTACCCGTCCCTTCCAGCCGTCCAGTCGACGTGGTTCAAAGGCGGCTTCGGTGGCGCTGGTATCGACGCTGATCAGGGCGACCTCGCTGGTGGATATCTCGCGAGTCTGGCGGGCGACGTCCGCCAACGAGCGAGACAGCAGCAGGGTGCCTGCGCTGCCGCCGCTGGCCAGTATCGGGACCACGGCATACTGGCGGCACTCGGGAGAGCACTCGAGCGGCGACAGGGGGAGCTCCCGGGACATGACGCTTTCCACCCAGCGCCGATAATGAGGCGGCGGCGACTGGCCTGGTTCGAGCCCCAGCGACATGACCGCACGGGTGCGATCATCGTAGACCAGCATCTGTTCGATACCCGCCTCCAGCTGGAGCGAGGGCCACAGTGAGGCCAACGCAGGGGACAGCGCCTCGGGCGGTGACGGCGGGGCCCCCTGCTCCAGCGCAGGGCCCAGGTCGGGAGAGGCCGCGATCAGTCCCGCCAGCTGCTGCAACCCTTTTTCCGAACGGCGGATGGCGAACTCGAGCTCACGCTGCTGGCGCTCGATCTGCTCCTGACGCGTGGCGGTGAACTGACGTGTCAGGTTGGTGTGAGACAGGTAGGTGAACAGCACTGCCAACGCCACCAGCAAAAGGCTGGTGAGGGTGACCACTCGCCATGTGAGGCCCAGGCGAAGGCGCTCGGGGCGTGACGGGCTGGTAACCGGCATCAGAACCTCAACGAGAGCTGGAAGAGCCACATGTTCCAACGTCGCTCGGTGTCTTCAGGATCTGGATTATCCTGAACCGGCAGCCAGGCGGTCCCGTCCACATAGTGATACTCGCCCGCCAGCATGACCCGTGAATGGGGCTGCCATTGCAGACCGAAGGTCCAGTCATTGGCGTACTGGGAGTGGGCCGGACCACGGCCTTCGCGTTCGTAGTCGGTGCCGTTGCGGTCGTCGCGGTCGTTGACCAGGCTGTCGTAGCGGACCAGCCAGCGCCAGTCGTCGAGGAAGCGCCGGCGATATTGCACGTACCAGCTTTCACCCTGGTTCTCGTTGTCCTCGAAGGCGTCGAAGCCGGTGAGGCTGACGTCGCGCAGCGCGTACTCCGCGGTCAGGCTCCACAGCTCGGCGTTGTATTGAGCAGAGAAGATCCACGGCTGGAAATCGAGCTTGCCGTCTCCGGGAAAGGCACCGGGGGAATCGTAGTCGGCCTTGACCGAAGCCGCGCTGACGGCAAATACCATGCGACCGCCGTCGTGTTCGTAGCGCACCTGGCCTACCGCCGAGGTGTCGGCGTCGAAGGAGCCGGGCAACACATCGAGCCCCAGCACCTCTTCCACATCGTCATCCACCTGCGCCTGGCCGACACCCAGCTGGGCATGGATCACGCCGTTGTCGATGCGCTCTTCGTGGTAGAGGCTGACGCCGTCGGCAGACAGCCCCAGGGAACGGGTGCGGTCGAAATAGATCGACTGTGGCAGCAGAATGCTGGGGCGGGTAAAGGCCACATCCCGGGTCTGGTTGTAGAAGCCGAAGGGATTCTTGAAGCGCCCGACCTGAATGCCGAAGGTGCGATCGCGGTCGGACAGCATCTGCCAGTCGACGATACCGTAGTCGAGTTCCACCGAACCGTTGTCGACCTCGCCGGCGCGCCGGCTCAGGGCCTGGGCGGCCAGCAGCAGGTTCTCGGTGGGTCGGATGGAGGCGTTGATGCCGAGCTCCGTGTAGTCCCAGCTGCCGCCACTATCGCTGCTGTCGCCGAACATGTTGTTGTCGTCGGTGATCACCAGCGCCTGGCTCAGAAAACCGTGCACCTGGAAGGTGTCCAGGGGGGACGCCTGTGCGGTGGACACCAGCAGCAGCGGCACCAGCAGCGAAGGCGCCAGCAGCCCCAGGCGGCATCCCACCGACCTAATCCCTGGCAATGGCTTGGACGCGCTCATCCAGATACTCCCTTTCGATGTAGCCGATGGCTCCGGGGGTGGTGGCCACCGTGTCGATCATGTCTTGCTGACTGCGCACACGATGTGGCGCCTGCCCGGTACCCGAAAAGACGATGCGGTCCCAGGCCAGCTGCAACTGGTGAGGATAGACAGACAGCCATTCCTTGACGAAGGTGGCGTGGACGGGGTCATCACTGGCCAGGACGTACACCTCCGCGCCTTGCCCGCTGGGCCAGGTGCGCAGGCGCATGGCAAAGATCGCCCGCAAGGTATCGCGGTCGAGCTCGCTCAGGGCAAGGCCAGGATGAGAAATGACCACCACCTCGTCTGCGGTCTTTCCCCACGCAGCCGTGCTGGCCAGCCCTCCGGAGATCAGGACCGTCCAGATGCAGAACAGGAGGCGAAGAGATAACCGACGCATCAACGCAGCCTCTCTGCAGCCTCGATGGAGGACAATCGCCACCTGGAGAGTGGCATCCACTGTGTCATAGTGCTCCGGATTCCCTGCATGGCTTCCTTGCGACGTCGCATTTCTTGGGCTTGGCCGCAGAAAAACGCTCTTTATAGGTAGATAGCCAGATGTCGTTACGCATCAAATGCGCCCAGCTTGTGCATTAACAAGCTTATCCTAAGGTGAGTCACTGTGGGGGAAAAGAGAGGTAGTAAAGAGTTTATGCCACCAACGCAAGGCGATGTGGTGCTTGCGAAGGTGGCATGGCAGAGAGAGGGACGGCCGGGATTCAGCCCTGAATGGCGAAGCTGGCCTGGTTCAACCACAGGTGCGCCGCGACGCTGGCGGCGTAGCCCAGCGCGATCACCGGGGCCCAGCGCAGGTGGCCCATGAAGGTGTAATAGCCGCGTGCCTGGCCCATCAGCGCGACGCCAGCAGCGGAACCGATCGACAGCAGGCTACCACCGACGCCAGCGGTCAGGGTGATCAACAGCCAGTGGCCGTGGGACATCTCTGGCTCCATGGTCAGTACCGCGAACATCACCGGAATGTTGTCGACCACCGCCGAAATGACACCGAGCGCGATATTGGCCCAGGTCGCGTCCCACTGGTTGTACATCACGTCAGACAGCAGTCCGAGATAGCCCATGAAGCCAAGACCGCCAACGCACATGACGACACCATAGAAGAACAGCAGGGTGTCCCACTCAGCCCGGGCGACCCGGTTGAACACATCGAAGGGGACCACGCTGCCGAGTTGCTCGAGCTTCTTCCAGTCGCCCTTCTGGGTATAGACGGTGCGCTTGCGGTCCAGCGACTTGGGCAGGCTCTTGCGCAGATAGAAGCCAAAGAACTGCAGATAGCCCAGTCCGGTCATCATGCCAAGCACCGGCGGCAGGTGCAGCAGGGTGTGGCAGGCAACGGCGGTGGCCACCGTGAGCAGGAACAGGACGATGATGCGGCGTGCCCCACGCTTGAGCTCCACCGTCTCCTCGAGGCTGTCCGGGGTGCGATTGTGGATGAAGAAGCTCATCACCACCGCCGGGACCACAAAGTTGATCAGCGAGGGAATCAGCAGTTCGAAGAACTCCTGAAATTCGATCAGGCCGGCCTGCCAGACCATCAGGGTGGTGATGTCGCCGAAGGGGCTGAAGGCGCCACCTGCGTTGGCTGCGACCACGATGTTGATACAGCAGAGATTGATGAAGCGCTTGTCACCTTCGGCCACCTTGGTCACCACCGCACACATCAGCAACGCCGTGGTCAGGTTGTCGGCGATCGGCGAGATGACGAAGGCAAGGCCGCCGGTGAGCCAGAACAGGGTGCGGTAGCTGAAGCCTTTCTGGACCATCCAGGAACGCAGGCCATCGAAGATCCGGCGCTCGTCCATGGCGTTGATGTAGGTCATCGCTACCAGCAGGAACAGCATCAGCTCGGAGAATTCCAGCAGCGTCATATGGAAGGCATGCTCGGCCTCATCCGGCATACCGGATTGCACGTAGGTCCAGCCGATCAGCGCCCAGATAAGGCCTGCCGCCACCAGCACGGGCTTGGACTTGCGCATGTGCAGCTTTTCTTCCGCCATCACCAGGGCGTAGGCCAGCACGAAGATGGCCACCGCCAGAAAGCCGGCGAAGGAGCCGGTGAGGTCGAGTTCTCCGGTCACCGCCTGGCTGGCTCCCGCCAGGGTGAGCCCCATCAACAGCAGAGCGGCGAGGACGAGCCAGCGACCCGGTCGTCGTATCCTCTTGTTGTCATAATTATGCATGACGATGTCATCCTGAAAGTGAATGAGAAAGGGAGAAATCGACGTCGAGACTACCACAGCGTTTTGCACTGCAATATGCTGCCAAAGGCGCGCTGGAATGCACCTTTGGTAGGAGTAGTGAGGCCCTGTCCGGTTGTCGGGGCAAGAATCTGTGCTAGTTGATGCCGGCGGTGCTCATCTCGGCAGGTTCTGTGGCATCATGCTCGCCTGGAGAGCCTCCGGGAGCTCCATCTTCAGTTTCAGCCAGGCGCCTGCTCCATGTTTCTTGATGACTACCACTCCTGCGTCGATGATCGCATCGTGATTTCCGCTGACCAGGCGAGCCGCTTCGCCAAGTGCATAGCCGGCGACTTCAACCCCATTCACACACCGGGCGCACGGCGGTTCTGCGTACCGGGCGACCTGTTGTTCGCTCTGGTGCTGAAGCGTTTCGGACTGTCGCCGCACATGAACTTTCGCTTTCTCGCCATGGTGGGGGCGGATCGGGCGCTCAGTTTTCGCGAGGAAGGCGACCGGGTGATACGGGTGCTGGACGATGACGGCAAGTGCTATCTGGAGGTCGAACGGCGCGGAGAGGTGACCTTCGACGAGAGCGTCGTCGAAGCCTTCACGCGCTGCTACGTGGCGTTTTCGGGAAAGAACTTTCCTCACTACATGAAGCCGCTGATGGAAGACTGCGGTGTCATGTTCAATCCCAAGCGGCCGCTGGTGATCTACGACAGCATGGGCTTTTCGCTGACGCGACTGGATGCGCTGGAGCCGGCGTTGCGGCTGCTGGATTCCCGCCTGGAGGTCATCGGCAAGCGCGGTGACGTGCACCTCGAGTTCGCCATCGACGCCGCTGGAGAAAGTATCGGTCATGGTGGCAAGAAGCTGGTGGTCAGTGGCCTGTGTCCCTATGACGCCGAGGCCATGGACGACATCGTCGACCAGTTCTACCAGTTGAAGCGGGATCACGCCGGCACTCCCTGCTGAGTCCGGGCCGGACCTGACGGCCGGCTGCTGGTATCGCCGGCGTCGGGAGCGACACCTTCTTCATGGGCAGGCAGGCACCTTTCGTACCCGCCAAGCCCTAGGCGCTGCCCGAAAAGTCGACGAGCGAAGGTTAGACAAGGCAAAAATCGGTGAGAAAGCGCAGTTTACGGGGTGTAAATGAGCATTTTGACCGGGCTGGCGCACCAGCCGATTTTTAACGCCGTATTACCGAGTGCAGGCACTTTTCAGACAAGCCCTAGCCCAGCAGCCCCCTGACCAGCCCCAACGCCAGAAACGCCAGCACCAGTGCCCACACCGGCAGCCGCTTCAGCAGCACGAATCCTGCCACTACGATCGCCACGTCGAGGGTCGAGACGATGGCGCTTTGCCACACCGGATCGATGAAGGCGGCCCCCAGCAGCCCGACCACGGCGGCGTTGGCACCGCTCATGGCTGCCCTCAGGCGAGGGCGACGGCCGAGCCGTTGCCAGGCCGGCAACAGCCCGATCACCAGCAGGGCCCCGGGAAGGAAGATGGCGACCAGCGCCAGGGCGCCCGCCCACACGCCGCCGGCAACGCTGCCCAGATAGGCGGCGAAGGTGAACAGCGGCCCCGGAACAGCCTGAGCGGCGCCGTAGCCAGCCGTAAACTCCTGAGTCGAGACCAGCCCGCGGCCGACCACCTCGGCGTCCAGCAGCGGCAACACCACATGGCCCCCGCCAAACACCAGTGCGCCGGCGCGATAGAAACCGTCGGCCAGCGTCGTCCAGGCGTTGGGCGAGAGCCAGTGCAGCAGGGGCAGCCCTCCCAGCAGCAGCGCGAACAGCACCAGGGCAACGGGACTCGCCCAGGACGCCAGCGATGGTGCCGGCACGCCAGCGTCGTCGGTCGACGTTGACGTCGCGCCTTCCAGCAGCAGGAGACCTGCCAGGGCTCCCAGCACGATGACCGCCACCTGGGCGCCGATGCCGCCGACGACCAGCATGATGGCAAGCGCCACCAGCGCCATCCCGGCACGGGGAAGATCCGGGCAGAGGCTGCGGGCCATGCCGGTCAGGGCCTGGGCGACGACCACCACGGCGACCAGCTTGAGCGAGTGGATCAGCGCTTCGCCAAGGGCGCCGTCCATGGCACCGGCACCATAGGCGAAGGCCATCATCGCCAGTGCCGAGGGCAGGGTGAAGGCGAGCCAGGCCAGCAGGGCGCCGACCAGGCCGCCGCGGATCAGTCCGATGGCAAGCCCCACCTGGCTGCTGGCCGGGCCGGGAAGAAATTGGCACAGCGCCACCAGTTCGGCGTAGGCGGATTCGCTCAGCCAGGCTCGGCGCTTGACGAAGACCTGATGGAAGTACCCCAGATGAGCGACCGGACCGCCGAAGGACGTCAGCCCGAGGCCAAGGAAGGTCAGAAAGATATCCAGGTGGCGTCGCGGCTGTTGTCGGAGGGGTTGTTGCGATTGTTGAGGGCTGTGTTCCATGACGTCACCGCGAGAAGTGGCAGTCCAGTCTGTCACCTCGAGGTGACAGTGAAATGAAAAGAGATAACGGAAGGCAGGTGGCATGGACAGGGGGCGTCATGCCCCCTCTCTGTCTGCGCTCTGTCTCCACCCTATCTCAATTCAATCTCCACTCTATCTCCGCTCTATCTCCAGTCTGGCCGACTAGCCCTTCGGCCAGGGCCTTATCCCGTCAGTGAGCCAGCGCCGGCACTTTTCAGGCAAGCCTTAGGCGCTGTCCAAAAAGTCGACGAGCGAAGGTTAGACAAGGCAAAAATCGGTGAGAAAGCGCAGTTTACGGGGTGTAAATGAGCATTTTGACCGGGCTGGCGAACCAGCCGATTTTTAACGCCGTATTACCGAGCGCAGGCACTTTTCAGACAAGCCCTAG
Source organism: Halomonas sp. H10-59 (assembly GCF_040070555.1). Classification (NCBI taxonomy): domain Bacteria; kingdom Pseudomonadati; phylum Pseudomonadota; class Gammaproteobacteria; order Oceanospirillales; family Halomonadaceae; genus Halomonas; species Halomonas sp. H10-59. The sequence continues at coordinate 719,838 of NZ_CP098828.1, forward strand.
CGCAGGTAGAGGCGGCCCTGTTCATACAGACTGCGGCAGTCGCTGGCGTCGTGGAAGCGATCGGCTTCGATATTGCCGCTGGCAACCCCGGGGCCGGCGAAGCGAGGATCATCGCACTCACCGTCATGGCTCCACTGGCTGCCGTCGTCGCCCCACTCGATCTCGCCACCGACGTAGCTGCTCGATGCGCCGGCCGACGCTGCGCTGCTGGTGGACAGCGACTCGGATACCACCAGAGTCGCGGGTGCCAGCTGGCCGCTGCCATCGTAGCTGCCGACCCAGACGTTGTAGTTGCCGCTGGGGGGCGAGGTCAGTACCACCGCAGGATCGGTGCCGTCGGCGTCATCGCTGCAGTGCCAGATGCCGCTGGCGTCGTAGACCACCAGGGTGGTATCGCTGGCCGAGGTGGCGGCGATCTTGAGCGGGTAGCTGCCGGCGGTGTAGTTGATGTCCACATCCGGAGCCTCGGCGTTGACGAAGCCGGCACAGTCGGCGCTGACCACACTGGCCCGGGTATTGCCGCCGGCCATCACGTCGAGGGTCTGGGGATCCGGCTGGAAGCCGGCGCTCAGGGTCAGGGTGGAATAGACCGGAGCGGCGGTCCAGTCGAGCTGCTGGGCCACGGCAGGCTTGCTGGTGGACATGCCGGCGCAGGCGGTGGTCAGCAGAGGAAGCGCCAGAATGAGGGAGGTACGTGCGAAGGGGGGCATCGGATGTCCTTGGATGAGCGTTTGATGGTGACGGGGCGAATGAGACACCAGGTCAGTCGAACGAGGGGGCAGTCGAATGGACGGACGACATGACAAGAGCGACGCCCGAATTTCAGCGCACGCCCGGTCCTTAGCATAAAAAACCTGGATATCGGATACCACTTAATAAGCACTCACTAGCTCTGGGCGATAGTGCTGTGCTGAATCGGCGCATCAGGCTGAATCAGCAAAAAGTACGCTGAAAGTGTGTTCTACAGGCGTGGTACTGTGATTCATGGAAATTTGAGAGCAGGCGATGGCGTCGGGGGTTCTTCGTAGTGGGCCCGCGCAGGGCATCCGGGAATCCGGTTCGGTCTTCGCCAGCACTCGACGAGACCGTCATCTTCCCGACACGCAGAGGATGCTGCCGATGGATACCCCCCGTACGGAGCGAATCTCGATCTACCCCTTGACCACCCGCGTAAGAGTGGACGTCGAAGGCCAGGTCCTGGCCGACACCCTGCACGCGCTGGAACTCACCGAACCGGGCTACCCGCCACGCCTCTACCTGCCTCGCAGCGACGTCGACATGAGTCGTTTGGTGGAAAGCGACACCCGGACCCACTGCCCGTTCAAGGGTGACGCTCGCTACTTCCATGTGGAGGTCAACGGCCGCCGTTACGAAGATTCGGTGTGGAGCTACGAACAACCCCTCGATGGCGTCCAGGCGATCCGCGCCCACCTGGTATTCGATCCCAGGGTGGCGACCGCCAGCGTCGAATCCTGAAGAGGGGCCGCTTGGCGATAGAGAGCCCTGTCAGGCGGTCAGGTTGCCAGGAGTTGGTCAGCACAGCTCCAGCGGCACTTCCTGGGCCTCGAAGGCCAGCAGCCATTGCTTGCGCCCCATGCCACCTGACGATAGAGAGCCCTGTCAGGCTGCCAGGCGGTCAGGCGGTCAGGCTGCCAGAAACTGGTCAGCACAGCTCCAGCGGCACTTCCTGGGCCTCGAAGGCCAGCAGCCATTGCTTGCGCCCCATGCCACCTGCATAACCCGTAAGGCTGCCATCACTGCCGATGACCCGGTGGCAGGGCACCACGATGGCGATGGGATTGCGTCCGTTGGCCGCGCCCACCGCCCGGTGGGCTCCCTTGCGGCCGAGTCCTTCGGCGATCTGGGCGTAGCTTCGGGTCTCGCCGAAGGGGATCTCCGACAGCGCCTTCCACACCTGACGCTGGAAATCGGTGCCATGGGGATCCAGCGGCAGCGAGAAGCTCTGGCGTCGCCCCTGAAAGTAGTCATCAAGCTGTTCGCGGCAGGCGCGAGTGTGCTCCGAGGGGCGAGTCGTGATGGTCTCGGCCCGGCCGACGTCGATAAAGTCGAGTCGGGCGACGCCGCCAGCGGTAGCGGCGATGACGATGGCTCCCAGGGCGTCGACCTCGGGCGGATGGTAGACCTCGAGTCCAGCGAAGGCGTCGAGACAGGCGATGGGATCAAGGGTCGTTGTCATGGTCATGACTCCAGAGTTGCAGCAGCAGATAGCTGCGCCAGGGGCGGGCCTTGTCAATGTCGATGCCGATATCGCTGTCGCCCCCAGCCAATGAAGGGGGGGACAGGACGCGTCGAATCACGGCGTCACCGGCGAGCCAGACATCGGGGTCGCTTTCGCCCCTTAGACGAGCGTAGCCGGCGGTCCAGGGGCCGATGCCGAGAATGTCCTCCCAGTGCGGAGGATTGCGCTCGTCACCTGCCACCGCTTCGGCCAGGCGTCGAAGCGTCTGGCGTCGGCTGTCGGGCATGCCGAGAAAGGCAAGCGGCGAGCCTGCCAGCGACGCCGCGCTCGGAAAGTGGCAGCCACCGTCCGGGGTCCTCTCGCCGAGGGCATCGACCAGCGTCTGGGTCAGGGCGCGCGCCTGGACGAGGCTGACCTGCTGGCCGAGTACGGCGCGAACGGCAGCCTCGAAGGGTGACCATAGCCCAGGCAGGCGCAGGCCTTCCACCAGTGGCAGACCGGGAGCCGCGTCGCGCAGGGTCGCGTCGATCAATGAGGGGGTAGCGTCCAGGTCGAGCATGCGCCGAATATTGGCGATGACGCCGGTCACCTGATTCAGATCGTCGATGACCAGTTCGACACGAAAGCCATGGCGTTCGGGCTGATGGAAGGCGGTGAAGTGCCCACGGGCGCTACGCCAGCGGAAACGTCGACCGTAGTGATCGTCGCCGACCCACTCGAGACCGCGGATCGCTCGGCGAGCGAAGAAGTCGCGCAGCGTGGCGAAGGCGTAAGGGGGACGATAGCCGAGGGTCAGGCTCAGGCACTGGCCGAGCCCCTGCCCCGTGTCCTTGCGCGTGCTGGTGCTCGACACGCGCCGGCGAATATCACGGGGGCTGAGTCCGATGCGCTCGCGGAACACCTCGTTGAAGCGTCGTACGCTGCCGAAGCCGCTGGCCAGCGCGACCTCGCCGATGGTCAGGCTCGATTCATGCAGCAACTGTTTGGCGAACAGACAGCGACGATGCTGCGCATAGCCTGATGGCGAAATGCCCAGGTGGCGCTGAAACAGCCCTCGCAGATGGCGAGCTCCGATACCGAGCCGTGCGGCCAGGGCCTCGACCGAGTCACCATCCAGCGCGCCCTGGTCGATCAGCGCAAGCGCTCGCTTGAGGGTGGTGTCACTACCTTGCCAGGCAGGCGAGCCCGGGGCGCTGTCGGGACGACAGCGCAGACACGGTCGGTAACCCGCCTGGAGCGCGCCCAGCGCACTTTCGTAGTAGCGCACGTTGTCTTCCCGCGGCAGTCGCGCCGGACAGATGGGCCGACAGAAGATACCGGTGGTCAGCACCGCCACGAAGAAGCGACCGTCGAAGCGTGGGTCCCGACTGAGCCGGGCTCGTCGCAGCGTCGCGAGATCAAGCGTCATGGGGTGGGATGCGCGGGCGCCTGATGCGTGGCCCGGTGCGCCTGACGCGTGGCCCGGGGCGCCTGGCTGGCGGGTGGCGTTCAGGTTGGTGGACGGCGCAGGCATGTCCCTCTCCCAGACGGTATGCTTGAGGACAAGTCTATCGCGTCCTTGTCCCCACAATGGCGGAAATCGGCACTCACTGGAAGATCGTTGTCCCCCCCGCACAGGAGAACCGCATGTCGCTACCCTTGACTCGCCACAATCGTCCGCGTCAGGTGCTTGACGCCATCGAGGCAGCCAATACCGGTCTCAGGGAAGACGACCGGCAGGCCAAGTTCGACAAGATCGCGGCCTCGCCCTACGCCTTCTTTCGAGGCACCAATCATCTGTACTGGGCCGATGTCTGGCATGACTGGCGCTTTTCGCTCTACGGCGGTCAGGTCGACACCCAGACCTGGTTGCAGGGTGACGCCCACGCCTTCAACTTCGGCGCCTATGGCCACCACGATGACCACGTGCGCTACGGCATGGACGATTTCGACGACTCGCTGATCGGTGACTATCAGTATGATCTCTGGCGCCTGGCCATCAGTCTGGTGCTGGACGCCCACGACAATCAGGGGCTTTCGCCCAAGGCGCTGCGCCGTGGTCTCAAGCACCTGGTGCTGGCCTACCATCGGGAGCTTGCCGACCATCGCCGAGGCGAGACCCCAGGGTACGTCAATGTGGAGAGCGCCAAGGGGCCGCTCAAGCCGTTCATGCAAAAGGTCGAGCGCAAGAAGAGTCGGGCCAAGATGCTCGACAAGTGGACCCGGCTCGACGATGACGGCCGCCGGCTCGAGCGTGAGGGCAAGCTGTCCAACCTGCCTGCCCACCTGGACAGCCAGTTGCGCAAGGCCATCAACGAGGAGTATCGCGATACCCTGAAAGGCGAGCGCAGCGAGTCCGAGGACGAGCACTTTCGCATCAAGGACACCGCGCGGCGTCTGGATGCGGGCACCGGTTCACTGGGACTGGACCGTTTCTACGTGCTGATCGAGGGTGGCAAGGACCACGAGCACGACGATGTCATTCTCGACGTCAAGGAGCAGCCTGGGCCGGCCGGGCTGGTGCTGATGAGCGAGGCCGGCAAGCGCGCCTGGAAGGCGACCTTTCCCCATGAGGGCATTCGCCATGCCGCCGCTTTCCACGCCATCGCCGAACACCCGGATATCTACCTGGGCTGGCTGCACCTGGGCGACAAGGTGTTCTCGGTGCGCGAGCGCTCGCCCTACAAGGAAGACTTTCCTACCCACAAGCTGAAGGGCGGCAAGGACTATCGCCAGCTGGTAAAGCAGTGGGGTGGCATCCTCGCCCGCGAGCACCTGCGCGGCGCCGCTGCGCTGACGCCGGACGATCCGGGCCGTTTTGCCCGGGCGGTCGGCCGGCGGGTCGACGGTCACCTCGATCAGGTGGTCGAGATGGTGACCACCCTGGCGCACAGCTACGCGCGTTGTGTGGCCCAGGACCATCAGACTTTTGTGCAGTCACGCAAGGATCGGCAGTGATGCCTGGCCTGGCTCAGGTCTGCCCGCCCGGCTCCAGCGGCTCGCGGGCAGGGCCTCGATAGACCCGCGCCAGGGTCCGCGTCATCAGCTTGCGTGACAGACCCGGCACCAGGCGCATGCCAAGGGTGGCCAGGCGTGCCTGGCGGGTCGGCACGATCAGGTAGTCACCCTTGTGCAGTCCCGTGAGGGTATCGTCGGCGATGGCGTCCAGGCTGGCCTTGGGGATGGACAGGGTCTGGGCGCGATTTTCCGGCGTCCGGCCCTGTTCCAGGGTGTCGACCATGGGCGAGTCGAACTCGCCTGGGCACACCAGCTGTACACGGATGCCCTGGGGCGCGAGCTCGTAGTAGAGCGACTCGGTCAGCCCCACCAGGGCGTGCTTGCTGGCGCAGTAGGGGGTGTAGCCGAAGACCCCGGTCAATCCCGCCACCGAGGCAATATTGATCAGCCAGGCCGCGGGGGCATTGCCCTTGTGTCCGTGCTGGCGCCCGCCCTGGGCCGCCAGGAACGGCAGCGCCGCCCGAGTGGCGTTGAGCGGGCCGAAGTAGTTGACCTCCATGACCTCGCGAAAGTCCCGCTGGGTCAGTGTCTCGAAGTAACCCTCGCGCATTACCCCGGCGCAGTTGATCAGACCGTCGATGGCGCCGCTTTCGGCGGCGATGGCGGCCATGGCCTCCTGCGTCGCGGTTTCATCGGTGACGTCCGCCACCCGACAGTCGACCACCGCCGCCGGCGACTCGCCTCGCAGCGTCTCGATCGCGGCAAGCAGGCGCTGTTCGTTGCGGGCCACCAGGGTGACCCGCGCGCCCTCGCGTACCAGCCGCTGTGCCAGTGCCAGGCCCAGACCCGAGGAACCTCCGGTGATGACGAAGTGACGATGTTCGAACATGGTGGCTCTCCAGCCGCCAGCCTGTCATGGCAGTCTGACAAGCGTGGCCTCTTGTGGATGGTGGTGGTCGACGGTGTGCCAAACGCTCTCGGTGATCAGGATGCCTGTCGCCAGCGGCAGGGGATCGGGAAGGCCTCGAGGCGGGCCTTGAGAGAGGAGAGATCGACATCGCCCGGCACCCTGATCTCCGCCACCAGGCCGAGGGTCGCATCCTGGCATGCCGTGATGCGTGCCACCCCGGACCCCAGTTCGGCGTCGGCGATCTCGCCATACACCCGGGTGACCGCGTCCTGGCGCAGGGCCGGCTTGAACACCTTGCCCACCGCCGTCAGCGGAATGCTGTCGAGGATCCAGATGTTCTTGGGGATGGCGGCCTTCTCGGCCAGGTGGGCCTGACAGTGGCTGAGCAGGTCGTCCTCGTTGACCTTGCGACCCGGTTGCAGGCTGACGTAGGCCACCGGCAGTTCGCCGACCCGGTCGCAGGGCTTGCCCACGGCAGCGGCCATCTGCACCGCGGGGTGGCGGTAGAGCGCGTCTTCGATCATCTGCGGATCGATGTTGTGCCCCCCGCGGATGATCAGGTCCTTGGCGCGCCCGGTGATCCACAAATAGCCGTCGGCATCCTGGCGGGCCAGGTCGCCGGTGTTGAACCAGCCATCCTCGACCCAGATGTCGCGGTTCTGTTCGGGCCTGGAGTAACCGTCGAAGACGTTGGGGCCGCGGATCAACAGCGTCCCGATCTCGTTGACTGCACAGTCGTGCAGGTAGCGGCCCTGGTCGTCGAGGGCGACCACCCGGGCACCGGTATAGGGCAGCGCCAGGCCCACCGATCCGGTGCGACGCTCGCCTGCGAGCGGGTTGGCCATGCTGCCGCAGGTGCCTTCGGTCATGCCGAAGCCCTCGATCAGCGAGATGCCGGTCAGCTCCTCGAAGTGGCCGTGGACTGCCCGGGGCAGGGGCGCGCCGCCACTCAATGCACTTTCGAGGCTCGATACCTCGGCGTCACCGAAGGGCACCTCGAGCAGGCGAGAGAAGATCGCCGGCACCGCACTGAAGAAGCTGACCCGGTGGCGCTCCACCAGCGACCAGAAGTTGTCGACCAGGCCGGGGCTGCGGAAGCCGCCCGGGGTGGCCAGCAGGATCTCGGCGCCGATCATCAGCGGCACCAGGCCGGTGATCAGCACGGCGTTGACGTGAAACAGCGGCAGGCCACAGAGGATCACCGCGTCCTCTCGGTGGCGAAACAGCATCTGCATCATCGCCGCGTTGGCCACCTCGTTGGCGTGGCTATGGGGTGCGAGCTTGGGCAACCCCGTGGTACCGCCGGTGTGGAACAGCGAGGCGCGCTCCTCGGGGCGAATCCTACGTTCATTGATGAGCCGATCGGCGGGGGCCCGATCGAGGCAACGGTCGAAGTCCTCGCACCAGTCGGCGGCGTCGGGCAGCGGCAGACGTTCGCGCAGAGCGCGGGCTTCGTCGTCGCCGAGAAAGCGCGCGGCATCGACGTACAGCACCTTTTCAAGGCTCGGTACCCGGTCCTTGATGGCTTCCACCTTGTCCCAGATGTCGCTGCCCGGAAAGGGCGCCAGCGCCACCAGTACTCGGGTGCCGGCGGCGTTCATGATGCCGGCGATATGCTCGGGCTCCAGCATCGGGTTGATCGGGTTGACCACGCCGGCCGCCTCGCCGCCCCACAGGGTGAAGTGGGTCTGGGGCAGGCTCGGCAGCAGAAAGGACACCACGTCGTCAGCGTCCACGCCGAGGCGGTGAAAGGCGTTGGCAGCCTGCACCACACGGGCAAGAAACTCGGCGTAGGTGTAGCGCTGCCCCTGCTGCTGGGTCGTGGCGTCCATCACGAAGCGCAGCGCGGTGGCGTCGGGTCGGCGCCTGGCGCTGATCTGAATCAGCTCGAGGGTGCTGTCGGGCAGCTCCAGCGAGGCCCAGGGGGTCGCCTCGATGACCTCGATGTCGTTTCGATCGCGAATCGCCGGAAAACGACTAATTCGCTCGAGATAGGAGGGCAGGGACGAGGCTGCGGCGGAAGCGGTGTCGATGGTCATCTTGGTTTCTCGAGGCGTCGCGGCGTCAGGACCAGGCGCGACAGCAGCAATCGTAAGTGTTGTTGTTGAACGTGCTAGCGGACCAGCCACTGCATCAGCTTGAGCACCTTGTGGGTGGTGCTGGTGTAGGGCGGTATCAACAGTTTCATGCTGTCGAAGGGGCCCTGACGGTAGACCGGGCGCATCTTGGAGAAGGTGATGAAGCCGTCGCGGCCGTGGTAGTGACCCATGCCGCTATCACCCACACCACCGAACGGCAGGTCATGCTGGCCCACGTGCAGAAGGGCATGGTTGACCGAGACGCCGCCCGACTGGATACGCTCGATGTAAAGGTCCACCAGCGCCCTGTCCTGGGAGAACGGATACAGCGCCAGCGGACGAGGACGTGCGTTGATGTAGTCGATGACTTCTTCCGGCTGGCGGTAGGTCTTGACCGGCAGCAGCGGACCGAAGATTTCGCGCTGCATGATCTCCATGTCATCGGTCACGTCCAGCACCAGGTGCGGGGCGAACTTGCGTGTCTCAGGGTCGCTTTGCTGTTGCGACAGGGGAATCACCCGCGCGCCCTTGGCCCTGGCGTCCTCCAGGGTCGCCTCGAGCCGGGCGAAGGAGGCGTCGTCGATGATCGAGGTGTAGTCGGGACTAGAGAGGTCGGGGTAGCGGTGTCCGACGATGCCCTTGGCGGCGTCGACCAGGGCATCCACGCTACCTTCCGGGAGAAACAGGTAGTCCACCGTGGTACAGATCTGGCCGGCGTTGAGCAGCTTGACGAACAGGATTCGCCGAGCGGCCTCGGCCAGGGAGAAGTCCGGGGCGATGATTGCCGGCGCCTTGCCGCCCAGTTCCAGGGTGACCGGGGTCAGGTTGTCGGCGGCGTTGGCCATGACCTTGCGCCCGGTGGCGGTGGACCCGGTGAACACCAGATGGTCGAAGGGCAGGCGGGTGAAGTGAGGCCCCAGCTCGCCGTCGTCGGCGAAGAACTTGAGCTTTTCCTCGGGGAAGTAGTCGGGGCTTAGGTCGATCAGCAGCTGGGCCAGTCGGGGAGAACGATCCGACATCTTGACCAGCGCCCGGTTGCCGGCGGCGAAGATGCCGATCAAGGGGGCGAGGCTCAGGTTCAGCGGAAAGTTCCAGGGCACCAGCACGCCGACGACGCCCAGCGGTTGCGGGATGACGCTGTTGCGTGCACCGAAGTAGAGGCTGTGGTCGACCCGGCGGCGCTGGGGCTTCATCCACGACTTCAGGTGCTTGATGGCGTCCTTGATATCGCCGAGCACCACCACGAACTCGCAGAACAGGGTCTCCTCGCGGGAGCGATTGCCGAAGTCGTCGCTGATCGCCTGGACGAACGCCTCCTGGTGGTCCTTGAGCATGTTGGCCAGGGCCTTGAGGTGGCCGATGCGCTCCCGGTAGCTTGGCACCGGCGCCGCCAGATAGGCGCTTCGCTGCTGGTGGAAGGACTGCTCAAGCTGATCGAGGGTGCGGGGATCGGGTGACATCAGGGGGGCATTCATGCGTCGACTCCAGAGGTCTCGGTGGTCGTTGTGGCGGCGTCGCTGGCAATCAGGCCATGCAGGTCGCCGTGGCCGTCCAGCGCCGAGCAGGAGCCCGGCAGGGGCTTGGAAAAGTGGACGCGCGACACCTCGGCGGCCCGTCCTTCATCGAACACAGGCTCCTCGGCCCAGGCGTACTCCGCCAGGGCGAGGATGGTCAGCGAAGGGTTCACCCCCAGGTTGCCGGGAATCAGCGAGCCATCGATGACCCTCAGATTGTGGTAGCCGAAGGCGCGACCGCGATCATCGACGACGCCATCCTCGGCGCTGGTGCCGATGGCGACGCCGCCCATCAGGTGGGCGGTGCTGGGGGCGCCGGAGAGCACTTCGGTGGCCACGTTGCCGGCCTCGCCGCCACCGGCGGCCTCGACGAAGTGACGCGCCGCCTCGTGGGCGATGGGGAAGTAGTTCGACAGCGCCCGGTCATCCTTGTCCTGGTATACCGACCAGCCGGGCTTGAACATGGTGTACCAGGGGCGCTGGCTCTTCAGGTGGACGTAGGTGTCCCTGGTCTGCATCACCAGAAAGATGATCGAGTGTTTCGACTTGCCCACCGGGTTGAGCATTCGCAACGTGGTCAGCGGCTGGCGCAGGATATTGATCAGCATGCTGACCGAGCGCGGCACCTGACCATGGGTATCGGTCAGCGGCACGGCGCTCTGCAGCGCGAAGGTGGCGTCGCCGTAGCGGGGGAAGCGGTTGATCTCGATACGGGTCTCGTCGTCGGGATCGAACATCGAGGTGATGGTCGGGCCGTGGCAGATTTCCTGGGGCTGGCCGCTGGCGTCGGCGAACCTGGCGGTGTTGACGATCAGCGTCTCGGAGTTGGTGCGGACCTCTCGTCCCAGGCGCGATGACAGCCGGGGCAGGGTCTGGTCCTGGTCCCTGGCCTTGAGCAGCAGCGGGATGGTGCCGAATACGCCGGCGGACAGCACCAGGCCCCGGCAGCGCAGCCGGTAGGGCTTCTTGGCGAACCAGGCGGTGGAGGACTGCACCGTGATCTCGTAGCCGGCGCTGCCGTCGCGCTGTCCCTTGGCATCGGGCAGCGCCTCGATGCGCGTGACCTCACTCTCGGCGCGTATTTCCACGCCGTTGCGTTCGGCAAACCACAGGTAGTTCTTGACCAGAGTATTCTTGGCGTTGTGGCGACAGCCCATGGTGCAGCCGCCACAGTATTGACAGCTGTTGCGCTCGGGGCCGTCACCGTCGAAGTAGGGGTCGCCTCGCTTGGCGCCGCTGGCGTCGTCGGGGTCCTCGGGAAACAGCACCCCGGTATTGACCGTCTGGTAGGTGTGTTCGCGGCCCATGCGCCTTGCGGTTTCCTGCAGCGCTTCGTCGGCGGCGTTCTCGTAGTGGCTCTTGGTGACACCGAGCATGCGCTGGGCCAGGCCGTAGAAGGGCGCCAGGCGTTGCTTCCAGTCGCCATGGACCCGGGTCCAGGACTCGGCGGCAAAGACCTCGTCCTTGGGGATCAGGTGCACATTGGCGTAGACCAGCGAGCCGCCACCGACGCCGACGCCGTGCAGGGCGGTGATCTTGCGGGTCAGGCTGATCTGCAGATTGCCGGTCAGACCGAGCCTGGGGGCCCACAGGAATTTTTTCAGGTTCCAGGAGTTGTCCGAAAATTCCTCGTCCTTCCAGCGCCGGCCCTTCTCCAGCATCAGCACGCGATGGCCCTTTTCCGAGAGCCTCAGCGCGCTCACCGAGCCACCGAAGCCGGTGCCGATGATGATCTGGTCATAGTCGAAACGGTCGTCTTGGCTGGACGTCATGGACTGGCCCCTCACGCTGACGTTGTTGTCTACACCGAGCATAGTGAAGGCAGGGCCGGGCGGATTGACCGAAGGCGCGCGCTATTTGACAGATCGCGCAATATCGAGCGTTTCGGTCTTATGCTTTCGTCGCCATTGGGCGGGACTCTCGCCCATGATTCGCTTGAAGCTGCGGGTCAGGGCGCTCAATTGGCTGTAGCCAAGCAGGTCGGCGATCTCGGTCAGGCTCAGTTGGGTGTCGAGCATGTAGACCCGCGCGCTGCGCATGCGCACGCGATCGAGCAACTGCTGGAAGCTCAGGCCGCGCTTGAGCAGGCGGTCCTGGAGGGTACGCGGTGGTACGTCCAGGGCCTGGGCCACGGCCTCCAGGCTGACCTGATCGAGCGGCAGCAGGTTGGTGATGATCCACTCCACCTTGCTTTCGATGTCGTCCCAGCGATGACGGTGCATCAAGGAGTTGATCAGGTGCCGCAGGGCCGGACTGCCTCCGGCGATGGCGTGGTCGAGACAGCTGCGGTCGAACACCAGGGTGTTCTCGGGATGATTGAAGCGCAGCGCCGAGTGCAGTTGCTGGGTGTAGGGTTCGAGGTCTCGTGGCTCCTCGCCGCACAGGTAGACGGCGCGTAGCTTGATCGGCTCGCCGTAGAGAAAGGTGAGGATGTTGTAGGCGCCCATCAAGGTATTGTCGTTGTGCTGGCGTGATGGGGCACTGCGCCCGGGCACACGATAGGTGAAGTGGTAGTAGGCCTGGTCATCGCGCTCCTCGAGACGCACATCGAGTCCTTGCACGTGGCGGCCGATTTCCTCGGCCACGGTGACCATCGCCTCGCGCAGGGTGGCGCACTGCTGGATCAGCAGGCCCACCATGCCCAGCATCGAGATATTCTGGTAGCGCCCGAGCAGCAGGCCGAAGTGGCGACAGCCGCTCATCTGGGCACCCAGTTCGAGCAGGTCGATCTTGGTGGCCACCGGAATCAGGCGGTCCGGCCGGTCGAGGTAGTCCGGCGGCAACGACAGTCGTGCCAGCGCCTGGTCGGCATCGACACCCTGCTCGTCGAGCAGGGTACGGTAGCCGGTCAGGGCCGCGGCACGCACCATGGGCTGCATGGGGGTATCTCCGGGACAGGGTGTGATCAGTATATCGCTCTGTGCGCGGGGCCGCGCTTGGTCAAAAGATATAGATGCCAGGCGTCTAATATGCCGAAGCGGGAGGTGCTGGTATACGCCGGCGGCGCCCCGCAGGGCGCCGCCGATGATGGAGCGAGTGTCGAGCTGCGCCGAAAAGGCGTCCCGGACTCAGCGATAGGTGTCCTTGAAGCGATCGCGCAGCTGATTCTTCTGCACCTTGCCCATGGTATTGCGCGGCAGGCTGTCGACGAAGAATACCCGCTTGGGCTGCTTGTAGCGGGCCAGCTTGTCGCTCAGCGCGGCGATGACGTCGGCCTCCTCGGGCGAGGCGCCTTCGGCGGGCACCACCACCGCGGTCACCCCTTCGCCCAGGTCAGGGTGGGGCAGGCCGATGACCGCGGATTCGGCGACGCCGTCCATCTCGTCGATATGCCCCTCGACCTCCTTGGGGTAGACGTTGTAGCCGCCGGAGATCACCAGATCCTTGTCGCGTCCGACGATCTGCACATAGCCTCGCTCATCGATCTGGGCCAGGTCGCCGGTGATGAAGAAGCCATCTTCCAGCAACTCCTCGGCAGTCTTCTCGGGCATCCGCCAGTAGCCCTGGAACACATTGGGGCCACGCACCTCGAGCATGCCGATCTCGCCCTGGGGCAGCGGCGTATGGTCACCACCCTCACGGTCGGTGATGCGTACCTCGACGCCGGGCAGCGGCATGCCCACGGTGCCGGCGATGCGATCACCGTCGTAGGGGTTGGAGGTGTTCATGTTGGTTTCGGTCATGCCGTAGCGCTCGAGGATGGCGTGGCCGGTGGCGGCCTCGAAGGCCTCGTGGGTCTCCGCCGTCAGCGGCGCCGACCCCGAGGTGAACAGGCGCATGCGGGCGGTGGCCTCGCGGGTCAGGCGGGGATCCTTGAGCAGCCGGGTGTAGAAGGTCGGCACCCCCATCATGGTGGTGCCTTCGGCTATTTCCTCGAAGATGACGTCCGGGTCGAACTTCGCCAGGAAGCGCATGCTGGCGCCGGCCATCAGGATCACGTTGCAGGCCACGAACAGCCCATGGGTATGGAAGATCGGCAGGGCATGGATCAGCCGGTCGTGCTCGTCGAAGCGCCAGGCCTCGACCAGCGACTCGGCGTTGGAACCAAGATTGCGATGGCTCAGCATGGCGCCCTTGGAGCGGCCGGTGGTGCCGGAGGTGTAGAGGATCGCGGCCAGGTCATCCGGCCCGCGCTCGAGCATCTCGGTGACCGGTGTGGCCGCCTCGGCGGCCTCCATCAGGCTACCGTCGGCGGCGGTGCCCAGGGATTCGACTCGGGCGCCACCGCAGGAGGCAGCGACCTCGCGGGCGGCCGTGAGTGAATCCGGGCGGCAGACGAACAGGGCGGGTTCGGCGTCACCGAGGAAGTAGCGAATCTCCTCGCTGGTGTAGCCGGTATTGAGCGGCAGGTAGACTCCGCCGACCTTGAGGCTCGCCAGGTACAGAAGGATCGCCTCGGGGCTCTTGTCGACCTGGACGGCGACCCGGTCACCGGGCCCCACGCCGAGCGCGACCAGCGCCCCGGCGAGCCTGGCCACCGCTTCCAGCGCATCGCTGTAGCGGTAGTCACGGCCTTCGCGGGTGGTGATGAAGGGCGCGTCGCCACGCTCGGTCATGCGCTTTTCAAAGGTGGCAAAGAGGTTGTGATTCATGTGACGGGATCTCCCTTCAAGTGCTTGCGGGCGCGACGACGCTGGTCCCTGACCTGAGACGAGCAGGCCACCTTGCCTTCGGTGGTGTAGCGCTCATGGTTGCCTTCGATGTCGTCGAGCACGTAGAGATAGTTGACCATCAGTGAGCCGAACTGTGACAGCCCCCGGCGAGAGGTATCACCGAGCCAGTTGATGCGGTGCAGTTCGGCGCCATTGCCGAGATGGAAGCGAGCGACGGTATTCAGCGGCAGATTGCGCGCGTTGCGCTCCTTGGTGAGGTAGTGAGCGGCCAGCGGCTTGATCACCTCACCCAGGGCCTTGCTGCGCTCGGGGTCCTCGAGCCAGTCGTCCTGATCGAGCTCGGCCAGCAGGGCGCGGGTGTCGTCGTCGAGGCGACCGCGTTGGTCCTGGCGCTCGGCGTCCAGCCAGGCGCGAAAGCCGGGTACCGGTGACAGGGTGACGAAGTTCTTCAGCCGCGGCAGTTCCGACTTCAGCTCCTTGACCACCTGTTTGATCAGGAAGTTGCCGAAGGAGATGCCGCGCAGGCCGACCTGGCAGTTGCTGATGCCGAAGAAGGCCGCACTGTCGGCGTCTTCGGCCTCGATGGCCTCGTGGTTGGCGTCCAGGATCGGCTGGATGCGCTCGGGCATGCCCCTGGTCAGGGCCACCTCCACGAAGATCAGCGGCTCGTCGCCGATGGCCGGATGAAAGAAGGCGAAGCAGCGCCGGTCCCGGGCGTCGAGGCGCCTGCGCAGGTCGTTCCAGTCGCAGATCTCGTGCACCGCCTCGTAGCGGATGATCTTCTCCAGTACCGCCGCCGGGGTGTTCCAGTCGATCCGCTTGAGCACCAGAAAGCCACGATTGAACCAGGACGCGAACAGGTGGGCGAAGTCGGCATCGAGCGCCTCCAGCGCCGGGAAGGCCTTGAGCCGGGGCAGCAGGTCCTCGCGCATGCGCACCAGCTCATAGGTGCCGCCGGCGGTCAGGTTGAGCCGGCGCAACAGCTCCTGGCGCTGCGGTTCGCAGGCCTCGAACAGTCGCTGCAGGTCGACATTGCCGCGACTGTCCCGGTAGCACTCGTAGGCGCCGTCGACGGCCTCGGGATCGGCACTGAACTGCTCGGTCAGGCACTGGAAGAAGCGCGTCTTCTCGTCTTCATCGAGGCAGCTGTAGCCGTCCAGGGCCTGGCCGGCCAGGGCGATGCTGGAGGCCTCGCCATCGCTTTCCAGAAGCTTGCGACAGGCGTCGATCACCTGGGTATGTTCCAGCGGCGGGCCATCGCCCCGGCGTCTGAGCAAGGCGTCACGCTGGGTGATACTGGAGAACAGTTCCTGCAGAAAGCTGAAGTTCATCGGGGACATCTCCTCGGGGCTGGGCCAGGTGGGAGCGGGCCTGGTGGCCCGCTGGTCACACGCGTCGGCGTCGGGATCATCCGGCGCTCTCCATGATCAGGTCCGGCAGCCAGGTGGCGATGCCCGGGAAGAAGCACAGCAGCACGATGCCGAGCACCATGCACAGGGCGTAGGGTAGGCTGCCGAGCAGGATGTCCTTGAGCGCGATATCCGGTGCGATCCCCTTGATGATGAACAGGTTAAGGCCCACCGGTGGGGTGATCAGGCCGATCTCCAGGTTGATGGTCAGGATCACCGCGAACCAGTAAGGGTCGAAGTTGGCCGCCAGAATGATCGGCAGCAGGATCGGCGCGGTCATCACGATCACCGCCACCGGCGGCAGGAAGAAACCGGCCACCAGCAAGAAGACGTTGATGATCCCCATCAGTACCCAGCGATTGACCTCCAGTGACGCGATCGCCTCGGCCACCGTCTGGGTGATGAACAGCGACGACAGGGCGTAGGCGAAGATCTCGGCGCAGGCGATGATCAGCATGATCATCACGCTCTCGCGCAGGGCGTCGCGCATGATGGTGGTGAGCGGTTTCACCTGCCACATGCGGTAGACCACGATGGCCAGGGCCAGACACAGGAAGGCCCCGGCGCCGGCCGCCTCCGAGGGCGTGGCGACACCGCCGTAGAGGGCGAACAGGATACCGCTGACCACCACCAGGAAGGGCAGCACCCGCACCAGCGCCTTCATGTTGGTCTCGACGTTCCTGGCGACGGTGTCCTTGAGCTCGCGGGCGGCGTCGGCGACGGGGCTGGGGGTGTCATAGCCACCGGCCAGCTTGCACGCGATCAGCGTCCAGGCCATGAACAACAGCGCCAGCATGATGCCGGGCAGGGCGCCGGCGATGAACAGCCGTCCGATCGAGGTCTCGGTGGAGATGCCATAGACGATCATGGTGACCGAGGGCGGAATCAGGATGCCCAGGGTGCCGCCGGCGGCGATGCAGCCAGCCGCCACGCCGTCGGGATAGCCGCGCTTGCGCATCTCGGGGATACCCAGCTTGCCGATGGCGGCGCTGGTGGCAGGCGACGAGCCGGACAGGGCGGCGAAGATCGAGCAGGCGCCGATATTGGAAATGGCCAGTCCCCCCGGCACCTTGCCGAGCCACAGGTCCAGCGAACGATAGAGGTCGCGGCCGGTGGGGGAGGAAGCCACGGCGGCGCCCATCAGGATGAACATCGGAATCGCGACGAAGCCGAACGACGCCAGGCTGCCGAAGAAGGTCTCGCCGAAGTAGGTCAGCTCGCTGACGCCCCGGTCCATCACCAGGGCGGCGAGGGACACGCCGCCGAGGGCGAAGGCGATGGGCGTGCCGATGGCCATCAGCACGAACAGGGCGGTAACGATAAGGATGCCACTGGTAACTGGATCCATCAGCGTGCTCCTCCCAGTATTTCCGCCAGGTACTGCAGCGCCAGCAGGGTCGAGCCCAGTGCCAGCGGCACCAGCGCCGGCCACAGCGGCGGATTCCATACCGTGCCGGTGGTCCAGCCTCCGTGGTAGGCCTCCAGCAGGTAGAGCCAGGAGCCGTAGGCCAGGGCGATGCAGAAGGCCAGGCCGCACAGCGAGGCGATCAGGTTCATGGCGCACTTGATGCCGCCCTTGAGCGCATCGGGCAGCACCGTGACCGCCACCTGGCCGCCGGTCAGCAGCACATAGGGGGCGCCCAGCAGCATCGCGCCGGTGATCGAGAAGATCGCGAATTCGGTCTGCCAGGTGGTGCTTTCACCGAGCAGGTAGCGCACGAAGATCATGTGGCAGACGGCCAGCACCCCTGCAAAGAGGGCGGCGCCGGCCACCACTGCCATAGCGATGGATAGCCGGTCCATCAGCCGACAGAAAGCGCCCACCGGGCCGGAGGCATGTCGCCGGGAACCGGGGGCTGCGGGTGCAGAGACGTGAGGGGGAGAGTGGGACGGTGTGTGTGACATGGAGCCTCCGAGGTGACACGACAGCGACGAACGACGAGGCGCGGCCAGCGGCCGCGCCCACCTCGGTCTATTCCACCGCCAGGGCGGCGTCGATCAGTGCCTGGCCGTTGTCGACGTTCTCGGCAAAGCTCTTGTAGGCGCTCTCTTTCGCTACCTCGAGCCAGGCGTCGTAGTCTTCCTGGGACATCTGGACCACTTCGACGCCGTTTTCCTCGAACACTTCCACCATGGTCTGGTCGAGCTGGGCGGCCTGCTCGGCGAAGTACGCCTCGGCCTTCTCGCCAGCGTCGATCAGTGCCTGCTGTTGCTCCTCGTTGAGCCCGTTCCAGCTCTGCTCGGAGATCAGGATCGGCTCGTACATGAACCACAGGGCGTTCTCGCCCGGCGCCGTCAGGCAGCTGACCTGCTCGTAGATGCGATAGGAGACGAAGGAACCCGACGAGGTGTTGGCGCCGTCGAGCACGCCGGTCTGCATGGCGGTGTAGATCTCCGACGAAGGCATCGAGGCGATGGAGGCGCCGGCGGTGGCCAGCATCTCGTCGAACGCCGGGCCAGCCGCGCGCATGGTCTGTCCCTGCACCGTGTCGGGCGAGGTGATGCACTGCTGGTTGGAGGCGAAGCCGCCGGCCAGCCAGGCGTCGGCCAGCACCCGGGCGCCGGCGTCCTCGATCACCTGCTTGATCATGTCCATGAACTCGGAGTCGTTGAGGCGCTGGGCACGCTCGTGATTGCGCACCAGACCCGGCATCAGGGTGGCCGAGAATTCGGGGTGGCGGCCGCTGGCGTAGTCCAGCGGCAGCGAGGTCATGTCCAGGCGGCCGCGTACCAGCGCGCCCCACTGCTCCTTGGCCTTGAACAGCGACTGACCGGGATAGACCTGCAGGGCCAGGTCGACGTCGGCGGCTTCGACCTCCTTGGCCATCAACTGGACCATTTCGTCGCGCACGTCGCCCTGGCCACCGGGAAACTGGTGGGACACGCGCAGGGTGGTCTCGGCGCTGGCAATGGACGCGCTGGCGGTGGCGATGGCGGCGACGGCGAGAGTGAGAGCTTGGCGTTTCATGGTGACTCCTCGAGGCGTTGTTGTTGTGATGATTGTTGTAGTGGGTGTTGTAGCGAGCGTGATGATCAGTGTTGTGGTGGTGGGATAAACGCGCCGAGGTCGGCGCGGGGGATAGAGGTCAAACATTTTTTATCTGCTATGATGTATACATCAATAGCCAGCATGTATATTCCTGTCAATTCGTAGGGCTTAGACCATGGTGGAGTGAGGGCGCCGAGGGGTCAGTCGCATCAGGACAGGATATGCTGGAACGATTCGAGTTCAGCCAAGGGACAGCCAGGGGACAGCCATATGAGCAAGAAGCCCTCCAACGCCCAGCGTCTGCGGGACTCTCTCGAGGACGACATCATTAATGGTCGGCGCACGCCGGGTGAGCGACTGGACCCCGAAGAGCTGTGCAGGACCTACCAGGTATCGCGTACCCCGGTGCGCGAGGCCATCCAGCAGCTGGTGGCCAGTGGCCTGGTGACCGTCTACCCCAAGAAGGGCACCTTTGTCGCCAGGCTAGGGCTCGAGCGACTGATCGAGATGTTCGAGGTGATGGCCGAACTCGAGGGCATGTGCGGTCGACTGGCGGCGCGGAGAATCTCAGCCGATGAACTCAAGGCCCTGCGCGACGCCTTCGAAGGATGTCGCCGCGCCGGCGAGACCGGTGACAGCGACGACTACTACTACGAGAACGAAGCCTTCCACAGCGTCATCTATCAGGCCAGCCACAACGCCTTCCTGGCCGAAGAGGCCCAGACCCTCAAGCAGCGGCTCAAGCCCTATCGACGCCTGCAATTGCAGGTGCGTTCACGCATGCAGAGCTCGCTCGATGAACACCGTGAGGTGCTCCAGGCGATCGAAGCCGGTGATGCCGAGAGCGCCGAGCGCATCCTGCGTGACCACGTGCTGATCCAGGGCGAGCGCTTCAGCGACTTTGTCTCCAGCGTGCGCAAGCTGGAGGAGGGTGGGGGCGAGTTGCGACGCGCCACTGCCTCGAACTAGCCGGGCTCTGCCGTACCGGGATGGTGGTGTCGCAAGCAATGTCGCTTGACGACCACCACAGGCAGGGCCGAGGGTAGTCGGCATCCCACTTGCCAGCCTGAGGTAGCAGCCCATGTTTCCTGCCTTTTCCGGGCGCTATGCGTCCCTGCCCGATCGTATGCGCGCCGAGATGGCGCCCACCCCTGTGGCGGCGCCGCGTCTGCTGGCCTTCAATCGTCCGCTGGCCGAGGCGCTGGGTTTCGACCTTGACGCCTTCGACGCGACCCGTGCCGCCGAGGTGCTCGGTGGCAACGCCGTGCCCGATGGAGCGACGCCGATCGCCGCGGCCTACGCAGGGCATCAGTTCGGCAACTTCGTGCCACAGCTCGGCGATGGTCGGGCGATCCTGCTGGGCGAGCTAGCCCATCGAGACGGCGGCCTGCGTGAGGTCCAGCTAAAGGGCGCCGGACGCACGCCCTTTTCCCGCGGCGGTGATGGTCGCGCGCCGATCGGACCGGTGCTGCGCGAGTATCTGGTGTCAGAAGCCATGGCCGCACTGGGGGTGCCCACCACCCGGGCGCTGGCGGCGGTGGCCAGCGGCGAGCAGGTGGTGCGCCAGATGGTGGAGCCCGGGGCGGTACTGACCCGGGTAGCCTCGAGCCATGTGCGGGTCGGCACCTTTCAGTATTTTGCCGCCCGCCGTGACAGCGAGGCGCTGTCGCTGCTGGTGGACTTCTGCATCGAGCGACACTACCCCGAGCTGGCCGACTTGCCCGAGGCCGAGCGCGCGCTGGCGCTGGTCGAGGCGGTGGTCGAGCGCCAGGCCAGCCTGGTCGCCCAGTGGAAGGGGCTCGGCTTTATTCATGGGGTAATGAACACCGACAACTGCGCGATCTCGGGGGAGACCATCGACTATGGTCCCTGCGCCTTCATGGACGCCTTCCACCCGCACAGGGTGTTCAGCTCCATCGATGAGCGCGGGCGCTACGCCTGGGACAACCAGCCGGCCATCGCCCAGTGGAACCTGGCGCGCCTGGCCGAGACGCTGCTGCCGCTGATCAGTGACGATCAGGAGCGAGCGGTGGCGCTGGCCACCGAGGCCATCGAGGCCTTCGCCGAGTGCCATGACGCCGCCTGGACGGCGGTGCTGCGTGCCAAGCTGGGACTCGGGGCTGATGACTCGCAAGGCCAGCCGGAAAGCCGCTCGACCGATGGGCAGGGGGGCCCGTTGGCAGACGAGGACCTGGCCCTGGGCGAGGACTTCCTCAAGGCCATGGAAGAGGGCAACGCCGACTTCACCCTGAGCTTTGCCCATCTGCCCCGGGCGCTGGTCGGCGATGAGGCAGCGCTTGCCGAGGGCTTCGAGCGCAGTGGCAGGCTCGAGGCCTGGCTGCCGCGCTGGCGCGAGCGTCTGGCCCGTGAAGGCGTCGCCGACGAGGTCGTCGGCGCGCGCCTGGCGGCGGCCAACCCCCAGGTGATACCGCGCAATCATCTGGTCGAGAAGGCCATTCGCGCCGCCATCGATGACGACGACCTGAGCGTATTCGAGACGCTGCTCGCCGCCGTGACCCGGCCCTACCAGACCCCGGACGATACCAGCCTGCTGGCCCCGCCCGGGCGCGACGAGCGAGTGCTCAGAACCTTCTGCGGTACCTGAGGGGCCCCACCGGCAACGTCGTCGCCGGTGGGCTGCTCGCCAGCAGGACTTACGCCGACAGAACTTTCGCCAGCACGGCTCGCGCCGGCTACTGCGGTGCCTGGCTGGCCTGCAGGGTGCGCGTCAGCAGTGCCCGCAGGGCGGCCGGGCGCACCGGCTTGAGCAGCAGCTGGTAGCCGCCGCGGCGGACCTCTTCGGCCACCTCCTCGGTGCGGTCGGCGGTGATCACGATACCGGGCACCGCGCCGGTCAGGCGCTCGCCCAGGGCGTCCAGCGCCATCAGACCGGTGACCTCGTTGTCCAGGTGATAGTCGGCGAGGATGGCGTCGGGGTCGTCGTCCAGATGGCGCAGCACCGACTTGGCGCCGCCGATGGAGGTGGCGGTGAACACCTCGCAGCCCCAGCCCGACAGCATCGCCTTCATGCCCTCGAGGATCAGCGACTCGTTGTCGATGCACAGGATGCGCTTGCCGTCGAGCTTGCTGGCGACCTTGCGCGCAGGCCGGGAGTCCGTGTCCTCGGCCGGGGCCCTGGCCTCGACCCTGGGAACGCTGACCGAGAATACCGTGCCCACGCCGACCCAGGAGCGCACCCTGATGGGGTGGTCGAGCACCCGGCTCATGCGGTCGGCGATGGACAGGCCGAGGCCCAGCCCCTTCTCGCTTTCCTTGTGGCGCGAGGCCTGATCCAGGCGACGAAACTCCTGAAAGATCTCGGCCTGCTTGGCCTCGGGGATGCCGGGGCCGCTGTCCCATACCTCGATCAACAGGCGCTCACCGCGCCGGCGAATGCCCAGCAGCACCCGGCCTTCCTGGGTGTAGCGGATGGCGTTGGACAGGAAGTTCTGGATGATTCGGCGCAGCATCTGGCTGTCGCTGTCCACCCACAGGGCCGATCCCACCACCTTGAGATCCAGGCCGCGGTCTTCGGCCATTACCGCGAACTGGGCCTGCAGCGGACGCAGGATGTCGGTCAGCGCAAAATGGCTGCGTCTGGGGGTCAGCGCGCCGGCGTCCAGCTTGGAGATGTCCAGCAGGGTGCCGAGCAGCTCTTCGGCGGACTGCAGTGAGCTGTCGATATGGCCGATGGTGCGCTTCATGTCCTCGGCGCCCATGTCCTGGGACAGCGCCGAGGTAAATAGCCGCGCCGCGTTGAGCGGCTGCAGCAGGTCATGGCTGGCTGCGGCCAGGAAGCGCGTCTTGGAGGCGTTGGCGTCCTCGGCCACCTGCTTGGCCTGGCGCAGGGCCTGCTCGGCTTCGGCGCGCACCCGGTTCTCCTGGCGCAGCGCGGCGTTGGCTTCGGACAGGGCCAGGGTGCGCGAGCGTACCCGCTCCTCCAGGGTCTCGTTGGTTTCCTTGAGGGCGATCTCGGCCCGCCGGCGCTCGGTAATGTCCTGATAGAGCGCGAAGAAGCCGAGGATCGCGCCGCTGTCGCCGAAGTGCGGAGTATAGGTCACCAGCATGTAGCGCAGGCCTTCGTTGGTGATCTCGAGCGAGACTTCGAAGCTGACCCTTTCACCACTCAGGGTGCGCTGAATCCAGGGAATGCGCTCCTCGGCCATGGTCTCCGGAATCACCTGGGTCACCTTCTTGCCGATGACCTCGTTGCGGTTGATGTTGAAGGCCTGCTCGTAGGCACGGTTGGTAAAGAGGTAGCGACACTCCCGGTCGAAGTAGGCGATCAACGCCGGCACGTTGTCGGTATAGATGCGGATATTGTTTTCCGAGCGGATCAGCGCTTCTTCGGTGCGTTTCTGCTGGGTGATGTCCTGATAGGTGTAGACGAAGCCGCCACCGGGCATGGGGTTGCCCTGGACCTCCAGCACGCTGCCGTCCTGGCGATATCGCACGTAGCGGTGGGGCTGGCCTTCACGGATATTGTCGAGCAGCAATTCCACGTGCTCTTCCGGGTCGCCGGGGCCGTACTCGCCGTTATGGGCGTTGTAGCGGAAGATGCGGTCGATCGGGGCGCCGACACGGATCAGGTGGTCAGGGAAGCGGAACAGCTCCAGATAGCGCTGGTTCCACACTACCAGGCGCAGGTTCTGATCCACCACGCTGATGCCCTGGTTGATGTTCTCGATGGTGGCCTGGAGCAGGGCACGATTGAACTCCAGCACCTGGGAGGCCTCATCGACGATGGAGATGACGTCGGAGATGCCGATGCCACGCCCCTGCAGCGCCGAGTTGACGACGATGCGCGCCGACGAGGCGCCCAGCACCGAGGCCAGAAAGCGCTCGGTGAACTGGATCACGTCGATGGACGCTCGGGCACTGTCTTCCAGCGCCTTGCCGTTGCGCCGGGCGTAGTCCGAGAAGGCGCGGTCGACCTGGCCGGCGCTGAGAAAGCGCTGGCACAGCACCTTCAGGTCGCCGACCGTGGTAGCCCCGGTCCAGGGGCGATTGACCGAGGTCTGGCGGGTCTCGACGCTGTCGACGAACAGCGACGCCTGAATCCGTTCCACCACCCGCTGAGGGGTTACCTGGGAGACAAAGATGTAGGCCACCAGGTTGACCCCCAGCGACAGCATCACGCCGTGGGTAAAGCTGTCACCCACGTGCAGGCCGAACAGCGAGGTCGGTGACAGCCAGGCGATCCCCAGCGGCCCACCCTGGAGCCAGCCGGCGGGCAATACACCGGCGTTGATCATCGCTGGCAACAGCAGGGTGTAGGCCCAGATGGCGAAGCCCGCGTTCATGCCGACGATGACCCCCAGGCGATTGCCGCGCTTCCAGTAGAGCCCACCGATCAGCGCCGGGGCGAACTGGGCGGCGGCGGCGAAGGACAGCATGCCGATGGAGGCCAGCGAGGTGAATTCGCCGATCAGCTGGTAGAAGCCATAGGCCATGGCCAGGATCACGGCGATGGTAATGCGCCGTGCCCGCAGGACCAGGCGTCCGTAGTCGCGGGCCTTGGTGTCGAACCAGCGCATGCGGAACAGCGCCGGGATGACGATCTCGTTGGAGATCATGATCGAGACCGCCACGGCGGCGACGATGACCATGCCGGTGGCGGCGGAGAAACCGCCGATAAAGGTCAGCAGGGCCAGCCAGCTCTGGTTGGCGGCCATCGGCAGCGACAGCACATAGGTATCGGGTGATACGTCGGTGCCGGCGAAGATGGTCAGGCCGGCGGCGGCCAGCGGCAACACGAAGAAGGCGAACAGCACCAGGTACAGCGGGAACATCCAGCGCGCGCGGGCGGCGTCGTCGCGGTGGGTGTTCTCCACCACGGTGACGTGAAACTGACGCGGCAGACACAGGATCGCCAGCATGGCCAGCAGGGTCTGGGCCCAGAAGCTCTGGCCGAAGTCCTGCTGGGCCAGTTGCCGCTGCAGCTGCAGGTGGGTGTCGGCCCGGGTCATCAGGTCCTGCAGGCCATCGAACATGCCCCAGGTGACGTAGGCGCCGAGGATCAGGAAGGCCACCAGCTTGACCAGCGACTCGAAGGCCACCGCGTGGATCAGGCCCTCGTGGTGCTCGGTGGCGTCGGTATGGCGGGTACCGAACAGGATGGCGAAGATCGCCATGACGATGGCCACATAGAAGGCGGTGTCGCCGAACAGCGGCGCCTGGGTGATGTCGGAGGCGTCGGTGAGCACGGCAAAGGACGTGGACACTGCCTTCAACTGCAGGGCGATGTAGGGCAGGGTGCCGATCAGCGCGACCAGGCTGGCGAAGGCCGCCAGAGACTGGGTCTTGCCGTAGCGCGAGGCGATGAAGTCGGCGATCGAGGTGACGTTCTGGTGCTTGGCGACCCGCACCATCTTGGCCAGTACCGGCCAGAACAATAGAAGCGTCAGCACCGGACCGACAAAGATGCTGGCGAACGACCAGCCGGAGGTCGCCGCCTGGCCCACGGCGCCGTGGAAGGTCCAGGAGGTACAGTAGATCGCCAGCGCCAGGCTGTAGACCAGCGGGCGACGATGGCTGGCCCCCAGGTGGCGTGCACGACGATCGCCGCGCCAGGCGATGGCGAACAGCACGGCGATGTAGAGCAGTGAAACAGCGATCAATAGCCAACCGGCAAACATGGGCACCTCCTCGACGTCAGCGGCCATTCTAGGGCATTGGCGGCCTGCTCGGCAGGGGCGCAGCGTGGTTGCCTCGATTCGGGCGCCTGAAGCGCGAAGCATTGACGGAATTTTGCGCCATCAAGGGAAAGGCATTGCCTTGTCTCAAGGCCTTGAATCGCGACTAAGGTGGATTGCACCTTTGTAGTGATAGACCATCGGCTAATATTCCAGAAATGTTTATAAGTTGCTGAAATATTTCATGTAATGGTTTTCTTGGTGCGGTGCATTTATGCTTTTCGACTAAAGTTATCGTTCCAGGAAAGGCCATTTTGTCTAGTCTGCTTCTCGAGCCTTTGTGTCGTCTTTGCGGCGGCATTTGGCGATCAAACCACTTCTTGAGGGTAGCCTTATGCTAGACAAGAGCGCACAGGCCTACTGGAAACGAAACATACGAACCATCCTCGGCTGTCTGGCCGTATGGTTCATCGTCTCCTATGGCTTCGGCATTCTGCTGGTGGATGTACTCAACAATATCCAGTTCTTTGGCTTCAAGCTCGGCTTCTGGTTTGCACAGCAGGGATCCATCTACACCTTTATCGTGCTGATCATTTTCTATGCCTGGAAGATGAACAAGCTCGATGAAGAGTACGACGTCCACGAACAGTGACACCCGCAAAATAACGTCAATGAACGGGAATTGATTCCATGGATGTACAACTACTTACCTATATATTTGTAGGGGCGTCCTTCGCGCTCTACATCGGTATCGCGATCTGGTCGCGTGCCGGGTCTACCAAGGATTTCTACGTCGCCGGCGGCGGCGTCCACCCTGCCGCCAATGGCATGGCTACCGCGGCAGACTGGATGTCGGCGGCCTCTTTCATCTCCATGGCGGGCCTTATCGCCTATCTGGGTTACGACGCCTCGGTCTACCTGATGGGCTGGACCGGTGGCTACGTCATGCTGGCCATGCTGCTGGCGCCTTACCTGCGCAAGTTCGGCAAGTTCACGGTGCCGGACTTTATCGGTGACCGTTACTACTCGAATATCGCCCGTACCGTGGCGGTCATCTGCGTTATTTTCGTGTCCTTTACCTATGTCGCCGGTCAGATGCGCGGCGTCGGTATCGTCTTCGCCCGTTTCCTCGAAGTCGAGGTCAATCTGGGCGTGGTCATCGGCATGGTCATCGTGTTCTTCTACGCGGTGCTCGGTGGCATGAAGGGCATCACCTACACCCAGGTGGCTCAGTACTGCGTGCTGATCACCGCCTTCATCGTGCCGGCGGTGTTCCTGTCGATCATGATGACCGGCCACGTGCTGCCGCAGACCGGGCTCGGTGCCACCTTCGTCGATGCCGCCGGCAACGACAGCGGCCAGTACATTCTCGATCGTCTCGACGGTCTGCTGACGGATCTGGGCATCACGCCCTACACCGACGGCAGCCAGCCGATGATCAACGTGTTCTTTATCACCGCCGCCCTGATGTGCGGTACCGCGGGTCTGCCCCACGTCATCGTGCGCTTCTTCACCGTGCCGCGGGTGCGTGACGCCCGGGTCAGCGCCGGCTGGGCGCTGGTGTTCATCGCACTGCTCTACACCACCGCTCCGGCGGTCGGCGTGTTCGCCCGCACCAACATCATCGAGACGGTACACGAGACCAGCTACGAAGAGGCACCGGCCTGGTTCAAGAGCTGGGAAGGCGTGGGCCTGATCGGTTGGCTCGACAAGAACGACGACGGTCGTGTGCAGATGGGGCCGGGCGCACCGTTCGAGGGCAAGCCGACCTTCGAAAGCGGCCCGCTGGAAGAGGAAACTCCTGGCGAGCACGGGCAGCGGGTGGTGACCAATACGCCTACCGACAGCCCCAACGAGGTCTATATCGACCGCGACATCATCGTGCTGGCCAACCCCGAGATCGGCGGCCTGCCGGCCTGGGTGATCGCCTTGATGGCCGCCGGTGGCGTGGCCGCGGCGCTGTCCACCGCAGCCGGTCTGTTGCTGGTGATCTCGGCGGCGGTGTCCCATGACCTGATCAAGAAGCAGATCAATCCCAACCTCAGCGAGAAGGGGGAGCTGCTGGCGGCGCGTAGTGCTGCTGCGGTGGCGGTGGTGGTAGCCGGCTACTTCGGCATCAACCCGCCGGGCTTCGTGGCCCAGGTGGTGGCCTTTGCCTTCGGTCTTGCTGCCTCGTCCTTCTTCCCGGCGATCCTGCTTGGCATCTTCGACAAGCGCATGAACCGCGAAGGGGCCATCGTCGGCATGGTGCTGGGTCTGAGCTTCACCTTCATCTACATCGTCTACACCAAGTTCATCAACACCGATCCTTCGATCTGGTGGTTCGGCATCTCGCCGGAGGGTATCGGTACCCTCGGCATGATCCTCCACTTCGTTGTGGCCTTCGTGGTCTCGCGGGCAACCGCGGCACCGCCGGAGCACATCCAGGAACTGGTGGAGAACGTGCGTGTGCCGAGAGGCGCGGGTGAGGCCCACGCTCACTAGAGCGGGCCATCAGGCAGGGGCGTCGGCCCACCATCCGTCGCCCCCTGCCAGACGACAACACTCCCCGACCCCGGCCTCGCCGGGGTCGGTCATGGAGCAGACATGATCGACATCGACTTCACTCATCCACCGTTTTCATTGCTCGACGAGGCCGAGCGCGAGCGGGTCCTGGGCGGGCTGGATATCGCCTACTACGGGCGGGATGACGTGATCCTCGATGCAGGGCAGTCCGGCGAGTTCGTCTTTGTGATCCACAAGGGCGAAGTCGCCGAACTGGACCCGGCCGAAGGCCCCGCCGGGGGGCGCATCGGCCACTACACCGGGGGCGATCTGTTCGGTGCCATCAGCGTGATCAACGGCCAGAGCCGTTACCGCTTCGTCGCCGAAGAAGAAAGCCTGTGTTATCTGATGCCGCACACCTTGTTTCTGTCGCTGTGCGAGAACAACGCCGCCTTCTCGGACTACTTTCACCAGCGCCTGATCAGCAAGACGCGCTTGCTGGCCGAACGTCGCGCCGAGGGCGGCGTCACCCTGGCCGGATTCATGCTCGCCCGGGTGAACGAGTGCATGCGTGAGCCGCTCAAGGTCGGCTCGACGACATGCATTCGCGACGCCGTGCTGACCCTCAAGGACAAGGGCGCCGACAGCCTGCTGGTCGAGACGCCCGACGGTCCTGGCATGCTGACCAAGACCGACCTGCTCGAGGCCCTGGTGCTGGAGGGGTGCGACGGTAATGCCGAGGTCGGTGGCATCGCTCATCTGTCGCTGGTGACGGTGGATGAAAGCCAGTACCTGTTCGAGGCACTGATCGAGATGACCCGCCACAAGGTGGCCAGGGTGGTGGTGCTTCAGGGCCAGCGGCTGATCGGTGTCGTGGAGCTGACCGATGTGCTCAGCTTCTTTTCCAGCCGCAGCTACGTGGTCAGCCTGCAGGTCGAGCAGGCGACGACCCTGGCCTCCCTCAGCGAAGCAAGTCAGCGTGCGCCGGAGCTGGTCGAGGCGCTGATGGCCCAAGGGGTACGCATGCGCTTCGCCATGGGCATGCTGTCGGCGCTCAATGGGCGCATCATCAGCAAGGCCTGGCACTTCTCGATGCCGGCCCCTCAGCGCGAGCGCGCCTGTCTGCTGGTGCTCGGCAGCGAAGGGCGCGGCGAGCAGATCTTGAAGACCGACCAGGACAATGCGCTGATCCTGGCCGATGACCAGCAGTGGGACGAGCTCAGTGCAGATACCGCGCGGTTTACCAGCGTGCTCGACGATCTGGGCTATCCGCGCTGCCCGGGCAACATCATGGTCTCCAACCCCCAGTGGATCGGCACCCTTGCGCAGTGGCGAGGGCGCATCCGTCGCTGGGTCAGCGAACCCGACGGAGAAAGCCTGATGCGTCTGGCGGTGCTTGCCGACGCCTCGGGGGTGGCCGGTGACTTTGCCCTGGTGGACCGACTCCACGACGTGCTGATCGAAGAAACACGGGGCAATGAACTGTTGCTGACCCATCTGGCGAGGGGGGTGTTGCGGTTCTCGACGCCCTTGACCCTGTTTGGAACGCTGAAGAAGCCCGAGCACGGTGTCGACATCAAGAAGGGTGGGATCTTTCCCATCGTCCACGGTGTTCGCACCATGGCGCTGGAGTGCGGGCTGCGTGAGACCTCGACCCACGACCGGCTGGCGGCGCTGGCGTCACTCGGGCGCATCGAGCGAGTGGTGGCGGAGGATCTCGGCGAGGCGTTGTCGCTGTTCTGTGAGCTGCGGCTTCGGGCGCAGCTGGCCTACCGGCGCGACGATGCCCGGGCCACGGACGCCCCGGACAGGGTGGTGGTGCAGTCGCTCAATTCACTGGAGCGGGACCTGCTGCGCGAGGCGCTGCATCTGGTCAAGGAGTTCAAGGCCAGCCTGTCCCACCGCTATCACCTGGAGTATGCATGAGTGTCGAGGCAGCCCCCCAGGGCAAGCTGCCTTGGCGTCAATGGTTTCGCTTGGGAGAGTACCCGATGCTGAGAGCGATCAGGCGTGTGGCCGACAGGCGTCGGCAGGCCGATGGCGATTTCGCCTGGCTGTTCAATCCCTATACCGGCGATGAGCTGGTGTCCCTGGACTGCGAAACCACCGGTCTGGATACCCGTCATGCGGAGCTGGTGTCCATCGCTGCGGTACGCATTCGTGACGATCGCGTCTTGACCAGCGAGTCGCTGGACCTGCGGCTCGCGCGTCCTGCCAGCCTGAGTGGAGACTCCATCTGCATCCATCGCCTGCGAGGGGTCGACCTGGAAGGCGGCCTCGAGGTGCGCGAGGCCTTGACGACGCTGCTGGAATTTATCGGCAATCGCCCATTGGTCGGCTGGTGTATCGACTTCGACCTGGCCATGCTGGATCGCTACCTGAAGGCGGAGTTTGGCTTCTCGCTGCCCAACGCCACCATCGACGTGGCCCAGCAGTACCGCAAGCGGCTGCGCCGAAGTCACCCGGAAATCGAGGTGCAGCCGACCTTTGAACAATTGGCAGAGCGACTGGGAGTCCCGATCATGGGACGCCATACGGCCCTGGGCGACGCCGTCACCACCGCGCTGATGCATCTGCGCCTGGAGAGCGGGGCACTCACGGCGCCATCGCGCTGACCCGGTGCCACCCGCACCGGCAACCATTCACCTGCAAGGAGATCCTGTCATGAGTCTGCACGCCATGTTGACCCTTCTCGAGCCCACGCTGCTGGCGCTGGGCCTGGTCTCGGTGCTGGTGGCCTACCTCCAGTACTATCGCCGTACCCGGGACCTGTGGGGCATGGTCAAGTTCTGGGAGAAGCGCCTGACCCTGACCGTGCGCGAGTTTGGCTGGCAACGTGCCGGCATCCTGCTGCTGTTGCTGGGCGTGGTGGTGCGCTATCTGCTGGCGCTGAACGTCGTCTAGGGCTTGTCTGAAAAGTGCCTGCGCTCGGTAATACGGCGTTAAAAATCGTCTGGTGCGCCAGCCCGGTCAAAATGCTCATTTACACCCCGTAAACTGCGCTTTCTCACCGATTTTTGCCTTGTCTAACCTTCGCTCGTCGACTTTTCGGACAGCGCCTAGGGCCTGGCTGACAGGCACTTGCGTTCTTCGACTTGCCAGACCAGGCCACGACGCGCAAGGGCGCCACTACGGCGGTGTCGTCCTTGGCGCTTTCCGATGTGCTGCCGACGAAAAGCCTCTCCCGTATTGTCCTCGCCGGGGTAAGCGGTCGCTGACCTCTTCGCCACTAAAGCGTCCGGATGGTAGACTGGCGCCTCTTTCATTTTCAGCCGTGATGTCCCGCTCCCATGTCGCCACAGTCCGCCTCCGCCACCCTGTTCGATCCCCGTACCCCCGAGGATGACCATCTCTCGATCGATGCCGGCGTCAGCCCGGCCGACCCTGCTACGGATGGCGATCAGACGGAAGCCCAAGTTCAGGCCAAGGCACGGCGTGAGTTCAACAAGCTGCAGAAGCGCCTGCGCCGCCAGGCCGGTAACGCCATCATCGACTACGGCATGATCCAGGAAGGCGACAAGATCATGGTGTGTCTGTCTGGTGGCAAGGACAGCTACACCATGCTCGAGATCCTGCGCAGCCTTCAGCGCAACGCGCCGGTCAACTTCTCGCTGGTGGCGGTGAATCTGGATCAGAAGCAGCCGGGCTTTCCGGAGCATGTGCTGCCGAACTATCTGGACAGCATCGGCGTGGACTACCACATCCTCGAGCGCGACACCTATTCGGTGGTGAAGGAGAAGACGCCGGAGGGCAAGACCACCTGCGCGCTCTGCTCACGCCTGCGGCGCGGCTCGCTCTATGGTTTCGCCGAGGAGATCGGGGCGACCAAGATCGCCCTGGGCCACCACCGCGAGGACATTCTCGAGACGCTGTTTCTGAACATGTTCTTCGGTGGCAGCCTCAAGGCGATGCCGCCCAAGCTGCTCTCCGACGACGGCAAGAACATCGTTATCCGCCCGCTGGCGTACTGCCGCGAGGCCGATATCCAGGCCTACAGCGAGGCGATGGAGTTCCCGATCATCCCGTGCAACCTGTGTGGTTCCCAGCCCAACCTGCAGCGCCAGGTGGTCAAGGAGATGCTGGCCGAGTGGGAGGTCAAGCATCCCGGGCGCCTCGAGAGCATGTTCAAGGCGGTGACCAATGTGGCGCCGTCGCAGCTGGCGGATCGGCAACTGTTTGACTTCGAGGGGCTGGAGGCCGTACAGGCCGAACGCCAGGCCCGGCGCATCGACGTGGTGGATGCCGGCTGATCTCGCCAACAGCGAATGTGCAGGACGCCATGACAGCAAAAGAGGCCGCATCTCCGGAGGCGGCCTCTTTTTGTCATACGCCATCTATTACGCTCTGCTTTCCAGATCCTGGATACCGGGCCCTGCCGGCCAAGCCCGGCACACTGCCGCCAGGCCCGCTCAGGTAACTTCGGTGTCGGCCAGGGTCGACAGCGCGGTCAGGTCGAGGATATTGACCTCACGTCCCGATACCGCCACCAGATCCTGCTGCTGGAAACGCCCGAGGATACGGCTGACCGTTTCCACCGCCAGCCCCAGGTGATTGCCGATGTCGGCGCGGGACATGGACAGGCGGAAGCTGAACGGCGAATAGCCGCGGCGGCGGAAGCGGTCGGACAGGCCGAGGAAGAAGCAGGCCAGGCGCTGATCGGCGGTCTTGCGTGACAGCAGCTGCATCATCCGGCGGTCCTCTCGCAGCTCCTTGCTCAGGGTGCGAAACAGCTGGGCACGCAGCTCCGGTAGGGTCTGGGTCAGCGCATCGAGGCGGTCGAAGGGAATCTCGCACACCGTGGTGGTCTCCAGCGCCACCACGCTGCCGGGATAGCGGCCGTCGTCGATGCCATCCAGGCCAACCAGTTCACTGGGCAGGAAGAAGTTGGTCAACTGAGCTTCGCCGCTGCCTTCGGTGGTGATCTGCTTGAGACTCCCCGATCGGACCGCGAAGACGCTGGTGAAGCGATCTCCCTGCTCGACCAATCGTGTGCCTTTCTTGATCGGCGGGTGACGACGGATGATGGAATCGAAGCGCTCGAGGTCGGCGGTCTCCAGCGACAGCGGAAGGCATAAGGAACTCAGGCTGCAGGACTCACAGCGAGTCTCATGCAGCATGGGACGCCGCCGATCTTGGGCCGTAGGACTCATTCGCAGCTCCTGTGGATCTGGGATCGATATTGACTGGGCCATGGGGAGAACAGACGTCGCCCGTACAGCACGTTGATGGCACTATTCTACACCCTCAGATCAGCTAAAAGTGGCGTCTACCTCTTTAGGATTAATAACTTAGAGGTAGGATGCGTCATTGATGCAGCCCAGTCCAAAGTTGCCAGACGGCAAAGGCGATGATCATGCCAGCGGCGGCGAGGCGTGTTGCCCGATGCGCCAGCAGGGCCTGCATTTGTCTGGCGGCGAGGCCCGTCACCACCAGCGCCGGAAGCGTGCCAAGACCGAAGCTCGCCATCAGCAGTGCGCCCTCGAGGGGTTCGGCCCGTGCCAGGCTCCAGGCCAGCATCGAGTACACCAGGCCACAGGGCAGCCAGCCCCAGATGGCGCCCAGCGCCACCGCCTGGGGCAGACGCACCACCGGCAACAGGCGTCTGCCTGCGGGTTCCAGGTACCTCCAGAGGTGACGCCCCAGTGCCTCGACGTGACGCAGGCCTTTCCATAGATCGGCAATGTAAAGCGCCATCAGGATCAACATCAGGCTGGCGACGATCTGCATCAGGCCACGCAGGGTCGGCGAAAGGCCGATCACCGAACCCAGGGTGGCAACCAGAGCGCCCGCCACACAGTAGCTGGTGATACGACCTACATT
Organism: Halomonas sp. H10-59; assembly: GCF_040070555.1. Classification (NCBI taxonomy): domain Bacteria; kingdom Pseudomonadati; phylum Pseudomonadota; class Gammaproteobacteria; order Oceanospirillales; family Halomonadaceae; genus Halomonas; species Halomonas sp. H10-59. The sequence continues at coordinate 753,427 of NZ_CP098828.1, forward strand.
GTAGCCGAGCACCAGAGAGCCCACCCGCCAAGGTTGACGCATGCTGGTGGGGATGGCAAAGGTCAGAGCGCTCATGATGCCGCCGCACATGCCAATACAGTGTGCACCACCAAGCAGACCAAACACGAAGGCCGCCATCATGGGAGGCAGTTCCAGGCCGGTAGGATTCACTCAGGCCCTCTGGACGATGGATCACGATCGGATGTCTGCGCAGGCGTTTCGGACGAGGAAGCGCCGTCATCGGCACTGCGAGTGTCGTCTTCATCTTCGAACAGGATGCGATAGGCGGGGCCTTCGAGGTCCTCGAACTGGTCGTTGCGCACCGCCCAGAAGAAGGCCCAGACCGCCAGGCCCAGCAGGATCAACGACAAGGGTATCAACAGGTAAAGGATGCTCATGGGCCGGGGCTTGCGGTGACGGGTGAAGGTGTCGCGGTCGGCCTGGTGCGTCCGCGCCGCAGACGCAGGGCATTGCCGATGACCAGCAACGAGCTGAGTGACATGCCGATGGCGGCAAGCCATGGGGGCACGAAGCCCAGCGCCGCTGCGGGCAGCGCCACGACATTGTAGAGCACCGACCAGGACAGATTCTGGCGAATGATGCGACGGGTCTGGCGGGCCACCTCGATGGCTTCGACGATACCCGTGAGCGGTTCGCCCAGCAATACAAGATCGGCGCGGGTGCGGGTGAGGTCGCTGGCCCCGGCCATGGCGATGGCAAGGTCGGCGCCGGCCAGTACCGGCACGTCATTGATGCCATCACCGACCATGGCCACCTTTTCGCCCTGTGCCTGCCGCGCCTTCAAGTGCCCGAGCTTGTCCTCGGGGGAGGCCTCGCCACGCCACTGACCGACGCCCAGCGTGCGCGCAAGCTGGCCAACGTTGACGGCGCGGTCGCCCGACAGGATCTCGATGGCAAGCCCTCGCTGGGCGAGGGCGGCGAGGGTCTCGGCGGCGTCGTCACGGGGCTGATCGTCGAGCTTGAACCAGGCCTGGGGCTTGCCTTCGCTGGCCAGCAGCAACCAAAGCCCTGCGCCAGGGAGCTCAGGAACGGGTTGGCCCAGGCAGGCAAAGTGCGGCTGGCCCAGTCGCCAGCGCCGGCCGTCGATCACGCCTTCCACGCCCTGGCCCGGGTGATTGCGCAGTTCGCTGGCCTGGCAGCTGGCGTCGCGCCAGGCAGCGAAGGCGCGGGCGATGGGGTGCTCCGAGCCGGTCTCCAGTGCCGCCGCCAGTGCTAGATGCCGGCGCTTGGCGGCAGCGTCCATCTCGCCATTGTTGGCGCTTCCTTCGTCGTCGCTCAGCGGCCGGTGTTCGGCGAGTTGCATACGCCCCCGGGTCAGGGTGCCGGTCTTGTCGAAGACGACGCGATCGAGGCAGGCCAGGGTCTCCAGCGCATCGGCTCGGGTCACCAGTACCCCGGCACGTCTCAGCCGGCCGTGGGCCACGGTCAGGGCGGTGGGGGTCGCCAGCGCCAGGGCGCAGGGGCAGGTCACCACCAGTACCGACAGGGTGATCCACAGGCTGCGGCTCGGGTCGATCAGGCTCCAGACCAGCGCCACCAGGGCGGTGATGACCAGCAGGTTCAACACGAAGCGATGGGCCACCTGCTCGGCCAGGCGGGCGATACGTGGACGATGGGTGAAGGCACGGTCGGTGAGATCGAGAATGCCGGCGGCGCGGGTGTCGTCGCCGACGCGGGTGACCATCACTTCGATCGGGCTGTCCATGCACAGGGTACCTGCGTGCACGGCATCTCCCTGGCGACGCAGGAGGGGCAGCGATTCGCCGGTCAGCAGCGACTCGTCGATCTGGGCAAGACCCGAGGTCAGGTTGCCGTCCGCGGGAATCTGGGCGCCGGGACTGACCCGAACCCGGTCACCCGGGACCAGCCGACTGGCGGGGATGACGCGTTCATCGCCATGCTCGTCGAGGCGCACCGCAGCACTTGGCAGGGCACTGGCCAGGGCATTGCCGCTACGGCCGTAGTGAGTACGGGCGCGAGACTCCAGGTAGCGTCCGAACAGCAGGAAGAAGGTGAACATGCTGACTGAGTCGAAGTAGCGGTCACCGGAGTCGCTCACGACCGACCAGGTGCTGGCGATAAAGGCCCCACCGATGGCCAGGGCCACCGGCACATCCATGCCCAGCACGCGGGTTCGCAGATCACGCAGGGCGCCGACGAAGAAGGGTTGGGCCGAGTACAGTACCACCGGAGTGGTCAGCGCCAGCGATAGCCAGGCAAACAGGCGCTCGAACTCGGTGCTGAGATCACCGCCGTCGACGTAGTGCGGGATGGAAAACATCAGCACCTGCATCATGCCGACGGCCGCCACGATCAGGCGCCTTATCATCTGGCGCGACTGTTGCTTGAGCCGCTGCTGGGCCTGGTCCGGCTCGTAGGGCTGGGAGGGATAGCCGATGGCGGCCATCTCGGCCAGCAGGCGCGACAGCGACAGGCGTTCGGGATCCCAGCGCACCTGAAGGCGGTGCTGGGAAAGATTGACAGCGCAGCTCTCCAGGCCGGCGAGGGCATTCAGGCGGTGTTCGATCAGCCAGGCGCAGGCGGCGCAAGTGATGCCATCCACCGCCAGGGTCGCTACCTTGGTGTCGCCATCCTGACGCACGAAACGATCCTGCAGGCCCGGATCGTCGAATACCTGATAGCGGGCCTCGTCGGCGGGTGTCGGCGATGGGCGCTCCGGCAGGGCGGTGCGAAAGCGATAGTAGCTGTCCAGGCCGCCGCCGACGATGGCCTGGGCCACCGCCTCGCAGCCCGGGCAGCACAGCGGATGGCGCTGGCCATCCAGGGTGATCGACCAGGGTGCTGTGGCCTCCACCGGGGCGCCACAGTGGTAGCACGAGGCCGCCATCAGAGTCCCGGTGTCAGGCGCACGGAGGTCTCACGCGGGAACTCTGCCTCGCCGGTCAGGCGCCATTCAGGCTGCTGTCCCGACGCGCCTTCTGCGTGGGGCTGCAGCTGAAGGTACCAGCGATAGCGCAGATTGCGCTCGAGGGTGCCGACATAGTGGCCTTCACGGGTGTGGGTCAGCACCAGTGCCCGGTCGCGGGCGCCATCGGTGGGGAACTTCAGCGCCAGATCCAGCCGCTCTGGGCGTTCGTCGCCATCGAGCGTTACCACCACGTCGCCGGTGGTGGCGTCGATGCGCAGTTCGGCCGCCAGCCCCAGCGCCTCGGCACGTTGCTGCTTTTCGAGCTGGACGTTGATGGCCAGACCTTCCTTGTAGTAATCGTCCGGCACCGAACCGTCGAAGTAGCGGATCGAGAAGGCCAGGTAGACCATGCTGAAGGTGACCGACGACAGCAGCAGGGCGATCAGGAACCAGGGCCAGAACTGCTTGTACCAGGGCGGCACCTGGGGATCGGACAGGGACATCAGGGGGTAACTCCTATAAAGCGGCTTTCACGTTCGATGGCCACGGACGGATCGTCCTCGGCGAGGACGCGAACGCTGATATCGGCACTGCGTTGTTCCATCTGATCAGGATTCACGCTCAAGGTCATCACCAGTTGGCGGGACTGGTTGGCGGGAACTTCGATGGCGGTGGTGTCGCTCTCGAGACCTTCGATGCCGGCTACCTCGATCACGTAGCGATGAGGGCGGTTGTCGAGGTTACGCACGGTCATGGCGTAGGAGTTGGCGATGCGTCCATCGGTCAGTGTCTGGTAGAGCCGTGCGCGATCGCGCTCCACATCCACATCCAGCGGTGTGCGGTCGGCGATGGTCCAGACGAACAGGCCGATCATCACCACCAGGGCGACCAGATAGCCGATCAGTCGAGGCCTCAACAGGTGGGTCTTGTTGCCGTCGAGGGCATGCTCGGTGGTGTAACGCACCAGACCACGGGGGTAGCCCATCTTGTCCATGACGCTGTCGCAGGCGTCGATGCAGGCGGCGCAGGTGATGCACTGGTACTGCAGACCGTCGCGGATATCGATGCCGGTCGGGCAGACCTGAACACAGAGGTCGCAGTCGATGCAGTGGCCAAGGCCCTGCTCTGCCGGGTCGGCGTTGCGCTTGCGCGGGCCGCGAGGCTCCCCGCGGTGGTAGTCGTAGGACACGATCAGGGTGTCGCGATCGAACATCACCGACTGGAAGCGGGCGTAGGGGCACATGTACAGGCAGACCTGCTCGCGCAGCCAACCGGCGTTCAGGTAGGTGAAGACGATAAAGAAGCCGACCCAGAAATAGGACCAGCCGCTGGCCGAGAGGGTGGCAAGATCCAGCACCAGGCCACCGATCGGGGTGAAGTAGCCGACGAAGGTGATGCCGGTGGCCGCCGAGATGATCAGCCAGATGGCGTGCTTGGCGCTCTTGCGCCAGGCCTTGTCGGCGTCCCAGGAGCGCTTGTCGAGCTTGATGCGACGATTGCGCGGCCCCTCGATGCGGTGCTCGACCCAGATGAACAGGAAGGTCCAGACGCTCTGGGGGCAGGTGTAACCGCACCATACTCGACCGGCAAAGACGGTGATGAAGAACAGGCCGAAGGCGCAGATGATCAAAAGCCAGGACAGCAGCACGAATTCCTGGGGGTAGAAGGTGGCGGCGAAGATATGAAATTCGCGCCCCGGCAGATCAAACCAGACCGCCGGTCGATCACCCCAGGGAATCCAGGGCAGCAGCAGAAAACCGAGCATCAGCGCCCAGTTGGCGACCCGACGGACACGCTGGAACACGCCTTTGATCTCGCGTACGTAGATGTGCCGGCGGCTCTCGTACATGCTCTGGCTGTCGGGGGAATGGTGCGACACCGCAGGGTCGGTGACGTCGTGGGCAGGGATCTTGTCGCTCATGGCAGACTCACATCGCGTCGATGGGGCCGAAGCCCCAGTCTAGCGATTGACGGGTAGGTGGGTGGCGAGTGCGGCCAAGCGCCGCACTCGCCGCGGGAGCGATCCCGCTGGGGTCACTACTGACTCTTCTGGTCTTGATTCTGGCTCAGACCATAGACATAGGCGGCGACCAGGTGGACCCGCTCCTCGCCGATGTAGGCGGCCTGCGCCGGCATATGGCCATTGCGGCCGTTGCGCAGCGTCTGACGCACGGAGTCGGCCAGGCTCTGGCCCGGTGCCTGGTACAGCCAGCTGTCGTCGGTCAGATTGGGCGCGCCCAGCGCCTGGTTGCCGGTACCGTCAGGCATATGGCAGGCGGCACATACCGAGGTGAAGACGGCGCCGCCTTTTTCGGCACGTTCGGCGTCCTCGGCCTGGCCGGACAGCGACAGCACATGCTGGGTCAGGTTCTCGATATTGTCCGCGCCGAGCTGCTGCCATGACGGCATCAGGCCATTGCGTCCGTTGTTGATGGTGGTGACGATGTGCTCGGGCTCGCCGCCGTAGAGCCAGTCGTCGTCGGTCAGATTGGGGAAGCCGTAGCCGCCCTTGGCGTTGGAACCGTGGCAGATGGCGCAGTTGTTGAGGAAGATGCGCTCGGCCACCTGCATGGCGTCACCGTCCTGGGCGAGTTCCGGGATGGGTACCTGCTGGTACTTCTCGAAGATCGGTGCAAAGCGCTCTTCGGCCTGGGCGACCTCTTCCTCCCACTGACCTTCCTGGCTCCAGCCCAGCACACCGGCGAAGTTGCCGAGGCCCGGATACAGCACCAGATAGCCCAGGGAGAAGATCACCGTGGCAACGTAAAGCTGAAACCACCAGCGAGGCAGCGGGTTGTCGTATTCGTCGATACCGTCGGCGGTGTGGCCGGTGGTCTCGACGGTGCCGTCGGCGTCAGGGCGCTTGTCGGTCTTGCGGTTGGCCCACAGAAGCCAGAACGCAAAGCCGATGGTGCCGAGCGTGATGACGATGATCCAGGCACTCCAGAAGCCTGAGAGGGCATCACCCCAAAGCGTATTCATGTGTTCTTCTCTCCCCTGTCCTCTCGGGAATCGGCCTGTCGCTCGGCCGTGCGGTCACGATTCGGTTGTTCGTCGTCGTCGGCGAACGGCAGCTGCGCCGCCTGATCGAACTCGCGCTTGCGGCGGCTCGAGTAGGCCCAGGCCACCAGGCCCAGGAAGGCGATCAGCAGGATGCCGGTCAAGATGCCGCGAAAGGTTCCGATATCCATGGTTACGGGCTCTTCGCCGAGCTGGGCAACACCGTGCCAAGCTGCTGCAGGTAGGCGACCAGGGCGGTGATTTCACGCTCACCGCGGACCTCGCTGGTGGCGTTGGCGATCTGCTCGTCGGTGTAAGGCACGCCCAGTTTCTGAAGGGTGCGCATCTTGGCCGGGGTGTCCTCGCCGTCCAGGGTGTTCTCGAACAGCCAGGGGTAGGCCGGCATCACCGATTCCGGCACCACGTCCCGCGGGTTGTAGAGGTGGGCACGATGCCAGTCGTCACTGTAGCGACCGCCGACGCGGGCCAGGTCCGGGCCGGTGCGCTTGGACCCCCACAGGAAGTTGTGCTCGTAGACGGATTCACCGGCCACACTGTAGTGGCCATAGCGCTCGGTCTCGGCACGGAAGGGGCGAATCATCTGCGAATGACAGCCGACGCAGCCTTCGCGGCGATAGATGTCCCGGCCTTCCAGTTCCAGCGCGGACAGCGGCTCGAGGCCCTCGACCGGCTCCGTGGTCTGCTTCTGGAAGAACAGCGGTACGATCTCGGCCAGGCCACCGAAGCTGATTACCACCAGCACCAGCACCGCCATCAAACCGATGTTCTTTTCTATGATCTCGTGTTTCATGTCAGTCTCGGTCCTTCGTTGACTCAGGCGGTCTGGGGCAGGGGCGCGCCGCGCTTGGCGGAACCCTTGACGGTCATGGCCACGTTGACGGCCATGATCAGCATGCCGGTCACCCAGAAAAGGCCACCGATCAGGCGCACGATATAGCCGGGGCCGCTGGCCTCGACGGTCTCGACGAAGGTGTACATCAAGGTGCCGTCTTCGTTGATGGCGCGCCACATCAGGCCCTGCAGGATGCCGTTGACCCACATCGCGGCGATGTACAGCACGGTGCCGATGGTGGCCAGCCAGAAGTGCACCGCCACCAGCTTGACGGAGTACATCTCGGTGTGACCGAACAGGCGTGGAATCAGGTGGTACATCGAGCCGATGGTGATCATCGCGACCCAGCCGAGGGCGCCGGCGTGGACGTGACCGATGGTCCAGTCGGTGTAGTGGGACAGGGCGTTGACGGTCTTCACCGCCATCATCGGGCCTTCGAAGGTCGACATGCCGTAGAACGACAACGCGACGACGAGAAAGCGCAGGGTCGGGTCGGTTCGCAGCTTATGCCAGGCCCCGGAGAGGGTCATCATGCCGTTGATCATGCCGCCCCAGGAGGGCGCCAGCAGAATGATCGACATCACCATGCCCAGCGACTGCGCCCAGTTCGGCAGGGCGGTGTAGTGCAGGTGGTGGGGGCCGGCCCACATGTAGACCATGATCAGCGCCCAGAAGTGGACGATGGACAGGCGGTAGGAGTAGACCGGGCGCTCGGCTTGCTTGGGCACAAAGTAATACATCATGCCGAGGAAGCCGGCGGTCAGGAAGAAGCCTACCGCGTTGTGGCCGTACCACCACTGCACCATGGCGTCGATGGCGCCGGAGTAGATGGAGATGGAGTAGGTGGCGGTGACCGGAAGGGCCGCGCTGTTGACGATGTGCAGTACGGCAACGGTCAGGATGAAGGCGGCGAAGAACCAGTTGGCCACGTAGATGTGGGAGGTCTTGCGGACCTTGATGGTGCCGAGGAAGACGGCTGCGTAGGTAACCCACACCACCGCGAGCAGAATGTCGATGGGCCATTCCAGCTCGGCGTATTCCTTGACCTCGGTGAGGCCCAGCGGCAGGGTGACGACCGCGCACAGGATGACCGCCTGGTAGCCCCAGAAGGTAAAGGCGGCCAGCTTGTCGCTGATCAGCCTCACCTGGCAGGTGCGCTGGACGACGTAGTAGGACGTCGCGAACAGGGCGGAGCCGCCGAAGGCGAAGATGACCGCATTGGTATGCAGCGGGCGAAGCCGACCGAAGCTTGTCCAGGGCAAGCCAAGGTTGAGTTCCGGCCAGACCAGTTGGGCGGCGAGAATCACACCGAGGGTCATGCCCACGATGCCCCACACCACCGTCATGATCGCGAACTGCCGGACCACCTTGTAGTTGTAGGTCGGATGTTCAAATGCTGTGCTCATGATCAGTTTCCCATCGATCGCGTAAAGGGGACGATCCCCCGGCCATAGTGCCTGCCCGGCAATTGCCTCAGAATGATGCAGATCAACAACCACTCAGAATTCTAGCCCAGCCTGGCAGTGAGAAGAACTTAGCCTCTGGTGGCAGTGAACTTTGGAAACTTTGCCGTGTCACAACTCGTTTTACCCGACGCTTTTACTCAGGAATTCAGCCAGGCACTCGCCGCCGGGCACCGTGGCGAGTGGCAGGTGCCCGACCTGGCGCCGGTGATCCTGGAGGGACCACCTTGCCGAGACGTGTTGTTGCTGGCGCATGGGGCCGGTGCCGGACACGATTCACCCTTTTTGCTTGAATGGCGCGCGGCGCTGGCCCGGGCCGGCGTACAGACGCTGTCATTCGAGTTTGCCTATCTGCGCGAGATGCGTGCGGCGGGGCGTCGGCGGCCGCCGCCCAGGGTGGCTCGGCTGGTGGAGGAAATGCGCCTCTGGCGTGACGTTTTGTCGCAGATGGTGCCAGGGGCGCTGTGGCTCGGCGGCAAGTCCATGGGCGGGCGGGTGGCCAGTCTGCTGGCCGCCGAGGACGGTGCACCGGGGCTGGTGCTGGCTGGCTACCCCTTTCATCCCGTGGGCAAGCCCGAGCGCCTGCGGCTGGATCACTGGCCGTCGCTGGCTTGCCCTCTGGTGGTGCTGCAGGGTACCCGGGACCCTTTCGGTACTCGAGACGAGGTGGCGGGCTATGAGTTGCCGGCGCATGCGCGTCTTGAATGGCTCGAGGATGGTGACCACGACTGGTCGCCGCGGCGCTTGAGTGGACTGTCGCGTCAGGACCTGATGGCTAAGGCGGCGCGCGCTACCGCGGACGCCATGGGCAAGTCGTGAGCGCTTCTTTCTGCAAGGGTGGATATCACGGCGCTGTGGCGCCAGCCCTTGCGCCGTCTGGCTTTCGGCCCAAGTCGATGAATGCACGGGCAAAAGTCGGGACAAAAAAAACGAGAAAGATGCGTGGAGCGCGTTGACATCCCCCGGATGTTCTGTAGAATGCAGCGCCACGTGACCAGGGGTGGTTAGCTCAGCTGGGAGAGCACCAGCCTTACAAGCTGGGGGTCACAGGTTCGAACCCTGTACCACCCACCATCATGAAAATGATGGATGGACACGTAGAGTAGAGAGCGCTGGACCGGTAGTTCAGTTGGTTAGAATGCCGGCCTGTCACGCCGGAGGTCGCGGGTTCGAGTCCCGTCCGGTCCGCCAGCGTCTCTTCTCGAATTGGTCATCATTGCGGACCGGTAGTTCAGTTGGTTAGAATGCCGGCCTGTCACGCCGGAGGTCGCGGGTTCGAGTCCCGTCCGGTCCGCCACGATGACAAGCCAAAGACGACGTCTTCAGGAAACTCGAGACATCGCACCGTGTGAAATAACGTGGGTGATTAGCTCAGTTGGTTAGAGCACCAGCCTCACATGCTGGGGGTCACTGGTTCGAATCCGGTATCACCCACCACGCGGACCGGTAGTTCAGTTGGTTAGAATGCCGGCCTGTCACGCCGGAGGTCGCGGGTTCGAGTCCCGTCCGGTCCGCCAGTTTCACTCGATCCAGTTCGCTGGAAAAGTCCGGTCCTGTTACCGGCGCTTATTTCGGAAGGCCCCGCTGCTACGCAGCGGGGCCTTTTTCGTGTGCGTCAGGTCAGCGGTGGTGGACGAGGGTTGACTGGAGGGCTATCCAGAGAGCTGTTCCAGGAGGGCGATTCCAGGGGCTATTTTAGGAGCTGTTTCAGGAGCTCTTTCAAGAGCTCTTTCAAGAGCTATCCCCGGAGCTGGCCAGAAAGAAACCTTTGCCCGACGATGCGTTTTGCGCGCATTTTCATCGAGGGGGGTGGCAGAGGGTGGACTGCTATCATACAGTTGTTTGAAATTGGTCGATGAGTGGCGCCAATTGTGTGAGCGCGCCATCCGACACCGCCAACAACAACGCGCAGCCTGTGCTGCGAAGGACCGCCCCGTGACCGCCTATCCCCAGCTCTTCACTCCCTTGCGCCTGGGCCATCTGAGCCTGCCCAATCGTGTGCTGATGGGCTCCATGCATACCAACCTGGAAGAAGCACCGCGCGGCTTCGAGCGTCTGGCCGCCTTCTACGCCGAGCGCGCCCGCGAGGGAGTGGCGCTGATTGTGACCGGCGGCATCGCCCCCAACGCCGAAGGCGCCGTCTTCCAGGGGGCCTCGCAGTTGACCAGCGAGGACCAGCTCGAGGGACACCGTCAGGTCGTCGAGGCGGTGCACGCCGAGGGCGGACGCATCTGCATGCAGATCCTGCACGCTGGGCGCTACGCCTATTCGCCGGAGCTGGTGGCGCCGTCGGCGATCCAGGCGCCGATCAATCCCTTCGTGCCGCGTGAGCTTACTGACGAGGATGTGGAGCGGCAGATCGACGACTACGTGCGCTGCGCGCGCCTGGCCCAGCAGGCCGGCTACGATGGCGTCGAGATCATGGGGTCCGAGGGCTACCTGATCAACCAGTTCATCTGTCGGCGCACCAATCAGCGCCAGGATCGCTGGGGCGGCGACTTCGACAATCGCTGTCGCTTTGCGCTGGAGATTTTGCGCCGGGTACGCGCGGCGGTGGGGGATCGCTTTCTGCTGATCTACCGGCTGTCGATGATCGACCTGGTGGAGGACGGCAGCACCCATGACGAGGTCATCGCCCTGGGGCGGGCGGTGGAAGCCGCCGGTGCCGACGTGATCAACACCGGCATCGGCTGGCACGAGGCCAGGGTGCCGACCATCGTCACCAGTGTGCCGCGGGCGGCCTTTACCGAGGTGTCCCGGCGCATGCGCCAGGCGGTGACAATTCCGCTGATCACCACCAACCGCATCAACATGCCCGAGGTGGCCGAGCGGGTGCTCGCCGAGGGCCACGCCGACATGGTCTCCATGGCTCGGCCTCTGCTGGCCGACCCCGCCTGGGTGGCCAAGGCTCGCGGCGACAGGGCAGACGAGATCAACACCTGCATCGCCTGCAACCAGGCCTGCCTCGACCACACCTTCCAGGGCAAGCTGACCTCGTGCCTGGTCAACCCTCGCGCCTGTCACGAGACCGAGCTGTCGCTGGAGCCGGCCGCCACGCCGCAGACGGTGGCGGTGGTAGGGGGCGGTCCTGCTGGACTCGCTACCGCCGTCAGTGCCGCCGAGCGGGGCCACAGGGTCACCCTGTTCGAGCGCCAGGCCAGTCTGGGGGGGCAGTTCAACTTTGCCCGTCGGATACCTGGCAAGGAGGAGTTCGACGAGACGCTGCGCTACTTCCGGGTCATGCTCGACAAGACCGGTGTCGACGTCAGGCTGTCCTGTGAAGCAACGGTGGCTGATCTTGAGGGCTTTGATCATGTGGTGCTGGCCACCGGCGTCCGTCCCCGCCAGCTTCAGTTGCCCGGTGCCGATCATGCCAGTGTGCTGAGCTACGCAGAGGCAATCGAGTCACCCGGGCGGGTCGGGCGGCGGGTCGCCATCATCGGCGCCGGCGGTATCGGCTTTGACGTGGCGGAGTTACTGACCCACGTCGCCCCGGGTGACGACCCCCTGGCCGAGTGGTGTGACGAGTGGGGCGTGGATCTCTCCGTGAGCGCGCCGGGAGGGCTCAAGCCCGCACAGCGTCCCGAGTCACCGCGGGAGGTCTTTCTGCTGCAGCGCAAGAGCTCCAAGCCCGGCAAGGGGCTCGGCACTACCTCTGGCTGGGTGCATCGGGCCTCGCTGCGCCATCGGGGAGTCCAGGCGATACCCGGCTGCGAGTATCAGCGTATCGACGACCAGGGCCTGCATCTGAGCGTTGACGGCGAGGAGCGCACCCTGGCCGTGGACAGTGTGGTGGTGTGTGCCGGGCAGGAGTCGGTGCGTGAGCTGGTAGCGCCACTTGAGGCCGCCGGCGTTCGGGTGTCGATCATCGGTGGGGCGGACAAGGCAGCGGAGCTGGACGCCAAGCGCGCCATCGATCAGGGCGTGCGTCTGGCGGCGTCACTGTAGGATTGTCGACAATAAAATATGCAGATTCGGTAATCCTCAGGAGGTGCGCTGTCGTGCCTCATGAGGACCGGGCAGGTGGCGTCCGGCGCTGGCTTCCCGGCCGTCGGCTACCTCGGCTTTGGTGCCTCTTGACCCTCTTAGGTCGAATTACGTCTGGACAATGAAACGCTTCTGCTGGCATGAGTTCTTATAGGTAAGGACGTTCAGCGTTGAAGATCCGAGCATCGTCATTGGCTAATGCTGTTCTACGCTGAGAGTACCCCCTCGACAAGGGCGATGGCAGGCAAGGGTGGGTGACGTCGTCCAGATCGAGTCCCGGGCATCACAGGAGGCATCGATGAGCATCTTCGACCATGTGCAGAACCGCTTCGCTCGCGTCCAGCAGGAAGAAATGTCCCTGCAGGAATATCTGGAACTCTGCCGTCAAGACCCTTCCGTCTACGCCAGTGCGCCAGAGCGCATGCTGGAGGCCATCGGTGAACCGGAGGTGATCGACACCGCCAAGGACCCGAGGCTGGCGCGGATCTTTTCCAACAAGGTGATACGCCGCTACCCGGCGTTCAGTGAATTCCATGGCATGGAGGAGGCCATCGAGCAGATCGTGGCCTACTTCCGCCACGCCGCTCAGGGCCTGGAAGAGAAAAAGCAGATTCTCTACCTGCTGGGGCCGGTGGGGGGCGGCAAGTCGTCGTTGGCCGAGCGGCTCAAGCTGTTGATGGAAAAAGTGCCGTTCTACGCAATCAAGGGTTCTCCGGTGCACGAGTCCCCGCTTGGCCTGTTCTCGCCCGAAGAAGACGGCGAGCTGCTCGAGAAGGAGTACGGCATTCCCGGTCGCCACCTGCGCAGCGTGATGTCGCCCTGGGCAGCCAAGCGACTCAAGGAGTCCGGTGGTGACATCTCCCAGTTCCGGGTGGTGCGGCTGTATCCCTCGCGGCTCAATCAGATCGCCATCTCCAAGACCGAGCCTGGCGACGAGAACAACCAGGACATCTCTTCGCTGGTGGGCAAGGTGGACATCCGCCAGCTCGAGCTCTACTCCCAGGATGATCCGGACGCCTACAGCTTCTCCGGTGGCCTGTGTCGAGCCAACCAGGGCCTGATGGAGTTCGTCGAGATGTTCAAGGCGCCGATCAAGGTGCTGCACCCGCTGCTGACCGCCACCCAGGAAGGCAACTACAACCCCACCGAGGGCATGGGCGCGATACCCTTCGATGGCGTCGTGCTGGCCCACTCCAACGAGAGCGAGTGGCAGGCGTTCCGCAACAATCGCAACAACGAGGCCTTCCTCGACCGGGTCTACATCGTCAAGGTGCCTTACTGCCTGCGGGTCTCCGAAGAAATCAACATCTACAAGAAGCTGCTCGAGCACTCCTCGCTCAACCAGGCTCCCTGCGCGCCGGATACCCTGCGCATGCTGGCCCAGTTCTCGGTGCTGTCGCGGCTCAAGGAGCCGGAGAACTCAAGCGTCTACTCCAAGATGCGGGTCTATGACGGCGAGAACCTCAAGGACACCGATCCCAAGGCCAAGTCGATCCAGGAGTATCGCGACAGCGCCGGGGTGGACGAGGGCATGGACGGGTTGTCCACACGCTTCGCCTTCAAGATCCTGTCGAAGGTGTTCAACTTCGACAACCATGAGGTGGCGGCCAATCCGGTGCACCTGCTGTATGTGCTGGAGCAGCGTCTGGAGCAGGAGCAGTTGCCCAAGGAAACCTTCGAACGTTACCTGCGCTACATCAAGGAGTACCTGGCGCCGCGCTACGTCGACTTCATCGGCAAGGAGATCCAGACCGCCTACCTGGAGTCCTACTCCGAGTACGGTCAGAACATCTTCGACCGCTACGTCACCTACGCCGACTTCTGGATCCAGGATCAGGAGTACCGGGATCCCGAGACCGGCGAGCTGTTCGATCGCCAGTCGCTCAATGACGAGCTGGAAAAGATCGAGAAGCCGGCGGGCATCTCCAATCCCAAGGACTTCCGCCACGAGGTGGTCAACTTCGTGCTCAGGGCGCGTGCCCAGAACAACGGCATGAATCCGGGCTGGCAGTCCTACGAGAAGCTGCGTGGTGTGATCGAGCACAAGATGTTCGCCAACACCGAGGAGCTGCTGCCGGTGATTTCCTTCAACGCCAAGGCATCCTCTGCCGACATCAAGAAACACGAGGACTTCGTGGCGCGGATGAAGGATCGAGGCTACACCGAGAAGCAGGTGCGCCTGCTGTCGGAGTGGTACCTGAGGGTGCGCAAGTCGCAGTAGCCGTGAAGGCACCGGGAGCGTCCCGGTGCCTGCCACCCTTGTCGACTGCGCCCAGGAGGTCCCATGACCTACTTCATCGATCGCCGAGCCAACGCCAAGAACAAGAGCGCGGTCAACCGCCAGCGCTTTCTTGACCGTTATCGGACCCATATCAAGCGCTCCGTGGAGGAGGCGGTGAATCGCCGTTCCATCACCGACATGGAGCGCGGCGAGAAGGTCTCGATCCCGAGCCGTGATATCTCCGAGCCGGTATTCCAGCACGGCAGCGGGGGGCGTCGCTCCATCGTCGCGCCGGGCAATCGCGAATTTCAGGAAGGGGATCGCCTGCGCCGTCCGGACGGTGGCGGCGGTGGTGGCGATGGCAGCGGCGAAGGCGGCGCTTCCAATCAGGGTGAGGGCATGGACGAGTTCGCCTTCACCCTGACGCGGGAGGAATTTCTCGAGTTTGTCTTCGACGGCCTGGAGTTGCCCCACCTGGAGCGCAAGCCGCTGGTCGACGTCGAGGAGGTGCGGCCGGTGCGCGCCGGGGTGTCCCGGGACGGGGTGCCGGCGAGGATCAACATCGTGCGCTCCATGCGCGAGGCCCAGGCCCGACGTATCGCCATGCGGGCGCCCATTCGTCGGGCCCTGCGCGAGGCTCAGGAGGCACTGGAGGTCGAGGAGCGCAAGGATCCGGTGCTCCGAAACCCCGCCCGCATCCAGGAGCTCAAGGACGAGATCGAGCGCCTGGAGCGGCGCCTGGAGGCGGTGCCCTTCATCGACACCTACGATCTTCGCTACAACCACCTGATCAACCAGCCCCAGCCATCGAGCAAGGCGGTGATGTTCTGCGTGATGGACGTCTCCGGGTCGATGACCCAGGCCCACAAGGACATCGCCAAGCGCTTCTTCCTGCTGCTGTACCTGTTTCTCGAGCGCAGCTACGAGCGGGTCGAGCTGGTCTTTGTCAGGCATCATACCGCCGCCAAGGAGGTCGACGAGGAGGAGTTCTTCTACTCCCGCGAGACCGGCGGCACCATCGTCTCCAGCGCCTTGACCCTGGTCGACGAGATCATCGACAAGCGCTACCCGCCGGGTCAGTGGAATCTGTACGTGGCCCAGGCCTCGGATGGCGACAACTGGGACGATGATTCGGTGAACTGTCGTGAGCTCCTGACCAAGTCACTGATGGGGCGCCTGCAGTACTTCACCTACGTGGAGATCACGCCCCACGCCCACCAGGCCCTGTGGGAAGAGTACGAGCGGGTGGAGGCGGCCTATCCTGACCGTTTCGCCATGCGTCAGATCGTCGAGCCGGGGGATATCTATCCGGTGTTCCGTGCCTTGTTCAAGCGTCGCGCCGAGAGTTGACCCCTCGGTCGACTCGACAGCAGGCCGGGGCCTTGCGGCCCCTGAACAAGCGCTACGCAACTCCGGGCGATGATAGAGCCCCGGAGAGGAGGGGAGCTCCATGACCACCTTGACCAAGCGCCACGCCAAGCCCATCGCCACCGGCTCCGACTGGAGCTTTGACGATCTCACCGAGTTCGAGGCCGAGATCGCGCGACTGGCAGACGAGTACCGGCTCGATACCTACCCCAACCAGATCGAGATCATCACCACCGAGCAGATGATGGACGCCTACGCCAGCGTCGGCATGCCGGTGGGCTATCACCACTGGTCCTTCGGCAAGCAGTTCCTGGCGGTGGAGCAGGCCTATCGGCGTGGTCAGATGGGGCTGGCCTACGAACTGGTGATCAATTCAGATCCCTGCATCGCCTACCTGATGGAAGAGAACACCCTGATGATGCAGGTGCTGGTCATGGCGCACGCCTGCTATGGCCACAACTCCTTCTTCAAGGGCAACTATCTGTTTCGGACCTGGACCGACGCCTCCTCGATCGTCGACTACCTGGTGTTCGCCCGCAAGTACATCAGCCAGTGCGAAGAGCGCCACGGTGTCCAGGCGGTGGAGCAGCTGCTCGACGCCTGTCACGCCCTGCAGAATTATGGCGTCGACCGCTACAAGCGTCCGTCCCCGGTATCTCCCGAGGAGGAGGCTCGCCGTCAGCAGGAACGCGAAGACTACCTGCAGACCCAGGTCAACACCCTGTGGCGCACCATTCCAACCGGTGATGTGGGCAGCATCGCCGAGCCCATGGCGTCCGAGGACGATCCGCTGGGGCTGCGAGGTGGCGGGCGTTATCCGCCGGAGCCCCAGGAAAACCTGCTGTACTTCATCGAGAAGAACGCTCCGCTGCTGGCGCCCTGGCAGCGTGAGGTGGTGCGCATCGTGCGCAAGCTGGCCCAGTACTTCTACCCCCAGCGTCAGACCCAGGTGATGAACGAAGGCTGGGCGACCTTCTGGCACTACACCCTGATGAATCGCTTGTTCGACGAGGGCGCGGTGGACGAGGGGCTGATCCTCGAGTTCCTGCAGTCGCATACCGCCGTGGTCAGTCAGCCGGCCTTCGATAGCCCCTACTACAACGGCATCAACCCCTACGCCCTGGGGTTCGCCATCTTCACCGACCTGAAGCGTATCTGCGAGGCGCCCAATGACGAGGACCGCGAGTGGTTCCCCGACATCGCCGGCAGTGACTGGCGCGAGACGTTGAACTTTGCCATGCGCAACTTCAAGGACGAGTCCTTCATTCAGCAGTTTCTCTCGCCCAAGGTGATCCGCGATCTGAAGCTGTTCCAGATCGTCGACGATGACCAGGAGGAGACCCTGGAGGTCGGCGCCATCCATGATGAGCGAGGCTACCGGCGGGTGCGCGAGGCGCTGTCCACGCAGTATGCGCTGTCGCTGCGTGAGCCCAATATTCAGGTCTATGAGGCGGATATCCGTGGTGATCGTTCGCTGACGCTGCGCCACGTGCAGGATCAGCGGCGACCGCTGGCACGCAGTGTCTATCCGGTGATCCGTCATCTGCATCAACTGTGGGGCTTTCCGGTCAAGCTGGAGTCCTGGGACGGCGATGAGGTGGTGCGTCGCTATCAGTGGCCGCTGCCGGACAGCGAAGAAGGCGCTTGAGACTCGGCAAGAGCGGCAAACGACAACACCCCGGGCCATCGGCCCGGGGTGTTGTCGTTCTGGTGTGGCTCAGGGGTGAGCTCTTTTCAGCCTACCCCTGGTAGATCCGACGCTGGGTCAGCCAGACGTCAAGGCTTGGCGGTCCAGGACTGGCACCACCCGCCCGGCTCCACGCTGTTCTGCGGGAACAGCTGGCAGCCTTCGGTCTCGGCGTTGAAGAACATGCAGTTGGCGCAGGTCTCTCCCTCTTCGTAGGCGGCGTTGCCACTGGCGTCGCTGGCGTTCTCGACGTAGCCGAGCGCCTTGGCCTGGGCGTTGTTGGTATCCAGGCGCGGCAGGCTCTGGGCCAGGGCGGTGCGGGACAGTACGCCAGCGCCCAGAGGCAGGGCGGCGATGCCCAGCAGACTGTGGCGCAGGAAGTCACGGCGGCTGTGCTTGGCCATGGTGGGGCTCCTCGTTGTGGCTCGATCGATGGTGATCGAAGTCGATAGTCGAACGGTCTTGGTTGGGTCCGTTTCTGCTGGACCGATGTTATCGAGTGTGCCCGGTGAGCCTGGGCGACCTCGTGCGCTCTAGGCGGCGCTGAACATTCAGATTAGCTAAGCCTTTGAGTCTTGGCGAATCCTCGCTACTCCGCTGCGGCAATCCGCCACGCAGGTGGTGCCTGTCGGGTGGTGCTGCCCGTGCCGCGCCGGCGCTGATATACTGCGCCGCGAGCACACCACATCTTGCCGTCTGTGCCGTGGGCTTGGTTGGCCAGGCGAAGACGGACATCGAAGGAGGGCGACCATGCAGAATGCAGTGATCCTGATCAATGCCGAAAAGGGCCAGGTCAAGGCGGTGGCGGAGCGCCTCGCCGAGGTCGACGGCATCAGCGAGGTGTACTCCACCTGTGGTCGCTACGACCTGGTGGCGATCGCGCGCACCCGTGATTTCGAGAGCCTGGCCGAACTCGTCACCGGGCGCCTGAACGCGGTGGAAGGGGTCGCCGACACCGAGACTCTCAATGCCATGCAGGTGCACTCCCGTCACGACCTGGAGACCATGTTCTCGCTGGGGTGGTAGCAAGGTCGCGTGTGCGGCCCGGTGACTGCGCCGGGCCGGCGCAACGCCGCTCGTTCGACGCGCCGGCGACCAGCACTTCTTCGCCATCTCGTGACTCTTTGCATCAAGGAAGCGTGTGGACCTTTCACTCGATCGCCTGATACCCCGCCCCCGAAACCTCCTTGTCTCGCTGGTGCTGGTCGCCGCGGGTGCCTTTCTGTGGCACAGCACAGAGCAGGGCTACCGTGATCGCATGAGCTGGATGGGGGTAACCGAGTGGGCCGAGCCCGGCGTCTTGTCCTTCACCCGCGTCATGCGCAACGATGGCTATCTGCTCGGATGGTCGGATGTCCGCGTCGGTGCGCTGTGGGTCAGCTATGAGCTACGCCAGAGCGGGGATCGACAGATCGGGCCGCGACCCGGTTTCCGCCAGGACTGGCGCACGCTGTGGCCTGTCAGCACCACGAGCTACTCGGGCAGTGGTTACGACCGCGGCCACCTGGCCCCGAACTACGCCATGGCCAAGGTGTGGGGAGAAGACGCCCAGGACGACAGCTTTCTGATGAGCAACATGATGCCGCAGAAGCCCGCGCTCAATCGGCAGCTGTGGCAGCGCCTGGAGGAGGTGGTGATGGACCACTTCCTGCCGCGCTTCGGCCGGCTGCAGGTGATCACCGGCCCGATCTACGCCGAGACACGAATCACCGATATCGAGATCGATCGTCTACTCGATCGCGTCGGCTTCGTCGAGGTGCCGGTGGCGTTCTACAAGATCGTGGTGGTGCCGGGGGATACGCCGCTGGCGGTGGCCTTTGTGATGCCCCAGGACGTGCGTGGCGACGAGTCGCTCAAGCAGTTTCTGGTCAGCATCGACGAGGTAGAAGCAAGCACCGGGCTGAATTTCCTGCCGCGGCTGGCGGCGAGCCAGGAAGCCGACTGGGAGTCGGTCGCGGGGGTCGGCGACTGGGCATTGTCCCAGGTGGCCGAGTTGCCCTCTCGATTCGACTAGGTAGAGAGTTCGCGGGTGCCGGAAAGACGGCGGAGCTGGCTGTTGCTGTTCTGCTGCGTCAGGAGGGTGGCGCAGAGGGATAGTGCGAGAGGAAGGTGAGGTAGAGGGATATCCGGGAGCGGTGCAGATTTCAGGCACAAAAAAACCGCGACGAGGCGCGGGTTCTTGTTGATCCGATGTGGATCCGTTGTCTGCATGACGATGGTGCCCAGGAGAGGACTTGAACCTCCACGTCCATAAGGACACTAGCACCTGAAGCTAGCGCGTCTACCAATTCCGCCACCTGGGCATGTCATGCGATTCTCTTGTCAATCTTGCATCAGTCTGTCGTGTTCGTCGACCCTGACGAGTCGATGGTGCCCAGGAGAGGACTTGAACCTCCACGTCCATAAGGACACTAGCACCTGAAGCTAGCGCGTCTACCAATTCCGCCACCTGGGCGAACACGTGCTGCTTGACTGACAAAGAGCGTGACGACTTGCATCGTCGTGATCCCGAAGGATCGTTGGTGCCCAGAAGAGGACTTGAACCTCCACGTCCATAAGGACACTAGCACCTGAAGCTAGCGCGTCTACCAATTCCGCCATCTGGGCAAGTGGCGCGTATGTTACCGAATCATCTGAATAATGCAAGCGTCTCGATAGGGAATCGCGCGATTTTTTTTGCCGTTGTGACCATCGCCTGAATGGGCCCTCGGTGGGCGGCGGGTCTATCCACGGGCGCTTATGGTTGGGTCAAGGCCGCGCCAGCGCTATACTGCGCGCATGTTACGACAAATTTTCGACAAGACCGCACGCTCGCGCCCGGGAGTCGGCGCTCACCTGCCGTCCTCGACCCTGCCAAGGATGCCTTTCGCATGACCCATTGGACGCTCGACGCCGACGAACACGCTCTCCGCGAAGCCCACAAGTACGACAACCCCGCCCCGTCCCGCGAATACCTGCTCAAGCGGCTCGAGGAAATCGGGGCGCCGGTGACCCATGAGGCCATGAGTGATCAGCTGGGTCTCGATGACGAGGACCTGCGCGAGGCGGTGCGTCGCCGCCTGTCCGCCATGGAGCGGGACGGCCAGGTGCTGCGCAACCGTCGCAACGCCTATGCGCTGATCGACAAGCTCGATCTGATCAAGGGCAAGGTGCTGGGGCATCGGGATGGTTTCGGCTTTCTATTGCGCGACGACGGCAAGAAGCCCGACCTGGTGATCCCCCCGCGACAGATGCGCCGGGTGTTTCACGGTGACCACGTGCTGGTGCGCATCAGCGGACGCGATCGCAGGGGCCGTGACGAGGCCACGGTGGTGGACGTCATCGCGCGCAACACCCAGACCATCGTTGGTGTGTATCGCGAGAATACGCCCGAGTTCGGGGTACTGATCCCCGAGAACAATCGGATCACCCAGGAGGTGATCATCCCGCACAGCGCCTGTGGTGGCGCCCAGGACGGCCAGGTCATCTCGGCACGCATCGTCAAGCAGCCCGAGACCCGGGTGCAGCCGGTGGGCGAGGTCATCGAGGTGCTGGGAGAGCGTATGGATCCCGGTATGGAGATCGACATCGCGCTGAGAAGCTACGAGATCCCGTCCGAGTTTCCGCCGGATGTCACCGACCAGATCGCCAGCATGTCCGCCGAGGTCGCCGAGGAGGACAAGCACCACCGCATTGACCTGCGTGACAAGCCGCTGGTCACCATCGATGACGAGACCGCCAAGGACTTCGACGACGCGGTGTGTGCCTACAAGACGCGTTCGGGCAGCTGGAAGCTTCTGGTGGCCATCGCCGACGTGTCGCACTACGTGCGTCCCGGCAGCCCGCTCGATCAGGAGGCCATCGCCCGCGGCAACTCGGTGTACTTCCCGGGGCAGGTGGTGCCGATGCTGCCGGAGCTGCTGTCCAATGGATTGTGCTCGCTGAACCCGGACGTCGATCGTCTGGCGCTGGTGTGCGAGCTCAACATCTCCAAGACCGGGGCCATCAGCCGTTATCGCTTCTACGAGGCGGTTTTCCGTTCCCATGCCCGGCTGACCTACAACAAGGTGGCGGCGATCCTTCAGGACGAGGGGGAGGAAGGCGAGGCCCTGCGCCAGGAGTACAAGTCGCTGGTGCCGTCGCTGAAGAACCTGCACAGCCTGTATCAGTTGCTGCGAGAAGCGCGTACCGAACGGGGTGCCATCGACTTCGAGACCACCGAGACCGCCATCGTCTTCAACGACGAGCGCAAGATCGAGAAGATCGTGCCGCGCTCGCGCAACGACGCCCACAAGATCATCGAGGAGTGCATGCTGGCGGCTAACGTTGCCACCGCGCGCTTCCTCGACAAGCACGACCTGCCGGCGCTGTACCGTATCCACGAGCGTCCGTCGCCGGAACGCCTGGACAAGCTGCGGCTGTTCCTCAACGAGATCGGCATGTCACTCGGCGGTGGTGATGAACCGACGCCCCAGGACTACCGTGACCTGGCCGAGGCGATCAAGGGTCGCGACGATGCCGACATCATTCAGACGGTGATGCTGCGCTCGATGAGTCAGGCGGTGTATTCGCCCCACAACGAGGGCCACTTTGGCCTGGCCTACCCGGCCTACGCCCACTTTACCTCGCCGATTCGTCGCTATCCCGATCTGCTGGTGCACCGTGCCATTCGTTCGGTGATCCGCGGACCGCGCCAGACCAACACCGTGCTGCGCGCCGAGGGAGCGCCGGTGGAGCCGCCGACCAAGTGGTGTCCCTATACCTTCGAGCAGATGCTCGAACTTGGCGAGCACTGCTCGATGACCGAGCGTCGTGCCGACGACGCCACCCGTGACGTCGAGGGCTGGCTCAAGTGCGAGTTCATGTCCGACAAGCTCGGCGAGGTCTACGACGGTACCATCGCCTCGGTCACCCAGTTCGGTATCTTCGTGCGCCTCGACGCGTTCTATGTCGAGGGACTGGTCCACGTCACCTCCTTGCCGTCGGACTACTACCACTACGAGCCCGAGAAGCATCGTCTCAAGGGCGAGCGTACCGGCACCAGCTATCGTCTGGGCGATGGGGTCACCGTTCAGGTGGCTCGGGTCGACCTCGACGAGCGCAAGATCGACTTCGAGATGGCCGACGACAAGCCGCGCCCTCGTCGGGCACCGCGCAAGCGTCGCGACGCAGGCGCCCAGAGTCAGGGCAAAGGCCAGGGCAAGGGGCGCGGCGGCAGGACGGCCCAGGGCGACACCAAGCGCCGTGCCGACGGCCCTTCCGGGGTCGGCGAACAGGATGCCCCGAAGAAGAAGGGCGGACGTCGGCGCCGCGGTCCGCGGCGTGGCAACAAGGGATGAACACCCGCGTGAAGATTGACCAGGAGGCCGCCCGTGGCCAAGCATGATTCCAGACGCCGTCGCCACGGCCAGAGCCAGTCCCAGACGCATGACCAGGCGCGTACTCAGGCGCGTGGCAAGGGACGTGGTCAGCATGGTCCGGCAGTGCCGAACGGCCTCGACAGTGTGTTCGGCGTCCACGCCGTCCGGGCGCTGCTGGAGCGTGGCGAATCACCCAAGGAACTGTGGGTGCAGGAGGGCGACGCCGGGCGTCGTCTCAGTGAGCTGGTCGATACCGCGCGCAGTCGCGGCGCCAGGCTCAGGAGCGTGCTCCGTGAAGAGCTCGACGGCCTTTCCCAGGGTGCCTCCCATCAGGGTATCGTGGCGTTCTGTCCGCCACTGGCGCCGGAGGGCGAGGAGTCCCTGTGGCACAAGCTCAAGGCCTGGCCGCTGGAGACGCCGCCGCTGCTGCTGATCCTCGATGGTGTCACCGACGTTCACAACTTCGGCGCCTGTCTACGCAGTGCCGATGCCGCCGGGGTGCACGGCGTGATCGTGCCCAAGGACAAGTCGGCACCGCTCAACGCCACCGTGCGCAAGGTGGCCTGCGGTGCCGCCGAGAGCGTGCCGGTGTATCAGGTGACCAACCTGGCCCGCGCCATGGCGCGACTGAAGGAAGAAGGAGTGTGGATCACCGGTACCGCCGGCGAGGCCGACGCCAGCGTCTTCGCTGCCGACTTCACCGGGCCCATGGCGCTGGTGATGGGGGCCGAGGGCAAGGGCATGCGTCGGTTGACCCGGGAGGCCTGCGACAACCTGGTCAAGCTGCCCATGGCGGGCACCGTCTCGAGTCTCAATGTGTCGGTGGCCACCGGCGTCTGTCTGTTCGAGGTGGTGCGCCAGCGCGAGCTCAAGGCCCGCGGGTGACGGTGTCGCCCCAGCATCGGCTTGCAACCCTGATCACAACTCCGTAGAATCTGGGCGCCCGTGCGTTCTGCGCGGGACAGGCTAATTGTTATTCACTCCTTGCTTCCCCCGGCGCCGAGACGACTCAGGCCCCTGCGGAAGCTGCCAAACCGAAAGGAGAATCCATGCGTCACTACGAGATCGTCTTCATGGTCCACCCGGACCAGAGTGAGCAGGTTCCGGCCATGGTCGAGCGCTACACCAGCATCGTCACCGAGAACGCCGGTACTGTTCACCGTCTCGAGGATTGGGGCCGCCGTCACCTGGCCTACCCGATCAACAAGATCCACAAGGCTCACTACGTGCTGATGAACGTCGAGTGCAGCGGCGAGACCCTCGAGGAAATCGAGAACATCTTCCGTTTCAACGACGCCATCATTCGCAGCCTGGTGGTGCGCTGCAAGGAAGCCATCACCGAAGCGTCTCCGATGATGAAGCCGGTGGAAGAGAAGCGTGCCCGTCGCGAAGAAAAGCCGCGCACCGCTGAATCCGCCTGAGCCGCGCATCACTAGCTCTGCAACGCACGTATAAGGAGTCTTTCCATGGCACGCTTTTTCCGTCGCCGCAAGTTTTGCCGTTTCACCGCTGAAGGCGTGAAGCAGATCGACTACAAGGATCTGGACACGCTCAAGGCCTACATCACCGAGACCGGCAAGATCGTTCCCAGCCGCATCACCGGTACCAAGGCCCGTTACCAGCGCCAGCTGTCCACCGCGATCAAGCGCGCACGCTACCTGGCCCTGCTGCCTTACACCGACAGCCACCAGTAAGTCGTCGCCGATGCTGCCCGTCGCCCGATGGTCGATGAAAGGCATGCCCCAGGCGACTCTGGTCGCGCTGGTGGCGTCTGCGGTGCCCTGGCTGTTCTGGTTCGGGGCGGCGATTGCCGCTCTGGTGACCTTGCGCAAGGGCATGGCACCGGCGATGCCGGTGATCGCCGCTGCGGCGGTGCCGGCAGGCTGGTGGTGGACCCAGGGAGATCCGATCCCTCTGGCGACCACCCTGCTGGCGCTGTTGATGGCCATCGTGCTGCGCTCCCGCATGCGCTGGGGCGAGGCGCTGATCCTGGGGTCGCTGGCCGGCGCTGCGATGATCCAGTTGGGGGTGTTCCTGCCCAAGGCAGACACCGCCCTGATGCTGGAGCAGCTGCGCCAGAGTTCCTCCGAGGTGGCGGCCATGCTCGACGAGCTGGCTGCCCAGGGGGTCGACGCCAGTCGGCTGGCCGAGCTGGTCATCAGCGGTGTCACCGGTCTGGTGGTGATGCTCGCTGCGGTGGCCTGTCTGGCCCTGGCACGCAGCTGGCAGGCGGGGCTCTACAACCCGGGAGGTTTCCGGGAAGAGTTCCACGCCCTGCGGCTCACCCCGAGGGAGCTGATCCTGTTGGTGGTGCTGGTGATCGCCGGCACCCTGCTGGGTCTCCCCGGGATCGGCATGCTGGCCTGGATTCCGCTGCTGATGGCCGGCATCGGCCTGACACATGGTGTAGTTGGACGTAAGGGAATGAACGGGTTGTGGCTGGTCGCGTTCTATCTGCTGCTGATCACCACCTGGCCCATGATTCTCATCGTGCTGGTTGTGGCCCTGATCGATACCTTCGCGGACTTCCGCGGGCGTCTGGGTCACAACAACTGACATAGAGGTTTACGAGATGGAAGTCATTCTGCTCGACAACATTGGCAAGCTGGGCGGTCTCGGTGACAAGGTCACCGTCAAGCCTGGTTACGGCCGCAACTACCTGGTGCCCTACGGTCTCGCCGTGCCGGCCACCAAGGACAACATCGCTGCCTTTGAAGCCCAGCGTGCCGAGCTCGAAGCTCAGGCCGCCGAGCGCAAGGCCGAAGCCGAAGCTCGCGCCGAGCAGCTCAACGACATCGAGCTGTCTCTGGTCGCCAAGTCTGGCGACGAAGGCAAGCTGTTCGGTTCCATCGGTCCGCGTGACCTGGCCGAGGCGATCTCCAGCGCCGGTATCGACGTCGCCAAGAGCGAAGTCCGCATGCCGGAAGGCCCGATCCGCCAGACCGGCGAATACGACATCGTGCTGCACCTGCATGCCGACGTCGACGCCACCGTGCGCGTGGTGGTGGTGGCCGAGTAAGGTCGTCTCCCACGGCAGTGGCAAGGGCGCGGG
Organism: Halomonas sp. H10-59; assembly: GCF_040070555.1. Classification (NCBI taxonomy): domain Bacteria; kingdom Pseudomonadati; phylum Pseudomonadota; class Gammaproteobacteria; order Oceanospirillales; family Halomonadaceae; genus Halomonas; species Halomonas sp. H10-59. Next base: position 779,287 of record NZ_CP098828.1, read on the forward strand.
AGTCACATCCCGCGCCCTTTTTTGTGGCTCGCGATCGCCCGCACGGGTGATCGTGCGACGGACCCGGCTTCGGGTAGACTAAGGCTTGTCTGGAGAGTGGCTGCGCTCGTCGACTTTTCGGACACAGCCTGGATCCAGTGGCATGGCGCCGTGAACAACAGCGAAGAGACAAGCGCATGAGTGACGTCCAGACCATCGATCGTGAAGCCGCGGCGCTGAAGGTTCCGCCGCACTCGGTGGAGGCCGAGCAGTCGGTGCTGGGTGGCCTGATGCTCGACAATCAGGCCTGGGACAATATCGCCGACCGGCTGGTGGCCGACGACTTCTATCGCTACGAGCATCGCCTGGTGTTCAACGCCATGGTGGCGCTGGCCGAGTCGAGCCGTCCGCTGGACGTGGTGACCCTGTCCGAGGCCCTGGAGGGGCGCGACCAGCTCGACACCGTGGGCGGGCTCGCCTACCTGGCGGAGCTGGCCCGCAACACTCCCTCGGCCAGCAATATCCGCGCCTATGGCGACATCGTGCGCGAACGCGCCACCCTGAGAAAGCTGATCCAGGCGGCCAACCAGATCGCCGACGGCGCCTTCAGCCCCAATGGGCGTCCTGCCGATGAGCTGGTCAACGAGGCCGAGCGGCTGGTGTTCCAGATCAGCGAGGATCGCCCCAAGGCCGGCGGCCCCATCGGCATGAGCGAACTGCTGACCAAGGCCGTCGATCGCATCGACGAGCTGTTCAACATGAAAGGCGAGATGACCGGCCTGTCGACCGGCTTTCGCGATCTCGATGACATGACCTCCGGGCTGCAGCCCTCCGACCTGGTGATCGTCGCCGGCCGCCCGTCCATGGGCAAGACCACCTTCGCCATGAACCTGGTGGAGCACGCGGTGGTGTCCAGCGACAAGCCGGTGATGGTGTTCTCCATGGAGATGCCGGCGGACTCGATCATGCTGCGCATGCTGTCGTCACTCGGGCGTATCGACCAGACCCGAGTGCGCTCCGGTCAGCTCGAGGACGAGGACTGGCCGAGGTTGACCTCGGCGGTCAACCTGCTCAAGGACAAGCAACTGTTCATCGATGACACCGCTGCGCTGTCGCCCAACGAGATGCGCTCACGGGTGCGTCGCGTGGTGCGCGAGCACGGCAACCTGGCGATGATCATGATCGACTACCTGCAGTTGATGCAGGTGCCGGGGTTCGGTGACAACCGTACCGGCGAGATTTCGGAGATCTCGCGCTCGCTCAAGGGGCTTGCCAAGGAGTTCGGCTGCCCGGTGATTGCGCTGTCGCAGCTCAACCGCTCGCTGGAGCAGCGCCCCAACAAGCGTCCGGTGATGTCGGACCTGCGTGAATCCGGGGCCATCGAGCAGGACGCCGACCTGATCGGTTTCGTCTATCGTGATGAGGTCTACAACCCGGATAATCCCGACAACAAGGGGCTCGCCGAATTCATCATCGGCAAGCAACGTAATGGTCCCATCGGGACGGTGCACATGGCCTTTATCGGCAAGTACACCCGCTTCGAGGATCTGGCGCCGGACAGCTACGGTGATACCTTCGGCGAATAAACGTGCTTGAGCCTGACCGACGGGCTCGTATAATGCCGCCCCTTGCGATTTCGACAGACACAGTGAAGGAGACCTGACATGGCAGGCGGATTTCGACGCGGCAATCGCCGTCGCGCGCCCAAGCTGGAAGCCCGTGGCGAATTGACCTCGGTGGAAAGGGAAGGCCCGTTCAAGGAATGGCTCGGCATGCCCGATCTGTATCGCTATCACCTGGTAGTGGACGGCGTGGACTACAGCTACCAGACAGAAGACTCCGAGCTGCCGGTGCAGATCGGCGACAAGGTGGTGTTTCGCTACAAGGAGACCAAGGCCGGCAATTGGGTCGACCGCAACTCCCTCGGCAAGGCCATCGATCCCTCCGACTACCAGTAGTCTCACCGCCGGATCCGTCGCCCGCGAGCATTCGTGTCGCGGGCCTTCGTTTTCCCTCCTTCAAGCTCTCCACTTCCTCCCGCAAAGGCGCTGCCTGCCGCTGAAGACCCCCTTTTCTCCGCCGCGATCATGGAGGTCGTTTAACCCGCTGTGCGCGCGAAACGGCCAATATGTATCCAGATCAGAGAAATTCTTCACACCGTCACGGGAATGTCACCCGAAGGGCCCAGGCTGTGCCATGATCAGAGAGTCACATGCGCGGCACAGGGAAATGAAACGAGCGTCATGGTCTGCCGAAATATCATCGGCACGCTCGTCGCCGTAGTGTCGTCACATAAGGAGGGCGGGGGCCACAGGACCCCCGTCGCGACAGGATGAAAAGAGGCGAAAGATACGATGGAAATTAATGATCTCAAGGCCTTTGTCGGCCGCCACGACAACTTCGAGATTCGCGTGATCGGCCATGCCGGCAGCCGTTTTTACCAGGTCGAACTGGAAGACGTGGAAGGTGCCCGCAAGATGCTCTGCCGCCGCGGCAAGCCGGTGTTGTTCCGCTCGCTGGACGACGTCTACCTGGAGCTCAAGCGTGCCGGTATCCACCGCGCCTACCTGGTCCAGCACGTGGCCCACGACGAGGTGATCGGTCGCGAGGCCCACTATGCCGAACCGCTGGCCTCACGTATGCCCCTGGTGTTTTGAGTGACATCGTTCCACACCACCCTGGTGCTGGAACCCTCTCGACGGCAGTCTCGCCGTCTCTGCCTTGCCACTGATGTACCCACGTTCACCGAACAAGTCCCTGGCGCAAGCTGCCAGGGCCCTTGGCGGTGTCGACCTGCCTTATCGCTTCCTATGAGTCCCTGTTAGCCAGGGTCGTAGTCGGGCGAAGCCCAGATAGCCGATGTTCAGCAGTCCACGCAAACCGGGTACGCTGCTTAGCTGCACCCAACGGCGATGACCCAGCGTCGCGTACAATGCGCGAGTGGCATCCATGCCGATGAACCAGCGACCTGTGGCGTCGCGCAGGTGCAGCTTGCCCAGCATGTCATCGAAGCGCTGGCCCCAGGCCTCGGCGCAAAAATCGTCGTCGCGGATATCGATAAAGTGGATCAGCCGGCTGCGCGGATGCCGCCTCAGCCAGGCGATCTCCTTGCGGCATAGTGGGCACTGACCATCATGAAACAGCGCAAGCGGTGTGGCGAGTGACTCGAATGGGCTCATATAGATGCTCCCTGAGGTCGATAGCCGTCGCGGTGGGGACCCTGACCGTAGCTCGGTTCGCATGCCAGGTTGTCGAGAAAGGACGTGGCCTGACGGCGCATGGCGCTGCGCTTGTCATCGCTCATGCGGCGCAGCGAGCCATAGATCAGCTTCATGCGAGGATTGCTCGCCAGGGTGTCGGCGTGACGTTCGAGAAAGTCCCAGTAGAGGCTGTTGAAGGGACAGGCGTCTTCGCCCAGGGTCTTTTTCACGTCATAGCGACAGTGGCGGCAATGGTCAGACATCCGATCGATGTACTTGCCTGACGCACAGTAGGGCTTCGAGCCCATCAGTCCACCGTCGGCGTGCAACACCATGCCAAGCGTATTGGGCAATTCGACCCATTCGCAGGCGTCGGCGTAGACCGCCAGGTACCAGTCGCACAGGGCCTCGGGGCTGACGTCGCACAGCAGAGCAAAGTTGCCGGTCACCATCAGACGCTGGATATGGTGCGCGTAGGCGTTGTCCCGGGTCATGCCGATCGCGCGGGATAGACAGCGCATGCCGGTGTCACCGCTCCAGTAGAAGTGGGGCAGACCCCTGCGGGCCTGCAAGGCGTTATAGCCCTTGTAGTCCGGCATACGGGTCCAGTAGATGCCCCTGACGTACTCTCGCCAGCCGAGGATCTGGCGGATAAAACCTTCCACCGCATTGATCGGTGCATGCCCCTCGAGATAAGCGGTTTCGGCGGCCTCGCAGACCTCTCTCGGGCTGAGCAGGCCAAGGTTCATGGGAGCGGACAGGCGCGAGTGGAAGAGAAAGGGATCGCTGTCGCTGATGGCGTCCTGGACGTCACCGAAGCTCGGCAGCAGGTGATCGATGAAGTGTCTGAGATCGACCAGCGCCTGGCGTCGGGTGACCGGCCAGTGGAAGCCATCCAGACGACCGAAGTGTTCATCGAAGTGTTCCTCCACCAGTGTCAGCACCTCACGGGTCATGTCGTCGACGGTGTGGCGGGGAGGCTTGGGCAGCGTGTAGTGCTGGGGCAGGGGCCGTCGGTTGTCCTTGTCGAAGTTCCACTGGCCGCCCATGGGTTCATCGCCCTCCATCAGCAGGCCGGTGCGGCGACGCATCAGTCGATAGAAGCCCTCCATGCGAGGCTGCCGGCGATGGGACAACCAGTCGCCGAATTCACCAGGCGTGCAGTAGAAGCGGTCGTCCTCGACCCATTGCCAGGGTATCCCGCCCTGGCGGCGCTCCATGGCATCCAGCAGCCGCCATTCGCCGGGCCTTGTGGTGACAATCCGCGAACAGTCGTAGGCTTGCGCGAGGCGTTCCGCCTCCGCCAGCAGGCCATGGGCGTTGTCCGGATCATCGAGGGCGCTGTAGTGGACGCGATAGCCCTTGTCGCGAAGAGTGGCGGCGAAGTGGCGCATGGCCGACAGCATCATGGCGATCTTCTGAGGATGATGCGGCACGTAGCGGCCTTCCTCGGCGACCTCGCACAGCGCGACGACGTCGTCGTCGCCAGTGGTCTGCAAGAGTCCGAGGTCCAGGCTCAACTGGTCGCCGGTGATCAGGATCAAGGATCTGGACATGGGTTCACCAAAAATTGTACAAATCCTCTTCATAGTAACACTTCATTCGAGCCTGATACCCACCGGTGATAGGCTTTGTGCATTCGCTACCAAGAGGAAGTCACCTTCATGGATCAGTCCGTTCCCCCCTCAGTGGTGGAGGCCCATCGCCCGGAGCAGGCGCCGGTCGACCACCCCGCCGTCGCACGTGAAAAGATCGGCGTGCTGGTCGCCAACCTGGGTACGCCGGACGATACCGACTACTGGTCCATGCGCCGCTATCTCAGCGAATTTCTGTCGGACCAGCGGGTGGTCGACTATCCGCGCTGGCTCTGGCAGCCACTGCTGCAGTTGATCATCCTGAGTCGCCGGCCATTTGCTTCCGGGGCGGCCTATCGCAGCATCTGGAACACCGACAAGGACGAGAGTCCATTGCTGACCATCACCAGAAGCCAGAGCGAGAAGCTGTCGACGCGGCTGCGCGCTGAGCTGGGGGACTCGATCGAGGTCAGCTTCGGCATGCGCTACGGCAATCCTTCCACCGACAAGGCGCTCAAGGAGCTGGAGGAGAAGGGATGTCGGCGTATCCTGTTCTTCCCGCTGTATCCCCAGTACGGCTCGCCCACTACCGCCACCGCCTGCGATCAGTTCTTCCGTCAGCTGATGAAGCGCAAGTGGCAGCCATCGGTGCGAACGGTGCCGGCCTACTTCGACGAGCCGGGCTACATCGAGGCCCTGGCTGCCTCGGTCAGCGAACGCCTGGAGAACGAGACGCACCAGCCTTCGGTGGTGGTGGCGTCCTATCACGGCGTACCCAAGCGCTTTCTGGAGGAAGGCGACCCCTACTACTGTCAGTGCAGGAAGACCACGCGACTGCTGCGCGAACGGCTGGGGCAGGCCGAGGACGAAGTGGTTACCGCCTTCCAGTCCAAGTTCGGGCCTGAAGAATGGGTGGGCCCCGCCACCGTCGACAAGGTGGCGGAGCTGGCGCGTCAGGGACACAAGAGAATCGCCGTACTGTCCCCCGCCTTCAGCGCCGACTGCGTGGAGACCTTGGAAGAGATCGAGGAAGAGATCCGCGACGCCTTCATGGAGGCCGGCGGCGAGCACTTCATCTACATTCCGTGCCTCAACGATCGCGACGACCATATCGCGGTGCTGGCCGATATCGTCAAGCGCGAACTGGGCGGCTGGATCTGATCGCTCGGCCTTTCGCGCCACGATAGCCAGACACAGAACGGGCAGCCCATGGGCTGCCCGTTTCGTATCCAGCTTGCATGAAGCTAGGCTTTTAGTCTCGGTCGGGGTGGGGCACCGGCTTATCCCCAACCTCCTCCTCACGGAATTCGAGCGGCTTGCCGCGGGTCTTGTCCAGATACTTGAGGCGCTGGTGCAGGCCAGTCTTGGCCAGCATGTGGGCGCTTACCGGGGCGGTGATGAACAGGAACAGGGTGATCAGCATCTCCTGTAGGTGGGTGCCTTCCTGGGTGGCGCTGAAGTACACCATGGAGCCGGACAGGATGCAGCCCATGCCCAGGGTGGTGGCCTTGGTCGGGCCGTGCAGGCGCATGTAGAAGTCCCGCAGGTGGGCCATGCCCAGCGAGCCGATGAAGGCAAACAGCCCGCCGGCGATCAGCAGCACCGAGATCAGCCCCTCGAGAATGACGTAGAACATGGAATTCTCCCGAAGTTACTCGATGATATCGCCGCGCAGCAGATACTTGCAGACGGCAATGGTGCTGATGAAGCCGAGCAGCGCGATCAGCAGCGCGGCTTCGAAGTAGGTCTTGGAGTTGAGCCACACTCCCATCAGGATGATCAGGGCGATGGAGTTCACGTACATGGTATCCAGCGCCAGGATCCTGTCGGGCATGTCCGGGCCCACGGTCAGGCGAAACAGGTTCAGCAGCAGCGCCAGGCAGACCAGCGCCAAACTGATGGTCAAGGCGGTGTCTAGCATTCGAAGATCTCCTTCAGCGGCTGCTCGTAGCGTTCGCGGATGGTGCGGATCAGGGTCTGTTCGTCACGCACGTCCAGAGCGTGGATCAGCAGCGTCTTGCCGTCCATGCGCAGGTTGGCCGACACCGTTCCTGGGGTCAGGGTGATGGTGCTGGCCAGCAGGGTGATGGTGAATCGCTCCTCGAGCATCAGCGGATACTCGACGAAGTGGGGCCGAGTGCGGCGCCAGGGATTGATGATGATCCAGGCCACCTGCATGTTGGCCACCACGATGTCACCGATCACCCGGAAGAAGAAGCGCAGCAGTTTCCAGGGCTTCTTTACACCGGGCTGCATGTCCCAGAAGGGGTAGGTCAGCCAGGGGATGAGCACGGCCAGAAAGCCGCCAAGCAGCAGGTGACCGACCGAGACCGTGTTGACCAGCAACAGCCACACGACCAGCAGCAGCAGGCTGAGCAGCGGTGTCGGCAGTAGTGAGCGAGTGCGTCGGTTCATTGGGCGTCTCCCTGATCGATCAGAACGGCCTGAATCATCGGTTGCGGGTCGCTCAACTGTTCTGCCGTGGCCTCGGTGTAGCCGGCCAGGGGGCCGGCCAGGATCACCAGCAACGGCGACGATGCCAGCAGCCAGCCGGTGCCCGCCCACTGCCAGGGGGACAGCGAATCGCCGTCATCGCTGGCCTGGCTACGCCAGAACAGGGTGGACCCTGCCCGCGACAGCGCCACAATGGCGCACAGGCCGGTGGCCAGCAGCAGAGGCCAGAACCAGAGACGTTGGGCGCTGTCCCCGGCGTTCATCAGCATGACCTTGCCCAGCGCCCCGGACAGCGGGGGCAGGCCCGCCACCGCCATGGACCCGATCAGGAACATCAGGCCCAGCGCCGTGGCGTTGCGCGGTATCCGGCCGCGCACCAGGCGGGTACCGGCCTTGCCACGCTGGACGCCGATCATGTCCGCCAGCAGGAACAGCCCGCCGGTGACCAGGGTGGTGTGCACCAGATAGAACAGGAGGCCCGACACCGCCTCGGGGGAGCGCATGCCGACGCCGGCGAGCAGGGTGCCCACCGACACCAGTACCAGATAGGCCACCAGCAGACGCAGGTCGCGGGCGGCCAGCACGCCGACACCGGCAATCGCCAGGGTGCCGAGCGAAAGCCACCACACCCAGCTCTGCTCAAGCGCCTCCAGGGGACCTGCCTGGTCGCCGAAGACCAGCCAGTAGACCCGCAGGATGGCGTAGACGCCGATCTTGGTCATCACCGCAAACAGGGCGGCCACCGGCGGCGGCGCGCTGGCGTAGGCCCGCGGGAGCCAGAAATACAGTGGCAGTACCGCCGCCTTGAGGCCAAATACCACCAGCAGCAGCAGGGCGCCGGCGACGACCATGCCCTGACGCTCTCCCGGCAGCTGACTCACCGCCTGGGCCATGTCCGCCATGTTGAGGGTGCCGGTAGCCCCGTACAGCAGCCCCACGGCGAACAGGAACAGCGCCGATCCCGCCAGGTTGAGCACGGCGTAGTGGACCGCCGACTGGATGCGCGCCTTGCCACCACCGTGGACCAGCAGGGCGTAGGAGGCCAGCAGCAGCACCTCGAAGAACACGAACAGGTTGAACAGGTCGCCGGTCAGGAAGGCGCCGTTGATTCCCATCAGCTGCAGCTGGAACAGGCCGTGGAAGTTGCTGCCCTTCTCGTCGTCGCCGCCGCAGGCGAACAGCACCGCACCAACCGCCAGCATCGAGGTCACGAACAGCATCAGTGCCGATAGCCGGTCCAGCACCATGATGATGCCGAAGGGCGGCTGCCAGTTGCCCAGGGCGTAGTACTGGATCTCGCCGCTGGCCGCCTGGCGCAGCAGCATCACGCTGATCACCAGCAGCGCCAGGGTGGTGGCAAGGCCGAGACCACGCTTGAGCGTGGCATTGCCGAATCGGGTCAGCAGCAGCGCCACCGCTGCTGCCAGCGGCAGCACGATGGGCATCACGATCAGGTGGGACATCAGCGTCGCTCCTCCTTGTCCTCGGCCTTGCGCCCGTCCACGTGGTCATTGCCCATGTCGCCCCGTGCACGCATCGCCAGGATCACCGCGAAGGCGGTCATGGCGAAGCCAATGACGATGGCGGTCAGCACCAGCGCCTGGGGCAGCGGATCGCTGTAGTCGCTCTTGCCGTCGATGATGGCGGAACCACCGGTGGTCAGTCCGCCCATGGAGAACAGAAAGAGGTTGGTGGCGTAGGAGAGAAGCGTCAGACCTACCACCACTGGGAAGGTTCGGCCGCGCAGCATCAGATACAGGCCACTGGCGGCGAGCACGCCGGTCGTTATGGCATAGAGCATTTCCATGTCACACGGTCTCCTTGCCGTCGGGGGTGGGGTCGTCGGTGCGGTGCAGGCCGCGTTCCGTCGCGTCATGGTCTTCCTTGGCCGGACGGTGGGGGGTGGTCACCTTGCCCAGGTTGGCCAGGATCATCAGGGTCGCACCGACCACCGCCAGATAGACACCGAGATCGAACAGCATCGCGGTGGCCAGTTCGATATCGCCGATCAGCGGGATATGGAAATGGCCGAAGGACGAGGTCAGGAAGGGTGCGCCGAACAGCCAGCTGCCGAAGCCAGTCAGGGCGGCGACACCGACGCCGAGGATCGCCACCGGCTGGTAGGGGAAGTCGAGACGCTTCTGGGTCCAGGCAACGCCCCGGGCCATGTACACCAGGATCAATCCCACCGCGGTGATCAGGCCGGCGATAAAGCCGCCACCGGGCTGGTTGTGGCCGCGCAGGAAGATGAATACCGACACCAGCAGTGCCAGCGGCAGTACCGTCTGGGAGATGGTGGTCAGAATCATCGGGTAGCGATCCGGCGCCCAGATGCGTCCCTCGCTGTCGCTGTGAGGCATGAACAGGCGCAGACGGTTGAGCAGCTTGAAGATGGCGAGACCGGCGATCGCCAGCACCGTGATCTCGCCCAGGGTGTCGAAGCCACGGAAGTCGACCAGGATGACATTGACCACATTGTGGCCGCCGCCGCCGGGCACGCTGTTGTCGAGGAAGAAGTCCGAGATGCTTTCGGTGTCGCGGGTCAACACGGTGTAGTTGAGTCCGGCGATCACTCCGCCCAGTCCGGTACACAGCACCAGGTCGCGCAGCGCCCGCGCCGGGGTGGATTCCCGAGGGGTCTTCTGGGGCAGGAAGAACAGCGCCAGCATCAGCAGGATCATGGTGACCACCTCGACCGATAGCTGGGTCAACGCCAGGTCCGGTGCCGAGAAGCGGGCAAAGGTCAGTGATACCAGCAGGCCCACCACCGACAGCATCAGCAGCGAGATCAGACGATGGCGATGGGTAATGGCGGTGCCAATGCCGGTGAACACCAGCAGCAGGGCGCCGACCAGCAGCACGCCGTCCACCGGTTGGTTGCCCTTGGCCCCGGTCAGGGTATCCATCTGGGCCAGACCGATGGCGCCGACCACGAGGGAGGCGGTCAGCAGCAGGGTCATGAAGCGCTGCAGCGAGGCGTTGTCGACGCATTCGGTGATGCGCTCGGCGCGATCGCCGATGCACTGGATGACACCCTCGAAGATACGGCTGGCATCACGCGGCGGGAAGTCCCGCACGAACTGGCGAATCTTGCGATGCAGGATATAGGTGATGACGCCGGCGACCAGGGCCACGGCGCTCATCGCCAGCGGCAGGTTGAAGCCGTGCCACAGGGCCAGGTGGAACTCCAGCGGCTCGAGCAGCACCGCCTCAACCGCAGGCGCCATCAGCCAGGTGGCCATCAGCGCCGGGAACAGGCCGACCAGGATACACAGCACCGCCAACAGCTCCGCCGGAGCTCGCATCAGATGGGGCGGCTCGTGCGGCGTCTTGGGCGGCGCGTGGCGCGGAGGGGAGAAGAACACCGCGTGGACCAGCCGCGCGGAATAGGCCACCGACAGCACGCCGCCAATGGTGGCCAGTACCGGCAGCACCAGGCTGAGGCCGCCGAAGGCGTGGGTCTCGAGGGCCTCGGTGAAGAACATTTCCTTGGAGATGAAGCCATTGAACAGCGGCACGCCCGCCATGGCGGCGCCGGTGATGCTCATCACCACGCAGGTGACCGGCATCGCCTTGGCCAGTTTGCCCAGCCGGGCCAGGTCGCGGGTGCCGGCCTCATGGTCGATGATCCCCGAACACATGAACAGTGCGGCCTTGAAGGTGGCGTGGTTGAGGATATGAAACAGCGCCGCCAGCACCGCCATGGGACTGCCGATGCCCAGCAGTACGGTGATCAGGCCCAGATGGCTGACGGTGGAGAACGCCAGGATACCCTTGAGATCCGCCTTGATCAGAGCAAACCAGGCGGCATACACCATGGTGACGATACCGATCACGGTCACGATGGCCGACCACAGCTCGCTGCCGGCGATGGCGGGATGCAGGCGCGCCATCAGGAAGATCCCCGCCTTGACCATGGTGGCGGAGTGCAGGTACGCAGACACCGGAGTCGGTGCCGCCATGGCATGGGGAAGCCAGAAGTGGAACGGGAACTGGGCGGACTTGGCGAAGGCGCCGAGCAGCACCAGGACCAGCATCAGCGGGTAGCGCGGGTCGGCCAGGATCGTCTCGCCGCTTTCCAGCACCACCTGCATGTCGAGACTGCCGACGATATCGCCCAGCAGCAGAAAGCCCGCCAGCAGGGCGAGGCCACCGGCGCCGGTGACCGTCATCGCCATGCGCGCGCCCTTGCGCGCCTCCGAGCGGTGTGACCAGAAACCGATCAGCAGGAAGGATGACAGGCTGGTCAACTCCCAGAAGAACCACAGCACCAGCAGGTTGTCGGCCATGGCGATGCCCACCATGGAGGCCATGAACAGGATCAGGTAGGCGTAAAAGCGGGCGTAGTTCTCGCTGGCGTCCAGATAATAATGGGCGTACAGGATGATCAGCAGGCCGATGCCCAGGATCAGCACATTGAACAGCAGTGACAGGCCATCGAGGCGAAAGGCCAGGTCCAGCCCCAGTTGGGGCACCCAGCTCAGGGAGACCCGAGGGATATCCCCGGCACCCAGGGCGGGCAGCTGGGCCAGGGTCATGGCCAGGGCAATGGCGGGAAGGACCGCCGTGGCGAGGGTGCAAAGAGGGCGGCCTCTAGATCCGGTCAATGCGGGGACCAGCACACCGAGAAGGGGGAGCAAGGGAATCCATAGCAAAGTCATCTGTCGGTCATCCTGCCTGTCCTTGAACGTGGTGAGCGCCGCGATGGTCTGAAAACACGAGCCCTCACAATGCCTTGGCCTACCGCCAGGGGTGTTGATCAGCTCACCCTGAAGCGCCGACCCACTTTACCCGAAAGATGGACGGACCGCTGCCCCGTGCGGATTCAACGTGATAGCCGTAGGCGCTCTAAAAATTGTACATGTAGTGTACAAGACCTATATATTATCGCTATGTAGTAGGGCAATGCCTCCGTCGGTAGCGCACGATCTGTGCCCACGAGGCGCGTGCCGCGAATCCTCAGGCCTGTCGGGAGGGTAATATGGAAACAGAGCTGGTGTGGTTGCGTGGGGAACTGCGGCTGGCCGACAACCCCTTGCTGGACATCGCGCCCTCGGTCAGCGAGCGCCTGGTGGTGTTCGTGATCGACGAGGCGCTGCTTGATGGCTCATCGGCAGACGGCGTGGCCGGTATCGGCGCTCGTCGGCTGCGCTTTCTGTGGCAGTGCCTCAAGGAGTTGCGTGGGACGCTGTTGAAGAAGGGTAGCGACCTGCTGGTGGCGGTGGACGAGCCGGTGTCGCTGGTCGCCCGGCTGGCCGAGCAGTATCAGGTGACACGGGTGGTGGCCAGCGAGGCAGCAGGCGGGGACGACCAGCTTGAGCGTCTGGCACGCTGCCTGCCAAGGCAGTGTCGACTGGAGCGTCGTGGTGCGGGCACGCTGTGGACGTCGCAGACGTTGCCGATGACGTTGGATGAGGTACCGGCAAGCTGGTCGGCTTTCCGGCGTCGTCTCGGCGAGGCGTCTCCTCGAAGCCACAGTCGTCCGGCCCCGGCGACGCAGCCGGCGTGGCCGGAACGAGCGCCGCGCGGACTGCCCTCGTTGCAGCGATTGTCACGCGAAGCGGACGCCTTGAACGACAAGCCCGACAGCGCCGGGCTTGCCTTTGTCGGCGGTGAAGCGCCCGCCTGGCAGCGTCTCGACGACGTCGTGTGGGAGTCCGATTTGCTGGCGACCTATCAGCAGACGCGCAATGGTTTGATCGGCGCTGGCTTTTCGTCCCGTCTATCGCCCTGGCTGGCGCTTGGCTGTGTGTCGGCGACCCAGGTCCTCGAAGCACTGAGAGAATGGGAAGACCGGCGGGGTGCCAACGCATCATCTCGCCACTTCTATCACGAGTTGTTATGGCGCGAGTACTTCCACTGGGCGGCACGCCAGGAAGGCAAAGCGCTGTTCGGCGATCCCCCATCATCGCCGGGGCCGGCATTCGAGTGCTGGCGCCTGGGCGCTACCGGGCAGCCGCTGATCGATGCAGCCATGCGTGAGTTGACGGTCAGCGGCTGGCTCTCCAATCGAGCGCGTCAGCTCGTCGCCAGCTACCTGGTGCACGATCTCGGGGAGGACTGGCGCCACGGCGCCGCCTGGTTCGAACGCTGTCTGATCGACCATGACGTCGCCAGCAACTGGGGCAACTGGAAGTACATCGCAGGAGTGGGCCGCAACGCCAAACCCAGGATCTTCGATATCGACGAACAGAGCCGGCGCTACGACCCCGATGAACGCTATGTCCGCCACTGGAAGGAGGTGAGCTTGCAGCCGTCTTCCTACGAGGCACTGGGGCATTGAGGCACTGGGGCATTGAGGCACCGGTGTAGGGAAGAACGAGCGATGCCCTGTTCACTACGTTGTTCGACCTACCGTATGAGGTCTCTTGCCCCTGCGGGTGGCTCTCACCTTGGTGGTAGTGGTGCCACATCTTGCGATGCTCTGGCGGCCTGACTGGCTGGTATGACAGCGGGTCCTGGGTCATCATGCCCGCATATTGATCGCCAAGGATTGCTTCATCATGCTGACCCGATTGTTCCCCGCCCTTCTCGTGGTGACCCTGGCCGGTTGCCAGAGTACCTCCGCCGCCCCCTCCGGCGATGCCGCGGCCGGTACCAATGCCAGTGCTGGTGCAAGCGTCACCGCCAGCGCCAGTGGCGAAGCGTCTGGGCAGGCCGCCCCTGCCGCCGCTGCAGCCGACCCCCAGAGCTTCGATCAGTGGCTGGCCGGCTTTCGTGATCAGGCGCGTGCAGAAGGCATCAGCGAAGCGACCCTGGCGCGCGCGCTGGATGGCCTGCGCTACCGTCCCCGGGTGATCGAACTCGACGGCTCCCAGCCCGAGTTCGTGCGCCCGATCTGGCAATACCTGGATACCGCGGTCTCCAACGCCAGGGTGACCCAGGGGCGTGACAAGCTCGCCGCCAATCGCGCTGCGGCCGACCGCGCCGAGGCCGACTACGGTGTGCCCGCCGAGGTCCTTACCGCCATCTGGGGTATCGAGAGCAACTACGGCCAGAACTTCGGTGACTTCTCGACCCTGGAGGCACTGGCGACCCTGGCCTATGACGGTCGGCGCCGAGACTTTGCACGCGGTGAACTGATGGCAGCGCTCGAGATCATCGACGCCGGCGATATCACACCGCAGCGCATGAAGGGCTCCTGGGCGGGGGCGATGGGCCACACCCAGTTCATTCCTTCCAGTTTCGTGGCCTACGCCAAGGACGGAGACGGCGACGGTCGCCGTGATATCTGGGCGAGTATCCCCGACGTCATGGCGTCGACTGCCAACTATCTGGATCGTGCCGGTTGGCGTCAGGGCGAGCCCTGGGGTGTCGAGGTGCAACTGCCGTCCGGGTTCGACTACGCCCAGACCGAGCTCGATACCCGCAAGAGCGCTTCGGCCTGGGCCGGCCTGGGTGTGAGCCCGCTGGGCGGTGGCGATCTGCCGGCCTTCGATGAGGCGTCGGTGATCACTCCTGCCGGCGCGCGTGGTCCTGCTTTCCTGGTGGGACCGAACTTCCGCGCCATCCTGCGCTACAACAACGCCACCAGCTACGCCCTGGCGGTAGCCTCGCTGAGCGACCGTATCGCCGGGCGCGCCGGCATCGAGGGTGGCTGGCCTCGTGACGAGCAACCGCTCTCTCGTACTCAGGTGAAGACGCTGCAGTCGCGGCTTCAGGCGCTTGGCTACGAGGTGGGAACCCCGGACGGCATCATGGGTCCCAATACCCGGGCAGGGTTGCGCGCCTGGCAGCGCGACCAGGGTCTGGTGCCCGACGGCTTCGCCACGCTCAACCTGCTCGAACGCCTAAGTCACTGAGCGATCAATCAGCCCTGAAAACATCAAGGCGGCCCCTGACTCAGGGGCCTGACGTATCGGCGTCCGGCGGGACGCCCTCCACATGGAAATGGCACGATGACTCTCTGGAATCGATGGCTGTCGGGCCCCGCCCGACGGATGGCGCTGGCGGCGCTTCCCCTGTGCATGGCGCCGGCCGGCGGCGCCCTGGCCGATGACGGCCCTGACGTCTTTGGCTGGGTCGAGATGGCGACCCTGGAGCCCTGGGACGTCGAAGTGAAGGCAAAGCTGGACAGCGGCGCGCTGACGTCTTCGTTGGATGCCCGGGATATCGAGCGCTTCGACAAGGAAGGCGAACCCTGGGTGCGTTTCGCCCTCGAGCTCGAGGACGAGGAGACCGGTGAAACCTTCAAGAAGCAGCTCGAGCGCCCGCTCTATCGCGACATGACGGTGCGCGGCGCCGGCGGTCGCGACGAGCGCCTGGTGGTGTTGATGGAGGTGTGCATGGGGGACACCATCCACGAGGAGCAGTTCAGCCTGCGCAACCGGGAAGAGATGAACTACCCGATGCTGCTGGGTCGCCGTACCATCGGTGAGCTCGGGCTGCTGGACGTGCGCGAGACCTTCATGATCGAGCCGAGTTGCGACGAGAACTCTCCGGTCATCGAGCATGAGGGAGAGGGCGAGTACGGCACCAACAAGGATGACGGTGCCGATGACGAGGACAGCGAGAGCTGATACGTCGATGGCACCGCTGGTGTGGTCTACAGGGTTGGCCTAGAAGAGCCTGGACAGTAGCGCGGTCACCGCGGTTTCCACCCGCAGGATGCGCTCGCCCAGGTGGATGCCCTCGCAGCCTGCCGCCAGCATCTGTTCCACCTCCCATTCGATGAAGCCGCCCTCGGGGCCGACCAGCAGGGTCACAGGCTCGGTCAGGCCTCGAGGGCAGGCAGTCGCCATCCCGGGGTGCGCCAACAGGCCCCGCCGTCCTTCCAGCAGGGACGGCAGACGGTCCTCGACGAAGGGCCGAAAGCCCCGCGCCGTGTCCACCACCGGCAGCGCAGTATCGCGGGCCTGCTCCAGGCCAAGCACCAGGTGCTGGTGGATCTTGGCGGGATCGAGTTCGGGGGACTGCCAGTAGCTCTTCTCCACCCTGCGGCTATGCAGCAACGTGATGCGCTTCACCCCCAGCGCGGTGGCATGCTCTATGCTTCTTGCCAGCATGCGTGGGCGAGGCAGCGCCAGCACCAGGTGCACCGGTAGCGCCGCGGGCGGAGCCTGATCGAGCCCGGAAACGTCGAAGCAGGCCTCATCGTCGGTCAGCGACACGAGCTGACCGCGGCCCAGCGGGCCGTTCTCCAGTCCCAGGGTCATCACGTCGCCCTGGCGGGCGCGGTGGACCTGGCGCAGGTGGGCCAGGCGCCGGGGGTCGCGGACCCGTGCCAACCCGGCGTCATCGACGTCGTTCCGGGTGAGAAGTATCAGATTCATGGAGCCTCGAGTACCGGTTTGTCTTGCAAGGGCCGTGTCGCGGTGCAAAATGGATGCGAACGAAGCCGAGGATCTGCAGCTGCAGTCCCGGAGCTTCCCACGAACAAAGGAGCAGCGCCGTGCGCGTGATTCGCAAGTATGCCAATCGCCGGCTCTATGATACCGAACAGAGCCGCTATGTAACGCTCGAGGATTTACGAAGCCTGATTCTCGAGGAAGTGCCTTTCCGTGTGGAAGATGCCAAGAGTGGCGAGGACCTGACGCGTACCATTCTGCTGTCGATCATCATCGAGCAGGAGCAGGCCGACAGCGACGCCGAGGTGTTCTCCAATGACCTGCTGCAACAGCTGATTCGGGTGTACGCCATGTCTCAGCCGCTGCCCCTGGCGCGCTACCTGGAGCAAGGCACCCGGTTGATGATGGAGCAGCAGAAGAAGATGCAGGATCAGTGGCAGCAGGCCATGCGGCATTCGCCGATGGAGCTGATGCGCGAGCTGGCCGAGGAAAACATGCGTTTCTGGCAGAACACCATCAGCCAGGGCGGAACCAGCCAGGGCGGGACCACCAAGGACGACGACGAGCGTTCCTCCTGACCCTCCCACGCCCGGCTCTGATGGAGAGAGGCCAGGAGGGCGAGAGCGGGCTTTTTCTGCCATAATGCCGCCTCATTTGGTACTCGAAAGGTAGTTGAGCGGATGAAGGTCCTGATCATCGGCGGCGGTGGCCGCGAACATGCCCTGGCCTGGAAGGTCGCCCAGTCGTCCAGCGTCTCCTCGGTCTTCGTGGCGCCAGGCAATGCCGGCACCGCACGGGAGGCGGGACTGACCAACGTCGATATCGCGGTATCCGACCTCGACGGGCTGGTGGACTTTGCCCGGCGCGAGAGCGTCGGCCTGACCATCGTGGGCCCCGAGGCGCCGCTGGTCGAGGGAGTGGTGGATCGTTTTCGTGACGCCGGGCTCGCGATCTTCGGCCCGACCCAGGGCGCTGCCCAACTCGAGGGATCCAAGTCCTTTACCAAAGACTTTCTGGCTCGCCACGCCATTCCCACCGCTGACTACAGCACCTTCACCGCCGTGGAACCGGCGCTGGCCTATCTGCGGGACAAGGGCGCACCCATCGTCATCAAGGCCGACGGCCTGGCGGCGGGCAAGGGCGTCATCGTGGCCATGACCGAGGCCGAGGCCGAGGCGGCGGTTCGCGACATGCTCGAAGACAACGCCTTCGGTGATGCCGGTGCTCGTGTCGTGATCGAGGAATTCCTCGAAGGTGAGGAAGCCAGCTTTATCGTCATGGTGGATGGCGAGTCCATCGTGCCCATGGCCACCAGCCAGGACCACAAGCGGGTGGGCGAGGGCGACACCGGCCCCAACACCGGCGGCATGGGCGCCTATTCGCCGGCACCGGTAGTCACCGACAGCGTCTACCAGCGCATCATGGACGAGGTGATTCGCCCCACGGTGCGTGGCATGGCCGACGAAGGGCATCCTTATACCGGCTTCCTCTACGCCGGGCTGATGATCACCGACGCGGGTGAACCCAAGGTGATCGAGTACAACTGCCGCTTCGGCGACCCCGAGACCCAGCCGATCATGATGCGTCTGCAGAGCGATCTGGCCGAGCTGTGTCTGGCCGGCGCCGAGGGTCGCCTGTCCGGTCACGATTGCCGCTGGGACCCGCGTCCGGCCATCGGTGTGGTGATGGCCGCCGAAGGCTACCCCGGCAGCTACCGCAAGGGCGACGTGATCAGCGGAGGCGACAGTGCCGAGGCCCAGGGCGTCAAGGTCTTCCACGCCGGCACCGCGGAAAAGGATGGCCAGGTGGTCACCTCCGGCGGACGAGTGTTGTGCGTGACCGCCCTCGGTCAGGATCTTGGCGAGGCTCGGGAGCTGGCCTACCGCGGGGTCAAGACGGTGAGTTTCGAAGGCGCCTTCTGGCGTTCGGACATCGCCCACCGTGCCATGGCCCGGCAGTCCTGATCGTCGGGTACCGGTCTGGCTTGCCCCATGGTACTGACCAACAATAATCAGCAAGGAGCGAGCATGGAACGCGTCAAACTGGAGTTTCCCGAGCAGGCGATCGTCCACCGTCATGGTTTGACGGTGCGCGTGACCGACATGAACTACGGGCACCATCTGGGCCATGACGCCGTGATTTCGCTGTTGCACGAGGCCAGGGCGGCCGCCCTGGCCCATCTCGGGCTTCACGAAGGTGACATGGGAGGCTATCCCAGTGTCGCCGCCGACCTGGCGGTGCAGTATCAGGCCGAGTCTCGTTGGCCGGACGCCCTGACGGTCGAGACCGCCATCCCCGAACCGGCGCGCAAGGCCATCACGGTCTACCATCGCATGCGTCGCGACAGCGATCAGCGGATAGTGGCGACCGCCAGGCTCAACCTGATGGTGGTCGACCCCCAGGCAGGGCGTGCGGTGGCGGTGCCCGAAGCGGTACGTGACGCCCTGGCGAGGGCTGGCTGATGTCGAGGGAGTATCCAGTCATCGCGGTCACCGGTTCGTCCGGTGCCGGCACCACTACGGTCAAGCGTACCTTCGAGCGCATGTTCGCCCGGGAAGACGTCCATGCCGCCTTCGTCGATGGTGACGCCTTCCATCGCTACACCCGCCAGGAGATGGCGCGGATCTTTCGCGAGGAGCCCGAGCGCAAGGATGAGCTGTCCCACTTTGCGGTGGAGGCCAACCTGCTCGATCGCCTGGAGACCTTGTTCCAGGAGTACGGTGACAGCGGCGCCGGGACCTTCCGGCACTATATCCACGCCGAAGACAAGAAGATGATCGAGGCCGGCTACCAGGTCGGCACTTTCACCGAATGGCAGCCGCTGCCCACCGGTACCGACCTGCTGTTCTACGAGGGTCTGCACGGTGGGCTGGTCACCAGTGAGGTGGACATCGCCCGCCACGTCGATCTGCTGGTGGGCGTCGCCCCGACCATGAACCTCGAATGGATCCAGAAGATCGACCGCGACATGCATGCCCGCGGCTACACCCAGGAAGCGGTCATCGACACCATCCTGGGGCGCATGGATGACTACGTGCGCTACATCCTGCCGCAGTTCTCGCGTACCCACATCAACTTTCAGCGGGTGCCCACGGTCGATACCTCGAACCCCTTCGAGGTCCAGGATATTCCCACCGATGCCGAGTCCTTCGTGGTGATCCGGTTCCGCGATCCGTCCACCGTGGATTTTCCCTACCTGCTGGCGATGATTCAGGACGCCTTCATGAGTCGCCCCCACACCCTGGTGGTGCCCGGCTCTCGTCTATCCTTGGCGATGGAGCTGATCCTCGGTCCGCTGGTGCGTCATCTGCTGGCCCAACGACGTTTTCGTTGAGCCGCCGCGCCGTTGATGCCGGCTTCGTCTGACTAGCGAGTCGGGATCGACGGCACCGGAGCTGGTGTTGCGAAGCGTTTTGCACCGGCGACGCACACCACGACCGCGGCACAGGTGGCGAGCATCGCCACGCTGATCGACTCGTTCAACAACCAGGCCGCCAGGCCAAGCCCGAGAAACGGCTGCAGCAACTGTAGCTGACCCACCGCGGCCACCCCACCGAGCGCCAGGCCGCGATACCAGAAGATGAAGCCAATCAGCATGCTGAACAGCGATACATAGCCCAGCGACCACCAGGCGGCGCTGCCGATGCCCTGCAGGGTCGGCGGGTGCGTTGCAACCGCCAGAGGCAGCATCAACGGCAGGGCCAGTGTCAGCGCCCAGCAGATCACCCGCCAGCCTTCCAAACGTCGCGACAGTCGCGCGCCCTCGGCGTAGCCGAGCCCGCAGACGATCACGGCGGCCAGCATCAACAGATCGCCGGTCAAGGAGGCGCTGCCAGGCTGGCCGAGCGCGAAGCCTGCGACCAGCGCAGCACCGCTCAACGAGCAGGCCCAGAACGCCGGGCGGGGCCTGTCGCCGGTACGCAGCACCCCGAACAGCGCGGTGGCCATCGGCAGCAGGCCGATATAGACCAGCGAGTGCGCTGCGCTGACGTGCTCCAGCGCCATGGCGGTCAGCAGTGGAAACCCCACCACCACGCAGGCGGCAACCAGCCCCAGCGATGCAAGCTCATCGGTCCGCGGCCGGCGTCCCTTCAGGCGCACCAGCAATACCACCGCCACCAGTCCCGCCAGGCTGGCCCTGGCAAAGGTCAGAAACAGCGGATCGAAGGCCCCCACCGCCACCCGGGTGGCGGGCAATGAACCGCTGAAGATGGCCATGCCGAGGGCGCCGCAGGCCCAGCCCCTGCCAAGGTCCGGGCGGTGTGTCGGGTTCAATGGTCGGTGTCGTGAGGGCATCTGCGCGAACTCCGTGGCGGGTCAGTAGCGCCTAGGGTGAAGGGCGTGCGCTGGTGCAGCCAGAGACGGTGCAGTACAGTTTTGACAAACTGTCATGGTGGAGCCTCCAGTACAGATGAAGGCACAGGACATCGATCGTCGGGCGGGCATCAGCCTGGTCGAGCAGGTGGTAGCGCTGATCCAGCGCCGCATGGCCCAGCGTCAGCTGGCGCCAGGTACGCGCCTGCCGTCGATTCGCGGCTTGGCTGAATCGCTCGGGGTGTCACGCTCCACCGTGGTCGAGGCCTACGATCGGCTGGTCGCCGAGGGCGCCATCCATTCCCGTCGCGGCGCCGGCTTTTTCGTCGGTGATCGCTTGCCGCCGCTGTCCCTGGCGGAGCTGGCGCCCCGTCGCGAGCGCGCAGTGGACCCGCTGTGGCTGACCCGCCAGGCGCTCGAGAGCGACCATTACCGGCTGAGGCCAGGCTGTGGCTGGCTGCCGGCAGAGTGGATGCCCCACGAGGAGATTCGCCGTGGGCTGAGGCAGTTGGCGAGGCGTTCCGGCGCTGTCGCCAGCCTGACCGACTATGCGTCGCCCCAGGGCCTGCAAGCACTGCGTCAGGTGCTGGCGCATCGCCTTACCGAGCGGGGTGTCGAGGCGGCGCCGTCCCAGATCCTGCTGACCGAGTCCGGCACCCAGGCCATCGATCTGTTGTGTCGGTTTCTGCTCGAGCCGGGCGACCGCGTGCTGGTCGATGACCCCTGCTATTTCAACTTTCATGCCCTGCTGCGTGCCCACCGGGTCAAGGTGGTGGGGGTGCCCTTCAGCCCTGCGGGGCCGGACCTATCGCGCCTTGCCGAGGCCCTCGAGCAGCATCGTCCGCGGCTCTATATCACCAACTCGGGGCTGCATAATCCAACCGGTGCCAGCCTGTCACTGGCGGTGGCCCACCGCGTGCTGCGCCTGGCCGAGCGTCACGACCTGCTGATCATCGAGGACGACATCTTCGCCGACTTCGAGCACCAGGCGTCACCGCGCCTGGCGGCGCTGGACGGGCTCGAGCGGGTAATCCAGGTGGGCAGCTTCTCCAAGACCCTGTCGGCCTCGGTGCGCTGTGGCTATATCGCCATCCGCCCCGAGTGGTTCGAGGAGCTGGTCGACCTGAAGCTGGCGACCTCCTTTGGCGCCAGTGCGCTGTCGGCAGAGCTGGTGTTCCAGCTGGTCAGGGAAGGCGCCTATCGACGTCACCTCAACGTGCTCAGGACGCGCCTGGCAGACGCCATGGGACAGGTCATGCCGAGACTGCGCGCGGCGGGCCTGGAGCCCTGGGTGGAGCCTAGTGCGGGGCTCTTTCTGTGGACGCGACTGCCCGCGGGGCTCTGCGCCAAGGACGTGGCCAGAGCGGCGCTGGACGAGGATCTGGTACTGGCGCCTGGGGAGGTGTTCAGCCCGGAAACGGCGAACAGTCGCTACCTGCGCTTCAATGTGGCGCAGTCGCTGGATGATGACGTCTTCAGGGCGCTGGACCGGGCCATGGAGCGGGCGGCCAAGGATCGGGTGGCCAAGGAACGGACGGCCAGGGATCGGGACTGACGCTATCGTGGTGAAACGTCAGTCCCGCCCACCCGTCAAGCAGGCGGCTCTAGTGGCCAGGAGGCCCCTGCTTGACGGGTGCGTCCTTGGTGGGGCGAGAAGCGACGAAGCGCTGGGCCATGGGCTGGGCGCTGACGCCGTGCAGCACCACCGAGATCATGACCGTCAACACCACGCAGGCGAGGATCTCGTCGCTGCCGGGGATCGGGTACTGATCGTAGATCAGCAGTGCGAACAGGATGCTGGCCAACCCCCGAGGTCCGAACCAGCCGAGGAAGGTCTTTTCATAGGCGGACAGCCCGAGTCCGGTGAGCGATATCCAGATCGGGATCATGCGAATCACCGACAGGTACATCAGCGCCAGAGCAACGGTCTTCCAGGACGCATGCGAGATGGCCAGCGGCACCATCACCGCACCGAAGATCAGGAAGGTGGCGATGGTCAAGAGCTGGCCCTCGCTCTCCATGAACTCCTCGATGAAGGTGGTGTCATGGCGTAACTGGTTGCCGAAGGTCAAGCCGCCGAGGAACACCGCGATAAAGCCGTTGCCGCCGACGGTTTCGGCGACCAGATAGATCAGGAAGGCCAGCGCCAGAAACAGGATGCCCTGATAGATGACGGTGACGTAGCCGCGGTCGATGGCGGCGTCGAGCAGGCGGGCAAAGCCCCAGCCGAACAGCACCCCGACCAGCGGCCCGAGGGTCAGTTGCAGCAGGGCGAAGGTCCAGAGGTTGTCCGGTGCGTCGGCGACCTCGGTGCCGGTGGCCGCTACCGCCAGGAGTGCCGAGGCAAGAATCACCGGTACTGCCAGGCCATCATTGAGCCCACTTTCGACGTTGATCGACTGGCGGATACGTTCTGGCACGCTGGGGCTCGATACCACCGCCTGGCCCAAGGCCGCGTCGGTCGGGGTAAGAATCGCCGCCACCAGCATGGCGGTGCCCCAGGCCGCTTCCGGCGAGACCCACTTGGCCATCAGCGTGCCCAGCAAGACCGTCAGGGGCATGCCGATCAACAGCATGCGCAGCGGAATCGCCAGGTTCTGGCGCAGAGACTTCAGCTTGACCACCGAGGCATCGGCGAACAGCACGATGATCAGGGTGATCTCGGCGATCACCTGGGTCAGCTCCTGCTGCATGTCCATGGGCACCAGGTCCGGCGTCAGCGCGCCCAGCCCCATCCCCGCGGCCATGAACACCATGGGCAGACTGATCAGCGAGGCCGAGATGCGCCGCGACAGCAGGGCAAAGGCGATGATGATCAGAAGGATCAGCAGCAGGGCGGTGTGATGCATGGCAGGCGACACTCCGAAAATGCATGGGAGCTACGGTTGTACCATAGCCGCAATGGCTTGGGGGGGCAGGCGAGCGCGATGACCAGAGGTGCATAACTGGCGGTTTGGGAACGTTGCTCATGGGGCCTGGGTCAGTGATCGGGCGAGTCAGGGGACTGACAGCAGCCCTGTTGGCGGGTAATCTCGAAGACACCGTTTTTTCAGTGTGCCCCGGAGCCTGCCATGGATTGCCTGTTCTGCAAGATCATCAACCGCGAGATTCCCGCCGATATCGTCTACGAGGACGATCAGGTGCTGGCCTTCAACGATATCGATCCCAAGGCCCCGACCCATATGCTGGTCATCCCCAAGAAGCATATTGCCACTCTCAACGACATCACCGAGGAAGACCAGGCACTGGTGGGGCGCCTGCCGCTGACCGCCTCGCGTCTGGCCAAGGACCTCGGGTTTGCCGAAGATGGCTTCAGGGTGGTGATGAATTGCAATGAAGACGGCGGCCAGACGGTCTATCATATTCACATGCACGTGATGGGCGGTCGTCGCTTCACATGGCCGGCTGGCTAGCCGGCGCGCGACGGAGTCTCTTCCGGCAGTTCAAGCGCTCGACGCATCCGTGCATTCTCCGGCGTCGCCTGGTGTCCCCCAGGCGGCGCCGATCGGTTTTTTCGATGTGTTGAGCGTCGAGGCGTCGCCGCCCTCAACATGAAGAGCCGGCGCTTGAGTGCCGCCGACGCTTGCGTAGAATAATCCCTTGATGCGAACGTTCATCGTTTCGCCCATGTTTGCTGGCTCACTTAGTCGTACAAGGATCGCGCCATGTCCCGCTCCCTCAGTCCCGCTGATCGGGCCATCCATCAGTTCGACAATGTATTGCGCACCCTGGTGCCGGGGGCGGCGCGGGCATCTCGGCCGACGCCCGCGGTCGATACGATCCATGACGGCGAAATGAGCCCGGATGAGCGCCATCACGCGGCCGGCCTGATGCGCATCAACCACACCGGAGAGGTATGCGCCCAGGCGCTGTACCAGGGCCAGGGCCTGACCGCCAAATTGCCGGAGGTGCGCGGCCAGATGGAGGAAGCCGCCCAGGAAGAGATCGATCACCTTGCCTGGTGCGAGGACCGGCTCAGGGAGTTGAATGCGCCGACCAGTCGACTCAATCCGCTGTTCTATGCGGCGTCCTTCGGCATGGGGGCGCTGGCGGGGGCGGTTGGCGATCGTGTCAGCCTGGGCTTTGTCGCCGCCACCGAGGAGCAGGTTGGCAAGCATCTGGACGAGCACCTCGAGACCTTGCCCGAAGGGGACAAGCGCTCCCGGGCGGTGCTCAGGCAGATGGCCATCGACGAGGCCCACCACGCCCAGCAGGCGCTGGAGGCTGGTGGCGCCAGGTTCCCTGGCCCGGTCAAGGCCGGCATGACGCTGATGTCCAGGGTGATGACCAAGAGCGTCTACCGCATCTGATCCTGTGCCGGTGGCCAGCGCCTGATGCTGCGATGGCCTCGCCCTCACGCAAAAGCCCCTGCCGATCGGCAGGGGCTTTTGCGTGAGGGTGGCTGTCGATCCGAGGCGCTCGCTGCTGCGCGGCGCTCGAAGCGGCCTCAGGATTCGACGATGGTGTAGGAATGGGTGACCTCGACGCCGCCCTTGGCCAGCATGATGGAGGCGCTGCAGTACTTGTCGGCGGAGAGTTCCACCGCGCGCTGGACCTGCTTTTCCTTGAGCCCCTTGCCGGTGACGGTGAAGTGCACGTGGATCTTGGTAAACACCGACGGCACGCTGTCGGCGCGTTCGGCCTCGATGTCGGCGACGCAGTCTTCCACCGGGGCGCGGGACTTCTCGAGGATCTCCAGCACGTCGAAGGAGGTGCAGGCGCCCATGCCCATCAGCAGTATCTCCATCGGGCGCGGCCCGGTGTTGCGGCCACCGTGATCGGGGGGGCCGTCGATGACCACGGCGTGGCCACTACCGGATTCGGCCACGAACTGACGGCCGTCGGTCCATTTGACGCTGGCTTTCATGGGGATTCCTTCTTTTTCTGCGATAGTGATGTCGATGTTTTTTGATGCGGTCTGCAGGATGCAGCCGGACTCAATCAGCGTTCGCCAGGAGCGCCGCCGAGTCTGTGATTCAACGCCTCGAGGCGCTCGGGCGTACCCACGTCGACCCAGTCTCCCCGATGGTGGGTGCCGGCGACGAGGTCGCGGGCCATGGCCTCGCGAAGCAGTGGAGCGACAGGATAGCAGGGAGCGGGCAGGTCATTCACCAGACGCGGGTCGATCAGCGCTATCCCCGAGTAGGTCAACTTTGGCGAGCCGTCGCTCGAAACTCTGCCGCCGGCCGCCAGGTGGAAGTCGCCGTCCGGGTTGTGGACGGGGTTGTCGACCAGCACCAGATGGGCCAGATCGCCCTCCAGAGAGGGCAGGGCGCTGGGGTCGATGTCGCAGAAGGCATCGGCGCTGACCAGCACGAAGGGCTCCTCGCCGAGCAGTGGGCGAGCCTTGGCGATACCGCCGGCGGTCTCCAGCGGCTCGTCCTCGCGACTGTAGGCAATCGATACCCCGTAGCGTTCACCGTCGCCCAGGGTCTCGATAATCTGGTCGGCACGGTAGCTGACGTTGATCACCACCTGTTCGATACCGCAGCCGGCCAGGCGCCTGAGGTGGTGGCCAATCAGCGGTTCGCCGGCCACCGGCAACAGGGGTTTGGGGCAGTGGTCGGTCAGCGGCCGCATGCGTTTGCCGAGACCGGCGGCCAGGATCATGGCTTTCATGGGCGCACCTCTGCGACGCGGGCTTCGATCAGCGGGCGCAGGCTGTCTTCGACCCAGGCGCTGAAGTCGGCGTGTCCCGCGAGGCCCTCCAGCCCCTCTAGGCTGTCCTGAAGATGGGCAAGAAAGTGAGGTAGACGCGCCAGGTAGCCGTCGCGCTGGTCGCGCAGGGTCAGGCGACAGAAGATGCCGAGCACCTTGAGCGCACGCTGGGCAGCCATGGCATTGACCCAGCGCAGGAAACTGTCGCTATCCACCGAGTCAGACAGGCGCCCGTCGGCTATCGCGCGCTGGCGGAAAGCCTCGCTCCAGGCCGCCCGGGTGGCCGCATCGAAGCGCCGATAGCGCCCGTGCAACAGCGAGATCAGGTCATAGGTGATGGGGCCTGCCAGGGCGTCCTGGAAGTCGATCAACCACAGTTCGGCGGCGTGACGCATCAGGTTCATGGCATCGAAGTCGCGGTGCACGGTGACCACCGGCTGGGCCAGCGCCTGTTCGATCAGCGCCTGGCGCAGCGCAGGCCAGCCGGGAGGCTGGCCATCCAACTCCAGCCACTGGGCGAGGCACCAGTCGGGGAACAGGTCCAGCTCCCGGGCCAGCGTTACGGCGTCGTAGGGCGGCAGGCTATCGCTCGGAGCCTTCCGCTGAAGCTCCTCGAGCAGCGCGATGGCGGCGTCGAAATGGGCGTGGGTGGTGGCCTCGTCGGCACCGTCGAGGGCCAGGTGCAGCGGCTCGTCGCCGAGGTCCTCAAGCTCCACGAAGCCCTGGTCGGCGTCCACGGCATAGACCCGGGGTACCGGCAGGCCCGCTGCGTGCCAGTCACGGGCGATGGCGACGAAGGGGCCGACGTCCTCCTGGGGGGGTGGGGCGTCCATCAGCATGCGGGTCTCCCCACTTTCCAGGGTGAGGCGGTAGTAACGCCTGAAGCTGGCGTCGCCGGCGGCCAGCACGAGATCGCTCGAGCCCTCGATGGACGGGTGCTGTGCCTGTGCCCAAAGGCGCAGTTGCTCGAGTCGGCGGGGGCTTTCAGCCTGGGACATCGGGGGGAAAACTCCTGGTGGCGGCAGGGCGAAGGATGCCAATGTCGGTTGACGCTCCGTTGGCCTCACCGCATGCTGTGCATGGATCAAGGGCGGCCGTGGCGCGAATCTCGTTGGAACAGATCGGCGTTACAGGTCGGCCGCGGCCTGTATAATACCGATTCACCCCGTCGAGGACAGCGTGCAACATGGCCAAGCGATACGCATGGACGGCCCTGGCGGGCCTCGCCACCACCAGTCTGGTGTCGTCCCCCCTGTGGGCGGCCCCACCTGAACCCCTGCCGGCAAGCCAGATGGATTGGCAGCCCTGGGGCGATGACCGTCCCGCCGGGACGGTGTGCCGAGGCTACTACGTTCAGCCCGAATACCGCCTTCCTGCGCCGGCCATCGATGGCCAGGTCAACAGCGAATCCAACACCGCCAACTACGGCACCGACGGTGACACCGTGCTCGACGGTGAAGTGGTGCTGCGCAAGGGCGATACCCAGCTCGAGGCAACCCGGGTGCAGGTACCACCGGAGCGTGACCTGGCCAACGCCAGTGGTCCCCTGACCCTGCGCGACAAGGGCCTGCTGGTGCGCGGTGACAGCGCCGAGGTGTCGCTGAACAGCGACCAGGCCACCATCGATTCGGCCCACTACGTGGCCCACGAGTCGCGCCTGCGCGGCGATGCCATCCAGCTCGAGCGAGTCAGTGACAACGTCTTTCGTCTGCGCGAGGCCAGCTTCACCACCTGTGAGCCTGGCGACAGCACCTGGCGCCTGATCGGCAACGATATTCTGCTGGATCGCAATCAGGGCTACGGTACCGCCAAGCATGCCCGCCTGGAGGTAGGCGATGTGCCGGTGTTCTACTGGCCCTGGGTGCGCTTTCCCATCGACGAGCGGCGCCAGACAGGCTTCCTGTGGCCGACCATCGGCGTCTCCGACGGTGGTGTCGACTACGCACAGCCCTTCTATCTGAATCTGGCGCCCAACTATGACGCCACCATCACCCCGCGCTGGATCGACGACAGCGGGTTACTGATGGGGGCGGAGTTCCGTTACCTGTTTCCCACCGATCAGGGCACTCTGGAAGGCGCCTACATCGGTGACGACGAGTCCGCCGGAGATGACGACTCCACCACCGAGCTCGAGAACGGCGACGAACGCTGGTACTTCGACTACAGCCATTACGGGCGCTTCAGCTCGCGCGTTCCCTACCGGCTGCGCTATGGCGCCGCCAGTGACGGCCGCTATTTCGATGACTTCGGGCGTACCTTTGGTGAGACCGATACCAGCAACATGGCGCGTCTGGCCCAGATCGACTACCTCGGCGACACCTGGAACCTCCAGGCCAAGGCCCAGGGCTATCAGCTGCTGGACGATCCGGTCGACGAAGGCGACAAGCCCTTCTACCGGCTGCCGAGCCTGACCGCCAACGGCCGCTGGTCCCAGGACCTCGGCTTCTATCAGGAGTGGAACTCCAACGCCACCTACTTCTGGCGCGATATCGAGGGCGACGAGAACGGCTTCTACGACTACGAGGATACCCAGCGCCGCATCCCGCTCAGGGAAGACGTCAAGGGCGCCCGCCTGGATCTGGCGCCGGCGGTGGGCTACCGCTTCGAGCCGAGCTGGGGCTTCTTCGAACCCCGCGTGGCGCTGCAGCACACGAGCTATGACCTCGACTATGACGAGCGCATCACCGACAACAGCGAGAGCCCGACGCTGACCGCACCGGTGACCACCATCGACGCCGGGCTGATCTTCGAGCGCGACTTCGCCTTTGGCGGTGACGACTGGCGCCAGACCCTCGAGCCACGCCTCAACTACGCCTACGTACCGGAGCGCGACCAGAGCGACTTCCCCGACTTCGACACCGAGGAGCTGGCGTTCTCGTGGGGCCAGCTGTGGTCGCCGTACCGCTTCTCCGGCGGCGATCGTCTGGGTGACCTGAACCGTTTGTCCTACGGCGTGGAAAGCCGCTTCCTCGAAGACCAGAGCGGCCGCGAGCGGTTGTCTGTCGGGGTCGGGCAGTCGGCCTACTTCGAGGACCGCAATATCGATATGGCCGGTGATCCCGACACCTTGCCCGGTGATGAGGAGTCGTTCGACTACTACGAAGCCACCCGCGATCGTTCGCCCTGGGTGACCCGAATCAACTGGCAGATCACCGACAACTGGAGCACCCGCTGGCAGTGGCTCTACGACGACGAGGAGAGTCGCACCGAGAGCACCGGCCTTGGCGTGCAGTACCGTGCCGACGCCGGTCACGTGCTCAACCTGGGCTACCGCTGGGAGATCGAAGGCTTCGACAACGCCGACGATGACGATGACGTTCGCAACTACAACCGCGAAGAGTACGACATGTCCTTCGCCTACAAGGCGACGGATCGTTTCGACGTCATCGGCCGGGTGCTCTACGACAACACCAACGACCGTGCCCTCGACCAGATGGCGGGTGTGCAGTGGAACGACTGCTGTTATGGTGTGCAGGTCGTGTGGCGCGAGTGGATCGAAGACGAGGACACCGCCAACAACATCGAGGACGACACCACGGATCGCGGGCTCTTCCTGCGCTTTGTGCTCAAGGGCTTCGGTGGCATCGGTGGCGACGCGGACACCTACTTCCAGTCTGCGGTGCCCGGTTACCGTCCCGGCCTGAACTAAATACCCTGGCGTATCCCCAACGGCGAGCACGAGACGTGCTCGCCGCATCGAATCTGAGTGAACGAGGAAGCATGACTATGCGTAGCCGACCCCTTGCCGCCCTGGCGATGGCCGCCTGTCTGGCACTGACTACCGTGGCGGCCCACGCCCAGGACGGTTACCGCCAGCCGCTGGATCGGATCGTCGCCGTGGTCAACGAGGACGCCATCATGGCCTCCCAGCTCGATGACCGTGTCGAGCAGGCCATGGCCAGACTGCGCGCCAGCGACATGGACACTCCTCCGGAGCAGGCCCTGCGTGAGCAGATTCTGGACCGCATGATCGTCGAGGAGATCGAGGTGCAGATGGCCGAGCGCATGAACCTGAGCGTCGACGATACCGAGCTCAATCGTCAGGTGCGCGCCGTGGCCAACCAGAACGGTGTCAGCCTGGAGCAGTTCGCCGATCGGCTCGAGTCCCAGGGCATGAGCCTGTCCCAGGTGCGTGATCAGATCCGTCGCGAGATGCTGATCATGAAGGTCCAGCAGGCCCAGGTGTCCAGCCGGATCAACATCTCCGAGTCCGAGGTCGAGCGCTATCTGCAGCAGCAAGGCGTCGGTACCAGCCGCGAGGAGGCGCGCCAGGCGATCTTCCAGCGCAAGGCCGGCGATGAACTCGAGAAGTGGGTTCAGGAAATTCGCGGCGAGGCCTTCGTCGAGAAGCGCCTGAACCAGGGCTGATGTCGCAGCGGATGAAGGCACCGATCGTGGTGACCACCGGCGAACCCGCCGGCATCGGTCCCGAGCTTGCCCTGATGCTGGCTGCGCGCCACGCCACCGACTGGGTCGCCATTGGCGACCCAGAGCTGTTGAGGGCTCGCGCCTTGGCGCTCGGACTGGATGTCGAGGTGGTAATAGTGGCACCGGGCGAGGCGCATCCGGGGCCGCGCCGGCAGCGTCTGGCGGTGTGGCCGGTCGCGCTCAAGGAGGCCAGCGAGCCTGGCGTGCTGTCGACGGCCAACGCCGACTATGTGCTCGAGACCCTGGATATGGCGGTGGCCCAGTGCCTGGCCGGCAAGGCCTCGGCGATGGTCACGGCGCCGCTGCACAAGGGGGTGATCCGCGACGCGGGCCATCACCACTTCACCGGCCACACCGAGTACCTGCGCGATGCCTGCGGGGTCGAGGAGGTGGTCATGATGCTGGCCACCGACAGCGCCCTGCACGGGCGCGTCGTCTCGGCCGACGCCACCACTGATTCATTGCGTTCGATACCGCTGCGGGTGGCCCTGGCGACCACCCACCTGCCGCTGCGCGAGGTGGCCGACGCGCTGTCTCGAGAGGGTCTCGAGCGAGTGCTGCGTATTCTGGCCCGGGACCTGACAGACTTCTTTGGCGTTGTCTCTCCGCGGATCGCCGTGTGCGGTCTGAACCCCCACGCCGGCGAGGATGGGCATCTCGGGCGCGAAGAGATCGAGATCATCACCCCGGTGCTCGAACGGCTACGTGAAGAAGGACTGGCCCTTGACGGGCCGCTGCCGGCGGATACCCTGTTCACCCCGCGTCATCTCGACGGCGTCGACGCGGTGCTGGCGATGTATCATGACCAGGGTCTGCCGGTGCTCAAGTATTCGGGATTCGGCCAGGCCGCCAACATCACATTAGGGCTGCCGCTGGCACGGACCTCGGTGGACCACGGCACCGCCCTGGACCTGGCCGGGCATGGCACTGCCAGTCCCGATAGCCTGGCGGTGGCGATTGCCCTCGCCGAGGATATGGGCAGCCGGGTGGCCGAGCGCTGAAGGTCCGTCACCCCAACCCTCGTTTTGCAAAGGATTCAAGCATGTCATCCCGCCCCACGGCGCACCGGGCCCGCAAGCGCTTCGGTCAGAACTTCTTGCGTGATCCCGGCGTCATCTCGCGCATCGTGCGTTCCATCGGGGCGCGCCCCGGCGACCGTATGGTCGAGATCGGCCCAGGCCAGGGGGCGCTGACCGAACCACTGCTCGATGCCACCGACGGTGATCTCGAGGTCATCGAGCTGGACCGGGACCTGATTCCGGGGCTGCGGGTGCAATTCTTCAATCACCCGAACTTCGTCATCCACGAAGGCGACGCCCTCAAGATGGACTTCGTTGCGCTACGCGGCGAGGGCCAGCCACTCAGGGTCGTCGGCAACCTTCCCTACAACATCTCGACCCCGCTGATCTCGCACCTGCTCAAGGCTGGCGACGCCATCCAGGACATGCACTTCATGCTGCAGAAGGAGGTGGTGGATCGTCTTGCGGCGCCACCGGGCGGAGGTGATCGTGGGCGGCTGTCGGTGCTGGCGCAGTACTTCTGCGACGTCGATTCGCTGTTCGTGGTACCGCCGGAGGCCTTCGTGCCGCGTCCCAAGGTGGACTCGGCCATCGTCAGGCTGACCCCGCGTGAGCGACCCCAGGGGCGGGCCAAGGACGAGACGTTGCTGTTCGACGTGGTGCGCGAGGCCTTCGGTCAGCGGCGCAAGACGCTGCGCAACAATCTCAAGGGACGCATCGACGGTGACGCCCTCGAGGCCCTCGGTATCGATCCGAGCCGGCGGCCCCAGACGCTGGAGGTGGAAGAGTTCGTGTCCATCGCCAACGCCTTGAGTGCAGAGGAGAATCCGTCATGAGCGAGATGCCCGACGTAAGGGTCGATGTGGAGCCCGCCTATCGTGAAGATGAATCTTCGCCGATGGAGAACCGCTTCGTGTTCAGCTACACGGTGACGGTGCACAATCATTCGCCGGGGAATATTCAGTTGATGGCGCGTTTCTGGAAGATCACCCAGACCAGCGGGCAGGTCCAGGAGGTTCGTGGCAAGGGGGTGGTCGGCAAGCAGCCGATGATAGGCCCCGGTCAGACCTTTCAGTACACCAGTCGTGCCATTCTCGACGGGCCGGTAGGGTTCATGGAAGGGGCCTACACCTGCGTGGACACCGCCAGCCAGCGTCCCTTCGAGGTGCCGATCACGGTGTTTCGCCTGGCCACACCCAACCAGATTCACTGATCTGGCGAATCGAACGCCCTTCAAGAGCCCCGAGATCCTATGAAACGCTACGCTATCGGTGACCTTCAAGGCTGTCATGAGGAATTCATCGCCCTGCTCGAGGCGCTCGACTTCGATCCGCGTCGGGATCAGTTGTGGCTGGCCGGAGATCTGGTCAACCGCGGGCCGGGGTCGCTGGCCTGCCTGCGCGAAGTGATGGCGCTGGGGGAGGCGGCCAGGGTGGTGCTAGGCAACCACGACCTGCATTTGCTGGCGGTGGCGCGAGGTGGCGCCGCGACCAAGCGCAAGGACACCATCGACGATATTCTAGAGGCCGAGGATCGCGAGACCCTGCTCGACTGGCTCCAGGCCAGGCCGCTGCTGGTGCGCGATGGCAATACCCTGATGACCCACGCCGGCCTGCCGCCCCAGTGGGGGCTGGATCAGGCCGAGTCGCTGGCCGGTGAGGTCGAGTGGATGCTGACCGGCGAGCGTGCCGGCGATTTTCTCACGCGCATGTACGGCAATCGTCCGCGCCGCTTCAAGCCGCACCAGGAAGGGGTCGACCGCCTGCGGGCCATCGTCAACACCCTGACCCGTATGCGCTTCATCGACGCCGAGGGGCGCCTGGATTTCGACGCCAAGGAAGGCCTGGACAGTGCGCCGGATGGCTTCGCTCCCTGGTTTCAGTACCCTCGCCAGGATGATCCCTGGCTGCTGTTCGGCCACTGGGCCGCGCTCAACGGCGAGGCCAGCGGCAGTCGGGTTCGCGCCGAGGCGCTGGATACCGGCTGCGTCTGGGGCGGCAGCCTGACCGCGCTGGACCTGGACAGCGGCGAGCGCATCAGCGTGCCCAGTCGGCAGTTTGCGTAACGCCGCAGGCCACTCGCCGAGACCCACTTCCCCGTGCCCGACCCTTCCCTTTATCAAGGAGTCCATATGACGTCCGCCGCCTTCGAACATCTGGATATCGAGCGCCTGAGCCAGTGGCTCGATGAGCAAGGCGAGCTGTGTCTCGTCGATATTCGCGATCCCGGCAGCTACGCCCAGGGCCACATTCCCGGCAGCCGCCATCTGGACAACCACAGCGTAGGGCCGTTGGTCGAACAGACGCCGAAGGATAGACCCCTGGTAGTGGTGTGCTATCACGGCCATTCCAGCCAGCAGGCGGCAAGCTGGCTCAGCGCCCAGGGCTTCGAGCGCGTCTACAGCCTCGATGGTGGCTTTACCGAGTGGCAGCATCGCCTGCCCGAACGGGTGAGCCGGATGGCGTCATGACCCAGGAACGCGAGCAGCGTCAGGGCGACGAGCCTTGTGCGGGGCTGGAGGTCTATCGGGTGGGTGGCGCGGTACGCGACGCGCTGCTTGGCTGGCCGGTGAAGGACACCGACTGGGTGGTGGTCGGTGCCACCCCCGAGGCCATGCGCCAGCGTGGTTTTCGCCCGGTGGGGCGCGACTTTCCGGTATTTCTGCACCCCGAGACCCACGAAGAGTACGCCCTGGCGCGGACCGAGCGAAAGTCTGGTCACGGCTATACCGGCTTTGTGGTGCACGCCAGCCCCGAGGTGACCCTGGAGGAAGACCTGGCCCGCCGCGATCTGACCATCAACGCCATGGCCGAGTCACTCGACGGCGCGCTGGTGGATCCCTTCGATGGCCGTCGAGACCTCGATGATCGACTGCTGCGCCACGTCAGCCCGGCTTTCGTCGAGGATCCCTTGAGGGTGCTGCGTACCGCCCGCTTTCTGGCCCGTTATGCAGGTCTTGGTTTTCGCATCGCCGAACCGACCCAGGCGCTGATGCGCCAACTGGCCGACAGCGGTGAGCTCGACCATCTGGTGGCCGAGCGGGTCTGGGTGGAGACCGAGAAAGCGCTCGGCGAGCCCGAGCCGCGGCATTACTTCGATGCCCTGGCCGCCTGCGGTGCACTTAAGCGGCTGATGCCGGCGCTGAACGAGGCGGGCGGTGATGCCCTGGAGCGTGCGCTTGTTCGGATGACGAGATTGCCCGAGGCGTTGTCCGGTTCGCCCTGTTGGCGCTGGGGGCGACTGGTGGAGGCACTGAGTGCGCCCGCACGCAAGGCCCTGGAGGAGCGCCTCAAGCTACCCAACGACTATCGTGACGCCGGGCATCAGTTAGCGTCGACCCGACAGCTGGCGTCGTCGCTTGCTCAGGACGGTGATCGCTCGGCGCCGTTGATCGCCATGGACTGGCTCGATGGCATCGACGCCTGGCGCCGCGGTGAGCGGGTGGCGCCGCTGCTGGCGGTGCTGGCACTTAGGCGTCCCGGGGACGCCGAACGGTTGGCGCTGGGCTATCGTACGGCGCTGGCGCTCTCGCCCAGAGACCTGCTCGATGAGGGCTTCAAGGGTGCGGCGCTGGGTCAGGAGCTACGACACAGGCGGCTTGCCGTCCTGGAAGACGCCTGGCGCTAGCGGGCTTGCGGGGCTACTGCTCGAGAGTCCCCTCGAGTGCTGCGCGTGAAGGCAGCGCCCGATCCCCCCAGTGGAACTCGATGGGCCACAACGGCTGGTCGTCCGCGTCGAAGGCCTGCCAGATCTCCTGATAGCAGCGCCCGTCGAGGGGGTGGCGGTGCTCCGGCAGCAGCTCGGCCATGGGCCAGAGCACGAAGGCGTGGTGCAGGATTTCGCCTCGCGGCAGGCTGACGCCGTCGATGTCGCCTACCTGCTCGCCGACGGTGAGGATGTCCACGTCGAGGGTGCGAGGGCTGAACTTGGGGCTGTCCTTGCGTCGACCATTGGCGGCCTCGAGACGTTTGCACCAGGCCTGCAGTTCGCCAACGGACCAGTCGCTGTAGAGGGCGACCACCAGGTTGTAGAAGTTGCGACCGTCTTCGAAGCCGACCGGCTTGCTTTCGTAGACCCGCGAGATGGCAAGCTCGCCAAAGGTCTCCGACAGGGCGTCCAGGCAGACGCGAATATGCTGGTCGCGCTCGATATTGCTGCCAAGACTCAGGGTTACCAGCGCCATCAGTGGCCCCCGGGGCGCTGACCGCGCTCGATGCTGACGCCTACGGCGCGGGCGTTGGCCACCGCCCCGGGCTTGCGCAGGGTCATCTTCAGCCAGGGCACGCCGAACTCCTCCTGCAATAGTTCCGCCAGCCGCTCGGCGAAGGTTTCCACCAACTCGAAGCTGTGTTCTTCGGCGAAGACCCCGATGCGACGGCTGATGGCGTCATAGTCGAGGGTCTGGCTCAGGTCATCGTCTTGCGCTGCAGCGCGGATGTCGGTGGCCAGCACCAGGTCCAGCGTCAGGCGCTGGGTGATGCTGCGCTCCCAGTCATAGACGCCGATGACGGTATCCAGTTCAAGGCCTTCGATCAGTACCTGATCCATCGGTGATCCCCGGTGATTGTCCTCCCGGCCGCTAAGCAAGAACCGGGAAAAGCAGGTGTGACAAGGCGCCCGATTGTACTTGAGCCGCCCCCCGGGAAACAGGCCGCGGGTGACTCGCGAGTGCTCGTACTGGCAAACTACGACGGAATGCCCTTGAGTGTGGCATCTTTCGCCAGCACCGGTTGCGTCGGGTCAGGAGTCGCCATGGGTTCATCGTTGGAAGTGATACTGCCCTTGACCGCTCTTGCCTACCTGAGCGGCACCTGGCTGGGCGCCATCAGCGTCTGCCGCTGGGCCGGGCGCCCGGATCCGCGGCTCAGCGGCTCCTGCAATCCCGGCTTCTCCAATGTGCTTCGCCAGCACGGCGTGCCGCTGGCGCTGGCGACGCTGGCGATCGACGCCCTGAAAAGCTGGCCGGTGCTGCTGCTCGGCCTGTGGCTCGAACTGCCGCCCTGGGGGCTAGGCCTGGTGGGGCTCGGTGTGCTGCTGGGCCACTGCTACCCGGCGTGGTATCGCTTCCGTGGTGGCAAGGCGGTGGCCAGCGCCTTCGGCGTGATGCTGTTGTTGACCCCTGGGGTAGCCCTGGTCAGCGCCGTGATCTGGGCGCTGCTTGCCTGGTGGGCGCACACCGCGGCGGTGGCCTCATTGACCAGCGCCACCCTGGCCCCGCTGCTGAGCCTGTGGCTGGCGCCGGACTTTGTCTGGGTAGTGCTGGTGTTCGCCGGTCTTGTGGTGGCCCGCCACGCCATCAATATCGGCCGGTTGCGCCAGGGCAAGGAGCCCCACCTGTAAAGCGACCGGCTCGATGGGGCAGGCTGGGCTCCTGGGCGTATAGAGAGCGCAATCATGGCCCTTTCTTCTTGCTAGTCGACTACGGCGCGCTGAGTTGATCCATCGGCCAGCGCGGCACCGCCTTCATCTGACCCACGGTATCCTTTTCTCCTGCGA
Organism: Halomonas sp. H10-59; assembly: GCF_040070555.1. Lineage (NCBI taxonomy): Bacteria > Pseudomonadati > Pseudomonadota > Gammaproteobacteria > Oceanospirillales > Halomonadaceae > Halomonas > Halomonas sp. H10-59. The sequence continues at coordinate 816,696 of NZ_CP098828.1, forward strand.
TCAAACGCTGGGCTCCCGCATAAGCGATCATGGCGCCGTTGTCGGTGCAGAAGCGGCCGCGAGGGTAGTAGGCGCGAGCCCCCTGTTTTCGCGTCGCTTCTTCCAGCTTGGCGCGCAGGCGCACATTGGCACTGACACCGCCGGCCACCACCAGGCGGGTGAGCCCGGTCTGCTTGAGGGCCCGACGGCACTTGATCGCCAGGGTGTCGGCGACGGCCTCCTCGAAGGCTCTGGCGACGTCGGCGCGGGCCTGGTCGTCGAGCTGGCCAGCCTGTTCTAACTGACGAATGGCGGTCAGGGTGTGGGTCTTGAGCCCCGAAAAGCTGAAGTCGAGACCCGGGCGATCGGTCATCGGCCGGGGGAAGCGGAAGCGGCCCGGGTCGCCGCCCTCGGCCAGGGCAGCTACCCGCGGGCCGCCGGGGTAATCGAGGTCCAGCATCTTGGCAGCCTTGTCGAAGGCTTCACCGGCGGCATCGTCCACCGATTCGCCCAGCAGTTGATAGCACCCGATGCCGTCAACCTGGACCAGCTGGGTGTGGCCGCCCGAGACCAGCAATGCCACGAAGGGAAAGGCCGGAGGCTCGTCCTCGAGCATGGGAGCGAGCAGGTGTCCTTCCATATGGTGAACGCCGAGCACCGGAATGCCGAGTGCGCGGGCCATGCCGTGGGCGGTGCTGGCGCCGACCATCAGCGCGCCGACCAGCCCGGGGCCTGCCGTGTAGGCGATGGCGTCCAGCTGGGTGCGTTCGAGCTGTGCTCCAGAGAGCACCTGGTCGATCAGCGGCAGCAGGCGCCGGGTATGGTCGCGAGAGGCGAGTTCCGGCACCACACCGCCGTAGTCCGCGTGCATCGCCACCTGGCTATGCAACGCATCGGCCAGCAAGCCGCGGTCGGTGTCGTAAAGGGCGACGCCGGTCTCGTCGCAGGAGGTTTCGATGCCTAGTACGCGCATGGATCGGGCTCGGGAAACGGTGAAAGGGGGGAGTATTCTACGCCGATTTGGCTTCCGCTGCATAAGCGACGGGCTCCCTTTCGGCGGCCGCGGCGCGCCTTGTGGCAGGCAAGCAGCGCTGGCGGCGGGTACAGATTGAAGGGTGAGCGAGACGAAAGCATTTGCAAGAAAGCGGGATGGTCACTAAAATACTGTCCGCTGCAAGACTGGGTCGTGCATCCAGGGCTCGCTTCCCCCGTCTCTGTTCCGTTTCAGGTCATGCCCGCAGGGTTCCTGCGCTGAGCTGTTGTCAGCTCAAGGGTTGGCCGGACAAGGAGTGGTGCGAGGTATTGGCCTTGAAGGTGTGCGTACAAACCGAACTCAAGTTACCCAAGGTAGGTGAGTGCTTAATGCCTTCTGTCAAAGTACGTGATAACGAGCCGTTTGACGTCGCTCTGCGTCGCTTCAAGCGTTCCTGTGAAAAAGCCGGCGTTCTGTCCGAGGTTCGTCGTCGTGAGCAGTACGAGAAGCCGACTGCCGAGCGCAAGCGCAAGGCTGCTGCCGCTGTCAAGCGTCACGCCAAGAAGCTCCAGCGCGAGCGCAAGCGTTTCGAACGGCTCTATTGATCCGTACTTGAGTCGAGCGCGGTCCGCCGCCCTCGGTTCAGGAGGACGCCAAGCGGCCGCCATTGAGGTGGCCGCTTGTTTTTCTGACGTTTGTCGCCGACTCCCGCTTCGCTTCTCTTGCTCCTGCTAGTGCATTGTCTAGCGCGTTTCAGTCTAGACTAGCGCGCTTCAGTCGAGAGAGCTCCTGTCGAGCAGAATATGGCCGGTCAGATTCCCCAGCGTTTCATCGATGATCTCCTTGCCCGCGTCGACGTGGTCGAAGTGGTGGGAGAGCGCGTCAAGCTGAAAAAGGCCGGGCGCAACCATTCCGGTCTGTGCCCCTTCCACCAGGAAAAGAGCCCGTCTTTCACGGTCAGTGCGGACAAGCAGTTCTATCACTGCTTCGGCTGCGGCGCCCACGGCAACGCCCTGCGCTTTCTGATGGAGTACGACAAGCTGCGGTTTCCCGAAGCGGTGGAGCAGCTGGCCTCGCGGATGGGAATGGAAGTGCCGAGGGAAGGGGCGGACGACCCTCGCGCCCAGGCCCGCGAGAAGAAGCGCAAGGAAGGCGTCAACCTGCTGGAAATGTCGGCCAGCTATTTTCGCGAGCGGCTCAAGATGCCGGAAGGCAAGGCGGCGCGCGAATACCTCGAGGGTCGAGGGCTGTCCGATGAGGTGCGCGAGACCTTCGGCATCGGCTACGCGCCGGCCCAGTGGGAGGCGCTGAAGCGACACCTGGGCAGCCAGGGCGTCGATGAGTCGGTGCAGATCGAGTACGGCCTGCTGGTGCATCACGAGGACAGTGGCCGCAGCTACGACCGCTTCCGCGACCGGGTGGTCTTTCCGATCCGCGACATTCGCGGCAGGACGCTTGGCTTCGGCGGCCGAGTGATGGGCGACGCCAAGCCCAAGTATCTGAACTCGCCCGAGACGCCGGTGTTCCACAAGGGGCGCGAGCTCTACGGCCTCTATGAGGCACGTCAGGCCAATCATCGCCTGGAACGCCTGCTGATCGTCGAGGGCTACATGGACGTGGTGGCGCTGGCCCAGTTCGGCATTCGCAACGCGGTGGCGACGCTTGGCACCGCCACCACCGCCGATCACCTGCGTCGGCTGTTCCGTCTGGTCAGCGAAGTAGTGTTCTGCTTCGACGGCGACAAGGCGGGACGCCAGGCGGCAGCGCGGGCGCTGGAAACGGTGCTGCCGGAGATGATCGATGGTCGCCAGGCACGCTTCCTGTTCCTGCCGGAGGGAGAGGATCCCGACTCCCTGGTGCGCAAGGAGGGAACCGAGGCCTTCGAGGATCGGGTGACGTGCGCAAGCCCTCTGTCGGAGTTTCTGTTCGAGCACGCCGCCCAGGGGCGCGATCTGGCGCAGCTTGAGTCGCGAGAGCGCTACGCCAGTCAGGTGCTGGCAGCGATCGAGAAGCTGCCGCAGGGGGTGCTCAAGTCGCTGATGCTGACCGAACTCTCGCGTCGCACCGGGGTCGAGCAGTCGCGCTTCGAGGCGCTGCTGGCGCCGGCGCCCGAGGACAACGACGTCGCGCCGGTCGATGAGTTTTTCGAACCCGTCGTCGAGGACGGCGAGCCGGCGCCACGGCCGCGCCGTTCCGGGGGCGCCCTTGGCCTGATGGCGCGAACCCTGCAATTGCTGGTTCACGAGCCCAGGCTGGTGGAGCGCTTGCCCGAATCGCTGGACTGGTGCGGGGGGCAGGACGAGGACGCCCGGCTGTGCCGGGAGGTCATTACCTTGCTGCGCGCTGGCGGCTACTCAAGCGCTCAGGTGCTGCTGATGCACTTCCACGGTAGCGAGGACGGTGAGCGGCTGGCGGCGCTGGCGCGACGGGAGTTGTTGATCCCGGTGGCAGCCAGGGCGGCGGAGCTCGATGGTCTGGTGAGCTATTTTCAGAGAGCCAGTCAGACCCCGTCCCGGCAGGAAGAGATCGACGCCTTGCTGAGGCGGCAACAGTCCGGCGAGCGGTTGTCGAGTGAAGAACGCGGGCGCTTGATGGAGTTGCTGGCGGCGGGGCGCTAGGTCGCTTGCGGCAGGGCGCGAGCGCTGTCACGACGGCAGGTTCGGCTACCACCAATGGTAAGAACCTGTGAGCGTTCGACGACAAATATGAGGTATGGATGTGGGTAGGGTTGAATTTTGTCCTACCATCACCATCTAAGGGATACGGCGCTGACAAGTGGCGCAACCAGATAAACTAACACACCTGAGACATCGCGCAAACACTCCAGACTGGCAGAAGTGGCCCCAAAACCGCTATACTGTCCGGCTTACCGAGTTTCTCCACCTTAGCGCTTCAGGTGCTTCATTCTTCTTCGTCGAGATAGGGTTTCTATGGCTGGAAATGCGCAGCAGCAGTCACGTCTGAAGGAGTTGATCGCGCGCGGCAAGGAACAGGGCTTCCTGACCTATGCCGAGGTCAACGACCACCTTCCCGAAGATATCGCCGACCCCGACCAGGTGGAAGATATCATCGGCATGATCAATGACATGGGTATTAACGTCGTCGAGGAAGCTCCCGACGAAGATACCCTGATGATGTCGGATCACTCAACCGATGAATCCGCGGCTGAAGAGGCAGTGGCGGCCCTGGCCGCGGTGGAAAGCGATGTCGGTCGCACCACGGACCCGGTGCGCATGTACATGCGCGAGATGGGCACCGTCGAGCTGTTGACTCGTGAAGGCGAGATCGAGATCGCCAAGCGCATCGAAGAAGGCACCCGTGAAGTCATGTCGGCGCTGGCCTATGTGCCGGGTGCCGTCGAGTCGATCCTCGATGCCTACGATGCCACCCAGGACGAGGAAGCGCCGGGACGTCTCTCTGACCTGTTTTCCGGCTTCATCGACCCCGACGAAGGCATCCCCGGCGTGGCCGAGGCCGAAGTGCCCGAGGTGGACGAGCAGGCTGCCAGCGACGACGACGAAGACGGCGAGGAAGAAGAGGACGACTCCGGTGGTGGCCCGGATCCGGAAGAGGCCCGTGCGCGTTTCGGGCAGATTCGCGAGCAGAGCCAGGCCGCCAACGCCGCCATCGAGACCCACGGTCGTCAGTCCCGTGAGGCTCAGGAAGAGCTGGCACGTCTGGCCGAGCTGTTCTCTCCGATCAAGCTGGTGCCCAAGCACTTCGAACGTCTGGTCGGACAGGTCCGCATCAGCGTCGAGCAGGTGCGTGCCCAGGAAAAGACGGTGATGCAGCTCCTGGTGAAGCAGGCCAAGGTGCCGCGCAAGGCCTTTATCAAGGCCTTCCCGAGCAACGAGTCCCGGCTCGACTGGCTCGACGACTTCATGGCCGACAACGCCCGCTACGCCGATCGTCTCGCGCCGCTCAAGGCCGACGTTCAGCGTGCCCAGCGCAAGATCGCCTTCGAGGAGGAGATGATCCAGCTGCCGGTGAGCGAGGTGAAGGAGGTCAATCGTCGCCTGTCCATCGGTGAGGCCAAGGCTCGCCGTGCCAAGAAGGAGATGGTCGAGGCCAACCTGCGTCTGGTCATCTCCATCGCCAAGAAGTACACCAATCGCGGCCTGCAGTTCCTCGACCTGATCCAGGAAGGCAACATCGGCCTGATGAAGGCGGTGGACAAGTTCGAATATCGTCGCGGCTACAAGTTCTCGACCTACGCCACCTGGTGGATTCGTCAGGCGATCACGCGTTCCATCGCCGACCAGGCGCGCACTATCCGTATTCCGGTGCACATGATCGAGACCATCAACAAGCTCAACCGCGTTTCGCGGCAGATGCTGCAGGAGATGGGGCGCGAGCCGACGCCTGAAGAACTGGGCGAGCGTCTCGAGATGCCGGAAGACAAGGTGCGCAAGGTGCTCAAGATCGCCAAGGAGCCGATCTCCATGGAGACGCCGATCGGTGACGACGACGATTCGCACCTGGGTGACTTCATCGAAGACTCCACCATGGTGCTGCCGATCGACTCGGCCACCGGCGAGGGCCTCGTCGAAGCCACGCGCAACGTGCTCGGTGGCCTGACCGCCCGCGAAGCCAAGGTGCTGCGGATGCGCTTCGGTATCGACATGAACACCGACCACACCCTCGAGGAGGTCGGCAAGCAGTTTGACGTGACCCGCGAGCGTATCCGTCAGATCGAGGCCAAGGCGCTGCGCAAGTTGCGCCATCCGACCCGCTCCGAACCGCTGCGCTCCTTCCTCGACGAGTAACGCCTGTCTCGACCGAGCAGGGCTTGCGTCGACAGCGAAGCAGTAGGGTGAGCACAGGACGCCCGTGGCGAAAGCCACGGGCGTTTTTTCATGTCATCGAATCAGGGTGAAGCGCTGCCGCACGCGAGCGTTTCCGGCGAGCGAAGGCTGAAAGCGACAACGCCCGCGGTGATGGCCGCGGGCGTTGTCGTGTCACGACGCTGTGGTGGTCGCGAGCTATTCGCTTCTGGCCTGGCGCCGGCGGATCCACAGCACCAGTTCGACCATGGCGAACATCAGCAGGGTGTACCCGAACAGTTCCGTGACCTCTTCGGCGGCGTCCTTGAATACCCTGACGTAGCGTTCGGCGAGCAGGGCCTCCCACATCTCGCTGCGGCCGTAGAGCCGCGAGAAGGCAAAGGTGCAAAGGAAGCCTGCTGCAAACAGGCCGAAGGCGAAGCTTTCGACGAACTCCTCGAACTCGCGTACGAAGGCGTGACGCTGGCGAAGCACGCAATAGAGAATGGGCAGCAGCAGCAGGGTCACCAGGGTCTGCCAGGCGCCGTCGAAAACGTAGGCGTCGAGAAAGGCGTCCTGCTCGCGAATCAGGGCGGCGCCGAGCAGACCGAACATCAATAGCGTCACCCGTGGCAGGCCGCCCAGCACCTGGCGGGCGTAGATCAGCAAGAGGCAGCTGATCAGCAGCCACAGTGTCTGCATGCTCTCGGTAAAGCCGACTTCGCTGAAGCGAATCTTTTCGGGCAGGCCGGTCTCCCACAGCACGCCCTGCATCATCGCGCCGATGATCAGGATATAGAGCAAGGCTCTGGCGCAGGTCGCGCGAAAGCTGATGGTAGGCGTGATGGAAGGGGGGGTATTGAGCATCCCTCTCAATCTCCAGAAAAGGGGTGTATCTGGGCGTGATTATACCCGTCGAGCCGGGGGAGTGTCTGGGAATCCCGAAGGATTCTTCGCCAGTCTTCGCCATATGCTTATACAGCATAGGTAAGGCGCAAGACAGGTGCCCGATGACCTGGTCAGGGCCGCTCGTCCAGGCACGGGGGTTAGTGGTTTGTGCTGCGGCTGGCCTCCTCCACCAGCCAGTCGTGCACGGCCTTGACCCGGCGATCGTCGGTGGCGCCTGCCGCGTGGACGATGCCGTACTGCTTGCCACTGTCGACGCGGGCACGGAAGGGGGCGATCAGGGCGCCGCTCTTCAACTCGCTGGTGATCAGTGTTTCCCGGGCGATCGCCACGCCCATGCCGGCGATGGCGGCCTCCATGGTGAGGTGATTGCGGTTGAAGGTGTAGCCACGCTCCAGATTGATCGAAGGGGCGCCGATGGCGGACAGGTAGTGGCGCCACTCGCCATACTCCTGGCTGCCGCGCCAGGCGGTGATGTCATGCAGCAGCGGGTACCAGGCCAGGTCTTCGGGACGTCTGAGTGGTGGGCGGCCCTTCAGCAGGCCGGGTGAACAGACCGGGAAGATGCGTTCCTGCATCAGCGGGGTGATGGCAAGTCCCGGATAGTGGCCGTCGTTGAGGTCGAGCGCGAGGTCAAAGTCGCCGTCACGCAACGAGATGTTGCTGTCCTCGGCGGTGATATGCAGTTCGATATCGGGAAACCTGGCCTGCAGACGCGGCAGGCGGGGCATCAGCCACTTGTTGAGGAAGGAGGGCACCGAGCGCAGGCGGATGACCCCGCTCATTACCCCGCTGCGCAGGCGACTCACCTCGAGTCCCACCGCCTGGTAGGCGTCGTCCACCACGGCGGCCAGGCGCTTGCCTTCTTCGGTCAGTTCCAGGCGACGGGGCAGGCGTCGGAACAGCTTGAAGCCCAGCCGGTCCTCCAGTTGCTTGATCTGCTGGCTGACGGCGCCGGTGGTGACGTGCAGTTCCTCCGCCGCTCGGGTGAAGGACAGGTGGCGGGCGCTGACGGCGAACCCCTTCAGCCAGGCGTGGGTCTGGGCGTTGAGCAGTCGACTCATTGCGATGTGTTCCGACAAGAGGTCATGGTCTGGCCGTGGTATGGCGGTGGTTTAGGTATGGTTTAGCTGAGCTATAGTGAAGGCAAGATATTCTGCCTTGTCCATCGAAGCGATGGCAGCCAGCATAACGATATCCCGGAGGAACGACAGCCCTCGCTTTAGCGAAATTGACCTCGCAGGTCTCGGACCTCCGCCCCTCATGCCCCACACTTCGCGTCATTCGTACAAGAGGCAGCGCCATGGCTATCAGCGTATTCGACCTGTTCAAGATCGGGATCGGGCCGTCCAGCTCCCACACCGTGGGGCCGATGAAGGCCGCCTACGACTTCGTCGAGGCGCTGCGGTCGCAGGACCTGCTGGAGCGCGTCGCGGGGATCGAGATTCACCTCTACGGTTCGCTGTCGGCCACCGGCAAGGGCCACGCCACCGATCGCGCCTGCGTGATGGGACTGATGGGTGAGCGTCCAGACCGCATCGATCCGGCCGTTGTTGGCCCCTGCATCGAAGAGCTGCTCGAGAGCCAGACCCTGTTGCTCGGTGGTCAGGTGGCGGTGCCTTTCCTGTGGGCCAGAGACCTGCAATGGCACGAGGAGAGCCTGCCCTATCACCCCAACGCCATGACGCTGGTGGCCAAGGGGCACAGCGAGGAGGTCAAGCGCGAGACCTACTACTCGGTCGGAGGTGGCTTCGTCATCGACGAGGCCCAGGCCCGGGACGGAGCGCTGGATTCCGACACCACCCCCTTGCCTTACGACTTCAACAGCGGCGCGGAACTGATGGCGCTGTGTCGTCTGCATGGCATGAGCATCAGCGAGCTGATGCTGGAAAACGAGAAGGCCTGGCGCAGCGAAGCCGAGGTGCGCTCCGGTCTGTGGGATATCTGGCAAGCCATGCAGGCCTGCGTCAACCGTGGTGTCGAGGGGGAAGGGGTGTTGCCTGGCGGGCTCAACGTCAAGCGTCGCGCCGCGTCACTGTATCGCCGTCTCGAGGCGATGGGCGATGACGCGGGGCTGATCGCCACGACGTTTTCGGCGATGGACTGGGTCAACGTCTACGCCCTGGCGGTCAACGAGGAAAATGCCGCCGGTGGGCGCATGGTCACCGCGCCCACCAATGGCGCCGCGGGGATCATTCCCGCCGTGCTGCACTACTACATGAAGTTTCAGCCCGGTGCCTGTGAGAAGGACGTGGTCAACTTCCTGCTGACCGCCGGTGCCGTCGGCATCCTGTGCAAGAAGAATGCCTCCATCTCCGGCGCCGAGGTGGGCTGTCAGGGCGAAGTGGGATCGGCCTGCGCCATGGCCGCGGCCGGGCTCGCCGAAGTCATGGGGGCCAGCGTCCCCCAGGTCGAGAACGCCGCCGAGATTGGGCTCGAGCACAACCTGGGGCTGACCTGCGATCCGGTCGGAGGCCTGGTCCAGGTGCCCTGCATCGAGCGCAATGCGATTGCCTCGGTCAAGGCCATCAACGCCGCCCTGATGGCCTGTCGCGGTGATGGTGAGCACTTCATCTCGCTGGACAAGGCCATCCGCACCATGCGCGACACCGGCGCCGACATGCAGGAGAAGTACAAGGAAACCTCCAAGGGTGGACTCGCCGTCAACGCCATCGAGTGCTGAGCAGGACGCGGGCGCTGGTCGTGGTGGTTGACCAGTCGCTCGACGAGGACCGAACCATTTGAGCCTCTTCTTTCAGGCCCCCGTCGCGCCAGCGCGACGGGGGCCTTGTGCTTTTCAGGGGGAAAACCTCGCGGGGCCAAGGTGTTGCCGGTTTGTCGTAAGCAACCTATTGAAATGCGGAGAATACATCTTTGGTCTTGTTCAACGCTTGGCCAATTGCGTCGGGCCTTTGACTCTTCTAGCTTACGTAAACGTAAAGTAGAGCGTCGCCATCGCGGCATCGAACAACCATAACAACCTCAAGCCAGGGACCCCGGTCCCGCAGAGGACGCCACATGACCCAGCAGTACGTGCTAGAGACCCGTGGCCTGACCAAGTCGTTTCGTGGCTTCACCGCCGTGGACGGCGTGGATCTCAAGATCACGGAAGGGCATATCCACGCCCTGATCGGCCCCAACGGCGCCGGCAAGACCACGGTCTTCAATCTGCTCACCAAGTTTCTTCCGCCGACCCGCGGCGAGATCCTCTATCGCGGCAAGCCGATCACCCGCATGCGGGCCAACGAGATCGCGCGGCTGGGGCTGGTGCGTTCGTTCCAGATATCCGCCGTGTTCGCCCACATGACCGCGCTCGAGAACGTGCGTGTGGCCCTGCAGCGCAAGCTCGGCACCTCCTTCCACTTCTGGAAGTCAGAGCGTTCGCTGGAGCCACTCAACCAGCGTGCCATGGAACTGCTCGAGCAGGTGGGACTGGCCGACGTCGCCGATGTCCTCACCGTGGAGCTGCCCTACGGACGCAAGCGTGCGCTGGAGGTGGCCACCACCCTGGCGCTGGAGCCCACCGTGATGCTGCTCGACGAGCCCACCCAGGGCATGGGAGCCGAGGACGTCGACCGTATCGTCGAGCTGATTCGGCGGGTTTCTGCCGGGCGTACCGTGTTGATGGTCGAGCACAATCTGAGCGTCGTCAGTCGTCTTTGTGATCGCATCACCGTGCTGGCCCGGGGCTCGGTACTGGCCGAAGGCGACTATGCCAGCGTCTCGGCCGATCCGGCGGTGCGTGAAGCCTACATGGGCAGTGAAGCCAGCGTCGGTGAGGAGGCCAGCGCATGAATCAGACTCTCGACAGGCCAACTGCGTCACCGGCGGTCGGCGCCCATGGCGACGAGGCGCTCAGTCTAGCGGACGTCAACGCCTTCTACGGCGAGTCGCATATCCTGCACGGCGTGGAGCTGCGCGTGAAGCGGGGAGAGCTGGTGACTCTGCTGGGGCGCAACGGGGCCGGACGCAGCACCACCCTGAAGACCATCATGAACATGGTCGGTTCGCGCAGTGGCTCGATCAAGATCAACGGCCAGGAGACCCTGGCCATGAAGCCTCATCACATCCCGCGTCTGGGGGTCGGCTACTGCCCCGAGGAGCGTGGCATCTTCGCCAGTCTCGACGTCGAGGAGAACCTGCTGCTGCCGCCCACCGTGCGCTCGGGCGGAATGAGCCTGGATGACATCTACGCCATGTTCCCCAACCTCTACGAGCGGCGTCGCAGTCAGGGGACCCGGCTGTCCGGCGGCGAGCAGCAAATGCTGGCGATGGCCCGCATCCTGCGTACCGGGGCCGAGATCCTGCTGCTCGACGAGATCACCGAGGGGCTGGCACCGGTCATCAACCAGAAGCTCGCCGAGGTGCTGATTACCCTCAAGTCTCGGGGCATGACCATCGTGCTGGTGGAGCAGAACTTCCGCTTCGCCGCGCCCCTGGCCGATCGCCACTTCGTGATGGAACACGGTCGCATCATCGAGACCATCGAGGCGCGTGATCTGGACGCTCGTCGTGAGCACCTCAACAGCCTGCTCGGGGTCTAGTGTCCATGGCCGCTGTCTTCCAGGCCTTAGAGGACCTTTGCATCAACCACAAGATGTCCGGCAGTAGCCGTTCAACAACCACTTTCTAAACAACAACCTATTCAACAACAACAAGGGCCGCTGGCCCCAGGAGCCTCCCATGACCAAGGTACACGCTTCCTCCCCCCGTCTTGCCCGCCGCCACCTGGCCCTGGCGGTCGCCGCCGCCACCGGCCTGGGCCTGGCATCGTCGGCCATGGCGCAGGATGCCATCAGCGATGGCGAGGTGCGTATCGGCTATCTGGCCGACATGTCCGGCACCTACCGTGACCTGGCCGGCCCCGGCGGCCTCGAAGCGCTGAAGATGGCGGTAGAGGACTTCGGCGGCGAAGTCGCCGGTGCCCCCATCGAGGTGTTCAGCGCCGACGATCGCAACAGCGCCGACGTGGGCGCCAACACCGTGCGCGGCTGGGTCGACCAGCAGAACGTCGACCTGGTGGCCGGCATGGTCGCCTCCTCGGTGTCCATCGCCGTGACCAAGGTGCTGGAGGAGGCCGGTGGTCTGGCCATCATTTCCGGCTCGGCGGCCTCGAGCATCACCAACGAACACTGCACCCCGAACCATATTCACTACGTCTATGACACCTATCCGCTGGCCAACGGTACCGCCAAGGCGGTGGTCGAGCAGGGCGGCGACAGCTGGTTCATGCTCACCGCCGACTACGCCTTCGGTCATGCCCTCGAGAGCGACGTGGAAAAGGTGGTCACCGACAACGGTGGCACGATCATCGATCGCGTTCGCCATCCGTTCCCGACCAGCGACTTCTCCTCCTACATCCTTCAGGCCCAGGGCTCCGGCGCCAAGATCGTCGGTCTGGCCAACGCCGGCTCCGACACCGTCAACGCGATCAAGACGGCCAGCCAGTTTGGCCTGACCCAGAGTGGCCAGCAGCTGGCCGGCCTGCTGATCTTCCTCAACGACGTCCATGCCATGGGCCTGGAGACGACTCAGGGCCTGTTGTTGACCACCGGCTGGTACTGGGACATGGATGACGAGTCCCGCGAGTGGGCCGAGCGCTACTTCGAGCGGGTGGGCAAGATGCCGACCATGGTTCAGGCCGGCATCTACTCCAGCACCACCCAGTACCTGAAGGCGCTGGAAGACGCCGGCACCGACGATCCTGCCACCGTCAGGGCCAAGCTGGGCGAGGCGCCGATCAACGACTTCTTCGCTCGCAATGGCCAGATTCGCGAGGATGGTCGCATGGTGCATGACATGTACCTGGCCGAGGTGAAGGCTCCCGCCGACTCCGAGGGCGAGTGGGACCTTTACGAGATCCAGGCCACGATCCCGGCCGAAGAGGCCTACCGTCCGCTGTCCGAGAGTTCCTGCAAGCTCGTCAACTGAGCCGCCCGCGCTCGATCTACGCCGGGGTCACCAGGGTGGTGCCCCGGCCTGATGCTCAAGGGAAATCATCATGACCATGATATTCGGCGTACCGCTGGCGGTGTTCATGGGCCAGCTGATGCTGGGGCTGATCAACGGCGCCTTCTATGCGCTGCTCAGCCTGGGGCTGGCGGTCATCTTCGGTCTGCTGAAGATCGTCAATTTCGCCCACGGCGCCCAGTACATGCTGGGTGCCTTTGCTGCACTGCTCGGGGCTCAGTACCTGGGCATCAACTACTGGCTGGCGCTGTTGCTGGTGCCGCTGGTGGTCGGCGCCTTCGGTGCTCTGCTCGAGCGTCTGGTGCTGCGGCGCATCGCCCACCTGGATCACCTCTATGGGCTGCTGCTGACCTTCGGCCTGGCGCTGATCTTCGAGGGTAGCCTGATCAACCTGTTCGGCGTGTCCGGGGCCAGCTACCCGATTCCCGAGGCGTTGAGCGGCGGCATCAAGCTGCCCTTCATGTTCCTGCCGACCTATCGCGGCTGGGTGCTGGTGGCGGCCCTGGTGGTATGCCTGGGCACCTGGTTCATCATCGAGCGAACCCGGCTTGGCGCCTACCTGCGGGCGGGCACCGAGAACCCCGCCTTGATGCAGGCCTTCGGCGTCAACGTGCCGCTGCTGGTCACCCTGACCTACGGCTTCGGGGTGGCCCTGGCGGCCTTCGCCGGGGTACTCGCCGCGCCCTTGTACCCGGTGTCACCGACCATGGGCTCGAGTCTGTTGATCGTGGTCTTCGCGGTGGTGGTGATCGGCGGCATGGGCTCGATCCTCGGTGCCATCCTGACCGGTCTTGCCATGGGGCTGATCGAGGGGCTGACCAAGGTGTACTACCCGGAGGCAGCCAACACCGTGATCTTCCTAGTGATGATCATGGTGCTGATGCTGAGGCCCGCCGGGCTGTTTGGAAAGGAGGCCTGAGATGTCCACAACCACTACTTCGCCGACGCCGACTCAGACCCGGGCCCGCGCCGCGCGCCGACGCCAGGGCATGCTGATGATCGTGTTGCTGGCCATCGCCCTGGTCGCGCCGCTGTTTGCCTACCCGGTGTTCCTGATGAAGGTGCTGTGCTTCGCGCTGTTCGCCTGTGCCTTCAACCTGCTGCTGGGCTTCGCCGGACTGTTGTCCTTCGGCCACGCCGCCTTTCTCGCCACCGGGGGCTACATCACCGGCTTTCTGCTGTCGAGCTATCCGGGCCTGACGCCGGAACTCGGGATCGTCGTCGGCACCCTGGCGGCGGTGATCCTCGGCACCCTGTTTGGGGCGCTGGCGATCCGTCGTCAGGGCATCTACTTCGCCATGGTGACCCTGGCGCTGGCCCAGATGATGTTCTTCTTCTACATCCAGGCGCCCTTCACCGGGGGCGAGGATGGCCTGCACGGTGTGCCGCGGGGCAAGCTGCTGGGGCTGATCGATCTGTCCGACAACCTGGCGATGTACTACGTGGTGCTGGCGATCTTCGTGATCGGCTTCGCCATCATCCAGCGCACCGTGCACTCGCCCTTCGGTCAGGTGCTCAAGGCCATCCGCGAGAACGAGCCACGGGCGGTGTCACTGGGCTACAACGTCGACGCCTACAAGCTGGTGGCCTTCGTCATCTCGGCGGGGCTTGCTGGCCTTGCCGGCGCGACCAAGACGGTGGTGTTCCAGCTTGCCTCGCTCACCGATGCCCACTGGCACATGTCCGGCGAGGTCATCCTGATGACCCTGGTCGGTGGTGTCGGCACCCTGTTCGGCCCGCTGGTCGGCGCTGGCCTGGTGGTCAGCCTGCAGACTCAGCTGGCGCAGTCGCCGCTGGGCAACTGGGTCAGCGTCATCCTGGGGTCCATCTTCGTGCTCTGCGTGCTGAGCTTTCGCAGCGGTATCGTCGGCGAGATCCAGAACATGGTGCGCAAGAACTTCAAATAGACACGGCGATTGCCGCTGTTCTCCCGCTGCCCGGCCTCAAGGCCGGGCTTTTTTTGTCAGGATTTTTATCTCAGGGTGGAGTGCGTGGTTTTGATGTGGAGAAAAATATTGAAGATATGGTGAAATATAATGAGAACGCCTGGAGGTTGGGTGCAGTTGATGCGGGACACGTTCTGTTTGGAATGTACTATACCGGGGGTGGCGTCGAGAAAAACAAAGGAGTTGCATTAAGATATCTATTGGATTCAGCTAGGCTAGGTTTTATTAGATCGCAAAGACAATTGGGCGTGGCATATAGGGGGCTAACTTTACGTGACTTGGTGGATAAAGATGAAGCTGCAGCATTCGAATGGTTTTTATTGGCTGCAGAGCAAGGAGATAGGACTTCTGCAACGAATGTGGCAGTGTTTCTTCACGAAGGAAGAGGTGTAGATAAAGATGACGATGAGGCATTTCGTTGGTTTTCTAGGACGGAGGATATGCCTTATGGCCGCGATACATCAGGGTTTAGAGGGCTGGCAGCATTTTATGAAAAAGGTATCGGTACCGACATAGATCTCGTCCAAGCCTATAAATATTACGACCTTCTCTCCCCCGGCAGCGCCCCCGACAAAGCCCGCCTTGAAGAACAAATGACCCCTGAGCAGATCCGTGAGGCGATCCGACTTTCTCGCCAGTGGCAGGAAGAACACAATATCTTTGTTCCCAGCTACTACGGCCTGGAGTATCAGGAGGATGGGACCTTTCAATAGCCGCAGATGGCAGGCAATAGGAGACAAGGCTTTTGGTGACCAGATGTCGAAGGCCCTCGATACGAAAGCGTATCGAGGGCCTTTTTGTCGCTGGGGGTTAATCGGATGGCGCTGGCTCGTCGATGCCTCGCCTGTCGCGATATCGCGGTGGCAGGCGCTCTGCGAGGTGCTCGGCGAGGTAGTCGATGACCACGCGGACCTTGGGGGAGCGGTGGCGGTGGTGGGGGGTGACGGCCCAGACGCCGGTATCGCTGTGACGGTAGGTGTCGAGTACCGAGACCAGCTCACCCTGGGCCAGATGGTGCTCGACGTAGTAGTCGGGAAGCTGACCCAGGCCCACGCCCTTCAGCACGGCGTCGAGCAGGGCCGGGCCGGAGTTGCCCTGCCAGGGCCCCTTGATCGCCACTTCCCGGGGAATGCCGTCGACGGCGAAGCGCCAGCGATCGCGTGAGCCATGCAGACAGCGGTGATGCTTCAGCTCGGACAGGGCGTGGGGCTGCGAATAGCGCTGGAAGTAGTCGGGGGAGCCCACCACGTACTCGCGGCGATCGGCCAGACGACGGGCGATCATGGTGCTGTCCTCCAGCGTGCCCATGCGGATGCCGATATCGAAGCCTTCCTCGATCAGGTCCACCTGGCGGTTGGTGAAGTGCAGGCGCACGCCGAGCTGGGGGTACTGGATCAACAGGTCATTGATCAGAGGCGCCACGTAGCGCTCGCCAAAGGTGGTGGCGCAGGTCAGCGCCAGCTCGCCCCTGGGGTGAGCCTCGAAGTCCTTGACCACGGCGTCGGCCTCGCGAAAGCCGTCGACCAGTGCCTCGCATTGTTGATAGTAGAGCCGACCGGCCTCGGTCAGGCTTATCTGGCGGGTGGTGCGATACAGAAGCGGCGTATCGAGGCGGCTTTCCAGGGCGGCCACCTGTCGGCTGACGTGGGAGCTGGATACACCCAGGCGTCGGGCGGCGGCGGCAAAGGACTTCAGGCGCACCACCTCGATAAAGGCTTCAATGCCGGCCCAAGGATGCATGGCGCTCTCCATTGTTGCGAGACAGCAACAATGTTATGCCGAATGCGTGCTTTATCCCAGTCCGTAGCGAGGTCTAGACTGTGGTCATCATCCACCGGGTCAGGATGACCCGTGCCCCTTACGTTAGTGCGCCAGGCTTGGTCGTTCATGCCTGGCGTGCAACCCCCGATCCGAGGAGATTGCCATGAAGTCTCGCGCCGCCATTGCCCTGGAAGCCGGCAAGCCGCTTACCCTGACCGAAATCGATGTCGAAGGCCCCAAGGCCGGCGAAGTGCTGGTCAGGGTGGTCGCTACCAGCGTCTGTCACACCGACGCCTATACCCTGTCCGGAGCCGACCCGGAGGGGCTGTTTCCGTCGGTACTGGGTCACGAGGGTGCCGGTGTGGTGGAAGAAGTGGGGGAGGGCGTCACCAGCCTGAAGCCCGGTGACCACGTCATCCCGCTGTACACGGCCGAGTGCGGCGAGTGCAAGTTCTGCCGTTCGGGCAAGACCAACCTGTGCAGCTCGGTCCGTGCCACCCAGGGCAAGGGCCAGATGCCTGACGGCACCACGCGCTTCTCGCTGGACGGCAAGCCGCTCTATCACTATATGGGCACTTCCACCTTCAGCGAGTACACCGTGGTGCCGGAGGTCTCGCTGGCCAAGGTGTCCAAGGAAGCGCCGCTGGACAAGATCTGCCTGCTCGGCTGCGGGGTGACCACCGGGATCGGCGCGGTGATGAACACCGCCAAGGTCGAGCCGGGCGCCACCGTGGCTGTGTTCGGTCTCGGTGCCATCGGCCTTGCGGTAATCCAGGGTGCGGTGATGGCCAAGGCCGGTCGTATCATCGCCATCGACGTGAATCCGGACAAGTTCGAGCTGGCCAAGCAGTTTGGCGCCACCGACTTCGTCAATCCGAAGGACTACAGCGATTCCATCCAGCAGGTGATCGTCGACCTGACCGACGGCGGCGTCGACTACTCCTTCGAGTGCATCGGCAACGTCAACGTCATGCGCTCGGCGCTGGAGTGCTGTCACAAGGGCTGGGGCGAGTCGATCGTCATCGGTGTCGCCGGCGCCGGCGAAGAGATCTCCACCCGGCCTTTCCAGCTGGTGACCGGTCGGGTATGGAAGGGCTCCGCCTTCGGTGGCGTCAAGGGCCGTAGCCAGCTGCCGGGCTACGTCGAGCAGTACATGAAGGGCGAGCTGAACATCGACGACTTCATCACCCACAACATGGAGTTCGAGAAGATCAACGAAGCCTTCGACCTGCTTCACGCCGGCGAGAGCATCCGCACCGTACTGCATTACTGAGCCGGTAGCATCGAGACGGCGCTGATGAGGCCACGCCCGCCTGACCCAAGCGATGGGCCAGGCGGGCGCCGATTGGCGGTGAGTCGAATGCTGGCGCAGTATTGATGCCAGCTCGCCCCACCGCCAGACGGCCGCGTCGTCCGCCAGAACGCACCGCGTCGTTTTATCCGCCCCGGACCTCGGGGCTTCATCGTTGAGGGGAAGTCGCCATGTCCATGAGCGAACATCTGGAACTGGTCAGCGCCAATCGCAGCTTCGGCGGCTGGCACAAGCGCTATCGTCATCATTCGCGGGCGCTGGACTGCGAGATGACCTTCGCCATCTATCTGCCGCCCCAGGCCGAGACGGAAAAGGTGCCGCTGCTGTGGTGGCTGTCGGGGCTGACCTGCACCGACGAAAACTTCATGCAGAAGGCCGGTGCCCATCGGCTGGCGGCGGAACTGGGCATCGCCATCCTCTGCCCCGACACCAGTCCCAGGGGGACCGACCTGCCGGGTGAGCACGACAGCTATGATCTGGGCTCCGGGGCGGGCTTCTACGTCAACGCCACCCAGGAGCCTTGGAAGGCCCACTACCGGATGTACGACTACGTCACCGAAGAGCTGCCTTCGGTGGTTCGTCAGCACTTCCCGCTCAACGGTCGCGAGTCCATCAGTGGTCACTCCATGGGAGGCCACGGTGCCCTGATTCTGGCGCTGCGCAAGCCGGGGCACTACCGCTCGGTGTCGGCGTTCTCGCCGATCGTCAACCCGACCCAGTGCCCCTGGGGGCGCAAGGCTTTCTCGGCCTATCTGGGCGAGGATTCCAGCAAGTGGACCCAGTACGACGCCTGTGAACTGGTGGCCCGTGGCGCCTCACGTCAGCCGTTGTTCATCGACCAGGGCGACGCCGATGACTTCCTCGATGAGCAGTTGTGTCCAGAGCGGCTCGAGGCGGTCTGTGCCGAGCGCGATCACCCGCTGATCCTGCGTCGCCAGCCCGGCTACGACCACAGCTACTTCTTCATCGCGACCTTTATCGAGGATCACCTGCGCTACCACGCCGAGAAGCTCTACGCCAAGCGCTGAGCGAGACTTCTCGCCAACCTGCAGTACCCTCCAAGGTATCCACCACGGCCCCCGATCATCGGGGGCCGTGGCGTTTCTGGGCTCTTGATTCTTGGGTCCAGAATTTCTGCGGCCTGAACTTCCGGGCCATGGAGTGGGAGAAGAGAGTGCTGGGTTTGGCGTGTCCGGGCAGGGGGGGCGTGCGCTGGCTGGCGAGCCAAAGGCGGCGTCCCGGCAAGGCATCGCCGGGTCGCCTGGAGAGATAGCCCTGTCGTGAATGGGGAAATATGGCCGATCCTTTGCCTTGTCAGATGACAGATGCGACCTCGTCATAGTCACCAGCGACATCATTGTCGGAGACGACTGGTCAAGCGGCAGCCGATAGCGATTATTGTGATGCCGAGACTCAGTCGCCAGGCGTAAAGTCGTCGGAGAAAAGCACGGACGCTCCTGCCTGCGATACCCGTAGCGACGCTGGCAACGTCGAGGGTGTCGACACCATGCGCGAGTCCTGTTCCGTTTACGACGTCGCGATAACAACAAATGGACGTGACGGTACCTCGTGGCTTGCGACGAGGAGGCCGACGCTGTGGAGAAGATGACCATGACCCTGCCCAGCCGGCCCGAGGGGCCACAGACCGTAGGTTTTCTGCTGCTCGAGCATTTCACCCTGATCTCGCTGGCCTCGGCCATCGAGCCGCTGCGCATGGCCAACCAGTTATCGGGCCAGGAACTCTATCGCTGGTTCACCCTGAGCCTGGATGGTGCGCCGCTTCAGGCCAGCGACGGCCTGACCGTGACGCCGGACTCGTCGATCACGGTGCCGCTGTCGCTGGATATGGTCGTGGTCTGCGGCGGCGTGGCGCCGACCCGCCATGTGCACCAGGGCCACGTCAGCTGGCTGAAGGCCCAGGCACGCCACCTCAAGCGATTTGGCTCGGTGTGTACCGGCGCCTGGGCGCTGGCCCGGGCCGGGCTGCTCGAGGGTTATGAGGTCAGCACCCATTGGGAGTGCCAGGCAGCGCTGCAGGAGGCCTACCCGGGTATCGGCCTGACCTCGAAGCTGTTTGCCATGGACCGGGACCGTTTCACCTGCTCCGGCGGCACGGCGCCGCTGGACATGATGCTGACGCTGATCGGGCGTGACCATGGGCGCGAGCTGGCGGCGGGCATTTCCGACATGTTCGTGTGCGATCGGGTGCGTGGCGAGCAGGACCAGCAGCGAGTGCCGCTCAAGCATATGCTCGGCACCACCCAGCCGCGACTGCAGGAGATCGTCGCGCTGATGGAGAACAACCTTGAAGAGCCCATCGACCTGGACGAACTGGCCCGCTATGTCAGCTTGTCGCGGCGCCAGCTGGAACGGCTGTTCCAGCGCAACCTGCACTGCTCGCCGTCGCGCTATTACATGCGCCTGCGGCTCAATCGCGCGCGTCAGCTGTTGAAGCAGACCTCGATGTCGATCATCGATATCGCCGCCGCCTGTGGCTTCGTCTCCACCCCGCACTTCTCCAAGTGCTACCGCGAGTGCTTCGGCCTGCCGCCGCGGGAGGAACGCCTGGGCTGGAGCGCCTTCTCACCGGTGGTGGCCGGTAGCACCGTATCCCCGCTGCTGGCGGCCGCCCCTGACGAACCGGTGTCCCGGGCGCTGTCGGCGTTGGAAGAAGCGCGCGGGGAGCCGACCTACGGCAGCTTCAAGGTGTTGCCCAAGTAGCGAAGAGCGTGTTGAACAATGCGCCTTCGCTGGCTGAATTTGCTGGACGAAGCCAGGGACCAGGCTTCGGCATGCCTGGACGCCAGATATCGGCAGAAGAGCCTTTGGCCACACCGGTAAAATGCTGACAGCGGCGATTGCCCGCCCCACCCAAGGCCTTGATATACTCCCCGGATCGATTCCAACCGAGCCCGATGCATGCGCAACTGGTGGCGCCCTCTCAGCCGACTTCTGCTACGCGCCACCCTTGCCTTTGCGCTGGGGTCAGTGGTGCTGGTGCTGGTGTTTCGCGTGGTGCCGGTGTTCGGCTCCATGGTGATGCTGGAGCGCGAGGTCTCGTCCTGGTTCTCCGGCGAGCCGCTGGACATCCAGCAGCGCTGGCGTCCCTGGGACGAACTATCCGACAACGCCAAGCTGGCGGTAATCGCGGCGGAAGACCAGCGCTTCCCCGATCATCACGGCTTCGACCTGGTGGAGTTGAAGCGTGCCATCGAGTCCGCGATGAACGGAGGCTCGCTGCGCGGGGCCAGCACCATTACCCAGCAGACCGCCAAGAACCTGTTTCTGTGGACCGGGCGGGACTATGTGCGCAAGGTGTTCGAGGCCTGGTTCGCCACCCTGATGGAACTGCTGTGGCCCAAGGAGCGCATCCTCGAGGTCTATCTCAATATCGTCGAATTCGACCGGGGGGTCTTTGGCCTGGAGGCCGCCAGTCGCCACTACTTCGGCGTCGGTGCCGATCAGTTGAGCGCCGCGCAGGCGGCCCGCCTGGCGGCGGTGCTGCCCAACCCGCGAGAGCGCAGCGCCTCGCACCCGGGGCCGCGCACCGCCCGTCACGCCGCCTGGATTCAGCGACAGATGAATAACCTGGGGCTTGGCTACCTGGAGAAGCTGTAGCCGGCAGGCGTCGCAGTCCTTGATCCTTTGGGTTCTGCCCATTCACTTCTTTCCCTCTTCGCCCCTTTGCTTCCGGCACGTCTTCGCGGTGTTTTGAGGCGCGTCGTTTCGCTTCTTTCCTTTGCCCACGGGTGCCTTTTGTCGCTGCCGGAACGGCGGTGACGCTTTTGGAATTCTCGTCGTCGCAATCAGGCGTCGTGGCCCCCCGGGGCGGCGCTATCCTGCCCGCACAACGCCAGCGTTTGCCGCTGGCGCTCTCCCTGAAGCGGGTAAGGACAACAGCGATGAACTCCCCTCTGACGCAAACCGAAACTGGTGCCATCGACGCCCGGGCGCTTCACCGCGAGGCCACGGTGATCGACGGTCTGATCATCGCCAAGTGGAGCCGTGAACTCCTCGAGGACATGCGCCGAGGTGGGCTGTCGGCGGCCAACTGCACCGTGTCGGTGTGGGAGGGGTTCCAGGCCACGGTGGACAATATCGTGGCCACCAACGCGCTGATGGAAGAGTGCAGCGACCTGGTGCTGCCGGTGCGCACCACCGCAGACATCCGGCGTGCCAAGCAGCAAGACAAGACCGGCATCATCTTCGGCTTTCAGAATGCCCATGCTTTTGAAGACCAGATCGGCTACGTCGAGATCTTCAAGAAGCTCGGCGTCGGTATCGTCCAGCTCTGCTACAACACCCAGAACCTGGTGGGCACCGGCTGCTACGAGCGCGACGGTGGCCTGTCCGGCTTCGGTCGCGAGATCGTCGCCGAGATGAACCGGGTCGGGGTGATGTGTGACCTGTCTCACGTTGGCGCCAACACCTCCCGCGAGGTGATCCTCGAGTCGTCCAGGCCGGTCTGTTATTCCCACTGCCTGCCCTCCGGGCTCAAGGAGCATCCGCGCAACAAGTCCGATGAGGAGCTCAAGTTCATCGCCGACCACGGCGGCTTCGTCGGCGTGACCATGTTCACCCCCTTCCTGCGGGCCGGGGTCAACGCCACCATCGACGACTACGTCGAGGCCATCGTCTACGTGATGAATATCGTCGGCGAAGACGCCATCGGTATCGGCACCGACTTCACCCAGGGCCACGATCAGGCCTTCTTCGAGTGGCTGACCCACGACAAGGGCTACGCCCGTCGCCTGACCTCCTTTGGCGAGATCATCAATCCCAAGGGCATTCGCACCATCGGCGAGTTCGGCAACCTCACCGAGGCGCTGCTGCGCCACGGCCTCAGCGAAGCCCAGGTGCGCAAGATCATGGGCGAGAACTGGGTACGGGTGCTGGCCGATGTCTGGGGCGAATAGCACACAACCACCACAACAATAACGCCTGCCAAGGAGTCGACCGTGACCAAGATGGCGCCTGAACTGCCCATAGAGGTGGACGTCGAGACCGGTGTCTGGACCACCGACGCCCTGCCGATGCTGTATGTGCCGCGACACTTCTTTATCAACAACCATATCGCCGTGGAGCAGGCGCTGGGCGTCGAGGCCTACGCCGAGATTCTCTACCACGCCGGCTACAAGAGCGCCTGGCACTGGTGCGAGAAGGAGGCCGAGTTGCACGGTCTGGCCGGCGAGGCGGTGTTCGAGCACTACATGACGCGTCTGTCCCAGCGAGGCTGGGGCCGCTTCATCACCGAGGCCATCGACCTGGAGGCGGGTACCGCCCGGGTGCGACTGGAACACAGCGCCTTCGTCTACCAGCTGGGCAAGGTCGGCTACCGGGTCGAGTACATGTTCACCGGCTGGTTCGCCGGTGCCATGGACCAGATCCTGGCGGCCTCGGGGTCGGCACTGCGTACCCGTGCCGAGCAGACCCAGAGCGCCGCCGAGCCAGGCTGCGAGGTAGGCCGCTTCGAGGTCCAGCCGCTCGCCACCGTGTCTCGCTGAGCTGCGCTATCTCGTCGATTCGGTGCGCAGCCCTGGTGTTCCTGTCAGGTGACGCTGTTCGGCGAACCCGATCGGCGACCCTGTTCAGCAACCCCCGTCGGCGAGCCCAGCCAGCAACCTCCGTCGGCGAGGCCAGCCAGCGACACCCGTCGGCGAGCTCAGCCAGCGGCTCCCGTCAGCGACCACCGCAGGCCAAGGCGTCTGCCGTGGTTCCACCTTCGTCCGGGCAGAGGAGTTTCCCCATGGCCTTTGACGCGATCTTCGAGCCGATCACCATCGGCAGTCAGACCATTCGCAATCGCGTGGTCAGCACCGCCCACGCCGAGGTCCACGCCACCGACGGTGGCATGACCACGGAGCGCTACGTGCGCTACTACGAGGAGAAGGCCAAGGGCGGCTGCGGGCTATGCATCTGCGGCGGCTCCTCGGTGGTCTCCATCGACAGCCCCCAGGCCTGGTGGAGTTCGGTGAACCTGTCCACCGACCGCATCATTCCGCACTTCCAGAATCTGGCCGAGGCGGTGCACCGCCACGGCGGCAAGATCATGATCCAGATTACCCATATGGGGCGTCGTTCGCGCTGGGATGGCCACGACTGGCCCACCCTGGTGTCGCCCTCGGGCATCCGCGAACCGGTCCATCGTTCCACCTGCAAGACCATCGAGGAGGAGGAAATCTGGCGCATCGTCGGTGACTTCGCCCAGGCCGCGCGCCGGGCCAAGGAGGGCGGTCTCGATGGAGTCGAGCTGTCCGCCGTGCACCAGCACCTGATCGACCAGTTCTGGAGCCCCCGCGTCAACAAGCGCGAGGATGCCTGGGGCGGCACCTTCGAGGGCCGCATGCGCTTTGGCCTGGAGGTGCTCAAGGCGGTGCGTGCCGAGGTCGGCGACGACTTCGTGGTGGGTATGCGCATCTGCGGCGACGAGTTTCACCCCGACGGCCTGACACACGACGACATGAAGGCCATCGCCGCCTACTACGACGCCACCGGCAAGGTGGACTTCTTCGGCGTGGTCGGCTCCGGCTGTGACACCCACAACTCCCTGGCCAACGTCATTCCCAACATGTCCTATCCGCCGGAGCCCTTCCTGCACCTGGCCGCGGGCATCAAGGAAGTGGTCAGCGTGCCGGTGATCCACGCCCAGAACATCAAGGACCCGACCCAGGCCAACCGCATCCTCGAAGGTGGCTACGTCGACCTGGTGGGGATGACCCGGGCGCATATCGCCGACCCCCACCTGATCGCCAAGATCAAGATGGGCCAGGTCGACCAGATTCGTCAGTGTGTCGGCGCCAACTACTGCATCGATCGCCAGTACCAGGGCCTCGACGTGCTGTGCATCCAGAACGCGGCGACATCGCGGGAGTATATGGGCCTGCCGCATGTCATCAGCCAGAGCGAAGGCCCGAGGCGTCGCGCGGTGGTGGTGGGTGGCGGTCCCGGTGGCATGGAGGCCGCCCGGGTGCTGGCCGAACGCGGCCATGAAGTGACCCTGTTCGAGGCCGAGGACAGCCTGGGCGGCCAGATCACCCTGGCGGCCAGGGCCCCGAGTCGCGACCAGATCGCCGGGATTACCCGCTGGTATCAGCTCGAACTTGCCCGGCTCAAGGTGGACCTGCGCCTGGGCACCCGGGCCGATGTGCCCACCATCGACGACCTGAGGCCCGACCTGGTGGTGCTGGCCACCGGCGGGCGGCCGTTTCTCGACCAGTACGCCGACTGGGGCTTCGACCCTGACCCGGAAAAGAGCCTGGTTGTCAGCACCTGGGACATCCTCTCGGGCAAGGTGGCACCGGGCCAGAACGTGCTGGTATTCGATTCCATCTGCGAGTTCTCCGGGGTATCCGCCGCCGACTTTCTGGCCGACAAGGGCGCCCGGGTCGAGATCGTCACCGACGACATCAAGCCCGGGGCCGCGGTGGGGGGCACCACCTTCCCCACCTACTACCGCAGCCTGTACGAGAAGGAGGTCATCATGACCTCGGACCTGATGCTGCACGAGGTCTACCGCGAGGGGGCGTCGCTGGTGGCGGTGCTCGAGAACGAGTACAGCGGGGTCCAGGAAGAGCGTGTGGTCGACCAGATCGTGGTGGAGAACGGCGTGCGCCCGGACGAGCGGCTCTACCTCGAGATGAAGGAGGCCTCGCTCAATCGCGGTCAGGTCGATCTGGAAGCGCTCTACGCGGCCAGGCCGCAGCCCTGCCTGGCGCACCTGGACGCAGAAGGTCGCAGCGCTGGAGATCGCAGCGCCGGTTTCGTGCTGTTCCGACTGGGCGACGGGGTGGCGCCGCGCAATGTGCACGCCGCCATCTATGACGCCCTGCGTCTGTGCAAGGACGTTTGAGCGAGCCACGAGGGCGGCCCAGTCGCCGCCCGCCTGCCCCTCGTCGAGAGGAGATAGAAGATGCCCGCAACCGTTCTTCCTGACCTGCTGGCCGTGCTGGTGCTGGCCGTGCTGACACTGACCCTGGTGGGTGGGGCCAGACGCTTCACCCTGTGGCGACGCGGGCGGCCCTCGCCGGTGCCCTGGTTGGCGGGCCTGGCGGCGATGCCACGACGCTATCTGGTGGATCTGCACCACGTGGTGGCCCGGGACAAGGCCTTCGCCCACACCCACGTGGCCACCGCCGGGGGCTTCGTCGCCGCCGCGCTGCTGATGCTGCTGGTGTTGCTGGTGCCGATGCCGGCGGGGCTAAGGCTCGGCCTGACCGGCCTGATGCTGGCCGCCAGCGTGCTGATGCTGGTCGGTGCCAGGCTGGTCGCCAGGCGGCGGCGCTCGCCGCCGGCGCGGCTGTCGCGTGGCCCCTGGATGCGCCTGCCCAGGAGCCTCACGGTTTTCTCGGCAAGCCTTGCCGGCGTTGCACTGGTCAGTCTGCTTTCCTCGCTGCTGCCGCCAGGCTGGCTCGGCGGCATCCTCGGCTGGGCGCTGGCTGGTGTGTTGCTGGTGGGGCTCGCGCTGGGACTCGCCGAGATGTTGCTGGGCATGACCTGGGGCGGGCCGATGAAGCACGCCTTCGCCGGTGCGCTGCACCTGGCCTGGCATCGCCGGGCAGAGCGCTTTTCCACGCGCTCAAGCGAGCGCGAGGGGCGCACGCCGCGCTCCACCGGGCTCAAGGCGCTCGATCTGGACGACCCCGAGGCGCCGCTGGGGGTGGCGTGTCCCGAGGACTTCACCTGGAACCAGCGCCTGGGCTTCGATGCCTGCGTGCAGTGCGGGCGCTGCGAGGCGGTGTGCCCGGCCTTCGCCGCCGGCCAGCCGCTCAATCCCAAGAAGCTGATCCAGGACATGGTCCGTGGCATGACCGGCGCCAGCGCCGACAGCTACCACGGTTCGCCCTATCCCGGCCGGCCGCTCACTCAAGATAGAGGTCAAGACAAGTCTCAGAACCAGGGCCGGCCGGCTGGACCCATCGTCGTCGAGGCGGGGGGCGCCTTGCTCGATGCCGATACCCTGTGGTCCTGCACCACCTGCCGGGCCTGCGTGGAAGAGTGCCCGATGATGATCGAGCACGTGGACGCCATCGTCGACCTGCGCCGTCACCTGACCCTGGAGCGCGGCAAGACCCCGGGCAAGGGCGCGGCGGTGCTCGACAATCTGATCGCCACGGACAATCCCGGCGGCTTTGCCCCTGGGTCACGCATGCACTGGGCGGCCGACCTGACGCTCCCGCTGATGCGCGACTACGGCCAGGTGGATGTGCTGCTGTGGCTGGGGGACGGCGCCTTCGACATGCGCAATCAGCGTACTCTGCGTGCCCTGGTCAAGATCCTGCGGGCGGCGTCGGTGGACTTTGCCGTGCTTGGTAACGAGGAACGCGACAGCGGCGACGTGGCGCGCCGGCTGGGAGACGAGGCGACCTTTCAGCGTCTGGCCCGGGCCAACGTGGCGATGCTTTCACACTATCGCTTCCAGACCATCGTCACCTGTGACCCCCACAGCTTCCACGTGCTTGGCAACGAGTACGGCGCCTTCGGCGGCGACTACCGGGTGCGCCACCACAGCACCTTCATTCAGGAGCTGATCGCCGACGGACGGCTCACGCTCGAATCCCGTCAGCGCGGCCGTGTCACCTACCACGACCCTTGCTACCTGGGGCGCTACAACGGCGAATACGAGGCGCCGCGCCAGGTGCTGGCGGCGCTCGGCATCGAGCTATCCGAGATGCAGCGCTCCGGCTTCCGTTCACGCTGCTGCGGTGGGGGGGGCGGCGCCCCGATCACCGACGTGCCCGGCGAGCGGCGGATTCCCGACATGCGCATGGCCGACGTGGCCGAGACCGGCGCCGAGCTGGTGGCGGTGGGCTGCCCCCAATGCACCGCCATGCTCGAAGGGGTGGTCGATGCCACCGCCCAGGTGCGCGATATCGCCGAGCTGGTGGCCGAGGCATTGATCGAGCCACCTGCCGGCAAGCGCCAAGCGCGCAAGGCGCCAGCACACGACAGCACGGTCGCCGCAAAAGGAGGTGTGGCAAGAGGCGCTGACCCGGCCGTGGACCGAGGCGTGGGCCGTGATGTAGAGGAGCTGAGCCAATGAGCACGTCCGACGAAGCGACGCGAGGCAGCACCCCAGTAGCGACGGCTCGGCGGCGTCGCGATCCCCGGCAAGACTGGATCGCCCGCAACCGCCTGCATCCGCAGCATCAGTCGGTGCTGGCCACGTTGGAGGGCGCCACCTCGCCGCCGGCGTCGATGGGCCCCCAGGGACGGTTGCGCCGGAACCCCCACGCGGTGGGCTTTATTGGCCCCAACGGTCGTCGGCGTATCGACCGCAGCGGTGTCCAGGCGGGAGCCACCGCGTCGCCTGCAGGTCGCGCCCAGACCGCAACCGTTCAGGCCGCCCGCGACCGGCGCCGAGCGGTGACGCTGGAGGCCCCGGCGGGCTGGATCGCAGTGGTCCCGGATACCGCCACCGGCAGGCTGATCGATCACGATCGCGATCTGTTCGGCCTGGCCCGTCGACTGGCCGATAGCGGTTCGCAGCCAGAGGGAGCTGAACTGGCCGTGGTGGCCATCCTGTTCGGGGATTCGCCGCCACCCGCGCTGGAGCAGGCGCTCGGCGAGGCCGGGGCGGATCGGGTGGTCTGCCTGGCGGTGGCGGAGGGTTATGCCCCCGAGGCACGCCTGGCGGCCTGTACTCGAGTGGACGACGCGCTGGCCCCGCGCCATTGGCTGTTTCCCGATACCGCCCTGGATGGCGGCGATCTGGGGCGCAGGCTGGCGGTACGGCTGGGCGAGCGGCCCGCCTGTGGAGTGTGGCGGGTCGAGGCGGATGGCGGGCTCGATGCCGGCGGGTCCTGCGTCTGTCGGACCGGGTCCGGGCGCGAGGACCAGCCCCGTCCGCTGCCGCGCATCCTGATGGCGCTAGCCGAATGCGCCGAGCCGGTGGTCGAGACCCGCCATGAGGCGAGAGCGATGGCCCTGGAGCCACCGCACGTGCCCCAAGCACCCCAAGCAAGGGTCGAGGATCTTGGCGCGGTGGCGGTGGACCCTGCCGAGATCGCGCTGCACGAGGCGCCCTTTATCCTGTCCGGCGGCAATGGCGTTGGCGACTGGCCCGGCTTTCACCGGGCCGCCCAGGCGCTGGGCGCCAGCGAAGGCGCCTCCCGGGTGGCGGTGGACGACGGCCATATGCCACGCCATCGCCAGGTAGGGGCCACCGGCACCTTCGTCAGCGCCCGGGTATACCTGGCGGTGGGGATCAGCGGGGCGATCCAGCATCTGCAGGGGATCCAGCGCTGCGACAAGGTTATCGCCGTCAACCGCGACCCCGGCTGCGATATGGTCAAGCGGGCCGATCTGTCGGTGATTGGCAATGGCGACGAGATCCTCGCCGAACTGGTACGTCTGGTCGAGGCCGGGGGGGAACGTGGAGGCAAAGGTGATAGCAAGCGTGGCGATGCCCACGAGTCCCGGCCAGCGGAAACATCCCCGAAGGAGACCCTGAATGTTGCCTGAATCTTCCTCCCACCATGGCGAGGCCCAGATCGGCGTCAGTGCCGATGCCAACGGCGGTGTCAAAAACAAAGCCAAGGCCAACGCCAACGCCTCCAGCGCAGACGCTGCCTACCTACAAGCCAGCGCCATCACCTCGCTTCGCCTGGATGTGCTTTTGTCGGTGGGGCGCCATCGCCTGACCGGTCGCGCCCAGCGTGCCGATGGCGATGCCCGGGCGCTGGAAATGGCGCTGTCGCTGAGACAGGCGTTGCAGACCAAGAAGACGACCCCTCCCGAGGTGGAGTTGATTCCCTGGCACCTGGGGCCGGAGGGCGACGACACCGAAGCGGCGCTGCGTGGTTATCTGGGCATGGGCCTGGACGCCATTCGCTGGATCAAGGCACCGGCGGCGGCGGACGCCATGGCGCCACTTCGGGCGTCACTGGCATCGCCCTCGGCGGGGGACGCTCACCACCGTCAGGCGCGCCTGGTGCTGTGCGGGATGCGTGCCGAGCAGGGCGAGGGCACCGGCATGCTGCCCATGGTGCTGGCCGAGCAACTCGGCTGGGCCTGGGTCCCTGGAGTGGTGGCCCTCGAGCGTATTGAAGCGATCGAGGGTCGCCATCGGCACGCTGAGGACGGCGAGCCAGGCAAGGTCAATGACTGCGAGGAGACCGCGCTGTTCCGGGCCATCGTGCTGCAGGCGCTGCCGCAGGGACAGCGACGCCGTCTGGCGGTGACCCTGCCGGCCATCCTGGGGGTGGACAGTGCGGCACCGGCCGCGCGCCAGAGCGCCTTCGGTCCGGCCCGGCGTGGTCAGCTGCGTCTGGTCGAGTCAGGCGAAGAGCTGGTGCTGGACCCGGCGGTGGAGCAGTGGCCGCTGATCCCGGCCCGCGCCCGCCCCAGGCGGCTCAAGATCGTCACCGCCACCAGCGCCCGCGATCGCTTCAAGGCCGCCGCCGCCAAGGCCGAAGGGGGCGGTGGTCGGGTGCTCGAGGATGTCTCGGCCACAGAAGGGGCCGCCGCCATCCTGTCGATGCTCGAGGCAGAGGGCGTCTTGCCTGCCGGCGGGGCCCGGCACGGTCAACAAGGTAGTCCACAAGGCGATGGACGCTGACGCCAAGCGGTGCCAGCATCAAGGCAGGGACCGCCAGTGGCAGGGCGCGTCGACCCGGCAAAGTCCGCACCGCCGCCTTACATGGACATAACTAGAGTCAAGCAATGACCGTCGAACCCGATACCACCGTGACTTCCGACGCCAGCCGATCCCGGCGTACCCGGGCGACCCTCAAGGGGCGCCAGACCGATCCCGACCTCCTCGAGGCATTGCGTCGGTTGCTGGGCGATGAACGCAAGCACCCCGAGCTGCGGCGGCGGGATCTCTTGATCGAGCACCTGCACGCTATCCAGGACGCCAATGGTCATCTGGCGCTTGACTGGCTGAGGGCGCTTGCGAGCTACATGACGCTGCCCATGGCGGCGGTCTACGAGACGGCGACCTTTTACGCTCACTTCGATGTGGTGCATGACGGCGAGGCGCCGCCACCCGCACTGACGGTGCGCGTGTGCGACTCGCTGTCCTGTGAACTGGCCGGGGCCGAGCGTCTGGCCGAGGCCCTGAGCAGCGGTCTCGACCCCGAGCAGGTGCGCGTCACCCGCGCCCCCTGCATGGGCCGCTGCGACCTGGCGCCGGTGGTCGAGGTGGGGCACCACCACCTGGGCCACGCCACCCCGCAGGCGGTGGAGGTGCTGGTGGAAACCGGCAAGGTCCACCCCGAGGCGGTGCGGTGGCAGCGCCTCGACGAATATCGCCGAGAGGGCGGCTACGAGCTGCTGCGCGGCTGCCGGGAAGGCCAGGTGACGGTCAATGAGTTGACCTCGATGCTCGAGCGCGCAGGGCTGCGGGGGCTTGGCGGCGCGGGTTTCCCGACCCATCGCAAGTGGCAGAGCGTTCGCGCCGAGCCCGGTCCTCGCTGGTGCGCGGTCAACGCCGACGAAGGTGAACCGGGGACCTTCAAGGATCGCTACTACCTGGAGCGCGCCCCCCACCAGATGCTGGAGGGCGCCCTGGTGGCCTGCTGGGCGGTTGAGGCAGAAGGCGTCTATATCTACCTGCGCGACGAGTATCCCGGCGTCCACCGGGTACTGATCGAGGCCATCGAGGAGCTCGAAGACGCCGGTATCGCGCAGCCGGGCCAGCTTATCCTCAGGCGTGGCGCCGGGGCCTACATCTGCGGCGAAGAGTCGGCGATGATCGAGTCGCTGGAGGGCAAGCCCGGCAAGCCCAGGCATCGTCCGCCGCTGGTCGCCCTCAAGGGCCTGTTCGGCCGGCCTACGCTGGTCAACAACGTCGAGACCCTGTACTGGATACCGGTGCTGTGGCGCGAGGGCGTGGCCATGTACGCCGGTCAGGGCCGGCGCGAGCGCAGCGGCCTGCGCAGTTTTTCGCTGTCCGGGCGGGTGCGGCGGCCTGGTGTCTATCTGGCGCCCGCCGGCATCAGCCTGCGCGAGCTGGTCGACGAGTACGGCGGCGGCATGGCGCCGGGCCATCAGCTGGCCGGCTACCTACCGGGGGGCGCCTCCGGCGGTATCCTGCCTGCCGCCAAGGCGGATATCGCACTGGACTTCGACACCCTCCAGGCCGAGGGCTGCTTTATCGGCTCGGCGGCGGTGATCGTGCTGTCCGATCAGGACGACCTGCGCGCGGTGGCCACCAACCTGCTGGCCTTTTTCGCCGATGAATCCTGCGGTCAGTGCACCCCCTGTCGGGTCGGCAGCGAGAAGATGCTGAGCCTGCTCGAGCGCGATCAATGGGTGGTGGAGGACCTGGAGCGACTGTCCCGGGTGATGCAGGACGCCTCGATCTGTGGCCTGGGACAGGCGGCGCCGAATCCGGTGCTGAGTCTGCTGCGCCACTTCCGCGATGATCTGGGGCGCCACGACATCATCGTCACCGATACCGCCGAGGGAGCGTGCTGATGACCGGATCCCGGAACGCTTTTGTCTCCCACGTCGCTGATGATTCGACGCTTGAGTCCTTCACGCTGACGCTGGATGGTGTCGAAGTGAGCGCCTGGCCCGGCGAGACCCTGTGGCAGGTGGCCAAGCGTGCCGGGGAGACCATACCGCACCTGTGCTTCAAGGACGCCAGCGGCTACCGCGCCGACGGCAACTGTCGCGCCTGCATGGTGGAGATCGAAGGCGAGCGGGTGCTCGCCGCCAGCTGCCTGAGAGAGGCGCGCCCCGAGATGGTGGTCAGAAGCCAGTCGTCCGAGCGCGCCCGGGTCGCCCGCGAGGGCGTGCTGGAGCTGCTGCTCAGCGATCAGCCGCCGCGCGACGATAGCCCGGACCGTGCAAGCCAGCTGTGGCAGATGGCCGATCACCTGGCGGTGGACGCCACCCGCGCCCGCGCACGCTATCCCAGGCGCAGGCCCGACGTCGTGCGTCATGCGCCCGGCGCTCGCCTTCCCGGCCAGTGCCCGCCGATCGCAGATGATGCGAGCGGGGGGCGCCATGCTTCCGCGACAGCAGGCCACGACACCAGCCATCCGGCGATGACGGTCAATCTGGACGCCTGCATCCACTGCACCCTGTGCGTGCGCGCCTGTCGCGAGGTTCAGGTCAATGACGTCATCGGCATGGCCCATCGCGGTGCCGCCAGCAAGGTGGTGTTCGACCTCGATGACGCCATGGGCCAGAGCAGCTGCGTGGGTTGCGGCGAGTGCGTCCAGGCCTGTCCCACCGGCGCCCTGTCGCCGACCAGCCTGATCGATGCCCAGGGCCGTGGTAACAGCGACAGCGCCGAGCGCAAGGTGGACTCGGTGTGTCCATACTGCGGTGTCGGCTGCCAGTTGACCTACCACGTCAAGGAGGACGCCATCCTCTACGTGGAAGGCCGCGACGGCCCGGCTAACCAGGGGCGGCTGTGCGTCAAGGGACGCTTCGGCTTCGACTACGGCCGCCACCCGTCGCGGCTGACCCGGCCGCTGGTGCGGCGCGAGGGCGTGCCCAAGGGCATGGACGAGGGCTTCGATCCCGCCCGGCCACTGAGCCATTTTCGTGAGGCCGACTGGGACGAGGCGCTGGCGCTGGCCGCCGGGGGCCTGACCCGGCTCAAGGCCGACCACGGCCCCAGGGCGCTGGCAGGCTTCGGCAGTGCCAAGTGCTCCAACGAGGAGGCCTGGCTGTTCCAGAAGCTGGTACGCACCGGCTTCGGCTCCAACAACGTCGACCACTGCACCCGGCTGTGTCACGCAAGCTCGGTGGCGGCGCTGATGGAATGCATCGGCTCCGGTGCGGTGACCGCCTCCTTCATGCAGGCGCTGAACGCCGACGTGGTGATCCTCACCGGCTGCAATCCGGCGGTCAATCATCCGGTGGCGGCGACCTTCTTCAAGCAGGCGGCCAAGGGTGGCACCCGGTTCATCATCATCGATCCACGGGGCCAGGCCATGGGCGCCTATGCCCATCGGGTACTGCGCTTCACCCCGGGGGCCGACGTCTCGCTGTTCAACGCCATGCTGAACGTCATCATCGACGAGCAGCTCTTCGATGAGGCCTATATCCGTGAGCACACCGAGGGCTTCGAGCGGCTCAAGGCAGCGGTGCGCGATCAGACGCCGGAGTCGGTGGCCGCGGCCTGTGGCGTGCCCGCCGACGAGATCCGCGCGGCGGCGCGGGAATACGCCAACGCCGAACGGGCGATGATCTTCTGGGGCATGGGGATCTCCCAGCATACCCACGGCACCGACAACGCCCGTTGCCTGATCTCGCTGGCGCTGGCCTGTGGTCACACCGGGCGCCCCGGCACCGGCCTGCATCCGCTGCGTGGCCAGAACAATGTCCAGGGAGCCTCCGATGCCGGCCTGATCCCGATGGTGCTGCCGGACTACCAGCCGGTGTCCGACGCCCAGGTGCGGGCCTCCTTCGAGGAGCTGTGGGGCAACGCCGGCATAAGCAGCGACGGCAGCGGCGACGCCCTGGATCCCGAGCCGGGCCTCACCGTGGTCGAGATCATGGACGCCATCCACGCCGGCACCATCCGCGGCATGTACATTCTGGGCGAGAACCCGGCCATGTCGGACCCGGACCTGACCCACGCTCGTGGTGCGCTGGCAAGCCTCGAACATCTGGTGGTGCAGGACCTGTTCGTCACCGAGACGGCGCAGTTCGCCGACGTCATCCTGCCGGCCTCGAGCTGGCCGGAAAAGGACGGTACCGTGACCAACACCAACCGTCAGGTGCAGCTAGGGCGCCAGGCGCTGCCGCTGCCCGGTGATGCGCGGCCGGACTGGTGGATCATCCAGGAGATGGCGCGGCGCTTCGGCCTCGACTGGGACTATGGCCACCCGCGCGAGGTCTACGCCGAGATGCAGAAGGGGATGGCCTCGCTGAACCATATCGACTGGGAGCGACTCGAGCGCGAAGGCGCGGTCACCTATCCCTGCCTGGCGGAAGGGGCGCCGGGCGAAGACGTGGTGTTCTCCGAGGCCTTCCCCACGGCGAGCGGCAAGGCGCGCTTCTCGCCGGCGCTGCCGCTGCCGCCCGATGAACCCATCGACCGTGACTACCCGACGGTGCTGTCCACCGGACGCCAGCTTGAGCATTGGCACACCGGTTCGATGACCCGCCGGGCCCAGGTACTCGACGACCTGGAGCCCGAGGCGGTGGCCAGCCTGTCGGTGGGGGAGCTCACCCGGCTGGGTGTGCACCCGGGAGAGCGGGTGACCATCACCACCCGGCGTGGCGCCATCACCCTGGTGGCGCGGCTCGACGACGGCATGCCCGACGGCATGGTGTTCGTACCCTTCTGCTATGTGGAGGCGGCGGTGAATCTGCTGACCAATCCGGCGCTGGACCCCTACGGCAAGATTCCGGAGTTCAAGTATGCCGCCTGTCGCTTGAGTCGCGCCGAGCCGGCCCAGGTCACCTAGGCGCTGTCCGAAAAGTCGACGAGCGAAGGTTAGACAAGGCAAAAATCGGTGAGAAAGCGCAGTTTACGGGGTGTAAATGAGCATTTTGATCCGATTTTTAACGCCGTATTACCGAGCGCAGGCACTTTTCAGACAAGCCCTAATCTGAACGTAAGACACAGCAACAAGGAGTCACCCACCATGATGATTGCCGAGCTGATCGACGGTCGTGACTTTCGTGATCGGCTGTTGGCGCTGGGAGTGCGCCTGCCCGAGGATGCCTGCCCGGAGACCTGCGCCAGGATGGCCAGGCTCAAGGCTCGTGAGGTCGGCCTGCCCGGCCTTGCGGCGCTGGTGCGCGAATTGATGGACAAGCAGGAGGTGCTGTTGCCGTCGGTCCATCAGGCGATCCAGGCCCACCTGCTGGGGCTCGATGATAACGGCGAATCCAGGGCTGCAGGGAAGGGCTCAGCCTAGGGCGCCTAGCCTAGGGCGCCGACTGTGGTGCCGTCTATGGCTCAGCCTGGGGCGCAGGCTAGACCGCCGGCTTGCAGCCGCTCAGTCGCAAGGCGAAGATGGCGTTTCTTCGCCAGCGGCGGCAGGTGGCCCCATGATTCTAAGCGCTGAGCTCGCACAGCAGATCATCGACAAGACCCAGGATATTCTCGACGCCAACATCAACGTGATGGACGCGCGCGGGGTGATCATCGCCAGCGGTGATCACTCGCGTCTGGGTACCCTGCATGATGGCGCAATGCTGGCGCTTCAGCGTGGCAATGGACTCGAGATATCCGAGCATGACGTCGATGCTTTCAAGGGAGCTCGGCCGGGCATCAATCTGCTGCTTCAGTGCGCCGGCGAGACCGTGGGGGTGCTCGGTATCACCGGTCCGCCATCGCAGGTACGTCAGGCGGCGCGGCTGGTCAAGGTGACCGCCGAGATGCTGGTCGAACAGGCCGACATGCTGAGTCAGCTTGAGTGGGCCAAGCGCCACCGGGAAGGTTTTATCCTGTCATGGGTCAACGCTGAGCTTTCTTCCGAGCAACTTCATGACTGGGCCGAGCGACTAGGGATCGACGTCGCCTGTCGACGACTGGCGGTGCTGATCGAACTGGACAGAGGATCGCCCAGCGCAGATCTGGACGCCATGCAGCGATTGATGGACCTTCTGGCCCACGACAGCCTGGTCACCCAGGTGTCACCCCATCGCGCTCTGGTGCTCCAGCCGGTGATGGATCAGGCTGGACAGCGCAGGCAGGGCGCACACCCAGGCCCCGACGGGGCTATCGAAGCCCTGCTGGCGCGACTGGCACGCCACGATATTCACGGGGTCAAGGTCGCCGTCGGGCGTGCCTTCGATGCACCCGGCCACCTCCACCTGTCCTACGAGAGCGCCCGGCAGGTACTGGCGATCGGCAAGCGCCAGTTTCCCGAGCGAATGACCTATCACTACGACGAGCTGCGCCTTCCGGTGCTGCTGTCGCCACTGAACGATGGCTGGCAAGGCGAGCAGTTGCGCGAGGCGGTCGAGCGCATCCGTGGCGCCGACAGCCATGGGCGTCTGCTCAAGACCCTGGCAATGCTGATCGAGCACGAGGGCAACCTGAGTCGCTGCGCCGATGCCCTGCATGTCCATCGCAACACTCTGCGCTATCGGCTGGATCGCATCCACGAGATTACCGGTATTTCTCCCCATCGCTTCACCGGCCTGGTGGAGCTTTTCCTGGGTCTGGAGCTGTCGTCCGGCGACGGCGCTCATTGAAACCCACAGGCTGATCTTTCTTGCTGGCGGCGAGCGGTGGCTTGCGGGCTTGTGCCTCGATGCTGTCAGTCATCATGTCGCAGGGGGCATCGGGCCTGCTGGTGTGTCTGCAGGTAGGGTGGCGGTTGCCACAAAGCCAGCCGTCAGGGCTTGCCTGCCATAAGAATGTGAAGCCACGGCGCTTAGCTTGTGGCTTTTTTCTTACATTAAATTACGAATTAGTTACTGAGAGTCGTAGCGACATTTTGTGCAGGATAATTAGCAGGGAGACAAATCTGTGCAGCTTTCCCCTGAGGCGGGCTGATCTAAGGCGTTCGCCCAGGAGGCTTGCGCCGCCCATCTGGACGCTCCTTCACCACTGAGGCCGGCCGATGAGTGACTGGAAGTCCGAGGAAGAGCGGAGTCTGGGCTTTCCGCCACTGCTGCTGGTGGTGCTGACCTTCGGGGCCCTGATGGCCCTGCATACCCTGTTCGCCTCCTCCTCTTCCTCGTTGTTCCTGTTCGATCTTCTGACTTTCAGCCGTTGGGGCGCGGTGGCGTCGTTGCTGGCGACGCTCGGTATTCTGGCGCTGGTTATCGGCTGTGATCGTGGCAGGCGGCTGGCCTCGTTGGCGCTGCTGGGGTACAGCCTGGGACAAGGGCTATGGCTGCTTGATCAAGTCAATCGTCAGGTGAGCCTCGAGGCGCTGCCGGCAATGTCGTTGCTGCTGATGCTGCTGTTCGCCTTCTGTCTGTGGCACGGTCGAGGCGTCGGGCGCAGGCGCTACGCGGCCCTGGGAATCGTGTGCATGGTGGCTGGTACGCTGGGATTTTCGATCCTGTGGACAACGGAGGATGCCCCTCGTTGGCGCCTTATATTGTTCGAGTCCCGGCCGCTTGGAACCGTCATGGTGTTTACCTATGGCGTCATCTTCTGGCTGTTCGCCCGCCAGCGCAGCTTGAACTTGCGACGGCTGGCGCCCAGGGTGATCAAGGTCGGGCTCATCGGCACCAGTCTCAGCATGCTGGTGGGCTTTGGGGGTTATCATCTCTATTCGCTCGATCTGAAACAGGATCTGAGCACGCAGCTGGATACCTTGAGTGAGCGCATCGCCAATTGGGAAGAACGCTACCGCCTGGGCTGGAGCGAATGGAGCCTTCCACTGACCCAGGCAGGAGGGTCGCCGGAACCCACCGGTCCCGCAGCCCGGGGAGAGGTGCTTGCCTACGTCTGGTGGCAGGACAAGGCGCATTGCGCTGGAACCCCGCTGACGGTGGTGGGGCGACGTCTCGACTCGAAGAAATGCTGGCGTTGCACGAGGTTCGAAGTTGGCTCGAACAGCGTCAGAACGAGGCCATGCGCTGGTGGATTCCGGGCAAAGGCGCGGCGCTGCTGGAGGTCAACAGCTTCGGTGCTGCGGGCCCCCGGCTGGTCGTACTGGTCGACACGACGCTGTGGCTTGAGCATATGAGTGAAGGACTGACGGCGAACCTGTCGCTGTTGGGGCTCCGCCCGGCAGAGGCGTTGGATCATGGTGCCCGCGAGGTCTGGGTCGAGCGCGGCAGGCTGGCCGGCGTAATGCGAGACGATATTGCCCTGGCTGGCGGCACGCTGCTGCGGGTTCAGGCATCGAAGCCGCTGTCGCTCAAGTGGGTGCTATTGCCGGCGCTGTTGCTGGCGTTGGGCCTTTTTGTCACCTATCAACTGATGACCTGGATTGCGCTGGCGCGATTGCGTAGAGAGCAGGCGATTTCGCTGGCGACGCGTGAACAGGAGTTTCATTCCCTGTTCGGACTACACCCCGTGCCGATGCTGCAGGTTCGACGTTCGGGCCTGATCGGTGCGCTCAACGACTCTGCCACGGAAGCT
Source organism: Halomonas sp. H10-59 (assembly GCF_040070555.1). Lineage (NCBI taxonomy): Bacteria > Pseudomonadati > Pseudomonadota > Gammaproteobacteria > Oceanospirillales > Halomonadaceae > Halomonas > Halomonas sp. H10-59. The sequence continues at coordinate 855,268 of NZ_CP098828.1, forward strand.
CTGGGTGACAGCGCAGGGGAGGCTATCGCTCGACCCTTCACCGAGGTAGCCAGTCGACTGCTGGGATGCGGTGATGCGCCCGATGAATTGATGAAGCACTTCGACAATGTCATGACCGGGCGACAGCGGTCCGTGGTGTTCGAGTGCTCGATCGCGGATTCTACCTTCAGGATACGCCTGCAGCAGGTCCGGGTGGGGGTGGCCTGTGTGGGCCTTTTCGCCAGTTTCGCCGACATCAGTCTGCGTCAGCAGGAGCAAGCCAGGCTGTCGATCATGGAGCACTGTCTCAGGGAGAGCAGCAATGGGGTCGTGATCTTCGACGCCCAGTCCAGGGGCTGCCCCGTGATGTATGCCAACGCTGCTCTGTGCCGCATGCTGGATGCTTCGGCATCCTCGGTGACCGGACTGCTGGCGAGTGAGCTTGCCAGGACCATGTGTCTGGACCCGGTGACCGAAGCCGAGATCTGTCACTGGATGAAGACCCAGCAGCCGGGCTCGGTCACTGCGCTGGCCAGCCAGGGAGGAGGAGGCGGTCGCTGGTACGACCTGACGCTCTCGCCGGTGCATGCGCTCCGCGAAGGGGTAAGTCACTACATCGGCATCGTCGATGACGTCAGTCAGCGCAAGGTTCAGGAAGAGATGCTGGCCCACCAGGCCACCCACGACGCCCTGACTGGTCTGCCCAATCGCACCCTGCTGGCCGACCGACTGGAGCACGACGTAGCCCTGGCGACACGTCATCGGCAGGGGCTGGCGGTGCTGTTCATCGATCTGGATGCGTTCAAGCCGATCAACGATAGCCTGGGGCATGAGGTCGGTGATCGCGTGCTGATACAGGTCGCCAAACGCCTGAGCCGAGGGCAGCGACGCTCGGATACCCTGGCGCGTCTGGGCGGGGACGAATTCGTGCTGGTGCTGGTGGATATCGGTGGCAAGGACAAGGCCATCGCGGTGGCCGAGCGTCTGCTGAACCAGTTGCGTGAACCCTGCCGCGTCGACGGCTTCCAGCTGCAGATATCCGCGAGTATCGGGATCGCCTTGCTGGACACCGGGACCACCCTGTCGCCACAACGGCTGATCCAGCAGGCCGATCTGGCCATGTACCAGGCCAAGCAACGCGGGCGAAACCAGTATCAGTTGTTCACACGCACCCTCGACGGTGTCCCCGGGCGTCATGTGACCCTGCGCAACGCGCTGCGTATTGCCATGGAACAGCAGCGGCTGCAGTTGTTCTATCAGCCCCAGGTGGATGGCGAGGGCAGGATCACCGGTCTGGAGGCGCTGATACGCTGGTCCCATCCCGAATTCGGCTGGGTACCGCCGTCGGAGTTCATTCCACTGGCCGAAGAAACCGGCCAGATCATCGATCTGGGGCGCTGGGTGATGCGCAGGGCCTGCTACGACGCCAAGCGCCTGTGGCGAAGTGGACTCAAGCCGGGGCGAGTGGCGGTGAACCTGTCACCGCTGGAATTTCATCGCATGGATTTTCTATCGAGCGTGTGCCAGACGCTGGATCAGACCCACCTGCATGCCGAGTGTCTGGAGCTGGAAATCACCGAAGGCATGTTGCTGGATGACCAGGAACGCGTGGCACGTACACTGAGGGCCCTGGCGGCCCGCGGGGTCACCACGGCGATCGATGACTTCGGCAAGGGATACTCGAGCTTCGATTACCTCAAGTCCCTGCCCATCGACAAGATCAAGATCGATCGTGGTTTTGTCGCCCAGTGCCTGGACAGTGAACGAGATATCGCGGTCTGTCGCAGCGTGATCACCCTGGCCCAGGAGTTGGGCCTCGAGGCGCTGGCAGAAGGGGTCGAGACACCGCATCAATGTGCCGCCCTGAAGGACCTGGGCTGCACCACCTTCCAGGGCTATCTGTTCTCTCGACCGGTGCCTTTCCGGGAGCTTGCCGGCCTGCTGCGTCGCCCCCATCTGGCGCCGCAGCAGGAGGTCCCAATGGATCGGCAGGACTTGATTGGGGCGGAAGCGCGCCGACGCTGAGCGACCGCCGAGTCCTGAAATCCGCCCAGGTGTCGTCTTGAAGACGACACCAGGGCTGGCTTCAGGGCAAGCGATGACGGCAGGCTGTTTCAGCAGGCTATGTCAACAGGCTATGTCAGCGGGCTATGTCAGCAGGTCGAGACACCAGGCCGTGACAGAGACACCCCCAGGGGACCGCAATGTCGACGAGCGCAGGGACTTTTCCGCCAGCGCCTAGCCGCTGGCCAGGCTCAGCGCCTAGCCGCTGGCCAGGCTCAGCGCCGGGCTGCTGCCCAGGTTGGCTGCCAAGGTGGTGCGGTACCAGTCGATAAAGTCGATCACCCCGTATTCGTAGGTGGGGGAGTAGGGGCCGGGGCGATAGGCCAGGGAGTTGATGCCGCGCTGGTTCTCTTCGGCAAGCCTTCGGTCCTGGGCGTTGGTGGCGTCCCATACCCGGCTCAGGTTCTCGACGTCGTAGTCGACACCCTCCACCGCATCCTTGTGGACCAGCCATTTGGTGGTGACCTGGGTGCGCTGGGGACCCAGTGGCAGCACCCGGAACACTGCGGCGTGGTCGCCGACAAAGTGATTCCAGCTATTGGGCAGATGCAGGATGCGCAGGGAGCCCATGTCCTCGATGCCCTGATGGGTCAGCGGTCGGCGGCAGGCGGCCCTGCCGTCCATGGTCATGGACACGGTGCCCTCGACCAGCGGGGTGCGGGTCAGACGATTGCGCTTGCCTCCCGCCCAGCTCATCTTCCAGGGGATGCCGAGGCCGTCCCATTCCTGCTGCTTGCGCGCCACCAGGCTGCGGTATTCCGGCGTGGCACGGGGGTCCTCGGTGTCGTCAAACTCGTAGAGCGACTTGATCAGCTCCGGGTGAGAGCCGTTGCAGTGGTAGCACTCGCGGTTGTTCTCGAGCACCAGCTTCCAGTTGGCCTGCTCCTCGATGGTGGTGGTCACGGCCACCTTGAGGTTGGCCATGTCGTAGAAGCTCAGGTAGCTGTCGAAGATGGTCTTGAGGTCGCTCACGTCCGGCGGATTCTCGGCGAGGCTGACGAACAGGTAGCCGCCGGCTTCGGTCAGCGCGACCGGGGCGAGTCCGTAGTCCTCGAGTTGAAAGTCCTCGCCCATCTCGGTGCCGGCGAACAGCAGGCGTCCGTCCAGCTCGTAGGTCCACTGATGGTAGGGGCACACCAGCTTGGCCAGCTTGCCCTTTTCGGTGGAGCACAGGCGAGATCCGCGATGGCGGCAGGTGTTGTGGAAGGCGTGAATGGCGTCGCCATCGCCGCGCACGATGACCACCGGATTATGGCCGATGTCGAGGGTGATGAAGTTGCCCTTGGCGGGAATCTCGCAGCTCATGCCGGCGAAGATCCACTCGCGCTCGAAGATGGTCTGCATGTCGAGCTGGAACAGTCGTTCATCGTTGTAGAACGGCTGCGGCAACGAGAAGCCGTAGGGGTGGTGTGACATCGTCTCCAGGGCGAAACGACGGGCGTCCCCCAGGGGATCCTCCAGATTGAGATGGGCGATGGGCTCCATGGTGCACTCCTCGTGATGCGATAGATGCGGTGTCGATGGGCGCGGTGGCCCATGGCAAGGGGCGCCGCTATGGATCAGGGGAAAGCATTAGCGGCGCTATCAGCTGGCGTGCGTCGCGGTTGTCATGCTGCGCAGTCTGGGGCAAGGGGGATGACCCTGGGTATCTGGCGGCGACACCAGATGATGCCGTTGCGACCTCTTTGTCGCTGCAGCGAGCGTGGCCGGAGGATTCGAGTATGCTGATGTCGCGATCAGACAAGTGGCGCGCGAGGCGCGAGGGGCAGAATGCGCTCAATGACCAGGCCTCGAACGAGGTTCGGGGCCTGGGTGACCCGCCGACTGTCTGCGAGCGAAACCGCCATGGTGACGAATTTTCTCAATCCGGTGACCACCCAGACGTGGGCCAATGGCCGCCACGTCGTGCGCTGCGTCAAGGTCATCCAGGAGACCTGGGACGTCCGAACCTTCTGCTTCATGGCCGAGCAGCCGGTGATGTTCTTCTTCAAGCCGGGGCAGTTCGTCACTCTGGAGCTCGAGATCGACGGTGAGTGCGTCTTCCGCTCCTATACCATCGCCAGTTCACCTTCCATCCCCTACAGCTTCTCGATCACCGTCAAGCGGGTGCCGGGGGGGCGCGTCTCCAACTGGCTGCATGACCAGATGGACGTGGGCCACGAACTGGCGGTGCACGGTCCGGTGGGGGACTTCAACTGCATCGACCACACCGCCGACAAGGTGCTGATGCTCTCCGGCGGTGTCGGCATCACGCCGCTGATGTCGATGACCCGCTGGTTCTTCGATACCAATGCTGCGGTGGACCTGGCCTTTATCCATTGCGCCAGGACCCCCAGGGACATCATCTTTCACCGTGAGCTTGAGCATATCTTCTCGCGGATTCCCGAGTTCCGGCTGAATATCGTGTGTGAGCGGGACAACGAGCTGAACCAGGCCTGGTCGGGTTTCCGCGGCTTCCTGTCGGAGCCCATGCTGGAGCTGATGGCGCCTGATTTTCTGGAGCGAGAGGTCTTCTGCTGCGGGCCCACGCCCTTCATGTCGGCGGTCAGGCGTCTGTTGACCCAGCGTGGCTTCGACATGAGTCGCTACCACGAGGAATCCTTCGGTGCCACGCCGGTCGACGTCCAGGAAGACGTCCACGAGCTGGCGGAGCAGGCCGAGGCAGAGGCCGAGGAGCTCGTGGCGGCCGACATGCACTGTGTCGAATTCGCCTCGGCGGGCAAGAGCGTACGCATCCAGCCGGGCGAGACCGTGCACGCCGCGGCCTCAAAGCTCGGACTGCATATTCCCAAGGCCTGCGGCATGGGCATCTGCGGCACCTGCCGGGTGCCGCTGGTCGCCGGTGAGGTGGACATGGAACACAACGGTGGCATCACCGACGAGGACGTGGCCGAGGGCTTCATCCTGTCCTGCTGCAGTCGACCCAGGGGTAACGTCACGGTGGACTGGTAGCGGCGGTGGCTCCCGGCGGAGGCGGGTCGTAGGCCACCCAGCGCGGCAGAGGTGTAACCGTCCGGTGCAGGTGACTCCGTATGGCGTTGATAAATAGGAGGGCGGTGAGAAATTCGGTTAGGCTGGAGTCTGATTTTTGCTGGTATTCGGACGCCATGCCATCCTCGCCCCTGCACCCGCTCCATCCATCACGGCCATCGCCGGCACCAGCGTCAGCACAGCAAGGGCACGCCGATGTCTTTGGCGGCGAGCCGCTCACGCCGGCGCTGTCGGTGGGCTTTGTGTTGCTGTCGCGCTTTACCCTGCTGCCCTTTGCTGCCTTCGTCGACTGCCTGCGGCTGGCGTCCGACGAGGGCGATCGCAGTCGTCAGCTACGTTGCCGCTGGCGCTTTCTGTCAGAGGATGGCGCCGAGGTTGCGTCAAGCTGTGGTGCGGTGATCTCACCCTGCGAGCCGATAGGGGGGCGTCATGGGCAGCCTTTCTGTGATCCCCGCCAGTTCGACTACCTGGTGGTTATCGGCGGGGTGCTGGGGGAAGGCGAGGAAGCTGATCGCCTTGAACGATATAGCCCTGAGCGAACGGGCCCTGAACGACGGGCTCTCGAGCGAAACCGCCCCGAGCGAGATGGCGGCACCCTCGACTATCTGCGCCATGCGGCAGCGCTGGGCGTGCCGCTGGTGGGGGTGTGCACCGGGGTCTACTCGCTGATCCAGGCCGGTGTGATGGAGGGGCGGCGTTGCTGCGTCAGCTGGTACCACCACCTGGATCTGACCCGGCGTTTTCCCGCCGTCAGCGCGGTGGCCGACCGCCTCTATGTCGACGATGGCGACCGCTTGACCTGTGCCGGTGGTGCGGCGGCGGCGGACCTGGCCGCCTATCTGGTGGAGCGCCACCTGGGACGCGCCTGGGCACGCAAGAGCCTGCATATCATGCTGCTGGACGGCCACCGAAGCGGCGACCACTCCCAGCCCCAGCCGGTGGTCTTCGATCGCATCGAGGACCGCATCGTGCGTCGTGCCGTGGCGATTCTCGAGCAGCATCTGGGCGAGCCGCTGTCGGTGGATGAGCTGGCGACGCGCGCCGGCGCCTCGCGTCGGGGGCTCGAGCGCAAGTTTCGCCAGGCCTTCGGTGTCGGCCCGCAGAAGTTCGCCCGTGACCTGCGCCTGCGCTACGGTCTGTGGCTTCTGTACTTCACCGACCATAGCGTCACCGAGATCGGCGAGCGCTGCGGTTTCGCCGACACCGCCCACTTTTCCCGCCACTTCCGCAGCGCCTTCGGACAGTCACCTTCGCGCCTGCGTCGCGATCCCGTCGGTCGCGAGGAGGCCGGCGTCGATCCCTTCTTCCTGCATGTCGGTGCACGTCTGGGGCATCGCTGAGCGCGCCCCGCTGGCGCAATTGCCCCTGATATTGCTCCTGATAGTGCCGCTGATAGCTCCCCCGATCGTGCCGCTGGCAACGTCATCCAAGCGCTCTTCCACGGCGCTCGGCTCATGCCTTCGTCCAACAAAGCTGTCGCATTTGTTCAAGTTCTGAAGGAGCCGCTCGGCTTCAATGACCTTATCCCGCCGGGCACCTGCGTTCGTCTGGGCCGGCCTCTGCCTGTATGGGCCCGTCTGAGCCCGTCTGGGCCGGCCCGGGCAGCGTCGATGTCCCTGACGGCGACGCCGATGTCGTTTCCAGAATGTCGGCGCCGGGATAGCGGCTTACCTTGGAGGCGGGGGACTGCCCGTCTTCGTCAGCCATCACAACGACAACATCGACCAGGCGAAAGCGGCCGCGAAGAGGCGCTTCGCCATTACCGGAGATACCCCATGCCAAGCGCTCATCTGTCCAGCTCGTCACTGTCCCGGTTCGATCCGCAGATCGCCGAGGCCATCGCCGACGAGGTCGTTCGCCAGCAGGATCATGTGGAGCTGATCGCCTCCGAGAACTACGCAAGTCCGGCGGTGATGGAGGCCCAGGGCACCCAGCTGACCAACAAGTACGCCGAGGGCTATCCCGGCAAGCGCTACTATGGCGGCTGCGAGCACGTCGACGTGGTCGAGCGTCTGGCCATCGAGCGGGCCTGCGCGCTGTTCAGCGCCGACTACGCCAACGTGCAGCCCCACAGCGGCGCCCAGGCCAATGCCGCCGCCTTCATGGCGCTGGTGTCCCCCGGCGATACCGTGCTCGGCATGAGTCTGGCTCACGGCGGTCACCTGACCCATGGCGCGGCACCGAACTTCTCCGGCAAGCACTACCACGCGGTGCAGTATGGTCTGGACGAGGCCTCCGGCCAGATCGACTACGCCGAGGTCGAGCGACTGGCCAGGGAGCATCGCCCCAAGTTGATCGTCGCCGGCTTCTCGGCCTACTCCCAGGTGGTCGACTGGCGCCGCTTTCGCGCCATCGCCGACAGCGTCGGCGCCTGGCTGCTGGTGGACATGGCCCACGTCGCCGGTCTGGTGGCGGCCGGGCTCTATCCAAGCCCGCTGCCCCACGCCCACGTGGTCACCACCACCACCCACAAGACCCTGCGCGGGCCGCGCGGTGGCCTGATCCTGTCCGCCAGCGGTGACGAGGCGCTGTACAAGAAGCTCAACGGCGCGGTCTTCCCCGGCCAGCAGGGCGGCCCCCTGATGCATGTCATCGCGGCCAAGGCGGTGGCCTTCCGCGAGGCCATGAACCAGGACTTCGTGCGCTACCAGGAGCGGGTCATCGTCAATGCCAAGGCCATGGCCGGGACCTTTCTCGAGCGCGGCTACGACGTGGTCTCCGGCGGCACCGAAGACCATCTGTTTCTGGTCTCGCTGATTCGCCAGGGGATCACCGGCAAGGACGCCGACGCGGCCCTGGGTCGCTCGCACATCACCGTCAACAAGAACGCGGTACCGGGAGACCCGCAGAGCCCCTTCGTCACCTCGGGCCTGCGCATCGGGACCCCGGCGGTGACCACCCGCGGCTTCGATGCCGAAGAGTGCGAGCGGCTTGCCGGCTGGATCTGCGATGTGCTGGACGTGCTGGCCCGTGGCGAGGACACCGCCGCCATCGAGGCCGACGTACGCCAGCGGGTCGGCGAGCTATGCGCGCGCCACCCGGTCTATCCGACCCCTCGGCAAGCCGCCGCCGAGCCGGCCTGATCGGCATGATGCCCCCCCGGCGGTCGTGACGCACGGTGCGACCGCCCAGGCACTTTTCAGACACGCTCTAGCCCAGAGTTTTGAGGGACACCCTATGCAACGCTACTCCGGATTCGCGCTGGCCCGCCACGCCCTGAGTCACCACGAGAACTGGCAGCGCCAGTGGCGCAACCCGACCCCCAAGGCCGCCTACGACGTGATCATCGTCGGTGGTGGTGGCCACGGCCTGGCCACCGCCTACTACCTGGCCAAGGAATTTGGCGTGCGCAATGTCGCGGTGATCGAGAAGGGCTGGCTGGGCGGCGGCAACACCGCCCGCAACACCACCATCGTGCGTTCCAACTATCTGTGGGATGAGGCTGCCGCGCTCTATGAGCACTCGATGAAGCTGTGGGAAGGGCTGTCCCGGGATCTCAACTACAACGTGATGTTCTCCCAGCGTGGCGTGCTCAATCTTGGCCATACCCTGCAGGACATGCGCGACATCCAGCGCAGGGTCAACGCCAACCGGCTCAACGGCATCGACGGTGAGGTGCTCGACGCCAGGGGCGTGCAGGAGATCGTGCCGATCCTCGACTGCTCGAAGAACGCGCGCTACCCGGTGATGGGGGCCTCCTGGCAGCCCCGCGCCGGGGTCGCCCGCCACGACGCCGTGGCCTGGGGCTACGCCCGAGGTGCCGATGCCCTCGGCGTCGACATCCTGCAGCAGACCGAGGTGACCGGGTTCAAGATCCGTGACGGCCGCATCCTTGGGGTGCACACCAATCGCGGCGATATCGAGGCTCGCACCGTGGGCTGCGTGACCGCCGGCAACTCCGGGGTGATGGCCTCGCTGGCGGGGCTGCGCCTGCCGCTGGAGAGCCACCCGCTGCAGGCGCTGGTGTCAGAGCCGCTCAAGCCGGTGCTCGATACCGTGGTGATGTCCAACCACGTGCACGGCTATATCAGCCAGTCCGACAAGGGCGACCTGGTCATCGGCGCGGGCATCGACGGCTACAACGGCTACGGCCAGCGTGGCAGCTACGCCACCGTCGAGCACACCCTGCAGGCCATCGTCGAGATGTTCCCGATCTTCTCGCGGGTGCGCATGAACCGGCAGTGGGGCGGCATCGTCGATACCTGCCCGGACGCCTGTCCGATCCTGTCGAAGACCCGGATCGAGGGGCTCTACTTCAACTGCGGCTGGGGCACCGGTGGCTTCAAGGCGACCCCCGGTTCCGGGCATGTGTTCGCGGCGAGCCTGGCCAAGGGCGAGATGCATCCGCTGGCTGCCCCCTTCTCGATCGACCGCTTCCACAGCGGCGCGCTGATCGACGAACACGGCGCCGCCGGTGTCGCCCACTGATTCAGGAGGTTTCCATGTTCCATATCCATTGTCCCTACTGCGACGAGTGGCGCGAGGAAGAAGAGTTTCATCCCAGGGGTCAGGCGCACATCGCACGCCCCGAGGATCCGGCCGGCTGTTCCGACGAGCAGTGGGGCGACTACCTGTTCTTCCGCGATAACCCCCGCGGCATCCACCACGAGCTGTGGGTCCACGCGGTGGGCTGTCGCAAGTTCTTCAACGTGACGCGCCACACCCAGAGCTACGAAATCCTCGAGACCTATCGCATCGGCGAGCGACCGCGCTTTACCCGGGACAACCCCGACGGGGTGGTGGCGTCCGCGCCTGAGTCCCTTGACGACAGCGATATCGCCACCGCCGCCCAGGAGGTTCGCGCATGAGCCAGCCCAATCGCCTCGACACAGGGGGACTGATCGACCGCAGCACACCCCTGCGCTTTACCTTCAATGGCAAGGAGTACACCGGCTTTCACGGGGACACCCTGGCCTCGGCGCTGCTGGCCAACGGGGTGGACGTGGTCAATCGCAGCTTCAAGTACTCGCGTCCCCGCGGCGTCGTCGCCGCCGGTGCCGAGGAGCCCAATGCGGTGGTCCAGCTCGGCCAGGCCGAAGCCGAGCAGGTGCCCAATGTGCGCGCCACCCAGCAGGCCCTGTTCGAGGGGCTGACGGCACGTTCCACCAACGGCTGGCCCAACGTCCAGCGCGACCTGATGGGGACCATCGGCAAGCTTGGCGGCAAGCTGATGCCCCCCGGCTTCTACTACAAGACCTTCATGGCGCCGGCCTCGCTGTGGATGACCTACGAGCGCTATATCCGCAAGAGCGCGGGGCTGGGGCGCAGCCCGCTGGAGCACGACCCGGATATCTACGACCACATCAATCGCCACTGCGAGGTGCTGGTGATCGGGGCAGGGCCTGCGGGACTGGCTGCCGCCCTGGCCGCCTCGCGCAGCGGCGCCCGGGTGATCCTGTGCGACGAGCAGGAGCTCTTTGGCGGCTCGCTGCTGGACGGGCAGGAATTGCTGGACGATCGTCCGGCGTTGCAGTGGGTCGAGGAGGTGCTCGAGGAGCTTGCCGCCAACCCCGAGGTGACGCTGCTGCCGCGTACCACCGCCAACGGCTACCACGACCACAACTTCGTCACCCTGCACGAGCGGCGCAGCGAGCACCTGGCCCACTGCGCACCTCGAGTGGAGGGTCACCGTCAGTCGCGCTCGCGCCTGCATCGGGTGCGCGCCGCGCGCGTCGTGCTGGCCACTGGGGCCCATGAGCGTCCGCTGGTCTACGCCGGCAATGACGTGCCAGGCAATCTGCTGTGCTCGGCGGTGTCCACCTACATCCGCCGTTATGGGGTGGTGCCGGGCAAGCGGCTGGTGGTCTCCACCAGCAACGACGACGGCTACCGTGCCGCGCTCGACTGGCTGGATGCCGGCCGCGAGGTGGTGGCGGTGGCCGACGCCCGTCCCGCCCCCGACGGTGAACTGGTCGAGGTCGCCCGGGCGCGCGGTATCCGCATTCTGCCGGGTGCCGCCGTGGTCGAGGCCAGGGGCGAGCAGCGGGTCACCTCAGCGCGGGTCGCCGCCATCGATATCGACGCCTTTCGCGTTACCGGCGCCAGCGAGACGCTCGACTGCGACACGCTGGCCAGTTCCGGTGGATTCAGTCCGGTGATTCACCTGGCCTCCCACACCGGAACGCGGCCGAGCTGGCGCGACGACCTGATCGCCTTCGTGCCCAACCTGCCCAGGGGCATGTTGGCGGCCGGTGCAGCCGGCGGCACCTTTGGCCTGGCCGAGGTGCTGGCGGAAGGTCGCGACGCCGGCCTCGAGGCGGCAAGCCAGGCCGGCTTCGAGGGTGCCGAGCTTAAACTGCCGGCGGTAGCGTCGCGGCGCGACGGTGCGGCGGTGGCGCTGTTCCAGGTGCCCCACGAAAAGCCGACCCTGCGGGCGCCCAAGCAGTTCGTCGACCTGCAGAACGACGTCACCGCCGCCGGGATCGAGCTTGCCACCCGGGAAGGCTTCGAGTCCATCGAGCACGTCAAGCGCTACACCGCCATGGGCTTCGGTACCGATCAGGGCAAGCTTGGCAACATCAACGGCATGGCCATCGCCGCGCGCTGCCTGGGGCGTTCGATTCCCGAGGTCGGCACCACCGTGTTCCGGCCCAACTATACCCCGGTCACCTTCGGAGCCATCGTCGGTCGCCACTGCGGTGCGTTGTTCGATCCCGAGCGCTACAGCGCGCTGCACCAGTGGCACGTCGGGCAGGGCGCCGAGTTCGAGGACGTGGGCCAGTGGAAGCGGCCCTGGTACTTCCCTAGGACCGTCAACGGCAAGCGCGAGACCCTGCACGAGGCGGTGATGCGCGAGTGCCGCGCGGTGCGCGAAGGCGTCGGCATCCTCGACGCTTCGACCCTGGGCAAGATCGATATCCAGGGGCCGGACGCCCGCGAGTTTCTCGGCCGCATCTACACCAACAAGTGGGCCAAGCTGGGCGTGGGCAAGGTGCGCTACGGCTTGATGTGCAAGGACGACGGCATGGTCATGGATGACGGCACCACCAGTTGTCTGGCCGAGGATCACTTCCTGATGACCACCACCACCGGTGGCGCCGCGGGAGTGCTCGAGTGGCTGGAGCTGTGGCACCAGACCGAGTGGCCGGAGCTCGACGTGAGCTTTACCTCGGTCACCGACCACTGGGCCACCATGACCGTCACCGGCCCCAGGGCGCGGGAGCTGATGAGCGAGCTCGCCGAGGGCATCGATCTGGATCGCGAGGCGTTTCGCTTCATGGACTGGCGTGAGGGCAAGGTGGCCGGGGTGCCGGCACGGGTGTTCCGGATCTCCTTCACCGGCGAGCTGGCCTACGAGATCAACGTCCAGGCACACGCTGCCATGCACGTGTGGAAGGCGCTGTTCACCCACGGCGAGAAGTACGACCTGACGCCCTACGGTACCGAGACCATGCACGTGCTGCGTGCCGAGAAGGGCTTCATCATCGCAGGTCAGGACACCGACGGTTCGGTGACCCCGGAGGATCTGGGCATGCAGTGGGCGGTGGGCTACGACAAGCCATTCTCCTGGGTCGGCCAGCGGGCGCTGACCCGCAGCGACACCGCGCGCCAGGATCGCAAGCAGCTGGTGGGGCTGAAGCCCCGGGATCCGTCGGTGGTGCTGGAGGAGGGCGCCCAGATCGTGCTCGACCCTGACCATCCGATTCCCATGCCGATGGTCGGCCACGTGACCTCGAGCTACTACAGCCCGACGCTCGAAACCGGCTTCGCCCTGGCGGTGGTCAAGGGTGGCCACCAGCGGATGGGCGAGACCGTCTATCTACCCTGTGTCGACGGCAAGGTCCACGAGGCCGAGATCGTTTCCACCATCTTCCTCGACCCCAAGGGGGAGCGCCAGAATGTCTAACGCCAATGCACGTGCCCGTACCTTTGATGCCTTCCCGGACGAAGGCATCCCCCTGGAGTCGCCGCTGGCCTGGTCGTTTGAGCACGTCGGCTGCCCGGCGCCCGGCACCCACTCGCGGGTAGTGATGCGCGAACGCCAGCACGACCATCTGATCCTGCGCGGTGGTGCCATCGTGCTCGACGAGGCGGTGCGCGCGGTGCTGGGGCTGTCGTTGCCGGCGCGTCCGCTGGAACTCAGTCAGGGAGAGAGGGCTTCGCTGCAGTGGCTAAGTCCCGACGAGTGGCTTGCCGTGCTGCCCCAGGGTGACGCCTTTCGCGTGGAGACGGCGCTGCGCAGCGCCCTGGGCGACGCCAGCGTGGCCTTCTCCGACGTCAGCGCCGGTCAGACGGTGATCGAGCTGACCGGTGAGGACCAGGCCCTGCGCGAGCTGTTGATGAAGTCGGTGGTCTACGACGTCCACCCACGCCACTTTGCGGTGGGCAAGGGGGTGACCACGGTGCTGGCCAAGACCAGCGTCATCCTGCGTCGCCCCGACGAGCGACGCTGGGAGCTGGTGGTGCGGCGCAGTTTCGCCGACTACGTTTATCGTTGGTTGCTCGATGCCGGTGAGGAGTTCGCCATCGGCGTCGAGCGTGACGTCACCGCCGGGGAGACGACATGACGATCAGCGTGAGCGCCGTGCGCACGACCCACTGGATCCTGACCGCCCAGTGCCCCAGTCGTCTTGGTACCGTGGACGTGGTCACCCGCTTTCTGCGCGAGCAGGGCTGCTACATCACCGAGCAGCAGTCCTTTGACGACAGCAGCTCCTGTCGTTTCTTCATCCGCACCGAGTTTCGCCCTCCCGAGGAGGGCGAGTTCGATGCAGGCGCCTTCGAGGCGGCCTTTGCCGAGCGCGCGGCGCCGTTCTCCATGGCGTTCGAGCTGACCTCACCAGAGCGCCTCACTCCGGTGGTGATCATGGCTTCCAAGGCGGATCACTGCCTCAATGACCTGCTCTATCGCTATCGTACCGGCCAGCTTCCGGTGGCCATCAAGGCGGTGGTGTCCAACCACCCCGATCTGGCGCCGCTGGCCGAGTGGCACGGGCTGCCTTATCACCATCTGCCGATCAGCGCCGAGACCAAGGCCGAGCAGGAGGCCGAGGTGTGGCGGATCGTCGAGGACAGTGGCGCAGAGCTGGTGATCCTGGCGCGCTACATGCAGGTGCTGTCGAGCGAGATGAGCGAACGCCTGGCCGGTCGAGCGATCAATATCCATCACTCGCTGCTGCCTGGCTTCAAGGGCGCCAAGCCCTACCACCAGGCCTTCGAGAAGGGCGTCAAGCTGGTCGGGGCGACCGCCCACTACATCAACGATGATCTGGACGAAGGCCCGATCATTACCCAGGGGGTGGAGCCGGTCACCCACGCCGATACCGCCGAGGACCTGGTGGCCCGAGGGCGTGATATCGAGTGCATCACCCTGGCCCGGGCCGTCACCCTGCACCTGCAGCGTCGGGTGTTTCTCAACGGCTCGCGCACGGTGGTGTTCCAGCGCTGATGTCAGGGACAGACAGGCGGCGACGACGAGGCGCTGAACTCCATCTTGCTGAACCAGGCGGTGGCGTCGCCTCCGGCGTTGTCGCCATCGCTCATCAGCGCCAGGCCATCGACGCCGTCGGGGCTCGCGCCGAACAGTCGACGGTAGTCGGCGGCCACGTCGCGCACCTCGCCGACCCACTGCCCAGCCTTGGCACCTCCGCTTTGCAGCGCCAGCAGGACGGCGCGATCGGTAAAGGCGTTGGGCCAGCTGGTGCCTGCCGGCTGATTCGATGACCACACGTAGTTGACCGACTCCACCTGCCAGGGCAGAAGGCCGGTGCGTCTGGCCACGTAGACCCGGGCGGGATAGTCGTCGCCACTCTCTGTGCGTTCGTCGACCCCGGAATAGACCCCGGATACCTGCCAGCACCAGCGTAGGTAGGGCGTCTCGCCGAGGTCGATGTCGCGCTCCAGATAGCGGGCCGAAGCCTGCCCCCGGGAGCGCGCTTCGAGCACGCTGACGCCATCGCGCTCGACCAGTCGGTAGGCCGTTTCGCCGGCGAAGGATTTGGTTGGCCAGTCGAGCATGGCGCGCGGGCTGAAGGTCTGGGCCTGGGCCTGGGCGCAGGAGGCCATCAGGACCGCGGCCGAGACAAGGGCGCGGGTAAGGGTACGCGGCGGTGGGGCAGCGAGGTGGCGAAGGGGAAGAATCCGGGCCATGCAGGCTCCTGTCGTCGGCAATCGGGGAAGCGGCTGAAACGACGTGAACGATATGAACCATCAGGTGCAAATCGTGTGGGCGACCATCGCCTGTGCGCACATCGTGTAGCTGCAGTTGTGCGCACTATGCCCAGTCGCGTCGGCTATGGGTACTGGGTCGTCGCCCCGGCGTTGAACCTTACACAGCGTCAACCCGGATTGTGAGAGATTTCCCCTTGTGGTGGTCGGGGACCGGCGACCATGCTGTAGGCACATTGACCTGGAAAGGAAGCTCCATCATGAAGCAGTGCTATCGCAAGATGTTCACCCTGTGCCTGGGCAGCGTGCTGGCGGGATCGATGGCGACCATGGCCTGGGCGCAGGGCGAGGTCGAGGTGAGCGACAGCGGTATCGCCAGTCTGACGTCGACCGATAGCCTGGAGGCGGTGGAATCTCGCTTCAAGGAGGGGCTGGAAAAACGGGGAATGGGACTGATGGCAAGCGTGGACCACCAGGCCAACGCCGCCGGGGTGGAGCTGGAATTGCCAGCGACACGCACCTACATCTTCGGCAAGCCCGAGGTGGGCACTCGACTGATGCAGTGCGAGGGCAGTGTCGCGCTGGACCTTCCCCAGAAGATGCTGGTTCGCCAGCAGGATGATCACCTGGTGATCGAGTGGAACGACCCTCATTACCTGGTGGAGCGCCACGGCCTACAGGACTGCGAGCTGCCCGTGGACAAGATCGCCGAGGCCCTGACCGGGCTGGCGCGGGAGGCAGCGGGCCAGCAGTGATGGCCTGGTCTTGCCCAGGCATCTCCCGAGCCTTGCTCACCGGGTCCGGCTCGGGACCTCTTTACCGGGGATCTGGCACGCAATCGCTTGAGGCTGACTCAGGTGGGGGGTAACTGGCGCCCCGTCGGCGGGCTGCCTTGGTGGCCCGCCAGGGGGAGGCAGAATGGTGGGTCGACCAGCGAGATGCTTCCCTCGAGGTAGGGCAGTCGAGGTCTGGCAGTCGAGGTCCTTGCGCCCAGTCCGTCAGCCGAGTCCTTCAGTTCTGGCGACGGGTCTCCGCCTCGGCCATCGCTTCCTTTACCTTCAGCAGGTCCTGATCACTGGCGACGTTGTCGGTATTCGCGCCAGGGGACGTACCGTCCTGGGGTTTATCAATTGTGCCGTTATAGGCATTGCCGACCCGGTGCAGCATGCCGAACTGCTTTTCGCAGTTGCGACAGGCCGAGCACAACATCAAGTGAAACCGCAGCGAAATACGCTCCCTGGCCGTCAGGGGGGCATCCAACTGCTTTGACATCAGCCGCGTAGCGGCCTTGCACATCATCATGCCGCGTCCTCCTTCCATCCCTTTTCAATGCAAGCGCGAAGCTTGAGGCGAGCCCGATGCAGGATCACCCAAGCGTTGTTTTCCTTGATGCCCACTTCCTTACAAATATCGTCGGTGGAAAGGCCCATCAATTCGCGCAGGGAGAAAACGCGAGCCACGTTTTCTGGAAGACTCAGCATACAAGCGTCGAATACTTTCCAGAAATTTTCGTTCTCGAACGCTTGCTCCGGGGTGCTCCATGCCTGGGGCTTGGCGTCGGCGGCCCAGTGTCCGTCCTGTTGAAACATGCGGTCGATGGCGTCGTCGCTGTGCTCTTCATCGAAGGGCTCCCAGCGACCATGACGCTTCTGCTGGCGCATCTGGTCGAGCAGCTTGTACTTGAGGATGCCGAATACCCAGGTTTCGTAGCCGGAGCGCCCCGAAAAGCTGTCGTTCTTCTCGATGGCGGCGATCATGGCTTCCTGCACGGCGTCCTCGGCGGCGGCATGATCGCGCAGGTGCATGCGGGCGAAGGACACCAGGCGGGGGCGCACGGCGGCGAGTTTCTTGTGGCGGTCGGTGAGCGTTTCTTGGGTCACGGCAGAATCTCCAGGGCGAGGGCTTCCATGTCGGCGAGGCGAGCCAGGTCCTGGGGCGTATCCAGGTCCCATACGGTCGTTGGACACTCCAGCGTCCACAAAAGCTCCGCAAGACGTGTGCGCGTCTGGGACATGACGCTGGACGTGCCCCAGTCGATTCCTCGGAAGAGACGGGGATCGGGGCGACGAACTCCAACCAGAGCATAGCCGCCGTCCTCGGCCGGAAGAAAGACGCTATCTGCGTCTTTAAGCCGTTTATGACAAGTTTTTAGTAATGTCTTATCCAATATCGGGCAATCTGTGCCGATTAGAAGACTCGGGCCACCTGCCAAGCACAGCGCCGCGTGCATGCGCACCCCCAGGTCGCCTTCAGGCTGTGGTCTCAGCGTCACGCCGAACCGCTGGCGGATATCGACAAAGCACGGATGGTCGTGATCAAGCGCCGTCCACAGCGTGATGTTGCGCGCGGACGTCGTCTCCAGCGCCGTCTTCAGGGTGTACTCGATCAGTCTTTGCTGGAGACGAGCGGCGCCTTCGGCGCCGAGGGCGGGGATCATCCGCGTCTTGGCCTGGCCGGGGATCGGCGCCTTGGCCAAGATGGCCAGCTTCAGGCCATCCTCGTGGTGAACAGGGTGCTGATCGCCGAGCTGCTGGCCGCACGCCTGGCTATGCGACTGACTATTCGCCAGATCCGGGCTGGCTGCCAACCTGTCGCTATCGTGGTCAGCGCACATGGCGATACTCCTCGGCCAGGCGAACGGGATCGGCCCCACGCCAATAGCGAAAGCGCAGTCGCCACATCAGCAATATCGTCGTCAGCACGCCAGCCTGCTCCCAGCGGCGACCGTCGGTGAGTACCTTGAAGCCAAGGCAGGCGGGCGGCGACAGTCGCTTGAGGCGCCTGGACACTTCGATGTCTTCCATCAACGGCTGGTCGGGGAAGCCGCCGACGGCGTCGAAGGCGCTGCGACGCATGAACATCGCCTGATCGCCGGTGGCGATGCCGGTCAGGCGTGAGCGCAGGTTCATGCAGGCGGCGATCAATGATAACCAGCGTGAGCGGCCCCGGATGCGCACGTCGAAGCGCCCCCAGTGGCGTTTCTCCAGCGCCTTCAGTATCGCCGGCATGGCCGCCGGGGGCAGTCGAGTGTCGGCGTGCAGAAACAGTAAGGACGGCGCACTCGCCGCAGCGGCGCCCTGGTTCATCTGGCGCGCCCTGCCGCGGGGGGCATCGATGACTCGATCGGCCAGGGGACGGGCAAGCGCCTGGGTATCGTCGTCGCTGCCACCATCGACGACGATCACCTCGACGCCCTGCTGGCGCCACTCGGATAGCCGCTCAAGACCCGCGACGATGGTCGCTGCCTCATCGAGGACGGGAATGACCACACACAGACGTGGTGAGACGGTCGGGGAGCCTGGTTCAGCGAGAGGCACGGCGGGCACCCTGCCAGGCGGCCCCGGCGGGGGCTTCGGTGGCGGCCGCCAGTTCGACGATCGGGCCCGCCGCTGCCTCGGCGTCTGCCCTGTCGTGGGTGACCAGCAGCGCCGGAAGACGATGGTCGCGGATGCGCTGGAAGACCAGGTCACGCATCTCCTGGCGGAGCGCGGCGTCGAGCTTGGAGAAGGGCTCATCCAGCAGCATCGCCTGGGGACGCGACAGCAGGGTGCGCATCAGCGCGACGCGAGCGCGCTGGCCGCCGGACAGCGTTGCCGGATCACGCTCACCGAATCCGGCAAGACCGATATCCGCCAGGGCCTCTTCGATGGCCTCGCGACGCTCGCGTCGGCTGGCAGACGACGGCATGCCGAAGGCCAGGTTGCCGGCGACGCTGAGGTGGGGAAACAGCAGCGCATCCTGGAACAGCAGCCCGAGTCGGCGGGCCGAGGCAGGCAGGTCGGTGACTCGCCTGTCACCGAGGCGCACCTCGCCCTGGGCGCCAAAGGCGGGGGCGAGAAAGCCCGCAGCGTAGGCCAGCAGGGTGGACTTGCCGACACCGGAAGGCCCCATGACGCTGACCACCTCGCCGGGGGCGACCTGAGCATTCAGTGATACCAGGGGGGCACCGTCCAGCGAGATCACGACCCGATCGAAGACCAGTGCGCCCGTCGGGTTCGCTGGAGACGTGGGGGGAAGGTGGCATCGTGTGTCTGGTGTCTGTGACATGGTGGGCTCGGATGGCGTTGAGGCGGTTCAGGTCAGCAGGGCGCGTCGGTGGCGATGCAGTACGCGCGGCAAGCCGATGGCGAGGGCGAAACCGAGTGCCGGCAAGAGTAGCTGGGCCAGGGCATAGACCGCTGTCAGGCGACGATCCCCCCCGGAGGCAAGCGATACCGCCTCGGTGGTCAGGGTGGTCAGGCGTCCGGCCCCCAGCAGCAACGTCGGCAGATACTGGCCGACGCTGACGGCGACCCCCACGGCGGCGGCGGTGGCGATGGGGGCCAGCAGCAGCGGCAGGCGAACGCGCACAAAGGCGGCGGCCGGGCCATGGCCGAGACCTGCGGCGACCTGGGCCCAGCGGGGGTCAAGCCGCCGGTAGCTCTCGGCCAGTGACAGAAAGACGTAGGGCAGCACGAACAGACAGTGCCCCAGTACCACCACCATGAAGCCCGGTGCCACCGATAGCTGCGCCTGAAGTTGCACCAGACCGTAGAGAAAGGCGACCGGTGGCACCAGCAGCGGCAGGTAGAGCACCAGGGTGGCGCTCGCTCCCATGCTGCGGTGATTGAGCGCTTCGCTCTCGAGACAGCCGATCACCAGGATGGTCGCGAGAGCGGTGGCGGCCAGCGCCAGCCACAGGGTATCGAGGGCGGCCGGCAGCAGGCCTGGCAGCGCACGACCCCAGTTGGCCAGGGTCAGGGGCGTGGGCCAGGCCGAGGGAAAGGGCCAGAAGGCCGCCAGCGACCACAGCGTCAGCCCCAGCAGACTGGCACCGAGCAGGGTGACGCTGAGCCAGGTCAGACCGCCGCCCAGCAGGCTGCCGAGGCGTTGACCGCTGTTGCGTCGGCCGTCGGTCAGGCGTGGCGTGGCGCACCAGCGTACGGCCTGTTCCAGGCACCACCAGCAGGCCAGTGCCAGCAGCGTGATGCCGAGCTGGCTCAGCGCTGCGGCGGAGGCCATGAAGCGCATCGACAGGTCGGGATCACCAAGCCAGCGGACCACGCTGACCGCCAGGGTCGGTGGGGTGGACGGGCCCAGGATCATGGCCACATCGACATTGGACGAGGCAAAGGCGATGACCGCATAGACCGGTAGCCGAATCAGCGGGTACAGGCTCGGCAGTACCGCCTTGAGAAAGGCGGTCACCGGCGAATAACCCAGCGACAGTGCCAGGTGCCGACGATCGTCGGCCTGGCACTGAGGCAGCGCCGATAGACTCATCAGCAGCAGAAAGGGGACTTCCTTGACCACCAGTCCGGCGATCAGCGCAAGGCCAAAGGGATCACCGGGGAACAGGTAGTCAGGAGGCGTGGCGTGACCGCTCAAGGCCGGGGAGACCAGGCGCATGGCCAGGCCCGAGGGCGCCAGCAGAAAGGCCAGACCGATGGCGGCGGCGGCGTGGGGCACCGCCAGCAGTGGCGACAGCAGGCGCTTGAGCCAGACAAAGGCGGCGCTGTCGGCGAAGGCACCGAGAAACAGCACCACGATGGTCAGGGCCAGGGCGGTGCTGATCAGGCCAGTGGTGAAGCTGAGCACCAGCATCTTGAAAAGCCCGGGGGTGTTCGCCAGGCTCACCCAGGGCGCCAGGCTCAGCTGCTCTCCACCGAGCACCGGCAGCCAGCCGAAGGCCGGCGCCGCAGCGCCTGCCAGGCCGGCCACCACCGGGGCCACCAGCAGCAGTACCGTCAGCGCCGGCGCCAGCCCCACCAGGCGGGAGAAGGTCGAGGTATCAGCGGCTGCCATAGCGCTCGAGCCAGGCCGCCTCTACCGCTTCCATCCAGCTCGGGTGCGGCTCGGGCAGGGTCTGTTGCAGGGCCTGTGGCGCCAGTCGCGCTGGCTGGTCATCCATGGGCGTCAGTGCCTGACGCTCGGCCTCATTCAGGCGCGCGAGATCGAGCACGCTGGGGTCGCCCCAGACATCCAGTTGTTGCTTGCGCGCCTGGGCCTCGGGCGAGAGCAGGAAGTTGGCGGTGACCATGGCGCCGGCCTGGTGGCTGGCGTTGAACGGGATGGTGACAAAGTGAACGTTGCCGATGGTCCCGCCGTCGAGCACATAGCTGCGAATCGAGGGAGGCAGTTGGTAGTTGTTGACCGCAGCGGCAGGCTCGGCGGGGTTGAAGGTAAAGGCCAGCGACAGTTCGCCGTCGCCCATCAGGCTTCTGAGCGCAGGCCCTGAAGCGGGGAAGTCCCGCCCCTGGCGCCACAGATGGGGGTGCAGGGCGTCGAGATAGTCCCACAGCGGTGCCATGGCCGCTTCGGCGTCGGCTTCGCCGGCGGGGCGGGCAAGCACCGCCGGGTCGTCGATCAGTGCGATAAGCGCCTGCTTGAGAAAGGTGGAACCGTGGAAGTCCGGGACCAGTGGATAGGTGAAGCGCCCGGGATGCTGCTCGGTCCAGTCGAGCAGCTCGGCCATGCTGGTCGGTGGCGCCTCGACACGCTCGCTGTCGTAGTAGAACGTCAGCTGGGCCTTGCCCCAGGGTGACTCGAAACCCTCGGTGGGGACGGTGAAGTCGGTGGTCATCTCGGGATTGGCATCCGGCGAGGTCAGCGCGAAGTTGGGCAAGCGCTGGGCAAAGGGCCCGAGCAGCAGATCATTGGCCTTCATCGCGGCGAAGTTCTCGCCGTTGATCCAGATCAGGTCGATGGCTCCCTCGTCGAGGTTGCCGGCGGACTTCTCGGCCAGTACCCGGGAGACCGCAGCGGCGGTGTCGTCGAGCTTGACGTGGACCAGGTCGATGTCGTGGCGCTGTTCGAGTTCATCGGCGACCCAGTCGAGATAGCCATTGACGTTGGGGTCACCGCCCCAGGCGTTGAAGTAGACCGTCTGCCCCCTGGCCTGCTGCTCGATCTCCTGCCATGGCTGGTTCAGCAGCGTGGACGTATCCTGGGCCCAGGCGGGCGAGCCTAGCCCCAGGGCAGCCAGGGCGGTGAGGATGAAGGCGCCACCGGGAAGCCAGGTCAAGCGGAGGTCGGCAAACGGACGTCTACAGGAAAAAGGCGTGGTCATGGTCGCGTCCTTGTGACGATGGATAGGCAGGGTTGGGTTGAGCCGGACAGGGCCGGACAGGGCCGGACAGGGCTGAACAGGGCCGGACAGGGCTGAACAGGGCCGGACAGGGCTGAACAGAGCCGGGAAAGTCAGCCGGCACGGGCGAGTTCCTCGAGTTCGTCGGCGACACGCCTGATGATGGGGGCCGAGAGGTAGTGATCGACGCGGTCGGCCACATGGGCGATCAAGGCATGGTCGCTTAGCTGTGCCGACCAGTCTTCACCACTGTGCTGCCTGTCGACCTGGCGGCGCTGCTGGGCACGCCATTTGGCACACCAGGTCAGCGACCATAGCCACATGGCGCGACGACAGGTGATCAGCGTCGACCAGTCGCTGTGATGACTGTCTTCGGCCATCAGTTCCTGCCAGCGCCGATACAGCGCCACCAGATCCTCGACGAACAGCACCGCGCGGCTGTTGAGGTCCCAAGTGGTGGAGGTGTAAAGGCTCAGGTGGGCCAGGTCGAAGCCGGGTAGCGAATAGCGGCACTTTTCCAGATCCACCAGTACGGCGCGTCCGTGAGGCGTGATCAGAAAGTTGCCGGGGTGAGCATCGAAGCTGATCAGGCGAATCTCGTCGTCGGCGATGCGAAGTCGCTCAGGGAGCTGTGCCAGCGCCTGTTCGATCAGGGCAGTGCTGGTGCGAGACAGCCCGGCCCCGGGGAGAAAGCGGGCCTGGGTGGCGATCTCGTCGAGCATCTCTCGCCAGGGATCCACCGGTGACGCCAGGGGGGCACGGTGATCGGGCAGCGGCAGCCGGTGCAGGCTGGCCAGGGCCGAGGTCAGGGCCGGCAGGTCCGAGGGCAGGCTGGCGGGACGGCCATCGATGGCCTCCACCACCAGCGCGCCTCTGGGCAGCAGGTCGTCGCAGGGCAGCCAGTCATCGAGCCTGGGTGTATGGCCACTGGCCTGGGCGCGATCGAAGCAGGCGACCTGATAGGCCAGGTTGGACGCCGCGTCCAGCCCCATCTGGCTCTGCTTGGGCAACCGCGCCAGCCAGCCGCCCTTGTCACTGCCGCCGGCCAGGCGCACATGCCAGTGGGCCAGGCCGGTATCGGCCAGCGGTTCCAGTCGATGCCCGGACAGAGGCCACCCATGGCGCGCGAGACTATGCTCGAGCGCTATTAGCGGCGGGCCCGGCGATTGGCTCTCCGTTCGCGGTGACGGTGGCGTCGAGGCGCATCGCTCCATGTCGCGTTCCTTGGACGTAGTCAGCTGAGTCGGCAGGGGGCAACGATCCTTACACATTTTTTTCAGAAGATGCCACCGGGCGGACTTGGCCGGATCGAGACCGGGGTGGCGACAATGCGGCGACAAGGCAAAGACAGGCTGGGTAGCAGCGTCGCCTTGCTCGGGTGGTTCTGGTAAACTGCGCCCCTTCCCGTGTCTCCACTACATCATGACAGCGCCAGGCTAACGCCTCCCGGTGCGCTGCTGTCGTGGAGAAACGGTCGGCCCTGGGCCGCTTGTCGCGATATCTCACAACCACTCCCCCCTGGACCGCCTCATGATGCGATCGATCAAGCAAGACTGGTTTTCCAATATTAGGGGCGACGTGCTGTCCGGCATCGTCGTGGCCCTGGCGTTGATTCCGGAGGCCATCGCCTTCTCCATCATCGCAGGTGTCGATCCCAAGATTGGCCTCTACGCCTCCTTCTCCATGGCGGTGATCATCGCCTTCGCCGGGGGCCGGCCGGGGATGATCTCTGCCGCCACCGGCGCCATGGCACTGTTGATGGTGACCCTGGTCAAGGAGCACGGACTTCAATATCTGCTGGCCGCGACCCTGCTCACCGGGGTACTGCAGATCATCGCCGGCTATCTGCGCCTGGCCGACCTGATGCGTTTCGTCTCGCGCTCGGTGGTGACCGGCTTCGTCAACGCCCTGGCGATTCTGATCTTCATGGCCCAGTTGCCTGAGCTGACCAATGTCAGCTGGCACGTCTACGCGATGACCGCGGCGGGTCTCGGCATCATCTATCTGTTCCCCTATGTGCCCAGGATCGGCAAGCTGCTGCCGTCCCCGCTGGTGTGCATCCTGGTGCTGACCGGCGTCTACCTGGCGACCGGCATGGACATCCGCACCGTCGGTGACATGGGCGAGCTGCCCGATACCCTGCCGATGTTCCTGTGGCCTGATGTGCCGCTGAACCTCGAGACCCTCGGCATCATCTTCCCCTATGCGGTCATGCTGACCGTGGTCGGTCTGCTCGAATCGATGATGACCGCCACTATCGTCGACGATCTGACCGATACCTCCAGCGACAAGAACCGCGAGTGCAAGGGCCAGGGCCTGGCCAACATCGGTACCGGTCTGCTCGGCGGCATGGCGGGCTGCGCGATGATTGGTCAGTCGGTGATCAACATCAAGTCCGGCGGGCGTGGACGCCTGTCTACCCTGCTGGCGGGGGTCTTCCTGCTGCTGATGGTGGTGTTCCTGTCGGACTGGGTCTCGCGCATCCCCATGGCGGCGCTGGTGGCGGTGATGATCATGGTGTCCATCGGTACCTTCAGCTGGAGTTCGCTGCGCGACCTCAAGAAGCACCCGATGTCCACCAATGTGGTGATGATCGCCACCGTGGCGGTAGTGGTGTGGACCCACAACCTGGCGATCGGTGTGTTCGTCGGTGTGCTGATCGCCGCGCTCAACTTCGCCAACAAGGTCGGCAACTTCCTGTACATCGCCAGTGACGAGCTGGAACAGCAAGAGGAGCTTGGCAAGGGACGGCGCTACCGCGTGGTCGGCCAGGTGTTCTTCGCCTCGTCTCAGCGTTTCTCCGCCGCCTTCGACTTCAAGGAAAGCGTCGAGAAGGTGGTCATCGACCTGTCACGTGCCCACTTCTGGGACATCACCGCGGTCCAGGCGCTGGACATGGTGGTGATCAAGTTCCGCCGTGAGGGCACCGACGTCGAGCTGATCGGGCTCAACGAGGCCAGCGCCACCATCGTCGATCGCTACGCCATCCACGATAACCCGGCGGCGGTGGAAAAGCTGATGGGTGGTCACTGAGGCAGGCGCCGAAGATGTGACGGGTGTGTGCCAGTTGGTGTAGAACTGGAGGTAACACCCGGATCGGGCTAGACAACAGGTCTGAGGGTCGCGCCCCGCTCGGGCGCGACGACAAGGCCACAATCGATGGAACGCGACGTCTGAGGACGCGCGTTCGCCCCCAACGCCAGGCAGGACGATTTCATGACAGAACAGGTGATGGCCGCCATCGACGGGTCCCAGTTTTCCAAAGGGGTCTGCGACTCTGCCGCCTGGGCCAGTCAGGCCCTCGATGCGCCGCTGACGTTTCTTCACGTGGTGGATAACCACCCCCAGACCGCCGAGGCCGATCTGTCCGGTAACCTGGGACTCGGCGCCAGGGAGCACCTGCTCGAGGAGCTGGCCAGTCTCGATGAGCGGCGGGCCAAGGTCGCCCAGGAGCACGGCCGCCTGATGCTCAAGGCGGCCAAGGATCGCGCCAGCGCCAGTGGTGTTGATGACCTGCATTGCCGACAGCGCAACGGCACCCTGGTGGAAACACTGCTGGAGCTGGAAGACGAGATCCGCCTGCTGGTGATCGGCAAGCGGGGCGAGAGCGCCCAGCAGGCCAGCGAGCACCTGGGCTCGAATCTCGAGCGGGTGGTCCGCGGTCTGCATCGGCCGATTCTGATGGTACCGGAGAGCTTCACGCCGCCGACTCGGGTGATGATCGCCTTCGATGGCAGCAAGACCACCCGCAAGGGCGTCGAGCTGCTGGCCAGGAGCCCGCTGTTCAAGGGGATCGCCTGTCACGTGGTGATGGTCGGTGCCGATACCGGTGATAACCGAACCCAGCTGGAGTGGGCGCTGGACAGCCTCAAGGGCGCCGGTCACGAGGCCCAGGGCGAGATTCGCGCCGGAGAGGTCGAGGAGACCCTGCGCACCTACCAGAAGGACCACGCCATCGAGATGGTGGTGATGGGAGCCTATGGCCACTCGCGGATTCGCCATCTGCTGGTGGGCAGCACCACCACCAGTGTCCTCAGGCGCACCTCGCTGCCGGTGCTGCTGCTGCGCTGACGAGGCTGAGCCGACATCGACATCGACCCGCCGCCGAATCCTGTTCGGCGGCGGGTCGTTTTTTATGCGTCTATGCGTCGTCGACGCGGTCCTGCTGTGGCGTCACCGATTCGCGACCTTTGCCCTTCATCCTGCATAGCAGCCACTCCAGCGAGAGACAGCCGCCGCCGCGCAGGATCAGGGTGGCGAGGCTCGCCGCCCAGAGTCCGTGGGTGACCCAGGCCTCGGGATAGACGAAGGTCTGGATCACCAGGGTCATGATCAACAGCCCGAAGGCCGCCAGTCGCGTGGCAAGCCCCGCCCACAGCAGCAGCGACAGCGAGAACTCGGCGAGTGTTGCCAGGTAGGCGGCCAGCACCGGTGAAATCAACGGCAGGGCGTATTCGTGCTCGAACAGGAAGAAGGTGCTGTCGGCGATACCGAATCCCTCCACCTTGGTCAGCGCCGACAGAAAGAACACGGCGCCGAGCACCAAGCGCATCAACGCCAGCACCAGGTCCAGCGAACGACGCTCGAGCCAGGGGCAGAGTCGCCCGTAGTAGGTGTCCAGCAGGTTTGTCATCGGTGTCATGGGGTGCCTCGTAACAAAGTGGGGGCGGGGTCCGGTACCGCGAGCGCGCCATGGCCGACCAGGGTGCCCAGAGCGTGGCCGAGCGCATCCTCTGCCACGCCGCTGTCGGCCAGTTCGCCCAGCGCCTGGGACAGCGAGGTCGGTGTGTCCAGCAAGCCGTACAACACTGCGCTTGCCGCATCGAGTGGCCTAAGCCTGACCTGGCGACCCGAGCGGATCACCAGCCAGTGGCCGGCGCCTCGCTCGCCCAGGGGGGCGCCACCCTCTCCGCGCTCCAGCGCCTGCCACAGGGCTTCGACGTCATGTTGGCAACGGATGGTCCGGCTGGCCGGACGGGCCTGGACGAGCCGCTGGTCGTCAAGGACGGCGCCGATATCGGACGCCTCCAGCGGCACCGCCTCGGCTGCGTGACTGACCTGAAGCCGGGCGTGCTCGAGTCGCGCGATATCGGCGACGAAGCGATAGGGCGCAAGCGCCGGTGCGCGCGCCAGAGCGTCGGCAAAGCCCTGGCCATAGCGGCTGAGTCGAGGGTCCTGCGGGGGGCTTGTGGCCGCGTAGCTTGCGGCCTCGGCACTGAAGCAGCCCTCGCCCAGCAGGGTCAGGGTATGGGGAAAGGCTTCCTTCAGGGCCTCGATCAGGCTTGAGCGAATATTGTTGCGGTAGACGTCGAGCCCGGCCTTGTGGCCGAGCTGTGGTGGCGTCGCCTGGGGGCGATGCATGGCATCGATGAAGCTGCGCTGCCAATCGAGCAGGCCGCTCATGGCGCTCTCCCTGTGGCTTGCGCCGAGGCGCTGGCTGCCAGGGTGGTGCTCGCATCGGCGTCGGGGCCATGGGCTGCATGCTGATGCCGGCGTGCCAGGTCGACCTCCTGCATCCAGCGCTCTAGCGTCGGCACCCGGTTGTCCCACTCGATCAGGGTGGGCAGGCCGGGACGCCGGGCGAGCACCTGACGGTAGCGTTGCCACACCGGCTCACTGACGGCGCTGCCATGGTCGTCGATGTACAGCTCGCCGGCGGCATCGAGGCTGTGGCCGGCCAGGTGCCATTCGCCGACGGCGGCCCAGGGTACCTCGTCCAGATAGGCATCCAGGTCGCGTCCCAGGTTGGCGGCGCTGATATAGGCGTTGTTGACGTCGAACAGCAGCCCACAGCCGGTCGTGTCCACCAGCCGCTGGAGGAACTCGGTCTCGCTGAAGCGATTGTCGAGGCTGACGTAGAGGCTCGGGTTCTCCACCAGCAGGCGGCGGCCGAGACGGTCCTGGGTGCGTGCGATATTGTCGCCGAGAACCCGTAGCGATTCCTCGGTCAGCGGCACCGGCAGCAGGTCGTTGTAGCTGTGGCCGTCGAGACGGCTCCAGGCCAGGTGCTCGGAGACCAGCGCGGGGTTCAGGTGATCGACCAGGCGTGCAAGACGCTCCAGGTGGGCCGGGTCGATGCCCTCGGCACTACCCAGCGACAGGCCGACGCCGTGGACCGAGAGCGGGTAGCAGCGTGCCAGTTCATCGAGTCGATCCTGAAGGGGCCCGCCGGCGTTCATGTAGTTCTCGGCGTGCAGTTCGAGAAAGTCCGGGGCCTGGGGCGCGTGAGCCGAGTGAGCCGAGTGAGCCAGATGGACCAGCGCCTGCATATGCTGAAACTTGAGGCCGATACCGACCGCATTGGCCGCCATTGGCTGTGGCGCTGGCAAGGACGCCGAGACGGGCGTCTCGAGCGACTCGCGTGGAAGGCTGGATGACAGGGAAGAGGGCATGGGCGATTCGCTATGGCTTGAGGCTTGGCGTGTAAACGTCACGGGAAGGCCGTAGCCTCCCCGTGGCGCCAGTGCTCTGGCTCAGGGGCGCTCGACCTCGCTCAGGCTGCCATTGCCGTGGGGCGTTTCGATATCGGTACAGGTGCCTTCCGGGACCAGGGTCCAGGCGTTGCCCTGGTAGTCGACGGTAGAGGTGCCGGCGCAGGTGGTGCCTGGCCCTGCCTTGCAGTCGTTCTCTCCGGCCAGGGCGACGCCGTAACACTTTTCCATGTCGCCATCGGCGGCCTGGACAGTGGCAATGGCGCCGGCTTGCGCCAGGGCGGTGGACAGCACGGCGGCCATCATGACGGAACGTTTCATTTGCAAACCCTCATATAAACGGTTGGGCGACAGCAGGACTGTCGTGACTATGTCGCCGGGGTGAGGGATACCTGACATCGCAAAAGAGGCAAAAGCGCGACAACAGACTATCTGGCGCAGGGAGAAGTTGGCTATATTGGGCGGCTGTCTAACGTTGCAGAGAAGACACTGGTGAAGAGGTGGTCGAATCGGCTGTCTTTTCGAGATTTTTTAGAAATACCGACTTTTTTGGAGAGAGCGATGAGCATTCAGCGTCACGACACCAAGACCCGCATGAGCCGCGCCGTCATCCACCACGGTGTTGCCTACCTGTGTGGTCAGGTCGCCGGACCGGACGCCCGTCAGGGGGATATCACCGCCCAGACCACCAGCATGCTGGAGCGTGTCGATGAGCTGCTGGCCGAAGTGGGCAGCGACCGCGAGCATCTGCTGAGCGCCACCATCTACCTGCAGAACGGCGAGGACTTTGCCGCCATGAACGCGGTATGGGACGCCTGGGTGCCGGAAGGCCACGCCCCCGCCCGTACCTGCGTGTGCGCGCCGATGCCGGCCAAGGAGCTGAAGGTCGAGATCACCGTCACCGCCGCCGTCAAGGGCCTGTAACAGAGCCCCAGTGACATAGCCGTTGACATAGCCGTCCGCTCGAACGACAACGCCGGCCCCGTGGCCGGCGTTGTCGTTTGTGTTGTTTTTGAGGCATTGGTCCTGGCGTCAGGGTGCGCCGGATAAAACGCCTGTGCCGCCCTTGAAGACGTCTTGTCTTCAGCGCAGGCAGGGGTCTTCCATAGGTGGCTCACAAGGCCTCAGACGGCGGGCCAGGGCGTCGACGGCGATATTGAGCAGGGCGGTGATCACCAGCAGGGCGAAGGCCACATCGAACATCAAGGTCTGGAAGGCGTCATCGATATTGTCACCGAGGGTGGCGACCCCGAGCATGCCGAGCAGGGCGCTTTCACGCAGGATTACCTCGGCGCGGTAATAGACCAGCGCCAGCATGCCCGGGTACAGCCGGGGCAACAGCTCGTAGGCCAGCCGTCCCGAGGCCGGGAGTCCCGGCATGCCGGGCTCGATGGCCTGGGCGTGGCGACATACCAGGAAGGCGATCAGGGCGCCGTTATGCAGCGCCAGGGCCAGCCAGGCCGGCAGCAGCGATGGCCCCAGCAGCAACAGGAAGACGAAGGCCAGCATCAGCTCCGGGGTCGAGCGCAGAAAGATCAGCAGACCCTGGCTGATGCCCTGGCTGACGCGATTGCCGAAGTGGCGCGAGGCCAGGGGCCACAGCACCAGGGCGAGCAGCAGGGCGCCGACGGTGCCGAGCAGCCCCAGCAGCAGGGTATTGGCCACCGCACCGACGAGGTCGGGCAGTTCGGCCAGCCAGCGGAGCACACCGCCGATGTCGCCCTGGAGCAAAGCGCGGGGCCAGATGTCTACGCTGACAAAACGCCATAACAGGCCTGGGTCGATCTCGGGCCAGGGGCCCAGCAACCACACGCTGGCCAGTCCCAGTGGCAGCAGCAGGCGCCGATGGGCCCACCAGGGCAGGGTGGCGATCAGCAGGTAAAAGGCCCACAGCAGGGCGCCGGCCTCGAAGTAGCGACCCTCGCGAAAGGCGCTCTCGAGCTGGTAGCCCAGTGTCGGCAGACCGACAAAACCCAACAGCACGCTGCTTCTGAGCGCGCACTCGAAGCGGTAGCGGGTGTAGGCGGCCAGTTGGGCGAAGGCCTGGGGCAGCTCGGTATAGGCCAGCCGGGCAAGGCGCCCGGTACCCTCGGGCAGCGCAGCCTGGGGCGCCTGGGGCGTCTGCTCGAGGATCTCGGCGTAGACCTTGGCGAAGATGCCGGCGTAGGGAATCGCCAGGGCCGCCAGGGCGGTCAGCGCGGACAACCCGAACACCTGCAGGAACAGCAGCGCCCAGAACAGCTCATGTACCGCCCGCACCGCGGCACTGGCCGCGCGCACCAGGCGTGAGCGGGCGTAGACCAGCGCCAGGGGCAGCCCCAGCACCACGCCGGCCAGGGTGCCCCAGAAGGCCACCGCGATGGTCAGGCCGATGGCCTGCAGGGGCGTCTCGATGGCGCCGAAGTCAGGCAGCGCCAGGCCCATTGCCATGCGTCCGAGTTCGCCCCAGGGATCGCGGCTCAACACTTCGAGGTCGGCCAGCGGAATCGCCAGGACAGCCAGCACCACCAGCCACAGGCTGTGGCGTGCCAGGCGGGCACCGATACCGTCGCCGGCCAACAGGCCTGGGCGTGTCGCTTGCGCTGCGCTCACGATCGTGCCTGCTCCTCGCCGGGCTGGTGCGAGGCGTGGCGAGTGCTGGCCTCGGCCGGCGAATCGCTGTTGTCGTCGCGAGCAGGGCTGGGAGCAGCGGGAGAAGAGGCCGTGCGTGACGCACTGGGGTAGAGCGCGTCGAGATCATCGAGGCTTAGATCTTGGCTGGGCGCGTCGAGCACCACGCGACCGCCGGCCAGCCCCCAGACGCGATCGAAGTGGCTCAGCGCCAGCTCGCGCTGGTGCAGCGCCATCACCGTGGTAGCGTGCTGGGCATCGATTCGATCGAGCAGCGCCATGGCCTGATGGGGGTCGACGCTGGCGACCGGCTCGTCACCGAGAAAGACCTGGCGGCGCTGATAGAGTGCACGGGCGATGGCGACTCGCTGGCGCTGGCCACCCGACAGCCGACCTACCGGGCGCCTGATGGCGCCTTCGAGCCCTAGTTCAGCGCACAGACTTGAGACATCTTCCCAGGCCTGGCGCAGCGGCCTGACCAGGTTCCACAGGTTGACCAGCGCCGAGTGGCGCTCCAGCCTGCCCATGTAGACGTTATGGTAGACCGATAGCTGAGGCACCAGGCCGTGGTACTGGGGACACCAGGCGGCGTGGCGGCCAAGACGGCGGCGCAGTTCCGCCAGCAGGGTGGACTTGCCGACGCCGCTTTCCCCGAGCAGGGCGACGCGCTCGCCGGGCGCAAGGCGAAGGTGGACGTCATGCAGCACCCTGTGGTCGGCGTGGCCCAGGTCGACCCCGTCGAGGATCAGTGTCGGGAAGTCACCGTGGCCGTTGTCCCGGCCGCCGGTGACCTGACGTTGGCCATCGTCCATCAGCGCAGCAGGCCGAGGCTCTCGGCGACCGTCTCGATGGGGGCGTACATGCTGTTGTCGGCGGGAATGAAGCCGGAACGCGGGAAGCTCTCCAGCAGTTCGGGATCTTCCATCTCGAGCAGTGCCTGGCGAACCCTGTCGGTAAAGCCTTCGCCGAAGGCCTCATCGGCGTCGCCGCGCAGGGTCCACTGGTAGTCCGGGTAGCTCGGGGTAGACCAGATCACGCTGACCTTGTCGGTGTCGACATCGCCATTTTCCAGCGCCGCGTCCCACACCTTGAAGTTGACCGCACCCAGCTCGTAGGTGCCGGCCTCGACCAGGGCGATGGTGCGTGAGTGATCACCGGAGAAGCCGACCCGTGAGAACAGCTCTTCCGGCGCGGCGTCGAAGCGCTCGCGCAGGTAGTGCTCCGGCATCAGGCGACCGGAAGTGGAGGTCTTGGCGCCAAAGGTGAAGGTCTTGCCCTCGATCTCTTCGGGCAGCTGGTCGGCGGCCTCGAGTCCGGTGCTGGAGTGGGCGATGAAATAGCTCTCGAAGGCCGCATCCTCGACGCCCTGGGCCAGCGCCTGGGAACCGGGCACCAGACGACGGGCCTGGACACCGGACAGACCGCCGAACCAGGCCAGCTGAACCTGGTCGTTGCGGAAGGCGGTGACCGCCGCACCGTAGGACTTCACCGGCACGTACTCGACCTCGACCTCGAGCGTCTCGGACAGATAGTCGGCCACCCGCGAGAAGCGCTCCACCAGACGCGATTCGTCCTCGTCGGGGATGGCGGTGAAGCGGAAGGTCTCGGTCTGCTCGGCCAGCGTCGGCAGGCTGAACAGCCCCAGGCTCAAGACGGTCAGAACAGAGGGCAGGGATGGCAGTGATCGCATGAGGCTTCCTGGCAATGGTGTGGATGGCGGCGTGCGGACAGGGACGCAAGACAGGCCGCTATTGTTGTGCCAATACGCTAAGGAGGCAAGCCGTGGAGCGGGCCTGTCGTTGTTGTCACTCGTCGACGCTGTACCTTGTGCTGCGCAGGCTGTCCTTGATCTTCTTGAGGTGGTGCAGGAAGTCTTCGCCGCGACGCAGGGTGACGCCGGTGGCCAGCACGTCGATCAGCGCAAGCTGTACCATGCGTGAGGTCATCGGCATGTAGTGGTCGGTGTCTTCGGGCGCGCTGACCGCAAGGGTTTCGGTGCACTGGCGCGACAAAGGTGAGTCCGGCGCGGTGATACCGAGCACCACGGCACCGTTTTCACGGGCCAGGGCGGCGATGTCGACCAGTTCCCGGGTGCGCCCGGTATAGGACAGTACCACCACCACGTCGCCGGTGTGGCAGGCCGAGGCGACCATGCGTTGCATCAGTACGTCGATGTAGGCGCTGACCGGCAGGTTGAAGCGAAAGAACTTGTGCTGGGCGTCCTGGGCCACTGCGCCGGAGGCACCGAGGCCGAAGAAGTGGATTTGCTTGGCCTGGATCAGGTAGTCGACCATGCGCTCGATGCGCTCGGGAGCGACCTCCCGACTGGCGAGGTCCAGCGCCGCGATGGTGGCGCCGAAGATTTTGCCGCTGTAGGCCTCGGCACCGTCATCGGGTTCCACCGCCTGGCTGACATAGGGGGTGCCGCCGGCCAGGCTCTGGGCCAGCTGGATCTTGAAGTCGGGATAGCCCTTGGCCTCGAAATTTCGGCAGAAGCGATTGACGGTGGGTTCGCTGACCGAGGCAGCTTGAGCCAAACTGGCGATACTCATGCCGGTTGCGGCGGCGGGGTCGGCCAGAATGACGTCGGCGACCTTGCGCTCGGAGCGGTTGAGCTCGTCGAGGCGGGTGCGAATGCGTTCGATAAGGTCGTGGCGAACCATGGTCGAGGTCGGCTCCGTGACGAAAGGCGCGGGCAACTGCGCGGTGGTGCGCGGGCAGCGGCGCATTTATTGGGGTACCCGAGACAATTCTCTCTGGGGATGTGGTGATTTAACTACGTATTGGCGGCTATCCTAGCGCTCCACCGATCTACATCCAATGTATAAGCGCGCCAGCGGGATATTTTGTGTAAGTTTACAAAATATTTTTCAATCTGGCCGTCGAAAGTTGACCATTTTTTTGTAAACTTAGATACCCTGACGGTAAGCAGGACACATCTCGCCCGATAGCCTTCTGCGATATCCAGGGGTCTACCACCAAACGAGGACGGTTATGACACGACACACCCGATCCGGTGACGCCGAGCGTACCGACATCGATCTGGCGTTGTTCGGCGCCCTGGGCGACCTGTCTCGCCGCAAGCTGTTCCCGGCGCTCTACCAGCTGGACCGCGAGGGACTCTTGCATGACGACACCCGGCTGCTGGGCCTGGCGCGTCAGGACATCGACCAGGAGGCCTTCCGCGAGCGCATCCATGGCTCCTTGAAGGAATACGTCAAGTCGAGCGAGCTCGATGACAAGGTGGTCGCCCGTTTCCTCGATCGCCTGTCCTTCCTGTCGGTGGACTTCACCACGGTGGAAGGCTATGGCGCCATCGCCGAGTGGCGTGAGCAGGGCGGTCAGCAGCGCCCGTTGGTGGTCTATCTGGCGGTGGGGGCGAGCCTGTATGGCGATATCTGCCGCCACCTCGAGGCCAGTGGCAGCCTGGACGAGCAAAGCCGCGTGGTGGTGGAGAAGCCGATCGGCTACGACCTGGAGTCGTCGCGGGAGGTCAACGATGCGGTGGGGGCGGTGTTCCCCGAGTCGCGGGTCTATCGTATCGACCACTACCTGGGCAAGGAGACGGTGCAGAACCTGATCGCGCTGCGCTTTGCCAATCCGCTGTTCGGAACCCAGTGGAACCAGAACCATATTTCCCACGTGGAGATCACGGTGGCCGAGAAGGTCGGCATCGAGGGCCGCTGGGGCTACTTCGACGAGGCTGGCCAGCTCAGGGACATGGTCCAGAACCACCTGCTGCAGCTGGTCTGCCTGATCGCCATGGACCCGCCGGCCAACCTCGACGCCGACGCCATCCGCGACGAGAAGGTCAAGGTGCTCAAGGCGCTCAAGCCATTCACCGACGACATGATCGGACGTGACGTGGTGCGCGGACAGTACACCGCCGGCACCAGCGACGGCACCAGTGTACCCGGCTATCTCGAGGAAGAAGGCGCCAATACCCGCAGCCATACCGAGACCTTCGTGGCGATGAAGACCGAGGTGTCCAACTGGCGCTGGGCCGGCGTGCCCTTCTACCTGCGTACCGGCAAGCGCATGCCCGAGAAGCTGTCACAGATCGTGATCCACTTCCGTCAGCAGCCGCACTATATCTTCGACCCGGATCAGCGGGCGCTGGCCGCCAACAAGCTGATCATCCGGCTGCAGCCGGAGGAAGGTATCCGCCTCGAGGTGCTGACCAAGGACAGTGGTCTCGACAAGGGCATGCGCCTGCGCCGTGGCCCGCTGCACCTGGACTTCAACAGCGCCTTCCCCAAGGCACGTATCCCCGACGCCTACGAGCGTCTGCTGCTCGAAGTCATGAAGGGCCAGCAGTACCTGTTCGTTCGGCGTGACGAGGTCGAGCATGCCTGGCACTGGTGCGACGAGCTGATCGCTACCTGGCAGGATCGTGACGAGCCGCCGCGCCGCTATCCGGCAGGCTCCTGGGGACCGGTGGCCTCCATCGCCATGATCACCCAGGACGGACGCAGCTGGTACGAGGACTACTGACATGAGCAGCGAGCAACTTTCTCCGTCTCCCCGAGAGCAACTGGCGCACCAGTTGGCGCAGACTGTGGCCACGGCGCTGCGCGAGGATCTGTCGTCCCAGGATCGCGCCCTGCTGATCGTGTCCGGCGGCTCCACCCCGGTGCCGTTCTTCGAGGCACTGTCCCAGGAAACACTGCCCTGGGATCGGGTCGACGTGACCCTGGCCGACGAGCGCTGGGTCGCTGCCGAGGCCGACGATTCCAACGCCCGGCTGGTCAGGAAGCACCTGCTGATCAACCGGGCCGAGGCGGCCACCTTTGTCCCGCTCACCACCGAACACGATACCCCCGAGGAAGGCACCGACGAGGTCGCCCAGCGACTGACGGGCCTGTCCTGGCCGGCATCGGTAGTGATCCTGGGGATGGGCGGCGATGGCCATACCGCCTCACTATTTCCTGACAGTCGCGAACTGGACCTGGCACTGAGCACCGATGCCCATGTGGTGGCGGTGCGCACACCGAGCCAGCCCCAGGCGCGCATTACCCTGAGCGCCGAGCGCCTGCACCATGCCCGCCGCCATTACCTGCACCTGACCGGTGACGACAAGCGCGCCGTGCTGGGAAGCGCCATGGCCGGTGACAACGTACGTGAACTGCCCATTCGTGCCTTTCTTAGCTGCCCGCTGGCCGTCTACTGGGCGCCCTGATTTCCTGGAGCCACGCTCATGACCATTGAAAAACAGCTTCCGTCTACCCGCACCACCGAGCTCGACAGCATCTGCCTGAAGGCCGAGGTGATCCCGGTGATCGTCATCGATCGCATCGAGGACGCCGTGCCCATGGGCCGCGCCCTGGTCGAAGGTGGTCTCAGCGTGCTCGAGGTGACCCTGCGCACCGACTGCGCGATCGAGGCCATCGCCCGGCTGAAGAAGGAGCTGCCCCAGGCCAGCATCGCCGCCGGTACCGTGCTGACACCTGCTCAGTATCGTCAGGTCGAGCAGGCCGGTGCCGACTTCGTGGTGACCCCGGGCGCCACCGAGGCGCTTTACCGTTACGGCGTCGAGAGCCCGGTGCCGATGTTGCCGGGGGTGGCCACCATCTCCGAGCTGATGACCGGCTGGCAGTACGGCTATCGTCGCTTCAAGTTCTTCCCGGCCGAAGCCAGCGGTGGCGTCAAGGCGCTCAAGGCCTTCGCCGGCCCCATTGGCGAAGCTCGCTTCTGCCCCACCGGCGGCATCAACCTGGGCAACGCCTCCGAGTACCTGGCGCTGCCTAACGTCATGTGCGTGGGCGGCTCCTGGCTGACCCCGAAGTCGCTGGTCGACGCCGGTGACTGGGACGCCATCCGCGCCCTGGCCAAGGAAGCCGCGGATCGTTTCCATCACTGAAGCCATCACCGAATGCTCGATGACGAAGCGGCGCTGGCCGCTTCGTCATGATTCCTGAGCTCTCTGCACCGGAAGGGCGTCATGCCTATCCATGTGCTCTCTCGACAGCTGGTGCTGTCCTTGATCCGGCCTCTGGCCGGATTTTTTTTGTCCGCCGCCATGGGATGATGGTTGCCTGAGCGAGCGGAGAAAACCTATGAAACTGTTGATACTGGGCGCGACGGGGTTGGTGGGTAGCGAGGTGCTGCGCCAGGCATTGGCCCATCCCGACGTCACCGAGGTGCGGGCACCGGTACGCCGACCGCTGACGCTTGCGCACCCAAGGCTAGCCGCCCCGGTCGTCGATTTCGCCGATCTGGAGTCACTGCGACCGGACAAGACTGGACGAGGTGATGCACAGGCGCTGGAGGGGAATGACGAGTTGTGGAAGGCGGATGGCGTGATCTGCGCACTGGGCACCACCCTCAAGGCCGCCGGCTCGCGAGAGGCCTTTCGACGTGTGGATCTCGAGTTGCCGCTGTGGTTTGCGCGCCGCGCCAGAGCCGCCGGTGCCGAACGCTTTGCCTTGAACTCGGCGCTAGGCGCCGATCGTGGCTCGCGCTTCTTCTACTCCCGGGTCAAGGGCGAACTGGAAGCCGAGTTGCTCGACCTCGACTACCCCAGCCTGACCTTGGTCAGGCCGGGCCTGATCGACGGTGAGCGAGCCGAGGTGCGCCACGCCGAGCGCCTGGGGCTCGCGCTTTCTCGCGGTCTGCGTCCGCTGCTGCCGCGCCAGTGGCGACCCAGTCCGGTGGCCCGCATCGCCGAGGCGCTGGTGCAGGGCGCCATCAGCGCGCCAGCCGGAAGGCATCTGGTGCAGGCCAGGGACCTGGCCTGACCCAAGCCGTCAACGCAGTGATGGAATAGGCCGTCAATGAACCTAGGATTGCTTTACCGCGTGCTTGGACTACCAGGACTGCGCTTTCTGCTTCTGGTGGTGGGGTACAGCGTCGGTCATGAGATCGCCGATTACCTGGGCAGGGAGTACCGGGGTGGTGTGTCCTGGGGGATGACCCTGGGCTACCACTCGTGGGGGGTTGGGTTGCTGTCGCTGGTCGAAGGAGTCGTGGTGTACCGCTGGTCGCGGCGCTGGGTCAGGCTCGAGTGGTTGGCGGCAACGATCACCGCGGCCATCGTGCTGACCTGCACGGGGATCCTGACTGGATACTCGGGCGCATGGGCGCACCCTTATCGTCTGGCCTGGTTCCAGGGCTGCGCGGTGGCTGCCATCTTTCTGCCGCTGATCGTCCACAGGCTGGTCAATCGCTGGCGCCATGCCAGGGCGGGGAGGCGATAAGCCCGGGCATGGCGGCGGGGGACTTTCGGGTCACCCGAGGTTGTCGAGATGTCAGCTGTCGATCACGTCTTCGCGGCGCGGCAGGGCCGCGTAGGCGCCGGGGCGCGTCACCGCGTGGGCGCCGCAGCGACAGGCCAGGGTCAGGGCGCGTTCGAGGAAGGCCTCGTCGTGCTGCCAGTTGGGGCGCTGCCAGTCGTGGTCGGCCAGAGCCGCCAGCAGACCGCCGATAAAGGCATCGCCACCGGCGGTGGTATCGACCGCCTTGACTGGCGGCGGTGTCATGCGCTTGACGCCCTGGGTGGTGTGGGCGGCGACCGCACCGGGACCATCGGTGATCACGATCAGGCGAGCACCGGCGGCCAGGCGTTCGGCCAGCCAGTCGTCACGCGGGTGGTCACCCCGCAGGGCGTCGAGTTCATCGGTGGACAGCTTGATCAGGTCGGCCTGGTCGAGCAGGCGGGTGACCAGGCCGACGTCGATGCTGTGCTCGGGCCAGAGGTTGTGACGCAGGTTGGCATCGACGCTGACCAGACAGCCTGCCCGGGAGGCCATCTCGGTGATCGCCAGGGAGGTGGCGGCGATGGCATCGTCCGTAAGGCTGTTGCTACACAGGTGGACGATGGCGGGCTCGCTGAACACTCCATGGGGCAGATGCTCGGTGCGATACAACAGGTCGGCGGCGGGAGGACGATAGAAGTCGAAGGTGCGCTCGCCGTCTGCGTCGCGGGAGACGAAGGCCAGGGCGGTGCGGGCCTCGCGGGTGCGTGATACGCCGGAGACGTCGACGCCGTGGTGCTCGAGCTCACGGGCCAGGAAGTCGCCGAAGTGGTCGTCGCCCAGCATGCCGAGAAAGCGACTGGTCAGTCCCAGACGCGCACAGGCCACGGCCACGTTGGCCGGCGCGCCACCGGCGTAGGGGGTGAAGGTCTCTGGTCCCTCGGCGGCATCACCGAGACGACTGGAGAGCATGTCGACCAGGGCTTCACCAAAGGCGATCACGGGGGGCATGGCGGGATTCCTCGTCGATCAGTGGTTGTCGGCCAGCGACAGGGTGGTGCCGAGCATATGCTGGGCGCCGGGTACCAGCCACACCGGATCGAGGCGGGTGTTGGCGGACTCGACGCACAGAAAACGGCGGGCGGCGTCCAGCGGGGTGTCCGGGTTGGGTGTCTCGCCGGGATTCCACACCACCACCGAGTCGCTGTTCTGGCGAGCCACTCGCAGGCGGCGCTGGCCGTCATCGAGCACCACCTCGGCGTTGGAATGATAGATACGATCGACGCCTTCACGGACCCCGAGCTCACCCACCTGCTCGCTCTCGGCGAAGCCCTTGAGCTTGTCCAGGTAGCGGGCCCCGACGAGGCCTTCGACGCGGCAAGCGAAGACCTGATCCACTGCCAGATAGCTGTGCAGGGCGGCGGTCATCTTCACCGGCGTCTCGCCCAGGTGCTCGGTGATCAGCTCCACGTGCAGACGCTGGGCGTTGGCCTGGACCACCGCACGGGGATGCAACTGGCTGTGCAGGTGCTGTGGCAGTGACAGGTGCACCTCGACGCCGTCTTCGTGCTCGTCCACCGCGTCCAGTTGCCAGTCGGCCTTGCGCGCCGGGCCGTGCATCGGGCCGGAGCGGTCGGGGGACTCGTCGGCGGTGTTCTCGTCGGCGAACCACGGCCAGCACAGGGGGATGCCGCCACGAATCGCACCCGGCACGTCCTGGGGCGTTGGGGTCACCCACAGCCAGCCAGCGGGCACCAGCGGATCATCCGCACCGCTATCGACGGTGGCTTTGGCGGGTGAAGCGCCTGCGGCTTGCGTGGGGTCGGGCGCGGGAGAAGCGCCTGCGGCTCGCGTGGCGTCGGACGCGGGTAGATAGTGAAGCACCTGGGCGCCCTGCAACGAGATCGCCAGCTGGCCCCAGCTCTCGTTGGCCACCCAGATGTCGCGGCCGGCCCAGTGGATGTGCCCCTGGCCCTCTACCTCGTCGATACGTGTCTTGAGCGTTGCCGGAATCATTCGACCTCCTCGTTGTGGAGCGCCTCGGCGGCGCCCAGCAGCCCCGTCCACGGGGCCGTGACCACCTGGATGGAGATGGCTTCGTTGTAAGGGCGCATCCTTCCCTTGTTGCAGAAGGCGCTGAGAAACCCACTGTGAGGCAGCCAGTCGATCAGCCGTGGCACGATGCCACCACACAGGTAGACGCCGCCTCTCGCACCCAGGGTCAGCGCAGCGTCGCCCGCCACGTCGCCGAGGATCTTGAGAAAGCGCAGAATGGTATCACGCCCCAGAGGGTCGCCGCGGTTGGCGGCCTCGGTGACCTGAGCCGGCGTGGTGGCGCTGGCCTCCAGACCATCGATCTCGGCCAGTACTCGGTAAAGGTCGAGCAGGCCCTGGCCGCACAGGATGCGTTCCACACTGACCCGGCCATAGCGACGGTGGAGGCGTCGATAGATCTCGAGCTCCTGTTCGTCGGTGGGCGCGAAGCTGGCATGGCCACCCTCGTTGGGCAGTGGCACCCAGGCGCGCCGTGCCGGGAAGAGGCCAGCCATGCCGAGGCCAGTGCCCGGTCCGATGACCAGTCGAGCGGCGTGCCCTTCGGCCTCGCCGGTCTGGATGCTGACCAGATCATGCGAATCGACGTGGGGGACGCCGAGCGCCTGAGCCATGAAGTCGTTGATGACCTTGAAGTCATCCAGGGCAAGGTCACGCTTGACCTCGCCCTTCAGGAAGCTCCAGTGATTGTTGGACATGCTGACCCGTTCGGCGTGCACCGGACAGGCGAACGCCAGGCACGCCTCCCGCGGGGCCTTCTCGCCGCTGGCGCCCACCCGCTCGAGGTAGTCACGGGCAGCTTCCACCACGCCGGGATAGTCGGCACAGGGCAGGGTCAGGATGTCGTGGGGGGCAGTCTTGCCCGGCGACACCAGCGCGAAGCGTGCGTTGGTGCCGCCGATGTCCCCGATCAGCGCTTGGCGTGTCATGGGCGAACTCAGGCGTCCTCGTCGTGGATCTGTCCCTGCTGGCGCTCGAGGTCGTCGGCCTCGAAGCCACCGAAGACGCCGGCGCCTTCCTCGGCGCCCATGGCCAGGTGACGGTAGCCGCCGAACAGCTCGCGACCCAGACCCACATGGTAGTGGTCCAGTTCGGCCACTCGCTTGGGACGATCCCGCCATTCGGCGTCGCTGAGCACGACAGACAGCTCGCCCTTGTCGGCGTCCAGGCGCACCACATCGCCATCACGCAGCCTGGCCAGCGGGCCACCGTCCAGCGCCTCCGGGGTCATGTGGATGGCCGCAGGTACCTTGCCCGAGGCACCGGACATGCGCCCGTCGGTGACCAGGGCAACCTTGTAGCCGCGATCCTGCAGGACGCCCAGGTAGGGGGTCAGCTTGTGCAGTTCGGGCATGCCATTGGCCTTGGGGCCCTGGAAGCGCACCACCACGATGACGTCACGGTCGAGATCGCCGGCGTCGAAGGCGGCCTTGAGGTCGTTCTGTTCCTCGAAGATCTTGATCGGCGCCTCGACGACCCGGTGCTGAGCCTCTACCGCCGACACCTTGA
Source organism: Halomonas sp. H10-59 (assembly GCF_040070555.1). NCBI lineage: Bacteria > Pseudomonadati > Pseudomonadota > Gammaproteobacteria > Oceanospirillales > Halomonadaceae > Halomonas > Halomonas sp. H10-59. The sequence continues at coordinate 897,270 of NZ_CP098828.1, forward strand.
TGACGCCACGGCCGAGATTACCCTCGAGCACGTTGAGGCCACCGGTGGCGGCAAAGGCGTTGGATACCGGGCGCAGCACGTCCGGGTCGAGGCTCTCCAGGGGGCCTTCGCGCCATACCAGCTTGCCATCCTCGAGGAAGGGCTCCTGGGTGTAGGCGGTCAGGTCGGTGCCGAATATCGTCGGGATGTCGCCGTGGATCAGGCCCGCACCGAGCAGCTCCCGGATCAGCAGGCTCATGCCGCCGGCGGCCTGGAAGTGGTTGATATCGGCCTGGCCGTTGGGATAGACCCGGGTCAGGCTGGGCACCGCGGAGGACAGCTCCGAGAAGTCATCCCAGTTGATGGTGATACCCGCCGCCGCGGCCATGGCCACCAGGTGCATGGTGTGGTTGGTGGAGCCGCCGGAGGCCAAGAGGCCGACCATGGCGTTGACGATGGCACGCTCGTCGATCTGGCGATAGAACGGACGGTAGTCGCCGCCGGGCTCGGTATTGCGGATCGTCTGTTCGGTGGCGAAACGAGTCAGCGCTTCGCGCATGTCGGTACCGGGGTTGACGAAGGAAGCGCCCGGCAGGTGCAGCCCCATGAACTCCATCATCAGCTGGTTGGAGTTGGCGGTGCCGTAGAAGGTGCAGGTACCGGGGCTGTGGTAGCTCTCGGACTCGGCTTCCAGCAGCTCGTCACGGCCGACCTTGCCCTCGGCGAACAGCTGACGGACGCGGGCCTTTTCCTTGTTGGGCAGGCCGCTGGGCATGGGCCCGGCCGGGATGAAGGTAGTCGGCAGGTGGCCGAAGCGCGCCGCGCCGATGAACAAGCCCGGCACGATCTTGTCGCACACGCCAAGATAGAGGGCGGCGTCGAACATATTGTGCGACAGGCCCACGGCGGTGGCCATGGCGATGACGTCGCGGGAGAACAGCGACAGCTCCATGCCCGGCTGGCCCTGGGTGACGCCGTCGCACATGGCCGGCACTCCGCCGGCGAACTGGGCGGTAGAGCCCATCTGGCGGGCGCTTTCGCGAATCACCTCGGGAAAGGTCTCGAACGGCTGGTGCGCCGACAGCATATCGTTGTACGACGAGATGATGCCGAGGTTGGCGCTATTCATCAGCTTGAGCTGATTCTTGTCCTCGCTGCCGCACGCGGCAAAACCGTGGGCCAGGTTGCCGCAGGACAGTTCGGAGCGATGGACGCCGCGACGATGCTGGGCCTCCATGCGCTCTTCGTAGAGGGCGCGCCTTTGCCGAGAGCGCTCACGGATGCGCTCGGTGACGCGGGCGACGGTGGGATCGAGCGAAGAAGCTTGCTGGCTAGCCATGGTCAACCTCAGACGTGTTGATGCGGGTCAGGTACGTAACTTTACCAAATAAAAAGCCAATTTCCTCCCCCTTGACCGAGTGCTTTGGTCGAATATGTAGTTTTTTTACAGGGAGTGGCCGGTGGTCGCCGCCTTCGACGATCTCGGCGACGAGCACCTCCAAAGTCTGGCACTCTGTGGCTGAATCGCAAAGTGCAAGGAGTGGGTTGTGACGCCATCATCCCCGCAGCAAGAACAGGGCGGCCACGCCAAGGAAGGTCTTTCGGTCAAGTGCCTGGAGACCGTCGCCGAGGTGCCGGCCGAGCACTGGAACGCCCTGGTGGACCCGGACCACCCCTTTGCCCGTCACGAATTTCTCGATGCGCTGGAGGCCACCGGTGCGGTGGGGGAGGGCACCGGTTGGCAGCCTCGACATCTGACGCTGTGGCGAGGGGCGCGACTGGTAGGCCTGCTGCCTTACTACCTCAAGGAGCACTCCTGGGGCGAGTACGTGTTCGACTGGAGCTGGGCGGATGCCTGGGAGCGTGCCGGGGGGCGCTACTACCCCAAGGCGGTGAGCGCGATCCCCTTCACCCCGGCGCCAGGCCCGCGCCTGGCACTGGCAGAAGGTGAAGACGAGCAGACCGTCATGGCCATGCTGGCGAGCCAGTGGCAAGACGACCCCGGGCTATCGGGCTGGCATCTGCTGTTTGCCGAGGACTCGGAGGTGGCCGCCTGGCGACAGGCCTGTCCGGGCCTGATCGCCCGAAGCGGCGTGCAGTTTCAATGGCGAGACGAGGGCTTCGGCGACTTCGAGGGATTCCTGGCGGCGATGACATCGAAACGGCGCAAGGAAGTAAGACGCGAGCGTCGCCGTGTCGCCGACCAGGGCATCGAACTGCGGCGCCTCGAGGGCAGCGAGATCGACGAAGCGGCGATCCGCCACTTCTTTCGCTGCTATCGCATCACCTATCTCGAAAGAGGTACGACAGGATATCTAAGCGAGGTATTTTTTCAGCGGCTTCGCCGTCATATGCCGGAAAACCTTGTGCTTGTTCAAGCTTTTGTTGAAGGCCGCCCGGTGGCCGCCGCGCTCTGCCTTCAGGGAACTCGAACCCTCTACGGTCGCTACTGGGGCAGCGAGGTGCTGGCCGACTGTTTGCACTTCGAGGCCTGTTACTACCAGGGTATCGAGCACTGCCTTGCGCGAGGCCTCGACTGCTTTGACCCCGGAACCCAGGGTGAGCACAAGGTGTCCCGGGGCTTCGTCCCCCGCCGGCTGACGTCCTTGCATCATGTCAATGATCCCCGCCTCAACGATGCGGTAGCGCGATTTTGTCAAGAGGAAGCCCGACAGCTCGAACTGTATGTGGCGGCGGCCCACCGTGGACTACCGTTTCGAGGTAGAGCGTAATACGGTGCTATGATTCAACCGATACTCATGTGAGATAACGATTACATTACGCAGGCGCAGATGGATCGAGGGCGGTCGGGTTCGTAGTCGCGCTGGCGCGACAGTCCGATCGTTGCTGGTGTCTGCGGGCGGTTGGGTTCAGGGGACAGGCGATGGACGTCAAGCAACGTTGCAGTTGGTGGATCGGCGACCCCGGTGGTCGTGCCGGCCACCTGCTGGAGGGATTGCAGTCGAGTGGCTGGCAGATGCATCCGCTGGTGTCGCCGCTGTCGGATTGCCGCTTGCAGCCTGATGACCCTTGCCGGGTCGGCATCATGGTACTGGAGGACCTGTCCTGTCAGGACCTGCGCCATCTGGAACCGCTGATCCTGAAAAGCGAAAGGCCCTGGATCGCGGTCGGCACCTCGGATCAGTGTGACGACCCCGAGATGCGTCGCATCATGGCCCACCTGAGCCACTCCCTGGTGTCGCCCCAGGTGGATCTGCTACGCCTGTCGATTCTGATGGAGCACGCTGCGGAACTGTCGATGCTGCAGCAGCGCGACCGTGAAGAACAGCGCATGTCGGCCGCCGCCGAAGACAGCGAGTACGAGTTCGTCGGTACGACGCCGGTGATGTGGAACCTGTTCAAGACCATCCGCAAGGTGGCGGTGGTCGATGCCCCGGTGTTCATCAGCGGGGAGTCCGGTACCGGCAAGGAGCTGACGGCTCAGGCCATCCACGAGCGCTCCACGCGTTCGCGCCAGCCCTTTCACGCCATCAACTGCGGCGCCCTGCCCGAGCATTTGATTCAGTCAGAGCTGTTCGGCCACGAGAAGGGCGCCTTCACAGGTGCCTCGCAACGCAAGATCGGTCGTATCGAGGCGGCCGACGGTGGCACCCTGTTCCTCGACGAGATCGGCGACCTGCCGCTGGAGCTTCAGGTCAACCTGCTGCGCTTTCTGGAAATGCGCTGTATCCAGCGCGTCGGTGGGCTCGAGGATATTCCGGTGGACGTGCGTATCGTCGCCGCGACCCACGTCAATCTCGAGCTGGCGGTGAAGGAGGGACGCTTTCGGGAGGATCTCTATCACCGGCTCAATGTGCTCCAGGTGCAGGTACCTGCCTTGCGCGAGCACTCGGAAGATATCGAGATCCTGGCGCGTTTCTTCTTCGAGCGCTTCTCCTGCGAGAAGGCCTCCTGTCTGAAAGGCTTTTCCCGAGAGGCGCTGTCGGTGATGCAGCGCTACCATTGGCCCGGCAACGTCCGCGAGCTGATCAATCGGGTTCGCCGGGCCATGGTGATGTGCGAAAACCGCCTGATCCAGCCCGAGGACCTCGGCATCGAACGGCGTGGCTTGAACCGCCACCAGATAACGCTTGAAGAGGTTCGCGAGGAAGCCGAGCGTGATGCGCTGCTCTCGGCGCTGGGGCGCAACAAGTACCGGGTCAACGCCGCCGCCAAGGAACTTGGCGTCTCCCGGGTGACCATCTATCGGTTGCTCGACAAGCACGGTATTTCACGTACGCCTCCCCAGGAGGCCGCCTTTTCCTGACGGCCTGGTGTCATTGATTCTGTTCGAGCGATAGTGAAGAGGCGTTATCGGCAGGTCTCTCCTCTCTCTCCTCGCAGCGCTCTCTTCTCTCTATATGACATCTCGGCTATATGACCTCTCGGCAAACCACTCTTTAATAGCCCCGCTGCAAGCGGGGCTTTTTGCATCCAGGTTCCAGTGCTCTGCTATCTGGGGGCTTTCTATCGCCCTGGCATCTGGGTCCTTCTATCACCCTTGTATCTGCGCTCTGACATCCGGATCCGATTATCGACGTTGAGAGATCGCGGCAAGATGTCGACGCTATGCGGACGAAGCTGATGCTTCGTACTCCCGAAAAATGGGCCTGGCGCAAAAGTGTTGCTTTGTTGAAACATTGGCCAGAAGGACAGTGTTGAAGTGGTGAATGTCTAAAAAATACCTTTTATATCAGTATATTGCTTGTTGATGGGTCAGTTTTAACTGTGCTCAATCATGTGATTTCTGACATTTCTCCCCCATCCGTACAAGGTGCCGGCTTCCCTCGTAACGCGAATGTCGTCCTTGAACACACCCTGCCACATTTTTTTGCTGTTTCTTCTGAAACCCCCGCCACGCGGGCCCTTCAGCACGATAGTGCCAGGCTGGCAGCGTCGCTTTGCCTGTTTGTCGCTATCGCTCAGTTCTGTGCTGTACCAGTAACGGTACTTTTTGGAAAACCACCGACAAAACAGATAGTTGACGATGTTTTGTGCTGTTTTTTCTCATCGGCTGAAGGTGCGTTGTTTCATCCGCTTAACACTCTTCATTTCGCACAAAAATAAAAATGCCTATAAATCAACAGGTTATAAGTTGGCACGGCGATTGCTCTGTTCTTTGTGCAGGAGAAACACTGCAACGGGAACAGGACCCGAGGAGACGCCGACATGAACCAGACGATCGCAAACAGCCGGACCCTAGTCCTTGGCGCGTCCATCGCGATCGGTGTGGCGCTGGCCGCCACCGGATCCATGTCGGCCCGATCGGACACCGCGATGCTCGACGAGCAGCAGGTGTTCGGCGCTCCCGGGGAGCAGCACCTCGTCAATGACGGGGCGCTGGACACAATTCGAGGCCGCTTCGTGCCGGAGCAGGGAATCGACGCCGACGGCGTCATCCTCTGGGACGAACGGCCGGGACGAGGTGCCGGAGGCGGGGGCGACGACAGCAGCCATCGCGCAGCCAACGGGCTGAACAACCGTCAGAGCGCCAACGTCACTACGCAACGGGACTGGTGATCACCATGGGACACCTGAAGCACAAAGAAGGGCAAGGGGGAAGCGGGAACGCCGTGACGTGCCAGTGGCGTCTGGCCCTGGCCGCAGCGGTAGTAGCGGTGGGCCTGGTCGGTGTGGGGACCGACCAGAGCCTCGGCGCCGATCTTCGCCCCGGCGTCCAGCCCGGCGAGATCATCATGCTGCGAGAGGTCGAGACTGCGCCATTCGGCTACGTCAATCGCGAAAGCGGGCCGATTCGTGGCCGTGCCGACCTGATGCACAGCAGCAACATGGCGCGCAGCGCCACCGGCAGCGTTCACACCCGCATGGGTGGGGTCTCCGCGATCATGCTCGATGACACCCGGGCGGCCAGTATCTCCGCCGGCGTAGGCCGCGGCATGAGTCAGATGCACCGCGCCCTGGGTACCGGCGCCAATCTCGGCACCGGCCCCCTGGGCAGCAGCAATCGGGTAGCGACCTCGGTCGGTGGCGGATCGGCAGCCGGTGGCAGCGTGATCGGGGCGACCTCGGGTATCGCCAATACCGTGACTGGCGCGCTGGCGCCCCTGACCGGCGGGAGGCGCTGATCATGCGGATCTTCAAGCCTTCATTCGTGCCGGTACGGCTGACTCGCAGCCTGGTGCTTACCGCCGCCTTCGGGCTGGTGATGGTGAGCCCGGACCCGGCCCAGGGCCAGGACCTGAGCGGCCTGCGCAGCAGCAGCGTGATCAGCGGACAGGCGCTCAGCGGTGTCAGTGGTGTCGCGGCGGCCAACCAGGCCGCGGGCAACCAGAATCTGCAGTCCAACAGCGGCGCCCTGGCCATCGGTGATGGCGCCACCATCAACAATCGTCTGGTGCAGCAGGTGCGCATCGACGAACGACTCGCCGGCATGGAGGTGGGCACCGCCATCAGGGAGGGCGCCTTTAGTGGAGCCTCCGGGTGGATGTCCGTCAACCAGGCGGCGGGGATAGGCAACCTTCAGAGCAACAGCTTCGGCATGGCTCTGGGGAGCACGGTCAGCGGCCTGAGCGACGACAGTCTGCAACAGGTGCTGGCACCAAGGCAGGGGCTGAATGGGTCGAGCAGCAATGGCTCCGACAGCGCCATCCGGAATCTCGAGATCGATGAGAGTACCTTCGGGGGCGCCAGAGGAGTGATTCAGGTCAACCAGTCAGCCGGCACGGGGAACGCCACTCGCAACAGCTTCAGCTATCGCTTCAACCAATAGAGCAAGCGTGGAAGACAACGAGTGACGTCAATAAAAGCAGTGAAAAGACAGTACGGTTCATTCAGGAGAACGATCATGAAAACTTTCGAAAAAGCACCGCTCGCTCTGGCCATCTCTGCACTTCTGGTCGCACCGGCGGCACTGGCGGACAACAGCTTTGACACCGATTCCTACATGGATTCCGACGTCAACAACCGCTACGACGTTCATATCAAGAACGATTCCCACACCTACAAGCGGCTGGGTGCGCTCGGTGGAGCCCTGGTTACAGATGACAACTACTCCGGCGCCACCGTGGACAGCAAGCAGTTCAGCGACAACAACTATGCCACGCAAGACCTGACCACCAATGACGCGACCCTGGGCGGCAATGCCCTGCAGGGTGCTGCCGGTAATATCGGTGCCAACGTGGCCGCCGGTGACAACAACCAGCAGGCCAACGACGCCGCGCTGTCGTCTTCCGACGCGGCCACCGTATTCGGCCAGGCGGCTTCCTTCTCCTTCCAGTCCACCTCCAACAACATGACTGGCATCACCGGCAGCCCGAACACTGCCCTGATGGGTGGCAACGCCCTGCGTAACGCCAGCGGCAACATCGGCGTCAACGTCGCGGCTGGTATCGGCAACGCCCAGCACAACAGCCTGGCGGCAGCCGTCAACACCGCCAGCGGCAGCGCCGACGCCACCACCGGCGGCGTCCAGGCCAGCTACAACAACAGCACCACCACCGCAGGACAGGTCGTGACCCTGGAAAGCGGCTCCGAGTTCAGCGCCGGCGTGGTACTGGGCGGTGGCTACATCGGTGGCGGTGTCGGTAGCTACGAGGGCAACTGGGAGCAGACCAACGACGTCTATCCGGAAATCTGGCAGGGCGGCGATAGCCACCCCGGCGGCGAGTCCCTGTGGGGCCATGCTGACTTCGACGACCAGGGCCCGGATGGCAACGACGGTCGTTTCGAGGGTGAAGAAGGCGGTTCTCTCGGCTTCGTCGAGGCCGGTCTGATTGGCCTGGCCGGCACCGCTTCCGGTTCCAGCAACTCCTTCAATGAAGTGCTGGTCTACCAGGAAAATACTGCCACCCTGGGCGGCAATGCCCTGCGCGGCGCCACCGGCAACATCGGCGTCAACATCGCCTCCGGCACCGGCAACATGCAGCGCAACTCGCTGTCGATTGCCTCCAGCATGGGCGGCGCAGCCACCGGCGGTGGCGCGGGCGAAGCGCAGTAATCCGTTCGATCCAATCGGTACTTCCCCGGCCCATCTGGGTCGGGGATCTTTCCAACAAGACACGACCGCCAAAGCTCACCAAGAAGCTGGCCAATACGACACTCACCATCTGGATACGGGGGACAGGTCATGACACTGCCACGCTGGCCGCTGGCCGCGGCACTGGCCATCGGCCTCGCACTACCACTCGGCAACACCCAGGCTGCCACCATTCGCCTGGGAGGGATCGTGCCGGGGACGGTGATCAACAAGGACGTGCAGTCCATCCGTGAGCGTCGCTACGAAAATCTGGTCGAGCAGCGCACCGACTTTTCCTGTGGTGCCGCTTCGCTGGCCACCCTGCTCAAGTACGCCTACCAACGTCCCGACACCACCGAGCACGACGTGCTGGCGGGGATGCTGGAGGTAGCCGACCTGGAGCTGGTACAGCAGCAGGGCTTCTCCCTGCTGGATCTGAAGAACTATGTCGAGACCCTGGGCCTGCGCGGGCGCGGCTATGAAGTCGACGCCGAGACCCTGGATGACGTCTCGATTCCGGTGATCGTCCTACTGGACCTCAACGGCTACAAACACTTCGTGGTCATGAAGAAGGCCAGCGCAGATCGCGTCTATATCGGTGATCCGGCGTTGGGCAACCGGGTGATGTCCCGGGACGAATTCATGGCCGCCTGGAACAATATCATCTTCGCGGTGGTGGGCGACGGCTTCGATCGCTATACCGCCTTGCTCGATCCGCGCCAGCCTTTGACGGCGCATCGAATGAAGGACGTGTTTTCGCCCGTCTCACGCGAGCAGATGATCGACTTCGGTTTCCGTCACGCTGAACTGTTCTGATAACGATAACGCTCTTTCGGCAAGGCTCAGCGGCGAGCAGGAAGGCGCCGTCGATCAGGGGGCAACACCATGATGGGACATGACAGGGGACCAGGGCTGAAATACTGGGCAATGCTGTTGGCATTGTCGTTGGCTCTGGGCGCACCGGCAGCGTTGGCTGCCACCACCGACTTTGACCGCTTCGAGGGTTTCAGCGAGGCGCGTCAGCTATCCGACAGTGAACTGGGACAACAGCGCGGGCGCTTCGCCGATAAGGGGCGCCTGATGTTTTTCGGGGTGCAGATGGTCAGCGAATGGCGCACCGCGGCGGGGGATCATCTATCTGCCGGGGCGCAGATGCTGGGTGATCTGAGTCGAGGCCAACCCACGGTGAGCTTCCAGCCCACCATTACCGTGGTGGAGAGCGCCGCGGGTCTGGCAAGTCTTGGCAACGGTGCAACGATAGTCGATCGGGGCACCGCCAACGCCTCCGGCGTGGTGCAGTCGATCCAGGCGGGGGGGGACTTCAACGTCGCCGCCAATGACCTGGTCATCGATGTCATGGACGCCTCGAGCTTCGGTGGAGTGAGCCCGGACACCAGCGGCAATCTGACCCGCTCCATCGCCGGCAGTACCATCGCGGTATCCGCCGTCGGCAACAACATGAGCGTATCCGTGGACATTCCGGGTATGGGCAGCATCAGTCAGGCCATTGTACCCGGCGGCGGGCTGAATCAGGCGATCCAGCTCTCCAGCAACATGCAGCAGGTGCGCAACCTGACCCGGCTGCAGCTGTATATGGGTAACCAGGCCGGGGTGGGAGACAGGGCGGTACCCGGCATGCTCAGCGGCATCAAGTCCGCGGCGGCACTGCGTTGACAGCTATGAAGGATTTGGCCGTCGTAAACGCACAATTTGACTACACTTTACCAGGAGTGTCGGGGGACCCTGCTGGAAGGGGAGCAGAAGGGCGCAGTAGACGCTCGACAAGAAGTACAAACGATTTCATTCGGGGACAAGGAGATCGACGTGAATATCGTCATCAACAGGACGCTCTGCCCGCCGTTGGCGGGCCTTTTACTGGCCGGTGCTGCGGCGCCTGCTCTTGCACAACAGACCGTCGGAGCCGAACAGCAAGAAGCGCTGGAATCCCAGGAGGCCTCGCGCAGCGTGCAGGATATTTTCCGCGAGGAGCACGCGCTGTTTTCCGATCGCCTGACCATCGAACCCGGGATCACCTACACCTACTCGGATCGGGATAGCCTGGCACTACGCGGCTTTCTGGCACTGGACGCCATCTTTCTCGGCGAGCTGAATCTCGACAATGTCGAGACCCACATTACCACCCTGGATATCAATACCCGTTATGGCCTGACCGATCGGCTGGAAGCCAGCATCAATGTGCCCTTCGTCTATCGCACCACCACCATCCAGTCCATCGGTGGTGAGTTCTCCACAGAACGCAATGTGGAGGATGACGTCGATGAAGCCGGGCTAGGTGATATCTCGGCGAGCCTGTCCTACCGGCTGCTGCCGGAGACCGTGGAGAGGCCCGACGTGGTGGTCAGTCTGGGGGTGCGTGCGCCCACCGGCAAGGACCCCTACGGCATCGAAATCGAGCAATCCGATACCGCCGGTAACCTGTCGGTTCCCAAGGAATTGCCCACCGGCAACGGCGTCTGGGGCGTGACTGCCGGGGTGTCGGTACTCAAGACTCTGGACCCGGCCATCGTCTTCGCCAACCTGGGCTACACCTACAATATCGAGGAAGATTTCGACGATATTTCGGCGGGTGAGGGTGATCAGCGCGCCGATGTGGATCTGGGTGACAGCATCAGCGCAGGCTTCGGTACCGCCTTTGCCTTGAATGAGCGGCTGAGTCTGGCGTTGTCCTACTCCCACGAATATATCCGCAAGACCGAGATTACTCCGGAAGGTGGCAATGAGACCGAGGTTATCGGCAGTGACGCCACTATCGGGGTGTTCAATATCGGTGGCACCTACGCCATGACCGATTCCACCTCGGTGGTCACCAACCTGGGCATCGGCATGACCGATGACGCCTCGGATATCAGCCTGACCTTCCGTATGCCGTTCCAGCTATAGAGCGGTTGGCATTTAACCAGCGCAAGAACGCTCGCCAGTGAGTCGGCCGACCCTCGGGGTCGGCCGATTGCGTTGGTGCCTCTGGTCTTGATGCGCTCTCCTGGCCATCGTGACATGGGCCGACCCGCGACTCGCCCCCGACCGGGCGGCGATGGCATACTAGGCGCCGAATCGAATGTCGACGGTACCTGCATGCTCAAGACCTTGGCGATAGTGCTGCTGGCACTGCTCGCCCTGCTTCAGTATCGACTGTGGCTGGGCCAGGGCGGTGTCATGGAAATGAATGAAGTCAGCGGGCGGGTGGCGGCGCTGGAGGCGGAAAACCAGCCCCTGCGCGATCGCAATGCTCGCCTTAGCGCCGAGGTGGTGGACCTCAAGACCGGTCTCGATGCCATCGAGGAACGCGCTCGCAGCGATGTGGGCATGGTGCGCACCGACGAGCAGTTCTTCTGGGTGCCCGGGGTCGAGACCGACGTCGCCCCGGTGGCCCAACCGACACCGGGATCTGCCCAGGGGGCCAGTGAATGAGCCGACTGTGGCTGATCGTGCCGGCGGCGGGCGTCGGCAAGCGGGTCGGCGGGACCTGCCCCAAGCAGTATCTCGAAGTGGCGGGGCGACCGGTGCTGGCGCATACCCTGGCGCGGCTGCATCAGAGCTTTCCCGAGGCGCGGCTGTGCCTGTGCCTGGCGCCCGATGACGACTGGTTCGACCCGGCGCTGGTCCCCTTTACCGACTGGCAGCGGGTGGCCGGCGGCGCCGAGCGCGTGCACAGCGTGGTCAATGCCCTGGCGGCGGTCGCCGCCCAAGGCGCCCCCGATGACCTGGTGCTGGTGCACGACGTGGCGCGCCCCTGTGTCAGCGCCGATGACCTGTCACGGCTCTACAACGCTGCCCTCGCGAGCCCTGACGGGGCGCTGCTGGCCTCGCCGGTGGCGGATACCATCAAGCGTGACGATGGCCAGGGGGCGGTGGCGAACACCGAGGACCGACGGGGTCTGTGGCAGGCCCAGACGCCCCAGGCATTTCGCTTTGCTCTGCTTCAGGAAGCTCTGGCCCGGGCGCTGGCGCCGGACGGCATCGGTGTCGGCCGGATCACCGACGAGGCGTCGGCGGTGGAGGCCCTGGGCCGCGCGCCCCGACTGGTCGCCGGTCGCCGCGACAATATCAAGATCACCCACCCCGAGGACCTGCGCCTGGCCGAGTTGATCCTGGCCGGCGACGCGGTGCTCCGGGATCTGCACGAGAGTTCATGAACATGCTGCTGCCCCTGCGCATAGGCCACGGCTTCGACGTCCATCGCTTCGGCGAGGGTGACCACCTGATGATCGGGGGCGTGCGACTGCCCTTCGATCGGGGGTTCGTGGCGCACTCCGATGGCGACGTTCTGTTGCATGCCATCAGTGATGCGCTGCTGGGCGCCTGCGCCCTCGGTGATATCGGTCACCTGTTTCCGGATACCGACCCTGAGTGGAAGGGCGCCGACAGTCGCGACCTGCTGCGGCGGGTGGTGGCACGGGTGGCGCAGGCCGGCTACCGGGTGGCCAACCTGGACGCCACCCTGATGGCCCAGGCGCCGAAGATGGCACCGCATCTCGGTGCCATGCGCGACGCCCTGGCCGAGGACCTGGGCATCGACAGGGGCGCCATCAACGTCAAGGCCACCACGACAGAGCGTCTCGGCTTCACCGGGCGTGGCGAGGGCATCGCCGCCGAGGCGGTGGTGCTGATGGCGGCCATTGACAATGATGCCACCAGCGCCGCCGGGGACCCTGGCGCCAGTGTCACGAGGGCCGAATCGACATGAGCGATGCCATCGTCTGGCCCCCGGACTGGCCGCGCTATCTGGACGAGCGTTTCGGCGCCCCGATGGCTGGGCGTTACCGGGAAACCCCCGAGGATTTCCAGGTCGAGGAGGACCTTGGGTTCGCTCCTGAGGGCCAGGGCGAGCACCTGTGGCTATGGATCGCCAAGCGTGACACCACCACCGCCAGGGTCGCCTCGACCCTGGCCCACCAGTGTCAGGTGAGTCGCCGCGACGTCGGTTATGCCGGCATGAAGGATCGCACGGCGGTAACGCGTCAGTGGTTCTCGGTGCATCTTGCGCGGCGTGAGGCGCCGGAAGATCTCGACGCACGACTGGCGGCGGAGGGCTATGTGGTCGAGGCCGCCAGCCGTCATCCGCGCAAGCTCAAGCGTGGGGTCCATCGCGGCAACCGCTTTCGTCTAAAGCTGACCGGCGAGGTGGCTCGGGACCCTGGGCTCGAGCAGCGCTTCGAGGCCTTGGTGAGCGACGGGGTGCCCAACTATTTCGGGCCCCAGCGATTCGGTCACGAGGGACGCAACCTGAGCAAGGCCTGTGCGGTGCTCGAGCGCGGCTGGCGCAAGCGTGATGACCGCGAGGGCATGCTGTTGTCTGCCGCTCGCAGCTACCTGTTCAACGCCCAGTTGGCCGAGCGTCTGCGCAGGGGCTGCTGGCGAGAGGTGCTGGCCGGCGATGTGATGATGCTGGAAGGTACCCACAGCCTGTTCGACGTGGAAAGCCCCGATGACGCCTTGAAGGCGCGCCTCGAGCAAGGCGACATCCATCCCGCCGGGGTACTCTGGGGGACCGGTGGCAGTCGCGCCCGGGAGCGAGCCGAGGCGCTGGAGCAAGACGTCCTGGCCGAGGCGCCGGCGCTTTGCGCCGGACTCGAGAAGGCCAGGGTCAAGGCGTCCCGACGGGCGTTGAGAGTCATGCCCACCGAGGCCCGTCTGTGGCGTCAGGACGACGCGGTGTGGCTCGAGTTTCGCTTGCCCGCCGGGGCCTTTGCCACCGCCGTGCTGCGTGAGCTGATGGATCACCCCACCTTGAGCTTTCGCAACGCGCCGTCCGTCGACGAGCCTTTAGTGAAGGAGCCTGTGGCCAGGCAGCCTGGGGAAGAGCTGACCGGGGACGCGCAACCAGTGGCCGAGCAACACCAGGGAGATGCACCATGAGGAGACTGCTGCTATCCAACGACGACGGCGTCAACGCGCCTGGCTTGAAGGCCTTGCATGACGCCCTCAGCCCCTATGCCAAGCTCAGGGTGGTCGCCCCCGATCGTGATCGCAGCGGTGCCAGCAACTCCCTTACCCTGTCGCGTCCGCTGTCGCTCAGCCCCATGGACAGCGGCTTCTACAGCGTCGACGGTACCCCCGCCGACTGCGTCTATCTTGGCGTCAACGGCGTCTGGGACGAGACGCCGGATCTGGTGATCTCGGGTATCAACCATGGCGGCAACCTGGGCGACGACGTGCTCTACTCGGGCACCGTGGCGGCGGCCATGGAAGGGCGCAATCTGGGCATGACGGCCATCGCCGTGTCACTGGTCGGGCACCGCTACTTCGAGACCGCTGGCCGGGTGGCGGCGAGCCTGGTGGGGGCACTGGAGCAGCTTTCGCTGCCGCCGCGCAGCCTGCTCAATGTCAATGTGCCGGATGTGCCGTGGGAGGAGCTGCGCGGCTTTCGCGTCACTCGCATGGGCTATCGTGGCCCCGCCGAACGCCCCATCGAGACGCGCGATCCCCGTGGACGATTGCGCTACTGGATCGCCCCGGTGGGGGAAAATGCCGACGATGCGCCGGACACGGACTTCGCCGCGGTGGCGGAGGGTTACGTCTCCATCACCCCGCTGCAGACCGATCTGACCCGACACGCCGCACGCGATGATGTGCAGGACTGGCTTGATGCGCTCACCTGATCTCAGAGGCGTCGGCATGACGTCCCAGCGAACCCGGGACCGCATGGTCAGCCGCATGCGCGAGCAGGGCATTCGCTCGTCTCGCGTGCTCGAGGTGATGGCGCGGGAACCTCGCCATCTGTTCCTTGACGAGGCCCTGGCGCATCGTGCCTACGAAGATACCGCGCTGCCGATCGGCCATGGCCAGACCCTGTCGCAGCCCTGGATCGTCGGACGCATGAGCGAGCTGATCCTCGAGCAGGCGCCCGAGCGAGTGCTGGAGGTGGGCACCGGGTCAGGCTACCAGACGCTGATCCTGGCACGTCTGGTGACGGAACTCTGGTCGGTGGAGAGGATCAATGCTCTGCATCGTATCGCCGCCTCACGCCTGCGCCTGTTGAAGACCTACAACGCGCGCTTGAGGCTGGCCGACGGCGGGCACGGGTGGCCCGAGGCCGCCCCCTTCGACGCCATCCTGCTGACCGCCTGTGCCAGCGAACTGCCCGAACCTCTGCTGTCCCAGCTGGTGGACGGCGGCGTGCTGATCGCGCCGCTGGAAGGGCACGATGGACGCCAGTGGCTGACCCGTGTACGGCGCGAGGGAGAGCGCTTTGAATTCGAACGGCTGGAGCCGGTACGCTTCGTGCCGTTACTGGAAGGAGTAATTCGTTGAAACATTCGCTAGGCCTCTACCTCCGGGGTGCGGGCATGGGGGCGGCGGATGCCGTCCCGGGAGTCTCCGGGGGCACCATTGCCTTCGTCACCGGCATCTACGAGGAGCTGATCCACACCATCAAGCGCTTCGGTCCCAGTGCCTTCGGGGCGCTGAAACAGGGCGGCGTCAGGGGGCTCGTTGCTCACCTGAACCTGCGCTTCCTGCTTCCGCTGATGGCCGGCATCCTGACCAGCCTGATCACCGTGGCTCACCTGGTGGTGTGGCTGCTGGATAGCCATCCGCTGCTGCTCAACGGCTTCTTCTTTGGCCTGGTGGCGGCGTCGGCGCTGGTGGTCGGCAAGCACCCGGCCGACTGGCGCTGGTGGCACATGCTGCCGCTGGCGCTGGGACTGGTGCTGGCCCAGGCGCTGCCGTCGCTGATGCCGCTGGTCAACGCCCTCGGTAGCCCCTCGCTGGTACTGGTCGTCGGTGGCGCCATCGCCATCAGCGCGATGCTGTTGCCCGGCGTCTCGGGTAGCTTTCTTTTGTTGAGCATGGGCCTCTACGACGTGGTAATGCAGGGGATCCGTGGTTTTGATGTACCGCTGCTGGGGCTGTTTGCCCTGGGGTGCCTGGTTGGCCTTTTCACCTTTTCGCGTCTGCTGTCGTGGCTGCTGCGGCGTCATCACACCGCCACCCTGCAGCTGCTGGTCGGCTTCATCGTGGGCTCGCTGCCGATCCTCTGGCCCTGGCGGGAGCTGACGCGCTATCAGCTAGGCAGTGACAATCAAGTCATCCCGCTGGACTATCGCTATCTGGCCCCCTGGGATTATTCTGCGGTGACAGGAGAGGCCGCGCAGCTGGTGGGGGTGACGCTGCTCGCCATCCTCGGCATGCTGGTGGTCCTCATCGTTGCCAGGGTTGGCGCTTCGTCCGCCGCCCGCGAAGACGCCAACGCTAGCCGCTCGACGCGGTCAGCCGACAAGGAGACACCACACGATGCATAAGACTCTCGTCATCTCCAGCCTGGCGCTGGTCCTGGCCGGCTGTGTCAATCAGCAGGGCCCGAGCCAGCCGGTCCAGGTTCAGGACCTGTCGTCGGCCCGTGCCGCCCAGGTGCCTGCGCAGTACACCGTCGAGTCCGGCGATACGCTGTACGGCATCGCCTGGCGCCACGATATGGACTTCCGCGAACTGGCCCGGATCAACAATATCCAGCCTCCCTACCGCATCGACGTCGGCCAGACGCTGAGCCTGTCGGCCAACGGTCAAGCCCCGTCGTCGGGCGCCGGCGGCCAGCAGGTGGCGGGCGCGCAGGCAGGCCAGGGCGGGGCGGTGGCAACGCCCCTCGGCCAGGAAAGTCAGAACGCTCAGCCCTCCTCCGAGGATCTCGAGTGGCTGTTGCCGGACGGCAGCACCGAGACCGTGAGCGCGAGTACCGAGCAGATCAGCGGTACCGCGGCCCAGGGCGCGGCCGCCGTGGCCGGTGTCAGCGCGACCGCTCCGGGACCAGTGTACGACTACGACACCCCCGGCGCCGATGGCAGCCTGAGCAGTCAGGATGAGGCCGAGCGCGCCCAGCGCGAAGCCGAGGAATCGGTGGTGGCGGCCGCCGAGGAAGAGGCCAGGGCACAGCAACAGCAGCAGGCCGAGGCTAGCGATTCTGCACAGTCAGAAACCGTTGCCGCCAACGCTTCACAGGACAGCGGCAGCAGCAGCCAGGCCACGTCTTCCAGTGGCGGCGAAAGCGCTTCAAGCAGCGGGTCCCGGACCTATACGCCGGTCGATGAGGTCCCCTGGCAGTGGCCGGCCGACGGCCAGATTGTCAGCCAGTTCGGCGAGAGTTCGAGCATCACCGCCGGCATTGATATCGGCGGTCAAAAGGGGCAACCTGTCAGAGCGGCGGGGCCGGGCAAGGTGGTCTACGCGGGCAGCGGTGTGAGGGGCTACGGCAAGCTCATCCTGCTCAAGCATAACGATGAATACCTGAGTGCCTACGCCCATAACGACAGTCTCAAGGTCAGCGAGAACGATGTCGTAGAGGCAGGCCAGGTCATCGCCACCATGGGCGATTCCGACGCCGAGGACGTACGCCTGCATTTCGAGGTGCGCAAGGACGGCCAGCCGCAGGATCCGACGAAATATCTTCCTTCCCGTTGAGAAACGGCAGTTTCTCCAGGATGAGCGTCACACAATAATAATCTTTGGCGTTGATCGTAGTGGGTGACGACAACGCCGGGTCGCAACCACGGGGTAGCTATACGATGAGCATGCTTGAACGGGATCTTCAGGATGTGAATCTCGAAACGGTAGACGAGGCTGACGAGGACGCCGTCGAGGACGTGACGGACGAGGTCGAAGAGGTCGAGGAAGCCGACGACGAGACTCAGGCGTTCGAGAAGGCGCTGGGTCGCGAGGATCGCTATGCGCGCCAGAGCCTCGACGCCACCCAGATCTACTTGAACGAGATCGGCTTCTCGCCATTGCTGACGCCGGAGGAAGAGGTCTATTTCGGCCGTCTGGCGCGCAAGGGCGACCCCCAGGGGCGGGCTCGGATGATCGAGTCCAACCTGCGCCTGGTGGTGAAGATCGCGCGCCGCTACCTCAATCGTGGCCTGACCCTGCTGGACCTGATCGAAGAGGGCAACCTCGGCCTGATTCGTGCGGTGGAGAAGTTCGATCCGGAGCGCGGCTTTCGCTTCTCGACCTACGCCACCTGGTGGATTCGCCAGACCATCGAGCGGGCGCTGATGAATCAGACCCGCACGATTCGCCTGCCGATCCACGTGGTCAAGGAACTCAACATCTACCTGCGCGCCGCCCGCGAGCTGACCCAGAAGCTCGATCACGAGGCCACCGCCGAAGAGATCGCCGAACATCTGGACAAGCCCGTCGAGACCGTCAAGAAGATGATGGGGCTCAACGAGCGGGTGTCCTCGGTCGACTACCCCATGGGCGGCGAGAGCGACAAGCCGTTGATCGAGACCCTCACCGACGACAACGAGCAGGGGCCCGAGTCGACGCTGGTCGACGGCGACGTCAAGGCCCACGTCAATCACTGGCTGGCCGAGCTTACCGAGAAACAGTGCGAGGTGGTGGTGCGACGCTTTGGCCTTCGTGGCCACGAGGCCGCCACCCTGGAGCAGGTCGGCGAGGAGATCGGCCTGACCCGCGAGCGGGTGCGCCAGATTCAGGTCGAGGCGCTCAAGAAGCTGCGTCGGATGCTCGACAAGAAGGGCCTGTCGCTGGACGCCATCTTCGAGTAGCCCCGTCAGCCTGGCGTGACCAGGGTGCTGTCGGTGGCGGTACCCGGCGAGCAGATGATATCAGCGCATGCTGGGGCGCTTGGATAGAGGCATGGTCCCGACCTTCAAGACTGACCCCGTGAGACGTATCCGTAAGCGCCAGGCCAAGCCTGGCGCTTTTTTAGTGGTTATGTCTGTGGGTTATCATGGTTATGGGGTAACCGACTATGGTGGAAGGAATTTATGGTTCTATATGCCATGAAATGACCATTTCTATCGAGCATAATATGGTGGCAACACTAGCCTCTGCCCACTGACCTCGGAGTCCCCATGTCTCGCCCCCTGATCGCCGATATCGACCTGGATGCCCTGCGCCACAACTACCGGCTTGCCGCGGGCCTGGCCCCTGGCAGCCTCAGCGTCGCGGTGCTCAAGGCGGACGCCTATGGCCATGGCGCCGTCGCCTGCGCCAGGGCCTTGTCCGGCGAGGCGCCGATGTTTGCGGTGGCAGCGATCGAGGAGGCGGTCTCCCTGCGCGAGGCCGGCATCGAGGAGCCCATCGTGCTGCTCGAGGGGATCTTCAGCGCCGATGAGCTGGCCCAGGTGGAGGCGCTTGGCCTGGGCATGGCGATTCACAGCGACTGGCAGCTCGAGGCCGCCCTGGCCCGGCGCCCGGCCCGGCCCATCCCGGTGTGGCTGAAGGTGGACTCCGGCATGCATCGGCTGGGCTTCCCGCCCGAGCGGGCCGAAGCGGTCTGGCGGGCACTCGAGGCGGCCCCCGAGTGTGTCTGTGATCTTCACCTGATGAGCCACTTCGCCACCGCCGACAGTACCGATGCTGGCTACTTTCAACGTCAGCGCGAGTGCATTGTGGCGCTGGCCGAGCGTCTCGACGCGCCCACCTGCCTGGCCAACTCGCCAAGTATTCTTGCCCAGCCCTCGGCCCACGGTGCCATCAACCGTCCGGGAGTGATGCTCTACGGGGCCGACCCACTGGAGGTCGCCAACAGCGCAAGCCAGCAGCTTGCACCGGTGATGAGCCTGCGCAGCGAGATCATCGCCGTGCGCGAGCTTTCCGCGGGGGAGCCGGTGGGCTACGGGGGGCGCTTCGTCACCTCTCGGCCCTCGCGTATCGGGGTGGTGGCCTGTGGCTACGGCGACGGCTATGACCGCCACGCGGTGGACGGCACTCCGGTGCTGGTCGACGGCAAGCGCACCCATGTGGCCGGCAAGGTGTCGATGGACATGATGACGGTGGACCTGAGCGAACTACCCGAGGCAGGCATCGGCAGCGAGGTGGTGCTGTGGGGCCGCAGCCGTCACGGTGGCGTTCTGTCGGTGGATGAAGTGGCCCGATTCTGCGACACCATCAGCTATACCCTGTTGACCGGGGTGCTGCCACGGGTGCCCAGGCGGTACAATGGCGCCGTTAGCGACTGACGGCCTGGCTCGTCGGTCGTCCTGATCGACCGACGAGGGATCGCATGTCCAAGGACACAACGACCGCGCCACGTTACTGGACCCAGCCACGCTACTGGCCGACCTACCTTGCCATCACCGCCATGCGCGCCAGTGCCTGGTTGCCGTGGCGCTGCAAGCTGGCGCTGGGCCGATTGATCGGACTGGCTGCCTGGCGTTTCGCCGGGCGTCGCCGTCATATCACCGAGACCAATATTCGCCTTTGCTTTCCCGAGCTCGACCCGGCGGCCCAGGCCCGCCTGGTCAAGCAGAGCTTTCTGGCCAACGGCATCGGCATCTTCGAGACCGCCACCGGCTGGTGCCGGGATCCCGAACATCTGCGCCACCGGGTCACCTTCAAGGGCCAGGAGCATATGGCCAAGGTCCAGGCCGAAGGCAAGGGCGCGCTGATCATCGGCATCCACTTCTCCACCCTGGATCTCGGCGGCGCCCTGCACTCGCTGTTCTTTCCCGCCGACGTGGTCTATCGCCCCCACGACAATCCGGTGTTCGAGCGTTTCATGACCCGTGCCCGCAACGGCATCTTCGGTACCGCCATCGATCGTCATGACCTGCGTGGCGTGGTGCGACGGATCAAGGCCGGTCACCACGTCTGGTACAGTCCGGACCAGGACTTCGGTCGTGACGCCAGCGTGTTTGCGCCCTTCTTCGGAGTCGAGGCGGCGTCGATCAAGCTGACGGCCAAGATCGCCAAGATGACCGGCGCGCCGGTGATGCCGCTGATCTTTCATCGCAATCCCGACAATCGCACCTACAGCCTCGAATACCTGCCCGCCCTGGACAACTTCCCCAGCGGTGACGAGGTCGCCGACGCTGCCCGTATCAACGCGGTGATCGAGGCCGCGATTCGCCGCCATCCCGAGCAGTATCTGTGGATGCACCGGCGCTTCAAGACCCGCCCCAGGGGCGAGGCCAAGATCTACTGATGGACCCGCCTGGCGGGGCTTGCCGGCTTGGCCGCGGGCGCCCCGTCGGTCCAGGCGTCAACCGATCTGCTCGAGGCGCGCCGCCAGGCGTTCTCGCATGGGGGTCAGGTCGAGGCGGTGTGCGCCTCTTTCCAGGCGTTCCACGATAAAGGCCTGATCCATCGGGTCGCTGGCGCCGTCCGCCAGCGCCTGGCCGACCCGCTGAGCCATCCGCTGAATGCTGGGGAGCTGGTGTTCCCCGGCGAACAGTGACTGGGTCTTGAGCGACTTGAGCAAACCCAGCAGGGTGCTCTGGTCCTCGGCGCCGTAGGACAGGATCGGCACGAACAGGCGGTGCAGCAGGCTGTCGTAGCGTTCCACCGGCCAGGTCACACGGCGCTTGCCGTCACCGTCGACCATGGTGTTGGCCGGCTGCCATTTGAGGTAGCGGCACAGCAGATCGGTCATCCGGTGCAGGCACAGCCTGGCGGTGCCGGGGTCGTTGATCCCCGGTGACAGCGCCTTGATCGCCACTTCCATCATCTGGGTCAGTCCGTGGACGAAGTGCTCGTCGATGGATTCACCGTCGAGATAGGTGAGGGTGGAGAGCACCTCGTCGCACCACTCCTCGTTGGGCGTGTCCTCGCATTCCAGGATAGCGATGGGCAGACCTTCCACCACGTAGTCGCCGAAACGAAACTGCAGATGCAGCACGCCACCGATGCGCTCGGCAAGCTCCGCCAGTCGCTCGAGGTTGGCGTTCTGCACATAGCCCGCCATGCGCGCATGGATCTCGTGACACTGGGCGCTCGGCGGTGCAGCCGAGGGCAGGTAGCGCCAATGGTCATCGGTTTCCTTGTCGTGCAGACGCTGCATGCTGGCCAGGGTGGTGTCATGGAGCCCGGAGATCACGGCGTCGATCTGGATCGACTGGGAAGCGTTGTGGATGAAATAGACGAACAGCGCCAGGCAGTGCAGCACCATGGCGCAGGCCAGATAGATGGCGAGCGAACGCCAGGCGGCTTCGCCGTCGTCGACCTCCGGCACGATCAATAGAATCAGGATGAACAGGATGGTGCCCAGGTAGTGGCCGAGCACCCACTGATTGGCGCGCTCCGATACCAGCCCGAATACCAGCTTGTGGGAAAAGTTGCCGCCGGCCTGGGACAGCACCGACATCACCATGGAAAAGCTGAACACCATCAGCGAGATCATGCCGCCGAGCATCGCCGCCAGCAGTGACTGGGCGCTGCCCGGGGCGGTGAGACTGAGCTTCTGGATCACCTCCGGCAGCGAGGTGTCGCTGATCGGTGGGGCCAACGCCAGCAGGCCGAGCAGACCGTAGACCAGGGCTGCCAGGGTCGGCAGGTAGGCGATGCTGGTATAAAAGGCGCGAATCAACCGCACCGGATGGAAGGTCAGCGATGACATGGCAGGGACCCTGTCAGGTAGCGGTGGATGGGAGAGGTCGATGTCGACGACAAGATGCGTCGCATGTGGCTCTTATCGCTTCAAGCGTGCTGTCATGCAAGTACGCCGGTAAACGCTGGCGGCAGCGGAAAGACTGGAACTGCACAAACGACGACGCCACCGGCGTGGGCCGGTGGCGTCGTTGCAGTGCGCAGTGCTTGTCGTATCAGGCGTCGATACGCTTGTACTTCATCCGATGCGGCGTGTCGTCACCGACGCGCTTCTTGTGGTCGGCTTCGTACTCGGTGTAGTTGCCGGCGAAGAACTCGACGTGGGACTCGCCCTCGAAGGCCAGGATATGGGTCGCGATGCGGTCCAGGAACCAGCGATCGTGGGAGATCACCATGGCGCAGCCGGGGAAGGCCAGCAGAGCCTCTTCCAGCGCACGCAGGGTCTCGATATCCAGGTCGTTGGACGGTTCGTCGAGCAGCAGCACGTTGGCGCCCTGCTTCAGGGTCTGGGCCAGCTGCAGGCGGCCGCGCTCACCACCGGAGAGGTCCCTGAGGAACTTCTGCTGGTCATTGCCCTTGAAGTTGAAACGCCCGACGTAGGCCCGTGAGGAGACCTCGTAGCCGTTGATGTTGAGGATATCCTGTCCATCGGACACCGCTTCCCACACCGTCTGCTTGTCGTCGAGGGCGTCGCGCATCTGCTCGACGTAGGCGATGTCCACCGTCTCGCCGAGCACCACTTCGCCGGCGTCCGGCTTCTCGCTGCCCTGGATCAGCTTGAACAGGGTGGACTTGCCGGCACCGTTGCCGCCGACGATACCGACGATGGCACCCTGGGGGATGGTGAAGCTCAGGTCCTCGTAGAGCAGCTTGTCGTCGAAGCGCTTGGACACCCCGTGGAATTCGATGACCTTGTCGCCCAGACGCGGACCCGGCGGAATGTAGATCTCGTTGGTCTCGTTGCGCTTCTGGAAGTCGCCGGACTGCATCTCCTCGAAGCGGTTGAGGCGTGCCTTGCTCTTGGCCTGACGGCCCTTGGCGTTGGAGCGAACCCACTCGAGCTCGTGCTTGATCGCCTTCTGACGCGAGGCCTCGGCCTTGGCTTCCTGCTCCAGGCGCTTCTCCTTGGCTTCCAGCCACTGGGAGTAGTTGCCTTCGAAGGGGATGCCCTGGCCGCGGTCGAGCTCGAGGATCCAGCCGGCCACGTTGTCGAGGAAGTAGCGGTCGTGGGTGATGGCTACCACGGTACCGGAATAGTCGTGGAGGAAGCGCTCGAGCCAGGCCACGGACTCGGCGTCCAGGTGGTTGGTCGGCTCGTCCAGCAGCAGCATGTCCGGGTTGGACAGCAGCAGGCGGCACAGCGCCACGCGGCGACGTTCGCCACCGGACAGGTGGCCGACATTGGCCTCCCAGGGCGGTAGCCGCAGTGCCTCGGCGGCGACTTCCAGCTTGCGCTCCAGGTTATGGGCGTCGGCGGCCTCGATCAGGTTCTCGAGCTTGGCCTGTTCGGCGGCCAGCGCGTCGAAGTCGGCGTCCGGTTCGGCGTAGGCCGCATAGACGGCGTCCAGCTTGGCCTGGGCTTCCTTGATCTCGCCCAGTGCCTCCTCGACGGTCTCGCGCACGTTCTTGGTGTCGTCGAGCTCGGGCTCCTGGGGCAGGTAGCCCACGTTGAGGCCCGGCATCGGCCGTGCCTCGCCTTCGATCTCGGTGTCCACGCCGGCCATGATCCGCAGAAGGGTGGACTTGCCGGCGCCGTTGAGACCGAGCACGCCGATCTTGGCCCCGGGGAAGAAGGACAGGGAGATGTCCTTGAGGATCTGCTTCTTGGGGGGCACGACCTTGCCCACCCGGTTCATGGTGTAGACGTATTGCGCCATGGGAACTCGCTAGTGTTGGGGAAACGATCACCACCGGCGCTGACGGACGCCCTGGGCGTCGACAGCATAGCCAGACGTGGACGATGCCGCGTTTCCACTGGGGTTCGCGGAAAAAAGCTGGTCACAGATGATAGAGCCGGAGGCGCACAAACGCCAGCCGTGTGGCGAGATCGAGGGGCGCCCCACGCAAGGTGAGGGGATTCGCCAGGCGAGAGCGAATGGCGGGGGCGATGCACCGACCGCCCCGGGAAAGACAGGTGGCGCTGGGTGCTATTCCTCTTCTTCTTCCTCTTCCTCGTCATAGCCCCAGTCGTCATCGATGGCCTGGCGCAGGCGACGTTCCTCGAGCAGGGCTTCCACTCGTCGGCGGGCGCGCAGGGTGTCAGCACGGTTGGAAGGACGACTGCGGGAATAGTCCTCGTCGTTGACCGCCTCCTGATCAGAGAGGTCGAGGTAGGCATCATCGAGAAGGGAATCACGGCTCATGTGAAATCTCCCATGGCCAGAGCGCCGAAGCGCGTCTTGTCACACCATGCTTCCGACGG
Source organism: Halomonas sp. H10-59 (assembly GCF_040070555.1). Classification (NCBI taxonomy): domain Bacteria; kingdom Pseudomonadati; phylum Pseudomonadota; class Gammaproteobacteria; order Oceanospirillales; family Halomonadaceae; genus Halomonas; species Halomonas sp. H10-59. The sequence goes on from NZ_CP098828.1 coordinate 921,950, forward strand.
CGGGAAGCGCCAACAGAATCCGAGGACTCTGTTGGCTATATAAGCGGGAATCGAGAAAAGTGCAAGAGGGAGGCGTGGACTGGCTCAGGCGCTGTCGGCGCCGTCACGCAGGCGATCGATCTCGGCCAGGTTGGCCACACGTTCGCTGACGTCCTTCTGGACGCCGATGAAGTAGACCAGCTCGTCACTTTCGTCCAACACCGGGGTCAGTGACAGCTCGTTGTAGAACAGGGTGCCGTCCTTCTTGTAGTTGCGCAGAACTTCGCGGCAGGGGCGCAACTCCTTCAAGGCCTTGCGCACGACGTCGAGGGCCGGCTGGTCGGTATCGTCGTTCTGCAGAAAGCGGCAGTCGCGGTAGAGGATCTCGTCCGCGCTGTAGCCGGTCAGGCGCTCGAAGCCCTGATTCACGTAGATCAGGATATGCTCGTCGCCTTCCTTCTCGGCCACCACGATCCCGTCTTCCGAGGCGTTGACGATGCGTTCGAGCAGTTCCGGGGCGATCATGTTCGGTCGTGTCATGGGACGTCCTGTTGCGGGCTTGGCGTTACACCCTTGTTGCCTGGTAATCAGGGGCCGGGGATTCAGGGGCCAGGATGTGCACCAAACCGGTAGTCTCTCGTAGACGGTTTGTGCGCAACCTCGGGATGTAATGATGGCTCTAATCGGCAAAATTTGATGCTAAGCATGGCCAGGCGGCGAGATTAAATCAATGGTCCGCTAAGGAAACGCTGCATAAATTGCTGCGCTCGACATCTCGACCGCCGGCGGTACTCAGGGTCCTCATTTAACCCATGTAAACTCGAATCCTTGCGTTCCGGCGGCAACCGACCTGTCATCGCTCGCGACATTTCTTCAGCGCTTCCTGTCGTCTTTGCTGTGGCGGTAGTGTGGAGCGGACGCTGAGGCAGCCCTTGCGTCACTCTACCTCCGGCAGGCGCAGCGCGCTGAGGGCGGCCAGGGCGGCGGTGGCGGCCAGCACCAGCAACAGCGGGCCGGCGCCGAGCCATTGCGCCAGAGCACCGATCACGGCGCCGACGATCAGCATCAGCACGCCAGTGATGGTGTTGGACAGGGCCACATAGAGGGCACGATTGTCGGCGCCGGCCATGTCGACGATGTAGGTCTTGCGACCGAGGCGAATGCCCGAGTGGACGATGACCAGCAGCGCATAGACCAGGGCGTAGGGCCAGACACTTGCGCTCATCGACTCGGGCAACCAGGCCAGCGATGCCCCCAGCAGGCAGCACAGGGTGGTACCGATGGCACCGTCGCGCATCACCGTTTTGCTGGAGGCATCCGAACGCTTGCCCCAGATGGGGCTGGCGACCATGCCGGCGACCCCGGATACCACGATCAGAAGTCCCAGTCCGCCAAGTTCAGTACCGCCGTTGTCCTGGGCCATCAGCGCGACATAGGGCAACGCCAGGGCGCTGGACAGCAACAGGGCGCGGGTCAGATTGAAGTTACGAAAGGCGGCGTCGTCGCGCATCAGGGCGAGGCCGGTCTTGACCGAATCCCAGGCGTTGGCGCCGCCGTCGGTGGCGCCTTCCGCTTCTTCGATGGCGGCGGCGCACAGCGCATTGAGGGTCCATCCCAGCGCCGCCACGCCAAGCAGCACCGCCAGGGCGAGCTCACCGGGGCGGTCGTCGAACAGCACCAGCACCGCACCGGCGGCCAGGGTCACGGCGCCCGCCACGCTGCCGCTCCAGCCCATCAGGGTCCCGCGACGTTGCTTGGAGATGGTCTTGCCGAGCACGTCCTTGGTGGCGATGGACGACAGCCCCCGGGCCAGCGACAGGGCGACCAGGGCCAGCAGTACCAGGCCGCCGCCAACACCGCCTGAACCGATCAGGGCAAGAACCGACAGCGCCGCGGCGGCCAGCGCCTGGAGCAATCCACCGACCACCCAGACGCCCTTGCGCCGAGGTTTCAGGCGGATAAAACCGGCCACGAACAGTTGAGGCAGCAGGGCGCCGGCCTCGCGAATCGGCACCAGCAGGCCGACCATCCAGGTCGGCGCGCCGATGGCGCCCAGTAGCCAGGGCAGGACCAGACGAGCGCTGGAGAGCTCGTCGGCGAGCTTGTTGCCGAGCGACGCCAGCAGATGCAGGAAGAAGTTGCGCGGCTGCTCATCGCAGGCGCTGTCCGGGATGTCCTTGCACAGGCGACTGTCCTCGTCGCCGGTGAGCCACTCGTAAAGTCGCGTCTGGGTTTCGCCACTGGCCATGGAGGCTGTCCTGACTGTTATGATCGAGGTTTGAGGGAATACGGTGTACACGCTGCCTTGCAGCGCGTTGCCGGTGTTTCCACCTACGTGCTGGAACAGGGAGGCTGAACGTGGCACGCATTCGGATTATCTACTGTACGCAATGTCAGTGGCTCTTGCGTAGTGGCTGGTATGCCCAGGAGCTGCTCTCGACCTTTGGCGAGGATCTCGAGGAGGTGACGCTGGTGCCTTCCCACGGCGGACATTTCGAGATCCGGCTGGATGACGAGACCCTGTGGGAGCGCAAGCGAGATGGCGGCTTTCCCGACGTCAAGACGCTCAAGCAACGGGTCCGCGACGGCATCGCTCCCGAGCGCGATCTGGGCCATCTGGACCGTTGAACGTTGCCGATGGTCATCCTGTGTTGACGGTCTGAACGTGGGCTCGATGGCGTCATCCTGATTGACCGCGTTCCCCTTCGCGTGGCCATGGCTCGCGGCTCCTTACCCTCATCTTTACCCCAGGGAATGTCATGACAACTGATCGACAGGCCATGGCCTTCGGCCTTGGCGCCGTGGCGTTGTGGTCCACGGTGGCCACCGCCTTCAAGCTGGCGCTTGCCCATATGAGCCCGCTGGAGCTGATGTGGCTGGCGGCACTGGTGTCCTGGGCGCTGATGAGCGTGCTGATGCTGCGGCGCGGACAGCTGCATCAGGCACTTCGTCGCGGCTGGCGCACCGCTGTGTGGGCCGGGCTGATGAACCCGGTGGCCTACTACCTTGTGCTGTTTGCGGCCTATGACCGGTTGCCCGGACAGGAGGCCATGGCGCTCAACTACACTTGGGCGCTGGCCATGGCCCTGCTGGCGGTGCCGATCCTCAAGCAGCGGTTGACGCCGATGGACGTGGTGGCCGGCCTGGTGGCCTACGCCGGGGTCTGGGTCATCGCCACCCGCGGCCAGGTTTTTGACGTGTCCTTCGCCGATCCTCTGGGCGTCGCACTGGCGCTGGTGTCGACGCTGATCTGGGCGTTGTACTGGCTGTTCAATGCCCGCGACCGGCGTCCTCCACTGGTCGCCCAGTGGCAGAACTTCAGCGTCGGGGTGCCGGTGCTGACGCTGCTGATGGTGCTGGGGCCAGGCTTTCAGTGGCACGGCAGTGCCGCCCTGGGCGCGGGCATCTATGTCGGACTGTTCGAGATGGGCGTCGCTTTTGTGCTATGGCAGGCGGCGATGCAGCGGGTGTCGCGCACCGCCAAGGTCTCCAACCTTATCTTTCTGTCACCACCGGTGTCGCTGATGCTGCTCTACCTAGTGGTGGGCGAGCCGATACTCCCCTCGACCCTGATCGGATTGGTGCTGATCCTGCTGGGGCTTGGGCTGCAGCAGTGGCAGAAGGCGCCGGCTCACGTCGAGCCATCCTCCTCGTAGGGGCCCGCGGAGCGCCTCAGGAGGCGCTCGCTTGCTCGCTGCTTTCTTCGCTCGCGCTGCTGGTCGAGGCAGCTTCGGTTCCCTCTGATTCTTCGGTCTCGTCCAGCAGGGGCGCAAGGCTCGGCCAGACGTTGTCGAGCAGCCTCGGCTGGGCTTCGGCGGTGGGGTGGATGCCGTCGTCCTGCATCAGCTCCGGGTCCAGCGCCACGCCTTCGAGCAGGAAGGGCACCAGCGGCACCTCATGGGTGTCGGCCAGTTCTCGAAAGACCCCGGTGAAGGCCTGACGGTAGGCGTCGCCGTAATTCGGGGGAATATCGATACCCAGCAGCAGCACCTGGGCGCCGGCGGCCTGGCTCTTTTCGATCATGCCTTCGAGGTTTGCCGACATCTGGCTCGGCGGAAGGCCCCTGAGTCCATCATTGCCGCCCAGCTCCAGCAGAACGATGTCCGGGTCGTGCTGTCGGAGGAGTTCAGGGAGACGGGTGGCGCCCCCGCCAGTGGTTTCGCCGCTGATGCTGGCATTGACCACCTCGGCGCGGTGCGCCACTCGCTCGGCCAGCAACGCCACCCAGCCGGCGTCCCGTTCGATGCCGTAAGCGGCGCTCAAGCTGTCGCCCACTACCAGCAAGGTCGGCGGGGCTGTGTCAGACTGGGCCCAGACCGACCCCTGCACAAGGGCGGTCAAGACGCAGGCCATCATCAGCGTCTTCAGCATCCGCCTGGCGGGCGTTGCCCGGCGATCCTGCGCTCGTCTTCCTGACGTCGTGGCATCAGCAGCGCCGAAGCGCGAGGCTCCAGAAAAAAACCGCCGTGCCGCCCCAAACGTCCAAGTCCCAGGGAATGCCATCACCATGTCGCTGTCTCCTTCCGAGAATACCGTCCCGACCACCGTGCTGCGTGCGCGAGGCCTGTCCAAGCGGGTCGCCAGCGGAACGCGGGAACTGACCATCCTGCGCGAGCTTGAGCTCGACGTACAGTCCGGCGAGAGCGTCGCCATCCTCGGCCAGAGCGGTGCCGGCAAGTCGACCCTGCTGGCGCTGCTGGCCGGTCTCGATACGCCGAGTGCCGGCGAGCTTGCGATGTTCGGTACATCGCTTGCCGAGCTCGACGAGGACGGTCGCGCGGCGCTGAGAAACACCCGAGTGGGCTTCGTGTTTCAGAACTTCCAGTTGCTGCCGACCCTGACGGCGCTGGAAAACGTGCTGCTGCCGACCGAGCTGTCGACCCTTGCCAACCGTGAGGCCCGTGCCACCGACTGGCTCGGTCGAGTGGGGTTGGGCGAACGCCTGGATCACCTGCCCAAGCAGCTGTCCGGCGGCGAACAGCAACGGGTGGCGCTGGCGCGGGCCTTTGTCACTGGCCCCGAGCTGGTGTTTGCCGATGAACCGACCGGCAATCTCGACCCGGACACCGGGGAGCGCATCATTCAGACCCTGTTCGAGCTCAACCGTTCCGAGGGCACCACCCTGGTGCTGGTTACCCACGACCACGCTCTGGCGAGGCGCTGCGATCGGTGTCTGCGCCTGGCCGACGGCCAGCTCACCGAGGTGACATCCAAGCTTCCAGCCGAGGCGCCAGACGCCCAGCGGGAGGCCTCGGCATGAGTGAGCGAAGCTCCACGGCGAAGGGCCAATTGGGACGTCAGCTGGTGATGGCGGCGCGCTCTCTGCGGCGCGATCTTCGTGCGGGTGATGTACGCGCCTTGCTGGTGGCGCTGACCCTGGCGGTGGCCGCCTCGACCATGATGGGGTTCTTTCTCGACCGGCTGGAACGTGGTCTGACCCGTCAGGCTAGTCAGATGATGGGCGGCGATGTGGTGCTGGAGCAGTCCGATCCCTTCGCTCTGGAGATCCGGGAGCGTCTGGAAGGCGCCGGCATGCGCCTGAGCGACCAGGTCGATCTGGTCTCCATGGCCAGTCGCGATGGCGCCTTTCAGCCGGTCAGCATCAAGGCGGTGGACGAAGACTATCCACTCTACGGCGTGTCCCGGGTCGACCAGGGCGCCGGCGTCGAGGAGCTCGCCAGTGGCCCTGCGCCAGGCGAGGTGTGGCTGGCGCCGAGGCTCGAGACGCTGCTGGACATCGAACTCGGCGATAGTCTGACGCTCGGCAGGGGCGAGTTCCAGGTGACCGGCTGGATCGAGCGGGAGGCCGACCAGTCTGCCGGCTTCGGCAGCTTCAACCCGCGGGTGATGATGCACGTCGACGACGTCGAGGCGACCGGGCTGATCCAGCCCGGTTCGCGCATCGAGTTCGAGATCCTTGCGGCCGGCTCGCCCCAGGCGGTGGAGACGCTGTCGCCCTGGCTTGCCCGCCTGCGCGCCGACGGCGTCGAGGTACGTGACGTGCGCGAGGACCGGCCGCGGCTGGGCTCGGCGCTGGAGCGAGCCGAGACCTACCTGAGCCTGGCCGGTCTAGCCGCCGTGCTGCTGGCCGGGGTGGCGGTGGCCATGGCGACGCGGCGCTACGTTGATCGCCATCTGGATACCGCCGCGCTACTGCGCTGCTTCGGCGCTTCCCAGCGGGACCTGGCGCGTATCTTCACCTTCCAGCTGGCCGGTCTGGCGCTGGTGGCCTCGCTGATCGGCGCGCTTCTGGGGCTGGCGGGACAGGCGTTGCTGCTGGGCTTGATGCAGCGTTTTTTACCGCTGGAGCTGCCGCCTCCCGGAGCGTTGCCGTTGTGGCTCGGCGTGCTGACGGCACTGGCCGTGCTGACCGGCTTTGCAGGGCCGACCCTGCTGCGCTTGAAGCGGGTTAGCGCACTCAAGGTACTGCGCCGGGAGCTGGACCCCTTGCCCGCCTCCGGCTGGTCGCTGCTGCTGGCGGCGGCGCTGGCCTTCGGTGCTCTGCTTTGGCTGTACTCCGGCAGCCTGGGGCTGGCGGCGGGGCTCTTGGCCGGCGGCATGGTGGCACTGGGCGTACTGTGGGGCCTGGCGGGCTTGATCCTCGATGGACTGTTGCGTCTGGCCGCGCGGCTCGACGGTGGTGATCCCGCTGGTCTGCGCGGGTCGTTGCGTCTGGGCGCTCGGCAGTTGGCGCGCCGTCGCAACGCCAGCCTGGGGCAGATGCTGGCGTTCGCGGTGACCTTCTTCGCCATGACCATGATCGCCTTGGTGCGGGGCGATCTGTTGACCACCTGGCAGGCGCAGTTACCCGAGGACACACCCAATCACTTCGCGATCAATATCCAGCCCGGCGAGCGCGACGACTTCGAGCAGCGGCTCGAGGCCATCGCCGAGGCCAGCAGTGATCTCTACCCCATGGTCCGCGGGCGTATCACCGCGATCAACGGCCAGCCGCCGAGGCAGGCCGTGCCCCCCGAGGCGAGGGGAGAAAACGCCCTGCGCCGGGAGCTCAACCTGACCTGGCGGGAGGATCTGCCGAGCGGTAATCGTCTGGTGGCCGGCGAATGGTTCACCTCGCGCGCCGAGGCCGGCGGCTGGCTCGACGAGGTGGACGCCCAGCCGTCCTCGGCGCCCGCAGGCGATGACGTCGCCGAGACGGCGCCGATCTCCATGGAACGAGAACTGGCAGAACGTCTGGGGCTGGCGCTGGGGGATCGTTTAAGTTTCACCATCGGCGCCGACACCCTGGTCGGTGAGATCACCAGTCTCCGCGACCTCGATTGGGACAGCTTCAAGCCCAACTTCTACGTGATCTTCCCGCCTGGTGTGCTGGAACGCTACGGCCATAGCTACATCACCGCCTTCTATCTGGAGCAGCAGCAGAAGCGCGAACTGGGGAGCCTGGTCCAGGCCTTTCCGGGGGTGACGCTGCTCGACGTGGATGCCCTGCTGGGGCAGGTCCGTGAGGTGCTGGGGCACGTGACCCGGGCGGTGGAAGTGGTGCTGGCCTTCGTGCTGCTGGCCGGGGTCAGTGTGCTCTACGCCGCGTTGATCGCCAGTCAGCCGGTACGTGCCCACGAAAGCGGCTTGTTGCGCGTCTTTGGCGCAGGTTCCCGTCTGCTAGCGCGGGTGCAGTGGGCTGAATTTGCCGTTCTGGGACTGGCCAGCGGCCTGATGGCGGCGCTGCTGGCGGAGGTCGCCACGGCCGCGTTATATCTGCTGTGGCTGGATCTGCCGCCGCGGGTGCATCCCTGGGTCTGGCTGCTGGTCCCGACGCTCGGCGCTGTGGTACTGGGCCTGGTAGGGCATCTGTTGTCCCGTGGCATTCGTCGACAGGCGCCGGCGGCGAGCTTGGGGCTGCTGGGCGAGGCCTGAAAGGCGAATCATCATGAAAGGGCGGAGCGTCTCACGAAACGCGAAGCGCCTCATGCAAAGCGAAGCGCCTTATGCAAAGCGATGCGCCTTATGAACAGGGAAGTGCGTCATGAAGGAGCGACGATGACCAGGACCAAGGTGGCAAAGGGAAAGAAGCGGGGCTCAACCAGCAACGCCTCTCGCAAGAACGCCTCCGGCAAGACCATGTCCGCCGAGGAGTGTCAGCGGTTTCGGCTGCTGTCGGCCCAGCTGGAATTGGCCCAGCGAGCGGATCGGGCAGTGGTAGTGCTGGTGGCCGGTCACGCCGCCACCGGCAAGGGCGAACTGATCAACCTGCTCAACCACTGGCTGGAGAACCGGTTGACCGAGGTGCACGCCCTGGTGCCCGGCGACGAGGAGCGCCGACGACCTTACTGGTGGCGATTCTGGCGACGTCTTCCAGGGCGTGGCCGGCTCGGGGTGTTCGTCCATGGCTGGGTCGGCGATGCGGTGCTGGCGCGGGCCTCCCGCGCCTTGGGCGAGGGCGCCTACAATGACCGCATCGAACAGATGCGTCAGTTCGAGGCGGAGCTTGCCGCCGACGGAGTTCGCCTGGTCAAACTGTGGCTGCAGATCGATGCAGACACCCAGCGACAACGACTCGAGGCCTGGGCCGCCGACCCGGCCAGTCGCTGGCAGGTCACCGACGAAAAGTGGCGCCGCCACGCCCAGCATGGCCTGCTCGATGAGCTTGCCCGCGACCTGCGTGCGCGCACCCACTGTCGCCACAGTCCCTGGATCGAGCTCGACGCGAGCCCCGGCAACGACCTGCTGCCCCAGGTGGCCGAAGTCCTCGAGAAGGTCATGGCAAGCCCTGTCCCGGCCCTCGAGCGCCCCGAGACTCCCCCACTGAATGCCATCGCTCCCCCTCGGCTCGACGCCCTCGAGCATGACGACCCGCCCCCCCGACTCAAGAAGCGCGACTACAGCGAGCGCCTGGCCGACGCCCAGGCCAGGCTGGCCCAGCTGGCGCGCAGTGCCGCGCGCCAGGGAGTGCCACTGGTGGTGGTGTTCGAGGGCCATGACGCTGCCGGCAAGGGCGGCGGCATCCATCGCCTGACCTCGGCGATGGATGCACGTCAGTACCGTGTGCATCAGATCGCTGCGCCCACCGAGGAGGAGCGCCAGCACCCGTGGCAGTGGCGCTTCTGGCATCGTCTGCCCCGCGATGGCCGGGTGGCGATCTTCGACCGCTCCTGGTATGGCCGGGTGCTGGTGGAACGGGTCGAAGGCCTCGCCGATGAGCGGGACTGGCGACGCGGCTTTGAAGAGATTCGCCAGTTCGAGGCGCGCCTGCTCGAGCACGGCACCGTGCTGGTCAAGCTGTTCCTGGCCATCGACAAGGACGAGCAGCTCGAGCGTTTCGAAGCCAGGGCCGAGACCCCTCACAAGCGGCACAAGCTCACCGACGAGGATTGGCGCAACCGCGAGCGCTGGGACGACTACCAGCAGGCCATCGACGAGATGTTCGCGGAAACTCATGCCCCTGGCGGCGAGTGGGTGCTGATCGACGCCAACGACAAGCGTCGGGCGCGCCTGGCGGTGATCGAGGAGGTGAGTCGGCGGTTGTCGGCGCGCCTGCCGCTGGATTGAGTGAACGATGTCCTGTTAACACTGCTGAAGGCCTGTCGACGGATTCGTTCAGGCGCTACAGTGAAGGCTGACACAACAGCCGTATCGGCAAAGATCGTTGGTGTTTGCCAGGTTCTATTTTCACACCGGAGGTGAAAGTTCATGAAGTGCCGTCTGTCTTCCCGCCACGCCGTCCCTTTCGTGGCGCTGCTTTCTCTGGGGGCGAGCGTCGCCCAGGCCGACGCCGAACGTCTCGAGGCTGACCTGCGTGCGGCCCTGGAGCGTGAAGGTACCCTCGAGATCGGCGAGGTATCCGATGAGCTGCTCGGCAGCACCACCAGCGCCGAGAACCTGACCCTGACCGGCGACAACGGCGAACGCCTGACCATCGCGCGCTACCTGGTCGAGGGCGACTACGACGCACCGGAAGAAGTGGTGCTCGAGGACATCGAGCTGGTCGACCGGGGCGCCAGCATGCTGCTTGAGCGGCTGGTGTTCGAGGAGCCCGGCCAGCCTGTGCTCGATCTGCGTGATCTGCCCTGGGATGAAGACAACCCGCTGGCCGGGATTAGCCTGGAAGGACTGGTGATGGATCAGCGCCAGGGCAAGGTGGGGGCTGACCTTCCCTGGGGCGACTATCCCGGACGCATCGAGATCCAGAGCCTGGGCGCCAGCGACGTCAGCGCCGATGCCATCGGCAGCCTGACGCTGACCGGGATGAGCGGCTCCAGCGACAACTTCGAGGAGCTCGGGGCCGGAACCTTCTCGCTGCCGTCACTCAGTCTGACCGGCCTCAAGGGGCTTGCGAGCGACGCGCCCACGGTGGACGCCCTCGAGCTCGAGGACCTGGAGATCGCCACCGATCGCCTGGTGGCAAGCCTTGAGCATCTGGTGGCCGACGGCGACATGAACGACGGCGAGTACAGCGGGCGCATGGACAACCTGACGGTGGATCTGGCCAGGATGATCGAGCTGGCGCCGGTGGACGAGCGCACCCAGCTACGCCTGGTCAGCAACGTGCTGACCGATGGCTCCGGACAGCTCACCCTGGACGCCGACATGGACGGTACCTGGGAGGCCAGCGGTGCCAATGGCCAGGTGGCCAGCCGTTTCGAGATGACCGCAGCCGATGCCTTCCGCCTCGGCTTCGACAGTGACCTGCCGGTAAACCTGCCCAAGGGCCAGGACCCTGCGGCCTACTTTGCCGGCCTCGAGGACTGGACCGAGCTGGACACCCAGGGCGGCGACGTCTCGCTCAGTCTCAGCGATCTGGGCGTGTTCGGGCGTATCGCACCGGTGGTGGCAGCGACCCAGGGGGTGTCCGAAGACGCCCTGCTCGAACAGCTCAGGACCCAGTCCGAAGGCTTCGGCATCATGATGGGACCGCAGATCGGCGCGGTGCTCACGGGGCTGGTGCAGATGATGGCCGGCGAGGCCAGCGAGATGTCGATCGACCTCAGCCTGCCACCCAGCCGACAGCTCCAGAAGCTGGCCCAGGACCCGCTGGGGCTGCCCCAGGCTCTGTCCATGGAAGTCACGATGGACTAGGGCTTGGCCGAAGGGTCGTGGCGCTCGCCGGCGTTTCGGGCTGAGCCTGGAAAAGAGCGCCCGGTGGGCCACGCTTCAGTCTGACTGAAGCCAAGATGAGAAATCATGCAGCAGCCCATGACGGTCTTTCATGTGAAAGCGGTCATGGGCTGCGCTATGATGGCGGCCCGCTTTTCGCGATTGCCCCTTGAATCCCCCGCTGCGAGGTTATGCCGCCGATGTTCAGCCGTGATATGCAGATTGCCGGTTTCGATGATGCCCTGTTCGATGCGATGCAGAAGGAAGTCGCCCGTCAGGAGGCTCACATCGAGCTGATTGCCTCCGAAAACTACGCCAGCCCCCGGGTGATGGAAGCCCAGGGTAGCCAGCTGACCAACAAGTACGCGGAAGGCTATCCCGGCAAGCGTTACTACGGTGGCTGCGAGTACGTCGACGTGGTCGAGCAGCTGGCCATCGACTATGCCAAGGAGCTGTTTGGCGCGAGCTACGCCAACGTCCAGCCGCACTCCGGCTCCCAGGCCAACGGCGCGGTCTTCCAGGCCCTGGTCAAGCCCGGTGACACCGTGCTGGGCATGAGCCTCGACGCCGGCGGTCACCTGACCCACGGCGCCCGCCCGAACTTCTCTGGCAAGCACTACAATGCCGTGCAGTACGGCATCGACGAGTCCGGCCGCATCGACTACGACGAGGTGGCCCGCCTGGCCCGCGAGCACCAGCCGAAGATGATCATCGCCGGTTTCTCCGCCTACTCCCAGGTCATCGATTGGGCACGCTTCCGCGAGATCGCCGACGAGGTGGGTGCCTTCCTGCTGGTGGACATGGCCCACGTGGCCGGCCTGGTTGCCGCCGGTGTCTATCCGAATCCGCTGCCCCACGCCCATGTGGTCACCACCACCACCCACAAGACCCTGCGCGGTCCGCGTGGTGGCCTGATCCTGTCCGCCGAGAACGACGCCGACATCGAGAAGAAGCTGCAGTCTGCGGTCTTCCCCGGTGGCCAGGGCGGCCCGCTCGAGCACGTCATCGCGGCCAAGGCGATCTGCTTCAAGGAGGCCATGGCGCCCGAGTTCAAGACCTACCAGCAGCAGGTGGTCAAGAACGCCCAGACCATGGCCAAGGTATTTATCGAGCGTGGCTACGACGTGGTCTCCGGCGGCACCGAGGATCACCTCTTCCTGCTGTCGCTGATCAAGCAGGGCCTGACCGGCAAGGACGCGGACGCCGCCCTGGGTCGTGCCCACATCACCGTCAACAAGAACGCCGTGCCCGGTGATCCGCAGAGCCCCTTCGTGACTTCTGGCCTGCGTATCGGCACCCCGGCGGTCACCACCCGTGGTTTCGGCGAGAGCGAGTGCGGTAATCTGGCTGGCTGGATCTGCGACATCCTCGACGTCATGGCCAAGGGCGAGTCCACCGAGGTCATCGAGGCCGAGGTCAAGGCCAAGGTGGAAGACGTCTGCACCCGCCTGCCGGTCTACGGCTGAGTGCCCGGCGGGATGACCCGCCGCTCAGGCCACCAATGACACCCCCGAGAGCCCCGCTCTCGGGGGTGTCGTCGTTCTGGGGCTGTGTGCTTGCAGCGGGGCGTCGGCAGTCGATGCACCATTGTGGTGCCTTATCCTGCACCGGACACGGCCGCGCCCGCCCCGGACCTGACGGGGCCTCGTTGCGCTGACGTCTACCTTCCCGTCATCTGCTTGTTTTCCCGTTGCTCTGTTGAGCGCTGGCGCAGCCCTTGCTTTGCATCTCGGTGAACCCTTTTGATGCGAAGGTCCCACCATGCACGCCAGCACGACTCCCCGAATCGGTGCCTTCGACGGGCCCAGGCTGCTGTTCACCGACCTGGATGGCTCGCTGCTCGACCACCATGACTACGGCTGGAAGCCCGCCGAGCCCTGGCTCGATGCCCTGCGTGAGGCCGGCGTTGCGGCGATCCCGGTGACCAGCAAGACCCGCAGTGAACTGCTCGGGCTGCGCCAGCAGCTCGGCCTCGCCGATCGCCCCTTTATCGCCGAGAACGGCGCGGTGATTGCGCTGCCCCCCAGCTGGTGTCACGCCCGACGTGAGGGACAGCCGGGCCCGGATGGCCTGGTGATCCGCACCCTCGGGGTGGATATCGGGCTGATTCGCCGGCGGGTGGCGATCTGGCGTGAGCGGCTGTCCGCGCGCTTTCTGACCATGAGCGAGATGGCGCTGGAGGACGTGGTGGCCTTCACCGGTCTGGATGAACAGGAGGCTCGCCTGGCACGCCTGCGCGAGGGCAGCGAGCCGCTGTTGTGGGAAGACGACGAAGCGCTGCTGCAGCGCTTTCGCGAGGGCCTGGCCAGTGACGGCCTGCGCATGACGAGGGGCGGGCGCTTCTGGCACGTGCTCGGCGACACCGACAAGGGCCAGGCGGTGCAATGGCTGTGCGCCCGCTTCGAGGCGCTCAAGGGCCGACGCCCCGAGACCCTGTCGCTGGGCGATGGCCCCAACGATGTCGCCATGCTCGAGGCCACCGATGCGGCGGTGGTGATTCGTGCCCGCCATGGCCTCGACGTGTCCCCGTGCCAGCCGCGCTTGTATCGCAGCGAGGCGCTGGGCCCCAGGGGCTGGGCCGAGGGGGTTGCGCACTTCTGGGGAGAGCAGGACGCGGCGGAGCCTGCCAGCAGCGCTGAGGCCGGCAGCGTAGATGCCGGCGGCGCCGACGACAAGGATCATCACAAGCTGGGCGAGGAGGGTGAGGCATGAGCGATTTCCACCAGAACGGCATCATCACCGACTTTCACAACCTGACCCGGCGCAAGGTCGAAGACCTGGAGGCGGATCTGGAGCGCTTCGGCCGCCAGCGCCCGCTCGGGCTGATCCTGCCGTCATTGTACTCGGAGCTGGAAGGACCGGCGCTGGACGCCATCGTCGAGTCCCTGGCCCAGGCGAGCTATCTGTCGGAGATCGTGATCGGCCTCGATCGTGCCGACCGGGACCAGTTTCTGCGGGCACGCGAGTTCTTTTCGCGCCTGCCCCAGCACCATCGCATCCTGTGGAATGACGGCCCGCGCCTGAGCGAGCTGGACGCGCAGCTGGCCGAGGAAGGCCTGGCGCCACAGCAGCCGGGCAAGGGCCGCAATGTGTGGTTCTGTGCGGGCTATGTGCAGGCATCCGGGCGCACCGCCGCGGTGGGGCTGCATGACTGCGATATCCTGACCTACGACCGCGGCCTGCTGGCACGGCTGATGTATCCGGTGGCCCACCCACGCTTCAACTACGCCTTCTGCAAGGGCTACTACCCGCGTATCGCCGAGGGCAAGCTCAACGGCCGGGTCTCCCGGCTGATGGTGACCCCGCTGCTGCGGGCGCTAAAGATCATGCACGGGCCCTTGCCTTACCTGGACTACCTGGACAGCTATCGCTACCCGCTGTCGGGGGAGTTCTCGATGCGTACCGAGGTGCTGGACAACATCCGTATCCCCGCCGACTGGGGGCTGGAGATCGGGGTGCTGTCCGAGGTCCACCGCGACCACTCCACCAATCGGCTGTGTCAGGTGGATATCGCCGACGTCTACGACCACAAGCATCAACCGGTGTCCGCCGATGACGCGGCCACCGGGCTCAACCGCATGAGCCTGGATATTGCCAAGGCGCTCTATCGCAAGCTGGCCACCCAGGGTGTGGGTTTCTCGTCGGAAGGCTTTCGTACCCTCAAGGCCACCTACTATCGCCTGGCCCTCGACCTGATCGAGGCCTACGACCACGACGCCACCATGAACGGGCTGAGCCTGGACCGTCATGCCGAGGAGCAGGCGGTGGAGCTGTTTGCCGCCAATCTGATCGAGGCCGGCAACGCCTTTCTCGACAACCCCAGGGAGAAGCCCTTTATCCCCAGCTGGAACCGTGTGCGGGCGGCCTTGCCGGACCTGCCCGAACAACTTTACAGCGCGGTGGAGGCCGATAACGCCGGGGACGTCTAAGGCTTTAACGAAAAGTGCCTGCGCTCGGTAATACGGCGTTAAAAATCGGTTCAAAATGCTCATTTACACCACGTAAACTGCGCTTTCTCACCGATTTTTGCCTTGTCTAACCATCGCTCGTCGACTTTTCGTTTAAAGCCTAAATCGCGCTGGCACCAGGCCCCACCCGGGTCCTTATGCCAGCGCCTAATGCCAGCGCCTTGATAAACCCTGTCAGTCGGGCTCCGGCCCCATGATGGTATGGAACAGTTCTTCGCTGGGCAGGCCTTGGCTCATCTCGAGCTTGCCATCGTTGCGATAGACGATGCCCGGGGTCGCCACCATGCCGAAGCTGCGAAACAGTTCATGGTTGCTCTGCAGGCGCTGCTCCAGGTCTCGGGGCAGTTGGCGCATGGGCTCAATCGGGTCGCCGCTCTCATGGGCGCGGAGGGCGGCCTGAGGGTCATCGGCGGCCAGCATCGTGACCGCCTGGCGCGGACTTTCGGGGTCGAGGATACCGACCATCACGTGGCGTAGCTGGACCTGGCCGCTTTCGACGAAGGGCCGGCTTTGCTGCCACAGGCGGGTGCAGTAGGGGCAGTTGGGATCGGTGAACACATAGACGATGCGCTCGGCGTCGGGATCGCCGTCGGCGATCCAGGCGCTGTCCTCAAGGCTCTGCCAGGTGGTCTCGTCCTGGGGCCCGCGTACCAGGCGCTCCAGCGGCGCCTCCGACAGATTGTTGGCGTCGGCATCGATCAGATTGCCGACGATGGCGTGCTCGCCATCCTTGGTGACGAAGATGGTCATCGGCTGTCCGCGATGGCTGGCGGCGAAGCCGCTGAGCCCACCCGGCGCGTCGAATTCACCGTGCACCTCAAGACCTTCCTCTTCCAGCGCCTCGATGGGGGCGGGGTGGTCCTCGGCCTCGACGCTGGACAGTTGCATCAGGCCGAAGGCCACCGCCGCCAGGGTCATGAAGGAACGCTGATGGCGGGGCAGGTCGGGGAGGCGGGGCAGTCGGGGGCGGCGGGGCATGTCGTTACTCTCCGGCATCTTGTAGGACGAATCCCGCGACAAGCGAGAATCACTCGCACTAGGACAGCAGCAAACGCCATCGGTTCGACCGCTGACGTCGCCGGGCAGTGAAAGCGCCAGGGCCGCGCTGTTGTGTGATACACCGAGCGCGCGGTGGCTTATCTGTCGGTGCGCACCAGCCACAGTGAACGATAGGGGGCCAGGGTGTCGACGGGCCGCCAGGCGCCTCCTTCCAGCAGGTCCTGCCAGCCGGACTGGTCGAGGCCGTCCAGTACCAGTGGCTGAGGCCGATCGGTGACGTTGTGAATGGCCAACAGTCGACGGCCATCGTCCAGGGGGCCGCGCTGGATCGCCAGCAGCTCCGGTGGTGTGGGGATGACCGTCTGGGCCGCATCGGGGTGGAAGCAGGGTTCCCTGCGACGGATCTCGAGGCGTCGGGTGAGGGCGAAGAACACCTCGCGGGTCGGCGTGTGACGGCTGTCCAGCAGAGGTTCCAGCTCCTGGCGGTCCCAGCGCTTGCGATTGATCGAACGCAGGCGCCCGCTGCGTTCGACCCCGTCGTGGTCGTTCTGGGTGGCGGTCAGGCAGTGCAGGTAGACGCCGGGGATACCCTTCAGCACCAGCATCAGGTGCTGGCTCAACAGGAAGCGCTCGACCTGCCACGGGTCGGGGCCGCGCCGGGTGCCGCTCATGGCGTCGAACCAGGTGATATTGAGCTCGTAGGGGCTGTCGCTGCCGTCGGCCTGCCGGCGCATGCTGACGAAGCCACCGAAGCGCTGCATCAAGGCGACCAGGGCGTCGATCTCGTGGCCTTCCAGCCAGCCTTCCAGCGGGCGCACGCCAATGCCATCGTGGCTGGCGGTGAAGTTCAGATAGCTGCAGCCGGCGGGGAGCTCGGGCAGGCTGTCGAGCCAGCGTGCCAGGGTGCCGGCCTCGCCACTGGTCAAGGTGTGCAGCAACAGAGGTGGCAGCGGGAACTGATAGACCAGGTGGGCCTCGTCGGGCGGCGTGTCCTGTCGCTCCAGGCCGAAGTAGCTGATGTTCTCGGCGTGGGGCACGTTGGTTTCGGTGATGATCAGGGTGCCGGGGGCGACGTGGTCGACCACCGCCCGCAACAGCCGCACCACCGCGTGGGTCTCGGGAAGATGGATACAGCGGGTGCCGGGGCGTTTCCACAGGAAGGCGACGGCGTCCAGCCGGACGATGCGGGCGCCCTGCTGCAGGTAGAACAGCAGGATGCCGACGAATTCGATCAACACGTCGGGGTTGGCGAAGTTGAGGTCGATCTGGTCCTCGGAGAAGGTCGCCCACAGGTGGCGAACGCCACGGCGGGTGCTGACGGGGACCAGCAGCGGTGAGCTGCGCGGACGCACCACCTCGCTGAGATCGGTATCGGGGTCCATCTCGATGAAGTAGTCGCGCCCGGGCAGGTTGCCGCCGAGATAGTCGGCGAACCACAGCGATTCCCGCGAGACATGGTTGAGCACCAGGTCCACCATCAGATCATGGTGACTGGCCAGGCGCCGGATATCGCGCCAGTCGCCCAGTTTCGGGTCGACCTCGCGATAGTGGATCACCGAGAAGCCGTCGTCGCTGCTCCAGGGGAAGAAGGGCAGCACATGGACACCGCTGAAGACGGTCTTCAGGCGCTTGCTCAGGAACTCATCGAGTACCGCCAGGGGGGGCTTGTCGGCATCCAGCAGCGAGTCGCCATAGACGATCAGCCACTGGTCCTGCTCGCTCCACAGCGTCTGGCGTGCACCATGACGGTGCCTCAACCCGGCCCCCTGCGCTTCGTTCAGGCGCAGCAGACGGCGCAGGACCTCTTCGCTGCGTGCACCATAGAGAGGCGCGAGCAGCTCTGCGGCACGCTGGCGAAAGTCGTCGGGTTCCAGGGGGGAGAGGTGGCTTGCCATGGTGTCCTCCGCAGGCGTGGGGGCGCCTTGCCCCGTGAGCGCTCGCCATTTCATTGACGGCTAGAAAGAAAGTATCAAGCACAGGGCGTGCCAACTCAGCTGAAATCGCGGATGACCTGGGCCATTGCGCTGGGCGGGGCAGGCCTCAGCCGTTACACTATGGCGACATATTTTTCCTGCCGGACTGTCCGCTATGCATTGCCCCTTCTGTGGCGCCCAAGAGACCCGAGTGACTGACTCCCGGCTGGTCGCCGAAGGTGATCAGGTGCGCCGACGGCGGCAGTGTGCTGGCTGCGGTGAGCGCTTCACCACCTACGAGACCGCTGAACTTATCATGCCACGGATCATCAAGGCCGATGGCTCGCGGGAGGTGTTCGACGAGATCAAGCTGCGGGCCGGCATGCTGCGGGCGCTGGAAAAACGCCCGGTCAGCGCCGAGTCGATCGAGGCGGCGGTGGAACGTATCCGCCAGAACCTGCGCGCACGGGGCGAGCGCGAGGTCCAGGCGCGGGTGGTCGGTGAAGAGGTGATGAATGCCTTGAAGCGCCTCGATCAGGTGGCCTATATCCGCTTTGCCTCAGTCTATCGACGGTTTCAGGATATCGACGAATTTCGTGCCGAGATCGACCGCCTGGCCCAGGAGCCGAGTTTCTCGCCCGACACCGGGGAGAGCACATGAATCCGACGGACATCACGGCAGGCCAGGATGAAGCCTGGATGGCCAGGGCATTGAAGCTGGCCGAACGCGGTCGCTACACCACCATGCCCAATCCGAGGGTCGGCTGCGTACTGGTCAAGCACGGCAAGCATCTGGCCGACGGCTACCATCAGCGCGCCGGGGAGCCCCACGCCGAGGTCCATGCACTCGAGGCTGCCGGTGAGCACGCCCGAGGCGCGACCGCTTACGTGACGCTGGAACCCTGCTCCCACCAGGGGCGCACAGGGCCTTGCTGCGATGCCTTGATCAGGGCCGGTGTCGCCAGGGTAGTGGTAGCCATGCAGGATCCCAACCCTCAGGTGGCGGGGCGGGGTATCGCACGCCTGCGTGACGCCGGGGTCGAGGTAAGGCTGGGTTGCCTCGAGGCGGACGCCCAGGTATTGAACGCCGGCTTCGTGTCGCGCATGACCCGGGGGCGTCCACGGGTCAGCCTCAAGCTCGCCATGAGCCTCGACGGCCGTACCGCCATGGCCTCCGGCGAGTCCCAGTGGATCACCGGTGCCGAGGCTCGGCGTGACGTCCAGCGGCTGCGGGCTCAGAGCTGCGCCATCCTCACCGGGGTGGATTCGATCATCTTCGACAACTCGCGGCTGACGGTGCGTGCCGATCAGCTCGGGCTCGATGACGCCGAAGTCATCGCCCGACGCCAGCCGCTTAGGGTCGTGGTGGACTCGCGCCTGCGCATGCCGCTGGCCGCGGCCTGCCTGAGCGAGCCAGGGGAGACGCTGGTGGTCTGCGTCGAGGGCAGCGAATCCGCTCGCAGAGACGCGCTGATGCGCTCCGGCGCGCGGGTGCTGGAGATGCCTGCAGGCGACGACGGCCGCGTCGATCTTGGCGCGCTGCTCAAGTGGCTCGGTGACGAGGGCGGCTGCAACGAGCTGTTGGTGGAGACCGGCGCGACCCTGGCAGGTGCCTTGATGGATGCCTGTCTGGTGGACGAGTTGCGTCTTTACATGGCGCCGACCCTGCTCGGCTCCGACGCGCGCGGGCTGATGGCGTTGTCGGGCATCGAACGCATGGCCGAGCAGCGGCCTCTGGAAATTCTCGATATCCGTGCCCTCGGCAAGGACTGGCGTATTCTGGCGCGCCCGGCGCTGGCCGCCTGCGCCGAGCACCGACCCGACGAAAGTCACCGGGGCCCGGGATCGTAGTAGCGGGGCTTCATATAAGCGGCGCCCGACGCGGAGTCGCAGTGGCCGATCTTGATATAAGCGGCGCCCGACGCCCTGTCTGGTCTTTGTCTTTGACTGGCGCCCGACGCCGCGCCACGGTACCCTGACGCGGTTTCTGGCCGCCGTCGCGAGTGGCCATTTTAGATCCAGGGAGCATACATGTCGCAGTCTTCCAGCGGGGGCCTGGCCCCTATTGCCGAACTCGTCGAGGATATCCGCCAGGGCCGTATGGTGATCCTGATGGACGACGAGGATCGGGAAAACGAAGGTGACATCATCATGGCCGCCGAGAAGGTCGAGGCCTGGCACATCAACTTCATGGCGGTTCACGCCCGTGGTCTGATCTGCATGCCGATGACCCGGGAGCGCTGCGAACAGCTCAAGCTGCCGCTGATGGTGCAGGACAATGGCTCCGGTTTCGGTACCAAGTTCACCCTGTCCATCGAGGCCGCCGAAGGCGTCAGCACCGGCATCTCCGCTGCTGACCGCGCACGCACGGTGCAGGCCGCCAGCGCGCGCAATGCCAAGGCAGAAGACATCGTCCAGCCCGGCCACATCTTTCCGCTGATGGCCGAGCCCGGCGGCGTGCTCAGGCGCGCCGGCCACACCGAGGCGGCCTGCGATCTGGCCGCCCTGGCCGGTTGTGATCCCAGCGGTGTGATCTGCGAGATCATGAACGACGATGGCAGCATGGCCCGACGTCCTGAGCTCGAGCGCTTCGCCGAGACCCACGGGATCAAGATGGGCACCATCGCCGACCTGATCCACTACCGGATCCACAACGAGCAGACGGTAGAAGAGGTCGAGCGACTGCCGGTGACCACCGCCTACGGTGAGTTGACCGCCCACGTCTTTCTCGACCGCACCCACAAGGTGCACCACCTGGCGCTGGTGAAGGGCTCGCCGAGTCCGGACAGCGTGACCACGGTGCGGGTGCATCTGGCCAACGAGATGCGTGACCTGATGTGCCTGGTCAAGGGCGAGGACGCCTCCTGGCGCGCCCACCAGGCGCTGGAAGAGGTGGCGCGGGCCGAGCAGGGTGTCTTCGTGCTGCTCGATGACATGCGTCCGCATCAGGACCTCAACGATATGCTGCAGGTGTTCCTGGAGCGCCGCCGCACCGCTCGCGGCAGCGAGTCCGACGGCGCCGGCAACTACCTGACCATCGGCACCGGCTCCCAGATCCTGCGCGAGCTCGGTGTCGGCAGGATGCGTCTGCTGAGCTCACCGTGGAAATTCTCCGCGCTGTCGGGTTTTGATCTCGAGGTGGTGGACATCGTCTCGCCAGCTGATATCAGCGGTTGATTCACGCCGGGCGAGGCAGTAATGCTGGCGTCCGGTGTTTCGGTTTTTACCAGGGGACAGGCCCTTTGACAGGGTCACCCCGACTACCGGCCCCAGGCCGGTACATTCAGGAAGATTCAAGATGCAACCTATTTCCCAAGTCGAAGGCAGCTTCGTCGACGTCCAGGGCCGCTACGTGATCGTCGTGGGCCGCTTCAATCACCATGTGGTAGATAGCCTGGTCGAGGGCGCGGTGGACAGCCTGGTGCGCCACGGGGTGGACATGGAGATGATCGACATCGTCCACGTCCCGGGTGCCTGGGAACTGCCGCTGGCGGTCAAGCGTGTGCTGGCGGTGGCGCGTCCCGACGCCGTGGTCGCGCTCGGCGCGGTCATTCGCGGCGGTACCCCGCACTTCGAGCACGTGGCCGGCGAGTGCAATTCCGCGCTGTCGCGGCTGCAGCTGGAGTTCGACACCCCGGTGGCCAACGGTGTGCTGACGGTCAACTCCATCGAGCAGGCCATCGAGCGGGCCGGCACCAAGGCCGGCAACAAGGGCGTCGAAGCCGCCATGGCCGCCATGGAGATGGTGTCGCTGCTGCGTCATTTTGGTGACGATGCCGAGGAGACCCCCGCATGAGCCGCGAACAGCGTGCGCCCAGCAAGGCCCAGCAGTCTCGCCGTGCGGCTCGCGAGCTGGCGGTGCAGGGACTTTATCAGTGGCAGATGACCGACAAGTCCATCACCGCGGTCGAGGCCGAATTTCGCAGCCAGGTGCCCGATGACGACCTGGAGGTGCACGAGAACTGGCTCAAGGTCATGGAAATCGCCGATCTGGCGCTGTTCCATGAGCTACTGCATAACGTCGCACGCTACCGCAAGGAGCTCGACGCCTCCATCTCGCCGCTGCTGGACCGCCGCCTCGAGGACATCGACCCGATCGAGCTGGCGATCCTTCGCCTTGGGGCCTACGAGCTGTCCAAGCGTCTGGAGGTCCCTTATCGGGCGGTGATCAACGAAGGGGTCGAGCTGGCCAAGTCCTTTGGCGCCACCGATGGCCACAAGTACATCAACAGCATTCTCGACAAGCTGGCCATCAAGCTCAGAAGCGCCGAGGTCAGTGCCCGTCGCCGCTGAAGGTCGCGCCTGATGTACGGAGAATTCGAACTCATCGAGCGCTGGCTGGCGCCCACGACGGGCGAGCCCGGCAAGGCCTCCGGCGTCTCGCTCGGGGTGGGTGATGACGCCTGCCTGATGCGCCCTGCGCCAGGGCACGAACTGGTGGTCAGCGTCGACACGTCGGTGGAAGGGCAGCATTTTCCCGAAGACGCACCGCCGCAGGCGCTGGGGCATCGCGCCCTGGCGGTGAGCCTGAGTGATCTGGCCGCCATGGGCGCGCAGCCGCGCTGGTGTCTGATGGCGCTGACGTTGCCCGAGGTGGAAGAGCAGTGGGTGGCAAAGTTCGCCCAGGGCTTCCATGCTGTGTGCGACGAGGCGGACATGACCCTGGTCGGGGGCGACGTCACCCGGGGCCAACGCGCCGTCAGCGTCACCGTGATGGGTGAGGTACCCACGGGCGAGGCGCTGCGTCGCGACGGTGCCCGCGCCGGCGACGTGCTGGCGGTCACCGGTGCGCTGGGTGGCGGCGCCGGGGGACTGGCGGCCTGGTACGAGGGTCAGCGAGATCTTGAGTCACCGCTGCTTGCCCGCTACCTGTTGCCCCAGGCGCGCTGGCAGGCAGGTCTGGCGCTGCGGGGACTGGCCAGCGCGGCCATCGACGTCTCCGACGGCTTGCTTGCCGACCTTGGTCACCTGCTGAAAGCCAGCGGTGTCGGGGCGCGTCTTGACGCCGAAGCGCTGCCTCTGGCCGAAGGGCTCGTAGAGGCCCTCGGCACCGAGGCGGCCCGAGAGGCCGCCCTGACCGGCGGCGACGACTACGAGCTGGTCGTGGCGCTGCCGTCGGCGGCGTTCGATCGGGCCCGCCTGGCACTGGCGGAACTGGGGCTCGCCTTCGTTGCCATCGGCCAGGTCACCGCGTCGCCGGGGATACAAGGGGTGAATGCCTCTTCGCTGCCGGGGTGGCAACATTTCCACGGAGGGACATCGTGAACAAAGCACCGGCTAGCGTGTGGCGTCGACCGACCCATTTTCTTGCCTTCGGGCTGGGCAGCGGGGCGGCGCCCTTTGCCCCGGGGACCTTCGGGACCCTGGCGGCCATTCCCTTCTACTGGCTGTTGTCCGAGCTGACCCTGGGCTGGTACCTGGTGATGATCGCCATCACCTTCGTCTGGGGTGTCTGGCTGTGCGACAAGACGTCCCGGGACCTCGGCGTGCACGACCACTCCGGTATCGTCTGGGACGAGTTTGTCGGCTACTGGCTGACCATGGCGGCGGTGCCCTTTTCGTGGGAAGCGGCGCTGTGGGGCTTCGTTGTCTTTCGTGTATTCGACGTGATCAAGCCCTGGCCCATTCGCTGGGCCGATCGTCGCGTCGCCGGCGGCTTCGGCATCATGGTCGATGATGTCATGGCCGGCGTTTACTCCTGGTGCACCATGCACCTGTGGTTCTGGCTACACTGAACAGCGTATCGTCACGCCGACGGGGGCAGGGAGGCTCCTCTCGGCAGAGAGGGCAAGGAATGCGCAAGGAACGATGGATCGTACCGGTGGTGGTGGTGCTGGCGCTGGCCTGGGCGGTGGCCCAATATCTCGCCAGTCTGCTGTTCGAGCGCGAACTGGAGAGGGCGCTTGCCGATCTCGAGGCGCGCGGTGACCTGCGAATCTCGCGCGACGACGTGGAGCAGGGCTGGCTGCGTTCCTCCGGCGTGTTGCATGTAGCTCCCCTGATCGGTCACGCCTGGCATCTTGCGATTCCCTATGAGGCACGCCACGGCGTACTCGATACCAGCGTCTTTGGCCGGCTCGACGTACACGTCGGCGACGCCGACCGGCGCCTGTTCGGTGATGCCATGCCGGCAAGCCCGCCCCGCTGGGAAGCTCACTACCGCACCCTGGGGGGCACCCTGCAGGGGGAGTTGCGGCTGGCACCATTTCTCATCAGTCAGTCTCCGTCCGGTGAAGCGCCTCGCTCGCTGCAATTCTCCGGTGGACGTATCGCCTTTGACGGAGTCTATGGCGACTGGCGCACCCAGGTGCTGCTGGAGGCGATCGAGTTGCGCGATGGAGACGCGGTGCTGGAAATCGGCCCGCTCCATCACGAAAGCCGTTACGCCTATACCCCCGGGGCCCTGCACTTCACCCAGCAGGACAAGCTGACCCTGGACGCCGTCAGTCTGCGTCACCCTCAGGTCAACCTGGATGGCACCGAACTGGTGCTCGAGGCCCGCACCCTGCTGGATGACAGCGAGCTGAGGCTGCAGAGCACCTTGACCATCGGTGAGGTGCGCTCCGGCGACGACATGCTGGTGGACGGCGAGGTCAGTCTGGAGCTGTCTCGCATCAACGCCGAGGCGCTGCGTTCGGTGGTGGCCCTGGCGCGTCACAAGACCGCGCTAGGCACCGTCTCGCTTGAGGACGCCGAGGCCTACTCGGCGATGGATCGCGCCCTGGCCCAGTTGCTCAAGGACTCTCCGCGTCTGGATCTGAAGGACGTGGATCTCGACAGCCCCATGCTGGGACTGAGTCTCAAGGGCGAGGGCGTGCTGGTGCTGGACCCCCGAGACCTTGCGTCGCTGAGCCTGCTGTCGCTGGATCGCCCCGAGATGCGTGAGCGCTTTCGCCAGCGCCTGGACGGAGACTTCGAATGGCGTGAGCCGCCGGCCGTGGTCGCGCTGTGGCTGGGGTTGCCGCTGGATACCTCGATGCTGGGCATCGACGTGGTCAAGGGGCGACTGCGGGTCAACGGACGTCCGGTACCACCGCTGCTGGGTGGTTGAGCGGACTCCGCTCACACCGTCAGACGTCAGAAGAGCCACCAGATTCCTGTCCCCTGAAGTCCCTCCCGGCCGGGCCCGGCAGCGTCCCCGATGGCGGCACTCTGCTGCTATCCTCCTGTCACGCCTTGAACTTGGTCGTGGTCGCCCGCATTGCTGATACCCAGACGGGCAAGACGCCCCCTACTTCAGGATGAGGACACCATGAGCGATGATCGCGATCCCCGGTCCGACGATCTGGACTGGATTCCCATGAGTGGCGACGCCGAAGACGGAACCGCGGACGGCCTGGCCGATGGCGAGCAGGTCCAGGGCCATGCGGTGATTCCTGCCAGCGCCTCGCTGCCGGAACGGCTTTACCTGTTGCCGATTCACAATCGTCCCTTCTTTCCCGCCCAGGTGCAGCCGCTGGTGATCAACCGCGAACGCTGGTCCGAGACCATCGAGCGGGTCGCCAATACGCCCCATGACACCGTCGGTCTCGCCTTCGTCGGAGAGGCCGGTGTCGAGGAGCTGTCCTACGAGGACTTTCCGACCATCGGCACCGCGGTCAAGGCCCACAAGCTGCAGGGCGAGGACAACCAGATCCAGTTCATCGCCCAGGGCGTGCGACGCTTCAAGATCGAGCGCTGGCTGTCGCGCACCCCGCCGTTTCTGGTCGAGGTGTCCTACCCTCGCGAGCCGGTGGACGCGGAGGAAGACGAGACCCGCGCCTACGCCATGGCGCTGATCAACGGCATCAAGGAACTGTTGCCGATCAATCCGCTGTACGGCGAGGAACTCAAGCACTACCTCAATCGCTTCAGTCCCCACGAGCCGGGCCCGTTGACCGACTTCGCCGCCGCCATCACCTCCGCCCAGGGGCAGGAGCTGCAGGACGTGCTCGCCACGCTGCCGGTGGTGCCGCGGATGCAGAAGGTGCTGCCGCTGCTGCGCAAGGAGATCGAGGTGGCGCAGCTGCAGAGCGAGATCAGCGAGCAGGTCAACGCCCAGATGCAGGAGCGGCAGCGCGAATTCTTCCTGCGCGAGCAGCTCAAGGTGATCCAGCGTGAGCTGGGCATCTCCAAGGACGACCGTGAAAACGACGTCGACACCTTCCGCGCGCGCCTCGAGGACCGCGAGGTGCCCGAGCGGGTGCAGGAACGCATCGACGACGAGCTGGCCAAGCTGTCGGTGCTCGAGACCGGTTCGCCCGAATATGGCACCACCCGCAACTATCTGGACTGGCTGACGGCCATGCCCTGGGGCCAGCGCAGCCAGGACCAGCTGGACCTGGCCCACGCCAGACAGGTACTCGACCGCGACCATGACGGACTCACCGACGTCAAGGAGCGGATCGTCGAGTTCCTCGCCGAGGGCACCTTCAAGGGTGACGTGGGGGGCTCCATCGTGCTGCTGGTGGGACCACCAGGTGTCGGCAAGACCTCCATCGGTCGCTCCATCGCCGAGGCGCTCGGCCGTGAGTTCTATCGCTTCTCGGTGGGTGGCATGCGCGACGAGGCCGAGATCAAGGGCCACCGGCGCACCTACGTCGGCGCCATGCCCGGCAAGCTGGTCCAGGCGCTCAAGGAGGTCGAGGTCGAGAACCCGGTGATCATGCTCGACGAGATCGACAAGATGGGCCAGTCCTTCCAGGGCGATCCGGCCTCGGCCTTGCTCGAGGTGCTGGACCCGGAGCAGAACGTCGACTTCCTCGACCACTACCTGGACGTGCGTCTGGATCTGTCCAAGGTGCTGTTCGTGTGCACCGCCAATACCCTGGATTCCATCCCGCCGGCGTTGCTCGACCGTATGGAGCAGATTCGCCTGTCGGGCTACATCGCCGAAGAGAAGCAGGCCATCGCCAGGAACCACCTCTGGCCCAAGCTGCTCAAGCGCGACAATATCCCCAAAAAGCGTATCAATCTGACCGCCGCAGCCCTGCGCCAGGTGGTCGAGGGCTACGCCAGGGAGGCCGGTGTCAGGCAACTGGAGAAACAGCTGCACCGGATCGTGCGCAAGGCCGCCGTCAAGCTTCTGGAAAACGACCAGGCGACGGTCAAGGTCTCGCTCAAGAACCTCGAGGAGTTCCTCGGCGCCCCGCTGTTCCGCAAGGAAAAGGTGATGAAAGGGCAGGGCGTGGTCACCGGCCTGGCCTGGACCTCCATGGGCGGTGCCACCCTGTCCATCGAGGCCGGCAAGGTGCACGGGCTGGATCGCGGCTTCAAGCTAACAGGCCAATTGGGCGACGTGATGAAGGAGTCGGCCAACATCGCCTACAGCTATGTTCAGGGGCACCTGACCGAGTACGGCGCCGATGCCGGCTTCTTCGATGCCTCCTTTGTTCACCTGCACGTGCCGGAAGGCGCCACCCCCAAGGATGGCCCCTCGGCGGGGGTGACCATGACCACGGCGCTGCTGTCACTGGCGCGTCATCAGTCCATCGAGCGCAACCTGGCGATGACAGGCGAGCTGACGCTGACCGGACAGGTGCTGCCGGTAGGGGGCATTCGCGAGAAGGTCATCGCCGCGCGCCGCAGCGATATCTTCGAGGTGATCCTGCCCGAGGCCAATCGGCGCGACTATGACGAACTGCCGGAGTACCTCAAGGACGGCATGACCGTGCATTTCGCCAATCGGTACAAGGACGTCGCCAAGGTGGTGTTCGCCTAACGGCAATATGACGGTGCATTTCGCCGACAGTGAGCCGTCAAGCCGTTCCGGATCGGGCCCGAGGCCGCATGACGCGGTTCTTGGGCCCGTGGCGTGATGGCCTGTGCAAGGCTAGTCAGTGCCGTCTGTGCGTGACAGAATCGACAGTCTGGACACGCGACACCGCCCGGTTGCCTTCTGCATCACGGGTGGACGAAAAATGACGAGGATTCCATGCCTGAGTATCGCTCCCGTACCACCACCGCCGGTCGCAACATGGCCGGCGCTCGCGCCCTGTGGCGCGCCACCGGCATGAAGGATGGCGACTTCCAGAAGCCGATCATCGCGGTGGCGAACTCCTTCACCCAGTTCGTGCCGGGCCACGTTCACCTGAAGGACATGGGCCAGCTGGTCGCCCGTGAAATCGAAAAGGCCGGCGGTGTGGCCAAGGAATTCAACACCATCGCCGTGGACGACGGTATCGCCATGGGCCACGACGGTATGCTCTATTCGCTGCCGAGTCGCGATCTGATCGCCGACAGCGTCGAGTACATGGTCAACGCCCACTGCGCCGACGCCCTGGTGTGCATCTCCAATTGCGACAAGATCACGCCTGGAATGTTGATGGCCGCCATGCGCCTCAACGTGCCGGTGATCTTCGTCTCCGGCGGCCCCATGGAAGCCGGCAAGACCAAGCTGCTGGATCACGGCCTGGACCTGGTGGACGCCATGGTCATGGCCGCCGACGATTCGGTGGACGAGGAAACCCTGAACGAGGTCGAGCGCAGCGCCTGCCCCACCTGTGGCAGCTGCTCCGGCATGTTCACCGCCAACTCCATGAACTGCCTGACCGAGGCGCTGGGCCTGGCGCTGCCGGGCAACGGCACGGTGCTGGCCACCCACGCCGATCGCCGCCGCCTGTTCGAGACGGCGGGCGAGCGCATCGTCGAGCTGGCCAGGCGCTACTACGAAGGTGACGAAGCGCACCTGCTGCCCCGTGCCATCGGCTCCAAGGCGGCGTTCAAGAACGCCATGACCCTGGACATCGCCATGGGCGGCTCCACCAACACCATCCTGCACCTGCTGGCCGCGGCCCAGGAGGCAGGCGTCGACTTCAACATGATGGACATCGACCGGCTGAGCCGCGAAGTCCCTCAGCTGTGCAAGGTGGCGCCCAATACCCAGAAGTATCACATCGAGGATGTGCACCGGGCCGGCGGCATCATGGCGATCCTCGGCGAGCTGGATCGCGCCGGAGTGCTGGATACCTCGGTGCCCACGGTCTACGGCGACAGCCTCAAGCTGGCCCTCGACGAGTGGGACATCATGCGCAATCCGTCGGCGGAGGTGGTCAACTTCTTCAAGGCCGGCCCCGGTGGTATCCCGACCCAGACGGCGTTTTCCCAGAGCGCCCGCTGGCCGAGCCTGGACGGTGACCGCGCCACCGGTTGTATCCGCGACTACGAACACGCCTTCTCCAAGGAGGGCGGGCTCGCCGTGCTGAAGGGCAACATCGCTGAGAACGGCTGTGTGGTGAAGACCGCCGGCGTCGACGACAGCATCCTGGTGTTCGAAGGGCCGGCCCACGTGGTCGAGTCTCAGGATCAGGCGGTGGAACATATCCTTGGCGACAAGGTGAAGGAAGGCGACGTGGTGGTGATCCGCTACGAAGGCCCCAAGGGCGGCCCGGGCATGCAGGAGATGCTCTACCCGACGTCCTATCTCAAGTCCAAGGGGCTGGGCAAGGGCTGCGCCCTGCTCACCGACGGACGCTTTTCCGGCGGCACCTCAGGGCTGTCGATCGGCCACGTCTCGCCGGAGGCCGCCGCCGGCGGCGCCATCGCTCTGGTGGAAAACGGCGACCGTATCCGCATCGACATCCCCGCTCGGAGCATCAATGTCCTGCTGGACGACGCCGAGCTTGCCGAGCGCCGCCAGCGCCAGCAGGAGCGCGGCAAGGATGCCTGGAAGCCGAGCATTCAGCGTCTGCGCAAGGTGACTCCTGCGCTGAAGGCCTATGCCTTGTTGGCCACCTCGGCAGACATGGGCGCGGTGCGCGATCTGGAAAAGCTTGACGACTAATATCTGCGCTTTTTAGCACAGAGTAGCTCGATGAAGGCCGGCATACGCCGGCCTTCATCGTTGATGGCGTCCAGCGCTCAGGCGACTCGCTTGAAGAAATGAGCGACCGATCAGCGAAATGAAACAGCTTGCGTGTACGCCGGAACTCGATAATTTCCGGGGATTTGGTCATTCTGACGTGACAGGGGATCGACAGATCAAAGCAGCCCTCGACAAGATGGGCGAGATGCAGGCACGGGGACCGCTATGAAAACACAGACTCTCAATGTGGGCCTGGTGGGTTACGGCATGGCTGCCAAGACCTTCCATGCCCCCTTGATCCAGGCCGCGCCAGGGCTCGAGCTGACCTCGGTGGTCAGCTCCGACGCCGACAAGGTCTTGCGTGACCTTCCGGACGTGACGGTGCACGCCAAGCTCAACGAGCTGCTCGAGGTGCGCCACGTTGACCTGATCGTGATTGCTACACCCAACGAGCAGCACTATGCCATGGCCAAGGCGGCTCTTGCGGCAGGCAAGCACGTGGTGGTGGACAAGCCGATCACTGTGTCGGCCTCGGAGGCGCGTCAGCTCCGCGCCCAGGCGGACCGCTCGGAACTGCTGCTCAGCGTCTTTCACAATCGTCGCTGGGACTGCGACTTCCTGACGGTGCGCAAGCTTCTGGAGCAGGGCCGGCTGGGGCGAGTGACGTCCTTTACCTCGCGTTTCGATCGCTATCGACCGGCGGTGAACAACCGCTGGCGAGAGCAGCACAAGCCCGGTGGCGGCATCTGGTACGACCTCGGCCCGCATCTGCTCGATCAGGCCATAGAGCTGTTCGGCATGCCTCGGGCAATTCTGCTGGAACTGGCCTCCGCCAGAGACGGCGCCGAGGTGGATGACGACTTTCTGGCGCTGCTCGAGTACGACCGCCTCAGGGTGACCCTGCAGGCCAGTTCGCTGGTAGCCGAGCCCAGCCCGCGCTTCGTGGTGCACGGCACCGAGGGTAGCTATTCGATCTACGGGCTCGACCCCCAGGAAGGCTGGCTCAAGCAGGGACTGATGCCGAGTGAAGACTGGGGCGTCGACGATGCGCCGGGACAACTGACCCTCAACCGGGGCAGCGCCGAGGAGCCGGACCTGGTCACCGAAGAGTGGCTGTCGGAACCGGGCAATTATCCCGCCTTTTACACTGCCGTCGCTCAGACCCTGCTGCATGGCGACCCGCCGCCGGTGTCCGGCGAGCAGGCGGTGGACGTGATGACCTTGCTGGAAGCGGGGCTCGACAGCTACCGCCAGGGGCGCTGGGTGCGCCTGAAGGAAGGCAACAGCAACCTCCGCCGGCTGCACGCCCGTCGCTGAGGCGAATCAGCCAGGCACGACAAGAGGGCCTTGGCCAAGGAAGCTTGGCCAAGGCAAATTCGACCAAGGCACGTTGACCAGGGGGCCGTCAGGGCCCCCTGGTCGTATTGGTAGGGTGGGTCTTACCAAAGCGAGGTATCGGCCTGCTCGCCCTTGAGCTTGTCCCGGGCGATGTACAGCGCGGCGATGGCGCGGGCCTCGTGGAAGTCCTCCCGGGCGAGCAGCGCGGTTATGCTGTCCAGCGCATGGGTCTCCACCACCAGCGGCTCCGGCTCATCGCCCTCCAGGCGCTTGGGGTAGAGGTCGCTCGCCAGCATGACCTGCATACGCTGGCGCATATAGTTGGGCGACAGGGAAAGCTCGACCAGCGGTTCGATACGCCGGGCGCCCACACCACACTCTTCCATCAGCTCGCGGTTGGCGGCGGTGACGATATCCTCGCCGGGGTCCACGACGCCCTTGGGCAGGGTCAGTACATAGTCCTCGAAACCGACGGCGTACTCTCGGATGAGCAGCACATGGTCGGGGTCGGGCATGGCGACGATCATGACCGCGCCGATGCCCTTGCCGTTGCCAAGCAGCCGTTCGAAGTGACGCTCGGCGCCGTTGGAAAAGCGCAGTTCGAGTTCCTCGACCCGGAACAGACGGCTCTCGGCGACGGTCTTGCGTGAGAGGATGCGGGGTTTTTCCGGGGAACTGTCGTCCATGGGAGCTCCTGGGCGGTGGGATGGGCTGGTGGATCGCGTAATGAGTAGCGCAATGACTAGCGTAATGAACAGGGGGCAGGCGGGGTTGGCGGCGTCGCGGGACATCCGCCGTCCGCACCGGGCCGAGACCAGGCGCAAGGGCCCGGGCTGCGAGCCCGAATGCCTTTGAGGTACACTAACACGTTACTCAGGTGTCGGCGGACGTTCGCCGGCGCAGTGGAACAAGCATTGAGCTGGTGATGGCGGGAGATGAGGTAATGCTCGATTGGGACACCATCGATACCGTGCTGCTGGACATGGACGGCACCTTGCTGGACTTGCACTTCGACAGTCATTTCTGGCTGGAGCATCTGCCTCGCCGCTACGTAGAACTGCATAAGCTGGATGAGGCCACCCAGGAAGTGGTGCGCGCGCGGATCATCCGGGAGCAGGGCACTCTCAACTGGTACAGCCTGGCCTACTGGAGCCGCGAGCTCGACGTGGATATCGTCGCGCTCAAGCGCGAGGTCCAGCATCTGATCGGCCTGCGCGGCGATGCTCTGGACTTTCTGGGCTGGCTCAAGAGCGTCCATCCGCGAGTAGTGCTGGCGACCAACGCCGATCGCGAGAGTCTGGCGCTGAAGCTGCCGCTGACGGGCCTCGACGACTACCTGGACGCCATCGTGTCGTCTGCCGATATCGGCGAGCCCAAGGAAGAACAGGCGTTCTGGCATGCGCTCAACGAGATCGAGCCCTTCGACCGCGAGCGGACCCTGTTCATCGACGACAACGCGGCGGTGCTCGAAAGCGCCCGCGAGTACGGTATTCGCCATCTGCTGGGGATCCGCCAGCCGGACAGCCGGCGGCCGGAGAAGTCGCTCAAGGACTTTATCGCGCTGGACCGTTTCGCCGATATCATGCCCTCGGCGCCGCAGACTCCGGAGGCCCCCCGTGGATAGCGTCAGACTCGACAAGTGGCTGTGGGCGGCACGATTCTTCAAGACCCGCGCCCTGGCCAAGAAGGCCATCGAGGGTGGCAAGGTCGAGGTCGACGGGGCCAGGGCCAAGACCAGCAAGTCGGTGAGCCCCGGCATGTTGATACGTGCGCCTCAGGGCTGGGATGTGTGGGAGGTCGAGGTGCTCGAGGTCAGCGAGCAGCGTCGTGGGGCGCCGGAGGCGCGGCGGCTGTACCAGGAGACCGAGCAGAGTCGCGAACGTCGCGAGCGCGAGGCCGATCAGCGCCGCCAGGCCAACGAGGTCTTCAAGCATCCGCTCAAGCGCCCCGACAAGCGGGCGCGCCGCGATATCAAGCGCTTCCAGCGCGAGGGCGGCTCCTGACGGCGCGCGTCGCGCTCATCCCAGCGCCCTCGTCGAACACCCTTCTTTTCGTCAGACGCGCGCCCGCCGGGGCGCGCCCAGCAGAGATCGTTTTTCATGGCTGATCAGATACAGCGATTCATTATCGATGACACCAACGTCCGCGGCGAAGTCACCCGCCTGTCCGAGGCCTACGACGAGGTGCTCAAGCGTCACGAGTATCCGGCCGCCGTCAATCGTCAGCTCGGTGAACTGCTGGCGGCGGTGGCTCTGTTGACCGACACCGTGAAGCTTGACGGCACCATGACCCTCGAGGTGCGCGGCAGTGGTGACGTCTCCCTGATGATGGCGGAGTCCAATCCTGGCGGTGAGCTTCGCGCCATCGCCCGCCTCGCCGAAGATGCGGCACTGCCCGGCGATGAGGCCGGCTTTCGCGAGCTGGTGGGAGAAGGCCAGATCGTGATCACCCTCGACCCCAAGGAAGGGCGGCGCTATCAGGGTATCGTCGGCATCGAGCACGATCGCCTGGCCGGCTGCCTGGAAGCCTACTTCACCCAGTCCGAGCAGCTGCCCACGCGGCTGTGGCTGGCGGCGGACGGTGTCAGCGCCGGTGGCCTGCTGCTGCAGCGACTGCCCGACGAGTCGCTCAATCAGGATGACGACGCCTGGGATCGCGCCTATCACTTGGCTGCCACCCTCAGCGAACAGGAATTGCTGGAACTGGATGCGGCAACTTTGCTGGTGCGGCTGTTCCATGAGGAGCCATTGCGTACCTTCGAATCCAAGGCGTTGCGTTTTGGTTGTACTTGTTCTCGTTCGCGCATCGCCGGGGGACTGATGTCGCTGGGGCACGAGGAATTGCGTCAGATCGTCGCGGAGCAAGGTACGATCGAGACCCAGTGTCACTTCTGCAACACCCGCTACGCCTTCACCGCGGCCGATGTCGAAGCCTTGATCGAGGACCCCAGCGACGGCAGCCCAACGGTGCATTGAGCGGTTGCAGCGTCCAGGCCCGAGCCGTTTCGCTGGCATGAATGGCAGGCTCGAGGTTATCGGGACTGCGGTGGCGGTTGCAGGTTTGTAGTGGAATGACAGGAAATGCACCAAAAAGGCCGAAATGTTGTAATTAAACTACAATAACGTCTTGAAAAATGGGCATTTCCTGTCTCGGGGTTTTTTGCCATAATCCCCGCCGATCCCGGACGCGTCGTCAGTCGAAGAAGACGGTCGAACCGCGTAGTCGACTCGCCGGATCCCTTGCGCCGTTCGCCCTGTCGGATGGCGCCAGTCCACGAGAGAGAAGCCGAAGGCCCAGGAATCCTATGACCACCACCACGCAGTCTTCTACCGTTCACGTCAACCTCAGCACTGCCGAGCTCATCGAGCGTGCGGTGGCCCAGGGCGAGGGCCGACTGGCCTCCCACGGCGCCCTCGTGGTCAAGACGGGTGAACGTACCGGGCGCTCCCCCAAGGACCGGTTCATCGTCGACGAACCGTCCACCAGTGCCCAGATCGACTGGGGCAGCGTCAACCGTCCCTTCGACGCCGAGCGTTTCGATGCACTGTGGGAGCGAGTGGAAGGCTACCTGGGCGAGAAGGACAGCTATGTCAGCGAGCTTCACGTGGGCAGCGATCCGACCCACTACCTGCCGGTTCGTGTGACCACCGAGACCGCCTGGCACAACCTCTTTGGCCGCACCATGTTCGTGCGTCCCGAGGCCTACAATGCGTCACGCAAGGACGAGTGGGAAATCCAGAATGCCCCGCACTTCGTGTGTGAGCCGAGCCGTGACGGCACCAACTCCGATGGCTGCGTGATCATCAACTTCGCCAAGCGCCGGGTGCTGATCGCCGGCATGCGTTACGCCGGCGAGATGAAGAAGGCCATGTTCTCGGTGCAGAACTTCCTGCTGCCCGAGGCCGACGTGCTGCCCATGCACTGCAGCGCCAACGTCGGCGAAGACGGCGAGACCACCCTGTTCTTCGGCCTGTCCGGCACTGGCAAGACCACCCTGTCAGCGGACCCGGGTCGCTACCTGATCGGCGACGACGAGCACGGCTGGGGCGTCGGTACCGTGTTCAACTTCGAGGGTGGCTGCTACGCCAAGTGCATCGACCTGTCGGAAAAGAACGAGCCGGTCATCTGGAATGCCATCAAGTTCGGTACCGTGCTCGAGAACGTGGTGCTCAACGATCGTCGTGAGCCGAACTACGCCGACGACAGCCTGACCCAGAATTCCCGCGCCGCCTATCCGCTCGAGCACGTCGACAAGCGTGTGGCCGAGAACCGCGCCGGCGAGCCCAACGCCATCGTCTTTCTGACCTGTGACATGAGTGGCGTGCTGCCGCCGGTGTCGGTGCTGTCCAAGGAGGCCGCCGCCTATCACTTCCTGTCCGGCTACACCGCCAAGGTGGGCTCCACCGAGATGGGCTCTTCCAGCGGTCTGGAAGCGACCTTCTCCACCTGCTTCGGTGCGCCGTTCTTCCCGCGCCCGGCCCGCGAGTACGCGGATCTGCTGATCAAGCGCGTGGCCGAGAAGGACGCCCAGGTCTACCTGGTCAACACCGGCTGGACCGGCGGTGCTTACGGCGAGGGCGGCTCACGCTTCTCCATCCCGACCACCCGCGCCATCATCCACGCGATCCAGACCGGCGTGCTGCGTGACGTGGAAACCCGCCACATCGACGGCCTGAACCTGTCGGTGCCGGTGTCCGTGCCCGGCGTCGACTCCAGCCTGCTGGACCCGCGTCAGACCTGGGAAGACCAGGCGGCCTACGATCGCAAGCGCAGCGAACTGGCAGGCAAGTTTGTAGAGAACTTCAAGAAGTTCGACGGCGTCAGCGACGCCATCGTCAAGGCAGGCCCGAGCCTGGTCTAGGCGGCTCCGGGCCTGGTTTAACCTGCGGGTTGCCAAGGCAGTAAACGACTGAACCTTGCCGCGAGGCAGGGGTCGAGAAGAGGAGAAGGCGATGGCCTTCTCCTCTTTTTTTGCTCTTGTTCCAGCGCCTTGCCGTCGATAGTTGGCGAAGGTCCGGACGGACAGCGACGATTGAGTGTAAGGAAGGGGAGGGGCAGACCGACCCAGCACAATCCTTGACGCAGGAGACTCTACAATGAAACGACGCAATTTCCTCGCGCTGCTCGGGCTCGGCGGCCTCGCCAGCATGGTGCCGGCGGTGGCCAATGCCCGCCCGGAGCTGGAGCTTTCGCCAAGTCCCGATATCGAGCCGCTGGAATTGAGCGAGAGCGAGTGGCGTGAGCGCCTGAGCCCGGCCCAGTACGATGTGCTGCGCGAGGCAGGGACCGAGCCGGCAGGCTCCAGTCCGCTCGACGGCGAGAAGCGTGAAGGCGAATTTCGCTGTGCCGGTTGTGATCTGTTGTTATTCACCAGCGCCATGAAGTACGACTCCGGCACCGGCTGGCCGAGCTTCTACGAGCACGTGGAGGGCCACCTGCTGACCAGTGTGGACTACAAGATCCTGTGGCCGCGTACCGAGTACCACTGCGCTCGCTGTGGTGGTCATCAGGGGCACGTGTTCGAGGATGGGCCCGATCCCACCGGTCTGCGCTGGTGCAACAACGGGGTCGCGCTCAAGTTCGTTCCGGCCTGAACGAAAAGCTGCCCGGGGGATGACGCCGGGCAGCGGGTGGCGGCGGCGCAAAAGGGCGCTTTGTGATACCTTGGCCGGATCACAGACGTCGTATTGCCAAGGATTTCATGGACGCTACAGCCAAGATCATTGCCCTTCTGGCCGAAGAACTGGCGGTCAAGGCCCCTCAGATCTCCGCGACCGTCGAGCTGCTGGATGGCGGCGCGACGGTGCCGTTCATTGCGCGCTATCGCAAGGAAGTGACCGGAGGACTCGACGATACCCAGCTGCGCAACCTGGAAGAGCGCCTGGGCTATCTGCGTGAACTGGAAGAGCGCCGCACCACAGTGCTTGCGGCCATCGACGAGCAGGGCAAGCTCAGCGATTCGCTGGCCGCCAGCATCCAGGCTGCCGATACCAAGCAGCGCCTGGAAGACCTCTACCTGCCCTATCGCAAGAAGCGCCGGACCAAGGCACAGATCGCCCGGGAAGCGGGTCTCGAGCCGCTGGCCGACGCGCTGCTGGCCGATCCAACCCTCGACCCCGAGACCGAAGCCGCGGGCTACCTGCGGCCTGCCGAAGGCGAGACGCCGGCGATCGAAGACGCCAAGGCGGCGCTCG
The DNA here is from genome assembly GCF_040070555.1 of Halomonas sp. H10-59. Lineage (NCBI taxonomy): Bacteria > Pseudomonadati > Pseudomonadota > Gammaproteobacteria > Oceanospirillales > Halomonadaceae > Halomonas > Halomonas sp. H10-59. Next base: position 959,175 of record NZ_CP098828.1, read on the forward strand.
ATGGCGCCAAGCAGATCCTGATGGAGCGCTTCGCCGAGGACCCCGAGCTGGTCGGACGCCTGCGCGAGAGGCTGTGGAGCGAGGGCGAGCTGTCCAGCCGCGTGATCGCCGGCAAGGAGCAGGAGGGCGCCAAGTTCTCCGACTACTTCGAACACGACGAACGGCTCGCCAAGGTGCCTTCTCACCGCGCCCTGGCGATGTTCCGTGGCCGCAACGAGGGTGTGCTGGCGCTGGCGTTGCGCCTGCCTGGCGAAGACGAGGCGCCGGTGCACCCAGCCCAGGTCGCCATCGCGCGTCACTTCGAGATTCGCGACGAGGGGCGCAAGGCCGACCGCTGGCTGGCCGAGGTGGTGCGCTGGACATGGCGGGTCAAGCTCTACACCCATCTCGAGACCGAGCTGATGGGGCGTCTGCGTGAGCGGGCAGAAGGCGAGGCCATCGACGTCTTCGCCGCCAACCTCAAGGATCTGCTGCTGGCGGCGCCGGCCGGCCCCAAGGCCACGCTGGCCATCGATCCCGGCCTGCGCACCGGCTGCAAGGTGGCGGTGGTCGATGCCACCGGGCAGTTCCTCGAGCAGGCCACCATCTTTCCCCACGCCCCGCGGAATCAGTGGGATGCGTCGCTTGCCGAACTGGCGAAACTGGTCAAGAAACACGGCGTCGAGCTGATCGCCGTAGGCAACGGTACCGCCAGCCGGGAGACCGATCGGCTGGCCGGGGATCTGCTCAAGGCGATGAAGGATCCCCGGTTGTCGAAGGTCATGGTCTCGGAGGCGGGGGCCTCGGTGTACTCTGCCTCCGAGTATGCCTCCCGCGAGCTGCCTGATCTCGACGTGACCATTCGTGGCGCGGTGTCGATCGCGCGCCGCCTGCAGGACCCCCTGGCCGAGCTGGTCAAGATCGAACCCAAGTCCATCGGCGTCGGCCAGTACCAGCACGACGTCTCCCAGGTCCAGCTGTCACGCAGCCTCGAGGTGGTCATCGAGGACTGCGTCAACGCGGTGGGGGTCGACCTCAATACCGCCTCCTCGGCGCTGCTGTCGCGGGTGGCGGGGCTCAATCCGGGGCTGGCCGAGAACATCGTCACCCAGCGCAACGCCAAGGGCGCCTTCCGTGATCGCCGTGATCTGCTCGAGGTGTCCCGGCTGGGGCCCAAGACGTTCGAGCAGTGCGCCGGCTTCCTGCGCATCATGAACGGCGCCAATCCGCTGGACGCTAGCGCCGTGCACCCGGAGGCCTATCCGCTGGTCGAGCGCATCGCCGAGCGCAGCGGGCGCGAGCTGTCCGGGCTGATCGGCGACAGCGCCACGCTGAAGGCGCTCAAGCCCAGCGAGTTTGCCGACGAGCGCTTCGGGGTGCCCACCGTCAGCGATATCATCGCCGAGCTCGACAAGCCTGGCCGCGACCCTCGTCCCGAGTTCCGTGCAGCGCAGTTCCGCGAGGGCGTCGAGACGCTCAAGGACCTCGAGCCGGGCATGGTGCTGGAAGGTACCGTGACCAATGTCACCCACTTCGGTGCCTTCGTCGATATCGGTGTGCATCAGGACGGTCTTGTGCACATTTCAGCGCTGTCGGACCGCTTCGTCGAGGATCCACGCACCGTGGTCAAGGCGGGCGACATCGTCAAGGTCAAGGTGATGAACGTGGATCTGCAGCGCTCGCGTATCGGGCTGTCCATGCGCATGGACGATACTCCCGACAGCGCCGACGGAGGTGACGCTCGCCAGGCCCCCAGACGTCGCGAAGGCGGTGGCAAGGGCAAGGGCCCTCGGAGCCAGCAGGGTCGCGGTCAGGCAGGCAAGGGAGGGCGCGACGAGGCCGCTCCCATGGGCGCCCTGGGTGCCGCTCTGCTCAAGGCGAAGCAGGGTCGTTCTTGAAACCTGCCAATGGAACGCCATAATCTGTCGACCTTATCCAGCGATCTCGACTGTCGACCTTCGCTGTCGACCGTATCTGTCGACTGAAACAACGGGCGCCTGAGCGCCCGTTGCCGTCGCCGCCATTCGAAGCAGGCCCCCGGGCCCTTCCACGACACGGGGTGTTCACCTTGTCCACTCAGCTTTCTTCGCTCCTCGAACGCCTGCGCGGCCCGGCGGCCGCACGACGCTTCGGCCGCCTGCGCCGCGGCATTGAAAAGGAGGGGCTTCGGGTCGACGACCGCGGCGTGATCGCGGCGACCTTCCATCCCCGGGCGCTGGGCTCCAAACTGACCCACCCCCATATCACCACGGACTACTCCGAGGCGCTGCTGGAGTACATCACGCCGGTCTACAGCCGTCCCGACGAGGCGCTGGAATTTCTGGCCGATCTCCATCGCTACACCTATCGCCATCTGGACGGAGAGTGGATCTGGCCGGCCAGCATGCCTTCCCGGCTCAATGGCAACGACAGCGTGCCCATTGCCGACTACGGGAGCTCCAACGTCGGCACCATGAAGCATGTCTATCGTCGCGGCCTGGACGCTCGCTACGGGCGGATCATGCAGTCGATCGCCGGCATCCACTACAACGTGTCGCTGCCCGACGACCTGTGGACGCTGCTGCAGACCCTGGACGAGCAGGAGCAGGTGTCCATGGGCGAGTACCGCTCGTCGCGCTACTTCGGACTGATCCGCAACTTCCGGCGCCATAGCTGGCTACTGCTGTATCTGTTCGGTGCATCGCCCGCCATCGACGACAGCTTCCTGGATGATGGCGAGATCCCCGAGGGGCTGGAACGCCTCGGCGAGCGCACCCTGGTATCTCGCTATGCGACGAGCTTGCGGATGTCCGATCTGGGCTACCAGAACAAGGTGCAGGATCAGCTCAAGATCTGCTTCAATTCGTTGTCGAATTACGTCAACACTCTGCGCCATGCCATCGCCACCGGCTGGCCGGACTACGAGGCGTTGGGTGTGCGTGATGGCGATAGCTGGCGTCAGCTCAACGCCAACATCCTGCAGATCGAGAACGAGTACTACAGCGATATCCGTCCCAAGCGGGTCACCCGTCACGACGAGACACCGAGCCAGGCCCTCGAGGCCCGCGGTGTCGAGTACATCGAGGTCCGCTGTCTGGATATCGATCCCTTCGCTACCCTGGGGATCGATGCCGCCCAGACCCGCTTTCTCGACACCTTCCTGGTGTGGTGTCTGCTGTCCGACAGTCCCTGGATCTCCGACGAGGAGTGTGACCACCTGGACGACAATCGGCGCCTGGTGGTGGAGCGCGGTCGCGAGCCCGGGCTCGAGCTCAATGACCGAGGCAACCGCCGCGGTCTGGTCGACTGGAGTCGTGCCATCGTCGCCGAGATGCGCGAGGTCGCCGCGCTGCTCGACCAGCTCGAGGATGGCAGTCCCCACCAGCAGGCGGTGGACGCGATCGCGCCGCGCATCGATAATCCGTCGCTGACGCCTTCTGCTCGCGTGCTGGCGCGCCTCGAGGACAACGGTGAGGAGTTTGTCGAGGCCATGGTCGCCATCGCCCGTGAGCAGGCCGCTGCGCTGGCTGACGAGCCGCTCAATCGGTGTCGTGCGTCCATGCTGGAAGACCTGGTCGAGACCTCTCATCAGCAGCAGCGGGAGATCGAGGCATCCGACACCAGCGATTTTGCTCAATTCCTGAGCGACTATTTCAGCCGAGCCCGGGAGACCCGGGCGTTGGCACCCACGGATCAACCGACCCATAGCGGAGAGAGCCTGAAATGAGCGAGTGGAGCCAGCGGCAGTGGAGCCTGGCGGGACTGGGCTTTTGCGTGGCAATGATGGCCGTGGCCCTGGGGCTTGAGCACCTGGTCGGGCTCGAGCCCTGTCCGCTTTGTGTGTTTCAGCGGGTGGCGGTGATCGCGGCAGGGCTGGTGTTTGCCGTGGCCGCGCTGCATGGACCTCGTGGTGCATTCGCCACAGTGGCCTACAGCGGTCTGGCGGCCCTGGCGGTGCTGTCCGGGATCGCCGTTGCCGGGCGTCATCTGTGGCTGCAGTCGCTGCCGGCGGATCAGGTGCCGAGCTGTGGCCCCGGTCTCGATTACATGATCGATGTGCTGCCGCTGCAGAAGGTCATCGCCTCGGTGTTGTCCGGCTCCGGCGAGTGCGCCGAGGTCGGCGCTACCCTGCTCGGGCTGTCGCTGCCAGGCTGGACGCTGATCGGCTTTGTGGTACTGCTGGCGGTGCCGGTGGGCATGCTCACGACGCTGCGGGCCACGACCAGCGGCTATCGCTGGAACGGCTGAAGCTTGGCGGTAGAGGCGTTCTCTGCGCCGTTTTGCTGTCGGTGATGACGGCCAATCAGGTACTTGGCATGCATTCGTTGACAGGGGCGGCGGCACGAGGGAGTCTGTTCATCCGCCTGGATTCGGGGTGAGGCAGTGCTAGGGAGGCCGCCATGTTGGAAGATTGCAAGACCGCTCGCGAACGCTGGGGAGGCGTCCATCGACTGATCGACCGCTGGCTCGAGCAGCGCGAGGGTCTGCTCGTTGTCTTGAATGAGCTCGAACAGTCATGCGATGCGGATCTGGAAACCATCACCAAGGAACGCATCGACACCTTCAGCGAGACGCTGATGGACTACATCAGCGCCGGCCATTTCGAGGTCTATCCGCAACTGAGGGAAGAGGCGCGTGCCTTCGATGACACGTCGGCACTGAATATCGCCGATCGTCTGCTGGAACGCCTCGAGATGTCCACCGAACTGGTGCTGTCCTTCGACGAGGACTACTCTACTCCGGTGCGCTGCCAACGCTTTCTGCCGCGTTTGCCGGCCTGGCTCGAGCGTCTGAAGAAGGGTCTGTCGGAGCGCTTCGGCCTGGAAGATCAGCTGATTGCACGGCTCCACGACGAGCACGCTCCCGCCGAAGGCATCTCCTGACAGGGGGTGCCGGCGGTGAAGGAGGGCTGTGAGGGCGGACAGTGAGTGAGAGGGTGAGTGAGAGGGTGAGTGAGCGCGCAAGGCCAACGCGGCGCCTTGATCGCCTTCGATAACACCGAAGGCTTTGGCGTCGTCGTTCGCACCAGGCCGCCGATTTCGCCCGCTCCCGATACTCGAGGATCCGACACTTCTGGATCTGGCTCTTGAGGGGCCGCCACGTCAGGTCGTCCAGGCGGACGTGGCTGGCGACAGCCCAGGTCGGCGGTGCCATGCCAGGTCAATTGCGTCGGGCCGATTGAGTTTTGTGCACTGCAAGCATAAGATTTTCCGCGTCCTGAACGCCGCCCGAGGCAGCCAAGGTGTCGGCCGACGTCTGCAAGATGCCGCCCGGGCCCCTTCACGGCGACAATCCCAAGGAGCCATGATGAAAGACCCCGTACGTATTGCCATTACCGGTGCCGCCGGTCAGATCAGCTACTCTCTCGCTTTCCGTATCGCCGCCGGCGACATGCTGGGCCCGGACCAGCCGGTCATCCTGCAGCTGCTCGAGATCACTCCGGCCATGGAAGCGCTGAATGGCGTGGTGATGGAGCTCAACGACTGTGCCTTCCCGCTGGTTCAGGACATCGTCGCCACCGACGATGCCAACGTGGCCTTCAAGGACGCCGACTTCGCCCTGCTGGTGGGTGCCCGTCCGCGCGGTCCGGGCATGGAGCGCAAGGACCTGCTCGAGGCCAACGCCGCCATCTTCTCCGCCCAGGGCAAGGCCATCAACGACAACGCCAGCCGTGACGTTCGCGTGCTGGTGGTGGGCAACCCGGCCAACACCAACGCCCTGATCGCCTCCTGCAACGCGCCGGACCTCGACGCCGGTCAGTTCACCGCGATGATGCGTCTGGACCACAACCGGGCCAAGACCCAGCTGGCGCAGAAGGCCGGCAAGCACGTCACCGACGTCGACAGCATGATCGTCTGGGGTAACCACAGCGCGACCCAGTACCCGGATCTGTCCCACTGCAAGGTCGACGGCAAGCCGGCCTTCGACCTGGTCGAGCGCGACTGGTACGAAAACGACTTCATCCCGACCGTGCAGCAGCGTGGCGCCGCCATCATCAAGGCGCGTGGTGCATCCTCCGCTGCCTCCGCCGCATCCGCCGCCATCGATCACATGCGTGATTGGGCGCTGGGCAGCGACGGCATCGTCAGCATGGGCATTCCCGCCGACGGCAGCTACGGCGTCGAGCCGGGCATCATGTATTCCTACCCGGTGGTGTGCAAGGGCGGCAAGTACGAGATCGTCCAGGGCCTCGAGGTCGACGAGTTCAGCCGCACCAAGATGAAGGCAACCGAAGACGAGCTGCGCGAAGAGCGCGCTGCGGTCGAGCACCTGCTGGGCTGATATCGGTCTCGCAAGGCCCGACAGGGCCTTGCAGAGCATCGCCGGCACGTCGGCCAGCGGTCATCGTGCCAACGAAGAACCCCGCCACATTGTGGCGGGGTTCTTTTGTGGACGGCGTCGGCGTCGTGCGAGGGGGCTTGGCTCAACCGCGCTTGGCTCAACCGCGCAGGGAGATGATCTTCCAGCCCTTGGCCTCGGCGACTTCGCGCAAGGCAGGGTCCGGGTCCACCGCGACCGGATGATCGACCTGCTCGAGCAGCGGCAGGTCGTTGTGGGAGTCGCTGTAGAACCAGGCGCCGTCGAGGGTGTCGTCGCGCTCAGAAAGCCACTGTTCCAGGCGGGTCACCTTGCCCTGCTGAAAGCTCGGCACGCCGCTGACCCGGCCGGTGTAGCGGCCATCGACGAGCTCCGGTTCCACGGCGATCAGGTCATCGATGCCCAGGCGTTCGGCGATGGGGCCAGTGATGAAGCGATTGGTAGCGGTGATGATCAGCAGGGTGTCGCCCCGTGCGCGGTGGCGGGCGATCAGTTCCTCGGCCTGGGGCAGGATGGCGGGCTCGATCTTGCTGGCCATGAACTGCTGGTGCCAGGCGGCGAGCTGTTCCATGGAATTGTCCGCCAGTGGCTTCAGGGCCACCTCCAGGAAGGCCATCATGTCGAGACGACCGGCGTCGTAGTCGGCCTTGAAACGGTCATTGGCCTCGCGATAGGCCACCGCGTCCACGGCGCCCTGCTCGAGCAGGAATTCGCCCCAGGCATGGTCGCTGTCGATCGACAGCAGGGTATTGTCCAAATCGAAGATGGCCAGACTCAAGGTGTGTCTCCCGGCGCTTGGGTGAGGCGACCTCCCGGCCCGGCGATCTGTGTCGGAGTGGCCAGCAACAGGCGTACGTCATGCCCATGGGCCCCTGGCCCGGGAAGGCCACAAAGGGGGCGATTATGTCAGAACCTCGGCAGGGGTTCGAGATGTCGTATTGATGCGCTTCGAGCCATTGTGGAAGAATGCAGTCAATACCGATTGGAAAGGTGAAGCCCGTGATCGACGCAGACGGCTTTCGCCCCAACGTTGGCATCATCATCGTCAACGACCAGGGGCAGCTGCTATGGGCGCGTCGGGTAGGGCAGAACGCGTGGCAATTTCCCCAGGGAGGCATCAAGTCAGATGAGACGCCCCAGCAGGCTTTGTTCAGAGAGCTCCACGAAGAAATCGGCCTGACCGCCGAGGATGTGGAGGTACTGGCCTGCACCAGGGGGTGGCTACGCTACCGCCTGCCGCGACGCATGGTTCGCACACATTCGCGCCCAGTGTGCATAGGACAGAAACAGAAGTGGTTCCTGCTGCGGATCCGCTGCCAGGAAAGCCGCATCTGTGTGGATGGCACCCCCAAGCCCGAGTTCGATGGCTGGCGTTGGGTCAGTTACTGGTATCCGCTGGGGCAGGTGGTACCGTTCAAGAGGGAGGTCTACCGCCGAGCACTACGTGAGCTATTGCCTCGCGCCCAGAGCCTGGCGCTGGAGAAGGGATGAATCCAGCGCCCGCGGCAGCACATCAGCCACGTCGGCGAGAGGCCGGTGGCGTTGCTGCCTCCCACTTATCGTTCGGTCGCCCCATGGCCGGACCAGTACAAGAACAGGGGTGAGACCTTTCCATGCTCAAGGTCCTGCAACGAATCATTCAGGAGGTCAACAGCGCGCGCAGCCTGGACGCGGCGCTGGCGACCCTGGTGCGCCGGACACGCAAGGCGATGCAGACCGATGTCTGTTCGTTCTACCTGTTTGACGGCGAACGCGATGCGCTGGTGCTGATGGAGACCATCGGCCTGAGAACCCAGGCGGTGGGCCAGGTGGCGCTGCCGGTAGGGGAGGGGCTGGTCGGCACCGTGGCCCGCCGCGAGGAACCGCTCAACCTGGAGGACGCCCAGGCTCACCCCAGTTTCCGTTACTTCGAGGCCACCGGTGAAGAGCGCTACTCGAGCTTTCTCGGTGTGCCCATCATCCATCAGCGCCGCATGCTCGGTGTACTGGTGGTGCAACAGGCAGAGCGTCGTCGTTACGATGAATCCGACGAGGCCTTCCTGGTCACCATGGGCGCCCAGCTTGCCGGCGTGCTGGCCCATGCGCTGGCCACCGGTGGGTTGACCTGCCCGGCCTTTCCCGGCGTCCAGGCGACCTTCATCGGGGTCGCCGCCTCACCCGGCATGGCCATCGGCGAGGCGGTGGTGCTGTCACCGCCGGCCGATCTCGACAGCGTGCCGGATCTGGTGCCCACCGACGTCGAGTTCGAGATCGCACGGCTCAAGGACGCCATCGCTCGGGTGCGCGAAGAGATTCGTGCCGCCGGCGAGCGGCTGGCCAATCGTATCTCGGCCCAGGAACTGGCGCTGTTCGACGTCTATCAGCAGATGCTCGGCGAGGCGGCGCTGTCCCAGGAAGTCGAAAAGCGTATCCGCGAGGGCCAGTGGGCGCCCGGCGCCCTGGCCGACGTGGTGCGCCGCCATGTGCAGTATCTTGAGCGTGTGGACGACGATTACCTGAGAGAGCGTGCCGCCGACGTGCGCGATCTCGGACGCCGAGTGCTGGCCCATCTGCAGGAAGAGTCGCCGCGGTTGCCCGAACACTACCCCCAGGGGGCCATCCTGATCGGTGACGAGATCAGCGTCGCGCTGCTTGGCGAGGTGCCCCGGGACCGACTTGGCGGACTGATCTCGGTACGAGGGTCGAGCAACTCCCATGTGGCCATCATCGCCCGTGCCATGGGGATTCCGCTGGTGTCGGGGATGATCGACCTGCCATTGCCGCGACTCGACGGCGCCCCGCTGGTGCTGGATGGTCACCGAGGGCGCGTGTTCGTGCGTCCTGGCCCGGAGCTGGTGGCCCATTACCAGAGCCAGATCGACGAGGAGAAGGCCCTGGCGGCGCTGCTCGAACACGAGCAGGACCTGCCCAGCGTGACCCCGGACGGTCACGCCATGACGCTGATGGTCAATACCGGACTGACCGTCGATACGGTCGCATCGCTCAAGACGCGTATCGGCGGGGTAGGGCTGTATCGCACCGAAGTGCCGTTCATGATCACCGAACGTTTCCCCGGCGAGCAGGAGCAGACCCGGCTGTACAGGGAGCAGCTCGAGAGCTTTGCACCGCTTCCGGTGGTGATGCGGACCCTGGATATCGGTGGCGACAAGGACCTGCCGTACTTCCCCATCGAAGAGGCCAACCCCTTTCTCGGCTGGCGCGGTATTCGCGTCACCCTGGATCACCCCGAAGTGCTGATGGTCCAGCTGCGCGCCATGCTCCGGGCCTCCCAGGGGCTCGACAACCTCGAGCTGCTGCTGCCCATGGTGACCAATGTCGATGAAGTCGATGACACCCTGAAGCTGATCGAGCGGGCGATCATCGAGCTGGGCGAAGAGGGGGTGGAAGTGCGCCGGCCGCGCCTCGGGGTGATGCTCGAGGTGCCGGCGACGCTCTACCAGCTCAAGGCACTGGCGGCGCGGGTCGACTTTTTCTCCGTGGGCAGCAACGACCTGACCCAGTACCTGCTGGCGGTGGATCGCAACAACCCGCGGGTCGCCGACCTCTACGATTCCTGTCACCCTGCGGTGCTGTCGGCGCTGCATCGCCTGGCCGCCGAGAGCAGCGAGCTGAACGTGCCGACCTCGGTGTGTGGCGAACTCGCCGGCGACCCGGCAGGTGCGCTGCTGCTGATGGGCATGGGCTTCCGGGTGCTGTCGATGAATGGCCCCAACCTGCCGCGTGTGCGGGCGGCCATTCGCCGGGTATCGCGGGAGGCGGCAGCCGAGCTGGTGGAGCAGACCCTTGCGCTGGATACGCCAGCCGAGGTGCGCGCCCACCTGGCGAACCGCATGCAGGCCTGGCAGCTGGCCCATCTGCTGCCGCCCAGGGATTGAGCGAGGCAGCGGCCGTCAAGGATGGCCGCGCGCCTTGGCATCTCGCAGCGTGGCCAGCGACTCTTCAGCCGTCTCGGTCGATGGTCAGCGCCAGCCGGGTCTCGCCCTGAGGCCGCCCGCCCGGGCCAAAGCGCCGTTCCGAGATGTCGAAACGCTCGCCGTTCACGTCGCGGTGCAGCGTCAACTCGCTGGTGGCACGGGTGCCGTAGTCGTCGCCGACGATAAAGGCCGGTGACAGGAAGCGTTCGAGCTCCAGCCCCACGCCGGTGTCCGGCAGGCTAGCGTCCGGCGCCGGGTGGCGGTCGAGGAAGCCCTGGCGGGCGTTTGCCAGGGAGGCGTGTCTGGCCTCGGCGATGTCTTCGGCCAGGGCGTTGCGCACCTGGACCAGCTTGGGCCAGGGGGTATCCAGAGAGGCGTTGGACAGGCCGTGCACTCCGGCCTCGACCGCCTGCAGTGCGCAGCCGTGGCGATGCCGCTCGAGGTGCCAAAGCCGCTTGCCGTCGCCGATCAGCAGATTGAAGCCACCGTAGCGCAATGCCTCGCCCGCACTCTGGCATTCGAGCCAGGCCTCGAGGTCATCGGTTTCGAGGCCACGGCGCACCAGCAGGCCGCGGCTTTCGCTCGGTTGCGGTGGTATCAGTTCGGGGTCGCGAACATTGGTGATGGCGGCGAAGCGGCCGCGACGATGGAGGCCGAGCCAGGTCCCGCCGGCCTCGAGGTCGCGACCGGCGACCAGTCCCGGGGCGTCCGGCCAGGCGGCCAGGGGCGCGGTGGGGCGCGAGTGGACCTCGTCGCGGCTGGCGATCAAGGTGATCGGCCGCGCACTGTCCGGGGCGAAGTGAAAGGCAATCAGGCACATGGGCGCAGCGTAGCCGGATTTTCTGCCCAGGGGAATCCGGGGAGAGCCTGCAACTGTGCCACCATGACAGGCTGCGGCCGGCAACGTACACTCTTGGCTTCTTCATTCAACAGGATGGAAGATGGAAGGCGACGATAGCAGGGATCGCTTTTGGCGCAGGCTGGTGATTCCCATCCTGTGGCCGGTGGTAGCCGCCCAGGGGGTGCTGCTGGCGCTGTGTCTGGTGCTGGGCGCCTCGCTGCACTGGCTGATGCCCGCCGCCGCCGGCTGGAGCACCACCCTGTGGATCGTCATGGGTCTGCTGGTGGGCACCACGCTCAACATCCTCGTCTTCCTGGTGCTGCTCAAGCATCGCCTATCCCGCGCTCAGCGTGACTTCGACAGCCTGCTCGAACGGGTCGAGAGCCAGTTGTCGCCACAACTCGATGGGCGGCACGAAGCCCCCTCGCCGGAAGACTCGCTGATGGAGCGAGTCAGGTGGCTGCTCGAGGCCATCGACGCTCGACCGAAGGCAGGCCAAAGACGGCGTGGCAGTCCGCCTGACGTCGAGAGCGGTGATGCGGTTTGGCTCGAAAGCCAGGTGGAAGTCAGAGCAGATATCGGAGTAGATAGCCGAGCAGAGAACACGCCGGATTCGCTGGGCGAGCCCAGCGACTGGGAGCACGAAAGCCGGCGCCTGGCCGCGGCGCTGTCCCGCGCCAGAGAAGAGTCGCGTCTGAAGTCGAGCTACCTGAGCCACGTCGGCAAGGCACTGGCGCCCTTGATCGCCGAGCTCGATCAGCTGATCAACCGGGCCGGCGACGGCGCCGAGCCCGAGGCGTTACGCCGACTGAGCGATATACGGTTGTTGCTCGACAACCTCGAGGACGGCACCGACACGGCGCCTGTGGCAGAGCCTTCCGAGTCATCGGCCGACGAAGCGACACCCAGGGTGCTGATCGTCGACGACGGTCCGGTCAACCTGATGCTGGCGCGGGAGGTTCTCGAGCGCCGAGGCGTCGAGGTGGTGACCGCGACCCGCGGAGAGGAAGCGCTGGAGCGGCTGGCGGCGGTTGCCGTCGATCTGGTGCTGATGGATATCGTGCTGCCGGATATCGACGGCGTAGAGACCTGCCGTCGTCTGCGCGCGATGGAGGCGGCGGATTCGGGCCGCCCGCGTGCGGTGGTGATCGCCCTGACCGCCAATGCCAGTGACCAGGACCAGGCGCGCTTTCAGCAGGCCGGCATGGACGCCTGGCTGGCCAAGCCCTATCGTCCCCAGGCGCTGCTCGAACTGCTCGATCACTGGTTGCCGCTGCCGACGAGGTCGGTCTGATGCTGGCGTCGCTGGTCTCTTATCTGGCGCTCGGCACCGCGGCGGGCTTCCTGGCCGGTCTCTACGGCGTGGGTGGCGGGCTGATCATCGTGCCCAGCCTGATGACGGTATTCGCGCTGCAACAGGTGTCCGGCGAGGTGGCCATGCACCTGGCGGTGGGGACCTCGCTTGCGACCATTGTGATCACCGGCGCCTCGTCCGCCTGGGGCCACTTTCGCCGGGGCAGCATTCGGCGTGACTGGCTGGTAGCGCTGCTGCCGGGGCTGGTGATGGGCGCCGTGCTCGGGGTGTTCGTCGCCGGCGCCCTGTCGGGTGGCCTGCTCGGCACGCTGTTCGGCGTCTTTCTGCTGCTGGTCGCCGCCAAGCTGGTGCTGGGGCGCTCGCCCAAGGCGGGGCGTCAGGCACCCGGGCGTGGCAGCATGGTCGTCGCCGGCGGTGTCATCGGCGGTGTCTCTGCCCTGTTCGGTATCGGTGGGGGGACACTGAGCGTTCCCTGGCTGATTCGCTGCGGTGCCAGCATGACCCAGGCGGTCGGTACCTCGGCGGCCTGCGGACTTCCCATCGCCCTGGTCGGCGCCGTGACCTTCATCGCGGTGGGCCTTGGTGATCCGCGTCTGCCCGATGGCGCCTTCGGTTTTGTCATGCTGCCGGCGCTTTTGGGGATTGCCCTGACCAGCGTTCCCTGTGCGCGGCTTGGTGTGCGACTGGCGCATCGGTTGCCCGCTCGGGTGCTCAAGCTGTCGTTCGCGCTGTTGCTGACGGTGGTGGGGCTCGGCTTCCTGCTGTAGCGAACCGTCGCCGCCGCTTGCTGTCCTATTGCCGCTGTGGCGTTTTTCTGGCGGTCATCCGCTTGTATAGCGCTACGTTACTCTCTGGTCACCTCGGTCACTTTCAGGAAATCTACCGACTATGCTGTCTTATCCCCAGATCGATCCCGTTGCCATCTCGCTGGGTCCGCTCCAGGTCCACTGGTATGGACTGATGTACGTGGTGGGCTTTGTCGCTGCCTGGTGGTTGGGCTGTCGGCGCGCCCACCGCATCGGCCTGACCCGGGACGACGTGGGCGACCTGCTGTTCTACGCCGCCCTCGGCGTGGTGCTCGGCGGACGCCTTGGCTACGCGCTGTTCTACGGGCTGGATCAGTGGCTCGCGGACCCGCTGTGGATCGTCAAGGTGTGGGACGGCGGCATGAGCTTCCATGGCGGCCTGCTCGGGGTGTTGCTGGCGGCCTTGCTGTTCGCCCGGCGCAAGAACCTGGCGTTCTTCACCCTGACCGACTTCGTCGCGCCGCTGGTGCCGATCGGCCTGGGGGCCGGGCGTATCGGCAACTTCATCAATCACGAACTGCCGGGCCGCGTCACTGACCTTCCCTGGGGCATGCCGTTCCCTGGCTACGGCCCCGAACCGCGTCATCCTTCCTCGCTGTACGAGGCGCTGCTCGAAGGCCTGGTACTGTTCGTGGTGCTGTGGTGGGTGTCGAGCACACCGCGACGTCGCGGCCTGGTCTCTGGTCTGTTCCTGTTGATCTACGGCTTGAGCCGTTTCGCCGTGGAGTTCGTGCGTCAGCCGGACCCGCAGCTTGGCTTCATTGCCCTGGGCTGGGTCACCATGGGCATGCTGCTTAGCCTGCCGATGATTCTGTTCGGCGTGCTGTTGGTGGCCTGGTCTCGCCGCCAGCCGGTGGATGCCAGTACCGCGCCTGCGGCCGGCTAGGCGCTGACGAGCCGCCGATGCATGATGCGGCCGCCTTGACCGCGCCCGGTTGGACACGCCCAAGAGGCTGCGTCACGCAGACCGGGCCCCGGTGGCCGCGCCAAGCTGGCCGCGCCAAGCTGGCCGCGTCTGGTATCGAAGCATGCCGAGCAGTACAATTGCCGGTTTTTCTGGTTTCGAGAAACCGTCCCGAATCCGTCACGACCAAGCGAGTGAATCCCGATGCCTGTTGATAGCGCTGCCGAAGCCACCGACCTTCCCGCCCTGGAGCAGCCGTATCTGGATTTGATGCGCAAGGTGCTGGACGAAGGTATCGAGCGTGACGACCGCACCGGCGTGGGCACACGCTCGATCTTTGGTCATCAGATGCGCTTCGATCTATCCCGCGGCTTTCCGTTGGTGACCACCAAGAAGCTGCATCTGCGGTCGATCATCCATGAGCTTCTGTGGTTTCTGAAGGGCGATACCAATATCGCCTACCTCAAGGAAAACGGCGTGCGTATCTGGGACGAGTGGGCCGACGAGAACGGCGACCTCGGCCCTGTCTATGGCTATCAGTGGCGTAGCTGGCCGGATCCTCGCGGTGGCAGCGTCGATCAGATCGAGACACTGCTCGACCAGCTTGCCACCAACCCGCGCTCACGGCGGCTGATCGTGTCCGCCTGGAACCCGGCGCTGGTGGACGAGATGGCACTGCCTCCCTGTCATTGCCTGTTCCAGTTTTACGTGGCCGACGGCAAGCTGTCCTGCCAGCTCTATCAGCGCAGTGCCGACATCTTCCTTGGCGTTCCCTTCAATATCGCAAGCTACGCGCTGCTCACTCGGATGATCGCCCAGGTGGCGGGTCTTGCCCCCGGTGATTTCGTTCACACCCTGGGGGATGCCCACCTTTATCTGAACCATCTCGAACAGGCCGAGTTGCAGCTGAGTCGAACGCCCACCCGGGCGCCTCGCCTGGAGCTGGAGCCGTCGGTGGATAACCTGTTCGACTTCCGTTTCGAGCACATCAGCATCCACGACTATGAACCCCATCCCCATATCAAGGCCGAGGTAGCGGTATGAGCAGCGCCGACAATGCGAGCGAAGGCCAGGATCTGGCGAGGCTCGACACCTTCGTGCCGGTGGCGATGATCGCCGCCATGTCGCGTAACCGGGTCATCGGGGTCGACAACCAGCTGCCCTGGTACCTGCCGGAGGACCTCAAGTTCTTCAAGCGCATGACCCAGGCCAAGCCCCTGGTGATGGGACGCAAGACCTTCGAGTCCATCGGCCGTCCGCTGCCCAACCGGCTGAATATCGTGGTCACCCGTGACACCTCCTTTCATCACGATGGCGTCAGGGTCTGTCACGACCTGGCCAGCGCGATCGAACTGGCCGACCGTCAGGCCACCATCGAGGCCGCCGAAGAGATCATGGTCATGGGCGGGGCTCAGATCTACGCCCAGGCCATGCCGATCGCATCGCGGCTCTATCTCACCGAGGTGGATGTCGATATCGAAGGTGACGCCCACTTCCCGGCGCTTGAAGGCGACTGGCAGGAAGTCGCCAGCGAAGCCGGCTCGCCGAGCGAAGGCCAGCCCGCCTACCGCTTCGTTCGCTACGAGCGTTCAGCCGAGAGCTGAAGCGCCTAATGCCTGGTTGCGGATTTGCGGTAGTCGCCACGGGACGAAATTGGCGTCTTGCAGGTGACACGATGACCGTCGCCGAGCGGCGACAATTGCGACATCGCAAGCCCTGGCACAGACTGTGGCGACAACCCTGACAACAGCGGGGCGTGACCGGAGTCACCCCTGCAACGCGGCATTTTGCTGAGCCTGGAGGAGTCGACGTGATCGAGACACACGCAGAACACCCGTTGGAGGCGCTCGAGCAACGCACGGCGACGCTATTGGACGGACTGCGTGAGGGGCGTCGGCGCGAGCGGCAGCTGTCCAGCGAGCACCAGCGTATGGCCGACGAGCGCCGGCGCTTGGTCGAGGAGTGCGAACGGCTGGCGTCGGAGCGAGAGCGGTTGAGCGCTGAGCTGAACGCCGAATTGACCGCCGCCCGAGAGCGTCAGCGCGAGCTTGAGTCGCAGCTTGGCAGCGCCGTCGAACGCAGCGGACAGCTCGAGACGGAGCTTGAGGCACTGCGCGCCGAGCGCCAGGCGCTGTTTGAAGAAAACAGCGAACTGACCGAGGAAAATCGCGAACTCGACGAACAGAATCGTGAACTCGAGGCCCACAACGCCAGGCTGCGTGAGCGCGTCGAACATCCCGAGGCCGAGCCTCAGTCCCCCGCCTTTGTACGTCCCAAGCGACGCGCCCAGGGCCTGGCTGCATTGATGCAGCATCGCCCGCGTCATGCCAGTGATGATCAGTCAGCCGACGAGACAGGCGATCGGACGACTGAACAAGCAGCCGACCAGGCCTCTGACCAGACAGCGGCTTCCACAGCCGCTGAGCAAACCGAGCAAGCCGACAAGACATCTGCCGAGCACAGCGGTGAGCAAACCCCTGTCCAGTCTCCTGAGCAAGCCTCTGACCAGGATGCTGAGCGAGATGGCGAGCCGGCCGGCGAGGTCGCTTCGGCTGTAACGGCCAGCGAAGCGTCCCCGGACCCGTCCACTGACGCGACGGTGTCATCCGACGGCTCTCGGTCGCAGTCAAGCCAACAAAGCCAAGGGGCGCCTTCCAGGGACGCTGACCTCCAGGGTGATACATCCGAAGCGACGGCCTCCGACGAGGCTGGCCGCCAGGGGGATCTGGCCATCGACAAGGCGCCGTCTCCCCAGGCGCTGTTGGGTGAGTGGTACCAGCGCTATGACAAGACCTTCTTCAAGGGCCACACCCGTCCCTTGAAGGTGGGCATCCACGAGGACCTGGCGGCCAGCGAGCCCTGGCCCGAGAAGCTGGTGCGGCGGGCCCTGGCCTGCTACGTCAACCTGCCGCGGTATCTCAAGTCGGTCAGGGAAGGCGCCGAGCGTATCGATCTGCAGGGCGCGCTGGTCGGGGCGGTCGATGCCCAGGCCGCCGAACACGCCAAGCGCAAGCTGGACCGCCTGCAGGCGGAGCAGCAAGGGCGCGGCAAGGTGTCGCAGCGGCGCAGCGGCCAGGGCCGGCGGCGCGCTGGCGCAGGCAAGGGCAATCAACCCCAGGGGGCATCAAAGGCCGACCCGCAGCCCCATCGGGAAGTCGAGAGTGAACAGAGCAGCCGCACGGCGATGTCACAGGGGCGCGCCTCGCATCTCCACCAGCCGCAGAACGAGTCCAGGCACCAGCCTCATGGCCACGACAGCGAGGAGTCGCGGCTACAGCGCAAACTCGACGCCCTGATGGCCCGCCACAATGGTAGTCACTGACCGCGCTCCCTGGGTGTGGTCGTTGTCTGGGCGCTTTATGCCTGGTCCTGATGTGTAGCCGCCGCCGTTGACGACTGTCGACAGTGTTCAACCCAGCTGACTTGAAAGCGTCACATCAGCGGGGCATGATGTAGTCGCCATGCCCGGCGCAGCATTCTATGCAGAATCGGTACGAGGTTAGCGAACAATGTTCGTTAAGTCGGTTTTTCCGGTTCCAGCGCTGGCGGCGCCTTCGCAGGGATCGGTGTCGAATCGAGGGGCAGCGGGAACGAAAACAGTGTTTTTTTCTTGTTGCGCTCCTGAGAATCCCGGTATATGGTTGCCCTTGCGAGCATTGGACTATAACAAGGCTTCGCCGCTGTCAGGCTCGCTGCCTCGGTTCCCTGCCAGGAACCACAAGGCCAGAAAAACGAGCCGGCAATGACCGGCAAGCCAAGGCTGCCAAGTGCAGCAACGATCGAAACAGCAAGCTAGTCAAAAGGAACTCAGCAATGAAAAAGACACTGTTAGCGACTGCCATCGCCGGTGCTGCCGCCTTTACCGCTGCAGGCGCCCAGGCTGCCACCGTCTACAACCAGGACGGCACCAAACTCGACATCTACGGCAACGTCCAGATTGTCTACGCCGGGGTGAAGGACGAAGACGGTCACTCCCGTGACGAGATTGCCGACAACGGTTCTACCTTCGGCTTCGCCGCTGAGCACGTCATCTACAACGGTCTGATCGGCTACGCCAAGATCGAAATCGACGACTTCAAGGCCGACGAAATGAAGGTTGCTGGTCGTGATGCAGGCGACACCGCCTACATCGGCCTGAAGGGCAACTTCGGTGACGCGCGCATCGGTTCCTACGACTCCCTGCTGGACGACTGGATCCAGGATCCGATCTCCAACAACGAATACTTCGACGTCTCCGACTCCAACACCTTCAAGGGTGCTCCGGGTGAAGACGCCGATGACGCCAGCGTTGTTGCCGGCGATCCCGAAGGCGACAAGATCACCTACACCTCTCCGGTCTGGGGCGGCTTCCAGTTCGCTCTGGGTACCCAGTACAAGGGTGACGCCGAGAACGAAAACCTGACCGACGGTGGCGAAGCCTCCATCTTCGGTGGTCTGAAGTACACCATCGGCGGCTTCTCTGTCGCCGGTGTCTACGACGACCTGGGCATCTACGACATCGAAGACCAGTCTGTCAGCTACCTGTCCACTGACGTGGCTGCTGACGGCACCGTCACCACCACTCAGAACAACGTCACCATCGACGACGAAGATCTGGGTGATCAGTACGGTGTCACCATGCAGTACCAGTGGGACAGCCTGCGCGTCGCCGTCAAGTACGAGCGCTTCGAGTCTGACAACGACTTCCTGAAGGACGCTGACTACTACGCCATCGGTGCCCGTTACGGCTACCTGAACGGCATGGGTGACGTCTACGGCTCCTACCAGTACATCGACTTCGGTGGCAGCGGCTTCAGCGACTTCGACAGCGCCAACGATGACGAGAACGACGACGACAACGTCAACGAGGTTGTTGCCGGTGTGACCTACAACATCTCCGACGCCATGTACACCTACGTGGAAGGCGCCGTGCGTGACCGTGACAACGACCAGGGTGACGGCTACGCCGTGGGTCTGACCTACCTGTTCTAATCCGACAGGTTTGACCCCCTAGCGTTGGAACGCTATAAACGAAAGCCGATCCTCCGGGATCGGCTTTTTTTCTGCTCTCAATCGGCAAGCATGTGAGGATCCATGAAAGACGTCACCCTACCCGCGGCGCTGCTGGCGCTTGGTGTTGCCCTTGCAGGTACCACCGTACAGGCTTCCGACAGTGCCATGACCGAGCGCTTTCGCGAGGAAAACCGCCAGCTCGATCTGACCGGCTTCTTCAAGCCGGAGAGTGACGCCCGCAGCCAGAGCTTCATGTTCGGATCCCCCCATGCCCACGACTTCGAGGTGGAAGAAGAAGGCGTCTACCGCTTCGAGAGCCGCGTCAGCGCAGGCTACGAAGACAGCTACCAGATCGATGCGGTGCTGATGGATGATGCCGGCAATGTGATCGCTCGGGGCGAGGGCTACGGCCAGGACGGCGGTCTCCAGTTGGAGAGTCGCCTGACGCCTGGCATGTACGAGCTGCAGGTCAAGGGCACCCGCTTTGGCCGACGCGGCCGCGCCGGCGACGGCTACAGCATCGCCGTGGTGGGTCTCGATGATCGCGGTAATCGTATCGAGGTGGATGATGGCACGGGTCTGCAGTTCGTGGGCTCGGATCGTGACGGAAGCCAGAGCGCCTTTGTTACCAGTCGTGACGCCGTGGTCACCCTGGGTAGTCAATCCGGTGCCTCCGGGGCCGCCGCGACTCAGTCTGCCGCAGCCCAGTCCTCCAGCGCAGCAGCGACTTCTGCGTCTGCCTCCTCCGCAGCGGCAGCAGGCGAAGTGGCCTCAAGCGCAGGTGCCTCGGCGGCCACCACGGCGTCCACGGCCGGGGTGGCGGGTTCCTCCTCGGCGGCCGGTGCCACAGCAGGTGCAGCCGCCGGCGCTGGCGCGGCAGCCAGCGTCAGCGGTAGTGCAGCGCGCAGCGATAACCCGGATGAGCGTCAGGTGCAGAGCGTCAAGACCGACGTCAAGATTCGCGCTCGTGGTGAGGTACTGAGCTTCAACGTGGCCGAGCCGAGCAGCGTGCGTATCACCACCTCGACCTTCCCGCCGGGCGACGAAGACACCTATCGCCTGACCATGGAGGTGGCCGATTCCTCCGGGCGTATCGTCGCCGAGGGCGAAGGCCAGGGCTTCAACGGCAACGTCGATCTGACCACCCAGCTGGACCCGGGCATGTACCATATCCGGGTCGCCGGTCAGAAGTTCGGCAACGCCCAGGACGGCCCCAACAACTACGAGCTCAAGGTCGTGCTCGACAACTGACTATCGCGAGCGACGTATCGTCGCGAGTGGTGACAACAGGACGGGCCCTTCGGGGCCCGTTTTTTTGTGCAAGACGTTGGCCTCTGGCTGGCGTTGTCGCCCGACAAGCCGAACGACGCCACCACGGTGGACACAAAAAAATACCCCCGCCTTTAGGCGGGGGCATGGGGACGTGCTGTTACAAGTTAGCAAGTCACTGCTAGAGGGGCTGCGTCGTTGGCTCAGTCACCGACCCTTGCGATGGCCTCACGCACACCGGCAGCGTACTCCGGGTGGCACTTCTCGAAGTGGCCGAGCTGACGCTCCTTGATAAAGTCCGGGACACCCTGCATATGCCGGGCGATATTGCCGAACAGTCGCTCCCGCTGCTCCGGGCTCATCAATTCGAACAGGGCGCGAGGCTGTGCGTAGTCGTCATTGCCTTCGCGGTGGTCGTAGCGCCAGGCGTCGCCTTCCAGCGGCAGCGGCGGTTCCACTACGCTCGGGTCCTCGGTCGGTCCATCGAAGGAGTTGGGCTCGTAGTAGGCGTCGCCGTTTTGCTCTCCGTTGGCGAAGAAGCGCATCGGGCCGTCCTTGTGGTAGTGGTGGACCGGACACTTCGGCTGGTTGACCGGCAGCGCCTCGTAGTGGGTGCCGAGGCGGTAGCGGTGGGCGTCGGCGTAAGAGAACACCCGTGCCTGCAGCATCTTGTCCGGCGAGAAGCCGATGCCCGGCACCTTGTTGGACGGTGAGAAGGCAGCCTGCTCGATCTCGGCAAAGTAGTTGTCGGCGTTGCGGTTGAGCTCGAAGTAGCCGACCTCGATCAGCGGGTAGTCGCCATGGGGCCACACCTTGGTCAGGTCGAAGGGATTGAACGGCGCCTGCCTGGCCTGTTCCTCGGTCATCACCTGGATAAAGAAGTTCCAGCGCGGGTAGTCGCCGTTTTCCAGGGCGTTGTAGAGGTCTTCCTGGGTGGTCTCGCGGCTCTTGCCCACCACCTGTTCGGCCTCGGCATCGGTAAAGTGCTTGTGACCCTGGGCGGTGCGGAAGTGGAACTTGCACCACACGCGCTGGTTGTCGGCGTTGATCAATGAGTAGGTGTGGGAACCGTAGCCATTGATGTGACGAACGTCGGTGGGCAGGCCACGGTCCGACATCAGCATGGTCACCTGATGCAGTGACTCTGGCGACAGCGACCAGAAGTCCCAGGCCGCGGTGGCCGAGCGCATGTTGGTGCGCGGGTGGCGCTTCTGGGTATGGATGAAGTCCGGGAACTTGGACGGATCACGGATAAAGAACACCGGCGTATTGTTGCCGACCACATCCCAGTTGCCTTCCTCGGTGTAGAACTTCAGGGCGAAGCCGCGCACGTCACGCTCGGCGTCCGCCGCACCCTGTTCGCCGGCCACGGTGGAGAAGCGGGCCAGCATCGGCGTCTGGCTACCCGGGGTGAAGACCTTGGCCCTGGAGTAGCGGGTGATGTCCTGGGTGATGGTCAGGGTGCCGTGGGCGCCCCAGCCCTTGGCGTGGACGGTGCGCTCGGGGATGCGCTCGCGGTTCTGGTGAGCGAGTTTCTCGAGAAGCTGGTAGTCCTCGAGCAGCAGAGGTCCACGGGGGCCCGCACTCAGGCTGTTCTGGTTGTCACCGATGGGGGCACCGGCGCTGGTGGTCATTGTCTTGCGGGTCATGTGGCGTCTCCTGCTCTTGGTCTGGTCCGATATAAGGTATAGACCGCTGTCGATGAAGAACAATCGAACCTTTCTATTTCGTTTATAGGAAATGGATGTTTAGCGTTACTATTTATGCTATTCACGATGCATGTAACGTATTTCGCACCACCGCCACCGGCGGTTCGACCCTGAAGGAAAGCCTTCGTGCCCAAGCTGTGCAGATTTGTCGCTTCGCTCTCGCTGCAACTGAGAATGATGACTGGCCTGGCGATGACCTGGGTTGTCGTGGTGACGATCCTGCTGGCGTGGGGCTGGTACACCGGCAAGGACCTGGTGCGTGAGGTGAACTTTTCTCACCTGCGTTACGAGACGCATCTGATCGCCGATGAGGTGACCGAAGAGATCGAGACCCGCCTGGCGATGCTTGAGCGGGTGGCGTCCAGACACTCGAGTGGCGCGTTGCTCGATCCCGGCGGTGGGGTGTTGAAGGACAACAGCGTACTGCTCGAGCTGTTCGACGGCCTGGTGGTATTCGACGGCGACGGCAGGGTGGTCACCGATTGGCCGGTGACACCTGGGCGCGAAGGGCTCGATATCAGCGATCGCGAGTACTTCAGTTTTTTGCGCGAGGTCGAGCGGCCCTACGTCAGTGACCCCATCTATGGACGTATTACCGGGCTTCCGCTGGTGCTGTTGCTGGTGCCGCTGAAGGGCGACGACGGTCGTTTCATGGGGGCTCTGGGAGGCGTGGTCGAAGTTCACTCGGGCGGTATCTTCCGACGCTTGAGCCGGGTCCGGCTGGGTAACGAAGGCTACGCAGCGGTGTTCAGCGCCTCAGGCCAGGTGCTCTACCACCCTGACCGCCAGCGCGTGATGGGGACGCTGGGAGACCTTTCCCACAACCCGGCCCTGGACCTGGCCCTCGATGGCTGGGAGGGCGAGCGTTATGGACCTACGGTAAATGGCGAAATGACCTTTCAGGCATACCGGCAGGTGTGGCCGGCGGACTGGATCGTCGGCGTGTTCTTGCCGGAAGGCCAGGTATTGGCGCCCTTGTGGGGCTTGCTGAAACGCCTTAGCTGGGTCGGGGTGGGTATCGCGCTATTGCTGCTGCCGCTTCTTGGCTGGATGGTGTGGCTGCTGCTACGGCCGCTTTACCAGTTGCAGTCGCAGATCGCCCAGGTAGGCAAGGGGCTGCGTGGTCGCGTCTCGCTGGGTACCGAGATGAAGGAATTGACCCAGGTTGCCGAGGCATTCAATGCCGTGGAGGTCGAGCGAAACCGGGCGCTGAATGATCTGCGCGGACGTCAGGCGTTCCTCGACAGCGTGCTGGCGTCCTCGCCGGTGGGCATGTTCGTGACCGACACCCAGGGTCGCATCACCTACATGAATGACGCCCTGGCCCAGTTGACCGGTCGTACCATGAAAGGGCAGGACCGCTATGGTTGGGTCCAGGCGATCCATGCCGAGGATCGCGATGCGGCGATCGAGCTGTGGCGCTACAGCATGGCCTCAGGGAAGGACTTTCTGCGTCAATACCGCTACTGGCGGGCCGATGGCGAGCTTCTATGGCTGGAGGTTCACGCCAGCCAGGTCGCCATCGATACCGAGGTGATTGGCTTCGTCGGTACCGTCAAGGACATCACCGCCCGTCGTCAGCAGGAGGCAATACGTCAGTGGGAGGCCGAACACGATCCCCTTACCGGCCTCTTGAACCGACGAGGCTTCGAGCGTCGCCTCGAAGAGGCCATGGCGGACTGGCGCAAGATGGCCAAGCCCTCCGTTCTGATGCTGTTCGACCTGGATCGGTTCAAGCCGATCAACGATGAGGGTGGCCACCCGCTCGGTGACGAGATGCTGCGTCGCATCGCTCGGGAAGTCGGCCGCTGTGTTCGCAGCAGCGATCACGTGGCTCGCCCGGGCGGCGATGAATTCGCGGTGCTGCTGCCAAGTTGTACGCTGGCCCAGGCGCAACGTATCGGCGAAGACATCCTGACAGCGATCAACGACACCTGTGTGGTCCACGAGGGGCGTGAATACCATGTCACCACGAGCCTCGGCATCACCGAGTTTCGTGAAGGCGATGCCGATATTCACACTCCCATCGAACGTGCCGATGCGGCCAGCTATGCGGCCAAGCGCCAGGGGCGCAATCGCCTGGTGGTGGACGAGAGCGAGGCGTAAGGCCGGCCGCACCGACGACACCACCGACGTCCCCACCGCCAACTTTCAGTCTGTCGCATCAGCGCCTGGGCGTCGTCGGTCGACGACCGATGACCCCCAGGCACTTTTTCATCCAGGCCGAAGGGGGCAGGGCATCTTCAGGGATGCTATTGATTGCCGCGTAGCTGGCGCTCCAGCTGTCCCAGCCGTGGGTCGTCCGGACGAAGTCGGCGCAGCTCGGCCAGGGCCGACAGCGCCTGGGGGATGCGCCCGCTGGTGGCGTTGACGTAGACCAGGGCGTAGAGCAGGTCGGGATCTCCGGGTGCCTGCCGGCGTCCCTGCTCGAGCGCCGCCAGGGCCTCGTCCTTGCGTCCCAGGCGATCCAGCATCAGTCCGCGGTTGTAGTGGGTGCGGGCGTGGTCCGGGCGCCATTCGGCGGCCTTCTCGAGCCAGGACAGGGCCT
Source organism: Halomonas sp. H10-59 (assembly GCF_040070555.1). Lineage (NCBI taxonomy): Bacteria > Pseudomonadati > Pseudomonadota > Gammaproteobacteria > Oceanospirillales > Halomonadaceae > Halomonas > Halomonas sp. H10-59. The sequence continues at coordinate 983,749 of NZ_CP098828.1, forward strand.
CTTCCATCCCACCCTCTTCTTGCATCCCTCCATCCTCTGCCAGCGACAGTGCCAGCAGGTAGGCCAGGTGGCCTCGATCCGGCGTGGGCATGCCATCGAGGGCGATGCCGTCCTTCAGCAGTGCTCGGGCGTCCTGTTGGCGGCCTTCGGCGCTGAGCTGGGTGACCAGGTTGGCGCGGGCCGGCAGGAAGTAGGGGTCCATCGCCAGTGCCGCACGATACTGTTGCTCGGCTTCGTCCTCGCGTCCGGTGCGCGCCAGCAGTACCGCCAGGTTGAGGCGGTTGCCGGGCAGGTCGGCGTTCTGCTCCAGGCGCCGCTCGTAGTCGCGACGTGCCTCCAGAAAGGCTGCACGACGCTCTTGTGGCATGACCATCAACGAGGTGCCGGCCAGCGCCTTGACCGCCTCGTCGCGGACCGCCAGGCGTTCGTCATCGATCAGTGGAAGCAGCAGCTCGACCCTGGCGCCTTCGGGGGCCTGGGCGAATACTGGCGCTGCGGCGGCGCGGACCAGTGGGGACTCGTCTTGCAGCGCCTGCTCAAGCGTCGGCAGGGCGTCGCCGGCAAAGGGGGTGAGCTCGCCCACCGCGGTGGCGCGCACAATGTCAGGAGTATCGTCATCCTCGATCAGCGCCTTGAGGTAGTCCGGCGCTTCAGGGCGGCCCAGGCGGGCCGACTGAAGCGCCACACCGTAGTGGGAACGACTGGCGCTGCGGCTGTCGTCACCGAACCACTCACGAATCTGCGCCGCGGCGTCGGCGGGTGACAGGTCCTGGTGGCAGCCGGTACAGGCGTCGGGGCTACCGGTGGCCTCGGCGAGATCCGGGCGGGGCACCCGGAAGCTGTGGTCGCGACGCGGGTCCACCACCATGTAGGTGGTCTCGGGCATATGGCAGCTCACGCACTGGGCGCCTTCGCTGCCGGGGGTATGGTGATGGTGCTCGGGACTGTCGTAGTTGTTGCGCTGCATGGTCGGGAAACGCGGCGGAGGCGCCGGGTTGTGGCACTGCAGGCACAGGCCGTTGCCCTCGATCTTTACCTCGCTGGTATGCGGGTCATGACAGTCCACGCAGCCGACACCCTGCTGGTACATGCGGCTCTGGGTGAACGAGCCATAGACGTAGACCTCGCCCTGGATCTGGCCGTCGGCGTGGTACATGCCCTCGCCCAACAGGCTTGGCAGGGCGGCATCGGTCAGCGGAGCACCATGTACCGGGCCCGCGCCCAGCATCTGGCGGCGACTGTGGCAGCGAGCGCACTGCTCGACCATCTCGGGGGCGTCCATGTCGGCGAGATCCAGGGCAAGGCCCATATCGCCGGCTGAGGCGGGAGAGGATGCGGGAGCGTCTTCGTCGGCCTGCCACCGGGCCGCCCAGCCCAGGTGATCCTGGGCGGGGCCGTGGCAACTCTGGCAGCCGACACTCTGCTCGTGCCAGGTGGTGGCGAAGCTGTCGCTTTCAAGATCGTAGTGCTTCTCGAGGTTGGTCGAGTGGCAGTCGGCGCACATGGCGTTCCAGTTCTGGTAGCGCCCGCGCCAGTGCAGGGGGTCATCCGGGGTAAACGCCTGGCCCGGGTAGAGCGAGAACCAGCGCTGTCCGCCTTCGTTGGCGGGGCGCGAGTCCCAGGCGATGGTCAAACTCTGCAGTCGTCCCCCTGGCTGCTCCACCAGATACTGCTGCAGCGGGCGTACGCCGAAGGTGTGGCGGATCTCGAAGGTCTCGGCGGGGTCCTGGGGGCCTTCCAGGGTCGCCAGGAAGGTATCGCCTCGGCGGTGAAAGCGTGCCTTGACCTCGCCATCCTCGAAGCTGGCGTCGTCGAAGTCGCCCAGTACATTGTCGGGGGTGGCGTCGCGCAGCGCCCAGGCGTGGTCGGAATCCTGCCATGCCTGGGTCTCGGCCTCGTGACAGGAGGCGCAGCTTCCTTCGGGGGCGTAGCCCTTGGCTTCGGTGGCCGTCGTCGGGGGCGTTCCCTGGGGCGTTCCCTGAGGCGTCTGGGCAATGCTCTCCGGTGCGGCCAGCAACCCCGCCATCAGGGCCATGGCAAGCGCTGGTGCCGATACCATCGAAAGCGCTGGTGTCAGCGTCGACGAAAGCGCTGGTGCGGGCCCTGTGGACTCGACGCTCGGAAGGAGCGTCGCAAGTCGAGCACGCAGGCATCGAAGAAAGGATAAACGGCCAGGTTCACGCATTACGTCGGGTCACTTGTGCAGTCGGGTTCAACGCCGTCAGGCGGTCGTGGGCAAGCTGTCGGTTTGCAGGGCGCGATGATGCAAGCTCTCGTGCACTTGGCAGGGCCTGTGCCAGGCGTTGCCAGAGGGATTCTTTATTGTCCATGCCATCGCCTTCGCCGCCGCCGTCGCCACCAGTATCGCGAAAACCTGCCGCTGGCTTGGCGATCTCGCGGTCGGGACCGAGGCGGGCGCGACACAGGGCGTCGAGTCGGTTGGCAAAGCGGGCGCGCGCTTCGCTATTGCTGTCCAGATGGGGTTCCAGGGCCTCCCAGTGTCGGCGCACCGCGACCAGGTCGCGGGCATCGAGGGATCGCTTCAGACGCTGAAGCCCGGCCACGCCGCTGGCCTCGCGACGCTGGCGCTGTTGTTGCTGGTGATATTGCCAATGCGCACGCACCTTGGCACCGATGGCAAGGCGCCGCCACAGCCAGGTGGCGAGCGACACCAGCAACACCAGTCCCAGCAGCCAGGGCAAGACGCCGAGAACGAGGCGGGCCCAGTCCTCTGCGCTGCGTGCGGCGCGGGGTGCCGAGACGCTGACCTCGATTGGCGCAAGCTCGGCCTGCTCCAGGCTGTCGCTTTCGGGATCGTACCAGCGCAGCGAGACTCCGGGCAGAGAACTCTTGCCGCCAGTTTCGGCCACATAGGTCACCCGGTCGGTACGGGTGCCGCCATCGCTGGACTCTTCAAGGCGTGGTGTCTCGGGATAGACCCCGAGCGGGGCCATCGCTGTCTCGTCGCCTGCCTCCTTGGCCGTTGCAGATAGCAGGTCGGGCAGCAGCAGGGCGCTGCCGCCGCTCAGTCGCGCGGTGACCGTGCGGGTGACGCTGTCGCCGGCCTCGAGCTCGATGGGGCCGCTGTCGCCGTCGGCATCGTCTTGCTCCGGTGACTGTCGGTCGTCGCCCGCGTTTTCGGTGTCGTCAGCATCACCATCGTCTCCCTTCTGGCCCTGCGCCTGCTCACCGTTCTCTCCGCTCTTGCCGCTCTTGCCGCTCTTGCCGTTCTCACCCGCTCGCACGATCTCGAGCGTCTGGGTCAGCTCGATGTCGCGGGCCGACAGATAGGGGTCGAGTCCCTCGGCGGCCTCGGGCAGCCGGGCCGTCAGGGTCACGGGTGGCAGGGTGAGACGTTGCTGGGTCGGGGAGTTGTCCTCGGGAGAGGCGTAGGTGACCTCGAGGCTGCCGCTGCCCAGCTCGAAGCGTCCGGCGGACAGTGGCGTCAGGCGATAGCGGCGCGATACACCGGACCAGGTCTTTCCATCGACGCGCTGGCTGGTCGGGGTGGTGGCGCGATCGCCCAAGGTCACCCTGAGCCCCGGCTGGTCCAGGCTCGGAAAGGTCACCGGCTCAGGCATCCAGGTGGGTACCAGCACCTGGACACGCAGCTCGGCGCTGTCGCCGGGCGCCAGCTCCTGTGGCTCGAGTTCGACCGTGAGCCGGACCGGGGACGAGCTGGTATCCGCCGCTGTCGCTGCGGCCGAGCAAAGCGTCGACATCAGCGCCAGAGACGACAGCAGCAACGACAGCAGCATGAGCCCCGCCAGACGCGGCGCACTCTTGCCAGGGCGCGAGGCGCGGCTGACGCGACGTGGGTTCATGGCGCCGTCTCCCTGTCGTTGTCGCTATCGCTATCACTATCAGAGCTAGCGGGAGCCTGCGCCTCGATGGCGAAGCGCTGGCGCAAGAAGTCGCTGGTATCGGTGTCCAGGGTCTCGATCCACTGCTCGGCGGTGATCTGCTGGCCAGGTTCCTCCACCGGCTGTTCGGTGTCCTCACCCCGGGCCTCTTCATTGTCGAATACCACGTCGTCGGCGCCGATGCCGAGCTCCTCGCCGGTATCGGACTGCTCACGGGTGTCCTCGACGTAGGCGAGAATCTCCCTGGCCAGTTCCAGGTTGCGTTGACCTTCGGGATAGTCGGGGTCGCGCTCGAGCACCGTCTCGAAGGCGTCGATGGCGGGGCGGTACTGACGATTCTTGATCAGCGCCAGACCCTGGGTGAAGGCAGCATCGGCGCTGTCGAGCCGTTCGAGCACCTCGACCGCCGCCTGGTACTGGCCATCGCGGTAGAGCGCATAGCCGAGCCAGGCCGGATCCTCGAAGTGGCGGGCCGCACGGCCGTAGTCGTTGTGTTCGGCCCACCATCGGCCCTGCTGATCCGGCGTCAGAAAGGCGTCCGCGAGGCCCTGGGTCAGCCTTCCCGCCAGGCTGGTGTCGAGGGTCTCGGTGGCCCGGGACGCCTCCTGGGCCAGGGCCGGCGTGACGGGCCCGGCCCACAGCACCGGCAGCAGCGCCAGGCCGGACAGGCCGAGCTGCCAGCCGCGGCGAAAGCCCAGCAGAGCGAGCAGCGCCGCCGGCCAGGCCAGCCATACGCCGCGATCCTCCCAGGCCAGGCGGTCGTCATCGCGTAGCGCTTGCTGGTAGGTGGCGGCCAAGCGGCGGGTGATCTCGTCCACGTCGGCGTCGTCAACGCTCAGCCCCACGCGGGTCGCACCCGCCACCGACGCCGTGCTTGTCCCGGAGCTGCCGGGAGCGTTCATGTCCAGCACCAGCAGGGTGTCATCCTCGCCGAGACCGGCCGTGACGGAACCCTGGGCGGTGACACCATCGCTCACCAGCAGTACCGCGCCGGGAAGCCCTGCGTTGTCGCGTCGAGCCCCGTCGAGCACGCTGGCGGCAAGCGCCAGCGCTTGCCCGGCGGCGTCGCCGTCTTCCGGCATGACGTCGCTGGAAAGCCCCTCGAGGTAGGGCGTGACCAGCGCCGGGTCGTCGGTCAGCGGCACCACCTGGTGGGCACTGCCGGCGTAGGCGATCAAGGCGGTACGGGCGCCGTCGCGACGCTCGAGCAAGGTCTGGATCTTGTGCTTGGCGCGCTCCAGGCGGCTTGGTGGCACGTCGCTCTGGTCCATGCTGGCGCTGACCTCCAGCACCACCACCAGCGGGGCGCTCTGGGCGATCAGCGGGTTGGGCATGCGCGTCCAGGCGGGGCCGGCAACGCCCAGGACCAGCAGGATGGCCAGCAGCGCCAGGGTGTCCAGCGGCCGCAGTCGGCGGCGGTCGTGCCCATCGGCACGCAGGGCAGATGCCAGGTGGGGGGCAAAATGGTCGCCGCCGATGTCCGCCGAGGGGATCCGTCGGCGCCACCACCACAGCACCACCACCAGCGGCAGCAGCAGGCACCACAGTGGACGCAGCAGGTGCAGCGCAGAGAGACCGTCGAGCCACTCGCTCATGGCGTGCCCTCCTGCGTGTTGTCACCGCGGCTGGTATCAGGGTGTTCGGCGACGTCTGTCCGGGCATCTGCCTTCCCGCCAGGGGGATCGCCAGCCGTCCGTGAGCGGACCAACTGCCGGCGATCGAGTGCCAGGGTCAGCAGCACCAATGCCGCCGCCAGAGCGAGCGGCCAGTGACTCAGCGAGCGGTGCTCGCGATAGCTGTGGGTGGCGACCTCACGCGGTGCCAGTTCATCGATCCGCGCGTAGATGGCGGCAAGCGCCTGCTGGTCGGTGGCGGTGAAGAAGGCGCCGTCGGTGATCTCGGCGATGGCCTCGAGGGTTTCGCTATCGACGCGGTTTTCGCCGCTGCCCTGGGGGTCACCCATGGCGATGGTGATCACCCGCACGTCGCGCTCGGCGGCGATGGAGGCGGCGTTGATGGGGCTCATGCGGCTGCCGGTGTCGGCGCCGTCGGACAGCAGGATCAACAGCCGCTGTTCCACGTCGCTTGCCTCGAACTGGCGGATGGCCAGACCCATGGCGTCACCCAGCGCGGTATGCGGGCCGGCCATGCCGACCTCGGTCTGGTCGAGCAGCGTGGTCAGCGTCTTGAGGTCCTCGGTCAGCGGCGCCTGGACGTAGGCCCGCGAGCCAAACACGATCAGCGCCAGACGCTCGCCCTCGCGATCGGCGACGAAGTCGGCGATGACCTCCTTGACCGCCGCCAGGCGCTGGCGGGGCTCACCCTCGGCATCGATCAGGTCGGACTCATCCATGCTGCCGGAGATGTCCACCGCCAGGATCAGGTCGCGGGCGGCGCTCTGCCAGACGATGGGTTCGCTGAGTTTCTCCGGACGGGCCAGGGCCAGCACGATCAGGCCCCACACCAGCGCCTGTGTCAGCCGAGCCAGCGGCGAGCGCTGGCGGCCGCGTGGAACCGAGACACCGGCGGCCTCCACCAGTCGCTGAAAGAACGGCAGGCGCAGCGCTGCCAGCCGTTGGCGGTGGGCTGGCAGCAGCCAGTAGGCCAGTAAAGGTAGCGGCAGCAGGGCCAGCGCCCAGGGCGTCGCCAGTTCGATCATGACGCCGACTCCTGGGGAATATCGCGACGGTGGTGGCGGATCCAGCGTCGGCTCAGTGCCACGAGTTCCGCCGATGGGGGGGTGGTGCCGTCTGTCGTGGTGGCCCGGTAGGGCGCCGTGGACAGCTCCTGGCCCAGCGGGCCGTCGAAGTGCGGGGTGCGTCTGTCGCCCAGGCTTGCATCGAGAAAGCGCCACCAGCGCTGACCGGTCAGGCCGGCGACACGCTCCCGCGGGTAGGCAGAGAGGGCGGTCCGCCTGAGGATTTCCGCCAGGGCGATCGCTCCTTCGTCATCCAGGCGCTGGTCGAGCTCGATCAGGGCGGCGCGGCGATAGGCATCGGCACGCCAGCGCAGATACCGACGGATGCCCCATAGCGTCAGTAGCGCCACTATCACGACGGCCAGCAGCGACCAGCCCCAGGTCTGGGGTATCCAGGGGATCGCAGGGGGAACCGGTGCCTCGGACAGCTGATCGATCAGGTCGGGCAACATCACGATATCGTCGTTGCTCGCAGCGCTACTCATCGCGGCCCCCTGTCGCCGGGTCATCGCCAGCGTCTGAACCAGCAGCACCCTCGGACGGCAGCCCAAGCAAGGTACGCAGCTGGGGCAGGGTGGGTGAGCCAGCAGACAGCGACGCCAGGCCCACGCCAAGCTGTCGTGACCAGCGCTCAAGCTGCTGGCGGCGCTCCCTGGCCACGCTTTCCAACGCCCGGCGCTGATCGGCGTCGGAGGTATCAAAGCGGGCGTGGCGCTGACCGTCGGTGGCCACGCAGGCGAGGTCGTCAGGCAAGCGCTCGGACAAGGGGTCGCTGACCGCCACCAGCATCAGGTCATTGTGGCGGCGGATGGCGCCGAGCAGCGCTTCGGTGCGCGGGCCCGGAACGTCGAAATCGCTGAGCAGGATGATCAGGTGGTCACGGCTGGCCAGGCGTGCCACCGACGTCAGTACCTGATCCAGCGAGGTCGGCGCGGGTGCCTTGCGCTGTGGATGCAAGGCCTGGTTGGCCTGGGCCAGGGCGCTCAGGTAGCGCATCAGCTGGGCCCGGGAGCGACGCGGTCGGAACTCTTCGACGGCCTCGTCGCTGACCACGATGCCGCCCACCCGGTCGCCCTGCTCCAGCACAGCGAAGCCCAGCAGCGCGGCGGCTTCGGCGGCGGTGACCGACTTCATGGCGTGGCGGCTGCCGAAGAACATCGACATGCGCTGGTCGACCACCAACAGGGCGGGGCGATCGCGCTCTTCGGTGAACACCCGTACATGGGGAGTGCCGGTGCGCGCGGTGACCCGCCAGTCGATGTTGCGCACGTCGTCCGATGGCTGATAGTCGCGTAGTTCAAGGAAGTCCAGGCCGCGCCCCCGGAGGTGCGAGCCATGGCGGCCATTGAGCACGCTGCGAGCCGGCTGGCGCGGCAGCAGTCGCAGGCGGCGGCCCTGGGGTTCCAGCGCCGTCAGCTGGGCCAGGTCCAGGTGCACGCGCGGATCCAGCGTGGTTCGCTCCGTGGAGCCGGGCACCGTCCGGGAAGCCGGGTGTCTGGCGAATGGCAGGCGCATCGATACCTCTTGTCCAGGGATCCGTCCCTTGCCGGGGCGAGGCTCACGCCGTGGCGAAGTCTGGCGGCTAGAAGGCGTGTACGGACCGGGTTTGCACGAGACCAGGCCTCAGGGGAGCGCCACGCAGCCAAGCAGGGTGGCGACCGCGTCGTCGGCGCTGAAGCCCTGGCCCTGGGCCTCGAAGCTCAGCCCGATGCGGTGGCGCAGCACCTCCGGAGCCACCTGCTGGACGTCCACCGGATCCACGTAGTCGCGGCCTTCGAGCCAGGCGTGGGCGCGGGCGCAACGGTCGAGCGCCAGCGAGGCGCGCGGGCTGGCGCCGAGTTCGATGTAGCGGGCCAGGTCGTCGCTGAAGTCCGCCGGGTGACGGGTGGCGTCCACCAGCGTGGCCATGTACTGCTCCATCGGCTCGGCCACGTGCAGGGCGGCGATCTCGCGGCGGGCGGCGAAGATCGCCTCCTGGGCCAGGGCCACGGGGACCTGAGCAGTAGCGTCGCCGGCGGCCGGGCTTGCCTCGCGATTGTTGGCCTGCTCTTCCTGACGCACCAGGCGAATCACCTGAACCTCTTCCTCGCGGCTGGGGTAGTCGACCCGCACATGCATCATGAAGCGGTCCATCTGCGCCTCGGGCAGCGGGTAGGTGCCTTCCTGCTCGATCGGGTTCTGGGTGGCCAGCACCATGAACAGCGCCGGCATCTTGTGGGTCGTGCCGCCCACCGTGACCTGGCGCTCCTCCATGGCCTCGAGCAGGGCCGACTGTACCTTGGCCGGGGCGCGGTTGATCTCGTCGGCCAGCACCAGATTGGCGAACAGCGGGCCCGGGTGAAAGCGGAATACCGCGCCTTCCTCGCCCTGATGGTAGACCTCGCTGCCGGTCACGTCGGAAGGCAGCAGGTCGGGCGTGAACTGGATACGACTGAAGTCGGCCTCCAGGTGGCGCGCCATGGCCTTGACCGCGCGGGTCTTGGCCAGTCCCGGCAGGCCTTCGATCAGCAGGTTGCCGCCGGCCAGCAGGCCGATCACCAGCCGCCGAATGACGTCGCGCTGGCCGATGATCGACTCGCCGATGGCGGCCTCGAGTCCCTTGATGTCGTCGTTGAGGCTCATGGTTTCTCCGGGTAAAGGCGTTGCCAGTCGCGGGCCATGTCGATCAACTGCCAGTCGCGCGCTTCAGCCTGTTCCAGGCCATCGGCCAGACGTCCGATATGGCTGTCGCTGTCGTAGGCGACCTCGCGCTCGCCATCGGTGTGGTGAACCAGCACGCCAAGGCGCGGGCCTTCGCCCTCGGTGGTCCAGATCAGCATCGGCACGTCGCCGTCTGAGTTGCCCACGGCGAGAATCGGGCGCTGGCCCAGATGGCGGTTGATCGATATCACCTTGCCGGGGCCGTCATCGAGCCAGATGTCGCCGCCGCGCTTGTAGAGCTGCGGATCGTCTTCGAGATCGACCAGTTCCATCTCGCCGGTACTGCCGATGATGTTCTGGGGCGGCACGCCATAGACGTCGCTGGCGAAGACGCGCATGAACTCGAGCCCGCCACCGGAGACGATGTAGGTCGAGAAGCCGTGGTCGCGCAGATAGCCGAGCAGTTCGAGCATCGGCTGGTAGACCATGTCGGTGTAGAAGCGGCCGGTCGCGGGGTGGGTGGCGTTGGCCAGCCAGTCGCTCACGTCCTGCTGGAAGTCACTCAGCGACAGGTCCTGGTGGGACAGCGACAGCAGCGCCTGGATGCCTTCCTCGCCGGCCTCCAGCAGGGTGTCGATGTCACCTTCGGCGGCGGCCTTCTTGAGCGGCGTGTCGAGCGCCTCGGGGTCGGTCTCGCTGGCGCGGTCCAGGGCGTAGAGCAACTGGGTGTAGGCGGGCTGCTCACTCCACAGGGTGCCATCGTTGTCGAACACCGCGATGCGTCGCTCCTGTGGCACGAAGTCATCGTTGTCCGGATCGCTGGTGGACTCGACAAAGTCGACGATGGTGCTCTTGCTGTGACCGGCATTCCAGGAAGGCAGCGGGTCGGCCAGTGCCATCGCAGGAAGCAGAGACAACAGTACCGCGGGCAGCAGCGTTGCCAGTGACTGTCGTTGGAGGATGCTCGGATTAGGGGGATTCATGCACTCGGTTCCTTGAGAGAATGGAACGGGCTCTTCGACCCGTCTTTTTTCACCGACGAGCCGCCCCCGGGGGAGCGGCTCGTGGCGTTCAAGCCGGCGTCAGTGAACGCTGGCGGGCTGTTCCAGGGCTTCCATTACCTGATCCAGACTGAAACTTGCTGCCTTCATGCGTGGCGGAAACTCCTTGAAGGTCTCCAGGAAGTTTGCCACATAGGACTGGGCGGGCAGGGCCAGGAAGGAGTGATCCAGCAACCAGTCATAGTAGGTGTTGGAGGTCAGCTGAGCACGCTCGTAGGGATCGCGGCGCAGGTTGAACATCAAGGGGACACGCAGCGGGGTGAAGGGGTTCGCCCACACTTCGAAGGTTCCCTCGATGCGCTGCTCCATGAACACCAGCTTCCAGTCATCGTAGCGCAGCGCGGTCAGGTCACCGTCATCGGAGAAGTAGAACACCTCATGACGCGGGCCTTCCTCACTTTCCCCGGTGAGCAGAGGCAGGAAGTTGTAGCCGTCCAGATGTACGTTGTACTCGCGACCGATGGCCTGAACGCCACCCTCCAGCAGGTCCTGCTTGATGGAATCGTTGCCGACGGCGGCCATGAAGGTCGGCATCCAGTCCATGTGGTGCATGACCTCGTTGGAGATGGAGCCTTCCTCGATCTGACCTGGCCAGCGGACCATGGCGGGTACCCGCCAGCCGCCTTCCCAGTTGGTGTTCTTCTCGCCGCGAAACGGCGTCATGCCAGCGTCGGGCCAGGTATTCATGTGCGGCCCGTTGTCGGTGGAGTAGAACACGATGGTGTTGTCGGCGATGCCCAGCTCGTCAAGCTTGTCGAGGAACTGGCCGACGTGCATGTCGTGCTCGACCATACCGTCGGCGTATTCGTTCTGACCGGAGATACCGCGCAGCTCGTCCTTGACGTGGGTACGGAAGTGCATGCGGGTGGCGTTCCACCAGACAAACCAGGGGGTGCCCTCGGCGGTCTTGCGCTCGATGAAATCCAGCGCCGCGGCGGAGGATTCTTCGTCGATGGTCTCCATTCGCTGGCTTGTCAGCGGTCCGGTGTCCTCGATCTGCCCGTCGGCGCTGGACTTGATCACCCCACGGGGTCCGAAGGCCTCGCGGAAGGTGCGGCCGTCCGGCATTTCCATGTCGGCAGGGTAGTCCGGATGCTCGGGCTCTTCCTCGGCGTTGAGGTGATAGAGGTTACCGAAGAATTCGTCGAAACCGTGATTGGTCGGCAGGTGTTCGTCGCGATCGCCCAGGTGGTTCTTGCCGAACTGGCCGGTGGCGTAGCCTTCGGCCTTGAGCAGGGCGGCGATGGTCGGGTCCTTCTCGCTGATGCCCTGAGCGGCGCCCGGCAGGCCGACCTTGGATAGCCCTGTGCGAAACACGCTCTGGCCGGTGATGAAGGACGAGCGGCCGGCGGTGCAGGACTGTTCACCATAGTAGTCGGTGAACATCATGCCTTCGTCGGCGATGCGGTCGATATTGGGGGTCTGGTAGCCCACCAGACCGTGGGTGAAGGCCGAAATGTTGGACTGCCCGATATCGTCGCCCCACAGCACCAGAATGTTGGGTTTGGACGAGTTTCCATTGTCCTGCTGCTGGGAGTCATTCTCCTGGGCAAGCACCGACGTGGACATCGTCATGATAAGGCTGGCCGCTAGATAACCGCTCCAGCGTTGCGCTCTGTTGCGATAAGGACTGAATGCGAACACCGTCTGTCTCCCTGACCCGGTCACGTACCACGATGACCAGTGATTTGACGCGATGAGAGGCTCCAAGGGAGCCCGATCGCTCGAGTATAGGAGGAGTTGTTGACGATTCAGTGCAACAGAAGAGGTAAGGAGGGGGAGGATAATCAGGGTAAGGAGAGAAAGCGTTTCATCGCGGCGAGAAAGACCGATGTTGGCGGACGTTTCGCGACAAATACAAGGAGTTGCTGGATTGTCGTATTTTTGTAAAAAAGTGTTTTGATGACGCGGTCGACGTCGGTACAAAGATCGGAAGGGCGTCGAACGAAAGGTCAGTTAGAAAGGTCAGGCAGAAAGGCTAGACAGAAAAGCCAGACAGAAAGGCCAGAAAGAAAAGACAGACAAGATACAAGAAAGACAATCGATGGCGCGCCCGGGAGGATTCGAACCTCCGACCACCTGATTCGTAGTCAGGTACTCTATCCAGCTGAGCTACGGGCGCGCAGATGCCGCAGGGGATGCGGCGTCGAGAGGCTGCGCATGGTAGAGCAAAGAATGTGATTTCGCAAGGTGTCTTCGGGAGGCAGTACCAGGCCCGGCCTGCGGGACTGGCCGCCGAATCAAGTGGCGGAGCTGCTTGATCAGGAACCAATCAACCGATCCGCCAACTTGCCGATATCGTCGACACTGTAGTCCGGTACCGGGACGCCATCCGCCGGCAGCATGGCGTTGTAGGGCCGGAGCACCAGTGCACCCTGCCAGCCGGCGGCCTGGGCGCCGATGGTATCCCACAGGTGGCAGGCAATCAGGCACAGTCTAGATGGCGGTGTCTGCATGGCCTCGGCGACCTGGGCGTAGGTGTCCGGCGCGGGCTTGAACTTTTTGACCTGGTCGACGCTGAATGAGCGTTCGAAATACTCGGCCAGTCCTGCCTTTTCCAGCGGCGTGGGGCCAGCGCCCGGTGCCGAGTTGGTCAGGGTGACCAGGCGAAAGCCGGCCTGGCGAAGCCGCTCGAGTGCCGGGGCCACGTCGGGGTGCGCCGGCATGGAGCCGATGCGCTCACCCAGTTCGTCGAGATCGTTCTGCTCGAGGGTGACCCCGTGAATCTCGGCGGTCATGCGCAGGGCGCCTGCGCCGAGCTGACCGAAGGGCGTATAGAGTCCCGACAGGGTCATCGACTGGGAGTAGAGGATCAGTTGGGCGAACCATTCGCGCAGCATCGCCGGGTCGCCGAACAGCCGATCGAACAGCGGCTCAAGGTGGGTCAGGTCGAGCAACGTCTCGTTGACGTCGAAGACCAGCACGTCGGGGCGTTCTGGGGCAGTCATGGCGTCTCCTTGATCGAGTCCGTCGCGATCGACGGGGCCTTCGGTGGCCTCGGCCAGTCACCACGACCAGTCACCTCGACAGGACGCCACAGAGGCGTCCTGTCGATAGGGTGGTCGTTACTCGGCCTTCTTCCAGTCGAACTTGGCGAAGGGTTCGTCCACCGGGGTGTTGGCCAGGTGATTGGTGTAGTTGCTCATGACCTTCTGGGACAGGGCCAGGATCACTTCGAGCACCTGGCGCTTAGTGTAGCCGGCGTCGAGGAAGGCCTGCACGGCGTCGTCATCGACGTTGCCACGTTCGCGCACGACCGACAGGGTGAAGGTACGCAGCGCTTCGAGGCGCTCGTTGGGCAGCGGGTCTTCGTTGCGCAGGGCGTCGGAGACGGCGTCATCCACTTCCATCTGCTTGGCGATGGCGGTGTGGGCCGGCACGCAGTAGTGGCAGTTGTGCTCGACGTTGATGGTCTGCCACACCACGGTGGTTTCCTCGGCATCGAAGGAGGAATCCAGGAATAGCTGGTGCAGGCGCTGGTAGCCTTCCAGCAGGCCCGGTGCCTCGGCCATGACCGCGTGCAGGTTGGGGATCATGCCAAAGGCGTTGACCGAGTTGTCGAGCAGTGCCTGGCTCTCTTCGGGGGCGCTTTGCTTGTCGTGGAGGCTAAAGTCGGTCATCGGGTTCTCCTGTGTGATGGCGCCTGTGGCAAGGCCGCAGACCGTTGCAGACCGGGGCGTTGCACGCGCCATTGATTCCGAATTTTTTGAGCGATTGCTCAAAATTGGCCGCCAGCAGGCCCTGCTGAAAGCCGTTCGGGCATACTCTAGCTATACCTGAGCGATCACTCAAGTTAAAATTTGAGCAGTTGCTCAATTTTCTGAAGGCCGTACCGGCCACGACACCGGACCCATCCATGCCGCGCGCGACACTACATAACCGTCAGGATTCGCTGGAACGTGCCCTGCACCTGTTCTGGCAGAAGGGGTTCCACGCCACCTCGCTCAAGGACCTGGAACGCACCCTCGATATGCGGCCGGGCAGCATCTATGCCGCCTTCGGCAGCAAGGATGCGTTGTTTCAGGAGGCGCTGGAACGCTATGCCCGGCTCGGACTGGTCGAGCTCGAGCGTACCCTGGCCGAGTACGACTCGCCCTTGTCGGGGCTGGCCGCCTACCTGCGCAAGCTGGGCTGTCTGCGGGACCAGGAGCTTCCCAGCCGGGCCTGCATGCTGGTGAAGAGCCTGCTGGAGCTGGGCGAGCGAGAGCAGGCGGCGCTGGGCAAGGCCGAGGCCCTGCTCGAGGCCATGGAAGCCTGCTTCGTCGAGCAGTTTCGCGCCGCCAAGGACGCCGGCGAGCTTGAACCGAGCGCCGACCCGGTGCGCCTGGGACGGCGGCTACAGGCCGAGGTGATGGGCCTTCGCGCCTACGCCCAGCGCGAGGTCGATAGCCAGGCAGTGCACGCCCTGGCGGACGATATGGCCCGGTCGATCGAAGCGCTGCGGCTTCCCTGAACGCGGCGCGCCTGTTCTGATGCACGTCCGCCAATGGTGGGCCGCCTGCCGAGTCCGACGCAGGTAACGCCAGACTCGGCAGCGGGCAGGGCGTCAGGAGGCGGAAGGTGATGTCGCCTCGGCTGTCGCGGTATCGCTATCGGTATCGCTATCGCCTGAGCGTGGCCGGCGACGTTCCACCAGGCGACGCACGCCCACATAGAACAGCGGGGTCAGCAAGAGCCCGAACAGGGTCACCCCGATCATCCCGTAGAACACCGCCACGCCCATCGCCTGACGCATTTCGCTGCCCGCACCGGAGGCCAGCATCAGCGGGATGACGCCTGCGGTGAAGGCCACCGAGGTCATCAGGATCGGCCGCAGGCGCAGGCGGCAGGCGGTCAGCACGGCGTCCAGTCGCGACTGTCCCTGGCTCTGCTGCTCGCGGGCGAACTCCACCAGCAGGATGGCGTTCTTGCAGGCCAGCGCCACCAGCACGATCAAGCCGATGCGGGTGAAGATGTTGTTGTCACCGCCGGTCAGCCACACACCGGCCATGGCCGACAGCAGCGTCATCGGCACGATCAGGATGATCGAGAACGGTAGCGACCAGCTCTCGTACTGGGCCGCCAGCACCAGGAACACCAGCAGCACCACCAGCGGGAAGACGTAGATCATGGTGTTGCCCGCCAGCACCTGCTGGTAGGTGACCTCGGTCCACTCGTAGGCCACGCCGGCCGGCAGGGTGGTGGCCAGCACCTCCTCGATCGCCTGCTTGGCCTGGTCACTGGACATGCCCGGCGCCGGCGAGCCGTTGATGTCGGCGCTGACGAAGGTGTTGTAGTGCATGACCCGGTCCGGCCCGGTGGTCGGGCTGATCTCGACGAAGCTGCCCAGCGGGATCATCCGGCCGTCGTTGCTGCGCACCTTGAGCTGGCGGATGGCCTCGGCGTCCAGGCGGTATTCGGCGTCGGCCTGGGCGCGTACCTGATAGGTCCGGCCGAAGCGGTTGATGTCGTTGACGTAGAGCGACCCCAGGTAGATCTGCAGGGTGTCGAACACCGCGTCCAGCGAGACATTCATCACCAGCGCCTGCTCGCGGTCCACCTCCACGTCGTACTGCGGCACCTGGATGCGATAGCTCGAGTAGACACCGGCCAGCCGCGGGTCCTGATTGGCGGCGCCGACCACCGCCTGGGTCGCCTCGAACAGCCCGTCGAAGCCGACGTTGCCGCGGTCCTGCAGCTGCAGCTTGAAGCCCCCGGTGGTGCCGAGGCCAAGGATCGGCGGAGGCGGGAACACCGCCACGTAGGCCTCGTCGATCTGGGCGAACTGGGCATTGAGGCGGGCGGCGATGGCGCCGGCCGAAAGCTCCGGCGACTGGCGCTCATCGAAGGGCGCAAGCGGGGTGAAGACGATGCCCGAGTTGGAGGCATTGACGAAGCCATTCACCGAAAGACCGGGGAAGGCCACGGTGTTGGCCACGCCCGGCGTTGCCAGGGCGATCTCCTGCATCTCGGCGAGCACCTCGCTGGTGCGCTCGAGGCTCGCGGCGTCGGGTAACTGGGCCATGGCCACCAGGTATTGCTTGTCCTGGGACGGAATGAAGCCGCCGGGGACCTCCTGAAACAGCTTGCCGGTGAGTCCCAGCAACGCCAGGTAGCCGAGACCGACGATCAGCCCGAAGCGCAGCAGGCGACGAATCAGCCCGGTGTAGCCCCGCGACATGGCAGCGAAGGCCCGGTTGAAGGGGCTGAACAGCCAGCGGCCGAACAGGGCGTCGATCAGCCGGGTCAGCCAGTCGGGCTTCGCCCCGTGGGGCTTGAGCAACAGCGCCGACAGCGCCGGTGACAGGGTCAGCGAGTTGAACGCCGAGATCAGCGTCGAGATGGTGATGGTCAGCGCGAACTGCTGGTAGAACTGTCCGGTCAGACCGCTGATGAAGGCGGTCGGCACGAATACCGCGGTCAGTACCAGGGCGATGGCGATGATCGGCCCGGTGACCTCGCTCATAGCGATGCGGGTGGCCTCATAGGGCGAGTGGCCGAGTTCGATATTGCGCTCGACGTTCTCCACCACCACGATGGCGTCGTCCACCACGATGCCAATCGCCAGCACCAGGCCGAACAGTGACAGCGTATTGATCGATACGCCGATCAGCTGCATCACCGCGAAGGTGCCGATCAGCGAGACCGGCACCGCGATCAGCGGAATCAGCGATGCTCGCCAGGTCTGCAGGAACAGCACCACCACGACCACCACCAGCAGCACCGCCTCCAGCAGCGTATGCACCACCGCCTCGATGGAGCCGCGCACGAACACGGTGGGGTCGTAGACGATGTCGTAGTCGACGCCGTCGGGGAAGGTCTCGGCGGCCTCGGCCATATAGTCGCGCACGCCATCGGACAGGGCGATGGCGTTGGAGCCCGGACGCTGGAACACCGGCAAGGCCACCGCGTCCTTGCCGTCGAGCTGGGCGCGCAGGGCGTACTGGTCGGCACCGAGCTCCACCCGGGCGACGTCGCCCAGGCGGGTGATGCGGCCGTCGTCGTCCACCCGGATCACGATCTCGCGAAATTCTTCAGGCGAAGACAACCGTCCCTTGACGTTGAGCAGACGCTGGAACTGGCTCTCGCGCGGGGCCGGCTGGGCGCCCAGGCTGCCGGCGGCGACCTGCTGGTTCTGTTCACGCAGTGCCGCCACCACGTCGCTGGCGCCGAGGCCCCGGGAGGCGATGGCGTCCGGGTCGAGCCACACCCGCATGGCGTACTCGCCGGCCCCGAACAGGCCGACGTCACCCACACCCTCAAGGCGCGCGATGTCGTCCTGGAGGTTCAGCCGCGCGAAGTTCGACAGCCATAGCTGGTCGTAGCGCCCATCCGGTGAGGTCAGGTGGACCACCATGGTCAGGTTGGGTGACGACTTCTCGGTGGTCACCCCCAGCGCCTGGACCTCCTGGGGCAGGCGAGGCGTGGCGCGGGCCACCCGGTTCTGGACGTTGACCTGGGCCTGGTCCAGGTCGGTGCCGAGGGCGAAGGTCACGGTCAGCGTCAGGTTGCCGTCGGCGGTGGACTGGGAGTCCATGTACAGCATGCCCTCGACCCCGGTGATCTCCTGCTCCAGCGGGGTGGCCACGGTCTTGGCGATGACCTCCGGATTGGCGCCGGGGTAGTTGGCCTTGACCACCACGGTGGGTGGCACCACCTCGGGATACTCAGAGACCGGCAACTTGAACAGCGCCAGGCTGCCGGCCACCACGATCAGGATCGACAGCACCGCAGCGAATACCGGGCGTCGGATAAAGAAGTTCGACAGGTTCATGTGCGCGCAGGCTCCTGGTCGAGGTGCTTGGCGTCGGCGGCCAGCGTGCCCGCATCGCCAGTGGTGTCGCCCGAGGCGGCATCGGTAACGGGGCCGGGGACCAATTCAGAGACAGACGCAGTGGGGGAGCCGGGCGCGGCGTCGAGGCGTTCGGCCAGGCGACGGGTACGCTCTCGCAGTTGCTCCAGCGGGGCGCGGTCGGGGCCGTCGACCAGCGCAGGAGAGATCGCCATGCCGGGGCCGAACTTCGAAGGACCGGCGGCGACCACGGACTCACCGCCCTCGAGCCCTTCGCTGATCTCGCGCCAGGCCCCGAAGCGGGCGCCGGTGGTGACCTTGCGGTAGGCGAGTTTGCCCTGTTCGTCGGCGACCAGTACAAAGTTGGCGTCGAGGTCGGTGCCGACGGCGCGGTCGGGCACCAGCACCCCATCGCGATGGCGGGCGGCAGCGATCTGCACCCGGGCGAAGGCGCCGGGGCGCAGCGAGGGATGCCCGGCGTCGAAGCGAGCTCGCACCCTCAGGGTGCCGGTCGCCTCATCGACCCGGTTGTCGATAAAGTCGAGCTCGCCCTGGTAGGCGAAGTCGTCCTGGCCGGCCAGCTGCAGTTCTACCGGCCAGCCCTGATCGGCGGTGATCTCGGCAAAGTCGCGGTTCCAGCTGCGCTCGTCGATATCGAAGTAGGCGTCGACCTGGTCGGTGCTGACGATGGTGGTCAACACGCTCTGGCCGGCGCTGACCACGTTGCCCACCGTCAGGTCGGCGCGGGAGACGCGACCGCTGATCGGTGCGCTGACCTCGGCGTGGGCCAGATCGAGACGAGCACTGTCGAGCTGTGCCTGCAGCGAGGCGACCTCGGCATTCTGGGCCTGGGCACTGGCGCGCCGGGCCTCGGCTTCCTCGCGGGCCATCAGGTTGCGCCCGACCAGCTGATTGGCACGGTTGGCCTCACCGTTGGCGCGGGCCAGCTCGGCCCTGCCCCTGGCAAGCCCCGCCTCCAGCTCACGCACCCGCGCCTCGAAGGGCGCCAGGTCCAGGCGAACCAGCGGTTGGCCCTGTTCGACCAGGGAGCCTTCCTCGAACAGAATCTCGGCCACCTGACCGGTGACCCGGGGACGCAGGGTGACACGCTCGGGAGCCTCGAGGCGGGTGGTGTAGCGATACCAGTTCGAGACCGGCTGACGCACCGCCTGGACCACCTCGACCCGAGGCGCGGGCGCAGAGCCCGCGCCATTGGCAGCGTCACCCTGTCCGCCCTGACCTTCGCCGGGTTGGCAGGCTGCCAGCAACAGCGCCAGGGCGGCGAGCCCCAGGCCTCGGGCCAGGCGACGTATTGCACGAGGTGTCTTACGCGGTGCTGTACGACGTGCCGTGCGACTCGCCTTGCGATGTCCAGTGCGGCCAGCGCTATCGGCACCCCCTCGAGCAGGCAGGTCGTCAGACTCCGAGGGCGATACGGCAAGCGCAGGGGAGGGGGCAGGCGACACCACCTGGGGGTCGCACGGGGGGCGTTGGTCGGACATCTGGCGACTCCTGAGCAAAAGGTTCGCCAGTGTAATCCTCGATCGAGACTTGTATTAGACCGGTTGGTCGCACATTATTGATGCCAAATATGCACGCATCTGTGCGCTTGTACCTTCTGTGGAGACCTTCATGGACCAACCGAGTCGTCTGCTGCTTCTGGTCGATGTGGCCGAGCTTGGCAGCTTTTCCGAGGCCGCCAAGCGCCGCGAATTGGATCGCTCGGTGGTGTCCAAGCATATCGCGCGCCTCGAGCAGGAGCTGGGGGTGCGCCTGCTCAATCGCTCCACGCGCTCGCTGTCACTGACCCAGGCGGGGCAGGCCATGGTGCAGCAGGGGCGTGAGCTGCGTGACTGGATGTACCACACCCAGGCGCTGGCCGAGAACATGCAGCAGCTGCCGAGCGGACGGCTTAAGGTGAGCGCCCCGGGCATCCTCGGCCGCTGCCTGGGCTTCGAGGCGATGCGACGCTTTCGCCAGCACTATCCCGATGTGCAGGTGGACCTGCAGTTGGAAGAACGACGGGTCGACGTGATCGGTGAAGGCTACGACCTGGTGCTGCGGGTCGGCGACCTGAAGGATTCCAATCTGGTGGCCTCGCCACTGGCGCCCAATCATCTGTTGATCGGCGCCAGTCCCGCCTTTATCGAGCGCCATGGTGAGCCACGAGACCTCGCCACCCTGGCCCGGCTGCCGGCGTTGACCTTCAGCTCACAGCAGTTCCAGCTCGACTATCTGCCTTACCTGGATGACCAGGGGCGGGAGCAGAAGCTGCCGCTCAATAGCCAGGTGCGCACCAGCGAGGCCGAGGTGATCAAGCGCGGGGTGATGGAAGGCATGGGCATCGGGGTACTGCCGGCATTCGCCATGTACAACGAGGTCAGCGACGGACGTATCGTGCCGCTGATGACCGACCTGGCACTGCCGGAGTTCGGCGTCATCACGCTGCTCTATCCCCACCGCGAGATGCCGCTGCGTACCCGGCGCTTTATCGAGATTCTGCGCGAGATGGTCGGCTCGCCACCCCAGTGGGAGGCACGCATCCCCGGCTTTGCCGAAATGTACGGCAAGGGCACTGGTGGGATGGGCCTGGCGTCCTGAGTGTGGCAAGGGTGACGAGCCGGCTGTTAGTCGCACGTCGCTGCGCGGTGAGCCTAGCCAGCATCGAAGGCCGGCAACACTTCCTCGGCCAGGCGATGCAGGGTCTCTTCCACCGGCGCCTGGTTGCGGCGCAGGTTCAGGCCGATGTGATTGACGCCGGCGGCCTGCATGGCCTCGAGCTCGGCGATCAATCCCTGGCTGCCAACCCTCAGCCCGAAGCGGTGGCGGCGAGGCGGTTCGTCCGCGCGCTCGGCCAGGTCCAGGTGCAGGAAGCTGATGTAGGGCTTGTCGCCGGCCACCTCGCGCCACAGGCCGACCCGACGGCGGTGGTCCTCCGGCGTGCCGGGGTAGGCCAGCCAGGCATCCATGTGCTGACCGACCCAGTCCGGGCGCTGCTGGGCCAGACCGGCCACCAGCAGGGGCGGTGGCGTCGCCATCGGCAGCAGCGCCTGGCCGGCGCCCAGCCGCGCATCCTGATCGCCCCTCAGCACCGCGACGGCGTCGCGGAAGGCCTCACCACGCTGCTCGAAGGGTATTCCGAACAGCGGATATTCAACCGGACGGTCACCGCTGGCGACACCCAGCAGCAGCCGGTCACCGCTGAGCTGTTGCACGCTGGCGGCGGCCTTTCTGACCAGCCAGGGCATACGCAGCGGTAGCACCGCAGCGGCGGTGCCCAACAGTGCACGCTGCGTGGACGCCGCCAGATAGCCCAGGTAGGTGAACATCTCGAACACCTGACCGGCGTCGCCAAAGTGCGGGTCGTAGAGCGGTACATCGCGTAGCCACAGCGCACGAAAGCCGAGGCGATCGGCCAGCTGGACAGGGTTAAGGTGTTCGCTCAGATCGGGGACGCCGAAGGCGCGACCATCGCGCAGGCGGGCGGCTTCACCGGCGGGGCTCCAGTCATTGTCCAGCGCCAGCTCCAGGCCCAGGGTCAAGGGGCCACTGGTCAGTCGTTGCAAGCTCATCTTGGCTCCTGCCTCGAGGGGAGGCGTATCAGTTCGATAGAACGCTAGGCGCTGTCCGAAAAGTCGACGAGCGAAGGTTAGACAAGGCAAAAAGCGGTGAGAAAGCGCAGTTTACGGGGTGTAAATGAGCATTTTGATCCGATTTTAACGCCGTATTACCGAGCGCAGGCACTTTTCAGACAAGCCCTAATCGTTGTAATGGAGTGTGGCGCCGTCAGTGGCGGGAAAAAAGAGGCTCGCGGCGGAATCACTTTTTCGTTTGCGGCAACAATCGACACGAAGCATCCGATGATGCTGGCGCAGGCACGGGGCAGGGCGACACCATTGAACCGATACCGGGAGTCCTGCTTCACTAGGACAGCGGTATCGGCGATAAAGGTATCGTCGATAATGGTATTGCCGACTGGGGCCGGCTCAGGGAAGGGCAGCGGGCGATGCCACAGCGCAACGGGAGGAAACAATGAAAGACGAGACAACCCAGCAGGTCATCCTGGCCGGAGAGCCGATCGAAGAGCACCAGGGCCACTATTCCGACGAGCGCTTCTGGGCCAAGGTCGGGCGCTACGCCAAGGCCGCCGGCGAGGTCACCCTGTCCCGGGCGCTGACGCTCTACTACGCCGCCCGGGACAAGGACACCCCCGTGTGGGCCAAGACCACCATCTACGGTGCGCTCGGCTACTTCATCTCACCGCTGGATGCCCTGCCGGATCTGACCCCGCTGGTCGGCTACACCGACGACATGGGCATGCTGGCGGTGGCACTGATGACCGTGGCGGCCTACGTCAAGGATGAGCACAAGGACAGGGCCAGCGCTACCTTGAAACGCTGGTTTTCCTGATCAGCCCTCGACCTCCACGACCACCTTGCCGACGGCCTTGCCCGAGGTGAGGTGGGCGTAGGCCTTGCCGACGTCGGCCAGGGCGAAGCGATTGTCGTCCACCAGCGGCGTCAGTGCCCCCGAATCGATGATCTCGGCAAGCGTCGACAGGATGGTGCCGTGCACTTCCCGACCGACGTTGTGGATCATCGGAATCAGCATGAAGATCACGTGCAGCGAGGCGCCCTTGAAGTGCGCCGGCGTCATGTCCAGTTCGGCCAGCGACATGGTCGTCGCCACCTGGCCGTTGAGCTTGACCGCATTGAAGGAGTTGATCAGGTTGGGGCCGCCGACGCTGTCGAAGATGACGTCGAAGCCGGCACCATCGGTGTGCTGGTTGACGTAGTCATCGACGCTCTGGGTCTTGAAGTCGATGGCGGTGGCACCGAAGCCTTCGATCAGTTCGCGCTGATGCTCTCCCGAACCGGTGGCGTAGACCTCACACCCCAGATGGCGGGCAAGCTGCACCGCCACATGGCCGACGCCACCGGCACCGCCATGCACCAGTACTTTATCGCCGGTCCCTGCGCCTGCGCGGGTCAGGCCTTCGTAGGCGGTGATGGCGACCAGTGGCAGGGCCGCGGCGTCACGCATCGACAGGGAACGCGGTTTGTGCGCAATCAGTCGGGCGTCGGCGAGCATGTACTCGGCCAGACTGCCCTGTAGGTCGGTGAGCCCGCCGGCGCAGCCGTAGACCTCATCACCCGGGGCGAAGCCGGTGACGCCTTCGCCGACTTCCTCGATGGTGCCGGCAAAGTCCATGCCGAGCACGGCGGGCAGATCCGGTGCGATCGGCAGCTCCTCCTGGCCCAGCTGACGGATCATGGTGTCGATGGTGTTGACGCTGGTGGCGGCGATACGCACCACCACCTGACCGGCGCTGACCTGGGGGCGAGACAGGGTGGCGGATTCGAACGGCGCGTCCTCGCCGTAGCGGTTGAGGACCATGGCGGACATCGATGAGGTGGACATTGTCGGTCTCCTGTAGAGGGTGTGAATCGATGCCTACAGGATTGCCGATGCCGCCTTGGAAAAAAACGCCATGACCCGGGAATCAGTTTCTGGAAATCGCTGACAGTGCGCGCCGGCTACGGCGTAGTACGGCTTAGTACGGCTTAGTACGGCGTAGTGCTGTCAGTGCCTGTCCCAGATCGGTGGTGTGCCGATCTTCTCCAGCAGGAAGTCGATGAACACCCGGACCTTGGCGGTCAGCACGTTGGCTTTCGGGTAAACCAGCCAGATGGCGGAATGATCGTCGACCTCGTGGTCGGGCAGAACCCTGACCAGCGTTCCCTGTTCCAGGTCCTTGTGGATGCTCCACAGCGCATGCATGGTGATGCCGGTGCCCGCCACCGCGGCCACCCTCATGCTGGCGCCATCGTCGCAAGTCACGCGGGGCTTGGCCCCGGCCGGGGGAAAGGTGTGAGGGGTGCGCATCCCGTTCTTCGATAACGCCCGCGGCGTGCCACCCTGAAAGGCCACCAGCCGATGGCTTTGCAGGTCCTGCGGCGTCCTGGGCACGCCGTGGCGCTTCAGGTAGTTGGGGGAGGCACACAGTACGCGCTTGTCGTCGGCCAGCTTGCGTGCCTTGAGGTTGCTGTCCTCGATCGGATAGTTGCGCAAGGCCAGGTCAAACCCACCCTCGATCAGGTTGGTCTGGGTATCCGACAGGCGCAACTCCAGGCTGACGCTGGGATAGCGTTCGAGAAATTCCGGCAGAATCGGCGCGACATAGAGCTGAGCGAAGGTGCTGGAGGCGGCAAATCGCAGGCGCCCGGTCGCCTCTTCGCTGTCCTTGCCGAGGGCGGCGAGCCCTGCGTCCTCCTGGGCCAGCATCTCCTTGGCGAAGGGAAGAAAGGCTGCCCCTTCCTGGGACAACGATACCTTGCGGGTAGAGCGATGCAGCAGGTCGGCGCCGACCTGATGTTCCAGCTTGGATAGTCGAGCGCTGGCGACCGCCGGCGCGATGCCGAGCTGGCGTCCCGCCGCGCTGATATTCAGCGTCTCGGCCGCCAGTACAAACAGGCGTAGTCCATCTGTGTCCATTCACTAGGCTCCCGGTGACGTTGATGGCCCCGGCACCAGCTTAAGGCAAGCGCCACGCCGCAGATAGCGCGGTTAGCTGCTGAGCCGAGGCAGGGCATGAAAGGGCCGCGTCGCGGTGGCGCTCCGGCGATGCCTTACCCATGCCTTACCCATGCCTCGGCGATGCCTTACCCTGCCTCGGCGATGCCTTCACCATGCGCAGCGCCCCCCGGCCGGGCCGGGCGGCAGCACCGAGCCGCCCCGGAGGGCAGAGGCGCGGTATCGAGCCTGCACGAATTTTTCCAGGAGGCCGGGAGGCCGGGGGCACGGCGAACGCGAGGCGTCAGCAGGTCAGCGCGAGGCGAAGTCGAAGCTGCCATCCGTGCGCAAGTAGAACAGGCATTCGGCGTCCGAGGTGCAGGTCAAGAGCGGAGCCGAGTCGTCATTCGCGCTGAAATAGCTGCCAGAGGGAAGCGGTGACGAGCCCTGAATATCGGCCCCGCTCAGTTCGGCGTCGCCCTGGATGACAACCGCGCGCAAGGTGTCGCCGTCCCCGCTGATGGTCCCCGAGGCTCCTGCCGGGATCTTCAGCAGGGAGCCGTTGGCTTCTCCGGGCGCGGTGCTTCCCCAGAGAAAGGCCACTTCGGCGCCCTTTTCCTGCGACTGGCCGGGTACCTCGAGCCAGTTGATGGCATCGGCATGCAGCCAGACCATATTGCCGGCTTCCAGGTTGACGGGTTTCTCGCCATTGTCGAAGGCCTGGTCCGAGGGCTGGACCAGGTAGGGGCCCTTCAGAATTTCCAGAAAGATGGTGGCGCCTTCTTCGGCGATGGCGGAGGTAATGTGGTCCTCGCCAGCCGGCTGTGTCCAGAACGACCCCGGACCCATCCACATAGTGGCGGCATCCGGGTCATCATTGTGCACGGCACCCTCGATGACGACCGCACGGTAGGTGATGTTGTGAATATGTGGGGGCGAGGCAAAGCCTTCCTTGAACTCGATGATGGCGCCACTGGGCACATCTTTGGTGATGTCGCCCCACAGCACGCTGGCCTGGGGACTGGCGTCGCCTCTGGCAGGGTTAAGTGGCTGTGGCGTCACCTCCGAGCGCAGCACCACCTCGGTGGCGGCGGTGGCCGGGCCGGCGATCGAGAGCGTTGCCATCGCAACGCCGGTGGCAAGCAAGGGGAAAGCAGACAAGCGCATGGGATCACTCCTGAGAAGACGCTGGTTGGACGGCGGGGCCGGAGCTTCGGAATGCAAGGGTCGGCAACCGAAGCCTCGTTCAAGGCACCGCAGGGAGGAGCATGGTTACCGGCCCAGCAGTGAGGCGATGAACGGTATCGGCTGGGGTTGGGGGGATAAACCGCCTATATTCGAAAAATAAATCCGGAGAATCCGAATAATGCTCGTCCACAACATGCGCCTCTTTCTGACCATCGTGGAAAAGGGCAGCCTGGTGGCGGCGGCCAGAGAGACGGGGCTTTCCAGTACCACCGTGTCCGAGCGCCTGGCGTCGCTGGAGCAGTACTTCGGCGTGGTGCTGATCAATCGCACGACCCGCTCCATCAGCCTCACCGAAGAAGGCCGTACCCTGGTCGAGGGCGCCAAGCAGGTGCTGGCAGAGCTTGAGGAGCTGGAATCCCGCATTCGTCATGGCGCCCAGACCCTGTCCGGGCCGATTCGCATCAGCGTGCCCATCGACTTGGGCCGCGGGGTGGTGTCCCAGGTGATGGCGAACTTTGCCCGCGAAAACCCGGATGTATCGCTCGAACTGTCGCTGTCGGACGGTTTCACCGATATCGTCGGTCAGGGCTTTGATCTGGCGCTTCGGTTCGGGCAAGTGCTGGACAGCAGCCTGCGCATTCGCCAGCTGGGATCGTTTCGCCGGATCGTCTGTGCCGCCCCTACCTACCTGGAGCGCCATGGCGTTCCTGGCATCCCCACGGAACTCGCACAGCACAACTGCCTGGTGATGCGTTTTGGTGCGGCGCTGGACAACGTCTGGAGCTTTGGGCCTGAGGACGCACCGCAGCAGGTGACGGTAAAGGGCAATCGGATCGCCAACGACGGCTCACTGGTGCGCCAGTGGGCGGTGGAAGGTCATGGCATCTGCCTCAAGTCCGAGCTAGACGTCCAGGAAGACCTTGAACAGGGACGGCTGGTGCCACTGCTCGAGGACGTGGCAGCGCCCCCCAAGCCCTTGCAGCTGATGTTTCCTCCCGCTCGCGACCAACCCCGGCGGGTGAAGGCGTTCGCCGAAGCGCTCTGCCAGGAGCTATCTGTGAGAGAGCAGGCCGTCACGGCCTACAGGGCTGGCAGAGAGAACCGGTAGAGAGAACCGGTAAAGAGAGCTGGTAGAGAGCTAGCAGAGGGAACTCTGGTACAGAGAGCTGGCACTGCCGGGCGTCTTGTCGGGGGAGAGAATGTGAGGGAAGTGCCTGAAAGGGCAAAAATTGGTCCCCATTATACGGATTTTGCGAATTCTGAAACCGGAAAGCGGCCATTCTGAAGCCATCTCGACTGGGCTAAGTTGGTCCGAGTGTCATCGAGCTGAATGGTAGCCACGGGAGGCCGGCGTGCAAGGCGCAGAATGGCTCGACCATCCGCAGTGCCAGGCCGGCGACGGATTCACGAATCTGTCCGAGGGGATTGTCATGCAGTACAGAAATTTCACCACCTTTAACGTATCGGTACGCCGAGGTGCCGCCTGGGTGACCTTCCTGGATGCCCCGCTGGACCCGAGTGGTGCCATCTTTCTCGACGAGATGAGCAAGCTGCTGGATCATCTCGAGCGCGATGCCAGAATCGATGCCATCGTCTTTCAGTCTCGGTTCCCTGAAGTGTTCTCGCGCCTGGCGGGATACAAGACATTGAAGGGTGCCTCATCCCCCCAGGTCGGCGATGACGACAGCAGAAAACGTGAGTTCAAGCGTCTTCTTGCGCGAATCGAAGACCTCCCGCAGACCACCATCGCCAAGGTGGAAGGCATGGCCCGGTATGGAGGCCACGAGCTCGTCATGGCGTGTGACGTACGCATTGCCGCAAGAGGCCTTGCGAGATTCGTGCCGATGGAGGTGGGCTTGACGGGGCTGCTGGCCCGTGGCGAGTCTTACGGGCACGAGAATCGTGTGGGTCCGGTCGGTGGACTGAGTTCCTTGCTGGGTAGCCGAGACTACGGAGCCGATCAGGCGGAATATCTTGGCACCATTCACCGTGCCCTGGACCCGGAAGATGTCGCCGCCTATGTCGATGATCTGGTGAGACGCCTGACGGGCCAGACCGGCGTGACAGATGAACGCAGAGACATCGACCCTGCGTCGACACCCCTGCACGATAGCCCAAGGGAAGATGCGCAGACGGATTACACAGGCTTCGCCCTGGCCTAGGGCTTGTCTGAAAAGTGCCTGCGCTCGGTAATACGGCGTTAAAAATCGGATCAAAATGCTCATTTACACCCCGTAAACTGCGCTTTCTCACCGATTTTTGCCTTGTCTAACCTTCGCTCATCGACTTTTCGGACAGCGCCTAGTCGAGAGAAATGACGCGCGACCTGACGCACAGTGCAGCGCGCGACATGACAGACGGTATGACAAGCCCGGTGTGAACCTCCCGGGCCGGCAGGACCATGGCTTCCCGCGTGCGAGCGTGCCGACATCGACAGCACGATCCTTGATGTAACGTTCTGTTGTTTAATTGCTTTCTTTTGGATGTTTTTCCGTTTTGCCGGTCATTGGTGAGATAGGCTGGGGGCGCCGATACCTCGGCGACTTTTCACCAAAAAAAGACGGGAAGGATCCATGTCACGACACCTCTTGCTTGCCTCTCTGCTGATCGCGGTATCCACCAGCGCCATGGCCAGCGACCTCAAGCCTGGACAATGGGAAATTATCCAAAGCATGTCGGGCGACCAGATGCCTGAGCAGATGACTCAGGAGACGACCGAGACGCAGTGCATGACCGCGGAAGAATCCAGTGACATGATCGCCACGTTGCGCGAGGACTGGACATCGTCTGGTTGCGAAGACATCAAGATCAGACGCGATGGCGATACCATCGATGCCCAGGCAACCTGTCCCGCCGGCGCTCGCACGACCACCTTCGATGCCAGTATCACGATGCACAGTGACGAGCACTTCAATAGCATGATCGAGATGGACAACGGCCAGCAGGTCACCATCGAGCAGGAAGGTCACTGGGTCGGCGAGAACTGCGAAAGCTAAGCCTCAGGCGAAACCAGGCCCTGCCCCGCATCGTGTAGACGAAAGCCCGCCACTCTGGTGGGCTTTTTTGGCATCAGGGGGCGATCCAGAGATGCTGTTTTCTACCAACATCAAGCCGCTGGCCATCTTGTGATGCGCGTGATGGCCGAGTGTGGGGCGGCCAAGCCACCCAGCAGCCAACAAGTCCCAAGGGGAGCAGAAACGAGAAGTAATGAAGAAAGCAGAGCAGACATGGCGCCCTCTGCAGGATTCTATTATTTGCAGTAAAGCATTGATTTATAATTATTTTTTAGGAATAGAAAAATGTCTTTATACCAGTGGCTATACCGACGACCTTTCAATAGGCAGCTTTGTACCAACGCTTTCGCAGAAAGGGGTGCGTCCCTATATAGGCTCTCGGCCAGAAGCGAAAATTGAGATTTTTCTGATATAACGCATGCAGCGGGGACGCGACGTGAGGAGCGACCCTTGCCTGCACTGGTTATGTTCTCTGTTCATATTCACGGCGAGCCTGTTGAAATCGATTCGCCAACGAGCCTGGATCCGCTAAGGATTCTAGACGACTGCCAACATGTTTAGCGAAATCCTCCACAACATCCATGTTGTTATCACTGGGATACCCCGGCTTTGCGAGTTCCTCCCGAAGAGCGCTGAAGGTTTTAACAGACAAAAGCGATTCTTTGTCTTTGTCGGTTACCTTAGCCTCTAAAGTATGAGCCAGTTGATTCCTGACCTTATTCAAGCGCCGAATCCCAGCAGCTAGTTCTTGGATCTCGGGGGAGTAATTTTCTATAAGCGCCAATTTTTGCGAAAAACTGAGGCGTGCTTTATCCAAGTCCCCCAAAGCCGGATTAAATGCAATCAGACATTCAGTAATAAAGTGCTCGACGAAAAGATGCGCACGAAGAATACGGCCAATAGCCCCTACATCCTGATCCCATTTATTGCTAATCCGAGCAAGCTTTTGATCCATCTCGTCACTGAGATTTTGCTTTCCTCCAGAGAGTTCAATCACTCGTTTGGCAAGCTCGCTATGATCAATATTCAAGCATCCCCCTTAGAGCATAAGACTACCAGAATGACAGCTTTATAGAGTAGGCGAAGCCGCAACGGAAAATTTGTCACTGTACTTGGCATTGTTAAACACTGTATCCATAGTTGCTAATACCAACATTGTTCAATAACTTTCTGCGAGGCTCACCAACACTCTCAGATATTTTTCTTATGTATATAGCTAGTGCTTTTACCTCACCATCATCATTGTAGCCTGGCCAGAAGAAAGGTACGTTTTGGTTGCTCAGGCTTTCTATAAATGTTATGTGCGTCAAGGCTAGGAAAATTCGCGGGAAGTTTGCTGGATTATTAAATTCATTTTTCAGCATGTGTATAATGATATGCCTATTTAATCCGACCACTCCTTGCCTATTGCTTTTGTATAAGACATGAGAAAAAAACATACGAAATGCATTTATTACATCTGCCTGAGGGCAGATGTGAGTAAAAAAATCGATTTCTACCGCGGTGTTATATCCTTTTCCTGGGTGCCAAATATATTGGTTGGTTCGGCGCCGCCCCCAATTGAGGCATAGTTCTTTTAAACCTTTTTCAAATTCTTGAGAGCTAACATTTTGCGAGCTCATTCCAAGAACTGAATTTTGTATATTCCTCAATCCTGCTTCAAAAACTGGGATAAGTGACATTATTGCTACATGATCCATGCCCATGTAATAGGCTTCAATGGCTTCAAAAATTATAGTTTTATATTCTTTAAAACTATTGCTTGCAGAAAAATATCTTTGAAAATAAGTGATTGCTATCTCTATGGAAAAATTCCTGTGCAACCATTGGTCTGATCCCTTTAATGGGTTTTTTGATTGGTTTATTTCATGGATCTCTTTAGATATAGTCCCTTCACCAATATAAAGAGGAACCGGAATGGCTAATTCAATCATTTTTTCTTGAAGAGCAGTGACACGCCCCCACCTTTTGTTGTAATAATCAATGCTTCGCTCAGTTACAAAGCAAGTACCTTCATTCGTAGTTATTTCAAACCCAGGTTTCCCCAGATTTATGGGCGCGACTTTAACAGTGGTGTTCTCTTGTTTGAGAAATATTGCATGAATTTGCTCTTCCGTTACCTTTGGTAAACGACAAATTTTTTTCAATGTTTTTTGATAAATCATAGCTAATTAATCTTGCCGTTTTAATAATCGCAGTTGCGGCTGTGTTGGTGCGCGATGCAAAGCCAGTCCAGCAATATGGGATTGTCAAATTTAGTCTATTCTGAACTGAGCGTTCCATTGTCTTGCTCTAATGCTCGTCTCTTTAAGGTTTATCTCTGGATACTTCTGAATGATAAATTCAGTAAAGTTACAGAAGATGGTTCGAAACTCTTGGTATAGAACGAGCAATTTATCATATAGATTGCTTTCGTCTTGGCTTCTGAATCGGTCCATTGGCATTGGGAATATCAAACGGTTTGAATTGCCATGGTAGTTATATGTAAAACGACCTGCGCAGATAATCTCATACCACTTATCAAGCCAAGAGTTGAGCTTTAGCCTCAGCACTTCATCATGGATGTAAAAACAAGGATTTTCCCTTATTGCATTGAAGGTGTCGGACTCGCAAAGAAAATCAGCATCTACATATTTTGGAGCCATTTCTATCGCATAATTAATTCTCTCCACATCAATATACTCTAATAGTCCCTTAAGAGTTTCGATATCTCGTGCCCTTAAATCTAATGAAACAGGCTGAGTCTGCTCAGTTTCTGGAAAAAACTGAGGGTAGTAGTACTTAAGAGTGTTTACGTCTCTTTTGAGATCTTTAATAATATCCATCCAGAAAAGTATACCAACGGAGAATTTTCCTTCTTGAGCTCTCGTCACCGACAACATGCGAACATATTGTTGTAGTTTTACATCGGTAGGCGATGTGGTGGCGATATATAAGGCGAAAATGGTTGGCTGAAAACCCTCTGCTTTATGTATCTCTTCATTTATTATAGATTCGTTTATTGAGTTAGTGGTCAATTTACATTGAATTCCAACTAAACGTGCAAGATCATCTGTTCCATATATATCTATCCCATCTTGCTTTTGCCCCTGGCGTCCATGCATGGTTAGGTCACTTGTTCGCCATCTCAATTCCAAGGAGCTTTTTACAATACTCTCAAACTCTTCCCAGCCGCTTGGTTCCGGAAAATTCATACTTTCTAGAGTAGGCAACTTTTGCTCCTCTTTTTTAGTGATTAAATTTACACAGAAGTTTAATGTGCCCTAGCACACATATCTTTGTGGTGAAAGCGAAGCAAAAACGAAAAAGTTTGTACGGTGATTCGCCCTGTTAGGAGTTTGCATATTTACTCGCATACTTAATTATGGCTTCATCGAGTCGTTGGCGGCAACCTTGAACGTGAGACCCTACTTTCGATAAAGCGTCTGGATTTTTATGCGCCGCCTGAGTCCCGGCATCATGTTCAATATGGAACTCATGGTTTTCAATGAGCATTATTTGAAACCTGACCAAAGCGTTCAAATATTCTTCACAAACACCGTGAAGCTTTGGAAAGTAGATGTGGGATAAGACCATAGCTTTCCTAGCCTCCGCGGGCTGAGCGCTTCTAAGAGCACGCAGGGAAGACGCATTCATTTGCTCGTTTAGCCAATCTTGGCTTTCCGTAACGAGATACGCCAACTCCTCATATTTATTTCTAAGAAAAACACGGCGATTGTGCTTCTTCTCCAAAAAGTCACGAACCAATATTATGACCTGGGAGAAGAGTGCTCCTGCTATCGCAGCGCTTGCGGAAATTACAGCTATTAGTATTTTTGTCTCGTGTTCCATTTCTTTTGCCTAGCAACTATATTAGATTGCGTTTTCGATATTCCACTTTAACGCTGACGTGCATAAATTAGTGTGTATATTACACACCAGTCCATCTGTAGCTAACTAAAACTTCAGGAAAGTATAGGCAGGAAATATAGCGCCAATCATCCTGAATGCAGAAAAACTGGTGAACGTGCCTACTGTCTTTAACAGAACGTCAGCACTGGGTTGTAAGCCGACTTCGGACTGTTCAAGCCTTTCTAAGATCACACTGTTGCGAACTTGACATAAATTTTCCCAATACGCCACTGACGCTCCTCCAACGCGTCGCATCCTCAGCATAAATTCGCATGATTCCGCATGAGCTCTGGTGAACCTCTATCACTGGCAGAGCTCAGCAGTGGTGCGTGTTGGCGGGCAGCGCATGAATGCATTAAAACCGACAGGTTTAGCGCGCAGGCGGGGAGGGGTGTCGACAGCGCGCCAGGGTGGCGGACGGGGGAGGTGGGGGATGGTGGCAACTGGGCGCTGGTGAGCCAGGACAGCTGGTTACTCAAGGATGCCCAGGGCAGCGCTTTTGATAGGGCCCGAAACGGATCAACCCCGCCGTATGGCGGGGTTGATGGGTAGGGAGCTTGTAGTAACTGCCCTTAGGCTGAAACTCTTGCCAGAGCGGCCTCCAGCTCCTTCAGTCGTCTTACGGTCGCCATGCTGTTTTGGATGGCCTCTCTCGGTATTTCACAGCTCAGCGCTGGGATCACTGCTTGATGCTCATCGCAGTCATTCGGTAGCGGTAGCAGCTTGAGGAAAAGAGCACCGATAGCGGCCAACTGTCTCTTCTCAATGTCATGGTTGACCTGCTGGTTCTCTTCTTGGGTGAGCTGGCTGAGGAATCCTCGCCCGAGCCTCTTACTGGTATCGACGCCGAAGTGGGCCATGTACAGCGGGTCGTTGCAGGTCTCGATTGCGACGTGTTCGAACATTGGCTCAAGGCAATCGCGCACTGCTTGTGCTTGTTCTGCGGTCGCTAGCTCCTGCATGTTCTGTAACAGCGCGCTGTAGGCATGCACTTCCTTGGCTGCTTGAGCCGCTGACTCATATGTCTGACGAGCGAGTGCGGTTAGCAGTTGCAGCTGTTCGACCTTGGGCTCAAGCAGGCGAATCATGTCCTCGTGTTGCTCTGCCTGCACACGTGACTCCGCTTGTTGCTTTTGGTGCTCGAGGACGCTTTTGCTTTGCTTGCCATGGCTCGACATGAAGTCCTGCTTCCATGCCTTCTCGGCAGCCTTGCTCCGCTCTAGAAGAGCCCGATGCGTCTTGCGTAACTTCTCCAGGGTCTCGTTGGCGTTTGCAAGCTCGTCTCGCTTTTCGCGGTAGTCAGTGATGGCCTGGTCTAGACGTGCTGATGCCTTTTCCTGGCTGAGTGCCTTGACGCTCACCGGGACTGGAAATTGCTTGACGGACGAGAGTAGATCAACCGGATCCGCGAGGTGTTGCTGTTGATCTGTAGTTGTCATGGAGTCGTCGTCCTGAGTAGCTGAGGTACAGGTGCGTTGCGCTTGTCTCGTGGTCATCGTGTG
Organism: Halomonas sp. H10-59; assembly: GCF_040070555.1. Lineage (NCBI taxonomy): Bacteria > Pseudomonadati > Pseudomonadota > Gammaproteobacteria > Oceanospirillales > Halomonadaceae > Halomonas > Halomonas sp. H10-59. Next base: position 1,017,890 of record NZ_CP098828.1, read on the forward strand.
TTCTCGATCAGTGGTTGCCGGCGTAGGAGGAAACTGAAAGTGGGGTGCCCTGGCACAGGACTGACGATTCGCCTGCCAGAGCGGGAGCATGGCCACCAAACGGCGCATAATTGCGAATACCTATTGATTGCATTTCTCCCTCCTTATATTCCTCTGTCTGGTTTTGAAAATTGGTGGCAACGTGGCAACAGAGGTAAAACGCTTTATTTTCAATGGATTGAAAATGGCAACCTGTAGCCGGTGTTTTTGAATCGGCAACAGAAATAGGGGGAGGTATTGGTATAGAAAGAGATGTGTTGCCGTTGTTGCCACCTCTCTTATCTATAGGCAACGCCTGTAAGCCGCATGGTTGCTGGGTTGTTGCCCCGTTGCCGGTGTTGCCATGAAAATCAGGTTCCTGTGAAGAATTGCCTTGGCTCATGCGCTACTCCTTTCCGTATCGAGTCTGTCGGGGTCAACCACGAAAAAGCGGGTACTTCCTCCTCCTGGCAGGCGATAGTTTTTCTGCCGCCGCCCCGCGTCGGTCTTGGCCAGCACACCGTAGGTTTCCAGTGTGCGAATGATGCGTTCGCGCCCATAGCCGTTGGAGGCCTCGACCAACGAAGCGCGGTTGAACAGATAGAACCGCTTTCGGTCCTCGATCTCGTAGTAGCCTGCGCGCTGTCGGACATTCGGGTTGGGCAACTCTGCCGATATGTCGGAGAAGCGGCTGTCGCCGTGCAGGGCGATAAAGTCCGCGATGGCCGTGAGAATCTGACGATCCTCGGCATTTCCATCCCCCACACTGGCTAGCCACTTCTGAAAGAGTTGCCGGCAGGCATGGGCGGCAGTCTGCACCGGCCAGGGCAATAGCCCATAGGTAATGGCCAGTTCGCCTGCTAGACCGATGATGGCAAAGCGGTCAGCGACGCGGCCGGCCTGTGGGCTGCTCGCCTCGAAAAGTTCTCGGATCTCGGTGAAGCGGTGATAGACCTGCTCTTGGTCCTTCTCCTGCACCAGCCGCTCGACAAATGCTGGTCCGACATGCCCGAAGTGCTGATAAGCCGCGGTGGTAAGGCGACGATGAAAGACAGCTCCGGTCATGTCATGAACGTTGTCGAAGGCGCGGTAGGTCCGAGTGCCCGCATTGACATCCACCATGCGTAGTTCGGCGCCGGCATGGGCGGTATTGCCCGAGATGGCGGCATGCTCAGAAAGCGAGCGTTCTCCGCTGGACAGGGCCAGCACACGCCAGTAGAGCTTGGGCCGTCCTTCGCGCTCGCGAGTCATGGTGCCCTTGCCGGTTCCGTTGGCGATGGCATAGGCCATCTCCTGTACCCGTTTGGGGTCGGCTCGCTTGATCTCGTCCAGGATCAATACCGTATCGTTGCGCGACGCGGCCTCGATCTCGATGCCGCCCTTGGACATATCCCAGGACGCGGCGAACACACCAGGGTTGCCCCAGACCGACGCGGCCATGGCTTGGGCCAGCGACTTGCCGCTCGAGGAATCACCGACCAGGTGAACACCACCACCATTGACGCCCACTTTGGCCAATAGAGGTCCTGCTAGTGCACAGCAGACCGACAGGATCAGGACCGGATTGCCCTGACAATAGTGCGCCAGTTCGGTCTGCCAGCCGGTCAGCGTGCCTCGTTCGGTAAACAACAGCGCACCCTTGCCGCTGTCCTGATAGCGAACGTCTGCGCTGCCGATGATGCGACTAGGTAGAACGAAGGCACCGCTGGCGTCATGCCAGCCTGGTCGAGTGGTGGTGGCCAATACCCGCTCCAGGCCATAGTGGCTGGCGATGTAGGCAGGAACGTAGCGACGATGGGTGTAGTCGATCTCCAGACCCTGACGCATCAGTGCTTTCAGGACCTCCTCACCTTTACCGGCAAGCGCCTCCATCGGCATGACGTGCTCCACCTCCTTGCGGCGGTACTTGAAGCGCAATAGTCGTCCGACGCTGCTGTCATCACTGTTGATGGTCTCAGCGTCAACATGCAGTGGGGCGCAGATCCACAAGTCGAAGGGCTGGCCAGCCTCGTCACCGTGGGAATGCTTGATGCCATGGAACCAGGTGCCGGCACGAAACACCTTGCCACCGACACTTACCGGGCCGTCATAGACTGCATAGGATGGGCGCTCCAGACGCTCAATCTGCGGCGCGGCCGGTTGACCGACCAGGCGCAGTGGGGACTGGCTCTCAGTCATGGCCACCCCCTGCGTCACGCCGTTGTACCTGATACCAACGGTAGAGGTCGTTGAAGTCGGTCAGGTTATCCGGGCAGTCGTCCGGCCATTCGGGGTAGAGCACCAGTGCCCCGACTGCAAGAGCTGCGTCATTGGCGGCCTGGCGGCCCGGGTTGCCTGAGGTCTGGCGATCATCGTCCCCCGCTATTACCAGATCAAGGGAGCCGTTCAGAACGGTACGCATGGATTTTGCCACCGCCAGTAAGTTGCCGGCATGCATGGCACAGACGACGGGATCTCCCGTTAGGTGATGCAGGGTTGCACCCGTAGCCCATCCCTCACCGATGAACAGTCGGCCACCAGGAACTGGCCTGCCGAGCAGCGCATAGGCGCCCTGGACCTGGCCACCCTTGAGAAACCGCTTGGTGCCGTCGGGCAGGATGCGTTGGAGATTGACGATCTCGCCACCGGCATACAGGGGGATGAGCAGAGAACCACGACGGCACTGTCGTAGATCGAAGGCCGGGACCTGGCGACTGGCAAGGTAGGGATGATGAGGGCTGGCTGGGAGTGCTCTTTCCCATGCCGACTTGGCGCGTCCTATCGCTTCCTGACGAGCAAGCGCCCTTGCGGTGTCCTGTGCTTCTCGTCGTTGTCGCTGACTATCGGCCACGTTGTGCTGGTGGTGCGTCAAGGTCTTGTCAGGAATGCCGGCTTGTCCGTGCCAGCGAAAGACACCCAATCCGAGACGACGGTCGATGGCCATGGCCGCGTCCACCTGGCGGCAACCGTTCAGGTAGCTGTAAAGGGAAACCAGATCTCCTCCATGAGCGCTCCGGTCGGCAAAGTCATTCCACTTGCCGGTGGCTAGGGAAACACCAAAGGAGCCGCACGAGCGATCACCGCGTGTCATGTTTCGGGCGACCCATTCGCTCCCCTGGCGGCTGCCATCCGGCAGCCACTCGCTGGTTAGGGTCTCGGCATAGGCCAAAGCGGCTTCTGCCACTTGCTGGATCTTGACGATGACTTCAGACATGGCCACCCCCTGCACGGCGGGGGGACTTCTTCATTGCCTGTCGGCGTGCTGCCACCAAAAGGTCTGACGCATCGGCCAGCAAAATCCGGGATACACCGGCGAGGTTGGCAATGTCGGTGACTTCCAGGGCCCCGTGGCGACCATCGAGCGAGCTCAGTGTGAACATCAGATCCTTAACGGCATCCAGGCGTTGCTCTGCTGAGTCGTAAAGGGTTTCGGGATCGGATGAAGGGTCAATTAGAAGGCATTCGGTCTCTGTCAGACACAGCCCATTCTCGAGGTGCTTAGCCATGGTGCACCTCCAGTGCCTCGAGGCGGCGGGCCTGCTGCATGTGGTGGTTGTAGCGCTGGAGTCGTGTGCGGGTGCTTGAGTTTGAGAAGAGCGCCGCACGGGCCATGGCGCGATGGGCGCAGGCCTTTGCAGACGGATTGCGGGTAGGGAACAGGCGAGATGCCATAGGGTGACTCCTGTATCTGTGGAGTCGTCCCCGGCTGCGGCCAAGCAGCGGATGGGGGCGACTGTACGCGGGTTGGCCGACCGGAGATACAGGAACCCGGCACACCCGAAGGTGTCCCACGCACAGCCGCCATAACATGCTGCGGGCACAAAAAAAGCGCCTGCTAGCAGAGGGGCGCTTGTGCGCCTGTATTCTTTCGACCGGCCAAGGTCGACCACTGAATTTGCAGTGGTGACCGCATCATAGCCAGCCTTTCCATACATGTGCAAGTGATTGCCCGTGCTGCAGGCGAGATTTGTGGTATCGTTAGTCATGAGCTATGTCTCTTGAACCCTTGCCGCGTGGCCGCGCAGCAAGGGTTTTCTGTTTTTCGGGCGCAAAGGCCCCCATACCCACTCGGCTTGCGCCGAGCAGCATCGTTCTTGCTGTTGAGTTAGGAAGTGCTAGCAGTCGGTCTGGATGACCGGGCTATCAGCGCCAAGTTGGTCGAGCGAAGATGAGACCGTGGCAAAGCTCCGCGTCACCTTCACCAATCCGCTTTGGGCGAATCGTTGTGTCGAACAATGGTTGGTCGAGGCATTGTCCAGTGCCTCCTTGATCGCCGGAATATCGCCCTCAGTGAAAGCCAGGGATTTGCCGTTCAAGGAGATGACATAGTGGCTCATGCGGATACCTCCAGTTGGTGGTTGAAGCCTTGGGCTTGGCCTAGGCTCAGATTGCGCTCCTGGATGCGCGCGGCGATCCAGGCGTCAACCTCTTCCTCGAGCCAAGCGACACTTTTGTCTCCGATAGGGACTGGCGCAGGGAAAGTGCCATTGCTAATTCCCGCATAGATGGCGGATCGACTCTTTCCGGTTTTGAGCTCAACATCTCGCCGTCGTAGAAGGCGATTGCCGAGGTGAAGGTGCTCCACCGGAGTAAACCGCGATGTGGATTCCGTAGATCGAACGGTCATACCGCATTCCTCTTGCAAGCTGCTATTTGGTAGTCGGACGGTGCCGTTTTGTCATGCTGGGTGCAGGGTAGGACTGTCGTGGAAAACGTCTCGGTCCGTACCTGCTGCCCAGGACATACTCAGCTTGCAGAGATCTTGAGAGGAAAACGACAAGCACGCGGTGTGAGAGACCCTTCCCACACCCAAAAGTCCGAAAAAAAGTGGCTTGATACTATTGACAGGCGTTCGATAGTGAATTTTGCAAGGTGTTCGGGATAGCGGACATGAGCTTTCAACAGGTTTGTCTTCAACTATCGGCGTTGGAGCTTTGGTGTTACTCCGGTTCAGAAAGGCAAAGCTAGATAACTTTCGCGTATTGAGGCGGGACATTTTCGTTCCTGTAGCGACTGCTGGTGGTGTGACTTGCGGGCACGCTGCCCGAGGTCGCTATCAGGTTGAGGTGAAAATGCAAGGGGCGCCATGAGGGGGCGTTGTACCGGCCACCCGGTACAACAGGGGATCGCTCTGGAGCATGTAAGAAGACGCGTTAGGCGTCGAGCAAGGATACAAGCAACATCGCAGTACCAGGGTTATTTAGGGAAACACTGATCTGCCCACGCCTGCATCATGGCTGGGCGCTGCTCGGGGGCCATGTGTTCCGCGTGTGTATAGACGCCCTCGATGCCGGGAAGCTTGTGCGAGAGCTGAACTTCGATCCACTCCCTGGGATAGCCCATCTCCTTCAGGCCGGTGGCCACGACGTGGCGGGTCCCATGGGGTACATGTCGACCCTCGAACCCCATGCGTTTGAGCGCCATGCCGAAGGCGGCATCCGAGATAGGCTTGCGAGGATCATTGCGTCCAGGGAACAACAACACGTAGCTCCCCGTCATAGCAATGAGTTCTTCCAGGATATCAAGAGCCTGCGTCGGTAGTGGAACCTGATGCGCTCTGCCCATCTTCATCCGCTCGGCGGGGATCTTCCAGATGCCGGCATCGAGGTCGAATTCCTTCCACCTGGCCTGACGCAGCTCTCCAGGTCGCACCGCTGTCAAAAGCAGCAGCTTGAGCCCGATTCGAACCAATGGGCTCTTGTCGTACCCCTTGATCGCCTCTACGAGTTCTGGCAGCTCGGATTGCTCGATGTGATGAAAATGCCGGCGCTGCTGCCTCTCCAGGGCGGCGCCAAGGTCAGAGAGGGGATTGTACGAGGCGCGCCCAGTGATGATGGCGAAGCGATAGATGTCTCGGCAGAACGAGTGGAGTTTGCGACGCTGCTCGAACTTGCCAGCCGTCTCTAGGCGACGCAAGACTTCCAGCCACTCAAGTGGCTTGATGCTATCGATGGCCAAGTCACCGACGAAAGGGAAGATATGGCTCTCCAGGGCACTCCAGCTCTGAGGGGCACGCTTAGACGTGGCTTTCCAGCGCTTGACCATGGTGGCGTGCCATTCACCGGCCAGCGCCCTGAAGGTGTTCTCGGAGGCGTATCGCAGCTCCCTCTTTTCCTGTTTGCGCTGCTCCACCGGATCAATCCCTTTGTCCAGCAAACGTCTTGCATCGGTGCGCTTCTCACGGGCTTCGGCAAGGCTGACTTCGGGGTAGCTGCCCAGGCTCATCATGTTGCGTTTACCGTTTGGGCGGGTATAGCGGAGTCGCCAGCCTTTACGGCCTTTGGGGGATATCCTGAGTTCGAGTCCCAAGCCGTCAGATAGCGTCACTTCCTTGCTGCCTGGCTTGGTTGTCTCGATTTTTCTGATGGTTAGCGGCATGGTGGTATAGCGAGCATCTTCGAACAGGGGGATATACCATGTTCTATACCACTGTGGTGCCGGATTGGGAAGGACGTGTCAGGAAGGGGTGGGAAGAAAAATAGCTGAATTTCAGGGGTTTTTTAGAGGTTTTTGGAATCGTGAGGAACGCTCGGGACCCTGAAATGGCGCCCTCTGCAGGATTCGAACCTGCGACCTGCCGCTTAGGAGGCGGCTGCTCTATCCTGCTGAGCTAAGAGGGCGTTGGGGCGGCATTATAAGCGGCTGACTCGCCAAGATAAACCCGCAGTTGGCAGGGAAGGTGGCTGGGACGGTGGCTAGGCAGGTGATGAGGGCGGGTGTCAGCGCTGGCCTGGCTCGGTAGAATGCGCGCCACGGCTCTTTGTTATCCACACCTGTCTGGCGTTTTCGATGTCTCAACACCCCACGAGTGGCGCTGCTGTCACTCCCGCTGCTGGTTCTGTCGCTGCTTCTGATGCTGCCGCTTCTGTTGCTGGTCATGCGTCTGGCGGTACGCCGCTGTCTGTCCATGGTGATCGTCACTTCGATGGACTGGCAGACAAGTTCTCGGCGTCGCTCTACGGGCACCTGCGCGGCGAGCTGCGCCTGTCGTTGCTGGACCGTCTGCTGCCGGAGATGCTCGATCTCGAAGGCCAGCCGGTGCTGGACGTGGGCGCGGGGCTCGGTCAGCAGGCCCAGTGGTTTCTCGAGCGCGGGCATGCGGTGACGCTGGCCGAGCCCGCCGGCGAAATGCTCGACCGGGCCCGGGAGGCGATCGACGCCCAGGGTGTCGAGGCGTCCCGGGTCCGCTATCTGACGTCGCCGCTGCAGGACCTGGCGGGCGAGGCCCCTGGGCCCTGGCCGCTGGTGGTGTGCCACGCGGTGCTTGAGTGGCTGGGCGACCCCAGGGCGGCCATCGATCGCCTGGCCGCGCTGATGCCGCCGGGGGCTCAACTGTCTCTGATGGTGTTCAACCGCGACGCCCTGCGGCTGTCCAACGTTGTAAAGGGCAACCTGGACAAGGCGCTGGAGGATCGGCTCGAGGGCAAGGGACAGCGCCAGCGGCTGACACCGATCTCGCCGCTGACCCATGACCAGGTGATGGCCTGGACCGAAGAAGCCGGGCTTCGTTGCGAGGGCGTGGCGGGGATCAGGGTGTTCCACGACTACCTGCGCCGCCCACCCCAGGACGACAAGGAACTCGACAAGCTGGTGGCGCTGGAGCACGCCTACTGCCGCCTGGACCCCCACTGGCGGCTGGGCCGCTATCTTCTCTATACCTTCCGCCGTCCGGCCGACCCCGAGGGGCGTCCATCGCCGCGCGACGGCGGCGCTGCCACCCGTGAGGAGACCACGCCATGAGTGCCGAAACCCCGGTGTGCCAACTGCTCGAGCTTCAGGACGCCGACTATCGCGGCTGGTGGTGGGTGGCGCCGCCTCGGGATAGCTGGCTCGAGCAGGGCGAAGGGACCCTGATCAGCGCCGATGTGTCGGTGCGTGCTGCCTGGCAGGCCCAGGGGCGCCCGGCGCTGTCGCCGTTCTCGCCCGAGGCGTCGCCGCCGCCCGGTGTGGTGCTGTTCTGGCCCAAGTCCCACGCCCTGGGGGAGTGGTGGCTGTTGTGGCTGTGTCAGGTATTGCCCGAGGGCACGCCGATGCAGCTGGTGGGCGAGCACCAGGGTGGCATCAAGCGGGTACTCAAGGTGCTGGCGGCCCTGGGCATGGGCTGTCGCAAGCTCGACAGCGCCCGGCGCTGCTCGCTGTTCGCGACCCGCTCGGCGCCCCAGCCCCTCGACCCTGAAGCGGTGTGGACGCGCTTCGAGGCCGCCGGCCTGACGCTGGCAAGCCACCCGGGCGTCTTCGGACACGGAAAGTTCGACGAGGGCACGGGGCTACTGATCGAGCAGCTAGAGACCGCCTTGCCCCGGAGCCAGGTGCTCGACATGGGCTGCGGTGACGGCATCCTGGCGGCCTGGATGGCACAGCAGGGGCATGATGTCACCGCGGTGGACGTCAGCGCCTTTGCGGTGGAAGCGACCCGGCGCTCGCTAGCGGCCAATGGGCTCAACGGCGAGGCGCTGGAAAGCGACGTCTACTCGGCGCTGGCGGGTCGTCGCTTCGACGCCATCGTCTCGAATCCGCCGTTTCATCAGGAGCGCTCCATCGACTACGGTCCGGCGGCCCGTCTGATTCAGGAGGCGCCCCAGCACCTGACGCCAGGCGGGCAATTGATCCTGGTGGCCAACGCCTTCCTGCCCTACGCAGATCCCCTGGAGAAGGCCTTCGGCGGCTTCGAGATTCTGGCCGACAATGGCCGCTTTCGGGTCTACCGTGCCCGCCTCGCCAGGGGCTAGGTGTTCTGACCCGGCGTACGATAGTGGATATCGGTGATCAGCCAGGTGGTCTCCCCGCCGGGGGCGGCCACCGTCACTTCGTCGTCCAGCGACTTGCCCAGCAGCGCCTTGGCCAGCGGCGCGTCGACGCTGATCCAGCGCTTGCTGGTGTCGGTCTCGTCGTGGCCGACAATGCGCACTGACATCTCTTCGCCGTCTTCCTCCTCCAGGGTGACGAAGGCGCCGAAGAACACCCGATCGGTGTCGGCCGGCAGGCGGTCCACCACCTGCAACTCATCCAGGCGTTTGGTCAGGTAGCGAATGCGACCGATGACCCGGTTGAGTTCCTTCTTGTTGTAGGTGTAGTCGGCGTTCTCGCTGCGGTCGCCAAGGGCCGCCGCCTCGCCCACCTTGGCCGATAGCTGCGGTCGCTTGACCCGGCTCAGGTGGTCGAGAATACCCCTCAGGCGCTCGGCACCTTCCAGGGTGATCAGGTTGCTCTTGGGTTCCTGACGGGGATCCTTCGCCGGGTCACGCCAGCGAGTCATGTTGCGGCCTTTCATGGCGATCCTCGGTGAGTCGTTGAATCAGACAAGGTCCACGAGGGTGCCGCGACTTGGGTCAGGTCGCAAGCGCTTTGGGTGGTGGGGGAAAGGTCAGGGGAGCGATGCAGTGAGCGGTCGACGAAGAATGCGACTGGCGAATAAATCAAACGTTCGTTACATTTCGGGGAGGGCGCCAGAACGCATGTGGCTTTCCGTATCGGGTCACAACGCCAGAGTCAGTGCTCGGCTGCGCTTGGCGTGATTGCTCGGCCTGATGGCTTGGCCTGACCGCTCGGCCTGATCGCTCGGCCGCCCACCATGACCACCCAGCATCAGGGTGCATCACAATAACAGTATCCGGAGCCGCCAAATGTCACGAACCCTGTTTTCCGCCTCGCCTGATGTTCCATCTACCGCGTTGCGTCGACGCCCGCGTCGGCTCTTAGCCTCGACGGCGCTGACGCTTGTCACCCTGTCCGCCTGCCTCGCCAGCGGCGTGGCGCTGGCCTGGCAGGGTGAGCTCGACCAGCTCAAGAATCGCTGGGAAAGCGTCACCACCTCGAGCGCCTTGTCGGCCCAGGAGGCCCCGTTGACGGCGCTGGCCGCCGAGGCCCACGAACTGAGCTCGGCCAATCCCAACGTCAGCGAGCTGCTGGTGTGGGAGGGCATCATCGAGGCGTCCCTGGCCAAGGCCAAGGGTGGGCTCGGCGCGCTGGACAACGCCAAGGCCGCGCGGCGGGCGCTGGAGCGGGCCATCGCACTCGACGCCAATGGCCTCGATGGCTCGGCCTACGTGACCCTGGGGGCGCTGTATGACCGTGCTCCGGGCTGGCCAGTGGCCTTCGGTGATGACGACAAGGCCGAGGAAATGTTCAAGCGCGCGCTGACGATTCGCCCTGGCGGTATCGACGTCAACTACTACTATGCCGCCTACCTGGCCGACGAAGGACGCGATGCCGAGGCCCGCCAGCACGCCGAGAAGGCCATCGCCGGTGCGGTTCGCGCCGGACGCGAAGCCTCTGATGAGGCGCTCAAGGCCGAGGCGCGCGCCCTGCTCAACGAGCTCTGATCAGGCGCTCAACGAGCTCTGACCCGCGCCGATTTCCCTGTCGTTTCCCGCCTTGACAGGAGGCCCCACCTGGACTCGCCTTGTGGGGCCCCTGACCGATCCGGATAATGGGCCGATCTGTCTGCGGAGGTCCCCATGCCGGAAACGAGCAACATCGATGCCCCCTTTACCGCCCAAGACGTCGAACTGGTGTCACGCGATTGCCTGCACCAGGGCTTCTTTCGTCTGGACAAGCTGACCTTCCGCCATCGCAAGTTCGAAGGTGGCTGGAGCGAGGCGGTGGTGCGCGAGGTGCATAGCCGGCACGACGCCGTGGGCGTCATGCTCTATGACCCCGAGCGCGACAGCGTGGTGCTGGTGGAGCAGATCCGTGCCGGCGCAATGGAAGACGCCCACACCCCGTGGAAGCTCGAGTGTGTGGCCGGACTGGTCGACAAGGACGAGTCTGCCGAGGAAGTGGCCCGTCGTGAGGCCCTCGAGGAGGCCGGTTGCGAGGTCGGGGACCTCATCTTGCTGCATAGCTACTATCCTAGTCCGGGTGCCTGCGACGAACGTGTGACGCTTTTCTGCGGTCTCGTCGATACCAGCGGACTGGGTGGGGTGCATGGCCTGGACGAAGAGCACGAGGATATCCGCGTCCATGTGTTGCCATTTCATCGTGCCTGGGAACTTCTCAATCAAGGGAGACTCGATAACGCCATGTGCCTGATCGGCTTTTACTGGCTGGCCGCCGAACGGGCGTCGTTGAGAGCAAGGAGGTAGCGTGACCCAACGCAGCGCCTACGTCACCGATCTGCGCACCCTGCAGAGCGAGTGCACGGCCAACTACATCCGCCTGACGCGCCTGCTGGGCGAGCTGGAAGAGGGCGAAAGTCGCGAGGTCGAACTGCTCAACGGCGAGCGTCGACTCGGTGCCCTGCGCCTGCATGTCGAAGAGCTGGCGCCCTATACCAGCATCATTCGCGTCAGCCAGGAGGGTATCCTCGACGGCGTCATCGACAGCCCGCGCATGCGCGTGCACTTGTATCACGACGTGCGCATGGCCGAGGTCACCGACTTTCAGCGCCGGCGCCACTTCGATGGCCGCTACCGCTATCCCAACGCGCATATGCACCAGCCCGACGAGAAGCTGCAGATCAATCGCTTCCTCGGCGAATGGCTCGATCACGGGCTGGCCCACGGCCACTCGCTGGATCTGCCGCAGTTGCCCTGAGCCGGTTCGCCGTTGCCGCCCGTCGAGAGATCTCCATGCGCCTGATCCAGATTAGTGATTGCCACCTGTACGCCGACCCGATGGCGCGCTCGCGCCGAGGCCTGCCCGCTCATCAGCTGGAGGCGGTGGTCAAGGCGGTGGACGCCGACCGCCCGGACCTGGTGCTGGTCACCGGTGACATCAGTCAGGATGAGTCCGAGGCCGCCTACCGGCTCGCCATCGAGCGATTGAGCGAGCTCGACTGTCCCTGGTTCTGGATTCCCGGCAACCACGACGACGTGGCGTTGATGGCCGCCGAGCGGGACATCCTGCCCGAGGTCGAGGCCGGCCACTGGCGGCTTCTGCAGCTCGACACCCAGCTTGTTGGCGAGGCCACCGGGCAGCTCGGAGAAGAGGCTCTGGCCGCGCTCGGCGCGCGTCTGGCCGAGGACGACCGGCCGACCCTGATCGCCATGCACCATCCGCCGCTGGCGGTGGGCAGCGCCTGGATCGACGCCCTGGGCCTGGTAGATGCCGACGGCTTCTGGGAGGTGCTGGACGGCTATCCCCAGGTGAAAATGGTGCTGTGCGGTCATGTGCATCAGGCCTTCCATGGCGTGATGTCTCTGGCCCATGGACGGGTCGACGTCTACGCCTGTCCCTCCACCTCTGATCAGTTCCTGCCCGGCAGTGAGGACTTCGCCGTGGACGAGGCGTCGCGCCCCGGCTACCGGGTGGTGGAGTTGAAACGAGAGGGAGAGTGGCAGACTTGGGTAGAGCGCGTCGATATCTAGGAGCCTTACGCTTGGTTCTAAAAAGATAGTTATTAATTCTTTTACGTTATTACTCGCCCCGCAGTATCCTCGCTGACATCTCCACTTTTCCCGTCATGCGAGGTGTCCGGCCATGACCAGCCTTACCGCACCAGCCCGTGAGCGCGCCGCCCAGGCGTCGCTCACGCCGAAGCGACTGACCCACCTCAAGCAGCTCGAGGCGGAGTCCATCCATATCATCCGTGAAGTGGCCGCCGAGTTCTCGAACCCGGTGATGCTCTACTCCATCGGCAAGGACTCCTCGGTGATGCTTCACCTGGCGCGCAAGGCCTTCCATCCTGGCCCGCCGCCGTTCCCGCTGATGCACGTGGACACCACCTGGAAGTTCCGCGAGATGATCGCCTTCCGCGACCGCATGGCCAAGGAAGCGGGCATGGAGCTGATCGTCCACACCAACGAGGAAGGGCGTGCCGCCGGCATCAACCCCTTCGACCACGGCTCCAGCGGCTATACCGACGTGATGAAGACCCAGGCCCTCAAGCAGGCGCTGGACCAGTACGGCTTCGACGCCGCCTTCGGTGGCGCCCGCCGCGACGAAGAGGCCAGCCGTGCCAAGGAGCGGGTGTTCTCCTTCCGCGACCGTCACCACCGCTGGGACCCCAAGAACCAGCGTCCGGAATTGTGGAATCTGTACAACGCCCGCATCAACAAGGGCGAGTCGATCCGTGCCTTCCCGCTGTCCAACTGGACCGAGCTGGATATCTGGCAGTACATCTACCTCGAGAACATCGACATCGTGCCGCTTTACTTCTCCGCCCCGCGCCCGGTGGTGGAACGCGACGGCATGCAGATCATGGTCGATGACGAGCGCCTGCCCCTGGCCGAGGGCGAAGAGCCCGAGCAGAAGTGGGTGCGCTTCCGCACCCTGGGCTGCTATCCGCTGACCGGTGCGGTGGAGTCGAAGGCCCAGACCCTGCCGGAGATCATCCAGGAGATGCTGCTGACCCGTACCAGCGAGCGCTCCGGCCGTGCCATCGATCATGACCAGGCCGGTTCCATGGAGAAGAAGAAGCGCGAAGGCTACTTCTGACGCCGGCACCGACCGCACGCAGCCACGCGCCTTGCTCCGGCCGACAGTGATCGGGAGCGAGGACGCAGATGACAGATCAAGGGCCCGGCGTCCAGCACGACGTCGGGTCACCATCAGGGGTACAGCATGTCTCACCAGTCCAGTCTGATTGCTGACAACATCGAGCAGTATCTGCACGAGCACGAAAACAAGGACCTGTTGCGGTTCATCACCTGCGGCAGCGTCGATGACGGCAAGTCGACCCTGATCGGTCGCCTGCTGCACGATTCCAAGATGATCTTCGACGACCAGCTGGCGGCCATCACCCAGGCCTCCAAGACCAAGGGCACCACCGGCGAAGAGGTGGATCTGGCGCTGCTGGTCGACGGCCTGCAGTCGGAGCGCGAGCAGGGCATCACCATCGATGTGGCCTATCGCTTCTTCTCCACCGACAAGCGCAAGTTCATCATCGCCGACACCCCGGGGCACGAGCAGTACACCCGCAACATGGCCACCGGTGCCTCTACCGCCGGCCTCGCGGTGATCCTGATCGACGCCCGTTACGGCGTGCAGACCCAGACCCGTCGCCACAGCTTCATCGCCGACCTGCTGGGCATCCAGCATCTGGTCATCGCGGTCAACAAGATGGACCTGGTCGACTACTCCCAGGCGCGTTTCGACGAGATCGTCGCCGACTACCGCGCCTTCGCCGAGCAGCTCGACGCCAGCGACATCCACTTCGTGCCGCTGTCGGCGCTCAAGGGTGACAACGTGGTCGATCGCGGCGAGCGCCTCGACTGGTACCAGGGCCCGGCGCTGCTGGAGCTCCTGGAGACCGTGGAGGTCAGCCGCGACCAGAACCTGAGCGATCTGCGCTTCCCGGTGCAGTACGTCAATCGCCCCAATCTCGACTTCCGTGGCTACGCCGGCACCCTCGAGGCAGGCATCCTGCGCCCCGGCCAGGCGGTTAAGGCGCTGCCGTCCAACAAGCTCAGCCGGGTCGAGCGTATCGTCACCTTCGAAGGCGATCTTGACGACGCCTACCCGGGCCAGGCCATCACCGTGACCCTGGAAGACGAGATCGATATCTCGCGTGGCGACTGGCTGGTGGCGGCGGACGCGGACATCACCCTGTCCAATGCCTTCGACGCCGACATCGTGTGGATGCACGACGACGCCCTCGAACCTGGGCGTCAGTACGATATCCGCATGGCCGGGCGTGCCGTGGCAGGCCACGTCGACGCCATCCACTATCAGGTCGACGTCAACAGCCTGGAGCGTCATGGCGCCGAGCGACTCGAGCTCAACGCCATCGCCCGCTGCCGGGTGGCGCTGACCGCCGAGGTGCCCATCGATGACTACGCGCGGGTGCCTGGCACCGGCAGCTTTATCGTCATCGACCGGCTGACCAACGTCACCGTGGGCGCCGGCATGATTCGCGGTGCGGCCAGTGTCGAAGGCGGCGCTACCGAGCAGGTCGACTGGGCCGGCTTCGAGCTGGAACTCAACGCCCTGGTGCGCAAGTACTTCCCCCACTGGGAGGCCAAGGACGTGCGCGAGCTGCTCAAGCGCTGACGTCCGCGACCGGCTTCACCATCGTTGGTTCGCTGCAACAGCGGCCCCTGCGCTACGGCGCAGGGGCCGCTGTCAGATGAGCACTGAAAGAGCATAGTAATAGCCGCTTCTCAGTGGCCTGGTTGAACCAGAATGCTAGTGCTTTTCGATGGGTTTAACTCCAACTGCGCAGCCAGATGGTGGCGGGCTGGTGCCTGGGCTAGACCAAAGGCAGGATGCGTCGCGTGTGACGTCATGACGACGTCTTCCATTCCCCCACGGAAGCAGGGAGGGCACGAACATGGTGGCCTGCCATCTCTATGACAATATCGAAATTGCCTGCCTGTACCATTTTCCGGTCAAGCTGTCGCTGCGAGACGGTGACGAGAAGCACGGCGAGGCACTGGATACCGCCTTCAACGAGGATCGCGAGGAGTGTCTGTCGCTGAAGACAGAGCGCGGCGAGCGCATGGTAGTGCTCGACGACATTACCCGCATGGAAGTGCTGGTCGACAACCCCCATTTCATGGTGCTGGACTTCGTCTGACGCGGATCCGCCACTGACACAGCCCCTGACACCGCCCCTGACGACGACGCCCCGCTGACTGGATCAGCGGGGCGTCGCGTCTTATGCGGGCAGGGGGGGGCAGGGGGGGGCACGGGATCAGGCTGGGCGCGTCGCGATCACGACGGCCCGACGCGGAGCCGGGTGTCCCTCGCGGGTCAGGTGGGGGCGCTCAGGGTCCAGGAAGTCACCCAGCGACTGAAAGGTCATCCAGTCGGTGGAGCGCTGCTCCTCCAGGCTGGTGGGGGCTTCATCCACCACCCGAACGTCGCAAAAGCCGACCTTCTCGAGCCAGCCCACCAGGGCGCGCGACGACGGCAGGAAGTAGACATTGGGCATCGCCGCGTAGCGATCGCCCGGCACCAGCACTCGGGTCTCGTCGCCTTCCACCACCAGCGTCTCGAGCACCAGTTCGCCGCCCCGACGCAGGGCGTCGCGTAGCTGCATCAGGTGGTCGAGGGGGGAAGGGCGGTGGTAGAGCACGCCCATGGAGAACACGCTGTCGAAGAAGCCCAGGCCCTGGGGCACATCGTCGATGCCCACCGGCAGGAAGTGGGTACGCCCGCCGTCGGCATCGCCGACGAAGTGCTTGACCGCCTGGAACTGCCAGTAGAAGCGCGGTGAGGGATCGACCACCAGTACGAAGTCGGCGCCGGCGCCGGCCATGCGCCAGGCGTGATAGCCGTTGCCGCCACCCACGTCGAGCACCCGTCGACCGCGCAGCGGCGACAGGTGCGGCGCCAGCCGCTGCCACTTCCAGTCCGAACGCCACTCGGTATCGATCGCGATGCCTGCCAGCCGGTACGGGCCCTTGCGCCACGGCATCAGCGCGCGCAGCAGGTTCTCGCTCTGGCGACGACGACTGTCATCGAGCTCCAGCTCGACCGTGACCTCGTCGCGATCGAGCTGGACCTGGCGCTTGTCGGGCAGCGCCGGCAGCTTGGCCACCGCCTTCTCCCAGGCCGGTAGGTCGCCGTGACGCTGGCGGTCGAGGCCACGGGCGAACTGCTCAGGCAGGCGGGCAAGCCAGTCGCCCATGCCGGCGTGGCGGAAGGATTGCTCGAGAAAGGCGCGGTACACATCGCGCTGATGCTCGGGAATCATTTGAAAGCCACCATGGAGGCGAAGTTCAGATACTGAAACCAGGTCAGCGAGCGCGCAAAGCCTACCCGCGCCAGGCGCTGGTGGTGCTGTTCCAGGGTGTCGGGTACCAGCACGTTCTCAAGCGCGTTGCGCTTCTGGCTAATCTCCAGGTCGCTGTAGCCATTGGCGCGCTTGAAGTCGTGATAGCGCTCCACCAGCCAGGCATTGTCCTGTTCGTCACCGGCCTTGATCTTCTCCGACAGGATCAACACACCGCCGGGCTCCAGCGCCTGGTAGAGCTTCTCGAGTACGCCGTCGCGGTCTTCCCGGGCCAGAAACTGCAGCGTGAAGTTGAGCACGATCATGCCGCTGGGACGGTAGTCGAGGTGGCGGATGTCGCCTTCGATCACCTCGATGGCGTGGTCGGGGCACTCGTGCTCGAGGGTCTGGCGGGCGCGCTCGACCATGGCCGGGGACAGGTCGACCCCGGTCAGGCTGAAGGCGTCCCTGGGCAGCTGGCCGGCCAGCGCCAGGCCCACGGCGCCAAGCGAGCAGCCAAGGTCATAGACATGGGCGCCGTGGCGCAGGTGGCGCTCGGCGATCACCCCCAGCATGCCGAGGATCTGGCCGTAGCCGGGGACCGATCGGCGAATCATGTCGGGGAAGCAGGCGACGACCCGCTCGTCGAACGAAAAGCGCGCCACCTTGTCCAGGGGTGTGGAAAAGATGGCGTCACGGTAAGATGCGTCACTCATGGATTGCCAGTGTTGTCGGGCTCGGGGGGAGTGATTGTACGCGCCCCGCGGTCAGGCTGCACGATGAGGCTTGCCGTCGCCGTTCGGCCCAGCTTTGCCCACCAGACAGGGCCCAAGGAGAGGAATCATGCCATCGATCGATCAAACGCCGGCCTGGCAGGCGTTGAAGCAGAAGGCACAGGAAGTCGGCAAGCGCCACCTGTGCGACATGTTTCGCGAGGATGCCGGGCGATTTGCCACCTTCAGCCACGAGGCTGCGGGGCTGAAACTCGACCTGTCCAAGCAGCGCTGGGACCAGCAGACCCTCGAGGATCTGCTGGCGCTGGCCGACGAGGCCGGCGTGCCCGACGCCATCCGTCGGCTGCTGGCCGGTGAGCGGGTCAACGTCAGTGAGGACCGCCCTGCGCTGCATACCGCGCTGCGTCTGCCGCAGGATGCGTCGCTGGTGGTCGAAGGCGAGGATCTGGTGCCGGCGGTGCACGCCACCCTGGACAAGATGGCGACCATGGTCGAGCGCTTCCATTCCGGCCAGTGGCGCGGCGCCACCGGCAAGCCGATCCGCGACGTGGTCAATCTGGGGGTCGGGGGCTCCGACCTGGGGCCGCTGATGGTGACCCACGCCCTGGCCGACTATCGCCCGGCGGATACCCATCCGGTCGAGGTCCACTTCGCCTCGACCATGGACGGCTCCCAGCTGGTCGACTACCTGATGCGCTTCGACCCCGAGACCACGTTGTTCGTGCTGTCGTCGAAGTCCTTCACCACCATCGATACCCTGTCAAACGCCAACACCGCGCGGGACTGGCTGCTGTCCCGGCTGGTCGAGGCGCGCCAGGAGGGCGTGGATCGCGAGCTGGTGCTGCGCCAGCACTTCATCGGTGTCTCGGCAAGCCCGGACAAGATGGCCGAGTGGGGCATCGCCTGCGACCACCAGCTCGAGTTCTGGGAGTGGGTCGGCGGGCGCTACTCGCTGTGGGGCGGCATCGGCCTGCCCATCGCCCTGGTCATCGGCATGGACGGCTTCCGCGACTTCCTGGCCGGCGCCCACGCCATGGACGTGCACTTCCAGAAGGCGCCGCTCGAGGACAATCTGCCGGTGCTGCTGGCGCTGGCCGGTATCTGGAACAACAACTTCCTGGATATCCGCGCCCACTCGATCCTGCCCTACGACGGACGCCTGGAATACTTCGCTGCCTACCTCGAACAGCTCGAGATGGAGTCCAACGGCAAGTCGGTGACCAACGACGGCGATATCGTCGACTACTCCACCTGTCCGGTGCTGTGGGGCCAGCTCGGGCCCAACGCCCAGCACGCCTTCTACCAGTTGCTGCACCAGGGCACCCAGGCGGTGGAGTGCGACTTTATCGCGCCGCTGGCCCGCTACGATGACGTCGAGGATCCGGCCACCCGCGAGCACCTGATGGGCCAGCACCGGCTGACGCTGGCCAACTGCTTCGCCCAGTCCCGCGTATTGATGCTCGGCGACGACGCCATCGCCGATGACGGTCCGAGGCCCGAGCACAAGCGCTATCGTGGCAACCAGCCCTCGACCACCCTGCTGCTGGAGCGGTTGACCCCGCAGACCTTGGGCGCGTTGATCGCCCTCTACGAGCACAAGGTGTTCGTCCAGGCCACCATCTGGGGCATCAATCCCTTCGACCAGTGGGGCGTTGAACTGGGCAAGAAGATCGCCAACGAGACCCGTGACATCATCGAGGGGCGCCAGGACCTGGAGGCGATGGATGACTCCACCCGCGGGCTGATCGAGGCCACCTGGCAAGCCGCGCGGGACTGATGGCCGTTGGCATGAGTGATGGCGATAGCGATAGCGACAGCGACAGCGCCCCAGCGGGCGCAGGGGAGGGTCGAAAACTGGCCATTTATACAGGTTTTCCGTTATGCTGAGCCCATCAACAGCGTCGAGTGCTGCCGCAGCGAGCGGCGTGCTCTACCTGCATGGATTCAATAGTGCCGGCGCCTCGCCCAAGGCGCGGCTGATCAAGGCCGCCTGTGCGGAGCTGGGGCTTCCCTGCGAGACCCCGGACCTGTCCTCGCAGGCGGCCGACGCCCTGCGGCTCGCCGAATCGCTGTTACCCCGGCTGGGGCCCAGTCCGATGCTGATGGGCAGCTCCATGGGCGGCTTTCTGGCCACGGTGCTGGCAGAGCGCCATGAGCTGCCGGCGGTACTGGTCAATCCGGCGGTGCGACCGGCCAGGCTGGTCGACACCATGCTCGGCGAGAGCTTCGTCAACGCCTACACCGGTGAGCGCTTCGTGGTCGAGCAGGGCCACCGCGACCAGATCGCCGAGATGACGCCGGAGGTGGTGACACCCGGGCGCTATCTGCTGCTGCTGGTGACCGAGGACGAGACGCTGGACAGCGCCGACGCCTTCGCCGCCTACCGTGGGGCCAAGGCGATCCTGCATCCCGGCGGCGAGCACGGCTTCAATGCCCTGGCCGACTACCTGCCGGCGGTGTTCGCCCACGGTGGTCACGCCCTGGCGCCCGGGCGAGTGGCGCCGGTACCGGCCGAGTGAGCCGTTCAGTCGACGGCGCAAAGACGATCCCAGTCATCCTGATGATGGACCACGCATGACCCAATACAGTGCCAGTTCGATCGAGGTGCTTTCCGGGCTGGAGCCCGTTCGCAAGCGCCCCGGCATGTACACCGACACCTCCCGTCCGAATCACCTGGTCCAGGAGGTCATCGACAACAGCGTCGACGAGGCGCTCGCCGAACACGCCAACGAGATCCGCGTGGTACTGCGGGACGACGGCGGCATCGAGGTGACGGACAACGGTCGCGGCATGCCCATCGACGTTCACCCGGAGCATGGGGTATCGGGGATCGAGCTGATCATGACGCGGCTGCACGCCGGCGGTAAGTTCTCCTCGTCGAGCTACCGCTTCTCCGGCGGCCTGCACGGGGTCGGGGTGTCGGTGGTCAACGCCCTGTCGCGACGCCTCGAGGTCGAGGTCCTGCGCGACGGCGAGCGCCACGCCATGGCCTTCGAGCACGGCGACAAGGTCGAGGACCTGCACGTCATCGGCACCGCCGCCAAGCGTGCCAAGGGCACCCTGGTGCGCTTCTGGCCGGATACCAGCTATTTCGACAGCCCCAACCTGGCGGTAGGGCGGCTCAAGCACCTGCTGCGGGCCAAGGCGGTACTCTGCCCCGGGCTCAAGGTGGAGCTGGTGGAAGCCGACGGCACCGCCACCACCTGGCAGTTCGCGGACGGTCTGCGCGACTATCTGGCCCAGACCACCGACGGCTACGAGGTGCTGCCGAGCTCGCCCTTCGTCGGACACTTCGCCGACGACGAGCAGGGGGTGGACTGGGCGATTCAGTGGTTGCCCGAAGGCGGCGACTCGCTGATGGAAAGCTACGTTAACCTGATCCCCACCGCCCAGGGCGGTACCCACGTCAATGGCCTGCGTTCCGGCCTGCTCGAGGCACTCAAGGAATTCTGCGAGTACCGCAGCCTGCTGCCGCGCGGGGTCAAGCTGACCGCCGAGGACCTGTGGGAGCGGGTCGCCTACGTGCTGTCGGTAAAGATGCTCGATCCGCAGTTCGCCGGCCAGACCAAGGAGCGGCTGTCGTCACGCACCGTGGCGGGCTTCGTCTCCGGCGTCGTCAAGGATGCCTTCTCGCTGTGGCTCAACCACCACGTCGACCAGGCCGAGGCGCTGGCCGAGCTGGTGATCAGCGCCGCCCAGCGGCGCCAGAAGAGCTCGAAGAAGGTGGCGCGCAAGAAGGTCACCTCCGGCCCTGCGCTGCCCGGCAAGCTGGCCGACTGCAGTGGCCAGGACCCTGCCTTGAGCGAGCTGTTTCTGGTCGAGGGTGACAGCGCCGGGGGCAGCGCCAAGCAGGCGCGCAACCGCGAGACCCAGGCGATCCTGCCGCTGCGCGGCAAGATCCTCAACACCTGGGAGGTCGACTCCCACGATATCTACGGCTCCCAGGAGGTCCACGACATCGCCGTGGCCATCGGCGCCGATCCGGCCAGTGCCGACCTGTCCAAGCTGCGCTATCACAAGATCTGCATCCTCGCCGATGCGGACTCCGACGGGCTGCACATCGCCACCCTCCTGTGCGCGCTGTTCGTGCGCCACTTCCCGTCGCTGGTCGACGCCGGCCACGTCTTCGTCGCCATGCCGCCGCTCTACCGCATCGACCTTGGCAAGGAGGTCTACTACGCCCTGGACGAGAGCGAGAAGGCGGCCATTCTGCGCAAGCTGGAAGGCAAGCGCGGCACCCCCAACGTGCAGCGCTTCAAGGGCCTTGGCGAGATGAGCCCGCTGCAGCTGCGCGAGACCACCATGGCGGTGGAGACCCGGCGGCTGGTACAGCTGACCCGGGAGGAGGGCGACGGCACCATGGAGATGATGGACATGCTGCTGGCCAAGAAGCGCGCCTCGGACCGCAAGAGCTGGCTCGAGGACTACGGCAACCTGGCGGATATCGAAGTGTGACGGGCCGCCATCGCGGTGACTTGCACGCAGTGACGCTCCCGGATTTCACGTCGTCGGTTCAGGCGACCAGGATTGAGAACGAGGGATCATGACTCTGGACATTGAGGTGGCGGAGGGCGACGTCGAGCGACTGTCCCTGCGCGAATACACCGAGAAGGCCTACCTCGACTATTCGATGTACGTCATTCTCGACCGGGCCCTGCCCCATATCGGCGACGGCATGAAGCCGGTGCAGCGGCGCATCATCTACGCCATGCGCGAGCTGGCGTTGAACGCCAACGCCAAGTACAAGAAGTCGGCGCGTACCGTCGGCGACGTGCTCGGCAAGTTTCACCCCCATGGTGACAGCGCCTGCTACGAGGCCATGGTGCTGATGGCCCAGTCGTTCAGCTATCGCTATCCGCTGGTGGACGGCCAGGGCAACTGGGGTAGCCCGGACGATCCCAAGTCCTTCGCCGCCATGCGCTACACCGAAGCGCGGCTGTCGAAGTTCGCCGAGGTACTGCTCAGCGAACTCGGCCAGGGCACCGTGGACTGGGCGCCCAACTTCGATGGCACCATGAACGAGCCGGTGGTGCTGCCGGCACGTCTGCCCCACGTGCTGCTCAATGGCGGCACCGGCATCGCCGTGGGCATGGCCACCGACATCCCGCCCCACAATGTGCGCGAGGTGGTCGAGGCCACCTGCGAGGTGCTGCGTAATCCCGGCGTCACCACCGCCGACCTGATGGCGCACCTGCCAGGCCCGGACTTCCCTACCCGGGCGGAGATCATTACCCCGCGCGCGGACCTTCGAAAGCTCTACGAGAGCGGTCGCGGCAGCGTCAAGATGCGCGCTCGCTACGAGCAGGAAGAGGGCCAGGTGGTGATCACCGCGCTGCCCTACCAGGTCAGCGGGGCCAAGGTGCTGGAGCAGATCGCGGCGCAGATGCAGGCCAAGAAGCTGCCCATGGTGGCCGACCTGCGCGACGAGTCGACCCACGAGGAGCCGACCCGTCTGGTGATCGAGCCGCGCTCCAATCGGGTCGATATCGAGTCGCTGATGGCGCACCTGTTCGCCACCACCGACCTCGAGAAGAACGTGCGGGTCAACCTGAACGTGATCGGCCTCGACGGCCGCCCGCGGGTGATGCCGCTGCCGGAGCTGCTCGGTGAATGGCTCGACTTCCGTCGCACCACGGTGCGCCGTCGCCTCGAACACCGGCTGGGCAAGGTCAACGACCGCCTGCACCTGCTCGAAGGCCTGTTGATCGCCTACCTCAATATCGATGAGGTGATCCGCATCATCCGCGAGGAGGATGAGCCCAAGAGCGCACTGATGGCAGCCTTCGGTCTGACCGACCGTCAGGCCGAGGCGATCCTGGAGCTGCGCCTGCGCCACCTGGCCAAGCTCGAGGAGATGAAGATCCGCACCGAGCAGGACGAGCTCGAGGCGGAGCGCAAGCGTCTTGAAGAGCTGCTCGGCAACGAGGCAGCGATGACCGACCTGATCGAGCAGGAGCTGCGCAAGGCCGCCGAGGAGCACGGCGACGAGCGCCGCTCGCCGATCGTCGAGCGCGAGGAAGCCAGGGCGCTGTCCGAGGTCGAACTGGTGGGTGCCGATCCGGTGACGGTGGTGCTGTCCGAAAAAGGCTGGATTCGTGCCGCCAAGGGCCACGACATCGACCCCTCCGGGCTGTCCTACAAGGCCGGCGACGCCTTCCACCTGGCCGCGCGAGGCAAGACCAACCAGCCGCTGGTGCTGCTCGATGACACCGGCCGGGCCTACACCCTGCCGGCCCACCAGCTACCCAGTGCCCGCGGCCAGGGCGAGCCGGTCACCGGCAAGGTCAACGTGGTGGCCGGCGCGCACATGGCCGGCGTCATGCTGGCACCGGGGGACGCCCGCTTCCTGCTGGCCTCCGACGGCGGCTACGGCTTCGTCGCCCGGCTCGAGGACCTGACCGGCAAGAACCGTTCCGGCAAGGCGGTGCTGAGCCTGCCCAAGGGCTGCAATGTGCTGCCTCCGGTGGAGCTGCCGGCGGCCGACGAATTGACCGTGGCCACGGTCTCCAACGAAGGCCGACTGCTGCTGTTCCCGCTGGACCAGTTGCCGGAGATGTCCAAGGGCAAGGGCAACAAGATGCTGGATATTCCCGGTGCCCGGGCGGCCCGGCGCGAAGAGTTTGTGCGCGGCCTGGTGGTGCTGGCGCCAGGGGATACCCTGGTGGTGCACGCCGGCAAGCGCAAGCTGTCGCTCAAGAACGGTGAGCTCGACTACTATCGGGGAGATCGCGGACGGCGAGGCAGCAAGCTGCCACGCGGGCTGCAGAAGGTCGACCGGCTCGAGCGCCTCGAGGCGTAACCCTTACGACGGTACGGCGCCCGCCGGTTGCTGCGGGTGCCCAAGGAAGACACACCATGACACGACGAATCCTGATGCGCGCTACCGGCCAGGCCCGCCCCGGCCAGCTTGCCGGCCTGGGGCGGATCCTGGCCCGCAGCGGCGCGCGCCTTCTGGACATCAACCAGAGCGTGACCTTCGGTATCGTCTCGCTGGAGGCGCTGGTAGCGCTTGACCACGAGGCCGACCTGGAAGGCGCCCTGTCGGGCGCCGGCGATGAGCTGGGTCTGGATGTCCAGGCGATCCAGATCAGCGCCGAGGAGTACCATCGCTGGAGCGAGACCGCGAGTCAGCCGCGCCTGATCATGACCCTGCTGGCGCCGCGACTGCCTGCCGGCATCCTGGCCGAGGTGGGGGCGCTGACCGCCGAGCACGGGCTGACGGTGGAGTTGATCCATCGCCTGTCCGGGCGCGAGCCGCTGGACGGCGAGGCACCGGCCCAGGGCAGCTGCGTCGAGTGCTGGCTGCGCGGTGAGGACGTCGACCTCGAGTCGCTGCGCGAGAAGGCGCTGGCGCTGGGTGCGACCCACGGGGTCGATATCGCCCTGCAGGAAGACTCCATCTGGCGCACCCACCGTCGCCTGGTGTGCTTCGACATGGACTCTACCTTGATCAAGGCCGAGGTCATCGACGAGCTGGCGCGCCGCCACGGGGTCTACGACGAGGTCGCCGAGGTTACCGAGCGGGCCATGCGCGGTGAGCTCGACTTCCAGCAGAGCTTCCGTGAGCGCATGGCCAAGCTGAAGGGCCTGGACGAGTCGGTGCTGGCCGAGATCGCCGAAGAGCTGCCGCTGATGGACGGGGTGGAACAGTTGATGGCCCAGCTCAAGCGCTTGGGCTACCGCACCGCCATCCTGTCCGGCGGCTTCACCTACTTCGCCCGGCATCTACAGCAGCGGCTGGGCTTCGACGAGATCCACGCCAACGAGCTGGTGATCGAGAACGGCAAGGTCACCGGCGAGGTGCGCGAGCCGATCGTCGATGCCGATCGCAAGGCCGCGCTGTTGCACCAGATCGCCCAGCGCGAGGGGATCACCATGGAACAGACCATCGCCGTGGGCGATGGCGCCAACGATCTCAAGATGCTGGCCGCCGCCGGACTCGGTATTGCCTTTCGCGCCAAGCCGCTGGTGCGTGCCCAGGCCCGTCAGAGCATCTCGACCCTGGGGCTTGACGCCGTGCTCTATCTGATCGGCTATCGCCAGGCGGATCTGTCCTGCCAGGCGCCGGGCCACGACTAGCCCGGACGTCATCGACATCGTCGCTTGGACGCGATGTTCACTTCTACTGCAAGGGAGCCCAGGGCTCCCTTTTTTTGTGTCTCCCATTCTCGCACGGTGCCAGCGAGCCTGGACGTTGTCGCGAACCTGGTAGCGACATGGCGCTGCAGGCACCCGCGAAGCAAAGTTCCCTCGCTCGGGACGAGCCACTGACCGCAACTCCGAGGGAAAGGTCGTTGCAAGCGGCCGAGATCAAACAGTGGTGGTGGAGCGATATAACCTGATCGGGGTCGTTATTATGTACGTCGAAAGGCGTAGTTGACACGAGTCAGCAGAGAGGTGTGTACGGCGGTTTCGGTAGCCTCAAGGGGCCAAAAAGAGAGTAGCCTGAATTGGCAAACTTTTGGTCCCCACGAGGAAACCCTTCCCATGGAAAATGACACAGGAAAGCTGAGACTCGGCGCCTTGCTTGCGCTGGTCGTCGGCTCGATGATCGGGGGCGGCATCTTTTCGCTTCCGCAGAATATGGCGGCGAGCGCCGCACCAGGGGCGGTGCTGATCGGCTGGGGAATTACCGCGGTCGGCATGCTGGCACTGGTGTTCGTCTTCCAGACGTTAGCCAATCGCAAGCCGGAACTCGACGCCGGCATCTATGCCTACGCCAAGGCCGGTTTCGGCGATTATCTTGGCTTCTCTTCCGCCTGGGGTTACTGGATCAGCGCCTGGCTCGGCAATGTCAGCTACTTCGTTCTGTTGTTCAGCACCCTGGGCTTCTTCTTCCCCATCTTCGGCGAGGGTAATACGCCGGCGGCCATCGGCTGTGCCTCGATCCTGTTGTGGGCGGTTCACTTCCTGGTGGCCAGGGGCATCCAGCAGGCGGCGTTCATCAATCTGGTGACCACCATCGCCAAGATCGTCCCGCTGATCATGTTCATCGTGCTGGCCGCCATCGGTTTTCACCTGGACGTCTTCACCATGGACTTCTGGGGTGCCGGCAACGCCGATCTTGGCAGCGTGATGGACCAGGTTCGCAACATGATGCTGGTCACCGTCTGGGTATTTATCGGTATCGAGGGCGCCAGCATCTATTCCGCCAAGGCTCGCGATCGTCGCGATGTCGGGCGCGCCACCGTGATCGGCTTTGTCGGTGTGCTTCTGCTGTTGGTGATGGTCAATGTGCTGTCCATGGGCATCATGAGCCAGCCGGAACTCGCTGAGCTCAAGAACCCGTCCATGGCGCTGGTGCTGAGCCAGGTGGTCGGCCCCTGGGGCGGTCATCTGATCAGCCTGGGCCTGGTGATCTCGCTGCTCGGCGCCTTGCTGTCCTGGACACTTCTGTGCGCCGAGATTCTTCACGCGGCCTCCAGCGACGGCACCATGCCTGAACTGTTGAGCAAGGAAAACGCCAACAAGGTGCCGGTCAACGCCCTGTGGCTTTCCAACGGCCTGATCCAGCTCTTTCTGCTGCTGACACTGGTCAACGAGTCCACCTACCTGAGCCTTCTTTACCTCGCAAGCTCGATGATCCTGGTGCCTTATCTGTGGTCGGCGGCCTACGCCCTGTTGCTCGCGGTAAAGGGAGAAACCTACGAGAAGGAGCCCGAGGTACGCCGCAAGGATCTGTTTATCGGCGGCCTGGCTACCCTCTACGCGATCTGGCTGCTGTTTGCTGGCGGTA
Organism: Halomonas sp. H10-59; assembly: GCF_040070555.1. Lineage (NCBI taxonomy): Bacteria > Pseudomonadati > Pseudomonadota > Gammaproteobacteria > Oceanospirillales > Halomonadaceae > Halomonas > Halomonas sp. H10-59. The sequence continues at coordinate 1,044,954 of NZ_CP098828.1, forward strand.
TCGACTATCTGTTGCTGTCGGCGCTGCTTTACGCCCCTGGTGCCGTGTTCTTCTACAAGGCCAAGAGCGAGCGTGATGAAAAGGTCTTTACCCCCATCGAGAAGATTATCTTCGCGGTCACTATCGCCTCGGCGCTGGCGGCCACGCTGGGGCTCTATCAGGGGTGGTTGAGTCTGTAGCTAGACCTCGATGTTCAACATGTTACAGCGGTCAGGTTCATTGATGATGCGGTAGTGACAGTCCCGCAATAGGGAAGGAGCAACAGAATGAAAAGTGGATCTTCACGATTGGGCGTCTATTCCGAGGTAGGCAAGCTTCGCAAGGTCATGGTGTGCTCGCCAGGGCTTGCTCATCAGCGGCTGACCCCCAGCAACTGTGATGACCTTCTGTTCGATGATGTGCTGTGGACCAACCAGGCCAAGCGCGACCACTTCGACTTCGTGACCAAGATGCGCGAGCGTGACATCGAAGTGCTCGAGATGCACAACCTGCTCACCGAAACCCTCGAAAATCGCGACGCCATGCGCTGGATTCTCGAGCGCAAGGTGACCTCCAACCTGGTCGGCTTCGGCCTTGCCGATGAGGTCCGCGCCTGGCTTAGTGAACTGGAGCCACGGAGACTCGCCGAGTTCCTGATCGGCGGGGTGTCCTGGGCCGACATCACCGAGAGCCACGGAGGCGAGACCCTCAAGACCTTCCGTGACTATCTGGGCCAGTCCAGTTTCGTTCTTCCGCCGCTTCCCAACACCCTGTTCACCCGGGATACCACCTGCTGGATCTACGGCGGGGTGACACTCAATCCGATGTTCTGGCCGGCCCGCCGCCAGGAGACGCTGCTGACCTCGGCGATCTATCGCTTCAACCCGCGCTTCGCCGGCGCCGACTTCAAGGTGTGGTACGGCAATCCCGACCAGGACCATGGTTCGGCCACCCTGGAGGGCGGCGACGTGATGCCGGTGGGCAACGGCGTGGTGTTGATCGGCATGGGTGAGCGCACCTCGCACCAGGCCATCGGTCAGGTGGCGAGCGCGTTGTTCAGGGCCGGCGAGGCCGAACGGGTGATCGTGGCGGGGCTGCCCCGGTCGCGCGCCGCCATGCACCTGGACACCGTCTTCAGCTTCTGCGATCGCGACCTGGTGACGGTCTTCCCTGACGTGGTCAAGGACATCGTTCCCTTCAGTCTGCGCCCCGACGAGAGCAAGCCCAGTGGCATCGACGTGCGCCGCGAGAAGGGGAGCTTCATCGAGGTGGTGGCCGAGGCCCTGGGACTGCCGAAACTGCGGGTGGTGGAGACCGGTGGCGACAGCTTCGAGGCCGAGCGCGAACAGTGGGACGACGGCAACAATGTGGTCGCCCTGGAGCCAGGCGTGGTGGTCGGTTACGACCGCAACACCTACACCAACACCCTGCTGCGCAAGGCCGGGGTCGAGGTGATCACCATCAGTGCCAGTGAACTGGGCCGTGGGCGAGGCGGCGGTCACTGCATGACCTGTCCGATTCAGCGAGATCCCGTCGACTTCTGACGACGTCGTTACGCGTTACTTCGCTTCTTTAACTGTGAATCGACGGCTGCCCTGGTGGCCGTCAAGGAGACCCTCATGTCCTTCAATATCCACAACCGTCACCTGCTGTCGCTGATGCATCACTCCGAGCGCGAGCTGCGCTACCTGCTGGACCTGTCGCGGGACCTCAAGCGGGCCAAGTACAGCGGCTGCGAGGCCCAGCGACTCAAGGGCAAGAACATCGCCCTGATCTTCGAGAAGACCTCCACCCGCACCCGCTGCGCCTTCGAGGTGGCCGCCTATGACCAGGGCGCCAACGTCACCTACATCGATCCCACCTCGTCCCAGATCGGGCACAAGGAGTCCATGCGTGACACCGCCCGGGTACTGGGGCGCATGTACGACGCCATCGAGTACCGCGGCTTCAGCCAGGAGGTGGTCGAGGAGCTGGCGGCGTTCTCCGGGGTGCCGGTCTACAACGGCTTGACCGACGAGTACCACCCGACCCAGATGATCGCCGACGTCCTGACCATGCGCGAGCACGCCGAGAAGCCGTTGCACCAGATCTCCTTCGCCTACCTGGGCGATGCCCGCAACAACATGGGCAACTCGCTTCTGCTGATCGGCGCCAAGCTGGGCATGGACGTGCGGATCGCCGCGCCACGTTCGCTGTGGCCGGACGAGGAGCATCTGGCCAACTGCCGGCGCTTCGCCGAGGACAGCGGCGCGCGCATCTGCCTGACCGAGGACCCCCGCGAGGCGGTCAGGGGCGTCGACTTCATCCACACCGACGTCTGGGTGTCCATGGGCGAGCCGGTGGAGGCCTGGGCCGAGCGCATCGACCAGTTGCTGCCCTACCAGGTCAACAAGGTGCTGATGGAGGCCGCCGGCAACCCCAGGGTCAAGTTCATGCACTGCCTGCCGGCCTTCCACAACTGTGACACCAAGGTGGGGCGCCAGGTCGCCGAGCAGTACCCGATGCTGAAGGACGGCATCGAGGTCACCGAGGAGGTGTTCGAGTCGCCGGCCTGCATCGCCTTCGAACAGGCAGAGAACCGCATGCATACGATCAAGGCGGTGATGGTCTCGACCCTTGGCGATGTGTAAGTCACGCACCAACGGATCGGCAAGATAGCCTGGCGGCCCCTGGGCCGCCAGCAACCCCGAACGGGAAGGACACTGTTATGCGTATCACGATTGCCCTTGGTGGCAACGCCCTGTTGCGGCGTGGCGAGGTCATGAACGGCGAGGCCCAGCGCGCCAACATTCGTATCGCCTGCGAGCAGATCGCGCGCATCGCATCAGGCAACGAGCTGGTGATTGCCCACGGCAATGGGCCCCAGGTGGGCCTTTTGGCCCTGCAAGGGGCGGCCTACGATGAGGACAACGTCTTTCCTCTGGATGTGCTGGGTGCCGAGACCGAAGGCATGATCGGCTACATGATCGAGCAGGAACTCGGCAACCTGTTGCCGCCGGAGGTGCCCTTTGCGTCGCTGTTGACCCAGGTCGAGGTGGACGCCGATGACCCGGCCTTCCAGCAGCCGAGCAAGCCCATCGGTCCCATCTACCCGCGCGACGAGGCTTGCCGGCTGGCGGAGCTCAAGGGCTGGACCATGGCGCGTGACGGCGATCACTACCGCCGGGTGGTGCCGAGCCCTAGACCCAAGCGAATCTTCGAGATTCGCCCGCTGCGCTGGCTTCTGGAGAAGGGCACCGTGGTGATCTGTGCCGGCGGTGGCGGCATCCCCACGGTCTACGGGGAGGATGGCAAGCTCGAGGGCATCGAGGCGGTGATCGACAAGGACCTGTGCTCATCGCTGTTGTCACAGGAGCTGGCCAGCGATCTTCTGATCATCGCCACCGATGTGGACGGGGTCTATCTGGACTGGGGGACCCCGCATAGCCGTCGGGTGGCGATGGCTGATCCCGATAGCCTGGAAGCCCAGGGTTTTGCCGCAGGATCCATGGGGCCCAAGGTGCAGGCGGCCTGTGAGTTTGCTCGTTCAAGCGGCAAGACTGCAGTTATCGGGGCGCTGGCCGATATCGAGGCTATCGTCGCAGGCCACGCCGGCACTCGGGTGAGTATCAGGGCCACCGGCATAAGCTTTGCTCAGGAGACGACGACTCCTTGAAGGAGGAGCGGGACATGCCTGGTTGCCTGCCCTCGTCTGGAGGCGGCTGGCTACCGCCGATGGGGGAGCGCTCTCGAGGTTGACGATCGTTAGGATGGAGCCCTCGGAATGGCGTTAGGGGCGCCAACGCCACGGAAGGCGTTCTGGCCGGGTGGTTATCCACCCGGCCGTTTTTATGCGTTCCGACCAGGTTCGCGGGTGGTCATTGCCGCTTATTTTGCCAGCTCGTCGGCCATGCAGTTGGCGTAGAAGGTGACCGCCGCCGGCCAGTCAGAGAACACCGCCTTGACCCCGATATCGCGGGCCATCACGTCAAGTGCCACCATCTTGTCGCCATCGTTGTCGACGACATTGTCGATGGTCTGGTGGTACCAGGCACCGTCACGGGTCAGCGGCGCCGAGCGCTCGAAGGACCAGGCGATCAGCTCCAGTCCTGCCTCCATGGCCTTCTCGGCGTAGACCGATGGCACGATGGGCCGGTCTTCGCTGTCCCCCTCGGCCAGCAGCATCCACATCGGCGGGGCCAGAATCTTCACCCCCATATCGGCCAGCTCCTGCATCGACGGCTCCCAGCTTGCGGGGTCGGTCACGTCGAAGCCTTCCACGTCATAGCGATCGTCCAGGTACACCGCCTGGTCGGCGAACTCGGTGTTGTCGACCCAGTACCGCACGTCATCGAGCAGAAACGACTGGGGAAAGACGTCTTCCGGGGGCACGCCGGCCTCGACGTACTCGTCGATCAGCTTCTGGGCATAGTCCTGCTGGCTCATGCCGTCGAAGGGCATCTCGACGCTCGGTGTCTTCAGCTCCGGGGTCATCTTGACGCCCAGGTCCTGAAACAGCGCGATGCTTTCGGCGTGACTCATCAGGGTGCCGCGATCGGCATAGAGCTCGGTGCGCCAGCGCGGGTTGCCGGCCAGGTAGGCCTCCAGGGTGTCGGCGCTGGTGTCGACGCCGTCCATGCGGCCTTCCAGGGTCTTGAACTCGGCCAGGGTGATGTCGCTGGTGCAGCACTGGACGTCGGCAGCGTTGGTCAACTTGCCATCGGCATCGAAGGTCGGTGGCACGCTGCACTGCTCGGCAAGCTCGGTCGCGAGGATATTGGTGGTGCCGTGCAGGTCGCACTGGGAGTGGCGGCAGACCAGTTCCTTGTCTTCGGTAAAGGCCACGTCGCACTCGAGCACGCCAGCGCCCATGCGCGCGGCGGCCAGGTAGGATTCCCGGGTGTGCTCGGGGAACATCAGGGGGGCGCCGCGGTGGCCGATGGAAAAGTCGCTCCGGGTGGGCTGCTCAAGGTTGGCCGCGCACTGCTCAAGGGTCGCCTTGAGCTCCGCGGACTGGGCATTGTCCTCGTCCATGTCGTCGATCAGGAAGTAGGGGCGGGGGCCCAGACTGACCGGCAGGGAGGAAGAAGCGCTGGCGTTGGAGGCGTTGTCCTCGGCCATGGCGGGCGCGGCGGTGACCCCGCAGAGCGCGATGGCTGTGATCGCGCATGACAGTAACGCGGCGAGGGGCGCGGGGCGGCGGTGGTGATGGGCATCCATGGAGCGTCTCCTTTGTGTCAGCCATGCTGAACCATCAGCACGAGTCTGGTGGTGTTGTCAGAGATTACGGTGGTTCCGGGGCGCCGGAATCGCTCTATTACCCTAGTCCGGCTCGAGGACATTCACATGACAGCGAGCGCTCGTGGCGCCCGCGCTGGCGCGCCGCAGTTGACAACGTCGCTGAAGACTGATTTTCTAGAGCGCATGAACATGACATCTCGCCACCTCGACCTACGACTACTACTACGCGTTTGAATGCGCGTGGCGACGCCCTTTGTGCTTGCGTCGCTGGCAGGATCGCCACCAGTCAGGTTGAGTCGAGGTTGCAAGATGTCCGTCAGTACCCAGTGCCCCACCATGAACCCGTCCCGTCACGCCACCTGTGGTGTCCGCTCTCGTCGTTGTGACGATGTACGGATGGCTGGTGCGCGAATTGTCGTGGTCGCTATCGTCTCGGTCCTGGAACGACTTATGACGCCCCGCTCGCCTCTGGCGAGCGGGGCGTCGCCGTTTTCACCTGGCCTTTGCTCACAAGGCGCTGGCCGGGCCGCCCAACAGGCCTTCCAATAACGCTTCGCTCGACACACCCTATTCCGGAGAAAACGCCATGATGCTCAAGGACCCTTCGACCAAGTACCGCCCCTTCGTGGCCGTGGACCTGCCTGATCGGCAGTGGCCCAGCCAGCGCATCGAGACCCCGCCCCAGTGGTGCAGCGTTGATCTGCGCGACGGTAACCAGGCGCTGATCGATCCAATGGACCAGGAGCGCAAGCAGCGCTTCTTCGATCTGCTGGTCAAGATTGGCTTCAAGCAGATCGAGGTGGGCTTCCCCTCCGCCTCCCAGACCGACTTCGACTTCGTGCGCAGCCTGATCGAGGAAGACAAGGTCCCGGACGACGTCACCATCCAGGTACTGACCCAGGCCCGTCCGCACCTGATCGAGCGCACCTTTGAATCGCTGAAGGGTGCCAAGAACGCCATCGTTCACGTCTACAACGCCACCGATCCGGTGTTCCGTCGCGTGGTATTCAATGTCGACAAGTCCCAGTGCATCCAGATCGCGGTCGATGCCACCACCCAGATCCGTGACCTGATGAAGGCGGCCCCCGAGACCAACTGGACCTTCCAGTATTCTCCGGAACTGTTCACCACCACCGAGATGGACTTTGCGGTGGAGATCGTCAATGCCGTGCGCGAGACCTTCGGGGCCAGCGCCGACAACAAGATGATCGTCAACCTGCCGGCCACGGTGGAGTGCGCCACCCCCAACAACTACGCCGACCAGATCGAGTGGTTCTGCCGCAACGTCGAGCACCGCGATCACCTGATCGTCAGCGTTCACCCCCACAATGACCGTGGTACCGGTGTGGCCGCCGCCGAACTGACGGTGATGGCCGGTGCCGACCGGGTCGAGGGCACCCTGTTCGGCAACGGCGAGCGCACCGGCAACGTCGACATCGTCACCCTGGCGATGAACCTCTACACCCAGGGCGTCCATCCGGGCCTCGACTTCTCCAACATCACCCCGATCATGCGTGAGGTCGAGCACTGCAACCAGCTGCCGGTCCACCCGCGTCATCCCTACGTCGGCGATCTGGTGTTCACCGCCTTCTCCGGCTCTCACCAGGACGCCATCAAGAAGGGCATGGCGCTGCGCAAGGAAGACCCCGACAGCGTCTGGGCGGTGCCTTACCTGCCCATCGACCCGCTCGACGTGGGCCGCAGCTACGAGGCGGTGATTCGCGTCAACAGCCAGTCCGGCAAGGGCGGCGTCAGCTACCTGCTGGAGCAGGAGCACGGCATCGAACTGCCGCGCCGGCTGTCCATGGAGTTCAGCCTGGTGGTGCAGGAGGTGGCCGATCGGGTCGGCAAGGAGATCACCTCGGCGATGATCTACCAGACCTTCGTCGACGAGTACCTGGCCAAGACCGAGCCCTACAGCCTGGTCAGCCACCGTCTGTCGTCCGAGCCGGACAGCCCGACGGTGACGCTGGAAGCCTGCATCGCCAAGGACGGTGAGCGCCACACCATCAGCGGCGAAGGCAACGGCCCGCTGGCGGCCTTCGTCAAGGCGCTGCGCAGCGAAGGCCACGATATCGAGATCATTGACTACCACGAGCACTCCCGTGGTCAGGGCGCCGACGCCGAGGCGATCGCCTACGTCGAGGTCCGGGTCAAGGGCGAGGCGGTGTTCGGCGTCGGTACCGACGAGAGCATCACCAGCGCCTCGATCAAGGGTGTGATGAGCGCGATCAACCGCTGCCTGTCCACCGAAGAGGTGGCGCCCAACGTCACCGCCGACAGCGTGGCCTGATTCGCGCCGCCGGCAAATGGCGTAAACGCACCGCCCCCGGAAGAAATCCCGGGGGCGGTGCGTGTCACAGGGGAAGGAGTCAACTGAACAATTACCAGCGTAGTGCTGTGTAGTTGTCAGCTTTATCTCCGTAGACGTCGCAGAGTTCACTAAGTCCCAGGTCCTGAGCCAATGTCATGGCGCAACGCGCCAGACGTATTCCTTCCTGAACAGTAAGGTCATAGCGTCGAGTGAGGTAATACTCTACGGGTAGCATGCTGGGCATCTGGCCAATCTCACGGTCCATGTCGTGAAGCAACTGGGCGACCAGTTCACCATCCCTGTTGTAATCAGCTACCTGAAGTAAATGTCGGAACACCGTAGGCGTTCGATAAGTGCTCTGTGCACTCAAGGCCAACGCCTGGGTTGCTCGCTCATGATCGCCGAGCATCAAGTAGGCGGCAGTGAACTTGCTGTGCAGGGACGCATCGTCGGCAAGCTCTGGAGGCAAATCGAGCCTCTCGATCCGAGGAAGATCACGCGCCAGGGCTTCTTTCGAGGTGAAATCCATATCGGCGACCTGGTCGAGATACTCGATGGTGTAAAATTCCGGAACCTGCCCTTGCGTACTCCGTCGTCGTCGGTCATCTGGCAACTCCATGGCGAGTGCCATGGCGGCTTCGGTGCGCGCCTCCTTGGCCAGATACCGGCTGGAGTCTGCTCCGGTAAGTGTTGAAGTGCACTGGGTGAAGTTGATGAATATCTCGCCCTCGTCGTCCATACGTAGGCAAGCAGCGGCTGCCGGTGCGGAAGCCCGGGCTTCGCTGGCGTACTCCCCCAGGCGGCGGATCATCATGTTCATGCCGTTTTGCGAGTAGCCGGCTCGAGCCAGGAGGTCCACCGCGAAGGCGTCGGCATCAATTTCATCTTGAGCCTCGAAATGTCGATAGATCAATCCAGTGGCGGCTTCTTTCAAGGAATCGCCAAATACTACTGTGACATCTTCGCCTGCTGCGACCGCTCCCATTCGCAGGGCGGCGATGGCTCCATCCTGCAGCATCGAGTCAAGTACGTCATTCTCGTAGACATGGTAAAGCTCATGGCCGATCAGGGCTGCGACTTCGTCTTCACTCTCGGCCTGGGAGATCGCACCCGACGACAGCACGATAGTGTTGGCAGAAACGGTGTATGCCTCATAGCCGGGCGAAGTATCCACCACGACCTGGCATTCGCAAGGCTTGCCGTGCGTAGCTTCCAGGCGCTTTAGGATTCCCTCTACATAAGTGAGCACGGACTGATCCTTGAGTACCGTACGATCACGCTGATGGATCGCCTGATTGTCCCTGGTCGGGATCGTGAGGTCGACGTCAGTGTAGTGCTGCTCGGGCTCCAATAACGCAGCGCAGCCGCTGAGACCGACCACCAGCGATGCGGCACCCAGAATTTTGCTTAGTTGCATAATTCACCCGCTCCTCGAATTGCCGCAGAACGACTGTCTGTGCGCATCGCTGTCGCGACACGCTGGCAGCCTCGCTCAAGCAGCACCTCGTCCTGTAGTTCCACCGTAGAGCGGGCGATGGCGTAGTCTGTCCCTGCTACGGTGAAACGGATCTCGCCATTTTCGCTGGTGGCCGGTAGCGGAAGGTGCAGGCCTTCGATTGTGGATAAAGGCACCCAGCTGTCATTTTCGACCTTTCTGACTTCTGCATACTGTCGTCCGATAATACTGTTGATAATTACCTGCTCGGCGAAAGTCGGAAGGCTGGCAAGTAGAAGTACTGAACCGATCGCAATGGGTGGAAAGGGGCGTTTCATGCAAGCTCCTGAGTTGCTTTCAGATGGGCTTCGTGGCGCGCAATGATCTCTCGCGCCAACGGAGCAATTGCCAGCAGGGGAAGCCACCCCTCTGGTACGAGATTTAGGCGGGTATGGAACACATGGTGTGTCAGAGCCACGCTGGTGGCCGTAAACGTGAACCAGGCCAAACTCCGCAACAAGGCGTTGTTGTTTCGCTCAAAAGTGGGTGGGGAGCGCATGATCAGGGCAATGGTGATAATCCATGCCAGCATGGCCATCCATGTCATGTCTTCGTATCGCAAGTAGCCCTGCTGCATGCGAAAGAGATTCTCGAACGCCATGGCGTGGGTGAAGATTCCGGCTAGCTGGCTGTAGACGGGGATATCGCGAAAGTCGCCAAGGTTGTAGTCATCGACTCCTACCATTACGACGTAGGAAGCTGCACCAGGTGGTGGAAGGTCGGCACCTCGGCTTGCGACAAGGTTCCGCAGTGTTATCTGGTGAAAGGGAAGACAGGAAGCGTCAGCCTCCGCAGGTAAATCGATGCCCAGCATGTTGCTCAGCGACGGGCCTAAAGCGCTGCTGAACAGTTGGCTGACACTGTAGTGCAGTAGTTCCGAAGTCCTTTCAAAAATGCCCCTGGCCACGCACCTGTCAGAAAGCCGCCATTGGATCGCCATGTGTTCATCGCTTGCCGTGTGCAATGGGGGCATTCCCGCGATCTGAGCCCACTGGCGGTAGAGGCCCAAGGCACCACTGTCTCTAGGGGAGGCGTTAGCTTTCAGGGGTGTAGCCAAGGCGTAGTCGGTACTACGCCCTCGCCAGTTGCTTGGGGTAAGCTGGCTTACAGGAAGAGTCTCGCGCATTCGCTGCGACATAGGGGTATCAACCCCACCAGCCGCAAGCAATAGCGTGGGAAGTCGCTCGTCTTCGGCGATACGATGTGTGAGGCGTTTCAGCCGATCCAGGGAGCCACTGAGATTACGATAGTCCTGCAAATGGATATCGTAGAAGACAGCTGCAGGCGCGGTGGTTCCGGGAGCGTCAGGCGCAAGCACCTGAGCCAGGATGGTGGCGTGATCGTTGTATGTCAGCGGCCAGTCGTTGCTTTGTAGGCGGTGGGCCTTATGCAACTCTCTTATGTCGTCAAGATTGATGGTGACGACTGACACCGGGGGAATCGGAACCCCAGTCATGCGTGCACTGACCCGCTGGTACGCCTCCGAAAATGCCTGGTCTGAGTTGCTGGCTAGACCAAAAGGGTCGCCATACAGCAGCCAGGCACCGATCCCCAGGTAGAGCGCCAACCTCGCCGGCAGCGATGAACGACACGCTCGGCAGACGTGCTGCGCGAGGTGAATTTTGGATTGCATTGCGAAGTCCCTGCTGCGTCCCCCTGGAGCCTCTGTCGGGCACCTTGGGGTATTTTTTTAGTTAGTTTTTAATTAGAAGAATATGTATTACATATAATGAAAATAGTGATCAACCACTCACCTTCATCTTTTTGTAGCAGGCTGACAGCTGACAGGGAGGGGGCGTGGCGGCGTGGCCCAGGTAACGCCAAGTCGTAAAAACGCCGTCTGTTGCGGGCGGCGTTTTGGAAGCCAGGGTCGCTGTGCTGCTGAGAGAGCGTTCCAATGGAGGGGCTAGGGGCGTTTATCGGGAGCGAAGGGCATCTCTCGGGCTTTATCGACCATCGCCTTGAAGCTGACATGTGCCGGGTTGATCAGGTAGTTCGTTTCCCTCGGCACGACGACGCTTGGCACCGCGATTTCGTCACCGACATGGCGTGCCAGAGGTCACTTTTGTGGTCGGCCTGCTTCGGTCGGAAAACCTTGATGGCAGACTTCATGCTTCACCTTTCCTTGTGGCATCGGTCGATATCACAAAAGAGGACGAGAGGCTGTTGCAGCTTCCCTCGCCCCGTGACGGGCATGATAACCAGCGTACTTTGACGATTGCGTCACTGCTACAACGGCGTCTTGCTGGCCTCGCCGGGGACCTCGCGGACCAGGGTCGGCATCAGGAAGCCGGGCAGGCGGGTGCGCAACTCGTCGACCAGGGCGTTGGCGCGGGCGTCGGCCACGTCGAAGTGGGCTGCCCCGGACACCGGGTCGAAGGCGTGCAGGTAGTAGGGCAGTACGCCGGCCTCGAACAGCCGCTCCGAGAGCGCTTCCAACGCATCTACCGAGTCGTTCACTCCCTTGAGGATCACGCTCTGGTTGAGCAGGGTCACGCCGGCCTGCTTGAGCCGCGCGCAGGCGCCGGCCACGGCCTCGTCGATCTCGTTGGCGTGGTTGATATGCAGCACTATGACCTTCTGCAGGCGGCTGCCGGTGAGCCACTCGAGCAGGGGGCCGTCGACGCGATCGGGGATCACCACCGGCAGCCGGGTATGCAGGCGTAGTCGCTTGAGATGGGGGATGGCGTCGAGCCGCTCGACCAGCCAGGCCAGCTGGCGATCGCTGGCGGCCAGCGGATCGCCACCGGACAGGATCGCCTCGCGCAGGGTGGCGTCCTCGCGCAGGTAGTCCAGGGTGTCGTCCCACTGGCTGCGTGAGGGCGCGTTTTCCTGGTAGGGGAAGTGGCGACGGAAGCAGTAGCGGCAATTGATCGCGCAGGCGGGGCTGGTGATCAGCAGTACCCGTCCGGCGTACTTGTGGATCAGGCCGCGACGGGCGGTGTGCTGGGCCTCCTGGAGCGGATCGGTGACGTAGCCCTCAGGGCTTGTCTGCTCGGCATCCAGGGGCAGCACCTGGCGCAGCAAGGGGTCGTCCGGGTCTGCGTGGCGCATGCGCGCGGCAAAGGCCTCGGGCACACGCACCTCGAACAGGGAGTGGCCGGCCTCGGCGCCGGGGATCAGGGAGGCGTCGAGCCCCAGGCGGCGGCACAGCTCGCGCGGGTCACGAATGGCGCCGGCCAGCTGGCGCTGCCAGCCGCCGGGGGCGGGAAGTCCCGGCTCATCCGGGGCAGAGCAATGCAAAAGCGTCGAGCTTCGGGTTATCATGCGGGCCATCCATCGATGCGTGCGAGGGGCTTGTCCTCGCAAAATGTCAGTTGAGTGCCGCTCTGAGCCGATGGCCGGGCCGGGCACCGAAAGGAACGAGATCTCATGGCGAACTATTCTACCAACGAATTCAAGGGCGGTCTGAAGGTGATGCTCGACGGTGACCCCTGTGCCATCGTCGAGAACGAATTCGTCAAGCCCGGCAAGGGCCAGGCCTTCAACCGCGTGAAGCTGCGCAACCTGATGACCGGCCGCGTGTGGGAGCGTACTTTCAAGTCCGGCGAGTCGCTGGAAGGCGCCGACGTCATGGATCTGGACATGGAGTACCTCTACACCGACGGTGACATGTGGTACTTCATGAAGACCGACGGTTCCTTCGAGCAGTACGCCGTCGAGAAGAAGGCCCTGGGCGACAGCGACAAGTGGCTCAAGGAGCAGGTGGTGTACACCGTGACCCTGTGGAACGACAACGCCATCTCGGTCTCCCCGCCCAACTTCATCGAGCTGGAAGTGGTCGAGACCGACCCGGGCCTCAAGGGCGACACCGCCCAGGGCGGCTCCAAGCCGGCGACCCTGTCCTCCGGCGCGGTGGTGCGCGTTCCCCTGTTCATCAACCAGGGCGAAGTGCTCAAGATCGACACCCGTAGCGGTGATTACGTCTCCCGCGCCTGAGGCGAGGGCGATATCCCCGGATCGGCAGATCGAGATACAGACAAAGGCCACGCGATCGCGTGGCCTTTGTCGTTTGGGCAAGTGGTAAGGAACGAACGATGACAGACTGGCAACCCACGGCCTCGTTGGACACCCTGCGCCGTCGCGCCGTGCTGATGCAGCGGGTGCGCGGCTTCTTTGTCGAGCGCGGTGTGCTCGAGGTGGAGACCCCCTGTCTCGGTCACGGCGGCAGCACCGACGTGCACCTGGCGTCGCTGTCTTGCCAAGCCGTCACCCCGGCGGGCAGCGAGACCCTGTGGTTGCAGACGTCGCCGGAATTTCACATGAAGCGCCTGCTGGCGGCCGGCAGTGGGCCGATCTTCCAGATCGCCCGCAGCTTTCGCGACGGCGAGGTGGGACGCCGCCACAATATCGAGTTCAGCATGCTGGAGTGGTATCGCCCGGGCTGGAGTCTCGATGCTTTGATCGAAGAAACCCAGGCGCTGATCCGCGAGGTGCTGCCGTTCGATCCTGGCCCGATGCGAAAGCGTCGCTATCGCGAGCTGTTTGGCGAGGTGCTGGATATCGATCCTTTTGAGGTGGACATCGCATCGCTTCGCCGTCTTGCCGGTGAACGCGGTGGCCTCGACATGGGTGAGGCGCCGCGCGATGAGTGTCTCGACCTGCTGATGAGCCTCGTCATCGAGCCCGAGCTTGGCCGCGATGGCATCGACGTGGTGCTGGACTACCCGGCCAGCCAGGCGGCGCTGGCCAGGCGTCACCAGGACCCCCGCGACGGCGCCTGGGTAGCCTCGCGCTTCGAGGTCTATCTAAACGGGCTCGAGCTTGCCAACGGCTACGACGAGCTGACCGATGTGGACGAGCAGCGCGCACGTTTCGCCGACGACAATCGCGCCAGGTGTGAGGAAGGCCTTGCCGAGGTCGACGTCGACGAGCGCCTGCTGGCGGCGCTGGGCGCCGGCATGCCCGAGGGCAGCGGGGTCGCCCTGGGGCTCGACCGGCTGATCCAGTTGGCGCTGGGCAAGTCGCGTCTTGAAGAGGTGATCGCCTTTCCCACACCGCGCTGTTGAGGGGGCTGGGCACCTCGTGGGGTGGTGAGCCCAGGTGCCCAGATCTTTTGATCGTCAGCTAGAAGGGGTCGCGGGACAGGGAGGTAGAAGGTCTGTGGCGGTTCAGCCCTGGAGCTTCGCGACAGTGGCCATCGGCAGGAACATGCGTAACGGATTCGATGGCAGAGACTGAAAACCAAAGCCTGTGTATAGACGCAGCCTTCTTTCCACCGCCTGCGAGTCTCCGCAGTCCAGAATATCGAGCAGCACAACGGCCGTGCCTATTCTCAGTGATGCTGCAAAGGCTCGATTCAATGCATCGACCAGCAGGAGTCTACCGATTCCCTGCCCCTGGAACTGTTGATCGACGCCGATCATGCCGATGAAAGCGGCAGAGATACTGCCATCCGCATTCGCCATGCGCTTGTAGCGGTTGGGCAGGTCGCTACAGTCCACGCTATGGGCGTTGAGCGAATAGAAACCCAGGATCTTCGAGGGATCCCGAGTTGGGTCTGTCATCACGAAGACGCGAATCGTGCCACCATCCATCAGTCTGCTGGCGGTGCGCTGCAGAAAGTTGTCGACTTGATCCACCCCAGACGAAAAAGCCGCTCGATGGTGTCGAGACTTGTCGAGCGGCTCGATGACGACGGTGGCCGACATCAGCGCTTCGCCACCGTCTGCCGATGGTGGGTGAAGGCGTCACGTAGTTTCTCGGTCGGAGCCGGAGGGTTCTCGATGGCCTCAAGGAAGGCCTCATGATCTTCAGGCATGAGCCGTGTCACTTCATGCGCCCGGATGGTCTCCATTGCTCGCTCATACGCTGCGGACAACGCGAACGTGGACATGTCCTGGCCACTCAGCGCGGCCGCCTGCTCGATGGCTTGCTTGATACGCGGTGTTGTACGGAAGCCAAAACGTTCAGTGTTGCGCTGACGTGCTTCTGTACTGGCGTCGGAAGATTGGCTGGCCAAGGTGTTGACCTCCAGTGCGTGTGATCTTCAAATCACACTGTACGCCCTGCCGGCGTACATCTCCAGAGCTTGCTTTCTTTCCCTCGGTGTCTTGCTGTGTTCGTTCAGTCGATTAGGCGAAAGGCTCTGTGGGGGCTTGGGACAGACGCGAAAGGGGCGGCCACCGCCGCCCCTTTCAATAGTGTTGTCATGCCTAAGGCGTTGTCATGCCACCGGCGTTGCCGACACACCTTGGCGCTTCAGTCCGCGCTGGCGGTCGCTTCGCCGTCTGCCGTCGCCGGTGCTGCGCTGGTTCCCGGCTCGCCGCCCAGGCGTTGGCCCATGCTCACCGCGACGGGGCTGCCGGCCTTGCCGCTCAAGGCATCGAAGTCGACCTTTTCGGCGAAGGCCATGACCACGGTGGAGCCGAGCTTGAAGCGGCCCATCTCGGCGCCCTTGGCGAGGTGAATCGGACGATCGAAGCGGACACGCTCGACCCGGCCGGACTGCGGTGTCACCTGGCCGGCCCACACCGTTTCAATGGCGGCGACGATCATCGCACCCACCAGCACCAGCACCATGGGGCCGTGTTCGGTCTCGAAGTGGCACACCAGCCGCTCGTTGCGGGCGAACAGACCCGGGACGTGGCGGGTGGTGGCGTCGTTGACCGAGAACAGGCGCCCGGGCACGTAGACCATCTCGGTCAGGGTGCCGGAAAGCGGCATATGCACCCGGTGGTAGTCCTTGGGCGACAGGTAGACGGTGGCAAAGCTGCCGCTCTGGTAGCGGGTGGCCGCCCTGGGGTCGCCGCCGAGCAGCTCGGTCATGCTGAAGCGATGGCCCTTGGCCTGGACCAGCCGACCATGGTCGATGGCGCCCCATTGGGACAGGGTGCCGTCGGCGGGGCACAACAGGCCGTCTTCCAGCGGGCGGGCGCCGGCCGCCAGCGCCCGGGTGAAGAAGGCGTTGAAGCTCGGGTAGACCCTGGGGTCCGATTCCACCGCCTGGCTCATGTCGACCTTGAAGCGCTTGATGAAGGCGCGGATCAACAGGTTCTTGAGCCAGCCGATACGGCAGTCGGCAAGCAGACCGACCAGGCGCGACAGCAGGTGGTGGGGGATGGGGTACTGGATCAGGGAAAACAGCTTGGCGAGGGTCACGAAGGGACGATCTCCGGGTGGTCAATGACGCGCACGCGGCCTCACGGCCGCGCCGCTGGTGCAATCAAGTGCCCTAGGCTCAGTCCGAAAAGTCGACGAGCGAAGGTTAGACAAGGCAAAAATCGGTGAGAAAGCGCAGTTTACGTGGTGTAAATGAGCATTTTGATCCGATTTTTAACGCCGCATTACCGAGCGCAGACACTTTTCAGACAAGCCCTAGATGGGCAGAGGAACAAGGGCGTCAGTGTTCGATGGGGGTATCGTCGCGATTGCCCCACTCCTTCCACGAGCCCGGGTAGGCACGCATGCGTTCGAATCCCAGTGCCTTGCCTACCAGCCAGGTGAAGCCGCTGCGATGATGGGTCTGGCAGTGAGTGACCACTTCCATATCCGGGGTGATACCCATGGCGCCCAGCTCGGTGATCAGCTCGGCGTAGTCGCGCAGGCGAAGTGAGCGTTCACGGTCCATGGCGTCGGTCCACTCCATGTTGACCGCTCCGGGCAGGTGGCCGAGGTGCCGGTTCTGGCCCTTGTTGCCATCGAACTCGTCGACGGAGCGGGCATCCCAGATGGCGAAGTTGTCGCTGCCCAGGCGCTCTTCAAGCTCGAGTCGGTCGATCGCGACCTCGGGATTGAGGACCTCGGCCTGGTAGTCCGACGGCTTCGGCGCATGGTCTTCGGTGGACTGGGGCAGCCCCTCGTCACGCCAGGCGTGAATGCCGCCATTCAGGTAGGAATAGCGCTTGTGGCCAATCAGCTCCAGGGTCCACAGCAGGCGCCCGGCCCAGCCGCCGCCCTCATCATCGTAGGCGACAACGTGGGTGTCCCGGGTCAGGCCCAGCGACGAGAACAGTTGTGACAGGGCCTCTTCATCGGGGACGTCGTTGGGGACGTCGCCGGAACCTTTCAGCAGACGACGATGGTCAAGAAAGATCGCGCCGGGCACGTGGCCCTCGGCGTAGCTTTCCGCCTTCAGCGGCACGTCGATCACCAGGATGTCCTCGTGATCCAGCACGCCGGCGAGTTCCTCGGGCTCGGCGATCAAGGGCAACAGATTGTCTTCTGAGCTCATGGTTCTCTCCTGGCGGATCCACACGGATGAAAGGGGCGGGCGCTGTGTCTGGCGCCTGGCACTTCGCGAGGGGACGCTACTGGCGTTTCCCTATTGGCTATCCAGACTATCGACGATACGACGATAACTGGCAAAGCGTTCGGGGTGAATCGCCCCCTCGTCGATGGCGTCGCGAATGGCGCAGCCCGGCTCCTGCCGGTGGCGGCAGTCGCGGAAGCGACACAGGCCGAGGTAAGGGGCGAATTCGATAAAGCCCTCGGTGACCTCGCGCTCTGTCAGGTGAGTAAGGCCAAACTCGCGGATGCCGGGGGAGTCGATCAGCTCGCCCGAGGCCAGGCTCTCGTCCGGTGCGGGCAGGTGGTAGAGCTGGGCGGTGGTGGTGGTGTGGCGACCCTTGCGCGAGTCCTCCGACAGCGCGCCGATGCGCAACTGTTCGTCGGGCAGCAGACGGTCGATCAGTGAGGACTTGCCGACCCCGGACTGGCCGACGAACACCGAGGTGCGGTCGGCGAGCTGGGCGTAGAGGGCGTCGAGTCCGCCGTCGACCTCGGTGGAGGTGGCCACCACCTGGTAGCCGATGCCGCGGTAGCGATCGAGCAGCCCGCGCAGTTCGCCGCCCTCGTCGGGCAGCAGGTCGGTCTTGTTGAGTACCAGCACCGGGGTGATGCCGGTGGCCTCGGCCGCCACCAGGTAGCGATCGATCAGGCCGGCGTGGGGCTCGGGTTCCACCGCGAAGACGATCAGTATCTGGTCGATATTGGCCGCCACGGGCTTGAGTAGCCCGCGCATATCCGGGCGTTCGAGCACATTGTCGCGCTCGCCTCGGGCCACCACCACGCCGCTGCCGTCCTCGCCGGCCCGCCAGATGACGCGGTCTCCGGTGACCAGGCCCTCGAGGTTGGCGCGCAGATGGCAGCGGGTGGGCGTCTCGCCGGCACGGCTGGCGACGTCCAGGGTCCGTCCGAAGTGAGCGATCACTCGGCCGTCTCGCTCGGCGCCGTATTCGCCGGCGGCAAGCTTTTCGTCGTCCTGGCCGGCCTTTCTGGCGGCGCGCTCGGCGCGTTCGGCCTGGATCTTCTCGATGCGCCAGCGCTGCTGGCGGCTCAACTTGCGTTTGCTCATGAGCACCCGATGGTCGGTACAATGGTCGGCATTGTACCTACACGCACGGCCCCTGTCCCGACAAGGGCCACCGCCTGATCAAGGAAGCGACGATGTCCGATGCCAGCGCCAGCCCCGACGATACCCTCAACCCGCGTCCTGACGATGCCAAGACCGGCCCGCGAAACGACGCCCTGATCTGGATCGACCTGGAGATGACCGGGCTCGACCCGGAGCGTGAACGCATCATCGAGGTGGCCACCCTGGTCACCGACGGCGAGCTCAATGTCATCGCCGAGGGGCCGGTGATCGCGGTTCACCAGAGCGACGCACTGCTGTCCGGCATGGATGAGTGGAATACCCGTACCCACGGCAATTCCGGGCTGGTCGAGCGGGTGCGCAAGAGCCAGATCGATACCCGCGAGGCCGAGCGCAGGACGCTCGAGTTTCTCTCAGCCCATGTGGCCCCGGGCACCTCGCCGATGTGCGGCAACTCGATCCACCAGGACCGGCGCTTTCTGGAGCGCGAGATGCCCGAGCTGTGGGCGTTTTTCCACTACCGCAATCTCGACGTCTCGACCTTGAAGGAGCTGGCCAAGCGCTGGAATCCCCAGGCGCTGGAGGGCTTTTCCAAGCGCAACGTGCACCTGGCCATGGACGACATCAAGGAATCCATCGCCGAACTCGCGCACTATCGCAAGACGTTCCTCAAGGCTGGGGAATAGTCAGCAGTTGACGCCGGGGTCGAGGCGAGGGGCGCGTTCAGCTCGAGGCGCTCAGCTCGAGGCGCTCAAGCAGAGGTGATCAGCTCGGCGCGCCGCTGGCGCTGGCGGGCGAGCGCCCAGCGTACGTGCTCACGCACCAGCTCGGAGGGATAGGCCAGGCGGGTGAGCAGGGCGCGTTCGATGGCGGCGCTCCAGGGGGCGTTACCGAGCCCCACCGCCAGGTTGCGCAGCCAGCGTTCGTAGCCGATACGACGAATCGGGCTGCCGGCGGTGCGCTCGAGAAACTCCTCCTCGCTCCAGCCGAACAGGGTCAGCAGCTCCACCCGGTCGAGATCGTGGCGCGGCGCGAAGTCAGGTTCGCTGCTTGCCCGTGTGAAGCGGGTGAAGGGGCACACCAACTGGCAATCGTCACAGCCGAACACCCGATTGCCCATAGCCTCGCGATAGCGCTCGGGAATGGCGCCGAACAGCTCGATGGTCAGGTAGGAAATGCAGGCGCGGGCGTCGACCACCTTGTCCTCGACGATGGCGCCGGTAGGGCAGGCGGTGCGGCAGGCGCTGCAGCTGCCACAGTGTTCCTGCTCGAATGGCTCGTCCACCGGCAGCGGCAGGTCGGTGTAAAGCTCACCGAGAAAGAACATCGAGCCGGCTCTGGGATTGAGCAGCATGGCGTTCTTGCCGAACCAGCCGATACCGGCCTTGCGCGCCAGGCCGCGCTCCATCACCGGGGCCGAGTCGACGAAGGCGCGGTAGCCGAAGTCCCCGACTTCCGCCTCGATGGTCTTTGCCAGGCGCTGTAGCCGCTTGCGCATCAGCTTGTGGTAGTCACGCCCGGTGGCATAGCGTGACACATAGGCGCGGCTGGGCTGTCCCAGCACCTTGGTGGTCTCCACCTCCGGCGGCAGATAATCCAGGCGCACACTGATGACCCTGATGGTGCCGGGTTCGAGCTCGGCCGGACGGGTACGTTTGGTGCCGTGCTTGGCCATGAAGCCCATCTCGCCGTGGAAACCTGCCTCCAGCCAGCGCTCGAGGTGAGCCTCGTCGTCGCTCAAGTCGACGTCGGTGATGCCGACCTGCTGGAAGCCGAGCTCCCGCCCCCAGGTGCGGATGCGCGCCGCCAGGTCGTTGAAGTCGACGTCGGTGGACGGGGACGATGCAGACATAAATGAGGACATACCCGGCAAATGGCAAGACAGCCCGGCTCTGCGCTTGGCGCGAGAGGAGAAGGGCTTAGACTTCATAGGGAAGGAAGTGACCGCCATGGTAGACCATCACGATCGAAGGGAGAACCGCATGGACATCTTGGACGGCGGCGTGATTGAGCCAGGACAGACTCCGTTGTACACCGCCGAGCAGGTACGCGAGCTGGACCGACGGGCGATCGCCGGCGAGAGCGACGGCTTCGCCCTG
Source organism: Halomonas sp. H10-59 (assembly GCF_040070555.1). NCBI lineage: Bacteria > Pseudomonadati > Pseudomonadota > Gammaproteobacteria > Oceanospirillales > Halomonadaceae > Halomonas > Halomonas sp. H10-59. The sequence goes on from NZ_CP098828.1 coordinate 1,065,374, forward strand.
ATGCACCGGGCCTCCGGCGTCGCCTGGCGCTGGCTGAAGGCGCGCTGGCCGGCGACCAAGTCGCTGACGGTGTTCTGCGGTGGCGGCAACAACGGCGGCGACGGCCATGTGCTGGCAGCGCTGGCCGCGACCGAAGGGCGCCAGGTGCAGCGCATTTCCCTGACCCCGCGTGAACGCCTGAAGGGTGACGCCTTGCGCGCGGCCGAGATGGCCGACGACGCCGGGGTCGGCTTTATCGAATGGCGAGAAGGATTGCGCGTGGAAGGGGACGTGGTGGTCGATGCCATGCTCGGTACCGGCTTTGCCGGCGACCTGCGTCCGACCTACGCCGCGGCCATCGCCGCCATCAATGAAAGCCGGTGCCCGGTGCTGGCGGTGGATATTCCCTCGGGCATCACCGCCGACGGCGGTGCCGAGCCCAGCATGGCGGTCAGGGCGGTGATGACGGTGACCTTCATCGCCGACAAGCTGGGACTGCACACCGGGCGTGGCGCCGCCCTGGCCGGCGAGGTGGTGGTGGAATCACTGGGGGTGGACGCCCTGGCCCACGACGATATCGCGCCCACCGCCTGGCGCCTGCAGTCGAGCCTGGTGAACCTGGCGTTGCCTCCGCGTGAGCGCGACATGCACAAGGGCGCCGCCGGATTCGCCGGCATCTTCGGTGGCGCACCCGGGTTCGGCGGGGCGGCGCTGCTGGCGGCAGAGGCCTGCGCCAGGGTGGGCGCTGGCCGAGTGCTGCTGGCCACCGCGCCGGAACACGTCGGTGCCAGTCTGGTGCGCTGCCCCGAGGTCATGGCGCGTGGGGTGACCCATGCCAGCGAACTCGATGAGCTGCTGGATCGCCTGAGTGTGCTCGCCGTGGGGCCAGGGCTTGGCCAGGGGAGCTGGGGCCAATCGGTGCTGCAGACCGCGCTGAAGCGCTCGATTCCGCTGGTGCTGGACGCCGATGCCCTCAATCTGCTGGTCAGCCGCTTTGCCGATCAGCGGCGTGACGACTGGATCCTGACCCCCCACCCGGGAGAAGCGGCACGCCTGCTCGAGACCAGCGTGGCCGAGGTCGAGGCGGACCGCCCCGGTGCCGCGCGCGCCCTGCAGCAACGCTGGGGCGGGGTGATCGTGCTCAAGGGAGCCGGTACCCTGATCGCCGGTCCAGACGGCCTGGCGCTGTGTCCTTTCGGCAACCCGGGCATGGCCAGCGGCGGCATGGGCGATACCCTGACCGGTGTGCTGGCTGGCTTGATGGCCCAGGGCCAGGCCCCGGGCTGGTCACTGGAACGCACCGCGCGGCTGGGCGTGCTGGTGCATGCCCTGGCCGGTGACATGGCGGCGAGAGAGGGCGGTGAGCGTGGTCTGTTGGCCAGCGATCTGGCATCCTGTGCACGAAAATTGGTCAATCCGACGATGGGCGAGGAAGATGCAGCTGCGACTCGATGATGAAGACCGCCAGGTCGCACTGGGGGAGTGCCTGGGACGGGCCTTGCAAGGACGAGGACGCGTCCACCTGTCGGGAGAGCTGGGGGCCGGCAAGACCACCCTGGCTCGCGGTGTGTTGCGCGCCTACGGCCATCAAGGTGCGGTGAAGAGTCCTACCTATACCCTGGTGGAGCCCTACGAGCTTTCGCTGGACGGGGAGCCGGTCACGCTGCACCACTTTGACCTCTACCGCCTGGGCGATCCCGAGGAGCTTGAGTTCATCGGTGGGCGCGATCTGCTCGCCGAGGGGCATCTGTGCCTGGTGGAGTGGGCCGAGCGCGGCGAGGGCTGGCTGACGCCGCCGGATCTCGAGGTAGCGCTAAGCCACGCCGAGACAGAAGGGCGCGAGGCGCGCATCAGCGCCGCCACGACCCTGGGCGAAGCGCTGCTGACACGCCTGGAAGACGAAGTCTCCCGCGATCAACGACTGGCGGGAGGCAAGGCATGAGGCGTCGCCTTTCGGCCCGTATGGGTGCTGGTCTATTGACGTTGGTGGCCACACTGGGCCTTACGCTTTCGAGCCTTGCCCAGGCCGCCAGCGTGGACAACATGCGCCTGTGGGCCGCGCCGGATCACTCGCGGCTGGTGTTCGACCTGTCGGCGCCGGCCACCGCCAACGTGTTCGAGCTCGACAACCCGCGCCGGCTGGTCATCGATCTCAGTGGCACCAGTCTGGCCGCCGATCCTGCCAGCATGGACCTGTCCAACAGCGCCATCAGCTCGGTGCGCACAGGCGTGCGCGATGGCGGCGATCTGCGCGTGGTGCTCGAGCTCAGCCGTGCCATCGAGCCGCGTCACTTCTCGTTGGCGCCCAACAACCAGTACGGCGATCGTCTGGTGGTGGATCTGGAGTACCCCGGCGAGAGCGCGGTGGAAGACCCCATCGATCCGATCGAGTCGATGATCCGTGAGCAGGAGATCGCCGCCGAGCGGGCCAAGACCGTGGCGGTGGCCGAGGGCCGTGACCCGGTGGAGGCAGCACCGGTGATCGACACCGCTCAGCCCCATCCCAAGCGCGACATCATCATCGCCGTGGACGCCGGGCACGGTGGCGAGGACCCCGGCGCGCTAGGCCCGAGTGGTACCCGCGAGAAGGACGTGGTGCTGCAGATGGCCGATCGCCTGGCGCGCATGATCAACGACTCCCCCGGCTTCAAGGCGGTGCTGATCCGCGACGGCGACTACTACGTCGGGCTGCGTCAGCGCACCCTGATCGCCCGCGAGCAGAAGGCCGACTTCTTCGTCTCCATTCACGCCGACGCCTTCAACAGTCCGCGTCCCCACGGCAGCTCGGTGTTCGCGCTGTCCCAGAGCGGAGCCACCTCGGAGACCGCCAAGTGGCTGGCGGCCAGCGAGAACCGCTCTGATCTGATCGGCGGGGTCGACGGCAACCTGTCGCTGGATGACAAGGACCAGGTGCTCAGAGGCGTGCTGCTGGACCTGACAATGACCGCGACCCTCAATGACTCCCTGACCATCGGCGATGAGGTGCTCAGTCGCATCGGGCGCATCAATGATCTGCACAAGCCCAGGGTCGAGCAGGCCGGCTTCGTGGTGCTGAAGTCCCCGGACATTCCTTCCCTGCTGGTGGAGACGGGCTTTATCTCCAACCCCGAGGAAGAGCGACGACTCAAGGACGGTGGTTACCAGCAGCGGATGATGAGCGCCGTGTTCGGCGGCATCCGCTCGCACTTCGAGCGCAACCCGCCACCGGCAAGCCTGCTGGCCTGGCAGCGCGATCAGGGGCGGTCCACCGCTACCAACGAGTATCGCATCCAGCCAGGCGACACCCTGTCCGCCATCGCCTCGCGTCACGGCGTGGCGCTCAGCGCGCTCAAGCAGGTCAACGAGCTGTCCGGGGACGTCATTCGCGTCGGCCAGGTGTTGAGGATTCCCAGTTCATGAGTGATATCCCGTGTGAGAGCGAGCCTGGCGTCCAGGTGTCACAGCGCCGCTCGATCAAGATTCTCGACCCCCGGCTGGCCAACCAGATCGCCGCCGGCGAGGTGGTGGAACGCCCGGCCTCGGTGGTCAAGGAGCTGATCGAGAACGCCATCGACGCCGGCAGCACCCGCATCGAGGTGGACATCGAGTCCGGCGGTGCCCGGTTGATCCGGATCCGTGACGATGGCTCCGGCATCGGCGAGGAGGACCTGCCGCTGGCGCTGTCACGACACGCCACCAGCAAGATCCTGTCGCTGGAGGAGCTCGAGGGCGTCGCCAGCCTGGGCTTTCGCGGCGAGGCGCTGGCCTCGATCAGCTCGGTGTCGCGACTGGAACTGACCTCCAACGTCGAGCAGGACCCTCAGGGCGGCTGGCGGGTGGTGGCCGAAGGGCGTCGCATGGAGCCCCGCGTCACGCCGGCTCCCCATCCGCGAGGTACTTCGGTGGCGGTGCGTGATCTGTTTTTCAACACTCCGGCACGGCGCAAGTTCCTGCGTACCGAAAAAACCGAGTTCAACCATGTCGAGGAGGCCTTTCGGCGCCAGGCGCTGTCGCGCTTCGACATCGGCTGGACCCTTCGCCACAACCAGAAGACCATCCACCAGTTGCCGGTGGCACGGGATGACCACGCGGTGGAGCGACGTCTCGCTTCGCTGCTGGGCAAGAACTTCCTGGACAATGCCCTGACCCTGGACATCGCCACCGGCAGCCTGCGCCTGTGGGGCTGGGTGGGGCTACCGACCCACTCTCGCGCCCAGGCCGACCAGCAGTACTTCTTCGTCAATGGCAGGGTGGTGCGCGACCGGCTGGTGGCCCACGCCATCCGCCAGGCCTATCGCGATGTGCTGTTCAATGGTCGCCACCCGGTATTCGTGCTCTATCTGGACGTGGACCCCACGGTGGTGGACGTCAATGTCCACCCGACCAAGCACGAGGTGCGCTTTCGCGACGGGCGCATGGTCCACGACTTTCTGTTCTCGAGCCTGCACCGGGCGTTGGGCGAGGCCCGCGCAGGGCATCAGGATGGTCAGTCTTCGCAGCAGCAGGCGAGCATCCAGAGTGATAGCCTCGACGTCGACCCCGAGACCGGCGAGATCCGCGAGCCGACCCCCCAGGGCGGGAATCCCGGCCAACACCCGTCCCAGCAACAGCCTTCCTGGCAGCAGCAGCCGATGGCGCTGTACCCGCGCCGCGACGAGGGCGAGGGCGGTGTCACCCCGGACCGGGTGCGCGCCTTCATGGACGGCTACCGAAAGCTGCATCCGGACCACGAAGACAGCCTGCTGACGCCGCAGCCAGGAGGCCCTGGCGCCGGCGGTCTGGCCGCCGGCACGGCCCAGGCCGAGCGCCATAGCCCCACGCCGAGAACCTGGCCCGGCGCCGCTGGCGCGGCTAGCGAGTCCCCTGCTGGGGTCGGCGGCGCATCGCTCACCTCGTCGACGCCTGAGGTAATGCCGGAAGACGACGCCACCCAGGCGCCGCCGCTGGGCTACGCCATCGCCCAGTTGCACGGCATCTACATTCTGGCCCAGAGCGCCCAGGGGCTGGTGCTGGTGGACATGCACGCGGCCCACGAACGGATCGTCTACGAGCGCATGAAGACCCAGGTCCACGGTGGCGCGCTGGACGCCCAGCCGCTGCTGGTACCGGTGTCGCTGGCGGTCAGTGCCGCCGAGGTCGAGACCGCCGAGCGCGAGCGCGAAGCCTTCACCCGGCTTGGTGTCGAACTCGATGCCGCCGGTCCGGAGACCCTGCTGGTGCGCCAGGTGCCGGCGCTGCTGGCCGATGCCGACGTGGAACCGTTGGTGCGCGAGATGCTCTCGGACCTGGAGCGCTACGGTCGCTCCGATCGCATCGAGGCCCACATTAACGAGCTGCTGTCGACCATGGCCTGCCACGGCAGCGTACGCGCCAATCGCCAGTTGACCATTGCCGAGATGAACGCGCTGCTGCGTGACATGGAGCGCACCGAGCGCAGCGGTCAGTGCAACCATGGCCGCCCCACCTGGACCCAGATGAGCCTCAAGGATCTGGACCGGCTGTTTCTGCGAGGGCAATGATGGCGCCGACAGACGCTCCGGCCGCGGCCACGCCGCCCGCGCAGGACGACCGACCGCTGGCGCTGCTGCTGATGGGCCCCACGGCGGCGGGCAAGACCGATCTTGCCATCGAGATCCGCGAGCGCCTGGGGGGCGAGATCATCAGCGTCGATTCGGCGATGATCTATCGCGGCATGGACATCGGCTCGGCCAAGCCCTCGGCCGAGGAACTCGCCCGGGCGCCCCATCGACTGATCGATATCCGTGATCCGGCCCAGGCCTACTCGGCGGCAGAGTTTCGCGACGATGCCCTGGCCGAGATGCACGATATCGCCGCCAGTGGCCGGCTGCCGCTGCTGGTCGGTGGCACCATGATGTACTACAAGCGCCTGGTCGAGGGGGTCGCCAACCTGCCCTCGGCGGACAGCGCCGTGCGTGAACGCCTGTCCCGCCAGGCCGAGCAGGAAGGGCTCGAGGCGCTGCATCGGCGCCTGGGCGAAGTCGATCCCGAGTCGGCCGCGCGCATTCACCCCAATGATCCTCAGCGCCTGATGCGGGCGCTGGAAGTGTTCGAGTTGTCCGGTCGCCCGATGAGCGAGTTATGGAATGAACAGCGTCGTGAAACCTTTCCCTTTCGTCTGCTGTCCATAGGGCTCGCTCCCGCCGAGCGCTCCGTGCTGCACGAGAGAATCGCCAGGCGCTTCAACGCCATGCTGGACGGCGGATTTCTCGATGAAGTGGCGGCGCTCAAGGCGCGTGGCGATTTGACGCTGTCGCTGCCATCGATGAAGAGCGTGGGCTATCGTCAGGCATGGCAGTACCTGGATGGCGAGTTTGATCGTGAGACGTTCATTCATCGTGGCGTGGTGGCAACGCGTCAGTTGGCCAAGCGGCAGCTGACCTGGATGCGTAGCTGGCCTGCGCTGACCTGGGTGGACCCGTTGGCGGCCGACCCCGCCGAGCGCCTCGTGAAACTCGTGCGCGAAGCGGGGACTTAGCGTAAGATAACGAGTTCGTGCGACCACTTGCAGGGTCCCGCCGAACAACCGAATACCTGTCGCCCGCCGTCTTGAAGACCTCGGCGGGCGGCACCATAACCTAAAACCCTAAGACACTTCAGGGAGAGCAACATGTCCAAAGGGCAGTCCCTTCAAGACCCGTACCTGAACATTCTGCGCAAGGAGCGCATTCCGGTATCGATTTTCCTGGTCAACGGCATCAAGCTGCAGGGCCAGATCGAATCCTTTGACCAATTTGTCATCCTGCTGCGCAACACCGTCAGCCAGATGGTCTATAAGCACGCCATCTCCACGGTGGTGCCGTCACGCAATGTGCGTCTGCCGGCCCAGGATCCCGCTGCGCAGCCGGAGAGCTGATATTTCGTGAGGTATTGATTGTTTTTTGAACGTCCCGACGCCGGTGAAACGGCGGTACTCGTCCATATCGACTTTCAGGACGAGAAGGAGCGCGAAGATCCCGGTGAGTTCCACGAGCTGGTGAGGTCGGCGGGTGCCGAACCCGCAACCCTCGTGACCGGCTCGCGGCAACGACCCGACCCCAGGAGTTTCGTGGGGTCGGGCAAGCTCGAGGAAATCGGCGAGGCCCTGGCGGTACACAAGGCCGAACTGGTGATCTTCAACCACGCGCTCAGTCCTTCCCAGGAACGCAACGTCGAGCAGACGCTGAAGTGTCGTGTGCTCGATCGTACGGGCCTGATTCTGGATATCTTCGCCCAGCGGGCGCGGACTCACGAGGGCAAGCTGCAGGTGGAGCTGGCCCAGCTCGAGTACATGTCCACGCGGCTGGTGCGAGGCTGGACCCACCTGGAACGCCAGAAGGGCGGTATCGGCCTGCGCGGTCCGGGTGAAACCCAGCTCGAGACCGACCGTCGCCTGCTGCGTGCGCGCATCAAGTCGATCCACAAGCGCCTGGACAAGGTGCGTAGCCAGCGCAGTCAGAATCGCCGCGCCCGCTCGCGTGCCGAGATCCCCAGCGTCTCGCTGGTGGGCTACACCAACGCCGGCAAGTCAACGCTTTTCAACAGCTTGACGGCGTCTGAGGTCTATGCGGCGGACCAGCTCTTCGCTACTCTCGACCCTACGCTGCGGCGTCTTGAGGTCGAGGACGTGGGGCCGGTGGTGCTGGCGGACACGGTGGGCTTTATCCGCCACCTGCCGCACAAGCTGGTGGAGGCGTTCCGTGCCACCCTGCAGGAGGCCGCCGAGGCCAGCCTGCTGGTGCATGTGATCGACTCAGCGGATCCTGATCGCGAGCTCAACGTCACCCAGGTGGAGGCGGTGCTCGACGAGATCGGCGCGCTGGACGTGCCGACGCTCAAGGTGATGAACAAGATCGACCTGTTCGACAGTTCGCCACGCATCGAGCGCGACGAGCACGGGGTACCGCAGACGGTGTGGCTGTCGGCGCAGAAGGGGCTGGGACTGGACCTGCTGACCCAGGCCCTGACCGAGCGGCTGGCAGAAGACATCATCGACTTCTCGCTGACCCTGACGCCGGAGCAGGGCAAGCTGCGCGCGGCGCTGCATGAGCTGAATGCCGTGCGCGACGAGTCCTTCGATGAGGACGGCCAGACGCAGCTGGATGTGCGTCTGCCGCGTCGTGACTTCAATCAGTTGATGGCACGCCTTGGCGAGCGTGCCGCCGATTACCTTCCCGTCGCGCTGCAGGAACGCGACGTCTGGGAAGCCTGAACCGACCCGCCTGACGGGTCGGCAAGAGCGTCGCCCGGATGGCGACGCCACAAGGAAAGCACTGAAGAAATGTCGCGAGCGACGACAGTTCGGTCGCCGCCGGAGCGCAAAGGTCGGAGTTGACACAGGGTTAAATGAGAACCTTGAGCACCGCCGGCGGCCGAGATGCCGAGCGCAGCAATGTATGCAGTGTTTTCCAAGGATCGCAATCGATGCGCCTCGTCTAGGCGGGGGCACAGAGTGGAGACGACGTATGGCCTGGAATGAGCCTGGTGGCGGCAACGGCAACCAGCACGACCCCTGGAGTGGCGGGGGGCGCCGTGGCGGTAATGGGGGCGGTGGCAACCGCGGTGGCGACAATCAGGGTCCCCCCGACCTCGATGAGGCCCTGAAGAAGTTTCAGGACAAGCTCAATGGCATGCTCGGCGGCCGCGGCGGCAAGCGCGGCGGTGGCAAGGATGGCGGCAAGGGCGGCGGCAATCGCCCGCGCAATACCTTCGCCTTGCCGGGACTGTTGATCATCATCGGTCTCGCCGTATGGGCGGCCAGCGGCTTCTATCTGGTCGACCAGTCGGAGCGTGGCGTCGTGCTGCGCTTTGGCAAGTTCCAGGAAGTCGTCACCCCGGGTCTGCAGTGGAATCCGCCGCTGATCGACGACGTGCGCATGGTCAACGTCACCCGCGTGCGTTCGGTCAGCCAGACCCAGTCGATGCTGACCCAGGACGAGAACATCGTCTCGGTCGAGATCTCGGCCCAGTACCAGGTGGCAGCGCCGCGTGACTACGTGCTCAACGTGCGTGATCCCGAGCTGTCGCTGGAAAACGCCCTCGACTCGGCGCTGCGTCACGTGGTCGGTGGCACCGACATGATCGACATCCTGACCTCGGGTCGTGAGATTCTCGGCAGTGCCGTGACCAGCCGTCTGCAGACCTACCTGGACAACTACGGTACCGGTATCCGCCTGGTGACCCTGAACGTCGAGTCCACCTCGCCGCCCGATGCGGTGCAGGACGCCTTCGATGACGTCATCCGTGCCCGCGAGGATCGTCAGCGCACGATCAACCAGGCCATGGCCTATGCCAACGCCATCATCCCGGCGGCTCAGGGTCAGGCGCAGCGTATCGTCGAGCAGGGCCAGGGTTACCGCGAATCAGTGGTCGCCGAGGCGCGTGGTCAGGCCAACCGCTTCACCGCACTGCTGACCCAGTATCGCAATGCCCCCGAGGTGATGCGCGAGCGTCTCTACCTCGACGCCATCTCCGAGGTGCTCGGCCAGACCAACAAGGTACTGGTGGACGTCGATCAGGATGGCCCCTTGATGGTGCTGCCGATGGACCGTATCGGCCGTGGTCTGGGCACATCCACCGCTGCCGACGCCGAGAATCAGCTCGATCCGCAGGTGCTGGAGCGCATCCGTGCCGAGTCCGCCAACGCGGCCTCCAATTCAAGCTCGAACCGCAACGGTCGTGACACCGGTATTCAGCGGGAGGGTCGCTAAATGATCAATAATCGATCCCTGCTCATCGTCGGCGGCCTGGCCGCCGCCGCCTGGCTGGCCAGCAACAGCCTCTACGTGGTCGACGAGACCGAGCGTGCGGTCAAGCTGCGCTTCGGTGAGATCATCGAGGAAAATATCCAGCCGGGCCTGCACGTCAAGGTGCCGATCACCCAGACCATTCGCAAGTTCGACACCCGGGTGCTGACCCTGGACACCGACGCCAGCCGCTACCTGACCCAGGAGCAGAAGGCGGTGATCGTGGACTCCTACGTCAAGTGGCAGGTGGTCAACCCCACTCGCTACTACGAGGCCACGGCCGGCGACGAGCTGATGGCGGTGCGCCTGATCCAGCCGCGGGTCGACGAGAGCCTGCGTAACGAGTTCGGCCAGCTGAACCTGCAGCAGATCATCTCCGAGAAGCGTGACGAGCTGATGTCCGGCCCCACCGAGGAGCTCGACAAGCTGATGCGCGAAGAGATCGGGGTGGCCATCCTCGACGTGCGGGTCAAGCGTATCGACCTGCCCGAGGACGTGTCCTCGGCGGTGTACGATCGCATGCGCTCCGAGCGTGAGCGTGAGGCCCGCGAGTGGCGTGCCCAGGGCCAGGAGGAGTCCGAGCGGATTCGTGCCAACGCCGATCGCCGCCGTCAGGTGCTGCTGGCCCAGGCCAACGAGCGTGCCGAGACCCTGCGTGGTGAGGGTGACGCCGAGGCCGCCGGTATCTACTCCGACGCCTACGAGGGCGATACCGAGTTCTATCGCTTCTGGCGTAGCCTCAACGCCTATCGCGACTCCTTCGGTGCCGGCGAGGGCAACATGATGGTGCTGGATCCCTCCAGCGACTTCTTCCGTTACCTCAAGAGCGCCGATCCCCAGGGAGCTGGCAGCCAGCCCCAGGGCTAGCGGTGGCCCCTGGCCGCCGACCGCAAGGGCGAATGCCGCCCTTGCGGGGTTCAACTGGCGGCCAAACGTGATAGAATCGGTAAACCGGGCGTGGCCCGGTTTTTTTGTGGCCGTCATTCCCGACATCGTTCCGTCCGACGCATTCGCCAGCACGCCAGAAGTTCCGAGACCGCTCCGAGATGAGTTCCCGGATTTCACCAGTGCGCGAGGTTTTGCGTGCGCGCGGACCAGGCCCACCGTCTAAGCAAGATATCGACCAAGCAGGATATCGACATGACCATCGCTGACCGCTGGCTCCTGCCCGACGGCATGGACGAGGTGCTGCCGCCTCAGGCCAGTCGTATGGAGGAGCTGCGCCGGGCGCTGCTCGACCTCTTCCATCTCTGGGGTTACGACCAGGTGATGCCGCCCCCGGTGGAGTTTCTCGACTCCCTGCTGACCGGCACCGGCACCGATCTCGACCTTCAGACCTTCAAGCTCACCGACCAGCTCACCGGGCGCATGATGGGGGTGACCGCCGACGTCACGCCGCAGGTGGCGCGCATCGATGCCCACTCGCTCAAGCGCGAAGGGCCGGTGCGTCTGTGCTACTGCACCAATGTGCTGCGAGCCAAGGCCGACAAGCATCAGGGCGGGCGCAGCCCGGTCCAGGTCGGTGTCGAGCTGTTCGGCAGCGCCAGCCTGGCGGCGGATCTCGAGATCCTGCGCCTGGCGCTGGAGAGCCTCTCGGCCTCCGGCGCCGGCGAGGTGCACCTGGCGCTTGGCCACGTCGGCATCTACCGCAACCTGGTCGAGGTCGCCGAGCTCGACGCCGAGGCCGAATACGCCATCTCCGCGGCGCTGGCACTGAAGTCGCCGGGGCAGCTAGAGGCAGAGGTGTCCAGGGCGGTAAGCGATCCCGCTCTGGCGGCCATGTTCCGCACCCTGGGCGAGCTGCACGGCGGCCCCGAGGTGCTCGACCAGGCCCGCGAAGCCTTTGCCGAGGCGCCCCAGGCGGTCAACGACGCCCTCGACAAGCTGTGCGAGCTGTATCAGGGCGTGCATCGCGAACACCCCGAAGTGGCCTGCTACTTTGACCTGGCCGAGCTGCGCGGCTATCAGTACCACACCGGCATGATGTTCGCCGCCTACGTGCCGGGGTACGGTCAAGCCCTGGCCAAGGGCGGGCGCTACGACGACACCGGCCGTGCCTTCGGTCGCGCCAGGCCTGCTACCGGCTTCTCGATGGATCTGAAGCTGTTGGCGACGCTGGCCTCCAGCGAGGCCGCCAGCGACAGCGTCTGGGCGCCGGCGGAAGGTGACGCCGAGGGCCTCGACGAGGCGGTTCAGGCCTTGAGGCGTCAGGGGCGCCGGGTGATCCAGGGGCTGCCCGGACAGCGCGCGGCAGGACACGGCTGCAGCGAGCAGCTGGTGGCCCGAGACCAGCGCTGGGTGCTCGAACCGCTGGCGACATGATCCGATCGGCAGTGCCTGGCACTGTCTGGCAAGCAATACCGGGGCGCCGGGGCGTGGCGCTTTAATCGACTGTGGCGCCAAGGCGCAACCAAGAAGAGACGAGAACTGCAATGGGCAAGAACGTAGTCGTACTGGGTACCCAATGGGGCGATGAAGGCAAGGGCAAGGTCGTCGACCTGCTGACCGAGTCCGCCTCCGCCGTGGTGCGTTTTCAGGGCGGTCACAATGCCGGCCACACCCTGGTCATCGACGGTGAAAAGACCGTCCTGCACCTGATTCCGTCCGGCGTGCTGCGCGAGGACAAGACCTGCGTCATCGGCAACGGCGTGGTGCTGTCGCCGGAGGCGCTGATCAAGGAAATCCGCGAGCTCGAGAGCAAGGGCGTGCCGGTGCGCCAGCGCCTGCGCCTGTCGCCGGCCTGTCCGCTGATCCTCGACTACCACGTGCGCCTGGACCAGGCTCGCGAGAAGGCCCGTGGCATCGCCAAGATCGGCACCACCGGTCGCGGCATCGGTCCGGCCTACGAAGACAAGGTCGCCCGCCGCGGCCTGCGCCTGGGCGATATGCTTCACCGCGAGCGCTTTGCGTCGAAGCTGGGCGAGGTGCTGGACTACCACAACTTCGTGCTGACCAAGTACCACGGCGAAGAGCCGGTGGACTTCCAGGCGACCCTGGAAAGCGCCATGGAGATGGCCGAAGAGCTGCGTCCGATGGTCACCGACACCGTGAGCCTGGTCCACGACCTGCGCAAGGGTGGCGAAAACATCCTGTTCGAAGGCGCCCAGGGTTCGCTGCTGGACATCGACCACGGTACCTACCCCTACGTCACCAGCTCCAACACCACCGCCGGCGGCACCGCCACCGGTTCAGGCGTCGGCCCGCTGTATCTGGACTACGTGCTGGGTATCACCAAGGCCTACACCACCCGTGTCGGCTCTGGTCCGTTCCCCACCGAGCTGTTCGACGAGCACGGCCGTCACCTGGCAGAGAAGGGCCACGAGTTCGGTGCCACCACCGGTCGCGCCCGTCGTTGCGGCTGGTTCGATGCCGTGGCGCTGCGTCACGCGGTGCAGATCAACTCGGTATCCGGCATCTGCCTGACCAAGCTCGACGTACTGGACGGCCTCGAGAACATCCGTGTCTGCGTGGGCTATCGCAGCAAGGACGGTGAAGTGCTCGACAACCCGGTGGACTCCGAAGGCTACGAGGCCATCGAGCCGGTCTACCAGGACCTGCCGGGCTGGAGCGAGTCGACTCTGGGCGTCAAGCGCGTCGAGGACCTGCCCAACGCCGCCCGCGCCTACATCAGCTTCCTCGAGGAGCAGGTCGGCACCTCCATCGACATCATCTCCACCGGCCCGGACCGCAACGAGACCATCGTCCTGCGCAATCCCTTCGGTGACTGATCGTCGCCTTGTCCCGAGCGGGGCCCTGACGCAGAAGCGAAGGGGGCTTTAAGCGGGCGTTGGCAAAAGGCAAGTAGCGAAAGGCCGGCAGTGATGCCGGCCTTTCGCGTATCTACACGCTACAGTTCGCCCTACAACTCATTGAAGTAACAGTGATGCCGGGTCTCGCAACGGGACACTCGGTACTCCAGCGCCTGCTCCTGAATATCTCTTGCCACCCGCCGGATCTCGAGGATCGGACTGCCTTCGGCGATTTCCAGGTGGTGGGCTTCGTCCTTGCCCGCCGCCACCGCGAACAGGCGTTCCTCGGCGTGGCTGACGTTGCAGCCGAAACGCTGCTGATACAGTTGATAGAGGGTGTTCGGCAGGGTCTCCGGCAGGCTTTCCAGCGTCGGAAAGCGTGTCGCCGCGACCACCACGTCCTCGAGCAGGGCGGGGCGTTCGTCGAGCTCCCTGACGCGGCGAATGTGGATGACGTCGTCTGCGTCCTCCAATCCCAGCACCTCCATTTCCTCTTCGTTGGCCGGGCGCCTTTCGCGCACCAGGATGCGCGATGTCGGCAGCGAGCGGCTGCCATCGAGTCGGGTCAGGTGGAAGAAGCGAAACAGCGAGCTGTCCTGATCGTGGGTGGCGACCACGGTGCCCTTGCCCTGGTAGCGGATCACCACGTTGTCGCTGGCCAGGGAGTCCAGCGCCTTTCTCAGGGTGCCGACACTGACCTGATACTCCTTGGCCAACGCCGACTCGCTGGGGATAAAGGTGCCGGGTGCCCACTCTCCCGAGACGATGCGCTGAAGCAGCACCTCCTTGATCTGCTGGTAGAGCGGTCGGTAGCTGAGGCTTGGCTGATCCATGCGGGTTCCTTCTTTGCGTTGGGCGAGGCCCGTTTCTTCGTCGGCAGTATAGCTCGAGGGAAATCTAGTTGATACTTGACTAACCTATATCCTATGTCCTATACATGAGTTGTGAGGGCAGCAAGCGACACCTGCCCAGGGCCAACCGGCGATATCACAACGTCAACAACATTCGTTCAGGAGAGGGGCAGCATGAGCATCGATTTCGTAGTGCACGATGCCGACGACAGTGTCGGGGTCGTGGTGGTCGAAGGCGTCGAGGCGGGGCAGACCCTGACAGGCTGGGTCATGCATCAGGACCAGACGGTCACCTTCGAGGTGAGCGACGCCATTCCCATCGGTCACAAGCTGGCCATTCGTGACCTCGATGAGGGCGACACCGTGATGAAGTACGGCGTCGATATCGGTCGCGTCGTCCAGCCGATCAAGCAGGGCGAGCACCTGCACGTACACAACGTCAAGACAAAGAGGTGGTAAGCATGGAAATCAAGGGTCGCAAGTTCCAGGGGTATCGGCGTGAAAACGGCCGTGTAGGGGTCCGTAATCACGTGATCGTGCTGCCGGTGGACGACATTTCCAATGCTGCCGCCGAAGCGGTTGCCAACAACATCAAGGGCGCACTGGCGCTGCCGCATCCCTACGGCCGCCTGCAGTTCGGCGCCGATCTGGACCTGCACTTCCGCACGCTGATCGGCACCGGCTGCAATCCCAACGTGGCGGCGGTGGTGGTGATCGGTATCGAGCCAGGCTGGACCAACAAGGTGGTGGACGGCATCAAGGCCACCGGCAAGCCGGTCGAAGGCTTCTGGATCGAGCAGAACGGTGATCACAACACCATCTGTGCCGCCTCCAAGAAGGCCAAGGAATTCGTCCAGTACGCCAGCGAGATCCAGCGCGAGGAGTGCGACGTCAGCGAACTGTGGGTGTCCACCAAGTGCGGCGAGTCGGACACCACCTCCGGCTGCGGCGCCAACCCCACCGTGGGCGACGCCTTCGACAAGCTATACGACGCCGGCTGTACCCTGGTATTCGGCGAGACCTCAGAGCTGACCGGCGGGGAACACCTGGTGGCCGAGCGCTGCGCCACCCCCGAGGTGCGCGAACAGTTCCAGGCGATGTTCGATCGCTACAGCGACATGATCGACCGCCACAAGACCAGCGACCTGTCCGAGTCTCAGCCGACCAAGGGCAACATCGAAGGTGGCCTGACCACCATCGAGGAGAAGGCGCTGGGCAACATCCAGAAGATCGGCCGTCGCTGCAAGGTGGATGGCGTACTGGACAAGGCCGAAACGCCGGACAAGCCGGGCCTGTGGTTCATGGACTCGTCTTCCGCCGCCGCCGAGATGGTGACCCTGTGCGCCGCCGCCGGCTACGTGGTGCACTTCTTCCCGACGGGGCAGGGCAACGTCATCGGCAACCCGATCCTGCCGGTGGTGAAGATCTGCGCCAACCCGCGCACCGTGCGCACCATGAGCGAGCACATCGATGTCGATGTGTCCTCGATCCTCAAGCGCGAGATCAACATGGAAGAGGCCGGTGATCAGCTGCTTGAAATGATGCTGCGCACCGCCAATGGCCGCAATACCGCCGCCGAGGCGCTGGGGCATCGGGAGTTTGTGCTGACCCGTCTGTACGAAAGCGCCTAAGCCAACGCCCGAGGCGGCGATCTGGCAAAAAAACCGGCTCCTCCCGCCGTTCGTCGGGAGGGGCAGGCCGTTGTAGCAAAGAAGGTTGTGCAAGAACGGCGAGCAATGAAAGCGAGTTGCTCGTAGCGAAGATCCTGACCACCCCATAACGACAACATCAGGAGTAACGTCATGCGCCTTTCCCACACCCTGACCCTGACCGCGATGCTGGCGGCGTCAACCCTCGTGGCCCCGCTGGCCCTCGCCGACGCCGAGGACTTTCCCGCCAAGGACGTGCAGTACGTGATCCCCTTCGGCCCGGGCGGCGAGTCCGACATCAGTGCCCGACTGCAGCAGAAGTACTTCGAGGAGATCACCGGCCAGCAGCTGATCATCCAGTACATGCCCGGTGGCGGCGGCGCGGTGGGCTGGTCCCAGCTCAACGACATGACCGCCGATGGCCATACCATCATGGGCTCCAATCTGCCCCATATCGTGCTCAAGCCGATGGGCAAGGACGCCGGTTTTGCTACCGAGGACGTCAACAACTTCTACTTCTTCCACTACTCGCCGGACGCCATCCTGGTCCGCGAGGACAGCCCCTACCAGACCCTGGAAGATCTGGTCGAGGCGGCGCGCCAGGCGCCCGGTGTGGTGACCTTCTCCGGTAGCGGTACCTACAGTGCCAATGACGTGGCCAATACGCGCTTCCAGCAGTTGGCCGACGTCACCACCACCTACATCCCTTTCAAGGGCACCGGCGCGGCGGTCACCGCTCTGCTGGGTGGCCAGGTCCAGGCCGAGTGGGGCTATACCACCGTGGCTGCCAACCATCAGGACAAGGTGCGCATGCTGGCGGTGGCCGCCGAGGAGCGCCATCCGCTGTTCCCCGACGTGCCGACCTTCCAGGAACTCGGCTATGACATGGTGGGCGGCGCCTATCGTGGCATGGCGGTGCCCAGCGAGACGCCGGCAGACGTTCAGGCGCGGTTGTCCGAGATCTTCGATCAGATCAATCAGAATCCCCAGTTCCGCCAGGAGATGGAGGATCTGGGTTTCGTGTTGATGGACGTCGGCAATGACGATGTTGCCGATTTCCTGGCCGAACAGAGCCAGCAGTATGAGACCAGCGCGCGAGAACTCGGCCTGATCGACTGAGGTTAACGCCATGGATCTTATCGTTCACGCGCTCGGCGCTCTGTCGCCGCTCAATCTTGCGCTGGCCCTGCTCGGGGTAACGGCGGGCATCGTCATCGGTGCCCTGCCGGGGCTGTCCGCCACCATGGCGGTGGCGGTGCTGGTCCCGGTGACCTTCGGCATGGCGCCGGAGTCGGCCCTGATCATGCTCGGCGCCATCTATACCGGGGCCATCTACGGCGGCTCCTACTCGGCGATACTGGTCAATACGCCAGGTACGCCCTCGGCCATCGCCACCACCTTCGACGGCTATCCCATGGCCCGCCGCGGTGACGGTGATCTGGCCGTCACCCTGTCGACCATCGCCTCGGTGGTCGGGGGTCTGGTCGGGGTGCTGGCGCTGCTGCTGCTGGCGCCGCTGCTGGCCCAGGTCGCGCTCAGCTTCGGGCCGGTGGAGTACTTCTGGCTGGCGATCTTCGGGCTGACGCTGATCTCGGCGCTGTCCGAGGATTCGACCCTCAAAGGGTTCATGGGGGCGGGCTTCGGCCTGTTGCTGTCCACCGTGGGCGTCGCGGTGATCGGCGGCGATATCCGCTACACCTACGGCTCGCCGGTGCTGCTTGGTGGCATCGAGACGGTCTCGGCGCTTATCGGCCTGTACTGCATTCCGGTGCTGATCGATCTGGTGGCAACACCCGCCGCCCACCTCAAGGTGGATGGCGTGTCGCGCGGGGTGCGCTTTCGCGAGGGCATGGCGATCGCCATCAAGGGCAAGCTGAACCTGCTGCGCTCGGCGACCATCGGCACCGGTGTCGCCATCCTGCCGGGGGCGGGCGGCTCGATTGCAAGCCTGGTGTCCTATTCGGAGGCACGCCGGGTGGCCGACGAGCCGGCGAGCTTCGGCAAGGGCAATCCTCAGGGGGTGCTGGCGACCGAGGCCGCCAACAATGCCACCGTGGGCGGCGGCTTCATTCCGACCCTGGTGCTGGGCATCCCCGGCACGCCGCCGGATGCGGTGATCCTCGGGGCCTTGCTGGTGCAGGGCTTTCGTACCGGGCCGGAGCTCTTCACCACCAACGCCGGCATCACCTACACCTTCGTCGCCGGGCTGTTTCTGGCCACCTGCCTGCTGTTGCCGCTGGGTCTGTTGATCGGGCGCTACGCCTTCAAGTCGATCATCTCCATTCCCAAGGCGCTGCTGGTACCGACCATCGCCTTCATGACGGTGATCGGCACCTACGCCATCCGCAACAGCGCCAGCGACGTGGTGATCATGCTTTGCCTGGGGGTGCTGGGCTGGGTGCTCAATCGTTACGGCTTTCGGCCCTCGCCCATCGTGCTGGGGCTGATCCTCGGACCCATTGCCGAGCAGGGCTTCGTCCAGGGCTTCCTGATGGGGCGGGCCAGCGGGTCGCTGTTCGCTACCTTCTTCGGTGGGCCGATCAGCCTGACGATCATCGCGTTGTCGCTGTTGAGCGTCTTCTACCCGATGGTCAAGGCACGGCGTGAGGCAAGACGTCAGGACAAGACGATCAATGGGGAGGCGTCGCCATGAGCGCTGTTCACAACAGGAGCACTGGTCACGACACGAGCACTGTCCACAACACCAGCGCTGCCGGCAAGAAGAAGCACGCTATCCAGGCCTCCTGCTCCCGAGCGAGCGAGTATCTGCTGCCGACGCTATTCGTCGCCGGCGCCGCTCTATGCCTGTGGGAGACCCGTGAGATGAGTCAGCTCGGGGCGGTATTTCCTGCGGTGATCTCGCTGGTGGTGATCGTCGCGGGACTGCTGCGCCTGGGGCAGCTTGGGCTGCGCGGGGTGGTGGCCAACCATGAGCGGGGTTCTGATCCGAGTTCTGATCCAAGTTCTGATTCAAGCTCTGATGCGAGCTCGGACTCGGGCTCAGGCTCGACCCCGCGGCGCCTGGCGCTGGTCGGGATCATGCTGGCCTGGGCCCTGGCGCTGCCCTGGCTCGGCTTCCTGTTGACCGGCCTTGCAAGCTTCGTCGGGCTGATGGTGGTCGCGCAGTACCGGCGCTGGCATCCACGTCGCCTGGCCGGACACCTGCTGACCGGCGCCGTGCTGGTGGCCTTCTTCTATGCCCTGTTCGCGCTGGTGCTCAATGTTCCGCTGCCGGCGGGGCGCTGGTTCACGCTGTGAGGCCGATTCGACGCCATTATCGAGGGAGTACAACGATGGCCAGGATAGTTATCTCGGAATTTATGGACGAGCAGGCGGTGGCCTGGCTCGGTGAGCACCACGAAGTGCTGTGTGACACCCGTCTGGTCGAGGATCGAGGACGCCTTCTGGACGCGGTAGCGGACGCCGATGCGCTGATCGTGCGCAATCGGACCCAGGTCGATAGCGAACTTCTGACAAGGGCGCCGCGCCTCAAGGTGGTGGGGCGTCTTGGTGTCGGACTCGACAATATCGACCTCGGGGCCTGCGCCGAGCGCGACGTCGAGGTCAAGCCGGCCCAGGGGGGCAACGCCGGCTCGGTGGCCGAGTATGTGATCGCCGGGGCGCTGATGCTGCGCCGAGGTGCCTACGCCTCGACCCCGGCCATGCTGGCAGGGGAGTGGCCCCGCCAGGCGCTGATGGGGCGTGAGGTCAGCGGCGCGAGGTTGGGTCTGGTGGGCTTTGGTGCCATCGCCCAGGTCACCGCCGGGCTCGCCCGGGCCCTCGGTATGGAGGTGCTGGCGTTTGATCCCCACCTGCCGGCCAAGTCTGCGGCCTGGGGCCAGACCCAGCGCTGCGAGACGCTGGAAGCGCTGCTGGCCGAGGCCGATGTGGTCAGTCTGCATGTGCCGCTCAATGACCAGACCCGACACCTGCTGGATGCCGATCGCCTGGCCGTCATGAAGCCCGGCGCAGTGGTCATCAACGCCGCCCGCGGTGGGGTGGTGGACGAGCCGGCACTGGCCGAGGCGCTCACCAGTGGACGCCTGGCGGGGGCCATGCTCGATGTGTTCGAGCAGGAGCCACTTGGCGCAGGCTCGGTGCTCGAAGGGGTGCCCCATCTGGTACTGACCCCGCATATCGCCGGGGTGACCGAGGAGTCCAACGCGCGTATCAGCCAGATGACCGCCGAGAACGTGGTTGCGGTACTGACGCCGGAGGGGGTGGCATGAGCCAGACGACAACACTTGCCCGCGAACAGGCGCGGGAACTCGCCATGGAGGCGATGCGTGCCAGGGGCTTCCCCGAGCGCGAGGCCGCCATCACGGTGGAGGCGCTGCTCGACGCCGAGCGCGACGGTCTGCCGTCCCATGGGCTCTCGCGCCTACCGTTCTATCTGGACCAGGCCGCCAGCGGCAAGGTCAACGCCGGCGCCATACCCAGGGCCGAAGCCGATGGCGCGGTGGTGCGGGTCGACGCCGACCATGGACTGGCCTTTCCGGCCATCGCCAGCGGGCTGGACGCCGGCTTCGAGGTGGCGCGGCAGCAGGGGCTATGCGCGATTTCCATCGGACGCTCTCACCACTTTGGGGTGGCCGGTGCACCGGTGGAGCGAGCGGCTAGGGAGGGCTTCATGGCGCTGGCATTCAGCAATGCGCCGTCGGCCATGGCGCCCTGGGGTGGTCACAAGCCGCTCTACGGCACCAACCCCATCGCCTTCGCCTGTCCGCGACCCGAGGGCGAACCCATGCTGCTGGACCTGTCATTGTCCAAGGTGGCCAGGGGCAAGGTGATGCTGGCGCGCAAGGCCGGCAAGCCGATCCCCGAGGGCTGGGCGGTGGGGCCGGATGGGGCGCCTACCACCGATCCAGAGACCGCCATCCAGGGCAGCATGGTGCCGGCAGGAGACGCCAAGGGGGCGGCGCTGGCGATGATGGTGGAGCTGTTGTGCGCGGGGCTTTCCGGTAGTCGCTTCGGTTTCGAGGCGGGGTCTTTCTTCGAGGCGCAGGGAGAGCCACCCGGGGTCGGTCATTTGATGCTGCTGTTCGACGTCGATCGCTTCGCGCCCGATGTGCTCGCGCGCTGTGAAGTGCTGTTCGCCGCGATGCTCGAGCAGCCGGGCGTGCGCCTGCCCGGCGACCGGCGCCACCAGCTGCGACGCCAGAGCCATGATCGGTTGGCGCTGCCGACGGCGGTGGTGGATGACCTGACGGCCATTGCGACTTCCTAGCAGTGCGGCTTCCTGGATAGCGTTCGCGGATACAGTTCGCGGATAGCGCCTAGAACGACTTTCCCGAATAGCTTTGCTGAATGGCTTTATCAGCCAGCTCAGCCGGCCTACTGGCCGATTCCGGTAAGTGGCGGCGCCGTCGATCCCCGTAGCTGGACGCTGGCATCCAGGTGCAGGTCGCTGGGCCGTTCGCGATGGCGAATCCACGTCATCAGGGCGTCGGCGGCATGCACTCCGATGTCACTGGCGGGCACCGAGACGGTGGTCAGCGATGGCGACATGTAGGCCGCCTGGGGCAGGTCGTCGAAGCCTGTGATCGACAGTTCCCGAGGCAGGTCGAGCCCGCGTCGCTGGGCCTCGAGCAGGGCGCCGAAGGCCAGGGTGTCATTGCCGCAGAGCAGCGCCGTGGGCGGGGAGGGCATTTCCAGCAGTCTGGCGCAGGCGTCGGCGCCCTCGGCGACACCATACTCCACCACCTCGACGTCTGTCGCCGGGCAACCGGCAGCGGCAATCGCATCGCTGAACCCCTCGAAGCGGGCCCGGGAACGGTCATTGTGTTCATAGGGTGCGGTGACGATGGCGAGGTGGCGGTGGCCCAGGTCGATCAGGTGGCTCGCCAGCTGTCTGGCGGCGCCGCGATTGTCGAAGCCGATACAGGGGGCTTCGGCCTTGTCATGGGTCTGCCAGCTGGTGAGGAAGGGCAGTTGACGCTGGTGAAGCAGACGGTAGGCGTCGGCAAGGTGTTCATGGCCGATCAACACGACGCCGTCCACGCCATGCTGGACCAGCGTCCGCAACGCCTGCAGTTCGTCCTCGAGGTCGTAGCGGTAGGTGGCCAGCAGCAGACGACAGTCATGCTCCTTGAGGCGCCGCTCCAGGCTGTTGGCCATGGTGCCGAAGATCGGGTTGTCGAGGGTCGGTACCAGCAGACCGATGGCGCCGATGCGGCGTGAGGCCAGTGCACGGGCCGAACCATCCGGCACGTAGCCGAGGCGGCCGACGGCAGCCTCCACTTTCTTTCGCAGGCGGTCGCTGACGTGGGGTGCGCCGTTGAGCACCCGCGAGACAGACGCCGTCGAGACCCCGGCCTCCCGGGCCACATCTTCCAGCAACGCTCTGGTGGGACGATCGTTCATCTGGCCTCTCCTGGGTGGCGCCACCGGTGTGATCCGATCGGCGCCACGGTTGCGGCTAAAGTCGAAGGTCCTTTACAGGATTCTGGCTGGACAAGTCCTATAGAGGAATCTACCTTGAATGGTGCGCCATGTAAGCGCTTACAATTATAGCAGCAGACAGCGTTGATCGTAGTTCACTGCTGCATTTTTGCCTCGTTAGCCTGACCACGGCTTCGAGCGGAGCCGGTCCAGGCTCAGCAAGATCGACAACGACGCGTACCACCAAATACAACGAGAGTCGGGAGTCGCCACCCATGTCCAGGTCGTCTTCGTCCTCAGCCAAGTTGATGTTATGGCTGTCGATATGTCTGTTCGCCGCCTTTTTCGTCAACGTCGCCATCCAGCGCTATGTACCGGGAATGTGGGCGCTGGAAGCCGCCTACGAGGCGGTGCTGTTGACGCTCGCTACCGCCTTCTTCGTCTCTGCCTGCCTCAAGTTCGAGGGCAAGGCGCCGTCTGGCGCCGAGCCGGGCACGCCAACCACACAACAAGGACAATGACCATGCGAGATTTCATCACCAATGACAGCGGTGCTCCCAGCCAGCCGGAAAGACGGCTGTTCATGGGCACCGTGGCGAAGTTCGGTTTTACCGCCGCGGTGGTCGGTGCGGTCGGCGGTGCGTTGTTCTCGGAAAGCGCCATGGCGGCCACCGCCAAGGAAGAGTCCGAGCGAGAGAACGCGGCCGAGAGCACCATCGTGCTCGCCACCGGCTATACCCTGGGCGCCTCGCGGGCCTATCCGATCATGCAGCTCAACTTCAAGGAGAACCTGCAGAACTTCTCCGGCGGTCGGCTCTACGTGAAGCTGGCGCCCGGTGGTCAGCTCGCCACCGGCGGGGCGCTGATCTCGATGGTCCAGAACGGTTCCATCGCCATCGCCCAGCATTCGCTGTCCAACCTGTCGTCCTTCGCCCCGGAAGCCGACCTGGTAAACATTCCCTACTGGTGTGGCGAGAACCAGCGTCTGATCAATCTGGTGACCTCGGACGCCTGGCGCGACACCGTTCACCACAAGGTCGAGGAGCGCGGCTTCAAGGTGCTGTCCTATATCTGCATCGACCCGAGGACCGTCGCCGTGCGCGAGGGGCTGCTCGATGGCCCGGTGCGGGTCCCCGATGACATCTCCGGCATCAAGTTCCGGGTGCCGTCCTCGCAGATCCTGCAGCAGGTCTATCGACTGGCCGGTGCCAACCCGACGCCGGTGGCCTGGGGCGAGACCTCGTCGGCGATCAAGCAGGGCGTGGCCGATGCCCTCGACCCCAGTGTCCAGGCCCTGCTGGTGTTCGGCTTCACCGACGTGCTGTCGAGCATCTCCACCATCCAGTCGGTGCCGGATGCCCAGGTCTACACCTGCAACAAGGCCTGGTTCGACAGCCTGGATGGCGCGCTTCAGGACGCTGTCATGCAGGCGTCTGATGTCACCTTCCGCGAAAACCTCGCCAAGGTCCCGGCGGCGCGAGCCTACGCCCATGACCAGATGCGCCTGGCCGGCGTCGAGGTCTACTCCCTGAGCGACGAGGAAAAGGCCCAGTGGGTCGAGCGTTGCGGCCATCAGCTGCCCGCCTGGGACGAGACCAAGCGTGAACTGGCGGGGTCGCTGGAGGCATTCGACAAACTGCTGGCCGCCACGGAGGTGCAAAATGGCTATTTCGTCGACAGCAACGCCTAAGGACACGCGCTGGCGCGCCCTGCGCCTGCGCTGTGACGACGTCGATCGCCGCACCGAGCGCTGGCTGCTGCTGACCTTCTACGCGCTGATCATCCTGACGGTGGCGGTGGAGGTGATTCGTCGCTTCGCCCTCAACTACTCCTCGGTGTGGGGCGAGGAGCTGGCGCGCTATGCCTTTATCTACCTGGCCTGGCTCGCCGCCGCCGCGGCGGTCAGGGACCGCGCCCATATCCGCATCGATGTGCTGATCAACCTGGGCGGGCCTCGCATGAAGCGCCTGGGCTGGTGGATCTCGGATATCGCCACCCTGGTACTGGCGGTGTGGGCGCTGTACCTGTCGATCGCACCGGTGCTGACGTCGATCAACTTCGGTTCGGTCACCCCGGGGCTGCGGATCTCCCAGGCGTTCTTTCTTGCCGCCATCCCGGTGGGCTTTCTGCTGATCGCCTGGCGAGTGGTGCAGAGCATGCTGGCGGATATCCGGCGCATGCAGCGTGGTGATCCGGTCTTCGATGGCCAGAAGCTCTTCGACTGAGGGGGACCGTCATGGAATTCATGGAACTTCAACAGGCCGCGGCCTCCCTGGACTGGACCTTCTATGCGCCGCTGGCGGCGCTGATCGTGATGATCCTGGTCGGGGTGCCGGTGTGGGTCGCCATCGGTCTCGGCACCCTGGGCATGCTGACCTTTACCGAGACCTTGCCGCTGTCGGTGTTCGGCGAGTCGCTGTTCGAAGGCATCAACGCCTTTGCGCTGATCGCGGTGCCGCTGTTTATCCTGACCGGTGATGCCCTGGTGCGCTCGGGGCTTTCCGGCAAGTTGCTGGATGTGGCCGAGGCCAGCGTCGGCGGGCTCAAGACCGGCCTTGGCAGCTCGACGACGCTGGGCTGCGGCTTCTTTGCCTGCATCTCCGGCTCGGACGCGGCGGGTGCCGCGGCGGTGGGGCGCATGACCATTCCCCGGCTGGTGGAGCGCGGCTATCCGTTGCCGGCGGCCTGTGCGCTGGTGGCCTCCGGTGCCTGCACCGGCATCCTGATCCCGCCGTCGATCGCCTATATCGTGATGGGCCTGGTGCTGGGCATGTCCGCCTCGACGCTGTTTCTGGCGGCGGCGATCCCCGGGGTGATGGTGATGATCTCGGTCATGGCCACCAATATGGTGCTCAATCGCATCTACGGCTTCGAAGGCGATCGCGAGCGTTTCTCCTGGCGACGCTGGATCGACACCGTATGGGACGCCCGCTGGGCGCTGTTCGTACCGGTGGTGATCCTGGGCGGCATCTACACCGGCATCTTCACTCCTACCGAGGCGGCATCGGTGGCCGTGGTGGTGGTGGTCATCATCGGCCTGCGCCAGGGGCGCCTGACGCTGGGTGACATTCCGCGCATGCTGGAGAGTTCGGCGCGGGTGTGCGGCGTCATCGTGCCGATCATCGCGGTGTCCCTGCCGCTGGCGCAGAGCCTGGCCAGCCTCGATATCCCCCAGACCCTGGTCAGCGGAATCAGCGGTGTCACCGACGCCCCCTGGCTGATGATCCTGATGATGATCGGCATTCTGGTGCTGGCTGGCTGCGTGATGGAAACCACCCCCAACATCGTCATCCTGGCACCGCTGCTGCTGCCGCTGGCGCTGGAGGCGGGGATGAACGAGTTCCACTTCGCGATCCTGATGGTCACCACCCTGGGGCTTGGCTTCATCACGCCACCGCTGGGACTCAACCTGTTCGTGGTGTCCGGCTTGACCCGCTGTTCGGTCCTGTCGATCGCTCGCTACGCGCTGCCGTTCGTGCTGGGGATGCTGATCGTGGTGTTGATGATCGCTTATTTGCCTTGGTTGTCGACCTGGGCGATAGGGTAGGGCTCGTCTGAAAAGTGCCTGCGCTCGGTAATACGGCGTTAAAAATCGGCTGGTGCGCCAGCCCGGTCAAAATGCTCATTTACACCCCGTAAACTGCGCTTTCTCACCGATTTTTGCCTTGTCTAACCTTCGCTCGTCGACTTTTCGGACTGAGCCCAGGGAGAGGTTGGGGGAGAGCTGTCTTCCCCCTTTTTTCAACGGATTTGTAAGCGCTTACAAAAGTGTGGGCGTAAAGATACGAAGCGAGGGCAAGGGCGACGCTAGGCGACTGGCTGGCCCACGCCTCGCCAGAGCAACGCTCACCAGAACAACGACGCCGTCGGCGCATCACGGCCGAGTCGACGGCACACCCTAGGGCTTGTCTGAAAAGTGCCTGCGCTCGGTAATACGGCGTTAAAAATCGGATCAACATGCTCATTTACACCCCGTAAACTGCGCTGTCTCACCGATTTTTTGCCTTGTCTAACCTTCGCTCGTCGACTTTTCGGACAGCGCCTAGGCACTGCGCATGCTCAAGACTCAAGCATGTGTGGCGACCGATACCGGCCGATGACCTCAAGGAGACTCAACATGGCGATTCACTACTACAAGCAAGCCGACAAGAATGCCTCCAGCAACGACACCCAGACCCATGAAGTCGTCTCGCGCATGCTCGCCGAGATCGAGGCCGGGGGAGAGGCCAAGGCGCGGGAGTACTGTCGCGAACTCGACGGCTGGGAAGGTGACGTCATCGTCAGCCGTGACCAGATCGAGGCGGCCAGGGAGAAGGTCCCCGAGCAGCTCAAGCAGGATATCCACTTCGCCTATGAGCGCGTCAGCCGGTTTGCCGCTGCCCAGCGCGACAGCATCCAGGGCTTCGAGACCGAGCTGTCTCCGGGCCTGTTCGCCGGGCAGAAGCTGATCCCGATGGAGACCGCCGGTTGCTACGTGCCCGGTGGCCGCTACGCGCATATTGCCTCGGCGATCATGAGTGTGGCCACCGCCAAGGTGGCCGGGGTCAAGAACGTGGTGGCCTGTTCGGTGCCGCGGGACGAGAACGGCATCCACCCGGCCATCCTCTATGCGATGGATCTCGCCGGTGCCGACGTCATCCTGCAGATGGGCGGGGTTCAGGGCATCGCCTCCATGGCCTTTGGACTGTTCACCGGCAAGCCCGCCGATATTCTGGTCGGCCCCGGCAACCGCTTCGTCGCCGAGTCCAAGCGTCAGTTGTTCGGACGCTGCGGCATCGACATGTTCGCCGGGCCCACCGAGATCGGCATCATCGCCGATCACAGCGCCGATCCCGATATCGTGGTCGAGGACCTGGTTGGCCAGGCCGAGCACGGCCCGGATTCGCCGGCCTGGCTGTTCACCACCTCGCGCGAACTGGCCGAATCGGTGGATCAGCGCATCCAGGCGCGTATCGATGACCTGCCGGAAACCCAGCGCAAGGCTGCCGACGCCGCCTGGCGCGACTACGGCGAGATCATCGTCTGCGATACCCGGGAGGAAGCCGTCGAGGTCAGCGATCGTTACGCCTCCGAACATCTGGAACTGCAGGTTGAGGATCTGGACTGGTGGATGGAGCGCCTCAACAGCTACGGCTCGCTGTTCGTCGGCGAGGAGGCTTCGGTGGCGTTCGGCGACAAGTGTTCGGGCACCAATCATATCCTCCCGACCAAGGGGGCGGCGCGTTACACCGGCGGGCTGTGCGCCCAGAAGTTCCTCAAGATCGTGACCTACCAGCGCCAGAGCCGCGAGGCCACCCGCACCGTAGCCGCCACCGCCGCCAGGCTGTCGCGCTGCGAGGGCATGGAAGGCCATGCCCGTACCGGCGATATCCGTCTGGCCAAGTACTATCCGGATGAGCGCTTTGTGCTGGCGGTGGAAGAGGACGTATGACCATGCGTCCCGATTTCGACCTCGACGGACGGGTGGCGCTGGTCACCGGGGGCAGTAGCGGGCTGGGTCTTGCCATCGGCGAGGCACTGGCGGCGAGCGGCGCCCGGGTGGTGCTGGCCGCCAGGCGTCAGGACGCGCTGGATGCGGGAGTGGAGCGGATTCGGAGCATGGGCGGCCAGGCGGCCGCCCTCAGCGCCGACCTGGCCGACGCCAGGGGCCTCGAAGAGGTGGCACGTCGCGCCACCGAGGCGTTTGGCGATCCCCAGATTGTGGTCAACGCCGCCGGGGTGAACCTGCGCCAGCCGGCAGAAGAGGTCGATCTGGCCTCGTGGGAGCTGACCCTGCAGCTCCACCTGGGCACGCCGTTCTTTCTGTCACGGGCGCTGGTGCCGGGGATGCGCGCGGCGGGCTACGGTCGCATCATCAACCTGGCCTCGCTGCAGTCCAGTCGTGCCTTTCCCGACAGCGCCCCTTATGGCGCCGGCAAGGGTGGCATCGCCCAGCTGACCCGCGCCATGGCCGAGGCCTGGTCGCGCCACGGTATCAACGCCAATGCGCTGGCGCCGGGATTCTTTCCTACCGAGCTGACCTCACCGGTGTTCGACGATGCGGCCAGGTCCGAGGCGCTGGCGCGCCAGACCGCCATCGGCCGTAACGGAAGGCTTGAGGATATCGCGGGACCAGCGGTATTCCTGGCGTCCCCGGCCTCGGCCTACGTCACCGGCCAGATCCTTCACGTCGATGGCGGCTTTACCGCCAAGTGATTCAGGAGACTCACCATGCAAGCCTTGTTCTACGTCGGTCGCGAGCAGATGGAGATGCGTGGCACCGAGCCCGAGCCGCTCAAGCCGGGGGAGTCGCGGGTGCAGGTGGAGGCCACCGGCATCTGCGGTTCCGACCTGCATGCCTACCATGGCCATGATCCCCGGCGGGTGCCGCCGATGATCCTGGGCCACGAGGTCGCGGGACGGGTGGTCGAGGGTGCCTGGAAGGGCAAGCGGGTCACCATGAACCCGCTGATCGTCTGCGGCCACTGCGAGTACTGCCAGGCCGGGCGCCAGAATCTATGCGAGAACCGCAGCATGATCGGCATGAATCGCCCCGGCAGCTTCGCCGAGACGGTCAACATCGCCGATCACAGCCTGATCGAGCTGCCACAGACGCTCAGCGCCGAGGTCGCCGCCATGACCGAGCCGGTGGCGACCGCAGTGCATGGTATTCACCGCCTGGAGCGGGTGCTCGATCGCCCGCTGGCGGAGTCCCGGGTGCTGGTGATCGGTGCCGGCGCCATTGGCCTGATGACCGCCTTGATCCTGCGCCAGCGCGGGGTGCGCTCGCTGCGTATCGCCGATCTCAACCCGCTGCGCCGGGAGGCGGCGCTCAGGGTCGGGCTCGAGGCCTTCGACCCGCGCGAAGCGCCGCCCCGGGCCGACTCGGTGGAAGCGGTGTTCGACTGTGTGGGAGCTGGCCCCACGCGCAAGATGGCGGTGGCCTCGGCTAGTCCTGGTGGCGCCATCATGCACCTTGGTCTGCAGGACAACGATGGGGTCACCGATACCCGCGCCATCACCTTGAAGGAGCTGAGTTTTCTTGGTGCCTACACCTACAGCTTCGGTGATCTTCGCGCTGCCGTCGCACTGCTCGACGCCGGTGCGCTGGGGGAGCTGTCCTGGGTCGAGAAGCGGCCTCTGGCCGAGGGGCCGGCCGCCTTCGAGGAGCTGGCAAGCGGGCGCAGCGCCGCCGCCAAGGTCATTCTGTATCCGTAAGGGCCGCGTTGGCACGGAGCAGCGCTCTGAACAGGCGATGTCGAGTGGACGCGCTGTGCGTCGCCTGTTGCTTTGCCAGCGCTTTTGCCAGCGCTATTGCCAGCGCTATCCGTCATCCTTTCAGCTATCTTTTCGTCCATCCTGTCGGCAAGGCAGCGCAGATGGTCGGCGTTTTTTCTGAGCGAATATGTCGCTGGGTGAGCGCTTGTTCAAGCTCGAAAGGGAGGTTGTTGGCAGTCACAAATCCGCGTTGTTTCTCTTCAGAGGTTGCCACCAGGGTGTGATCACGCCGCCAGACCGGGCACGCCGGGCCTGGGAGGCTCGGAAGGGCATAAGGTTACACCCCGCTTCGTGCCGGTTCTCTTAATGGATTCAGGTGGTTGCTCTCACATTGCAGTGCACAAATTACTGGCGATCCCCTCTTGTGCAGACTAGCCACAAGAGGTAACACTGGTAGGAATGACAACAAGAAACCATAACAAGCAATCGTAATAACGTTGGCCACATGGGAGATCCATCGTGAAGATAGGAGCACCAAGGGAACGGCATAAGGGCGAGGCGCGTGTCGCGCTGACGCCCGAGAGCGCCGGACACATTCAGAAGCTGGGTCACGAGTGCCTGATCGAGACGGGCGCAGGTGAGCTTGCCGGCTTTACCGACGCCGCCTATGAAGAGGCCGGTGTCACTATCGTCGACAGCATGGAGGCGGTATTCGAGCAGGCCGACGTGGTCGTCAAGGTGCGCGAGCCACAGAAGGAAGAGTCCGACCTGCTGCGCCAGGACCAGACCCTGATCAGCTTCTTCTGGCCGGCCCAGAACGAGGAGATGCTCGAGACCTGCAAGGACAAGGGTGCCAGCGTCGTCGCCATGGACATGGTGCCGCGGATTTCCCGCGCCCAGAAGATGGATGCGCTGTCCTCCACCGCCAACATCGCCGGCTATCGCGCGGTGATCGAGGCAGGCAACCAGTTCGGGCGCTTCTTCACCGGTCAGGTCACCGCCGCGGGCAAGGTGCCGCCGGCCAAGGTGCTGATCATCGGTGCCGGCGTTGCCGGTCTTGCCGCCATCGGTACCGCCACCAGCCTTGGTGCGGTGGTGCGAGCCTTCGACGTGCGCCCCGAGGTCTCCGAGCAGATCGAGTCCATGGGCGCCGAGTTCCTGTTCCTCGATTTCGAGGACTCCCAGGACGGCTCCGAAAGCGGTGGCTACGCGGCGCCCTCCAGCCCCGAGTTCCGCGAAAAGCAGCTCGAGCTGTTCCGTCAGCAGGCCCCCGAGGTGGATATCGTCATCACCACCGCCCTGATCCCCGGACGCCCGGCTCCCAAGCTGTGGCTCGAGGACATGGTCAAGGCGATGAAGCCGGGCTCTGTGGTGGTCGACCTGGCCGCCGAGAAGGGCGGCAACTGCGACCTGACCAAGCCTGATGAGCGCGTGGTTACCGACAACGGCGTCATCGTGGTCGGCTATACCGACTTCCCGTCGCGCATGGCCACCCAGTCGTCGCTGCTGTACTCGACCAATATCCGTCACATGCTGACCGATCTGACGCCGGAGAAGGACGGCAAGATCGTTCACGACATGGAAGACGACGTGATCCGTGGCGCGACCGTCACCCACCAGGGTGAGGTCACCTTTCCGCCGCCTCCGCCCAAGGTCAAGGCCATCGCCGCGGCCAAGCCGAAGCCCAAGGAGAAGGAGCCGACACCGGAGGAGCGCAAGGCTGCCGAACACGCCGCCTTCATGAAGCAGACCAAGAGCCAGGTCACCATGCTGGCGGTCGGCGGCATCGTCATGGGGCTGCTCGGTCTGGTGGCGCCGGCGTCCTTCATGCAGCACCTTATCGTCTTCGCGCTGGCCTGCTTCGTCGGTTTTCAGGTCATCTGGAACGTCAGTCACTCTCTGCACACGCCGCTGATGGCGGTGACCAATGCGATTTCCGGGATCATCATCCTCGGTGCCGTGCTCCAGGTGGGCTCGGGTAGCTGGTTGGTCGCCTTGCTGGCGGGCATCTCGGTGCTGATCGCTTCCATCAACGTCGTGGGTGGCTTCCTGGTGACACGCCGGATGCTGGCCATGTTCCAGAAGTCCTGAACCGCGGAGAGACGAAATGCTAGGACAACAATTCGTAACCGCCGCGGCGATCGCGGCGAGTGTGCTGTTCATCCTCTCGCTGGGAGGACTGAGCAATCAGGAAAAGGCCAAGCGCGCGGTGTGGTACGGCATCGTCGGTATGGGCCTGGCGGTGTTCTCCGTCATGCTCGGCCCGAACATCGGCAACTACTGGCTGATGATTCCGTTGATGATCGTCGGTGCCGTGGTCGGCACCATGGTGGCGAAGCGGGTCGAGATGACCCAGATGCCGCAGCTGGTGGCGGCGCTGCACTCCTTCGTCGGTCTGGCGGCGGTGTTTGTCGGCTGGAACGCCGAGATGGAACGCGCCCGGGTGCTGGCGCTGAAGGCGGCCGGTGAGTCCCTCGACGGCCTGTCGGCGTTCGCCGCTACGCTGGCCTACAAGACACCTGCCGAGCTGACCTTCCTGCAGGTCGAGGTGGTGCTGGGCGTGTTCATCGGTGCGGTGACCTTCACCGGCTCGGTGATCGCCTTCGGCAAGCTGGCCGGCAAGATCGACGGCAAGCCGAAGAAGTACCCCGGCGGTCATGCCCTGAACGCCGGTGCGGCGATTCTCTCGCTGGTGCTGGCCATCGCCTACCTCAACGGTGCCGGCTTCTGGACACTGTTGCTGATCGCTCTGCTTGCCTTCTTCATCGGCTGGCACCTGATCCTCGGCATCGGCGGCGCCGACATGCCGGTGGTGGTGTCGATGCTCAACAGCTACTCGGGCTGGGCCGCGGCCGCTATCGGCTTCACCCTGTCCAATGACCTGCTGATCGTCACCGGTGCGCTGGTGGGCTCCTCCGGTGCCATCCTGTCGTACATCATGTGCAAGGCGATGAACCGCAACTTCGTCAGCGTCATCCTCGGTGGCTTCGGCGGTACCCAGGGGCCGGCCCAGGAGATTGAGGGCGAGCAGGTGTCGATCGACGCCGGTGGCGTCAGCAGCGCCCTCAACGACGCCGACAGCGTGATTATCGTGCCGGGTTATGGCATGGCGGTGGCCCAGGCCCAGAACGCGGTCAGCGAACTGGTGCGCAAGCTGCGCTCCGCCGGCAAGGAGGTGCGCTTCGGCATCCACCCGGTGGCAGGTCGTCTGCCGGGTCACATGAACGTGCTGCTGGCTGAGGCCAAGGTACCCTACGATATCGTGCTGGAGATGGACGAGATCAATGATGACTTCGCTTCCACCGACGTGGTCATCATCATCGGCTCCAACGACATCGTGAACCCGGCCGCCCAGGAAGACCCCAACAGCCCCATCGCCGGCATGCCGGTGCTCAAGGTGTGGGAGTCCAAGCAGGTGTTCGTGTGCAAGCGTGGTCAGGGAACCGGCTACTCGGGCATCGAGAACCCGCTGTTCTTCAAGGAGAACACCCGGATGTTCTACGGCGATGCCCGGGCCAGTATCGATTCGCTGATTCCGCTGATCGACTGAACTGAGCCGCGTGTAGTACAGGGCTCCTCTTTCGAGGGGCCCGAAGACGCCCCTCCTTGCAGGGGCCCGAAGACGCCCCTCTTCAAGGGGGCAAATAGACGCCCCTCTTCACGGGGGCCCGACGACGCCCCTGTTTAAAGGGGCCCAAAGACGCCCCTCTTCACAGGGGCCCGACGACGCCCCTGTTTAAAGGGGCCCAAAGACGCCCCTCTTCACAGGGGCCCGACGACGCCCCTTTCGAGGGGCGTTGCTCGTTGTGGCACCAGGTCAGTCAAAGTGGCGACGAGATCCCTCGTCGAGACGTCAGATTCGGTACAATCCACCAAGACTCATCGACTGCGGAGCAAGCATGACCGACATGGACACCAGGGTGGCGGTGCTGGGGGGCGGGAGCTTCGGCACCGCTCTGGCCAGCATCGCCGCCGATAACGGCTTCCACGTGCGCCAATGGCTCAGGGACGGCGCGCTGGTGGAAAGCATCAATCGTGATCATCGCAATCCGCGCTACCTGCCCGACTACGCCATTAACCCCAGGGTCGAGGCGTCCACCGAACTTGAGTGGGTGCTCGAGGAGGCCATCCTGGTGCTGGTGGCGATTCCCTCCAAGGCCTTCGCCGAGGTGGTGCGCCAGGCACGTCCCTGGCTCAAGCCCGAGCAGATTCTGGTCAGCACCACCAAGGGTATCCAGGAGGATGGCTTCAAGCTGATGAGCCAGATCCTCGAGGACGAGACGGGGTTTGCCCACGTGGGCGTGCTGTCCGGGCCCAACCTGGCCTCCGAGGTGGCCCAGAAGCAGCTCACCGCCACGGTGATCGCCAGCCACGACGCCGAGACGCGATCCCGCGTGCAGGCGGCGCTGGGCTGTGACTATTTCCGCGTCTACGCCAGCAATGACCGCTACGGGGTCGAGCTTGGCGGTGCGCTCAAGAACATCTACGCCATCGCCGCCGGCATGGCAGCGGCGCTGGGCATGGGCGAGAACACCCGCAGCATGCTGATGACCCGTGCGCTGGCCGAGATGAGCCGATTCGCCGTATCCCAGGGCGCCAATCCGATGACCTTCCTGGGGCTGGCCGGCGTCGGCGACCTGATCGTGACCTGCTCGTCGGAACTGTCGCGCAACTATCGCGTCGGCTTCGCGATGGGCAAGGGTCAGAGCCTGGACGAAGCGGTGGCGTCTCTCGGCCAGGTGGCCGAAGGGGTCAATACCGTCAAGCTGGTGCGCGACAAGGCCGATGCCGAAGGCGTCTACATGCCGTTGGCGGAAGGGCTCTACCAGGTGTTGTTTCGCGGCGTGCCGGCCCGTGACATGGCCAAGCTGCTGATGCGCGGCGAGCAGAGCAGCGACGTCGAGTTCGTGCTCCCCCGCGAGGACGTCAAGCAGGACCGGCGACAGACGGAGGCCAAGAATGGCGGATAGACTCTGGATCATGCGTCACGGCGAGGCCACTCCGGGCTTTCCCGACGAGGCGCGCAGGCTGACCACCCGCGGCGAGGACGAAGCTCGCGCCATGGGGCGCTGGCTGGCGAGTCGTGACGACATCGACTGGGGCCGGCTCAAGGTGCTGGCCAGTCCCTACGTGCGTGCCCAGCAGACCGCCGCCCTGGTGCTGGAAGCACTGCCGGACGAGGTGAGTCTCGATACCCTGGACATCATCACCCCCGACGATTCCCCCGAGGCCGTGGTGGACTGGCTGACGCTGGAAAGTGACGAGGGCCCGCTGCTGCTGGTTAGCCATATGCCGCTGGTCGCGGCCCTGACCGGGCTGCTGGCGGAGGGCAGGGCAGGGGCCGGGGTGGGCTTTGTCACCGCGGCTATCGCCGAACTGGAAGCCGATGTCAGAGCCGCTGGTTGCGCGCGGCTGGTGGGCATGACCACGCCATCGTCACTTCGCTGACCCTGACCGCAGTAGTTGGAGTGGTGTAAGCGACGTGTCTGCCATATTTCGCACTCGATAGAACAGGCCCGTCACTGGCGGGCTTTCACCTGAAGGGACGCCCATGAGCTTTTTCGTCAACAACCGCATCTTCGTCAATCCGGGCTTCGAGGACGAGTTCGAAGAGCGCTTTCGCCGTCGCGCTGGAGAGATCGACAAGCAGCCGGGCTTTGTCGCCATGCGTGTGCTGAGGCCGCTGGGCAACCAGGCGCCCTACGTGGTGGAGACCCAGTGGGAGAGCCAGGCGGCGTTTCGTGCCTGGGTCGGCAGCGATGACTTCAAGCGTGCCCACGCCAACCCGCTGCCGGCAGAGGCCACCCGCGAGGGCGGCGGTATCGAGCAGTTCGAGGTGGTCGAGGGGACTGAAGCCAAGGGCTGAACTAGATCAGCCCGTTGAGCCGCAGGGCGAAGACACCCACCGTCACGCTGATACTGGCCACCAGAGTGGTGAGGGCGATGATATTGGCCGTCAGGATCTCATCGCCGCCCATGGCCTTGGCCATCACAAAGGCCGCCGCCGCGGTGGGGCTTGCGAAGAATAGAAACAGCACGCCCAGCTCGGCACCACGAAAGCCAAGCCCCAGCGCCGCCAGGGTGGCCACCAGCGGGATCACCACCATCTTGGCGAAGCTTGCGCTGACGGCGGTGCGATAGCTGGTCTTGAGCGCCCGGGTGGAGATGGTGGCGCCGATGCAGATCAGCGCCAGCGGCAGGGTCAAGGAGGCAAAGTAGTCACCGGTGGTCTCGATCCACTCGGGCAGGCTGACCTGCAGCGCCGCCAGGGGCGTGGCGACCACAACCGCCAGGATCAGCGGATTGGTCAGGATATGGCGGAAGATGCTGTTCCAGTCGATGGCCTTGCGCCGGCCGTCCTCGTCCAGTTGGTATGCCGCCAGCACCACCACCGACAGCACGTTGTAGCAGAGGATTACCACCCCCAGCAGCAGACTCCCCAGCGATAGCCCCACCTCGCCGTACATGCCGTGGGCGAGTGCCAGGCCAACCACTCCGCAGTTGCCGCGAAAGGCGCCCTGTACATAGACCCCGCGCTGGTGACGCTTGACCCTAAGCGCAGCGTAGCCCCAGGCGAGCACGAAGCTTGCAATGGTGGCCAGTGCGAAGAAGGCCAGCATCCAGGGGTTCAGGGTGTGTTCCAGATCGGCGCGGATCAGGCTGAGAAAGAGCATGGCCGGCAGGGTGGCGCGAAACACCAGTCGCGACGCCGTATTGACGAAGGCCTGATCGATCCAGCCGAGTCGCTTGAGCGCAATGCCGATAAACACCATGGCAAACACCGGCAGGCTGATGTTGAGCGTCGACAGGAAGACATCGATCAATGACATGGGCGCGCTGTGAAGCCTCTTGATGGTGGCGCCGGGTCGTCCACAAGGGATCAGAGAGGTGCGCCTTGAACTTTGGTCTCAATTTACCATAGCGTCCCTTGTCAGTCCTGAAACAAGTCGCTAACTTGTACTTTGTATGATGTATGACATGACGGGGAGTCGAAACCCTCATGTCCGTTCACGACGAAGACAGGAGGACGTTTCGGTGAAATTTTCCCATGCACAGGTCAAGCAGGCGATCAGCGATGGTCTGCTGTCGTTTCCGGTCACGGACTTCGACGCCGAAGGACGTTTCGACGCCGAGAGCTATCGCGCGCGTCTCGAGTGGTTCATCAGCCACAAGATTTCGGCGGTGTTCGTCGCCGGTGGCACCGGCGAGTTCTTCAGCCTGTCGCTGGAGGAATTCCGTGCGATCGTCCGTCTGGCCGTGGAAGTCGTCGATGGTAAGCTGCCGGTGATCGCCAGCGCCGGTCTGAGCGTGGCCACCGGTTCCGAGTTCGCCCGCATCGCCGAGGAAGAGGGCGCCGACGGTATCCTGCTGATGCCGCCTTACCTGACAGAGTGTCCCCAGGACGGCCTGGTGGAATACGCCAGCCGGATCTGCCAGTCCACCAGCGTCAGCGTGATCTATTACAACCGTGGCAACGGCGTGCTCAACGCTCAGTCCGCCAAGCGGCTGGCCGACGCCAACCCCAACCTGGTGGGGCTCAAGGACGGCAAGGGCGACATGCAGGCGCTCAACCGCGTGATCAAGACCGTCGGCGACCGACTGGCCTACGTCGGGGGCGTGCCCACCGCCGAGATCATCGCCGAGGCTTACCTGGCGGTGGGCGTAAACACCTACTCCAGCGCGGTGTTCAACTTCGTGCCGGACATGGCGGTGACCTTCTACAAGGCCCTGCGTGCCGGTGACAGCGACACCGTGCGCAAGATCTCCCGCGAGTTCTTCCTGCCCTTTGTCGCCCTGCGCGACCACAAGGCAGGCTACGCCGTCAGCCTGATCAAGGCCGGCACCGACCTGATCGGCCGTCCGTCCGGCGCGGTGCGTGCCCCACTGGAAATGCCAAGCGATGATGAGCGCAAGCAGCTCGAGCAGTTGATCGAGCGCGCCCGTTCCTTCTGATTCATGACGTTCGATGCTGGCGCTGCCGCGTCGACAGTCCCTGAAGCTAACCCTTCGCCAGGGAGGGACGCCAGGACGTCGGGGGAGGGCACGAGAGGTGGCGCGGCAGGGCTTGGCTCATAACGCACGCCATCATCACTTTTCAGCGAGACAGGGTCGGCAAGTCAGCGGCAGTGAGACGGGGTCAGGGAGAGATATCAGCGCGCCAGCCAGAGTCCGATGACCACCGCCACGGCCACGGTGGTGAAGAACAGACGGTTGCGCAGGCGGGTATCGCGGGCGGGTTTACGGGACACGCGTTGCTCCTTGGTAGCGGGGAGTCAGGGGGAATTCCGGGGAATCTAGGCTTTGGTTCACTTGGCGGCCTAGGGTAATGCCGTTAGCCTGCCAAGGCTACAG
Source organism: Halomonas sp. H10-59 (assembly GCF_040070555.1). Classification (NCBI taxonomy): domain Bacteria; kingdom Pseudomonadati; phylum Pseudomonadota; class Gammaproteobacteria; order Oceanospirillales; family Halomonadaceae; genus Halomonas; species Halomonas sp. H10-59. The sequence goes on from NZ_CP098828.1 coordinate 1,103,254, forward strand.
CGGCGGGTCGCCGCCTCTCATCGGATGAGACAGAATCATGCCAGATACCCCAACCTTGCTGTTCGCCCACGCCAATGGCTTTCCCGGCGGCAGTTACAGAAGCCTGCTGGCACCACTCGCAGAGCGCTTCGACGTCCAGCCGCTCGATCGCCTCGGCCACCATCCCGATTTTCCCGTGGGCCACAACTGGTTGGCATTGCGTGATGAATACCTCGAGAGCACCCGCCACCTGGCCGGACCCTTTATCGGTGTCGGCCACTCCATGGGCGGGGTGATCACCGCCATGGCGGCGCGCCAGGAGCCGGAGCGGTTCCAGGCGGTGGTGATGCTCGACCCGCCGCTGATGCTGGGCATCGACGCCTTGGCCATGCGCGTCAGCAAGTGGCTCGGCATGGTGGATCGAGTGACGCCGGCAGGCAAGAGCAAGGGGCGCCGTACCCGTTGGAAAAGCCGTGATGCGATGCGCGCTCAACTTCGGCGCAAGGGTCTGTTTCGCAGCTTCACCGAGGAGGCGCTGGACGACTACATCGATGCCGGCACCACGACCCTGGAGGACGGCGCGGTGGTGTTGAGCTATGACCCGGATATCGAGGTCGAGATCTTCCGTCATCTGCCCCACCATCTGGATCGTCTGCCCACGGAGGTACGAGTACCTCTGGGTGTGCTGGCAGGGGAGACGTCTGACTTGCTGACCGAGGCACGTTGCCGACGTCTCAGCCGGCGCGGTATCGCCCTGGACAGGGTGCCCGGCAGTCATATGTTTCCGATGGAGCAGCCCGAGGCAACGCGACGCGCCTTGCTTGCCATGATCGACCGTCTGCTGGGCGAAGGGGCAACGCAATGAAGCCAGCGGGAGAAGCGCTTCGCCTGGCACAGGGGCGCCTGGCCGCACTGGCCTGGGGAAGCACGGAGGCGCCGGTGTGGCTGGCGCTGCACGGCTGGCTCGACAACGCCGCAAGCTTTGCGCGTTTAGCGCCGGTGCTGGCCGAACGGCTCGATATACGCCTGGTGGCCATCGACATGGCCGGCCATGGTCACTCCGAGCGGCTGCCCGGTGACTACGACTACGCCATCTGGGACTACTGCCACGACCTGCTCGATGCGCTGGATGATCTCGGACTGGATTGTGCCCCGGTGCTGGCTCACTCCCTCGGCGCCGGGGTGGCCTGCCTGGTCGCCGCGGCCTGGCCCGAACGCATCGAGCGCCTGGTGCTGATCGACGGTCTGGGGGCCTTGACCACCCCACCTGAAGATACCGCTGGCCAGTTGGGGCGTTCGTTGCGGGCCCAGCGTCGCCGTCGCTCGCGGATTCCTCATTATGCCGATCTGGATACCGCGGTGGCGGCGCGGGTCGCCGGTGGCGCCACCCCGGTGGATGCCGAGACGGTGCGCGACATCGTGGCCAGGAACCTGACCTCCAGCGACGAGGGCGGCCTGCGGCTGCGCACCGACCCGCGCCTGCTGCGCCCCTCCCCCGTGCGGCTGACCGATGACCAGGTCGCGAATCTGCTCGAGGCTATTGCCTGCGAGGTACTGCTGGTCGAAGGGCGTGACGGTATTCTCGGGGAACGTCCACGAGGGGTGGCTTCGCGAGCACGCGTTCGCCGCCTGACCCGTCGCGTGCTGGAGGGCGGACACCATCTTCATGCCTCGCCGCAGCACGCCCCCGCGGTGGCCGATGCCATCGTCGAGGCGTTGTCCGCAACACCTTGATCGAAAAGACGATCTTGGCAGCCAGTCGGTGGATGAGTCTTGGCCGCTGCGCCGTGACAGGCCGCGTAAGCTTTTCCACGGTGGGTTAGTCTAAGCTTATAGACAGGCCTGCGAGTGCGAGGCATGCGCTGTTCAAGCGCTGCCCGCGCGGCCAATCCGCAGCAGGAGGGCATTGCCATGACCGTCTATCGCCACGATTGTCCCCCGGGATCGAGCGGCAAGCGCATTGCGCTGACATTGGGTAGTGGTGGTGCCCGAGGCTATGCCCACATCGGTGTGCTGCAGGAATTGGTCGCCCGCGACTATGAAGTGGTGGCTATCTCGGGGTGCTCCATGGGCGCCCTGGTCGGGGGCATCTTTGCTGCGGGGAAGCTCGAGCCCTACCGTCAGTGGGTCGAGGAGCTGGGCTCCTTCGGCGTACTTCGCCTGCTCGACATGTCGTTCACCTCCATGGGTGCCATGCAGGGCAGGAAGGTGATGAGCAAGATCGAGTCGTTTATCGGTGACGTCGCCATCGAGGACCTGCCCATTCCCTTCACCGCGGTGGCGACCGACCTGATGCGCCAGCGAGAAGTGTGGTTTCAGCGGGGGTCCCTGCTCAAGGCTATCCGTGCCTCCATCGCCATACCCGGGGTCTTCACGCCGGTCGAGGATGGGCCTCGGCTGCTGGTCGATGGCGGTCTGCTCAATCCGCTGCCGATCATCTCCAACGTGTCGGTCCACGCGGACCTGGTGATGGCGGTCAACGTCACCGCCAACAGCCCCAACCTTGTCTCTCTCGAGGAGTTGCTGCCGGTGGAGTGCCCGAGCTGCGATGAGGCCCGAGGCGGTAAAGGTACCAACGGAGAACGCCGCAGGGGCGATCGACGCGGTGCGCTGATGGCGCGGCGTTTTCAGGAAAGCGCCGAATCGGAGGCCGAAGCCGACCGTGCCGAGCGCGGTAATGCCGCGCTGGGGCGCAAGGACTGGGGGCGGCTGGCCACCATCCTGACCTCCTTCGACATCACCCAGGCCGCGTTGGCGCGCTACAAGGAGGCGGGCTATCCGCCGGACATCCTGGTGGAGATACCCAAGACCGTCTGCGGTTCCTTCGAATTCCACCGTGCCAGGGACCTGATCCGTCTGGGGCGTCACCTGACCTGCCAGGCGCTGGATCGCATCGAGACCTGCGGTATCGTCGAGCAGACCGAAAAGCCCGCAGGCTGACTCAGGGCGTCTGGCCGCGCCGTCTCAACAGCACGTAAACCGCACCGGTGCCGCCTTCGGCGTCGGTGGCAGGGGGTGAGAAAGCGAAGGCCAGTAGGCTTGGCCATTCTCCTGAATTTCTAGAGAGCCAGGCGTTGCCGCGAGTTCGTGGCAGGGACTCAAGGCGTCTGTCTGAACGGCCTCAGGGCGTTTGTCCGCGCCGTCTCAACAGCACGTAAACCGCACCGGTGCCGCCTTCGGCGTCGGTGGCCGAACAAAACGCCAGCACGCTCGGCCATTCTCTCAACCACGCATTGACGTGACTCTTGATCACCGGATAGTCGGCGGTGGCGCCCCAGGCCTTGCCGTGGACCACGATCACGCAGCGATGACCACTGGCCACCGAGTCACGCAGAAAGCTCTCGAGTTCCGAGCGAGCCTCCTCGAGGCTGTAGCCGTGCAAGTCCAGGCCGCCTTCCCAGCCGATCATCCCGCGCTTCAACTGGCTACGGGTGCGATAGGGCAGGTCGGGAAGGGCAAAGTCCAGATACTCCGATGGGCGTACCGGTTCGACTCGGCCATCCGAGGTGCGCCCGGTGGCCACGTCATCACCCGCGCTGACGGCGGCAGCGCGGCGCGCGGCGGCGGCCTGATCTCGCTGGGCACGGGTGGTCGGACGCGGCTTGCCGGTGTCGGCGCGGTTGTGGCGGATACGACGGACACCTGCCTGCTCCAGGGCCTGGCGAAACGCGCTGATCTCGTCGTCGGGCGGTGGCTGGCGCTGGCTCATGGGGTCCTCGGGTCCGGTAAAAGGGAGGCCCAGTATACCGTGGTGGCCGTGGCAGTGAACCGCCGGCACGGATACAATGCCTTGCGAGTCAGATAGCCATCTATATCGCTATCTCGATCTCTATCTATATCGCTATCCAGGATCTTGCATCTGCCTTCGCCCCTGGAACGGAAGGGGCCTTCCCGTGAAGGTCGTCGAAGGCGGTGATGGTCCATGCGATCCTGGCGCACGCCTCTTCTTGAACCCGATCGACAGGATGCCCTCTTGGCCGACTCTTCCTCCTCTCCGTCCACTTCCAGGTCTTCGACGCTGGCGCTCCCCGACGCTGAATTGGCCGACGGCCTGTTCACCCTGCGCGACTGTCTGCGTTGGGCAACCAGCGAGTTTCACCTGGCGGGGCTGACCTATAGCCACGGCACAGACAGCGCCTGGGACGAGGCGGTGGCACTGGTGCTTGGGGCCTTGCATCTGCCCTGGAACGTGGACCCCGGCGTGCTGGATGCGCGGCTGCTGCCGATGGAACGCGAGCGCATCGTCGGCCTGGTGCGCGCCAGGATCAGCGACAGGCGGCCCTTGCCCTACCTGCTCGGCGAGGCCTTCTTCGCCGGGCTTGTGTTCAGTGTGGACGAGCGGGTGTTGATTCCGCGCTCGCCGATTGCCGAGTTGATCGAGTCGGGCTTTCAGGCCTGGTTCCCCGAGGAGCCGCCTCGGCGCATCCTCGACCTGTGCACCGGCTCGGGCTGTATCGGCATCGCCTGCGCCGAGTATCTGCCTACCGTCGAGGTGGACCTGTCCGATATCAGCCAGGACGCCCTGGCGGTGGCCCGTGAGAACATCAATCGCCACGACGTAGGCCGGCGCGTGCGCGCGGTGCACAGCGACGTCTTCGATGGCCTGGAAGGGCAGCGTTACGACTTGATCGTGTCCAACCCGCCCTACGTCGATATCCGCGACCTGACCACCATGCCGGAGGAGTTCCGTCATGAGCCGGCGCTGGCGCTGGGGGCGGGCAGCGATGGCCTTGATATCGTCAGACGTATCCTGCGCGAGGCAAGAGCGCACCTCAGCGACCACGGCGTGCTGATCGTCGAGGTCGGCAACTCCGATCATCATCTGGAAGCGGCCTTCCCCGAGGTTCCCTTCCTGTGGCTCGAATTCGAGCGCGGCGGCCAGGGCGTGTTCGCCCTCACCGCCGAAGAACTCGACGCCCATGCGGCGTCCTTTGCACAACAATAGAGGAGCGCCCATGTCCGGCAATACCTTCGGCAAGCTGTTTACCGTCACCACCTTCGGCGAGAGTCACGGGCTTGCGCTCGGCGCCATCGTCGATGGCTGCCCGCCTGGCATCGAGCTCAGCGAGGCCGATCTGCAGGCCGACCTGGATCGTCGCCGTCCAGGCACGTCGCGCCATACCACCCAGCGTCGCGAGCCTGATCAGGTAAAGATCCTGTCGGGCGTGTTCGAGGGACGCACCACCGGTACCTCGATTGGCCTGTTGATCGAGAACACCGACCAGCGCTCCAAGGACTATTCGAAGATCAAGGACCAGTTCCGGCCGGCCCACGCCGACTACACCTATCACCACAAGTACGGCGAGCGCGACTATCGCGGTGGCGGACGTTCCAGTGCCCGCGAGACCGCCATGCGGGTGGCCGCCGGGGCCATCGCCAAGAAGTACCTGGCGAGCCAGGGCATCGTGGTGCGTGGCTACATGAGTCAGCTTGGCGAGCTGGCCATCGAGTTTCGTGACTGGGAGGCGGTCAACGACAACCCCTTCTTCTGTCCCGACCCCGAACGGGTGCCGGAACTCGAGGCCTACATGGACCAGCTTCGCCGTGACCAGGACTCGGTGGGGGCGAAGATCACCGTCACCGCCGAAGGGCTGCCGCCCGGGCTTGGCGAGCCGGTGTTCGACCGCCTCGATGCCGAGCTGGCCCACGGCCTGATGAGCATCAACGCGGTCAAGGGCGTCGAGATCGGTGACGGCTTTGCCAGCGTGGCCCAGCGTGGCAGCCAGCACCGTGACGAGATGACCCCGGAGGGTTTTCTGTCGAATCATGCCGGTGGCGTACTGGGAGGCATCTCCAGCGGCCAGACGCTGATCGCTCACCTGGCGCTCAAGCCGACCTCCAGCATCACCATTCCTGGGCGCTCCATCGACGTGGACGGCAATCCGGTGGAGGTGGTAACCAAGGGACGCCACGATCCCTGCGTGGGGATTCGTGCCACGCCCATCGCCGAAGCGATGATGGCGCTGACCCTGATGGACCACCTGCTGCGTCATCGCGCACAGAACAGTCATGTGCGAGTCAGCACACCACGGCTACGCTGAATCGCAGAGCATGACAGGACTGCTACACTCAAGTAACTGTGGCAGGGAAGGTGCAGGATGCAGGCATCTTTGCGCCCGATAGCGCGGGCTACCGGCGCCACACACCGCCATACAAGGATCACGAGGCCAGCATGAAGATCAACGTCGAATTCGATCTGACCCCGGAAGAGTTACGCCAGGCATTGGGGCTTCCCAATATCGAGGCCTTCCAGCAGGACCTGCTCGATCGCATTCATCGGCAGATGGAGTCCGGTGTCGAAGGCTACGATCCGATGAGCCTGATGCAGCCGTTCCTGCAACAGCCGGCGCTGCAGCAGGGACTGTCCCAGGGGCTTGCCAGTTTCGGCAACTATCAGAAGATGATGATGGATATGCTGACCCAGGCCGCCCAGAGCGCCAAGGGTTCTTCTGCCAAGGATGACAAGGCCGAGGAGGCGTCAAGCTCCGCGGCGTCGCGGTCCAGTGGGGCGGCCAAGGCCAGCTCGCGCAGCGCCAAGGGCGGCAAGAGCTAGCCAGGTGCTCGTCAAGTGCCCGCCAGGGGCCCGCAGGAAAGCGGCCACGGGTATGGCGGGGAGGGCAGATTCGCCGATGGCGAGGGTGCGGGGCGTCTTGATGCACAATCGCGCAGGAGGCGACGCCTGTCATGGCGTTGTCACCGAGGGTGTGCCAGACTGAGTTTGTTGCGCTGCAACAACGCTGTCCTCAGCATGCTTCCTGGACGGAGGCTCCCTGGCGGACAGTGGCAGCGGATTGCCGAGTGGACAGACACCATCGACACGATTCCAGGAGGTTCGGTCATGCAAGACAAGATGTTCGACAACTTCAACGAGCAGACTCGTCAGTTCTTCGAGCCGATGCGCAAACTCAACTCCCTGATGCTGGACAACATGCAGAAGATGTCCCAGTACCAGATGGAGTCGATGAAGCGCTATAGCCAGATGGGTACCGAGCGCATGCGTGAAGCCACCGCGATCAACGACGCCGAGGGGCTGCGCGACTTCTCTACCCGTCAGGCCGAGATGCTCAACGAACTGTCGGCGCAGATGCTCGAAGATGCCCGCGCCATGAGCGAAATGAGCCTCGAGTTCAAGAGCGAACTGGAGTCGCTGTTTGCCGAGTCCGGCCAGCAGCTTGCCGATCAGGCGACCCAGGCCCGCGACCAGGCGACCGAGGCGGTCGAGAAGGCCACCCAGCAGGTCACCGAGGCAGCCGAAAAGGCCACCCAGCAGGCCAGCCAGGCGACTTCACAGGCGGCCTCCCAGGCCTCGTCTCAGACCAGCAGCGCCAGCAAGTCGACCGGCGGAACCGCCAAGGCGACCTCCAGCCGCAAGCGCACTTGAGGCAAGCGGGTCTGAGGCAAGCGCACCTGAGACAAGAGTACTGTTGGACGTGCCAATGAGTGAGCGGCCGCAGGCGAGTGCAGGCATTGGCGTGAAGCGCCTGCCGCACGACGGCATAGACAGCGGTGGCCGACTCGCCCCCCAACAACGATGACGAAACGAGGGTGGATAGCTGCGACGCCGCGAGGCCGACGGTGGTCCACCCTTTTTTGCAGGGCAGGCCAGAGGAGAACGCAATGGCGGCAGGTGATCAGGCGGCGGACAACCCGGAGGAATGGGGCAACCAGCTATCGGTGCTGGGCGCCGAGTACCAGGCGTTGATGGAAGATTTCCTTTCGCGCATGGTGCCCAATGACGCAGCGGATTCGGTGATGGAGGACATTCGCAACAGCTTCCAGGCCGGTGCCGAATCGCTGATGCGCAATCCCACCCTGCTATGGGAGACCCAGGCCAAGCTGATGCAGGATCAGATGGCGCTGTGGCAACAGGCCATGGCGGCGGCCAGCGGTGGCGCTTTCGAGCCCTTGGTGACGCCGTCCCGCGGCGATCGCCGCTTCAAGGACGAGGCCTGGACCAGCGATCCTGGCTACAACGCCATCATGCAGCAGTATCTGCTGTTCTCGAACACCGTCGAGACTCTGGTGGACAAGCTCGACGATCTGAGCCCCGGCGAGAAGCGCAATCTGTCCTTCTACGCGCGTCAGATGGTCAACGCCATGTCGCCGACCAACTTCGTCTCCACCAATCCCGAAGTCATGCGCAAGACCCTCGAGACCCGGGGCCAGAACCTGGTCGACGGTCTGTCGCGTCTGCGCCAAGACCTGGCCAACTCGGCCGAGGGTCTTAACGTCACCATGACCGATCGCAGCGCCTTCGAGGTCGGTGAAAACATCGCGGTGTCACAAGGCGCGGTGGTGATGGAAAACGAGCTGATCCAGCTGATCCAGTACGCGCCCACCACCGAGAAGGTGTTCAAGACGCCGCTGTTGATCGTGCCACCCTGGATCAACAAGTTTTACGTGCTCGACCTGCGCCCGGAAAACTCGCTGGTGAAGTGGCTGGTGGACCAGGGCCACACCGTGTTCCTGATCTCCTGGCGCAACCCCGGACCGGAGCAGCGCGATCTGACCTGGGCGGACTACATGCAGCTTGGCCCGATCGCGGCGCTGGACGGTATCGAGCAGGCCACTGGCGAGAAGTCGGCCAACTTCCTGTCCTACTGCATCGGCGGCACCCTGACGGCCTCGACCATGGCCTACCTGACCAGTACCCGGCGCGGGCGCAAGGCCAAGTCGGTGACCTACATGGCGACCCTGCAGGACTTCCGTGACCCCGGCGAGATCGGCGTCTTCCTGAGCGAACCGGTACTTCAGGGCATCGAAGCCAAGCTCGAGCAGGACGGTTACCTGGATGGCCGCGTCATGGCCTACTCGTTCAACCTGCTGCGGGAGAACGATCTGTTCTGGTCGTTCTACGTCAACAACTACCTGAAGGGCGAGGATCCTGCGGCCTTCGACCTGCTGTACTGGAATACCGACGGCACCAACCTGCCGGCGGGCACCCACGGCTGGTACCTGCGTCACCTGTATCAGGAGAACCAGCTGGTCGAGCCAGGCGGTGTCGAGCTCGACGGCGTCAAGATCGACCTGCGCAAGGTGTCGACGCCGAGCTACTTCATCGCCACCAAGGAAGACCATATCGCCAAGTGGAACAGCAGCTACTACGGCGCGCTGTTGCCCAAGGGCCCGGTGACCTTCGTGCTGGGGGGCTCCGGCCATATCGCTGGCGTGGTCAACCCGCCGCACAAGAACAAGTACGGCTACTGGACCAACGACGAGCTACCCGACAACCACGAAGAGTGGCTGGCCGGGGCCAAGGCCAATGAAGGCTCCTGGTGGCCCCACTGGCAGGAGTGGATGGTCAAGGGTGGCTACGTGGACGCCGACAAGATGGTCGATGCCCGCGAGCCCGGTGGCGGTGAGCTGCCGCTGCTGGAGCCCGCGCCGGGGCGTTTCGTCAAGACCAGCATCCCTGAAGTGCTGGGCGAGGCGGAGGACGACGAGGCCGCCGAGTAACGTTCGTCAGCGTGACAGGCAGGAGGGTATCCGAGGAACGCATCTGGCCCTTGGTACCCGCCTGACGCTCGTACACTGATCCGCACTGTTGCAACATGGTGGCAACACGGTTGCAACACAACAACGCCGCGAGGGCCTGAGCCCTCGCGGCGTTGTCGTTTGTGGTGAATGTCGTGCGCGGCCAGAGCGGCGTCGACGGTCGTTGGCTTGCGTCGGCTTGCGTTGGCTTAGTCCCGTCGGCGCCACAGTGCGCCCGCCAGCAGCATCAGCCCGGCGACGAGCCAGGTGGGCCAGCTACCGGTGCGGGTGAAGGGCGTCAGCCCCTGCATCGGCTGCACCTGACCGTCCAGGCGCGCCGTCTCGAACTGGGGCAGCTGGTCGAGCAGGCGGCCCTGATCGTCGATGATGGCGGTGATGCCATTGCTGGTGGCACGCATCACGTAGCGGCCGTTTTCCAGGGCGCGCAGCCGGGCCATTTCCAGGTGCTGGTGGGGGCCGATCGAATCGCCAAACCAGCTGTCGTTGGAGACGGTGAGCAGCAGTTCCGAATCACGGGCACGCTCGGCCACCAGGTCGGCGTAGATGATCTCGTAGCAGATGGCGTTGCCGAGGGTGTGACCGGCGGCGGTCATCGGCGGCTGCGTATCCGGTCCCGGCGTCATGGCAGGCATCGGCAGGTCGAAGAAGGCGATGGCGCCCCTGAGCAGGCTTTCCAGTGGCAGGTACTCGCCGAAGGGCACCAGGTGGGCCTTGCGATAGGCGCCACTGGCGTTGCCGTAGGCGCTAACGGCGTTGAAGAAGCGCCCGTCAGCGTCGCGCTGAAGGATGCCGGTCAACAGTGCCGTCTCGGGGGCCAGTGCCGCCTGGGCGCGGGCCATGATCGGCTGGGCCTGGTCCTCGAACATCGGCAGGGCGGCCTCGGGCCAGATGACGATGTCCGGCTCCACCGGGGCGGTCGCCTCCAGGTCACCGGTCATGCCCAGATAGGTATTGACCGCCTGGCGCTGGCCTTCTGGCAGCCACTTGATCTCCTGGGGCAGGTTGCCCTGCAACAGGGCCACGTTCAGCGGATCACCGGTGGGCGAGGTCCACTGGTTCGGCAGCAGCCAGGGCAGGCCCCACAGGGCCACCAGCGGCAGGGCGGCCAGCGGTCGTGGCCGCGCGAGCTCCGTCAGCAGCACACCGCTGGCCGCCACCACCAGCGACAGCATGTAGACGCCGCCCAGCGGCGCCAGCGCCGACAGCGGTGAGTCGACCTGGGTGCTGCCGAGCAGCAGCCAGGGAAAGCCGGTAAACAGCCAGGTCCTGATCCACTCCATCAGTACCCAGAAGCCGACGAAGCCGAGCCCGCCTGCCAGCGCGGTGGGGCGGGCCGGCATCAGGCGCCGGAACAGCCCCATCGGCAAGGCGACGAACAGCGCCATGCTGGCCACGAACAGGGCGGTCAGGAAGAACGCCAGCGGTGCGCTGGTGTAGCCATAGTCGTGGATCGATACGTAGACCCAGGAGGCGCCGCTTCCGAACAGTCCAAGGCCGTAACACCAGCCGCGCAACAGCGCCTGGCGTGCGCTCTGACGGTAAAGGCCGGCATAGACCAGGGCGGCGGCCAGCGGGGCCAGCCACCACCAGGAAAAGGGGGCGGCGGCGAGGGTCGTCAGCCCTCCGGCAATCAGGGCGGCAAGGTAGCCGGCCCTGCCGCCGAGCACTCGCTCGAGCATGGGGTCCATCCTTGGTGTGGGCGAGAAAGGCAAGGCGTCCCCGGACGGGGACGCACGGGTTCAGTCGTCGGTACGGCTTTCGGGTTCGACCTCGAGCAGCCGGATACGCCGATTGTCGGCGTTGAGCACGGTGAAGCGCCAGCCCCCGATCAGAGTATGTTCGCCGCGTGCCGGCAGGTGGCCGAAACGCTGCATCACCAGTCCTCCCAGGGTATCGAACTCGTCGTCGGAGAAGCGCGTGCCGAAGCGCTCGTTGAAGTCCTCGATGGGGGTCAGGGCTCGCACCGCGTAGCGGTCATCGCCCAGCTGGCGGATGTCCTCTTCCTCGTCGGTGTCGTGCTCGTCTTCGATGTCGCCGACGATCTCCTCGAGGATGTCCTCGATGGTGACGATCCCGGCGGTGCCGCCGTACTCGTCCACCACCACCGCCATATGGCTGTGGGTGTCGCGGAACTCCTTCAACAGGCTGTTGAGGCGCTTGGACTCGGGTACGAACATGGCAGGGCGCAGGACTTCTTCAAGCTGGAAGGGGCGGTCGTCGCTGGACCCCTGCAGCAGCGGCAGCAGGTCCTTCACCAGCAGGATGCCCTTGACCTCGTCGAGGTTCTCGCCGATCACCGGGTAGCGCGAGTGACCGGTCTCGAGAATGATCGGCAGGTAGTCTTCCAGCGGCTGATCGAGCTCCAGGGCGGTGACCTGGGAGCGCGGAATCAGCACCTCCCTGACCTGCTGGTCGCTGATGTTCAGGGCGCCTTCGATGATGGTCATGGCATCCTGCTCAAGCTTCAGGCGGCTGCCCGCCTGGCGCAGGAATTCGCGCAACTCTTCTCGCGAGCTGGGTTCGTCACTGTCGCTGGACAGGGCACTGAAGAGTTTGTCGAACCAGGATTTGTTGGGGGCCTGGCTACTCGATCGGTCTTCGCTCATGCGTCGGCTCTCTCGTCCTCGCTACCGGGATCCGGAGATGGGGCCGGCGGGGCGTAAGGGTCGTCAATGCCCAGGCCGGCAAGGATACTGCGCTCGAGGCCTTCCATGAGGTCGGCCTCCTCATCCTCGATATGGTCATGGCCCAGCAAATGCAAGGTGCCGTGCACAACCATATGAGCGTAGTGATCGATCAGCGACTTGTCCTGCTCGCGTGCTTCGCGCACGACCACCGGATGGCAGATCACCAGATCGCCAAGCAGCGGAAGCTCGAGGCCTGGCGGGGCCTCGAAGGGGAATGACAGGACATTGGTCGGGGCATCCTTGCCACGGTAGTCACGGTTGAGGGTCTGGCTCTCGTCGGCGTCGACCAGGCGAATCGTGAGTTCCGACTCCGCCCGTTCGGGGAAGTGGGCCAGCACGGCGTCGACCCAGCGCTCGAGGTCATCGACCTCTGGCAGGTCGCTGGCCTCGCTGGCCACCTGACGGTCCACGCAGGCGCTCATCGGTGGGCGTCTCCGTCACCGTTCATGGACTGTAGACGCTCGGCACGCTCCAGCCGACGCTCTTCGGCACGCGCCTCGCGGCGAGCGCGCTCCTCGGCTTCCTGGTTGGCCTCGAACAGGTCGTAGGCCTCGATGATACGCTGCACCAGCGGGTGGCGAACCACGTCCTTGGCGGCGAAGTGGGTCACCCCGATACCGGCGGTGTCCTTGAGCACATCGAGCACCTGGATCAGGCCGGAGCTCTGGCCCTTGGGCAGGTCGACCTGGGTCACGTCGCCGGTGATCACCGCGGTGGAGCCGAAGCCGATGCGGGTCAGGAACATCTTCATCTGCTCGCGAGTGGTGTTCTGGCTCTCGTCGAGAATGATGAAGGCATTGTTCAGGGTGCGCCCGCGCATATAGGCCAGCGGCGCGATCTCGATCACCTGGCGCTCGATCAGCTTGGCGACTTGCTCGAAGCCGATCATCTCGTACAGGGCGTCATACAATGGGCGCAGGTAGGGATCGATCTTCTGGGCAAGGTCACCGGGCAGAAAACCGAGCTTCTCGCCGGCTTCCACCGCCGGGCGCACCAGCAGGATGCGTCGCACCTGCTGCTGGTTGAGCGCTTCCACCGCAGCCGCCACCGCCAGGTAGGTCTTGCCGGTGCCGGCGGGGCCGATGCCGAAGTTGATGTCGTGGTTGCGGATGCTGGTGACGTAGCCCTGCTGATTGAGGCCGCGCGGCTTGATCAGGGTGCGCGGAGTACGAATCAGCACCTCGCCCTCGCCGGCGTCTTCTTCGGCGTCCTCGTCGAGGGCCTCGATGCCGGCTTCCTGCAGGAACAGGTGCACGGTGTCCGGGGTCAGCTCGGTGGCCTCGGCCTCACGATAGAGGTGTTCCACCAGGTTTGCGGCCGCCTTGACGCGAGCGCCGGGGCCGGCCAGCTGGAACATGTTGCCGCGGTTGCGCAGGGTGACGCCGAGCCGGCTTTCGATCAGCTTCAGATGCTCGTCGCGCTGGCCACACAGGTTGGCAAGACGGCGGGGCTCGTTGGGTTCGAGGTTGAGCGTGATGATGCGGTTGGCCTGGGTCGATGGCTGGCTCAAGGCGTGAAGAATCCGTGTTTGGGTGGCTTTGAAGGTTCAGCTTACTGCCCCGGCGTGGGCCAGGGCAATGCTCCGGGTCCTGTGCGTTGGCGATCGTCATGGTGAAACGGCCAAGCCGCCCGTCCCGGAGCAGGGCGAGCCTCAGTAGCGCTCGCCGGAAGCCAGTTCGCCACGCAGCGAGTTGGGCAGGGCCTCGGTGATCTCGACGTCGACGAAGTAGCCGATCAGCTCGGTGGGGTTGGCCGCGCGGAAGTTGACCACCCGGTTGTTCTCGGTGCGTCCGGACAGCTGGCCCGGGTCGCGGGGCGAGAAGCCGCTGACCAGCACACGCTGGGTAGTGCCCACCATGCGCCGACTGATCTGCATCGCCTGCTGGTTGATGCGCTCCTGCAGGATCGCCAGACGCTGCTTCTTGATCTCTTCCGGGGTCTCGTCGTCAAGCGCCGCCGCCGGGGTGCCCGGGCGAGCGGAGTAGACAAAACTGAAGGACACGTCGAAGCCGATGCGATGGATCAGGTCCATGGTCGCCTCGAAGTCCTCCTCTGTCTCGCCCGGGAAGCCGATGATGAAGTCCGAGGAGAAGCTGATGTCCGGGCGCAGGGCACGGATGCGCTCCATCTTGTCGACGTACTCTTCGACCGTGTGACCGCGCTTCATCGCCGCCAGGATGCGGTCGGAACCGGCCTGCACCGGCAGGTGAAGGTGGCTGACCAGCTCCGGAATCTCGGCGTAGGCCTCGATCAGGCTGTCGCTGAATTCCACCGGGTGCGAGGTGGTGAAGCGGATACGTTCGATGCCGTCGACCGCCGCCACGCAGGCGATCAGTTCGGCCAGATCGATTTCGTCGCCGTCGTCGTTGAGCCCGCGGTAGGCGTTGACGTTCTGGCCCAGCAGGTTGATCTCGCGAACGCCCTGGTCGGCCAGGTGGAAGACCTCGTCCATGACCGCCTCGAACGGCCGCGAGACCTCCTCGCCACGGGTGTAGGGCACCACGCAGAAGGTGCAGTACTTGGAGCAGCCTTCCATCACCGAAACGAAGGCGCTGGCGCCGTCGGAGCTGGGCTTGGGCAGGTGATCGAACTTCTCGATCTCGGGGAAGGTGACGTCCACCACGGAGATCTGGTTGTCACGGCTGGCATCGAGCATGCTCGGCACCCGGTGCAGGGTCTGGGGACCGAACACCATGTCGACGTGGGGGGCGCGCTTGCGAATGGCCTCGCCTTCCTGACTGGCCACGCAGCCACCGACGCCGATCACCAGATCGGGGTTGGACTGCTTGAGCTTCTTCCAGCGACCGAGCTGGTGGAAAACCTTCTCCTGGGCCTTTTCCCGAATCGAACAGGTATTGAGCAGGATCACGTCCGCGTCCTGTTCGTTGTCGGTCAGTTCCATCTGATGGGAGTCGCCGAGCAGATCCGCCATGCGGGCAGAGTCGTACTCGTTCATCTGGCAGCCGTGGGTCTTGATGAAGAGTTTCTTCGTCATAGCAATATGTCGGGCTCCCGGCCCGATGGGCACCAGGGGTGCCTGGTCACGTGAGTGGTGGTGAATGGGCGCGAGACTGGCGGTCGAACGACCGTGGCGCATGGTGGCGCATTATACGCACCCGGCCCGGGTGGGGCCAGTTTGCCGATGTACCGGCCAGGGACCAGGGCAGGGCGCGCGGAGATCCCGGTGGATCTTGGTCCACCGGCCGGGGTATCCCGGTGAGCCAATGTGATAGTCTTGCGGGCGGATGGGAACGCGGGCTGGCTATTTTATGACCATTTTGTGCCAACCCCAGGTGTCTCGCCCGCAGGACAGCGATGTCCAGCGGTTTTCCCGACACTTGTCCACAGGAGCTGTGGAACGTTTGTCACCCTCCTTGGTCTCATCGCACGTTGCGGCTTGGCAGGAAGCCGGCGCAGCGTCACTCGAGTCGCAACCGAGCCCAGATTAGCCAGGAAAGACGGCATGAAAACGCAATTTCTCAAGACAGTGACCCTGGGCCTCGCCCTGACCGGCGCCGCCCTGCCAGCGATGGCTCAGGACGACGGCACCTCACGGTGGGTGTCGGACGAACTCACCACCTATGTGCGCAGTGGCCCCACCGACGGCTACCGCATCGTCGGCACCTTGACCGCCGGCCAGCCGGTGACCCTGCTGGACACCTCCGGCGACTATTCCCAGGTCCGAAGCGACAGCGGAGACGTGGTCTGGGTCCCCAGCAGCGAATTGCAACAGACCCCCAGCGCCAGCGACCAGCTGCCCAAGCTCGAGGCAAGGGTGGAAGAACTCACCGAGGAGCTCGACGGCATCAACGAAAGCTGGGAAGAGCGCACTCGGACCATGACCGAGACCCTCGAGGTGCGCGAGAGCCGCATCGCCGAACTGGAAGCACGCAATCATGAGCTGGAGAGCGCCTTCAGCGATATCAGCGAGACCAACAAGGACCTCGAGGCTCGCCTGGAGACCCGCAAGGAAGACCTGCTGATGCGCTACTTCATGTACGGCGGGGGCGTCGCCGGGGCGGGCCTGATCGTCGGCCTTATCGTGCCGCACCTGCCGCGGCGTCGGCGCAAGCGCGACCGCTGGTTCTAGCACCCGGGACAGAGAATTCGATGCACGAACACTGGTTGAAACGCTGGGAAGAGGGGCGCATCGGCTTTCATCGCGATAGCGTTCATCCCGCACTGATCCGCCACTGGCCGATGCTGGGGGCGGTTCCCGGGACCAAGGTGCTGGTGCCGCTGTGCGGCAAGAGCCTGGACATGCGCTGGCTGGCCGAGCATCAACATCCGGTGCTCGGCATCGAGCTGTCGGAGCGCGCGCTCGAACAGTTTGTGGAAGATGGCCGAGGGGAGGTGTCGCGCTACCAGCAGGACGGTTTCGCGATTCTGCGTCAGGGCAGTATCGAGCTATGGTGCGGTGACTTCTTTCACTTCCATATCGCCCAGGCCTCGGAGATCGGCGCCTTCTATGATCGCGCCGCCCTGATCGCCTTGCCCGAGGCCACCCGCCAGCGCTACGCCTTTCACCTGGCCCAGCTGATACCGCCTGGCGCGCGGGGGCTGCTGGTCAGTCTGAGTCGGAGCGGCGACGACGGTCCGCCGTTCCATGTGGACGGCGCCGAAGTGAGGCGGTTGTTCGACCCCAACTTCATCGTCACCCACCTGGAAGACGGCGAGCCCGAAGCCAATGGCTTTCGTGAGTCGGTCTGGGCGCTGGTACGGCGTGGTCCCACCACCGACGAGTGATTGAGTGCATCAAACCAAAGCGCGCCACCCACAAGGGGCGGCGCGCTGTCGTGTGCCTGCCTGGCCCGCCCCGCGGGGCGGGCGAGCGTCAGCGGGCCAGCAATTGGCCCAGCTCCGGGTCGGCGAAGGCCCGGTTCAGACCGTCGGTGAGCAGGTCGGTGACCATGCGCTGATTGGTTGCCTTGTCCGGCTTCACCGCATAACTCTGCACGCGGCGCGAAGTGTAGGTGCCGGTGTAGGTCTGGCCGTCATTGCTGGCTTCGGCCTCGATGACGCTTTCCAGTCTGGCCTCGTCCACCAGCGGCTGACTCTGGCCGCGTTCATAGCTCAGCTTCTTCAGCGTCAGCGTCAGGCTGGGGCGGCCCGGAGCCGGTTCGGCGGTGGGGCTGAAGCCCATCTCGCGCACCGCCCGCTCCACCTCGGCCTGAAGCCTCGGCACGATCTCGTGGGGGCTGACGCTGATGGTGGCGGTGGAGCTTGCGCTGCCGCTGCGGGTACCGAGCACGTCCGAGGGGCGGTCATCGGCGGCGATGACGGTGACCGCCTGGCCAGAGCCGGAGGCCGGCACGGCCACGCTGCGCTTGGGGTCGGGCTGCAGATGGTGGGGGCTCGAGCAGGCGCTGAGCGCGAGCAGCGCGGTCACACCAGCGGCGCCCAACAGAAGGCGACGAAGCATAGGGGGAACTCCTTGTCGTATTATCGGTAGAAATCGCACCGTAGTGCGCACTCGTCGGACGAGGCTTTGCCTGGACGGGCGATAGTACGTCTATCAGAGGGGGGCGTGCAGCAAAAGTTCCTGGGCTGATCGAAGCGGACAAGGCCCGCTAGGCGGGCGTCTGCGCCGGATTCGCGGCGCTTGGACAGTGGCGCCACCCTTGGCGGCGCTTAGACGGTGGCGCCGGATTCTCGGCGCTTAGACAGTTGCGCCGGATTCTCGGCGCTTGGCACCACTCTTGGCGGATCTATCACCCGACACGTCCGGTTGCTGGCTATCGGGCCGACTGTCTGGATAGTGGTGCCAGTGGCGGGGCAGGGCGTAGACCCGGGAGCCACGGCCAAGTGCCAGGCGTTCGGCGTCGCCATGGCTCAGGGTCGCCATCCAGGGCTCGTCCATCCAGTCGGCGTTCAGCTCGATGCGCACTTCGGCGCCCACCGGGACCACCGCGGTGACCACCGCGGGCAGGTGAGCGTCGGCACTGGGGGCGGCGGCCACCTGTACCTCGTGGGGGCGCAGCAGGATCTCCTGAGGGCCGTCGTCCAGGTCCAGTGTCAGGCGCGCCTCACCGCAGGTCAGCACGCCGCCGCGAACCTCGCCTTCCAGATGATTGACGTCGCCGAGGAATTCGAACACGAAGCGATTGCGCGGTTGACGGTACAGCGTCTCCGGGGTGTCGATCTGCTCGAT
Organism: Halomonas sp. H10-59; assembly: GCF_040070555.1. Classification (NCBI taxonomy): domain Bacteria; kingdom Pseudomonadati; phylum Pseudomonadota; class Gammaproteobacteria; order Oceanospirillales; family Halomonadaceae; genus Halomonas; species Halomonas sp. H10-59. The sequence goes on from NZ_CP098828.1 coordinate 1,121,566, forward strand.
ACGGCCGTTACTCATCACCACCACACGGTCAGACAGCTCCAGCGCTTCCTCCTGGTCGTGGGTCACGAACACGCTGGTGAAGCCCAGCTCGTCGTGCAGGTGCCTGAGCCAGCGTCGCAGCTCCTGGCGGACCTTGGCATCGAGCGCCCCGAAGGGTTCATCGAGCAGCAGCACCTCTGGCTTGAGCGCCAGGGCGCGTGCCAGCGAGACACGCTGCTGCTGCCCGCCGGAGAGCTGCGCCGGGAAGCGTTCGGCCAGGTGAGACAGCTGCACCATCTCCAGCAGTTGCATGACCCGGGAGCGGATCTCACCGCTGGAGGGACGCTCGCGGCGGGGCAGTACGGTCAGGCCGAAGGCGACATTGTCGAACACGCTCATATGGCGGAACAGCGCGTAGTGCTGGAACACGAAGCCGATACGCCGGTCACGTACGTGGACATGAGTCACGTCGCGTTCGCCGAAAAGAATGCGGCAGTCGGGGTGGTCGTCCGGTGTCTCGAGCCCGGCGATGATCCGCAACAGGGTGGTCTTGCCGGAACCGGACGGGCCCAGCAGGCCGATCAGCTCGCCGCTGTTGATGTCCAGGTCGATGGGAGACAGCGCTTGGGAGCGTCCGAAGTGCTTCTGGATATGGTCGAGACGAATGCTCATGTCAGGGCCTCCCGGCGCGTGGCGCGCCATTCGAGCGTGGCCTTGGCGGCCAGGGTAAGCAGGGCGATCAGTGCCAGCAGGGCGGCGCTGGCGAAGGCGCCGACGGTGTTGTAGTCCTGATACAGAAGCTCCACGTGCAGCGGCAGGGTGTTGGTCTCGCCGCGGATGGCCCCGGAGACCACCGAGACCGCGCCGAATTCACCCACCGCCCGGGCGTTGGTCAGGATCACGCCGTAGAGCAGGGCCCAGCGGATATTGGGCAGGGTCACCCGGCGAAACAGCGTAAAGCCGCGTGCGCCGAGGGTTACCGCCGCTTCTTCCTCGCGGGAGCCCTGGGCCTGCATCAGCGGGATCAGCTCCCTGGCGACGAAGGGGCAGGTGACGAAGATGGTCACCATCAGGATGCCGGGCCAGGCGAACATCAGCTGGATGTCGTGGGCATCCAGCCAGCCGCCGATCCAGCCGTTGCGGCCGTAGAGCAGCAGGTAGACCAGGCCCGCCACCACCGGCGAGATGGCGAAGGGGATGTCGATCAGTGTCTGCAGAAGGCGCCGTCCGGGGAAGGCGAAGCGGGTCACCAGCCAGGCCAGCATGACTCCGAAAACCAGGTTGACCGGGATCGTCAGCAGGGTGATGAACAGGGTCAGGCCGATCGCCGCCAGGGTGAAGTGATCCGTGACATTGGCGATGAAGGGCCCGACACCCTCGGCCAGGGCCTGGGCGAAGATGGCCAGCAGCGGTAGCAGCAGAAACAGTGCCGAGAGCGTTACCGCCAGCGCGATCAGGCTGCGCCTGAGCCAGGGGGCGTCACCGATTCGTTGCATCAGCCGCGTCCTCCGTGCAGTCGGCGGATAAAGCGTCCCTGCCACAGGTTGATCGCCAGCAGCAGCGCCAGCGAGGTCGCCAGCACCACCGACGCGATGGCCGAGGCCCCCACGTAGTCGTACTCCTGCAGCTTGACGAAGATCATCAGCGAGGTGATCTCGGTCTCGTAGGGCATGTTGCCGGCGATGAAGATCACCGCACCGAATTCGCCCAGGGAGCGCACGAAGGCGAGCCCGGTGCCGGTGACCAGGGCCGGCCACAGGTGGGGCAGGATGACCCGACGAAAGGCCACGCCGTCGCGGGCGCCCAGGCTCATGGCGGCTTCGTCGATTTCCGCGGGCAGGTCCTCGAGCACCGGCTGCACCGTGCGCACGACGAAGGGGATGCTGGTGAAGGCCATGGCCAGGGCGATGCCGACCCAGGTGTAGGACACCTGCCAGCCCAGCGGCTCCAGCAACTGTCCCATCCAGCCCTTGGACGAGTAGAGCGTTGCCAGGGTGATGCCGGCGACCGCCGTGGGCAGCGCGAAGGGCAGGTCCATCAGGGCGTCGAGCAGGCGCTTGCCGGGGAAGTCGTAGCGCACCAGCACCCAGGCCATCAAGAGCCCGAACACGGCGTTGACCAGCGCCGCCACCAGGGCGCCACCGATGGTGGTGACGTAGCTTGCCACCACGCGGGGTTCACTGATGATGAACCAGTACTCGGACAGCGACAGCCCCTTGAGCTGGCCGACCAGGCCGGTCAGCGGCAGCAGCAGTACCAGCGAGACGAAGGTGAGGCTGATGCCCAGAGACAGGCCGAAGCCCGGCAGCACGCGGCGCCGGGCGGATCGGGCAAAGGGCAGGGAGATGGCCTTGTGCATGGGATAGGTCGCTTGCCTTGACGATCAGCGACGCTGCAGCTGGTCCAGCTCGCCGCCGCTCTTGAAGTGGGTGTCCATGGCGCTGTCCCAGCCACCGAACACGTCCTGAACCTCGAACAGCTTGGTCTCGGGGAAGCTATCGGCGAACTCTTCCTTCACCGCTTCGTTGTGGACGCGGTAGTTGAAGCCTGCCAGCTGGCGCTGGGCCTCCTCGGTGTAGAGGTAGTCGAGGTAGGCACGGGCGAGCTCGAGGTTGCCGTTGCGCTCGGCGTTCTCTTCGACCACCGCCACCGGGAACTCGGCGAGGATGCTGACCGGCGGCACGATGACGTCGTATTCGTCGCTGCCGTACTCGTCACGGATATTGTTGACCTCGGACTCGAAGCTGATCAGCACGTCGCCGATGCCACGTTCGATGAAGCTGGTGGTGGCGCCGCGACCGCCGGTGTCAAACACCTTCACATTGCCGAGGAAGTCGCTCATGAACTCGCGCACCTGGTCCTCGTCGCCGTCGAAGTTGCGCTCGGCGGCACCCCAGGCGGCCAGGTAGGTATAGCGGCCGTTACCGGACGTCTTGGGGTTGGGGAACACCAGTTCGACGCCCTCGGCGGCCAGGTCTTCCCAGCTCTCGATACCCTGGGGGTTGCCCTTGCGCACCAGGAAGGCGGTGGTGGAGTAGTAAGGCGAGGCATTGTTGGGCAACTGGCTCTGCCAGTCTTCCGCGACCAGGCCGGCATCGGCCAATACCTGGACGTCGGTGACCTGGTTGTAGGTCACCACGTCGGCCTTCAGGCCCTGCAGGATGGCGCGGGCCTGGGCGGAAGAGCCGCCGTGGGACTGCTTGATGGTCAGCTCACCGTCATTCTCTGCCTGCCAGTGCTGCTGAAACGCCGGGTTGATGGCGGCGAACAGCTCGCGGGCGATGTCATAGGACGAGTTGAGCAGCTCCTTGTCCTCGGCCATTACCGGCGAGGCCATGGCACCGCCGAGGCCGGCGGCCAGGGACAGGGACAGGGCGGTACGGCGCAGGATCGGGGGCAGCTTCATGTCGGGGTTCCTTGACGTCGGGGGTGGGCCGGGGAAATCGGCGGATCGCAACGAAGGCTAAGGCTAATTTTAAGGAATTACAATCCTGTTTGTTAAAACTGTTTGGAATATAAGATGTCGCAACGCGCATACTATAGACGACTGCAACCGGACGAATCGGCAGAAGACGTGGAGGAAGATCGCTGATGCGGGCGGGACCAACTGCTAGAATGCCGCTTTTCGTCGAGCCCTTGTGGCCTCCACCATGACTCTCTCCTCGGATGACTCCATGAACGACTTCCTGATCGCGCCTTCGATCCTGTCCGCTGACTTCGCCCGCCTGGGAGAAGAGGTCGACAACGTGCTGGCATCGGGTGCCGATATCGTCCACTTCGACGTGATGGACAATCACTACGTGCCCAACCTGACCATCGGGCCGATGGTCTGTGAGGCGCTGCGCAAGCATGGCGTCACCGCGCCCATCGACGCCCACCTGATGGTCAAGCCGGTGGATCGACTGATCGGTGACTTCATCGATGCCGGTGCCAGCTACATCACCTTCCACCCCGAGGCCTCCGAGCACATCGATCGCTCGCTGCAGCTGGTTCGTGACGGCGGCTGCAAGGCCGGGCTGGTGTTCAACCCGGCGACGCCACTGTCCTACCTGGACTACGTGATGGACAAGGTCGACATGGTGCTGCTGATGAGCGTCAATCCGGGCTTCGGCGGTCAGTCGTTCATCCCGGCGACGCTCGACAAGCTGCGCCAGGCGCGTGCGCGCATCGACGCCAGCGGACGGGACATTCGTCTGCAGGTGGATGGTGGCGTGAAGGTAGACAATATCGCCGAGATCGCGCGCGCCGGGGCGGACACCTTCGTCGCGGGCTCCGCGGTGTTCGGCGCGCGTCGCGACGAGGACCCCCACGGCTACGACAGCATCATCGCCGACTTTCGCTCGCGCCTGGCCTCTACGCGGTGATTGGCGATTCGGACTATGCTGGCTCAGGCAAGCCGGGCTTAGGCGAGCCGGGCTTGGATGAGCCGGGCTTAGTCGAGCCTGTCTCAGATGAGCCTGTCTCAGGCGAGCCAGTACCCGAGCTGCCGGCGGCGGCAACGACGACGTGGTACCTGTATATCGTCGAGACGGCGGCCGGGGCGCTTTATACCGGCATTACCACCGATGTCGCCAGGCGTGTCGAGCAACACCGCAGCGGCAAGGGCGCCAAGGCGCTGCGTGGCAAGGGCCCGCTGACGCTTCGCCATCAGGAGCCGGTCGGCACGCGAGGTGACGCCAGCCGGCTGGAAATCGCCGTCAAGCGCATGTCGGTGCGTCGCAAGCGCCAGTGGCTGGCGGCGCGCATCAGCACTGACGAAGCGAGGGCGGTGGTTGAGCAGGATCGTACTTCGATAACGAAAACGACATACAAGGAGAGGTAGATGGAGTTCCTGCAAAAGCTGGACGTGGAGGCCCTGATCGAGTTTGCCTCGACCACCGGGCTGCAGTTTCTGATCAATCTGGTCGCCGCGGCGGCGATCTTCATCATCGGGCGCTGGGTGGCCAAGGCGGTACACCGGGTGGTGGTCAAGGGCATGCAGCGTGCCGACGTCGAACCCCTGCTGGTCAAGTTCCTCGGCAACATCCTGTATGCCTTGCTGCTGACCTTCGTGATCCTGGCCGCCATCAGCCGGATCGGTATCCAGACCGCCTCGTTGATCGCGGTGATCGGTGCCGCCGGTCTGGCGGTGGGTCTGGCCCTGCAGGGGTCGCTTGCCAACTTCGCCGCCGGGGTCATGGTCATCATCTTCCGCCCCTACCGGATCGGCGACTACGTGGAGGCCGGTGGGGTCAGCGGCACCGTCGAGGATGTGCAGATCATCAGCACCGAGCTGAGCACACCGGACAATCGCAAGATCATCGTGCCCAACGGCCAGATGATGAGCGGTGCCGTGGTCAACTATTCTGCCCACGCCACTCGTCGGGTCGATCTGACGGTGGGGGTCGGCTATGACGACGACATCGATACCGTGCGTCGGGTGCTGGAGAGCGTGGTCGCCGACGACCCTCGCGTGCTCAGCGAACCGGCGCCGAATATCCGCATGAATGTCATGGGCGACTCCGCCATCACCTGGATCGTGCGGCCCTGGGTGCAGGCATCCGACTACTGGGACGTCTACTGGGAGATGACCGAGGAGATCAAGCGTCGCTTCGATCGCGAAGGCATCAGCATTCCCTTTCCCCAGCGTGACGTGCACCTCTATCACCACGCCAAGGACGAGCCCCAGGCCAACGCCTGAGCAGGATGTGGTGCTGTCGATGACGACAAGCAAGAGAGGCTGCCCTGGGGCAGCCTCTCTTGCTGTGAACGTGCGTGCGATGTCTGCCAGGGGAGTGCGGGCAGGGACTAGGCTCTGTCCGAAAAGTCGACGAGTGCAGGCACTTTTCAGACGAGCCCTAGTGCAGCTTTAGCCTGGGCTTGAGGAAGCGGTTAAGCCCATCGACCACCACCATCATCGCGGTCTTGACCGTGCCGTGGATGGCGCGCTGGTGCATGCGGTAGAGCGAGGCGTAGAAGAAGCGCGCCAGGTTACCCTCGATGAACAGACTACGGGCCGAGGCGGCGCGCATCAGGCTGCCGATGGCGTCGAAGTGGGCCAGCGAAATCAGCGAGCCTCGGTCGCGGAAGACAAATTCCTTGAGCGGCTTGCCGTCGACCACGGCACACAGGTTGCGGTAGAGCACGCCGGCCTGCTGGTGGGCGGCCTGGGCCCTGGGTGGCACCACCGTGCCGTCTTCCTGGGGGCAGCTTGCGCAGTCGCCGAAGGCGAAGATGCGCGGGTCATCGATGCTCTGCATGGTGGCGGCCACCTTGACCCTGTTGTTGCGCTCCACCTCCAGCCCCAGTTCTGCCAGGAAGGCCGGAGCCTTGATGCCGGCGGCCCACACCCCCAGGTCGATCTCGATGGCGTCATCGTCGGTGGTGTGGATGGCGCGCTCGTCGACCATGGTCACCCGGGTGTCCACATGGACCTTGACCCCCAGGTTCTCGAGTTCCTTGTGCACCGCGCCGCTGATGCGGTCCGGCAGCGCCGGCAGCACCTTGGGTGCGGCCTCGATCAGGTGGACCCGCAGGTGCTCGCGGCCCAGCGCGGTAAAGCCGTAGCTCTTGAGCATGCGCGAGGCGTCGTGCAACTCGGCGGCCAGTTCGACGCCGGTGGCCCCGGCCCCGATGATGCCCACGGTAATGCAGGGATCCTGATCCTCGAGCCGGGTGCTGTAGCGCATGAAGGTATTGAGCAGTGCCTGTCGAAAGCCTTCGGCCTGGGCAGGACTGTCGAGGAAGTGGCAGTGGTCCGCCACGCCTTTCGTGCCGAAGTCGTTGCTGACGCTGCCGACCGCCAGTACCAGGTGATCGTAGTCGAGACGCCGCGCCGGCAGGATCTCGTTGCCCTCGTCATCGACGATGGGGGCCAGGGTCAGTTGGCGGGACTCGCGATCCAGATCGCACAGGGTGCCGCGCTGGAAGCGGTAGCCGTTGGCCGCCGAGTGGGCCTGATAGGAAATCTCGTCGAGGCCCGAGTCGAGGACGCCAGTGGCGACCTCATGCAACAGCGGTTTCCAGATGTGGGTCGAATTGCGATCGACCAGCACGATGTCGGCCTTGTCCTTCTTGCCGAGCCGTCGTCCCAGGCGCGTGACCAGCTCAAGGCCGCCGGCGCCGCCGCCGACAACCACGATGGTGGGTTTGCTCATGATGAGCTCCAGAAAAAAGGTGGAGCGCCATCATAGACAGATAAGTGCTTGGCTGACCACGGCGCTTGCGCCAGAATGTGCGCCGCGCATAGATATTCCAATTTCGGCATAGTCGAGGAGACGGCCTATGGGTGACGCCCTGGAGGGGGTGCTGTTGGTGGCCTTCGATCTGGATGGCACCCTGATCGATTCGGTCCCGGACCTGGCAGCGGCGGTGGATGCCGCCTTGATCGACGTCGAACTGGCGCCGGCAGGCGAAGCCAGGGTGCGCGACTGGGTCGGCAATGGTGCCTGGGTGCTGCTGGAACGTGCCCTGACCGATGCACTGGGCGAGGCCCCCAGCGAGGTGCTGTTGAAGACCGCCCACGAGCGCTTCCTCGAGCACTACCATCGCCGTCCCTGCGACAGGACGAGGCTCTATCCGGGGGTGACGGAGACCTTGAAGCGGCTGTTCGGGCGGGGGCTGATCCTGTGTCTGGTCACCAACAAGCCCGAGGCCTTCATCCACCCGATCCTCGAGCACCTGGGTATCGATGGCTTCTTTTCCGCCTGCCTCGGTGGCGACACCCTGCCTCGTCGCAAGCCTGACCCCATGCCGCTGCGACACCTGTCCCAGCAGTTCGACGTCTGTCCCTCGTACTGTCTTATGGTGGGCGACTCCCGTCACGATGTCGCGGCGGGCAAGGCCGCCGGTTTCCGTACCGTGGCGGTGCCTTACGGCTACAATCACGGCGAGCCGATCAGTCTGAGCGAGCCGGATCTGGTGGTTGAATCGCTGGAACAACTCGTTTAGGGTTTTTTGGCATGACACTATCGTTAGCGTCATGCCGATAAATCCTCGCTATTGCAGGCCTTGCCAGGCGCCCGTCACAGGGAATCCCGTCGTGTGGAATCCGCGAGCGCGGCGCACGGGTCTCGCGGTAGCGGTCTGTCACTCGTTGGCTTCATTCATTCGTTTCGCTGGTGGACTGCCCATGGCCCAGCCTTGCTTCTCCTCGATGTCCTGTCCGCATCTGTCTGCGTCGCTGCCTACGACGTCCTGCGGTTGGCGATGGTGACCGTTACTCCGTTCTTGTCGTTGTCACTTTCGTCTCTTGAATTGAGGATCTGGGCATGATGACCCCCGAGCGTTTCGACGAGCTGGCACAGGCCGGCTACAACCGTATTCCCATCACCCGCGAGATGATGGCCGACCTGGACACGCCGCTGTCCACCTATCTGAAACTGGCCGATCAGCCCTGGACCTTTCTGCTCGAGTCGGTGACCGGCGGCGAGAAGTGGGGGCGTTACTCGATCATCGGTCTGCCCTGTCGCGAACGCATCGAGGTGCGGGGCTATCAGGTTCAGCATATTGTCGATGGTGACGTGACCGGCGCCACCGAAGTGGAAGATCCGCTGGCCTGGATCGAGGAGTTTCAGCGTCGCTTCAAGGTGCCGGTGCTCGACAACCAGCCGATCTTCGACGGCGGACTGGTGGGCTACTTCGGCTACGACACCATCCGCTATATCGAGCCGCGCCTGGCCGGTGTGGAGAAGGACGACCCCATCGGGGTGCCGGATATCCTGTTGATGGTGTGCGATGAGCTGGTGGTGTTCGACAACCTTTATGGGCGTCTGACCCTGTGGACCCACGCCGATCCTTCCACGCCCTCGGCCTACAGCGCCGCCCAGGCCCGGCTGAGCGCCCTGGAAGACGCCCTGCGCAGCCCGCTGTCGGTGGCCTCGCGAGTGCCCGGTGACGCGCGCCCGGCGGTGGAGGAGGGGCACTTCACCTCCGGCTTCACCGAAGAGGGCTTCAAGTCGGCGGTGGAAAGGATCAAGGAGTACGTGCTGGCGGGCGACGTGATGCAGTGCGTGCCGTCCCAGCGCATGTCGATCGAGTTCCAGGCCGAGCCGCTGGACCTGTATCGGGCTCTTCGCAGCCTCAATCCGTCGCCCTACATGTTCTTCTTCAACCTTGACGACCACCATGTGGTGGGTGCCTCGCCGGAGATCCTGACCCGCCTGGAGGATGGCATGGTGACGGTGCGTCCGATCGCCGGCACCCGGGTGCGCGGCAAGACCGAGGCCGAGGACAAGGCGCTGGAGGAGGACCTGCTGGCCGACCCCAAGGAGGTCGCCGAGCACCTGATGCTGATCGACCTGGGCCGCAACGACGTCGGCCGCATCTCCGAGACCGGCAGCGTCGAGGTGACCGATCAGATGGCCATCGAGCGCTACTCCCACGTCATGCACATCGTCTCCAACGTCACCGGCAAGCTGAAGCCGGGCTACAGCGCCATGGACGTGCTGCGCGCCACCTTCCCGGCGGGCACCCTGTCCGGAGCGCCCAAGATCCGCGCGATGGAGATCATCGACGAGGTCGAACCGGTCAAGCGCGGCGTCTACTCCGGGGCCGTCGGCTACCTGTCCTGGCATGGCAACATGGACACCGCCATCGCCATCCGCACCGCGGTGATCAAGGACGGTCAGCTGCACGTCCAATGTGGCGCCGGCGTGGTGGCGGACTCGGTGCCCCAGTCCGAGTGGGACGAGACCCTGAACAAGGGGCGTGCGCTGTTTCGTGCCGTGGCCATGGCCGAGCAGGGACTGCGCTGAGTTCGGCCTGACATCCGCTTGACAGCCATGACCACGACACACACTATAAGCCCATGATGAATATGACCTCCGCACCGTCCCGTGATCGCCAGCAGTGGTGGCGCCCCTTCGACTGAAGCGGGCGGAGGAACCCTGAGCGCCGGGGTGTCGCGGACCACGGTCTGGACAACGACGGTCAGGACAGCGAAAGTGCCGCCCGCGAGGCGGCATTTTTGTGTGTGGGTCGTCTCGCTGGGTGAAGCCCAATATTGAATCCTGGAGCCACCATGATCTTGATGCTCGATAACTACGACAGCTTCACCTACAACATCGTCCAGTACCTAGGCGAACTGGGCGCCGAGGTGGTGACCCGACGCAACGACACCATCAGCCTCGACGAGATCGAGGCCATGGCGCCCAGCCACATCGTGGTGTCGCCGGGGCCCTGCACGCCCAACGAGGCCGGCATCTCGCTGGAGCTGATTCGCCACTTCGCCGGCAAGCTGCCGCTGCTCGGTGTGTGCCTCGGCCACCAGGCCATCGGCCAGGTGTTCGGCGGCAAGGTGGTCCGTGCGCCCCAGGTCATGCACGGCAAGACCTCCGACATTCGCCATGCCGGACAGGGCGTGTTCAAGGGCCTCGATGATCCGCTCTCGGTGACCCGCTACCATTCGCTGGTGGTGGAGCGCGAGAGTCTGCCGGAGTGTCTCGAGATCACCGCCTGGACCGATGACGACGACGTCACCCCCGGCCTGATCATGGGCCTGCGCCACAAGGAGCTGCCCATCGAAGGGGTGCAGTTCCACCCGGAATCGATCCTGTCGCGACAGGGACACGAGATGCTGGCCAACTTCCTCGAGCGCCACTGACTACCATCAGGAGACTTGCATGCAGATGACCAATGCCATCGCGGCGGTGATGCGCCGGGAGAACCTGGGCCGAGAGCAGGCCTACGCGGTGATGCGCACCATCATGACCGGCGAGGCCAGTGACGCCCAGGTCGCCGCCTTTCTGATGGGGATGGCGATGAAGGGCGAGACAGCCGAGGAAATCAGTGGCTGCGCCCAGGTGATGCGCGACCTGATGACGCCGGTAACGCTGTCCTGCGACAACGTGGTGGACATCGTCGGCACCGGTGGGGACGGCGCCAACCTGTTTAACGTATCCACCGCCTCGAGCTTTGTCGCCGCCGCCGCCGGCGCCCATGTGGCCAAGCACGGCAACCGAGGGGTGTCGTCGTCCTCGGGCAGCGCCGATCTGTTCCAGGTGGCCGGCATCGGCCTGGATCTGGACGCCGAACAGGTGGGCCGCTGCATCGAGGAGGTCGGCGTCGGCTTCATGTTCGCGCCCAACCACCACCCGGCCATGCGTCACGCCATCGGTCCGCGCCGCGAGATGGGCGTGCGCACCCTGTTCAATATTCTGGGGCCGTTGACCAACCCTGCCAGTGCGCCCAATCAGCTGCTCGGCGTCTACCACGCCGACCTGCTGGAGTTGATGGTGGAAGTGCTGCGTCAGCTCGGCAGTCGGCATGTGCTGGTGGCCCACGCCGAAGACGGCCTGGACGAAATCTCGCTGGCGGCGCCGACCCGCATCGCCGAACTCAAGGATGGCGAGATCCACCGCTATACCCTGACCCCCGAGGATGTCGGTATCGAGCGTCAGTCGCTCGCTCCGCTCAAGGTCAAGACCGCCGAAGACAGCCTGCGCCTGGTCGAGAAGGCGCTTTCCGGCGAGGGGCCTGCGGCGGATATCGTCGCCCTCAACGCCGGGGCCGCCCTCTACGCCGCCGACGTGGCCGATTCCCTCAAGGAAGGCGTGCTGATGGCCCAGGACGCCCAGGGAACCAGGCTGGCGCTGGAAAAGATGAAGGAACTGGCCCACTTTACCCGGGTGTTCGCTCAGTAGGACCTTTCTGAAAAGAGCCCGACGGGCCGCAAGGAGAATCACAACATGGCCAATGTCACCCCGACGATCCTCGAGCGAATCCTCGAGCGCAAGGACGAGGAGGTCGCCAGCCGACGCCGCCAGGTCAGCGAGCAGGCGCTGCTCGCGCGTGCCCGAGAGCAGGATGCACCGCGCGGTTTCGTCATCTCGCTGGCCGAGCGGATCCGTGACGGCGACGCCGCGGTGATCGCCGAGGTCAAGAAGGCGTCACCCTCGAAGGGGCTGATCCGTGAGGACTTTCGCCCGGCCGAGATCGCCGCTCAGTACGCCCGGGGTGGGGCGGCCTGCCTCTCGGTGCTGACCGACGCCGACTTCTTCCAGGGCCATGAGGACTACCTGATTGCCGCCCGCGAGGCGTGCAGCCTGCCGGTGATCCGCAAGGACTTCATCGTCCACGGCTACCAGGTCAGCGAGGCGCGGGCCATCGGCGCCGACTGCATCCTGCTGATCGTCGCCGCCCTGGAGGACGCCCAGATGCGCGACCTGCACCAGCAGGCTGGCGAGCTTGGCATGGACGTGCTGGTCGAGGTCCACGACGCCCAGGAGCTGGAGCGGGCGCTGGCGCTCGATCTGGATCTGGTCGGGATCAACAACCGCGACCTGCATACCTTCAATACCCGACTCGAGACCACCCTGGAACTGCTGCCGCGGATTCCGCCCGAGGTCACGGTGATCACCGAGTCCGGCATCCACAGCCGCGATGATGTGCTGCGCATGCGCGAGAACGACGTCCACGGCTTCCTGGTGGGCGAGGCCTTCATGCGCGAAGAAGATCCGGGCGAGGCCCTGCGGCGACTGTTCTTCTAAGTCCTGTGCTCGCCTGAAGACACCTCGGGCCGGTCATTGACCGGCCCGAGGTGTTTTTATTTCCGACTACTTTGCCGGTCTGGCATGACCAGGCGGATCACATGATCGCCCTTGCGTGGTGTCAGCGGCGCGTCGGCTGTGGCGATGCGCGGCCGCCCTGAAGTGCCGACACAGATCAGCGGCGCCGAGTCGGTGTCGCCGGGGAAAGCCCCCTGACGTCTCGCGCTGGCGACGTCCTTGGCCTGGAGAGGCGCTTGCCGGGTGTCTCTGCTATGGACGTGACCTGGGCGTCTTTCTCCCCTTTCTCCCCTTTCTCCACTTGCACGCTTGTCGCCGCTCGCGCGCAGCAGCGCCCGTGAGCGGGGTGCTTCGTCGAGCCTTTCGACCTCGAAGCGAGCCCCACGCTCCACCAGGCTCGAGAGCTGGGCAAAGGTCATCTCGCGGCCGAACAGGTAGGGAACATGCTCGATGGCGGTGGCGTGCTGGCGCCGGGCCTGGCGCCCCAGGTTGACCGCCAGGCGGAATACCTGGCCCTGGCCCAGCAGATGCTCGAAGTGCAGCGCGGCCAGATCATTGAGCTCTCGGTAGGGCGACAGCGGCATCAGGTAGCCGATACCGCTCAGTTCCATGTGCTGGGCGGCGTGTTCGGACAGCGGGTCACCGTAGTAGGCCGAGAGCCCCTCGGCGCGGGCGGCCTGCACCGCGTCCCAGCTCGAGTCGGTCAGCAGCACGCCGAGTCGGGCCTGGCGCAGACAGTGGGCCATCTGCCGGGCCACTGGGTTGGCGCCGATGATCAGCACGCCGTGGGCCGAGGGACGGCGCACCTTCAGCCAGTCGCCCAGCGGACGGGCCAGCAGACTCTGGGATACGACTGTGGCGATGATCACCAGAAAGGTCACCGGCACCAGGCGGTCGGCGCCGGGCACACCGATCTCTTCCAGCCGCAGCGCGAACAGCGAGGCCACCGCGGCGGCGACGATGCCGCGGGGCGAGATGAACGCCAGCAGACTCTTCTCGCGCCAGTCCAGGCCGCTGCCCAGGGTGCACAGCCACACCGCCAGCGGACGCACCAGCAGCAACAGCACCGCCAGAAAGGCCCAGGCCGGCCAGCCCAGCAGTGCCAGTTGCTCGACCGTCAGACGTGCCGCCAGCAGGATGAACAGACCCGAGATCAGAAGGATCGACAGGGTCTCCTTGAACTCGATGATCGGTCGGGTGGGCACGCCACGCATATTGGCGAGCCAGGCGCCCATTACCGTCACCGTCAACAGGCCGGACTCGTGAAACAGGGTGTTGGACAGGGTGAACAGACCGAGCATGGTCATCAGGGTGCCGAAGCTGTGCAGCCGTTGCGGCAGCAGGTGCTGGCGCAGTACCTGGCCCCATAGATAGCCGCCGGCGACGCCAAAGCCGAAGCCGATCAACGCGGTCTGGGCGAACAGCATCAGGGTATGCGGCAGTGCCTGGGTGCCGGAGCCCAGGGCGACGAATTCATAGACCAGTACCGCGCCGATGGCGCCCACCGGGTCGATCAGGATGCCCTCCCAGCGCAGGATCTGGGTCAGGTGCTCGCGGGCCCGCAGGGTCTGCAACAGCGGCAGGATCACCGTCGGGCCGGTGACCACCAGCAGCGCCCCCAGCAGGCTCGCCATCTCCCAGCTAAGGCCCAGCAGCCAGCGGGCGGCCAGCGCTCCGCACAGGGCGGTGATCAGGGCTCCCCAGGTGACCAGGCGACGCACCGTGCGGCCATGCCCTCCCAGCTCGCGAAAGTTCAGGGTGAGGCTACCCTCGAACAGGATCACCGCCACCGCCAGCGACACCAGCGGGAACAGCAGCTCGCCGAACAGGGCGTCGGGGTCGAGCAGGCCAGTCACCGGGCCTGCGGCAATGCCGGCGATCAACAGCGTAAGGATGGCGGGGACCTTGAGGCGCCAGGCTAGCCACTGTGAGCCCAGCGCCAGCAGGCCAACGGCCGCCAGGGTGAGTCCGGCATGCTCCATGGTCGGTCGACTCCGAAACGGGAAAAGCCGCGCAGCGTACTGACGCGGCGTCGATCATGCAAACCATCGCCATCATAGGCGTCAACGATGGTCTGACTCAGCTCGCCCGACGAAGTGCGCCGAGCAGCGCCTGCAGCGGATGCGGCAGCTGGCTGTCGGAGAAGCGTCGGGCCTGGCTGCGACAGGAGTAGCCGGTGGCCAGCAGGCGACCGCTGTCGCCGTGCTCCTGCACCACCGGTTCCCAGGACTGGGCGTAGATGGTGCGCGAGGTCGTAAGGTTGCGTGCCTCGTGGCCGTAGGTGCCGGACATGCCGCAGCAGCCCGAGGGCAGGGGCGCCAGGCGCAGCCCGAAACGTTCGAACAATTGCTGCCAGGCCTTGGGGCTGCCCGGCGCCTGGGTCTTCTCGGTGCAGTGGGACAGCAGCTGGAAGGGGGCTTCCTCGCTCAGGTCGAGTCCCGAGGGCACCAGCGAGGCGCCCAGACTCAAAAGCCACTCCTGCAGCATCAGCACCTCAGGCACCGCCTGCTCACCCAGTGCCTTCACGTACTCCTGGCGATAGGTCAGGGTCATCGCCGGGTCGATGCCCACCAGCGGCACGCCGCTGGCGGCCAGGGTGGAGAGCTCTCGGGCACGCTTGCGGGCGGTGCGCTCGAAGGCGCCGAGAAAGCCCTGGACGTTGAGCGGCTTGCCGTTGGGCTTGTAGGGCGCGACGAAGACGCGGATATCGAGGCGCGACAGCAGCTCCACCACGTCGGCGACCAGTCTGGCTTCGAAGTGGCTGGTGAAGGCGTCCTGCACCAGGATCACGCTGCGCGCCTTCTGGCGCTCGCTGAGGCGTCCCAGCGTCAGCGGAGTGGCCTCGGCCACGCCCCAGGCCTTGAGCTGCTTCTTGAGCCGGGCGCGTGACAGCCTGGGGCTGTCGACCATGCCGAGGCCGCGGGCCATCAGCCGGTCCACCAGGCGGTTATCGAGTGCCGCGTTGTAGGCCGGGGCCAGTGGCGCCAGCGCCGGCAGCAGGAATTCGAGCCCGCCGATCAGGTAGTCGCGCAGCGGTCGCAGGTAGCGTCCGTGGTAGACCTCGAGGAACTGGGAGCGGAAGGCCGGGACATTGACCTTGATCGGGCACTGGCCGGCGCAGGACTTGCACGCCAGGCAGCCGGCCATGGCGTCGTAGACCTCGTGGGAAAAGTCGTCCTTGCCGCGCAGGCTGTTGAGAGCGCGGCGGGGCAGGTGGGCGAGCCAGCCGAGCGCGGTCTCATCCTTCTTGCGCTGTGACTCCTCGACCACGTCGATGCCGGCCTTCCCCTGCAGGCGCAGCCATTCGCGCATCAGGCTGGCGCGGCCCTTGGGCGAGTGCACACGATCCCGGGTGGCCTTCCACGACGGGCACATGGCGTCGTCGGGATCATAGTTGTAGCAGGCGCCGTTGCCGTTGCAGTAGACGGCGTCGGCGTGGGCCTGCCACACCCGCTCGTCGATCTGACGATCGAAATCGCCGCGCATGGGTACCGCGTCGATGGCCAGCAGGCCGGGGTCGCTGAGGCTGGCGCCGGGCTCGGGCTGGCTGTTGGCCGCTTCGTCGGTCTCCACCAGCGGCGTCGCGATCTTGCCGGGATTGAGCTGGTTGTGCGGGTCGAAGGCACCCTTGAGGCGTCGCAGGCTGGGGTAGAGCTCACCGAAGAAAGCTGGCGCGTACTCCGAGCGCACGCCCTTGCCGTGCTCCCCCCACAACAGGCCGTGGTAGCGCTGGGTCAGCGCCGCCACCTCATCGGAGATTTCGCGGATCATCGCCTGCTGGCGCGGATCCTTCATGTCCAGCGCCGGGCGCACATGCAACACTCCGGCGTCGACGTGGCCGAACATGCCGTACTCGAGCCCGCGGGCATCGAGCAGGGCGCGGAACTCGGCGATGTAGTCGGCCAGGTGCTCTGGGGGGACCGCGGTATCCTCGACGAAGGGCAGCGGGCGCTTCTCGCCCTTGACGTTGCCGAGCAGGCCCACCGAGCGCTTGCGCATAGCGTAGACCCGACCGATGGCGTCACGGCCGATGGCCTGGGTGAAGCCCAGGCGGGTGACGCTGGTGTCGCTTTCGAGTCCCCGGCAGAAGGCGTCGACCCGGGCCTCGAGGCGCTCGGGGTCGTCGTCGTTGAACTCCACCAAGTTGATGCCTTCGATGGCCGGGCCGTCATCCACCGGGAAGAACTCGGCCACCGAGTCCCACACGAAGTCCTCCATGGCGAGCTTCAGCACCTTGTCGTCCACGGTCTCGATGGAGGTGGGGCGAAGCGCCTGCGGCTTTTCTGGTGACGAGCCGCCGGCCATCAGCGCCTTGGCGTCGGCGAGGGCCGCCATGAAGCTCGGGTAGCGCACATTGACCAGGATCGAGTGGCGCGGGATCGGCAGCACGTTGAGCACCGCCTCGTTGGTCAGCGCCAGCGAGCCCTCGGCGCCACACAGCACGCTGTTGAGGTTGAAGCGGCCGTCGTCGTCGCGAAGATGGGCCAGGTCGTAGCCGGTCAGGCAGCGGTTGAGCGGCGGGAAGATCGCCTCGATGCGCTCGCGCTCCTGCTCGATGATCTTGCGGGCGGCGCGATAGGCGCGGCCCCGGGCCGAGTCCTCGGCGCACAGGGTCTCGAGTTCGTCCTCGTCGACCGCGGCGCTGATCAGGCGCTCGCCGCCGATCAGTACGCTGTCGAGCTCGAGCACATGGTGGCGGGTCTTGCCGTATTCGCAGCTGCCCTGGCCGCTGGCGTCGGTGGCGATCATGCCGCCGATGGTCGCCCGGTTGGAGGTGGACAATTCCGGTGCGAAGAACAGCCCATGGGGCCTCAAGGCGGCGTTGAGCTGGTCCTTGACCACCCCGGCCTGGACCCGTACCCGGCGGTTGTCGACGTCGATCTCGAGGATCTGGTTCATGTGCCGGGAGACGTCCACCACCAGGCCGTCGCTCAGCGACTGGCCGTTGGTGCCGGTGCCGCCACCACGTGGTGTCAGGGCCACCTTGCGGAAGGTTTCCCGCCCGGCGAGCCGGCCGAGCAGCTCGAGGTCGCCTGCATGGCGCGGAAACACCGCCGCCTGGGGCAGACGCTGGTAGAGCGAGTTGTCGGTGGCGAGTACCGTGCGGCTGGCGTAGTCCGGGGCGATTTCACCCTCGAAACCTTCCGCCTTCAGGGCCTTGAGAAAGTCGACATAGTGCTGGTCCAGTGGGGTCGCGGCATCAGCTAGGGGCAGTGGTGCGATCATGGTCTCGGTCGATACAGGCCCCGCGGCGGCGCGGCTGGCGCTATCGACAGGGCAGGAGAATGGGAGGGCGTCCACTTTACCGCGTCTCGGGGGGTAGGTGCATCCCGATCGCGAGAGAAGCGGGCGCTCGCCCCCGGCCGATGGCGCCGCCTCTCGCTTTTGCCTACAATGTGTCGCCTGCGCGGAGGGTGGTCCCAGGGCACACCAGCGGGGCGCTTTTCGGCTGTCCTCACGGTGGGGCCCGAGAGCAGCGTCCGACGCTGGCGATGGTGACGCACGGTCCCAGGTGACGCCTTCCGCATCCGACATGTTCTTTTCACTCAGGCGACGGACCAGACTCCATGCTCGATCCGAAACTGCTGCGCGGCGACCTCGATACGCTCGCCCAACGACTGGCCACCCGCGGTTACTCTCTCGACAGCGAGGCGCTTGGCTCGCTGGAATCCCGCCGTCGCGAGCTGCAGACCGAGACCGAGCGTTTGCAGAACGAGCGCAACACTCGCTCCAAGGCGATCGGCAAGGCCAAGGCTGCCGGCGAGGACATCCAGCCGCTGCTCGACGAGGTCAGTGACCTGGGCGAGCGCCTGGACGCCGCCAAGGTGGCGCTGGCTGAGGTGCAGGGCCAGTGGGAAGACATCGCTGCGGGGATCCCCAACCTGCCCCACGCCAGCGTGCCCGAAGGCGCAAGCGAAGACGACAACGTCGAGGTGTCGCGCTGGGGCAACCCCGGCGAGTACGCCTTCGAGGTCAAGGATCACGTCGATCTGGGAGCCAAGAAGGGCGATCTGGACTTCGAGGTTGCCGCCAAGCTGACCGGCGCTCGCTTCGCCGTGATGCGTGGGCCGATCGCTCGCCTGCACCGCGCCCTGACTCAGTTCATGCTCGACAAGCAGACCCTGGAGCACGGCTACGAAGAGTGCTACGTGCCCTACATGGTCAACCGGGACTCGCTCTACGGCACCGGCCAGTTGCCCAAGTTCGGCGAGGACCTGTTCAAGCTCGACGACGAGCGCGAGTTCCACCTGATCCCGACTGCCGAGGTGCCGCTGACCAACCTGCTGCGTGGCGAGATCGTCGACGCTGGCGCCTTGCCGTTGAAGCTGACCGCCCATACTCCCTGCTTTCGCAGCGAGGCAGGTTCCCACGGTCGCGATACCCGCGGGATGATCCGCCAGCACCAGTTCGACAAGGTCGAGATGGTGCAGCTGGTCGATCCGGCCAAGAGCTACGAGGCGCTGGAGGAAATGCGCGGTCACGCCGAGGCGATCCTTCAGGCGCTCGAGCTGCCTTACCGGGTGGTGACCCTGTGCACCGGCGACATGGGCTTCTCCGCCGCCAAGACCTACGATCTCGAGGTCTGGCTGCCGAGCCAGGACACCTACCGCGAGATCTCCTCGGTGTCCAACTGCGAGGACTTCCAGGCACGCCGCCTGCAGGCGCGCTTCCGCGCCAAGGGTGAAAAGAAGCCGCAGCTTCTGCACACCCTCAACGGCTCCGGCCTGGCGGTGGGCCGCTGCCTGATCGCGGTGATGGAAAACCACCAGAACGAGGACGGCTCCATCACCGTTCCCGAGGTGCTGCGTCCCTATATGGGCGGGGTCGAGTGCATCAACGTCTGATCCGTCCTTGAGAGGGGCGGGCGCGCTTGCCCTTGCTTAAGCAAAAGCTCAAGCACAAGCAAAAGCCCCGGTGGTCGAGACCACCGGGGCTTTTGCGTCACGGGCTTTTTACGTCACAGGCTTAGGCGTAACAGGCTTAGGCGATATGGCACCGGACCCCGGCCGCTTTCCGTTGGGCGGGTGCGACTCGCTGGCCACCGATGCCATGGCCGTCGGGCTGACGTCGCCGTTATCGTCATTGCGGCGCAGCCGGGACCTGCTGGCGATCCTGATCGATATCCGCGGTTGCCTCGGCCAGCCCCCAGCGGACCTGGACACCGGCGTCGATGGTGAGGCTGCCGGGGCTGTAGTCGGCGTTGCCGCCGCTTTCGGCCATGTCGGCGCGCATCGCCATCATGCGTGGCTGAAACACCGGGGCGTTGGTCTCGCTGACATGGATCACCTCACCGAGCTCCACTCCCAGGGCGTCCGCCATCAGTTCGGCCTTGGCCCTGGCGCGCTCGAGCGCCTGGGTCAGAGCGCGGTCGCTGGCCGCGTCGCGGTCGGCAAGATCGTAGCTGACGCCGTCCAGTGCATTGACGCCGGCTTCGGTCAGGGCGTCGAGCAGGGTCGGAAGGCTATCGAGATCGCTGATCGCCAGGGTCACCGGACGTTCAAGGCGAGTACGTACCATGGGGATGGGGTTGTCGTTGCCCTGGCGTGTTTGATGCAGCATCTCCTGCTGTACCCGCAGCGATCCGGCGTTGATCGCCTCGCGGGAAAGACCCGCGTCTTCCAGCGCCGAGATCAGCTCGGCGGCACGATCCTCCAGGCGTTGGCGGGCCTCAGCCAGGGCCTGGCCGTGGTCACCACTGTCCTTTTCCTGGGCGATGGCCGGTGTCAGCTCCCACAGTCGGGCGTTCAAGGTCGCCTCGTCCGGAGCGACCTTGAGCTCTGACTGGGCCTGGATATCCAAATAGCGTGGCGTGGGTGACTCGTCGGCCAGGGAGGGCGTGGCGGCCAGAGAAGCCAGCGCCAGGCCGAGCCCCACTGTCGCCAGCCGGTTGAGGTGGCGCAGGCGAAGGCTCGGCATCGCCCGTGACCGGGCGGAGGGAGTGGCGAGTGACATCGGATTCTCCTTGTAACGTGGGGGATGAACGACAGGGCGAACAACAGGGGGCGCGTCGCGGACAAGTCTGACAGGTACCCGCACCGGCCAGGGCCTACTGACTGGGACGGTGTCCTCGGCGAGACGTTCCCGGATCTCAAGCGTCTCCACGATCCTTGCATGGTTGAGGCTGGGCCGGCCAATGTCGCCGGAGTGATACACGGAACATTGGCAATGTTGCGCCATGTGTCATGATTCTTTGTGCTGAAACGATTGGCGGGGCATGATGGCGCCGATAACGCCGTCGAGCCGACGGCTGGTTAACGAGAGGAGCTACCGTCCATGGAAGATGAAGTCGAGGCGCAGGAGCGCAGGCTCCCCTTGAACCTGACGCTGGCCCTGGCTGCACTGGTGGTCATCGTCGCCGGCATGCGCGCGGGGGCAGACCTGCTGGTGCCGGTGCTGCTGTCGCTGTTCATCGCGGTGGTGTGTACCGCCCCGGTGCAGTGGCTGCACGAGCGGGGGCTGGGCTTGAGACTATCGGTATGGGTCACGCTGGTGGTGATCGGCGGCATGCTGATCCTGCTGGCGCTGTTGCTGGCCAATAGTGTCGGTACCTTTGCCGAGGCCTTGCCCGGGATCGAGGAAAAGCTCTACGAATACTACCTGCGCCTGCTCGATGGACTGGCCAGCATGGGGCTTGCCATCGACACTCAGCGGCTGGCCGGGTTTCTCGACACCCAAAAGCTTGGCGAATGGCTTCCGGCACTGCTCAGCCAGCTCGGCAATCTGATGATGCAGAGTGTCGTGGTGGCGCTGCTGGTGATGTTCATGTTGTTCGAGACGCTGAACTTCCGCGACAAGATATCCCGGGCGCTGGCCAACCCCGCCCCGAGCCTCGAGCGCTTCAACGAGTTCAGCCACACCCTCAAGCGTTACCTGGCGGTCAAGACCGTGATCAGCCTGGTCACCGGGGCCCTGGTGTGGGTGGCCTGTCTGCTGGTGGGGGTCGACTTCCCGCTGCTGTGGGCGGTGCTGGCCTTTGCGCTCAACTATATCCCCAACATCGGTTCGGCCATCGCCGCGGTGCCGGCGGTGCTGCTGGTGCTGGTGTCTCCGGACGGGGGCATGGGCGATGCTCTGCTGCTGAGCCTTGCCTATCTGTCGATCAACTTCGTCATGGGCAATCTGGTCGAACCACGGGTCATGGGGCGGGCGCTGGGATTGTCCACCTTCGTCGCCTTCCTGTCGCTGGTGGTGTGGGGCTGGATCTTCGGGGTCACCGGCATGTTGCTGTCGGTGGTGCTGACGATGACGTTGAAGATCGCCCTCGACAGCCACCCCCAGACCCGCTGGATGGCCCACCTGCTGGGACCGGCCAAGGGTGGCCCGGTGGAGGACGCCAGCCGGCCACTGGCCGAGCGTGCTCGTATGAGCAAGCTGAAACGCAAGGTCGAATCGGTCCAGCGCAAGTAAACCGACCGGGCGCATAAGCCAGCGCTAGTAAGCTGGGCAAACCCAACAAAAGGTTGAGCCGACCCGGCCAGGGTCGGCTGCTGTAGCGTAAGCGAGCCAAGGACGGGGTTATGGCGCCTTCTCGGGCGGTGGGAACACCACCTCCATGCCGCGGGCGTCGAGCTGACGGATGTCCTCGGGGCTGCCGTCCTCGGCCAGGGTGACCAGACCGATGCCGGGCCCGTTCCACAGGCGTTCTCCGGCCTTGGCGCGGTCCGGGTCCCTGGGCTCCACCGCCATGGGCCGGCGCTGGGTGAACCAGTTGAGCGGCGAGCGTGGCGAGTAAAGCCAGCGATTGAGCCGGTCGAAGGTATCCAGCAGGGTGTCGGGAAAGCAGTTCTTGAGACCGCTGGAGGTGATCTGCCAGATCATCGGGCCCTGGTGCCGGTGACGGATACGCACGTCGTAGACGAACGAGTAGTGCACGTCGCCAGACAGGATGACGTAGTGCCCCGGGGTCCGCGAGTGGCGGAAGATGTTGAGCATCACGCTGGCGGCGCCACGATGGGCCATCCAGTTCTCGGCATCCACCAGCAGCGGCTTGCCCGCCAGGGTGAACAATTTCTGGATGGTCTCGATCAGCTTGACCCCGAACATCGGCGCCGGAGAGACGATGACCGCCGACGGCGCGTCGATCAACTCCTGCTGAAATTCTGATAACGCCTCCCAGTCCATCAGGCCGGATGGCCGTTCGGGCTTGCGCCCGTTGCGCCAGCGTCGGGTGCGGGTATCCAGCACCACCAGACGTGGACTGCCCTCCACCTGAAATTCCCAGCCCTCGAAGCGAAAGAGGCGCTCGAGACAGGCATCCTGCTGATCCTTGTCGAGCCAGCCTTGGTTATCGTTGGCGTCGCTCAACAGCGCGTGGGCTTCGTCCAGCGGTGTCTTCAACCGCTCGGGGGCGTTGCCCCAGCCCTGACACAGCAGATAGGCCAGCAAGGCATTGCCGATGATGCGCTTGGAGAAGGGGTGGCCGTAAGCCGTGCTTTCCCACTGCGCGGTAAGGTTCCAGTCGTCGGTGACGTCGTGGTCATCGAAGATCATCAGGCTCGGCAACTGGGCCATGACGCGGGCGGCGGCAGGCAGGGTAGCGACGAAGTCGTCGATGATCCGGGCCTGGTCGTCGTAGGTCTCTCGTCGCTCTTCTTCAAGTGCAGGAGGCTGGCACTCGATGAGGCGCCACGGCGTCGGCGACCAGACCAGCAGGTACATGGCCACCATCTCGGCGAAGGTCATCAGGTGATTGGCGGCGCTGGCCGACGTGAACACCGGCTTGCGTACGCCCCCGAAGAAGCGATCCTTGAGGGCAGCCGAGCTCTTGACGTCAGGCAGCAACTCCTCGCGTCGATAGTAGCTGAAGGGGCTTGCGTAGAGCGATTGGCTGTCGTCGATGGTTGAGCCCTCGAGGGTCTCGTCGAACAGCCCCAGGCGCTCGATCAGCGCGTGTATCGCCACCAGCAAGGGGCCGGCGACGTCATCGGCGTAGATCTGGTCGCCGGTCATCAACAGCCAGGCCGGCCACTGTTCAGGACAGTCGAGACGCTGGGCGAGCCAGCTGTCCAGATGGGCCAGGCCGTCCGGGCCATCGTAGTGAGGACGACGGCAGGAGCCATGCAGCAGGCGTCGGTGGCTCGATGCCAGCACGAATGCCGGCGTCTCGTGCCCTTCATGGCACAGATGGGGCGCCAGCTCGCCGAGTGAGGTTTCGCGCTCGTCCGTCACCTTGAGGTCGTAGTCGATCCGGGTGTCCTGGGGCAGAGGCTCATCCAGCGGTGCATCGATCAGGTAGAGCAGGGCATGGCGGCCCAGTGGCACCAGCCGGTAGTCGTCCTCACCAAGCGGCTGTCGGCGCGGTGACTCGCCGCTGGGTGACAGCTCGAGGGTCAAGCTGAGCGGACGGCTCGCCACCAGCCAGATGCGCAGACGTTCGGGACTCAAGCGTCGCAGGATGGGGCCGGCGAGGATAGCGGGAAGGTCGTCGGGAGACGTTCCGGTGTCGGTCATGGCGGTCCTGTGTCGGTTCGCTGTCGGTAAGCCCCGTTCCGGGGGGAGACCTCGCGCATGGCGAATACATCAAGAGTATCAACGGTAAGCGGCAAGGAGGCCAGAGCGCCGGTGTATGCCTTGCAGACTGTTCCCGAGGTGGCCGTTGAGCTGACTGGTCTGGTAGCGCTTGTCTTGACCTGGCTGCGCGAGTGGTCCGGGTCAGCACCTGGCAAATGCTAGCATCAAGGATGAGGACCTCGTCTTCCCGGGAGACTCCCATGGTTCATGAACATCGAACGACCGAAAGCGCCACAGCGGACGGCCCTGCTCACCAGCACGCTGAGCGAGACAAGTATCGGCACGATCCCCACGCCCATGACGCGCACAGCCATGGCCATGGCATCGGCCATGTGCACACCGACAGCCAGCGTCGGCTGGCCTGGGGCATCCTGCTGACCGCGTCCTTCATGGTGGCCGAGGTGATCGGAGGTGTTGTCTCCGGATCGCTGGCGCTGCTGGCCGACGCCGGCCATATGCTCACCGACAGCGCTGCCCTGGTGCTGGCCTGGTTTGCCGCACGCCTCAGCAAGCGACCTGCCGACGACGCCCGCAGTTTTGGCTATGACCGGGTGCAGATCCTCGCCGCCTTCGTCAACGGCTTGACCCTGATCGCCATCGTCGTCTGGATCTCGATCGAAGCGGTCCGCCGCCTGCTGAGTCCGGTCGAGGTGCTGGGGCCTGTCATGCTGACGGTGGCGGTGGCGGGACTGCTGGTCAATATCGTGGTCTTCGTCATTCTTCACGGCGGCGATCGCGACAATCTGAATATTCGCGGTGCTGCGCTGCACGTGCTGGGCGATCTGCTCGGTTCCGTTGCGGCGATCGTTGCCTCGCTGGTGATCATGGCGACCGGATGGACGCCGATCGACCCGCTGCTGTCGGTGCTGGTAGCGCTGCTGATCCTCAGGAATGCCTGGACACTGACGCGCCAGAGTGGGCACATCCTGCTGGAAGGCGTTCCGGAATCTCTGGACATCGATGCCATGAAGCGGGCCGTCGTCGAGACGGTACCGGCGGTATGCGACGTTCATCATGTTCACGCCTGGTCGCTGACACCCGGACGGCATCTGGTGTCGATGCACGTCGGCGTGCGCTCGGGAGAAGACCACCAGACAACTCTGGTGGCAGTGCGGGAGGTGCTGACCCAAGGGTTCGATATCGAGCATGTCACGATGCAACTGGAAGATGTGGGGGACTGCGTCGACCATCGCTGAGCAGCACCACTGCGTGGGGTCAGGCAGGCGCAAGGCAAGCCGATAGGGAAGAGCGGGTGGCCGCCCCCCCTGGAGGCAGGGAGGGCGAGGATGGCCGGCGACTAGAGAAGCTTGGTCTGTCGCAGACTGTGCAGGGCGCAGGGGGCATCGAAGCTGTTCGCATCCGCCAGATCCCAGAACTCACGATACAGCGGATGGTTCTTGGCGCCGCCCTCCAGCAACTCCTTGGGTGCCAGGCTGTCGATCAGGCTGATGTAGGGCAGCGCCTTGCCATTGGAGAGGCGCCTGATGATGTGTTCGGGGCCAAGTTCGCTGGGGTGATGCAGCCCCGCCGCCTCCAGCATCTCGCACAGGGCGAACTTGGTATTGGCGTGGAAGTTCTTCACCCGCACCGACTTGTCCTCGACGTCCAGGCGGTTGCCGCGGGCCTTGTCCTGGGTGGCGACCCCGCTGGGGCACTGGTCGTTGTGGCAGCTCTGGGCCTGGATGCAGCCCAGCGAGAACATGAAGCCACGGGCCATGTTGACCCAGTCGGCGCCCAGCGCCAGCGTACGGGCGATGTCGAAGGCGCTGATGATCTTGCCGCTGGCGCCGATGCGAATCTCGTCGCGCAGTCCGGCGCCGACCAGGGTGTTGTGGACCAGGATCAGGGCGTCGTTGAGCGGCATGCCGAGGCGGTTGATGAATTCCAGCGGTGCGGCGCCGGTGCCGCCCTGGCCACCGTCGACCACGATATAGTCGGGGCGGTCGCCGCATTCCAGCATGGCCTTGACCATGGCGAACCATTCCCAGGGATGGCCCAGGGCCAGCTTGATGCCCACCGGCTTGTCGCCGGAGAGGGTGCGCAGCTCCTGGATGAAGTGGATCATCTCGCAGGGGGTCGAGAAGGCGGAGTGCTTGGACGGCGAAAGTACGTCCTGGCCTTCGGGCACGCCGCGGGTCGAGGCTATCTCGGCGGTCACCTTGGCCCCCGGCAGGATGCCGCCATGGCCAGGCTTGGCGCCCTGGGACAGCTTGATCTCGATCATCTTCACTTCGTCACGACGGGCATTCTCCTTGAACTTGTCGCGATCGAATCCACCGTCGTCGCGACGACAGCCGAAGTAGCCGGAACCGATCTGCCACACCAGGTCGCCGCCGCGCAGGTGGTAGGGCGATATCGCCCCTTCCCCGGTGGTGTGGTAGAAGCCCCCGAGCTTGGCACCTTCGTTGAGGGCGCTGATGGCATTGGGCGACAGGGCACCGAAGCTCATGGCGGAAATATTGAGCACGCTGGCCTTGTAGGGCTTGGCGCGATGCTCGCCGACGACCACGCGGAAGTCATGATCGGTGATCTCCACCGGTGACAGCGATGGCCCCATCCACTCGTAGCCGGGGGCGTTCATGTCCCGGAGCGAACCGAAGGGCTTCTTGTCGATGGTGCTCTTGGCCCGTCGATAGACCAGCGAGCGCTGCTCGCGGGAGAAGGGCGACTCGAAGGTGTCCGCCTCGATGAAGTATTGGCGGAACTCGGGCCCGATGGATTCCAGGAAGTAGCGAATATGCGCCAGGATCGGGTAGTTGCGACTGACCGTGCGGCGACGCTGGACGATGTCATAGGTGCCCAGCGCGGTCAGCGCGCCAAACGCCAGCACCCCCGTCAGCCACCATAGTGACGCCAGTAGCCCGAGCAGGCTGACGATCAGGCCGGCGACGGCGATGTAGTAGGCGCCGAAGCGGGTCGAGGCGTGGCGTGAAAGGTACGAGGCCATGTCGTTCTCCCTGAGTCACGGTTTTCTTGTGTTCTTTACTCATGCAAGCACATTACCTGTCACCGGCATAGAGCACGCGGCACCGGGTGACGACCAGGCACAGTGGAGCAAAAGGCGGAGGCATGGCTCGGGAGAGAGGCCGCGCTAAAGGCGGCAGGCGGCCAGTCGTGAGGTGCTGCTGCAGGTGACTGCAAAGCGTCATCGTCTCGTAACCAAGTGCAAATAGTGTTTGACCTGAGCGCCAAGACGGCGCATGCTGCTCGCAGTTGGTTAGCAAGTTGAACGTCTCAGAGGTCATCGAAGCATCCTGGCGACGATGTTCCGGGGGAAGGTTTCTTGTTTTACCCACTGCAACTCGGGTATCTCCCGGTAATGTATATACGCTAGTCGAGGATTCGATCATGGCAACTGGTACCGTCAAGTGGTTCAACGACACTAAGGGCTACGGCTTCATCTCTCCGGACGACAACGGTGACGACCTGTTCGCTCACTTCTCCGAGATTCAAGCCGACGGCTTCAAGTCCCTGCAGGATGGCCAGAAGGTCTCCTTCGAGGTGACTCAGGGCAAGAAAGGCCTCCAGGCTTCCAACATCAAGGTCATCGACTAAGTCGATCGCTTGATGGCCGCTCAGGCGGCGTGATGCATCGCACTTGATGCATGGAAAAGGCTCGCTTCGGCGGGCCTTTTTGCGTTTCTGATGTGTCGTTCTGCGCCCCGGGTGGGTGCCGGTGAAGGACATCCGTAAACGAGGTGAATCTCTCGCAAAGGCGCTGTGGCATAGGGTGAAGGGTCTATATGCCTGAAAGGGATAAAAAAATAATACATTGTAACTATTTAGAATAAGGTGAGGGAGGCACAATAGGCTGATTCTCTTCAGCAAGGCCACCTCATGTCGCTGGATGCCTGGATCGCCCTTTCCGTTGCCTGTGCCGTCTTCCCGTTGATGGCGCTGACCCGCCTCGGCCCCGACATGGTGCTGATGGGGGCTCTTGTGGTGCTTCTGAGCCTTGGGGTCATCGACGCCGAGCAGGCGTTGGGCGGCTTTTCCAACAGTGGCTTGTTCACGGTCGCCTTCCTCTACATCCTGGTCGCCAGCCTGCGTGATACCGGTGGTATCGATCTGATCATTCGTCACGTGCTGGGACGCCCCTCCGGCGAACGTCACGCCTTGTCACGCCTGGTGTGGCCCGTCACCGCCGTCAGCGGGCTGCTCAACAACACGCCGGTGGTGGCCACCTTCATCCCTGCGGTGATCAGCTGGGGGCGTCGCTTCTCGATTGCCCCGCAGTTGTTGCTGATGCCGCTGAGCTTCGCTTCGATCCTCGGCGGCACCGTCACCCTGATGGGTACCAGTACCAATCTGGTGGTGCATTCGCTGATGCAGGAGCGCTTCCCGGACCTCCACCTGGGGCTGTTCGAAATCGCCTGGGTGGGCGTGCCCATGGCGCTGGTTGGGGTCGTCTACCTGCTGGTAGTAACGCCTCGTCTGCTGTCCAGGCGCCCCGGCAGTGAAGAGGCCTTCGCCAACCTGCGCGAGTTCACCATCGAGATGGAAGTGGATCCGCAGGGGCCGCTGGTCGACCGCACCGTCGAAGAGGCCGGGCTGCGGCATCTTTCCGGGCTCTTCCTGGTGGAAATCGAACGCGGTGGCAATGTGGTCAGCGTGGTGGGGCCGGGTGAACGTCTCAAGGGTGGGGATCACCTGGTCTTTGCCGGCACCACTGAGGGGGCAGTGGAATTGCAGCAGATGCGCGGTCTGAGGCCATCCCGCCTGGGGGAGTCGCATCTTGAGAAGGAGTTTCGCGAGCGCCGCCTGGTGGAAGCGGTAGTCTCCGACCAGTGCCAGTTCATCGGGCAGAAGATTCGCGACGGCCATTTTCGCACGCTCTATGGCGCCGCTGTGCTGGCGGTCTGTCGTGGCGGGCGCAGGGTGGCGGGTAGCCTCGGACAGATTCGTCTGCAACCCTCCGATGTGCTGTTGCTCGAGGCGCGCCCGGCCTTTATCGAACGTCATCGACAGTCTCAGGACTTCCTGTTGATCAGCCAGGTCAATGGTCAGGCCAGGCCCGCCTTCGATCGAGCGCTACGCGCCTGGGCGATCCTGGCGACGGTAGTGGTGCTGGCCTCCACCGGGCTGATGAGCATGATGAACGCCGCCATGCTGGGCGCCACGGCAGCCCTGTTGAGCGGCTGTGTCAGCGTCCGCAGTGCCCGTCGCGGCATGGACACCCAGGTGTTACTGACCATCGCCGCATCCTTTGGCCTGGGCGCCGCACTGCAGACGTCCGGGGCAGCAGATGTGGTGGCCCGTGGGCTGCTGAGTGTCGTCGGCGACAGTCCCTGGGCGCTGCTGGTGGGCACCTACTGTGTGGTGGCGCTGCTGACCTCGCTGGTGACCAACAACGCCGCAGCGGTCATTACCTTCCCCATCGCCATGGCAGGGGCCGAGAGTCTCGGCGTCAATCCCTTGCCCTACGTGGTGGTGGTGATGTTTGCCGCATCGGCCAGTTTTCTCACCCCGATTGGCTATCAGACCAATCTGATGGTCATGGGCCCCGGTGGCTACCGGGTTCAGGATTACCTCAAGCTCGGCGGCCCCCTTAATCTGCTGACTGCCGTCGTGGTGCTGACGCTGACCCCCTTTTTCTGGCCGTTCTAAAAAGCCCTGTGTGCTTCTCGGTAGCCGGGTGACTTCACCTGTTTGGCTCGTCCCCTCTGGCGCATTGCGGTAGGCTAGGAGGTTGTGCTTTGCAACATAGACTGAGATCTGCCCATGAGCGACAACGACCAGCTGGTCATCGAGCCCCGAGGCGAAGCGGACGCCTGCATGATCATTCTTCACGGCCTGGGAGCGGATGGACGTGACTTCGAGCCGGTGGTGCCCATGCTGCCAAGGCCCGGTTACGCTCAGATCCGATTTATCCTGCCCCATGCACCGCGCTTGCCGGTCACCATCAATGGTGGCATGGTCATGCCCGCCTGGTACGACATTCTCGAGATGAGCCTGGACCGTCGGGTGGACGAGATGCAGCTGCGGCTGTCGGCCGAGCGGGTCAAGGGCGTCATACAGTCCCAGATCGATGCCGGTATCGACAGCCGACGTATCCTGCTCGCCGGGTTTTCCCAGGGTGGGGCCGTTGCCTATGAGGCCGCCTTCAGCTTTGACAAGCCGCTAGGCGGTCTGCTGGCGATGTCCACCTACTTCGCCACCGCGAACTCGATCGAGCTGAACGAGGCCAATCGCGACCTGAGGGTGGAAATCCATCACGGCAGCATGGATCCGGTGGTACCCGAATCCCTGGGCCGAGCCGCCTTCGCTCGTCTGGAGGAGCTTGGTTATCACACCGTCTATCGGCAGTATCCCATGGCTCACGCGGTCTGCCCGCAGCAGATCGGGGATATCGGCGAGTGGATGAGTGAGCTGCTGGGACAGTGAGTCCTGAGGCTGCTTTGCTCAGCCTGTGAACATGAGACTTTTCATCCTGCGAAGGAAGTCTGGTTCTTCTAAGCTTTTCTCGTACAAAAAATTAAGAAAAAGCTTACGGGAACTAAGGTGATGTCTGTATGGAGGTTTTTCCGTCGCGACAAGTCAAAGGCTGAGAGTGGCACACCCCCACAGACCATGACGGTCAGTGACGGGGAGTCGGGGGCCGAGGCCCTGCTGGGCGCCGCGCCGGGGTCCGCCTTGTTGCTTGACCATGAAGGAACCATCGTCTGGGCGAACGCTCGTCAGTGCAATGAACTGGGCAA
The DNA here is from genome assembly GCF_040070555.1 of Halomonas sp. H10-59. Classification (NCBI taxonomy): domain Bacteria; kingdom Pseudomonadati; phylum Pseudomonadota; class Gammaproteobacteria; order Oceanospirillales; family Halomonadaceae; genus Halomonas; species Halomonas sp. H10-59. Next base: position 1,152,239 of record NZ_CP098828.1, read on the forward strand.
GTCTCTGGCAGACATCAGGGGGCTGCGCCTGACCGATGTTCATTGCAGTACGGCAGCCGAGACACTGGAGCTGGCCCTTGCGCGTTGTCGCGAGGGAGGCGGGAGCTGGGAAGGCGTGGTGGCCTGTGACGGGGTTGGTCGTCTACGTCACCTTGGTACCAGCATCCACCCGGTGTCGTGGTGCGCTGCCCGCTGGATGCTGATGAAGCACGACGTCAGCCGGTTGCAACTGCAGGCGGCGTCAGCTCAGCGACTGAGCCGCACCATTGAAAGCCGCATGGCGAGGCTCCCGGGAGTGGTGTTCCGGCTGCGCCAGTCGCCCGGGGGAGGCTTGTCGTTTGACTACCTGGGACCTGGCTTCGAATCCCAGACGGGGCTGTCTCGTCAAAGTGCCCTGGAAGACGTCGAGGTCGTGCTTTCCAGGCTGGACGAAGATGCGCGTGAGCAGTTTATGCTGGCGCTCGCCCAGTCGCTGGTCAGCCTCACACCCTGGCACCTGGATATCACCCTGGGTGATGCTCAGGAGACCGTCGCGGAAGGACAGCGCTGGTTCGAGGCCAGGGGCACGCCCCAGCGATTCGATGACGGCACCGTGGTCTGGGATGGCCTGCTGCTGGACGTGACCCAGCGCAAGCAGGCAGAGTCGCGTGTCGCCAAGCTGGTCAGCACCGATGTCCTCACCGGCGTGATGAATCGCCGTGCCTTCCTCGAGGCAGGAGCGCGGGTACTCGCCCGATTGCGGCGCCGTGGCGAGCCAGCGGTGCTGGCGATGCTGGATCTTGACCATTTCAAGTCACTGAACGATGCCTACGGCCACGCCGCCGGGGACATGGTGCTGAAGGCTTTCGCCGATACCTGTCGTCTGAGCCTGCGCCCCTATGACCTGCTGGCGCGTATCGGGGGCGAAGAATTTCTGGTACTGCTCGGTGACGTTCATGCCGAAGACGCCTGGGACATACTGGAGCGTCTTCGAAGCAACGTGGAAGCATCGACCTTGAAGGTCGACCGTCGTGCCCTCAAGGTAACAGTGAGCATGGGAGCCATCTGTGTCGGGCAGGACGAAAGTCTCGACATGGCCATGCGGCGTGTGGACGGAGCGCTCTACGATGCCAAGCGTGCCGGTCGCAACCAATTGAAGGGCCTCCTTCCTGAGTATGAACGCGATAACCTCGCGTTGAGCAAGGCCCTGGCATCATCCACCATCTACAAGGAGATCGAGATGGCGTTGAGCGAAGATCTGCGGATCCCCAAGCCCTGCCCGAACTGCGGCAGCTACAACATGCGAGTCCCCAGCACCAAGAATCCCGATGAAAAGGTGCACTGCGCTTCCTGCCAGACCTACGTCTGCCTTTACGCCGAAGCGGAGGAGATGATCGAGAAGACACCCAAGAGCGAGTCCGAGGAACTGATCGAGAAGGCCATGAACCGTGATAAGTGACCGGGACAAGTGAAAGTGTCAGCTCCGGGCCGAACGCCAGCGCCCCCGCCTTGCAGGCGGGGGCGCTTTCGTTTCGTTGGGGGGAGGTGCTACAACAGCTCTTCGCCGGCCAGGGCCAGGCGCGAGCGCTCGACGCTCTTCAAGGTGTCTTATGAAGAGCTGGCCGGCATGGGGCCAGCTCTTGACGGTACTGTAGTGACGGTGTTGTAGGGAGCGTACCACCGCCGCCATGCCATGTCGGCTCTCTAGATGCCAGCGCCCCCGCCTTTTCGGGCGGGGGCGCTTTGGTTTCGTTGGGGCGCGCGTTCGTTCCGCTGGGGGCGCTTACAACAGCTCTTCGCCGGCCAGGGCCAGGCGAGAACGCTCGACGCTCTTCAAGGTCACATGGCCGGCATGGGGCCAGTTCTTGAAGTTCTGAACCACTGTGGCCATGCCGCAGGTATTGGCGGTGAGGTAAGGGGTGTCGATCTGGCCGACGTTGCCCAGACAGACGATCTTGGTGTTGCGTCCCGCTCGGGTGATCAGGCTCTTCAACTGCTTTGGCGTAAAGTTCTGGGCCTCGTCGATGATCAGGAAGGTGTCGTTGAGGGTGCGTCCACGCATGAAGCCCGGCGCCCGGATTTGCACGCGTGAGCCCAGCAGTTGGCGCGTGGCGTCCTGGTTCCAGGTCGAGCTTCCGTCATGCTCGTCGCGCAGCAGGTTGTCCATGTTGTCGTGGAAGGCGCCCATCCAGGGCGACATCTTTTCCTCTTCGGTGCCGGGCAGAAAGCCGATGTCCTCGCTCATGGAGATCGGCGCCCGTGTGAACACTACCCGTTCGAAGCGCTTGGTATCGAGGGTCTGCTGGAAGGCCGCGGCCAGGGTCATGAAGGTCTTGCCGGTACCGGCACTACCAGCCACCGTGACCAGGTCCACGGCGTCGTCCATCAGCAGGTTCAGGGTGAAATTCTGCCGGCTGTCGTGGGCGTGTACTCCCCAGACGCTGGCGCCGTGACGATAGTTGGTCAGAAGCTCCAGGGTGGCCTGGTGGGGGGCGAGTTCGCGCACGATGGCCTCGAAGCTGGCCTCGCCGTCGGCGTCGGACACCAGCATGCCCAGGTGCCAGTGCTGGGGAATCTCGCCACTCAGGCAATAGATGACACGGTCATGGTCGCGCTCGACCTTGACGTCCAGCGCCATGGCGTCCCACAAGCCACGGCCGGCGTCCTCATACACAGCGACACCGTCGGTCATGGCGTCGGAGTCATCGAAGGCGCGATCGGTCAGGTAGTCCTCGACCGGCACGCCGAGGGCGGCGGCCTTGACCCGCAGGTTGATGTCCTTGGTGACCAGGATCACCGAGGCGTCGGGGCGTTCCTGACGCAGTCGGCAGGTCTCGCCGAGCAGACGATTGTCGGGGCTGTCTTCCAGGTTGTCGGGCAGGGTGAGGTCGGAGTAGCAGAGCAGTCTCAGTCGGCCATCTGGTCCGCTGACGCGGGTGATGGGAATACCTTGGCGTATCTGGTCGATGTCGACGTTGGCGGTCAGGTCAGAGAGGGTCCGGCTGACTTGCCGGGCGGTGCGGGCGATTTCGCGGATGCCATTCTTGTGCTTGTCGAGCTCCTCGAGCACGGTCATGGGGATAACCACTTCGTGCTCTTCGAACTGGTAGAGGGCGCTGGGATCATGGATCAGTACGTTGGTGTCCAGCACGTACAGTCGGGTGGCCTTCTTGTCGATGCGTACCATCGGCACAGCTCTCCTGATTGTCACCTTGGGCGTCAACATGACGCCTTGATGTCGACACTCTCAGCGCGCGATGTCAGGAATGTGACAGCCGCCAAGGTGTCGGATTGCACACGATAGGCTCCTCCTGTGGCCATGAAACGGTTCTCAACCGATTCTCAACTGATTCTCAAACCCTTGGGCGGGTTGGCCGTTACTTGCAGCTTGTCCCGCTGTGGCGCAAGACGTGCTGCCAACGGCGCTTCTTTACATTGGACCCTGTTTCGGTCCAGCGGTGCCCTTGAGTCAAGCATGGACGATGACAAAAATGCTGCAAGGGCGAAGTGTCAACGCTGCGCTATCAGGTCAATTCTTCGGTCAACCTTCCCACTCACGCCAGGCCGGTCCTCTGTGATTCGGCCGCGACGGCCATATCCTCCGAGATGACGGTCAGGACCGAGCCCGCCAGCTTTCGTGCCGCACAGGCCCGGGCCGAAATGCTGCGGCGCTCAGGGTGCGATCATTACCCTGTCCTGGTCGAAGGCCACCGCCCAGATGCGCAGCGAGACGCTGTCGTCTTCCACGCAACGGCCGTCCTTGAGGCGAAAGTGCTGCTTGTACAGGGGAGAGGCCACCACTGGCTCTCCCTGGATGTCGCCGACGATGCCTCGGGCCAGCACATTGGCCTTGGCGATGGGGTCGTGGTGGTCGATGGCGAACAGTTCCTGGCTATGCCCTGGCAGGTAGAACAGCGCCACCTGGGCGGGGCCCTCGGCGCTGTCGATCCAGGCGGCGACACCGGAGAAGGGCACCAGGTCGCTGCGCTGGCACAGCGGTATCCAGTCCAGCGAACGGCTGATGGAAGAAGCGGTCATGGAAGACTCCTTGTGGTGTTGTCGGCGGCCCGTCTCGTGACGAGGTGTGGTCACGAGGGCGGAAACGGTGGTTGGCTGAGGCTTGCTCAGGCTGGGCGGAGCTGACCGCGTTCCTCGGTGACGATGATGTCCGGGTCGGGACGGCTGTCGTTGACGTAGCTGCGAAAGCGCTTGAGCTTGTCCGGATCGGCCAGGGCGCCCGCCCACTCGCACTCGTAGGTATCGATGACGTGCTGCATCTGGCGTTCGAGCTCCTCGCCGATGCCCAGACTGTCGTCGAGCACCACCGCCTTGAGGTAGTCGAGGCCTCCCTCGAGGTTTTCGCGCCACACAGAAGTCCGCTGCAGTCGATCGGCGGTGCGTACGTAGAACATCAACAGACGGTCGATGGCCTGGATCAGGGCCTGGTCATCCAGGTCGGTGGCGAACAGCTCCGCATGACGCGGACGCATGCCGCCGTTGCCGCAGACGTACAGGTTCCAGCCATGCTCGGTGGCGATGACGCCGATGTCCTTGCTCTGGGCCTCGGCGCACTCGCGGGTGCAGCCGGACACCGCAAACTTGAGCTTGTGCGGCGAGCGCAGCCCCTTGTAGCGATGCTCCAGTCGCAGCGCCATGCCGACGCTGTCCTGGACGCCGTAGCGGCACCAGCTGCTGCCGACGCAGGATTTCACCGTGCGCAGCGACTTGCCGTAGGCGTGCCCGGTCTCGAAGCCAGCCTCGATTAGCTCCTCCCAGATGGCCGGCAGGTCTTCCAGGCGCGCGCCGAACAGGTCGATGCGCTGGCCACCGGTGATCTTGGTGTAGAGGCCGTACTTCTTGCCCACCTGGCCCAGCACGATCAGCTTGTCCGGGGTGATCTCACCGCCGGCGATACGCGGCACCACGGAAAAGGTGCCGTTCTTCTGCATGTTGGCCATGAAGGTGTCATTGGTATCCTGCAGCGGGATATGCGCCGCGTCGGTGATCGGCTCGTTGAAGCAGGAGGCCAGGATCGAGGCCACCGCCGGCTTGCAGATGTCACAGCCGAGACTCGGCGCCCCGTCGTCCAGAATGGTGCCGTGTCGGGTCATCAACTCGCTGAAGGTCTTGATGCCCTCGACCCGGACGATATCGAAGAGCTGCTGGCGGGTGTGGGCAAAGTGCTCGCACAGGGAGGTGTCGACCTCCATGCCGCGGGCCGCCAGTTCATGGTCGAAGACGTTCTTGAGCAGCGCCGCACAGCCGCCGCAGCCGGTACTGGCCTTGGTCGTCCCCTTGACCGCGCCGAGGTCCTCGCAGCCGGCGTCGATGGCGGCGCTGATGGCGCCCTTGGTGACGTTGTGGCACGAGCAGATGGTGGCACTGTCCGGCAGGGCGTCCGGGCCCAGCGCCGGCGCCGGTTCGCTGGAGGGTACGATCAACGAGGCGGGGTCCGCCGGCAGATCCAGGCCATTGGCGTAGTACTGCATCAGGCTGTCGTAGGCGGAGTTGTCGCCCACCAGCATGGCGCCGAGCAGGCGCTTGCCGTCACCGGAAACCACCAGCTTGCGATAGACCTGCTGGATCTGGTCGAAGTATCGGTACTGCTTGGCGCCGGGATGTCGGTTGGCGTGGGCGTCGCCGATGGCCCCCACGTCGACCCCCATCAGCTTGAGCTTGGTGCTCATGTCGGCCCCGGTGAAGGTCGAATCGCCACCGCACAGGGTGTCGGCCGCGGCCTTGGCCATCTGGTAACCGGGGGCGACCAGGCCGAAGATGCTGTTGTTATACAGCGCGACCTCGCCCACCGCGAGGATGGCGGGATCGCTGGTCAGGCAGTGGTCATCGATGACCACGCCGCCACGTTCGCCGATCTCGAGCCCGCACTCGCGGGCCAGCTCGTCCCGGGGGCGTATGCCGGCGGAGAACACGATCAGATCGGTCTCCAGCACCTTGTCGTCCTGAAATACCATGCGCAGACGGCTGGCTTCACCGGGGACGATCTCGCGGGTCGCTCTTTCGGTCAGCACCTGGACGCCCAGGCCCTCGATCTTTTCCTTGAGCAGTTCACCGCCTTGCTCGTCCACCTGCATCGGCATCAGACGCGGGGCAAATTCGACCACCGCGGTGTCCAGGTCGAGGCCGCGCAGGGCGTTGGCGGCCTCCAGTCCGAGCAGTCCGCCCCCCACCACCACGCCGGTATTGGCGGTGGTGGCGGCGGCGCGAATGGCGTCGAGATCGTCCAGGGTGCGGTAGACCAGGCAGCCCTCGCGATCATTGCCGGGAATCGGCGGGACGAAGGGGAAGGATCCGGTGGCCAGCACCAGACGGTCGAAGTCGAGGTAGCCAGCGTCGGTGTGAACGCGCCGTGCATCGCGATCGATGGCGGTGACAGCCTGGTGCAACTTGAGCTCGATGCCGTGCTCGGCGTAGTAGTCGGCGGTGGACAGCGCCAGGGACTGGGCGTCGCGGCCACTGAAGTACTCCGACAGGTGCACTCGGTCGTAGGCCAGATGACGTTCCTCGCCGAACACCACGATGCGGTAGCGGCGGTGCTGATCACGTTCGACCAGCTGCTCGACCAGGTGGTGACCGACCATGCCGTTGCCTACCACGACCAGGGTGGGGCGGGTATCCGCGGCGTTGCTGTCGGGAGCATTGTGTGCGGCGAGATTGTGCTTTGTGCTGGACATCAGGCGGCATCCTGTTCGGTGGTCGATGGGTCGGTGTCGGTGGTGGCGTCGTCCGCCAGCAGAGCCTCGGTATCGGCCTGGCCCAGCAGCAGCGAGTGACGCACTCGGTCCAGTCGCAGGCCTTGCTCGGCGAGCCGGAATAACCAGGGGCCCATGCGGGTATCGCCGTAGAGCACGGCGCCCTCGAGTCGGCCGTCGCGCAGCAGAAGTCGGCGGTATTCGCCCTGGTCGCGGTAGCTGAGGACCTCATGTCCGTCCTCGGCCTCGGTGGGGCCGAAGGCGTACAGCGAGACGCCGGAAACCTTGAGCTTGGTGGCGCAGGCGCGTTCGTGGTAAGGCGCCGAGGGCTCGCCGCACAGGCGACGGGCCAGTACCTCGACCTGATGCCAGATCGGCTCCACCAGACCGTAGGTGGTGTCCTCGAACTGGCAGCATTCGCCGAGGGCAGAAATGTCGGGGTCCGAGGTGGCCAGGGTGTCGTCGACGACGATGGCGCGATCGCAATCGAGCCCCGCATCCCTGCCCAGCTCGGCGTTGGGGGTGATGCCGGCGGCGATCACCACGCAGTTCGCCGGCAGCAGGCGCTCGTCGTCTTCCAGGCGTACGCCGATCACCTTGCCGTGCTCATCGCCGACGATCTCGGCCAGCCGCGCCCCGGTCTTCAGATGGATGCCGCGTCCTTCGATTTCGCTTGCCAGCATGGTGCTGGCGGTGGCGTCCAGCTGCCGGTTCATCAGGCGCGGTGAGCGTTGCAGCACGCATACCTGCATGCCTCTGGCGGCGAGGCCGGCGGCGGCCTCCAGGCCCAGCAGGCCACCACCGACCACCACCGCCGCGCCGCCAGCCTTTGCTGCGTCGGCCAGGCGCGCCGCATCGTCCAGATCGCGAAAGCCCGACACGCCCGTCAGCGTGATGCCGGGGATCTGTGGCATGGCGCTGCGCGAACCCAGCGCCAGCACCAGGTGGTCGTAGGGGATCACCTCGCCGTCGTCGCACTCGACCAGGCGCCGGGTACGATCGATCCGTTCCACCCGCGCGCCCAGGCGCTGATCGACCGTGACGGCGGAGTCATGCGGCGGTGTCAGCGTCAATCCATCCTGCTCGACATCGCCGGCCAGCCAGCTCGACAGCAGAATGCGGTTGTAGGCCGCGTGCGGTTCGGCGCCGATCACGGTGATGTGTCGTGGGGCACCACTCTGGGCCGCCAGGGTCTCGATCAATCGATGCGCGGCCATGCCGTTGCCGACGATCACCAGGTGGGGAAGACGTGCGTCATCAGACCTCGTCGGGGAAGACGAGCCGGCCTGGGTCATTTCGGAACGGGACCTTGAGTCAGGCAGGCCAGAGGAACGGGGCCTGGAGTCAGAAGGACCAGTGGAATAAGGCATCGCATGGGCTCCAAAAACGCCAAAGACGTCTCTCACACCTCCGGCGTCGGAGGGTGAAGAGACGTCTTTGTCTAGTGTCGGTGCGATCGCCGTTGACCGCCGCCGGCATTCGCCGGCACTTGCTACAGGCTATCCAAGTTTCATGCCTGTTTTACGTTTTGTGCAGGTAAAACAGCCTGTTGGTGCAGGCCCTGGTGGCGGGCGTCAGCACCGGTCAGGCAGGGTTCAGGGCGTGTCGGCACCGTACTGGTGCGTGGCGGCGTCGTAATGCACAGCGCTGTAGCACTCCTCCAGGGTGGCGGTGTCGAGCTGTCGCCCGCGAGCCTCGAGCAGCGGCGACAACCGCTGGATCAGCCCCTCGAAGTCGGCCGTCAGGGGGCGCAGTCGCTCACCGATGCAGGGGTAGCCCGGGGCGGCTTCCAGCGGCAGCTCGTCGAGATGGCCTACGGCTTCATCGAGGTAGGGGGGCAGTGCCAGCCAGGCCAGGGTCTGGCGTCTGGCCTCAGGCGCCTTGTCCAGCCACAGGGCGGCGGCCTGGAGGGCGCGCAGCAGCGCGGACAGGGTATTCGGGTAGCGCCGCGCCCAGGAGGCCGTCACCCCCAGCACCTTCTCGGGATGCGCCGGCATCAGTTCCGCACCGCTGGCTACCACTCGACCCACCTGACGATGCTGGGCCAGGCTGCCCCAGGGCTCGCCGACGCAGAAGCCATCGATCTCGCCTTCGCGCAGGGCGTCCACCATGCGCGGTGGCGGCAGCGCGACCAGTTCGACCTCGCTGTCGACATTGATGTCGCCGCGGGCCAGCCAGTCACGCAGCAACAGGTGCTGGCAGGAGTAGGGGTAGACCATGGCCAGGCGTGGCCGGGTGCCTTCTTTCAGCGAGGCCTTGAAGCGTCGGGCGAGTTCGCTGGCCGCGCCGAAGGCGCCGGGCTCCCCGCTGTGGACCGAAGCGCCGACCGCCTCGGCCAGGCGGCGAGACAGCACCAGCGTATTGCCCTGGCGGCTCAGCACCGCGGCGGCCAGGGTGTCACAAGGCGCGCGGGACAGCCCCAGGCTCATGGCCAGCGGCATCGGCGCCAGCATCTGGGCGCCGTCAAGCAGGCCGGCGGCGACCTTGTCGCGCAGGGTGGACCAGGCGTTCTCGCGTGACAGGCTGACCTCGACCCCCTGGGCGGCGAAGAAGCCTCCTTCCCGGGCGATGATCAACAGCGCAGCATCCAGCAGCGGCACGAATCCCAGGGTCAGGCTGGCGAGCTCGGGTGGATGCGGCGCGCCAGTTCTGGACGTGCTGGCCGCGTCAGAAGACAGCGATGGACTCATGATCCCTTCTCCAGTGGCTTGAGGATGTCGATGACGTTCTGGGCGACCTGTGCGATGCGCTGGCCGCGGTCCATGGCCAGCTTGCGCAGCATGCGGTAGGCCTGTTCCTCATCGCAGCTCTGATGCTTCATCAACAGGCCCTTGGCCTGTTCGATGCGCTTGCGGTCGGCGAGCTGGTTGCGTGCCTTGTCGAGGTCGCGGCGCATTCCCTGAAAGGCTTCGAAGCGGGCGATGGCGACATCGATGACCGCCTTGACGCGGTTGGCCGCCAGACCGTCCACCACATAGGCGCTGACGCCGGCCTTCACCGCCGCCTTGAGCGATTCGGGGTCGTGCTGGTCGGCGAAGAACACCACCGGTCGAGGGTTTTCCCGCTGCAGCAGCGCCATGCTCTCCAGGGTGTCCCGGTCAGGCGATTCCATGTCGATGATGACCACGTCGGGTTGATGCTGCTGCACCATGTCGTTGAGGCTGGCCGGGCTTGACAGTCGGCAGACCACCTGGTGTCCGTCCAGCGCAAGCGCCTCTTCGACCATGGCGGCGCGCACTATCTCGTCGTCGACCAGCAGGACCTTCAAGGTGTCGTGTTCGGGCATGGGCGTGGCTCGATGATGCTGTCGCTCGATAGAGCTCGAGTCGACATGATGAGGGGTGCACCTTGGGTGCCTCTGCACCTGTCAGCGCAAAAGGCGTTCCATTTTCGATCTTGTCGTTTTCTGTCAGGGAGATAACCCCCTGCAAAGCCGCCGCCGTGCCCCCGCAGATATGCCGGGCAGGCGCTCGCGCACCGAAAGGGTGCGTAAACGGTGGCCTCCATCGTTCGTTGTGGTGCGAGCCTGGGGTCTGTCAGACGTCTTCTCGCCACCATCGCCTGGGCAAACGTCAGAAAAAAACGTCGTGGCTTCAATTGGCTGGCACCAGCATTCCACACTGCAGGGGGCGATTATGGTGTTCTGGCACAGGGTTTGCTTTGGTTACTGGCAAAGCTAGTGCCGTTGTTGGTGCCATGGGCATCACTAAGCCGAGCCAGATGACTACGTCGAGCCCGATCACTAGGCCGAGCCAGATCACTAGGCCGAGCCAGGAAGGGTCCCGACGCTGGTGGCGGGTGGGCCGGTTCGACAACTCGTCTGCAACGGGCGCTAGCACACACGAAATCCAGCGCGGGATTTCATCCGGCAACGACGCCCATCTCCTCGAGCCTCGCTCGACGGGATGGGCGTCGTGCGTTTTTGGGCCTGAGCAAGGCCCGACCGATCAAGGCCCGGCCGCTAGCGGAGCGATGATCTGCCGATGAGATGCCGACGATATGCCAAGGCAGCAAGATGGCCGACAGGAGAGCGCGATGACCCGGACGGATAGCGACAGCACGGAGATCGACAGCGGTGCAGGCGGCGAGGCCACAGGTACCACCTGTCCCTACTGCGGGGTCGGCTGCGGCGTCGAGCTTCGTCGCGATGGCGAGTCGGTCACCCTCCAGGGCGATCGGGATCACCCGGCCAACTTCGGGCGCCTGTGCGTCAAGGGCTCGGCCCTGGCGGAGACCCTGGGCGTTCAGGGGCGCTTGACGCGACCCAGGGTGGACGGTCGCGAGACCGACTGGGACAGCGCGCTGGACGCCGTCGCCGAGCGTATGGGAGCGATTGCCGAGGGCAGCGGTCCAGATGCCATTGCCGGCTACCTGTCCGGGCAGCTATTGACCGAGGACTACTACGTCGCCAACAAGCTGTTCAAGGGGTTTCTCGGAACACCGCACCTGGATACCAACTCGCGGCTGTGCATGGCGTCAGCGGTGGCGGCCTACAAGCGCACCCTGGGCGCCGACGCCGTCCCCTGCAACTACGAGGACCTGGAAGAGGCCGAACTGGTGGTGCTGGTGGGGTCCAATCTGGCCTGGAACCATCCGGTGCTGTATCAGCGGCTGCGTCTGGCCAAGACCCGCAATCCGCTGATGCGGGTCGTGGTCATCGATCCTCGGGTCACCGACAGCTGCGAGATCGCCGATCTGTACCTGGGGCTGCGCCCCGGCAGCGACGCTTTGCTGTTCAATGGCCTGCTGGCCTGGATGGCCCGTCGCCAACGGCTCGATGAGGTCTATCTGAAGCGCCATGTGGACGGCGCCGAAGAGACGATTGCCGCCGCCCTGGACGAGGCCTCGGACATCGAGGCGGTGGCGGCGGCCTGCGATCTCGACGCCGAGCGCCTCGAGACCTTCTACTACTGGTTTGCCACCCAGCTGCACGTGGTCACGCTTTACTCCCAGGGGGTCAACCAGTCGACCAGCGGCACCGACAAGTGCCAGGCCATCCTCAACTGCCACCTGGCCGGCGGCAAGATTGGCCTGCCCGGCGCAGGACCCTTTTCCATCACCGGCCAGCCCAACGCCATGGGCGGGCGCGAGGTCGGTGGGCTGGCCAACCAGCTGGCCGCCCATATGGACTATCACACCCCGGGTGCCATCGAACGGCTGACGCGCTTCTGGTCGACCGAGGCGCTGGTGCCAAGGCTTCCCCGGGAGCCTGGCCACAAGGCGGTCGAGCTGTTTCAGGCCGTCGAGCGCGGCGACATCCAGGCGCTGTGGATCATGGCCACCAATCCCCTGGTGAGCCTGCCGGATGCCGACCGGGTGCGCCGCGCCATCGAGCGCTGTCCGCTGGTGATCGTGTCGGAGTGCATGGCCGACACCGACCTGGTGGAGCTCGCCGATATCGTGCTGCCGGCCAGCGGCTGGTCAGAAAAGGACGGTACCGTCACCAACTCCGAACGGCGTATCTCGCGCCAGCGCGGGCTCCTGCCGCCGCCTGGCGAGGCCCGCCACGACTGGTGGATCCTGTGCCGCGTGGCCGAGCGCCTGGGCTTCGGCGAGGCCTTCGCCTATGACCACCCCTGCGAGATCTTCGACGAGCATGCGTGCCTGTCGGGCCTCGACAACCAGGGACGGCGGGCCTTCGATATTTCCGGGCTGGCGGGGCTGTCCCGGGTCGAGTACGACGATCTGGCTCCGATCCAGTGGCCGGTGACGGCAAGCGCACCACGAGGCACCGCGCGGCTGTTCGAAAGCGGCCGCTTCTACACCGAGAGTGGCCGGGCCCGGCTGTGGCCGGTGAGCGCGCGGGCGCCGCGCCAGGCGACTGATGCCGACTTTCCGCTGCGGCTGAATTCGGGGCGGGTGCGCGATCAGTGGCACACCATGACCCGTACCGCCAGGGCCAGCCGACTGATGAATCACCGCTCCGAGCCCTTCGTCGAGGTCCATCGGGATGACGCCGAGGCCCTGGGGCTGTGTGACCAGGGGCTCGCCAGGATCCGCTCGCGCAGCGGCGAGATGCGCGCCCGCGTCAGGGTCTCTGCCGCCCAGCGCCGTGGGGAAGTGTTCGTGCCGATCCACTGGACACCGCGCTTCAGTCACTCACCGCTGGCGGGGAGCCTGTTCGCCCCGGACGTCGATCCGCTTTCTGGCCAGCCGGAGACCAAGCATGGCGCGGTGGCGGTCACGCCGCTGCAGCACGCCTGGGAGGCGACACTGGTGGTTTCCCGGGCACTGGCCCAGCAGGGACCGCCCGAGGGTTCGGGCCTGGCCGCGCGGGTGGTCGAGGGGACGAACTACTGGACGCGGGTCCCGCTGGCCTCGGCGGAGCGTTGGCAACTGGCCGGTGAGCCGATCGAGCCAGGGGATGTTGAGAAAGGGTGTGTCGAGAAAGCGGGTGTCGACCGCGACTGGCTCGACTGGGCCGCACGCCAGTTGCCGGGGGAGCTGGGCCCGGTGGCCCAGGACCCGGCCAGCGGTCGCTGGCGCCTGGCGGGGTTCGAGCAAGGACGCCTGTGCTGGTGGCTGATGGTTGGCCCCGTCAGCGAACTGCCGGGGCTTGGCTGGCTGTGCGAGCGCTTCGACGAGGCCGCGCGTGGCGAGGCCATGGGGCAGCAGCATCGGCGGCGAGTGCTGGCGGCCTGTCATGACGGCGCCGCCGACCAGGGGCCGATCGTGTGTAGCTGCCATCAGGTGGGGCGTACCCCGATCCAGCGGGCGATTCGTGCCGGCGACGACAGCGTCGAGGCGCTCGGTGCGCGGCTGGCCTGTGGCACCCAGTGCGGCAGTTGTATTCCCGAATTGAAGAGTCTGGTGGAAGAGGAGAAGAGCCGTGGTCGCATCGAGCGCGCACAACCCCAGTCGGCCTAGAGACCGGCAGGGTCACCTTGCTGAAGCGGGGACGAAGCCTTGGCTGGCACGTCGTCTGGACGGGCTGTCGATGCTGCTGGGGCGACTGGCAGGGCAAAGCCAGCATTGGGCCGACCGGCTGGCTTCCCTGTCCGCTGCCAGCGGCGCTGGCCATCGGTCAGGCGGCGCTGTTGGCCGGGTCGCGCTGGTGGGGGCTGGCAGCGGTGCGGGTGAACTGCTGACGCTCAAGGCGCTGGATCGGATCGAACACGCCGACGCGGTGGTCTACGACCGCCTGGTGGGGCCCGAGGTACTGGCGATGATTCCGGCCGGTGTCGAGCGCCACTATGTCGGCAAGGCCAGGGGCCACCACAGCGTCGATCAGGCGCAGATCGGCACCCTGCTGGTGGCGCTGGCGCGCCAGGGCAAGGCGGTGGTGCGTCTCAAGGGCGGCGATCCAGGCATCTTCGGGCGCCTCGGGGAAGAACTCGACGCCCTCGACGAGGCCGGCATTGCGCGTGAGATCGTGCCCGGCATCTCGGCGGCGGCCAGCGCCTGCGCCGCCATGGGGATTCCGCTGACCGATCGCGGCCACGCCCAGAGTCTTCGTCTGATCACCGCCCAGCAGTGTCGCGAGGGGGGCGAGCCGGACTGGGCATCGCTGGCTCGACGCGACGAGACCCTGGTGTTCTACATGGGGCTCAACAAGCTCGGCGCGATTACCCGCGGCCTGCGTGGCGCAGGCCTGCCACAGGACTGGCCGGTCATGCTGGTGGCCAACGCCAGTCTTCCCGAGATGGCCTCGTTGGTGGGCACCCTTGGCGATATCGATCAGCGCCTGGCCGCGAGCCCCCTGCCATCCCCCTGCCTGATCATCGTCGGCGGCGTGGTGTCGCGAGTCGCCGGCAGCCGGGCGAGCGTTGCTGAACCGGCTGCCAGCCTGTCGTAGAGTGAAGACGGTGGAAGCTCATTTAGGCGACAGCACCAGAGTGGCATGGCCGTTGGCGGTACCTGGCGTGACGGTGCCGGTCTTCACGTAGCGGGCCAGAAAGTCGAGCATCAAGATGTTGCCGCCCTGCGCATGAAGGTTGGTGTCGATCCAGCGGTAGGCATCGAAGGCGCTGCCTTCGGGGGTGATCGGCAGTGGCGCCAGGCTACCTGTGTGGATCAGCTGGATACCCACGCCGCTGGCGCTTTGCTCTTCGTTGTCCAAGGCCAGAATGCCCTGATTCCCGCCGGGATCGTAGGCCGCCGCCTTGCCCAGCACGGCCCACTTGATGTCGCCGTCGGTGTGACACCAGGCGGTGACGTGCACCGGGGTGTCGGCGACGCCCGTGGCGGGCTGGCCCAGGGTGGTGAAGCGATGGCTGCCTACCTCTCCCAGTGACACCGAGACATTGTTGATGCCATGGCAGGGATTGATTCGAACCCGAGTGCCCTGGGCCAACTGCAGCCTGACCAGATTGAACAGTTCGTGGTTGGCCCCGGAGGGCGTGCCTTGGCTGTTCAGCAACGAGAACAGGCTGAAGCCGGCGTTGTTGTTGTTCTGAAGCTGTACACCGCTGGTGCCGGGGGAACCGGCCATGCGGTAGAGCGTGACCTTGATCTGGAAGGGGGGAAGCTGGCGCCAGTTGACGGCGTAGTCGCCGATGGGGCAGTTGATTTCTATCAAGGGGGGGTAACCCTCGGCGGCACCCGTCCCCAGCAGGGCGTCGCGGCAGGGGATGCCGTGGATCTCCTCGCCGATCGGCGGAAGGTTCTTGTTGGGGGAAGCGGAGACCCAGGAGAACGCATGGGCGTTGCCGTTGACCAGCAATTCGGTGGTATAGCCGACGCTGCCGCTGCCCCCGCCGCCGTAGGGATTGCGGCTACCGCTGTCCTGCATGATGTAGACGCGCCCGTCGGCGCTGTCCACGCTGATGCCGGGGACCGGGTAGTAGCCGCTGGACTGGGAGTAGTGCTGCTCGAGCCACCAGTACTTGATCGCGTCGTCCTGATTGTTGCAGGTAGCGACCCAGCCTCCTTTGATCGCATAGAGCTGGCTGCCGGGGATGACCGCCGTAGCGATGGGCGTGCCGACGGCCACGTTTTCGTCGAGCACGATCTCGGCGCCAAAATTTACCGTCAGAGGCTTGTCACTCCATGGTGGGTTGATACGTCCGCAGTTGGCCTCCACCGAGGTCACCGACAGCAGTGCGGCGATCGACAGCAGCAAGCCGAGAAGTCTGACGGCGAAACGCAGCGGAGCGCTCGCGCTGCGGGTCTTCAAGCCGATGGTGCGCATTCACGTTGTCTCCAGCAGGTCTTTCGGTGGTGTCGGCTGGCAGGGGCTGGTGACGATCGGTATCTCGTCGCTGTCCGTCGGAGGCGTCCAGACAGGACGTGCCCAGCAACGTCGTTCGCCCCCCAGCGTCACCTGGAGCGAGGTACCGGGCGTCAGATCGCGCAGTAGCAGCATGCCGCCGGCGCCGACCACCCCCAGCTTGCGTCCGTCGGTGGCGCTGACTTCGGCGCCCAGCGGTACGCCCCGGCCGTTCTGCTCCAGCACGATCACCACCGGCAGCCCGGTTCGAGTGGCGAAGCGCAGTGGCACCACCGCGCCGGCATAGGGCGCGACATCGATCGAAGTCCGCTGAAATTCCACCGAGGTGGCGGCGCCGCGCGGGTCCAGCTGGACCTCGTTGTCGTGGTAGGCCGTCAAATAGGGGACCAATGCCTCGCCGTCATCGTCGAGGGTCAGGTTGGCGGCGTTGGTGACGCGAGCGCCGGCGCCCCCCGGGGCGCTGACCAGGCCTACGGTATCGCTGGTGCTCTGGCCGAAGGTCACGCCGTGGCGGTGTACCAGCACGGCGCCGCTGGCGCCGATGGAAAGTTGCCGGTAGTCGTCGCTTTTCGAGCCTGCCGCGGTGAAGCGGCCGACGGAGGTTCCGCTCGACAGGTTGAGCCCATAGGAGCGGTAGCGCTCCTTCGGGCCGCGGGTCTGATTGGCGAATAGCCCGTAGGACAGCTCGCGTTCGTCGTCCAGGGTGCCGGTGAGGTCGAGGTGGGCATCGTCATGATGGCGGCTGTCACGACTGGCGGAGACACCCAGACGTGGGGCGAAGGACGCGTTGGACAGTGGCAGCGTCAGCGATACCAGCGCCCGGTGCTCGGCCTCTCCTTCGCGGTTGTCGGTGCGCGACAGGTTGAGGGCCAGGCTGACGCGCCCGATGCGGTGACTCAGACTCAGCTGGTAGGACGACTCGGTGCCGCCGCGATGCCAGTAGTCCGCCAGGCTGCCGGTTGCGGAGATGCGTGTACGTGGCCCGAGGGGCTGGCTCAGATTGAGCTGCAGACGACTGCGTTGATCGATGGTCGTGCTGTTGTCTACGTATCCTTCGTCTGCCTGAGCGTCGTCGTCAGCGTCGGCAATCCAGGCGGCGTCGGCCAGCGACACGAACCCCGTGGTCGAGTAGCGATATGCCGCCAGATTGATGTCGGTATCGGTGGATTGCAGGTGGCGGCTGTAGGAGGCCTCGAGACTCCAGCCGTTGCGCCCTCCCTGGGGAAGGTCGGCATGGGCGTACTGGGCATCGACAGCAATGGCCCCCGCGGGGGTATTGAAGGCGGCGCCGATCAGTGGAGACCAATAGTGTTCACTGAGCTGGGCGCCGCCGTAGGCGGTGATGGCGTTGCCGAGCCCCCGTCGATAGCCGGCCTCCAGCAGTGAGGGAGGGTCATCGAGGCCTTTGGCATGGTACTGACCGGCGGCCAGCGAGAGGCGCGATTGCCCCGGTCTCAGCAGGCCCGGGACGGCAGCGTAGGGCACGCTGTAACGCTCGACGCGTCCATCGGCCTCGGTGACTTTCACCTCAAGATCGCCCCCGTAGCCGGTGGGATAGAGGTCGTCGATCTCGAAGGGGCCGGGAGGCACGCTGGTCTCGAGCAGACGCCGTCCCTGCTGGGAGATGGTGACATGCGCCTGGGTTCTGGCGCTGCCGCGGACCACGGGAGCGTAGCCACGTCGACTGTCGGGCAGCATGCGGGTCTCTGTGCGTAGCGTAACCCCGCGCAGCGCCAGCGAATCGAAGAAGTCCCCTCGGGTGTTGATCTCGCCGGCCCGCAGCAGCAAGCCCTGGTCCGGCAGGGGCCGCTGAACGTAGTGATGAAGGCTGTCCCAGTCGACGTCGCCGTCATCGCTGCGGGAAACGTTGAGGCTGCTGCGAAACTGCCACAGGCCAAGGTTGGCGCCGAGCGTCGTGCCGAGAAAGGCACTTTGATAGTGCCCTTCGTCGGTGCTCGAGCGATAACCGTTCACTTGATAGTTGGCCAGCAGGGCGGTGGTGCCGGGCTCCCAGCGCGCGCTGTCGACCTGGCCACGAGGCAGCCGATGAAGCAACGCCTGGGGCACGCTGAGGTGGGCACGCAGGTCACCGATGGCGAGATCCAGGCTGGCGCCGGGCAGGGCGGCGTCCACCCCCAGAAAGCAGTTGGCGTCCAGCCGGCAGCTATGTCGCACTTCCTGTTCGAGGGCCGGCTCAAGGCGTGCGGCCAACCAGGCGTCCAAGGGCAGGGTAAGTCGCTGTGTTCCGTCCGGGATGTCCTCGACACGTAGCGGATAGCGTCCCAGCGGCGTCTGGTTGAGGGTCAGATCGACCAGATAGTCGCCTGGTAGCACGTAGTCCGGTCGGGAGAAGCGACGCATGTCGAGACTGGCGTCTTCGAGGAAGGCTGGGTCGAAGGTTACCTCGTCGGCCTGGACCGGCCGTGGCCCAGTTACCGTCGCCACCACAGCAGCCGCGACCACCAATGCCGCTCGCCACCGGTAGCGCCCGGCGGTGAAGCACCACCGGCAGGGGGGAGGATGTCTGGCAGCGGCCAGCGGCGTCGACTCGGTAGACGGTAGTGCCATGTCGTCGGTTCATTCGGTGTCCGGGATGGCCTCGCGCACCACGACGGC
The DNA here is from genome assembly GCF_040070555.1 of Halomonas sp. H10-59. Classification (NCBI taxonomy): domain Bacteria; kingdom Pseudomonadati; phylum Pseudomonadota; class Gammaproteobacteria; order Oceanospirillales; family Halomonadaceae; genus Halomonas; species Halomonas sp. H10-59. Next base: position 1,170,713 of record NZ_CP098828.1, read on the forward strand.
GCCGTAGTCGTTGATCGCCCGGTACCACAGTGATGACCCTGGCGCAGGCCTCGTCTGCAGTGACCAGCTTGCCTCGCTGTGCGGAGCCAGCATGTCGAGGGAAAGATCATCGTGGTCGCTGAACTGCCGCCAGGCACCGCCGATCAACGACACGTGGTAGTTCGAGGGGTTGTCGCACACCAGGCGCAGGTCGGGGCCAGGCGCCAGATGCCACTGAAGATTGGCGATGGCGTCGCCGGGTTCACCGGCGAGGCCCGTCGGACGATAGAACAGTTTCAGGCGTGTCAGGATGCCTAGCTGCAGTCGGTTGGTGGTCCCCTGGGGTAGCGGTGGCACCTCCTTGATGTTGAGCCAGTAGAGCGACTCCTGGTCGGACCTTTCCACGTCGCGAATGCGCAGGATACGCAGGGTCTGACTCTCACCGGGGTCGAGACGGAATACCGATGGCGTCACCAGAAATGGCGACTCGGCGTCCCGCGCCGGGCGCCCTCCGGCGTGGCGGTCGGCCCAGGCCTGGACCAGCACCGGGACACTATCCTGGTTTTCCAGCCGGAGCGTCTGCTCCCTCTGGACCTCCTGATAGATGACGCGGGTGCCATTGATGGTGATGCTGGCCTCGGCCTTGTGGCCTGGCAACGCCGCGATCATGAGCGCAAGACACAGACTCAGACCCAGGCCGAGGGCGTGTATCACCAGTCGCTGCCACGCCCGCATGGCAAAGGGCGAGGCGCCGGGGCCTTCTATCGCGGTCATTGGTAGACAATCTCGATATTGCCGCTGGCCTTGACGGTGCCGGCGGTTACCGTGGCGGCGGTGGACTGGTACCAGGCGCTCAGGGAAATGACCGTCGTGTCATCGCCTGCCACGATGTCCACCGGCGGGGTGCTGTCGTTGTCGGCCGCCTTGACCCAATCGTCGTTGGCATCGTAGACGGCGATCCCCACGTCCTTGGCGGTGCTGTCGCTGGTGAGCAGGAATAGCCCGGTGACCGGATCCACCTGGGTGTCATCTCCGGTAAAGCGCACCGAGACCTTGTTGCGGCCAGTGGTGCCGGCGGCGCATTTCAGCACGAGCTGGAAGGCCTTCTGGCCTGCTCGGGTGCCGGAGGCACCGAAGGCGCTGGTGGACACCTTGGGTAGCGTCACGGTAGTGGCGGCCGTCGGTATGGTGCAGTTGGCCGCGACGATTTCGCCGGTGAAACTGATGGTACCGTCGGCGGCCTGGGTCGAGGTGCCGGCAAGCAACAGAGCGACAAGGCTCAGCCGGGCGATGGAGAAGTGACGGACGGGCATCGTGGTTTCCTCTTGTTCGGGGCAGTCGGCTTTTCACGGCGGTGGAGAAGGCCTGCGTGAGGGGATCGGGGAAAGGCTATTAGAAAAAGTAAAATTAGATTTGACGTAAATCAGTGCAGCGACGAACGAAGGCTGCAAGCGCTCGTTGTGGTCAATATGGCGTTCGGGTGGCAACGGTGGCCGCGTGGGGGTGGCATCGAGAGGGCATTCGAGAGGTTGATCGAGGGGGCGGCCGAGGAGGCCGGCGATGAGAAAAAGCCTTGCGGTGGTTCTTCTGCAACTTCGCTATGCTGTAACGGCCAACCCAGCGACGAATGGAACTCTCGAATGCCCGTTATCGGAAAACCGCTGATGCTTGCCCTGTGGCTATCGGTGGCCGTGTTGTTAACTGGATGCAGCGGCCTGCCCTCCCTGGAAGGGCGTAGCCAGACACAGCATCTGACGCTGGAGCAGGCCCGCGACACGGCGCTCGGCGAGATGCTGGCACCCTATGTGGATGCCCATCCCGGCAAGAGTGGTATCCATACTCTGCGCAATCCCCACGACGCCTTTGCCGCACGACTGTTGCTGGCGGAAGCGGCAGAGCGGACCCTCGATGTCCAGTATTACATCTGGCACGACGACATCACCGGCTCGATGCTGTATCAGGCCATGCTGGACGCCGCCAATCGTGGCGTGCGCGTCCGCATGCTGCTCGATGACACCAACACTGCAGGGCTCGATGACAAGCTGGCAGCGCTGGATGCTCACCCCAATATCGAGATACGCCTGTTCAATCCCTTCGTGGTGCGCTCACCGCGGTTTATCGGCTACCTGACCGACTTTTCCCGGGCCAATCGGCGCATGCACAACAAGTCACTGACGGTGGACAACCAGGCCACCATCATCGGCGGGCGCAATATCGGCGACGAGTATTTCGGCGCCGGCGACAACGTGATGTTCGCCGATCTCGATGTCGTCGCCGTGGGGCCGGTGGTCGAGCAGGTCTCTGAAGACTTCGATCTGTACTGGGCCAGCCAGTCCTCCTACCCGGCCAGTCGGGTGCTCGACTCGGCGGGGCGCCAGGGGCTGGCACGCTTCGAGCAGGCCTCGGTGGAAATCGTCCGTACCCCTGATTCGCTGGAGTACCGGCAGGCGCTGGACGAAAGCCAGTTCATCGAGTCGATCGAGGACGGTAGCCTTGAGCTGGTCTGGGCCAACACCAGAATGGTCAGCGACGATCCGGCCAAGGGCCTGGGGCTGGCCGCCGATGAAGACCTGCTGACCGGACGCATACGTGGCCTGCTGGGGCCGCCCCGGGACAGCGTGCATCTGGTGTCGCCGTATTTTGTGCCGGTAGAGAAGGGCACTCGCATGTTCGCCGATCTAGAGGCGCGCGGCGTGGAGGTGACCATTCTGACCAACGCACTGGAGGCGACCGATGTGGCCGCGGTGCACGCCGGCTACGCCAAGCGGCGACGCGAGCTGTTGGAGGCTGGCGTCCGGTTGTTCGAGCTCAAGCGGGCGCCAGATGCGCCGGGGCGCAGCGAATCTGCCGGCCCCTTCGGCAGCTCGGGTGCCAGCCTGCACGCCAAGACCTTCGCCGTGGACGGCGATCGGCTGTTCGTCGGCTCGTTCAATTTCGACCCACGCTCGGCGCGACTGAATACCGAACTCGGCTTTATCATCGAGAGTCCGGAGCTCGCTCAGGAAATGCAGCGGGTGTTCAATACCGACGTGCTCGACAACGCCTACGAGGTCAAGCTGGACGAAGACGGCAGCATGATCTGGCTGGAGCGCACGCCGCAAGGGGTAGTGCAGTACGACGGCGAGCCCAACGTGGGCATCTTCCGCCGGGCGGCGGTAACCTTGATCTCGGTGCTGCCGGTGGAGTGGATGCTTTAGCGTCCCGAGCGGCAAGTGCCGAGATGCCAGGACAAGACTCGGCTCGACACGGCTCGATACAAAGACAGGACGGCCAGCATTGCGCTGGCCGTCCTGGTGTTATCTGGGGGAACAGGACGGGCTCTGACGCAAGTGGCGAAAGTCACCAACGCTGGCCAAGGGCCTGGCAGGAGCCAGTCTCAGGTGTCCTTGGAAAACGCCTCGAACAGTTCCTGGCCTGTCAGATTGCGGGTGTCGTTGCCGAAGTGGTACCAGTGGGGCTTCTCGTCGATGAAGATCTGGAGGTCGAACCGCCAGGCTTCTCCGCTGTCGATCAGGCCAACGGGCACCGAAGTGTGCTCGCCGTTCTTCAATCGGTAGAACAGGTGGGTGCCGCAGTGGCGACAGAAGGCACGCTCGGCCCAGTCGGACGATGAATAGAAGGTGACAGCCTCTTCGCCTTCGAGCGTCAGCTGACTGACCGACTCCAGTGCCAACAGCGGGCCGCCGCCCCAGGTTCGACACATCTGGCAGTGGCAGGCGCCGACGCTCTGCTGTTCAAGTGCTACCTTGAGTGTCACCGCACCGCACAGGCAGGTACCGCTCAGGCGCATGGCCTGGTCTGCTGTCGCGTTCATGGACCGTGCTCTCGTCAGTGGGGGCTACTCCCCAAGACTAGCAGAACTGTGCTGGATGACCGCCTTGAAGAAGGGGGTGAAGGCGGGGGCTTGAAGGCGGGGGCGTCAGCCCCCGCTTGCAGTGCCAGGCTTTATACGAAGAGCCAGCGAGCGATGGTTAGACAAGGCAAAAATCGGTGAGAAAGCGCAGTTTACCGGGTGTAAATGAGCATGTTGACCGGGCTGGCGCACCAGCCGGTTTTTAACGCCGTATTACCGAGCGCAGGCACTTTTCGTACAAGCCTTAGAGCCTGGCCAGTACCGTCTCGGCACTGGACGCCTCGATCACGCCGCGTTCGGTGTCGACGCCCAGATACTCGACCACGCCGTCGTTGACGATCATCGCGTAGCGCAGGCTGCGCACGCCCATGCCTGCGGTACTGGCATCCTTGTCCATGCCGATGGCTCGGGTGAAATCGGCGTTACCGTCGGCCAGCATGGTGATCGCTTCGGCGTTCTGGTCCTTCTGCCAGGCGCCCATGACGAAGGCGTCGTTGACCGCCAGGCAGGCGACCGCATCGGCCTTTTCCAGCAGCTTGTCGGCGTTGACCACGAAGCCGGGCATATGGGTGTTGGAACAGCCCGGAGTGAAGGCGCCGGGGACAGCGAACAGCACCACCTTGCGTCCCGAAAAGAAGGCGTCGGTGGTCAGTGACTCTGGACCCTTGTCGCCGTTGGTAAAGAGGGTCACGTCGGGCAGGCGTTCGCCGGTAGCAATGGTCATGAGGTCTCCATCAGGGTGTGGTGAAATCGCGTCGGTGATGGTGGTGTCCGAAGAGTGAAGACGCTCACTCTTCCAGCGGTGGCGTGGGACGCACCAGGATCTCGTTGACGTCGACATGGTGAGGCTGGGAGATGGCGTACATCACGGCGTTGGCGACGTCGCGATCTTCCAGAGCATGTTCCGGTGGTTCATCGAAGAAGGGGGTGTTGACCATGCCGGGCTCGATGAGCGTGACTCGGATCCCGCTGCCGCGCAGTTCCTCGCGCAGGTTGTAGCCGATGCCGGAGACCGCCCACTTGGTGGCACCGTACATGGAGCCGGGGATGGTGGTACGCCCCGCTGCCGAGCCGGTCAGCAGGATGTGTCCGTGGCTACGCCTGAGCTCGGGCAGGCAGGCCTGGATGGTCAGCCCCAACCCGTACACGTTGGTCATCAGCATCGACTTCCAGCTTTCCGGGTCGGCCTCGCTGAAGCCGCCGGGAGAGCCACCACGTCCGGCGTTGGCGAACACCGCGTCGAGACGACCAAAACGCTCGAGCGTCTCGTCCACCATGGTCTTCTGGGCCTCGAGGTCGGTCACGTCGACACCGACCGTCAGCACGTTCTCCGGCCCCAGCTCCTGAGCCAGGGCCTCGAGTCCATCCTTCGAACGGGCCGCCAGGACGAGATGATAGCCCTCTCGAGCGGCCGCCCTGGCCGTGGCGGCCCCGATGCCGCTTGACGCTCCGGTGATCAGCAACACTCGTTCTCGCATCGCTTCCTCCTGGTCTCTCGGTGACGGGGCTTGACGGGCTATCTCTGTATGATTGATTCAGCATGCTCGTCCATTGCCTTTGTTGCAATCCTTCGGGCGGCGTCTGCGACTTTCAAGGGGCATCTTTTCCCGGATATCCGGCAGCAGAAAGGATGAGTCCTGTCGGAAATCGGCGGACGGACCTGCACTGGAGGGGCTCGTCAGGCTGGGCCCGATACGAGAAGGCCCGGCAGGATGCCGGGCCCAGCTCGTCTTGCCAGGGGTCGCAACAGCGGACTCAGCGCAGCGACAGCGCGCCCCTTGTCTCGCCTGAGGCCGCCTGTTCGTAGGCGGCGGCTTCTTCGGCTTCGACCTCGGGGCTGAAGCGCACCAGCAGCGCGCACAGCGAGGCCAGGATCACCGCCGCGCCCAGGTAGAACAGCCCCTGCTGGTAGCTGATCGATTCGGAACGGAACAGGAATCCCGCCGCCACCGCACCGGCGTTGCCGCCGGCGCCAACGATACCGGCCACCGCGCCGAGGGCGCGACGGTTGATGAAGGGCACCACGCCGAAGGTGGCGCCTTCGGCCATCTGCACGAACAGACTGAACACCAGCATCAGGCCGATGGCCAGCGCCAGCACGTGCATCTGGGAGAAGAACATCAGCGCCACGCCCTCACACAGCATGGCGATGAACAGCCAGCGTACGCGACCCTTGAGCCCGGCGTTGCGGGCGAACAGGTCAGAGAAGACCCCGCCCATGGTGCGAGCGAACAGGTTCATCAGGCCGAACAGTCCGGCGATCATGCCGGCGGTGGCCAGGGTCAGGTCGAAGTTGTCGAAGAAGTAGATGGCGGCGATGTTGTTGATGGTGAGTTCGACGCCGAAACAGGCGGCATAGACCACGAACAGCGCCCACACGCGGATATCCCGGGCGGCGGCGCCGAAGGTGCTGGACATGGAGCCTTCGCCGGAGGCTTCCGGCAGCTCGCCGCGTGCACGCAGGTCCTTGAAGTTGCCGTCGGGCGCGTCCTGGGTGAAGCGGTAGTAGCACAGACCGGCAATGAACATCACCACACCTGGGACCACCATGGCCAGGCGCCAGCCCAGGGTCTCGCTGACGCCCAGCATCAAAAGGCCAGAAAAGATCAACGGCATCAGGATCTGGGTAGTGCCACCGCCCAGGTTGCCCCAGCCGGCGGAGGTGGCGTTGGCTGTACCCACCACATTGGGCGCGAACATCACCGAGGTGTGGTACTGGGTGATGACGAAGGAGGCGCCGATCGCGCCGATGGCCAGGCGGGCCATCAGAAAGGACTCGAAGCTGTCGGCGAAACCGATGCTCATCACCGGGATGGCGCCCAGGCACAGCAGCCAGGTGTAGGCCAGGCGCGGCCCGATACGGTCACACAGGACGCCGATGGCCAGGCGCACGATTACCGTGATGGCCACCGAGGCGATGATGGTGTTGCCGATCTGGGTCTTGGTTAGTCCGAGGTCATCTCTGACCACGGCCATCAATGGCGCGATGCCGAACCAGCCGAAGAAGCACAGGTGGAAGGCGAACCAGGAGAAGTGAAAGGCTCGCATCTGGGGAGTCGAGAAGGAAAACAGGCGAATCCTGTTGGCCTTGTTGCGCAGATTCATGAACACAGCCCTCGCTGGGTGGACGAACACTCGAACTTGTGTGGCCTTCGCCATTGAAGGTCGGGTCCGACGCACTCGTACCGCTGGGGCCTGGTCTACGTCTGGCTCTCGCTAACCACTACCAAGCAAGCGGGATGCCTGTTTTTATTGAAACCTTGTTATATCAACATCTTGTGGTTTTTGTGCGGAATAGCACTTCAGCAGGATCGCATCATTGCGCTGCATCATTGTGCACTCGACACCGCCCCAGTGCGCCGACTTGGTGCCAAAGGGAGAAGGTAGAGGAGCGCAGCGAAGAGAGAAGGAGCAGGAAGAGAGAAGGAACAGGAAGAGAGAAGGGAGAGAAAGAGAAAGGAGAACGACTCAAGAAGATGTGCGAACAGAACTGCGAACAGAGATGCGAACAAAAAGAGAACAAGGAGGAGGCGTCACCCGCCGCTGGCTGGCGGGTGACGCCGACGCTGGAACCTCAAGCGACGGACTCAGTCGTTGAGGGCTAGGCGCTCACTGCTGTTCGGACAGCGCAGAAAGGCCGAGTTGTTGAGCCAACGCTGGTCCGGGTAGTAGGTGAACAGGTACTGATTGTCGCGAATGCTGTTGATCAAGGGTACCGCCACCTCGGTACGTACCGCCGGACAGCCGTGGCTGCGGCCGATGCGTCCGGTACGGTCGATGAACTCCTGGCTGACGTAGTCCGCACCGTGCATCACGATGGCGCGATCGAAGGCGTTGTCGTTGACCCCCGGCTCAAGACCCTCGAGTCGCAGGGAATAGCCGTTGCTGCCTACATAGCTGTTCTTGGTGCGAAACAGTCCGATGCTCGACTGGTAGCTCTCGGGCACGTTGGAGAACAGCGTGGCCATGGCGTCGCCGGAGTTCTTGCCGTGGCTCACCCATTCGCGAAACATCAGCCTGGGCTGGCGCAGGTCGAAGACCCACAGGCGGCGTTCGGTTGAAGGCAGGGAAAAGTCGATGACCGCCAGGCGCTCGGCGCCGGGGTCGGCGCAGTTGAGCGCCCGTGCGGCCAGGCGCAGTACCCCCGGGTTGGCCTTGGGGGCGAGGCGGGCCAGGGTCTGTTCGAGCGATGTGCCTGACGGCGCATTCGCCCTGACGGATGTCCTGAGAAAGTCCTGAGCGAGAACAGGCGCCGCAAAAAAGGCACTTAGGGTCAATAATAAGAGGTAACGAAAAATCGAGAGACGAGGTGATGCATTGTCATGAGAGGAGCTTCGTGACATCTCTAGGCTTCCTGTCGGTGATGTCGCGGATACGCGAACAGGCGTTACGCAAGATCAAATAACGCGATACGCTAATACACAGAGCGGAGAAACATGATCTTCGCGCACGCTAGAAAAATCAGGTCGGCTCGGCGGAACCCGATACCGACGACTCTATTATGACAATACCGCCCAGGATGGCCAGTATTGACGTCATGTTGCAGGGAGTAGATGCCATGTTTAGCCCAAATGTTCTATTGCGACTCATGCCAAGGAGGGGCGTCGCTGTAGCGCTTTGTTATGGTCTGCTGGTAGCCCCGGTCTGGGGGGCAACGGCAAGTGACGGAGGCGACGTCAGTGGCGAGGTCGCCAACGGCCAGGGGCTTGCCAGCGATGCCAGCGTCGAGCAGAACCTTCAGGATCTCGACGGGGTCGTGCCGGGTCCCCTGGCCAACGAGTTGGTCGGCGCCTCCGAGATGGCGCAGCGATTCTACAGTCTGCGTGGCCAGCGTCCGGTGTGGACCGACATGGGCCGCGTGGAGGCCCTGGCCGACGGACTCAGGACGCTCGAGGATGATGGGCTCTCACCCTCGGACTATGCGCCCGACGCGCTGCTTGGCCAGGCCAGGGGGGCCGATCTCGAGACCCCCGGAGGCTTCGAGCTCGAGGCCACCGAAACGCTGCTGACCGCCATGGCCCACCTGCAACGTGGCAAGGTGGATCCACACCGCATCGATAGTGACTGGGAGGTCGATATTGCGCCACCGACGTTCGATCTGGTGGCGTTGTCGCGTGCCTTGGACGACGGCGATGTCGAGGCTGCGCTGGCGCTGGCACGGCCTCCTTTCGAGCCGTATCGTCAGCTAAGGGCCGCCCTGGCACGCTATCGCAACATCGAACGTCTGGGGGGCTGGCCACTGCTGCCGAGTCGCGAGACGCCGCTGCGTCCCGGCGATCAGGACACCGACGTCGCGCTGTTGCGCCAGCGCCTGGCGATGATCGGTGAACTGGAAGTGATGTCCGCCGACACCGGCCACTACCCGCACGTGGAACTCGAGGCCCCCGAAGCTGAGGTGTACGACAGCACTCTGGCCGAGGCGGTACGCCGTTTTCAGCGCCGCCACCTGCTCGCCGACGATGGGGTGGTCGGACCCAATACCCAGACCGCCCTCAATCTTCCGGTGGGCTTTCGCATCGATCAGATCCGCGCCAACCTGGAGCGTGCCCGCTGGCTGCTGCATGGCCTGCCGGAGTCTTTCGTGCTGGTCGATATCGCCGGTTATCGGCTCAGCTACTTCCGCCCCGACGGCGACGTCTGGCGCTCACGTATCGTCGTCGGCCAACCCTACCGGCGCACGCCGACATTGCGTTCGGAGATTACCCACCTGACCCTCAACCCCACCTGGACGGTGCCGCCCACGATCTATCGTGAGGACATTCTGCCTCGAGTGAAGCGCGATCCGGGGTATCTGGCCAGCCGTGACATGGTGGCGCTATCACCCTCCGGCAAGCGCGTTGATCCCTATTCGGTCAACTGGTCGAGCCCCGGCGGGGTGATGCTGCGCCAGGGGGCCGGGCCTCGCAACCCCTTGGGGAGGGTCGTGATCCGTTTTCCCAATGACCACCTGGTCTACCTGCACGACACCCCGTCGCGAGGGCTGTTCAACCGTACTCAGCGTGCGCTGAGCTCAGGCTGTATCCGCGTGGAAGGGGTGGCGGAGCTGGCCCAGCTGTTGTTCGACGACTCGGACACCTCCGCCAACGTCGGCCGCCTGATCAACGACGGCAAGACCCGCAACGTGCGTCTGGATCGGCGCATTCCGGTGGTGCTCAACTACTGGACGGTGCAACCCGAGACCGACGGCCACCTGGCCTTTCGTCCCGATATCTACGACCGCGACCAGGCGGTGGTAACGGCGCTGGATGCCCCGGTCATCCTGTAACAGGCCTGGAGTATCCACGACGCCGCTCTCGCAAGCGGCGTCGTGCCTTGTGAGGGGGAGGGGCGGGCCTGTCAGTTTCGCGTTGTACAACGCTGTCTGGCTGGCGCATTATTTGCCTGCGAACCAAGCGCTTTTCAGACAAGATCAAACAACAACGACATGGAATGAGGCGAAGTCATGCAACGATGGATGGCGGTGGCAGCACTAGGCATGGTCAGTACCGGTGTCTGGGCGCAGGATGACGACAAGCTGTTTCTGTTCAACTGGACCGAGTACATGGACCCGGCGCTGGTCGAGGCCTTCGAGCAGGAGTTCGGGGTGGAGGTGGTGCAGAACTACTTCACCTCAAACGCCGAGATGTTCTCCAAGCTGGCCGCCGGTGGTGACGCTCAATACGACGTGGTGGTGCCCACCGACTACTACGTCACCCGACTGATCGACGCCGGCCTGGTGAGGGAGCTCGACGACCCGCGCATCCAGCAGGGGCGAGAGGATCTGATGGAAGCCTTCCGTCAGCCGCCCTATGACCCCGAAGAGCGCTACAGCGTGCCCTACCTGTGGGGCGTTACCGGTATCGTCTACGACACCAGCACCTTCGACGAGCTGCCGCACTCCTGGAGCGTGCTGTTCGACCCCGAGATCAATCCCGACCAGCCCTTCGCGCTGCTGGGTGGCGATCCCCAGGTATCACTCGGCATGGCCTGCGCCTACCAGGGAGCGGGGTTCGACTGCGTCGGTCAGGAGGCCTGGATCAACGCCGCCAAGCTGGTCAGCCAGACCCTGGAGCGGGGCAACTTCACCGGCTTCGTCGACAGTACCGCGGCGGTGGAGCAGGTGGCCCGAGGCGTCAGTGCAGTGGCGGTGACCTACAGCGGCGACGTGGACTATCGCAAGGCCGATTCCCCCGAGATCTATGGTGATCTGGCCTTCTTCGCCCCCGAGGAAGGCGCCCAGCTCGGCATGGACACCTTCGTGGTGCCGGCGAGAGCCCCCCATCCCCAACTGGCCCAGGACTTCATCAGCTTCATGATGCGTCCGGAAAATGCCGCCAAGGCGGCGAACTATGCCTACTACAGAACCCCCAATGAGGCCGCCCTGCCGATGGTCGACGAGGCGCTGCGAGAGGCCTCCAGGCTCGATCCCGAGACCAGCGGTCACCTGGTGACCACGCCGCTGATCGAGGGGGAATCGCTGACCATGCTGCAGCAGCTATGGACCGAGGTGCGTTCACGTTGAGGTAGCCGTCCGGTCAAGGAATGGCGGTAAAAAAGCGGCCAGGCGACCCTTTCAGGGTAGCCTGGCCGCTCGTTTTTGCGCGGACGTCACCGCGCAAGGGGGCTCACCTCGGTGGATGTCAGCCCTTCAGCTGGTTGCCCACCGGCAGCTCCCGGATGCGCTTGCCGGTGGCGGCGAAGATGGCGTTGGTCAGGGCCGGCGCCACCGGGGGAAGCCCTGGCTCACCCACGCCGCCCATCGGCGCATCGGGATTGTCGACCAGATGGACACGCACCTCACGCGGGGCGTTGGCCTGGCGTGGCAGCAGGTACTGGTGGAAGTTGTCCTGTTCGATGCGACCGCCGCTTGCGCTGATCTCGTTCAGCAGGCCGATGCCGATGCCCATCACCACCGAGCCCTCCATCTGGGCACGGATGCGCTCGGGGTTGACCCTGGGGCCGCAGTCGAAGGCCACGTCCGCCTGGTGGACGATCACACTGCCCTGATCGTTGACCTCCACGTCCAGCACGATGGCGGTGTAGGAGCAGAAGCTGTGATGCACCGCCAGGCCCTGGCCGCGGCCTTCGGGCAACGACTTGCCCCAGTCGGCTTCCTCGGTCGCCCGCTCGATGACGCCACGCAGGCGACCGACATCGATGGTATAGCGCTCCGGGTCCTCGCCGTAGTTCCAGGTGGCGCCGACGGCCAGCGGGTCGATCTCGCGCGCCGGCCCCAGAAGTTCCAGCAGGTAGTCGCGATGATCGCGTCCGGCGGCTGCGGCGAGTTCGGCAACGAAGCTCTGGATGGCAAAGGCGTGGGGCAGGTTGACCACCGAGCGGAACCAGCCGATGCGCTTGTGCGCCGGGGCCTCGCCGTTTTCCAGCGATAGCGCGGGAATGTCGAAGGGCAGGGGCGTCAGGCCCATGCCGAGTTCATAGGTCGCCTTGTACCTGGGGTCGTCCTGGAAGATCGACATGATGGTCGGCGCCAGGGTGCGATGACGCCAGCCCTGGACCTTGCCGTCGCTGCCAAGACCGGCTTCCAGGCGGTCCACCGACAGTGCGTGGAAGTAGGTGTGGTGAAGGTCGTCCTCGCGGGTCCACTGAAGCTGCACCGGGCGGCCGTCGAGGGCGCGACTCAGGTGCGCCGCCTCCACCACGAAGTCAGGCTTGGCCTTGCGCCCGAAGCCGCCGCCCAGCAGCGTCTGGTTGACCTTGACGCTGGCGCCGTCGATGCCGAGCTGCTCGGCGATCTGGTCGCGGGCGCTCTGCGGGTCCTGCACCGGCGCCCAGGTCTCGGCACCGTCTGCGCTTACCCGGGCGATGGCCACCGGTGGTTCCATGGTGGCATGGGCCAGGTGAGGCATGTAGTAGGTGGCGCTGTGGCGGGACTCGGCGTCGGCCAGCGCCGCCTCGATATCGCCGCTGGCCCTGAGCACCTTGCCGGGGGAATCGGCGCGCTGCTCGAGCATCTCGCGGTAGCTTTTGGTGTCGTAGCCGGCGTTGGCGTCGAGCCCTTCGGTATTCCACTGGATCTTGAGCGCCTTGCGTCCTTCGATGGCCGCCCAGGTGTTGTCGGCGATCACCCCCACGCCGCCGAGCGGGTGGAACGACGACGGCTGGGAGGTGCCCTCGAGCCTGACGGTCTTGATCACCCCGGGAATCTTGAGTGTCTCGCTGTCATCGACGCTGGCGACGCTTGCACCCAGCACATCGGGGCGCGCGATCACCGCGTAGGCCATGTCCGGCAGGCGCATGTCGCCGCCGTAGACGGCCTTGCCGCTGACGATGTCCTCTCCGTCCACCGCAGGGGCGCGCTCGAGGTTGCCGTTATCACTGTCGTGGCTGGGGCCGAGGGACTTGCCGATCAGTCGCCATTCGCTTTCTGGCTTGAGCGAGAGGGTGTCTCGAGAGGGGATATCGAGCTCCCTGGCCGCCGCCGCCAGCTCGCCGAAGCCGAGTTCGCGCCCGCTAGGCGTGTGGACGATGACGTGGACGCCGGCCTGGCATTCGTCTACCGGTACGTCCCAGCGCTGGGCGGCGGCCTGTTCCAGCATCCGACGGGCCGACGCGGCGGCCCGCCGCATGGGATCGAACCAGTGGCGCATGCTGCGCGAGCCGTCGGTGTCCTGGTTGCCGTAGGTGTCGGAATCCCCCGGTGCCTGGGTAGCCTTGACCTTGCTCCAGTCGGCACCCAGCTCATCGGCGGCCACCATCACCAGGCTGGTACGGATGCCCTGGCCCATCTCGGCGCGATGGTTGGTCACGGTGACGCTGCCGTCCTCGTCGATCTGGATGAACACGTTGGGATTGTCGACCCAGCCGTAGGCCATGCCGGCGGCGCCGTACTGCTTGTCCTCGGCGGCGGCGGCCAGGTCCCAGCGGGCGGCTACCACCAGCGCGCTTCCGGCGGCCAGTCCCTGGAGAAAGCGTCTGCGGCTGACGTTGGCCAGCAGCAGCGTATCGACGGTACGGTTCATGCCTGCTCCTCCTGTCCGGCTGCACGATGGATCGCGGTACGGATCCGGTTGTAGGTGCCGCAGCGGCAGATGTTGCCCCCCATGGCGCTGGCGATGTCATCGTCGCTGGGGTTGGCGTTGTCCTTGAGGAAGGCGGTTGCGCTCATGATCTGGCCGGCCTGGCAGTAGCCGCACTGGGCCACGCCGACATCCAGCCATGCCTCCTGCACCTTGCTGCCGACAGCGTCAGTGGCCATGGCCTCGATGGTGGTCACGCGCTTGCCCGCGGCCGCCGCTACCGGCGTGACGCAGGAGCGCACGGCGGCGCCGTCCAGGTGAACGGTGCAGGCGCCACACAGCCCCATGCCGCAGCCAAACTTGGTGCCGGTCAGATTCACCACATCGCGCAGCGCCCACAGCAGCGGCATCTGCTCGGGCACGTCCAGTTCATGCTGCTGGTCGTTGATCGTCAGGGTTATCACCGTTCACCTCCTGGTGCTTGTTGTTGTCGATGCGCTCTTTGTTGGCGCTGTACTCTTTGTTGGCGCTGCGCTCTTTAGTGTCGATGCGCTTGCGATATCGCTGCGCTCTTCACTGGCGCCGCACTGGTCGTTGTCGCCATGTTTGCCGTTGCCTTGGCGTGTCACGGTCGAGGCTTTGCCCCTGCAGCTGATCATAGGCAATTTACCTGCAACTTATTGTTCCACTTTGGGCCGAAGTCGGCGCCCTTGGCTAAGCGTACTTAGGTGCACGAGTGCCGTAGCACGGCCTCGGCTCTGCCGACCGAAAACGCCAGCGGGGAGAGGGGGCAAAAGGAATGCGCGAGCGCAAGATCGGAAACAATGCGACTGGCAGAAAATCGACAGGTGGGGAGAAGAGACAGGAGAGGAGAAAAGACAAGGGACACGCCACCCGAAGGCGGGTGGCGTGAAGGATCGATCAGTTCTGGTCGACGCGATCCTTGGCGGCGCTGAAGCCCATCAGCGACACGTTGAGGTCCTGACGCTGGCCGCGCGGGTTGACGATGCTGACGGTGGCGGTGCTGCCGGCCTTCAACTGGTTGAGCAGTTGCGGCTGCAGCGGGATGTCGGCACGGCAGCCCTGGGGCACACACACCTGGTAGGGCATGCCCACCGGCTCGTTGGTATCGACCTTGAGCTGCAGGCCTGGGGCCAGACGTACGCCCAGCGGAACCAGGAAGGTCATGGCAGAACCGTCCAGCTGAGCAGGGTTGCCGACCACGACCCGAAGGACCGGCTCGCCATCGGCACCATTGACCAGCTGGGTCATGGAGCAGGAGCCGTCGGACGAGTTGACCGGGCAGTTGACCTCCCAGGACTGGAAGGTTTCGGTGTTGACGGCGGGTCCGGCATTACCGGTGCTCTGGGCGAAGGTCAGCGGCGACAGCGCCAGCAGGCTCAGCACACCGGCGGCACGCAGGCCGGACGCAAGGCGATTGAACATAAACGGCAGGCTCCTTTCCAAATCCATTGGCAGACAAAGGCTCGGGGCATAGTTCAACACGGAATGGGGCCTGTTGGCGACTGTCGCGAGGGGTTAAGGGCACTGACCACGGCGCCATGTCGGATTTTCTCTTTTTCCCAGCCCAGCCCAGCCCAACCCTACACAAGACGCGGTCGACCTCGGATAGCGTGGAAGCAGGAGCGACTGCGGGATCGATCGAGAGATCGACAGCGGGATCGACTAGAGTGGGGCGAGATCCTCGTAGCTCGCCTCCAGCACGATCCCGAAGTGCTCTTCAAGCGCCGCCAGATAGGCCGCGCCCGGGGGCAGGAGCTGTTCGCTTGTCGTGTCCCCGCGTCGGATCTTCAGCGTGAAGTCGGAAAGGCTGATCTGGCCTTCGGGGGTGGCCAGCGCGGCCATGCGCGAGGTGGTGAAGTGCAGGCCTGGCCAGGTGGAGGTGAAGTGATTGGCCATCTGAATATCACCTTCGCAGACCGTGGTGAAATCGACGCTATAGAGGTCGACCCACTGGGCTCCCATCAATGATTGCAGCATGATCCCGTAGCGAGCGTTCTCCACCAGTCGTAGCGTCTGGTCTCCGATGTGGAGCGGGGTGTCCGGGGTCAGCGGGATCGGTGCACGGGGCGTATTGGTGCCGAAGCCGGCGTCGACCAGCCATTGGTGTTTGTCCAGCGTCACCAGCGATACCTGATGACTGCGCCCGGAGGGGGTTCCCGACAGATGTACACGTCCCAACAGGGCCCTGGCCTCGAATCCGAAGGCCTCAAGTGCCATCAGCAACAGGCCGTTGAGCTCGAAGCAGTAGCCGCCCCGGCGTTGACCGATGAGCTTGGCCAGAATGCCCTGGGCACTGACATCCACGCCGCGGCCCAGGCAGATATCGAAGTTCTCGAAGGGCAGCGAGGTGAGCTGGGCGCGATGCAGCGCGCGCAAGCACTCGGCAGACACCTCGACGGGTTGCACAAGGCCGATACGCTCAAGGTATTGGTCGCAGGGAAAGTCCGAGAGGGGCATGGGCGGTTACGCGTAGCAAAGTTCGGTTTAGCCTAGTGCGAGGGCAGCGGCCTTGCCAGCCTTCGCGCGTCGTCACCACGCATGCGGACAGGCGCGGTCGCTTGCCTGCCCGGCACAGCGCAACAGCCGTGCTAGGATGACCGATCCTTTTTCGATCGCTTGGGGACTTGGCATGGAGGAGATGGGGCTGCGATGGCTCGCCGGGCAGGCCGTCAGCCTGGTGGCGCTCACGCTCTGTGTGATCGGCTTCGCCAGCCGGCATGACGACAAGCTGTTGGTATTGCTGCTGGGAGCCAACCTGGCCTTCGCGACCCAGTTTGCCCTGCTGGGGAGCTGGGTAGCCGCGTCGATCTCGGCCCTGATCATCCTGCGCATCGCTCTGGCGCGACGCTTTCCCGGCAATCTGGCGATCATGCTCGGCATGTTGCTCGCCACCTTGCTGGTAGCGGCGCTGACCTGGAGCGATGCGCGTGATCTTCCTGCCCTGGCGGCAGGGCTGCTTGGCACCTTTGCCATGTTCATGCTCAGAGGGGTGGCGATGCGTCTGGTACTGGCCGGCGCCGCCTTCTGCTGGATCATCAGCAATCTGCTGGCAGGTTCGCTGGGTGGCACCCTGGCCGAGACGCTAATCTTCGCCACCAATATCATCACCATCGTGCGCCTGAGGCGCCAGGCCTCGGCCGCCGCCCACTGATCCTGGCGGCTGTCGTCGATTCCTTGTGGTGGACGCGAAACGGTCACGGAATTGACATCCTTGTCTCGTATATATGAAATTCCATATATCCTGAGGCGCCCCCGATGACGATGTCACAAGAGTCCCGCAAGCAACGCGTGCTGTTTCTGTGTCACGCCAATTCCGCTCGCTCGCTGATGGGCGAGGCGCTGCTGCGCCACCTGGCCGGTGATCGCTTCGATGCCTTCAGCGCCGGTACCGAGCCGGACGAGCCGCATCAGAAGACGCTGGCCGCGCTCAAGGAGCAGTCCATCAGCACCGAGGGGCTCGCCAGTCAGTCCCTCGACAGCTTTGAGGGACAGCACTTCGATGCCGTCATCGTGCTTTGCGACAAGGCCCAGGAAACCTGTCGCGACTGGGAGGGCAGTCGCGACGAGCATCTCTATTGGGATATCCGTGATCCCCGTGGCATCGAGCGTGACAACGCCTACGCCCAGGCGCTTCAGGAAATCCGCGTGCGCCTGATGCTGTGGCTGCAGATCAAGGATCGTGATCGCGCCCGCCACCTGGCCGACGATTGATGGCGTAACCCTCTGTCGGCAGAGCCTGGCGGGTGCCGGGGCGCGATACTCACTTTCTAAAGCGAGACTTTCATGACACTACGTATCGGTATCAATGGTTTCGGACGGATCGGCCGCCTGGTGGTTCGCAGTCTGTGGCCGCGTATCGCCGCCGGGGAGGTCGACCTGGTTCGCGTCAACGATCCCGGTGGTGACGCCGCCACCTTCGCCCACCTGCTGGAGTTCGATTCGGTGCACGGCCACTTTTCGCCTGAGGGCGGGATCAATGGCGAGGGCGAGCAGCTGAACCTCGACGGTCGCGCGGTGGCCTTCAGCGGAGCAAGCGTTCCGGCCGACGCGGACTGGTCCGGCTGCGACGTGGTGATCGAATGCTCTGGCAAGCACAAGACCCTGGACAGGCTTCAGGCCTATCTCGACCAGGGCGTGCAGCGCGTCGTGGTCAGCGCGCCGGTCAAGGAGGAGGGCGTGCTCAACGTGGTCATGGGGGTCAACGACGATCTCTACGAGCCCGAGCGTCACCGCATCGTCACCGCCGCCAGTTGCACCACCAACTGTCTGGCCCCGGTGGTCAAGGTGATTCAACAGCGTTTCGGTATCCGTCATGGCTCCATGACCACGGTGCATGACATCACCAACACCCAGACCATCCTCGACGCGCCTCACAAGGACCTGCGTCGGGCGCGGGCCTGTGGCATGAGCCTGATCCCGACCACGACCGGGTCGGCCAAGGCGATCACCGCGATCTTTCCCGAGCTCGAGGGCAAGCTCAATGGCCACGCCATACGCGTGCCGCTGGCCAATGCCTCGCTCACCGACATGGTCTTCGAACTTGAACGCGAGGTCACGGTGGATGAGGTCAACGCCGCCCTGCGCGAGGCCGCCGAAGGGGAGCTTGCCGGTATTCTCGGCTACGAGGAGCGTCCGCTGGTGTCCATCGATTACCGCACCGACCCGCGCAGCTCGATCATCGATGCGCTGTCGACCATGGTGGTCAACGCCACCCAGCTCAAGCTCTACGCCTGGTACGACAACGAGTGGGGCTACGCCAACCGCACCGCAGAGCTGGCGCTGAAGGTGGGTCGTGGCTGAATCGTTGATGGCGCGGGTGAAGGCGCTGCCCTTCGAAATCCGCCAGTACCTGCTGATCACCGGCAACTACTGGGCCTTTACCGTTACCGACGGCGCCCTGCGCATGCTGGTGGTGCTGCACTTCCACCAGTTGGGCTATTCGCCCCTCGAGGTGGCGATGCTGTTCTTGTTCTACGAAGCCTTCGGGGTGATCACCAACCTGGTGGGGGGCTGGCTCGGGGCACGGCTGGGCCTCAATCGCACCATGAATCTGGGACTCGCTCTGCAGATCGTGGCGCTGGCCATGCTGATGGTGCCGTCCTCGGCGCTGAGCGTGGCCTGGGTCATGGCGGCCCAGGCATTGTCGGGCATCGCCAAGGACCTCAACAAGATGAGCGCCAAGAGCGCGGTCAAGGTACTGGTGCCCGCCGAGAGTGCCTCGGCAAGCTCCACCCTGTATCGCTGGGTGGCGATCCTGACCGGCTCCAAGAACGCGCTGAAGGGAGCCGGTTTCTTCCTCGGTGGCCTGCTGCTGACGCTGATCGGCTTTCGTGGCGCGGTCATCGTCATGGCGGTGATGCTGCTGGCGGTGCTGGTCCTCTCGCTGGTTCGCCTCAAGGCCGATCTGGGGCGCGCGAAGCGCAAGCCCAAGTTCTCCGAGATATTTTCCAAGTCCCGCGCGATCAATGTCCTGTCGGCCGCGCGCCTGTGTCTGTTTGCCTCCCGGGATGTCTGGTTCGTGGTGGCCTTGCCGGTGTTTCTCTATGACCAGCATGGCTGGAGCCACTGGACGGTGGGCGGGCTGCTGGCGATCTGGGTGATCGGCTACGGGGGTGTCCAGACCCAGGCGCCCCGGCTGACCTCGCTGATGGCAGGAAGCCAGCGACGCACGACGGTATTCTGGGCGCTGGCCCTGGCGGGGCTGCCAGCCCTGCTGGCGGTGCTGCCGCTGGCTCAGGTGGGCTGGCTGGTGGTAGGCCTGTTGCTGTTCGGGGTGCTGTTCGCCATCAATTCGAGCTGGCACAGCTACCTGATCGTGCACTACGCCCGCGCCGAGGGTGCCTCCATGGACGTGGGCTTCTATTACATGGCCAACGCCATGGGGCGCCTGCTCGGCACCTTGCTGTCGGGCTGGCTGTATCAAAGCCAGGGGCTGTCGGCCTGCCTGTGGGTGTCGGCGGCGCTGGTGCTGGCCAGCGCCCTGATGGCACTGGCCTTGCCCGGCGATGGTCAGCCTGAGCCCGCAGCCTCTGACGACGAGGCAAGGCCCGCTTAGGGCTTGTCTGAAAAGTGCCTACGCTCGGTAATACGGCGTTAAAAATCGGATCAACATGCTCATTTACACCCCGTAAACTGCGCTGTCTCACCGATTTTTGCCTTGTCTAACCTTCGCTCGCCGACTTTTCGGACAGAGCCTAGGATAGTCGGCCCGCGGAGGAACCCCGTGGCGCTGAACGAAGAAAGCCGCTGCCCAGGGAAAAAAGATGAACAGGCAAAGATGAACAGGAAACGCCGATGATGTCGCTGGACCCGTTACGCCTCTACAAGTGCCTGTCGGAAGAGACGCGCCTGTCGATCATGCTGTTGCTGCTGCAGGAAGGAGAGCTCTGCGTCTGCGAAATGACCGCGGTGCTCGAGGTGTCGCAACCCAAGGTGTCACGCCACCTGGCAGAGCTGCGTCGCTGTGGTTTGCTCCAGGATCGTCGCGATGGCCAGTGGGTCCACTACCGGCTGAGCGCCGAGCTGCCCGACTGGGCGCTCGACTGTCTCGAAGCCGGCGCCCGGGGGCGACGGGCCGAGCTCGAGGCATTGCACGATGGACTGGCCAGGATGGGGGATCGTCCGCAGCGCTGCGAGAGCCTTTGCTGAGACGCTGTCGCCTTCCATGGTCACCCTGATCGCCTTGCCCGGCCTTTGAAAAGACGCAGGCAACTTGCCTGTATTACAAGAAGAGGGCCTACACTGAAGCTGTGCACCGGCATGTTAATTCTCATGCTAATCAATTAACATGCCGGCCACTTAAACGATTCAGCGCAAGGACCTTGGATCATGATCATCTACTCCCTCATCTTGTTGTTGGTGGGGCTTTCGCTATTGGGGGGCGGCGCCTGGCTGGTCACCCTGGGTGGAAGCTGGTACTACGCCCTGGCCGGTCTGGTGCTGATCGCGGTGGGCGCCATGGCGCGCTCCCGTCGCGTGCCGGCGCAGCTGCTTTACGCCGGGCTGCTTATCGCCACGGCCGCCTGGGCCCTCTGGGAATCCGGCTACGACTGGTGGCCGCTGGCCACCCGCATGGGCCTGTTGATGCTGCTAGCCATTCCGCTGCTGTGGCCGTCGCGTGCCGGCAAGCGCCTGGGTACGGCGGTGCTGCTGCCGGTCTGGGCGGTGCTGGGTGTAGGCCTGCTGGGTAGTCTGGCGGTGGATGCCCATCGCATCGAGGGGCGACTCAACGAGGACGAGATCGTCCAGTCACCCGAGCTTGGCGATTCGCCGGAGGCGAGCTGGCACGCCTACGGTCGCAGCAACCTGGGTCAGCGCTACTCGCCGCTGGACCAGATCACCCAGGATAACGTCGGCGAACTGGAACTGGCCTGGCAGTATCAGACCGGTGACAGGAAGGGCCCTGACGACGTCGGGGAGACCACCTACGAGGCCACGCCACTCAAGGTGGGCAATGCGCTGTTTCTGTGTACGCCGCACAACTGGCTGGTGACGCTTGACGCCGATAACGGCGAGAAGCTTTGGCAGTATGACGCCAAGGTGCCGGCGGAAAGCTCACGCCAGCACCAGACCTGTCGCGGCGTCTCCTACCTGCCGCCGGCATCCGGCGATGGCGATAGCCTCGACGTCGCGGCGGCGAGCCAGCCGGCCGAGGCGCTGGAGCCGATCCAGTGCGACGCCCAGCTGTTCATGCCGACCTCCGATGCGCGCCTGCTGGCCGTCGATCCGGCCACCGGTGCCCGCTGCGCCAACTTCGCCGACAACGGCGAACTGGACCTGATGCACAACATGCCGTTCACCCAGTCCGGCTTCTACTACTCGACCTCGCCCCCCGTGGTGGCCAATGGCCTGGTGGTGGTAGCCGGGGCGGTCAATGACAACTACGCCGTCGATTCACCCTCCGGCGTGATCCGCGCCTACGACGCCAGGACCGGCGAGCTGCGCTGGAACTGGGATTCCGGCAACCCGGACGAGACCGCGCCGATCGGTGAGGACGAGACCTACGCCACCAGTTCCCCCAACAGCTGGGCGGTGGCCAGCGCCGATGAGGAGCTGGGGCTGATCTACTTCCCGATGGGCAACCGGACCCCGGACCAGCTCGGCCACTTCCGCAGTGAGGCCGAAGAGAAGTTCGCCACCTCGGTGGTGGCGCTGCGTCTGGACAGCGGCCAGGTGGAGTGGGTCCAGCAGTTCGTCCACCACGACCTGTGGGACATGGACACCCCGGCGCAGCCGAGCCTGGTCGACCTGGAGACCGACGAGGGCATGCAGCCCGCGCTGGTGGTGCCGACCAAGCAGGGGGACGTCTACGTCCTCAACCGCGCCACCGGCGAGCCGATCTTCCCGATCACCGAGGAGCCGGCACCGCAGGGCACCATCGAAGGCGACTACGCGGCACCGACCCAGCCCAGGTCTGCCCTGAGCTTCCGTCCGCCGAAGCTGCGCGAGGCCGACATGTGGGGAGGCAGCCTGATCGACCAGATGGTCTGCCGTATCCAGTTCCGCTCGCTGCGCTACGAGGGTCAGTACACCCCGCCGTCCGAGCAGGGCACCATCGTCTTCCCCGGCAACTTCGGCGTCTTCAACTGGGGTAGCCTGGCGGTGGACCCCAAGCGCCAGGTGATGTTCGGCATGCCGCTGTATCTGGCCTTCACCAGTACCCTGGTGCCCAAGGACGGCGCCGAACTCGGCGAGACCAACCAGGGTGAGCAGGGGCTCAACGAGAACGCCGGTGCCGACTACGCGGTGGAGATGAAGCCGTTCCTGTCGCCGCTGGGCATTCCCTGTCAGCAGCCGCCCTGGGGCTACGTGGCCGGCACCGACCTGCGTACCGGTGAGGTCGCCTGGCAGCACAAGAACGGCACCATCGAAGACATGACAGCGCTGCCGCTGCCCTTCGAGATGGGGGTGCCGGGTATCGGCGGTCCGATCATCACCGACGGAGGAGTGGCCTTCCTGGCGGCGTCCGTGGACGACTACTTCCGTGCCTACGACCTGACCACCGGCGAGCAGCTGTGGGAGTCGCGGCTGCCAGCCGGCGGCCAGGCCACGCCGATGACCTACCTCAACAGCCAGGGCGAGCAGATGGTCGTGCTGGTGGCCGGGGGCCATGGTTCGATCGGTACCACCATCGGTGACTACGTGATGGCCTACAAGCTGCCGGATCAGGCGTCACAATAGTCGAGCAGGGAGGGGAGCCGAACATTCGGCTCCGGCCCTGAAACAACGCCGTTGCAGCAAGAGCCCCCGTCGGATGCCCGTCGGGGGCTCTTGCTTGTGTCACAAGGTGGCCGACAAGGGTGCGGCAAAACACCCGCTACCGGCCATAATAAAAGATTCAGATAATGGGGATCTTTGTGCCGCTTCGGGATCGAGTGTCTCGACGGCCTACCGCCAGGGACAGGGAGAAACGCATGTCAGATATCGCCCTCTACGTGATGATCTACGCGGCCGTGCTGCTGTCGATCTATCAGGTCTACTACATCTACTACGAGCAGCACTTTGCCGACTTCGAAAAGCGTCCCGGAATGGACGCCGAGGCGCTTGAGGAGCTGTCTCGGCTGGCCGAGCAGGCCAGGAATACCGGTGATCGCGAGGCCTTTGCCCGGGCGGTGAACGAGCGCTTCGATGGCCGTGTCGACCCCAGGGTAGCGCTGGCGGCCTTTTCCCGGGACGACGAGCCGGTCAATGCCGCCATGCTGCTACGCCGCCGTCGCCAGATCGTCACCAATGGGCGCATCATGGTCCGCCATCTGGCGAGCTGGACGACCCGCCCGCCGAGCCGGGACCTGCGTGGCACCCTGATCATCGTGATCATCGCGCTGTGCCTGTCGGTGCTGGGGCTGGGTGGGCTCAGCGTCTATACCATCGGCTATCAACTGGGCTCACCGGCGTTCGCCTGGGCCAACGATCCCGCCATCCTGCTTTCGTTGATCGCGCTGTTGATCGTCGCCACCCACCTGGTCTACAAGCTGGACGTCTACCTTCACGATCTCTACGAAATTGGCAGGCTGAATCCGCACTTTCGCTAGGGCTTGTCTGAAAAGTGCCCGTGCTCGTCGACTATTCGGGCAGGGCTCCAGGCGTCGCCGTATCTGCCGTCTTCCAGTGCCACAAGGCTAGCCGTCTTCCAGCACCACCAGGCCGTAGCTGCCGAGCTCCGGCAGTCCGCCTGCACTGGTGCGCAGGGATAGACCACCATCCTCGGCGACATCGAAGGCCATCACCTGGCCGGTGTTGCCGACCAGCTGATAGAGGGTGTCGCCGTCGGGGCTCAGCGCCATGTCCGAGAAGAACAGCAATTCGCCGTCGTCCTTGTAGGCGGTGGCATCCTCGAGGGCGATGCTGCCGTCCGGTTTGACGCTGTAGCGGCTGATCGAGCTCGACAGGGCGTTGGCGGTGTAGAGGGTATCGCCGTCGGCGTTCAGCGCGACCCAGCAGTTGGCGATCTCGCCTCCTTCCATGGCGGCGCCGGTCAGGGCGTCGGCGGTCTTCAGGGTAAGTCCGCCCTGATCATCCAGCACATAGCTCGAGACCGAGCTGGTCTGCCAGCTGTAGAGCGGGCTCTGGGGTACCTTGTCGGCCTCCTCACGCAGGCCGAACTCCGGCGTCAGGAAGCGTGCCTCCGACATCAACAGGGTCTCGCCCTGGTCCCCCTGGCCGATGGCGAAGCCCACCGGTATGGCGTGGAAGCGTTCGGCCGGCGCACGCGGGCTGTCCACGCTGGCGATCGGATCGGCGGACAGACCATCGTCACTGACCGCAAAGCTGTGAATCTTGCCGGTCACCAGCTCGTTGACGATGACGAAGGCTCCGGAACGCGAGAAGGCGATGGTGGAGGGGCGGGCGCCCAGGTCGCGACGGCTGCCTTCGATCGCGGTCAGTCCGTCGGGGGTGTGGCGATAGAGCGCGATGGAGCCGGCCTGGTTGCTGTCACCTACGCTGGCGGCGGCGACCAGATGGCCGTGGATGGCGACGGAGATCGGAAAGCGGTCCGAGGCCGCCACGCTGTTGACGGCCTGGAGACTGCCATCGGTGTTGCGATTCATCGCGCTGAGAGTCCCGTCGCCGGGATTGACCGCCACCAGCCAGCTGCCGTCCGCAGAGGCCGCGATGGCGTTGGCGGAGATCAGGGGGTCGTCGCCGTTGGCCAGCGGGTGGTCAGTATTTTTCTCCAGAGCCGGAATCTCCAGATCACCGGTACCAAGGCCCCCGGTGGGATACTCGGAGGCTAGGGAAAGCGTGCCGTCATCGTCGGCATGGAAGGCGGCGACCGAGTTGCCTTCGGTCTTGTTGGTGACCACGTAGATCGTTTCTGCCGCCAGGCAGGTGGACAGCGGGGCAAGTGTCAGCAGCATCAGGGTGGGCAGGCGTAGCGTCATGGGCGGGGCTCTCCATGGGAAGGGACTCTCGATAGCTGTCTCTTACCTTAGGGCAGTCCTGCAGCGGTGCTCTTCATGGCTGTGCCTTGCCACAACACGGCCGGAAAAAAGGTCGATGCGATGCCTCGATGCGCGATCTTGCAAGGTTTGTGGTGCGCCAAAGAAGAGCGCCGACATCCCGGGATGTCGGCGCTGTGGGCAGGGGCTGTAAACCGCGACGCTCTGATCGGAGGCGCCGCGGTCAGCGCTCAGTTTTCCTTGAGCTCCAGGTCCGGTACTTCGACCTTGAACAGGCGGGTCAGATAGAGCAGGTAGGCAAAGCCGACGGCGACCCAGGTGAGGCCCACCTGGAAGGTGTTGAGCGACAGACTCGACCACAGCCAGATGGTCAACAGGAAGCCGACGCTTGGCATGACGCCGTAGCGCAGCAGGTTCTTGGGTTGCATCAGGTGCTCATCCACCAGGTAGTGCTTGATCACCGAAAGGTTGACGAAGGAGAAGGCGACCAGGGCGCCGAAGCTGATCATGGTGGCGGCCAGCTCCAGGCTGATGACCAGCGCCATCAGCGAGATGGCGCCGACGATCAACGTCGACCCCAGCGGGGTGCCGTAGCGCTGGCTGAGCTTGCCGAAGACCTTGGGCAGGACCTGGTCGCGGCCCATGGCGAACAGGATCCGGGAGACGCTGGCCTGGGCGGCCATGGCCGAGGCGAAGCAGCCTGCCACGTAGGCAGCGGTGAAGAAGGCGACCAGGAACCCCCCGCCGGCGCGGCGCATCACGTCCACCGCGGCCGAGTCGGCGCTGCCGAAGTTGTGATAGTCGGGAAACACCAGATGCCCGACCCAGGAGGCCAGAATGAACAGGCCGCCGCCGATCAGGGTGCACAGCATGATGGCGCGGGGAATGTCGCGCTTGGGCTCGCGGGTTTCCTCGCACAGGGTCGAGACGGCGTCAAAGCCAAGAAACGACAGGCACAGGATGGCGGCACCACCGACGATGGTGGTCCACTGGAGCCCTTCGCTGTGGAAGGGCGCCAGCAGCGAGGGGGCTTCGCCACCGGCGATGACCTTCAGCGAGATGGCGATGAAGGTGGCCAGAAAGACGAACTGAAAGCCGATGATGATCAGATTCATCTTGGCCACCAGCTTGATGCCCAGGATGTTCAGTGCGGTCACGGCGACGATGGCTCCTACCACCCAGACGCCCTGATCGATGGCGGGGAAGACCTCCTTCATGTAGATCCCGATCACCAGGTAGTTGATCATCGGCAGGAAGATGTAGTCGAGCAGCAGCGCCCAGCCCACCATGAAGCCCACACGGCCACCGAAGGCGCGGCGTGTGTAGGTGTAGGCGGAGCCGGCGGTAGGGTAGTGCTCGACCATCTTGCCGTAGCTGTAGGCGGTGAAGAACATCGCCGCCAGGGTGATCACGTAGGCCATGGGCACATGGCCGCCGGTGGTTTCGGTGACCACGCCGTAGGTGGTGAATACGGTCAGGGGCACCATGTAGGCGAGGCCGAAGAACACGAGGGCAGGCAGGCCAAGGATGCGCTTGAGGCCGCTGTCCTGGCCGTCGGGGGCCTCGGGGAGGCTGGAACGTCGTTGTTGTGTCATGGGTCGGTTCCTGTTGTTGCTGTTGTTGTTCTGAGCGCTGCTCAGGGCGTGGTCTACCGCCCGTTCCAGGTTGCCGTCGTCGATGCGGTCTGGCGGCTGCGTCGGGGGAGACGTTTCGCCGAACCGTGCACGGTCCCCGTGGCAAACCAGTATGGAAAACCGGCGGTGCTCGCGTGGCGCCGACGCCCGTCCGGGACAAGCGACCTACTGATGTCGTACGGGGCGTCGAGCGTTTTCGTCGAATCGGTCGTGCCTTGTGCCTTGTTCCTTGTGTCTTGTGCCGTGTGCCGGGGCTCAGGCGTTGTCGAAGCCCTTGAGCACGTTGATCGCATTGACCCCGATCTCTTCCACCGCGTAGCCGCCTTCCATCACGAATAGTGTGGGCAGTCCGATGCGCTTGAGGCGGGCGCCGATGTCCAGATAGTCGTCGCTTTGCAGGGTGAAGGAGCTGATCGGATCGTTCTCGAAGGTGTCGACCCCGAGGGCGATGATCAGCATGTCCGGGGCGAAGTCCCTGACGCGCGCGATGGCGTCATCCAGCGCCTGCGCCCAACGGGCGTAGTCGGTGCCGCTGGGCAGGGGGTAGTTGACGTTGTAGCCCTCGCCGTCACCTCGTCCGGTCTCGTTGGCGAAGCCGAGAAAGTAGGGAAACTCGTCCAAGGGGTCGCCGTGCAGCGAGAGAGTGAGCACGTCGCTGCGCTCGTAGAAGATGTCCTGGGTGCCGTTGCCGTGGTGGAAGTCGATGTCGAGGATGGCGACCCGCTGGTGGCCCCGGTCCAGTGCCCGCTGGGCGGATACCGCCACATTGTTGATGAAGCAGTAACCGCCGTACTGGTCCCGCGCGGCGTGATGGCCGGGCGGTCGGCACAGGGCGAAGGCCGGCGCGCCGCTGTCGAGCACCTGGTCCAGGGCGGTCAGGGCGATGTCCTTGCTGAGCAGGGCCGCCTCGAAGGTGTCGGCGTTCAGCGAGGTTTCTCCGGCCAGGGCGTAGTAGCCAAGGCGGCCCTCGATATGGCGGGGTATGGGGCCGCCGGGCATCCGCCGTGTCGGCCAGATATTGGGAATCGCTTCGCCTTGGTAACCGGCCGCCTGCCAGTCGCGCCAGGCAACCCGCAGAAAGTCGATGTAGTCCGCGTCATGGATGGCCAGCACCGGCTCCAGTCCATGCTCGTCGGGGCCGCGGATCTCGCCGATGGACTCGGTCCTGGCGCGTTCGATGATGTAGTCCACCCGCTCGGGACACTCGAAGGGCGCGACCAGTTGGCCGGCAAACAGCTCGGTGAGAGTGCGACGGTCGCGGGTGGCGTCGCTATGAACGATCAACATGGCGGTGTCTCCTTTGGCAGTTCCGGGGCAAGGTGACGAGTGTGCGGCCTGCATCGCGGCTGTCGCTGTCTACTCGATCACGGCGGCAAAACGGTCGTTGAGTCGGCTCAGCGCCGGGCCGATCAGCGGCAGGTGGCGCTCACGCGACGCCAGGGCCTCCTCGGTGGCGTAGCTCAGGGTGATGGTCTGGGCGCCCAGCCAGCGCAGGGGTTCGGGCTCCCAGCGACGAACCACCTGGTCCAGTGCACAGCCATCGAAGGCCCAAGGGGCCCGTGTCAGCGGTGTGTCCTGTCCACAGAGCATCTCGGCCAGGGTGCGCGCCATCAGGTGGCTGGCGGCGACGCCTTCGCCGGCATAGCCGCCGGCGGTGGCGATGCCGGCTCGCCGATCGACGAGGGCGTGGGGGCGAAAGCTGCGCGAGAGGCCAAGGGTGCCGCCCCAGCCGTGGCTGATATCGACCTCGCCGAGGTCGGGAAACAGATCCTGGAGCAGCGCCTTGCGCATCTGGATGTCGCCCTGGGTGATGGAGGCCTGGTGACGCGGACGGGCGTTGAAGCGGTAGCGACCCCTGGCGCCGAAGATCAGGCGACCATCGCGGCTGCGATGGCCGTAGTTGATCAACCGGCTGGCGTCGGCGAAGGTCGGCCGCTGTGCCAGGCCGATGGCATCCCACTGGCTCTGACTCAAGGGCTCGGTGGCGATCACCAGGCTGGAGACCGGGACCAGGTGGGGACGTAGCTGGGGCAGGGTGTTGTAGCCTTCGGTGGCCATCACGATCATCGGCGCGCGGATGCTGCCCTGGGGCGTGGTCACTTTGCCGTCATCGATGCTCGTCGCCGGGCTTTGTTCGTAAAGCCTGACCCGCATGGCCGCGAGTCGCTCGACCAGCCCATCGATCAGCTTGCCGGGGTGCAGCGTGGCGACCTGACGATGAAAGATGCCACCGAAGGGGCGGCGGAAGCGGGCCCGGTCGCTGAGTTCGTCGGCGGACAGCCAGCGGCAGTCATGCTGGCGATGGCCGAGTTCCAGCAGGTGTGCGAGGTAGTCCCGCTGGAGCGCCTCCTGGGCCGGGTAGCGCGCCGCCGCGTAGAGCGCCCCACCCTTGTGGAAGTCGGCGTCGATGGCTTCCTGCGAGAGGGTCGTGCCGATCTCGTCGACATTGGCGGACAAAAGCTCGCACAGCGCCTGGCGCCGGGCCAGGGTCAGGCCCTTCAGGTGCCGCTCGAGGCCCGCCAGGTTGCCCACCACCCAGCCCCCGTTTCGCCCGGAGGCGCCGTGGCCGAAACGCCTGGCCTCGAGGACCCGGATGTCCTTCTCCGGGGCCAGGCGCTTGAGGTGATAGGCGGTCCACAGGCCGGTGAAGCCACCGCCGACAATGACCACGTCTGCCTGTTCATCCCCGGTCTGTTCATCGATAGCCTGTTTATCCCCGGTCTGTTCACCGATGGCCTGTTCATCGGTGGTCCGTTCATCGATGGCCTGTTCAGCAATGGAGAGGGGGGCGAGTGGGACTCGCCCGTTGTCTCGGTGTGACCAGAAGATGGCGTCGTTGGACGGTGCTTTCGTCATCACATGAATCCCAGTACCAGATAGAGGGCGGCGGCCAGCAAGCCGGCCAGGGCCGCGTAGGGCAGTTGGGTAAAGGCGTGCTGGAAGGGCGTGCAGCCGCTGGCCTGGGCCGTCAGCACCGTGGCGTCCGAATAGAAGCAGGCGTGGCTGCCGAAGGTGCTGGCCGAGAGGGTGGCACCGATCACCAGCGTCATGTCGGCGCCCAGATTGTGGCCCAGGGTGGTGACGATGGGCAGGATGATCACGAACACGCCCCAGTTGGAACCGGTGGCGAAGGAGACGAAGCCCATCAGCGCAAAGATGATGAAGGGCAGGATCTGGGCGTTGATCAGCGGTTCGACCGTGGTGATGATGTACTCGTTGAGTCCCAGGGTGGTGTTGACGTCATTGAACATGAAGGCCGCCACCAGCACCGCCAGGGCATCCAGCATCGACTTGAAGCCCTCCAGAATGTTGTCGAAGGTCTCGCCGGGGGTCAGCTTCTTCAGGCCGATGAAGGCCACGATCATGCCGGCCAGGGTCACGAAGATGCCCATCAGGAAATCGAGATCGAAGTACCAGGTGAAGAAGGCCAGCGACATCATCGGCAGCAGGAACATCCAGACGCTGCTGCGTGTCTGGTCCTTGGCCGCCAGGTGGGCGATCTCTTCATCGATGTGCTCGGCGCCGGGCGGCACGCAGCGACCCTCGAGCTGGGCGCGCTGCTCGGCGCGCTTCATGGGGCCGAACAGCGGAATCTTGCCGTAGGCGACCAGCGGCACCATGGCCACCGCGATCCACGGATAGAACATGAAGGGGATGGCCTGGATATAGGTCCAGACTCCCTGGCCGTCGGCGGCCAGGCCGTTCTTTTCGATCAGCGCGCCGAAGAACACCGCCCAGGTCGAGATCGGGATCAGTACGCTGATCGGTGCGGCGGTGGAGTCGATGACGTAGGCCAGCATCTCTCGTGACGTCTTGAAGCGGTCCGTCACCTGACGCATCGAGGTGCCGACCGCCAGGGAGTTGAGGTAGTCGTCGACGAACAGCACGATGCCCATGAACCAGCAGCCGAGCAGCGCCCGAGGCTTGCTGGTGATGTAGCGCAACAGGCTTTCGGCGAAGGAACGCGAGGCGCCGGATTTCAGCAGCAGCGCAATAATCGAACCCATCAGCCCACATACCGCGATCACCCAGGCCACGTCCTCGTCGGTCAGGACGTTGAGCAGGCTCTCCGAGAGGGTGGACAGGGCGCTGGTCGGCTCGATCAACAGGGTGCCGACGAAGGCGCCGGCCACCAGCGGCTCGAGCGCGCGACGGCTCCACAGTGCCAGCAGCAGTACAACGGCGGTGGGCAGCAGCACCAGCCAGCCGCCTGCGGGGAAAAACGCTTCCATGGATGTCCTCCTGGACGATCATTGTTGTTGGTGAAGCGACCTGGCGATGGCCGTGGGTCGCGTCGATCAGGAGCGTGGCGTGACAGCTATTGGTTGTCGTTGATGTTGGCGTCGTTGATGGTGAAAGGTCCGGTCGATATCGAGCTGCCGACGGCGAGTCGGCGGCGGACGCTCAGCGCAGTTTTTCGCGCAACTGGTAGTACCACATGCCCGCGGCCAACAGGCCGTTGCCGAGGCGCTCGCTGACCGGGATGCGCCAGTGGCGCATGTCGGCGAACAGGTCGAACTCCTCCAGCTGACCGCTGACCGCCCTGGCCATGATGTTGCCAACGATATGCGAGGTGGCGATGCCGTGGCCCGAGTAGCCCTGGGCGTAGAAGACGTTGGGTGACAGCTTGCCGAGCTGAGGGATGCGGTTGATCACGATGCCCGCCTTGCCCTGCCACTGGTAGTCGAGCGCGATGCCCTTGAGCTGCGGGAAGGTGTGTTCGAGCCGGGGGCGCAGTTCGGCGCCGATATCCGCTGAGTCCTGGCCGGAATAGTTGGCGCCGCCACCGAACAGCAGGCGACCGTCGGCGGTCAGGCGGTAGTAGTCGAGCACGAAGCGGGTGTCGTAGACCGCCAGGTCCTGGGGATTGATCGCGGCCTGCTGCTCCCGGCTCAGCGGGGCGGTGGTGACGATGCCGAGAGAGGCGGGGAACAGCTTGCCCTTGAGCGCCTTGCGCTCCAGCCGGTGATAGGCGTTGCCGGCCAGCACCACGCTGTCGGCGTGGATCTGGCCACGCTCGGTGACGACACAGGGGGTAGCGCCGTGGCGAATCTCGGTGACCCGGGTGTCCTCGAACAGCAAGCCGCCCAGGTCCTCAAGGGCGCGGGCCTCGCCAAGACACAGGTTCAGCGGGTGCAGGTGCATGTTGTAGTCGTTGCGCACCGCGCCATGGTAGAGCTCGGTGCCCACCAGTTCGCGTGTCTGATCGGCGTCCAGCAAACTCAGGTGCCGGGCGATCTCGTGGCCCTGGGCCGCCTCGACGTCGCGCTTAAGCTCGGCCATGTGGCTCGGTCGGTAGGCGGCGTGCAGGTGGCCGAACTTCAGGTCACAGGCGATGGCGTACTTGTCGACACGCTGACGCAGAATGCGGTGGCCTCGCCAGCGAAGATCCCAGACGAAGTTCTCGGCTGCCTCTCGCCCTAGCGGGCCGGAGAGCTGCTTGAGCATGGCATCCTGCCCCGACAGGCTGCCGGTGACCTGACCGCCATTGCGACCGCTGGCCCCCCAGCCGATCCGGTTGGCCTCGACCAGCGCTACCCGGTAGCCACGCTCGGCGAGTTCCAGCGCGGTGTTGACGCCGGTGAAGCCGCCTCCGATCACCGCAACGTCGACCCGATGCTCGCCCTCGAGCCTGGGGTATTCGGCTTCTTCGTGGATGGTCGCGGCGTAGTAGGACGCGCAGCGCGGTTCGCTCATGACGACTCCCGAAACGATGGCAGCTTGTTATTGGTGTGATCACATGTTGTGATCACACTAGCAGGGCTTGCAGATGCGCACAAGATGCGAATTCGACCCTGGGTGGCCCAGGCTGCGGCGTCCCGGCCTGGGCTATCGTCATCGCGATGGGCTAGTCTTGACGCCAGACGCAGGTAGATATCGCCGTGATGGTGGCAGGCCAGCGGCCTGTCGAATTTTTCGCCGATGGCGACGGACACGCGGTCGACGGGCGGCCGGCAAAAGAAGCAAAAGGGGAGTGATAGAAAAGTTATAGTGGGTTGGCGTGAGGAGTGAAGTGGAGAAAGGAATGGCGAGGGGAATGGCGAGGGGAATAGAGAGCGGAATGGCAGAAAGGAATGGAGAGCGGAATGGAGAAGGGAATAAAGAGCGGAATGGCTGAGAGGAATGGACAGAGGAGTGACAAGGAAGCGCAATGACCGACGTTCATACTGACAATAGCGATGACGCCATGGTCGCGCCGATCGGCACGGAACCATCGCCTCCGCCCTACCTGCCGGATACCGCCTCGACCCGAATTCACCAGGACCTGAGGCGTCGTCTGTGCGAAGGGGCCTTCAGTCCGGGCGAGGTGCTTTCGATCCGCGGCATCGCCGCCTGCTATGACACCAGCGCCATGCCTGCTCGGGAGGCGCTGCGCTGGCTGGTGAGCGAGGGGGCTCTGCAGTTTGTCGACAGCCGCAAGATCATCGTGCCGCACTTGAGCCGGGAGCGCTTCACCGAGGTGCTGTTCGCCCGCAGGCGGCTGGAAACCGAGCTGGCCCGGCAAGCCTTTACCGCGATCGAGCACCAGCACATCGACGCCCTGGAGGCGCTGGACGATGGCATCAATCGAGCCATCGAAGCTGCTGATCTCAAGAGCTATATGCGTGGCAATCACGCCTTTCACTTTCTGATCTACCGGCTGAGCGGCTCGACGGTATTGCTGCCGCTGGTCGAGCAGCTATGGCAGCAATACGGTCCCAGCATGGGCTTTATCTGCACGCGTTGGGGCGGCTCCGCCATCGCCGACGATCACCATCGTGAGATTACCCAGGCGCTGCGCCGGGGGGACAGGGACGCCTTCTGTCGCGCGGTGACCGCCGACATCGAGCAGGGAATGCGGCTGCTGGACGACTACTACGCCTCGTCGAAGTGATTTCTGGGCTATCTTGATGACGTCCGGCGCCAGTCCTTCGGACCGCCGACCCGAGCATCGAAAGAACGTCGTTGAGTCATCAGGAAAAGCTCATGCAAATCTACCCTTACCTGTTTTTCGACGGCCAGTGTGAAGAGGCCCTGGCGTTCTATGCCGAGCTGATGAACGGCCGAGTGAGCGAGCTTCATCGCTACAGGGACATGCCCGCCGATACACCTGATGCTGGATGCGGGGAAGCGGGCACACCGTCACCAGAGCACATCATGCATATGCAGATCGAGGTGGCGGGTCATGTGCTGATGGGGTCGGACGCCTCTGGGGAGGCGCCTCAGGGCTTTTCTCTGGCGCTGTCAGTGGACACGCGCGAAGAAGCCGAACGGCTTTGTTCCGGGCTTGCTGAAGGTGGAGAGATCATGTTGCCCCTGTCGGAAACCTTCTGGGCCGAGCGTTTTGCCCTGGTGAAGGATCGCTTCGGCGTCGCCTGGATGGTCATGTATGAAGGCGCACGTGGCGGCTGAATAACGGTGCGTCTTGATGCAGGGCGTCCAGCGGAGCCGGAGGCTTCCCAGGCGGCGTTCGCAAGCGGGGGCAAGGAGCACGACAAGCGCTCAAGCATGGGCGGCGAATAGCGACAAGAGAAGGAGGATGGGGGCAAGGATGGAATTTTCAAATGTCAGGGGGCCCTATATCAGCGAGCCCCAGATGCTGCCGGGCTTCGGTGAGAAGAGTGGTATCTACAAGGTCGCTGCCGCTGAGCCTCAATGGCTATCCCGACTGGGGCTTTCCAACGACAGCCAGGCCAATCAGGTCGACCACGGCGGGGTGGACCGCGCCCTGTGTCACTACTGCGCCGATCACTATCCCCGCTGGAGCGAGCGCTATCCCGACGCCGGTGTGGCGCTGGAGGCCGGCGTGCTGGGTGAGAATATTGCGAGCCAAGGGGCCGATGAGCGTGAGGTGCGTATCGGTGACGTCTATCGCATCGGCGAAGCGCTGGTGCAGGTGACCCAGCCCAGGCAACCCTGTGCCAAGGTCGATGCCCGTACCGGCCAGCCGGGACTGGCGCGGGCCTTTATGCAGGAGGCCCGGATGGGCTGGCTCTACCGCGTGCTGGAGGAAGGATGGATTGCGCCGGGGCCTGTCATCGAGGTGGTCGAGCGCGGTGATGAAAGGTGGAGCGTGGAGGCCTGCTGGCGGGTGCTGGAAGACCGCAGGGCGCCCCTGGATACCATGGCCGAATTGCACGGCGTCGAAGCCCTGGCGCAACACTGGAAGGACCAGCTGGTCCGGCGCATGGACTATTGGCGCGGGCGCGCCTGACGCCGAACCGACCGAGCCTGTCTTCTCTGCACCTGTCTCTGGTGTGCCGCTGTCCCCTCTGCCCCAGTCTCCTGGGCTGAAACGACAAGGCCCTGCTGTGTCGCAGCAGGGCCTTGTTTGCAGGGGCTTGTCGCAGGGCCTTGTCGTGATCAACCGCAGCGGAGCATCAGATGTCGCTGTCGGCGGCCAGGTCGTTGGCCAGCGCCACTTCGGAGCCGGGCTTGGCGGTCTGAAGCGCGGCCAGGGTGGGGCCGGTTTCCTGCTGGAAGGAGGCCAGCGCCTGACCGGACAGGCTCTGGTTTTCCGGAAGGGCCACGCGCATCGCATTGACCTGATTGTTGTTGACCATGACCTCGTAGTGCAGGTGAGGTCCGGTGCTGCGACCGGTATTGCCCGACAGGGCGATCCGTTCGCCCATGGTCACGCGCTGTCCGGTGCTGACCAGCGGGCGCGACAGGTGCAGGTAGCGTGTCTTGTAGCCATTGTCGTGACGAATCACGATATAGCGACCCGCCGCCGGGTGGTTGCCGACCTTTTCCACGCGACCATTGGCCGGGGTCTCGATGCCGGTACCGATCGGCATGGCGAAGTCCGTGCCCTTGTGCGGGCTGACGCGGCCGGTGATCGGATGGCGGCGGTTGAGGTTGAAGTTGGAGCTGATGCGGTAGCTGCCGGAGAACGGGTAGCGGTTGAAGGCCGGGTCGAGGCTCTGGCCTTCGGGGGTGTAGAAGTTGTTGTCCTCGGGATTGCGCACCAGCGTCAGGTCCATGCGCTCGCCGTCGTAGGACACCGCCAGCACGCGGGGGTCCAGGCGCTGGCCGTCGATGATGTCGGACTCGACCAGTACCCGGAAGCTGTCTCCGCGACGGGTGTCGCGGCGAAAGTCGAGCTTCTTCTCGAGCACCCGGGCCATCTCCGAGACTTCGGCACGGCTCAGGCCTGCGGCCTCGGCGGAGCGAGCGAAGCTGCCGCTCACGGTGCCGGCGTAAAGGCGTTGTGAGGCTTCGCCGGCACGCTCGATGGTCGCCACGTCAAAGCCTGAATCCTGGCGTTCGATCAGGTAGCCGTCGCGCACGTTCTTCATGATGCGCAGCGCCAGCAGTCGACCGTCCTCGCCAAGCTGATACTCGAAGGTGTTACCGACGCGCCAGCGGGTCAGAACGTTCTGGTCGGGCAGGTCCTCGAGCAGCGCCATGACCTCGCTGTAGCCCAGCCCCAGGGTCTTTTCGGCCATTTCGGCAAAGGTGTCGCCCTGCTGGACGCGATAGGTCTGCCAGGTCGGGACGAACGGCTCGTTGGCCGCAATCTCTTCCTCGAGCACGATCGGGCCTTCATCGAACAGTTCGAGCTCGTCTTCGCTGACATCCTCATAGGAAGTGGCGTCGCTGGCGACGTCCAGTGACTGCTGCTCCAGCAGCCCACTGGCCACGGTACCGAGCACCACGGCGATATGCAGGGAGCCTTCGTCGAGCTTGAAGGCGGGCGGCTGCGGATTGCCGTCCAACGCAACTGGCGCCGCGGTAGATGAATCAGCGGCGCCAGGAAGCGTGCGAGAGGATTGTAAGGTAAGAGGAGGTAGTCCCGACGATGAACGCATGGCGTTCTCGAACTTGACGTCGGCGTGGGCCTCGTCGACGAAGTCGATGTCGACGATTTCGCTGGCCTTGAGCTGAGAAATCGGGATGTGCTGGCTGGTGGCATCCAGCGCCAGGTCGATGGCTTCGGCGACCTGGGTTCGCTCGAAATTCAGCGATGGCAGTTCCGGCGAGGCAGACTCTCCTAGCGGAACCAGAACTGACTCCAGCGATTCATTGCCTCGCTGAACGTCTTCGTAGGTGGTGACAATCTTGTGGGCGCCCAGCACGGTGACCATGGTGGCAACGGGTAACAGCAGCAGCTTGTGCGTGCGGGGCAGCGAATGGAGGATTCGCATCATGGTAAAAGGGCCATAGAAAAATTGATGAAGGTAAATATATAGGCTATTGCACCATACCCCATGAAGTATGGTATGCCTAGACTGTATGGCCATACAGCGGATGGCGCATCGCCCGGTGATTTATGTGACCGGGGGCGCCAGGAATGGATGAAGCTGTGACAAAACCTTGTTCGAACGCTGTTTATTAACTGTTGTTCATTGGACCCTTAGCGTTGAACAAATGCAACCCCCCGGTAAGTCGTAGTGCTTTCTACTCCCCCTGAAGGACGATAAGTCTCATTTTGTTGATATAAGTCCAATGACTGGCCAGGCGCCGTACAAGGCCTCGCGCGGGAGGGGCGTATCGTGATTTTCATCGATGCGACTTTCATCGATGGCAAGTCGTGCCATTGGCGCCGTCGGCTGGCATGCTCAATGGATATCGTCAAAAGGATTCAAGCATGTCGCGTGTCACGCTCGCACAGTGGCAGATGCTGGCCGCCGTGGTCGATCACGGTGGCTTTGCCAGGGCCGCCGAAGCCGTTCACAAGAGCCCTTCGACCCTCAACCATGCAGTGCACAAGCTGGAGGAGCAGTTGGGGGTCAAGGTGCTGGAACCGGTGGGGCGGCAGGTTCGGCTTACCGAGGAAGGGGCCTTGCTGCTGCGCCGTGCCCGCCAGTTGCTGGAGAGCTCCGACGCGCTCGTGGATATCGCCGCTCGACTGCGGGAAGGCCTGGAGGCCGAGGTGGTGCTGAGCATCGACCAGATCTTTCCCTCGAACGTACTGGCCAAGGCGATGGAAGCTTTCTCCAGCGCTCTTCCGCAAGTCAGGCTGCAATTGCACGAGTCGGTACTCAATGGTGGTGTGGAAATGCTCGAGGATGGCCGAGCCGACCTGGTGGTGTCAGGGGTGACCACGTCAGGCTACCTGGGCGAACCCCTGGTCAGCGTGCCTTTTATCGCGGTCGCTCACCCGGACCACCCTCTACATGCCATGAGCAGGCCGCTGGACCTCAGGGATCTGGAGCACCATCGCCAGGTCGTGGTGAGGGACTCGTCGCAAAGGGCGTCGCGCGATTCGGGCTGGCTCAAGGCCGAGCAGCGCTGGACCGTCAGCCATATCGCCACCTCGGTAGAGATGCTCGAGCACGGGCTGGGGTTTGCCTGGTTGCCCAAGACCCGCATTCGCGACCAACTGGCCAGTGGCCGGCTCAAGCCATTGCCGCTGCAGGCCGGCGGTACGCGTGAGGTGCCCATCCAGCTGTATCATCGCGACGCCGACCGGGCGGGACCCGCCACCAGGGCCATGGCGGAGCATCTGCGCCAGGCTGTCCGGGACTGCAGTTGCTGAGGTCTGGGCACATCGGAGGCAATGGGTTCGAAAGAATCGAAAGGTTGGCGGCAAAATGTGCGCTTGTAGTCGATTCTTTCCACCGTATGCTGGGCTCTCCAAGGCGCTTCACGGGAGAGACCGTATGGGACTGTTAATCGATGGGGTCTGGCACGACCAGTGGTACGACACCGAGAGTACCGGCGGCGAGTTCGTGCGAGAGTCCGCCCAGTTGCGAGACTGGGTCAGCGCCGATGGCGCGCCGGGCCCCGATGGCCAGCCAGGCATCAAGGCCGAGGCGGGACGTTTTCACCTGTACGTGTGTCTGGCCTGTCCCTGGGCCCATCGCACCTTGATCATGCGCCGACTCAAGGGGCTTGACGCGCTGATCGACGTCTCCCACACCAGTCCGCTGATGGGCGACAAGGGCTGGAGCTACAACGAGGCCGAAGGCTCCAGTGGTGACTCGATCAACGGCGTGAGCTTTCATCATGAGCTCTACACCCTGACCGACCCTCACTACACCGGTCGGGTGACCGTCCCGGCGCTGTGGGACAAGCAGCGCAAGCGCATCGTCAACAACGAGTCGGCCGAACTGGTCAGAATGTTCAACTCGGCCTTCGACGAGCTGACCGGCAATCGTCTCGACTTCTATCCCGAGTTCCTGCGCCAGACCATCGACGAGATCAACGCCGACGTCTACGACAACATCAACAATGGTGTCTACAAGGCGGGATTTGCCTCCGATCAGGCGGTTTACGAACGTCACGTCTCGGCGCTGTTCGCCTGTCTCGACAGGCTCGAGGCGAGGCTTGCCAATCATCGCTATCTGGCCGGAGCCTGGCTGACCGAGGCCGACATTCGTCTGTTCACCACCCTGGTGCGTTTCGATGCCGTCTACCATGGCCACTTCAAGTGCAATCTCTATCGCATCGAGGACTATCCCAATCTGTCGCACTACCTGCGCGAGCTCTACCAGTGGCCGGGTGTCGCCGAGACCGTGGACCTGGATCATATCCAGCGCCACTACTATATGAGCCACGACACCATCAATCCCAACGCCATCGTGCCGTTGGGGCCTGTGCTGAGACTGGATCGGGACCACGACAGAGAGCGTCTGGCCTCAGAAGGCGTCTACCAGGGCTGAGTCAGACGCTGGCGGAGAGGATCCGCTGGTGAGCCGTGGGTGGGGGAGGGGACCGGCTCGTGAGCCGGTCCGGGCGGCTCGCTCAGCGTGCGTGTCTGGCCAGCCAGCGATCGAGGGCGTTGGCAAACTCCCGTCGATCACTGTCCGAGTAGCCCTTGGGGCCGCCGGTGTGCTCGCCGCTGGCACGCAGGGTCTCCATGAAGTCGCGCATCTGTACGCGTGCCTTGATGTTGTTGCGATCCAGGGTCTCGCCTCTGTTGGTCATTACCATGGCCCCCTTGTCCAGCGCCTCCAGTGCCAGCGGTAGATCGGCGGTGACCAGCAGGTCACCGGGTGCGATGCGGCTGACGATCTCGTTGTCGGCGGCGTCGAAGCCATGGCTCACCGCCATGGCCTTGACCCACTTCGAACTGGGCAACGGG
Source organism: Halomonas sp. H10-59 (assembly GCF_040070555.1). NCBI lineage: Bacteria > Pseudomonadati > Pseudomonadota > Gammaproteobacteria > Oceanospirillales > Halomonadaceae > Halomonas > Halomonas sp. H10-59. The sequence goes on from NZ_CP098828.1 coordinate 1,210,567, forward strand.
ATCTGGTGGTTGGCGACGAACCAGGTCTGGGTGGTGGTGCGTTCGGCGGCGCGGACGATGATGTCGCGAGCGACTCTGGGGCAGGCGTCGGCGTCGACCCATAGTTGGGGCATTGGTGTCTCCGGGGCAGAAAAAGGGGGCTCGATCATAAAAGGGCTGGTCAGAGCCATGAGTCGATGGTAGCATGCGCCCTCCTCGCATGTGTTGACCCCACCATCATGACGCAGCGACCTCCGACGCCCAAGCGGCCTCGAGAGTTCAAACAGATGCTGCAACGCGCAAGACGCGTTCGAATTGTGAAGATGGAGCACCCGACGTCGATCCCGACGCCCGCGGTGCAAACGGTCGCCACGATGGCTCCACGCAGTTGCGTGAGCCGATGCCAGGTGCGACCGGCGTCCCCGACTCCGAATGTTGACAACAGACTTGTTGACCTTGCTCTACCACGAGTAGAGCGACGTATTTCTGTTCGCCCCGAATACGGGCGCGTCAGGGACGCCAACCACGTTATTTTGCCGGTAACCCCGGCCTACCAAGGTGTGATTCATGACCTCGACGACTGTCGCTTCACCGTCTTTTGGTGATCTGGCCCTGCTGCCTGCCGTTCTCTCCGCCATCGAGACCCTGGGCTACGAGACTCCCTCGCCCATTCAGGCGCAGACCATTCCAGCCCTGCTGGAAGGCCGCGACATGCTGGGCCAGGCCCAGACCGGCACCGGCAAGACCGCTGCCTTCGCGCTCCCCATCTTGTCTCGTATTGAACTCGATCGGCGTGAGCCCCAGGTGCTGGTGCTGGCGCCGACCCGCGAGCTGGCTCAGCAGGTAGCCGTCTCCTTCAGCAAGTACGGCCAGAACCTCAAGGGTCTGGAAGTCGCCACCCTGTGCGGCGGCCAGGAATACCGTGAGCAGCTCAGCGCGCTGCGTCGTGGCGCCCAGGTAGTGGTCGGTACCCCCGGCCGCGTCATCGATCACCTGGATCGTGGCAGTCTCAAGCTTTCCGGCCTCAACGCTCTGGTGCTGGACGAAGCCGACGAGATGCTGCGCATGGGCTTCATCGACGACGTCAAGCGTGTTGTCGCCGATACCCCCGAGAACGCCCAGCGTGTGTTCTTCTCGGCGACCCTGCCCACCGAGATCGAGCGCATCGTCAATCGCTACCTGGTGGATCCGGTCAAGGTCGCCATCGAGGCGCGTACCACCACCGCCGAGAGCATCGAACAGCGCCTGGTGCGCGTCGATGGTGGCGCCAAGCTGGAAGCGCTGTCGCGCATCCTTGAAGTCGAGCCGGTGGACGCCGCCATCGTGTTCGTGCGCACCCGTGCCGCCTGTACCACTCTGATGGAGCAGCTGTCTGCGCGTGGCGTCAACGTCGCCAGCCTGTCCGGTGATCTGGACCAGAGCCTGCGCGAGCGCACCATCACTCGCCTCAAGCGCGCCAAGGTCGATGTGCTGATCGCCACCGACGTGGCCGCTCGTGGTCTCGACGTGCCGCGCATCACCCACGTCATCAACTATGACCTGCCCCAGGATGCCGAGGCTTACACCCACCGCATCGGCCGTACCGGCCGTGCCGGCCGCAACGGTGTGGCGATCACCTTCGCCGGCTTCCGTGAAGGCCGCAAGGTAGGTTGGCTCGAGCAGGCCACCGGCCAGAAGATGGCGGTCATGGAGCTGCCCGACGAGGCCGCCATTCGTGCCCACCGCGACAACGTCTTCCATCAGCGCGTGATCGCCTCCGTCACCAAGGGTGCCGAAGAGCAGCGTGCTCTGGTCGAGCGTCTGGTCGAGGAAGGCTACGATCCCATCGAGCTGGCCTGTGCCTTCTCCGCCATGGCGCGCGCCGACGAGGCACCCATCGGTCGCCTGCAGGCGCCGCGCAAGGAGCGCAATGACCGCGCCCCGCGTGACGGCAAGCCGCAGCGTCGCCGCGAGAGCCGTGGACCCAGCGAAGGCATGACCCGCTACCGCGTCTCCGTCGGCCACAAGGATGGCGTCAAGCCTGGCCAACTGGTCGGAGCCCTGGCCAACGAAGGTGGTATCGAAGGCGCCCGTATCGGCCGCATCGACATCCGTAACGGCTTCTCCACCGTGGAGCTGCCCAATGGTCTGCCGGCCAGCATCCTGGCCAAGATGGCACGTGCCCGTGTGGCCGGTCGTCCGCTGGAAATCAGCGAAGACCGTGGCGGTGATCGCGCTGAGCGTGGTGGCGAGCGCAGCGGCGAGCGTGCTCCCCGTCGTCGTCGCGATGACGAGGCGCCTGTGCGTCGCCAGTCGCGCGCCTGATCGAGGTGCCAGGGGCCTGAGCCGACAGCTGGTACAAGGCCCCTGTTGATCCGATGACGCTTCGGATCACGACAAGGCAAGTTTCGTGAACGGGCCGGTGGATATCCACCGGCCCGTTTGCGTGTGCATGTTTCGCTGGCTTCCTGGGCGTTGGCTCCCTGGGCGTTGGCTCCCTGGCATCGGGCCCGATGCGATCCTCATTCCCCTCAATGTCGACTTTCTCCCCGCCTGACCTACGTCAACCTCTGACCCGATGCTGCCGCTCCTGATGGCCGAAGCACGACATAATGTTGCAAAGTGTAACATCCGGGTGCGGTGACAGGGGCTCTCTTGTCCCGGCCGGGCTGAAGGCATGATTGCAATGGAGAGCGACGGGACATGGAACGGAAAACAGGCAAGGGATGGCTGCTTGGCGTCATGCTTTTTACCCTGGCAGGCAATGGATACGCCGCCACCGGCACCATCACGATATCCGGGAAGGTGCTTGCCACGACCTGTACGGTAAAGGTCAACAATGCGGGAACCGGGGATGGCACTGTGGTGCTTCCCACGGTCAGTGTCAGCGATTTGAAGAGCGGTGAGACGGCGGGTGACACCTCCTTCACCATCGACATGAACTGCTCCGCTGCCGTGGACAATGTGAAGCCGTACTTCGAGCCTACCAATGTCGATGCCGCCACCGGCTATCTGGTGAATACCGCAGGTACCGGCGGCGCCAAGAACGTCGAGATACAACTGCTCGACCATACCAACAAGGTGATCAATCTGATCGCCAATGATGCCACCGCGATGGATCTGGCCGACGACACCACGGCGACTCAACTTCGCTACACCGCGCGCTATTACGCCAGTGGCGCGGACGCCGTCGCGGGGACCGTCAGCACCTCAGCGGTGTATACCCTGAACTACCAATAGATCTCGCAGTCCGCCCGCACTGGCAGAAGTGCGCGGAGGTAGGGCGTCTGGCAAGGCTTCATAAAGGCTACAGAAAGGCATAGGGATCATGCGTGTACGGGAGTCGTGGGGAAGGGGAGTGGCGCTGTTGGCGCTGGTGGCGCTTTGCAGCCTTGTCAGTCGTGTCGATGCCAGTGTGGTGGTTTCGGGCACCCGGGTGATCTACCCCGCCGATGCCAGGGATGTGAGCGTCGCGCTGACCAATGCGGGCGATACGCCCTCGCTGGTGCAGGTGTGGATCGATCGTGGCGACCCGGACTCCACGCCGGAGAGTGTCGAGGTGCCGTTTCTGACGACACCGCCGGTGACACGCATCGATGCCCATGGAGGACAGGCGATTCGGATCGCCTATCTGGGCGAGGTGGCGCCTGTCGATCGCGAGTCTGTCTACTGGTTGAACGTGCTGGAGGTGCCCGCCACCCAGGCGGCGCCGGACCGAAACGTGCTGCAGCTGGCATACCGCACCCGCATCAAGCTGTTCTATCGACCCGTCGGGCTTGCCGCTTCCCCCGAGCAGGCCGCCGAGCAGCTTCACTGGGAGCTTGAGCGGGGGCCAGGCCGTTGGACGCTGGTGGCCCGTAATGAGAGCCCCTACAGTGTGTCGCTTCGTCGGGTCGGGCTAGGCAACGAAGAGCACCAGGTCACGGCTCGTGGCAGCCTGATCCCGGCCCAGAGCTCCCGCCGTTTCGGCATCGAACCGCTGGCAACCTCCCAGGGTTTCTTCGATTGGATCAATGACTACGGGGTGACGCAGCGGCGCCGATTCGAGCTGTGAAACGTCTGTCTGGCACAGCAGCCGGCAAGGTTCGAGGCTTGCGGCGGCACGGAGGCCTGTCTGTGCTCATTGCGCTGGGGCTGTCCCTCGTCACCGACGCCGGTCTGTCCGCCCGGGCCGACGACGGTAGCAGGGTGACCGGCGGTGCGTCCGAGCTCCGGGTCGAGTACGCCTTCAACGCCAAGCTGCTGAAAGGATCACTCCAGGGCATGGACCTGACCCGCTTCGAGCAGGGTATGACGGTCCCCCCTGGTCGCTATGAACTCGACGTTCTGGTCAATGGCCAGGCGTTCGGTCGCGAGACGGTGACGATCGGTGAGGACCCGGAAGGGACGCGTCTGTGTCTGTCGCTTGATGCGATAAAGCGCCTGCCGCTGAAGCCCGCGGCAGGGGGAGGCGACTCAGGCCGCGAGTGCGTCGATCTGGCCGCTCGCTATCCCTACGTCGATAGCTCGATCGACTCGGCGAACATGCGACTTGAACTGAGCGTGCCCCAGGCCTATCTGCGGCATCGCGTCAGGGGAAAGGTGCCGGCCGAGGCGTGGCAGGACGGCATCAATGGCGCCTTTGTTCGCTACAACAGCAATGCCTTCCGTGGCGAGCGCGACGGGCAGGAGTCCCGTGAGGACTATCGACTCGGGATCAACGCCGGGGTGAACCTCGGCGGTTGGCAGCTTCGTCACAATGCCAGTCTCGATGACGCCAGTGGCGAGACCGCCCACTATCATGTCACCAACACCTACCTGCGCCACGACGTGACGCCCTGGCAGGCCGACCTGGTCATCGGCGAGTATCAGACCTCCGGGATGGGATTCGAGTCGATACCCTTCACCGGCGTCCAGCTCGCCAGCGACGATGCCATGCTGCCTCCTTCCCGGCGGGGCTACGCCCCGGTAGTGCGAGGCACCGCTCGCACCAACGCCAGGGTGACGGTCCGTCAGGGGGAGGACGTCATCTACGAGACCAGCGTGACGCCCGGCCCCTTTGCCATCGACGACCTTTACGCCACCAATGTGGCTGACGACCTTGAGGTCACCATTACCGAGGCCGACGGCAGCGAGCGCGCCTTCGTGCTGCCCTATACCTCGGTGGCACAGTTGCTGCGACCCGGCGCCCACCGCTTCCACCTGACCCTGGGGGAGTATCGGGATGACGGCCTCGTCGACCTGCCCCGGTTCGTTCAGGCCGAATACCGACGCGGGGTCAGCAATCGGCTGACGCTATACTCCGGCGCCATCCTGGCCGAGGACTATATGGCGGGGCTTGCCGGTGGCGCCGTGTCGACCCTGTTGGGCGCCTTCGCGCTGGATGCCACCATGACCCGGGCGAATCACCTGGAGGCGCTGAGCGGTGAGCCGGAGAGCCCGCGTGGCGAGAGCTTTCGTGTGAGCTACAACACCCGTTTTGATCCCACCGACACCGAGCTGTCGGTGGTCAACTACCGTTTTTCCAGTCAGCACTATCTGAGCCTTTCGGACGTTGCGCTGCTGCGCGATGACGGCATGACATCCTCACCACGGGACCGCGAGCGCCAACGTCTCGAGGTCAATCTGACCCAGACCCTGGCCGGCGGCACCAGGCTGTTTGCCTCTGGCATCAGCGCCGACTACTGGGATCGCGAGGACGCGACCACCTATCAGGTCGGTGTCAGTCGTGGCTTCTCCTGGGGCACCCTGAGCGCCACCGCAGGCCGTAGCGAGACCGAAGGCGACTACACCAACGAGTTCTACCTCAATCTCAGCGTTCCGCTGGGAGGCCACCTGCAACTGACCTCCAATCTGGCCCATCGGGGCGATCATCGCTCGGGCCAGTTGAACCTCAGCGGCGACAGCTGCGCGCTGAACTATGGTGTCTACGTCAACCACAGCCGTGATGACCGGTCGCACGATTCAAGCTATGGCGGCAACCTGGGGATGGACACCTCCAGGGTACGTCTTGGCCTCAACCTCAGCGCCGGAGATGACTACCGCAGCTACAGCGCCAGCGCCGATGGCACCGCCATTGCCTATGCGGGTGGCCTGGTGCTGACGCGGGATCAAGGCGAGACCATGGCGGTCATCGAGGCGCCGGGCGCCAAGGGCGCGGCGATTTCTCAACATGACCAGGTATTGCTGGACGGGCGAGGCAAGGGGGCGATCAGCGGACTGACACCTTACCGCTACAACCGGGTGGCGCTGGATCCCTCCGGCATGACCGATGGCGTCGAGCTCAAGGGCAATGCCAGGCGGGTAGCGCCTCGCCGAGGCGCTATCGTCAGGCTGACCTACGACACCCTGGTGGGGGCGCCGACCCTGGTGCGGGTGACCACGCCGGCGCCTTTCGGCGCGCAGTTGATCGACGCCGATGGCGACGTGCTGGCGGTGCTGGGTCAGGGGCGCATGGCAGTGGTCAGGGGAATCGATGCACACCGCGGCTATCAGCTTCGCTGGGGGCCGAGCCCGCGGGAGCGCTGCCGCCTGACACTGGAGCCGCAACGCGAGGCGACGCCGCACCAGGGTGCAGCGCCGCGTATCGCCCAGCGCCAGGCGACCTGCTTGCCTGGAGATATCTCGTCTGGCTAGCTTCGCCGATCGAACAGGGTTAGGGCGAAGGCGTCCAGCAGGCTGCTGGCCTCGGGGGTCTCGACCACAGACCGCTCGAGTGCCTCGACGTCCTCGTCCTGAGCGACAAGAATATCGCGCTGGTGCGCCAGGTAGGCCGCGGTCACCTGGACGGTGAATTCCGGGTGGAACTGCACGCTGTACTGGGCTGGGCCATAGCGCAGGGCCTGGTTGGGGTCATGGTCGTTGGCCGCCAGGACCGTGGCGGTCTCGGGGCGTGACAGGGCGCTCTGGGCGTGGGTCAGCTGGGCGGCGAAAGCATCGGGCAGCGCACCGAACAGCGGGTCCCCGCGACCGGCCTCGGTCAGCGTGAGGGTACGCGTGCCGCATTCCCGCCCTCGGGGATGGTAGCCGGCGCTGCCGCCGAAGGCTTCGGCCATCAGCTGGTGGCCATAGCACACGCCAAACAGTGGCAGGCCACAGTCGAGCGCCTCCCTCAGCCAGGGTTTGAGCGCTTCGCTCCAGGCTTCCCGGTCGGACACCATGGCGTGGGACCCGGTCACCATCACCCCGTCCTGATCACTGATTGCCGGCAGCGGTTGGCGGCGAACGTCGATCACCTCGATGACGCCGCCACGACGACGAAAGCCGTCGAGACGTGTGCTGAACAGGTCCTCGAAGTCGCCGTGCTCGGCGACGACATCGGCGAAGCTGTCGCCGGTCTTGAAGATGGCAAGGCGAGGTGGCTCAACAGGCCTCGCCGGGCTTGAAGCAGTGTGGGTCACGGTCTTGGCTCGAAAAGGGGAATCCAGGGGCGCTTGCAGGTGTAGATTCAGCCGCGCTTGAGGCGATCACCGAGGGCGACCATGAAGCGGCTGCCGGCGTCGAGCTGTTCGCGCTCGATGTATTCGTCGGGCTGGTGGGCCTGGCTGATGCTGCCGGGGCCGCAGATCACCGTGGGCAGGCCGGCGAGCTGGAACTGACCGGCCTCGGTGGCGTAGGCCACAGCGGCACCGTCGGGGCTGTCTCCGAGCAGTTCGCGGCACAGGCCCAGCGCCTCGCTGTTGTCACGATCGGCCAGGGCCGGCACGGTGGTGTTGAGCGCCTCGGTGGTGATCGAGGCCTCGGGGGCGCGCTGGCGCATGCGGGCTTCGAGTTCGCGGGCGGTGGCCTCGACCCGGGCCAGCAGCTCCTTGGCGTCATCGGTGGGCAGGTGGCGAATTTCCCATTCGAAGCTGCAGCGCCTGGCCATGATGTTGATGGCGGTGCCACCCTCGATCTTGCCCACGTGCAGGCTCGAGTGGATCACGCTGAAGGCCTCGTCGACCCGACCCTCTTCCTTGAGCTCCGCCATCACGTCCTCGATGCGGGTGACCAGGCGAGCGGCGACGTGGATCGCCGAGACCCCTTGATACACCTGGCTCGAGTGGGCTTCGCGTCCGATCACCGTGGTGCGGAAGTTGCTGGCCCCCTTGTGGGCCACCACCGGCTCCATCAGGGTTGGCTCGCCGACCACCACGGCGGCAGGGCGGGGGTGTTCGGCCATCAGCGTCTCGATCATGCGCGGGGCGCCGACGCAGCCGATTTCCTCGTCGTAGGACAGCGCCAGCCAGATCGGCACCTCAAGCTCCAGTTCGCTCCAGCGCGGTACCTCGGCCAGGGCGCAGGCGATGAAGCCTTTCATGTCACAGGTGCCGCGACCGTACAGGCGCCCGGCATTGTCGCCCTCGCCGGCGGTCAGGGTGAAGGGATCGCTGGTCCAGGGCTGGCCCACCACCGGCACCACGTCGGTATGGCCCGAGAGCACCACACCACCCTCTACCGCCGGGCCGATGCGCGCCAGCAGGTTGGCCCTGGAACCGTCGTCGCTCTCGACCCGCCAGTGATCGACGCCGTAGCGGTCGAGCCACTCTTCGACGAAGGCGATCAATTCCAGGTTGGAATCCCGAGACACGGTGGCAAAGCCCACCAGGGTCTTGAGCAGGTCGTGTGCGGTCATGAAGGCTCCGTCGACTGAGGTCACAAGGAGCGTCAATGTACCATGGCCAGGCGACGCGCCCCAGCGTATCGCCCCGGGGTACCGCCCGAGCGCGTCGCTCTCCCGGGTCGACCAAGACTGGGTCGCCCAACCGCGACGTGCGGGGCGGACGGGGTTCAGTCGGACAGCGCGACCCGACTCTCGCCATTGCCGGCGGGATGCACCTGGATCTGCACCGGAATGCGCTCATGCATCTCCTGGACGTGGGAGATGACCCCGACCCGTCGGCCCTGGGCCTGGAGGCCGTCGAGGGCGTCCATGGCCAGCGCCAGCGACTGGGGGTCGAGGCTGCCGAAGCCTTCGTCGATGAACAGCGACTCGATGGCCAGCTCCCCCGAGGCCAGCGAAGCGAGCCCGAGCGCCATGGCCAGTGACACCAGAAAGGTCTCGCCGCCGGATAGCGAGTGCACCGAGCGACGCTCGTCGGCGACGTCCTGATCGATCACCAGGAGCCCCAGCGGGCTGCCCCCTCTCACCAGACGGTAGCGCCGGCTGAGGCCCGCCAGGTGGACATTGGCCTCGTCGATCAGGCGCTCCAGGTTCCAGGCCTGGGCGATGCGCCGGAAGGTCTTGCCGTCGGCGGCGCCGATCAGCTCGGCGATGCGGCCCCAGCGATGATGCTCGGCCCTGGCCCTTTCCAGGGCCTCTAGGCCGTCACGTTGGCGCTGCCGGCGTCGATCATCGTCGCGCACGGCGTGCAGGGCGCCATCGCGGCGTTGCTGGGCGGCCTCCAGCCGCGGCCGGTTGGCCTCACGTCTGGCGTCGAGGTCGGCCTGGCGTGCATCCAGCTGGCGTTGGGTGGCCTCGTCGAGCAGTGTCTGCGGGTCCTGCTCCGGCAGATGGCGGGTCCGCCAGGCGCGCCAGCCCTGGCGACGCTCGTCGCGACTGGTGCGGGCGGTCTGGCAGGCCTCGCGGGCGCCGTCCAGTCGGGCGCGCAGGGCCTTGAGCGCATCATCGGCCTGGTCGAGCAGCCGCTCCAGGTCGCCATCGGTGATGTCCGGGTGCTCGCTGCGCCAGCGTTCCAGCTCGGCGTCCAGGCGGGTCTTTTCGTCCTCCAGCACCGCCAGCGCCTTGCCCTCGTGCTCGATCCGCTGGGTCAGGCTCAGCACCTGACGCTGGGACTGGTCATGGGCCTGGCGGGCCTGCTCGTGGTCCTGACGTGCCTGGCGGACCTGAGCTTCGAGGCGCTCGAGCCAGGCATCCGCCGAGCGGTCATCGCCGAGCGCCTCGGCCAGACGTCGTCTGTGCTCGTCGATGCTGCGGGTCAGCTCGGGACGCTGATCGTCGAGACGCTTGAGTTCCTCGTCGAAGGTGGTGGCGCGCAAGGCAAGCGCCTGACGCTCTCGCTCGGCTTCCTCGATGGCCTCTGCCAGCGGGGCAAGCTGGCGTTCGGCGTCGTCCAGTGCCTGGAGGCGCTCGCGAGCCTGTTGCTGGCGCTGGCGGGCCTTTTCGCTGTGCTCGGTAAGCCAGGCTTGGCGGGCGTCGGCGTCGAGGGCGCGCCACTGCTCGGCGAGCGCCGGGTCGTCGAGCCTGGCCTGGGCTTCTTCGAGACCGGCCTGGGCCTCGTTCCTTCGAGGTTCAAGCGCGAGCAGGCTGGTCTCGGCCTGTTCGACGCTGGCCTTCAGCGCCTGAAAGCGCCCGAACAGGGCGTCACGCTGCTCGCGCAGCTCGCCGAGTCGGCTTTCGGACACGGCAAGCTGATCATCCTCCAGTGCGATCTGGGCGGCGAGCTGGGTGGCCTCCGGGGTGGCGGGGGGCGAGTCGCGCCAGGGGTGCTCGTGACTGCCGCACACCGGACAGGCGGTGTCCGGTTCCAGGGTGGCGCGCATGTCGGCGACGCTGTCGCTTCGGGTGGCGCGGGCGCGCTGTATAAAGCGCGTGAGCTGCTCGTGCTCCGCCGTGGCGTGGTCCAGGCGCGCCCGCGCCTGCTTGCCTTGGTCCAGCAGTTCGTCGCGCTGTGCGCTGTCGCGGCGGCGCTCGGCGTCGAGCCGGCGCTGTTGCTCATCGAGCTGGCGCAGCAGACGCCAGCGCTGCTCCAGTTCGGACAGCGCCAGCAGACGATGGCCGGCGTCCTCGAGGTGTTGCTGGGCCTCGGCCCTGGCCGTTGCAACCTGCTGATGCTGGCCAAGATGGCGTGACAGGGTGCGGGTGGCGGCGTCGCGCTGCTCCAGATGGCGGCGATGGCGCTCTGCCAGCGCTCGCTGCTGCCCGTCGAGATCCTCGCGCTGGCGCTTGCGCTTCTGGTGTTCGTCCTCCAGCTGTCGATGCTGTTGCTCGCGGCCCTTGAGTTCGCTGGCAATTTCACGGGCCTGGGCGATGGCGGGCCGGGCCTGCTCGAGCGCCTGCTCGCTGTCCTCCAGGGTCTGGCGGCGACGGCTGGTTTGCTGGTGCTGTTGTTCCAGGGCGGTGCGTGCCTGGGCCAGGGCTGACTTGGCTTCATCGAGCTGCTGGCGCTGGTCCGGCAACTGTCGAGACAGGCTACGCTGGCGCAGCAACTGGGGGCGCCAGGGTGCGACGCGCTCGAGCATCTCGCACTCACGGCGCTGCTCGCTCAGTGCCTCCCATCGGGCCTCTGCCTCGACCAGGCTGGCGTCGGCTTGTTCGCAGCGCTGGCGCCACTGGGCGTCCTGGGCGAGCCACTGGGCCTCTTCGTCCAGCGCCTTCATCTGCCGCTGGCAGGTGTCCAGCTCGCCTTCGGCCTCGGCGAGTTCCTGCTCCATGGCCTGGCGTGCGCTGTCGTCGCTGGGCGCGTCCTCGGCGAGCAGCGCCTGCTGGCGGGCCACCGCGTCGCGGGCCTCCTTGGCCCGGGCGTAGCTTTCGACCGAGATGCGCGAGTATTCCTGGGTATTGGTGAGCTTCTCGAGCAGGTCCGAGCGGGCGTTGTCGTCGGCCTTGAGAAAGGCCGCGAACTCGCTCTGGGCCAGCAGCACGGCGCGGGTGAACTGCTCGAACGATAGCCCCAGGCGCTCGGGGATCAGCTCGGCGAATTCGCGCTTCTGGGCGGTCAACAGGCGTTCGTCGTCCAGGTCGGTCAACGATTGCTCCACCGCCTGCAGCTTGCCGTCGGCCTTGTCCCGGGCGCGCCGCACGGCCCATCGCGCGCGGTAACGGCGAGCGTCGCGGCCGATGAAGTCGACCTCGGCGTAGCCGCTGGCGGCGCCGCGCCTCAGCAGGCTGCGGGGGTCGGCGGTGGCGATCCGCGAGCCGTCCAGGTCCTCCAGATGGGAGTCGCGCCCCGGGGCGTGGCGAAGCCTGGGCGTATTGCCGAACAGCGCCAGACACAGGGCGTCGAGCAGGGTGCTCTTGCCGGCGCCGGTGGGGCCGGTGATGGCGAACAGGCCGGCATCGGCCAGTGGCGCCGCGGTAAAGTCCAGCTCGACTGGACCGGGCAGGGAGGCCAGTTGGGACAGGCGCAGGGCGAGAATCTTCATGGCTGCGTGCTCCCTTCGGCGGCGCCCTGGTCTTGTCCATCCGCGCTCTGGTCTTCGGCATCCGCGTCCTGGACGCGCTGGCACAACCAGTCGAAGTCGGCGATCACGCTGTCGTCCGGCGCCTCGCCCCAGCGCTCTTTCCAGGTGCGCGAAAACAGCTCACGGGGTCCGATGTCCTCGAGGCGCTCGCCACGTCCGGGTGCCTGTGACTCAGTGACCGGCAGCTCGCGCTTCAGTCGCAGCAGGCGTACCGCCCGGTCGCCCAGCGCCTGCTCGATGCGCGAGCGCAACTCCGGCATCGGGGCGTCCAGGCGCACGTTGATCTCGAGCCAGTCCCAGCGCTCGACCGGGCCGGCCCCGTCGCGGGCCGGCAGCGCCTCGATCGCGCCCAGGATCTCTTCCAGCGGGGCAGGGCCGAGGCGACGCATGGCCACCGCCCGCGGCACGCTGATGGGCTCGACATGGGCAAGGGCGCCATCGGCGAATTCCGCCATCAGCACCTGATGGGGGTAGTCGACCTCGCTGAAGTCCAGCGGCAGCGGGCTGCCGCTGTAGCGTATGCGTTCGTCGCCGACCCGCTGGGCGCGGTGCAGGTGCCCCAGGGCGACGTAGTCGATGTCCTCGGGAAACAGCGAGGCCGACAGCGATTCCTCGCCGCCGATGACGATGGGGCGTTCGCTGGCCTCGGAGACGGTGGCGCCACGCAGGTGGGCGTGGCTCATGGCGATCAGCGCCTGGCCAGGCTCGCGCTTTTCCCGGGCCGCCGCGATCAGTTCGCGATGGACCCGCTCGACGCTCGCCACATAGTCGTCGCCGGCGTTCGTCTCTTCTTCTGCTGCGTCCGCCGCTTGTCTGCTCTGCCGGCCACGACCGGTGATCTCCGCCGGACGCAGGAAGGGCAGCGCCAGGCACCAGGCGCGGACCTCACCCTGGGCATCGCGCAAGGGCACCAGCAGGCGATCGCTGTCCAGCGCGCCGTCATCGACGAAGCGCACCCGGCCAAGGGCATGGGTGCGCAGGTGCTGCATCAGCGGGGCGGGCAGCTCGATGCGGCTGCCGCTGTCGTGATTGCCGGCGATCAGCGCAATGGTCAGGTCAGGGCAGCGCTGGTGGACCCTGACGATAAAGTCATAGAGCAGCTCCTGGGCGCGCAGCGACGGATTGACCACATCGAAGACGTCGCCGGCGACCAGCAGCGCGTCCACCTGGCGTTCGGCGAGGATGTCGACCAGCCAGTCGAGGAAGGCGCGATGTTCCTCGTGACGTTCCTGGCCGTGAAAGCTCTGGCCCAGATGCCAGTCTGCGGTGTGGATGATCCTCATCCGTCCTCCCTGATGGAGCGCCAGGCCCTGCGGCCGGCAGCTTGTTGATCCCCGTGACTGGCGCGTAGTCTACCGCGAGCGGGTGGCGGCTTCAGCCACCGCAGGTCATCAACAGGGAGGTGACATGACCCAGCACCCCAGGACACGAGAGACTGCGCTGCACGACTGGGACCTGGCACCGAAGGAGGCCATCGCCTTGCAGCGTACCCTGGCAGGACGCCTGATACGCGAGGACGCCCTCGGTGAAGTGGAACACATTGCCGGAGTGGATATCGGCTTCGAAGATGGAGGCGACACCACCCGCGCCGCGGTGGTGGTGCTGTCCTGGCCGGGGCTTGCGCCGATCGAGCAGGTGGTGGCGCGTCAGCCGACGCGCATGCCCTACGTGCCGGGGCTCCTGTCCTTTCGTGAGATACCGGCGGCCCTGGCGGCCTTCGAACGACTCGACAGCCGCGTGGATCTGGTCATGGTGGATGGCCACGGCATCGCCCATCCCCGGCGCCTCGGGGTGGCGGCGCACCTTGGACTGTGGCTGGATCTGCCCACCCTGGGCGTGGCCAAGAAACGCCTGACCGGGCGCCATGGCGAGGTCCCCGAGGGGCGTGCGGAAAGTACCGACCTGATGGACGGCGACGAGCGCATCGGGGTCGTGCTACGCTCGCGCGCCGGCGTCAAGCCGGTGTTCGTGTCGCCGGGCCACCGGCTGTCGGTGGATTCGGCCAGGGCCTGGGCGGTGGCCTGCCTCGGCCGCTACAAGTTGCCCGAACCCACAAGGCTGGCCGACAGGCTGGCGTCACGGCGCTGAGCCGGCCTTCACTCAAGCATCCGAGAACTCGCCATGTCCGACACAGAGGTATCACCCGGCGTTGCGGCCACCGCAGCCTGGGTCGAGGAATTCGTGGTTGGCCTCAACGTCTGCCCCTTCGCCGGGCGTGAGGTCACACGCGGATCGATTCGCTATATCGAGGTCGACGGGCGCAGGCTCGAGGACGCCCTGGTGGCGCTGATGGAGGCCTGCCACCACCTCGAGACGACACCCGAGGTGGAGACCAGTCTGCTGGTGTTCACCCGAGGGCTTGCCGACTTCGACGACTATCTCGACGCCCTGGCCATGGCCGAGGCATTGCTCGCCGACCGTGGCTACGAGGGCGTCTTCCAGCTGGCGAGCTTCCACCCTGACTATGTCTTCGACGGCGTGGAGGATGATGATCCGGCCAACTTCACCAATCGTTCTCCCTGGCCGGTCTGGCATCTGCTGCGTGAAGAGGGTCTGGAAAGGGCGCTGGCCCACTATCCCGACCCCGAGGCTATCCCCGAGCGTAATATCGAAAGGTTGAGGGAGATCGGCAGCGACAGTCTGGCCGAGCAACTGGCCGAGTTGAAAGCACGCTTTCGCTGAGTCGAAGGCGAACTCCCGTGTCTCGTCGAGCCCGGCCCGGCTAGACGATATCCAGCGGCACCTTGCGCTGGGGCGCCGGATACAGGGCGTCGAGTCGCGCAAGTGTTGCCGCGTCCAGGGTTACCTCCAGCGCCCTGGCGTTGTCGTCGACGTGCTCGGGGGAGGCGGCCTTGGGAATCGCGATGACCTCGTGCTGGCCCTCGACCGGTCGGATGGCCCAGGCCAGCAGCAGTTGCGCCGGGGTCAGGCCGAGGTCCGCGGCGAGCTCACCAAGTTGCGGGTCGGCCAGGGGATCTGCGCCGACGGCGCCGGCCTGGGCCAGCGGACAGTAAGCCATCAGCGGCATCCGTTGCCGGCGTTGCCATGGCCTCAGGGCGACCTCGATTCCCCGCGACGCCAGATGGTAGAGGACCTGGTTGACCGCGCAGTCGCCGCCACCGGGCAGGCGAGCCAGCGTCTGCATATCGTCCACGTCGAAGTTCGACACACCGAAGCGACGAATCTTGCCGGCAGCGACCAGGCGATCGAAGGCCTCCAGCGTTTCGTCCAGTGGGATGCTCCCCGGCCAGTGCAGCAGGTACAGATCCAGGTAATCGGTGCCCAGGCGCTCAAGACTCGCTTCGCAGGCGGCGATGGCGCTGTCGCGACCGGCGTTCCAGGGGTAGACCTTGGAGACCACAAACGCCTGGTCGCGGCGACCCTGGATGGCCTCGCCGACCAGGCGTTCGGCGGCACCGTCGCCGTACATTTCGGCGCTGTCGATCAGCCGCAGACCTCGCTCCAGCCCACGTTGCAGGGCGGCGATTTCCTGTCGCCGGGGCGCACGCCCTTCACCCATGTACCAGGTGCCCTGGCCCAGGGCAGGCAGGGCCTCGGCGGTGCTTCCGGTTTCCAGCAGAACCTTGGCAGTCGTCATGTCGCACACCTTTGCGGAATAGTTTTCCAGAGATGCGATCGACTATCGCAGCCATGACCGTCGGCGCGCAAGACGAGGCTGGACAGACCTCGGTACAAGATGCATGGTGAAGTCATCAGTTGTCCCGCCAGGGATGATTGGCCCCGCAGGTACCGCCCATCGATGGGAGGTGGCGGGGCGAGCGCCTCAGGAAGAGGCGCCACCGTAGTGTGTTTACCAGCCCGTGTATCTCAACTGGAAGGAGTCGTCATGAGTATCACCAACACCGCATCCGCGCAGTGGAAGGGCAGTCTCAAGCAGGGCAAGGGCGTTGTGTCCACCAACAGCGACGCGCTCAGCGATGTTCCCTATGACTTCAAGCAGCGCTTCGAAGGCCAGGCCGGGACCAATCCGGAAGAGCTGATCGGTGCGGCCCACGCCAGCTGCTATTCCATGGCACTGTCGATGATTCTGGGCGAGTCCGACCTTGAAGCCGACAGCATCGACACCAGCGCCGAGGTGACCCTCGATGAGGTCGACGGTGGCTTCGCCGTGACCAAGGTGCATCTGACCACTCGCGCCAGCATCCCCGGCGCCGACGAGTCGGTGTTCCAGGAGGCCGCCGAGAAGGCCAAGGCCGGCTGCCCGATCTCCAAGCTGTTGAACGCCGAGATCAGCCTGGACGCCAAGCTGGCCTGATCCGGCCGGGTCGCGTCAGCGACGTCGTTGCCACGATGTTGTTGCCACATGGAAAAGCCCGCCGATTGGCGGGCTTTTTCGCGCAGCTGCATTGACCCTCGAAGGCTCGTGCTCAGGAGGCGCTTTGCGTGGGACGTTCGGCGCGGGGTTCCGGTGGCACCTGGCGCTCGGCGTGGGGCTTTCTCGCCGCGTCGACCAGAGCGCGGATGAGTCGTTGCTGGGGGCGATTGAAGATCAGGAATTCCGGGTGCCACTGAACCCCCAGCAGGAAGTCGTGCTCACGGGACTCGATCCCCTGAACCAGGCCGTCCCGGTCACGTGCCACGATATCGACGCCGCGACCGGTGTGTTCCACCGCCTGGTGATGAAGGCTGTTGATGCGACACCAGCTGACCCGCAGCAGCTGATGTAGTCGGCTACCCTCGACGATGTCCACGGTCTTGCGTGGCAGCACGGTGCGCCGGCGCTTGAGCCCTTCGTGGGTGGTGTAGATGTCGCTGTCCAGGGTGCCACCCAGGTGGACGTTGATCAGTTGCGAGCCGCGGCAGATACCGAGTACCGGTGTATTGCGCGGGATCTCGCGGGCCAGCAGCTCGAGTTCCAGTTCGTCACGTTCTGGATCGACGCGCACGTCGAGCTGCATCTCGCCGCCGTACAGATGCGCCTGGATGTCATCACCTCCGCCGACGATCAGGCCATCGAGCCGGTCCGGTCGTGGCCGCGACGGCGATAGCCTGAGCGGTTTGCCTCCATGGCGCCACACCGCGAACCAGTCGAAGCACCAGGCCAGCAGGCTCTTGTGGTCGGAGGTGGAAATACCGATCACCGGGCGTTCAGCCATCCTTGGAGTCTCCCTTGAGCTTGTGCTTGATCTTTTGCCACAGCGAGCTGTCGAGGTGACGGGCTCGATACTCCGCCATACGCTCATGCAAGGTCTCGGGCGCGCAGGCCAGGCGTTCTACCTCGAGCCAGCGGTTCCATTCGGTCACCGCGCCCCAGTCGGCTTCGGAAAGCTGAGCGTTGGGCAGACGGTAGTGAAAGGTGGGTCGCGGCTGGACAAGTTCCTTGCGAAACAGCTCGTGGGGATGGTCGGGCCTCAGGTGGGCGAACAACGGCAGCATGTCCAGATCGCGGTTGCGAGTGTCGTTGTCGGCCAGATAGTCATCGATCAACTGGTCGATATCGGGAGCATAGTCCTCGTCGAACAGCTTGAGGCAGTAGCGTTTGTGGAAGGGATTGGCGTGGGGCAGCACCTCCCGGGTGATATCGACCCGGATCTGTTCGCGCAGCCAGTCGGCGGACAGCAGGTAGGCGCGCAGATAGCGCAGGATGTCCTCGGCCTCGAGACTCGGGAGCTCCGGATTCAGATGCAGACCGAAACCGTACATCAGGCTGGCCTCGGTGCCCTTGGCGCCGTGCTCGCGCAGTCCGTCGAACAGCGCGTCGAGCTTGTCGAGCTCATCCCAGGGGACCGGGGGGCAGACGATCTCCGTCGGGACCAGTCCGGTGACCATGTCACCAAGCAGCTCGCGAGAGCGACGGTCGAGGTCGCGGCGCATGCGATCCCAGTCGTCGCCGGGTGTCTTGGCCGCGTCCTCGGGTGATTCGGGGTGGACGTACTGAGAGTCCAGTTCGATCTTGAAGTCGCCCCACTGGGTGTCGCTGACCTTCATCCGGTGGGCGCTCTGGACCTCGATACGACCGTCGAACAGGGACTGGACCATCTCTGCAGTGGCCATGGGGTCCAGGCCGGCGAACTCGATTTCCACTCCCACCTTGCGGATGTCTCCGTCGGCGGTGGTGGGCTCGGGTGGCGCTTGAGCTTTCATGGCGGCATCCTGATAAGGCATTAGTGGGACGTTACTTCGCAGACTACCATAGGCGGTCACTTTTCATCGGCGGCGGCGCCGAGTCCTCACCGGCAGGGAGCACGAATGTTGCTGCATAGAAGTAAAATAGTTCACATATTTCAATGGTTTGTGCTTCTCTTTCTCATTGGGGCATGTATTTTGCCCGTTCAGGCGTCGGCCCAGGGCCTGGCGCTGGAGGCCCTGGCCGGGGGCGGTGAACAGGCCCCCCAGGAAGCTTCCTCCGAAGAGCTGCAGCGATCCCTGGATACCCTGATCCAGACGCTGGAAAGCGACCAGAGCCGTCAGGAGTTGCTCGATAGCCTCAGGTCACTGCGCGACGCGGGCCAGGCCGCAGCGGAAACCGGCACCGGTTCCCAGGGACTGCTGGGGGCGCTTGCCGACACCTTCACCGAGCTTGGCGAGCAGGCCGAAGGGGCCGGGTCGCCCATGGCCCAGTGGCGCGCCAAGCTGGCGGAGGGCTGGCGCGATATCAATGGCCTGATCGCCGACACCAGCCATAGCGAGCTGGCCCAGTTCGCCGTGGAGTTCAGCATCCTGCTGACGATCTGGGGTGGCATGGTGATCATCCTGGTGGCGCTGGGGCGTCTGATCGGGTCCCGCCGGGGCTGGCCGATGGACCTGCCGAGAGAGCCCAAGGCGTGGCTGCTGGCGGCTCACTTTCTGCGCCGCATGCTGCCCTGGGCGCTGGCCTTTCTGGCGGTGCTGGGGGTGTCACAGCTGGTGCCCGGCAGCGCCGGGCGCACTGTCGTATCGGTGATCGCCTACGCCGCACTGTGCGGGCGCATCCTGTCGGTGGTGGTCGAGATCGTCATCTCGGTGTTCACCCGCGGGCATCGCTATACCGCGGTCAAGCTGCTGCAGCAGCGGGCTCTGCGTCCGCTGTTCGTCATCGGCGCACTGATCGCCCTCGGCGACGCCTTCAAGACCGAACGTCTGGTGGACCTACTGGGGGTCGACCTGTCCTCGCTAGCCTCGGTGCTGGCCAATATCCTGGCCGCGGTGCTGACCTTCCGCTTCATCGTTCGCTTCAAGCGGCCGATCAAGCATCTGATTCGCAACCGCACCTACACCATCCGCAGCGATTGCTCGAGTCCCACCGAGGTCACTCGGGTGATCGGTCGGCTGTGGCATATTCCCGCGTTGCTGCTGGTGGGGGCCTCGCTGGTGGCGATCTTCGTCACCGGAGGCGATGTCGGTACCGCACTGGCCCGTTCGATCATCAACGCCGCCCTGCTGGTGCTGACGCTGGTGGTTACCGCGCTGCTGCGCCGCCAGAACGAACGTCATGACCACAGCCGGGGTCGCCACCGCCACCACAGCGAGTATCGCCGCAGGCTCGAACGTTTCGCCTATACCCTGGGGCATGTGCTTGCCTGGCTGGTGTTCGCCGAGTTGTCGCTGCAGGTGTGGGGTGGCTCGCTGGTGGGCATCGGCCGCGAAGGGGTGGCCAGCGTGCGCATCGGCCAGGCGATCCTGGCGATCGCCTTTACCGTATTGCTGGCCTGGCTGGTGTGGATCTTCGCCGATACCGCCATCCAGCGGGCGCTGACCTCCTCGGCGCGCTCGCGGGGGCGCCGGGTCAACCAGGCACGGGCCCAGACCATCACCCCGATGATTCGCAACGTGATCTTCGCAGCCATCGTGATCATCGCCTCCATCGTCGGCCTGGCCAATCTGGGGGTCAACGTGACGCCGCTGCTGGCCGGTGCCGGGGTGATCGGTCTGGCCATCGGCTTCGGCGCCCAGACCCTGGTGCAGGACCTGATCACCGGCATCTTCATCCTGATCGAGGACTCCCTGGCGGTGGACGACTTCGTCGAGATCAACGGCCACATGGGCACGGTGGAAGGGTTGACGCTCAGGACCGTACGCCTGCGTGACCTGGACGGCATCGTGCATATCCTGACCTTCTCGCGTATCGACTCCATCCATAACATGTCGCGGCAGTTCGGCGTGGCGCTGATGAAGATCCGCATTCCCTTCGACATGAAGATCGACGACGCCACCACCCTGATGCAGGAGACCGCCCGGGATCTGCGCCAGGATCCGATCATGCGCCACCACATCTGGTCACCGCTGGAAATGCAGGGTATCGATCGTTTCGAGGATGGCTGCGCGATCCTGCGGATGCGCTTTCGCACCTCGCCGGAAATGCAGTGGGACGTGGCCCGTGCCTTCAACATGCTGCTCAAGCAGCGCATGGAGGAGATGGGCGTCGAACTGGGCGCGCCGCGCCTCAGCGTCAGCATGGAAGGCCGTGGCGGCGGGCGTCTCGATGGCACCACCAGCGAAGGCGAGGCCGACCACCAGGGGCGCGATGCCAGCGGGCGCGCCCGAGGCCAGGCCGGGGTGGCAGACCCCCACCATCAAACCAGTGCTACCGGCGCCTCGCCCGATCCGGGAACCTGATGGCGTTGTGCTGTACCCCGCATGCAATGCACTGAGGTGAGAAAAGTCGGGAAAGGCTGTCAGGAACTCGCGAGTGGCGACACCAAGCTAGCAAGTCGGGCGGCGGCAAGGTCTGGTACCAAGGCTCAGCGCCAAGGTTGAACCTCCGGAACGCGCCGTCGCCTGCACCAACTGTTTCGGGTGTCGTCGACTCTTGAAGGGAGTGACGTCACCGACCATATCGTCAACGAGCGGTATCACCCACGAGGGAGTCGTCACCATGACCGTTGCCAAGGATCTCGCGCTTTACCATTTCGCCCACTGCCCGTTCTGCGCCTTTGTGCGCCGTGAACTCGACAAGCTCGGCGTCGAGGTGGATATCCGCGACGCGGGCGCCAACCCGGCGCACCGCAAGGCACTGAAGGAAGGCGGCGGCAAGATTCAGGTGCCGTGTCTGCTGATCACCAATGAAGACGGCAGCGAGACCTGGATGTACGAATCCATGGACATCGTCGCCTACCTGAAGAAGCGCTTCAGCAAGGGAAAGGTAGCCTGAAGCAAAGCGTCTGACGTCGTGGGACTCATGAACCCAAAGCGGCCTGAAGCAAGGGTGGCCTGAAGCCAGCGATCCCTGAAATCAGCGCGGCCACCACTTGGGACAAACGAGCCTTCGCATCGCGTGGTGTCACCGCCAGTCTCGCCACGCGAAAGACGCTACAGCACGTCCGATGGAACCGATCTCAGGCAAGTCCAGCAAGCCTTGTGGGCCACCAGTGGTGGCCTTTTTTGCGTCCGGCTGGCTGCGGCAGCTGCAGTCAACTGGCTCAGTTTTCCTTTGTCATATCGTCGGGGGGCGAGTCATCGGCGGGTGACACCAGGTGGATGATATTGCAGGGGCTGGTGATCCAGAACGAGTTGAATGCTTCCGGCAGGCGCTCGATCTCGTCGCAGCGCTGACAGCCACGCTGTTCGAGGTGGCTCGAGGCGGCCTGGATGTCGCTGGCAACGATCTGAAGCCAGATCTCCGCCTGGCTCAAGTGCGGCTCGCGATCCAGCCACAGCACCTTGTCGCCGAAGGCAAAGCGCGGCGTCTCCCGGTCACCGGGTGGCGTCAATTCCTCGAACTTCAGGATCTCGCGGTAGAAGGCAACGGTCGCCTCGTACTCGTGGGCGGGAATCTTCATGGCGATATTGTCGCCGGGAGAGAAGTCTGTGGTCATGGACCGTTACCTTGTTGTTTGAATTGAGGCGGGTACTTGGACGCAGGAGCTTGCGCCGTGATGGCCGCCACCCCGATGACCTGCACAAGGTGATGCAGCGCGGGTGCCCCTCGTCCTGCCTCGCGGCCAAAGCGAATGTCACGTCTCGAGCGAGTGTGGTGAGCCGGGCGGGGTCGCGCTGAACAGTATTGAGCATAGGCCGAATTGGCTCGGGCCGGTGCTGTCCGCTGGCGGTGACGCGTTCAGCTGTGCGGTGGCGAGTCGGCGAGGGGGCACCCTTACTGGGCTTAGGTCATATTGATGTTGGTAAAACTTCGATCTGAGGTATGCTGAAGCGTACAGGTGGGAATGTTGCTGGCGCCGTGCCAGCGAGTGAGCGCCGGGAGAACGCGATGGAGCTTCTCGAAAAGGACCGTGCAGCGGGTGGCGGGGTGATGGCGCAGATCGACCTGCCCCGCGAGGTGTACACCGATTCAGCCGCTTTTATCAGAACCGTCAGGCAAGGGCTGCCGGGAAGCGTGCTCAAACAGGCGATCGATGCACTGTCGGCCGACCGCGATCTCTTTGTACGACTGCTGGAGACGGACTCCGGCAATCTGCATCGCTTCTACAAGCGCAAGGCGCTGGGGCGTGCGCAAAGCGAAGAAGTGCTCGACACGCTGAAGTTGTTTGTCGAGGTAGGTGAGGTGTTCGCTGACGAAGCGGTCGGTCATCAATGGCTGCACGTTGAGGTACCCGCACTCGCCGGCTCGCGCCCGATCGAACTCCTGGATACCTTTGCTGGCCGTGAACTGGTACGACAGGTGCTGCGGAAGATCAGTCACGGCGACTTCAGTTGATGAGGCTGTACCGTATCGCTCCTGAGCGTTTTCTGGCGAACCTGTCCGGGCGCGGTGCCAGCTATCACGATGGGGCGCGCTGGAATGACCCCGGCCATCCGGTGCTGTATTTCGGTACCAGCGCCTCCGTCGCCATGCTGGAAATGGGTAACTATATTCCAGACCCGCGATTGGTCCCGAAGGATTTTCGCCTGGGCATCTATGATGTCCAGAGCAGCGCCGTCGAGAAGGTCGGAGTCGATGAATTGCCTGATGGCTGGGACCTGTTTCCCCCTCCTGAACACACGCGGCGACTCGGTACAGCGTTCCTGTCGGCGGCCCGCAACTTGATACTGCTGGTGCCAAGTACCGCTGCTGCGGGCATTGATCAGGTGGCGATGGTGAATCCGCTGCACCCGGACATGGATAAAGTCTCGCTCATCGACATCCGGGCACGGATCTACAATCCGAGATTGTTTCAGGGCATCCAGTAGCGCTCCGGTTGCCGAGTCAGTTCGTTTGGCGCTCCGGCAGGTCTGCCAGGCAAATCGAGCCGATTCGGCAACGTCAGAGCGGACAACTCCGAGGTGGTGAATTCGCTCGCCTAGCTGGCGAAGGCGGAGTCCTTGCCCAGGTTCTCCGGCCCGAAGGAGTCCGGCAGCAACTCATCCATGGTGTAGCGCTTGAGCAGTTGGCCGTCCGCGTCCACCACCCGGATCAGGGTGTCGGGGGAGGAGAACTCGCGCAGGCGCTGACGGCAGTCACCGCAGGGGGTGCACAGATGCTCGCCGGGACCGATGACGTAGACCTCCTTCAGCCGGGTCTCGCCGCTGGTGACCATGGCGGCGATGGCTGAGGCCTCGGCGCACAGCCCCTTGTAGTGGGCGACCTCGACGTTGGCGCCGACATAGCGGGCTCCCGAGTCACTGATCAGCAGGGCGCCCACCGGGTGGCTGGAGTAGGGCACGTAGGCGCGGCCGCGTACCTCGATCAGCGCCTTGACGATATCGGCGTCGACGGTCTCTGTCGTCCTTGGATCGCTCATCGGGTGGTCTCCTGGCGGCTGGTTTGCTGGCGGTCGTCCTCGAGCACGGCCTCGAGGGCGATGGTCATCATCTCGTCGAAGCTGGTGGCGCGCTCGTCGCTGGAGAGGCTGTCGCCGTTGACGATATGGTCCGATATGGTGCAGATGGTCAGGGCGCGGGCGCCGAATTCGGCGGCGACGCCGTAGAGCCCGGCGGCCTCCATCTCGACGCCGACGATGTCGAACTTGCGCAGGCAGTCGATCAGCGCCGGGTCCGGGTGATAGAACAGGTCGGCGGAGAAGATGTTGCCGACCTTGACCGGGGTGCCCTGGGCGCCGGCGGCGTCCACGGCGGCACGGGTCAGGTCGAAATCGGCGATGGCGGCGAAGTCGAGGCCGCGAAAGCGCGAGCGGTTGACGCCGGAGTCGGTGCTGCCGCCGAGGCCGATGATCAGGTCACGTACCTTGACGTCGTCGCGCACGGCGCCGCAGGAACCCACGCGGATCAGCCGTCTGGCGCCGAATTCGGTGATCAGTTCCTTGGCGTAGATCGATACCGAGGGGATGCCCATGCCGTGGCCCATGACAGAGATCTCGCGTCCCTTGTAGCGGCCGGTGTAGCCGTACATGTTGCGCACCTCGTTGACCAGGCGCGCATCCTCGAGAAAGGTCTCGGCGATGTATCTGGCGCGCAGGGGATCGCCGGGCATCAGCACGGTGTCGGCGAAATCACCACGTTCGGCCTTGATGTGGGGGGTAGCCATCTAAGCTCCTCGTCTATCCAATGCTCGTTTGCGCTCGATAAAGCTCTCACCGTCGGCCATGGGGGCAAGACCGAAATAGCTCGCCAGGCTCTGGCCGATGTCGGCGAAGCTCTGCCGACGCCCCAGCGATCCGGCCGCAAGCCCGGCGCCGCTGGCCAGTACCGGGATGAACTCGCGGGTGTGGTCGCTGCCTTGCCAGGTGGGGTCGCAGCCGTGGTCGGCGGTGATCACCAGCAGATCGTCGTCGGTCAGCCGTTCGAGCAGCGCCGGCAACTGTTGGTCGAAGGCTTCCAGCGCCGCCGCATAGCCGGACACGTCGCGGCGATGGCCGTAGACCATGTCGAAGTCGACGAAGTTGGTCATGATCAGGCGCTGGGTGTCGCTCGCTACCGGTTCATCCATGGCCGCCAGGGTCGCCGCCATCAAAGCATCATGGCCCGACGCCTTGATCAGACGACTGATGCCGCAGTGGGCATAGATGTCGGCGATCTTGCCGATCGCCACGACCTCGCCGCCGGCGTCGTGAAGCTTCGACAGCACCGTGGGCGAGGGCGGCTCGACGCTATAGTCGCGACGATTGCCGGTGCGCTGGAAGCTCGCGGCGTCGTCACCGACGAAGGGGCGCGCGATCACCCGACCGATATTGTAGGGCTCGAGCAGCCGCCGGGCGGTCTCGCACAATGACAGCAGGCGCTCAAGGCCGAAGCTGTCCTCATGGGCGGCGATCTGGAAGACGCTGTCGGCGGAGGTGTAGACGATGGGCTTGCCGCTGGCGCAGTGTTCTTCACCCAGACGGGCGATGATCTCGGTGCCTGAGGCGTGGCAGTTGCCCAGCACACCGGGTAGCGCCGCCTCCTCGATCAATGCCCTGAGCAGTAGCGGCGGAAAGCTCTGCTCCCTGTCCTCGAAGTACCCCCAGTCGAAGCGCACCGGGACCCCGGCGATTTCCCAGTGCCCGGACGGGGTGTCCTTGCCCGAGGACACCTCCATGGCGTGGGCGTAGGCGCCGTCGACCTCGCCCAGCTGGATGCCTGCGGCGCTGGCGCCGGTGGCCTCGCGGTGGGCGTGATAGAGCCCCAGGCGGGCCAGGTTGGGAAGTTGCAGCGGGCCGCGGCGGCCACGGTCGTCGGCCTGCCCGCGGGCACAGGCCTCGGCGATATGGCCCAGGGTATCGGCGCCGGCGTCGCCGAAGCGCTCGGCGTCGGGGGCAGCACCGATGCCGAAGGAATCCATCACCAGCACGATCGCGCGGCTCATGGTGTCTCTCCCGTTATCGAAGGATCGCACAAGGTCTCGTGCACCAGTGGCGGGGGCGTGCCCTCGTCGCCGAGGGTGAAGGCCTCACGTACTCGTGCCGCGAGTCTGTCGGCGTCCGCCTGGCTGGCGGCGTGAATGCGCGCCAGCGGGGTGTGACGGTCGACCGTCTGGCCGATGGCGGCGATGGCGTCCAGGCCGACACGATGGTCGATGGCGTCGCCGGCACGGCGGCGCCCGCCGCCCAGCTCGACCACCGCCATGCCCAGCGCCTTGACGTCCTGACGTGCCACCCGTCCCGGATGCTCGGCCAGGACGTCCTGGATCACCGGGGCCGGGGCGGGCAGGGCGCCTGCGTTTTCCAGCAGGTCGGTCGGTCCGCCAAGACCTGCCACCATGCGCTCGAAGCGCTCGGCCACGTCGCCGCTGGCCAGGCGTGCCTCGAGCTGGCGTTCGGCGTCCTCTTTGGACGTCGCCAGTCGGCCGGCCAGCAGCGCTTCCACCGCCAGGCGGCGGGTCAGCGTCAACAGCCGCGAATCGCGCCGCTCACCGCGCATGATCGCCAGGCACTCGCGTACCTCGATGGCGTTGCCGGCGCTTTCGGCCAGGGTCTGGTTCATGTCGCTGAGCACCGCCGTGGTCGGGGTGCCGGCACGTCGGGCGACGTCGGCGATGGTGGCTGCCAGGGTTCGGGTTTCGTCGTCGTTCGCCATGAAGGCGCCGTTGCCGATCTTGACGTCCATGAGCAGGGCATCGAGGTTTTCGGCGAGCTTCTTGCCGAGGATCGAGGCAACGATCAGCGGCAACGAGGCAACGGTGGCGGTGACGTCGCGCACCGCGTAGAGGCGCTTGTCCGCCGGCGCCAGATCGCCGCTCTGGCCGACGATGGCCACACCGACGTCCTTGAGCAGGCGCTCGAAGGTGGTGCGCCGAGGAGTGACGTCATAGCCGGCGATGGCCTCGAGCTTGTCCAGGGTGCCGCCGGTGTGGCCCAGACCACGACCGGAGATCATCGGCACGTGGGCTCCGCAGGCGGCGAGCCAGGGGCCGAGGATCAGCGATACCGGGTCGCCCACGCCGCCGGTGGAATGCTTGTCGAGGATAGGCCCCGGCAGGTCCAGCTGTCGGTAGTCCAGCACGCTGCCGGAGTCCCGGGTCGCCTCGGTCAGCGCCACCGTCTCATCCAGCGTCATGCCGTTGAGATAGGTGGCCATGGCGAAGGCGCCGATCTGCTCCTGACCGGCGCTGTCATCGGCGATGGCCATCACGAATTGGCGGATGGCCTCGCTGGACAGCGCCTGACCGTCACGCTTGGCGGCAAGAATATCCTGCAACAGCATCAGTAGCCTCCGGACTGGCCCCCGCCGTCGACACCGACACCGGCGGTCATCAGCAGGTTGTCGAGCAGGCCCGAGGCGCCGAAACGGAAGGTCTCGGGACGGGCCCAGTTGGCACCCATGATCTCGGCGGCAAGCTCCAGATAGACGGCGGCGTCCTCGACGCTGCGAACGCCCCCGGCGGCCTTGAAGCCGACCGGGCGGTCCGCGTCGCGGATGACTTCCAGCATCACTCGGGCGGCCTCGGGCGTCGCGTTGACGGCGACCTTGCCGGTGGACGTCTTGAGGAAGTCGGCACCACCGGCGATGGCCTGCTCGCTGGCCCGACGGATCAGCTCGGCGTCCTTCAACTCGCCGGTTTCCAGGATCACCTTGAGGGTGCGGCCGCTGGCGGCGGCCTTGCACATCTCGACCAGTTCCTGGCCGATCTGATCATCGCCATTCATGAAGGCGCGGTAGGGGAAGACCACGTCCACTTCGTCGGCACCGGAAGCCACCGCTTCGCGGGTAGCGCGGGCGGCTGCCATGACATCGTCTTCGCCGTGGGGGAAGTTGGTCACGGTGGCGATCTTGACCTGGCCGCTGAGGTTGTGGGCGGTGAGGGCGCGCCGCGCCGGCACCACGAACTGCGGATAGATGCACACCGCAGCAGTGTGGCCCAGCGGCGTCTTGGCCCGCTGGCACAGGGCCTCGACGACATGGTCGGTATCGTCATCGTTGAGGCTGGTCAGATCCATCAAGGACAGTGCCTGGCGAGCGATCACGGAGGGGTTGGTCGACTGGGGGGACATGGGAGGCTCCTGAAGTGGGACAGGCCGCCGCCTCGGGCGGCCGAAGATGTGAGGGCGGGCGCTGGATCCGCGACGTGGGATCAGGCGCCCAGGGTCATGAAGAAGCCGGCGATGCAGGCCGACATCAGGTTGGACAGGGTGCCGGCCAGTACCGCCTTGAGGCCATAGCGGGCGATGTCGTGACGACGGCTCGGGGCAATGCTGCCGAGCCCGCCGAGCAGGATGGCGATGGAGGACAGGTTGGCGAAGCCGCATAGCGCGAAGGACAGCACCGCGGCGGTGTGGTCGCTCATCACCTCGCCGGTGGCGGCCACGAGCTGCTCGCCGTCGATATAGGGGGCCAGGTTGATGAAGGCGACGAACTCGTTGACTACCAGCTTCTGGCCGATGAAGGACCCGGCCAGGGTCGCCTCTTCCCAGGGAATGCCGAGCAGGAAGGCCAGCGGCGAGAACACCCAGCCCAGGATCAGCTCGAGGCTGAGATCCTCGAATCCGACCCAACCACCGACGCCACCGAGGATACCGTTGAGCAGGGCGATCAAGCCGATGAAGGCCAGCAGCATGGCGCCCACGTTGGCCGCCAGTTTGAGGCCGGACGAGGCGCCACCGGCGGCAGCGTCAAGCACGTTGGCCGGCTTGTCCTCGTCTTCGATGACCTCGGAGACACGGTCGGCCTTGTCCGCCTCGGGATCGGTCTCCGGCATGATCAGCTTGGCGAACAGCAGGCCGCCGGGGGCCGCCATGAAGGAGGCGGCCACCAGGTATTCCATGGGGATGCCGAGTGCGGCGTAGCCGGCAAGCACCGAGCCCGCCACCGAGGCAAGGCCACCGCACATCACCGCAAATAGCTGGGAGGCGGTCATGCGGGCGATAAAGGGCCGCACGACCAGCGGCGCCTCGGTCTGGCCGACGAAGATATTGGCGGTGGCGGACAGCGACTCGGTACGCGAGGTGCCGAGCAGCTTCTGCAGCGCGCCGCCGAGCAGGCGCACGACCCATTGCATGATGCCCAGGTAGTAGAGCACCGCCGTCAGCGACGAGAAGAAGATGATGACCGGCAGCACCTTGACCGCGAACACGAAGCCGACGCTGTCGGCGTTGGCCAGGCCGCCGAACAGGAAATCGATGCCGTCGTTGGCGTAGAGCACCACCTGGCTGACGGCGTCCGATACGGTCTTCAGGACCTTCTGGCCAAAGGGCACGTAAAGGACGAAGGCCCCGAGACCAGCCTGGATCAGGAAGGCGCCCCCCACGGTTCTCAGGCGAATGGCACGGCGGTTGTAGGAGAACGCGACGGCGATGGCGATCAGGGTGGCCATGCCGACCAGGCTCATCAGGAGTGTCATAGGTTCCTTCGCCTCATCAAAATATGAACGTTGAAGAATAGATCATCGCACTTCGGGCCTGGTCTGGCGTCCCGCATCGCGTTGATAGCGGGCAATTGCCTCGAACGGGGCGGAAATCTCTTATGCCGAATGGGGTATCAGAACAGGAATTATAGAGGTGATGGGGCATGGCGGCGGCTCGTGTCGAGTGATTGTTGTCGAGCGGAATTGGCCGGCACGGGCTGGGCCCATCCGTCAATGAGTGTATAGTAACACTTGATGTGAGAAAAATAACATTTGTGCAGTGGCGTTTTCTTACCTGCCCGGGCACTGGCTGAACCCGGTAGTTCAGGGCATGCTTATTGAAAAACGACGGCAGCAAGCCATGACCGTCGAGGCGCGGGGGAGAATCCATGAATCAGCGCAGTATTCAGCGACAGGAGCGCCTTTTGCAGGCGCTCGCCGGAGGCGGCAGCCTGAGGCTGGCGGACGCCGCCATCCTCTGCGGTGTGTCAGAGATGACCCTGAGGCGCGACGTGTCCACCAAGGACAGCCCTCTGATGCTGATGGGCGGGCATCTGGTTCGCCGCGACGACCCCCACTTCACTCCGGTCTACGACCTGGAAACTCAACAGGATCGTGGCGCCGATATCAAGGCGCGTCTGTGTCGCCGCGCCAGTGGCTACGTGGAAGACGGCGATACCCTGTTTATCGATTGCGGTACCACCCTGGTGCCGATGATCGCAGAACTGGCCAGCCGACGTGACCTGACGGTGGTGACCTACGCGCTGAACGTGGCCAATGCGGTCAGCCATTTCGATGGCATCCGGTTGATCCTGCTGGGCGGCGTCTATCAAGGTGTCTCCCAATCCTTCGACGGCGAGGATATCGCCCGCCAGGTCCGGGGACTCGGCATCAATCGTGCCTTTCTTTCCGCCGCCGGTGTGCATGCCGCACGGGGCCTGAGCTGCTTTCACTTTCATGAAGTAGCGCCCAAGCAGGCCGCCATCGAAACCGCCGCCCAGCGGATCCTGGTATTCGACGACAGCAAGTGGGGCGTGCTGCGTCCCGCCTTCTTTGGCGCCCTGATCGACGCCGATGTCATCATCACCCATGGCGAGGGCGCCGCAGGCCTGTCGCGTACGCCGGAAGTGGCGTCTCGGCTGGTTCATCCCTGATTCCCCGGTTTCGGTTTCTTGCCCAGCGTGGATCCTTGGCTTGTGGATCCTTGGCTTTTCAGTCTCTGACGGCCTTTCTCGATAGTGGTCCCCTGGGCGCACGGTTGCGCCTCTCGTTGTGGTCTGTCCCTTCTGCTCGAGCCTTCCCTTGGCCTCCTTGCTGATCTGGCCCTCGTCGCCGATTCGCTCTTTCATGACCAGGCCCTTGGTGAGCCGGTCCTTCTTTATCTGATCCTTCCTTATCTGATCCTTTCCTATCTGAACCTTCCTTATAGCCCTCTTCACGGTCTGGCCTTCTCGACATCGTCATCGTTTTCGTCCTGGCGTTGGGGTGATGGCGTTGGGGGAGATAACGTCAGGCGATAACTTCGGGCAGTAGCGTCAGACGATAACGTCAGACGATAGCGCGGCGCGGCTTATCGTTCTTTTCCATCAGATCGCCTTTCCCATGGGGTGGGGTCCGGCCTCGCTGATACGGTTCCTGGTGGTGCTTCCTGGGTGTGGTGTCGGGTCGCAGGGCAGGTTCTGCTGGCCCAGGCAATTGGCCATTCGTGCACGATTGCGACGCCTTGGTGCGGCAGATCAAGGAAAGGTGCGACACCCCTGCGGCAAATCGTCGCTTCTCAAGGCTGGTCGGTCTGTCGACAATACGCCCCGGTCGCATTCCATCTACTTCTTTTGTTCAGGTGTCGACGTCTTGTCGTGGTACCGAGGCAGGGTAGGGAATGCGAAATTTTGCGGGTCTAGTCGTGGTTCGGCACATTTCATGCAACTTTTGCCAAAGGTGCATGCAATGTTCCACCTCAGCGGCCCCTGCACATCGCGCGAGCCTGAGCTCGTTATCTCTGGTATTCCGCCTCCAAGCCCTGACGAGGTTGCTACATGAGAAGAAAGTCGTACCTGCGCGTGCTCAGCGTTGTGCTGATGCTGGCGCTGCCCCTGTTGCTGGCGGGCTGCGAATCGGCGCTGCTCGACCCCAAGGGGGAGATCGGCCGTGAGCAGCGTACCTTGATCCTCACCGCCTTCGGTCTGATGCAGATCGTGGTGGTACCGGTCATCGTGCTCACCCTGTGGTTTGCCTGGCGCTATCGCCGCGGCAACACCGACGCCACCTATTCACCCGACTGGGCCCATTCGACCAAGATCGAAGCCATCGTCTGGTTCATTCCCTGCGTCATCATCGTCTTCCTGGCGCTGTTGACCTGGTACACCTCCCATAGTCTCGACCCGCACCGCAGTCTCGAGGCCAAGGAGGGACAGAATGAACCCATGGAGATCCAGGCCGTATCGCTGGACTGGAAATGGCTGTTCATCTACCCGGAGCAGGGCATCGCCACGGTCAACGAGCTGGCCTTCCCCGAGGACACCCCGGTGCGCTTCCGGGTGAGCTCCGGTTCGGTAATGAACGCCTTCTTCATTCCGCGCCTGGGTAGCCAGATCTACGCCATGGCGGGTATGGACAACGACGTTCACCTGATCGCCGAAGAGCAGGGCGTCTATCCGGGCCGCTCCACCAACTACAGCGGTGCCGGCTTCTCCGAGATGACCTTCGACGCCCACGTGGGTTCCGTCGAGGACTTCGAGGAGTGGGTGGAGAAGGTGCGTTCCTCTGCCGATACGCTGACCTTCCCCGAGGAGTACTACGATCTCGCCACGCCGAGCGAGGACAACGAGGTCCAGTACTTCTCCGAGATCACCCCGGCGCTCTACGAGCGCATCATCAAGAGCTTCCTGGCCGGCGGCAAGCATGCCGAGTTCGTCGAGACCTACGGCGGCGTGGTCCATGGGCACGGCGCAGGCGGCCATGGCGACGAGAGCGAGTCTCACGGCGAGTCCATGAGCGCAGAGGCAGCGGAGTAAATCATGTTTGGAAAACTGACGTTAGACTCGATTCCGATCCAGGAGCCCATCATCATGGTGGTGGCGATCGGTATCGCCCTGGGCGGGATCGCCGTGGTCGGCGGCCTGACCTACTTCAAGAAGTGGGGCTATCTGTGGCGCGAGTGGATCACCTCCGTCGACCACAAGAAGCTCGGTATCATGTACTTCCTGGTCGCGCTGGTGATGCTGATCCGTGGCTTCGCCGACGCCATCATGATGCGTACCCAGCTGGCCATGGCTTCGGCCGGGGCCGAGGGCTATCTACCGCCTCACCACTATGATCAGATCTTCACCGCCCACGGCGTGATCATGATCTTCTTTGTCGCCATGCCCATGGTCATCGGTCTGATGAACCTGGTGGTGCCGCTGCAGATCGGCGCGCGCGACGTGGCCTTCCCCTTCCTCAATAACCTGAGCTTCTGGCTGTTCGTTGCCGGTGTCATCCTGGTCAACGTCTCGCTGGTGGTCGGTGAGTTCGCCGCGACCGGCTGGCTGGCCTACGCGCCACTATCGGGGATAGAGTACAGTCCCAGCGTCGGGGTGGATTACTGGATATGGGCGTTGCAGATATCGGGGATCGGTACGACCCTGACCGGTATCAACTTCTTCGTCACCATCCTGAAGATGCGCACCAAGGGCATGACCCTGTTCCGTATGCCCATCTTCACCTGGACGTCGCTGTGCGCCAACGTGCTGATCATCGCGTCCTTCCCGATTCTGACCGCGACCATCGCGATGCTGACGCTGGATCGTTACCTGGGGACTCACTTCTTCACTAACGATTTTGGCGGCAACATGATGATGTACGTCAACCTCATCTGGGCCTGGGGCCATCCTGAGGTGTACATCCTTATCCTGCCGGCATTCGGGGTGTTCTCCGAGGTTATCGCGACCTTCGCTCGCAAGCGTCTGTTCGGCTACGGCACCATGGTGTGGGCGACCATCGCCATCACCTTCCTGTCGTTCATCGTCTGGCTGCACCACTTCTTCACCATGGGGGCCGGGGCCAACGTCAATGCCTTCTTCGGCATCATGACGATGATCATCGCCATCCCCACCGGGGTGAAGGTATTCAACTGGCTGTTCACCATGTACCGCGGTCGTCTGGAGTTCACCTCTCCGGTGCTGTGGACCATCGGCTTCATCATCACCTTTACCCTGGGTGGCATGACCGGTGTAATGCTGGCGGTACCGGCGGCCAACTTCGTGCTGCACAACAGCCTGTTCGTCATCGCCCACTTCCACAACGTCATCATCGGCGGCGTGGTGTTCGGCATGTTGGCGGGTCTGACCTACTGGTTCCCGAAGGCCTTCGGCTTCACCCTCGACGAGAAGTGGGGCAAGCGTTCCTTCTGGTTCTGGCTGACCGGCTTCTACGTGGCCTTCATGCCGCTGTACGTGC
The DNA here is from genome assembly GCF_040070555.1 of Halomonas sp. H10-59. NCBI lineage: Bacteria > Pseudomonadati > Pseudomonadota > Gammaproteobacteria > Oceanospirillales > Halomonadaceae > Halomonas > Halomonas sp. H10-59. The sequence continues at coordinate 1,244,156 of NZ_CP098828.1, forward strand.
TCAGCTTCTTCGGTGCCGTGCGTCGCATGCAGTCCTATGACAACGGCGCCTGGCAGCCGTGGATGATCATCGCCTGGATCGGCGCCGTGCTGATTCTGTGTGGCATCGCCTGCACCGTGATCCAGTTCTACGTCAGTATCCGCGATCGCAAGAAGAACCAGGACGTCACCGGCGATCCCTGGGATGCGCGTACCCTGGAGTGGGCGACCTCGTCTCCCGCACCGTTCTACAACTTCGCGCATCTGCCCGAGATCAAGGACATCGACGACTTCTGGAACCAGAAGCAGGCCAATGGCGGCAAGGCCGGCGTGTCCAAGGGACCGTACAAGGACATTCACATGCCCAAGTACACCTGGGAAGGTCCGGTGATCGGCCTGATCTCCGCGGTCTTCGGCTTCGCCCTGGTGTGGCATATCTGGTGGCTTGCCATCGTGACCGCACTGGGCATGTTTGCCACCTTCATCGCGCGTATCTTCAACGATGACGTCGACTACTACGTGCCGGCCGCGGAAGTCGAGCGTATCGAGCGCGAACACCAGAACCGTGTGGAGATGCAGGCATAACCATGGCAACCGACACCCTCAACCAGCAAGGTCATGCCCACGGGCATGACCATGATCACGACCACGACCATCATGATGCCGCGGGCACCAAGGTCTTCGGTTTCTGGGTCTATCTGATGAGCGACCTGGTGATCTTCGGGTCACTGTTCGCCACCTACGCCGTGCTCCTTCGGGGCACGGCCGATGGTCCGACCCCGGGCGAGATCTTCCAGCTCCCGTTCATCCTGGTCGAGACCTTCCTGCTGCTGTTCTCGAGTTTCACCTACGGCATGGCGGTGCTCGCCATGAACGCCAACCAGGCCTCCAAGGTGATGAAGTGGCTCGGGATCACCTTCCTGCTGGGCGCGGCCTTCGTGGCGCTGGAACTCTATGAGTTCCATCACCTGATCCATGAGGGCTTTGGTCCGGATCGTTCAGGCTTCCTGTCGGCCTTCTTCCTGCTGGTCGGTACCCACGGTCTGCACGTGACCGCCGGTCTGATCTGGATCCTGGTGATGATGATCCAGGTGAAGCAGCGTGGTCTCGACGATATGGTGCGTCCGCGCATCATGTGTCTGAGCCTGTTCTGGCACTTCCTGGACATCGTCTGGATCTGCGTCTTCTCCTTCGTCTACCTGATGGGAGCCCTGTGATATGAGCGGACACGCCAACGACCATCACAGCCATGGCAGCGTCAAGTCCTATGTGATCGGCCTGATCCTGTCCATCGTGCTGACCGTCATTCCCTTCGGGGCGGTGATGACCGGCGCCTTCGACACCTTCGCGACGGTGATCGTGATCGTCGGTACCGCGGTGGCTCAGGTGCTGGTGCAGCTCGTGCTGTTCATGCACATGAACACCAAGGCCGATGAAGGCTGGAACTTCATGTCCTTCGTCTTCACCGTGGCGATCCTGGTTCTGGTCATCGGAGGTTCCCTATGGATCATGTACCACCTGCATCACAACATGATGATCGGCTGACGCCGACTCGCATGATGTTCAGGGACACTCTCAGGGACTACCTCACCATCACCAAGCCGGGCATCATCGGCGGCAACGTGATCTCTGTTCTGGGCGGCTACTTCCTGGCCGCCCAGGGCCAGTTCGATGCCGTGGTGTTCCTGTCGGCGCTGTTGGGTCTGGCCCTGGTGATCGCCTCGGGCTGCGCTTACAACAACGTCATCGACAAGGACATCGATGCGCTGATGGAGCGCACCCGCAACCGCCCGCTGGTACAGGGGCGGGTCAGCGAGGCCGCGACGCTCCGGTTCGCTACCCTGCTGGGTATCGCCGGCTTCGGTCTGCTGGCGCTGGGGACCAATGCGTTGACGGTGGGTCTGGCTGCCTTCGGCTTCGTCATCTATGTGGGGGCCTACAGCCTCTACATGAAGCGCAATTCCGAGTTCGGCACTTTGGTCGGCAGCCTCTCCGGGGCAGTGCCGCCGGTGGTGGGCTATTGCGCGGTGACCGGCAGCTTCGATACCGGCGCCTTGACCCTGCTGGTGATCTTCAGCCTGTGGCAGATGCCGCACTCCTACGCGATCGCGATCTTTCGCATGGAAGATTACCGCGCCGCCAACATTCCGGTGCTGCCGGTGGTTCGCGGTATCGGTACGGCCAAGCACCATATCCTGGGCTATATCCTGGCCTTTATCGGTGCGACGCTGTCGCTGAGTCTGGCCGGCTACGCTGGACCCGGTTACTTCATCGTTGCCCTGGTGCTGGGCGTCTACTGGCTGTATATCGCGGCCAAGGGCTACCGTACCGACGACAACGTGCGTTGGGCGCGACAGGTATTCGGCATCTCGATCCTCACCATCACGGCGCTGAGCCTGATGATGTCACTGGACGCGACGCTGATGCCAAGCACGCCGATGTGGACCTCCATGTCCTGATCGGGTGGCGCTGAAACCGAAACCCCGCATCTTCACCGATGCGGGGTTTTTTTGTGTTTATCAGTCGTATGGGTGAAGCGTGACTGGCGGTCAAGTGTTGTACAGGACTTGTATAGTATGTACGGTAACGTTGGTAGCGAAGCGAAAAATCGCTTCTATACTGCAAGTTAAGGACAACGGAGTCGCGGGCGCCGAGTGCCGGTCTCGGGACTTACTTCAGCGGTAGCAGGAGGGAGTCAGTATGCTGACACACGTCTGGGGATTGATGGCCCACCCGAATCGCGAATGGAAGCAGATCAAGCAGGAAAGGGAGACGATAACGCACCTGTACGCGCATCACGTGTTGTTGCTGGCCGCCATACCGGTGATCTGCTCGTACATCGGTACCACCCAGGTCGGCTGGAGTCTCGGCGGCGGCACGACCATCAAGCTCAGTTATCTAGACGCCCTGGGGGCGGGGATCGCCTTCTATCTGGTGATCCTGGCGGCGGTCTACATCGTCGGCAAGACCATCCGTTACTCGGCCAAACGCTTTCCCAAGACACCCAGCCAGAGCCAGTGCATCATCTTTGCCGGCTATGTGGCGACCCCGATGTTCCTGAGCGGCATCGTGGCGATCTACCCGATCATCTGGCTGTGCCTGCTGGCCGGCGTTATCGGCCTCTGTTACACCGCCTACCTGCTGTATCTGGGCATTCCCTCCTTTCTCGATATCAGCGAAAAGGAAGGCTTCGTCGTCTCCAGCACCACCCTTGCGGTGGGGGTACTGGTGCTCGAAGGACTGCTCGGCATGACCGTCCTGCTGTGGGGCTACGGAGAGCGCATCATTCTGTCGCTGCTGGGGTGATTAGAGGGTGACTGGAGGGTGGCAAGAGGTCGACTAAAGATCGATCAAAGGTCGGCTAAAGAGTGACAAGTTGACGGGGATGACCCGAGAGCAATGAAACTCGAGGCGTGCAAGACCTGGCCGTTCAGTCCGACAACACGGGTAAGACAAGAGGGGCGACGCTGATGCGTCGCCCCTTTTTCTATCTGGGCTTTTCTGTGCGGCCCGATCTGGTGGGTGCCAGTCCGTCTATCCCTTGATACTGTCCAGCGCCTTGCGCAGGTGGTCGATGCTGCGCTCGGGCTGATGCAGCTTGTCCAGGCCGAACAGGCCAATGCGGAAGGTCTGGAAATCGTCGCCTTCATCGCACATCAGCGGGACCCCGGCGGCGACCTGGACGCCGGCTGCGGCGAACTTGCCGACCAGCCCCGGGTCGTTGTGGTAGCAGACCACCACACCGGGCGCCTCGTAACCCTCGGCGGCGACGCTCTTGAAGCCGTACTCGGCCAGCAGGCTGCGCACTCCCTGACCCAGGGCCCACTGTTCCTGTTTCACCTTGTCGAAGCCGTAGGCGTCGGTCTCGCGCATGATCTCGCGTAGTTCGCGCAGGCTGTCGGTGGGCATGGTCGCGTGGTAAGCGTGGCCGCCATTCTCGTAGGCCTCCATGATCTCGAGCCACTTCTTGAGATCGGCGGCGAAGCTGGTGCTGGTGGTTTCCTTGATGATCTCTCGCGCCTGGGCCGAGAGCATCACCATGGCGCAGCAGGGTGAGCCGCTCCAGCCCTTCTGGGGGGCGCTGATCAGCAGGTCGACGCCAGTATCCTGCATGTCCACCCAGACGGTGCCCGAGGCGATGCAGTCCAGCACCATCAGGCCGCCGTGGGCGTGCACCGCATCGGACACGCGACGGATGTAGTCGTCCGGCAGGATCATGCCGGACGAGGTTTCCACGTGGGGGGCGAAGACGATGTCCGGCTGCAGCCGCTCGATGGCCTGCTCGACCTCCTCGATGGGGGGCGGGGCGAACGCCGAGGTCGGATCGCTGTCCTGCTGACGTCGGGCCTTCTCCACGCACAGTTCGGCCGGGATCTTGCCCATCTCGAGGATCTGGTGCCAGCGGTAGCTGAACCATCCATTGCGGATGACCAGGGCGCTGCGGTTCTGGGCGAACTGGCGGGCTACCGCCTCCATGCCGAAGGTGCCGCTCCCGGGTACGATGACCGCGCTGTGGGCGTTGTACACCTGCTTCAAGGTGGTGGAGATGTCGCGCATTACGCCTTGAAAGCTCTGCGACATATGGTTCAGGGCGCGGTCGGTATAGACCACGGAGTATTCCAGCAGGCCATCGGGATCGACGTCCGGGAGCAAGCCAGGCATGAGGCGCATCCTTACAGTGGGCGTTGAACAAGCCGAAGACGCGGACTGCGTCAGCGACGACGGCGCCGAGCGGCTAGGGCTCGGCGCTCATTATTCTCTACAGCATAAGGTCAAAGGGCGGTGGCGGCCAGAGGACGGCGGCTCGCGCGTGGCGCGGTCATTTTCCTTGTGTGACTGTCGTTACATCCGAGTCCGTCGTGATATGTGTTTTTGTACTGATTCGAGTAAAAAACGGACTAACCCGCCAATAAGGATTTTCATGAGACTTATCAGCCATTTCGCGTAGAGGTCTTCTCAGTAGCTGAAGCAGTGCGGCATGACCGATGGCTGGCAAAGCAAACTTTGACCATGCTGAGAAGACCGCTGCCAATAAGGCGTCGCAGCGTGTTTCGTCTAACGCCGTCGGTGACGCCGGGCGGTCCGGCCGGCGGAGCACGATCTTCCCAGGTGGAGGACGTCGATCATGAACGAACCATCATCATGTACGTGTCAGGCCGCTGGACTGACGCCTGAGCAGCTCGACGTGCTGCTGGCGCGAAACCCGCAATTGGCACAGGAACTGTCGGCACGATATCAGCAAACACTGGCCGAACCGGCAGAGCTGGACAGGCCAGATGACCTGGCCGCGGTGGGACTGGGGCCGGACGGGGCGCCGTTGGTCAGCGGTCCTGCGGAGCCCATGCCGCTGGCCCGTTTCGATCTCAGCAACGGCAACCGCGTCGAATTCGTCGGGCTTAGAGGCGACGACAAGGAGGCCCAGGTAGGTATGCGGGAGTTGGGCGTGAGCGATCGTGCGACCCCGCGAACCTTTGCAAGCGAAGTTGGCAAGTCCGCGCTGGATCACTACCTCATGCTCGCCCCGCAAGAGGTGCCCATCCCGAAGATGCTGCTCGAGCTGAATCCCGACATCGACCGCAAGGCGTTCAAGAATCGCACCGTGGAGCGGTTGGAAGAACCCATCGAGGTGGATCTGGACGCGTTGGGCATAACGCCGGACACTGCCAGGGCAGGGTCCTCGGCAGGAGGCGGAGCAGGCCAGCAATACTGTGTCCCGGGCGATGGTTATCATCTGTTTCGCAACCACAACTGCGAGACCGTCTCCTTCCCGAGCAACACCTGGTGGTGGTGCGACCCGGAGGCCCACTATTCCTTCCGGGATCGCTGGACCTCTGACCGCAAGCGTCGCAACTCTCTTGGTGTCACCACTGCCTGCCATGGGCCGGCGGCCACCCTGCACTACTACAAGAATGTCTTTGGCAACTGGAAGCATCTACATACCTTTCACCTGCCTTCAGGCTACTGGCAGTGGACCCGGTATGAGGGGCTATCCAAGCGAGACCGCTGGATACGACATCGCTGTGTGACCGCGGGAGGCAGCAGCTTCGTGCGCTGCGTCAGCTTCTTCTACAACTGAGGCCTGTGTCATCTGCGCAGCGCTCGTTGCTTTCGTTGCAGGAGGGGGGGCAGGGCAACAGGGTCGGCGATCAAGCGAGCGACTCGTCGAACCATCTCGGCGCCATCACCGTTGTCGCGGTGGTGGCGCCTTGCTGTTTGGCGTCTGGTTTGGTGAGGGTTCCGGCCATGCGGGGTTGCTGCGGCTAGGGCGTCAGGCAGAGGTTTCGGACTCTGCGATGGGCTCGGGCAGGGCGCCCTGGTTGATCCGCGCGATGGCGGCGGCGGCGCGCTCCAGCGCCGGCAGGCAGTCCAGTGCGCGCTGTTTATCCATGCGCATCACCGGTGCCTGGATCGCCAGGCCGACGTTGGAGACTCCGGTGGGGTTGGGGGCCAGCACCGCGATGCACAGAAGCCCCGGTAGGAATTCCTCGTCGTCGAAGGCGTAGCCGTCGCGCTTGACCTGCTCGATCTCCGCTTCCAGAGCGTCGATGTCGGTAAGCGTGTTTCGGGTGAAGGCCTCCAGGGTGGCATCGGCGAGCAGCCGACGGCGCTGGGAGGCGCTCATCTGCGCCAGAAACAGCTTGCCGCTGGCGGAGCAATGGGCAGGCACCCGGGAGCCGGGGTGTAGATAGAAGCGCAGCGGAGCCGACGTCTCGACGCGGTCCAGATAGAGCACCTCGCTGCCGGACAGGGCAGTGATGTTGCAGCTTTCCCCGACCTCGCGGACCAGCTCAGCCAACACGCCGTGACGTGCGCCCTGAACGGTGTCGTTGAGCAGCAGGGTCTCGGCCAGCCGGCGCAGGCGGCTGCCCTTGCTGTAGTGGCGGTTGTCCGCTTCGCGCTGCAGCATGCCGGAGTTCTCGAGCTGCTGCAGCATCCGGTGCAGCGTCGGCTTGGGCAGGCCGGTCTCGTCCACCAGGCTCTGCAGGGTGAAGTACTGGTCCTTCTCCGCGATCACCTCGAGCAGCGCCAGCAGGCGCTGGGCCGGGGTGTCGCCCTCGATGATCCGGGTGTCAAAGCTTGCTGTGCTCATGGCGGGGTCTCCTCGATACTACAAGCCTATACGTATCTAAAAATTAATCAATGTGTATCGGAAAACGGAATTCGACGAGATCACTGTCGTCTCTGACTGAAGCACGTCGGCGTCGGGAACCGGGCGGCGGACGTGAGTGGACAGGCACCCATGAGCCAGGACTCGGCCATGGCCAACCGGTTGTCGGGGTATCCGGCATAGGCTGCCCTGTCTGAGCTTGCACCGAGTCAAAAGTCCGAGCGGATTTCGGCACGGTAGCTGAAGCGGTCGGCCCTACCCTTGGTGGTACGGACTTCCACGATACGGTCGTGGCTGGTGTAGGTCATCCGCTTGAGCACCACCACCGGGGTGCCGGGAGCGATGTCCAGCAGGGCGGCGGTGTGGGTATCGGCGGCTTCTGCGGTCAGGGTTTCGTCGGCCCGGACGACGGGGATGCCGAATCGGTCGAGGATCAAGGCATAGAAGTAGTCGGGAATATAAAGCTCGGAATCTTCCAGCCCCGGCACCAGTACGCTTGGCCACCAGCTGTACTCCACCAGGGTCGGGGCGTCATCGACCACTCCCAGGCGTTCGATATAGGTGACTGGACTGGTCTGGCTCAGGCCGAGGCGGGTATAGACCTCATCGGGAGCCTGGCGGATAGCGCGATCGGTGGTGGTCTTGTGGATACGCACGTCCTTGCCGTCGGCGTCCCCGTAGCTGACAAAGCGAAACAGGGTTTCCTCGAAGTCGGTCCGCGAGACATAGGTGCCCTTGCCCTGATGGCGGAACAGCAGTTTTTCCCAGACCAGATTGGAGATGGCCTTCTTGACCGTTCCCTGACTGATCTGCAGCCGGTCGGCGAGCTGCCATTCGGGTGGAATGAGGTCGCCCGGGGCCAGGTCCCCCCGTTCGATCAGGCCGCGAATATGGTCCTGCAGCAGTCGGTACAGCGGTTTCCCCGGCTGTGCCACCATCACCTCGGGGGAGAAGAGGCCAAGGCGATCAGATTCGTTTTCACTGGTCATTCGCAAGATCCCGCTGCTGGCAAGGTCGGAAGGGGAGGCTGCTCGGGTCAGGCGCTTGTCTGACTCGCCGCTGCCCTGCAGCAGCGTGACGGCGCTCGCCCCTTTCACACCTTGATTCATCCGTTTCATTCTTAAGTGGTATTTCATCAATCTATCACGGGGCTCCTGTGCAGACACCTTTCCGGCCGTGTGACCCCTGGCCTCAGACCGGAAAGAGAAACAGCGGGCGGCGGGTGCGACGACTGATCTTGCGCGCCACCGAGCCAAGCACCATATGACCCAGCCCGGACTGGCGCTGTGTTCCCATGACGATGCAATCGGCATCGATTCTGTCGGCCTCCTGCAGGATGATTCGGGATGGCTTGCCAATGCGGACGTGAATCTCCTTCAGGGAGGCGTGGTAGCTGTCTTCCGAGGCCAGCGTCGAGTGGCCGAAGTCTTCAAGGCGGCGCTTGATTTCGTCGATGGCCTGCCGGGTCGCTCGTTCGCGATAGTTGTCCAGCGGGGAAACGGCGGTATAGCGGCTGGCCAGGCTGTCTTTCAACAGTGCCGGATCTTCGATGACGTGCAGCAGGTGGACCGCGGCGCCGAAGCGTTCGGCGATACCGATGGCCTTGCGGAAGACGTCGGGGCTGTGGGCGCTGAGGTCAGTGGCATACAGCAGCCGGGATATCTGGAAGCTCATGGCTTCATCCTCACAAAGGTTGGATGGCGCAGGCGGTGAACCGACGTGGCCGAGGCACCTTCGACGCCAAGGCCGGGCTCGCCGGCGCCAGGCCCGCCCGAAACATCGATCAGGCAGGACCCTGGGTACCGCGAGCGCAGGCCAGGGCATCGGGCGCCAGGCTAGGCCGGTGCTTGATGCAGATGGTCGATCATCTCCGCAATCTTGAGGCGCTGGACCTTGCCGGAGGGCCCTCTGGGCAGCCATTTCACGATGTGAACATGTTCAGGCGCCTTGTAGTCACCGACCTCCTCGCGACAGTAGTCGAGAAGTTCTTGCTGGGTCGCCCGATGGCCTTCCTTGAGCACCACGACGGCCTCTACGACCTGCCCGTAGTGCCGGTTTTCCATGGGATAGGCGGCTGCCTCCAGCACCGCCTCATGGGCCAGCAGGGCGTCATCGATCTCGCGCGGGGCGATGTTCTCGCCACCCTTGATGATCAGCTCCTTGATGCGGCCCGTGATGAAGAAGAAGCCTTCCTCATCGCGATAGCCAAGGTCGCCGGTGTGCAGCCAACCCTCTTTATCGATGGTGTCTGCTGTGGCCTCGGGATTCTTGTAGTACTCCTTCATGACGTTGTCGCCGCGGACCACGATTTCACCGATCTGGTGGCAGGGCAGTACCTGTCCTGTCGAGTCGAAGACACTGACCTCGTTGCGGTAGGCGATACCGGGGGATCCGTAGCGAGATTCGAAAGGGGGCAAGGGGTTGGACAGGATCTGGGCCGCGGTTTCGGTCAGTCCCATGGTTTCCACCAGGCTGACACCGAAGGTGGTCTCGAAACGGCGGTGGCTCTCCGCCGGCAGTGCCGAAGAGGCAGATCGCCCGAAACGCACCTGACGCATGCGCGGATCCTCGCGCAGGTCCTTCGACTCCGGCTTCTCGGCATGCTCCAGCAGGTAGGCGACAATCGTCGGCACGATACTGAACCAGGTGCACTGGTTGTCGAGCAGCCAGTCCCAGAATGCCGAGACACTCAGCTTCTCCGGCAGCACCACACTGCCGCCACTGATCAGTGGCGCCATGATGGTGACCACCTGGGCGTTGATATGGTAAAGCGGCAGAACGCAGAGGGCGCGATCCTTCTGGCACAGCGAGTGGGCCTCCATGGTGCACCTTCCCCCCGCGATCAGATTGGCGTGGGTCAGCACGACGCCCTTGGGCTTGCCCGTTGTGCCCGAGGTATACATCAACAATGCCGTGTCGTCGGGCGCTACCACGGGCAAGGGCGAAGACGCGATTCGCTCTTGCTGCCGCGGCCCGTTGCGAGGACAGGCGACCAGAATTTCCTTCTCGCTCCCGTCGAGCAGGCCATCAAGGCGCTGCTCGTAGTGGGGCGATACGATGACAGTCGTGGCATCACAGTGCTCCAGCACGTAGCGCAACTGGGCATCCCCTGCGATGGCGTTCAAGGAGACCGCGACACGACCGCTGGCCATGATCGCCAGCAGCAGTGAGGCGGTCCACAGTCCGTTGTCCATCAGCATGGCCACATGGTCGCCGGGCTGGCAGCCGCGCGCCTGAAGAAGGCCATGCACCCACTCGACGCGCTCCTGGAGTCGGGACATCGAGACCGTCTCGCCAGTGTCGGGACAGATCAGGAAATCAGTGGCGGGTTGGCGTTCACACTGATGCTTGATGGTGTCTTGAATGGTCATCATCTGGCCGGCCTCTAGAAGGGATTGGCGATGCCATGCTTGTCGAAAAAACCGGAAAACAGATCCTGGGGCAGAGGGGGAGAGGCCTCGATGGTGCGCACGATGCGGGTCGTGTTGAGGTAGTGGCGGTAGTTCATGTTGTCGGAAATGCTGTTCTTGCCCCAGCTACCGCAGCCCATCGACAAGGAAAACGGAAGGGCGTTGTCGAAGTTGCCACCATTGCCGAAGGCGTGGGCCTGATTGACGATCACCCGGCAGACCGGCATCTCCAGTCCCAGCTTCTCGATGTGCTCATCGGTGGTGCTGTGGATACCGCAGGAGTGCCCCTTGCCCTGGTATTCGAGCAGTTCCCTGGTGATCGCAAAGGCATCCTCGAAGTCTCTGGCCCGGTAGAGGGTCAGCACCGGTGACAGCTTTTCGCCCGAAAAGGGGTAGTCCGCCCCGATGCCGCTTTCCTCCACCAGCAGGATCGAGGCGTCGAGACACGCCGGACGATCGAGCCCCACGGTGCTGGCGATACTGCCGGCATCCCGGGCGATCACGTCACGACTGAGGTTGCCATCCGTCCACATGCGACCTTCGAGAATCCGCTTTTCCTGTTCGGTCAGCAGTACCGCTGCGTGTTCCTGCAGTGCCGAGACCATGCTGTCGTAAACGCTGTCGAGGATGACCAGGCTGTTCTCCGAGCTGCAGCTGGTCGCATTGTCGAAGGTCTTGGAGGCAAGAATCTTGCGCGCGGCATCTGCGATATTGGCGCTTTCATCGATGATGACCGGGACGTTGCCTGCCCCGACGCCGATGGCCGGGGTGCCACTGGAATAGGCGGAGCGCACATTGTTCTGGGAGCCGGTGACGACGATCAGATCGACCAGTTGCATCAAGGCATGGGTGCTCGCCTTGGTCACCGGGTCCGGTAGCAGTTGCACCAGATCCCGGGGGGCTCCGATACGGGCGAGCTCGTCCTGCATGTAGTTCACCAGCCGTTCGCACACGGCGTAGCCCTTGGGCGAGGGAGCCAGCACGATGGCGTTGCGACCCTTGAGTGCGTTGATCGTCTTGTTGGTGGGCGTGGCCGCGGGGTTGGTGGAAGGCACCACGGCGCCGACCACGCCGATCGGGCGGGATATCTCGACGATGCCTGTGCTTGGGTCTTCGGAGACGATACCCACGGTACGCTTGCCCTCGAGGTTGGCCAGCAATCCAAGGGTCTTGCGGTGGTTCTTGGCGATCTTGTCGGAAACCTTGCCAAGCCCGGTGGTGGCCACCGCGAGTTGTGACAGCTCCTCATTTCGCGTGGGCTCCATCAACGCCCAGGCGGCGGCCAGCACGACTTCATCGACTTGCTGCTGGTCGTATTGCTCGAACCGTCGCTGGGCTTCTCGGGCTCGTTCGACAATGGGGGCTACCAGCCGGTAGGCGCTATTGTCGTCAGAAGAATGCTTGTGGTTGGTGTTCATGCTGCTACCTCGACGTGTCGATGGGGGGAAGCAAGGGCGGCTCAGGGTGTGGATGGCGGCTCCCGGCGGTGCAGGGGAATGAGGCCTGAGTTCCACGCGTCGCTACCCTTGCTTTCGTTGCCGTTGGCCTGAAATCCGCAGCGGTCACGGTGTCTCGAGCTGAGCGAAGAGTTCAGTCAGGTACGCTTGCTGTTGTTTCCACAGCGCCTCGAGGTCGGACGCTTCCATGACGCGAAGGGTCGATCCGCCTTCTTTCATCTGCTCGGCGATTCCCTCGTCCTGGAACATGTCGATGAAGTTGGAAGAGAGGTAGTCGACCGTTTCCGCGTCGACCCCTCTGGGAACCATGATCCCCCTGAGGTTGAGGCTGGTGTCGTCGACGTCGTAGCCCGCCTCGATAAAGGTGGGCACATCCGGCAGGAAATCTTCGCTTCTTTCGAGATCGGCAATGCCGAGAATCTTGATGCGGTCCTGGTTGCGGAAGGCGTCGGACAAGTTGTTGAATCCCGCCATCACCTGACCACCGACAACAAACCTGAGGGCGTCCACTCCTCCTGAGGTAGGAAGGTACTTCAGGGTCACCTCGGCGCTTTGCTGAAGCTGAAGGGCAGCAATATGGTGTCCGACGTAGAGCCCGGCGCCCGAGACCGTCAACTTTCCAGGGTTGGCTCTGGCGTACTCCACCACGTCATCGATGGAATCGAACTCACTGTCCTTGCCGACGATGAGTACGGCAGGGTCTGCGCCCCAGTTTGCAATCGGCTGCAGGTTCTCGATGCTGTAGTCGGTGTCGTACATGATCGACTGAGCGATGAAGTGCGGCACGTTATAGGCCGCAATATCGTAGCCATCGGTAGCGCCGGTACTGACAAACTGATTCCAGCCGATCTGTCCGCCTGCCCCCGGGCGGTTGATCACCGTGACCGGCTGCCCGAGGTACTCATCGCCTTTCGAAGTGACGATCCTGGCCTGGAAGTCTGTCGCACCACCAGCCGAATAGGCGACCGTCAGATTCAAGGGCTTTTCCGGGAAGTCCGCCAGGCTGGGGAGGGGAGCAAGCAACAGACAGGCCGCGAGGGTTGACGCTGTTTGACGCTTTACTGAGGTGGCGTGAATAGTCATTGTTTTATGCCTTCTACAGAAGTAGGCCTTTGGGAAACTGCACCTTTAACAGGGCAGTGAATACGCCGAAGAGCACCGCCAGAAAGCCGGTACCGATGACGATGTTGAGAAGGATCTTTCTGCCCGAGGAAAGCCCGGGCATATAGACGCTACTGATGACGACGAACCCCAGCAGGGTGGTGACGTAAAAGCCGAGAATTCTTAGCGCGAGCAGCAGCAGGAAAAAGATGGCAAACGCCGGGATGATGCTGCCCCAGGGGATGGAGATGGCGCCTTCCTCGGCCTGGCCTGGGGCCAGGATTTCCACCGCGAGCAGCACGACTGCCAGAGTCAGTACGATCAGTGACACCACTCGGGGAAAGCTGTAGCCGTATGCCCCGCCTGCCCAGGAGGCGGCTACCAGGCCAAGTGCAATGATCAGTGCGCCGAGGGCCACCTGACGCGGTTTAGTGAGCATCATGGTTGGCCTCCGGATGTACCTGGACTCGATGATCGGGCGTCGCACGCTGGCGGGTCTTGCGGGCCTGCCAACTGGCGTAGAGGCTGTAGGCCACCGACAGCAGGCACAGCGAGACCAGCAGGATATTGAGCCAGCCACCGAACATGTAACGCAGCATGCCGTCGCCGGCCTGGGCCAGCATCTGACTCTGAAGGAAGTTGGTTTCGGCAATAGGGCCGAGAATGATGCCGAGTACGATGGGCCCGGGGGTGAAGCCGTACTGCATGCCGAAGTACATCAGGGAGCCCATGGACATCATGATGATGACGTCGGAGAAGCTGTTCTGGACGCTGTAGGTGCCGAAGATGGCCAGCGTGGTCACCGCCGCCGCCATGATGTGGCGAGGAATCCGAATGACGTACTTGCCGATCCCGCTGATCCACAGCCCACACACCACCAGCAGAATCTGGCTGATCAGCAGTGCTCCCATGAAGGTCCAGGCGACCGAGGCATGCTGGGTGAACAGGTCTGGTCCGGGAAAGAGGCCTTGAATCAACAGGCCGCCTAGCAGCACCGCGGCGGTGGGGCTGCCCGGTATGCCAAGCGACAGCATGGGCACCAGTGACGCCCCGACCATGGCGTTGTTGGCACTTTCTGCAGCGATGATGCCCTCCGGCTCGCCCTTGCCGAAATTGTCCTTGTTGTGACTGAATTTCTTGCACTGGTCGTAGGCAATCAGCCCGGCAATCTGGCCACCGGCGCCGGGAATGATGCCGACGATGATGCCGGACAGGCTGCCGATCACCAGCGCCTTGACCTTCTTCAGGTTGAAGATGATCGCCTTGATCACGGAGGTGGGTGCCATGTCGAAGCGTTCGCCGCCGTTGGCACCCTTGGCGCCCTCTACCATCTGCAGCACCTGGGGGATCGCAAACAGGCCGATCAGGGCCGGGATGATGGTGATGCCGCCCTGCAGGTGCTCGCTGAAGACGAAGCGTTCGGTGCCGGTCACCGGGTTGAAGCCGATCAGCGAGATCCAGACGCCGATCGCCCCGCCGAGCAAGCCCTTGAGTACCGAGGCGCTGCCCAGAGAGCCGATGACGGTGATGCCGAGGATGGCCGTCCAGAACAGCTCCGGGGGGCCAAACTTCAGTGCCACATTGACCAGGTAAGGGGTCAGGAAGATCAGCACCAGGACCCCCAGCACGCCCCCGACGGCGGAGCTGATAAAGCAGTAGTACAGCGCCTGGGTCGCCTTGCCGGCCTTGGCCATGGGGTGGCCATCCAGCATCGTTGCAATGTTGGCGGGCGCCCCGGGGATGTTGATCAGGATGGCGCTGACCGCGCCGCCGGCGACCGTCGAGGTATACAGAACGCCGAGCAGGATCAGCCCCGAGGTAGCGTCCATCTTGAAGGTGAAGGGGATCAGTAGCGCCACCGCCATCGTCGGACTGAGCCCCGGCGTCGCCCCCAGAATCAATCCGGCGATCGTGCCGCCGATCAGGATAAGCAGGTTCCAGCCGCTGAGAACCTGCGGAAGGTAATGCAGTAGTTCCACCTTGAGCCTCCCGTGACGCCACAGGGGCGGGCGTCTGTTGTCGTTGTCATTCAGTTGGGATAAGCGCGTTTGCCTTTGGCGTGCTTTCTTTCACGGGCTTGATGGCGGTCGCATCAAGGTTGGTGAGCGTGTAGAGGGTCTGGATCAAGTCATTTAACAGATGTACATGAGTTGTATGTCTAGAAGGCTCCCGCGGGACTGTCAACGTATTTTTCCCTCCGAAATGCCGCTGCAATGCAGCAATGGCGGGCCTTTCAGCGGGATGCGGGTGTTCAGCAAAAGGCGCGTGATCGATCCTGCAGGCAAGGGTGCAAGGGGCACGGATGGAGGGGCGGGCGAGCGGTGGGAGGCGCTGCAGGGGCTTGGTGGAGTCAACAGGGTGGCACGACGACGGTCTTTTTTTGTAAAAAATGAACCGTAACGTATCAAATAATGAAATTCGTCTTGACCGGGCACGAATCGGCCGCTACCTTTGGATCAAGTTTCGCAAATCGGAACTTATGGTATCGAAAAGCTTGAGGCGACCGATCCGGAGCGGCTCAAGCCAAGACAAGGCCCGAGGCCCTGATGGCCGACGCCGCCAGTATCCGCTTTTGTTCCCTGGAGGAGCCCCATGAGTCACAACGACAACACCAACAAGCGCCAGGTCGTGAAGGGTAAGCAGAAGATGACGCCCTCCGAGGCCTTCGTCGAAACCCTCGTCGCCAATGACGTCACCGACATGTTCGGCATCATGGGCTCGGCCTTCATGGACGCCATGGACATCTTTGCCCCCGCCGGCATTCGTCTGATTCCGGTGGTGCACGAGCAGGGCGCGGCCCACATGGCCGACGGCTATGCCCGTGTTTCCGGCCGCCATGGTGTGGTCATCGGCCAGAACGGCCCCGGCATCTCCAACTGCGTGACCGGCATTGCGGCGGCCTACTGGGCCCACAGCCCGGTGGTCATGATCACCCCGGAAACCGGCACCACCGGTATCGGCCTGGGCGGCTTCCAGGAGTGCAACCAGCTGCCGATGTTCCAGGAGTTCACCAAGTATCAGGGCCACGTCACCCACCCGGCGCGCATGGCCGAGTACACCGGTCGCTGCTTCGAGCGGGCCATGTCGGAGATCGGTCCGACCCAGTTGAACATTCCGCGTGACTACTTCTACGGCGAGATCGAGGCCGAGATTCCCGAGCCGCGTCGCATCGACCGCGGCCCCGGTGGCGCTCAGTCACTGGACGAGGCGGCGGCCCTGCTGGCCGAGGCCAAGTTCCCGGTGATCGTTTCCGGTGGTGGCGTGGTCATGGCCGACGCGGTGGAAGAGTGCAAGGCCCTGGCCGAGCGCCTCGGCGCACCGGTGGTCAACAGCTACCAGCACAATGACTCCTTCCCCGCCAGCCATCCGCAGTGGTGTGGTCCGCTGGGCTACCAGGGCTCCAAGGCCGGCATGAAGCTGATCTCCCAGGCCGACGTGGTGCTGGCGCTCGGCACCCGTCTCGGGCCCTTCGGTACCCTGCCGCAGCACGGCATGGACTACTGGCCGAAGGACGCCAAGATCATCCAGGTGGACGCCGACCACAAGATGCTCGGCCTGGTGAAGAAGATCTCTGTCGGCATCTGCGGCGACGCCAAGGCCGCCGCGGTCGAGCTGAGCCAACGCCTCGAGGGCCGTGACCTGGCCTGCGACGCCTCCAAGGACGAGCGTCTTGCCAAGATCAAGGCCGAGAAGGATGCCTGGGAGAAGGAACTCGACGAGTGGACCCACGAGCGTGATCCGTTCAGCCTCGACGCCATCGAGGAAGCCAAGGACGAAAAGCCGTTCTCCGGCGGCGAGTACCTGCACCCGCGTCAGGTGCTGCGCGAGCTCGAGAAGGCCATGCCGGAAGACGTGATGGTCTCCACCGATATCGGCAACATCAACTCGGTGGCCCACAGCTACCTGCGCTTCGAGAAGCCGCGCAGCTTCTTCGCCCCGATGAGCTTCGGCAACTGTGGTTACGCCCTGCCGACCATCATCGGTGCCAAGACCGCCGCGCCGCATCGTCCGGCCATCGCCTACGCCGGTGACGGTGCCTGGGGCATGAGCCTGATGGAGACCATGACCGCCGTGCGTCACGGTATCCCGGTCACCGCGGTGGTGTTCCACAACCGCCAGTGGGGCGCCGAGAAGAAGAACCAGGTCGACTTCTACAATCGCCGCTTCGTGGCCGGCGAGCTCGACAACGAGAGCTTCGCCGAGATCGGCCGCGCCATGGGTGCCGAGGGCATCACCGTGGACCGTCTGGAAGACGTGGGCCCGGCGCTGAAGAAGGCGGTGGACATGCAGATGAACGAAGGCAAGACCTGCATCATCGAGATCATGTGTACCCGTGAACTGGGCGACCCCTTCCGCCGTGACGCCCTGAAGAAGCCGGTGCGTCTCTTGGAGAAGTACCAGGACTACGTCTGATACCGGCGGCGAAGGACTCCCCTGTCTGACTCGCCACGCAAGACTCTCTCGTCCGGTATGACGACATTGCCCTGGCCTGGTGCCAGGGCTTTTTTCATTCGCCAGAGGGTTGCAGAGAGCCCAGGCCGAGTGAAGGGATGGGCGGAGTCTCCGATAACAATGACCCCGGGAGAGCTGTTCCGATGAAAGCGCTCAATCATATACGCGACATGGCCCGCCAGGACCCCAGACGTATCGTGCTGTGCGAGGGCGACGATGCGCGGGTGCTCAAGGCAGGACTGGCGGCAAGCCAGGCCGGCTACGCTCGCATCTTGCTGGTGGGGGATCGTCAGGCGATCGACGCCCGCGCCGAGGCTGAAGGGCTCGAGCTTGGCGCGATCGAGCTGATCGATCCCGCCGACTCCGAGCACACCGATCGCCTGGCAACGCTCCTGCTTGAACTGCGCGGGCCCAAGGGCATGACGGCCGAGGACGCCGCCCAGCGGGTACGTGAGCCGCTGATCTTTGCCAACCTGATGGTCCGCGACGGCCTGGCCGACGGCTGTGTGGCCGGGGCGGTGCACACCACTGCCGACGTCGTCCGCGCCGCGATCCAGTTGATCGGCAAGGCGCCAGGGGCGAGCCTGGTGTCGAGCTTCTTTCTGATGATGTTGTGCAAGGAGTTCCATAGCCTGAAGGGAGGCATGATCTTCTCTGACTGCGGGCTGGTGGTGGACCCCGATGCCGAGGCGCTGTCGCAGATCGCCATGGCCGCCGCCGACAGCGC
This sequence comes from Halomonas sp. H10-59, assembly GCF_040070555.1. NCBI lineage: Bacteria > Pseudomonadati > Pseudomonadota > Gammaproteobacteria > Oceanospirillales > Halomonadaceae > Halomonas > Halomonas sp. H10-59. The sequence goes on from NZ_CP098828.1 coordinate 1,262,389, forward strand.
CGAGGCGCTGCTCGACGAACCGGCACGGGTGGCGATGCTGTCGTTCTCCACCAGCGGCAGCGCTCATCACGCCTCGGTGGACAAGGTCGTGGAGGCGGCGCGCAAGGTCAAGAACGCGCGCCCGGGCCTGGCCATCGACGAGGACGTGCAGCTCGACGCCGCCATCGTCGCCGAGATCGCCGAGCGCAAGCTGCCGGACTCCAGGGTCAAGGGCAACGCCAATGTGCTGATCTTCCCAGACCTTGAGGCTGGCAATATCGGCTACAAGCTGGCCGAGCGGATCGGCGGCGCCGAGGCTATCGGTCCGCTGCTGCAGGGCCTGGCGCGGCCTGCCAATGACCTCTCGCGGGGCTGCAGCGAAGAGGATATCGTCAACGTGATCGCCGTCACCACGGTCCAGGCCCAGCGCCTGTCGGTGGCGTAACATTCATCTGGCCGGCCGGGAGGGAAGATGACACTGGTACCCGAGGGAATGGAGCTGTCTGGCCTTTTGGCGGTGATACTGATCACCGTTCTGGCAGGCTACCTGCACACGGTGTCCGGGTTCGGTATCGGCATGATCATCATCGGCGTGGCCAGTGGCTTCGAGCTGGTCAGCGTCGCCACCCTGGTGGCGGTGGTCAGTCTGGTGACCCTGGTCAACAGCGCCGTGGCCCTGCCCGGCAAGCTGCATCATCTCGACCGGCGCCACCTGCTGGCACTGGGGCTCGGCATCGTGCCGTCCATCGGCCTCGGGGTGTGGGCGCTGAACTGGCTGAGCGTCAGCGCCGAGGCGCTGTTGATGCTGATGCTGGGGGCGCTGGTGTTCTACGGCGGGCTCAGCGTGGGCTTGCGGCCGCGCCCACGCGCGGCCGTATCGTCCTCGGCAGGCTTCGCCGCGAATGGCGTCATGACCGGCCTTCTGGCCGGGATGTTCGGCATGCCCGGGCCGCCGGTCATCTACCACTGCTATCGCCAGCCGCTGCCCACCGAGACCATCCGGCTATTGCTGATCGCCTGCTTCGCCATGACCTCGGGGGTGCGCACCCTGTATGTCGGCGCCGCCGGCGGGCTCGATGCCCAGGTCTGGCTGCTGGCGTTGTGGACCCTGCCGGCGGTGGCGCTGGCCACCTGGGCCGGACGCCGCTATCCGCCGCCCTGCAGCGCCGTGCTGTTGAGACGAGTGGCCATGCTGACGCTGATGGTGATCGGCGTGGGGCTGATGCTCGACGGCAGCCTGGCGCTGTGGACCAGGGCGTGAGGTTCGCACAGATACTACAACGGAACAGGAGTTTGCCCGTGAGAGTCGCCATGGAAGAGGCACCGCTTGGGGTGCTGTGTCTGGATTCTTCCTTTACCAAGCCGCTTGGTCATCTGCGCAACCCCGACACCTTTCGCCACCCGATACGCTACGAGGTGCTGCAGGGCATCGATATTCCCCGCCTGCTGCATGCACCCGGGGATGAGCTGGGCGCGCTGCTGGTGGACCGCGCCAGGCGTCTGGAGCGTGAGGGGGTGTGTGCCATCGCCGGGAGCTGTGGCTTCATGGCGCGCTATCAGGAACGGGTCGCGGCCGCGGTGACGGTGCCGGTGGTATTGTCCAGCCTGACCCTGCTGCCGTGGCTCGCCAGCGTGCACGGTGGCACAGGACGGATCGGCGTGCTGACCGCAGACTCGGGGGCGCTCAAGCGCGCCCACTTCGTCGGCGCTGGCTGGCAAGGGCCTCTGCCGGTGGTGCAGGGGCTCGAAGACGGTGATGAGTTTCGTCAGGTGATCCTGGAAGGTCGACGCGATGACCTGGATCTCGCCGCCATGGCGCAGGAGCTGGCACAGGCAACCCGAAGACTGAAAGCGAAAGCGCCGCTGGACGCGGTAGTGCTGGAGTGTACCGACCTGAGCGCTTTCGTGGAGGTGGTGCGACGGGAGGCGGGCTGCCCGGTCTACGATATTGTGCCGGCACTCGAGCTGATCCTTCGCTCCGCTGTCGGCAGGCAGCAATCGGCGCCGGACCCGCTCGTCACGGGCTGAGCGGCGACAGCGCGCGCCGGTGCCAGGTGTCGAGTCCCTTTTCCAGATAGGGCAGAAACCGCTGGCACTGGCGCGAACTGGTGTGAAAGCGCGAGGTGATCACGGCGATATCGAGGTCGATGGCGGGAACGAAGGGTAGGATCGCTACGGCGCAGTCGCGACGCATCAGAAAGCTCCAGGCCGAGACCGGGTCCACCAGGGCATGGCCGATGCCGGCATTGACCAGGCTGATGGCGGAAGGGAACAGGTGGGTTTCGGCGGCGATCTGCCAGTCGGCACCGGCCTGTCTGAGCGCCTGCTTCAACTTGAGTGTGCTCTGGTGGTGCTCGTCCAGGGTCACCAGGGCCTTGCCGTCAAGATCCGCCGCCTCTACCTGAGCAAGGCCCGCCAGCGGGCTGTGGCGCGGTACCGCCAGGTGCATGCGCAGGGACAGGTGGCGGGCATCGAGGTCGTTAAGGTCATCCTGGCGTTCGATCACGCCGACATCGAACTGGCCCTCGGCCACCCAGTCCCGGATCTTGCGCGAGCTGAAGGTCTGCAACGACAGCCGGGTATCGGGATAGTCGGCCAGGTACTCGGCCATGATCCCGGGCATGGCGGTGGGCGAGAGCCCCGGCATGCAGCCCAGGATCAGCTTGCCCGCGCGGCCCTGGCGCAGGCCATCGGCGAGTTCGTCCAGATGTGACACCGACGCCAGTACCTTGTCGACCCCCTCCATCAGATAGCGGGCCTCGGGGGTCAGCTCGGTGCCGTAGTTGTTGCGGCGAAACAGCAAGAACCCCACCTCCTGCTCGAGATTGGCGATGGCCGAACTGACCGCCGGCTGGCTGAGTTCCAGACGACGGGCGGCCTTCGACAGGCTGCCGGTGTGCACAACCTCACGAAATATCTGGAGCTGGCGAAGCTGGTGACGAACCTTCATGGGCGTCCCTCCGGGCGCCCTCGGGAAGTGAGTGAGCGCCTCTAAATTGTATTTATGGTTTCATAGTTATCTCAAAGTTGTCTTTATGGCAATGGCGGTCGATGCTGACACCACCCCCAACAACCATAACGAGGGTAGTTCCATGAATCCCATCGACCTCGGCGGTCTGCTTCTGTATTTCGCGATACTGATCTACATCGGCTATCGCAGCGCCAAGAAGGTCTCCGGCAGCGCGGACTTTGCGGTGGCCGGCAACAAGATCATCTGGCCGGTGCTGTTCGCCACCCTGGCGGCTTCCTTCCTCGGCGGCGGCGCCTCCATGGGGCGTGCCGGCAAGTCCTTCGGCGAAGGCTACGCCTTCATGGTCGCCGCCTCGGCCTTTCCCCTGGCCACGGTACTGGCGGGTCTGTTCATCGCCCCCCGGCTCAAGCGCTACGTCAACGCCCAGACCGTAGGCGACATCATGGCGCAGCACTTCGGTGCCAGCGCGCGACTGTTCACCGGCATCTTCTCGCTGGTGTTCTGCATCGGCATCCTCGGCGCCCAGGCCCTGGCGGTGGGCACCGTGTTCCACGCCATCCTCGGTATCGAGGTCTCCACCGGCATCCTGATCGGCATGGCGGTGGTGCTGTTGTATTCCACCGTGGGTGGCATGTGGGCGGTGATCCAGACCGACGTGGTGCAGTTTCTGATGCTGGCGGTGTTCCTGCCGGTGACCATGCTGATCGGCATCCATGACCTGGGCGGCCCCCAGGCGCTGGTGGAGCGGTTGCCCGAGGGCCACTTCAGCCTGATGGGCGACTATTCGGTGGGCATGTTCCTGTCGATCTTCATCGCCTTTCTGCTCGGCGAGACCCTGGTGCCGCCCTACACCCAGCGCGCCCTGTCGGCCCCTGACTCGCGCCACGCCCGCATCGGCTATTCGGTGGCCGGCGGCTTCGGCTTCCTGTTCTATCTGGTCAGCGCCACCATCGGGCTGGTCGCGCTGGTGCTCTATCCGACCATCTCGCCCGACCAGGCGATGCCGACCCTGATCCGCGACGCCCTGCCGGTGGGCATCACCGGACTGGTGCTGGCCTCGCTCCTGGCCGTGGTGATGTCCACCGCCGACTCCTACCTCAACTCGGCGGCGGTGATCTTCGTCGGTGACATCTACAAACCCTTTATCGAGCCTGACGTCAGCGAGAAGAAGCGGCTGTGGATCGAGCGGCTGGTCAACCTGCTGATTGGCCTCGGCGCGGTGGTCTTCGCCCTTTACGCCACCTCGATCATCGATGCGCTGCTGCTCAGCTACGCGCTGTGGGCGCCGACCATTCTGCTGCCCTTCGTGTTCGCGGTGCTGTTCGATCTGCGCTGCACCCGCTCGGCGGTCGCCGCCATGCTCGCCGGCGCCCTGGTGACCATCCTGTGGAAGTGGGGGCCCTTCGACCTGCAGGCAGCGACCGGTCTGACCGCGCTGATCGCCGGCGTCATTGCCAATGTGCTGGTGTTTGTACTGGTCTACCGACTGTTCCGCTCGGTCCCCGACGCCCCTGTCACCGCCAAGGCTCAGTGAAGGAGATTCCCATGACTCTGTACGCTCTTGCTCTGTATACCGTCAGTGCCGTCAGCATCCTCACCGCGGTGGGGGTGGGTATCGCCTCTTGGCGCTTCTACCGCGACAACTGAACCCCACAATATTGCCCACAAGACGCGGCTGGCCCCAAGCACGGGCCGGCCGCCCTCGTCCAACAGGAGACAGTGCATGAATACCATCGCCGTCGTGGGTGCCGGCATCGTCGGGCTGGCCGTGGCGCGTTCGCTGGCGGGACGTGGCCACCGGGTACAGCTTTTTGACCCGGGCCCGCCGGGGGAGGGCACCTCCTTCGGCAACGCCGGCCTGATCGCCAACTACGCCACCTCGCCCATGGCCAGTATCGATACCTTGAGGCAACTGCCTGGAGAGCTGTGTCGGCGTGACGCCTCGCTGTCTGTTGACCCTCGCTATCTGGCCCGCCTGGCGGGCTTTGGTCCGCGCTTTCTCAAGGCGGCTACACCGTCGCGTTTTGCCCACCACAAGTCGGATCTGGTGGCGCTGATTCAGGATGCGGTCAAGGCTCAGCACGCGTTGCTTGAGTCGCTCGAGGCGCCGGATCTGTACGCCGACACCGGCTGTCTGCAACTCGCCCGCCAAGGCGACCCGCTGGCCGCGACCCTGGAGGCGTCGGCCCGTGCCAAGCGGGCCGATGGGGTGGCCTGTGAGGTGCTTACGGCGCAGGAGGTGCGCGATCTGGAACCCGTGATCCATCCCGCGGATCTCGTCGGCGGCCTGTACTTCCCCGAGACGCGCCACCTCAAGGATTCCCTGGCGGTGAGCCAAGCACTGTGGAAGCGGCTAAAAGGCGAGGGCGTGGTGCAGCATGGTACCCGCATCAAGGGGCTGGTGCCGCTGGCCGCGGGGGGCTGGCGCCTGATCTGTGAGGACGGCGAGAAAGGTGAGCACGGCGAGAACGGCGAGAACGGCGAGAACGGCGAGTCCCGTGAGTACCAGGCCGACCAGGCCGACCAGGTCGTGCTGTGCGCGGGCATCGCCAATGATGCCCTGCTCAAGTCGCTCGGGGTGTCGCTGCCGGTGGTGAGTGAGCGCGGCTACCATGTGCGGCTTGAAACGCCGCTTTCGCTGTCGCGCCCGGTGGGCTGGCTGGCCCGCCACTTCTACGCCACTCCCATGCATGGCGGCGTTCGCCTGGCCGGCACCACCGAGTTTACCGCTCCTGACCGCGCCGCTGACGAGCGCCGCTGGGAAAGGCTCAAGGGCTGGGGGGAAGCGCTGTTCGGACGGCCCCTGAGCCTGGCAGAGCGCTGGATGGGCGTGCGCCATTCGACACCGGACGGCCTGCCGGTAGTGGGGCAGGTGACGGGCAGAGAAGGGCTCTTCGTGGCCTACGGCCACGGCCACCTGGGGCTGACCCAGTCCGCCCACACCGGCGAATTGATCGCGGCCATGATCCACGGTGAAGTCCTGCCTGACTACGTCGCCAGCCTGTCCCCTGCCCGGTTCTAGTAGCGACGCCTCGACAACATCAGCTCCACCACTTCGTCGAGCAGGGCGTTGTCGAGGGTCTGGTCCAGGGCGATGACCCGGTGGCGGGCGTAGTAGGGACTCAGGTCCAGGCCGACGCCGAGGCCGATGATATCGATGGGGCCGGGGCGACGGCCGTTGCCACCGCCGAAGGTCGCGACCACCGAGCGCAGGTGGTTGTCGAGGTAGTGGCGGTCGTTGGCCAGGTTGGTGGCGCTGTCCGAGGGGCTGCCGTCGGAGATCACCACCAGCAGGCGGCGATTGACGTCTGCCGCCATCAGGCGCTGGCAGGCCCACTCGACCGCTTCACCGTCTATCCCTTCCTTGTACAGGTCGGCCTTGAGCAGGGCGGCGAAGCGCTTTCGCGCGCGTCGCCACGGCTGCTGGGCGTCCTTGAAGATCAGATGGCGCGCCTCGTTAAGCCGTCCCGGCGTGGCGGGGCGCCCGGCCTTGAGCCAGTCGCGCTGGGCTCGGCCGCCGTTCCAGGCGGCGGTGGTGAAGCCCAGCACCTCGCTGTCGACGCCGGCCATGTCCAGCGCCCGGGTCAACAGCTCGACCAGCATGGCGATGGACTCGCCGTGGGCCTTCATCGAGCCGGAGCAGTCGATCAGCAGGGTCACCTGGGCGTCGCTGACCGGACGGTAGCGCTCGCGCCGAAAGACGCGCCGCTCCTGAGGGGAGGAGACGATCTGGGACAGCCGGCGGCCGTCGATGACGCCGCTTTCCTCGCCGTCCTGCCAGCCATCGCGATCGGCCACCGACAGGTGGCGGCGAAACTGACGGGCCAGACGACGCACATTGACCTTCTGGGCGTGCAGGCGCTCGTCCAGGCGCGCCCGATACTCTTCCAACTGGGCCTGACGCACCAGGCTGTCGGCCTCGCGCTCGCTGTCGTAGGCGGTGGTGAAGGCGCGATAACGATGGGCGCCGTCGGCCAGGGTGCGGCTCTGGCCGGTGGCGGCCAGGGGCACCTCGTCGTCGAGCTCGTCCTCGCTGTCGAGCAGCAGTGCCAGCGCCCGGCGTGGGTCCTTGGCTTCGTCCTTGCGCTCGCTCTGGGGCTCGTAACCTTCGAGCTGGGCACTGATCCAGTCGGCGATGTCGCGGGCGTGACGCTGGAATCCTTGCTGGTCGTGGCGCTCGCGCCGCAGTCCCGCCAGGGCGTGGCCCAGCGCCGGTACGATATTGGCGCGGGTCGCTTCCAGCAAGTCCTCGAATTCCTCGAGCATGGGCGCCGCCATCAGCCGTGACCGGCTGATCTGGATCACGCAGAACAGCAACAGGCCCAGCGCGCTCTCGGTGAGCTGGGCGTGGTGATAGTCCAGCGACCAGCGCTCGAAGCGTGCTTTCAGGTTGCGCGCCATGCCTGGGGCTGGCCCGTCCATCAGGGCCTCGACCCGACACTGCTCGAGCCAGTCGTAGATCAGTCGCGGCTCGGGTTCCTCGGGGCGCAGGCGCTGGTGCAGCCGGTCGTCGCTGAAGCGCTGGCGCAATGCCAGGGCGTCGCTGACGGCGCGATAGTCGGCGAGTGACAGGCAGTCTTCGGCGAGCTTGAGGTGAGGCGCGCGCAGGGCCACCCGGGACGCCCCTCGGTAGAGCCTGCGACCGGCGTAGAACCAGTCGTGCTCACCGGTGTGGGCGCGCAGCACGGCTGCCTCCAGCTCCTCCAGGTACTGCTGGCGGCGCTGGCGGGCGAGCGCCAGCGCCGCCTCGCCCGCTGCGCTCATGGCGCCTCCCCGGCGTCTTCTTTCTTGTCCAGTGAATCCCGAACCTGTGAATCGCCGTCTGAAGTCGCGCTGGCCACTGACTCGCTGAGTTCGGCATCGAAGCAGCGCTGGTAGAACTCGGCGACCAGGGGCCGTTCGTGCTCGTCGCACTTGTTGAGAAACGATAACCGGAAGGCCAGCGCCGGGTCGCGGAAGATCTCGCAGTTCTCGGCCCAGGTGATGACGGTACGCGGCGACATCAGCGTCGACAGGTCGCCGTTGGCGAAGCCCTTACGGGTCAGCTCGGCCACCGCCACCATGGCGTCGATGTGGCGTCGGCCACGTTCGTTGTCCTTGCTCGGCACCCGGGCGAGCACGATCTTCACTTCCTCGTCGCGGGGCAGGTAGTCGAGCTTGGCGACGATGTTCCAGCGGTCCACCTGGGCGTGGTTGAGCAGTTGGGTGCCCTGGTAGAGGCCGTCCTGGTTGCCCAGCCCCACGGTATTGGCGGTGGCGAACAGACGAAACATCGGATGCGGGCTGATGACCCGGTTCTGGTCGACCAGGGTGAACTGGCCGTCGCGCTCCAGAATGCGCTGGATCACGAACATCACGTCGGGACGCCCGGCGTCGTACTCGTCGAAGATCAGCGCCACCGGGCGCTGCAGCGACCAGGGCACGATGCCTTCCTGAAACTCGGTGACCTGGACCCCGTCGCGAATGACGATGGCGTCCTTGCCGACCAGGTCGAGTCGGCTGATATGGCCGTCCAGGTTGACCCTGACGCAGGGCCAGTTGAGGCGGGCGGCCACCTGCTCGATATGGGTCGACTTGCCGGTGCCATGCAGGCCCTGAACCATCACCCGGCGGTTGCGGGTGAAGCCGGCCAGGATCGCCAGGGTCACGTCGGGATTGAAGCGATAGGCGTCATCGATGGCCGGCACATGGTCGTCGCGCGTCTCGAACACCGGGACCTGGAGGTCGGAGTCGATGCCGAAGATTTCCCGGGCGCTGTACCAACGCTGGGCGGGGAGGGCGTCGTCGAGCAGGGGTGAGGCGTCGGCCATGGTCGTCAATCCTGAAACGCGGTGGAAAGGTGTGTCGTCACTATAGACCTGTTTTAAAAAATAACGCAAATTGTATCGAAAAATGAGATTTGATTGATCTTGTGTCGCTGCGACGATTGGCCTTCGGCGGTGATAACAGCGGTGATAACGGCGGTGGCAGCGGTCGCGACAGCGGCGCTGAATGGACATGGGCAGACGAGCGAGGAGGCGAGCATGAGCGATGTAGTGGTGGTGGGCGGCGGGGTCATCGGCCTGATGAGCGCCTGGCAGTTAGCCGAGGCGGGGCTTTCGGTGACCCTGGTGGAGCGCGGGCGCTGTGCCCGGGAGGCCTCCTGGGCCGGTGGCGGTATCGTCTCGCCCCTCTACCCCTGGCGCTACAGCGCCCCGGTGTCGGCGTTGTCGGCACTATCGGAAGAGGTCTATCCGGGGCTCTGCGATGAGCTCAGGGAGACCACCGGCGTCGACCCTCAGTTCAGCCGACACGGGCTTCTGTACCTGGCGGTGGAAGATGCCGACGCGGCGCGTCGCTGGGCCAGGTGTCAGGCCAAGCCGCTCGAGGACATCGACGCCGATGCCATCCGCCGAATGGAGCCGGCGTTGGCCGACACCCATTGGGTCCGCCAGGGCCTGGGCGGACTGTGGATGCCGACCCTGGGTAGTCTGCGCAATCCGCGCCTGGGCCGTGCCCTGCGTGCGCGGCTCGAGCGGCATCCAGGGGTCGAGCTGCGCGAGGGCTGTGAGGTGACCGGCTTCAAGGTCGTGGCCGGGCAGATCCAGGGCGTCGACACCGCCACTGGTGGGCTCACCGCGTCCAGGGTGCTGGTATGCGGCGGCGCCTGGAGCGGTGCCCTGCTCAAGCACCTCGGGGTCGGCATGGCGGTGGCACCGGTCAAGGGCCAGATGATGGTGCTGCGACCGGCTCCCGGCACGCCGCGGCCGCTGTCGCGGGTGGTGCTGGCCGATGGGCGCTACCTGATTCCACGGCGTGATGGCCGCATCCTGGTGGGGTCCACCCTTGAGCATCAAGGCTTCGACAAGCGCACCACCAGTGAGGCCCGGGTGTCGCTGTATCGCAGTGCTGTGCGCCTGCTGCCGGCGCTCGCCCGGGCGTCGATCGAGCACCACTGGGCGGGCCTGCGTCCCGGCTCCCCCGGGGGGATACCCTTTATCGGTGAGGTGCCGGGATGTCGTGGCCTCCACGTCAATGCCGGTCACTTTCGCAACGGCCTGGTGCTGGCGCCGGCGGCGGCGCGGCTGGGCGTCGAGCTGATGCTGGGGCGCACCCCTTGCGTGGAACCAGCCCCCTATCGCATCCAGCGCGAAGAGCCGGCGGGCCCTTTCTCTACCGCTGGCTCGACGTCCGTGTCGGGGCTGGCCCAATCGACGGCGGGCAACTGGTGCTAAGTGGCAGACGACCGGCCCCTATAGGCTCAAGGTGAGTCGAGGCGCGCTGCGCCTCGCCACCACTTTGCTGACACAGCGTGGGCGACACCCCCGCGCTGCCAATAACAAGGAGTCTCACCATGAGCCAGCCCGACGCCCAGTTTCTCGCCGACTTCGCCGACGCCCTCAACCGTCACGATATCGATGCGGTGATGTCGATGATGACCGACGACTGCGAATTTCATGCAGTCGCAGGTCCCGACCTGCTCGGCAAGACCTTTCGTGGTCAGCAGGAGGTTCGCGCCGGGCTGCGTGCCGCCTGGGAAAACGCGCCGGACGCCCAATGGCTCGACGGCGTGCATCAGGTCGTGGGAGATCGCGGCTACAGCGAAAGCACCTATAGCGGCACCACCGCCGATGGCATGCGCTCCGAGGCGCGGATGATCGACGCCTTCACCTTCCGTGACGGCAAGATCGCGGTGAAGAACGCCTACCGCAAGCAGCGCCCCGCCACGCCGGTCAACAACGGCTGAGCGACCTCGGATACCTGACTCGGGAGCTTCGACATGCTGGATCTACAGACCCCGCTGGCCGCTTCGTCGGACGATGCCGCCCGGGCCACTCCGGCCCAGGCCCCCTATGATCCCGCCTATGACCCGTTGACCGCCAGGCAGGTCGGTACCGGCTGTGACTATGCGCCGACCTACTGGATCGCCACCGCCGGCGAGCCCCCGGCCGACGATGGCCCGATCGTGGTGGACACCGACGCCGACGTGGTGATCATCGGCTCCGGGTTCACCGGCCTTACGGCGGCGATCTTTCTGGCCGAGCGCTACGGCATCAAGGCCACGGTGCTCGAGGCCAACCGCGTCAGCTGGGGATGCAGCACCCGCAATGGCGGCCAGGCCCAGTGCGCCTCGGGGCGGCTCAAGCGGTCTCAGTGGATCCAGCGCTATGGCCTCGATACCGCGCTCAAGTTGCACCGCGAGTGTGTCGAGGGCATGCAGACCTTCAAGTCGCTGATCGCCGATATCGACTGCGACCCGCAGCCCGGCGGGCACCTGTATATCGCCCACAAGGATAGGGTGATGCCGAGCCTGGAGAAGGAGGCGCGGCTTCTGCGCGAGACCTTCGACTACGACGCTCGCATCATCGACGGCGACACCGTCAAGCGTGAGTGGGTGGGCGACAGCGAGGCGGCCGGCGCCATGCACGAGCCCGAGGGCATCGGTATCCACGCCGCCAAGCTGGCCTTCGGCTACCATCGCAAGGCGCGCGCCCTGGGGGTGAAGATCCACCCTGCGAGCCCGGTGCTTGGCTGGGAGACCCATGGCGACGTGCACCATCTGCGCACGCCAGGCGGCGTGGTCAAGGCGCGGGCGGTGGGCATGGCCACCGGCGGCTACGTCACCGGCCAGCTGAGCCCCCACCTCAAGAACCGGCTGCTGCCGATTCTGTCGAACTCCATGGTCACTCGGCCGCTGACCGAGGCCGAGATCGAGGCCACCGGTTTCCGCACCCGACAAGTGCTGACCGACACCCGAATCCTGCGCCACTACTATCGGCTGCTGCCGGACAACCGCGTGCAGATCGGCAGTCGCAGCGCCATCAGCGGCCGCGATGCCCCCAGGGAGCGCTACGCGGCGGTACTCAGGGCCGACCTGGAGCGCAAGTTCCCGGCGCTTGCCGGCATCGAGATCGACTACTCCTGGTGGGGCTGGGTCGACGTCAGCCACGACATGATGCCGCGCATCCATCAGCCGGACCCGAAGGAGAGCGTCTACTACGCCCTGGGCTATGGCGGCAACGGGGTGATGTACTCGGCCCAGGCCGGCAAGCGCCTGGCCCAGTGGATCGCCGGGGAGGGCAGGTCGCTGGATCTGCCGATCTTCACCTCGAAGCTGCCCTTTCCCAACCTGCGCGAACGTATCGAGTCGGAGGCCTTCGCCCCCTTCCGCCGATTCGGCCAGCGCTTCCTCTATCGCTACTACTACTTCAAGGATGAGGTGCTCTGAACCCGATCGGTCCCGTTCTGGCTATGGGTAACCCTCACGACGATGCCGCGACCTTGGGGTCGCGGCTTTTCAATGTCTGTGGTGCTGCGGTGGGTGCTGCGGCTACTTCACTTCCTCCGGTGGCAGCATCTTGTCGAGGCGGTCGAGAAAGGCCTGCTGAACCGCTGTCACGCCGTCTTCCCGCCAGGCCACCTCGGTGACCAGGCACTCCTTTACCCCCTCCAGCGGCAGTAGGGTGACGCCCTTGCGCACATAGTTGGTGGCGCACTCCAGGTGCACGGTGACGCCGAAGTCGCAGGCGACAAAGGCAAACATGGTCTCGCTGTTGAAGGTCTCCTGGGCGACATGGGGTTCGAAGCCCGCCTGCCGACAGATCTGCTCGAGCATCTGGCGAAAGTGCAGCCACATGCTGCGGGCGCCAAGAATGAACGGCTCCCGGGCCAACTCCTCCAGCCGGATGCTCTTGCGCCCGGCCAACGGGTGGTTGTCACCGACCGCGGCGATAAAGTGATCTCGCTGGATGGGACGGGAACGCAGCCCCGGGGTCAGCACCGGGCCGGTAACGAAGCCGAAGTCCAGGCGGCCCTCGGTCAATTCGTCGAGCTGCTGGGCGGTGGAGCCGAAGCTCAGGTCGAAGTGGATGTCCGGATTCTGGCGGCGAAAGTCGTCCAATAGTGCCGGCAACTCACCGGTGATGGCGAAGTCGGTGTAGCCGATGGCCAGCCGGCCCAGTTCTCCACGGCCCGCTCGCTGCGTCTTGAGCACCGCATCATCGACCTGGCGCAGTATCTGGCGGCTCTCCTCGAGCATGATGCGTCCCGGATCGGTGAGGCGGACCTGGCGATTGTTGCGCACGAACAGCGCTTCACCGATGGCGTCCTCGAGCTGAGCGATGGTGCGACTCAGCGCCGGCTGGGCGACGTTGAGACGCTCGGCGGCGCGGCGAAAGTGCAGGCTGTCGGCCACGGCGACAAAGGCGTAAAGGTGGCGAAGCTCAATGCGCATTGATGCCTCACAGGTATCAAGTGAACGTTAAATGATATTATACGCGCAACGATGGCGTGCCTAGGCTGGAAGTGTTCGCTTCACTTCCAACAACGACAACGTCGAGGTGACTCCATCATGCAAGACTCCTTTCACGGGGTGATCGCCTTCGCGCTGCTTGCCCTCATGCTGTGGGTCGGCAGCCAGCTGCGAAGCCGGCTGAGCTGGCTTCGGGCCTCGCTGGTTCCGGCCAGCATCGTCGGCGGCCTGATCGGTTTTCTGGCGCTTTCGCTGGATCTGCTGCCGGGCTACTCACCCGCCGACTTCACCGCTCTGACCTTTCATTTCTTCACCCTGAGCTTCATGTCGCTGTGCCTTACCGGGGGTGGTCGCCAGGACGCGCCCGGTGGTGGCGGCAGTATCGTGCGCGGCGGGCTCTGGCTGACGCTTGCCTGGAGCATCAGCCTGGGCATGCAAGGTGCCATCGGCTTTCTGGTGGTGACCGGCTACGACGCCGTGACCGGCAGTGACGTCAGCGGATTTCTGGGGGCCATCGTGACCCACGGCTTTACCCAGGGGCCGGGACAGGCGCTGACCTACGGCACCATCTGGGAGACCGAGTACGGCATCGCCAATGCCGCCCAGGTGGGGCTGATCTATGCCTCTCTGGGATTCTTGATGGCGTTTGCCCTGGGCGTGCCGCTTGCCCGGCGCTACCTGACCAAGGGGTTGAACGCCAATCGCGCCTCGCGCCTGGATGACAACTTTCGCCTGGGCTTCTTTACCCGGGCGGGCGACGACGAGGGCAACCAGCAGGCTCCCGGGATGGGGCGCATGGTGTCGCACCCGGGCAATCTGGATTCGCTGGCCTACCATCTGGGCCTGCTTGCCATCGCCTACGTGATCACCCACCTGTGGCTGACCTTCGTGCAGGGCATCATCGGCAATGCCTCGCCGTTCGGCATCAACGTCGGGGTGCTGTTCAGCCACAACCTGTTCTTTCTGCACGGGCTGGGTGTCTGCGTGCTGATGCGCATGGTGATCGATCGACTCGGGCTTTCCCACCGTGTCGATGACGAGACGCTCAAGCGGATCACCGGCAGCGCGGTGGACTTCATGGTGGTGGGGACCCTCATGAGCATCCAGTTCGCGGTGCTCTACGCGCTGCTGGCGCCGATCCTGCTGGTGACCGTGACGGTGACGATCGCCACCCTGGTGGGCTGTCTGTTGATCGGGCGGTTGAGCGGCAATCTGGGACCAGAGCGTACCGTGACCTCGTTTGGCTGCTGCTGTGGCTCCACCGGTACCGGGCTCTTGCTGTTGCGCATGATGGACGCCGACTTTTCCACCTCGGTGCCCAAGGAGCTTGCCTTCTTCAATCTGGCCATCGTGGTGGTCAACCTGCACATCCTGATGATCTTCGCCCCCATCGTGCCGTCGCTGACGCCGGCGATCTATCTGCTGGTGTTCGGCGGCACCGCCATCGCCCTGATCGCCTGCATCCCGCTGATGCTGATGTGGGGGCGGCACGGCAGAGCCTCATCGCCCTCGTCGGGCTGGGCCGAGGGTGTTCCCACACAAGGCCATGCCGCCGCCCAGTCAGACTCAGCCTCCGCGTCCACGCCCACCATCAGCAAGGGAGCTGCCTCCTGATGAGCATCACCGTCTATCCCGCTCGACGCATCCTGACCATGAATCCGTCCCAGCCCGAGGCGACCCATGTCGCGGTGCAGGGAGATCGCATCCTGGCGGTGGGGGATGCGCAAGCGATGCCAATCGACGCCCGCATCGATGATCGCTTCGCCGACAAGGTGATCCTGCCGGGCTTTGTCGAAGGCCACAGCCACGCTCTGGAAGGCGCCATGTGGGACTACCTCTATCTCGGGTATTTCAGTCGGGTCGATGCCGAGGGCAAGGAGTGGCCGGGGCTGAAGAGCGTCGCCGAGATGCAGGCACGGCTGCGCCAGCATGCAGATAGCCTGCCGCCGGGCGAGCCGCTGGTCGCCTGGGGCTTTGATCCGGTCTACTTTCCCGGCCAGCGCTTAAGTCGCCACCAGCTCGACGAGGCGGTCGGAGATCGACCGCTGGTGGTGCTGCACGCAAGCCTGCACGTGATGACCGTCAATTCGGCCATGCTGGCACTGTCCGGCATCAGTGAGGGGCCGCGGGTCGAGGGCATCATGCTCGACGAGGACGGCCAGCCCAATGGCGAGCTCCAGGAAATGGCCGCCATGTTCGTGGTGTTCGATGCCCTTGGCAGGAATCTGTTCGAGGCGGTGGCGTCACCCGAGGTGCTCAGGCGCTACGGTGCCATCGCGGCGGCCAAGGGCGTCACCACCATCACCGATCTGTACAACCCCTTGAGCGATGACGCCATCGCCTCGATGGTCGAGGTGACCCGGGAGGCCGATTTTCCGGTGCGCCTGGTGCCGGCCATGGGGGTGCTGGCGTGGTCGGCCGAGGAGGGCATCGCGCGACTCCAGGCGGCGATGGGCCACAGCCATGAGCGGCTGGTGTTTGGCCCGGCCAAGCTGATGACCGACGGCTCGATCCAGGGCTATACCGCGCGGTTGAAGTGGCCCTACTACCATGATGGTCATCCCAACGGGCTGTGGAACGCCGAGCCAGAGGGACTGGTGGCGCTGGTACACGCCTACCACCAGGCGGGGCTTCAACTGCACATTCACACCAACGGTGACGAGGCCGTGGAGTTGATGCTGGACGCCCTGGAGGAGGCGCTGACCCTGTGGCCTCGCTTCGATCACCGCCATACCCTGCAGCACTGCCAGATCATCGACCATGCCCAGCTACGTCGCGCCGCCCGTCTTGGACTGTGCCTGAACATGTTCGCCAATCATCTCTACTACTGGGGTGATGTGCACCTGGAACGCACCCTGGGACCGACGCGCTGCCAGCGCCTGGAGCCGCTGGCCTCGGCCCGCCGACTGGGCATCGTCACCGCTATCCATAGCGATGCGCCGGTGACCCCGCTGGGGCCGCTGTTCACCGCCTGGTGTGCGGTCAACCGCCAGAGCGCCAGTGGCCAGACGCTGGGTCACCATGAGGCGGTGAGCGTGGAAGATGCACTGGAAATGATCACCCTGGGCGCTGCCATCACGCTGGGCATGGACGACCGTGTGGGTAGCCTGGACGTCGGCAAGTTTGCCGATATGGCGGTACTGGATGACGACCCATTGCAAGTTTCAGCACAGGATCTGCGACACATCCGGGTACACGCCACGGTGTCGGGAGGACGGGTGCATGAGGTGTGATGATCGGGTGCCGGTGACGGTGATCGCAGGTTTCCTGGGGGCGGGCAAGACCAGTTATCTCAACCGTCGGCTGGCGTCGGGGGATATCGAGGATGCTCTGATTCTGGTCAACGACGTCGGCGAGGTGAACGTCGATGTGGCGGCGATCGACTACCGCGACGATCGCGTGCTGTCGCTGTCCAACGGCTGCGTCTGCTGCACCCTGGGGGGCACCCTGGCCGAGCAGCTGTCTCAGGCGCTGCGACTCAAGGCCAGGCCAACGGAAATTCTGATCGAGGCCAGCGGCGTGGCCAATCCTCAACGGATCGCCGATATCGCCAGGCTGGCGCCGGGGCTTGAGCTTGCCGATATCGTGGTACTGGTGGATGCGAGCCAGGCTGGCCGTCTGGCGTTGGACGCCCAGGTGGGGGAGCTATGGCGCGCCCAGGTGCACGCCGCCCATCGTCTGCTGGTCAATCGTCTGCCTCAAGAGGACAGCGCGCGCGACCAGCTGCTCGGATGGCTGGGACAGCTCGCCCCAGGTGCGGCGGTGGCGACAGAGCCGGTACAAGTCGCTCCCGCGTCGTCCAGGACGACGTCCTCTGGCCCGGCCTTTTGGCAAGCGAATGGCGCCAAGCCATCGGCGGAGCCGTTCGCCGAGCGTGCCCGACACTCGGGGCTGACCGATGCCACCCTGCACCTTCGCCACCCCCTGGTGGCCGAGGAGTTGCAAGCGCTGCTCGAGCGCTACCGCGACTGCCTGTTTCGCGCCAAGGGCTTCGTCCGCTGTCGGCTGGCGGACGGGGAAGAATGGCGAAGTCTGCAGTTGAGCGGACAGCGCCTCGCCTGGCAGAGCCACGGGCCGCCCGCCACCGGCGCCGTGCTGGTGTGCATCGGTCGCCGGGGCGAACGCTTTACTCGGTTGATGGAGGAGCTTGCGCAGCTCGACAGCGAGACTGATACGGCGCCGATGGCACCGATCGGGCGCTAGCCCAGTGCCTCCCGGATTCAGCTGGTGCGACGTGCCTGGGGCAGCAGGGCCGCCAGGCGTTCGATGCCGCGCTCGATGCGGGTCTCGTCGATGGCCGAGAAGCCGAGCCTCAGGGTGGGGCGATGCGCCGGGGTCAGGAAGTGCACCTCGCCGTTCTCGATCAGGATGCTGTGCTCCTCGGCCAGCCGTTTCAGCAGTGCCACGTCGGTGTCGGCGGGGGCCTCCAGCCAGAAGCAGGAGCCGCCGAAGGTGGAGCGGATACGCAGCTCGGGCAGGTGGGATGCGAGGGCGTCACGCATCAACAGCCAGCGGCGCTGGTAGGTCTGGCGAATCTGGCGCAGCAGCGCGTCGTGGTAGCCACGGTCGAGAAACAGCGCCACGCTGCGCTGGTTGTTGGTGGCGGGGTGGCGCAGCATCAGCCGGCGCAGGGCGCGCGCCTCGGCGATAAAGGCGGGGGGCGCCACCATGTAGCCGAGCCGAAGGCCCGGCGCCAGGGTCTTGGACAGGCTGCCCACGTAGATCACCCGGCCATCGCTATCGAGGCTCTTGAGTGCCGGCGTCGGGTTGTCGACGAAGTTGGTCTCGCTCTCGTAGTCGTCCTCGATGACCAGATAGTTGTTGGCGCTGGCGCTGTCGAGCAAGTCGCGGCGGCGCTGCATCGGCAGGGTCACGCCGGTGGGCGACTGGTGGCTCGGGGTGACGTAGGCCAGGTGGCAATCGGCCAGGCGCTGGTCGATCACCAGGCCCTGGTCGTCCACGTCCACCGCGACGATTTCGTCGGTGAAGGTGCGGGCGATATTGACCATGTCGACGTAGCCAGGGTTCTCCATGGCGAAGCGTCGACCCGCCCCCAGGATCAGCATGGCGGTGATCCATAGCGCCTGCTGGGCGCCCACGGTGATCAGGATCTCCTCCGGTCGGGCCCAGACGCCACGGCGGGGCAGCAGTCGCTGGTGGATCTGTTCGATCAGCAGCGGGTCGTCTTCGCTCAGGTGGTCTGCCGACCAGCGGCGGATGGCCGGCACGCTGACCGAGTCGCGGCTGCACTCCCGCCAGTGCTGGGTGGGAAACAGGTTGGGATCGATCTGGCCGTAGAGGAAGGGGTAGTCATAGTCGAGCCAGTTGGCCGGCTTGACGATGGTCGGCTGGCGCGAGGGTCGCATCGTCAACAGCTCGTCCCAGGGCGTCGCTGTGCCGCAGTGGGAGGTGGCGCTGGCGGCTGGGGGGGCGATGTCGGCCGGGGGCGTGACGCGTCCGGCGAGGATATCCGGATTGACGAAGTAGCCGCTGCGCTCCCGGGCGACCAGGTAGCCGTCGTCCAGCAGTTGCTCGTAGGCGATCATCACCGTGTTGCGGGCCACACCCAGCTCCTTGGCGAGCTTGCGGCTCGAAGGCAGCGCCTCCCCGGTGGGCAGATGCCCCTCGAGGATGGCGTGGGCGATCTGCTCGCGAAGCTGGCACTGAAGGCTTTCCTGACGCTTTGCGTCGAGTCGAAACAGGGGGGCGCTCATACCGACGACGGGTTCCCGGATGGTGGTTGTTGGACGAGTTCCGGCGTGGCCCAGGCCTGGCGGCCACGCCCGCCTACGATCTTACAGCGTCGACGTCTTGTCGAGGGCTCGCGGGTGCCTGGCCCAATCGATGTGGGGCCACTGGTCCTATGGCGTCGATGCTCGACGGGGGAGAGTGAGTCACATGGCGGGTCGGACCTGACCGCGCTCGCCAGCCAATGACGATCAAGATGTGACACCCGCAACAAGATTCCGCTTTAAGCGGCACAACAATGATGGGAGTTCCGCATGCACACCAAGTCCCCTTTCCTCCGTACCATGCCCCCGCGCAACATGACTCCTGCCGCCTCGACCCGGCGCTTCGGCCCACGCCCGCTGGTGGCGGCGGTCGCCCTGGCGCTGCTTGGCGCCGCTGGCTCGGCCCAGGCGGCAACCTGGAAGATGGCGCTGGGCGACGCCGCCGGTGGCACCCAGCACGAGATGGGACAGACCTTCGCCAAGTTGATCGAGGAAAAGTCCGGCGGCGACGTCAGCGTGGACCTGTTTCCCAACGGCCAGCTGGGCAGTGAGCAGGACACCGTCAACAACGCCAGCATGGGCCTGCTCGACCTGTCGGTACTGGCGATCAACAACATCACGCCGTTCTCGCCCACGGTCGGGGTGATGACGCTGCCCTACGTGATCCAGAGTCCCGAGGACGCCCGCACCCTGACCCAGGGCGAGATCGGCCAGGAGATGGTCGACAACACCATCCGTGACGCCGGCGTGCGGATACTGGGCTGGGCCTACTCCGGCTGTCGCCGTCTGACCAACTCGGCGAGGCCGGTGGCGAGCCCCGAGGATCTGGATGGCCTGGTCATCCGGGTGCCCAAGAACGAGATCATGATCTCCGCCTACCAGTCCTGGGGCGTCAATCCCAACCCGCTGGCCTGGTCGGAGACCTTTACCGCCCTGCAGCAGGGCGTCGTCGACGGCCAGGACAACCCCTACATCACCATCGACGCGATGAAGTTCTACGAGGTCCAGGATCACGTCACCGACAGCTGTTATGTGTTCTCCATGGAGCCGTTGATCATGGGTGAAGGCATGTTCCAGAGCCTGTCCGAGGAGCAGCAGCAGTGGGTACTGGAGGCCGCTCAGGAGGCCACCGACCACAGCTACGAGTATCTGCTGGCCCAGGAAGACGCGATCAAGACCCGGCTGGTGGAAGAGCACGGCATGGAGATCACCGAGCCCGCCGACGGCGAGCAGGCGTGGATCGAACAGGCCACCTCCATCTGGCCCGACTTCTACGACAGCATCGGCGGCAAGGCCAAGCTCGACGAGGCGCTCGCCGCGCTGGGACGTGAGCCAGCCCCCTGATCTGTCACGACGTCGCTATCGTCTTGAATCCTCCCGGCGCCTGGCTCCAGGCGCCATGAATCATGGCACCGCCGGACGTCTGCCATTGGACGCCAGGTGGTGCCTGCTCAGAGGTCGTCGTGATGAATCGTCTATGGAAGCTCGTGGACAACCTCGAGAACTGGCTGTGCCAGCTGTTGCTGGTGACCTTTGTGGCGCTGCTGTTTGCCCAGATCATGCTGCGCAACCTGTTCAGCTATTCGCTGCCCTGGGCCGATGAGCTGGCTACCTACGCCTTCGTCTGGTTCGCCTACCTGGGGGCGGTCTACGCCGCCAAGAAGTCGGCCCACAACCGTGTCACCTTCCAGTTCCGTTTCTTCCCGCGCTGGGTGGAGCTGGCCTGCGGTGCGCTGACCGACCTGATCTGGATCGCCTTCAACCTGGTCTTCATCTGGCTCAGTTACGACTTCGTGTTCAACAAGATGAATACCTTCTGGAAGTCCCAGACCCTGGGCATCCCGATGAAGGTGTTCTACCTGATCCTGCCGCTGGCCTTTGTGCTGATGACCCTGCGCATCCTGCAGAACAACTACCTGCGCTTCGTCAAGCATCGCGAGCCCGTCGATCCCGAGGCCGAGGCCATCGCCGAGGCCAAGTCCTCGACGCTGTCGTCATCCAACGAGAAGGGAGACTGATCCATGGAGACGACCATCATCTACGTGCTGTTCGGGGTGTTCTTTCTGCTGCTGGTGCTGGGCGCGCCGATCACGGTGTCGCTGGGGGTGGCCGCGCTTGCCACCTATCTGTCGCTGGGGGAGAACCCCATGGCCTTCGTGCAGATCGCCTTCACCTCGGTGGGGTCCTTTCCGCTGATGGCGCTGCCGGCCTTTATCCTCGCCGGGGCCTTGATGGAAGCCGCCGGCATTTCGCGACGCCTGGTGGATATCGCCGAGGCCTTCGCCGGGCCGGTGACCGGCGGTCTCGCCGCCGCCACGGTGTTCGCCTGCATGTTCTTCGGCGCGATTTCAGGCTCAGGGCCCGCCACCACCGCGGCGGTGGGCATGCTGATGATCCCGGCCATGGCCAACCGCGGCTACGATCGCGGCTATGGCTCTGCCATCACGGCGTCCTCCGGTGGCCTCGGCGTGGTGATTCCACCGTCCATTCCCATGGTCATCTTCGGTATCTCGGGGATGGGGCTGCAGCCACCGGCGGAGGCCGTGGCCGCATACGGCGCCTTCCAGACGCTGTCGATTCCGAAGCTGTTCATCGCCGGCATCCTGCCCGGCATGGTGATCGCTGGCTGCCTGTTGACCGTCAACTACATCATCTCGCGCCGGCGCGGTTACAGCGGGCTGAGCGACAGCTGGTCCTGGGACACCATCGCCAGGAGCCTGAAGCGTGGCGTGTGGTCGATCCTGGCGCCGCTGATCATCCTCGGCGGTATCTACAGCGGCCTGTTCACGCCTACCGAGTCGGCCATCGTGGCCATCGCCTACACCCTGATCGTCGGTATCTTCCTGCACCGCGAGCTCAAGTGGAAGCCGGCGCTCAAGACTCTGGAGACCACCACCTGGATCACCGGACGGGTGCTGTTGATCCTGTTCACCGCCACGGTATTCGGCCGCTTGCTGGTCGAACAGCGGGTGCCGGCGGTGATCGCCGAGGGCATGCTGGGACTGACCGATAACCTGTACTTGATCTGGGCCATGGTTATCGCATTTCTGCTTTTTGTCGGCATGTTCATGGAAACCCTGGCGGCTATCATGATCCTGACGCCGGTATTGCTGCCGATCATGTACATGCTGGGCATGGACCCGGTGCACGTCGGTATCGTCGTCGTCTGTGCCCTGGCCATCGGCTTCCAGACGCCGCCCCTGGGGGAGAACCTGTTCGTGGCCTCCGGCATTGGCGGCGCCTCCATCGAGGAGATATCGATCAAGGCGCTGCCGTTTGCCGCAAGCTCGGTGTTCGCGCTGTTCGTGATCGCCTACTTCCCGGAAATATCGCTGTGGCTACCCCGTATGCTGGGGTATTGATTGCGCACCGTCAGCGCACCGCAAAAAAGGCCGGGTGTCTTCGCATGTCGCGGCGACCCGGCCTCTCGCCAAGGAGTCACGCCATGCCTGTTTCGATCTCGCGTCTTCTCTGTTGCCTGGGGCTGAAGGACGATTGCCGCCAGGTGCTTGCCCACACCCTGACGCTGGCCAAGGCCACCGGGGCCGAGGTTCACGTGCTGCATGCGGTCAAGTCGCTGTCCGATGACGTCATGCATACCCTCAAGGCCAACATCGGTGAACGCGCCACCCTGGATGGCTTGATGGAGCAGCGCCTGCGTCTGGCGCGAGAGCGTCTGGACGAATTTGTCGAAGCCTTCTGGCAAGAGCACGAAGCGAACCTGCCTGGGCGCGAGGTGGTGGCCGCCAAGTCGGTGCTGGAGGGGTACCCGGCATCGGAAATTACCCGCTACGCCGTGCGCCATGACTGCGACATGATCATCATGGCCACCAACAAGCGCGGCTTCGCCTCGTCCTATGCAGGCCGGGTGACCAAGGGCGTGATCAAGCGTGCCAGTGTGCCGGTGGTGGTGGTGCCACCGATGTAGCCACGAAGAACGTCAGTCTGGCTGGCCGAGCGTGTCCTGACCCGATCGGTCAGTCAGCGTACCTTGGCAATGCGTTCATGCGTTCATGCGTTCATGCGTTCATGCGTTCATGCGTTCGTATGCTCAGTGGTCGAAGGTATCCTGCAGCTGCCCGGCGATACGCCGCATCAAGGGCGCCCACTCCATCAGCGAGTCGATGCTGTGGCGCAGCCGGGGCGCGTGGATCGCCAGCGTCGCCTGGATGCGCCCGGTCTGGTCGTACACCGGCACGGCGATGGCCACCATGCCCTGGATGAACTCCTCGTTGTCGGTGCTCAGCTCCTTTTCGGCGATGTCCGCCAGGCGTCGCTCCAGCTCGTCTGCTTCGGTGGCGGTGTAGGGGGTATAGGCCTCCAGCGGCAGGTGCTTGAGCAGCTGGCGGCGCTGGGCCGGCCCCATCAGCGCCAGAAACATCTTGCCGCTGGCGGTGCAGTGCAGCGGAAGACGCGAGCCCGGCGGCAGCTGTATGCGTACCGGCCAGTTGGTCTCCACCCGTTCGTAGTAGAGCACCTCGTGACCTTCCAGCAGGGTCAGGTTGCAGGTTTCGTTGACCTCTTCGGCCAGGCGCTTGAGCAGCATACGGCGCGGCGCCTTGAGGCTTTCGTTGGCGAGCACGCCCATGGCCATACGGTGCAGTCGTTCGCCGGGAAGCAGATGCCGTCCTTCCACGTCGCGCACGATCAGATCCTGCTCCTCGAGCTGCTTGAGCAGGCGATGCAGGGTGGGCTTGGGAATGTCGAGCTGACGCTCCAGGTCCGAGGCGCTGACGCCGTGGATCGAGGTGGCGATGGTTTCCAGCAGTACCAGGCCTCGTTGCAGCGTCGAATTGGTCGTGGTCCGAGTGCTTGCTGTAGACATACGCGATCCTTGACGACGGAAAATGGTGGCAGGTACTCATGATAACGCGGCAAGCCCGGTGAGGCTTGCCGCGTGCTCCTGCTTGCCTGTCGGTGTTACAGGTTCACCAGCATCAGTGACAGCGCCGGCCACATCGAGATGGCGATCCAGCAACTGATCAGCGCAATGAAGTAGGGGATGACGAACTTCACCAGGCGCAGGTAGGGGATCCCGGTGATGCTCGAGGCCACGTAGAGGTTGAGGCCGAAGGGCGGGGTGACGAAGCCGATGGCGGCGCCGACCAGGAAGATCACCGCGAAGTGGATCGGGTCGACCCCGGCGTTCTGGGCGATGGGCGCCAGGATCGGTGCCAGGATGATGGTCACCGGCAGGCTCTCGAGGATCATCCCGGCCAGCAGGATCATCAGCATGCAGGCCCCCAGGATCACGTAGTAGTTGCCCAGACCACTGAGCAGGTCCTGCAGCGCCTGGCCCGCGCCCAGCACCGACAGCAGTTGCTGCATCACCACCGAGATCGCGATCAACGGCGCCAGCATGCCGGCGATCTGGCCCGAGCGCAGCATGATCGAGGGCAGCGCGGTGAAGCGAATCTCGCGGGTGATCAGTAGCCCCGCGATCAGGGTGAAGCCCACGGTGATGGCGGCGGCCTCGGTGGGCGAGAACTTGCCCGAATAGATGCCGTAGATCACCACCCCGATGGTAGCGAAGCCGAGATAGGCGCGCCTGGCGAAGCGCGCGCTTTCACCCGCCTTGAACGGAATCAGGGTGCCCCAGCCGTGACGTCGCGCCACCAGGTGACAGGCCGCCATCATGCCGAACACCATCATCGCCCCGGGGATCATGCCGGCGATGAACAGGTCGCTGATCGACAGGTTCATCATGAAGCCGTAGACGATAAAGATGATCGACGGCGGGATGATGATGCCGACGGTACCGCCGGAGGCGGCGGTGGCGGCGGAAAAGCGCTCGTCGTAGCCGTTCTTGACCATCTCCGGCTGCATGATCGAGCCGATGGTGGCGGTGGTGCCGGCGTTGGACCCGGAGATCGCCGCGAACAGGCCGCAGGCGCCGAGGGTGGCCATGCCCATGCCGCCACGCAGCCAGCCCAGTACCGAATAGGCGAAGTCGGACAGTCGCTTGGCGATGCCGGCGGCGTTGATCAAGTCGCCGGTCAGGATGAACAGCGGCAGGGCCAGCAGGCCGAAGAAGCTCAGGCCCTGGAACAGGGTGACCCCGATATTGGCCAGGGTGAAGTCGATGATCAGGCTGGTGCCGACCACCCACAGGCCGATCACCAGGAAGATCGGTACCCCCAGCAGAAAGATGGTGGTGCAGCCCGCGGTGACCAGGCCGATAAGCATGCCGTCGGTCATGACGTCTCTCCTAGTCCATGATGGACGGTTGCAGGTTGAACGGCTCGCGGCGCCGGAAGCGTGCGATGTCGCTGGCCAGGTTCTGCAGCACCCGGAAGATGATCAGGGCCCAGGCCAGCGGCGTGGCCAGGTAGAACCACCACTGCATCACGTTGTCGGTGCCCGGCACGATGGCGAAGTTCATGTGCGCCAGTTCCACCTGGGCGATGGTGAAGTGGATGACCAGGGCGCCGAAGCCGATCCACAGCACGGCGTCGAGCACCTGGCAGGCGAACTGGCCGGCGTAGGGCAGGCGCATGCGAATCTCGTTGAGCGACAGGTGGGTACGCTGCTTGACGTTGAGCGAGGCGCCGAACCAGGTCAGCCACAGAAACAGCAGCACCGGAATGCTGGTGCTCCAGGGCGCCTGCAGGCTGAAGAAGAATCGGCGGATGACCTCGACGAAGATGATGCCCGCCATGCCGCTGTAGGAGATCAGGATGATCACCTTTTCCAGATTGGCGTCGAGCCACTTGAGTGGCGCCAGCCAGGCGGGGGTCGGCCGATCGGCGACGTCGTTCGACGTCGCCTGGGCCGCGGTGGCCTTGTGATCGGTCATTACGCCCTCCACCAGCGCTTCGGCGCCACGTTGACCGCCGCCATCTCACGCGGGATCTCCCGGGCGATGGTGTGGATTTCCTTGTAGATGTCGACGTCGCCGGCCCAGGCATTGAGCCGCTCGCGCCACTGCTCCCAGGGCTCTGGGTTGAACTCGGGGGCGCACAGCTGCTCGGCCTGGGCACGGATCTCGTCGGACAGCGGAGCGACCCGCACGTTGTTCTCGGCGAACACGGTGCCGGCGGCGGGGTGTTCGGTGGCGCCGACGATCTGGTAGCGGCCGGCCTCGTTCATGCCCTGGGTGAAGATCTGGGCGGCGTAGGCCGACTCCATCACTTGATCCTGCAGCTCGGCATCCAGCGCCTCGAACTTCGACAGGTTCATGGCGGTGTGCTCGGTGCCGGCGAAGAAGCGCAGGTCGACCGCCTGGGACACCACCGGCGCCATGCCGGCGTAGGCCACCGCGCTCATCCAGGTCTCGGCACCGTCCAGCAGGCCCTGGCGCAGGCCGTCCAGGGTCTCTTCCCAGGCCACCGGGACCGGGTTGAGGCCAAGCTGTTCCATGGCGATGCGGCCAAGCTGGGTGCCGGTGACGCGGTTCTTGGTGCCCTGCAGCACCTCGAGGCTGTCCACCAGCGGCTTGTCGGCCCAGCTCTGGCCCATCATCAGCCCGCGCAGGTCGCAGTGGGTGAACAGGAACTGCAGGTTGTGGCGCTGGCGCATCGGCTCGCGCAGCAGGGCCTCGCTGCGAGGGTCGTAGAAGAAGTGAAACATCGAGGCGACGCTCGGGAACATGTAGGCGAAGTCCAGCACGTTCAGGTAGGGCGCGCCGCCGGCGGAATTCTGGGTCGAGGCCGAGAAGATGTCGACGATGCCCTGCTGGGCCTTGCTGACGCAGTCGAGCTGGTTGCAGACCTCGTTGGAGCCCATGAACTCGACGCGGATGGCGCCGTTGGTGCGCTCCTCTACGTCACGGGCGAAGAATAGCTGCCCGGACTTCTGGATATCGAGATTGCGCTCGTTGAAGCCCGAGGCGCCAAAGCGCAGCTGGAACTTGGGTTCGGTCTGATAGCGGCGTTGCTGCTCGGCGTCGGCGGCTCGGGCCAGGCTCGAGGCGGTGAGGCCAGCGCCCAGACCACTGGCGGCCAGCAGCGTGGAGGTCATGCCGAAGCGACCCGAGATATTCAGGAAGTCGCGGCGCGACACGTCTGATGAGAAGAGGCGTGAACTCATGGAAGGCTCCCAGTCTTGTGTTTGGTGTAGGGATGCAGGGGAGTGCCGGGGCGTTCGCGCTTGGCGATCGTCGCCTGGCACCGGGCCCGACAAAGGGCCTTGACCACACCTTAGAAGTCTCTCGGGAATAGATCAATAAAAATGAGTTTTTTTGTCTCGATATTGATCTTTTGAGAAAACTGTCTAGCATGAATTGAGACAAAACGTCTCGATTGAGTGAGCGACATGACAACCACAACACCACCGCCAGCGGCTTTCGACTACATCATCGTGGGGGCGGGCTCCGCCGGCTGCGTGCTGGCCAACCGCTTAAGCGAGGACCCCGAGGTGTCGGTACTGCTGCTCGAGGCCGGCGGGTCCGACTGGAATCCGTGGATCCACGTGCCCGTGGGCTACTTCAAGACCATGCACAATCCGGCCACCGACTGGTGCTACCTCACCGATCCCGACGAGGGCATCGACGGTCGCCGGTTACAGTGGCCCAGAGGCAAGGTGCTGGGGGGATCAAGCTCGCTCAATGGGCTTCTGTACATCCGCGGTCAGCGCGAGGACTACGACGATTGGGCGCAGCTTGGCAACGACGGCTGGGACTATGACTCGGTGCTGCCCTACTTCAAGAAGTCGGAGTGCCAGGAGCGGGGCGCCGATGACTACCACGGTACCGACGGCCCCTTGAAGGTCTCGGATCTGCGCCTGCGCCGCGAGATCGCCGAACGCTTCATCGAGGCGGCCAAGGCCTCGGGGATTCCCGAGAACCGCGACGTCAACGGGGCCAGGCAAGAAGGCGTGGGCTACTTCCAGCAGACCTCCTACAAGGGCTTTCGCTGCTCCACTGCCAAGGCGTTTCTGCGTCCGGCGCTCAAGCGCCCCAATCTCACCCTGGTCAAGCGTGCCCACTGTCAGCGGCTGCTGCTGGAGGGCAAGCGCGTGGTCGGGGTCGAGTACCGCCAGGGGCAGAGCACCCATCGGGCAAGCGCCAGGCTCGAGGTGCTGCTGTCCAGCGGCGCCATCGGCTCGCCGCAGATCCTGCAGTGCTCCGGCATCGGGGACCCCGACCACCTGGCCGAGGTCGGCGTCGACTGCCACCACGCACTACCGGGCGTCGGCGAGAATCTGCAGGACCATCTGCAGATCCGGCTGGTGTTCAAGACCTCCTGTCGCACCCTCAACGACGAGGTGCGTCATCCGCTGAGAAAGCTGGCGGTAGGCACCCAGTACGCCCTGACCCGCACCGGTCCGCTGACCCTGGCGGCCAGTCAAGTGTGCATCTTCACCCAGTCGCGGGAGGGCCTGGATCGTCCGGATATCCAGTTCCATATGCAGCCGCTGTCGGCGGACAAGCCGGCCGAAGGGGTGCATCCGTTCTCGGCCTTCACCTCCTCGGTGTGCCAGTTGCGTCCGACCAGCCGGGGGCGTATTCGCATCACCAGCGCCGACCCCGCCGTCTATCCCTCGATCCAGCCCAACTATCTGAGCACCGAAGAAGACTGTCGCGTGGCGGTGGACGCCATCAAGGTGGCGCGACGCATCGCCGAGCAGGCACCGCTTGCCGAGGTGATCACCGATGAATACGTGCCGGGGCGGGAGTATCAGAGCGACGAGCAATTGCTCGAGGCTGCCCGGCGCTACAGTCAGACCATCTACCACCCGGCGGGCACCTGCAAGATGGGCCACGACGACCTGGCGGTGGTCGATGACCGACTGCGGGTGCACGGCCTCGAGGGACTGAGGGTGGTGGACGCTTCGATCATGCCGATTATCGTCTCGGGCAACACCAACGCCCCGACCATCATGATCGCCGAACGCGCGGCGGACATGATCAAGGCCGATCGCCGTGCCCAGGCGCGCGTCGCCTGACGTGCAGCGCTGGAACCTCGACAGCGGATCGATGCCATCGGGGCCTGGCCTTACTCGAGGCCGCGCTCTGGCCCTAACGTCGCGGTAGCGGGCTGGGCCAGGATCAAATCAATAGCGCGTCATCGGCTGACCCGCTGAGCGCGACCCCTGATACGCGAACAACGAATAAACGAGAGGACGCCCATGTCCCAGCCAACGACACACGCCAAGCCCGAGACGCCCGTGACCGGATGGCGTCGCCATCTGGAGCCCGCCCGGGAGCGCATGCCGGGGGTGCTGATCTGCATCACCATTGCCCTGGCCACCACCTTTATCGCCGAACACTACGGTGGCCCGACCCTGCTCTACGCACTGCTGTTCGGCATGACCCTGCACTTTCTCAGCGAGCAGGGCCCTTGCCTGGTGGGGGTGGAGTTTGCCGCCCGCACCATCCTCAGGCTGGGTGTTGCCCTGCTGGGTGTACGCATCACCCTGGAGCAGGTGGCGGAACTCGGGATCGGCCCGGTGGTGACGGTGGTCGCCGGGGTGGTGCTGACCATTCTGGCGGGAAGCGTGCTGGCGCGACTGCTGGGGCTGAAAAATGACCTGGGACTGCTGACCGGCGGGTCGGTGGCGATCTGTGGCGCCTCGGCGGCGCTGGCACTGTCTGCGGCGATGCCGCGCAACGAGATCGCCGAGCGCAATACCATCCTGACCGTGGTTGGCGTGACGACGCTGTCCACCGCCGCCATGGTGCTTTACCCGCTGCTGGTCGGTGCGCTGGAACTGACCGATACCCAGGCCGGCATCTTTCTTGGTGGCACCATCCATGACGTCGCCCAGGTGGTCGGTGCCGGCTACATGATTTCCGATGAGACCGGCGACATCTCAACCTTCGTCAAGCTGTTGCGGGTCGCCATGCTGGTGCCGGCGGTGATGGTGTTCATGCTGCTGTTTCGCCGCGCCCGTGGCGGTGAAGGCGGCAAGGTGCCGATGTTCCCGAGCTTTCTGGTGGCCTTCGTGGTGCTGGTGCTGATCAACAGCCTTGGCGTGATTCCCCAGGTGATGGTCGAGGGCATGACCGACCTGTCGCGCTGGTGCCTGGTCACCGCCATCGCCGCACTCGGTATCAAGACCTCCTTCCAGAAGCTCGCCGTGGTCGGCTGGAAGCCGGTCATCCTGATGGTCGCCGAGACCGTCTTCCTGCTTGGGCTGGTGCTGGTGTGCCTGTATACCGGCATCGCCGAGTGGTAGCGAGCGGTCCCGGGCGAGTTAGAAAGCAACGCAAAGCCCACACAAATGCCAAGGCCCCGGTTCTCCGGGGCCTCGGCGTTTCTGACGGTCTGTGGCGCTGTTCTGGTCGTTACTGACCGGCCTGGATCGCGGTCAGCGCAATCGTATAGACGATATCCTCGACCAGGGCGCCCCGGGACAGGTCGTTGACCGGCTTGTTGAGGCCTTGAAGCATGGGGCCGATGCTGACCACCCGAGCGCTGCGCTGGACCGCCTTGTAGGTGGTGTTGCCGGTGTTCAGGTCGGGGAACACGAACACCGTGGCGCGGCCGGCCACCGGTGACTCCGGTGCCTTCTGCCGGGCCACGCTGGCGATGGCCGCAGCGTCGTACTGCAGCGGGCCGTCGATGGCCAGGTGCGGCGCCCGTTGCCTGGCGATGCGGGTCGCCTCGCGGACCTTGTCGACGTCGGCGCCGCTGCCGGACTCGCCGGTGGAGTAGCTGATCATGGCGACCCGCGGCTCGATGCCGAAGGCCTCGGCGCTGGTGGCGCTCTGCAGGGCGATCTCGGCCAGCGCCTCGGCGTCGGGGTCGGGGTTGACCGCGCAGTCACCGTAGACCACCACCTGGTCGGGCAGCAGCATGAAGAACACCGACGACACCTGGCCGTAGCCGGGGGCGGTCTTGATCAGCTGAAAGGCCGGGCGCACGGTGTTGGCGGTGGTATGCACGGCGCCGGAGACCAGGCCATCGACCTCGCCTTCGGCGAGCATCATGGTACCCAGCACCACGCTGTCATGAAGCTGGGCCTCGGCGGTCAGCGGGGTCAGCTTGCCCCGTCGGCGCTCGACCATGGGGGCGACAAAGCGACCACGCTCGGCGTCCGGGTCGAGGATCTGCAGGTCGTCGGGCAGTTCAAGGCCACGTGCCTTGGCCACCTCGAGGATGGCGCGGCGCTTGCCCAGCAGCACGCAGTTGGCGATGCCGCGGCGCTGGCACAGGATGGCCGCTTCCAGGGTGCGTGGCTCGTCGCCTTCGGGCAGCACGATTCGCCGACGCTTGTGCTGGGCCATGCTGACCAGTTGATGGCGGAAGGCCGCCGGTGACAGGCGGCGCTGGGCGTCGTCGTGAATCAGCGCCAGCAGCCAGTCACGATCCAGGTGATCGGCGACGAAGGCGCAGATGGCCTCGGCGCGCTCGTGATCATCCACCGGGATGCCGCCGGACATCTCGGTAAGCCGGGCCACGGTGGCGTAGCTGTCGGTGTCCACCGAGAGGACCGGCAGCCCCGAGGCCAGCGCCGGGCGACAGACGTCGATCAGCTGCTGGCTGGGTGACTCGCCGTGGGTCAGCAGAAGACCCGCCAGGGGCACGCCGTTCATGGTGGCCAGGGCCGCCGCCAGCAGGGTGTCGTCGCGATCCCCGGGGGACACGATCAGCTCGCCGGGACGCAGGGCGTAGAGCAGGTGCTCGGCGCTACGGGCCCCCAGCGTCGAGTGGGCGACGCGGCGGCGATCGGCCTCGCCGTGGTGCAGGATCCTGGCATCGAGGGCGCGGGCCACGTCTACCACTCGCGGTGCGGTCAGGGAGGCCCGGTAGGGCACCGCCGCGACCACCGGCAGGGTCAGGTCGGCGCCGATAGCGAGCTGCTGCTGCCAGTGCTGGCGGTGGGCGCGGGCCTCGACCTCGCTGACCGAGGCCAGGGTCTGGTCGATGGCCGAGCCGTCGCCGTCCCCCGGCAGTCGCATCAGCATGGCACCCAGGGTGCGCACCGAACCCACCGCGTCGATGCTCTGGCGATGGAACTGCAACTGCTTGGCCAGCTCCTGGGGATCGGCGATCTGGCCATCGGCGACCAGTACCACCTGGGCGTCGAGGGCACTGGCCAGGCGCACGTTGAGGTCGAAGGCGTAGGCGTTTCGCGGGAGTGGGCGAACGCCCTCCACCACGATCAGCGCCGGTGCCTTGCCGGTGGCAGGGCGGGCGACGCGGGCGTGACGCTCCACGGCGAGTTCCAGCAGACCATCGCGATCGTCGCGGCCGAGATACTGCTCCAGTGTCTGGCGCGAGATCGGACGCGGCGAACCTATGCCCAGGGTGCTGGCCACCAGCGAGCGGGCGCGTTCGTCGTTGTCACTTGCCTGCTCGCCACCTTCGGACTGGCTGAAGGGCTGCAGAAAACCCGCGTCCAGCCCTAGCGTATCCAGCGCACGAAGCAGGCCGAGGCCGGCGGAGGTGAGGGCGACGCCGTCGTCGATGGGGATCAGCAGCAGCGTGCGGGACTGGGTGCTCACAGAACCTCCTCGAGCGTTGGCGTGGACGTCAGGCTCGCGATCAATTCCCGGGTCTGGCTGGCGATATAGCCTTCTTCGTCGGTGGGGATGACGCGGATCTCCGGCGCCGAGCTGGCGCCTCGGTCGTGGATCTGGCCTTCCTCGCCACGCCCGAGGCTCTCGTTGGCGTCAGCGTCCAGGCGTACACCGAGGGCCTCCAGGTGGCCCAGCGTCCGGGCGCGCACCAGGGCAGAGTTTTCGCCGATGCCGCCGGTGAAGGCGATGCCGTCGATCCGGGGCAGGGCACAGGCCAGGCCCGCCAGGGACTTGGCCAGGCGGTAGCAGAACACCTCGATGGCCAGGCTCGCGCCGGCGTGACCTTCACTGGCGGCCTGTTCGAGCTCACGCATGTCGTTGGTCAGCTCGGACAGCCCCAGCAGTCCGCTCTTCTGGTTGAGCAACTGATCGACGCCCTCCAGCGACATGCCCAGCTGGCGCGCCAGGTGCAGGTGCAGGCCGGGGTCGACGTCACCGCTGCGGGTGCCCATCACCAGGCCTTCCAGCGGGGTCATGCCCATGCTGGTGTCCAGGCTTCTGCCGGCCCATACCGCGGTGGCGGAGCAGCCATTGCCCAGGTGGGCGATCAGCCAGCCGCCTTCACCACGGGCGCTGACTTCTGCCAGGCGGCCGGTCACGTAGGCATGGCTCGAGCCGTGGAAGCCGTAGCGACGGATGCCGTGTCGGCTGTAGAGCTCTTCGGGGATGGCGTAGCGGTAGGCGTGGGGCGGCAGGGTCTGGTGGAAGGCGGTATCGAACACCGCCACCTGAGGCAGATCCTCGAACAGCCGGCGCGTGGCGACGATACCGTCGAGGTTGGCCGGATTGTGCAAGGGGGCCAGGCTGATGGTCTGGCGAATGGTGCGCACCACGGCGTCGTCGAGCAGGGTAGCGGCGGTGAAGCGCTCGCCGCCGTGTACCACCCGGTGGCCGATACCGATGGGCCGGTGGACGTCAAGGTGCTCGAGGATGGTCTTGAGCGCCAGGGCGTGGGTCGCACGGGGAAGCGAGACCTCGCGGGCGCTGCCGTGTTCGTCCGTCAGCTTGAGGCGAGCCTCGTGGCTGCCCAGGCGCTCGGCGATACCGGACAGTCGAGGAGTGTCGGGAGCTTGATCGATCAGCGCGAACTTGATCGAAGAGGAGCCGCAGTTGATCACCAGAATCGGGGCTTTCATGCCATCTCCAGAAAAGACGCCTTGGTGAGGCGAGAATGCGTGGGATGGCGGCGAATCTAGCACCGCCCCGGGGCGCGAATAATTGGCCTGGGGAGGTAGTCGAACGGCTTTGCTGGTGGATCCGACGAAGCCGTGATGAGCGTCAAGTGCATGAATCTTCGGGTTGGACTTTTGTCTAACTTTGTGCGGCAGAACTGGAACCGGGCGTACAAGACGTGCATCCCCGAGCAGTCGAACGCTGCCCGGGGATGCGCCGGGGAGTGGCTTGTCTCAGACCTCCTTGTTCAAACCTCCTTGTACAGCTCCGCACCCTGTTCACGGAAGACCCGGGCGCGCTCCTCCATGCCGGCCATGACGGCGTCGCCGTCACCCTCCAGGCCGTTGTCGCGGGCGTAGTCGCGGACCTCCTGGCTGATCTTCATGGAACAGAACTTGGGGCCGCACATGGAGCAGAAGTGGGCCACCTTGGCGGAGTCCTTGGGCAGCGTCTCGTCGTGATAGGCGCGGGCGGTGTCAGGGTCGAGGCCCAGGTTGAACTGGTCCTCCCAGCGGAACTCGAAACGCGCCTTGGACAGGGCGTTGTCGCGGCGCTGGGCGCCGGGATGCCCCTTGGCCAGGTCGGCGGCGTGGGCGGCAATCTTGTAGGTGATGATGCCGGTCTTGACGTCGTCCTTGTCGGGCAGGCCCAGGTGTTCCTTGGGGGTGACGTAGCACAGCATGGCGCAGCCGTACCAGCCGATCATCGCCGCTCCGATGCCCGAGGTGATGTGGTCGTAGCCCGGGGCGATATCGGTCACCAGTGGCCCAAGGGTATAGAAGGGCGCCTCGTCGCAGTACTCGAGCTGCTTGTCCATGTTTTCCTTGACCAGGTGCATGGGCACGTGGCCGGGGCCTTCGATCATCACCTGGACGTCGTGCTTCCAGGCGATATGGGTCAGCTCACCCAGGGTCTTGAGCTCCGCCATCTGGGCCTCGTCGTTGGCGTCGGCCACCGAGCCCGGACGCAGGCCATCGCCCAGCGAGAAGGCCACGTCGTACTGCTTGCAGATCTCGCAGATTTCCTCGAAGTGGGTGTAGAGGAAGCTTTCCTGGTGATGGTAAAGGCACCACTTGGCCATGATCGAGCCACCGCGGGAGACGATGCCGGTGACCCGGTTGGCGGTCAGCGGCACGTAGCGCAGCAGCACGCCTGCGTGGATGGTGAAGTAGTCCACGCCCTGTTCGGCCTGCTCGATCAGGGTGTCGCGGAACACCTCCCAGGTGAGGTCCTCGGCCACGCCCTTGACCTTCTCCAGCGCCTGATAGAGCGGCACGGTGCCGATCGGTACCGGCGAGTTGCGGATGATCCACTCGCGGGTTTCGTGGATGTTCTGGCCAGTGGACAGATCCATGATGGTGTCGGCGCCCCAGCGGATGCCCCAGGTCATCTTCTCGACCTCTTGCTCGATGGAGGAGGTCACCGCCGAGTTGCCCAGATTGCCATTGATCTTCACCAGGAAGTTGCGCCCGATGATCATCGGCTCGGCTTCCGGGTGGTTGATGTTGGCGGGGATGATGGCGCGCCCGGCGGCGACTTCCTGGCGCACGAACTCGGGGGTGATCTCCTCTGGCAGACGGGCGCCGAAGCCCTGCCCGTGATGCTGGTGGCCAAGGATGCGCTCGACCTCATCGCTGCCTCGATAGTCATCGGCCAGGGCCTGTCGACGCTGGTTCTCGCGGATGGCGATGAACTCCATCTCCGGGGTGATGATGCCGCGGCGGGCGTAGTGCAGCTGGGTGACATTGCCGGCGCTGCCGTCGGCGCCACGACGTGCGCGGCGCGGCGTGCGGGTCAGTTCGAAACGCAGCGGGGCGAGTGTCGGGTCGTTGGCACGCCGGCGACCGTAGTCCGAGGTCGGTCCATCGAGCCATTCGGTGTCGTCGCGCTCCTCGATCCAGGGCCGGCGCAATTCGGCAAGCCCGTGACGCAGGTCGACCTCGACCTGGGGATCGGTGTAGGGGCCGGAGGTGTCGTAGACCAAGAGCGGCGGATTGGCCTCGTCGGCCCCGGAGGTGCGGGTCGCTGACAGCGAAATCTCGCGAAACGGCACCCGCAGGTCGTCGCGGGAGCCCTTTACATAGACCTTGCGCGAACCCGGCAGGGGCGTAACTGCGGCCTGGTCGACCTGGGCGGTCTCGGCCAGGAAGTGCGCGCTATGGCGGGGTTTGTTTGCGGAAACGGGTTGATCGAGCGGCATTGGCTTGTCCTTCTCACGGCACTGGGTGCTGGCGTTGTTGTGTGCATCGCGTGAGGAAGGAGGGGGCGTCGTGGCCTGGGCCGTGAGCGCTTGATCCCTACGCTGGTCCTCACCGCGATGCCATGGCATCGGGGTTACCCCCAGATCAGGTTCAACGGGTCCCATGCGCTGCATGATCTCAGCCGCCTCTGGCGGCCCCCCGTCAAGCGTGGTGCTGATTGTGTTAGTCGCTTAGATCGAGCCCCATCTGCCAGAAGTCGATCTCGAGTCGTGTCGCGTCGGCGAATATCCGTGACAGTCGTGCAAAGCGCTCGCCGGATACCTGGCCAAGCTGATCGTCGAGCCAGGCATGCTCCTGGCGCGCGGCGGCCTGGAAGTCGTCGCTTTCGTACATGGCGATCCAGGCGTCGAAGGGATTGTCTGCACCGCGCAGGGTGTCCGGGCGGGCGTTGAGCGTTCTCGCGATATCGGCGTAGCCGACCATGCAGGGGGCCAGCGCCACGTGCAGGTCCAGGAGGTCGCCGCGGCTGCCGGCGTCCAGCACGTAGCGGGTATAGGCCAGGGTGGCGCGGGCTTCGGGCAGCTCAGCGAGTTCGGCCTCGCCGATGCCCCAGTCGCGGCAGAAGGCGAGATGCAGGCCGAGTTCCACGTCGAGAATGGTCTTCATGCCGTCGAAGGCGCCGCGCAGCTCGTCGAGGCTGTGGCTCTTGTAGGCCGCCAGGGCGTAGGCCCGGGAGAACTGCAGTAGAAACAGATAGTCCTGCTTGAGGTAGTGACGGAAGCTGGCGTCGGCCAGTTCACCACGGCCAAGGGCGAGCACGAAGTCGTGTTCGATGTAGGCGTGCCAGTCATCGCGGCAGGCGTCGACAAGATCGGTAAAGCGGTAGCCCATGTTGCCTCCGGTTGGTGCGGATCCGGAGGGCGGCGGCCAAGGACACGGCGACGAGAAAGGAGGGAGGTGCGCGCGCAGGGGCAGACACCACCGCCTGATTCCCTACGCCGGTTCAAGGTGTGAAGCCACACCGCACCCGGATCAGGTTCCACGGGATCGGCGCTGGCGGCCGGTGATTCGTCACCCTGGCCCTGCGCCATCTCAGCCGGATTCACCGGCACCCCGTCAAGCGAGTCTGAATCGAGTCTAGCATGACCTCGAAGGGAGTCCACCTCGGCTTGGCAAGAACCGATCCCGATCAGTAGATACGCCGCTGGGGGGAGGAGGTTCCCACGATATCGCGAGAGTGCAACTGCCGAGATATCTGGAGAAGTTTCCGCATGGTTGAGAATGCATTTTATCCGATTGAGGAAATGTGGCGAAGTAGAGTCCTGATTGATCAATTCGACAAAGTTTCGACGATTTTGTTGTTGTTTAAAGGGATATTTGCGTGGTTTTTCTTGGATGTTCTCTGGATTGTGTTTGCGTGTTTTGCGGCTGCCTGATAGAGAAGATGTGAGAGAATCTAGAGTGAAAAAAGTACGTTTTTCACTCTAGATTCTGACATTCGTTGTGCGCTTGACGACTCCTTTGTGAAGAAGGGAAGAAAGTGACAGGTGTGTTGGTCCCGTTTTATTGGAAGCATTGGTTCGCCGAGTTTTCATGGAAGCTAAAAATGCTTGTTTTGCTCTCTTTTGAACCACCCGTGGGTCAGGGAAATGGTGCATGGGAAAGGTTTTATGAAGGGCTCCGGGGCCGTTGTCAGTGCTCGTTTCTCAACACAATAGACAAATATTTCGCCTATCTTTTTTTATGCAAATATTTTAGAAAGGAAGACGAGATGCCAGTGTTGGCGTAAACATTCCTATTCGTCGTGGCAATGGGTGATTTAAGATAGACGTTATCAATTTTGTTTGTTCACGACCGATATTATATCTTATATTTGAGGTGATTAATATGAATCCATATTCGACACTTCCAGACCGTGCCTTCTGGAAAAAAGCTGTATCCGAAAAGTCGATTTTTGACATATCCAATTTGTGGTCTCCAAAGTTCAAGATCACAAAGGATAGTAGGGTGGTTACCTTCGGTTCCTGCTTTGCGCAACATATTGGAAATGCTCTTGATAGCAGAGGGTTTAACTGGGTCTCGACAGAAACTCCACCCAAGGGGCTCTCGCAGGAAAATGCAAAAAAATACAATTACAATATTTTTTCGGCCAGAACCGGGAATATATACACCACCTCATTGTTGAAGCAGTGGGTAGAGTGGGCAACAGGGATAAAAGAGCCGCCTGAGGAGATTTGGGAAAAGAACGGACGGTTCTATGATCCCTTTCGCCCCGTGGTGGAACCAGAGGGTTTCTGTAGTAAAGAAGAGTTAATACTCTCTCAAGAGGAGACAATAAAAGCGTTTAGGGAATGCATCTTCTCATCAGACTTCTTTGTCTTCACCTTAGGGTTGACTGAAAGCTGGTTCAATTCGGAATACGGCTACGAGTATCCGATGTGTCCCGGGACTTCAGCAGGGACCTACCTGAAAGGTATCCATGCGTTCAAGAATCAGATGTATCCCTCTGTGATGAATGATCTGCGAGATGCCATAGAAATAATGCGTCATGAGAATCCTGAGTTACGCTTTATATTGACAGTTTCCCCTGTTCCTTTGGTAGCGACAAACTCCAGGAACAACGTGATCGTCGCTACAATGGAATCCAAGTCAGTGTTGCGTGCCGTGGCTGGGCAGATTTCTAGAGGTTGTAATTATGTGGATTATTTTCCTTCGTATGAAATAATCAACAGCCCGGTTTTCAAGGGGGTGTTTTTCGAACCCAATCAACGAAGTGTTAACCCCCACGGTGTCGATTTTGTGATGAATCATTTTTTTTCTTCTCTGAGGACAAAGTTTGGCGCTGAGATTTTCGGAAAACAAAACAAGAGGGTAGGTAACGTAAAGAAAATTAATGATCTGGTTTGCGAAGAAGAGATCTTCGACGCCTTTGGAGGTAAGGAATGAAGAAAAATATTTGTGTGCTGGGCAATAGCCACGTTGGTGCTTTGAAAAGAGCCTGGGACCTGATGCCAGAGTGGCATCAAGAATATAATCTTGTCTTCTTTACCGCTAGAAGTAATGGCTTGGGTGGACTGATTCTCATCGATAATAAACTGGTTCCAAAAACAGATAGATTAAAGAGAACCATCACCTATACATCGGGTGGCAAGAGTGAGGTTGATATCGTTGAATATGATCTATTCTTGATTTACGGACTTCAGATGGAAGTTTTTTTTGTCGAACCTGGCAAATTTTTTTCATCAGCAGTAATAAAGCAAACCGTGCTGGATAGTGTCAAGGGTACGACGTCCTGGAAGATCATGGAAATGATCAGGAGCGTGACCAACAAAAAGATATATGTTGGACATAATCCCCTGCCTATTCAGAAGAAAGGTGATGATAGAAGTTATCCTCCGGAAAGCTACCTGTCCGGAATAAAGTTGATGAACGATGAAGTATATGATAAATGCAATGCCGAGTTGATCGCTCAGCCTGCTGATACCATCGTCAACGGATGTTTTACGGAGCGGGAGCTCTCGAAGGGAAGTAAAAGATTGCCTGTAGGGGATGCCATGGATGAGGAAGCGCATCCAGACCATGATATCAGGCATATGAACGAAGAGTTCGGGAAAAAGTGGCTATCCTGCTTTTTAAGTAGAGATTGACAAAGGGTTTTCCTGGCGGATGTGTGTTATTCGGAGCTGGAGAACGCTCTTTGTAGAGCAAAGTGTTACCACCAGACAGCGGCAAACAGATGAATCATGGATCACGCCACTATGCTTGACGTGTAGTAGTCCGCTGGGATTCCCCCTCCGGATGATGCAAAAGGAGGGGGAGGACACAACGCTGTGCCACGGCACCGGCTCAGTCGACGGGCTTCTCGCCGGAGACCTCCGGCGCCGATTCCGTGCCGTGCTCGCGAAAGGACTGCACCGGCATCTCGCGGGGGACTTCCCGTGGCGGCTCGGCCGGGGTCGCCGGCGGCGGTGGTGCCTCGGCGACGCGAAGCTCGCCTACCACCGCCGGGGGGCGGGTCTCGCTCGGGACCAGCAACAGGCCGGCGCGCCTCAGGGCCCGGCCGATGCTCAGGCTGGAGCTCCAGCGGACCAGCGGAGCGGCCATCACCAGGCCGAGCCACACCGGCGTCAGCCAGATGAAGAAGCTCGGGGTGAAGGCCCAGGTCACCAGCGCCCACAAGGCGCCGATCAGTGACCATAGCCAGGTGTGGCGAAAGGCTTCCTTCCAGGGCAGGGCGCGGCCCTCGCGGGACTGTGGATCCCAGGCGACGGTGCGGCCGCTCAGTACCTGAATCACGAAACGACTGTGGAACACCATCATCAGCGGCGCGATGAGCATGGCAAACAGCGTCTCGAGCAGCATGCTGGCGACGAGCCGGGCCCGTCCGCCGTAGGCCTGCGGGTTCTGGATCAGCCCCAGCACCAGCCCCAGTACCTTGGGCATCAGCAGCATGCCCAGGGTGCCGATCAGCAGCGGCATGATCAGGTTGGGTGGGGCGATCGGCCAGTCGGGAAACAGCTGCGAACTCGAGGTGAAGAAGTTGGTCGGCACCAGCGCCCGGATCAGGGCGTCGATGGTGCTGATCACCAGGATCGCCAGCCACACCAGCGACGACAGGTAGGCGAGGGCGCCGAAGAAGAAGTGCAGACGGCTGAGCACGTGCAGTCCGCGTCCGCCAAGCAGGCGCATATGCTGCAGGTTGCCCTGGACCCAGCGCCGGTCGCGCTTGGCGTAGTCGAGGATATGACTCGGCATCTCTTCGAAGCTGCCGCCCAGGTCGGTGCGCATGCGCACCTGCCAGCCGGCACGGCGCAGCAACGCCGCCTCGACGAAGTCGTGGCTCAGGATATCGCCACCCAGCGG
This sequence comes from Halomonas sp. H10-59, assembly GCF_040070555.1. Classification (NCBI taxonomy): domain Bacteria; kingdom Pseudomonadati; phylum Pseudomonadota; class Gammaproteobacteria; order Oceanospirillales; family Halomonadaceae; genus Halomonas; species Halomonas sp. H10-59. The sequence goes on from NZ_CP098828.1 coordinate 1,303,004, forward strand.
CGGCTTGCCGGGCAGCTCCGGCAGGCCACAGGCATCGGTGAAGGCGTCCACGCGAATGATGGCGTTGTGGCCGAAGTAGTTGGCCGCGGTGGCGTGCCAGAAGCTCAGACCGCTGGCCAGCATCGGCGAGTAGAGTGCAGCAGCGAACTGGTTGGCGCGGCCAAACAGGCTGTCCTGGCGCACTGGAATCGGCACCGTCTGCAACAGGCCAAGGCGCGGGTTGGCCATCATCTCGTCGATCAGCTCGATGACGGTCGTGCCGCTCATCAAGCTGTCGGCGTCGATCACCAGCATATAGTCGTAGTGGCTGCCCCAACGGGTGCAGAAGTCGCCCAGGTTGCCTGCCTTGCGCCCGACGTTACTGTCACGGTGGCGGTAGTGCAGTTGGCAGTGGCCTTCCAGACGCTTCTGCAGCTCGGCCATGGCGGCCTTTTCCTCGGCCACCACCTCGTCGTCGGTGCTGTCGCTGAGCACGAAGGCTTCCACCTCGATGCCTTGCGGCAGGTCATTCAGATCCTTGCAGGTGGCCTCGAGTCCGGCGGCGACTCGCAGCACGTCCTCGTTGTGGATCGGCATCACCAGGGCGGTGCGGGAGTGGGAGCCTTCGGGCCGCATGGGATAGGAATGGCGCGGCTTCAGGCTCAGCGGGTCACGCCCGGTCAGGTTGAGCACGAAGCCGATCAGCGCGCTCCAGAAGGCCATGGTGATCCAGCCGAAGGTGATCGCGAACAGGCCGATGATCGCCATCTCGAGCGGACTGATGCCCTCCACGTAGAGGATCCTGAACATGGTCCAGACCCCCAGCGCCGTGGTGGCGGCAATGGCCAGGCCGACGCCAAGACGTCGCAGGCGTGGCCAGGGTACCTCGGGAGTATGAGCGTTCATCAGGGGCTCCAGATGCTGTTCCAGGTTTCGCTCAGGCGCTCGCCACGAAGCATGAGGGTCAGGCGGATATCAGCGGGCTGGTCGCCGTCGGGCAGCAGCGTGAAGCTGGCGCGCCAGGTGTCATCGTCCGGCAGCGGTGTGACCTTGGCCTCGGCGGTCTCGCCGCTGGAGGTGGTCAGCGTCATCTCGACCGGTTGGCTGGCATCGAGTCCCTCGAGCTCACCGCCGCGGAAGTCGATGATGAACTGGCGCAGGCGCTCGTCGGGGGGATCGCTCTGTCCCGGCACACCGCCCCAGCCCTGGCGCGAACGCACCACACGAGCCAGCGGTTCGGCCGTGGGGGTGTCGCCGAAGGTCCAGGTACGATAGCGGTAGGTGCGGGAGTCGCCGGCCATCAGCGGGGTGGCGGGCACCCAGTAGGCGGTGATGTTGTCGTGGGCCTCGCTGTCGGTGGGGATCTCCACCAGCTCGACGTGGCCTTCACCCCACTCGCCCTGGGGTTCGACCCACTGACTGGGGCGACGCTCGTAGCGGGCCTCCATGTCCAGGTAGGCGTTGAAGTGCTGGGGCCGCTGGACCAGGCCATAGCCCTTGGGCGATGTGTCCTGCAGCCCGGAGATCTGGAGGCTTTCGGGGTTTTCCAGCACGCGCCATGTCCACTCGCCGGTGCTGGTGGCCATCAGCAGGCCGCTGGAGTCATGTACCCGGATGCGGTAGTCGTCCTCCTGGCGGCGATCCATCTCGCCATGCAGGAACATGCTGGTCAGCGGTGCGACGCCGAGCTTCTCGACGTCTTCCCTGGCAAACAGGCGTGCCTCGGTGTCGACCTGGGTGCGCTTGCCCGGGGCGATGTCGAAGCGGTAGGCGCCGGCCAGAGAAGGGCTGTCCAGCAGCGCCAGCACGGTCATGTGGGTATCGCCGGGCTGCGGCTTGACCAGCCAGTATTCGCGAAAGGCGGGAAACTCCTCGCCCTGGGGCAGGGCGGTGTCGATGGCCAGGCCACGGGCCGACAGGCCGTAGCCCTGGTCGCGGCCGACCAGGCGGAAGTAGGACGCGCCCAGAAATACCGCGAACTCATCCTTGTAGTCGGCGCGGTTGAGCGGGTAGTGCAGGCGAAAGCCGGCATAGCCGAGCCCACTCAGGTCGAGCTCGGCGAGGTCGGCGGCATCGTCGTCGTAGCGAAAGCGCTCAGGCTCGAAGGGCAGCGAGCGTACCTCGCCATCCTCCAGCAGGTGGATATCCACCGGCTGGTCATACAGAAAGCCTGGGTGGAAGAGCTCTACCTCGAAATCGCCATCATCCTTCCACAGTGCCCGCTCATCGCGGTAGCGAATCTGTCGGTAGCGGTCGTAGTCCATCTCGGTGAGGGCCTCGGGCAGCTCGGCCGAGGCCTCTTCATAGGGGGACGCGGCCAGTTCCTTGGCCCGGTTCGTGACCTGTTCGAACAGCGCGCCGGTCTCGACGGCCATGGCCGGCGTCGTCAATGCGGCGCTGGTGATGACGCCGACGAAGGCGAGCGCCAGGTTGCGCGAGCCAGGTCGCCGCCGTGGAAGGGTGTGTCGTGCTCGAGATATTGCCGTGTCCAAGTGCGCTCTCCTTGCGAGCGGACGAACGCCCGGTGGCTCGGGGTCGCCCGCTGGGGGTGTAGGGGATCCTTCTGCCGTTCACATCGATGGCATGTTCTATGCGACTTTCTATGTCGCTTTCTATGCCAAATCGAGCCAGCCTTTAATCTAGCCTATTGGCCGAGACAAAAGTTGCAATAGATGTCATTCGAGTGCATTTGAGGGTTTGTGCTAATTCGGGTTCCGTGTCGCCGATTAGCGACGGCGTTGGGGTGGGCAGGTTACTGAGCGGTAACAGGCGAAGTTGATGCACGAGCTTGCGGTCGAGGCAGCGCGTATCTACTGTGTAGATACGTACAGGAGGGGAGTGATATGGAACTCAAGATTCAGAAGTGGGGCAATAGTGCCGCCATCAGGTTGCCAGTTGAATTGCTTCGACAGCTGGGCCTCAGCGATGGGGATTTGCTGGAAGTCGAGGAAACTTCCCACAGGTTGGTGTTGAAGCCTGTGGCGTCAAAGCCAAAGTATTCCCTGGAGGAATTGCTGGCACGCTGTGATCCCGAGGCTCCCGAGCCTGAAGACCTGGCAGCCTGGCAGGAAATGGCCCCGGTAGGGCGTGAAGAATGAAGCGTGACAAATATAGCCGTGGCGATATTGTGCGAGTTCCCCTCAATCCGACCGAAGGACGCGAGCAGCGAGGTGACTTTCGCCCTGCGCTAGTGTTGACGCCAATAGCTTTCAATCATTTTGGTACGGTGGTCGTGGCACCCATCACCCAAGGTGGCAACTTCGCGCGCCACGCAGGCTTTGCGGTACCTCTGAGCGGGACCCGTACGCAGGGGGTAGTGCTGGTCAATCAGATCAGGACTGTCGACCTTGAAGCGCGCGGAGCGCGCAGAGTCGAGTCTGCCCCGGATCACGTCGTCGATGATGCTTTAGCGCGTGTTCGTACGTTATTTGAATAGGCCGTGCTCGCAAATTCTTAGGCGCTGTCCGAAAAGTCGACGAGCGAAGGTTAGACAAGGCAAAAATCGGTGAGAAAGCGCAGTTTACGGGGTGTAAATGAGCATTTTGACCGGGCTGGCGCACCAGCCGATTTTTAACGCCGTATTACCGAGCGCAGGCACTTTTCAGACAAGCCCTAGTGCTGGCATTGCCGCGCCTACCACAGCCAGCTGGATGGTCTGGGCGGCGGCAGGCGCTGGTGCAGGGCACGCCAGCCGACGATGCAGCGGATCACGAACCAGGCGGTGACCAGCAGTGGGGGCAGTGCCAGGCCGATGATCAGCACCGACAGTACCACCGCGGCGACCATGTAGAGCAGGCCGATCCAGAAGGTGCTGATCAGAAACTGGTAGTGGGCACGCAGCCAGGGGGCGGCGTCGGTGCGATAGACGTAGGCGACGACCAGCGCGATCAACAGTGTCACGAATCCGCTCACCAGCCCTGCCAGGTAGAGCAGATAGAGGACGTGGCCGACGCGAGTCTCCGGCGGCGGTGACACTGACGCTGTCGTCACTTCATGTTCCTCGAGCTGTAGAGGCGGTAACGGCGGAAGTCGGGATCGCCACGTTGTTCTTCCAGGGTCTTGGTGTAGCGCTTGTATTCCCACTGGTACTGGGCCGGGTCGAGTGCGATCACCGCCTCGATGCTGGCATTGACCCCGCTGCAGGAGATGGTCTCGTCTTCATCGTAGACGCGCTCGTCGGCGGCCAGGAAGTACAGCGCGAAGCCCCGCCCGGGACGGCGCAGAGCGACGCCGGTCACGACCCTTGCATTGGTGCGCGACACCAGCTTGGGCAACAGGGTGGCAGTGTAGGCGGGGCGCTCGAAGAAGGGCGCGAAAACGCCGCTGCCCCAGCTGGGTTCCTGATCGGGCAGGATGCCGACGGCCTCGGATCGCTTGAGCGCCTTGAGCAGCGCCGCCACGCCTCGGGGGTTGGTCGGCACCAGGCTGGCGCCGCAGCGCTCGCGCCCGGCGCGGATGATCGGGTCCAGCGGTGCCAGCTTGGGCGGCTCGTACATGGCGGTGAAGGGGAAGTGGCTCGACAGCCAGAAGTTCAGCACCTCCCAGTTGCCGAAGTGAGGCGCCAGGATGATCACGCCCTTGCCCTCGGCGCGGGCATCATCCAGCAGTTCGCGGCCATGTACCTCGACGATGCTGTCGGCCACTCGGTCGGGGTCGCCCTGCCAGGCAAAGCCGAGTTCCAGCATGGTGGCGGTGGAATGCTTGAGGCTTTCGCGCCCCAGGGTGGCGCGACGGGCCTCGGTAAGGTCGGGATAGACCACTTCCAGGTTGAGCCTGGTCACCGCGCGTTCGCGCTTGAGCAGGGGGTAGGCCACATTGACCAGGGCGACGCTGAGTCGCCACAGGGTCGTCGGTGACAGACGTGACAGTATCCGCCACAGGCGTGATATCGCGGTAGCCTGGAGTCGCTGTTGCCAGGGGACGTTCATATCAGATCAACCAACTTTCCACATTGTCCGGAGCGCGCTTTTCCTGCAGTGCCTTGAAGCCTTTGACGCAGCGCACGATCAACCACACCGCCAGGGCCAGCAGCAGCGGCAGGCCGATCACGATCAAGGTCAGGATCGAGGCCACGATGCCGTAGAGCAGGCCTATCCAGAAGGTACGGATCTGGTAGCGATAGTGCTCGTCTAGCCACTCGGGGCCCTTGCCACGGTAGACGTAGGCGATGATCACCCCGATCACCGCGGTGAAGCCGGTGACCAGGTTTGCCAGCAGCAACGCGTAGCCCACCAGCGACATGGTGGTGTCGGCGGGGGGCGTGTCGCCAGGTGAGGGAGGCTCGACAGTGGGTCGTTGAGGCGTAAGGTCGTGTTGGCTCATCCATGGTCCCTTGGGTGCATGTCATACGGCCCCGTTATCATACCCAGCCTGTGCCGCATTGCCATGACAGGCGAAGCGACCCGCAGGGACGACCGACGTTACTCCTGTTTGAGCGGACGGCTGATCTCCAGCAGGTTGCCGTCCGGGTCGCGAAGATACAGCGACTCGATATTGCCGGTGGCACCCTGACGTTCCACGGGGCCCAGTTCCACCTCGACCGACAGGGCATCGAGGTGAGCCTTCACCTCACCCAGCGGCAGATGGCTCTTGAAACAGACGTCGAGGCTGCCTGGGGTAGGGGTGGCGGCCCTGGGGGTCACGTCGGTGGCGGTCCAGTGCAGGCGCAGGGCCAGCTCGCCGAGCATCAGGTCGACCCGCTCGGTATCGCGATAGCGGACGTCCAGGCCCAGAACGCGGGTGTAGAAGTCCACGGCGCGGGAAATATCGGTCACGGTGATGACCAGGTGATCTAGACCTGACAGCATGCCTCTCTCCACAAATGATCCAAGTCCCAGAGAATACGACGATGCCAAGCTGTCCGCTATGCGCAAACCCGACGACGCACCACTTTCATGCGGACGGGCGCCGCGACTATTTTCGCTGTTCGGTATGTGACCTGGTGGCGGTGCCTCCCGAGCAGCGACTGGGACCGCAGGCCGAGAAGGCGGTCTACGATCAGCACGACAACCGCCCGGATGATCCCGGCTACCGTCGTTTTCTGGGTCGCCTGTTTGATCCCCTGAGCGATCGTCTGTCGCCGGGTGCCGAGGGGCTCGATTTCGGTGCGGGGCCCGGTCCGACGCTGTCGCTGATGTTCGAGGAGGCGGGGTTTCCCACTCGGATCCATGATCCCTACTACCATCCCGCGCCGGAGAACCTGAAGCGGTATTACGATTTCATCACCGCCACCGAGGTGGTCGAGCACCTGTTCGCGCCCGGCCCGGTGCTGTTTGCGCTGGCGCGACAACTGCGACCCGGTGGCTGGCTGGGGCTGATGACCAAGCGCACGCCGGAGGACTTTGCCCGCTGGCACTATATTCGTGATCCCACCCATGTGGTGTTCTTCAGCGAGACGAGTTTTCGCTGGTTGGCCGAGGCACTCGGCATGAGTGTCGACTTCCCCGCGGCCGATGTGGTTCTGATGCGCCGTGACACGAGTCACTGAGGCCGGATTTATGCTTGACCAACAATGCGTTACAGATGCATGGGTGACGCCCTTCGAAAGACATTGACAGGCGCGAAAAGGGGGGTATATTCGCCGCCCAAGAGTCGTCGATACGCACCGCGACGGACGGACTCGAAACATCAACACCCACCCGCCGCCGCCGTCCGCGTCGTCCGCATCGCTGGAGCCCGACTCCTCATGTCTCCCCAACTTCTGGCCATGGCCCTGCCCCCCGTTCTGGGGCTATTCATTCTGGGCATCGGCAACGGTTTTCTGTCTTCGCTTATCACCCTGCGCCTGGACGCCGCCGGTGAATCGCCGGTGGTCATCGGCTGGGTCTCCGGCGCCTACTTCATCGGTCTTGGCCTGGGTGCCCTGTTCAACGATCGGCTGCTGCTCGCTATCGGCCATATTCGTGCCTACGGCAGCTTCGCCTCGCTGGTGGCGGTGACGGTGCTGCTGCAGGGGCTGATCCTGGATCCGGTGGCCTGGTTCGGGCTGCGTCTGATCGGTGGCTGGGCCACGGTCGGGGTCTTCCTGGTGATCGAGAGCTGGCTGCTGGCCTCCGGAGACTCCAAGGTGCGCGGGCGTCTGCTGGCGCTGTACATGATCGCCCTGTACGGCTCAGGTGTGCTCGGTCAGCTGCTTTTGGGCATCACCCAGAATATGGGCGAAACCGCCCCCTTCATGGTCATCGGTGCCCTGGCCTCGCTGTCGGTGCTGCCGATGGCGATGATTCCGCGGGTCACGCCACTGCTCGACAAGGTCGAGCCGCTGTCGCCACTGCGCCTGATGATCCTCACCCCCACCGGGGTGGTGGGGGCCTTCGGTTCCGGCATGCTGGCGGCCGCAGTGTACGCCCTGATGCCGCTGTATCTGCAGCGTACCGGCTTTGATCTGGCCGAGGTCGGCCAACTGATGGCGATAACGGTACTCGGCGCCATGCTGCTGCAGTATCCGGTGGGCCGCTGGTCGGATCGTCACGACCGCCAGCTGGTGCTGATCCTGATCGGTCTGTTCTGCCTGGCCATCTCGCTGGCGGTGCTGCTGCTGCCGTTGCCGAGCTGGGGGCTGGCCGCGCTGCTGTTCCTGCTGGGCGGTGGCGTCTTCTCGTTGTATCCGGTATCGGTCAGCCACTCGGCGGACCGTGCCCCCGCCGGCGCCCTGGTGCCCATGAGTCAGGGGCTTTTGCTGATCAGCGCGCTTGGCTCCTCGGTCAGTCCGCCTCTGGTCAGCCCGGTGATGGCGGCGCTTGGCGATACCGCCCTGTTCATGGCCTTCGGCGCCCTCGGTGGCGCCCTGGTGCTGTTCTTCGCCTGGCGTCGCCTGGTGCGTCCGGCGCCGGTGCCGGTGGTGCCGTTCTCCCCGGCGACGCCCTTGTCGTCGGTGGGTGCGGAATTCGTGGTCACCGACGAGTGGGTGGCGGGCGCCAAGGAGCACGAGCATATGGAAGACCTGTCCGACGTGGTGCCGGACGTGGACGTGGCCGAGCCCATGGTGGGGCCGCCAGCCGAGGAAGGTCAGTACGTGCCTTATTTCGATGAAGACGGCTACCACGATGGCGTGCTCGAGGTGAACCATCACGAGTTTGATGAAGACGCCGCCGCTATCGAGCCAACGCCCGTCGAACCCGGCTGGGAGCAGGAGTCGCCGTCGGCGGCTGAGCCGGGCGACGCACCCAAGGGCTGATCAACGTGGCCGGCGAACTTGTCCCTTTGGGTCGCCGTGGGCGGCTCAGAGCTGGCAAGAGGCGCCGGCCTGAGCGGTCAACATGTGGCAGACAGTGGGCCTCAGTTCGGTCCGAACAGCAGCTTGAACAGCGCACGACGTACCGCGGGTGTCGCCTGCTGGCGGGCGTAGGCCAGCAGCACGTCGTGATGGTTGGGATGACGGGCGTTCTGTACCAGGATCTGACGAGCTTGCTGTAGCTGGGTGGCCGACATGACAGTCCCTCCGGAGCATCGGGTGCCCACCATGGGCACTTGAGTCCCACAGTAGTCGCGGTCCTGGCTCGCTCCTTACGATGCCTGGTTGTGCTGCAGCGGCCTATTTCCTTCCCACGTCGAAGACAGATGGTTTTTCTCAAGTGGTATCTGAGCTGCCACCTCCGCTTCTATCTCATCCGCTATCTGCGGCCTCATCGAGCTGCGCCCGCCAGGCCATGATGCGAGCGAAACGCTCTTCCTGGCCATGATCCGTGGGGCGGTAGAAGCGCTCGGTCGGCACTGCCTCGGGCCAGCAGTCGTGGGCCGACCCCGCCGGGTAGCCGTTGGGCTCGGCGTGGGCGTAGCGGTAGCCGTCGCCGTGGCCCAGGGAAGCCATCAGCTTGGTCGGTGCGTTGCGCAGGTAGGTCGGCACCTCCAGGCTCGGCTGGGCCGCGACAAAGGCCTGGGCCTTCTTCCAGGCCTGGTCGATGGCGTTGCTCTTGGGCGCTACCGCCAGGTGGATGGCGGCGTGGGCGATGGCGCGCTGGCCTTCGTAGTCGCCCAGACGCAGGTAGGCATCCCAGGCCGACATGACCAGTGGCAGGCAACGGGGGTCGGCGTTGCCGACGTCCTCCGAGGCGATGGCCGCCAGGCGACGGATGACGTCCAGCGGATCGCCACCGCCCTGGATAAAGCGGGCCATGTACAGAAGGGCGGCGTCGGGGCGCGATGAGCGTACCGACTTGTGCAGTGCCGACAGCAGGTCGTAGTAGTGATCGCCTTGCTTGTCGAAGGCGCTGGCAGTGTGGCCGATGACGTCCTCGAGCGCCTCGCGGGGCAGACGCTCTGCACCGCCTTCCGCCTGGGTGAAGTCGCAGGCGGTCTCCAGAAGGCCCAGGGCGCGCCGGGCGTCGCCGGCCGAGGCGCGCGCCAGTATCGCCAGCACCTCGTCTTCGACGCGGATGTCGCGGTGACCAAGGCCGCGCTCGGGGTCGGCCAGGGCGCGGCGCATGACCTCGATCAGCGCGGCCTCGTCCAGCGCCTTGAGCACATGGACACGGGCTCGGGACAACAGCGCCGAATTGACCTCGAACGAGGGGTTCTCGGTGGTGGCGCCGATCAGCGTCAAGAGCCCCGACTCGACGTGGGGCAGCAGGGCGTCCTGCTGACTCTTGTTGAGGCGGTGGATCTCGTCGAGAAACAGCACCGTGGTCTGCCCCTGGCCCTGGGCCACCCGGGCGCGCTCCACCACCTCGCGAATGTCCTTGACCCCGGCCATGACCGCCGACAAGCGCTCCAGCCGTGCGCTGGAGGCGCTGGCGAGGATGTCGGCCAGGGTGGTCTTGCCGACGCCGGGTGGCCCCCACAGGATCATCGAGCGCACCTGCCCGGCTTCTACCATGCGCCGCAATGGTTTGCCTGGCCCCACCAGCGACGGCTGGCCCACGTAGTCGTCCAGGGACCTCGGGCGCATGCGCCAGGCCAGGGGCGCGGCGTCTTCCTGGTGGGCCTGTTCGAACATGTCCATCGCCGACTCCTGAGAAGAATGAATTGAGCGCCAGACGTCAACGCTCAGGCGGTGTGTAGGAAATCAACCCTTCTGAATGTGGCAATTTTCGTCGGGCAAAAACTCGATTATGCGTCTAGGGTGATACATTCCGGTTCCCGCACGATCCGGAACCTGACCCGAGAAGGCCAGTCTAAGCTAGGGTGCCTTCAGCTCATGCTGACCACAGGAGGTTTCCGTCATGCCCATGCTAAAGCAACTGCGACGGGATCATGCCAACATGGCGCGCATACTGCACGTCCTGCAACTCAAGCAAAAGACCCTCGCGCAGGGAGAGCGGCCCAACTTCCAGCTCGTCAGGGAGGTGGTTGACTATATTCTCGACTACATGGCGGGTTTCACCCTGCCCCTGGAGCAGATCTGTACCGACCGTCTCAAGGAGCTGGCCCCCGAAAGCGAGGCAGTGGCCGAGCAGCTGTCCGGCGACTACCGCAAGCTCAAGGCCCGGCTGACGCGCCTGTCCCGTGACATCGACATGATCCTGATGGATGTCGCCATCCCCATGGACCAGTTTGCCGATGACCTCAAGCAGTACCTGGACAGCCACCGTGCTTACCTTCGCCAAGAGCGTGAGGAACTCTTCCCGCTGATCAGCGAGCACTTCTCGGACGAAGATCTCGATCGCCTGGCCCACGCCCTGCCGGAGAACGCCACCGCCGAACTTGAGCGACTCCAGGCGGCCTACCCTGAACTCTATGCCGAGCTACGCGAGGAGCCGGTACCCGCCTGATCGGTTTTTCCCTCGTTCGTTCCTTGCTTCTCGAGCATCACGTCGTCGGCCCGAACTCCGGTTCGGGCCGCATGACGTCTGCGCTCACCTCGGCGCGCTGGCGTATCCGTGGGCGCCCTTGCTGCGCTTATGCAGGTCCGCCAATGTCGGGTAGAATGGCGCCCATGTTGATTCAGGTGCCGTTTCCCTTGCTCAGCCTCTTGCCCCTCCTCCTTCCCCGTCTCCGGTCGGCCTCGATGGCGGCCCGATCCGATCGTGGGGGATATTTCCCCGCCGTCCGGCAGTGGCGGTGGGCATGGGCTTTGCCCGTCAGGGAGGAGGCTTGATGGCCGGACCTGTGCTGGTGTTCGACTCCGGCGTGGGCGGGCTTTCCGTGGTGGCGGCGCTCAGACGCCATCTGCCCGATACGGCGCTTGCCTACTGCTGCGACAACGCCATGCTGCCCTACGGTACGCGGCCGGACCCTTGGTTGGTCGAGCGGATCGTCGCGGTGTGCGAGGCGGCGGTGAATCGTACCGGTGCCGATACCCTGGTGGTGGCCTGCAATACCGCCAGCACCCTGGCACTGGAGGCCTTGCGCGAACGCCTGGACGTGCCGGTGGTGGGCACGGTGCCGGCGATCAAGCCGGCCGCCCAGGCCAGTCGCAGCGGGCATCTGGCACTGCTGGCCACCAGCGCAACGGTCGCCCGGCCCTACACCCAGCGGCTGATCGACAGCTATGCGCCGCACTGCCAGGTCGAGAAGGTGGCCGCCGACGCTCTGGTGGCCGAGGCGGAGCGCGCCATCCAGGGGCACGCTATCGATCCTGCGGTGGTTCGCCAGGCGCTGGCAGCGCTTGTGGAGGATGCCCGTATCGATACGGTGGTGCTGGGCTGTACCCACTTTCCCTTGCTGCGTCGCTGGCTCGACGAGGCCATGCCGCGGGCCGTCACCTGGGTAGACTCCGGCGACGCCATTGCCCGACGGACGACCCAGGTGGCGGTGGGCCCGGATGCCCGACAGGGCCTCGATGCGGCCTGGGTCACGAGTCTATTGCGGGATTCGTCAGGTGCGACGGACGCCTCGGAAAGGCTGACGCGAGGGCTTGCGTCCTTCGGCTTTGCGGCCCCTTGCCTGCTGGACGTGCCCAGCGCTTGACCCACCTCTTGTACACCGTCCGGCAGCGGCGCTGACCACGCCGCCATCGCCCACGTCATTTGTTTATTGTTCATCGTTTTTCCAGGAGTTTCCGTGGCCATACCCGTCGTTGAACCCGAACGCTATGCCGAACAGCTCGCCGCCAAGCGTGATCGCCTGGTCGAGCAGTTTGCGCGGTTTTCTCCGCCCGAGCTCGAGGTGTATCCGTCACCGCCGAGTCACTACCGGCAACGCTGCGAGTTTCGCGTCTGGCATGAGGGCGACGATCTCTACTATGTGATGTTCGAGGTCAATCCCGAGGACTCCGACGACAAGCGACTGGTACGCATGGACCAGTTCGCGGTGGCCAGCGAGCGCATCAATGCCCTGATGCCGGCGCTGCTCGACGCCATCCGTGACAACCCGGTGATGCGGCGCAAGCTGTTTCAGGTGGAGTTTCTGACCACCCTGGCGGGTGAGACGTTGATCAGCCTGATCTACCACCGCCCGCTGGAAGAAGACTGGGAGCGGGATGCCCGGGAACTCGAGCGCGAGCTTGGGGTGATGATCATCGGCCGCTCACGCAAGCAGCGGCTGGTGCTGACCCGCGACCACGTGTGGGAACGTCTCGAGGTGGACGGACAGGTACTGCACTACCAGCAGGTGGAAAACAGCTTTACCCAGCCCAATGCGCGCATCTGCGCCTCCATGCTGTCCTGGGCACGGGAGGTGACCGCGGGCAGCCAGCAGCAGGACCTGGTCGAGCTCTACTGCGGCAACGGCAACTTCACCATCGCCCTGGCAGAGAATTTTCGCCGGGTTCTGGCCACCGAGATCTCGCGCACCTCGGTGGCAAGCGCCAGGGTCAATCTCGAGGCCAACGCGGTGACCAATGCCTTTGTCGCGCGGATGTCTGCCGAAGACTTCTCTTCTGCGCTCAAAGGGGAGAAAACAGGCCGGCGAGTGGACGAGATGTGCCTGGGTGACTATGACTTCTCCACAGTGCTGGTGGACCCACCGCGGGCCGGTCTGGACGCCGACAGCTGTGATCAACTGAGTGAATACCCGCGTATCGTCTATATTTCATGCAATCCGGACACCCTGGCCGTCAATCTCGAACAGCTCACCAGGACGCACCGCATCGTTCGTTTCGCTCTGTTTGACCAGTTCCCCTTCACCCATCACTGTGAGTGCGGGGTCTTGCTGGAACGGCGCTCCTGAGGCGCCAACGAGCCTAACGCAAGCGTGCTGTCAAGGGGGGATGCGTAACCGTCATGCTCCATGAGAAGGCGGGCATCTGGATGGGGGTGGGGTGGGGATTGGCGTAAGCTTGCCGAATGCGCCGGGAGCGCCGGATGCGTAGCGCCGCGCAGCACGCTCGTCACTACCTTTACACAGGCCACAGTGAAGTGGCCGCCGCCAACCGAGGTGAGGATGTTACACGTCGCACAGGATGACAGTCGCGAGGATCTGCTCAAGCAACTCGAGGAAAAGCTGGAAGGACGCCTCGATCAGGAAAAGGCCGGTCTGGTGGGTGACTTCGCTCGCCATTTCTACTCCACGGTGCCGCTGGAGGATCTCAGCGAGCGGCGCCTGGATGATCTGTACGGCGCCACCCTGTCGGTGTGGCACTTCCTGCAGCAGTTCGATCCGGCCTCACCCAAGGTCAAGGTCATGAACCCTGACTTCGAGGAGCACGGCTGGCAGTCGACCCACACCTTTGTCGCGGTGCTGCACGAAGACATGCCGTTTCTGGTCGACTCGGTGCGCATCGAGCTCAACCGTCGTGGCATGACCGTCCACGCCATCCACAATTCGGTCCTGTCGGTCGCTCGTGACAAGCAGCACCGGGTCGAGCGTGTGTCGTCTCCGGGTGAAAAGGACGCCCCCGAGCATCGTGAGTCGCTGATCGCCATCGAAGTGGATCGTCACTCCGACCCCGAGGAGCTGTCGGCCATCGAGCAGAGCATCCACGAGGTGCTGAAGGAAGTGCGCACGGCGGTGGCGGACTTCGATCCGATGCGCGCGCGCATCCGCGAGACCATCGACGAGCTCAAGAATTGCTGCCCGGGCCCGATCGACAAGGCCGATCACGACGAGGCGGTGGCCTTCCTCGAATGGATGCTGGAAGACAACTTCACCTTCCTCGGTTATGACGAGTTCACCGTCGACAAGGACAACGGTGGCCAGAGCCTCAATCAGGTCGACGGCAGCGAGCTCGGTCTGTTCCGTCTGTCCGATGCCCAGTATCGTCAGCGTATCCGCACCGACCAGGGGGTCGAGGGCGATCGCTACGTGCTGGTGCCGCAGCTTCTGTCATTCGCCAAGAGTGCCTTCCACGCCCGCGTCCACCGTCCCACCTATCCGGATTACGTGACTATCGATCGCTATGACGACAAGGGCAACGTCATCGGCGAGCGTCGCTTCCTGGGGCTGTTCACCGCTGGGGTCTACAACGACTCGCCGCGTCATATTCCGATCCTGAGGCGCAAGCTCAAGACGGTGATGGATATCGCCGGCTTCAACCCCAAGGGCCACAACGGCAAGCAGCTGACCCAGATCCTCGAGGTCTATCCCCGCGACGACCTGTTCCAGATCGACACAGACGAGCTGGCCCAGACGGCGCTGGGTATCCTCGATATCCGTGAACGTCGCCGGGTGCGGCTGTTCATCCGCGAGGATCGCTTCGGTCGCTTCTATTCGTGCCTGGTATTCGTGCCGCGCGACGTGTTCTCGACCGAGCTTCGTCTGCGTCTGCAGAACCTGCTGTGCGAGGAACTCGACGCCACCTTCGGCGACTTCAACACCTACCTGTCCGAATCGGTGCTGGCGCGGATCCAGTTCATCCTGCGCTTCAACGGCGACACGCCGACCGACTACGACATCAAGGCGCTGGAAGAGAAGCTGGCGCGGCTCGCCCGCAACTGGCGCGATGATCTGCTCAATGCCGCCATCGAAGGCTTCGGCGAGGAACACGCCAACCAGCTGCTGGATCGCTTCCGCGACGCCTTCCAGGCCAGCTACCAGGAAGACTTCAGTGCCCGCACCGCGGTCTACGACCTGCAGCACATCGGCGAGCTGGACAACGGCAAGCCGCTGGCGCTGTCGCTGTACCGACTGATCGAGGAAGAGGGCAGCGGCGTCAACCTCAAGCTGTTCCACAAGCGCAAGCCGATTCCGCTGTCCGACGTGCTGCCGATGATGGAAAACCTGGGGCTCAGGGTCATCGGTGAACGGCCCTACGAGGTCGAGGCGGTGGACGAGAGCTACTGGATCCACGACTTCGATCTGGAGCATCACACCGACACCGAGGTCAACCTGCAGGAGATGCGCAAGCCGTTCATCGAGGCCTTTCAGCGCATCTGGGCCGGCGAGGCGGACAACGACCGCTTCAACCGTCTGATCATCGGCGCCAACCTCGACTGGCGTGAAGTGGCGATGCTGCGCTCCTACGCGCGTTATCTGAAGCAGATCCGCTTCGGCATCTCCCAGAACTTCATCGCCAATGCACTGGTGGCCCACCCGCAGATCACCCGCGAGCTGGTGACCCTGTTCGAGCTGCGCTTCGATCCCGAGGATCGTCCCGCCGAGGGTGAGATCGAGGCCTGCGTCGAGCGCATCAATGGCCTGCTCGACGACGTCGCCAGCCTCAACGACGACCGGCTGCTGCGTCGTTACGTGGAGCTGATCCAGGCGACCCTGCGCACCAACTACTATCAGAAGACCGAAGACGGCGGCTTCAAGGACTACCTGTCGTTCAAGCTGGAACCGTCCAAGGTCACCGGCATGCCCAAGCCGCGCCCGATGTTCGAGATCTTCGTCTGCTCGCCGCGGGTCGAGGGTGTTCACCTGCGCGGTGGCAAGGTCGCCCGTGGCGGCCTGCGCTGGTCGGATCGCCACGAGGACTTCCGTACCGAGGTGCTCGGGCTGGTCAAGGCGCAGCAGGTCAAGAACTCGGTGATCGTGCCGGTGGGGGCCAAGGGCGGCTTCGTGTGCAAGCGCATGCCGGAAGGTGCCGATCGCGAGACCACCCAGAAGGAAGGCATCGCCTGCTACCAGACCTTCATCCGCGCGCTGCTGGACGTGACCGACAATCTGGTCGGTGGCGAGGTCGTCGAGCCGAAGAACGTGGTACGCCACGACGAGGCGGACCCCTACCTGGTGGTGGCGGCCGACAAGGGCACCGCCACCTTCTCCGACATCGCCAACGAGATTTCCATCGAGTATGGCCACTGGCTGGGTGACGCCTTTGCTTCCGGCGGCGCCAACGGCTACGACCACAAGAAGATGGGCATCACCGCCAAGGGCGCCTGGGAGTCGGTCAAGCGCCACTTCCGTGGCCTCGGCATCAATACCCAGTCCGACGAGTTCAGCGTGGTCGGTATCGGTGACATGGCCGGTGACGTCTTCGGCAACGGCATGCTGCTGTCCGAGACCATTCGCCTGGTCGGTGCCTTCAACCATATGCACATCTTCGTCGATCCGACGCCGGATGCGGCCAGCACCTTCAAGGAGCGCAAGCGCCTGTTCGAGATGCCGCGCTCCAGCTGGGAAGACTATGACACCTCGTTGATCTCCGAAGGCGGCGGTGTCTTCTCCCGTGCGGCCAAGTCGATCAAGATCACGCCGCAGATGAAGGAGGTCTTCGGCATCAGCGAAGACAAGCTGCCGCCCAATGAGCTGATCCAGGCGATGCTGCGCTCGAAGGTCGACCTGATCTGGAACGGCGGCATCGGCACCTACGTCAAGGCCAGCACCGAGACCGACGCCGAGGTCGGCGACAAGGCCAACGACGTGCTGCGCATCGACGGCAAGGAACTGAACTGCCGAGTGGTAGGCGAGGGCGGCAACCTTGGCCTGACCCAGCGCGGGCGCATGGAGGCGGCGGCGCGTGGTGTGCGCGTCAACACCGACTTCATCGACAACGCTGGCGGGGTCAACTGCTCCGACCATGAGGTCAACATCAAGATCCTGATCGATGAGGTGGTGGCCAACGGTGACATGACCGACAAGCAGCGCAATCAGCTGCTGGCGGACATGACCGAGGAAGTCAGCGAGCTGGTGCTGACCGACAACTATCGTCAGACCCTGGCGCTGGATCTGTCCGAGCGGCTGTCCCACCAGGGGATCGGGCCCTATCGCCGCTTTATCAGCGAACTGGAAGCGGCCGGTCAGATCGATCGCGAACTCGAGTTCCTGCCCTCCGACGAGGAGCTCCAGGAGCGTTCCGCCAATGACCAGGGCATGGTGTTGCCGGAGCTGTCGGTGCTGATCTCCTACGCCAAGAGCACGCTCAAGGGCGACCTGATCGCTTCCGACGTGCCCGACGACGAGATCATCGCCCAGCACGCCACCCGGGCCTTCCCCCAGAGCCTGGTGGAGCGCTACCGCGACCAGGTCCTGAGCCACCGCCTGAAGCGCGAAATCGTGGCGACCCAGCTGGCCAACGATCTGGTCGACCACATGGGCATCGTGTTCACCCGCCGGCTGATCGACTCCACCGGCATGGGGCGTGCGGACATCGCGCGGGCCTACGTCATCGCCCGTGACAGCTTCCAGCTGCCCAAGCTGTGGGAGCAGATCGAAGCGCTCGACAACCAGATCTCGACCGATATCCAGTACGGCATGATGCTCGACCTGATGCGCATGATTCGCCGCGCTTCACGCTGGTTCCTGCGCCATCGTTCGGGCCAGGCTGCCGGTGACTGCATCGAGTACTACCAGCCGCGTATTGCCCAGCTGCAGGAGAATATCGGCAAGCGTCTGCGTGGCGAGGAACTCGAGGCCTGGCAGGCCCGCCGTGACGAACTCGTCGACGCCGGGGTGCCCGAGGCGCTGGCCTCCACCGTGGCCGCGGCCGATAGCCTGTACGCGGCGCTGGGCATCATCCAGACCGCCCGCCAGGTCAACGAGAAGCCGCAGAAGGTGGCCGAGGTCTGCTACGAGATCGGCGCCCGTCTGGAGCTGCCGTGGATGATCCAGCAGGTTACCGCCTTGCCGGTGAAGGATAGCTGGCAGGCCCAGGCGCGGGAGACCTTCCGCGACGACATCGAGCGTCAGCAGATGGCGTTGACCGCCAGCGTGATGAAGATGGAGAGCGGCGCCCGCGATACCGCCGGACGTGTCGATCAGTGGCTCAAGCACCACGAGTCCATGCACAAGCGCTGGTGCCGCCTGATCAACGAGGTCGACAGTGGCGCCCAGGGCGGCTTCCCGCTGTTTGCCGTGGCGGTGCGTGAGCTGGTGGATCTGGCCGAGAGCAACAGCGAGGTCTAGACCCCGGGTCAGTGAGTCGACCACTAGAGGACGCCCACGGGCGTCCTCGTCGTAGCCGACACCGATCGAGTGAATCCGTGACGTTGGTTCACACAAGGTGGCGGTTCACACCAGGTGGCGGTTCACACAATGCAAGAAGGGCGCCCCTGGGGGCGCCCTTCTTGCGTCTGGCCTTCGTAGGCCTTGTCGGCAACCAACGGACCGAGGCTTAGCGGCAGCTGATGCTCCAGATCGCCTTGAAGCCTTCGCTATCGTCGTTCAGCGCCGCCAGGTTGGTGTCTTCGTTGACGGTGCCGCCTTCGACCATGGCCTCGGCGCGCTCACGCTTTTCCGGGCTGGTGTTGGGGCCAAGCACCTGTTGCTCCTCGATGATGAATTCGTCGCGATCCTGGGCCTCGCACTGCTCCAGTGCGCGTTCCTTTGCCTCTTCCAGGGCTTCCTGGCGATCATCGCCGAGCCCGGTGACGATGTAGTCGGTGCTCTCTTTCTCCATCGAGGCGCTGTCGCTGGCGCAGCCGGCAAGGCCGAGGGCGGCAACGGCGCCGAGGGCAAGCATCATGGGGCGAGTCTTGATCATCATGCGGTCTCTCCTTTTCCGTCTCGGGGATCCCTGTTTCCAGCAGGGATGGGCGCTTGTCACCCGCGCCTTGCTGACCATGCTAACGAATCAGCACAGCAGCACAAGAGTAGCGTACCGGCGACGGGGGGTGTCGCAGACGGGAGACGGCAGGCAAGGGACGGCAAACAAGAGTCGGCAACCAAGAGCCGGTAGATAAGTGACAGCAGACGAGGGGGCGCACGAAGCGGGAGGCAAGAGTCGGTAGACAAGAGCCGGTAGATAAGTGACAGCAGATGAGGGGGCGCACGAAGCAGGAGGCAAGAGTCGGTAGACAAGAGCCGGTAGATAAGCGACAGCAGACGAGGGGCGTACCAAGCGGGAGGCAGGAATCGGTAGATAGGCGACGAGGTGGCGGGACCACCGATCGGCCATCAGTGCCCGTGGGGCAGTGATGGCCGGTCGATGAATCCGCTCAGTGAAGCGCTACAGCAGGAAGATCGTCGCCAGGCCGAGGAAGGACATGAAGCCGATCACGTCGGTGACGGTGGTCAGAATGACCGAGCCGGACAGCGCTGGATCGATGTTCATGCGCTTGAGCACGAGGGGAATCACGATGCCGCAGACCCCGGCGGCCAGCATGTTGATGACCAGGGCGGCGGCGATGATCACGCCGATCGCCACGCTCTTGAACCAGAGCACCGCCAGCACCGCCACCACCAGTGCCCAGACGATACCGTTGAGCAGGGCAATGCCGACCTCCTTGCGCAGCAGCCAGTTGCTGTTGGTCTTGCTGATCTGGCCAAGGGCGAGGCCGCGAATGGCCAGGGTCAGGGTCTGGCTGCCGGCGATGCCGCCCATGCTGGCGACGATCGGCATCAGTACCGCCAGCGCCACCACCTTCTCCAGGGCATCCTCGAACTGACCGATGACCCAGGCGGCGAGAAAGGCGGTCAGCAGGTTGATGCCGAGCCATACCGCACGACGCTTGGCGCTGGGCAACACCGGCGCGAACAGGTCTTCCTCCTCGTCGAGGCCGGCCATGTTCATCAGCGCCTGTTCGGAGTTCTCCTGGATGACGTCGACGATATCGTCGATGACGATACGGCCGATCAACATGCCGTCGTTGTCCACCACCGGGGCCGACGTCAGGTCGTGGGTCTGGAACAGGGTGGCCACGTCGCGGGACTTCATGTCGCCCTGGATGACGTCGACGTCAGCGTCCATCAGCTCCGCCACCGAGGTCTCCTGATCATGGGAAACCAGTCGGGCCAGGGGCAGCACGCCGACGAAGTGGCCGATGCGATCCACTACCATCAGGTTGTCGGTGTTGTCCGGGATCGACTCCTTCCAGCGCAGAAAGCGCTGCACTGTCTCGAGGGTGACGTCGGAGCGCACCCCGATGGCGTCGGTACGCATCAGGCGCCCGGCGCTGTCTTCCTCGAACGACAGGGTCTCCTGCAGACGAGTGCGCTGCATCTCGTCCATGGTGCGCAGCATGTCTTCGGCCACCTGCTTGGGCAGGTCCTCGAACAGCTCGGCCAGGTCGGCGGTGTCCAGGCTTGCCGTGGCGGCGACGATCTCCTCGGGGTCCATGTCCTCGAGCAGGGTGCTGCGCACCTCGTCATGGACGTGCAGCAGAACCTCGCCGTCGTCCTCCGCTGGTACCTGTTCCCATAGCCTGATGCGCTCGCTCAGCGGCAGCGATTCGAGCAGCAGGGCGACCTCGGCGGGTTCGAGATCCTCCAGGGCCTCGGAGACCTCCTGGGGGTTCTCGTCTTCCAGGGCCAGGTGGATGCGCGACAGCTGGCTTTCAAACGTCTCGGTCACTTCTGTCATGGGCCCTCCCGGCATATGTCGCTGACTGACAAGACAACGATCGTGTCCTACGTTGATGGAGTTAGTAGAACACAACTATTTACAAAGAAAAGGAGTGGCGAATGGCTGGATCGAGCGAGGGCTACCACGAACCGGTGGAAGAGTTGACGGCGCAGACCCGGGATTACCATCGCGCCATCGTGTCGTTGATGGAGGAACTGGAGGCAGTCGACTGGTACAACCAGCGAGTTGACGCCTGTCAGGACGAAGATCTACGCAAGATCCTCGAACATAACCGTGATGAGGAAAAGGAGCACGCGGCCATGACCCTGGAGTGGCTGCGCCGCAAGGATCCCGCCATGGACAAGTATCTACGCGAGTTTCTGTTTACCGAAGGGGACATTGGACACTGACGACCTGGGATGAAAGCCCGTTTGGGCAAAACGGCTGAGGTCTGATTCAGGAAGTCGTCGTGGCGTCGCGGCTGCGCTATACTCGCGCCCGGCCGCGCGCCCTCGTCCTTTTTCGCCTCGGAGACGCCATGTACGATCTCGCCCGCTCCCTGTTGTTTCGCCTGGATCCCGAACGGGCCCACGGCCTGTCCTTGACGTCGCTGGACTGGGCGGCGCGCGTGAAGGCGACGCGGTTGCTGGCAGGTGCCCGCGTGGACGATCCGGTCAACGTGATGGGCTTGAGCTTCCCCAACCGTATCGGCCTGGCGGCGGGGCTCGACAAGAACGCCGACCACCTCGACGCCCTGGGGGCGCTGGGCTTCGGCTTCGTCGAGGTCGGCACCGTGACCCCCAGGGCCCAGTCCGGCAACCCCAAGCCCCGGCTGTTCCGCCTGCCCGAGCGTGGCGCCATCATCAATCGCATGGGGTTCAACAACCTCGGCGTGGATCACCTGGTGGAGCAAGTAAAGGCCAGCCGCTACCGCGGGGTGATCGGCATCAATATCGGCAAGAACCTGACCACTTCGGTGGAGGACGCCGGTGACGACTACCTTTACTGCCTGGAGCGGGTTCACGCTCACGCCGACTACGTGGCGGTCAATATCTCGTCACCGAATACTCCGGGGCTACGCAACCTGCAGTTCGGCGACCACCTCGATGAGTTGCTCGGACGCCTGCGCTCGACAGGCACTCGCCTCGATGAACAGAGTGGGCGTCGTGTGCCGCTGGCGGTAAAGATCGCCCCGGACATGGACGAGGAAGAGGTCGTCCTGGTGGCGCGGGCGCTGGCGGACAATGGCATCGACGCGGTGATCGCCACCAACACCACGGTATCCCGTGAAGCGGTGCAAGGGCTTGCGCACGCCGATGAGCAGGGCGGACTGTCGGGTTGCCCGGTGTTCGATGCCTCCAACCTTGTGATCGAGCGGCTGCGCCAGGCGTTGCCCGACATGCCGATCATCGGCGTCGGCGGCGTCGACAGTGGCCAGGCGGCGGTGGCCAAGCGTCAGGCAGGGGCGGATCTGGTGCAGGTGTATTCGGGCTTTATCTACCGCGGACCGGGGCTGGTCCGGGAGTGCGCCAGGGCGCTGGCGTCGGCGCGCTGAAAGGGCGGGCAGCAAAAAGCCCATGGCGTCTTTTGCCATGGGCTTGGCGGGTCTTTCCTTTACCTCGACAGTACTGCGTTATCAGAGCACCATGGGGTTCTTGTGAATGCCGGACACTCCCGTCATGCCCGACCACTGGTCCCCACGACCTTCACGCCAACCGCTCATCCAGTATTCCCGTAGATTGATGTCCTGGCTGGGGCAGTCATCGCGGGATCTACCCGAGAGACCGGCCTTGTAGCCATGTACATAGGCACGCTGGAAGCGATCACGTTTCTGTCGTTTCATGGGTCTACCTCGTGACAAAGGTACCAATCTGACCTGCCCCTGCGGGAAATTCGGGGGATGCAAGCGGCAGGCCCGTGATGCCCAAGCCCTGCGATGTGCAGGCTCTCCCGAGTCGCACGAAATGAAGGCTTGTTGACAGGGACACATGTGTCGTATCTCGTAGCTACCATTCCATTGATAGCGTAAGCCGCTCGGCATTGTCGACTGTTGTTTTGTAACAACCTGTTCACCTTGTCGTCATGAAATGGTTAACCGAATAATGGCTTTCGCAGTCATCATTAATGTAGGAGAAGCAAGTGCCTGAGAAGCTTGACCTTCTGGCAACCTGTCCGCGGGGCATCGAACAACTGTTAGCCGACGAGCTAGTCACATTCGGCTTGACACCGGGCAAGACCACCGTGGCAGGCGTGAACGCCGAGGGCGATCTCGAGGGTGCCTACCGGGCCTGCCTGTGGTCGCGCCTGGCCAACAGGGTCATCCTGTGTCTGTCGCGGACGGAAGGCGTCGAAACGCCGGATGCCCTGCACGATGCCGCCGCCGCCGTCGACTGGCAGCGCCATCTGCCTGCCGGTGCCACCATCGCGGTGGACTTTCATGGTCGTAGTGACGAGATTCGACATACCCGCTTCGGCGCCCAGACGGTCAAGGATGGCGTGGTCGACCGTCTTGGTGCGGCCGGCCAGGCGCGTCCCGATGTCGACGTCCGTAATCCCGACGTGCGCCTGTATGCCCACCTGCACCGTGGCCGCTTGACGCTGGGCATCGACCTGTCCGGCGACAGCCTGCACCGGCGCGGCTATCGTCGCGATACCGGCCACGCCCCGCTCAAGGAAAACCTGGCGGCGGCGCTGCTGGTGCGCGCCGGCTGGCCGGAGTTGGCCAAGCAGGGCGCGCCGCTGGTTGACCCCATGTGTGGCTCGGGCACGCTGTTGATCGAGGCCGCGCTGATGGCCGCCGACATGGCGCCCAACCTGAACCGGGAGCGCTTCGGCTTTGCCCGCTGGGCCGGCCACGACCCGGCGCTGTGGCGCGAGGTCCTGCGCGAGGCCGAGGCCCGGGCGAGCATCGGACGAAAACGCGCGCGCTCGGTGATCTTTGGCTTCGACCAGAGCCCGCCGGCGCTGTCGGCGGCCAAGACCAACGCCATGCGCGCCGGCATCCCGGCGCTGATCCACCTCGATGGCGCCAGCGTGCATCGCCTGGCGCGGCCGCGGGTGCTCGACCCCGAGCTTGCGGGGCTGGTGATCAGCAACCCGCCTTACGGCGAGCGTATCGGCGAGCTGCCGGAGCTGGTGCGGCTCTATTCGGACCTGGGCGAGCGGCTCAAGGCCGACTTCGGTGGCTGGCGCCTGGCGCTGTTCACCGGCAATCCGGACCTTGGCCACCGTCTCGGCATGCGCGCCCACAAGCAGTACGCGCTGAGAAACGGCCCGCTCGAGGCCAAGCTGTTGCTGATCGATATCGCACGCCGCGATGGCCAGAGCCAGAACCAGAACCTGGGCCAGGATCAGAACCGGGATCGGAGCCAGGGTCGCCGCCATGACGCTGAGGCGACGTCGGCGGTCGATGGCCAGGCCAGCCCGGCCACCGGGGTAGGTGAAGGGTCGGCATCCTCCGATACCCAGGCAACATCCACGGCACCTCGTAGCGAGGGCGCCCAGATGTTTGCCAACCGTCTGGAAAAGAACCAGAAGAAGCTGCGCAAGTGGCTCAAGCGCAGCGGCGAGAGCTGCTATCGGCTGTACGACGCCGACATGCCCGAGTATGCCCTGGCCATCGATGTCTACGGCGATCACGTCCACGTTCAGGAGTACGCCGCGCCCAAGTCCATCGACCCGTCCCAGGCCCAGCGGCGTCTGTTCGATGCCCTCGGGGTGATTCCCGAGGTGCTGGAAGTGGACCCCGGCAAGGTGGTGATCAAGCGGCGCAAGCGTCAGCAGGGCAAGTCCCAGTACGAGAAGCAGGGGCGAAGCGGCCAGCGCTTCCAGGTCACCGAAGGTCGCGCGACGCTGTGGGTCAACCTGCGTGACTATCTGGACACAGGGCTGTTTCTCGATCATCGCCCGGTGCGCCGTATGCTCGGCGAGATGGCTGCCGGCAAGCGCTTTCTCAACCTGTTCTGCTACACCGCCACGGCCACGGTGCAGGCAGCGCTCGGCAGCGAGGCCGAGGGCGGCGCCAGTGACAGTGTCAGCGTCGACATGTCCAACACCTACCTGGAGTGGGCGCGGGACAATTTCGCGCTCAACCGGCTCGACCCGTCGCGCCACCGGGTGGTGCGCGACGACTGCCTGCGCTGGCTGGAGACCGCAGGCGGCGAGTTCGACCTGATCTTCATGGACCCGCCGACCTTCTCCAACTCCAAGAAGATGGAAGACACCCTGGATGTCCAGCGGGACCACCCGCGTCTGGTGCGCCTGGCCATGGCTCGGCTGGCACCGGGCGGTACCCTGGTGTTCTCCAACAACCAGCGGCGCTTTCAGATGGATGACGAGCTTGCCGTCGACTTCGAGGTCAAGGACATCTCGCGTCAGACCTTCGATCCTGACTTCAGCCGCCGGCCGGACCTGCACCACTGCTTCCTCATCCGCCATCGGCGGACGTCGTGATGGTGCTGACGCTCTACACCACCCTGGGCTGCCATCTGTGCGAGCAGATGGAAGCCCTGGTGCGTGCCCTTGCCCGGGTGGAGTTCACCATCGAGCGTATCGAGATCAGCGAAGACGACACCCTGCTTCGCCGTTACGGCGAGAGGATCCCGGTGCTGATCGACGCTGAACGTCCCGATGACGTACTGGAGGGGCGGGTGGAGCCCGACGCCGTCGTGCGCTGGCTGGCGACACGCGGGTGGTTGAGCGAGCAAGCGGTCGCTGTGCAAGCCGAAGCGGACTCGGCGAGCCAGGGGAGGGAGGCTCCCGCAGTAACAGCGACCCGGGTGAAAGGACGCCGCGTCTTCGGCAAGCTCTGAACGGGTGCCGGGATGGCTGTAGGATGACTGTAACAAGGGCTATGGCGAGAGCGCCCGTAGTGGTGGCCTCGTCGCCATGGCGGCCACCGCGTTAGCGGCGGGTCGCCAGGGCAGCCGCCAGCTCTCGCTGGTAGGCCTCGAGATGTGAGGTCGGCTCCTCGTCAAGACGCCCCAGTGCCACCGCCAGTTCGAAGAAGCCGGGGCCCGGCAGTTGGGGTGCCTGGCGGCTGACCACCAGGGCGGCGATCAGCGGTCGTTCGGCCGCGACATCCTCGCGCATGGTGATTTCCAGGGCTTCGGCCACCCGGCGAATGGTGCGTGGCGGGGTGAGTCCGAGGGCCTCGGCGGCCTGCTGGTAGGTGATCGGCAGGGCGCTGTCGGGCAGGCTCTCCAGCAGGGCACGCAGTCGGGGGGCCAGGCTGGCAGGGGAGGTGTCCGCCATGCTCAGTGTTCGTCCAGCAGTGACAGTTGCCCCATGGCCTCACGGCCTTCCGGGCTATGGTCGTCGGCTTCCAGGACCTTGGTGAAACCTCGCGATCCGAGGATGGTCTTCTCGTCTTCCAGCCACATCATTGCCTGACCGTAGTCATCGGCCAGCTGATGCTTGAGCCCGCCGAACTGGGTACCGATCTGGCCCCAGGCACGGCTGAAGATCCAGTCGCCGAACATGTCCTGGTGCACGTGCACGAGGACATAGTCATGGTCGGTTTCCCAGCGGACGATCACGGCGACTCCCGTCATATCACTTGGTGGCTACGGAGGGCGGGCGCCGGCTCCGTGTCTGGAAACGCTGATAAAGCCTTTGCAGTGTTTCCATTATGGTTATCATGGGCATTGTAAGCCCTTGAGGCTAATCCACAAATAGCCCGGTTGCATGACCGGGAGCCCGATACCTGCGACCCGGGGAGCCCCATGAAGATTCTTGTCGATGCCAACGTGCCCGCCGCCGATGCCTGCTTTGCGCCGCTTGGCCAGGTCAGCCGTCGGCCGGGGCGCGAGATCGACGCCGACAGCCTGGCCGATGTGGATGCCCTGGTGATTCGCTCGATTACGCGTCTCGACGCCGATTTGATCGAGGCCGCCAAGGCCAAGGGCTCGCCGCTGTCTTTCGTCGGCAGTTGCACCATTGGCACCGACCACGTCGACCAGGCCGCCCTGGCGCGCCATGCCATCACCTTCGCCAGCGCCCCTGGCTGCAATGCCGAGCCGGTGGTGGACTACGTGCTGTCGGCGTTGATGCTGGCCTGCGAGCGTCGTGGTCAGTCGCTGCTCGAGCGTCGCGTGGGTATCGTCGGCGTCGGCAATGTAGGCGGCCGGCTGGCGGCCCGTCTGGCTGCCATGGGCATCGAGCACCGGCTGTGCGACCCGCCAAGGGCAGAGAGAGAAGCCGGCAGCAGAGCCGGTCGCGAGAACGGCCAGGACTTTGTCGAGCTGGACGCCCTGATCGACAGCTGCGACGTGCTGTGCCTGCATACCCCGCTGGTGCGCGAGGGACGCCACGCTACTCGCCACCTGCTCGACGCCCGGCGCATCGAGGCGCTGGCGCCCGGTACGCTGCTGCTCAATGCCGGACGTGGCGACTGCGTCGACGGTCAGGCGCTGAGCCGACGCCTGGCTCGTGGTTATGACCTCACCGCACTGCTCGACGTGTGGGAGGAAGAGCCCTCCATCGACCAGGTACTGGCGCACCAGGTCGCCCTGGCCACGCCCCATATCGCGGGGCATAGCCTGGACGGCAAGCTGCGCGGTACCCATCAGATCCATCAGGCGCTGGTGGCCCATCTGGGGCTGGGGGAAAGGGTTTCCCTCGCTGAGCTGCTGCCCGCTCCCGCGCTGTCACGCCTGGTGCTTGATGGCGGCCTGTCGCCGGAGGAGGCGCTGGCGCTGTGCATGCGGGCGGTGTATGACCCGCGGCGCGATCATGATCGACTGCTGCGAGCCATGGCCGTCGATGACCCGAGCAAGGGTTTTGATCAGTGTCGGGCGAGCTATCCGCTGCGTCGTGAGTTTTCGACCCTGACGCTGGAGCTTGTCGGCCAGGCGCAGGAGCTGGCGCCCCTGCTGTCCGGGGCCGGCTTTCAAGTGGACTGCCGCTGACTCAGACGGCACCGCTGACACAGACGGCACCTGCTGACACAGACGGCACCGCCGCCCAAGTGGTCTTTCCCGACCAGCTGCATGGACACCCCAAGGGCCCGACGCCATGCGCCGGGCCCTTGTCTGTTGTGGCGGACATCCTCTACCGCGACTGCCATCGTGTGTCGCGTCCAAGTCTTGGCGTTGCCTGGGTGTCAGCAGGCTACAGCCCCATGGCCGAAGAGGTGGAACGGCGCGGATCGGCACCGCCGTAGAAGACGCCGTCCTCGATCAGGATCGACTGGGCGGCACCCATGGCCTCCTGCTGGCTGACGGTGTGGCCCATGCTCTCCAGCAGGTCCAGGGTGTCGGGGCTGACGCCCTGTTCGATGCGGATTTCGTCGGGCAGCCACTGATGGTGGATGCGCGGCATGCTGACCGCCGCCTGGATGTTCATGTCGTGGTCGATCACGTTCATCAGCACCTGCAGGGTAGTGGTGATGATGCGCGAGCCACCGGGGCTGCCGGTGATCAGGTAGTTCTTGCCGTCGCGCTTGACGATGGTCGGCGTCATCGACGACAGCATGCGCTTCTCCGGCTCGATCTTGTTGGCTTCGCCGCCGATCAGGCCGTAGGCGTTGGGTACCCCCGGCTTGGCCGAGAAGTCGTCCATCTCGTTGTTGAGCAGGAAGCCGGCGCCGTCGACCACGATGCCCGAACCATAGCTGAAGTTGATGGTGTAGGTGTTGGACACCGCCAGGCCGTTGCCGTCGGCGATCGAGAAGTGGGTGGTTTCATTGGACTCGTAGGGCAGCGGGTTGCCTGGCGCGATATCGGCACTCGGGGTGGCCTGGTCGGCGGCGATATCGCTGCGTAGCTCGGCGGCGTACTCCTCGGAGGTCAGTCCGGCCAGGGGCACCTCGACGAAGTCGGTGTCACCCAGATACTGGGAGCGATCGGCGTAGGCCCGCTTCATCGCCTCTGCCATCAGGTGGATGGTGCGGGCCGAGTTGAAGCCCAGCTCGCCGATATCGTCGTCCTCGAGGATGTTGAGGATCTGCACGATATGGGCGCCACCGGAGGACGGCGGGCTCATCGCGTAGACGTCGTGGCCACGGTAGCTGCCATGCACCGGGTCGCGCACGGTGGCCTCGTAGCTGGCCAGATCCTCCCGTGTCATCAGGCCGTCGTGACGCTCCATCTCGGCGGCGATCAGCTCGGCGGTCTCACCCTCGTAGAACTCACGGGGGCCCTGTTCGGCGATGCGCTTCAAGGTGGCGGCCAGGTCCGGCTGGCGGTAGATGTCGCCGACCTGGTAGCGCGAGCCATCCTCCTTGAAGAACTTGGCGCGGCTGGCCTCCCAGGGCTCGAAGCGTTCGCTGGCGCTGTCGATGCCGTCGACGAAGCGCTGGGGCACGGCGAACCCCTCTTCGGCAAGCTTGATGGCCGGGGCCAGGGTCGCGGCCAGGCTCATGGTGCCGTAGCGCTCCAGCGCCAGTGCCAGCCCTGCCACGGTGCCGGGTACGCCGGCGGCGTTGTGGGTGTAGCGGGACAACTCGGCCACAGCGTCGCCGTTGTCGTCCTGGAACATGGTCTCGTAGGCCGCCTTTGGGGCCTTCTCGCGGTAGTCGATGGCGATGACTTCATCGCTGTTCTCGTCGGAGATCAGCATGAAGCCGCCGCCGCCGATATTGCCCGAACGCGGCTGGGTGACCGCCAGCGCAAAGCCTGCGGTGACGGCGGCGTCCACGGCATTGCCGCCGTTGGCCAGCACCTCTCGGGCCACCTCGGAGGCCAGGAAGTGGCTGGTGGCGACCATGCCGCGGGTGCTGACCTCAGGATGGAAGCGTTCACCTTCCAGGATCGCCTGACTGTCGGCCAGCGCCGAGGTCGAGACGAGACCCAGAGCGAGCCCTAGCGCCGAGCCTGCGATTGCCCCGCGCAGGGAGTAGGAGACTGACATGGCATACCCTCGTGTTTTCGGTAGATCGTTGCAGGCCGCTGGCCGTGCGGCCAGAACGCCTCGTTGTACGCTGCTTAACTATTGTCGTGACGAGGCGTACGCGCAAATGGCGAAGCGATCCTGGGTGTGCCGAGAGGAGTAAGTGCATGCTGGCTCCAACGACAACGCCCCCGCCAGGCAGGGCCTGGCGGGGGCGTTGCGAGCGCATCAAGTGTGCGCTTACTGGCGGTAGGCGGCTTCCTTGAGCGCGCGGATGCGATCATCCAGCGGCGGGTGACTCGCAAACAGCTTTTCCATCAGCTTGCGGGTCTGGCCGGTGGTGATGGCGAAGGCGGTCAGGGTGTCCGGCATCTGGTCGGGCATCTGGGTCTCGGCCTTGAGTCGAGCCAGGGCATTGATCATGGCGCCGGAACCGGCGAGCTTGGCCCCGGCGGCGTCGGCGCGGTACTCGCGGAAGCGCGAGAACCAGGCGGCGATCATCGAGGCCAGAATGCCGAACACGATCTCGGCGACCATGACCACGGCGATGTAGCCAAAGAAGCCAAGGCCCTCGTTGTCGTCACGCCGCAGGAAGCTGTCGACCACCTGGGCGACCACCCGGGCGAAGAACATCACGAAGGTGTTGAGCACGCCCTGAATCAGCGCCAGGGTGACCATGTCGCCGTTGGCGACGTGGCCGATCTCGTGGGCCAGCACCGCCTTGATTTCTTCGGGCTGCATGCGATTGAGCAGACCGGCGGACACCGCGACCAGGGCATCGTTCTTGTTCCAGCCGGTGGCAAAGGCATTGGACTGCTGGGCCGGGAAGATGCCGACCTCCGGGGTCTTGATGTTGGCCTCGCGGGCCAGCTCGGCGACGGTGTCGACCAGCCACTGCTCGGTGGCGTTGGAGGGATTTTCGATGATCACCGTGCCGGTGGAGCGCTTGGCCATCCACTTGGAGATGAACAGCGACACCATGGAACCCGCCATGCCGAACACGAAGCAGAAGATCAGCAGGCTGTTGAAGTTGATGCCCTGGGCGTTGAGGTAGGGCTCCACGCCGAGCAGGCGCAGGGTGATACTCGCCACCAGGATCACCGCCAGGTTGGTGCCCAGGAAGAGCAGGATTCTCATCATTGCCGACATTCTCCGTAAGGAAGGAAACCTGCCGAGCCAATCGGCTCGACGGGAGGAATCAGATGCTTAGATAAGCCCTGGAGCGACAAGTTTCAAGCGCCCGGGCGCGGATGACGCTATCACCGTGCCAGCGTCGAGATAGCGGATTCGATGCTGGCACCCGGCGATGACGTCGGCGTGACCGCTTACTGGCGATAGCGCGAGAGGAAGCGGGCGAAGCGATCCAGGGCGTCGCCGAGCTGATCGGCCCAGGGCAACGTGACGATGCGCACGTGGTCCGGGTCGGGCCAGTTGAAGGCGGTACCCTGGACCAGCAGGATCTTCTCCTGCAGCAGCAGGTCCAGCACCAGTTGCTGGTCGTCCTGGATATTGAAGACCTTGGGGTCCAGGCGCGGAAAGGCGTAGAGCGCGCCCTTGGGCGTGGTGCAGCTGACCCCTGGGATGGCGTTGAGCTTTTCCACCGTGATGTCGCGCTGGGCCAGCAGGCGCCCGCCGGGCAGGATCAGGTCGTTGATCGACTGGTAGCCCCCCAGTGCGGTCTGGATGGCGTGCTGGGCGGGCACATTGGCGCACAGGCGCATCGAGGCCAGCATGGTCAGGCCCTGGATAAAGTCGTTGGCGCGCTGGCGTGCCACCGCCCCGGACAGGGTCATCCAGCCGCTGCGAAAGCCGGCGCAGCGGTAGCTCTTGGACAGACCGTTCATGGTCACCACCAGCTGGTCTTCGCTGGCCAGTGCCCCGGTGGCCACGTGCACGGTGTCGTCGTAGAGGATCTTGTCGTAGATCTCGTCGGAGAACACCACCAGGTTGTGCTCACGGGCGATGTCGAGCAGCTCGCGCAGCACCTCGGGGGGATAGACCGCACCGGTGGGGTTGTTGGGGTTGATGATGACGATGGCGCGGGTGTGGCTGGTCACCTTGGCGCGGATATCGTCCATCGCTGGCGCCCAGTCGGCCTGTTCGTCGCACAGATAGTGCACGCCACGCCCGCCGGACAGGTTCACCGCAGCGGTCCATAGCGGGTAGTCGGGGGCCGGGATCAGCACCTCGTCACCGTCGTTGAGCAGCGCCTGCATGGCCATCACGATCAGCTCGGAGACGCCGTTGCCGATGTAGATGTCCTCGATACCTACGCCAGGGATCTCCTTGCGCTGGCACTCCTGCATGATCGCCTTGCGCGCCGAGTAGAGACCCTTGGAGTCACAGTAGCCCTGGGCGGTGGGTAGATTGCGCATCACGTCCTGCAGGATCTCTTCCGGCGCCTCGAAGCCGAACGGCGCCGGGTTGCCGATATTGAGCTTGAGGATGCGCTGTCCTTCGTCCTCCAGCCGCTTGGCGTGCTCGAGCACGGGCCCGCGGATGTCGTAGCAGACGTTGTCGAGCTTGTGAGACTTGGAAAGGGTGGGCGTGTCCATGGCGCGGGTCTCGCTGGGTCCGTGTGTCCGTGCCCGCCGGGGCGGGAGTGTCGTTGTTGGTGAGTCCTGTCGATGCGTTGCCGGGGCGGCGGTGGCCGGGCGTGCGGCCTAGTCGTCGCTCGCCGCTCCGCCCTGGGCACCCTGGTGAGGTGCTGCCTTCGAGGCGCCTTCTGTGACATCCTGCGAGCCGTTTTCCGAGGCATCGTCTGCGGCGTCGACAGCGGCTTCCTCAGGCGCCGGGATGTCCTCCGGGGTCTCCAGGGTCAGGCGCCCGAGCTTGCCGTCACGCAGTTCGTGCAACAGCACCTCGCTGCCGCGGTGCAGGTCGATCTCGCCACCGGCGCGCAGGCCACCGCGCTTGGCGGCGATCTCGGCGAGGATGGCGTGGCCGTCGAAGCCGGCCAGCGCCATCAGGTCCGGGCGAGCGTCTCCGTCGGCCTCGACCTTGTCGGCGTCGGGATTGGCCTCGTAGGCCGGCAGCGCCTTGAGTTTATAGCGTGCCTTGAGCGCCTCTGGATAGCGTTTGGCCAGCTCGGCGGCGGTGATCAGGGCCACATCGACATAGTCGATGGCGGTATCGCGGATGGCGCCGCTGGCCGCCAGACGATAGGCACTGGCCTGATCCTCTATCTTTGGCCACAGCACGCCCGGGGTGTCGGTCAGCGCCACGCGACCCTGGATGCGTACCTTCTGCTGGCGCTTGGTCACCGCCGGTTCGTTACCGGTCTTGGCGATGGTGCGTCCCGCCAGACCATTGATCAGCGTCGATTTGCCGACATTGGGGATGCCCATCACCATCACCCGCACGTCGCGGTCGGCACGCACCTGGCCAGCCAGTTCATGGCACAGCTTGGGAATGCGCTTGAGCTCGCGGGTATTGGTGGTGGTCACCGCCAGGGCGCGGGTGTCTGGCTGGGCGTCGAAGTGGGCGGTCCAGGCACGGGTACCCTCAGGATCGGCCAGATCGGCTCGGGACAGGATCTTGAGTACCGGCTTGTG
Source organism: Halomonas sp. H10-59 (assembly GCF_040070555.1). Lineage (NCBI taxonomy): Bacteria > Pseudomonadati > Pseudomonadota > Gammaproteobacteria > Oceanospirillales > Halomonadaceae > Halomonas > Halomonas sp. H10-59. The sequence goes on from NZ_CP098828.1 coordinate 1,335,845, forward strand.
GCGGGTCAGGCTCGCCAGCATCGGATTGGCACTGGAATAGGGCAGGCGCGCGTCCAGCACCTCGATGACCACGTCGATTTCCGGCAGCGCCTCGAGAATCTGGCGTCGCGCCTTGTTCATGTGTCCCGGAAACCAGCCCAGCATCTCGTTCTCCTGCCTTCTCTAAAGGGTGTTGCGCAAATGGCTCCCCATCTTATGGAAATGCGAGGCAAATGTCGCGAGCGGTGGATGACAAGGTCGCAGATGATGGAGGGCAGGGTCGCACACGGTGGGAGGCGAGGTCGCAAGGTCCGGGCGACAAGCGCGCCAGGCCCGCCGAAAAACACCTGGCGGCGGGCACAGGGGCTTGCAGCGAGAAGGAAAGGGGCAAGGGGAGAGAGACGTCTGGGGCGTAGGCCAGGGGATGGCGCAACGCCTACTCCCCCTCATGAAAGTCGATGGCCAGCGAGTTGATGCAGAAGCGCTCTCCGGTGCTGGTCGGACCGTCGGGGAACACATGGCCTAGGTGGGCATCGCAGCGATGGCAGGTGACCTCGATGCGGTGCATGCCGTGGCTGGTGTCCTCGTGGCGCTGCACGCTTTCGCAGGACAGCGGGCGGTCGAAGCTGGGCCAGCCGCAGCCAGCGTCGAACTTGTGCTCGTTTTCAAACAAGGGGGCGTTGCAGCACACGCAGTGATAGATGCCGTGCACCTCGGTGATCTGGTAGTCACCGGTAAAGGGACGTTCCGTGCCTTTTTCGCGGGTGACGTGGTACTGCTCCGGGGTAAGCTGCTCTCGCCATTCGGCGTCGGACTTCTCGATCTTCTTGCGCATGGACGGTCTCCCGTGACGTTCGGTCGAGGCTTGCGCATCGTGGTTCGCGTCGATGCGGCACCCACGACTGCATCAAAGTCGCAGCCTCGGTATTCAAGCTAAGACGTTTGCTGCAGTTTGACCAACTCCTGCGTTCCACGATGCAGGGGAGGGTGGCTGAAGCGTCGATGGAGAGCGAATGCGTATAGAAAGAGCCTATATAGAGAAGGGCGCTGAATCGAGCAGGAAATCCTTCAGCCGGGGTTGACACTTTTGAGGGTGCTCAGTAACATACGCGCCACCTCGAGATGAGACGAGGCGGATGCGTCCCATTCGTCTAGTGGTCCAGGACACCGCCCTTTCACGGCGGGAACAGGGGTTCGAACCCCCTATGGGACGCCAGCTCGAATCTCGAGGCCGGAATGCGGCAGTAGTGCGCAGCGCGGGAATAGCTCAGTGGTAGAGCACAACCTTGCCAAGGTTGGGGTCGCGAGTTCGAATCTCGTTTCCCGCTCCAATGCGTCCCATTCGTCTAGTGGTCCAGGACACCGCCCTTTCACGGCGGGAACAGGGGTTCGAACCCCCTATGGGACGCCACTTTCCGGTACAATTTGCGATGCGTTTGCGGGAATAGCTCAGTGGTAGAGCACAACCTTGCCAAGGTTGGGGTCGCGAGTTCGAATCTCGTTTCCCGCTCCATGCGTCCCATTCGTCTAGTGGTCTAGGACACCGCCCTTTCACGGCGGGAACAGGGGTTCGAACCCCCTATGGGACGCCACTTCGCAGCGCAGGCAGGACACGATGAAGACATCGTTGGACTGCATCGATCAAGCGGGAATAGCTCAGTGGTAGAGCACAACCTTGCCAAGGTTGGGGTCGCGAGTTCGAATCTCGTTTCCCGCTCCAGTATCGAGAAGCGTCTCAAATACCTGTGAAAAGCACATCGCCAGAAGCAGCAACAGTCGCCTGAGCGACGCGAATCATCGCGTTGATCGGCGATTTTTTTGTGCTTGCGCGAAGCGAGTCCGGCGTAAGACCATCGAGTGCCCCCTGCGTCGACGCCGCATTTGCCGCTTTGTCCGGTTGAAGATGCTCCCGACCGACCCCATATGCTAAGCCTTCTATCGAATAGCGAATCCCGTCGCTCGGCACGGCGCGATCGCGACGGGTTGGGCAAGCTGATGCCAACCGTCAACGTCGAGTCACCCGCGACAGGCAAGCTAGCGAAGGCGTGCAGCGCTTGGCGTCCGATCTCATGCTTCAAAGCCCAAGCTTTCAACCCTGACACCAAGGATCCCTCATGGCCGAACCGGCTCTGTCCATTCGAGGCCTGACCAAGGTCTACGGCAATGGCTTCAAGGCCCTAAAGGGCATCGACCTCGACGTCCAGCAGGGCGACTTCTACGCCTTGCTTGGCCCTAATGGGGCGGGCAAGTCCACCACCCTGGGCGTGGTCTGTTCGCTGGTGCAGAAGACCGCCGGCCAGGTAAAGATCTTCGGCATCGATATCGACGAGGACTTCGCCCGGGCCAAGTACCATCTCGGGGTGGTGCCGCAGGAGTTCAACTTCAACCAGTTCGAGCGGGTCATCGATATCGTGCTGGCCCAGGCCGGCTACTACGGCATGCCTCGCCGTGAAGCGTTGCCTCGGGCGGAAAGTCTGCTCAGGGACCTCAGCCTGTGGGACAAGCGCAACGGCAGCGCACGCATGCTGTCCGGCGGCATGAAGCGCCGCCTGATGATCGCCCGCGCGCTGATGCACCGTCCCAAGCTGTTGATCCTCGATGAGCCCACCGCCGGGGTGGATATCGAGTTGCGCCGCAGCATGTGGGAGTACATGCGGCGTATCAACCGCGAGGAAGGCACCACCATCATCCTGACCACCCACTATCTGGAAGAGGCGGAGAGCCTGTGCCGCAACGTGGGCATCATCAACCACGGCGAGATCGTCAGGAACACCAGCGTACGCGAGCTACTGAGTGAGCTCGACACCGAGACCTTCCTGCTGGATCTGGCCGAACCCATCGATCATGCCCCCGCCATCGACGGCTTCGAGGTCAAGCAGGTGGACAGCGCCCAGCTATCGGTGATGGTGCATCGCGGGCAGTGCCTCAACGACGTCTTCGATGCCCTCAAGGCAGACGGCGTGCGGGTGCTGTCGATGCGCAACCGGGCCAACCGGCTGGAGGAAATGTTCGTGTCCATGGTGGAAAGCGGCAACGCCGACAAGGAGCTGAGAGGATGAACCCGAGTCAGATCGCGATCGCCCTGTGGACCCTGGTAGCCAAGGAAGTCCGGCGCTTTACCCGGATCTGGCCGCAGACCCTGTTGCCACCGTCGATCACCATGACGATGTACTTCATCATCTTCGGCAACCTGATCGGCTCGCGCATCGGTGAGATGGACGGCTACAGCTACATGGACTTCATCGTCCCGGGGCTGATCATGATGTCGGTGATCACCAACAGCTACTCCAACGTGGCCTCGTCGTTCTTCTCCAACAAGTTCCAGCGCAGCGTCGAGGAGATGATGGTCTCGCCGATGCCCAACTGGGTGATACTGGCGGGCTTTATCCTCGGCGGCATGGCGCGCGGGCTCGGTGTCGGCATCATCGTCACCGGGGTGTCGCTGTTCTTCACCCGTATCGAGGTGGCCCACCCGCTGTTGACCATCGGGGTGGTGATCCTGACCGCGGCACTGTTCGCCACCGGCGGCTTCATCAATGCTCTGCTCGGCAAGAAGTTCGACGATATCTCCATCGTGCCGACCTTCGTGCTGACGCCGCTGACCTACCTGGGTGGGGTCTTCTACTCGATCTCGCTGCTGCCGGCCTTCTGGCAGGGCGCCTCGATGCTCAACCCCATCCTCTACATGGTCAATGTCTTCCGCTACGGTTTCCTTGGTGTCTCCGACATCCCGGTCGGCTGGGCGCTCGCCGCCATCTTCGGCTTTATCGTGGCACTGTTCGCCATCGCCCTGTGGATGCTGGAAAACGGCAAGGGCATTCGCAGTTGATCGCACCGGCCGCCTCGGGCGGCCGGTAGCCGTTTGTCTCTCGGACTCTCTCTTGTTCAGGTATTGCCATGTCCACTATCCCCCGGGATCCCCACCACCGCCCCGACACCCTGACCGATGCGCCGCTGGGGCGGGAGTCGGACTATCCCGAGCGCTACGATGCGCAGCTTCTGTTTCCCATCGAACGCGCCGCCAACCGCAAACCGCTGGGAATCGAGGAGGGGGCGCTGCCCTTCGTCGGCGAGGATGAATGGCACGCCTTCGAGCTGTCTTGGCTGACGCCCAGGGGCAAGCCCTGTGTCGCCGTGGCACGCTTTCGTCTGCCGGCAAGCTCGCCTCGGCTGATCGAGTCCAAGTCCTGGAAGCTTTACCTCAATAGCCTGAATCAGACCCGCTTTGCTGGCCACGACGAACTGATCGAAACGCTGAAGCGTGACCTGAGCGAGGCCGCCGGGGCAGAGGTCAGCGTGGAGATCCTGGCGGTGGACGATAGTGAGCTTAACCCGCGCCCATTGCCGGGGGAGTGCATCGACGATCAGGACATCGAGATCAGCGACTATACGCCGAGTCCGGAGCACCTTGCGGTCAGTGACGAGATCGTCGAGGAAATACTGACGTCCCACCTGCTCAAGTCCAACTGCCCGGTGACCGGCCAGCCCGACTGGGGCAGCGTGATGATCCGCTACCGCGGTCCCCGGCTCGATCGCGAAGGCCTTCTGCGCTACATCGTCGGCTATCGCCAGCATCAGGACTTCCACGAGCACTGCGTCGAGCATATCTTCATGGACCTGATGGACAGGGCTCGCCCAGAACGGCTCTTGGTGCTGGCACGTTACGTGCGCCGCGGTGGTCTCGACATCAGCCCCTGGCGCGGTACTCCCGGCGAGACACCGCCCACGCCGCTGCGCCTGGCGCGCCAGTAGTCGGCAATGGCTCAGGGCGATAGCGATAGCGCCACAGACAATACCCGAGTGATCTGGTAGGGTAATGCGAAGAATTCTCGATCGCTGAACAGTGACAGGGCTCGGACCCTCTGGAGTGACACGATGGATGCAATGACACTGCTGCACGAGCGCAGCTCCATGGGCAAGCTGATGGGACCGGCCCCCAGCCGTGAGCAGCTCGAGGCGATCTACTGCGCCGCCCTGCGCGCACCGGATCACAAGGAGCTCAGACCCTGGCGGTTTATCGAGTTCTCCGGCGAGGGACTCGACCGCCTGGGTGAATTGTTCGCCGAGGCCGAATTTCGCGAAGACCCCAAGGCGACAGATGAGTGCCTCAACAGCGCCCGAATGAAGCCCAAGCGCGCACCCATGATCATCGGTGTCGTCGCCAAGGTGGACCCGGACGTGCCCAAGGTGCCGAAGATCGAGCAGGTCATCTCCGCCGGCTGCGCTGCCCACGGCATCCTGCTGGCCGCCCACGCCCTGGGGCTCGGCGCCATGTGGCGCAGCGGCAAGTACGCCTTCGACGACACCGTGCGCAAGGGCCTCAGGCTCGGCGACGACGACGAACTGGTCGCCTTTATCTACATCGGCCAGCTCGGAGGCCGCCACAAGCCCATCGCCTGTCACGATAGTGAGGATTTTGTCGAGCGTTGGGACTAGTAGAGAGCCGAGCGTTGGGACTGAACCATGGATGATTTGATCAGACGCGTTGGCACGGCCCACCCGCGGCCCGTCTTGCCGCCCGAGGGAGGCGAGGACGACCCCGGGGCCTTTCTCGACTGGCTGGGTGAGGCCATCCCCCTGGTCGGGTCGCTTGGCATCACCCGCATGGCGCGCGACCAGGACTCGCTGCGCTGGGAGCTTGCCCTGACCCCTAACCTCAACGACAAGGGCACCGGTTTTGGCGGCTCGCTGGCCGCCCAGACCACCTTGCTCGGCTGGTGCTGGACCACCCTGTGGCTGCGCCGTCGAGGCTACAACCGCGACGTAGTGGTGGCCGAGGCCAGCCAGCGCTTTCTCGCCCCGGTGACCGGCGACTACCGCCTGATCTGCCGACCCGAGGCAAGCAGCTCCGCAGACGTTGATGCCAGTGGTCCGGCAGGGCCGGGTAGTGCCGGGCAGGTCAGCAGGGAAACAGGCGCCGAAGCGGCGCTCGAGCAGCGCCTGGCGGAACGCGGCAAGGGCCGCATTGCCCTGGTCCAGCAGCTGTGGTGCGGCGACACCCTGTGCCTGGAAGCGAGGGGGGACTACGCCGTGCTGGCCAGTGAGCCACCCATTGCAGCATGCTGACGCCATCGCGCCGCTTCGCCATCAGACCCCGAACTGCCACGCGACGAATCTGATGTAAGCCGAAAAACGGCTTGCAATCGAGAACTTAAAGCGATAAAGTATGCGCCGTCTTGAGGGATAAGCACCGCGCAACGCGGGCATCATGTTTCTCGAGATGACAATGCGGAGGGGTGTCCGAGTGGTCGAAGGAGCACGCCTGGAAAGTGTGTAAGTCGAAAGGCTTCGAGGGTTCGAATCCCTCCCCCTCCGCCACAGAATTTGAGAAAGCCGCTGAGAAATCAGCGGCTTTTTTCTATGTGAATTCTATCCGCGTTGACCCCACCCCAATCCATGCAGGGTGTCTGTCCTTCCTCAGGTTCGCCAGCCTGATCCATCTGGCAGCGGTAAAGCCTCGCTTCACAGCACCGGAATTGACGATACCTCCCACTCTCAAACGGCAGATCTCCACCGCGTGGCACAGCACGCTGGCAGCAGGCCGGGCTTGCCCAGCCCAGGGGCTAGCGGAGAAAATTAGTCGTTTACCTATTGAGAGGGAGGTGCGTTTTGGCACACCTGTTTATCTACGGGACCTTGGGGCCGGGCGGACCCAACGAACACGTCATGCAGGCCATCGGCGGCCATTGGCAACCGGGCAGCATCAAGGGACGGCTGCACCAGGCGGGTTGGGGCGCCGAGATGGGCTTCCCTGGCCTGGTGCTGGATGACGCCGGCGACGATATCCAAGGCCACGTCTTCGTGTCCGACGCACTACCGGAACACTGGGCGGCCCTGGACGAGTTTGAGGGGCCCGAGTACCAACGTACCCCAGTCACCGTCAGCCTCGATGATGGCGGTAGGGTCGAGGCCTACGTCTACGCCCTGCGCAGAGAGGCCTGACGAGGGGGCTGATCTCACCCCGCGGTGGTGTGGAAAGGCGCGTCAAACCGGCCTGGTGGTGATCATTTCCCGTACCGCAAGATCACCGGCTATCGAAATACGTGTGGCGAGCTTTTCGCATTGGCGGTGGATCACTTACCAGTGAAAGGTCTGTGAAATACCATCCTCGCTCGCCGCCGATGCCATAGTCCAAGCTGTACATCAGATGCCATCAAGCTAGCCGATCCCGGGCCGCGAGTGCGGCTTTCTGCGCGAGTGCAGCTTTCTACGCGAGCGCTGCTTCCTACTAAGTGCAGCTTGAGACTGAGATGCTGCTGCGGCCCGGCAGGGTCGTCGCGGTGAGTCAGGCCTACCCTGGCGATGGTAGGGCTGCTTCAGGTCCGCGCGGGTATCTCTTGGCTACTGCCTTCATGGATGGGCCAGGGTCAGCTTGGGCGACAGGGCGTGTGGGTCTACCTTCAAGTCCAGGATCGCGGGAACCCCTGCCTCTCTGGCTGCCTGCAGTGCGGCTGGAAATTCGCTATCGCTGGTCGCGGTTGCGCCAAAGCCCCCGTAACTTCTGGCGAGTGCAGCGAAGTCGGGATTGTGCATCCGTGTTCCCGAGGGGCGGTCCGGATACTTTCGTTCCTGATGCATGCGAATGGTGCCGTACATGCCGTTGTTGGACACCAGAACGATGACATTTGCGCCGTACTGACAGGCAACACCAAACTCTTGCATCACCATCTGAAAGCAGCCATCCCCGGCCAGGCAGACCACGTCTCGCTCGGGGTGGCGCAATTTGGCGGCGATCGCTGCCGGCAAGCCGTAGCCCATTGAGCCACTGGTGGGGGCAAGCTGGGTGGGCCAGTTGCGATAGCGATAGTAGCGATGAAGCCACGCGGAGTAGTTCCCGGCACCATTTGTCAGGATGGCATCCTCACCGAGCGCCTCGTTGAGGTGAGAGATGACTTGTTCCATCTTCAGGTCACCGGGGCTCTGCTGTGGTTGCTGCCACTCCTCGTAGTCCGAGCGCGCGCCGGTGATCCATTGCTCACGCGGTGACTCCGGCGACCTTGCTGCATCGGCCAGCTGACAGACGAGCTCAGCAGCGTTCGCGACGACGCCGAGGGCCGGTCGATAGACGCGACCAATTTCCGCAGCGTCTGCGTGGACGTGTACGAGGGTCTGTCGCGGCAGGGGAGGCGTCAGCAAGGTGTAACCGCTGGTCGTCATTTCGCCCAGTCGAGCACCGAGTGAGAGAATGACATCGGCGTTCTTGACGCGTTCCGCGAGCTTGGGATTGATGCCGATACCAACGTCGCCAACATAGTGTGAATGTCGGTTGTCGAGATAGTCCTGGCAGCGAAAAGAGGCTCCCACCGGTAGCGCGGCCTTGTCGGCAAATCGTCCGAGCGCATTGGCGGCTTTCTGTGACCAGGGCCCACCGCCGACGATAACCAATGGGCGTTCGGCCTTTGCCAGCATGTCGACAATGGCGCCGACATCGCTCTCAGCCGCCTTGCCCGAAGGTAGCGTGGCAGCCGGTACAGCCGGGGCGCCAGTGTAGTCTGATGAAAGGATGTCCTCGGGAAGTGCGAGCACAACAGGACCCGGACGGCCGCTTTGAGCGACATGGAAGGCGTGGCTTACGTACTCAGGAATCCGGTCGACGCGATCAATTTCCGCGACCCATTTTGCCAATGGATGGAACATGGCCCGGTAGTCGACTTCCTGGAAGGCTTCTCTGTCGCGCTGATCGCTCGCCACCTGCCCAATGAAGAGGATCATGGGCGTCGAGTCCTGGTAGGCGACATGTACGCCACAGGAAGCGTTGGTGGCGCCGGGGCCCCGAGTGACGAAAGCGATGCCGGGACGCCCGGTAAGTTTCCCATCGGCTTCGGCCATCAGCGAGGCCCCGCCTTCGTGTCGCGTCACGATGGTGTCCACGCCGGAATCGAAAAGACCATCAAGAGCGGCCAGGTAGCTTTCTCCAGGCACACAAAATACCCGCTCCACCCCCTGTGCCTCGAGGGCTTCGACGAGAACTTTTCCACCATGACGTGACGGTTGTTCACTCATAAATCTAGACCCTTGTTCTTATAGAAAGTCTTCGCGAGCTGCCAGGCGCTCAGCCGCGCGTTCGAAGCGTAGGCGTGTCGCGCTGCGAGCTAGCGATGCGTCTTGTATTGCCAGTGCATCTCTCACCGCGCGATGTTCATCCAGAATGGAAGGGCCGAATTCAGAAGCCGCTGCATTCTTCAGAAAGGCCGAGCGCAGGTTGCTCTGTATATTCCCCTCAATCATGCCGATAACCTCGACATAATATTCATTGTCAGAAGCTTCGGTAATGCGGCGATAGAATTCGAGCTCGGTATCGACTCTTTGCTCAAGCGCTCCATCTGGACCGAGTGCGTCGAGTCGCTCGATTTCTGCAAAGAGTTCTTCTAAAGCCTGCATTTGCTCAGCCGTGCGTGTTCCAGCGGCAAGCGCCGAGGCTCCTGCCTGCACCTCTGCTCTAAGCTGAAGCAACTTTATGATCTGCTTGCGTTTTTCGAAACATCCCGGGCTGATGCGAAACGCTGACCGATTGGTGGTTTCCGTAATAAAAGTGCCGACGCCACGTCGTGAGTCGACGACGCCATCGTACTTGAGAAGCGAAATCGCCTCGCGGATCACCGTGCGCGCAACGCCAAATTTCTTGGAAAGTACCGCCTCGGTGGGAAGGCGGTCGCCAGGCTGAAGCTGGCCTCCTTCGATCGCCTTGGTCAGGGCTGCCGCGACCTCATCAGGTAGCCGGCGAGGGCGATCAATACGCCCATAGATTTCAAAATCCTGCATTGGGATGTCTTCCTGATCGTCTGAACAGCTCAAGCCGCGACGCGTCGTTGAAGCGTAGGCCATGCGACCTGCAAGGAGCTAGTGCGACAAAGGTAGCACTAAAAACAGTTGTCAGACAAACTGACATTAAGTAGTTTGAGACTAAAAGCCGGCGTGATCATGAGCATGTGTTCGATGGTCGGTTTGCTGACGCCTCCCGTGGGTATGGTTCTCTTTGCAACATCGTCGATTGCCAAAATCAGCGTCGGCCGCTTGTCGCGTGCCTTGACGCCTTACTTGATTGGTCTTTTCGTGGTGTTGATGGCCGTCGTCATGATTCCAGCGATATCGACATGGCTCCCTGATCTGGTGATGAACTCATGAATAAACTTGATCGAGTGGTGGGCCAACTCCTGCGCGCGATTGCCTCGTTCTGTTTGGCAGCGTTATTCATCCTGCTGTTTTCAAGCGTCATTGCGCGCAGCTTTCAACTTGCGAGCTTTGCATGGCTGGATGAGGTGGTAAGGGGCTTGTTTTCCTGGATGGTATTCATGGGCTCCGCTGCTTTATGGCGAGAGCGGGCACATTTCAGAGTGGATTGGCTCGAGCAGGTGATAGGGCAAAAGCGTGCTGCACCGTTGCTCAAGGCCTTTCTGGCATTGCTATCCCTTGGGTTCATGCTCGCCATGACGTGGTACGGATGGGAGCTGACGGCACGGAGCAGTGAAGTAACGCCTGTACTGAACCTTCCGACGGGGCTTTTCTATGCCGCTATCCCCATCTCGGGAACATTGATGATGATTTACTCATTGCGTGATCTGTTTGAATCGATCGCGGACGTTAAAGCGCCATTTTCTACCATGATGAAGGAGAAGTAAGATGATCTACGATCTAAGAACATACATCTGCCGCCCGGGTACCATCAAGAAACACATGAAGCTCTATGAAGACCACGGGTGGAAGGTGCAGAGTAAACACTTGGGGTATCCCGTTGTTTATGGGGCGGTTGAAACGGGTGATGTCAACTCCTATGTTCATGTGTGGATGTACGAGGATGCGGCCGACCGCGCAGCCAAGCGCCAGAAGCTACAGGCAGACCCGGAGTGGAAAGAGTATCTCGCGAAAAGCGCCGAGGCGGGGTATCTGGTCAGCCAGGAGAACAAGATACTCGTCGCCGCGCCTTTTTTTGATCCCATTCACGAGAAGAAGGGGGAAGGGTAGTGCAACAAACGTGCGGTTTTGATGCAAGTTTATGCTGGCCGATTGGCTCAGACTGTTTTGTCTAGTTGGGGAGGGCATGACGATGATGTGCGTGACCCATGAAATGGAATTTGCCAAGGCCGTGGCCGTTCGTATCGTCTTCATGGACGCGGGCAAGATCGTCGAGATCAACGAACCGACCGGGTTCTTCACCAACCCGCAGAACGAACGGCTGCAGAACTTCCTGGGTCAGATTACCTGAGCTGACAAAGGGCCAGGCCTCCCTGCCGGTGCGTGCCGGCAGGGGGGCTTTGTCGATGTGATAGTCGTATCGAGTTTTTCAAACTTCTGGCGGCTTCTCAGTAGAGTCTCCACTTACTATCGACACAGGGCAGCACGCGCTGCCCTGCGTGTGTGAGCGGTAATTTATCCGAGCACGCCCTGGCTACGCAGGTAGTCGTCGTAGCTGCCACTGAAGTCGACGATGCCATCGTCCTTCATCTCGATGACGCGGGTGGCCAGTGAGCCGACGAACTCGCGGTCGTGGCTGACGAAGATCAGGGTGCCGGGATAGTGCTCGAGCGCCAGGTTGAGCGCCTCGATGGACTCCATGTCGAGGTGGTTGGTGGGCTCGTCCATCACCAGCACGTTGGGGTTCTGCAGCGAGAGCTTGCCGAACAGCATGCGTCCCTGTTCACCGCCTGAAATCACCTTCACCGACTTGCCGATATCATCATTGGAGAACAGCATCCGCCCGAGGGCGCCGCGCACGATCTGCTCACCGGCGGTGGTCCACTGCTGCATCCATTCGAACAGGGTTTCGCCCCCCTCGAAGTCCGCCGCGTGGTCCTGGGCGAAATAGCCCACTTCGGCGGCATCGGTCCATTTGACCTCACCGGCATCGGGCTCCATCGCGCCGACCAGGCAGTTGAGCAGGGTGGTCTTGCCGATGCCGTTGGGGCCGATGATGGCGACCCGCTCTCCGGCTTCGATGCGCAACCCGAAGCGCTCGAACAGGACATTGTCGTCCCAGGCCTTGGACAGCGCTTCCACTTCCAGCGCCTGGCGGTGGATCTTCTTGTTCTGCTCGAAGCGAATGAACGGACTGATCCGTGATGACGGCTTGATCTCGTCGAGCTGGATCTTGTCGATCCTGCGCTGGCGTGAGGTCGCCTGCTTGGCCTTGGAGGCATTGGCCGAGAAGCGACTGACGAACTGCTTCAACTCGGCAATTTCTGCCTTTTTCTTGGCGTTTTCGGACTGCAGACGTTCACGCGCCTGGGTGGCCGCGGTCATGTACTCGTCATAGTTGCCGGGGAACAGCTGCAGCTCGCCGTAGTCCAGATCCGCCATGTGCGTGCACACACTGTTCAGGAAGTGGCGATCGTGGGAGATGATGATCATGGTCGACGAGCGCGCACGAAGAATGTCCTCGAGCCAGCGAATCGTGTTGATGTCCAGGTGGTTGGTCGGCTCATCGAGCAGCAGCACGTCGGGGTCGCTGAACAGCGCCTGAGCGAGCAGTACGCGCAGTTTCCAGCCCGGTGCCACCACACTCATCGGCTGGTCGTGCTGCTCAAGCGGAATCCCCAGACCCAGCAGCAGCTCACCGGCACGAGCCTCGGCGGTGTAGCCGTCGAGCTCGGCGTAGCGGACTTCGAGGTCTGCCACCGCCATGCCGTCTTCTTCGCTCATCTCGGCCTGGGAGTAGATGCGCTCGCGCTCAGCGGTCACGCTCCACAGTTCTTCGTTGCCCATGATGACGGTGTCGATGACACGTTCGTCCTCGAAGGCGAACTGGTCCTGGCGCAACTTGCCCAGGCGAGTGGTGGCGTCCTTCATCACCTGGCCGCTGGTCGGCTCGAGGTCGCCCCCGAGGATCTTCATCAGGGTCGACTTGCCACAGCCGTTGGCCCCGATCAGACCGTAGCGGTGGCCCTGGCCGAATTTGACAGAAACGTTTTCAAACAGCGGCTTGGGGCCAAACTGCATGGTGATGTTGGCGGTAGAGAGCACGGCAGAGTATCTCGCGGGATGAACATGAATGAGAGACTTGGGCCGGCACGGCAAGGGGCTTCGACCAAAGTGGAGGGCGCATTGTACGCGTCTGACCCGGTGGCTAGCTACTCGAGAACCGGGCGGCACCGGCAGCTGCCGGCCGGCGGGGCAGGGAAGGCCTTTGAAACGTGGAGTGAATCTTGGCGGTACGTCGTGAGAGGGGAGGGGTGGCAGGCTCGGTTTAGCCTCGTGTGTTGGTGGGCGTGTGTAAACGGGTGAAGCGGTCTCGTGATACCGTCAAGTGCTTGTCCAGCTCCCGCTCGGCCAGGAAGGTGTTGCGCTTCAGGGCGTTGGCAATATCGTAGTGGCCGGCGTTGGATAGATCGAAGGTGCGGGTCATGTTGTTGCGAGCGAGGCGGATCTTGTCTGCTACCAGGCGATAGGAGTCAATGAGGTATTGATTGCCGGAAGATTCGATCAAGGTCATGTGGTATTGGTAGTCGAACGCTTCATAGCTCAGCCAGTCTTCTTTCGAGATGGCTTCATCCATCTGATGGCACAGGGTCAACAGACTGTCTGAGAGGGATAACACATCTCGAGACATGTGCAGGGCGCCAATCTCCATCATCTTTCGGTACGCCATGAGCTGTTCAAGCTCGGTCAGCGTGGGGTTCCAGATCCTGTTGCCGCTCTTGGGTGAAATGGTGATCAGCCCTTCATGCTGCAGGCGTTTCAACGCCTCGCCTACCGGGCTGCGTCCAATCCCGAGGCCCTCGGTCAATTCCTTGATCGAGATCTTCTGGTCCAGGGCATAGGTGCCTTTCAGGACGCGATCCTTGATGATGGTATATGCCTGCTGCGACATCGACTCGGCACCGTCGGCCATCCTTCTTCTCCTGTTCTTGCTCTTTAGACCGTATCCGTTCCGCCGTGACAACGGGCGAGGTGCCAATGACACCAAGCCCGTGTGTTTTACTGTCGATCGTGGACTTAGTCCAGTTCTGGCGATACTGCGCCGGTATTGACTGGTGCATCGATGCCAGTGGTGGTCGGCGTTAGATACTTCTTGCCATCGATATCTCGCACCGCCGTTTCGTTGAACAGATCCCGATTCAGCATCAGCATGAAGCTACGTCCAACGATGGCGATGACGAAGCACAGCGGGAACCCAGTCAGGATCGATATCGTCTGTAGTGGCGTCAAGCTTTCTGGATTGAGGAAGTAGAGCGCTGTGGAGACCAGCCCGACCAGCACCAGCCAGAAAGACGCGTTATAGCGTGACGCCTCCTGCTCGGGAAGCAGGGTCTTTTGCGTCGCCGAGGCTAGTGAATAGCCGACCGCACATTGACCGCTGACATAGGACAGCAGGGCTACCAGACCGAACACCACGATGAACAGTCCTGCGGCAGGCAGTTGCTCGAGCATGGCCTTCACCACCTCGCCGCGACCCGCCTCGTTCATCACCGCGATGAGGTCCAGTTGGCCGCTGGTCTGGAGGTGGATGCCGAATGCCGGAAAGACCATGTAGAACACCATGCAGCCCAGCGACCCGGCCACCAGGCCGGCGAAGACGATTCCCCGAATGGTCCTGCCACGCGATATCTTGGCGATGAAAAGTCCATAAGGCAGGGCGTAGACGACCCACCAGGAGAAGTAGAAGATCGTCCAGGCTTGGGGAAAGCCGGTATTGCGAATAACGTCTGTGGCGAAGCTCATGTAGATGAAGTTCTGGAGCATCAGGCCCAGCCCGTCTACCGATTGGTTGAGCGTGAAAGACAGCGGGCCACACGCCAGGACGCCCACCAGCAAGGCAATATCCAGGCGGACGTTGAAATTGGACAGACGAGCGACGCCTTTCTGCAGGCCGAGGATCAGCGCCATCATGGGAATGGCGGTCCACAGAAATATCACGAAGACGTCGAGTACCGGGTTGCCTGCCTGCATGCCAAATGCGTAGGCGAAGGTGCTCGAAATAAGCGGCGTGCCAAGGGCGATCGACGTCATGACGCCGCCGATGATGCCGAACATATACAGAAAGTTGATGGCGTGACCGACCAGGCCATCGGCCCAGCGCCCTAGCACCGGGCGAGTCAGTTCACTGAGTTTCAGGTTGCGTTGCTTGCGGACGTACATGGCATAGCCGATCGGTATCGCGCAGGCGATATACCAGGCCCATGCCGAGGGGCCCCAGTGAAACATGCCGAACGCGCTGGCCCAGCGTGCCGCCTCTGCACTACCGGGCTCGGCGCCGAAGGGAGGCGACTGCATGATCCAGATCCATTCGGCGGCGCTGAGGTACAGCAGGCTACCGCCGGTGCCCGAGGTGAAGATCATGCCCAGCCAGGTGAGGGTCGAGAATTCTGGACGAGTGTCGCGGTCTCCCAGAACCACCTTGCCGTAACGCGACATCGCCAGATACAGGCAGAAGCTGATCGCGCCGATGGTGGCCAGCAGGAAGAACCAGCCAAGTTCGTTGGTGGTGAAGGCGTGAATCTGATGGAGGAGGCTCCCACTCTGCTCGGGCCAGAGGGAAAAGACCAGAGCCAGTAGCAGGGTGAGGAGGAGTGCAGGCATGAACACCGCTGGATCGATGCCGGCGATTTCCTTTCTTATTTTCTGATAGCGCATGGGCGAAGCCTTTGCAGGTGAAAACAAAAACCCTGTCGAAGCAGGGGGCAGGCGTGTTGTGGCTATCTAAAATGCTAGTTTAGGGATTGTCTTTCAACTGCTGTGCGAGGGTGATGTCGTGTTAGAGCGAGAGATGTCACTGAGTGAGCCCTTGAATTTCCATAAAAAACAAACATATGAAGGTTTGTTGTGTTTTGGTTAAAGGTTTTTCGCTACGACAAAAGTCTATGCTGCTGTGATGCGTATGACTATTTCGCGTCTTCACAACACCAAATCTAGAATGTTAGATTGTGGTCAGTCATCACCTTTCCTGGCTGGAGCAGCCCGCATGGTTTCAGAGGTCGACATCATCATCATTGGAGCAGGCTCCGCCGGCTGTGTACTGGCGGAAAGGCTGTCACAGGATTGCGATCGACAGGTGCTGGTGATCGAGGCAGGAGCACGCGGCAAGACGCCGACAATCTCGGTGCCGGCAGGGTTCGTCCATCACTTCAACAGTTCTCGCTACAACTACTGCTATCGCTCCGAACCTGAGCCCGAGCTGGGGCAGCAGCGGGTTTACCAGCCCCGGGGGAAGGGGGTTGGTGGCTCCGGTGCGATCAACGCCATGATCTACGTGCGTGGTGATCGGCGAGACTTCGATGACTGGGCTGCGGTCAGCTCTCCACGTTGGTCCTATGACGCTGTCCTGCCCTATTTTCGGCGCCTGGAGCGACACCATAGCGAGGACACACGGTATCACGGTCGTGATGGAAGCATTGGGGTCCTTTCCACCCGGGATAGTGCCCCCGAGCTTTGCCATGCCTTCTTCGCTGCCTGTGACGCGTCTGGACTGCCGAATAATCATGACTTCAACGGCGAGCGCCTGGATGGCTATGGCTTCTACGACATGAATGTTCGGGCCGGCCTGCGTTCATCGAGCGCTCGGGAATACCTGACCCCGGCGCTGAAGCGCTCGAATCTGTCGCTGATGACGCAGACCCAGGCGAGGCGACTGGTGTTCGAGGGGCGACGTGCCGTCGGTGTCGAGGTCGCGTGCGGTGGCGAACGACGCATGATCAAGGCCCGCCAGGAGGTAATCCTGTGTGCCGGAGCGGTGGATTCCCCGAAGTTGTTGCAGCTTTCTGGCGTTGGTGACGCCAAGGCGTTGGCGCGACTGGGCATCGACAGTGTCATCGACAACCCCAGAGTTGGGCAGAATCTGCAGGATCACTTGTGCGGCAGTCTGTTCTTCGAGAGTCGCGAGCCGACACTCAACGTGACGCTTGGCCGGCTGACGGGCAAGTTGCGGGCTGGCTGGGACTACGTGAGTCGCCGCCAAGGTCCGTTGGCCTTTGGCGTCAAGCACGCTGGCGCCTTTGTCCCCCTCGAGCGGACGAGGGTGTCGGGTCACGGGGAGCACTCGGTGCAAGAGAGTGGCGACGGTCACGCCAAGGCGCAGGTGTTCTTCAATCCCATCTCCTACGCCCTGCCGGAGGAGGCCGGGGGGCGCCTGGTGTTGCATCGGCACGCCGAGGTGTCGCTTTTCTACAATGTCTGCCGACCCTACAGTCGCGGCTCCGTGACGCTGAAGAGCGCTGACCCCGACGATGCGCCGGCGATTCACAATCGTTACCTGTCCGATGCTCGTGACAAGGCAGAACTGCTCGCGGCCTTTCGTCAGGTACGCAGTCTAGCCAGCGCGGGGCCGCTCAAGGACATCCTGGTCGATCACTGCGGATACGCCGATATGCACAGTGACGAGGCCATTCTCGACGACTTCCGGGCGTCGTGCGGGTCGATCTACCACCTCTGTGGAAGCTGCGCCATGGGTACCCGGCTCGAGAATTCGGTCGTCGACCCGTCACTCAAGGTTCACGGAGCCGAGGGCCTGAGGGTCGTCGACGCGTCCATCTTTCCCAACATTACCTCCGGCAATACCCAAGCCCCCACCTTGATGGTGGCCGAGGTGGCCGCCGACATCATTCGCCAGTCCTGGAACACTTAGATGAAAATCAAGAAGGTCGAATCTTTCTACAGCGAGGACGTTGGTATCGTCCGCGTCACCATGGCCGACGGCAGCCAGGGCGTGGGCCAGGTGTCCACCTACAACGCCGACATCAGTGTCGAGATCATGCATCGTCAGGTGGTTCCCTGGTTCGAGGGGCGCGATATCAACGGGATTGATGATATCGCTGACAGCGTGGCCCTGGTGCTGGAACGCCAGCACAAGTTTCTGGGCTCCTATCTCTATCGCGCGCTGTGCGGTGTCGAGACGGCGCTGTGGGACTGGCTCGGCAAGGCTCATGACAAGACGGTCTGCGAGCTACTCGGTGGTTCGGTTCGACCGCTCAGGGTCTATGCCTCCAGCATGAAGCGCGACATTACCCCCGAGCAGGAAGCTGAACGCTTTCTACGCTTGCGTGATCGCCACGGCTATGACGCTTTCAAGTTTCGTGTGGGCGCCGAGTGCGGTCGTAACCAGGATGAATGGCCGGGGCGCACGGAGGCGATCATCCCGACCATTCGTCGAGCCATGGGGCCTGACGTCGACCTGCTGGCCGACGCCAACAGCTGCTTTCGACCGGAGCGCGCCATCGAGGTAGGGCGTCTTCTGCAGGACAATGGCATCCAGCATTTCGAAGAACCCTGCCCCTATTGGGAAATGGAGTGGACTCGCCAGGTCACGGCCGCGCTGTCGCTGGACGTGACAGGGGGCGAGCAGGATCACTATCTGCCGGCCTGGCAGAAGATGATCGATGACCGCGTGGTCGACGTACTGCAGCCAGACATCTGCTACATGGGCGGCATCACACGCACCCTTCAGGTGGTGGAAATGGCCCGCAAGGCTGGGCGTGTCGTGACCCCTCACACCGCGAATCTCAGCCTGGTGACCATCTTCACCCTGCACCTTCAAGGGGCCATCGACAATGCTGGCCCTTATCTCGAGTTTTCCATCGAGGAAGACGACTACTATCCCTGGCAGTACGGCATCTATGACAACTTCCCGGTGGCCAAGGATGGCAAGGTTGCCATCCCCGACGAGCCAGGCTGGGGCATCCGCGTGCGCCAGGACTGGCTGGAATCCGCCCACTACCGAGCGAGCGAATTGACATGACAGCACTCAAGACTCTTTGCGAGAAAGCCGGCGTGATCGATCCGACGCCGCACCTTACGCCGCAGCACTTCATTGACGGGCGGTGGCATACGTCTACCTCGGGCGAGACTATCGAGGTTACCGATCCCGGCAGCGAGAGCACGATTGCGCACATCGCCAGGGGCACCCCGGAAGACGTCGAGGCTGCAGTAACCGGCAGCCAGCGTGCCTTCGAACACTGGCGCCGCCTTGCGCCTGCCGACCGGGCCGAGCACCTCTTTCGTCTCGCCGACACGGTGCGCCGCAATAGCGAACTGCTCTCGGTCATCGAGTGTCTGGATTCGGGCAAACCCTACGCCGAGGCCGAAGCCGATATTCAAGGGGCGGCATCACAGCTCGCCTACTATGCAGGGCTAGCCGACAAGATCGAGGGAAGCACCACCCCCCTGGGCGACGGGTTTGTCTCGATCAATCGTCGCGAGCCGGTGGGGGTGACCGCCCACGTCGCTCCGTGGAACTTTCCGCTGTTGACCGCCGTACGCGGGATCGCCCCGGCACTGGCGGCCGGCTGTACCGCGGTCGTCAAACCGTCCGAGCTGACGTCGCTGTCCACGCTGGTCATGGCGGCCTTGTTCAGCGAAGCCGGCCTGCCCGACGGTGTGGTCAATGTCGTGACCGGCTATGGTCACGATATTGGCGATGCCCTGACGTCCCATCGTCTGGTTCAGCACGTGACCTTTACCGGTTCGGTTGCGACCGGGAAGCAGGTAATGAAGTCAGCTGCCGACAATGTTTCCAGCGTGCTGCTGGAGCTTGGCGGCAAGTCCCCTGCCGTGGTGCTGGCAGACGCCGATATCGACAAGGTCGCTGAGGACATGGTCTGGGCGATCTACTACAACGCCGGCCAGGTATGCACCGCCGGTTCACGCCTGGTGATCCACGAGTCCCAGCACGAAGCCTTCATGCAGGCCTTTCTGCCGCGCGTGGCGGAGCTGACATTGGGACATGGCCTCAAGGGACGAGACATCGGCGCCATCAACTCCGCTGGCCACCTGGCCAAGATTGCCTCCTTCGTCGACGACGCCAAGGCGCGCGGCTTGACCATCCGCTGTGGAGGAAATGTTACCCATGACCCTGAGAGTGGCAAGGGGCTCTTCTTTGAGCCCACCGTGATTGATCGACTGGAGCGTGATGATCGACTGGTGCAGGAAGAGATCTTTGGTCCGGTCCTGGCGGTGCAGGTGGTCGCCAGCGATGAGGAAGCCCTCTCGATTGCCAATGGCACCGACTACGGCCTTGCCGCCTGTGTCTACAGCCGCGATGTCGCCAGGGCGCTTAAACTTGCCGCCGAGATCGATGCTGGTCAGGTCACCATCAACCAGTACTTTGCCGGCGGAATATACGCACCGGTCGGTGGCACCAAGCACTCAGGGTTTGGCCGAGAAAAGGGCCTTTTGGCAGTCGACAATTACCTGAGGAACAAGAACGTGACGGTCAAGCTCTAGGGCTTGTCTGAAAAGTGCCTGCGCTCGGTAATACGGCGTTAAAAATCGGCTGGTGCGCCAGCCCGGTCAAAATGCTCATTTACACCCCGTAAACTGCGCTTTCTCACCGATTTTTGCCTTGTCTAACCTTCGCTCGTCGACTTTTCGGACAGCGTCTAGCGTCCCTGGACGGCTGAATGATACCGCGCCACCCGTGTGGTGGTGCGGTATCGAGCGCTGTTCACCCGTCTTCCCCATGCCAAACGCTCGGCCAGGTGGTACTTGGCCGAGCGCCCCTCTTGCCTGGCATCTGCCTGCCGATTCCCTCACCATATCCCCTTCAGATCACTGCACCCTTCGCGGCGCGCTCGCCAACAGCCTGCCTTGCACTGGATGGCTGGTGCTATCTGCCGTTGTCTGCCGCTGTCTGTCACCCCAGGGGCGTCCCTGCAAACTACCCGGCCCATCACATCTTCTGCCTATGAACCCCAACCCCGCTTCCATGAAGTCGCTGATCGCCTTCGAGGCCACGGCCCGGCTCGGCTCCATGACCGCCGCTGCGGAGGCCGAGCGAACCACCCAGCCGACCATCTCCCAGCGAATCCGGGGGCTGGAGGAATACCTGGGGTTGGTACTGTTCGACCGGCACGGCGGCCGGCTGAGCTTGACCGTCGAGGGCGAGCGCTTCTACCGCGAGATGGCGCCGAGTCTCACCACCCTCAGAGACACCTGTGATCGCTTCGTGCGCCACGGCCAGGGGCCAGCGCCAACGGTCGTCATCGCAGCCGACGCGGGTTTTACCCACCTGTGGCTGTTGCCTCGGCTACCGGCGCTCAAGCGGGCCTTTCCCGACTTCAGCTTTCACCTGATGCCGATCGACCGCTCGGACGATCTGCAGCTGCTGGCCGCCGACATCGCGATTCGTTTCGGGCCTTATCTGCCCCAGGAAGAGGGGCAGTTGGTGGCCCGGGAGGCGGTCTTCCCGGTGTGCAGCCCAGACTACGCGCAGGCACATGGGCTATCAGGCCCCCTGTCAGCACAGGACCTGTCACGGCTCTCGCTGTTGCACCAGGACATCAGGAATCCGCGTTGGCTGGACTGGGCCCAGTGGTGCCGCCATGCGGGGCTCACTCCACCCCCGGCGGAGGATATCTTCGCCTACCACAACTACGCGCTGTTGCTGAACGCGGCGCTGGCGCATCAGGGCGTGGCGCTGGGCTGGTTGAACCTAGTCGAGGAGTATCTGGTCACCGGCCAGCTCACTGCCCTGGGACCGCAGGTTACGCGGGAAGACTATGGCTACTGGCTGAGCGTCAAGCACCAGCGCAGCGCGGTCACGGAGCCGGTCAGGGACTGGCTGCTGGACGCGGTGCATCGTGGTGAGGGAGCCACCTCGGGAGACCCGGGGCGGTTGCGCTGAGGGGGCGCCAGGTCGGGGCGGATAAGACGCACTGAGGTAACGCAGGGCGTGCGTTGGGCGTGGATGCGTTCGCCATGGTGATGGCAAAGGTGCAGAGAGGTAGAGAGGAAGAGAGATGACGAGGATAGAGAGAGGCGGGGCCCAGGACCCCGTGCCCGATGTGGGCACGGGGCGGCCTGTCAGCGCCGGCGCGGGCGCAGTCGAAAGCCTTGGCGATAGGGATCGCCCGGTTCGCGGAACAGCGAGAGCAGCACGCCGAGGGTCATGACCAGGATGACCACGCTGACCGGCAGGGCGGCAGCGATCAGGGCGGTCTGCAGGGCGGAAAGCCCACCGACCACCAGCAGCACGGCGGCCACCAGGCCGATCACCACACCCCAGAAGACGCGGAACAGCTTGGGCGGATCATCATCGCCCAGCGACAGGATGGTGGTCAGCACCAGGGTGCCGGAGTCGGATGAGGTGATGAACCAGCTCATCAGCAGGAACACCATCATGGCCGACAGCACCCAGCCGAAGACGCCAGAGCCGACGATCCCGTCCGCGGTGGCGAACAGCGCAGACGGCAGATCCCAGGCGCGCACCATCTCCATGATGCCGGCAGTGCCAGCGCCACCGGCGGCGTTCAGCTCCTGGTGGATGGCGTTGCCGCCGAAGATGACCAGCCAGACAAAGGCCAGCAGCGTCGGTACCAGCAGCACACCGAGGACGAATTCGCGCAGGGTGCGGCCCTTGGAGATGCGCGCGATGAACAGCCCGACGAAGGGAGCCCAGGCGAGCCACCAGCCCCAGTAGAAGATGGTCCAGGCCTGTTGCCATTCGCTGGTACCGGATTGCTCGGCGTACCACAGGCCCATGGGAATGACCTCGGTGGCGTAGTCCGCCAGTGTTTCGCCGAAGGTCTGGATCAGCCACAGGGTCGGCCCGCCGAACAGGAAGATGCCGATCACCACCGCGGATACCCAGATGTTGAGCACCGAGATGATGCGGATGCCCTTCTGCACGCCGCTGACCACCGAGATGATCGACAGCGTCGAGATCACCGCGATCAGCACCAGTTGGGTCGGCAGGCCATCGTCGATGCCGAACAGCTTTTCCAGTCCCACGCCCATCTGGCTGACGCCGAGTCCCAGCGAGGTGGCCACACCAAAGACGCAGCCCAGCACGCCGAAGATGTCGAACAGATGCCCGGCGGGCCCGAAGATGCGATCGCCGATAAAGGGGTAAAGCGCCGATCTTAACGCCAGCGGCAGGCCCTTGCGGTAGGCGAAGTAGGCCAGCGACATGCCGACGATGACGTAGATCGCCCAGCCGTGCAGCCCCCAATGGAAAACCGTCACCCGCAGCGCGTCGATGGCGCGCTCATGCCCGATGGCGGTGGCCCCGGCCATGTCGGCGTGGGGGTTGTTGGGGTAGCCGAAGGAGTCGGTGTTATCGAGATAGAAGATCGGCTCGGCGACACCGAAGAACAGGATGCCGATACCGATGCCGGCGGAAAACAGCATCGAGAACCAGGCGAAGTTGCTGAACTCCGGTCGGCTGTCGTCGGTGCCCAGGCGGATGCTGCCGTAGCGACTGCAGACGATAAAGGCGCAGACCACCAGCAGGGCGACCACGGTCACCAGGTAGTAGCCGCTGAAGGTGCCCTCGATCCAGGCACGTGCGGTGCCGAAGACCACGGCGGCGGTATCGGAACTGAGACCGGTGAACAGTACGAAGAGCAGGATCAGCGCCCCTGACGTGATCGTCATGCCGCGGTGCATGCCCTGGAAGGGGCCGCGTTGTTCGAGTTCGGTCACCTTGTAGTCGGTGCCCATTACCGCGTGGGGATTGTCGTCGGGGGGAGACCCCGGGGAAGATGATTCTGGAGTAGCGATAGTCTGTGTCCTCTTGAGCCGGACCTCGGGCCGGCGATCCCGCTGCCGCTACCGTGAGCGGCCTTGTCGGCGCGGCGGCTCGGGGCGAGCCGCCGCGTCAGACCTGTGGCTCATGGCTCCAGCGGATCCTCCTCGCCGATCACCTCCGGATCGAAGGGCTGGCGAGCGAAGATGCGCCGCAGCATGGGCTCGAAGTGTTCCAGTGGTGGCGTCGGATAGTCCGGATCGAACGCCGCCTGATCGTAGCGTTCACAGAAGTCCACGCAACTCTGGTACCAGGGATGGTCCCGGTAGCGATCGCGTTCGTGCGGATCCTCTCCGAAGTGGTGCGCATAGTACACTTTTTGGAACAGTCCGTGGTGATGGATCACCCAGGTCACTTCGGCGCGCACATAGGGCCGGATGATGGCGGCGGCTAGCTGGGAGTGGTTGTAGGGCGCCAGGTCGTCACCGAGATCGTGCAGCAGCGCGGCCACGATCATGTCCTCGTCGGCACCGTCGGCTTCGGCCCGTGCCGCCGACTGCAGCGAGTGTTCCAGACGCGTCACCTGGTAGCCGCTCAGGCTGTTCTCGAGTCGGCGCAGCGCGTCCAGCAGGCGGTCGACCAACCCCTGGTTGAAGTTATCTTCGAGTTGCTCGAGAAAGACGTATTCCTCCCGAGTCCCGTCCTTCATCTGGCGAAACGTGACCTTTTCCATTCAGGCGACCTCCTCGATGGACGCATGTTGCTTCAAGAGACTGGCGAAACGCTCCCGCGGGCCGTCGGTATCCAGGTAGCAACCCTGCAGGTGGCGCTGTCCTTCGTTGCTGTCATAGCTGGTGCGGCCGTGTAGTACGCGACTGTTGTCGAACAGCATCAGTTCGCCGGCGCCGAGCGCGAAGCGTACCTCGTAGGTCGGGTCGGCAAACAGTTCGCCAAGGCGCTGGCGGGCGCGGTGGAACAGCCGTGTCTCGGCGTCGGAGAGCAGCGGCAGGCCATCCAGGCGCGGGCTGTAGTGAACGCCGGTGGGGCGACCGTCGTCATCGGTCTGGATCATGGTGCGCTGGGTCACCAGCTGGGTGCCGGCGTCGACGAAGCGAAAGCGTACCGGGGTATGTTTCAGTAGCTCGTAGCCCTCGGGAGTCTCCTGGCGTAGCCGCTCGAGAACCTTGAGGCTGTCGACCAGGGTGGACAGGCCGCCGCTGGTCTCGTTGACCAGACAGTGCAGCAGCTGGATACCCGGCACCGGGTTGCGGTAGGGGTTGTCGGTGTGGGGACCAAGCGCCACGCTGCGATAGGCCAGGTCATTGCCGCTGGGGCGTGAATAGACCTCGAAATAGCGACCGAAGTTGGTTTCCTTGACGTAGCCATAGTGGCTGCCGACCTGAAGGATGCGTTCCGGGTCGGTGGGTACCTTGTAAAGCACCAGATAGCCGTAGCGTAGATAGGCATCCAGTGACTCGCGAAAGACGTCGGGGTCGTCAAGCACCTGGGTCCAGTCAAAGCGTACCTTGTTCTGATCGAGCGAGGCGTCCCAGGGTTCGGCGGCCGGAAACAGCTCGCTCTCTCCGAGTTCCTCGGCCAGGACGCGCAGATCGTAGGTCTCGCGATGGCCGTCGCTGAAGGCCAGCGCCACATGCTGCTCATCGACCTGGGTGGCCTGGGTCAGCGTCAGATTCGCGTCGATGGCATGGGAGTCGAACAGCCGTTGCTGGGTCATCGGCTCCAGTTGATCCGGCGCCTGGGTACGTTCGCGCAGCCACAGCGGGCTGATCTCGCGTGACTGCTGGCCGTCGACGACAACGACGGCCGGGGGCTGTTCGTGGATGACGAACTCAGGGCGGGAGGTTGGCTTTCGCATCGCGGGTCTCCGGTGTCTGGCAAGCGTTCGGCGCGCATGCTGAGCCATCTCCCGGCGAAGGAGTAGAGGCGCTGGCTTATCCTCCACCATGCATTTTCTTTATACCCGTGATGGCAAAGCGCCCGGCAGTACCGGACGCCTGAGGTAGACGCTGTAATACGCACAGATGGGTTCATGGCCGTCAAGCTAACCCGGTTTTGCTCAGGCTCGAGCCCTCTACGGCCGCCAGTTGTCGCGAGTGTTATCCGGTGTCGAGCCTTGGCGTGAATGGTGGCGCGAGGGGGGGCGTAAGCGGCTGTCGAGACCCGCAAGAATCACGTCGTTGCGAAATTCCGCGCGCACCAGATCGTCCTGTGTCAGACACAGTGTCTTGAGTTGGGCGGACGGCTTGGAAGAGGTGGTGAGGCTTCGAGCAGGGCGGGTGGAAGTGGTCATGTCTGTCTCCTGATCCCCTTGTGAGTCGGCAAGCGCCGACCCAGGGGTTAGGAGTCGCACGCCGCTTTAGCTGCACTTGTATTCCGCCCGCAAGTTGGTGCTTAAATCGGCGGCGTTACGTGTTCGGCAATAAAAAGTGTTCGGGCAACAAAAAACCCGCTCAGCAATAGCTAAAGCGGGCCTCTGGCGTCGCTTTAGCTGCATTTTTTAAAGCGCCCGCAAGCTGAGATTCAAATCGGCGCAGACCCCAACCTATCCCGCAGGTGACCGGCTGTCAATGAGGTCGTAGCAGCTTGCTTGAGCGTTCTCTCGTTCCCTTCTATATGGCGATGCCGCTCGCCGAAGGCGCGGAGCTATCGAATCATCAGTGCGTAGCTCGGCCCGGGGGGCGCAGGACCGGCAACAGGCGCCCGGTGTGAAGAAAAGGGGAGAAGGAGGGGCAAGAGAGCGGCTTGACCCACGCAGGGCCGTCATTTACGTTGCGGGTACCAACTAAACTGCCTGAGACACGATGCCTCTCCAAAGCGATAGCGACAACCAAAGCGATAGCGACAACCAAAGCGATAGCAACAACCCTCTCGACCTCCCGAGCGGCGAGAACCTCGATCGGGATGCTCGAGCGCTCTATGACGCACTCAATCAGCTGATTCGGGTCCACCAGTTTCGAGATCGCGATCGCATCTGCGGCTATGACCTCTCGGTGGCCCAGTGCTATGCCCTGGAGACCCTGGTCCATCAAGGGCCATTGCGCCTGCAGGGGCTGGCAAGCGAAATGTACCTGGACAAGAGCACGGCGAGTCGCGTGGTGGACGCCCTGGTACGCAAGGGACATGTCGACCGGGTTGCTGATCCAGTAGATCGACGTGCCGCACTGATTCGCCCCACGGTGCAGGGAGAAGCGCTGTACCAGACGATACGCGCCGACCTGATCGCTGAAGAGCGGGCGATGCTCGAAGGACTCACCCCGGATATGCGTCAGGCGGCGCTGACCCTGATACGGCAGTTGACCCAGTCCGCGCAACGGCGCTGTGGTCCGGGGCCTGGGACCCTGAGTGCTGTCGAGGACGAGACCTGAGTTTTTTTGCCTATATCGTTGGTACTAACAACTTATGTCGGGTTCGAGGCACTCCCGCCTAGATGCCACTCATTGAAGGAGCGATAGATGAATCAGACAAGCGGCAGGATCGCGATTATCGGAGGTGGCCCCATCGGGCTCGCCGCCTGCGCCCATGCGCTAGCGCATGGACTCGATCCGGTAGTCATCGAAGCGGGTACGGGCGTCGGTGAGCATCTGCGGCAGTGGGGGCATGTGCGAATGTTTACGCCCTGGGAATGCAATCTTGATCATGACGCTGCCGCACTGTTGAAGGCTTGGGGTTGGCAGCCACCAGGCGGCAATGCATGCCCGACCGGCCAGGAGCTTGTGGAGCACTATCTGGAGCCGCTGGCGAACTTGCCTGAGCTCCGAGACCGCGTACACCTGCAAAGTAGAGTTGTGGGCGTGAGTCGGTCCGGGATCGATGTGCTGAAGGACAAGGGGCGCTTCGAGGCGCCGTTCGTCCTGAGGATCGAAGCCCCCGATGGCGAGCGCGACCTTTTGGCCGATGCGGTCATCGACGCCTCCGGTACCTTCGGCCAGCCCAACTGGATGGGGGCCCACGGCATGCCAGCGCTAGGGGAAGCGCGATGGGCACAGCGAGTGACCTACGGTCTGCCGGCGGTGCTGAAGGAGGGGCGCGATCGCTACGCCAACCGTCGTGTGCTGGTGGTCGGCGCCGGGCATTCGGCCTTCAATCTACTCCGCGATCTGGCCGAGCTTGGCGAGGCAGCCCCGGATACCAGGGTGCTGTGGGCGATCCGTGGTGATTCACTGGCCAGGATGTTCTGCGGGTGTGCCGACGATCCTCTCGAGGAACGTGGTCGGCTCGGGCTGGAGGTTCTGCGCCTGGTGAGCGATGGCAGGATCGAGGTCTATCCCGGGGTCAGGATCGAGCGACTTGAGGAGGGGGCCGATGGTCTGCTCATCCACGGGGAAGGTCAGAGCCTGCCGCCGGTAGACGAGGTCATCGTCGCTACCGGCTTCCGGCCGGATCTGTCGCTGTTGTCCGAGCTTCGCCTCGAGCTGGATCCGGCCACCCAGAGTCCGGTTCGTCTGGCGCCGTTGATCGATCCCAACGTCCACAGCTGTGGCTCGGTACCCTCCCACGGCGCCGAGGAGCTCCGCCATCCGGAGCAGGGGCTGTATATCCTGGGCATCAAGAGCTACGGCCGTGCCCCCACCTTCCTGTTGAGGACCGGTTACGAACAGGTGCGCTCGGTGGTGGCAACGCTGGCGGAAAGAGCGGCACAGCGAGAGTAGGGCGGGGCATGCCGGATGGTGAACTGCTCCGGGGTATGGCTGTCACCGTGGGTGAGTGCCCAAGAAGATGGCAAGGAGCGCCAGCCTGCCATTTTTTTTGTCGGAGCAGCAATGAGTATGGATTTTTTCTGTATTTAGCGGGAGAGCAAAGGTTTTTTTGTTTGATTCGCGATAATGCATAAACTCATTTTTAACGAAAGGTCGCTGGCTTGACATGCGGCCTTTATAGCCACCATATTGAATTGGTTAATCGATAAATTCGTTAGACAATATGAGGCAATTATGAATAACAAGAAGCCATCCTGGGTCACCTATTTTGCTCTAGCAGCAGTGGGTCTTGCAGGAACGGGAATTTCCTCGACGGCATTGGCTCAAGACCCATATACGGTGGGTATTGAAGCCTCCTTTCCGCCTTGGGCATATGTAGAAAGTGGTGAGTTCAAAGGCATTGCCATCGATGCGATGAGTGCTATCGCTGAAGATCAAGGCTTTGAGATTGAATTTCAGGACATGCCGTTCCCTTCTCTGATTCCAGCGCTGGCGGCTCAAAAGATTGATATATTGGCGACTGGGCTGACTGTGACAGAGGAGCGGGCAGAGGCCATCGATTTCAGTATACCCTGGTGGGAAACCAACGATGTTGTGTTGGTTCCTGAAGACTCTGACGCCAATGTCTTTACGGCAGTCTGCTGTGGCGCTAGTGTCGGCGTCCAAGGTGGTTCGTCCCAGCAGGCATGGATGGAAGAGAACGTTATCAATAATAGCGATGTTGACGTTTCTCTCTCCAAGTACGATAGCTACGTGACCGCTGTCGATGACATGGCGATCGGCAGGATTTCATCGGTCATTGTGGACGATACGTCCGCTCAGGAATATATCAACTCTGGCCGACCGGTAAAAATGGCTGGCAAGATCTATATTCGTGCTCCTTTGGCGCTGGCTGTCACCAAGGATGATCCGCAGGAGGTCCTTGGAAAGTTGAACCAGGGTATCATGAATATTTATGACTCTGGTGAGTGGCAGGAAATCGTAAGCAGCTATATCCCCGGGGTTGTGGCGCCTGCCATTCCTGGCCATATGCCGGATTTCGTAGATACCTATGACAAGCCGGTGAGTGGACTTCCCGAGCTCGGAAACGAATAAATCTAGCGTTATATTGCTGTAGGCGCTTCCTCGACCGGAAGCGCCTTTTTTCATCGGGGCCGATGTCATGGATATCTATGATGTACTTATTAGAGACTTTCCCTTTCTTTTGAAAGGGCTGGGGGTCGCGATTGCCCTCTTGTTATGTCTTTTGGTTATAGGTTTATTTCTTGGCCTAGCTATATGCTTGATACAGCTGTACGGGCCACGTTCTCGTTTTGTTCAGTGGCCGCTGATCGTCTACGAGCGAATTTTTCGTGGTATTCCAATCATTATAATGCTGTTCATTTTTTTCTATGGATTATCTGGTGTATACGATATCTCCGCTTTCGCTGCGGCAGTTTTGGCAATGGGGCTAAGATCTGCTGCTTATCAATCTCAGATTTTTCGTAGTGCCTTCCAGTCTGTTCCTGAGGGCCAGATGCTGGCTGCGAGGGCGATGGGAATGTCTAGTTCCAAGGCGATTGCATATATCGTTTTACCTCAAGCCATACGACACGCAATAGGGCCTTGGACAAACGAGTTTTCATCTCAGATAAAGGAAACGTCGCTGGCGTACGTGATCGGTGTTGTCGAACTGACGCGTCAAGCTCACTATATAATTACCAGTACCCAAGGAAACGTCCTCATCGTATTTGCGGTAGTCGCTCTTCTCTATTTTGTTCTAAATAGAGCCGGGAATAGTGCCCTTTATGCTTTTGAAAGGAAATTGTCGGTTCCGGGGTTCGAAAAATAAGATGAGAGATAATGTTATGGACAGCGATCTGGTTCTCGATGTAAAAGGTGTGAAGAAAAGCTATGGCGGTGTAGAGGTCCTGAAAGGTATCAGCTTTTCTCTTCATCGGGGTGAAACAAAAGTTCTTATTGGTCCATCCGGATCAGGAAAAAGTACGCTTTTGCGAAGTATCAACCATCTCACTAACCCCGACGATGGCAAGGTCTACCTCAAGGGAGAAGAAGTCACCGACAGTAATATCGACAAGATGCGGGCGCGGATCGGCTTTGTTTTCCAGGATTTTAACCTGTTCTCCCATCTCACCGTCTTGGACAACGTACGAATTTGCCAAATCAGGGTAAATGGAGTCGAGCGAAATAAGGCGACTCGTCGTGCCTATGAGGAGTTGGAGCGAGTGGGGTTGTCGGACAGGGCAGATGCGTATCCGGCAGAACTCTCTGGTGGTCAGCAGCAGCGTGTGTCTATTGCAAGGGCGCTGGCGATGGACCCTGACGTGCTGCTGTTTGATGAGCCTACATCAGCGTTGGACCCTGAGTTGACGGGGGAAGTGGTCAAAGTCATGCAGCAACTCGCCAGTGACGGGATGACGATGGTCGTGGTAACTCACGAGATGAGCTTTGCACGTCAGGCTGCCGACGAGATCATCTTTATGGAGAAAGGCTATATCGTTGAGCAGGGTGACCCGCAGACCCTGTTCACAGGCGCAGAGAATGAGCGCACCAGGGCTTTCCTCAACGTCATCGCAGAGCATGGGTGAGCGCTATGATGGATTTTTTGAGCTTTGGCCTTGAGTGGCTGCCGCAACTCCTCACAGGGGTCCCGATCACCCTCGCCCTCTGGGTGATTGCGATCACGCTCGGTTTCTTTCTCGGGCTTGCGCTGTGTTGGGCGCGTGTCTACGGCGGGCGAGTCTGGTACTGGATCAGTACCGCATATATAGAGCTTTTTCGCGGGACGCCGATGCTGGTCCAGATGTTCTTTATTTATCTGGGTCTCCCCCACGTAGGCATTGTCTTTGATGCTTTCACCTCCGCGGTGATCGCCATCACCTTGAACAGTGCCGCCTACCAGGCAGAGTACTTTCGTGGTTCGATCCTGTCGGTGCCTTCAGGGCAATTGACCGCCGCAAGGGCGTGCGGGATGAGCAAATGGCAGGCTATCCGACACGTCATGTTGCCGCAGGCGTTGCGGAGGGTGATACCTCAGTGGTCCAACGAAGCGATCATCGAGCTCAAGTTCACTTCCATTGCCTATACCATCGGCGTGGTTGAGATTACGGCAATTGCTCAGGATATCGGCTCGAGAACATTGGACTTTTTCCACGTCTTTCTCTGGGCAGGGATCATCTATCTCGTGCTGACGTCCAGTGTGGCAAGCCTGCTTGGCTGGGTCGAGCGGAAGACCTGGGTGCCTGGGGTGACCACTCAGTGAGCCCGAGAGGCGTCTGGAGCCTCGCAGTGGACCAGTAGTGAGCTACCGAAGTCGCTACATCAAGCGCCCCCGGTGAGCAAGTGGTTGCTCATCGGGGGCGCGTCTGTTCTGGCGACGTCGCCTCAGGCGGTGGCGAGGGGCGCCGGGCGTTCCAGGGTCAGCAGGGTGTCGTGGTCGCGCAGTCGATAGAGGGTGTAGCAGGCGGCCAGCATCGGCAGGGCGGCGAAGAACAGCATATGGCCGAAGGGATCGGTCACCATCGCCGGGATGGTCACCAGCGTCGAGACGCCGTGTACCAGCAGCACGCCACCATAGCTTATGCGCTTGAAGCTGCCGCTGACGAAGGCCAGGATCAGCACCAGTTCGAGCACACCTAGCGCCACCACGACGGCGGTGCCGACGCCGGCGATGCCGAAGTACTTGTCCATGATCCCGCTGCCCTGGCTTGGATTGATGAACTTGCTCAGGGTCCAGACCAGCAGTACCAGAAAGATGCCGATACGCATCGCCAGCAGCCCGCCCTTGAGGCCCGCCATCTCGTTTCCTTCAGTGTGCATCTGAGCTTCCTTGGTCGTCTTCTAGGGGATGGCGCTCGATGGGCGAGCGCCGTGGGGGGCTGTGTCGCATCTGAAAGCGGGACCTTACAACCAGAAGAAAACTTTTCGTGCAGGAGCAGCGAAGGGGCCAGGCCATTTGCCGAGCCACCGAAAACGGAGGGGCTCAGCCGGCGACGCCCCTGGTAGCTGTTCGGACGGGGGCTACTTAGATCGGGCCTACTCGGATGGGGCTTACTCGGGCGGAGCTAGCTCGGACGGGGACTACTCGCGGGGGGCTTACTCGGGCGGGGACTGCTATGACCGGGCCTACTCGGGTGGGGCCTGTGGTGCGGCGCAGCCTTTGAGGTGGTCGACGAACTGGCGCACCTTGGCGAGCTCTCCCAGGTGCTCGGGATAGACCAGGTAGTAGGCGTTGGGACCGCGCAACAGGGTGGGCCAGGCGGGGACCAGGGCGCCGGCTTCTAGTTCATGGTCGATCATGAAGCGTGGAATCAGGGCAAGGCCGCCGCCGGCCATGACCGTGCGAATCAGCGTCTGAAAGGTTTCGAAGCGGATACCGTGGTAGCTGCGATCGGTGCGAATGCCCTGTTCATCGAACCAGCGGTGCCACGCGTCGGGGCGGGTCGACAGGTGCAGCAGCCGGCAGTTGGCCAGATCGGCGGGGCTGTCGATGCGCTGGCGCGCCAGATAGCCGGGTGCGCCGACCGCCATGACTTCTTCCTCGAACAGCTTGTGACACTCGAGGTTGGGCCAGCTGCCGTGGCCGTGGAAGATCGCTACGTCGATGCCTTCGTTTTCCAGATCGAAGGTCTCCACGCGGTCGGACAGGTGCAGGGTGATACCGGGGTAAGCCTCGAAGAAGGCCGGTAGCTGCAACGACAGCCAGCGCGTGCCGAAGGTGGGAAGCGTGGCCACCTTGAGCACGTCACCGTGGCCGCTGTAGGTCATGATGGCGTTGGCCGACATCTCGAGGTGGGCCAGGATCTTGCGCACCTCGGTCAGGTACAGCGAGCCTTCCGGCGTCAGCACCAGGGTGCGCCTGAGTCGACGGAAGAGCTTGTGCTGCAGGTAGTCCTCGAGCTGGGCCACCTGCTTGCTGATGGCGCTCTGGGTGATGCTCAGCTCATCCGCCGCCCGGGTGAAACTCAGGTGCCGGGCGGCGGCTTCGAAACACTGAAGCGTGGTGGTCGAGGGGAGATGACGGGCCTTCATCGAACGCTGACTCCAGCGTAAAAAACCGCCATTCTACCCCAACCGAGGGACTACCGCTGTTGCCGGTACGTTTTTCGAAACGACCTCCTGCTGAGGTGCTCATTTAAGTTCCCGGCGGCCACTGGGCTACCGGGAACAGGGCCGCCGAAAACAGGGCTACCGGGACCAAGGTCGCCGGGAACTGGCGCTTATCGACATCGTCGCCGTCAGCGCTGGGCCGACGTTGCCGTATCCAGCGGCGCCTCGGGGCGGCGTGACTGCCACAATGCCACCAGCGCCAGGGCCACCAGCCCCAGGCTGCTGGTGATGGGGGCCGGGGCCACCATGGCCAGGCCCGCTGCCAGCAGCACCGCCCGCTCCCACATCAGGGCATCGCGCACGAAGTGGCCGATCAAAGCGGCGCTTACGCCGACCAGGCCCACCAGCAGGAAGCCGACATCGCGTACCAGGCCAAGCGGTGTGGCGTCGATCATCACCAGCGCCGGGTTGTAGATCAGCGCGTAGGGGATGATGAAGGCGCCGATGGCCAGTTTCAGCGCCGTCACTCCGGTCTTCATCGGATTGGCCCCGGCAATCCCTGCGCCGGCGTAGGCCGCCAGGCAGACCGGTGGCGTGATGTCGGCCACGATCCCGAAGTAGAACACGAACAGGTGCACCGCCATGGGCGCCAGGCCGAACTCGTTGATCAGCGCCGGCGCGGCGATGGTCGCGGTGACGACGTAATTGGCGGTGGTCGGCAGGCCCATGCCCAGCACGATGCAGGCCAGCATGGTGAAGATCAGGGCGAGGATCAGGGTGCCGTCGGCCAGGCTGATGATGCCAGCGGCGAACTTGGCGCCCAGCCCGGTCATGCCCACCACCCCGGCGATGATGCCGGCGGTGGCCACCGCGGCGATCACCGGCAGCGCGACCCTGGCGCCCTTGTCCAGCAGGCGTACCAGGTCGGCAAGCGACGGTCGGGTCTCCTTGCGCAGCAGGCTGACCGCCAGTGCTGCGGCGATGCCCAGCAGGGCGGCACGCTGGGCGGTGAAGCCGACGCTGACGGTGGTCACGATCACCGCCAGCGGAAGCAGCATGTACCCCTGACGCATCAACAGCTTGCGCTTGCTGGGAAGCTGGTCCTTGGGGATGCCCAGGATACGGCTGCGCTTGGCCTCGAAGTGCACGCCGATAAAGATACCGGTGAAGTACATCAGCGCCGGTATCAGTGCGGCGTACATGATCTCGCGATAGGACACGCCGACGTACTCGACCATGATGAAGGCGGCCGCGCCCATCAATGGCGGCATGATCTGCCCACCGGTGGAGGCCGACGCCTCGGTGGCGGCGGCGACCTCGGGACGGAAGCGGGCATTCTTCATCATCGGAATGGTGAAAGAGCCCGAGGCCACGGTATTGCCGACCGAGCTGCCCGAGATCATGCCCTGCAGCGAGCTTGCGATCACCGCCGCCTTGGCGGTCCCGCCGGTGAAGCGACCGGTGGCGGCGAAGGCGAGGTCATTGAAGAAGCGGCCGACCCCGGTCTGGATCAGTACCACGCCGAAGAACAGAAACAGGAAGATGAACTTCGCCGAGATTTGCAGGGGCGTGCCGAACACGCCGCTTTCGCGGAACCACAGATAGGGAGCGACCTGCTCGAGCGAGAACCCGGGGTGGGACAGCAGCGCCGTCGGAATATGGTTGCCCAGCAGGGCATAGGCCAGCGCCAGCAGGGCCACGATCACGATGGGCAAGCCGACGGTGCGACGCGTCGCTTCCAGCACGAACAGCACACCGGCGCCGGCCACGATCAGGTCCAGGGTGGAATAGCCGGTGATGCGGGCGCGCAGCACCTCGTCGTAGAACAGGATCTTGTAGTAGGCGCCAAAGGTGGCGGTGAAGGCCAGTACCACGTCGTACCAGGGCACCGCTCGGCGGGCGCGCTCGCCGCGACAGGCGGGGAATAGCAGGAAGATCATCCCGAGCGCGAGGCCCAGGTGTACCGCCCCTTGCTGTTGCGATGGCAGGGTACCGAAGTAGCCGGTATAGAGGTGAAAGGATGTCAGCGCGATGCCGAGCAGCGACACCGCCCAGCCCCAGCGGCCCAGGTGAGCGCGAACGCTGGACTCCCGGTCGTACTTCTCGAGCAATTGCCGAGGGGCATCGGCCGTTGTTTTTTCGACCATGGCGTGAATCTCCCGATGATCGCCAGGCGCCGACACGCCGGCGCCTGACGATGACATGGTTTACTTGGCGAGGTCGTCGAGGCTGGTGATACCGCTGTCTTCGCGGGTCACGATCTGGATGACTTCCGGATAGATGTGGCCGATAAAGGCGACGTTGCCGATGGCGTTGTCGTCGAACTCACCGTTGCCGGATACCGCGTCCTTGGCCGGTGCATGCACGGTCATGCCCAGGTCCATGCGGTCGTCACGTATGCTGACGAGGTTCTCGATGGAGGCGCCGGTCTCGATGTTGGTGAAGTTGGCCCCGTCGAGATAGTTGTTCCAGATGGTGGCCATCTCGCCACCCAGCGGGTAGTAGGTGCCGCCCTGGCTGCCGGTACCGAGGATGTACTCGCTCTTGTCGCCCTGGATCTCGAGCTGAGCCACCGGGTTGCTCACCTCCAGTCCCTGCTCTTCGTAGTAGCGTTTGGCACCCGGATGGATCGGGATGCCAGCGGAGCCGTTCAGTGCGTTCTCCAGGGTCATGAAGGCGGACTGGGCGTGGGTGTTTTCTTCGGCCTTCTCGTGCATCAGGCGAGCCAGTTCATAGCCAAGCTCCTCGTCGATGCTGTGGGTGTTGCCCACCAGCACGGCGTAGGCGGTCACCGTGGTCACGTCCTGGTCAAGAAACTCGTAGCTGTCCTGGGGGATGACGAAGCGACGGTACTCGCTATTGGCTTCGATATAGTCCACCGCGTCGTCGCTCAGGCCGATCATGCGAACGTCACCGGCGGCTGCCTGAAGGTTCTCGATGCTTCCGGACGGCAAGCCGAGGATGCCGATCGACAGGTCAATATTGCCGTCCTGGACACCGTCGAGCGCCGCGCCGAAACCTTCCTGATAGGCGCTGTAGTCATCTTCCTTCACCCCGTGGGCGTCGAGCAGCAGCTTTGACACCAGTTGGGTGGTGCTGGCGGGCGGGCCGATCGCCACGTTCGGGGTAGAGGAGGCGCCGTCGCTGCAGGCGCTGAGAAGAGTGGATGCGGCGATGGCGATCGCGGCCGGCTTCAGGGGATGAGTCATGTGACGTTCCTGTCGTTGAGGTGATGTCGTGGCTCTCTGGCCATGTTTTTTTGGCTATTGTTGCTGGCTCAAGCAGAGCGGCGGGCATTGTTACCACGAGCCTTTATCACCCACAAAAGAAATCTAATACTCGATCTATTCCTTTTGCTCATTTACGTGCCGATGCCGCAGTTTTTCGAGAGGATATCGGCGCGCCTGGTATTCATTTATGGAATGCATAAGACGCTTTTTTTCGTTTGAAGAGCTCCAGTGCCGCTGGTTACATCGTCGTCCTGAATTTTTCGACGATTCGACAGGTACCGGACATGGACTTTCCTCACGTCAGCGCCTCGCTGGGCATCGTTCACCCCTTGTGTGTGGAGCATGGGCGCAACGCCGAGCTATGGGACGAGGACGGTCGACACTACGTCGACTTTATCGGCGGCATCGGCGTGCTCAATCTGGGGCATGGACATCCGGCGGTGGTGGAAGCGGTGAAAGCCCAGGTGGATCGGCTGATGCATTCCGCCTTTAACGCCTTGCCCCACCGTGGCTATCTGGAGGTGGCCCAGGCGCTCGATGCCTTCGTGCCAGTGTCCTACCCGCTGTCGTGCATGCTGACCAACTGCGGGGCCGAGGCGACCGAGAATGCCCTCAAGGTGGCGCGAGCGGCGACCGGTCGTCAGGCGGTCATCGCCTTCGATGACGGTTTTCACGGCCGCACCCTCGCGGCGCTCAACCTCAACGGCAAGGTCAAGCCCTACAAGACCGGGCTCGGCAGTCTGCCGGGGCCGGTGTATCACTTGCCGTTCCCGAGCCGGGACAACGATGTCAGCACCGAGCAGGCCATACACGCCCTCGACCGTCTGCTCGAGGTCGAGCTGCCCGCTGACGAGATCGCCGCGATCATCGTCGAGCCGGTGCAGGGCGAGGGTGGCTTCCGCCTGCTCGATGCGACCTTCGCCGCGCACCTTCGCGAATTCTGCGACCGCCACGGCATGGCGCTGATCTTCGATGAGATTCAGTCCGGATTCGGGCGTACCGGTCGGCGTTTTGCGTTCACCCATTTGGGCGTCGAGCCTGACCTGCTGTTGATGGGCAAGAGCATGGCGGCGGGGCTGCCGCTGGCGGCGGTGGCCGGCAAGTCCCGATTCATGGATGCCCTGCCCAAGGGTGGGCTCGGCGGGACCTACTCCGGTAACCCGGTGGCTTGTGCCGCGGCTCGTACGGTGATGGAGGTGATGAGCGAGGCGCGCTTGGCGGGCTGGAGCGAGGCCCAGGAGTCACTGATCGTGGCGACCCACGCCCGCCTGAAGGAGCGCTTTCCGATGGTGGGGGCCTTGACCGGGGTAGGTGCCATGCGCGGCATCGTGTTCAACGATACCGCGGGGGCCAGCGGCGCCGAGCACCTGGCCGCGTTGCTGGCCGCCGGACGCGAGGCGGGGGTGCTGTTGATGCCGAGTGGGCGTCGCCGCAACGTGCTGCGCCTGCTGGCCCCGCTGACCGCAGAGCCTGAGGTGTTGAGAGAAGGTATGGCGCGGCTGGAGCGCGCGTTGGCGACGCTCACGCCATGATTGCCCGGATCGCCCTCCGTGATGACGCCCGCCACGACTCCCGCCACCACGCCTGGAATGATGCGGGGATGGACGTGGCCACGAGCTATCGGCGTTTTCTCGAAGCCCTGGTGGGCCAGGGCTTCGAAGGGGAGGTCGCCCCTGACTACGCCAATCGCACGGTGCTGGCCACCGACAATTCGATCTACCAGCGCCTGCCCCAGGCGGTGCTCTATCCTCGCGGGACCGAGGATCTGGTGCGTATCGCCGAGCTGGCGGGGCGCGAAGCGTTCCGCCAGGTGGTGCTGGCGCCCCGGGGAGGAGGCACCGGCACCAACGGGCAATCCCTGACCGATGGGCTGGTCGTGGATGTGTCGCGGCACATGAACGCCATACTCGAGATCGACGTGGCACGCCGCCGGGTGCGCGTGCAGGCCGGGGTGGTCAAGGATCAGCTCAACGCCGCGCTCAAGCCCTACGGACTGTTCTTTGCCCCTGAGCTGTCCACCTCCAACCGCGCCACCCTCGGGGGCATGATCGCCACCGATGCCAGCGGCCAGGGCAGCTGCGAGTACGGCAAGACCCGCGATCATGTGCTGGAACTTGAGAGCGTTCTGCTGGGCGGCGAGCGCCTGGTCAGCCGGCCAGTGGACGAGTTCGAGCTGGCGGCGCTGTGCGCTCGCAAGGACGGTGTGGGCCGCGTGCACCGCGTCGTCCGCGACATTCTCGAGTGCGAAGGTGAGCGTATCGACGAGACCTTCCCGCCGCTTAATCGCTGCCTCACCGGTTACGATCTTGCCCATCTGACCACGGCGGATGGCCGCTTCGACCTCAACAGCGTGCTGTGCGGCGCCGAGGGTTCGCTGGCCATCACCAGCGAGGCGGTGCTCCGGGTGCTGCCGATCCCGGCCCACTCGACCCTGGTCAATGTTCGCTACGCCGGTTTCATGGAGGCGCTGGGTGACGCTCGGGCGTTGATGACCAGCGACGCTGCTCCCACCTCCATCGAAACGGTGGACGAGCGGGTGCTGGAGCTGGCCCGTGGTGACTATGTCTGGGACTCGGTCAGCGAGTTCTTCCCCGATACCGGCGATATCCGGACCCAGGGCATCAACCTGGTCGAGTTCAACGATGATGATCTGGCGCGGCTGGGACGCCGGGTCGAGGCCTTTTGCCGGTACCTGGACGAAGACTCGAGTGTCAGGCGTCTGGGCCACACCCTGGCCCAGGGACGCGAGGCGATTACCCGGGTTTATGCCATGCGCAAGCGCGCGGTGGGGTTGCTGGGCAATGTGGCCGGCGAGAAGCGTCCGCTGCCCTTTGTCGAGGACACCGCCGTGCCACCCGAGCACCTGGCGGACTACATCGCGGAATTTCGCGCCTTGCTCGACGCCAGGGGGCTTGAGTACGGGATGTTTGGGCACGTCGATGCCGGGGTCCTGCACGTGCGTCCGGCTCTGGACATGAAGGACCTCGCCCAGGTGGCGTTGATTCGCGAGATCACCGATGAGGTCGCCGAGCTGACGCACAAGTACGGCGGGCTGTTGTGGGGCGAGCATGGCAAGGGCATTCGCTCGGAATATGCCCCGGCCTTCTTCGGGCCGCTCTACCCCAGCCTGCAACGGCTCAAGGGCGCCTTCGACCCCTGCAATCAGCTCAACCCAGGCAAGATCGCGACACCGCTCACTGATCCCCCCACCGATCCACTCGACGACGCCAACCAGACGACGGGCCGTGAGAGCGACCCGGGGCTGCTCGCGGTGGATGGGGTGGCGTTGCGTGGTCAGTTCGATCGCCAGATCGACGAGCGGGTGTGGCAGGCCTACGGCGAGGCGGTGTACTGCAACGGCAACGGCGCCTGCTACAACTATCATCCCGACGACGCCATGTGCCCTTCGTGGAAGGCGACGCGGCAGCGCATCCACTCACCCAAGGGGCGTGCCAGCCTGATGCGTGAATGGCTACGCCAGCAGCAACTGGCGGGTGTCGATGTGCTGGACGTGTCCCGACGGCTGCGCAAGCGCAGCGCCTGGGCGGCGCTCAAGGCCTTCCCCGCAAGGCTGGGGCGAAGCCTGTGGCGCCGTCGCGGCGAGCGAGACTTCTCGCATCAGGTGCATGAGGCCATGGCCGGCTGTCTGTCGTGCAAGTCCTGCGCCGGCCAGTGTCCGATCAAGGTCGATGTACCGAGCTTCCGGGCGCGTTTTCTCGAGCTCTATCACAGCCGTTACCTGCGCGCGCCGCGGGACTACCTGGTCGGCGGGCTGGAAGTCATGCTGCCGACACTTTCGCGGTTTGCGCCGCTGTACAACGCCACGCTGCGAATACCAGGAGTTTCGCGCCTGATGGCCAGTGTGTTCGGTGTGGTCGACAGTCCGCGGCTGTCGTCAGAGCGCCTTGATGGTTGGCTCTATCGCCATGGGGTCGAGCGGGCCACGCCAGAGGCGCTCAAGCGCCTGGACGAGGCGGAAAAGGCGCGCAGCGTGGTGCTGGTACAGGACGCCTTCACCAGCTACTTCGAATCCCGTCTGGTGATGGATACCGTCGAGTTGTTGGAAGGGCTCGGAGTGAGGGTGTTCGTGGCCCCCCATGGCCCCAACGGCAAGCCGCTGCATGTCCAGGGTTTTCTCGGAGCCTTCGAACGCACCGCCGCACGGCAGGCCGAGCGCCTGCGGGCGCTGGCCGAGGCCGGGGTGGCGCTGGTCGGCATCGACCCGGCCATGACGCTGACCTATCGCCAGGAGTACGTGAAGGCACTGGGCGCCGCTGCGGTGCCCCAGGTGCAACTGCTGGGCTCCTGGCTGGCGCAGTGGCTGACGAGCAGGCCGCGAGCGGCGCAACAAGCCGCACGGTCGTCGGTCGTCAAGGACCCGGACTATCGGTTGCTGCTTCACTGCACCGAGGCGACCCATGTGTCCGGGGCGGCCAAGGACTGGCAGCGTCTGTACGAAGCCTTTGGTCTGTCGCTCGAGGTGCTGCAAAGCGGCTGTTGCGGCATGGCAGGCACCTACGGCCATGAGGTGGAGCATCGCCAGACGTCTGCGCTTATCTATG
Organism: Halomonas sp. H10-59; assembly: GCF_040070555.1. Taxonomy (NCBI): domain Bacteria; kingdom Pseudomonadati; phylum Pseudomonadota; class Gammaproteobacteria; order Oceanospirillales; family Halomonadaceae; genus Halomonas; species Halomonas sp. H10-59. The sequence continues at coordinate 1,376,772 of NZ_CP098828.1, forward strand.
CGCAATCTTGGCAGCCCCGAGTCGAGGATCCGGATCTTCAGGGACGCCTGTTGGCCAGCGGCTATTCCTGTCGCTGCCAGGCTCGGCGGTTTTCTGGCGCCCACTTGCCACATCCGCTTCAGGGGCTACTCGCGTGCTTGAGGCATCGACCCAAGACTGAGTGAGAGTTGCGCCCGTCGTGCGCCCGTAGAGCGATGTCTCTCCATTCTTCTGAACCTTGGCTGAACCTTGGCTTAACCATAGCTGGTCCGGCAGCGCGATAGCCCGTGAGCGCTAGCCGGCCAGGTGCTTGGCGGGCCATTGCCAGTGCACCGTTCGGGCACATCTACGCAGCGATCGACACTGGTTCGGGCATGGTGGTCCGGTAAAACTCACCGTCGTGATAGCTCGTAAAATACAAGAAGGGTGGGAGGAATCTTCTTTCCATATCGCTTCTTTTTTCGACGCTTTATCGCAGCAGCTTTGCCTGAAAAGTCGGTGAAGCAATGATGGGGTCGGAAAGCGTAGAAACTGGGCTAGGCTGTTGTCTTTTCTTGTGCGGAAGTTCACAGGTGAGGATGTTCTATGCCACTTTTTACGATCTCCGGGCTTGATTCGTCGGCCTCTGCCGAGCTCGCCGTCACCTCGCATGCGCTGGCGACCTACTCGCAGACAGACCGTGCGCTCGGGCTTCCCCTTGGACAGATGCTGGTGACCCTGGACAGCATCGCAGGATCGGGGACCTTTTCAGCCAATCAGGTCACCAGTGGCCTGCCGGGTGGTTGGCGAGAAGTCTCGGCCAGCGAACTGGGGTTGCCATCCTCTCTGGTGGACGTCGATGGCTACATCACGCTTCGGAGCCCCTTGCTCGGCAATGTCTCCCGTGGCCCCCAGCTCAAGGTCCTGGCCGAGCAAGACGCCCTGGGCAACATCAGCCGCGTCAGCGTGGCCTATGCCGGTACCAATGCCCCGGTAGATATCGCCGACTACTCCTTTCTGAATTCCGGTAAGGAGATCGCGAAGACCATGGCGCCCGTGCTGTCCGGGGTGGCGTCGTTCATGGACCAGCATGGACTTGAGGGTGATGACGCCATCATTACCGGCTACAGCCTGGGTGGGGCGCTGGCCAATATCCAGGCGCGCTTCTCGGATCAGTTGGCGGGTGGGTTCTTCGCTGACAGTCACTATCTTGGCCATGCGTCACCGCTGATCTTCGAAGCCGACAATGTGCTCAATATCGGTTTCGAGAACGACGTCATCCATCGTTTCGTCGGTGACCACGAGGATCTGAAGTCGGCGCTTGAGGGCTTCGATGGCTTTCTGGAGAACAGCGATGAGAACTACTCAAGCTCCGTGGACAATCTGGTGCTGTTCGATGCTGTCTACAGCAAGTCGCCCTGGCTGTTGGCCAGCGACAGCGGCCTGAATCCCTTCGCCTGGGGCGCGCATCTTGGTGGCATCACGTCGGACGCGGTCGCGCGCATTGTCTCCTCATCGTTTTATGAGCTGATGGGTCAGGACAGCGTAGTGGTGGTGTCCTCGCTTGGTGCCGCTGGGCGCGCGATATACTGGGTGGGCGATATCGACTCGCCGACATCCAATCACGCGGGCGAGCCGGCCTTTATTGTCGGCAGTGTCTTTGACGACCTGCTGCGTGACGGCGCGTCCGATGATTACATCGAAGGCTTTGCCGGAGACGACCAGATCCGGGTCTCGACCGGCACCAATCAGGTCGAAGGGGGGCAGGGCACCGACACCCTGTTATTCGAGGGAGAGGCGGACGACTACGAGGTCTACCGGCTGGATGATGGGCGGATTGGCGTGTCCGGCCATGATTCCCTGACCCTGGCGAGCGGCATCGAGCGCATCGAGTTCGAGTACGGCGGCGGCTTTCGCGGTGCCGGTCCCGGCCTACGCTACGTTATCGAAGACGATCGTCTGGAAGACGAGTTTCGATTCGATTGGTTCGATCGCGATATTGCCTTCGTCGATGCAGCTCAGGACGGCCAAGGCGCCGAGTGGTCGAGGGAAGAGGTCGCGCTTGCCGATGCCGGCGATAGCGTCTTCTCGGCCGCGGCCCGTGATGACGCCCTTCACCTTGGTGACCTGTTCGATGACGAGGCTTCCTTCAGCGCTGAATCATCTCGGGACTCGGGCGATGGTATCTTCGGCTGGCATGGTGGCGCCATGGCGCTGGCCGGACTCGAGGCTGCCGCCTCCTTTGTCGGATCGGCAGTGAGTGGGTATGTGGAACTGCCGGAGGCATGGCAGGCGATTTAAGATCTGCAACAGGGCGCGGCTGGGGCCTGAAAGCGATTCCTCTGACCGTCCGCGTCCGTTTTCAGGCCATGAAGACACATCGGCCTGCTCAACAGCCCCCACGGCAAGCCCCTTGCGGTAGTTGTCCGCCCCCTGCACGCCGATGGCCAGGCAACGGCGCTCGAACACCATCCCCAACCCGTGCACGCCCAATACCGCCCGGTCCCCCGGGCGTCGTTGTTTGTGGCTTCAACTTTAGATGCAACGCCAGGACATGTTCACCAGCGGGAGATGTCGTCGTGATGTCGATCGGCTGGGCACACCATCGTGATGCTGGCGCGCCTCGGGCGGTGAGTACCGTATCGGCTTCTCACTTAGTGGGTTTTGATATTTTCAAAACTTATATCTGGGTTGCGAATAACTGAATTGTACTGGTCTGTGGTCCCCATATTCTGAGGCATAACCAAGAAGGAGCCCCGCCAAGGGTCGATTCCCCTCGGTGCAGATTAAACAAATTTTATAAAGGGCCGATCCCCATGACCGCTATCGCTTCCCATCTCGTCGCTGGCCAGATCGGTGAACGTGCCTCTCCGGGCCATCAGCACGCCTGCCACCGTGCCTCCGGTGTGGCCAGTCGCCAGCTGACGCTGGCGCTCGATACAACAACACAGGAGACAAGTTGATGGCCAACACACCACTGGACGAACCAAAGAAAGGGCCTCTGGACGGCGTGACGGTACTGGACTTCTCGCGGGTGCTTGCAGGGCCCTACTGCACCATGGTCCTGGCGGACCTTGGCGCCCGCGTCATCAAGGTCGAGAAGATCGGCACCGGTGACGATACACGAGAGTTCGGCCCCTTTGTCGAAAACGAAAGTGCCTACTTCAGTTGCTTCAATAGAAACAAGGAAAGCATCGTACTGGACATCAAGTCGCCGCGTGATCGCGAGTTGCTGGAGCGCCTGCTGGACGAGGCCGATGTGCTGGTGGAGAACTTCAGACCCGGGGTCATGGAGCGTCTTGGCTATGGTCCGGAGCGCCTCGCCCAGACCCATCCTCACCTGATCTATTCCTCGATTTCAGGCTTCGGTCACACCGGCCCATTCAGCGAGTTGCCAGGCTACGACATGGTGGTGCAGGCCATGGGCGGCGTGATGAGTCTGACCGGTTGGCCGGACGGTGAACCGGCCCGAGTCGGTACCAGCTTTGGCGACCTGAGCGCGGCCCTGTTTGCGGCGGTGGGCATCATTGCTTCGCTGTACAGCCGAACCAAGGACGCCCAGGGGACCCGTGTCGATATCGGCATGCTGGACTGCCAGGCGGCGATGATGGAAACGGCGCTGGCACGCTACGACATCGAAGGCGTCGTGCCGAATAGAACCGGTGATTGCCACCCGTCGCTGGCGCCCTTCGAAAGCTTCAAGGCCGAGGATGGCAAGCTGGTCATCGCCGCCGGCAACGACACCCTGTTTCTGCTGATGGCCGATGCCATCGGCGCCTCGCGACTGGCCTTCGATCCCCGGTTCATCACCAATGATCTTCGCTGCCAGAATCGCCCGGCGCTGGTGGAGGAGATGGAACGCATCCTGACGACCAGGCCCGTGCAGCACTGGGTCGACCTGCTCAACGAGGAAGGCGTTCCCTGCTCGCCGATCAACACCATCGACAAACTGCTCGATCATCCCCAGTTGAAGGCGAGAAACATGATCGTCCAGGTCCAGGGAAGCGCCGGGAAGCCCTTCAGGACGGCGGGCAACCCGATAAAGATGACCGGCAGGGTGGACCTTGGCAGCGGCACACCTCTGGTGGCGCCAGGCCTGGGTCAACATCGACAGGCCATTCTCGATGAGTTGATGGCGCGTCACGGTTCCTATTGCCTGCCTTCCACGCCAGGGCAAGCCGGCAAGGCGCGGTCGGCCAAGGCCGGCGCGACATCTTCGGGGCAACGTCAAGGAGCCCAGAGCGATCAAGCAGCGATGGCCAGGCAAGAGTCGTGCAAGGCGAGTGGCAGCGCCGCCACCCGGATAAAGGGTGGCCAGTCGGCCTCCGACAAACAGGGTCAAGCACCCGCTCGAGATCTGGGCAAGCGGGTCGGAAAACCCTAGTCGTCAGACGCGTTTTTTCATCAGATGTACGCCGCTTGGCGATATCGGGTCGTGAATATCCGGTGTGGCGCGGCGCTGTCAGGTCGCATCACGACCAGGCGAGGTGGCGGCCGCAGTTGGGAGCGTATCAAACTGATACGCAGCTGGTTTACGGGTAACGTCAGGAGACAAGAGATGAACAAGAAGGTCGAAGAAAAAACACAGAATGTCGCCTCGGAGGCGTCGCTTGAGGCAGGTAACGGTGAGCCAGAGATGATCGTGGTGGAACGCCGCGAACGGGTCGGGCTGATCATCCTGAATCGCCCGAAAAGCTTGAACGCACTCAATCGCCAACTGGCGGAAGAAACGCTCGCGGTAATGCGCGAGCTGGACGCCGACCCCGGCATCGGTGCCATCGTGATTACCGGCAACCCGAGAGCCTTTGCGGCCGGCGCCGATATCGAGGAGATGGCCGAGAAGTCGTTCACCGATTTCTACATGGATGACTTCCTGGCCCCCTGGGACGAGGTGCGCCAGATTTCCAAGCCCATCATCGCTGCGGTGGCCGGCTTTGCGCTGGGCGGCGGCTGCGAGCTGGCCCTGCTGTGCGACATGATCATCGCCTCCGACGACGCCCAGTTCGGGCAACCCGAGATCAAGCTGGGGATCCTGCCCGGCATCGGCGGCTCCCAGCGTCTGGCACGTTCGGTCGGCAAGGCGATGGCGATGGACCTGGTGCTGACCGGTCGCAACATCGGCGCCCAGGAGGCCAAGGAGATCGGGCTGGTGGCGCGAGTCGTGCCGAAGGATGAGCTGATGCAGAATGCCCTCGAGGCGGCGCACACCATCGCAGGCTACAACGCGCCAGCCGTCAAGATGGCCAAGCGAGCGGTCAACGCGGCCTTCGAGACCCCGTTGGCGGAAGGCCTGCGCCAGGAGCGTCTGCTGTTCCAGGCGGCCTTTGCCACCGAGGGGCAGAAGGAAGGCATGAATGCCTTCGTCAAGAAGCGTGCGCCGGTCTTCCGCCATCGCTAGACGTCGGCCGAGCTCGCGACGAAAGACAACCAACAGCGTCGAATACAGAGCGTCAATCATTGACCGGGACAGGAGGGGTGGATGCCGTTTGTGACGATCAATCTAGTGAAAGGGAAGTCGAGAGACTACGTCAGGGCCGTGGCGGATCAGGTCAACGCCGCCGTCATCGATACCATGGGCTTCCCCGACGACGATCGCTACCAGGTGATCAATGAGTGCGAGCCGGAGAACCTGCAGTTGCAACGGCGTGATTCTGATCGCGTCATGATGCACCTGGTGATGCGAAGTGGCCGTCCGGACGCCGACAAGAAGGCGTTCTACGCCAGGGTCGTCGAGTCACTTGCCGAAAACCCCGGCATCCCCCCGCATAACGTCATGATCACCATCACCGAGAACCAGGACATCGACTGGTCATTCAGGGATGGTGTGGCGCAGTTCTGTGAAACCTGAAGACGGACGCGCCGAGACGACCATGGCCCGCGAATAGCGGGCCATTTTTTTAGGCGTAGAAAGCCAAGACGTGATGGCGGCGAAGGGGCGAGCCGCCCGGCATCGAGGTTGCCTGGCGAACAGGATGCGGGAGCCGAGGCTCTCAGTTTATGGGGCAGGCCTTGCCTTGGCCTGCCTGAGAATCGGGACAGAGGATTCACTGGTTATCGGGCGGTACGGCCTCGTTGAGCTGCTGGTGTCTTTGCCAGCGTTCGTGGGCCTCCTGTGAGTAGGTGCGCGAGGGGGTGCGTTCCATGCCTGCGCCAGCGGTACCCATACTGACCAGGCGCAGCAATGACGCCGTGGCCAGGATGACGATCAGCAGTGCCGGGAAGCCGCCCAGGTTGGACAGCATCTTGATGCCATCAACGCCGACGAAGCTGGTCATGATCCAGGCGACCGCACCGATGGTGCAGCCCCACAGGATCTTCAGCGGAAGACGGTAGCTGGCATTGTCATCGTTGCCATCGCCGGCGAGGGCGGCCTGGCTGTCGTTGCTGCATAGCTGGCTGATGGCCTCGGTGTTGGAATCTGCGGCGGTGACGTAGGAGAGAAAGGCAATTGTCAGAAAGGCGATGGCGCTGAGCCCACCCAGCGGCAGCTCGTCGAGGAGCGCGTAGACCATGGCCCCGGGACCGCTTTCCTGAAGCAGGGCATGCATGCTGCCGCCCGAGCTCAGATCCATGTGCAGGATGCTGCCGCTGGTGACAGAAACATAGGCAATGGCGAACAGTGCGGGGGCGACCAGGTTGATCAGCATGAATTGGCGCACCGTGTAGCCTCGCGAAATGCGACCGAGGAACAGCGCCGTGATGGGCGCCCACGCCATCCAGTTGGCCCAGTAGAAGATGCTCCAGTCCTTTGGCCAGGGGTCATCGGCCAGGGCGCCGGTAAACAGACTCTTTTCGATGAACTGGCCGAGATAGGCACCGCTGGACTCCACCCCGTAACCGAGGATGTCACGCGTCGGCCCGAACAGAAAGATGAAGGCCATGAAGGCGAAGAAGGCTCGAGCGTTGAGGGCTGACAGCATTGCGATACCGCGTTGCAGACCGCTGGCGGCGGAGGCTGTGAACACCGCCACGATCGCCAGGGTCACGATGCCCAGTGCCAGCGGCGCGGTTCCCGTGCCGAGGAAACGGTCGACACCACCGGCCAGGGTCATGGCGCCGGTGCCGAGTGACGACGCCATGCCACAGACCAGTGCAAACAGCGCCAGCGCATCCAGCAGGCGCCCGGGGCGACCAATAAGGCGATCGCCCAGGATAGGGGTGAACAGGGAACCCAGCGAGAAGGGCTTGCCCATGTTGTAGTGGGCGATGGCGAACATCACTGCCGGAACGGTATAGATGGCATAGGGCGTGAACGACCAGTGCAGGAACATGGTCGACAGCGAGAAGCGGGTCGCATCCAGGCTATTGGCGGTGATATCCAGCGACGCCGGAGGGTTATGCAGATGATAGAGCGGCTCGGCCGTCGACCAGAACATGATGCCTACCGCCACCGTGGTGCACAGGGTGATCGAGAACCAGCGCCACGGCGAGAGGATGGGAAGGGCGTTTTCGCCGCCGATCCGGGTTCGTCCCAGAGGGGACAGGAAGACGATCAGGCAAGTCATCACCATCACCAGTGAGGTAAGGGAGAACAGCCAGCCGACGTTGTCGAGAATGGCGCTGTTGAGGCCGCCGGTGACGTCCAGAAAACGCTCTAGATCGAGCATGCTGGCGGCGAGCGACAGAATCAGCAGGATGAAGGGGGGCCAGAAGACCAGAGGTCGCATCCGATGGAACATAGCGACTCCTTTTATTGTGGAGGCGAGGGCGAAGCCCTGGCAGGACGCCACGGGGCGTCCTGCCAGAGTCAGTGGAGCGGGGAAGCCAGGCGTCGACGCAGGACGGCGTGGTGCAAACTCGGCCGAGTTGGATCTGTGCCAGCCTTGTTGAACGACTGTGGGTCGAACTACTGGTAGGTGGCCTGGTCGGCACGGTTGGCGGCCAGGCGTTCTTCGTCCAGGTCAAGGCCGAGGCCGGGAGCCTCCGACAGCGTCAGCCATCCTTCCTTGTCTGCCAGTAGTGGGCTTGTCAGCGGGAAGTCGCGCTTTTCCGGTGTCCATTCCGGTGGGTCGAAGGGATACTCCAGATAGGGCGCGCCGGCCGGGCCGACAGCACCGGCGGTCAGGTGCAGGTTGGCAATGACGCCGATGCCGTTGCCCCAGGTATGTGGCGTGAACAGCTTGCCGGCGTCGACGATCTGACGGGCCAGGCGCGCCAACCCCAGCATGCCCACCGAGCAGACGGCGTCGGGCTGATAGACATCGAGGCATCCCTGACGCAGCATTTCAGTGAACTCGTAGGGTTCTCGTGTCATTTCGCCACCGGCGATGTGCAGCGAGGTCGCCTCGTTCAGTCTGGCCATACCCTCGTAGTCGCCGCGGTACAGAGGTTCCTCCATCCAGTAGACGCCCTGGTTCTCGAGCTCCCGGGCCACTTCCAGCGCCTGGGAAAACTGCCAGGGTGCCTTGACGTCCCAGGGCATGCGCCATCCCTGGTTGCAGTCGACCATCAGCTCCAGTGCATCGCCGACGGCACTGCGAACGGCGCCGAGCACGGCCAGATCCTCTTCCAGACGGGGACGCCCGAAGCGTAGCTTCAAGGCAGCAATGCCTGACGCCTTCACTTGTTCTGCCAGAGCGACCACCTCGTCGAGGGGACGATGGGTGCCGCTCGAGGCGTAGGCACGCAAACGGTTCGAGACACCGCCCATAAGGCGCCAGACCGGGGTCTCGAGGATCTTGCCGGCGAGGTCCCACAGGGCGACCTCCAGGGGCCAGCAGCGGCCAGCGTGGAAGCCGATGTTATCGATCACGCCAGCGTGGCGCTCCAGATCGAGTGGATCCTCGCCGATGAACAGATGACGAAAGTCATCGAAGCCGTACATCACATCCCCGGAGCCGATCCCTTCGCGTCCTTCGCTGTCGATCACCCGCACCAGGGTCGCCGGGAAACGACGGCGCGGTTGGCTGTCCCAGGCTGCGGGAAAGGGGGGATCAAGCTCGAACTGGTGATGGCTGATCTCGATGCGTGCAATTCGACACGCCTGGCCGGGGACGGTGAAGAGCGGGGTCTGCGTATCGTTGAGTCGCGGCGTCGTCATGCGAGTGCCTCCTGCGCTTCGGCGGACGAACCCTGCTGCAGACGCTGCCGGCGACGCTGGAAGCTGGTAACGGTGAGTTCCGCCAGGGTCTGCCAGTCATCACCTTCGGGTCGGCGTGCCGCGTTGTTGGCCATCGGTGCGTTGGCCTCGTCGCGCATCTCCTCGGCCAATCGCGAGGCGTCCATCTCGACGCCGGTAAACGGCGCGAGTGCCAGGTCGAAGGCACTGGCGTCGGCGAGTTCGCGGATCAGCGCCGGCAACTCCTCGGCACCGCTGCCAGGCAGCAGCGCATGGGCGCTGGGGGCGAAGATGGCTTCATGCCCGGTGACCGACCAGCCAAGCGTCGCCTCGACGGCGATCGCCACCGCCACTCCGTGGGGCAGATGGTAGAGGCTGCCCAGGGCATGACCGATGTTGTGGGCGATGCCGGTGCCGCCGTTGTCGATGGCCATGCCGGCGAGGCAGGCGGCTTCCTGAAGCTGTTGGCGAGCCTGGAGGTTGTGCGGGTCATGCACCGCCTCGGGCAACGAGGCACCAATCAGGCGAATGGCGGCCAGTGCCTGGCTTTCGATCAGCCGGTTGCGATTGCGGCCGGTGGTCGCCTCCAGGGCGTGGACGAAGGCGTCCAGGCCCGTCGCCGCGGTCAGCGGGGCAGGCAGCGAGCAAGTGAGTCGCGGGTCGAGCAGCACGGCATCGGGCAGCAGCTCGTCACCCCAGGCCCACATCTTGCGTCCGGTGTCGTCGGCCAGTATCGAGGTGCGGGTGACTTCACTCCCGGTTCCGGAGGTGGTGGGGACCATCACCGCCGGTGCCCTGCCACACCACGGGCTGCGGCCCAGCAGATACTGATCCATTTGTCCGGGGCTTCCCGCCAGAGCCGCCACCAGCTTGGCGATGTCCAGTGCGGTGCCGCCGCCGATGCCGATCACCAGCGGAGCGTCGAGCTCGCGGACCACCCGAGCCGCCTGGTCGACGGTCGCCACGGTAGGCTCGCCAGGAGGAGCTACGAAGCGGCTAAGCGCTGCATCCTGCTCCAGTTCGGCCACAAAGGGGGCGAGCACACCGCTGGCCTCGAGTCCGGCGTCGGTAATCAGCAGGTAGCGCTTGGCTGCGTGCTGTCGACGCAGCTCCGGGAGGCGAGATAGGCAGCCGGGGCCTGCGAAGACGGGAGCCTGGCGGCCGTTTGCGTAGTCCTGTCGCATGCTGGGCTCCTCAGATCTCGATCCAGGTGGTCTTGAGTTCGGTGTACTTGTCGAAGGCGTGAAGCGACTTGTCGCGGCCCTGTCCCGACTGCTTGAAGCCGCCGAAGGGCGCGTTGATGGAGGTGTGGTCATAGCAGTTGACCCACACGGTACCGGCGCGCAAGGCCTTGGCGGCGCGATGGCCGTCGCTCAATTTGTCGGTCCAGATAGCGGCGCCCAGACCGTAGTCGGTGTCATTGGCAATGGTGATGGCTTCATCGAGTGAATCCACGGTGAGCACCACCAGTACGGGACCAAAGATCTCCTCGCGGGCCACACGCATATCGTTGCTGACGTCATCCAGCACCGCCGGTGTCAGGTAGTAGCCGCCGCTGTCACGGTGAACCCGTTCACCACCGAAGCGTAGCCGCGCGCCTTCCCGCTGGCCCTCGGCCAGGTAGTGCTGGACCTTTTCCAGCTGGGGCTGCTCGATCATGGCGCCGATCTGATTGGCGGGGTCGAGGGGATCGCCGGGTGCCAGCTTGTCGGCCCAGCTTTCCAGTCGTTCCAGCAGGGCTTCCTTGACCTCGCGGTCGACGATCAGTCGCGTGCCGGCGTGGCAGGTCTGGCCCTGGTTGTACCAGACGCCGTAGGCGACATACATCGCGATCTTGTCCAGATCCTCGACGTCACGAGTGACGATATGTGGGCTCTTGCCGCCGCACTCCAGGCCGACTCGCTTCATGTTGGATTCCGCCGAGTAGGCCAGAAACCGCTTGCCGATCTCGGTGGATCCGGTGAAGCCAACCGCATCGACGTCCATGTGGCGCCCCAGGGCTTCACCGGCCTCGTGGCCGAGTCCGGTGACGACCTGGAAGGCACCGTCGGGAATACCCGCCTCGGCGGCCAGCGCTGCAACCTTCAACGTCGCCAGGCTGGACTGCTCGGCGGGCTTCAGGATCAGGGAATTGCCTGCACCCAGCGCCGGGCCGATCTTCCAGCCGGCGATGATCAAGGGGTAGTTCCAGGGCACTACCGCCGCGACCACGCCCACCGGCTCCCGGTCGATCATGCACACGCTGGAAGGTCCATTCGGGGCGGTCTCGCCGTAGAGCTTGTCGAGGGCCTCGGCGTAGTAGCGCAGACCACCGATCAGCCCAGGGATATCGACGCTGGTGGTCTGAGAGATGGGTTTGCCGGTCTCGAGGGTCTCGAGCAGTGCAATTTCGTCGGTGTGTTGCTCGATCAATTGCGCCCAGCGCAGCAGATAAGCCTTGCGCTCGGTGGGTGGCAGGTCGCGCCAGGTCCCCGCATTGAAGGTGTCACGGGCAATCGTGACGGCACGATCGACGTCTTCTGCCTGGCAGGCGGCGACGGCGACGAGGGATTCGCCGGTGGCGGGATTCTCGGCGGTGAAGGTCGCCCCACCGGCCGCGTCACAGAACTGACCGCCCAGGTAGGCCTGGTGCGGCAGGCTCAGGCTACTGGCCAGTTGCTGCCAGTCGGTCAATGAGCGCTCTGTCATCGTGTGAATCTCCCGAGGTCATGAACTGTAGTCGGCATCCTAGGCAGCAGCAGACGCTGCAACAAACGACCATTTTGCAGTCGCACCATTCGTAAAAGTCATGAAGATCGGGGTATTCTTCGATGTTTTGTGCAGAATTGATGATTCGTCACGAGTTTTTCTAAGGGGAGCCCATGCAGCGTTCACTACCACCACTCAACGCCCTCAAGGCCTTCGAGGCCGCCGCCCAGTGTCTGAGCTTTACCCAGGCAGCGACCCGCCTGTGTGTGACCCAGAGCGCCGTGAGCCGCCAGGTCAAGCTGCTCGAGGAGCAGCTCGGAGTGGCGCTGTTCGACCGAAGTGGCGGGCAATTGCGGTTGACCGCTGCAGGCAATCGGCTGCTGCCGGTACTCAGGCAGTCCTTTGATCGGATCGCCTGGACCGTCGGTGCGCTGGAGGACCAGCAGCAGTTATCCCACTTGAGGATCAATGTGCCGCCGACCTTTGCCAGTCGCTGGCTGGTGCCGCGGCTCGGTCGGCTGCACGCGCTGCACCCCTCGCTGGACCTGTCGATCACCACCCGATTCGAAGATGATCTGTTGAATCATGCCGAGATGGACGGCGTGATTCGCTTCGGCGCCGGCGAATGGCCGGAGCTCGACGCCGAGCTGCTGATGCAGGAATCCCATGTGGCGGTGTGTGCCCCGCAGTTGCTGGAGGGGCGGCGAGGGCGTGAGGTGGATCTGACTCGTCATACCCTGCTGCATGTACTTCGAGACGATGACCGTTTCCAGACCTGGCAGCACTGGCTGCGAGCGGCAGGCATCGAAGGCGTCGAGACAGATGGGGGGCTGGCCTTCGACGTCCTCGAGCTCGCCATCCAGGCGGCCATCAATGGCATCGGGGTGGCGGTGGCCGATCGCCACATGATCGGCCGTGAATTGATGCGCGGGGATCTGGTGCAACTGCTGGACGTCGAGGTCACCGGCCATCAGTCCTACTGGCTGGTGACGCGTCAAGAGCAGCAGGATTCCACCAACATGGCGCTGTTTCGTCGCTGGCTGCGCCAGGAGATCAGCGATCCACCTGCCTGAGTGTGGCGTCGATGCTCACTGGAAACGCGCCAATTCGCTTCAGCCGATCGTTGTGTCAGAGGTCAGCAGTTCACGGATCAGCATGATCAGATCGTCCCCTGCGGGGTGCTGGAAGCTTGGCGAACGATGGAGCTCGAGCTCGGCCGGTGGCAGCGGCGGGAGGCCATCGGTGTCGCCGAGTATGCGCCAATCATCGGGTAGGGTGCGGCGATCAGCGACGGTCACTGCGTCGCGCTGGTTCACCGCCATGCGCAGGCCGGTGGGGCTCTGGCTGGTGTAGTGCAGCGACCACTGGCGACCTTGGCGCGTCAGGCTGTCGAGGGCGCGTTGCCGGTAGGGGCAGTGGTCGGGGAACAGCGCCAGCGGTAGCGCCGCCTGAGGGTCGTGATCGAAGTCGCGATGGGCGGCCCACACCAGGGATTCGGCGGCCAGGATGTCCCCATTGCCATGATTGGCGTGACGCACCGTGAGCGCCAGGTCGAGTTCGCCGGCCTCGAGTGCCTCGATCAGCTCGCTCGACATGCGGCAGTGGATATGCGGGCGAATACGAGGATGGCGCTGAGCGAAGCGATCCAGCAGTCGCGGCAGCCAGATCTCGGCGTAGTTTTCAGGCAGTCCGAAACGAATCACCCCGTCGCGATCCCCATGACCGAGAGCGCTGATGGCTTCGCGCTGCAACTGCAGCAGGCGGCGCGCGTAGACCAGCAAGATCTCGCCATCCTCGGTCAGGCTGAGTTGACGGCTGGTGCGATATACCAGCGGACTGCCTACGCGCTCTTCCAGGGTGCGAATGCGCTGGCTGATGGTCGATTGCGTCTTGTGCAACTGCCGGGCGGCCGCCGTGAATCCCCCATTCTCGATCACCGCCACGAAGGCGCTGAGCAGTTCGGTGTCCAGGATCGGCAGGCTATGCCCATCGGTTTTGTCGATGGAATGCATCGGAACGAATCGTTTCCTCGATGATTGAAGTTTCCCCACTATGCCGCTGAACCCAAGACGAGACCAGCGTCGACTGGTCGTCCCTTCCCCGGCTCACCGAGGAGAACCCTGATGCTTACTGCACAGCAACTGGCCGATGCCGAACGCCATGACCTGACAGACCTGGTCGATAGCGAACGCTATCCTCTCGATCGTCCTGATGATCCTGTCCTGCTGTCGGCCATCGCCACGGCCCGCAAGGACCTTGATCGCGAGGGCTGTGCGGTGCTTCGCGGTTTCCTGCGCCAGGACCGACTGGCGCAGATGCGCGAGGAGTGCCACGAACTGGCGCAGAAGAGCTTCTACAACAGCCGTGAGGTGAACGCCTACTTTACCGCTGACGATCCCGAGTTGCCTGAGCAGGATCCTCGCCGGCTGTTCATGACCCGCACCAGCGGTTTCGTGACCCGCGACATGATCACGGCGGATCGCATCATGCAGCGCATGTACGTTTCGCCAGGCATGAAGTCGCTGGTCGCCCGCTGCCTTGGCGAGGACAAGGTGTATGAGTATGCCGATCCCTATGCCGGGCTGGTGCTCAACGTGCTGCCCGACGGCACCCAGCAGCCATGGCACTACGACACCAATGAATTCATCGTCACCATGATGACCCAGGCGCCAGAAGAAGGCGGCAGCTTCGAGTACTGCCCGGACATCCGTACGCCCCAGGAGGAGAACTACGAGGGAGTCGGCGCGGTGATTCGCGGCGAAACACGTGAAGGCGTGCGTCGCCTGGACCTGCAACCCGGTGATCTTCAGCTGTTCAAGGGGCGCTTCAGCCTGCATCGCGTGACTCGTGTGGAGGGTGACACGCCGCGACTGACGGCGATCTTTGCGTATTCCAAGACGCCTGGCGTGGTCGGTCGTCTCGAGCGCACCCGCCAGCTGTATGGCCGGGTGTCCGAGCTGCATATCCAGGCCGAACAGGATCGGGCCGAACGCGCCGATGGCCTGCTCGACTGAGCCCCTTCGCCATTCAATCCCAGGGAGCAACGCTGATGAATATGGATCTGGACGCAATGGGCATCCTGCCCCCGACCCATCGCCCCGAAGACTGTGAACCGACGCAGCAGGAGATCCCGCAGATCCTGCTTGACCGGCTTGCTCGCGTACGGGCTCAGCTCAAGTCGCGCGACATTGCAGCCGCGGTACTGTTTGACCCGGCCCATGTGCGCTATGCCACCGGTTCCAGAAACATGCAGGTCTACAGCTCGCGCAACCCGGCGCGCTATGCCTTCGTGCCCGCCGAGGGGCCGGTAGTGTTGTTCGAGTTTTCCGGGTGCGAGCATCTGGCCTCTCATCTGCCGACGATCGACGAGATCCGTCCGGCGAAGGCGATCTCGTACTACTTCAACGAGCGTAATACCCACGCGGTCACCGAGGCCTGGGCCGATGAAATCGACGACCTGATTCAGCGCCAGTGCGGCGGTGGCGGCAAGGTGGCACTGGAGAGCGCGACCTCCCAGGCGGCGTTTGCGCTTAAGGAGCGTGGTTACCGGGTGCTGGATGCCCAGGAGCCACTCGAGCAGGCCCGTGCCTACAAGGTGCCCAACGAGATCAAGATGATCCGCTCGTCGTTGCGCGCCGTGGAGGAGGGCGTGCGTCAACTTGAGGCCAGCATTCGGCCCGGCGTGACCGAGAACGAAGCCTGGTCGAAGCTGCACCAGCATATCGTCGCGACCGATGCGGATTTTATCGAGACGCGTCTGATGAACTCCGGGCCGAGAACCAACCCCTGGTTTCAGGAGTGTTCCGACCGCCGTATCCAGTCAGGAGAGCTGGTAGCGCTGGATACCGATGTGGTCGGACGCTACGGCTACTACGCCGACTTTTCGCGCACCTTCCTGTGCGGGCGTGATGCCCCATCTCAGACGCAGAAAGATCTGTATCGCATGGCGTACGACCAGATTCAGACCAACATGGCTAATCTCAAGCCTGGGGTGAGCTTTAAGGAATACGCCGAGCGTGCCTGGGAGATTCCTCCCGCCTACAAGTCTCGCCGCTACTTTGCCCTGGCTCACGGGGTCGGCATGAATGGCGAGTATCCCTACATCGTGCACCGCGAGGACATCGACGATAAGGGCTACGACGGCGTTATCGAACCCGGCATGACCCTGTGTGTCGAGAGCTTCATCGGTCATGAAGCTGGGGGCGAAGGGGTGAAGCTCGAAGAACAGCTATACGTCCGCGAAGACGGCCAGGTGGAGCTGCTGTCGGACTATCCATTCGATGCCCGTCTGCTGGGCTGACGATCCCCAGGATGCGCCACCGATCGTGGGTGGCGCATTCCGTTAACTCATGCAAGGTATGAGAAATGCGTCGGCTTGATCAGCATCGTCTCATGCTAGGCTTTTCCACTTGCCTTGCCGACAATCAGAAGAAGGAGTTTTCATGAAGAAATTTTCCGTAACTCTGCTGGCGCTGGGTGTCATGTCTGCTGGCAATGTGTC
Source organism: Halomonas sp. H10-59 (assembly GCF_040070555.1). Classification (NCBI taxonomy): domain Bacteria; kingdom Pseudomonadati; phylum Pseudomonadota; class Gammaproteobacteria; order Oceanospirillales; family Halomonadaceae; genus Halomonas; species Halomonas sp. H10-59. The sequence continues at coordinate 1,392,977 of NZ_CP098828.1, forward strand.
CGTTGCCGACGACAAGTCACTGACCATCGGCACCAACAATTGGGCCGAAAACATCGCCGTTGCCAACATGTGGAAGATTCTCCTCGAGGAGGAGCATGACTATGACATCGAGCTGTCGGATGTCGGCAAGAGTGTGCTCTACAGTGGTCTTGCCAGTGGCGACTTCGACCTTTCACTCGAGATCTGGTTGCCGACCACCGATGCGCCCTTTCTGGAACCATACCGCGATCGCATCGACGTCCACGATGTCTGGTATCGCGGGACTGGCCTGGGGCTGGTGGTCCCAAGCTACGCCGATATCGACAGCATTGCCGAGCTGAAGGAACAGGCTGAGCGTTACGAGTATCAGGGCGGCCCCTCAATTCTTGGCATCGATTCGGGGTCTGCCATTGCGGGCCTGACCGACGACGTGATCAGCGCCTATGATTTGCCCTTTGACCAGATCAATAGCTCTGGACCGGCGATGATGGCGGCGCTTGATGGTGCCTACAGCCGCGATGAGCCGATGGTGGTGACGCTGTGGAGTCCTCACTGGGCCTTCGCCGAGTACGACCTCAAGTACCTCGAGGATCCCAAGGGGATCTATGGTGACAACGAGGACATCTACTGGATGGCACGCCCCGGTCTGGACGAGGATGATCCCTGGCTGACATCGGTGCTCAATGCCTGGCATATGGACGATGATAGCCTTGGAACGCTGATGGCTCGGATAGAGGAAACAGGGGATCCCGAAGAGGGTGCCCGGGACTGGATCAACGACAATCGTGATCTGGTCGATAGCTGGTTCGACGACGCCTCCGGCTAGCCCATTGCCTTGAAGGGCCGTGCGCAACCGGCCGTACCCGAAGACGCGATGGGAGAAAAGGCGACGTCGCCGGCCCGCTTCGCTATCGTCGTCCCTGGGTGGTACGGCCATCTGTGGTCATGAAGTCGACCGACTTTTCTGTTTGAAGAACGTTTTCAAACGACCAGGGTTCCATCTCGTCACCATGACAATGGTGGAGGTGGAGCCCCACCAAGGAGGTGCCATTGAGGCTAGTGTGACGTCCCTACCGCTTGGCCAGTATTCCCCCTTCGTTTACGCCTGAGCTCTGCGCCAAAGCCCTTCATCAAACCCCTCACCAAAGCCGCTTTCCCGGGAGTCGGGCTAGAGCGGTCGCCCATCCAGTGAATGTTCCATGATCGCAAGCGTCAGTGTGAAGTGATGCTGGGCGACGCTGAAGGCGTCGTCTGCGCGTCGCTCGAGGATGGCCTGGACCAGTTCACGATGTTCCCGTCTTGCCCTTGGCAATGATTCGGCGGGGTAGGGCTCGGAGCCGAACCCCAGGGTGGCGCGCGCCGTCAGCTGACGTGACTGGGCGACCAGATGGTGATTGTCGGCCATCGCCATGATGCAGTCGTGAAGGCGCTCATCGAGTTGGCGGGCGATGGAGGCGTCGTCGGTGTCGCAGAAGCGGTCCAGCAGCGCCTGCAACGTTTTGGCCTGGGCCTCGTCGTGACGCTCGGCGGCGGTTCTGGCCACCAGCCCCTCCACCAGACAGCGATAGTCGAAGAAGTCCCTGAGCTGGGGCAGCTCCTGTCCGAGGATACGCTGGGCGGTGTTGGGCGAGGCCTCGTCGACCCGTTTGAAGGTGACAAAGGTACCGCCATCGCGGCCTCGACGGGATTCGATCAGGCCAAGCTCGCCCACGATCTTCAAGGCGCCGCGGACGGTGACGCGACTGACCCCCTGGCGCTCCGCCAGGTCGCGCTCCGGCGGCAGGCGATCCCCGGGGGAGTAGGCGCCAATGGCGATCGCCGTCACGATCCGGTCCGCCAGCTCCTGGGTGGCCGAGCGGGCGCCGCCGGCGCCTGGCAGGTCGGTTCGAGACGGTTCAAGCATAGGGTTCTCTCCAAAAGGTATTGTCACAATACCTTTAAGTGTGATTTTCTAAAAATGAAGCGGCCAACGTCGCTGTGTCCGGCGCACTGTCGCAGGTCGCGAACTGCGTCCGGGTCTGCTGGCGGGTTCGAGTATACACGGCGCCGTCAGATTCTTGACCGGCCATGGGAATGCACAGCAAGAGGCCGCCCAGTGTCGCCACGCAGGCAGCCTCGCCCCCGGTGGACGTCTTCGACCGCTCGATGGCGGGAGATCCCCGCCTTGCCAACTAGAACAAGAGGAAATCACCGATGAGTGACAATACCCTGGAGAGTCTGGGCTACACCCAGGAACTCTCACGAACGCTCAAGCTGAGAGATCTGGTGATCTACGGCCTGATCTTCATCGTGCCGATCGCTCCCTTCGGTATCTTCGGCCATGTCATGAGCGCCAGCGGTGGCATGATCGTCACCGCCTATGTCATCGGACTGGTGGGGATGCTGTTTACCGCCATCTGCTACTCCCAGATGGCCAAGGAATTCCCGGTAGCAGGCTCGGTGTACTCCTACGTGTCCCGCGGGGCGGGCAGTTTTGCCGGCTTCGTTGCGGGCTGGATCATGCTGCTGGACTACATCCTGATTCCGGCGCTGTTGTACGTGGTGGGGGCGCTGGCGATCCACGACATCTTCCCGTCGCTGTCACCGATCCTGCTGGTGGTGGCCTTCGTCGTGTTCAACACCTACATCAATATTCGCGGCATCAGCTTTACCGCCGCCTTCAACCGCTGGATGCTGGTGGCCGAACTGCTGGTGCTGGCGGTGTTTCTGGTGGTGGGGGTGGTGGCCATCAGCAACAACGTCAACGGTGCCGTCTTCTCGATGGCCCCGGTCTACGATGCCGATGACTTCTCGCTGGGGCTGATCATCTCTGCGGTGCCGATCGCGGTGCTCAGTTTTCTCGGCTTCGATGGCATCTCCACCCTGGCGGAAGAGGCCAAGGGCGGTGGCAAGGCGGTCAGTAAGGCGATCTTCCTGGTGCTGTTGATCATCGGAGGCCTGTTTATCGCCCAGACCTGGGTGGCGGCGCTGATCCAGCCCGATCCCGCCTCGTTCAACAATCTCGACACCGCCTTCTATGAAACCGCACATATCGCCGGGGGCGGCTGGCTGGCGGTGCTGACCGCCGCGACCACCGCTATCGCCTGGGGTGTCGCTGACTCCCTGGTGGCCCAGATCGCGACCGCGCGAATCCTCTACAGCATGGGCCGTGATCGGCTGCTGCCGGCGCCGCTGGCTCGCGTTCACCCGCGCTTCAAGACGCCCTACGTCAGTGCGCTGCTGGTCGGTGCCGTGTCCATCGTCGCGGGGATCGCCTTCATGCAGCAGCTGGCGTTGTTGACCTCCATCGTGACCATCGGCGCCCTGACCGCCTTCATCATTCTGAACATCACCACGCTCTACTACTTCGTGTTCAAGAAGAAGGCCGCCAATCCCTTCCTGCATATCCTGTGTCCGCTGCTCGGCCTCGCCGTGGTCGGCTACATCTGGAGCGGGTTCGAGTCCTATACCGTGCTGATCGGGCTGGCCTGGGCGGTTGTCGGTGTCGGCGTCTACGCCTTTGCCAAGCGCGGTGGCCGTGCCGTGCAGATGGAAATCTAAGGCTTGTCTGTAAAGTGCCTGCGCTCGTCGATGTTGAGAACAGCGCCCTGGGCCAATTGAAAACACTCGAGGCGCCGGTCGGCGGAGACGATCGGCGCCTCGAGGTGGAGACGCAAGAATGAAGATCAAGACGATACACGACGTTCATCACTGTTTTGACCACGCCCTCGAGCCGCAGGAAACGATCAGTTCCGGTGATACTCGGCGCTTCGATATTCTCGATGCCAGCGGTGGCTTGATTACCCGACACAGCCAGGCCGACGCGCTGACCCGACTGCCGGCAGGGGAGCTCAATCCGGTGTGTGGCCCCCTCTATATGGAGGATGCCGAACCCGGCGATGTGATCGAGGTGGAGCTGGTCGACTTTGAGCCGGGGCAGTGGGGCTGGACGGGGCTGATCCCGGGTTTCGGGCTGCTGGCCGACGATTTCACCTCGCCCTGGCTCAAGGTGTCGGAGTACGACAGCGAGTCGGTGTACTTCGACGAGGACATCGTGATTCCGTTTCGGCCCTTCGCCGGTACCATCGGGCTCGCGCCTGCCGAGCCGGGGCAGCACTCCATCGTGCCGCCGCGCATCTGCGGCGGCAATCTCGACATCCGCGACCTGGTAAAGGGAGCTCGGCTGTACCTGCCGGTGCAGGTCAAGGGAGGACTTCTGAGTATCGGCGATACCCACGCCTGCCAGGGCGACGGAGAGGTCTGCGGAACCGCGGTAGAGACCCGCATGGCCGCCACGGCCACATTGCGTCTGCACAAGGCAGGCAATATTCCTGCGCCGATGTTCGACGTGCCGCCGGGAGCGTCGAGCGAGGAAGATGCGGGCTTTCTGGTCACCACCGGGGTGGGGCCGGACTTGATGCAGGGCGCCCGTGACGCGGTGCGCTTCATGATCGATCGGTTGCACCGTCAGGCCGGCATGGATGAGCAGCTGGCCTACGCGCTTTGCAGCGTGGCAGGGCGGCTACGGGTCAGCGAGATCGTCGATCAGCCCAACTGGGTGGTGTCCTTCTACATGCCTCGGTCGGTCTTCCGCTCGAAGAGTCTTAGGGCCATCTAGGTGTATGATCCCGGGAAGAGCTGAACTGACCTTTCCGTTCGTCAGAACGTTGGGTCAGGCCCGCGGGCCTGACCAATAACGCCGGGTGTTGTGGCACCCGGCGTTGTCGTCATGACGTCACTTCGGCTCGCTCGGCGGCCACCTGCGCAAGGACTTCTTGGTAGTTTTCGACGCCCTGGGCGCCGGTGACCAGGTAGCGGCGGTTGAACACCATGGCAGGAACCCCGCTGATGCCCTGCTGTTGCCAGAAGGCCTGGCGCTGTCGTACCGATTCGCCATGCTCGCCCGACTCGAGCATCGCCACGACCTCGTCGCGGTCATGGCCGAGACTCGCCGCCACATCGGCCAGTACGTCGATTCGGTGGAGGTCGCGGCGCTCGGTGAAGAAGGCGCTGAACAGGGCCTGCTTCATGCGGTGGCCTTCGTCTGGAGAGCGCTGCTCTGCCCAGTCGATCAACTGGTGGGCGCGGAAGGTATTCACCATGCGCATGTCATCGGCGTAGTTGAAGGTGAAGCCGAGGTCGGCGCCCATCTGGGTGAGCCGTTCCCGTGCGCTGCGCGAGTCCTCATCGCTGGTGCCGTACTTGGCGGCGATATGCTCGCGCAGGTTTTCGCCTTCCTCGCCCATCTGCGGATTGAGCTCGAAGGGGTGCCAGTGCACCTCGATGTCGATTCCGCTCTGGCGCGCCGCCTCGGCGAGCTGGCGGTAGCCGATGATGCACCAGGGACAGACGACGTCGGAGACGATGTCGACGGTGATGGTGGTGTCGCTGTCGCGGCTATCTTGGGGTGTGGGCATGTCAGCCTCTACTCCTGAAGAAAGGTGTCCCGGTTTGGTCGTTAGCAGGGCAACCAACCTTACAGGCCCCGGGACACGATCAACAGGGGCGCCCAGGCTTTATTCGAAAAGTCGACGAGCGAAGGTTAGACAAGGCAAAAATCGGTGAGAAAGCGCAGTTTACGGGGTGTAAATGAGCATTATAAGCCGATTTTTAACGCCGTATTACCGAGCGCAGGCACTTTTCGGGAAAGCCTCAGATGAGTCGATCCCACAGCCCATCCTGATATTCCCTGGCACTGGCCTCGAAGCTGTCCGGGTAGACATTGCGGAAGCGGTGCTCGTCCAGCGGGATCAGTCGTGCCATCTCGTCGATCATCGCCGCCGGGTCCTGCTGCAGGTCGTCGCCGGCAAACTGCTGCTGCACCGAGCGAATCGGTTTTTCAGGGGTGAAGCAGGCGTCGGGGTCGTACCACTGGTCCAGGGTGTTGTACATGCGGTCGTTGAAGCCGGTGCGGAAGGGGCCGGGGTTGATGGTGGCCACCTTGACGCCCAGCGGGGCGAGCTCTTCGTAGAGCAGTTGCGCCATGCCTTCGAGGGCGTGCTTCGAGGCGACGTAGGGACCGAGGTAGGGGAAGGTGGTGAAACCAGCGATGGAGGAGGTCAGTACGATCTTGCCCTTGCCTCGCTCGACGAACTCGCGGGCGTAGGGCTGCACGAATTCCAGGGTCGAGAAGACGTTGGTCTCGAACACTCGGCGTACCCGGTCCACCGGGATCTCGGCCAGCGGACCGGTCTCGCCGATGGCGGCGTTGGCCACCACGATATCGACCTGGTGCCCGTAGCTGGAAAACACCGCGTCGCGGTCGCGCTTGTCGGTGATATCGAGCTTTTCGACGGTGAGCGTCAGTTCCTGCTGCCGGGCCTTTTCCTTGAGCGAGGTGACCTGGGGCCAGATCTCCGTGGTGGCGATGACCTTGTGTCCCGCCCTGGCCAGGGCCAGTGCCGTACCTTCGCCGAGTCCACTGCCGGCGCCGGTGATCAGAATGGTCTTCATCATCGTGCTCCTGTCTGGGAAAAGGAACGGTCGCGGCACGCCTGGGCGTAGCGCCTGGCAAGGCCTCTGGGCGCTTGCCTCTGGGCGTTTGACAATGCGGGACCCTAACGTGCCGCGATGGCGCTGCTCAACCATCGCGCCAGCATCGCGTCGGTATCCTGGCCCGTATCCTGGCCAACATCATGGCCGGCATCGTGATCAGGGCGGCCGACCGTCGCCACCGCGAGTCCCAGCGTGCTGCCGAGGTCATGTCACGATGATGACGCTTCGGTGTCGGGGACCGTCGATCGACGATCCTTGTGCACTGCCCTTGCCTGCGAGTGTGGCCTGCGGTCCTGTCGACCCAGCGGGACCATCATCGGGCGGCCGCTGACGGGATCGGCGAAGACGTGGCTGTCCAGTCCGAATACCTCCCTGACCATGGTGGTGGTCATCACCTCACTGGCTGGGCCGCTTGAGTAGACCTTGCCGGCGGCCATGGCGATCAACTCATCGGCATAGCGCGCGGCAAGGTTGAGCTCATGCAGCACCATGACGATGGTGGTGCCGCGCTGGCGGTTGAGGTCCTCGAGCAGATCGAGCACCTCGACCTGGTGATGGATATCGAGATAGGTGGTGGGTTCGTCGAGCAGCAGCACCTCGGTGCGCTGGGCCAGGGCCATGGCGATCCACACCCGCTGGCGCTGGCCGCCCGACAGTTCTTCCAGCACACGCTCGGCGAGGCCGGCGGTGTCGGTGGCTTCCAGCGCCTCGCTGACGGCGTCATCGTCGTCGCGGCTCCAGCGCTGAAACATGCCCTGGTGGGGGTGGCGGCCACGACTGACCAGCTCCAGCACGCTGATGCCTTCAGGGGCGAGTGGCGCCTGAGGCAGCAGTCCCAGGCGCTGGGCCAGGCGCCTGGCGGGCAGCCGGTGCAGGTCGTGGCCGTCGAGCAATACCTGGCCGCGCTGCGGCGCCAGCAGGCGTGACAGCGAACGCAGCAGGGTCGACTTGCCGCAGGCGTTGGCGCCGACGATGGCGGTGATACCCGCTGGCTTGACCTCCAGATCGATGTTGTCGAGGACCGCTCGGTCACGGTAGCCGGCGGTCAGGCCTCGGGCACTGAGTCGGGTAGGCGTCATCAGGTGGATCCTCGGGCGTTGTCGCGCATGACGAGGGTAATCAGGTAGGGGGCGCCGATCACGCCGGTGACCACCCCCACGGGATAGCGGGCCGGCAGCAGATGCTGGCCGATAAAGTCACCCAGCAGCACGAACAGGGCGCCGACCAGGGCAGCGGGGATCAGCACCGAGCCGTTGTGACGGATCAACCAGGCGGCGACCGGGCCGCTGAGGAAGGCGACGAAGGCGATCGGCCCGGTCACCGCGGTGGCAAAGGCGACCAGCCCCACCGCCGCGACCACGATGCCCAGGCGGGTGAGCGACAGCCTGACACCGAGCCCCCGGGCCATGTCATCGCCCAGGCGCATCGCCTCCAGGTCCCTGGCGAAGTGAAGTAGCGGCAGGCCAAGCACGATCAGCGCCAGCAGCAGGGGCAGGCTCTGATCCAGGTGCACGCTGTTGAGGCTGCCGGTCATCCAGCGCATGGCCTCCTGCAGTGGCCAGGCCGGGGCCTGGGTCAGCAGGTAGGCGATGGCGCTCTGGAGCATGGCGGCGAGGCCGATGCCGGTCAGAATCAGGCGGGTATCGGCGACGCCGCGGCGCCACGACAGGGCATAGATCAGCACGGCGACGCTAAGACCGCCGACGATGGCCACCAGTGCCACCGGAGCGCCACGCAGCGACAGCATGACGATGGCGAAGACCGCCGCTGCGCTGGCGCCGGCGCTGATACCGATCACGTCGGGGCTGGCCAGCGGATTGCGCAGCATGGTCTGGAAGGCGGCGCCGCCGAGGCCGAAGCAGGCCCCGGCCAGCACAGCAATCAGCGCCCGGGGTAGCCTCAACTCCATCAGGGTGAAGGAGGCGCCGGGTACCTGCTCGCCGGACAGCACCGCGATCACCGTGGCAGGGTCGATCCACGACTGGCCCAGCATCAGGGTGAGGCAGACCCCGGCAAGCAGCGCACACAGCAGCAGCGCAATGATCCGCCGGCGCTGGCGTTGGCGTTGCCGTCGCAGTTGCCTGACGGTCGACGGCGTGGACCTTGCTTGGGTGGACCTTGCTTGAGAGGACGTCGCTCGGCAGGACATGGCTTGAGTGGCCGTCGCTCGCTGGGAGGTGGTCGGTGTCGTCGTCACAGTGACCTCAGCGTATGGCGGCGGACGATCCAGATGAAGACCGGACCGCCGAGCAGGGCGGTGACGATACCGACGTCGAGTTCTGCCGGACGGACCAGCACCCGGCCCAGAGTGTCGGCCAGTATGACCAGCAGGGCGCCGCCGAGGGCACACAGCGGCAGCAGGCGGCGGTAGTCGGCACCGACCAGCAGGCGCAGCGCGTGGGGCACGACCAGGCCGACGAATCCGATGGGACCACAGGCCGCGGTGGTCGCCCCGCACAGCAGGATGGCCCCCACCGCGGCCAGCGCTCGGGCCAGGGCCACGCGCTCGCCGAGGCCGGTCGCCGCCTCATCGCCCAGCGCCATCAGGTTGAGCTTGCGCGCCGCCAGCAGCGACGCGGCAATGCCCAGGGCCAGAAAGGGCAGCACCGGGGTGATGCGATCGAGGGTAGCGCCGCCGACGCCGCCGATCAGCCAGGAATGGATCAGCCCGGCGATGTCGGTGCGGGGCAGAATCACAGCGGAGGTCAGCGAGGTCAGGGCGGCGGTCACCACCGCGCCGCTCAGCGCCAGCCTGAGAGGGGTGGCGCCGCCTCGTCCGAGGTTGGCCACCAGGTAGACCAGCAGTGCACTGGCGCCGGCGCCGGCGATGGCCACCCAGATGTAACCAGAGGCCTGCTGCATATCGAACCAGGCGATGCCGATGACGACTGCCAGCGCGGCGCCGGCGTTGACCCCGAGCAGGCCTGGATCGGCCAGAGGATTGCGGGTCAGGCCTTGCATGGTCGCCCCGGCCACGGCCAGCGCGGCCCCCGCCAGCAACGCCAGCAGGGTGCGGGGCAGACGGCTGGCGATTGCCGCTTCGTCGATGGAGTCGATACGCCCATCCAGCAGACCCATGAGCGCGGTCAGATCCGTCGGCCTGGCGCCGATGACCACCGACATCATGACGCTGGCGGCCAGCGCCGCCAGCAGCAGATAGACGCCGGTCGGGCGCGAATGGCGTGGCCTGCCAGGCGCCAGCGGCCTTGCCTTCATATCCTTCCCTTCCTGCTCATTTGTGCGTATCCATCCCGTCCAGACGCTCCATTCAGGGTTGCTGACGCTTGATTCAGGGGTGCTGACGCTTGCGAGCGGCTTCGGCCAGTCGTTCGACGTAGTCGTCGAGCACCCAGGGGATCGACAGCGGCGTCGGGTTGGCCGCGGTTCCGGTAGGGTTGTTGCCGAGCAGCACCAGCGAGCCCTGTTCCACCGCGGGCAGGCGCGAGGTCAGCATATGCTCGTTGAGTCGCTCCACCAGCGGCTCGCCACCATAGGTGATGATGATGTCGACATCGGCAATCTCGTCGATACGCTCGGCGCTGATGGAGCCGGCGAAACGGCCGTCAACGGAGCTGTCGGTGACGAACTGGGGCGAGGTCAGGCCGATCTCGTGCAAGAAGCGCACCCGGGCGTCGTTGTCGTTGTAGAAGTTGATCTGACTGAGGTCGGTGGGCTTGATATGGCTGATCAGCATGGCGCTCTTGCCAGCGAGTTCCGGGTGCTCGGCGATCTGCTGCTCCACCTGGGCCTCCAGTCGTGCGATCAAGGCCTCGCCTTCCTCGGCCATGCCCATGCCTGCGCTGTTGAGCCGGATCATGTCACGCCAGCCCGACGACCAGGGCGCTTCGGGGTAGGCCACCACCGGGGCGATCTTGCTGAGGGTGTCGTAGTCGGAGCGGCTGAGGGCGGAATAGGCCGCCAGGATAACGTCGGGCTGGCTCGCGGCCACCGCCTCGAAGTCGATGCCATCGCCTTCGTCGAACAGGTTGGGGGGGCCGGCGTCGAGCTCGTCAAGGCGCTGCTCCACCCAGGGCCAGAGGCCATCGCCATCGTCGTCGCCGAAGGTGGTGGCGGGAAACCCCACCGGCACCACTCCGAGCGCCAGCGGCACCTCGTGGTTGGCCCAGGCCACCGTGGCGACCCGTTCGGGCTTTTCCTCGATCACGGTGACGCCGAGGGCGTGCTCGATTTCGATCGGATAGCCATCGTCGCCAGCGGCGAGGACAGGCTGGACGGCGGCGAGTAACACAAGGCCGAGCGGCCAGCGTGGGTGGAACAGGGGCATGGGGTCTTCCTTGTAGAGGCGATGACCGGCTCTCGCAGGAGAGCCGGTTTGACAGTGGTGTCGCGAGTGCCGGTCGGACGCACAGCGCCCGACGCGGATGTCGAGGTTTCGGCGTTCCAGGGCACTAGAAGTCGTAGGTCAGGCTCAGCAGCGCGCTGCGCGGCTCGCCATAGATACCCTGGCTATAGAAGCCGAGCTGCGAGTAGTACTCCTCGTCGAACAGGTTGGTGACGTTGAGCTGGGCGCTCATGTTGTCGTTGATGCGATAGCGGGCCATGGCATCGGCGACGAAGACGTCACCCTGACCGATCTTCTCGGTACCGTTGGGGGTGTCGTTGTCGCGGTAGGTGTCACCCTGCCAGCGCGCACCGCCGCCGAGGGTCAGGTTCGACCAGCGGCCAGGCAGCTGCCAGCTGGCGAACAGCTTGGCCTGCTGGCGGGCATAGCTGGTGTTGAGCTGCTCACCGTCGGCGTCCTCGGCGTCCACCAGGGCGTAGCTGGCGGACAGGTTGACGCCGTCGGCCACCTCGCCTGCGATCTCGAGCTCAAAGCCTTCGACCTCGGCGCCGTCGGTGGTGGTGTAGGCCTGGTCGGTGGTGCCCGCGACGAAGACCCCGGGGATCTCCACCGCCAGATTGTCCTGCTGGCTGTGGAACACCGCGAAGGACACGTCGGCACGATCGTCGAACAGCTCGGCCTTGAGACCGGCCTCGTAGTTGATGCCTTCCAGCGGATCCAGCAGGGCGCCTCTGGGCGAGCGCTCGCTCTGGGTGTTGAAGATCTCGGTGTAGCTGGCGTAGGCGCTGAGGTCGTCGGTGATGTCGACGATCAGACCCGCGTAGGGGGTGAACTCGTTGTCGTACTCGTACTCACGCTCGCCGCGATAGTCCTGGTCGATCTTCCAGTCGGTCATGCGCGCGCCGACGATAAAGTGCACCGGGTCTGCCAGCGAGAAGCGGGATACCGCGTAGTAGCCCTGCTGTTCGGTCACGGTGTCATCGGTCAGGCCCCACTCGCCCCAGACCGGTTCTGCCAGGGCCGGGTCGTTGCGGTCGCTGAAGCTTCCCAGCGCCGGCACGTCGCCGGCCGGGCCGCGACTGTTGATCTGGTAGTCCTCGTGCAGGTCCATGTAGCCGAAGCCGAGCTGATGCTCGCGGCCGAACAGGGTGAAGGGACCTTCGGCGCTGACATGCAGATTCTTCTGGGTGCGATCGCCGCGATAGTCGACCAGGTAGGACTCGGTGGCGTAGCTGGGCGTGTAGTAGAGCACACCGGTCTCGCGAACCGGATAGCCGCCGCGGTAGTTGTAGGTCAGGCCATAGTTGGCGTCGCCGTAGCTGTAGGCGGCGCGGGCAGACCAGCCATTGTCGAAGTGGTGGGTCAGGTCGACGAAGGCGCGGGTGTTCTCGGTGAAGAAGTTGGCCCAGTCGGTGTTGTTGGCGGTGGAGCGGTCGAAGTCGGTACGGCCACCGTCCAGGTAGTACTGCGGTACGCCGATGTAGGCGCCATCCTGGTCGTAGTGCTGGTATTCGATGCCCACGCTGAGCTCGGTGTTGTCGGTCAGCTCGGCGGCGATCACCCCGTAAAGGGTCTCGCGGTCGTTCTCGACGCCGTCCATGAAGCTGTCCGAGCTGTCCTTGGCCGCCACGAAGCGCACGCCGACGCGCCCCTCGCTGTCCAGCGGAGTGCTGACATCGACCACGCCGCGCCCCCGGTCCCAGCGGCCCACCGCGGCAGTCACGCTACCCGCCGCCTCGTCCAGCGGCTTCTTGCGCACAAAGTTGACGGTGGCGGAAGGATCGCCGACCCCGGTCATCAGGCCGGTGGCGCCGCGCACGACCTCGACCCGGTCGTAGATGGCGGTGTCCCACTCGGCGTCGCCGAACGGCCAGAACGCGCTGGTATTGCTCTGCAGACCATCGAACTGGAAGTTGCGAATGGTGTAGCCGCGGGACTGGAAGCTGGTGCGAGTGCCGTCCAGACGGATCGCCGAGACGCCGGGCAGCCGTTCCACCGCCTCGGTGGTGCTGGTGATGGCCTCGTCGTCCATCTGCTGGCGGGTCAGGAAGCTGACCGACTGTGGCGTCTGGCGCGGCGTCAGCGTCAGGCCGTTGGCGCTGGTGCTGGAGGCCACCTGGTAGCTCTTGGTCGATTCGGTGGTGGCACGCAGGTCGTCACCGACCACGGTCATGCTGGCGAGTTGCTCGGCGTCCTGGGCCAGCACCGGGGTCGACAGGACGGCACCGGAGGCCAGGGCAATGGCGATAGCCAGGCGGCCAGGAACGAGACGGCTTGGAACAAGGCAGGTGAGGGGAGCGGAATGGTACGGCACGAAAGGGGTTCCCTGTTTATGTTTTAAGAATGCAAATTATTCACGTTTCCATTGGCGGGTGTTTATGAGCGCTGCCAAGTTGTCTATGCGAGATGCCACAAATGCACAAAACGGCAGAACTTTTTGGCGAAGTGGCACCATTGGCCTGGTGCAGGGGCCGGGCAAGCGGAGAAGGTCAGGAACCAAGAGAAGGTCAGGCAAGAAAAGGAAACCAGGCAAGAAGAGCAGCCCTGACGCGAACGACCAGGGGCAAGACGACGATCTGGCAGAAGGCGGCCGGCGGTAGAAGACGCCGCTGGAGGTGGGAAGGGGAATCGGCGGTGATGCGAGGCCCGCCAGCGCAAGGCGCTGGCGGGGAAAGACGACGGTAGGCGTGTTCTGGCGGGCGCGTTCGGCAGGGGCCTGTCAGCTGCGCCCGGGTTCGGCGGCGCTCACCTGACCTTCCTCCAGGGAGGACTCCTCGTCTGCTTCCATGAGTTCCAGGTCGAGCTGCACCGGATCGTCGGCCGCTTCCTCGACCCAGGTTGCCCCCAGGGAGGCGGTGCCGGCGGGGACCGCGACATAGTGGCCGTGGGTGTCCGAGGGCTGGTTCGGATAGCGCCACAGGCAGTAGCCGCCGAAGACCACGATAAGCGCGTGGATCAGCGCCAGGTCCCACAGAAAGCCGGCAGAGCCCAGCAGGTCCATCAACAGCCCCGTGCTTAGCGGGCCGAGGATGGCGCCGATGCCGAGCGCCAGCACCAGACTGCTGCTGGCGGACACCGTCTGCTGTGGCGTCAGGACGTCATTGGCGCAGGCGAGAAACAGCGAATAGAGCGTCAGGGTGGTGCCACCCAGCAGCACGCCGAGCAGCGTCAGCGCATGGCTTGCGCCCTGGTCGAACAGCAGCCCGGCCAGCGAGAAGGCGGTGGCCAGGGCGGCGACGATGAGGATCACCCATTGGCGATCGGTCTTGTCGGAGAGCTTGCCCAGCGGCCATTGAAACAGCGCCCCACCGAGGATGAACGCCCCCATGAAGGCGGCGATCTGGTGGGTTTCCAGCCCATGGTTGGCGGCAAACACCGCGCCCATGCCGAATACAGTACCGTTGGCGATCCCGGTCAGCAGGCAGCCGAGGGTGCCCAGCGGCGACAGTCGATACAGGCGCAGCAGGTTCATCGCCTCGGGCTGGCTGGTGTCCGGCTGCGGGGTGTAGCTCAACAGGATCGGCACCAGCGCCAGCGACATCAGTATCGAGACGATCAAGAACAGCAGGATGCCGCTGGGGTCCGCCACGTTCAGCAGCAACTGGCCGCCGCCCATGCCGAGATAGCTGATGACCATGTAGAACGCCAGCAGTCGCCCGCGCAGGTGGTTGCTGGCGTGGCCGTTGAGCCAGCTTTCGGTCACCACGTAGAGCCCGGCGTAGGCGAAGCCGGTCATCAACCGCATCGCCGCCCACACCCAGGGGTCGATGAACATGACATGGACCAGGATGGCGATGGAGGTGATCGAGGCCAGGGCGGCGAACACCCGGATATGGCCGACGTCGCGAAGCTTGCGTGGGGTCAGGGTGGAGCCGGCCAGAAAGCCGACGAAGTAGGCCGACATCACCAGCCCGGTGACCGTGTTGCCGAAGGATTCCTCGGCGGCGCGCACCCCGAGCAGGCTGCCCTGCAGGCCATTGCCGAGCATCAGCAGGCCGACGCCGAGCAGCAGCGCCCAGAGGCTCCAGGCCGCCGACAGGGTGGAAGTGGGAGTCGATGTGGTCACGGCGGCCTCGCTTTTCCGGGGAGGGGGCGACGGAAGTCTGTTGTCGTCTGGGGTACCGCGGCGCCAGGCCATCGCCGCCGCCGCTAATCGTCAGTGTGTCCGGCGTACCGCTGATCGGCAAGGGGCGCCTCGATCGGGTCAGCAAGTGGTTGTCGGCAAAGAATTTCCTTCCGCTAATACTGGATTAATCTTCGCCGCCTAACGTGCCCCTCGGAGTTGGACGGAACCACTCCTTGCGTCGGGATGCCCTCGGCGTCCCAAGCCAGGGACGCCCGATGAAGGGACTGGCAAGGCATCCCGACCACCCGTTTTCGCACCCGGCGACGAGCCCACCGCGCAGTGTTCAAGCGAGCCCGCGGCTTGCGCCGGTCTGCAGTGGAAGATCATTCGACGACAACGACCGACGCGTCGACCTGCGTTGCCAGGCATCGAGGCGGCTCGTCGCTGGAGCATAGAACCGCATGAATATCACCATCTTTGGATCGGGCTACGTCGGCCTGGTGACAGGCGCCTGTCTGGCCGACGCGGGACACAATGTGATCTGCATGGACGTTGACAAGGACAAGGTCGCGCGTCTTGAACAAGGCGACATCCCGATCTACGAGCCTGGCCTGGAAACCCTGATCGCCAGCAACGTCGAGGCCGGCCGTCTGAACTTCACCACCGACCCGGCCCTGGCCGTGGCCTTTGCTACCCTGCAGTTTATCGCTGTCGGCACGCCCTCGGATGAGGATGGCAGTGCCGACCTGCACTATGTGTTGAGCGTGGCGCGCACCATCGGTCAACACATGGAGGGTTACAAGGTCATCATCGACAAGTCCACCGTGCCGGTGGGCACCGCCGACCGGGTTCGCCAGACCGTCGAGCAGACCCTGGCCGAACGTGGCGCCGAGCAGGCCTTCGATGTCTGCTCCAACCCCGAATTCCTCAAGGAAGGGGCGGCCATCGATGACTTCAGTCGTGGTGCGCGCATCGTGGTCGGCACCGACTCCGACGAGGTCCGCCGCCTGATGCGGGAGTGCTACAGCCCGTTCAGCCGTCAGCAGGACAAGATGATCTTCATGGACGTGCGCAGCGCCGAGCTGACCAAGTACGCCGCCAACGCCATGCTTGCCACCAAGATCAGCTTCATCAACGAGATGGCCAATCTGGCCGAGGAGCTGGACGCCGACATCGAACAGGTCCGCCACGGCATCGGCAGCGACCCGCGCATCGGCTACCACTTTATCTATCCGGGCTGCGGCTACGGTGGCTCCTGCTTCCCCAAGGACGTCAAGGCGCTGGCCCAGACCGCCAACGAAGTCCAGCAGCCGGTGGCGCTGCTCAAGGCCGTCGAGCAGGTCAACAAGGGCCAGAAGCATCGTCTGTTTCGGATGCTCGACGAGGCCCTGGACGGCGATGTCGCCGGGCGCACCATCGCCCTGTGGGGGCTCGCCTTCAAGCCCAACACCGACGACATGCGCGAGGCGCCGAGCCGAGTGCTGATGGAGTCGCTGTGGGAGGTCGGCGCCAGCGTTCGCGCCTACGACCCCGAGGCCCAGGCGGAATGCCAGCGGCTGTATGGAGAGCGTGACGACCTGGCGCTGGCCGACTCCGCCGAACAGGCGCTCGAGGGTGCCGATGCCCTGGTGATCTGCACCGAGTGGAAGAGCTTTCGTGGCTTCGAGTTTGCCACCATCCGCGAGCGCTTGAAGCGTCCGGTGATCATCGATGGACGCAACCTGTTCGAGCCGAGCCGTGTGCGTGAGGCGGGGCTTCAGTACCACGCCATCGGCCGCTGTCACGTGGCCAACGGCTGAGGAGGAGGCATGAGCAAGGCGACCTTCGCCTCCTCCAGGGCCAGCCGCGTCACCGAGCTTGCGACCCTGCTTCTGTTGCTGGCGCTGCTGACGATCCTGGTACTGGAGCTGCCCGACGACGTCTTTTCCCCCGAGTCGCAGAGCTTCTTCTTTGCCATCGGGGCCATCGGTGCCTGGCGCTACAGCTGGTGGTTCATCCATGCGGCGCGCTCGCTGTGGTACAACCGAGTGCGTTTTCCGCAGCTGCGCCGTGACGCCGACGCCACGGCCCAGGCCATACGGCCGGACGAACTCTTCGTACTGTGCACCTCCTTTCGCATCGAGCCGGAGGTGAGCTTCCCGGTCTATGAGGCGCTGGTGCAAGAGTGCGCCAACTACGGCGTGCCGACCACCATCTTCGCCTCGGTGTCCGACCGCACCGACGTCGACGTGATCCAGCACGTGATGGACGTATGCGGCCAGCCGGCCAACGTGTCCGTGCGTTACATGTTTCAGCGCGGAGACGGCAAGCGCTCGGCCATGGCCGAGGTGCTGCGTGCCATATCGCGCCAGATGCCCGGGCCCTCGTCGCTGCTGGTGTCGATGGACGGGGACATCCTGCTGGAGCCGGGCACCCTCGAGCGCTCGCTGCCATTTCTGCTGATGCGCTCGGATCTGGGCGCCATCACCACCAACAACCGCGCCAGGGTGACCGGTGGCGACGCTACCCGCGAGTGGTACGACCTGCGCTACGCCCAGCGTCACCTGATGATGAGCTCGATGTCGATCTCCGAGCGCCAGCTGGTGCTGACCGGTCGCTACAGCGTGTTTCGCGCCGATGTGGCGGTGGAGCGGGAGTTTATCCAGACGGTCGAAAGCGACCATATCGACCACTGGCGCTTCGGCACCTTCAAGTTTCTGTCCGGGGACGACAAGTCCACCTGGTTCTGCCTGCTCAAGCGCGGCTGGAAGATGCTGTACGTGCCGGACGTGTACGTCAGTGGTTTCGAGGAGCTGCCCGATCGTCATCGCTTCTTTCATTCCACCACGGATCTGATGCGTCGCTGGTACGGCAACATGCTGCGCACCAGTGGCAGGGCTATTCAGCTCGGCCCCAGGCCCATGGGCTGGTTCACCTGGTGGTGTCTGGTCGATCAGCGGCTGTCGATGTGGACCACCCTGATCGGTCCCACGGTGGCGATCCTGGTCACGCTGTTCGTGCGGCCTTCGTTCATCTTCGCCTACCTGCTGTGGATCCTGTTCACCCGCGGTATCGCGACTCTGGTGCTGGCCCTGCAGCGTCGCCGCTTCAGCGTGCTGTGGCTGCCGCTGCTCTACTACAACCAGATCTTCGGTGCGCTGCTGAAGACCTACGTCAGCTTTCGCTTCAACCGTCAGGCCTGGTCGCGCCAGGGCATCGCCGCCGGCGAGCCCGACGACCCCCGGGCGGCACGTCGCCAGCGGCGCATGGGCCACCTGCTGCATGGCTTCCATATGGGTGCACTGGTGCTGGTGCTGGTGCTGGTCACCGGGGCACTCAAGGCCCCTGATCTGCCCAGCGCCAACCTGCTGAGCGAGCAGCTTGCCGCCGACCAGGTCGACACTGGCAGCGACAACCGATGGTTGTCCCAGGCGGCAGTGCGGGCACCGGAAGGCACGGCGCTGCGCCTGCCCCCCGGCGTGGTGGCACTGGACCATCAGCTGGCCAGCGAACTGGGCAGCGAGGACGAGGTGCGCGTCGAGCGCCTGCTCGGCGCCGATGACGGCGACGCCACCGTGCTGTCGCTGAGCCCCGAATTCGCCGCCCAGGCACTCAGGCTGCCGGGGCTGACCGCGAGCCGCGAGGCCAGGGTGAGCTGCCCGGTCGATGCCGGCTGTGCACTGTCCCTGGGCGGGCAGGAGATCGCCCTGGAACGCCTCGAGGTGCAGGTGCTCTAGCCACCGTCACACTGCCCGCGCGACACCACGTGCGCAGAGTGCCTGCCACTCGCCAACTTAACGACACCACAGCAAGCAAGCGCGTCCCGGCCCGAGAGGCGGGCGCGCCCTTCGGACACCAAGCACAACGGATCAACCATGACCACAGACAACGACGGCAACAGGCGTGACGACACCGCGAGCCGGATGGATCAGGTCAGCCATGAAGCTCGCAGCGAGCGTCACCATATTCGCGTCTCACCCGACTTCGAGGTGGTGATGCCGCAGGGCGAGCACGCCAGGGGCATCGATCTTTCCCTGGGCGGCATGGCCATGCGAGGCGACCAGCGCCACGCCCCCGGCGACTGGATCCAGGCGGAGCTGCGTATCCAGGAAGCCGGGCGCGAGTTCATCGTGCCCTTCTCGGCGGTGTGCCGCCACAAGACCGAAGCCCACCAGGGTGAAGCGCCGCTGACCGGCTGGGAATTCACCTCGATCGAGCCGCAGCACCTGGCGCTGGTCAAGGACATCGTCCGGGCACGCCTGAGTGGCCGCCACCTCGATCCCCAGTCGATGGTCGGCAGCGAGAACGCCCAGACACCGCGCAAGCGCAAGGGTGGCGCAGGTGCCGGCGCCAGCCACAAGGGGGGCGGTGGTCGGCGCTGGGGCCGCTATCTGCTGCTGGTCGCCGGTATTGCGGCGCTCGGTCTGGTGTTGACGGCGGCGCTGTATCGCAACTTCATGCTGATCGAACCAAGCTTTGCCGCGGTCAGCGCACCGCGTATCGAGGTGCGCGCCCCCGGGCCCGGCGTCTTGATGGAGCACGGGCTGCGCGCCGGGGATCGCGTCGAGCGCGATGAAAAGCTCACCAGTGTCAGGAACCACGAGCTGCAGTCCGGGCTGATC
The DNA here is from genome assembly GCF_040070555.1 of Halomonas sp. H10-59. Classification (NCBI taxonomy): domain Bacteria; kingdom Pseudomonadati; phylum Pseudomonadota; class Gammaproteobacteria; order Oceanospirillales; family Halomonadaceae; genus Halomonas; species Halomonas sp. H10-59. Next base: position 1,412,400 of record NZ_CP098828.1, read on the forward strand.
CTGACCCAGGCCGCCCAGGAGTATAACGACCAGCTGATCGACAACCTGGAGCAGAGCCTCGAGGCCGCGGGCTCCGGCCCGGTCAGTGTGGCCAACTCGTCGAAGCCGGCCGGGCGCAGTTCGGTGAGCTACGACACGGTGTCACCGGCGGTGGCGCGGGCCCGCATCGACCAGTTCGAGACCGCCCGCGAGTATCAGAGCTCGCGCCTGGCCGCGCTCGAGGCCGAGCAGGCCCAGAACGAGATCTTCAGTCCCTGCAACTGCCTGGTGGCCTGGGCGCTGTCCAGCGCCGACGGCACCTATATCGACCAGGGCGAGCGGATCATGACGCTGGTGCGCACCGGTGACGACGAGATCATGGTTGAGGCACTGGTTCACATGAGCGATATCGAGCGAATCGAGCCCAACCAGAAGGCCTTTATCTCGTTGCCCCACGAGTCCGGCATGATCGACGCTCGGGTGCGCAGCGTGGCGCTGGATGTCGAGCGCGAGCCGCGCGCCGGCTTTCCTGGCTGGGTTCGCCAGCAGAAGAACGTGGCCAGTGTGCTGTTGATTCCCGAGAAACCGCTACCTGCCAGCAGCGTCGGTACCCCGGTGGACGTTCGCTTCAACGAGACCCCGATCATCGGCGAGACCGTCGAGCGGGTCTGGCAGGGCGGCCGTACCGTGTTCAACGAGGCCCAGGACCTCTATGAGCAGGTAGAAGAGAGCGTGCGCGAGAACGTCTAGCGCAGCACTCGAGACGCCCCTGTGGCGGGGCCGACCAGACCCCGTCACGGCGATGACCGCCACCGAGGGCCCGAACGGGCCGACGGGAGCGACCGATGCACCACGACAAGACCATCGACACAACGCAGTCACAGACCGGGCCGACGCTGTATGTCGGGCTCGCCCTGGGGCTCTCGCTTGCCACCCTGGCCCCCGGGGCAGGGGCCGACGCCATGGAGGTCACCCGCGACGTCTCGGCGACGCCCTGTTCGCAGCGGCTGCGCCCCGTGTTCGCGCCGGATCTCGACGACGTCGAGGGGGAGATCGGCGACATCATCGAGCAGCGCTTCGGTAGCCATCGCGACTGGGGCCTGGAGAACCTGAGCCTGGTCGAGGACCCCGAGGCGGGAGCCGTGTTGCGGGCCTTCTATCCCGCGGGCACCTCTTCACCCAGCGATGGTAAACGTGGCGGTGCGGGCTTCTACGCCGCGCCCCAGGCCCTGGCCGGGGCCGAGCATGCCTGCCTGCGCTATCGGCTGCGTTTCCCCGACGGCTTCGATTTCGTCAAGGGCGGCAAGCTGCCCGGGCTTTATGGGGGCGAGGCGCCCAGTGGCGGCACCCAGGCGACCGGTGACAACGGCTTCAGCGCCCGCTTCATGTGGCGGCGCGACGGTCAGGGTGAGCTCTACGCCTACGTGGTCAATCAGGATACGGCCTACGGCGCCTCGCTGGGGCGCGGGAGCTGGCACTTCGCCAGTGGCGATTGGGTCACCGTCGAGCAGGAAATCCGGCTCAATGAGCCGAGCCGTCAGGATGGCCTGATGCGGGTGTGGATCGACGGCGAGCCTCGACTCGAGGTATCCGGCGTGGAGTTTCGCGACGTCGAGGACGGCTACATCGACGGCCTGATGTTTTCCACCTTCTTCGGTGGCACCGGCGAGTCCTGGCGCACCCCGCGAGACCAGCACCTGGACTTTGCCGACTTCGAATTTTATCGCCGGTAGCGACCTGCTGCCGGCCAGGAGACACGATGCTGAATGTAGCGATAACACTGCCGCGCCTGGCGCGAGCAGGCGGCCTTGCGTTGCTGCTGGGTGGCTGGCTGCCCGTGGCCAGCGCCCTGACCCTGGAGCAGCGCCAGGCGCTTGACCTCGAGGACTACCGGGTTTCGGACCCACAGGCCTCCTACTTCGATGTCAAGGCGCGCATGGCGCTGCTGGAAGAGCAGGACAACAGCATCCTGACGCAGATACAGGATTCCCTGGGTGAGGGTGTCAGCTGTCGTCAATTGTTGCAGCCGCCGCCCATCACCTCACAGATGCGCATTCCCGGCTTCTATCCGAGCCCCGAGGAGTGGCGTGAAGCCTCGGCGCCGCTGTTCGAGTTCGAGGACAGCGTGTCGCTGCTGGCGGGAACCTTCGTCGCCACCGGCGATGACTACTACGCCAATTGTCTGGTGCGCTATCTCGATCACTGGGCCAGCCAGGACGCCCTGACTCGCTTCCATTACGAGCCCGAGGAGCCCCAGGCCTGGTTTGCCACCGAGTCGATGATCTTCGCCGCGGCGCTGGCCTACTCGGTGGTGCGCCCCGAGGTGGACGGTCTGGAAGAGCCGAGGCAGAGGGTCGAGCGCTGGCTCGAGGATCTGGCGCTTGAGCATTCGGCGATCCCCGGCGACGCCGGCAACAGTTGCTGCAACAACCACTTCTACCGGCGGGCGCTGTACGCCAGCACGGTGGGGGTGCTGGTGGAAAACGACGAGCTGTTTCGCTTCGGCGTCAGCGCCATCCACTCGGCGCTCAATGACATGACCGAGCAAGGCGCCTTTCCGCTCGAGATGGAGCGGGGGCGTCGCGCCACCCACTACCAGAACTACGCACTCTTGTACTTGATTACCAACATGCAGGTGATCGCCCGTCAGGGCTACGACATCTTCTCGCTGAAGGTGGACGGCAAGACGATCCATGACGCAGTGGACTTCACCATGAGCGCCATCGATGACCCTGGCGTGTTGGGGGATATGGCCCCCAGCGAGCAGTACCGCGGCTTTCTGACAGACCCCCAGTACTTCTCGTGGATGGAGGTCTACCAGTCGCGCTTCGACGACCCACGCATCGCCGATTTTCTCGAGCAGCGTCGGCCGATCTACAACCGCAGCGCCGGGGGCTACGTGACGCTCTATTTCATGGCGCCAGGAGCCCAGCAACACCTGGAGCTCGAGGATCAGTCGCGCAAGCAGCAGACCCTGGAGGCACTCAACGAGGCCGATGGCGTCTCGCTGATACCCGATAACGGAGGCCCACAATGACAACACCCAGATTGATCACAAATGTCAGGCACTGGGGCAGCGCCGCCGGCGTGGCACTGCTGTTATCCGGCTGTGTCACCACCGCAAGCGACCTGGGGCCCCACGGGACACGCGAGCTTGCCGCCGAGGACCAGGCGCTGTTTGACGGCGGCCAGGCCAATAACCTTCTGTGGATGCACAAGAACCGCGTCGAGGAGGCCGACCGAGCCCTGGCCGCCGGCGACACGCAGCAGGCCATCAGGGCGCTGGAGCGGTTGACCCATCAGGGGCTGCCCCAGGGCTACTACGAGCTGGCCAAGATCTACGACCAGGGGCTTGGCGTGCCGCGCGATGCCGAGCGAGCCGCCGAGCTTTATCGCAAGGCGGTGGCAACGCCTTCCTGGATTCGCGGCCATGCGTCGCTGAACCTGGCGCGACTGACCCTGGAAGGCGACGGTGTGCAGCGTGATGATCTGCTGGGCTACTACCTGCTCCAGCAGGCCATCGAGGAGGACGTCGGGCGCGACGCCAAGGCCCGGCTGGCAGCGCTGCTCAGCCGCGGAGGGGACGGCGTGCGTGCCGATCCGGCGAAGGCTCGAACGTTGTACCAGGAACTGGCCGATGACGGTGATAGCGAGGCCATGGCGGCGCTGGCCGAGGCCCATGCGCCGGGCGGCTGGCTGGCCGAGGCGCCGGAGCTGGTGGAAGACTATCGCCGGCGTCAGCTCAGGGCCCTTGAGCGCGAGGCCGAGGCCGGCGAACCCGCGGCCATGGTCGACCTGGCTAAGCTTTACGCCGAGGGTGGCTGGCATCCAGGCAACAGTGAACGGCGTCGGCAATGGCTGTCGCGGGCGGCAAACGCCGGTGAGGTGTCGGCGATGACCGCGCTGGGACGTGACCACCTCAGGGCCAGCGACGGCAATGCGCGCCTCGCCCGTCGCTGGCTCGATCGCGCTGTGGCCGCCGGGGACGTCAATGCCATGGTGGTACTGGGGCGAGCCCTGGTGGAAGGCAACGGCCTTGAGCGAGATCTGGACGAGGGCACGGCGCTGTTGAACCGGGCCGCCGAACAGGGCGACCCGTTGGCCCACGCTGTGCTCGGAAGCCTCTATCTGGATGGGGACAAGGTGCCTGCCCAACCGCAACTGGCGCTCGAGCATCTGCGCCAGGGACAGCAGCTTGGCCACCCCTGGGCGAGCTACCAGCTCGGCAAGGCCTACCTGGAAGGCGATCATGTCGGCCAGGACCCGCTGCGCGCGATGACACTGCTGCAGGACGCCATCGACAATGACCACGCGGCGGCGCGACGCACCCTGGGCGCGGCGTTGCTCGAAGGTGAGGTGCTGGACGCAGACCCGGCGCGAGCCGAGGAATTGTTGACGCAGGCGGTCGAGCAGGGCGACGTGCGTGCCATGACGCTGCTCGGTCAGGCTCGACTCACCGGCCAGCTGGCGGGGGGTGGTGGCCGAGGCCAGGGCGTCTCGCTGCTTGAGCAGGCCGCCGAGCAAGGCGACGCCTACGCCATGCTGGTGCTCGGGCGCGCCTATCGCAAGGGTACCGGCGTCGGCGTCGACCTGGCGCGCTCGGCCGAATGGCTTAAACGTGCCGAGCAGGCCGGCCACACCTCCGCTGGCGAGGCCTTGATGAGGACCCGTCTGGCCCAGGGTGACGCCGGCAATATCCGCCAGCTCCGGCGTGCCGCCGAGGCCGGCCACGCCGGTGCCATGACCCAGCTTGGCCAGGCCTACCTGGCGGGCAATGGGATCGCTCGCAATCCTGTACAGGCGCGTACCTGGCTTGCCCGTGGACTGAGTAGTGGCGATACCAGCGCCGCGGCGCCGCTGGGCCGCATCTACATGGAGGGCATCGGGGTGGCCCGGGACGCCGGCAGGGCCATGGACCTGTGGCGCCAGGCGGCCGAGGCGGGCGACAGCCACGCCATGGTCGACCTTGGGCGCGCCCTGCTCGAAGGAGACGGCGTCGCGGCCAATCCGCAACAGGGTGTCGCCTGGCTCGAACGCGCCGCCGGACATGGCCGCCTTGGGGCCCAGCTGGCGCTGGGCAAGGCCTATCTGGAAGGGGAATCCGTGGCGGCCGATAGCCAGCGAGGCTTGTCGCTGCTGCGCGATGCAGCCGCTGCCGGCAACGCCTACGCCGCCCAGTTGATCGGCCGGGCCTTTCTCGACGGCCAGGGCGTGAGCGCCGATGGCGAGCGGGCCGACCGTTGGCTGACCCAGGCTGCCGAGTCGGGTAGCGATTCGGCCCAGAAGATCCTGGGCACCGCTCTGGTACGTGGCGAGGGACCGTTGTCGGTGGACGCCGAGCGAGGCCGTCGCTGGCTGACCACCGCCGCCGAGTCTGGCCATGCCGGGGCCAAGGCGACCCTGGGGCGCGAGCTGCTGCGAGGCCAGGCGCTCGAGCAGGATCGTGAGCGTGGCGCCGAGTATCTGGTCGACGCGGCGCTCGAGGGCCACGGCTCGGCGCGACTGGCGTTGGCCAAGGCCTACCTGGCGTCCAGGGGGCTTGAAACCGCCAACCAGCAGGCGGCGTTGTTATGGCTCGACGGCGTGCTGGAAGGCGAGGGGGATCTGGCCATCGAGACCCTGCATCAGCTATTGATGGAAACCCCCAACCTGGAAAGCTGAAGACCCGCCACGTTGCGCCTCTAGCGAGGCGTACCGCCATCAAGTTGTAGGTCGCAAGACGCACGTTTCGCGGCGAATATCCACGGTGTCGTGCTCAGGGCTGGTGCCGAAGATCAGGCCCGGGGCAGCACCACACGGATCTCGGTGCCCAGCATCGGCCTGCGGTGGGCGGAGACGTCACCGCCGTGGGCCTTGACGATGGCGCGCACGATGGCCAGGCCCAGCCCGCTGCTCTTGCCGGTCTCGCTCTGATAGAAGGGCGAAAAGATCTGGTTACTTTCTTTGGCATCGATGCCCGAGCCCTGGTCGGACACGCTGAGTACCAGCCACCTGTCGTCACTGCAGTTCACCCGAGTGAGGATCTCGCCGCCGCGAGGCGAGTAGCGGATGGCGTTGTCGATCAGGTTGGTCAGCAGAGTGCGCACCAGCTCAGGCTTGGCCTCGATCTCGGAGTCGTGGGGGCCGTCGACACGCCATTTGAGCACCACCCCTTCACGCTGGGCGGTGACGGTGCGCCGTTCGATGCTCTCTTGCACCAGAGCGCTGAGGGTGATGCGGGAAGGATTCTCCAGCGGCGCGGACGGGTCGGTGCGGGCCAGCAGCAGCAATTGATCCACCAGCTGGGTCATTTGCAACAGGGCGCGCTCGGCCTTGGCGAGTGATTGCTTGAGGCGGGAAGGGTCCTCGATGCGCTGGGCCACCTGGACCTGGCTGAGACAGCCGGCCAGGGGGGTGCGCAGCTCATGTCCGACGCCGTAGGCGAAGGTGCGTTGCTCTTCCAGCAGGTTCTTGGTCTGGTCAAGAATCCGGTCGAGCTGGGTCACCAGCGGGCGCACGTCGCGGGGCAGTCGCGCCGGATCCAGCGCCAGGGGGCGAGGGTTGAGCAGGTCTTGATTTGCGAGCGCGTCCTCGATCTTCTTGAGCGGGGTAAAGCACCGATTCTGAATAGCGATCGCCAGTAGACCGAGAAGCGTGATGGCCCATACCAGCGGCTGCTGCAGCGTCAGCAGCAACATCTCGGTCAGCGGCTTGGGCTCGGTCGGTGTAAAGGCGACGCGAGACCAGGTCTGCTGGTCTTCACTCACTGCGGTAAAGACGCGCCAGCGTTCGTCTCCCTGGGAATGACGGGAGAAGCCGTCGACTGCCTCTTCTGATAGGTCCGGAAAGGAGGAGGAGCGCAGTGCCTGGTCGCCAGAAGAGCGACCGAATTCGTAGGACATCGTTTCGCCCAGGCTTTCGCCGATCTGGTCCAGTTGGCGGATCAGGGCGTCTCCGGTGACAGGCTCGTCGGTCTGGCTGGCGGCGCGCAACATCAGCCAGGCCACCGCCTGGGCCCGCTGGGCCAGCTGCTCTTTGGAGGCTTGCTCGATACCGGAACGAGTGGCCAGCGAGCTGGCGATCCAGGTCAGCACGATCAACAGGCACGACAGAAGTACCACGCGCTTGCGTAGCCCGGTATAGAAGGTGCTCATGGCGACACCCGATAGCCTAACCCGCGCAACGTCTCGATCCTGTGGTCACCGAGCTTGCTGCGCAGCTTGTGGATCAGCACGCTCAGGCTGTTGCTGTCGGGACCATCGTCCCAGCCGTACAGGCGCGCTTCGAGCTGACTGCGGGCGACCACGCGGCCAGGTCGCTCCAGCAGGCTTTCGAGTACCACGTATTCGTAGGCCGAGAGGTCCAGCGGTTCGCCACCGAGCCATGCCAGCCTGTCGCTTCGGTCGAGACGGATGTCGCCGCATTCCAGCAAATTGTCCGCATGTCCACGGGCTCGGCGCAGCAGCGCCTTGAGGCGAGCGTCCAGCTCGTCCAGGTCGATGGGCTTGGTGATGTAATCGTCTGCCCCCTCGTTGAGGGCCTCGACGCAGCGACGGGTATCCTCGTCGGCGGTCAGTACCAGAATCGGTTCACGAAACCCCTCGTCCCGCCAGCGCCTAAGCAGCTCCATGCCGGTAAAGCCCGGCAGGGACAGGTCGAGGATGACCGCGTCAAAGGCGTTGTCGGCAAGGGCGTGGGCCGCGGTGTCGCCACGGGTCAGCCAGTCGACCTGATGGCCGAGCAGCGATAGCCCCTCGGAGAGTCCATCTCCGAGGATATCGTCATCTTCAATAAACAGGATTCTCACGTCGATATTCCGAAACTGGCGTCTGATATCGACAAAAGCCTACCACCGATCGTTGGGTTTTTCCCGGCGCCCTGTCCCGCCCCTTTCCTGATCAAAGCAGACTTTGTTGCTTCGCACATTGGAAGTTGGTGAGTGAATAATTGGTAAGGATTATCATTTGCCGCTTCTCCTCGTTGACCTCACATGGGGAAACTGACGCGTAGATGGGCAGGATAGCCTTCAGTAATAGGGACCAACGCAAAGCGTGTCGCTGATGAAAATGGCCAGGCAGTACCTGCTTCTTGTTGTCTGGATTTTCGATCGGCTACCGGAGGCGATGCGTGTGGAAGGGAAGAGCGAGATTGCCGAAGGTTTTACGCCACCATCCGAGAGAATTCCGCTATCTTGACGTCTCGTCGAAAATGGCTAAATTATCCTTCGTCCGTCAGGTTGGACATTTTCTGCACAGCACAGTAGGGTATGTGCGCCGCAGCGATGGTTTTATCCCGCCTTTTACAGGCCTCACGTCGCTCTGGACGCCGAGCCCTTATCCTGGCTCGCGATCCGATGCCAAGCTGGCGTTATACCGCCAGGAGAAGTGCCATCGCTGGATGGATGTGGCACCTTCCCGACTGGATTACCCCGGGGCCAATGGCCCGGCGGGGACCTGTTTGTCTTGTCTAATGCTGTTCCTGCGTTGTCGCTGGAGAGGACCGAGATGTCGCCCCACTACACCGACCAGGGCCGCTGCATGCCGCGCCGCCCGCCTCCCTGACCCACCAGTGGTCTGCTGGCGTCTTCGATACGCCCCGCCGGTTGTCGCAATGTCGGCCCGCCTGCCTCTGCTGCAATGGCTGGCCATGTGCTGCGGCGCGTCCCGACGCCTTTCTGTACCGAAAAAGCGGCAGTAATCCGTTTTATTTCGGCCCTTGAGACTTCAATGATCCCGAGGAAGCTTCGTCCTTTTCGTGGGCGGAATTCCTGTGGCGTTGTCGTGCTCGTCTAGTGAGTTTTTCGCGGTGAAGTGCCGGCATGCGTTCGCATGAACCGTCGCTCGCCTGTGTTCCACCAACAAGAGAATTGCCCTTGAATAGCGCCTCCCTCCACCAGTTTTCGACCCTGACGGTCATCCTGTTGATGATCGCTTTTTATGGCGGCACCTACCTGATGACCCTGAGCATCCGCAAGAAGAAGGAAGACGCCGACGCCTTCATGGTCTCGAACCACCGGGTCGGCTTCGGCATCGGTGCCGCCAGCATGACGGCCACCTGGATCTGGGCCGCTTCTTTCTACGCCGCTGCCACTTCCGGCTATACCTATGGTGTGTCCGGCCCGATCCACTACGGGCTGTGGGGCGCGCTGATGATCCTGTTCATCTATCCGTTCGGCCGCCGCTTCCGGCGGCTGGCGCCCAACGCCCACACCCTGGGCGAACTGATCCACGCTCGCCACGGCTCCTCCAGCCAGCTGATCCTGGCGCTATCGAACCTGCTGGGCAGCATCATCAGCCTGATGGTCAACTTCACCGCCGCCGGGGCGCTGGTATCGGTGCTGTCGCCGCTGTCGTTCCAGGCCGGCGTCATCATCGCCGGTGTCGGGGTGCTGCTGTACACGCTGTGGTCGGGCTTCCGCGCCTCGGTGCTGACGGACTTCGCCCAACTGGTGGCGCTGATGGCGATCGCCGTGGTGATCATCCCGGCGGTGTTCTTCGCCATGGGCGGGCCCACTGAACTGGTGGCCGGGCTCGACAACCTCACCGCCGAGCAGGCCAACTTCTTCTCGATGGACGCCATCCTCAATCAGGGCGCACCCTTCTTCGTTGCGGTGCTGGCCTATGCCATCGGTAACCAGACCATCTCCCAGCGTCTGTTCGCGGTGAACGAGGATCACATCAAGCCGACCTTCCTCACCGCCACCGTGGGCTACGGGGCCATCGTCATCGGCCTTGGCATGATCGGCCTGATGGCGCTGACCCTGGGGGTCGAGCCGCTCAACGGTGACATGAACAACCTGATCCCGCAGATGGTGTCCAGCTACCTGCCGCCGGTGTTCATCGCTGCCTTCTTTATTCTGGTGATCGGTTCGCTGTCCTCGACCGCCGATTCCGACCTGTCGGCGCTGTCGGCGATCATGATGGCCGACGTCTACGGCAAGAACATCGCTCGAGGCAAGGCCGACCCCCGCCGCATGCTGCTGGTAGGGCGCATCACCATGATCGTGGCCACCGCCATCGGTATCGTCTTCGCCAGCTTCTCGCTGGATATCCTGGTGATGCTGGTCTTCGTCGGGGCGCTGTGGGGGGCCATTGTCTTCCCGGTGATCGCCAGTTGCTTCTGGAGCCGGGTCACCAACGCGGCCTTCACCACCTCGGTGCTGGTGGCCATGGTGACCTTCTGCGTGGCGCGTTTTGAATGGCTGCCGATGACCGGTGTGGCCGGTCTTGGCTTCGAGTTCCTGGCCAGCATCGGTGGCGGCATCATCATCGCGCTGATGGTGTTCGGCTTCCTCGGCCGCGTGGCCGGCGCCGTCGCCGGGCTTGCTGCCTTTGTCGCCATGCTGGTGTTCGCCACCGGTTTCCTCAGGGAGTACACGGTGCTGCTGGCGTCGCTGACCGCCTACGGCACCAGCACCCTGGTGTGCGTGGTGATGAGCCTGGCCAGCCGCGAGCGGTTCGACTTCGACACCATCGCCGAGCGGGTCGGCAACTATGATGCCGCCGAGGCCGTGACGGTAGCCGACGAGCGCCCGTCCAAGTCCGCCCCGGCAGGGCTTGCGACCCAGCGCTGAACCCTTGTTTGACGGGCGCCGCAGGCTGGCGGCGCCCACCGACGGAGATTCCCCATGACTCTGCTTTTTGGCTTTTACGTATTGATCTGGCCTGCGCTCACCCTGGGCGTGCTGCTGCTGATCTGCCGCGCCGTTGCCCGCGATCGTCGTGAGGCGAAAAAGGGCCACCGCACCCTGGTGTGAGGCGCAACTCGCACTGACCCGTTGCGACACCTGCCCTCGATGCGAGGGACAGGCCGCAACCAAAGAAGCCGCCCCAAGGGGCGGCTTCTTTCGTCATGGCAGGCGGCAGGGCAGGGAGGTCGCGTCAGCGCCGCGCCAGGTAGCCCAGGTTGCCCGAAATGTTGCGACCGGCCTCGACCAGAATGCGCTTGTACTCCGAAGTCTTGTCTTGGTGGTAGCGGATGCTCGGGATCGACATGCTCAGGGCGGCGATGGCGCGCCCGGTGTGATCGAAGATCGGGGTGGCGAAGCAGCAGACGCCTTCATCCATCTCTTCGAGATCCTCGGACAGCTCGCTCTCGGCGATCTCGGCCAGCTCTTCGCGCAGTGCCGCTTCGGTGGTCACGGTGTTCTGGGTGCGTGGTTCGAACTTGACGTTCGCGAGCAGGGCGTCGAGCTGCGCCGGGGGCAGGTGGGCCAGCAGGGCCTTGCCGATGGAATTGGTGTAGGCCGGGCTACGGTCGCCGATGCGGGTGTGAATGCACAGGTTGAAGTGAGAGTTGTACTTGTGCACGTAGATCACTTCGGCGGTGGTGGTGTCCAGGGTGCCCAGGTGCACGGCTTCGCGGGTCAGTTCGGACAGTGCCGCCATGTCGGGATCGGCCATCTTGATCAGGTCGGCCTTGCCGAGCGCCGAACTGCCAAGCGCAAAGACCTTCATCGTCAGCCGGTATTTCTCGCTTTCCGGATTCTGGGCGACGTAGCCCAGGTTCTTGAGCGTCTGCACAAAGCGATAGGCGGTGCTCTTTGACATCACGGCGCGTTGGGACAGCACCGCCAGGCTGGATTCTCCACCCTCATCCAGAGCCTCCAGGATCGCCATGACCTTGAGTACCGCTGTGACGTTGTCGACCTTCGCTTCAGTAGCCATAGGGCCAAGATTCCAGAAATTGTGAAATAGGGTTTTATCTCTTGGTTTCGAGTTATACGTCTTTAGTCGTATGTCTGCAATATTCGGATGAGCTACGGCAGGTTCACCCAACTCTTCTATGTGGTGAGCCAGATCCTTCTCACCCTGATGACTGCTTCCATCGCGCTCTATGGCGTGTCGCTGTTTCTCGGCGCGGTGTTCGATGTTCGGGTGGCCTTCGTCACCCTGGTGATCGGTGCCGTCATCATCGTGACGTTGGCCATCGCCCTGGGCCAGGTCCACCACCTCAGCCTGTTCGACATCATGGTGATGTTCGGAGTGATCTTCCAGATGCCGCTGGCGCTGCCGGCCATGCTGTCCATCGCCAGGACCGGCGCCCCTGACTGGGCCGGTTGGGGCGGGGTGCTGGTGGGTATCCTGGTGACCACCTCGAGCTATCTGTGGCTCGACGTCGAGGCCCTGGGCCAGTGGCTCGGCCTGCCGTCGATCCATCCCTCCCAACTGGTCGATATCAAGCTCGCGGTCTCGCTGATGCTGCAGGTCGTCAGCGTGGTGGGTTTCGTCTACTTGGCACGCTTCGTCCATGCGCCGCCCAGAAGCACCGCCCGCCAGGCAGAGGTCGACGAGTTGTTTGCCCGGCTGGAGCGCCCGGTGGCCGCGGACACCACGCCGGACAGCGGTGGGCCGTCGCGCAAGCTGGCGCCGCGACTGGTGCGGTACGTCGCGCTGGTATCGCTGCTGTTGGCGGTACTCGCCGATACCTGGCTCGGCGCCGGCTTCTTCGTGATCGTGGCCTTGTGTCAGTTGGTTGTCTCGCGACTGCTGAAGCAATAGAGGTTATCGCCAGGCCATCACGAGCAAATTTCATCCGGCTGGCCAAGACGTCGCCGGGGGAAAACTGGATAATGCGCCCCAAAGGCGTTGTCGGTGGCGAGTGTCCGACGACCCAAACCCATTACTCCGGTGCTGACTCCATGGAAATCAAGGTCAATTTTCTCGACAACCTGAGGCTCGAGGCCAAGTTCGACGACTTTACCGTCGTTACCGACCAGCCCATCCGCTACAAGGGTGACGGCTCGGCGCCGAGCCCCTTCGACTATTTCCTGGCGTCGTCTGCCCTGTGTGCCGCCTACTTCGTCAAGGTCTACTGCGTCGCCCGGGATATCCCCACCGAAAATATCCGGCTGTCGCAGAACAACATCGTCGACCCGGAAAACCGCTACAACCAGATCTTCAAGATCCAGGTGGAGCTGCCCGAGGACCTGTCCGACAAGGATCGCCAGGGCATCCTGCGCTCCATCGAGCGCTGCACCGTGAAGAAGGTGGTGCAGACGGGCCCCGAGTTCCAGATCGAGACGGTGGAGAACCTCGACGAGGACGCCCAGGCGCTGCTGATGGCGGAGCCGGAAGAGGGCCAGCGCACCTGGATCGAGGGCAAGGACCTGCCGCTGGAGCAGACCATCGCCAACATGACCGGGATGCTTGCCGAACTCGGCATGAAGGTCGAGATCGCCTCCTGGCGCAACATCGTGCCCCACGTCTGGTCACTGCACATCCGCGACGCCGCCTCGCCCATGTGCTTCACCAACGGCAAGGGCTCGACCAAGGAGAGCGCGCTGTGCTCGGCGCTGGGCGAGTTCATCGAGCGCCTGAGCTGCAACTTCTTCTACAACGATCAGTTCTTCGGCCAGGAGATCGCCTCGAGCGAGTTTGTCCACTACCCCTGCGAGAAGTGGTTCAAGCCCGGGCCCAACGACGAGCTGCCCAAGGGCATCCTCGACGACTACTGCCTGGAGATCTTCGATCCCGACGGCGAGCTTCAGGGCTCCCACCTGATCGACACCAACTCCGGCAATGTCGAGCGCGGCATCGTCGCGCTGCCCTTTGTGCGTCAGTCCGATGGCGAGGTGATCTACTTCCCCTCCAACCTGATCGAGAACCTCTACCTGTCCAACGGCATGAGCGCCGGCAACACCCTGGCCGAGGCCCAGGTGCAGTGCCTGTCGGAGATATTCGAGCGCGGTGTGAAGCGCCAGATCCTCGAGCAGGAGCTGGCCCTGCCAGACGTGCCCGAGGAGGTGCTGGCGAAGTATCCGGACATCGTCGAAGGGGTGAAGGCGCTGGAGGCCCAGGGCTTCCCGGTGCTGGTCAAGGATGCCTCCCTCGGCGGCCAGTTCCCGGTGGCCTGCGTGACCCTGATGAACCCCAAGACCGGCGGCGTGTTCGCCTCCTTCGGTGCCCACCCGAGCTTCGAGGTCGCCATCGAGCGCAGCCTGACCGAGCTGATGCAGGGGCGCAGCTTCGAGGGCCTCAATGACTTCATGCCGCCCACCTTCAACTCGCTGGCGGTGACCGAGCCCAACAACTTTGTCGAGCACTTCATCGACTCCTCCGGGCTGGTGTCCTGGCGCTTCTTCAGCGCCAGGCCCGACGTCGAGTTTGTCGAGTGGGACTTCTCCGGCAGCAACGACGAGGAGGCAGCGACCCTGTTCGGCATCCTCGAGGAGATGGGCAAGGAAGCCTACATGATGGTCCACGAGGACCTGGGCGCGCCGGTCTGCCGCATCCTGGTGCCGGGCTATTCCGAGGTCTATCCGGTCGAGGACCTGGTGTGGGACAACACCAACATGGCGCTGGACTACCGCGAGGACATCCTCAATCTGCATCGTCTCGACGACGACCGGCTCGCTGATCTGCTCGAGCGGCTGGAAGAGAGCCAGATCGACGAGCACATGGACATCATCACCCTGATCGGTATCGAGTTCGACGAGAACACCGTGTGGGGCCAGCTGACGATCCTCGAGCTCAAGCTGATGCTTCACCTGGCGCTCGGCCAGCACGAGGAGGCGCTGGATCGGGTCGAGATGTTCCTGCAGTACAACGACAACACCGTCGAGCGTGGCCTTTACTACCAGGCGGTGCGGGCGGTGCTGGAGATCACCCTGGACGACGAGCTAGAGCTCGACGACTTCCTCTACAACCTGCGCCGCATGTTCGGGGACGAGACCATGGACAGCGTGGTCGGTGTGGTCAGCGGCGAGTTGCGCTTCCCCGGCCTTACCCCGACCAGCATGGCGCTCGAAGGGCTGGAAAAGCACCAGCGCCTGATCGAGAGCTACAAGAAACTGCACGCGCGCAGGGCTCAGCTGGCCAAAGCCCAGAGCTGATCAGCCCAGCCACCGGCGCCGGTGTAACGGCCAGGCCCTGTGACGGCCTTCAATACCAACGCCCCCGACGGACTTCGTCGGGGGCGTTTTCGTCTGCGCTTCGTACAACGCTTGGGGACAGACGCCCCTGTCTCTCCAAGGTGGTGATGTTCCGGTAAACGGGCCGCTTTCCTGGCGCGCTGGATGGCATCTGAGTGATCGACGCCAGGCTAGAACTTTGGTCGATATTCTTAAAATAAATCCGCTTAGTTTCTTGTTGATGAAAAAATAGATGCTATTTTTCATTATTGTGAAGTCAAAGCGTTTTACGCCAGCTATTGCTCGAAGTCGGCGGCGTTGTCGCGGGGGCCGGGGTTGCGGCTTGGCGGCGTGTCACCGCCTTCGGGTGTCATCCACCAAGGAGTTTTCGATGACCCAACAATCGATAACGAATGTCGAAAGCCATCCGCCAGCGGGACCGGTCAGCCGCATCTTCGGCCAGTATGATCGCTCGCTGTTCTGGCCTGTGCTGCTGATCTACGGCTTGATCATGGCTTGCGCGCTGTTCTTTCCGACCCTGACCGGTCAGGTGTTGTCCTCGACCCGCGACTTTCTGATCTTCAACTTCGGCTGGGGCTTTCTGCTGGGGATGGGGGGCGCGCTGCTGTTCTGTCTCTACCTGGTGATCAGCCCCTATGGTGATCTGAAGCTTGGCGCCGACGATGAGGTGCCGGAGTTCTCCTACGGCGCCTGGATCTCGATGCTGTTCAGCTGCGGCTTTGGCATCGGCTTTGTGTTCTTCAGCGTGGCCGAGCCGTTGACCCACCTCTATCAGTCCTCCCACGTCATCGACATGGGGGCGACGGGAGAAGCCGCCGGGGTCGCCAAGGCCGTCCAGCTGACCTTGCTGGACTGGGGCATGCATGGCTGGGCGGTATTTGCCATCGCCGCCTGGGCGATCGCCTTTCCGGCCTACCGCCTGGGCCTGCCGCTGACGGTGGCCACCGGTCTCTATGGCATCCTGGGAGAGCGCTGCAACACCAGTGTCTGGGGGCGCCTGGCCAATGCCCTGGGGATCATCGGCACCATCGGCGGCAATGCCACCATGATCGGGCTCGGGGTGGCCTCCATCAACTACGGTCTGGCGACCTTGTTCGGATGGGACCTTGGTCCCGTTGGCCAGGCCCTGGTGATGATCGTGGTGATCGTGGCCTACGTGATTTCCGCAGCCACCGGCGTCGAGCGTGGCATCAAGGTGCTGAGCCAGGCCAATATGGTGATGGCTGGGGCGATTCTGCTGGCGCTGCTGTTCTTCGGCCATGCGCCCACTCAATATCTGCTGAACCTTGCCACCCAGCAGGTCGGCGACTATTTCGGCGAGGTCTTTGCGCTGCAGTTCTGGAGCGATGCCGGCAACTTCGAGCAGCGTGAATGGCTCGGTTGGTGGGTCGTGTTCTACTGGCTCTGGTACATCTCCTACATCCCTTTCTGCGGCGGCTTCATCGCGCGGATTTCCCGCGGCCGGACCCTGCGCGAGTTCATCGTCGGCGTGATCCTGGTGCCCATGCTGCTGGCAATCGGCTGGTTCAGCATCTGGGGAGGCTCCGCCGGCTACGTCGAGGTCACCGGTATCGCGCCTCTATGGGAAGGCGTGCAGCAAAAGCCCGAGTCGGGGATCTATGCCCTGCTCGAGAGCATGCCGGGTGGCTGGTGGCTGAGTCTGGGGGTGCTTTTCAATATCGTCATCTTCGCGGTGACGACCTCCGATTCGGCGTCCTTCTTTGCCGCCATGCAGGTCTCCAACGGCGATGAAAACCCCAAGGTGTCGATGCGCCTGCTGTGGGGCGTGGTGATCGGGTTCACCGGCATCATGTTCCAGTTGACCGGTGGCTTCGACGCGATCAGAAGCCTCGCCATCGTGGTCGGTGCTCCGTTCTTTGTGGTGGGTATCGCCTACATGGTGTCGGTCTACCGGATGCTCAAGTCCGCCAAGAAAGGCGGTGTGCACAACGACAGGATCGGCGTCTTCTACCGAGGCATGGTGCCTTACAAGATCGGCCGCCAGGGAGCCAATGGCGAGAGGCATAGTGATGATCGAGCTTGAACCCCGTGTCGTCGTCCTTTGCCGCCAACCATCGAGGAGGAGTGTCTGATGTCAGTACTCACGCCGTTCGACCCCAGCTATGACCCGTTGAAAGACGCCACTCCCGGTGTCGGGCGGGACTACGCGCCGAGCTACTGGCGCCATCACGCCGGGCCTCCACCGCAGGACGACGGCCCGGTGGATCGCGACATGGACGTCGACGTGGTGCTGATCGGCGCTGGTTTTACAGGCCTTGCCACCGCGCTCTTTCTGGCGCGCGAGTACGGCATCAAGGCGACCGTGCTGGAGGCCAACCAGATCGGCTGGGGGTGCACCAGCCGCAATGGCGGCCAGGGGCATCTCGCCTGGGGCCGCCTGAGTCGCAGCCAGTGGGTGAAGCGCTGGGGCCAGGACGTCGCCCGGCGTCTTCACGCCAATAGCCTCGAGGGCTTCGAGGTATTCCAGTCGATGGCCGAGGACCCCGAGATCGACTGCGAGCCCCAGAACCACGGCAACCTGTTGATCGCTCACAGCGCCAAGGCACTCGATGGGCTCAAGGAGGAGTCACGGCTGTGCAATCGGCTGCTGGGCTACCCGACTCGGGTGCTCGGTCGTGATGACGTGCTCGAGGGTTACATCGGCGACCAGGAGGCCCAGGGCGCCATGCTGGAGCCGGTGGGAATCGCCGTTCAGCCGCTCAAGCTGGCCTACGGCTACGCCCGGGTGGCACGGCGGCTCGGAGCCAGGATTCACACCGCAAGCCCCGTCGAGGGCTGGACCACCGAGGGTGGGGTGCATCACCTCAGGACCCCGGGGGGTGTGGTGCGGGCGCGTGCCGTGGGCATCGCCACCGCGGGTTATACCAGCCCCCAGCTGCACCGGGTCACGGCCTATCGCAATATGCCGATCATGGCCAACTCGGTGTGGACCCGGACCTTGACCGACGACGAGGTCGAGGCCTGCGGCTTTCGTTCCACTGTGCTGACCACCGATACCCGCAAGCTGCGCTACTACTATCGCTTTCTGCCGGAAAGGCGCCTGCAGATCGGCACCCGTAGCGCGATCAGCGGTGCCGACGCCCAGAACCCGCGACACCTCAAGGTGGTCCACGATGCCATCGCACGAAAGTTCCCGGCCATCGCCGGTATCGAGACGCCCTGGTTTTCCCACGGCTGGATGGATATCTCCCACGACATGATGCCGAGGATCGTGCAGCCGGACCCCGGCAGCAGCATCTTCTACGCCCAGGGATACAGCGGCAATGGCGTGGCATTTTCTGCCTACGCCTCAAAAAAGATGGCGGCGCTGATCGCCGGCGAATCGCTCAAGGAGGCCGACCTGCCGATCTTCAATTCGCCCTTGCCCGGGCACCTGCTGAGGCCGGTGCGTCGTCTGGGCCAGCGTGCCCTTTACCGGTACTTCCAGGTGCTCGACAGCCTGCGATAGCCATGGCAATGGCGGGCGCCGCCTAGGCCGGGCGTCCTCTTCTCACCACCACGATTCACGACAACTGCTACGCACAACCGTGACTCGCAACGACCGCTACACACAGCGGCCAACATGTCCCGACAGGAGACACACCCCATGACGACAATGACAAACGAGACGCTCAATCGCCTCTTCGCGGCCTTCAACGCCCACGATATCGACGCGGTGATGAGCTATTTTACCGACGATATCGTCTTCGATACCGTCGCCGGGGACCAGGCCCATGGCACCCGCATAGAGGGCTGGGAGGCCGTCAAGGCGGCCTTCGAGAACACCTGGGGCACCATGCCTGACGTGCAGTGGATCAACGGCAGGCACTACTTTGTCATGGCCGGCGTCGCCGACGGTGGCAGCGATGGGCCAGGCGCTGGCGGCGAGCGTATCGTCTCCGAGTCGACCTTCGTCGCCACCCAGCCAGACGGCAAGCGAGTCGAGGCGGACGGGGTCGATCTGTTCAGCGTGCGAGATGGCAAGATCACCCGCAAGCAGGCGTTTCGCAAGCAGCGTCCCGCCTTTGACCCCAGTTGACGCCTTAGTCGCCGTGCGATGCCTTAGCCCCCGGTCGAGCCTCTGGTAGTCTAGGTCCACGCCAATAATGATGGGAAAAGCGATGGCCAGGACGAAGGACGCCAGCAAGGACGCCAGCAAGGACGCCAGCAAGGAGGCCACCCGGGATACCCGCGAGGGTCAGGACGCCCTGCGGCTCGGTCAGCAGATCCGCGATCTGCGCAAGGCGCGTCAGATGACGCTGGCCGAGCTTGCCGAACGGGTCAACCGCTCGGTGGGCTATCTGAGCCAGGTCGAGCGGGGCGCGTCGTCGCTGCCCATCGGCGTGCTGCAGGCGATCAGCGAGGCGCTGGGGGTGCGGGTGAGCTGGTTCTTCGAGGCCGACAATGACGTGCCCGAGCACGAGCGGGACGTGATCGTGCGCGCCTCCGGCCGCCGGTCCATGGAATTTTCAGGCATCGGCGTCCGTGAAGAGCTGCTGTCGCCGCGTCTCAGCGGCCAGTTGATTCTGATCATGACGCGGCTGGAACCAGGCGGCAGTGGCGGTGAGGTGCCCAGGCAGCGTAAGGGCGAAGAGGCCGGCTACGTCGAAGCCGGGCAGCTCGAACTCACCATCGGTGATCAATGCCATCTGCTGGAGGCGGGCGACAGCTTCTCCATCACCGGCGACCAGCCCCACCTTATCCGCAACCCCGGCGATATCGAGACGCGGGTGGTATGGGTGATGACCGGGGTCGACTACTAGGGCTTGTCTGAGAAAGTGCCTGCGCTCGGTAACACGGCGTTAAAAATCGGCTGGTGCGTCAGTCCGGTCAACATGCTCGTTTACACCCCGTAAACTGCGCTGTCGCACCGATTTTTGCCTTGTCTAACCTTCGCTCGTCGACTTTTCGGACGACGCCGAAGGCGCCCGGAGCGGTCTCCGGGCGTTCACTCCACGTGTTCTCTCCACGCGTTCTCTCCAGGCAGGCTTTTCGGTGGCCGGCGAGGCCTTCAGGCAGGCAGTCGGTTCACTGGCCACAGCACCTTCTCGCCGCTGGCGAAGCGCACCGCTTCTTCGGCCACCTTGCGCTTGAGCTCTTGCGCGGCGTCTTCTGAATACCAGGCCATGTGCGGGGTGATCAGGCAGTTGTCGATGCCCCTGAGCTGGCTTTCGGCGGGCAAGGGTTCCTGCTCGGTGGTGTCCAGGGCGGCGCCGGCAAGCCTGCCTTCCTTCAGGGCCTGGGCCAGGGCCGTCTCGTCGATGATGCCGCCACGAGAGGTGTTGATCAGATAGGCCGAGTCCTTCATCCGTTCCAGCGCCGCGGCGTCCACCAGATGGCGGGTTTCCTCGGTCAAGGGGCAGAACAGCCCGATCACGTCGGCCTCCCGGAACAACTCATCGAGTTCCAGGCAGCGAAGCTGGTCGGTGCCGTCTTCGGCGTTGGGCTGATGGTAGCGGTCGTGGGCGATGACATTGAAGCCCAGCGCCGCCATCTTGCGGGCGTAGAGCCGGCCGATGCGACCCAGGCCGACCACCCCGGCGGTCATCCGGGTCTGGCGTCGGATCGGCATGGCGTCGGCGTATTCCCAGCGTCCGGCCTGGCAGCCGGCGTTCATCGGCACCAGCTTGCGAATCAGCGCCAAGCTCAGCGCCAGGGCGTGATCGGAGACCTCGTGCATGCCGTAGTCCGGGACGTTGCAGACCTGGACCCCGGCGGCGCTGGCGGCCTCGAGGTCGACGTTGTTGACGCCGACCCCGTAGCGCACGATCTGCTTGAGATCGGGCAGGGCCTTAAACACCCGGCGGGTGAAGGGGGCGTACTGGTTCAGGGCGATATCGACGCCCTGAAGCTGTTCGATCAGCGCATCTTCGCTTTGGCATTCAAGCAGCGGGACATCGAAGCCCGCGCGCTTGAAGATCTCGGTTTCCACGTCGTGGTTGGCGTGATCGAGGTCGGTAAAGACGATCTTCATGCAAGTCTCCTGTCAGCGGCCGAGGTAGCCGCCATCGACGGGCAGGGTGACACCGTGGACATAGTCCGAGGCAGGGGAGGCCAGAAACAGCAGCGGTCCTTTCATGTCGTCGCCATTGCCCCAGCGCCCGGCGGGAATGCGTGCGGTGATCTCGGCGTTGCGACCCTCGTCGGCCAGCAGAGCGCTATTCATGTCGGTGGCCATGTAGCCAGGGGCGATGGCGTTGACGTTGATGCCCCTGGCCGCCCATTCGTTGGCCAGGGCCTTGGTCAGCTGCATCACGCCGCCCTTGCTGGCAGCGTAGGCCGGCACCGTCATGCCACCGAAGAACGACAGCAGCGAGGCGATATTGATGATCTTGCCCTGGCCGTCGGGCCCTTCGACGTCGCGCTCGAGCATATGCCGGGCGGCGAGCTGACACAGCTCGAACACCGCCGTCAGGTTGACCTCGAGCACCGCCTCCCAGTCATCGGCGGGGAAGTGCTCGGAAGGGTGGCGGCGCTGGACGCCGGCGGCGTTGACCAGGATGTCGAGGCGACCGCCGAGCTTGGCAAGGGCAGCGTCGAAGCCCTCGCTGCGCTGCTGGCGGCTAGCCAGATCGACGACCACGCCATGACAGGCGCTGGTCGACGTGGACAGGCCCGAGGCGACCTCATGGACCTTGTCCGAAGAGCCCAGGATGACGACCTCGGCGCCTGCCTCGAGCAGGGCTTCGGCCATGCCGAGGCCGAGGCCCCGGGTTCCGCCGGTGACGATGGCCTTGCGGCCGTGTAGATCGAACAGCTTCATGATTGGCAGTCCACCAGAACCTTGACGGTGTTGAGGGAGGGCGTGGCGATCATCTCGAAGACACCGGCCGCGTCGGACAGCGGCACCACCTGGGTGATGGTCTGGCGCAGTTCATCGGCCAGGGTGTCGGCCAGAGTCAGGGCGTCGCCGAACTGCTTGTGGGTATAGACCCGGGAGCCGATCAGGGTCAGCTCCTTGAAGTTCACGTCGATCAGATTGACCGCGTGGGCCGCCTTGTGGGTGGCGGTCAGGCAGATGATGCCACCGACGCGCACTACCTTGGTCATCTCCAGCGCTGCGCTCTCGACGCCGGAGCACTCGAACACGGCGTCGGCGCCGTCGCCGCCGGTGGCGCTGGCCACCCGCTCGACCAGGCTCTCGCTGCGCACGTCCACGGTATCGAAGCCGAGCTGGCGACAAAGCCCCAGGCGGCCTTCGTCGACGTCGGAGACGATCACCCGGGAGGCGCCTGAGTGGCGCAGCACGATGGCGGTCAACAGGCCGATGGGGCCGGCGCCCATCACCACTGCGCTGTCGAGCAGCGCAAAGCGTGCCTGGTGCAGGGTCCTGACCACCACCGCCAGGGGCTCCACCAGCGCCGCCACCTCATCGGACAGGCTGTCCGGCACCTTGAACAGCACGCTTTCGTCGATCCACTGATGGTCGGTCATGCCTCCGTCACGATCGATGCCGATCAGCCGCAGGTTGGCGCAGACATGCGGGGTGCCGTTGCGACAGGGGTGGCAGTCACCGCAGGAGATCAGCGGGTAGGCCACCACCCGGTCGCCCACCGCGAAGCGCGAGTCCGGCGGCGTCTGCTCCACTCGGCCGACGAATTCGTGGCCCAGCACCAGGGGCGCCTGGGCTCGCGGGTGCTTGCCCGAGTAGATACCGATGTCGGTGCCGCAGACACCGCAGTAGAGCATGCGAACCTTGACGGCGCCGGCCCGCTCGGCGGGCTCCGGTACGTCGGTGACCTCGACCTGGCGGGGGCCGGTATAGACCAGTGCTTCCATGGGGGTTCCTCGTGTCGTCGGGGCGTTGTGAAGAGGGAGAATTCAGGCGCTGTGCTGCTGGCGCTCGGCACCGCTGTCGCTGCCGAGCCGTGCACCGCCGGTGCGATGGGGGGCCATCCGGTCGCGGTCGAACTCGACCCCGATGCCGGGGATGTCCGGGGCCACCGCGCGACCCTGGTCGAGGACCAGCGGACGTCGGGTGTAGTGATCGATGGGGAAGGAGTGGATCTCCATCCAGCCGGCGTTGGGCTGGGCCGACACCAGGCTTACGTGCAACTCCTGCATGCCGTGGCTGCAGATGGGCAGGCAGTAGTGGCGGCTCTGGCGGGCGACATCGAGCCAGCCGCTGATACCGCCGCAGTTGGAGGCGTCGGGCTGGATGAAGGATAGCCGCGCTTGTTCGAAGGCGTAGCCAAATTCGTGAGCGGTGTGCAGGTTCTCGCCCATGGCCAGGGGCATGCCGGTCGCCTCGGCGATTTGGGCATAGCCCTGGTAGTCGTCGGGAAGGGTGGGTTCCTCGAACCAGGTGATGTCGTAGGGCGAGAAGGCCCTGGCGGCCTCGATGGCGCCATCGACGCTCAGTGCGTAGTTGGCATCCACCATGAAGGGACGCTCGGGGCCGATCAGCTCACGCACCCGTGCCACCCGCTCGACATCCTCGGCAAGGGTCGGGCGGCCGACCTTGATCTTGATGGCCTCGGCGCCCTGGTCGAGGTAGCCCTGAACGTTGGCTAGCAGCCGCTCGAGGGAGAAGTTGAGGTCGATGCCGCCGAAGTAGGCCTGGCACTGGCGGCCCTGGCCGCCGGCCATCTGCCATAGCGGCTGGCCGAGGCGGCGGCCCTTGAGGTCCCACAGCGCGATATCCAGCGCAGAGATGGCGAAGGCGGCGATGCCGCCGCGGCCCACGTAGTGGATATGCCATAGCATGTCGTCGTAGCAGCCGGCGATGTCACCGGCGTCACGCCCCAGCAGCATCGGCGCCAGGTCGTGCTCGAGCAGTGCCAGGATGGCGTTTCCGCCGCGCCCGCCGGTATAGGTGTAGCCGGTACCGCTGTGGCCATCCGCGGTGGTGACGGTGGCGGTCACGACCTCGAAGTCGGTGTGCACGCCATGCTTGGCATCGCCCATGGGCTCGCTCAGCGGCAGTCGGTAGAGGTCGAGCTCGATGGAGGTGATCGTCGACATGGGAGGATTATCCTGTGTTGCGTGTGCGCGTGATCTGCACCTGGATCGCGATCACGACGAAGAGAAAGGCGCCGCGGATGACCATCTGCCAGTAGGCGCTGAGGTTGAAGGTGCCGAGTCCGTTTTCGAAGTTCAAAAGGTTGAAGATCAGACCGAGCATCAAGGCGCCGATCAGCGTCGCCACCAGCGACCCCTTGCCGCCGGTCAGCAGGGTGCCGCCGACGACGACGGCGGCGATGGCGGTCAACTCCCAGCCTAGTCCCTCCAGCGGCTGGCCGGCGCCGAAGCCCGAGGCCAGAAAGACCCCGGCGAGCCCCGCACAACCGCCACTGATCAGGTAGGCCAGGGTCTTGGCCTTGCGTGCGGGCAGGCCCATCAGGTGGGCGGCTTCCTCGTTGTCGCCCACCGCGAGCATGGTGCGGCCGATGGGGCGTTGTTCCAGCAGCCACCAGAGACCGGCGCCGACCACCAGGGTGATGGCGAAGCTCCAGGGCATCAGGCCGCCGATCGACTCCATCCCCAGTCGGGTAAAGCCGCTGGCCCAGTCCACCGGCACCGTCTGGTTGCCACTGATGATCAGGGCGGTGCCCTTGGCCGCCAGCAGGCTCGCCAGGGTGGCGATAAAGGGAGGGATATGCAGACGCGTGATCATCACGGCATTGACCAGACCCGCCGCCAGTCCGGTGGCGAGCCCCGCCAGGAGCGCCGGGACCAGGCCGTAGGGGCTGACGTAGGCGGCGGTGACCGAGGACAGCGCCGCCACCGTGCCCACCGACAGGTCGATGCCACCGGTGATGATCACCAGGCACATGCCCAGGCTGATCAGCACGAACATGGCGTTGTAGTTGAGAAAGGACGAAAGATTGTAGGCGCTGCCGAAATTGTCGTAGCGGATCAGGCCGAGGCAGACCAGTGCCAGCAGGATCACGCAGACCCCGGTGGCCTGGCCATTGTCGGCAAGGCGCTGGCGCCAGGAGACGGTGGTCATGTCAGTGGGCTCCTCTGGGCGTCTGGAGGTACACCGCCAGCACGATGATGGCGGCCTTCACCACCAGCGCCACCTCGTCGGCGACGCCATTGGCGAGCAGGGTATAGCGCACCAGCTGAATGATCGCGGCGCCGAGGATGACCCCGGCGATGGGGGCCTTGCCGCCCTTGAGCAGGGCGCCGCCGACCACCGCCGCGGCGATGGCGTCGAGCTCCATCAGGTTGCCGTTCTTGGCTGCGTCCGAGGCGGAATTGATGGCCACGGTGATCAGCCCGGCGAGGCCGGCGAGCAGAGCACAGCTGGTGTAGGCCGCGAGCTTGACGCGGGTCACCGGGACCCCGGCCATGCGTGCCGCCTGGGGGTTGCCGCCGGTGGCCAGCAGGTAGCGGCCGTAACGGGTGCGGGCGATGACCCAGGCCACCACCAGGGCGATGACCACCACCAGCCAGCCCTGGAAGGGCAGGCCGAGTAGCCGACCGGCGCCGAGGAACTCGAAGGCGGGATTGTCGAAGGTCTGCAGGTTGCCGTTGGTCAGCACCTGGGCCAGACCGCGGCCGGAGATGAACAGCACCAGGGTGGCGATGATCGGCTGCACGCCGAAGCGACTGACCAGCACGCCGTTGAACAGCCCACAGGCCACGGCGACCGCCAGGGCCACGACGATGGCCACCAGGGTCATCGCCAGCGGCGCCTGCTGGCCGAACTCCGACAGAAAGATCAGCGGCGCCAGGGCGCCGGCCAGGGCCATCACCGCGCCCACCGACAGGTCGATGCCACCGGTGGCGATGACCAGGGTCATGCCGATGGCGACGATGGCGATGGTCGACACCTGGGAGACGTTGACCGACAGCGTCTGCCACTCGAGAAAGTTGGGGGTGATCGCGACATTGAACAGGATCAGTGCCAGCAGGGCGACGAGCAGCGCCAGGCTGCGGGGATTCACCGGCATGGCCTGGCGCCATCGCGGGCTGGCCGACCGGGGCGTCGCCTGACGGGAGGAGTGGAGCGACGTCATGGTGCGGTCTCCTGGTGGTCGGTGGCGGTAGCGGGGGATCTCTCGTCGTCACGCGCCGCGCCGTCGGCTCGGTCGTGCTGGGCGGTGGCGATGGCGGTGACCAGGGCGTCTTCGCTGAGCCCGGGGTTGTCGAGCACCCGGGTCGAGTGGCCTTCGTGCATGATCACCACCCGCTGGGCGCCCTCGGCGAGTTCTTCGAATTCCGAGCTGATCATCAGCACCGCGCCGCCCTGGGCCTGATAGTCCTGGACGATGCGCTGGATCTCGCGCTTGGCGCCGATATCGACGCCACGGGTCGGCTCGTCGAGGATCAGCAGTCGCGGCTGGGTCGCCAGCCACCGCGCCAGCAGTACCTTCTGCTGGTTGCCGCCGGACAGCTGGCCGATGGGTTGTTCCATGGAGGCGGTCTTGATCTTGAGTGCCTCGATATAGTGCGCGGCGAGTTCGCGCTCGCGTCGCCTTTGGATGACGCCGCGACGGCTCAGCGTGCCGAGCAGGGGCAGGGTCATGTTCTCGCGCACGCTCATCTCGGGGATGATGCCCTCGACCTTGCGATCTTCGCTGAGCAGCGCCACCCCCGCGGCGATGGCGTCGCGGCTGTGGCGGGGGGCGTAGCGCTGGCCGGCAAGCCGCATGCTGCCCCGGGTGCTGCGATCGAGCCCGAACAGGGCGCGGGCAAGCTCGCTGCGACCGGCCCCGAGCAGACCTCCGAGGCCGACCATCTCGCCCTGATGCACCTCCAGCGAGGCGCCTCGCAGGCCCTTGTCGGTGGCCAGGGACTCGACCTCGAGCAGCGTCTCGTCGGTGTCGAGTTCCATCTCGCGAAAGCTGGTGGTGCCGCTTGCCTGGATGTCCGAGGCCTTGCGGCCAAGCATGGAGGCCACCAGCTCCAGGCGCGGTGTCTCGCTGAGCGTGCGCTGCTCCACCGTGGCGCCGTTTCGCATGATGGTGGCGCAGTCGCACACCGCGTAGAGCTCCTCGAGGAAGTGCGAGACGAACAGCACCGAGGTGCCCTGGGACTTGAGCAGCCGGATGACCTCGAACAGCCGCTGGACCTCGCGTTCGTCCAGCGAGCTGGTCGGCTCGTCCATGATCACCAGCCTGACCTGCTGGGACACCGCTCGGCCGATGGCCACCAGCTGCTGGATGGCGGTGGAGTACTCGCTGAGCGGACGGCGGACGTCGATGTCCAGCCCCAGCTCCTCCAGCACCGTGCGGGCCCGTCGATGGGCCTGGGGCCAGTCGATCCCGCCCCACCAGTGAAGGGGCTCGAAGCCCATCATCATGTTCTCGGTGACCGAGCGCAGCGGCACCAGGTTGAGCTCCTGGTAGATGGTGGCAACGCCAGCCTGCTGCGCCCGGCGCGGGCCGGAGAAGGCCACAGGCTCGCCGTCGAGCAGGATCTGGCCGCTGGTCGGTGTGTAGACCCCGGTCAGGACCTTGATCAGGGTGGACTTGCCCGCCCCGTTCTGGCCGATCAGGGCGTGCACCTCACCTGGCGCGATCGTGAGTGAGGCGCCGTCGAGGGCGACGGTACCTCCAAACCGCTTGTGGATGTCGCGCATGTCGATAAGCGCTGTCATGACGTGGTACCTGGTTGGAATGTCAGGTCGGGATCAACCGGCGTGGCTCAATAGGCGTCGTCGATATGCTCGGCGGCGTTGTCTTGGGTGAAGACACGGTCCTCGACGCGCACCCAGGGCTCGATGGTCTCGCCGGCGGCGTAGCGGTTGAGCACGTCGCAGGCCATCGGACCAAAGCGCGGCGACGACTCCACGCTGACCCCGAGCTTGCCGTCGAGGATCGCCTGCAGGGCGTCGCGGGTGCCGTCGATGGAGACCAGCAGCACGTCCTCGCCTGGAGTGCGTCCGGCCAGTTCCAGCGCCTGGATGGCACCGATGATCATCTCGTCGTTGTGGGCGTAGACCACGTTGACCTCAGGATGGGCCTGAAGCAGCGTCTCCATCACCTGGCGACCGGTATCGCGGGCGAAGTCGCCGGACTGGGAGGCGATGATCTCCATGTTGTCCTGTTCGGCGATGACCGCATCGAAGCCTTCCTTGCGGTCATTGGCCGAGGAGGCGCCGGTGGTGCCCTCGAGCTCGATGATGTGGGCCTGATCGCCTTCGAAGTTATCGACCAGCCACTGGGCGGCGATGCGCCCCTGCTCGATGAAGTCGGAGCCGAGGAAGCTGACGTAGTGCTCACCGGCCTTGGCGACCTCGTCATCGACGATACGGTCGACCAGGAACACCGGGATGCCTGCCGCACGGGCCTTCATCACCGCCGGGATCAGCGCCTTTTCCTCGCGCGGGGGCAGGAAGATCGCATCGACGCCCTGGGCGATCATGCTGTCCACGTCGGCGACCTGCTTGGCGGCGGAACCGGCCGCGTCGGTCACCGTCAGCTGCCAGTTGCACTCGGGGGCGATATCACGAAACGACTGGGTCTCGGCGATGCGCCAGGGGTTGTTGCTTTCCATCTGGGCGAAGCCCACCCGGTAGCTGTCCTTCTGTTCCAGCGGCGGCAACTGCTGGGCCCAGCCGGGCATGGCGGAAAGTCCCAGCAGGGCGGCGGTGGCAAGCCCCGCCAGGCGGCGGGCGCGGGGGTGACGGGCAGTCGGGGAGTGGTGGGTCGAAGGCATCGTTTCTCCTGGGCTATTGTGCTTGTTGTCAAAAGAGCACCGCATCGGCAGTGCTCCGTGCTGCAGGGAGGGGGCGTTCAATCGCCCCAGTTGACGTACATCGTCTGCTTCTTGAAGTAGGCGGAAAAACCGTACTTGCCGTCCTCGCCGCCGACGCCGGAGTGGCCCCAGCCCGAGTGATAGGCGTGGACCTGCTCGCCGTTGGCGCGATTGAAGTAGATCTCGCCGAAGCGCAGCTCCGAGGGTAGCCGCATCAGCCGCTTGAGGTCGCGGGTGAAGACATAGGCCGAAAGGCCGTAGGAGGTGTCGTTGGCGAAGGCCAGGGCCTGCTCGAAGTCGTCGACCCGCTGGATCGGCACCACCGGTCCGAACACCTCGTCGTCGATCAGCGGAGAGCGATTGTCCCGGGTCTCGACGATGGTCGGGGCGATCCAGTAGCCCTTGGCGTAGTCGCCTGAGTCGAGCGGGCCGCCTTCGAGCAGCACGCGGTCGCCCTGGGCGATACCGCGCTGGACCATGGCGGCGACCTTGTCGCGTTCGCCACGGCTGACCTTGGGGCCCATGTCGGGGTCATCCAGCGGATTGCCGATGCTCAGTGCGCGCGAGGCGGCGATGAACTTGTCGATGAACTCGTCGGCGATCTGGCGATGCAGGTAGATACGCTCGCTGCAGGTGCAGATCTGGCCGCAGTTGGTATAGCGCGCGGTGACGGCGGCCTTCACCGCGGCGTCGACGTCGGCGTCTTCCATCACGATGAACGGCGCCTTGCCGCCGAGCTCCAGCCGCACGATCTTGAGTTCCTCGGCGGCGCTGCGAAAGATCTGTCGCCCCGCCCGGGTGCTGCCGGTCATGGTGATCAGATCGGTGTCGGGATGCTCCACCAGCGCCTGGCCCACCACAGGCCCCTGGCCGGTCACCACGTTGAAGACGCCGGGCGGAAACCCGGCGCGCTCGGACAGCGCCGCCAGGTAAAGTCCGGCGAAGGGGGTGATCTCGTGACTCAGCAGGATAAAGGTGTTGCCCGCCACCAGGGCGGGGCCGGCCTTGCGCGTGGCCAGGGCCGCCGGATAGTTCCAGGCGGTCAGTCCGGCGACCACCCCGAGCGGCAGCGAGCGAATCTGAATTTCCTCGTGGCGATTGTCCGAGGGCAGAATGTCGCCTTCGATGCGTCTGGCCCACTGGGCGCTGTAGCGCAGAAATTCGCTGCAGGCGCCGACCTCGCCGCGAGCCTGGGACAGGGGTTTGCCCTGCTCCAGGGCAATCAGCCGGGCGAAGGGTTCGAGATGGCGATCGATCTCCTCGGCCCAGCGGGTCAGCAGCTTGCCACGCTCGTTGGCCGGTCGCCTGGCCCAGTCGGATTGAGCTCTGGTGGCCGCGGCGACGGCGGCGTCCACGGCGGCGGCGTCACCGGCGGGGACCTGGCCAAGCAGCGCCTCGCTGGCCGGGTTGTCCACCTCGATGGCGTGGGAGCCGGCATGCTCAAACCAGCTACCATCGACCCACATGCGGCCTTCCAGGGGGGTGGCACCGAACTGTTGGAAATCCATGGGGCGTCCTCTGTTGGGTAAGGCCAGAACGATGATTGGATAACGCCAGAACAACGTTGGGGTGATCAGAACGTCTGTTGGATAACGCTGAAATGACGTTTGGTACGACCATATACTGTTGATGGTCGAGGTGGCTGGCAAGCGTAAGGTGCTACGACCATTGTCTATATTTGCCTCAAGTTTATGAAATATAGAGATTTTATGGATTGTTATGGCGATATTAGCCATTGGTTGTAGTTGTTGGTCGAGAATTTAATGATTAGTTTGGTATGACGATAAACGAGGTATTGTATGAGCGGACGCAGTGCGGACTCGATCACTCTGGATATTGAGCGCTCCATCGTTGCCGGCGAGCTGGAGGAAGGCCGTCCGTTGCCCGCTGAGCGGGCGCTGATGGAGCAGTACGGCGCCAGTCGCACGGTGATTCGTGAGGCGATCACCGCGCTCACCGCCAAGGGATTCTTGAAGAGTCGTCCGCGCTATCGCCCGATCGTCTGTCGCCCGGATGCGAGTTCGGCGATGCAGGCGGCGGGAGGCGTTATCAAGCACCTGCTCGATAACTCCCGAGGCGTACATGACCTCTACCAGGTACGGGTGTTGTTCGAGCGGGTGCTGGTGCGGGACGCCGCCACCGGGGCGGGCAAGGACGACCTCAAGCGGCTGAAGGATGCACTGGACGACAACCAGGCGGCGATCTGCGATTCCGAGCGCTTCTACGCCACCGATGTGGCCTTTCACCGGGTGCTTTACACCATCTCGGGCAACCCGGCTTATCCGGCCATTCACGCCGGCTTTGTCGAGTGGCTGGCGCCCCAGTGGAGCCGGATGCCACGCAGCGAGCAGCGCAATCACGACAACTTCCTGGCCCACCAGGCGATCTACGAGGCCATCCTGATGCGTGATCCCGACGCGGCGGAGCGTGCCCTGGTCGATCACCTCGAGGCCTCATGGGAGTTCGTGCGCAGCACTTTCTTTGCAGGAGAGAACGAGTGAGCGACGTCGATCATATTGTTGTCGGGGGCGGGGCCGCCGGGTGCGTGGTAGCCGCCCGCCTGGTGCGCGAGCAGGGTGCCAGGGTGCTGCTTTTGGAGGCGGGCTCGTCCCACCACCACCCGCTGCTCGACATGCCCCCGGGCATCTTCAAGATGATCAATGGCTCGAAGTTCATGCGCTATCACCAGACCGAGCCGCAGGCTCATCTGGGGGGACGGGTCCACGACATTCCCCAGGGTCACGTGCTCGGCGGCGGTACCTCGGTCAATGCCCAGGTCTACATGCGCGGGCGGCCCGAGGACTACGACGACTGGGATCGGCGACTCGCCGGCAACGCGGCGAGGGCCGACTGGTCCTGGCAAGGGGTGCTCGAGCACTTTCGCCGGATGGAGGACAACGACCGTCTGGTCAATGAACACCATGGGCGCGGCGGGCCACTCAAGGTCTCTGATCCCGGTCATGTGGATGTGGCCTCGCGCTGGTTTATCCAGGCCGCCCAGGCGGCGGGGCTGCCCTACAACGGCGACTTCAATGGCGAGCGTCAGACCGGGGTCGGCTTCTATCAGTTCATGAATCGGGCGGGCAAGCGCTGCTCTGCCGCCTACGCCTACGTGGAGCCGCTGCGCGAGCACCCGGGGCTCGAGGTCGCGCTCGACTGTGAGGTCCAGCAGGTGCTGGTCGAAGACGGACGCGCCGTGGGCGTCGAGTACCGCGACCGCAAGGGCAAGGTGCACCGGGTGCGCGCGCACGGCGAGGTGATCCTGGCGGCGGGTGCGCTGGTGACCCCGAAGCTTCTGATGCTCTCGGGTATCGGGCCGGCCGAGCAGTTGGCGCAACACGACATTGCGGTAAAGGCGGACCTGCCGGGGGTGGGGCAGAACCTGATCGACCATCCCGAGGTGCCGATCACCGCCTACGCCAGGACCCCGTGTGGCTACTATCGCCAGGGCGTCGGCTGGCGGATGCTGGCCAACGGGCTCCAGTTCAAGCTGTTCGGCAGTGGCCCGGTGACCTCGGCCGGGGTCGAGGCGGGCGCCTTCGTCAATCCCGTCGATCCTCAGGCGGCACCGACCATCCAGGCCTTCTGCGTACCCATCGTCTATCTGGACCGGGATACCCGGAACGCGCTCAAGGACGACTACGGCCTGACGGTGACCACCGTGGTGGTCAAGCCCAAGGCCAGAGGCAGCGTTTGCCTGCGCTCGGCCGACCCCGGCGACATGCCGCGGGTGTCGCCCAACCTGCTCGGCCATCCCGACGATATGCAGGCGATGGTGGACGGGCAGAAGTTCTTTCTGCGCGCCTTCGAACAGTCACCGCTCAAGGAAAACCTGCACGGTGTGGCCTTGCCCTTCGCCGGAAGCGGCGCCAGCGACGATGAGCTGCTCGAACACTGCCGACGCTTCGTCAAGACCAACTACCACCCGGCCGGTACTGCGGCCATGGGGGCCGATGACGACCCCATGGCGGTGCTCGATGCGCGACTGCGGGTTCGTGGGGTGCGCGGGCTGAGGGTCTGCGACATGTCCGCGGTGCCCGATATACCCGCCGGCAACACCACCGCCCCGGCGATGATGCTGGGCAGCCGCTGCGCCGACTTTATCGGCGAGGATGCCGGCCTGGGCCAGGACGCCCGGCGCGGTACTGCAGCGTCCGAGGTGAAGGCCACCGGGGCGGCGATGCATTGATCTACTGAACGGATTTTCAAGCACCGACAGCAACCGACAGCAACCGACAGCAACCAATAGCAACAATGAAAAAGGAGCATCCGATGACACGCCTGACTCTTCTGCCGCTGACCCTGAGCGTAGGTCTCGCCGCCGCCAGTGCTGCCCAGGCTGCCGACACCGTCCAGTGGGCCCATGTGTACGAACCCTCCGAGGCCTACCATCACTGGGCCGAGTGGGGCGCCGAGCAGATCGCCGAGCGCACCGACGGTCGCTACGAAGTGGAGGTCTTCCCCGCCTCGACCCTGGGCAAGGAGGTCGAGATCAACCAGGGGCTGGTGCTCGGCACCGTCGACATCATCTACACAGGCCAGAGCTTCGCCGCCCAGACCTACGGGCCGCTGGCGCTGTCCGACGCCCCCTTCGTGTTCCGTGACTACGAACACTGGAAGGCCTACGCCGACAGCGAGCTGTTCGCAGAATTCGCCGACGGCTACCGCGATGCCTCCGGCGGTAACGTGATCCTGGGTGACTGCTACTACGGCCAGCGCCACGTGACCTCCAATACCCCCATCGTCGAACCCGCCGACATGGAAGGCCTCAAGATTCGGGTGCCCAATGCGCCGATCTACAGCCTGTTCCCCCGTGCGGTCGGCGCCCAGCCGACACCGGTGGCCTTTTCCGAGGTCTATCTGGCCCTGCAGCAGGGGGTGGTGGACGCCCAGGAGAACCCCTTGCCGACCATCCGCGCCAAGAAGTTCTACGAGGTCCAAGACTACATCAACCTGACCGGCCACGTGACCGGCTCCAACCTGATCGTTGCCGGCGGTCCCTTCTTCAACGGCCTGTCCGAGGAGGATCAGCAGATCTTCCGCGAGGTGCTCGGCGAGGTGGCCAGGAAGGTCTCCGACGATGTGCGCGAGCAGGAGCTGGCCTCCATCGACTGGTTCAAGGAGCAGGGCGTGGAGGTGCTGGAAGTCGAGCGTGAGGCCTTCCGCGAGAAGACGTTGCCGGTGCTCAACGGTGACGAGGCGACCTGGACCCAGGAACAATTCGATCGCTTGCAGGCGCTGTAACGCCTCGGGAATAACGCTATGAACCAAACTGACAGCGAGGCTCTGGGCTCCGCACGGGCATCCCGGGAGGATGCCCGTGAGGGGCCGCAAGGCCCGGATATCGACTTTGACGACGACGGCCCGACCTTCGCCTGGCGCGACATCGGGCTTGAGGACGCGCTCACCCTGGTGGTCTTCTGGACCATGGCTGCGGTGGTGTTCGCCCAGTTCTTCAGCCGCTACGTGCTTGGCTCGCCGCTGGGCTGGACCGAGGAGGTCGCCCGCTATCTACTGATCTGCGTCGGCTTTCTGGCGGCGACCGTGGGGGTGCGCAAGCGCAGCCACATCCGCCTCGAACTGCTGTATCGCTACCTTCCCCTGCGTGCCTCGGCGGCGATGATCTGGCTGGTCGACCTGGGCCAGCTCGTCTATTTCGTGCTGCTGGGGTGGGTCACCTGGAAGATCCTGCCGCTGATGAGTGCACAGAAGATGACCTCGATGGCGGTCGGCATGGACACACTCTACAGCGTGGTGCTGTTGAGCATCGCCATCATGGCGCTGCGTCAGGCCTGGCAGCTGGTGCGGGCGAGCGGTCCGAAACAGTGGTTGGCGGCGCAGCGAGCTGAGACCACCGGCGAGGAGGCATCATGACGCTACTGGTCCTGTTCGGCGGCCTGCTGCTGATGCTGGTGATGGGCTTCCCGGTGATGGTGGCGCTTGGCGCCTCGTCGCTGGCGGCGATCCTGGTGGATGGCAGCGTCCCCGACTTTATCGTGCTGCACCGTATGGTCGGCGGCATGGACAGCTTCCCGCTGCTGTCGATTCCCTTCTTTGTCCTGGCCGGTGCGCTGATGAACTCCGCCGGCATCACCAGTCGTATCTTCGACTTCGCCAGGGCCCTGGTGGGCTGGATGCCCGGGGGGCTCGGCCACGTCAACGTCGGCGCCTCGGTCATCTTTGCCGGCATGTCCGGTGCCGCGGTGGCCGACGCCGGTGGGCTCGGCGCGATCGAGATCAAGGCGATGCGCCGGGCGGGCTATGATCCGGGCTTTTCGGTGGGCATCACCGCTGCCTCGTCCACCATCGGGCCGATCATTCCGCCTAGCCTGCCGCTGGTCATCTACGGCGTGATGGCCTCGGCCTCGATCGGTCAGCTGTTCGCCGCCGGCCTGGTCCCGGGACTGTTGATGGCGCTTTCGCTGATGCTGATGGTGGCCTGGTACGCGGTGCGTTATCAGTATCCGCGTGACGTCGGCTTCGCCCTGGGCTGGATCGCCTTGACCTTCCGTCGTGCCTTTCTATCGCTGCTGACCCCGGTGATCATCGTCGGCGGCATCGTGCTTGGCATCTTCACCGCGACCGAGGCCGCCATCGCCGCGGTGATCTACGCCATGCTGCTGGGGGCGGTGGTCTATCGCACCCTGACCTTCAAGAGACTGCTGGCGGTCACCATGGAGACCATCGAGACCACCGGGATCATCATGATGATCATCGCCGCCTCGTCGATCTTCTCCTGGCTGCTGACCAGTCATCATGTGGCCGAGAACTTCGCCAACTGGATGCTGGCGGTTACCTCCAACCCCACCATCATCCTGCTGTTGATGACGCTGATCCTGTTCGTGGTGGGCTGCTTCATGGAGACCATCGCGGCGATCACCATCCTGGTGCCGATCCTGCTGCCGATCGCGGTCAACCTCGGCGTCGACCCGGTGCAGTTCGGTATCGTCATGGTGCTGAACCTGATGATTGGCCTGCTGACGCCACCGGTGGGACTGGTGCTCTACGTGCTCTCGCAGGTGTCCAAGGTGCCCTTCGAACGCTGCGCCTCGGCGACCCTGCCGTTCCTGATCCCGCTGTTGATCGTGTTGATGCTGGTCACCTTCGTGCCCTCCATCTCGCTGTGGCTGCCGACCTTGATCTATCGCTAGGCGCTGTCCGAAAAGTCGACGAGCGAAGGTTAGACAAGGCAAAAATCGGTGAGAAAGCGCAGTTTACGGGGTGTAAATGAGCATTTTGATCCGATTTTTAACGCCGTATTACCGAGCGCAGGCACTTTTCAGACAAGCCCTAGCATCGAGCAGGCAAGGGGAGACGTTGCGCCCCTGACCACCAACGCCCCCGACGTCTTCGTCGGGGGCGTTTGCTTGAGGGGGGGCGCGATGGTGCGTCCTCCTGCCTATCGCCCCATCCAGCCGCCGTCCACGGTCATCACGCTGCCGTGCATATAGTCCGAGGCGCTGGAGGCCAGAAACACCACCGGTCCCTTGAAGTCAGCGGCGTCGCCCCAGCGACCGGCGGGGATGCGCGCGAGGATATCGCGAGAACGCTCGGGATCGTCGCGCAGTGCCTGGGTGTTGTCGGTGGCGATGTAGCCAGGAGCGACGGCGTTAACGTTGACCCCGTGGGCGGCCCATTCGTTGGCGAAGGCCTTGGTCAACTGGGCGATGCCGCCCTTGCTGGCGGCGTAGCCGGGCACGGTGATGCCGCCCTGAAACGACAGCAGCGAGGCGGTGAAGATCACCTTGCCGCTGCCTCGCGCGACCATCTGCCTGCCGATCTCCCGGGTCAGCACGAAGGGGGCGCTCAGATTGACGTCGATGACCCTGTCCCACAGCGCATCGGTGTGCTCGGTGGCGGGGGCGCGTTCTATGGTGCCGGCGTTGTTGACCAGGATATCGATACGCCGGTCGGCAAGCTGCTCGACCATCGCCATCAGCGCGCTGCGGTCCGACAGGTCGCAGGCGATCCCTGTGCAGTCTCGCCCCAGGGCGCGCACTCGCTCGCCCAGCTCGCCGCCGTCGGCGGTCATGCTGGTGCTGACGGCGATGATGTCGGCACCGGCTTCGGCCAGGCCCAGCGCCATGGCCGCGCCGATGCCGCGTCTCGCGCCTGTCACCAGGGCGGTCTTGCCGTCGAGTGCAAAGGTCGTCAGTACAGCCATCGAAAATCTCCTGAGTGATCGGACGGGCATGTGTCGCAAAGGGAGCTGTCAGCCTAGTGGGCATCCCGGGCGCGGGAAAGGCCGGGGAGGGGCATCGTGCGGATGGCAGTGCTCCGCCTCGACCACATCTTTTACCTTTTAAAGACAAATTCTTTCTTGTTAGACCTATGTCTAAGGGGCAGGCATATTGATCGGCCCTGATTGGAAGTGTTTTTTCAAATAATTGAAATTAAACGATTAAATGGAATGTTTTGGGTTATCGATGTGGTCTCGAGTGCCGTATGAAGGTCAAGATGAAAGCCAAGTTGTAAAAAGTTGTTTGAAAAGCCTTCCGGCGCTTCCTATAGTGACTCCGTCAACGAACAACCCAGTTTGCCAGCGATAGGCGGAGCCCATGAGCATCATCAACGATTACCCCCACGCAGAGCTGTCCAACCTGACCCGCGAGCGACTGATGCGGGCTTCGACGGCGTCGCTGCACACCCTGCTGCACAAGCGGGGTCTGAAGAACACCTATATCCAGAACGTCGGTCGCATGAACAAGAGCCAGGTCAAGATGGTGGGGCAGGCCTACACCCTGCGCTATATCCCGGCCCGCGAGGACCTGGACGTGGTGGCCGCCTTCCGTGATCCGGAGCACCCCCAGCGTCTGGCGGTGGAAAGTGTGCCGCCTGGCCGCGTACTGGTGTCCGACTGCCGTCAGGACGCCAGCGCCGCGAGTGCCGGCAGCATTCTGCTGACCCGCCTGCAGGTGCGCGAGTGTGCGGGCTTTGTGTCGGACGCCGGTGTACGTGACTCGGAGTACGCCGAGAGCATGTCGATGCCGGTGTTCTGCACCAAGCCCAGCGCCCCGACCAACCTGACCAAGCACCACGCGGTGGATATCCAGCAGCCCATCGGCTGTGGCGGCGTGCCGGTCTATCCCGGCGACGTGCTGGTCGGCGACGGCGACGGCGTCATGGTGGTGCCGCTCGAGCTGGCCGACGAGATCGCCGAAGAAGCCAGTGGCATGGAGGCCTTCGAAGCCTACGTGCTGGACAAGGTCAACAACGGCGCGGCGGTCATTGGTCTTTATCCGCCCAACGAACAGGCCCAGGAGGAGTACCAGGCCTACCTGCGCGAGCAGAAGTCTCGCGGCTGAAACAGGAGTCGCGCGGCCAGACAAGTGCCGCTTCATCTATCCCCACACAATCACAAAATAATTCCAGGAGTCGCCATGTTTGCTCTCACTCCCCTCAACGCCACCCTCAGCACGACCCTGCGCAAGCGCCTGATCAAGGGTGCGACCGGCGCTACCCTGGCCGGTGTGGCGCTGGCCGCGGTCGTCGCCGTGCCCACGGCCCAGGCCGACTTCCCCCAGCGTGACATCCGCATGATCGTGCCCTGGCCTGCCGGCGGCGGCGCGGATGCCATCTCGCGCAAGATCAGCAACCTGGCCGAGCAGTCGCTGCCGACCTCGATCTACGTCGAGAACATCGGCGGGGCGGTGACCGCCACCGGCCTGATGCAGTTGGCCAAGGCGCGTCCCGACGGCCACACCATCGGTGTGCTGACCTACGACAGCGTCGTCACCCTGCCGCGGGGCAACATGGTGCCCGGCTACTCGCTGGACAAGCTCGAGCCGTTTGCCCGCGTGACCCAGGAAGCCGACGCCATCGTGGTATCCAAGCAGTCGGGCTTCACCTCCTACGAGGAGCTGATCGAGGCGGCCAGGGAAAATCCCGGCACGGTGCGCATCGGTGTGGCGCCCCAGGGCTCTGGCCCCTACCTGGCGGTACGTCGCCTGGAGGCGGCCACCGGGGTCACCTTCAACGTGATCTCCTATCCGGGGTCGTCCACCGCCGAGGCCGAGGCGCTGCTGTCCGGCGAGATCGACGCCGCCATCTCGAGCCTGGGGGACTTCTCCGGGATCCTGTCCTCGGGTGATGCGCTTGGCGTGGTCGAGCTGTCCGGTTCGCAGAACCCGGCCTATCCCGAGGTGCCGCCGATCTCCGAATTCGACGTGGATCTCGAGACCGGCAGCTTCATCGTGCTGGCGGCGCCGGCCAATACCCCGGAAGACGCCATCGAGACCCTGGAGTCGACCTACCACGAGGCTTACCAGAGCGACGAGTTCCAAGAGTGGGTCACCAGTATCGGTGTCACCCCGGGCTGGCTCGGCAGCGAGGAAGTCAACGACTGGATCGGCAGCTACCAGGAGCGGACCTTCGCCGCCATGGATGAGCTGGACCTGTAAGTCCGGGGTGCAAGGTCTGGGGCGGAAAGTCCGGTGAAAAGTCCGGTGAAACATGTCTGAGCTTCACGCAGCGACCTTCCGCTTCCTGCCTCCATCTGGAGCGGGCGGGTAGAGCACCTGCCTCTGCCGGCCCGCTTCACTTCCAACGAACACTGTGTTGTCGGTCTCCCGTCATTGGGGGCCGAGAGAGGTTTCGCATGTCTCGTTCATCTTCATCTCTGCTGGCGCGTGCGCTTGGCCTTGGCCCTGGCTTCAGTGCTGGCGCGATCCGTTTCCACGGCGTGCTGGCGCTGCTGGCCCTGGGCTACCTGATCGGTGGCCTGGCGATGGGGCCTCCGCTGGAGGCCGGCAAGCTGACGCCATCCTTCTTTCCGTTGCTGATCGGTGTGCTGGCCACCGTGCTGTGCGTGCTGCAGTGGTGGTCCTCGGTGCGCAGCGCCGCTGCTCTGGATCGGGACAACGCGGCCGATGAAGGCGATAGGCCGAGGGGCCATCGTCTTTCGCCAGAGCTGACCCTGATGCTGGCGACGCTGGTCTATGTCCTGGTGTTTCAGTCACTCGGCTATGTGCTGTCCACCCTGGTCTATGTACTGGGCGTGATGCTGTTGTTCTCGGGGCTCGACAAGTGGTTGAGCAAGGCCCTGATCGCGCTGGCCATTACCGCGGTGGGCTTCGTGCTGTTCAACCAGGTCTTCAACGTCCGTCTACCGACACTCTGGGGGTGAGCCATGATGACTGATGCAACCCGCTCGGCGCTCGCTGCCGGGCGACACGCCGGGGGTGACCCATGGACTTCCTGACCCAGGTGCTGGCGAGCTTCGGCTTGCTGCTCAATCCCACGGTGCTGTTCTATGTGGTGGCCGGCTTTCTGATCGGCACCGTGTTCTCGGCGATTCCCGGCCTGACCGCGACCCTGGCGCTGGCGCTATTGCTGCCGCTGACCTACAGCCTGGACGTGACCACGGCGCTGATGGCCTGTGCCAGCATCTATATGGCCGGCATGTGCGGTGGCAGCATCACCGCCACCACCATCAATATTCCCGGTGCTCCCTCGTCGATGATGACGGCGCTGGAAGGCTATCCGATGCAGCAGCGCGGCGAAGGGCCTCTGGCGCTGGGCCATGCCTCCTTCGCCTCGATGATCGGCGGCGTGTTCGGGGCGGTACTGCTGGTGCTGCTGGCGCCCTTGATCGCCGACCTGTCGCTGCTGGTGCAGACCACCGGCAAGTGTGCGCTGATCCTGTTTGCGCTGATCGTCATCGTCATCGCCCAGCGGGGCAATGTCCGCCGTGCGGCTATCGCCGCCTGTCTGGGGCTGATGCTCGCCACCGTGGGGCTAGACGCCATGGTGCCGGTGGCCCGATTCAGCTTCGGCATGGGTGACCTGGCGGCGGGAATCGACCTGATGCCGGTGATCATCGGTACCTTCGCCATCAGTGAGCTGTTGACCCAGCTTGCCGAGAACGACAAGGCCCAGGCCATTCGCGATAAGCTCAAGGGAGTGGCGAAGATTCGTCGCCGCGACTTTATCCCGTCGCGCTCGGCGATCCGTCGTATCGGCGCGGCCTGCTATCTGAAGTCTTCCACCATCGGCTATCTGGTAGGCACGCTGCCCGGGGCCGGGGGCTCCATGGGTGGCTTTCTGGCCTACGTGGAAGCGGTGCGTACCTCGCGTGAGCCGGACAGCTTCGGCAAGGGCAATCCCCAGGGGATCGCGGCGGCGGAAAGCGCCAACAACGCGGTCTGCGGCGGCGCCCTGGTGCCCATGTTGACCTTCGGTATCCCGGGCGACCCGATCACCGCCATCGTGCTCGGCGTGCTGGTCATCAACGGCATCCAGCCGGGGCCGCAGTTGATGGAATCCCAGGCCGGGCTGATCGCGCCCATGCTGGCGGCACTGATCTTCAGCGCGCTGATCCTGATTCCGCTGACCATGTACCTGCTCGGGCCTTACTTTATCCGCATCGTGCGCATTCGCCGTGACGTGCTGTTTGGCTCGATCGCCATGCTGGCGGTGGTGGGCAGCTACGTGGCCACCTACTCGACCTTCCAGATGATGATGACGCTGGTCATGGGGGTACTGGCCTTCTACCTGAGAAAGCACGGCTATCCGGTGGTAACGCTGCTGCTCGGCTTTATCCTCGGCCCGGGCCTCGAGGAATACCTGCGCCGTTCCCTGACCCTGTCCAACGGTGACCTGACGGTCTTCGTGACCCAGCCCGACAGTCTGTTTTTCATCGTGCTGACCGGGGTGTTCGTGTACTTCCTGGCGATCCGCAAGCCGGTGCAGTTGAAGGGTAGCCAGAACACGACCTGAGGCCCGTACAGATTCCAGAGCAGGAAACTTCAGCGCCTGTCCGACGGCATATTGCCCGGGGCAGGCGCTTTTTTTGGTTCATGATGCCGAGCGGAAGGGGCGGGCGAGTGGCCTGGTTGCCCACGATCCTCCATGAAGTCTTCGCTCGCTCCCTCCGCGTCAAACCAGTCGTCCCAGGTCTTGTCGGCAGGAGTGCGAGCGCCTCTTTGAGTCGTGGAGACGATACCGCCTCTATTTGCGTCTTCGGCAAAGGCGGCTGCCTCTGGCTGGCGTACCGCCTGGGGACGGTTGGATGGAAAGACGTAGCCTCTGCGCATCGTCGCGAGCCTCTTGTATGTAAAGGATGTGCCTAGCCTAGGCGAGCTTGCTCCTTGAAGGCATCTCCGGGGTGTCTCAGGGGCATCTTGGGGGCATTTCTGGGCAGACGCGACAAGTCGGGGCCCGCTGGAGAGTAGATCGACACCATCAAAAAAGGCCCTCGCCGGTGGCGAGGGCCTCGTTGATGGTGCGCCAGGGACGCCGGTGGGCTGGCGTTGCCTGTTGTAGAGAAGTAGAGAAGGAGAGAAGGAGAAAAAGAAAGAACGCTGGGCTAGCGCTTGCCGTTCACCTGGCGGGTCAGCCCCAGAGGGTTGTCGGCCTTGAGGCTGTCCGGGGCCAGGGCCTCGGGCATCGCCTGGTAGCACACCGGGCGCAGGAAGCGCTGGATCGCGGCGCTGCCCACCGAGGTGGTGCGCGAGTCGGAGGTCGAGGGCCAGGGGCCGCCATGGACCATGGAGTGGCACACCTCGACGCCGGTGGGCCAGCCGTTGAACAGGATGCGACCGGCGCGACGCTCAAGCAGTGGCAGCAACTGGTCGGCCAGCGCGTAGTCGGCTTCCTCGAGGTGGACCGTGGCGGTCAACTGGCCTTCCAGCGCGGTCAGCACCTGCTGCATCTGTGCCACCGAGTCGCACTCGACGATCAGCGCGCAGGCTCCAAAGACCTCGTCATGCAGAGCGGCGTTGCCGATGAAGTCACTGGCGCTGGTGCGCAGCAGGTGCGGCTGGCAGGGGCAGGCAAGATGGCCGGTGGCCTTGCCCTTGGCGACCAGGCTGACGCCCGGCTGGTCGACGAGTTGGGCGACTCCCTGCTCGTAGGCGGCGTGGATGCCGGGGGTCAGCATCAGCTGTGGGGCGGCTTCGCGTACCGCGGCACCGGCCTGCTCGACGAAGCGCTCAAGCGCGGCGCCGGACAGTGCCAGAATCAGCCCCGGGTTGGTGCAGAACTGACCGGCGCCCATGGTCAGCGACGCGACGAAGGCGTCGCCCAGGGCCTCGGCGTTGGCTTCCAGGTGCTGCGGCAGCAGCAGCACCGGATTGATGCTGCTCATCTCTGCGTAGACCGGGATCGGCTGGGGGCGTGCCTGGGCGGTGCGCAGCAGGGCGGTGCCGCCGTTGCGCGAGCCGGTGAAGCCCACCGCCTGGATGCGTGGGTCCTTGACCAGGGCCTGGCCGAGCTCGCTGCCGCTGCCATAGAGCAGCGAGAACACGCCTTCGGGCATGTTGCTGCTCTTGGCGGCCTGTTGCAGGGCGCGTCCGACCAGCTCCGAGGTGCCGGGGTGGGCGGAGTGAGCCTTGACGATCACCGGGCAGCCCGCGGCCAGCGCGGCGGCGGTATCGCCGCCGGCCACCGAGAACGCCAGCGGGAAGTTGCTGGCACCGAACACCGCCACCGGACCCAGCGGCACCTGCTGCTGGGCGAGGGAGGGACGCGGCATGGGGGCGCGCTCGGGCAGGGCGTCCTCGATGCGTACGTCGAGATAGTCGCCGCTGCGCAGGACCTCGGCGAACAGTCTGAGCTGTCCGCAGGTGCGGCCACGCTCGCCTTCAAGACGTGCCCTGGGCAGGCCGGTCTCGGCCATGGCGCGCTCGGTCAGGGTGTCGCCGAGGGCATCGATATTGTCGGCTGCCGCCTCGAGAAAGGCCGCGCGGTCGCCAAGCGGCAGGCGGCGGTAGGCCAGGAAGGCGTCCTCGGCCAGCTGGCAGGCACGCTCCACCTCGGCCTGGCCCGCCAGGGGGTAGGCCGGGGCAAGGGTCTCGCCGGAGGCGGGGTTGACCGCCGAGATGGTGCGTCCGTTGGTGGAACCGGCCACCGACGAAAAACCGATCAGATGATGACCTTCGATTGTCATGGGGACTCCTGTTATTGCGCAGTGAAGATGATGGAAGGTGGCAAGGGGCGGCCGCAGCCAAGCCGGGGTCGACACGCACGAAACCTGCAATCGCAGTGCGCAGCGAACGCCGAGTAGGGGAGTGGATAGCGAAGCGGCCGGAAGCATGTCCGGCCGCTCGGGGCTCTAGCGGGCTGGCGTCGACAGCGCCGTCACGCCGGTGGCCCGGGATGCTGCGATATGCCTCAGGGGCACATCTGGCCGCCGTTGACGTCGATCACCTGGCCGGTGATGTAGCCGCTGGCAGCGTGGGAGGCCAGGAACAGGAAGGACGGTGCAACCTCCTCGGAGGTGCCAAGGCGGCCCATGGCGATGGTGGAGGCGATCTTCTCTTTCACCTCAGCGCTCTTGTCTGCGTGGAAGGCGGTGTCGATGGTGCCCGGTGCGACGATGTTGAAGCGCACGTTGTCCTTGGTGAATTCCTTCACCCAGTTGCGATGCAGGTTGTGCAGCATGGCCTTGGAGCCGCCGTACAGAGAGGCGCCGAGGCCACCGCCTTCGCGACCGGCAATGGAACCGGTGCTGATGACGCTGGCGGTCTCGCCGCGCTTCTCGGCGGAGGCCTTCAGGTGCGGCATGGCGAAGCGGGTGGTCATGATCACCGAGCGCAGGTTCAGGTCCATCACCAGGTTGAAGTCGTCGTCCTCGAGGGACTCGAGGCCCTTGCGAACGCCGAGGCCGCCGGCGTTGTTCACCAGCACGTCAAGGCTGCCGAACTGATCGACAAATTCGTTGACCAGGGTCTCGCACTCGCCGCTCTTGGTCAGGTCGCGCTCATAGTAGGCGAAGCGCGCACCCTCGGACTCCAGCTGGGCGATCAGCTCCTCGGCGGCGCTGTCCTTCTGGCTGCTGTTGATGCCGACGATGGCACCCTGGCGGGCGAAGGCCACCGCGGCGGCACGACCGATGCCCTTGGTGGAGCCAGTGATAAGGACGGTCTTGTCGTTGAGATCGGCGAACATGAAGTGCTCCTGAACGAATCGGGCCTGCAACAGGCCGCATCATGGATGTTGATAGGAGAAAGGAGGGCGCAGCGCGACCAGCCTGGGATTGTGGGATAAACCTTAGCCTAGCG
This sequence comes from Halomonas sp. H10-59, assembly GCF_040070555.1. Lineage (NCBI taxonomy): Bacteria > Pseudomonadati > Pseudomonadota > Gammaproteobacteria > Oceanospirillales > Halomonadaceae > Halomonas > Halomonas sp. H10-59. The sequence goes on from NZ_CP098828.1 coordinate 1,456,881, forward strand.
CCTGATGGACTTCAAACAAATACTAACAAGTTGGCATGGTACTTTGGTCTTGTGGGCAGGGAGCTGCTGTCAAAGAGAACTTTGGAAAGCGCGGTGATTACGATTAATAGGTTTGTCAAAGCATTGTAAATAAAAGGTTTTAGTGGGGTGTCGGCAATCGATCTTTCCTCTCGACAGGTGGCGGTGACGGCTCGTCTCCGGGGCCCGTTAGCATAAAGTATAAGTTGTAATAACTTGTCTAGTTGGCGCCGTGGCGGCACTCTTGCAAGCGTTCTTTCCGGTGGCGGGTCGCCACGACCTTGACCGGATCCCCAGACGCTCGACGACAAGAGAGATAACTCATGCGAACGCTCCCACGCCTGCTTTGCGCTTCCCTGCTGGTGGCCACCTCCACGGTTGCCGTCGGTGACGACTATCCCTCCAAGCCGATCACCCTGATCGTGCCCTGGTCCGCCGGTGGCGGCACCGACGCTGTCGGTCGTCAGTTTGCCGCCGGTCTGCAGGAAGAGCTGGGGCAGCCGGTCAACGTGGTCAACCGTACCGGTGGCTCCGGTGTGGTCGGCCACATGGCGATGAAGATGGCGCGTCCCGATGGCTATACCCTGGGCCTGGGCACCGCCGAGATCGCGACCTATCGCCATATCGGCACCGCCGACCTGTCCTACGAGGACTTTACCCCGATCGCGCTGCTCAACCTCGATTATGCGGCCTTCACTGTCAACGCCGAGTCGCCCTGGCAGAACCTGGAAGACGCTCTGTCCGACCTGGCCGAGTCACCCAACGAGTACACCGTATCGGGCTCTGCGCCAGGTGCTGCCTACCACCTGTCGTTTGCCGGCTTCCTCGATCAGCAGGGCATCGATCCGAATACCGTCAATCTGGTACCCAGCGAAGGCGCCGCGCCGGGCCTGCAGGAGCTGGCAGCGGGCGGTGTCGACATCGTCTTCTCGTCGCTGCCGGAGACCGAGTCCATGCGCGAATCCGACCGCGTCCGCACTCTGGCGGTGCTGTCCAGTGAACGCGAAGAGGCCTTCCCGGATATCCCGGCGGCCGGCGAGGTGACCGGTGATGACTGGTCCCACGGTTCCTGGCGTGGGCTGGTCGGCCCCGAGGGCCTGCCTGAAGACGTCTCCGAGCGTCTGTTGAGCGCCGCCGAGACGGTGTGGAACTCCGAGGACTTCCAGTCGTTCATGGAAGGCCGCGGCTTCGGCGCCGTGTGGGAAGGACCGGAAGGCTTCGAGGCCTTCATGGCCGAACAGGATGCCAACAACGCCTCCATCATCGACAAGCTTGGCCTGGCCCAGTAACCGAGGGCTCAGTAACCAAGAGCCCAGTGACAGACCGCTCGGTGAAACAAAGCTCATCGAGCGGTCGGCTGGCACAGTCTGCAATACACCCGATTGAGCGCCGCATCGGCGGCGCACTGACAAAGGTGCGGTAACGCCCGGGAGATCGTCATCATGCGTACCAGTGACGCGGTATCGGGAACCATGGCGGCGGCCCTCGGGGCCGCCCTCATCGTCGCTTCCGCGGACTTGAGTCCGCTGCCGCGCCAGGTCTATGGCGCCGGCACCTTCCCCAAGGTGGTGGGGGCCCTGCTGTTGTTGATGGGAGGGTTATTGGTGCTCAAGGGCCTGCGCCAACGCCAGCCCTGGGCGCGCTGGACCTCCAAGGTGTCGGGCCGTGCGTTTGTGCTGGCGCTGGCGGCGGTGGTCGCCAGTGTCATCGCCTACGTGGTGCTCACGCCGCTGCTGGGTTTTCCGATCGTTGCGGTGGCGCTTCTGACGCTGTTGTTTCGCGTCTATCACCGTCGTGGTTGGGGGCGTGCGCTGTTGATCGCGGTGATTGCCACGACCGTGATCTGGATGCTGTTCGCACAGCTTCTGCACGTGCCGCTGGAGGCAGGACTGCTTGAACGGGTGCTCTACTGATGAATGAATTGATGCAAGCCGCTGCCATGGTGCTCGACGGCGAGGTGCTTTTGGTGATTGTCGCCGCCTCGTTGTTCGGACTCTTCATGGGGGCCATCCCTGGTCTCACCGCCACCATGGCAACCGCCTTGCTGGTGCCGGTGACCTTTTTCATGGAGCCGCTGCCGGCCATCGCCGCCATCGTCTCCGCCACCGCCATGGCGATCGTCGCCGGTGACATTCCCGGTGCCTTGCTGCGCATGCCGGGGACGCCAGCGTCGGCGGTCTACGCCGACGAAGCCTACCTGATGGGCAAGAAGGGCAAGCTTGGCCTGGCGCTTGGTATCAACGTCACCTGCTCGATGCTCGGTGGCATCATCGGGGTCGCGGTGCTGGCGCTGTTTGCCCCGCGGATCGCCGAATTTGCGCTGCAGTTCACCAGCGACGAGTACTTCTGGCTGGCGCTGCTGGGGTTGTCCTGTGCGATTCTGGTCGCCGGCGGTGATCCGCTCAAGGGCGCCATCTCGATGCTGATCGGCCTGTCGCTGGCGATGATCGGCATGGACAGTGTGTCCGGCCAGATGCGCTTCACCATGGGCAGCTATGACCTGCTCGCGGGGATCTCGTTGCTGCCGGTGCTGATCGGCCTGTTCGCCATCACCGAACTGCTGCGCAGCCTGCCCAACGCCGGGCAGCGCGCCTCCAGGGTGGAAACGCCCAAGGGAAAGCTGCTCGACGGCGTGGCCCGTACCACCTGGCGCTACAAGGGCGGCGTTGCCCGTGGCGGGCTGCTCGGCACCATGATCGGTGCACTGCCGGGCGCCGGCGCCGACATCGCCTCCTGGATCAGCTATGCCATCAGCCGCAAACTGTCGCGGGAGCCGCAGAAGTACGGCACCGGCCATCCGGAAGGGCTGGTCTCGGCCAGCGCCGCCAACAACGCGGCCCTGTCCGGCGCCTATATCCCGGCCCTGGTGTTCGGCATTCCGGGTGATACCGTCACCGCCATCATCATCGGCGTGCTGACCACCAAGGGCATCACCCCGGGCCCCGACGTCTTCACCGAGCAGGGGGCTCTGGTCAACGCCATCTTCATGGTGTTCGTGCTGGCCAACCTGTTGCTGCTGCCGCTGGGGCTGATGGCGATCAAGGGCGCCGGCAGGCTGCTGGCCGTGCCCACTGGCGTTCTCTACCCATTGATCCTGATGTTTTGTATCGTGGGGGCCTTCTCCGCCAATAACAGCATGTTCGATGTCTGGGTGATGCTCGGTCTGGGACTGGTCGGCGTATTCCTGATGGAGAATGATTTCCCGCTGGGCCCGCTGATTCTGGCCTTTATTCTCGGCCCGATCATCGAGAGCAATTTCATGCGCTCGATCCTCAAGTCAGACGGTGACCTGATGGCCTTCGTCGACCGACCCATCGCCATGGTGCTGGCGGGGCTGGCGATCCTGACCTGGACCCTGATCATCGCCAACGGCGTGTGGAAGGGCCGCAAGGCCGGCAAGGGCGGCGGAGTCACCACCGAGGCATCCTGATCCGCAGGCGGTGGTGATCCGCCCGGATAGGGCAGGAAGAGGCGAGAGGCGCCCTGTGTGGCCTAAAGGCCCAATGCGGGGCGCCTTTTGCAGTGGTAAAAGGGAGGTGGCGCCTGATGGTACAAGCCAGGCGGCTTCCAGGGAACAGAGAACCGGAGCAGGGCAAGATGGCACAAGACGAAAAATTTTCACTGGCTTCGGCGGTCTACGAGAAGATTCTGGAAGCGATCATCGAGGGCCAGTATCCGGTCAACAAGAAGCTGCCGACCGAAGCGCAACTGTGCCAGCGCTACGAAGTGTCCCGGCCGGTGCTGCGCGATGCCCTGGCGCGCCTCAAGGAAGACGAGCTGGTGGTATCCCGGCGGGGCTCCGGCAGTTTCGTGATCCGTCAGCCCGACAGTGCGGTGCTCAAGTTCGCGCCGATCTCGAGCATCGCCGATATCCAGCGCTGCTTCGAGTTTCGTACCAATGTCGAGGCGCGGGCGGCGCACCTGGCGGCGTTGCGACGCACCCAGGACCAGCTCGACCAGATCCGTCGCTGCTACGACATCATCGATGAGGCCAACGCCCGCCACGATCTGGCCACCGACGAGGACTATCGCTTCCACCTGGCGATCACCGAGGCGGCTAGCAACCACTACTACATTACCGTGCTGAAGTCGCTCAACGAGAGCATCAAGGAAGGCATGAACCTGACCCGGGGGCTGTCATTGATGGCCTCTCAGGAGCGCTTGAAGCTGGTCCAGGATGAGCACCTGGCGATCGTCGAGGCGATCAGTGACAAGGATGGCGAGCGCGCCGAAGCCGCCATGCGGGCTCATATCGACAACGCCCGGCATCGCATGTTCGAGGGGAGCCAATAGGGGCGCGGGGGCCTGCTGGCGTGCCTGAACGCGGCCCTCCAGGATAATTTTGAAGTGGGTCGCTGAGTGGCTCGGGACTCGGAAGAAAGGAAGGTATTCCCGAGCGAGTGTTCTTTATCTGCGCATGGACAGCCCAGCTGTCTGGCCTGGTGGCGTACTTAGCTGTGTGTGCCCTGTTCTTCGCTTGTCTCTCCATGTTGCACGTCAGTACGCTGGCTTTTGGCATAGACAAACTCTGGGTCAAGATCGATTCCTGATTCCCATTCGATGGTGTCAAATGATACCCGAACGCGATCAAATGCCTTGCGATCCTTTAGCTTTTGAAACACTCCAAAATCCAGGTAGGGTTTCATATCCAGGACGCCATTCTCTCCGTTGTCAAAATGGATCGAGAGGCGATAGTCGTCAATCGGTGTAACCTTTTTCACAGATGGGTACATGATTTTCCCCTCACTGTAACGGCTGGATCTTGAAGGGTTCTTCGCCGTTCATGACCAGTCGCCAGTCTGCCATCAATTCGTCCTGATGAAGCTCGGCCCATGCCAGGACAAGCTTGGTTTGCTTCCTTGGCAGATCTCCTTGAATAATCTCACATGTACGGATATTGACAGTGTCTTGCCGAAGGTTTTTCGGCCCAAAGTCGTGTGCGGCAGTAGCGTCGAGCCGAGCGACATGTGGTCAAGCTAGCCGGGGCGCGGCGGTCATGTCCAGATGGCACGCCCGACTCCAATCGTATCCACCAGGCGGCTGACAGTCAGTCGTTTTCCTAAGGCTCGTTGCCGCCAGAGGGGATCTTGCCGACGCTGGTGAATCTCGAGGTGGCTCAGGCCAAGTTCGTGGCCCTCGCTATGATCGATAGCCCGGCCAGCGAGCGAGCCCCGTCGACGATGCTCGTCGGCCTCGATGGTGTTCCCCTCACGCACGTCTTTACAGGATAAGCCCCGCCGAGACGGGGCTTATCTCTTTACAACTGTGTACAGCGGTGGCTTTCGTACTTGCAGGGCTGCTGCGGGTCGCTTCGGGGGTCAGTAGAACAACAGCGGGTCGAGGATTCCCTGGGGATAGGTCAGGGTCAGAAACTCTGCCATCGCCAGCAGGAATGCCAGTACCCCCAGCGCCATCAGCACCGCGACCCAGGGCTTGAGCTTGGCGATGGCCAGCAGGAACACCAGGGTGAACAGTGTGGCCGTGGTGATGAAGCCCAGCGTCAGCATGGCGGCGACGAGGGCAAAGAAGCCGACCAGCCAGATGGCTTCTCGGGCGAAGGTCTGACGCTCCCAGCGGGGGCGACGTACCACGCTGCGGACGATCTCGGCCAGGCAGGCGAGGGCCATGATGGCAATCGCGAGCCGTGGCATGATGCCGCCGATCAGTGACAACTCCGAGACGTTGACCCAGGCGCTGGCCGCCAGCACCAGCAGGGCTCCCAGCAGCACGATATCGATGATCCCCAGACGATGAGATTCGGCGTCGGGCTTTGGCTCGGTGGCCGCGGCGCCCACCGACATCGGCTGACGCCGCTTCTTGATCTGCTTGCCGATCACCGGAATGAACATGGCGGCAAGAATCATGGCGCCGATGATCAGCACGCCGGGGCGCAGGAAGGCGTCGGTGCCCTGGAACTGGACCGCCTGGTAGAAGTAGGCCTCGGCTCCCGGTGCCAGCACAAAACCGATCAGGAAGGCCGGACGTGACCAGTTGGCCTGCTTGAACAGCACGCCCAGCACGCCGATGGCACCCAGTGCGAGCAGATCGCCGGTGGCGCGGGTGGCCTGGAAGGCGGCGAACATGATCAGCACCGTGATCAGTGGCGCCAGGGTGGCAAAGGGCACCCGGGTCAGGTTGGCCACGGGGCGGGCCAGGATCAGGCAGAGCGCGGCACCAAGGATATTGGCGAGGGCCAGCGACCAGATGATGGTGTAGGTCAGGTCCAGATGGGTCTCGATCATGCCGACCCCGGGCTGCAGGCCGAGCAGCAGCAGGCCGCCGAGGAACACCGCGGCAGTGCCTGAACCGGGCACCCCGAACAGCAAGGTCGGCACCATGGCGCCACAGGCGCAGGCGTTGTTGGCCGACTCCGGGGCGATGACGCCGCGAATATCCCCCTTGCCGAACTCGGAGCTGTCCTTGGCCGATTGCACCGCATGGCCGTAGGTCAGCCAGTCCACCACCGAGCCAGCGAGCCCCGGAATGGTGCCGACCAGGCTGCCGATGGCGGCGCAGCGTGCGACCAGCCCGCGCTGCTGGCCGACGTCCTGGATACCGCGACGCCAGCCTTCGCCGAGACGGCAGGGCTTTTCGGCGATGGCGCCTCGCTTGACCAGCAGATCGATGATCTCCGGCAGGGCGAAGATGCCGAGGCCGACGACCACCAGAGGCAGGCCATCGAACAGGTAGTCGATGTCGAGGTTCAGGCGAAATTCTCCGGTGGCCGGTGCCATGCCGATACCGCCCACCAGCAGACCCAGGCCACAGGCGGCCAGACCCTTGAACAGGTCGGCTCCCGACAGCACTGCCACCATGGAAAGCCCGAGCAGGGTCAGCATGAACAGTTCCGATGACGAGAACGACAGCACCAGTGGTCTTGCGATCAGGATAAAGCCGGTCAGTACCACGGCACCGATCAGGCCGCCGATCATCGATGACAGAAAGGCGCTGGACAGGGCCCGTGCGGCCTGGCCTTTCTTGGCCAGGGAGAAACCGTCGATGACGGTGGCCTGTGACGCGCTGGAGCCGGGAATGCCCAGCAGTACGGAGGCGAAGGTGTCGCCGGTGGGGATGACCGCCACCAGGCCCATCAGCATGCCGAGTGCGACCGTGGGCTCCATGCCGTAGAGAAAGGGCAGCAGCAGTGACATGCCGGCGATGCCGCCGAGGCCTGGAATGATGCCGACGACCAGGCCAACCAGCACCCCCAGCGTCATGAACAGCAGATGGGACAGGGTAAACAGCTGTCCCAGGCTGGAAAGAAGGATATCAAGCATGGCGTGTGGCTCTCGAGTTGTTGGTGACGCCCGAGGGCGTCTTGTTGAAGTCGTTGAGCCAGGAGGCGCCGGCCGTCGCGGCCGGTGCTTCCCGAACGGTGTCAGATCCTGGCGTTGTGCTTCTCCTCGAGCCACTTGGCCAGCCACTCACGGGTCGCCTCATCGATCGACATGGCGTCTTCCAGGTGGCGCTGGATGACGTCACCGATGACCGGGGTATAGGGGCCGAGCTGGGCCTCTGCGTCCTGCTTGAACTCATCGGTGGCGACGAACTCGCGGGCAGCGTCACGGTAGGCGTCGACCAGCTCCTGAGGGGTGTCCCTGGGCACCATGATCAGCTTCTGCAGGGCGAAGCCAGAGGCAAAGAACTTGCGAAATGCCTCATAGGCAGGCCCGGAGGGCGCCTCGCCGTGACGCGCCTGGTAGACCTCGTTGAAGGTCGGCAGGTCGGGGAAGGCCGGGTCGCGAACAATCTTGCCGTCGTCGTCGAGCAGGCCCAGCGAGAACAGCGGCACTGCCTTGCCGGACTCGACCAGCGGGGTGACGTTGCTCAGGTAGGCCGAGCTGGTCTGGAAATCGATGTCCGCTTCGCCGCGTTCGAAGGCCAGTCGTCCCTCGCCGCGGCTACGCATACCGAACACCGCCTGGACGTCGGCGCCTAGCAGGTCGAGGGCGATCAGCACGGGCAGCTCGAGACCGGTGGGATTCTGGGCGGCCAGCTTGACCGGCTGGCTGAGCAGGGCATCGATCGCCGCGTCGGCGGTGTCGCCAAGGCTCGGCTGGCCATAGACCACCCCGCCGGTGGGGGTTGCCAGGATCGGCGTCCATTCGCTGTAGTCATAGCGTACGCGGCGATCATCCAGCATCGCCGGGTACTGGGTGGAGGCCGAGGTGCCGAGCCAGTTTGAACCGTCGGCCTTGGCGCGCATGGCGAACAGGTTGGCGCCATTGATCGAGCCGCCTCCCGGGACGTTGTCGATCATGATGGTCGGCTCGCCGGGGATATAGTCGCTGAGCCAGGGCGAAAAGAAGCGCGCCCACACATCGGTGCCGCCGCCGACGCCGAACGGCACGGTCCACTTGATATTGGCGGGTACCTCGACCTCTGCGGCCTGGGCATTGCCGGCGAGGCTGGCGCCTGCGATGGCGATGCCGAGTGCCGCGGCCCTGGTAACGCGGGTCAAGGCGAGGCGTGATGCGGTGAACGAGGAAGGTTTACGGGTCATCATGGCGTGTCTCCTGACGGTCGTTGTGACGATTGTTATGTCGGTTGGGGAGGTGGTGATTGTTATGGCGGTTGTGGTTGTCGGGCGCGGCGGCGCTCGGCGCAGCCGGCAGCGTCCTTGTCGGTGCAGATCAGTCCGGGCCGGGGCGGCTGGAAGGCGTACCGGGCAGAGTAGGGTCGGGCAGGGCGTAGAACAGGGTGCCGCTCATGATCTTTCTGGCGGTGCGGATCAATGAGGCTCGGGCGATATCGCCGGGGTCGCCGTCGCGGTGCTCTACCTGGAGGTCGATGAAGCCCGACGGGTGCTCCAGGCTGACGGCCGCCTTGAGGTCACCGGCCTTGAGTTGCCCTGCATCGATGGCGATGCGATTGGCGACGGTGCCAGGGACGCTGACGGCGCTCGCCACAGCGATGGCACCGGTGACAGCGATCGCCTTGTGACAGCGATGGGGGACAAAGTAGCGGGTGCACAGGGTGCGCTCGGCATCCTCGGCGGGCGAGGCCAGCACGGGCTTCGGTAGCACGCTGTCGCTGACGTCACCAAGCCCCATCAGCTCTCCTGCATGACGACGGATCCTCTCCAGACGCTTGAGCAGGTCGCTGTCGCTATCCAGCTCGAGCGGCGTCTCGCGGCCACTCAGTCCAAGCTCTCGCGCGTCGATCATGATGATCGGGGTGGCTGCATCCAGGCAGGATACGGTGACACCGTCGATGGTGTCGGCGGCCTGGCCGGTCGGGAGCAGTCCCGACGTCTTGGTTCCGACGATGTCGAGAAAACTCAGTTGAATGGCGGCGGAACTGCCGGGAACACCGCTGATGCGAGTGTCACCGTCGTAGCGGACCTGGCCGGCGTCGGTGGGTACGTGGCACTCGATCAGTCGCTGGGTGTTGAGGTTGCGTACCCGCACCAGGGTGTAGTCCGGTTGCGGCTCCACCAGGCCGGACTCGATGGCGTAGGGGCCGACGGCAGACAGCATGTTGCCGCAGTTGGGGTTGAAGTCGACACGGCGGTTGAGCACGTCCACCTGGGCGAACAGGTAGTCCACGTCGGCGTCCGGGTGGCTGGAGCGCTCGACGATGGCCACCTTGCTGGTCAGCGGGTCGCCGCCGCCGATCCCGTCGATCTGCAGGGCGTGGCCGGAGCCCATCAGGCTGATCAGGATTTCCGCCCTGGCGGGCTCGTCGTCGGGGAGGTCGCTCATGCGCAGGAAGGGCCCGCGGGAGGTGCCGCCGCGCATGATCATGCAGGGGATGCTGTTCATCATCGTGATGCCACGCCGTTGTTGGAGGTCGTGGTATCAGCTTGTCAGGCGCCTATTGATGCTTCAAATGCTAAGTTTGGTATCTATCAATGCGGAAAAAGGATTAATGCACTATGGTTATTAGTCCAAAAGCCTTCATGCAAGAGTGACCCGATGCAGCACCGTCTTGAATTTCTCGATCTGCAGGCCTTCATCCAGGTCGCGGAGCTGGGCTCCTTCCATGAGGCGGCTCAGCGCCTGCACCTGTCGCAGCCTGCGCTGTCACGGCGAATCCAGAAGCTCGAAGAGTTGCTGGAGGTGGGCCTGCTCGAGCGCACCACCCGGCGTACGCGGCTGACGCCGATAGGCGCCGACTTTCTGCCTCGGGCGCGACGGATGATCGAAGAGTACGAGTCCTCGATCCTCGGTATCCGCGAGCTGGCCACCCACCAGACCGGCACCGTGACCATCGCCTGCCTGCCGACCGCTGCCTTCTACTTTCTGCCAAGCGTGATCAGGGGGTTCAGCGAGGCCTGGCCGGGCATCCGTATTCGTATTCTGGATGTCAGCGCCAACGAGGGTCTCGAGAAGGTCATCAGCGGCGAGGCCGACTTCGGCATCAACATGTTCAGCGCCCAGCGGCCTGAGGTGTCTTTCACCCAGTTGATGAGAGACCCCTTCGTCTTGGCGCTGCGCTCCGATCACCCTCTGGCGGCCAGGGAGCAAATCGAGTGGTCAGACCTCGAGCAGGTGCGGCTGATCACCGTCAGTCGCGACAGCGGCAATCGCACCCTGCTGGACAATGCGCTGTCCGCCGAGGGCATCCACCTCAACAGCTTCTACGAAGTACAGCATCTGTCCACCTCGCTGGGGCTGGTGGAGTCGGGCCTGGGGGTGGCGATTCTGCCGCGCATGACCATGCCGGGCCCGGATCACGAGATCCTGTGTTCGCGGGAGCTGCCGGAGCCACGCATCCAGCGCACCATCGGCCTGGTACGCAGCAACGTGCACAGTATCTCGGGCACCGCCCAGCTGTTTATCGATCTGCTGCTGGAACAGTGGAAGCATTCGTAGGCGCAGCGAACCGCATGGCCATCTATCGCCGATTCAGTATGGATTCAGGTTCTTGCGCTACAAACAGAGGGAGACACCCAAAACGGAAGGATGACGTCATGCGCAGCACACTGATGGTGGTCGCTCTTGGCCTGTTGTCGACCCAGGCATTGGCAGGTCCCGGCCACGCTCAATCGGAGGCCATGGACCCCGATCAGGCGGATCGCACCATCGCCGTCGAGGCTGGCGATATCTGGTTCGATCCGGAAAGCTTGAGCGTTGCCCCCGGGGAGGTGGTGGCCTTCGAGGTCACCAACAGCGGTCAGCTCGAGCACGAGTTCGTGATCGGCTCCGCCGAGGCACAGAACGAACACCGCAAGATGATGCGTGAGATGGCCTCGGGGGGAGGGCATGGCATGCACGGTGACGGCCACGACATGAGTCAGATGCACGGTGCCATGGACATGCCGGCGGTGACTCTGGCGCCGGGAGAGACCAGGACGCTTGTCTGGCAGGCGCCGGAGCAGGGGGCATCGCTGACCTTCGCCTGCAATGTACCCGGACATTTTGAAGCGGGCATGCATGGCACCCTGAGTGTGGGAGAATAGGCGGCAAGCCTGGGACGGGGCCACCCCGTCCGGCTCGAGTGAGGCGTGGCATGCCGGGGCCCGCTGGCAGGGAGATGATGGTGATGAAGCTGTTGCTGGTCGAGGACGATGACCTGCTCTGCGAGAGTCTGAAGGATACGCTGGATGATCATGGCTATCGCGTCGACGTTGCCGAGCGACTGAGCGTGGCAAAGGCGCTGTTGCACAGCGAAGAGTATGCACTGATGATCCTGGATATCGGCCTGCCCGATGGTTCGGGGCTCGACTGGCTCGAATTCCAGCGTGAACACGGCCTAGGCCTTCCGGTGCTGATCCTGACGGCTCGCGATGCCTGGCAGGACAAGGTGGACGGCCTGCGTCGGGGGGCTGATGACTACCTCACCAAGCCCTTTCACGAACAGGAACTGCTGGCGCGGATACAGGCGCTGCTGCGGCGGCGTACCGAATTGACGGCGCGGCTGATCGTCAATGGCATCCGCCTTGACGAGGAGCAGCGCCAGGTCAGTTGCGCGGGAGGTCCGTGGCAGACGCTGACCGCCACCGAGTTCTGCCTGCTGCGCTACCTGATGCACCACCCTGACCGGGTGCACTCCAAGACGAAGCTGCTCGATCAGCTCTACGCCCTGGAGCAGGATGCCCCGGCGCCCAATCTGGTGGAGGTCTATATCGCGCGCCTGAGGCGTCTGCTGGGCAAGCATGTCATCCAGACCCGCCGTGGCCAGGGGTACGTGCTTGTTTCGCATTAGACGCAATAGTCTCCGCCTGCGCCTGCTGGTCAGCCTCGGGGCGGTGTCCCTGCTGGTCATGGGGTTGACCTGGTTCATGCATGGCCTGCTGCTGCGCGAGACCGCGCGGGACTTTCTGGGTGACCGACTGCGGCAGGAGGCGGAGTATCGCCTGGCGCAACTGCGTCAAGCCGCAGACCCGGTACCGGCCCCCACCTTGCCCTCGAGCCTGTCGGCCGAGGTCTTTCATCACCTGTACGTGCTCAAGCGCGGCGAGCTCGTCACCACCTCCCATCCGACCTGGTTGTCGGCATTGACGCCCCACCTGGATGGGCCTGACAGGTCGCTGCTGGATGTACACCTGGAGGGACGTCACCTTCTGGTGTTGAGGCGAACCTTTACGGTGGACGGCAGGCCTGGGGTGCTGCTCATCGGAGAATCCTTCGACAGCGTCGAGGAAGGCCTTGCGGCCCTGCACTGGTGGATTGGCGCCATCGCAGGTCTGGTGCTGCTGGCTCTTTCGCTGCTTAACGGGTTGGCGGTCAATGCCGCCCTGCGGCCACTGGATCTGTTGCAGCGCCAGCTGGCCGAGCTGCGAAGTGGTCAGCGACAGCGCCTCAGAATGAAGGTGCCGCAGGAGTTCCGCCCTCTGGTCTCGCAGCTCAATCGTCTGATGGACAGCCAGGAGCGCCGATTGGTGCGTTCGCGAAACGCCGTTGCCGACCTGTCCCATGCGCTCAAGACCCCTCTGACCGCGGTGATGCAGGCGCTGCGCAGCAAGCGTGAGCTTGATCAATCCCGCCGTGAGCGTCTGCTGGAGCGGTTGACGCTGATGCAGGAGCTGATGGAGTCCCATCTACGTCAGGCGCGTCTGGCGGGCCCCGGTGGCGGCCAGCACACCCGGGTCAAGCGGGAACTCGACCAGCTTTTTGACATGTTTCGAAGCCTGTACCCCGACAAGCGCTTCGTCATGGCCCTCGGGGACGCCGAGGATGCCTGCATCGAGATGGAGCGACAGGACTTCCTGGAAATGATCGGCATCGTGCTCGACAACGCGGGCAAGTGGGCCAACCAGTCGGTGTGGCTCGCGCTGACGTTGGGGCGATGTCTAGAGCTGAAGATCCAGGATGATGGCCCCGGAGTGGCGGCGGAGTTGCTGCCGCTGTTGGGCCGGCGAGGGCAGAGGCTGGATGAAGGGCGGCCAGGCAACGGCATTGGCCTGTCGATTCTGCTTGAACTGGTCGAGCAGTACCGGGGTGAGGTCGGCTTTCAGGCGCCGCCCAGCGGTGGACTCGAGGTGACCATCCGCTTGCCGTTGGCGCTGGCGTCAACCTCCGAGAGAGAGGCCGTGCGTTAAGGATTCAGCTGGCTTTCAGCTTGGCGATGGAAGATGGCAGAAGTTCATCGCACAGGAAGACAGCACCCATGTCGACGACACTTCTGCCGCCACATCGGTTATCACGACGAGGATTCATCAAGGGAAGCGCAGCCCTGGGAATCGGCACCGCCGCCCTCGGTCTGGCGCCTGCCTGGGCCAACCCCTGGGGACAGACCTCGAGTTACCCCAAGGGGGTGGAAAGCGGTCCAGATATCTCGCTGGCCATTCGTCGCCAGAGCGTGCCCATCGCTGGCCAGTCTGCACGGTCGATTACCCTCAACGGCACCAGCCCTGGCCCCCTGATCCGGCTCAAGGAAGGGCAGGACGTGACGCTGCGGGTGACCAACCTGCTGGACGAGCCCACCTCGATTCACTGGCACGGCATTCTCCTGCCGCCTGAGATGGATGGCGTCCCCGGCGTGAGCTTTGCCGGCATCATGCCGGGCGAAACCTTTACCTACCGCTTTCCCCTCCGTCAAAGCGGCACCTACTGGTACCACAGCCACTCAGGACTGCAGGAGCAGATTGGCCATGTGGGCCCCCTGGTCATCGACGCCGAACAGCGCGAACCCTTTCGCTATGACCGCGAGCACGTGCTGCTGCTGACCGACTGGAGTTTCGAGGACCCCTCGACCATCTTCCACAACCTGAAGACCGGGGAGGGGTACTACAACTTCCAGGAGCGCACCCTGGGAGACTTCATCGCCGATGTGGACCGTCAGGGGCTCGCCTCCACCTGGGAAGCGCGTGCCATGTGGGGCCGGATGCGCATGAGCTCCCGTGATATCGCCGATGTTACCGGCGCCACCTACACCTATCTGCTCAACGGTCATTCACCCGATGACAATTGGACTGCCCTGTTTCGCCCCGGCGAGACGCAGCGGCTACGTGTCATCAATGGCTCCGCCATGAGCTACTTCGACGTGCGGATTCCGGGGCTCGAAATGACGGTGGTGGCGGCCGACGGCCAGCCGGTTCGGCCCGTGCCCGTCGAGGAGTTCCGCATCGGGGTGGCGGAAACCTATGACGTTCTGGTGACGCCGAAAGACGATGTGGCCTACACCATCTTTGCCGAGTCCATGGACCGAAGCGGCTTTGCCAGGGGGACCCTGGCGCCGCGTATGGGCATGGTGGCGCCGGTGCCGGAACGCCGACGTATCGCCGATCGAGGAATGGAGGCCATGGGAGCCCACGAGGGCATGGATCACGGCTCGATGGCCGGTATGGATCACTCGAGCATGGCGGGCATGGATCACGGCTCGATGGCCGGTATGGATCACTCGAGCATGACGGGCATGGATCATGGCTCGATGGCCGGTATGGATCACTCGAACATGGGCGGCATGGATCATGGCTCGATGACCGGTATGGACCACTCGAGCATGGCGGGAATGGATCACGCTCAGATGGACAGTACGGAGAGCGCCACTGGTACAGCCATGCTGCCGGTGGGCGTGGCGCAGCCAGGCTCCCGCCTCGATCAGCCTGGAATCGGCCTGGATGCCCGCGAGCGTCGTGTGCTGGTGTATCAGGACCTGAAGGCCATCGCGCCATGGCCCGACCGTCGTCCTCCTGGTCGCGAACTCGAGCTTCATCTGACCGGTAACATGGAACGCTACATGTGGTCCTTCGACGGCAAGAAATTCAGTGAGGTCTCGGGGCCGATCCACTTCGACAAGGGCGAGCGTCTGCGCCTCATCCTGGTCAATCGCACCATGATGGAGCACCCGATCCACCTGCACGGCATGTGGATGGAGCTGGAGAATGGTGCCGGTGAGCTGATTCCGCGCAAGCACACCCTGAACGTCAAGCCAGGCGAGCGCCTTTCTGCACTGATCACGGCGGATGCCGAGGGCAGCTGGGCGTTCCACTGCCACCTTCTTTATCACATGGACGCCGGCATGTTCCGCGTCGTCAAGGTTGCCTGAGGAGAGATGACGCATGGAAATTCGTGTGGGCCGTATTTGCCTGGCAACGCTATCGGGCCTGGGGTTGTCGTCGCTGGCGCTGGCTGAGGATGGCTACGACGCGCCAGATCACTGGCCGTCGCCGATGCAGGAACATCTGCGTGGCTCGGTGCTGGTCGACCGTCTGGAATACGTCTGGCCGTCTGAAGACAGCGAGGCAGTAACCTGGGATTTTCAGGCCTGGTACGGAGGCGACGTTCATCGCGTCTATCTGAAGGGGGAAGGGGATAACACCCAAGGGGATGGCGAAGATGCGGAATTTGAATCACTGGATCTGCTGTATAGCCGACTGATCGCCGACTTCTGGGAGCTACAGGGAGGGCTTGGCTACCAGGGCGGGCTTGGCAGCGATGACCATCCCGAGCGCTATTTCGGCGTGATCAGTCTGCAGGGGCTGGCGCCCTACCGGTTGGAAACCGAGCTGGATCTTCGTGTCAGTGACGATGGTGACCCCTCCTTGAGTCTGGAGCAGGAATATGATCTGCGACTGACCCAGCGGCTTTATCTGCAGCCTCGCCTGGAAATGGAAGTGGCGTTCGATGATGCCGAGGAGTTCGGTGTAGGGGAGGGATTCAATTCCTTGCGCACCGGCCTGCGCCTTCGCTATGAGCTACATCGCAAGTTCGCGCCCTATATCGGCGCCTATTGGCAGAAACTTTATGGTGATACTGCCGATATGGCGCGTGATGAAGGCGATCAAGTGGAGGACACCGCAGTGGTTGCCGGGCTACGCGTCTGGTTTTGATGCCTCTACGCCTACGGTTGCCAATCAGGCCGCTGGCGGGATCTTCTTCACTACGCCGTTTTTCAATGTTTCAGCGTAGATTAAGCCAGATGACACATCATGAAGGTGCCAACATTCAAAGGAGGTAATCGTTATGAAATTGTGGCAACACATGATGGGTGTAGCTGTCCTCGCGGGCGTTTCTCTGCCGGTATGGGCTGCGCAGGGCCATTCGCAGGATGCCGAAATCTTGCGGCAAGGTGTGTCTGCTACCCAACAGCTTCGTGGGGCACCCGTGCGTTACCGGTTGCCGATCGAAGAGGAAGGAATGATCGTCGTCAGCAGTGAACATCTTGCCAGCGACTCGAGTCAGTCGATGAGTATCGAGGGAAAGCTGTATTCCCCCGCGGGGCAGCTGGTGGCCAGCGACGCGGACAACAACGGCCACTTCCTGCTGGAGGAGCCTGTCACTCCCGGAAACTATGAGCTTGAAGTGCGAGGCAGTGTGCTTGGCAGCGCCAATGAAAACAGTGGTCGCTACAGTCTGCATGTCGGCTTCGAATAAACGTTGCATCGTGCCAGAGAAAACCCGCCAGGCAATGCCTGGCGGGTTTTTGCTACGCGTCTGGAACCGTCAGGTCAGGTGCGTCTTACATTAACAGTGCCTTGGCCGGCATCCACAGGCCCATCAGCAGCATGATCAGGTTCTCGCTCAGGGAAACGAAGCCCAGGGGAACGTTGCTGTTGCCGCCGACGCAGGCGCACTTGAGTTCGCGCTTGTCGATGTAGACCGCCTTGAACACCGAGATGGCACCCACGGTACCGATGAACAGGGCCACAGGCGCGGCGATCCAGATCAGGCTGCCTGCCAGCATCAGTATCCCGGCCAGTGTTTCGGCGTAGGGGTAGATGTAGCCGTAGCGTACATCGCGTTGGGCCAGCAGGTCGTAGTTCAGGAACATGGTGCTGAAGCTTTCCACGTCCTGCAGTTTCTGCAGGCCCAGCAGAACCATGGCCGAGGCGACGGCGAACTCGATGGTGCGCACTGAGACCAGCGACTGGCCGGACACCCAGCCCACCGCCAGGCCGATCAGCAGGGCCGTGGCGAAGATGGCGATGACAGGACGGTAGCTGACTTCCTTGTCGCCGGGCACGCTCATGCCGAGGTGGCGGCGCAGTTCTTCGTAGCCGCCGATGCGCTCGTCGCCGATGTACACCTGGGGTGTGGTGTCCACGTCGGCTTCCTGCTTGAAGCGGTCGATGGCTTCACGTGACGTCAGGGTGTGGTCGTCGACCTGGTAGCCCTTGCGCTTGAGCAGCGACAAGGTCTTGAGGCCGAAGGGGCAGAGGTGATCCGCGGTCTTCATGCGATAGAGGCGGGCAGTGCTGGATGAGGCCCGCTGCGCCGGGCTTGCTGTGTTCGTGCTCATTTCCTCTCCCTGTGGTGGTTGAGAAAAGCCCAGACAGGCCAGGGTGGTGGCCCCTGAGGCTTCCGTCACTACTATGCAAGTTCGAGCATCTCCACCACAGACTAAAACCCTTGTGCAGCACAAGGGTCAAGGCGATACGGACGTCGGCTGGTCAGTCCTGGATAACCTGCGCAGGGGCATCCAGGTGGCGGGATATATCGGCTCGGGACCGGGCGATAGCGCGATCGACGAGGGTGGGGGCGATGGCGTTGATCAGGGCGAACAGGCGCTCCTTGCCGCCGAGGACGGCGCGACGCTGGCCTCTTGTCAGCTGCTTGATGATGGCATCGGCCACGCGCTCGGGGCTGTCCACGGTATTGCCCAGGGCCTCGTTCATGGCCTCGGCGTCGGGGCCGTTCATGGCGGTCCGGGTGGCGCGGGGGGCCAGGTACTGCACCCTGACCGAGGTGTCTTCGAGCTCCCGGGACAGCGCTTCGGCGAAGCCCTTGAGGCCGGCCTTGCTGGCGCAGTAGGCGACATAGCCGGGGTGGCCGATATGCCCCAGCAGTGAGCCCACGAACAGCAGGTTGGCGCTGGGTTGTCCGAGAAACAACGGCAGCAGGGCCTGGGTCAGCAGCAGGGTCGAGGTCAGATTGGTATCGAGCACCCGGGTGACGTCGTCTGGCGAGGTTTCGCGAAACCAGCCGAGATGATTGATGCCGGCCAGGTGGACCAGCGTCGAAGGGCGCTGCTCGGGTGCTGCCTGACTTAGCTGGTCGAGTAGCCGCTGGCGGCCCATCGCGGTGGTCAGATCGACGCCAGCGACGAGGGTGTGTCTCGAGGCAGCCTTGCCAAGCTCGCCCGCCAGGGCGCTGAGCTTGCCCTCATCACGCCCTGCCAGCCACAGGCTGGCGCCTTCGGCGTCAAGCCGCTTCACCAGGGCCGAGCCGATGCCGCCAGTGGCGCCGGTCACCAGAATCCTGCGCTCGCTCAGTGATGGCATGAGTTTGCCTCCAGCGCTTCGTCCGTCCAGTGCTCGGCGTCTCGCAGGGCGGCGTCATGGACCGCGCCATAGAGGCGATAGAAGGCGCGGGCCGAATGGATGATCTGGGCCTGCTCCTCGGTGTCGGTGATGGTGTCCATCAGTTCGGCGAAGAAGGCCATATGGGAGATGTCCAGTTCGCCGTGGGAAAACAGGTAGTGGAAGGCGTCATCGGTCAGGCCCAGACTATCGCGGATGGCCCTGCCGGCGGTGCTGGCCGCCGAGGTGCTGGTACCCTCGAGCACCAGTACCATGCCGAACATGGCCAGCGGATGGCGCCGTCTGATGCTGTCGTAGGCGTAGGACACCATCCATTCCGTCTCGAACAGCGGTGGGCGTGAACGCGCGTGGTGCCGATCGACGCCGGTGGACTCCAGGTCATCGAGTATCCAGTGTTCGTGGCCCTTTTCCTCGTCGATGTACTCGGCGATGGCCATGCGCAGGTTGTCGCGCAGCACGAAGTTCGGAGCGGACAACTCGGCGCCGCAGGCCATCATCAGTGAGACGGTGTGGCGTACATGGTGATAGGCCTGGGCGAGAAAGGCGCGATATTCGGGCAGCGTGATCTTGCCACCCTGGGCGCGCCCGATCAGTTCCCCTCCCATCAAGGCTTGGCGTTCGTCTTCGGTGGCAGCGAGCAGGTGGCGGTAGAAACCGTCGGGCTTGCCGTTGTCGACAGGTGGCGAGGTGACGATCGGGGTATCGGTCAGCGTATTCATGGGGGTGGGGGTTCCTGTGGGTATGAAGGGAGGCCGTCGGCGGCGGAGGAAAGCGCTGCTGACACCTGCTCATGGCCGGGGAAGGTTCTGGCCACAAGCCGCTCGATGTCGCAGCGACGGCGGATCTGAATGCTGGCCCGGCGCAGGCGCCCGTTGGCGGTGAGTTCGTTGCTGGCGATCGACAGCGGCTCGGCGACGCCTGGCAGTTGCCGTAGCAACGACTGCCAGCCACGGATCCTGGCGTAGTCGGGCAGGCGCTGATTGAGCGCGGTGATGTGGGCTTCCAGGCGGGGGGGCTGGATAGCGGCTGAAGGACTAAGGAGCGCCAGCACCCCCGGCAAGCCTTCGCCGAAGACGAAGGCACGATCGATACCGTCGATGAGCTCGAGCTCCGCCTCGAGCCACTCGGGACAGAGATTGCGTCCGTTCGACAGGATGATGACGTTGCGCTGACGCCCGTCCAGGCGCCAATGACCGTCCGCCAGGCGGTGACCGAGATCTCCGCTGGGCCAGGGCATCTCGGGTGACGGAACCTGATGATCGGACGCCAGATAGCCCAGCATGCGACGACCGTGGACCAGCAGTTGCCCCTGCTCATCGGTGCTTAGGCGCAATCCCTTGAGGGGGCACCCGACACGGCCATCCTGGGGCTCGTCCGGGCGGCTCAGACAGACCACCGAGCCCATCTCGGACATGCCGTAGCCCTGGGCGACAGGGAGTCCCAGCTGGGTTGCCTGTTCGAGCAGGCGGCGGGGCACCTGGCCCCCGCCCACGGCGACTAGCGACAACACCTGTTGCCAACCGTTTGCCGCAGATTGATGTGAGGCCAGGTGAGTTAGCGCCTTGAGCAGCGCCGGCACCAGAATCAGGCTGTCGGGTCGGCGCTTGGCTAACCAGCGTTGCCACTGGTCGGGGTCTAGCGTACCGCTGCCATGTAGCCCGGTAAGATCGGGCGTATCGATAACGATCGTGGCGCCTCGCCAGAGGGCGAAGAGTGCGCCTGCCAGATGTTCGAGCAGCACCGCCATGGGCAGCACCACGCCGTGACGATGCAGGGTTACACCTGCAAGGCGCTGTTCCAGCCCTTCAATGACCGACTCGAGATGAGGCCCGGACACGCAGACCCCCTTGGGGGTGCCGGTGGTACCGGAGGTAAAGGTGATCAGTCGCGTTCCGTCCGGCAGTGGCGCGGGCGTCGAGGGGCGCCGGAACAAGGCGATGGACAGGCCGGCCGGAGCGTCGAGTGGCTGGCGCTTGAAGTCGTTGGCGCGGGCAGATGGCAGCCAGGCGTCCAGCGGGCTGTCATGCGCGAGCATAAGACCGTCCAAGCCGGTGGTGTCGAGCAGGTGGTTGAGCTGTTGTTCGCTGAAAAATGCAGGTATCGGGGTGATCGGCAGGCCAGCCCGCCAGGCAGCTAGCTGGGCGACCAGCCAGCCAGGAGAGTTGTGACCCAGCAGGCCCAGGTGGGAAACGCCCGACTGCTCGAGTTGGTGCGCGACAGCGTCGATGGCTGCCTCCAGTTGCCGGGCGGTAAGTCGGATGTCGGCGCCATCCGGGGTTTGCCCGAGCAGGCTCTCCGCATCCGGCGACAGCCTCGCCCTTTGGCGCAGGCGCTGGTGTAGCCTATCCATGGGGCATGTCCCCGGCCGCGGAGCAGGCGTGGACATGGGGTAGCGCCGGTACGGGATCTGCCGCCTCCGGGGCAAGCTGTGCTGCGCCGGCGAGAAGCAAAGCGCCGAGCGGGGTGGCGCGCATGCTGTTGGCCACCTCGAGGGGGCGAATCACCACAACCCTGGGGTCCCGCTCGTAATACCGTCCCCAGTCCACAGGATTGTCCAGGCAGTGGCGATGGGCGCGACCGATCGTGTGCATCTCGATGCCGAGCCGGGCGAGGCCGTTGCGCACGTCCCTGGACGCCGTCACCACCAGCCAGTCGATGCCCAGTCGCTCGAGCACCACCACCAGCGACAGCATCAGCCGTCGGCCGGCGCCTGGCGATGCGCTGGCCAGGGCGCCGACCTCCATGACCTGGTGGCGCGGCGGCGCAAGGTTGCAGAGGCCACGAGTGGCGAGCACCATCTCGACAGGTGCCTCGAGGTAGTGTTCCACCATGAGAGGGCCTTCATCGGCACGCCTGAGCCCCGTGGTGGCGACCAGCGCGCCATGGGGGTCTCGCAGTGTCAGCAAGCGCTGGTAGGGGTTGCTGATGGAGGCATTGTGATGGAGACGATAGACGTCGGAGATGAAGGCGTTTGCCTCACCCAGCCGCTCCGGGGACGTCCAGCACAGGCCGGAGGGCATGTTCGGCTCGGGAGCATCCGTGTGGGCTGTCGTCTTCGAGGCCGATGCTGCGATTGCCGGGGCCATGTCATCGCGTCCTTGAAAGAGGAGTTGATGGCAAGGCTAGGCTGCCTAGCTTAGCGAAAACTTAACGTTCGCAGATGACTAACCTGTAGCGCGCACAGGTGGCCTGAGTGGACGCAAGAGATGGTGCTAGGCTGATCCTGCAGGGTCCGGTAAAGGAGGTATCCATGTGCGGCCGTTTCGCCTGTTACACACCTTTTGCTCAGCTGGCGGCGCTGATGCGCTTGCCGGTGGCGCCGCGCCTGCCCGAGCAGGAGCCGCAACCTCGCTACAACGTCGCGCCGGGCACCTGGATCACCTCGCTCGCCATGGAGGGGGAGGGTGTACCTTCCTTTACCTCGATGTGGTGGGGTTATCGACCCCACTGGGCCCAGGCCGGGGCGCCGGAGCCGATCAACGCCACCGTGGAGAAGGTCGCCACCTCGCGCTATTTTCGTGGGGCCTTTGCCCGCCATCGCTGCCTGGTGCCGGCGGACGGCTGGTACGAGTGGCTGCCGGGCGAGACCGGCAAGCAGCCTTATTTCTTGTGTCGTGAAGATCGCGCGCCGCTGTGGCTGGCGGCGATCTTCAGTGAAAGGGACGACGGCAGGCCGGGCCTTGCCATCCTTACCGAACCCGCCCGGGGCTGCGCGAGTGAGGTGCACGCCCGGATGCCGCTGGCGCTGGACGACGGCAGCCTTGAACCCTGGCTCGATCCTGCCCTGAGTGATCGCGACGTCATGCGCCAGACGGTGCGGCATCTACCCGCTGGCGCCTTCGAGGCATGGCCGGTCTCGACCAGGGTTAATCGGGCGGGAGAGGAAGGAAGTGACTTGATGGAAGCCGTCCAAGCACCGGGCTGAGCGTCGGGTCTGAAGCGCCCGTCTGCATGCCCTGGCTGCGGTGATGTTCCAGGTGCTGCGCGGCTTGTCCGCCCCGCGCCGATGGGCTAAGGTCGAAGGCGCATGGCACGGGGTGTCCCGCACGATAGCGGGGCTGAGAAACACCCGTCGAACCTGATCCAGTTCATACCGGCGAAGGGATGTCAGCGCAGTCGTCAGTCCAGGGGTCGGCGTGCGTTCCTCGCCTCGACCAAGGACCCGCCAGATGACCCTTTCCGACGCCTCACGCGCTACCTCCGCAAGCCCGCCCGCGCTTCCTATTTCCCGCCAGCTGGTCGTCGTCACCGGCGCCGGACGTGGCCTCGGTGTCAGCCTGGCGCGCAGCTTCCTCGAGCAGGGCGCGCGGGTGGTGGTCAACTATCGACGCAGCGAAGAGGGCGCCAAGGCGCTGGTAGCCGACTATCCCGAGCAAGCCCTGGCGGTGGCCGCCGACGTCTGTGATCGCAGCGCCGTCGATGCCATGTTCGCGCGTGCCCGCGAGCACTTCGGCGCACCGGTCACCACCTTGATCAACAATGCGCTGCCGGACTTTGCCTTCAACGGCGACGCCCGCCCCGGTCCCGACGAGCTGACCTGGGAGCACCTCGATCATCAGCTTCAGGGCGTCGCCCGGGGGGCGCTGAACACGGTGCAGGCGGCGCTTGCCGGCATGCGTGAGGCCGGCTTTGGTCGCATCGTCAATATCGGTACCAACCTGTTCCAGAACCCGGTGGTGCCCTACCACGACTACACCGCCGCCAAGGCGGCGCTGCTGTCGCTGACGCGCACCCTGGCCCACGATCTGGGCCCGGACAACATCACCGTGAACATGATCTCCGGGGGCCTGTTGCGCACCACCGATGCCTCCCGCGCCACGCCGGAGGCGGTGTTCGATCTGATCGCCGCCAGCACACCGCTGCGACGGGTGACCACGCCGCAAGAGTTTGCCGACGCCGCACTGCTGTTCGCTTCACCCTGGTCGCGGGCGGTCACCGGCCAGAACCTGGTGGTCGACGGCGGACTGGTGAAGGACTGATGGCCAACATGCACCTGAACCTGTTCATCATGGGCTGCGGCCACCACAAGGCGGCCTGGCGTCATCCCCGTTCCAGCGTCGAGCGCCTGGCCGATATCCGCTACTACGAGGAGCTGGCGCGGCTTGCCGAGCGGGGTCGCTTCGATGCGGTGTTCTTCGCCGATGGCCACGCCGCGGGCAACGTCGCCGACGGTCCACTGTGGACCCTGGAACCTCTGACCATGCTGGCGGCCATGGCGCGGGCCACCGAACACATCGGGCTGATCTCGACCGTCTCCAGCACCTTCTATACGCCGTTTCATGCTGCACGCATGCTGGCCTCTCTGGACCATATCTCCGGCGGACGCCTGGGCTGGAACCTGGTGACCTCGATGTTCGACAGCGAGGCGCGCAACCATGGGCTCGAGGCCATGCCAAGCCACGCCGAGCGCTATGCCCGGGCGGAGGAATTCGCCAATACCGTGCTGGCGCTGTGGGACTCCTGGAGTGACGACGCCCTGGTGAGGGACCGCCAGGGCGATTACGTCGACGCCAGCCGGGTCAGACCCGTTCACCATCACGGCGAGCACTTTCTGGTGGATGGCCCGCTGACGGTGCCGCGTCCGCCCCAGGGCCACCCGGTGCTGTTCCAGGCCGGCGCCTCGGATCAGGGCCGTGACCTGGCCGCGCGCTACGCCGAGGCCATCTACGCGGTGGCCTACGATCTGCCCTCTGCCCAGGACTACTACCGCGATCTTCAGGCCAGGGTAAAGGCCGCGGGCAGACCGAAGGTCGCGATCATGCCGGGGCTTGTCACCTACGTCGGCTCCACCGAAGAGGAGGCCAGACGCAAGCAGCGGGAGCTCGACGAACTGTTGCCGGTGGACAGCTCCCGGCGCCAGTTGAGTCAGTTCATCGGCCAGGACGTGAGCGACTGGGAGCTCGACGCCCCGGTGCCCGAGTTGCCGCCACTGGAGGCCTTCAGCGGGCCCAAGGGGCGCTACGCCACGATTCTGCGGATCATCGAGAGCGAACGACCGACGCTGCGCCAGTTGCTGGGACGGCTCGCCGCCGGTGGCGGCCACTGCACCATGGTCGGCACCCCGGAGCGTATCGCCGACGAGATGCAGCGCTGGGTCGAGCAGGGCGGGGCGGACGGCTTTAACCTGATGCCGCCGTCGCTGCCGGACAGCATCGAGGACGTGGTCGAACAAGTGGTACCGGAACTGCAGCGCCGCGGGCTGTTTCGACGCGAGTACCAGGGCCGCACCCTGCGCGACCACCTGGGGCTGGCGCGTCCCGGGCGCTGATGAGCCGGAACTGCCAGGGCCCTTGATCGCCAGGCCTTGAAACGACAACAGCGGGACGCGTCAGCACGTCCCGCTGTTTCTTGTCACACCTTGCCAGGCTGTCAGCGTGGCGGTGTCAGCTCTGGAAACGCCGCACCAGACTGCCCATGCGGGTGAAGTCATAGTCCTGGCGGGATGGCAGCAATTTCATTAGCACCAGCGAGACCAGCACCGGCACGAAGGCCGCCAGCAGGAAGGATTCCAGCAGGGTGGCGGTACCGCCGCTGGGAGACGGGAACATCGCCAGTCCGGCGACTAGGCCCGCAGCGGTGCTGAGGACCGCGTTGCGCCCGTCGTAGCGGCGATTGAACAGACCGAAGAACACCGGGAAGGCCGCCGCCGAGCACAGCAGGTCCGCCAACAGGAACAGATAGAGCACGCTGTAGCCCTGGGCTGCCACCCAGGTCACCGGCACCGCTGCGGCGACGATCAGCCAGCGTGCCAGGCGCATCAGGGTGGCTTCGCTGGCCTGGGGCAGCAGCCGGTGCATGTCGACGGCGATGATGCTGGAGGTGGCGTTGACGGTAGTGTCGGCGCTGCTCATCACCAGGGCCAGACCCAGCGGAATCAAGGCCAGGGCGAACCACAGCGGCACCTCGGACAGCAGCACGCTGAACAGCGCCACCGAACCGTCTCCCTCGAGCCCGAGGCCGACGAAGGCCAGGCCGAACAGGCCCATCAGCACGATCACCGGGAAGTTGAACAGCCCTGCGATCCAGAAGCCCCGCCGCAGCACCTTGCTGTCCCGGGCGGCGTAGATGCGCTGCCAGGTGCCCTGGTAGAACAGGCCGGTCAGCATCACCGCGATAAAGAACGTCAGACCGGCACGCAGGCCACCGGCATCGGTGACATCCAGCAACTGGGGCGCACGCTCCTGCAGGCCCTCGAGCGTCGGCGCGACGCCGCCGGCGGCCTGCCAGCCGAACACCAGCAGCAGCGCCAGCAACGGCAGGATCACCAGCATCTGTACCTTGTCGGTGAAGATGGTGGTGCGCAGGCCGCCGTAGAAGGTGTAAAGCAGGGTCGCGATCATCACCACGCAGGCGGTCAGCCACAGCGGGATCGGCGCCAGCAGGGTGACCATATGGGCGATTGCGGTGAGGCCTGCCGCCAGCGAGATGAACAGATAGAACAGCATGATCGTCAGGGTGAAGGCGTACATGGTGCGCCCGTAGCGATGGATCACGAACTCGGTGAGGCCGTGGCCTTCGGGGATCAGCTCACGCATGCGTCGTCCCAGCGGGATCATCACCAGGCGCGGGACCATGGAACCCAGCGCATAGCCCAGTACCGCGCTGATGCCGCCCCAGGTGGCCGCCTGGGCGGGGCCGAACAGGATCCAGGTGCCCAGGGTGGTGGCCACCAGGGTCAACACCGTGGCGCGGGTGTTCTGGCTGTTGCGAGCCGAGATGTAGTCATCCAGGCCGCCCTGACGACGTCGGGCGTAGATCAGGCCGGGGATGGCAAAGATGGCGGCGCATAGCAAAAGCCACAGCGCCGTCCAGGTGGGATCGAGCATCATCGAAAGAAGACCTCTTTCTTGTCGTTGTCCGCAGGGACCGGTGGACAGGCGGGACGAGCGGCGGACAGGAAGAAAGAGGAGATAGCGCAACCATCCTTCCCTTCGCCGGCATGACCCGGATCAGGTTCAAAGGGTTACCGCGTGATGCGGAATCTCAGCCGTCAGGCTCCCCCAGGAATGCGCACAGCGTAGGACCGCCTCCGATGGCTGTCAATTGGCGCTTTGGCCGCAGCGACGGGGCGTCAGACGGTGGGCGAGGTGCGCAGGCTGTGCCAGCCATCGTAAAGCCAGTTCGCCGCCCGGCGTGGATCGATGTCAGCCATCGCCAGATAGCCATGACAGCAGGCCTCGCGGCTCGCTCGCGCAATGGTCGAGGCGTCGGTGGCGTCCATCACCAGGGTGCGTCGGTGCCCGCCGCCGCCGTGCAGGAAGGGGGCCGCGGGCGCGCGCTGGAACTCGACGCCTGCCGGCAGGGGCGCTGTCGAGTGATGCGTGTCGGGGTAGTCCGGGGCGCACAGGATGACCTCGAAGCCGAGCCGTTGTCCCTGGCGCGCCAGGTCGGCATTGACCGGGGAGTGGCCGGTCAGCACCAGACGCAAGGCCGGCTGGATCAGCACCTCGACGACGTCGTCGCCGATCTGGACCAGCGGACTGGTTGGCGTGGGTCGCTGCAGGTTCATGGACGTACTGCCCAGGCTGACGCGGCGAATCAGCGATGGCTGGCCGGCGAGCGTTGCATGGATGACCTCCAGGTGCACCAGGATGTCGCTGCTCGGTGACAGGCGCTCGACCAGACAGGGGGTACCGTCGTTGGCGTTGTTGTCGATATTGACCAGGCAGGCGCCGCCGTCCCGGGTCTGGGTCAGCAAGATGGGCTGTCCGGCGTACCCGGGGCCATCGGCATCGCTGGTGACGCTCAGGTGGGGGAAGGCGGGAGCAGGGGTGTCCAGGCGCGTGCACAGCCAACTGGTATCCCCGCGATTGGCCAGCGTCAGGGCGTGTTCGATGGCGACAAGGTCCTGGTGGATCATGGGCAGCTCCCGCGGCGGTGTCGGCGACGCCAGCATAACGTGGAAGCGGGCAAGCGAAATAATCCGGCATCTATAAGCATCTTTTCATAGTCTAGAGAAGACGGCACGCGTGCCGCCAGGGTATTGACCTGCTGCCGGTCCAGGGCAGGGCTTACGCAAGGAGTTGTCCTCATGGAGCGTTTTGCCTGGGTGGAAGAGGCATTGGTGTCGTCCGGAACGGTGCTGGTACGCCTGACGCCGGAGTTGCAGGTGCACGACGTGGTCGGTGATGCCGTGCGCGTGCTGGGCGAGCCTGGAGAGGTCTGGATCGGGCGGGGGCTGGCAGAGCTGCCTGGCGAGGCCGCGGCGGTCGCCGAAGCCTGGGTCTCCCGGGGTGCCGTTCACGCTGCCAAGCCTTCGATGCCGCTGGAATTGGGCGATGGTAGCTGCTGTCGCCTGGCCGATGGTGGGCTGGTGCTGCGACTGTCGGCTCGGCAGAAGGCAAGCCGCGGTGTCATCGCGCGGATGGCCGACCACCTGCCGGTGATGGTGGCCTACGTCGACCGCGACTTCTGCTTCCGTTTCAACAATCGTGCCTACCTCGACTTCATCGGCCAGCCTGCCGAGGCGCTGATGGGGCAGCCGGTGTCTTCGGTGCTCGATGCAGACTCCTACGCCAAGATCCGGCCACGTTTCGACCTGGCGCTGGCGGGGCAGGAGGTCAGCTACGAGGATTCCCTGGTGCTCCAGGACGGTCGCCAGATCTACTTCAAGGTCCACTATCTGCCGGACGTGGTGGAAGATGAAGTGATGGGCTTCTACGCCATCATCCAGGACGTCTCCGAGTATCGCTCGATGATCCAGTTGTTACGGGATGTCCATACCGGGGTAAATCGCACCGATATCGGAGTATCAGAGATCGTCGACATGCTGCTGCGTGACGCCTTGAGCTACCTGAGGCTGGATATCGCGCTTGTCAGTCAGGTCGAGGGGGAGCGTTACACGGTGCGCTGGGCGGCCTCGGATAATGCGCCAGTAGGGGCCGGCGACAGCTTTGCACTGGGTGACACCTACTGTCGGCTGACCCTCGACGCCGATGACGTCTTCCATACCCACCGCGCCGGGCAGGACGAGCGAGTCAAGGGCCACCCCTGCTACGAGAACTTTCAGCTGGAGACCTATATCGGTGCACCGCTGCGGATCCAGGGCAAGGTCTGGGGGACGCTGAACTTCTCCAGTCCGTCGGCGCGGCGGCACGCCTTCAGCGAGGTCGACATCGAGTTGGTCCGACTACTGGTCGGGGCCGTCGAACGTGTCATTTCCAACGAGATGGAGGTCGAGCGTATTCGCCTCGAACGTGATCAGCTGGAAGACCAGGCGATGACCGATGCCTTGACCGGACTCCCCAATCGAAGCCAGCTGGATCGCCACGTCACCCGCCTGATCGAGGAATGCGACAGTGGCGGGATGGTGTTCTCGCTGGCCGCGGTCGATATCGACTTCTTCAAGCAGGTCAATGATGGTTTCGGTCACGCGGCCGGTGACCAGGTGCTCACCTGGCTGGCGCAAACAGTAGCCAACTGCCTGCGTGATGGCGATCTGGTGGCGCGCACCGGCGGCGAGGAATTCGTGGTGGTCATGCGGCGCACCGCCTTGCCCGAGGCGATCAAGGCGGCCGAGCGGGTGCGTCGCGCGGTGGAAGGGGGGGGAATCACCCTGTCGGATGGACAGGCGATTCGCATCACCATCAGCATCGGCGTCAGCCAGTATCGCAAGGGGGAGGGGTTTGCACCGCTGTTCGAGCGCGCCGACCGGCGCCTGTACAGCGCCAAGCGCAGTGGTCGCAACCGCGTGTGCGCCGCGACGGACGGAGAGTCGTCGCAAGAGGCCTCCCGCGTCTAGTCGCTGAAACATGAAAAGAGACCTCTACTGAGCAAGGCGGTGCGGTGCTGAATTGAATGCCACGGCGGGCGGATCGAGGATGGCCTCGAGAGATTGCAAGAGAAGCTTGTTAGCCGCTGTTCGACATGCTGAATCCTGCACCTGCGGAATCGAGAAGGATCTCGCAGTGTGGCTGATGTCATTCAGATGACGGCGGTGTGAAATTTTTTCACACGAAGTGCTTGCCAAGGCCGGTCCCAATCCGTAAAGTACGCATCCGCTGCCGGCGACGAGCAAACGTCACAGGCGGTGAAGGGTGGTAAAAGTGATTGTTTTAAAAAGGCTTTTTCAAGTCTTCGAAAAATTCTCCACTTGACGGGCAACGAGAAATCGGTAAAATGCTCGCCACTCGATCGGAGTCGCCAGGACGGCATCGCAGGATGCGCGCCAGGCTCGCTTCGCTTTCTCTTGGGTCCTGCAGGCATCGCTTGCACGGCGAAAAAAGAAAGCCTTGACGAAGCGCTTCGATTCTGTAGAATACGCCTTCCTCGCAGGGCGCTGCGACAAGCCTTCGGGCTGCGGCGCAGCAAAGCGAGACGCTCTTCCGGCTGGTTTGGCCGAGGGCACGCTCTTTAAAAATTGATCAGGTAATTCATGTGGGCGCTTGCCGATGAGTCAGTGACACTGTCACTGAAATATCAAGGCAAGCGA
This sequence comes from Halomonas sp. H10-59, assembly GCF_040070555.1. Classification (NCBI taxonomy): domain Bacteria; kingdom Pseudomonadati; phylum Pseudomonadota; class Gammaproteobacteria; order Oceanospirillales; family Halomonadaceae; genus Halomonas; species Halomonas sp. H10-59. Next base: position 1,486,979 of record NZ_CP098828.1, read on the forward strand.
CTCGTCAAACGAGACGTTTGAACCTTGAGCCAAGTTTGGTCCGCTTAACGGACTATCAGACTTTAAACTGAAGAGTTTGATCATGGCTCAGATTGAACGCTGGCGGCAGGCCTAACACATGCAAGTCGAGCGGAAACGATCCTAGCTTGCTAGGAGGCGTCGAGCGGCGGACGGGTGAGTAATGCATAGGAATCTGCCCGGTAGTGGGGGATAACCTGGGGAAACCCAGGCTAATACCGCATACGCCCTACGGGGGAAAGCAGGGGATCTTCGGACCTTGCGCTATCGGATGAGCCTATGTCGGATTAGCTAGTTGGTGAGGTAACGGCTCACCAAGGCTGCGATCCGTAGCTGGTCTGAGAGGATGATCAGCCACATCGGGACTGAGACACGGCCCGAACTCCTACGGGAGGCAGCAGTGGGGAATATTGGACAATGGGCGAAAGCCTGATCCAGCCATGCCGCGTGTGTGAAGAAGGCCTTCGGGTTGTAAAGCACTTTCAGTGAGGAAGAAAGCCTTGAGGTTAATACCCTCGAGGGAGGACATCACTCACAGAAGAAGCACCGGCTAACTCCGTGCCAGCAGCCGCGGTAATACGGAGGGTGCGAGCGTTAATCGGAATTACTGGGCGTAAAGCGCGCGTAGGCGGCTTGATAAGCCGGTTGTGAAAGCCCCGGGCTCAACCTGGGAACGGCATCCGGAACTGTCAGGCTAGAGTGCAGGAGAGGAAGGTAGAATTCCCGGTGTAGCGGTGAAATGCGTAGAGATCGGGAGGAATACCAGTGGCGAAGGCGGCCTTCTGGACTGACACTGACGCTGAGGTGCGAAAGCGTGGGTAGCAAACAGGATTAGATACCCTGGTAGTCCACGCCGTAAACGATGTCGACTAGCCGTTGGGCTCCTTGAGAGCTTTGTGGCGCAGTTAACGCGATAAGTCGACCGCCTGGGGAGTACGGCCGCAAGGTTAAAACTCAAATGAATTGACGGGGGCCCGCACAAGCGGTGGAGCATGTGGTTTAATTCGATGCAACGCGAAGAACCTTACCTACCCTTGACATCGAGAGAACTTTCCAGAGATGGATTGGTGCCTTCGGGAGCTCTCAGACAGGTGCTGCATGGCTGTCGTCAGCTCGTGTTGTGAAATGTTGGGTTAAGTCCCGTAACGAGCGCAACCCTTGTCCCTATTTGCCAGCGATTCGGTCGGGAACTCTAGGGAGACTGCCGGTGACAAACCGGAGGAAGGTGGGGACGACGTCAAGTCATCATGGCCCTTACGGGTAGGGCTACACACGTGCTACAATGGCCGGTACAATGGGTTGCGAATCCGCGAGGTGGAGCTAATCCCATAAAGCCGGTCTCAGTCCGGATCGGAGTCTGCAACTCGACTCCGTGAAGTCGGAATCGCTAGTAATCGTGAATCAGAATGTCACGGTGAATACGTTCCCGGGCCTTGTACACACCGCCCGTCACACCATGGGAGTGGACTGCACCAGAAGTGGTTAGCCTAACTTCGGAGGGCGATCACCACGGTGTGGTTCATGACTGGGGTGAAGTCGTAACAAGGTAGCCGTAGGGGAACCTGCGGCTGGATCACCTCCTTAAACGACACGTCATCTGACTGTCGGTAAGTGCTCACAATGAATTACCTGATCGATAGAGCGGTTAACGGAACTTTAAGTTGGACGTTTGTGCTTCATTAGCAAGCCACAAGCCGCCAGCTTAGAGTTTTGTGCTCTAATGCTCTTTAACAATGTATATCATGCTGACAAAGTAAGATACGTTTCAAGCGTATCCGGCAATTGTCGTGACATCATCGATTGACAGACCCTTTGGGGTTATATGGTCAAGCGATGAAGCGCATACGGTGGATGCCTAGGCAGTCAGAGGCGATGAAAGACGTGGAAGCCTGCGATAAGGTTCGGCGAGGTGGCAAACGACCTGCGACCCGGACATCTCTGAATGGGGAAACCCACCCAAGGTAACTTGGGTATCTCATGTTGAATATATAGACATGAGAGGCGAACCGGGGGAACTGAAACATCTAAGTACCCCGAGGAAAAGAAATCAACCGAGATTCCCCTAGTAGCGGCGAGCGAACGGGGACCAGCCCTTAAGCAACACAACTGGTAGGTGAACAGACTGGGAAGTCTGGCCATAGTGGGTGATAGCCCCGTAACCGAAACCTGAGTGTTGTGAAATCGAGTAGGTCGAGGCACGTGAAACCTTGACTGAAGACGGGGGGACCATCCTCCAAGGCTAAATACTCCTGACTGACCGATAGTGAACCAGTACCGTGAGGGAAAGGCGAAAAGAACCCCGGAGAGGGGAGTGAAATAGATCCTGAAACCGTATGCGTACAAGCAGTGGGAGCCAACTTGTTTGGTGACCGCGTACCTTTTGTATAATGGGTCAGCGACTTATTTTCAGTGGCGAGCTTAACCGTATAGGGGAGGCGTAGAGAAATCGAGTCTTAACTGGGCGACCAGTCGCTGGAAATAGACCCGAAACCGGGCGATCTATCCATGAGCAGGTTGAAGGTTGAGTAACATCAACTGGAGGACCGAACCAGGATCTGTTGAAAAAGATTTGGATGACTTGTGGATCGGAGTGAAAGGCTAATCAAGCCCGGAGATAGCTGGTTCTCCTCGAAAGCTATTTAGGTAGCGCCTCACGTATCACCGCCGGGGGTAGAGCACTGTTTCGGCTAGGGGGTCATCCCGACTTACCAACCCGAGGCAAACTCCGAATACCGGTGAGTGCAAGCGTGGGAGACACACAGCGGGTGCTAACGTCCGTTGTGAAAAGGGAAACAACCCAGACCGTCAGCTAAGGTCCCGAAATCCTGGTTAAGTGGGAAACGATGTGGGAAGGCTTAGACAGCTAGGAGGTTGGCTTAGAAGCAGCCATCCTTTAAAGAAAGCGTAATAGCTCACTAGTCGAGTCGGCCTGCGCGGAAGATGTAACGGGGCTCAAACCAGGTACCGAAGCTACGGGTGTGTTCGCATCACTTAAGGTGATTCGATAGTGTCAGTTCGCTACCATCGCGAAGCGATGGCAAAGCGCTTCCCGAACGTTGAGTCGGGCAGGGCAAGGTGAACGGCCTGAGTCATTTTAAGGATGCGAACACGCGGTAGAGGAGCGTCGTGTAAGCCGATGAAGGTGTGTTGAGAAGCATGCTGGAGGTATCACGAGTGCGAATGCTGACATGAGTAACGACAAGGGGAGTGAAAAACTCCCCCGCCGGAAGACCAAGGGTTTCTGTTCGACGCTAATCGGAGCAGAGTGAGTCGGCCCCTAAGGCGAGGCCGAAAGGCGTAGTCGATGGGAAACGGGTCAATATTCCCGTACCTCACAGTATTGCGATGGGGGGACGAAGAAGGCTAGGTGAGCCAGGCGTTGGTTGTCCTGGTGAAAGCCGGTAGGCTGAGGATTCAGGTAAATCCGGATCCTCAAGGCCGAGAGGCGAGACGAACTGACTACGGTCAGGAAGTCATCGATGCCACGCTTCCAGGAAAAGCCTCTAAGCTTCAGATACTGTGAGACCGTACCCCAAACCGACACAGGTGGTCAGGTAGAGAATACCAAGGCGCTTGAGAGAACTCGGGTGAAGGAACTAGGCAAAATGGTGCCGTAACTTCGGGAGAAGGCACGCCGCATTAGGGTGAAGGTCCTCGCGACCGGAGCCTGACGCGGTCGAAGATACCAGGTGGCTGCAACTGTTTATTAAAAACACAGCACTCTGCAAACGCGCAAGCGGACGTATAGGGTGTGACGCCTGCCCGGTGCCGGAAGGTTAAGTGATGGTGTTAGCTCACGCGAAGCTCCTGATCGAAGCCCCGGTAAACGGCGGCCGTAACTATAACGGTCCTAAGGTAGCGAAATTCCTTGTCGGGTAAGTTCCGACCTGCACGAATGGCGTAATGATGGCCACGCTGTCTCCACCCGAGACTCAGTGAAATTGAAATCGCAGTGAAGATGCTGTGTACCCGCGGCTAGACGGAAAGACCCCGTGAACCTTTACTACAGCTTCACACTGGACGCTGATGTTGCTTGTGTAGGATAGCTGGGAGGCTTTGAAACCCTGTCGCCAGATGGGGTGGAGCCAACCTTGAAATACCAGCCTGGCATCATTGGCGTTCTAACTCAGGACCGTAATCCGGTTCGAGGACCGTGTGTGGTGGGTAGTTTGACTGGGGCGGTCTCCTCCCAAAGAGTAACGGAGGAGCACGAAGGTACCCTCAGCACGGTTGGAAATCGTGCAGTGAGTGCAAGAGCATAAGGGTGCTTAACTGCGAGACAGACACGTCGAGCAGATACGAAAGTAGGTTCTAGTGATCCGGTGGTTCTGTATGGAAGGGCCATCGCTCAACGGATAAAAGGTACTCCGGGGATAACAGGCTGATACCGCCCAAGAGTTCACATCGACGGCGGTGTTTGGCACCTCGATGTCGGCTCATCACATCCTGGGGCTGAAGTCGGTCCCAAGGGTATGGCTGTTCGCCATTTAAAGTGGTACGCGAGCTGGGTTTAGAACGTCGTGAGACAGTTCGGTCCCTATCTGCCGTGGGCGTTGGAGATTTGAGAAGCGCTGCTCCTAGTACGAGAGGACCGGAGTGGACGTACCTCTGGTGTTCCGGTTGTCACGCCAGTGGCATTGCCGGGTAGCTATGTACGGACGGGATAACCGCTGAAAGCATCTAAGCGGGAAGCCCCCTTCAAGATGAGATCTCCCTGAGGCCTTGAGCCTCCTAAAGGACCCAGCAAGACCAGCTGGTTGATAGGCCGGGTGTGGAAGCGCTGCAAGGCGTTGAGCTAACCGGTACTAATGGTCCGTGAGGCTTGACCATATAACACCCAAAGGGTTTTGGTCGATGATGTCTCGAATTAATTGACGGATACGTGGGACGTATCGAGCAGGACTTTGTCAGTATTGATGTACATTGCCTTTTTCCGCCTGACGACCATAGCGAGTGGGAACCACCTGATCCCTTGCCGAACTCAGAAGTGAAACCGCTCAGCGCCGATGGTAGTGTGGGGTCTCCCCATGCGAGAGTAGGTCATCGTCAGGCATTTATTCAGAAGAAGCCCGGTTATCGAGAGATAATCGGGCTTTTTCATATGCATGGGAAGACCCCTCTCTTTATATGTGGGGCCGCGCCGATAACCCCCTCGGCGCGGTCCGGCCGCTCGCAAGCTCGCGTCGTTCGTCACCCCTTGCGGCGTTGCCGCAAAAGCTCGGGGTGACTCACCCCCATGCGAGCGAACTTGTTGTCTAAGCGTCATCGTCAGGCATTTATTTAGAAGAAGCCCAATTCCAGGAGGAGTTGGGCTTCTTTCGTTTCTGCTTCCCATGCGGAATGCTGCTCTGGATGGAACAAAGGTGCTAAAGAAAGATCGAAATGGCATATTCATCGTACACAGAGCGAAGGAGGTGCCAGATGCAACGAATTCGTCATTCCGAGGGGCGGCCACAGGTGACGGGGTTCTTCGATACCGCGACATCGAGCGTCCAGTACGTGGTCACGGACCCCGATACCAGACGGTGTGCCATCATCGATCCGGTGCTTGATTTCGATGCGGCCTCCGGTGCGACGTCCACCGCCAGCGCGGATGAACTGCTTGGCTACGTGAAGGAGCACGGCCTCGAAGTGGAGTGGGTGCTGGATACCCATCCCCATGCCGATCATCTGTCGGCGGCGCAGTATCTCAAGCAGCAGACGGGGGCGCCGACGGCGATTGGGCAGAAGATCACCGAGGTACAGGCGCTGTGGAAGGATATCTATCATTGGCCGGAGCTGGCCTGCGACGGTAGTCAGTGGGACAGGCTGTGGGCCGAGGGGGATCGCTTCTCCATCGGTAGTCTCGAGGTCGAAGTGATGTTCTCTCCCGGGCATACCCTGGCGTCGGTGACCTACCGCGTCGGTGATGCTGCCTTCGTCCACGACACCCTGTTTCAGCCTGACTTCGGCACGGCCCGGGCAGACTTTCCCGGTGGCGACGCTCAGGCGTTGTGGCAGTCGATACAGGACCTGCTTGCCTTGCCGGAAGATACCCGCATATTTACCGGGCACGACTATCGCCCTGGAGGCCGGGAGCCCCGGTGGGAGAGCACGGTGGCTGAGCAGCGCCGTGACAACATCCATCTCCAGGGTCAGCACGAGGCCGGCTACATCGCCATGCGCAATGGACGCGACCAGGACTTGCCGATGCCTGCGCTGATGTTGCCGTCACTCCAGGTGAATATTCTGGGAGGGCGTTTGCCCAAGGCAGAGTCCAACGGTCGTCGCTACCTCAAGATCCCGCTGAACGCCTTTTAAGCGCCGCAGCGGCGGCTGAGAACGGCTTCCGAGACTGAACCCGTGAATATCTCGGCGGCGGGCGCTTGGGCATGCGTCTCTGGTGAAGTGTCTGCTTTCACGCTAGGTTGGTCAGACGGTGATTGGCTTGCAAGCTCACAAAGGAGGCAGCATGCCCCGTCTCGACCGCTATGGACTGGCGACGCGCACCATCCATGGCCAGCAACAGCGTGATCCCTTCGGCAGTCCCCATATGCCGATCTACGACACCACGACCTTCGCCTTCGATGATACGGCCTCTCTGCGAGAGGTCGGAGAAGGGAAGAAGCGTGGAGGATTTTATTCGCGCTATGGCATGAATCCGACGCTGTACGCCCTCGAGGATGTGTTGGCAGGACTGGAGGGGGCCGAGGCCGCCCTGAGTTTCAGTGCAGGGATGGGGGCCATCAGCGCCTTGCTGCTGGCCCACGGCAAGAAAGGGGTGGTGGGCTACGGTGAGATCTACGGTGGCACTCTGGGGCTGATGGCGAAGGGGTTGCCAAGCCTCGGTTATCCCGTCGACCTGGTGTTGGGCGATGAAGGCGACGCTCTCGAGCGGAGGCTACGCGAGGGCATTGGTCTGGTCTTCGTGGAGACACCGAGCAACCCGACCCTTGCCATCACCGATATCGAAAAGCTGGCTAGGCAGGCGCACGCCCATGGCGCACTGGTGGTGGTGGACAATACCTTTGCCACGCCGGTCAACCAGCTGCCGCTGCCACTCGGCGCCGATCTGGTGGTGCACAGCGCCACCAAATATCTGGGAGGGCACAGTGATCTCACCGCAGGGGCGGTGATGGGCACTCGTGCGTTGCTGGAGCCTATCGATTGGTGGCGTCAGTCCCTGGGCAGTGCACCATCGCCGCAGACAGCGTCATTGTTGTCGCGAAGCCTCAAGACCCTGTCGGTTCGAGTGGCGCAGCACAACCGTTCGGCGCAGACGATCGCCGAAGCGCTGCAATCGCATGCGGCAGTACGTCGTGTCCACTATCCTGGTCTGACGAGTCACCCCGGGCACGAGGTGGCCAGGCGGCAGATGCGTGGGTTCGGGGGCATGTTGACGCTCGAGCTGGAGGCGGACCTTTCGTTGACGGAGAAGATCGCGGAATCGCTTCGCTGGTTTGCCCTGGCACCAAGCCTGGGTGGCGCCGAAAGTCTGGTGACTCAGCCCCGCACGACCACCCACGTGGACTTGAGCGACGAGGAACGCCAGCGCAGAGGTATTTCGGACAGCATGTTGAGATTGTCGATAGGGCTCGAGGACGTGGAAGACCTGCTCGAGGATCTCGATCAGGCGCTGAGGCTTGCTTGAAGCAGCATGAAGAAGGCGGGGCAGGTCGATGCTATCTCGGCACGGCGATCGTCTTGCCTGTATTTTTGAGCCTGGCCTGCGCGCGTCGGTGGTGACGCCGATCGTGTGATGGGCGCTTATGCCTTCGGCTCCAGGGCGATTGATGGAGTCCAGTGTCAGGAGAAAGGGATGTTCGATACGCTTGGTCTTGCCCTGGTGATCGGTGTCGGCGGGACGGCGCTGCTGGATCTGTGGAATTGGCTGTTGAACAAGTCGATAGGGCAACCACTGCCACCCTGGCATCTGGTCGGCCGCTGGTTTTCGGGCTTGCCCAAGGGGAGACTGGTCCATCGGCAGGGGATCGCTTCCTCGCCTGCGATCGGCGGGGAGCTCGCCATCGGCTGGATCATGCACTACGTCGTGGGCGTGAGCTTTGCCTTGGCGCTGTTGTTGGTGTGGGGAGATGGCTGGGCGTTGGCACCGACCTTTGGCCCGGCCTTGATCGTGGGCCTGGTGACGGTAGGCGCGGGCTGGTTCATCCTGCAGCCTGGCATGGGAGTGGGGGTTGCCTGCTCGGGCGCTTCCAACCCGAGCCTCGCCCGCATGAACAACGTGGTGGGCCATATCGTCTTTGCCCTGGGCATGTATCTGACGGCGCGTCTGATCACGGCGGGCTGAGCAGATACCTCGGGGTGAAGCGAGGTTCCAGATAGACGGTCTGGGCCGTCAGAGCAATGCTCTCGAGTGCCTTGTTCAATCGCTCCGGTGTCAGATCGGCCCCCGCTGCAGCCAGGGCTTCTCCGAGCAGGGCGCCAAGGGCGTAGCCGCGCAGGGCTTCGGGCCCTTGGTCGTGGAGGGCGGCCCAGCTCAGGGCGTCCTGGTGCGGTATGGCGAGAATAACCTCATGGCCGGCTTCTGCCAGGGCAGCGGCGTGTTCGCCGAGATGATCCAGACAACCGACCAGGGTTCTGGGGGTGTCCAGCAGTTCACCATTTTCCAGTTCGTCGACAATATTGTCGCTGGCGACCAGGGTCACATCGGCTGCCGCCGAGAGCGGAAGACTCATGGTCATCAGCCGAAAGCGAAATTCATCGCCAGGGCGGCCGAGCAGGCCCACGCGCTGTGCGCTGGTATTGCGCACTTCCTTGACGGCGGCCACCAGGCAGGCCGTCTGCAAGCGCTCTTCCAGCCGGTCGTCGATCTCGGCCAGGGTCGTCAACACGTCAGGCCGCGTCGTCACCTCGATACGTCGACCAAAAGCGCCGCCCTGGCTATTGAAGGCAGCAATGGCCGCGCTGAAGCCGATATCCAGGTCCGAATTTCCGGAGATGCCCACCAGCACACGTGTGGGTTCGATGCCGGTGTCCGTCGCCGCCGAGAGCTGTTGCAGGTGGTCGATCAGCGAGTCCAGAACGTCGTCGTCCAGTGCGTAACGTGGCATCTGCGCAGACAGTCGGCGTTGATCGGGAGCGATGCCCTGACTCAGTGCCTTCAGCAGACTCGTTCGATCATAGCCAGGCTGGTGGTCTTCGCTGGTCAATGCCGTCCAATGGACAGCGGGTGCAGTGCCATCGATCCCCAGGCCATCGACACCGTGGCAGCTTGCACAGGAGGGATGAGGTGACTCGCCGTGGGTTCCCTGCTGGTAGAGGGTCTGTCCTGACGTCAGAGGAGGGGAGTCGGCGGCTCGGGCGGAAAGCACGATGCATGAGGCCATGACGGCAAGTCGAATGCTGGCTCTCAAGGCAGGGTGTCCTCCCGCTATTGCGTGTCCATGTACAGTAACGCAGCTTCCGAGTGACTGGGCAAGCTACCATCGTCCCCCCCCCGGCTCCTTGCTGCCCACACACTGTAGCCGGAATTGCCGACTCAGGGCGGCCGACGGCCGAGTTTGTAGTCAGTCGACGTAGCCTCTGTCGGATGCTAACCGACAACCTGTCGGTGCGACTCGAGGTGTTCCCGAAGCCGCCCGATTTGGCACGTACCGAACAAGAATTTGCCAATTGGGTCCGCCCGAAAATGACGTCCGTCCCAATGCTGGCGGTCGCTACCTGGCGTCTCCTGGACGAGCCCGACCGGCTAGCGTCCTCAAGCGTTCGCAAAGCGCTCTCGCTGGTTCACTGAGCAAGCTTCCCTTGCGGGTCATCAGGCCGTAGGGCGCCAGGGTGCGTCCTAGCGACAGTGGCAGGGCCTGAATACGGCCCATGGCCAGGTGTTCACTCAGCACGCTCTCCGACATCACCATCAGGCAGTCGCTGCGCTGTACCAACTGCAAGGCGGCGAAAATCGAGCCGCACTCGATCACGTCGCGGGGGGAGACCAGGCCTTGAACCTCGAACGCCTTTTCTACTGCCTGGCGAGCCGGTGTGCTCAGCGGTTGCAGCAGCCAGGGCCAGTCGTCCAGCAATGCGGACAGTGGAGGGAGCTCTGGCTCAAGCAAGGGGTGTCCGCGCCGCACGACCGTCAGCAGGGTTTCTTCGCCGAGCGCCTCGAAGTCGAAGGCGTTGTGTTGCGAGGCGGTGGTGTAGCGGGCAATGGCCAACTCTATCTTGCCCTGATCAAGCAGCTCAGCCAGTTGGTCACTGGTTTCACCCATCAGTCGTATCTGCAACAGCGGCCGGTCGCGCTTTAGCGCGATGATGGCATCGGCGACCAGATCTGGCGCTGCGCCCATGATGGCGCCCAACGCCAGTTGCCCCTGGCCGCCCAACTGGTGACGACGAACCTCCTCGGCACAGCGGTCGAGGCGCGCCAGAGCGTTGTCGGCAAAGTCGATCAGCATCTCCCCGACACCGGTAGGCAACATGCCCCGCGACGTGCGCTTGAACAGCTGGCAGCCAAAAGCCCGTTCGATTTCACCCAGCATGCGCGTGGCGGCCGGCTGGGACATGTGCATGGCGTCGGCGGTCTGGTGAAGGTTCCTGCGGCGACCGAGGGTCGCGATCATCAAGAGATGCTTGTAGCGCAGGCGTGCCAGCAGGGCCTGATAGGCCTCCATCGAATCTCCTTGGAGTGAGAAGTGATACCTAAAGATTATGAGCAGGTAGCGCCCGCCGATGCCTTAGACATTGGTCTAAACCATTATTGGAGAGCGGTAAGCGGGAGGTTGCCGAAGGCCGCCTAGGCACGGGCATTGCCCTCGTTCGATAACAAAAAGGTATCAGAAGAGCCGCCTTTTCGATTGGTGTCGACGACCACGAGTTGGCTAGAAAGGAGTCATTCCAAGCGCATTATCCGAGGAAGAATCGCATGACCGATGTCACCATCAAGCAGGTTCGCGCCTACACCGTTCGCGGCGGCGGTGCCGACTACCATGACCAGGCCGAAGGACACTGGATCGACGGGCAGATCTCCACACCCATGAGCAAGTATCCGGAATACCGGATGAATCGCCGCAGCTTCGGGCTCAATGTGCTGGGCACCCTGGTGGTGGAGGTGGAGGCCAGCGATGGCACTGTGGGCTTCGCGGTGACCACCGCCGGCGAGATCGGCGCCTTTATCGTCGAGCGGCATCTGGCGAGGTTTCTCGAGGGTCGCAAGATCACCGAGATCGAGAAGATGTGGGATCAGATGTTCAACGCCACCCTGTTCTATGGTCGCAAGGGCGTCGTGATCAACACCATCTCCGGGGTCGACCTGGCCCTCTGGGACCTGCTCGGCAAGGTGCGTGGCGAGCCGGTACACGAACTGCTGGGGGGCGCCGTGCGCGACGAGCTCCAGTTCTACGCCACTGGCGCGCGCCCGGATCTGGCCAGGGACATGGGGTTTATCGGTGGCAAGATGCCGCTTGCACATGGCCCTGCCGAAGGCAATGAGGGGCTGACCCGCAACCTTGAGCATCTGGCCGAGATGCGCTCGCGTGTCGGTGACGACTTCTGGCTGATGTACGACTGCTGGATGAGCCTGGATGTGAACTACGCTACACGACTGGCTCATGGAGCGAGCGAGCTGGGGCTCAAGTGGATCGAGGAGGCCCTGCCGCCGGACGACTACTGGGGCTATGCCGAGCTCAAGCGTAATGTGCCCAAGGGGATGCTGGTCAACACCGGTGAGCACGAGGCCACCCGTTGGGGCTTCCGCCTGCTGATGGAAATGGACTGCTGCGATGTCATTCAGCCTGACGTGGGCTGGTGCGGTGGGGTAACCGAACTGATCAAGATCTCGGCGCTGGCCGATGCCCACAACAAGCTGGTCGTGCCGCATGGCTCCTCGGTGTACAGCTATCACTTCGTTATCACCCGCCACAACAGCCCCTTTGCCGAATTCCTGATGATGGCGCCCAAAGCCGATGAGGTGGTGCCGATGTTCCATCCGCTGCTGCTCGATGAGCCAGTGCCGAGCCAGGGCCGCATGTCGGTGTCGGCGCTGGACAAGCCGGGTTTCGGGGTTCGCCTGAATCCCGAATGCGAGCTCAGCCGTCCCTATACCCATTGAGCAGCGGCGTCGATGGTGACGTTAGGGAGGCCCCATGGAATTGAAAGCCTTTCGCATGAACCTGTTCCCCGGCCAGCATCAGGAGTACCGCCGTCGCCACGACGCGTTGTGGCCGGAGTTGGGCCAGGCGCTGGCCGACGCCGGGGTGCTTGACTACCGGATCTTTCTGGACAGCGATCGCCACACCCTGTTTGCGGTGATGCAGCTGGCCGAGGGCCACTCCGTCGATAACTTGCCGGAGCTCCCCGTCATGCGTCGCTGGTGGGCGCACATGGCCGATATCATGGACACCCATCCAGACGATTCGCCTGTTGTGGTGGATCTCGAGGAAGTCTTTGCCTTCGTTCCAGGAGCCACCTCATGAGCGCCATCTCGATTGTCGATCCCCATCTCCACTATTGGTCACTGGCCAGCGGAAACCAACCCTGGCTGGAAAGCCCGGTACCCAATCTGCTGGGGGACTACTCGCCGATGGCGCAGGATCATCTGCCGGAGGATCTTGAGCGCGCGCGAGGTGAGGTCGATATCCAGGCCTGCGTCCACGTGGAGGCCGATGCGGTCGATCCGGTGGCGGAAACCCGCTGGTTGGCCGAGGTGATCGCCAGCGGAGCACGGCTGGCGCCCGATGCTCTGGTGGTCGGGGTCGACCTGTCACGTGGGGATGCCGAAGAGCAGCTCGATGCTCAGCGCGAGCTGAGCGATCGGGTATGCGGCGTACGTCAGATCCTGAACGTTCATGACGATCCACTGTTCGACTACGTGGGGCGTGACTACGTCAGCGAGCCAGGCTGGCGAAGCAATCTACGCATGCTGGCATCGCGGGGGCTGTCCTTCGACCTGCAGATCTACCCGAGCCAGATGGCCCAGGCGGCTGCGCTGGCACGTGAATGTGACGACATCCTTTTCGTGCTCAATCACGCGGGCATGTACGTGGACCGACAGCATCTCGATGGCTGGCGTGCCTGGCGGGATGGACTACGTGAGTTGGCGGCCTGCGACAACGTCATGATCAAGCTCAGTGGCTTCGGCATGCTCGACCATCGGTGGACGCGAGACGCGATAGCGCCACTGGTGTGGGAGGCCATCGATGCCTTCGGTATCGAGCGGGCCATGTTCGCCTCCAACTTCCCGGTGGACGGCCTGTACGCCGGCTATGAAGACATCTGGCGGACGTACCTCGAGATCGTGACCGGTGTTTCCGACAGCGAGCGCGATGCCCTGTTCCGCGACAACGCCAGACGCTGCTATCGACTGTGAGCGGTATCTCGCTCGCCGCCTCCGGCCCATCTGGATGCTTTGACCCCTCTATTTCAGGAGAACGCCATGTTGCTCAACGACAAGACCGTCATCATCACCGGTGCCTCGCGCGGCATCGGTGCCGCAGCGGCGCTGGAGTGTGCCCGCCAGGGTGCTGATCTGGTCATCGGCTACAGCGGTAGTCCTTCCAGCAAGGGCCAGGTCGATGAATTGATTCAACAGATTGAAGCGCTGGGGCGAAAGGCCGTGGCCGTGGGTGCCCCGGCAGAAGATCCTGACACCGGCGAGGCGCTGGTGGCCGCGGCGGTGGAGCACTTCGGCGGCGTTGACGTGTTCGTCAACAATGCCGGCATCTGCCCCTTCCACAGCTTTCTCGACATGCCCCGCGAGACCTATCTGAAGACCGTGGATACCAACCTCAATGGTGCCTACTTCGCGGTTCAGGCGGCGGCCAGGCAAATGAAGGAGCAGGGCCGAGGCGGGGCGATCATCGCGGTCAGTTCGATCAGCGCCCTGGTGGGCGGCGCCATGCAGACCCACTACACGCCGACGAAAGCTGGCCTGTTGTCGCTGATGCAGTCCTGCGCGGTGGCGCTGGGGCCCTACGGCATTCGCTGCAACGCGGTGCTGCCCGGCACCATCGAGACCGACATCAATCGAGACGATCTCAGCGACGACGGAAAACGCCAGTACATGGAGTCGCGGACGCCGCTGGGACGTCTCGGAAACCCGGATGATCTGGCCGGACCCATCGTCTTTCTGGCCTCCGACATGGCCCGCTACGTCACCGGCGCCTCGCTGCTGGTAGATGGTGGCATGTTCGTCAACTTGCAGTAGCGACGGCGACACCACAGCGGCCTTGATAGTAATGGACACACGACCTTGACCTGGAGCTTGACCATGCAACTTCCCGACAACCGTTTTCGCGCCGGTCTTGAGCGCGATGCCGTCCAGTTCGGACTGTGGTCCGGCTTTGCCAGCGGCTACTGCGCCGAAATCGAGGCGGGCCTTGGCTACGACTGGATGCTGATCGACGGCGAGCATGCGCCTAATACGGTGCCCCAGATTCTGGCCCAGCTGCAGGCGGTGGCGGGGTATCCGGTGGCGCCGGTGGTGCGCTGCGTCAATCACGACCCGTCGTTGATCAAGCAGTTGCTCGACATCGGAACCCAGACGCTGATGGTGCCCATGGTGGAAACAGAGGCCCAGGCGCGCGCGTTGGTGGCGGCCATGCGCTATCCGCCTCATGGCAAGCGGGGTGTCGGTGGCGGGCTGGTGCGGGCCACGCGGTGGGACGATGTCGAGGACTATCTGACGTTGGCCCATCGGGAGCTGTGTCTGATCGTACAGGCCGAATCCGCCGCCGGCGTCGACAATGCCGCCGCCATCGCTGCGGTGGAGGGCGTGGATGCGGTGTTCATCGGCCCGGCGGATCTTTCGTCGGCGCTGGGACACCCCGGTGATCCGGGCCATCCCGAGGTGCAGCAGGCGATCGCTGCCACCATCGAGACCGTCAAGGCGGCGGGCAAGGCGGTGGGGATTCTCGCTCCGCAGGAAGACGATGCCCGCCGCTACATCGGCCTTGGCTGCGACTTCGTCGCCGTGTCGATCGATGTCAGCCTGCTGCGCCAGGCGGCGAGGGCGTCACTGGCGAGGTTTGACGAGGCGGCGGGGGGCAGCGCTACCGCGGGCGCTTCGCGCACCTACTGACGCAGACTCGTCCCACCACACCATCCGACAACGACAAGACAGGAACACAGACATGAGCCAGATTCCGACTCACCAGAACTTTATCGACGGCGCCTTCGTCGACTCGCCCGACCACCTGGAGGTGTTCAACCCGGCCAATGGCGATCTGCTGTCACGCATTCCCGAATCCGACGGTGAGCAGGTGGAGCGAGCCATCGGTGCGGCACGTGATGCCCAGAAAGCCTGGGCGGCGTTGCCGGCGATCGAGCGGGCCGGCTACCTGCGCCGAATCGCCGAGCGTATTCGTCAGGACGTACCACGGCTTTCGCGCATGATCACCGAGGAGCAGGGCAAGGTGAGCGGTCTGGCCGAGGTGGAGGTGAACTTCACCGCCGACTACCTGGATTACATGGCCGAGTGGGCGCGGCGCATCGAAGGCGAGGTGATCGAGAGCGATCGGCCCAACGAGACCATCCTGATGCTGCGAAAGCCTCTGGGGGTGGTGGCAGGAATACTGCCCTGGAACTTCCCGTTTTTCCTGATCGCCCGCAAGATGGCGCCGGCCCTTGTGACCGGCAATACCATCGTCATCAAGCCCAGCGAAGAGACGCCCAACAACTGCTTCGCCTTTGCCCGCATCGTCGAGGAGGTAGGGCTGCCCAGGGGCGTATTCAACGTGGTCAGTGGTACCGGTGGCAGCGTCGGGCAGGCGCTCAGTGACAGTTCACGGGTCGACCTGATCAGCTTTACCGGCAGCGTCGCCACCGGTTCACGGATCATGCAGAGTGCCTCGCGCCACCTGACCAAGCTCAATCTCGAGCTTGGTGGCAAGGCGCCGGCCATCGTCCTCGGTGACGCCGATCTTGAGCTGGCGGTGAAGGCCATCCGCGCCTCGCGCATTATCAATACCGGCCAGGTCTGCAACTGCGCCGAACGGGTCTATGTTGAGCGCAGCGTGGCCGACGAGTTTATCGAGCGAATGTCTCGGGCGATGGACGCCACCACCTATGGCGATCCTCTGGCCCAGCCCGACGTGGAAATGGGGCCGTTGATCAATCAGGCAGGCCTGACCAAGGTCGATGCGATGGTGAAGCAGGCGGTAGGAGAGGGGGCCGAATTGGTCAGCGGAGGCAGCGTCGCCGATCTGGGCAAGGGGCATCACTATCGACCCACGGTGCTGGCCGGTTGCCGCGACGACATGGCCATCATGCGTCAGGAGATCTTCGGCCCGGTGCTGCCCATTCAGGTGGTGGAGGACATGGACGAGGCTATCGCCCTGGCCAACGACTCCGAGTACGGCCTGACCTCTTCGATCTATACCCGCAGCCTGGCCAACGCCATGCGTGCCTGCCGCGAGATCGACTACGGCGAGACCTACATCAACCGCGAAAACTTCGAGGCCATGCAGGGCTTCCACGCCGGGGTGCGCAAGTCCGGCATCGGCGGCGCCGACGGCAAGCACGGACTCTACGAGTACACCCACACCCAGGTCGTCTACCTGGAGGCCTGAGCGGCACGCAGTGACGGCAAAGGGTCGGGAGTGACGGTGTGCGAGAGGCCACCTGTCGCGTCATCAGCGACAGGATCGCCATTCACTCCCGATGGCAGCCAACATTCCCCGAAGAGAACAAGATCATGACCGATTCTACATCGACCGAGCCGCGTGGCTCGGCGGGAGCGGCCGGCCTTGGGCGAGTGCCGCCCAGCCAGCAGTTGAGCGGCAAGTACTTTCTGGCGGCGTATTCCGGTGAGCATATCGCCGGTACCGAGTTCGTCATCGGCGCCGCGCTGGTGTCGCTGGGGGTAGGGACCAGCGACCTGATCTGGGGGCTGATCCTGGGTAACCTGATGGCGGTGCTTTCCTGGGCCTGGGTCTGTGCACCGGTGGCGGTGCGTGCTCGCATGACCGTGTACGACTACCTTGGCCGGGTGGCCGGCCGCCGATTTTCGGCGGCCTTCAATCTGGTCAACGGTTTGTTCTTCATGATACTCGGCGGCGCCATGATCACGGTGTCGGCCTCGGCCTTTCGGGTGCTGACCGATATTCCGCCGCAGACCGCCTGGTACCCACAGAGTCTGAGCTTTGTTGCGCTGGCCCTGGCGGTAGGGGCGGTCACGGTCTGGATGGTGATGAAAGGCTTCAAGCTGATCGCCAACTTCGCCAGTGTCTGCGCGCCCTGGATGATCGTGCTCTTTCTCGCCAGCGGTATTCTGTGCCTGCCGGTATTGCTTGATCATGGGGCGGCAAACGGCCTGACCGTTCTCGGCGATGTGCTCGATGCGCTGGTGTGGACCGGGGTGACTCCCGAGGGTGATCCGGGCCTGTCGGTGTGGGTGATCGCGGCCTGGGCCTGGAGCGTCAATCTGCCCCTGCACCTGGGCATGAGTGACATGAGCACCTTGCGGTTCGCGCGCAAGGCATCCTACGGCTACTTTTCTGCCTCGGGCATGTTTATTGGTCACTTCATGGCCTGGCTTTGCGCGGGCTTGATGGGGGCGGCAGCGGCATTGTTGCTGAAGTCGACGCTGGTAGAGCTGGATCCTGGCGCGGTGGCCTTCCGCGTACTGGGGGCGATGGGGCTGCTGGCGGTGGTGGTGGCCGGCTGGACCACCTCCATTCCAAGTCTGTATCGCGCGGGGCTCGCGTTTCAGGCGCTGTTCACGCGTCACGATCCTGACCGTGTCACTCTGGCGGTGGGCGTGGTCACCACGGTGGTAGCCTGCTTTCCCTTTGCGTTTACCCAACTCCTCAACGTGCTGTCCTATTTCATCATCCTGATGGCGCCGGTCGGCGCGATCATCGCCGCTGAACACTTCGTCCTGCCACGCCTCGGAATAGCGCCGTTTTGGCGCCACCGGCAGCAGCGTGTGGACAATCTGCCGGCGATACTGACCTGGGCCGGGGCATTGTTGCTGGCGCTGGGACTGCTGCTTCAAGGATCGCTGCACCTTTTCACCATCTTCATCCCGGTGTGGGCGCTTTCGTTTATCGCCTATCCGCTGCTGTGTCGTGTCATGGGGAGCCTTCGTTGCTCCACGCAAGACCCCTGGGAGGAGGCCTATGGTCCCATCGAGGTCAGCGAGAGCGAACCGGCCGCGATGCCTGCTCCGGTGTCGACCAGACAGCCGAGCTTCGTGGTCGCGGTGGCTTGCCTGGCGGTGATTCTGACCATGTCGCTGTGGCCCTGGCTGGGAGCCGCTGCGCCGGAAGATTTCCTCGAGACCTATCGGTGGTGGATCGTGCCGCCGACCCTGGTGTACTTCGTCAGCGCCATGCTCTGGTTGCGTACCCGGCGTCAGCCCGACCGGCAGCAAGTCTCTGTTTAAGCGGAGAAGGAGTCACGGACAGACTCGGTAGACTTAGGCGATCGTAGGCTTCGGGTTGCGGATCTTGAACAATATAACCATCCTTGTACAAGTTTGGTATATGGAAGAGCCGTGACATCGCCATGGAACAGACGCCGTCGACGGCGCGATCCTGGCTTCGCTTCGACAAGGAGGAAGAGATCCGTGACCATCTTTGAAGCCCTGCGTGAGAGCCACGATAAGCAGCGCCGCCTGCTGGAACTGCTGGTGGAGACCGAAGGCGACAGTGACGGGCGCGATGAGCTGTTCAAGCGCGTCAAGGAGGAGCTCGAGAACCACGCTGGCGCAGAAGAGCGGGCCCTGTACATGCCGATGATGGAGCATGACATGACCCAGGAGAAGGCGCGGCACAGCGTGGCAGAGCACCACGAGATCGATGAGCTGATCGAGGCGCTCGAGACGACCGACTACAGTTCACCGGGCTGGCTTGCCAGCGCCAAGAAGCTGCAGCATCTGGTCACTCATCACCTCGACGAGGAAGAGCAGGAGGTGTTTCAGCTCGCCGGACGCGCCTTCGACGATGCCACCAAGGCCAACCTCGCTGAAGAGTATCTGCAGGACATGCAGGATCGGGAAGCCGGCTGAAGGCAGACGTTTTTCAAGCCGCTTGCACAAAAGGCGCTGGAGGGAACTCCAGCGCCTTTTTCATGGAGAGCCATCAGACAGCCATATGGTCGCAGAATGGTCAGCTGTCTTGCTGCTCGTCGAGCAGGTGGCTCAGGGCGTCCTTGCGGTTTTCGTAGATGTGCGGTGCATCGGCACGGCGCTCCAGCGCGTCGCCGAGCTTGAGGCGCAGGAAGGCACTGGTGGTGTAGCGAGTGACGCGCTCGTAGAAGCGCTCGGACAATCCGCAGATCATTTCGGTGTAGCGCTCGACAAGGTGCGGCGCGATGGTGAAGTTGTCGTAGTTGACGATGGCATAGACAGGACGGCCCAGGGGCTCAAGCAGGCGTTCTACCTCCCTCTCGATGGTGGCGATGGTGTCATCGTCGTTGACCGCCAGTCCCTCGAAATTGATGAAGAACTGGTAAGTGTCGAGATCAACGCTCAAGCGCTCGGCGATCGGGCGCTCCAGCAGGGTCTCGAGCAGGTCCATGGAGGCGCTGTCGAACAGGCGGGGATCCATGGTGGCAAGGGGCGCGTCGATGTGGGGCCGAAAGTCCATCAGCGCCAGGATGTCGCGCTCCAGTTCCACCCCCGGGGCGATCTCGATCAGCGTCAGCCCTTGCGCGCGCAGTTCGAACACGCAGCGCTCGGTGACGTAGAGCACCGGCTGGCCGCGCTTCGCCGCCAGGGGGCCACTGAAGGTGCGGTGCTCGACGCGCTCGACAAACTTGCGCTGGCTGCCGTCGGCGTCGATCTTTAGTCTTCCCGACTCGATGGACAGTTGGGCACCGGCGGTGAAGGTGCCGACGAACACTAGCCGTTTGGCGTTCTGGCTGATGTTGATAAAGCCGCCAGCGCCGGCAAGCCTGGGGCCGAAACGGCTGACGTTGACGCTGCCCTCCTGGTCGACCTGGGCGAGACCGAGAAAGGCGATGTCCAGGCCGCCGCCATCGTAGAAGTCGAACTGGCTGGGCTGGTCGATGATCGCCTGGGTATTGATGGCGGCGCCGAAGTCGAGCCCGCCCGCCGGCAGACCGCCGATGACGCCGGGCTCGGCGGTCAGCGTCAGGTACTCCAGCAGCCCTTCCTCATTGGCCACGTTGGCGATGCCCTCGGGCATGCCGATGCCCAGATTGACGATGCTGTTGGGCCGAAGCTCGAAGGCGGCGCGGCGAGCGATGACCTTGCGCTCGGTCAGCGAGAGGCTGGCGATGTCATTCATCGGCGCCTTCAGTTCGCCGGCGAAGGCACGACTGAACTGGGTGGCGAAGGTCTGCCAGTGATGCTCGGGCTGTGCCAGCACCACGGCGTCGACCAGCACGCCGGGGATCTTCACGTCCTTGGCCTTGAGGGTGCCTCGTTCGGCCAGACTCTCGACCTGGACGATGACGATGCCTCCGGAGTTGTGCACCGCCATGGCAATGGCCTGCATCTCCAGAAACAGCGCCTCACGCTCCATCGTCACATTGCCGTCGGCGTCGGCGGTGGTCCCGCGCAGTAGCGCGACCTGAATCGGCTGAGCCTGGTAGAACAGGTACTCCTCGCCATCGATAGGCATCAGCCGCACGCGATCTTCGGTGGTGCGCTCGTTGATCTTGCCGCCCCCCTGGCGTGGGTCGACAAAGGTATCGAGCCCCACCTTGGTCAGGGTGCCCGGCTTGCCGGCGGCGGTGTCGCGAAATAGATGGGAGATCACGCCCTGTGGCAGGTTGTAGGCCTCGATCTGGTTGTCGATGGCCAGCTTCTGCAAGCGCGGTACCAGCCCCCAGTGGCCTCCGATGACGCGCTTGAGCAGTCCCGGGTGACCGAAGTGATCGACGCCACGGCCCTTGCCGTCGCCCTGGCCGGCGGCGTAGATCAGCGTCAGGTCACGAGGATGGCCGGACTCCACGAAGCGTTGCTCCAGCGCTACCGCCAGTGCCTCGGGAAAGGCCACCCCGACGAAGCCGCCGGTGGCAAGGCTGTCGCCGTCACGGATCAGCTGTACCGACTCCTCGGCACTGACCACCTTGTTGCGTTGGCGACTGACGCTGGGAGGAGTGCGATGGGGCATGGGTGTTCCTTTTCAAGCCATGGGGATAGGGGGCACGTCGGCACGCAGCGCCTATGGACCAGTGTGAGCGACATGAAGGCGGCGAGAGGTCGAGATGCTTGACGGTGCAAAGTAGAGAGTCGTTGCTTGGCCCTTGAAGTCAGTCGCTGACTGTCCCACTCTGTACAAAAGTGGTACACAACCTTCACGTCACGTGCAGAAAAGGGCTTCTGCCGCAGACGCCTGTTGCGTACCGCCGGCCCCCAGGGATGCCCGTGGTGGCGGGGGCCATGACGTTCGCCATGTCGATGAGCCGAAGGAGTGGATCCATGTCTACACAGCAACCCCCTCAGCAACAGCATCGTCAGCCCGGCAGCGAGTCGGCCATGCAGCCCGAGCCGGAGGTGATCCGTGACAGCTACCGTGGCAGCGGCAAGCTGGACGGCAAGGTGGCGCTGATCAGCGGCGGCGACAGCGGTATCGGTCGCTCCGTGGCGGTGCACTATGCCCGTGAGGGCGCGCACTGCGCCATCGTACATCTGGAAGAAGATCAGGATGCCGAGACCACCCGCCAGATGGTCGAGAAGGAAGGCGGTGAGTGCCTGGTGCTCAAGGGGGACGTCGGTGATGCCGACTTCTGTCGTCAGGCCGTGGCCAGCACCATCGAGCGCTTTGGACGGCTCAATATCCTGGTCAACAACGCCGCCGAACAGTATGACTGGTCCGATATTACCGAAGTGGATGATGCGCAGCTGGAGCGGACCTTCCGCACCAATGTCTACAGCCACTTCTATCTGTCCAAGGCGGCGGTGCCCCACCTCGACGCCGGCGATACCATCATCGCTACCTCCTCGATCAATGCCTTCAAGGGCAATGACACGCTGCTCGACTACACCGCGACCAAGGGGGCGGTGCAGGCACTGGTACGTTCGCTGGCGGCGACCCTGATGGATCGCGAGATTCGCGTCAACGCAGTGGCCCCGGGGCCGGTATGGACGCCGTTGATCCCGGCGAGCTTCGACGAACAAAAGGTCGCCGAGTTCGGTGGTCAGGTGCCGATGAATCGGGCAGGCCAACCCAGCGAGATGGGGCCCGCCTATGTCTATCTGGCCAGCGAGGAGTCGTCTTACATGAGTGGTCAGACGCTGCACCTCAATGGCGGCGTGGTGCTCAATACCTGAGATGCCGCGGGAGGCTGCGCGACTCGCCTCTCCAGCGGCAGCGATGAAAGGCGGGATCGAAATGACAGGCGAGCCGGCACGGGCCGGCTCGCCTGTTGACCGTCTGGGCGACGTTACTGGTTGAGTTCCTGCTCGGTGAACAGGTCAGCGAACAGCGCCGAGCTCAAATAGCGCTCAGCGCTGTCTGGCAGTACCACCACGATATTCTTGCCGGCGAACTCAGGCAGCTTGCTGACACGCACCGCAGCCTCGACCGCTGCCCCGCAGGAAATGCCGCAGAGGATGCCTTCCTCACGCATCAGTCGATGGGCCATGGCCATGGCGTCCTCGTTGGTGACCGTCTCGACGCGATCGACCAGATCCATGTCCAGATTGTCCGGCACGAAGCCGGCTCCGATGCCCTGGATCTTGTGGGGAGCGGGCTTGAGTTCCTTGCCTTCCCTGGCCTGGGTCAGGATAGGGGAGTCGGTGGGCTCCACCGCCACGGTGGTGATCGCCTTGCCCTGGGTCTTCTTGATGTAGCGCGAGACCCCGGTCAGGGTGCCCCCGGTGCCGACGCCGGCTACGAAGACATCGACCTCGCCGTCGGTATCGTTCCAGATCTCGGGGCCGGTGGTGGTCTCGTGGATGCGCGGGTTGGCCGGGTTGGAGAACTGCTGGGGCAGGAAGTAGGTCGACGGATCGGACTTGGCCATCTCTTCGGCCTTGGCGATGGCGCCGGGCATGCCCTTGGCCGGTTCGGTCAGCACCAGTTCGGCGCCCAGGGCCTTCAGTACCTTGCGTCGCTCCAGGCTCATGGAGGCCGGCATGGTCAAGGTCAGCGGGTAGCCCTTGGCGGCGGCAACGAAGGCCAGGGCGATGCCGGTATTGCCGCTGGTGGGCTCGATGATGGTCATGCCCGGCTTGAGCACGCCGCGTTCCTCGGCATCCCAGATCATCGCCGCACCGATCCGGCACTTGACGCTGTAGGCCGGATTGCGCCCCTCGATCTTGGCCCAGATCGTGGCGCCTTCATTGACCCGGTTCAGCCGCACCAGTGGGGTGTTGCCGATTGCCTGGGCATTGTCGTCGTGGATGCGAGCCATGTCTGACCTCCGTTGCAGGGCCCCGGGTAGCCAGTACAGGCGAGTCGACCAGGGGCAAATGATGGATGCGAAAGAAATCTATCGAGCGTCCACTATGCCTCAGGTTGGCGCCCGCCACGAGAGAGCGAGGGCTCGCTTACCGCCAAGGGATTTAAAGCGGCTGGCGAAACAGCACGCGCCCGCATCAAGCGGGCGCGTGATCGGCATGGTGAACGCCGTCGCCGTTCAGGACCCAAGGTCGGGTCTCCCGGCGAGCAGCGCTGACAAGGGCAGAACCTTCTACTGCTGGTCCCACGCAACGAAGGCGTCGACCACCTCCTGTGGGCGCTCCAGCGGATAGAAGTGGCTGGCGTCCAGATATTCCCAGGTGGCGTGGGGCATGATGCGGGCCAGCGCCACGCCGGAGACGTAGGGCGGCTGGAAGGGGTCATGCACGCCCCACAGCAGCATCGCAGGCTTGTTCCACATCACCATCTGAGGTGAGGCCTCAAGGGTAAGGCGGTTATCCATGGCCTTGAGGTACTCGATGAAATGGTTGCGGGTCGACTCGTTCTCGGCATAGTTGCCATAGAGGTCCTCTAGGATTTCGTCGGTCAGGGTCTCCTCCGGCTGCATGAGACCTGCCGAGGCGAAGTTCTTGACGATCTCGCGGACGTTGTCGGCACTGAAGATCTGGCTGGCCTCGGCGGACTTGGCCTTGGCGATGGCGGCGTTGGCCTCAGGGACCGGCCACATGTCGAGCACGGCGGAGTTGCCGATCACGATCTTGCGGACCTGGTTCTGCTCCTTGAGCTCGGAATCGGTCACCATGATCTGGGCGATGCCGCCTCCCAGGTCGTGGCCGAACAGGATGTAGGGGCCGGGCATCACCTGATTGGCGAAGTCGGTTATGATTTCGGCCTGGCCCTTGAGCGAGTGGTCGGCATCCATGGGGCCGTCGGTGTAGCTGAGCCCGAGTTGGCCGGGCGCGACGACGTGATAGCCCTGTTCCGCCAGCAGCGGGCCCACCCGGGAGAACAGCACGCTGTTGAGCGGAATGCCATGGATCAGCATGACCGCCGGGTCACCAGGCTCGCCCCATTCGCGATAGGCGACGCGAAAGTCTCCTACATCAGCAAACTGACGGCCGGGCATCTCGTCGGCAAAGGCCGCAAGTGGTGTGACGGCAAGCGGTGTGATGGCAAGGGCGAGCGACAGGGCAAGGGCGTTGATCGTGCGGATGGGCATGGCGGCTCCTGGGACGGTTATCGATAGCGCTGGCGCCGATGAGCACGGTCGTGATGGCGGTGGCGCAGGCACGAGTGTCAACGGCGGTGCTGACATGGGAGACGGTGGCCGGCCGAGGGCCGAGGCCAGTCGCTTCAAAGGCACTTCATACTCTAGATCAGCGTTACCCGATAAGAAGCCCCCCTGGATTGTCCAAGCATGTTTGAGCATAACGTGATGAAAGCTCGAGTCTGTGCCTTCTCTCCGAGGCCTGTGCCTCTTCACCATGGTCGGGGTTAAAAGAGCACAAGATCGAGCACCTACCTCGAAAGGTGAGTGCCATCTTCGAATTCAAACGCGCTAGCGTGGTAACCGAATCCATGAAATAGGGAGCTTGGCCGTTGAACCATCAAGGGACTGAAAGGTGCGTGCTGGTGACAGGGGCGTCGTCAGGGATCGGCGAGGCGATCGTCACCGCGCTGCTCGAGCAGGGGTTTATCGTCTACGCAGGCGCTCGGCGGGTCGAGCGCATGAGCCACCTGGCTGGCAAGGGCGCCCGGGTGCTGTCGCTGGATATCACCGACGCCGACAGCATTGCCGCGGTGCTGACACGTATCGAGCGCGACGGCGTCGAGCTCGATGGGTTGGTCAACAACGCCGGCTACGGCAGCTATGGCGTGCTGGAGGAAGTCCCGATCGAGGAGGCCAGGCGTCAGTTCGAGGTCAACGTGTTCGGGCTGATGGCGTTGACTCGGGAGGTCTTGCCCGGCATGCGACGTCGACGGCGCGGTCGCATCGTCAATATTGGCTCCATGGCCGGCCGTATCTGGTTTCCGGTGGGTGGCTGGTACCACGCCACCAAGTACGCGTTGGAAGCGCTGAGTGATGCCCTGAGGGTCGAGACGCGCCCCTTTGGCCTGTCCGTCAGCCTGATCCAGCCCGGGGTGATTCGCAGCGAATGGGCGGCGATTGCCCGCAAGCCCTTGTGCGAGAACCCTCCCGAGGCGCCCTATGCGCGGATCAAGCGCGGCATGGCCGAGATCCTCGCCGATCACTCCCGGGCCGGCACCCCCGAGATGATCGCCGAGGCGGTGGTCCATGCCCTGACCGCCAGTCGCCCGCGTCGACGCTACGCGCGGCCTCGGGACGCCAGGATATTGATCTTCCTGCACTGGCTTTTACCCACCTGGGCGTGGGAGAGAGGCGTCAGGTGGTTGCTGGCACGCTATGCCCGCAAAGCGAGTGACGACAACGGCGGCGGTGCTAGTGTCGACGGAGACGAGGCCGGCCCTGACAGCGGCCCGGAAAACAGCAACGAAAGCGGTAATCCACGCGACGGCGAAAAGCGGGGTGAGGCGGAAAGCTGAGCCGACGCCGGTCAGAACAACGTGGAAAGCATCGAGGGAAGCATCAAGGGAAGCTACAAGGGAAACCACGACGGAAACGACAAGGGCCCGCCATGCTCAGGCGGGCCCTTGTGATTGCCATGCCGGTTACAGGCGGCTGGCGGGGCGCAGGTCGTAGTCGAAGTACTGCTCCATCAGTCGCTGGAAGGTGCCGTCGGCGTAGACCTCGTTTAGAGCCTGGTTGAAGGTCTCGGCCAGGGCTTCATCGCGGGGGCGCACGGCGATGGCGTTGCCGCGCCCGAAGATCGATTCTGGCGAATTGATACGCTCGCCGACCTGGGTGAAGTCGCCATCCTCGGCCTTGATATCCAGCGCCTCGATGGCCACCGGGTAGTTGATGAAGGCCAGGTCCAGACGCCCGCTTTCCATGTCGAGGGCGACCTCGTCGGCGGTGGCGTAGCGGCGGATATCGAGGGTGTCGCGATAGCGCCCGGTGATGTAGGTGTCCTGGGTGGTACCGCGCTGGACGCCGACGGTCATGCCCTCGAGGCTTGCCAGGTCTTCCGGGTCGACGGCCTCGCCGCGACGGGCCACCCAGACCTTGGGCGACATGGCGTAGGGCTCGCTGAAGCGAACCTGGCGTTCACGCGCTTCGGTGATGCGCATCGACGACAGGATGGCGTCGTACTTGCGTGCCAACAGGCCGGGGATGATGCCGTCCCAGCCCTGGACGATCCACTCGCAGTCCAGTTCGGCGCGTTTGCACAACTCGTTGCCCAGATCGATCTCGAAGCCCGCGAGTTCGCCGTTGGCGTCGCGGTATTCGAACGGTGGATAAGGCACATCGACGGCGATACGCACCTGGCGAGCCTCGTCGCCGAAGGCGGCGGGCATCGTCAGCATCGTCGCGCAGGCGATGGCCAGGGGGGACAGCAGACGCTGGGAGAAAGAGCGCATGGGGAACCTTGTCGTCAGGGAAGAAGGGGGAGGGGTTATCGTTATGGTGACCGTCGACGGGGCCAGCAGGGCCCCGTCGAGGGACTGTCGGGTGAGTTGCACCCAGGCCGTCAGGCCGCCTGCAGCCGCTTGGTGCGACGGTGGTGGCGTACCGCCAGCACGACCGACAGTGCCGCTAGCAACAGCAGGCCCAGCGAGATAGGACGGGTGAAGAACAACATCCAGTTCTCGTCGGACATCAGCGCGCGGCGCAGGTTGGTCTCGGCGATGGGGCCGAGAATCACGCCCAGTACCAGCGGTGCCAGCGGGTAGTCCAGCTTGCTGAGCACGTAGCCGAAGACGCCGACACCGAGCAGCAGGTAGACGTCGGTGACCCGGTTGTTCAGCGCGAAGGCACCGATCACGCAGCACACCAGGACCACCGGCACGATGATCGACTTGGGCACCTCGGTGACGCGCAGAAACCAGCGCATGCTGAACAGACACACCACCAGTACCATCAAGGCGGCCACCAGCATCGCCATGAACATGCCGTAGACCAGATCACCGTGATCCATGATCAGGCGCGGACCGACGCCGATGCCGTGGACCATCAGTGAGGCCATCAACACCGCGTCCACCGCGCTGCCGGGGATACCGAGGGCGATCATCGGAATCAGGCCGCCACCGGAGGTGGCCGAGTTGCCGGACTCCGAGGCGATCACCCCTTCCGGCGTCCCGGTGCCGAAGGCCTCCGGGGTCTTCGAGGCGCGCTTGGCCTGGTCATAGGCCAGCAGGTTGGCGATGCTGCCGCCGGCGCCGGGCACCGCACCGATGAACACCCCGACCAGTGAAGAGCGCACCAGGTTGACCGGATAGCTGAGCGTTTCCTTCAGCGCCGCCATGGGGTTGAAGTGGACGTCGTCGGGCATCAGCGCCTTGCCGTGCTTGACGCCCTCGGCGTCTTCCACCTCGGACAGCAGCTGGCTGACGGCGAAGATACCGATCAGCACCACCAGGAAGGGGAAACCGTTGGCGAGCAGGTCCGAGTCGAAGGTGAAACGTGCCACTCCCATCATCGGGTCGGAGCCGACGGTGGCAATGAACAGTCCCAGCAGGCCGGTCATCAGGCCCTTGAGCATGGACTTGCCGACCAGGCTTGCGACCACCGTCATGGCGAAGATGATCAGCGAGAAGTACTCCCAGGCGCCCAGCTTGACGGCGATCAGCGCCAGTGGTGGGGCGGCGATGATCAACACCACCACGCTGACCAGGGCGCCGAAAAAGGAAGCCCAGATACCCAGCGCCAGGGCGCGGCCAGGCTCGCCCTTGCGCGCCATCGGGAAGGCGTCGAAGGTGGTCGCCACCGACGACGGCGTGCCGGGGATGCCGAGCAGCGCGGCGGAGATCAGGCCGCCGGTATAACCGCCGACATAGACCGCCAGCATGGTGGCCACGCCCTGCAGCGGGTCCATGGTGAAGGTCAGCGGCAGGGTCAGCACGATGGCCATGGTGATGGTGAAGCCAGGAATCGCCGAGGCGATGACGCCGGCGATGACACCCAGCAGCATGGCGAACATGGTCGAGAGCGTAAACAGTTGGTCCATGCCGGACAGCAGCGCATCCATCATGAGCAATTTCCTCGAGGAGTCGTTGCCGCCTCAGCCGAACAGGCCGCGGGGCAGGCTGATGACGAAGACGTCGCGGAACAGGGTGTCGACCCCGAGCGAGAACACCAGGGCGACCACCACAGCGATGGCCAGGGCCTTGAGCGAGCGCGCGCCCAGAAGCCATTGACCCGCTAGCAGGAAGGCCAGCGAGGCCAGGCTGAAACCCAGCCAGGGCAGGGCGATGATATACACCGCAAACAGCGCCAGCACAGCGAAGGCCAGCCGGTGACGCCAGATCCAGGCACCGACCTGGCCGCGCTCACCGGGGCTCTGGCGCAGGAAGGCACGCGCCTCCTTGAAGGCGATGGCCAGGTTCAATGCCACCAGCGCCGCCAGCACCAGCCGCGGGAAGCTGCCCGAACCCAGTGGTTCCCACATCGACGATGGCAGCGCCTGGGCCCTGACAAAGAGCGCGGTGAACAGCGCCGCCAGGGCGATGTTCAACAGCACATGGGCCAGGGGACCACCCCGGCCCGGGGCGTGCCGCTCCCCGGAAGGGGAGCGGTCGGTGGTGCTCTGGCTCATCGTGCAAGCTTCCCTGACAGACGCTCGATGGTGGCGTTGCTGGTCTCGAGGTACTCGGCGAACGCCTCGGGGCCTTCGAACACCACACTGGCGCCGGCGTTGTGCACCGCCTGGGCGAAGGCCTCGTCCTGGCTCATGGCCTCGAAGGCCTCGGCCAGGGTGTCGATGCGTTCTTCCGGGGTGCCCTTGGGTGCCAGAATGCCGCGAATGATGTTCAGCTTGAGCTCAGGATGGCCGAGTTCGGCGAAGGTCGGCACGTCCGGCGCTTCGGGTTGGCGCTCCTCGCTGCCCACCGCCAGGAATCGCAGGTCACCGTTCTTGACGAACTCGCCGCTGGAGGAAATGTCGCCGATGGCGGCGTCGATGTGGCCGCCGACCAGGGCGCGGATGCGCGAGCCGGTGCCCTCGAAGCCGACGTAGCGGAATTGCAGGTCTTCGGCTTCTTCCATCATGGCGGCGTGGATATGCGGCACACCGCCCAGGGTCACGCCGAAGCGGACCTCACCCGGGTTGGCCTTGGCGTACTCGACGAACTCCTCGAAGGTGGTGTAGGGCGCGTCGGCGGGCGCCGTCAGGTACTGGGGCGACTGGGTGACTCCGGCCACCGGTTCGAAGTCATCGTAGTTGAGCGGAGTCAGGCCGGTGTGATGGGCCACCATCAGACCTTCGTGGACCTGACCGATGGTGTAGCCGTCGGCGTCACGCCGGGACAGCTCCTTGAGGCCAGTGGTGCCGCTGACCCCGGGCATGTTGATCACCGGGATCGGCTGACCAAGCTGGGATTCGGCGTGGTTGGCGACCAGGCGCATCAGGGTGTCGCTGCCGCCGCCCGGCGACCAGGGCACGATGAATTCCACCGGCTTGTCGGGATAGGCGTCCTGGGCCATGGCCACACTGGTGGCGGCCAGGGCGGAGGCAGAAACCACCAGGGCCAGCGCGGTCCGGGTGAAAGAGCGGCGAGAGAGTGTGGTCGTGGAAGGGGCGCGATAGAGGGTCATGGGAATGTCCTGTGCGTTGAGGGTTGTTGTCACTGATTGTTGGAATGGATGGTCGACGTTGATTGTTGTGGGTGGTTCGAAGCGAATGCGTATTGTTGTGGTTGGTTCGGCGATGGTGTGTCGTCTCTCAGCCCAGCAGCAGGGCGCCATAGCCCAGCCCGAAGCACACCACCAGGGCCGGGTGTACGCGGGTCTTGAGCAGCAGCAGTGCCGCCACTGCCGCGATGATCAGGGTGTGCACCAGGCCCGATGTCGCCATGCCCTCCTTGAGGAAGCTGACGGTCAGGTAGGCCATCAGCACCATGACGACAGGACGGACCCACTGGCTCATGGACTTGACCTTGATCGAGTCACGGTAGCGATAGAGGGTGCCCAGGGCCGCCAGCATCAGCAGCAGCGAAGGGCCGACGGTGGCCAGCACCGCCACCATGGCACCGCCGGCGCCGGCTACCTCATAGCCGATGTAGCCGGCCATCTTGGTGGCGATGGGGCTCGGCAGGGCATTGCCCAGCGCCAGCGTCTCGGCGAAGCCCTGATGGGTCATCCAGCCGTAGGTGCCGACCACCTCGTTCTCGATCAGCGGAATGATCGCGGGCCCACCGCCGTAGCCGACGATATTGGGGATGAAAAAGGCCAGAAACAGCTGCCAGTAGATCATCACAAGCGACCTCCTTCAGGGGCGTTGCGGGGCTTCTCGGGCCTGAGCAGAGCGGCGATCAGAATGGCACCGATGATCAGCCCAGGGTGTACGCCAAGACCATAGATCAGGCCACCGGCGGCCACTCCCATGACCAGGGTGGCGACCACGCCGAGCCCGGCCCGGGACTTCTGGAAGAAATCGAAGGTCAGCTGGGCCATCATCACCATCACCACCGGCACCACGCCCAGCCCCATGCCCTGCACCCAGCGTTGGTCGCCGTAGCGACTGTAGAGGCCGAGCAGCGCGATCATGGCGAAGATCACCGGCACGATCACCGCCACCACCGCATTGATGGCGCCGAACACCCCGCCGACCCGATAGCCGATGTAGCCGGCCATCTTGGTGGCGATGGGCCCCGGCAGGGTATTGCCGATGGCCAGGACATCGGCGAAGGCGTCGTCGTCCATCCAGGCGTGGCGCTTGACCACCTCCTGGTGGACCAGCGGAATCATCGACGGACCGCCGCCGAAGCCGAAGATACCGATGCGAAAGAAGGCGGCAAATAGCGAAGCTTGTACGCTCATGGGTCAGAGCACCGCGATGGTGGCGTCGGTGCGGGGCTCGGTGCCGCCACAGTAGATGCCGGTATCGGGGTCACGCAGGATCACCTGGCCACGGCCGTAGCTGCGGCTGTCGGTATCCACCTGCATGCGATGACCACGTGCGGCCATGGCACGTACCAGCGGTGCCGGATAGCCGTGCTCGATACCGATGGTACGACCGCCCATCCACTGCCAGCGCGGTGCGTCCAGTGCCGACTGGGGGTTGAGGCCGAAGTCGACCAGGTTCATCACTACCTGGACGTGGCCCTGGGGCTGCATGAAACCGCCCATCACGCCAAAGGGCCCCAGCGCCTTGCCGTTTCGGGTCAGGAAGCCCGGGATGATGGTGTGGAAGGTCTTCTTGCCAGGCTTGAGCACATTGTCGTGGCTCTCGTCGAGGCTGAAGTCGTGACCGCGGTTCTGCAAGGCGATGCCGGTTCCCGGCACCACGATGCCGGAGCCGAAGCCGTGATAGTTGCTCTGGATGAAGGACACCATGTTGCCGTCCGCGTCGGCGGTGGCCAGATAGACGGTGCCACCGGCCCTGGGCTTGCCCGGCTGCGGGTCGATGGCCGCGTCCTGGATCAGCTCGCGACGGGCCTCGGTGTAGGCGTCGGACAACAGTTCCTCGACCGAGTAAGTCATGGCCTCTGGCTCGCTGATGTGGGTCTTGCCGTCGGTGTAGGCGAGCTTCATCGCCTCGAGCTGACGATGCAGCAGTTCCGGGTCGTCGCGGTGGGACGCCGGATAGCCATCGAGCAGGCGCAGCGCCATTAGCGCCACCAGGCCCTGGCCATTGGGCGGGATTTCCCAGACGTCGACGTCGCGGTAGCGGGCCGAGATCGGGGTGACCCACTCGGGCTGATAGGCCGCCAGGTCGTCCTTGCGCAGATAGCCGCCGGTGCGACGCGAGAAGGCGTCGATGGCCTCGGCCAGCTCGCCCCGGTAGAAGCTCTCCGCCTGACTCTCGGCGATGGCCTCCAGGGTCCTGGCCTGGTCTTCGTTGCGAAACCACTCACCGGCGTCGGGAGCGCGGCCATCGAAGGTAAAGGTGTCGAACCAGGGCTGGGTGGCTTCGCCTTCGAGGTGCTTGTGGAAGGTCGCGGTGTCGCGCTGCCACAGGCTAGCGATGACCGGTGACACCGGAAAACCATCGCGGGCCAGGCGAATGGCGGGTTCGAGCAGGGTCTTGAAGTCCAGCTTGCCGAAGCGGCGCGACAGTTCGGCCCAGGCGGATGGCGTGCCGGGCACCGTCACCGGGGTCCAGCCGTAGAGCGGGACCTTGTCGTGGCCGGCCTCGACCAGCGCTTCCCGGTTCAGCGCCTGGGGCGCCACGCCGCTGGCGTTGAGCCCGTGCAGCTCGCCGTTGCCCTGATCATCGTTGGCGATCCACACCAGCGCGAAGGCGTCGCCGCCGATGCCGCAGCCGGTGGGCTCGACCACCGTCAGCGCGGCGGCGGTGGCGATGGCGGCGTCTACCGCGTTGCCGCCGCGGGCGAGCACGTCACGGCCGATCTGCGCGGCCTGGGGCTGGGACGCCGCCACCATGCCATCGCGAGAATAGGTCGGGCTGCGCCGGGACGGGTAGGGCGTGGCATCGGGGTAGGGAGTGGACAGGGAGCTGGGGTTCGCGCGCTGGGAAGACATGGCGTCTCTCTTCAAGGTGGCTGACTCGAGGTCGCTGATCCAAGCTGGATCGGGTCAATCGTTATTGGTGTTAAAAATCGATTTTATGATCCGACTATGCCGCGCCCTCGAAAGGCCGTCAATCCCCTGAAGAGCGATCCAACGGTTCGGGGCCCGGCAAGGCGGGCCCCGAGAATGATGGCGGGTTTGATGTTCATCGTGGCCGCGATCCAGCGGTGACGCAGGCCCTGGCGGAATATCAGGCCCCGGAGGCGGAGCCGGCCGGCTGGCGCTCGTCGCTGCCATGACCCAGGGTCAGGCCGGTGAGTACATAGAGCAACGAGAAGGCGATGGCGCCGTAGCAGAGGATGGCGTAGACGAAGAAGTCGTCGGTGGCGACCCCCAGGGTGGCGGCGGTGAAGGCGCCGGTGACGCCCCAGGGCACCAGCGGCGACAGGGTTGTGCCGGTGTCCTCGAGGATACGTGACAGGTTCCTGGTCGGGCTGCCGCTGCTGGCGACCAGCGGGCGCAGCAGCGGGCCAAGCAGCGAGAAGGTCACGTAGTAGCTGCCGGTCAGCAGAAAGGCCAGGCTATGCAGCGCCATGGAGCCACCGAGCACCTGGCGCCGGCCGGCGTGGCGTCGGGCCAGGTAGGCGATGGCGGCGTCCAGGGTGCCGGCACTCTTGAACGGGGCCCCCAATACGGCGGCGGCGATCAGCACCGCCACGGTGGACATCATGCCCTGCAGGCCACCCCGGGACAGCATCTTGTCGACCATGGCGACCCCGGTATCGGCGACGAAGCCTGCGTTCATGGCGGAACCGATCTCGGAAAGGCTCGCGCCCTGGAGCACCACCGCGATCAGCGCCGCGCTGACGATGCCGAGCATGAAGGCGGGCAGCACCGGCTTCTTGGCCAGGATGCAGCCGAACACCACCAGGGGCGGCAACAGGGTCAGCAGATTGTCGCTGAAGGTGGCGGCCAGGGTGTCGATGATCGCCTGGGTCTGGGTCGACATGCCGTCACCGGCGAGGGTCGCCCCGGAGGTGGCGACGTCGCTGCCGAGCCAGGCGTAGACCGCCAGGGCGATCAGGTAGGTCGGCAGGGTCGAATACAGCATATGGCGGATGTGGGTGATGATATTGACCTCGCATACCGCCGAGGCCATCACCGTGGTATCCGACAGCGGCGACAGCTTGTCGCCGAAGAAGGTGCCGGTGACGATGGCGCCAGCGGCGTAGGCCGGGGGAATGCCGAGTCCCAGCGCGACCCCCATCAGCGCCACGCCGATGGTGCTGAGGGTGCCCCAGGAGGTCCCGGCCATGACCGACATCAGCGAGCATGACAGGCAGGCGACGACCAGAAAGAGCCCCGGCGTCAGCGACTCGAGGCCCAGGGTGACCATGGCAGGAATGGTGCCGGAGAGCATCCATACCCCCACCATCATGCCGACGCTCATCAGGATCAGGATGGGTACCAGCATGGCCTGGATGCCCTTGAGCAGATCACTTTCCAGACGGGACCAGGCGATACCCCAGGCAAGGCATAGCGTCATGGCGATGGCGCCGGCGACGATCAGCGCCACCGCGGTGGGAATGCCAAGGCCCATGATGCCGACCAGCAGACTGCCGATGGCGGCGATGAGCAGAAGCAGATGGCGAGAGCCAGACAGCGAGACAGCGGGCGCTGTCGAAGGGGAAGCGTCTTGGGACATGGGCGTGTTCCGAGGCTGTTGTTGTGGTGAAGGGGACAGGCTCCGCCCTGTTGGGTCAGGGTTTTCTGTGTCGGGGCATTCTGTGCCAGGGCCTGTTTTGTCAGAGATATCGACCCTTGTGGAAGAAATATCTCGATCGTTGTAAGAAATATCGTCTACTGTATTTAATATCGATATTTTGGAAAAACTATGGCCCAGCGCTTGGCGAACGTCAATTGCCGACGTACTCTGCAAGCCTGTTATTTGCGAGTGTTGTCATGATCAATTCCCAACCAGCCGAGGTGGCGGCGAGCGGCGAAACGGCGGCGAGCCAGGTGTTCAGTGCGCTGAAGCAGGACCTGATCCGTGGGCGTTTCGCGGCGGGGGAGAAGCTCGCCATCAGCGCGCTGAAAGAGCGCTACGAGGTGGGGCTGAGCCCGCTGCGGGAGGCGCTCAACCGGTTGGCCGCCTACGGCCTGCTGGAGCAGCACAATCAGCGCGGCTTCCGGGTGCCGCCGCTGTCGGCGGAAGAACTCGAGGATATCTCTCGGCTACGTATGCAGCTGGAGTGCATGGCGCTGACCCAGGCCTTCCAGGAGGGTGACGCCGAGTGGGAGTCGCAGTTGCTGGCCGCCAGCCATCGTCTGTCGCGGGCCAACAAGGCCCAGGGCGAGATCGAACAGTGGGAGCAGGCCCACCAGCGTTTTCACCGCACCCTGTTGGCGCCCTGTGGTTCGCACTGGCTGTTACGCTTCATCGAGCAGTTGCACGATCAGTTCGATCGCTATCGCCGGCTGGCCCCGGGCAACCCGGAGATTCGTGACCGCCTCGATGCCCAGCACGGCGAGCTGGTCGAGCTGGCGCTGGACCGGCGTATCCACGATGCCCGCTACCTTCTCGAAGATCATATCCGTCAGTCCTGGGAGGTCGCCAAGGGCGCCTGCGAGCAAGGCTGATGGCTCGCCCTGTCGGCCGCTGGAGGAAGCGCTGGAAGAGTCTAGGCGCTGTCCGAAAAGTCGACGAGCGAAGGTTAGACAAGGCAAAAATCGGTGAGAAAGCGCAGTTTACGGGGTGTAAATGAGCATTTTGATCCGATTTTTAACGCCGTATTACCGAGCGCAGGCACTTTTCAGACAAGCCCTAGTGGCGCGTCAGTTCCCGGAGGTCGCCAGGGGCGCCTTCAAGGGATGCCTGCGACGGATGTCAGCGCCTAGCGATTGGAAGGATGCAGCTCGAGGTAGCGATTCTTGGAGGGCAGCAGGTGCTGCCGGCATAGCTCGCGCAGCGCGTGGCGGTCCTGTTGGCGGATCGCCTCGATCATCGCCTGATGCTCGTGGCGCGCCCGGGACAGGCTGTGGCTGTCGGCGATGGCGATAAAACGAATGCCGTGGGCCTTCTGGGCGAACTCGTTGATGGTTTCGTAGAGGTAGGGATTGCCGGTCGCCGCGAACAGGGTGCGGTGAAAGGCGATATTGAGATGGAATACCCGTCGCAGATCATGGGCGTCCACGGCAGTGCTGTAGCGCTGATGGATGTGCTCGAGCTCGCTCAGCCACTGCTCCGGCGCCGGTAGTGGCAGGGCATCGACACCGGCGAGTTCGAGGATCTCACGCATGGCATAGAGCTGCTCGACCTCTTCGGGCGTGTAGGCCTTGACGAAGGCGCCGCGGTTCCTGATGCGTTCGACCAGGCCGATACTCTCGAGCTGAAACAGCGCCTGACGCACCACGTGGCGCTTGCAGTCGAAGCGCTCGATCAGGTCCTCCTCGACCAGCCGCTCCCTGGGGTGCAGACGCCCCAGCACGATGTCCTCCTCGACACTGCCGACGATGTCCTCCGCCACGCTGGTGGCGCTGGGACGACGGGTGCTGTTGGAAGGGTCCTGCACGCTGACCTGGCTCATCTCGCATCCTCTGCGATCACGATGGTGAAGCGGCGACGAGACGGTCCCGTCGCCGACTCCAGTCTATCAATAGCGCTCACCGCCTTCATCGGCTCGAATGACTTTCCTCACTCCTGGGTCGGCACGCGACAGTGGGACTCGGGGCGGCACACCTTGAAGTCACAGCCCTGGTCGGCCTGCAGGATCTGCTCCATGAACAGTCGACGATAGCCGAGCATCGGTGGCTGCTCACGCGGCGGGGCCGTGGTCTCCTGGCGGCGGCTCTCCAGGGTCTGCTCGTCCACTTCCAGCGAAATACGGTTGGCAGAGACGTCGAGTTCGATGATGTCGCCGTCGCGCACCAGCCCCAGCGTCCCTCCTTCGGCGGCCTCCGGCGATACGTGCAGCACGATGGTGCCGGCGGCGGTGCCGCTCATGCGTCCGTCCGAGATGCGCACCATGTCCTTGACGCCCTGGGTGGCGAGTTTCTTCGGGATCGGAATGTATCCGGCCTCGGGCATACCCGGGGCGCCCTTGGGGCCGATGTTGGCCAGCACCAGGACGTCGTCGGCGTTGACGTCCAGGTCCGGATCGTCGATGCGCGTCGCCAGATCCTCCAGCGAATGAAAGACCACCGCCCGTCCGCGATGCTGCATCAGCTCCGCAGACGCCGCCGACTGCTTGATGATGGCGCCGGCCGGGGCCAGGTTGCCGCGCAGCACGGCGATACCGCCTTGTGCGTAGACAGGACGGGAGCGTGGGCGCACCACCGGCTGCTCGACCAGATGCACCGCCGCGTCGATGTTCTCGCCCAGGGTGCGACCATTGATCGTCATGGTGTCCAGGTGCAGCAGGGGCTTCAGCTCTCGCAGCAGCGTCGGCAGGCCGCCGGCGCGATGCAGATCCTCCATGTAGCCCTCGCCGGAGGGCTTGAGGTCGACCAGCACCGGCGTCTCGCGGCTCATGCGATCGAAGGCGTCCAGGTCGATGTCGATGCCCAGCCGACCGGCGATGGCGGTCAGGTGGATTAGACCGTTGGTCGACCCACCCAGTGACAGCAGCACCCGCAGGGCATTTTCGAAGGCCTTGGGGGTCAGGATCTGGGAGGGCGTGACCCCGTCACGGGCCAGCCGTACCGCCTCGGTCCCGGACTGCTCGGCGATGCGCTGGCGGTCGGCGTAGACCGCCGGCGCGGTGGCGCTGTTGGGCAGCATGATGCCCAGGGTCTCGGCCAGGCAGGCCATGGTGCTGGCGGTGCCCATCACCGAACAGGTACCCACGGTAGGCACCAGCTTGTCGTTGACCTCGCTGATCTCGGCGTCGTCGATGTCCTGGCCGCGGTAGGCCGCCCAGTAGCGACGGCAGTCGGTGCAGGCGCCGACCCGGGTGCCGCGATGGGAACCCGACAGCATGGGCCCGGTGACCAGCTGGACGGTGGGTATATCGGCGCTGGCCGCCGCCATCAGCTGGGCCGGCACCGTCTTGTCACAGCCGCCGATCACCACCACCGCATCCATCGGCTGGGCACGGATCATCTCCTCGGTGTCCAGCGCCATCAGGTTTCTCAGGTACATGCTGGTGGGGTGGGCGAAGGACTCGTGCAAGGTGATGGTGGGGAACTCCACCGGCAGCCCGCCGGCCAGCATCACCCCTCGCTTCACGCTCTCGACCAGCCCCGGCACGTTGCCGTGACAGGCGTTGTAGCCGCTGTAGGTGTTGGCGATGCCGATCACCGGCCGCGACAGCGCATCGTCGGTATAGCCCATGCCCTTGATGAACGCCTTGCGCAGAAACAGCGAAAAGTCGGCGTCACCATAGTTGGTCAGGCGGTTGGACATGCCCCGGGTGGCGTTGTTGTGGTTGTTGTCTGAGTCCTGGCTCATCGATCGGTCCTCGTATCTTTATCGCTGGCGCCGAACAGCCCCTTCGCAGTAGGGCGTTGCGTCGTGGTTCGCTAGCTAGGTTAGGACGAGAAAAGATGGTTAACAAGATTATTGACAATTTTATTGGCGACCGTCTACGTTGAATCTGGCAGTCACGACGTGCCCGGCGCCTTCGCCCCGACTCAGCGCCCCAAGACAGCGTCCCAGCGTCCTGAGACAGGGCCCAGCGCTCGGAGACAGCGCCTGAGCAGGTGCGCGATGACCGCGCCCGTCGCACGTACCAGTGCAAGACAACGATAAAGACAACGACAACCGCACAAGAGGTGCAGCCATGAAACATCGTGGAGCTTACGCCGCCATCCTTCTGTCGACCCTGCTTCTGCCCGGCGCCGCCATGGCGGAGTACTCCGCCGGCGACGAGATCAAGGTGCTGCAGGGATTCAAGGCCGGCGGGGGCAGTGACGCCCTGGCCCAGCTGACCCAGCCGTTCCTGCGCGAGTCGCTGGGAGTGGACTTCGTCAACGAGTACCTGCCGGGGGCTACCGGTGCCATCGCCTGGACCCGCCTGGCCAAGCAGACCGAGGCCGACGGCACCACCATCAGCATCACCAATACGCCGATGCTGATGACCAACTACATCATGAACGACACCATCACCTACTCGGTGGACGAGCTGACCCCGATCGCCAATGTGGTGACCGACCCGGGCATTATCGTGGTACCGGCGGAGAGCCCCTACGAGACGGTGGAGGAGTTCCTGGCCGCCGCCGAAGAGAACCCGGGCACCATCACCGTGGGCAACTCCGGCGTGGGCGGTGATGACTTCTTCTCCACCATCCTGATCGAGCAGGCCTCCGGGATCAGCTTCCAGAAGGTGCCGTTCCAGGGTGACGGACCTTCGGCCACCGCCGCCATGGGCGGGCAGATCGACGCCAGCTTCAACAACCTGGGCAACGTCTACGGGCACATTCAGTCCGGTAGCCTGAGGCCGCTGGCGGTGTTTGCCCGCGAGCGCCTGTCGATGCTGCCCGACGTGCCGACCCTGAGCGAGAAGGGCATCGAGGTGGTGGCCGGCTCCTCACGTGGCTACAGCGCACCGGCCGGCATCCCCGATGAGGCGCGCCAGCAGCTGATCGACGCCTTCGAGGCACTCAAGACCAACGAGGAGTTCAAGAAGGTCGCCGAGGAGCGGGCCATGAACCTCGATATCCAGACCGGCGACGACTATCGCCAGATGATCGAGGACATGGAAGGCCAGTTCGAGGAGATCTGGGCCAGCGTGAAGGACGAGATCAACGGTTGATCGGTGCGCTTGCCGACGGGCCTGGCCCGTCGGCAAGCGACCGAGGGAGTCATACTGATGAAACTCAGTCGCCTGCTGTTTGGCCTTTTCGCCCTGGGGGTGGCCACGCTGTTCGGGGTCACCTCGCTGGGCTATCCCGACGCCGCGGCGCGGATGCCGCTGATCTACGCGGTGGTGGTGGGACTGTTCGCCATCGCCATGATCGTGCAGGAGTTGACCGCGCATTCCCGCGCGCGGGCCCAGGCCTCGTCGAGCGCCGCGCCCACCCTCGAGGGCAGTCAGCTGGCCGAGGGCGAACTCACTGAAGGCGATAGCGCGCCCGCGCCGCCCGCCAGGCCGCTCAAGGCGATGGCGGTGTTCGTGTTCGCCGCCGTCTACATCTACAGCATCTCCTGGCTCGGTTATGTGGTCGCCACGGCGGCCTTCATGGGCCTGTCGCTGTGGCTGGTGCGCCATGTGTCGCTGCGCTTCAGTCTGATCGGCATCGCCGGTCTGATCACCGTGGTCTGCCTGGTGTTCATCGGCTTTCTGGGCCTGCCCGTGCCGCTGTTGCCACCGCTGTTTTAAGTCCTGTCGTGCGCTTCGCCACACCGATCGGCTTCGCTGAGGTCGTCATTGCACCCGCGCGAACCTGGAGCCTGACCCTATGAACGACTCGCTTGTGATGGTGGGGCTGAGCAACGTGCTCACCTTCACCAATATTGCGCTGATCCTCGGCGGCACCCTGCTGGGGCTGTTCGTCGGCGCCATGCCGGGGCTGTCCGCCACCATGGCGCTGGCGTTGCTGTTGCCGCTGACCTTTACCATGGACCCGGCGACGGGGCTCAGCATGCTGGCCTCGCTGTACGTCGGCGCCTCCTACGGCGGCTCCATCGCCGCCATTCTGCTGCGTACCCCAGGCACGCCCTCGGCGGCGGCCACGGTGCTCGACGGCTTTCCGCTGTCCCAGCAGGGGCAGGCGGGCAAGGCGCTGGGGGTGTCGCTGTTCGCCTCCTTCTTTGGCGGCCTGATGAGCGGTATCGCCCTGCTGACCGCCGCACCGTTGCTGGGGGTGCTGGTGTTGAAGTTCGGCCCGGTGGAGCTGTTCGCCATCGCCGTGCTGGGCATCACCATCATCGGCTCGCTGTCCCAGGGCTCCATCGTCAGCGGATTGCTGTCCGGCATCATGGGGCTGTTGCTCAGCACCGTGGGCATGGACCTGATCACCGGCACACCGCGCATGACCTTCGGCAACATCAACCTGTTTTCCGGCATCGAATTCACGGTGGCGCTGATCGGGCTGTTCTCGATTCCCCAGGCGTTGATCCTGATCGAAAACGCCCACGACAGCGACAAGGTGGCCAGCAAGATCACCGATCGGCTGGTACCGCGGCTGAAAGAGCTGCGCACGTTGATGCCCAACATCCTGCGCTCCGGCGGCATCGGTATCGTCACCGGCCTGATCCCCGGCACCGGCGGCGACACCGCGAGCTGGTTTGCCTACAACGAGGCCAAGCGCTTTGCCAAGGACAAGAGCCGCTTCGGCAAGGGCGACATCGCCGGCGTCGCCGCCCCCGAGGCCGCCAACAACGCGGTGGTCGGCGGCGCGCTGATTCCGACCATCGCCCTCGGTATCCCCGGCAGTTCGTCCACCGCCATCCTGCTGGGGGCGCTGATGGTCCAGGGCATCCTGCCAGGCCCCAACCTGCTCACCGACTATGGAGATGTCACCTACACCCTGATCTGGGCGGTGATCTTCGCCAATGTCGGCCTGCTGGCGGTGGGGCTGATGTTCACCCGGCTGTGCGTCGGGGTGACCAAGGTGCCGGACAGCTTCGTCGCCTGCGCCATCATCACCCTGTGCGTGATCGGCGCCTTCGCCATCAACAACAGTCTGTTCGAGGTGGGGCTGATGCTCGGCTTCGGCCTGTTCGGCTACTGGATGAACAAGGCCGGCATCTCACCGGCGCCGATGGTCATCGGTCTGATCCTGGGGCCGGTGATGGAAACCAGCTTCCAGCAGTCGATGCTGATCGGCCAGAACAGCCCGATGATCTTCGTCGAAAGCCCCATCGCCATGGTGCTGCTCGGCATCGCGGTGCTGTCGATCCTCCAGGCCACGCCGGTCTTCCGCTGGCTGCGAAGCTCGTTGCGGCGCGGGGCACGCACCGGCTGATCGTGGCGCTGTCACCGCTTCGATAGCGGCGACAGCGCTTCATCAACGCCAGCAACCATGCTAGCGACAACCACAACAATGTCTCGAAAGGAGCCCACCATGACGCGTATCAGCGACGTCCGTGCCCGCACCATCAGTGTTCCGCTGGACCATCCCACCAGCTTCTCCAATCGTCAGGTGTTCAAGCGCGACTACGCCCTGGTGGAGGTCGAAGGCGACGACGGCGTGGTCGGGATCGGCTTCTGCTACGGCGGCAACAATGCCGGTCTGCTGGTATCACAGGCGGTTCGTGAGCTGCTGAGGCCAGTACTGCTGGGGGCCGACGCCCACGCCACCGAAGGCCTGTGGCAGGCCATGTATCAGGAGTCTCTGCTGCATGGTCGCTGCGGCTCGGTGATGCGGGCCATCAGCATTCTCGACACCGCCCTGTGGGATCGCAACGCCCGGGCGGCGGGGCTGCCGCTGTACAAGTACCTGGGGGCGAGTGACAGCGACAGCGTCCCGGCCTACGCCAGCGGCGGCTACTACCTCGACGGCAAGACGCCGGAGATGCTGGGCGAGGAAATGGCCGGCTACGTGGCGCAGGGCTTCAAGGCGGTGAAGCTGAAGGTGGGACGCGAGGACCTGGCCGGGGAAGAGGCGCGACTGGCGGCGGTGCGCGAGGCGGTTGGCCCCCACGTGGCGGTGATGATGGATGCCAACAACGCCTGGCGCGACCTGCCATCTGCGCTTGCGTTCATGCGCATGGCCGAAGCGTACTCGCCGTTCTGGATCGAGGAGCCGTTCAGCCCCGACGACATCGACAACCACCGCCGTCTGGCCGAGCGTACCCCGGTGCCGGTCGCCACCGGCGAGATCGAGGCCGGACGCTGGCGCTTCAAGGAGCTGCTGGACAAGGAGGCGGCGATGATCCTGCAGACCGACGCCGCCGTGTGCGGCGGCATCACCGAGTTTCGCCGCATCACCGCCACGGCGGCGAGCTACGGGGTCGAGGTCTATCCCCACTGGTTCCATGACCTGCACGTGCACCTGGTGGCCTCGGCGCCCAACGCGCGCATGGTGGAGTTCTTCGCCGATGATCAGGTCCTCAACTTCCGCCGGCTGATCGACACCCAGCTTCAGTTCTCCGACGGCAACCTGCTGCTGCCAAGCGCCCCGGGCCTTGGCTTCAACTTCGACAGCGAGGCGCTGGAGCGCTACGCCAGCGAGCCCTGGTCGTGACCCGTCGTCATCGGACGCTGGTCGGGCGGGGCCCGACCTCGATCGAGCGCTCCACTCCATTTAAGGAAATCGCATCATGACAGCCACCAACCTGTCCCATGCCGGCGACGCCTGGTCGCCGGTGATCACCCCCTTTACGTCGAATCTCGCCGTCGATACCGAGCGCTTCGTTGCCCACTGCCGCTGGCTTGACTCCCACGGGGTCGGACTCGCGGTGTTCGGCACCAACTCCGAGGCCAACTCGCTGACCCTTGGCGAGAAGCGCGAGCTGCTCTCACAGCTTGGGCAGGCGGGCATCGATCCCTCCCGGCTGATGCCGGGCACCGGCCACTGCGCCATCGACGATACGGTCACGCTGACCCGCGACGCGGTAGACATGGGCGCGGCCGGAGTGCTGATGCTGCCGCCGTTCTATTACAAGGGCGTCAGCGACGAGGGCCTCTATCGCTACTATTCCGAGGTCATCGAGCGGGTAGGCGATGCGCGCCTGCGGCTGTATCTCTACCATATTCCGCCGGTGGCCCAGGTGCCGCTGTCGATCGAGCTGATCGCACGGCTGCGCGAGGCCTTCCCCGAGATGGTCGCGGGGATCAAGGACAGCGGTGGCGACTTCGCCAACACCCAGGCACTGATCGACGCCTTCGGCGCCGACGGCTTTGCGGTGTACGCCGGCAGCGAGCGTTTTCTGCTGGCTACGCTGCGCGGCGGGGGAGCGGGCTGCATCAGTGCCACCGCCAACGTCAATCCGGCGGCCATCGCCGGGCTCGCCGCCGACTGGCAGACAGCCGAGGCCGATGAACGCCAGGCAGGGTTGAACGCCTTGCGTGATCTGTTCGAGCGCTATCCGCTGATACCGGCGATGAAGGTGGCTACCGCACATTTTTCGGGACAGGCGTCCTGGGCGACGCTACGCCCGCCCTTGATTGAACTGGCGTCAGGGCGTCGCCAGGAGCTGATCGCGGCGCTGGAAGAGCGAGACTTCGCCATGCCGGGACTCAAGGAGGAACAACATGGATAAAGCACCCGCTGCCCGCGATCGTGGTAAGGCGCCTCGTATCGTCGCCCTGAGGCGGCTGGGCGAGGAGGAACTCGCGGCCTTGAACGAGGTGGGGCAGGTGGACTATTTCGAGGATCTGAACGAGGGCAATCGCGAGGCCTTCGAGGCAGCGATGGCCAGCGCCCACGGTCTGATCGGCGGCAAGCTCGAACTCGATGAGGCGATGCTCGAGCGCTCGCCTCATCTCGAGGTGGTGTCGACCATCTCGGTGGGCTACGACCAACTGCCGCTCGAGGCGATGAATCGTCGGGGCATCCTGCTGTGCAATACCCCGGACGTGCTCACCGAGACCACCGCAGATACCGCCTTTGCCCTGATCATGGCGACCCAGCGGCGGCTGGTGGAGCTGTCCTGCATGGTGCGGGAAGGGCGCTGGACGTCTCATGTCGGGCCCGACCAGTTTGGTCACGACGTGCACGGCAAGACACTGGGTATCGTCGGCGCCGGGCGTATCGGC
Organism: Halomonas sp. H10-59; assembly: GCF_040070555.1. Taxonomy (NCBI): domain Bacteria; kingdom Pseudomonadati; phylum Pseudomonadota; class Gammaproteobacteria; order Oceanospirillales; family Halomonadaceae; genus Halomonas; species Halomonas sp. H10-59. The sequence continues at coordinate 1,531,456 of NZ_CP098828.1, forward strand.
GCGGCGATCGCCAGGCGCGGCGCGCTGGGCTTCGGCATGTCGGTGCTGTACACCGCGCGGGCACCGAAGCCTGAGCTCGAGCAACACCTCGGCGCCGAACACTGCTCCCTGGACGAGCTGCTCGCGCGTGCCGACATCGTCTGTCTGGCGGTGCCCTACAGCGATGACACCCATCACCTGATCGACGCCGACGCCCTTGCCCGGATGAAGCCCTCCGCCGCGCTGATCAACATCGCCCGGGGCAAGGTCGTCGACGAGACGGCACTGATCGAGGCGCTGGAACAGGGCACCATCCGCGCCGCCGGGCTCGACGTCTTTACCCGGGAGCCGCTGGACGCCGGCTCGCCGCTCGCGCGCATGGACAATGTAGTGGTGTTGCCGCATATCGGTTCGGCCACCCACGAGACCCGTGCTGCCATGGCGCGGCGCGCAGTGGACAACCTGATCGGTGCGCTGGTCGGCGAAGGCCCGGTCAACGCCGTCAACAAGGCGTCCTGGCGAGCAGGGAGGGCATCATGAAGCGACGTCTCGAGCGCATCCTGAGCCTGGACGACTTCGAGCGGGCGGCGCGTCGTCACCTGCCGCGGCCCCTGTTCGGCTATGTCGCCAGCGTGGCCGAGGAGGGCGAGACGGCAAGGGCTGGTCGCGAGGCCTTCAATGAAGTGCACTGGCTGCCCAGGGCGCTGGTCAATGTGTCGTCGATTTCCACCGAGGTGGAGCTGCTGGGGCAGCGGTTCTCGCAGCCCTTCGGTATCGCTCCCATGGGTATCAGCGCGCTGACCGCCTACCGGGGCGACATGGTGCTGGCCGAACAGGCCCAGCGTGCCGAGATCCCGATGATCGTCAGCGCCTCCTCGTTGATACCCATGGAAGAACTCGCCGAGGCCACCGGCGCGGACTGGTTCCAGGCCTACCTGCCCGGCACCCTGGAGGGCATCGACGCCCTGCTTGAGCGGGTCATCCAGGCCGGCTACAAGCGTCTGGTCATCACCGTCGACTACCCGGTGCCGCCCAACCCGGAAAACCATCGTCGCTCGGGCTTTTCGAGCCCCTTGAAGCCGAGCGCGCGGCTGGCCTGGGATGGACTGACACGTCCGCGCTGGCTCACCGGTACCTTCCTGCGCACCCTGCTGCGTCATGGCGTTCCCCACTTCGAGAACAACGCGGCGACGCGCGGGGTGCCGGTGCTGGCGAAGCATGCCGCCCGCGACTTCGCCGGCCGGCGTCACCTGGACTGGTCGACCCTCGAGCACGTGCGCTCGCGCTTTCCCGGCCAGCTGGTGGTCAAGGGGATCCTGCATCCCGACGACGCGCGCCGGGCCTGCCAGGCGGGCGCCGACGGTCTTATCGTGTCCAACCACGGCGGCCGCCAGCTCGACGCTACGGTGGCGCCTATGACCATGCTGCCCGAGGTGGTGAAGGCGGTGGAGGGCAAGGTTCCGGTGATGATCGATGGGGGCTTTCGCCGCGGCGGCCAGGTGCTCAAGGCGCTGGCGCTGGGGGCCGACTTCGTGTTTGTCGGCCGGCCCTTCAACTATGCGGCGAGCGTCGCCGGAGGGGCAGGGGTCGCCCACGCCATTCGTCTGATGAGCGAGGAGATCGAGCGCAACATGGCGCTGCTCGGGGTAACCGCCATCGACCAGCTCGGCCCCCACCTGCTGCGCCGCAGGGAAGGTGGCACGGCGGGTGCCACGACAGCCGCCGATACGGGAATCGGGGCGGGCGTCGAGACCGGCGACAAGGCATCCGACTGAGCCGCTCGCGCCTGATGTGCGTTAGGCCCCGTGGTAGCCCTTTTGCTCGGGCTCTTCATCGGCGTCATCGGTGGCTGCTTCGGGCAGTTCGGCCACCCACTCCATGGCCGCGCTGTGCTCCTTGTGGGAGAAGGTGCGGATCTCGATCTTCCTGACCAGCTTGTCCTCGAGATGGGCGATGTGCTTGATCCACTCCTTGTCGGTGATCACCGCGGCGCGATGGTAGTGGTCAAGCTCGCCGATCTGGGTCAGGCCATAGCCCAGGTCACGTAGCAGCGCGGTCAGGGTCATCCAGCGCAGGTTGTCGAGTTCCGCTACCAGGCTGACCTTGGGGCAGCGCTTCTTGGTCATTTCGATCAGATCGATGGCTTGCTGGAGTTCCTGCGCGGTCACGGTACCGCCGGCGCGGATGGCGACCACGTGTTCGGCCGGGTGGGGAATCTGCTCGAGCATCTTGAATCTCCTTGTCGGGGACGGCGGGACTCACGTCGCGATGCAGCGTGACGGGATTTTCTCAGCATAGTCGCTGTGGCATCCATGGCGGCCGATCTTCCGTGTTCGACGCCAACGCTTTGCCGTCCTTGCACTCGGTCGTAAGGCCTGACGTAACGATAGCGACAACGACAGGTAGGCCCCGACCTTGCTTCGAACGTAGCGATAGATACAGGTGTGAACACAGCAATGTCGGCGCCATGACCAGACCAGGCATCATCATGCAAAGGAGGGTGGCGAACATGCAAGCGGATGGAGAGAAAGGCCAGACGGTGGGGTGGGCGAGCTGGGCCCTGGCCTTCGGCCTGGTGGGGGCACTGGGCTGGGTCGCGCCGGCCCATTCACAGCAAGCCCAGGCAGCCGACACGTCCTCCGGTCAGGCAACCGTCATCGAGTTGACCCAGGTCGGCTGTCAGTTCCTGGAAAGCGAGAACGGCACCGATCACGGCATTCACCCCCAGAGCAAGGCCGACTGCGAGGCCTTCAACGACGACACCGGTGAGGCGCGGCTGGCAGAGGCCAGGGTGCTGAAAGTGCCCGCCGGAGACTATGTGTTCCGGGTCAAGAACGAGGGCGTGCCCTATGACCTTGGTTTCTGGCTGCGTGGCGACGGCCTGCTCAACCGCGCTCGGCTACCCAGCGTATCCGGCGGTGGCCTCGGCACCGGCCAGACCGGGGATTTCGCCGTCAGCCTGGAGCCCGGTGAATACGTCTACTCCTGCCCACTGAATCCAACCCTGGACTATAAGCTGGTTGTCGAAGGCTAAGGATAAAGCGGAAGGCTGGCGCGGCAAGTACCTGCGGTCGTCGACAATTCGGCCCTGCCCAGGCATGTCGGTGATCTCATCACCGTCAGTGGATCACGACACCTGACGATCGCCTACGCCGCCGACGAAAAAGCTTAACCACTTTGATACCCGCTGTGTCGTTTCGACACGGCGGGTTTTTTGTATCTCCAGCATCAGAGTTTTCCCGTCTAGGCTCTCAGCAATAGCTGTCGTACGCCAAAGCGTCAGGAGGGCCAGATGGCAAAGGTCGAACCCCGCGCGCCCAAGCCGCGTATCGGAATGATCACCCTCGGTGTTCACTCGCTCGAACGGGCCATCGACTTCTATCAACAGGGGCTTGGCTGGCCTCGCCTGGAAGACAGCGCCCCCAGGATCGCCTTCTTTTCGCTGCAGGGTACCTGGCTTGCCTTGTACGGCTGGCACGATCTGGCCGATGACCTGATGGTCAACGCCGGTGGCGAGGGCTTTCGCGGCGTGACCCTGGCCTACATGGCCGAGGACCCCGAAGAAGTGGACGCGGTGCTGCTCCAGGCCCGGCGAGCGGGCGGGAACCTGCTCAAGCCTGGGCAGAAGGCCTTCTGGGGCGGCTACTCCGGCTACTTTGCCGACCCTGACGGGCACCTCTGGGAGGTGGCCCACAATCCCTTCTTCTGGCCTGGGCCGGGCGAACCCCAGGCCAGGTCCAGCAGCGCCAGATCCAGCGGCGCCAGATCCAGCAACGATAATTGATCTCGGTCCACGTTCTGGCGGATATCCAGGATGCTGTTTTTCCAATAAAAACAAAGCTGTTAAGCAGGGGGTAGGACGTCGAGGAGAGCCTGGTGGCTACGGGTGCTGTGCTTTCAGGAAGGGACCCTCGACGCAAGGCCGTTACCAATAACCTGCCGCAAGGGAGTCGCTCATGAGTGCAGTCATCGTGTTGGTCCTGGGGTTGGCCGCCATGGCCCTCGGGTACTTCATCTACTCGAAGTTTATCGCCGAGAAGGTGTTGAAGCTGTCCAGGGACTTCGTCACCCCCGCCCACGAGTTCGAAGATGGCGTCGACTTCGTGCCGACCAACCGCTACGTGCTGTGGGGCCACCACTTCACCTCGGTGGCCGGAGCGGCGCCCATCGTCGGCCCGGCCATCGCGGTCATCTGGGGCTGGGTACCGGCCTTCCTGTGGGTCATCTTCGGCACCATCTTCTTCGCCGGGGTCCATGACGCCGGCGCGATCTGGGCCAGCGTGCGCAACAAGGCCAAGTCGGTGGGCGCGCTCACCGGGGAAGTGGTCGGCACCCGCGCCCGCAGCATCTTCATGATCGTGATCTTCCTGCTGCTGCTGATGGTCAACGCGGTCTTTGCCGTGGTCATCGCCGGCCTGATGATGAAGTTCCCCTCGGCGGTCATTCCGGTGTGGGGGGCCATCCTGGTGGCGCTGGTCATCGGCCAGTTGATCTATCGCCGGATCATCGGCCTCGGGCTGGTGTCGGTGATCGGTGTGGTGGCGCTCTACGCGCTGATCGGCATCGGACCGGCGGTGCCGATCCAGATGCCCACCGAGGTCGGCGTGCTGTCCGGCCAGGCGGTGTGGATCCTTTTGCTGTTCGGCTATGCCGCCATCGCCTCGCTGCTGCCGGTGTGGATGCTGCTGCAGCCGCGCGACTACATCAACGGCCTGCAGTTGTTCATCGGCCTGATCATCCTCTATGGCGCCCTGGCGCTGTTGAACCCGGACATTGTTGCGCCTGGCTTCAACAGCGATGTGCCCGAGGGCACGCCGTCGCTGTTCCCGCTGTTGTTCGTGACCATCGCCTGCGGCGCGATTTCCGGTTTCCATGGTCTGGTGTCGTCCGGCACCACCTCCAAGCAGCTGGATCGCGAGACCGACGTGCGCTTCGTCGGCTACTTCGGCGCGGTGGGCGAGGGCATGCTGGCGCTGGGGTCGATCCTGGCGGCCACCGCAGGCTTCGCCACCCTCGGCGACTGGCAGGCCATGTACGACGCCTTCGGCAAGGGCGGGGTCAACGCCTTCGTCGAGGGCGGTGCCTTCATCATCCACCACGGCATCGGTCTGCCCCAGGCCACCGCCGCGACCCTGCTCACGGTGATGGCGGCACTGTTCGCCGGCACCACCATGGATACCGGCCTGCGCCTGCAGCGCTACATCTTCCAGGAGTGGGGTGAGATCTACGACCAGCCGTGGATGAAGAAGCCGGCGGTGGCGACCCTGCTGGCGGTGCTGTCGTGCCTGGTGCTGGCCTTCGGCGCCGGGGCAGACGGTTCCGGTGGCCTGATCATCTGGCCGCTGTTCGGCACCACCAACCAGCTGCTGGCCGGCCTGACCCTGCTGGTGGTCACGGTGATGCTGATGCGCAACCATCGCCCGGTCTATTACACCCTGATTCCCCTGGTGTTCCTGCTGATCGTCACGGTGCTGGCGCTGCTGGCCCAGCTCAAGAGCTTCTTCGTCGCAGGCAACTACTTCCTGCTGGCGCTCGATATCGTGGTGCTGATCGCCTCGGTGCTGGTGGCGATGGAGTGCGCCTCGGCGCTCAAGCGGCTGCGTCATGAAGTGCGCGGGGAGGCGCCGTGAGCGATCACGACGAGGGTCTGGCCAAGTGGCGTCGCTGGTTGTCGTCGGCGCGCCACTTCGCCGAGGAGTCCTACTCGGCGCCGTATCGCGGTGCCATCGCCCGCGCCCGGCGCGACGAGGACGACCTGTTCATGCTGCTGGTGTTCTCGGAGCTGATGGGCATGCCCAATCCGGTGGGCTACTACACCCTGGAGCTTCAGCCACTGTTGATGGAACGGTTCCATGACTGGCACCAGCGCATGGGCATGGAGCGCTCACCGCTGGATGACTTCCGCTGCTGCTGAACCGGCGGCGGAGGACCATCACGACACCCTCTAGCAACAATTGCCGGGACCGAGCGTGCGCTGGACAAGGGGTAACGCTGTACCGGGCTGACAAGGGCAGGGCTGACAAGGGCAGGGCTGACAAGGGCAGGGCTGACAAGGGCAGGGCTGACAAGGGCAGGGCTGACAAGGGACCAGAATGGACAAGGGAAGACCATGAAGGAACTGCTGGATCGTCGCCGACTGTGGGTCGGCGGCAAGGGCGGCGTCGGCAAGACCTCGATGTCGGCGGCGCTGGGCGTGCTGGCGGCACGCCGAGGCAAGCGCGTGCTGGTGGCCTCCACCGACCCCGCCCATAGCCTGGGCGACGTCTTTGCCAGTGAACTCGGGGATACCCCGCGGCGGCTATTGCCCGGCCTGGACGCCATGGAGATCGATCCTGATCGCGAGGTCGAGGCGCATCTGGCGCGGGTAACCGCCCAGATGCGGCGCTATGCGGCGCCTGCCATGATGGATGAGCTGGAACGTCAGATGCGCCTGTCGCGGCAGTCGCCGGGGACCCAGGAGGCGGCGCTGCTGGAGCGGCTGTCGCGACTGATGACCGACGACAGCCTGCCCTACGATCTGGTGCTGTTCGACACCGCGCCCACCGGTCATACCCTGCGCTTGTTGAGCCTGCCCGAGGCCATGGCCGCCTGGACCGACGGCTTGCTCGCCCATAGCCGCAAGTCCGAGCATCTGGGCAAGGTGCTGGCCCATCTGACGCCTGGCTCTCGGCGCGACGTGGCCTCGCCGTTCGAGTCGGACGACGAGGCAGCGTCCCGGGATCAGGACCCGCGCACCCGGGATATCGCCGAGACCCTGCTGGCGCGACGGCGGCTGTTTCATCAGGCCCGCCGGCGCATCCAGGACGCAAGTCACAATGGCTTCCTATTCGTGCTGACGCCGGAGCGCCTGCCGATCCTCGAGACCGCCCGTGCCGTGGCGTCACTGGAAGAGGCGGGGATTCCCGTTGCCGCCACCCTGGTCAACCGCGTACTTCCGGTAGAGGCGGACGGCGACTTTCTTGCCGCCCGTCGCGTGCAGGAAGAGACCTACCTTGCGCGTATCGATACGACCTTCGCCCACCTGCCGCGTCCGCGGGTGCCCTGGCTCGCCACCGACGTCCAGGGTGTCCCGGCGCTGGAGACCCTGGCCGACTGCCTGGAGAACGCAGGTTTTTAGAACGCTGGTTTCCAGGACAACGGTTCAGTGGGCGTCCGGCGACTGTTCCATCTCTCGCTCCAGCTTGCGCGCCACGTCGCCGGGCGAGCCGGTGCGCCGTGCCATCAGATCGTAGGCCACCGGTACCACGAACAGCGTAAAGAAGGTGGCGGCGGCGACGCCGGTGAAGATCACGGTGCCGATGACGATGCGCGTCTCGGCGCCGGCGCCGCTGGACAGGATCAAGGGCACGCTGCCGGCGATGGTGGTGACCGAGGTCATCACGATGGGACGCAGGCGGGTCATGGCTGCACGCATCAGCGCCTCGCGGAACTCGGTGCCTTCGTCCCTGAGCTGGTTGGCGAACTCGACGATCAGAATGCCGTTCTTGGCGGCGAGCCCCACCAGCATGACCAGGCCCACCTGGCTATAGATATTCAGCGACTGACCGGTCAGCCACAGGCCGAGCAGGGCCCCGCCGATGGCCAGGGGCACCGTCAGCATGATCACCAGCGGATGGACGAAGCTCTCGAACTGGGCCGCCAGCACCAGGAAGACCACCAGGGTGCCGAGTACCAGCAGGAAGGTGGTGGCGCCGGTGGACTCGCGATAGTCCCGGGCCGCGCCCTTGACGTCGGTCTGCACGCCCGCCGGCAGCACCTCACTGACGGCGTTCTCGAGGTAGTCCAGCGCTTCGCCCATGGAGTAGCCGTCGGCCAGATCGGCCTGCAGGGTGATCGCGCGCAGGCGGTTGTAGCGGTTGAGCTGGCTGGGCCCGGCGAAGGCCTCGACGGTGACCAGGCTAGACAGCGGGACCAGCTCACCGGTGCGGTCCGAGCGCACCCGCACGTTGTCCAGGGAACTCGGCGTGGGGGTGGAGCCGCGCTCGCCTTCGAGGATGACGTCGTATTCTTCGCCCTGGTCGGTGAAGCGGGTCACGGTGCGGCCACCCAGCAGTGTCTCCAGGGTGCGGCCGATCTCGCTGACGGTGACGCCGAGATCCGCGGCGCGGGTGTAGTCGATATTGACGTTGAGCTGGGGCTGGTTTTCCTCGTAGTCGCTCTCGAGGTTCAACAGTCTCGGATTGGTCTGGCGAATATGGTCCATCAGGGCGTCGCGCCAGGTCACCAGCTGCTCGTAGCTGCCCCCGCCAAGCACGAACTGCACGCCCTGTTCGGTGCCGCCGCCGAAGCCCTGGCGCATCACCGGGAAGGCGCGGATGCCGGGCAGGTCGGCCAGTGACTGGCGCACCTCGTTCATGATCGGCCAGGCGGGCCGGCGCTCGGCCCAGTCCGACAGGCCGACGATGGCGAAACCGGAGTTGAAGTTCTCGGTGTTGCCGCGCCCCTGGGGAGCGATGATCAGCACCCGTTCGACCTCGCCGGTCTCGCGCAGGGGCAACAGCCGCGCCTCGACCTCGTCCATGTAGTCCTCCATATAGGAGAAGGTGGCGCCGGGCGGGCCGCTGATGATGACGAAGAAGGTGCCGCGGTCTTCCCGCGGGGTGTACTCGGCCGGCAGTTGAGGATACAGCCAGGCGATCCCGGCCAGCATCGCCACAAAGCAGGCTACCACCAGCCAGCGCGCCTTGAGCACGACCTCCAGGCAAGCCCGGTAGACGCCCTGGGCCCAGTTCAGCCCTTCGTCGACCCAGTGGGCCAGGCGTCCCTCGTGAAGACTCGGCGACAGGATCTTGGAGGCCATCATCGGGGTCAGGGTCAGCGCCAGCAGGGTGGAGATGGCCACCGCCGCCGACAGGGTCAGGGCAAACTCGGTGAACAGCTTGCCGACGTCGCCCTGGATAAAGCTCAGGGGCACAAACACCGCGATCAGCACAAGGCTGGTGGCGATGACCGCGAAGGCCAGCTGGCGGGCGCCGCGGAAGGCAGCCACCAGCGGTGTCTCGCCGTACAGGTGCATGCGTCGATGGATGTTCTCCAGCACCACGATGGCGTCGTCCACCACCAGGCCGATGGCCAGCACCAGTGCCAGCAGGGTCAGCAGGTTGATGGTGAAGCCCATGGCCGCCAGGGCGGCGAAGGTGCCGATCAGGGTGACCGGCACGGTGACCGCCGGCACCAGGGTGGTGCGCAGGTTACCGAGGAACACGAAGATCGCCACGACCACCAGGCCGATGGCGATCAACAGGGTGCTGACCACCTCGCGAATGGCGCCGGACACGAAGGTGGAAGCGTCGTAGTTGAGTGACAGGCTCATGCCGTCCGGCAGGCGAGGGGACAGCCGTTGCATTTCGGCGCGCACCGCCTTGGACAGCGCCATGACGTTGGCGGTGGACTGCTTGACCATGCCAAGGCCCACCACCGTCTGGCCGTTGCCGCGAAACAGCGAGCGCTCCTCCACGGTGCCGAGTTCCACCCGGGCCACGTCGGCCAGGCGCACCAAATAGCCGCCTTCGCCGCGATCGAGCACCAGGGCGCGGAAGTCCTCGGGGGTCGAGAAGCTTCGTGGCAGGCGCACCATGAACTGACGATCCTGTGACTCCACCGCGCCGCCGGGCAGCTCGACGTTTTCAGCCCTGAGTGCGGACTCCACGTCGCTGACGGTCAGCCCGCGGGCGGCCAGGGCGTCATTGTCGAGCCACACCCGCATGGCGTATTCCTTGGCGCCGCCGACGAACACCCCGGAAACGCCTTCCTGCACCGAGAAGCTGTCCACCAGGTAGCGCTCGGCGTAGTCGGTCAGCTCCGCCGTGGTATAGCCCTCGCCGGACAGCATCAGCCACATCACCACCTCGGAGCTGGTGTCCTCCTTGCGCACCTCCGGTGGGTCGGCCTCGTCCGGCAGATTGTCGACGGCGCCGGAAATACGGTCGCGCATGTCATTGGCGGCGGCGTCGATGTCGGTGGACAGGCTGAACTCGACGTTGATATTGGAGCTGCCGTCGGTGGAGGTGGAGGAGATCACCTCGATGCCGGCGATGCCGGCGATGCGCTCTTCGAGTACCTGGGTGATACGGGTCTCGACCACGTCGGCGGACGCCCCGGGGTAAGCGGTGCGGATGCTGACGATGGGCGGATCGATGGTCGGGTATTCCTGCAGCGGCAGACGGGTCAGCGCCAGCAGGCCGAAGGCGACGATCAGGGCGGCGAGGACGGTGGCCAGCACCGGGCGCTGGACGGAAACGTCGGACAGGCGCATCAGGTGTCGTCTCCCTGGCGCTGCTCGAGCAGGATGTCACTGACGCTGGTGGTGTCGTCCTCGATGCCGATCAGCGTGATCCGGGAGGCTTCATGCAGGCGGTCATTGCCGTGGGTGACCACCAGCTCGCCGGCCTCGAGTCCCTTGACGACTTCCACGTCGCCTTCGCGCCGCGAGCCTACCTCGATATCCCGGCGGACCACCTCACCGGCCTCGGTCGACGTCGGCTCGCGGGTGGTCAGTACCCACACCCGCTGGCGCTGACCTTCAGGGACCAGCGCGGACTCGGGAATCACCAGCGCCTGACGAGGGCTTCTGGCGATGGTCACCCGCATCAGCATGCCGGGACGCAGCAGCCTCTCTTCGTTGTTGAGCAGGGCACGCACCGAGATGCTGCGGCTGATCGGGTCGATGCGCGAGTCGATGGTGGCGATCTCGCCCTCGAACACCCGGTCCGGGTAGGCCGCGGTGGTGGCGGTAAGCGTGAGCCCCCGTGACAGCGAACCGAGCTGGACCTCGGGCACGTCGAAGTCGAGCTTCATGTGGGAGACGTCGTCCAGGGTGGTCAGCTCGGTGCCCGGGGTGACTAGGGTGCCGACGCTGATGTCACGCACCCCGACCACGCCGTCGAAGGGCGCCTTGACCCGGTAGTTCTCGAGCATCGCCTCGAGCCCGGCGATGGTCGCGTCCACCTGCTGAAGCTGGGCACGGCTGTCCTCGACGTCGGCGCGGGGCGCCAGATTGCGGCTTTCGAGTTGGGCGAAGCGATTGACCGCGTTCTGTCGCTCGGTGCGCAGTGCCTGGGCCTCGCGCAGGGCGGCGCGTTCCTCGATATCGGACAGCTCCACCAGCACATCGCCTTGGCTGACCTCTTCCCCGCCCTCGAAGTTGAGCGCCGAGACGGTGTCGGTCACCGTGGCCGACAGGGTCACGCTCTCGTTGGCCGACAGCGTCCCCAGCGACTCCAGCGGATCGGACCAGGCCTCCTGGGTCACCTCGGCGGCGATCACCGGGGTGGGGGGAGGCCCCTGGGTGCCGGCACCGCGCTGCTGCGCCAGGCTGGGCGACACCACACCCGCCAGCACCGGGGCCAACACCAGAGCCAGGGCCAGGCGAACCCCCATCCTCCCTGGTCTCGACGTGCGATGCGATAGGGTCCTGGGGCAACGAACTGACGGCATGGCAAGCTTCCTGCGTTGGGCATTCTACGGTGGACGGCGCTCGAGGCGTGGCCGACGCACAGCGTAAACGATCGGATACGATGGTCGTACACAAGTGTCCGAGGATAGCGACAGCATGCCTGAGACATGGCCTCGCTGGCTTGAGCAAGGTGCGGGTTGCACAATCTTTTCGCAAGTCGTTCGCCGAGTAACAACAGGCCGTTGCATGCCACGGTGTTTCAGGGCGAATCGAGTGGACGGCTCTGCTAGTATGGCGGGCTTTTGTTGCGCCAAGGGTTTCGGCAGCGCGCTTGCACATGGCGACCAGCCCAGGGTGAGGCGCGGCCGACGAGGGCGCCAGGGCGTGATGCGAACAACGGGCGGTGAGGGGAATGATCCATGAAGGTTGACGTGGTAGTGATTGGTGCCGGAGCCGCCGGTCTGATGTGTGCGCTGACGGCGGGCTACTCCGGACGCTCGGTGCTGGTGATCGATCACGCCAACAAGCCGGGCAAGAAGATCCTGATGTCCGGCGGCGGGCGCTGCAACTTCACCAATATGGCGACGACCCCGGCCAACTTCTTCTCCGCCAATCCCCACTTCTGCATCTCGGCGCTCAAGCGCTATCGCCCGGAGCACTTCGTCGAGCTGGTCGAACGCCACGGCCTCGAGTACGTCGAGAAGGCGCCGGGACAGTTGTTCTGCGCCGACTCCGCCAAGGACCTGCTCCAGGTGCTGCTGACCGAATGCGACTGGGCCGGCGTCGAGCTACGCCTGAAGACCAGCGTCGAGCGCATCGAACGCCAGGGCGAGGGCATGCGCCTGGCCACTTCCGCCGGGCGCATCGATGCCGGTGCAGTGGTCGTCGCCACCGGTGGGCTGTCGATCCCCAGCATGGGCGCCACCGGCTTTGGCTACGATATCGCCCGTCAGTTCGGCCTGGAGGTCACCGATACCCGGGCGGCGCTGGTGCCCTTTACCCTCACTTCGCAGTGGAAGGAGCGGGCGGCGGCGCTTGCCGGGGTGTCCACCGACGTCGTCGCCCGCTGTCGCGGGGGCGAGTATCGTGAACCCTTGCTGTTTACCCATCGTGGGCTGTCCGGTCCCGCCATGCTGCAGATCTCCAGCTACTGGCAGCCCGGCGACGACCTCGAGATCGACCTGATGCCCGGCAAGGACGCCTTCGAGGCGCTGTGTCAGGCCCGCCGCGATACCCCCAAGCGTCGCCTGTCCACCTGGCTGTCCGAGCACTACCCCAAGCGCCTGGCGCAGTCCCTGGTGGAGTGGCAAGGCGATGACGGCGTACTCGCCGAGCGCTCCAACGCAAGCCTTGCGGCCTGGGCGGACTTCCTCAACCGCTTTCGCATCAAGCCCGCCGGCACCGAAGGCTGGCGCACCGCCGAGGTGACCATGGGCGGCGTCTGCGTCGACGCCATCTCGTCGAAGACCTTCGAAGTCCAGGGCCTGCCCCAGCTTCGCTTTATCGGCGAGGTGCTCGATGTCACCGGCGAACTCGGCGGCTACAACTTCCAGTGGGCCTGGGCGTCGGCCGTGGCCTGCGGCCAGTCGGTGTAGACGCTTCGTCCCCCCCTGCCTACTCATGCGACGGCAAGGCCTCCATCTCGCTGACCAGATGGTCGATGAAGCGGCGGATGCGGATCGGCAGGTGATCGGCGTAGGGGTAGACCGCGTAGATGTCGGCGTTGGGTAGCTGGTAGTCCGGCAGCACCCGTACCAGGCGTCCCTGCTCCAGATGTTCGTGCACGTCCCACTCGGCGCGCACGGCGATGCCGTGGCCGCGAATGGCCCAGGTCAGCACGCTCTCGCCGTCGTTGGCCGACAGGTTGCCACGGACCTTGACCTGATGGTGACGTTCTCCCCGGGTGAAGCGCCAGTTGCCGTAGGTGTCCTCGTTCTGTCTGAGCACGATGCAGTTGTGTTCGCTCAATGCTTCCGGGGTGTCGGGATGCCCGTGTTTCTTCAGATATTCGGGTGATGCACAAAGCAGACGTCGGTGGGAGGCGATCTTTCTGGCATGCAGTCCCGAGTCGGGAAGGGTGCCGAATCGGATACCGATATCGAAGGCATTTGCCACCAGATTAAGCGGGTGATCCGAGAGGTGAAGCTGACAGTCGATATCGGGGAATTGTTCGACGAAAGATGCGACGAAAGGAGCAATATGACGTCGACCGAATCCGAAGGGGGCGTTGATTCTTATCTGTCCCGAGGCTTCGTCGGCGTTCACCTTTAGTGCATGGTGAAGCGCTTCCATGTCGGCCAGCATGCGCTTCGCGTAGCGCAACATGACGACCCCGTCCGGGGTCAGACTCATGGCTCTCGGGGTGCGGTAAAAAAGCTGGGTGTCCAGGGATTTTTCCAGATTTGCCAAGCGCTTGCTGGCAGCAGCCGGGGTGATGTCGAGATCCTTTGCGGTGCGCGACAGGCTGCCCGCTTCACACAGGATGACAAAGAATTCGAGGTCGGCAAGCGATTTCATGGTTAACCCAGGCGTCATGGTAGCTTCAACCGCCAGTCTATTGCCGCCAATTGTCCCTGTCACCTAGCCTTCGTGAACCCGGCAAGACCTCCGGTTTACAGAATCTTCAGTGAGGTGACAGCAGATGAGAACGCATAAGGTGGCGGTGATTCCCGGTGACGGTATCGGCCTTGAGGTCATCGAGGCAGGCAAGCAGGTCATCGAGGCGCTGGCCAAGAAGAGCGGCGACTTCAACTTCGAATTCGAGGACTTCGACTGGAGCTCGAAGCGCTATCTGGAACAGGGCGAGTACATCCCCGAGGGTGGCCTTGCGAAGCTCGCGAAGTTCGACGCCATCTACTTTGGCGCCGTGGGCAGCCAGGACGTGCCCGACCACGTGTCGCTGTGGGATCTGCGCCTGGCCATCTGCCAGGGCTTCGATCAGTACGCCAATGTGCGCCCCGCTCGGGTGCTGCCGGGTGTGAAGAGTCGTCTCGAGGGCGCCGACAAGATCGACTGGGTGATCATCCGCGAGAACAGCGAGGGTGAGTACTCCGGCAACGGCGGGCGCGTGCACCAGGGGCTGCCCGACGAGATCGGCACCGAGCTTTCCATCTTCTCGCGCAAGGGCATCGAGCGGATCCATCGCTTTGCCTTCGAGATGGCCCAGAGCCGCCCGCGCAAGAAGCTGACCCTGGTGACCAAGTCCAATGCCCAGCGTCACGGCATGGTGCTGTGGGACGAGGTGTTCTTCGAGGTGGCCAAGGACTTCCCCGAGGTCGAGATCGATCGTGAGCTGGTCGATGCGGTGACCACCCGCATGGTGCTCAAGCCCGAGACCCTGGATGTGGTGGTCGCCACCAACCTGCACGCCGACATCCTCTCGGATCTTGCGGCAGCGCTTTCCGGCAGCCTGGGTATTGCGCCTACCGCCAACCTCAACCCCGAGCGCAGCTTCCCCTCCATGTTCGAGCCGATCCATGGCTCTGCCTTCGATATCGCGGGCCAGGGGATCGCCAATCCGGTGGGCTCGTTCTGGACCGCGGCGATGATGCTCGAATACCTCGGCGAGAACACCGCCGCCGAGCGCCTGATGGCAGCCATCGAGCGCCTGACCGAGTCCGGCATGCAGACCAAGGACCTGGGCGGCGACGCCATGACCCGCGACGTGACGGCGGCCATCTGCGCCGACATCGAGGCCCAGGGCTGAGTCTGAGATCCCCGTCGTTTCCTGCCCCCTGCGGGCAGGAGGCGATGACCTTGTCCCCGTCGGATGGCATCGATGCCGAAACACCGACGCGGGATTCGGGGAGGCTCGGCTTTCGAGCAGAGACTCCCCGCTCCACGAGCCCATCGAGAGGCTTGGCAGTAACAATCACAACGCCAAGGAGCAACGCCATGAAATCCCAAACCCTTCTTTTCAGTGCAGTGATCGCCGCGGTGGCGGCGAGTCCGAGCATGGCCGCCGACGACCAGAGTGACTGGCCCCAGAGTGTCACCATCGGCACCGGTAGCCAGGGCGCTACCTACTACATCTACGGCAGCGGCTGGGGCAACCTGGTCGGTGAGCGCACCGGCATCTCGTTCGGCGCCGAGGTCACCGGTGGCCCGGTACAGAACGTCACCATGGTGCAGATGGGCGAGCACGAGTTCGGCATGGTCACCATGGGACCGGCCTACCAGGCCTGGCAGGGCAACAGCAAGCTGGCTCCGGGGGTCGAGCACACCGACGTGCGCGCGGTCTTCCCGATGTACCAGACGGCGCTGCAGGTGATCGCGCTCGAGGACTCGGGCATCGACTCCATCGATGACCTCGACGGCAAGACCGTCGGTATCGGGCCGGCCGGTGGTACCGGCGATCTGTATTTCCCGCAGATCTTCGACAAGCTCGGGATCGAGGCAGATACCCGCAACGGCGGCGCTGCCGACCAGGCCGGTCAGGTCCAGGATGGCCTGCTCGATGCGTTCGCCTTCGCCTCGGGGATTCCGGTATCGGCGTTCAGTCAGCTGGAAGCCCAGGCCGACGTCAACATCTTCTCGTTCTCGCCGGAGGAGAGTGAGCAGTTCCTTGAGGACTTCCCGGCACTCAGCGCCTCGTCGATCCCGGCCAGCGCCTATCAGTCGCTGGACGAGCCGACACCGGCGGTGTCGATCTGGAACTTCGCCATCACCCACAAGGACATGCCGGAGGGGCTGGTCTACGAGGTGACCAAGGCCGTGATGGAAGAGCATGAGCGCATGCTCAAGGTCCATGGCTCGGCGAAGGAAACGCTGCCGGAAAACTTCTCCCAGAACAGCTTCATGCCTTGGCATCCGGGCGCCGTGCGCTGGTTCGAGGAGAACGGCTACGACATTCCGGACGATCTGGAAGGCTGAAGTGCTATGGCGCCGGCCGTCTGAGACGGTCGGCCCTTGAAGCTCGTGAGCCGGGGTCCGCCAGGGCCTCGGCCCTCGTGACCTGAGGTACAGCGAGATGACAACGACAAGACAACCGGAGCCCGCCGACGAGGTGGCTCCGCTTCAGACGGTGGTGGCGGATGGCGCCGACGAGCTGCCCCGTGCCCACAACGAGCGCGTCCTCGGCGGGCTGGTCGGCAGGACAGTGATGCTCGGCTGCGTGCTGTTTACCGCGATGCACCTCTACGCGCTGAATATCGCGCCGATCGAGACCTGGACCTTTCGCATTCTGCACATCGCCGGTGGACTGATGGTCGGCTTTGCCATCACCGCAGCGATGTCGGTGGACCCTGAAGGCGGGGCCGGCAAGGGCTCAAGGCCAGCAGGACTCGAACGTCTCGCTGCGCTGATCACGGCACTCGCCAGTGGCTACGCGGGTGCCTGCGCGCTGGCCCTGTGGGGGCTGAGTGAAGGCCCTGGTGTGGCGGTGACCAACTGGCTGCCGCTGCATCTGGCGGTGGCGCTGGCGATCGCCAGCGTGGCGGGGGTGGTATCGAGCTGGTGCTTTCCCAGTCGTGGTGATCGCATTCACTGGCCGGATCTGGCGCTGATGGTATCGGCGCTGGTGGTGGCGGCCTTTCTGATCTTCGTACTGGGACGCTGGCGCATGGCGGCGGGCACTCCGCTGGTGGGCACGCCTGAACTGCTGGTCTCGGCCAGTGGGGTGCTGTTGATCATGGAGCTGACCCGGCGTATCGCCGGTCTGGCGCTGATCGCCATCACCAGTGTCTTCCTGCTCTACGCCTTTGCCGGGCCCTACCTGCCGGGCATCCTCGAACATGACGGCTACACGGCCAAGCGCTTCTTCACCTACCTGTACACCGACAGCGGGGTGCTGGGGCCGACCACCGCGGTGTCGTCCACCTACATCATCCTGTTCATCACCTTCGCCGCCTTTCTGCAGGCCTCCAAGGTCGGGGACTACTTCGTCAACTTCGCCTTCGCCGTGGCCGGGCGTTCGCGCGGTGGCCCGGCCAAGGTGGCGGTGTTCGCCTCGGGGCTGATGGGCATGATCAACGGCACCTCGGCGGGCAATGTGGTGGCCACAGGCTCGCTGACCATCCCGTTGATGAAGCGGGTGGGCTACCATCCGCTCAGCGCGGGCGGCATCGAAGCGGCAGCTTCCACCGGTGGCCAGATCGTGCCGCCGATCATGGGCGCCGGCGCCTTTATCATGGCCGAGATCACCGGCATCCCCTATACCGAGATCGCCTTCGCCGCGCTGATACCGGCGGCGCTGTACTTCCTCGCCATCTATCTGATGGTGGACCTGGAAGCCCGCCGCGACGGCATGCAGGGTCTGCCCAAGGACCAGTTGCCGCTGGTCACCGAGATGCTCAAGCGGGTCTATCTGTTCCTGCCGATCATCATCCTGATCACCACCCTGTTCATGGGCTATTCGGTGATCCGTGCCGGCACCCTGGCGATGGCCAGCGCCGCCGTGGTGTCCTGGCTGACGCCGCACTGGATGGGGCCCAAGGCCTTGCTGCGGGCGCTGGAACTGGGGGCCCGAATGTCGGTGCCCTTGATCGCAGTGTGCGCCTGTGCCGGCATCATCGTCGGCGTGATCTCGCTGACCGGCGTCGGTGCGCGCTTTGCCTCCATGCTGCTGGGGCTGGCCGACACCAGCCACTTCCTGGCGCTGTTCTTCGCCATGTGCATCTCGATTCTGCTTGGCATGGGCATGCCGACCACGGCGGCCTACGCGGTGGCGGCGTCGGTGGTGGCGCCGGGGCTTCAGCAGATCGGTATCTCGCCGCTGGTGTCACACTTCTTCGTGTTCTACTACGCGGTTCTGTCCGCGATCACGCCACCAGTGGCGCTGGCCGGCTACGCGGCGGCGGCGATCTCCAACACCAATGCGCTGAAGACCGCGGCCACTTCGTTCAAGTTCGGCCTGGCGGCGTTCATCGTGCCCTTCATGTTCTTCTACAGCCCCGAGCTTCTGATGCAGGGGGCCTGGTGGGCGATCCTGAGGGTGGCGATCACCGCCGGTATCGGCATCTATCTGCTGGCGGCGGCGCTTCAGGGCTATTTCCTGGCGGCTCCGGCGAATCTGCTCCAGCGTGTGGTGCTTGGGGCAGCCGCCCTGGCGATGATCTCCGGTGGCCTCGTCACCGACTTGATCGGCCTGGGACTGGGCGCGGCGATCTGGGGCGTGCAACGCTGGCGCCACAAGAGCGCCGGTACGCTGCCCTCCTGAGGAGCGCAAGGCAGCAAAGCCAGGACGCCGCGGTACCTGGCGTCCTGGACCTGAGCGCAAGCCCAGGTGGTAAATCGCGGGGGAGGCGGCCTACGGGCCGCCTCTTTTTGTGCTACTACCGTTTGCAGACGTGGAGGCTTCCTGTTCAAGCGATCCCTGTCCGCCACTTTTTTTCTCAGCCGCCCAAGGAATCGGCTACCAGCGACGTCTTTACATGTAGATGCCCCCCTGTGGGCTGATGTGTATTTCCGAGAGCCCGACCGCGAGGAGCGGCCACTTGTCGATTCAAGAGCCCGAAACCCGGGCGCCAACGGATGTAGAACTGGTGAAGGGCGCCGCCGGAGGCGAGCGTGAGGCCTTTGCGTGCCTGCTGTCTCGCCACTACGACCGGCTGTTTGCGCTGGCCTGGCGGCTGACCGGCAGCCGCGCCGAGGCCGAGGATCTGACCCAGGACATCTGTCTTGCGTTGCCCGACAAGCTAATCCGCTTCGATGGGCGCGCCGCCTTTACCACCTGGCTCTATCGGGTCGCGGTCAACGCCGCCCACGATCGTCGCCGGCAGCAAGCCACGCGGCGCAAGGCTGCCGAGGGCTGGGAGGCCTGGGAGCGTGGCCGACACCAGCGCAATCGACAGCGCGACGATGAACAGCGCTGGCTCGCCAGGGCGATGGCGACGCTATCGACTGACCTGCGTGACACCGTGGCGCTGTCCCTGGGCGAAGGCATGACCCAGGCGCAGGTGGCCGAGGTGCTGGAGGTTTCAGAAGGTACCGTGGCCTGGCGCATGAGCGAGGTGAAACGACAATTGAGCGCGCTGGCCCAGGCGGAGGAGGAAAGATGAGTGATGAGCTGAAGCGCCTCGAACGGGCCTTGTCATCGGCACCCGTGCCGGAGGCGGAGGTGAAGTCCGGGCATCTAAAGGCGGCGCTTGACCGGTTCGATCAACGTCAGGCCGCCGACCAAGAGTCCAACGCCGAGCCACGTCTCTCGGGGGAAGGTCGCGATGACATCAGGTCGCGGCCGCGTTCACCCCGGAGGGATGCCAGCATGAACCGATCGCTTAGCCACAGCCCGTCACACCGTCGCCCATTGCATCGTCGCCCATTGCATCGTCGACCATCAGTGGCTGCGGCCGCCTCGCTGGCGGCGCTGTCACTGGGGCTTTACCTGCTGTGGCCCCAGGGCCAGGACTTCGACGCCATGACAGGGCCCGAGCCGAGCCAGGATGCCGAGATGGCCGTCTCGCCACCTCGAACAGCCAGCAAGCCCGAGTCTGCCCCTGAGTCGACCGAGGGCGAACGTCTGGCGATTGTGGCGAGCAAGACAGGACCGGTGGCAGACCAGATGGCCGGTGACATGCCCCTTGATACGGCCGTCGTGACGGCTGTCGAGACGGAAAGCAAGTCTGCGGGGCAGGTCACTCAGTTGGCCGAGGCACCGAGGCTCTCTGTGTCGCGATCTCCCGCGCTCTCTTCTTCACCATCGACGTCGCTCTCTCCTTCGACATCGATGGAGATGCGCGGCCTGATGCCGAGTCAGGAGGTCGCACGGATAGCGCCCTTGCCGAGCCCGGGACCTTCGGTCCAGATGCCCACCGCCTCCTCGGAAGCCTATCCCGAGTTCGACGCCTCGAGTGTCAGGGTGACCGCCGAGACGCCGGTGTCGACCTTCTCGGTGGACGTGGACACGGCAAGCTACGCGGTGGTGCGTTCTTCGCTGATGCAGGGACAGTTGCCGCCGCCCCAGGCGGTGCGTATCGAGGAGATGATCAACTACTTCGGCTACGACTACCCCCAGCCGGACGCCGAGGCGTTTCGCCCTATGGTCGATGTCTTTGCCTCGCCGTGGAATCCCGAGCGTCAGCTGGTGCGGGTGGCGCTGCAGGGCAGGGCGGCCACGCCTGGGCCCCGCTCGCCGGTCAACCTGGTGCTGCTGATCGACACCTCCGGCTCGATGCGCTCGCCAGACAAGCTGCCCTTGCTCAAGCGCTCCATGTCGCTGTTGCTGGGTGAGCTGAATGACGACGACGAGGTCGCCATCGTCACCTACGCCGGCAGCGCCGGGGTGGCACTGGCACCGACTGCGGCATCGAACACAGAGGAGATCATGCAAGCGCTCGAGAGCCTGGCGCCCAGCGGTGGTACCGCCGGCGAAGCCGGCCTGAGCCAGGCCTATCGGCTGGCGGGGCAGATGAACGGCGAGGACGAGGCGACCCGGGTGCTGCTGGCCACCGACGGCGATTTCAATCTGGGGCTGAGTGATCCCGAGGCGCTAGAGCGCTTTATCGCCGACCGGCGTGAGGGCGGAGTGTATCTGTCGGTGCTGGGCTTTGGCCGAGGTAATCTCGACGACGCCGTGATGCAGTCGCTGGCCCAGCATGGCAACGGCCAGGCCGCCTATATCGACAGCCTGGCCGAGGCGCAGAAGGTGCTGGTGGACCAACTGGCGGCGTCGCTCGAGCCCATCGCCAACGACGTCAAGGTGCAGGTCGAATTCAATCCGGCGCGGGTGCAGGAGTATCGCTTGATCGGCTACGAGACCCGAGCGCTCAGGCGGGAGGACTTCCGCAACGACCGTGTCGATGCCGGCGATATCGGCGCGGGTCATCAGGTGACGGCGCTCTACGAGATTGCCCCGGTGGGCTCGAGCGCTGCCCTGACCCGGCCATCCCGCTATCAGCAGGGACAGCAAGTGACGGGGGGCCAGCATGACGAGCTGGGGCATGTGGCGCTGCGCTACAAGGTGCCGGGGGAGTCGCAAAGCCGCCTGATCGAAACGCCGATCTCGCCAGGCCTGACGACAGCCGACAGCGAGGCGTCCTTCGCCGCCGCCATCGCCGGCTTCGGCCAGCTGCTGGGTGACGATCGCTACCTGGGCGACTGGGGGTGGGATGAGGCTATCGCGCTGGCAGAGGCCAGCAAGGGCAAGGACCGCTACGGCTATCGCGCCGAGGCGGTACGCCTGATGCGCCTGGCCGGCGGACTGTCGGATCGCTGAGTTTCTGCGCTACGCTTGAATGCATCATCTATTTCTTGTTCAGGAGAGAGTGTATGGCCAAGGCGCTGGGACAACGGCGGCTGGGGACGGTGCTTGAAGCCGTCATCCTTGAGATGCTCGATGAGGCTCGTCAGGCCTATCCGCGCATCCAGGACCCCGAGGACAGCGAAGGGCTGCACGATTTTCGGGTGGCCTTGAGGCGCCTGCGCAGCACCATCAAGGAGTTTGGCGATCAGCCGGGGTTTGCGATCGACAAGGCGCTGTTGCGCCAGTTGACGGCGCTGGCGCGAGCCACCAACGACGCTCGTGACGGTGAGGTGATGCTGGCCTGGCTCGATAGTGTGGCCGAGACGACGGGAGCGCCGGAGCGTGGCGCCATCGGCTGGTGGCGGGAGCGCCTGGCGGCGCAGGTGGAACAGGCGTACGCCTCCATCGACGCCAGTGTGGCGGGGTTTCCGCTGCTCGACACCCGCCTGCGCGAGGCTGCCGGCAAGGCCGCTCTCAAGGACAAGGGCAAAGACAAGGACAGCAAGAAGAAGGACAAGAACAAGGACAAGAAAAAAGGCAGCAACAAGGCCGGCAAGGAGCCTCGGTTTGGTGACGCCTCGGCCCAGGTGCTGGCCCGGCTTGGTGAGGGCTGGCTTGAGGAGCTCGCAGCGGTAAAAGGGCGCGAGGAAGAAGAGACGCTGCACCGGCCGCGTATTACCGGCAAGCGGCTGCGCTACCTGCTGCGTCCCTGGCGGGAGCAGGGCGAGGTCTTCGCCGAGCTCGAGGAAGAGCTGAAGACCTTTCAGGATGCCTTTGGCGATCTCCACGACGACCTGGTGAGGGGCGACGTGCTGACCACGGCGGCGCTCTTGCATACCGAGGAAGAAACCCTGGATCGCCTGGAGGCAGCGCTCGAGCAGGCCTCACCCAGGGCCACCGCGCCTCGCCATCTACGCGGCTTCATGCTGCTGCACGCGCACCACGAGGCGCAGACAGAGCAGAACCTCAAGCGGGTGCAGGCGCTATGTCGCAAGCCGCGCCTGGAGCGTCTCGAGGCCAGGATCAATGAGGCCGTGACACTGATGAAGGCTCCGCAATAGCGCTGAAAAAGACCCAGGGCGGCCCTGAGGGCGCGCCCGAGAACAAGCCTCGGGCCGTTCAATCAGGCCAGGCGCTGTTCGATCTCCTTCCACAGGCTGGCGTAGGCGCGACACGCTGGGGTATAGGGGGCGAAGTGGCGTACTGGGGCGCGCTCCAACCCCATGCGCTCCACCGCACTTGCCGCCGGGATGACGCTGGACAGCCGTAGCGGCCAGCGCTTGCCGAAGCTTTCCATCACCTCGCGATGCATGGTGCGGCGACGATCGGCCAGGGTGATGAAGGGCCACAGCGGGCAGACCAGGTCCTGGTCGTCGAGGAAGGTCTCGAGTTGCTCCAGGGTGCGTAGCGAAAGGGTGGAAGGCACCACCGGCACCAGCAGGGCGTCGACGCTGGTGAACATGTTCTCGGACATGTGGGACAGCGTCGGTGGGCAGTCCAGGATGACCAGATCGTACTCGTCGCGTACCTTGCCGAGGATCTGACGCAGATGACTGGAGCCATGATGCTCGAGCAGCTGGTCCATCTCGCGGGAGTCCAGCGAGGCCGGCAGCACATCGAGGCCATCCACGTTGGTCGAGCGGATGACCTTGTTGAAGGCCGCCTTGCCTTTCACCAGCTTCTCGACGCCACCGCGGATCTTGGGCTTGATCTTCAGATAGAACGTCGTTGCCGCCTGGGGATCCAGGTCCCACAGCAGCACCCTGTGGCCACAGGCGGCGGCTTCGCAGGCTAGATTGACCGCCGACGCCGTCTTGCCCACGCCCCCCTTGATGCTGTAAAGCGACAACATCCGCATCGCAATTCGCCCCGTGAATTTGATGAACTAGAACAACGACTTTAGCACAGCTTTGTGCAGTGAATTGCGTTGTTCACCAGGGGATATTGACGTTGTTTTGTATACGGTCTTGGTAGTCGCTGCAACAACAACCTTTCTTGATTGAAGTTCTGGGCGCTGAAGGTTGGGGTGCTGAAGGTCTGGGCGCAGAGGGGCTGGGTGCTGTAGAGCTGGACAGTGGGGTGGCGGTGTCCTGTCAGCGCTTGACCAGGCGCCTGACGCGCTGGATGGCGAGACCGGTCACCACCAGCTTGCGACCCCAGCGAGCCAGTCGGCCGGGGTGGCGCAGCACGGGAATCAGCGCCGTGCCGGCGGCAAGCAGGGCCGGCGTGCGATAGCGACTGAGGGCCTGCCAGCCGGCGTCGATGCGCTCTCCGGCAAGATGGAAACGGCGCGAGGCCAGCAGGATGTCCAGCCGCTGCTGTTCGATGGTGGCCTCGAGTTCGGCCTTGCGCTCGGCGCGAGAGGGGCTCGCACGGCGGTCATCGCGGCTCATGGCATTGCTCCCTGACGTGTCGGCAGAAAGATGGCGGCTCATCGACGATGTGGCTCATCGACGTCCGGCCGCATCGATTCTTCGGCAAGCTCTCGATCCAGGGCCAGGTGCTTCAAGGTGCTGACCAGCAGCGTGCGACGGCGTGCCAGGCGCATCGCCGCCAGGGCCAGCCCGACGCCTCCTGCCAGAAGCACCGCCGCGCATACGGCGATGGCGGTAAGCCGGAAGGAGTTCCAGAACAGCACCACGACGAAGGCCGTCAGGGTGGCGATGCCGAGCATCAACAGCACCATGCTCAGCCCCAGCAACAGGGCCAGGGTTACCAGTCGAGCGCGTTCTTCCTCGAGTTCCAGAACGGCGAGACGCAGGCGCGTCTCGCCGGTGGCGATCAGGGTCGAGAGGACCCGCTTGCCCGCCCCGAATAGCCGTTGTGCCGGTCCTTGGCTGTCTGCCATCAGCGCCGCCCGATCAGCATACCGACGATGCAGCCGACGGCAGCACCGATGCCGATGCTCTTCCAGGGGTTGTCGTGGACGTAGCGATCACAGGCATCGACCTGGTCGGTGACGCTGTCGCGGGTCTGACGATAGACGCGCTCTCCAGTGGCTTCGAGGCGAGCACGGGTATCCTTCAGTCGCGCCTCTGCCTTGCTGCGCCATTCCTTGACGGTCTCGCTGGAGTCGTCGGCGGTGGCGCTCAGCAGGTCTTCGAGGGTGCTCGACAGCTGCTTGAGGTCGTCCCTGAGCTGCTCGGTGGAGGCGCTGGAGCTGCTGGTGTCCGCGTCGCTTGCAGCGCTCTTGGCGTTGGACTTGCTGGCGGTGGTGCTGGAGCTTCGTGTAGCCATCGTGTCTTCCTTTGACGCAGGTGGATTAATTGTACCAAGGATGAATCTTTACCCGTTCATGCTCGCATCAGAATAGCAGTCACGGCAATGGCCGGCGGCCGACCGTGCAAAGAAGCACAATTGGCCGCCGCCGGCATCACGGATTGAAGCCGCCCGCCGAGAACAGCGGGTTCATGCTGAAGCCGATACCCAGGCGATTGACGCGCTCGTCGTAGTCGATAAGGCTCTCGCCGTAGCCATAGTAGTACTGCACGTGGCCACGCACCTTGCCGAACAGCGGCCAGGAGTAGTCGAGTTGGGTGCCGTAGTTGCCTTCGTCGGGGTTGCCGCGCATCAGCAGGCTGGCTTCGTGGGTGTCGAACATCTGCCGGGCCACGGTGACGTCGGCATAACCCACGTAGTCCTCGATGTCGGGGTTGTCGTCATCACTATCGTCTTCCGGGATGCGCCAGAACGGCGAGACTGCCAGCGCCCACTCGTCGTTGATCCAGGAAGTGGTGCCGATGACCCGGTTCCAGCTGCGAGACAGCGGGTCCGAGCGGCCATTGGACTGGTGATTGAGCGAGATGCGGTTGTTGACGTTGGTCCAGCCCCACAGGGTGGTGTCGTTCTGGAAGTCGATGAAGAACTCAGGCTCGTAGTTGGTCTCGCGAAATGGCGAGGACTCGTCGCTGTTGTAGGCCTGCCACCAGCTCTTCTGGGTGTAGGCGAAGTAGAGGTCGGCGTTGTCGAACAGCACGTCCTCGGCGATGTTGAACTTGGCACTGAACTGAAACTTGAGTTCGGTGTTGTCCATGTCAGCATCGTCTTCACCGGCACGAAAGGCGCCGGAATTCGGGTTGGTGTTGTAGCTGATCGGCAGGATGTAGTTGCGCCGGTGGGTGGTGATCGAGAACGGGTTGCTCTCGGACTCCTGCTCCAGCTGACGACGCTCCTCGACGGTCTCCTCGATGGGCTTGCCCGAGGCACGTGCAACGATCTCCTCGGAGGCGGGCAGACCGGTGGTGTCGGGGGCTTCGGTGTTGACCGTCGATGAAGTGCCGGCGCTACTGACGGCCACGGCCTGTGCACCCTCGCGCTGGGCCTCGTCATCGTCGAGTTCATTTTCCAGCTTGGCGAGCTCAGCCTTCAGGGCCTCGATACGCGCCTCCTTGGCCGCGCGCTCGGCGTCGGTCAGGCCGCCGTCGGCGACGGCCTGTCCACTGATGGCAAGCGCCAGCAGGGAAGGGAACAGGGAGGAACGGACGGCGGGGCGGGTCATAGGGTGAATCCATTCGACAGGTGGAGGCGTTGTTCTACCATGGCGGCGCAGCGAGTCAACTTCGTGGAAGAATCTTGCACTGGATTGCCATACTGACACACTGGGTTGAGAATCTCGCCTCCTCCACGCTGCGACAGGAAGTTCTCTTAAGATGCCCAGCTCGCCTTCTTCGCTGTTCCGAATACTCCCCCTCTTGCTGGTGTTGCTGCTGTCTCTGCTGTCGGTATCTGCGGTGGTGGCCCAGGAAGCGCCCGAGAAGAGGCTGCCGGACAAGCAAGAGCTGCAGTCGCGCCTTGACGAGCGCGTCGCCAATGCCAGCGATCCGCCAAGCGCCACGGCGCAGGAAGAGATCGATGCGCTGTCAGAGGCGATCGATGCGGTGGAGAAATTGGCCGAGGTCGAGCGTGACCTGGAGAGTCTAGAGCGGCGTATCGAGGAGGCACCCGAACGGCTGGCGGCGCTTGAGGAAGCGCTGCGCCAGAGTGAAGAAGGCGAGTCGCACAATCTGGCTGAGCTCGAGGGGCTGAAGATGCCGGCCGTCGAGCAGCGCCTGAGCGACGCCACCCGAGTGCTGCAGTCGACCCAGGATACCCTGACCAGTGTGCAGAGCCAGTTGCTGGGGGCCCAGACGCTGCCGGAGCGGGCGCAACAGGCCATCACCGAGGCCAATCGGGAGATGGATGAGGCGAGGGTCAAGCTCGAAGACCTCAATCGTCGTGACGTGCCGGAAGATGCCCCCTTGCGGGTGGCGGCGCGGGCGCGCCAGGCTCTGGCCGAGGCTCAGCTCGAGCTGCACCAGCGTCAGCTCAATACCAATACACGTATGCGTGAGGTGCTGCAGCAGCGCCTCGCGCTGTTGAAACTGGAGGCGGCAAGCGAGGAGGCCTGGGTCTCCGCGCTGCAGGGTCGGCTCGATCGACTGCGCCGCGAGCAGACCGAGCGGGCCATCGCCGAGGCGGTACGCGATGAGCCAGAGGCCATCTCACGGCATCCGGTGATTCAGGCGGCCCAGACCACCAACCGTCAGCTCTCCAAGGACTTGCTCAACGCCACCTCGCGAGCCAACGATCTGGTGCGTGACGGACTCGAAGTGCGTCGCCAGCTCGAACGGGTGCGTCGCCTGCAGCAGGGGCTGACCCAGAACATCGAGGCGGTGCGCGGCAGTGTACTGTTGTCGCGCATCCTGCGTGAGCAGCGCGGATCGCTGCCCGAAGTGCAGCCACGGCCGGGCCTGCGTGACGAGATCGCCGATGTACGCCTGGCGCAGTTCGAACTCGACAGCGAACGCGACGCCTTGCGCTCCCCGGAGGCACTGGCAAGGGAGGTGTTGGCGCAGGCCGAGGTGGATGAGCCCGAGCCCCTGGTGGAGCCGCTGGTGCAGCTGTTCAATTCTCGGCGTGAGCTGATCAGCCAGCTAGAGCCCACCTACGGTCAGATCCTCACGGCTGCCATCGATATGCAGCTCAACCAGCAGCAGTTGCTCGACATCAGTGCGCAGTTGCGCACCAGCATCGACGAACAGCTGTTCTGGGTGGCTAACGCCAGGCCCATCGATCTCGGCTGGCTGATGAAGATCCCCCAGAACCTGATGATGGAGTGGCGGGAAGGCGAGTGGCGCCAGATCCTGCCTCACAACTGGCGCTGGCCGGGGCCTGGTGCCTGGGTAGCGGTCCCGGTACTGCTGGTGGTGTTGCTGCTGCTGGCGCTCAGGCGCGCGATCATGCGTCGACTGGTCACCCTGCACGACCAGATCGGTCGACTTCGCTACGATTCTCAGCTGCATACGCCCAAGGCGGTGGCGCTGAACGCCCTGGTGGCCGCACCAGGACCGCTGTGCCTGGTGGCCTTCGGCCTGCTGTTGACCCTCGGTGGCTCCGAGGTGGCCGCGGATGTCGGCTACTCGGTACTGCAGCTTTCACTGGCCTGGGGCGTGGTCGCCTGGTCGCGTCGACTGCTGGTCAGCGACGGCGTGGCGACACGTCATTTCCACTGGCCGGTCAAGTACGTGGGCAAGCTGCGCTGGTGGCTCTTGTGGCTTGGCGTCAGCATGGCGCCGGTGCTGCTGATCGCGCCGCTTGCCAGGGACGCTGCGGTGACCTTCAACCAGCGCCCGCTGGGGCTCGGGCTGTTGCTGCTGGGGCTGATCGGCATGAGCGTGGCGCTCAGCAAGCTGATCATGGCCCACACCCCCTTCTTCGGGGTGAAGCTCTTTCGCCTGGTGCTGGGGCTGGCGCTGGCGATGGTGCCGGTGGTGCTGGGTGGCGCCGTGCTTTATGGCTACGTCTACTCGGCGTTGAGCCTGGTCAGCCGCTTCGTGATCTCGTTGTACCTGCTGGGCGTGTGGATCCTGGTCGAGGCGGCGGTGGTCCGCGGACTGGCGGTGGCGGCCCGGCGTCTGGCCTATCGTCGTGCGCTGGCTCGCCGGCGAGCCCTGGCCCAGGACGACAACGACCGTGGCCTCGATATCGTCGAAGAGCCGCCGCTGGACATGGAGCAGGTCAACCAGCAGTCGCTGAGGCTGTCCAAGCTGCTGCTGACCATCGGCTTCGCCGCCTTGCTGTATCTGGTCTGGACCGATTTCCTCGGGGTCATCGGCTACCTCGACAACGTCACCCTGGTGGAAGGCGCCACCGGAGAGGGTGGCGAGGCGCTGGAGGACAACCTGAGTGTCGGCGACGTGCTGGTGGCCTTGTTCATCGCCGGGGTGACCATGATGCTGGCGCGCAACCTGCCGGGTCTGCTCGAGGTGATGGTGCTGTCGCGCCTGGAGCTCAAGCAGGGCAGCGCCTACGCCATCAGTTCGCTGTTGTCCTACACCATCGTCGGCACCGGTACGGTGATGACCCTGGGCGCACTCGGGGTGTCATGGGCCAAGTTGCAGTGGCTGGTAGCGGCTCTTGGTGTGGGTCTCGGTTTCGGTCTTCAGGAGATCTTTGCCAACTTCATCTCGGGTCTGATCATCCTGTTCGAGCGGCCTGTACGCATCGGCGACACCATTACCCTGGGCAACCTTACCGGTACGGTGAGCCGGATTCGTATCCGCGCGACCACGGTCACCGACTTCGATCGCAAGGAGATCATCATCCCCAACAAGACCTTCGTCACCGACCAGCTGATCAACTGGTCACTGTCGGACAGTGTGACGCGGGTGACGTTGAAGTATGGGGTCAGCCACGACGCCGATCGCAGCCTGGTGCATCGCCTGCTCGAGCAGGCCGCCGAGGAGAACGAGCGGGTGCTGTCCGACCCGCCCCCCGAGATCTACTTCATGGCCTACACCGCCAGCACCATGGAGTACGAACTGCGCATCTACGTGAATGCCCTGGGGGATCGACTGCTGGCCACCGACGAGCTCAACGGCCGCATCGGCGACATGTTCTCCGAGCATGGCATCCGTATCGCCTTCGACCAGCTCGATGTACACATTCGACGCTCGGGGCAGCGCGACGTGTGGAAGGGCGTGCATCGGGTCAAGGGCGACCCTCAGGAAGGCCATCCGCCCCCCGGGGCCAAGGGTGACCCGGGTGACGTCGGTATCGGGGATGGCGGCGGCAGCGATGGGGGCGGAGACGCCGGCGGGCGCTGAGGGCGACCGACCGCGGTCGCTGGCGAAAGGCTACATGGTCTGCTGTAAGGCCTGCTGCATGGCATGTCGCACAGCCCGTTGCATGGCATGTCGCATAGCCCGTCGCATGACACGTCGCACAGCCTATCGCTAGCGCCGGCGGGCCTGTAGCAGAAACTCGCGATTGCCGTCGCCACCAAGGATCGGACTTTCCTGCCAGTGCAGGATCTCGAAGCCGACCGAGGCGCAGCAGTCGCGGATGCGCTGCTCGACCTCGGCGTAGCGGCGTGGGTCGCTGACCACGCCTCGCTGATCCACCGCACCAGGCCCCAGCTCAAACTGGGGCTTC
The DNA here is from genome assembly GCF_040070555.1 of Halomonas sp. H10-59. Lineage (NCBI taxonomy): Bacteria > Pseudomonadati > Pseudomonadota > Gammaproteobacteria > Oceanospirillales > Halomonadaceae > Halomonas > Halomonas sp. H10-59. The sequence continues at coordinate 1,561,422 of NZ_CP098828.1, forward strand.
ACCAGAGACAGCAGCAGGGCGTCCCGTGCCAGCAGCGTCGCCAGCTCCGGCAGGATCAGCGTCTGCGAGATAAAGGACACGTCCATCACCGCCACCTCCGGCCGACCGATTTTCTCCATCAGCGTCGCCAGTTCGCGGCTTTCGCTAAGGTGGCGGGCGTTGAGCCCCTCCAGACAACTGACGCGGGCGTCGCCCCGCAGGCTATCGTCGAGCTGTCCGTGGCCTACCTCGATGCCGATGACGTGGCGCGCACCGCCGGCCAGGGCGCAGTCGGTAAAGCCCCCGGTGGATTGGCCCACGTCCAGCACCAGGCGGCCGTCCAGTGACAGTTCCAGCGCCGAGAGCACTGCTTCCAGCTTGAGTCCGGCGCGGGAAATGTAACGCTCCTCCGGGTCCTCGGCGACCACCAGAGCGAGGTCGTCGGGGCACTTCTCCCCGGGGCGTGTCAAAACCTTGCCGTCATCCTGGCGGGATACGCGGCCGTGGCGGATCAACCGCTGGGCGCGGGTGCGAGAGCGAACCAGGCCCTGGCTGACGAGGAGTTGGTCGAGACGTGGCATGGGGTGTTCCTGTGGCGCCTTGGTCGGGCCGTCTGGAGTTCAAGCAGAAAATGCCGGCGCATTATGCCACGGCGAGGCCCCTGTGGGGGCGCACACCAGCCTCCACCGCTTTGAGCCGGCTATCACCACCCTTCATCACATCCCGTCAGTTACTACTCGCTAACCTGTCGTTTGCCGATGGTAAGCGCTCGTCCCCTTTCAACATCGCCTGGGCTCTCACACCGTAGGGAGACTATCCAGTTTTAGCGCCACCTTCCGGTCGAAATGGCCAGGATCGCAGGCTATGCTAAAAACCAACAAGCTTACTTAGGATTGCACAAGGCGTCAGGTTCTGTGCGGAGTTGCGACAAGTGGCGGCGTGACAAGCAGTACGGCGAGGGAATGCTGATCGAACGACGGAATCAGGTGACAAGCCAAAGCCACAACCTTGGCTGCTAATACGTCATGTCACACCACGCGCAGCACCCAGTCCCAGCCTACCCAACTTGTAATATTTCCCCGCCAGAGAGCGATGACGTCGCCACCGTGATGTTCAGGGAAGGGACTTGCACGGGTGGCATGTCCTCCCGGTAGGGTGCTCGAACGGTTCTTTTCACTGTGCCCCATCGCCAGCTCTGCGCCACCTGATTAACAATGACTGATTGCCCGTTGGAGGGACGTCAACAAGGGCCTCCTGATGGTGCTGCAGCGCTCGTTCTAATATGGATTTATATACAGTATATCTGGCTGCACACCGAGGGCTGGCAGAGAATGCTGAAAGTGGGTGCTCACTTAATGCGCATAGTCTCAAGGTTTTGGTTGGAAAAACAAAAGGATAGAAAAAAGCCTCGAAGCAATATGCGGCACGGTTATCGGAAAAAATGAGCATGCACGTTTTCAGATTTCGCGAATTGACGGAGAAGTGAAACCACCCGTGGGATTTCAAGTAGATAATCGGGGGACTTTGCGGAACTAGTCGCGGAAAATTTGAGCACCCCTACGATTAAAAATGTTAGAGTTTCAGGAAAGGTATGAGCATTCCCACTGATTTAGAGATTCTAAATACAGTTTATCGTTTATATTATTCAAGCTATATTTCTTTCGAAAGTGGTGACGAGGCTCGTGGTTCGAAAATCTATGTGCCGGTGGATTGTAGGAAGATTGCTAACGAACTTAGAGTAGATGCCGATATCGTTTTTGGTCGGTTGTACTACCATCTAGATAAAAAGTACGGTTATAAGCGAGAAGATGGGAGCAGCGTTCATCTTTTCGCTATTAAGGTCGGGAAAGATGCGAACTGTGTTAACTTCCCACTTATGAGTTCAGTATTGGCCGGACTTCGCCAGGAGCGGGGTAGATTTTGGATCGGGACTGTCATTGCCATACTTGCTTTGATCGTTTCATCCGTATCTTTAACCGTTTCAATCACACAGATGGAAAACTCTAACAAGTCAATGCAGACGACCGCTGAAGCGGCGTCTGATTGAGGCGTTAGGCCGCACGGATGCGTACTGCTCACTGGAGGCAATGAATGGCCACATACAACGGTGGTTGCCTATGTGGTGCCGTTCGAATTATGGCATCAGGCCAGCCTTATCGCGTCGGCCTGTGCCATTGTCTTGACTGCCGCAAGCACCATGGTGCCCTCTTTCACGCTTCCGCCGTTTTTCCCAGAGACGCAGTCATGATCGATGGCGAGACCAGAAACTATGAGGAGCGTCATTTCTGCCCACAATGCGGCTCATCGGTCTATTCGTGCAGCGCAGATGAAATCGAGGTCAATCTAGGTTCGCTGGACTTTCCTGATCAACTAACCCCGACCTACGAACTCTGGACGAGCCGTCGAGAGTCTTGGTTGCCGGCGTTTCCATCTGTCCGGCGCTACACCCAAGATCGTGACCCCACGAGCCGTGTTGAAGAATAGGCCGCCGATGAATCGTCGCGCTTCTTTTCACAATCATCAAAGGTTGAGCCGGTGCGGCCTAACCAGTTGCTGCAGGGGACGTTTGACCCGACACCCGCTTGCTATCGCAAAGCGCAAATGCCCCTGAGTTCAGGTGTTAGGCTCCATGAGCCACGGAGGAATTGAGTGGAAATCAAGTGTATTGCAGGCTTTGCATCAATTACCAAAGACCCTGCGGCAAGTACGTCCTTGTATGAGGATGCGCTAGGTCTGCCGCTAGAAAAGATGGACGATTATCGTTTCATGGATAAATTCCCAGGAGCGAATCATTTCGGGGTATGGCCCCTCGCTATGGCGGCCCAATCTTGTTTTGGGCAGGAGGAATGGCCTGACCATGTTCTTGAGCCGACAGCTACAATTGAATTTGAGTTGGCGGACGCAGCTGCAGTGGAAGCGGCAGTGAAAGAATTGAAGGAAAGGGGGCAGGAGTTCGTTCATGAATCCCGGACTGAACCTTGGGGGCAGACAGTTGCAAGGTTTATGAGCCCCGAGGGAGTGTTGGTAGGTCTGAGTTATGCGCCATGGCTTCATGAATAAGAGCCTAACCATAGCATCAACGCGGACTGGTTTTTCCGGTGACGCTGAAAAGCCAACCGGTTACGCTGGGCGTTATGCAGAAGGAGAGTGACAATGCAGTGTCCAAAGTGTGGATCTTTAAAGATTGACAAGCGGAATTATGGAAAGCGAGCCGGCGCTACCATCGGGGGGATGGGTGGAGCAGCGGGTGGGGCGGCAACGGCGGTTGCTGGCGCTGCTGCGGGAGGAAAAGCAGGTGCGGCAGTTGGCGTGATTGCTGGCCCTCTTGGTGCGGCAGCGGGAGCCTCGATTGGAACAGTGGCGGGAGCTATCGCGGGTGCCTTGGCAGGAGGTACAGTAGGTGCCACGGCTGGAGCGATGACGGGTAGGGCAGTAGACGAGAATATTCTTGATAATTTTAAGTGTTTGATCTGCGAGCACGCATTTAATGAGGCTTAGTTGCGGTGTGACAAGTGGCTGAAGCCGCAAGAAGGTTGAACACTTCCCATTCCTTCCATGTTGTGGTCGATATGTCGGTTATCTTTTCGATATGGAGTAAACTCGCCTAACCACCGCGTGAACGCGGGCAAGCTTTGTCGCTGCGCTCCATATTTCGCCGGTACGCTAAACGTCAAGCAGTAGGGGGAATTGTGTACGCGAATGTGTCCCGTTACGGAATTATCCTGAACTCCGAAAACTATTCGGATTGCGTTGCTTTTTATCGCGACCTATTTGGTCTTCCTCTACTGTTCGAAAAAAATGAGGATGACTTTAAACTATCCTGTTTCGAGTATGGAAGCGGATACCTGATGGTTGAACAGGGGGGCAAGGCGAAGAAGGGAATCAAGTCGCCAAAAGAGTGCAGTTTCAAGTTGCGGTTCAACGTTGATGACCTGGAAGATGCGCTGAGGGAAATTAGGTCATGGGGCATCGAAGCTTCTATTACCGAGAGTGCATGGGGAAGAACCATCAATATCAGTGATCCTGATGGCAACCGAGTTGGAGTTCGGGATGAGTCCGGCTTTGTGCAACAGATCACTGCATAACGAATCGCATCAGTACGGGGCCGTTGGCTGCCACTGAAGTGGCGTCGCTGTGCTCAGCGTTATACGCAAAAGTGGAGGGGTGAATGTCGAAAGAGTTATTTTTTCCAGTTGTGGAAACTGAACGATTGGTACTTAGGCCTATAGTGATTGAGGACGCGGAAAGCCTGCTGGGAATTTTCTCTGATCCTGAGGTTATGCGGTATTGGAATACTGCGCCTTGGGAAACCCTTCAGGACGCCATTGACTTCATTAATGCGAGTAATGATGCGATGCGACGTCAAACATCGCTCGTACTTGGCGTATATCTGAAGTCTACGGGTGATCTGGCTGGTAAATGTATGTTGTTCAGCTATGACAAGGAATCCAGGCGTGCCGAGATCGGATTTGGGTTGGGTCGTTCTGCTTGGGGAAAGGGTTACATTGGTGAGGCTGGCGAGGCATTAATTCAGTATGGTTTCAATTCATTGGGGCTACGGCGAATTGAGGCAGAAATCGATCCGGACAACCAGGCTTCTGCAAACGCGCTTGAGAGACTCGGGTTTTCCCGAGAAGGCTTGTTGAGGCAGCGTTGGGAAGTCAACGGCATTGTCTCTGACTCGGCGATGTATGGTCGACTGGCAAGCGACCCTTCAGCAATGGCTAGCTGAGAATTGCACGTGGCAAGCGCATGATGGCGACGTTAATGAGGTAGAAGACCTCGAATCCAGACATTCATGCACCGGCAGGCCCGGCAAGCCGAGTCGGGTGGCGGCGAGGGTAGCAGGTCCTCTGACACCGTGTGTTCGGTGTCTGTTGTGTCTGGACGACGTCTCAAAAAGGTTTACACAGGTAGAGGGAAGGGCACTGGCCCGGATTTGGCGGAAGGAAGCACTCTTCCGGCAAGTCCGGGCCAGTGGCGTTTTAGACGCCCTCGTCGGCCTGTAGGCCACCTGCCGGGATGCGGTCGGCGCCCCAGCTTTCCTGAATCATGGCGACGACGCGGTCGAGTTCCTGCTGGTCGACCTGGGCCAGTTCGCCGTGCTCCAGCGGGTCGTAGTGGTAGATGTACAGACGCGAGGCGAACTGCTCGAAGGGCAGAGAGGCCTCGCCAAAGCGCTCTCCGTGGCTGGAGGTGCTGACCTTCACGCCCATGCCCCAGTCCTGGCCGCTATCGTTGTTGGGGTTGAAGAAGTAGATGCGCATCTGTCCCGACGGATCCAGCGAGGCCCGCAACACGGTGATGGCATGCCAGCCGATGAAGCGCCCGGCGCTGTCGGTGACGGCGATGCCGGCGGGCTGGGGGTGAATCAGCGGCTGGTTACCGTTGTAGTAGGGGTGGTAGCTCGCATAGAAATGGCGTAGGAAGGTGTCCAGGTCGGTGAGCTGGCCGGTGGCCACGTCGACATTGATACGAAACCCGCGTCCTGCCCACCAGCCATGGAATTCCGGGTTGACCCAGCGGTGGGGGTCTCCCTCACGGCCCAGGCAGCGACGCCCCATCTCGGCGTAGATACGGTCCAGATGCGGCACGACCAGCAGCGACACTGGATCAAGGTCCAGCGGCAGGGTCTGTGCGACGCCGGAGAGGCTCTCCTGAGACGAGATCGGCTGGCCTTCGAAGTGCATCAGGATCTCATCGTCGCGGGCGGCCCAGGCTACCATCTGCAGCAGATAGTCCGGGTCGTTGTAGGCCCACATGGACAGCGCCCGCGCCGACTGGCAGGTCGGGTTGTTGCCCTGGCCGACCCCCAATGGAAGGCCCAGCATGCACAGCACACCTTCCATCAGGCGGGCCCGATAGGACACGCCATCACCGAAGGCGGCGTGGAGTCGCGCCTCGGACCAGTCGGATAGCTTGAGGCCAAGCTGCCGCCACAGTGCCGGCGCCACCGGTGGCTGGTAAAGGATGCCACGTTCCAGGGTCAGTGCCAGCCCATAGACGGCCTGTGCGGTCTCTGGATAGATGGCGGTGCGCACCATGGTGTGGACCAGATCGCAGTAGCACAGCAGGCAATCGCGGCCGGTGGACGAAAGCCCCAGCGCCTCGGACAGCAGGTTGTCACCAAAGTCGAGCAGGTGGCGCAGCAGCACCGGGTGATAGGGCGACACCAGGCCGGTGTCGTGCATCGCTCTGGCAAAACCGCTGGCTTCGTACTGCAGGCCTCTCGCGTCCATGCTGGCTAGCCGTGCGCGGTAGACCTCGATGCCCGGGTCCTCACGGCAGCCCTGGGTCGGGCCAAACAGCGAGCTGACCAGGCGGTCCGCGCCCTGGCCGCTGGCGCCCAGGTCGATCTCGGGGTTGGCCTGACACAGGGCGATCTGGGTGATCATCTGCTTGACCGGATCGACCTGGATCGGGCGCTGCTGCAGGATCCGCCAGATCTCGCTGATCAGCTCGTCGATGACGTGTTCGTAGCCGATGCGCTCGGCCAGGTACTGAAACAGCTGGCGGGGAATCTCGGCCAGACGGCCCTGGGTCTCACGCTCTGCCTCCGACGGGGCGGAAAACAGCAGCGGCAGATTGATCGCCATGACCTGGGTGAGGTAGTGGTGGGCCCCCTCATCGGAAATGAGGTGGTGGCGATAGCGTCCCTTGGCGACTGCCAGCATGCGCAACTCGCTCAAGGCCTCGATAACCACCAGCGAACTATCGGCGCTCTTGAGCGACTGGGTGGTCAGGGAGGGGATCAGAATATGCGGACTGGCCCAGTCCGATCCCAGAAACAGGCCTGCCTGTTCGAGGGTTTCGGCGCGCTGCTCGATTTCCGCGCAGCCTCCTGGCTGCATCAGCACACGGCGGCAGGTATCGATGACCCGAGGCAGCTTGGCCGGTTTGGCGAACTCCCGGGACTCGCCAAGGCTGGCGATCGCGTCGTCCAGCTTGGTCAGCAGGCCCCGAAGCTTGTCGTTATCCGCGGGGGATGGAGTGTCTGGGTTGGTCACACCGGCTCCTTGTCGTCCTGAAGTTGGCTCCCGGAGGAGTTCCGGCAGCAGTCCCTACATCAGGGGGTCGAGTCGTGTCACGTCGAGCGGACGACGCCAGTATACGCATGCTCGGGCGGCGGCGTCGCCAATCCGGCGGCGCTGCCCCGACGGGGCAGCGCTTAACAGGCAGGCCTAGATGTAGTAGTCCTCGTCTTCCTGTGCCTTCAACAGGTCGCGCAAGGTATGGGCGTCGTCGCCCTTGAAGTAGACCAGGCCCCAGTGGGTACCGAAGGCGGTACGCTTGGTGACGGTCTCTTCCAGAGGTGCGGTCAGCTCGTGTGACTCGAAGTAGGGGTGGTCTTCCACCGACTCCGGGATTTCCAGACGGCTGACCACACGGCGGCGCGGATAGACCCCGAAACAGCCGGCGAAGCCGTTGGCGTCGACCACTTCGCGCGGGAAGAACTCGGCGACTTCCTCGGGCGTGGTCTTGGGGTCGAACACCAGCATGCTGGCCTGGTAGGCGTTGAAGCCATAGACCCGCTCGAGCAGCTCGAACACCTTGAAGCCGGGCGGACGATAGGCCACTTCGCCGAAGTACATCTCGCCATCGCTGGTGACGAAGTACTCGGGGTGGATCAGGCCGAAATCGATGTCGAAGGCCTTGATCAGCTTCTCGATCTGCACGCGGATCTGCTCGCGGTAGCGCTCAAGCTCCGGCGAGGCCGGCACGAACACCGAATAACCCAGGGTCACGTACTCGGAGATATTGAGAAAGGCGATCTTGCCATCATGGATCCAGGCCTCCACCGCGAACTCCCAGCCGTCCAGGTGGGATTCCATCAGCACCGGAAATTCCTCTTCCGGGATGGTGTCGACCTCGTCGGGTGTACGGATCACCCGGTGTCCAAGGCAGCCAGCCTTGTCGAAGGCCTTGAGGTGGATCGGGTCGTTGGGGTCACCGTCGAGCTTGAGCAGGGTCTGGTTGACCCGCTTGAGGAAGCGGATGACGTCCTGGTGGTCGTGGGCTTCCTCGAAGATGCCGACGCGAATACCGCCGAGCTGCGCACGCCGCTTCATCAGGGCCTTGTCACGCAGCAGCAGCGACTGGCCGTAGAGGCGCGGGTTGTCGAGTAGCACTGAGTTGATCGCACCGGCCCACTCCACGGTTTCCTCGAACAGCGGAATGGACACGTCCACGCCCATGTCGCGCAGGGTCTCGGCGATTTCCAGTGAGCGGTCGTTGAGCCGTTCGAAGTTCCAGGAGACGTAGGGGATATCGTGCTGCTTGCAGTAGTCCTCGGCCCAGTCCGGGGCCACGACAACGTAGCGACGGTCGAAATTCTCGGCGGCCTCGATGGCGTTCAGGCTCCAGCCGAGTAGTGCGATGTAGCCTTTGTTGGGATCCTTGTTCATGCAGCGCCTCCTTGGAATGGGCGTTGGTGGGCGTAATGGTGCTGGTTGTTCGTGGTCGTCATCCTCAAAAAGTGACGCCTGGTGAGTATGAGCTCCCAGGCGTTAAGGTGCTTCCACCATACAGCTTCAGTGTAGAAGTCTCACATTTCGAGCGCTGCATGACTGTTGAGGCAAAGTCTACTGGGTTTGCCCTTGTGGCCCGGGCATGACCTTGGTATAGTGCCCGCGTCCTGAGCAAGAGGCTGATTTTTCAGGCCTTGCCCGGTGACGTTTTCAGGCAGTCGACATTTCCTTGTTGTCGAGCTCGCCTTGCAGTGGTGGCCCTGTCGGTCCTCCCGCAACGCTAGACCGCAAACCCCGCCAGGCCCGGAAGGGAGCAACGGTAGTGGTGGACGCGTGTGCCGGGATGTGGCTGTCGGGGCCGCCTCCATTTCAGGCCATGCCTTTGATCCTGCAGGACCTTCTACCTCATTGATCCCGCTGTTACACAACAGTGGTGCAAAGAGGTGGGACAACCGTGTCTGCTATCTTGCGCTGAGTATTCCTTATTCCCGCATTTGTGGGTCGGTATTGAGGTGCCCCTTCGATGTGGCATTCGCCGGTCTGATGCGCCGCCCGCGCTGCGATATCAGGAACTTCCTGTTTACACAGCGGAGCGCCTTGCTCGGCGCCCCTACCTGTCTTTCTCGTCTCGGCTCTTCCTCGCCCAGGCGGATACTGCCTTGCCTAGCGGATCTCGCGATCCAGGGCAAAGTAGTCATCGGACTTGAGTTTGGCGATCTCCGCCGAGAGAGTGGATTCTTCGTTGCGCGACAGCAGCACGCTGGCGACGGCGCTCAGCGAACACAGCACCTCCTTGCATTCGGTGCGGGTGCGCTGGATCGACTGGCGTGCCAGCAGCAGGCACATGGCCTGGGCGCGGGCAGGGCGCTTGATCAGGGTGCCGTAAAGGTTACCGATGACCACGCCACTCAGCTCCTGGTCCTGGATCTCCCGATTGTCGTACTCACGGTAGAAGGCTTCTTCCTGGCCGTCGGGGATGAAGTAGTGGATGAACTCCTTGTAGTCGGGGTCGTAGGCGATGCTGCTGACGGCGTTGACCAGCTTCTTTTTCAGGGCGGCGTGCTCGGGATCCTGCTCGTCGACCTTGGCGAGCCGGCTGGCAATCTTGACTGCGCCTTCCAGTTCACGCAGCAGGTGGGCGTAGCCTGAGTTGATCTCGTCATGGCAGCGGGCGATATCGTCGAAGTCGCTCTTGATGCTGGCGACCATGCCGTCGCCTTCGGGCAGGCTGCCGAGGACAGGGAACAGCAGGTACTTGTGGACGTGGCAGCTCTCGTAGTAGCGCGAGACCTCGTCCTTGAACGCCTGCAGGTATTCGCCGACCTCTTCCAGGTAGTCGTCGTTCTGCTCGATATGCCGCTGGACCGCATCCACACCATCCTGTTTCCACAGCCGGTTGAGGCGTCGTTCGATCTTGCCGGCGTTGGTGATCATGCTGTTGAAGTCTTTTGACAGCTGGATGGTGGTTTCCTGGACCTTGGTCACGGCGATGGCGCGGGCCTGGTCATTGATGCCGACCTCGCGAGCCATGCGCCGCTGACGGTGATTGTCCAGCGTCCAGGACACGAAGGCACCAAGGATCGCCAGGCTGGTGGCGATGTCCACGCCAATCGATAGGTTGTCCACTGCGTTGTCTATCCTTTTTAGGGGTTATCGTTATGTGCTGGGAATCGCTTCCGGGGTTACCAGAAGCGATGGCCGTCTCACGGGCATACTGGTGTAGCCTTAAACAGGTATGCTGAATCAGGCTAATACGATAGTAGTGGCTGTCGATGACGCTTAGAAGGGGAAATCCCGTCGTTTCGATGTGGGTTGTCAGTTTTTTATCAACATGATCGGGAGATTGCATGTCAGACGTCCTTCGTCGGCTCGAGCGGTTGCGGGCGCCAGCCATCGGCCTTGGCTGCATGAACGTGTCCCACGCCTATGGCAGTCCGTTGCCGGAAGCCGAGGCGGTCAGGGTGTTGCAGCACGCTTTCGAGGTGGGCTACCGCCACTTCGATACCGCCACCCTCTACGGCAAGACGGCCAATGAGCGAGTCGTGGGGCAAGCGCTTGCCGGTCGCCGTGAAGAGGTCTTCCTGGCCAGCAAGTGTGGCATGGCCTTCGACCCGGAGATCGGTACCAAGCGCATCGACGGGCGGCCTGAGACGCTGCGCCGCCAATGCGAGCAGAGCCTTTCGCGGCTGAAGACCGATCATCTGGATCTCTACTACCTGCATCGACGGGATCGTCAGGTGCCGATCGAGGAGAGCGTGGGAGAACTTGGACGACTCGAGCAGGAAGGCAAGATCGGCGGGCTCGGGCTGTCCGAGGTGTCGGCGGCGACGTTCAGGCAGGCCCGTCAGGAGCATCCCATCGCGGCGGTGCAGTCGGAGTACTCGGTGTGGACGCGCAACCCCGAGATCGCGCTGCTCGACGCCTGCCGTGAGTCGAATACCGTGCTGGTGGCGTTCAGCCCGCTGGGCCGCGCCTTTCTGACCGGTACCCTGCGTGACCCCGCCAGGCTCGAGGAGGCCGACATGCGTCGAGGCATGCCGCGCTTTAGTGCCGATAACTACCCGCGCAATCTTGCCCTGCTGGCCGAGTTCGAGGCGCTGGCGCGCCAGCGCGAGTGCACCCCCGCCCAGTTGGCGCTGGCCTGGCTGAGAGGGCAGGGGGCGGACGTGATACCGATCCCCGGATCGCGTACCGCCGCCCACCAGAAAGAGAACCTGGCCGCCGAGGCGCTGACGCTGGATGCCGGCACGCTTGCGCTGATCAACGCCATGATGACGCCGGACCAGGTGGTCGGTGCGCGTTACAGCGAGGCCCAGCAGGCGGATATCGACACCGAGGAGTTTGCAACGGCGCGTGGCGACGGGGATCACTGAAGCGTCGACAGGCCTCGGGGAGAAATTTGTTCGGCAGCCACGCCGAACTCTGGTCGAATCCTCCTGTCCACCGTGGCGGGCCGGCGCTATGCTGTTTAGCCCCCTGAATCTGCCGAGAGCCTTCGCCATGCGAAGGCTGGTCGCACAGCCATGCCGCAAGGAGAGACAGCCATGAGCCATTACAAGGTTACCAACCCGGCGACCGGAGAGGTCGAAGCCACCTACCCCGACGCCAGCGACGGCGAGATTCTGAAGGCCGTGGAGTCGGCGCATCAGGCGTATCTGGCCTGGCGTGACGTCACCCCCGCCGAGCGTGCGGCGCTGCTGCACCGGGTCGCCGACCTGCACGAACAGCGCCGTGACCAGCTCGCCGATATCATCGTGCGCGAGATGGGCAAGCCGAAGTCCCAGGCCCTGGGCGAAATGTCGGTGGTGGTGGACATATACCGCTACTACGCCGACAACGGCCCGGCCTGGCTGGAGCCGGAGCCCATCGTCACCGGCGGCGCCAAGGCCGAGGTGCGCAAGCAGGGGCTCGGGGTGCTGCTGGGCATCATGCCCTGGAACTTCCCCTACTATCAGGTGGCGCGCTTTGCCGGTCCCAACGTGCTCAACGGCAACACCATCCTGCTCAAGCACGCTCCCCAGTGTCCGGAGTCGGCCAAGGCCATCGAGGACATCTTCACAGAGGCGGGTGCGCCCAAGGGGCTTTACACCAACCTTTACGCCAGCAACGAGCAGGTGGGCGAGCTGATCGCCGACCCGCGGGTGCAGGGCGTGTCGCTGACCGGTTCAGAGCGTGCCGGTGCGGCGGTGGCCGAGCAGGCCGGTCGCCAGCTCAAGAAGGTGGTGCTGGAGCTGGGTGGCTCCGATCCCTTCCTGGTGCTGCCCGACGCCGATCTGGAGCAGGCCGTCAAGCAGGCGGTGCAGGGACGTTTCGGCAACTGCGGTCAGGCCTGCAACGCGGCCAAGCGGATCATCGTCGACGACGCCGTCTACGACGACTTCCTGGCGGCCTTCCACGAGGCGGTGGAGCAGATCAAGGTCGGCGATCCCATGGCGGACGATACCGTGATGGGACCGATGTCCTCGGAGCAGGCGCTTACCAACCTGGATGCTCAGGTCCAGGACGCGATCCGCCAGGGCGCGACCCTGGTCACCGGCGGCAAGCGCCTGGATCGCGCTGGCGCCTGGTACGCCCCGACCCTGCTGACCGGCGTGACCCGCGACATGCGCATCTTCCAGGAGGAGCTGTTCGGACCGGTGGCTGTGGTCTACCGCGCCGCCGATCTGGAGGACGCGATCGACCTGGCCAACGACACGCCCTATGGCCTGGGTGCAGTGATCCAGACCTCCAACCCCGAGGGAGCGCTCGAGCTGGCCAATCGTCTCGAGGTGGGCATGGTCCACATCAACGAGCCGCCCGGCAGCGAAGCCGAGCTGCCCTTCGGTGGCGTCAAGCGCTCCGGCTTCGGCCGTGAGCTTGGCAAGGATGGCATGGATGAGTTCGTCAACCGCCAGATGGTGAAGATGGCACGCTGATCCCGGGCCGACATTTGAGCCGACAGCGGGATGCGCCGCTGGACAAGGACCCGTCAAGTTCGCTTGGCGGGTTCTTGCGTTCAGGGGGCTTGGTCTGGATGGACAAAACAGGAGGCCAAGGCTAGTGCCAGTGTCTATGGTGACGCCATGGGCCCTTGTCCGCGGTTGAATCGAGATGGCGGCTCGTATCCAGGGAACCTCGCCGTCGTCGAGCTTTCCAATGACCATCGACCAAGGAGGAGTGCGATATGAATGCCAAGTACCTGCTCGACCAACTGATGAAACAGGCCGGCGGTTCGTCTTCCGGCGGTTCGTCTTCCGGCAAGGGCGGCTTCGACGTGCAGGGGCTGATCAACAGCGTCTCGTCCCAGCTTTCCGGGGGATCGTCGTCGTCCAGCGGTGGCGGCGGCATGGACATGAAGAGCCTGCTCGGGGGCGGCGCGCTGGGCATGCTGATGGGATCCAAGCGCGGCCGCAGCATGGGCGGCAAGGCGATCAAGTATGGCGCCATCGCCGGCGTCGGCATGCTGGCCTGGAAGGCCTGGCAGAAGTCCCGTGGCGGTGACGAGGCCACCCCCGCGTCTCAGGGGGCTCAATCCGGTGAAGGGGCTCCGCTGGAGGAGCTCGGCGGCGAGGCCCAGGAACGGCGTAGCCTGGAGGTATTGCAGGCGGTGATCATGGCGGCCCGGGCCGACGGCCACATCGACGCCCAGGAGCGCGCCCTGATCAGCGAGCAGATTCAGCAGCTCGGGGCCGATGATGAGCTGCATGCCTGGGTCGAGCGTCAGCTCCAGGCGCCGCTGGACGCCCAGGCGCTGGCCAGTCAGGCCGACTCGCCCCAGGCGGCGCGGGAGATGTACCTGGCCAGCGCCGCGGTGATCGACGACCAGAATGCCATGGAACGCGCCTGGCTGGACGAGCTGGGCACCGCGCTGTCGCTGGACGAGAACGTGCGTCGCGAACTGGAACGCCAGCTCGAGGGGCAAGGCTGAGCCACCGTCACGCACGACCGCTTGAGAAGCCCTCGGACACGCAAGCTCTGACAACAGCCCTGACAGAAAAGCCTTTTGATGATGAAGCCCGGCGCCGGTCGCCGGGCTTCCCTTGTTGACGGGCCCGGCGGCACAATACGTTCGCCCGATTTGCGCTGAAGGCGTTGTCGGTCAACCCGTCGCCGGTCAACAAAAGGAATAATGCAAGCATGCAGGTGTACCACAGTGAAGCGACCAAGCTGCGTCGTGCCAGGACCGAACTCCACGATGGCCAGCTGATGACCCCCTTCGAGTGCCCCGAGCGGGTCGACCTGGTGCTCGCACGGCTCCGTGACAGCGGTGTCGGACCGGTCGCCGCGCCGAGGGAGCACGGCCTGGCGCCGGTGCTTGCGGTGCATGATGCAGCCTACGTCGAGTTTCTCTCGACCTGCTGGGACGAATGGCAGGCCGCCGGTCACGGCGGCGAGGCCATCCCCACCATCTGGCCGACACGCACCATGCGCGAAGATCGTATTCCCGGCCATGTCGGCGGCAAGCTCGGCTACTATGCCCTCGGTGGCGATACCTCGATTTCCCCCGGCACCTTCGAGGCGGCGATGGCCAGCAAGGACGTGGCGCTGTCGGCCTACGAGCACACCGCTTCCAGCGGCCAGCCGAGCTTCGGCCTGTGCCGCCCGCCGGGGCATCACGCCGCCAGTGATCAGTTCGGTGGCTACTGCTTTTTCAACAATGCGGCCATCGTGGCCCAGCGTGCGCTCGACGATGGTCACGCTCGGGTGGCGATCCTCGACGTCGACTTCCACCACGGCAACGGCACCCAGCAGATCTTCTATGGCCGTGACGATGTCCTGACCCAGTCGATCCACGGCGACCCGGACCAGTGCTTTCCCTACTATCTCGGCCACGCCGACGAGAAGGGCGAGGGGCCGGGGCTTGGCTACAACGTCAACTATCCGCTGCCGCCGGGTACCGACTATGCCACCTGGCGCGAGCGCCTGGAGCTTGCCCTGGCCGAGATCAGCGACAAGCAGGCAAGCCTTCTGGTGGTGTCGCTGGGTGTCGATACCTTCGAAGGCGACCCCATCTCGAGCTTCCGCCTCAAGAGCGATGACTTCCTCGACATGGGGCGTCGGCTGGCAAGCCTGGGCCTGCCCAGCGTCATCCTGATGGAGGGCGGCTACGCGGTGGAAGAGATCGGCGTCAATGTGGCCAAGGTGCTTCAGGGCTTCCAGGGCGCCTAGGCTTCCAGGGGGCGGCGTTCAGTCTCGCGACTCGACGTCTGCCTGGGGTGGCGGATGGATCACTCGCTCCTGCCTGGGTGGCGGCAGGCGAAGCGATGCCCCGGGCCGCGAATACAGCCCCTTGAACAGCTTCAGCCCAAGCCATAGAAACAGCAGCGGAATCACCAGGGTGCGCATCACAAACAGCGCCATCAACTGGAGGATGGCGTTGGTGCCGGATTCGACTCGGCTCTGAATGGCGCTGATGCTGAGGCCGTCGGTAAGGGCTCCGATGCGCTCGGCCAGGCTGTCGAACAGGCCTTCGTCCGGGTCCTCGCCCGCCAGGCGGCGGCGCAGGGTGTCGCGTTCGCGGTCCACGGCGGCGAGCTCGGCGAGCTGGCTCTCGCGCTCGTCGGTGAGCTCGGCCAGGCGCTGTCGCCGTTGGCCAAGCTGCTGTTCGAGGCGCTCGATCTCGGGGTTGTCGTGGAAGGGGTTGAGGCGCTCGGTCAGACTCAGCCGGGCGGTCAACAGCGACAGCCGACCGCGACTCTGTTCCACCGCGTCCTCGGCCTTGCCGATCTGTCGATTGGTCTCGATCAGCGTTTCGCGTAGTTGCTGGCGTCGCTGGTCGGTATCGGCCATCTCGGCCTCAAGCCGCTCGCGCTGCTGTGGCGTCAAGGCATCGCCGGCCTCGGCCAGGCCGGTGGCCTGGACCTCTTCGGACAGGCCCTGGACCTCGGCCATGCTGGCGCTGGTGCGCTCATCGAGAAACGCCTGGTCCACCAGGGTGCTGGCCACCAGTGTCAGCAGCAGCAGAAACCGGCCGAGTCCGATCAGTGCGAAGGCCTTCCACGCCAGTGGCGTCAGCCGCCAGTCTCGCCACAGGCACAGGATCAGCAAGGCACCGGCCAGGCTCAGGGCGATCTTGAACATCAGCGAGCCGGTGATTTCCAGCAGCAGGGTCTGGCCGATCAGTGAGCCGATGGCCAGCTTCATCACGCTGGCGTAGTCCTCCACCAGGTCGTTGAAGGGGTCCAGCGCCTCGAAGGGATGGGTCGACACGCCAACGCCCATCTCGGTGGACTGCAGCACCGAGATGCCCGCGTTGAGCCCGCGGGCCGCAGCGAAGGCGAGCAGCGCCTGGGTAGTGGCGCCCTCGACCTGACGCTGGGTCGCACGATCGAGCACATCGAGCCAGGACAGCGCCATCACCGCGACGATGGCCAGCGTCAGCAGTACCTTCAGTCGCCGTGAGGGCGAAAGCCGTCGCTTCGCGGTGGGGGGCGTCTCGGAGGAGGTGGGCGCGGAGTCAGACATGAAGGGTCCTGTGGCAATGGAAGGCGGGACGCTACCGTCGGTTGGCTGCGGGTACCTCTCACCAGTGGCGGATGCGAGCAACGCCAGACGGGCGCACAGGTGTGAGGTGCCGCTTCAACGGCGTGAACCCCCCTTGGCCTTTGCGCCCAAGGCCCCACCCGGTAGAATGCCACGACCATCGGGCGGGAAACACCGTCGCGTGACCGCCACGCCGCCTCGCTCCCGCCGCGTTGTCTCAGCGGGTCGCCTGGCCCAAAGCCCAGCCGCAGGAAAGAACGTTCAATGAGCTATCAGGTACTGGCCCGCAAATGGCGGCCTCGCACCTTCCATGAACTGGTGGGGCAGGAGCATGTCCAGCGGGCGTTGGTCAATGCCCTGGACCAGGGCCGCCTGCACCATGCCTACCTGTTCACCGGGACCCGAGGTGTCGGCAAGACGACCCTGGCGCGTATCCTGGCCAAGTGCCTCAATTGCACCGACAAGGGGGAAGGTGACGACGGCGTGACCTCGACCCCCTGTGGCCGTTGCGATAGCTGTCAGTCCATCGACCAGGGCCGCTTCGTCGACCTGATCGAGGTCGACGCCGCCTCGCGGACCAAGGTCGAAGACACCCGCGAGCTGCTCGACAATGTTCAGTACGCGCCGACCCAGGGTCGCTACAAGGTGTACCTCATCGATGAGGTGCACATGCTCTCCACCAGCAGTTTCAATGCGCTGCTGAAGACTCTGGAAGAGCCGCCGCCCCATGTGAAGTTCCTGCTGGCGACCACCGATCCGCAGAAGCTGCCGCCGACGGTGCTGTCGCGCTGCCTGCAGTTTACCCTCAAGCATATGCCGCCGGAGCGTATCGTCGGCCACCTGTCCAAGGTGCTGGAAGCCGAGCAGGTACCCTTCGAGGAGTCTGCACTGTGGCTGCTGGGCAAGGCCGCCGCCGGCTCCATGCGCGATGCCATGAGTCTGACCGACCAGTCGATCGCCTTCGGCCAGGGTGAGGTTCGCCACGCCGACGTCGCCGCCATGCTCGGTACCCTCGACCATCGCCACGTGCTGGCGCTGATCGAGGCGCTGGCCGAGGTGGACGCCGCGCGGCTGCTCCAGGAGGTGGCGAGCCTGGCCGAGCAGGGCCCGGACTTCGGCGCGGTGCTCGACGATCTGACGGCGGTGCTGCACCGCCTGGCGATCGGTCAGATGGTGCCGTCGGCGCTGGACAACGGCCACGGCGACCGTCAGGCGCTGCTTGAGCTGGCCGGACGCTTCGCCGCCGAGGACGTGCAGCTCTACTATCAGATCGGAGTGCAGGGGCGTGCCGACATGGCCCACGCCCCAGACCTGCGTACCGCCCTGGAAATGACCCTGCTGCGGATGCTGGCGTTTCGTCCCCAGGGCGTGCCCAGGCCCGCCCGGACGCCGCTGCCGATGCGCGGCGAGGCAGCGCCGCAGGCGGGTTCAGCGTCTACCGCGCAGCCTGACTCTAGGAGCGAACCGCAGCCCGAAGTTAAGACACAAGTTCAGAACCAAGCCCAGAACCAAGCCCAGAACCGAGCTCAGCCTCACGGCCAGGTTCAGACTCAGCCCGAGGCTCAACCTCACGTTCAGCCCGCACCGCAGCCTGAACCACAGCCCGAGCCTGGTGCGCCATCCCCGTCCGAGACCCAGGCGCAGACGGCGGCGCCGGTCGAGGCCAGTGTCGATGCCGCGCCGGCGCCCGTCGATGGGCCTGCGCCCATGCCGGGTGAGGCGCCAGACAGTCGCGATGATAGTGGTGGCGAAGCCGACTATCGTGCGAACAACCACGCCAGTGACGTGCCGCCGCCCTGGGAGGGCGGTGCTCCCGAGGACCCTACGCCGGGCGCTGACGCGCCCACCGCCGTCGCCAGCGAGCCGGTCGGCCTGGCCGAGACGCCGTCCGCCGAGGCCCAGGCCGGGCAAGCGATGGCGTCCACACAGGACCAGCCGCTCCCGACCGAACCGCTCCCGGTTGAGTCGCACCTGGCCGAAACGCCTGCGGTCGCCGGGAGCGAAGCGAGTAGCGAAGAGCCAAGCCCCGAGCCAAGCTTTGGGCCAAGCCTAGAGCCAAGCGCAGAGCCCAGCCCCGAGCCAAGCCTTGAGCCCGACGCCGAGGTCGAGGAGATGGCGGCAGAGGCGATGGCGGCCGAGGCGATGGTCGACGAGGCCTCGCAGCACCAGCAGCACGCCGCAGAGCCCGCCGCTGGCGAGGCTGCCGCGATGCCGACAGGGGCGCTGACTCACAGCGCCTGGCTGGCCCACTTCGATGATCTTGGCGTGTCGGGCCTGACCCGTAACCTTGCCGCCCACTGCGTGGTGGCCGCCGACGACGGTGAACGGCTACATCTGCATCTGGACCCGTCGCAATCGGCGATGAACGCCGAGGTTCACCAGAACCGGATTCGCGATGCCCTCGAGGCCCTGGGGTATCCCCGTCGACTCGAGATCGAGGTGCGTCAGCTCGACACCCGCGTCGAGACCCCGCGGCAGATGGCCGAACGCCTGGCAGCGGAACGCCACGCCGAAGCGGTTGAGGCCTTGAAGCGTGATCCCCATATTCAACAATTGCAGCAGACATTCGGCGCCAGGCTGGTGGAGTCCACCGTGACCCCCGCCGGCGAGACCCGCAAGGCCAGACGCTGAGCGTCTGCGCCTGACAGTTTAAAACGAGAGGATCGGACCATGATGAAAGGTGGAATGGGTAACCTGATGAAGCAGGCCCAGGAAATGCAGGACAAGATGCAGCGGGTCCAGGAAGAAATCGCCAAGGCCGAGGTGCTGGGTGAAGCCGGCGCCGGCATGGTCAAGGTGACCATGAACGGCCGCCATGACGTCAGCAAGGTCGAGATCGACCCGTCGGTGATGGAAGAGGACAAGGAACTGCTCGAGGACTTGCTGGCCGCTGCGGTCAACGATGCCGTGCGCAAGGTCGAGACCAGCTCCAAGGCCAAGATGGAAGAGGTGACCTCGGGCCTCAACCTGCCGCCCGGCTTCAAGATGCCGTTCTAAGCCGACCCTGACGCGACCCGGGCCAGCGACTGGCCTGGGCGAGAGTGTATCCGCCGGACGCAGTGTTTGCCCGGCGCTGGACGAGTTTGCCCATGAGTTTTTCTCCCCTGGTCGAGCAATTGATGGACGCACTGCGCGTGCTGCCGGGCGTCGGGCCCAAGACCGCCCAGCGCATGGCCATGCACCTGCTGGAGCGCCAGCGTGAAGGCGGCCAGCGTCTGGCCGAGGTGATGCGTGAGGCGGTCGAAAGGGTAGGCTACTGCCAGCGCTGCCGGACCCTGACCGAAGAGCCGCTGTGCGGGCTATGTCAGAGCGCGCGTCGGGATGACAGCCTGCTGTGTGTGGTCGAGTCGCCGGCGGATATGCTGGCCATCGAGGAGGCCGGCGGCTTTCAGGGACGTTACTTCGTGCTGCACGGCCACCTGTCGCCTCTGGACGGTATCGGGCCCGAGGACATCGGTCTCGATCAGCTCGAGACCCTGATGGAAGAGGGCCTGATCGAAGAGGTGGTGCTGGCGACCAATCCCACCGTGGAAGGCGAAGCCACCGCCCACTATATCGCCACCCAGATCCAGCGCCACGGTGCACGTCTGTCGCGTCTGGCCTATGGTGTTCCCATGGGGGGTGAGCTCGAGTACGTCGACGGCGGGACCTTGAGCCGCGCCTTTTCCGGTCGCCTGCCCTTCGACAGTGAATAAGTCGGGCGAACGTTGTTGCCTCAAATGGATGCTTGAATGCCTGTAATCCCTGATATTCGATGGATCGATAGCGCCGACGCTCTCGACGACGCCTGCCAGGCGCTGTCCCAGGCACCGGTACTGGCGCTGGACACGGAGTTCTTTCGCGAGAAGACCTTTCACCCGGTTCCCGCACTGATCCAGATCTACGGTGGCGACGCCACCTATCTGATCGACCCGCTGGAGGTCGCCTGCACCGAGCGTTGCCGGCAACTGCTGACCAATGACGCCTTGAAGCTGCTGCACGCCAGCAGCGAGGACCTCGAGGTATTCGGCCACTGGGCCGGGGTCGCGCCGACGCCGCTGGTCGACACCCAGGTGGCCCAGGGGCTCCTGGGCGAAGACGCCGCCATGGGCTACCAGCGGCTGGTGGAGTTCTGGGTGGGCGAGACGCTGCCCAAGGAAGAGACCCGTTCGAACTGGCTGGAGCGCCCCCTGAGCGATTCCCAGCTGAGCTACGCGGCGCTGGACGTGGTCTACCTGCTGATGGTGTGGCAGCACCAGCGTGAGTCGCTGGAGCGCCACGGTCGACTCGAGTGGGTGCTGGAGGACTGTACCGACCTGGTGGCCCAGTCGCAGCGCTCCAGCGAAAGCGACGGCCAGTGGTACCTGCGCCAGCGTCAGCTATGGCGGCTGGCCCCGCGTCAGGTCGAGGCCTACCGCCTGATGACCACCTGGCGCGAGGGCGAGGCCCGGGCCAGGGACCTGCCGCGCAACTGGGTGATTCAGGATCGTGTGCTCTACGCCATCGCCGAGAAGATGCCGGCCAACCGTCATGACCTGGCGGCGGTGGAGGGCGTCAAGCCGACCCTGATCAAGCGAGAGGGCGACACCCTCTTGGCGATGGTCAAGCAGGCCGCCCACCGAGAGGTCTCGGAGCTCGCACCTGCGCCACTGGCACCAACCTTGCCGCCGTTCAAGGCGCGCATGAAGGCGCTCAAGAAGGTGGTCAATCTCGACGCCGAGTCGCTGGGCGTCGCCCCCGAAGTGCTGCTGCGCCGGCGTGAGCTGGAAGCCCTGGTCACCGCCAGCCTGCGCAACCAGCCGCTGCCGCTGCCCAGTGGCTGGCGTGGCGAACGACTTAATGAGCGCCTTGAAGGAGCCCTGGGGGAGTTGGCCCAAGCCGGCTAGAAAGAAGGACTCGACCAGGCTGACGAAACACTAACAGCAACGACGAGGCGTCCGATGAATCGAAAGGACGCCCACCAGACCGACAGGGCAGCCCAGGTGGCGCCCGATGAGACCGACATGACGACGATGCAGGGCAAGATGCTGTGCGAGATATTCAAGAGCTCGCGCAAGGACGAGATGTATCTCTACGTGGACAAGCGCGAGGGGCTCAAGCGGGTCCCCGAAGCGCTGATGGAGCGCTTCGGCACGCCGGTATCGGTGATGACCATGATCCTCACCGCCGACAAGGCGCTGGCGCGCGCCAGCGGCGCCGAGGTGATGGCGGCGATCGAGGAAAAGGGGTTCTATTTTCAGATGCCGCCGGCCAAGGACGAGTATCTGCTGGACCTGTATCGCACCCCCACCGAAGCCCGCTACTGACGTCATGGCCGAGCTGAGAGAACGTTTCTGGGAGCGCTACGCGCTCGATGAGCTGACCCAGCAGGAATGGGAGGCGCTGTGCGATGGCTGCGGCCAGTGCTGCCTGCGCAAGCTCGAGGACGAGGACACCGGCGATCTGGCGGTGCTGGGCCTGTCCTGCCGGCTGCTCGATACCCACAGCTGCCGCTGCAGCGACTATGACAATCGCCTCGCCAAGGTGCCGGACTGCACCCACCTGACGCCCGAGCTCGCCCACCAGTTCAAGTGGTTGCCGCACTCCTGCGCCTACCGACGGCTGGCCGAGGGACGAAAGCTCGCCGGCTGGCACCATCTGATCTGCGGTGATCCCGAGCGGGTCCACCGCAAGGGTATCAGCGTGCGCAGCTTCGCCATCCCCGAGACCGAGGTGGACGAGGCCGACCTCGAGGACCACATCATCGCGGTGATCCCGGTCGAGGGCTGAACGCCTCTTGTGGCAACGCCACCTGCAATCTCTGATAGCGACCTCCTTCGGGAGGTCGCTTGCGTTGTGGCATGCCCCTGGTACCTGGCGTGCCGTCAGCCCGCCGCCATGGCCTCGATCAGGGCGTCGCGAAACGCTTGGGCCGGCGGCGACAGTGCTCTCTTGCGGTCCCAGGCGAAGCCCACGTCCATGGTCGGGATGGGGTCGGCCAGGTCGATGTGCTCGATGCGTCGGCCCTCCAGCGACCAGGGCCGATAGACCATGTCCGACAGGATGCTGACGCCCGAGCCGCTGGCGACAAGGGAGCGCACCGCTTCCACCGAGGATGTGCTGAACAGCGTCTGTGGGCCGAGTCCCGATGGTGCCCAGTAGCGCAGTGCGGTCTGCTCGGCCTCGTCGACGTTGAGCATGATATAGGGCTCGCGGGCGACGTCGGCCAGGCCAACGTCGCGCCTGCCGTGAAGAGGGTGGTGGCTGGCGACCCACAGGCGGCGGGGCGATCGGATCAGCAGGTGCTGGGCCAGCGGGGCACCCGGTTCAAGGTTGGAGATCAGCATGATGGCCAGATCGAAGCGCCCGCCGAGCAGGCCGGCCTGGATCGTCGGCCTCGAGGCCTCGTGCAGGCGTACCGTCACACCGGGATAGCGACGTTGAAACTGTGCCAGCAGCGGCGGAAGAAAGTAACCCGCCACGGTATAGCTCATGGCCAGATCGAGGCGTCCCTCCAGCGTCGGCGAGTGCACCCGGGTCGAGTCGAAGGCCTCGTCCACCGCCTGGAAGACGTGTCTGACCCGGTCGAGAAAACGCGTGCCTTCGCGGGTCAGCACCATGCCCTGGGCCTGTCGGTCGAACAGCTTGACGCCCAGCTCGTCCTCGATTTCCCGCACCCCGGTGGTGATCGACGACTGGGACACGTTCAGGTCCACCGCGGCCTGGGTCACCTTGCCGCTTTCCGCCACCGCCACGAAGTAGCGCAGCTTGCGAAGGGAAGGACTGCGCGCCATGTGAGATCTCCCTCAAGTTCTGTTGTTCGAACCTGTTATTCGGATTTTTTGATAATGCCAAACAAGAATTGGTATTTCCAATCAGTGGCGTCTCTCATATACAACGATGGAACACCCGCGAGGAGACCCACAATGACAACACTGGACCTCAATGCCGACATGGGGGAGGGATTCGGCGCCTGGCGCATCGGCGGAGACATCGACGATCGCATCATGGCCGGCATCAGTTCCGCCAATATCGCCACCGGCTTCCACGCCGGCGATCCCACCATCATGACCCATAGCCTGCAGCAGGCGGCGAAGCACGGTGTCGCGGTGGGGGCCCATCCCGGTTTCCGCGACCTGGTCGGCTTTGGTCGCCGGCATATTCACGCCGCCGCCGATGAACTGGTCAATGACGTCATCTATCAGCTCGGCGCCCTGCGCGAACTGGCCGCCCGGGAGGGCCTAGGCCTTCATCACCTGAAGCTTCACGGGGCCCTGTTCATGCACGCGGCCAGGGACGAGGGCTTCGCCACGGCGCTATGTCGCGCACTGATGACCATCGACGCCAATCTGCCGATCTACTGCCTGGCCGGGTCGGTGATCGATCGGGTCGCCGAGGCCGAGGGCATCCAGCGCGTCCACGAGTTCTACGCCGATCGTGACTACGACGATCAGGGTTCCATCGTCTTTGTCCGGCAGGTGCAGCGCCTCGACCCCGAAACGGTAGCCGAGAAGGTGCTGCTGGCGGCCCGCGAGGGCGTGGTCGAGACCGCCAGCGGCAAGCGTGTACCGGTCAGCTTTCAGTCGGTGTGTCTGCACAGCGATTCCCCCGGGGCGCTGGAGATGCTCGACGCCATCCGCCGCCGGCTGGCCGATGCCAGCATCGAGCTCAAGGCTCCCTGAGCCTGCGGCCGCCTGGCCACAGCCATCTTCACCTTGATCGTGTTCAGCGCAAACCAATTCCAATGACAAGCGAGAGACCTCATGTCCCAGCAAACACAGCAAGCCCCCTTTCCCGGCGTCTTCTATCGCCGTCCCTCGCCCGAGGCCGAGGCCTTCGTGTCCCCGGGTGATAGCGTCCAGGCCGGCGACACCATCGGCCTGCTCGAAGTGATGAAGCAGTTCTGCGAACTCAAGGCCGAGGTGACAGGCCAGATCGCGTCCATCGAGGTGGATGACGGCGATGTGCTGGAAGCCGGTCAGGACATCCTGGTCATCGACGTTTCGGAGGGCGAGGCATGAATGCGACCCGTCTGTTGATCGTCAATCGCGGTGAGATCGCCGTGCGGGTGGTGCGCGCCGCCCGCGAACTCGGCCTGACCAGCATCGTCACCCACAGTGAGGCCGACGCCGACAGCCTGGCGGTCAAACTGGCCGATGAGGCGGTATGTATCGGCCCGGCCCAGGCCGCCAAGAGCTATCTGAACATCGAGGCGATCCTGGCGGCAGCCCGGGAAGTCGGTGCCGAGGCGGTCCATCCCGGCTACGGCTTCCTGTCGGAGAGCGCCGACTTCGCGCGCCGTGTGGTCGAGGCCGGCATGATCTTCGTCGGCCCCGACGCCGAATTGATCGAGCGCATGGGCAACAAGGCCGAGGCCAGGCGCACCGCTCTGGTCGCAGGTGTTCCGGTGGTGCCGGGGTCGCCGTCGGCGGTGGCCGACGTGGAGGAGGCGGTGAAGGTCGCCCTGGAGGTCGGCTATCCACTGCTGATCAAGGCCGCCGCCGGCGGTGGCGGGCGCGGCATTCGCACCGCTGCCGACGAGGCGGAACTCCGCGCCCAGCTACCGCTGGCCCAGAGCGAGGCGCGAGCCGCCTTCGGCGATGACAGCGTCTATCTCGAGCGTTTTATCGAGCGTGCACGACATATCGAGGTGCAGATCCTGGCCGACGGTGAGCGTGCCGTGCATCTGTACGAGCGGGAGTGCTCGCTGCAGCGACGGCGTCAGAAGGTGTTCGAGGAAAGCCCATCGCCGGCGCTGGACGAGGCCGCCCGCGAGCGCCTCTGCGCCTCAGCGGTGGCGCTCGCCGAGCACGTCGGCTACAAGGCCGCCGGGACGCTTGAGTACCTGTACGACGATGACAGCGGTGAGTTCTTCTTTATCGAGATGAATACCCGCATCCAGGTGGAGCATCCGGTCACCGAGATGATCACCGGTGTCGATCTGGTGCGGGCGATGCTCAGGGTATGCCTGGGTGAGCCGCTGGGGGTGGCCCAGGACGATATCGCGATACGTGGCTGGGCCGTGGAGATGCGTATCAACGCGGAAGACCCGGACAATGGCTTCTTCCCATCGCTGGGGCAGGTCGAGCGACTGATCTGGCCCACCGGCCCGGGCGTGCGCGTCGACAGCGCCCTGTACGAGGGCTACAGGATGCCGCCGTTCTATGACTCGCTGGTGGCCAAGCTGGTCGTCTGGGACGAGGATCGCGCCTCAGCGCTGGTCCGTGCCGGTCGTGCCCTCGACGAATTCACGCTGGAGGGCTTCACCACCACGGCGGGGCTGCATCGTCGGCTGGTGGAGGACCAGGCGGTACGTCGCGGCGACTTCCATACCGGCACCCTGGAGCTCTGGCTGGACACAGCATCGGCGGCGTCAGCGCCATCAGTACAGGAGAAAGCGTCATGAAGCCATCCACCCAGCGTGACCCCGGGCAGGCCAAGCCCGCACGCTACAGCGCCGCCGGTGACGAGTTCCTGTTCGTCGAACTGTCCGAGGCGATGAACCTGGAAGCCTTCTTTCGTGGGGTGTCGATCACCAGTCGGCTTGCCGAGCGCAAGATCCCCGGGGTGACCGAGATCTGTCCCGCCAACGCCTCCTATCAGGTTCGCTACGATCCTGACCGGCTGCCGCTGTCACGCTTGATCGAGACCCTTGAGCAGATCGATGCCGAGGTGCTCGGCCAGCAGGTTCAGCGCCTGGAGACCCGGGTGGTGGAGGTGCCGGTGCTCTACAACGACCCCTGGACCCACGAGACGCTGATGCGCTTTCGCGATCGCCACCAGGACCCGTCAGGCACCGACCTGGAGTACGCCGCCAGGATCAACGGTTTTACCAGCGTCGATGGCTTTATCGAGGCCCACAGCGCCAGTCCCTGGTTCGTGTCCATGGTGGGCTTCGTCGCCGGCCTGCCGTTCATGTACCAGATGGTGCCCCGTGAGCGGCAGATCGAGGTGCCCAAGTACGTGCGGCCTCGTACCGATACGCCCAAGCAGACCGTCGGCTATGGCGGCTGCTTCAGCTGCATCTACTCGGTGCGCGGCGCCGGGGGCTATCAGATGTTCGGGGTGACCCCCATGCCGATCTACGATCCCAGCGGCAGCCAGCCCCACATCGACGACTCGATGATCTATTTCCGCCCCGGGGACATCGTCAAGCATCGGCCCGTCGATCGCAGCGAGTACGACGCCATGGTGGCCGCCGCCGAGGCCGGGCGCTTCCGCCCGAAAACCGCGCCATTCGTGTTCGACCTGGATGAATATCGCGAGGCCCCCGAAGCCGTGGCCCGTCGCGTCGAGGAGGTGCTCAATGAGCATTGAAGTGATCAAGCCGGGGCTTGCGACCTCGGTCCAGGATGCTGGACGCGCCGGTCATTACCACCTGGGCATTCCGCCCTCTGGCGCCATGGACCAGTTCGCCATGCGCTCGGCCAACCTGCTGCTGGGCAACGCCGAGGACGCCGCGGTACTCGAGTGCGCCCTGATGGGGCCGGAGCTGCGCTTTACCCAGGCCTGTCGTATCGCCACCGGCGGCGCGGAAATGGTGCCGAAGATCGATGGTCAGCCCCATCCCAACTTCGAGGTGCTCGAGGTGCCAGCGGGCAGTGTGCTGAGCTTCGACTTCGTGCGTGCCGGGGCGCGGCTCTACCTGGCGGTGGAGGGCGGCATCGATGTGCCCGAGCGTCTGGGTAGCCGCAGCACCTACGCGCTCGGCGCCCTCGGTGGCTACGAGGGGCGTCCGCTCAAGGCTGGCGATGTGCTGCCCGTCGGTCAACCCAACGCCGCAACCCGCGCGGCAGTCGGTCGGCGTCTTCCCGAGGCCTTTGTGCCGCGCTTTGCCAAGCACTATGAGTTGCGCGTTGTACCCGGACTTTACGACCACCTGCTCGAGGAAGAGGCGAGGGAACGCTTCTATCAGGAGGACTGGAGCGTGGCCTCGGAGGCCGATCGTATCGGCTATCGCTTCAAGGGCGGCACGCCGCTTCGGTTCATCGAGCGAGAGCCGCCCTTCGGGGCAGGTGACGACCCGTCCAACATCGTCGATGCCTGCTATCCCATCGGCTCGATCCAGGTGCCCGCCGGCAGCGAGCCGATCATCCTCCACCGAGACGCCGTGTCCGGCGGTGGTTACGCCATGGTTGGCACGGTGATCAGCGCCGACATGGATCTGGTGGGCCAGATCCAGCCCCATCAGAAGGTGCGCTTCGTACAGGTGTCCCTCGAACAGGCGCTGGAGGCGCGCAAGGCCTACGCAGGGCGCCTGGAGGCGCTGCGTCAAGCACTGGGCGATGCCCGGGACCAGGCCCTCGGCCAGGCGCTCGACTAGCCGGCTGAAAAGGATCGAAGGCAAGAGCCTGAGTGCTTCGATCCCGTCTCACTTATTCCCGCAATTGTCACTTTGCCCGGCGGAGCCAGACGTCTCTGCCCGGGCTCCCCTTGCCCCGGAATGTCACTCGAGCCCTGTCACCGAGGTATGGGCTGACTCTTCTGTCCAAGGGGCTTCGTCCAACCACAACAACAGCACGAGGCAACAACCATGAACGACACGACATCCCACGAGAAAGCTGGGCAAGGCGCCGGCGACTTCGCCGACCGCCCCATGCCCCTGGACCAACGCATGCCCAGAGGCAATTTGATGATGGCCTGGTGGGCGGTATGCAGCGCCATCTTCTACATGGTGGTGGCCGCCGCCATGGCCCGCAGCTACGGCACCACCAACGCGCTGATCGGTATCGCCCTGACGGTGGTCTGCTACGGCGTCATCAATGCGGTGATCAGCCGTTATGCGATACGTACCGGACTGACCGTGGCGCTGTTTTCCCGGGTCCTGTTCGGTCATCTGGGGGCGATGATCGCAACCCTGATCTTTTTTGCCACCGCGCTCTACTACGCGGTGTTCGAGGGCTACGTGATGGCGCTGGTGCTGTCCGAGTGGTCGCCGTCGCTCGGCATGGCCAGCGCTACCCTGATCGTGGTGGTGGTCGGGGTTTCGCTGATCTTCGGCAGCGTCCAGCACTGGCTCGACAAGTTCAACGGCGTGCTGCTGCCGGTGTACATCGTCGGCATGCTGATCGCTGTGGGCATGGCGATGGCCGAGTTCGGCTATCCCTCCGGCTGGCTGTCCCGAGTGCCCGAAGGAGGCGCCAGTCCCTTCGGCTGGATGTCCACCTTCGCCTACTACATGGGGGTCTGGGTATTGATGATGTTTACCTTCGACTACGCCCGCTTCGGTCGCGTCGAGGATAGCCGCTTCCATGCCCGCGTCACCTTCGGCATTCCCTTTTATCTGATGACCTTCGTGTTCAGCGGAGTGGTGGGGATCCTGCTCGACGCCTGCCTGCCTACCGACGGCCTGTCGGAGGCGTCCATCGTGCTGGGACTGCTCGAGCTCATGGGGCTCGGTGGGCTGGCGCTGGTGTGGGTGACCCAGAGCCGTATCAATACCGCCAACTTCTACCTGGCGACGGTCAATCTCGAGGCCTTCGTCGGCAAGCTCACCGGCCTCAAACTCAACAAGATCCTGGCCGGCTGTCTGGTGGGCGGGCTTGCCTACCTGCTGATGCGGGCGGACGTGTTCAGCTACCTGCTGGCGGCCCTGGCCTATCAAGGCGTGTTCGTGGTGGCCTGGGTGGGGGTGGCACTGGCCCATATCCTGTCGCCGGAGGGGCGTCTCGAGGTCGATCTGGACGCTGACATCAGCGCCTTCAACCCTGTGGGGCTGGCGGCCTGGGCCCTGGCGGCGATCGTCGGCATCGCGCTGATGCTGTCGCCGAGTCTGGCCGGAGCCTCGGCACCGCTGACCTTTGTGGTGGCGTGGGGGATCTATGTCCTGGGGCGTGGTCTGGCCAGGCATGGAGCCACCGCCGCCTGACCGGCTAGATAGGGAAACGACAGCGCCGGGCCTCGTGAAGAGGCCCGGCGCCTTGTCGGCAAAGAAGGCTTCGCCGAGTGTTGGCGATCAATTGCCGCTGTGGCTAGCGTCCGTTTGCCGGTTGTCGCCGTCTTCTGTGCTTTCTCCTTCGTGGTCAGCCTGGTCGTCATCGCTACCTTGCGGTGCGGCGGCTGTAGCGGCGGCGTCGGGGTCGACCTCCGGCTCTGAACGCTCGCTTTCCATCGCTTCTTCCATCTCGCCTTCCATGTCACCTTCGAGAGACCCCGACATGGCCCCCTCACCGGTGAACAGCGGACGGGCGTCATCGAGGCTGTTGAAGTCTTCGATCAGGACGGTGGCGTTCTCGGCCTCGCCTTCGTTGCCCTCGGCTTCGACGTAGCTGCTGCCGTCGAAGCGCAGGTGCAGGGCCTGAGCCGGCTGATCGGCGGCCAGGTGGCGCTTGACCACCAGGTCTCGCCAGCCCTCGTGAGATGCTTCGCCAAGCTGGATCGGAGGCTGGGTGGTGGGCTGGGCGCTGATGACGCGGTAGGCGTCGTCCTGGGCTTCGAGGATCAGGGTATCGCAACCACCGGTGCCGCAGACCATCGGGCCGACCACGTGGACCACGGCCTCGTCCTGACCATCGTCGTTCAGGTCACTCCAGCCGACCAGATAGCGAATCTCGCCGAGCTGGGGATCAAAGTTGGCGCGCAGGGACTGCTCCAGTGCCTCGCGGCGATCCGCCTGGCTCATCTCCGAGATGTCGTCGCCTTGTTCGCCGCTGGTGTCGTCTTCACTGGCTGAGTCCGCGCTCTCGTTGCTGCCGCCACCGTTACCGGAGGTGACGTTTTCGCTCTGCTGTGACGTGCCCTCGGACGTCTCGGACTCGTTGTCGTCGGAGCAGCCGACGAGGGAGGTGCCGAGCCATAGCGCAGCGGTGAGGGCGAGCATCGGTTTGGCGTTCATGAAATTCCTTATTCTGAAAGTGGCCGCTAAAGCGGCCAAGGGCGTCCAAAGGTGCGGTCAGGCCTGCGGGTTCTCGTCGGTGGAGCAGGGATGGGGCCTTGGTGATTCGACCGGAGGGTTGCCCATCAGGTCCGCATTCACCAGGTCTGCATCCAGCAAGTCCAGGGCCCAGAGCACGAAGGCATCCTGGCGTGCCCCTTCGCGCCAGGCCTTGAAACGACCCGAGGCGCCGCCGTGACCGGACGTCATGTCGGTCTTCAATAGGGTTGTCCGGTTGGACAGTGCCGCCTGCTCGGCGTTCGCCAGGCTCAGGCGTGCGTAGAGCTTGGCCGGCTCCCAGTAGGGCACACGGCTATCGTGCCAGCCACCCTGCAGGAATACCGGCGGCCAGGCCTCGGCATCGAGGTTGTCCAGCGGTGAATAGCTGCCGATGCGTCGGGCGTCGGCGGCGTGGCTGGGGTTGCCCCATTCGGTGTACTCCGCCGTGGTCAGCGGCAGGTCCGGGTTTTCCATGGTACGCAGGACGTCCACAAAGGGCACGTCGAGTACCGCCGCGCAGAATGCCTGTGGCGCGCGATTGAGGCTGGCGCCCACCAGCAGACCGCCGGCGCTGGCGCCGTAAGCGACGATACGCTGGGGATTCGATACACCCGCGTCGACCAGGGCGTCACGTGCGGCCAGGAAGTCCTCGAAGCTGTTGGGCTTGTGCTCGAGCTTGCCGGCCAGGTACCAGGGCTCGCCGCGCTCACCGCCGCCTCGCACGTGGGCCACCGCGAAGGCCGCGCCACGCCGGAGCAGTTCCAGTCGAGACACCGAGAACCAGGGATCCAGCGCCTCGCCGTAGGCACCGTAGCCATACAGCAGCGTCGGCAGCGGCTGGTTCGCCAGGTCCTTGCGGCAGACCACGGACACCGGGACCCGCTCGCCGTCGTGGGACTCGGCCCACAGCCGTTGGCAGTGCAGGTCTTCCGGTGCCAGATCGCCGTGCAGAGGCTGCCGCTTGAGCAGTCGGCGCTCGCCGCTATCAAGATCCAGCGACCACCAGCTTGGCGGGGTGCAGAAGGATTCCTCGCGCAGGCGCAGTATCCGGTCGTCAAAGTGTGGGCTGTCGCCGAGCCCCAGGCTAAGCGGTGCGGGCGAGCAGGGCAGGGGGGCGTCGAGGGTGACGCTGTGGTCGCCGTCGAACTCGAGGCGACGCAGGCGCACCTGGGCCTCGAGGTGGTCGCGTTCGGCGATCACCAGGCCCCAGGCGTAGGCATCGACACCCTCCAGGGTGGTCTCCTGGCGATGGGGCACCAGTACTCGCCGCTGACCGGAGCGGTCTTCGTTCTCCACTTCCAGCTGAAAGTGCACCAGCCCTTCGTTGTGCAACACATAGAAGTGACCGGGACGATGATCGAGGGCGTACTCAACGCCCGGGCGACGGGGCTGAAAGCAGTGCGGGGGAGTCGCTGGCGCGTGGGCCGGAACCAGATGGGTCTCGCTGGTGTCCTTGGAGGCCGACTCGATGGTCAGCCAGGCCCGCGATCGGGTCTTGCCCAGACCGATCCAGAACTCGGCGTCGTCCTCGCGCAGGACCAGCTCGTCGGTCTCGACCCTGGCGTCTGCGCTGGCCGCATCCAGCGACAGGCTGAGCCGCCAGGCGCTGTCGGGTCGCTGGGTGGCGTCGTAGCGGGTGAACAGCAGGGTCTGGCCGTCCTCGGCCCAGCACAGCTCAGGGCCGATGTCGTCCAGCAGTCGATGCTCGGCGCCATCGGGCAGGCGCTTGATGAACAGGCGATAGGTCTCGTCACCCTGGGTGTCCTCGGTCCAGGCCAGCCACTGCTCGTCCGGGGACAGCGCCATGTCACCGAGTTCGAGGAAGGTGTGCTCCTGCGCTCTGGCCTCGAGGTCGAAGAACACCTCGCGCGACTGCGGGGCATCGTTGGGGTGGCGCCACCAGACCGGATAGTCGGCGTCGGCGGCGGTCTCGCTCCACAGGGTGAAGTGGTCCAGGCGACTGGGCAGCCCCTTGACGGCCAGCTCTCGCCGCGCCAGGTGGCCCTGGTAGAGTCGCTCGATCAAGGATTCCAGAGGGGCAAACCAGGTGTCTGCCTGGCGGTTGGCGGCCTCGAGAAAGTCACTCACGGCGGGATCGTCGCGATTCTCGAGCCAGTGCCAGGCGTTATCGTCCTGACGCGTGAAGTCCAGGGCGGGGCCCCGAGTTGCTGCGGCCGGTGCATTTGGCGGCTGTGCTTTCATGGTGCGAGATGTACCATACTCAAGAGAAATTTCATCTGTGCGCGGCGCGCACGTCAGGTTGGAGCATGCAATGTTGATTTCGGATTCCATGTCCACGCTGTGGTTGATCTATGGCGCATTGTCGCTGGTCGTACTGTTGGCTGGCTACCTTGGACTGGCTTTTTTACCGCGCCTGCCACGCCTGGTGCTGACCTGGGCAGTGGCCGGCGTGATGTGGATGCCGTCGATGTTCGAACTGCCGTTGATCGAGGAAGGCCAGGTCTACAGCGGTCAGGCGCCGGCCATCATGGTGGCAGCGGTCGCCTTCATGGACGGCAACAATGGCGTGCTGGTGCCGGCGGCCACGCGCGTCATCGTCGGCGCGGCGATCGGTGCGCTGTTTGGACTGGCACTGTGGTGGAGTGGCCGTCGTCGCCGTCTGCGCAAGGCCGAGGCCGCTGCAGCGGCGCGTGACCAGGACGCAGAGGCTCATGGGACGTCGCGTGAAGAAGGGCGGGAGCGTCAGGAGCCGGTGCTCGGCTAGAAACTGCTCGGCTAGAAACTGCTGGCGAGGTCGCTCTGGCCACCGTGAACGGTGAACCATCGATAAACACGTCGAAGGGGGATGTAAAAGACGTCCACCGCCCACGGCCTGGAGATTCCGGGCAAGTTCCAAGGAGGACACATGGCCAAGCGGGGCCAGCAACGCTGCGGGAAAGGGGTAATGATGGCGACAATCGTGGCGTTGTGCCTGTCGCCGCTGACGGCGCTTGCCCAGTCGGTGACTGGGCAAGCGGGCTCGGATGAGCCACCGGACGTTCGCGTCGTGGTGGACGTGTCCGGCAGCATGAAGACCAATGACCCCAATCGCCTGGCAGGCAGTGCGCTGGACATGCTGGTGGCGCTGTTGCCGAGTGGTGTCAGCGCCGGCATCTGGACCTTCGGCGAGTCGATCGACAATCCGTTGCCTCTGGGGCAGGTCGACGCCCAGTGGCGCGAGCGGGCCTTGGCGCTGCCGCCGGCGCTGGAACAGTATCAGCAGCATACCGATATCGAGGCGGCGCTGCGCACCGCGGCAGCAGCCGAGGGTGACGGCTGGCGCCACCTGGTGTTGCTGACCGACGGGGTGATCGACCTGTCGCCGGGCAGGGGTGCCAAGCCCGACGTGGACCTTGCCTCTCGCCAACGCCTGGTCGAGGCGATGGTGCCGGACCTGGCCAACCAGGGGGTGGCCATCCACGCCATCGCCTTTTCGCCAGGCGCCGACGTTGCCTTGGTCGAGCGACTGGCGCAGCGCACCGGGGGACTGGCGGCGGTGGTCGAGACACCGGACGCCCTGTTGGGCGCCTTTCTCGATATCGTCGAGCGCATCTTCCCGGTGGATCAGGTGCCGCTTGAGGACCGCCGTTTCACCGTCGATGCCGGCGTCGACGATTTTTCCGCGTTGATCTTCCATGACCCCGGCCAGGGAGAGGTGACCCTGGTGGCGCCGGACGGCACCCGTTACACCCGCGACACCGCACCCGCAGAGGTGCGCTGGCAGCGGGAACCACGCTTCGACCTGATCCGCGTACCCGACCCCGCCCAGGGGGAGTGGCGGATCGAGGGTCCTCTGGCGGCGGACTCGCGGATTACCGTCAACAGCGATCGCCACCTGGTGACGGAGGCGCTGCCCGCGACGCTGTATTCCGGCTTCGAGGTGCCGTTGGCGGTGCGTGTCGAAAGTGACGGCGAGGTGACGGTGCCCGAGGGGCTCAAGGTGACGGCGGAGCTGTCCGGCGAGGCGGTGGACGGCCTGCAGATCCTGGCGCTTGGCAACGATGATGGCGTGTTTCGCGGGCGGCTGCCGTCGCCGTCGGGCACCGGCGCGGCTGAGCTGGTGATCACCGCCGAGGGCGAGGACTTCCATCGCCGACGGGTGCAGGCGGTCAATGTGCTGCCGGCCGTCGGCGCGGCACTGGACGAATCCGGGCGTCGGGTGACGCTGGTGGCCGAACATCCGCGCCTTGGCCACGACAACACCCGCTTCGAGGCCGATCTGCTGGGCCAGTCGCTGGAGGTGGCCCCGGCAGACGCCAGGCGCTGGAGCCTGGAAATTCCGCCCCAGGAGGATGAGGTCAGCCGTCCGCTGCGGATCTCGGCGGTGGCGACGATCGACGGCAACGAGACCCGCTGGAACCTGCCGCCGCTGTGGATCAATCGCGATGGCGAGGTGGCCCTGGATCGGGCGCTGGCAGGCCCCACCCTGTCCGGTGAACGCTTCGCCGAAGCCAGTGAGCGACAGGCCGAGGAGGAGGCTGGCGAGGCGCTGGCCGACCAGTTTGTGGCGTTGGTGAATGAAGGCCCCGAGCGGCTGGTGCAGTGGTGGCGCGAGGGAAGGCCTGGTCTTGAGCCCGCCCTCGAGCGTGCTCGACATGATCCGCGCAGCTGGCTGGTAGCCGCTATCCTGGCGGTGGTGGTGATCGCCTGGCTGTTGTGGCGTCGCCGGCGCACTCGCCTGGCTGCGGCCGGGTCAACAAGAGAGGAACCCCATGTGTGAGCTTCTGGGCATGAGTGCCAATGTGCCCACGGATATCTGTTTCAGCTTTACCGGCTTTCTGCATCGTGGCGGCGGCACCGGCCCCCACCGTGACGGCTGGGGCATCGCTTTTTACGAAGAGGGGGGCTATCGCGAATTTCGCGACCCTCATCCTTCGGTGCACTCGCGAATCGCCCGGCTGATCTGCGAATACCCGATCAAGTCGAATATCGTCATCAGCCATATCCGCCAGGCCAATGTGGGTGGAGTGAAACTGGCCAATACCCATCCGTTCGTGCGCGAGATGTGGGGGCAGCCCTGGTGCTATGCCCACAACGGCCAGTTGTCCGGCTGGGAGACGCTGGAACTCGCCAGCTATCGACCGGTGGGGTCCACCGACAGCGAGCACGCCTTCTGCCACCTGCTGGGTGAGCTCCGGCGGCGCTATCCAGACCCGCCGGAGGATCGTCGCGGTCTGTGGTCTTCGCTGCACGAGCTGTGCGAGAAGCTCAGAGGTCTGGGGGTCTTCAACCTGCTGCTGGCCGACGGCGAGTACCTGTACACCTATTGTTCCACCAAGCTCGCCCATATCACCCGCCGCGCGCCCTTTGGCGAGGCCAACCTGTCGGACGCCGAGATGGTGGTCAACTTTGTCGAGCACACCACCCCCGACGATGTGGTCTCGGTGCTGGCCACCGAACCGCTCACCGACAACGAAGAGTGGGTGCGCATGCAGCCGGGTGAGCTGCTGGTGTGGCGGGAAGGCGAGATCGTGGCCCGTTATCTAAGCGATGAATAGCGGGTTTTAAACGAAAGTTTGAATCAAGCGTATTACAGTCGCTGCGGGACTGGGCTATGGTAGCCAGTGTCGACACCACAATTTGATAATAAGAGGGGACCTGGTCCCCCGAATGGAGAACGCCCATGAGTGAGAACGCCGCTGCATCGATCGTTCGGGGGGAGGCCCTGGAAGGGCTCGATGACTATCATTCGGTGATGGATATCTTCCACCGCTCCGTCAAGCGCTACGACGAAAAGGTGGCCTTCTCGTGCATGGGCAAGTCCCTGACCTACGCCGAGCTTGACCGGCTGTCCGGTGATTTCGCCGCCTGGCTGCAGCACGAGACCAACCTTGAGCCCGGTGATCGGGTGGCGATCCAGTTGCCGAACCTGCTGCAGTTCCCGGTAGCGGTGTTCGGCGCCATTCGCGCCGGCATGGTGGTGGTCAACACCAATCCGCTGTACACCGAGCGCGAGATGACCCACCAGTTCAAGGATTCCGGCGCCAAGGCGATCCTGATCCTGGCCAACATGGCAGACAAGCTCGAGCGGGTGCTGGACAAGACCGACATCGAGCATGTGGTGATCACCGAGATCGGTGATCTGCACGACTTCCCCAAACGACCGCTGATCAACTTTGTGGTCAAGTACGTCAAGAAGATGGTGCCGCGCTACTCGATCCCCAAGGCGGTCAGGTTGCGTCAGGTGCTCAAGCAAGGCGCCTCCCTCGAGCACCGTGAGGTAGAACGCGAGCTCGACGATATCGCCGCGCTGCAGTACACCGGGGGGACCACCGGGCTTGCCAAGGGCACCATGCTGACCCACCGCAATCTGGTGGCCAACATGCTGCAGGCCAAGCAGATCATCGGGGGTGGCTTGAGCGAGGGTAGCGAGGTGGTCGTCGCGCCGCTGCCGGTCTATCACATCTATACCTTTACGGTGAACTGCCTGTTCATGCTGGAAGGCGGCAACCATTCGCTGCTGATCACCAATCCGCGGGACCTCGATACCTTTATCAAGGAGCTCTCGAAGACGCGTTTCACCGGCTTCGTCGGACTCAATACGCTGTTCAATGCGCTATGCAATCGTGACGACTTCAAGGCGCTGGACTTCTCCCACCTGCACCTGACCATCTCCGGCGGCATGGCGCTGACCAAGGCCGCGGCCAAGCGTTGGGAAGAGGTGACGGGCTGCCCCATCGCCGAGGGTTACGGCCTGACCGAGACCTCGCCGATCGTCAGCTTCAACCCGGTGGAGGCGATACAGCTGGGCACCATCGGCCGCCCCGTCGCCGGCACCGAGCTCAAGCTGTGCAACCCTGACGGTGGCGACCCCGAGCCGGGCGAGCCGGGCGAGCTGTGCGTGCGCGGCCCCCAGGTGATGAAGGGATACTGGAACCGCGATGACGAGACGGCCAAGGTCATCGATGCCGATGGCTTCTTCCACACCGGTGACATCGCGGTCATCCAGGACGATGGCTACGTGCGTATCGTCGATCGCAAGAAGGACATGATTCTGGTGTCCGGCTTCAACGTCTATCCCAACGAGATCGAGGACGTGGTCGCGGCCCACCCCAAGGTGGTCGAGTCCTGCGCCGTCGGGGTGCCCGACGATACCAGCGGCGAAGTCATCAAGCTGTTCGTGGTGGCCAAGGACAGCTCCTTGACCAGTGACGAGCTGCGCGCCTGGTGCAAGCAGGAGTTGGCCGGCTACAAGGTGCCCAAGCTGGTGGAGTTTCGTGACGAACTGCCCAAGACCAACGTCGGCAAGGTGCTCCGGCGCCAGTTGCGTGACGAAGGCAGCACCGAAACCGGGACCGGCACCGACGGCTGACGCCCGCCGACAAGGTCCGGGGAAGGGCAGGGGCCGGCGATTGGCCCTTGCCTTGGCTGCGGCGTTACAATAGCGCCCTTTGCGTTGCGGGAGCCTTCCCGCCCCGCGTCCGTGCGACGCGGCGCCCATGATCCACCCGGAGCCTTCGACCCCAACGTGAGTAGTTCTACGCCCACCGCCCAGCAAAACGCCGACGACGCCTCTCGCCTGAAGTCTCTGACCGAAGGACTGGAACAGGTGATGCTTCGCGATCGCCCGACGCTGGCCAAGCGTCTGGCCGGTCTCGAGCGTCGTCGACGCGACGGCAAGCCCATCGACCGGGGACTCAAGGAGGTCGAGCACCACTGGCAGCGCTCTCGTCAGACCCTGGCCTCGCGCCAGGCGCGCCCGGTCACGCTCGACTATCCCGAGCAGCTCCCGGTGGCGGCGCGGCGAGCCGATATCCTCAAGGCACTGGAGTCCCATCAGGTGGTGGTGGTGGCCGGCGAAACCGGCTCCGGCAAGACCACCCAGCTGCCCAAGCTGTGTCTGGAGCTGGGGCTTGGCCGTCGCGGGCTGATCGGCCACACCCAGCCGCGGCGCCTGGCGGCGCGCTCGGTGGCGACCCGTCTGGCAGAAGAACTGCAGGTGCCGCTGGGCGAGCAGGTGGGTTATCAGGTCCGCTTCACCGACCAGACCAACGACGACACCCTGGTCAAGCTGATGACCGACGGCATCCTGCTGGCGGAGACCCGCCAGGATCCGGACCTGCGCCGCTATGACACCCTGATCATCGACGAGGCCCACGAACGCAGCCTCAATATCGATTTCCTGCTCGGTTACCTCAAGCGCCTGCTCGACCGCCGCCCCGACCTCAAGGTCATCATCACCTCCGCCACCATCGATGTGGAGCGCTTCAGTCAGCACTTTGCCAGCCGAGACCAGGACGGCGTCGTGCGTCCTGCTCCGGTGGTGGAGGTCTCGGGTCGTACCTACCCGGTGGAGGTGCGTTATCGTCCGCTGATCCGCGACGAAGATGACGAGGAAGACCGCACCCTCAGCGAGGGTATCCTTCACGCGGTGGAGGAAATCGAGACCATCGAGCGCGAAAAGCGCTGGTTCCATGGTCCCCGCGATATCCTGGTGTTTCTGCCCGGTGAGCGTGAGATCCGCGAGACCGCCGACGTGCTCCGGCGCGCCGATCTCAAGAGCACCGAGATACTGCCGCTCTACGCCAGGCTTTCTAACGCCGAGCAGAACCGCGTGTTTGC
This sequence comes from Halomonas sp. H10-59, assembly GCF_040070555.1. Taxonomy (NCBI): domain Bacteria; kingdom Pseudomonadati; phylum Pseudomonadota; class Gammaproteobacteria; order Oceanospirillales; family Halomonadaceae; genus Halomonas; species Halomonas sp. H10-59. Next base: position 1,600,224 of record NZ_CP098828.1, read on the forward strand.
TCCCCACAGTGGGCGGCGCATCGTGCTCGCCACCAACGTGGCCGAGACCTCGCTGACGGTGCCGGGTATCCGCTACGTGATCGACCCGGGGCTGGTGCGCATCAGTCGCTACAGCTATCGCGCCAAGATTCAGCGCCTGCCGGTGGAGGCGGTGAGCCAGGCCAGCGCCAATCAGCGCAAGGGCCGCTGCGGCCGGGTGGCGGAAGGCGTGTGTATCCGTCTGTACGACGAAGACGACTTCCTGGCGCGCCCTGAGTTTACCGATCCGGAGATCCGGCGCACCAACCTGGCCTCGGTGATCCTGTCGATGCTGTCGCTGAAACTGGGCGACATCCAGGACTTCCCCTTCGTCGATCCACCTGACTCGCGCTTCGTCACCGATGGCTTCAAGTTGCTCTATGAGCTGGGTGCGGTCGACGACAACAGCCGCCTGACGACATTGGGGCGACGGCTGGCGCGGCTACCCATCGATCCGCGCCTGGCCCGCATGGTGCTGGCCGGGGTCGAGCAGCAGAGCCTGCGCGAGGTGCTGATCGTGGTCTCGGCGCTGGCGGTGCAGGACCCGCGTGATCGACCCTCCGACAAGCGCGAAGCCGCCGATCAGGCCCACCGCCGCTGGCAGGATCCGGATTCCGACTTCGTGGCGCTGCTCAATCTGTGGCACGGCTTCGAAGCCGCCCGAGAGGAACTCTCGGGCAACCGGCTGCGTCGCTGGTGTCGCGATAATTTCCTGAATTACCTGCGCCTGCGCGAGTGGCACGATACCTTCCGCCAGTTGCGTCAGCTGCTCAAGGACATGGATATCCAGGTGCCGTCGGCCAGGCCCGCCATCGCCGCCGAAGGTGAAGATGACGACGGTCAGGCCAAGGAGCGCCAGCGTCAGCAAACGGTGGCCATGCACAAGGCGCTGTTGACCGGCCTGCTGAGTCATCTGGGCACCCTGACCGAGAACCGCGAGTACCTGGGGGCGCGCAATCGCAAGTTCATGATTCATCCGGCATCGGGGCTTTCGAAGAAGTCTCCGAAGTGGGTGATGGCGATGGAGCTGGTCGAGACCTCGAAGCTGTTCGCGCGCAGCGTGGCCAAGGTCGAGCCTCAGTGGATCGAGCCTCTGGCGGGCCATTTGGTCAAGCGCAGCTACAGCGAGCCCCATTGGGAGATGAAGCGGGCCCAGGTGGTGGCCTTCGAGCAGGTCACCCTGTTCGGGCTGCCGATCGTGGCCCGGCGCAAGGTCCACTATGGTCCCATCGCCCCGGTCGAAAGCCGTGAGCTGTTCATCCGCCGGGCGCTGGTGGAAGGCGAGTTTCGCACCAAGGGCGAGTTCTTTGCCCACAACCGGGCGCTGATCGACGAGGTCGAGGACCTCGAGGATCGCGCACGGCGGCGCGACATTCTGGTGGACGAGGAGCAGCTGTTCGACTTCTACGACGCTCGCCTGCCTGAGGATATCGTCAACGGCAAGGGCTTCGAAGCCTGGCGACGCAAGGCCGAGCGCAGTGACCCTGAGCTTCTCAAGTTCGACCGTCAGGCGCTGCTGGCACGGGAGGCGGATGACGTCACCGGTGACGCCTATCCTGACGAGCTGTCGATCGACGGTGTGCGCTATCCGCTGGCCTATCACTTCGCGCCGGGGGCCGAGGATGACGGTGTGACCATGACGGTGCCGGCGGCGATGCTGTCTCAGCTGTCGTCGTCTCGTCTCGAGTGGCTGGTGCCGGGATTGCTCCGGGACAAGTGCATCGCCCTGTTGAAGTCGCTGCCCAAGTCGATACGCCGACAGGTGGTGCCGATCCCCGACTGGGTCGACGCAGCGCTGGAGGCACTGGTGCCCGGGGACGGTAGCCTGACCGAGGCGCTCGGTGAATTTCTGCGGGTCAAGACCGGGTTGCGCCTGTCGCCGGACGACTGGCGCCTCGATCAGCTCGAGCCCCATCTGGTGATGAACCTCAAGGTGGTCGACCACAGCGGCAAGGTGCTGGGCCAGGGCCGTGACCTGCGGGCGCTGGAGCGGCGTTTCGAGGCTGCCGCCAGTCAGGGTGCCCGGGCGCTGGCCAAGAGCGTGGAGAGCCAGTCCGAGCTGTCGGGCTTCCCCGAGCAGGCATTGCCGGAGTCGCGGGTGACCTCCCAGGCCGGGATTCGCGTCGAGGCATTCCCGGCGCTGGTGCCTTCGTCGAGCGGGCTCACTCTCGAGCTGTTTGATCATCCGGCCAAGGCCCATGAAGCGCATCGCCGCGGGGTGGTCAAGGCGGCGATGGAACGCCTGCCAGATCAAGTGAAGGCCATCGAGCGTACCCAGGGACTGTCGACCTGTGCTCTATTGTTCGCCAAGGTAGGCAGCAAGCGTGCACTGACCGAAGATGTGGTGACGGCCGTCTTCCGGCAGGTCGTGGCGGTGGACCCGCTGCCGCGAAGTGCCGAGGCCCTGGAACAACGCATTCAGGCGGTTCGCCAGGATATCGTTCCCCATGCCGACAAGCTGGTGGCGGTGCTCAAGCCGGCACTGGAAGGCCACCTGGCGGTGACAAAGGCGTTGAAGGGTAACCTGAGCCTGTCGCTGGCGCTGGTATACAGTGACCTCAAGGCACAGATGCAGCGGCTGGTGTACCCGGGGTTCGTGACCGACGCCGGTGCCTGGCTCGAGGCTTATCCGCGCTACATGGAGGCCGCCCAGGTGCGCCTGGAGAAGGCCCCGCGCGAGCGCATGCGCGACCAGATGCTGATGCAGACGGTGCAGGACTTCGAGACGCGCCTCGAGACGCGTCGACAGGCCGAGCACCGAGGCGGCGTCGAAGATCCATCGCTGGTGGAGTTTCGCTGGTGGATCGAGGAGTTGCGGGTATCGCTGTTTGCGCAGCAGCTGGGTACCGCCATGCCGGTATCGGAGAAGCGCCTGGAGAAACGCTGGGCGGAATTGACCGGGCGGGGGTAAGGCCCCCGCGCCAAAGATGACGAAAGTGAGTGGCCGCCCCGGGCGGTCGCGATCGACCGGCGGCACCGAGGTGCCGCATGAAGGAGAAGGGCATGACCCCAGCGAAGGTGCTTATTACCGGCAGCGGCCTGTATACCCCGGCCAACGCCATCGACAACGACGCCCTGGTGGCGTCGTACAACGCCTGGGTGGATGCCGAGAATGCCCGCCACCGCGAGGCGATCGAGGCCGGGGAACGTGACGCCCTGGCGCATTCCAGCAGTGAATTCATCGTCAAGGCCTCGGGTATCCACAGCCGCTACGTGCTGGACGCCGAGGGTATCCTTGATCCTGAGCGCATGCGCCCGAAGCTCGACGAGCGCGACAACGACAGCCCCGGCATCCAGTGCGAGATGGCGCTGGCCGCCTCGCACGAGGCGCTGGCCGCAGCCGGGGTCGAGGCCGCCGACATCGACCTGGTGATCGTGGCCTGCTCGAACCTGGAGCGCCCCTATCCGGCGGTGGCGGTGGAGTTGCAGCGTGCGCTGGGCACCGGGGGCTACGCCTTCGACATGAACGTGGCCTGTTCCTCGGCCACCTTCGCCATCGACAACGCCGCCAATGCCATCCGCTCTGGCGGCGTGCGCCGCGCCCTGGTGGTCAACCCCGAGGTGTGTTCGGCACACCTGAACTTCCGCGACCGTGACAGCCACTTCATCTTTGGCGACGCCTGTACCGCCCTGGTGCTGGAAAGCGACCAGGTGGCGACAGCCGAGACACGGTTCGAGGTGCTCGGGACCCGACTGGTGACGCAGTTTTCCAACGCCATTCGCAATAATGCGGGCTTTCTCAACCGCGTCACCGACGCCGACCCCCAGGCAGCCGACAAGCTGTTCGTGCAGGAAGGCCGCAGGGTCTTCAAGGAAGTCTGCCCGATGGTGGCACAGTTGATCCGTGACCACCTGGAGAGCCTGGATATCGCGCCTGGTACGCTGTCGCGGTTATGGCTGCATCAGGCCAATCGACACATGAACGATCTTATCGCACGACGGGTGCTGGGCCAGGAGCCTGCTCCGGATCAAGCGCCGATTATTCTTGACCGTTACGCTAATACAAGTTCTGCCGGTTCGATCATCGCGTTCCATCTGCATCATCAAGACCTGGAACCGGGCGCTACCGGGGTGGTGTGTTCCTTCGGCGCGGGCTACAGTGCGGGCTGCGTGGTGATTCGCAGGGACTGAGGCCGACCCTCCGGGGAACCGACCGCTGACTCGTCGGCGGAACCAGACGACTGCCGTACGCAGAGGCGTCGTCGCTGACGCTACCCGGAGTCCAACCCCGGACAACAGCGCCGATAGATTGACGATCGTGACAAGGACAGGCAAGGGAGGCAGTCGAACGATGAACGCGAACTACAGCGGTGCCCTGGGCAAGGGCATGCAGAGGGGTGTCCTGGTCATGGCCGTCGCCCTGGCGGCAAGTGGCTGCGCCAGCAGCGGCGTATCCAGCGAGCCCAATCCAGCGGACCCCTGGGAGGGCTTCAATCGCAGGGTCTTCGCCTTCAACGATGTGCTGGATCGCTATGCACTCAAGCCTGCCGCCCAGGGTTATCGCTACGTGACCCCGGACCCGCTCGAGCGCGGCGTCAGCAACTTCTTCGACAACCTCGGCGAAGTGCGCACGGTGTTCAACAGCCTGTTGCAAGGCAAGGGTGCCAATGCGGGCAACTCGAGCATGCGCTTTTTGATGAACACCACCTTCGGTCTGGGTGGTCTTCTGGATCCGGCGACCCATGCCGGCTTTATCGCCGACGAGGAAGACTTTGGCCAGACCCTGGCTGCCTGGGGTGTGGGCGAGGGGCCCTTCGTGGTGCTGCCGTTCCTCGGCCCCAGCACAGTGCGTGACACCAGCGCCTTGCCGGTCGACTGGTACACCTACCCGCTGACCTACGTCGAGGACGACACCGTGCGCTACTCGCTGCGTGGTCTCGAGCTGCTCGACGCGCGTGCCAGCCTTCTCGATCAGGAGGATCTGATTCGCGGTGATCGCTACAGCTTCATTCGTGACGCCTGGCTACAGCGTCGTCGTTTCGAGGTCACCGATGGTGAGCTTGGTGACGACAGCTTTATCGACGATGGCTTTGACTACGACGAAGATGCCTTCGCCGAGTAAGGTGGCATCTGCATGCAAGCAGCCAAACCTCTGATCGGGGTAATCGACCACCCGGGCGAGCACCGCGACGCCCTGGTGGACGCGATTGCTCGCGACGGACTTGCGGTCTTTGCCGCCGCCAGCGCCGATGAGCTTCCCGGCTCCACGGCGCTGGTGGTAGCACACTCGCTGGCGGTACCGAGTCGCGAGTGGATGGTGCTGGCCGAGCGCTGGCCCACCCTGGTGGTCAGCGAGGACCGGCGAGACGACGATCTGCTCAAGGCCGTTGACGCGGGCCTTGTCGACTACGTGATCGACCCCTTGCGCCATGCCCATCTGCTCAGGCGGATGATCCGGCGTGTGGTGGACGTCAATCGTCTGGCCCGGGAGCGTGAAGAGGATCGAGCGCGACTGGAAGAGCTCAACGAGAGCCTGGAGACCCACCTGGCGATGCTCCGGCTCGACCAGCAGGCCGGCGGTCAGATCCAGCGTCGCATGCTGCCGCCGAGGCCGCAGCAACTGGGGGCGATCGGCTGTGACTACTGGCTTGCGCCCTCGTTGTATCTGTCAGGCGACTTTCTCGATATCCAGGCGTACAATGAGCGCTATACATTATTCTATTTCGCTGATGTGTCGGGCCACGGAGCCTCGTCCGCCTTCGTGACGGTGCTGCTCAAGTATCTGTTCAATCGCTGGCAAGGCGAGTGGGACGGTGAGGCACCCGAGGCATTGCCGCCGCGCTGGCTGTCCCAGTTGAACCGGGAACTGCTGGACACGGGGATCGGCAAGCACGCCACCCTGTTCGTCGGCGTGATCGACCAGCAGAAGCGCTATCTGCACTATTCTCTCGGCGCGCAGCTGCCGATGCCGCTATTGAAGTCCGACGAGGGCGTCACCACGCTGGCGGGAGAGGGCATGCCGGTAGGCTTGTTTCCGGAGGTCAGTTATCCGGCACTGGGATGTGACTTGCCCGATGACTTTTCGCTCTGGCTCTGCTCCGATGGGGTGCTGGAGTGCTTGCCGGGGGACAGTCTCGAGGCGCGCCTTGACGATCTCAGGCAGCGGGTCGAAGACAGTGATTCCCTGGATACGATGCGTCGGGGGCTGGCCCTGGGGGCGCTCTCCAGCGATGAAGAAGCGCTGGAGGATCCCACCTCGGGGCGCGAAGAGCTGCCCGACGACTTGACGATCATGTTGGTGAGCGGGTTTGGCGATGAAAGTGCATGAAGGTCGACTGAAGGCGGCATTCGAGGCCGGTGTGTTCGTCCTGAAGCTATGTGGCGACGTGCGCCTGACCCTGTGTGCCACCCTGGATCTCCAGGCCCAGCAACTGGCCGACACGCCGGGACTCAAGGCGGTGATGATCGACCTGCGCGAGGCCAGCAACGTCGATTCCACGGCGCTTGGCTTCCTGGCCAAGGTGGCCATGGCGCTGCGCGGCAAGCTCGAGCAGGCGCCGACCATCGTGGCCGACAATCCCGACGTCAAGCGGATGCTCGAGGTGATGGGCTTTGGCGCTTTCTTTACCTTGCTGGAGCGTCCCATCGCCGAGGTCGACGACTTCGAGGAGCTCCCCGAAGTGCCCGCCGATGAAGAGGGGCTGCGGGAGCGCATCCTCGAAGCGCATCGTATCCTGATGCGCATGAACGAGCATAACCACGAACAGTTCCAGCCGCTGGTCGAGATGCTCGAGGCCCAGAACGACGCTTCGCACAAGGCCTGATCCTGCCCTTGCCGGGCCTGACGTCGACGCGCCGAAGGCGTGTTCAGCAGAAGGCGCCGAAGGCGTAGAAAATGGCGAACTCCGAAAGCGGAAAGCGGTGTCAGATCGCCGCAAGCTGGCAACCGCATAATGCAAGAGGGCGATCCATGGATCGCCCTCTTGATCATCTGCAGCCAGGCCCAGCAAGGCTTGCCGGTGGTGCGCTCGTTATCATCCCTGGCGCAGTTCGGTCAGCAGGGTTTCCAGCTTGCGCTGATCGGCCATGAACTTGCGGATGCCTTCGGCCAGTTTTTCGGTGGCCATGGCGTCTTCGTTCATGGCCCAGCGGAAGTCGTCTTCGGTCTGGGGCTCCGGTGCGCTGGTCTCGGCGTCGCTGCGCACGAGGCGGCGTTCGAGAGCGCCTTGCTGACCGTGCAATTCCTCGAGCAGTGCCGGCGAGATGGTCAGACGGTCGCAGCCGGCCAGCGCCTTGACCTCGTCGGTGTTGCGGAAGCTCGCGCCCATCACGATGGTCGAGTAGCCGTGGCCCTTGTAGTGGTCGTAGATGCGCTTGACCGATTGCACGCCGGGATCGTTGTCGCCGCTGAAGTCGGCCTCCGGCTGCTGGGCCTTGTGCCAGTCGAGGATGCGGCCGACGAAGGGCGAGATCAGCGTGACCCCGGCATCGGCGCAGGCCTGGGCCTGGGCGAAGCTGAACAGCAGCGTCAGATTGGTGCGGATGCCTTCTCGCTCCAGCGTCTTGGCGGCACGAATGCCTTCCCAGGTGGACGCCACCTTGATCAGGATGCGCTCGGCGCCGACGCCTTTGCGGGCATAGCGCTCGATCAGTGAATGGGCGCGGGCCAGGGTACCTTCGGTATCGAACGATAGCCGTGCGCTGACCTCGGTCGACACATAGCCAGGCACCAGCTCGCTGATCTCGCTGCCGATGTCCACCGCCACGGCATCGAGGGCGTCATCGATGTCGTTGGCCTCCTTGGCAATGGCGGCCAGGCGGGCGCGACGATCGGCGTGGCTGGCGGCCTGCAGGATCAGCGACGGGTTGGTGGTGGCGTCGGTGGGCTGGAAGCGACGAATGGCGTCCAGGTCGCCGGTGTCGGCGACCACCGTGGTCATCGCCTTCAGTTGGGTCAGCAGATCGTCTGCCATGTGGCAATCTCCGTAGTTGGGCGGTGGTGAGCTGGACCTACTGTACCAAGGCGTCGATGTGGACAACAGCCGCAGCGGCGTCACGATCAACCCGATGACAATTTTTCAAACCTTGTTCTTCATGGAGCGCCTGTGTCCCTGAATGCCCGGCGTGTCGCCCTGCTGGTGGCCGCCAATACCGCCCTTGCCCCCTTCGCCATCGACGCCTATCTGCCGGCCATGCCGGCGCTGGCCGAGTCGGTGGGGGCCAGTGTTCATCACACCGAGCTTTCACTCAGCGTGTTCATGGTCGGCTTTGCCGTGGGCCAGCTCACTTGCGGGCCGCTTTCCGACCGCATCGGACGCAAGCCGGTGCTGCTGGCCGGACAGATCCTGTTCTTGATCGCCAGCCTGGTGATCGTCAGCGTCGATTCGTTGACGGAGCTTCTGGTCTGGCGCTTTGTCCAGGCGCTCGGCGGCGGCGCCTGCGTGGTCAATTCCGCAGCCATCGTGCGCGACTGTTTCAGTGGCCGCGAGGCGGCCAAGGTCATGTCGACCATGGCGATGATCCTGATGCTGGCGCCGCTGGTGGCGCCGATGGTCGGCAGCCTGCTGCTGTACCTGGCCGACTGGTGGCTGATCTTCGTCTTCCTGGCGGTCTATGCCGCCTTCCTGATGTGGCTGCTCGGGGCCTTTCTGCCGGAGACCCGGCCAGCAGGGGCACCGGTGGCCTCGCCCCGTCAGGTGCTGCGCAACTACGCAAGTGTGCTGACCGACCGTCAGGCCATGGGCTACATCCTGGCGGTGGCGGCGTCCTTCGCCGGCATCTTTGCCTTCGTCACCTCGTCGCCGTTTCTCTACATGCAGCACTACGGGCTGTCGCCGGCGGCCTATCCCTTTGTCTTTGGTGCCAATGTGGTGGTGATGGCGCTGTCCAACCGGGTCAATATTCGCCTGCTGCGTCGGCGTACACCCCAGCAGAACCTGCGCCTTGGTCTCGCCATTCAGCTGGTCGCCGCCGGCGGCCTGCTGGTGGTAGTGGCCACGGGGACGGACTCGCTGTTCACGGTGGTGCCTCTGGTGATGGCGTTTCTGGGCGTGGTGGGTCTGATCTCGCCCAACGCCATTTCGTCGCTGCTGGAGCGTTTCAGTCATATGAGCGCTACCGCCACGGCGCTGCTCGGCAGTATCCAGTTCAGCAGTGCAGCACTGTCCGGTGCCCTGGTCACCGCCTTTGAAATCGACTCTGCCTGGCCCATGGTGATCGCCATGGTCACGGTGGCGTTGATCGGCAACGTCGGCCTGCGCGTGCTCGCCGGACGTCCGCCTCGGGTCGAGGAGGCGGCGTCATGATGGCGTCGTTGCTGGCCGCAGTGCAGGACTGCGCAAGGGAGTGGTGGGTGCTCAGCGAGCTGACCCTCGGCTCGTGGCTGTGGGTGGGGGCAGTACTGGCGTTGGGGACCTTCGTCCAGCGTACCACCGGCTTCGGCATGGCGGTGGTGGGGGCGCCACTGATCCTGTTGAAGGCGCCGTCCCTGGTGCCGGTGGTGCTGGTGGTCTACGGCTTTCTGGTGTCCTGTCTGGTGGTACGCCGCTATCGCCGGGAAGTCGCCATGACCGATATCTCCATGGCGTTGGTGGGCAAGGTGCCGGGAACCCTGCTTGGGGTCTGGCTGTTGCTGGTGGCACCCATGGCGACGCTGGAGGTGATGATCGCCAGCATCGTGCTGTTTGCGGTGGTGGTGACGCTGTTCAAGCTGCGTCTGCCGGTCAACCGCTCGTCACTGTTTGGTGCTGGTTTTCTGTCGGGAGTGTTCGGTGCCGTGGCGGCGATCGGCGGACCGCCCATCGTGCTGCTGATGCACGGCATGCCGATGGACCGCCTGCGGGGCAACCTGGCGGCGTTCTTTCTTATCTCGTCGTTGATGACCCTGGCGAGCCTGGCCGCCGTGGGCAGGGTGCCGCTGTGGCTGTTGGGCGTGAGCCTCAGTTTCATGCCCATGGTGGTGGCGGGCCACGCCCTGGGGGCGGTGCTGGCGCCGAAGTTGCCTCGGCGACTGTTGCAGGCGGCGTCCTTGACCCTGTGCGCCGCGGCGGCATTGGGGCTATTGATCAGCTGACCCCGTTGTTTCATGTCGTCGCTATCGCAGCGACTCCAGATGGGCCGTCCGGCGCAAAGCCGGGCGGCCTTTTTTTGCGGCACCTTCTTTTGTGTCCGCTCAGGTTGCCGTCGGCTGTAAAAGCGTGGCATTGACCGGGGTCGCGGTGACAGAGCCGTGACGCCGTCATGACATGGCCGGGCAGGAGGAGGGGCAGGGGGGAAGCGTAAGAGGTATCGGGAAGGCGTCAACCGGAGTGCACTGTCATGAAGCTGTCATTTTTCTGCGGCATTGTGTGTTTCGCGAAGGTTGACCATCTCATCATCAGGAGCTTTCTCCATGAACCGCATCCTCAAGACCACCGCTATCGCCGCCGCCGTCATGGGCGTGGTGGGTGTCGCTCAAGCCCGCGATCAAGTCCGTATCGTTGGTTCCAGCACCGTCTACCCGTTCTCGAGCTACGTGGCCGAAGAGTTCGGTGCCACCACCGACTTCCCGACGCCGGTCATCGAGTCCACCGGCTCCGGTGGCGGCATGAAGCTGTTCTGCTCCGGTCTGGGTGACGATACCCCGGACATCACCAACGCCTCGCGTCGCATGAAGACTTCCGAGTTCGAGACCTGTGAAGCCAACGGCGTGACCGACATCACCGAAGCCTTCATCGGCTATGACGGCATCGCCTTCGCCCAGTCCGGCGACAACGAGGCCATGGACGTCACCCGCGAGCAGATCTTCCTGGCGCTGGCCGCCAAGGTGCCGGTCGATGGTGAGCTGGTCGACAACCCCTACACCAAGTGGAGCGACATCGATTCCTCGCTGCCGGATCGCGAGATCGCCGTCTATGGACCGCCCACCACCTCCGGTACCCGTGATGCCTTCGCGGAGCTCGTGATGGAAGCCGTTTCCGAGGACATGGAGGCCTACGGCGGTGAAGGTTACACCGACGTGCGCGCCGACGGTGCCTTCATCGACGCTGGCGAGAACGACAACCTGATCGTTCAGCGTCTGGCCGAGAACACCGATGCCTTCGGCATCTTCGGCTACTCCTTCCTGGAAGAGAATTCCGACACCCTGATCGGCTCCAGCATCGACGGCGTCGAGCCGACTCCGGACGCCATCGGCAGCGGTGAGTACCCGGTGTCTCGCTCCATGTTCTTCTACGTGAAGAACCAGCACGCCGAAGACGTACCGGCCATGTACGAGTACGCCAACATGTTCATGAGCGAGCAGATGGTCGGTGACCTCGGCTACCTCAAGGGCATCGGCCTGATCCCGGCGCCGGAAGACGAGCGCGCCGAGGCTCGCAGTGCCGTCGAGAACCACGAGACCCTCGAGCTGGCCGACCTGAAGTAAGGGACACGGTCCTGATCACGCCGGCCGGCATCCTGCAACGGGTGTCGGCCGGTACACGTTCCGGCAAGCCCATGCTTGCTTGAGCACAGAACCCCGAGAGACACCCATGCAGACCAATCAACTCCTGGCGATGTTCAGCGGCTCGCTGCTTCTGCTCGGTCTGATCGCCTTCTTCCTGGCCCGCGGCAAGGCCGCCAGAGTCCGAGCCTCCGGCACCTCCATGTACGCTCAGCCCGATCAGTACGGCTGGTTCACCGTCATGTCTACGGCGGGTCCGGCGCTGGTGGTCGGTGCCGTGGGTAGCTTCATCATGCTGCTCGTGGGTGCCGAGATTCCGCCGCTGCTGCTGCTGGCCAGTTGCCTGGTCATCGCCTGCATCGGCCTGGTGCTGGGCGTGGCGATGGTGCGTCCCGACTTCCACGCGCGTCAGGCGATCGAGCGGGTCATCCGCTTCTTTCTCGCCGGCGCGGCCCTGATCTCCATCTTCACCACCCTGGGGATCCTGCTGTCCATCGTCTTCGAGGCGATCCGTTTCTTCCAGATGCAGAGCTTCTGGGACTTTATCACCGGCACCACCTGGAACCCGGGTGCCAGCTTCCTCGAGGCCGCCGGTCGCGCCGAGGAAGGGGCCAGTGCCGCCAAGTTCGGTTCGGTGCCGCTGTTCGCCGGTACCTTCATGATCACCTTCATCGCCATGCTGGTGGCGATTCCGATCGGTCTGCTGGCGGCCATCTACATGGCCGAGTTCGCGCCGCCCAAGGTGCGTACCATCGCCAAGCCGGTGCTCGAGGTGCTGGCCGGCATTCCGACCGTGGTCTACGGCTTCTTCGCCGCCATCACGGTGGCGCCGATCATCGTTGCCGTGGCCGGGTTCTTTGGTCTCGAGGCCTCGTTCAACAACGCCCTGGCCCCGGGCATCGTCATGGGCATCATGATCATTCCGTTCATCTCCTCGCTGTCCGATGACGTCATCAACTCGGTGCCCAACAGCATGCGCGAAGGCTCGCTGGCGCTGGGCCTGACCAAGGGCGAGATGATTCGCGACATCGTGGTGCCGGCAGCCCTGCCGGGCATCATCTCGGCCTCGCTGCTGGCGGTGTCCCGGGCGCTGGGCGAGACCATGATCGTGGTGATGGCGGCAGGCATGCGCCCCAACCTGACCTTCAATCCGCTGGAAGACATGACCACCGTGACCGTGCGCATCGTCGCCGCGCTGACCGGTGACCAGGAATTCGCCAGTGCCGAGACGCTGTCGGCGTTCGCACTCGGACTGATGCTGTTCGTGGTGACCCTGAGCCTGAATCTGGTGTCGGTGATCATGATCCGTCGCTTCCGCGAAAAGTATCGCGTCAACAACCTGTAAGCCGTGGAGCCAAAGCCAATGAGACAATCCTTCGATGACATCAGCGCCCAGCTCCGCGCTCGCCACCGCAGGTCGGCCCGACTGAAGTGGGCGTCCATGGGAGCGCTCGGCCTTGCCGGCCTGTTCCTGGTGCTGTTCTTTGCCGACATGCTGGTCAAGGGGCTGCCGGCCTTCCAGCAGGCCCAGATCCAGGTCGAGGTGGACTACTCCGAGCAGGCCAGCCAGATTCCCCTGGCGGCGGTTCAGGAAGACGTCCGCCCGCTGGTCAGTCGCGGCTATCTGCGCCTGATCCCCGGCCGGATGGAAGACAACCCGGACCTGCTCGGTACCTCCCGCATGGAGTGGGTGCTGGCCGACGGCCAGGTGGACCAGTACCTCAAGGGCCACCACGCCAAGCTCAGCAACAAGGAAATGGCGGTGGTCGATCGGCTGAAAGAGGATGGGCGGGCCGAGCTGCGTTTCAACTCGACCTTCTTCTCCAGCGGTGACTCCAAGATGCCCGAGCTCGCCGGTATCGCTTCGGCGGCCATGGGCACCGTGCTGACCCTGCTGGTGACCCTGGCGGTAGCCTTTCCCATCGGCGTGATGACGGCGGTCTACCTGGAGGAGTTCGCGCCGGACAACCGCTTTACCCAGTTGATCGAGATCAACATCAACAACCTGGCGGCGATTCCCTCGATCCTGTTCGGTCTGCTGGGCCTGGCGATCTTCATCAACTTCTTCGGCGTGCCGCGCTCCTCCCCGGTGGTCGGTGGCCTGACCCTGGCGCTGATGACCCTGCCGGTGATCATCATCGCCACCCGGACCGCGCTTCGCAGCGTGCCCGACTCCATCCGTCATGCCGCCTTCGGCGTCGGCTGCTCACGCTGGCAGATGGTGCGCGACCATGTTTTGCCGGTGGCGCTGCCGGGCATCATGACCGGTTCGATCATCGGCCTGGCTCAGGCCATGGGCGAGACCGCTCCGTTGATCATCGTCGGCATGGTGGCCTTCATCCCCGATGTGACCAACTCCTTTACCGAGGCGGCCACCGTGCTGCCGGCACAGATATTCACCTGGGCGGGCGAGCCTGACCGGGCCTTCATCGAGAAGACGTCGGGCGGCATTCTGGTGCTGCTGTCGATCCTTATCACGCTCAACGCCACCGCGGTGGTGCTGCGCAAGAAATTCGAGCGGCGCTGGTAAACCGGCCCCCAAACAGGATACGTTGCCATGAACATGAAAGTTGCCCAGCGCGGAGATAGCGTGATGAAGCAGGACCAGCCCGGCCAGCCGGTCACTCGCAACGAGGATGCCAACCACGAGTTGAGCATTCGAGTGAACGACCTGAATCTTTGGTACGGAGACTTCCACGCGCTGAAGTCGATCGACATGGATCTGTACCAGAAGAACGTGACCGCCCTGATCGGCCCGTCCGGTTGCGGCAAGTCGACCTTCCTGCGTTGCCTGAATCGCATGAACGATCTGATCCCGAGCGTACGCGTCAAGGGCCTGATCGAGATGGATGGCCGCGACGTCTACGAGCCCAAGATGGACGAGGTCGCGCTGCGGCGTCGGGTCGGCATGGTGTTCCAGAAGCCGAACCCCTTCCCCAAGTCGATCTACGACAACATCGTCTATGCCCCGAAGATGCATGACCTGGTCAGCCGCAAGGCCGACCAGGACGAGCTGGTCGAGCGCGCCCTGCGTGACGCCGGCCTGTGGGAAGAGGTCAAGGACAAGCTGCACCAGCCCGGCACCTCGTTGTCCGGTGGCCAGCAGCAGCGTCTGTGCATCGCCCGTGCCATCGCGGTCCAGCCGGACGTGATCCTGATGGATGAGCCGACCTCGGCGCTGGACCCGATCTCCACCGCCACCATCGAAGACCTGATGGACAAGCTCAAGCAGCAGTACACCATCATCACGGTGACGCACAATATGCAGCAGGCGGCTCGTGTCGCCGACTACACGGCGTTCTTCCACCTAGGCGAGGTCATCGAGTACAACGACACCAAGACCATGTTCTCGACCCCGCATACCAAGAAGGCCGAGGACTACATCACCGGTCGTTACGGCTAGGCCGAGAAGCGCCGGTCAGCGTGGTAGCGTTCACTGCGGTAGCAAAGGGAGGCCTTCGGGCCTCCCTTTTTACTACCTGTGAACCGGGCCCAGGAACGGTGGTGGTCCGCTCTGGTGTCAGGGTTGGTGTCTGCATCTGATGTCAGGGTCTGGTGCAGGGGGCTGGTGTCAGGGGGCTGGCATCAGGAACTGGCGGGCTGGCGGCGGACGTAGGCGGCGACACCACGCATCGACCACAGTCCCAGCACCGGTCCGGGCAACAGTAGCCACAACACGCTCAGTTCGTGTTCCTGCCACAGGCTGGCACCGAGCCAGATGCCGGGCAGGGTAAGGGTGAAGCCGATGGCGTTCATCACTGCCAGGGTCGCGCCGATGTGTGCCCTGGGGGCGGTGGCCGAGGCCAGTGACGAGAACTGGGCCGAGTCGGCGATGACGCTGAAGCCCCAGAGGTACAGCAGGCCCAGCAGCAGCAGGGGGCTGGCCTGACCAAGCCAGGGGTAGATCAGGCACAGGGCGCCGGAGGTGGCGAGCGCCAGGTTGGCGGCGCTGGCGCTGCCGTGGCGTCGACTGAGGGCGCCGGCCAGGATGCAGCCCAGCGCCCCCACGGCGATGACCGAAAAGCTTAGCCAGGGCGCCCAGTCGGCTGGCGCCTGAAGGCGCGTGACCTCACGGCCGACCAGGAAGGGCACCAGCAGCCAGAAGGCGTAGAGTTCCCAGCAGTGGCCGAAGTAGCCGCCGGCGACGCTGAGAAAGTGGCGATCACGAAAGGCGGCAAGGCCATCCTTCAGCCTGGCGCGAGACGCGTTTGCTGGCAGGTGCGGGCCGTCGCCCAATAGCGCCACGGCGATACCGCCGGCCACCGCCAGGGCCGAGGACAGGATCAGGGTCCAGGCCCAGGGGAGATCCAGGGTGGCGCCGCGCAGCAGATGGGGCATGGCCGTGCCGAGTGTCAGCATGCCCACCAGCCAGGCCAGGGCGGCCCCGGTGTGACGCGGGGTCCAGCCGATCACCAGCTTCATGCCCAACGGGTAAATGCCGGCCAGGCAGAGCCCGGTGGCGAAGCGCAGCAGCAGGGCGAGGGCGTGGTGCTCGGCAACCGTGATAAAGGCGAGATTGACCAGAGCGCCTGCCAGGCTTGCGCTTAGAAAGATGCGACTGGCACGGTAGCGATCGGCGAGTCCGCTGGCGGCGATCGTCAGGGTGCCGACGATAAAGCCGAGTTGCACTGCCAGCGTCAGGTGGCCGATTTCGGCCTCGCGAATGCCGAGGTCGCTTCCCAGCGAGGCGGCAACGCCGTTGATGCTGAACCACAGCGATGTACCGCACCACTGAGCCAGCACGATCAGCGGCAGGGCCAGGCGAGAGCGCTCCATGCGTGAGTCCTGTTGTGGATCCAGACCTGAGGTCAAAAAAGATGGCCGGGAGCGCCTGTGGGCGCCCCCGGCCATGCTGACCGCTTATCGGCGTGGAAGGCAAGCATCGCGCCTGCCTTTCAGACTACGACGTTGGCTAACCAGGTCTCGACGTCAGTCGATCAGCTCTCGGCCTCAGTCGATCAGTTCCACCGCCACGGCGGTGGCTTCACCGCCGCCGATGCACAGGCTGGCGATCCCGCGTTTTCCGCCCTTGGTGCGCAGGGCGTGGATCAGGGTGGCGATGATCCGCGAGCCAGTGGAGCCGACCGGGTGACCCTGGGCGCAGGCGCCGCCGAAGACGTTGACCTTGTCGTGGGGCAGCCCGAGATCGTCCATGGCCATCAGGGTGACCACGGCGAAGGCCTCGTTGATCTCGAACAGATCCACATCGTCCACCGACCAGTCGAGCTTCTTCATCAGTGACTCGATGGCGCCCACCGGGGCAATGGTGAACTCGCTGGGGTGGCGCGAGTGGGTGCTGTGGCCAAGCATGCGGGCCAGCGGGGTGGCGCCGAGGCGATCCGCCGCTGCCTGGGTGGACAGGATCAGGGCAGAGGCGCCATCGGAGATGGAGCTGGCATTGGCCGCCGTGATGGTCCCGTCCTTGGCAAAGGCCGGCCTCAGGGTGCGAATCTTGTCCAGGCGAGCCTGGAAGGGTTGCTCGTCATGCTCGACCAGGGTGTCGCCCTGACGGCTGGAGACCGTGACGGGGGCCATCTCGGCGGCCAGGTGGCCGGCCTCGGTGGCCTGCATCGCCCGCTCCAGCGAAGCGATGGCGAAGTCGTCCATGCGCTCGCGTTCGTAGCCGCGCTCGCTGGCGACTTCCTGGGCGAAGCCACCCATCAGCTTGCCGGTCTCGGCGTCCTCTAGGCCATCGAGGAACATATGGTCCTTGAGTTCGCCATGGCCCAGGCGGTAGCCGCCACGGGCCTTGGTCAACACATGGGGGGCGTTGGACATGGACTCCATGCCGCCGGCCAGCATGACCTCGGCGGTGCCGGCCCTGATCAGGTCGTGGGCCAGCATGGTGGCCTTCATGCCCGAGCCACAGAGCTTGTTGATGGTGGTGGCGCCGCGGTGGTCGGGAATGCCGGCCTGGCGCATGGCCTGACGGGCCGGCCCCTGCTTGACCCCGGCCGGCAGCACGCAGCCGAAGATCCCTTCTTCGATGGCGTCTGCCGGAATCCTGGCGCGCTCGATGGCGGCACGAATGGCGCAGGCGGCCAGTTCGGGGGCGGTCTGACTGGACAGGGAGCCCAGCATGCCGCCCATGGGGGTGCGGGCAGCGGCAAGAAAGACGATATCGGACTGACTCATGGCGTGACTCCTGAAACTCTTGCATGTCGATTCTGCGATCGAGCGGCAAGGTGTTGTGTTTGTGTGGGCCGTGGACACGGCGCTGTGATGTCAGTGTGGTTCAGTCCCCGGGGTTTCGCTCGCGACGCGAATCGCGTACGACAAGGTCAGCAAACGACGTTGACCCCGAGGGTGGGCTATGCTTTTCTCAACGAAACCAAGCAAGCGCTAGTGTAACTGTCGATGAATGTAATGAATGACTCGCCCCGTCGCAAGGAGCTGACCCGGCTCGCCGCTCAGCTGTTTGTCCAGGAAGGCTTCGATCGCACCACCGTGCGCATGCTGGCACAGGAAATGGGGATCAAGTCAGGAAGCCTCTTTCACCACTTTCGTGACAAGCAGGAGATTCTTGCTGCGGTCATCGAAGAGGGCACCCAGAACGCCTTGACGCTGGCTCGAGCCGCGCTCAAGGACAGTGCGCCCGACCCCTTGTCCAGGCTGCATGCCATGGCGCGGGCCCATCTGGATACGCTGTTGACCGACCGCAACGCCCACGTGGTAGCGCTGTATGAGTGGCGGCGCCTCGACGATGGCGCTCGGGACCACCTGACCCACCTGCGTGACGCCTACGAGGCGCTGTGGAACGAGGTGCTGGATGACGCCATCGCAGCGGATCTGGTCACCGGCGATCGCGCCCTGGTTTCGCGCTTTGTGCTGGGCGCCCTGAACTGGACGGTGCGCTGGTACGACCCGGACGGGCCGCGTGACCCCGAACAGCTGGCCCACGAACTGGTCGTGATGATCACCCGCCGTCCTTGATCTGCCAAGGGCAGAGTAGCGGGCCGCCCCCTGTGATGGAAAGCTGGGGCGCGCCGTGTGCCTGGTAGTCGGTTCTGCTCGTCTTTTCTCTTTCTCTTTTGCTCCTGTTCTCCTTTTCCCATTCCCGCGTTGTCGTTGCCTCGATGAGGTTCATTCTTTCGCCGAGTGCGCGGGCACGTCCGTCGTGCTCGGTCGGTGCGGTACTTCGAGGTATTCCTAGACGATGGTCTAGCGCACTCTTGCTTGTGTCATGACGTTGAAGCCTCTAGCTTCAACCCTAGCGCTTGCTAGGTTGACGCTTACGTCAACGGAATATTGCTGCCGGGGTCACCCTGGAGAGCTTCATCAACAATCACAACGCAAGAGGCCCGTCATGAGCCACGTCACGCCCGTCGATGCCGAGAGCTATCGCGAGACCTTCGACATCCAGCAGGTGATCGATCGTCTGGACGACCACCAGGATGGATATCTCAACGCCTATCATGCCTGCTGTGGTCGACATCTAGGGCAGGGCAGGGGCGACGTCCTGGCGCTGGTGCATGAGGACACCGCCGGTCAGGTGAGCCGGTTGACCTATCGTGAGCTCGACCAGCAAAGCGCGCGTCTGGCGGGCTGGATGGCGGCTCGGGGGCTGGGTGTCGGTGACCGTATCGCCTGCATGCTGCCGCGTTCGCCGCAACTGCTGGTCGCCGTGGTGGCGACCTGGCGTCTGGGTGCGGTGTACCAGCCGCTGTTTACCGCCTTCGGGCCGGATGCGGTGGACTACCGCCTGGGACGCGCCGACACCCGCCTGGTCATCACCGACGCGGCCAATCGTCACAAGTTCGACGGCCTGGAAAGCTGTCCCCCGGTGCTGGCGCTGGGTGGGGCCAGCGAAGCGCACCCGCAGGACCTGTCCTGGGATGAGGCGCTGGCCAGCGAAGCGCTTCAGGACTCGCCGCCGCGGCTGTCGCCAGACGCCCCCTTTCTGCAGATGTTCACCTCCGGCACCGTCGGCAAGCCCAAGGGGGTGGCGGTGCCGCTGTCGGCCATGCCGGCCTTTGCGCTGTACATGGAGCTGGCCGTGGACCTGCGGCCAGAAGACCGCTTCTGGAACATGGCCGATCCAGGCTGGGCCTATGGCCTCTACTACGCCATCGCCGGGCCGCTGCTGCTGGGCGTCACCACCCACTTCTGCGAGGCGGGGTTCAGCGCCGAGGGAGCGCTTGCCTTCATGCAGCGTCATGACATCACCAACTTTGCCGCGGCGCCCACCGCCTACCGCCTGATGAAGGCCTCGGGTCTGTTCGACAATGCCCATGAGACGCTGTCGTTGCGCGCGGCGAGTTCAGCGGGCGAGCCGCTCAATACAGAAGTGGTGAGCTGGGTGGAGTCGGCGCTGGGCTGTCCGGTGATGGATCACTACGGCCAGACCGAGACCGGCATGACCTGCAACAACCACCACCGGCTCGAGCACCCGAAGCACATCGGCGGCATGGGCGTACCCATGCCCGGTTACCGCCTGGTGATCCTCGATGCCGAGTACCAGGAGTTGCCCCCCGGTGAGCCCGGCGTGCTGGCGGTGGATATCGAACGCTCGCCGGCGCACTTCTTCCCGGGCTATACCTGGCAGGAGAAGCATCCCTTCGCCGAGGGTTACTACCTCACCGGAGACGTGGTGGTGCGCAACGAGGACGGCAGCTTCCAGTTCGCCGGGCGCGACGACGACATCATCACCACCGCCGGCTATCGGGTCGGCCCCACCGACGTCGAAAACTCGGTACTGACCCACCCCGCGGTGGCGGAATCCGCGGCTGTGGGGCAGCCGGACGAGATCCGCGGCGAGATCATCAAGTCCTATGTGGTGCTGCGTGACGGCTTCGAGGCCAGCGATGCCCTGGCCGATGAAATTCGTCAGCAGGTGCGAGAGCGCCTGTCGACCCACGCCTTCCCTCGGGTGATCGAGTTTGTCGATGAGTTGCCGAAGACCCCGAGCGGCAAGATTCAGCGCTTCAAGCTGCGAGCCGATGCCGCCGAAAAGGCTTGAGCGAGCCGTCGGTATGGTGTCGGGCCAGGCATCCAGATAGACGTTTTTACCTTACGCCCCGAGCGAGTGCTCGGGGCTTGTTGCATGATTGATCAGGAGAATTCGCATGCGTATCGAGAACGCGACCTTTGTCATCACCGGTGCCGGCTCCGGCCTTGGCTCCGCCTGTGCCGAACGCCTGGTGGCCGCCGGTGGTCGAGTCGTGCTGTGCGACTTGAGCGAGGGCGTGCAGGACCAGGCCAGTCGCCTGGGCGACGCTGCCATCGCGGTGCAGGGCGATGTCACCTCGGCGGATGACATCCAGGCGGTGATCGACGCGGCCCAGGCCCACGGTGACGGCCTTGCCGGAGTGATCCACTGCGCCGGTGTGGTCAGTGTGGCCAAGCTGGTGGATCGCCACGGCAACCCGGCCGACCTCGACGCCTATGCACGCACCGTGCAGATCAACCTGGTCGGGACCTTCAACGTCATGCGCCTGGCGGCGGCGGCCATGAGCCAGAACCCGCCGGGAGATGACGGTGAGCGTGGGGTCATCATCAATACCGCCTCGGTCGCCGCCTTCGATGGCCAGGTGGGGCAGTGCGCCTACAGCGCTTCCAAGGCGGGGGTGGTAGGCATGAGCCTGCCGGCCGCCAGGGAACTGTCGCGTCACGGCATCCGGGTGATGGCGATCGCGCCGGGCGTGTTCGAGACGCCGATGATGGCGGACATCCCCGAGGATGCCGTCGCCGCGCTGTCCCAGGCGGTGCCTTTCCCCAAGCGGCTGGGCAAGCCCGATGAATTTGCCCGCCTGGCGGAGCAGATCATCACCAACAGCATGCTCAATGGCGAAGTCATTCGCCTGGATGGCGGTATTCGCATGCAGTGAATCCTGCCCTGAAACGAACGCTTGACTTAGAGGGCGGTCGTCGCTACTTTCAAACACATGTTTGAAAGTGCGTCCTGGCGAGGTCCATCGCAGGCGCAGCCACCGAATCCAGGAGTGCCCCATGCCCGACTATCAGGCCCCGCTGCGCGACATGCGCTTCGTGATGGACGAACTGTTCGACTACCCGAGCCATTATGCTCGTCTTCCTGCCGGGGATGATGTCTCGCCCGACGTGGTGGCGGCGATTCTCGAGGAGGGCGCGCGCTTCGCCCGCGAGGTGCTGCTGCCCCTCAACCAGAGCGGTGATCGCGAGGGCTGTCGTCTCGAAGGTGGCGAGGTCAAGGCGCCGAGCGGTTTTCGCGAGGCCTATCGACAGTACGTGGAGGGTGGCTGGCCGAGCCTTGCCGCAGAGCCCGAGCACGGCGGCCAGGGCCTGCCGCCGTCACTGTCGATGCTGCTGTCGGAGATGATCTGTGGCTCGAACCTGGCCTGGGGCATGTATCCGGGGCTGTCCCACGGGGCGGCAGACGCGCTGCGTCACCACGGCACCGAAGAGCAGCAGCGCGTCTATCTGACCAAGCTGGTGGAGGGGAGCTGGACCGGCACCATGTGCCTGACGGAGCCCCACTGCGGTACCGACCTCGGGCTGATCAAGACCCGCGCGCTGCCCCAGGATGACGGCAGCTACAGTATCAGCGGGACCAAGATCTTCATCTCTGCCGGTGAGCACGATCTGGCCGACAACATCCTCCACCTGGTGCTTGCCAAGCTGCCGGATGCACCCGAGGGATCCAAGGGCATCTCGCTGTTTCTGGTGCCGAAATTTCTGCCTGATGGCCAGGGCGAAGCGGGTGAGCGCAACGGCGTGGTGTGCGGCTCCCTCGAACACAAGATGGGCATCCACGGTAACGCTACCTGCGTGATGAACTTCGACGGCGCCACCGGCTACCTGATCGGTGCGCCGAACAAGGGGCTGGCGTGCATGTTCACCATGATGAACGCCGCGCGTATCGGGGTCGGTATCCAGGGCCTGGGGCTCGCCGAGGCGAGCTTCCAGAACGCCCTGGCCTACGCCCGGGATCGACTGCAGATGCGCGCGCTGTCGGGCCCCAAGGCACCCGAAAAAGCCGCGGACCCGATCATCGTCCATCCGGACGTGCGGCGCATGCTGCTGACCCAGAAGGCCATCGCCGAAGGCGGCCGGATGCTGGTGCTGTATACCGCCCAGTTGGTGGACGTGGTCGAGCAGTGTTCGGCCGGCGAGGAGCGCGAGCGGGCCGAGACCCTGCTGGGCCTGTTGACCCCTGTCGTCAAGGCGTTCCTGACCGAGCTTGGTTTCGAGGCCACCAACGAAGGGGTACAGGTGTTCGGCGGCCACGGCTTTATCCAGGAATGGGGCATGGAGCAGATGGTGCGTGATGCACGCATCACACGGCTGTACGAAGGCACCACAGGGATCCAGGCGCTGGACCTGCTGGGACGCAAGGTGCTGATGAACCAGGGCGAGAGCCTGAAGGTCTTCACAAAGGAGATCCACAAGTTCTGTCAGGCCAACGCCGACGACGAGGCCATGGCGCCCTTTGTTGGCCCGCTGGCCAAGCTCAACAGTCAATGGGGCGAGCTGACCATGGGCATCGGCATGAAGGCCATGAGCGATCGTGAAGAGGTGGGGGCAGCCTCGGTGGACTACCTGATGTACTCGGGCTACGTGACCCTGGCCTATCTGTTCGCCCGGTCGGTCAAGTGCGCCCGGGAAGCGCTGGCGGACTCGCCCAGCGACGCCAGCTTCTACCAGGCCAAGATCCACACCGCGCGCTTCTACTTCGAACGGCTGTTGCCGCGCACCCGTACCCACGCCGCCCAGATGCAGGCAGGGGCCGAGGGCCTGATGGCGATGGACGCGGAAAGTTTCGGCCTTGGTTTCGAGGTATAGACGGGACTGCCTGTCGACACGATGTTTTGCTGAGCTCTCTCGATCGGGTGACTGATCGTTGATGGGCGGCGAGCCTGGCTCGCCGCCCTTTTTTTATCGAGGCGAAGCGAGCCCGGGGGATGCGTCTGTCGGAGCAGAAGACTGAGACACTTCATTAGCCGCCATACGGGTTTCATGGCATGATGCGCCGATACGCATATTCTTATAGTGAAGGTGATGCAAGACTCTCTCCATCTGTCGATTCTCGCCAAGGAGGCATCATGAGCCGCCACCTGGGATTGGGGGTCAAGTCGTTACTTATCCCGTTGTTGTCCTTTCTGGTCGCACTGGTGCCGGTGCTGTGGATCGGCAGCCACGCGCTTCAGGACGTCGAGCGCCACTTCGGACAACGCTTCGCCGAGCAGTACAGCCAACTGCATACCCAGCGCATGCTGACGCCGCTGTCCACCGAGCTGGCCCTGGCCAGGCGCTTCGGCGATCTGAAGGTCACCCGCGACTGGCTCTCGGATATCGACAACGAGGAACTCAAGGCCCGTTTCTTCGCCGAGTCCGAGGGATTTCGCCAGCAGTTCGACGGTGACGACTACTTTGTGGTGCATCACGACAGCCGCCAGTTCTACTTCAACGACGGCAAGATGAGTCCGAGCCGTGCCCCCCGCAACCAGCTGTCACGCAGTGACAGTGAAGACAGCTGGTACTTCCGCATGATGGACAGTGGGGCGCCTACCCGGGTTCAGGTCGCCTATAGTCCGGCGCTGGACATCACCCGGGTGTGGATCAATGTTCGCGTCGACGGCGAGAACGGGCCCCTTGGCATGGTCGGTGGCGGCCTCAATTTCAACCGCCTTCTGGCCAGCAGCTTCGACGATCAACCGTTGGGCGTGGCTTCCTTCCTGCTCGGCCGCGAGGGTCGGGTGCTGGCGATGGCAGAGGACGGAGAGCTCCAGGCGACCGACTTGAGCCAGGTCGATGAAGGTGGCGGCGTGCTCGATGCGGCGGTCGGGGATCCCGAGGCCCTCGCCGAGATGCTGGCATCGGCCCGGGAGAGCGGCGGAGAGGTAGAGACCCGCACCCTCGAGTGGTCCGGTGAGGAGCGAGTGGTGGCGGTCAGCTACATGCCGGAGCTCGACTGGTGGCTGGTGTCGGCGGTCGATCCCTACGCCGCCACCTTGCTGGAAAAGCGTTGGTTGTGGCCGCTGATGTTTGCCCTGGTGGCCAGTCTCGGGGTGGTGCTGCTGGTGGTGGTGATCGCCCTGCGGCGGCTGATCGTCAACCCGATGCGTCGCCTCAGTCAATCCGCCCAGGCGCTGGCCCAGGGCCGTTATGACACCAGGCTCGACAGTGACCGCGGTGACGAGATCGGCGATCTGTCACGGGATTTCCAGCGCATGGCCGATCAGGTTCAGGCCCATACCGAGGAGCTCGAGGAACGCATCCGTCAGCGCACCATGGATCTCACCCTGGCCAACCGGCAGATGAGTGAGGCCAAGCGTCAGATCGATGATTCCCTCGACTGCGCTCGGGTATTGCAGCAAGCGATCCTGCCCAGCCGCGACATGCAACGCTGCGCCGGGCTAAGGCACGGCGTGCTGTGGAGTCCCAAGGATACGGTCGGCGGCGACATCTTCGTGTTTCGGGACTTCGGTCATGACCGCGGCTATCTGCTGGGGGTCATCGACTGCGCGGGACACGGCGTGCCCGGCGCCCTGATGACCATGCTCGCCCGTGCGGCCTTCGACAACTCGGTCAACCAGGTGGGGCCCGAGAATCCGGCGGGTATCCTCGAGGAGATGGACCGGCGCATTCGCCGCACGCTCGAGGCCGACAGCGAGGCTCACGGCGTGACGCCGCACATGGATGCGGGGCTGGTGTGGGTCGGCGCCGGCCAGCAGCAATTGACCTTCTCCGGCGCCAAGCTGGATCTCTATGCCACCGATGGCCAGCGCCTGGAGGTACTGGCCGGTGGCCGACGCGCCCTGGCGTTCAAGCGTCGTGGGGAGTTCACCAATCAAACGTTGGCACTGGTGCCTGGCTGGTCCTGTACGCTGTGCAGTGACGGCTTCCTGGATCAGGCGGGCGGCGAGCACGGGTTTGGCTTTGGCAGGCGGCGTTTCGAGGCCATGCTGCTGGAGCACGCCGGGCTCGATCCCAGGGCACAGGTTGCGGCCTTCCTGGATGCGCTGGCGCGATTCCAGGGTGAGGCGCACCAGCGTGACGATATCACCCTGCTGTGCTTCCAGCCGGCGGTCGAGGACGAGCAGGATGGCACCGCGTCCGCGACGTCCAATATTCACCACGGTCATGATGAGGAAATTCCATGGACCTCTTGACGCTGCGCGACCAATTCGAGAAACAGCGCGTGCTGCTAAGCTTCAATGGCCCGATTTCCCATAGCCTGATCGAAGAGATCGGCAAGGCCATTCGCAACTACCTCAACAGCGAATCTGCGGCACCATCGGCGGCGATGGACGTGTTCTCGACCTACATCGAAATGACCCAGAACATCAGCCATTACGCCACCGCCATGGGCTATGACGAACAGCGCGCCACCGCCACCGTTGCGGTGGCGCGGGGCGAGCAGGGTCACTATCTGGTGTCGGCGGGCAACGTGGTCGAGCATGCCGATGGCCAGCGTCTGATGGCGACCGTCGAGGAACTCGGCGAGATGGACGCGGTCGAGCTCAAGCGATGCTACAAGCAGCAACTCAGAAAGCCGCGGGAAGACGGCTCCCGGGGAGCAGGGCTGGGATTGATCGACATGGCGCGAAAGTCCTGCCAGCCGCTTCAGTCGAACCTGACGCCGCTCTCCGATCAACAGAGCTTTTTCTGCATCACCGCCACTATCTGACGGAAAGTCGAGAAAATGATCAACGACATTGCGATTGACGGGACCCAGTCGACCCCTGACATTCGTTCTGACTGGGACGCCGGAACGCTGACCATGCGTGGCGATTCCTATCCCGAAAACACCTTCGAGCTCTACAGTGGCGTGCTGAACTGGGTAGATCACTACCTGCGAGACGGCGAGAGCCCCCTCGAAGTGTGCCTGGAACTGGTCTACCTCAACACCAGCTCGGTCAAGGCGATGATGGACATCTTCGACCTGATGGAGGAGGCCCACCTGGAAGGCAAGGCCTGCAGCGTGGATTGGCGCTACGATGTCAGAAACGAACGCATCGCCGAGCTGGCCGAGGAGTTCAAGGAAGACTGCAGTTTTCCGTTTGCGATCACCCCCGTCGAGGATACCAGTTCATGACCGAAAGGGATCGTCAGCTGCTGCGGGACATCGAGGCACTGCTGGCCTCGTCCGAGCATCAGGACAATCCACTGAAGGCACCGCTCGAAGCGCTCTACCGGCGGCATACCGAGCAGCTTGAGCGGCTGGACCGCATGGCTGCCATTTCCGATGGCTTTCAGCGCAACGTCAAGAGCGACCTGTCCACCGCCGAACGCCGGCTGGAGCGACAGCAGCGTCGCCAGCACAAGCTGTCACGCATCGCCGATGGTTATCAGGAGCTGCTGTTCGAGCGCAAGCAGACGCTGGAAAGCGAGGTCATGCTCGATCCATTGACCAAGATCCCCAATCGTCGTGGCCTGCACACCGAGCTGCGTCGACTGATGGCCGCCTCCAGCCGACAGCAACGCCCTTTTACCCTGGCGATGGTGGACATCGACCACTTCAAGCGCTTCAACGACGAGCATGGGCATGATGTCGGCGATCAGGCGCTGCTGGTAGTGGCCAAGGTCCTCGACGACACCCTGCGCGGTGGCGATATCGTCGGTCGCTGGGGTGGGGAAGAGTTTCTGATCGCCTTGCCCGGCGCTTCGCTGTGGGCGGCTGAACCCCTGTTCGAGCGGCTCCAGGCCAAGTTGCGTACCACCCAGGTGGTGAGCGACGACTCCCTGACGCTGACCGTCAGCATCGGCGCGGCGGAGCACCGCCATGACGAGACCTACGAGCAGACCATGAATCGCGCCGACCAGGCGCTGTATCAGGCCAAGCGCAATGGGCGAGATCGCTGGGAGGCCGCCGAGTGACGGGCGTTCTGACTCAGCATCAGATGGTGTGTCGGCGTTGGAGGTTGCGCGGGTCCGGACCTGGCAGGCAGGAGGTACCGGCAGCATGCTGAGGGTGTCCGAGCGGCTGTGGCTTGCGTCGATCGGCAAGGAACACTGTGACGCTCTGTGGCACGCCATCGACGCCAGCCGGGAGTCGTTGAGGCCCTGGCTGCCGTGGGTCGATGCGACCCGCGAGCAGGGAGATTGCGAGGTCTTCGTCACCGCTGCCATGGCCGAGCGGCGTCTGGGCACCGCTCGACACTTTGCCTTGCTCGAGGACGACGAGCTGATCGGCGTCGTCGGCTTCAACCGCATCGTCGAACGTCACCGCTGGGCGTCGCTGGGCTATTGGCTGCGCAGCGACCGCCAGGGTGGGGGCCGGATGTCGCAGTCCGTGGCAACCCTGGTGGAATGGGGTTTCGACGAACTCGAGCTTCATCGACTCGAGATTCGTTGTGCCGAAGGCAATAGCCGTAGTCGCGCTATCCCCGAGCGACTCGGCTTTCGCCAGGAAGGCGTGCTGCGCGAGTGCGAATGGGTCGGCGGACGGGCGCTGTCCCATGTGGTCTATTCGCGTCTTGCCGGTGACCCCGCGCCGGGCTGACGGCCTCGCCTTCAGGCCCAGCGTTCCTCGGCGGTAAAAGCGACGGTAAACCAGCGGCGCTCGGGGGGAATGCTCAGTCGTGAGGATATCTCCTCGCGGATCTCGTCCATCTCTACCATGCCGCGCCCGGCAGCGAAGTTCGGCGCGGTCACGATATGGATCTCGATAAAGTGGCCCCGGCCACTCTTGGCCACATGACTGTAGTAGTGGCTGAGACCCTCTCTTTGCATGATCTCCTTCATCGCCGCGTGTACCTCACGATCGATGGCGCTGGGTGCCATCAGCAGGATGTCCTTGGCGGCTCGCCGAATGATGTTGATGGGCACCGGCATGAACACCAGGGTCAGCACCACCAGCAGCGCCGAATCGACGTAGGGTGTCCAGTGGTCGAGCGCGGTACCTTCCAGCATAAGGGCGATCACGAAGGCCACCAGCAGCGCGCCGGTGATCAGCGCCGCCATCAGCCAGTTCTTCTGATCGATTCGCAGAAACTCGGAGTTGGCCCTGCGATTGATCTTCTTCAGATACACCGCCATGGCGCTGCAGATCACCAGCACCACGGCGGCGTAGAGGGTGGCCGCGCCGAAGGAGAGGGCGTGGCCGCCGCCCAGCAATTCCCGCAGCGCGTTGAGAAAGGCGTAGAAGCACAAGAGCAGCAGAATGCCACCGTTGAGCGCCGCCACCATCGGCTCGAAGTGCCAGAAGCCATGCTGGAAGCGTGAGGTCGCCTCGCGCACGACCAGCCGCGATACCGCCAGCGCAAGCCCCGACATGGCGGCGTCAATGGTGGAAAAGACGCCATCGAAGAGGATCGACTGGGAGCCGGCCAGCAGGCCGAAACTGACCCCGAGCAGGGCGACGCCCAGGGTGGTGATGATCGAGAGCGACAGGGCCCGTTGTTCGAGTCGTGAATCCATGATCCGATGCAGTGTCGAGGAAAGCTCGACTATAGGGGCTGGCGTCGTTTGGCACCAGCCGGGGCGTTCGCGTCGGCTATCACAGGGCGTGGATCAACAGGGAGAACACCATGAGCAACAATCTCTACGCCAGGGCAGAGTGTGGCTGCGGCGCCATTGCGCTGCTGGTCGCCGGTGAACCCGAGGCCGTCGATCCTCGCCTGAGGCTGGCCTGGTGGCCGGAGACAGCGCTGCAGTTGACGCAAGGGGCGGACTGGCTCGAGCTCACGGATGAACGGCGCGGAGAGCATCGCTTGCTGGTGGAGAGTTGCCGCCGCTGTGGTGACCGGCTCATGGTCTCACGGGGCGGCTGGGTCGAGACGACGCTTGAATGGGTGGAGAGGCTGGGGCTGGAGGTATCGACGCTCCGTGCCAGTGATGCACTTCGAGAGAGCTTCGGGCATGCACGCCCCGTTGACTGAGCCGTCGTGATCTCCACCCATGGGCGCTCGCTGCCTGCGCGGTGAAGGGATCAAGGGTGCGCGTTGGCGAGGGAGGGGTAGCCCAGCAACTGCCCCAGGCGCTCGGCGTGAAGCGACAGCCAGTCGGGATCGATCGGCCCCCAGTCCTCGATGCGATAGTGGCCGATATTATGAGGCTTGCCTGGCTGATGCTCGAAGCGGCAGCGGATGTCCAGTTCCTCGAGGGCGGCGAGGGTGTCCTGAGCGGTACGTCTCGGCATGCCGGTGGCGGCGGTGATGGCCGGCACGCTATCGATGCCGGTGGCCACCAGATGGGCCAGGTAGAGGCGTCGATAGAAGCTGGTGCGGGTCTTGCTGAGGCTGGTCATGGGCTTTCGCTATCTCGTCAGGGGCCTTTGGTACCGATGGTGCAGCGTCACGTAAAAGCGCGGCCAGTGCAACAGAGGTTCGAGACTTTGATGCACGTCACAGGCGTGCCTGCCGGCACAGGCTAGAGTGTGGCGACACCGGGCGGTGCTTCATGAACTTCGTCATGGAAATGATTCTTGAAGCGCGAACGGTTCTCGCCATTTTCTATCCCGAGGTTCTCGCATGTCTGCATCGCCGATCTTTGACCGCTCCGCCCTGGCCGCCCTGGCCACCACCCTCTGTCTTGGTGTCTTTTCCAGCAGTGCCTCGGCGCTGGAGTATCCGATCGGCGAGCCCGAACTGGTCAACGGCATGGAAGTCGCCGCGGTCTACCTGCAGCCGGTGGTCATGGAGCCTGCCGGTGAGCTGGCCGCTGCCGAGGCCGATATTCATCTCGAGGCGGATATTCACGCCCTCGAGGACAACGACAACGGTTTTCCTCCTGGCGCCTGGATTCCTTTTCTGCACATTGACTATCGGTTGCAGAAGGAAGGCAGCGACAGTGTGATCGAAGGTAGCCTGATGCCGATGATCGCCAGCGACGGCACCCACTATGGTGTCAATGTGGCGCTCGAGGGCATGGGGCGCTATCACCTGAGCTTCCACATCGAAGCGCCGCACCTGATGCGTCACATCGACAAGGAAACCGGCGTGGCACCCTGGTATGCGCCCTTCGACGTCGAGTACGACTTTGTCTACGCCGGCGTGGGCAAGAAGGGCGGCTACTGAGAGGAGGCGGTCATGTTGCTGCTACGTCGTTCCCGTCTCTCGGGCGCGCTGATCACGGCGCCGTTGGTCGCGCTGTCGCTGATGACACTGTGCGCCACCTCTGGTCAGGCAGAAGCCGGAGCGCTGCCTACCTACCGGTTGACCCTTGTTGACGGCAGGCTTGATCCCGTCGAACTCGAGGTCGTCGCCGGGCAGCGGTTCAAGATCGAACTGCATAATGCCGGAAGTACGCCGGTGGAATTCGAGAGTCGCCGGCTTCGCCAGGAAAAGGTGATGGGTCCCGGCGTTCACTCCTTCGTCGTGGTCCACCCGCTGAAGCCGGGGCGTTACGACTACTTCGACGAGTTTCACCTGCCCGATGCCCAGGGCGTGATCATCGCTCGGGAAGCCTCCGAGGAGGCACACCCATGAACGAAGCGGCCTTTATCGTGGTCCTGCGCGAGAGCCTGGAGGCCATCCTGGTGGTCGGCCTCGTCTACGCCTGGCTCGCCCGAGAGGGGCGTCGTGATGCCTTGAATTGGCTGTGGGGCGGTGTCGCGGCGGGTATCGCCCTGGCGGTGGTGCTCGGTGCTGTGCTGATGGGAGTAGGGCGCTGGTTGACCGGTGACGCCCAGACCCTGTTTCAGACCGCCATGTCGGCGCTAGCCGCCGCGTTGATCGTGCAGATGGTGGCGTGGATGCGCCGTCGCGGTGCCTCCTTCAAAAGCTCCATGGAGTGTGACGCCATGCTGTGTCTGTCGCGCTCACGGCTGTGGGGCATCGCTACCCTGGTGGCCCTGGCGGTGGCTCGGGAAGGCGCCGAGACCCTGGTGTTTCTGTACGGTCTGGGGCTGGCCCAGTGGCGAGGCGGACAACTGACCTCCTTCGCCCTGGCCGCAGGTCTCGGCTTTGTCACGGCGGCTGCCTGCTTCGTGATGCTGCAGTGGTCCTCGCGACGACTGGCCTGGCGCGGGTTCTTCCGGGCCAGCGAGATCCTGCTGCTGCTGGTGGCGGCGGGCCTGTGGGTAGCGGCGCTCGAGCGGCTGATGAATCTGGGCTGGTTGCCGGTCGGGATCGATCCGCTGTGGGACACCAGTGCCTGGCTGGATGATGGCCAGGGAGTCGGCGGACTATTGGCCAGTATCGCCGGTTACCGTGCCTGGCCTTCCTCGACGCTGGTGCTCGGCTACCTGTGCTATTGGGGCCTCGTCTACTGGTGGGTGGGCGGGCAGCGCCCGTCGCACAACGTCGTCGAGGGAGCGGTGTCGTGAACGAGGCGGCGGCGGTGACGGCAACAGGGACTGCAACAGTGACGCCAGCAGTGATGCCAGAAGCCAGCGATCGTCGCTGCGGGCCTGGCAAGGAGACTCGGCCAACCGTGGCTGAGAATCGGCATCCAGGCGCCCGCAAGACCCGACGCTGGGCACGTCTGGGAGCCTGGCTGAAGCATCATCGGCGCTGGATTCTGACACTGCAGTGGGCCGTGGTGGCGTTCTACGCCGTGCTGCTGCTGGTGCCGCCCTTGTTGCCCCTGCCGAACCATGAGGCACGCATCCTCGATCACCTCACGGTGTTCGCCGAGTTCGTGTTCTGGGGTATCTGGTGGCCCTTTGTCATGGTCAGCATGGTGGTGGCGGGGCGGCTATGGTGCGGGATGATGTGTCCGGAGGGTGCCATCACGGAAGCAGCCAGCCGTGTCGGCATGGGCCGGGCGATACCGCGCTGGATGCGTTGGGGTGGCTGGCCGTTCGTGGGCTTCGCCATGACCACGATCTATGGGCAGCTGGTCAGCGTCTACCAGTATCCCAAGGCCGCGCTGCTGGTGCTGGGGGGCTCGACCCTGGCGGCGGCCGTGATCGGTCTGGTCTACGGCAAGGGCAAGCGCGTCTGGTGTCGCCATCTGTGTCCGGTCAGCGGCGTCTTTGCGCTGTTGGCCAAGCTGGCGCCGTTGCACTACCGCGCCGACCCCGAGGTGTGGACCGAACACGGACGGCGCCAGCGCCGGCGTGAGGTGTCAAGAAGTCGGGCTCCGGACTGCCCGGTGCTGATCCCGCTGAAGCAGCTGGACAGCGCCAGTGACTGCCATCTGTGCTCGCGTTGTTCAGGCTACAAGGATGCTATCCATCTCGAGCTCAGGGCGCCCGGCATCGAGGTGTTGTCGCCACCGCCTCAGCGACCCGCGACCCTGTGGGAGTTCGTGCTGGTGGTGTTCGGCCTGCTGGGCATCGCGGTGGGGGCATTCCACTGGTCGGCGAGCCCCTGGTTCGTGGCCGCCAAGCAGCAGGCGGCTGTCTGGCTCTATCAGCACGGTTGGGGATGGCCGCTGGAAACCAGCGCACCCTGGTGGCTGCTGACCCACTATCCCGAACACAACGACGTCTTCACCCTGCTCGATGGAGCCCTGCTGCTGGGCTATATCGGTGCCACGACCCTGGTGCTGGGGGGGCTTGTCTCGCTGTCGCTGTCGCTGACCAACCGTCTGCTTGGCCGCTGGCGCTGGCAGCGACTGTGGCACCTGTCCTACGCCCTGATACCCCTGGCCGCGGTCGGCGTCTTCCTGGGCCTGTCGATGACCACCCTGACCCTGCTGCGAGGCGATGGCCTGCTGATCCACTGGGCCAATGACGCCAGGGCGCTGTTGCTGGGGCTTGGCGTACTGGCAAGCGCGGGGCTTGGATGGGGCATCCTCGGACGCTACGCCAGTGGCCCGCGTCGACTTCTGGCCATGCTGCCCATGCTCGCCGCCCAGGCGCCGGTGATCGGCGCCTGGTGGCTGCTGTTCTGGGGCTGGTAGAACGTGGTAGCGCCTGGTAGAGAGCCAGCCAGCGCCGACCCTGACTATGCAGAAAGAAACGGCGCTTTCATTGCGGTGATGATCTGGCGCATTTCGTCATCCGAGGTGATATAGGCCGGCGGGCTGGTAGAGAGCTAGTCAGCGCCGACCCTGCCCACTAATTATGCGTTTGCTGTGAAAGTTATGCGTTTGCTGTGAAAGGCGCCTTCATGGCCTTGATGATCTGGTGAATTTCCTCATCCGAGGTGATATAGGCCGGCGGGCTGGTAGAGAGCTAGTCAGCGCCGACCCTGCCCACTAATTATGCGTTTGCTGTGAAAGTTATGCGTTTGCTGTGAAAGGAGCCTTCATGGCCTTGATGATCTGGCGCATCTCGTCATCCGAGGTGATATAGGCAGGCATGGTGTAAAGCCATCTGCCGAAGGACCTCAGCCACACGCCCTGTTCACGGGCGATGGCGGCGGCGCCTTTCAGCGCTTTACTGTCGTGCACCTCGATCACGCCGGTGGCGCCGAGCACACGGATGTCGGCCACCGCAGGGTGGGCGCGCAGGTCACTGTCGCCGGCGAGTTCCTGCACAAGGATGGCGTTGAGCCGAGCGATACGGCCCAGATAGTCGTCCTCCTCGAAGACCCTGAGGCTTTCCAGTGCCACGCGACAGGCCAGCGGATTGCCCATGAAGGTCGGGCCGTGCATAAAGGCGTGAAGCTCGCTGTCGCCGATAAAGGTGTCATGGACACGGTCGTTGGCCAGGGTCGCCGCGTGGCCAAGGTAGCCGCCGGTCAGCCCCTTGGACAGCACCATGATGTCCGGACTGACACCGGCATGGTCGGCGGCGAACATGCGCCCGGTGCGGCCAAAGCCGGTGGCCACTTCGTCGAACACCAACAGCACGTCGAACTCGTCACACAAGGCGCGAGCACCCTTCAGATAGTCCGGAGAGGTCATGTTGAGGCCACCGGCAGCCTGCAGCAGGGGCTCCATCAACAGCGCGGCGATCTCGTGGTGGTGGGCTTCCAGCACCGCTCGCAAGGCGTCGAGGTCGGCGGCGACCTGCTCTGGCGTGGCCGTATAGGGTGCCGTCGGCGCCGGGGCGAAATGGTGCTTCGGAAGAAAGCCGGAAAACAGCGAATGCATGCCCTCTTCGGGG
The DNA here is from genome assembly GCF_040070555.1 of Halomonas sp. H10-59. Lineage (NCBI taxonomy): Bacteria > Pseudomonadati > Pseudomonadota > Gammaproteobacteria > Oceanospirillales > Halomonadaceae > Halomonas > Halomonas sp. H10-59. Next base: position 1,634,465 of record NZ_CP098828.1, read on the forward strand.
TCACACACCGCCATGCAGCCGGCGGTATCACCGTGGTAGGCCTTCATCAGCGACAGCATGCGGTGCTTGTTGGGGCGGCCGCGCAGATGGTGGTACTGCACCGCCATCTTCATCGCCACCTCCATGCCCACCGAGCCGCTGTCGGAGAAGAACACGTGGTTGAGGCCCTCTGGCGTGATGCGAACCAGTTCCCGGGCGAGCTGGTCGGCGGGATCGTGGGTTAGTCCTCCAAGCATCACATGACACAGCGTGGTAGCCTGCTCCTGAATCGCCTTGACCAGCCGTGGATGTCCGTAGCCGTGGATCATGCACCACCAGGAGCAGGTCGCGTCGAGCAATGATTCGCCGCTGTCCAGGGTAAAGCGGGTGCCCTGGCCGCCGACTACCCGGGGGGCAGGGGCCTGGGTCTTGAGATGGGCGTAGGGATGCCACACCGGAGAGGTCATGTCGGCTCCTGAAGGACGCTTGGTGGTAAACTGAGTGACGAGTTAAAAGTTTACCACCGCTGCTGCTGCCGTCGCCAACACCAGCGCTCGTACCCGGAAAATCGGGGTAGAGCGGGGCAGGCGAGGGCGCAAGGAGGAGCGGTGCTTTCTCAGGGTTGCTGGGCTTAGGGATGCCGGGCTCAGGGATGCTGGGCGTCGACACGTTCGAGAAAGCGCTCGAACAGGAACGCCTCGTCGTTTTTCAGCGAGCGACTCAGGCAGTCGATGAACTCTCGGCGCGGATAGGTGAAGACCCGCGGCGCCTTGTAGGCATCCAGATCGATGGCGATCACCTCTCCGTCGACGACCAGGAAGTTCTCGGTGTGCAGGCCACGACAGTGGATACGGTCACGGTACAAGGCTTCGAGAATGTCCAGGTAGCGGTTCTGCAGTTCCGGAGAGTCGAGGACCAGCTTTTTAAGCGCGATGCCGTGCACGTTGGCGGTGACCAGGCGATAGCGCTCTGCCGACAGGATTTTCGGTGTGGCGATACCCAGTCGCTCCAGTCGGCCGGCGACATAGCGAAAATTGTGGCCGGGGTAGCGCCGGATGCCCAGGCGGTAGCGCCAGCGATCGCTGGTCTTGGGCGTGAAGGTCTTGATGAAGGCGTCCTGGTCCGGATCGTAGTGGACCTCGGTGTACTTGCCGGTCTGGATCAGTTGCATGGCGTCCTTGGCAGGCAGGGGGTGGCGGTCAAAACAAGGAGAGGGAAGACGTCAGGCGTCTTCGTCGAAGCGTGCGTCGAACAGTGCCTCCAGAGCGTCCAGCACCGCGTCCGCGTCCTTGCCTTCGGCCTCCAGGGTCAGTTCCGTTCCGCAGGGGGCGGCCAGCATCAGCAGCGACATGATGTTGGCGGCGTCACCCGAGCGGCTGCCATGGTGGACGGTGACGGTGGCGTCAAAGGGTTGGCAGCAGGTAACCAGGCGAGTCGCGGCGCGTGCATGCAGGCCGCGACGATTGGTCAGGGTCAGGGTGCGTCGGGCCACGCCTAGAGTCCTCCGCTGTCCAGTCGGCGTTGCTGGCCGAGTTCGCGGTGGCGTAGACGGACGCGGGGATGCTGGTCGGCCAGGGCCGAGGCGATTCCCTCGGCCAGGTAGACCGAACGATGCTGTCCTCCGGTGCAGCCCACCGCCACGGTGAGGTAGCTGCGCTGGCTTTGCTGATAGCGCGGTAGCCAGGTGCGCACCCAGCCGAGGATGTCGCGCTTCATGTCGGCGACGTCCTGATAGCGTTCGAGGAAGTCGATGACGCTGGGATCGCAGCCATTGGCATCACGCAGCGATGGTTCCCAGTAGGGGTTGGGCAGACAGCGGGCATCGAACACGATGTCTGCATCCGGCGGCACGCCACGCTTGAAGCCGAAGGACTCCACGGTCAGGCTCAACTGGCCGCTGCGGTGGTCGGCGACCTGTTCGGCGATGCGCGAACGCAGTTCGTGCACCGACAGGCGAGAGCTGTCGATGACCAGATCGGCCAGGTCTCGAATACCCGAAAGGGCCTTCTGCTCGGACTCGATGGCTTCCGCCAGGGTCATGTCGCTATCACGGGTCAGGGGGTGACGGCGCCGCGTGTGGGAATAGCGCTCGAGCAGAATTCGCGCATCACTGGTCAGGTAGACCACCTGGCAGTCGATCGGACTCTGCTTGAGGGACGCCAGCTGGGCGGGGAAGCGTTCCAGCGCCTCAGGCAGGTTGCGGGCGTCGACGCTGACGGCGATACGGCGGGAATGACCGTTTTCCAGCTCGTCCACCAGGGCGCCCAGCAAGGTCGCGGGAAGGTTGTCGATGGCGTAGAACCCCAGGTCCTCCAGGGCCTGAAGGGCCACGGACTTTCCCGAGCCGGAGCGACCACTGATGATCACGAGCTGCATGTCCTGTCTCCTTGGGCAGGCGTCCATTGCTGATGGCCTAGGCAAGGCCGCGATCAGGAGGGAGTGTCGTCCCCCGGCGCCTGTTGGCGGATGGCTTCCTGCAGGCGCTCGTGAAGCTCGCGCTGGGAGCTGGCGTGGCGCAGACGGTGACGTGTGTCGGCGTCGTTCATGACGCCGGCGACCTGGCCGAGCAGGGCGAGATGGGCGTCGTCGGCCTCTTCCGGTACCAGCAGCACGAACACCAGATCGACGGGCTCACCATCGATGGCATCGAAGTCGACAGGTTCCGCGAGTTTGAGGAAGCCGGAGATGGGCGCCTTGCAGTGGGGGTTGCGGGCATGCGGAATGGCGACGCCATTGCCGATGCCGGTACTGCCCAGGCGCTCACGTCCGATCAGCCGACTGAAGACCTCCTGGCTGTCCAGGCTCGGGGTGTTCTGCGCAATGAAGGTGCTGAAAAACTCCAGCACCCTCTTCTTGCTGCCTCCCGGGACATCGAACAATGTGCGCTCGGGAGGGAGAATGGCTTCCAATGTCATGAGAGTCAGCGAATTCCGGCGCCTTGGGCGCGGGCTTGGGATTTTTCCTTGTGCTTGACCAGCTGGCGGTCCAGCTTGTCGGCAAGGGCGTCGATAGCAGCATACATGTCGCCGTCCTGCGCTTCGGCATGCAGGTCGGCACCGGCGGCGTGAAGAGTGCAGGCGGCCAGCTGGCGTTCCTTTTCCACCGAGAGGGTCACCTGGACGTTGGTGATGTTGTCGTAGTGGCGCTCCACACGGGTGAGCTTCTCTTGTACGTAGTCACGCAGGGGATCGGTCAATTCGACGTGGTGGCCGGTGATGTTGACTTGCATGACAGGCTCCTTGCTCTTTCGGGTGGTGGCTTGATTGTAACCCTTTTTCCGATCCTGCAAACCCCCTCGACGCTACGCAGAAAGACGCAGATGTCATGCGAAATTTCAAGTGCTTGCGCTTTCCCGATAACTAGGCTAGCGACGCCGCAGCGCAAGGCCTCAGCGCAGGCGCTTGCGCTCGCTGGAAGACGGAATATTCATGGCTTCCCGGTACTTTGCCACGGTGCGTCTGGCGACATTGACGCCGTCTTCCGCCAGCAATTCCACCAGTTTGCTGTCCGACAGAGGTTTGCGGGCAGGTTCCTTTTGAATCAACGATTTGATCATGGCGCGGATGGCGGTACTGGAATGGGCGTCGCCATCCTGGCCGACCTGGCTCGAGAAAAAATACTTCAACTCGAACACGCCGCGAGGCGTGTGCACGAACTTCTGGGTGGTCACGCGGGAGATGGTGGACTCGTGCATCTCCACCTTGTCTGCGATATCGGCCAGCACCAACGGTTTCATGGCCGCTTCTCCCTGCTCGAGGAAGTCGATCTGACGCACCATGATTTCCCGGCCGACCTTCAGCAAGGTGTCGTTGCGGCTGGACAGACTCTTGATCAGCCAGCGCGCCTCCTGCAGGTGGTCCTTGAGGAACTGGTTGTCCTGGCTCTTGTCCGCGCGCCGAATCAGCGCAGCGTAGTCGGGCTGGATGCGCAGTCGGGGCATTGCATCCGGATTGAGTTCAACGCGCCAGCCCTCTTCGGTGTGGCGTACCACCAGGTCGGGAATGACGTAGTCGTTATCGCTGTCACCGAATTGGCTGCCGGGACGTGGGTCGAGGCTTCGGATCAGCTCGATGACGCTGTCGAGTTGGTCGTCATCGAGTCCTAGTCGGCGCTTCAGCAGACGTCGGTCGCCGCTGGCAAGCGCCTCGAGAAACTGTCTTACCAGTCGTCCGGCCTGGGGCAGCAGGACGGTATCGCGAGGCAGGCTATCCAGTTGCAGCATCAGACATTCGCGCAGGTCGCGGGCGAACACTCCGGTCGGTTCGAACTGTTGCAGCCGAACCAGCACCGCCTCCACCTCGGCGAGGGGAGGGGGGCGACGACCGTCTTGCTCGAGCCCCTGGGCGATGTCATCCAGTGTCTGCTCGAGATAGCCGTCGGCGTTGACCGCGTCGAGCAGGCTCTCGGCGATCAGGCGTTCCTGGTCGCTGACGTCGAGCATCGCCAGTTGCCAGCTCAGGTGGCTGTGCAGTGACTGGGAGCTTGCCTGGCGCTCGAAATCCGGCGCCTCGCCACTGCCGGCGGGGGTGGTGCCCAGGTCCTGGTAGGTGTCGGACCAGTCGCTGTCCACACTGAGTTCCGAGGGAATCTGATCCGCCCAGTCATCTTCCACGGCTTCCCTGGTCTGCTGTTCGCCGAACTCGTCCTCGAGTTCGAGCATGGGGTTGGCCTCCAGCGCCTGCTGGACCTCCTGGCGCAGGTCCAGGGTCGAAAGCTGCAGCAGGCCGATCGCCTGTTGCAGTTGCGGGGTCATGGTCAGCTGGGTACCGATGCGCAGCTGCAGTGACGCCTTGAGGGCCATGGGTCGGGATCCACCAGTGTTGTCGAAAGGCTTTACCCTAACGACGAGTCATCAGACATGCAAGCATCTTGCCAAGTTGGTGTTTTTTGACCTGTGGGAGGGAGTGAAAAGGTCGATGTGGAACAACTTGGTAGGGGGGGAGGTGGTTCTTTCGAGGGGGGGCCCCTGTGTGCAAGGTGAGGCCGACCCTTTCGGGGCCGGCGGTTGGATGCTGATGCTGGCAAGTGTTGCGGCCGCTTGATGCGACTGCGGCTGTCGGGCGGCCCTGCGGCCTAGAGGCGGAAGTTCTCGCCCAGGTAGACCTCCTTGACGCGCTGGTTGGCGAGGATGGACTCGGCGCTGCCCTCGGCGATGATCTGGCCGTCGCCGACGATGTAGGCACGATCGCAGATATCGAGGGTCTCGCGCACGTTGTGATCGGTGATCAGGACGCCGATATCGCGGGCCTTGAGTTGACGAATGATGGACTTGATCTCGCCCACCGAGATCGGGTCGACCCCGGCGAAGGGTTCATCGAGGAGGATAAAGGCCGGCTCGGTGGCCAGGGCGCGAGCGATCTCGACCCGGCGCCGCTCCCCGCCGGACAGGCTCATGCCGGCGTTGTCGCGAATATGGCTGACGTGGAAATCCTCGAGGAGTTGCTCGAGACGTGCTTCTCGGCCCTCGCGGTCGAGGTCCTTGCGGGTCTCGAGGATCGCCATGATGTTGTCGGCCACCGACAGCTTGCGAAAGATCGAAGCCTCCTGAGGCAGGTAGCCGATACCGGCCAGCGCGCGCTGGTGCATGGCCGCGCGGCTCAGGTCCCGATCATCGATGCTGATGCTGCCGGCGTCGGCTCTGACCAGGCCGACGATCATGTAGAAGGAGGTGGTCTTGCCGGCCCCGTTGGGGCCCAGCAGACCGACGATGCTGCCCTGCTCGATCGACAGGCTGATGTCCTGGACGACGCGACGCTTCTTGTAGCTCTTGGCCAGATGGCGAGCGTGGAGAGTCTTCATCAGTTTCCTTGGCTTTCCGGCTCGAGGGTCATGCGAATGCGCTGCTCGCCCTGGACGCCCTGGGCGCTGGAGCGGGCCTGGACCACGCGGCGATCGAGGAAGTACTCCAGATAGGCACCGTCGAAGGTGTCATTGGCCTTGTGCAGCTCAGCCTGGTCGATCAGCTCCATGCGGCGTTCGGCCACGTGGTAGATCACCTTGCGGCCCCAGCCCTTGACCACCGGTTCTTCCGGGGATGGCTTCTGCTCGAGGTAGGCACGTGAGCCGGTCGCGGTCGCCAGTGACAGTTGTCCCTGGTCGTTGCGCTGGATCTCGACGCGTTCGCCGGTGAGGATCATGCTGCCTTGCACAATGCGCACGTCGCCGGTATAGACCGCGGTACCGGCGCGATCATCGAGATCCAGCTGGTCGGCCTCCACCTGAATCGGTGCGCTGCGATCACTTTCCAGCGCCAGGACACTGCTGCCGGTGGCGCCGGCGGCCAGGCCAAGGGCCAGGGCAAGCAGGAGGGCGGGACATGGACGCATCATGGAAGGGGCTCCTTATTGAGGCTCTGGCGGATGATGACCGGTGACATTGTCGGTCAGGCGAGCGGTATTGTCATGGATCCAGGCGTCGAAGCGCTCCCCTTGCATCTGTTGAGGGGGTTGGCGTAGGACGGCTGGCGTTTCGCTCCAGACATGGCCACTGTCGCTGTCGTAGACCAATACCTCTGTATCAAGCTGCCAACGCTCCGCGGGGGCCTCGAGATGGGCGTCGCCCGACAGGGTCAGGGGGTTGCCGTCCGGACCCAGTTCACCGTTGTCGGCGTCGGCGATCCACTCTCGGCCGCTGTCGTCGATCAGCGCAAGGTCCGGCTGGTCCACCCGGGTGACGTCGTCGAGCGGTGTGTGCACAAGGCGTGGCGTATCGATGCGCTGATGGGGGGTGCCCTGGGCATCGAAGCGGGTCAGGCGGGCATCCACCAGGTAGTAGTCGGGCTCGCCGGCCTTGTCATTGGGTACCAGGTCGGGGACGTTGCTCTCGCGGGGGTCGAGCAACGTCAGGCCGCCACCGAGTACCAGCAGCAGGATAACCAGCCAGAAGCGAAAGCCCGGACGCAGTGCGCTCAGTTTCATGTCAGCGGTCCGTTGCTCAGGTAGCTGTCGATGATATCGTCGAGGCGGCCCTGGGCCATCAGCAGGGTGTCGGTGATCTCGCGCACCGCGCCATGTCCGCCGGCAACCTGGGTGACCCAGTCGGCGTGCTGACGAAGGTAGCAGGGGGCGCCTGGCACGGTGATGCCGACCGCACTGCGATGGATGCAGGGCAGATCCGGCAGGTCATCGCCGCAGTAGGCGACCTGGTCGAGGGTCAGGCCCAGCGAATCGCACAGCGATTCAAGGGCGGGCAGCTTGCGCTCGACCCCTTGCTGTACGTGCTCGATGCCGAGTGCTCTGGCTCTCTGGGTGACCATGGGGGAGCTGCGCCCGGTGATCAGGGCCACCTGGATGCCGGCGCGCTTGGCCAGCTTGAGGCCGTGGCCATCCAGGGTGTTGAACGCCTTCAACTCGGAGCCGTCGGCGTGGAAGTACAGTCGACCATCGGTCAGTACGCCGTCCACGTCCAGCGCCAGCAGCTTGATGTGGCGCAGGCGCTCCACCAGTTCCGGCGCGAGGGAGGCGAGAAGCTCGTGAGACATGACGGCGTTCCTTGTAAAGGGATAAATGAGGCTCAGATGACACCGGCGGCCAGCAGGTCGTGCATATGCAGTGCACCGACTGGGCGCTGCTCGTCATCGACCACCGCCAGGGCGGTGATCCGGCCTTCCTCCATCAGCTTGACCGCTTCCGCCGCCAGGGTGGCGGGGCCGATGCGTCGCCCGGGGGTGGTCATCACGTCATCCACGGTAAGCGAGCTGAAGTCCTGATGGCGATCCAGGGTACGGCGCAGGTCGCCGTCGGTATAGACCCCGGCCAGGGTGCCGTCGGGGGACACCACGCAGGTAAAGCCGAGTCCCTGACGGGTGATCTCGAGCAGGGCATCGCGCAGCGGCGAGCCCGACGGTACCGAGGGCAACCGGTCGCCGGTATGCATCAGGTCGGCCACGGTCAACAGCAGTCGCTTGCCCAGGCTGCCGCCCGGGTGGGACAGGGCGAAATCCTCGGCGGTGAAGCCGCGGGTCTCGAGCAGCGCTACCGCCAGGGCGTCGCCCAGCGCCAGCGCTGCGGTGGTCGAAGAGGTCGGGGCCAGGTCCAGTGGGCAGGCCTCGCGCTCGACCCCTGCGTATAGATGGGCTTCGGCGTGGCGGGCCAGGGTCGACTGTGCTCGGCCGGTCATGCTGATCAGTGGAATGCCCATGCGCTTGAGCAGCGGCAGCAGGGCAGTGACCTCGGCGGTTTCGCCGGAGTTGGACAGTGCCAGGACGACGTCGCCGGGCGTGATCATGCCCAGGTCACCATGACTGGCTTCGCCGGGATGGACAAAGAAGGCCGGCGTGCCGGTGCTGGCCAGGGTGGCGGCGATCTTGCCGCCGACATGTCCCGACTTGCCCATGCCGGTGACGACCACCCGGCCGCGGCAGGCCAGCAGCAGTTGGCAGGCACGGTCGAAGTCGCCGTCGAGACGCCCGATCAGGGCGTCGATGGCGTCACGTTCCAGCTCCAGGGTGCGTCGTGCGATATCGCGGACGCTCAGGGTCGGCGTCTGCGCCGAGGAGGGGTGTTTGCTCATGGCCATGATTGTTGCCGTTTACTGCCGTTGTCACAAGGGGCCTGCCGCGACCGAAAGGCCGAGCCAGGTCAGATAAAGCGCATAGGTGCAGGCCAGCAGCGCGCCGATCCAGCGCCCCAGGCGCCCTCGGCGTTGCCACAGCAGCAGCGCCGCCAGCAGCAGCGTCAGGCCAAGCATTACCGGAAAGTCGCGGCCGGCGGCTGCGGGATCGGTGGCTCCCGGCGCCAGCAGCGCCGGTACCGGCAGTACCGCCAGCATATTGAACAGGTTGGAGCCGATGACGTTGCCGATGGCCAGATCGTGGTGGCGCTTCAGCGCGCTGGCCACGCAGGCGGCGAGTTCCGGCAGGCTGGTGCCGATGGCGACGACGGTCAGACCGATCACCAGCTCGCTTACGCCAAAGGTGCGTGCCAGCTCAGTGGCGCCCCAGACCAGGGCGCGGGAGCTGGCGATCATCACCGCCAGGGTCAGCACCAGCCAGCCGATGGCCTTGCCCAGTGCCATGCCGGGAATGTCGTCGGCCATCTCCTGTTCGGCCTCGTCGGCGCGAAACAGCCACCACAGACTGAATACCAGCAGCGCGATCAGCAGGGCCGCGTCGAGGCGATCGAGGCTGCCATCGGCCAGGGCGTAGCCGGCGAGGCCGGTGGCGCCCAACAGCAGTGGCAGCTCGCGGCGCACGATGGTGAAGCGCACCGGGATCGGCACCACCAGTGCAGTCACGCCCAGTACCAGCGCGATGTTGGCGATATTGGAGCCCAGCGCATTGCCGGTGGCCAGGTCGGGGGCGCCATCCAGCGAGGCCATCACCGAGACCACGATTTCCGGGGCAGAGGTGCCGATGGAGACGATGGTCATGCCGACCAGCATGATGCTCATGCCGGCGCGGTAGGCGGTGGCGGCGGCGGCGCCGACAAAGCGATCCGCGCTCCAGAGCAGGCCCACCAGGCCCAGGGCGACGACGACAGACGGTAACAGCATGGAGAACGACTTGGTTGCAGAAAGGGCGCCCATTGAACCCTTAGATAAACCTGCGCGCAAGCGCGCAACCGGGGCACTGGCATGCTGCATTTGAGTTAAGATACGATGTTCGAAAACCGAGCGCGGCTCAAGGCGCTCTATTCTCAAGGTTCGGGCTCAGGTCTGGCCAGGCGTCGAATCCGAGGATTCGGGGCGGGCGTCCGGTCTGAACCGCCGGTTCACGGTGATACTGACTCTATAGGGACTGCGATGACGGCTTCCTCCTTGGTGGAGGTGGAGAATCTGCATTTCACGCGCGGCGACAGGGATATCTTTCGCGGCGTGGATCTCTCCATACCCCGCGGCAAGATCACGGCCATCATGGGGCCAAGTGGCACCGGGAAGACTACCCTGCTGAAACTGATCGGGGGGCAGCTCAACCCCAGTGGCGGACGCGTCCTGATCGATGGTCAGGACGTCCATCGCCTGTCGCGCAAGGATCTGTTCCAGATGCGTCGGCGTATGGGCATGCTGTTCCAGAGTGGCGCGCTGTTTTCCGATCTCAGTGTCTACGAGAACGTGGCCTTTCCGCTGCGGGTGCACACCGATCTGCCGGAAAGCATGGTGCGTGACGTGGTGCTGATGAAGCTCGAGGCGGTGGGGCTGCGTGGGGCCAGAGACTTGATGCCAGCAGAGCTGTCCGGCGGCATGACACGGCGTGTGGCGCTGGCGCGGGCGGTGGCGCTGGATCCTGAATTGATTCTCTACGATGAGCCCTTCGTCGGCCAGGATCCGATCTCCATGGGTGTGCTGGTCCAGTTGATTCGACGGCTGAATCAGGCGCTGGGCTTGACGGCGGTGGTGGTCTCCCACGATATCAAGGAGACCCTGTCCATCGCCGACTACGTCTACGTGGTCGCCGACGGGCGGGTCATGGCCCACGGCACGCCGGCGTCGCTGGACGTGGAACAGGACGCCCGAGTCAGTCAGTTCGTGCATGGTGAGCCGGATGGCCCTGTGCCGTTTCACTACCCGGCCAACGATTTTCACGATGACATTCTGGGCCAGGGGAGCCGTCCATGATCGAACGAATCACCCATATGGGACGGCGCGGCTGCGACCTGCTGGAGGCCGTCGGCCGGGCCAGCATCTTTCTCGGCCAGTCCATGCTGGGGCGCCCCTCGGCAGAAGGGTTCAGCCTGTGGGTGGCCCAGGTCTATGCGGTCGGTGTGCTGTCGTTGGCCATCGTGCTGGTGTCGGGGCTGTTCATCGGCATGGTGCTGGCGCTTCAGGGTTACACCATCCTGGTCGGGTTCGGTGCCGAGGACGCGCTCGGCCAGATGGTGTCGTTGGCCCTGTTGCGTGAACTGGCGCCGGTGGTGGCGGCGCTGTTGTTCGCCGGGCGCGCGGGCTCGGCATTGACCGCCGAGATTGGCCTGATGAAGGCCACCGAGCAGCTGACCAGCATGGAGATGATCGGCGTCGATCCGCTGCGTCGTATCGTGGCGCCACGCCTGTGGGCGGGGTTCGTCTCGCTGCCGCTGCTGACCATCGGCTTCAGCGTGGTCGGCGTGTACGGCGGCTACCTGGTCGGGGTCGAGTGGCTCGGGGTGTTCGAAGGCTCGTACTGGGGCAACATGCAGGCCAGCGTCGGCTTCTTTACTGATATCGGCAACGGCGTGGTCAAGAGCATCGTGTTCGCCATAGTGGTCACCTGGATTGCCGTGTTCCAGGGGTATGATCTGGTGCCGACCTCGGAAGGTATTTCGCGGGCCACCACCCGTACCGTGGTGTATTCCTCCCTGGCCGTGCTGGGCTTGGATTTCGTTCTTACCGCCGTGATGTTCGGCGGGCTTTCCTGATTCTGCGGAGACTGTCCATGAAGCGCAGCAAGACGATGGAGTTTGGTGTGGGCCTGTTCATGCTGGCCGGTATCCTGGGGCTGGTATTCCTGGGGCTCAAGGTCAGCGGCCTGGACCTGCAACGTGCCGACGACACCTACGAGCTCCGGGCCAACTTCGCGAATATCGGTGGGCTCAAGCCGCGGGCACGAGTGACGATGGCCGGGGTGACCGTGGGACGGGTAGAGAGCATCGAGCTGGATACCGAGTTCTACGATGCCGTGGTGGTGATGTCGCTGGACAGCTCCCTGGCCGGCAAGCTGCCGGATGACAGCACCGCGGCGATCCTTACCTCGGGCCTGCTTGGTGAGCAGTACATCGGGCTGTCGGTCGGGGGATCACCGGAGATGATCGCCGAGGGTGAGGCGATTCGTGATACCCAGTCCGCGCTGGTGCTCGAGGAACTGATCCAGCAGTTCGTGTCCAATCTGACGAAAGACTGATCCGGCAGTTTCCGGAGATACAAGGAGGCAACCCATGACCCGTTCTTTGCCCGCAATGGTTCACCTGCGCCGCTGGTTGATGGCGCTGATGATGGTGCTGGCCAGTCTGCCGGCCATGGCCCAGCAATCCCCCGAACAGCTGATTCGCGACAGCGTCAATGATCTGATGGGGATGATCGGCGGCCGAGAGGCCTACTTCATGGACCGTCCCGACGAGCTCAAGCAGATGGTCGACGAGAGTCTGCGTGGCGTCGCCGACTTTCGCTACATCGGCGCCAGTGTGATGGGCCGCTACTTCAACAATGCCACGCCGGAGCAGCGTTCGCGCTTCGTCGAGGTGTTCAAGCAGACCCTGCTCGACACCTATGCCAAGGGCCTGGTGACCTTCGAGTACAAGGAAGTTCGCGTGCTCGATAACCAGTCCGCCTCACGCTATGACGATCAGGACAGCGTCGAGATGGAAGTGGTGGCTACCGATGGCACCATCTACCCGGTCAACTACACCCTGCGCAAGTCCAACGGCCAGTGGCGGGTGGTCAATGTCATCGTCAACGGCATCAATCTCGGTCTGACCTTCCGCAACCAGTTCGATCAGGCCATGCGTGACCACAACCGTGACTACGACGCCGTGATCAACAACTGGTCGCCGGATGTCGGCGTCGACGAACTGGAGCGCGGTGCGTGAGCGTGTTGATGGAAGTGGCGTCGGCCCGCCTGCTCGAGGACGGAAGTACACTCCGGGTGTGTGGCAAGGTCGACTTCGACGGGGCCGCGGACATGGCCGAGGCAGGTCGTGAGTGGCTCCAGAGTCGGGCATCGGGCACCTCGGTGTGCCTCGACCTGAGCGAGGTGGAGCACGTCTCCAGCGCGGCGCTGACCATGATGCTCGAGTGGGCGCGTACCATTCGCCGGATCGGGCTGTCGCTCAACAGCATCAAGCTGTCGGCGCAGCTCAGGCAGTTGACCGAGCTTGCCGGTCTGGATGATCTGTTGCCTTCCAGCACCGTTACCGCCTAGCGGCGGTTGTCTGGCTGCTGGTGTCCGTGATGCGCCTGGTTCGACGTCTGAATCCAGCGCCTTGATCCGGGCTGCTCGCCCTCGCCGCTAGCCCTTCCGGCACCCCCGACCACCGCAAGGTGGCCGGGGGTGTCTTTTTTGTGACGGATGTATAGGTGGAAACCTCGCTGCGTCATCGCCAAGCGCGCCGCTTTTCTTTACCATATGCCCTTTGAGTTTTTTCGGGACGTCACGGCGAGGCTGTGGGCGTCCCCGTCATTGGTCTGGTCAAGGAGCAGGTGCATGCAACCCAGCGACGTCAAAGCGCTGCTCGAGAGCCGTGTCGACGGCTGTGAATTTCATATCCAGGGTGAAGGCTGCAACTTTCAGGTGATTGCGGTGGGCGAACGCTTCGCCGAGCTGTCACCGGTCAAGCGTCAGCAGGTCATCTATGGTGCGCTGTCCGAGGAAATCGCCTCCGGCGCCCTTCATGCGGTCAGCATCAAGACCTATACCCCCGCACAGTGGCAGGCTGCCGCCGAAAACACCGGAGCCTGATGGTACCGCCTTCATGGACAAATTGATCATTACCGGCAACGGACCCGCCGAGGGCGACGTCTGGGCCAGTGGCGCCAAGAATGCAGCGCTGCCCATCCTGTGCGCCACCCTGCTGTCCGAAGAGCCGGTCACCATCGGCAATCTTCCCCACCTGCAGGACATCACCACCACCCTGGAACTGCTCGGCCACATGGGCGTGCAGGCGGTGATGGGCGAAAAGATGTGCATTCAGCTCAACGGAGCCCAGGTCAGCGATTGCCACGCGCCCTATGAGCTGGTCAAGAAGATGCGCGCCTCGATCCTGGTGCTGGGACCGCTGCTCGCCCACTTCGGCAAGGCCGACGTATCGCTGCCGGGCGGGTGCGCCATCGGCTCGCGTCCGGTGGACCTGCATATTCGTGGCCTCGAGGCCATGGGTGCCGATATCCGGGTCGAGGGTGGCTACATCCGTGCTACCACGCCGGGCCGCCTCAAGGGTGCCACCATCTTCTTCGATACCGTGACCGTGACCGGTACCGAGAACCTGCTGATGGCCGCGACCCTGGCCGACGGCACCACGGTGCTCGAGAACGCCGCCAAGGAACCCGAAATCGTGGATCTGGCCGAGTGCCTGATCAAGATGGGTGCCGATATCCGTGGTCACGGTACTGACACCATCACCATCGAAGGGGTGGAGCGGCTCCACGGGGCTCGCCACGACGTCATGCCGGACCGTATCGAGACCGGCACCTTCCTGGTCGCAGCGGCGCTCAGCCGTGGCCGCGTTCGGGTGCGTCGTACCCGTGCCGACATTCTCGAGGCGGTGCTGGCCAAGCTCGAGGAGGCGGGGGCCAGGATTACCACCGGTGAGGACTGGATCGAGCTGGACATGGAAGGGCGCAGGCCCAAGGCGGTCAATATCAGGACCGCTCCCTATCCGGCCTTTCCCACCGACATGCAGGCCCAGTTCGTGGCCATGAATGCGGTGGCCGAGGGCTCCTCGCGAGTGGTCGAGACGATCTTCGAGAATCGTTTCATGCACGTGCAGGAGTTGAACCGCATGGGCGCCAACATCGCCCTGGAAGGCAACACTGCCGTCATCGAAGGCGTCGAGCATCTGTCCGGTGCACCGGTGATGGCCACCGATCTGCGCGCTTCGGCCTCACTGGTGATCGCGGCGATGATGGCCAAGGGCGAGACCCTGGTCGATCGTATCTACCACATCGATCGCGGCTACGAATGCATCGAGGAAAAGCTCCACCTGCTGGGTGCTCGGATCAAGCGCGTCCCGGGCTGAGCTTTCTTCGCCCAGCCGGCTCGGACTGCCCGAGCCGGCGCGGGGAAACACGCCACATTGACTTCCAACCCGACAACCGGGCGAGACCATGAGCAAGCAATTGATAGTGGCGCTCTCCAAGGGGCGCATTCTCGACGAGACGCTGCCACTGCTGGCGGATGCCGGCATCCGGCCCGCCGAGGACCTGGGCAAGAGTCGCAAGCTGTTGTTCGACACCAATCTGCCAGACGTCAAGCTGGTGGTGATTCGTGCCACCGATGTGCCGACCTATGTGCAGCTGGGGGCGGCGGACCTGGGGGTAGCCGGCAAGGATGTGCTGCTGGAGCACGGTGCCGAGGGGCTCTATGAGCCGCTGGACCTCAATATCGCGCGTTGCAAGCTGATGACGGCTGGTATTCAGGGTGCCGAGCCCGCCCGTGCCCGGCGTCGGGTGGCGACCAAGTTCGTCAATGTGGCGCGGCGCTATTACGCCGAGCAGGGCATCCAGGCCGAGGTCATCAAGCTGTACGGTGCGATGGAGCTGGCGCCGCTGATGAACCTGGCCGACGAGATCGTCGATATCGTCGATACCGGCAATACGCTGCGTGCCAACGGTATGGAGCCACGGGAACTGATGGCCCATATCAGCACCCGGTTGGTGGTCAATCAGGCCTCGATGACCATCAAGCATGATCAGATCAAACCGCTGCTGCGCCGCTTGAGCGACGCCGTCGAGGCGCGGCGGCAGGCGGCAAGCTGAGCGCACCAGCCAACGGAACCTGAGGGTTCTCAACGTATGGCCAAGACAGAAGCGGAGATTTCCGACATGAGCCAAGACACGCCCCTGGTGGCCCGACTCTCGACCCGGGACGAGGATTTCGAGTCCCGTCTCACCGACCTGCTGGCGTGGGAAGGCGTGTCGGACCATGGTGTCCAGCAGGCGGTCTCCGAGATCATCAGCCAGGTGCGTCGGGAGGGGGATGCCGCCCTGGTGGCGCTGACCTGTCGCCTCGATCGCCTCGAGGCCTCGAGCATGGCGGATCTGACCCTGGGGGCCGATCGTCTCGAGGCTGCCTACGCCGCTCTGCCCGACGACCAGCGTCAGGCGCTGGCCACCGCCGCCGAGCGTATCCGCGTCTACCACGAACGCCAGAAGCCCACTTCCTGGCAGTACACCGAAGATGACGGCACCGTGCTGGGGCAGAAGGTGACGCCGCTGGATCGCGCCGGTATCTATGTGCCCGGCGGCAAGGCCGCCTATCCCTCATCGGTGCTGATGAACGCTGTGCCGGCCCACGTGGCGGGAGTGCGGGAGATCATCATGGTGGTGCCCACGCCCGACGGCGTGGTCAACGATCTGGTGCTGGCGGCGGCGCATCTGGCCGGGGTCGACAAGGTGTTTACCCTGGGCGGTGCCCAGGCCGTGGCGGCGCTGGCCTATGGCACCGAAAGCGTGCCCAGGGTCGACAAGATCGTCGGGCCGGGCAACATCTATGTGGCCACCGCCAAGCGCGCGGTCTTTGGCCAGGTGGGGATCGACATGATCGCCGGGCCCTCCGAGATCCTGGTAGTGTCCGACGGCCAGACCAATCCTGACTGGCTGGCCATGGACCTGTTCTCCCAGGCAGAGCACGACGAAGACGCCCAGGCGATCCTGGTCAGCTGGGACGTGGAGCATCTGGCGGCGGTGGAAGCGTCCATGGAACGGCTGCTGCCGACGCTCGAGCGCGAAGCCATCGCCGGGGCCTCGCTGCGTACGCGCGGTGCACTCATCGCCTGTCGTGACGAGGGCGAGGCGCTGGAGTTGATCAATCGCATCGCGCCGGAGCACCTGGAGTTGTCGGTGGAGCACCCGGAGCGACTGGCGGAGCAGGTGCGCCATGCCGGTGCCATCTTCATGGGACGGCATACCGCAGAGGCGCTGGGCGACTACTGCGCTGGTCCCAATCACGTGCTGCCGACCTCGGGTACGGCGCGCTTCTCGTCACCGCTTGGCGTCTACGACTTCCAGAAGCGCTCTTCGATCATTCACTGCTCGCCACAGGGGGCTTCTACCCTGGGCAAGACCGCCTCGGTGCTGGCTCGTGGTGAATCGCTGACCGCCCACGCGCGTTCGGCGGAGTACCGCATCAAGGATTGAAGCGACGCAGGGCCGGTGGTCGTTGTGACCGAGCGCCCCCGGCCCCAGACAGGCATCCAGACATGAAAAGGCCCGGAGCAATTCCGGGCCTTTTCATGTCTGGACGGTGGGGCACGCCTGGACACTGCCTCTGCGTTACCCACCTCGGAGTGCGTCTCAGGGAGCTGACTGGCTGCTGCCGGTCTGCTGCGACTGGGATTGGGGCGTGGGGCGCTCGCCGACTTCCAGTTCCACCTCGATCGGCTTGCCGTCGCGGGCGACGCTGACGGTCAGGGTGGTGCCGGGAGCCACCGCAGCGATGTCGCTCATGGTGCGACGCGGATCGATCACCGCGCGACCGTCGACCTCCAGCAGCACGTCTCCGGGTTTCAGTCCCGCCCGGTCGGCAGGTCCCTGGGACACCACGCCGGCGATGATTACCCCGGCTGGCGCCTGCAGGCCGAAGGAAGCGGCCAGTTCCTGGTTCAGCTCCTGGGCCTCGATGCCGAGCCAGCCGCGGATGACCCGGCCGTGGGTGACCAGCTCGTCGAGGATGCTGCGGGCCAGGTTGGCCGGGATCGCGAAACCGATACCCTGGGAGCCCCCCGAGCGGGAGAAGATGGCGGTGTTGATGCCGACCAGGGCGCCGTCGGGGTTGATCAGGGCGCCGCCGGAGTTGCCCGGGTTGATCGCCGCATCGGTCTGGATGAAGTCCTCATAGGCGTTGAGTCCCAGATGGCTGCGACCGGTGGCGCTGATGATGCCCATGGTCACCGTCTGGCCGACCCCGAAGGGGTTGCCGATGGCCAGCGAAACGTCGCCCACCGCGACCTTGCGCGAGTCGGTCAGCTCGATCACCGGCAGGTCGCCGAGATCGATCTTGAGTACCGCCAGGTCGCTTTCGGGATCGGTGCCGATGACCCGGGCCAGGGTCTCGCGGCCGTCGCGCAGCGCCACCTGGACCTGGTCGGCGCCGCTGATGACGTGGTGGTTGGTCAGCACGTAGCCGTCCTCGCTGACGATGACGCCGGAGCCAAGGCTCGAAAGCATGCGTTGGCGCGACGGCACGTCATTGTTGCCGAAGAACTGGCGGAAGAAGGGGTCTGACATCAGCGGGTGGGTTTCCCGTTCCACGACCCGCGAGGAGTAGACGTTGACCACCGCGGGCGCGGCCTTCTCCACCGCCTCGGCGTAGCTCACGGGGCCGCCACGGCGGTCCAGCGGCGCAGCTTCCTTGACCTCAGGGGCAGGCCGTTGCGGTGCCTGCTGCTCGGTGGGTGTCGCTGGTGGCGTGGCGGGAACTACCGTCAGGCTGTCACCGCTCGGTGACGGTAGTCTGCCGAGCCGTTCGGGGAAGGCATTGATCAGCACGATGGCGAGCAGAATGCCGATGAGGACCGGCCAGATATAGGTCGAGAGGGTGCGTCGCATGCGGCGATGATCCTTGGCGCTTGGCAGTGAGGCGGTCGCGGGCCGGCGGGGCGGTGCGTACAATGTGCGCCATTGTAGCATCGCCAACCTGATGCTTGTTTGGAGCTATTTCAGGAGATCTCATGATAGACCGCGACGAACTGGTATCGGCCTGCGAGCAGCTGCTGGAGGCCCGGCGCTTCAAGGACTACACCGAGAACGGGCTGCAGGTGGAGGGCGCACGCACGGTCACCCGTGTGCTCTCCGGCGTCACCGCCTGTCAGGCGCTGCTTGACGAGGCGGTGCGCTGGCAGGCCGATCTGGTGCTGGTGCACCACGGCTACTTCTGGAAGAACGAGCCGGTGGCGGTTACCGGCATGAAGCGCCGGCGGCTGGCGACCTTGCTGGCCAACGACATCAACCTGCTGGCCTACCACCTGCCATTGGACGCCCATCCCGAGCTTGGCAACAATGCGACCCTGGCGCAGCGCCTGGGGTGGACGGTGGAGGGAGCGCTGGACGCGCCCATGGGCGAAGGGCTTCTGTGGCACGGTCGGCTGGAAAGGCCAATGGGCGTTGCCGAGCTGGCTGCCCAGGTAGGAGCGTCGCTGGCACGCGAGCCGTTGGTGATCGAGGCGCCTGGTACCGAGGCGGTGAGTCGAATCGCCTGGTGTACCGGCGGCGCCCAGGACATGATCATCCCGGCCGCCGAGGCCGGTGCCGAGGTGTTCGTTTCGGGCGAGATATCCGAGCGCACCACCCACCTGGCGCGGGAGATGGGGATCCACTATCTGGCGGCGGGTCATCACGCCACCGAGCGCTACGGCGTCCAGGCGTTGGGGGAATGGCTGGCGCAGCGCTTTGGTGTCGAGCATCGCTTCGTCGACATCGACAACCCTGCCTGATCGGCAAGCGCCATCGACCGCTTGTGTCGCTGCCAACGCCAGAGCCCGCACCAGTGTGCGGGCTCTGTCATGGCGGGGTGGTCAGTAACGTGGCGGGCGCGGTTCTGCGTTCTGGTCGTCATTGGCCTGGCGCAGACCGAAGTCCTCTGACAGGGTGCCGCGGTTGCCGTCGGCGTAGTCCCGCGGAATGGCGATATCATCGCTGGTCTCGCCGGGTTCGCTGGGCGGTGTCACCTCGCCGCCGATGGCCTTGCTGCCAAGCTGGCGCGCCGACTCGTGAAGTTGGCGCTGCAGGGTGAGGGCGTCATCGCAGACCTGCCGGGCCAGGTCGTCCATCTGTTGCAGGTGATCGTCGACACCGTCTTTCCACTCGGTCAGCTGGCGTTCCCGTTCGGTCAGCTTGAGGCGCAGCCTTTGGGCACTGCGTGCGCCGCCGTTGAGCAGGTGGTAGCCCAGTGCGCCGAGTCCAATTCCGGCCACCAGGCAAGCCGCCGCCAGGATCATGTTGAAGTTGCTTGGTTCCACGTAGTTCTCCCTGAGCTCTTTCGGACGACCCGCGGCCGCCGCCGGCCTGGCCGACGGCCCATTATAGAGGCGTTGGCTCATAAAGGGTCAATGGCCTGGGGCCTCCCTTGTCGTGCTGGCGTGATGCGCTGTTGCCGGTCGCGGCCTGGGACCTGCCATTCCTGTGTGGTCTGCGTATAATGCGGCTCCGAACTTGTTGACAGTCAGGACGCTACATGAGCTCTTCCCCGTCGAGCAGTGGTCGGCCAGAAACTCCGCTGGAACGCTACCGGCGCGACCTCCAACGTGATGATTTCACGGAGGATGCCGCCCAGGCCAATGCCGTGGCGCATCTGCAGCGACTGTATGACGAGCTGGTGGCAGCGCCCAGGGCCAAGGCGCCGGCGGCGGCGGCGCGTGACGGCTGGGCGTCGAAGGTGAAGGGCCTGTTCGGGCGCAAGGAGGAAGAGCAGGAGCCGGCGCTGCCAGCCATCTCCGGGCTCTATTTCTGGGGCGGAGTCGGTCGTGGCAAGACCTACCTGGTTGACACCTTCTACGAAGCGCTGCCGTTTCCCCAGAAGATGCGCACCCATTTCCATCGCTTCATGCAGCGTGTCCACAACGAGCTGGATCACTGCAAGGGCGAGAAGAACCCGCTCCGGCTGATCGCCGGCAAGTTTGCCGAGGAGGCGAGGGTGATCTGTTTTGACGAATTCTTCGTCAAGGACATCACCGATGCCATGATTCTGGCCAATCTGCTCGAGGCGTTGTTCGAGCGCGGTGTGGTGCTGGTCGCCACCTCCAACATCGTGCCGGACGATCTGTACAAGGATGGCCTGCAGCGTTCTCGCTTTCTGCCGGCCATCGATCTGCTCAAGCGCCACTGTGAGGTGGTCAACGTCGATTCCGGCGTCGACTATCGACTGCGGGCGCTGGAGCGCGCCGAGATCTTCCATTCGCCGCTGGACGAGGCGGCGGATCAGGAGCTCGAGCGCAGCTTTCGCGAGATCGCCGGTCAGGCGGGGGAAGAGCAGGTGCCGGTGGAGATCAACCATCGCATCCTCAAGGCGCGTCGACTGCACGAGGACGTGGTCTGGTTCGACTTTCTCGAGCTGTGCGACGGGCCGCGCAGTCAGAACGACTACATCGAGCTGGCTCGCGAGTTCCACACGGTCCTGGTGTCCTGTGTGCGGCGCATGGACGCCGCCACCGACGATCAGGCCAGGCGCTTCATCAACATGGTCGACGAGTTCTACGACCGTGGCGTCAAGCTGTTGATGTCCGCCGAAGCGCCGGCAGAGGCGCTCTATGAGGGTGGCAAGCTGGAGTTCGAGTTCGAGCGCACTCTGTCCAGGCTTCAGGAGATGCAGTCCCGGGAGTACCTGGCGCTGCCCCACAAGCCTTGAGCCGACGGTGATTGCGTGTGTCCGAGGGGGTGACGGCACGCTTTCGCTCATGTAGAATGCGCGCTCGCTCGACCGTTGTGGCGGCATCGTCCGGATTTCCGGGTGCCGCGCAACCAAGAAAAATAGGGATGATCTCTTCGCGGCGTGGTCTCGCTGAACACCTGTCGGGTGTCCACAACACGACGAAAGGGATCCAACACATCGAATTGGTGATTTCATCCATGAAGACGTTCAGTGCTAAGCCGCAGTCCGTCCAGCGCGACTGGTATGTCGTCGATGCCGCGGACAAGACGCTCGGTCGTCTGGCTACCGAAATTGCTCGCCGCCTGCGTGGCAAGCACAAGCCGGAATACACTCCTCACGTTGATACCGGCGACTACATCGTCGTGATCAATGCCGAGAAGGTTAAGGTCACCGGCAACAAGGCCAGCGACAAGATGTACCATCGTCACACCGGTTACCCGGGTGGCCTGCGTTCCATGACCTTCAGCCAGCTGATCGACCAC
This sequence comes from Halomonas sp. H10-59, assembly GCF_040070555.1. Classification (NCBI taxonomy): domain Bacteria; kingdom Pseudomonadati; phylum Pseudomonadota; class Gammaproteobacteria; order Oceanospirillales; family Halomonadaceae; genus Halomonas; species Halomonas sp. H10-59. Next base: position 1,655,918 of record NZ_CP098828.1, read on the forward strand.
GCTCCCGAGCGTGTCATCGAAGGTGCCGTCAAGGGCATGCTGCCGAAGGGTCCGCTGGGCCGTGCCATGCACGCCAAGCTCAAGGTCTACGCCGGTTCCGAACATCCGCACGCTGCCCAGCAGCCGCAAGAACTGAACATCTGAGGGGATCTTCGCCATGACACAGCAGTATTACGGTACCGGGCGCCGCAAGACCTCAACCGCGCGCGTCTTCCTCAAGCCGGGCACCGGCAAGATCACCGTCAACAGCCGTGACCTGAACGAATACTTCGGTCGCGTGACTGGCCGCATGGTGGTTCGCCAGCCGCTGGAACTGACCGAGACCCTCGGCCAGTTCGACGTCTATGTCACCGTCAAGGGTGGCGGCGGCAGCGCCCAGGCCGGCGCCATTCGTCACGGCATCACCCGTGCCCTGATGCAGTACAACGAGGACTTCCGTCAGCCGCTGCGTGCTGCCGGCTACGTCACTCGTGACGCACGTGAAGTCGAGCGTAAGAAGGTCGGTCTGCGCAAGGCGCGTCGTCGCCCGCAGTTCTCCAAGCGTTAATCACCCACGCTTGCCGATCAACAACGCCCGGGCCATTGGCCCGGGCGTTGTCGTGTCCGGGGTTCGAAAAATTGTGTGCTGTAGTGCTCTGGTGGTGGGGATCATCGGGTCGCCTGGCGGCGCTTGTTTCCCTCGTTAATCTGTCATCGTCTATGCCTTTTGAGCCGCCCTGTCCCTCAAGGCGAACAGGCACAGTGGTATAAAGTTGTTCCACGTCAATTGTCTGGGGCTTGCGCAGGGGGTCTGGGTCAGCCGGCTTCTTGTGCCGGTGGGGGGGATTTCCTAACATACAATCCACTTGTATCCGTGGTCACGGACATTCAAGGGGCCGTGAAAACAACAACGGATAAAGTCTGATGGGAGAAACCAGATCATGGCAGACAACGGCGTGAACAAAGGGCGACGCCGTTTCCTCGTAGGGGCGACCTCCGTAGTTGGAGCAGTCGGCGCCGTCGGGGTAGCGGTACCCTTTGTGGCTTCCTGGCAGCCTAGTGCCAGGGCTCGGGCGGCGGGTGCGCCCGTTCAGGCGGATATTTCGAAGCTCGAACCCGGGCAGCGAATGACCGTCGAGTGGCGGGGCCGTCCTGTATGGGTCATCAATCGCACGCCGGAGATGATCGAACGTACCGAGGCGTTGACCGACGAGGTGCTGGCAGATCCGGATTCCGCCAAGCCGATGCAGCCGGACTATGCCGGCGGTTCGCTGCGCTCCATTCGGCCCGAGATCGGTGTGCTGGTTGGCATCTGTACGCATCTGGGCTGTTCACCGCTGTTCAAGCCGGAGCCCAACGCCGAAGGCGTCGGTGTCGATGACTGGCCCGGTGGCTTCTTCTGCCCGTGCCATGGTTCGCGCTTCGACCTGGCGGGCAGGGTGTTTCGCAATGTGCCCGCTCCGGTGAACCTGGAAGTTCCACCCTACTACTTTGTCAACGAGTCGGTCATCGTGGTCGGCGAAGACGGGGAGGGCGCATAATGGCGAATCCCAACAAGGCCAAGGCCGAACGCGGTTTCATGCGCTGGGTCGATGATCGCTTCCCCGCCACCCAGATGTGGCAGGAGCATCTGTCCGAGTACTACGCGCCCAAGAACTTCAACTTCTGGTACTTCTTCGGCTCCCTGGCGCTGCTGGTGCTGGTCAATCAGATCCTCACCGGTGTCTGGCTGACCATGAGCTTCAACCCCAGCGCCGAGGGTGCCTTCGCCTCCGTCGAGTACATCATGCGTGATGTCGAGTACGGCTGGCTGATCCGCTACATGCACTCCACCGGCGCCTCGGCGTTCTTCCTGGTGGTCTACCTGCACATGTTCCGCGGCCTGCTCTATGGCTCCTACAAGGCGCCGCGTGAGCTGGTGTGGATCTTCGGCATGGCGATCTACCTGGCGCTGATGGCCGAAGCCTTCATGGGCTATCTGCTGCCCTGGGGACAGATGTCCTACTGGGGTGCCCAGGTCATCATCTCGCTGTTCTCCGCTATCCCGAGTATCGGTCCCGACCTGGCCCAGTGGGTGCGCGGTGACTATCTGATCTCCGGGATCACGCTGAACCGCTTCTTTGCCCTGCACGTGGTGGCGCTGCCTATCGTGATCCTGGCGCTGGTGGTGTTGCACATCATTGCCTTGCACGAGGTGGGGTCCAACAATCCCGATGGCATCGATATCAAGGCCAAGAAGGACGAGACCGGCAAGCCGCTGGACGGCATTCCCTTCCATCCCTACTACACGGTGAAGGATATCGTCGGAGTGGCGGTGTTCCTGTTCGTGTTCTGTGCGGTGATCTTCTACTTCCCGGAAGGCGGCGGCTACTTCCTCGAGAAGCCCAACTTCGAACCGGCCAACCCGCTGAAGACGCCGGATCATATCGCCCCGGTGTGGTACTTCACGCCCTTCTACGCGATCCTGCGCGCCATCACCTTCTCGCTGTTTGGTCTGGACGCCAAGTTCCTCGGGGTCATCTTCATGGGGGCGGCCATTGCGGTGCTGTTCGTGCTGCCCTGGCTCGACCGCTCTCCGGTGCGCTCCATGCGCTACAAGGGCTGGATCTCCAAGGTGATGCTGGTGCTGTTCGCGATCAGCTTTGTCATCCTCGGGGTGCTCGGGGTGCTGCCGCCGACCGGCGCCAGGACACTGCTGGCCCAGATCTGCACCGTGATCTACTTCGCCTTCTTCGTGTTGATGCCCATCTATACGCGGCTGGAGAAGACCAAACCCGTTCCTGAAAGGGTGACTGGCTAATGAAAAAGCAACTGTTCGCACTGCTCTTCGCGCTGGTCCCGCTTTGCTCCTTCGCCGCGGGCGGCGAGGGGGTGCACCTGCGCAGCATGTCGCCGGATCTGGAGAACCAGGCCTCGCTGCAGAACGGGATGAAGCTCTACGTCAACTACTGCATGGGCTGTCATTCCCTGGAGTACCAGCGTTTCTCCCGCGCGGCCGAGGATCTGGGGATGCCCCAGGATCTGGTCGAGGACAATCTGATCTTCTCGCCGGAACTGGGGTACAACGACCAGATGCACAAGGCGATGAGTGCCGAGGATGCCGAGGTATGGTTCGGCAAGGCGCCGCCGGATCTGACCCTGGAGGCCAGACTGCGCGGCACCGACTGGATCTACAGCTATCTGCTGAGCTTCTATCGTGACAGCGAGCGTGCCACCGGGGTCAACAATGTGGTGTTCCCGGCGGTGGGCATGCCCAACGTGCTCGAGCCGCTGCAGGGGGTGCAGGAGAAGGTCTGTGCAGCCTCCGATCATGCGGTCGGTGACGCCGAACTCGATCCGCTGACCGGCAAGTACCAGTCCTGCGAGACCCTGCAGGTGACGTCGCCGGGCAGCATGGAGCCCAAGGAGTTCGAGCAGGCGGTGTATGATCTGACCAACTTCCTGGCCTACGTGGGCGAGCCGTCCAAGCTGCATGCCCAGGCGTTGGGACCGAAGGTGCTGATCTTCATCCTGCTGTTTGGCATCATCGCCTACTTCCTCAAGCGCGAGTACTGGCGAGACATTCACTGACCGATTGGTCCACCATGGCGGGCGCGGGGTCGATGACCACGCGCCCGTTGCCTTTTCTGGTATCATCGTTGCGCCCGGGCGGACCCGCTACGGGAGCAAAGATGTGCCCCTGATGCCCCCCCGAGAAGGGGGTTGTCGTGTTATCATCCCGGCTTGAACTGATGCGAGGATTGTTTCATGGGTGTAGTGGCCAAGCGGTCGTCGATGATCTTCTACTCCGGTGGCGAGGACCATTTCAGCCATCGTGTACGGATCGTGCTGGCTGAGAAGGGCGTGGCCGTGGATATTGTCGAGGTGACCGACGACAAGCATCCCGAGGAGTTGGCGGACCTGAACCCTTACAACAGCGTCCCCACGCTGTTGGATCGTGACCTGGTGCTCTACGAGTCCAAGGTCATGATGGAGTATCTGGACGAGCGTTTCCCGCACCCGCCGTTGCTGCCGGTCTATCCTGTCGCGCGTGCCCAGAGCCGACTGTGGATGCATCGTATCGAGCGCGAGTGGTGCCCGATGGTCGATCGCATCCTGTCCGGCAGCAAGAAGGAAGCCGACAAGGCGCGCAAGGAGCTGCGTGAAAGCCTGATCGGTATCTCGCCGATCTTCGAGGACATGCCCTTCTTCATGAGCGAGGAGTTCACCCTGGTGGACTGCTGCCTTGCGCCGATCCTGTGGCGTCTTCCTGCGCTCAATATCGAGCTGCCCGAGAAGCAGGTACGGCCGCTGATGGGCTACATGGAGCGCGTGTTCGCCCGTGATGGCTTCCGTGCTGCGCTGTCCGAGGCCGAGCGCGAAATTCGTCCCTGATGTTTTGCTTGAACGGAATGCCTGAGCCGTGTGTGTCCGGTCGCCACCGGAGTCGCCCGAGTTCCCATTCGCCAACCAAGAGGGCCATATCATGAAGTCGAGCCGTCCCTACCTGGCCAGGGCGCTGTACGAGTGGCTGCTGGATAATGAATTGACGCCGTATATCGTCGTCGATGCGGAGTACGAGAACGTAGAAGTTCCCAGGCAGTTCGTGCAGAACGGCCAGATCGTGCTGAACCTTGGCCCTACCGCCGTGCGTGATCTGGACATGGGCAACGACGTGATTCGTTTCTCGGCGCGCTTCAGTGGCAAGTCGGAGTTGCTGTTTGTACCGCTGCCTGCACTGATTGCCCTGTACGCCCGCGAGAACGGCGTCGGCATGGTCTTTGGTCACGAGCCTGAGCTTCCCGTCGAAGAGGCCAACGACGTCGATGCGCCGGCCCTGGAGAGCGTCAAGGATTCGTCAGATGAGGAGTCTCCTGCCGCTTCCGATGAGGACGCAGGCAGTGAGTCCGATGGCGGCGATGGCGTGGATGAAGGTGTCGAGAGGTCCAAGCCGCCTCGCAAGGGGCGTCCATCCCTCAGGGTGATCAAGTAAGGCCATCGGGCGCATCGCGTTCGAAAGGTGGTCGGCGGCGAGCTGTCGTCGGCTTGATCTGCTGGAAAAGCGTGACCTCTTCACAAGCGGGACCTCTTCACAAGCGTGATCTCATAAAAAGCGGCGGGCCTGAGGGTCCGCCGCTTTTTTTGTGCATCTTTTGCGCTTTGAGGGGCGTGCCGTCTTGCGAGGGCACGCCTGTCGCCATCAGTCGATGTAGTCGAATACCTTGACGATACGCTCCATGCCGCCGGCGTTGGATACCACATTGACCGCACGGTCGGCCTCGGCGTGGGTGACCAGGCCCATCAGGTAGACGGTAGCGTTCTCGGTGACCACGGTGATGCGGCCAGAGTCGACCTGATCGCTGGTGGCGAGGGCGGTACGTGCCTTGGTGTCCAGCCAGGCGTCGTTGAGGCGCTGACTGGTGGGCAGGTTGGCCGCCACGCTGAGTTCATTGTGGACCCGGCGAACGTTGCGCACCTGGCTGACGATCTCTTCGGCGCGCTGCTTGAGCTCTTCGCTGGGGACCTGGCCGGTCAGCAGTACCACGCCGTTGTAGCTGTCGACGTTGATCCTGGCGTCCTTCAGGCGTGCATCGACGCGTCCCAGGTTGTGGGCGGCCTTGGTCTCGATGCTCTCGTCCTCGACGGTCGCGCCCAGGGTGCGCTCGCCGTAATCCTCGTCGATGGTGCCGGGGTTGGTCACCGAGGTTACGGTGGTGCAGCCGGCCAGCAGGGCGGACAGCAGCAGGGCGGTCATCAGGGGGCGTGTCGAACGGGAATCGCGTTGCGTCATGTTATTCACTCGCACCAAAGAGTTGTTCGTCGATAAGGTCACAAAGGCAGTGGATCACCAGCAGGTGAACCTCCTGAATACGGGCCGTGGAGGTAGCCGGCACCCGGATCTCGCAATCGTCCTGTCCCAGCAGGGAGGCCATGTTGCCGCCGTCCCGCCCAGTCAGGGCCACCACCGTCATGTCACGGTCATGAGCGGCCTGGATGGCCTGGATGACATTGGCCGAGTTGCCGCTGGTGGAAATCGCCAGCAGCACGTCGCCAGGCTGGCCCAGAGCACGCACCTGCTTGGAGAACACCTCGTTGTAGCTGTAATCGTTGGCGATGGAGGTCAACGTCGAGGTGTCGGTGGTCAGGGCCAGGGCCGGCAGACTGGGGCGCTCGCGCTCGAAGCGATTGAGCAGTTCGGAGGAGAAGTGCTGGCTGTCGCCGGCGCTGCCGCCGTTGCCACAGGCGAGAATCTTGCCGTCGGTGACCAGGCTCTGGACCATCATCTGGCTCGCGACCTCGATGAACGGTGGAAGCACTTCGCTGGCGTAGGTCTTGGTGTCGATACTGTTGTTGAACTGTCCGAGAATTCGGCTCTGGAAATCCATGCTGCCTTCCTGGTCCATGGGGGCTCGCCGGGAGCCCGCTGTGTCAGTTTGCTTCGAATGCACCGGCGATCCACTGGATGTCGAGGCTCGGTGACGAGCCGGTAACGGCCAGGACATCGAAGCGGCAAGGACATGATAGCCCGTTGCGGTGGAGATAAAAACGCGCCGCCCGGATCAGGCGGCGTTGTTTGGTGATGGTGATTGTTTCTGCAGGATGGCCGTGGCGGATGCTGCGGCGGTGGCGCACCTCGACGAACACCAGGGTCTCGCCGTCGCGCATCACCAGATCGATCTCGCCTCCCTTGGCGCGCTGGTTGCGCGAGATCGCTATCAGTCCACGCTGGCACAGCCAGGCCTCGGCGTGACGCTCGATGGCCTGGCCGCGGGCGACGGCGTCTATGGCGTCAGGGCGCCGCATCACCGAGGCCGTCACTGAACACGGGAGCCGGCACGCCGCTGCTGAACTGCGCCCATGGCAGTTCGCGGTAGATGCGGCCATCGCCGGCGGCGCTCAGGGTGCCGGTAGCGCCCTGCATGCGTGAACCCGGCAGTGCCTGGATCTGTGGCATGCGGCGTGCCAGTTCGTAGGCGTCGACGCCCATCGCCATCAGCCGGAAGATGGCTGGCTTGTCCTCGGCCTTGAGCTCTCGATAGGTGTCGTAGAACGGGAGAGCCTCGGCACCGCCCACGGCGGCGTCCGGAATGTTCCAGGGGATATCGGGGAACTGCACGCCGTCGAGGTCACGGTCCAGGCGCGACTGAGGGGTGCCTTCGTAGAGGTGTGAGGTGGCGTACACCGGCAGATCGGAGGCCGAATAGTATTCCAGTGTCGGTGGCACCTGGCGGGCGAAGTCCGGCAGGGCCAGCAGGAACAGCATGTCCGGACGCGGGTTGCTGATGGCGCGGCGGGTGCTGTCGGTGGCCGAGGCGCCGGGGTTGTAGCGCACCGCCGTGGCGATATCGCCGCCCAGTTCGCTCCAGGTGTTCCAGAAGGCCTCGCCGACCCGCTGACCCCAGTCGTTGTCGGGTACCAGCATGGAGGCGCTGCGGTGGCCGTCCTGCCAGCCGCGGCGGGCCGCCTGGCGGGCTTCGTCTTCTGCCGACAGGCCGTACTCGTAGAGGTTCTTGGTCTGGTTGGAGGCGGACTGGCCGTAGTTCAGCGCCAGGGTCGGCAGGGGCACCTCGGCGCGGCTTTCGAGTCGGGTCACGTCGCTCTTGTCCAGCGGGCCGATGACCACCTGGGCGCCGCTGCTCTGGGCCTGCTGATAGAGTTCGTCGAGATTGCCGTTGGAGGCGTCGAAGAAGCTGAGCTGGGCCCCGTTTCCGCCGCCGTTGACCACATTGGCCTGGTGGCTGCGAATTCCCTTTTCGATGGCGTCGGCGACGCCGGAAAGCGGGCCCGACTCGGGCAGCAGCACCGCGATGCTCTGCACGCTCTTGCCACGCAGTTCACGCAACTGGGTGATCTGGGTAGGCAGGCGACGGTTGGCGGGGTGGTCCGGATTAGCCACGCGCCAGTCATCGAGACGAGCGAATAGTCTCTGGATGTCACCGCCGCTCTGGTTGACCAGGCGGGTCAGCTCGAGCCAGCCGGTGACGATGGCATTGCCGGGCTCTTCAAGTGCCTCGAGCTGGCGGCCGTTGAGTGCGCTCAACTGGTCCCAGATGGCGTCGTTGATGTCCTCGCGGCCGGTGGCGCTCTGCACCTGCATCAGCAGGCGAGCCGACTCGAGTGGTTCGCCCAGCTGGCCCAGCGCCAGCCCCTGGCGCAGGCGCAGCAGATTGGCTTCGTCGTTGGGCAGCTGCATCTCGTCGAGCACGCTGGCGGCTCTGACGACCGCCTGGGGATCGCCCTCACTGTCCCCCAGTTCGGACAGCAGCAGTGCCCACTGACGCCGGCTGTCGCCGGAGAGCTGGCTGTCGTCCAGGCTGTTGAGGACTTCCAGTGCCTGGGGGCGGCGTCCGGAGCGTGCTAGGATGTCGGCCGCCCTCAGCCGGGTCTGCGCGGCTTCGGCGCCTTGTTGCTGGGCGGCTTGCGCCAGTAGTTGGTCCGGGTCGTCGTCCATGGCCCGCTGTACGATGCTCGGCGTGAAGCTGCAGCCGGCCAGCGTGATGGCCAGTACAGCGGCGGCCACGGGGCCGCGAGTCAAAGTCCTCATGAATCCTTCCTTGTCCGTGTTCCGGATGGCAGCCCAGGGAGCCAAGATGTCAGAAGCGAAAGCTGGTTCATTGTACGTGGTCGCCACGCCAATTGGGAATCTGGAAGATCTCAGTCCCCGCGCCGCCCAGGTGCTGGGCCAGGTGGCGTTGGTCGCGGCGGAGGATACCCGCCACAGTGGCCGCCTGATGCGTCATCTCGGTCTGTCGCCGGCGATGATTTCCGTGCACGACCATAACGAGGCGTCCCGGGTCGAGACGCTCAGGCAGCGGCTCGTCCAGGGCGACGATGTGGCGCTTATCAGTGATGCCGGGACTCCCTTGATCAGCGATCCCGGCTACGTCGTGGTGCGTGAGCTCAGGGCGGCGGGTTTTCGGGTGGTGCCGATCCCCGGTCCCTGCGCCCTGGTCACTGCGCTGTGTGCCGCCGGGCTGCCTACCGATCATTTCAGTTTTCATGGCTTCCTGCCGGCCAAGGGTGTGGGGCGGCGAGCGCGCATCGAGGCCTGGAGGAATTCACCCGTCACCCAGGTCTGTTACGAGTCTCCCCATCGTATCCGCGACACCCTGGCCGATCTGGCCGCCGTACTGGGCGAGCGCAGAGTGGTGCTCGGGCGAGAGTTGACCAAGACCTTCGAGACCTTCCTCGACGGCAGCGCCGCCGAGCTGCTGACACTGATGGAGTCTGATCCTGATCAGGCGCGTGGCGAATTCGTGGTGATGGTGGCCGGGGCCTCGGGGCCGGCACCGGACCAGCGAGCGGTGGATGATGAAGCGCTGCTGCGCGCGCTGCTGGCCGAAGGGGTGGGGGTCAAGCAGGCCGCGGCCGTGGCCGCGCGCGTGCTCGGCGGGCCGAAGAAGCAGTGGTACGCCCAGGCGCAGGCGTTGAAGGACGCCGATTGAATCCAGCCGCTGGTGCACTGGAGGACGCCCTGTGATCGTCGCTGCAAGGCGGGGATTGGGGGCGTCGAGAGGGCATCGAGAGGGCATCAGGAGCGATCGCCTGAAGAGGCTGGGGGTTGTCCCGGGCCCGTCACGGCGAGGCGGGGATTGAGGGGGTGGCAGGGCACTGGTATGCTTGCCGCGGGAGTTGGCCAGACAGTCGCCGCCGCTTGATGCGGGGGAGGAAAGTCCGGGCTCCATAGGGCGGAGTGCCAGGTAACCCCTGGGCGGCGTGAGCCGACGGAAAGTGCAGCAGAGAGTAGACCGCCTACGTCTCCCTCGGGAGGCCGGCAAGGGTGAAAGGGTGCGGTAAGAGCGCACCGCGCGCCTGGCAACAGTGCGTGGCACGGTAAACCCCACTCGGAGCAAGACCAAATAGGAACCCGTTGGCGTGGCCCGCGCTGGGTTCGGGTAGGTTGCTTGAGGGTAGTGGTGACACTGCTCCTAGAGGAATGACTGTCCTCGACAGAACCCGGCTTATCGGCCGACTCCCCATTTTTCTTGCGCGCTCGGGCCTGGCTCGAGCGGCGCGATCACGAGTTTGTGCGGCCAGGAGTCCAGTGGCGTGAGGGTTTTCCACCGCTGACGGCGCTGATGGCTGGCCGCGCGTAGGAACACCGCCGTCGAACGAGACCCGCATGCCGTCACCTTCCCCTGAATCCTCCGTGCGCGGCTTCGCTCATGAAAGCGTCCTGCTCGACGGTGCCGTCGACGCCCTGGTGCATGATCCCGCTGGCGTATATCTGGATGGCACCTTCGGACGAGGCGGTCATTCCCGCGCCATCCTTTCCCGCCTTGCACAAGACGGTGGCCTGCTGGCCCTTGATCGCGACCCCCAGGCGATCGCCGAGGCGGCCAGCATCGATGACCCACGCTTTACCATCGAACGTGCCGAGTTTGCGCGGCTGAGAGAGGTCGCCCGCGATCACGGCCTGGATGGCAAGCTGTCCGGTATCCTGCTCGACATTGGCGTGTCCTCCCCTCAGCTTGACGATCCCGATCGCGGTTTCAGCTTTCTGCGCGACGGCCCGCTGGACATGCGCATGGACCCGACCCAGGGCGAGAGCGCGGCCCAGTGGATTGCGCGTGTGGGCGAGGCCGAGATGGCTTCGGTGTTCAAGCGTTACGGCGAGGAGCGCTACGCTCGTCGGCTGGCGCGGGCCATCATCGCTCGGCGCCAGGAACGGCCTTTCACCCGCACGGCCGATCTTGCCGAGGTGGTCAAGGCCGCCCATCCCGCCTGGGAGAAGGGCAAGCATCCTGCCACTCGCGTGTTCCAGGCCATGCGTATCGAGGTCAACGGTGAGCTCGATCAGCTCGATCAGGCGCTGGAAGCCGCGCTGGAGGCACTGGCGCCCGGCGGACACCTGGTGGTGATCAGCTTCCACTCGCTGGAGGATCGACGGGTGAAGCGATTTATCCGCGATCACGTCAAGGGCGATACCCAGGTGCCCCGGGGAATACCGCTGCGCGACGATCAGATCGCGCGACGGCTGGAGTCACTGGGCAAGGCGATGAAGGCCAGCGCCGAAGAGGTCGAGGCCAATCCACGCTCCCGCAGCGCCGTCATGCGCATGGCGCGCAAGCGCTACTGAGGACCTTCCATGGCTCAAGGACGACTGGATATCAACGCCTTTGGCTGGCCGCTGCCGCGCACCATGTCGCCGCGCCTTTTGCTGGTGGTGGCGCTGCTGCTGGCATGCCTGGTGTCGGCGCTGGCGGTGATCAGCGTCAGTCACCAGACTCGCCAGCAGTATGCTCGGCTCCAGGAGCTGGAGCGTGAACAGCAGCAGTTGCAGACGGAGTGGGGGCAGTTGCTGCTGGAGGAGAGCGCCTGGTCGACGCCGTCGCGTGTCGAACGCCTGGCGGTGGAGCGTCTGGAGATGCGGCTGCCCGATATCCATGACATCGAGGTGATCACGCCATGACCGCGGAACTTCCCCGGGGCGTGACACCTCGCCGCCCGCCACCGATGGAACCGATGGGGCGGGCGCGCTACGTGGTGATGATGACGCTGATCCTGCTGGGCCTGGGTCTGCTGGCCGGGCGGATCGTCGATCTTCACGTCATCGATCGCAACTTTCTTCAGGTTCAGGGGGACGCCCGTACCCTCAGAACCGATCCGATCCCCGCCCACCGGGGCATGATCACCGATCGTCACGGCGAACCGCTGGCGATCTCGACCCCGGTGGTGACGCTGTGGGCCAACCCCCAGGACCTGCCCGCCGACGACATCCAGCGGTTACGCCTGGCCCAGGCGCTGGGCCAGGACCTCGATGCCCTCAACGAGCGCATCGCGCGTTACAGCGAACGTGAATTCATGTACCTGCGTCGGCGCATGACCCCGGCCCAGGCCGAGGAAGTGCTCAAGCTGCGGGTACCTGGCGTCCACGCCCGGGAAGAGTACAAGCGCTACTATCCTGCCGGCGAGGTGACCGCCCAGTTGCTGGGGGTCACCAACGTCGACGACCAGGGCCAGGAAGGACTGGAGCTGGCCTATCAATCCTACCTGTCCGGTGAGCCCGGCAAGCGCCGCGTGCTCAAGGACCGCCGTGGACGTCTGGTGCGCGACCTGGAGGTGCTGCAGGAGGCAGAGCCAGGCGGCAACCTGACGCTGTCCATCGACCAGCGACTGCAGTACATGGCCTACCGTGAGCTCAAGGCTGCCGTGGATGAGAACGACGCCGACGGCGGCGTACTGGTGATGATGGACGCGCGCAGCGGCGAGGTGCTGGCGATGGCCAACCAGCCCTCCTACAACCCCAACAACCGCGCCGGCCTGGACCCCCAGGGGCTGCGCAACCGGGCCATGGTCGACGTGTTCGAACCGGGCTCGGTGATGAAGCCGCTGGCCATGTCGGCGCTGCTCGAGACCGGTCGCTTTCCACGTGACACCGTGGTGGATACGTCGCCTGGCTGGATGCGAATCGACCGCTACACCATCCGCGACGTCTCCAACAATGGCGAGCTGACCCTGGCCGGGATCCTGCGCAAGTCCTCGAACATCGGCATGGCCAAGCTGACCCTGCAGCTCGACGACCCGGTGGTGCCAGATCGCTACCGCGCGCTGGGCTTCGGCCAGGCCCCGGGCACCGGCTTCCCCGGAGAGGCCACCGGCAACATGCCAGCGCCGGCGGTGTGGTCGAGCAGTCAATGGGCCGCGCTGTCCTACGGTTACGGTCTGTCGGTCACCGCCTTGCAGCTGGCCAGTGCCTATACCTCCATCGCCAATCATGGCGAACGCCTGCCGCCGTCGCTGCTGCGCCTCAACCGCGCCGCCCAGGGCGAGCCGGTCATCGACCCCGAGGTCGCCGACCGCGTCCTGGCCATGATGGATGAGGTGGTGGCACCAGGCACCGGCGCCCGACGCGCGCTGGTGCCCGGCTACAGTGTGGCCGGCAAGACCGGCACCGTGCGCAAGAGCGGCAGCGGTGGCTACGAGCAGAACGCCTACCGGTCGTTGTTTGTCGGGATTACCCCGGTCTCCGACCCGCGCATCATCACCGTAGTAATGATCGACCATCCCCGGGGCGACGCCTACTACGGCGGCGCCATCGCTGCCCCGGTGTTCTCGCGGGTGGCGGGCAGTGCCCTGCGCATCCTCGACGTACCGCCGGATCGCCCCGAACAGGAGGGCGACAGCCCATGACGCAGAAGGCGACGGAATCCGCCATGACCCTATCCCTGGCGCGTCTTGAAGACGTGCTGACCCAGTTCTGGAGTGAGCTTGCGCCGAACGCCGCGGTCGCCGGCGAGGTGGCGACCTGGCTCACTACCGACAGCCGCGAGGTGTCGCCCGGCGCGACCTTTGTCGCGATCCCCGGCGTCGCCGCCGATGGCCGCGACTACATCGACAAGGCACTGGATGCCGGCGCCTGCCTGGTGCTGGCGGAAGGTCCGCAAGACGCTCCGCCGCGGGTCGATGGTCGCGTACTGTGGCTGCCCGGGCTGCGCGCCCGACTCGGCGAGCTCGCGCGCACCCTGTATCAGGTGCCCGATGGGCTCGAGCTGATCGGTGTCACCGGCACCAACGGCAAGAGCTCGGTGACCCACTATATTGCCGAGCTGTCCCGCGCCACGGGCAGCGACTGTGGCCTGATCGGTACCCTGGGTCACGGTCGCCCCGGTGCCTTGACCCAGGGCATGCTGACCACCCCCGAGCCACTGGCGCTGCAGCGCCAGCTGGGTGAGCTCGCCGACCAGGGCATCACTCGGGTAGCCATGGAAGTCTCCAGTCACGCCCTGGAGCAGGAGCGGGTGGCGGGCTGTCGCTTCACTGCCGCGGTATTTACCAACCTGAGTCGCGACCACCTCGACTATCACGGCAGCATGATCGCCTACGCCGCCTCCAAGGCGAAGCTGTTCAAGCGCCCGGAGATCAGCCTGGCCGTGGTCAACGGCGACGATCCCCTGGCTCGGCTGATGCTGGCGGGCATCGGCGAGGGCACCCGGGTGCTGGCCTGTGGTGAAGACGATGCCGTCTCGCTCAGGGTGCTGGATGTCGAGCCCGACGTCGGTGGGCAGCGTGCGCTGATCGCCACGCCGGAAGGCGAGAAGGTGGTGGTGCTGCCGCTGCTTGGTCGCTTCAATCTCGACAACGTCCTGCTGGCCATGGCCACCCTCTACGGTCTGGGTGTCGGCATCGACGAGCTGGTGACTGCCGCCGCGACCCTGACGCCGGTGCCGGGACGGATGCAGGCGTTGACGCGGCCCGGGGCTCCCACCGTGGTGATCGACTACGCCCACACGCCGGATGCGCTGGACAACGCCCTGGCGGCGCTTCGCGCCCACCTGCCCGGACGCGGGGCGCTGTGGTGCCTGGTCGGCTGCGGCGGTGATCGCGACAGCGGCAAGCGCCCGCTGATGGCCCAGGCGGCCGCAGGCCAGGCCGATCGAGTGGTGATCACCGACGACAACCCCAGAAGCGAGGACCCGGACGCCATTCGCCAGGCGATGCTCGCGGGGCTGGAGGGCCAGGCCCGCCAGCAGGCATGGAACATCGCCGGTCGCGGTGACGCCATCGCCCGTACCATCGCCGAGGCGAGCGCCGATGACGTGATTCTGATCGCCGGCAAGGGACACGAGGCCTACCAGGAGATTCAGGGCGTGCGCCACGACTTCTCCGACCTGGCCGAGGCCGAAGCCGCCCTGGACCAGCGTCGACAGGGGCGGGACCAATGAGCGTGCCAGGGCTCGCGTCGCTGGGGTCGGTGTGCCGGGCGCTGGGTGTCGATGAAGAGGGCGGTGGCGTTCAGGGAATTGCCAACTCGCCGATAGCCGCCATCGTCACCGACACCCGTCGGGTGGCGGCGGACACGCTGTTCGTGGCCTTGAAGGGCGAGCGCTTCGATGCCCATGACTTTATTGCCAAGGCCCGCGAAGGCGGCGCCGTGGCGGCGGTGGTCGAGCACCCGGTGGACGACCCCTTGCCCCAGCTGGTGGTGGGGGATACCCGCATGGCGCTGGGGCTGCTGGCCCGCGAGCGGCGCCGGGCCTGGGGCGGTCCGCTGGTGGCGGTGACCGGCAACAGTGGCAAGACCACGGTCAAGCAGATGCTGGCGACATTGCTGGCTCGTCAGGGCGAGACCCTCGCCACCCACGGCAACCTCAACAACGATATCGGCGCGCCCTTGACGCTGCTGGCGCTTGACTCGGATCACCAGAGAGCCGTGGTGGAGCTCGGCGCCAATCACCTGGGCGAGATTGCCTGGACGGTAGCGCTGGCCGAACCCCAGGTCGCCATCATCACCAATGTCACCGGGGCCCACGTCGGCGAGTTCGGTGGCATGGGGCGCATCGCCCAGGCCAAGGGCGAGATTCTCGGCGGACTCGGCCCCGAGGGCGTCGCCGTACTCAACCGTGACGATCGCTACTTCTCGCTGTGGCAGCGCCTGGCGTCGCCCCGTGAGGTGATCGATTTCGGACTGACGCCCGAGGCGCGCCTCCATGCCGGGGAACTGGTCTGCGATACGCTCGGGCGCTATGCTTTCACGCTGACTTTCGACGCTCAGGTGCTGGGGCGTGTCGAGTTGCCGCTGATGGGTCGTCACAACGTGTCCAATGCCCTGGCGGCTGCGGCAGGGGCGCTGGCCATGGGACTGCCCGCCGCCGACGTGGTCGCGGGACTCGGCGAGGTGGTGCCGACGCCGGGACGCCTGACCGTGGAGGAGGGGTTACGCGGTGCGCGGCTGCTCGATGATACCTACAATGCCAACCCGGGGGCGATGAAGGCGGCCATCGACGCCCTGCTGGGACTGCCCGGCCCGCACTGGTGCCTGCTCGGCGCCATGGGAGAGCTGGGTGAAGCGTCTGCCGATCTGCACGCAGAGATCGGACGCTACGCGCGGGAACGCGGCATCACATTTCTCGGTACTCTGGGCGAGGCGGCCGAGACCGCCGCCCGAGCCTTCGGCGAAGGCGGGTACCATTTTTCTGATCAGGCGGCGATGGTCCGCCATGTGCGTCAACATCTGCCCGAGGCGGCCAGCGTGCTGGTCAAGGGCTCCCGCGCCGCGGGGATGGAAGGCGTCGTGGCGGCCTTGCGGCCAGATGTTTCAAGGTGAACCTGATACATGTTGCTTTTCCTGGCTGAATTGTTGGCGAACTATCAAAGCGCCTTCAACGTCTTTGGATACCTCACCCTGAGGATGATTCTGGCGACCATCACCGCGCTGGTGCTGTGTCTGTGGTTTGGCCCCCTGATGATCCGCCGTCTGGTGGAGCGTCAGATCGGCCAGGCGGTGCGCGACGACGGTCCCCAGTCCCACCTGTCCAAGGCCGGTACGCCGACCATGGGCGGCGCCATGATCCTGATGGCCATGGCCGTCAGTACCCTGCTGTGGGGCGATCTGACCAACCATTATGTGTGGGTGGTGCTGGTCGTCACGCTGGGCTTCGGCGCCATCGGCTGGGTCGACGACTATCGCAAGGTGGTGGAAAAGAACCCGCGTGGGCTGCCGGCCCGCTGGAAGTACTTCTGGCAGTCGGTGATCGGCCTGGGCGCCGCCGTGGTGCTCTACCTGACTGCGGCCTCGCCGGTGGAAACCAGCCTGATCCTGCCGCTGCTCAAGGACTTCGTGCTGCCCCTGGGTGGCTTCTACATCCTGCTGACCTACCTGGTGATCGTCGGCTCCTCCAACGCAGTCAACCTGACCGACGGCCTCGACGGCCTGGCGATCATGCCCACGGTGATGGTCGCCATGGGCCTTGGCGTCTTCGCCTACGCCAGCGGCAACGCGGTATTCTCCGAGTACCTGCAGATTCCGATGATCCCAGGTGCCGGCGAGCTGGCGGTATTCTGCGCCACCATTTCCGGCGCCGGACTCGGCTTTCTGTGGTTCAACACCTATCCCGCCCAGGTGTTCATGGGTGACGTCGGCGCCCTGGCCCTGGGTGCGGCCCTGGGCGTGGTCGCGGTGATCGTGCGCCAGGAAGTGGTGCTGTTCATCATGGGTGGCGTCTTCGTCATGGAGACCATCTCGGTGATCCTGCAGGTCGGCTCCTACAAGCTGACCGGTCGTCGTATCTTCCGCATGGCGCCGCTGCATCACCACTTCGAGCTCAAGGGCTGGCCCGAGCCTCGAGTGATCGTGCGCTTCTGGATCATCACCGTGGTGCTGGTCCTGCTGGGTCTGGCCACCCTCAAGATCCGCTGAGGTGGCCATGGACGCCAGTCAGGATGTGCGACTGCCGCAACGCCATGTCGTGCCCGCCCACCTGAGCGTGGTGGTAGGGCTCGGCCTTTCGGGGATGGCGATCTGTCGCCATCTCAAGCGTGAAGGCCGCGATTTCATGGTGGTGGACACCCGCGAGGCGCCGCCGGGACTCGACGTCTTCCTGGCGGACTTTCCAGGGGTGCCGGTGCGCCTGGGGCCGCTCGATGGATTGGTGCTGGACGACGCGCGGGAGGTGATCCTGAGCCCCGGCATCGACCCCCATCAGGCGTGCTTCGAAGCGCCGGCCAGGCGCATCGATCCGGACACCGGCGAGCCCCGTCTGGTGGGTGAGATCGCGCTGTTCCGGCGGGCCTGTCGCGCGCCGCTGGCGGCCATCACCGGTGCCAACGCCAAGTCCACCGTGACCACCCTGGTCGGCGAGATGGCCCGCGAGGCGGGGCGGCGGGTGGCCGTGGGGGGGAACCTCGGTACCCCGGCGCTGGACCTGCTGGTGCAGGAACCCGAGGCGGATCTCTTTGTGCTGGAGCTGTCCAGCTTTCAGCTCGAGACGACCCCGTGTCTGGGGGCCGACAGTGCCGCCTTCCTCAACCTCAGCGAGGACCACCTCGATCGCCACGGCGACATGGCCGGCTATCGCCGCGCCAAGCTCGCGATCTTTCGTGGTGCCAGGCACGCGGTGGTCAACGCCGAGGACCCCCTGACCTGGCCGGACGAGGCGTTGCCTGCACTGTCGCGCTTTGGCGTGACGGCCCCGCAATCCGGCGACGACTGGGGCGTGGTGGAGCACCAGGGCGAGCCCTGGTTCTTCCACGCGGACCAACCGCTGTTGCCGGTGGCTCGCATGCGCCAGAGCGGCCGTCACCACCAGGCCAATGCGCTGGCCGCCCTGGCCATGGGCCAGCGTCTCGGTTTTCCGCTGGAGGCCATGGCCCGGGTGCTCGAACGTTTCAGCGGGCTTGCCCACCGCAGCGAGTGGCTCGCCACCATCGACGATGTCGACTGGATCAACGACTCCAAGGGCACCAATGTGGGCGCGACCCTGGCCGCCATCGCCGGACTCGGCCCGACCCTGGATGGGCGTCTGGTACTGCTGGCCGGCGGTGTCGGCAAGGGTGCCGATTTCTCGCCGCTGGCCGCCCCGCTGTCGCGCTACGCCCGTGAGGTGGTGCTGTTCGGCCGCGACGCCGAGACGCTGGCCCAGTCCCTGAAGGGAGCGGTCGCCATCACCCGCGTCGACGATCTGGACGCCGCCATGTGTCGCGCACGGGAGGTGGCCAGGCCCGGTGATGCGGTGCTGCTGTCACCGGCCTGCGCCAGTCTCGATCAGTTCGTCAACTATCAGGCCAGGGGAGACGCCTTTCGCGCCTGGGTGCAGGACCTTTCCAGCGGAGCCAAGCCATGAGCCGTCTCGCCCGATCTCGCCAGCGCCTCGGTGCCCTGCGCGAGCGTCTTTCCACCCGCGACCATGCCTTCGATGGCTGGCTGGTGGTGGCTACTCTGTCGCTTCTGCTGATCGGCTGGGTGATGGTGACGTCGGCCTCCACCGAGGTGGCGTCGAGCCTGACCGGCAACGCCTGGTACTTCAGTATTCGCCACGGCATCTTCGTGCTGGGCGGGTTGACCGTGGGGTGTCTGGCGCTGCGCGTCCCCCTGGCCTGGTGGAAGGCCAATGGCCCGCTGCTGCTGCTGGTGGGACTGGTGCTGCTGTTGCTGGTGCTGCTGGTGGGGCGCGAGGTCAACGGCAGCCGCCGCTGGCTGTCGATCCCCGGGGTGCCCTTCAATCTACAGGCCTCGGAGGTCGCCAAGCTCTGCTTGATCGCTTACATGGCGGGCTATCTGGAACGCTTTCTGCCACAGGTCAGGCGTCAGTGGGGGGCCTTTCTGCGCCCGTTGGTAGTGGTCGGAGTGGTGGCCGTGCTGCTGATCCTCGAGCCCGACTACGGCGGTGTGGTGGTCATGACCAGCTGCGTCATGGGCATGTTGCTGATGGCCGGGGCGCCCTGGGGGCGCTTTCTGCTGTTGTTCGTGCTGGTGGGAACCCTGGGTGCCATCCTGGCGGTGGCCGAACCTTACCGCATGGCGAGACTGACAAGTTTCATCGATCCCTGGGCGGACCAGTTCGCCAGCGGTTACCAGCTGACCCAGGCGCTGATCGCCTTCGGTCGCGGCCACTTGATCGGCATGGGCCTTGGCAACAGCGTACAGAAGCTGTTCTACCTGCCGGAGGCCCACACCGACTTCGTCTTTGCGGTGCTCGCCGAAGAGCTCGGCATGGTCGGCGCGATCGCCGTGGTCGGCCTGTTCGCACTGCTGGTGTGGCGGGCCATGGCGGTAGGGCGTCGGGCCGAGCTTGCGAGGCTGCCGTTTGCCGCTTACCTGAGCTATGGCATCGCCCTGGTGATCGGCGCCCAGGCCTTTATCAACATCGCGGTGAGTACCGGCATGTTGCCGACCAAGGGGTTGACCCTGCCGCTGTTGTCCTACGGTGGGTCGAGCCTGGTGGTGAGCTGTATCATGGTGGCGTTGTTGCTGCGGGTGGACATCGAGACGCGCGAGCGCCAGCGTCGGCAGTCGCCGGCGGCGCGGCGTGACCAGGCCCGCGAAGCGCCCAGGAGAACCAAGGCTGCAGGAGTGAAGCCGTGAGTGACACACAGGGAAGGCGAGCGCTGATCATGGCCGGCGGCACCGGGGGACACGTCATCCCGGCGCTGTCGCTGGCCAGGGGATTGCAGCAGCAGGGCGTCGAGGTGGCGTGGCTGGGTAGTCCCAGAGGTATCGAGAATCGCCTGGTGCCCGAGGCCGGCATAGTGCTTCACCAGATCGCCATCAGTGGCCTGAGGGGCAACGGTCTGGCGGGCTGGCTCAAGGCGCCGGTGCGCCTTGGACGCGCCGTGTGCCAGGCGAGAAGCGTGATTCGCGAGTTCGACCCACAGCTGGTGGTCGGGCTCGGAGGCTTTGCCAGCGGCCCCGGCGGGCTTGCCGCCCGACTGTGCGGCAGACCGCTGGTCATCCACGAGCAGAACGCCGTGGCCGGGCTGACCAATCGTGCACTGTCGCACCTGGCCAAGCGAGTCTACGCCGCCTTTCCCCAGGCCTTCGGTGGCCGCGCCGAGGTCGTCGGCAATCCGGTCAGGGATGACATCGCCGCCCTCGGCGAGAGTGCACGCGTGGCCGACCAGATGCGCGGACGACGCCTGCGGCTGCTGGTGGTCGGCGGCTCCCTGGGGGCGCTGGCGCTTAACCAGCAGATGCCCAGAGCGCTGGCCGAGCTACCCCCCGAGTCGCGTCCCGAGGTGCGCCACCAGGCCGGTAGAGACAAGGACCAGGCGACCCGAGAAGGCTATCGCGCCGCGGGCGTGGAGGCCGAGGTCAGCGACTTTATCGCTGACATGGCCGACGCCTATGATTGGGCGGACCTGGTGGTCTGTCGTTCTGGCGCGCTGACCGTGGCGGAGCTGGCGGCGGCGGCCAAGCCGGCGCTGTTCGTACCTTTCCCCCACGCCGTGGATGATCATCAGACGGCCAACGCCCAGGCGCTGGTCGGTGCCGGTGCCGCGGCGCTTATTCAGCAGCGTGACATGAATCCGACGTCCCTGGCCGAGCGCCTGGGGACCTTGCTTGAGCCCGACACCCTGGCGGCCATGGCGAGCAAGGCAAGGGCCGAGGCCCACCTTGACGCTGTGGAACGGCTGGTGGCGGGCTGTATGGAGACAGGTTTTGAGTAATTCGACCCAAGGGCCGGTCCCCGGCCAACTGAGCTCATCCGCTGCCACCAGGCCCGGTCTCGGCATGCGGCGCATTCGTCGTATCCACTTCGTCGGCATCGGCGGCGCCGGCATGTGCGGCATCGCCGAGGTGCTGGCCAATCAGGGCTACCAGGTCAGCGGCAGCGATCTGCGTCATTCGTCGGTGGTGGCGCGACTCGAACAGTGCGGCGCCCAGGTGTTCATCGGGCACGCTGCCGAGCACGCTGCCGGTGCCGATGTGGTGGTGGTATCCACCGCCGTGGACGCGGACAACCCGGAGCTTGTGTGGGCCCACGAGCATCGCGTGCCGGTGGTACGTCGCGCCGAGATGCTGGCCGAGCTGATGCGCTTCCGTCACGGCATCGCCGTGGCCGGGACCCATGGCAAGACCACCACCACCAGCCTGACCGCCACTCTTCTGGGTGAGGGCGGGCTGGACCCGACCTTCGTCATCGGCGGCAAGCTGACCAGCGCCGGCACCAACGCCCAGCTGGGGCAGGGCGACTACCTGGTGGCCGAGGCGGACGAGTCCGATGCCTCCTTTCTGCACCTGCAGCCGATGGTCAGCATCGTCACCAATATCGATGCCGACCATATGAGCACCTATGGTGGCGACTTCGAGCGTCTCAAGCACACCTTCATCGAGTTTCTGCATAACCTGCCGTTCTACGGACTGGCGATACTGTGTATCGATGACGACAACGTGCGTGGCCTGCTCGACCGCATCAATCGCCAGTTCGTCACCTACGGCTTCTCCGACGACGCCGACTATCGCATCGAGAACTTCACCCAGAGTGCCGGCGAAGTCCGCTTTACCGCAGTGCGGCCCGGCAACCTCGAGGATCTCGATGTCAGTCTGGCCATGCCGGGCCGTCACAATGCGCTCAATGCGCTGGCGGCGATCGCCGTGGCCAGCGACGCCGGGGTCGACGCCGAGGCGATTCTGCGGGGACTCGCGAGCTTTGCCGGGGTTGGCCGTCGCTTCCAGGTACACGGTCACTTCGCCGCGCCGAACGGTGAAGGTGAGGTGATGCTGGTGGACGACTATGGTCACCACCCCCGCGAGGTGGAGATGGTCATCAAGGCGGTGCGCGATGGCTGGTCCGAGCGCCGGCTGGTGATGGTCTACCAGCCCCACCGCTACTCACGCACGCGCGATCTCTACGAGGACTTCGTCAGGGTGCTGTCTGGCGTCGATACGCTGGTACTGCTCGACGTCTACAGTGCCGGCGAAGCCGCGCTGCCCGGCGCCGATGGTCGCAGCCTGGCGGGTTCCATCCGTCAGCGTGGCGAAGTCGATCCGATCTTCGCCCAGGACAAGGCGGAATTGCCGGCGCTGCTGGCCAAGGTGCTCAGACCCGGCGATATCCTGATTACTCAGGGCGCCGGTGACGTGGGTGGCATCTCCCAGCGTCTGGCGGATGCCCAGCTTCAGTTCGACGAGGTGATCCTGTGACACGACAAGTACAGTCCTACGGCCATGTGGTGGTCATCTACGGTGGCCATAGCGCCGAACGAGAAGTGTCGCTGAACAGCGGTGCCGCCGTGCTGGCGGCGTGTCAGCGCCAGGGCCTTGAAGTGACCGGCTATGACCTTGCCGAGGGCGGCGTCGCCGGGCTGCAGGCGCTGAACCCCGATCTGGTGTTCATTGCCTTGCACGGCAGGGGAGGGGAGGACGGCTGTCTGCAGGGGGCCCTTGAGCTGGCGGGAATCCCCTATACCGGCAGCGGTGTTCTGGCCTCGGCGCTGGGCATGGACAAGCTCAGGACCAAGGCGCTGTGGCAGACCCTGGGTCTGCCGACGCCCGAGAGCGTGCTGCTGTCGCCCGAAGCCGACTGGAACGAGGTGGCCGACCGACTGGGTCTGCCGCTGGTGGTCAAGCCGGTCCATGAGGGTTCGACCATCGGCATCAGCATCGTCAACAGCCGTGATGAACTCGAAACTGCCTATCGTGAGGCCGCCACCTTCGATACTCGGGTGATGGCCGAGCGTTTTGTGTCGGGAGACGAATTTACCTTGTCGGTACTTGGCGACAGCGCGCTGCCGGCCATTCGCGTCGAGGTGCCCAGCGGCTTCTACGACTACGAGGCCAAGTACCTGTCCAACGAGACGCTTTACCACCTGCCCTGTGGTCTGGATGCCGAGCAGGAGACCGCGCTCGGCGAGCTGTGCCTGGCGGCGTTCGAGGCGGTGGGCTGTCAGGGCTGGGGCCGCGTCGATGTGATGCGCGACGCTGAAGGTCGGTTCTGGCTGCTCGAGGTCAATACCGTGCCCGGCATGACAGATCACAGTCTGGTGCCCCAGGCGGCGGCCCATGCAGGCATCGACTTCGACGAGCTGGTCCTGCGTATTCTCGATACCGCCAGGGAGCGCGGCTGAGATGGCCAGGCGCGGCACCTGGCTTGGCGTCGTGCTGCTGGCCGCCCTGGTGGGCGCCGGTGGCAAGGCGCTGTGGTTGTGGCTGGATCGGCCCATCGAGCGGGTGTCCATCGGTGGTGAGTTGCACCACGTGGACGCCAGCTACCTCAAGGGCCAGCTGGCGCCGCTGGTCAGGGGCCGGACCTGGCTGTCGGTGGACCTGGAGGCGCTGCGTGAGCAGGCATTGCAGGTGGGCTGGCTCAAGGAGGTGCGTATTCGTCGCGAGTGGCCCAATGCACTGACCTTCGAGCTCGAGGAGCAGCGCCCGGTGGCGCGCTGGAACGACGATCAACTGCTCAACGGCGATGGCGAGCCCTTTGTCTTCGCTCCGGTGGAGCCGCCCATGGGACTGCCGGATATGGCGGGACCCGGTGGCGCCGGTCCCGAGGTGCTGGCCTACTTCGATGACCTGGGGCAGCGGCTGGACAAGATGGGGCTCGGGATCGACCAGCTACGTCTGGAAGCCCGCGGCGCCTGGCGCTTTCAGCTGGACAGCGGCGTCTGGATCATGCTCGGCCGTGGAGATCTGGACGCCCGCCTCGGGCGCCTCGAGGCGGCCTGGCGGCGTGAACTGGGTGAGGTCGCGTCGCACATTCGCTACATCGATCTGCGCTACCCCAACGGCGTCGCCGTGGCCTGGCATGGCGAGACAGAGCCGGTCGATGATGAGGCCGCGACTCGCGGTTAACGAAAAGACGGCATGGATCAGACGCGAGAACGGAATTATATGGCGACACTTTTCCGGGCATCGGCAAAGTTTTCTCGGTTTCTTTTGTTTAAATGTGTCCGTATCGTGGAATGAATGTACGCCCCGGGCTGGTCGAACAAGCGCTATTGTTCCTATAATCGTCCCAGGTTTTTTTATAACAGAGGCAGGTTCCGAGGTAACGGAATCCGTTCAAGGAGATTTCCCGGCTCATGGCAGGTCCATCCAACGTGTCCAATATGGTAGTCGGGCTGGATATCGGAACATCCAAGGTCGTCGCGATCGTGGGGCAACCCACCGACGATGGTGGTATCGAAATTGCCGGTATCGGCTCTCATCCCTCCCGTGGCATGAAGAAGGGAGTGGTGATCAATATCGAATCCACGGTCCAGTCGATTCAGCGTGCGGTTGAAGAAGCTGAGTTGATGGCCGGTTGCGACATACATTCGGTTTATGTGGGCATTGCCGGCAGTCATATCAGTTCCATGAATTCCGACGGGGTCGTGGCGATCAAGGAGCGCGAAGTTGCGCCTTCCGATATCGAGCGAGTGATCGACTCGGCGCGGGCCAGGGCCATTTCCGAAGGGCAGCGGGTGCTGCACGTGTTGCCCCAGGAGTTCGCCATCGACACCCAGGGTGGTATCCGTGAGCCGCTGGGCATGTCGGGCGTGCGTCTGGAGGCACGCGTTCATCTGGTGACCGCCGCACTCAACGCGGTACAGAACATCGAGAAGTGCGTGCGTCGCTGTGGGCTCGACGTCGACGCCATCATCCTCGAGCAGCTGGCTTCCAGTCATGCCGTGCTGACCGAGGATGAGCGTGAACTGGGCGTCTGCATGGTCGACATCGGCGGGGGCACCACCGATATCGCGGTATTCACCGAGGGCGCCATCCGCCACACTGCGGTGATACCCATCGCCGGTGACCAGGTCACCAACGATATCGCCATGGCGCTGCGTACCCCGGCTCAGTACGCCGAGGAGATCAAGGTCAAGTACGCCTGTGCGCTGACCCAGCTGGCATCCAGCGACGAAATGATCAAGGTGCCGAGCGTCGGCGACCGTCCCGCCAGAGACCTGTCTCGACAGTCGCTGGCCGAAGTGGTCGAGCCGCGTTACGAGGAATTGTTCACCCTGGTGCGCGACGAACTGCGCCGCAGCGGCTTTGAGGATCTGGTCGCCGCAGGGGTGGTGTTGACCGGTGGCACATCACGCATGGAAGGTGTGGTGGAGCTTGCCGAAGAGATATTTCACATGCCGGTCAGGGTCGCTTGTCCGCAGAATGTGAGGGGCCTGGCCGACGTGGTGCGAAATCCGATTTATTCGACGGGTGTCGGTTTGTTACATTACGCTCTACATGAGGCCCGTCAGGGTCGTGTCCACCAGGGGCAGGGTGGCACCATCTCGTCGCAATCGAGACGCGAGGACGTCTCCCGGCGTGGACCAGAGGAAAGGACTCCGGCGCTGGAAAAGATCAAAGGCTGGTTCAAAGGAAATTTCTGAAAGGGCCGCACAAGCGGCTCAGGAGACGGGGCAAATGTTCGAAGTCGTAGATAGCGCGCCCTCAAGCAGCGCGGTCATAAAGGTCATCGGCGTCGGTGGCGGCGGCGGCAATGCCGTCAATCACATGGTCGAGAGCAGCATCGAAGGGGTGGAGTTCATCTGCGCCAATACCGATGCCCAGGCGCTCAAGCGCGTCTCCGCCAAGACCGTGCTGCAGCTCGGCAGCGAGATCACCAAGGGGCTTGGCGCCGGTGCCAACCCCGAAGTGGGTCGTCAGGCCGCGATGGAAGATCGTGAGCGGATCGCCGAGTTGCTCGGTGGCGCCGACATGGTCTTCATCACCGCCGGCATGGGTGGTGGTACCGGCACCGGCGGGGCACCGGTGGTCGCCCAGGTCGCCAAGGAGCTGGGCATCCTGACCGTCGCGGTGGTCACCCGCCCGTTCCCCTTCGAAGGCCCCAAGCGCATGCGCGCAGCGGAAGAGGGCATGAAGGAGCTGTCCGAGCATGTCGACTCGCTGATCACCATTCCCAACGAGAAGCTTCTGTCCGTGCTTGGCAAGAGCGCGACACTGCTGACTGCCTTCAGCGCCGCCAATGACGTCCTGCTGGGTGCCGTACAGGGTATCGCCGAGCTGATCACCAGCCCGGGCATCATCAACGTCGACTTCGCCGACGTGCGCACCGTGATGTCAGAGATGGGCATGGCGATGATGGGCACCGGTGGTGCCACCGGCGAAAATCGCGCACGCGAGGCCGCCGAGAAGGCGATCCGCAGCCCGCTGCTCGAGGATATCGATCTGCACGGCGCTCGCGGCATCCTGGTCAACATCACCGCTGGGCCGGATCTGTCGATCGGTGAGTTCAACGACGTCGGCGCCACGGTACAGGAGTTCGCCTCCCAGGACGCCACCATCGTCGTGGGTACCTCCATCGACATGGACATGACCGACGAACTGCGGGTCACCGTGGTCGCGGCGGGTCTCGACAATCAGGTGTCACGCCAGCAGAAGCCGGCGGCGCAGCAGCAGGTTCGTCGTCCCGAGGCACGCCAGCGTCCTCAGCAGAGTGCGATCAATCGCGCCCAGGGCGGCGCCGGTGTGGCCGCAGCGAGCAAGCCAGAGGCGCAGGAATCACCGCGACCGCAGGCCGAGAAGCGCAAGTCTCAGGAGTTGGACGATTATCTCGATATTCCCGCCTTCCTGCGGCGTCAGGCGGACTGATCGAGAGCAGAGTGCGCGAAATTTCCGGGGTGCAGGGATCGAAAGGCGATGTTTTTTTGTTGAAACGTCCGTTTGGTGTTATAGTGAACGGTGTTTGATAACCAACGACTGCCTGGCGACTGCACAATGATCAGACAACGTACCCTCAAGAATGTCATCCGCGCCACGGGCGTGGGACTGCACTCCGGCAAGAAGGTCTACCTGACGCTTCGCCCCGCGCCGGTGGACACGGGCATTGTGTTCGTGCGCACCGACCTCGAGCCGGAGGTCCGCATTCCCGCCCAGGCGTTGAATGTGACCGACACCACTCTCTGCACCGCCCTGTCTCAGAATGGTGAGAAGGTCGCGACCGTGGAGCACCTGATGTCCGCCTTCGCGGGTCTCGGCATCGACAATGCCTACGTCGATGTGAGCGCGCCCGAAGTGCCGATCATGGACGGTAGTGCCGGACCCTTCGTGTTCCTGATCCAGTCCGCCGGGATCCAGGAGCAGAGCGCGGCCAAGAAGTTCATCCGCATCAAGCGTGAGATCAAGGTCAGCGAAGGCGACAAGGAAGCCGTCTTCCTGCCCCATCAGGGCTTCAAGGTCTCCTTTGCCATCGACTTCGATCACCCAGTGTTCGAGGACCAGAAGCAGACCGCCATGGTCGACTTCTCCACGACGTCCTTCGTCAAGGAGGTGTCTCGCGCGCGGACCTTCGGCTTCATGCGTGATCTCGAGTACCTGCGCTCGAACAACCTGGCGCTTGGTGGCAGCCTCGACAATGCCATCGTGGTGGACGACTACCGCATCGTGAACGACGGTGGTCTGCGCTACGACGACGAGTTCGTCAAGCACAAGGTGCTGGACGCCATCGGTGACCTTTACCAGCTCGGCCACAGCCTGATCGGCGAGTTCCGTGGCGTGAAGTCCGGCCATGCGCTGAACAACCAGCTGTGTCGTGCGCTCATCGAGCAGCCCGAGGCCTGGGAGATCGTGACCTACGAGAGCGAAGCCGAATCGGCGCCGATTTCCTACGCGGCACCGGCCATGGCGTGATGCGAGCCTCGGTGATGGCCAGGCCAAGGTTAGCCCCGCAGATCGCCAGTCTTCCGTAGCAACTTGTCTTCGGCCATCACTTGCATGAACGCCGCCCCCCGGGGCGGCGTTCTGCTGTCTGGGGTTTCATGTTCGCCTCATGTTCACGTCATGTTCGGCGTCGCCAAGCGGCGCGGGCAGGGTCGGGAGGCCGCGGCGATTCATGTGCGGGGAACGCCGATGGGGTTAGGCGTCGTCTTTCCCTGAAGGCGACTCGGCGTGGGCCGCCAGGCGCTCCAGGGCGCGCTTGAGTCGCGGATCCTCGACATCGGCGGCGCAGCTCGAGAGCTCGTCACCGGCCTGGGCGGGCAGGCGCC
Source organism: Halomonas sp. H10-59 (assembly GCF_040070555.1). Classification (NCBI taxonomy): domain Bacteria; kingdom Pseudomonadati; phylum Pseudomonadota; class Gammaproteobacteria; order Oceanospirillales; family Halomonadaceae; genus Halomonas; species Halomonas sp. H10-59. The sequence continues at coordinate 1,684,025 of NZ_CP098828.1, forward strand.
TTACCTGGCGCGGCGCCACCTTGGCCGGGCGCACCGGACGTACCTTGAGGTGGAAGCCGGTCACCGCCTGGAACTCCGGCAACTGGTGCAGGCAGTCGAGCAGACGCGGCTGTTCGTAGCGCAGACGGGTCAGCCAGGCTGCGCCGTCGGTGATCAGGGTCAGGCGGCCGTCACGGAAGCCACCGACAAACAGGTGTTCCGCCAGAGTGGGCGAGAGTTCATTGCGCAGATGCTCCTGAGCGCGCTCGATCAGGCGCGCCATGCGCATCAGTCCGCCCAGTTCGCCGCGGCCCTGAAGAAGCCCTGTCATGGACTGGGCGCGGAACCGCTTAACCTTTATACTCATGTGCTTGTGTCTTGGGATGCCCCAGGATCAATGAATTTGTTGCTCGGCGGCGTTCGTCTGTGGAACGCAGGTGTCATGGCCGTTTGCATGATGGCCGCTCGAGTGATGGGCAGCCGGCATGGCGCCGGCCCGAGACTAGCACGCCAGGGAGTTCCCCGACAGCATGACTGCCATCGACCCACATCGCTGCTGCCCCCGCGAGGCTCGTGCCCGTCGGGTGGCCAGATGGTGGTTGGCAGGGCTGCTGGTGGGCTGCCTGCTGCCGGCGAGCCTGAGCGCCGCCGAATCTCCCCGAGCCACCGAGCGACTGGTGCAGATCTGCATCATGGCGCCGGCGGTCATCCGGGCCCATACCATGCTCAAGGCCTGCCGCCATCGGCTGGCCCGACATCCCCTCAAGACCCTGCCCAAACCATCGTCCCCGTCGGTGGCCTGGTCGGCGCCAATGCTGGTGCCGGTGGCCGCCCTCGACGTGGTGTCCCGCCGGGGTCCTCCTGACATCGCCTGAATTCGATGAAGCGTGACGGTCGCCAATGCCTGGCGGCCTCTTTTTCAGGTTCCAGATTTCAGGAAGTTTCATGATCAATTCTCTGCTGCGTAAAGTCGTCGGCTCCAAGAACGACCGCGACGTCAAGCGCATGTCCCGCCAGGTTCGCGCCGTCAATGAGCTCGAGCCGAGCCTCGAAGCCCTCGATGACGCTGCGCTGGCCGCCCGCACCGCTGAGTTCCGTGAGCGTCTGGCGGCCGGTGAGTCGCTCGATGCCCTGTTGCCCGAAGCCTTTGCCACCGTGCGCGAGGCCAGCAAGCGGGTGATGGGCATGCGTCACTTCGACGTACAGCTGATCGGCGGCATGACCTTGAACCGCGGCCGGATCGCCGAGATGAAGACCGGTGAGGGCAAGACCCTGGTCGCGACCCTGGCGGTGTACCTCAACGCCTTGCCCGGCAAGGGCGTGCACGTGGTCACGGTCAACGACTACCTGGCCCGGCGTGACGCCAACTGGATGCGCCCCCTGTACGAGTTCCTCGGCCTGTCGGTAGGCGTGATCTACTCCGGCCAGACCTCCGAGGAGAAGCGTGACTCCTACGCCTGCGACATCACCTACGGCACCAACAACGAGTTCGGCTTCGACTACCTGCGCGACAACATGGCGTTTTCGCTGGAAGACAAGGTTCAGCGGGAACTGCACTTTGCCATCGTCGACGAGGTGGACTCCATCCTTATCGATGAGGCGCGCACGCCGCTGATCATCTCCGGTGCGGTGGACGAGAACACCGAGCTGTACAAGGTGGTGGATCGGCTCGCCAGGGAGCTCACGCCCTGCAGCGACGAGGAAGATCCCGAAAGCGGCGACTTTACCCTCGACGAGAAGCAGAAGCAGGTCGAGGTGACCGAGCGCGGCCACCACAAGGTCGAGGAGCTGATGCGCGCCCAGGGGCTGCTCGGCGAGGACGACTCGCTCTACGCCGCCCAGAACCTCAACCTGTTGCAGCATATGCACTCGGCGCTGCGTGCGCGCCACCTGTACCACCCTGACGTCGACTATATTGTCAGCGAGGGACAGGTGGTCATCGTCGACGAACACACCGGGCGTACCATGCCGGGACGTCGCTGGTCAGAGGGCCTGCACCAGGCGGTGGAAGCCAAGGAGGGTGTGACCGTCCAGCGCGAGAGCCAGACCCTGGCCTCCACCACCTTCCAGAACTACTTCCGCTTGTACGAGAAGCTGTCCGGGATGACCGGTACCGCCGATACCGAGGCCTTCGAATTCCGTCAGATCTACGGGCTCGATGTGGTGGTCATCCCCACCAACAGGCCGCTGGCGCGCAAGGACATGAACGACCTCGTCTACCTCAGCGCCGAAGAGAAGTTCGAGGCGATCATCGAGGACGTCAAGGTCCAGGTCGAGGCCGGCCGTCCGGTGCTGGTGGGTACCGCGTCCATCGAGACGTCCGAATACCTGGCCGAGTTGATGCGCAAGGCGGGCATCGACTTCAACGTGCTCAACGCCAAGCAGCACCAGCGCGAGGCCGAGGTCATCGCCCAGGCCGGGCGCCCAGGTGCGGTGACCATCGCGACCAACATGGCCGGTCGTGGTACCGATATCGTGCTCGGCGGCAACTGGGAGGCCGAAGCGGCCAAGCTGGAAAACGCCAGCGACGCCGAGGTCGAGGCATTGAAGGAGGCCTGGCGCGAGCGCCACGAGGCGGTGCTGGCCGCCGGTGGTCTGCACGTCATCGGCTCCGAGCGCCATGAGTCACGGCGCATCGACAATCAGCTGCGTGGTCGTAGTGGCCGCCAGGGCGACCCGGGCTCGACCCGCTTCTTCCTGTCGCTGGAAGACAACCTGATGCGTCTGTTCGGTTCCGAACGGGTGCAGAAGCTGATGCAGGCGCTTGGCCTGGAGCGGGGCGAGGCCATCGAGCACAAGATGGTGTCCAACGCCGTCGAGCGTGCTCAGAAGAAGGTCGAGGGACGCAACTTCGATATCCGCAAGCAGCTGCTCGAGTACGATGACGTGGCCAACGATCAGCGTCGCGTGATCTACGAGCAGCGCAACGAGATCCTGGCCGCCAGCGACGTCTCCGACAACGTCATGGGCATTCGTGAAGAGGTGCTGGACGAGGCCATCAGTGCCTACGTGCCGCCCCAGAGCCTGCCCGAGCAGTGGGACCTGGCGGGGCTCGAGGCTCACCTCAAGAGCGAGTACCAGTTGGACGCGCCGGTGGTGCAGTGGGCCGAGGAGGACGAGCGCTTCCACGAGGAGCAGCTGCGCGAACGCCTGCAGACCCAGCATCGCGAGACCTACCAGGCCAAGGTCGCCATCGCTGGCGAGGAGCTGATGCGGCGCTTCGAGAAGCAGGTCATGCTGCAGGTGCTGGACACCCGCTGGAAGGAACACCTGCAGTCCATGGACCATCTGCGTCGTGGTATCCATCTGCGTGGCTACGCTCAGAAGAATCCGAAGCAGGAGTACAAGCGCGAATCCTTCGAGCTGTTCCAGAACCTGCTGACCAATATCAAGGCCGACGTCACCCGTATCCTCAGTCACGTGCAGGTGCGTGCCCCCGAGGAGGTGGACGCCCTGGAGCGTCAGCGTCGCGAGGCCCTGGCGCGCGAGAGCGCCCAGGCGGCCAGTCGCCACGACGCACCTGCCGCGACGGACGCCGAGATGGCCGACGAGGGCGGCGAGCGTCACGTCAACGAGGTTGCCGATCAGCGCCCGGTGCGTCGAGACGCCCCCAAGGTTGGCCGCAATGATCCCTGCCCCTGCGGCTCCGGCAAGAAGTACAAGCAGTGCTGCGGCAAGCTCAGCTGAGCAAGCCTCGCAACCCATGACGACGGCGACCCCGGGCTTCAAGGCCTGGGGTTGTCTTTGACGCAAGGAGAAAACAATGGCAGTCGGTGACAGCATTTTTCCGGCAATGGGGCCGATCCCCGGGGTTCGCCTGGGCAGTGCCATGGCAGGCATCAAGAAGCCGGGCCGGCGTGATCTGGTGGTGATCGAGGTGGCCCCGGGCGCCAGGGTGTCCGGCACCTTCACCCGCAACGCCTTCTGCGCGGCGCCGGTCCATGTGGCCCGCCAGCATCTGGCCGCGGGCGACGCGGTTCGCTACCTGGTCATCAATACCGGCAATGCCAACGCCGGCACCGGCGAGATCGGCATGCGCGACGCCCACGCCACCTGTCAGGCGCTGGCCGAACTCGCCGAGGTGTCGGCCGACCAGGTGCTGCCGTTCTCCACCGGCGTGATCGGCGAACCGCTGCCGATGGAGCGACTTCTCGGTGGCCTGCCAGAGGCGCTCGACCAGCTCGACGACGGTGGCGACGCCTGGGCTCGGGCGGCCGAAGGCATCCTCACCACCGACACCCGGACCAAGGGCGCGACCCGCCAGGTAACGCTCAAGCAGGGCACTGTCACCCTCAATGGCATCGCCAAGGGGTCGGGCATGATCCGTCCCGACATGGCCACCATGCTGGGTTTTGTCGCCACCGACGCGGCGATCGAGTCCGAGCGTCTTGATGCCCTGCTCAGGGAGGGCGTCAAGCGCTCGTTCAACAGCATCACCGTGGACTCCGATACCTCGACCAACGACGCCTGCATGCTGATCGCCACCGGCCAGGGCGCAGCACTCGCCGATGACGATGACGAGCGGATATTTCGTCAGGCCCTCGATGAGGTGCTGGTGGAGCTGGCCCAGGCGATCATTCGCGACGGCGAGGGTGCGACCAAGTTCGTCACCCTGGACGTCAGCGGCGCCCTGAGCGTCGAGGAGGCGCGCGAGGTAGCCTTTACGGTGGCCCATTCGCCGCTGGTAAAGACCGCACTGTACGCCAGTGACGCCAACTGGGGCCGTATCCTCGCCGCGGTGGGGCGTGCCCGGGTCGAGGACTTCGATGTCGATCGGGTGACCATCGATCTGGGTGATGTGCGCCTGGTCGAGAACGGTGGGCGTGCAGAGGGCTACAGTGAGGACGCCGGCAGTGCGGTGATGGCGGCAGAAGAGATCACCATTGCCATCGATCTGGGGCGTGGTGACGCTGCCGCGCGGGTGTGGACCTCCGACCTGTCTCACGACTATGTATCGATCAACGCCGACTACCGTAGTTGATTCCGCATGGGTTCGTCGGCGGCAGATGAATCTCGGCCAGTGAATCGGTATCCTGTGTCGTCTTTTTTGCCTGTCCGGCGGGTAGCGGTGGAGCCGATCCATCGGCGATGCATCAGCGGCAGATGAATCTCGGCGAGCGAATCGGTATCCTATGCCGACTTTTATCGCCCTCCCGACTGAAAACTGGTGCGGGCGTGGCCCGCGAACCGAAGCTGGTATTGTTGAATGAACACTATGGTGAAGAGAAGGGTGCACGTGGCGGCGGCCGCCATCATCAGCCCGAACGGTGACGAAGTGCTGCTGGCCCGGCGTCCTTCCAATGTGGACCACGGCGGCCTGTGGGAGTTTCCCGGTGGCAAGCTGGCGCCCTACGAGACCGGGCTTGAGGCGCTCAAGCGCGAGCTGCACGAAGAACTCGGCATCGAAATTCGTCGCGCCCAACCGCTGATTCGCATCCACCACGAGTACTCCGACAAGCACATTCTGCTCGACGTCTGGCAGGTCAAGGACTTCTCAGGTGAGCCCTTCGGTCGAGAAGGACAGGCGGTACGCTGGGTGCCCATGGGCGAACTGATTGGCTATCCCTTCCCGGCCGCCAACCTGCCGATCCTGCGTGCGGTGATGCTGCCCTCGGAATACCTGATCAGTGACGAGGAAGCCGACGAGGGCGCCTTCGACGCCAAGCTCGAGCGGGCCCTCGAGGAAGATGGCGTGCGTCTGGTTCAGCTGCGCGCCAAGACCCTCGACGAGGACGCCTACGTGGCCCGTGCGGAGCGTGCCCTGGCGCTGTGCCGTCGTTACGGTGCCAAGCTGATGCTCAACGGTGAACCGGAGCTGCTCGAGCGGATCGATGCCGATGGTATCCATCTGACCAGCGAGCGGCTGATGGGCCTGGAGCGTCGCCCCATCGCCGAGGCCAAGTGGTTGGCGGCCTCGACCCACGACAAGGCCCAGCTCGACCAGGCCCACGCCATTGGCTGCGACTTCGTGACCCTGTCACCGCTGCGCACCACTCCGTCCCATCCGGAAGTGGCACCGATCGGCTGGCATGACTTCCAGCAACTGGTCGAACGCGCTGGCATGCCGGTCTACGCGCTGGGTGGCATGACGCGCCACGACGCCAGCCATGCCCGCGCCGTGGGGGCCCAGGGGATCGCCTCGATCCGCGACTTCTGGCGCTAAGGCGTTGGCGAAAAGGGCCAGCGCCGGCCGCTAGCTACCAGATGCAAGAAACCCCGCCAGGGAGACCTGGCGGGGTTTCTTGCGTTCAGGGGCATGTCGTTCCATTGTCGCGTGGCTCTGTTCTCAAGCTCGACGAGCGTCGGCGCTTTTCGTACAAGCCCTGGGCTTTATGCGAGAAGTCGACGAAGCCCGGCTCTTTGGCGGCAAGCCCTAGTCGCGGTAGCGGCGGGTCAGGTCCCCATAGGCATCGATGCGCCGGTCCCGCAGGTAGGGCCAGATCCGACGCACGTTTTCGCCATGGTCGAGATCCAGGGTCACCAGCAGGGTCTCGGGCTCGGTGCCGGCGTGGGCCAGCAGCTCCCCCTGGGGCCCGGCAACAAAGCTGCCACCCCAGAAGTCGATGCCTTCGCTGACCTTCGAGTGATCCTCCTCGTGGCCCACCCGGTTGGCGACCAGTACCGGGACGCCGTTGGCCACGGCGTGGCTGCGCTGGATCAGCGTCCAGGCGTCCTTCTGGCGCGTCTTCTCGGCGTCGTCGTCGCTCGGCGCCCAGCCGATGGCGGTGGGGTAGAGCAGCAGTTCGGCACCGGCCAGGGCCATCAGGCGCGCGGCCTCCGGGTACCACTGATCCCAGCACACCAGTACCCCGAGCCGGCCCACCGAGGTGTCGATGGGGGTGAACCCTTGTCCGAGAGAGGCGTCATGATCTCCGGGGGTGAAGTAGAACTTCTCGTAGAAGCCCGGGTCGTCGGGGATATGCATCTTGCGGTAGTGACCCACCGCGCCCTTGGCGCCGTCGTAGACCACCGCCGTGTTGTGATAGATGCCCGGCGCGCGGCGCTCGAACAGCGAGCCCATCAGCACGATGTCGAGCTCCGCGGCGAGTTCGGCCAGTCGTGTGCCGGTGGGCCCGTCCAGCGGCTCCGCCAGGTCGAACAGGGCCGGATCCTCGTACTGACAGAAGTAGTGGGTGGCGTGGAGTTCCTGCAGCATCACCAGTCTGGCACCGCGGCCGGCGAGATCGCGGATGCTCGCTTCACTGGCGTCGAGACTTCTGGCCTTGTCGGGCCAGGCGGGTTGCTGGACCAGGCCTACGGTCAATTGGCGCGTCATCGGCGGTCTCCTTCGGCGGTGGTGGTGGCGGCGGCGAGAGCCCCCTGGGGCCACTGCATGGTCAGGCAGTGCAGGCTGCCGTGTTGAACGATGGCGGCGCTGGCGTCCACCGGGATGACATCCCGGTCGGGGAAGGCTCCGGCCAGGGCGTCGAGCGCCGCCAGATCGTGACGATCGCCGTAGACCGGCACCAGCACCGCCCCGTTGATGATCAGGAAGTTGGCATAGGTGGCCGGCAGGCGGTGGCCATCCTCGGCGTCATGGCAGGCGCCAGGCCAGGGCAGCGGTACCAGGCGATAGGGCGAGCCGTCCGCGCGGGTCAGCGCCTTGAGTTCGCGCTCCATGGCGGCGAGCTCGGCGTAGTGCGCATCGCTCGGATCATCGCAGCGCACATAGGCGATGGTCTGGGGATCACAGAAGCGCGCCAGGGTATCGATATGGCTGTCGGTATCGTCGCCTTCGAGATGTCCGTGGCAGAGCCACAGCACCCGTTGGATGCCCAGCGTCTCGGCCAGCCAGGTCTCGATATCGGCCCGTGACATCGAGGGGTTGCGGTTGGGATTGAGCAGACAGGCCTCGGTGGTCAGCAGCGTCCCCTCGCCATCGGTCTCCAGGGCGCCGCCCTCCATGATCACCGCGCTATCGCTTGTCGCGCAGGCGATCAAGCCGGCATCCTTGAGCTGGCGGGTCAGGGTGTTGTCGCGATCGGCCGGAAACTTGCCGCCCCAGCCGTTGAAGCCGAGGTCATGGAAGGTAACGCCGTCGCCGTCACCGGTCGCCAGTGGGCCATGGTCACGGGCCCAGGTGTCGTCGGCGTCGACCACGGTCAGGCGCAGACGCTCGGGTACCGCGCCGCGGGCCAGCAGGCGGCCTGACAGCGCCTCGCCGGTGTCACGGTCGGGCACCCCGATGATCACGCTCTGATAACGACTGATGATCAGGGCGAGCTGCTCGAGCATCGCCTCGATGGCGGGCAGCGTCGGCGCCCAGTCGCTGTCGCAGCGGGGCCAGGTCAGCTGGACGGCATCCTGAGGGTGCCATTCGGGTAGCAGGCGGGGCATGGGTGATGTCCTGGGGCCAAGAAACGGCGAAATGTAGGCGGCTGTGATCGAAGATGCAAGGATCTCGCAATTCCTCTGCCGTGGCGATGCAGTCGCTCGCAAAAAACCGTACCATGACGGCCCGCCGACAAGGAACGAGTCCATGCTTGATCGATTGCCCTTTCTGATCGGGTTGCGTTATGTGCGAGCCAAGCGACGCAACCACTTCATTTCGTTCATCTCGCTGACCTCCATGCTGGGTCTTACCCTGGGCGTGGCGGTGCTGATACTGGTGCTCTCGGTGATGAACGGCTTCGACCGGGAGCTGCGCCAGCGGGTGCTGGGCATGGTGCCCCACACCCAGATCGAACAGGCCGGTGGGATGACCGACTGGCAGCCCCTGGCCGAGCGCCTGACCCAGCGCGAACATGTCATCGGGGCGGCGCCCTATATCCAGCAGCAGGGCATGTTCTCGGTGGCCGGGCGCAATCAGGGCGCCATGGTCAACGGCATCGAGCCCGAGTGGGAGAGCCGGGTGTCGATCGTCGACGAGAACATGTCGCGTGGCTCGCTGGACGACCTCAAGGCAGGGGAGTGGCACATCGTGCTCGGCTCCATCCTCGCCAACAACCTCAACGTCGACGTGGGGGACAGCGTGACCCTGCTGGTGCCGGAGGCCTCGATCACCCCGGCAGGCGTCTTCCCCAGGCTCAAGCGCTTCACCGTCAGTGGCATCTTCAGTGTCGGTGCCGACCTGGACGCCAACCTGGCCTACGCCAACATCGAGGACATGCAGACCCTGGCGCGCATGGGTGACAGCATTGGCGGGCTGCGTCTGGAACTCGACGATCTGTTCCTGGCCGGTCAGGAGACCCAGGCCATCGTCAATGAGCTGGGCGGTGGCTATCGCGGCTACGACTGGACCTTCACCCGGGGCAACCTGTTCCAGGCGATCCAGATGGAAAAGCGCATGATCGGCCTGCTGCTGACCGTGATCATCGCCGTGGCTGCCTTCAATATCGTCTCGACCCTGGTGATGGTGGTGACCGACAAGCACGCCGACATCGCCATCCTGCGGACCATAGGCGCCACCCCGGGTTCGATCATGGGCATCTTCATGGTCCAGGGTATCGCCATCGGGGTGATCGGTATCGTCATCGGGGTCGCGCTGGGTATTCTGCTGGCGCTGACGGTGTCCGATATCATTGCCTTCGTCGAGTCGACCCTGGGTATCCACTTCCTCGACGCGGGGGTCTACTTCATCAGTGACCTGCCGTCCCAGCTGATCTGGAGCGATGTCTATCAGATCGTGGGGGCCGCCTTCGTGCTGACTTTCCTGTCCACCCTGTATCCGGCCTGGCGCGCGGCGCGGGTCCAGCCTGCCGAGGTGCTGCGCTATGAATGATTCGGTAATCGCCAAGCCTGGTGTCGAGGCGTCGACCCCCGCCGGCAACGATCTGATGCTCGAGTGCCGCGAGTTGTCCCGGGTCTACGATGAAGGTCCCGCCGACCTGGTGGTGCTCGACCAGCTCGAGCTCAAGGTGCACGCCGGCGAGCGGGTCGCGGTGGTCGGCAGTTCCGGCTCCGGCAAGACCACCCTGCTCAACCTGCTCGGTGGCCTCGACAGCCCCAGCGCCGGCGAAGTACGGGTGGCCGACACCGTGTTGCACAAGATGGGCGACGCCGAGATCGGGCGCTTCCGCAATCGCCACATCGGCTTCGTCTACCAGTTCCACCATCTGCTGGCGGAGTTCTCGGCGCTGGAGAACGTGGCGCTGCCGTTGATCATTCGCGGTAGCCGCAAGCGTGACGCCGAGGACAAGGCGCGTGCTCTGCTGGACAAGGTAGGGCTGGGCCCCAGGGCCGAACACAAGCCCGGCGAGCTGTCCGGCGGTGAGCGCCAGCGTGCGGCGATCGCCAGGGCCTTGGTCACCGATCCCAGCCTGATGCTGATGGACGAGCCCACCGGCAACCTCGACAAGCACACCGCCGCCAGCATCCTGGCGCTGATGGATGAGCTTGCCGCCAGCGCTCGCTGCGCCTTCGTCATCGTCACCCATGACCCGGCCCTGGCCGCCCATCAGGACCGCGTGCTGAGACTCGACAACGGCAAGCTGCACGCCGAGTAGGTCTTTCGCAGCGTCCAGAAGAAGCCAGAAGAAGGCCCCGATGCAATCGCATCGGGGCCTTCTTTCGTAGGGGATTGCTCGTCCGGGCTTTTTCGTCCGGGCTTTCTCGGCAGACCAGCGGGAACGGCGCCGGGCCGAGCAGGGCCTTTTGCGCAGGCTGGGTCGATGCGGCTGGGTCAGTGCGGCTGGGTCCTGCGGCGTCGCCGGCGCGCGCGTGCCTTCCAGCTGCGTGCCACCTGCCAGCGCCACAGCAGGCGTATCACCAGGTTGGCCAGGCCTCCCACGGCGATCGCCGCCACCAGCGAGCCGATCAGCAGGGACGGCAGGATGTCCAGCAACTGGGACTGCAGCCAGTCGGTGGTCAGCCGGTGGGGCGCCTCCAGCGCCGGGCGTTGCATCAGCCAGGCGCCGAGACAGTAGTTGGCGTAGAAGATGATCGGCATCGTCAGCGGGTTGGTGATCCACACCAGAGCCACCGACAGCGGCAGATTGCAGCGTCCGACACGGGCGCCGAGGGCGGCGACGACCATCTGACACGGGATCGGCAGCAGCGCGCTGAACAGGCCAACGCTGAAGGCGTTGGCCACGCTACGGCGTGTCAGCACCCACAGGGCGGGGTCGGCGATCAGATGCGCCATGAAGCGTAGCGAGCGCTGCCGGCGCAGGGCGTCCGGCGAGGGCAGATAGCGCTTGAGTAGTCGACGCGGCATGGCGAATCAGCTCGAGGCTGCGGATGCGTGGCTATTATCCATACAAGCCGCCGCCCTTGCCATGACGTCGGCCAACGATGGGCATGCGCGACGCCGTCAACGGGCTGTCGGGCTCCAGGGCCCCAGGGCTTCAGGGCTCTAATGCTCCAGGGCTCCAGAGAGAGGGCGATGGAATCTGACGAAGATTGGCAACGATCGATGCGTCGGCCGTCAGGCCGCCTCTGGCAAGGCACCTGTTCCCTCTCGCTGGCATGGGCGCTGGCCTTGGGCAGCGTCCTTGGAGGCGCCGGTCTGACGCTGTCCGAGGCCGCCCTCGGCCTGAATCTGCTGACAGTGGCGGCACTGGTATCACTGGCCTTGCGCCGGACGGCGGCGCTGCTGGTCTGTCTGGCCGGGCTGTGGGTGCTTGGCTGTCTGTTGCAGCAGCAGGCGGCCCGCTTGCCCTCGGGGCTTGCCGGGGTGCCGCTGACGGTCGAGGGGCGGGTGTTGGCAAGTCGCCAGAGCGATGGCCTGCAGCGTCTGACCATGAGGGTCGAGAGCTGCCGTCCCCTGGAAGCCGGGCTGCCTGACTGCTCGGGACTCGAGCGGATACGGGTCAGTCGCTATAGCACCATGGACGGTGAGGTCGGGACCGCGTCGGCAACAGCGCACACGATGATGGCCGTCGGTGAGCGCTGGCGCATCAATGTACGACTGCGCCCACCTGGTGGCCTCGCCAATCCCGGGCGCTTCGACTATCGCCGCTGGCTGTGGCGGGAAGGCATCCACGCCACCGGGTCGGTCATCGGACAACCGCCGCCCGAACGCTTGATGGCCGCACCGGGGGACCCACGTCAGGCCCTGCTGCGACAGCTCGATGGACAGCCGCTGCACGAGACCACGCAGCGCTGGCTGGCGGCCTTGACCCTGGGGCGTGGCGAGCGGCTCGAGGCCGACGACTGGGCGCTGCTCAACGCCACCGGGACGACCCATCTGGCGGTGGTGTCCGGGCTGCACGTGGGCCTGGTGGCGGCGCTGGCGCTGTCCCTGTCGCGCCTGGTGGCGCGGTTGATTCAGCCGGGGCGCTGGCGGCTGTTGCGTTGGCCGTGGCTGGCCGCCGCAACGGCCACCACCGGCTTTGTCTGGCTGGTCGGCGCCGAACCGCCGGCGCTGCGGGCACTGGTGATGGTCCTTATTGCCCTTTGGGTGGCCGGGGGGCGGCATTCTCCTTCGCCGTGGCAGGGCTGGGCACTGGCCTGGGCGGTGGTCGTGCTGTGGGATCCTCTGGCGCTGTGGCGCCCCGGGCTTTGGCTGTCCTTCGGTGCTGTGGCCCTGCTGATCCTGATGTGGCAGGGCAGGCAGGCGACCTCCGGCATCAAGGGCGCCTTGACGGTGCTGCTGCGCACCCAGCTGTTGCTGGCGTTGCCCATGGCGGGCCTGGTGCTGCTGGCCCTGGGCACGATGTCGCCGCTGGCCCCCCTGGCCAATCTGGTCGCGGTACCCCTGGTGACGCTGGTGCTGGTGCCGCTGGGGATGCTGGGCTGGGTGCTGTCGACGGTGTCGTCTGAGGCGGCGATGGCGAGCTGGTGGCTGTTCGAAGCGGGCCTCGAGGTGATGCTGGCGTCGTTGCGGATGTTCGCCGAACTGTCACCCGGTCTGTCACTGCGAGAAGGAGGGCGCTGGACGCTGGGCATTCTGCTGCTGGGCCTGGGCGCGCTGCTGTTGCTGCCTGGCCTGGGTGCCGGGCTGCGATCAGCAAGCCTCCTGGCACTTGTTGCGGCCATGGCGATGATGCCGGCCTTCGGTGGCAGGCCTGGACCGGGCGAGGTACGGCTGATGGTCTGGGACGTGGGGCAGGGGCTGATGGTGGAGCTGATCACCGCCCGTCATCGACTGCTGTACGACAGCGGTCCTCGCTTTCGCTCCGGCTTTACGCCGCTGGCGTCCATCTGGGCATCTCCGCAAGCCTTCGACGAGGTGGTGATCAGCCACGCTGACCAGGACCACGCAGGAGGACTCGCCAGCCTGGCGCGCGATCACCGGGTGGCTCATTGGTGGCACCCCGAGGGCGAGACGCTGGCGCTGTCGGCGCACGCGCCGCGACACCCTTGTCATGCCGGGGAGGGCTGGCGCTGGGACGGTGTCGACTTCACCTTTCTGTGGCCGCCTGCCTCGGCCGGCAGCGCAACGGCAAGCGACGTTGCCGGGCATGGCAGCAATGATCGCTCCTGCGTGCTGCTGGTGAGTACCGCCGGTGGCAGTGTGTTGCTTACCGGCGATGCGGGAAAACGCGTCGAGCGCTTCCTGATTCCACAGTTGCCGCAGACGCCTGCGGTGCTGGTGGTGGGGCATCACGGCAGTGCGGACAGCACCAGCGCCGCCCTGGTGGCGGCCAGGCCGCCCCGCCTGGCGGTGATTTCCCGCGGTGCCTACAATGGCTTCGGTCATCCTGCCGACCAGGTGGTGCGTCGCCTGCGACGCGCCGGCAGTTGCCTGATGGACACCGCTGTGGATGGGCGGGTGAACATCCTCCTGTCGCAGGTCGGGATAGCGGCGGCGCAGGGTATCCATCCCCGTCTGACCGGTGGCGGTGTCGAAGGCCCCTGCCATGGGGTAGAATCGCGGCACTGAATCTCACTGCCCTGTGTGTCGGCCGGCCAGGAGCGACGCCGCGTCCGCTGTCGGCGGCAGACGGCCGTGCGGGTCCGGGTGATCGCCACCTGGACCATCCGCGGCGGCCAGACAGGACCGATTCCCTCGCAACTGGAGCCAACGTGATCGAATACTCCGGCTGGACGCTCTACAAGCGTCTTCTTGGTTACGTCAAACCCTTCTGGAAGTCCTTTCTCGTCGCCGTGGTCGGCTACGCCATCTACGCGGCGTCCAGTACCGCCCTGGCCGAGATGATGAAGCGCCTGATCGATGGCATCCAGAATCCCGACGCCGCCTTTCGTCTGTTTCTGCCGCTGTTCGTCGTCGGCATGTTCGGCGCCAGGGGTGTCGGCACCTTTCTCGGCACCTACTTCATGAGCAACGTTGCACGCAACATGGTGCACGCGCTGCGCTGTGACGTCTTCAACCATATGCTGCGCCTGCCGGGGCGCTTCTTTGACAATCATTCTTCCGGCCACCTGATCTCGCGGGTGACCTACCATGTGGAGCAGGTGACCGGCGCAGGCACCAAGGCGATCACGGTAATCCTGCAGGAAGGGCTGTTCGTGCTCGGCCTGCTGGGCTATCTGCTGTGGACCAACTGGATGCTGACGCTCTTGTTCATGGCAGTGACGCCGCTGATTGGTGGCGTGGTGAGCTACGCCAGCAAGCGCTTTCGGCGCATTTCCAAGCGCATCCAGCGCTCCATGGGGGACGTCACCCACGTCGCCTCCGAGGCCTTGACCGGCTACCGCGTGGTGCGTACCCACGGCGCCGAGAAATACGAGATGGGGCGCTTCCACGACGCCAGTGAAGTCAACCGTCGCCAGAGCCTGAAGGAGGCCCTGACCAAGGCCACCAGCACTCCGGTCATCCAGATGCTGGTGGCACTGTCGCTGGCGCTGCTGGTGTGGCTTGCCATGTCACCGGCGCTGATGGACAACATGACGCCGGGTGAATTCGTGGCCTTCATCACCGCCGCCTCGCTGATGGCCAAGCCGATTCGCTCGCTCAGCGAGATCAACGGCACCATCCAGAAGGGCATCGCTGCCTCCAGTGAACTGTTCGGGCTGCTCGACGAGCCTGAGGAACGCGATACCGGAACCCTGATGCCCGAGCGCCTGCAGGGGCGGATACAGCTCGAACAGGTGCGCTTCGCCTACGGAGACGATCAGCCCGAGGTGCTCAAGGGCATCGACCTGGACGTGCGCAAGGGCGAGATGGTGGCCATCGTCGGCCGCTCGGGCAGCGGCAAGTCGACCCTGGTCAGCCTGTTGCCGCGCTTCTACCGACCGACGGGCGGGCGTATCCTGATCGATGGCACCCCCATCGAGGAGTACCAGCTGACGGCGCTACGACAGCAGATTGCGCTGGTGTCCCAGCAGGTCACCCTGTTCAACGCCACCATCGCCGAGAACATCGCCTACGGGGTCCCCGATGCCGATCCTGCTGACATCGAGGCGGCGGCCCGCGCCGCCCACGCCCATGAGTTCATCGAGCGCATGCCCGGCGGCTACCAGGCGCTGGTCGGAGACAACGGCGTGATGCTCTCCGGTGGTCAGCGTCAGCGCATGGCGATCGCTCGGGCGATCTTCAAGGATGCTCCCATCCTGATCCTCGACGAGGCGACCTCGGCGCTGGACACCGAGTCCGAGCGCCATATCCAGGCAGCCCTGGAAGAGGTCTGCAAGGACCGCACCACCCTGGTCATCGCCCACCGCCTGTCGACCATCGAACGGGCCGACCGCATCCTGGTCATGGAGCAGGGCGAGATCATCGAGCAGGGCTCCCACGCCGAGCTGCTGGAACGCGACGGCGGTGCCTACGCCGCGTTGCACCAGCTGCAATTCCAGGAGGCGTAGATGGGGCTTGGGCAGCGCTGGCTCGAGGCGGCCTATCGTGGGGCTCCCTGGCTTGCCGTCCTGCGGCCGCTAGAGGCGCTCTATCGCCGCGAGGTACGCCGGCGAGCCGACGCCTTTGCGCGTGGCGACAAACCGGTGTGGCGCGCTTCGGTACCCGTCATCGTGGTCGGCAACCTGACTCTCGGCGGCACCGGCAAGTCGCCGCTGGTCGCCTGGATGGGGCGGCACCTGGCCGAACACGGCTTTCGCCCCGGGATTCTGTCACGGGGCTACGGTGGCAAGGCCGATGGCTACCCGCTGCACCTTGCCGCCGATACACCAGTAGCGGCCAGCGGCGATGAGCCGCGAATGCTGGCCGATCAGACCGGGCTGCCGGTGGTGGTCGATCCGGACCGCCCGCGTGGGGCCCAGTGCCTGATCGACGCCGGTTGTGACGTCATCGTCACCGACGACGGTCTTCAGCACCATGCCCTGGGGCGTGATCTCGAGGTGGTGGTGGTGGACGCCAAGCGAGGCTTCGGCAACGGGCGCTGCCTGCCGGCAGGGCCGCTGCGCGAACCGCTGGAGCGGCTGGAGCGCATCGACGCGCTGATCGTCAACGGCGAATCGTCGAGCGCGCTTGCCGCCGACGGCTTCACCATGCAACTGGAGCCCGCCTGCTGGCGCAGGGTCGGTGACGACGAGCGGCGTCCACTGACGCCGCTGCCTTTCGCCACGCCGGTCACCGCGGTGGCAGGGATCGGTCATCCGGAGCGTTTCTTTACCACCCTGTCGGAGCTGGGAGTCGCCCATCGACCGGCCCCCTTTTCCGACCATCACCGGTTCAGCCCGGCCGACCTGACGACCAGCGACCAGCGACCTGTGGTGATGACCGCCAAGGATGCGGTCAAGTGTCGAAGCTTTGTTCCCGACGATTGCTGGGCCCTGGATGTCGAGGCTAGACCCGAGGCGTCCTTCGTGGCCTGGTTCGATCGGCGAGTGTCCGCCTGGCGAGGCACCGACGATGCGCAGGTCGCTCATGATACCGGGATCGCGCAGCGGCAGAGTGACTGAGCACTGCCGCCGAAGGCTCAAATTCAACAGGAGAAACGATGATGGACAAGGAACTACTGGCGATGCTGGTGTGCCCCCAGTGCCAGGGCAAGCTGCGCTACGACCGCGATGCCGGCGAGCTGTGCTGCCAGTTCGATGGCCTGGCCTATCCGATCCGTGACGGCATCCCGGTGATGCTGGTCGAGGAGGCGCGGGTCATGGAGGTCGACGAGACCCTCAAGACCAACCCCGGGCGGGGCACCTCCAGCACGGACGAGACGTGAAGGAGCGCTAGACGATGCAGGATTTTATCGTTGTCATACCGGCGCGTTACGGCTCGAGTCGTCTGCCCGGAAAGCCGCTGGCAGATATCGCCGGCCGACCCATGGTCGCCCGGGTCTGGGATCAGGCCCGGCGCTCCTCGGCTAGCCGAGTGGTGATCGCCACCGACGATGCGCGCATCGAAAGCGTGATGCTCGAGCTGGGCGCCGAGGTAGTGATGACCCGCGAGGACCATACCACCGGGACCGATCGGCTGGCGGAGGTGGTCGAGCGCCTGGCGCTGCCGGACGAGGCGGTGCTGGTCAACGTCCAGGGGGACGAACCGCTGTTGCCGCCCGAACTGATCGATCAGGTGGCGGGGCGCCTGATGCGCGACGAGGGCGCCTCGGTCGCGACCCTGGCCGAGTCCATTGGCGACGTCGATACCTTGTTCAACCCCAATGTGGTCAAGGTAACCCGGGCCGCATCGGGCAGGGCGCTGAGCTTTTCTCGCGCCCCGATGCCCTGGGACCGGGAGGGCTTTCGTGAGCCTCCGACGCTGCTCACCACCGACGCTTGGCTACGCCATATTGGCCTCTATGCCTATCGAGCGAGCTTTCTGCGGGCCTTCAGCCAGTGGCTGCCGGCTCCCATCGAACAGCTCGAACAGCTCGAGCAGTTGCGTGCGCTGCACTATGGGCACGCCATCCAGGTGGCGCTGGCCGAGCAGACGCCCGGGGCGGGGGTGGACACCGCCGAGGATCTTGAGCGGGTTCGCGCCCATTTCGGCGGCCAGCAGACGTCGCCGGACCAGTGAAGGCCAACGATCAGGAGACAAGCATGCGGGTACTGTTCGTATGTCTGGGCAATATCTGCCGCTCGCCCACCGCCGAGGGGGTAGTGAGGCAGCGACTCGAGGAGCACGGTCTGGCGGACCGGGTGGTGCTGGATTCCTGCGGCACCGGGCCCTGGCACGTAGGTGAGCCACCGGATGCCCGCGCCCAGCAGGCCGCGCGCAAACGGGGTATCGACCTGTCGGCCCTGCGCGGTCGCCAGCTCGAGGCCGCCGATTTCGAAACATGTGACTACCTGCTGGCGATGGACGCCGACAACTTGAGCGTGCTCGAGCGCCAGGCGCCGGCGAATTGCCAGGCCCATATCGGCCTCTTGATGGAGTTCGCCGGGGAGCCCGGCGTTGCGGTGCCGGACCCCTACTACGAGGGCGGTTTCGATGGCGTCTACGCGATGATCGAGCGTGCCGCCGATGGCCTGGTGGCCACCTTGTCGCAACGTCTGGGGGCGTCCTCTTGAGGCCCGTCATAGGCCTCGATCAGGACTTGACCCGAGCCAATACCCTGGGGCTGCCCTGTGTCGCCGAAGAGGTCGTCGACGTCTTCAGTCGTGATCAGCTCGCCTCCCTGATCAGGCAGGTCGGAGACCGCCGATTGACCCTGCTCTCCGGCGGCAGCAATCTGATTCTGCCCGACTATCTGCCGGGGATGACGCTGCGACCGCGGCTCGATTACTGGTGGGTCGAGCGGCGCGGACAGGATGCGCTGGTGCATGTCGGTGCCGGGGTCAACTGGCATCGACTGGTCATGGCGCTGGCGTCGAAGGGGTGGTGGGGCATCGAGAATCTGGCGCTGATACCCGGGCACTGTGGTGCGGCACCGGTACAGAACATCGGTGCCTATGGGGTCGAACTGGCCGATGTGCTTGAGTCGGTGACCCTGGTCCATCGCGACAGTGGTGCGGTGGAAAGCTTGCCGGCTGGTGCCTGTGGCTTCGGCTATCGGGAGAGCCGCTTCAAGGGGGAGTGGGACGGCAAGGTCATCATCACCGACCTCACCTTGAGGGTCAGCCGTCACGGCGCGCCGAAGCTTGGCTACGGCGATCTGGCGTCCCGGGTGGGGGAGAACCCCGGCCCTCTGGCGGTGGCCGAGGCGGTCTGCCAGGTGCGCCGCGAGAAGCTGCCCGACCCAGAGCAGCTCGGCAATGCCGGCAGCTTCTTCAAGAATCCTGTGGTCGAGGCAGCGCGTGCCGGGGCGCTGCGTGAGAGCTATCCGGGTATGCCGGCCTATGAACTGGAAGACGGACGGGTCAAGCTGGCGGCGGGGTGGCTGATCGATCAGTGCGGCCTCAAGGGCTGGCGACAGGGTCACTTTGGCGTCCATGATCGTCAGGCGCTGGTGCTGGTGCACCACGGTGGCGGCAATGCCACGGAATTGCTGGCGTTCGCCGACCAGGTGTCCGCGCGGGTCGCCGAACGCTTCGGTGTGACGCTCGAACGAGAGCCGCGTCTGGCCTGACCAGCATCTGGCCTGATTAGTAGCACCTGACTTGGCCAGCACCTGACTTGGCCGGCGCCGAAGGCGCTGTGTGACTATCGAAAGCGCATAAATGAAAAAACGCCCGCGTCCTTGGACGCGGGCGTTTTGCTTTCCGGCGAGTGATCAGCTGTTGTGGCCGTCACTTGCCTTTTCGGCCTCGAGCTTGCGACGCTCGCGCGGGTCGTTGTGGGCCCGGCGACGGCGACGGCGGCGAGGCGCCTGGCCATCATCAGTGGCGCCACTCAAGGCGTCGTCTTCTGCCTTGGCTTCTGTCCTGGCGTCGTCGGCCTTGGCGTCAGTCTTGGGCGCCTCGGCTTTCTCTTCCGCCTTGGCATCGGCCTTGGGTGCCTCCGCTTTCTCTGCAGCTTTCGCTACGGCTTTCTCTGCAGGTTGGGCGTCAGCCTTGGGAGTCTCGGCCTTTGGCGTCTCGGCCTTGGCTTCGGCTTTCGGCTCGGCTTTCTCTGTAGGCTTGGTGTCAGCCTTGGGAGTCTCGGCCTTTGGCGTCTCGGCCTTTGGCGTCTCGGCCTTGGGGACCTCAGCCTTGGCTTCGGCTTTCGGCTCGGCTTTCTCGTCAGCTTTCTCTGCAGGCTTGGTGTCAGCCTTGGGGGCCTCAGTCTTGGGAGCCTCGGGCTTGGGAGCCTCGGGCTTGGGAGCCTCAGCCTTGGCTTCGGCTTTCGGTTCGGCTTTCTCTGCAGGCTGGGCGTCCGCCTTGGGAGTCTCGGCCTTGGCTTCGGCTTTCGGCTCGGCTTTCTCTCCAGGCTGGGCGTCAGCCTTGGGAGCCTTGGCTTCGGTCTTCGGCTCGTCCTTCTCTACGGGCTTGGCGTCGTCCGACTTGGGAGTCTCGGCGTTGGCGACGGCCTTGTCGTCAGCCTTGGGAGCCTCGGCTTTGGCACCGGCCTTGGCGTCAGCCTTGGCAGTCTCGGCTTTGGCATCGGGCTTGGCGTCAGCCTTGGGGGCCTCGGCTTTGGCATCGGCCTTGGCGTCAGCCTTGGGAGCCTCGGCCTTGGCGTCAGTCTTGGCGTCAGCCTTGGGGGCTTCGGCTTTTGTTTCGCCTTTTGTTTCGGCTTTTGCTTCAGGCTGGGTCTGTTCGGCCGTAGCTTCCGTAGCGCTTGCCTGGCCCGCATCGGGCTGAGCTTCCTGAGCCGCGGCCGCTTCCGCCTGCAGGCGTTGCTGCTCTTTCAGCGCCTCGGGGTTGATGGCCTGCTTGCGGCTCCGGTTGCGCGGATTGTTGCGGGTGCGCTTGGGCTTGCTGTCCTTGGCAGCATCGCTGCTGGCAGCATCTGCCTGCTGCGTTTCACCGCGGCTGGCCGAACGGGGCGACTTGTTGTCGTCGCTCTTGCGGCTATCCGGCTGGCGGCTTTCCTGCTGACGACCCTCCTGCTGACGACCCTCTTGCTGGCGTCCTTCAGCCTGGCGGTTGTCCTGCTGACGATTGTCGTCGCGGCGAGAGCGCTGGCGGTTGTCGTTGCCGTCATTTCTGTCGGCTCGAGTGTCTGCCTTGCTGTCGGTGCGTGCGTCGTTTCGAGTCTCGCTGCGAGCGTCGGTGCGGCTGTCGCTCTTGGCGGCCGGCTGGCGGCGTTCCTGCTGGCGACGATCCTGGCTGTTGCCATCGCTACGGTTGGATCTGTTGCTGCTCTGGCGCTGGCCGCTCTGGCTGCCACCACGGCGATTGCGCTGTCGCGTGTCGCTACCGCGCTGCTGGCCGCTGTCGCTGCGCTGTTGGGCGCCGCGCTGAGCATTGTCGTCGCGACTCGAGGACTGAGTGCGAGTGCTGCTCGAGCCTTGGCTGCCGCTCGTGGCGCCGTTACTGGTTTCTTCCTCGCCGCCGAGGAAGCGAGCGAAGCCCTTGACCAGTCGACCGAACAGGCCGGCGTTCTGAACCGCCTGACGAGACTCTGCGGGGCTCTGACGGCCTGACTGGCGATTAGCCTGAGGGCTGCTCTGCCTGCGGCTGGACGACGAGGCCTGGCGACCGGATTGAGCGCCCTGAGCGCTGGGCTGACGACTGGGCTGTGCGGGCTTGTCCTCGCTGGCGGCCTCTTCCTGGCTCAAGGAAGCGGGGGCAGGGGCGTTGTGGACCACGCTCTTGACCGCGGCTTCGGCGCGTTGCACCGGCTTGCCGAAGGCGGCGTCGGGCTCCTTGCCGACCTCGGTGTCGGTGGACAGCTCGAAACTGGAGGCGTTGGCGGTGCCTTCCTCGTCGACGTGGTCGTCGCGCAGACGCTGGACGTCGTAGTGGGGGGTGTCCATGTCCGGGCTTGGCAGGATGACCACGCGGACGCCCTGGCGACGCTCGATATCGGCCAGGATGGCGCGCTTCTCGTTAAGCAGATAGGTAGCGACAGGCACCGGCAGGATGGCGCGGATCTGAGCGCTGCGCTCCTTCATGGCCTCTTCTTCGATCAGGCGCATGACCGACAGCGAGAGCGAACGCACGTCACGGATGGTGCCCTGGCCGTCACAGCGGGGGCATACCACGCCGCTGGTTTCGCCGAGGGACGGGCGCAGACGCTGACGCGACATTTCCATCAGGCCAAAGCGCGAAATACGGCCGATCTGTACCCGGGCACGGTCGAGCTTGAGGGCATCGCGAGCGCGGTTTTCGACCTCGCGCTGGTTGCGTGCTGGCCCCATGTCGATGAAGTCGATGACCACCAGGCCGCCGATGTCACGCAGGCGCAACTGGCGAGCGATCTCGTCGGCCGCCTCCAGATTGGTCTGCAGCGCAGTCTCTTCGATGTCACTGCCGCGTGTCGCTCGCGCCGAGTTGATGTCGATGGACACCAGTGCCTCGGTGTGGTCGATCACGATGGAGCCGCCGGAGGGCAGCTTCACTTCACGCTCGTAGGCGGTCTCGATCTGCGACTCGATCTGGAAGCGCGAGAACAGCGGCACCTCGTCGGCGTACAGCTTGATCTTCTGCTGGTAGGACGGCATCACCTGGCGAATGAAGGCCAGCGCCTCCTGGTGCACCTCGGGGCTGTCGATCAGTACCTCGCCGATATCCTGGCGCAGGTAGTCGCGCATGGCGCGAATGATGACATTGGACTCGCGGTAGATCAGGAAGGGGGCGGCGCGCTTGCCGGCTTCCTCGGTGATGGATTCCCACACCTGTACCAGGTAGTCGAGGTCCCACTGCAGCTCTTCGGGCGACCGACCGATACCGGCGGTGCGCACGATCAGGCCCATCTTGTCGGGCACGCTGAGCTGGCCCATGGCTTCCTTCAGCTGGGCGCGTTCCTCGCCCTCGATGCGACGCGAGATGCCGCCTGCGCGGGCGTTGTTGGGCATCAGCACCAGGAAGCGACCGGCCAGGCTGACAAAGGTGGTCAGGGCGGCGCCCTTGTTGCCACGCTCTTCCTTGTCGACCTGAACGATGACTTCCTGACCTTCCTTCAGTACTTCCTTGATGCTGGGGCGGCCGGAAGGCTCCTTGACGAAGTACTCGCGAGCAATTTCCTTGAGGGGCAGAAAACCGTGGCGTTCGGCGCCGAAATCGACAAAGGCGGCTTCGAGGGAGGGTTCCACGCGGGTGATCTTGCCGCGATAGATATTGGCTTTTTTCTGTTCCCTGGCACCGGATTCGATGTCCAGGTCGTACAGGCGTTGTCCATCCACCAGGGCAACACGCAGCTCTTCGGGCTGGGTCGCGTTGATGAGCATCCGTTTCATGTTGTCTCGCAATATGGGCGCGCCGGAGGGCGCCCATGGGCAACGGCAAGGGTGAACCGTTGGTGCAGCGTGCTTGTGCTCAGCGCATGTCGCGGAAGCTGCGCCCGGCCGCGACGTTACTTCATCAGGAACGTCACGGCATGATCATGTTGAGTACGGGGCGGAGGGAGGACGTGTCTCGGTGGGGCCTTGCCCATCCGGTCCTGCCGTCACCGCCAACACCTGGCATTCATCGATTCACCGCTGCCGGCCTCCGGCACGGTGTTGTACGTCTCCCGGCGACGGCCCACCCCTTCGGAAAGGTATCCAGCTGGGGTGGGGCGCGCCGGGCTCGGTGTTGTCACTTGACATCGGCGGCGGGACCTCTGTGGGTCGTCGCGGCCTCTGTGGCAAACGCTGTGTCAGTCACGTTTCGCTCGGGCCTGCGTGTCTAGTCGTGCAGGCGCTTGCAGGGGTCAATCGGACCCGGGGAGCGAACAAGCAATATAACAGCAATGCCAGGGGTCAGCAATTGGCGACAAGCTGCGCTAGAATGGCGCTTTATTGCGGGTTTCGAGTGGGGTGACAGCGTGGCCGAAGGGCGTGAAGTGCAGTGGGTGGAAGTGACCGAAGGCCAGGTCGGCCAGCGCGTCGACAATTTTCTGATGAGTCGCCTCAAGGGCGCCCCCCGTTCGCTGGTGTATCGCATCGTGCGCAAGGGTGAGGTGCGCGTGAACAAGAAGCGGGTCAAGGCGGATACCCGTCTGGCGCTTGGCGATCTGGTGCGTATTCCCCCGCTCAAGCTGGCACCGCAGGAGGCAGTGCGCGAGGTCAGCGATAATCTGCGTAATCTGCTGGCCGGCAGCGTGCTGCTGGAAGGGCCTGACTGGATGGTCTTGAACAAGCCGTCGGGACTGGCGGTGCACGGCGGCAGTGGTGTCAAGATCGGACTGATCGAGGCGCTGCGGCAGGTGCGCGAGGACCTGGACTTCCTGGAGCTGGTGCATCGGCTGGATCGGGATACTTCAGGGTGTCTGCTGCTGGCCAAGTCCCGGCCGGCGCTGCTTGCGCTGAACCAGTCGCTCAAGCAGCACAAGATGAACAAGCAGTATCTGGCGCTGGTGGCAGGCCGCTGGCCAGCCCGTCGGGATTTCGTCAGTGCCCGCCTGGATCGCTACGACGCCGGCAACGGCGAGCGTCGAGTCAGGGTCGATCCGCAGGGCAAGGTGGCTCGGACCCGCTTTGGTGTGCGTGAGACCTTTGCCGGTGCAACCCTGGTGGAGGCGGAGCCGATCACCGGGCGTACCCATCAGATTCGCGTCCACGCTGCCCACGCCGGACACGTGCTGTTGGGCGACGACAAGTACGGTACCCGAGAGGGCGCTCGCCTCGGGCGCGAACTGGGGCTGGATCGCCTGTTTCTGCATGCTGCCTCGCTGACCTTCCCCGAGCCGACCAGTCAGCGGCCGGTGCAGATTCGCGCTCCCCTCGACGATGCCCTGGAAACTGTGCTCGACAAGGCTCGGCGGCGACAGTGAAAGATGTCGCCTGCGGCCTTGCCTGGTGCCGGCCTTGTGGCAAGAAAGACTGAAATTACAGTGCGCTAAATGAGCAAGTGTGGGTGAATCGCTGTGTCTGGCGGACATGGTGAGCCCGCGCCGGGCAGGCGAGCCAGGTTGCCAAACGATCGTCCTCGGCCAAGGATTCAGGTAAGGCATCGGCGGTTTGTGCCGGCGATGCGCCCATGAGTCTTCGGAGGGTAGGACGGTCATGCGTGTCATCAGCGAAAGAGAACAGTTTCCCGGTCACGACGGCAACCAGCTGGCGGCGAGGTTCGACCGGCCGGAGGTGGGTGAGCCCCAGGCGGTGGCGATCTTCGCCCATTGCTTTACCTGTACCAAGGATATCCTCGCCGCCAAGCGTATCGCGGCACGACTGGTGTCGCGGGGCGTGGCGGTACTGCGCTTCGATTTCACCGGTCTTGGTCATTCCGAGGGTGAGTTCGCCAATACCCATTTCAGCTCCAACGTGGATGACCTGGTGGCCGCCGCCAAGCATCTCGAGGG
Organism: Halomonas sp. H10-59; assembly: GCF_040070555.1. Lineage (NCBI taxonomy): Bacteria > Pseudomonadati > Pseudomonadota > Gammaproteobacteria > Oceanospirillales > Halomonadaceae > Halomonas > Halomonas sp. H10-59. The sequence continues at coordinate 1,708,992 of NZ_CP098828.1, forward strand.
GCGTGGGCTGTCACCGTCTCTGCTGGTCGGTCATTCGCTGGGCGGTGCGGCGGTGATCGCCGCCGCCGAGCGACTGCCCGGGGTCAAGGCGGTGGCCACCGTCGGGGCGCCTTACGACCCGGCTCATGTAGTGCACAATTTCGGCTCGAACCTCGACGTCATCGAACGCGAAGGGGAGGCCGAGCTGGTCCTGGCAGGCCGTCCCTTTACCATCCGCAAGGCCTTTATCGAGGATCTCCAGAGTCAGCGTCAGCACGAGCGCATCGAGAACCTGGGGCGTCCGCTGCTGGTGCTGCACGCGCCCAACGACGAAACGGTGGAGATCGAAAACGCCTCGGCCATCTTCACCGCCGCTCGTCATCCCAGAAGCTTTGTTTCGCTGGATGACGCCGATCATCTGCTGACCCGGCCCCAGGACGCCGAGTACGCCGCCGAGGTCATCGTCGGCTGGGCGTCGCGCTATCTGGGCCTGGAGGCGCCGAAGCCCCCCGCGGGAGCGCCTGAAGGCGTCACCCGAGTATCCGAAGCCGATCCTGCAGGTTTTCGTCAGGACGTGGTCGCGGGTGCGCACCACCTGCTGGCCGACGAGCCGCTTTCCTACGGTGGGACCAATCTCGGTTTTACGCCGTACCAGTTGCTGGCGGCGGCGCTCGGCTCCTGCACGGCGATGACCGTGCGCAGCTACGCCAGGCGCAAGAAGCTTCCGCTCGATGATGTCACCGTGGACGTCTCCCATGACAAGATTCACGCCAAGGATTGTGGCGAGTGCGAGGCGACCAGTGGCAAAATCGACCACTTCGAACGTGTCCTTTTCCTGACGGGGGATCTCGACCAGGAAGCCCGCGACAAGCTCTTGGCCATCGCTGACCTGTGTCCGGTGCATCTGACGCTGGAGGGCAAGGCCAGGGTGGTGACTCGGCTGGCCGACTAGCCCTGGCGGGCGCATGCCGCTGTCACTGCTAGTCGTGGCGTCTGGTTCTCTGATGCTGCGCCGAGCCGGCCTGCGTGCTTGAGTGACCCATCATCGGGGAAGAGGCATTTATCCATGGGCGATGGCGCGGACGCCGTCGTCTCTCGAGGAGTTGTCTCTTGCGCTATGACCTGACCATCTTTGACTGGGATGGCACCCTGATGGATTCCATCGCCCGGATCGTATCCTGCATGCAGGCGGCTGGCCGCGAGGCCGAGTGGGGCGAGCTGGGGGAGGGCGAGATTCGCGATATCATCGGTCTCGGCCTGCCGGAAGCCATCGCCACACTGTGTCCGGGTATCCAGCCGGAGCAGGCCGAGCGTTTGAAGGCACGCTATGCCTGGCACTTCGTCGAGGGTGATGCCACCCCGGTCACCTTCTATCCCGGCGTCGAGGCGGGTCTGGCCTCGCTATCCTCGACCTCGGCGCTGGCCGTGGCCACCGGCAAGAGCCGTCGCGGGCTCGATCGTATCTTCCGCCAGAGCGACACCGGTCGCTTCTTTCGTGCCAGTCGTACCGCCGACGAGACGCGTTCCAAGCCGGATCCCCTGATGCTGGTCGAGCTGCTCGAAGAGTGCGGCGTCGACGCCTCCCGCGCCGTCATGATCGGCGATACCGAGTACGATATGGAAATGGCGCGTGCCATCGGCATGCCGCGCATCGCTGTCTCGTATGGTGTGCACGATGTGCAGCGGCTGTCGCGCAGTGAGCCGCTGCTGGTGGCGGATCGCTTCGATCAGGTGCTGGATCACCTGGCTGGCTGAATCGCGTCGATCGTCTGGCAAATCGTTTTCTATTCCTGGTTGTCGCCAGGCTTGCAAGGAGTGGTGGGATGTCGGATACCCCCAAGGATGACCCCTGGACCCAGGGGGAGATGTCGTCTTCCAGCGGCAAGGGAGCGGCGGCAGCCGGCGGTAGTGGGCCGGACAAGAGCGGCGGCAGCGGGCCGGCTGAATCGTCCGGCGGCAGCGGGCCGGCTGAGCACGGCGGCAGCGGGCCGGCTGGATCGTCCGGCGGCAGAGGGCCGGCTGAACCCGGCGGCAGCGGGCCGGTTGGATCGTCCGGCGGCAGCGGGCCGGCTGAATCGTCCGGCGACAGCGCCGAAGTATTGCGGGAGCGCCAGCGCCTTGCCCAGATCGAGAGCATGGACCGCTGGATCCAGAGCGTACTGGTCGAGCAGCGGCGCAGTCGGCGCTGGAAGCTGTTCTTTCGTTTCGCCTGGCTGGCGCTGCTGCTGGGAGTGGCGGCGCTGGTGGGCTTTGCACTGCTGATGGTGCCTGGCGATGAGCGAGAGCAGGCCAGGCATCTTGGGGTGGTCAAGGTCGACGGTGTGATCGATAGCGAGTCGCCGGCCAATGCCGAGCGCCTGATCGAAGGTATCGAAGCCGCCTGGGAGTCGCCCAGCAGCGCCGCGGTGGTATTGCATATCAACAGTCCGGGCGGCAGTCCGGTGCAGTCCCAGCGGGTCTACAAGGCGGTGATGGCCCTGCGCGAGCGCGGCGACAAGCCGATCGTCGCGGTGGTCGAGGACCTGGGGGCCAGCGGCGCCTATTACATGGCGTCTGCGGCGGACGAGATTGTCGCTGCGCCGTCCAGTCTGGTCGGCTCTATCGGCGTCATCTACGCCGGCTTCGGGCTGGAGGGGGCCATCGATGACCTGGGTGTGGAGCGGCGCGTCTTCACCGCAGGCGACAACAAGGCCTTTCTCGATCCCTTCTCCGAGATGCGTCCCGAGCAGCAGGCCTTCTGGCAAGAGGTGCTGGATACGACCCATCAGCAGTTCATCGATGCGGTCAAGGCAGGGCGCGGTGATCGTCTGGCCGATGATCCCCGGATCTTCAGCGGCCTGATCTGGACCGGAGAGCAGGCGCTGGAGCTGGGCCTGGTGGATCGCCTGGGTACCCTGGACGAAGAGGCCCATGAATGGCTCGACCAGCCGCGAATAAAAGACTACACCCCATCCCAGGACCCCTTCGACCGCCTGGCTCGGCGCTTCGGTGTGGGCGTGGCCCAGTGGATGGGGCTGCCCCAGGCGTCATCGCCGGTGCGTTATCAGTTGCCCTGATCGCCGTTCGCGACATCGGTGGCGGATGCCGCCAGGGGGTCGGCGCCAGCCTCGCGCAGCCACCGGCACAGCAGAATCAGAGGGAGACCGATCAGGCTGTTCGGGTCGTCACCCTCCAGGCGCTCGAACAGGGTGATGCCGAGGCCCTCCATGCGAAAGCTGCCAGCGCACTGAAGCGGCTGCTCGCGGGCGACGTAGGTGCTGATCTCGGTGTCGGTGAGACGACGAAAGACCACGTCATAGTGCTGGTAGCCGACCCAATGGCGATGCTCGGCGGTGTCGAGCAGCGCCAGTCCGGTGACAAAACGCACCCGTTGCCCCGAGAAGGCTCGCAGTTGTGCGCAGGCGCGCTCCTGGGTGTGGGGCTTGCCCAGGATCTGGTCGTCGAACAGGGCTACCTGGTCGGAGCCGATGATCAGGTGGCGCGAGTAGGCGTCGGCCAGCGCTTCGGCCTTGGTCAGCGACAGCCGCTGCACCAGTGATGTGGGCGTCTCGTCCGTGCGGCGGGTCTCGTCGATGTCCGGGCTCGCCCAGGAGAAGGGCAGGCCCAGCCGTTCAAGCAGTTCGCGGCGCCAGGGTGAGCTGGAGGCAAGCACCAGTGGGGTCATGCGTCCTTCCTTGCAATGTGTGGAGTCGTGTCGGGGAGGCCCGCTATGGGCAGGTTGTGCTCGTCGGGTTCGAGCGGATCCCGGGACATGGTAACCTATTGAGCACAGGGCTTTGACAGGGGCGGAACGAGTGCCTATCATTGCGCGCCTATGTTGACCTCACGATTGCCCGGCCGGGTCGAGCCCTACAAGCTCGCCGCCCAAGCCGAACACCTCGAAGGCCTGGTGGCGCTGGCCGACATGAGCCGCCTGACCGAAGAGGTCGGCGCTCAACAGGGCGATGCCAGCGCCTGGCTGGAATTCGCCATCGACGCTCAGGGGCGTCGGGTGATCCGGGGGCGCCTGGAGGCCGATCTGCAGCTGCCGTGTCGCCGCTGCCTCGAGCCCATGGCCCAACATGTCACGAGCGACTTCCTGCTCGGGCTCGTCAGCAGTGACGACCTGGCCGCCGATCTGCCGAGCACCCATGAACCGGTGCTGGTGGAGAATGAACAGCTGGACCTGCTGGGCGTGGTCGAGGATGAACTTATCCTCAGTCTGCCCCAGGTGGTCTACCACGACGAGTCAGAGTGTCCTGTCTCGCGCGACCAGCTGAGCAGCGGGGCGGATGCCGAAGTCTCGGAAGCGCCCTCTGGCAGTCCCTTTGACGTGCTCAAGCGCCTCAAGGGCAACACCGATACCTGATCGATTTTTTGTGGAGTGATTTCCCATGGCAGTTCAGCAGAACCGTAAGACCCGTTCCAAGCGCGGCATGCGTCGTAGCCACGACGCTCTGAGTGCACCGACCCTGTCCCAGGACAAGGAGACCGGCACCACTCACCTGCGTCACCACGTCTCCCCGGACGGTTTCTATCGCGGTCGCAAGGTCGTCGACGTATAAGTTGACGACGCCTCGATAGCGCCTGGCCGCCGGGATGCGGATTGCCGTAGATGCCATGGGCGGGGACAAGGGTCCCCGCGCCACCGTGGCGGGGGCGGCCAGGGCAGTCATCGAGGACCCGCAGCTCGACATTCAGCTGTTTGGCCCTGCGGGCCTGCTGGATGACGAGATTTCACGCCTGCCGCGGCCTCTGGCCGCGGCGGCGTCGCATCTGCACCTGTGTGACGCACCCGATATCATCCCCGCCGATATGCGCGCCTCTCAGGCGCTGCGCCGAGGCCATGCTTCAAGCATGGCTCGCATGCTTGACTGTGTGGCGGCGGGTGAGGCCGATGTCGGCGTCAGTTCCGGCAATACTGGCGCCTTGATGGCGCTGTCGCGCCGCGCCCTTGGCATGGTGCCGGGCGTGCCGCGCCCGGCCATCAGTACGGCGATTCCGACGCGAGGCGACGGACGCTGCTATTTGCTTGATCTGGGTGCCAATGTGGATGTGTCGGCGGAGCGCCTGGTGGACTTCGCCCTGATGGGCGATATCATGGCGCGCCACGTCGACGGTCTGGCGGCTCCACGGATTGCCCTGCTCAACGTTGGGGTGGAGTCGACCAAAGGCTCCCTGGCGGTACAGCAGGCCGATGCGGCACTGCGCCAGGTGGCCGGGATCGACTATCTTGGCTTTATCGAGGGCGATGGCGTGTTTGCCGGTCAGGCGGACGTCGTGGTCTGTGACGGCTTTGTCGGCAATGTGCTGCTCAAGGCCAGCGAGGGCCTGGCCAAGATGCTGGTCGGTCGCGTCCAGGCGACCTTCGAGGCGCACTGGGGGAGTCGGCTGGTGGGGATGCTGGCCCGGCCGGCGCTCAGACGATTGAAGAGTGAACTGGATCCGGTTCGCTACAACGGCGCCAGCCTGCTGGGGCTGGCGGGTATTGTGATAAAGAGTCATGGCAGCTGTGACGCTCAGGGTTTTTACTACGCCCTGAAGCGCGCCTCCCAGGAGGTCAGCCGTGACTTGCCGAGCCGGCTGGAGGCCGAGCTCGACCATCGTCGTCCATCTTCCGGTCCCTTGTTAGGGGGCAGTGTGGATATGGATGATGGCCAACAAGAGCTATAGGTGATCAAGATGACTCAACCGCTTGCCCTTATCTTCCCTGGGCAGGGGTCGCAACAGGTCGGCATGCTGCGCGATCTGGCCGAACGCTACAGCGTGGTGAGGACGACCTTCGAGGAGGCCTCGGAGGCGCTGGGTTACGACCTGTGGCAGGTGGTCCAGGAAGGTCCTGCGGAGGCGCTCAATGCCACCGCCTGCACCCAGCCGGCACTGTTGGCCTCCAGCGTGGCGATCTGGCGCGTGTGGCAGGAGCTCGAGGGCCCGCGCCCCGGTGCCATGGCCGGCCATAGTCTCGGCGAATACAGCGCCATGGTGTGCGCCGGCGCGCTTTCCTTTGCGGAAGGGGTTCGTCTGGTTCGCCTGCGCGGCGAAGCCATGCAGCAGGCCGTGCCGGCCGGGCAGGGCGCCATGGCGGCGATTCTCGGTCTGGACGACGCGGCCGTCGAGCAGGCCTGCGCCAAGGCGGCCGACGGGGACGTGGTCTCTGCTGTCAACTACAATGCTCCCGGGCAGGTGGTGATCGCCGGCAGCAAGGCCGCCGTGGATCGTGCCATCGCCGCCTGTCAGGAGGCCGGGGCCAAGCGCGCGATGCCGTTGCCGGTATCGGTGCCTTCCCACTGTGACCTGATGCGGCCGGCCGCCGAGCGGCTAGAGCAGGCGCTTGGTGATATCGAGCTCAAGGCGCCGCGCTATACCGTGGTGCAGAACGTCGATGCCCAGGCCCATGCCGATGTGGCCACCCTGCGCACTCGTCTGATCGAGCAGCTCTACCAGCCGGTGCGTTGGGTCTCCTGCGTCGAGAAGATGGTCGACGGCGGTGCCGAGGTGTTCATCGAGTGCGGGCCCGGCAAGGTCCTCACCGGCCTCAACAAGCGTATTGCCCGGGGCAGTCGCGGACTGGCGGTGAATGATCCCGACAGTCTCAGTGCCGCCCTTGAGCTGGCTCGCGAGATCAACTGATCGAAAGCCTCCTGGCCCGGCGCTGTGCCGGGCGACAACGACGAAGCAATGGAAGTGACCATGACAACCGAGCCTAGAGTCGCCCTGATTACCGGGGCCAGCCGCGGTATCGGCCGTGCCATCGCCCACGAGCTGGGGCGGCAGGGTCGCATCGTGATCGGCACCGCCACCACCGATGCCGGTGCCGACCGCATCGATGCGGACCTCAAGGAGCAGGGGTTTCAGGGCGCAGGGCGCCGCCTCGACGTCACCGATCCGACCAGCGTCGAAGCACTGCTGAAGTCGATCAACGACGAGTTTGGTGCGCCGACCATCCTGGTCAACAATGCCGGTATCACCCGTGACAATCTGCTGATGCGAATGAAGGAAGATGAGTGGGATGGTGTACTCGACGCCAACCTCAAGTCGGTCTTTCGCCTCAGCAAGGCGTGCCTGCGTGGCATGAGCAAGGCCCGTTGGGGCCGTATCGTATCCGTCAGTTCGGTGGTCGCCACCATGGGCAACGCCGGCCAAAGCAACTATGCTGCCGCCAAGGCGGGCATGGAAGGCTTCACCCGGGCGCTGGCGCGCGAGGTGGCTTCCCGTGCCATCACCGTCAACGCCGTGGCGCCTGGCTTTATTGCCACCGACATGACCCAGGCGCTGTCCGAGGATCAGCAGACGATGCTCAAGGGGCAGGTGCCTCTGGCGCGTCTGGGGCAGCCCGAGGAAATCGCCGCGGCGGTCGGGTTCTTGACCAGCGATAGCGCAGCCTATATCACTGGCGAAACCCTGCACGTCAATGGCGGGATGAACATGCGCTGAATGCGCTTCCTGCGTGTGTTGCGTCGACCCGAAGGGGTCTATAAACTACCCCGCAGTTTACTTGCGGAATTAACCAGCTGGTCATCAGAACGGCTAACGTGAACGACTGGAGTATGTCTAAATGAGCACCATCGAAGAGCGCGTGAAGAAAGTTGTGGCAGAGCGCCTGAACGTCAAGGAAGAAGATATTCAGAACTCCTCTTCCTTCACCGAGGACCTGGGCGCTGATTCCCTGGACACCGTTGAGCTGGTGATGGCGCTGGAAGAGGAATTCGATACCGAAATTCCTGATGAAGAAGCCGAGAAGATTACCACCGTTCAGGAAGCGATCGACTACGTCAACGCCAACCAGTAAGACCGGCTCGGTGTTCCGAGTCAGTCTGCCGGTGGCGGCGATGGCCGCTTGCTGAAAGGCGGGGATGCAATCCCCGCGGAAGCCGTCCTGGTTCGCCAGGGCGGCTTTTGCGTGTCCAGGCCTCGAAGGCAGGGTCCTGTGCCAGCCTTCCCGGTAAAGCCTCGGCGCCGGGGGGAGCACAGCGGCCTGTGTCTCGGGTATAATGCGCGCAACCGACGGTCCTCCACAGTTGGGCCGTAACTTTTTGGATGTCTGGAGGAAAGCTGATGTCTCGTAGAAGGGTAGTGGTGACGGGCCTCGGCCTGGTCACACCGGTGGGCAACACCGTCAAGGAAAGCTGGGACAGCATCCTGGCCGGCAAGAGCGGTGTGGCGCCCATCGAGCACTTCGATGTCAGCGGCTTCAACACGCGCTTCGGCGGTTCGGTGAAGGACTTTGATATCAGCCCCTACCTGAACCCCAAGGATGCCAGGAAGATGGACCTGTTCATCCAGTACGGTATTGCCGCGGGGGCTCAGGCCATCGAGGACGCCGGTATCGAGTGCACCGAGGAAAATGCCGATCGCATCGGCGTGGCCATCGGCTCGGGGATCGGTGGGCTGCCGATGATCGAGCACAACCACAACGCACTCAACAAGAGCGGCGCCCGGCGTATCTCGCCGTTCTTCGTGCCCGGCTCCATCATCAACATGATCTCGGGCAATCTGGCGATTCAGCACGGCTTCCGTGGTCCCAATATCGCCATCACCACCGCCTGCACCACCGGCACCCACAATATCGGCTACAGCGCCCGTACCATCGCATACGGCGACGCCGACGTGATGGTCTGTGGCGGTGCCGAGATGGCGACCACACCGCTGGGGCTGGGCGGCTTCTCCGCCGCGCGGGCGCTGTCCACCCGCAATGACGATCCCCAGGCGGCCAGCCGCCCCTGGGACAAGGATCGCGACGGCTTCGTGCTGTCCGACGGCGCCGGCGTGGTGGTGCTGGAAGAGTACGAACACGCCAAGGCACGTGGGGCGACCATCTACGCCGAGCTGATCGGTTTCGGCATGAGCGATGATGCCTACCACATGACCCTGCCGCCGGAAGACGGTCGCGGCGCGGCGGCCTCCATGGCCAACGCGATCAAGGACGCCGGCATCGACGCCAGCGAGATCGATTACATCAACGCCCACGGCACCTCGACCGCCGCCGGTGACCTGGCCGAGAGCCGCGCGGTGGAGAAGGTCATGGGCAGCGCCGCCCAAAGCGTCGCGGTCAGCTCCACCAAGTCGATGATCGGCCACCTGCTCGGCGCCGCCGGTGCGGTGGAGGCGGTCTTCAGCATCCTGGCGATTCGTGATCAGGCGCTGCCGCCCACCATCAACCTGGACAATCCCCAGGAAGGGTGCGTGCTCGACTACGTGCCGCATACCGCCCGCGATGCCAAGGTCGACGTGACCCTGTCCAACTCCTTCGGCTTCGGCGGCACCAATGGCACCCTGGTGTTCAAGAAGGCCTGATGGATGAATAGGCCGTCCGAGCCGACATTGCCCCTGAGTGATCGGGGGCTGGCCTACGGCGATGGCCTGTTCGAGACGGTGCTGGTGCGCGACGGCACGCCGCTGTTGTGGTCTGAGCACCTGGCACGACTGCTGAAGGGCTGCCGGGTGCTCGACCTGCCCCCGCCCCGTACAGAGGCCCTGGCATCCGCCCTCGCTGGCGCGGGGCCGGGGCTTGGTGTGCTCAAGCTGGTCTACACCCGGGGCAGCGGTGGACGGGGCTACGCGCCGCCGGCGTCCTCAGACCCCAGGCTTGAGGCGCTGTGGTCGAGCTTCGCACCCGATCAACAGCGTTGGGCAGCCGGGGTCAGGGTGCGTCGCTGCCGCCTGCGCCTGGCACGCCAGCCCGTGCTGGCCGGGATCAAGCATCTGGCCCGTCTCGAGAACGTGCTGGCACGATCCGAGTGGCGGGACCCCGCTATCGCCGAGGGGCTTCTCGAGGATGATCGAGGCCAGCTTGTCGAAGCCACCGCCATGAACGTGTTCTTTCTCGCCCGGGGCGCCGAACAGGTATCGACCCCGCCGCTGGATCAGTGTGGCGTGGCAGGTACCCTGCGAGCCGCCTTGCTGGAACAGGGCGCGGTGGTGGAGGCGCCGTTGCTGGCCGACGAGCTTTCGTCCTGCGAGGCTGTATGGCTTGGCAACAGCGTCCAGGGCGTGTGGCCCGTCGCGCGACTCGACGACAGCGAAGGGCAGCCCCAGCATGGCTGGGAGCTGAGTGATGTCCATCGCGCCTTTCAGCACCGAGCCCACCGCCTGCTGGGGTATGCCGGGGCCGACTGAGTCACCCGGGCGCTTCCAGCCGGGGTGCCTGCATCCGCTTTGCCGTACTATTCTGACCGCTTCAGACAAGCGCCGTGCGCCGGCGCGACCAGACTAAGGAACTTCCATGCGCACCGCGCTCAAGGTCTTGCTCACTCTTGTCGTCATTGCCGCTATTGGCGGCTACGGCGCTTATCACTATTGGCAGACGCGTCTGCAGGCCCCGATCACCCTCGATGAACCGATGCTCTACGAGGTGCCGCCCGGGGCCGGTTTCAATCGGGTGGTGGATGATCTCGAGGCCCAGGGTGTGCTGGCCGACGCCTGGGCCTTCAAGCTGTTGACGCGAGTGGAGCCCGATCGTGTGCCGTCGCTGAAGGTCGGCGAGTACTCGCTGGAGCCAGGCATGAGTGGCATGCAGGTACTCGACAAGCTCGCCAGCGCCGAGGTGGTCACCTACAGCGTGACCATTCCCGAGGGCTGGACCTTCCAGCAGATGCGCGCGGCCCTGGCCGAGGCCGAGAAGCTGGCCCACGCCAGTGCCGAGATGAGCGACGACGAGATCATGACGGCGCTGGGCCACGAGGGCGAGCATCCGGAAGGGCGCTTCTTCCCCGATACCTACACCTACCACAAGGGGGTGGAGGATCTGGAGATTCTGCGCCAGGCCAATCAGAGCATGGAAGCCCTGCTTGAGGAAGTGTGGGCCGATCGCGCCGAGGATCTGCCCATCGATACGCCGTATGAGGCGCTGATCATGGCCTCGCTGATCGAGCGTGAGACCGGCGCCCCCGAAGAGCGGCGTCAGATTGCCGGGGTGTTCAAGCGCCGCCTGGAGCGTGGCATGCGGCTGCAGACCGATCCAACGGTGATCTACGGCATGGGCGATCGCTTCGAGGGCAACATCACTCGGGCCGACCTGCGCGAGGCCACCCCCTACAACACCTACGTGATCGATGGCCTGCCGCCGACCCCGATCGCATTGCCGGGGCGGGCTGCACTGGAGGCCGCCGTCGACCCAGAGGAGGGCGACACCCTGTACTTCGTCGCCAAGGGAGATGGCACCCACCACTTCTCCCGCACGCTGCGTGAGCACAATAACGCCGTCAATCGTTATATTCGGCGCCGTTGACGCGGACGTCTCCCGAACCAGGAGTGGTATCCATGACGCAGACACAACCGGCCGAGCCCACCTCCGGCGCGCGCGGGCGCTTCATTACCCTGGAGGGCGGAGAAGGCGTCGGCAAGTCCACCAACCTGGCCTTCGTGGTCGCCGCCCTCGAGGCGCGTGGCATCGAGGTGGTACAGACCCGCGAGCCTGGAGGGACGCCTCGGGCCGAGGCCATTCGCGAACTGCTGCTGGCGTCCAGCGACGAGCCGCTGGACAGTGACGCCGAGCTGCTGCTCGTGTTCGCCGCACGGGCCCAGCATCTTGCCCAGCGCATTCGCCCGGCCCTGGAGCGCGGCGCCTGGGTGGTCAGCGACCGCTTCACCGACGCCACCTTTGCCTACCAGGGCGGCGGTCGAGGCCTGCCGTTCGAGCGCATCGTCCAGCTCGAACGTCTGGTCCAGGGTGAGCTGACGCCGGATCTGACGCTGTTGCTGGACATGCCGCTGGACGCGGCGGAGCGTCGCCTGGCGGGTCGTCTGGACCGCACCGGCACGCGCAAGGATCGCTTCGAGCAGGAGCGCCGCGATTTTTTCGAGCGGGTGCGCCTGGCCTACCTGGCCCGGGCCGAGCAGGCACCGCAGCGGATGGTCAGGATCGACGCTGACGCCAGCCTCGAAGAGGTGCAGCGGCGGATCAAGCGGGTACTGGACGAGCGGGTGGCGCAATGGACGTGAGTAGTAGCGTCGCCCAGCCGCCGATGCCCTGGCTGGCGCCGCGCTGGCACGAACTGGTGCGGCTGATGGACGCCGGTCGTCTGCCCCATGCCGTGCTGCTGTCGGGCCCCCGCGGGCTCGGCAAGCAGTCCCTGGCCGAGGCACTGATTGCCCGCGCCCTGTGTGCCCGCCCAGGCGAGACCGCCTGCGGTGAGTGCCACAGTTGCCATATGCTGGCCTCGGGCTACCATCCTGACCTGCTGCGGGTGGCGCCGGAGGAGGGCAAGCGGATGATTCGCATCGACCCGATCCGTCAGGTCAATGGCTTCGTCTCCCAGACCGCTCAGCAGGGCGGACACCGGGTCATCGAGATCCGTCCCGCCGAGGCGATGAACGTGGCCGCGTCCAACGCCCTGCTGAAGAGCCTGGAGGAGCCGGGGCAGGACACCCTTTTCGTGCTGGTCTCCGACATGCCGTCCCACCTGCTGCCGACGATCCGTTCGCGCTGCCAGCAGTGGACGCTCAAGCCGCCGGAACTCGAAGACTGCCTGGACTGGCTGTCGAAGGAACTCGGTTCCGAGGACGAAGCACGCTTCTGGTTTCGAGCCGCCGGTGGGTTGCCGCTGGCAGCGCGACAGCTTGCCGAGCCGGGCTCGCGGGCGCTGCGTCAACAGCTGCACGAGACCTTCGACGCCCTGGTACGTGGCGCCGAACCGGTGGCCGAGGCGGCCCGGCTGGACCGCCAGGCCATCGATGCCATCCTGTGGTACGGTATCGCCTGGCTGGAGGATCTGATTCGCCTGGGGCTTTCCGGCGAGCCTGAAGGCCTCAGAAACCCCGACCTGGCACCGCTCTATCGTCAGGCGGTGAAAAATGGCCGGGTGCGCGACTGGTTCCGCCTGCTCGACTACGCCCGTGAGCAGCGTCGGTTGCTCAGTGAAGGCGGCAATCCCAACCCGCAACTGGTGCTCGAGGCCTGGCTGGTCCGCTGGGCGGCCCTGTTGCGTTCCTGAGCGACGTCGTGTGCCCAGACGTCCTCCCCGGAGGCTCACTGGCGTCTCTGATCATCGTCGCCGGTATTCGTCCCTGACATCCGTATTCAAGCCCCGAGAGATCTTCATGTTCGTCGATTCCCACTGCCATCTCGATCGCCTTTCTCCTGATACCCATGGCGGCGATCTGTCGCGGGCCCTGGACGCCGCCCGCGAGCGCGGCGTCCAGCAGTTCCTGGCCATCAGCGTGACCCTCGACGGCGTGCCCGAACTGGCCGCAATTCGCCAGGCCCACGATGACGTGGTGATCTCCGCCGGGGTGCATCCGCTGCATCAGGTGGAGCACGAACCCGGCGTTGCCGAGATTGTCGCCTGCGCCAAGGAGCATGGTGCCGTGGCCATCGGCGAATCGGGACTGGACTATCATTACGACAGTGTTCCCGCCGAGGTGCAGCACGAGCGTTTCGCTCGCCATCTGCAGGCTGCCACCGAACTGTCGCTGCCGATCGTGGTGCATACCCGGGAAGCGAAGGAGGAGACGCTCTCGCTGATTCGTCAGTACAGCGATCCCGAGGTCGGCGGGGTGCTGCACTGCTTCACCGAGGACCTCGAGATGGCGCGGGATGCGGTGCGCCTGGGCTTTTATATCTCGTTGTCGGGGATCGTCACCTTCCGCACCGCCGAGTCGCTGCGCGAGGTGGCCAGAAAAGTACCGCTGGATCGTCTGCTGATCGAGACCGACAGCCCCTATCTGGCGCCGGTGCCGCACCGCGGCAAGCCCAACGAGCCGGCCTGGGTGGTCGACGTGGCCCAATGCATCGCCGACGAGCGGGGAATCAGCGTGGAAGAGGTGGCGATGCAGACCACCGCCAACTTCTACCGGCTGTTTCCCAAGGCCCAGCCTGCCGCCCCGGAGGACCTCAAGCAGGCCCTTCGCGACGCGGGCTTTGTGGACCAGGGCTAAGCGGGCTTTGTTGTGAACAGGGCCCATGGCCCCGGTCGTCACGGGCACCGGTCTGTTGGCCGGGCCTTGAGCGATAACTCGACGAGGTAGCCTCCATGCAACTCGATCACATCCTGAACGGCATCGCCGAGCTTGGTGAGCGTCCACCCTTGTCCGACTGGCAGCCCGAACCGAGCGGCGAGATGGACCTGGTGATCGCCCGAGACGGGCGCTGGATCCACGAAGGCAGTCCGATCCAGCGTCCTGAGCTGGTGCGCCTGTTCGCGCGCATCCTGCGACGGGAGGACGACGGCCACCATTACCTGGTCACGCCTATCGAAAAGTGGCGGATCAGCGTCGAGGACACCGCCTTCGTGGTACTGGAGGCCGAGCAGGCAGACGCTCAGCGGGAAGGCCAGTCAAAAGGCCAGCCAGAAGACCACGTAGACAAGCGCTGGTGGCTGACCACCAACGTCGGCGAGCGTATCGCCCTGGGTCAGGAGTATCGACTGTCGCTGTCGACGACACCGGCGGGCGAGGAGGTGCCCCAGGTGTGCCTGCCCTATGGCGTGAGTGCTCGACTCGGGCGTAACGTCTTCTACCGTCTGGTCGAACAGGCCGAAGCGCGCAGCGAGTGCGGCGAGCTGGGGCTTACCAGCGACGGCGTGTGGCAGCCGCTGGGACGCCTGGAGGGTGACGCGCACTGATGGCTTCACCTGCATTGGAGCGGCTCGCGCTGACGCCCGAACAACGCTGCGTTGTCGCCCACCCGGCAGGCCACGCCAGGGTCGCGGCGGTGGCCGGAGCGGGCAAGACCACCACCCTGGTGGCCAGGGTGCTGCACCTGCTGTCCCACGGAGTCAGCGCCCGGCGCATGATGGTGCTGATGTTCAACCGCGCCGCCCGGGAAGACTTTCAGCGCCGTCTGGTGGCCATGGCCGAACCCGGTATGGAACTGCCGGAGGTGCGTACCTTTCACTCTCTCGGACATCGCCTGAGTCAGAGCCTGACCCGCTGGGGCGCGCTGCCACGGCGCGAACTGCTGACCGCAGACTGGCAGCAGGAGCGACTGCTGCGCCAGGCGACCCTGGAGGCGTTGGCCCAGGTCGACGAGGATCGCGACGCCGCGCTCGAGCCCGATCGCATCGAGGAACTCGCCCACTTCTGTTCGCTGGTCAAGGCCGAGGTGATCGACCCCCAGTTGCTGTATGAGCGGCTCGAGCTTGGCGAGGGGACTCGCCACTTCGTCGTCGCCCACCAGTGTCTCGAGACCTTGCTGGCCGATCACGGCGTGATGACCTATTCGGATCTGCTGTATCGACCGCTGCTGGCACTCGAAGGTGATCCCGCGCTGCGCCAGCGGGTTCAGGGCTTCCTCGACCATGTGATCATCGACGAGTATCAGGACATCAATGCCGCTCAGCAGCGGTTGTTGGCGGTGCTGGCCGGCGACCAGGCTTCGGTGATGGCGGTGGGTGACGCCAACCAGTGCATTTACGAATGGCGCGGCGCCCACCCGGAGGCCATGCTCGAGAACTTTACCCGGATCTTCGGTGCCGCCACCGACTACCCCTTGTCGACTACCTTTCGCCATGGCCACGCCTTGGCGCTGGCCGCCAATCATGCCATCGCCGGCAACCCGCGTCGCCCGGACCAGCTGTGCCTGGCGGCGCCCACCAATCCGCGTACCGAGCTCAAGGTGGCACGGGGCGCCAGTGCCTTCCTCGATGGACTCAAGCGCTGGGTGGAAGCCGGCCGTCGTCTCGACGAAGCCTGTCTGCTGGTACGTAGCTGGACCCTGTCGGTGCCGATGCAGCTGGCGCTATTGCGCGAGGGCATTCCCTTTCGCCTGGCCCGGGAGGATCGCTTCGTCTTTCGCCTGCCGCTGGTGGAGGCTCTGGCCGGCTATCTATCGCTGGCGCTGTCGCCCGAGCAACTGCGCGACCCCGGCGCGCTGATGCCGATGTTTGCCCAGCCGACCTGCTTCGTACCACGTGAAGTGCTCGCTGGCCTGGTCCAGCGCCTGGCCGACACCCAGACCTGGCCAGGGCCGGGCGATGTGCTGCTGGCGCGACTGAAGCCCCACCAGAAGCGCACCCTCAAGCGTCGCTGGCAACTGCTGTGCGAGCTGCCGAAGCTTGCCCATCTGTCCGCCGACGCGCTGCTCGAACACGTGGTCGCGGAGGTCGAGGCGGAAAAGGTGCTCAAGCGCGCCGCCTCCCGCCGCGACAAGGGCGAGGAGGACGTGCGCCTGCTCGACGTCCTGATCGAGCAGGCTCGGGAGGTCGGCGACATCGCCACCTTTATCGAGCTGCTGCGGCGCCCGGTGCAGAACCGCGACGAAGGGGTGTTGATCAATACGGTTCATGGCGCCAAGGGCCTGGAGTGGCCGCTGGTGATGGTGGGGGCGGTCAATGAAGAGGACTTTCCCCACTACAGTCGTGACAATCCGCTGTCCCCCGAGCGTCTCGAGGAAGAGCGCAGGCTCTACTATGTGGCCATCACCCGGGCCATCGAACGTCTGGTCCTCCTCCACGATGGCGGCGATCATCGTCCCAGCCGCTTTATCCAGGAGAGCGCCTGCCGCGACGCCAGCGCCGTGGCCAGGGCGCTGTACCGATGCGCCGATGGAGCCGACCCCGAGGAGGTGAGCGTCGCCGAGCCGGCACTGGTGGGGCGCTATCTGAATGCCCTGGGGCAGCCGCTGCCGATCAAGGCGCTTGAGCGAGCGCCAGGCAATGGCCATTACCAGGTGGGTGAGCGCATTCGCCACGGCGTCTTCGGTGACGGTGAGGTCGCCTTGGTGGAAGGCGACCCCGCCAATCCAGTCATCGAGGTGCGCTTCGATCGTGCCGGCAAGCGCCGCCTGATCGCCCATCGCGCCCCGATCGAGCGGCTGTCGAGCGCCTGATCAGGGCGCGGGCCTCTTGTCGAGACGCGCGAAAAGGCTTCGATACGATAAGGCTCCGGTGCGATAAAGCCTTGCGCCACCAGACAGTGTTCTGACATGAGAAGGAGTTCGTCATGACCCATCCCTTGATCGACGCCGATAGCCTGCGACACGCGCTTGACGGCGACACCCCGCCGCTGGTGTTGGACTGCCGCGTGCGCTTGAACGACCCCGAGGCCGGGGCGGCGCTGTGGCGTCAGGCCCATGTTCCCGGCAGTCTGCACCTGGATCTGGACCGTGACCTGTCCGGACCCAGGGACGTTGGCTCCGAGGCAGGCGGACGACACCCCTTGCCGAGCCACGCCGACTTCACCGCGACCCTTCAGCGACTGGGCGTTGCGCCTGAGCGCGAGGTGGTGGTGCTCGATGATGCCGGCGGCCAGCTGGCAGCGGCACGGGCCTGGTGGATGCTGAGCGAGTGGGCCGGCCACCCGCGTGTGCGTCTGCTCGACGGTGGCCTCGCCGCCTGGGAGAGCATCAATGGCGACTGGGAGGTGGGGGAGGGTGCGCCTCCTGCGCCGTCGCAGTGGACACCCGAATTCGACGACAGTCGTTTCGTCGTCCTCGAGGAGATGGCGTCGACTGCGGCGCTGAAGGTGGACGCCCGGGCCGGTGAGCGCTATCGCGGCGAGGTCGAGCCAATGGACCCCCGAGCCGGGCATATCCCTGGTGCGGTCAATCGCCCCTGTAGCCTCAATCTCGACGACAATGGACGCTTCAAGTCGCCGGAGGCTTTAGCAAGAGAACTGCCCCAGACGTCGCAGCAGGATCCTGGCGTGATTGCCTACTGCGGCTCCGGCGTTACCGCCTGCCATGACATTCTCGCCTATCGCCTGGCGGGTCTGCCGGCCCCGCAGCTCTATGTCGGCTCCTGGAGCGAGTGGAGCGGCGATCCCGCACGCCCGGCCGAGACCGGCCCCGCCGCCGCTTCCTGACGCCACTGCAGACGCCCCTTGCTGACGTCCCTTGCTGGCGCCGCCATGTGGCGCCTGCAGCGGTCCTTCAGCGTCAACACCATCAACGAGCACGGCCCCGTCACCAGGTGACGGGGCCGTGCTCGTTGGACTATCAGCATGGCGCTGAATCAATCATCAGAACCTGGTCGAGGTGGGGCCTGGCTCTCCTGCGCAGCCGGGCCCTGTCGGCTCATCGTCTAGCGGCCGGCCTCGCTGGCGCCTGTCTGGCCAGAGTCTGGGTGGGCGGCTGGGTGGGCGGCATGGTGGCGGCCCTCCAGACGGCTTAGCAGCATGGCGTTGGCGGTATTGCCCATCACGTTCAGAGAGGTGCGGAAACCATCGGTGAAGCGGTCCACCCCGGCGACCACGGCGACGCCCTCCAGTGGCAGCCCTGCAGCCGACAGTACGGTGCTCATGGCCACCAGGCCAGCGCCCGGCACGCCAGCGGTGGAGAAGGATACCAGCAGGCCGGTGGTGAAGATGGTGGCGGCCAGGGTCAGGGTCACCTCGACGCCGAACAGCTGCGCCACGAAGAGCGCATTGAAGCCCTGGAGCACGGCGGCGCCGTCGCGTTTGAGGGCGGTCCCGAAGGGCAGGGCGAAGGCGCTGAGCTGGTGTGGTGCACCGTAGGCCCGGGCATTGTTGAGGGCGATCGGCAGGGTGGCGTTGGAGCTGGCGGTGCCAAGGGCAAAGCTCAGGGCCTCCCCGAAGTGGCGCAGGTAGGCCAGGGGCCGGGCACCTGTGATCGCCAGCAGGGCCAGATAGAACACCGCCATGGCGCCGATGGCCGCCAGCAGGCCGATCACGTATAGGCCGAGCTTCAACAGCAGGTCGAACCCCTGGGTGGCAACCACCGAGGCGATCAGCGCGAACACCCCGATGGGCGCAAGCTTGAGTACCATCGACAGGATCTTGAGGGTCACGTCGTAGCCGCTCTGCAGCAGCGAGACCAGCGGCCGGCTCTGTTCCGGTAGCTGGCGGGCGGCCACGCCGACCAGGGCGGCGGCCAGGATGATCTGCAGCAGGTTGGCCTCGGCCAGCGCCTCGAAGGGGTTTTTCGGTACCAGGCCCACCAGCCACTGGGCCAGCGGGGTCGGGTCGCGGGCCTCGACGCCGGCGGCCTGAGCGCTGTCCACGCCGAGGCCCGGGGTCAGCCAGGCGGCCATGCCCATGCCGATGGCCAGGGCCACCGCGCTGGTCAGTACATAGAGCATCAGCAGCTTGCCGGCGTAGCGCCCGACGCTTTCGCTGCGATCGACCTGGGTAAAGCTCAGTACCAGAGCGCAGAACACCAGCGGCACCACGATAAACTGCAGAAGGCGCAGAAATACCTGACCCAGCGGGGTCAGCAGTTGGGTATCCAGGACGCCCGCCCACTGGGGCAGGAACAGATTGACGGCGCCGCCGGCCAGGATCCCGAGGATCAGGGCCAGCAATATTTGACGGGTGTGGGCCATGGTATCTCCCTGTAGCGGCCTCGATCACGGCTGCCCTGTCGCTGTCCCTGGCCTGGAGTTCCGCCGGATAGGCCGATGACAAGGCGGGTGTGCGGCAGGGGGGGCGATCGATAAGGGGGCACACTATTAGGGCTCGGCGATGTCTTGGCAAGAAGCCCAATAGACCGATTTGTTATGACGTTAAGTGTATGCCCTGCAATAAAAAACGGACGGGGCTGGGCCCGTCCGCTGAGGGTGTTGGCTAACGGGCGTGTCAACGCCCTGGGTCATGGTTGGGGCGCGTTCGGCAGCGACGCGGCCCGCCCGCGATCACATATTGGGATAGTTGGGACCACCGCCGCCTTCCGGGGCGACCCAGGTGATGTTCTGGGCGGGGTCCTTGATGTCGCAGGTCTTGCAGTGGACGCAGTTCTGGAAGTTGATCTGGAAACGCGGCTGGCCATCGTCACCCTCGACCACTTCGTAGACCCCGGCGGGGCAGTAGCGCTGAGCGGGCTCGGCGTACTCCGGCAGGTTCTTGTGGATCGGAATTTCCGGATCCTCGAGCTTGAGGTGGCAGGGCTGGTCTTCCTCGTGATTGGTGTTGGACAGGAACACCGAGGAGGGCTTGTCGAAGGACAGCTTGCCGTCGGGCTTGGGGTAGTCGATCTTCTCGAACTCGCTGGCGGGCTTGAGCGCCGCATGGTCCGCAGTGGTGTCGTGAACCCTGGGCAGCTTGCCGCCGAGCAACTGATCGACGAAGTTGTAGGCGCCACCGCCCACGGTGCCGTACTTGTGGATCGCGGGACCGAAGCTGGCGGTCTGCTCGAGCTCCTTGTAGGCCCAGCTGTCCTGCCACCTGGCCTCGAACGCCTTGAGTTCGTCGCCGCCCTCGTTGCCGTCCTTGAGCGACTCGAACACGCTTTCTGCCGCCACCAGACCGGACTTCATGGCCGTGTGGATGCCCTTGATCTTGGCGAAGTTGAGGGTGCCGGCGTCACAGCCGATCAGCAGCCCGCCGGGGAAGGTCATCTTCGGCAGGCAGTTGAGGCCGCCCTTGGCGATGGCACGGGCCCCGTAGGCCACCCGCTTGCCGCCTTCCAGGTAGCGCTTGAGCACCGGGTGGTGCTTCATCCGCTGGAACTCGTCGAACGGCGACAGGTAGGGGTTCTGGTAGGCCAGGTCCATGATCAGGCCGACCACCACCTGCTGGTTCTCGGCGTGGTAGAGAAACCAGCCGCCGTGGGTGTTCTTGTCCAGCGGCCAGCCGGAGCCGTGCAGCACCAGCCCTGGCTCGTGCTGTTCCGCCGGTACGTCCCACAATTCCTTGAGACCGATGCCGTAGTGCTGGGGATCCTTGCCCTCGTCCAGGCGGAATTCGCGGATCAGGCGCTTGCCGATGTGGCCACGGGCGCCCTCGGCGAACAGGGTGTATTTCGCACGAAGCTCCATGCCCGGTGCGTAGCCGCCTTTCTCGCTGCCGTCGGCGGCCACGCCCATGTCGCCGGTCAGGATGCCGCGTACCACGCCGTCCTCGACGATGGCGTCCTGGGCGGCGAAGCCCGGGAAGATCTCGACGCCCAGGGACTCTGCCTGTTCGGCGAGCCAGCGGCACAGGTTGCCGGCGCTGATCACATAGCGGGTGATGTCGCCACCGGTGTTGTGCATGCTCTTGGGCACCAGCGCGTTGGGCAGCTTCTGGGCCTTCTCGGCGTCCTTGAGCAGGTACAGCTCGTCACGCACCGCCGGGGTGGTCAGCGGGGCGCCACGCTCCTCCCAGTCGGGGAACAGCTCGAATAGCGCGCGGGGCTCGAGCACCGCTCCGGACAGAATATGGGCGCCCACCTCGGAGCCCTTCTCGACCACGCAGACGGTCAGCTCCTGCTCGGCCTCGTTGGCCTGCTGCATCAGTCGGCAGGCGGCGGCCAGTCCAGACGGACCGGCGCCGACGATGACCACATCGAACTCCATGGTGTCGCGTTCTACTTGTTCTGCCATCGGGTGCTTTCCTCCTCGGCGTGACGTTGGGGTGCCACCAACGTCGTACAGATTTTAAACGGTCGTTTGCTTCACGGTGTGTCCCATGATAGGCATAATAGCGTCGTCGGGTCATCCTTACGATGGTCGACCCTCCCCAATGGTCGACTCGGCATGCGGGGATTGTTGCCAAGGCCCGGCCTGTGGCACATTGAAGGTACGCACCGAGCCCCTATCAAACGCTTGCATGAAACGCATAAGGGCATAGCGAAAAGTTCTCAATCGTGGTGTCCTCTCGGGACACGCGATGCGTAAATCGATGCGGTGCCCGTCACCGCCAACGTGTTGATGGTTCCTTCCTTACATTCAAGGTTCCCCAGATGAACCAAGCGAGGACAACATGAAAGTACTCGTCGCGGTCAAACGCGTCATCGACTACAACGTCAAGATCCGGGTCAAGCCGGATGGCAGCGACGTTGACTTGACCAACGTCAAGATGGCCATGAATCCCTTCTGCGAAATCGCCGTGGAAGAGGCGGTGCGCTTGAAGGAGAAGGGCGTGGCGACCGAGGTGGTGGCGGTGACCGTGGGGCCGAAGGCGGCGCAGGAACAGCTGCGCACGGCCCTGGCGCTGGGGGCCGATCGCGCCATCCACGTCGAGAGCGACGAGCGCGTTGAATCGCTGGGCGCGGCCAAGGCACTGGCCAAGGTGGTCGAGAAGGAAGCGCCGCAGCTGGTCATCCTCGGCAAGCAGGCGATCGACTCCGACAACAACCAGACCGGTCAGATGCTGGCCGCGCTGACCGGCATGGCCCAGGGCACCTTCGCCTCCGAGGTGGAAGTCGAAGGCGAGACCCTCAAGGTCATCCGCGAGATCGATGGCGGACTGCAGACGGTGTCGCTGAAGCTGCCGGCGGTGGTCACTACCGACCTGCGCCTGAACGAGCCGCGCTACGCCAAGCTGCCGGACATCATGAAGGCCAAGAAGAAGCCGATGGACGTGATGACCCCGGCCGATCTGGGCGTCGAGGTGGCCAGCCGTCTCAAGCTGGTCAAGGTCGAGCCGCCGGCCGAGCGCCAGGGTGGCGTCAAGGTGGGCTCGGTGGACGAGCTGGTGGACAAACTGAAGAATGAAGCGAAGGTGATTTCATGAGCATTCTGGTTCTGGCAGAACACCACGACGGCCAGCTGGCCGACGCCACCGCCCACGTGGTGGCCGCCGCCCAGGCTATCGGTGGTGATATCGACGTGCTGGTCGCCGGTCAGGACGTGGCCGCCGTGGCCGAGGCCGCAGCCAAGCTGGATGGTGTCAGCAAGGTGCGTGTCGCCGACAGCGAGACCTTCGCTCACCTGCTGGCCGAGCCCACCGCCGACCTGCTGGTGGCCCTGGCCGACGACTACAGCCATGTGCTGGCGGCCGCTTCCACCACCGGCAAGAACGTGCTGCCGCGCCTGGCGGCACTGAAGGACGTGGCACAGATCTCCGAGATCATCGCGGTAGAGAGCGCCGACACCTTCAAGCGTCCGATCTACGCCGGCAACGCCATCGCCACCGTCCAGAGCGAGGACGCGCTCAAGGTCATCACCGTGCGTTCCACCGCCTTCGACGCCGTCGGCCAGGGTGGCTCCGCTGCCATCGAACCGGTCGAGGCGAGCATCGACAACAGCCTGTCGAGCTTCGTCGGTGAAGAGCTGGCCAAGAGCGATCGTCCCGAGCTGGGGGCTGCCCGCGTGGTCATCTCCGGTGGTCGCGGCATGGGCAGCGGCGAGAACTTCAAGATCCTCGACAACATCGCCGACAAGCTGGGCGCCGCCATCGGTGCGTCCCGTGCGGCGGTGGATGCCGGCTTCGTGCCCAACGACATGCAGGTCGGCCAGACCGGCAAGATCGTGGCGCCGGACCTGTACATCGCCGTGGGCATCTCCGGTGCCATCCAGCACCTGGCCGGGATGAAGGACTCCAAGGTCATCGTCGCCATCAACAAGGACGAGGAGGCGCCGATCTTCCAGGTCGCCGACTATGGCCTGGTGGCCGATCTGTTCGAGGCCATTCCGGAACTCGACAGCAAGCTCTGAGTGCAAGATGTGGAAACGGTGTGCCGGCTAGGCCGGCAACGCTGACAAACGCCGTGGCGGCCAACGCCACGGCGTTTTTATTGGTGGGTGTCTGGCATGGATGTGCATGGCCGCCAACCCCTCGCCAGGCGTGCCGATCCGCTGTCGGACAGGGGCGTCGATGCCCTTGCTCGGGAGGTGTTGACAGCGATGAACTCGGGGTAGAGGCACCTTGCTCGCATTGATAACAATTCGTGTTTCGGGTACTGTCGTGGCATTTGACGCGGCGCCCCAAGGCGGCGCGAGAGCAGGTCGGAGGCCTTGGAATGGCGAACAAGCAGATCAACGGGCGGCCCTTCGCCGGGCCATCACAGGCTAGCCCCAGCGATGTGGTGACGGCTGGCGCAGCGGCAAGGAACAGCCTGCTGGGCGTCTCCTGTGCGCTGGCGCTGGCGCTGGGGCACAGCGGGGTAGCCCAGGCACAGAACACGGCGGACAATCTCGGCGACGAGGCCCTGGCGGCCCAGACGACCCAGGCCGAGCTGCAGGCGCGGATCGACCAGGCCGACGACGAGGTGCGTCAGCGTATCGAGGCGCTGCGCCAGGCCGAGCAGGAGGCCCAGCGGCTTCAGTCCTACAACCAGGCGTTGGCCCCCCAGCTCGAGCAGCTCAAGGCGACCCTCGAGCAGCGCAGTCAGGGCATGGCGACCATGGCCGAGACCCGCGACGCCCTGCCGGGCCTGTTGAACGACATGACCCGCCGCCTCGACGCCTGGGTCGATCAGGACGTGCCATTCCTCCATGGCGAGCGCAAGGCCCGGGTGGCGTCGCTCGAGGCCTCCCTGGCCAACCCCGAGCTGACCGCAGCCGAGAAGCTTGAGCGGGTGCTGGCGGCCTGGCGTGCCGAGCTCGACTATGGGCGCGATCTCGATGCCTGGCGCGGCACCCTGGAAGAGGGCGATCAGACCCGCGAGGTCGACTTCCTGCGACTGGGACGCGTGGGCTGGTACTACCTGACCCCGGATGGCCAGAACGGTGGCGTATGGAACGACGGAGATTGGCAGTCGCTGTCCGCTGCCGAGCGCGACCAGGTGGAGAAGGGCCTGCAGATCGTGCGTGACCAGCGTGCACCGGAACTGCTGACGCTGCCGCTGACCCAACCGATCGAGGAGCGTTCCTGATGGTGTCTTTGACGGATTTCCCGGTGTCGCTGAATCGGCACAACTCGATGGGCAAGGGCCTCGCCCGCAGGCTGGTGCTGGGTGCCGCCGTGACCGCGCTGCTGGCCGCCGCTGCGCCTGCCGCCATGGCCCAGCAGCACAGCGATAGCGACAGCGTACTGTCGAGCTTCAAGCTGGAGCGAGAGGCCGCCGAGGCACGTGATCAGGCGAGGTTGGCCGAGCTGGTGGAGGACAGTGACGCGCTGTCCGCCTCGCTCGAGGAGGCCGAGGCCCGTCGTGACGCCGCCCGGGAAGAGCGTGAGCGTCTGGAGGCCGAGATGGCCGAGGCGCGTCAGGCGCTGGACGAGATCGGTGCCCAGCGTGATGCCGAGGGCGGCGACCTCAACGCGGTGTTCAGCGCGGTGGCCGGCACCAGTGGTGAACTGAGAGACGATCTCGGCCAGAGCCTGCTGACCCTGGGCGCCGACGTCGATTTGCCGCCGCGGCTGGACGACGACGCCATCCTGACCGTCGCCCAGATCGAGACCCTGGCCGACAGCCTGATGGGGCTGACCGCCGAGACCGGGCTGGTGCGTCGATTCGAGGCGCCGGTGGCCGCAGGCAGCGGTGAGGTCGCGCCACGTCAGGTGACCCGTGTGGGTGACCTGATGGCCTTTGGCGGCGGCCAGTTGCTCGAGCGGGTCGGCGAAGAAGGGCGGCTCTCCGCCCTCGAACACACGCCTGAGCGCGTCGGCGCTGTGCTCGACGCTTATCAGTCAGGCGATGGCCAGCTGCTGCCGGTGGATCCCGTCGACGGACGGGTGATCGAGGCGCTGTCGCGCCAGCCCACGCTGCTCGAGCGCTTCCATCAGGGCGGTGCGGTCGGCTATGTGGTGGTCGCCCTGGGCGCCCTGGGCCTTTTGATCGCCCTTGGCCAGTATCTGTACCTGCTGCGGGTCAGCATGACCACCCGTCGCCAGCTCGCCAACATGGATGAGCTGTCCAATGACAACCCCCTGGGCCGGGTGCTCCAGCGCTTCCATGCCTTCGGTGCCGGCCATGCCCCCGAAGCCCTGGAGGCACGTCTGGACGAGTCGATGCTGGCCGAGCAGCCGCGTCTCGAGCGCGGCCAGGCACTGGTCAAGATGCTCGCTGCGGTGGCGCCGCTGCTGGGCCTGCTGGGCACGGTGACCGGCATGATCGTGACCTTCCAGTCGATCACGGTGTTCGGCACCGGCGACCCCCAGTTGATGGCCGGCGGTATCAGTCAGGCGCTGGTGACCACGGTGCTGGGCCTGATCACCGCGGTACCGCTGCTGTTCGCCCATACCGCCATGTCGTCACGCTCGCGCGCCCTGATCGGCACCATGGAAGGCCGCGCCAGCGCCGTGCTGGCCGACCGTCTGGAAGCCGATCGCAAGGCCCTGCAGCCGGCCACCGACGCTAAGCAAGGAAGCAGGCGCCATGCCGATGCACCCCTGGCTTGATCCCCTCGTCCGGCTGATCGACGCCGGCGGGCCGGTGCTGGTGGTGATCGCCGTGGTGGCCATGCTGCTGTTCTCGGTGGGGCTCGAGCGCTGGTGGTTCTTTCGCTTCCACTATCGCCCGGCCCGGGCCGAACTGATGCGCCGCTGGGTCGAGAGGCCCGACCACCAGAGCTGGAGTGCCCGCACCCTGCGCGAGGTCTGGGTGACGGAGCTGATCCGACGGCTACGTGGCCCCTTGCCCTGGTTGAAGCTCTTGGTCGTGATCTGCCCGCTGCTCGGGCTGCTCGGCACCGTGACCGGCATGATCACGGTATTCGACAGCCTGTCCATGGCCGACAGCAACCAGGCCCGCGCCATGGCCGACGGCGTCGCCCGGGCCACCTTGCCGACCCTGACCGGGATGGCGGTGTCGGTGGTGGGGCTTCTGTTCATTACACGGCTTGAACATATCATTCGGCGCGAGGATCAGCGGCTGCACGACCGCCTTGCCCGCGCCGCGGAGGATGCACATGCGTAGACGTCGACTGTCCGCCGGCGCCGAAGAGGCCAGCGAGGTCAACCTGACCCCGATGCTGGACGTGGTCTTCATCATGCTGATCTTCTTTATCGTGACCACCAGCTTCATCAAGGAGAGCGGGGTGGAGATCGAGCGCCCCGAGTCCAGCGCCGCCTCTTCCCGTCCCGACGTCCAGGTGCTGGTGGCGATCACACCGGAAGGCGCCTTGTGGGTGGACGGTGAGCCGGTGGACATCCATCGCGTCGGCACCACCGTCGCCGGCATGCTTTCCGATGATGGCTCGGTGGTGATCCAGGCCGATCGCAACGCCGCCACCGGGGTGCTGATCGAGACCATGGACCGGCTGCGCGACGCCGGTGTCGACAAGGTTGCCGTCGCCGCCGAAAGGAGCTCCGACGCATGAGGCGAGTGGTCTCTCTGGCGGCGGGTAGCCTGCTGACCCTGGTACTGTTCGCCCTGCTGGCGCTGCTGGTGGTGCCACCGGAGGCCGAGCCTGAGCTGCGCGAGGAAATCACTCTGAGCCTGGCCGAGGCGGTGGCGCCCCAGGCCGAGGCTCCGGCGGAGGCCTCCGCTGCTTCGGCATCGGCGCCGCCACCTCCACCGCCGGTGGCCGCCGCGCCGCCGCCGCCGAGCCCGGCCCAGACCGCTGTTAGCGAGATCCAGTTGCCGGACCCCGAGGTGGTACCGCCGCCACGAGAGCCCAAGGCGCTGGACAGCGCCTTGCCGGAGCTGACCGAGACGCCGCCAGAACCTGAACCTGAGCCCGAACCCGAGCCCAGGCCCGAACCGAAACCCCGGCCGGAGCCGACGCCGCAGCCTGAGCCCGCACCGCAGCCCGAGCCCGCACCACAGCCAACGCCAGCGCCCAGCGTGGCCACCAATGCGACCAGCAACACGGGCAGCGCCAGCGCGGCGGGGGCCGGCGCCGCCGCGCCTGCCTCCAACGAGCCGGTGGACGTGGGCACCTCGGCCCGGGCTACGCGCAAGGTGCCGCCGGAGTACCCGCGCCGGGCCCAGCGTCGTGGTCTCGAGGGCTACGTGGTGATGCAATTTATCATCCGCGCCGACGGCAGCGTCGATCGCGGCAGCATTCAGGTACTCGAGGCCAGCCCCCGCCGGGTATTCGAGGACGCTGCGCGTCAGGCCATCGCCGGCTGGCGCTTCGAGGCGGCGTCAGGGCTTCGGCGGGCGCGTCAACGACTCGAGTTCCAGTTGAGATAGATGTCGAGATAGCCACACAAGGGGTCGATCGCCATGGCAGTACTGTTGAAGACCACCCCGCTGGGGCGCTACCTGCAAGGCACTGGTGCCGCCCTGGCGCTGGGCCTGATGGCGGGTCTGGCCGGCGCACTGGCAAGTCCTGCGGCAAGCGCCGCGCCGACCCTGTCCGGTGGCATCATCGCCGACCTCAAGAGCCTCGAGCAGCGCCTGGCCGACGACCCGGCAGGGGTCGAGGCCAAGGCCGAGAGCCAGGCCGAGCGGCTCACCGGTGGCAACGCCTCGGACCGCTGGGCCAGGGCGCTGTACCTGCAGCTTGCCGCCGGGGCGGCGTCGGCCCAGAACCGGCCCGAGGAGGCCGCCGATCACCTGGCCAGCGCCCGTCGGGTCGACGGGGTCGAGCAGGCCCAGCGGGATCGCTGGCTGCGCCAGGAGATTGAACAGCGTATCCAGGCGCAGCAACGTCAGCAGGCGCGGGCGCTGCTGGAGGACTGGCTGTTACGCCACGAGGATGTCGAGGCGCTGTGGACCCTGGCCGAGCTGGCGGCCGCCGACGAGGACTGGGAGGCCGCCGCCGACGGGGTCGAACGGGCCAAGGCAGCGGACCCGCAGCCGAGTCAGGCGCGGCTCGATTTCGCCGGTGGCGTGATGCACAAGAGCGGTCGTCTCGATCAGGCCCTGGCGGCCCTGGAGGCGCGGCTTGCCACCGATCCTGCTGATGCCGATGCCTGGCGCCGGGCCGCGGCCATGGCCCAGCGGCTGGGTGATCCGGTCCGGGCCGCGGCGCTGTGGGAGGCCGGCTGGCGTCAGGGCGCCCTGTCCGGCAACGATGACCTTGAACGTCGCATCGAGCTCCACCTGGCCGCCGGTACCCCCGCACGCGCCGCCGAGCTGCTCGAACGGGCGCTGGCGGAAGGCGTCCTCGAGGATAGTGAGCAACGTCGCCGGTTGCTGGCCGAGGCCTGGTTTCAGGCTCGCGACCATGACCAGGCGCTGGACGCCTGGCAGACCCTTGCCGAGCGTTCCGACGCTGGCTCGGACTGGCTCCGGTTGGGACAGATTGCCGCAGGCTGGGGCCGCGAACAGACCGCGCGCGAGGCATTGAACCGCGCACTCGCCAAGGGCGAGGACGAGGCGAAAACCTGGCTGGGCGCGCTGTCCGCGGGCTCGCAGACGGGGCAGGGCGCGGCCGCTGAACCTGGCGCTGGCGCCACGGAGTCACCTCGACCCTCCGATGAAGGCGCTGGCTGAGGCGGCTCGCTGCCTTGTGGCAAAAATGACCCTCAGCGTAGAATTCGCCCCATGAAGAATTCCAGAAGCCTCATATTGCTGGTCATCGTTCCCGCGGTGGCCGTGGTGCTGCTCGCGGCGGCCATCTTTGGCTCCCAGGCGATGTCCGACAGCCGTCTGGACGATGACGCGCGCGCCGCCCTGGCGGCGTCCCTTCAGACCTCGGCACCGATCGAGCTCGCCAACTTGCAGGAGGTGCGTTACGGCTATGGCGTGTGCGGCTCCTATCGGCTGGCATCGGACGAAGGCTTTGCCTCCTTCTATCTTGATACCCAGAGCGGCGAGGTGGAGCTGGACGTCAACTCCCGTCGTTTCAATACCCACTGTGGCCTGTCGGCGCTGTGC
Source organism: Halomonas sp. H10-59 (assembly GCF_040070555.1). NCBI lineage: Bacteria > Pseudomonadati > Pseudomonadota > Gammaproteobacteria > Oceanospirillales > Halomonadaceae > Halomonas > Halomonas sp. H10-59. The sequence goes on from NZ_CP098828.1 coordinate 1,738,195, forward strand.
TGATGGCATCCATCGACGGTGAACGGTGTTGGTCGGCGGTTGACGACTGAGCCACCTTCGTCGACACAGGCTCGTGCCGGCACTTTCTCAAGGAGACGTTTTCATGCGCATGTTCAAGGGCACCCTGGTTGCCGGACTGCTGTCGCTGCTTGCGGCTACCCCGGTACTTGCCGCCGAGCTAGAGATCAGCGACGCCAGGCTGCGCATGCTGCCCGGCGACCGCCCCGGTGCCGGTTACTTCAAGCTCTACAATGCGGGCGACGAGCCGGCAGCGGTGGTCGGAGCAGAGACCGACGCCTACGCCTCGGTGGAGCTGCACATGAGCATGGAGAAAGACGGCATGGCCATGATGCACGGCGTCGAGCGCTTCGAAGTGCCCCCCGGCGAGACCCGCGAGTTCGCCCCCCAGGGTTATCACCTGATGTTTATGAAGCCGCAACAGTCGCTGAACGTTGGCGATGAAGTCGAGGTCCGCCTGATCCTCGAAGGGGATGAGCGCGTCGAGACGACCTTCGAGGTGGTCTCGCCGGCGGCGCTGTAACGACGGTCTTGATACAGCTGAGACTGCTGAGACAGTTGGGTGGGCAAAGTGATGTCGAGAGAACGGTGTCGGGAGCAGGGGCTGCAAAGTAGAGCCGAGACAACGGCCCATGAATTGAAAGTTACGAGGTTGGCAATGCGACAGGGCAGGACCGGCGGCAATGGCAAGGTGAAGAGAAGGGGAGCTGGTGCGAGCCAGGCAGTCGCCAGGGCTGGTGCGGCACTGCTGCTTACCACAGCGCTGTTTGCCCTTGCCGGCTGCGAGGACGTCAACTGGCGTGGCACCGACATCTCCGACGCCATGCCGGCGCTGGACTTCGAGCTGATCGACGAGAACGGCCAGCAGGTCGATGAGGGTGACTACGCTGGCAAGACGACCCTGGTCTACTTCGGCTTCACCCACTGCCCGGACGTCTGTCCCACCGCGCTGGCGCGCTTGTCAGCGGCGATTCGTGAACTCGACGAGCCGACCAGAGACGCCGTCCGGGTGCTGTTCGTCTCGGTGGATCCCGAGCGCGACAGCCCCGAGGTGCTCGACGCCTATACCGAAGCCTTTGGGCCGCGCTTTATCGGCCTGACCGGCGACAAGGCGGCCCTCGACGCGGTCACCAACCGCTACCGCGTCAGCTATCGTCTAGGCGAACCCGAGGCCGACGGCAGCTACGACGTCGACCATTCCAGCGCCATCTTCGCCTTCGATTCAGGCGGCGACGCCCGTCTGCTGATGCGTGACACCGATCCGGTGGACTCCATCGCCGCAGACATCCGAAGGCTGGTGGAGAAGGGGTAGAGGTCCCCATCTTCTTGCAAAAATGCAGCTGGAAAAGCAAAGGGCCACCTGAAGTGGCCCTTTCGCGTCTCGATGGTAACGCGCCTTCACGCCTCGCTGCGTGGCAGCTTGATGCAGTCTCTGGTGCCGCGCGTGGTGTTGTGAAGTTCTAAAGATCCAGTTCGGTCCACACCGGGGCGTGGTCCGAGGGCTTTTCCATGGCGCGCAGGTCGTAATCGATGCCGGCGTCGGTGACGCGCTCGGACAGCGATGCCGTGGTCAGGATATGGTCGATGCGAAGGCCCCGCTTGGGTTCGCGATCGAAGCCCTTCGAGCGATAGTCGAACCAGCTGAAACGATCGTCCACCTCGGGGTAGAGGCGGCGATAGCTGTCCTCGAGGCCCCAGGCCTTGATGCCATCCAGCCATTCGCGCTCGATCGGCTGAAAGCTGGTCTTGCCTTCGCGCAGCCAGCGCTTGCGGCTGGCCTCGCCGATGCCGATATCGATGTCGGCAGGCGAGATGTTGAAGTCGCCCATCACGGCCAGGCGTTCGCTGGGGGAGTGGTCCTCGTCGAGCAGGCGCTGGAGCTGGGCGTAGAAGGCGCGCTTGTGGGGAAACTTGGTCGGGTGCTCGATGTTCTCGCCCTGGGGGAAATAGCCGTTGTAGACCCATACATGCTCGCCGTCGGCGGCGCGCAGACGCACGCCGATCATGCGGCGCTGGGCGTCTTCACCGTCGTCGGGAAAGCCATAGCGAACCTCCTCCGGGGCCTCGCGGGTCAGCATGGCGACGCCGTAGTGACCCTTCTGGCCATGGAAGTGCACCTGGTAGCCCATGGCTTCCACCGCCTCGCGGGGGAATTCACTGTCCTGGACCTTGGTTTCCTGCAAACCGATCAGGTCGGGCTGGTGGGAGGCGATCAGCGCCTCGAGCTGGTGCAGGCGTGCGCGGATGCCGTTGATGTTGAAGCACACCAGGCGCATTACTGCTCTCCCTTGTTGCTGTCGCTGTTGCTGCTGTCCGGCCCCTTGCCTTCGGGGTGAATCTCGATCGACGGGGCGGCGCGCATGCGCTCCAGCCGGCGTGCGGCCTGGGCCTTGCGCTGCTGGCGCTTCTTGGCGGAGAAGCGCCGTGATGAGGTGACCTCATCGGGATTTTCGTGGCGCCACTGCTTGTAGTCCTTGCGCCGACCGGTACGGATGGTCACCTTGTCGGCCAGGGAACGGGTCTTCTTGCGGCGTGTCATGACGCGGGGCTCCTGTATTCAATGGGCACATTCTATCAGTGCGGGGCCGCCAGGACAGCCGCTAGACACGATTCGATGCGCATCGGGCAAGCCCAAACGGCCAGACGCTGGTACAATACCCGGCTTGAGGAAACTCGAGGGGGCCCTGTGCCGTTGCCTCGACGCTTTCCGCTTTCCTTCAACTTCTCTTCGAGACGGACACACAGCACAGCCTATGAGCGAGTCGGAACAGACCACCGCACCGGCCGAGAGCCGCAAGCCCAAGCGTCGTCGCCGCAAGCCGAGGCGCCGCCAGTCCAACTGGGATCTGCGCCAGTTTCAGGTGCCCGCCGTGGCGGGCAAGTGGCGGTTCCACGACTTCGATCTGCCGCTGCCGCTGATGCGCGCCATCCATGCGCTCGGGTTCGAGTACTGCACGCCGATTCAGGCCGAGGCCCTCACCCACACCCTGATGGGTGGAGACGTGGTGGGCAAGGCCCAGACCGGTACCGGCAAGACCGCCGCCTTCCTGATCTCCATGATGGCCTACTTCCTCGAGGAGGAGGTGCCGGATGGCCAGAAGCCGGGGACGCCGCGCGCACTGATCGTGGCGCCGACCCGCGAGCTTGCCTTGCAGATCGAGAAGGACGCCAAGGCCCTGGCGCGCTTCACCTCGCTTAAGGTGACCAGCGTCGTCGGTGGCATGGACTACCAGAAGCAGCGCGAGGGGCTTGCCGGCAACGTCGATATCCTGGTGGCCACTCCGGGCCGCCTTCTGGACTTCCAGCAGAAGCGAGACATCGACCTCGGTCAGGTCGAGGTGCTGGTGCTGGACGAGGCCGATCGCATGCTGTCGATGGGCTTCATTCCCGACGTCAAGCGCATCATCCGCTACACGCCGAAGACCGAAGAGCGGCAGACCTTCCTGTTCTCCGCGACCTTCACCGAGGACATCCTCAACCTGGCCAGCCAGTGGACCCATCAGCCGGCCCACGTCGAGATCGCGGTCACCGTGGATAACGCCGCCGATATCGATCAGCGGGTGTACATGGTGGGCGACGAAGACAAGCAGCGACTGCTGGTCAACCTGCTGCAGCAGGAGTCGTTCGACCGGGTGATGGTGTTCGGCAATCGCCGCGATCTGGTGCGCAAGCTGCTGGACCTGCTGAAGAAGGCCGACATTAATGTGGCCATGCTGTCCGGCGATGTGCCGCAGAACCAGCGCATCCGCACCCTGGAGCAGTTCCGCGAGGGCGAGATTCAGGTGCTGGTGGCCACCGACGTGGCCGGCCGTGGCATCCATATCGAGGACGTCAGCCACGTGATCAACTACACCCTGCCCGAGGATCCGGAGGACTATGTCCACCGCATCGGGCGCACCGGCCGTGCCGGCGCCAAGGGCGTGTCGATCAGCTTCGTGGGTGAAGAAGACGCCTTCTCGCTGCCCGAAATCGAGCGCTTCATCGGCGACAAGCTGCCCTGCGAGCATCCGCCGGAAGGGCTTCTGTAAGCCCGTCAGGCGTTTGACGCTTGTACGCAGTCAGGGCCGGCCCAGCGCCGGCCCTTTGCGTCTCTCCCCCTTGTCCTTTTTCTCAATTGTCGTGGACCCGCCATGCTAGACGACGCCCTCAAGAGCGAGATTCAAAGCGCCTATCGTCGGGTGCTGGAGGCGCTGGAGCTGACCCCGCGCTACGGCCAGCGACTGATGATCGCCGAGATCTCCCGCACCCTGGCCGGCATCGAGACCGACGAGGATGGCAAGCGGGTGAGCGACGAGCACGTCTGTGTGCTGGAGGCGGGCACGGGTACCGGCAAGACCCTGGCCTACCTGCTGGCGGCGTTGCCGGTGGCCAAGGCGCGCGGCAAGCGCCTGGTGCTGGCCACCGCCACGGTGGCGCTGCAGGAGCAGGTGCTGCACCAGGACCTGCCGTCGCTGAAGGCCCACAGCGGACTGTCCTTCGACTTTGCCCTGGCCAAGGGGCGCGGGCGCTATGTGTGCGTGGCCAAGCTCGACGCGGCCATGGACGGCGCCGAGGAAAACCCGACCCTGTCGCTGTTCGAGCAGAGCCTGGATGCCGCCACCGGCGATGACTTCAAGGCGCTGGTGGCCGCCATGGGAGACGCCTACGGCAACGGTCGCTGGGAAGGGGATCGCGATAGCTGGGGCGAGGCCATCGACGACGGCCATTGGCGGCGACTGACGGTGGATCACCGCCAGTGCACCAACCGCCGCTGCGGGCACTTCGGTGCCTGTGCCTTCTTTCGTGCCCGGCGCGACCTGGATCAGGCCGACGTCATCGTCGCCAACCATGACCTGGTGCTGGCGGATCTGGCGCTCGGCGGCGGCCTGGTGCTGCCCGACCCTGCCGACTGTATCTACGTCTTCGACGAGGGCCACCACCTGCCGGACAAGGCGATCTCCCACTTCACCCATCGCTTCAGCGTGGGCGGCGGGCTGCGCTGGCTGAGAAACCTCAGGGGCTCGCTGACCGAGCTGAATACCGCCCTGGGTGTGCAGCCGACCCTGGCGCGACTGCTGGGCGCGCTGCCCACCGCGATGGAAGCGCTGGAGCCACGCCTGGGCGAGGTGTTTGCGCTGGGCCACCAGCTGGCCGAGCGGCCCCATGGGCTCAACGACGACGAGGACGGTGCTCAGCACCGCTTCGAGATGGGGCGTGTGCCCGAGGCCCTGCGGGCCCAGGCCGAGGCGCTGGTGGTGCCCTTCGCCGAGCTCTGCCGTCTGCTCGAGTCGATGACCGACATCCTGCGCGAGAGCCTGGACCCGGAGAAGTCCACCGGCCTTGCCCGGGAGCAGGCCGAGGCCTGGCTGCCGCTGCTGGCGCTGCTGCACGGCCGGGCGCTGGAGGCCCACGCCCTGTGGCAGGCCTTTGCCGAGGGCGATCCGGCGGACGCGCCGCCGCGGGCACGCTGGCTGACCCTGGAGCGCTTCCAGGGCGAGCCGGAGCTGATCTTCTCGGCCAGTCCGGTATCCGCGGCCCATACCCTGGCACGTTCGTTGTGGGGGCGCTGTCACGGCGCCGTGGTGACCTCGGCCACCCTGACCGCCCTGGGCCGTTTCGAGCGCCTGCAGGAGAGGGCGGGGCTGGCCAACCGCTATCGCTACCAGCGTCTGCCGAGTCCCTTCGACTATTCCCGAGCGGTGCTCAGCGTGCCCCGGGAGGCGGTGGACCCCGCCGACCGTGACGGCCACGAGCGGGCCATCGTCGACTTCGTCGAGGCTCTCGACGACAAGGAAGCTGTGCTGGTGCTGTTCTCGTCCCGGGCCCAGCTGCGCGGGGTGGAGAAGGCCCTGTCGCGGGAGCGTCGAGAGCGAGTGCTGGCCCAGGACCGTCTGCCCAAGCGCGAGCTGGTCAGCCGCCATCGCCAGCGTATCGACGCAGGCGAAGGCAGCATCCTGTTCGGTCTGGCGAGCTTCGCGGAGGGCATCGACCTGCCCGGCGACTACCTGACCCATGTGGTGATCACGCGGCTGCCGTTCGCCGTGCCGGACGACCCGGTGGGAGCGACGTTGGCGGAATGGATCGAGAGCCAGGGCGGCAACCCGTTCATGCGCATCAGCGTGCCGGATGCCTCGATCAAGCTGGTCCAGGCCTGTGGTCGGTTGATCCGCAAGGAGGCCGACCGTGGCCGCATCACCTTGCTGGATCGCCGCGTGCTGACTCGCCGCTACGGCCGCGCGCTGCTCGACGCATTACCGCCCTTCGTGCGCGAGATCGACGGCGTAAGCCAGGCCGGCTGAGGGAAGCCGCGCCTCGCGAGCAGGCGTGATACACCGGCCAAAAACAAGGAGCCCGCCAACTTGGCGGGCTCCTTGCTGTCGTGGGCGTTGCTTCTGCAGGCGTCGCTGGCGCTGGGGATGATGGCGTCGCTGGCGCCTGGCGACGGGGCCTTTCAGCCCCTTGCCCCGCACCAGGGGCGAATCAATTCACCCGCTTTGCCAGCTCCGGCGCCAGGCGTTCGTTCATGCTGCGGAAGGCCTCCACGGTGGTGTCCCAGTCGATGCAGGCGTCGGTCACGGAGACTCCGTAGGCCATTTCGCTCAGGTCCTCGGTGATCTTCTGGTTGCCCCAGCCAATATTGGACTCGACCATCAGGCCGATGATCGAACGGTTGCCGTCGAGAATCTGGTGGGTGACGTTGTCGAGCACCAGCGGCTGCAGGGCGGCGTCCTTGTTGGAGTTGGCGTGGGAGCAGTCGATCATGATGTTGGGCTTGACCCCGGCCTTCTTCAGCTCCTGCTCGGCCAGCGCTACGCTCACGCTGTCGTAGTTCGGCTTGCCGTTGCCCCCGCGCAGCACGACGTGGGCGTAGGCGTTGCCGCGGGTGCGGATGATCGCCACCTGGCCCTGCTGGTCGATGCCCAGGAAGTTGTGCGGGTGAGCGACCGACTGCAGCGCATTGACGGCCACGTCGAGGCTGCCGTCGGTGCCGTTCTTGAAGCCCACCGGGCATGACAGGCCGGAGGACATCTCGCGGTGGGTCTGGGACTCGGTGGTGCGGGCGCCGATGGCCGACCAGCTGATGCAGTCCTGCAGATACTGGGGCGAGATCGGGTCGAGTGCCTCGGTGGCCAGCGGCAGGCCCAGCTCGGAGAGCTCCACCAGCAGGCGACGGGCGATGTGCAGGCCTTCCTCGATCTCGAAGGAGCCGTTCAGGTGGGGGTCGTTGATCAGACCCTTCCAGCCCACGGTGGTGCGCGGCTTCTCGAAGTAGACGCGCATCACGATGTACAGGCTGTCCTTCACCTCGTCGGCCAGGCGGCGCAGGCGACGAGCGTAGTCCAGCGCGGCGTCCACATCGTGGATCGAGCAGGGGCCCACCACCATCAGCAGCCTGGGATCGGTGCCGTCGAGGATGTTCTGCACGGTCTTGCGGCCCTCGATCACCGTGGCCTCGGCCTCGGGAGAAAGAGGAATTTCCTGCTTCAACTGCTCAGGAGTGACGAGAACATCCTGGGCCAGGACGTTGAGGTTGTTCACCTGCTTGTCGGACATGAGGTCTACCTGTGTGTATCGTGTCAGCGCTGACGTTTCTGCGTGGCTCTACTATCCCTTGAGGGAGGGGTAAATTCAATCGCCTGAGGGAACCTTGTCGCGCACCCGATGTCGGAGCGGCGTCGAGAGATGCACTCAGAGAACGCTTGATGCGAGCCAAGGAAACAGGAACACTTGTGCCTTTTATCATGACGAGACCCATGACCTATACATCGCCGACAGGCGAAAGGTGGCACCCTGTTGCCAAGGGCCAGACCGAGGGTCCGGCGTCGTCAGCCCGACATCGTCGGGGAGGAGAGACATGACGCCCAAGGAAACGGACCAGCAGCTGGTGGCGCGCGCGCAGAAGGGCGATACCCGAGCCTTTGACCTTCTGGTCAAGAAGTACCAGCACAAGATTCTGGGCCTGATCGGTCGCTATATCAGCGACCATGCCGAGGTGCAGGACGTGGCCCAGGAAGCCTTCATCAAGGCTTACCGGGCGCTTGGCAAGTTTCGCGCCGAGAGCGCCTTCTATACCTGGATGTACCGCATCGCCATCAACACCGCCAAGAATCATCTGGTGTCCCGCGGGCGTCGTCCGCCGGGCAGCGATCTGGATATCAATGACGCCGAGATCGTCGACATGAGTGGCCGGCTGGCCGATATCGAGACGCCGGAGGCGTCCATCGCCAGGGACCAGCTCGAGGCGGCGGTATTCGAGGCGATCGAGAATCTTCCCGATGACCTGCGCACCGCCATCACCCTGCGCGAGCTCGATGGTCTTTCCTATGAAGATATCGCCCAGATCATGCAGTGCCCGGTGGGTACCGTGCGCTCGCGCATCTTTCGCGCCAGGGAGGCGGTGGATCAACATATTCAGCCGCTGATGACGACCTCGCGAAACGCCGAGTCACTTCCCTGATTCGCTATCGCGAGCCTGTGAGCTGGTCGTGGGCGCAGGGGTGAGGCAGGGCGACCCCTTTTGTTGCCGAATTCCCCATTTTTTTCAAATTGGGATGAACTGTTCGCCAGATTGGGCGTCTTACCCAGTGACCGGCCCGATGCAACAATCAACGACGGTCGTCACCTGGCACTCGAGCCGGTGGCGAGTAACCGAGAATCGGTGGCGGAACCTGGCGCATCTCCGGTGGTCTATGGAGCTGGAGGCGCGACGCTTCGTCGAAATGAGGTGTGGAGAATGAGTCTGAACGCACGGGAATCGCTTTCAGCCCTGATGGACAATGAAGGTGACGAGCTGGAATTGCGTCGAGTGCTGAAGTCGCTCGAGAGCGACCAGGACAGCGCCGAGAGCTGGCGTCGTTACCATTTGATGCGTGCCGCGCTGCGCCGCGAGACCGATAGTGACCCCTCGGTGGATCTGTCCGCCGGTATCCTGGCTCGCCTCGAGGATGAGCCTGCGCCGCAGATGGAGGCTCCCGCCGACGGCGCGGTCGCCAAGCGCGGCGGAATGGGGCTCGCACGCGGTGCCGGTATTGCCGCGGCGGTCTCGTTGATGGTGATCAGCGGGGTTCAGTTCTATAACGGCGCCTTCGATGGCTCCATCGACGGTTCCGGTGCCGGTGTGGCCAGCAGCGGGGCTGCGGGTGGCGTAAGCGGCGGCGTAAATAGCGGCGCAGCACAGACAGCGTCCGCCGTGCCAGGTGCAGAGCTCGCCAGCGTAGCGGCGTCTCGGCCTTCGCTGATGGATCTGCCGATGTTTCAGTCCGGCACAGGCTCCAGCAATGGCCTGATGACCGTCGGCGCCCAGGTGGCCTCGCCGATGATGCTGTCGCCATCTGCCCAGCAGTCGCGGGTCAGTGACCAGGCGCAGGCCCAGTTGTTGCAGTCGTACCTCGATCGTCATGCCCAGGGGGCGGCCTTCAGCAGTGCCGACAACTGGATGCCGATGCTGCGCAGCACCCCGGCGGAAGCCCGTTGAGGTGATCGATCTGGCATCGAGATAGCAATGATCTGCTCGGCCCCACAGGGCCGAGCGCATTCTCAGCAGTGCCTGTCAGGACATGATTTCTATGCCACATCAGGGGTCGCTTGCAGCGTTGGCCGGCTGGCTGACGCTTTCCCTTGTCTGTCTTTCTCTTCCCGCCCAGGCCGTTGCCGACCCTGGTGTCGACGCCGTAACGGCGGACGCCGAGGCCTCAGCTGACTCGGTAGCTGACCCGAATAGTATCCAGAGCGTCTACGACTGCAGCGCCTTGACAGCCTTGTCACCCCCCGAGTCTCCGGGAGACTGGTTCGAGCGCAGTGTCTGGGCTTCCCATTGCTACCAGTATCAGGCGCGCGCCGTTCGCATCGTCGATGAGGAGGTGGTGACGCTGTCGGTGGCCCGCGACATCCAGCAGGGCGTCGAGCGCGATCGCCTCCACTTCCTCGATGGCCCCAGTCGCTCGCTGCTGCGAGAGGGGGGCGCCTTTCGCTTCGAACTCGGTGATAGCCAGGGGGCGGCGCCGGCCTCTCCCCAGGCGCTGGTCGAGCACCTGTCACGCTTCTATCGGCTGCGCTTCGACGGCGAGGAGCGAATCGCCAATCGTCACGCGATCCGTCTGGAACTGTTGCCGCTTGACGCCATGCGCTACGGCTATCGCATCTGGCTCGACCGCGAGACGGCCATTCCCTTGAAGCGCACCCTGATCGACGAGCGGGGCCAGGTGCTGGATACCTTCCAATTGGTGGCGATGACGCCGCCGGAACGCTACGACGGCAAGGTGGAGCTGCGCCGGCCGCCGTCCTCGGCCAGGCTCGACTGGCGCGCAGGCTGGCTGCCTCGCGGCTTTGTTGCCCAGCCGTTGATGGCGATGGCATCCGACAGCGATGGGCCTCGCCGCCACAAGTTGTACAGCGATGGCCTGTCGACCATCAGCCTGTTCGTCGAACCGGTAGCGGGTTCACGGGTACTAAGGCCGGGTGTCCATCGACTGGGCGCCAGTCACGCCGCGGTGCGCCGAGTGCAGCGTGAAGGCCAGTTGCTTCAGGTGGTGGCGGTAGGCGAATTACCCCCCAGCGTGCTGGTCAAGGTGGCCGAAACCCTTGAGCTGGCCGAGGGGCAGCCGCAGGGTGTGAGCGATGGTGCGCGCCCTGAGGCAGCGAGCAACGTCCACCAGGAAGCGTCGTCATGAGCACTGACTGCGCGACCGCAGAGGCGCGAGTGGTGGGTTGGACGACCGCCGGGGTCAGGGTAGCGCTGGCGGCAACCGGCGGCTGCGGGCGCTGCGCTGCTCGGGGCGGCTGCGGGGCACGTTGGCTGCTGCGCAGGAGCGACGATCGGCGTGAGCTCGAGATCGATACCGAGCAGCGTCCTGCCATCGGGCAGACGGTGACCCTGGCCCTGTCCCGGACGAGCCTGGTGCGCGCCAGCGTGCTGGTCTACGGCCTGCCGCTGTGGCTGGCGCTGGGGGCGACCCTTGCCGTCAACGTCCAGTCGCCGGATCACTGGTCGCTGCCGCTGGTGTTTATCGCGGGCCTGGCCCTTGGCGGCGTGGTGCTGCGTCGGCATCTGCGCCGCCGCGCCGAGGCGTATCGGCCGACCTTGGTGCTCTAGCCCCGTTGTGATAGCTCTGTTGTGATAGCCCTGTTGTGATAGCCCTGTGCCCGAGCACTTTGCGGGCCCTTGTCGCGTTATTTTGCCCGCTAATGACTGAACCTTTTGGCGGCGTGACGGTACTACAAGAAGCGACCCTCGAGGTTGCGTTCGATGCACTCTGAGTCCTATCTGAGTCTTACGCAGGAGCCTTGCATGAAGCCAATGACTCGCACCCTGTCCATGTGGATGACGCTGGTGGTGGGAATGGTTGTCGCCCAATCCAGTCTGGCCAGGGATCTTCCTGATTTTACCGAACTGGTCGAAGAGGCCGCCCCCGGCGTGGTCAACATCTCGACGACGCGGGTCACCGAGGGCTACTCCACGCCCTTCGGCGATTTCGGTGGCCAGGAAATCCCCGACATCTTCCGTCATTTCTTCGGTGATCGCTTCCCGGTGCCGCCCGGCGGAGGCGGTGGTCGCACCGAGGAACGTCAGTCGCTGGGTTCCGGCTTCGTCATCGACGCGGACGGCTACATCATGACCAACGCCCACGTGGTGGAGGGCGCCGACGAGATCATGGTGCGCCTCAATGACCGTCGTGACCTCAAGGCCGAGCTGGTCGGGGCCGACGAGAAGACCGACGTGGCGGTACTGAAGGTCGATGCCAGCGATCTGCCGACGCTATCCCTGGGTGACTCCGACGACCTCAAGGTGGGGGAGTGGGTGGCCGCCATCGGTTCGCCGTTCGGCTTCGATCACTCGGTCACCGCAGGCATCATCTCGGCGATCAACCGCACCCTGCCGCGTGACGCCTATGTGCCCTTCATCCAGACCGACGTGGCGATCAACCCGGGTAACTCCGGCGGACCGCTGTTCAACCTCGACGGCGAGGTGATCGGCATCAACTCCCAGATCTTCACCCGTAGCGGTGGCTTCATGGGGCTGTCCTTCGCCATTCCGATCAATGTCGCCATGGACATCGCCGACCAGTTGCGAAGCGAAGGTCACGTCACCCGGGGCTGGCTCGGTGTGATGATTCAGCCGGTGTCCAAGGACCTGGCCGAGTCGTTCGGCATGGACCGCCCCGAGGGTGCCCTGATCGCCGACGTCGATCCCGACGGACCTGCGGCGCGTGACGGCGTCCAGGCCGGTGACATCGTGCTCGCGGTCAATGGCGAGACGGTGGAGCGCTCCAGCAACCTGCCGCGGTTGATCGGCCGTGTCGCCCCGGACAGCGAGGTCGAGTTGACCGTGCTGCGCGCCGGGGATCGCAAGACCCTCAGCGTCACCGTTGGCGACTGGCCCGAGGAACTGGCCGGTGGCAGCGGTCAGTCGTCCGGCAGCGCGTCGCCGGCACGCCTGGGTCTGGCGGTGCAGTCGCTGTCCGACGCCGAGCGTGACAAGTACGGCATCGACGCCGGCGTGCGGGTCAGCGACGTCGATCCGCGTGGCGTGGCGGCGGCTTCCGGTATCCGGCGTGGCGATATCATCGTCAGCGTCAACCAGGTCGCGGTGGAAAGCGGTCGCCAGCTTAGCCAGCTGGTGCGTGAGCTGCCTGCCGATCAGGCGGTGCCGGTTCGTCTGTACCGTGACGGTCGCTCGCTGTTCGTGGCGCTGCGCCTGGCCGACGACTGAGGCGCGTCCCGCTGACCGACGACGCCCGAGGGCCGCCATGGCCCTCGGGCGTTGTCGTCCTGTGATATCGAATCGAGCCGCCGCAACGGCTTGGGATGCGCGGGGCAGGGGATGCCGGTACAATAGCGCCAACTTTTTTTTCCGCGTCATCGGGGCAGGGCGAGCCTGTCGCTGTCCGGTGCGTTCTCAAGATGGAATCATCCTGCATGTCTGATCCTGATAACCGCAAGGTAATCAATAATATACGTAACTTCTCGATCATCGCTCACATCGACCATGGCAAGTCCACCCTGGCCGATCGCCTGATCCAGAGTTGCGGTGGCCTGTCAGAGCGCGAGCTCAAGGATCAGGTGCTGGACTCCATGGATCTGGAACGCGAGCGCGGCATCACCATCAAGGCCCAGTCGGTGACGCTGGACTACCACGCCAACGATGGTGAGACCTACCAGCTCAACTTCATCGATACCCCGGGGCACGTCGACTTCTCCTACGAGGTGTCGCGCTCGCTGTATGCCTGCGAGGGCGCACTGCTGGTCGTCGACGCCGCCCAGGGTGTCGAGGCCCAGTCGGTGGCCAACTGCTACACCGCCATCGAGCAGGGGCTAGAAGTGTTGCCGGTGCTCAACAAGATGGACCTGCCCCAGGCCGACCCCGACAAGGTCGCCCACGAGGTCGAGGAGATCATCGGTCTCGACGCCACCGACGCCTGTCAGGTGTCGGCCAAGAGTGGTCTGGGCATCGATGCGCTGCTCGAGCGGCTGGTGCGCGATATTCCGCCGCCCAAGGGCGACCCCGAAAAGCCGCTGCAGGCGCTGATCATCGACTCCTGGTTCGACAACTACCTGGGCGTGGTATCGCTGGTACGGATCTTCGACGGCGTGCTCAAGAAGGGCGACAAGATTCGCATCCTGTCCACCGGACGTGACTGGCAGGCCAACGAGGTCGGCATCTTCACCCCGCTGCGCAAGGAGACCGACATCCTGCGCGCCGGTGAAGTGGGTTTCGTGGTGGCCGGTATCAAGGACATTCAGGGGGCTCCGGTGGGGGATACCATCTCCCACGCCAAGACGCCGGACGTCAAGCGGCTGCCGGGCTTCCAGAAGGTCAAGCCCCAGGTCTACGCCGGCATGTTCCCGGTCAGCGCCGACGACTACGAAGACTTCCGCGACGCGCTCGAGAAGCTGGCGCTCAACGACGCTTCGCTGGACTACGAGCCGGAAAACTCCGACGCCTTGGGCTTCGGTTTCCGCGTCGGCTTCCTCGGCACCCTGCACATGGAGATCGTGCAGGAGCGTCTGGAACGCGAGTACGACCTGGACCTTTTGACCACTGCGCCGACGGTGGTCTACGAACTGGCGATGAAGAACGGTGACGTCAGCTACGTCTCCAACCCGTCCAAGCTGCCGGACATGGCCGACGTCGAGGAGATGCGCGAGCCCATCGTGCGCGCCAGCATCCTGGTGCCCCAGGAATTCGTCGGCAACGTCATCAGCGAGTGCGAGCTGCGTCGCGGCACCCAGAAGGACATGCTGTTCCTGGGTAGCCAGATCCAGCTGACCTACGAATTGCCGATGAGCGAAGTCGTCATGGATTTCTTCGATCGGCTCAAGTCCATCTCCAAGGGCTATGCTTCGCTCGAGTACAACTTCGAGCGCTTCGAGGCGGCCAAGCTGGTACGCCTCGACGTGCTGATCAACGGCGACCGGGTCGATGCCCTGGCGGTGATCATCCATCGCGATCATGCCCACAGCCGTGGTCGTGTGCTGGTCGAGAAGATGAAAGAGCTGATCCCGCGTCAGATGTTCGACGTGGCGATCCAGGCCGCCATCGGTGGCCAGGTCGTGGCCCGTTCCACGGTCAAGGCGCTGCGCAAGAACGTGACCGCCAAGTGCTACGGCGGCGACATGACCCGCAAGAAGAAGCTGCTCGAGAAGCAGAAGGCCGGCAAGAAGCGCATGAAGCAGGTCGGTCGCGTGGAGATCCCTCAGGACGCCTTCCTCGCCGTGCTCAAGGTGAACGACTGATGCCCCAGCGGCGGTCGATCCGTCCCGGTGTGACGCCGGGACGGCTTGCCCCTCCCTCAGATACCGACTTACAAGCCACCTGGAAACACTGATATGGACTTCTCCCTGCTGCTGGTGATCGCGGTCGCCGTCACCGGTCTGATCTGGCTGCTCGACCTGGTCTGGTGGCGCCCCCGGCGTCAAGCCGTCACCGCAGCTGCCGAAACCGGCACCACCGAAGGCGTGGATCTGTCCGCTCGGGAGCTTTCGCGCAAGGACCCCTGGCCGGTCGACTACGCCAAGTCATTCTTTCCGGTGCTGCTGGTGGTGCTGGTGCTCAGAAGCTTCGTGGTGGAGCCGTTTCAGATTCCGTCAGGCTCCATGCGTCCGACGCTGGAGGTCGGGGATTTCATCCTGGTCAACAAGTTCACCTATGGCCTGAGGCTGCCGGTGGCCAACACCAAGATCCTCGATCTGAACGAGCCGGAGCGGGGTGACGTCATGGTCTTCCGCTATCCCCAGGACCCGGCGGTGAATTTCATCAAGCGCGTGGTGGCGCTGCCCGGCGATACCCTGCGCTACGTCGACAAACAGCTCTACGTCAACGGCGAGCCGGTGCCCAAGACGCTGCTCGACGACGCTCCGGAGAGCGCGCCAGGTGAGCTGCTGTTCTCCGAGCAATTGGGCGAACATCAGCATCAGATCTACAATAATCCCCGCGATCGCGGCCCGCTGGTCCACGACGTCGTGGTGCCCGAGGGCATGTACTTCGCCATGGGCGACAACCGGGACCACTCCAATGACAGCCGCTACTGGGGCTTTATCCCGGAAGCCAACATCGTCGGCAAGGCCTTCGCGGTATGGATGCATTGGGACGGTGGACTGCCGAGCTTTTCCAGCGTGAGGACGATCCCGTGATCGCTTCAACGCCGCTTGGTTCTTCCATCGTCAGCACAAAGAGTTAACAGGAGCGTCGTGAGCAATTCCCTGACCCCCTTCAGTCGCCGCATCGGCCATGAATTCCAGGACGCGAGTCTGCTGGAACTGGCCATGACCCACCGCAGCTTCGGTGGGCGCAACAACGAACGCCTCGAGTTTCTGGGTGACTCGATCGTCAACTTTGTCATCGCCGAGGCGCTGTTCGAGCGCTTTCCCGAGGCCCGTGAAGGCCAGCTTTCGCGCCTGAGGGCGCGCCTGGTCAAGGGCCAGACCCTGGCGGAGCTGGCCCGGGAAATGCGCTTTGGCGAATGCCTGCGCCTGGGTTCCGGCGAGATGAAAAGTGGCGGCCATCGGCGTGAATCGATCCTCGCCGACGCCGTCGAGGCGGTGATCGGTGCCATCTACCTGGACGCTGGCATGGACGCGGTACGCACGCGGGTGCTGGCCTGGTTCGAGGAGCGCCTGGCGCGCATCGACCTCAAGCAGTCCCAGAAGGACCCCAAGACCCGCCTGCAGGAGTTTCTGCAGTCCCGTCAGGCACCGCTGCCTCGCTACGAGGTGACCTCGGTGGAAGGCGAGGCCCACGCCCAGACCTTTACCGTGGAGTGCCACGTCGAGATGCTCGACGAACACACCGTCGGCACCGGCGCCAGCCGCCGCCACGCCGAACAGATGGCCGCCGAAAGCGCCCTGCAACGCCTCGATCCCAAGGGAGTCAGCGCATGAGTCAGACCTGTGGATTCGTGGCCATTGTCGGCCGTCCCAACGTCGGCAAGTCCACCCTGATGAACCGTATTCTCGGACAGAAGATCTCGATCACCTCGCGGCGGCCGCAGACCACCCGCCACCAGGTGCTGGGGATCAAGACCGAAGGCGACGCTCAGGCCATCTTCGTCGACACCCCGGGTATCCATATCCTCGGCAAGGACCGCAACAAGGCGATCAACCGCTTCATGAACCAGGCGGCGGTGCAGGCCCTGCGGGACGTGGACTGCGTGGTCTTTCTGGTCGACCGTACCCGCTGGACCGAGGAAGACCAGATCGTGCTGGACCGCCTGGCCAACGTCGAGGCGCCGGTGATCCTGGCGGTCAACAAGGTGGACCGCCTGCAGGACAAGGCCACCCTGTTGCCGTGGTTGGCCGAGCTCGGCAACAAGCGCGAGTTCGCCGCGGTGGTGCCGATCGCCGCCCAGCACGGCACCAATGTGCCGGAGCTCGAGGCCGAGATCGACAAGCACCTGCCCGAGGGGATCCACTTCTTCCCGGAAGATCAGGTCACCGACAAGAGCATGCGTTTTCTGGCTGCCGAAATGGTACGCGAGAAGGTCATGCGCCAGCTCGGCGACGAGCTGCCTTATCAGATGACCGTCGAGATCGAGGAGTTTCGTGACGAGGCCCGGGTGGTGCATATCAGCGCGCTGATCCTGGTCGAACGTCAGGGCCAGAAGAAGATCCTGATCGGCGACAGCGGCGATCGCATCAAGAAGATCGGCCGCGAGGCACGCCTGGATATGGAGCGGGCGCTGGACAAGAAGGTCATGCTCAACCTGTGGGTCAAGGTCAAGCGTGGCTGGTCCGACGACGAACGCGCCCTCAAGAGCCTCGGCTACGACCTCGACTGAGCCGTTCCCCCGCGCCCCGGCAGGATCATCGACGACGATGGTCCTGTTGTGATCCTGTTGCCCCGACGTCGGGATCCCCATGCAGCCCCAGCCCGCCTTTCTGCTCCACAAGCGTCCCTACCGCGAGATCAGTGCATTGGTCGAACTGCTGACCCTGGACCACGGGCGTGTGCGCGCCGTGGCCCAGGGCGTGCAGCGTCCCGGTAGTCGCTCGCGCAGTCAGATGCAGCCGTTCGCGCCCCTGCACCTGACCTGGCAGGGCGATCGCGAGCTCAAGCGGCTGCGATTGATCGAGTCCCGTGGCCCGGCGGCGATGCTCGCCGGCGAGGGGCTGCTGTGCGGTCTCTACGCCAACGAATTGCTGACCCGCCTGCTGCCGGTGGAGTTGCCGGTGGGGCAGGTGTTCGCCTTCTACACCTCGGCGCTGGACGAGTTGGCGACGCCGGCCTCCCGCGCTGCGGCCCTGCGTCGGCTCGAATTTGCGCTACTCGATGCGCTGGACGCCGCGCCGCGTTTCACCACGCCCGACGGTGGCGGCCTGGATCCCCAGCGGCGCTACCGCTTCGAGCCCGGCAGTCGGGCCTTTGTCGTCGCAGAGCGCGGCATCGACGGGCGCACCCTGCGCCTGCTGGCCGGGGCCGACTGGGGCGAGGCCGGGCTCGCCGGGCCGGCCAAGGCGCTATCGCGTGCGGCCCTGGCGCCGCTGCTGGGCGACCGTCCGCTGCGTTCCCGTGCGCTGATGGTTGCCATGGCCGAGCGGCGCCGCCAGGCGCGCTGACCCTTGTCGCCCTGGCGCCGTTGCTGGGCGACCGTCCGCTGCGCTCCCGTGCGCTGATGGTCGCCATGGCCGAGCGTCGCCGCCAGGCGCGCTGACCCTTGTCGCCCTGGCGCCGCTGCTGGGCGACCGTCCGCTGCGCTCCCGTGCGCTGATGGTCGCCATGGCCAAGCGTCGCCGCCAGTCTCGCTGACGTTTCAGCGCGCTGATATCGCCTGGCCGCGGGTGACCGCCGGCCTGTCGGCGGTGCTACCATAGGGCTCGTCTTTCATCCCCATGACGGAGAACCTTGATGCATCCCCCTCGACTGCTGCTCGGCGTCAACATCGACCATATCGCGACCCTGCGCCAGGCCCGCGGTACCCGCTATCCCGACCCGATTCAGGCGGCCCTGGTCGCCGAAGAAGCCGGCGCCGATGGCATCACCGTCCATCTGCGGGAGGACCGCCGTCATATCCAGGAACGCGACGTGCGCCTGCTGGCCGAGGTTCTCAACACCCGCATGAATCTCGAGATGGCCGTGACCGAGGAGATGCTGGCGCTGGCCGAAGAGGTACGTCCGGCCCACGTCTGTCTGGTGCCGGAGAAGCGCGAGGAGCTGACCACCGAAGGTGGCCTGGACGTGGTCGGCCAGTTCGACGCCATCGAAGCCGCCTGTCGCCGGCTGGCCGCCGTGGGAGCAGAGGTATCGTTGTTCATCGATCCCGATCCGGATCAGATCGCCAGCGCCAGGCGCGCCGGTGCTCCGGCCATCGAGCTGCACACCGGCGCCTTCGCCGAGGCCGATAACGACAGCGATCGGGCGCGCGAGTACCAGCGCATCGTGGCCGCCGCCGAAATGGGCGTCGAGCTCGATCTGATCGTCAACGCCGGTCACGGCCTGCATTACCATAACGTCGAGGCCATCGCCGCCATCCCCGGCCTCAACGAGCTCAATATCGGTCACGCCATCATCGCCCGGGCGCTGTTCGTCGGCCTCAAGGAGGCGGTGGCGGAGATGAAGCGACTGATGCTGGCCGGCTACGAGGCGGGGCTGGTCGCGGCCATCGACGAATTTGAGCAAGAGCACGAGCATGACCACGACCACGACCATCAGCACTGAAGCGTTGCCGATGTCAGCGCCGGTTCTAGGAGGTCTGTCTGTCGGGACCTTGCCCGGGAATACCGGGTCTGTCGGAGCCCTGGCATGATCCTCGGCATCGGCACCGACATCGCGCGGATCGAACGCTTCGATGCGGCCATTGCGCGCCATGGCGCGCGCTTCGCCGAGCGTATCCTGGGGCCGCTGGAAGCCGAGCGCTACACCGAGGCGCCACGGCCTTCGGCCTTTCTGGCCAAGCGCTTCGCCGCCAAGGAGGCCTGGCTCAAGGCACTGGGCACCGGTCTTCGCCATGGCATGCGCTGGACCGAGATACAGGTGGTCAACGATCCCCTGGGGCGGCCGGAGCTGGTGGTCTCGGGGGAAGCGCTACGTCTGGCCGACCAGGCGGGCGTCGGCGCCTGTCACCTGAGTCTCAGCGACGAGAGCGATGTGGCACTGGCCTTCGTGGTGCTCGAAAGGCGTTGATCGCTGCAGGGAGGCAGGGTGGGGCGCTGCTAGATCGGTCATTGCACGATCAGGCGCTGCAGCCCGAAGTGCGAGCGACAGTTGCCCGCGTCGGCTAAACCGGTCCCTTCAGTGGGGTTTCTCCGCTGTCCTGCTGCCAGCGCTCGACCTGGGTCATGGCCTGCTCCAGGGTGGGCAGCAGCGGACGAACGCCGTCGATCCCGCGTGAGCGAAGTCGGGTCTCGAGGGTTTCCACCAGCAGCGCCATGCGCGGTACACCGCAGTAGCGGCAGGCGCCGTTGAGGGCGTGGATGCTATCGAGCAGGGCCTCTTCGTCCTCGGCCGCCAGCGCCGCCTCGATCTCTCGTCGGGTCTCGTCCAGCGATGCCCCCAGGCTCGCCAGCAATTGCCTGGCCAGCGCTTCGCGCCCACCCGCCAGGCGGGTGCCCAGGGCGATGTCGATGTCGGGCAGGTCGTTGCCCTGGTCATCGCTGTTGTCACGGGGCTGGCCCTGGTCCATGCCAAGGTTCTTGCCATGCTCCTTGCCTTGGTCCTTGCCATGGGCCTGGTCTGGGACGGCCGGCTCGACCGAGTCATCAGCCTCACTGGCGTCCTGTCGATACTTGTCGGTGACCGGTGAGTTCGGCGCTGGGGTCGTCTCCGTCAGGCCGCTGCCCAGCCTTTCTCTAAGCAGGCGGTCGAGGCACTCGGTGTCGAGTGGCTTGATCAGCACATCGTCCATGCCGCTTTGCAGAAGCGCTCGGCGCTGGTGTTCCAGCACGTGGGCGGTCACCGCGATGATCGGTCGCTTCGCCCAGGCGGGGCTGAGTTGGCGGATCGCCTGGGTCGTCTCCACACCATCCATGCCACCCATGCGAATATCCATCAGTACCATGTCATAGAGCTGCTGCTGGGCCAGCGCCAGGGCTTCTTCCCCACTTGTGGCCAGGGTAACGCGACGCTCCGGGCCTTCCACCAGTTCTCGCAGCAGCAGGCGGTTGGTCTCACTGTCATCGACGATCAGCAGGCTGGCTATAGAGGTTTGCGTGTCCGGCGAAGGCGGCGGGGTCTGCGAGTTGTTCCACTGGGGCGGTGCAGCCGGGGCCGCTGTCGACGTCTCGTCGGGCACATAGGGCTGGCGAGACGGTAGCGCCGGCGGGGACGTCGGCGCAGGCAGGCTCGGCCTGTGGCGAGTACCGGCGAGGGCGCCCTCCACCGCTTCCGCCAGGGTCTGGCGAGCCAACGGCTTGGACAGTACGCTCGAGCCATCGGGCAGGCCCAGTCCGGGCACATCCGGAAGTCCCGCATTGATCAACAGCAGGGTGGGGCAGTTGCGCTGCCTGAGTCGTGCGCGTAGCTCGCCGATGCGGCCCTCTTCGAGCTCCTCGATGGCGATGGCTTCCAGTGCCAGCGCAGCCTGCTGAGGGCTCGCCACAACCCGGGCGTCCCACTGTTCGAGCATATGCAAAAGGGCCCTGCGGGTGGGGCCGTGGGGTTCCTCGACAAAGATCGAGGCCTGGTCGAGCGCCAGTTCGGGCGCACGCACCTGGCTTGCGGTGCTGGTCAGGGGCAGGGTGAAGTGGAAGGTGGAGCCGTGGTCGAGGGTGCTGTCAACGCCGATGGTGCCGCCCATCTGCTCGATCAGCTGCCGCGAGATGGCCAGCCCCAGGCCGGTGCCGCCGTACTGGCGACTGTGTCCGGCGGTGGCCTGGCGGAAGGCCTGGAACAGCCGTCGCTGCTGGCTGTCACTGAGGCCGATGCCGGTATCGCTGACGCTGATGCGCAGGGTGAAGCGCTCGTGGCGGGACTGTTCGACCATGACCCGCACGATGATCTCGCCGCGGTCGGTGAACTTGATGGCATTGTTGACCAGGTTGGTGATGATCTGGCGCAGTCGCAGCGGATCACCGGTGATTTCCGCCGGTACGTCGTCATAGATCAGGCTGAGCAGCTGCAGGCCCTTCTGCTGGGCCAGTGGCGCCTGGAGCCCCAGCACCTCGTCGACCAGCGACTGGAGGTCCACCGGCACCTGTTCCAGTACCAGACGACCGGCTTCCAGCTTGGAGAAGTCGAGCACATCGTTGACCAGCGACATCAGGTTGTCGCAGGCCCGTTGCACCTGGTCGAGCCACTCGCGCTGACGCGGGTCCAGCGACGAGCGCCCCAGCAGCCGGCAGAAGCCGATGATGCCGTTGAGCGGCGTGCGGATCTCATGGCTCATGTTGGCCAAAAACTCCGACTTGACCCGGTTGGCCTCCACCGCCTGGCGATGGGCCATGTCGAGCTCGATGTTCTGCACCTCGATGGTCTCCATGGACTCCTGAAGTTCCGAGGTGGCGTGTTCGATCTGCTGCTGCAGGTCTTCGCGCGCCCGCGCCTGGTGGTCGATCAGGGCGTTGACCCGGCGCCCCAGCTCGGCCAGCTCCAGCGGGTGGTCCAGCGGCAGGTGGTGGGGCTGGCGGCCGGTGGCGAGCTGGTCGAGCAGGTGGGCGATGTCATCCAGCGGCTGGGTCAGGCGGCGGCCCAGGGTGAAGGCCACCAGAAACAGCAGAAGGCCGCAGACCAGCAGGATCATGGCGCCCCTGGCGATATCGCTGTAGGTGGCGAGCAGCAGCAGCGAGGCGTCGATATCGAGGATCAGGTAGGCGCCGTCCACGGCATTGATCGGCGTCGTCAATACCCACTGGCGATAGTGCTGGGTCAACAGCCCCTGGCCGGGAGCCTCGACGTTCAGGGCTTCGGCCCGCAGTCGACCGAGTTCAAGCACCACCTGATCCTGCTGCACCAGGCGCAGGGCACGGACGCTGGGGATATCCATCAGGCGATTGGCAGCCGCCTGAACGCCGGCGATATCGTCCAGCGACAGGGCTTCGCCCATCTCCGGTGCCACCAGCCGCGTGGCGGTAGAGAGGTTTTCTTCCATGGCGGCCTCGCGCAGGCCATGGTCCTGATACAAGGCGAGGCTGATCGCCAGCCCCAGCAGCAGCAGCGGCAGCCCCACGAGGGCTAGCATCAACCGTGTTCTCAAACTCATAGGCGCTGCGTTCCTGGCCGGGAATAGGCGCGGACGAAGAGCGGCCACCGCCGCCTCGTACGTCTCCATGTCACCCCATGGGACCATGCCTGTCCAGTGGCGAGGGGCGTCGATATAATGGCGTCAGATGACGTTACAAGGAAAGTCTTATGGAATTCCCCTACCTCGACCAGCTGGTCGGCAAGACCCCGCTGGTCCGCCTCAAGCGCATCGGCGCCGGGCGCAACAATGTGCTGCTGGCAAAGCTCGAGGGTGACAATCCGGCGGGCTCGGTCAAGGATCGGCCGGCCCTGTCGATGTTCGACGAGGCCGAAAAGCGCGGCGAGATCGCCCCCGGCGACACCCTGATCGAGGCAACGTCCGGCAATACCGGCATCGCCCTGGCCATGGTCGCGGCGATGAAGGGCTATCGCATGGTGCTGATCATGCCTGAGAACGCCTCCAGCGAGCGCAAGCAGGCCATGGCGGCCTACGGTGCCAGGCTGATCGAGGTCAGCAAGGAAGGCGGCATGGAAGAGGCCCGGGACCTGGCCGATACCATGGTCGCCCGAGGCGAGGGCAAGTCGCTGGACCAGTTCGCCAATCCCGACAACCCGCTGGGTCACTATCGCACCACCGGCCCCGAGCTGTGGCAGCAGACCGACGGTCGGATCACCCACTTCGTCAGCTCCATGGGGACCACCGGCACCATCATGGGGGTGTCGCGTTACCTGAAGGAGCAGCGCGGCGACATCGAGATCATCGGCCTGCAGCCCGAGGACGGCGCCAGCATCGCCGGGATTCGTCGCTGGCCCGAGGCCTACCTGCCGAAGATCTTCGAACCCCAGCGGGTCGATCGGGTACTGGACATCGGCCAGTACGAGGCCGAAGAGCACATGCGCCGACTGGCCCGGGAAGAAGGAATCCTGGCGGGGGTGTCCTCGGGAGGCGCCCTGGCCGGGGCGCTCAGGGTGGCCGAAGAGGTCGAGAACGCGGTGATCGTGTTCATCGTCTGCGACCGGGGGGACCGTTATCTCTCCACCGGTCTGCTGGCGCCGGAGTCCTGAGGTGGCTGGACTGGGAAAACGCCGTCCGCCGCGTCAGCGCTCCGGTGTCTCGGGGCTTGCTCACAAGCGCCCGTCGGACACTCGCCGGGCCTACCAGACCGACACGTCCGATGAGCTGCCCGACGTGCTCGAGATTCAGGGGCTGTCCCACGATGGCCGCGGGATTGCCCGTTCGCCCGCCGGCAAGACCCTGTTTGTCGAGGGGGCCTTGCCCGGCGAGCGGGTCAGGGTGGCGGTGCATCGCACCCGCAAGCGCTACGACGAGGCCCACCTGCGTGAGCTGATCGAGGCCGCGCCGACCCGGGTGACGCCGCCCTGTCCCTACATCGAGCGCTGTGGCGGCTGTGATCTGCAGCATCTGGAACTCGACGCCCAGCGTCGTCACAAGGCCGTCGTACTGTCGGAGCTGCTGGCCCGTCAGGGCGTCGAGGTCGACCTCGAACGCATCGAGGTGCTGGCCAGTGATGACGTCGCCTATCGCCGCCGTGCGCGCCTGGGCGTCAGGGTCGATGCCGACGGCGGCATCCATCTGGGCTTTCGCGCCAGGCGCAGTCACCGGCTGGTATCGGTGGAGAGCTGCACCGTTCTGGTGCCGGAGCTGTCGTCGCTGCTGGCACCGTTGCACCAGCAGCTGGCGAGCCTCGAGGCGCCACGCCAGGTCGGCCATCTGGAACTGCTGGCCAGCGACGGCCAGGTGACCCTGGTGATCCGCCAACTGCGCGAGCAACCCGCGGACCTGGCTCGCTGGCGTGCATGGGCCGATGAGCGAGGCATCGCCGTCGGCGTGCTGGCAGGCCGTGAACAGGTGCGCTTCGAGTGGCTGGTGACCCCGCCCCGAGGACTCCAGGTGACGGTCCCGTCGGCGCGTGGCCCGCTCAGCCTCGGCGTCGGACCGAGCGACTTCCTGCAGGCCAACGCCCAGGTCAACCAGCGCATGATCGAGACCGCGCTGGATTGGCTGGGGACACCTCGCCGGGTCGATGAACCCCTGCTGGATCTGTTCGCCGGGATCGGCAATTTCAGCCTGCCGCTGGCGGCGTCGGGCTACGCGGTGAGCGCGGTGGAAGGCTCGCCGGAGATGACCTCACGCCTGGCCGACAACGCCGCGGGCGCGGATCTGGACGTCGCTGCCCTCCAGGGCAACCTGCATGACGAAGGGCAGGTGGCGAGGCTGTTGCGTACCCATGATGCCGAGGTGGTGGTACTGGACCCACCAAGGGAAGGGGCCGAGGCGCTGTGCCGGGCACTGGCCAAAAGTACGGTGTCCCGGGTCTTGTATATTGCCTGTGATCCCGCCACGCTTTCTCGCGATGCGGCACACTTGTTGCAGGGAGGTTATCGTCTGCAACGGGTCGCCATGGCGGACATGTTCGTGCACACCTCGCACCTCGAGTCGATGGTACTGTTCGAACGCCAGGGGCCGTCGCCACGCCAAGGAGTCAGGAAAGATGGTTAAAGTGCGGGAAGACCAGCCGTTGACCGCGGATGGTCGGGTCGATATCGATCAGTGGGTCGCGCGGCTGCAGGACGACGTCAAGCTGGCCGACGCTGATGAACTGGTCGAGGCCTGCCAGCTGGCGCAGTCGCTGGAGCAGGCCTCCGAGCGGCCCCACAAGTCCTGGTTGAAGGACGGCTCGAGCTTTCGCATGGGCCTCGAGATGGCCGATATCCTCGGTGAGCTGCGCCTGGATCAGACCGCCATCGAAGCCGCCGTGCTGTATCGCGCGGTGCGTGAGAACCTGATCAAGCCCGAGCAAGTGGCCAAACGTTTCGGCCGCGAGGTGGCGAGCCTGATCGAAGGCGTGCTGCAGATGGCCGCGATCAGCAATACCCAGGCCACCACTGCCGGCCTGCAGCAGCAGGATCAGCAGGACAACCTGCGCAAGATGCTGGTCAACATGATCGACGACGTCAGGGTGGCGTTGATCAAGATCGCCGAGCGCACCTGCGCCCTGCGCCAGGTCCGCGATGCCCCGCGCGAGAAGCAGGTGCGGGTCGCCCGCGAAGTGTTCGACATCTATGCCCCGCTGGCCCACCGCCTGGGCATCGGCCACCTCAAGTGGGAGCTCGAGGACCTGTCCTTCCGCTACCTCCACGAGGACGACTACAAGACCGTCGCCCGGCAGCTGGCCGAGAAGCGACTGGATCGTGATCGCTACATCCAGGAGGTGGTGGAGACCCTGAAGTCGCTGATGTCGGCCCAGGGCATCCACCAGTTCCAGGTGGACGGTCGGGCCAAGCACATCTTCTCTATCTGGCGAAAGATGAAGCGCAAGCGCATCGACTTCTCCCAGGTTCATGACGTACGCGCGGTGCGCATCCTGGTGCCCACGGTGCAGGATTGCTACACCATGCTCGGCATCGTCCACTCGCGCTGGCACACCGTGCCCGACGAGTTCGACGACTACATCGCCAACCCCAAGAAGAATGGCTACCAGTCCCTGCATACGGCGGTCATCGGCCCCGAGAACAAGGTGCTGGAAATCCAGATCCGCACCTTCGCCATGCATGAAGAGGCCGAACTTGGGGTCTGCGCCCACTGGCGCTACAAGGGCCACGATACCAATGCCCGCAGCGACAGCTACGAGGAAAAGATCGCCTGGTTGCGTCAGGTGCTCGAGTGGCACGAGGAGATCGGCGAATTCGGCGACCTGCGCGAGGGCCTGACCAGCGACGTGGCGCCGGATCGCATCTATGTGTTCACCCCGGACGGTCACGTCATCGACCTGCCCAGGGTCGCCACCCCCATCGACTTCGCCTACCGCGTGCACACCGAGGTGGGCCACCGCTGTCGCGGCGCCAAGGTCAACGGTCGCATCGTGCCGCTGACCTACAAGCTCAAGACCGGTCAGCAGGTCGAGATCCTGACCGCCAACAAGAGCGCCCCGAGCCGTGACTGGCTCAACCCCAACCTGGGTTTCGTGCGCACCTCCCGGGCCAGGGCCAAGATCCAGTCCTGGTTCAAGCACCAGGCGCGTGACCAGAACCTGGAAGAGGGCAAGGCGCTGTTCGAGCGCGAGATGAAGCGTCTCGACGTCCACGACATGGACCTCGCCACCCTGGCCCAGAAGGTCAACTACGCCAATGCCGACGACATGTACGCCGCGCTTGGCGCCGGCGACCTGCGTATCGGTCAGGTGCTGCACCAGGCCCAGCAGCTGTTCGGCGACAGCGACGAGCAGGAGCACCTCGACCGGTTGCTGGCCAAGCCGCGTCAGAAGCCGGCCAAGACCCCGGACGGCGAGATCACCGTGCTGGGCGTCGGCAACCTCAAGACCAACATGGCCAACTGCTGTCATCCGGTCCCCGGCGAGCCGATCGTCGGCTTCATCACCCAGGGCCGTGGCGTGTCGATCCATCGCCAGGACTGCCCCAACATCCTGCAGCTTAGGGTCGACGAACCCCAGCGGGTGATCGAGGTGGAGTGGGGCGAGCGCTCCAGCAGCCAGTACCCGGTGGATATCGAGATCCAGGCCTGGGACCGCTCCGGCCTGCTGCGTGACGTCACCGCCGTGCTCGGCCAGGACAAGGTCAACGTGCTCTCGGTCAATACCCTGACCAACACCGACGACGGCATCGCGCGCATCTCGATCACCGCCGAGGTGGACGGCCTGGAGACCCTGGGCCGGCTGTTCTCCCGCATCCAGCAGTTGCCCAATATCATCGAGGTCAAGCGCAAGCGCGGTCAGGGAGGGCGTCGCACATGAGCCGGCGCTATTCCATCGATGACCTGCTGACCCTGATGGCGGTGCTGCGGGACCCCCAGCAGGGCTGCCCCTGGGACGTCAAGCAGCACTGGGACACCATCGTCCCCCACACCCTCGAGGAAGCCTACGAGGTCGCCGACGCCATCGAGCGACGCGCCTTCGACGAGCTGCCGGGGGAGCTCGGCGACCTGTTGTTCCAGGTGGTCTACTACAGCCAGTTCGGCAGCGAGGAAGGGCGTTTCGATTTCCATGACGTGGTGCACACGCTGACCGACAAGATGCTGCGTCGCCATCCCCACGTGTTTCCCGACGGCACCCTTGAATCCCGCCGCCAGGGCGTCAGTGCCGCCGAGGTCGAGACCCGTCAGGTCCACTCCCGCTGGGAGGCGCTCAAGGCCGAGGAACGGGAAGGACGCAGCGGCCCGCAGCAGGGCGAGGCCGAAGCGGTGGTTTCTGTCTCGGCGCTGGATGACGTGCCGCGGACCCTGCCGGCGCTTAGTCGCGCCGCCAAGCTGTCCAAGCGCGCGGCCCGGGTGGGCTTCGACTGGCCGGACACCGACGGGGTGCTCGACAAGCTCGAAGAGGAGCTGGGTGAGATTCGCGAGGCGCTGTCGGCCGGGGATCGCGACCACGCCGCCACCGAGGTGGGCGACCTGCTGTTCGCCACCGTCAATCTGGCGCGCACCCTGGGAGTCGACCCGGAAGCCTGCCTGAGAGGCACCAATCAGCGCTTCGAGAGCCGCTTTCGCCATATGGAGCGGTCCCTGGATGCCCAGGACACGCCGCTCGGCCGGGCCTCGCTGGAGCGCATGGAAGAGCACTGGCAGCAGGCCAAGCGTGCCGAACGCGCCGAGCCGTCCGATCCGTTCGATCCGTTCGATCCGACCATGGACTGACGAGGCCGGCGAGACCCTATCGATAACAAGGCGGGGCCGCACGCTCGGGACCCGCTGGACACCACACCCAAGGAGACCCCATGAGCCACGATCTGCACGAATCCTTGCGCGATAACGTCCGCATCCTCGGCGACAGCCTGGGACGCACCATCGCCGATGATCTCGGACCCGAGTTCGTGTCACGCATCGAGACGATTCGCGGACTGGCCAAGCGGGGCCGCCAGGGCGAAGAGGCCGGCCAGCAGGAGCTGATCGAGTACCTGCGCCGGCTGCCGGAGAAGGACCTGCTGCCGGTGACCCGGGCGTTCAATCAGTTCCTCAACCTGGCCAACATCGCCGAGCAGCACTACCGTGCCCGCTTTCGTCGGGTCGAGGACTACAAGCCGGGGATGCAGCCGGTGCTGGGTGAGCTGCTCGAGCGCGCCCGGCGCGAGGGTCACTCGTCGCGCACCCTGGTCGAGACGCTGGCCAACATGCGCGTCGAGCTGGTGCTGACCGCCCATCCCACCGAGGTCATCCGGCGCACCCTGATCCAGAAGTACGACGCCATCGATGACTGCCTCAGCGCCATCGAGTCCTCCAGCGAGTACCCCGAGCGGGCTGCCAGGGCCAAGGGGCGGCTCGAGGAGTTGATCAGTCAGGCCTGGCACACCGACGAGATCCGCCACGACCGGCCGACCCCGGTGGACGAGGCCAAGTGGGGCTTTGCGGTGATCGAGAATTCACTGTGGCAGGCGGTGCCGGACTTCCACCGGGACCTGGATAACCTGCTGCTGGAAAGCGCCGGCGAGCGTCTGCCGCTGGACGCCGCGCCGCTACGTTTCGCTTCCTGGATGGGTGGCGATCGCGACGGCAACCCCAACGTCACCGCACGGGTCACCCGGGAGGTGCTGCTGCTGGGCCGCTGGATGGCGGCGGACCTGTACCTGCGTGATCTCGAGCAGCTCAAGATCGAATTGTCCATGTGGAGCACCAACAGTGCCCTGCGTGCCGAAGTCGGCAACGTCGCCGAGCCCTATCGCGAGCTGCTCAAGCGTCTGGTGGCGAAGGTCGAGGCCACCCGCGACTGGGCCAAGGCCGAACTCGACGGCAAGAGCTATGACGGCGGGCCGATCATCGAGACCCGGGACCAGCTCTATGCGCCGCTGCTGGCCTGCTACCGTTCGCTGTGCGACGTCGGCCTGGATACCATCGCCAACGGTGTGCTGCTCGATACCCTGCGCCGTGTGGCGGTATTCGGCGTCACCCTGACCAAGCTCGACCTGCGCCAGGAGGCCAGCCGCCACGCCCTGGTGATGGAAGAACTGACCCACGACCTGGGCCTGGGCAACTACCGCGAATGGAGCGAGGAGCAGCGCCAGGCCTTCCTGCTGGCGGAGCTCGAGTCGACCCGGCCGCTGATCCCGCGGCGCTGGGAGTGCTCCGCCGAGACCCGCGAGACCCTGGATACCTTCCAGGTGGTCGCCGCCGAGCACGGCGAGGCGCTGGGCACCTACATCATCTCCATGGCCGCGCAGCCCTCGGACGTGCTCACGGTGGCACTGTTGATGAAGGAGGTGGGGGGCCGTGTCGGCATGCCCATCGCACCGCTGTTCGAGACCCTGGACGACCTCAATCGCGCCGGCGACGTCATCGATCGGCTGCTGGCGCTGCCCGGCTACCGCCAGTTCGCCGGTGACAGCCAGGAGGTGATGATCGGTTACTCCGATTCGGCCAAGGACGCCGGCCAGCTGGCGGCGGCCTGGGCCCAGTACCGCGCCCAGGAGGCGCTGGTCGATGTCTGTGAAAGCCACGGTGTCGACCTGACCCTGTTCCACGGCCGCGGTGGCACCGTGGGCCGTGGCGGCGGTCCGTCCCACGCCGCCATCCTGTCCCAGCCGCCAGGCTCGGTGAACGGCAGCCTCCGGGTGACCGAGCAGGGCGAGATGATCCGCTTCAAGTTTGGCCAGCCCGACATCGCCCTGCGCTCCATGGAGATCTACGCCTGCGCGGTGCTGGAGGCGTCGCTGCTGCCGCCGCCCAAGCCCAAGCCGGCCTGGCGCGACGAGATGGACCGCCTGGCCGAGATCGCCCACGGTGCCTATGTCGGTGTGGTACGCCAGGACCCCGATTTCGTGCCGTACTTCCGTGCGGTCACACCGGAAGGGGCACTGGGCCGCCTGCCGCTGGGCTCACGGCCGACCAAGCGGCGTCAGGACGGTGGCGTCGAGACCCTGCGTGCGATCCCCTGGATCTTCGCCTGGACCCAGATCCGACTGATGCTGCCGGCCTGGCTCGGCACCGGTGAGGCCTTCGCCACCCGCCTGGCCGAGCCCGGCGGACTCGAGGTGCTGCAGGAGATGCGCGAGCAGTGGCCGTTCTTCGGCACCTACCTGGACATGCTCGAGATGCTGCTGGCCAAGGCCGACGTGGAACTGGCCGCCTACTACGAGCATCGCCTGGTGGACGAGCCGAGCCTGGAGGCCCTGGGCAACCGCCTGCGCGAGCGTTTCGGCAGGCTCAACGAGGAGCTTCTGAAGATCCTCGATCAGCAGGAGCTGCTCGAGAAGACGCCGCTGATTCGCCAGGCCATCGAGGTGCGCAACCCCTACATCGACCCGCTGCATGGCCTGCAGGCCGAGCTGCTGCAGCGTAACCGCGACGCCGACGGCGCCATCAGCGCGGACCTGTCCCGCGCCCTGATGGTGACCATGGCGGGGATCGCCGCTGGCCTTCGCAACACCGGCTGACGCGACCGCGAGCGTTACCCTGAACACCCAGCGCCCGGCCAGATGGCCGGGCGCTGGCGTCTTGGGTGAGCGTATCGGTTGGGTGTGTCGGTCGGGCGTTTCGGGATGTGTTGTGGATGCCGACGTTTCAGTCGGACGAGCTCGACCGATCGCGCTTGAGCCGTCGCATCAACCAGGACTGGCTGACGCCAAGGTCCTGGGCTGCCTTGCGGGTGCTGCCGGCGCGGGACAGAGCGTCATCGATGGCCTGGCGTTCGATCTCGGCCAAGCGCTCGGGCAGGGGGCGGGAATCGTCCAGTGGCAGCGATAGAGCACCGTCGCTTTGGCCGTCGTCTTGCCAGGAGCTCTTGCGCGAGCTGTTGAGTGAAACGCGGTCGGCAAGGCTAGCGGGCACAAGCTCCGGGTGGTCGAGGGCGAGATCGTCGATGCCGATGGTGTCGTCTTCACAGAACACGCTGAGCCGCTCGAGCAGGTTTTCCAGTTCGCGCACGTTGCCAGGCCAGGAGTGGTGGGTCAGCGCCCTCAGCGCGTCGCGCTCCAGGGTGATACGGCGCTTGTGGCGGCGGGATATCCTGGCCAGCAGCTGATTGGCCAGACCGGGGATGTCCTCGGCGCGCTCGCGCAGCGGTGGGATCTCGATGGGCACGATATTGAGTCGGTAGTACAGGTCGGCGCGGAAGCTGCCATCCCGCACCCGGGCGGCCAGGTCGGCGTTGGTGGCGGCGACGATGCGTACCTCGGCCTTGCGCGGCTTGCCGCCCAGCGGGTGGTACTGACGTTCCTGCAGCAGTTGCAGCAGTTTGGGCTGAAGCGTCAGCGGCAGTTCGCCTATCTCGTCGAGAAACAGGGTGCCGCCCTCGGCCAGGGCCACGTAGCCGACCCGCCCGTCGCGATGGGCGCCGGTGAAGGCGCCGCTCTCGTGGCCGAACAGCTCGGCTTCCAATAGGGCCTCGGGGATCGCCGCGCAGTTGACGTGAATCAGCGGCTTGTCCGAGCGCGGGCTGAACTGGTGCAGGCGATTGACCAGCCAGCTCTTGCCGACGCCGGTCTCGCCGCTGAGCAGCACCGTGGTGTCACTGGCGGCGGCGCGCTCGAGGCGCTCCAGACACCGGCGATAGCGTGGGCTGCGGCTGGACGAGGCGGGGCTGGCCTCCGTCGCTACCTGTTCCTGACGGATGCGCTTGAGCTGATGCATGACGTGATCGAGCAGCGCCTGGGTGGTGTCCGGCGAGCGCGAGGCCAGCACGTCGCGGTCCAGGTTGCGGGCCTGGACCAGCACCGCATCGGGTTCACCGGAAGGGTCGCCGCCCAGGTGAAACAGGCTGCCGTTGACCAGGTAGTCCTTGCCGCGATAACGGTGGACCACGCTGACCGGTCGCCGCTCCTCGATCACGAAGCGGGTGACCGAGGGCGAGAACACACCTTCCTCCTCGAGCCGGTAGACGTCGCTCTGGTAGAGGTGTTCCGCGCTGGCATCGAGCTGCGACAGGCTCGCCTGGTTGACCCACAGCGGGCGTCCCTTGAGGTCGGTGATGAAGATGCCGTCCTCGAGGGCGTTGAGGATGGCCAGTAGCTGTCGGGGCATGAGGGGGCCGTGGTTCATCGAGGCTCCAGGCAGGGTCCAGAACGTCAATGGTGTGCCGGGAGCGCGTGTTAGTAAAGCCAGGCCGGCGCCTCACGGCGCCGGCCTGGTGGATCAGTGACAGCAGCGGTGACGGTGCGCTCAGGTCCCCAGTTTGCTGAACAGGTAGCCCCACAGGGCGCCTGCGATGATCACGAACAGCACCATGATGCCCCACACCTGGCGGTATTCGCGCACCAGCTCGCGGGCGCCATCGGGGCGGGCCAGGATGTCGCGGATGGTGGTGTCGGACAGTCGCCTTGCACGAATGTCGTCGAATACCTTGAGCTCGTACTCGGAAGGCTGGCTCTTCAGTCCCACCGCGATCAGCGCCAGGGTGCCGAGCAGGATGGCCACCTGCAGGTTGTCGATATGCAGCGGCAGGCTGACCAGGCCGTGGCGCTCGAGTTCGCCCACCACGATGAAGGTGATCGAGCCCACCAGCATGCAGGCCAGCGCGGCGTTGGCGTTCATCCGACGCCAGTGCATGGCGGCGACGATGGTCGGCAGCCAGGCCACGGCAAAGATCGCGCCGGCGTAGATCGAGATCCAGTAGATGCCCGCCGGGCGCGAGATCGCCACGGCGCACACTACCAGCGCTACCACCGCCTGGGAGATGCGGCCGAGTACCACGCCCTTGCGTTCGCTGACCTCACGGTCGAACAACTTCTCGTAGAGGTCGCGGGCCAGGGCGAAGCCGGTCAGCACGAACAGTGTCGAGGCGGTGGACATGATCGACGCCATCAGGCCGGCCAGACCGATACCGGCCAGGGTCGGGTTGGTGTGCTCCATGAAGCCGACGATCATGGCGCGGTCGGTGGGCTCGATGCCGGGCTGGATCACCTGCATGGCGCTGGCCGCCAGAAACACCAGCAGCTGCATGGCCGGGGCGAAGAACACGCCGATCACCGCCACCTTGAGGATGACGAAGTCGTTCTTGGCCGGAAAGACGCGGGACACCAGCGCCGGGGTGCAGGCAAAGAACAGGATCCACACCAGGAACTGGGAGATCGACCAGCCCAGCGGGCGGTCGTTGGCGCCCCCCACGGTCCAGAAGCCGGGCAGGGTCTCGCCGAGGCCCTTCATCGCCTCGAAACCGGCGTCGCCGATCAACATTGGTGCGATGACGAAGGCGATGGCCAGCATGGTGAAGAACATCATGGTGTCGGTGTAGACCACCCCGTACATGCCGGACAGCGAGCAGAACGCCAGCAGCGCCAGGGTGAAGGCGACGATGATCACCGGGAAGGGGATATCGATGATCTCGGCCAGCACCAGGCCGGCGCCGATCAGCTGGATGATGCCGTAGCCGAGCAGGCCGATCACCATCAGGATCAGTGCGACCACGCTGACCCACTTGTTGTTAAAGCGGTAGTCGAAGAAGTCCATCATGGTGCGGCAGTTCAGCGCCTTCAGCTTGCGACCGATGAACACCACCGCGATCAGGGTCCCGACCCAGGCGCCGAAGGAGCCCAGCGCCGCGATCACCAGCGGGCCTTCGCTGTAGGAGATGCCGGCGATCCCCATCAGGGTCACGGCGCTGAGGAAGGTGGCGGCCAGGGTTCCGACGATCAGCAACGTCGAGCCCTGCTCACCCATGACGTAGAAGTCGTCCTTGTTCTTGATACGGCGTGCGAGCAGGGCCGCCACCGCCACGTAGGCGGTCAGTACGATGGCGAAGATGGCCAGGGTCATGACAGGTCTC
The DNA here is from genome assembly GCF_040070555.1 of Halomonas sp. H10-59. Lineage (NCBI taxonomy): Bacteria > Pseudomonadati > Pseudomonadota > Gammaproteobacteria > Oceanospirillales > Halomonadaceae > Halomonas > Halomonas sp. H10-59. Next base: position 1,772,524 of record NZ_CP098828.1, read on the forward strand.
TCAGGTCAGATGAAGTCTTGTTGTGGTTGGTGGTGTCGGCTGAAGACGAAGCCGCCGCCTCGTCCTTCAGGCGACGAATGGTCGGCCGGTATTCGCGCAGCAGGATGACGCCAACGATGACAACCGACAGGGCGGTGGTCAGAAAGGCGTTGGCAAACAGCAGCAGCACATGGGAGTTGATGTCCATAAGGTATCTCTTGTTGTGAATGGCCTGAGCGTCCGGGGAACGAGTCGGCTGATCGGGCAAAGGGCCTTTGATGCTATTTCGACTCGATGAATCGAAATCGATTCATTCTGGGTTGTTCAGGGCGCTGATGGCGATCTCAGTCGCGCTCGGCGCGTGCCAGCACCGCGTCGCACAGCAGTTGGGTGCCCAGCGCGCAGTGCTCAGGCTCGGCGTATTCGGCCTCGTTGTGGCTGATGCCGTCGCGGCAGGGCACGAAGATCATCACCGTGGGGGTGACGTGGGACAGGTGCACGGCGTCGTGCCCGGCACCGCTCATCATGCAGGGGGCATCGAGCTCGCGCGCCTTGACGGCCTCGCGCAGGGAGTCGATCAGGGCGTCGTCGAAGGGGGTGACCGGAGAATGCCAGCGGCGCTCGAACGTCAGCTCCACGCCCTCGACGTCGGCGGCGTCCCTGGCCAGACGTTCCAGTTCGGCATCCAGTGCATCGAGGCGTTCGTCGCTGACGTGGCGCAGGTCCAGCAGCAGACGGACCTCGCCGGGGACCACGTTGCGCGAGGGCTCGACCACCTGGAAGTCGCCCACGGTCAGGCGCGCAGCGCCGTCAGGATCCGCCATGACCACCTCGCGCATGCGCTGGATCATGGCGGTGGCGGCGAGCAATGGATCACGGCGATAGCTCATCGGCGTGGGGCCTGCGTGGGCCGACTGACCGCGCAGACTCAGGTCGTACCAGCGGATGCCCTGGACCCCGGTGACGATGCCGAGGGGATGGCCCTGTTCCTCGAGCACCGGGCCCTGCTCGATGTGCAGCTCGAAGTAGGCGTCGAGTTCGGGTTCGCCCAGGGGCAGATCGCCGGCCTCGCCGCAGGCCGCGATGGCCTCGCCCAGGGTGACGCCCTTGCTGTCGCTGGCGCCGAAGAAGGTCGCCTCATCGAGGCGGCCGGTCCAGACGCCGCTGCCGCCCATGGCCGGGGCGAAGCGGCTGCCTTCCTCGTTGGTCCAGACGATCAATGACAACGGCCGGCGGGTGGTGATGGCGTTGTCGTGCAGGCTGCGCAGCACCTCCAGGCCAGCCAGTACCCCCAGCACGCCGTCGAAGCGTCCGCCCAGCGGCTGGGTGTCCAGGTGGCTACCCATGGACACCGGGGGCAGGTGGTCCTCGCGTCCGGCACGCCGGATAAACAGGTTGCCGGCCTTGTCACGCTGCCAGGTGCAGCCCAGCGCCTCGACCCAGTCCAGCAGCAGGCGGCGCCCATCGGCGTCTTCAGGGGTCATGGCAAGGCGGCGGCTGCCGCCGTTGGGGGAAGGGCCGACCTCGGCCATCTGCATCAGGCTGTCCCACAGGCGGTTGGCGTCGATATCGATGGAACGGTGGGGTGTCGATGACATGGCAGGAGATTCCTTGTGATTTGGTGTTATGCCAAACCACAAAGCTATTCCCATGCCGTATTGAGAAAAAATCTTTTAAAACAGCAGAATAAAGATGAGGTGTGGCGCAAGGGGACGTCAAAAGTCACTGCGTGTAACGCGATCGAGTCGATTCCGACTCGGTTTGCCGGCGGTGTTAGGCTCAGTCCGAAAAGTCGACGAGCGAAGGTTAGACAAGGCAAAAATCGGTGAGACAGCGCAGTTTACGTGGTGTAAATGAGCATGTTGACCGGGCTGGCGCACCAGCCGATTTTTAACGCCGTATTACCGAGCGCAGGCACTTTTCAGACGAGCCCTAGAAAGGGAGGTGGAACGAGGCCGTAATCATATTCAGATGCTCAAGCTCGGGGTCATTGACCTCCTCGAACTCGACCTGGCCGATCCAGCTGCGGGTCATCCAGCGGGCCCCGAGACCCTGGACCCGGGTGGAGCCACTGGTGGAATCGAAGGTGTTGCGACCGGTGACCGGATCGCTGACCCACTGGGCCATGCCGGTCTTGCCGTAGACGCCGAAGTGGCCGACACGGAAGCCGGCGACCAGGCTACCCCCCAGGCTGGTCACGTCCTGGACATGCTGGCTGTCGCTGGAAGACATGGGGACGTCATCGCTTTGTCGATAGCGCAGCTCGGCCCCCAGGTCCCAGCCGGTTTCCTGCTGTGGCGCCATGCCGGCGGTCAGGCGGAAGCCGGAGGTGTAGCCGTCGGGAGTGTGGACCTTGTCGCCCTGCACCAGGACGCCGCTGTCGAGCCTGACGATTTCCTGGCCCATGCCGGAGAAGGCCGGGGTGGCCGAGTGGGAAGCGTCATTGTCGGCCAGCGGGTCGGCAGCGTCTTCGCTCGCCAGGACAGGGGCCGAGAAGGCGACAAGGGTCAGTGCCGCAAGCAGGCCCGCCAGCAAGGTGTGCGACGTGGGGCGTCGAGCGGGGAGAGAGGGCAAGCGACAAGCAGTCATCATGGTTGTCCTGGCGGAATAGCCTCCGCGGGTGGCACCTGATCGATCATGCTTCGGTTTTATTCAAGGGCTCGGCTCTCAATTCTAGACTCAGCCAACTTAAATCTCAGCAACCTCAGCTCTCACCTTGGCTCTCAATCTTGACGCGGCTCATTTTGACCGAGTTTTGAACGAGGCTGATTGAGAACACGGCGCAGTGTGAACGCAGCTCGTAGTGAACATGGCTCACAAGGGCAAGACCGTATGCGGGGACACGGACTTGTTCGAGGGCCGGCCCGGCAAGGTGATTCGAGTCGATATTCAGGTGGGAGTCGAATCACTGCCAACCGTTAAAATAGCAATCGCTTTTGTGTACCGCCAGCCTGGGTTTGCTCGTTTCAGGCATTCAGAAAGCGCCAATGCGCGTCGAGCTGGGGGCAAGGGAGGCCCAGGCGTGTGGCGGCCTCGCGCAGCGGGCCGAGGATGGCGTCGTGTTCGGTGGGCCTGCCTGCCTCGATATCCTGCAGCATCGAGGCACGGTTGGCGGCGGTCCGCTCGATGACCTGCCAGACCAGGGCGCGCCAGGCGCGGTTGCCATCGTTGACGTCGCTGGAGGGCACGTCGCTGGAGGGAACGTCGATGGCGGGAGCGGGAATCTCCAGTGCCGCCAGTATCTGCGCCACCTCGTCGACGGTGGCGTCGACCATGTCGCGGTAAGGATGCCCGCGCAGCTCGCCATTGCGTAGTCGGTAGCGTGCCACCAGGGGGTTGATGGCGGCGTTCACCGCCAGCTTGTGCCACAGCCGGGTGGCGATATCGTCCACCGCCTCGGTGGCCAGGCCGGCGGCGCTCAGGGTGGTGGCCAGCGAACTGGCCAGGGCTTGGGTCTGGTGGGCTTGGGTCTGGAGAGCGTCAGTCCGGAGGGGTTGGGTATGGGGGCCGTGGCCTTCGCCTGGATGGCCGTCGAGGCCGCCGTCGAGATGACCGATGACGGTCTGACCCTGGCCGGCGTGGACGACGCTGTCGTCCGCCCTGATAAAGGCGCCCTCGGTGGTGGAGGCGCACAGCACCGGCCCGCTCCAGGTATCGGTCAAGGGTCGCTGCACGCGCAGCCCGTTCTGCCACAGCACCAGCGGTGTGGCGGCAGGCAGATGGTCGGCCACCGCAGCGAAGGCTGCCCTGGCGGCGTAGGCCTTGGTGGTCAGCATGACCTGGTCGACATCGACGCAGGCAAGGCGTGGCTCGGTGGTGGTGGCCAGTTCAAGGCGCTGGGTCGTGCCATCCGGTGAGGTCAGGGTCTGGATCGTCGGCAGCGGTCGTCGCCCCAGCAGGCGCACGCTCTGGCCGCCAGCGGCAAGCCGACAGGCCAGTAGGCGGCCGATGGCGCCGGGACCGATGATCAGTGTGGTCATGTGGTGCTGCCTTTACGGGAGGGGCGGCGTTTACGCCCGGCGCTGCGGCGTGGCGAGTTGGTGCGGCGGCCTCGCTTGCTGGCGGGGCCGGCTTCCGGCGACTCGCCCTGGGCGGCGCCGAGGGCGGCACTCAGCCGCTGACTGTCGGCGCTGCCCACCAGCGTGCGAAGGTCCTCGACCAGCTGGGCGACGAAGGGTTCCGGTTCGGCCTGGGCTTCGGCGATGCCTTCCAGCCGCTGTTCCCACAGGGCGGTGCGCTCCGGGCGGCTGACCGCTTCGGGCAGCGAGTGGATCAGACCCACCCCCAGGCGTGTGGCGCGCAGCGCCTTGGCCTTGCGCACCAGATAGCCGCGCTCCAGCAGCGTCTCGATGATGCCGGCACGGGTGGCCTCGGTACCCAGGCCGTCGGTTTCCCTGAGGGTGCGGCGTACCTCGGGGTCCTCCACGTAGCGGGCGATATTCATCATGGCCTTGATCAGGCTGGCATCGGTAAACGGCTCCGGTGGGCGCGTCTCGCGCTGTTCGACCTGGGCCTCCAGTGCCTGACAGGCCTCGCCCTCGACCAGCGCCGGCAACGGCGGTGGCTCGTCACGGGTGGTGAACAGGGGCTTCCAGCCGGGCACCAGCAGCGTCTGGCCGGAGGCCTGGAAGCGCTCGTCCAGCAGGCGGAACTCGGCCTTCACCTCCTGGGTTTCCAGCGCCGGATAGAACTGGGCCAGCACGTTGCGCGAGATCAGACGGTAGACGTCGGCTTCCTGACGCGACAGGCGCTCGGCAACGAAGGGCTTGCCGGTGGGGGCAAGAGCGTGGTGGGCGCCGACCTTGGCGTCGTCGAAGGCGCGTGAGCGAAGCCCCATGTCGGCGTTGGCCAGCCAACCGGACAGGGTGGTGTCATCGCGACAGGCGCTGGCCAGTTGGCCCGGCAGGCTCGCCAGGTGTTCACGCGGCAGGTAGCGACAGTCCGAGCGCGGATAGGTGATCAACTGATGGCGCTCGTAAAGGCGCTGGCAGATGTCCAGCACCGCCTTGGCCGAGAGCCCGTGGCGGCGTGCCGCATCGACCTGCAGCGCCGACAGAGAGTAAGGCAAGGGCGGCGGCTGGCGACGACGACGGGAGTCCACGCTGCTCACCTGGCCTTCAGCACCCGGCAGGCGCTCTGCCAGCGTCTGAGCAGGAGCGGCGTCGAGCACCCGACCGCGCTCGTCCAGGCGATGGGACTCGCCGGGGACCCACCAGGCCTTCAAGGTGCCGGCGCCGACGCGCAGGTGAGCCCACAGCACATAGAAGGGGTAGGGCGTGAAATGACGGATCTCCTCATCGCGGCGCACCACCAGGCCGAGCACCGGCGTCTGCACGCGCCCCACCGACAGCACGCCATCGTGGCCCGCCTGGCGGCCGATCAGGGTCCAGGCGCGGGTCAGGTTGATGCCGTACAGCCAGTCGGCGCGGGCGCGGGTCTGGGCGGCGCGGTAGAGCGGGTAATACCTGGCATTGTCCTCGATCCGCCCGAGTGCTCGAGCCACCGCAGGCCGGTTGAGGTCGTTGATCAGCAGACGCTGGACGGGCCCCTTCCAGCCCAGGTGCTCGATCACCTCCTGGACCAGCAGCTGGCCCTCGCGGTCGGGGTCGCCGGCGTGCACCAGTTGGCGTGCCTGTTTCAGGCGCGCACGAATCACCGACAGCTGACCGCGGGCCTTGGGCCTGGGCACCAGCTTCCACTGACCGGGCACGATGGGCAGGTGGTCGCGTCGCCAGGGCTTGAAGGCCGGGTCGTAGGCATCCGGCGGCGCCTGCTCCAGCAGGTGGCCGAGGCACCAGGTGACCTCGGTGTCGCCGACGGACAGGTAGCCGTCTTTTTTCTGTGCTGCCCCGGGCAGCGCCTCGGCGATGGAGCGAGCCAGGCTCGGTTTTTCCGCAATGATCAATCGCATAGCGCACCGGTGCGGGTGAATCGTCTGGATATTCTTCCAGTATGTGTGATGAGATGCCAGGTGTACCATGGAGTGAAAAGTGTACAAGTCCTATATCATTTTTGTGTGCAGATGCGGGTAAGGTGACCGTCTTGTGACGCGCTATCCTCCCGGTGAGGCCAGCGTTGCCAGCATCTTGCAGGGCGCCCGTACGGGCAGGAGGCAGCATGCGTCAGTCAGGCCGGACACGCCGGATGCTCGGGTTGTCCGCTCGTACCGGATCGACCCTGCTGCGCTCGAGAATCGGCGGCAAGGCCGATTGGCAGGCGCTCGGCGAGTCGCTGTTTGAAGGCCTCTCCGAGCTCAAGGGGCCGGCGATGAAGATCGCTCAGGTCATGTCCCAGTGGGATGACCTGCTGCCCCCGGCCCTGGCCGAAGAGCTTGCCCGGCTACAGAAGGATGCTGCTCCGGCGCCCTGGGCCGAGATCAAGGTGGCGCTTGAGGCAGAGCTCGGCGACCTCGATGCCCTGTTCGACGAGATCGAGCCCGAGCCCTTTGCCAGCGCCTCCATGGGACAGGTGCATCGGGCCCGGACCCGGGACGGTCGTACCCTGGTGCTCAAGGTGCAGTACCCGGGGCTCGATCGGGTGCTGGAACAGGACCTGGTGCAGGTCAGAAGGCTGCTGCGACTGGGTCGCTGGCTCAAGGTGTCCCAGGCACGCCTCGATGCTCTATTCGACGAACTCGCCGATGGACTGCGGCGCGAGCTCGACTATCGCGCCGAAGCGGACGCACTGGAGCGCTACCGGCGGCGCTATGCCGATCACCCCGACCTGGTGATGCCGCAGCCCGTGAAGGAGCTCAGTGGTCCAAGGGTGCTGGCGATGGAGTATCTGCCGGGGACGCCCCTGCGTGACCTCGAAGGTGCCGACGATACCCTTCGTCAGCGGGTGTCGCGCACCCTGGCGGACTGGATCACCGAGGAGCTGTTCACCCACCATGAACTGCACGCCGATCCCCACGCCGGCAATTTTGCCGTCGATGAACAGGGCCGGCTGGTGGTGTATGACCTGGGCGCCGTGATCGCGGTCCCCCGGGAGCGGCTGGCCGGTCTGGTGGCGCTACTTGGGGCAACCCTGGACGGCGACCCCATGGCCATGGATGAGGCCGTGCGCGGGCTCGGCGGTCGACAGGGAGAGGGCGCGCCGCTGGCGCTGTATCGCGAATCCGCGGAAGCGGTGTCGCCGCTGTTCGCGCCCGGTGAGCAGGACTTCGGCGATGTACGGGTGCATCGGCGTCTGCGCGAGCTGAGCCCCCGGGTGTGGGGCGCGCTGGACCGCCTGCAGCCCCCTGCCGGCATGCTGTTGCTGGCGCGTACGCTCAATGGTCATTACTGGAACCTGGTGCGGCTCGAGGGGCGCCTGGACATGCATTCACGGAGTGCACAGTTGCTGGATGCCTACGCCGTCTGAGGCGCGGGTCTGCCCAGCCGGTGCATGCACTGTTAGACTGTGCCGTTTTCAATTTCGGGGAGATAGCGATGCTGGCGTTATGGGTGGATCAACTGCTGGGTTTTGCCGCGGGCGCCCTGGCAGCCATTCGGCAGGATGAACGCTATCCGAGCTTGATGAGCTGGGCGCGCGAGGAGGGGCCTGCCTGCGTGGGCGGTGACAAGGCCCTGGCCCAGGCGCTGGCTCCCGAACTGTGGTCCCAGACGCCCCTGGCACGTCTCGACTTCGCCTGTGAAACCCTGGCACGCCCTGGCCGCAACGAACCTTGCTGGTGCGACTCTGGACGCAAGATGAAGCAGTGCTGCGGCGCCGTCAGCCTGACCGGTCACCTGCCGCCTCATCTGATGTGGATGCTGTCGCTGAGGGAGTGGAAAGGGGAGACGCTGAAGGCTGCCCTGGCCAGTGGTCGCGCCCCTGCCCAGGCGCTATTGGAGGCAGGGCTGATCGCCGCCGAATCGGGCCAGCGGGGACGTGCCCAGCAGATCCTCGAGTCACTGTTCGACAATGCCGACTGGGAGCGCCTGCCGGAACAGGCCGAGCCCGCCTTCGAGATCCTGCTGGACCTTTTCCAGGAGCGCGGTTTCCACCGCAAGCGCGAGGCGCTGCTGGACGAGGTGCTGGAGCGGGGACCGATGTTCCTGCGTGGCGTGGCGCTGGAGCGGCTGTGTCTGATGCACCTGGACAACGACGATCTCGACAGTGCTCGCTCGGCCTTCGTGCGTGCCCAGCAGGCCCTTCCCGATTCGCCGACCCTGGCCTATATCGAGGCCATGCTGCTGCTCCACGAAGGTCACGACGAGGAAGCCATGGAGCGCTCGCGCTTCTGGCTACGGCGGCTGACCCGCCAGGGTGATCTGGACCCCGACCAGCTGCAGTTCCTGGCGGACCTGGCCGACAACCCCGGCGCCACCCTGGCCGATCAGCTGCTGTGCGCCGAAGAGGATCTCGGCGAGCCCCTGGTGGGCCTGCAGACCCTGCTGGCGGAGTTGCCGCCGCCCCCGCCGATCAAGGTGGTGGAGGAAGACGGGCAGTTGCTGTATCGCTCCACGGCGCGGGAGGACACGCTGTTCGCCGCCTTCCAGGAGGGTTTCCAGGTCGACGTGGACCCGGATGCGCCGATGGGCTTTCTCGGAGATCCGTGGTTCAATGCCGCAGCCTGGTTGCCGGCGCTGTGCGCCAACCCCGAACAGCTTGATTCACCGGCGGTACTGCAGTCGGTGTCGCTGGCGCTGACCAGCCGTTTTGGCAGTCTGCCGTGGATGGCCCCGAGTCTGTTCGAGCCCCTGGCCGAGCGTCTCGAACGCTGGCTTCTGCAGATTCGTCAGAGTGGCGACGGCGCCTTCCAGTGGGACCAGGAAGACAACGCCCAGCTTCTGCGGGCGGGGCTTGCGCTGGTGGTGGGCATGGAACGCGGCTCCCGCCAGCACTCGCGGGAACTGGCCGAGCTGCTGCTGTCGCTGGACGAGCAGGACAGTCTGGGGCTGCGCGAGCTGGTGCTCGACCAGTTGCTGCGTGAAGGCCGCGACGACGAGGCGCTGGAGATCAGCCGCCAGGCCTTGGAGGTCGGTCCTGCCGATGACGAGACGCCGCTGCTGGGCATGTACATGGGGCAGGTGCTGGCGCTGTACCGACTGGGCCAGCTCGACGACGCGGCCCTGGCATTGGAGAGCGCCCAGCGCCACAACGCCCACGCGGTGGCGCTTCTCTGCAGCGACAACCCCAAACGTGGCGCCATCCCCGGCAATGGCCAGCTGGCCGAGCCCGGCACCCGCGCCGAGGCCTGGCAGTACCGTACCCTGATGCGCGATCAGTGGCGCAGCACACCGGGCGCGCTGGCCTGGCTGGAAGAGCGCAGCGGACGGCGCGGTTGATCGCAAGCCCTGTTCAAGGGCGTACTACAAGGCGGCTTCAGCAATGGGGGGGGATCGCTGCCTGCGCTGGATGACGGCTCCGGCTGAGCGTTGGGGCGCGTAGCGCCGAAGGTCTACTCAGACCCCCAGGTACGAGACCGAACGCTGAAGCACCATGGAAAAAGAGGGCCGACAACGTCGGCCCTCTTTTGGTTATGCACGCTGCATCGATGGCGTCATGGCTTGTCGAGGCTGACGGCGTGATCCCCTGGGTCGCGCACATGGTGTCGCCAGACCCACAGCGCCATCAGGATGGCCGGTACGCCCAGCGCCGAGGCCAGCACGAAGAAGCTCGGGTAGCCCATTCCCTCCACCACCAGCCCGCCAAAGCCTGACAGGAACTTTCCGGGCAGCGTCATCAACGACGAGAACAGGGCGTACTGGGTGGCCGTGTAGGCCCGCGAGGTCAGGCTCGACAGGAAGGCGATGAACACCGCGCTTGCCAGGCCATTGCTGAGGTTGTCGCCGACGATAGTGAGCACCAGCAGCGAGTGCTGGGCGCCACTGAGCGCCAGCCAGGCGAACATCAGGTTGGTCAGCACGGTGGCCGTAGCGCCGAGCACCAGGATGCGTCCGATGCCGTAGCGCACCACCAGCACCCCGCCGACTAGCCCGCCGAGGAGGCTCATGATGACGCCGAACACCTTGGTCACGGTGGCGATGGTGTCGAGGCTGAAGCCCAGGTCGACGTAGAGCGGATAGGCCATCGAGGCCATCGCCAGGTCGCTGATGCGATAGATGCCGATAAACAGCAAAAGTCCCAGTGCGCCCAGTCCGAAGCGCCCGAAGAAGTCGAGAAAGGGGCAGACCACGGAGCCGATCAACCAGGCGCCGGTGCGCCGGACCCATGCGGGCCGGCCGCGGCTGGCGCGCAGGAAGGCGCGCACCCGGGGCTCCTTGGCCAGGCGACTGGCCAGCGGTTGGCGCGGCGGCTCGGGACGCAGCAGTACGGTGATCATGCCCACCGCCGTCAGTGCCGCCATGCACTGATAGGACACCTGCCAGGAGAAGGCCGACGCCAGATACAGCGCCCCTGCACCGGCCATGATCAGGCCGCCGCGATAGCCGATGATGTAGGTGGACGCCATCGCTGCCTGGACCTCGTCCTCGGCCGACTCGATACGAAAGGCGTCGATGGCGATGTCCTGGGTGGCCGAGCCGAAGGCCACCATCAGCGCAAACAGCGCCACCGCGCCGAGCTGGGAGGCCGGGTCGAGTGACGAAAGGCCCAGCAGGCCGCCCATGATCAGCGCCTGGCCGGCAAGCATCCAGCTGCGCCGCTGGCCCAGCAGGCGGGTCAGCAGCGGCAGGCGGAAGGCGTCCACCACCGGTGCCCAGAAGAACTTTATCGAGTACAGCAGTCCAATCCACGAGAAGAAACCGATGGCGGCGACCTCGACCCCGCTGGTACGCAGCCAGGTGGTCAGGGTGGAGAACACCAGCAGAAAGGGAAGGCCCGCAGAAAAGCCCAGAAACAGCATGGCCAGCACGGGTAATCGCAGGTAGACGCGCAGGGCGTCGACCCAGGGATGCTGGCCGGACGAGGTGGGCATGGATAGCCTCCTTGCAGTTGGTCGGCCACAGGCCGCCTTCCGAATGGTAAAATGCGCGCAACATCTCGGTGCGGCTCGACGAATTGTTGCAAAGCCGCAGGGGCGATACCAGCGGTGATCATCAAGGGCCGTCGGCAACGCACCGGGAACCGCGTCAATGACAGGCGATACTGCCGGCTTGGTGGCTGGTGGTGGTTGAGTCTGGAAGGAGTCACATGAGTCACAGCAATATCGAGGCGGGCCTGGGGGGCGATGCCACCCCGCGCTGGTACGTGGTCCAGTGCAAGGGCGGAGAGTCGTTCCGGGCCGCCGAGCATCTGGCCAACCAGGGATACGAGCTCTTTCATCCAGTGCTGGAGGTGCAGAAGAAGCGCCGCAACAAGCTGACCTGGGTCGAGGAGCCGCTGTTCCCCTACTATCTGTTTCTGCGGCTCGACCAGGTCGAGAGCAACTGGCGCCCGATTCGCTCGACCCGCGGAGTGTTGAAGATCGTGACCTTCGGGCTGTCGATGCCGGTGCCGGTCAGCGATGAGCTGATCGACCTGCTGCGCCAGCACGGCGAAGCCAAGGACGACGATCCTGGCCAGCTTTACTTCCGGGCCGGAGAGTCGGTGGAGATCACCGACGGACCCTTCAAGGACCTCAAGGCGGTGTTCGAGAGCCACAAGGGCGAAGAGCGGGCGATCGTGCTGCTCAACATGCTGCATCGCCAGCAGCGCCTGGAAATGCCCGTCGCCGCGCTCAAGCGCCAGGACTGATGTCGACCCCAAGGAGCCCGAGATGAGAATTTCTCCCCAGTGTGTGGTGCGTCTGCACTATGTCCTGAGCAACCAGCAGGGCGACGTCCTGGACGATTCCTGGAAGCGCGATGAGCCGCTGGAGTATCTGCACGGTCACGGCAACCTGATGGAAGGCCTCGAGCGCGCCCTGGTCGACGCCGAGGTCGGCAGCCGCCTCAGCGTCACCCTGTCCCCGGCCGAGGCCTATGGCCTGCGCGACGAGTCGCTGGTGCGCGAGGTGGGGCGCCAGGCCTTTCCCGGCACCGATCTGCGCCCCGGCATGTGCTTCCAGACTCCCGGCGATGCCGGCCCGCAGATCGTCAGCGTGGTGGAGGTCAAGGGGGACAGCGTGGTGGTGGACACCAACCACCCCCTGGCCGGGGAGACCCTGTCGTATCGCCTCGAGGTGCTCGATATTCGCCAGGCGACCCGCGCCGAACTGGCTAAGGGGCACCCGCTGCCGCCCGGCACCGAGGCCTCCGAGGTGGAGGACCGCAAGGTCCTCTAGGGTCCCGGCAGTGGTAGCTGGAGGCGCTCTCGCTGAAAGGGTGCCACAGACGACGAAAAAGCCGCCTTTTGAAGGCGGCTTTTTCGTCGTCATGGCGGGCCGATGTCTCGCGGTCACCCTTGACGCAGGTCAGCACAATTCAAGGGCCGACCGGGTACCATGAATTCATCGACACAGAGACAGGAGGACAGCGCCATGTACGTCGACAACGCCGTCATTTTCGGGCTGGGTGCCGTCGCTCTCTCTGTGGCCTTCATGGCCGGCTGGATCGCTTTTATCATCCGCGACGCTCACCGTCGCAAGCGATAGTCGTCAACCAGCGTCAGGGGAGGGGGAGTCATCCCCCTTTTTCAACCGACCCTTCGGGGTCGGTTTTTTTTTGGTTCATTGCTTCTGAGATCACCTGAACTCGCCTGAATTCCTCTGGACCCGCCTGCCAGGCGCGCCGCGACAAGCCGCGGCGCGCCACGCGGGGCCTTAACGGGCGACGCGCTGCTTGAGGAACTCGACGATCTCGTCGGCGGGCACCATGGTGGCCTCGCTGTCACGGCGACCCTTGTACTCGAGCTCACCCTTGTCGAGGCTGCGATCGCCCACCACCAGTCGATGGGGCAGGCCCATCAGTTCCTGATCGGCGAAGCGCACGCCGGGACGCAGATCACGATCATCCAGCAGCACGTCGAAGCCGGCGGCGCTGAGTTCGTCATGCAGGCGCTCGCTGGTCTCGCGCACGCGCTGGGACTTGTGGGCGTTCATCGGCACGATGGCGATATGGAAGGGGGCGATGGCGTCGGGCCAGATGATCCCGCCCTGGTCGTGGTTCTGCTCGATGGCAGAGGCCACCACGCGGGTGATGCCGATGCCGTAGCAGCCCATCCAGGGGTGAACCGCCTTGCCTTCGTCGCCCAGCACGGTGGCGTTCATCGCCTCGCTGTACTTGCGACCGAGCTGGAACACGTGGCCTACCTCGATGCCGCGCTTGATCGATAGCACGCCCTTGCCGTCGGGTGACGGGTCACCCTCGACCACGTTACGCAGGTCGGCGACCTTGGGCAGGGCCACGTCGCGCTCCCAGTTGATGCCGAAGTAGTGCTTGCCGTCGACGTTGGCACCGGCGCCGAAGTCGCTCATCAGCGCCACGCTGCGATCGATGACGATCGGCATCTCGAGCCCGACCGGGCCCAGCGAGCCGGGGCCGGCGCCAACGGCGGCGCGGATCTCTTCTTCGCTAGCCATGGTCAGCGGTGTCGCCACCTCCTCGAGGTGTTCGGCCTTGACCTCGTTGAGTTCATGATCACCGCGCACCAGCAGCGCCACCAGGCCGCCCTCGTGGCCGTGCACCATCAGGGTCTTGATGGTCTTCTCGATGGGCAGGCCGTGCTGCTCGACCAGGGTGGCGATGGTCTTGGCATTGGGGGTGTCGACCAGCCTCAGCTCCTCGGCGGGCTCGGCGCGGCGGGCATCGCTGTCCAGGGGCGCAGGCAGGGCCTCGGCCTTTTCCATGTTGGCAGCGTAGTCGGACTCGGTGGAGAAGACGATATCGTCCTCGCCGGAGTCGGCCAGTACGTGGAATTCGTGGGAGCCGGTACCGCCGATGGAGCCGTTGTCGGCGATCACCGGACGGAAGTCGAGACCCAGGCGAGTGAAGATGCGCACGTAGGCGTCGTACATCTTCTGGTAGGTGTCCTTGAGCGAGGCCTCGTCCAGGTGGAAGGAGTAGGCGTCCTTCATGATGAACTCACGCGAGCGCATGACCCCGAAGCGCGGACGGATTTCGTCACGGAACTTGGTCTGGATCTGGTAGAAGTTGGCCGGCAGCTGCTTGTAGCTGGCGATCTCCTTGCGTACCAGGTCGGTGATCACCTCTTCGTGGGTCGGGCCGACGCAGTAGTCACGCTGGTGTCGATCCTTCAGGCGCAGCAGTTCCGGACCGTACTGCTCCCAGCGGCCGGACTCCTGCCACAGCTCGGCCGGCTGCACCGCCGGCATCAGCAGCTCCTGGGCGCCGGCACGGTCCATCTCCTCGCGCACGATACGCTCCACCTTGCGCAGGGTGCGAAGGCCCAGCGGCAGCCAGGTGTACAGGCCGGAGGTGAGGCGGCGAATCATGCCCGCGCGCAGCATCAGCTGGTGGCTGATGACCTCGGCGTCGGCAGGAGTTTCCTTCAGGGTACTGATCAGAAGTTCGGTGGCGCGCATGGGTCCGCAGGTTCCTTCACATCGAGTCTGGTAAGCGCTGGAGGCGAGCAGGACAGCAGGCTGTCCCGTCGATGGCCGTCGAGGGGCATCCTCGGCGACTCGCATCCGGCCATGAAAGTGACGTGCATTGTACGGGGAAGGTGTCATGCCGGCAAAAGCAACCGCCACCGTTGGTGGCGACAAGGAGCGAAGGGTGGCGAACGTGGTAGGATGCGCATGAGTTTTATCATGCTGGGCAGCGGTCGAGCCGTTGTCGGCACCGCTTTCCGTCATTTATGCCAGATTACTGCAAGAGGAAGTTGTTCATGCTGCGTCCGCCCCGTCTGCTTACCGGCCTGGTGCTTGCCACCACCCTGACCTCGCTCGTCGGCTGCGGCACCGTCTTTCACCCTGAACGCAAGGGGCAGATCAGTGGTCGCATCGACCCGGTGGTGGCGGTGGCCAACGGCGTCGGCCTGCTGTTCTTTATCGTGCCCGGGGTGATCGCCTACGCGGTGGACTTCTCCAACGGCACCATCTACCTGCCGGGTACGGGCTCCGCCAGCGTCGATTCTCTGCCCATGGGCGAGGGACGCGATCTGGCGAGCCTCGAGCGGCTGGTCAGCGAACGTGTCGGTACCGAGGTCAAGCTGAGCGACGAGCTGGTGCGTGTCGAGCAGGTCGAGAGCCTGGATGAGGCCCTGGCCATGGTGCGCATGGCCAGTGACGAGGCGACCCACGCTGGCCGTGGTTTGCCAGCCAATGCCTCGCCAGCCAGTACCTCGCCCGACAGCGTGTCGCTGGACGGCTGAGATCGATCACGCCGGGTGCGCGCGCAGCACCCGGCGGCTGCTCCTGTGGTTCTTCCCTTGTCTTGTGATTCTTCCATCGCCGCCTGAGCGGCCGCCCCCGCAGCATCCTTCCCGCAATCTCTACCGCCCCCGACTCAGCGCCTGCGCTGCAGTCTCAGCACGATCAGCCCCGCCACCAGGCCCCAGAAGGCCGAGCCGATGCCCGCCAGGGTCAATGGCGATGCGGTGATGGCGAAGGTGACCAGCACCGCGTCCAGGTTGTCGCCGTCGCTGAAGGCGGTACGTAGCGCACCGCCCAGGGTGGCCATCAGCGCAAGTCCCGCCACCACCGCGATCATGGCGCTGGGCAGGGCGTCGAACAACGACGCCACCGTCGCCCCCAGGGCGCCCAGCAGCAGATAGCCCATTCCCGCCGCAATGCCGGCGGTGTAGCGTCGCCCAGGCTCGCGGTGGGCCTCTTCGCCAAGGCAGGGGGCCGCGCTGATCGCCGCCATGTTGACGCCGTGGCCACTGAAGGGTGCCATCAGCAGCGACGCCAGGCCGGTGGCCCCCAGGCTTGCCGCCACCGGCGGCGTAAAGCCAGCGCTTCTGACCATGGCGAACCCCGGCAGGTTCTGGGTGGTCAGGGTGACCGCGAACAGCGGTATGCCGATACCCAGGCACACCACAGGATCGAAGGCCGGGGTCACCCAGGCGGGACGGGTCAGACTCACGGCAACACCCGCCAGACTCAAGTCGCCGCGGCCCAGGCACAGCGCCACCCCCGCGGCCAGGACCGTGACGATGGCCAGGCGTGGCGCCAGGCGGCGGCACAGCATCCATACACCCAGCAGAGCCAGCGGCAGCCAGGGGTCCGTCTGCACGGTGGTGAAGACTTCCAGCACGAAGGGCAACAGGATGCCGGCCAGCATGGCCGAGGCGATCGACGCCGGCACCACCGCCATGATGCGCTCGACCAGGCCGCTGGCGGCGACGGCGAGCATCAGCAGCGATGACAGCAGGAAGGCACCGACGGCCTGGTCGAAGGGCACGCCGGGCAACTGGGTCACCAGCAACGCCGCCCCGGGCGTCGACCAGGCGGTCAGCAGCGGCATGCGATAGCGCCAGGACAGCCCCAGCGATGTCACACCCATGCCGATGCCCAGGGCCCACATCCAGGAGCCGATCTGGGCCTGATCGATAGCGGCGGCCTGGGCCGCCTGGAAGATGATCGCGGCGGAACTGGCGTAGCCGATCAAGACCGCGGCGAACCCGGCGGCCAGCGTGGAGGGATGAAGGTCGTCGAGCATCTTCGGGCGATGCGTCTGGCCAGCCTTGGCGGCCAGTGAACTTGGCGAAGCTTTCATGAGACGGTCCAGAAAAAGCCAGGGAAACCGCGGAGCGGGTACATTGGTGTTTGTGCGTTATAACGTCCAAGGCTAGCAGTGGACGTTATAACGCACAAGCATGCTGAAGTGAGAGAAGAGAGAAGAGAGAAGAGAGAAGAGAGAAGAGAGAAGAGACGAGAGACGAGGAACAAGAGAAGAGGAACAAGAGGCAGGAGTCGTGGCGCGTAAGGTGTGGTGTGCTGACCGCAAGCGACGGCGGGCCAGCGGCGTAAACCTTGCGTATACTGGGCCGACCTTTCTGGAGGCCGCCATGCAGGATATTGCCGACCATATCGCCACCACCCTGAAGGGACTGCGCCAGGCTCAGGGCTGGAGTCTCGAGCGTGCCGCTCGCGAAACCGGCGTCAGCAAGGCCATGCTCGGCCAGATCGAGCGTGGCGAGTCGAGTCCCACCGTCGCCACGCTATGGCGTATCGCCAGCGGCTTTCGGGTCAGCTTCTCGTCGCTGTTCGGGAGCCCGACACGGGCCATGGACGGCCCCCTGGAAGAACGGCGCGTGAGTATCGACGATTCGGTATGGGGCAGGGACAGCGGCGGCATGCGCGCCAAGCTGCTGTTTCCCTATGATCCCATGCTGGGTTTCGAGATGTTCGAGATCGAGCTGGCCGAAGGCGCCGAGAGCGCTTCGAGTCCCCATGCGCCGGGGGTGGTGGAGCATCTGGTGGTGGTGGAGGGCGAGCTGGTGCTGGCGATCGACGACGACTGGCATCTGTTGAAGGCGGGGGAGGGGCTGCGCTTCTTCGCCGATCGTCCCCACCTGATGCGCAATGAGGGGCCGGGGACGCTGCGCTTTCACGATGTGATCCACTATCTACCCGGTGCCGCCAGCGACGGTTCCGGTTGAAGCTCGTCCCGTCACGTCGTCAGAGTGCTTTCCGTTGCGCTCCTTGTTCCAATTGCTCCAGCGCCTCGGGTCGATAGCGCTCGAGCAGGGCCCATAGCCTTGCCGCGCTGTCGGCGTCTGGCTGGCCATCGAAGTTCGCCGGTCGAAAGTGCAGTTGGAAGGCCCGCAGGGTGGCGCGACTGGCGTCATCCCACACGCCACTGGCTTCGATCCCGTAGCCCCAGGCGGCCAGCGCCCGCTGCCATTCGATCAGCGCCGGTGGTTCACGCTCGAAGCGGCTGCGGTAGTGGGCGACGCGCGGGGCCTCGGGCCAGGCGCCGATGCCGGCCTCGTGAAGCTTGCGCCAGGGAAAGGCCGGCCCCGGGTCGAGCTTGCGCAGCGGTGCCACGTCGGAGTGCGCCAGCACGTGCTCCGGGGCGATCCGGTGACGCTCGATGATATCCCGGGCCAGCGGAATCAAGGCGTTGAGCTGGTCACCGGGGTAGCTTGCCCAGCGCACCGGGCCCTCGGGGGCATCTAGCTCGCTGCCGACCCAGGGGCGATCGGGCCCCTGGTTGACGATCTCGATGCCGATGGAGGTGTCGTTGAGCCCCACGCGATTGCCCCAGCGGCTGGCGCCGGCGTGCCAGGCACGGCGGCTCTCGGGCACGAGCTGGAACACCACCGGGGTATTCTGCAGGCGTCGTGTGGGCAGCGGCACCAGGTAGTGGCTCGATACCCGGGGTCCGGTCAGGGCGCGCAGTGAGTCGGCCTGGTTCTCGTCGGTGTAGTGCAGGATCAGGAAGTGCACGCGGCTATTGTGGCCCCGAGCCGGATGGCGATGGTCCACCACATAGCCGTCGCGCGGCTCCAGGGCGGGGCCCCGCTGGATCAGCGCCTCGGTGGCCAGGCCGCCGGCAAGG
Organism: Halomonas sp. H10-59; assembly: GCF_040070555.1. Lineage (NCBI taxonomy): Bacteria > Pseudomonadati > Pseudomonadota > Gammaproteobacteria > Oceanospirillales > Halomonadaceae > Halomonas > Halomonas sp. H10-59. Next base: position 1,790,778 of record NZ_CP098828.1, read on the forward strand.
TCGCAGCCGGCAAGCCCGATCAGTGAAACGAGCAGGGCGCCTACAAGCAGCCCAGGCCTGCGTCGATCGCGGAGATGCCCCGGCGCAGTCACGAAGACCGTGGCGTTTTTCCTTGTCCACTTCCTTATACACTTGGTCAGCCACCCGATCAGCCACCTTGTCATGCGCTTTGGCATCCGTTCTGTCATGCACTTTGGCATCCGTTCTGTCATCCGCCTTGGCCTCCGAGCCACAGTCGCACCAGCAGGCCAAGCACCAGGGTGCTGGTGACGCTGGCCAGGGTTCCCAGCAGCACATACTCGGTCAACTTGCGGTCTCGGCTCTCCTTCAGGTCACCAAAACGCAGCACGGACTTGGCCGCCAGCAGAAAGCCGACGGCGGTGAGTTGGTCGAGCAGGGTCAGGGTCAGTACCAGCAGGCGCTCGAGGATGCCGATGCGGGCGCCGGCCCGATCCAGCGTACCGGGTGCCTTGAGTTGTCGAGCCAGGGGGGCCATGGCCAGGGCGATGGCGACCGCCATGGGCCGGGTGACCAGCAGATAGGCGAGCAGCAGGAGCAGCGAGGACGGTGTACTCAGGTGTGCAAGCATCGCTGTCAGTGGCGACAGGCTACCGACGAGCCACAGCCACACCACCACGATGGTCGCGCCGTGCAGGCCCTGGTCGAGCATGAACAGGCCAAGTTGCCGGGTGGGCCAGCGTCGCGTCGCCTTGGTCTTGGCGGCGTCGATCGTCCAGTGGGCGAGCCCCAGCATCATGGCCGCCAAGGTGGCGTCGATGCCGTCGTCGATACCGGCGACAGACTGCAAGGCGCACAGCGCAAGCCAGGCAAGGACGGCATGCACCAGAGCATGCAGTGCCAGACTGGGACTGCGTATGCCGCGGGCCTGTCTATCCGCTACCCAGCGATCCGGTTGCAGCACGAAGTCGCCAAGCAGGTGCGCCAGCAGCAGGGCCAGTAGAAGCGACAGCGACGACGATGACGCTGGTGCGAGATCCAGGACCAGAGTGTTCATGTGCGCTCCTGCGCCGCCGACGCCAGACAGGCCAGGGTATCGCTCAGCAGTGCCCAACGGGCGGTCTTCAGTCGCTTGTGGACACTGGGCTGGCGGATGCCCAGTCGGCCGGCCATCTCGGCCTGGGTCAGCTCGGGCTCGGCCAGGCTGAGGGCCACCGCCTGAGCGGAGGGGGCGGACCAGGCGTCGATCATCTCGTCGAGATAGCGTATCAGCAGCGACTCGGCGGTGGTCCCGGACGGGGCGAAGCCAAGGTGAGCGCCATTGGCGGACAGACCGTCCAGGGCCTGCCCTGAGGCCATGAAGGGGGGATCATCGGCGTCGGCCAGGGGGGCGCCTGGGGCCCAGTCCGCCGGGCCCCGGGCGACGGCGACACGAGCGTCCCAGCGTTCGTGGACTGGACTCTGGCCGATCAGGCTGGCGCGCAATGCCACCGCCGCCTCAAGGCCCCGGTCGCCCTGGCGGATGGCCAGTTGGAAGCCATCGCCACGAAAGCGGTGGAAGTCGCCGTCGTGGCGTCTGGCCAGGGCCCCGAGGGTGTCATCGAGGCAGCGGTAGAGGGCCTCGCGATCACGTTGACGAGAGGCAATCAGGTCGCCGGTGAGTACAGCGATGATGGGATCGGACATGACGCGGATGGCTCCGTGGTGAGCGCGGATAGCGCTAGAGACCTATTACGCCTATTTATAGCTTTTTTCGGCTATTTTCTCACGAAATTGCCTGTTGTGGTTATTGCGGGCGACGGCGAGGTGGTGCCAACTGTCCGGTCCCCCAGCAACACCATGGTCAGCGCGCCAGTTCGCGCATCGCTTCATCCAGTCCCTCCAGCGTCATGGGATACATGCGCTCGTGGATCAGCTCGCGAATCAGCCGGGTCGAAGGAGTGTACTCCCAATAGCGTGGTGGGTTGGGGTTGAGCCAGACCAGTCGCGGGTAGCGCTCGGCCAGGCGCCTGAGCCAGACCCCGCCCGGTTCCTCGTTGAAGTGCTCCACGCTGCCGCCGGGATGGGTGATCTCGTAGGGCGACATCGACGCATCGCCGACCACCACCACCTGATAGTCGGCACCGTAGGTGCGCATCAACTCCCAGGTCGAGAAACGCTCCTTGTGGCGTCGGGCGTTGTTGCGCCAGACGCCCTCGTAGAGGCAGTTGTGGAAGTAGAAGTGCTCCAGGTGCTTGAACTCGGAGCGCGCCGCCGAGAACAGCTCCTCGCAGACGCGGATGTGGTCGTCCATGGACCCGCCCACGTCGAGAAACAGCAGCACCTTGACCGCGTTGTGACGCGGCGGGCGCATGCGCAGGTTGAGCAGACCGGCGTCCCGTGCGGTATCGCGGATGGTGGCGTCGATGTCGAATTCCTCGAGCGCCCCCTGGCGGGCGAAGCGACGCAGGCGACGCAGCGCCATCTTGATGTTGCGCGGCCCCAGCGCCTGGTCGTCGTCGTAGTCGCGAAAGCGCCGCTCGTCCCAGACCTTGACCGCACGCCGATGGCGCGAGCCATCCTGGCCGATGCGTACGCCCTCGGGATTGTAGCCGTAGGCGCCGAAGGGGCTGGTGCCGCCGGTGCCGATCCACTTGTTGCCGCCGGCGTGGCGCTCCTTCTGCTCGGCCAGGCGTTGCTTGAAGGTCTCGATCAGCTTTTCAAGCCCACCCAGCGACTGGATCTGAGCTTTCTCCTCGTCGCTGAGCTGACGCTCGAATTCACGGCGTAGCCATTCGTCAGGGATCAACGCATCGATGGCCGCATCGAGGCCTTCCACCGACCCCATCCAGGCGGCAAAGGCGCGATCGAAACGGTCGAAGTGGCGCTCGTCCTTGACCATCACGGTACGCGCCAGCTGGTAGAAGTCGTCGATATCGGCGAATACTACGCCGGCTTCGACGGCGGCGTGCAGATCCAGCAGCTCGCGCAACGAGACGGGCACCTGGTGGCGGCGCAGGGTGTCGAATAGATCGAGAAACATCAGCGACCCTGACGCCGCACCATGAAGGCGAGGCGCTCCAGCAGAGCGGTGTCCTGCTCGTTCTTGACCAGGGCGCCGGCCAGCGGCGGCAGGCTCTTGGCCGGATCACGCTGGCTCAGGGCCTCGCGGGCGACCTCGTCGGCCATCAAAAGCTTCAGCCAGTCGACCAGTTCCGAGGTCGACGGGCGCTTCTTGAGCCCCGGCGCCTCGCGCAGCTCGAAGAACACCTCCAGCGCCTGGCTGACCAGTCGCGGCGCGATATCCGGGAAGTGCACCGCGACGATGCGCTCCATGGTGGCGCGGTCGGGAAACTCGATGTAGTGGAAGAAGCAGCGGCGCAGGAAGGCGTCGGGCAGCTCCTTCTCGTTGTTGGAGGTGATCACCACGATGGGCCGGTGACGGGCGCGAATGGTCTCTCCGGTCTCGTAGACGAAGAACTCCATGCGATCGAGTTCCTGCAGCAGGTCGTTGGGGAACTCGATGTCGGCCTTGTCGATCTCGTCGATCAACAGCACCACCCGTTCGTCGGCGGTGAAGGCTTCCCACAGCTTGCCCGGACGCAGGTAGTTGGCGACGTTGTCGACGCCTTCCACGCCAAGCTGGGAGTCGCGCAGGCGACTGACCGCGTCGTACTCGTAGAGCCCCTGGGCGGCCTTGGTGGTGGACTTGATGTGCCAGGTGACCAGCCGGGTGCCGAGCGAGGCGGCGAGCTCCTCGGCCAGCAAGGTCTTGCCGGTGCCCGGCTCACCCTTGATCAACAGCGGGCGCTTCAGCGTTACCGCGGCATTGACGGCCTGCTTGAGGGCATCCGTGGCGACGTAGGTGGAAGTCGAGTCAAACGCCATGGGCGAGGATCCTGAATAACGAAGTGGCAACGAAGTGATTTCAAACGAGTGTACGGTAGCCCCGTGGGCGGAACAATCCTCGGCGTCAGTGCTGGGCGTCGTCGTCTCGATACAGGCGAATCAGCGTTGCCGGGTCCTTTTCACCCTCGCCGCGGGCGAGCCGGCTGCGCATCAGCTGGGCGGCCAGGGCCGCCATGGGCGTGGCGCTGGACTGACGATGGCCCTGGGCGGTGGCCATGTCGACGTCCTTGAGCAGGGTGCGCAGGTGCCAGCTCGGCGCTTCGAAGTCGCGACTGGCCATGCGCGGGGTCAGCATGCGAAAGGGCGTCGAGTCGGCGAAGCCACCGGCCAGGGCGTCGGGCAAGCGACTGGCGTCGACCCCGCTGGCCTCGGCCAGCGCCACCATCTCGGCGATGGCCGCGGTGGTGCAGCCGACCAGTAGCTGATTGCACAGCTTGGTGACCTGGCCCGAGCCCACCGGGCCCATGTGGGTGATGCGTGAGGCCAGCGGGGCGAGGACCTCTCGGGCCGCCTCCACGTCCGCCGCGTCGCCGCCACACATGATCGCCAGGCTGCCCGCCTCGGCGCCGGCCACGCCGCCGGAGACCGGCGCATCCACCCAGCTCACGCCCGCCTCGCTGGCGGCCTGGGCCAGCTCCCGGGTGGCGGCGGGGTCGGCGCTGGTCATGTCGATGATGCGCTGTCCCGGTCGCGCCCGGGCGATGACGCCGTCGCTGCCGAGCATCACTTCGCGCAGCACCTCGGTATTGGCCACGCAGCTCAGGATCACGTCCACCTCCGCGGTCAGCTCGGCGACGTTGTCGGCCACCCGGGCACCGGTGTCGGCGGCCACCGCCTCGGCCTTGGCCCGGGTGCGGTTATACAGCGTCAACGGATGCCCGGCCTCGGCCAGCCGGCGGCTGAGTGGATCGCCCATCAGGCCGATACCGATAAAGCCGAGGCGAGGCAGCGCAGATGATGTGGTCGAGCGGGGAAGCGGCATGACGAACTCCTGTGCAGGGGCGGGTGGTCGTGACACCCCGGTTGGCCAGTGCCAGGGGGGGGGCGTGAGTGGGGGGAAGCGTCTAGCATGCGTCAGTCGGTCGTGCTCCCTCAACTGATAGTGTGGACGCGCCCGGACGCGCGACCTAGTCTGGGGATTCACCCCATGCCCCCAACGGGGCGTCTGGCGTGTTCCTTTATTCGATACTCCACCTCTATCTCTATCCAGGCCAAGACCGCGATGCTCGAGTACTCCCTGGCCCACTGGGTCACGTTTCTGTCGGCGGCGCTGCTGCTCAACCTTTCCCCGGGGCCGGACATGGCCTACGTGCTGGGCCAGACCGCACGCCATGGCCGCCGTGGTGGCTTTGCCGCCATGTTCGGGGTGTGGAGCGGGGCGGGGCTGCACGTCGTCATGGCGGCGCTGGGTCTGTCGGCGATCCTCGCCACCTCGGCGCTGGCCTTCAGTCTGGTGAAGTGGCTGGGCGCCGCCTATCTGGTGTGGCTGGGGCTCAAGTCGCTGCTGGCGCGGGGAATAGAGGACGCCGCCACGGCGCCTGTGGTTCCTGCCAGCGGCACCCGCATCTACCGCCAGGGAATCATGATCTCGCTGCTCAATCCCAAGGTCGCCATCTTCTTTCTGGCCTTCCTGCCCCAGTTCGTGGTGGCCGGGGCGGGACCCGTCAGCCTACAGCTGGCGCTGCACGGGCTAGCCATCATCCTGGTGGCGGCCGTGGTCGAGCCTCCGCTGGTGATCGCCGGGGCCAGGCTGGCCAAGGCCCTGCGCGGCAGTCGCAGGCTTGGGCTATGGTGTGAACGAGGGCTGGGCGCCTTGTTCGTGGGATTGGGCGCGAGGCTTGCCCTGACTGAGCGTAACCTCTAGCCGGGAACCGGGAGGCGACACCATGCGCCTGAGAATACTGTCCGACCTGCACCTGGAACACTTCGACGGAGATCGCGAGCTACCGGAGATCGAAGCCGACGCGGTCATCCTGGCCGGGGATATCCACCTCGGGCTCAAGGGGCTCGAGTGGGCGGCCAGGCGCTTTGCGGATCAGCCGGTGATCTATGTGCCGGGCAATCACGAATTCTACAAGCACCGCATGGGCGCCCTGCGCCGGGAGATGGCCACGCGGGCCGGGGAGCTTGGCATTCACCTGCTCGACAATGCACGGCTGGAACTCGGCGGCGTGCGCTTTCTGGGTACGACACTGTGGACCGACTTCGCGCTCTACGATGAGCGTCCCGACCCGCAGGACATTCCCACCGAGACGCTGTCCGCGGCACTGCGACAGATGCCCGACTTCGCGGTCATCGAAGAACCCGAAGGTGAGGTCTTCTCGCCGGAACGCAGCGTCGAGCTGCACCGCGAGAACCGGGCCTGGCTGGAGGCCGAGCTCGCCAGGCCGTTTGACGGTGCCACGGTGGTGGTTAGCCACCACGCCCCCCTGGCCGAGAGTATTCCCGCCCACTATCAGGGCGACCCGCTGTCGCCGGCCTTCGCCTCGCGTCTCGAGGCGTTGATGGAGGGCGTGGCGCTGTGGGTCCACGGCCATGTCCACGACCCGGTGATGCTGACGGTGGGGGACACCCGCGTGGTGGCCGTGCCCGGCGGCTATCCCGGCGAGCGCCCGGAGGATGACCTGCGCCTGGATCGTGTGGTCGAGGTCGAGAGCATGGCGTCGGAGTCGGAATCCCGGCAGGCCTGAACTAGCCGCCCTGGAGCTGTTCCTTGAGCTTGTTGGGCAGCTTCTTGATGATCAGCCGGTCGCGCTCTTCGTCGTACTCGATGCTGTTGCCGAGCAGATGGGAGTCGAAGCTGATCGAGACGCCCTCGGCGCGGCCGGTGAAGCGGCGGAACTGGTTCAGGGTGCGCTTGTCCGGCGGAATCTCCGGCGACAGCCCGTAGTCGGCGTTGCGGATGTGCTCGTAGAAGGCCCGCGGCTTGTCGTCGTCCACCAGCGCGGACAGCTCGTCCAGGGTCATGGCCTCACCACGGCTGGCCTGATCCTGGGCGTAGTCGATCAGCGCGTCGGTCTTCTCGCGGGAGGTCTCCTCGGCCATGTCCTCGCGCTCCACGTAATCGCTGAACGCCTTGAGCAGGGTGCGGGTCTCGCTCTTCGGGTCGACCCCTTCGCTGGCGCCGAGCAGCGCCTGCAGGTCGTCCGCCAGCTTGCGCGCACCACGGTCGGCCAGCAGTGACAGATACTGGCTCGACGGGCCGCCTTCCTGCCATTGGGTCAGGTTGAGGCGAAAGGCCAGCGACATCTGGCTGTGGTTGACCTGACCGGTAATGGCGACGCGGCCGTCGTCACCGATGACGAAGCCGTCACGATGGTGCACCAGCGCCAGAAACAGGTGACGGGTTTCGCCCTGGCGCTGGTCGGCGAGGATCAGGTGCCCACCGGTGGGCAGGTGGTCGTCGACCAGTTTCTTGATCGCTTCACCCAGAGACGCCGCGAGCGTCTGCAGGTCGCGTTCGTCCTGAAGGTAGGCCTTGAACTCGGCCGGGAAGCGGCTGGACGTGGCGACCGGGCCGGTGGGTTCAGCCGCGGCGTCGTCCCAAGGCGGGGTATCATCAGCCGGGGGCTCGTCAGCCGGGGGCTCGTCAACAGCGGCATAGCTGGCGCCCACAGCGTCCTGCGCTACGTCGCTCACCGCGACAGTATGCTCATTGAGCCGTCCCCAGCGCTTGGCCTTGCCGTGGTAGGCATCGGTCAGGCGGGTGACCAGGCTGTCCAGGGCGTCACTGTCGGGATGCAGTTCGCTTGCGGGCACAAGGGTCGCCGGACTGTCGCTGGCGCTCTTCTCGAGGCGCTGGATGACACAGGCGGATATCGGCATGGGGACCTCGTGGGCAGGGGGCGGCGGCAGATGATAACGCAAGCGACAGGGTGGGTCGAAAAGGTCCCTTTATTCAGGGCTTGAGTCGATAGCCGCTTCTGAAGATGGCGTGGATCACCACCAGGGCCACGGCCATGAACAACAGGATCATGCCCAGGCTGATCCACACGCTGACGTCACCGAGCCCGTAGAAGCTGTAGCGAAAGCCCGACACCAGATAGACCACCGGATTGAACAGGGTCACCGTCTGCCATAGCGGTGGCAGCATGTCGATGGAGTAGAAGGTGCCGCCGAGGAAGGTCAGCGGGGTGATCACCAGCAGTGGCACCAGCTGGAGCTTCTCGAAGCCGTCGGCCCAGATACCGATGATGAAGCCGAGCAGGCTGAAGGTCAGGGCGGTGAGCACCAGAAACAGCAGCATCATCAGTGGATGCTCGATGGTAAAGGGCACAAACAGGCTGGCGGTGCCCAGCACGATAAGCCCCAGGACGATCGACTTGGTGGCGGCGGCGCCGACAAAGCCCAGCACGATCTCCAGCGGCGAGATCGGCGCCGACAGGATTTCGTAGACGGAGCCGGAGAAGCGTGGAAAGAAGATCCCGAAAGAGGCGTTGGAGACGCTCTGGGTCAGCAGCATCAGCATGATCAACCCAGGCACGATAAAGGCCGCGTAGGGAATGCCCTCGACCTCACTGATGCGTGACCCGATGGCCGAGCCGAACACCACGAAGTACAGCGAGGTCGACAGCACCGGAGAGACCACGCTCTGCAGGATGGTGCGCAGGCTGCGGGCCATTTCGGCCCGATACAGCGTCTTGACCGAGGTGAGGTTCATGTCCGTTCCTTGACCAGATTGACGAAGATCTCTTCCAGCGAGCTCTGACGGGTGTGCAGGTCCTTGAAGGTGATGCCGGCGGCGTCGACCTCGCCCAGCAGGTCGGCGATGGCGCCTTCGCCGTCGTCGGCACCGTCGTAGCGATAGACCAGAGCGTGGCCGTCATCGGCCAGGGTCAGGCTGCGGTGGGCGAGCGCCTCGGGCAACTGGGAGAGCGGTTCGCGCAGGTGCAGGGTCAGCTCCTTGCGCCCCAGGCTCGCCATCAGTGTCTGCTTGTCCTCGACCAGCACCAGTTCGCCTGCGCGAATCACGCCGATGCGCTCGGCCATTTCCTCGGCTTCTTCGATGTAGTGGGTGGTGAGGATGATGGTGACGCCGCTCTGCCTGAGTCCACGTACCACCTCCCACATGTCGCGCCTCAGTTCGACGTCGACCCCGGCGGTGGGTTCGTCGAGAAACAGCACCTGGGGCTCGTGGGCCAGCGCCTTGGCGATCAGTACTCGTCGTTTCATGCCGCCGGACAGGGTGATCAGGCGATTCTTGCGTTTCTCCCACAGGCTCAGCTGGCGCAGTACCTTCTCGATATGCGCCGGGTCCTTCGGCTTGCCGAACAGGCCGCGGCTGAAGGAGACGGTATCCCAGACGGTGGAGAAAGCCTCGCTGGTCAACTCCTGGGGCACCAGCCCGATGCGCGAGCGGGCGGCGCGGAAGTCGTCGAGGATGTCATGGCCATCGACCAGCACACGCCCGGAGGACGGATTGACCAGGCCGCAGATGACGCTGATGAGGGTGGTCTTGCCGGCGCCGTTGGGTCCGAGCAGGGCGAAGATCTCGCCGCGACGAATCTCAAGATCGATGCCCTTGAGCGCCTCGAAACCGCCGCTGTAGACCTTGGTCAGTCCCTTGACGTCGATGATCGGGGCGCTCATGTCTGGGCCCCTTCGGCGGCGGGTACAGGCCGCCCGGGTGCGACCCGGGCGGATAGAGATGCTGAGGGATGCGGGCGAGGCATGGAGACGTCCTTATCGATTGACCCCGCCCATCCTAGCGCGACCGCTCTGATCTGCACACAGTCGGGCGCCGTCCCGGCGCGTCTCAGTCGCGTGGGGTGACGTTGGTCATCCGCGGCAGTACGTCGGGACTGTGGCGGCTGACGCGATGGAGCACCGCCATTACCACATGGCCGAGAGCGAGGGCGAACAGGGCCCAGCCCAGCCAGCCATGGAGCAGGTTGGCGGGGGCCTCCATCCAGGCGATCTCGTCTCCTTCGAAGCCGGCCATCAGTTCGATGCCGAAAGGCGAGAAGGCGCGGCCGGAGCCGTACTGGCGAAGGAGCGCGATGGAGGGGATGAGAATCAGCAGTCCATAGAGCGCGACATGGCCAAGGTGCGACGCCAGGTTGACCCGTGCCGGGCGACGCCGCTGGTTGATCAGCGCCCAGCTCACGCGTAGCAGCATCAGTACCAGAATCGTCAATCCCACGGGCTTGTGGCTGCCCCACAGCAGTTCATCCAGCCAGGAGTCCTCGAACAGGAACCTGGCGCTGGCGGTAACGAGCTGCCACACCACCAGCGCGGCGATGGCCCAATGGAAGAAACGGCTGATGCTGCCGTAACGGTCGGGAGTGTCGGTGATCGGCATAGGGGTGTCCTCATCATCGGGTAACAGATAGCGTCGCGGTTCATTGGTTCTTGTTTTTTTGCCTAGGCTAACCCAGCCCAGCGGACCAGGCGGGTGAATTCTCCCAAGAGACTGTGCAAAAACCGGCAGTCACGCGTGGAACACGGTGTTCGACGATGTGCGTTGGACAGACTGGTGTAAGGAAGGCCGCAGCCGCGCTACTCAAGGATTCCCAATTCGACGGCGTCTTCGGCAAGAGGATCGATCCATGGCTCGAGTGTCCCCCCTGACGTATAAAAAAAATGTGGCTGAAGCAATGGCAAGCAGAGCAATCGCAAGCGGTGCTATGGCAAGCGGTACTATGGCAAGCAGTGCATTGGCAAGTCAGCCAATGGCGAGCAGGGCAGTGGCGCTGGCGCAGTCACCCTGGCGTTCGCTGGTGCTGCTGGGACTCGGCCTGGCGCTGATGGTCGCGGTCTCGCCCCGGGCGTCGGCGCAGGCGGGCGAGCAGGTGACGCCGAGCGTGTCCCAGAACATCATGCAGCAGAAGTGGGTGTCCGATGACTCGAACCTGATCTCGACCATGGTGCTGGTCACCCTGGACCCGGGGGCCAGCCTGCCGCCTCACCGTCACGCAGGGCCGGCCTACGTCAAGGTGGCCACCGGTGAGGTGATCTCGCAGCTTGAAGGCGGGGAAGAAGAACGCTTTGGCCCCGGAGACGAATGGCGAGAGCCCGAGGGCGTGCGCCACGTACAGCTGGTCAATGCCAGCGATGACACACCGGCGGAACTGATCGTGGTGATGATCCACACCCGGGGCGAACCCCTGACCCGGGTGGAATGACCCTGTCAGTATCGCTCTGATAGCGTCGCTCTGACGGTATCGCTCTGACGGTATCGCTCTGACGGCATCGCTCTGACGGTATCGCTCTGATAGCCCCGCTCTGATAGCCCCGCTCGGATCGTGCCCTGCGGATTATTCGACACGCCGACACGACAACGCCGCGATCTCTCGCGGCGTTGTCGTTGCTACCCAGGCGGGTCTGAGGCTCGGTCGAAAGGTCGCCAAGCGTAGGCGCCTTTCTGGCAAGCCTAGCCGCGGCTGGTGACTTCCAGCAGATGATAACCAAACTGGGTCTTCACCGGGCCCTGCACCTTGTTGAGGTCGGCGGAGAAGACGACCTCGTCGAACTCACGCACCATCTGGCCGGGGCCGAAGCTGCCCAGGTCGCCGCCCTGGCGGCCGGACGGGCAGGAGGAGTGCTCGCGGGCAACCTCGGCAAAATCACGACCGTTCTCGATCTCGGTCTTGAGGGTTTGGCACTTTTCTTCGCTGTCGACAAGGATGTGGCGGGCGGTGGCCTGGACCATGGGATGACTCCTGAACTTCACTGAAGGTTGGCTGATGTTGCGAGACGCGAGCTTACCACGGGTGCCGCCGAGGCGGCACCGGGCTTGGTTTGTGTCCAGGTCCGGTGCACCATGGGACTGTCGTCGCCGCCCTTGCGCCCTCTCTTGTGTAGAACGAGTAGATACGATGGACCCGAAATCATCATCCGCCGCAGCAGAACTGACCCCACTTCTGGTCAGCGCCTGCCTGCTCGGGGATCCGGTGCGATATGACGCCGGGCACAAGTGGCTCGGCGACGAGCGTTTGGCCCAATGGCGTGACCAGGGACGGCTGGTGCCGGTGTGCCCCGAGGTGGCGGGAGGCCTGCCCACACCGCGGCCCGCGGCGGAGATCGCAGGAGGCAGCGGCGCTCAGGTGCTGGCAGGCGAGCTCAGGATCGTCGACATCGACGGCGGTGATCCCACCGAGGCCTTTGTGGCGGGCGCCAGGCGAGCGCTCGCGACCGCCAGGCGCTACCATTGCCGGTTGGCGCTGTTGACCGACGCCAGTCCGTCCTGTGGCAGCACCCAGGTGTACGATGGCCGCTTCAGTGGCAGCAGGATCGCCGGTGAAGGCGTGACCGCCGCGCTGTTGCGCGATGCCGGCATCGAGGTCTTCGCCCCGCACCAGCTAGAGGAATTAACCCGCCGTCTGGATGAGCTGGATACCGACCGGCGGCGTTGAACGCCGGAGCGCTATTCTTGAGGCACCTGCTCCTGCTCTTGTTGCTGCTCTTGTTGCTGCTCTTGTTGCAGTGCGGGTCGCTGGTGCTGTCGAGTCCCTTCACCTCGCTCGACGTCCAGAGCGGGTTCCACGATCGGGAAACTCACCGTCAGCGTCTGGCGCTGGTGATCGCGCGTCACCGTGATGCTGGCCTGGGTGCCTGGCAGTACGCGAGGCACCAGTGCCTTGAGCTGGTAGGGATGCGTGATACTACGCCCGGCAAAGCTCAGGATGCGGTCGCCGACGCGCAGCCCCGCAGCCTCGGCGGGACTGTTCGGGACCACCTCGGTCACCACCAGGCCCGGTCGGCCCTCGCTTGATTCGACACCCACCCCGAGTCGCGGCCCCTCGCTCTGCTTGTCTTCGCGTATCACAAAGACGGCGTCGGCGAGTCCCGCTTCGGCCTCGCAGGCGTCGTCGGCAGACAGCGGCAAGAGGCTCGCGACATCGGCGATACCCAGGCTCTTAAGCTGTGCCTCGATTCCCTCGCCGTGGCTGGCGTGACCCATTCCCACCAGGCCCACCGCCAGGTGGCCATCTTCGACCAGGGCGGCGAGCCCCTGAGCCATGGCCATGTCCCACACCTGCTGGGCGTAGACGAAGCCGTCGATCATGTCGTCGTCGAAGCCCTGGCCAAAGCCTTCGCCACCAAGTTCCAGGGCGTGTTCCTCGAGACTCGCCTCGAGCCGTTCACGGTAGGACGGCATGGCCGCTACGGGTTCGGGTATGCCGTGGCGTTGTGCCGGTGGCAGTGTGGAGACGCCATCCTCGACCAGCCGTTGGCGCAGCTCAGGGGTGACGTTCAGTGCCTTCAGCGGCAGCGCCTGGTCCCGGGCAAAGCGCAGCACCGGCAGGTACAGCTCGGGGTCGAAGCCCCAGTAGCGGTACCACTGGCTCTGCTCGAGCAGGGCGGCCTCATCGATGTCACCGGCGACCCAGGCGTCCAGTGCCGGTTGGCTTTCCCTCGGCAGCATCTCAAGGCCAATGGCCAGATCCGGCTGATGGGCGTGCAGGGCGGCCAGGCTCGCCAGCTGGAATCGATGGTGGTCGGGACGATCGTGCTGTTCACCCAGCAGGACCACCTGCTGGCGGGCGAGCATCGGCCAGCCCATCGTCGGCGCCGTATGGGTGCGAGCGTCACCGGGCGTGATCCAGTCGCCGGGCGTGATCCAGTCGCCGGGCGCTAGGCCAGCGCCTGTTGCAGTGTTGGTGCAGGATGCCTGGGCATCGAGGCCGAGCACCAACAGCATCGTCAGAGTAGCCAGCCTCGGCATCGTCCATCGGCGTGGGAGAGAGCAGCGATGTGACGGTCGAAATCGCAGAAGGGGCATGAGCGGAGCCAGCGTGAATCCAGCGTGAATCAAGAGAGAACCAAGAGTGAACAAGAGCGGAACCAGCGCAGCTTCGGACCGGAACGAAGCCGAAACCAGACCGAAGCGAGAGTCGAAAAGGTTCAGGCTAGCCGCCCCGGCGCCGACGATCCAGTGTGGTCTGCCCATCGCTTGATCGATGTCCCGCCTGCGGCCTGCTGGTACCATGACGCACGCCGTCCACTGTCCATCGCCCAACACCCACCTTTAGCTACCATGATCTTCGCGACCGCATGAACACTCCCTCGCTCCACGCCGAGCGCCTCGAGGCCTTGACCCGATTGCTCGCCGACTGGCACTGGCTCTGGTCGCCGGCGCCCTTTACCCATGCCGGGACTCCCTGGCCCGAGCGGGCGCCCGCCGGCGATATCGCCGCTTGCCTGCAGGCGCTGGACGACGCTCGGTGCCAGCGCTTGCAGCAGAGGCCTTTCGATGCCTCGCCGCTGGCCGCCTGGCTACCGGTGGATGAACTGGCGCGCCTGGTCAGGGTTCCCGATGGAGCGCCGCCGATCCAGGCGCCCGAGGCGTGGGCGGCCCACGTGGGAGGTCGCAAGTGGCAGCAGATGCTGGCCTTTGCGCCCCAGGTGGCCATCGGCCAGGGGCAGCGGCTTGTCGAGTGGTGTGCCGGCAAGGGACATCTTTCGCGTCTGCTGGCGCGCCGCCACGACGGCTCCATTTGCGCGCTGGAGTGGCAACCGGCGCTGTGCGAAAGCGGCCAGGCGCTGGCCGAGCGGCAGGGACTGGAGGTGACGCTGGTCGAGCAGGACGTGATGGCGCCCAGCGTGAGCCGACACCTCGGTGACGCCGATCGGGTGGTGGCGCTGCATGCCTGTGGCGATCTTCACGTGCGCCTGCTGGAGCTGGCACGTGAACAGAAGGTGGCGATCAGTCTGGCTCCCTGCTGCTACCAGCGTACCCGTGACAAGATCTATCGCCCCCTGTCGCGTCAGGCGCAGCAACAGGCAGAGCGCCATGGTCTGTCGCTGGACCGAGAGGCGCTGGCGCTGTCGGTGCAGGAGACCGTGACCGCCAGCCAGGGAGAGCGACGCAAGCGTGAACAGGCGAACGCCTGGCGACTGGGTTTCGATGCTCTTCAGCGCCGGCTGCGCGGAGTCGACGACTATCTGGCGGTGCCGAGTCTGGCCTACGGCAGGATGCCGGAGCGCTTCGAGGACTTCTGTCGTTGGGCCGCCCGGGAGAAGGGACTGACAGTGCCCGACGGGATCGACTGGGACGCCTATCGACGTCGTGGCGAAGCGTGTCTGCAGCGGGTCAATCGACTCGAGCTGGTGCGCCATCTGTTTCGCCGGCCGCTGGAGGTGTGGCTGGTGCTGGACCGGGCCCTGTGGCTCGAGGAGGCCGAGTTCGAGGTCAGTCTGAGCCAGTTCTGCCCGCGCGCGCTGACCCCGCGTAATCTTGCCCTGGTGGCGCAACCGACGTAAGGCCGCGTGATCACCAGCCGGTCGAGACGTTCCCGCAGGCGCGGCAAGTCCAGGTACTGGCGCTGCCGTGGTGGTCGAGACGAGACGGCCCCGGACACTTGAACTGTCCGGGGCCGTGTTTTCTTCAAGGGAGGGGATAGCTCGGCTGGCGCCGCACGCCGGATCAGCTGCGCTTGCTACGCCTGAATTGCTCGGTTTCCCAGACCTTGGCGCGCTTGATCAAGGGGGTGATGCTGGATCCCTGGATCAGGATCGAGAACACCACCACCGAGTAGGTCATTACCAGGATGATCTCGCGCACGTCGATGTTCTTTTCGGGAATCACGGTGATCCCCGACGGAATCGACATCGCCATGGCCAGCGCCAGACCACCACGCAGTCCGCCCCAGGTCAGGATGCGCACCGAGTAGGGGTTGTAGCGACGAAAGCGCCGGAAGCCCAGGTAGGCCAGGCGCACGCTCAGATAGCGCGACAGCAGCACCAGCGGCACGGCGGCGATCATCAGCACCCAGTCCTCCGGGTGGAAGCTGAACGACAGCATGGTCATGCCGATCAGCAGGAACAGCACGCCATTGAGGAACTCGTCGACCAGCTCCCAGAAGTGGTCGAGATGCTGCCGGGATTCCTCGGAGAAGCCCTTGCGACGGGTACGGTTGCCGATGATGATGCCGGCCACCACCATGGCCAGGGGGCCGGAGACCTCGAGAAACTCGGCGAACACGTAGCCGGTGGTGGGCACCAGCAGCGTCAGCATCAGCTCCATGGAGTGGTCGTCGGTGTGACGGATCAACTGGTGAAACAGCTGACCGAGCACGAAGCCATAAACGATGCCGCCGAGCGCCTCCTGCAGAAACAGGTGGCCGACGCTGGTCACCGTGGGGGTGGTGCCGCCGAAGGCGACGGCGAACAGGGTGACGAAGAGCACCAGACCGAAGCCGTCGTTGAACAGCGACTCGCCCTCGATCTGGGTCGAGATGCGCCGGGGCGCGTTCATCTTCTTGACGATGGCGAGCACCGCGATGGGATCGGTGGGAGAGATCAGGGCACCGAACAGCAGGCAGTAGATCAGATCGAAGTCGATACCCAGCCAGCCCACCAGCAGCCACAGGCTGTAGCCGATGAAGAAGGTCGAGAACAGGGTGCTGCCCATGGCAAGGATGGCGATTTCCCACTTCTGGTCACGCAGGTGGGGGAGCTTGATCCCCAGCGCACCGGCAAACAGCAGAAATCCGAGGATGCCCTTCAGCAGGAAATCCTCGAAATTCAACTGATTGATGGCGGTTTTAGCGGTTTCGTCGAGGGCGAACCAGCCCGCGTGACCGGCGATGACGATGGCCAGCGACAGTATCAGAGCGCCAGCAGTGATCGCGATGGTGGTCTGAAATTTTCCGATCTTGCCGTTGATCAGGGAGATCACCATCGCCATCGCGGCGAGCAGGCAAAGGGTGTCGTACACCGACATGGAGGGAGGCCTCTAGGTAGGATGGGTGAGTCGTGTCGGCTCGAGCGCTGGCTCGAGGCCGTAAAAGGGGGGCTGCAGCAGGCACATCGGCTCGGCCCGTCGCATCACCCGAGGAGGTCAGGCGCTGGTGTGACGGGGGAGGCGATTGTGACGTGTCCATCGCGGGAGTTCGGTCCTGAGCGTGGTGTGCTACGCCCTGGCCGGTTGGGCCAGGGGGAGCGGATAGGGCTTGCGAACAGGTCTTGCAAATTGGGCTTGCGAATAGCGCCTGTACGCTGGATACGGATGTCCCGGCGGTCAGCATCTGCGGCGTCATGCTCGGAGGCGCTGAAGCCAGGCGTCCAGGCCTTCGACGCGTGAGACGCGAGTCGGCTATATCGGCGTTTCGCAGTGCAACAAAGTATACGCGGGTCGCGGTGCGGGTACATCCCGGATGTCGCTTTTTTTGAAGCGCGTGGGCGAGGATTGACAGGCGCCTGGCCTGTCTACGACAAAGGTCTGAAACCAAAGGCGTGTGTCGCTCGGTTCAAGCGAGCGCCCTGACGACAAGGAACCTCTATGCAAGTACACGATATCGCCGTACACCTGGGGCCTGCCCAGGCCCATTTGCGCCAGTTGGACGACGGTTGGGCGGGGCTGATCGATCGGGTGGGCGACTGCGGCCTGACCACCGCCCTCGATCGCAGCCCCTACGAGTCGTTGTCCAGGGCGGTGGCCTATCAGCAGCTCCATGGCAAGGCGGCGGCGGCGATTGTCGGCCGTCTGACGGCGCTGTTCCCGGGGCAGGATTTCCCCAGTCCCCGGCAACTGTCCGAGCTCCCCTCGGAGGAGCTCCGAGCCTGTGGCTTCTCGGCACGCAAGCAGGCGACCCTCCAGGGCCTCGCCGAGGCGGCACTGGACGGTCGAATCCCCAACCGCGAACAGGCCGCCGAGATGGAGGACGAGGAGCTGATCAAGCGTTTCACCGCCATCAAGGGTATCGGCCGCTGGACCGTCGAGATGATGCTGATCAACACCCTTGGACGTCCCGATATCCTGCCGGTGGATGACTTGGGCATCCGCGACGGCGCGCGCTACCTGTTCGGCTGGGAACGCATGCCGACGCCAAGGGAGACCCGCGAGCTGTGCGAACCCTGCAGGCCCTGGCGCTCGGTGGCGTCCTGGTACCTGTGGCGCTGCAACGAACAACCGGATTACCGACGCCTGGCGAAGTCCTGAACCGGGCCAGGCAAGCCGAGAAGGCAAGGAAGGAGCAGAAGCGGCAGCGAGGATGGCCGGCGACAGTCATGCAGGGTTCGCGGCCGTTGCCCCACGCGCGGGGCCCGCTGATGGGGCCCGCAGGATGGTTCAGTCGCGACGGCGGTAGGGGTCGGGCATCGCCTGTTCCGGGCGCCAGCGGGTGCGCTCGCCGTTCAAGGTCAGCACAAGCTGGCGAGGCCCGCCGTGGTCGCGGTGCTCGCACAGATAGATACCCTGCCAGGTGCCCATCGCCAGGCGCCCTTCGGTGACGGGAATGCTGAGTGAGGGCCCCAGCAGGCTGGCCTTGAGGTGGGCCGGCATGTCGTCGCTGCCTTCCTGGGTGTGGCGGTAGTAGGGTGCGTCCTCCGGCACCATCACATTGAAGTGACGCTCGAAGTCGCCACGTACCGTGGGATCGGCGTCTTCGTTGATGGTCAGCGATGCCGAGGTGTGCTGGATGAAGACGTGGAGCAGGCCGATGCGCATGCTCGGCAGGTCCGGCAGTGCCTGAACGACCTCATCGGTGATCAGGTGAAAGCCCCGGGGGCGGGCAGCGAGGCGAAGGGTGCTCTGGAACCACATCTAGGACGGTCTCATTGTCGGCGTTGACGCTGGAGGCCATGGCAGGGCAAGGCCCCTGCGCAGGAAAGCCCCTGTGCAGCAGGGCCATCGCTCGGGGCAGACAGGCGCCATCAGGCGGCCAGCGGTAAGGAATTCAAACGCGCAAAGACTACCTCCTTTCCCGTCCTGTGAGGAGTCCCGAATGAAAGATCAACGTCTGACCCGGGCCGACGTCTTTCGCCACCAGCCGATGCTGGCCAAGGCCCTGGTGGAACTCGAGCGTGCCGTGGCCGAGGCGGGCATCGAGTCTGAGCTGGTGCACCTGATCAAGCTCCGTGCCTCCCAGCTGAACGGTTGCGCCTTCTGTCTGCGCATGCACAGCCAGGAAGCACGCGAGGACGGTGAGCAGCAGTCGCGTCTGGATGTTCTGTCGGCGTGGCGAGAGACCCAGCTCTTCAGTCGCCGTGAACAGGCAGCGCTGGCCTGGACCGAGGCGCTGACGCTGGTCAGCGGCCAGGAGAACGGCGGCGGCGACTACATCCGCCTGGCCGCTGAATTTACCCCCGAAGAGCAGGTCAACGTGACGGCGCTGGTGGTCTCGATCAACGCCTGGAACCGGATCGCGCTGGCGTTCGCCTTCCCGGTGGAGTGACGTGCTGCGGCGCGACCGAAAGTCTCCCGCGCGGGTAGGCGAGGGCGTCTTGCCCCTATGCCCCGCCAAACTGGCCGGCGGGAAAGATCATCCTGCCAGCAGCGGAAACAGCGGGTGCTCCATGGGGCTGCCCGCGGGCAGTTCGTCGGCGAGGCCGGGAAAGGGCGGCGAGGTGGTCCAGGCCCGCGGTGCGTGGACCATGTCGTCACCCAGCAGGCGCACCGAGAAAGCGCGACGGCGATGAGGGCCACTGACGCCGCCCGAGGCGTGCAGGGTCAGCATGTTGAAGAAGACCGCGTCGCCGGGTTCCAGCGCCCAGCCAAGGATGGTGTAGCGCTCACGCTGGGCCTCGATGTCCGGCAGCTCGGCCAGACTGCCCTCGGGGAACCAGCTGGCCTGGTGGTCCATGAAGGTCCGCGGCATCAGCCAGGGCCCCTTGTGGGACCCGGTCACAAACTCCAGGGTGGCCGCCCGGGATACCGGATCCACCGGTAGCCACATGCTGACGTTCTGACTGCCTTCCACGTTGTAGTAGGGCTGGTCCTGGTGCCAGGGGGTACGCTGGCGCGTGCCCGGTTCCTTGACCAGTAGATGGTCGTGGTAGAGGCGTACCTGGCGTGAGCCCATCAGGCGTTGCCCGATAAGCCCCAGCGGCGAGTCGAAGATGAAACCTCGATACGCTTCGTTGGTCTGCCAGTTGCAGAAGTCCTCGAAGAACCAGCCTGGGTCATCGGGTCGACTGGCGACCTTGGCCCGGGGGCTGGGATCGCGCAGGTTGTCCTCGATGCCCTCCGCCAGTCGCTTGAGCTCCTGAGGGCAGAAGATGCCGCGTAGACAGATGGCGCCGTCGCGCTGGAAGGCGGCGACGTCTTCGTCGCTGACCATGGTGTCGGGATGGATGCGCAGGTTCATGGGGCCTCCAGGCGGTGGAAGTCAGGAAGAGGAAAGGACAGCTGTGACAACAGCCGGTCGAAGAAGCCCTCGCACTTCGTGATCTGATCGAAGGCGATGAACTCGTCTGGCTGATGGGCCTGATGGATGCTGCCGGGGCCGCAGATCACGGTAGGGACGCCCAGCTGGGCGAACAGCCCGGCCTCGCAGCCGAAGCCGAGCGCCAACGGTTCGACGCTGCATTCGGCCAGTTCGGCGATCCATGACAGGTAGCCTTGGCGGCGTTCGTCCAGCGGTGGGTACTGGCTGCGGCATTCCAGGGTCAGTCTGGCGCGACGGCCGAGGCCAATCAGGTCGCGATCCAGGCCGCTGGGAAAGTCCTTGCGCAGACGCTCGAGGATTTCCATGGCGGGCTGCCCGGGCAGCGGGCGCATCTCGAAGTCGATGCGGCAGTGCTCGGGGATCTGATTCAGCGCGCTGCCACCCTCGATCAGCCCGACGTGGACCGTGGAGTAGGGGGGATCGAAGCGCTGATCGGTGAGCGACATCAGGCGCTTTTCCCGTGCCAGTTGGCGGATCTGCGCAACCACGCCCGCGCCGACATCGATGGCGTTGACGCCTCGCCCCGGGTAGCCCGAGTGGCCTCCCACACCCTCGATGGTGGCGCGCATGCCGACGTGGCCCTTGTGGGCGTTGGCGATGCGCATCGCGGTGGGTTCGCCGACGATGATGCCCCGCAGGCGTTCCTTGTGGGCCTCGAGAAACGGCAGCATCAGCGGGGCACCCAGGCACCCGACCTCTTCGTCGAAGGACAGCGCCAGCAACACCGAGTGACGCGAGTGCTCTGCCTGCCAGGCGGCCAGTTTCGTCAGGGCCACGCCGATGAATCCCTTCATGTCCGCCGTACCGCGACCGTAGAGGCGTTCAGCGTGGCGTTTCGGCGTGAACGGGGCGGTGACACGCCAGTCTGCGGGGCTCGCCGGCACCACGTCGGTGTGGCCGGAAACCAGCAGGCCCGGGGCGTCGCGGGGGCCAAATTCGGCGATCAGGTTGGCCTTGTCGCCGCTGTCGTTGTAGAGCAGGGTCACCGCCGCCCCACGCGCCTCGAGCCAGCCGGCGACGTCGTTGATCAGTTCAAGGTTGGAGCGATGACTGGTGGTGTCGAAAGCCACCAGGCGTTCAATCATCGCAAGGCTCAAGGGTAGCGTGTTGCTGGTCAAGACGAGGCTCCGTGAGTGCAGACCGTCAGGCGAGGGGCCAGACCACCAGGGTCGCCAGCAGGATGAGTACAGCGCCGAGGGCATAGAGCAGGGCGATCAGCGGCAGCATGAAACGCATCCAGCGGCTCCAGGGAATGCCGGCGATGGTGAGTCCCGCCATCAACCAGCCGGCGGTAGGAGTAAAGGCATTGGAGATGCCGTCGCCAAACTGGAAGGCCAGCACCGCGACCTGGCGGTGTACCTCGGCAAGGTCCGCGATGGGCGTCATGATGGGCATGGTCAGCGCCGCCTGGCCGCTGCCCGAGGTGACGATGAAGTTCATCGCGCTTTGCATGGCGAACATGCCCAGTGCTGCGGCCGACGCCGAGGTGTCGCCGATCAGCGTGGAAAGCGAATGGATGATGGTGTCGATGATCTCGCTGTGTTGCACGATGACCACGATGGTGAAGGCCAGGCCCACCGCCAGGGCGCCGTCCATCATGTCCTTGCAGCCGGTGGAAAAGGCCCCTGCGATGGTGTTGGCCCCCATGCCGGCAAGCAGCCCGGTGACGATACCCAGCAGCAGGAAGACGCCGGCCATCTCCTTGAGGTACCAGCCGAAGGCACTGACTCCGGCGATGATCGCCACCAGAGCCAGGGCGAAGGCGCCGAGGATCAGCAGGTGGCTAGGGGTCAGGTCGACGTGATCGCCCGGTCCTTCTTCATCGGGCGGGGCCAGGCCGTAGACCACACTGCGCTCTGGCCTTGCCTGCACGCGACGGGCGTAGAACATCACGTAGCCGATGCTCAGGGCGACGAACGCAAGCCAGCAGACGAAGCGGTAGCCCATGCCGGAAAACAGCGGCAATTCGGCGATGCTCTGGGCGACGCCGACGTTGAAGGGATTGAGAAAGGAGCCGGTGTAGCCGATGGCGGTGCCGATCAGCGGGATGGCGGCGGCGACCACGGCGTCGTAGCCGATACGTCGCGCCAGCGGCAGCAGGATGAAGATGTAGACGATGCTGCCCTCGATCATGCCGTAGGTACCGGAACACAGGGCGAAGAAGGTCATCATCAGCGGGATGATCAGGATCTCGCGGCCCTTGAGCTTCACCAGCAGGAAGTGGACCAGCCCTTCGATGGCGCGGGAGCGCCTCAGGACCCCGAAGGTACCGCCGACGATGACCAGAAAGAAGATGATCGACGAGCCGCTCTTCATCCCTTCGAAGAAGGCGTTGAAGAACTCGAAGGGACCGATGCCCGGGGAGTCGATGGCCTGGTAGGTGCCGGCGACGATGACCGAGCGCCCGTCGGCGTTGGTGATGCGTTCGAAGCTTCCGCTGGGGACGAACCAGGTCACGATGGCCGCCAGCAGGGCGAGAAAGAAGAGGATGACGAAGGCGTGGGGGAGCGGCCTCTGTTGCTCGACGTGTGGTCTGGCGGCCATCTTGTCATGATTCATCGGCTGACTCTCGCTGGTGGCGGGGTTGTGGCACCTGGGGCTGAGTTCATTGATCCTTTCGGTTTAGTCCGAACCAGCGAAGCCTGTCGAGTCAGGGCGCGCGGCTGGGCAGAAGATCGTCGAGAACGAGGTCACACAATGCGCCTTCGTCCAGCAGACGTGTGGCGGCCTCGATGTCCGGTGCGAAGTAACGATCGTGGTCATAGTGGGTCACCCGGCGACGCAGTCGCTGACGGGCCTGCTCCAGCAAAGGTGTCGAGGCGAGCCCCTCGCGCATGTCGAGGCCCTGGCAACTTGCCAGCCATTCGATGGCCAGCACGCCGCGAACATTGGCCGCCATCTCCTTGAGTCGCCGTCCCGCCGCCGGCGCCATGGACACATGGTCCTCCTGATTGGCCGAGGTAGGCAGGCTGTCCACGCTGTGAGGGTGGGCCAGAGCCTTGTTCTCGCTGGCCAGCGCGGCGGCTGACACCTGGGCAATCATGAAACCGGAATTCACGCCGCCGTTTTCGACCAGGAAGGGGGGAAGCCGGGACATGTGGGTGTCCATCATCAGCGAGATGCGTCGCTCCGACAGGGCCCCGATCTCCGCCAGCGCCAGCGCCAGATTGTCGGCCACAAGGGCAACCGGCTCGGCGTGGAAGTTGCCGCCCGAGAGGATGTCGCCGTTGTCGGCGAAGACCAGCGGGTTGTCGGTGACAGCGTTGGCCTCGATCTCGAGCACCCTGGCCGCGTGGCGGATCTGGTCGAGCACCGCGCCCATGACCTGAGGCTGGCAGCGCAGCGAGTAGGGGTCCTGTACGCGGTCACAGTCGGCGTGGGAGGCCCCCACCTCGCTGGTGTCCTCGAGCAGGTGACGATAGGCCCTGGCAACGTCGATCTGCCCGGGTTGGCCGCGCAGTTCGTGGATGCGGGCGTCGAAGGGAACCCGTGAGGCCAGGCTCGCCTCGACGCTAAGGGCGCCGCACACGGTGGCGCTGGCGAACAGATCTTCGGCCTCGAACAGACCGCGCAGCGCCAGCGCGGTGGAGACCTGGGTGCCATTGAGCAGCGCCAAGCCCTCCTTGGGTGCCAGGGTCAGGGGCGACAGGCCAGCCACGTTCAGGGCGTCCCGTCCCGAGAGGGTCTCGCCACGGTGGCGTGCCTGGCCCTCGCCCAGCAGCACCAGACTCATATGGGCCAGTGGCGCCAGGTCGCCCGAGGCACCTACCGAGCCCTTGGCGGGGATCACCGGCCAGACCTCGGTGTTGATCAGGGTGATCAGGGCGTCGAGGACTTCGCCGCGAATGCCGGAGTAGCCGCGTGCCAGGCTTGCCACCTTCAGCGTTATGATCAGTCGCACCAGCTCGTCGTCCAGGCGTTCACCGACGCCGGTGGCGTGGGATAGCACGAGCGAGCGCTGCAGATCCTCCAGGCGTTCGCGCTCGATGCGGGTCTGAGCCAGCAGGCCGAAGCCGGTGTTGACCCCGTAGGCAGTGCGTCCCTCGTCGATGACGCCAGCCACCGTCGCCACCGAGGCGTCGATGGCGGCGTATGCCGAGGGCTCCAGAGACACCACTGTCGGTGACGTGAGGAGCTGGCGCATGTCCTGGAGGGTGAGTTGGCCTGGGGTGATGACGAGTCGATGCATGGTGGCGAGCTCCCGAGACGTGGCCGAAAATGATGGGAAAACTTTAATGTATATACATTAACAGCGGGGCAATGGCGCGGCGTCAAGGCGGCTATCGTCGAAAAGCAGGCAAGAATCGCCAGGGGGGAGTGACGATGTGTGTCACAGACTGTGCTTGATCTTCTATACAGATTTCGCCACTGACATGAGCGGGGTGGGCGACTGGGTCGGCGAGCGCAGAGATGGGTCGATGGACGTCTGGACCTGGTTCACAACGTCAGCGAATTCAGGCAGGTGTCGGACCGTCGCTACAGTGTTGCCCAGGGGCTGGTGTCCCCCTGCTCCAGCACACGTCGCACGGTGGCGAGGGCCTGTTGCAGGGACTCGCGGCTGTCGGGGGCGCCCACGCACAGGCGAATGGCCTGGGGCGCCGGCTCGCTGCCGGT
This sequence comes from Halomonas sp. H10-59, assembly GCF_040070555.1. NCBI lineage: Bacteria > Pseudomonadati > Pseudomonadota > Gammaproteobacteria > Oceanospirillales > Halomonadaceae > Halomonas > Halomonas sp. H10-59. Next base: position 1,815,350 of record NZ_CP098828.1, read on the forward strand.
ACAGAAGGGTTCAGGCGTTGCCACCAGCACGCCTTCGCTCTTCAGCAGGGCCTGTACCTCGCTGGCCCGACGGCCCTCGGGCAGCGGCAGCCAGAAGTTGGCGCCGTGGGTGAGATGGCGGGGCGTCAGGGCCTCGAAGCTTGCCCGTGCCAGACGCTGCCGAGCGGCCAGCTCTGCGGTCTGCCAGGCCAGCAGTTCGGGGTAGCGGGGCGAGGCGATCCAGCGCCGCGCCACCTCGGTCATCAGCGGCGGACACATCCAAGACTGCGCCCGTAGCAGGCTGCCGATGCGCTCGCGCAGGGTGGCCGGCATCTGCAGGGTGCCGACCCTGAGGCCACCGGAAAGCACCTTGGAGGTGCTGAACACCTGCAGCGTGCGTTCCGGCGCCAGTTCCAGCAGAGACACACCGCGATCCTCCCGCGGCAGGTACTGTACGGCGTCCTCGATCAGCCAGAAGTCATGTCGACGCGCCAGGGCGGCGAGCTGTTCCCTGCGCTGTGGCGAAAGCACCGCGCTGGTGGGGTTGTTCTGGTCCGGGGTCAGGTAGACCAGGCGGGGCACCTGGCGCTGGCACAGGCGTGCCAGTGCATCGATGTCCATGCCGTCGTCGTCCAGGGGTACCGCCATCGGCTTGAGGTGAGCGTGGCGGGTGGCGGCGTTGAACCCCGGATAGGTGAGGGCGTCGGCGGCCACGCTGTCGCCGGGGCGGGTCAGGGCTCTCAGGCACAGGTCGATGCCGTGCTGGCCGCCCTGGGTGATCGCCAGCACCTCGTGCAGGGGAAAGCCGAGATCCTCAAGCCAACGTGACAGCGCCTCTCTGTGCTGCCGGGTGCCGATGTCGGGCTGGTAGGCGGCGACCATGGCAAGGCAGGCCGGGTCTTCGGTCACCTCCGCCAGGGCCTGCTGCAGACACTGATGACGCCAGGGGTGCGGCGGAGCAAAGCTCAGGCTCATGTCGACCACGCCATCGGAGTCGGCTGCGACGTGTACATCGAAGGGGCTGTTTCCGGCGGCGGCGTCATTGACGTAGGTGCCACTGCCGACCCGGGACGATACCCAGCCCCGTTGCTGGGCTTCGCTGTAGGCGCGGGTGATGGTGCCCACGGTGACGCCCAGCGCGTCGGCCAGGGTCCGTTGCGGGGGCAGTCGATCGCCGGCGGCGAGCTGGCCCTGGTCGATGGCCTCGCCGATGGCCGAGGCGATCTGACGATAGCGGGCCGAGCGGGAGTCGAATTCGAGGGAGGGAGCCCAGATTGTCATGGTGACAATAAACTCTTTGACGGCAATTGTTGCCTGAGTATGCTTTAAAAATCGGGGTCAATTCACCTTGTTTCACACCATAATGCAAAAATTGTAGGGGTACAATCATGGAAGAGACCGCTAGTCAGCTCGCCTTTCTGCTTCCGGCAGCGCTGTTCATGGTGTCCATGACCATCACGCCGGGTCCCAACAACGTGATGCTGACCGCCTCTGGCGCCAACTACGGCTTCCTGCGTACCCTGCCACACCTGTTCGGCATCCTGGGCGGCTGTTTTGTGCTGTTCGCCTCGATCGCGCTCGGGCTCGGGGTGGTGTTCGAGCGCTATCCGGTGGTGCAGGGCGGACTCAAGCTGGTCGGCAGCCTGTACCTCTTGTACCTGGCGTGGAAGATCGCGACGGCCCCGCCGCCGGACCTGCGGGTAGGCGATGCCCGCCCGCTGTCCTTCGTGCAGGCGGCGGCGTTCCAGTTTGCCAACCCCAAGGCGTGGGTCATGGGTATCGCGTTGATGGCGGGGTTCCTGCCGGACGGCGGCAACCCCTGGGTCAACGCCCTGTTGCTGGCGGGCGTGGCGGAACTGGTGGGGCTGCCCTGCATCGCTCTGTGGGCAGGGTTTGGCACCGCCATCGGCCGCCTGTTGAAGAGCGACCGATCCTGGCGGGTGTTCAATGGGGTGATGGGGGCGCTCACCGCGGCCTGCGTGGTGATGATCCTGGCCTGAACCTTTCAGTCTAACGCGGTTGGGGCGTCAGGCTTGGTCGACAAGACTCAGCCCTCGCTGGGCTCATCAGGCGATGCACCCTCGGGCCGCCGGGCGGTCAGGGTGATCTCCACGGCGGCGCCGCCATGCAGCTGTGGCGACACGGTGCAGGTACGCGCCGGATAGCGCGCAGCCTCGAACCACTCAGAATAGACATCATCCACCGCCTGTTGCAGCGACAGGTCGGTGAGGTGCACTTGAACACGCACGGTGTCGGCCAGGGTGCAATCCGCCTGCTCGAGCAGGTGAGACAGTCGCCTGAGGATCCAGCGAGTTTCTTCGGCGGCGTCACCGAGAATGGCGTCACTGCCCTGGATATCGGCGGCGGTCAGCCCCGACAGGTGGACGTAGTGTTCGTCCATGACCAGATGGGAGCCCGGAAACTCGGGGCTGGGTAGGGTGGGGTCGTTGAAGTAGCGTGCCATCTTGCCTCCTGCTGCGGCTTGGTCGTTGTGCCGCTGGAGAAATGTCTGGCGAATGCCGCCGACTTTCCTTGCGGAAAGCAGGCGGCGGAAAATGCGTTTGTCGGTCGACCGCGGAGAGTGTCCGGGAATAGCGCGGGCGTCAGCTGCTGACTTCGCACTGCACCGGCATGCGCCGGCCGATGGTCCAGGTGGCCTCGTTGCCCTTGCCACGGAAGACGTGCTGGCCGTTTTCCGAGGCGTAGTGCATGCCCGAGGCGGCGGGCTGGCGTTCGAGCGGGAAGCTGTCGCCGTGCATCTGTACCTCGGCGCTGTCCTGACTGTCGAAGACGATGGTGAACTGGCTGCCATCCTGGCAAATGTAGTCGGCGGAGGGCGAGGCTGCGGCGTCGGCACTGTCATCATGGCCACTGCCGCCGGCACAGCCGGCCAGGGCGGTGAACAGCGCAGTGAAGGCGGCAACAGGGATCCAGCTGGCGTTCATGAAACATCTCCTTGTCATATGAAGGGAGCCGTGGAAAAGGCTCGCCTGGCGTTAGGCCTTCCCAGGCTACACAAGTTCCGCATCCGCCACGATACCTCGCCGGATCAGCCCTGCTCGGGCGGTTCGCGTCCGGGAGTCGTGTTGCCGCGAGATTCGCCGTCGTTATCGTCATGGGCCCCGTCGTCAACGCTGACATCCGTCGGTTGTTGCTCCTGGCGTCTGGCGTGGCGCTCTGCCTTGTCGCGATGGGTGTCGTCGGGCACCAGGGCGAGCAGGGTCTCGCCGTCACCGGCATCGAAGCTTTCATCCTTGTGCATGACGCGTACTTCGCCATCTTCGTCGTAGGTCGAGATCACCCGGGCGTCGGGGTTGTCGCGTCGATAGTCCTCGAACGAATAGCTCTCGCTGAGGCGCGTCAGACGGACGCACCAGCCCTCGCGGATGTAGTTGGTGGCCTGTTCGAAGTCGAGTTCCTTGGCGAAGAAGCGCCCGCCCAGGGTCTGCTCGAGATGATCGCCACCGGCACCGCCCCCCGGGGCGAAGCGGTACACCTGATGGTGGCCGAATTCGGGAGCATAGTGCATGCACAGCAGAGCGTTGTAGTCGTCGTTGTCGGTCAGCGCCACCATGCTGTCGAAGCGGCTGAACTCCAGCGTCAGCTCGGCCTCCTCGGTGAGTACCTCGCCGTAGTAGGTGGGAATGTCGCGGCCTCTGACCTGGCGCAGATGGTTGTAGTTGCGATCGGCGATCAGCACCGGGCGCCCGGTGGACTGGATGGCCTCGGCAAGGGCGACCGTGAAGGGGTTGGCGCCGATGATCAACAGCCCCTTGGTATCGGTGGACTGAAGATTGAAGCGACGGGCCAGGGGTTGCAGCGAGAAGCCGTGCAGCAGCACCGTGACGGCGACGATGGCAAAGGCCAATGGCGACAGCAGGGCGGCGTCCTCGATGCCGATGTCGACCAGGCGCGCGCCGAACAGACCGGCGATGGCCACCGCGACCACCCCGCGTGGACCGATCCAGCCGACCATCAGCTTTTCGCCGAAGGGCAGGTCGACCTTGATCAACGATATGAAGACCGCCAGCGGGCGGACCAGCAGCAGTACCACCGCGACGAACAGGATCTCGCGGGTCGTCAGGGTGGCCAGGGTGCCCAGGTCCACCTGAGCGGCCAGCAGGATGAATACCCCGGAGACCAGCAGTACGGTGATGTTCTCCTTGAAGCGGCGGATCTCGTCCAGCGACGACAGCGACGAATTGCCGATCACCACGCCCATCACGGTGACCGCCAGCAGGCCGCTTTCATGCAGCAGCGCATTGGGCAGGGCGTAGGTGGCCATGACGAAGAAGATGATCACCGGCACCTTGAGAAACTCGGGGATATGGCCGCCCTTGATCGCGCGGATCAGGCCCCAGGCGGTGGCCAGCCCCACCGCGCTCGCCACCGCGATGCCCAGCGCCATATGGCCGAGGGTCATCGACAGCGAGTGAGAGGAGTTGAGAACGATGGCGAGTTCGAAGGCCAGCACCGCCGCCAGGGCGCCCACCGGGTCATTGAGGATCGCCTCCCAGCGCAGGATTTCCCCCGGACGCCGCTTGAGGCTGGCCTGGCGCAGCAGGGGAATGATGACGGTGGGGCCGGTGACGATCAGGATGCCGCCAAGCACCGAGGCCGATGCCCAGGTCAGTCCACCGATGTAGTGACCCGACAGGGTCGCCAGCAGCCAGACCAGCGGGCCGCCGAAGAACACCAGGCGCTTCACCGCAAGCTCCGCGCCCTTCAGCCGTGTCAGGTTCAGCGTCAGGCCACCCTCGAACAGGATCATCGCCACGGCGACCGCGATCAGCGGTTCGAGCAACTCGCCGAATACCGAGCGTGGGTCGAGCACACCGGTTACCGGGCCGATGAGTACGCCGCTCAGCAGCAGCAGAACGATGGCCGGCACCTTCCAGCGCCAGGCCAGCCACTGGGCGCCGATACCGAGCGCCGCGATCAGGCAAAAGACGATAACGGGGGTCATGAGGGCTTCCCTGTGGTCCAATCGGTGCAGTCAGTGCTTTGCTTGCCAGGCTGGCGAGGTAACGTCGGCGAGCGCAGGCACTTTTCCTACAAGGCATAACGCTAGGCGGCGCCCGCTGCATTCACAACCAACCCTGTAAACGCTTGCGACCCGATCGGCACAGTTGCCCGGAGACTCAGGGGCCCGCGCCACGCAGGCATTGAAGGAGCCTTCGTACTACCGAGGGCGGGGAAGTGTTCGCCCTGCGTGTTCTGTTCGTGAGGAATGAAGCAATCGGAAGCGATGCCATGGTGGCGGGAGGAGGAGGCGTTGCAGATAAAGTCCGGTTGCCATCAGCTGGCGAACAGCAAGGCGACCACCGCGACAATAAGAATGCCGAACTGCGCGGCACGAATGTAGAGCGACCAGCCATGGTAGAGGCTGATACGGATGCGCTCGGCAGGGCTTTCGGTGAGGTAGATATAGCCACACACCAGCACGGGAAAGATGAGCAGCCCGATCATGGTGGGCGACTACGCTGCTACTGGCTGTCGCGGGAAGCCAGGGGGAAGCTCTGGTCGATGCGTTGGCGCTCGAGCTCGGCGGCGTCCTTGCTGGCGTACCTGCGCACCACCACGGTGCCCGAGGCAGTGATATCCACGTCATCCCAGCCTGCCGTCTCTGCCGCCTCGGTAGATTGCTGCAGCTGCTGCTGAATCTGCTCGAGAATGCGTTGGCCCTGTGCGCTCATGTCCTGTTCCTCTCATGGACTGACACTGAGAATAGCACGATGCGATGTATGTCGCGGGATGGAAAGGAAGCGGAAGGGAGAGCAAAGAGAGAGAAGGGAGAGGAAAGAGAGAGAGAAGGGAGAGGGAAGGGAGAGGGAAGGGAGAGGGAAGGGAGGGAAGAATTGCTCAGGCCCCGTTCCTCGCTTCCTTCCTTCCCCCTCGGCATTGGTTAGCCCTTGGCAACCACCGCCACACCGGCCTTGGAGCGATTGGGACGCCCGATGGCGCGGGTGATCCAGTCGCCCACGGCGGCGATGCGCTCGAGGTCCACCGTGGTTTCGATGCCCAGGCCTTCAAGCAGGTAAACCACGTCCTCGGTGGCGACATTGCCGCTGGCGCCCTTGGCGTAGGGGCAGCCCCCGAGGCCCGCCACCGAGCTGTCGATCACCTGGACGCCGTCCTCGAGCACCGCGGCCAGATTGGCCAGCGCCTGGCCATAGGTGTCGTGGAAGTGGGCGGCCAGACGCTCGACCGGAACGTCACGGGCCACCGCCTCGAGCATGCGCCGGGCCTTGTGCGGGGTACCGGTGCCGATGGTGTCTCCCAGTGACACCTCGTAGCAGCCCATCTCGTCCAGCGCCCGGGCGACCGCCGCCACCTGCTCGGGGGCGATGTCGCCTTCGTAGGGGCAGCCGAGCACGCAGGACACATAGCCGCGCACCTGGATCCCCTGATCGCGGGCGCGTTCCACCACCGGGGCGAAGCGATCGAGCGACTCGGCGATGGAGCAGTTGATGTTCTTTTGCGAGAACGACTCCGAGGCCGCACCGAACACCGCCACCTCATCGACGCCGCACTCGATGGCCGCCTCCAGTCCCTTGAGGTTGGGGGTCAGCGCCGAATAGCGCACCCCTGGCTGGCCTTTGCCCTCTCGCATCAGGGCGGTCATCACCTCGCGGTGGTCGGCCATCTGCGGCACCCATTTGGGCGACACGAAGCTGGCCGCCTCGATATGGCGGTGGCCGGCCTTGGCCAGGCGTTCGACCAGCTCGAGTTTGGTCGCCGTGGTGATCGGGTCCGGCTCGTTCTGCAGGCCGTCGCGAGGCCCGACTTCGACGATGCGAACGCTGGCGGGAAGGGCCATCAGCGGGACTCCTTTTGCTCGGTTTCGGGCTGTGTCTCTGACTGCGCCTCTGTTGGCGACGCGCCGGCGTCGAACTCCAGCAGCACGTCGCCCTGGCCGACGGTGTCGCCGGCGGCGAAGTGGAAGCTGGCCACGGCGCCGTCGGCCGGGGCGGTGAGGGTGTGCTCCATCTTCATCGCTTCCATCACCATCAGGGCGTCACCCTTGGCAACGGCAGCACCGGGCGCAACCAGCAGCGCCACCACGGTACCGTGCATGGGCGCGGTCAGGGTCGACTCAACCTCGTGCTGGCCGTGGTCGATGGCGTCGATACGCCGCCAGTAAAGGCGGACCTCGCCCTCGGGGCTCGACAGCACGATCTCGTTGCGCTCCTTGCCTTCGCCCACCAGGCGCGCCTGCAGGCGGCGGCGGTGGCCGTCCAGGGTGATCGCCACGGCGTCGCCGGGAAGATCGGTGAGGCTCGCCGATACCTGCTGGACCTCGTCGCGATTGGCCCCGCTGATGCTGAGCTGCCAGGCGTCGTCACTGGCCCCATGACGTCCCTCGACCAGCGCCAGGCTCGCAGGCTCGGCGTCCAGCGCCTCGCGCGGGTCGCACAGGGCGATACGGATCTGGCGCGGGCCGTTCAGGCGAAAGCCGTCGTGGCGGTCCCAGGGCGAGTCGCTCTCGCACTCCCGAGACAGCTGATGCAGCGCCACCAGAGCGGCGCTGGCCAGGCTGTCCTGGTCGAGGCCGCGGGAGGCGAACAGGCTGTCCTCGTGGCGCTCGATAAAGCGGGTATCGAGGTTGGCCGCCTGGAAGTCCGGGTGGGTGGCCAGGCGCTGCAGGAAGCCGCGGTTGGTGACCACGCCACGCACGTCCAGGGCCGCCAGGGCGCGGTTCAGGGTCGCCAGCGCCGAGGCGCGGTCGGGGCCGTGGGTGATCAGCTTGGCCAGCATGGGGTCGTAGTGCATCGACACCATGTCACCGCTTTCGACCCCGCTGTCCAAGCGCACCCTGGTCGGGTCCAGCGAGGCGCCCTCGAGGTCCAGCGAAAAGTGGCTGAGCAGGCCGGTGGCCGGCAGGAAGTCCTGGTCGGCGTCCTCGGCGTAAAGCCGCGCCTCGAAGCTGTGGCCATTGATGGTCAGCTCATCCTGGCTCAGCGGCAGGCGCTCGCCCATGGCCACGCGCAGCTGCCACTCGACCAGGTCCTGCCCGGTGATCATCTCGGTGACAGGGTGTTCCACCTGCAGGCGGGTGTTCATCTCCATGAAATAGAAGGAGCCGTCCTGCCCCGGTGAGGCGTCGAGCAGAAACTCCACCGTGCCGGCGCCGACGTAACCGATCTCCTGGGCCGCGCGCACCGCCGCCTCGCCCATGGCCTGGCGCAGTTCCAGGGTCATGCCTGGTGCAGGGGCTTCCTCGAGCACCTTCTGGTGACGACGCTGCACGCTGCAGTCGCGCTCGAACAGGTAGACGCCGCCGCCGTGGCTGTCGCAGAACACCTGGACCTCGACGTGGCGAGGCTGGGTCAGGTACTTCTCGATCAACATGCGGTCGTCGTTGAAGGCTGCGCGGGACTCCCGTCGGCAGCCGTCCAGGGCCGCCTGGAACTCGTCGGCGTTCTCGACCACGCGCATGCCCTTGCCGCCGCCGCCGGCGCTGGCCTTGAGCAGCACCGGATAGCCGATGGCGTCGGCCTCGCGCTTGAGCAGGTCGTCGTCCTGATCATCGCCGTGGTAGCCCGGCACCAGCGGGACCCCGGCGTCCATCATGCGGGCCTTGGCGGCGGACTTGTCGCCCATGGCCTTGATGCTGGAGGCGGGCGGGCCGACGAAGACGATACCGGCGTCTTCGCAGGCGCTGACGAAGGCCTCGTTTTCCGACAGGAAACCGTAGCCGGGATGGATGGCGCCGGCGCCGCTGCGGCGGGCCGCCGCGATGACCTTGTCGACATCGAGATAGCTTTCCCGGGCCGGCGCCGGACCGATGCGGATCGCCTCATCGGCTTCGCGCACGTGGCGCGCGCCTTCATCGGCGTCGGAGTACACCGCCACCGTCTTCAGGCCCATGGCCCGGGCGGTGGCCATGACACGACAAGCGATCTCGCCACGATTGGCCACCAGCAGAGTGTCGAAGCGCGGCTGGCGGTCTGACGGATTCGAGCTCATGAGGCGCTCCCTTTTTTGCTGGTGGATGAGGGGGGGCTGGCGGATGAAGGGGGGCTGGTGGAAGAGGCGGTGTCGGCCCAGGCCGGACGGCGCTTCTCGAGGAAACTCGCCAGTCCCTCCTGGCCTTCGGCGCTGGTGCGCAGTTCACTGATGACCTGACAGGTGCGCTCGCGGGTGGCGTCGCTGTCGGTGTCCCTGGCGACTTCCGCCAGCAGGCCCTTGGTGGCCCGGCTGGCCTGGGGCGAGGTGGCCAGCAGGGTGTCGAGCATCGCGTCGATGGCGGCGTCGAGTTCCTCTGCGGCGACCACCCGGTGGACCAGGTCCAGTCGCTGGGCGGTGTCGGCGTCCATGACTTCGGCGCTGAGCGCGTAGCGGCGCATCTGACGGCTGCCGATGGCGCGCTGCACGTAGGGGCTGATGACCGCCGGCGACAGGCCGATGCGCACCTCGGACAGGCAGAACTTGGCCCTGTCGGAGGCGATCACGATGTCGCAGCAGGCGGCCAGGCCCACCGCGCCACCGAAGGCCGCTCCCTGGACCCGGCACACCGTCACGCAGGGCAGACTGTCGAGGCCGTGCATCAGGCGAGACAGCTCACGCGAGTCGGCCAGGTTGTCGTCGACGCTGTAGTCGACCATGCGCTTCATCCAGTTGAGGTCGGCGCCGGCGGAGAAGCTCTTGCCCTCTGAGCCCAGCACCAGCACTCGTACCTCGCCGCTGTCGGTGGCCTGGCGTACCTGATCCAGGTGGGCGTTGAGCTCGCCGATCAGGGCGTCGTCGAAGGCGTTGTGCACCTCGGGGCGGGTCAGGGTCAACCAGGCAACCCCCCGGGCGTCGATCCGTAGTTGGGACATGTCTGACATGGGATCCATCCTTGAGGGCATTACATGCGGAAGACGCCGAAGCGCGTCTGTTCGATCTCGGCATTCATCGCGGCGGCCAGCGACAGGCCCAGTACATCGCGGGTCTGGGCCGGGTCGATCACGCCGTCGTCCCACAGTCGGGCGCTGGCGTAGTAGGGATGGCCCTGGTGTTCGTACTGTTCGCGGGTCGGCTTCTTGAAGGCCTCTTCGTCCTCGGCGGACCAGGACTCGCCGGCGCGTTCGATCTGCTCGCGCTTGACCTGGGACAGCACGCCGGCGGCCTGCTCGCCGCCCATCACCGAGATGCGGGCGTTGGGCCACATGAACAAAAGGTTGGGCTCGAAGGCGCGGCCGCACATGCCGTAGTTGCCGGCACCGAAGCTGCCGCCGATCAGCACCGTGAACTTGGGCACCTTGGCGCAGGACACCGCGGTCACCAGCTTGGCGCCGTGCTTGGCGATGCCCTCGTGCTCGTACTTCGAGCCGACCATGAAGCCGGTGATGTTCTGCAGGAACACCAGCGGAATCTTGCGCTGGGCACACAGTTCGATGAAGTGGGCGCCCTTGACCGCGCTCTCCGAGAACAGCACCCCGTTGTTGGCGACGATGCCCACCGGATGACCGTGGATATGGGCAAAGCCGGTGACCAGGGTATCGCCGTAGTATCGCTTGAACTCGTCGAAGTCGGAGCCATCGACGATCCGCGCGATGACCTCGCGCACCTCGAAGGGCTTCTTGAGGTCGGTACCGACGATACCGTAGAGCTCCTCGGGGTCGAGGCTGGGCGGGCGCGGAGCGGCCATCGCCAGCTCGCCGCGCTTCTGCCAGTTCAGGCGGGACACGCAGCGCCTGGCGATCTGCAGGGCGTGGGCGTCGTTGTCGGCGTAGTGATCGGCGACCCCGCTGATCCGGGTATGGACGTCGGCGCCGCCCAGGTCCTCGGCGCTGATGGTCTCGCCGGTCGCGGCCTTGACCAGCGGCGGGCCGCCGAGAAAGATCGTGCCCTGCTCGCGCACGATGATCGATTCATCGGCCATGGCCGGCACATAGGCGCCACCGGCGGTGCAGGAGCCCATCACCACGGCGATCTGGGGAATTCCCTCCGCCGACAGGGTGGCCTGGTTGTAGAAGATTCGGCCGAAGTGGTCGCGGTCGGGGAACACCTCGTCCTGGCGCGGCAGAAAGGCACCGCCGGAGTCGACCAGGTAAACGCAGGGCAGGCGATGCTTGCGCGCGACTTCCTGGGCGCGCAGGTGCTTCTTCACCGTCAGCGGAAAATAGGTGCCGCCCTTGACGGTGGCGTCGTTGGCGACGATCACGCACTCGACGCCCGAAACGCGGCCGATGCCGGTGACGATGCCGGCCGCCGGCACTTCGGCGTCGTACACCTCATGGGCGGCCAGCGTCGACAATTCGAGGAAGGGCGAGCCCTCGTCGAGCAGGTGGTCGATGCGGTCGCGCACGAACAGCTTGCCGCGGGATTCGTGACGGCTACGGGCCTTGTCGCCACCGCCACGGCGGATGGCAGCGGTCAGTTCGGCCAGTTTGCCGACTTCGGCGCGCATAGCCGCGTCCCGGGCCTGGAAGTCCTCGGAGCGCGGGTTGATCTTGGTGTCCAGAATCGCCATGACCGGCTCCCCTTACTTGGATTCGTTGAACAGCTCACGCCCGATCAGCATGCGCCGGATCTCGCTGGTGCCGGCACCGATCTCGTAGAGCTTGGCGTCACGCAGCAGGCGCCCGGTCGGGTACTCGTTGATGTAGCCGTTGCCGCCGAGCAGCTGGATGGCGTCCAGCGCCACCTGGGTGGCCTTCTCGGCGCAGTAGAGGATCACCCCGGCGGCGTCCTTGCGCGAGGTCTGGCCGCGGTCGCAGGCGGCGGCGACGGTGTAGAGGTAGGCGCGGCAGGCGTTCAGGGTGGTGTACATGTCGGCAACCTTGCCCTGGACCAGCTGGAACTCGCCGATGGACTGGTTGAACTGCTTGCGCTCGTGGATGTAAGGCACCACCACGTCCATCGCCGCCTGCATGATGCCGATGGGGCCAGCAGCCAGCACGGTGCGCTCGTAGTCCAGCCCGCTCATCAGCACGCGCACGCCCTTGCCGACCTCGCCCAGCACGTTCTCGGCGGGGACTTCACAGTCCTCGAACACCAGTTCACAGGTGTTGGAGCCGCGCATGCCGAGCTTGTCGAGCTTCTGGGCGGTGGAGAAGCCGGCAAAGCCCTTCTCGATGATAAAGGCCGTCATGCCCTTGGAGCCGGCGTCAGGATCGGTCTTGGCGTAGACCACCAGCACGTCGGCGTCGGGGCCGTTGGTGATCCACATCTTGTTGCCGTTGAGGATATAGCGGTCGCCGTCCTTGCGGGCGCGCAGCTTCATCGACACCACGTCGGAACCGGCGCCCGGCTCCGACATGGCCAGCGCGCCCACGTGCTCGCCGGAGATCAGCTTGGGCAGGTACTTGGCCTTCTGTTCGGCGGAGGCGTTGATCTTCAGCTGATTGACGCACAGGTTGGAGTGGGCGCCGTAGGATAGGCCCACCGATGCGCTGGCCCGGGAGATCTCTTCCATGGCGATGCAGTGGGCCAGATAGCCCATGCCGGTGCCGCCGTCCTCGTCGGACACGGTGATGCCGAGCAGGCCCATGTCGCCGAACTTCTGCCACAGGTCGGCGGGGAATTCATTTTTCTCGTCGATCTCGCCGGCGCGGGGGGCGATCTCGTCGCGGGCGAAGGCATTGACCTGGTCGCGCAGCATGACCAGGGTTTCGTCGAGGCCGAAATCGAGAGGCGTGTAGGGGCTGAACATGATGGGCTCCGGGGCATCCTTGATGGTCGATACGGCGCCAGGAGGGGGCCGGACCATCTTTATTGATGGTGTTGGTGACGAGGTGAAACGGCACCGCAGGCGGTGAGCGTTCACGGGATGACAAGAAGACTAGGCAAGGTTTACGTTAACGTAAAGTGCAGCTTGTGATGCTTGCGACCAAAGTTGGTAGATAGGTGCGGGTAGTCGAGCGGCAGGTGCCCGGCAGTGGGTAGCCACCAAAAGCGCCAGACAACGCCTTCGGGTCAGGGCGATGGGGTGAACAGGGGGGCCGTGCGGTTCAGGTCGAGATCAGGATAATGGCAGTGGTTCAATGCCAGGCCAGATTCAGGGACGAGACCGGCAACGTCTGAGAAAGCGCGCCTGGCACGAGGCATGGAGCGATACGGCAAGGGTGAGCCGTCTGCCTCCAGGCACGCCCGTCCCATCAACCTTCGTCCTGCCAGTAGTCCACCGCGTCCTGGCGCATGCCGTAGTGTTCGAAGCTGCGCTCGGCCTTGTCGCCGCCCGGAGCGCTGCCGGCCAGTACACCAAACTTGCCTGAGTCGGGATACTCCATCACGTCCGGTGCGTTCATGCTGCTGATACACAGGTAGGTCAGGGGTTCGTCGGAGTCGTTGATGATCTGGTGGGCGCAGTCGGCGTCGCCGGCGGGGGCCGCGATCAGCTCCCCCTCGACGATGGGGTAGCGTTTCTCACCCAGACGCACGCTGCCCTTGCCCTTGAGCACGATGAACATCTCGTCATTGTTGTGATGGAAGTGGAAAGGCCAGGCGTGGCAGCCAGGTGCCAGGGTGACTCGGCGACAGCCGAGGTCGCGCATGCCCAGCACCGGCGTCAGGTTGATGATCTTGGCATCGACCTTGTCACCGTGCTGGTGGTCCTGGCGGGGGATCGGGCAGTGGCAGAGAGAGAGGATGCGAGCGCGCATTGAGGGTCCTTGTCGGTCATGGGGACGAACGAAGCACGCCGATCGCGTGCCTTCGCCCGTCTCGCGTCAATCCATGTATCAGCCTAGACCGAGATATATGACCCCGCTACGACCCTGGTCAGTTGACGTTGCTGCCTCGGGCGCGGCCGCCGGCTTCAGCGCAAGCCAGCGATTACTCGCTGTCGGCGTTGGGAAAGAACAGCTGCTGTCCCTTGACCTCGAAGTCGCCGATGGCCTGCTCGCCCGCCTCGGACAACAGCCAGTCGTGCCACTGGTCGGCCAGGTCGTGCTTGAGCTCCGGATGGCGCTCGGGTGACAGCTTGAGGCTGCCGTACTGGTTGAACAGCACCTCGTCCCCTTCGAACAGCAGTTCGAGATCCTGACGGTTGTCGAAGGCCACCCAGGTGGCACGATCCGACATCACGTAGGCACCCATGCCCGCCGCGGTGTTGAGGGTGGCCCCCATGCCGCTGCCCAGTTCACGGTACCAGTCGCCGCCGGGTTCGACCCCCGCCGACTCCCACAGCCGCAGCTCCGCCCGGTTGGTGCCGCTGTCGTCGCCACGGGAGGCGAAGGGCGACTCGTTGTCGGCGATCAGGTTGAGCGCCTCGGCGGCGCTGTCGGCGTCACGGATGCCTGCGGGATCCTCGGCCGGGCCGATCAGCACGAAGTCGTTGTACATGACGTCGGCGCGCTCGGTGGCGTAGCCGTCCGCCACGAAGGCTTCCTCGCCGGCGGTGTCGTGCACCAGCAGGCTGTCGGCGTCCCCGCGCCTGGCGATCTCGAAGGCCTGTCCGGTGCCCACGGCGACCACACGGACGTCGATGCCGGAGTCCTCGGTAAAGCTCGGGATAATGGCATCGAACAGCCCCGAGTTCTGGGTCGAGGTGGTGGAGGCCAGGGTGATAAAAGGGGGCTCATCCTCGGCCTGGGCACTGGTGGCGCACACCGCCAGACCGGCGACCAGCAGGGCGCCGGAGAGCAGAGCACTGGCAGGAGTGGAGTCTGGATATCTTGTCATGGGGGCCTTCCTTGCGTGGGTTGATCGGACTTCTGGATGGGGCAGGCCGCTCAATCGAGCAGCTCGCCGTGGACAAAGGCGTGGCCCTCGGCGGTGACCGGGGCGTCGAAGAAGGTCGCTGCCGGGCTCTGTTCGACCAGCCTGCCGTGGTGCAGCAAGATCACCTCGTCGGCCAGTCGGCGCGCCTGATGAAGGTCATGGCTGGTCATCACGATGCGTACGCCCTGGCGGTGAAAGTCGCCGATAGCGGCCTCCACGGCGCGAATGGCGGCGGGGTCCAGGGCCGAGGTGGGCTCATCGAGAAACAGCACCTCGGGCGACAGCAGCCAGGCCCGGGCCAGCGCCAGGCGCTGCTGTTCGCCGCCGGACAGCACCCTGGCCGGTCGCCGGGCGAGCGCCTCCAGACCAAACCGCGCCAGCGCCTCCCTGGCCCGTTCGCGGCGCTGACGCCGGGGCACCCGCTGCACCGCCAGGGCATACTCGAGGTTGGCCAGGGCCGAGCGTCTGAGCAGCACCGGGCGCTGGAACACCATGGCCTGGCGTGGCGCCGCGCCCTCCCACACCAGGCGCCCCGACGTCGGCTGCAGCAGACCATGGGCCAGGCGCATCAGCAGGCTCTTGCCGGCGCCGTTGGGCCCCATGATCAGGGTGCGGCGATGGCCCTCCAGGTTCAGCGACAGCGGCCCCAGCAGCGTCTGCCCACGGGATGCGTAGCTGACGCGATCGAAGTTCAGGCGTGGCGTCGTGGCCGGCACCGAAAGAGTCAGATGGGTCATCCGAGCTGCCTCCGCGTCGCTTCGCCCAGCAGATGCGCCAATGCATTGATGACCCCCACCAGTGTCAGCAACACGATACCCAGGCCCAGCGCCAGGGGCAGGTTGCCCTTGCTGGTCTCCAGCACGATGGCCGTCGTCATGACCCGGGTGACGCCGTCGATGTTGCCGCCGACGATCATCACCGCCCCGACCTCGGCGCTGGCGCGGCCAAAGCCGGCCAGCACCACAGTGATCAGCGACAGCCTGGCGTCCCACAGCAAGGTCGGAATACGGCGCCGCCGAGAAACCCCGATGGAGGCGAGCTGTTCGGCGTACTCGCCGTGGAGCTCCTCGACCTTCTGACGGGTCAGGGCCGCCAGGATCGGCAGCACCAGGATGACCTGGGCCACGACCATGGCGGTGGGGGTAAACAGCAGGCCCAGAGAACCCAGCGGCCCTGCCCGGGACAGCAATAGATAGACGGCGAGGCCCGCCACCACCGGCGGCAGGCCCATCAGGGCATTGAGGGTGACGATAAGAGGGGCTCGGCCTGGAAAGCGAAACAGCGCCAGCGCCGCCCCCAATGGAAAGGCCAGCAGGGCAGCGATGGCGACAGCGGTCAGCGAGATCTTCAGCGATAACCCGACGATATCGAGCAGGTCGGCGTCCAGACCGATGACGAGTTCAAGGGCAGTAAGGAAGGCAGAGTCGGTCATCGTGTCTCGGTCGATTTGGGGGCGTCGGGTGCTTGCCGTTTTCCGGTCTACCGGCATGATGTGATGATCTACTGCGGCGCGCACCCCATGGCCGTAATATATGCAGCCATAGATCACTTCCTGCAAAGTGACCCTCTACACCTTTTGGAGGTGACCCGATGGTCGAACCCGTCCTGCCTCGCTACCTCACCACCGCAGAGGTGGCCGACTATCTGCGGTTGAAGCCACGCAAGGTCTACGATCTGGTCCGCCAGGGGCAGATTCCCTGCACCCGTGCCACCGGCAAACTGCTGTTTCCACGTCATGCCATCGACCTGTGGCTGATGAATCACCTGGAGGGGGATCAGTCTTCCGCGACCGAGCCGCTGGAGGTGATGGCCGGCAGTCAGGATCCGCTGCTGGACTGGGCGATGCGCGAGAGCGGCTGTGGCCTGGCGAGCCTTTGCCTGGGCAGCGGCGACGGCATCCAGCGGCTGCTGGCGTGCAAGGCCATGGCGGTGGGTGCTCATCTGCTGGACGGGGCGGGGCGCTACAATGTGCCCTCGGAGCTTGGCCTCGGTGGCATGCGTGACCTGGTGGTGGTGCACTGGGCCAGACGTACCCAGGGGCTGATGCTGGCGCAGGGCAACCCGCTTGGCCTCAAAGGCCTGGGTGACCTGGCAAGGCCGGGGCTGCGTATCGGTCGGCGCCCCGAGGGCGCCGGCGCCCACCGCTTGCTGGGTTGGCTGCTGGAGCGGCAGGGCATCGAGATGGAGCGGCTGGATATGGTGGAGCATCCGGCGACAAGCGAGGACGACCTGGCGCTTGCCGTTGCCCAGGGCAGGGCGGACGTGGGGCTTGGTGTGGAGGCCGCAGCAAAGCGCCAGGGGCTTCATTTCCTGCCCCTGCACCAGGAGTCCTTCGACCTGCTGTTGCGGCGACGCAGCTATTTCAGCGATGCCCTGCAGCGGCTGTTCGCCTTCGCCCGGGGTGAGCGTTTACGCGACCAGGCGGAAAGCCTTGGCGGCTACGAGGTGTCGCGGATCGGGACGATTCGCTTCAACGCCTGATGCGAGGTCGTGTTCCGCCTTTTACGCGCGCAAGGGTGTCGCGTGAAAAGGCGGTCTCCTTTCTTACTCTTCCCGCATTGCCCGGGCGAGCATGTCGCCGATGTGCAAGTGGCTTGGCCACTTGTGGCGCCAAGCGCCAGCCACCAGTGACGCTTGCTTCCGCTTCGTTATTCCTCCCGCATTGCCCGGGCGAGCATGTCCACGATCGGCTTGGCGACGTAGCTGGCGAAGCTTCTTTCGCTGGTGCGGATCATCACCTCTGCCGGCATGCCGGCCATCAGCCGCATATTCTCGGTCATATCCTTCTCGCCGAGTTCGGTGACCTGGATGCGTACCTTGTAGTAGCGCTGGCGCGTCGCCTCGTCCTCGAAACTGTTGGCGCTGACGTGGACGACCTCACCGTCGATGACGTTGGACAGCCGCTGGTTGAAGGCGCTGAAGCGGATTTCCGCCGGTTGGCCAAGGTACAGATGGTCGACGTCGTGGTTGGCCACCTTGGCCTCGACGATAAAGCCGTCGCCAATGGGCACCAGGTCCATCAGCGGGTCGCCGCCGCGCACCACCGCGCCCAGGGTATGCACCTTGAGCCCGACCACGGTGCCCGCTACCGGGGCGGTGATCTCGGTGCGCTTCAAGGTATCGTTCAACGCCACCAGGCGTTCTTCAGCGTCGGCCACCTCGGCCTGCACCTGGCGCAGCGCCTCGCCGACCTGCTGCTGAAACTCCTGCAGGCGAATCTGCTTGTTCAGGGTGTTCTCGCTGATCTGGGCCCTGAGCCTGGCCACCTCGGAGACGTGACGAGCGTTGTCGCTCTGGTACTCCAGGCTCTCGCGCTCCATCTCGCGCATGCGCTGGCTGCTGATCAAGCCATCACGAAACAGCTTGCGGTGGTTGGCGACATCGCCGTTGAGGGAGTCGATTCGTCGCTGGGTGATGACCTGGGTCTCCTCGAGGCCGGTGATCTGCTCCTCGAGCTGGAGGATCTGCTGGTCGAGCGCCGCCAGGGTGCCCTCCAGCGAGTCGCGGCGTACCTCGAACAGCCGTCGTTGAACCTCCAGCACCGCCTGTACCCGGGCGTTGTCCGAATCGATCAGGGCCTGGGGGAAGACCAGCGTTTCGGCGCCGGACTGTTCGGCCAGCAGGCGTACTTCGCTGGCGCGGGCGATCAGGTACTCGGTCTCGACGATACGACTCTGGGCCATCGCCTGGGTGTCATCCAGGGTGATCAACGGTGCTCCGGCCTCGACCTGGCTACCATCCTCGACGTGGATCTGCTCGACGATGCCACCCTCGAGATGCTGCACCGTCTTGGTGAAGCTCTCTACCGACACCGAGCCTGGAGCCACCACCGAGACCGCCAGGCTGGCCATTACCGACCAGCTGCCGAAGCCGCCGAAGGCGACCAGCAGGATGATCAGGCCCATGCGCCGATAGCGAGTGTCCTGCAGCGGCAGGTCGTCCTGGGAAGGGGAGGGGCTGTTCATGATGAGGTCTCCTCACCGCCGCTGCGGCGGTTGACGGGGGAGCGCCCCCGGGCGCTGGGGTGCAGTGTGGTGACGCCGGGCGAGCGCCGTCCAGCGGTGGCCACGGCGGCCGCCGGCGTATTGCGGCGGGGCGGCGTCAGCGAGGCGATCTGGCCGTCCTTGAGCACCAGGATACGATCGACGTTGCTCAGCAGGCGTTGGCGATGGGTGATCACCAGCGCGGTGGTGCCCTGCTGGCGCAGTTGGAGCAGGCACTCGGCCAGGGCGGCCTCACCGGCATCGTCCAGATTGGCGTCGGGTTCATCCAGCACGATCAGCGCGGGGTCGCCGTAGAGCGCTCGGGCCAGGCCGATACGCTGGCGCTGACCGGCGGACAGCGCGGTGCCGCCGTGATCCAGATAGGTGTCATAGCCTTCGGGCAGCTTCAGCACCAGTTCATGCACGCCGGCACGGCGGGCGGCACGCACGACCTGCTCGGGGTCGACCTCCTGGAAGCGGGCGATGTTCTCGGCCACGCTGCCGTCGAACAGCTCGATGTCCTGGGGCAGATAGCCGAGGTAGGGGCCCAGCGCGGTGCGATCCCACTTGTTGATATCGGCGCCATCCAGGCGCACACAGCCAAGCTGAGCCGGCCATAGCCCGAGCACCACCCGGGCAAGGCTCGACTTGCCCGAGGCGCTGGGGCCGACCACGGCCAGGTGTTCGCCCTTGGCAAGCTTCAGGTCGATGTTGGTCAGGGTCGGCAGGCGCACGCCGGGAGGCGCGGCGCTGACGCCTTCCAGGCTGAGCTGACCGCGGGGCCGGGGCAGCGGCATGGTCGGCGGATCGGCGGGCACCTCGTCGAGCAACGCCTCGAGTCGTCCCTTGGCCGTGCGTGCCCCGGAAAAGCCCTTCCAGCCGTTGATCATCTGGTCGATGGGGGCGAGGGCGCGGCCCATCAGGATCGAACCGGCGATCATCATGCCAGGGGTCAGCTCGCCCCTGAGCACCAGAAAGGCACCGATGCCCAGGATCAGCGACTGGAACATCAGCCGCAGCACCTTGGAGGTATTGGTCAGCAGGCCCGAGCGATCGCTGGCCTGGGATTGCAGCACCAGGTATTCACGATGGCGCGCCGCCCAGCGGCCCTGGATGCCGGGCAGCATGCCCATGGCGTGCAGCACCTCGGCGTTGCGCAGGTTGCTGTTGGCCAGGTCCTGGGACTGCACGTGGCGACCGTTGGCCTCGGTCAGCAGTTGCTTGGTCATACGCTCGTTGATGACCGCGATGGTGGCCAGGATCACGCCAGCGCCCAGGGCAAACAGCCCAAACCACGGATGAAAGAGTGCCAGCACCCCGATGTAGACCGGTACCCAGGGCGCATCGAAGAAGGCAAACAGGCCGTTGCCGGAGAGGAACTGACGCAGGCTGGTCAGGTCGTTGAGCGGTTGGGCGGAGGGCTTGCCGGGACTCGCCAGGGTGCGCTTGAACATGGCGCTGTAGAGCCGGGGACTGATCAGCGCATCGAGGCGATTGCCGACCCGGACCAGGATGCGTGAGCGCATCAGCTCGAGCCCACCCATCACCAGAAACAGGAACACCACCACCAGCGTCAGCATCCACAGGGTTTCCTGGCTGCGGGTGGTCAGCACCCGGTCATACACCTGCAGCATATAGAGTGGCGGCACCAGCATCAGCAGGTTGATGAACAGGCTGAACAGGGCCACATAGCCAAAGCTGCGCCGGCAGAAGGCCAGCACCTTGCGCAGATCGTTGTGTTCCGCAGACATCTTCCCTCTCCCCCTGGACGTTACGTCATTTTTCTTGTTTGGCGAACATTGCGCCGTTTTTTTGAAAATCGGTTGGGCCATTTGCCTATAGATGGTGAATGTCGTGGGTCAACGCGGGCGTCGAATGACTAAAGATGTTATGCGGATTTTTCTACCTTGCAACTACTTTTCAGGGGCTTTTGCCTAGTTATTCTTTGGATTTTATTCCCCAGTTATCTGCGGGCTGTATCTCTGATTTTTTAATAGTGGAAATCTGAATATATATCCGATGTTGGCATAATAAAAGTCTCATATTGGAGTGTTGTTACGCTGGACTTCAAGGTGCCTTGTTTTTGGTTTTGGGGTGGTGGGTATACTGCACGCGTAAAGGTTAATAATTTAATAAAACGATTAAAAACAACTAGATATAGTACCGTTGATGAGGGTTTTTCTACCGTTTATTTCGCATGGTTAGCGCTGTCAAAAAAATCTTGATGTACCTCCGTCGGGTTATAGAATCAGAGAGAGCCATCTCTTTCTGGCTGCCGGTTCGTTTGTTGTCTCAGCGGAAGTTGGGGATTCGTCTGGGCGGACTGTAAAGCGGCGAGAGAGATCTTCGAAGAAAGTCGATGGGTTCTTGTTGGTAGTTGGTGGCAATCACTATCCAAAATAATCGTCAGGGGGCAGGCCATGTTTTCCATGTCATTTGTGAGCCGTGGGCAAAAGTCATTTCAAAAGCGTCTGGCAGATAAGGCGGAATTTCGGACAAAAGATTTCGAGATGCATGATCTGGTGGTCGCACCGCATCCTGGCCAATGGCGGGACGCGGTCGAAGCCGTGCGGATGACCTGGAAGGATGCCGCCGGCGCACAAAGCGTCTTCGAGCGTTTCGAACGGCCCTTTGTGTTTGACCATCTGCCGACGCCGCAACCGGGCAAGCTGGCCATGGTGATCGATGCCCTCGATGGGCAAGGGCAGGCTCTGGGCGGACTTCGTGCCG
This sequence comes from Halomonas sp. H10-59, assembly GCF_040070555.1. Taxonomy (NCBI): domain Bacteria; kingdom Pseudomonadati; phylum Pseudomonadota; class Gammaproteobacteria; order Oceanospirillales; family Halomonadaceae; genus Halomonas; species Halomonas sp. H10-59. The sequence goes on from NZ_CP098828.1 coordinate 1,836,694, forward strand.
CCTTCGATGTGCTTATCGAGGACGCCGAGGCTGCCAGTGACGAAGAAGTCGCAGGCCCGAGTGGCCAGGTGGAAGCGGGGCAGGACGGTGAAGGTCTGGAAGCATCGGAACAAGCGTCTGGTGATCAGGGTATCCCGGCAGATGCAGCGCCGGCGTCGGCACCAGGCGCGCCTGCTGCGTCCGATAGCACAGCGCCTTTGGCAACCCCAGCATCAAGCTCGGCAGCAACCCCAGCAGCGCTTTCTACCACCCCAGCCGCAGCGCTTTCAGCCACCCCTTCAGCCACCCCCTCAATAGTGGCCGCGGCCGCACCGATCGGCTTTTCGCTGCGTATCCAGGCCGAGGACGATGACGCCAGCGACGGCGCCTCGGCCAGTATTGCCGGCGATACCGGAATCGCCGTGGTCAGTGATCCGGCTAACCCTGACGCCGCCGACGCCGAGGGCAACGCCTACGTGGACTACGGCAACGGCGTGGCCGGTGGCGAGAGCCTGACCTTCACCTTCGAGGCGCCGGAGGCCGGTGAATACGACCTGGTGCTGCGCTACGCCATGGGCGACGGCAACCGTCCACTGCGACTGGACGTCAATGGCGAGCTGTTCGACCGCATGTTCGACCTGCCCGCCACCGGCGATGATTTCACCAACTTCGAGCTGACCCAGCCGGTACGGGTGACCCTGGCCCAGGGCACCAACACCATTACGCTGACCTCCAACGGGGCCAGCGGGCCTAACATCGACTATCTGGAAATCACCGCCCCGGACCCCGATCGCTACGTGGTGCAAGGCGAGGACATGCTGCTGTCGCCCGCCGAGGACGTGAACGACAGCGGCACCAACCGGGTGGCGACGCTCGACAGCATCGCTGACTTCACCAACGGCAACGAGACCTTCCGGGTCGGCGCCGAAGGCGCAGGCTACCTGGACTGGGCGTTCGACAATGCCAATGCCACCGCTGACTTCACCCTGGACGTGGCCACCGCCGGCACCTACACGGTAAGCGTCACCTACGCTACCTCCAGCCCCCGTCCGCTGGACCTGATACTGGTGGACGGCGCGACCACCACCACCCTGGGCACCTTTGCCTTCGCGACAACCACGGCGCCGGACTACTACCCCGACGATGTCGAGTCCGACCTCGACGCTGCCAACCGGCCCAATCAGAGCAGCCAGTGGGAAGGCTGGACCGTCGAGACCCTGGAGGTCGACCTGGCTGCCGGTTCCAATACCCTGCGTCTGGGCGGCGGCTATACCAATGGCCCCAATATCGACAAGATCGAGCTGGCCCTGGTCAGCGCTGCGGCAACCAATCCAGTGATCGACCCGCTGGTGGTGCAGGCCGAGGACGCCGAGCTCGGCGTCGACAACGGTGCCGCCACCCTGGTGCGCGACGCCGAGAACCCCGAGAGTGGCGGCTTTGTCGGGCTGCGCCCGGACTACTCCGGCACCGGCTATGTGGACTTCGGCAGCGCACCCGGTGACAGCCTGACGTTCACCGTCAACGTGGCCGAGGCGGGTGACTACGACCTGAACTTCCGCTACGCCAGCAACGGGGCGCGCCCGCTGGATCTGTCGATCAACGGGGGAGACGCCTCGACCCAGGCCTTTGCCACCACCGATCCCAACGCCAGCAATGTCGATCCCGAGGGCTTCGATGTCTGGGGTTATCAGACCCTGACGGCGAGTCTGCAGGCCGGCGACAACACCATCACCCTGGCGATCCCGGCTGGCCGCAACAATGGACCCAACGTCGATCGTCTCGAGGTCACCACGGCGGGTACCGGTCCGGTCGGCGATGTCGAGGGCGACGAAGGTGACGACCTGTCGTTCGGCGCCGCTTCCGCCCTGATCAATGCCGACGCCGCTGCCTCGGCGGGTTTCAACGTAACGGGGCTGGATGATGACATCGTCTTCGTCGGCGTCAGCTTCGATGGCGGCGTCAACGTCGAGGAGGTCACCCCGGACGCCAACGGTGACTTCAGCCTCGACCTGTCCGGCCAGGCCGATGGGCCGCTGGCGGCCAGCCTGATCGCGATGGATGCCTTCGGCAACCGTGCGACTCGCGAGCTGTCATTGACGCTGGATACCACCGCCGACGAGGGTGCTGACCTGGCGCTCAGCGGCCCGGTCGATCCGGTAGCCGCGGATGACAGCGACGCTGTCACCTTCAACCTGGCGGGGATGGACACCGACGCCGATGTCGTCGAGGTAAGCTTCGACGGCGGCACCACCCGCACCCCGGTGGGTGTCGATGGCGGCAGCTTCCAGCTGGACCTGTCCGGCCAGGACGCCGGCACCCTGGACGTCACCCTTTACGTCACCGACGCCGCCGGCAACGAAGCCAGCACCAGCACCCAGGTCACCCTGGAAGCCGACGATGCCCCGCTGACGGTGGACTTCTCGGCGGGGGCGATCTCGTCCTACGGCGGCAACCAGGACAACCCGTCCCAGGGCACCGGTGCGGCGGTGGAAGACGCCGGCGCGACGCTCGCCCTGACCGACAACGTGTGGAAGCGGGTGGCCCTGGGCGAAAGTTACGAGATCACCGCCGACACCCGCCTGATGCTCGAACTCAGCGCCTCTGACACCCCGGTGTCGGAGATCATCGCGATCGGCTTTGACCTCGACGACAACCCCTTCAACGGTGGCAACAGCGCCTACCAGCTGGCCGGCACCCAGAGCCAGGGTGGTTTTGTCGACCTGCGTGGCCAGGGCGTCGATGACGACGGTGATGGCGTCGTCAGCTTTACCATCGATCTGTCGGCCCACGCGGGCACCACCATCGATTCGCTGGTGTTCGTCAACGACGACGACCTGGGCGCCAAGGGCAGCGCGCGCTTCTCCAACGTGACCCTGAGCGAGGCCACCACCGGCGACGTCAATCAGGCGCCGCAGGTGGTCGGTGGTGGCGTCGCCGACCTTGCCCTCGATGAAGGTTCCACCCTCGAGGTCGATCTGGCCTTCGAGGACCCCGACGGCGACGACCTGAGCTACCGCTTCGAGGTGGCCGACGCCGATGGTGCGCCTGTCGACGCCGCTGGTCTTGCCATCGACGGCAGCGTGCTGAGCGGCAGCCTGGATGGGCTGGAGCCCGGTGATTATACCGTTACCTTGTTTGCCGATGACGGTCAGATCGAGACCTCCGACAGCTTTGTGCTGACCATCGACAACGTCAACGACGCCCCGGTGGCGGAACCGGCGGCGCTGGAGCCGTTCTTCGGTGAAGTCGGCGAGGCCTTCGGTCAGGTGGCGATCGCCGACTTCGCGCCGCTGTTCTCCGACCCCGACGGTGACGACCTGACCCTGACGGTCGAAGACTTGCCGGCAGGACTCGAGGTGGTCAATGGCGTGATCCAGGGCACGCCCTCCCAGGGCGGCAACTTCAGCGTGACCCTGCGCGCCACCGATCCCGGCGGTCTGTCGGCGACCCAGGTGCTGGAGTTCCAGATCGAGGGCACCGATATCGGTGACGTCGTGACCATCGAGGCCGAGGCCTTTACCGACCTGGACGCCGACAACGTCATCGCCACCGGTAACGCCAGTGCCTCGGGCAATGAGCTGATCCGGGTGACCAGCAACGCGCCCGCCACCGTGGGAACCGAGCTTGCCGCCGCAGGCGTCGAGCCGGGCTGGTATCGCGTTACCCTGTACGTCTTCGACGAGACCGACGGTGAGGGTGAACTGACCCTGTCCATCGACGGCAATGCCCTCGAGGCGCGCAATCTGTCGAGCGACAGCCTGACCTCCGACGTCGTATTGAGCGACGACTTCGGCACCCTGGTGGGTAGTGGTGGCCGGGGCAACGCCGGTCAGAGCGGCAACCGCAAGGAGATCGTGTTCGAGACGCCGGTGGAGATTACCGCCGATTCGCTGCTGTCGCTGGAGCTTAGAGGCGAGGGCGGCGAGCTGATGCGCATCGACTCGCTGGACCTCCTGCGCATCGAGGAGCCGGTCAACAACGCCCCGACGATTGACGGACTCGACGACAGCGTCAGTGTCGATGAAAACACCAGTGCCGTGGCGACCCTGACACTGGACGACCTGGACGGTGACGCCCTGACGGTGACCCTCGAGGGAGCCGATGCCGCGCTGTTCAGCTTCGACGCCAATACCGGCGTATTGAGCTTCGTCAATGCCCCGGACGCCGAGCTCGCCGCTGACGCCAACGAAGACGGCGTCTATGAGCTGACGGTCATCGTCAGCGACGGCGAAGACAGCGTGTCCCAGGCGACCCTGGTCACGGTCAACGATGTCAACGAGAGTCTCTCGATCGGTGCAACCGCACTTGCCATCGACGAGAACCTGACCGAGATCGGGTCCATCTCGGTGCTCGATGAGGACGGTCAGCCGGCCACCCTGACGGCGCCGGTGTTTGCCATCACCGGTGGTGTCGACGCGCCGCTGTTCACCATCGACCCTGATACCGGAGCGCTGGCCTTCACCTCGGCGCGTGACTTCGAGCTGGCGGCGGACGCCAACGAAGACAACGTCTACGAGGTCGAGGTCAGCGTCAGCGACGGTGATCTTTCCACCACCGAGCTGGTGTCTGTCACCGTCAACGACGTCGACGAGGCGCCTTTCTCGCCCTTGAGCCTGCAGGCCGAGGACGGTGTGGTCGAGAGCTTCGATACCGACCCCAACAACACCGACACCCAGGTCCGCGACCCGGACAACCCCGAGGCGAACCAGCCCACCGGACTGCGTCCGGGCTTCAGTGGCACTGGCTATCTGGACTTCGGTGACACCCCGGGAGACAACGTCCGCTGGCAGATCGACGTGGCCCAGGCCGGCCAGTACGACATCAGCGTGCGCTACGCCACCAATACCGATCGTCCACTGGATCTGGTGATCAATGGCGGTGATCCGCTCGCCCTGGCCATGGTCAGTACCGACCCGGACGGCACCGGGCCTGAGGAAGGCTTCGACCACTGGCTGTTCGAGACCGTCACCGTGACCCTGGAGGCGGGCAGCAATACCATCGCCCTGGCGATCCCGGCAGGTGCCAATACCGGTCCCAACATCGATCGCATCGAGGTGACCGAGGGCGGCAGCGGCCCGATTGCGGAAGACGTCAGCGCTGACGAGGATGGCGATCTCGCCATCGTCGCCGACGACGATACCCTCGACGCCAGCCAGCTGGCGGCGGCGGTGTTCAATGTCTCGGGTGTCGATGACGACGTTACCACCGTCGAGGTGTCCTTCGACGGTGGCGCGACCCGCACCGAGGTGACGCCGGATGCCTCGGGCAACATTACCCTGGACCTGAGCGGCCAGCTCGACGACCAGAGCGGTGATCTCACCGTCACGCTGTTTGTCACCGACGCCGCCGGCAACGAGGCCAGCGCCACCGAAGTGGTCAGCTTCGAGGACGACGACGTGGTGGTGGCGCCGATCACCCTGCAGGGCGAAGACGCCGACATCGTCGACGTGGGCGGTACCGCCCAGGGCGAGGTCACCCGGCCGGTGGATGCGGACAATCCCGACGACTTCGGCAATCATCGTCCCGGCGCGGTGGGTGACGCCTACCTGGACTTCGGCTCCAACCCCGGCGACCAGATCACCTTCAACGTCAACGCGGTGGAGGCCGGCAGCTACACCGCCACCGTGCGTTATGCCAATGGAGGTGATGCCCCGCGGCCGCTGGATCTGACCGTCAACGGCGATGATCAGGGCCAGCTCGGCTTCCCCAACGCCACCGGCGCGGACGCCTGGAACGAGTGGCAGACCCTGGAAGTCGAGGTAGAGCTGGTCGAGGGCGCCAACACCTTCACCCTGACCATGCCCGCGGGCGCCACCGGCGGTCCCAACATCGACCAGGTGGTGTTCGACTTCAACGAGGCCGACGTCGGCACCCCGGCGTTCAACTTCGCCATCGAGGGTGAGGCGCTGACCATCGTCGACGCCGACGGCGACACCCAGGTGCGCGACGCCGACAATCCGGAAACCAACACCGCAGCCGGCCCCGACGGTCTATGGAATGGCTTCTCCGGTAGCGGTTACCTGGACATGGGCGCCGACGCCGGTGACGCCGCCGAGTTTCAGGTGAGCGTCGATGAGGCCGGCACCTACACCCTGGAGGTGCGTTATACCAACGCCGGCACCAACGGCGCCGACCGTCCCATGGATATCCTGGTCGACGGCCAGAGCCAGGGCAGCCTGGCCTTTGCCTCCACCGGAACCGACGCGGCCGGCTGGGAGAACTGGACCACCACCACCATCGAGGTGGAGCTTGAGGCCGGCGACAACACCATTCGTCTGGCCAATATCGGCAACGCTGGCCCCAACATCGACAGCCTGACGGTGAGTCGTGACGGGGTGGCACCGGATCGTCCGGTGGAGCCGGGCGATCGCTTCTCGGTCAAGATCAACTTCCAGCCCGAGGGCACCGCGGTGCCGGATGGCTACATCGCCGACAACGGCAAGGCCTTTGGCACCCAGTCGGTCACCGTCGACGGCCAGACCTACCAGTACGGCTGGGTCACCGAGGAGTCGATCTACGATGGCGATCCCGGCACCGAGCCGCTGGACATCAGTTCGCTGACCAGCGTCGCGGTCAATGATCGCACCGATGACATCGCCGGCCTCGACCCGCGTCAGGGAACCTACGCCCACTTCGACCAGCCGGGACCCAACTATGTGCGGGCCGGCTGGGAGATCGAGCTGGAAGACGGCTTCTACGAGGTCACCATCTCCATCGGTGATACCAGTGGGCCCTACGACAGCAACAACGTGCTCCATGCCGAGGGCGAGCTGTTCAACGACCCCTTCACCCCGTTCCGCCCGGATGACTTCCCGGCCGACACCAACCCGTCCAACGACACCGACGGCGTGCGCTCTGACCTGGTCACCCGCATCGTCCAGGTCACCGACGGTCGTCTGACCCTGGATTCGATGGGGCTCAACAATGAGAACACCGAGATCCAGTACATCGAGATTCAGGCCCTGCCGGACCTGACCCCTGGGGACGATCGCGACGCCGCCGAAGACTACGCCTTCTTCACCGACGCCCGGGCGATCGCCGGGGTCGGCCAGAACGAGGTGGAGGTGGATCTCGATCCGGATGACGGTGCCATTCCCACCGGGGTCGATCCGACCTCCGACATCTTTGTCGGCATCTCGGTGGTGGACGGACGTGGTGGAGCCCTGCTCGAAAGCCTCGGCGACGGCTCGATTCGGTTGTTCGAGACCGTTACCGGCCAGGAAGTCAGCTTCAACGCCAACACCACCGGCGGCTTCGATTCGCTGACCATCTCGCCGAGCCAGACCCTCAAGCCATTTACCAGCTACACCCTGGTGATCGACGGCTTCCAGGACCGTGGCCCCAACGACGATGCGAGCGCGCCGACCCGCGAGTTCCAGAAGTACACCAACACCTTCGTCACCGGCGCCGAGCCGGAGGTGGTCGCGCGCGACGTGGCCTTCAACGACGTGGTGGAACTCAACGGCGCCGCCGACGGAGCCTTCGGCTTCACCTCGCTGGAGATGAGCCCGGATGGCGCCTACATGTACATCGCCACCATCAGCGGTGAACTGTTGCGCTACGATGTCGACCCGGTCGACGGTTCGCTGTCCAATCGCCAGGATCTGAGTCTGCCCAACGACTATTTCGACCAGCCGGGACAGAGTCAGCAGCGCGGCATCATCGGTCTGGTGGTGGACCCCACCGATCCCAATGTGCTGTGGATCACAGACAACTATCCGATCCCGCTGACCGGACGCGACAACGGTGTGCCGGACTTCAGCGGACGGATCACCAAGATCACCCTGGACGATGGACCCGGCTTCTCCGGTACCGCCGAGGCCTATATCACCGGCTTGCCGCGCTCCAACGGCGACCACGTGACCAACAGCCTCGAGTTCCGCGAGAACCCGGACTACGACCCGGACACCAACCCGGACGTGCCGAGCCATCTGCTGTATCTGATCCAGGGCTCGAATACCGCCATGGGTGAGCCGGACAGCGCCTGGGGCAACCGTCCCGAGCGTCTTCTGAACGCCGCGGTGCTGGAAATCGATCCGACCCGCGACGTGTCCAATGGCCCCTTCGACGTCAGCACCGAACCGCTGCCCGACGATGGCCTGAACCGGCGCTTCGATGACCCCGATGGTCATCCCAAGGATGATCCCATCCCCATGGGCAACGGCGAGTTCCTGGTGTTCGACGATCGCGGCGTAGCCACGGTCCAGGACGCCAGTGGCAACGTGCTGGAAACCTACTACGACCCCTACGCCCCCGACGCGGTGTTGACGATCTTCGCCACCGGGGCGCGTAACGCCTACGACCTGGTGTGGCACTCCAACGGCTTCTTGTACGTGCCGACCAACGGCTCGGCGGCCGGTGGCAACGTGCCGGATGATCCCTCCACGCCGGAGAACGAGCGCTACACTGGTGTCGAGAAGCAGGATGACTACCTGTTCCGTATCGAAGAGGGCGGCTACTACGGCCACCCGAACCCGCTGCGTGACGAGTACATCCTCAACGGCGGCAACCCCACCGGTGCCAATGACCCCAACCAGGTCGACAAGTACCCGACGGGCACCAATCCCGAGGGCACCTACGACATCGCCGGGGTCTATTCGCTGGGCGAGAACCGCTCGCCCAACGGGGCGGTGGAATACACCAGCGGCGTGTTCGGCGGCAACCTACAGGGCAACGTGCTGTTCACCGAGTACTCCGGCGGTGACGACGTGCGCTCCATCACCCTGGACGCCAACGGCAATGTTATCGGCGACGATGTGCTGCGTGATCCCGACGGTAACGTCATCACCTACGTCGACCCGCTGGACATCATCGAGAACCCGGCTACCGGCCAGCTCTACCTGCTGACCCTCAACCGCGGCAACGGCCAGAGCCAGATCATTCGCCTCGACCCGGCCCCGGGTGGCACCACCGGTCCCGTCGATCCGGATCCCGATCCCGACCCCGTCGATGATCTGGTCATGGTGCTGGCCATCCAGGCCGAGGACATGACCCCGGATGACGGCACCTCGGTGGTCGTGGCCTCCGGTGCTGGCGCCGAGATCGAGATCCGCGACATCAACAATCCCGAGCCGAACCAGGCAGATCTGCCCAACGGCCTGCGCCCCGGCGCCTTCGGGGTCGATGGCAATGACGTCGACGATGACGGTGTGCCCGGCGGTTACGCCGACTTCGGTAGCACCAATGAGGACTTCATCACCTTCAGCTTCGAGCTGGACCCCGACCAGGCGGGCGACTCGGTGCTCAGGGTGCGCTACGCCAACGGCGGCAATGCCGATCGTCCTCTGGAGGTATTCGTCAACAACGTCTCGGTGGGCGTCGTATCCTTCCCGCCGCCCCAGGACCCGGCACTTGATGACGCAGACTCGCGCTGGGCCGAGTGGCTGACGGTGGATATCGATGCCGATCTGGCAGCCGGTCTCAACACGGTGCGCTTCCAGGCCACCGATAACACCGGGCCCAACATCGACCAGCTGGCGATCCTTCAGGAAGAAGGGGATGCAACGCCCGGCTTCACCCTCTACGAGGCCGAGGACGCCGCGCTCGGCGGGGCGGTAGTAGTCCCCGAGAGCCAGGACGACCGTAACGCCTCCGGTGACGGCTTCGTCGACTTTGCCGGTGCCGGGGACCAGACCATCACCTGGACGGTGAACGTGGACGAGGCGGGCAGCTACGAGATCGGCTTCCGCTACGCGCTGGCCGCGAGCAAGGCCGACCGTCCGCTGGGCCTGACCATCAACGGCAATGACCTGGGCCAGCTCAATTTCGTCGGCCAGAGCAACGACGACGAGACCGACTGGTTCTTCCAGGACGTGCTGGTCAACCTGGAAGCCGGCAGCAACACCATCGTGCTGACCGCGCCGAATGCAGTGGGCCCCAATATCGACCTGCTGCGGGTGCCGGACGACAGTGGTGACATCTTCATCCCGGTCTACGCCGATGTCTCCGATGGTGGCCGCATCGAGCTCGAGGATGGCAACAGTGCGCGTACCGTCAATGAGCTGACCGCCGACTTCTACTTCACGGTGGACAGCGACGGTCTCTATCGTCTGGACCTGGCGGCCAACGCCGGTGCCGATGACGGTGGCTCGCTGGCGCTGACCCTCAATGGGCAGACCATCGATAGCCTGGCCTATCCCGGGGTGGGTGACGCCGGCGAGCAGGGCGTCTACGTCGAGCTTCAGGCCGGCGTCGAGTACAACCTGCGCGCGGTATCCAGCGCCGATGGTGCCGATGACCTCGACTACCTCGACGTGTCGCCGCTGACCGGTAACGACAACGCCGATATCGAGGTGCAGAGCGGCGATGCTGCCTACTTCGCCAACCGCCTGCACTTCAGCTACCTGGAGAACAACAGCGCCTCGAACGACGATCGCGAGTTCAAGGACAGCGCCACGGTGACGATCTCCAATAGCGGCAGCGAGCCGCTGGAGATCCTCGAATCCGATATCGACGGGCCCTTCGTGCTGGCCGATCCGGGCGCGTTCGACGGCCTGACCCTCGCTGCCGGTGAGTCGCTCACGGTCACGGTGCTGTTCGACCGGGACGCCTATACGGCGCCGACCACCGACGCCGGGGATGGCGTGTTCGAGGGTCGCATTCGACTGGTGACCAATGACCAGGACTCGCCGGTGGCCGAGATCCACATGGCCGGCTTCTGGCAGGCTCGTGACGAGGGTGGCTGGGAACCCAACGTCAACGAGGTCTGGGAGGTGTTCGGCTTCGGCAACCAGATCGATGGTCTGGCGACCACCGGTGGCGGCCAGAACTCGGTGCTCAACGACTTCGACCTGTATCGGCCGGTCAACGACGACGAGGTGCTGTCGCGCTACTGGTCGCTGGCCGACGGCGTAAGCGAGGCCAAGATCACCCAGATCGCCGCCTACCACGGTGGTGGCGGGGCGACGCTGGGTATCCATGCGCCGGGCAACAAGAACCAGGACATCATCTTTACCAACCACCAGGGAGACAACAACCAGACGCTGTTGCCGCTGGTCAACAACGGTGACTTTGCCACCGCGACGTTCAGCCGGGATACCATCCCCGATGGCTGGGCCGGCGAAGAGGTCTTCGGCATCGAGATGGCCGGCCTTTCCACCGATCCGTCGCTCAACCCCCAGGGTGGAGGCACGCCGCCGGCGGACGCCGACGGTATCGAGCGGGGCTACACGGTGCGCATGTTCCGGGCGCTGGACGCCGACGGCAACGTGATCCCCAATACCTACCTGGGGATCATGGACTACACCGGCATCAACTACGACTACAACGACAACATGTTCGTGATCGAAGGGGTCAAGCCGGTGTCCGGTGGCTCGCTGACCGTGACCAACAACGACGGCGTGCCTTCCGACGAGCGGCTGGTGATGTCGCGCATCGAGAACCCGGTCAATGATGCCCAGGAGGTCCACGACGAGGTCACCATCACCCTGTCCAACGACGGCTTCGATGCCCTGACCATCGACGACGTCGAGGTCAGCGATACCTCGCTGTTCGAGCTGACCGAGGCGTTCAGTGCGGTGACCCTGGCGCCGGGCGAGTCGGTGGAGGTGACGGTGCGCTTTATCGCCGATGACCCCAACGACGGTTCGCTCTACGAGGCCAGCCTGATCATCAGCTCAAGCGACGCCGACGAAGCCGAGAAGGTGATAGAACTGGCCGGCATCAGCCAGAACCAGTCCGAGAGCGGCCAGGAGCCGACGGTGCAGGAGATCGTCAACGCCTTCGGCTACTCCACCGACGTGGCCCAGGGACAGATGAACCAGGGCGGCCTGGTGGAGGCCAACGGCGACGAGGTTCTGGCGCCGTACTTCCAGCGCGCCGACGGGGCCTCGCCGATCACCATCACCCAGCTGGCGGCCTACCATGGCCAGGGTGACATCGCCCGGCTGTTCATCCACGACGTCGACAGCCGCGACATCGACGAGATCATCGCCCATGACGAGGCCGACGGTCAGACCCTGCTGCCGCGTACCCTGAATGACGGCGACAACCTGGCGGTGGCGACCCTGGATCGTGACGACCCCTTCGGCTTCTATGCCGAGATCTCCGATCGTCCGGGATACATCTCCTGGTCCGATCCCGATGCCAACCTCTACGAGGACACCATCGATGCCATCGGTATCCCGGGGGCCAATCTCAACTGGGACGAGAACGACGGTCACCTGATCCGGGTGTACGTGGCCAAGGACGCCGACGGCAATGTGATCCCGAACACCTATATCGTCATCCAGGACTACGCGGGGGTGAACTACGACTACAACGACAATATCTTCCTTGTCGAGAACGTCACCACCTATGATCCGACCGGCGCCGAGGACGCCGACGGCAATGGCCGCGTGGACCTCTACGACGACGATGATGGCGACGGTACCCCGAACTTCCTCGACGATCCGACGCCGGTGGAACAGACCGCCTTCAACGACGACCAGAGCGCCTGGGCCGTCGGAGCGGACGGCCTGACCCTGGAGGCGAGGTTCTTCGACAACGGGGGTCAGGGAGTGGCCTACAACGACACCACCGACGCGCACCAGGGCGATGGCTTCCGCTCCGACGAGGCGGTGGACATCTCCAACGGTAGCCTGGCCATCGGCTATGTGGCCGACGGCGAGTGGCTGGAGTACACCCTGAACGTGGAGACGGCGGGCACCTATACGCTGAACTTCTCCACCTCGGCGGTCTCAGGTGGCAAGTCGATCACCGCGGCCTTCGAGCAGGATGGCAGCTTCTACACCGATGCCCAGACGCAGGCGTTGCCCAACACCGGCAGCTTCACCAGCTTCACCGAGGTGGGTCCCCTGACCTTCGATCTGGAAGAGGGTGAGCAGGTGCTCAGGCTGACGTTCAACGGCGGTCAGCTCGATCTGGCATCGTTCAGCCTGGATCTGGTGGAGCCGGTGGACGACGGTCAGGACCCGTTCAACGACACCCAGACGCCGTGGCTTGTGGACGCCGACGGTCTGACCCTGGAGGCGCGGTTGTTCGATAGCGGCGGTCAGGGGGTGTCGTACAACGACTCCACCGCGGCGCATCAGGGCAATGGCTTCCGCTCGGACGAGGCGGTGGACATCTCCACGCCGTCACTGGCCATCGGCTACATCACCGAAGGCGAGTGGGTCGAGTACACCATCAACGTGGCCGAGGACGGGCTCTATGATCTTGGTTTCCTGACCTCAATGGACACCAATTTCCCCGGGCCGCGCACCATCACCGCAAGCTTTGCCAAGGGCGGCGACAGCCCCTACGTGAGCGCCTCGCCGGTGGCGGTGAACGACACCGGTAGCTGGAGCAACTTCGTGCCGACCGAGACCACCCAGGTGGCGCTGGAGGCGGGCGAACAGGTGGTACGCCTGACCTTCAACGGCGGCTCCATGGATCTGGCGAGCTTTACCCTGGCGCCGGTGGGAGCGGTGGACGATGGCCAGCAGGCATTCACCGACGATGGCCAGCCCTGGCAGGTGGGCAGCGAGTTCAGCCTCGATGCGGTGAACTATGACGAGGGCGGACAGGACGTCGCCTACAACGACACCAGCGAGGCGCAGCTCGGCAGCAACGTGCGCGGCGAGGGGGTGGATCTGTCCAACGGCGGCAGCGCCATCGGCTGGATCGAGGATGGCGAATGGGTGGAGTACACCCTGAACATCGAGCAGGCGGGGACCTACGACATGGCCTTCCTGGCCTCGCTGGGTACCACCGGCGGTGGGCAGCGCTCGATTACCGCCAGCTTCACCAAGGACGACGGCACGCCCTACGCCACCGCCACGCCGGTGGGGGTCGAGCCCACCGGTGGCTGGACCAACTATGTCGAGACCGAAAGCACCCAGGTGACGCTGGAGGCCGGTGAGCAGGTGCTGCGCCTGACCTTCAACGGCGGGTCCATGGACCTTGAGGGCTTCTCGCTGTCACGGGATGGCCAGCAGGCGTTCAACGCCGGTGGTACCCCCTGGCTGGTGGACGCCGACGATGGCCTTGCGCTTGATGCGGTGCAGTTCGACGAGGGCGAGCAGGGCGAGGCCTTCAACGAGCTGAGTGCGGCGCAGTTCGGCAGCGACTTCCGCGATACCCCGGTGGATATCGTCGGCCAGGGTGAGGCCGTGGGCTGGATCGAGGATGGTGAGTGGCTCGAGTACACCATCAACGTCGAGCAGGCCGGTAGCCACACCCTGTCCTTCGTCACTTCTGGCCCCAATGGTGGACGCAGTATCACCGCCTCGGTGGAGCAGAACGGCAGTGTCTACGAGCAGGGCAGCGTCGACACACCGGTGACCAGCGACTGGGGCGTGTTCGTCGACACGGCGTCGATGACCCTGGATCTGGAGGCAGGCGTGCAGGTGCTGCGACTGACCTTCAACGGCGGTTCCCAGGACATCGCGTCCTTCGAACTGACCCGTGATCCGGACGCGGCGGCGGCCAACGCGGCCAGCGCCAGTCTGCTGCTGGCGGACGATCCGCTCGCCAGCCAGGCCGACGATGGTATCGACAGTCAGCCGATGAGCGACGATGTCGGGGTCCAGGGCGTTCAGCAGGACGACGCCGGCTTCTGAGGCTGAGGCTTGGAGAACAAGCCAAGGCGGAACAGAAAAACGAGGGAGGAAGCCATGTCAGGCCTCGGCAACGGGGTCTGACGACAAGAAAAATGGAGGAGGGAGGATGGCCGGGGGGCCACCCTCTGCTCCAGAAAGATGCAGCAGAGTCGCTGTCATGGAGTCCCGTGCCGGCAGGGAGCTGGCCCTGCGCGGACCGTCCCCCCCCTGAACCTTGGTCCGCGCAGTTCTTTTTCTTGCCATCATCGAGCCGAGTGGTCCAACTCGGTCCTCGTCATTTTGTTCTGCTTGATCCCAGTACTTGATCCTACTGCTTGATCCCTCTGGGGGGGGGCCTTCCTGGAACTGGCAGTCTGCGCGTGCGCATGGCGCCATCGAACCAGCGGTTTGGTGATTGCTCTTTCGTCATTCCTCACGCATGGCCCTAGTGAGCATATCGCCATTGAATCAGTGGTTTGGTGATTGCTCTTTCGTCATTCCTCACGCATGGCCCTAGTGAGCATATCGCCATTGAATCAGTGGTTTGGTGATTGCTCTTTCGTCATTCCTCGCGCATTGCTCTAGCGAGCATGTCGCCATTGAATCAGTGGTTTGGTGATTGGTCTTTCGTCATTCCTCACGCATTGCCCGGGCTAGCATGTCGCCATTGAATCAGTGGTTTGGTGATTGGTCTTTCGTCATTCCTCGCGCATTGCCCTAGCGAGCATATCGTTGATCGGTTTGGTGATATAGCTGGCGAAGCTTCTCTCCCCGGTGAGGATCATCACCTCTGCCGGCATGCCTGCGACAAGACGCATGTTGTCGGTCAGCTGGGATTTTCCCAGGTCGGTCACTCCGACACGGACCTTGTAGTAGCGCTGGCGGGTGGCTTCGTCCTCGAAGCTGTCGGCGCTGACGCGGACCACCTCGCCGTCGATGACATTGGACAGGCGCTGGTTGAAGGCGCTGAAGCGGATTTCCGCCGACTGGCCGGGGTAGAGGTGATCCACATCGTGGTTGGGGACGCGGGCCTCGATCACGAAACCGTCGCCGGCCGGGACCAGGTCAAGCAGCGGGTCGCCACCACGTACCACGGCGCCCAGGGTGTGCACCTGCAGGTCCACCACGGTACCCGCCACAGGGGCCGTGATTCGCGTGCGCGCGAGAGTGTCATTGAGGGCGACCAGGCGCTCTTCGGCGTCGGCAACCTCGGCCTGGACCTGACGTAGCGCTTCGCCCACCTGCTGTTGAAATTCCTGCAGGCGAATCTGCTTGTTCAGGGTGTTTTCACTGATATGGGCGCGCAGTCGGGCGATCTCCGAGGCGTGTCCCGCGTTGTCACTCTGGTACTCCAGGCTCTCGCGTTCCAGCTCACGCAGACGCTGGCTGCTGATCATGCCGTCACGAAACAGCTTGCGGTGGTTGGCGACCTCACCCTCCAGCGAGTCGATGCGTTGCTGGGTGATCGAACGGGTTTGCCCCAGGCCGGTGATCTGCTCTTCCAGTTGAAGAATCTGCTGGTCCAGGGCGGCCAGCGTATCGTCCAGCGATTGCCGGCGTACCTCGAACAGGCGCCGCTGCACGCCCAGCACCTCCTGAACCCGCGAATTGCTGGACGCGATCAGTTCCTGTGGAAAGACCAGGCTGTCGCTGTCGGCCTGTTCCGCCAGCAGTCTCACCTCACTGGCCCGAGTGATCAGGTACTCGGTCTCGGCGATGCGCTGTTGCGCCAGCGCCTGGGTGTCGTCCAGCACGATCAGTGGGTCGCCGGCTTCCACGTGATCACCGTCCTCGACCAGCACGTCGGCGACGATGCCGCCTTCCAGGTGCTGGATCGTCTTGGTGAAGCTTTCCACCGAGACCGAACCGGGGGCGACCACCGACACCGCCAGGTGAGCGGTGACCGACCAGACCCCGAAGCCGCCGAAGGCCACCAGCAGGATGGCAAGGCCCCAGCGTCGATAGGGCCGAAGGTCCACCGGTACTTGATTCTCAGGACCGGCGGTGGCCGAGCTCGAGTCGATGGCGGCGGTCTCGACGGGCACCGAAGTAGAGACTTGAGCGCTCATCGTGGTGTCCTCGAGCTGTTGGATGAAGGGGGATCCGTTGGCAGCGGGTTCGATGGCGCAACGCCGGACGGGGCTCGTTGAGAAGAGGGCGTGCCGGCACCGGCGACTTGCTTCACCACCCGTGCCGAGGACACCGTTCCCTTGAGTCTTGCCCCGCCGGCCGGGGAGGGAGGAGCCAGGGACGTCACTCGGCCGTTGTCGAGGAACATTACCCGGTCGACCTGGGCCAGCAGGCGCTGTCGGTGGGTGATCACCAGGGTAGTGGTGGCGAGCCGGCGCA
Organism: Halomonas sp. H10-59; assembly: GCF_040070555.1. Lineage (NCBI taxonomy): Bacteria > Pseudomonadati > Pseudomonadota > Gammaproteobacteria > Oceanospirillales > Halomonadaceae > Halomonas > Halomonas sp. H10-59. The sequence continues at coordinate 1,853,541 of NZ_CP098828.1, forward strand.
GGCGGACCAGGGTTTCCACCAGGGCTCGCTCACCGCTTTCGTCCAGATTGGAATCGGGTTCGTCCAGCACCACCAGCGATGGTTCGCCGTACAGGGCTCTGGCAAGGCCGATGCGTTGACGCTGGCCGGCGGATAGACCCGTGCCGCCGTGTCCGATGGTGGTGTCGTAGCCTTCGTCGAGCTTGAGGATCAACTCGTGGACGCCGGCCAGGTGGGCTGCCTTGAGTACTGCGTCGGCGTCGACCGGGCCGAAGCGAGCGATGTTGTCTGCAATGCTTCCGGCCAACAGCTCCACGTCCTGGGGCAGATAGCCCAGGTGGGGCCCCAGCGTGCTGCGTTCCCAGCGCAGGATGTCGGCGCCATCGAGGCGTACGCATCCGTCGAGACTCGGCCAGATGCCCAGGGCTACCCGTGCCAGGGTCGATTTTCCCGAGGCACTCGGGCCGACGATGGCGAGTTGTTCGCCAGCCTTGAGGTCGACGCTGATCGCGTTGAGTGAGGCGACGGTCGCTCCAGGCGGGCCGGCACATACCTGCTGGAGGGAAAGCTGGCCCTTCGGGGCGGGAAGCGGCATCGGTGGTGATGGCGCCTCGCTGTCGATGAGTTGGCCCAGGCGTTCACGGGCGTTACGGGCGGCGATAAAGCTCTTCCAGCCATTGATCAGTTGATCGATGGGGGCCAGAGCTCGCCCCAGCAGGATCGAGCCAGCGATCATCATTCCTGGGGTCAACTCCGCCTTCAGTACCAGCCATGCCCCCAGGCCGAGGATCAGCGACTGGGACAGCAGCCTTAGTATCTTCGAAAGGTGGGTGAGTACACCTGAACGATCACTGGCCCGGGATTGCAGTGCGAGGGAGTCACGGTGCTGCGACTGCCAGCGTCGCTTTACGCTCTCCAGCATGCCCATGGCATGGAGCACCTCGGCGTTGCGCAAGTTGGCCGCGGTTTCGTCGCGGCTGGCGACCTGGTGGGCGCCAGCCTGTTTCAGCAGACCCCGGGTGCAGGCCTCGTTGATCGCGGCCAGGGCCAGCAACAGGATGCCGGCGGCCAGGGCAAAGAGCCCGTAGAGCGGATGAAACAGCGTCAGTACCCCCAGGTAGAGGGGGATCCATGGCGTGTCGAAGAAGGCGAGCAGGGCGGGGCCGGAGACGAACTGGCGCAGCGTGGCCAAATCATCCAGCGCCTGGGTCGAGGCGGCACCCGGACGGCGCAGGGCCTGATCGTAGATGGCCTGATGGACAGCCGGCTGGAGCCGTTCATCCAGGGCATTGCCGATGCGCACCAGCAGTCGCGAGCGAACCCACTCGAGTCCGCCCATGACGGCGAACAGGAACACCACGACCAACGTCAGCATGACCAGGGTCTCGACGCTGCGACTGGCCAGCACCCGGTCATACACCTGCAGCATGTATAGCGAAGGCACCAGCATCAACAGGTTGATGAACAGGCTGAACAGTCCGACGTCGAAGAGGCCGCGTCGGCAGCGAAGTATCGCCTCCCGAATATTGTAACGGGTGGGGGTCATGTAAAGGCGTCTCGTTTTCTGGATTTGCGGCGAAGTTCTGGTGGTGTTGGCAGCCGGAGCGAAGAGCGATGCCTGATGTCGTTTAGCACCTTGTCGTGCAGGGTGTCCGAAATCTGATGGAATGAAGTATGGAGTTGGCAGGGAGTGAGAGGCTAGGGAGAAGTTCGCCGAAACGACTTTTTTAGAGCTTACAAATCTATGTAAAACGGCATAAAAATGAAGAATCTCAATAGATGTTTCCGTATTCTTTTGTTGAATTTTTGAAGAATTCTGTGCTGTTTTTGTCGACGATTATTGTGAGGAATATTGAAGTCATTGTTTTTAGAGGGAGTAAATAGGTTTTCGGCCGCTTTTAGATGCGTCAAAAAAGTTCTGTTGTGGAAGGGCGAGTTGATCAAGACGAAGTAGTTGGATCAAAAAAAACCCTCAACTTCTGATGTTGGTGTAAGATATTTGCTATTTGTTTCCGAATGTAAAACGGTTTTCATGGGGTATGACATGTAGAAAATATATGGAGTCACCATGAGCAGTAACGATGAGATGGTCAGTCCGATCACGGGAAGAACCGCCCAGATGTTGGTGGTGCCACAGGATGCCGATCTTCTGGTTTGGCAGGCGGAAGAGGGCACCATCATCGACGTTGGCGGTAGACCCTCCGGCGCTGTCACCGAAGTGGTGTCGGGTAGCAACGCCAGGCCCGGTGCTGTCGACAATGCCTATGTGGATCTTGGCAGGGATCCCGGTGATGGTGTCCAGTATGACATCAGTGTCGATACGGCAGGCAGCTACCAATTGACCCTGCGCTATGCCAACGGCAGCAACAGTGATCGTCCGTTGGCGCTTCAGGTGGATGGCGGCGTCACGACGTCGGTGAGCTTTCCTGGAACCGGTGGCTGGAGCAGCTGGCAGGAGGTGACGGTCGAACTTGAGCTTGAGCCGGGTTCGCATCAGCTGTTTTTGTCGATCCCCACGGCGGAACAGGGTGGCGTGGGCCAGGGACCCAACCTGGATCAGCTGACACTGGTAAAGGTGGAAGACGAACCAGATCCCGACCCTGACCCAGATCCTGATCCTGATCCCGATCCCGATCCCGATCCTGATCCCGATCCCGATCCTGATCCCGATCCGGAGCCGGAAACAGGCATCATGTCGTTCGAGGCGGAAACCTTTACCATCGACGATCAGGAGTCGGATCCAGGCAGCCCGGCCGATACGACGGCGCGCCTGGAAGCCGATGGCGTGGATTCGCTCAGGCCTGGCTACAGTGGCGAGGGTTACCTTGACCTGGGCAACGATGTCGGCGATGCCGGGGTATTCGAAGTCACCGTGGAGGAAGGCGGCAATTTCCGACTGGACGCCCGCTACGCCAATGGAGGCAACGCTGATCGCCCCATGGCGCTCTACATTGATGGCGTCAGGGTAGGCGAGTTCGAGTTTGCTTCCACCGGGGCTGGTGATGATGGTTGGCAACGCTGGCGGGAAGAGTCGCTTGAACTCAAGCTCGAAGCCGGGACCCATTCTGTTCGCCTTGAGAATCTCACGTCAGGGGGGGCCAACCTTGACCTGGTCAAGCTGTCTCCGCTCGTCGTCGAGCCCGGCGAGCGTCCGACACTGAAGATCAACTTCCAGCCACAGGGGGCCGACGTTCCCGAGGGCTATGTCGCGGACACCGGCCAGGCCTTTGGAACACAGATGCTGGAAGTGGACGGCAAGACCTACCGCTACGGCTGGGTCACCGAGCAAAGCATTGCCGACGGAACTGAGAACGGCACCGATCCATTGTCGCTGGCGAGTCAGGGTGCTTTTACCCTGGTGGATCGCTCCGAGCGCTTCGTCGGCCTGGACCCGCGCCAGGCGACCTTTGCCCAGATGACCAGCGAGCGCGACGGCTTCGTCGATGCAGGCTGGGAAATTGAGCTGGAGCCCGGCTTCTACGAGGTGACCCTGTCGGTGGGCGACGCTTCCGGCAACTTCGACGCCTTCTACGGGGTCAATGCGGAGGGTGTTGCCTTCACCGATGCCTTTGCCCCAGGGCGTCCAGACGACTTTTCCATCGATGCGACGCCGACCAATGACACCGAGGGCCTGCGTTCGGATCTGGTCACTCGGGTGGTTGAGGTGACCGATGGTCGTCTGACGCTGGATGCGCTCGACGTCGACAGCAAGAACGTCAAGCTGCAGTATCTGGAGATCCGACCGCTGCCGGACCTGACTCCGGAAGATGACCAGCCAGCGAGCCTCGACTATGCGCACTTTACCGATGCCCGGGCCATCGCCGGTGTTGCTACCAATACCGTTGTCGTGGATCTGGACAGGGAAGACGGTAGCCTGCCCACCGGAGTCGATCCCACCTCCGATATCTTCGTCGGCGTTCAGGTGGTCGAGGGCCGAGGAGGCGCACTCCTGAAGAGCCTGAGCGATGGTTCGGTACGGTTGTTCGAGACCGTCACCGGCATCGAGGTGGCGTTTGATATCAACACCACCGGCGGTTTCGATTCACTGACCCTTTCCCCCAAGGAAACGCTGAAGCCTTTCACCAGCTATAGCCTGGTGATCGATGGCTTTCAGGATCGTGGCGACAACAGCGACAGCAGTTTGCCGACCCGGGAATTCCTGAAGTACACCAATACCTTCGTTACCGGGCCAGAACCGGATATCCTGCCCAGTGATGTGGCCTTCGAGGGAACGGTGGAGTTGAACGGTTCCGTCGACGGAGCCTTCGGTTTTACCTCCCTCGAGGTCAGCGCCGGGGGTGATGCGCTGTACGTGGTCAGCATGGGCGGCCAGATCGTGCGCTACGCGCTGGACCCTGAGGACGGCTCGCTGGGCCCCGGGGAGGCCCTGTCGCTGGCCCTGGATCCCTTCATGGAGCCCGACGCCGACGCCTTCAACAATCGGCGGGGTATCATCGGCATCGCGGTGGACCCGACCGATCCAAAGGTGTTGTGGGTGACCGACAACTATCCGATCCCGCTGTCCGGACGCGACACCTCGACCCCCGACTTCAGCGGGCGCTTGTTGAAGATTACCCTGGACGAGGGAGGCGACTTCAGCGGTAGTGCCGAAGTCTACCTGACCGGACTTCCCCGTTCGGTGGCGGACCACGTCACCAACAGCATCGAGTTTCGGGAAAATCCGGCGTTTGATGCAGAGGCGTCGCCCACTGAACCCTCGCATCTGCTTTACCTGACCCAGGGGTCCAATACCGCCATGGGGGACGGCGACAGTGCCTGGGGCAATAGGCCCGAACGTCTGCTGTCTGCGGCGGTGTTGGAGGTGGATCCGACGCGCTCGCCGCCCGCTGGTGGCTTCGATGTCACCACCGAGCCCCTGCCGGAAGACCAGACACGCTTCCTCGACGTCGACAATGACCTGAAAAATGCCCCCATTCCCATGGAGGAAGGGCGCTTTCTGGTGTTTGACGACAAGGGTGTCGCCAGCGTCCAGGACGCTGATGGCCTCGTGCTGGAGAGCTTCTACGATCCCTTCGTCGATGATGCCGTGGTCAAGATCTTCGCCACCGGGGTCCGCAACGCCTACGATCTGGTCTGGCACTCCAATGGCTACTTGTACACGCCGACCAATGGCTCGGCGGCGGGCGGTGCCGTGCCGGATGCCCCCTCGACGCTGATCGACGAATCGGCGACCAACGTGGTCAAGCAGGATGACTATCTGTTCAAGGTCGAGCAGGGGGGGTACTACGGCCACCCGAATCCTCTGCAGGACGAGTACATCCTTAACGGCGGTAACCCCACCCGGCTGGAGGACATCAACGAGGTCACGTCCTACGATCCAGGCATTGAGCCCGACCCCAACTATCGCATCGACGATGCCTACTCGCTGGGGGAGAACCGCTCTGCCAACGGCGCGACCGAATACGTCGGTGATACCTTCGGCAATGCCTTCAAGGGCAGTCTGCTGATCACCGAGTATTCCGGAGGAGACGACATTCGCTGGATCACGGTGAATGCCGAAGGCAAGGTCATCGGTGACGACGTTCTTCGGAATGCCGCCGGCAAGGTCATCACCTATACCGATCCTCTGGATATCATCGAGAACCCCGCCACAGGGCGCCTGTATCTGGTCACCCTGAACCGCCGGACCGGCGAGAGTCAGCTGGTCCGCCTGGATCCCGTCGAACCCATGTCGTCCGGAGGGGCCGGCACTGACTCGATGAGGATACTGGCAACCATCCAGGCCGAGGACAACACCCCTGACGACGGCACCAGCGCCACCATCAGCGAGGGCGGCGCTGCCGAGATCATCATCCGTGAAGGGATCGCCAGTGAGGTGCCGGGGCTACAGCCGGGCAGCTTTGGCAATGACGGCAATCTGGATGACAACGACGGGGTCGGTGGCGGTTACGCTGATTTCGGCAGGAACTCGGACGATGCCATCACCTTTGGCTTCACCCTGGAAGCCGGTGATGGTGGTGACACCGTACTGCGGGTGCGCTATGCCAATGGTGGCTTTTCGGATCGACCTCTCGAGGTCTTCGTCAATGGCCTGAGTGTGGGTATCGCCGACTTTCCACCGGCACCGGACAGCCTCGAGGGTTCCGACCGCTGGCGTTTCTGGATGACCCAGGATATCGAGGTGAACCTGACGCCGGGCGATGTCGAGGTGCGTTTGCAGTCGGTGTCCCGGGCTGGGCCTAACGTGGATCAGCTGGAAGTGGTGCACGAGCCTTCGCCCGGTTTCGGCATCTACGAGGCCGAGGATGCACTGCTCAACGGTCCTCGAGTGATCGAAGTGGGTGACGTGCGCGACGTCTCGGAGAACGCCTACGCCGACTTCAGGGGCACGCAAGACCAGACCATCACCTGGTCGATTCGTGTCGAAGACGCGGGAACCTATGAAATCGGTTTCCGCTACAACCTTTCTCAGACCAAGGCGGATCGACCGCTGTCTTTCAGTATCAACGGTGTAGCCCAGGATGAACTCGACTTCGCAGGGCTGAGTGAGAATAACGCTGACTGGATCTATCATAACGTGCTGGTCAGCCTGAAGGCGGGGATCAATACCCTGGTAGTGACCGCGCCGGCGGCGGTTGGGCCGGACATGGACCTGTTGTGGGTGCCCGACCAGTCGTTGGAAGCGATTCGGGCCGCCGTTCTCGGGCCAGCCGACGCCACCGATGGCGTGCGCATCGAGCTTGAGGATGGCATCTCGGCGCTCAGCGTCGACCCGCGAAGCGCTGACTTCTTCTTCGAGGTCGATACTCGAGGTCTCTACCGGCTCGATCTGGCGGCGAATGCCGGTGTGCTGCGTGGCGAGGATCTGGCCCTCAGTCTCAATGGCAAGCCGTTGACCGTGATGTCCTTTCCCGGAGCAGGAACGGCGGGTGAAGAGTCCTACTACGTCGAGCTGGAGCCCGGGATCGAGTACCGCCTGCACATGGTCTCCGATGATCTGTGCAGTCAGCGCATCGACTACCTGGATGTGACGCCAGTCGCCGTCACTGCCGAGGCCGTGGCCCACCTGGAGAGTGGTGACGTCAACTACTTCAGTGATCGCCTGTTGTTCAACTATCTCGATGAAAACGACTTTGGTGGCCCGGATCGGGACTTCAAGGAAAGTGCTACCGCCGTCATTTCCAATGATGGCAGCGACCCGCTGACCATTCTTGATGTCTCGCTGGATGGCCCCTTCGTGCTTGCTGACGCGGCGGCCCTTGAAGGGGTGACACTGGCACCGGGGGAATCGCTCGAGCTCGATGTATTGTTCGATCGCGCGAATTATCGTCCGCCCGCCAGCAACGCCGATGACGGCAGCTTCTTCGGGAGTCTGAGGCTGGTGACCAACGACGCCGATGCCCCGGTCCAGGAGTTGACGCTTGCCGGGTTCTGGCAGGCTCAGGATGAGGGCGGCTGGGAACCGACCGTCGACGAGGTCTGGAATGTGGCCGGATTCGGCAACCGGATTGGCGGTATTCCGACGGACGGTGGCGCCAGAGGCTCTGCCTTCGATGACTACGGTTTCTACCGCGCCGTCAGCGAGGAGGAAGTGCTGTCGCGCTACTGGACCCTGGCCGACGGGGTCGATGAAGCCAAGGTGAGTCAGATAGTCGCACTGCATGGGGCGGGTGTGGCTGCCTTTGGACTCCACGCCTTCAAGAATACCTCCCAGGATATCAAGTTGATCCGCCACGATGCGGACCAGAACCAGTCCTTTCTGCCGCTGACCTATCTTGATCGTCAGGAACCGGCAGCCACCTTCACCCGAGACGATATTCCTGACAATTGGGGAGGCAACGATCTGTTCGGCCTCGAGGTGGCCACCCTGTCCTCCGATCCCTCGTTGAATCCTCCCGGCAAGGGCAAGCCACCGGCGGATTCGCCGGATCTGGAGCGTGGCTACTATGTTCGCGTGTTCAAGGCGCTGGACGATGAAGGTAACGAGATTCCTGATACCTATCTGGTGCTTCAGGACTATTCCGGATCCAACCTCGACTACAACGACAACATGTTCGTTATCGAGGGTATCAAGCCGATGTACGAAGGCAACGGTGTCCCGCCGGAGGAAACCGACCAGGTGGTGCCATCGTCGCGCTTCACCGTGGCCGCCGAGCAGGGCGAGTCTGCGCAGGAAGTGCCCGATGTGGTCGATCCGCTGGATCTACAGGGCCTGCCCCAGCAGCAACCCGACGAACTGTTCTGACAGGCTTGCCACTGTCAATCGTGTGAATGCCGCTCCCCCGGGAGCGGCATTTTTCTGGGCGCCGGATCCAGAGAGTAGTTGTCGCTGTTGGCAGACACCGGGTGTTGCAGGGCGTCGACAGCGGCGAAAAGGCGACCTTTGCGTTAGGCTGGTGTCAATTTGAACGGAAGGAGTCATGCATATGCGAACCGCTGGATGGATTGTTTTCCTGGTGATGGCTGTGTTGATGGTGGGCTGCAGCTATGACCCCGCACGGGTCTCGCCGGAGCCACTGATCATCATCGATGACGATCATCGCGACCATCGAGATCATGACGGTGGCGACTTCTGTCCGCCGGGACAGGCCAAGAAGGGTCGTTGCTGAAGGTGGCCGGGAAGTGCGCATGAAGACAGTGAGTACAGCCGTACTTTTGCTGGTGCTGATGGGTCTTGCGGGATGCAGTTACGATCCCGCACGGATCAGTGCAGAGCCCTTGATCGTCGTCGACGACCATCGTGACCGCGACTACCACCGTGACCGCGATTACCACCGTGATGACGACTGGCATGATCGCGATTGGGACCATGACCGCCATCGCCACGATGATCACGATCATGACCATGATCGCTATTACGACGACCACGATCGGCGTGGCGACTTCTGTCCGCCGGGACAGGCCAAGAAGGGTCGCTGTTGACAAGACGCCGAGTCTGACAACGGCCGCCATGCCCCCGCCACAAGGATGCCCAGGCGACAAGCGTTGAGGTCGCGTGAAGCCGGGCGTTCGCCCCGGCTTGTCAGGCTGTTCGGTGAGCGGCATGGTAGAGGTATCTTCTTCAGGCGAGGCGATCGTGAGCCGGATCGATCTCAGGACCAAGACCCTGGCCAACGAGCACGTGTCCCACGTGCACGGCTACCACCAGTTGATTCTGCCCACCTGCGGCAGTACCGAACTATCCCTTGAGGGGCGGGAGCAACGGGTCACCGCCGAGCGTGGTTGCCTGATTCCAGGCAACTGCCATCACGACTACCTGGGAGACGGCAACAATCGTACCTTCGTGCTCGACGTGCCGGTGGTCTTCGGGCTGCCGGACGTCGACGTGGCCCGACTGTTCGAGCGACCGCGTTTCTTCGCGGTGCCCCCCGATCTGCAGCGACTTGCCGACAGCCTGATGCGGCAACTGGATCAATTCCCCACCCTGGGCAACGATATCGCAGCGCTTCTGTTACGCGCGCTCTATCTCCATCTGGAGGCTTCCAGCGAAACCTGTGCCCCAACACGATCGACGGGCGTCAGCGGTCGGCTCGATCTGCGTCTGCTGGACGACTGGATCGATAGGCACCTGGCCAGCGACATTCGCGTGGATGACCTGGCGTCCTTGTGCGCGCTCAGCCCCGGTCACTTCCACGCCAGCTTTCGCCAGGCCACCGGGATGACGCCGCAGGCCTATGTTCGCCGACGCCGGTTGAGCCACGCCCAGGCGCTGATCCGTCACAGCGAGTTGCCGCTGGGGCAGATTGGGGCGCTGGTGGGCTTTCGTGACCAGGGCAGTTTTTCCCGAGCCTATCGCAGGGTTCATGGGGTGGCGCCCTCCCAGGAGCGCACAGGTTTCTAAACAGCGATTCAGCCTCTCTCCGCTCTCGCGCTCAGCCACCTGTCACTTTTCTCCTCTCGTCGCGGTGACGTTGTGTCCGACGACACGGTTTGCCTGAGTCCCGGGCAAGGTTTTCGTAGTCTCGGGCAAGTTGACGATGGGTTTCGCGCATAGCCTGAAAAGGAGTCTCTCGGCGCCGGCCTTGATTCGGCGCCATCAACAATGACAACAACCATGACAACAACCGGAGTTACTGATGTCTTCGACCTCCCTTCCTGCCTCCGCCCGCACTGACGACCGCATTGCGGCTGACCGCCGCTCGCACGATAACCACGAGGTAGGCGCCCGGCGTGGCCGTGGCCAACGGGCCAGACAGCGGCGACGAGCGCCGATGCTGGCGCTCGCAGCGTTGCCGCTGGCGCTGATGGCGTCCCAGGCGCAGGCTCAGTCCTACGAGATGGCCATCGCTACCCTGATCCCCGAGAACCTGACCAACAACGCCATCTATCCTGCCCTGGTCCACTTCAAGGAGCTGGTGGAAAGTCGCACCGAAGGCGACGTCACCGTCAGCATCTTCGGTGGCGGCCAGATGGGCTCCGAGGTGGAGACCGGCTCCCAGGTCCAGGCCGGAGGCAGGGCGCTGCAGTCCGCCATTCTGACCTCCGGCGCGATGTCGTCGTTCTACCCCGAGTATCAGGCGGTGACGGCCCCCTTCCTGTTCGATGACTGGCGCCAGGCCTGGGCCTTCTTCGATGGCGAGTGGTTCGCCGACTTCATGCAGGGCGCCATCGAACAGGCGGACATGCGCTATCTGGGGACCTTCGATGATGGTGGCGGCTTTGTCGCCTTCACCAACAACGAGCGGCTGATCAAGACCGTGGATGACCTCGAGGGGCTCAACATCCGCACCGAGGAAAACCCGGCCCACGTCGCCACCATGGAGGCGCTGGGTGCCTCCGCCACACCGCTGCCGTGGGGCGAGCTGATCACCGCGCTGGAGACCGGACTCGCCGACGGTCAGTTCAACGCGCCGGTGATCAACACCACCTTCGGCCTGGATGAGGTGACCGACTACACCACCCTGACCGGGCACGTGTACAACAGCGCCAGCTGGATGGTCAGCGAGAGCTGGTTTCAGGAGCTGCCCGAGGAGCACCAGCGGGTCATCACCAACGCCGCCCGTGAGGCGGTCAGCCTGAGCCATGGCGCTTCCGGCATGCTGGCGACCGCCAGCTGGCAGACGTCCTGCGAGATCTTCGAGGAGTGCTACCTGATGCCGGCAGAAGAGCGCCAGCGCATGGCCGAGGTGGCGCGTCCGGCCTGGAAGAGCTGGATCGTCGATGACTTCGGACTCGACGCCGCCTTGATCGACGACCTGCTGGCCGAGGTCGATGGCCTGCGCCAGTCGCTGCCGCAAGAGGCCTACAGCCGCTACGGCCAGTGATTGTCGCGGCGGGGCGGCCAGGCCGCCCCGCCAGTGCCCACCGCCTTGCCCGAGTTCTCCTGTCATGTCATCACTGCGATCTCTTCAGGCCTGGCTCCAGCGCCTGAGCAACGGCGTCAATCGCCTCGCCATCGTGTTCTGCGTCGGCTGCGTCCTGGCCATGCTGGGTATTTCGTTCACCGGGTTTCTGTACACCCTGTTTACCGGCGGGGCGCTCAGCTGGACCTATTCCCTGGCCCGCCTGTTCCTGCCGTGGATCGGGCTCATCTCCTCGACCATCGCGCTGCATTCCGGCGAGCACGTGGCCATGACACTGCTGGTCAAGCTGCTGCCGCGCCCGCTGGTGGTGCCGGCAGCCGGCGCGACCCTGGCCGTCATCGGCGCGCTGGCGGTGCTGATGATGTTCTACGGCTGGGACTTCTTCTCCAACGCCCGCCAGAGCTACATGGTGTCCGACAGTATTCAGATTTCCTACAAGTGGACCACCTTCGCGGTGCCGCTGACCGGCGCCATCATCGCGCTGCATCTGGTGCACGGCTTTGCACTGCTCGAGCACTTCATCGACAGCGACGCGGTGATCGAGCAGGCGATCCATTCCAATGACAATGGCACCGGCAGCAATGCCGAGCAGGCGGTCGACAGCCGTGTCGAATCCTCCGATCCCTCTTCACCACAAGGCGACGCTGTCGCCCGGGAGCCACGCTCATGACCGCCGCGATTCTGGCCTTTATCCTGGTGTTGGCGATCGGCGCCCCGGTCGCCGTGGTCATGGCGATCTCGGGAGTTGCCGGGGTCTATGAGCTGGGCGGCGAGCGCCTGGTGGGGATCATCGCCGATCGCATGTTCTCCGGTGTCTCCGGCTACATGCTGATCGCCGTGCCGTACTTCATCTTTACCGCCGAGTTGATGAACCAGGGCGGGCTGACCCAGAAGCTGATCGCCTTCAACAATGCGCTGTTCGGTCGGGTGAGGGGGGCGTTGTCTCACGTCAACGTGACGGTGTCGCTGTTCTTCGCCGGGCTGACCGGGGCCGCCATCACCGATACCGTGGCGATCGGCAAGATCATGATTCCGGAGATGAAGAAGCAGGGCTACGACGCCGAATACGCGGCGGCGATCACCGCCTGTTCCTCGATCATCGGGCCGATCATTCCCCCAAGCGTGGTGATGGTGGTGTACGCCACCCTGCTGCGGGACGTCTCGGTCATCGACCTGTTTGCCGGAGGCATCGTGCCGGGCATTCTGATGACCGTGGCGCTGCTGGCCACCAGCATCGTGCTGGCCTGGCGGCGGGGCTACCCCAAGCAGGCGCCGACACCGCTGAAGATGGCTCTGCTGGCATTTTTCTCGGCGCTACCGGCCATGCTGGTGCCGTTGATCATCCTCGGCGGGATACTCTCGGGCATGACCACCATCACCGAAGCTTCAGGCTTTGCCGCAGTGTACGCGATCCTGATCGGCATGCTGTTCTATCGCAACCTGACTCTGGCCAAGGTGGCCCAGGCGCTCGTGACCACGGTCAAGTTTTCCGGTGTCGTGTTCTTTCTGCTGGCGACCTCGGCGGTACTCGGCTGGTTTGTCACCCGCTCTGGCGTCGCCCGGGAGGCGGCGAGCCTGATCACCTCCCTGAGCGATGTCGCCTTCGTGCAGATCTTGCTGGTGTGCCTGTTGCTGATCGTCATCGGCACGGTTATGGATGTACTGCCGGCGCTAGTGGTCATCGGCCCTGTGGTGGTGCCGGCGATGGTCAGCCTGGGCTTCGATCCACTGCACTTCGCCATCGTCATGATCGTCACCCTCAACATCGCCAACGTCACGCCACCGGTGGGCATGACGCTGATGACGGCGGCAAGAATCGCCCAGGTCCCCTACGAAAAGGCGATCCTGGCGTCGCTGCCGTTTTATACCGCCTTTATCCTGGTAGTGGTGTTGCTGGCGGGTTTTCCGGCACTATCGACATGGATCCCCTCGCTGCTCGACTGATGTGAGCAGTGACGGAGCGTCATCACCGGAGACAGATGCAGATGAAACTTTTCTACCATCCTGACCAGGAACGTCACGCGCCGCCTCAGTTCCTGAAGCGTGGAGCCCTCACCGATTCCCCCGAAGGGCCCCGCCGGGCGGAGCTTCTGAGCGAAGGCCTGGCCGAGGTCGGCCTGGCCCTGACCGCGCCGGCCGAGGTCGACAGTCCCACGCTCAGGGAGCGTCTCAAGGAGATCCACAGCGAGCGCTACCTGGATTTTCTCGAGACCATCCATGCCCGCTGGCAGGCGTTGCCGGACGCCACCGAATTCGTGGCGCCGAACGTCCATCCCTGCGGCGGCGGCAAGCACTACCCGCGCCATCCGGTGGGGCAGGTGGGCTGGCACATGCACGACATGGCCTGTCCGATGACCGAGACCAGCTTTCAGGGCATCCTGGCCAGTGCCGCTACCGCCCAGGCCGCCGCCGAGAGCATCGTCGCCGGCGGCGGCACCGCCTACGCTCTGTGTCGTCCGCCGGGGCACCACGCCGGCCCCGATCGTGCCGGGGGCTTCTGTTTTCTGAATAACGCGGCCCTCGCGGCCACGGTGCTGCGCGAGCATGTGTCCCAGGTGGCGATTCTCGATATCGACCTCCACCACGGTAACGGCACCCAGGACATCTTCTACGACCGTGGCGACGTCTGGACAGGATCGCTGCACGTCGATCCCAGCGACTTCTATCCCTACTACTGGGGCGGAGCCGGCGAGACCGGTATCGGTCCTGGACTCGGCGCCAACCTCAATGTGCCGCTGGCACTAGGCAGCGGTATCGAGGCCTTTCAGGCCGGTCTCGATGAGCTGCTCGACGCCATGGCGAGCTTCAGCCCGGACGCGCTGGTTGTGGCGCTGGGACTCGATGCCCACAAGGACGACCCGCTGGCGGGGCTGACGCTTGAAACCCCGGACTTCGTCGCCATCGGTCGCCAGATCGGTGAGCTGGGCCTGCCCACCGTGCTGGTGCAGGAGGGCGGCTATCCGACCGCGGCCTTGAGCCATAACCTGGCCGCCTTCCTGCGCGGATTCAACGACGCCTGACCATAGCTTGATAACGCCTGATACAGCCCTGAACAGCTCAATACTTAGCCCAACGATCATCCCGCGGATGATCTCCCACAAGGAAAACACCATGAGCCCGACCCTTCACGACAGCAACGACCGCATGAGCCAGATCGCCGTTCACAATGGCACCGTCTACCTCTCCGGCCAGGTACCGGCGGACGCCAGCCAAGGCATGCGCGGCCAGACCGAGCAGGTGCTGGCGCGAATTGACGAACTGCTGGCCAAGGCCGGGACCTCCAAGGATCGACTGATCTCGGCCCAGGTGTGGGTTACCGACATGGCCGAGTTTGACGAGATGAATGCCGCCTGGGACGCCTGGGTCAGCCCCGGTCGTCCGCCGGTGCGTGCCGCGGTGGAAGCGCGCCTGGCCCGGCCGGAGTGGAAGGTCGAGATCATGGTGGTGGCCGCCTTGCCCCAGGCCTGAGGTCACCCATGAGCCACAGCAAGACGACCGGTTTTTATTGGCACGAGCGCTGCTTCTGGCACGACCAGGGGGCGATCGGGGTATTTTCGGCGCCAGGGCCCTGGCTGCAGCCCCAGCCGGCCTCGGAGAGCCCGGAGAGCAAGCGCCGTCTCAAGAACCTGCTGGAGGTCAGCGGGCTGATCGACGAGCTTGAGGTGGTAAAGCCGCCGGCGGCCGGCCGCGAGGACCTGCAGCGCTTCCACACGAAAGACTACCTTGATGCGCTGGAGGCGGGTGATGCGGGCCTGGGTGGCGATGCCGGCGAGGCTGCGCCCTATCGCCCGGGCAGCCTTGCCAGCGCCCGGCAGTCCGCCGGGCTTGCCATCGCAGCGGTGGAGGCGGTGGCCCGTGGCACCCACGCCAGCGCCTATGCGCTGTGCCGTCCACCGGGGCACCACGCCGAAGCCGATCGCGGTCGCGGCTTCTGCCTGCTCGGCAATATTCCGGTGGCGGTGATGCGAGCGAAGGCACTGGGGCTGGTGCGGCGGGTGGCGATCCTCGACTGGGACGTGCACCACGGCAACGGCCAGCAGAGCGCCTTCTGGGACGACCCTGAGGTGCTGACGGTATCGCTGCACCAGGCCGGCAACTATCCGCTCGAGACCGGTGGCTTCGACGAGCAGGGCGGTGAGGGCGCGTCGGGGTCCTGCCTCAACCTGCCGTTACCGCCGGGCTCGGGGCTTGGTGCCTACGATTATGCGTTCGAGCGCCTGGTGCTGCCGGCCATCGAGGCCTTCGCGCCGGATCTGATCGTGGTGGCCTGTGGCTATGACGCCTGCGCCAAGGACCCGCTGGGCAAGATGCTGCTCAATAGCCATGCCTTCGGGCGCATGGCCCAGTCGGTCAAGGCGCTGGCTCAGCGATGTTGTGAAGGGCGCCTGGTGGTCGTCCACGAAGGCGGCTACTCGGAAGGCTATGTCCCGCTGTGTGGCCACGCGGTGATTCAGGCGCTGGCCGACAGCGA
The DNA here is from genome assembly GCF_040070555.1 of Halomonas sp. H10-59. NCBI lineage: Bacteria > Pseudomonadati > Pseudomonadota > Gammaproteobacteria > Oceanospirillales > Halomonadaceae > Halomonas > Halomonas sp. H10-59. Next base: position 1,869,255 of record NZ_CP098828.1, read on the forward strand.
CATCGGCGTGGATGACCCACAGAACGACGAGATCGCCGCCTGGGGCTATCAGGCACTGCAGCCCCACCAGCGTGAACTGATCGATGGCTGGCGGCGCGACTGGCCTGGGCAGATCACCGAGGCCCGCGTCGACAGCCAGGCTGAAGAGGCTATCGCCTGTGTCTGTGGCAGGGACAGCGACGCAAACAGGAACAGGGACAGGGAGCCAGGCACATGAGTGGACTGCACCAGCGCGACGGCTGGATCTGGAAGAACGGCGAATGGCTGCCCTGGCGGGAGGCCACGACCCATCTGCTGACTCATTCGCTGCACTATGGCATGGGCTGCTTCGAGGGCGTGCGCGCCTATCGTGACGACAACGGCAATGCCCGGCTGTTTCGGGTCCACGAGCATACCCGACGCCTGCTGGACAGCGCCCATATCCTCGACCTCGAGGTGCCCTGGAGCCATGGAGAGCTGATCGAGGCGCAGAGCCAGTGCCTGGTCCGCAATGGGCTGACCGATGCCTATCTCAAGCCCACCGTGTTTCTCGGTCCCGAGGGCCTTGGGCTGCGCGCCAAGGCGTTGAGCTGTCAGATGATGGTGGTGGCCTGGGACCTGGGACCCTACGTCAGCGCCGAGACCGCTGCCGTCGGGCTCAGGGCCCTGACCTCGTCCTGGGCGCGCCATCACGTCAATATCAGCGCCTGTCGGGCCAAGACCAGCGGCCACTACGTCAACAGCATGCTGGCATTGAATACCGCGGTGAAGGCGGGCTTTGACGAGGCGATCATGCTTGACGCCGAAGGCTACGTGGCCGAGGCCAGCGCGGCCAATGTCTTTCTCTATCGAGACGGGGTGTTGCACACCCCGGAGGTCACCTCCTGCCTGCAGGGGATCACCCGGGACAGCGTGATCCGATTGGCGCGTGAGGTGTTGGGCGTGGAGGTGCAGGAGCGCCGCATCACCCGCGATGAGCTGTACATCGCCGACGAGGCCTTTGTTACCGGCACCGCCGCCGAGATACTGCCGTTGCGGGAGCTCGATGGTCGCCATATCGGCGCCCGCGCAGGGGCACCCGGGGTCGCTGAGCCGATAGCCGCCGATAGCCTGACGGCAAGACTGCAGCGCCTGTATCGCGACGTCTGTCGAGGTCGGTTGTCGCCGGCGACCAATGGAGATCGCCATGACCTGGCGCGCTACGCCGACTGGCTGAGCCTGGTCCCGACGGATAGCGAAGTGGATATCGACACAGACAGCGATACGGACAGCGACTAGGTCGGTTTACACAACCAGGCGGCTGCACGATGGCCACAAAGAAAGGCGCCACGACCCTTGAGTCGTGGCGCAGCTAGCCGTCTTTCCTCCCTGGGGCAGCTTCCCTGTGCCCGTGTTGCTCCCTTGGCGCTTCCCGCGCCGTCGCCTCCGTGACGCTCGAGGGGCAGTGTCCCTTGCCCGGTGTCGCCTGAACACAGAGGTAGTATCGGCCAGGCGTGTGTCAGTCAGATAACCGCCTCATGACCCTTTGGTGACATCCCGGCCACAGGACTTTTCTGGTACCATTCGCGCCGCCTGTTACCGGCGAAATGCCCAGGCGCCGTCGCGTACGGCAGTCGAGGCCGTCTCGCCAGGCACCAGGCTTGGCACGAAAAGCCGGCGAGCGCCGGTGCTTTTCCGACAAGCCTCGATTGCGCAAACCCTCTCTCGAACATAAACCTGGATTCGTCTATGAACGCTGTAATCCTTGCCGTGCTGGTGATGGTGGGACTGTCGCTGGCGCGGGTCTCCGTGGTGCTGGCCCTGGTGGTAGGGGCGCTGGTGGGCGGCCTGGCCGGTGGTCTGTCCATCGAGGACACCCTGGCGGCCTTCAACGACGGTGTCGGTGGCGGTGCCAAGGTGGCGCTGGCTTACGCCACCCTCGGTGCCTTCGCCGTGGCGATCTCTCGCTCGGGCCTGCCGGACCTGCTGGCACGCCGCCTCATCACTCTGCTGGGGCAGGAGTCCAGCGCGTCCCGTCAGGCCACGGTCAAGTACCTGCTGATCGGTAGCGTGCTGCTGGTGGCGATCTCCTCCCAGAACCTGATCCCGGTCCACATCGCCTTTATTCCGATCCTGATTCCGCCGCTGCTCAAGGTGATGAATCAGCTCAGAATGGACCGCCGCGCGGTCGCCTGTACTCTGACCTTCGGCCTGACCGCGCCCTACATGTTGCTGCCGGTAGGCTTCGGGGCGATCTTCCTCAACGACATCCTGCTGGCCAACATCAACGAGGCTGGCGCCGCACTGGGCCTCGAGATCGACCGCGCCATGGTCCCCATGGCCATGGGCGTGCCGGTCGCCGGCATGTTCCTCGGGCTTCTGGTGGCGGTGTTCCTGTCCTACCGCAAGCCTCGGGTCTATGACGAGGTGGAGCTTGGCAATGCGCCGGCCCACGGCCATGGCCACGACCACAGCGAGATCGAGGAGCCTCACACCCTGGGCCTGATCATGTCGGTGATAGCGATCGTCGCTGCGCTCGGCATCCAGCTCTATACCGGCTCGATGATCCTGGGTGGCCTGGTGGGCTTTTCGCTGTTGTCCATGGGCGGCATCTTCCGCTGGCGCGAAGCCGATGATCTGTTCACCAGCGGCATGCGCATGATGGCCCTGATCGGCTTCATCATGATCTCGGCCTCCGGCTTCGCGGCCGTGATGACCGCCACCGGCGAGATCGAGACCCTGGTCAGCGCCAGCGTCGAGGTGATCGGCGACAACCGTGGCCTGGCGGCACTCCTGATGCTGCTGGTGGGGCTGTTCATCACCCTGGGCATCGGCTCGTCGTTTTCGACCATCCCGATCATCGCCGCCATCTTCGTTCCGCTGGCGGTACAGTTCGGCTTCTCCGATCTCGCGACGGTGGCCCTGGTCGGCACCGCCGCCGCCCTGGGTGACGCCGGCTCCCCGGCGTCGGACTCCACTCTCGGGCCGACCTCCGGCCTCAACGTGGATCGTCAGCATGATCATATCTGGGACAGCGTGGTGCCGACCTTCGTGCACTACAACATCCCGTTGATCGGCTTTGGCTGGCTGGCGGCGATGACGCTGTGATCGCCCACCGGAAAGCCCAGACGCCCGCGCTATTCGCGCGGGCGTTTTTTTGTGCGCCAGGCCCGGCCCGAACATCGACGTGTGAGCCGCCGCAATAGTGAAACATGAGTGCTACGGGTTGTGCAGATCCGTCGATATGGTCCACGCTGGGGGAGACTCATCGACCGGTGGGTCGTGGCGCTCCCGGGAAGATGAAGGAGTTATCGAGCCCAGGGCGCAGCAAGACACTTGTTCACAGATGGAGAGGATCGACACATGGACAGGAGCGACAAGATGTTGAAGGCACGCGTGTTTGCCGGATCGTGCTTGCTGGGGGCAGGCCTGCTGGTAACTGGCGCCGCCCACGCCGCCACGGAGGTGGAGATGCACAGCGTCAGCACCGACGGTATTGGCGACTCCCTCGGCACCATCAGTTTCGAGGATAGTGAGCATGGTCTCAGGATCACGCCCGACCTCGAGGGTCTGGACACCGGCATCCACGGCCTTCACGTTCACGTGAACCCGAGCTGCGAGCCGGCCGAGAAGGATGGCGAGACGGTAGCGGCGGTTGGCGCCGGAGGCCACTTCGACCCGGAGGACACCGGCACCCACCAGGGTCCCTACGGTGACGGCCACCTGGGTGACCTGCCGGCGCTGGCGGTGGGACAGCAGGGCGAGGCGACACTGCCGACCCTGGCGCCGCGCATCAGCGAGGATGACCTGGCAGGCCACGCCATCATGATTCACTCCGGTGGTGACAACTACTCCGACGAGCCCAAGCTCGGCGGTGGCGGTGCCCGCGTCGCCTGTGGCGTCATCGAAGGCTGATCGACACCACGCCCGACATGGCCATCCAGGCCCCGCTCAGGTGGGGCCTTTTGCTGTAGTGACGTCAGTCCTGGCGATCGTCGCTGGAAGTGGGCAGGTGTGTCTCGAGGGATGACAGCAGGCCGCGCAGCAGCGAGAGTTCCTTGCGCGTGGGCGTGGCCCGGGCGAACAGCGCCTGGAGCTGTTCCTCGGTGCGAGCGTGGGGCTGGGTAATAAAACCACTGTCGCGCATTACCCGGCCCAGATGTGCCTGAAAGTGGGCGACCTGCTCGCGGGTGGGCTGGCGCAGTCGGGACGGTGTCCCCGAAGTGGCGACGCTGTCGGTGTCGGTATCCGTGTCGGTATTGCTATCGACGGCGACATCGATATCAGGGCAGGGGAGTCGGCGCCAGGCCCGGCGCAACTCGTAGGCCAGCACCTGCACCGCCTGGGACAGGTTCAGGATGCCGTAGTCGGGATTGGCCGGAATGCTGACCTGATGCGAGCACAGGCGGATTTCGTCGTTGGTCAGGCCGAAGCGCTCGCGGCCGAAGACCAGTGCCACCGGGTCATGCACCGCGTCCTTCACCAGCGCCTGGGCCATCTCGTCCGGTTCGTCATAGTGGGGCAGTGGCAGGCTTCTCAGCCTGGCGCTGGCCCCGACCACCCTGACACAGTCATCGATGGCGTCCTCGAGACGTTCCACCACGCGGGCGTTTTCGACCACATCTGCCGCACCTGCGGCCAGGCGGGTGGCCTCTTCATCGGGAAAGACGCGTGGATTGACCAGCACCAGATCGGTAAGTCCCATGGTCTTCATCGCGCGAGCGGCGGAGCCGATGTTGCCGGGATGGTAGGTCTGGACAAGAACGATGCGCAGATTGGCGAAGGGCAAGGCTTGAGTCATGGAGCACGGCAACCGTCGATGGGAAAACGAGCGACACCATACCGCCACTTTCGCCCAAAGCGAAGGGGCCGCGATGGCGGCCCCTGAGACGGTGGTGGAAAGATCAGGCTGTCTGTGAACGATACCGCCTGAGGCTGCGGCTGAACGCCACCAGCATCACCAGCATCACGCCGAGCATACCCCCGAGGATCACGGCGAGCGCCATCACCAGGGCCTTGCCGGGGCCCTCGGGCTGCATTGGGCGATAGGCCACATTGACCACCTCGACGACGTGGATGTCGTCGGCGGTGATGCGGTTGGCCCTCAGCAGAGTGTTTTCCTGGCGTAGCTGGTTGTAGGCGTCAATGAACGCCGAGTCGCTCTCGCGAGACTTGAAAGCCTCGATACGTCGCTGGTGCTGCAACTGTTCGAGCTGCTTTTCGATCTGACGGATGGCCGGCGAGGAGATGGGCTGGTCGAGCCCCTGCTTCAATACCTCGCGCTCGGCCGCCAGGGCTTCGGTACCCAGGAAGTACAGTGGTAGATCATTGCCGATGCTGACGTTGTCGTAGACGATACGGGCGGCGTCATCGGCGTCTCCCAACGATAGTGGGGACGTCGGCTTGGTGATGCCGAGCATGCCGGCGATCTCTTCTGCTACTTCCAGGGTGCGAATGCGCTCTTCGCGGGAAGCGCGCTCCGCGGCGCGTTCGGCGGCAAGCTGATCCTGAAGCTCGAGCCGGCGAATCGAGTGCTCCTCGCTCATCCGCGTGACGGTCGCGTCAAGCTCGGCGTCGTAGGCCTCCAGGTGGGCTTCCATGTCTGCCTCATTGCGTGAAATGGCGCTGGCCAGGCTACGATCGACGCGCGCGAGCAGGTCTTCGGTGTACTGCCGCTGCGACCACTGGAAGTACTGGTTCAGCAATGCAGCGCCGTCGATATCTTCACGATAGGAGAAGCTAACCTCCCCGGGGCTACCGGAGGCGAGGTCGCCAGGCGCGACCTTCAGCTCTCGGAACTGCGTGCGAAGCACCGTGCCTTCGAGTTCCGGAGCGCTATCCTGCATCAGCATGTCGGCGTAGTCGGGGTGCTGGTCGAGGAAGCCGCGGAAGCGCTCGTAACTCCCCAGGCGGATCTCCAGTTCGGAAACGGCCTGCTGGGGAGTGATGGCAATCCCCGGAATGCGGTTGATCACATTGAGACCATCACTGGTCTCGGTGTAGGCGAGCGAAGAATGGTATGACGGTGTGGATGCCACCAGATAGAGCGTCGCCAGTGCGAGGCAGGTTGCCATGCTGACGGCGATCCAGCGCCATCCGTTGATCAGCATGATGGCAATGTCTCGCAGGTCAATCTCGTCAGAGGAAGGATGCTCAGGTTGATCGACGGCTTGGTGGTTGAAAGAGTTCATGTGTGAGGATTCCAGACAGCAAGCCTCGCCGTCAGAGCGAGCAGGTGAACGAGCAGGACAGACACTTCCGCAAGAAGAAAATGAGAGGTATCGACCAGGTCCAGATACAGCAGGAAGATGGGCGCAAGTGCCGCGGCGAGCATGATGGCCGCCGAGATATAGCGTCGTTCGCTGAACGCCAGAGCGCCCGGAAGCAGCAGCATCATGGGGGATGCCACCAGGTGTTTAAGTGTTGACATGGCGTTTATCAGCCCTGCGTGAGCCAAGGGATAGTGCTTATATGCACTTTATATTGCGGTTGAAAGTAGCAGGGCGAATGTAAGTATGTAAGTCTATGTTAACTTGAAATGCGCATAAGGACTGGTCGGTTTATTAAAAATACAACGTTTATATGCTGATATGAGTTTAATTGATTTTTTATGTGCTGATTCGATTGATCACCGAGGTGCTCTGTAAAACATGACCAACCAAGGTCTGACAACACGAATGGCACTGAGGCAGCGTGGTTTCCAGAGTGGGGTAGGCATATTGTTCCCACTTGATGCCAGCTTGACGTTCGCAGGCGCTATGCAGGATAAGCCATGATGCCCAGGTTGGCGCGCACCTGTTCAGGGAACCAAGGGTAGTGGGTCAAGCCGGGGTGGTGTCCAGCACGGTCAATGGTGCAAGGAGTGATCCGTTGTTCCCTTTGGCTCCTGAATTCAACCAATGAGCGTGACAGGCAAGGTGGGTAGGGACGAGGCGCTTCCCCGAGTCAGGCCATGATCTGACTCGGGGCTAGTGCTGGAGGACGGTGAGAGCCAGCGGATCGTGGCTAGGGGTGCAGCGCTGGCGCTGCCAGGTCGGGTTGGCAAGATCAAGCCCGCTGGGCCCTGTAGCGCTTGAGGCTTCGGCTGAACGATACACACATCACCAGCATGACGCCCAGCATGCTCCCCAGTATCACGGCAAGTGCCAGCACCAGGGCCTTGCCCGGGCCTTCCGGACGGTTAGGACGATAGGCCAGATTGACCACCTCGATGATGTCGATATCGTCGGCGGTGACGCGGTTGGCGCGCAGCAGGGTATTTTCCTGGCTCAACTGATTGTAGGCGTCGACAAACGACGAGTCGTCGGATCGTTGCTGCAACGCTTCGATTTGGCGCTGATGCCGCAATTGCGCGAGCTCTTTCTCGATTTCGCGGATGGCAGGCGTGCTGGCTTCCTGCTCCAGGCTTTGCTCGACGACCTCTTTTTCTGCGGCCAGTGCCTGGGTGCCCATGAAGTAGAGCGGCAGGCTTGTCGCGTTGCCGCTGTCACCGTGGCTAACTTGGGTTTGTCCGTTTTCGCCGAACGCCGGCTGTGAGGTGGGCTGGGTGATGCCCAGCCTCTGTGCGATGGCCTCTGCCTGGGTCAGAGTGCGAATGCGCTCCTGGCGAGACTTGCGCTCAGCATTCTTTTCGGCCTGAAGCTGGTCATCGAGTTCGGCAAGCTGAACGTCATGTTGCTCTTGCAGCCGTGTGATCTCGACGCTCACGCTGTCCCGGTAGGCTTCCAGATGTGCCTGCATCTCTTCACTATTGCGCGCCAGCGCCGTTTCCAGTGCGTGTTCGGCGCGCTGCGCCAGAACCTGGGCATATTGCCTCTCCGTCCATGCCAGATAGTCATTGAGTAGAGCAGCCCCCTGCAGCGACTCTGGATACACAAGGCTCAACTGGTGCGGACCTGTCCCGTCTTTGCCGGGACGTGTGATCGTTAGCTTGTCGAAGTAGTGAAGGCGCAGATGCTCATCCAGTGTCACGTCCTGTCCGTCGGCCTCCGACTGGGCGATGGACTGCCATTCGGGATGGTCGTCGATGAAGTCGCGCAGGTTGCCGAAGCTACCGAGCTTAAGTTCCAGTTCTGTCTGAGTGGAGGCCGCTGAGTAGTCGATGTCGGGCATCTCGTTGAGAAGACGCAGTCCTTCCGACGAGGGCGTGTAACTGGTCGACGCACGGTAGCTTTGCGGGGCTATGGTGACAAACACCAGGGCCAGCACCACGGCGGTGGCCACGCTGCCAAGGATCCACTTCCAGCCGTCAAGCAACATCAGGGCGATGTCGCGCAGGTCTATCTCATCATCGCGCCGATAGGAAAGCGCGGGAAGTTGGCTGTCGTGATCGGTCATCGCTGCGGCCTCCACAGTGCCAGATGCATGCTGTGGACCAGGCCATGGGTAACAAGATTGAAAGACTCCGCCAGGCGGGCGACGACCAGGCTCATCAGCCCCAGTGCTGATGCGACCAGCGGTGACAGCCAGGCAAGGAAGACGAGGGCGGCATGCAGGGAACGCCCACGTAACAGAGTAAAGCCCCCGGGAAGCAACAAGGCGATGGGGCCGAGAAGTAGTAGCCGAGAGGGTGACATCGGAAAGTCCTGATCGAGCGTTGAGGAATTGGCGGTCGATGAGTCATCGGTGTGCCACAGGGGCAACCTTCAAGGGCGGAAAACCACGGGCTATCTGCTGGGCGAACAGCCTAGCGACGTGGACGCGGCGCGACGCTGCTGTAGATCAGGAAGGGGGAAAGTACAGGTCGCCACGCTGCGTCGTCCTGACGAAGATCAAGGACGTCGCAGCCGTGGTCTGGGCTCTTGGGTGTCGTGCCGCTGACAGGGCGGAGCGAAGGGGAAGCGCGGCAGAACTCGTTGCTAGGCGCTGTCCGAAAAGTCGACGAGCGAAGGTTAGACAAGGCAAAAATCGGTGAGAAAGCGCAGTTTACGGGGTGTAAATGAGCATTTTGACCGGGCTGGCGCACCAGCCGATTTTTAACGCCGTATTACCGAGCGCAGGCACTTTTCAGACAAGCCCTAGTGATGGGCGGCCTGTTTCCAGGCATCTAGTGTTTCGATATGAGTCGGATGGATGCCGCAGCATCCGCCGATCAGGCTTGCTCCCAGGGAGTGCCAGCGCTTGGCGTAGTCCAGGTAGCCTGCCGGGGTCAGCTCCCGGTCTGCCGTCAAGGTGGTGTTGGCCCGGTGAGCATCGCCGATCGGCGAGAAGCTGTTGGCGTAGGCGCCCAGCGGGCGCGATAGCTTGAGTCGTTGCATGGCGTCGCCGGCGTCGACCAGTGCCTGCGCCATGACCTCCGGAATCGAGCAGTTGAACAGGATGGCGTCGGCGCCGCCCTGACATAGCTGTTGGGTCGCCTCGGCAACGGACTCTCCGGAGCGCAGGCGTGCGATGTCGGACACCTCGTCCTGAAGGGTGAGGGCGTACCAGCGAGGCTTCTCGGATGCCGCCAGGACCTCCTGCATGACCGAGATCTCGGCAAGACTCGACAGCGTCTCGGCGAGCCACAGATCCACGTGTGGGTCCTGCGCATGATACAGGGCGGTGGTGATCTCTCTGGCGCGGCCGGGGTCGAACAGATCGGGACGATAGCTGCCCAGGGCGGGAGGCAGGCAGCCCGCGACGCTAAGCGAGGCTTCTGGGGCATTGGCTTGCGACGGTGGCTGGACGGATTCATCCTGCCAGCAGCTTGCCGCTTGCGCTGCCAATCGTGCCGCAAGCGAAGCGAGTGCCGGCCCCTCTTCCCGATAGCGCCGCTCGCCAAGATGGAACGGCACGCAGGCGTAGCTGTTGGCAGTAATCACTCGGGCGCCGGCCCGAATAAAGTTGAGGTGGGCCTCGATGACCCGGTCGGGAGCTTCGATCAGCGCCTGGGCGCTCCACAAGGGCTGTGAGAAGGGGGCGCCGATACGCTTGAGCTCGCGCCCCATGCCGCCGTCCAGTAGCGTCAAATCCATGATGTTGCCTGCAAGTTGATCCAGCCGATAGTGAATCATGTCCCGGGGGCGGGAATAAATTGAAAAGTCCTCAACCTCTGGATGAGGCGGCTCGATGAATGGTGAAGAACAAAAAAGCCCTGCCATAAGGCAGGGCTTTGTGCGCTTGGGGTGCGCGGGTCGGGCAGCCGGAGCTGCCCGGGGCAGGCGTTACATCATGCCGCCCATGCCGCCCATTCCACCCATGCCGCCCATGTCCGGAGCAGCGTCCTTCTCGTCCGGATCGTCGGCGATCATGGCTTCGGTGGTGATCAGCAGGCCAGCCACGGAGCCAGCGGACTGCAGCGCGCTGCGAGTCACTTTGGCCGGGTCCAGCACACCCATCTCGAACAGGTCGCCGTACTCGCCGGTCTGGGCGTTGTAGCCGAAGTTGCCTTCACCGTCCTTGATGCGGTTGACGATGACGGAGGCTTCCTGGCCAGCGTTGGTGACGATCTGACGCAGCGGTGCTTCCATGGCGCGCAGAGCGATGGCGATACCGTGGGTCTGGTCTTCGTTGTCACCCTTGAGGCCAGCGATCTTGGTCAGGATGCGGATCAGGGCAGTACCACCGCCAGGCACGACACCTTCTTCGACCGCGGCGCGGGTAGAGTGCAGGGCGTCCTCGACGCGGGCCTTCTTCTCCTTCATCTCGACTTCGGTAGCGGCACCGACGCGGATGACGGCAACACCGCCGGCCAGCTTGGCGACACGCTCCTGGAGCTTCTCGCGATCGTAGTCGGAGGAAGTCTCTTCGATCTGGGCGCGGATCTGGTTGACGCGTGCTTCGATGTCACCGTCGTTGCCGGCACCATCGATGATGGTGGTGTTTTCCTTGGACATGGTCACGCGCTTGGCGGTGCCCAGGTGGTCCAGGGTGGCCTGCTCGAGGTTCAGACCTACTTCCTCGGAGATCACGGTGCCGTTGGTCAGGATCGCGATGTCCTGCAGCATGGCCTTGCGGCGATCACCGAAGCCAGGCGCCTTGGCGGCGGCGACCTTGACGATGCCACGCATGGTGTTGACCACCAGGGTAGCCAGCGCTTCGCCTTCGATGTCTTCGGCGATGATCACCAGCGGCTTGCCGGCCTTGGCGACGGCTTCCAGGGTCGGCAGCAGTTCGCGGATGTTGGAGATCTTCTTGTCCACCAGCAGGATGAACGGATCTTCCAGTTCCACCGCCATGGTGTCCTGGTTGGTGACGAAGTACGGGCTCAGGTAGCCGCGGTCGAACTGCATGCCCTCGACCACGTCCAGCTCGTCTTCGAAGCCACGGCCTTCATCGACAGTGATGACGCCTTCCTTGCCGACCTTCTCCATCGCCTCGGCGATGATCTCGCCGATGCGCGAGTCGCCGTTGGCGGAGATGGTGCCGACCTGGGCGATGGCCTTGGAGTCGGTGCAGGGCACGGACAGAGCCTGGATTTCCTTGACCGCAGCGATGACGGCCTGGTCGATGCCGCGCTTGAGGTCCATCGGGTTCATGCCGGCGGTCACGCCCTTCAGGCCTTCGGCGACGATGGCCTGGGCCAGCACGGTGGCGGTGGTGGTACCGTCACCGGCCACGTCGGAAGTCTTGGAAGCCACTTCCTTGACCATCTGCGCGCCCATGTTTTCGAACCGATCCTTCAGTTCGATTTCCTTGGCGACGCTGACGCCATCCTTGGTCACGGTCGGCGCGCCGAAGGACTTCTCCAGCACCACGTTGCGACCTTTCGGGCCCAGGGTAGCCTTGACGGCATTGGCCAGGACATCGACACCACGCGCCATGCGCTTGCGGGCATCATCAGAGAACTTGACTTGTTTCGCTGCCATTTTCTGTACTTCCTTAGAATCTAAGCGTCAAAAGTGAACGTTGAAACGAGTGAGTCTGCGGGGCAGGGCTTAGCCCTCGACGACCGCCAGGATGTCGGACTCGCTCATGATCAGGACTTCCTCGCCGTCGATCTTCTGCTTTTCGACGCCGAAGCCATCCTTGAAGATCACGGTGTCGCCGACCTTGACGTCCAGAGGACGCACGTCGCCGCTCTCGAGAATCCGGCCGTTACCGACGGCGAGAACTTCGCCACGAGTCGGTTTTTCCTGGGCGTTGCCCGGAAGCACGATGCCGCCTGCGGTCTTCTGCTCTTCCTCAACGCGACGGATGACGACGCGATCGTGCAAGGGACGGATGTTCATTGCTCACGTTCTCCTGATGGTTTTGCAAGGCCGGGGCATCCACCCCGGCGGTTCATTGTTCACTCTCGTCGTGACGCCCTGCGACTCGGCGAGAGCTGGAGGTCATTGCCGGGCTGCCGATGAAGTGGCAGGCCCTTGTCGGCCCTCCTGTCAATGGCGGGGGAGCGTGCTCCCTCACCGAAGCTTGGTGCTGCTCTGGTAAGTGGGGCTGGAGTGGGGGCTTTCAAGGGCTTGGATGAAAATTTTTTTGTCTTCTTGCATCCAAGGCTGACGGGGCCCATGAAACGGCATCGGCACCCCGAAGGGTGCCGATGCGTGGGACAAGACGATGATGCGGCAAGGGTGGGCCCGCCGCGCAAGCCTCGGGCTCAGTCCGAAAAGTCGACGAGCGAAGGTTAGACAAGGCAAAAATCGGTGAGAAAGCGCAGTTTACGTGGTGTAAATGAGCATTTTGATCCGATTTTTAACGCCGTATTACCGAGCGCAGACACTTTTCAGACAAGCCCTAGCGGCGTCGCTCATCCTTGCTGATAAATTCGCCCTCCAGCGGTTCTTCATCGCCGGCCGAACTTTCGCGCCAGCTGGTGTCATCCCGGCGGCGGCCGGAAGCCTCGTCCCATCCATCGGCATTGGCCTTGGGGCCCGCAAAGCCCCCTTCTTGGGTACCGCCGAAATGGGTGCCGCCCATCTGGAAGCCCTTCATGCGCACCCCGACCTTGGCCAGCGCCTTGCCCAGCAGGCGGCGAGCGTTGGGAATCAGGCACATGAAGCCGAGTGCGTCAGACAGAAAACCCGGCGCCATCAGCAGGGCGCCACCGAAGATCAGCGCGGCACCGGTCATCAGCTCCGAGGAGGGGATCTCGCCGCGTGACATCCGCTCCTGGGCGCGTGCGAAGGTGGCCACACCTTCGCGACGGATCAGGTGCAGACCGATAAAACCGGTGGCCAGCACCAGCGCCAGGGTGGACAGCAGACCGATTTCGCTACCCACCGAAAAGAGTACAGCGAAGTCGAGCAGGGCGAAGATGGTGAAGATAAGAAGAAAGGGCATGTCAGCTCCGCGTTGTGATCTCCGTTCAAGATGGGGGTGGCCACCTCGGAGTTCAAGCGTTGCTGTGGCTTTTGCTGGCCGCGCCTTTGTTTTGCTGGTGGCGCCTTCCTTTTGCTGCTGGCGGCGGCTTTCATTTGCTGGCAGCGCCTTGCCGACTCTGGCGCGGCCACTCGCGCAGTCGTGCTTACGGTTTCAGCCGCTCGGCGTGGCAAAGATCTTCTTTTTTTGCCCGATTCGGTCGCAGGGGGTTGCGCAGGCTTGCGCTAGACCAAGGAAGAGTGGCGGGGGTTTTGAAAGGTTGTCATGATGCGGTGCACCAATGGTTAGTGGGCTCATATGTGGTGCTTTGGTGTATCACGCGGCCGCTTTGCCTGGCGGCAGGTGCGGCCTGTCACGCCTTGGCGCCTTACCAAAAAACCATCTGAAAACGCGCGTGTATGACGCGTCTTGCAAGGGGAAACCGCATGCAACTCAACGATGCCCTGATCGCCATCACCGGCGGAGCCCGTGGACTCGGCCTGGCCATGGCGCACCATCTGGGACGCCGTGGAGCGCGGGTCGCGCTCATCGATACCGACAACGACCAGCTGGACCAGGCCGTCAATGGTCTGTTCGATGCCGGCATCACCGCCAGAGCGTTCGTGGCTAACGTGGCAGACGAGGCCTCTGTCACTGAAGCCTTTGCGGACATTCGCGAGCACATGGGGCCGCTCGACGGTCTGGTCAACAACGCCGGTATCCTGCGTGACGGCCTGCTGGTCAAGGCGCGCGACGGCAAGGTCGAAAAGACGCTGGGGCTGGACGAGTGGCAGGCGGTCATCGATGTCAATCTGACCGGTGTATTCCTGTGCGGGCGTGCCGCCGCCACGGCCATGATCGAGGATGATCGTCGGGGTGTTATCGTCAATATCTCGAGCATCTCGCGCGCCGGCAACATGGGGCAGAGCAACTATGCCGCGGCCAAGGCCGGCGTTGCCGCTCTGACCGTCACCTGGGGCAAGGAGCTGGCCCGTCATGGTATTCGCGTGGGCGCGGTGGCACCTGGCTTCATCGAGACCGAGATGACCGCCTCCATGCGTGACGACATGCTCGAAAAACTGACCGCAGGCGTGCCCCTGCGCCGCCTTGGCGCCCCTGCCGACATCGCCGAGAGCGTTGCCTTCATCTTTGACAACGACTACTTCACCGCCCGTGTCATGGAGGTGGACGGGGGGCTGCGGCTCTAGGTCTAGCCAAGGGAAGAGGCCGGCCGCCTGGCCGGGCACGCCATGAAAAACCAGCATGATCAAAGCTACAAGTTGCTATTCAGCGAGCCGAGGGTGATCCGAGACCTGCTGACCGGCTTTATCGGTGAAGACTGGATCGAGAAGCTGGACCTCGACTCGCTGGAGCGGGTCAGTGGCAGCTTCGTCACTGATGACCTGCGTGATCGCGAAAACGATGTCATCTGGCGCGCGCGCTTCGGTGATGAGTGGTGCTACGTGTACCTGTTGCTGGAATTTCAGAGCACGGTGGATCGTTTCATGGCGCTTCGCACCATGACGTACGTCGGGTTGCTCTACCAAGATCTGGTCAAGCAGAAACAGCTGACTCGGTCGGGCAAGCTACCGCCGGTGTTGCCTATCGTGCTCTATAATGGAGAGCGTCGCTGGAGCGCGCCTGTCAACGTTCGGGATCTCATTCAGGCAGGGCCTGGCAGCCTGGCGCAATACCGACCGGATCTGTCCTTTCTGCTATTGGATGAAGGTGCCCTCGTTGCCGACCAGCAGTTCTCCAGCGAAGCGCGTAATGTGGTGTCGGCCATCTTCCAGCTGGAGCATCACCGGAGTCCCGCAGATGCGGTTGAGCTGATCGGGTTGCTGGTGAAATGGTTGCAGACACCAGAGCAGGCAGATTTGCGTCGACACTTCGTCATCTGGATCAAGCGAGTACTATTGCCAAACTGGGTGTCAAATGAGGAACAGGGCGGATGGCAGGCCCTGAATGAATTGAGCGAGGTGCACAATATGCTGGCAGAAAGAGCCAAGCGGTGGCCTGAGCAGTGGAAGCAGCAGGGGCTGGCGGAGGGCCGTCGGGAAGGTCGCGAGGAAGGGCGTCAGGAAGGTCGCGAGGAAGGACGCGAGGAAGGTCGCGAGGAAGGTCGTCAGGAAGGGCGTCAGGAAGGTCGTCAGGAAGGGCGTCAGGAAGGTCGTCAGGAAGGGCGTCAGGAAGGGCGCGAAGAAGGCAAGCTAGAGGTAGCCCGCAATATGATTCAGCAGACTTCGCTGGATGATCAGACGATCGCGCAAGTGGCCGAGATTTCGATAGAACTGGTCAGCGAACTGCGAGAGCAAATCGAGCGCTCCAGCTGATGGTCTATCATGGCCTGTTGGTTGCTAACAGAAATCCCGTTGCCTGAAGTGTTGATTATTCCTCACCCCCACAAGCCCTCCGCAGCACTGCGCGGCGGAGGGCTTGGTTGCAGCCGGTGTCTAGCGCAGGCTGATTTCATCCTTGAGCCGAGCGACGGTGGCGTCACCGATGCCCTTTACTCGAGTCAGGTCCTCGATGGTGGTGAAGGGGCCATTGGCCTGGCGGTCTTCGACGATGGCCTGAGCCTTGCCTGGGCCGATGCCGGGGAGTTCCGCCAGCAACTCGACGCTGGCCTCGTTGATGTTGATCGGCTCGATACTCAGCTGCTCTTCGGCCATGACTGGCTGTGCCAGCAACATCCAGGTCAGTGCCAGTAGTGCGATAGTCCATAACCTGGACCGCTTGCTTGCGGAAAGGGTGCTCGAGTTGTCGTTCATCGATGGATGGCGAACAGCCTGTTGTGCGTTGTGGGTCTGCATCGGACATCTCCTTGGTGTTGAAAGTCGTCTTCATGACGTAGGGGGCTTGCCCCTTCGAGTCCGTTCGACGTGATGCCGTTGGGTCTCGACTTTCACCTTAGGCGCCGAGCGACGAATCCAGTTATAAGAAATTACTTATAAAAATATCAGTGGAATTAGATATTCAGATGAAGCCATAGGGCCGCGCGGAAGTCGCTTGGGCTGATATACTGCGGCGTTTTGGCGCTCCGGGTCCTGTGTCTCGCGACCGGGCCGGCTTGGCTCACGTCATGCAGGCCGCAGGTGCGCCCTTCGATTCCACTGTGCCGGAGGCCTCCGTGACTACCTCATCGCCCTTGATCATCGCACTCGATTATCCCTCCATGGACGCCGCGCTGTGCATGGCGGACCGACTGGACCCCGAGCGCTGTCGTCTCAAGGTTGGCAAGGAGCTGTTCACCCGCAGCGGCCCCAATGTGCTCGAAGCGCTGCATGGCCGGGGTTTCGAGGTCTTTCTCGACCTCAAGTTTCACGATATTCCCAATACCGTGGCGGCTGCCGTTCAGGCGGCGGCAGAGCAAGGCGTGTGGATGGTCAATGTTCATGCCAGCGGCGGCGCCCGCATGATGGAAGCGGCGCGCGAACGGCTCGATAGAGAGGGCCTTGCGACCCGCCTGATCGCGGTGACGGTGCTGACCAGCATGACCGCCGAGGAACTTGCAGCTACTAATGTTTCGGTAGCCCTGGACGAGCAGGTGGAGCACCTGGCGCGACTGGCCAAGGCCAGCGGGATGGATGGTGTGGTGTGCTCGGCGCAGGAGTCGGCGCGTCTCAAGGCAGCCTGTGGCGAAGACTTCCTCAAGGTCACCCCGGGCATTCGCCCGAGCTTTGCCCAGGCCGGCGATCAGCGCCGAATCATGATCCCGCGCGAGGCCATGGACGCCGGTAGCACGCACCTGGTGGTGGGAAGACCTGTCACTCAGGCAGAAGACCCGATGGCGGCGTTAGAGGCGATCGAGAAGGAGCTGAAAGAGGCGTAACCCAGTCGGAGTCGGCTGGTTACGATCCGGATCAAGTCAGGCAGAAGATCCGATGACGGCGTTAGAGGCGATCGAGAAGGAGTTAGAGGCCAAGTGACCGCTACTCTCCCTCTATACCGGTGATGGGTTTGGTGGTGCCCCAATTCCTGCATCTGGGGCACTGCCAGTGCAGGTGTTCACCTGAGAAGCCGCAGCGCCGGCAGCGGTGGCGGGGGAGCGCCTTGATCAGCGGCTGGGTGTGCTGGCGCAGCAGGTCGAAACGGGGATCGCCTTCGCTTGCCTCGCTACGCTGGTATAGCCCCATCAGGTAGTCCACCCCACCAAGGCTCGGCTCCTTCCTGAGCTGTTCGGTGATCAGCGCTATCGCCTCCTCATCACTCCCTCGCACCTGGCGCAGCGTCTGCGCCAACAGCAGCATTACGCTGGTGCAGGGATTCAGCTCCAGCAGCCGGTGCAGGTGCGCGATCAGTCCCTCTGCGTCGTCAAGAAGCTGATAGGTGCGTTCCAGCGGCTCAAGCAGCGTCGGGATAAAGTCGGCGTCCTGCTGGGGAATACGATCCAGATGCTTGAGCGCCTGGCGGTACTGGCCGGTGTCGTGGCACAACTCGGCCTGGATCATGTTGGCGCGGATGCAGCGTTCGTCGATGGAAAGCGCCTGCTTCAGGTGCTTTCTGGCGATGCCGTGGCTATTGGATGCTCGCGCCTCTGCGGCCAGTTCGCAGTGCCAGTGGGCAGCGGCCCGACGCAGGTCATCATGGCGTCGGGTCAACTGGGGAACGGCCTCGTCGATCGCCTGCTGCCATTCACCCTCGCGCTCGAACAGGTCCACCAGCAGCCGCTTGGCATGGTGGCGTACTTCGGCGTGGGTTTCTTCCTTGACCAGCCCCTTCAGCAGCCGTTCGGCGCGATCGTGCAGACCCAGCTGCAGAAAGTCCCGGGACAGCTCGAGCTGAACCCAGGCTCCCTGGAGGCCGTCCAGGAAAGGACGTGCGAGCAGGTTCTGGTGAATCTTGACGGCGCGGTCGGCCTCACCGCGAGAGCGAAACAGGTTCCCCAGGGTGACGTGAGTCTCGATGGTATCGCTGTTGACCTCCAGCGCAGAGATGAAGGTCTCGATGGCCCGGTCCTGCTGATCGTTGAGCAGGTAGTTCAGACCGACAAAGTAGTCGCGGTGAAGACTTGGGGCGGGGCGTTCTTGCTGTCGACTCTCCCGCCGGCCGAGCGCCCAGCCAATGGCGAGGGCGACGACCAGCAGGCCCAGCAGCAGAAGATCGGGCATTCAGGGAAGTTCCTTCATCTCCTGCACGCGAAGACGATCGAGTTCCTTGCGCTGCTGCTGGTTGTGGCGTTGGGCGCGAGTCAGCAGGGCGCGCAGCCGAATGTAGACGCCGCTCATCGCCAGCATGCCAAGCAGCACGCCGACAGCCAGGGAGGCCAGCAGCCACACCGACAGGGAGGCCTCGGGCAATTCGAACCAGATGAGGTTCAGCGGCAGGGCCTGTTGGTTGTTGGTCGCGAACAGGATACCGATGACCAGTACCGCCAGCAGAATGATGGCCATGATCAGGCCTTTTAGCCAACGCATGTGTGACTTCCCATAGTAAGACAAAGAGAACGGAGAGAGCGGTTGTCAGCGAACTCAGTAGCCCAGCGCACGGCTGGCGTCGACTTGTTCGCGCAACTCCTTTCCGGGCTTGAAGTGTGGCACGAACTTGCCTTCCAGCTCCACCGCTTCACCTGTCTTGGGGTTGCGGCCGACCCGGGGCTCCCGATAGTGCAGAGAGAAACTGCCAAAACCCCGTATCTCGACCCGCCCACCATCGGCGAGGGTATCGGTGATGTCATCCAGAATGAGGCGCACCGCGGCCTCGACGTCCTTGATCGACAGCTCCGGCTGCCGCATGGAGATCTGCTCTATCAGTTCGGACTTTGTCATCGGTTGTCTCCGTGAGTCCCACCTGGGTGTTGAGCGCTGGCCAAGCCAGTGGCGAAGGCCGTATCCGTCACAGCCTCTTGTTTTTAGATAGCATACTTTTCAAGTCTTGAGAAAACAACGCACTACATTCGTGGCAATGATCTTGCGCCGGGTCACCTTCGGGATACGCCGGCGGCTGCCTGGCGGATCGTGCTGCGGTATACTGAGGCCACACATTCCATCCCTGACGAGGTTCCCCTTGGATCAACCGTCTTCCGTGGCCTCCCGCCTCGAGGCCGAGCGCAAGCGACTGCACTGGCACTCCCGCCGTGGCATGTGGGAGCTGGACCTCTTGCTGCTGCCGTTTCTCGAGCATTGCTACGATGAACTCGACGAGGCCGATCAGGCCGCCTATCGCCAGCTGATCACCGAAGAGGACCAGGACCTGTTCATGTGGTTGATGCGTCGCGAGTGGCCGGAAGAGCCCAGCCGTCGCCGTATCGTGCAGATGATCGTGGACTATGCCGAGACCAGCGGTCACGGTCACAATCGGGGCCTCTGAGCAGCAGCATCTCTTCCAGGGGGCGCTGGTGGCGACCATCGCGCTGGTCGTCGCCGGCGCCACTCCCTCGCCGGTGGGGGCGCTACTCACCGCAGCTCTCTGCAGCAGACTGATTCACGCCCACCGCCATCCGCTTCAGGGTCAGCTAAGGTGCCTGGTCGAGAGTGAGCCAGCAGTGGCATCTGGGGTAACGCTGGTCGCCGTGGATGACGAGCAGGCCGAAGATACGGGCCTTTCCGTATGGCAGCGTCGGCAGCGACGCCTTCTGCGGGCCCTGAGTCAGGCGCTTATGCGCTGGTGGGGCAAGCCCAGGGCCCCGGTGCCTGGGCGTTGGCAGTGGTGTCCGTTGGCGTCATCTGCGGACAAATCCGTGAGGCTTTATTCGGATGACGCTGACTGGCGCGAGATCGAGCTGACCTGCGAAAGCGTCGGCGCCAGGCTGATTTCCCTGCGCTGGCAGGGGCATACCCACTGGCTGTGGCCCGATTCGATGACACCCGAAGAGCACCGCGTGCTGCGACGCTACCTGCTTGGCATGCCAGTGGCGTTGGGTTCTCAGACGTCAAAACGGCAATGACAGCTGTTGCCTGGCTTCCTGTGGCACCAGGCGCACGCCGACGCCGAGCAGGCGCACCGGGCGGTGGGCGCGTTGCCAGGCCTGGTCGAGCAGTTGGCGGTAGCTGGCGAGATCCGGCTCCAGGCCCTTCGACTCCAGGGTGGTGGTGGTGAAGTCGTCAAAGCGCACCTTGACGAACACGCCGGCCAGGGGCGGGCGACCATTGCGGTCGATGCGCGCCTTCAACTTCTCGCAGAGGGTGACCAGCGCCTGCTGGGCCGCGGCCAGATCCGGCAGGTCCCGGCCGTAGGTGCTTTCGACGCTGATCGACTTGCGTTCGCGCTCCACCTTGACCGGGCGCTCGTCGATGCCGCGGGCGAGTTCATAGAGGCGTCGCCCGAATTTGCCGAACTCGTCCAGCAGCTTGTCGATGGGCTGTTCGCGCAGCTCCTCACAGGTGGTGATGCCCAGCGCGTCCAGGCGGGCGCCGGTGGCGGGCCCCACGCCGTGAAGCTTGCGCACCGGCAGGGCCAGTACGAAGCTTTCTACCTGGTCGGGTGGTATCACCGTCAGCCCATCCGGCTTGTCCCAGTCGCTGGCGATCTTGGCCAGGAACTTGGACGGTGCCGCCCCCACCGACACCGTGATGCCGGTGCGCGCCAGACACTCCTCCTTCAGCCAGCGGGCCATCCAGGTGGCGCTGCCCTTGAACCCCTCGACATCGCTGACGTCCAGATAGGCCTCGTCCAGCGACAGCGGTTCGACCAGCGGCGTCAGCTCATGGAAGATCGCCTGAATCTGCCTCGACACCTCGCGGTACTTGTCGAAGTCCGGCGCAACCAGCGTCAGTTCCGGGCACAGGCGCAGCGCGCGGGCGGTCGGCATCGCCGAATGGATGCCGAACTTGCGCGCCGGATAGTTGCAGGTGGTGATGACGCCGCGGCCCTCGCGCGCGCCGCCCACCGCCAGCGGAATATCCTGCAGGGCGGGATTGTCGCGCATCTCGACCGCGGCGTAGAAGCAGTCGCAGTCGGCATGCAGAATCTTGCGTACGGGTGCGGGCATGGGCGGGCAGGCGCTGGCACGACGTCGGTGAAACGGCGACTAGCCCAGGGCCTGGCCGTTGCCACCGCGAATGACCCCAACCCCGACGCCCTCGATATCCAGGCTGTCGCGACGCAGGTCCAGGGTGATGGGCGCGAAGTCGGGGTTCTCGGCCTCCAGGGTGACCTGATGGCCGTCACGCTGGAAGCGCTTGACCGTCACCTCATCCTCCAGGCGTGCTACCACGATCTGGCCGTTGCGGATGCGCTCGGTGCGATGCACCGCCAGCAGGTCACCCTCCAGGATGCCGACGTCCTTCATCGACAGCCCGCGCACGCGCAGAAGATAGTCTGCGCGGGGGGTGAAGTAGTCCGGCGGCAGCGGGCAGTAGCGGTCGATGTGCTCGGCGGCGAGGATCGGGCTGCCGGCGGCGACCTCGCCGATGATCGGCAGGCCCTGCGAGGGGCTGGCTTCCTGGGGCGACTCGTTGGCGGCGCCGGAGTCGGCCTCCTGGGCCGGCAGGCGGATGCCGCGAGAGGTGCCGCGAATCACGCGAATCGCGCCCTTGCGCTCGAGCGCCCGCAGGTGTTCTTCGGCAGCATTGGGGGAGCGAAAGCCCAGGGCGCGTGAAATTTCCGCGCGGGTGGGCGGGTACCCCAGCTCGTTCATGGTCTTGACGATAAAGTCATAGACGTTTTGCTGGCGAGGGGTCAGGGGACGTGTCATGCGGCCTCCCACGGGCGGCGATGGAACAGGGTGGCTTGGCGGCGGCTTGCTGCCGACGCTTGCCAGTGCTAGGGGCGTCAATGCTCGCCCTTGGTGAAGTGTACAGTATGGATGTACATCCAGTAAAACCGCGAAAGGCCAGGAATAGTGTGCCAGGGCACTGGTGTAGTGGGCCGCCACCTGATGCATTCGTTTGAAACAGGGTGGAGCCAGGGTTGATTGTGCGAGAAGGGCGGCTCCCTTACACTCAAGCCAGTATTCAAACAATTGTTTCCAACTGCCCTTGACAAGACTGGACGGAGCCCGCGAATGGCCCAGACCGATACCGTGACGCGCATCCTGGACACCGCCGAGGTGCTTTTCGCCGAACGCGGCTTCGCGGAAACGTCGCTGCGCAACATTACCGGCAAGGCCAAGGTCAACCTGGCCGCCGTCAACTACCACTTCGGCTCCAAGAAGGCGCTGATCCAGGCGGTGTTCTCCCGCTACCTGGATCCCTTCTCCGATCGCTTTCATGCCGCCATCGATGAGCTCGAGCGCGGCTACGGTGATCGCGTGATTCCGCTGGAGGTGCTGCTCGAGACCATGGCCCGCACTGTGCTCGAGGTACCGGCCGAACGGCACAGCCTCAAGGTGTTCATGCGCCTGCTGGGGCTGGCCTACAGTCAGGCCCAGGGGCACCTGCGTCGCTATATCCAGGACCAGTACGGCACCGTGTTCACCCGTTTCGTGGCGCTGGTGCGCAAGGCCACGCCGGAGCTGCCGGACTCCGAGCGCTTCTGGCGTCTGCACTTTGCGCTGGGCACCGTGATCTTTACCCTGTCTGGGCTCGATGCCCTGCGCGACATCGCCGAGAAGGACTACGACGAGCATGTCTCGGTACGCGACCTGGTGCGCCGCATGATGCCGGTGGTGGTGTCAGCGCTGAAGGCGCCACTGCCGGAGCCGGCGCCGACGATGCCACCGGCGACCCGCGAGCCAACTGCATAAGCTGAGAAGGGAGTCAGGGTCATGCATACCCCGCAATTGGCAGCGCTTCCCCCCACCGAAGGTGTGTGGGTGGAGGTCGACACCGCGCGTCAGCAGCTGACGCTATGGCGGGGTGAAGACCCTGCCTGGCAATGCCTGGTGTCCACCGGTGCTGCCGGTACTGGCCAGCAAGAGGGCAGCGGTCAGACCCCGCTGGGCTGGCACCAGATCCGTGCGGCCATCGGTGAGGGGCAGCCTGCGGGCTGCGTCTTTCGTGGCCGTCGTCCCACCGGTGAGGTCTACAGCGAGGCGCTAGGCCAGGCCCAGCCAGAGCGCGACTGGATCCTGACCAGAATCCTCTGGCTCAGTGGTCTGGAGCCGGGCTTCAATCGTGGCGGCGACGTCGATTCCCAGCGCCGCTATATCTATTTTCACGGCACCCCGCCGGACAAGCCCATGGGGGTGGCCGACTCCCATGGCTGTATTCGCCTGCGTGACGACGACCTGTTGCGGCTGTTCGACGAAGCACCGCCTGGCACGGCGGTGTGGCTGCACGACTAGGTGGCTCGATATGAAAGGTCTAACGAACGGACGCCACTTCAGAAGCTCTTGGTGGAAGGACTCTTCGACTGGCTTTGCGAACAGTGATTTAGTTCATGCTCTGGTCTCGCTGACAACCCTGATCCTGAGGCGAATGATCTAGCTCGTGCGAGGCATCGCTGGGATCGAATTCTCTTAGAATTATCGCTATTATGCTGCACTGGCTACGTCTGTGCTAGGTGGTCGAAAGAAAAGTGCCTGTAAAATTAATGCTTTACGATATGGTTGCCGTGTATGCGTTCCTTTGTAAGTTTGGCGAGGCCCCACCAGTATCTCAAGAATGGCTTTGTGCTGGTCGGACCGCTGTTTGCACACCAGTGGGATCCGGTGACTCTCTCTCAAGCGCTGCTGGTCTTTCTGGCGTTCTGCTGCATGGCCAGCGGGGTTTATGTGCTCAACGACATTCTAGACGTCGAGGCTGATCGCGCGCATCCCGTAAAGTGTCGCCGTCCTTTGCCGAGCGGTACCATCTCGGTTGCGGCCGCGAAGCGGTTTCTATTGGGTTTGGTGGTGGGTTCGGTGGCGCTGGCAGTACTGGTCAGCGGCTGGGTCGCTCTATTCGTGGCTGCTTACTTCGTCATTAACATCTTCTATTCATGGTACTTCAAGCATGTGGTGATCCTCGATGTGTTCCTGATCTCATCTGGCTTTATGCTGCGCATTTTGGCCGGCACTGTGGGGCTGGGTATCGAGCCGTCCGCTTGGTTGCTGCTCTGCGGCCTGATGGTCACGTTATTTCTGGGTTTTTCGAAGCGCCGTGCGGAATTGCTTATGTTAGAGAGTAACGCGCAGACCAACGGAGGCCTTACTCGACGAGTGCTTGACGATTATAGTCCGGCGATGCTTGAGCAGTTCATAGCAGTTACTGCTGCTTGCACCATCTTGGCATACGGCATGTATACAGTTTCGCCAAGTACGATTGCCATGCACGGTAGTGATGGTCTGATCTATACCTTGCCCTTCGTGGTGTACGGCATCTTTCGCTATCTCTATCTGTTACATCACCGGTCTAGGGGTAATGATGCGGCCAAGGATTTGGTCACTGATCGCCACTTGCTGGCGACCGTCGTTGGCTGGGTGGGGTCGGCACTGTGGGTCCTCTCATGACGGCGAGCAAAAATCACCTTGAGGGGTGGCGGCTGCGAGCGCTAGTGATTTCCATTGTGGTGGCGGCAATAGGCTACCTTGCGTTTTCCCTATGGGGCGGCTGGAAAGAGGTATTGTCTGCCTTCGCGGAGATTGGTTGGCTGGGAACTCTGATCGTCCTGAGCCTATCGCTGTTGAACTATGCGCTACGTTTCGCTCGCTGGCAGCTCTACCTCAAGCAATTGGGCCATCGCGTGGCCTTTAAACCGAGCCTGCGGATCTACCTCAGCGGCTTTGCCCTGACCACTACACCGGGCAAAGCGGGTGAGGCCTTCAGGGGCGTGCTTCTCAAGCAGCGCGGGGTGCCATTTCCAACGACCTTTGCTGCTTTCGTTAGCGAGCGTCTATCTGATCTTGTTGCCATTGTACTGCTCACACTGTTGGGGTTGACCCAATATCCCCAGGCGCGCGGCATTGTACTTGCCGGAGTGCTGGGGATCCTGGTGGTGCTCGTCTGTCTGTCTAGCCAGTCGCTGTTAGACTGGCTGTACCGGTGGGCTGCAGATCGCGAGGGAAAGTTAATGGCCTTGGTAGCCCATATCAGTGAGACTCTTCATGGTGCGCGTTTGTGTCATCGTCCCCGTCTGCTGGGCGTGGCCACAGTGATTAGTGTGATTGCCTGGGGGGCCGAGGCACTGGCCTTCTATTGGATGCTGGGCTGGTTAGGCGCTGATATCTCGTTGTCGTTTGCCATCTTCGTCTACGCGCTGGCGATGCTGGCCGGCGCGCTGAGCTTTCTGCCGGGCGGTCTCGGCGGCGCGGAGGCGGTGATGGCCTCGTTGCTCGTCCTGAAGGGCATGACAATGCCCGCTGCCATCGCAGCGACGGTGTTCATCCGATTGGCGACGCTGTGGTTTGCTGTAGTTATCGGTCTGGTGGCGCTGATCCGCAGCCGGCACGGGGAAGTGCTGGCGGAGGGGGGGGCATGAGAGTCCCGAATTCCTGGAACCGCCTGCCGAGAGTGGAACCTGAGGCGATACATACCCTAACCCAGCGCAGTCGCGGCGTGCCGGACCATCTGCCTAGGCCGCTGCTGGCCCACGGCAATGGCCGAAGTTACGGCGACGTGTGTCTAACCGAGAGAGGGACTCTGCTGTTGACCCGAGGGCTCGACCGCTTCATGGAGTTTGACCCACAGCGAGGTGTCGTGCGCTGTGAGGCGGGAGTGACACTGGCCGAGATCCTCGCCTTGGTGGTGCCACGAGGCTGGTTCCTGCCCAGTACGCCAGGAACGCGACTTGCCACCGTTGGCGGCGCCGTTGCGAACGATGTACATGGCAAGAACCACCATGCCGTGGGCAGTTTCGGCCACTCTGTGCGTGCACTGGAGTTGTGGCGCAGCGATGGCAGCGTAGTCGAGTGCCGTCCGGAGGATGACAGTGGCTGGTTTGAGGCCACCATCGGCGGTCTGGGCCTGACCGGATTGATTCGCTGGGTCGATCTTCAGCTAATGCCCATCCAGAATCCCTGGATGTGGGTCGAGTCGCAGCGCTTCACCAACCTAAACGAGTTCTGGACGCTCAACCGTCGCGCCGAGTCCCGCTGGCCTTACACCGTGGCCTGGATCGACTGTCTGGCTAAAGGCAAGGCCCAGGGCCGGGGCATCCTGCTGGCCGGCCAGCATGCGGCGGCACAGGCCGAATTGCCGACTTTCAAGGAAGGCGGCAAACGCTTACCCATCGATCTGCCGTTCTCGCTGGTCAACGGCCTGAGTCTGCGTGCCTTCAATACCCTCTACTACCGCCAACCGGTAAAGCCCCAGGGGGCGCTGACCCACTATGTGCCGTACTTCTATCCATTGGATGCCATTCAGGGCTGGAACCGGATCTATGGGCGGCGGGGCTTCTACCAGTACCAGTGTGTGATCCCGCCCCTTGAGGCCGAGGCCGCCACGGCAGCGCTGCTCGACACCATCGCCAGGCGCGGCGAGGGCTCGTTTCTTGCCGTACTCAAGACCTTTGGGCATACGCCCTCACTGGGTATGCTGTCGTTCCCGCGCCCCGGCACTACCCTGGCCCTTGACTTCCCCAACCGGGGTAACAAGACACGGCGCCTTTTCGAGGAGCTGGATGCCATTGTGCGTGAGGCCGGTGGCGCTCTCTACCCCGGCAAGGACGCCCGCATGCCGGCGAGTCTTTTCAAGTCCGGCTTTCCTCATTGGGAGGCCTTTAGCGAGTACGTCGACCCTGGCTTTTCTTCCCGATTCTGGCAGCGTGTAACCTCATGAACTCCCTCAAACGTGTAATTCTCTTCGGGGCGACCTCCGCCATTGCCGAGCAGACCGCCCGGCAGCTGGTCGCCCAGGGTGCCTCTCTCTACTGCGTGGGGCGCAATCGCGACAAGCTGGTGGCCCTGATCGAGGACCTCAAGATCCGAGCGGGCGATCAGCAGCACATCGACGGTAGCGTAGCGGACCTTACAGACTGCTCTCAGCATGCTCAGTTCATCGATACCGCCGAACAGCAGCTGGGCGGCATCGACGGCGTGCTGATCGCCCACGGCACCCTGCCGGACCAGCAGGCCTGCCAGGCAGATAGCGCTCTGACTCGGCAGGAGATCGAGACCAACGCCTTGAGCGTGATCAACCTGCTGACCCTGCTCGCCAACCGCCTTGAACAACAGCAGCGTGGCGTGATTGCCGTGATCAGCTCGGTGGCCGGCGACCGGGGGCGGCAGAGTAACTATGTATACGGCGCTGCCAAGGGAATGATCACTCTGTTCCTCCAGGGGCTGCGCAACCGGTTGGCCAAGGCTAACGTCGACGTGGTTACCATCAAGCCTGGTTTCGTGGATACCCCCATGACTGCTGAGTTCGATAAAGGTGGGCCGCTGTGGGCCAAGCCCGAGCAGGTCGCCAAAGGCATCATCCAGGCGATGCAAAAGGGCAAGAACGAGGTGTACCTGCCGTGGTTCTGGTGGAGCATTATGCTGATTATCAAGCATATCCCCGAGGCTATCTTCAAACGGATGTCGCTATGAGCAAGAATGATGCCTCCAACGCCCGCCCCGTAGCTTTCTTCGACTTCGACGGTACCCTGACGACTGGCGATACGTTGATGCCGTTTCTCAAGTGCGTTGTCGGCACGCCAACTTACTACGCCAAATGATCTTGCCCACCAACAGTGGACACCCCGTTAAGGCAGTACACTGAACGAGGTGACCCCATGGCAAGGCAAGCAACGTCGATGAAGAAGACTCGCACCCGTTACTCCCAGGTCTACAAGGACGAGGCCTTGGCACTCGCTGACCGTGTTGGTACCAGTGCCGCCGCCCGCGAGCTGGGTCTTCAACCCAGCCAGCTCTACCAATGGCGAGCCAAGGCTCAGCAGCAGCAGAGTGCCTCGGCTCGCGAGCAGGCCTTGGCGGAAGAGAACGCGAGGCTCAAGCGTCAGCTGGCTGAGAAGTCGGAAGAGCTTGAAATCGCAAAAAAAGCCGCCTTGCGCTCAACCGGTCAATGCAACGGTGGTGGATAAGACTTCGGCAGGTGTCTTGTATCCCAGCGTTTTCCTGGGGCGCTCGTTAAGCCGCATGGCCACCTGATCAAGGTCTTGCTGGGTGAACGTGGATAGATCTGTCCCTTTTGGGTAGTACTGTCTTAGCAGGCGGTTGGTATTCTCGTTGGTTCCCCGCTGCCATGGGCTCTGAGGGTCGCAGAAGTAGACTTGAATATCGGTCGCAACCGTGAAGTCCTTATGTGCCGCCAGCTCTGTGCCCCGATCCCATGTCAGATATCCTCT
Organism: Halomonas sp. H10-59; assembly: GCF_040070555.1. Taxonomy (NCBI): domain Bacteria; kingdom Pseudomonadati; phylum Pseudomonadota; class Gammaproteobacteria; order Oceanospirillales; family Halomonadaceae; genus Halomonas; species Halomonas sp. H10-59. The sequence continues at coordinate 1,897,521 of NZ_CP098828.1, forward strand.
CAGACCAGCCGGCAGCCGCTGGGCCTCTCTTATCAAGCCAGCGATCACACTGGTCGTATCCTTGCCATCCACCTGAACTAGCATGGTGAAGCGAGAGTGACGCTCGACCAACGTAGCAATGTGGGAATTTTTGGCACCGGTGATCAAATCTCCTTCCCAGTGCCCCGGAATCGCCCGGTCCTCCGCCTCTGGAGGACGTTCTCGGATGGACACCGCATCCCTGATCTGTCCCGCGGCTGACTCGTAGCAAGCTTGGAGCGGCGCATCATGCGCTTATAACGCAGATGCTGCATCAGTTCCTTCTTCAGTACACCGCGCGCTTGGATGTAAAGGCTGCGGTAAATCGTCTCATGTGACACCTGCATGCGCCGGTCTCTCGGGAAACGGAGTTTCAGCCAGCCCGAGATCTGCTCAGGAGACAACTGTAGTGCAAGCTTTTCCGCCACTAGCTGCCGCAGTTCGGGGACACAGTTGCCAGATGGCACACCTTAGGGCGTTTGGCATGCTCCCATGCAGCCTCATCAGTAGTACTGGCCCGATACTGGTCGCGTCCTCCATGGCGAGCGACTTCCCGGCTCACCGTGGAAACGTAGCGCCCAGGCTGACCCATGACCTGAACGATGCAGGCGTAGCCATCTGCCTCAATACCGTGGCCGCCAGCCAACGTCGGCAAAACTTGCGGGCGAAAGCCGCGCGTAAGTTCAAGGCCACGACGAACTCACGGCATGGCCTGCCCGTCGCACCGAATCTGCTGGAGCAAGACTTCAGTGCCACGGCGCCGAACCAGAAATGGGTCGGCGACATCACTTACCTGGCGACGGGTGAGGGCTGGCTCTACCTGGCGGTACTGATTGACCTGTATTCACGCAAGGTGATCGGCCGGGCGATGAGCGAGCGCATGACCGCTGACCTGGTCGGCGACGAGCTTCAGATGGCGCTGTGGAGCCGCAAGATGCCCAAGGGCGTCATCGTGCATAGCGACCGTGGTAGCCAGTATTGTTCGTCCCTGTACCAGTCGTCCCTGACCCGGCACGACCTCCGGTGCAGCATGAGTGCCAAGGGCAACTGTTACGACAATGCCTGCGCCGAGAGCTTCTTTCACAGTCTCAAGGTCGAGGCCATTCACGGCGAGCGACTCACGACCCGAGAAACTATGCGACGGCTGGTGTTCGAGTACATAGAGTTGGACTACAACCGGCAACGCCGGCACAGCGCGATCGGGATGATCAGCCCAGAGGTCTTCGAGGCTCGAATGATCGCTTACACCGGTGTCCACCAGTGCTGGGTAAGATCACCTTCATGCACACCCTTGGGCATAGGCGACGGGCGGCATATAGCCCAGTGAGCTGTGCGGTCTGACTTGGTTGTAGTGGGCTTGTCAACGTTAGTGAAGTTTGTCCGGATTTCATCAATTCAGATTGTCCGGTTTTTATCAGTGCTCTTTCATCGGCAAACCAGAGGGTCTTGGGCTGATCCTTGAGTAGATACGTCGTGGTCAGTGACGCATTGGCCGCCAGCAGCTCTTCCAGCTTCACCGCCTGCTTAGGTTTGAGGTTGTTGGCATTGCGCAGCAGCAGCCAGCGGCTGCCCTTGATGATCTTGCGGGCCGCCTTGTCATCGCGCAGCTGGTTGGCCTGGTCGACGCGCACCCGATCCATCACCTCGCGCCCGTATTTGGCCATCACGTGGAAGCGGTCATAGACCACCTCGGCATTGGGACATTGGTCCTTCACCTCGAGATCGAAGGCCGAGTTCATCTCCATGGCGACGGCCTCGATCTGCTCTCGCGCCTCGCCCAGCCACGCGAAGAACGGTCGGATCGCTTCATGGGAGCGGCCTTCCCCGATCCATACCACCTGTTGGGTGTCAGCGCAGGCGACCACGGTGGCGTAGCGCTGCCCCTTGTGAAGGGTGAACTCGTCCATCATCAGGCGCCGCAAGCGTGTCCAGTCACAGACCGGGCAGCGTAGGCGTCGCACCGGGACGTCGAGCTCTACTCGGTAGAGCAGCAGCGGTGCCTCACGGACGCGCCGGCGATACACGTCGTGTACCAGGAAACAGGCGTGGTCGCAGCCGCTACAGACAGGCAGAATCCGGTCTTTGGGCTCCAGCTAGAGCCGCAGCGTTTGAGCGTCCAGGAACTCGTGGTGGGTGACGGTGAAGCCTTTCCAGATCAGGCAGAGCGGGGTAGTATCCATAGCAACGGCGGTGTCCGTAGGCTGACGTTTTGGCGAATATCAGCTTACTCGGATTTACTGCCGTTTCTCTATCCTGCCTGTCTCACGCGCCTTGCCCGTTTCACGCTAATCTGCGATGAACCTTTTTTTAGCGCGTAGATCTGTAGGTGGGCCTCGCCCAGCGCCTCCTTAGTCTCCCGCAGATCGGACGCATACTGCTTGCGGATGTCCTTGGGGCGGGCCCGGAAACCGTTTTCCATGCTGCGCTGGGCCTCCTCGATCCAGCCTTCGACCTCGGAAAAGGTGAGGTCATGCTGCCGAGCCACTTCAGCGACGGTGATCTTGCCCTTGAAGATGTCCATGACCACGGCGGCTTTGCGCTTCGCAGTCCAGTGTTTGACGGTGGGTTCGTTGCTCATTGCGTCCTCTTGATTGCTGCACTATAGCCTGTGTAGCTCTGGAGGGGGTCATTTCAGTCCACCGCTACTGGATAAGATCAAACCCTTTACAATTGGCGGAAACAGGCAGAGCAAGGGGGCAGGTTTTGCCTTCACGTTCCTCCACACCCGATCAATGGACCAGACAGGAAAAGTTCCAGATCGTCCTGGAGACAGCCCCCATGAACGGGGCCGAGGCCCCACTGTCAGGATAAGTATCGTATCGTCTGACACCCTATTCCGATAACCCGTCAGGGGGCGAATGGAGACACCCGTGCGTCAACGTAGAGGGGTGAGTCGCATCGAGAATTGGCGCGCAGAAATGGCCTGCGTCGTTTAGATGACGTTGCCCAACTGGAAGATCGGTAGATACATCGCCAGCACTAGGCCACCCACCACCACGCCCAGCACCACGATGATCAGCGGCTCCAAGAGGCTTGTCAGGGTGTCGACGCGATCGTCCACCTCGCGCTCGAAGTGATCCGCCACCCGCGTCAACATGCTGTCCAGGGCGCCGGCTTCCTCGCCGATGGCCACCATCTGCAGTGCCAGTGGCGGGAATCGCCGCGTCGCCCGCATCGCCAGGTGGAGTCGCTGGCCACTGGCGACCTCGTTCTGCACTGCCGCCACCGCCTGTCGGTAGACGTCATTGCCGCAAGCGCCGGCGGCGGTCTTCAGCGCTTCCACCAAGGGCACGCCAGCGGCGAAGGCGGTGGCCAGGGTACGACAGAAGCGTGCCACCGAAGCGTTCTCCAGAATCGCCCCCACCACCGGTAGTCTGAGCGCCAGGCCGTGAGCGCCGAAGCGCGCCCTGGCCGAGCGCTTGATCCACCATTTCGCCGCACCGGCCATCACGCCTGCGCTTCCCAGCAGCACCAGCCACCATTGCTGGGCGAACTCCGAAAGCTCGATGGTCAGCCGAGTCAGCGGGGGCAGGCTTGCCCCGACGCCCTCGAACATCTGTTCGAACTGAGGCACCACCTTGATCAGCAGGATGGCGCTGACCGCGATGCCTACCGCCACTACGGTGGAGGGATACCACAGCGCCTTGCGAACCCGCGCCTTCAATCGCTCGCGCTTTTCCAGGTGGCCGGCCAGTCGCTCGAGCATGCGGTCCAGCGTACCCGACTGCTCACCGGCGGCGACCAGATTGACGTACAGCGCATCGAAGGTGAGCGGGTGGCGGGACAGCGCCTGGGCCATGCTGGCCCCGGCGCTGACGTCCATGCCCAGTGCCTGGACGACTAGCCGCATGGCTGGCTTTGAAAGGCTTTCGCCCAGCACGTGAAAGGCCTGCAACAACGGCACGCCGGCGGTCAGCAGGGTCGCCAGCTGGCGCGAGAACAGGGTGAGATCCCGGGGCGATATCTGGCGCTCGAAGCGCGCAAGCGTGCCGCCCTGGCGCAGCTTGCGCGGGATCACACCAAGCTGATGCAACTGGCGCTGGGCCTCGGGACGGCCGGTTGCCAGCAGCACCCCGCTGCGCCGCTGGCCCTGGCGATCCTCGCCTTTCCAGTGCCAGCACCTCTGGCGCGGATGCGGGGGTGCGGAACGGCGTGCACTGCGCAGGTGGTCGCGTGACCCGTTTGACTCGCTTGATCCGTTGGACCCAGTCGATCCCGCTGAAAGGTGGCTGTGGCCAGCGTGAGAACCCGATCCACCGGAGGCAGAAGAGGCTGGCTCCCCCGGCGTTGCATCAGGCGTGTAGCCACCCACCTGCCCGGGGGGCCTAGGAGGCGAGGCCGGCGAGGACGACGACATGGACGAAGAGGCAGGCGGAGCCGTAGAAGGCGAGCGATGACGAAAGGGCACGTGTCGGTGGACTCAAATGGTGGAGGTAAGGGCGGCGGTTTCATGCGGAGGTCTCATGCGGCGGTGATGCGGCAGACCTCGGCCAGACTGGTCACGCCTTCGAGCACCCGGTTAAGGCCGCTGCGACGAAGATTCGGGTAGCCCTGGGCGCGGGCCAGGGCGTCGAAGTCATCGGCGCTGCCCCCTTCCAGGATCAGCCGGCGCATGTGTTGGTCCACGGGCACCACCTCAAATAGCCCGACCCGCCCCTTGTAGCCCTGGGTGCAGTGACGACAGCCCACGGCCTCATACAGCTGGGCGCTGTCGGCCTCGGCCTGGTTCAGGCCCCGCTGCACTAGTACCTCGGCAGGAAGGGTGACCGGGGATCGACACTGGCTGCACAGGCGCCTCGCCAGGCGTTGGGCCACGATCAAGCTGACCGCACTGGCGATATTGAAGGCTTCGATGCCCATGTTCGAAAGCCGTGACAGGGTATCGGCGGCGGAATTGGTGTGCAGCGTGGACAGCACCAGGTGGCCGGTCTGGGCGGCCTTGATCGCGATCTCGGCGGTTTCCCGGTCGCGCACCTCGCCGACCATCACCACGTCTGGGTCCTGGCGCAGAAAGGCGCGCAGTGCATTGGCGAAATCCAGGCCAATGCGGGGCGCCACATTGACCTGATTGATCCCGGACAGCTTGATCTCCACCGGGTCCTCGGCGGTACAGATATTGCGCTCGACAGCGTTGAGCTGGTGGATGCCGGTGTACAGCGTCACCGTCTTGCCGCTGCCGGTGGGACCGGTGACCAGAATCATCCCCTGGGGACTTGCCAGGGCAGCCTCGAACAGCCGGCGCTGGTCCGGTGAAAAGCCGAGCTGCTCGATACCCAGGCGTGCCGACCTGGAGCCCAGCAGTCTAAGCACGATCTTCTCGCCGTAGACGGTAGGCAGCGAGTTGACCCTAAAGTCGATGTCCTCGCCATCGTCGAGCTGGACCTTGATGGTGCCGTCCTGGGGCAGGCGGCGTTCCGAGATGTCCATCCGCGCCATCACCTTAAGGCGCGAGGCGATGCGACCGCGAAGGTTAAGCGGCGGCTGGGCCACCTCGTGGAGTAGGCCATCGATGCGAAAGCGCACCCGAAAGGACTCCTCGAAGGGCTCGAAGTGGATGTCAGAGGCACGCTTTCTTACCGCGTCACGCAGGATGGTATTGACGAACTTCACCACCGGCGCGTCATCGGCCTGGTCGTTCAGACTGGAGCTGAGCCCGGAACCCAGCCCGGCATGGAGCTCCTCGTCTAGATCTGCATCCTGTTCAGTGTCGAAAGCCACGCCTTGGCCAGAAGCCAGATCCGATTGCCGTGACGGATGTATCTTCCCCGACCGTTCGTCGGCGCCCGCACTGTTTGCGCCTGAGGCACCAAGCGCGCCCAGAGCGACGGCGATGGCGCCATCATCGGGGCGATCGGCACCCAGGTAGGCGTCGAGCAGCATTCTAATCTGATCCAGCGGCGCCAGAGCCGGCTTCAAGCTCTTGCCGGTGACGAACTGCAGCTCACCCAGGCGAGCAAGAGTAGAAGGGTAGGGTACCGCCACGTGCAATTGATGATCATCGAGGCTAAGTGGCAGCACCGAATGCTCGCGCAACAGGGCTTCGGGGAAGTAAGAGAGCGCCGGCAGTTCGCTCGGTTCCAGCTCCTGTAGATCGACAAACGGCAGATCGTATTCTTCTGCCGCTGCTCGGGTCGCCGGCCCTACGCTCACCAGTTCATGCTCCACCAGGTAGCGCAACAGCGTGCTGTGGCGGTCCTGGGCCTCCCGCTCGGCCCGCAGCGCCGCCGGAGGACTCAATAACCCCTGTGACACCAGCCGTTGGGCCAATCCATTGTTTGGCCCCTTCGGCAAGCCGTTTCCGAACCCCTGGTCAAATGGCACAGCACCCTCCCTGGAAGTGGGCCCCATGATGGGCCCGATCACTCCCGTCGGCGACATCCTGAATCTAGCCGTCAGTCTACCCCGCGATAGAACGCCCATAGAGGCCGCACAGGCGGTTTTGTTATCCGAACCCGAATCGGCGTCAAGGTTTGGTCGTATAGCCCTCAGAGGCGCTCGCAGCGCCAAGTAAGATGCTCCGAACGCGGTAGGGCGGGGTTACGGGGGGTGATGGCCTCGCTCAGCGCCATTTTCGCCAAGCCGCGCCACCGGTCAGGAAGTGCACCACCGTGAAACGGCAAAAAAGCCAACAGGGAGCATCAAACATGGAAGACAGCAAAAGCAGTACCAGTACCAGTACCAGTCATTCAGAGCAGAGCGGTACCGTGATACCGGCAGGGCAGGGCGGCTTTACCCTGATAGAGCTGTTGGTGGTGGTGGCCATCATCGGGCTGCTGTCAGCCATCGCCATACCGCAGTACACCAACTTTCAGAAGCGTGCCGCGGTGAATGCCTGCAAGGAAGAGCTGGCGGCGGCCAGGACGGCGTTGGCGGTTGATGGCACCTTTGATGAAGCCTCGCCCGACATGGCTAATGCGTACGCGTGGTCTGCATGTCTGGATTCAAGTATTGCCTATACCGCTCCCACCACAACGGAAGAAGGTTCGCTCCTGGGCTGGCCATCCCCGAGCCAATTCGCGGTAGCAGAGAATGCCGCCACACTCGTCCTGCCAAAGGTGATTGATATCGATAGTCCTTGAGACCAGGCGGGGAAGCTCCAATCGCGTGTTCTCAAGCGCCCGGTAGCGGGCGTCGGGGCTTGTCACCCTGATTCAGGCAACAAGGAGCAGGTTCCATTGGAATATCCGTCCATAGTCCACCACGGTGGCGCCGATGGCGTCACCGGAAGCTGCCACCGGCTACAGATTTCTCCTGACCATGCCATCCTCATCGATTGCGGGCTATTTCAGGGAGAGGACCTCAAGGGCCAGTCCAGCTTCGAGCGACACCAGATCGAATTTCCGATCGACGACGTCATCGCCCTGGTGGTGACTCACGTACATATCGACCATATCGGTCGCCTGCCCTACCTGAAGGCAGCAGGGTTCAAGGGCCCCATCATCTGTACCCCGCCGAGTGCGCGGCTGCTGCCGCTGGTGATCGAGGATGCCCTTAAAATCGGCTTTACCCGTGACCGCAGGCTAATCGGGCGGTTTCTTGATACCGTTCAAATGCATCTTGATCCAAGTCCCTATGGCGCTTGGAAAAGCTTGCTGAACGATGAGCGTTACAAGGTCAAGGTGCGTCTACAGAACGCGGGGCATATACTCGGTTCAGCATACGTCGAAATTGATGTTGAGGACGAGCGCGCGAGTCTGGATAATCGCTACGTCTTCTCGGGGGACCTTGGGCCGCCCGACACTCCGCTATTGCCGGATCCCACACCATTGGAGCGGGCAGACGTGCTGGTGCTCGAGAGCACCTACGGCGATAGAAGGCATGAAGGTCGCAGGACGCGGCGCGCACAGCTCAAGGAAATGATTTATCGTGCACAGCGCGAGGGCGGTAGCGTGGTCATTCCAGCCTTCAGCATCGGCCGCACCCAGGAGCTGCTCTACGAAATCGAAACCCTCTTGCACGAGCGACAGGAAGGAGAGAAAGGCGAGCGCCCCCTGATCATTGTCGATTCCCCGCTGGCTGCCCGCTTCACCGAAGTATACCGAGACCTCAAGCCCTGGTGGGACACCGAAGCCAAGGCACGGCTCGACCAGGGCCGCCATCCCCTCAGCTTCGATGGCCTCGTCACCGTAGACAGCCACGACGACCATCTCGCCATGGTCGAGCACCTCGCCACCACCAACACCTGGGCCATCGTCATCGCCGCAAGCGGCATGGCCACAGGGGGCAGGGTGGTCAACTACTTGAAGCGACTCCTTCCTGATCCTCGCCACACCGTATTGTTTGTTGGATACCAGGCAGAGGGCACGCCAGGAAGGCAGATTCAGCGAGCGAAAAGTGGAAGCGAAGTTGTTCTTGACCGGGAGAGCGTGCTGGTGAGTGCCTACGTCAAGAGTATTTCGGGATTTTCCGCACATGCTGACCAGCAGGGTTTGGTTCAGTTTGTTTGTGGGGCAGAGAATAGGATTGGCCAAATTAGATTGGTGCACGGAAGTTCAGCAGCCCAAGAAAGTCTACGAAAACATTTGAAGCGCTAGATTTATTGCTAAAGGTTTCTAATCTTATGGACCGGGATTCTTAGCTTAAAATAGCGGCATAGTCTTTTCTTTTTCTGAAAATATAAGTGGGCCAGTATGCCTAGCGGATCAAACCTATTCTCAACCACCGTCTTTATACGGTTGGTGAATATTGGGCTACGAGGCAGCTCGCTTCTTGCAAAATTTCTCTTAATCTTTCTTATTGCTTATTATCTTGCTCCAAAAGAAGTGGCAATATATGGCCTATTGGTCGCTACAATATCGTATTCTATCTATGTAATTGGTTTCGATTTTTACGTATATACCACGCGAGAGCTTTTAGGTAGTAGATCCGATGAGTGGCTAAGATTGCTCCGTGATCAAAGTGTTTTCACGGTAATCGTCTACAGTATTATTCTCCCGCTGTTGTTTTTTTTGTTTATTGCAGATCTTTTGCCGTGGAAGGTTGCTCCATGGTTTTTTGTCTTGCTTGTGTTCGAACACTTAGCTCAGGAATTAAATCGATTGTTAGTCGCGATGTCGCGGCAGTTGTATGCGAGCATAGCCCACTTTCTGCGTTCTGGCGTTTGGGTGTTGGTTGTAGCAGTAATTTTCTGGTTGTATCCAAAGTTTCGCACCCTTGAAGTGCTGCTAATGGCGTGGGCGGTAGGTGGGGCACTCGCATGTAGCATGGGATTTGTGGCAATCGCCAGACTGGATCGAGCCTGCTTAAAGAATTCAATTGATTGGAGGTGGTTGGCTCAAGGTGTCAAAGTTGCCTTGCCCCTGCTTTTTGCAACGCTGGCAATACGAGCACTGTTTACGGTTGACCGTTACTGGTTGGAGGCAGTGGGCGGAGAAGAAGCACTTGCAGCTTATGTATTGTTTGCTGGGGTTGCTAATGCTGTGACGTCATTTTTAGATGCAGGCGTGTTTGTTTTCTTGTATCCGAAAATCGTAAGAGCTTTCCAAATAAAAGATTTGACGATGTTTGAGTCTGGAATGAAAAGTCTTTTTCGCCAGACGGTTATTGTTGCGTTGATGATGTGCGTGGCGGCCGCAGTGTTGATTCATCCGGTTTTAATGGTCTTAGGAAAGGAAGTGTATTTTAATCATGTGGGGATGCTCTACTTTTTGCTTTTTGCCACGTTTCTATTTGCAGTAAGCATGATTCCCCATTACGGGCTTTATGCTATGGGAAACGACAAGTCTATTATATGTAGCAATGTCGTTTCCGTCTTTGTATTCTTGGGGCTTGGCTTTATGCTTACAGAGACTTTTCCCGTCCTAGGGATTCCGGTCTCCCTCTGTGGTTCGTTTTTCGCTATGCTGGTACTAAAGGCCTTTTTCTATTACCGGTTAAAAAGACTGATGACTGTACGCTTTGGCTGAAAATGCGTTGCTAGGTTGAAATATAAAAAATCACTTTTTGATGGAACCAATAGAGTAAATTGCTATGTTCGATAATTCTTCAATTCTTGTGACAGGCGGAACTGGATCTTTTGGGCATACCTTTATCCCAATGCTTCTAGAGCGCTATAATCCCAAGCGCGTGATTATCTTTTCTCGTGATGAGATGAAGCAGTGGGAGATGGCCAAGAAATTCGAAGGTGACCCACGGGTGCGTTTCTTTATAGGGGATGTGCGAGATAGAGATCGTATTTATCGTGCACTAGATGGTGTCGACTATGTTGTGCATGCTGCCGCGACCAAGATTGTACCCACGGCTGAGTATAACCCATTTGAATGTGTGAAAACAAATGTCCAAGGTGCAATGAACCTGATTGATGCCTGTATCGATAAGGGCGTGAAAAAGGTGGTGGCACTATCTACAGATAAGGCAAGTAGTCCAATCAATCTCTATGGTGCGACTAAACTAACGTCAGATAAATTGTTTGTGGCCGGAAACTCATATGCTGGTGGACATAGTACCCGATTTGCAGTAGTAAGGTACGGGAACGTAATGGGTTCGCGGGGATCTGTGATTCCTTTCTTTATGTCGATTAGGGATAAGGGGGAGTTGCCTATCACCGACGAGCGCATGACTAGGTTTATGATTTCGCTCGAACAGGGCGTGGAGCTGGTCTGGCACGCGTTTGATGATATGGAAGGTGGTGAAATCTATGTGAAAAAAATTCCGTCAATGAGAGTTACCGATCTAGCGCGAGTTGTTGCCCCGGGTGCCAAGCAAAAAGTGGTGGGTATTCGGCCTGGGGAGAAATTGCATGAACAAATGATTGGTGCGGAGGATGCTTATTATACATATGAGTATCCCGAGCATTATAAAATTCTTCCGGCTATTAACAGCTGGGACATGGATGCTAACCGTATAAAAGATGGGAAACGAGTCCCTGAGGGATTCGTGTATGCAAGTGATAATAATGAAGAGTGGATGGCTGAGGAAGAGCTTCAGTCTTGGATTAACAATAATTGGGAAAAAATCGGAGCAATTTGATGATACCGTACGGGCGCCAAGATATCCGGCAGGATGATATAGATGCAGTGCGCGAAGTACTGCAATCAGATTTCTTGACTCAAGGGCCTATGGTCCCAAAGTTCGAGAATTTGCTCTCGGAAAAAGTTGGTGCCCGCTATGCTTTGGCGGTAAATAGTGCTACTTCTGCCTTGCATATTGCATGTATGTCATTGGGGCTGAGAGAAGGCGATTGGCTTTGGACTTCGCCCATCACTTTTGTCGCATCGGCAAATTGTGGTCTATATTGTAACGCTAGAGTGGATTTTGTAGATATTGATCCTAAGACATATAATATTTGTCCATTGGCTCTAGAAAAAAAACTGCAAAAAGCAGAGCTTTCCGGCTGCCTTCCGAAAGTCGTTGTGGCTGTTCATTTGTGCGGACAGCCATGTGACATGAAAGCTATCTACAGCCTGAGTCAAAGATATGGGTTCAAGGTGGTTGAAGATGCATCGCATGCCGTTGGTGGCCGGTATAAAGACGAGGAAATAGGAAGCTGCAAGTACTGCGATATTACTGTGTTCAGTTTTCACCCAGTCAAAATCATCACTACTGCAGAAGGTGGGATGGCCCTGACGAATAATGATAAACTTGCGGAGCGAATGAGCCTTCTGCGTAGCCATGGCGTGACCCGTGATCCTAAACTGATGACGCATGAAGCCGATGGTCCTTGGTACTACCAGCAAGTCGACTTAGGCTTTAACTATAGGATGACGGAGTTACAGGCGGCTTTAGGAGTGACACAGTTAGAGCGACTAGATTCCTATGTGGCGGCACGGCATTCACTAGCGGTTCGTTATGACCGATTGCTTTCTGCACTGCCTCTGACCACGCCCTGGCAGCACCCTGACAGCTATTCTGGGCGCCATCTCTACGTCATCCGACTGGAACTTGCGTCGATTAACAAGAGTCAACGGCAGGTTTTCGAGACGATGCGGGCGTTGGGTATAGGCGTTAATATCCACTATATCCCGGTGCACACCCAGCCCTATTATCAGGGACTCGGGTTTAAGTCAGGTGACTTTCCGGAAGCTGAGCGCTATTACGCTGAAGCCATTAGTCTGCCCCTGTACCCGACGATGACAGAAACCCAGCAGGATGAGGTGGTCGAGGCTTTGCGGCGGGCGCTTGAGGAGGCTTGAGTGATATGACGCAGTGCATAGCGGTACTTCCCGCTCGTGGCGGCAGCAAGCGTATTCCGCGAAAGAACATTCGTGAGTTCGCAGGAAAGCCTATGATTGCCTGGTCAATTGAGGCTGCCCTCAAGAGCGGGTGCTTCGATCGAGTGATTGTGTCCACTGATGATGACGAGATCGCCGAGGTGGCCGTAGCATGGGGGGCTGAGACTCCCTTTCGACGGCCTGCATTCCTCTCTGACGATCACAGCGGTACTATTCCAGTCATTGCTCATGCAATTGACTGGCTGGGGGAAGAGGAAAGGGTGAGACCAGAGGCGGTGTGTTGTCTCTACGCCACGGCACCATTTGTGAAAGCAAGGGACTTGCATAGGGGCTTCATGGCACTGAAAAGCGAAGACGCTGACTATGCCTTCTCTGTAACCAGCTACGCCTTTCCGGTTCAGCGGGCTTTGAGAATTGATAAGGATGGCTACGTAGCCATGTTCCAGCCTGAGCATTTCCTCACACGCTCTCAAGACTTAGAGGAGGCTTACCACGACGCTGGCCAGTTTTACTGGGGGCGAGCAGCTGCATGGTGCGCTGGCACGCCAATCTTCTCTGAAAGGGCTCGGCCGGTATTTCTGCCGAGACATCATGTGCAAGATATCGATACCCAGGAAGACTGGGAGCGAGCTGAGTGGCTATTCCGTGCCATGTTGGCGGAAGATGCATGACAGCATCCACTCAGAAGGTACACATTGTTGCTTTTCGCGTTGATGCCTCGCTCGAAATTGGCACTGGGCACGTAATGCGCTGTCTGACGGTCGCCAAGACTCTCCAGTCCGCTGGTGCGCAATGCTATTTCTTGAGTCGCGAACACTTAGGACATCTCTGTGATCTAATTGAGGAGCATGGTTTTTTTACGTATCGCCTCCCCACACCCGGCCTAACTGATAGAGCCACGACTAGCGGCAGGGAGGGGCCAACTCATGCAAGATGGTTGGGCACTACATGGGAGCAGGATGCCGTGCATTGTCGATCCATTTTGACGGAGTTATCTCCAGATTGGCTGGTAGTTGATCACTATGCACTAGACGTGCGCTGGGAAGCTGCTGTGCTCCCGTTACAATCACGTCTCTTCATCATCGATGATCTAGCTGACCGGCCTCATTGCGCCGACCTTTTATTGGATCAGAACTTGGGGCGTCGTGCTGCGGACTACTCCAGACTACTAATGAAAGACTGTCAATTACTTGTCGGACCAGCGTTTGCGCTTCTGCGATCCGAATTTTCAGAGCTTCGTAAGTTTAGCCTTGCTCGGCGGAACAGGGAAACTCGCCTCAAACGCCTATTGATAACTATGGGGGGGGTCGACAAGGACAATGTGACCGGTTTAGTAATTGACGCTTTGAAGTTTTGCAAGCTGCCAGATGATATCGAAATTACAGTGGTATTGGGCGCCACCGCACCTTGGTTGAAAGAAGTGAATGCCAGTGCAGATCAACTACCTTGGTCAATAAATGTAGTAAGCAACGTGCCAGATATGGCAAGACGCATGGCTGAAGCGGATCTCGCCATCGGTGCCGCTGGCAGTACATCTTGGGAGCGATGTTGCTTGGGTCTGCCCACTTTAATGCTTGTATTAGCTGAAAATCAGCGCCCTATAGCCCGGGCTTTGAATGCTGCTGGGGCGGCAATTAGCCTGAGTACTACAGATCGTCTATTCTATGAGCTGCCTGATTGTCTATATAAGGTGCAGGCACCCGGCGTCCTGTCGAAAATGAGTAGCTTATCAGCTAAGCTTACGGATGGAGAGGGCGTGAAGAAGCTTTTTCACATCATGCAGCAGGAGAATTCGTTGACATGAAATCGCTTTTAGTTCATTTGCGTCCAATAGAGGAGGCCGATTTAGCTAAAGTTCGTCGATGGCGTAATCATCCTGAAGTAAGCCGGTATATGTACACCCAGCACGAGGTCAGTCAGGCAGAACATTTGGCTTGGTTCCAAAGGTCTCAGGAAGACCCGTTTAGGCACCTTTTAGTGTGTGAATATGGGGGGGAATCTTTTGGCTTCGTGAATATCCATCTTGAGAACCCTGACGCGCAGCGTGCGACATGGGGTTTCTATCTCGATCCCCTTTCACCTAGAGGAAGAGGGCAGGCGATGGGTCACGCAGCTTTAGTATATGCTTTCGAAGAGCTGAAGCTTCACAAACTGTGTGGCGAAGCACTAGCTTACAACGAGCGCTCGCTGAAATTTCATAGAAGTTTAGGGTTCACTCGTGAATCTCACCTTCGCGATCATCATTTCGATGGTCAGTACTATCATGATGTCATTGGCTTCGGCTTGCTCCGCAGCGAATGGCTAGCCCATCGAGGAGCTTGACTAGACATGACGCTACCCAATATCGAGATAGCGGGTCGTAGAATCGCAGCCGATCAACCACCCTATATCATCGCCGAACTCTCTGCTAACCATAATGGCAAGCTTGAAACGGCTATGCGTATAATCGAAGAGGCTGCCTCGGCCGGGGCAGATGCAATTAAGCTCCAGACATACCGTCCTGAGACCATTACTCTTGACTGTGATAGCGATGACTTCAAAATAAGTGATGGATTGTGGGCTGGGCGTACCCTTTATGAGCTTTACCAAGAAGCGCACATGCCCTGGGAATGGCATCATCCACTCTTCGAATATGCCAAGAAGCTCGGTATCACAATTTTCAGTTCGCCGTTTGATAACACCGCAGTAGATCTTCTTGAAGACCTTGGGGCTCCCGCCTACAAAATTGCCTCTTTTGAAGCTGTGGACCTTCCTTTGATTGAGTACGTAGCCAGAACAGGCAAACCAATGATTATATCAACTGGGATGGCTGACTGCGACGAAATCCAAGAGGCAGTTGATGCCGCCCGCGGTGCCGGGTGCCAACAGTTGGCTATTCTTCAGTGTGTCAGTGGTTATCCGGCTCCGTCCGAAGACTATAATCTGCACACCATAACCGATATGATGGGGCGTTTTGGGCTGGTCACAGGGCTTTCCGACCATACTCTCGACAACACTACTGCAATTGCCAGCGTAGCACTCGGTGCTAATTTGATTGAAAAGCATTTTACGTTAGATCGAAATGGTGGAGGGCCCGATGATAGCTTTTCACTCGAGCCTGCGGAGTTGGAGAAATTGTGCGTTGACACTAAGACCGCTTGGCATGCTCTTGGTAAAGTAAATTATGGTCGAAAATCCAGTGAACATGGGAATGCGAAGTTTCGAAGGTCGCTTTACTTCGTCAAAGATATGAAGGCAGGAGAGCGAATTGATGAGAGCGCAGTCCGAAGCGTTCGTCCCGGATACGGTGTTGCTCCAAAGTTTTTGACTGATGTTTTGGGTAAGAAACTTAAAAATGATATTTCTAAAAATCAGCCGGTTCGCTTCGATGATTTAGCATGATAGGCATTGGGGGGTTGAATGTTATGTGTGGTTGTGGTGCCTCGCTTAGTCCGTTGACGAGAGGAAGCTATCTTTCCTTGGTTCATAGAATAACTGTAGTGTCTCGGATGATCGCATAGCCCGGTGTCCACATTTGTTGGGCAAAATCACCCCCAAAAACGACTGGGATATCGGACGCCGACACAGGTGTTCCTAGGGTGTATTCGGGAGTCGTGGATACCGCAAGTGCTGCGCTTATTGCTTGAAATCAAGGGAAAAAGTCAGCCCATAATTGTTGAGTAAAGTTAATATGATTATTGGAAGAGACTTCTGGCCCTAGTCATAAAAGTCATGTTTATTTAGAGTTCAAGTAGTAGTGAAAAAATTTTATATTTTTGATATCATCACGACATTCCATTTGATAAGCGCCTTGGCTTTTTGTTTTTCTAAAGCTAATAGAGGTGATGTCGTAACAGCCTATTACGTTAAAGATATGGATAGTAAATACCAACTGTCCGACTTTGAGTTTGTTGATGAACAGGGGGTTTTTATTAGAATAAAGAAACAAGAAAAGCATACCGGAGTGTTAACAATTATAACGCCAATTTGGAGAAGGTTTAAAGCGTGTGGGGAACTTGATTTAACTGTCTATTTGGGGCATCACACCTACTATAAACCTTCAGTAACTCAGATGATAGAGGATTTTTATTTGTTACCGAGGTGTAACTTTAAGTCTTTTAGTTTTGAGGAGGGTATTGGAACTTACAACAGTTACGCGCAAGAAAGAGGAGTCGCTATTCGAGAAAAGAAAAGATTTTTTGCAGTAAAGTTTATTCTAAAAAAAATCCTTAAGTCGAAACTTTTTTTAGATTATGAGTGGGGGATTTTTTCGCGGAAAAATGGTGCCAGGCGCTATTATCAAAAATCCGTAGATGCTATTCTGAATTATTACTACCTTCCGCGAAAAAAAATAGAAGAAATTAACAATTTGATCAATATTAATATCTCCGATAGGGTTTTATACTTTACTAGTCCCTTTGTTCGTGTTGGTGTCATGTCAGATCATGAATATAGGTTGTTTTTTAAAGATGTCGTCGACTACTTTAAAAGGAGAGGTACACTCTTAGCTATAAAACCACACCCACTCGATAATTTCTGTTATTCTGAAGTTGCACCTGAAGCACTAGTTGTTGATATAGATATGCCTGCCGAGTTAATGATCAAAAAATTTAATATTACTAAGGTTGCAGGGATTAATTCGACGGCTCTTTTAACAGCGAGTCTAATTTTTAACTGTTCTTCCATAAACTTGGTGGAGCTTCTTCCTGAGAGTGTTAAGAAAAATATAGCTCTGGGGAATAATTTAGAAGAAATATTTGAAAGGGTTGTTATCAAAAGTGATGATTGGGATAAAATGCTATAAGTTGTCTTTTTCCTTTTTTGTGGCTGCATTGTCAGCTTTGTTACTTTACGTGTCTGGATTCTTAGAGTTAGCCACATATTTTGATCAAAGAAGTGCAAGGGCTTTAATGGTTAGTATGATCTGGTTGCTGTCCCTTGTTGTTTTTATTTATAATATTCGTAATATTAATGAGATATCACCGTTCCATATTATTTTTATTATTTTTACTGTTTATGCAACCCTAGTCGCGGTAGTAAGGGGGGGTACGGTTGATGCTATATCACCTCTTTTACGTCTTTCAACATATATGATGTTTTCATTGGTATTCTTTAATTTACTTAATAAAGAAGAAAAAAGAGTAATTGTAAAGCTTCAGGTGTTCTTCTTGGTATTTGCTTTATGCTGTATATGCCAAACTATATATGACTATATATTTGGGCGTAGTATTTTAATGAACGGGGCAAATAGATATTTTGGAAGTGTTGGTAGCCCTGTAGGCTTTGCTGCGATATGTTTTGTTAATCTCTGTGCGTCCTGTTACTTCTGGATTAATCTAAGAAAAAACAGCTGGTTGATAGTTTCAATATCTTTAGTTCTTGTTGTTTTTATGACTGCTACAAGAGCAACTTCAGTTGTTGGTATTTTTGTGTTGTTATTCGCTGTTTTTATTTATTTGAGGAAGCCCTATAAGATTGTTTTTTGTATTCTTACTCCGTTCTTTATAGTGCTTGTATATTATTTTTTTGATGTGTTTTTCAGGGTCGAAGATATTGGTGCTATAAGTAGACTGATGAAAACATTAGATGGAGATGCATTAGATAATTCTTCGTCTTTCAGGATGTTTATTCTAGACACTGTTTCTGATAACATAACTATTGATGAGCTTCTTTTTGGCAATGGATTGGGAAGCTTTAATTCTTGGTTTCTTGATAAAACAGGTATAAATGGTGTCGCACCACACTTTGAAGTTTTGTGGATTGTCTTCGAATTTGGCCTTGTTCCATTTGTTATTGTGTTTATATATTCTCTTTCCTTGTTATTGATATCTTTTTTAAACTACGTGGAGGGGGTAGTTCGCTCAGATAATTTTTTTATTATTTTGATGGCGTTGCTTATTCCTCAAGTTTTCTTACAGCTTTCCAACCCGTTTTATTTTTACCAGTTTGTTGTGCTATATTCATTGATTTCCTCACTGGCCCTGTCGAAATTAAATATAGAATGTTTCCGTATAATTAGGAGCAGGTGAGGTGACCTCCTCAAGACCTGCACAGCCTATAGCGCAGCCATCATGAGAACAGAATGAGTGACGGCCCCCTGGCCGCAAATTCTGAGTGCAACACCTGACTGAATCCGTAAGGCTGAAGTGATCCCCTCCATAGCTGCACAGGGTATAGTGCAGTCATCAGGAGGACAGGATGAGCGACAACAACTCCATCAAACGATGGACCGCGAAGCGCAAGGCCGCCGTGGTGATGGACATCTTCAAGGGCAAGACTACGACGGCTGAAGTTGCTCGCCAGTACGATCTCACTGTCTCTGAGATCTAGGGCTGGATCGATGAGGCCCAGCGCAGCATGGAAAACGGGGTTAAGGCCCGCCCCAAAGACATCCGTGAGCTGTATGAGTCCGAGCTCCGGGAGACCAAGGAGGCAATGGGCGAGGCCCATCTGCAGATCTATGCGATAAATAAATTCAAGCGCCTGCTCGACGAGAACTCGTAAGGTCGCTGCGGGCGCAACTGGCCGAGGAAGGCCATGTGGTATCGCTCATCAAGCTCTGCCGCTGGCTGGGATTCACCCGGCGCAGCCTGTATTACCGGCCCAAATCGCGGAAGCGTGCCATCAATGCCGTCTTGGCGGTGCGGGTGAAACTGGCCCTGGAGGGGTTCCTCTCCTATGGCTATCGCCGCCTGGCGTGCGTCTTAGGAGAGAACCGCAAGCCGATCCAGCGCATCCTGAAAATGAAAGGCTGGCAGGTACGCAAGCGGCCACAAGGCTTCCGACCGCGTGCCAGGAGCTTGCCGTCAGTCACGTCACGGCCAGATGACCGCTGGGCGACGGATTGAAGTGACCCCCTCCATAGCTGCACAGGGTATAGTGCAGTCATCAGGAGGACAGGATGAACGACGACAACCCCATCAAGCGATGGACCGCGAAGCGCAAAGCCGCGGTGGTCATGGACATCTTCAAGGGCAAGACCACCGTCGCTGAAGTGGCTCGCCAGTATGACCTCACCGTCTCCGAGGTCGAAGGCTGGATCGATGAGGCCCAACGCAACATGGAGAACGGGTTCAAAGCCCGCCCCAAGGACATCCGTGAGCAGTACGAGTCCGAGCTCCGGGAGACCAAGGAGGCACTGGGCGAAGCCCATCTGCAGATCTATGCACTAAAAAAATTCAAGCGCCTGCTCGACGAGGACGAGAACTCGTAAGGTCGCTGCAGGCGCAACTGGCCGAGGAAGGTCATGTGGTATCGCTCGTCAAGCTCTGCCGCTGGTTGGGACTCCCCCGGCGAAGCCTGTGTTACCGGCCCAAGCCGCGGCGCCGTGTGATCAATACCGAACTGGCTAGCAGGGTGAAGCTGACTCTGGAACGATTCCCTACCTATGGTTATCGTCGTCTGGCGTGCGTGTTGGGAGAGAACCGCAAGCCTATCCAACGCATCCTGCAGTTGAAGGGCTGGCAGGTGCGCAAACGACCCCAAGGCTTCCGGCCACGTGCCAGGAGCTTGCCGTCAGTCGCTTCAAGACCTGATGAGCGATGGGCAACTGATCTGACTCACGTGTGGTGTGGAAAGGATCGACGAGCCAGCTTGGCGGTGATTATCGACTGTTGCACTCGGGAGATCCTCGGCTGGCGATTATCGGACAATGGCAGTAGCAAGACCGCCGAGGCCGCGTTGGAAGAGGCCCTGGTGCATCGATTCGGCGCCTTGGGCCGAATTCATCAGCCCTTGGCACTGCGGTCCGATAACGGCCTGGTCTTCAGCAGTCGCCACTACACGGGCACGGTGAAGGCCTACGGACTCACCCAGGAGTTCACGACACCGTACACGCCGGAACAGAACGGGCTCGTAGAGCGCTTCTTCCGCTCCCTGAAGGAGGAGTGTATCTGGCTGCATCGGTTCGAGTCGCTGGGACAAGCCAGGGCAGTGATCAACCACTGGATCCGGTTCTACAACGAAGAACGGCCACATCAGTCTCTGGGCTATGTGGCACCCCGAGCACACCCTGCATTAGCTGCGTAGGGTGTGCAGAAACTAGGGGGTCATTACAGGATCTCACGCACGTGTGGTGTGGAAAGGATCGGCGAGCCAGCCTGGCGGTGATCATCGACTGCTGCACAAGAGAGATCCTCGGCTGGCGATTGTCGGACAACGGCAGTAGCAAGACCGCTGAGGCCGCTCTGGAGGAGGCGCTGATCTATCGACTGGGAGCGCTGGGGCGCGTTCAGCTACCGCTACGCTCCGACAAAGGTCTGGTCTTCAGCAGCCGGCACTACACGGGCACGGTGAAGGCCTATGGTCTCACCCAGGAGTTCACGACGCCGTATACACCGGAACAGAACGGACTCGTGGAGCGCTTCTTCCGATCCTTGAAAGAGGAGTGCATCTGGCAGCATCGCTTCGAGTCGCTGGGCCAAGCCAGAGTCGTGATCGATCGTTGGATCCGGTACTACAACGAAGAGCGACCACATCAGTCTCTGGACTATGTGGCACCCCGAGCGCACCTCGCATTAACTGGATGAGGTGTGCAGAAACCAGGGGGCATTACATACCAGTCTAAATATTAATTGATAGATCGCTTTGGTTTATAACGAGATCGGTTTGTCGTAGTGAATCACTTTAAAATATCTACTATGAGCAAAATAGAAAACATTTTTGAAAAAATTAAAAACTCAAACAGAGAAAGTTTAAACCCACCTGCAGAAGGGTTGATAACTTTTTTGAACAACTTTTCTTACCTAAAGGCTAGGGAGAATTTAGGGACTTACAGTGATTTTGATAGAATTTATTGTGATGGTTTCTTTTTGTGCTTGTTAATTAGAATAATTGGAGTTGAATGCAAAAGGGTAAGCTTCGATATGACGTCGCTGGCACCATTGGTTTTCGGCGATGCTGAACGGAAACGAAAAACCGTGTACTTAGTGGGGGGGGAGCCTGGAGTTGTTGAAAGAGCTAACCAAGTGCTTTCTCGCGAATTTCCTAGAATATTGGTGGTTGGTACCAGGCATGGTTATTTCAACGACAACTCAGAAAGAATGGAAGCTCTAAAAAATATATGCAGTATTAAACCAGACATTGTTGTAGTAGGCATGGGTGCAGTGATTCAAGAAGATTTTTTGAAATCGCTAAAAACATGTGGGTGGCGTGGTGCTGGTTATACTTGTGGTGGTTTTTTTCACCAAACTGCCAAGTCTGGAATCGAATATTACCCGAAATGGGTTGATAGGCTTAATTTAAGGTGGCTTTATAGAATAATAGACGAGCCTAAATTGTTTAAAAGATATTTTTTCTATTATCCACTTTCTCTAATTATGTTTTTTTATGACGTTTCTTTGTTCTCTTTCAAGAGTGGTGGTAAATAACTCATGTTTTTAAAGAGAAGATCATTTTCATATCAATTTCCACCACAGTTTTTTGCACCCATCGTTGATGGTTTAATTGTTGTTTTTAGTTCTCTGCTTTCGTACTATCTAAGATTTTCTGAAATATCTCTACATGATAGATATGTTTTGGCGACTGCAGTTATTACTTTGTTGGTGATAATTTTTAACAATGCGCTAGGAATTTATGAGAAATGGCGTATTCCCCAGATATTTTCGACTGTAGGTAATTTAACATTTGTTTTTTTTATTGTTGGTGTTGTTGTCTCCTCGATTATTTTCTTTGCTGATGCTTCGACGCGCTACTCGCGGCTCTGGGTGGGCTTGACGTTATCCATAAGCTTCCTCATTATTGTTAGCCTTCGGATTGCACTGCAATATCTACTTAAAAAAGCAAGATTACGGGGGCGTGCACGACGTTCGGTTTTTTTAATTGGACCTGGGGTAAATCTTCTCGAAATAGCCCGTGGAATGAGAGCATCGCCTGGAGAGGGATTCTCAATTGCTGGTGTCGAGCGAATAGTTAACACACTGGATGAAAAATGTTTAGATAGAATCGTTAGACGTGTTGATAGTACTAACGCTTCTGAGGTTTGGATTTGCGTTCCCTTAGAAATGGGAAGTGCAGTACGAAAAATACTTTATGCGCTGCGAAACAACACATCTGACGTCAGGTTCTTGCCCAGCTTTCGTGATTTACATTTGTTGAACCACCGGATTACTGAAGTTGCTGGAAGGGCTTCAATTGACCTCAGTGTAACTCCCATGAGTGGGCTTTCGCGTATTGCTAAGCGAACAGAGGACATTTTTTTAGGGACTATTATTTCAATTTGTATAGTCCCCTTATGTATTGTCATAGCTTTATTGATCAAAACTACATCAACAGGTCCTGTTCTTTTCAAACAGTATAGAACAGGCTCTAATGGTAGAAGATTTAAAGTGTATAAGTTTAGAACTATGGAGGTTCATTCCGAAACCTCTGGTGTAATCACTCAAGCTGCAAAGAATGATCCTAGGGTCACCAAATTAGGCCGTTTTTTAAGGAGAACGTCGCTTGATGAGCTTCCTCAGTTCTTCAATGTCCTCCAAGGGCGGATGTCGATTGTTGGGCCCCGCCCACATGCTTTAGAACATAATGATTATTATAAAGAACTTGTTGAGTCCTATATGCGAAGGCATAAGGTTAAGCCGGGAATAACTGGCTGGGCTCAAGTAAATGGTTTTCGCGGTGAGACTGATACGATCGTAAAGATGGAGTCAAGAGTTCGCTATGATCTATGGTATATTGATAATTGGAATATTTGGCTAGATCTTAAGATAATTTTCATCACCATTTTTAAAGGGTTCTTTGGCAAAAATGCTTATTGAGTGTATAAACCTTAGCAGTAGTAGTAAGGAGATGGACTCGTGTGGCATCAACTAAGTACACTGGTACAATGAAACAAATCTCCTATTCCATAGTATGACTAACTTAGTGCGAGCACTCTAATACCCGTTCTACCTCACTTATTTGTAGTTGGCTGATGAAATTATATTGGGGTAATGACCAGTAAGATGAGACGCTGTTTTTTAAATTATTTATGGAGGCAGCCCGCTTGTCTGAATTGAACCACTTCAGAGCTATAGTGTAGCCATGACGAGGACTGAATGAGTAACGAAAATCCCTTCAAGCTATGGATCAAAAAACGCATGATCGCTGGGGTCATATACATCTTCTTGGACAAGTGTCGACGCCGGAGCTACAAGCCCGTAGATGATTAAAATAGATTGTCGCCCCCGACCCGCATGGCCTTCTCTATGTTGGTGACGAAGCCTCCAAGACCCCCACTGCCAAGCTAGTTGGAGCCTCAGCAGCTGTTAGACTCTGAACCATGTGGGGCGTGATGAGGTTCCAATGAAGTACTCCGACGAGCGCCGAGAAGCCATCCTCAAGAAGCTGCTCCCGCCACATAACCGCACGGTGGCGGAGGTGGCCCAAGAAGAAGGTATCTCAGTAGCCACGCTATACAACTGGCGTAAGAAGGCTCGCCAAGCGGGCCGTTTGCTACCTGACCAGAGCGATGATGCCGAGGGCTGGAGTTCGCAGGACAAGTTCCACGCAGTGCTGGAGACGGCGGCCCTCAGTGAAGCCGAGCGTGCCGAGTACTGCCGGCAGCGCGGCCTCTATCCTGAACAGATTCAGCGCTGGCGGGCGAGCTGCGAAGGCGCCAACGACCGGAGTGAAGTCGCCTCCAAGCAGCAGAATGAAGCCCGCAAGGCGGACCGCCAGGAAAACAAGGATCTCAAGCGTGAGCTGCGCCGCAAGGAGGCCGCTCTCGCGGAAACCGCAGCCCTCTTGGCGCTACGAAAAAAGGCCCGAGCGATCTGGGGGGACGAGGACGAATGATCAGCACTTCAGATCGCCAGGACGCCGCACAGCTGATCGATGAGGCGCGTGCCGAGGGAGCCCGCCTGCAAACCGCGTGCGCAGAGCTCGGCATCGGTACCAACACCTACCGCCGCTGGGGTTGGGGCGGTCAAGATCGACGGCCTCAGGCCGTGCGACCTGTCCCGCGCCATGCCCTGTCACCTGAAGAGCGTCAGCAAGTGCTGGAGATTTGTCATCGTCCCGAGTTCGCCAGCCTGCCGCCTGGGCAGATCGTGCCGCGGCTGCTGGACGAGGAAGGACTATACGTGGCGTCAGAGTCCAGCTACTACCGCATCCTCCGGGCGTGCGGCGAGCAGCACCAGCGTGGCCGCGCTCGTACCCCACGCCCAAAGGGGGATCCTCAGCGACACCGCGTGACACGCCCCAATGCCTGTTGGAGTTGGGACGTGACGTACTTACCGACCCGGGTGCGTGGGCAGTTCTACTACCTCTACATGATCGTCGACATATACAGCCGCAAGATCGTTGATGCCGAGGTCTTCGACCAGGAGTCCATGGGCAACAGCAGCGAGGTCATCCAGCGCGCCGTGTTGCGCGAAGGCTGCATCAACAAACCATTGGTGTTGCATGCTGATAATGGCTCCGCCATGAAAGGGTCGACGCTTCAGGCGACCCTGCAGCGACTGAACATCACCCCGTCGTACAGCCGCCCCCGAGTCTCTAATGACAACGCCTTCTCGGAGTCGCTGTTCAGGACATGCAAGTACCGGCCTGACTACCCGCCGGACGGCTACGAGAGCCTGTCAGCGGCGCAGCAGTGGGTGACCGACTTCTTGCGCTGGTACAACCACGAGCACCGCCACAGCGCCATCCGCTTCGTCACCCCAGAGGAGCGGCATGCCGGCCAGGATGACGAGGTTCTGGCAAGGCGGGATGCCATTTATGATGAGGCGAAACGGCAACATCCCGGACGGTGGAGCGGCGCTACCCGCAACTGGACGCCACGTCGGACGGCCTGGCTGAACCCCGATCAGGAAGATCCAATCTTCATGCAGGATCAGCGGTTATAAGCCGCGTGATCCCGTGTTCCAACAAGCTTGACAGGCATCGGATACCTTCTTCTTGGGCCACCTCCGCCACCGTGCGGTTATGTGGCGGGAGCAGCTTCTTGAGGATGGCTTCTCGGCGCTCGTCGGAGTACTTCATTGGAACCTCATCACGCCCCACATGGTTCAGAGTCTAACAGCTGCTGAGGCTCCAACTAGCTTGGCAGTGGGGGGCCGGGCGGTGCCGAACACCTTCACCACCCGCGCCAGGGCGGTATCGGGACCGGCGCGCATATCCAGCGGCTCGGTGGCCAACCAGATCTCATCGATACGGATCATGACAGCAGATCGCGAAGCATCGTCAGACAGCTCTCGGCGGCTGACACGGGCCACTCCACGGTCACTGGCCCCCGAGAGTGCGGGATCGTGAGTCGGATATACTTCGTCTCCTGATGCTGGGTGGCCGAAGGGGCCAAGGGGCTTGCCATAGGTAGCAGGTCAAACGGTGGGGTGTCGCCCCCCGGCTTCCGCCGACGAGCATCACGGATCCACTTGTGTACCAGGTTGGCGCTCAGGCTATGTTCCAAGGCAACCCCAGCCACGGAGGCATCGGATTGCTGGCAGGCTTCGACGACCTTGGCCTTGAACGCAGCGGTGAAGCGGCGACGCTTCCGGGGCGTTGCCAACACGCTTAACTCACTCATGATAGGTGTCCATTTATGAATAGGTGGACACTTACCGTCTCGGAATTCGGGGCTCAGCGGTAGATGGGTTCACCGGACGCTTACGTTTAGCAGTCATTCCTACAAAGGAAAGGTAATGGCCTCTGGTCTAAGTCAGGAGTTCACGACGCCATTAGACCGTTACAGAATGGTTTTGTAAGGCGCTTATTTCGGTCTTTGAGGAGGAGTGAATCTGACTCCATCGCTTCGAATCTTTGGTCCAAGCGTAGGCCATCATCAATCGCTGAATTAGGTACTATAACGAAGTATGGCCACACCTGCTTCTGGGCTATGGGGCACCCCAAGTACACCTAGTGTTAGCGAATAGCGTGTGCAGAAACCAAAAAATGTATTACTCCGTTCCTGTATACTTAGAGTGTTTTAGATCGTAGCAGAAAATTCTGGAGGTCAGGCTCGTGCTCTGGAATCATGAGGGATGCTGTGCTTGAAAGAGCAGCATCAGATCTAATACCAGTTATCTTTTTTCATTTTAGCAGGAACCGCTGGGTGCTTGCTAGATTAAGCTTTTAGACAAATCCTTTATAGGGTCAATAGGGAATAGGTGGTAACTTAATGTTAGATTTTCCTAGGTCATGGTATTGTCCAAAAAAATTATATAATATTGGTGTTTTTTTACTATTCCTCTATGCGTTCTTTGGAATTCTTTGGCACGAAGTCGGTGGTAAGGCTGGTACCTTAATGGCAGTTATTGGCCTAGTGGCATTAATTAAATATGCCAAAGAAATTCGTGGATCGTATGTTTTGTTACTGTTTTTGTCCGCAATAGTTCTGCAGTCTGCTTCATGGTTATCGGGATATATACACCACCCAGAGTGGGTTTCTGAGATGCCGCAAATTGACCGGCTGGGGAAGCTTTTTATATTTATTTCGGTCGCTTGGTGGCTCGGTGGTAGTACGAAATATACTTTAACGGTTTGGCTGGTTTCTTTTCTTGGTTTCTTAACTGCAAGCGTATGGCACCCAGGGATTGAGGAATGGATACGTGGTATAAATGGCGAACGCGTCGGTTTCGGTATTAGAAATAACCAGCATGGTTCAATGTTGTTCGGTACTTGCCTAATAGGCTGGGTTGTATTTTCTACGAGAATCTGTAATTTCGGTGAGAAAGGTTGCGTATTGAGATTTTCTATTTGGCTAATAGTGTTTGTCATTTGCGCAACCGCTGTTATTATTGGTCAAACTAGAGCAGTTTGGCTTGCCTTGGTATTGTCTGCATTATCCTCTATTGTTGTTTTCTTTGTGTATTGTATCTCCTATAAGAATGTATCGATTTGGCGATCGTTTATATGGTTAAGTTTTGCTCTAATATTTGTCTTTATAGTTGCATTTATCTTCAGGGACCTTTTTATTTCTAGGTTGAGTGACGAGTCTTGGATTGTTAAACAGGTGATGGATGGTAACGTTTCTAGTATACCTGCTACTAGCATCGGCACAAGACTACATAGTTGGATTGCTGCTCTAGAATGGTTTAAAGATAGGCCTTTACTTGGTTGGGGAGGCCAGGCTCGTGGGCTAGTAATAGATCATAGTCCCAACCTTCCTGACTTTATTAAAGAAAATTATGGTCATTTACACAATTTTACAATCGAAGTGGTGGTTGCTTATGGTGTTTTAGGGTTTCTTCTTATGATGCTATTGGCTTTGTGGATGGTATATGCGGTTTGGTGTTCTTGGAAAGCGGGAATAATGCCGAATGATATGGCATTATTTTTAGTGACCTTTTTTGTGTATTGGGCAGTGGTTAACCAGTTTGAGTCATACAATTCTTTTAGTACAGGCGTGTATGTACATAACGTGATATTAGGTGGGGTGGTTACACACTATTGGAAGTATAAATATGGTGGAGTTCCTCTAAAACATTGTTAATGCTTTGAAGATTTGCTTAATCATCATGTGGCGAAGTATTTCGCTGGAGCTATTCAATAAGATGAAAAAATTAGGCATAATTAAATTCATTAAACGTTTTAATACTGCTTCTGGAAAAAATTTCATATTATGAGTATTAAATTTCACATGAAATTTACCACCGTAGATACCCACATTAATGTCGTGAGCTGTCTAATCGCCACGAAAGCTGCTATGTCGTTGGTAGTGGTTTGATGCGTTCGTTGATTCAGCTCCTAAGGCCTCACCAATACATTAAAAATGGTTTTGTTCTGGTGGGGGCTCTATTTTCTCACCAATGGGATATAATTACTCTTTTTCATGCATTGTTAGCATTTTTTGCTTTTTGTTGTATGGCTAGTGCAGTTTATATTCTTAACGATATTTTGGATATAGAGGCCGATCGAATACATCCGGTTAAGTGTCACCGACCATTGCCGAGTGGAGCTATATCGAGAGATGCTGCAAAGCGTGTATTGCTGGCACTAGTCGCCATGTCGCTGGTGATTTCCCTTTTTGTTAGCTATTGGGTTGTTTTTTTCGTAGTAACATACTTTGTGATAAATATTTTTTATTCGTATAGCCTTAAACATGTGGTAATACTTGATGTTTTCTTAATATCTACAGGGTTTATGCTTCGTATATTAGCTGGCACGCTTGGGCTAGACATTGCACCTTCTGTTTGGCTTTTGCTGTGTGGTTTAATGGTTACTCTGTTTTTGGGATTTTCTAAGCGTCGAGCAGAACTATTGATGCTGGAGAGCAATGAGAATAGCAGTAGTCGTCTAGCTCGGCGAGTCTTGGATGAATACAGTCCAGTTATGCTTGAGCAATTCATTGCTGTTACGGCGGCATGCACAGTTCTCTCTTATGGATTGTATACAGTTTCTCCGGAAACTATAGCTATGCATGGAAGTGATGATCTGATCTATACTTTACCATTTGTCGTCTATGGAATCTTTCGCTACGTTTATTTACTGCATCATCGATCAAGAGGTAATGATGCTGCAAAGGATCTTCTCACTGATCGTCACCTTTTGATCACCGTAGTCTTCTGGGTAATATCGACACTGTGGGTGCTTTCATGACTACGGCGGGGTATCAAATATCGGGCTGGCGTTTGAGGGCGCTTATCCTGTCCATTGCAGGTGCAACTATATGCTACTTAGCTTTCTCGCTTTTTGGAGGATGGCGGGATGTCTTGTCTGCTTTTGTCCAGATTGGTCTCCTGGGAACTGTAGTTGCACTAGGCCTTGGCGGTCTCAACCTACAAGCGCAACACTATTGGAGTGCCGGAGATCCGGGCACTGACTTCTGGAGAACCTCCGCGTATACCTCCAGAGGCGTCTTGGCGTTCAACGTCTCTCTAGGCCTGGTATTGAGTGAGTCTGCGATCTCATCGAGCTCCTCCTGGGTGTAGGTCGATAGGTCCGTTCCTTTGGGCAGATACTGTCGAAGCAGACCATTGGTATTCTCGTTAGACCCACGTTGCCACGGGCTGTGTGGATCGGCGAAGTAGATGGCTGTCCCGGTACGTTGGGTTATTTCGGCATGCTTGACCATCTCGCTCCCTTGGTCGTAGGTCATCGACAGCCGTAGTGAGCGTGGAACACGGTTCAATTTGTCACTAAAGCCGACCATCGCATCCGTCGCGGTCGTACCGTCCATTTTCACCAGTATGACGAAGCGTGTCGTGCGCTCAACCAACGTGCCTACGGCAGAACGGTTGCTGGCCCCCATGATGAGGTCGCCTTCCCAATGCCCGGGCATCAACCGATCTTCGATCTCAGGCGGCCGGAGATGAATACTGACCAAGTCAGGAGTTTGGCGGCGACGATCCTTGCCACGACTGCGTGGACGCCGCTTTCCCTTCCCCTGCCGAAGGCAAGCAATGAGCTCTTTTTTCAGCGAGCCTCGGGGCATCACATAGAGCGCGTTGTAGATGGCCTCGTGGGAGACCTGACGTGTAGGGTCATTTGGATACATGCGCTTCAGTGTGATGGCTATCTGCCTAGGAGACCAGTACTTGCGCAACAGGTAGGTCACCAGATCGAAGAGAGGCGTACCAAGGCGCAACTTAGATTGTCGTCGTGCTCGATGTCGCGTCAGCGTGGCCCTGAAACCCGCCAGACTGGCGTCGTAGCCAGCATGAGAAGGTACCGCATGCCGAGCCAGTTCTCGAGAAATCGTGCTGGCAGCTCTCCCAAGGAACTTGGCGATGGAGCGTATCGAGTGACCTTCACGCATCAGCATGATGGTGGCACGTTCTTCAGTAGTAAGGTGGTGGTAGCAATGAGTCATAGCGATAGCGTACCTGATCGATCAGGTGTTGCACTTGCTCATTGAGACCGCCGTGTCATACCGCCTAGAGAAGCCAAGGAGGCCACCATGGCTCTTCTCGATACTATCGCACGGCACGGAGAAGGCTCATTTCTAGCCGTACTGAAGACCTTTGGAGGAAAGCCATCGATAGGTATGCTGTCGTTTCCGCGCCCCGGTGCCACTTTGGCTTTGGACTTTCCGAACAGAGGTGAAAAGACCCTACGTCTTTTCAATGAGCTTGATGCTATTGTGCGCGAAAGTGGTGGCGCTTTATATCCTGGAAAAGACGCCCGTATGCCGGCCTATCTTTTCCGGTCTGGCTTCCCACAATGGGAAGCTTTCAGTGAGTACGTCGATCCCAACTTTTCTTCCCGTTTCTGGCAGCGTGTGACCTCATGAATTCTCTTAAACGTGTGATTATCTTCGGAGCGACTTCCGCTATTGCTACGCATACTGCTCGCCAATTAGTTGCCCAAGGAGCGGCGCTTCACTGCGTAGGTCGGAATCCTGAAAAACTAGATGCGCTTATCGACGACTTAAAAGTGCGTGCTGGCGACTCTCAGTATATCGGCGGCACTGTTGCAGATCTCACCGACCGAATGCAACATGATTGCATCATTAGAATTGCCGAGAAAAATTTGGGCGGGATTGATGGCGTACTGATTGCCTACGGTAGCCTTCCAGATCAATTGGCTTGTCAAGCGGATGCTCGCTTGACTATTCAGGAGATCGAGACAAATTCACTTAGTGTGATCAACCTCTTAACACTGCTTGCCAATCGATTCGAATTTCAGGAACACGGTGTCATTGCTGTTATTAGCTCTGTCGCCGGTGATCGCGGGAGGAAAAGTAATTATGTATATGGCGCGGCCAAAGGAATGGTGTCCATTTTCCTTCAGGGACTGCGCAACAGACTAGTAAAATTTAACGTTGATGTTGTCACTATCAAACCAGGTTTTGTCGATACTCCTATGACCGCAGGCTTTGATAAGTCTGGTATACTGTGGGCTAAGCCTGGTCAAGTTGCTGCCGGTATTATTAAGTCGATGAAAAAAGGAAGTGGTGAGGTGTATCTTCCTTGGTTTTGGTGGGGAATAATAAAGGTGTTGAAATGTATACCAGACTTTATTTTTAAACGGATGTCATTGTGATGTGTTGTGACGTTGTTAGTGCCAAGCCTGTTGCATTCTTCGACTTTGATGGGACTTTGACAACGGGCGATACCCTCATGCCGTTCTTGAAGTTTTTGGTCGGCTCTCCAATATACTACACTAAGCTTACTGTTAATAGTCATTATATTTTGGCTTATTTTTTAAAAGTTTTGCGGAATGATGTTGCTAAACGGCTTTTGCTAAAAGGGTATTTGGCTGGTTATAGACTCGGGCATCTTTATGAAAAAGGGCAGAAATTTGCTGATGAAATTATCCCTTTGATGCTTAGGCGAGAAGGGATGGAACTTGTCAAGTGGCATCAATCACAAGGGCATGATTGTGTACTTGTTAGCGCATCGTTCGATATTTATCTTAAAGCTTGGGCAAGGCGCGAAAATTTAAGTTCTGTGATCTGCACTAATTTGGAAGAGAAAGATGGCGGGTTAGTATCTGATACAATTTTCGGTAAAAATTGTCATGGAAACGAAAAATCGGAGAGAATAGCTAATTGGATTAAGAACCATAATCCATCGAAAACCTATGCATATGGAGATACTGCGGGGGACTTACCTATGCTAAGAACTGTCGACTATGGATTTATGTGGAACGAACGAAAGCAACAGTTTGTTCGTGTATAATTTACGTGCTTGTATCGTAGGTTTTTGTGGATGTTAATTTCGGCTGGGCGGACGTAAACATGGCATATGGAAAAATTAAGACATTTAATTGTTTTCTGTTGTTAATAATGTCTTTTTTAGTTGGTGTTTCTTTCTGGATTTTTTCAAGGTTTACAGTGGATGACGCTTTTATCACATGGAGGTATGGTAAGAACCTTGTTGAGCAAGGAGTTTGGGGTTATAATCCTGTGCATTTTGACTTGACTCAGGCATATACAAATCCTATTTATGCTGTCGTAAGTATTATTCCAGAACTTCTGGATTTAGATGTTGTTCTTTTCTTCAAAATATCTTCTTTGGCATGTATAGCTATATTTGCATTCTGGTTTTACCGTAAAACCAAGATGAGTGTTTTTGTTGCTTTCGTGTATGCTATTCCTGCTACTTTTATTCATGCGTTTAGTGGCCTAGAGACATTTCTATATGTTTGTTTGCTGACTGTGTTTTTTGTTTCATTAATAGAAGACGATTTTTTTAAAATAATCCTGTATTCTCTTGCTCTCTTTATGACAAGGCCTGAGTCTTGGATTCTATTAGCTTTGGTCCCGTTTTACTTTGCTCTTCCCAGGAAGTTGGATGAGCTTTCATTAGTAAAGGATTTTCGTTTTTTAACCAGTATCTTGTTATGTTTTGACTGCTATCGCCTCAAGAGGGCTCTTATAGCCTTTTTTCTGCTTGCTGTCCCTATGGCTTTTTATTTCTCGTTTCACAAGATTTACTTTGGTTACGCATTACCTAACACTTTCTATGTGAAGTCGGGGGGCGGGTTCCACTTACTTAATTTTCTATATTTCTCATTTGTGGCTTTTCCGATTTTTGGAATTTTGTTGGTGGGTAAGCACAGGGCTTTTTTAACGGCTTCGTTATTTTTCTTTGCTGTTATTTTTAGTTACTCCACGTCTACTCTTATGATGAACTATATCGATAGATTCGCTTTTCATATAATATTCCCCTCTTGCTTCATTTTAGTCTATATTGGAACCAATTTTTTTGATTACAATAGATCTGATTTTCGTGTTGGTTGTTGTAAATGGTGGAAAGGAATATGCTCTCGTAGTGTGTTAATTTCTATTGCTTTCTTTTGGTTCTTTGTTTTTTTTGTAAAGAATTTCTCTGTAACAAGCCTAGTGCATATTGCTAATTATTATCCCAGAGCTTTAGACGCGCATGCGCAATTGGGAAAAGCTATTGCTGTGGAGGCTGATGAACAGGGAATTGACTCGATGTCAATGGGGGATGCGGGTATGGCTGCTTATCACGCCGGCATTACTTCCTATGATAATATCGGGCTTGGAAGTTCGCTTGTTGCTCACGAGGGAGTCAACCAAAATACTTTAGATGCATATGAGCCGGAAGTTATTGTTTTTCACGCTTGGCCTACATCGATAATGTTTAGTTCCAATGGTCAAGATAAAATCTATTCTTGGGCTGAGGATCGGGGGTATAGGCATATATGCCAAGTTTATTGGAAGTCTAATTATACGCTTAACGTCTACTCGAAATATGAAGTTAATAATATTGAAAGTGTGTGTGAATCCAGCAGAATTGCTAACGATGTAGATGACTCTCTATATATAATACGAAATGCTAGTGTTGCTCCCTGGATCTACTGGAAAGGTTGAATCGGGGAGAGTATCTTTCCCAATATATCCAAAAAAGGCATCTGCTGAGTCTGATCATGTAATGACCCCTTGGGTTTTGTGCACCGTGTTTTAGCCGCGTAGGGTGTGCAGAAACTAGGGGGCATTACACCAGCACGCTGCCAATATCATGAGCCGGACCAGACTGCCAAGCTGAACGGCCATGAACCGCATGACTACCTGAAAGACGTACTGGCCTGGCTGCCAACCCAAACGGCCAGTCAGATCCACGAAATGCTGCCTCAGTACTGGCAGCCAGGCGGCTGATCACATGGTAAGCGATCCACAAACTTCATCTACCGGACTTGGTCACTCCCCATCACACTGAGGTTCTTCCTGCAGAGGAGAGCATCATGATGGAACTGAATGCCACGCAAGCCTTTTGGTTGGGCCATCTGTTTCATGCCTCATCTCGGTAGATGGGGCTTGGTAAGTATGCAAATGAGTAACAGCTCGATCTAGCGGAGCTGTTGGCGTGGGAAGAAGGCTTGGCTGTACAACGGATTCCCACGCCACCACGCCATCGACTTGCCCGGTTCGTCACCGTGGAGGTTTGCCAATGATTCACCCCCGATGCCTGTCAAGCTTGTTGGAACACGGGATCACGCGGCTTATAACCGCTGATCCTGCATGAAGATTGGATCTTCCTGATCGGGGTTCAGCCAGGCCGTCCGACGTGGCGTCCAGTTGCGGGTAGCGCCGCTCCACCGTCCGGGATGTTGTCGTTTCGCCTCAGCATAGATGGCATCCCGCCTTGCCAGAACCTCTTCATCCTGGCCGGCATGCCGCTCTGTAATGACCCCCTGATTTCTGCACACCCTACGCCGCTAATGCCGGGTGTGCTCGGGGTGCCACATAGCCTAGAGACTGATGTGGCCGTTCTTCGTTGTAGAACCGGATCCAGTGGTTGATCACTGCCCTGGCTTGTCCCAGCGACTCGAACCGATGCAGCCAGATACACTCCTCCTTCAGGGAGCGGAAGAAGCGCTCTACGAGCCCGTTCTGTTCCGGCGTGTACGGTGTCGTGAACTCCTGGGTGAGTCCGTAGGCCTTCACCGTGCCCGTGTAGTGGCGACTGCTGAAGACCAGGCCGTTATCGGACCGCAGTGCCAAGGGCTGATGAATTCGGCCCAAGGCGCCGAATCGATGCACCAGGGCCTCTTCCAACGCGGCCTCGGCGGTCTTGCTACTGCCATTGTCCGATAATCGCCAGCCGAGGATCTCCCGAGTGCAACAGTCGATAATCACCGCCAAGCTGGCTCGTCGATCCTTTCCACACCACACGTGAGTCAGATCAGTTGCCCATCGCTCATCAGGTCTTGAAGCGACTGACGGCAAGCTCCTGGCACGTGGCCGGAAGCCTTGGGGTCGTTTGCGCACCTGCCAGCCCTTCAACTGCAGGATGCGTTGGATAGGCTTGCGGTTCTCTCCCAACACGCACGCCAGACGACGATAACCATAGGTAGGGAATCGTTCCAGAGTCAGCTTCACCCTGCTAGCCAGTTCGGTATTGATCACACGGCGCCGCGGCTTGGGCCGGTAACACAGGCTTCGCCGGGGGAGTCCCAACCAGCGGCAGAGCTTGACGAGCGATACCACATGACCTTCCTCGGCCAGTTGCGCCTGCAGCGACCTTACGAGTTCTCGTCCTCGTCGAGCAGGCGCTTGAATTTTTTTAGTGCATAGATCTGCAGATGGGCTTCGCCCAGTGCCTCCTTGGTCTCCCGGAGCTCGGACTCGTACTGCTCACGGATGTCCTTGGGGCGGGCTTTGAACCCGTTCTCCATGTTGCGTTGGGCCTCATCGATCCAGCCTTCGACCTCGGAGACGGTGAGGTCATACTGGCGAGCCACTTCAGCGACGGTGGTCTTGCCCTTGAAGATGTCCATGACCACCGCGGCTTTGCGCTTCGCGGTCCATCGCTTGATGGGGTTGTCGTCGTTCATCCTGTCCTCCTGATGGCTGCACTATAGCCTGTGCAGCTCTGGCGGGGGTCACTTCAGCTCCTCTGGGGTGACGAAGCGGATGGCGCTGTGGCGGTGCTCGTGGTTGTACCAGCGCAAGAAGTCGGTCACCCACTGCTGCGCCGCTGACAGGCTCTCGTAGCCGTCCGGCGGGTAGTCAGGCCGGTACTTGCATGTCCTGAACAGCGACTCCGAGAAGGCGTTGTCATTAGAGACTCGGGGGCGGCTGTACGACGGGGTGATGTTCAGTCGCTGCAGGGTCGCCTGAAGCGTCGACCCTTTCATGGCGGAGCCATTATCAGCATGCAACACCAATGGTTTGTTGATGCAGCCTTCGCGCAACACGGCGCGCTGGATGACCTCGCTGCTGTTGCCCATGGACTCCTGGTCGAAGACCTCGGCATCAACGATCTTGCGGCTGTATATGTCGACGATCATGTAGAGGTAGTAGAACTGCCCACGCACCCGGGTCGGTAAGTACGTCACGTCCCAACTCCAACAGGCATTGGGGCGTGTCACGCGGTGTCGCTGAGGATCCCCCTTTGGGCGTGGGGTACGAGCGCGGCCACGCTGGTGCTGCTCGCCGCACGCCCGGAGGATGCGGTAGTAGCTGGACTCTGACGCCACGTATAGTCCTTCCTCGTCCAGCAGCCGCGGCACGATCTGCCCAGGCGGCAGGCTGGCGAACTCGGGACGATGACAAATCTCCAGCACTTGCTGACGCTCTTCAGGTGACAGGGCATGGCGCGGGACAGGTCGCACGGCCTGAGGCCGTCGATCTTGACCGCCCCAACCCCAGCGGCGGTAGGTGTTGGTACCGATGCCGAGCTCTGCGCACGCGGTTTGCAGGCGGGCTCCCTCGGCACGCGCCTCATCGATCAGCTGTGCGGCGTCCTGGCGATCTGAAGTGCTGATCATTCGTCCTCGTCCCCCCAGATCGCTCGGGCCTTTTTTCGTAGCGCCAAGAGGGCTGCGGTTTCCGCGAGAGCGGCCTCCTTGCGGCGCAGCTCACGCTTGAGATCCTTGTTTTCCTGGCGGTCCGCCTTGCGGGCTTCATTCTGCTGCTTGGAGGCGACTTCACTCCGGTCGTTGGCGCCTTCGCAGCTCGCCCGCCAGCGCTGAATCTGTTCAGGATAGAGGCCGCGCTGCCGGCAGTACTCGGCACGCTCGGCTTCACTGAGGGCCGCCGTCTCCAGCACTGCGTGGAACTTGTCCTGCGAACTCCAGCCCTCGGCATCATCGCTCTGGTCAGGTAGCAAACGGCCCGCTTGGCGAGCCTTCTTACGCCAGTTGTATAGCGTGGCTACTGAGATACCTTCTTCTTGGGCCACCTCCGCCACCGTGCGGTTATGTGGCGGGAGCAGCTTCTTGAGGATGGCTTCTCGGCGCTCGTCGGAGTACTTCATTGGAACCTCATCACGCCCCACATGGTTCAGAGTCTAACAGCTGCTGAGGCTCCAACTAGCTTGGCAGTGGGGGAGGCCCGCCAGGGCAACAGGTAGTCCTGTTTGACTACGATCCCAGCCGTGCCGGCCACGTACCTACGCGTCTGCTGGGAGACTTATGGGGGCGATTGGTGACTGACGGCTGGCAGGCCTACGCCAAAGTTGTCAGGGACAATGGCATCATCCATGGTAGTTGCTGGGCGCATGCTCGGCGCAAGTTTGTCGCTGCTCAAAACGTTCAGCCCAAGGGTAAGACTGGCAAGGCCGACTGGGCTCTGAATCAGATTCCCAAACTCTACGCCATCGAAAAACAAGCCGGAGAGCAGACGCCCGAGCAGCGCAATGCAATACGCAAAGTCAAAAGTGCTCCCCTCATTCGCCAGTTCCGTGACTGGCTCGACACATCTGTCGCCCAGGTATTGCCGAATAGCACCTTGGGCAGGGCAGTACACTATCTGGCCATCCAGTGGCCTCTGCTGGTGCGCTTTCTGGAGGATGACTACCTTCCCTTGGACAACAATCTGGCAGAAAATGCGATTCGTGCCTTTGTTGTTGGACGCAAGAACTGGTTGTTTAGCCAGACGCCACGCGGTGCCCATGCCAGCGCAGCCATCTACAGCCTGATAGAGACCGCTAAGGTCAACGGCCTCTCTCCCTACGACTACCTGCAATTTGTCTTTGCCACTTTGCCACTTTGCCACTTTGCCGACACTCGACCCCGAGACAGACATCGAGGTGTTGCTACCTTGGCGGTGGAAAGAGACCCTGCCGATCTGAGTAACCCTATTGCTGGCACTGAAGGTGGGTTGCTGGAGCGCTTACATCGCTTGCAACGGGTGATGGCCAGCCGCTTACTACCAAGCTCGCTGGTGATCAGACGTCGGCTCATGCTCGGGTAATGACGGGCATATATTTGGTATCGTTAGGTCTGGGTTAGCTATGGGTATCCCATGCTCTGCTTCACTTTGGTCGGTGAGCCGAGAAGAGGTCCGGCGCTGATCCTCTCGTTTCTACCTCGTGGTCCAAAGTGCTGCAGTTATTCTATGAATCCAAGGCAGAAACCAAGGGGTCATTACAGCGGGTCGGTTTAAATTTCAGTGCAATAAACACTTCATGTGATTTGACATGAGTTTGAAAGAAGTCATGTCCGCTGTAAGTTTTCCATTTTATTTTTGGTGCTCCACTAAATAGTTGCTTTGCCTTTCTTTTGAGTTGTCGTTCAAGCCCTGGCTTTCCTCCAAGATCGTGCATGGAGTGCAGTGCCAGGGCTTTTTGTTTCTGGGTTTCTATGCTCAGAGGAAAGCTGGTGATTTTGTCGTCGTTAGATGATGGTGTGCTGGCTTGGGCTGGCCATACGCCCGCACCGGCGTGAGCGGGCCCCCTAGGGAAGCCGCGGGTGCTCTTCAAATGGTTGGCGTAGAGCAGGAGGTGTTTGGGAGAGTGTCCGCAGTGTGCGATGGCGGACTGCAGGTGTCGGGTGCTGGCGATATGGTCGGGGTGAGGGTCGATGTCCGGGTGGGGCGTGATGATGGTTGTCGGTTTGATATTGTTCAGAAGCGATGCGAGGTCGCGCTGAAGATTTTCCCCTGTATTTTGCGCTTGCCCGTCGGTTGGGAGAGACAGGTTGTTCCATTGGCGATAGGCGTCGGGCGTGAGCGTCGGTGCCGAGTGTGAGGGCACGACGGTGTCTGGCTTTTCATGCAGCGCTGCAAGGGTGTCGTTGAAGTAGCCTAGCATGATGAGTTGCTCTGCCGGCACACCGGCGAGGAGCGGGGTGGTGGCGCTATTCCAGGCACGAATAAAGCCTTTGCGTTGTGAAGCCTCTTCGAGTGAATCATCGAGCCCTGGCCAATATTGCTTGTCGAGGCGCTTTAGGCGCTCGCCCGCGGTGATAGTGATGATCCAGGTGTTTTTGGGGTGCTGGCTGTAGACACCAAAGGCAGCGAGCTCAGCGTCATCAGGGTGGGGCGCGATGATAAGGATCGGTCCGCTCGCCAGGTCCGGATTGCGAAAACCCAGAAGGGTGGCATCGCGTTCTAGCGTCAGATGTTTCAGCGTTAGCTGGAGTTGGTCGAGTGACTCGATGCCAGTGAGGTTGATTAATCGCTTGCCGGTCTCGTTGGGCTCGAAGTACTGGGTAAAGAGTTCCGTAGGTTGACTGTTGCTTCGGTCGATGATTGTGACTGCAGGCAACTTCCAGCGAGACGTTGCCCGGTAGCGTATCTCCAGCATCCAGGTGTTGGGTCGAACATCGCCCGTGCTCAGTGCGGCAATGGCTGGGTCAGCCAACTGAATGATGCCATTGTGGTCGACGTTGGCCTTGCATTCCCAGTCGGGGGCAAGCGGCAAGTGGTGGTCACGCTGGATGGGCATAGATGCGTTCCGAAGGGGCTTCTGTCAGTGCCATAAGTTGCGCGATAACGCTTTGCGGTTCAAATGCTTTGATCATCTTCTCGTCGATGATGACAGGGTCTTTAACGGCTTCCAAAAGCTTTTCGGCAAGGCCAGCATCGCTGGGCTCGGCCAGCAATCTAGCCTGTGGGCCCGTCAACACCTCGCTGATGCCGCCTGGTACCTTGCAAGCGACGCACTGGGTGCCGAGGGCCAGGGCTTCGACCAAGACGATACCTAGTCCCTCGAAGTCGGAGCTGAGCACCAGGGCGGTTGCGTCTTTCATCCAAGGGTAGGGGTTGTCCCGTTGCCCCAGAAAGTGGACCCGGGCGGCAAGACCAAGACCCAGCGTCATCTCTTCCAGATGGCGACGTTCGGAGCCATCGCCAACGATGACCAGGTCGTGGTTCAGGCCTTGGTTCACCGCCATGTGGTAGGCCTTGAGCAGCCGTTGCTGGTTCTTCACTGGAACGAGTCGTGCAACATGTACCAGGTAGGGGCAGGAGGTGGCCGGTTCTGCCGATTCTGTTGCCTTGCGGCGTATGTCTTCGATCGGTACCGTGTTGTAAAGAACCTCGCTTCTGGTGACCTCGACGCCTTGGCGATCCAGATAATCGCCGACCTCCTGCTGCACGCCTCTGGAGACGTGAAGTAGTTGCTTGCCTTGGTACAAGGTTCTCGTTAGCCAGCGACCTTTCGTTGTGTTGGTAAAGCGCCCTGTCACGGCTTCGACGACGCGCCAGGTGCGTTCGTCATCGAACGCCCAGAGGTTTTCGAAGGCGCCCTGGCCTCGAATCAGGATAAGGTCGAAATGCCCATGTTGAGCTTCCAGTGTTGCCACATAGTGCTTGAAGGCCGTTGAGCAGCGCCTGCCGCGCCAGACGAACCCTGACTGCTTGATAAGAGGAGACAACAGCGTCTTATCGACAAGATGGATGAGGCGACCTAGGCCCTGGCGACTCTCACGGTCAACATCGTATTGGTGGAGCCAGCAGGTTTTTTTATCCACCGGCGGCACCGCCCCCTTGAGGACAAGCAGATGGGCCTCGTGGCCGGCGTTCTGCAGTGCCCTTGCCAGGGTTCTTGTGGCCTGCTCTATCCCACCCATGCCCATTCTTCTTAGCACGAGCAAAACGCGCTTTTTGTCCTTCATGCTCCCGGTCCCAGCTTTTTCTTTAATTTTTCGTTAGTTTAGCAGGTGATTGGTCGGCGTATATGGCTGGAATGGTGCACTTTATGGTCCGGCATAGTCGGCTCAATTGGGCGCGGGCGCCCATGGAGTGAAGGGTAGAGAAGGAGAGGAAGCATCGCCGTTGATGTTTCGCGAGAGGTCGGCTCGAACCTGCATAGCATTGTGTGGTCTCATTGTTCACTTTTGCGATCGCAGGATACAAGGGCGTCTATCATGAGAACGCTGGTGGTGGTGAGATCCCTCAAGATGGGCGGGATGGAGCGGGTGGCGGTCAACCTGGCCGATGCCTTTCATGAGACGGGCTATGAAAGCCATCTGGTGTATTTTCGCAGGGTGAAGCGCCCCCTGAGGCCAGAGCATTCCGGGGTCAAGGTGCATCACCTGCCGCTGCAGCAGCGTAATCGATTGACGCTGGTCGGCTATGGCCTCGAGGTGTTGGCCCGCCTGTTACTCAACCCGCTGATGGGCAGGGCGTTGTTTCTTGGTCTTGGCGTAATGGGCGGTGTCGTGTTTCGACACTGGTTGAAGCGCTTCGAGCAAGAGCACGGAAGAGTAGACCGCATCGTGTTTCGGGGCATCGGCACCTTCGAGTTGGTCTGGAGCTTTCGCGACAAACGTGCCCGCTATGTGCTTGAAAATATCTTCCACTTCAATGGTGCCAGTCGTCGCAAGGCCTTGTTTGCTCGCTGCCTCTACCATCGCCGGGATCTCGTGGCAGTGTCTCAGGGGGTGGCCGACAGCTTGCGTAAAGCGCAGACGCTCTGGAAGTTTCGCGCATGCTCGCTCACGGTGATTCCCAACCCTTGCCCGCTGGGCTCGATCCGCCAGGCGATGCTGGAAGCCAATGGCGCCATACCGTCCCAGCCATACCTTTTGAACGTGGCGCGTCTGGTGCCGGCCAAGGGGCACGACCTGCTGCTGCGCGCCTACGCGCGATCCGGTACTAGCTTGCCGTTGGTGCTGGTGGGGGATGGTCAGGAACGAGATAGCCTGGTGGCCTTGGCGAATGAGCTTGGCATCGCCGACAGGGTCATCTTCGCCGGCAATCAACATAATCCGTACCCCTGGATGCGCCACGCTCGGCTGTTTGTGCTCAGCTCACGCTTTGAAGGCATGGGTATTGTGCTGTTCGAAGCGCTGGCCTGTGGAACGCCGGTGTTGTCAGTGGACTGCCCGGGGGGCGTGCGTGAGATTCTTAAGGGTGAGCTCGAGACCAGCCTGGTCGAGCGTAGCGAGGAAGCCCTCGCCGACGGAATCACCGCTGCGCTCGAAGGGCCCAAGCCTGAA
Source organism: Halomonas sp. H10-59 (assembly GCF_040070555.1). Classification (NCBI taxonomy): domain Bacteria; kingdom Pseudomonadati; phylum Pseudomonadota; class Gammaproteobacteria; order Oceanospirillales; family Halomonadaceae; genus Halomonas; species Halomonas sp. H10-59. Next base: position 1,939,184 of record NZ_CP098828.1, read on the forward strand.
GTGCGAGAGCAATGGCTTGACGACTTCAGGCCGGAGCGGGCGGCACAGGCCTTCGTTGCGCGCTGAAGATAGCATTTAAGACTTTTTTTAATTTTGGCAGTGGATATGGTAACTGCCAGACAATGTCGTAAGGACGAATAGAATGAAGGTATTGGTCAGCGGTGGAGCCGGCTATATCGGGACCCACACCCTGGTCGAGCTGATCGCCGCCGGGCATGAGGTCGTTGTCTACGATAACTTCTGCAACAGCTCACCCAGGGCGATCACCAGGGTCGAAGAACTGGTCGGGCAGAAGGTGCCGGTGGTGCGCGGTGATATTCGTGATCGCGCCTGTCTGGACAGTGCCTTTGCCAAGCACTCGGTGGAAGCGGTGATCCATTTTGCGGGCCTGAAGGCCGTCGGCGAAAGCTATCGGCAGCCGCTTTCCTACTATGACAATAACGTCACCGGCACACAGCGCTTGCTTGAAGCCATGGAGGAGGCCGGGGTCCGATCGATCGTGTTCAGTTCCTCTGCCACGGTCTACGGGGAGGATGCACCGGTGCCTTACGTCGAAGCCATGGGGCGAGGTGGACCTTCCAACCCCTATGGCGCGACCAAGGCCGTGGTGGAGCAGATGATCGAGGTTCTGGCCCGGGTAGACGATCGCTGGTCCGCGTCCTTGCTTCGCTACTTTAATCCCATCGGCGCGCATCCCTCCGGGCGCATCGGCGAGGACCCCCAGGGAATCCCCAACAACTTGCTGCCGTTTATCTCTCAGGTGGCGGTGGGGCGTCTGCCGGAGCTGTCCATCTTCGGGGACAACTACCCGACTCGGGACGGCACCTGCGAGCGCGACTATCTGCACGTGGTAGATCTGGCCGTGGGGCACGTCAAAGCGCTGGAGGCGATGAAGGAAATAACATCGTCGGGTGTAGCAACCTATAACCTGGGCACCGGCAGAGGCACGACGGTTCTCGAAATGGTCCGTTCCTTCGAGCAGGTGACGGGGCAGCGGGTACCGTATCGCATCGCTTCACGCCGTGAAGGCGATCTGCCTGCCTTCTGGGCAGACGCCTCGAAGGCAAGATTGGAGCTTGGCTGGAGCGCAGAGAAAACGCTGGAAGACATGATGCGCGATAGCTGGCGTTGGCAGTCGGCCAATCCTGAGGGGTATGGAGGCTAGTTGAGATTTCTAACTTGGCAGGCGTGGCCCACGGCTTCGACTTCCGTCAAATGCTGTAAAAAGCTGCGCTAGAACGCTTGTTTCGTGTTTAAGCACATCAGTCATGCGTGGTAGGGCCAAGTATCTGTTCTGGTGAACGTGAGAAGCCGCTGATGATAGGGAGCTCCTTTCTTGGTCGGATGCTTCCTGCATGTCTTCTCGCAGCGTATTGCGCGTTCTTTTTATCGTGGATCATCTGGACTCAGGCGGAGCGCCTGTAGTGGTCAGGGATCTGATCGCTGGCATGGTCAGCGCTGGTGCAGAGGTCACCCTGCTGATCCTGAGTGACCGACAACGTCACCGTCTGCCTGCTGAGGTGCACCTGGTGACGATGCCCTATGTGGTCAAAGGGAACCTCAGCAAATGGATGCGCTATCGGGTCCACGCGAAGATGCTGGATCGCTGGTTGAAGGAGCAAGAGCACGCCTTTGATCTGGTGTACGCGCACCTGCACCATGCCCATCAGGTAGTATCGCGCTCAGGGCTTATGGACGTCGCCTGGTATTGCCTGCATGCCGACCCGGTGATTGGCTTTCTCGGCAACAAACATGGCTTCTCGCGGTTATTGAAGAAGCGCAAGGTGCGTGCCTTGTACCAGGGCCGCAAGCTGGTCACCGTATCTCAGGCGATGCTGGATCGATTGTGTCTGCACTTCGGGGTGACGCCGTCTAGTGGCGTGGCCATCCATAATCTGGTCGCCATCGACAATATTCGTCGCTTGGCGAGTTGTGCCGTCGATGACGTGCCTGACGACTACCTCGTCTATGTCGGGCGAATGGATATTCGCCAGAAGCGGCTGGACCGGCTGCTCGACGCCTACCTGGCCAGTGGCACCGCCTTGCCATTGGTCATGGTGGGGGGAGGTACGGGGCTCGATGAGGTCAGGTCGATGATAAAACAGCGCCAGTTGGAGGGGCGAGTCCTGACCCTGGGGCCCCGGGACAATCCCTATCCGTATATCGATCGGGCGCGAGCGCTGCTCCTGAGTTCCGACTATGAGGGATTTCCACTTGTTCTGCTGGAAGCTTTGGCCTGCCAGACCCCTGTGATCAGCGTCGATTGTCCCACCGGCCCTGCAGAGATACTGACAGACGACTTGGCGCCTTGGCTCGTGCCCCTCGACAGCATCGAGGCATTTGCGGCCTGTATAGCTCGCCTGGTGAAGGACACGCCGCAGATTGATGACACCCAGTGCGAACACTATCGGCTGGAGAACGTCGTCGAGCGTTACCTGGCGCTTCATGATGACGAATAGTGCACAGCCGCATTTGGCCCCCTGACGCGGCACATCTTGTTATACTCCGCCGCGAATTTTTCTTCAGGTGGTGGCAAGGCTGTGGAGCAATACGGTGTCAGTGTCGTTATTCCTTCGTACAACCGGCGCGATGCGGTCGTACGTGCCCTGGACTCCGTGCTGAGCCAGGATTACCCGAATCTCGAGTGTATCGTGGTCGACGATGCTTCGACCGATGGCTCTGGCGAGATGCTGCGGGGCCTGGCCGGTGAGCGGGAAGCGCTGCGCGTTATCGAGCTTGAGCAGAATGCCGGTCAGGGCGCTGCCCGCAATGTGGGGGCGCGTGCTGCGCGGGGCCGGTGGGTCTGTTTTCTTGATTCCGACGACGAGCTTCTGCCGGGCTCCATCGAGAGCCGGGTCTCGGTGTTTGTCGACGACCCTGAATTTGATGGCATCGCCTTTGGTGGCAACATCGTTGCGGGCAAGTCCGAGGTGCTGTTGCCCGGCACCGTCGAGAAGGGCGAAGATATCTCGCTTCAGGACTATCTGAAAGATCGCGGCTGGCTTCACACCAACGCATTCATGATCTCGAGGGAGCGGTTTATAGCCTTGGCCGGGTTCCGCGAAGACCTGCGACAGAAGCAGGACGTGGAGTTCTTTATTCGGGCGCTGTGTCGTGTCAACGCCAGATACTGCGGCCAGGCCTGTTCGAAGATGCACGACCTCGGTGACGTGCGTGCCCGCAATCACCATGAACGTATCGCCCGACAGGGGTATCGGTTTATCGATGCCGTGCGCACCAACCCCGAGGTGCAGGAGCGTGTGGAGCCTGACCTGCTCAAGGACCTGGTCAGCCGAGGCGTGTCCACCTACCTCAGTGCCCTGTACCGTACCGGCCAGTATTCGCAGTTCCGCAAGGCGCTGCGACGCAGCGTCCGTCAGGGGGAGCTCTCGCCGAGTTCGCGTTGGCTGAAACGCTACCTGCTGTCCTGGCTGAGATCCCCGTCGAACTGATCCAGGTAGTGGTGGAGGCGGGCGGAGACTTCCTTGAGGTTGTCGTGGCCACGAAGCTTGTTGGGTGTCAGCGAGTCTTCCAGCAGGCGCCATCGCTTGGCCGTCTGGCGTGGCAGGGGCCTGACGTGGGCGTCGACCCAGGTGAAGTCACCCTGCTCATCGATCAGCAGGTTGTTGAAGTGAAGGTCCCGGTGGACAAAGCCTGTCCAGGCCAGTTGCGCCACCTCTTTGCTGAACTTGTCGAGAAAGCTTTTCTGCTGAGGGCGGGGGAGTTGATCAAACACATCGCCGGCCGTTGTTGCACCGCTGACCCGCTCCATCAACAGAAGTGATGCGTTTCTGTTAAGCGGATTGAGGCTCAAACCCCAGCCGTGGAAACGCGGCGTGCGCAGTCCCGCCCGCTCGAGGATGCGCATGCTGAGATATTCCTTGCGCGCATCCGACTGGCCCAGCAAGCGTTTTTCGAGATAGTCGCGCGTCAACCACTTGAAGGGCTCGAGCGTCTTCGAGAACTTGTCCGGCACCACCTTGGCCAGAATCCTGCCGTCATGGGAGACAAAAAAGCGGCTGGAGCCCACCGCCTCGAAGGCGGCGGTGGTCGTGGTCTGAGACAGCGCAAGACGCTCCGGCAGGTCCCGGGTGTGGAACATCAGGTAGCGCCGGCGCCGGTCGTTGAAGGGAATATCCAGAAGCTGCATGGTTCAGGCTGAACCTGACTGCAGGGCTTCGAACTTCGGCAGCACGTTTTGTGTGAGAAACTGCTGATAGTGGCGCGGTTCGATGGTGACGGGCGCCTCGGCCATGCGCGCCAGGGCGCTGGCAAGCCCTGCCTCGTCGTCGCGTGCCACCAGAAAGTCTTCGAGTTCCTGGGTCAGGATCTCCTTCGGGCCACTGGGGCAGTCGACACTGATCACTGGTGTGTGCAGCAGCAGCGCCTCGATCAGCACCCGTGGCAGGCCTTCGGCGTCCGAGGTCAGTACCATGGCAAGGGCGTTTAGTATGTAGGGGTAGGGGTTGGCGGTATAGCCAAGCCAGTGGATGTGATCATCGAGCCCCAGCTCGCCGATCATGTCCCTTAGTCGTTGTTCATTTTCCGGCTTGCCCTTGCCAAGCAGCACCAGGGGGATATCGAGGCCATGTTCGTCCCGGGCCTGGCGATAGGCCCGCAGCAGGCGGTCCTGGCGTTTGCGCGGCTCGATAGCGGCAACCGACAACAGGTAGCGGCCTTTTTCGACCCCTGGTGGCAGGCTCAGGGGCTCGTCTGCCATCGCGACAAAGGGCTCCCGCTCGTAGGGGTTGTAGATCGGGATGATCGTCTCGGCTTCAAGTCCTACCACCTGCTCGAGGTTTTCCTTGACGCCCTCGGACACCGCGATCACCTTGCGCCCGCCGTAGAAGCGGCGCACCTTGGCGAAGGCCTTGTCCCGGGTGGCCGGGTCGCTGAACTTGGCGCTGACGTCGGACTTGATCCAGAAGTAGAGGTTGGGCCAGTCCAGGTGCCGGGTGATCTTGTCGCAGGAGCAGGAGATCACCACCTCTGGCCGCCAGGCCTCAAGGGCCTTCTGAACCTTGCGGGCCTGCCACTTTTCGGTCAATACCGTGGAGGTCGCCTTGGTCAGGCGCGTGACCACCGCCAGGTTCTCGATATCGAGGCCATCAGGAAGGCGGTGCTCCACCTTGTCGCGCAGGGTGAAGACCTTGACGGCGTGACCACGCTGGCGCAACTGGTCCGCCGTGTACAACAGCGACTTCTGGGCGCCGCCTCCGTAGAGGTCTTCGATGACAAAGGCGATTCGCTGATGGTTCACGGCGGCTCCTGCTGGGCTGGCGACGTTGGATCGTCGCGAATCCTACCATAGCCGAAAAGCCAACACGCAAAGGGCCGCGTTGTGCTCGGGCATTCGCGATGTGGCGCGCAGCGTTTTGCCGGATGTCGCGTTACAATGGGCGCGCACTTGGCAAGGACTCTGCGATGAAACTCCTGATTACCGGTATGGCAGGCTTTATTGGTCATGCCGTGGCAAAGCGGCTCAGCGGGGCCGGCCATCGAATTGTCGGTATCGACAATCTGAATGACTACTACGACGTCGCTCTCAAGCAGGCACGCCTTGATGACCTGGCGGGCTGTGAGGATGTGCGCTTCCTGAAGATCGACCTGGCCGATCGGGCGGAGGTCGCAGCGTTGTTCGAGCAGGAGCGCTTCGATCGAGTCATCCATCTTGCCGCACAGCCTGGTGTGCGATATTCCATCGACAATCCCCACGCCTACGTTGACGCCAACCTAGTGGGACACCTCAATGTGCTGGAGGGCTGCCGTCACGGTCGGGTGGAGCACCTGGTCTACGCTTCGTCCAGCTCGGTCTACGGCGCCAATGACAAGGTACCCTTTGCCACCGACGATGACGTCGACCACCCCATCAGCCTCTATGCGGCCACCAAGAAGGCCAACGAACTGATGGCCCATACCTACTCCCACCTGTATGACCTACCCACCACCGGGCTCAGGTTCTTTACCGTCTATGGGCCCTGGGGGCGTCCTGACATGGCGCTGTTCAAGTTTACCCGAGCTGTGCTGGAAGGCCGGCCCATGGACGTCTACAACCATGGTGACATGTCCCGGGACTTCACCTACATCGACGACATCGTCGAGGGCGTCGTGCGCGTGCTGGATGTGGTGCCTACACCACGGGGTAGCACCGAGGTCACCACCGATACGGCCTCTGCCCCCTACGCGCTCTACAACATCGGCTGTGGTAGCCCGGTGTCGCTCATGGACTTCGTTCGCGCCATCGAAAAAGCGGTGGGGCGAGAGGCGATCTGCCACTACAAGGACATGCAGCCGGGTGATGTGCCGCGTACCTGGGCGGACACCGAGGCGCTGTATCAGGCAACCGGGTATCGCCCACAGATGCCGGTGGAAGAAGGCGTGAAGCGCTTTGTCGACTGGTACCGCCACTTCTACGCGGTGTAAGCCAAGTGGGGACAAAGTGCGATAGGTTGTGCCTGCGGGGCCTTCTTGCTATCCCATTTGCCCCAGGCAAGGAAACGGCTGTGCCATTTGCAGGGCGGGATTGCTATCCTTGGCCGATCAAAATGTTCAGTGAGTGACAAGGGATGAAGATCACCATTTTTGGCACCGGCTATGTGGGCCTGGTCACAGGTGCTTGTCTGGCGGACGTCGGTCACGATGTCATCTGCATGGACGTGGATGAGAACAAGATTGCACGCCTCGAAGGCGGGGAGATCCCGATCTTCGAGCCGGGGCTTGAGCCCATGGTCAAGGCCAACGTGTCGGCGGGGCGGCTCAAGTTCACCACCGATGCCGCCAAAGCGGTCAACCATGGTGTGCTGCAGTTTATCGCCGTGGGCACACCGCCGGATGAGGACGGCAGCGCGGACCTTCAGTACGTGCTGGCGGTGGCCAAGGCCATCGGTGAGCATATGCAGGACGACAAGGTGGTGGTCGACAAGTCCACCGTTCCGGTGGGCACCGCCGATCGGGTCAAGGCGATGGTGGAGTCCCAGCTCGAGCAGCGCGGCGTCAGCCTGAACGTCGACGTCTGCTCGAATCCTGAGTTTCTCAAGGAAGGCGCTGCCATCGAGGACTTTGCCCACGGTGCGCGCATCGTGGTCGGTACCGACTCCGACAAGGTCAAGCAGCTGATGCGGGAGTGCTATGCGCCCTATATCCGTCTGCAGGAAAAGCTGATGTTCATGGACGTGCGGGCTGCGGAGCTGACCAAGTACGCCGCCAACGCCATGCTGGCCACCAAGATCAGCTTCATGAACGAGATCGCCAATCTGGCCGAGCGCCTCGGCGCTGACGTGGAGCAGGTTCGTCGCGGCATCGGCAGTGACCCGCGGATCGGCTACCACTTTATCTATCCGGGCTGTGGCTACGGCGGCTCTTGCTTTCCCAAGGACGTCCAGGCGCTGGCGCGTACCGCCCGAGAGGTGGACTACGAGGCCGAACTGCTGGGGGCGGTGGAAGCGGTAAACCAGCGCCAGAAGCAGACTCTGTTTACCAAGCTGGCCAACGCCTTCGATGGCGACCTCAAGGGCCGTACCATTGCGATCTGGGGGCTGTCGTTCAAGCCCAATACCGATGATATGCGTGACGCGCCCAGCCGTACCCTGATGGAGGCCCTGTGGGAGGCTGGCGCCAGGGTCCAGGCCTATGACCCTGAAGCCATGGGCGAGACCCGTCGCATCTACGGCGAGCGTGATGATCTGATGCTGGCGGGGGATCGCATCCAGGCTGTCAAGGGCGCCGACGCCCTGGTGATCTGCACCGAGTGGAAGGAGTTCCGCTCGCTGGACTTCCCCTGGCTCAAGGACCAGCTGTCGATGCCGGTGGTGGTGGATGGCCGCAACCTCTACGACCCGGAAAGCGTGCGCCAGGCCGAGCTGATGTACTTTGCCGTGGGCCGCGGTGATTCGCTTGAGGGCGTTACGTAAAGAACGCTGAAGGAGAAGGGGCTATCTGGAAGGCGTTTTAACAGACAGCGCGTGAGCCGCATGGTCTGATCGCTCGAAGAAAATAGCCCGAAAGAAAAACGCCCCGAAGGCCTTGGCCTTCGGGGCGTTTTGCTATTGGCGCTGATGTCCGCCTGGCGGGAGCGAAAGGTCCTTAGTCCTTGCGGACTGACGCCTTGCGCACCGTGCCGGCAAATTCGGCCAGGAAGGCGGCCATTACCGCCAGCATGCCGCCCAGCACGATGGCGAGAGCCATGATCAGGGCCTTGCTGGTACCGACAGGCTCGCGACCCTGGGCTGCCACTCGCTGAATATTGCCTTCGGCGAGGTAGGCAAGCTGCTCCTCGATGTCGACCACATTCCCGGTGTAGGTAGCCACCAGTTCGGCGGCACTCTCCGAAGTTGACTGCTTGGCGGCCTCGAGGCTCTCGTTGGCGCTGGCGAGCTGCTGCTCCAGTGTCTCGCGACGCTTGGCGACAAGCTCATCCTGGTCGGCCTTTACCGTGTCCAGAAGCTTTTGGTGATACTCGGTGACCAGTTCGGCGCGATCCTCTCCAGCCTCCGAGGAGAGGGTCATGAAAGCCACGTTTTCCGGCGCCTTGGCGGTGGTCTCGAAGCCGAGCCTGTCGAGGGAGTTTTCCTCCAGCAACTGGCTTGTCACCATGTCGAAGTAGTAGTTATCGATCTTGGCGACCACACTCTCCGGGGTTTCCAGCAATCCGACACCGGCTTCTTCGCTGGGTTGGCGTTCGGCCACGTGGTAGACCGACACGTAGCGGTAACTGTCGGCCTTGATCAGTGCAAAGGCGAGCGCCAGCAGCACGATGACCACAAACACCCCTGCCATCATCTTCCAGCGCCTGACCAGAATCAGGGTGATATCAACCAGCGATATCTCGTCATCCGCCGGTGGCCTTGGATAGTAGTGCTCCGGAGGTTGGGTGGGGGTGTTTGCCATTGCAGGGGGGTCCTTGCTCGCGCTTCGCCGTGTCCGAGGAGTCGGTGGCGGAATGTTCAATGTTATGTAGAAAGTCGATGGCACGATTCATTGCGAGGTGCCTTGCAGAGGATACAGAAGCCGCTGTAACGCGCAAGCGCCTGCGTGCAAGAGAGGCTATGAAAGGGCTGGCGCGCAATGGTTGGCGAGAAGTGGGTCATCCTGACGAGGGCGCGCCTAGTGACTCATTTTACCTGTTGGCGAAAGGGCCGAGCTGTCGGCACGCAACAACCTCGCCGCCAGTTCGGCATCCATGGGGCGGTGGTAGTAGAAGCCCTGGAGCAGGTCGCAGCGCATTTCCTGCAGTAGCGCCTGCTGCTCGTCGGTTTCCACGCCTTCGGCGACGACCTCGAGACCGAGGCGGTGGCCAAGGAAGATGCTGGCTTCCATGATCGCCCTGTCCCTGGGGTCCTGGGTGCACTCGGCGACGAAGGTGCGGTCGATCTTGAGCGCGGTGATCGGCAGCACCTTGAGGTAACTCATGGATGAGAAGCCGGTACCGAAGTCGTCGATGGCGATCTTGTAACCCTGGTCATAGAGTCTGCGCAGGCTGTCCAGCACGTCCTGGCCGGCCTCGATCAGCACGTTCTCGGTGAGCTCGATGCCGATCTCGCGAGGCCCCAGGCCGTATGACGCAACGCAGGAGGCGAAGGCCTCGAACATGCCGGGCATCACCGCGTGACGCCCGGAGACGTTGACGTCCACGCGCACTTGGCGGCTGCCCTCAGTGCGCCATTGGCGCTGCTGCTCGCACACCTTGTGCAGCACCCAGGTCTCCAGGCGTTTGATCAGTTCGCTGCGCTCGGCCACCGGGATGAACTCCGCGGGGGAGATGGCTTCACCGTCTCGGGTCGTCCAGCGTAGCAGCGCCTCGAGGGAGTCGATATGCCCGCTGGCGGCAGCCACCTGGGGTTGGTAGACCAGGCCAAGTTCGCCGCCGCCGTCCTGATCGAGCAGGCGCTGCAGGCGTTCGGCGATGGTGTGCTGGCGCACTATTGCCGCGTGGGCTTCGGGGCTGAAGAACTGGTAGGTGTTGCGGCCGGTAAGCTTGGCCCGGGTCTTGGCGGCGTCGGCGCTGCCCACCAGTTCCTGCACCTCGCTGCCATTGTCGGGAAAGGTGCTGATGCCGATCGAGGCGTGGATTCTCAGTTCGCGGCCGTCCACCCGCATCGGGCGGGAGAGGCTTTCCAGCAGGCGCTCTGCCACCTGTATGGCGTCGGTGGCCATGTCCACCTGGGGCAGGGCCAGCACGAACTCATCGGTACCGAAGCGGCAGAGCAGGTCATCGCTGCGCTGGAAGGCCCGCAGGCGATTGGCCGCCTGGCGGATGACCTTGTCGCCGCAGTCGTAGCCATGGGTGTCGTTGATCTCGTTGAAGTGGTCGAGGTCGACAAACAGGATCAACAGGCTGTCGTTGTGGCGCCGACATTCTGCCAGGGTCCGCTTGAGCTCGATTTCGAAGGCGTGGCGGTTGGGCAGGCCGGTCAGGCGGTCGAAGCGCGTCATGTAGTCCAGATCGCGACGCGCCTTGCGCTCACCAGCCAGGTCGATGTCGATACAGAACATCAGCGGATTGTCCGTCTCCCGGCCCAGCATCACGTGGTGGGAGAACACCGGTACGCTGGCGCCGGAACGGTGCTTGAGCTCGAGCTCTTCGGCGGGGATCTCCACGCCGCGGTGGACCCACGCCTGGTGAGCATCGATCACCGCGTCGACCATGGCCTCCGGTATCAACAACTGTTCCAGACGCTTGCCCAGGGCTTCCTGCTCGCTGTAGCCATACAGCGCCTGACTGGCCCCATTCCAGTAGATGACGCGCCTGTCCCTGTCGTACCCCTGCACCGCGACGCGTGAAAGGCTCATCAGCAGTTCACGAAAGCGCCAGTCGCTGAGCGTCAGGGACGGCAGCGGGAGGGCGTTCTCGCCGCCGCTGCCGGCATCGGCAGCGGTCGAGCGTGGTGTGTGGAATCTGTCACCGATGTGCAATGGCGTCATTTCCTGAGCAGGGGCAGCGAGGTGTGCCAGAGGGAGTGCCCGAACAAAAGTAACGAATCCGCATATATCGGCAGTGTCGTACAAATTGTCGCTAGCAGCGAGTACCAAACGACGGAATGAGTTTTTCCATTATCGGAATAAACGTCGTAGATACTCTCTTTTGGCAACAAGTTGGTCAACGAAGTTTCTTCGTTCGCGGTATTTGACCGCTGTGTGGGCGCTCCACATGATCCTCGGTGTTGCATATGCAACATCCATGAAGTGCACATGTTTGTGCACAAAACCGAGGTTAATGACATGAAAATAGCGCAGAAAGTCGCACAAGGTCGGCATCTTGCCGCCATCGAGACGATCAACGTCGGGCTCCGGATTCCTGAATCCGGGTACTGGGATTTGTCTGTCCTTGAGGAGGTCGCTTCTCAGTCCTGGAGCAAGACGCGCCTGGCGCATATTGATCTGTCCGCCTGGCAGTCATTCATTGGTGACCTGCCGCGGGACCCCTACGTCAATCGCCGCTGGAAGCGCATGTCCTGGCTGCACCTGAACGACGAGGGAGAGGTTGAAACCCTGGGCGAGTGTCCCATGGCCCAGGGCGGGCGCTTCAATGACGCTGCCAGCATGGCGGATCGGCTGCGCTACTACGAGCCGCTGTTGCCCGAGTTTACCGAGCGCGAGGACGTCAAGGCGTTCGTCAAGGCCTGGGCGGAGCTTTGGGGGCTCGAGCGCCGCGCGCCCATTCTGATGCAGATTACCGGTGTACGTGGTGACGGCACCGTGGATCCGTTGCAGGGGCAGGGCATCCACGCCGACGGCTGCAAGTACCTGAGCATCGTTGTGCTCAATCGCGACAACGTGAGCGGAGCGGTGAACACCCTGTATCGGGACAAGGCCGGCCAGCAGGAAGTCGGCCGGGTGACGCTGGCGCCGGGGGAGGTGCTGCACCTGCGTGACGATCGCCTGTTCCATAGCGTCGATGCGATCACCCAGTGCGAGCCAAGCGCCCCTTTCGAGCGCTTTATCATCATCATCAACGCCTGCTTCGTGGACGAGTTCCAGAATCGCATGTTGCGCCGCCACTTCCCCCAGGCGGTGTTGAACGAAGCGATACTGGAGAGCGCCAGCTGAAGGCCGGCGTGCACCTGGCAAGATAGCGTCGGTGGCGTCTTACCGACCTTGAGGGTCCGTGGCGAGGTCCGGGTCGAGGGCCCGGGCCAGCCGCTTGTTATGCTGGCATGCGATAGGGCCTACGGCGCTTACATCAATCCAGCATTACCGCCAGGCGACCTCGGTCGCCTGGCGGTACTTTTTATTGAGACATTCTCTGCTATTGAGAGCTCGCCTGCCGTTAATATCCTGTCTGGCATCGAGGTCTCGCCTGCCATCGAAACCTTGCCTGGAAACTGACTTTCCATCGCCTCAGCCTTGGCCTCAGACCCCCTCACGCACCGCCTGCTCCAGGCGGGCAAGTCGCCCGGGCTCGAGGGCGTCGGCCACGGCGGTGATGCGCAGCACATGGCCGAGGGCAGGGTGGGCCGGGCGTGCGATCAGCTTGCCTTCGTCCAGCAGGTCGGCGTTGACCCGCTTGGCCAGTTCCGCGTCGGCCAGGCGAATGCCGATAAAGTTGGTACCGCTCTCCAGCACGTCGGCGCCCAGCGCCTTGAAGTGCTCGGCGAGGCGCGCCCGGCGCTCCAGCACCGCCTGGATATGGGCATCGGTCTCGTCCTGGTGGTCCAGCACCACCTCGGCGGCGGCCAGGCTCAGGGTCGACACCGCGTAGTGGATGCGCACCTTCATCAGCATTGCCAGGGTGTCGGGTTCGGCGATGGCGTAGCCGACGCGCAGCCCGGCCAGACCGTGGGCCTTGGACAGGGTGCGACAGCGAATTACCCCCGGCAGGGCGCGGGTAAAACTGGGCTTGGCGGCGTCGTCGCGGAAGTCGTGGTAGGCCTCGTCCAGCAGCAGCCAGCAGTCATCAGGCAAGGCGTCACGCAACCGCGCGACCGTAGCCTCGTCGTGGACGAAGCCGGTGGGGTTGTCCGGGTTGGCCAGGTAGACGAGCCGAGCGTGGTGGCGGTGGGCGGCGTCGATCAGGGCGTCGATGTCCGGCGCCAGGTGGTCGGCGGTCTCCTCGTAGTCGACCTCGATCAGGCGGCAGCCCTGGCCCTTGGCGAAGTAGCCGAAGGTGGGGTAGGTGCCGGCGGAGCTGACCACGCTGGTACCGGCGGGGGCGGTGGCCCGCAGCACCAGCGCCAGCAGGCTGTCGCAGCCGGCGTCCACCAGCAGGGTGTCCAGGTCGAAGCCGTGCAGCCGGACGAGACGTTCGCGCACGCCCAAGGCCTCGGAGTCACCGTAGCAGTAGACGTGCTCGACCATGGCGTCACCGAAGTGCTCGCGCAGGGCGCGATGGGGCATGTCCAGGCCTTCGTTGGAGCCCAGACGGTGGGGGATCTCCTTGCCGATACGGCGCTTCAGCACCCAGATACCAGGGAAGGGGTTGTCCGGTCCCGGGGAGTAGAGGTGGTCGGCGAAGGTGGGGGTATCGGATGCCATCGGATGTCCTGTGGGGTTGGCTTGAAGGAGGCGGAGGCCTGTCAGAGCATGGTCCGAGCGCGCTACGACAGCGGCTTATGTCAATAGGTCAGGTCAGGTCAGATCAGGTCAGCGGCGCGGTCCAGGGCACCACCTTGTGGCGGTTGAGCAGGCCATGGGGGTCGAGGGTGCGCTTTAGCGTCGCCATCAGCGCGAGTTCCTCGGGGCTTCGCGAGATCGACAGCCAGTCGCGCTTTTCCAGGCCGATGCCGTGCTCGGCGGAGATCGATCCCTTGACCCGGGCCAGCGGCTCGTAGAGGCAGGCCTCGACCCCGTGGCGGGTGTCCGGATCATCGCTGCCCACACCCACCGACAGGTGCAGGTTGCCGTCGCCCAGATGGCCGAACACCGCCAGGCGCACCTGTGGCCAGCGGGCCTCGAGGCGTGCCTGAACCTCGGCGACATAGTCCTGCATTTCGCCGATCGGCAGGCTGACGTCGAAGGCCATGATTGGCGAGAGTGCCTCCACCAGTCCTTCGATATCATCGCGAATCGCCCATAGCTTGTCGCGCTGGCTTTCCGACTGGGCGATCACGGCGTCGACCACCCAGCCCTGTTCGACGGACGCTTCGAGTGCTGCCTCGAACTGCTGGCGGTGGTGGTCCTCGTCGTTGGCCAGCGACTCGACCAGGGCGTAGTAGGGCGCGTCGGTGTCAAGCGGCGGCTGATGACGCTCCTGTTCGGTGATCAGGGCGAAGTGGTTCTGCCACATGGCCTCGAAGGCGGCGAGGCTTCCGCCAAGGCTGTCACGCAGGTGCGTAAGCAACGACGTCATCGAGGTGAAGTCGGGGCAGGCGACCAGCGCGGTGCGGGTATCGCCAAGTGCCGGCTGCAGCTTGAGCACCGCCCGGGTGACCACGCCCAGGGTGCCTTCGCTGCCGATGAACAGCTGCTTGAGGTCGTAGCCGGCGTTGTTCTTGAGCATCGGGCTCATGGCGCTGATCACCTGGCCATCGGCCAGCACCGCCTCGAGCCCCAGCACCTGCTGGCGCATCATGCCGTAGCGGATCACCCGGTTGCCGCCGGCGTTGGTGGAGATATTGCCACCGATGCTGCAGCTGCCGCGGGCGCCCAGGTCGAGCGCGAACTGCATGCCGACCTCGCGGGCGGCCTCCTGGACCTTCTGCAGCGGAGCGCCGGCCTGCACGGTGATGGTGCCGGCCACCGGGTCTATCTCCTCGATGGCGGCAAGACGCTCGAGTGACAGCGCGAGCTCGTCCGGGGCCGCCTCGGCGCCGTGGACCAGCCCGGTCAGGCCGCCGTGGGTGACGATCGGCTGGCGGGCCTGGTGGCACAGGGCGAGCACCTCCGCTACCTGCTCGGGGGTGCCGGGGCGCACGATGGCCGCGGCGCGACAGGGCGCCCCGCTCAGCCAGTCCACCTGGCGGCTTGCCACGTCGTTGCCGGTCAGCACCTGGGCGGCGCCCAGGCGCTCGCGCAGTGTCTCGATCAGCGTGGCAAGCGAAGGCGGTAGTTGCTGGGAGGTGACGGCCATCAGAGGGTGGTCTCCTCTTTGCTGGTCTTGTCATCGGTGGTCTTGTCGCGGCCGGGAATGGCGGCGAGCAGTTCGCGGGTGTAGTCGGCCTGAGGTCGGGTGAAGACTTCCTGGGCGCTGCCCTGTTCGACGATGCGGCCCTTCTGCATGACGATGATGCGATCGCAGATCTGGGCGGCGACGCGCAGGTCGTGGGTGATGAACAGAAGCGACAGCGAGAAGCGTTGCTTCAGATCCTCGAGCAGCTCCAGCACCTGGGCCTGGATCGATACGTCCAGCGCCGACACCGCTTCATCGGCAACGATCAACTCCGGGTCCAGAGCCAGGGCGCGGGCGATGCCGATGCGCTGGCGCTGACCGCCGGAGAACTCATGAGGGAAGCGGTCGGCGCTGCCGCCAAGCCCCACCAGTTCGAGCAGCTCGTCGGCCTTGGCCAATGCCTGGTCGCGGGGCACGCCGTTGGCGATGGGGCCCTGGGCGATGGCCATGCCCACCCGGGTGCGCGGGTTGAGCGAGGCGTAGGGGTCCTGGAATACCATCTGCACCCGGTGGCGCTGGCGCCGCAGGGCGTCACCCTTGAGCGCGGACAGGTCTTCGCCGCCGAGCAGGATCTCGCCGCTGTCGGGGCGCTCCAGACGTACGACGCAGCGCCCCAGGGTCGACTTGCCGGAGCCCGACTCGCCGACGATACCGATGGTCTCGCCGCGTGACAGGGTGAAGCTGACCTCGTCCAGTGCGCGTACCTCACGGGAGGGCTTGAACAGCCCGCCGCGGGAACGGAATACCCGATTGAGGTTGCGTACCTCGAGGATCGGCGTCGGCGCCATCGGCTCGCGCTCGGGCGGCGCGGCATCGCTGGGAATGGCCTCGATCAGCGCCCGGGTATAGTCGTGACGGGGGTTGTCGAGCACCTCGTCACGGCGACCGATCTCGACGATCCGGCCGTGGCGCATCACGCACACTCGGTTGGCGATCTCGGCGACCACGCCGAAGTCGTGGGTGATGAACATCACCGCCATATGGTGGCGACGTTGCAGGTCGGCGATCAGCTCGAGGATCTGCGCCTGGGTGGTGACATCCAGCGCGGTGGTGGGCTCATCGGCGATCAGCAGCTTCGGTTCCAGTGCCAGCGCCATGGCGATCATCACCCGCTGGCGCTGGCCGCCGGAGAGCTCGAAGGGGTAGGCGCGGATGGCCCGTTCGGGCTGGGGCAGGCGGACTTCCTTGAGCAGCTCCAGTGCCCGGGCCTGACGCTCGGCGCCCTTGAGCTCGCCGTGGGCCTCGAACACCTCGGCGATCTGGTCGCCGATGCGCATCAGCGGGTTGAGGGCGGTCATCGGCTCCTGGAAGATCATGCCGATCTTCTTGCCGCGCAGCGCCCGGTGGCGCTTCTCGTCGAGGGTCAGCACGTCCTCGCCCTCGAACATCACCCGCCCGGCCACCGGGCGCACGCCCTTGGGCAGAAGGCCCATGACGGTGTTGGCGGCCATGGACTTGCCGGAGCCGGATTCGCCCACCACGCAAAGGATCTCGCCGGGGCTGACTTCGTAGGACAGCTTTTCCACGGCGTATTCGCGATCGGCGCCGGCGGGCAGCGCGACGCTCAGGCCCTCGATGCGCAGGATCGGTTCCGGGGCGGGATCGCCGCTGTGATCGCCACAGAGATCGCCGGCGGTGGCGCCCTTCGGCACCTTCACCGGTTCGCTGCGCGATGCAGTGGAAGCGCTGGTGCCGGTGGTGCTGTTGTCAAAGGTGTTCATGGCTCAGCGCTCCCGTGCGAGTTTGGGGTTGAGGGCGTCATCGAGCCCTTCGCCGACCAGGTTCAGCGCCAGCACGGTCAACAGGATCGCAAGGCCGGGGAAGAACGACAGCCACCAGGCCTGGCGGATCACGGTGCGTGCAGCGCCGATCATGTAGCCCCAGGACATCACGTTGGGATCACCGAGGCCGAGAAACGACAGCGCGGACTCCAGCAGGATGGCGGTAGCCACCATCAGCGAGGCCAGCACGATGATCGGCGACAGGGTGTTGGGCAGGATCTGGCGCAGGATGATCTGGGTGTTGGTCTGGCCGACCAGGCGCGCCGCTTCGACGTATTCGCGATGGCGCAGCGACATGAACTCGGCGCGCACCAGGCGGGCCACCGGCGGCCAGCTGACGATGGCGATGGCCAGCACGATGGAGGTCACGCTGGGCTGCATGATCGCCACCAGCACGATGGCCAGGGCGAAGTTGGGGATGGTCTGGAAGAACTCGGTGAAACGCATCAGGGCATCGTCCACCAGGCCGCCGTAGTAGCCGGCGATGGCGCCCAGCGGCACGCCGATGGCCAGCGCCACGGCGGTGGATACCAGGCCGATCAGCAGCGATACCCAGGCACCGTGCATCAGTCCGGCGGCGACGTTGCGGCCCATGGTGTCGGTGCCGAGCCAGAAGCCGTCCTGGGCCAGCGGTGGCAGGAAGGGGCGCTGCACCATGCGCCAGGGGGATTCGGGGAACAGCACCGGGGCCAGCACGGCCATCAGGATGATCGCCCACAGGATGATCAGTCCCACCAGGGCGCCTCGGTTCTGGGCGAAACGGGCGAAGAAACTCATGCGGCGGCCCCCTTGATGCGTGGATCGGCCAGTCGATAGACCAGGTCGGTGGCGATATTGAACAGGATCACCAGGGCGGCGGAGAAGAAGAAGATGCCGAGCAGCAGGTTGTAGTCACGCTGCATCAGCGCCTCGTACATCAGTCGGCCGATGCCGGGCCAGGCGAACACCGTCTCGGTGAGGATGGCGCCGCCGACCATCTGGCCGGCCTGCAGCCCCGCCAGGGTGATGATCGGCAACAGGGCGTTGCGCAGGATATGGCGGCGCTGGATGACCCTTGGCGCCAGGCCCTTGGCCTTGGCAGTCTTGACGAAGTCCTGCTGGGCGGCGTCGAGCATCGAGGCGCGGGTCATGCGCGTATAGATGGCCATGAAGAACAGGCCCAGGGTAGTGGCCGGCAGTACCAGGTGCTTGGCCACGTCCAGGGCGTAGGCCAGGCCTTCCAGGTTGGCGCCGACGGTAAACATGCCGTAGGCGGGCAGCCAGTCCAGGTACACCGAGAACAGCACCACCGCCATCAGCGCCACCCAGAACAGCGGTGTGGCGTAGAACAGCAGGGCCAGCGCCATGATCAGCGAGCCCGAGGCCTTCTTGACGCGCATCGCGGCCATGGAGCCGGCGAGGATGCCGAGCACCAGCGACAGCACGAAGGCGGTGCCGGTCAGCAGCAGGGTGGCGGGCAGGCGGTCGAGGATCAGGTCCAGCACCGGCATCTGCTGGCGGTAGGAGTAGCCGAAGTCCAGGGTCAGGATGCCGGACACGTAGTGCCACAGCTGGACATACATGGGCTGGTCCAGCCCGAACTGCTCGCGCAGCTGGGCGATGAAGGCTTCATCGGCGGCGCCGGCTTCCCCGGCCAGGATGGCCGCCGGGTCGCCGGGGGCGAGCTGGATCAGCACGAAATTGAACACGACGATCAGCAGCAGCACGATGGCTGCCTTCAACAGTCGTGAAATGATCAGGCGGGCGTAGAGCATGGTGAGGTCCCGGGCAGTAAGCCTGTGGTGATGGCAGCAGCGAAATCAGCGCTGGCGCGGCCCGTGGTGGGCCGCGCCGTATCGCCTTTTTGGCTCAGTCGGCGATCCAGGCGTCCTTGAAGCCGTCGTTGACGCCCACCGCCGAGGTCACCAGGTTGTTGACGTTGCAGCGGTAGATGGTCGGGAAGCCGAGCTCCAGCAGCCAGCCGAGCGGTGCGTCCTCGAGCAGGATCTGCTGCACCTCGTGGTAGAGACGCTCACGCTCGCTGTCCGGATAGGCCGTGGCGGCGGCGTTGAACAGCTCATCCACCTCGGGGTTCTGGTAGCCCTCGACATTGTTCCAGGGGGAGCCCTTCTCGGTGTTGGTGGACAGGTAGGTGCGCGAGATGCCGAGCGCCGGGTCGCCGTACTGGTACAGGTAGGTGAACGCCAGGTCGTAGTCGCGCTCACCCAGGCGCTGGTTCCAGCCGCCCACGTCGGTGGCCTCGGTGCGCACGTTGATGCCCACCTCTTTGAGGTTCTGCTGTACTGCCTCGGCCCAGCGATTCCAGGTCTCGCCGTAGGGCAGCGGCAGCAGGGTGACCTCCTCGCCGTCGTAACCCATCTCGTCGAGCAGTTCCTCGGCCTTGTCCGGGTCGTAGCTGTAGCCCTCGAGGTCCGGGTCGTTGAACTTGGCATTGGAGCCAAACGGCCCTGCCGGTACCTGCCCCATGCCGTTCCACAGCACGTCCCGGGCGAACTCGCGGTCCATGGCGTACATCACCGCCTGGCGGAAGCGCTTGTCGGCGGTCGGTCCTTCGCGATTGTTCATCCACAGCATGGCGAAGGGACTGAAGTACTCGTGGCCCTTCTCGGTCACGCAGGTGTTGTCCATGGCGGTCAGCCGGGGAACGTCGAAGTTCTCCACGGTGCCGTAGGGCAGCACGTCGACGGTGCCGTTCTCGTAGGCCACCGCGCGGGAGGCGCCGTCCGGGATGACGTGCCAGTTGATGCCATCGAGGTAGGGCAGGCCTTCCTCGTAGTAGTCATCGAAGCGGGTCAGCTTGATGACGGTGCCGCGATCCCAGCTGTCGAACTGGAACGGGCCGGTGCCGATGGGATGGTTGTTGGCCTCGTTGTTGCGGAAGTCGGTGCCGGCGTAGATGTGCTCGGGCACCATGGTGAAGGTGCCAGCCTCGAACGAGATCAGGAAGGGGCCGAAGGGTTTCTTCAGGGTGAACACCACGGTGTGGTCGTCGGTCGCCTCGATGCTCTCGACGTGCTCGAGCACCGCACGGGCGCTTGGATTCAAGTCGCGGTGGAAGACGTCGGCGGAGAACACCACGTCTTCGGCGGTGAAGGCCTCGCCGTCATGCCACTTGGCGTTTTCCTGAAGGTGGAAGGTGTAGGTCAGGCCGTCTTCGCTGATCTCCCAGCTCTTGGCCAGTTGCGGCATCGGCTCCATGTCGGTGGAGTAGCGCAGCAGGCCCTCGTAGATGTTGCCGGCCACCGTGCGGGTGGGGGCGTTCTGGATCATGCCCAGCACCAGGCCCGGCGGCTCCGGCTGGATGATGGTGTCGATGACACCGCCACGCTGGGGTTCCTGGGTGGCCTCTTGCTGGGCGTCCTGGCCGTCGTCCTGGGCCATTGCCTGGGTGGCCGCCAGCGGCAGCAGGGCGGCGAGCCCCAGCGTCAGCAGGGAGGCGTTGAAGCGAGAGACGCGTGCCTGAGTCGAGCTTGCCCGGGTCGAGGGGGGCAGCGGCGAGCAAGATGGCAGAAAGGCGAAGCGGGGGTGGCGGGAGTTCGAGGTCATATCAGGGCACCTTGGTGGCCCGGAGGTGTTGCCAGAGGTGCGTGAAGCCAGGGGCAGAAAACGCTGCCAGTGCGCTGTTGCCGGGCTTTCACGTCGCTGAGGCCAGCTCCGGGACTGTTGTTGTTGGGGATTTCCGTAAGCCCTTTAGAACCTAGCAGCCTCGGCACAAACTGTCGACAGTCGGCAATCGACTGTTGTTCGACGCAGGATGCGGTCATACTGGGGTATGACCCTTCAGGCCAACTACGGGAGTCGAGCATGGCCAATCCTCGGGACCCCTCAGCCGCGCCCTTCGTGGTACAGCGCAACCTGGTGGACCAGGTGGTCGACTACTTGACCGAGGCGATCCTGGCCTCGCGCTTCGCACCGGGCGAGCGGTTGTCGGAGGCGGGGCTGGCGGCGGAGCTCGGCATCAGCCGGGCCCCGGTACGCGAGGCCGCCAGGCTGATGGAGAGCCGTGGCCTGCTGGTATCGCGACCGCGGCGCGGGTTCTTCGTGCGTACCCTGGATGTGGCCGAGCTGAGCGACGTCTTCGATCTGCGCATCGGTCTGGAACGCCACGCCTTCGAGCGAGTGATGGCGCGCTTCGACGCGGATACCGAGCAGCGTCTGCATCGGCAGATCAGTCGTCTGTGCGAGGTCGCCGCCGGTGATGACGAGGGGCTCAAGATCGAGGAGGACCTGGCCTTTCATCGCCTGGTGTTCGAGCTGGCCGACAACGCCCGGCTGGCACGTGCCTTCGACGACCTGAGCTTCGAGCTGCGGCTGTGCATCACCCTGATCACCCGTACCCACGAGACCCCCGAAAGCATCGCCGCCTCCCACTGGCGGCTGCTGGAGGCACTGAAGAGCGGTGATCCTCAGCGCTGCCGGGACGAGGTGGACTACCATATTGGCGTGGCCAGGGACTCGGTGATCGAGCGGTTGGCCGATCACGCCGGGGTGGCGCGTGGCTGAACGAGTGGGCGGCGTCGGGAGTGACGTCGTGGCTCAAATATAGTGAGGGAAGTCCTGGTCGAACGGTGGGCCCAGGGCCGCGGCTAGAGCCTGTATCGGGTGCGGTGGGCTTGTGCTGCAGGTGCTCGAAGGTGCATAACTAGTAAGCGTAAAACACATTTAACATGCGGAATTTGCCGTCAATGACGACACCACAACTATCCACCGATGCCCTGGACGCCAACGAACGGCGGCTGCTCGATGCCTGCGACGAACTGATGCCGGAGACCCTTGCCCTGACCAGCGCTCTGGTGCGCGAGTACAGCGTGCTGGGGGCGGAGGCCGGGGTACTTGAGGTGATGGAAAGCCATCTGCTGGACATGGGGCTGCCTGTCGAGCGCGTACCACTGCCCGAGAAAGGCGCAGATGCCGAGCAGACACCGGTGGCCAGGGGCGTCGACCGACACAACCTGATCTCGGTGATCAACGGCACCTCGTCCAGGCCGCACCTGATCTTCAACGGCCACCTGGACGTGGTGCCGGCGGAGCCGCTGTCGATGTGGTCTCGTCCGCCCTGGGAAGCCTGGCAGGAGGACGGCTGGCTTTACGGGCGCGGCGCCGGCGACATGAAGGCCGGCATCGCCGCCATGGTGACGGCGGTGGCGGCGATGAAGCGGGCAGGGCTCGAGATCGATTTTCCGCTGACGCTGCAGACGGTGATCGAGGAAGAATGCACCGGCCATGGTGCGCTGGCCTGCCTGGCACGAGACGGCCGCGGCGACTTTGCGCTGATTCCAGAGCCTTTCGGGGCGACCCTGACCACGGCCCAGATCGGCACCCTGTGGTTCAAGGTGTCGCTGGACGGGGTGCCGGCCCACGTGCTGGATACCGCCGCCGGGGCCAACGCCATCGAGGCGATCCAGTCGGTGGTGGCGCCGCTCAAGGCACTGGAGGCGGAACTGAACGCCGGGCGCGAGCCGCCCTATGACGAGATCGAGCACCCGTTCAACCTGAACATCGGCAAGATCGAAGGGGGCAACTGGGCGTCCAGCGTGCCGTGCCGGGCGACCCTGGAGGGACGTATCGGCTTCGCGCCTGAAGTCCGGGTGGAAGACATCATGGAAAAGGTGCGGCGCTGCGTCGAGGCGGCTAGCGCCTCGCTGGGCCCGGGCATCTCCGGGCTGGACGTCGAGTTTCACGGTTTTCGCTCCGAGGGCCACCACGTCGACACCGACAGCCCCGGGGTCGCCCTGCTGGCAGATTGTCATCGTGCCCTGACCGGTCAGGAGCTGCCCTCGGTGGCGTTGACCTGCACCACGGATCTGCGAGCGCTCAATCGACACGGCATCGCCGGGACCTGCTACGGGCCCGTGGCCGAACGCATCCATGGCATCGATGAGCGGGTCGAGATTGCCTCTATTCAGCACACCCTCAAGGCCTACGCGCTGTTTCTGTATCGCTGGGGGCGCTGGGCCGAGGGCCAGGTCGCTTCCGATACTTGTCCGCAGTGATACCCATAGTCCGGCCAGCGCTGGCCCGGCCAGCCCTGGCCGGGCCCTCACGTTCGCCGTGCAAGCCCGGCCTGCACGCTCGGTCCACAAGCAAAGCCTGCACGCTCAGCGCGAAAGCCTGACGCGCAGGCCTGTCTGCAAGACCCGCCCGCAAGTCCAGCCCGCCAAATTCCTCGCCTCAAGCTCGACCCATGAAGGTTGACTGGGTCGAGCACTTTCGTCTGTGACCGCCGAACGACTCGGTTTCTGTTGTCCTGAGTCGGGGTTTTGCCGTCAGCAGGCTGCCACTCTAAAAGCGTTGTTCCATGGAGTGGAGCGGCGGGTGCTGCACGAGCGGGCTCAGGAATGTCGACCTTTCATGCAGAGCCCGCGTCAATTGGCACGGAGGGTGGCATGGCAACACAAGTGGGCGGGAAGGATGACCCCGAGGAGAGTCCCGCAGCCAGCGGAACAAGGCGTACAGGGCCGAGACCGGTTTCGCTCTACGATGCGATCGACGCGGAGGTCAGGCCTCCGCCCGGTCGCCTGAGCCCGAGAGGGCGGCGATGGTTGATCAACGCCGAGGGCTGCCGGCTGATGCCCTATCTCGACCTGAGTGGAGCGCCCATCCACCACTGGCAGAAGGGGGCGACGATCGGTGTGGGCCATCTGATCATTCGACAGCAGTGGCCGCGGTTTGCCAACGGCATCGACAGGAACTGGGCGGAGTCACTGTTGCGCCAGGACCTGCGGCACGTGGAGCTTGGGGTGCTCGATCGCCTCGAGGCCTGTCGTCCCTGGGTGGGCGCGCGAGGTCTTCGTCAGCACCAGTTCGATGCCCTGGTGTTGCTGGCCTTCAATATCGGACTGGCGGCATTTTCGAACTCTTCACTGGTGGCCATGCTGTGTGATTCCCGTACCGTGACCCCCTACGCGACGCTTGAACAGGCGTGGCTTGCCTGGAAGTACGCTGGCGGCGAGGTGATGCCAGGACTGGAGCGGCGTCGCGCCGAGGAGTGGCGCATCTTTAAAGAGGGTGACTACGGGCCTGACATCTAGGCAAGTTTTCTTGTAGGGAGCCCGCTAGAAGAGGTGCCCGAAGCGGGGTGGGGCAAGGAGTCAGCCCTATCTTCAAGTCGGTGCATGCCCCGCCAGAAAAAGCTCGGTCGCGTAGCGTGCGCGGTGGTCTCTCGCCTCCAGTGTCAGCGAGGGTGGGCGCCCGACCAGCGAATCGAGCATCCATTCCCCGAGCACCATGCCGGTAAACAAGCCGGCCGAGGTGCGCGGGTCCTTTACCACCAGCTTGCCGCGGGCATGCTGGTCGCGCAGGTAGTCGGCCAGTTCACGGCGGGTACGATCCGGGCCGTGATCGAGAAACAGTGCTCCCAGCTCCGGGGCACGCTCGGCCTCGGCGGCGATGCCACGAATCAGGCGAATGTTGGCGTTTGGCAGCGCCAGGTCGATCAGGTCTCGGGCAAGCTCCTCCAGCACCTCTTGCGGCGGTCGCTCGCCGGCCTGTCCCAGTCGACACCAGACACTGGAGGCCTGGGCTTCCAGGGCCGCGGTGAACAGCCCCTCCTTGTTGCCGAACAGCTTGTAGAGGGTGCTTAGCGAGCCGCCCGCGCGGGCGACGATGTCATTGACGCTGGCGCCGGCGTAGCCCTTGTCCAGGAATACCTCGCGGGCGGCGGCCAGCAGCCGCTGGCGGCGGGCCTCGCCCTTCGGTGTAGAGCATGAATCTGCGGACGTCATCGTGGCTTTCCATCAATCCAGGAGGGGGCGATATCAGGCTGTCGGGACGATTGTAGTCTGCATTACACATCCATGTTTCAACGCCAGGTTGTACGGGAGGCTGGCGACAGCGAGTGGGCGTGCGGCGTGATTCAGGTCTTGAACGAGAACAGGGCAAAGGCGCCGAGGCTTGCCGCCAGCAGGAAACCCGCCAGGCCGATGCGGCCCCAGGGCAGAGAGGCGTTGCCCAGATGCATCAGCTCAGGCTTGCGCGGTGAGTAGCGCACGCGCACGACGCTGCCTACGGGGTAGTCGGCGATGTAGGCATCGGCATCTTCCTGTCGGGTGAAGGAGGGAACGCCATCGAATCCCGTGTTGTCGGATTGAATACGCCGACCGTCGATGGTGGCGTCGAAGCGCAGCAATGCCAGGTGACGCCTTTGCTGATCGTCTCGCTCGCGCTGATGGCGCTGGGCTTCCGCCAGCCGGACCTCGGCGTGGGTCACGGTGGCCTCGGTGGTCGGCCAGCGGTTGACGTCGCGGACCTTGTACGCGCCGACGCCGGCGATGACGGCACCGATCAGAGCGGCGAGGGAGACGATCAGCAGCGGATGAGGCATGGTGGTATTCCGAATGAGCCCATGAATGTCGAGGGCGAAGCAGGGGGCGCCGTCACGGGCGGTTCATGTGCCTCCTGGAAGGCGCAACAACGAGGAAAACACGATGACGATGATGGCGTCCCTGAAGCGTTGGATCAATGATGTGGCGCAGCAAGAGGATGCGTCGTCCAGGGTGGACCTGTCACTGGCCACGGCGGTGTTGCTGTGCGAGGTGATTCGTGCGGACTACCGCCTGGATGACAGCGAGATCCATCTGATGCGCAGCCAGCTCAAGGAACAGTTTGAACTCGAGGACGAAGCACTGGACGAGCTGATGACACTGGCTCGGGAAGAGGCCGAGGGTGCGGTGGATCATCACCGCTTCGTGCGTGAGTTGCGTGACCGCACCGGCTACCAGGATCGGGTCGCGCTGGTACAGCAGATGTGGGCGCTGGCGTTTGCCGACGGCGAGAAGGATGCCCTGGAGGAACACCGTATCCGCGCCCTGGCGGAGCTGTTGCACGTCAGCCACTCGGACTTCGTGCGCACCCGCATCGTCGAACAGAATCGCGCCGAGGGTGTGTAGCGAAAGTCTTGACGCTACAATAAGTTTTTCTGCATATGACGCCGTGGCTGCCATGGTTTTACTGGCGACGGGCGGCATGTCCAGGTAATCACACGTCATCAGACGTTAGCAGGCGTTACAGGACAAGGAGGAAATGATGTCGCGCAAGATGGTGGTAGTGGGAGCCGGCATGGTCGGTGTGTCGGTGGCGTGGCATCTGAGGCGCCGTGGCCACCAGGTCACACTTGTCGACCGCCGTGAGCCCGGTCGCGAGACCTCCTACGGCAACGCCGGCATCATCCAGCGCGAGGCGGTGCGTCCCTATGCCTTCCCGCGCGATCTGGCGACCTTGTTGCGGGTGGTACCCAATCGTCAGATCGACATTCGCTATCGTCCGGGCGCGATGTTCGCAAGCGCCGGGACGCTGCTCAAGTACTGGAAGAACTCGGCGCCCGCCCGCTACGAACAGATCGTGCCGGAGTACGCCTCGCTGATAGGCGGCTGCCTGGAGGCCCACTCGGCGATGATCGAGGCTTCCGGTGCCGACGCGCTGGTACGTCGCCAGGGCTGGCTCGAGGTCTATCGCAGCAGCAAGGCGCTGGGCGAGCGAGCGGCCCAGGCCGAGTTGGATGCCAAGCGCTTCGGCATCCGCTTCGACTACCTCGACAGCGAGGCGCTGTCGCGCCTTGAGCCGAGTCTGGAGTCCGGGCTTGCCGGGGCGATCCACTGGCTCGATCCCTGGACGGTGGCAAGTCCGGGTGATCTGGTGGCCGCCTACGCCAAGTCATTTTCCGATGATGGCGGTGAGATCATCCAGGCGGACGTCACCGATGTGCGCCGGCAGGGCGATACCTGGCGCATCGACACTTCGGGCGACACCCTGGAGGCAGATGGGCTGGTGATGGCGTTGGGTCCCTGGTCACAGGACTGGATGAAGGCCCTGGGTCTGTCGATTCCGCTGTTCGTCAAGCGTGGCTACCATATGCACTATGGTCAGTCGAATGACGCCAGGCTGACCCACTGGGTGATGGACGCCGAGGTAGGCTATCTGCTGGCGCCCATGAGCAGCGGGATTCGCCTGACCACGGGGGCCGAGCTCGAGCGTCTTGATGCGCCGGCCCACCTGGAACAGCTGGAGGCAGCGGAGCAGCAGGCACGCAAGCTGTTTCCGCTGGGGCAGCGTCTCGAGCCCACGCCGTGGAAAGGCGCCAGACCCTGTACCCCGGACATGAAGCCGGTGATCGGTGGCGTACCCGGGCAGTCAGGCTTGTGGCTGGCCTGTGGCCACGGTCATCAGGGCTTCACCCTGGGCCCGGTGACCGGCAAGCTGCTGGCGCAGGTCATCGATGGCGAGCAGCCGGACATCGACATGGCGCCGTTCAGGGTGGACCGCTTCTGATCCCGCGCTGGCGCCGGTCCATGCCGGAAGTGCGTTAGCGCCTGCCCATGCCGGCAGTCCGGGGCCATGCCGCCTCTGCAAGGGGCGGTATGGCGTGGCTGTCAGCGAGGGCGAAAGAGGTGGTGACGCGGCGGGGAAGCTGCGTGCAAGCGCCGTTGTCGGCGGCGGCGGGGCTGGTCAGGCTGGGGCCAGTCGGTGACCAGACATCGGCCCCGTCATGATCTGAGGCCTTTATCAGGCCTCGTCGGCGTCACGACGGTGAAGGCCGGAGGCTGAGTTACTGTTGTCTGAAGTATCGGTCGAGCTATTGGTCGAAAGAGCGGGCTCGGCGCCGGATGACCCGCGGCGATCGGCCAGGGCGCGTGCCAGCAGCTTGATCAGTAGCGTCACCAGGAATACCAGCCAGCTGGCCGTCGCCAGTACATTGAACAGCAGCATCTTCTGGGCGCCGCTCATCGGTGTAATCAGATGGTCGATGCCGATGGCCAGCAGAAACGCCAGGTTCAGCGGCAGGGCCAGGATGTGCATCCACATCTCCGTGCGCCGCTTGCGGACGTGGTAGCGGCCCAGCATCACCCGCACCGGACGGTGAACGAAGCTCACCAGGATCATGCTGCCGAGCAGCAGCAGGGCGGCCAGGGCCGGCTCGGCGCTGCCGATATGCAGCGACACGCTGATCGACCAGTAAAGCATCAGCCACATCAGGCCTGCCAGGGTGGCGACGAGGTCGGCGTAGTGACGAACCTTGGGCATGTAACTCTCGCTAGGATATTTCTGTAATAAGTCTGCGCGCGGCCAGAGGCCCTGGGACTCGTCGGCTCGTTGACGGCGCCTTGACAACGTATCGCCCCGGACATCGATGGTAACGTGCCGCGACTCCTCGACGGTGCGGATCAGATCCGGGCGCATGTCCCTCGAATGATACGCGAAATCTCACCCCGTTTGGGCCATGAAACCTTGCCCTTTACGGTATACTGCGCCCGACCATGGATCACTCGACGACAGGATAACAAGTGACTGCGATTACCTTGACCCGGCCCGACGACTGGCACCTCCACCTGCGCGACGGCGTCGCTCTGGCCTCCGTGGTGGCCGATACCGCCCGCCAGATGGGCCGTGCGATCATCATGCCGAACCTCAAGCCGCCGGTGACCAATCTGGACCAGGCACTGGACTACCGCCAACGCATCTTGGCTGCCTTGCCTGCGGAAAGCCAGTTCGAACCGCTGATGACCCTCTATCTTACCGATCGCACCACTTCGGAAGACATCGAGACGGCCTGGGGCAGTGGCAAGGTGCAGGCGGTCAAGCTGTATCCGGCCGGGGCCACCACCAATTCCGACTCAGGCGTGACCGATCTGCGTCACTGCGAGGAAGCGGTAGCCACCATGGCACGGCTGGGGATGCCGTTGCTGGTGCATGGCGAGGTGACCGATCACGAGATCGACATCTTCGATCGCGAGGCGGTGTTCATCGAGCGGGTCATGAAGCCGCTGCTGTCCCGTCATCCTGATCTCAAGGTGGTGTTTGAGCATATTACCACCGCCGACGCGGCGCGCTTCGTGGCTGAGTCGCCGTCGAATATCGGCGCAACCATCACCGCTCATCACCTGCTCTACAACCGCAACCACATGCTGGTGGGCGGGATTCGCCCGCACTACTACTGCCTGCCGATCCTCAAGCGCGAGCGTCATCGGGAGGCGCTGATCGAGGCGGCGACCTCGGGCGACAAGAGCTTCTTCCTCGGCACCGACAGCGCGCCCCATGCCCGTCACGACAAGGAAAGTGACTGTGGCTGTGCCGGCGCCTATACCGCGCTGACGGCCATCGAGCTGTACGCCACCGCTTTTGAACAGGCCGGCGCGCTGGATCGGCTGGAAGGGTTCGCCAGTCACCACGGTCCCGACTTCTATGGTCTGCCGCGCAACAGCGACTCGATCACCCTGGACAAGGTCGAGTGGCAGGTACCGGCAGAACTGCCGTTTGGCGAAGGCAAGACGCTGGTACCGCTGCGTGCCGGTGAAACTCTGGGCTGGAAGATGCGCCAGGACTGACAGACCTGATGCGATGACCTGATGCGATGACCTGACGTGGCGACCTCGAGCCGCGGCCTGGTACCCGGACCTCATACTCGGATGAGATGTTCTGGACGATAATCTGCTTTAGCTAGCCCTGATGATATGGCTCAGGGTTTCTTGACCACGAAAACGGCGCGCCCCAAAAGGGCGCGCCGTTTTCGTATCTGGCGCCTGGCCAGCGCCGAGGTGCGGGCCAGGGGAATGCCAGGGGAGGCGGCTCTGTATTGGAGGAGGGCTCAACAAGGACTGACGTGAAGCATCAAGGGGGTAGCGAAGAGGCATGGGAAAGTTGGGCCATTGGATTAGAGGTAGTTCATTGTCCTCTAGTACAGTATTGACCTATACCCCATGCATGTAATGTGCGCATAAGCACAGTTTTGTTGCTGCCGGACTAGGTTTGTCATCCCTTTGTTCACAAGGCCTAGGTCTGTCATCCAAAAAAAGAGAGACGCCCCCTATGATCATCGCCATCGTCGTACAAGTTACCGGCCAAGCCTGGGCCAGAGATGCGGAAGGCAATCTGAGGCCCCTGGCCGAGGGCGACCGCCTGACTGAGGGCGAGGTGGTGATCACCGAAACCGGCGCTCGAGTGAACCTCGTGCAACCCGATGGCACCCGCCTGGCGCAGCTCGGCGGCGAGGTCGAGGTGGCGATTAGCGAGGCGATCAACGAGCAAGGGTCGGCCGATGACGAGGTGATAGAAGACGCCGAGGTCGCCAGGGTCCTGGCGCTGCTCGAAGAGGGCGAAGGAGATCTGCTCGAGGCGTTGGAAGCTCCTGCCGCTGGCGCTGCGGGGGGCGCCGGCGCCGAGGGCGGGCACGATTTCGTGCGTCTTTTGCGTATCGTCGAGGAAGTGTCGCCGCTGTCGTTCGAGTACGGCTATCAGCGCGAGGCCTACGACGTTCAGGAGCAGGATGGCGGGACCGCGGCCGATGAGGACGAGTCCGTCACCCTGACGGGGCTCGATGGGCCTGCGGGAGCAGCAGGCAGCGCCGATATCGGCTTTTCCTCTGCCGAACAGACCGTCAGTGAGGCAGGACTTCCTGGCGGTAGTGCATCAGGCACCGCCGCGACATCAGCGAGCGGCAGTTTTGGTGTATCCGCTCCCGATGGCCTGTCGTTCATTACCGTTGGCGGCAGTGGTCCGATCAGCTTGGATCGGCTCAATGGCCTGTCCGGCAATCCGCTGACCATCGAGACGCCCCTGGGCAGCCTGACGCTGACAAGCTATAGCGGCGATGACACCGGTGGTAGCGTTGCTTACACCTACGATCTGACCGACAACGTCGACAACGACAGCGTCGGCGGAGCAACCGACGATGGCGTGGTCGACAGCATCGAGATTAGTGCTGTCGACAGCGATGGCAGTACCACCAGTGGCACTCTGGATATCGCGATTCTCGACGATGCGCCCGAGGCGGTGGATGATGCCACCACGACCGGCGAGGACACAGCGGTCACCTACAACGTGCTGGTCAATTCCGACGGCACCAGCGATGTTCAGGGCGCTGATGGTGCCAGTGTCACCGACGCCACCCTGCGTGATCCGAGCCAGGGCAGTGTGAGCTTCGACAGCAACACCGGTGAGATGACCTTCACCCCGGCGGCAGGCTTCGAGGGCGATGCGGTCATCGACTACACCATCACCGATGCCGATGGTGACACCAGCGACGCGGTGTTCACCGTGACGGTGGCGGCGGATTCCACGCCCACCGTCAGCGTGCCGGACGAATCCCCCGATGCCGAAGGTGGTCAGTTCAGCGTCAGCGAAGCCGGACTGCCTGGCGGTAGCGCGGCAGGCGACGGCAGCCAGAGCACCAACGGCAGTCTGCCGATCACCACCGGCGGCGACAGCCTGGCCTCGCTGGTGATCAACGGCCAGAACGTGACGGGCGGCGGCACGGTCGAAGGCGACTACGGCACCCTGAGCGTCAGTGTCTCTGACGGCGAGTACAGCTGGAGCTACAGCCTGGATGGCAGCACCCAGGACCACACCAGCCAGGGCACCGGCAGCGACGACCTGGCGGATCAGTTCGCCATCGTCGTTACCGACAGCGATGGCGACGAGGCCTCGACTAGTCTGACCATCGACGTCAACGACGATGTGCCTGTGGCCGTGGATGACGCCGCCAACACCGGCGAAGACACCCCCGTCACCTACAACGTACTGGCGAACGACACCCAGGGTGTGGACGGCGCCAGTGTCAGCGGCGCGAGCCTGCGTGATCCGAGCCAGGGCAGCGTGAGCTTCGACAGCGACACCGGTGAGGTGACCTTCACCCCGGCGGCAGGCTTCGAGGGCGATGCGGTCATCGACTACACCATCCGCGACGCCGATGGTGACACCAGCGGCGCGGTGTTCACCGTCACCGTGGCGGCGGATTCCACGCCCACCGTCAGCGTGCCGGACGATTCCCCCGATGCCGAAGGTGGTCAGTTCAGCGTTAGCGAGGCGGGCCTCGCGGGCGGTAGCGCGGCGGGCGACGGCAGCCAGACCACCGGCGGCAGTCTGCCGATTACCACCGGCGGCGACAGCCTGGCCTCGTTGGTGATCAACGGCCAGAACGTGACGGGCGGCGGCACGGTCGAAGGCGACTACGGCACCCTGAGCGTCAGTGTCTCTGACGGCGAGTACAGCTGGAGCTACAGCCTGGATGGCAGCACCCAGGACCACACCAGCCAGGGCACCGGCAGCGACGATCTGGCGGATCAGTTCTCCATCGTCGTTACCGACAGCGATGGCGATACGGCCTCGACCAGTCTGACCATCGACGTCAACGACGATGTGCCGAAGGCTCGTGATGACAGCAACACTATTGCCGAGGAGACCGCATCTGTTTCCGGCAATGTGCTGTCCAACGACACCACCGGCGCCGACACCACCGAGGTCGATCCG
The DNA here is from genome assembly GCF_040070555.1 of Halomonas sp. H10-59. NCBI lineage: Bacteria > Pseudomonadati > Pseudomonadota > Gammaproteobacteria > Oceanospirillales > Halomonadaceae > Halomonas > Halomonas sp. H10-59. Next base: position 1,971,248 of record NZ_CP098828.1, read on the forward strand.
GCCAGCGTGGCACTGGACGCGCCGACGGGCGCCGGCCAGTACGGCACGCTGACGCTCAACAGCGACGGCAGCTACACCTACCAGCTCGACAACGACGATCCGCGGGTGCAGGCACTCAGCGGCAAGGAAACCCTCACCGAGACCTTTGCCTACACCCTGACCGACGCCGACGGGGACACCTCACCGGCGATGCTGACCATCACCGTGACCGGAACCGACGACGGCGTCAGCCTCTCGGGGCTGGCGAGCGAAGGCAGCGACGTAGCGGTCAGCGAAGCGAATCTGGAAGAGGGCTCCGCGGCGGATGCTGCGGCTCTGACCCAGCCTGGCAACTTCACGTTCGCCAGCGTTGATGGCGTGGCCAGCGTGCAGGTGGGCAACCAGTCGTTGACCCTGGCCCAGCTGCAGGGGTTGTCCGCCGATAGTCCGGTGGTAGTCGATACCGAATACGGCAGCCTTAGCCTGACCGGCTTTACACCGGCAGATAGTGCCAACCCGGCCGCCGGCGGCACCGTGAGCTACAGCTACACGCTGGACACCCGCGTCGACAACGACAGTCAGGCTGACGCGACGGATGCCGGCTTTACCGAGACGGTGGCCCTGGTGGTCACCGACGATGACGGCAGTGCGGCCAACGGCAGCCTCAGCATCGCGATCGCCGACGATAGCCCGTCCGCGAGTAACGACAGCGACACTATCGCCGAGGAGACCGCTTCCGTTTCCGGCAATGTGCTGTCCAACGACACCACCGGCGCCGACACCACTGATGCCGATCCGGCCAGCGTTGCACTGGACGCCCCGACGGGCGCCGGCCAGTACGGCACCCTGACGCTCAACAGCGACGGCAGCTACACCTACCAGCTCGACAACGACGATCCGCGGGTGCAGGCACTCAGCGGCAAGGAAACCCTCACCGAGACCTTTGCCTACACCCTGACTGACGCCGATGGGGATACCTCACCGGCGACGCTGACCATCACCGTGACCGGCACCGACGACGGTGTCAGCCTCTCGGGGCTGGCGAGCGAAGGCAGCGACGTAGCGGTGAGCGAAGCCAATCTCGCCGGCGGCAGCGATGCCGACAGCAGCGCACTGCCCCAGCCTGGCAACTTTACGTTCGCAAGCGTTGATGGCGTGGCCAGCGTGCAGGTGGGCAACCAGACGCTTAGTCTGGCGCAGCTGCAGGGCCTGACCGCCGATAGCCCGGTGGTGGTCGATACCGAATACGGCAGCCTTAGCCTGACTGGCTTTACACCGTCGGATAGTGCCAACCCGGCCGCCGGCGGCACCGTGAGCTACAGCTACACGCTGGACACACGCGTCGACAACGACAGTCAGGCTGACGCGACGGATGCCGGCTTTACCGAGACGGTGGCCCTGGTGGTCACCGACGATGACGGCAGTGCGGCCAACGGCAGCCTCAGCATCGCGATCGCCGACGATAGCCCGTCCGCGAGTAACGACAGCGACACTATCGCCGAGGAGACCGCTTCCGTTTCCGGCAATGTGCTGTCCAACGATACCACCGGCGCCGACACCACTGATGCCGATCCGGCAAGCGTAGCGCTGGACGCGCCGACAGGCGCCGGCCATTACGGCACGCTGACGCTCAACAGCGACGGCAGCTACACCTACCAGCTCGACAACGACGATCCGCGGGTGCAGGCGCTCAGTGGCAAGGAAACCCTGACCGAGACCTTTGCCTACACCCTGACCGACGCCGATGGGGACACCTCACCGGCGACGCTGACCATCACCGTCACGGGTACAGACGACGGCGTCAGCCTCTCGGGGCTGGCGAGCGAGGGCAGTGACGTATCGGTTAGCGAAGCCAATCTGGAAGAGGGTTCCGCGGCGGATGCTGCGGCACTGACCCAGCCCGGTAATTTCAGCTTTACCAGCGCCGATGGCGTGGCCAGCGTGCAGGTAGGTAATCAGTCGCTGACCCTGGCCCAGCTGCAGGGGCTGTCCGCCGATAGCCCGGTGGTGGTCGATACCGAATACGGCAGCCTTAGCCTGACCGGCTTTACACCGGCAGATAGTGCCAACCCGGCCGCCGGCGGCACCGTGAGCTACAGCTACACCCTGGACACCCGCGTCGACAATGACAGCCAGGCTGACGCCACGGATGCCGGCTTCACCGAGACGGTGGCCCTGGTGGTCACCGACGATGACGGCAGTGCGGCCAACGGCAGCCTCAGCATCGCCATCGCCGACGATAGCCCGTCAGCGAGTAATGACAGCGACACCATTGCGGAGGAGACCGCGTCGATCACCGGCAATGTGCTGTCCAACGACACCACCGGCGCCGACACCACTGATGCCGATCCGGCCAGCGTTGCACTGGACGCGCCGACGGGCGCCGGCCAGTACGGCACGCTGACGCTCAACAGCGACGGCAGCTACACCTACCAGCTCGACAACGACGATCCGCGGGTGCAGGCACTCAGCGGCAAGGAAACCCTCACCGAGACCTTTGCCTACACCCTGACCGACGCCGACGGGGACACCTCACCGGCGATGCTGACCATCACCGTGACCGGAACCGACGACGGCGTCAGCCTCTCGGGGCTGGCGAGCGAAGGCAGCGACGTAGCGGTCAGCGAAGCGAATCTGGAAGAGGGCTCCGCGGCGGATGCTGCGGCTCTGACCCAGCCTGGCAACTTCACGTTCGCCAGCGTTGATGGCGTGGCCAGCGTGCAGGTGGGCAACCAGTCGTTGACCCTGGCCCAGCTGCAGGGGTTGTCCGCCGATAGTCCGGTGGTAGTCGATACCGAATACGGCAGCCTTAGCCTGACCGGCTTTACACCGGCAGATAGTGCCAACCCGGCCGCCGGCGGCACCGTGAGCTACAGCTACACGCTGGACACCCGCGTCGACAACGACAGTCAGGCTGACGCCACGGATGCCGGCTTCACCGAAACGGTGGGCCTGGTGGTCACCGACGATGACGGCAGTGCGGCCAACGGCAGCCTCAGCATCGCGATCGCCGACGATAGCCCGTCCGCGAGTAACGACAGCGACACTATCGCCGAGGAGACCGCTTCCGTTTCCGGCAATGTGCTGTCCAACGATACCACCGGCGCCGACACCACTGATGCCGATCCGGCAAGCGTAGCGCTGGACGCGCCGACAGGCGCCGGCCATTACGGCACGCTGACGCTCAACAGCGACGGCAGCTACACCTACCAGCTCGACAACGACGATCCGCGGGTGCAGGCTCTCAGCGGCAAGGAAACCCTCACCGAGACCTTTGCCTACACCCTGACTGACGCCGATGGGGACACCTCACCGGCGACGCTGACCATCACCGTGACCGGCACCGACGACGGCGTCAGCCTCTCTGGCCTGGCGAGCGAAGGCAGCGACGTTTCTGTCAGCGAAGCGAATCTGGAAGAGGGCTCCGCGGCGGATGCTGCGGCTCTGACCCAGCCTGGCAACTTTACGTTCGCCAGCGTTGATGGCGTGGCCAGCGTACAGGTGGGCAACCAGTCGTTGACCCTGGCCCAGCTGCAGGGTCTGTCCGCCGATAGCCCGGTGGTGGTCGATACCGAATACGGCAGCCTTAGCCTGACTGGCTTTACACCGTCGGATAGTGCCAACCCGGCCGCCGGCGGCACCGTGAGCTATAGCTACACCCTGGACACCCGCGTCGACAACGACAGCCAGGCTGACGCCACGGATGCCGGCTTCACCGAGACGGTGGACCTGGTGGTCACCGACGATGACGGCAGTGCGGCCAACGGCAGCCTCAGCATCGCGATCGCCGATGATGCGCCGGAAGCGGTGGCCGACACCAACAGCATTACCGAAGAGACCGCTACGGTCGGCGGCAATGTGATCGGCGGTACCGACAGCGGAGCGAGTGCCGGTGATGCGGCTGATACTCTGGGCGCCGATACCACCACCGTGACCGCCGTCAGCAGTAACAACGCCAGTGGCAACAGTGCCAGCACGGTCGACGGCAATCTGGTCATCGAGGGTCAGTACGGCACTCTGACCATCGCCTCGGACGGCAGCTACAGCTACGCGCTGGATAACACCAACCCGGCGGTGCAGGGCCTGGACGGTGACGAAAAGGCCACCGAGGTCTTCACCTACACCCTGACCGATAGCGACAACGACGTCAGCAGCACCACCCTGACGCTGACCATCCAGGGTCAGGAAGATGATGCGCCGACCGTGACGGTCGAGGACAGCGATGCCGACGTCAGTGGTGCCGACAACAGCGTGACAGAAGCCAGTGGCGAGACCGTCACCGGCAGCTTCACGGTGGGCGGCAGTGCCGGTCTTGCCAGCGTCACTATTGCGGGGGTGGAGCTGGTCGGGGCGGACTTTACCACCCCGGTGACCATTCCCAATGACGCGGGCCAGGGCAGCCTGATCATCACCGGCTTCGATGCCGACAGCGGTACCTTCAGCTACAGCTACACCGAGACCGGCGGTGCGGCGAGTCACAACGCGGCTGACGACAACATCGTCGACAGCTTCGCGATCGTGGTCACCGACCACGAAGGTGACACTGCCAGCAATAGCCTGGACATCCAGATCCTGGATACCGCGCCGGAAGCGGTGGCCGACGCCAACAGCATTACCGAAGAGACCGCCACGGTCGGCGGCAATGTGATTGGCGGTACCGACAGCGGAGCGAGTGCCGGTGATGCGGCTGATACTCTGGGCGCCGATACCACCACCGTGACCGCCGTCAGCAGTAACAACGCCAGTGGCAACAGTGCCAGCACGGTCGACGGCAATCTGGTCATCGAGGGTCAGTACGGCACTCTGACCATCGGCTCGGACGGCAGCTACAGCTACGCGCTGGACAACACCAACCCGGCGGTGCAGGGCCTGGACGGTGACGAAAAGGCCACCGAGGTCTTTACCTACACCCTGACCGATAGCGACAACGACGTCAGCAGCACCACCCTGACGCTGACCATCCAGGGTCAGGAAGATGATGCGCCGACCGTGACGGTCGAGGACAGCGATGCCGACGTCAGTGGTGCCGACAACAGCGTGACAGAAGCCAGTGGCGAGACCGTCACCGGCAGCTTCACGGTGGGCGGCAGTGCCGGCCTTGCCAGCGTCACCATTGCGGGGGTGGAGCTGGTCGGGGCGAACTTTACCACCCCGGTGACCATTCCCAATGACGCGGGCCAGGGCAGCCTGAGTATCACCGGCTTCGATGCCGACAGCGGCACCTTCAGCTACAGCTACACCGAGACCGGCGGTGCGGCGACCCACAACGCGGCTGACGACAACATCGTCGACAGCTTCGCGATCGTGGTCACCGACCACGAAGGTGAAATCGCCAGCAATAGCCTGGACATCCAGATCCTGGATACCGCGCCGGATGCAGATGATGACTCCACCACGACCGGTGAAGACCAGTCTGTCGCCTACAACGTCCTGGCCAACGACACCCAGGGCGCGGACGGTGCCAGTGTCACCGACGCCACCCTGCGAAATCCGAGCCAGGGCAGTGTGTCCTTCGACAGCGATACCGGTGAGGTGACCTTCACCCCGGCGGCGGGCTTCGAGGGCGATGCGGTCATCGACTACACCATTCGCGATGCCGATGGCGACACCAGCGACGCGGTGTTCACCGTCACCGTGGCGGCGGACTCCACGCCCACCGTCAGCGTGCCGGACGATTCGCCCGATGCCGAAGGTGGTCAGTTCAGCGCCAGCGAAGCCGGACTGCCGGGCGGTAGCGCGGCGGGCGACGATAGCCAGAGCACCAATGGCAGTCTGCCGATCACCACCGGTGGCGATAGCCTGGCCTCGCTGGTGATCAACGGCCAGAACGTGACGGGCGGCGGCACGGTCGAAGGCGACTACGGCACCCTGAGCGTCAGTGTCTCTGACGGCGAGTACAGCTGGAGCTACACCCTGGATGGCAGCACCCAGGACCACACCAGCCAGGGCACCGGCAGTGATGACCTGGCGGATCAGTTCGCCATTGTCGTCACCGATAGCGATGGCGATACGGCTTCGACCCGCCTGACCATCGACGTCAACGACGATGTACCTGTGGCCGTGGATGACGCCACCACGACCGGCGAGGACACAGCGGTCACCTACAACGTGCTGGTCAATACAGACGGTACCAGCGACACCCAGGGCGCGGACGGTGCCAGTGTCACCGACGCCACCCTGCGAAATCCGAGCCAGGGCAGTGTGTCCTTCGACAGCGACACCGGTGAGGTGACCTTCACCCCGGCGGCGGGCTTCGAGGGCGATGCGGTCATCGACTACACCATTCGCGATGCCGATGGCGACACCAGCGACGCGGTGTTCACCGTGACGGTGGCGGCGGACTCCACGCCCACCGTCAGCGTGCCGGACGATTCGCCCGATGCCGAAGGTGGTCAGTTCAGCGTCAGCGAAGCCGGACTGCCGGGCGGCAGCGCGGCGGGCGACGATAGCCAGAGCACCAATGGCAGTCTGCCGATCACCACCGGTGGCGATAGCCTGGCCTCGCTGGTGATCAACGGCCAGAACGTGACGGGCGGCGGCACGGTCGAAGGCGACTACGGCACCCTGAGCGTCAGTGTCTCTGACGGCGAGTACAGCTGGAGCTACACCCTGGATGGCAGCACCCAGGACCACACCAGCCAGGGCACCGGCAGTGATGACCTGGCGGATCAGTTCGCCATTGTCGTCACCGATAGCGATGGCGATACGGCTTCGACCCGCCTGACCATCGACGTCAACGACGATGTACCTGTGGCCGTGGATGACGCCACCACGACCGGCGAGGACACAGCGGTCACCTACAACGTCCTGGTCAATACAGACGGTACCAGCGACACCCAGGGCGCGGACGGTGCCAGTGTCACCGACGCCACCCTGCGAAATCCGAGCCAGGGCAGTGTGTCCTTCGACAGCGACACCGGTGAGGTGACCTTCACCCCGGCGGCGGGCTTCGAGGGCGATGCGGTCATCGACTACACCATTCGCGATGCCGATGGCGACACCAGCGACGCGGTGTTCACCGTGACGGTGGCGGCGGACTCCACGCCGACCGTCAGCGTGCCGGACGCATCGCCCGATGCCGAAGGTGGTCAGTTCAGCGTCAGCGAAGCCGGACTGCCGGGCGGTAGCGCGGCGGGCGACGATAGCCAGAGCACCAATGGCAGTCTGCCGATCACCACCGGTGGCGATAGCCTGGCCTCGCTGGTGATCAACGGCCAGAACGTGACGGGCGGCGGCACGGTCGAAGGCGACTACGGCACCCTGAGCGTCAGTGTCTCTGACGGTGAGTACAGCTGGAGCTACACCCTGGATGGCAGCACCCAGGACCACACCAGCCAGGGCACCGGCAGTGATGCCCTGGCGGATCAGTTCGCCATTGTCGTCACCGATAGCGATGGCGATACGGCTTCGACCAGCCTGACCATCGACGTCAACGACGATGTACCTGTGGCCGTGGATGACGCCACCACGACCGGCGAGGACACAGCGGTCACCTACAACGTGCTGGTCAATGCAGACGGTACCAGCGACACCCAGGGTGCGGACGGTGCCAGTGTCACCGACGCCACCCTGCGTGATCCGAGCCAGGGCAGCGTGTCCTTCGACAGCGACACCGGTGAGGTGACCTTCACCCCGGCGGCAGGCTTCGAAGGCGATGCGGTCATCGACTACACCATTCGCGATGCCGATGGCGACACCAGCGACGCGGTGTTCACCGTCACCGTGGCGGCGGACTCCACGCCGACCGTCAGCGTGCCGGACGATTCGCCCGATGCCGAAGGTGGTCAGTTCAGCGTCAGCGAAGCCGGACTGCCGGGCGGCAGCGCGGCGGGCGACGATAGCCAGAGCACCAATGGCAGTCTGCCGATCACCACCGGTGGCGATAGCCTGGCCTCGCTGGTGATCAACGGCCAGAACGTGACGGGCGGCGGCACGGTCGAAGGCGACTACGGCACCCTGAGCGTCAGTGTCTCTGACGGCGAGTACAGCTGGAGCTACACCCTGGATGGCAGCACCCAGGACCACACCAGCCAGGGCACCGGCAGTGATGACCTGGCGGATCAGTTCGCCATTGTCGTCACCGATAGCGATGGCGATACGGCTTCGACCCGCCTGACCATCGACGTCAACGACGATGTACCTGTGGCCGTGGATGACGCCACCACGACCGGCGAGGACACAGCGGTCACCTACAACGTCCTGGTCAATACAGACGGTACCAGCGACACCCAGGGCGCGGACGGTGCCAGTGTCACCGACGCCACCCTGCGAAATCCGAGCCAGGGCAGTGTGTCCTTCGACAGCGACACCGGTGAGGTGACCTTCACCCCGGCGGCGGGCTTCGAGGGCGATGCGGTCATCGACTACACCATTCGCGATGCCGATGGCGACACCAGCGACGCGGTGTTCACCGTGACGGTGGCGGCGGACTCCACGCCGACCGTCAGCGTGCCGGACGCATCGCCCGATGCCGAAGGTGGTCAGTTCAGCGTCAGCGAAGCCGGACTGCCGGGCGGTAGCGCGGCAGGCGACGACAGCCAGAGCACCAATGGCAGTCTGCCGATCACCACCGGGGGCGATAGCCTGGCCTCGCTGGTGATCAACGGCCAGAACGTGACGGGCGGCGGCACGGTCGAAGGCGACTACGGCACCCTGAGCGTCAGTGTCTCTGACGGCGAGTACAGCTGGAGCTACACCCTGGATGGCAGCACCCAGGACCACACCAGCCAGGGCACCGGCAGCGACGATCTGGCGGATCAGTTCGCCATTGTCGTTACCGATAGCGATGGCGATACGGCTTCGACCCGCCTGACCATCGACGTCAATGACGATGTGCCGACGGCACGTGACGACAGCGACACCATTGCCGAGGAGACCGCTTCTGTTTCCGGCAATGTGCTGGCCAACGACACCACCGGTGCTGACACCACCGATGCCGATCCGGCCAGCGTAGCGCTGGACGCACCGACGGGCGCAGGCAATTACGGCACCCTGACGCTCAACAGCGACGGCAGCTACACCTACCAGCTCGACAACGACGATCCGCGGGTGCAGGCGCTCAGCGGCGAGGAAGAGCTGATCGAGACCTTTGCCTACACCCTGACCGACGCCGACGGGGACACCTCACCGGCGACGCTGACCATCACCGTGACCGGTACCGACGACGGCGTCAGCCTCTCGGGGCTGGCTACCGGGGGCAGTGACGTATCGGTGAGTGAAGCCAATCTGGAGCAAGGTTCTGCCCCGAGCGAGGACGCGCTGACCAAGCCCGGTAATTTCACCTTTACCAGCGCCGATGGCGTGCAAAGCGTGCAGGTGGGCAACCAGTCGCTGAGCCTGGGCGATCTGCAGGACCTGACTGCCGATAGCCCGGTGGTGGTCGATACCGAATACGGCAGCCTTAGCCTGACCGGCTTTACACCGTCGGATAGTGCCAACCCGGCAGCCGGCGGCACCGTGAGCTACAGCTACACGCTGGACACCAGCGTCGATAACGACAGTCAGGCAGGTGCCACGGATGCCGGCTTCACCGAGACGGTGGCCCTGGTGGTCACCGACGATGACGGCAGTGCGGCCAACGGAAGCCTCAGCATCGCGATCGCCGATGACAGCCCGTCCATCGAGTTCGTCGAAGCGCCTGCCAGCGTGGTCGAAGGCGAGAGTGTAGACGGCACCTGGAGCACCGACGCCGGTGCCGATGGTGCCACCGTCAGCGTGACAGCGGCAGGCGAAACCAAGCCGCTGGGCGACGGTGCTAACGATTTCGTCAGCTTCGTTCTCGCCGAAGGCACGCTAACCGTCACTGGCGACGGCAGCTGGACCTTTGACGCGAAGGACAACCTCGACCAGGGCAACAGCCCGTCGATCGACTTCACCATCACCACCGAAGACAGCGATGGCGATACCGCCACCGATAGCCACACCGTCAGCATTACCGACGGCACCGGCCCGAGTGTCAGCATCAAGGAAGGCGACGATGATGCTACTACCGAGGCGCTGGATCTGACGCTGCAGGACGCCGACACCGGAGTCTCTGCGGATCAGGACAGTGGCGTACTGACGTTTAACGCGGGTAGCGACAGCCTGGTGAACTTCGGCTTTGGCAATATCGGTGCCGATGACAGCGTCACCGGCATCAGCGTCCAGGGTCTGGCGGCTGGTGAGTCCTTGGTCTGGAGCGCAAACGACGAGGGTGAACTGGAGGCTCGACTCGCTGGCAGCGACGACCTGGTGCTGACCCTGAGCCTGCAGGCGCCGGCCTCGGTGGCGGCTCAGAACAGTGGCGATGTCAGTGTCACGGCCACGCTGAGTGACAGTCTGCCCCATGAGGTGGCAGCGACGCTGAAGAACTCACTGTCTATCGAGGGCGTGAGTGTGGTGGCGAGCCAGGCTGATGGGGATAGTACGACGGCTACCGTCAAGGTTTCGGTGGTCGATGACGCGCCGGAGGCGGTGAATGATCAGCTCGATGGCGTGCAGTCTTCGCAGGAGATCAGCAAGGGTGCCGATGTTGGTCTGCTGGCCAATGACACCCAGGGCGCCGACGGCGCCACCGTGACCTTCGTCGACGAGTCTTCCCTGCAGGGTTCCCTGACGTGGAACGCCGATGGCAGCTTTGACTATACGGCCAAGGACAACGCCAGCTACACCGAGGTGGTCAACTACACCATCACCGACGCCGACGGTGATACCAGTCAGGCCACCCTGACCATCAATGTCGAAAACGGTACGCCGACGACCCAGCCGACCAACGTGCAGGTCAACGAGGCCGGGCTTGACGAGGGTTCCCAGTCGGCGACCAATTCAGAGCAAGTGAAAGGGCAATTGGTGGCGACCGATGCCCAGGGCGACGACTTGACCTTCAAGGCGGAGACCATCAAGGGCAGCTATGGCGAGATCGACATCCGCGCCGATGGTTCCTTCACCTACACCCTGACTAAACCGGTCAACTCGTCGGATAACCCCGTCGATGACGCCGAGAGCTTTGTCTATACGGTGACCGACAGCCACGGCAATTCTGCCACCGGCACCATTACCGTCGATGTCATCGATGACGTGCCTCAGGCCGTCAATGACACCCCCGCCGCGCTGCAGTCCGGTACCTCGTTGACCACCACAGCGGGCAATGGAATGCTGGCCAATGACGTCCAGGGTGCGGACGGGGCCACGGTCATCTCCGTCGATACCAGCGGGATGCGTGGTCAGCTCAGCTGGAACGCCGACGGCAGTTACACCTACACCGCCGACGCCAATGGCAGTTATGAAGAGGTGGTGCGCTACACCATCAGGGACGCCGACGGTGATACCAGCCAGGCCAACATCAAGTTTGTGGTGAATGACGGCTCGCCTACGGCCAATGCCACCGCGGCTACCGTCAGCGAGGCCGGGCTTGTCACGGGCAGCGATGCCGCCAGCAATAGCGAAGTGGCGGAAGGCCAGCTTCAGGCAAGTGATGCCCAGGGCGATGCACTGACGTTCACCGCCACGACCCTGCGCGGCAGCTACGGCACTCTGGTCATCGAGGAGAATGGGTCCTACACCTATACCCTCGATACCGCCGTGACCGGCGCTGAGGCGGATAACGGTCAGAACACCCTGAATGGCCAGGACGTATTCAGCTATACCGTGATCGATGCCCACGGCAATAGCTCGACTGCCAGCATCAGCATCAATATTGTCGATGACGTGCCAACGGCGGTCGATGACGTTGTGAGCACCGCCGAGGACACTGAGGTCACCGTCGACGTACTGGCCAACGACGAGGGCGGAGCCGATGGCGCCACTCTGGTGTCGGCGAGCATGGCGTCGGGCTACGAGAGTGCTGGCAGGGTGACCATCGATAGCGACAGCGGTGAGGTGACCTTCACTCCGGCGGCGGGCTTCGAGGGCGCCGCGGTCATCGACTACGCCATCACCGATGCCGACGGCGACACCAGCAACGCCACCTTGACGGTCAATGTGGCGGCTGACTCCACGCCGGAGGCCACCAATGGTGTCGCTCGCGTGGACGAAGATGGCCTGTCGGGTGGCAATGCCGGTGGCCCGGGTGATGCGGCCGGTGAGGCGACCGTCGTCACCGGGACGCTTGGCTATTCCTTTGGCAACGATGGGGCAGCGAGCTCAAGTGCCTTTAGCTGGAGTCTTGATGGCCTGCCCACGGTAACGGCCAGTGGCCAGGCGGTGTCCTACACGTTGAGCGACGACGGCCGCACGGTCACGGGGCGTGATGCCTCCAACGCACTGGTGTTGACCGTTGCCCTGACCGGGGTGGCGAACGGCGCCTACAAGGTGACACTGCACCAGCCTCTGGACCATGGTGAGCAGGGTACGGAGGACTCTCTGGCGTTCAATGTCGGCTACACCATCGTCGATTCCGATGGCAGCCCGGCCAGTGGTCAGTTGCAGGTGCTGGTCAACGACGACAGCCCGGAGGCCTTTACCTCGGATTCGGCTGCTCTCGTCGATGGTCGAGGCGGTCAGCTGAACTTTGCTGGCGTGTCTGGTGCCGATGGGGTCAAGGACGTGACCTTCACCGATGTGCAGGGGCAGCCAGCCACTGACGCGGACGGCAACCCCCTCTACTTTGACAGCGAGGCGCTGACCTATCAGGTATCCACCGACGGTCATCAGTTGCAGGCGGTGACTGCGGATGGGGTTGTCGGCTTTACGGTCACCCTGGATCCGGCCGGAGACGGCTATCAGATCAACGTTGCCGATGGCGAGATCAGCAACGGGCGTGTCGAGCGTGCCGATATCTCTGAACTGAGTCTCGATGGTGTCGTGCAGTACCACGGCATTAACTACCAGGACGATGAGGGTGACAACGACGTTCTCTACTCGACGCCCAATGGCGTTGGCATGGTGCCGCTGGACGGCACGCTCGGTGTCTTCGGTGGTGTAAGTCCCGGTATCGAGCTTAACGAAGTCATCCGCATCAGTTTCCTCGATAGCCTGGGGTTCTCTGTCACCGGTGAGCCGAGCTGGCAGGGGCACGAAAGTGTGTCCGAGGTGACCCAGACCATCCATGTTGAAGGTGACGGTGCCAAGGCAGTGGTCACCGTGGCTGCCTTCAACTACGCAAGTGATGTGCCGGGTTCTGGGTCTCCCAGCCAGACGGTGGACAACGATATTCGTCTGAGCGCCGATGACGTCCGCATTCTCGATCAGACAGGCACCGATGTTACCAACAAGGTGTCCATCAGCGTCGATGGGGCCGGCCGTCTGATTCTGGATGGTGTGGAGGATGGATGGTCGTTCGAACTCAGTCCGGATGGTGGGCTCCAGGGTATCGAGGTGGTGGGCGGTAGCAATACGCCCTTTACCCTGGGCGATATGGACTATCGGCTTGGTGAGGCGGGGGATGCCTTTGACATCGAGCTCGGATTGACCGGTATTGATGGTGACGGCGATAACGCTGCGGGCAGCCTGACCGTCGAAGTCAGCGCTCCGGATCAGTTATACGTCGGTGACAACTCCGACAATACTGTCTCCGGCGGTGGCGGCAGTGATGTCATGGTGGGTGATGGTGGTGGCAACTTCACCGTGGTGAATCCTGCGCAGAACTATAATATCTCCCTGATTCTCGATTCCTCGGGCAGCATGAGTAGAGGCTCCGGTACCGCTGGCCTGTCCCGCATGGAATTGGCCAAGCAGGCTCTGGCTAATCTGGTCGAGCAACTGGCCGATTTCGACGGGGTAATCAATCTCCAGGTCGTCGATTTCGATACGGGAGCGCGGTTTACCCAGACCATGGATCTGGGCTCGGTCGACAGTGAAGTCGAACGGATCGTCACCTATATCAACTCCGTCGATGGCAGCAGCAATAGCGGGGGCGGCACCAACTATGAGGCGGCATTCGAGGCATCGAAAGGCTGGTTGGAGGAACAGTCGAGCAGTAACGGCTACGAGAATCTGACCTACTTCCTTACCGATGGGCTGCCGACGTTCTACGTCAACGACAGTGGCGGTACCGGCGGTAACGGTCGGGATACCGGCTTTGATGAGGTCAACAACGCGATCGAGTCCTTCGAAGGCCTGTCGGCAATCAGTCGCGTCGAAGCGATCGGTATCGGCTCCGGCATCAACGAAGACGTGCTGAAGTTCTTCGACAACACCGATGTCACCGGCGCGAGTGAGATCATTCCCTACTCGTCGGTTGCACAGACGGGAAGTCGCCAACTTGCCGACTTCACCGGCCTGGATAGTCCGCTAGACTCGGCGACTAGCTGGACCAAGTCCGGGGACGCCACCGGTACGCTAGTCGTGGGAAATGGTTCGCTGACGTTGACGGATATCAGCCGTTTCTCGGGTAGTACCGTGGCGACCAGTGCCGCCTTCGTTCTTGACACGCCTGATACCGGCTACTCGACACTCGAATTTAGCTACAGTACCGATGCCTACGGCGGGGCTGACTACTTCGGCTGGGAGGTTCAGAAATCCAATGGCAGCGGTGACTGGGTGACGGTCGACTCCGGTTATCCCCGCGAAAGCCAACGGGGTTCCTCCTTCGAAACCGATCAGCTTGACAGCGGTGTCTATCGTATCGTCATCGAGGTCGTCAACGGGGGTGGGCAGCAGGATCTGGTCCAGCTCGACAGCATCACCATCAACGACTTCGGGTATCCCACTGCGCCGGTCGGCGAGGCATCTGTCGTCAACACCGCCGAGGAGCTCGAGGCGGTGCTCAAGGGCGGCTCGTCCTTCGACAAGCTGGCGGAACTCGGCGACGATGTACTCGATGGGACGGATCGCGGTGACATCATCTTCGGCGACACCATCAATACCGACCATCTGGAATGGACCAATGGCGATGGTGAAGAATTCAGGGCAGGCGAGCATGATGGCCTTGGTTTTGCCGGGCTGTTCGAGTTCCTCAAGTGGTCGGAAAATGGCGGAGCGGATCCCGACGAGACCCAGGTGCTCGAGTACATTCGAGGAAACTATGAGTCCTTGATGGACACCGAGCGCAAGGATGGCGGCGCCGATACCCTCAAGGGCGGTGACGGTGACGACACCCTGATCGGCGGCGGTGGTAGCGACACGCTATATGGTGAGGAAGGCGATGACCTGCTGCTCGGCGGTGCCGGCGATGACACCCTGGTCGGAGGACTCGGTGCGGATACCTTCGCCTGGGTGCTGGGTGATGAGGGAGTGGCCGGGGATCCCGCCGACGACGTCATCACCGACTTCCACGTCGCGCCAGCCGGTGTCGACGCCAGCCAGGACCCAGAGGCCGATGTGCTGGATCTCAGCGAGTTGCTGCAAGGCTACGACAAGGACGACGACCAGCAGTCGCTGAATGACTATATCCACGCGGAGCAGGAAGGAGATGATATTGTGCTGTACGTCAAGAGCGACGGAAATCTGGCGGACGACAATGGCAACGCTGATCAGGTCATCACCCTGGAAGGCGTGGCCAACGCGGCCCCGAGTGCCGATGATTTCCTGACGCAGTTGCTCAACCAGGGCCAGCTGGATGTGTAGGCAGGCGCTCGGTCCCGTCGTATAGCGCGAAACGGGCAAGGCCCTCGGCGGTAAACGCCGAGGGCTACTGATCAAGGGAAACTTGATATATGCTCGACCAACAAAGATTGCGGAGAACGTGACATGTACGTCCAGCGTGACGGGGAAGGAAAGCTTGTCTGTGTCAGCCGGGAGCCTACAGCGACCTGCGACGAATTCATGGCGCCGGATGATCAGGAGCTGTTGTTCTTCCTGTCAGACGGTAACGAGCGCAACGAACAGTCCCAGTTCCATGCCTCCGACCTGGCCTTTGTGCGGGTGCTCGAGGACGTGCTTGATCTGCTGATGGACAAGGGCGTGATCAGCTTCACCGATCTGCCTGACGCGGCCCGCCGCAAGATCATGGACCGCCAGTCATTGCGTCGTCGCTACAATGATGTGGATCTGGTAGGGGACGACGACCCCCTCATCTAAGCGTTGAGTATCTGCACCTCTCAAGTCGCATGCGTCGACCTGGGCAAGACAAAGGGCCACCTTCGGGTGGCCCTTTGTTGTGTACCCTTCATGTCATCGACGTTCACGAGTGCCTGTCGGTTTCCATCCTGGCGGACACGGCAGGGCCGGTGACACCGTCCAGGCCCAGCTCGAACAGGGTGTCGATATCGCGATCCTCGTCGATGCCCTCGGCGATGGCCTGGATCGCCAGCGAATGGCATAGGGTCGCCATGCCCCTGAGAATGGTCTGCTGCTCCGGCCGCTCCGACACGCCACGACACAGGGTGGCGTCGATCTTGATGTAGGACAGCCCAAGATCCTGCAGATCTCCCAGCTGGCGGAAGGCCGCACCGACGTGCTCCATGCCCAGATGACAGCCGAAGGGGGCCAGCGACTGGCAGAGATATCGGAAGCTCTCGAGATCGCTTCGGGCGATCGACTCCGGCACCTCGATCCACAGGAAGGGGGCCGAGTCCGGGCGGGCGCTGAGTCGTTGCTGCAGGGCGATCACGACATTCGGCTGGGTAATCGCTGCATGGGACAAATTGATGCCAAGCGGCTGCCGGTGGTGATGGATGGTGTCGAGGGCGGCATCGATCACCTTGATATCCAGGCTGTCGTGGAGGCGCAGACGGGCGATCCAGGGCATGAAGACACCCGCCTGACGCCATTCGCCCTTGATGTTGAGCCGTGCTGGGGCCTCGTGATGCAGCAACTGTCCGCGTCGATCCAGCACCGGATACTGTCCCAGCAGGACGCCGTGCTCCATCGCTTCGACCAGCGATGAGCGCCACTCGGCGCGGCTGCGGTAGAGCGTTTCCTGCTCCACGTTGTGGCAGGACTCGATCGCCCGTCCAGGACGGCTCTCGGCCAGTGACAGGGCGCCATCCAGTGCGGCCATCAGGGTGGTGCGCTCCTGGCCGTGGTGGTAGACCGCCAGGGCAGCGGGGAGCCGCAGAACCGGTGCGTTCTGTTCGGCCAGGGTCGACAGATTGTCGTCCAGCCGTTCGCGGGCCCAGCTTTCGTCGACGTTGCCGCACAGCATCAGGGCGAAGTCACTGCCGTTGAGGCGACCCACATAGCCTTCGCCATGGGCCTCGGCGATGGCGGTCAGGCGTTGGCAAAGGTCGCTGAGCACGCCGTTGGTGTGCAAGTGGCCGCGGCGTTCGTTGAGCGCGGCCAGGTCGGTGGCACGGATCATCGCCACCACGCCGTAGCTGGATTCACCCTGTTGCTCGAGGCTGTAGTTGAGGCGGTCGATAAAGGCTTCCCGGGTCAAGGCCCCGGTCACCGTGTCATGCAGCAACTGGCGGCGTAGCCGGTCGATCTGCTCGCTCTCGCGCTGGAGCATCTCGCGCACGCTTTCCGACAACCGGTTCATGGCGTCGGACACTTCGCGCAGTTCCAGTGTGCGGGGCAGCGGGGCGACGGTGAAGCGACGCTGGCCGATATCGTTGGCCTGGCGCGTCAGGGTCTTCAGCGGGGTGCGGATCTGGCGTACCAGCAGGTAGGCAATCAGCAGGCTGAGTGCACCTGCTGCCACGAACCAGGCGGCCATGCGCAGGGTGCTCTGCCACAGCGACTGGTAGGCGAAGCCATGTGCGCTTTCGAGCTGCAAGGTGCCAAGCTGCTGCCAGCCATCCTGGATGACCGCAGTGCCGGCGGGGACCTCGAAGGCGACCAGCTCACGGAACCATCCCGGTACGCCAGTCTCTTCGGGGGCTGATGAGACGCGACGAATGATCGGTCTGTCCTGGGTGTCGAGCAGCTGGATCTTGCGGTAGTGGCCAGTATCGAACTGCGCCGAGATCAAAAGCTCCAGCGTCACTTCATCCTTGTCAGGCATCTGGCTCATGCTCAGGGCCAGGGCATTGGCGTTGTCCGCGTTCTTGATCAGTATTTCTTTTTCGATGTAGGCGCGGCTGCCTGATACGGCCACCACCAGACTGCCGATCAGGGCAATCAGCAGGATGGCAATGATGGCGAGCCAGAGTTGTTTGATCAACGACATGGCGGCGTCTCTAGATGAAGGATTGGCATGATGTCACTGGATTCCCTGTTGGCGCATGCGATCCAGCGCGTTTCGCCAGCGCGACAGGCGCGCCAGGGGATCCGCCCGTGATTGGGTGGTGCCACCCGCCCACAGGCCACTGCTGTTGAAGCTGAATAGCGGGTCCAGATCGGTGCGCAGGCTGGCACGGGAAATGCCGGCGGCAATATTGTCGAGAATCAGGGGCTCGGCGCCTGGCGTCTCGTAGTAGCCGAGCACCATATGGGCCTGGGTGATCTGGCTACGTCCCAGTCGAGCACGCACATAGATCATGCGCAACTTGCTGATGGGAATGCCGAGCTCCTTGAGGGTCACGTATTTGGCGATGGAGTAATCTTCACAGTCACCTGCGCCGCGTCCCAGCGATTCGATGGGAGTAGCCCAGTAGTCGCTCTGGCGCCAGATGGTGCGATCCTCGAGCCACTGCATCTTGCGATTGAAGAAGTCGTTGACGTCGCGCAGCTGAGTACGAAGGTCTGCGCCTCTCAGGCGATCGATCAGGTTGAGCCATTCGTCCAGGGCTCTTACCCCCTGACTGCCGTACTCGGCGCTCATGGCCGCGCGCATTCGCGCATGGTCGAGCGTCGCGTCCACCGGTGCGGGTGCCAGCGCCAGGAAGGCGCCCAACAGGCTCGCAGACCCCCAGGCGAGCCAGGAAGGGGGGCGGCGGCGAGACGGGCGAGACAAGACGGCATCTGGGCTCATGGCGAGTTCCAAGCCGGGCGGAGGTCAGGCCTTGCCGGGCCCTTGCCACAGCTTCAGTTGGCCTACCCAGGGCAGGGTTTCGAGGTCTCGGCACAATTGATGAGCCAATTCATCGAGATCCCCATGATGGATATCAGAGTCAACGTACAACGAAATGTCGATGCGGTCATCCAAATAGTGCAGATTCAGCGCCGTACGGTGTTGCCAGGCACGCTGATGCGACCAGCGTTCATCCAGCAGTTGCTCGATCTCCTCGCGCAGCGGCAAGCCCGGGCGCAGGCTGTGTTCGGTCTGTCCTTCGTCGTCCTCGGGGTCGATGTGGAAGGTGACATCCTTCAGGCGGGTGTGCGCTTCGCGTAGTTGTCGACTGACCGCATTGCCGATCTCGTGGGCTTCGGACACCGTGACCCTGGGAGCGACCACGATATGCAGATCGAGCACGACGTCGCTTCCGAGCTGGCGGGTGCGCAGATCATGCACGCTCTTGACGCCCGGCACCGACTCCGCCAGTCGGCGCATCGCACGCTGTTCTTCGACCGGCAGGGCGGTGTCGATCAGCTCCCGCGAAGACTGCCACATCAGCCGTCCACCGACCCAACCCACCATCAGGCCGACCACGATGGCGGCCACCGCGTCCATCCAGCCGACGCCGAACTGCCCCGCCACCAGGCCGACCAGCACCACCAGGGTAGACATGGCATCGGTGCGCGAGTGCCAGGCGTTGGCCTCGAGCAGCGGTGAGTCGAAGCGGCGGGCGGCGCGCAAGGTGTAGTGGTAGATCGCCTCTTTGGCCAGCAGCGAGACCACGGCCACGGCGATGGCAACGAGGCCGGGTGCGGCGCTCGAAGACCGATCGAGCAGGCGCTCGACACTCGACCAGGCGATGGCACCCGCGACGAAGATCAGCACACTGCCGAGCCACAGTGTCGCCAGGGTCTCGATTCGGCCGTGGCCGTAGGGATGGTCGCGGTCGGGTTCCTGGCGGCCGTAGTGGGTGGCCGCCAGCACGAAGGCGTCGGTGACGATATCCGAAAAGGAGTGGATGCCGTCGGCAATCAGGGCTGCCGACCCGACGATCACGCCGGTCACCAGTTTGAGCACGCCGACGACTAGGTCCACGCCGGCGCCGATCAGGGTGACGCCCTGGGCCGTCCAGGCAAAGGCGTGTCTGGAGCGCCCCGGCTGGCTTTTCTGACTCACGACGAAGGCTCGCTCCGCGCGCAGTTGATGACAGGGTTGGCGTACTGGGCCAGCCACCAGGATCTGAGGTCTTCCGGGACTTCGGAAAGACGTTGCGCGAACCGATCGCGGTCGGCCTCTGACACCTCGGACAGGTCCACCAGCTCAGGATGGCTGCCCAGGGCCTCCAGCGCCAGATGGTGGCTGGGAAAGAGGTGATAGCCGCTCAGCACCTGGCGGTCGATCTCGGCAGCGACCGCTTCCGGCGTATCGAAGCTGCGATCGATCGGCGTACCGAAGCGCAGATGAACCCGCCCCTTGTGGCCGGTGATGCCGGCGACGATGGAGCTGATGTCCTCGAACTCGCTCTTGTTGTAGCTGCCGTCTTCACTGACGGCTTTCAGCTCCCTGGCCTTCTGCACGTCGCAGGGATCGTACTCGTAGCTGATCGATACCGGTACCAGGCGCAGGGCTTCAATGCCTTCCCCGAGCGGCGCATGACGGTTGTCGGCACGGTGGGCCATGGTCATCATCTTGATGATCGCGGGGTCGGTACGATCGATGCCGTCCTTGGCCCGGCCTTCGCGCTGGGCCATCCAGATCGAGTGATTGTCGTCCTGAATGGAGTGGCGGATGTAGCTCGACAGCTTGTGGTAGGCCTGCAGCATGGCGCGCTTGCCGCGAGCACTGCGCGGCACGATGAAGCTCTTGTTGAGCCGCATCAGATCGGTGACGTAGGGCTTCTTGAGCAGGTTGTCACCGATGGCAATGCGCACGGTGTTGCGGCCGGCGAGGTACAGCGCATAGTTGACGAAGGCCGGATCCAGCGAGATATCGCGATGGTTGCCGATAAACAGGTAGGCGGTATCGGGGTCCAGACGATCGAGGCCGTCGACGCGAAAGTCGTCGGTGGAGGTCTTCAGCATGCGCTGCATGTAGGCCGCGATGCGTTGCTGAAACGCCGTCACGCTGGTGACGTCGCGGGTCTCGCGCTTGATCGCCCAGCTGGCCAGCGTGCGTGACAGGCGGGGCATCATGCGGGAAAGGCGCGGCAGCCGGTAGCGGGTCAGGGCGCTCAACAGCTCCGGGTCCTCTGCCAGGCGAGTCAGGGTCGTCGCCACCTCGTCGTCCTGATAGGGGCGAATATCGTGCCAGGGATCCTGCGGGGCATCGGATGTCGAAGTCATGGTGTCGTCGCAGTGAGGTCAGTAGCCGAAACAGAAGAACTCTGGGCTTCGCCGCCCAGCCAGTCGATCAGGCGGTCGACGCTTTCACCCAGGGTCTGGGCCATCAGAATGAAGTCGGTTTCCATGCGCAGCACGGCATCGTCGCCGTCATCTGCCTGGTTGGCTTCGTCGATCAGGGCGTCATCGAAGGCCAGTGACTTGACCGCCAGGTCGTCGTGGAGCACGAAACGCAGGCGCCCCTCCATGCCCAGCGCCAGCTTGCTGGCCTGTCGGCCGCTTTCGAGCAGTTGCTGAATGTCGTCGCCGTCGAGGTCCACCTGGCGTGCCTTGAGCACGCCGTCGTCGCCCTTGGCCTTGAGTTCGACCTGGTCGCCGAGCAGCATGTCGGCGGGGCGCGAGGAGGCGTCGTTGAGCCAGGTGGTCATGGCGCGAATCGGCAGTGTCTGGGCCGAGAGCGGCGTTACCTTGAGGCTTCCCAGGGACTCGCGCAACAGATCCAGCAGCTCTTCGGCGCGCTTTCGGCTGGAGCTGTTGACGGCGATCAAGTTTCGCCGGGTATCCCACCAGAGGTCAGTCTTCTGGCTGCGTACGAAGGCCCTGGGCAACAGTTCCTCGTAGACCTGCTCCTTGATTGCCTGCTTTTCCTGGCGGCGTAGCTTGCGGCTTTCCTGGGTCTCGATGACCTCGACGCGCTCGTCGACTTCTTCGCGGACCACCGAAGCGGGCAGGATGCGCTCCTGGCGCAGGGCGGTCATCAGGCGCTGGCCCTGCAGCTCGTGGAGATAGCGATCGCTACCCCGTCCGGCAGGCGTCGTCCAGCCGATGCGGCGGGCTTCGGTGCCACCGAGCGGGCGGAAAGCCTGTTCGGCGAGGGCCGTCTCCAGCTGCTCGCTGTCCAGGGTGCTGGCGTCGTGCAGACGGTAGAGGTGCAAGTGCTTGAACCACATGGAGCAATTCTCGGGTCAAAAAGGAGGCACATTATGGCGAATGGTCCCTTCGGGTGCCAGTTGCCAGCCATCGCAATGGTCGATTGAACAGGGTTGCGGCCAAGCCTAGCAGGCTGCGTCGCCCGCGCCCGTCCCTCTTTGGTGACAGTGTTGCCACTTTGCCCGCTCGAGGTCAGAATCAAACAGTAGTTTAAATGAGGAGCAATGACATGGAAGACGCTATCAGCACCACTTCGCTGAAGGTTCGTGGCTACCACCTTGACGGTTATGGCCACGTC
Organism: Halomonas sp. H10-59; assembly: GCF_040070555.1. Taxonomy (NCBI): domain Bacteria; kingdom Pseudomonadati; phylum Pseudomonadota; class Gammaproteobacteria; order Oceanospirillales; family Halomonadaceae; genus Halomonas; species Halomonas sp. H10-59. The sequence goes on from NZ_CP098828.1 coordinate 1,993,530, forward strand.
AATCACGCCCGTTACCTGGAGTTCATGGAGGAAGGGCGCTGGGACTATTTCGACAAGCATCCGGCGCTGATGTCTCGCCTGGGAAAGGGAGATGTCGCTTTCGTCGCGGTCAATCTCAATATCGACTATCGCCAGGCGGCGGTGGCCGGTGACGAGCTGGACATTTCCACCCGTCTGTCGGCCCTGGGCGGGCGCAGCGCCAAGATGCGCCATGAGATCCTGCGCCGCCGCGATGGTGCCCTGGTGGCTCGCGCCGAGCTGACCTTCGTGCTGCTGGACGTGGCCAGCAACAGTGCGGTGGCGATCGAGGGTGAGCTGCGTGATGCCCTGGCGCCGCTGGTGGTGTCATGACGGCAGCGGTCAAGGCGCCGCACACAACGACAGACGCTGCGCGGAAGGCCCCAAGGGTGGTATGCTAGGTCGCTGTATTTGTGCGCCTTGTCACGGCTGCGTGACGCGCCTACCTGTTGCTGTGCAAAGGACTTGACGACCCATGGGTGACATCGCCAGAGAGATTCTGCCAGTCAATATCGAGGACGAGCTGAAGCAGTCGTACCTCGATTACGCGATGAGCGTGATCATCGGCCGAGCGCTGCCGGACGTGCGCGATGGCCTGAAGCCGGTTCATCGGCGTGTGCTGTTTGCGATGCACGAGCTGGGTAACGACTGGAACAAGCCATACAAGAAGTCCGCCCGTGTGGTGGGTGACGTGATCGGTAAGTACCACCCCCACGGCGACAGTGCGGTGTACGACACCATCGTGCGTATGGCCCAGGACTTCTCGATGCGCCACGTGCTGGTCGATGGCCAGGGCAACTTCGGTTCCATCGACGGCGACAACGCCGCCGCCATGCGTTACACCGAGGTGCGCATGGCGCGCCTGGCCCACGAGCTGCTGGCCGATCTCGAGAAGGATACTGTCGACTGGGTCGACAACTACGACGGTACCGAGCGTATCCCCGACGTGCTGCCGACCAAGGTGCCGAACCTGCTGGTCAACGGCTCCTCGGGCATCGCCGTGGGCATGGCGACCAATATCCCGCCCCACAACATGAACGAGATCATCAACGCCTGCCTGGCGCTGGTCGACGACTACACCCTGAGCGTCGATGATCTGATGGAGCATGTGCCGGGGCCCGACTTCCCCACCGGCGGTATCATCAACGGCCGCGCGGGCATTCTCGAGGCCTATCGTACCGGCCGCGGGCGCATCTATATTCGCGCCAAGCACACCATCGAACACGACGACAAGTCCGGCCGTGACCACATCATCGTCACCGAGCTGCCTTACCAGGTGAACAAGGCGCGGCTGATCGAGAAGATCGCCGAGCTGGTCAAGGACAAGAAGATCGAGGGTATCGCCGAGCTGCGCGACGAGTCCGACAAGGACGGTCTGCGGGTGGTGATCGAGGTCAAGCGCGGCGAGAGCGGCGAGGTGGTGGTGAACAACCTGTTCGCCCAGACCCAGCTGCAGAATGTCTTCGGCATCAACATGGTGGCGCTGGAAGACGGCGAACCGAAGACCATGAACCTCAAGCAGGTGCTCGAGGCCTTCATTCGCCACCGTCGCGAGGTGGTCACCCGGCGCACCCTGTTCGAGCTGAAGAAGGCGCGTGAGCGCGGCCACATCCTCGAAGGCCTGGCGGTGGCGATCTCCAACATCGACGAGGTGATCGAGCTGATCAAGGCCTCGCCGAATGCTGCCGAAGCCAAGGAAAAGCTGTTGGCCAAGTCCTGGCAGCCTGGCCAGGTCACCGGCATGCTGGAGCGCGCCGGCGCCACCTCGTGCAAGCCCGAAGACCTGGAAGAAGGCTTTGGTCTGGACCAGACCGGAGGCGAGTACCGTCTGTCGCCGGCCCAGGCCCAGGCCATTCTCGAGCTGCGCCTGCACCGCCTGACCGGCCTCGAGACCGAGAAGCTACTCGACGAGTATCTGTCGATCCTCGAGAAGATCGCCGAGCTGATGGCCATCCTGGCCTCCGCCGATCGCCTGCTCGAGGTGATTCGCGAAGAGCTGATCGCGGTGCGCGATCAGTTCGCCGACGAGCGTCGTACCGACATTCAGGCAAGCCACCTGGACCTGTCCATCGAGGACCTGATCGCCGAGGAAGACATGGTGGTCACGGTGTCCCGCTCGGGTTACGCCAAGACCCAGCCGTTGTCGGACTATCAGGCCCAGCGTCGTGGTGGTCGTGGCAAGTCGGCCACCGCGATGAAGGACGAGGACGTCATCGAGCACCTGCTGGTGGCCTCGACCCACGACACCGTTCTGCTGTTCTCCAATCGCGGCAAGGTCTACTGGCTCAAGGTCTACGAGATGCCTGCGGCCAGTCGCGGGTCCCGCGGCAAGCCGCTGGTCAACCTGTTGCCGCTGGAAGAAGGCGAGTCGATCAACGCCATCATGCCGGTCAAGGACTATGATCCGGACTGCTACATCTTCTTTGCCACCGCCCGGGGCACGGTCAAGCGCACCAGCCTCGAGCAGTTCTCGCGTCCGCGCAGCGTTGGCCTGATCGCCATCGACCTGGAGGAGGGCGATCGCCTGGTGGGCGCCGCGATTACTTCCGGCAGCGACCACGCCATGCTGCTGTCGTCCAACGGCAAGGCGATCCGCTTCGAGGAGTCCCAGGTCCGTGCCATGGGCCGTACCGCGCGCGGTGTGCGCGGCATGCGACTGCTCGATGGCGCCGAGGTGATCAGCCTGATCATCCCACAGAGCCTAGAGATCGATGCCGACGCCGAGGGCGGTGAGCGTGGCGAGGCCGGTGATGTCGACGCCAGCGGTGACGACGGCCAGATCTATATCCTCACCGGCAGCGAAAACGGCTACGGCAAGCGTACCCGTCTCGAGGAGTTCCCGCTGCGCGGTCGTGGCGGCCAGGGCGTGATCGCGATGCAGACCAGCGCCCGCAATGGCGCCATGGTGGCGGCGATGCAGGTCTGTTCCAGCGACGAGATGATGCTGATCACCGATCGCGGCACCCTGGTGCGCACCCGGGTCGAGGAAGTCTCGATCAGTTCGCGCAACACCCAGGGCGTCACCCTGATCCGCCTCGGCGAGGCCGAGGCGCTGGTCAAGACCGTGCGTATCCAGGAGCTGGAAGGCGACGACGAGCTCGATGCCGAGGGCGAAGAAGGTAGTGAGGACGCCGTCGAGAACTCGGCAGATGACGCCGCCGAGGGTGGCAGCGCCGAACCGGGCGACGACAGCGCGGCCGACGACAGCAATACCGACAATAACGACTGATCCGGGGTGCCACGGTGTCCGCGATGGACGCCGTGGCCCACCTATATAGTGACTGGCGGGCGTCGCCGGACGCCTGCCCTTGACGATCAATCGCCAGGACACCATGACACGCCACTACAATTTCTGCGCGGGCCCCGCCGCGCTGCCTACCGCAGTACTCGAACGTGCCCAGCGCGAGATGCTGGACTATCAGGGCCGTGGGCTCTCGGTGATGGAGATGAGCCACCGCTCCAGCGAGTACGTGGCCATCGCCGAGCGCGCCGAGGCCGACCTGCGTGAACTGCTCGCCGTGCCTGATAACTATCGGGTGCTGTTCACCCAGGGTGGTGCCACCCAGCAGTTTGCCGCGGTGCCCATGAACCTGCTTGGCCGCGGCGGCCGGGCCAACTTCATCGAGACCGGTATCTGGGGCAACAAGGCGATCAAGGAGGCGCGGCATCTATTCGGCAGCGCCCACATCGCCGCTTCAAGCGCCGAGAATGGCCATGTCGAAGCACCCCAGCAGGCTGATATCGCGCTGTCCGACGACGCCGCCTACCTCCACGTGACCCCCAACGAGACCATCGGTGGTCTGGCACTGGACTTTGTGCCCGTGGCGCGGCGCGGCGACGGGGTCGAGGTGCCGCTGGTGGCGGATCTTTCCTCGACCATTCTGTCTGAGCCGCTGGACGTCTCGCGCTTCGGTGTGATCTACGCTGGCGCCCAGAAGAACATCGGGCCGGCCGGTCTGGTGCTGGTGATCGTGCGTGATGATCTGCTCGACCAGGCGGTGAGCGAGATGCCGTCATTGTTCAGCTATCGTCAGTTGGCCGAGGCAGGATCGATGATCAACACACCGGCTACCTATAGCTGGTACCTGGCGGGTCTGGTGTTCGACTGGCTCAAGCGCGATGTCGGTGGTCTCAAGGCGATGGCCGAGATCAATGACCGCAAGGCGGCCAAGCTCTACGAGGCCATCGACCGCAGCGACTTCTATTCCAACCCCATCGCGGTGCGTAATCGCTCGAAGATGAACGTGCCCTTCGTGCTGGCCGACAGCGCCCTGGATAACGCCTTCCTCGAAGAGGGGGAAGCGGCGGGGCTTTTGAATCTCAAGGGCCATCGCAGCGTCGGCGGTATGCGCGCAAGCCTCTATAACGCGGTGCCTGAGGCCGCGGTGGACGCCCTGGTGGCGTTCATGGGCGATTTCGAGAAGCGGCGCGGCTGAGGTTCGTGCGAGAGCTGGCGCACCCAGTAAAGAGGTGGCGGGGCCAGGTTTCGCCAGCCATGCGTCAACGCCCGGTCACGGGGCGTTACAAGGAGACAACCCATGAGTGATTCGCAAGAGCCGAACCTCTCGTCGCTGCGTCAGCGCATCGACCATATCGACACCGAGATCCTGCGCCTGATCAGCGAGCGTGCCGAGTGTGCGCGCCAGGTGGCGGAGACCAAGACCGCAAGCGACCCCCAGGCGGTGTTCTATCGCCCCGAGCGCGAGGCCCAGGTGCTGCGCCGGGTGATGGAGCTCAACCAGGGGCCGCTGGACAGCGAAGAAATGGCACGGCTGTTTCGCGAGATCATGTCGGCCTGCCTGGCGCTGGAACAGCCGATCAAGGTGGCCTATCTCGGCCCCGAGGGTACCTTTACCCAGCAGGCTGCGCTCAAGCACTTCGGCGACAGCGCCATCAGCCTGCCCATGGCGGCCATCGACGAGGTCTTCCGTGAGGTCGAGGCCGGCGCGGTGAACTACGGCGTGGTACCGGTGGAAAACTCCACCGAAGGCGTGATCAACCATACCCTGGATTCCTTCATCGATTCGGGGCTGCGCATCAGCGGTGAGGTGGTGCTGCGCATCCATCATCACCTGCTGGTGGCCGATACTACCCTCAAGGACAAGGTGTCGCGTATCTACTCGCACCCTCAGTCCTTCGCCCAGTGTCGCAAGTGGCTCGATGCCCACTTCCCCCACGCCGAGCGGGTGCCGGTGTCGTCCAACGCCGAGGCAGCCCGGCTGGTCAAGAGCGAGTGGCACAGTGCGGCCATCGCCGGCGACATGGCGGCCAAGCTCTATGGCCTTAGCCACGTGGCGGAGAAGATCGAGGATCGCCCGGACAACTCCACGCGCTTCCTGATCATCGGCAACCAGGACGTGCCCATGTCTGGGGTCGACAAGACGTCGCTGGTGGTGGCGACCCGCAACCAGCCGGGTGCCTTGCACGACCTGCTCGAGCCGTTCCACCGCCACCAGATCGACCTGACGCGTCTGGAGACGCGACCCTCGCGCACCGGTGCCTGGAACTATGTGTTCTTCATCGACTTCTGTGGCCACGTCGAGGAGCCGCGGGTGTCGGCGCTGCTCGAGGAGGTGCGCCTGCGTGTCTCCGAGGTCAAGGTGCTTGGCTCCTACCCCCAGGGGGTCCTGTAGTAATGCAGGAAGAAGGAATGCAGCAAGAAGGAATGCAGGACGTCGCAATGCAGGAAGTCGCAACGCGTGGCGCAGTACCCGCATCCTTGCCTCGGGCTTCACGCATCGTCATCGTTGGACTCGGTTTGATCGGAGGGTCGCTGGCCGCTGCCTTGCGCAAGGCGGGGGTGGGGCAGGGGGATGACAGTCTCATCCTGGCCTGTGACCCAGACCCGAAGGAGCTCGAGTGCGGGCGTCGCATGGGGTTGATCGACGCAGGTTCGACGCAACTCTCCGAGGTTATCGAGGGTGCTACCCTGGTGGTGCTGGCGGTACCGGTGCTGGCCATGGGCCAGGTCATGGGCGAGCTAGGCGCGTTGCGTAGCCGCGCTGCCGGCGATCTGGTGATCACCGACGTCGGCAGCACCAAGGCAGCGATCGAGGCGGCTGCCATCGAGGCCTTCGGTGAGCTTCCCGCGCGCTTTGTGCTGGGGCATCCCATCGCCGGGTCGGAAAAGAGCGGCGTGGCGGCGGCCAATCCGGAGCTGTACCAGGCCCACAAGGTGATCCTGACGCCAACCTGCGCCACCGACCCCGATGCGCTTGAGCGTGTGCGGGCCCTGTGGCAGTTGACCGGTGCCGAGGTGCTGGAGATGGACGTGGCTCGCCACGATCAGGTGCTGGCGCGCACCAGTCATCTGCCGCATCTGCTGGCTTTCTCGCTGGTGGATACCCTGGCGCGCCAGGATGAGCGCCTCGAGATCTTCCGCTACGCCGCCGGCGGCTTTCGCGACTTCACCCGCATCGCCGGTAGTGATCCGGTGATGTGGCGAGACATCTTTCAGGCCAACCGGGGCGCCGTGCTCGAAGCTCTGGATGACTTCGAGTCAGGTCTGGCCCGACTCAGGGACGCGGTGAACCGTGGTGATGGCGATGGTCTGCTGGCCACCTTCGACCGCGCCAGTCATGCGCGCCACTATTTCGATACTCTGTTGAATCAGACCAGCTATCAGGCGGAATATCAGATGCAAGAATCAGCCATGCTGCGCTACCGGGTGGCCCCGGGCGGAAGCGTCACCGGTCGCATCCGGGTCCCCGGCGACAAGTCGGTTTCCCATCGCTCGATCATGCTCGGCGCGCTGTCCGAGGGCGTTACCGAGGTGTCCGGATTCCTCGAGGGCGAGGACAGCCTCGCCACACTCCAGGCCTTCCGCGAAATGGGCGTGGCCATCGAGGGCCCGCACCAGGGTCGCGTGACCATCCATGGGGTCGGCATGCACGGCTTGAAGAAGCCGGCAGGTCCGCTCTACGTCGGCAATGCCGGCACCGCCATGCGGCTGTTTGCCGGGCTGCTGGCGGGGCAGGCCTTCGACACCGAATTGACCGGTGATACCTCGCTGACACGTCGTCCCATGGGGCGGGTGGCCGATCCGCTGCGCCAGATGGGGGCGGTGATCGACACCGCCGAAGGCGGGCGTCCTCCGCTCAGGATCAAGGGCGGCCAGGCGCTGAAGGGCATCCACTACGACATGCCCATGGCCAGCGCCCAGGTGAAGTCCTGTCTGCTGCTGGCAGGGATGTTTGCCGAGGGCGAGACCCGAGTGCGTGAACCCGCACCGACCCGCGATCACACCGAGCGCATGCTCAATGGCTTTGGCTACGCCGTCGAGCGCGAGGGCGATACCTGCTGGCTGCAGGGCGGCGGCAAGCTGGCCGCTGGTCCGATCGATGTGCCGTCGGATATCTCCTCGGCGACCTTCTTCCTCGTAGCCGCGGCCATCACTCCGGGCTCCGATCTGGTGCTGGAGCACGTCGGCATCAATCCGACCCGGATCGGGGTGATCAATATCCTGACCGCCATGGGGGCGGATCTGCGCCTCGAGAACGAGCGAGAGGTAGGGGGGGAGCCGGTCGCCGACCTGCATATTCGCTATCGGCCGCTGAAGGGCATCGACATTCCCGAGGACCAGGTGCCGCTGGCCATCGACGAGTTCCCGGCGCTGTTCATTGCCGCGGCCAACGCCGAAGGCACCACGCGACTGCGCGGCGCCGAGGAGCTCCGGGTCAAGGAGTCCGATCGCCTGCAGTCCATGGCCGACGGCATGAGCGTGCTGGGTATCGACAACACCCTTTATGACGATGGCATCGACATCGTCGGCAAGGGCGGCGATGGCGCCAACTATGGCGGCGGGCGCGTGGACAGTCATGAGGATCATCGCATCGCCATGGCCTTCACCATCGCGGCCCTGCGCGCATCAAGCCCGATCGAAGTCAACGACTGCGCCAACGTGGCTACGTCCTTCCCCGGCTTTGTGGAGCTGGCACGAGGTGTCGGCCTTGAACTCGAAGAGGTACGCGAGGAGCAGGCATGAGCGATCATGACGAGCATTCGGCCCCGGTGCTGACCATCGATGGCCCCGGCGGCGCCGGCAAGGGCACCATCAGCCGGCTGATTGCCGAGCGACTGGGCTGGCATCTGCTGGATAGCGGCAGCCTCTACCGACTGACCGCGCTGTCGGCTATCGGCAAGGGCATCGCGCTGGACGATGAGCCGGCGCTGGCGGCGCTGGCCTCGGCCCTCGATGTGGTCTTTCGCGCCGAGAATGGCGAGGCGGTGGTCGAGCTCGAAGGGCGTGACGTGACTCGCGAGATTCGCACCGAGCAGGTGGGCAACAGCGCCTCTCTGGTGGCGGCGTTGCCGGCGGTGCGCCAGGCGCTGCTCGAGCGCCAGCGGGACTTCCGCCAGGCGCCCGGCCTGGTCGCCGATGGCCGTGACATGGGCACCGTGGTGTTCGTCGATGCACCCTTGAAGATATTTCTGACCGCCAGCGCCGAGGAAAGGGCGCGCCGGCGTCACCTGCAGTTGCGGGAGGCCGGGGTGGATGCTAGTCTATCGAGTCTTTTGAAGGAGATTCAGGCGCGCGACGACCGCGATACGCAGCGTAGCGTGGCGCCGTTGGTGCCGGCCGATGATGCCATCGAGCTCGACACGACCCGCCTGAGCATACCGGAAGTGGTTGATCGGCTGTCCGAACTGTTGTCCCGAAAGGGGCTCCTGTCCGGCACCTGAACTCCCTTGCGGCGTCCCCGGCCAGATGTCACGACGTGCCCGAGTACAGGAAACGGAAAACTCGGTCAGGTCCAACCAGTGCCAACATCCCCGGGGGTTTTTGAATATGGCCCGCACTTGCTGGTGGTGCGGAGAAGCGGCCCTGCCGCACTCAACGTTGATCACGTAGGAACATCATGAGCGAAAGCTTTGCTGAACTGTTTGAACAGTCTCTCCAGGACATCAACATGGAGCCGGGCGCGATCGTCGCGGCTACTGTCGTCGACATCGAAGGTGACTGGGTCACTGTCAATGCCGGCCTGAAGTCCGAAGGTCAGATCCCTGCCGCGCAATTCCGCGACGACAGCGGCGAACTGACCATTGCCGTCGGTGACGAGGTCCACGTGGCCCTCGAAGCTGTGGAAGACGGCTTCGGCGAAACCCGCCTGTCCCGCGAGAAGGCCAAGCGTGCCGAAGCGTGGAAGGTGCTGGAAGCTGCCTTCGAGAAGGAAGAGATCGTCAAGGGCGTGATCAACGGCAAGGTCAAGGGCGGCTTCACTGTCGACGTCGACTCCATCCGTGCCTTCCTGCCCGGCTCTCTGGTCGACGTTCGTCCGGTGCGCGACACCACGCACCTGGAGAACAAGGAACTCGACTTCAAGGTCATCAAGCTCGATCCGAAGCGCAACAACGTTGTCGTTTCCCGTCGTGCCGTTCTCGAAGCCGAGAACAGCGCCGAGCGTGAAGCGCTGCTCGCCACCCTGCAGGAAGGCCAGCAGATCATCGGTATCGTCAAGAACCTGACCGACTACGGTGCCTTCGTTGATCTGGGCGGCGTTGACGGCCTGCTCCACATCACCGACATGGCCTGGAAGCGCATCAAGCATCCGAGCGAGATCGTGGCCGTCGGCGACGAGATCACCGTCAAGGTGCTGAAGTTCGACCGCGAGCGCAACCGCGTCTCCCTGGGTCTGAAGCAGCTGGGCGAAGATCCGTGGGTCAACATCAAGGATCGTTACCCGGAAGGCACCAAGGTGCACGCCCGTGTCACCAACCTCACCGACTACGGCTGCTTCGCCGAGCTGGAAGAGGGTGTCGAGGGTCTGGTTCACGTCTCCGAAATGGACTGGACCAACAAGAACATCCATCCGTCCAAGGTGGTTCAGGTCGGTGACGATGTTGACGTCATGGTGCTGGATATCGACGAAGAGCGTCGTCGTATCTCCCTGGGTATCAAGCAGTGCACCGCCAACCCGTGGGAAACCTTCAACGCCCAGTTCAACAAGGGCGACCGCGTTGCCGGTACCATCAAGTCCATCACCGACTTCGGTATCTTCATCGGTCTGGACGGCGGCATCGACGGCCTGGTTCACCTGTCCGACATCTCCTGGACCGAGACTGGCGAAGAAGCCGTGCGTTCCTTCAAGAAGGGCGATGAGGCCGAAGCCGTCATCCTGTCCATCGATCCGGAGCGTGAGCGCATCTCCCTGGGTATCAAGCAGCTCGATACCGACCCGGTTGCCGAGTTCCTGTCCGTCAACGACAAGGGCACCATCGTCACCGGTCGTGTCGTCGAGGTTGACGCCAAGGAAGCTCACGTCGAGCTGGCGACTGACGTCGTTGCCGTGCTCAAGGCGTCCGAGATCAGCGCTGACCGTGTCGAAGACGCGCGCAACGTGCTGAACGAAGGCGACAGCGTCGAGGCCCGTATCGTCGGTGTCGATCGCAAGAACCGTCAGATCGCCCTGTCCGTCAAGGCCAAGGACCAGGACGACACCCGTCGCAACATGAGCAAGCTGCGCGACCAGGAAGTCGAGACCGGTGGCCCGACCACCATCGGCGACCTGATCAAGCAGCAGATGGGTCAGGACTAAGCCGGACCCCGACACTGTTCGGGACTGGTAATGGTCAAGAGCGCTTCCTTCGGGGAGCGCTCTTTTTTTATATGTAAGAAATTGTAGAGGGCTGGAATGTCCCTCGTGGCGGCGCTGCCTCAGTATTATTGGTGAGTTGGGCGAGTTTTTACCGCATATGCTTGAGGGGACGTGTTTTAGGGTTGATGCCCTTGTTGTAAGCATCTACCGTTTGTTTGACAGGATTTTGACTTTGCTTTTGGCCAATAACGTTTGAATAACGTCGTTTGGCTGGTTGTCATATACTCATGCAGGAGTGATAATGCCCCTGCATCCGAAAGCAACTACTATAGGCGTACCTTAATGTCTTCACTTTTGAATGACTATATGCAGATGGAGCAGCAGCTCCAGCAACTGCAGGAAAGACTTGGTCAGCTCCAGAACGATGACCGTCTCAAGTCCGAACTCGAGTTCAAGGGAAAGCTCGAAGAGCTGATGAAAGAGTTCGACAAGAGCGCATCTGACGTCATCGCCATCCTGGATCCGAAGTCCGCTGCTTCCCCGGCAAAGGCCGCTGCCCCGGCCGCTGGCGGTCGTCGCAAGCGCAAGCTCAAGATCTACAAGAACCCGAATACCGGCGAAGTCGTCGAAACTCGTGGTGGCAATCAGAAGACGTTGAAGGCCTGGAAGGAAGAGCACGGTAATGACACCGTCGAGTCCTGGCTGGTGCGTGTAGAAGACTGATGATTGTTTGAGCCGCAGATGAGCCAGTGCCTTGGACGTTGCATCGGTCCGGCACTGTTTCGATCTTCAGGCTTGCGGTGCCAGAAGCCGTCTTGAACCATCGACATGACAGTGACGTCGTCGTATTGTTCGGGACGGTTTCTTTTTGCACGGTATTCCTTGATCGGCTGCGTCTCGTTGGAGGCGAAGCCCGAAGCCCGAAGCCCGAAGCTTCGACTGCCCCTTGCGATGTTTCTGGTTTCCGGGGAGGGGACGAAGCGTGGCCTCCCACTGCACCGGTGTGATGCAGGAACAGTGTGATCCAGGCGAAGCGGGGCTGTGGCCTTGTCGTTGCCGGTACTTTGCTTGAATTCTGGTATGATGGAACGCAAAAGGTGGCCACCGAAGTGGCCACCAGAAGGGAGGCTTGCGGGCTCGGAGAGGCTAAGCGATCAGTCCTCTTCGAGTAGCGGCAGTCGCAGTTCCAGCCCATACTTGCCTTTGACCAGCTGAGGCGCTTCGCCGCTCAGGTAGACGCCGTGTTCAGACAGGCCGCGACAGGCCATGAACAGCATGGCGCTGGTCAGGTGTGAGCTGTCCTCGAGGGTGATGCAGGCGTGTCGCTGGGCCGGCAGCATGACCAGGCGGAACGGCAGTGGCAGCGCCAGGCGGTGTGCGTGTTCTTCGTCGACGTGGACACCCAGGTCGATACGGGGCGCCTCGCTGGCCAGCGGGTGATCGTGAAGAATAGCGATCGGTGCCGCGTTGGTGAGGCGTGCCGGAAGATCGTAGGCGCCTTCGGCATTACGCTGCCAGTTGTCCAGGTTCTCGATGATTTCGGGCGGCTGATAGAGGCGGGTAACCGCGGCACGCCGCAGCGGCAGGTCTGCCATCTTCACCGAGAAGTGGGGCAGATTGTGGCGCTGGCGATAGAGTTCCAGGCGCTGGTTCTGGCGGTACTCCCGGGGAGCGACACGGTAGCGGCGCTGGAAGGCGCGGGTGAACGCCGAGTGATTGCGATAGCCGCAGCGCTTGGCGATGTCATGTACGCCGTGGGGCGTATGGATCAGCAGCCTGGCGGCCTTCTCGAGTCGTAGCATGTCGCGGTAGGCACTTGGCGAAATGCCGAACGACTGGCGGAAGCGCCGACGCACCTGGGATGAGGAGTACCCCATACGCGTGGCAAGATCTTCGATACTCAGCTGACTGTCCAGGGTTTCCTGGAGCCAGATTTCGGCGCGCATCATCTCGTTGAACATGGTCTTGCCTCCCTGAACCATCGGCGCGGACCCGACCCTCCCTGGGTCCTCGGAGAGCGAATCCGAGCGTCCGTATCGCTGGTCGTTGTAGTCGGAACATCCGCCTGTCCCGAGGTATGATGGTGTAGGTTTGTAGCGTTAGGATACATCCTGTTACGTAGTTATGCAGTCTAGCGCGCCTGTCTGGCAAGTGCAATGTGCCGTTTTGATCGTTTGTGCACAAAACGTCAGTGATGGATTGCATATCTAACATGCTGTTGTGAAAGTAAAAAAGGCGTTATTTTCGAGCCTTTCTTGATAAGGTGGTGCCGCAGGATACTGAACCTGTCGCACCTCCATCGACGTTAACGACTGGTAACAAATGAAATCTCAGAGTTCCCAAAAGCCTATGGACGAACGCGAGAAGCTTCGCCGCTTTCGTGAATTGGATGACGCCTTCGCGGAAGCGCTGCGCAGCCTGGACAACCCGAACAAGGCCGCCGAGATCCCCACCGGCCCTCCGGTCCGCTCCATCGACAGCCTGGAAGAAGAAGAGCAGCGTCGAAAGGAAGAGGACTTCGAGCGGCGGCTGCTGGGCTTGATCCAGGAATATGCCCAGACCCCTGAATCGGTGCGGGAATTGGTCGCCACGCTGCAATCGATGGGGCGCATCGCCTGACCGCATGACCTCTGCCTTTGTCAGGGGTCATCGAGATGGGTCTTGCCGGACTTCAACCTGTGCGATTTTGACAGGGATTTTCCGACGGCTCTGTGGGTAAAGGCCGTGGCGTCTTTGCGCAAATACTGCAAAATGATGTCAGCAATTGCTGATGTCAGCGCTTGCCGACAGGCGCGCGCTGCTTTCGGCGGTTGCCGGAACGCAGGCGTCTAAGGTGGGGTGCAGGTGCTTTGGCAGGTCAGCGGCAAGCCTCGTTGAGCGGACGCTTTGGCGTGCGCCGCACCGGGCCCTTCAGCGGTAGCGAAAGACTCTCAAGCTTGGCAGGAAGGGGGTGTCCTCGAGGCGTTCGTCGCTTCTCCGGGCGCGTTGGCGTTCGGCTGGCGGTTGTGCCGGCGGAAGGTTGTGATGGGGGAGCTGCGCCTGGGGCACAAGCAGGGGTAGAGCCGCATTCATGGCGCGCCTGAGGCGACCGTCCGGCAGAGGGTCCCGGTAAAAGAGGTTGGCTCGCATCAGCGGTGCCTGTCGTTGCACCTGGGCCAGGGGCTCGCTGGAAGGAATGCCGGCGAGGCGCTCGAGTTGAATGCGAATGTGCGGTGACTCGGTGTCGAAGGCCATCAGCTTGCGCTCGACTTCGGCCACGCTCAAGCGGGTGATGGAGCGTCCGCTGGCGTACCAGGCCAGACGAACCCGCTCCACCGGCGCCTCGGCAATGGGCAGGGCGCGCCAGGTCTGTTTCAGATGGAGGCGGGCGAGGCCAGCGCCCCCCAGGTGATCATTGAGTTCCGGGTGGCGTATCGGCAGCCTGGCCTTGATCTCGGGTATCAGTTGGGGCGATTGCTGGCGAATGACACTCAGCCGTTCAGAAAACTCCGCCTTGGCCTGGTTCAGCGCCAGAGCTGCCTCGCAGGTGACCGGGTCCGCGGCCACCAGTCCGATATAGCTGCGGGTGACACGGCCGTCCTGGCCGTCGACATACCACAGATCCAGTAACGCCTGGCGCAGCCAGTCCGCATCGGCCGTCTCGCGATCGAAGGACCAGGCAGGAAGGCGTGATGCCTGCCAGCGGTCGACGACCTCTCTGGCGCACGCGATGATCCGATCGAACCCTGCGTCGAGCTCTGCCAATAGCTGGTAGGCGGGCCGTGACGGGGCGCTGGCATTGCCTGGCCGGTCCATCGTTCAGTCCTGGTTATGCAGGTCGCGTTCGGCTCTGGCGACCCATTCATCGATGCTGGTTTCGTCCATGGCGGGTTCGCCGGCAATACGATGACTGCCATCGGCCCAGGCCCCCAGGTCAATCAGACGACAGCGCTTGCTGCAGAAGGGGCGATAGCTGTTCTCGGGCGTCCAGAGTACTTCCTTGCGACATTGTGGGCAGGCAACCTTCAAGGTGCCCTGACGAGTGCTGTGTGACATGTGGGGCTCCTGATGCAAGACGTAAACGTCGATAGCGGAAGTCACAGGCTCAGGCCTTGGCGGCGAGCCTGCGATAGGTGGCATCCAGTGCCTTGACGGCCTCGGAGAGCGCCGCTAGATCACCGTCATTGGTGATGACATCGTCGGCCAGTGACAACCGCTCGTCACGACCCATCTGCGCGGCCACGATAGCCTTGGCCTGGGCCAGGTCGACATCATCGCGCTGGGTAGTGCGTTCGATCTGCAGCGCTTCTGGTACGTCCACCACCAGGGTGCGCTGGACCATGTCCACCTGCCCGGATTCAAACAGCAACGGGGAAACCAGCAGCACATAGGGGGCGTCTTGCTGCCGCAGCAGCGACAGTCTAGTGACCAGCCGTTCGCGCACGCGTGGATGGGTGGTCGCTTCAAGCCAGCGGCGTTCCTTTTCGTCGGCGAAGACGAGGGCGCGCAAGGCAGCACGGTCGAGGCGACCTTCCCTGGTCAGTATGGCATCTCCATATCGGTCGACGATGGCCTTGAGGGCCGGCTCGCCCGGGGCGACCACCTCTCGCGCGATATCGTCGGCATCGACCCAGCGAGCGCCGTGATCGCCAAACAGACGGGCCACCGTCGATTTGCCTGAGGCGATGCCACCAGTCAGTCCAATTATCATGCCACCCGTACTCCCTTCGTGTGTTCAGCGTAGTGCTTGTGTGGTGCAGTAGCCTGGGCCTTGAGTGCAACGTCGGCAAGCGACGATCAAAGGTTGCAGCGCTGAGAGAACGCAGTTTACGAGGTGCAACCCTGCATTTCGAGACGCCATTCACCCCGTGTCACCGAGCGCAGCGTGTCTTCATGTCAGTCCCGACAGCGCCTGATATCCGGTGAGCAGTTCATTGCCGGCGAGCAGGCCAAGACCGCCGGCCAATACCAGCGAAGGACCGAACGGCAAGGGCTGGCCCTTCAGGTGTCGGGACCTCCACTGTATCAGCAGACCCGAAATTGCACCTAGCAAGGCGGCGATCAATATCACCAGTGGCAACAGTTGCCAGCCGAGCCAGGCGCCAAGTGCGGCAATCAGCTTGACGTCACCAAGCCCCATGCCGTCGCGTCCGGTGAGGGCGTGAAAGGCCTTGCCGATGGCCCACAGCACGGCGTAGCCGGCGGTGGCCCCGATCACCGCATCATCCAGACTGGTGGGGCTGAACAGTAGCTGGTAAAGCAGGCCACACCATAAAAGGGGCAGGGTAAGGGCGTCGGGAAGCAGTTGGGTGCGCAGATCGATCACCGCCAGGGCCAGCAGCGTCAGGCTGGCGCCGTAAAGCCACAGGGCAGGCCAGGTGGGCCCGTGGAGGATGCAGAAGCAGACCGCGAGCAGGGCGCTGGCCAGTTCCACCAGCGGATACTGGATGCTGATGCGTCCCTGGCAGTTGGCGCAGCGTCCGCGACGCTTGAGCCATCCCAGCAACGGCAGGTTGTCGTGCCAGGCGATGGGGGTGAGACAGCGCGGACAGCGAGAGCGGGGGCGAGCCAGTGACAGTGGCTCCTCGATGTCGTCTGACAATTCGAGAGCCGCGCGGGCCTCGGTGCGCCACTGTTGCATCAACATGACCGGAAGGCGAGTGATGACGACATTGAGAAAGCTGCCGAGGCATAACCCCAGCAGAGCAACAAGAGCAAGAGAAGCGAAAGTGACATCCGAAAAAAGCAAAAGGAGCTCCGTGGTTCGGGGGCGGTCAAAGGAGGCTATTCTACCGTTGGCAAGAGGCGATTGTCTGGTGATACGGCAAGGCAGCGGGTGATGTCAGGGGGCTGGACGTCCCTTGCCGGGCTTCCTGCGTCGCCCTTGGGGTGTCACCTGCTCAGCCATTAGTCTAAAATTGTCCCCTTTTTCCGATCAGGTAAGCGACATGACCCAGACGTTCGGACCCGTGATGCTGGATCTCGATGGCCATGAGCTATCGGCAGAGGAGCGATCGCTGCTCGAGCATCCCGCCACCGGTGGTGTCATCCTGTTTGGACGCAACACTCGAGATGCGCACCAGGTGCGCGAACTGTGCCGGTCGATTCGAGAGGTGCGTCCTGATCTTCTGCTGGGCATCGACCAGGAAGGAGGGCGTGTCCAGCGCCTGAAAGACGGAGTCACCCGGCTGCCGCCGATGTCCCGCCTGGGACAGGAGTACCTGGACTCACCCGAGACGGCCGTGCGGCTGTGCCAGGACGCCGGCTGGCTACTGGGTATGGAAATGGCCGCCTGTGGCCTCGATTTGAGCTTCGCGCCGGTGCTGGATGTCGACGTCGGGCTGTCATCGGTGATCGGTGATCGCAGCTTTGCCGGCGACCCCGAGACTGTGGCACTGCTGGCGGGTGCCTTTGTCGAGGGGCTGCACGACGCGGGGATGGCGGCGATCGGCAAGCACTTTCCGGGGCATGGCGGGGTGAAGGCCGATACCCACCATGAAGTCGCGCGTGACGAACGTAGCCTCGACGAACTCCGACAGCACGACCTGGTGCCGTTTCAGTCTCTGGCACCCAAGCTCGATGGCATGATGCCGGCTCATGTGGTGTATCCCGCCTTCGACCCAAGGCCAGCAGGATTCTCGCGCCCCTGGCTTGGCATGCTGCGTGAGAGCCTGGGCTTCAAGGGCCTGATCTTTTCCGATGACCTGACCATGGCCGGCGCTCAGGTCGCCGGTGGGCCGGTGGAGCGCGCCCAGGCGGCCCTCGACGCCGGTTGTGACATGGTGCTGGTGTGCAATGACCGAGCCGCTGCCAAGGCAGTGCTCGATGCCTGCGCCGAGCGTACCGTTCGCCGGGCTTCACGCTTGCGCTATGGCCGCGCTCGTCCTGACCTGGACGCCTTGCCGGCCCTGTCTCGCTGGCGCCGGGTACACGCTCGCCTCGAGGCGATGACTTCCGATTGATGTTTGAAACGAGTTGACTGTTATGCCGAAACTGGACCCTGCCCATAGCGCTTCACGTGACGATATGCGTGAGGTGATGGACACTGCGGATTGCCTGATCAGCCATGATGAAGTCGAGCGTGCGCTCGATCGCATGGCCGAGGAGATTACCCGGGATCTCGGCGATGAACTGCCGGTGTTCTACTGCGTAATGAACGGTGGCTTGATCACGACCGGTCACCTGCTGCCGCGTCTGGGCTTTCCGCTGGAGGTGGACTACCTGCACGCCACTCGCTATCGCGGCAAGACCCGAGGGGGCGAGCTGTTCTGGCGTGTCTCGCCGGAGATCCCCATGGCCGGACGTCATGTGGTGATCGTCGACGATATCCTCGACGAAGGTGCCACCCTGGCGGCCATCCTCGACTATTGCCGCGAGGCCGGCGCCAAGAGCATCTCCACCGCGGTGCTGGTGGACAAGAACCACGACCGCAAGGCAGTGCCTGGCCTCAAGGCCGATTACTGCAGCCTGGAGGTCGCTGACCGCTATGTCTTTGGTTTCGGGATGGACATTAAGGGCTATTGGCGTAACGCCCCCGGCATCTTTGCGCCGAAGGGGATGTAAAAAGGTAAGGGCAAGACCGACCGCCAGTGTCCGGCTTCAGCGATACCAGAAGCGCCCCGGGGATACCCTCCGGGGCGCTTCTGTTTTTGGGTACCAGGTAAGCCAGGACCTTGGCTTTCAAGTTCTTGGCTTTCAGGTCCTGCTATTCAGGACTCAGGCCAGTCCAAGTTCGTGGGTCGCTTCCTCACGCATCTTGAACTTCTGCACCTTGCCGGTGACGGTCATCGGGAACTCATCGACGAACTTGACGTAGCGCGGCACCTTGTAGTGCGCGATCTTGCCCTTGCAGAAGGCCTTGAGTGCTTCCTCGTCGAGCTGTTCGCCTTCGCTGAGCTTGACCCAGGCCATGACCTCCTCGCCGTACTTCTGGTCGGGTACACCGATGACCTGGACGTCGGAGATGGCGGGATGGGTGTAGAGGAAGTCCTCGATCTCGCGGGGGTAGATGTTCTCGCCACCGCGGATGATCATGTCCTTGATACGCCCGACGATGGCCACATAGCCTTCATCGTCCATGGTCGCTAGATCGCCGGTATGCATCCAGCCGGCGTTGTCGATGGCCTTGGCGGTGGCTTCCTCGTTGTTCCAGTAGCCGAGCATCACGCTGTAGCCACGGGTGCACAGCTCGCCGGTCTCGCCCTTCGGAACCACCGCGCCGCTTTCCGGATGCACCAGCTTGACCTCCAGATGCGGGTGGATGGTGCCCACCGTGGTGACGCGCTTGTCCAGCGGGGCATCGGTGGTGGTCTGGAAGCTGACCGGGCTGGTTTCGGTCATGCCGTAGCAGATGGTCACGTCCTGCATGTTCATCTGGTCGATGACCCGGCGCATCACCTCGATCGGGCAGATGGAGCCTGCCATGATCCCGGTACGCAGCGACGACAGATCGTAGCTGTCGAAGTCCGGATGCTCGAGCTCTGCGATGAACATGGTGGGGACACCGTACAGCGTGGTGGCCTTTTCTTCCGCCACCGCTGCCAGGGTGGTCTCGGGGTCGAAGCCGTCGGCGGGGTAGATCATGGTGGCGCCGTGGGTCACACAGCCCAGGTTACCCATCACCATGCCGAAGCAATGGTAAAGCGGTACCGGAATCACCATGCGGTCCTGATCGGTCAGGTTCATTGCCCTGGCCACGAACATGCCGTTGTTGAGGATGTTGTGGTGGGACAGGGTGGCGCCCTTGGGCGCACCGGTGGTGCCGGAGGTGTACTGGATGTTGATCGGCTCGTCGAACTGCAGACCTGACTGCACCTCGGCCAGTTCCTCGGCGCTGACTTCGTCGCTGCGCTCGAAGATGCGCTCCCAGGCCAGCATGCCTGGCAGGGTCTTGGCCGAGTCGAGGCAGATGACACGCTTGAGCTCGGGCAGTCCGGCCAGTTTGAGCGGGCCAGCCCCCTGGACGTCGTTGAGCTCCGGGGCAAGCTCCGCCAGGGTGGCCACGTAGTCCGATGTCTTGAAGCTGCCCTGGAGGATCAGCGTCGAGGTGCCCGACTGCTTGAGCGCGTAGTCGAGCTCATGGGTGCGGTAACTCGGATTGATGTTGACCAGGATGGCGCCGATCTTGGCGGTGGCGAACTGGGTGATCGTCCATTCAGCGCAGTTTGGTGACCAGATGCCCACCCGGTCGCCTTTCTTGACGCCCATGGCCAGCAGCGCGCGGGCCGCCTGGTTCACCTCGTCCTGGAGCTCGCGCCAACGATAGCGTAGCCCCTGGTGGCGGCTGATCAAGGCGTCCTGGTCGGGGAAGCGGGATACCGTTTCGTCGAAGCAGTCACCGATGGTCTGGCCCTTCAGGGGCAGGTCACTGATGCCGCTGACGTAGCTCACGCTCGAGGGTGAGGGCGCGGTCGAGGGAGCGAGATCGGGAGAGGAAGCAGACTGGCGTGTCATCGTGGCTCTCGTCTTGTCGTCTGGTGATTGCCGTGGGGCAGGGTGTTGTCATTGTTCGGGGCAGAGCATTGGCAGTCAGGGTGTCGCAGCAGGCGAGGGACCAGCAGCCAGTCGTGGAGGACGGGAGCTAGCCCTTCTCGCCGAGCTGACCCAGGGCGTCCCGGGCTCGCCGGTCGACATCGTCCATCTCGAGGCGCATCAGGCGGATATCCTCGAGCTGACGGTCGAGCTCGGCACGCTTCTCGGCGATGATCTCGAGTAGACGCTTGAGCTGGCGGGCGTTTCCGTCCGGCATGGCGTCGTACATCATCACCACCTCGCGTATCTCGGCCAGCGAGAACCCGAGCCGCTTGCCTCTGAGCGTCAGTTTCAGGCGCACCCGATCCTTCTCGCGATAGATGCGCTTCTGACCCTGGCGTCGGGGCGCCAACAGCCCTTCCTGCTCATAGAAGCGGATAGTCCGAGGCGTCACCTCGAACATCTTGGCCAGCTCTCCGATACTGTAGGTGCGGGAGATCGCGGTGGGCTGGCGAGCTTCGCTGGAGGAGCCTGAGGCGCGGTTGGCGCTGGCGGTTTTGCTCATGATGCTCTGTCCTGTTGGGAGGACCCGACGCGGCGGGGTCCTTGGAAAAGACACTAGTCAAAGTTTACGTTAACGTAAAGTGGATGTAGCGAAATTGACCCTCGCCTGGGCAAGGCGCCCCGGTGTTCAGGGCCGCAGCGCCGTGTACGACTATGGGTTGATAGGTCGAAAACCGAGCAAGTGCTAGGTTGGGTCCCATTGCATGGCGGGGAAGCCGCCCGGCCGGCTGAATGGCCAGCCGAACGGTTCGCTGTCCGACTCGCTGTCTGGCTCGCCATCGACGTCTTGAACATGAGGATGCCACCATGGACTTATCCCTTACCGACGATCAGAAGGCCCTGGTCGACGCCGCCGCCGACTTTGCCCGAGTCGAACTCAAGGATCACGCCGCCGAGTGGGACGCCACGTCGCACTTTCCGCTGGACGTCATCCGGCGTGCCGGCGAAGCGGGCTTTCTGGGGATCTATACCCCGGAAGAACACGGCGGTCTGGGGCTCTCGCGCCTGGATGCGTCGCTGATCTTCGAGCAGCTGTCGCAGGGCTGTATCGCCACCACCGCCTACCTGACCATCCACAACATGGTCACCTGGATGATTGCCAACTGGGCCACCGACGGCGTCCGTGATCGCTACGTCGAGGCCATGGTCAGTGGTGAGTGGCTCGGTTCCTATTGCCTGACCGAACCCGGTGCCGGTTCGGATGCCGCCAATCTGCGTACCAAGGCCGTGCGAGACGGTGATGATTATGTCATCGATGGGGCCAAGATGTTCATCTCCGGTGCCGGTTCCACCGAGGTGCTGGTGGTGATGGCGCGCACCGGTGAGCCGGACAGCGGCGCCCGTGGCGTCTCGGCCTTTGTGGTACCGGCGGACGCCGAGGGCGTCAGCTATGGCAAGAACGAGGACAAGATGGGCTGGAAGAGCCAGCCGACTCGACTGGTCAGCTTCGATGGTGTGCGGGTGGCCGCCGACCATCGTCTGGGTGAAGAGGGCGAGGGTTTCCGGTTTGCCATGAAGGGGCTGGACGGTGGCCGTCTCAATATCGCCAGCTGTTCGTTGGGGGCGGCCCAGCATGCGCTGACCCTGGCGCGCGACTACCTCGGCGAGCGCAAGCAATTCGGTCGCGAGCTGTCGTCCTTTCAGGCGCTGCAGTTCCGTCTCGCCGACATGGCCACGGAATTGATGGCGGCCCGTCTGATGGTGCGCCAGGCCGCCTGGCGGCTGGACCAGGGCGATCCCGAGGCGACCGCCCACTGCGCCATGGCCAAGCGCTTTGCCACGGACATCGGCTTCAAGGTCTGCAACGAGGCACTGCAACTCCACGGGGGCTACGGTTACATTCGTGAGTACCCGCTGGAGCGCCTGGTCCGCGATACCCGGGTGCACCAGATTCTCGAGGGGACCAACGAGATCATGCGCCTGATCGTCGGTCGTCGCCTGCTCGCCGACGGCGTGGTCGAATCGCTGCAGTGACGTCGGAGTGAACAGACAGCGTATGGAAAAGAGTGCAAGGAGCCAAACAATGAGTCACGACCTGGTCAGATTCGAACGCCGCCCGGCGGCTGGCGGCGGTTGCATCGGTATCGCCACCCTGAACGCGCCCAAGGCCTTGAACGCCTTGTCGCTCGAGATGATCGAGCTGCTCGACGAAAAACTCGAGGAGTGGGCCCAGGACCCCGATGTTCACGCGGTATGGCTTGACGGTGAGGGGGACAAGGCCTTCTGCGCCGGTGGCGATGTGGTGGCGCTGGTGCGAGAGCTCAAGCGCGAGCAGGAGGCCGGGCGCGGTGTCGGCAGCTATGCTAGCCACTACTTTTCTGCCGAGTATCGCCTCGACTATCGGCTGCATACCTATCCCAAGCCGTTGCTGGTGTGGGCAGACGGTATCGTCATGGGCGGTGGGCTCGGCCTGACCGCCGGTGGTCGGCATCGCCTGGTGACCGAGACCACTCGGATCGCCATGCCGGAGATCACCATCGGTCTGTATCCGGATATCGGGGCCAGCTGGTTTCTCAACAAGATGCCGCCGGGGGTCGGGCTCTACCTGGGCCTTACCGGTGCCAGCATCAACGCCAGGGACGCCCTTGACCTGGGCATGGCGGATCGTTTCGTGCCGCGCGAGCGGCGCGACGAGCTGCTGGCGCGACTCTGCGGCTGCCACTTCGCCCCCGGCCACGTGGATGACGCCGAGGCGCTTGTGTGCGACGTACTCGGTGAATTCGAGGCGCCGGAGAAGGCCCCCGAGGCGCAGGTCTGGCCTCAGCTGGATCACATCACCTCGCTGACCCTCAAGGGCCGCGTGGAGGACGCCGTGGCTGCCATCCTGGGCGATGGTCGCGACGATGACTGGCTTTCGGCCAATCGCGCACGACTCGAGAAGGGCTGTCCACTGACCGCGCACCTGGCCTGGCGGATGCTCGAGCGACATCGCCACTCCTCGCTGGCCGACGCCTTCCGCGACGAGCTGGTGGTGTCGATCCAGTGCAACGTGCTGGGTGACTTCGCCGAGGGAGTGCGCGCGCTGTTGATCGACAAGGACAAGTCACCGCAGTGGCGGCATCGAGACGTCGCAAGCGTAGGCAGCGCCGATCTGGCGGCGATGTTCGGTGCCCCCTGGGGCAACGGTCCCGGGCCACTCGACGACCTTTGATCGCCGCTTGACGCGCCAGCACAACAATCACAATTCGTTAGATAGCCAGGAGACATCTTATGCAAATCGCCTTTATCGGCCTTGGCAACATGGGCGCGCCGATGGCCGCCAATCTGGTCGGCGCGGGCCACCAGGTGCGGGTCTTCGACCTGGTCGAGTCGGCCATGGCGACGCTTGAAGAGCAGGGCGCGAGTCGGGCGAGTTCCGCCCTGGAGGCCGCCGAAGGCGCCGAGGTGGTGGTCTCCATGCTGCCGGCGGGGGCGCACGTCAAGGCGCTGTACCTCGGCCGTGACGGTGCCGAGGGACTGCTTGACCAGCTCTCGTCGCGGCCCTTGCTGCTCGATGCCTCCACCATTTCGCCAGACGATGCCCGGCTGGTGGCGGGCGAGGCCGCCAAGCGTGGTCTGGCCTACCTCGATGCGCCGGTGTCCGGCGGTATCGGGGGCGCCAAGGCCGGCACCCTGACCTTTATCGTCGGTGGCGACGCCGACGCCTACGAGCAGGCCCGTCCGGTACTCGAGGCCATGGGCAAGAACCTGTTCCACGCAGGCCCCAGTGGCAGCGGCCAGGTGGCCAAGATCTGCAACAACATGCTGCTTGGTATCCTGATGAGCGGTACCGCCGAGGCGCTGTCTCTCGGGGTCAAGAACGGCATGGATCCGGCCGTGCTGTCGGAGATCATGAAGCAGAGCAGCGGCGGCAACTGGGCATTGAACGTCTACAACCCCTGGCCCGGGGTGATGGAGGGTTCCGCCGCCTCACGTGACTATCAGGGTGGCTTCTTGACCGACCTGATGGCCAAGGACCTGGGGCTTGCCTGGGAGCTGGCGCTTGAGTCCCGCGCCAGCGTGCCGATGGGTTCCCAGGCGCGCAACCTGTTTGCGCTGCACAGCGCCCAAGGCAACGGCGGTCTGGATTTTTCCAGCATCCAGTCGCTGTACCGGGCCGGCGAGTCGTCCGGCCAATAGCCTGGCTGACGACGTTCGGGCCTCGTCGTTCGACGTCGAGGTCCGTGATTCGTCATCGCTCGACCAAGGTGGGGGTTGGCAAGACTGACCGCTAGGTCTACATTTGGTGAAAATGTAGAAATTCTGGAGCCCCCGCCATGACCAGCATCACCCCCGTTACCTGGGAAGATCCCTTCCGCCTCGTCGATCAACTCGACGAGGAAGAGCGTATGGTCCAGCAGACCGCCCACGACTACTGCCAGGAAAAGCTGCTTCCCCGGGTGCTCGAGGCCAACCGTCACGAGCGCTTCGATCGCGAGATCATGAACGAGATGGGGGAGCTTGGACTGCTCGGCGCCACCATCGATGGCTACGGCTGCGCCGGCATGAACTACGTCAGCTACGGCCTGATCGCCCGTGAGGTCGAGCGGGTCGATTCCGGCTATCGCAGCGCCATGAGCGTGCAGTCGAGCCTGGTCATGTACCCGATCCACGCCTTCGGCAGCGACGCCCAGCGCGATCGCTACCTGCCGAAGCTTGCCAGTGGTGAGTGGGTGGGCTGCTTCGGTCTGACCGAGCCGGACCACGGCTCCGATCCCGGCAGCATGTCGACCCGGGCCTATCGCACCGACTCCGGCTGGCGCCTGAACGGCACCAAGACCTGGATCACCAACTCGCCGATCGCTGACGTCTTCGTGGTCTGGGCGCGGGACGAGGAGGGGGTGGTCCGCGGCTTCGTGCTTGAGAAGGGCATGCCTGGCCTCAGTGCGCCCAAGATCGAGGGCAAGTTCAGCCTGCGCGCCTCCATCACCGGCCAGATCGCGATCCAGGACGTCGAGGTCTCCGACGACCAGCGTCTGCCTGGGGTGCAGGGCCTGAAGGGGCCTTTCTCCTGTCTCAACCGCGCCCGTTACGGCATCAGCTGGGGTGCCATGGGCGCCGCCGAGGCCTGCTGGCACGCCGCACGTGACTACACCATGGAGCGCAAGCAGTTCGGCCGCCCGCTGGCCGCCAATCAGCTGATCCAGAAGAAGCTCGCCGACATGCAGACCGAGATCGCCCTGGGCCTGCAGGCGTCGCTGCGGGTGGGGCGGATGATCGACGACGGCCAACTGGTGCCCGAGGCGATTTCGCTGATCAAGCGCAATAACTGTGGCAAGGCGCTGGATATCGCCCGGGTCGCCCGGGACATGCATGGCGGCAACGGCATCAGCGACGAGTACCACGTCATCCGTCACGTCATGAACCTCGAGGCGGTCAACACCTACGAAGGCACCCACGATGTGCATGCCCTGATCCTCGGGCGTGCCCAGACCGGCCTGCAGGCCTTCACCGGGTGAGTGACACCGCCATGCCCCAGGCAGACAGCTCAGCGGAGGCCGGCGCCGGCAATACGGCAGGCGGTAGCGGTCCAGGCAAGAGCGCGCAAGCTGCCAGCGCCGCCAGGCCGCTCGAGGGGGTTACCGTGCTGGACATGTCGCGGGTGCTGGCCGGCCCCTGGTGCGGCCAGCTGCTCGGCGACCTCGGCGCTCGGGTGATCAAGATCGAGCACCCCGGTCGTGGCGATGACACCCGCGGCTGGGGGCCGCCCTGGCATCAGGGCGAGCCGATCGACGGTGATGCCGTCGAACGCCAGGCCGCCTATTACCTCTGCGCCAATCGTGCCAAGCAGTCGTTGGCGGTGGACATCGCAAGCGCGGATGGCCAGCGCCTGATCAAGGCGTTGGCCAAGGGCGCCGACATCGTGCTCGAGAATTTCAAGGTCGGCGGGCTAGCTCGCTATGGCCTCGACGCTGCCTCGCTGCGAGAGATCAATCCGGCGCTGGTGGTGTGTTCCATCACCGGCTTTGGCCAGACCGGCCCCTACGCCCACCGGGCAGGCTACGACTTCATGATTCAGGCCATGGGCGGCTTGATGAGTCTGACCGGCGACGCCGATGGCATGCCGATGAAGACCGGAGTGGCGATCACCGACGTGATGACCGGGCTTTATGCCACCGTCGGGGTGCTGGCGGCATTGCATCGCCGGCGCGAGACCGGTGAGGGCAGCCACGTGGACCTGGCGCTGCTCGACGTTCAGGTGGCGACCCTGGCCAACCAGGCGCTCAACACCCTGGTCAGCGGTGTGGCACCGCAGCGCTTCGGCAATGCTCATCCGAATATCGTGCCCTACCAGGCGTTCGCCTGCCGCGATGGTCATCTGGTGCTCACCGTGGGCAACGACGCCCAGTTCGCCCGCCTGGCTGAGCTGCTCGGGCACCCCGAATGGGCCGAAGGCGACTACGCCACCAACGAAGGACGGGTCGCCCATCGCCAGGATCTGGTGGCCTTGATCCAGGGCATTCTGAGCGGTGGCGAGCGCGATCACTGGCTCGCCGAATGCGAGGCCCGGGGGATACCGGCAGGGCCCATCCATACCTTGCCGGAAGTGTTCGCCGATCCTCAGGTGCGTCACCGTGGCATGGCCCGGGAAATCGACGGCGTACCCCAGGTCGCCAACCCGCTGCGCTTCGATGGGGCCAGTGCCACCGCCGATTCCGCGCCACCACGCCTTGGTGAGCACAGCGACAGGGTGCTGGCCGAGATGGGGCTGTCGGCGTCCGATATTGAGCGGCTGCGCAGGGAAGGCATCATCCGCTAAGCCCCCCAGCAGTACTTGAGTGCACAACGGCCAGGCCCGAAGGGGCCTGGCCGTGTTGTTGGCGCGGTCGTCGATGCCAGGGGCGATGCCCTGGTCGACGGCCCGATGGCCGATAACCCGCGGGTGGTGATCAGGTCAGATGGTTGTCCCAGCGCAGCGGCAAGGCGGCCAGTTGGTAATGGCGGCCGCCATCGTCGATACGGTGGACCTCGCCACCGCCGGTGGTGACCAGATAGCCTCCGGCGCCGTCGCAGCGAACGCCTGCCGCGTCCACGATATCGAACTGTGCCAGCAGCTCGCCGGTGTTCCTGCCCAGCACCAGCACCTTGTTGCCTCGTGGGGCGGAAATCGCCGCACTCGGGCGCACCTGGCTGGCCGCCACGCTGGCGGTGTACTGGGCCAGACGCCCTTGCAGGGGCGAAGGCAGCACCTGCTCGCTGAAGCTGCCGTCCGGTGCGCGCCTGGCGATCAGCGGGTGGTCGGTCTCCCACTCGGGGCCCTGGAACTGGTAGCCGGCGACGACGGTACCGTCGGGGGCGATGTCCAGATGGCGACAGCTCAGCTGGTGGTGGGATGGCCGATGGCGTTCGAGGATCTCGCCGCTATGGCGATCGAGCAGCAGCAGGGCGGGGTCCATGTCCGAGAGGTTGAGCTTGGCCCGCCCGCTGTCGGGATGGGTGCGGATACCGCCCAGCGCCACCACCAGGGTCTCGCCATCGGGCATCAGGCCGACTTCGTGGGGACCGATGCCGTCGAGAAGGTGGTCGCCCACATGCCGGTAGCCTTGCTCGGCGTCGTGCACCTGAACCAGCCCCATGGCGTCGTCGATGCGATTGGCGGTGACGTAGAGCCAGCGACCGCTCGGGTCAAACACGCCGTGGCCGTAGAAGTGCCGGCCCTGTCCTGCGCTGATCTCGAGTGTCGATGCCTGGCGCCTGGCGTCGAGCACATGGAAGCGTTGGCCTGGCCGTCGAGCGAACAGTACTACCTCGTCCCGGCCTGGTCTGAGGCAGCCGCCGTGGCAGCGCTCCGGGCTCGGCAGCAGAAAGTGACCAGCGCCGTCGCGGCGCAGCCCTGCCAGGTGGTGTCCACCGTCGCTGTCGTCCACCGCGCTGAAGTACCACTGCCGGCGGCCATCATCGTCCAGCGCCCACAGACTGGCCGGCAGGCCGGTGGCGGCCAGTCCCAGCAGCGACGCCTTGAGCAGGCTCCGCCGGGACAGAGAAGGAAGTGACGCCACCGGGTCAGTCTCCGTCGCTGGAATTGAAGCCCTTGACCACCCCCAGGGCGGGGGCGATCTGATCATCGAGCAGCGCCCGCAGCTGGGCCACCTCCAGGTAGAGGGTCGCCAGTTCTTGTTGTGCTGCCGGGGAGCTGGAATCGCCTTCGGCATGTTCGTCCAGCACGTCGACGATACCGGTGTCGATCGCCTCGGCCTGATCGAGCGTGTCCTCCAGCTGGCGAGCAAAGGCGTCGCCCAGCTCGGCATGGCCGGCCTGATCCAGCCAGGTCGCAAGGCCCGGCTGGAAGTACTGCTGCAGGCCCGCCAGGCTGGCGGCCGCCAGGGCCACCGACTGGCCACTGCGCCAGGCTTCTGCGCGATAGGCGTTGGGTGCGGCGCCCATCAAGCCGAGCGGCTCGCCGAGGCGCTTGTCCTCCAGAATCTCGAGAGACTGCATCGCACCGTGCAGGGTCGCCTCGTTGTAGCTGTCGGTGGCCAGGTAGTGCGGCGCAAAGGCCTGCCAGTCGGCAACCACGGCGTCGCTGACGGCGACCAGGTGGCTGCCGATGGCCCCAGCCAGGGCGCAGGGCAGGGGGTCGCCCAGCGAGCGGCTGGCCATGACGTCGTCGTAGAGCAGCACTTCCAGCGCCGGGAAGCCCTGCTCGGCAACACCGGCCTCGGCGATGTCATCGGCGCTGACGGGGGCGTCCTGGCGTAGCCTGGCGCCGACGCGGGTGCCCACAAGATTCTTGGCGTCGGGCCAGAACTGGAGCTGCCAGGCACGGCTGTCCACCTCGATCGGCCCAAAGTCGACAAAGCGCACCGCTTGCCAGGCCTGGTAGGCCGCAAGCCACTCACTGCGCAGCGCCGGGCGGTCAGCCTCGGCCTCGCCGCAGCTCGCCTTCAGGCGTTCGGCCAGTGCCTGAGTCCGGCTCGCCAGTTGCCGATAGCCAAGCCCGATATCGTGATGCCAGACGCTGCGCGGGGTGCTTTCGTTCTCTGCATCGTGCGCAGTGTCAGCGCTGGCGTCAGTGTTGGTGTCAGAGGACCCCTGGGCCAGGGCCGTCCCGGGCCCACCCAGCGTCAAGCCGGCGGTCGCCAGCAGCAGGGCGGCTGCCAGGGCGCTGCCCGAGTGTCGTGGAGAAGTCGTCATAGGGAGTTCAGGAAGTCCAGTAGTTGTTGGCGCTCGTGGGCCTCGAGCGCCTTGTAGGCATCTCGTGAAGCGTCAGCTTCACCGGCGTGCCACAGGATCGCTTCTTCCAGGGTGCGAGCCCGTCCGTCGTGCAGGAAGCCAGCCTGGGGATTGACGCTCTGGGCCAGGCCGAGACCCCACAGCGGCGGGGTGCGCCACTCATTACCGTCGGCCTGGTACTCGGGGCGACCGTCGGCGAGGCCCTCGCCCATGTCGTGCAGCAGCATGTCGGTGTAGGCCCACAGGGTCTGTCCGGCCAATTCGGCGCGCTCGGTGTCTTCCGGCGTGGTCAGCGACGGGCGATGACAGCTGGCGCAACCCAGGGTGTTGAAGTGACGGGCGCCGGACTGGACGTCTGGCGAATCCATGTCGCGTCGCTCGGGTACGGCCAGGCTCGAGGCGTAGAAGGTGATGAAGTCGGCGACCTCGTCGCTGACTTCGGGATCGCCGCCATCGGGGAAGTCCTCGCAGCCCTGGCCCGGCATGCAGTCGGTGTTCGCGGCCAGGCGCGAGGTCAGGCCCATGTCGCCGGCAAAGGCGTGCAGGCTCTGCTGCTCCACCGTGGGCTCACCGGCCTTCCAGCCGAACCGTCCCAGCACGGTGGTCTGCTGGCGCACGTCCCACACCCGGTTTGGCCGGCCCGAGATGCCATCGCCGTCGACGTCCTGCTCATCCGCCCAGGCCAGGATCTGCGCCTCGTCGACCACCTCGAGCAGGCCCAGGCCGATCATCGGCGGGGCGACCCGGGGGGAGGTCAGCAGATTCTCGGGCAACTCCCCGTAGGCGGGGTTCTCGATGGAATAGACGGGCGCCGTGAGCACCACGCGGTGTCCGTCGTCGAAGCTGATCTCGCGATCCTCGAGGGTGCGTACCATGTCGGCTTCCGGCGTGGCGCCGGGAATCGCCGCGGTCTGAAGCTGGCGCCCGTAGTGGGGCACCGGAACGGCGCCGGTGCGCCGTACGATGTCATGATCCTCGTCGCTTTCGGCGGGCAGCGACAGGCGCAGGAACAGTGACACCGGCGCCTCGCCAGGGGCCGGAGGGTGACCGCGGCCGTCCTTGATATGGCAGCCCTGGCAGCTGTTGGTGTTGATCAGTGGTCCGAGGCCGTCACGGGCATCGGTGCTGGCCGGTGCCACCACCCAGGGGTTGCGGAAAAAGCTGTTGCCGACGCTGAAGTCAAGGCGCTTGGTCATGCTCATGTTGCCAAGGGGCAGCGAGTAGGCGTTGTGGTCGAACTGGCTGACCGAGCCTTCGCCACCCGAGCGTGGGTCGTTCTGGATGGGCGGCTCGCCGGCTGGCTCGTCGTTTGCGCTGACCGGCGCGCTGATGACGAGGGCCGCCAGCAACGCTGACAGAGCAGGGGGGAGCGACGGAAATTGACGCATCAGGCGTTTCCTTGAAACAGGTGAGCCGCACGCGGGCCGTGCGGCTTCTTGGGGCGAATGACTCTCATTGCATCATCCGCCAAGGCGTTATCACCTGATCTGGATCAAGCGGGGGCCAGTGACGGGGTCAGAAAGTATGACCGGCGTCGTCGGGCTGCAGCGAGGTGACACCCAGTTCGCCTGCGGCCTGCTCGATGGAGCCGGTCTGGGTGACCAGCGCCAGGATGGCATCGTTGACGATGGCGGCGCCTTGATCATTGCTCGGTGCGATCATCATGTCGAAGGTCATCGGCGAGTCGCTGAGCTCGGCGGTCTCCTTGAGGGTGCCGAGCGCGTCCATGGAGGCCTCGATCTGCTGCTCCAGGGTCTGGGCCAGCTCGCTGTCGCGCTGGGCCAGCAGGGCTTCCACGCCCGGGCCTTCCAGGGTGGTGCCGTCGATGCGCTGGTAGCTGCCGGTGTAGACGTTCTGGATGCCCTGACCGTTGTAGTAGTGCGAGTTATGAGTGTTGTCGCTGAAGCAGTCGTGCTCGTCCTCGTAGGAGTTGGCCTCCAGCGCGACCTTCATGCGCTCACCGGCGAGCTCCCCCAGTGACAGTGAGCCCATGCCGAAGAGGATGCGGCGCAGGCCTTCTTCAGCCGGTTGCGCGGTCAGTTCGCTGCGGTAGTTGTCGCCGTCTACCGGCGCCCACTGGGCGACCATCCATTCCAGATCGTTGATCAACAGCTGACTGGCTGCCTTCAGATAGGCCCGGCGGCGGTCGCAGTGGCCGTTGCTGCAGTCTTCGCCCTGGGCGAAGTCGCTGGCGGGGCGTTCGCCGGCGCCGGCCTCGTAGCCGTGCTGATCCTGGCCCCACAGCAGAAACTCGATGGCGTGGTAGCCGGTGGCCACGTTGGCCTCGGAGCCGCCGATCTCGTTGAGCTCGGCCAGCAGCTCCGGGCTCAGGGTACTGACGTCGATCTCTTCGCCGCCGACGTTGATGCGCTCGGAGGCAATGATGTTGGCGGTAGCGCCGGCGTTGCCCAGCTCGTGCTGGTAGCCGTCCTGAGCGACGTAGTCGATCATGCCTTCGTCCAGCGGCCAGGCGTTGAGCTGGCCTTCCCAGTCGTCGACGATGGCGTTGCCGAAGCGGAAGACTTCACTCTGCTGGTAGGGTACCCGCGCTTCACGCCAGGCCTTCTTGGCCGCGGCCAGGGTCTCGGGGGTCGGCGCGGCCAGCAGGCTGTCGATGGCCTCGTCCAGCGCCTTGGCCGTCTTCAGTGCGTCGCTATAGGTGGTGTGGGCGAGATCGGTGTAGTGGCTCACCACCGCCTTGGCGGTAACGTCTTCGGCGGCGACGTGGCTAGACACGACAAGGGCACTGGCGGCAATGGCAAGCGCCAGGGGACGGCGGACGAGACGGGAGATCATGGGGCGTTACCTTTTCTCAGGGCGGTTATTCTTGCGCGGCGACGACAGGTAAGGGATGGCTGCGCCGGGGAGTCCAATACGGAAAGAAATAGTAACGAGATTGACTATCATTGCAAGTCGCTGGGTGCGCTGGAACGGTCCGGAGCCTGGTGACTCAGCCCTATGCCCAAGCCCACGGACCCTGCGCTGCGGTGCAGCCGAGCAGGGGCAGCGACTCGACCGGGAGATGGCGGAAAGGAGGCACCTTCCCGCCATGGACCGGCGGACGCAGGCGGGCGTCAGCGCGGTGAGAAGCGGCGGTTGATGCCGGTCTCGGCGATCATGCGGGTGGAGATTTCCTCCACCGAGAAGCGGGTGGCATCGATAAAGGGGATATGCAGCTGGCGGAACATGGATTCGGCCTGGGCGACCTCCTGCATGCACTGGTCCATGCTGCTGTAGCGGCTGTTGGGGCGACGTTCGTGGCGGATGGCGGCAAGCCTGCGCGGGTCGATGGTCAGGCCGAACAGCTTGTGGCGCTGCTTGGCCAGTACCGGCGGCAGCTTCAGGGTGCCGCTGTCGTCCTGGTCGTCTTCGGTCAGCGGATAGTTGGCCGCGCGCACCCCGAACTGCAGCGCCAGGTACAGCGAGGTCGGCGTCTTGCCGCAGCGTGACACCCCGACCAGGATGACATCCGCCTGGTCGTACTGGTGGGTACGGGCGCCGTCGTCGTTGTCGAGGGCGAAGTGTACCGAGTGGATGCGGTCCATATAGACATCGTCGCTGGAGATGGCGTGGGTACGCCCGACGCTGTAGGAGGAGTGGGTGTCCAGCTCGCGCTCCAGCGGCTCGAGGAAGGTCGAGAAGATGTCGACCTTGAAACCCGGTGCCTGGCGAATCACCGCGCGGATCTTCTCGTCGACGATGGTGTCGATGATGATCGGCTGCACGCCGTCGCGCACGGCGGTGGCCTCGATGATGCTGACCAGCGAGCGCGCCTTCTCGATGGTGTCGATGTAGGGCTTGGTCAGCTTGCGGATGTCGACGTTCTCGAACTGGGCCAGCAGGCTGCGGCCCAGGCTCTCGGCGGTGATGCCGGTGCCGTCGGAAATGAAGAAGGCGGTTCGGGTCATGACGATTCCCTTGAAGACAGTGATGGCATTGTCCGTTTACCACTGCGGTGAGACAAGTTGTCGCTGTTCCAAAGTAAACCTAAGGCGGCACAGGCGTCCCCGACTACAAGATAGGCTGGCTTTCGATCAGCCTCTGAAACGGGGCCTGGCGGTGGGGCCGAGCCAAGCATTCGCGCGCCTTTCAGGTACTTTGACGCCAGCATCCGACGTCATGATTTGCACGCCCTGGCGGAGACCTCCATAGCGGCGTCAGGGCGCTGACTACAGGAATCGTCGATTTCCCCCGGGTGTTGTAAAAATCCTCCAGTGACTTCGCTCTTAGACCAATGGCGAATATGGCGAGGCGCTGATAGAGTCGCCAGCATCCAGTCATGACGGCGCGTCACGGACGAGGTCGTCGACATCCAAGGGGGTCACGTGGACAAGTACATTCTGTGGTTTGATCAGCTGGGCATGAACGACGTCGAGCGAGTCGGGGGCAAGAATGCTTCCCTGGGCGAGATGATTTCCAACCTGTCCGGCGCCGGCGTCACGGTGCCTGGCGGTTTCGCCACCACCGCCGAAGCCTATCGCGAGTTTCTCTCCCACGAGGGGCTCAACGATCGAATCAACCAGGAGCTTGCGCGTCTCGACGTCGATGACGTCAATGCCCTTGCCGAGGCCGGCAGCAAGATTCGCCAGTGGGTCATCGATACCCCGCTGCCGCCGGCCTTCGAGGCCGCTCTGCGTGAAGCCTACGAGCTGATGCTCGGCAAGCATCCCAACCTCAAGGTGGCGGTGCGCAGCTCCGCTACCGCCGAGGATCTTCCTGACGCGTCCTTCGCCGGCCAGCAGGAAACCTTCCTCAATATCGAAGGCTACGACAACATCAAGCGGGCGGTGCACGAGGTGTTCGCGTCCTTGTTCAACGACCGCGCGATTTCCTATCGGGTGCACCGTGGCTATGCCCACGAGAACGTGGCGCTGTCCGCCGGCGTGCAGAAGATGGTGCGCTCCGAGACCGGGGCCAGCGGCGTGATGTTCACCCTGGACACCGAGTCCGGCTTCCGTGATGCGGTGTTCGTGACCTCGTCATGGGGCCTCGGCGAGACCGTGGTGCAGGGCGCGGTGAACCCTGATGAGTTCTACGTCCACAAGACCACCCTGGCGGCAGGCCGCCCGGCGGTGCTGCGGCGTAACCTCGGCTCCAAGCTGATCAAGATGGTCTACACCGGTGATGCCAGCGCCGGCAAGTCGGTGGAGACCGTGGATGTGCCGCTGTCCGATCGTGGCCGTTTCAGCATCAACGACGAACAGGTGATGGCGCTGGCGCGTCAGGCGATGACCATCGAAGAGCACTACGGCCGTCCCATGGACATCGAGTGGGCACTGGACGGTGACGATCAAAAGCTCTACATCGTTCAGGCGCGTCCCGAGACCGTGGTGTCCCAGCAGGAGGGCGGCTCGCTGGAGCGCTTCCAGCTCAAGGAGAAGGGGCGCACCCTGGTCACCGGTCGCGCCATCGGTCAGCGCATCGGTCGTGGTGCGGTCAAGGTCATCCTGAGCCCGGACGAGATGGACAAGGTCAACGCCGGGGACGTGCTGGTCACCGACATGACCGACCCGGACTGGGAACCGATCATGAAGCGCGCTTCTGCCATCGTCACCAACCGTGGCGGGCGCACCTGTCACGCGGCGATCATCGCCCGCGAACTGGGTATCCCGGCGGTGGTGGGCTGTGGGGACGCCACCGACGTGCTGCGCGATGGCCGTGAAGTCACCGTGTCCTGCGCCGAGGGCGATGCCGGCCACGTCTACGATGGTCTGCTGGAGTTCGACCGCAACGTCACCAGCGTCGATGCCATGCCGGACATCCCGTTCAAGATCATGATGAATGTGGGCAACCCGGATCGCGCCTTCAGCTTCTCCACCCTGCCCAACGCCGGTGTCGGCCTGGCGCGTCTGGAGTTCATCATCAATCGCATGATCGGCGTTCACCCCAAGGCGCTGCTGGAATACGACACCCTGCCCAGCGAACTGCAGCAGACCATCGATCTGCGTATCGCCGGCTACGACGATCCGGTCAGCTTCTACGTCGACAAGCTGGTGGAGGGTATCTCGACCCTGGCGGCGGCGTTCTATCCGGAGCGGGTCATCGTGCGAATGTCGGACTTCAAGTCCAACGAGTACGAGAACCTGATCGGCGGCAAGCTCTACGAGCCCGGTGAAGAGAACCCGATGCTCGGTTTCCGCGGCGCCTCGCGCTACATCTCCGAGAACTTCCGGCCGTGCTTCGAGCTTGAGTGTCGGGCGATGAAGCGGGTGCGCGACGAGATGGGCCTCGACAACGTCGAGCTGATGATTCCCTTCGTGCGTACCACCGAAGAAGCCAGTGAAGTGGTCGACCTGCTGGCGGCCAATGGCCTCAAGCGCGGCGATAACGGGCTCAAGGTCATCATGATGTGCGAGCTGCCGGCCAACGCTCTGCTGGCCGATGAGTTCCTCGAGTACTTCGACGGCTTCTCCATTGGCTCCAACGATCTGACCCAGTTGACCCTCGGTCTCGATCGCGACTCCGGTATCGTCGCGCACCTGTTCGATGAGCGGAACCCGGCGGTCAAGAAGCTGCTGGCCATGGCGATCCAGGCCTGCAAGGCCAAGGGCAAGTACGTGGGGATCTGCGGCCAGGGGCCGTCTGACCATCCGGAACTGGCCAAGTGGCTGATGGAGCAGGGCATCGATTCGGTGTCACTGAACCCGGACGCGGTGCTGGAGACCTGGTTCATGCTGGCCGGCGAGACCATCGGCTGAGCATTACCATGCTGTGAGACGGCGACGCGATCGCCCGCCTGTCGACGCCGCGGACCTTCCGCGGCGTCGTTGCGTTCAGCGGGTGTGCGAAACTCGCTCAATCGCCTCGAGGGGCTCCCCAAGTGCCCGCTAACTTGGCACCATGGGAAGCTTTTCTTTTCAGGATCTTGTGATGACGTATCTGTGGGTCATGGGCAGCGTGCTGTTGTCCATCGGGTTGTGCCTGGGCTGGGCCTGCTGGTCGTTGGGGCGCTGGACTCTCAGACGGCTGCTGGGGGGGCGTCAGTCATCGGGCACGGCAACACAAAAGGCGAAGCCAGGACCCAGGGGCCGCAGTCGCAGCGATGCCCCGACCAGGGCGTCGAGCAAGGCCGCGAACAAGGCCCAGTCCAAGTCAGAACCCAGGCAGGAATCCAGGGCCTCACGGGGCAAGGCTGCTTCGGCAAAGGCGGTCAAGAACAAGGAGCCTACGCCTCCCTGGGCATTGACTCGGGGCCTGTCACGCTTTGGCTCGGCGCTGCCGCTGGGCCTGCTGATGGCGTTGATATACGGTGTGGTACGCCTGGCCGAGAAGGGCATGGCGGCCAGAGCCGAAAGCACCCCTGAGGGCTATCACCAGTTGGTGTCGGTGCTCGGTGTGACCGCCGTGGCGCTGCTGGCGCTGGCACTGGTCTCGCGGTTCTGCCGCTGGCGCCTGGATCGCTACAAGCGCCGGCAATGAGTCAGCGCTGCTCGTCGGCGGTAAACCATGCCGGTGAAACGCGCACATCACAGCGAGCCTGCGTGCCGTCTCGGCGCTCAAGGCCTATGCTGAAGCAAGCAATCAAGACTCTCCCGTATTACTCATCACAAAAGGAGCGGTGATGACATCGCGTACTTCGCCACGGTTGGCGCGTCTGGCGTCTTCCATCGTTTGCGGCAATCTGCTGCTGGCCGGCCTGCTGACGACACCGGCCTTTGCCCAGGAGGGGTTTGAATACGCTCGTCCGGACATCTCGCCGGAATCGAGTTCCGGCTACCAGGAAAAGCCCGGCTGGTCGACCTCGTCCTTTGCGGTGGCGGCGGCGAACCCTCTGGCCACCGACGCCGGCTATCAGGTGATCAAGGCCGGAGGCTCGGCCATCGATGCCGCCATCGCGGTGCAGATGGTGCTGACGCTGGTGGAACCCCAGTCCAGCGGCATCGGCGGTGGTTCCTTTCTGATGCTGTTCGACGGGGAAGAGGTCCACGCCTTCGATGGCCGTGAAAAGGCCCCATTGGGCGCCGACGAGTCCCTGTTTCTGAATGCCGACGGCGATCCGATCGACTTCATGACCGCGGTCGAGAGCGGGCGTTCGGTGGGGGTGCCCGGTACCTTGAGGATGCTGGAGCTGGCGCACGACGAATACGGCGAGCTGCCGTGGAAGTCACTGTTTGCGCCGGCCATCACCCTGGCCACGGAAGGTTTCGAGATCAGCCCGCGTCTGCATCAGAGCCTGGTGTCGACGCCAAGCCTTGCCGAGGACGAGATCGCCGGGGCCTACTTCTTCGATGACCAGGGCGAGCCGCTTGAGGTGGGAGCGACCCTGCGCAATCCCGCCCTGGCGGCGATTCTGACCAAGGTGGCCGAGGAGGGCAGCTCTGCATTGCACACCGGCGAGTTCGCCGAGGATCTGGTGTCCCGGGTGCGGAATCACCCGGAGCTGCCCGGTACCCTGAGTCTCGAGGACATGGCGGGTTACGCAGCACTCGAGCGTGAGCCGCTGTGTACCCCCTGGCGTGACTGGGAGGTCTGCGGTTTCCCGCCACCCTCGTCGGGACACCTGACCGTGATGCAGATACTCGGCATGATGGAGGCCTTGCCGGAGATCGAGACCGCCATCCACGAGGGCGTGCCCACGGTGGATTGGCTGCATCCGTTTCTCGAGGCCTCGCGCCTGGCCTTTGCCGATCGCGGCCGCTATATCGGTGACAGCGATTTCGTCGAACCCCCCGGCGGTGACTGGAACACGCTGCTGGCACCGGACTATCTGGCCAAGCGCGCCGAGCTGATCAAGCAGCAGAGCATGGGTAGCGGCGAGGCGCGCCCCGGCAACCCCGGTTCGCTGGAGACCGCCTATGCCTCCCAGCCCCAGCAGCCCGAGCACGGCACCAGCCATATCAGCATCGTCGACCCCCGGGGTCAGGCGGTCGCCATGACCTCGAGCATCGAGCAGGCGTTTGGTTCGCGCATCATGGCCAACGGTGGCGGCGAGCTTGATGGCGGCTATCTGCTCAACAATGAGTTGACCGACTTTTCCTTCACGCCGACGGATGAGCAGGGCACACCGATCGCCAACCGGGTGCAGCCCGGCAAGCGGCCGCGTTCGAGCATGAGTCCGACGCTGGTGTTCGAGCGTGGGAGCGGCGAGCTGGTAGCGAGTCTCGGGTCTCCCGGAGGCGCGGCGATCATCCACTACACCGCCCAGACGCTGGATGCCATGCTTACGCGTGGTGTGGACGCCCAGCAGGCGCTCGATCTGCCCCATGCGATCACCACCGGTGGCACCGTCTATCTGGAGCAGGGCCGCTTCCCCGAGGCCACGCTGAGCGATCTGCGGGGGCTTGGCCACGAGGTCGAGACTCGCGAGTTGACCAGCGGTCTGCAGGCGCTGAAGGTCACCGAAGACGGCTTCTATGGGGGTGCCGACCCCCGCCGTGAAGGCGTCGTGATGGGCGACTGAGGCGCGCCATTCGCTCCGCGGACTGATGTTGCCCCCGCTCCCGGCTACCGCCGGGGCGGGGGTTCTTCGTTCAGTCGTCGGCCAGCCAGTGGCGCAGCTTGGTCAGCAGTAGCTCGGCGTCGCTCATCCTGCGTCGTTCGCGCAGCAGCGCGCTGAGTCTTTCAGGGCGGTCGGTGATGATGCCGTCCACGCCCATGTCGATAAGTCTGGCCATGCGGCCAGGATCGTTGACCGTCCAGGCGTAGAGCGGCGTCTGGTTGAGGTGGGCGCGTCGCAGTTGATCATCGTCGATCTGGCTGTTGCGCAGGCCGAGCCCGTCGAAGCGACGCTGCGGCAGGCTGCCGGGCAGGGCCCACTCTGCCAGCAGCAGTGTCCTGGCGCGAGGCTCCTGGGCGTCGATCAGGTGGATCTGACGGTACGACAAGGACGCAAGCCAAGTGGTCTCGAATAGCCTGGGATCGCCACAGATCATGCGCGCCAGGCGGTCTTCTGCCTGGTCTCGGCAGTGCAGGCGCCAGCGGCGTTCGGCGTCGAGCTCTGCCACGACCGCCTCGATCAGCGCCTGTTCCTTGCCACGGCTCGGCTTGAGCTCGATGATCAGGTCGGCGCGGCCACGCACCGCAGCCAAAGCCTGGTCGAGCCTGGCCAGGCGTTCGCCGGCGAAGGCATGACCGAAGCCTGATCCGACATCCAGCGTTGCCAACTCCTGCCAGTTCAGGTCGGTGACCCGCCGCGGGTCTCCCGCAAGACGCTGCAGCGTGGCATCGTGGCTCAGCACCACGTTGCCGTCGGCACTCAGACGCACATCGATTTCGATCTGATCGGCGCCGTCTTCCAGGGCCTGGCGGATGGCCGACAGGCTGTTTTCCGGCGCTACCTCCGAACTACCCCGGTGGGCGATCACCTCGACCTCGTCATTGAGCTCCTGTCGCTCCACCATCAGCCACGCCTGGGAGACGGCGAATACCAGGATGCCAACCTCCACCGCCCAGGCCAACCGCCCCGGGTGGGCGTCAGCCGGTGGGGGATCGGGGCGCGGCAGTCGATGGGCGCGGCGCAGGTACAGGCAGGTCGCCAGCAGGGCGTTGAGCACGATCACCGCGAAGGCGACACTGAGCGTCAGCAGGGTCGCGGCGGTGACCACCAGCAGCATGGTTGTGATGACCACCGCGCCGATCTCGGGCAGTGTCGACAAGAGGGGGGCGACCCAGGCGCTGAAGGCGATCGACACCGCCGACGGCAGCACCAGCAGTACCGCCAGCATCGAAAAGATGACCCGCGCAAGTCCCCCCTGGCGGTGCCGGGTCAACTGGTAGCTGCGGCGCATCGCTGCGACAGGCGAGAGACCCTCCAGTACCACGCAGGGCAGCGCCAGCCACCATCGGATGTAGAGTCGCGCCGCCAGCGCGGCCCAGAGTCCGACCAGCGGAAGCAGGGTCGAGGTGTAGAGCCAGAAGGCCGGTGGGCGCACCCGCCGCACATAGTAGGGATCCAGGTGACCGAGCAGGGAATCGTGGACCAGGCTGGCACAGGCGGCGACGAGGGTCAGGGCCAGCAGGTGAATCGACACCTGCAGGCTGGCGAGGCCCAACAGCCTGGGAAGACGATGCAGGCTCTGCCACAGGGCGATCAAGGCCTGGCGCGCGTGGGAGCCCTGGCGCTCCACCGCCACCAGCATCATCCCGGCCTGCTGCAGGTAAAGCAGCGTCAGCAGGATGACGGCAAAGGCGAGGATCCAGCTGAAGCCGAGCGGCGACAGCAGCAGTTCGACCGCATCCACCGTGGTGACCAGGGGGCGGCCAACCCGGGAAAGCCAGCCGGCCAGCAGCCAGCCCATGGCCGGCAGCAATGCAGCCGAGGCGAACAGCGTGAACAGCAGATGGTAGGCCAGCAGAGGGCGCAGGTGGTCATGCAGGCTGGTGTAGACATCCCTGGCAAGCGTCATGAGTCTAAAGTGTGCCGTTGGACGTGGGTAGCAGGAGCAGGGGGCGCTGCGCGCCGAGGGTCCACCGCGTGGGCGATGGCGTCAGTGATGGGGGTCACAGGACCCCCGGCGGTCGGTGGACCAAGGAAGAGCGATGGACCGTCAATCGAGTTCGAGGCGGGACTCGGCGACAAGAATGCCGTTGTTGTCGGCGTAGACCCATTGGCCCGGTGCGAAGTCGACACCGGCGAAGGCGACGGGAACATCACGCTGGCCTTCGCCGCGCTTCTCGCTCTTGCGTGGGTGGGCACCGAGGGCCTGGATGCCCAGGTCGGTCTCCGCCAGGATGTCCACGTCGCGCACGCAGCCATACATGATCACCCCGGCCCAGCCATTGCCGGCCGCCTGTTCCGCGAGCATGTCGCCGAGCATGGCGCAGCGGGTTGACCCACCTGCGTCCACCACCAGCACTGCGCCGTCTCCTGGTTCGGCGACCGCCTGCTTGACCAGCGAGTTGTCTTCGAAGCACTTGACCGTTTTCACCGGGCCGAAGAAGGCCTCCTGGCCCCCGTAGTTGACGAAGATCGGGTCGCACACCGCCACCTCTGGGTAGGCGTCGCAGATATCGGGCGTGACAATCTGGGTCATTGGAGCGTCTCCGTGGCTAGTCCTGGCATGATGCCACAGGTGTCGATGTTATCCAGCCCCCGGGGGATGACGGGCTGAGGAGGTCGAGCGTGGGAATGGATTTCGGTGATCTCTGATAAATTGTGCGCGAGTCGTCAAATCGGTCGTTGAAAAGTGGCGTCGTTTCACCGGCTTGTCCACGTTCAGCCCAGAGATGTGATCGATGCCTTGGCGAAACGCCCTGGCAATCCGCCTGATCTTTTCCACTGAAGGTACGATGATTTGCCTGGCACCCGAGTGCGAGTGCATGTCGTTGGCCTCCGTTCGGTGGTGGTGAGTTCCTCTCATGATTCCGGCATCAGACCGGCGCTGATCTTTCGTGGTGCTGGCGAACCGATAGCGGGCCGGGCCGAGGGTCGGTCGTGCAAGGCCGGTACTATGCAGCGCTGAAAGCCACGGGGGAAGCCGGAGACGCCAGCGCGATAGCGGTGTGGCCAGGCTCGCCCCTTGAATCCAAAGATCCGTTGCGGATAAGGGGATCTTGAGGTCATTGCCGATTTCCGCATAAGCCATCGGCGATGACCAAGTTCGGCCGTCGCAATGCCAGCCGTCCGCATATCTTTGGCCAGGTGAAAGGCGTCACTCGGCCAAGCTCCAGTCGTGCGTTGATCGTGCAAGCTGTGGACCCGGCGTCTTTCCTTCTTGGCATCGACACAGGGGATGGCGTCATGGCGAACCAGAGCAGTGATTTCAGGGTGGATGAGGCGGGGCTGGATGACGGCACCCGGGCAGGTGCCGTTGCGACCTCGGCAGGGGGCGTCTACGAGCGGCCGCCCGGAGGACAGATCGAGGGCTTTGTCGTCAATGGTGTCGACCTGACCGGTGGCGGCAGCCTCAGCGGTGACTTTGGCACCCTGACGGTGGCGGTGGACGCCCAGGGCAACTATCGCTGGGACTACCAGTTGACCGACAACTCTGACGATCACCGTTCCCAGGGGCGCGGCGACGAGGGCATCAACGATCCGTTCAAGGTGGAAGTGAACGGCGGAAGCCAAGGGGTGCAGACCGACAATCTGCGGATTTTCGTCAAGGATGACGTGCCCGATGTCACCGCCACGGCACCGAGCTCGGTGGCCGAAGGGGAGGTGGCGCGCGGTACCTGGTCGGTCAATGCTGGCGCCGATGGTCTGCGTGAAATGCGCGTCTACGTGTCGGAGGAGATCGGCTTCTACCGTCTGGACACACCCATCGAGTTGTCGGTGGGCACCCTGATCGTGAACTCCGACGGTAGCTGGGAGTTCGAGGCCAGGGACGGGCTCGACCAGACCACCCATCCGGAGCTCGAGTTCACCCTCAGGCCCATCGATAACGATGGGGACCGCGGACGGGCGAAGGTCACGGTAAAGATCACCGACGCCAATGTCCCCACGACGCCAACGAGCGATGATGACCCCTACACCCGGTCTCCCTCGGTGGTGGTCGACGAGGACGGCCTGGCTGGGGGCAACCCCGGAGGCCCTGAGGACGTGGCCGGTGAGGCCACCAGCGCCAGCGCGCGGCTTGGCTATGACTTTGGTGCCGATGGACCTGCCGCCAGCGGGGCCTTCTACTGGACCACGGACGGCCTGCCGACCAATCTGCAGAGCCAGGGCAGCGCCGTCGTCTACGAGGTGTCGGCCGACGGCCTCAGCCTGACCGGCCGTGACGAGGTGAGCGGCGAAGCCGTGTTCACGGTGGTGCGCGCAGATGACTCGGATCTGGTAACGGTGTCCCTGCTGCGCCCGCTGGATCACTTCGCCACCGGCACCGAGGACGACATCGATCTGTCGCTCGGCTACGTGGTGAAGGATGCCGATGGCAGCGAGGCCAAGGGCTATCTGGCGGTCACCATCGACGACGACACCCCAGTGGTCGTCGACGACTATTCCAGCGCCGGGTCCGGCGAGTCGGTGAACGCGGATGTGCTGGCCAATGACAGCCCGGGCGCCGACCTGGGGCACCTGGTCAGTGCCGAAGTGGTATCGGGCCAGGGGCAGGTGGTGATCAATGACGACCAGACGCTGACCTTCACCCCCGCTGACGATTTCAGCGGCACCGCCCGCATCAAGTACAAGGTGCTGGACTGCGACGGAGACCCGATGGTCGGCCACTGGAACGTCAAGGTCGAGGACACCGATGGCAAGCCGGTGACCAGTGATGTGCATCGCATCGTGCTCGATGAGGATGGATTGCCCGGTGGCAATGCCGGTGGCAATGGCGACGTGGTCGGTGAGCCGATCAGTGCCGTGAGGGATCTCCAGATTGACTTTGGTGCCGATGGGCCGGCGGCGGGAGGCGGCTTCACCTGGAGTGCGGACATCGCGCTGACCGCCGGCCCCCAGAGCCCTACCGACGACAATCCTCGCAGCGATCTCGATGGCCTCACCTCCCAGGGTAGCGAGGTGAGCTTTGAGGTGGTCGATGGGGGGCGTGGCCTGATCGGCCGCAACGAGGCCGGCGAGAGTGTCATCACGGTGAGTCTGGAAGACGGTTCGGACGTGGCTCGCGCCGTTCTGCATCGGCCCATCGATCAT
This sequence comes from Halomonas sp. H10-59, assembly GCF_040070555.1. Classification (NCBI taxonomy): domain Bacteria; kingdom Pseudomonadati; phylum Pseudomonadota; class Gammaproteobacteria; order Oceanospirillales; family Halomonadaceae; genus Halomonas; species Halomonas sp. H10-59. The sequence continues at coordinate 2,037,273 of NZ_CP098828.1, forward strand.
CTGCGGCCGTTCAGCGAGGACAATATCTTCCTTGGTCTGTCCTACACGGTCACCGACGCCGACGGTGACACCGCTCAGGGGCAGCTCGAGCTGCTCATCGATGACGACACCGCAGAGACCGAGGATGACAGCTCGGTATCCGACAATGGTGCTGCGGTGACCCTGGACGTGCTGGCCAATGATGCCGTCGGCGCCGATGGTGGCCGCGTGACAGCCGCCAATGTGGTGGGAGACAGCGAGGTTACCGGCTCGGTAGTGCTCAACCAGGATGGCACCCTGACCTTTACCCCCGACCCCGGCCAGAGTGGTGTGGCCACCGTGCGTTACACCCTGACCGACGGCGATGGCGACCCTCGCTTTGCCGAGTGGACGATCATCGTGGACGCCGACGGTACCCCGACGACGCCGAGTGGTGATGACGTGCCCGTGGCAGTGGTCGATGAGGATGGCCTGGCGGGAGGTATCGCGGGGGGTATCGACGATGTCGCGGGTGAAGCGACTCAGGTGGCCGGAGTACTTGGCTACGATGCCGGCACGGATGGCGCCGGCGACTTCCGCTGGTTGGCCCCGAGTCCGAGTGGGCTGACCTCCGGGGGCATGCCGGTCATGTTCTCGGTCAGCGGCGATGGTCGCCAGCTGGTGGGCAGCGCAGGCGGCAGCGTCGTCTTGACGGCGGTACTGACCAATCTGCTCACGGGTGCCTATCAGGTCACCCTGGCCGGTCCGCTGGACCACAGCGACCCTGGCTCCGAGGATGACATTGATCTGACCCTGAACTACGTCGTCAGCGATAGTGACGGCGACGAAGCCCAGGGCAGCTTGAATGTCGTGGTCGACGACGATTCGCCGCTGGCGGCGGACGACGCGGCAAGCGCGAGCGGCGGCGCGCCGGTGGTCATCGAGGTGCTCGACAATGATCAAGCGGGTGCCGATGGGGCAAGCGTGACGGCGGCTGCGGTGCGTGGAGGAGACAGCGTCGGTACGGTAAGCGTGAACACCGACGGATCGCTGACCTTCCTCCCCAACCCGACCTTTGGCGGGCAGGCGGTGATCGATTACACCCTGACCGACAACGATGGGGATAGCGCCGAGGCCGAAGCGACGGTCAGCGTCGAAGGTCCTGCGGACGAACTGGTGGTGGGGGACAACGACGACGATAACGAAGCGACAGGGGCCGGCGGCGACGTGCTGATCGGTGATCGAGGTGGCCTGGAGGCGGTGCTGACGCCGGCCACCAACTACAATATTTCGCTGATTGTCGATACCACCGGCAGCATGGTGGTGCCGTCGGGGACGCCAGGCCTGAGTCGACTCGAGCTGGTTCAGGCGGCGCTCAAGAACCTGTTGACCGACCTGGTGGCCCATGACGGCCAGATCAATCTGCAGATCGTCGATTTCGGCACCAATGCCGTCGATCATATCGTCATCGACCTCAGCAGCGCTGACGATATCGCCAATGTGGTGAGCTTCATCGACGGTTTCAGGGCGGAGGGCGGCACCAATCTGGAAGCCGGCATTCGCACTGCATCTGGGTGGCTGGCGGCGCAGGACGCCGATCCCCAATTCGCCGATTTCGAGGACCTGAGCTTCATCCTGACCGATGGTGGGCCCACACACTACACGGATGATGCCGGACGCACGGTGAGCGCCACAGCGATCGACGCCACCGCCATCAAGGAGGCCGCCGACGCCTATACCGAGCTGGCCGCGCTCAGTAGCGTGCGAGCGGTCGGCATCGGTGACGCGACCAGGGAAGATGTTCTCGAGTTTTTCGACAATACGGATGTGTCGGGCACCGGGGCGCTGTCTTACCAGGGCACCGTGGTCGATGGTGTCAGGCTTGCCAATTTCACGCGCGGTTCGACGGACGCGCTGAGGGTAGAGACCTGGACCAAGGTCTCCGACGCCAACACGGTGGCGGCCCAGTTCGGGGGCAAGTTGCGGATCAGGGACAACGCCAATGACGACCAGGCGGCGGAAGTGGTCAGTACCTCTTTCTTCGTCGATGACGATCCCGATGACCAGCTGTACACCTCGCTGCTGTTTCGCTACAGCACCAGTGTGTTCAGTCAGTCGAACGATTCGATGGGTTATGTGGTCGAGGTGCGCGAAGGTGGCCAATGGCAGGAGTACGCCAGCAGTTCACTGACCTACGCCCCGAACTGGACGACGGTCGATACCGGCTTTCTCGAGACGGGGGAGTATCGTCTCCGGTTCCTGGTCGACAGCGGCAACCGCACCAACGACAGTCTCGATATCGATCAGATCCGACTGGAGCAGCGCCTGCTCGACGATGGAGACATTCTCGAGACCGGGCAGGTGGAGGTGGTCAATACCGCCGAAGAACTGGAAGCGGCCCTGTTTGGCGGAGGCAGCCAGGCCGAGTTGGCCGCGCTGGGCGATGATGTCCTGGCAGGCAACGAGGGAGACGATGTCCTGTTCGGCGATACCGTCAACAGCGATGGACTGTCCTGGGTGGATGGCGACAGTGGCGAGAGTTTCCAGGCGGGAGAACACGATGGCTTGGGTTATCTCGGCCTTGTCGAGTTCCTGAGGTGGGGCGTGAATGGTGGGGCGGAGCCGACGGATCAGCAGATCATCGACTACGTCAGGGACAACGTCGAGACCCTGGCTATCGCGGATCGGTCTGACGGTGGCAACGACAGCCTGTCCGGCGGTGCCGGTGATGACATCCTGATCGGTGGCGGCGGCGACGACCTGCTGGTCGGCGGTGCCGATGATGATCTGTTGGTCGGTGGTGCCGGGGCCGATGTCTTCGCCTGGGAGTTTGGTGACGCGGGCAGCACAACGGCACCGGCGCAGGATACCGTGGCCGACTTCACCGTCGGTGAGTATGGCGTTGAGGCCGAGGCCGACCGGCTCGATCTTGCCGATCTTCTTCAGGGCGCCGACGAGGACAATCTGGCGGACTACCTTCAGGCCAGTCAGGACGGGGACGATACCCTGTTGTCCATCAGCAGCGAAGGCAACCTGGCGGCTGGAGGTGCCAACGCCGATCAGGTCGTTGTGCTTCAGGGCGTGCAGATGGGCGCAGACGGTGACGCCTTCCTGCAGAACCTGCTCGACGATGGTCAGTTGAGGGTCGAGTAAAGCAGGCGAGGAAGGCAGGCCAGGGAAGGTGGGGTGGGCGGTCAGCCGCCCACCCAGTGACACGGCCTTTGCTGGCAAGGCATGAAAAAGCGCCCCGGGGAGTTGAACGCAACTCGCTCCCCGGGGCGCTTCCTTGTGATTCAAGGCTCGAGTAGGTCTGGCGACAGGCTCGAGCCGTTGACCGTCAGATGATTCAGGCTTCCTGGGCCACCGGAATCACGTTCGAGGCGGCCTTCTGGTACTCCTCGATCTCGTGGAAGTTCATGTAGCGATAGATCTCGCCGGCCATGGCGTCGAACTCGCCCATGTAGCGACGGTACTCATCGACGCTCGGCAGGCGACCTTCCACGGCGGCCACGGCGGCCAGTTCGGCGGAGGCCAGGAAGACGTCGGCGCCATCACCCAGACGGTTGGGGAAGTTGCGGGTGGAGGTGGATACCACCGTGCTCTTGGCGGCGACACGGGCCTGGTTACCCATGCACAGCGAGCAACCCGGCATTTCCATGCGTGCGCCGGCGCGGCCGTAGATGCCGTAGTAGCCTTCCTCGGTCAGCTGGTGCTGGTCCATCTTGGTCGGCGGGGCGAGCCACAGCTTGGTCTTCAGGCTGCCGGCGGGCTGCTTCTCGAGCAGTTTGCCGGCGGCGCGGAAGTGGCCGATGTTGGTCATGCACGAACCGATGAACACCTCGTCGATGCTCTGACCTGCTACCTCGGACAGCAGACGGGCGTCGTCCGGGTCGTTGGGGGCACACAGCACCGGCTCCTTGAGCTGCTCCAGGTCGATCTCGATGACCTCGGCATACTCGGCGTCGGCGTCGGCGCGCATCAGGCTCGGGTCGGCCAGCCACTCTTCCATGGCCAGGATGCGACGCTCGATGGTGCGCTTGTCACCGTAGCCATTGGCGATCATCCACTTGAGCAGGGTGATGTTCGACTTCAGGTACTCGGAGACAGAGTCTTCGGACAGGGTGATGGTGCAGCCTGCCGCGGAGCGCTCGGCACTGGCATCGGACAGCTCGAAGGCCTGCTCGACGGTAAGATCCTCGAGGCCCTCGATCTCCAGCACGCGACCAGAGAAGGCGTTCTTCTTGCCGGACTTCTCGACGGTCAGAAGCCCCTTCTGGATGGCGTAGTAGGGAATGGCATGGACCAGGTCACGCAGGGTGACACCAGGCTGACGCTTGCCCTTGAAGCGCACCAGGATGGACTCCGGCATGTCCAGCGGCATGACACCGGTGGCAGCGGCGAAGGCCACCAGGCCAGAGCCCGCCGGGAAGGAGATGCCCATCGGGAAACGCGTGTGGGAGTCACCGCCGGTGCCGACGGTGTCCGGCAGCAGCATGCGGTTCAGCCAGGAGTGGATGATGCCGTCGCCCGGCCGCAGCGATACGCCGCCACGGTTCATGATGAAGTCCGGCAGGGTGTGGTGGGTTTCCACGTCCACCGGCTTCGGGTAGGCACTGGTGTGGCAGAACGACTGCATGACCAGATCCGCCTGGAAGCCCAGGCAGGCCAGATCCTTGAGCTCGTCACGGGTCATCGGACCGGTGGTGTCCTGAGAGCCGACGGTGGTCATCTTCGGCTCGCAGTACATGCTGGGACGCACGCCTTCCAGGCCGCAGGCCTTGCCGACCATCTTCTGGGCCAGGGTGAAGCCCTTGCCGGTGTCCTTGGGCTGCTCGGGCAGACGGAAGACGTCGGACTGCTCCAGACCCAGCGCCTTGCGGGCGTTGTCGGTGAGACCGCGACCGATGATCAGCGGGATACGGCCGCCTGCGCGGACCTCGTCGAGGATGACCTGAGTCTTCAGCTCGAAGGTGGAGATCACTTCGTCGGTGTCGTGACGGCAGACCTTGCCTTCATAAGGGTAGACGTCGATGACGTCGCCCATTTCCATCTTCGACACATCCATCTCGACCGGCAGGGCGCCGGCGTCTTCCATGGTGTTGAAGAAGATCGGGGCGATCTTGCCGCCGAAGCAGAAGCCACCGGCGCGCTTGTTGGGCACGTTGGGGATGTCGTCGCCGAAGAACCACAGCACCGAGTTGGTGGCGGACTTGCGCGAGGAACCGGTACCCACCACATCGCCGACGTAGGCCACCGGGAAGCCCTTGGCCTTGACCGCTTCGATCTGCGCCATGGGGCCCTTGGTACCGGGGACTTCGGGCTCGATGCCGTCACGCTCGTTCTTGAGCATGGCGTTGGCATGCAGCGGAATATCCGGACGTGACCAGGCGTCGGGGGCCGGGGAGAGGTCGTCGGTGTTGGTCTCGCCGGGCACCTTGAACACGGTCAGGGTGATCTTGTCGGCCAGTGCCGGCTTGGACAGGAACCATTCGGCGTCGGCCCAGGACTGCATCACGTCCTTGGCCACCTCGTTGCCGGCCTTGGCGCGGTCGGCGACGTCGTGGAAGGCGTCGAACATCAGCAGGGTGTGCTTGAGCTGCTCGCCGGCTTCCTTGGCAAGCTCGGCATCATCGAGCAGTTCGACCAGGGTCGCGATGTTGTAACCACCCTGCATGGTGCCCAGCAGCTTGACGGCATGCACCTTGTCGATGAGCGGAGATTCGGCTTCGCCCTTGGCCAGGGCGGTCAGGAAACCGGCCTTGACGTAGGCGGCCTCGTCCACCCCGGGCGGAACGCGGTTGGTCAGCAGATCGAGGACAGTCTCTTCTTCTCCGGCGGGCGGCGCCTTGAGCAGTTCGACCAGTTCGGCGACCTGTTCGGCGTTCAGCGGCTTGGGGGGAATGCCTTCCTGGGCACGCTCTTCGACATGTTGGCGATAGGCTTCAAGCACGTGGGGGCCCTCATTGGTTTGTGGTGGTCACGCTCGAACGCGTCTCGCTCGAACGTGAGGGACACGCTGTCAACGGTGGCCGGGATTCTAGAATAAACTGTCGACAATGTTAAGAGAGCCCGTCATGACGGGCTTTGAACTTTGGTCGCCGAGGCCGGTTCGTGCCTATTCGACTGGGGTAGGGGTGTGTCCGCTCGAGGCAGGCGTTACCATGTGCCGATTCAATTTTTAGCACGATGAGGTGTCCGACGATGACCCAAGTTGTGGTGTCGCCCTGCGTCGGGCTGTGTTCGACCACGGTGGGCGATAACGTCTGCCGCGGCTGTCAGCGCCATGATCAGGAAATTCTGCGCTGGTTCTCGCTGGATGGCGATGAGCGCGAGAGGCGGATCGGGGAACTGGACGCCTTGCGTATCGAGGTGGCCGCGAATTTCGTCGAGGTGATCGACGAAGACCTGCTGGAGCGCCAGATGCGACGTCATCGCGTGCGTTTTCGTTCGTCCCAGCCGGCGGCGTCACGGGTGATAGAGCTGCTGCGGGTGGGGCGTGATCGTATCGGCGACCTGGCAGCCTACGGTATCGTGCTGCGCCCAGGCGTTCCTGGCCAGCCTCAGCAGTTGTACGCCGCCATCAGCCAGGCCCTTCAGCAGGCCGCCGAAGAACGTCGGACACTTCATCTCGAGTCCGGGCCCGATGGGGCCCAGCAATGGAAACCGCTTTCATGAATGTCACCATCAGCCCCGACCATGACACCTCGCTGCCTGAGGAGCTTCTCGATTTCCTGCCGTGTGCGACGCCGAATGCATGGGTCGAGTGGGCGCTGGAGAATGAAACCCTGTTGTTGATCGATCACGCCCAGTGCGAGAAGAAAGCGGCGTCCACGGCCATGAGTCTGATGTATCGCTACGTGGATCACGTCGACCTGCTGACCAAGATGTCGCAATTGGCCCGTGAAGAGCTTCTGCACTTCGAGCAGGTCGTGAAAATCATGCGCGCCAGGGGGATTGAGTACCGCCATCTCAGCGCATCGCGCTATGCTGAAGGACTGAGGGAACTGGTCAGGCGCGATGAGCCGGAGCGTCTGGTGGATGTGCTGATCGTCGGTGCCTTGATCGAGGCGCGCAGTTGTGAACGCTTTGCGCGACTTATTCCACATCTCGACGACGAACTTGCCAAGTTCTACCGAGGTCTGGTTAAGTCGGAAGGACGCCACTTCGAGGACTACATCACACTGGCGAGCCAGCTTTCAGACGCGCCGATAGAAGCGCGCATTGCGGTCTTCAAGGCCCGCGAAGAGCAACTTGTGACGACCCCGGACGTCGCCTTTCGATTTCACAGCGGTGTGCCGGCCTGAGGCCGATAGCACCGCCACGCAGGGACACCATCATGCGGGACGCCCAACACGATGCTTCCCAGATAACGGACCAGGACCACCTGGCACTCTTTGGGCACTTTTCCCTCAACCTGGGAGACGATGTCCTCGTTCAATTCAGCTACGACAAGGTCAAGGCGCTGCTGGTCTACCTGCTGCTGCATCAGCAGCCGGTCAACCGCGCGACCCTGGCCGAACTGCTGTGGCCCGACCAGGGGTTGTCCTCCGGTCGCACCAACCTGAGACATGCCCTTCACTGTCTGCGCCAGTCGCTGGGGGATGAGGCCGACAAGGTGTTGACGGTGTCGCGCCAGACCATCGCCTTTCAACTGCCGGCGCAATGGGGGTTCGATGTTCATGACCTGCAGCGGCTGCTGGAGGGTAGTCGTGACATCGACACCCTGGAAGAATTGCTGGGGTTGTATCGAGGCGACCTGGTGGAGGAACTGCAGCTGCCGGCCTGTCCCGACTTCCAGCGTTGGCTGATTCAGGTGCGCAACGAGTGGCGCCAGCGAGTCATTCGCTTCGCTGAAGACGTGCTCGACCAGGAAGGCAGCATCCCCGATGCGCTGTTGCAGGAGCTGGTCAGCCGATTTTCCGGCTACGCTCCCTTTCATGAAAAGCTGGTGCGCCAACTGGCCGAGCAAGGCCAGATGGCGGCGGCGCATGAGCAGTACAACGCCTTCCTGCAGTTGCTGGCGCTGTCCGGGCAACAGCCAGACCCCAGTTTCCTGCAGTTGGCTTGCTACTGGTCCGACGGGCAGCCCGAAAACCCGTCCTTGTCGCCCAAGGGCGCCTTCTCGCGGACCCTGGCGATGGACAGTCCGCCGCTCGGCGAAGAGGAGGTCGAGCACCGGCAGCTGTCGGTCATGGCGATTCGCCTGACACTGGACGGCGACATGGGCAGCCGGGCCGAGACACGGGCCTGTCTGGCATTGCAGATCGAACTGATGCGCTGGCTCGAGAAGCAGTGCCACCATCTGGGTGGCTTCTGGTTGCCCGGTGCCACGGGCGGGCTGGGGCTTGCCTGTTTCGGTACCCATGGGCCGGCGCATCAGCTGGCCGAACTGGTGGCCCTGTACGAACACTGTCGACGTCTGTTGGCGGAAGAGTCGCAGCGACACTGGACCGGTGAAGGGAGCCTACCCCGCATGACCCTGGCGGCGGGCCTGAACAGCGGCCAGGTGGTCTATCTGCCGTCGCGCCACCTGGTGGATCCGCTGGGTCAGGTGACCCAGCGGGCACTCGACCTGATGAGCGCCGCCGAGGGCAGCGAACTCGTCATTTCTCAGGAGGCCAGCCAGCACATGCCGCCGGCGCTGGACCTGCAACCGAGGTTGTTTTCCCGGTTGGTGGCAAGCGACGGCCGAGTCCGCCTGCGTGCCCTGGTGCTGGGCACCAATGAGGGCGGCCGTGACGCGACGCCGCCAAGCCTGGTGGGGCGCGAAAACGCGCTGCGCATGCTGCGCGATGCCCTGGCGCGGGCCGGTATCGGTCTGCGTCAGAGCGTGCTGGTGAAGGGGCCTTCCGGGCTTGGCAAGTCGGCTCTGCTGGTGGGGTTTCGTCACCTTGAGCAGAGTCGCGACGCCACCATCTGCTGGCAGCCCAATACCCGTATGTCGGTGCAGGAATCCTATGGTGTGGCGCGCCACCTGGTGCGCTGGCACCTGGGGGGCGAGATCGACAGCGAGGGCCTGGCCGCGTTGGTCGAGCGCCTGGGGCTAAGCGAGCTGGATGACGACGATATTCGTTGGCTCGAAGAGGCCATGGGTATTCGCGAACCTCACGAAGTCTCGCTGCTGGCGCAGAGCAGCGAGGCGGTGGAAGCGGTGGTGGCGCTTCTGCATGGGCTGATTCATGAGCTGTCACAGGAACGTCCGCTGGTACTGATGATCGACGACCTGCAGTGGGTCGACGAGCCATCGTTCAAGGTGCTGGCCGGCCTCCAGGCGCGGCTGCCGATCAACTGTCCGCTGTTGTTGATCGCCAGCCATCATGGTCGTGAATCCTTGCCCACTCGACTGCACTGGGATCAGCAGATTGCGCTTGGCAGGCTCGACGCCATGCAGTCGTCGCGGCTGTTGACCCAGCTGGCTCGTCGCTATCGGCTGCATCTGTCGCCGCGCCTGCGAGGCCAGATCATCGAGCGCTGCGATGGCGTCCCGCTCTACCTGCAGGAGATCTGTCGTCGTCTCGACATGGACCGGCGGGAAGGGCGTAGCGTCCAGCTCGACGAACTGCCCCACGGCCTGCTTGGCCTGTTGACCAGTCGCATCGATCAACTGGATGGCGATCGCGAAGTGGCGCACATCGCGGCGGTGCTGGGTCGCCACTTCCGCTTCGACTTTCTGGCCGAGTGCAGTGGTTGGGAGCCGGAACGGCTGAGCCGGGCGCTGGAAGAAATGCGTCGACTCGAGATCATCGAGCCGTCCGATGGTGACGTGGGGGCGCGAGAATTTCAGTTCACCCACCAGCTGCTGCATGAGGCAGCCTATCTTTCCTGTCCGCGTGACGTGCGGGTCGACATGCATCGCCGCGTGGTTCAGTTGATCGAAGAACGTTTCCCGGTGTGGATCAGTCGTCATCCCGGTGACTTCGCCATGCACCTGCGGCGCAGCGGTCACTACGCTCGAGGCGCGCGCTACTTCGAGCTTGCCGCCCGGGAGGCGCTCAAGGTCAGTGCCAATCGCACGGCGCTGAAGATGGCCGACGCCGGCCTCGCCAGTCTGCGCCAGGTCGAGCCTCAGGCTGAGCGTGAAATCAGCCTGCTGACGGTGCGTGGTCAGGCCGCTTTCGCCCTGGAGGGGCATGGTTCGCCTACCGCCCACGAGAGCTTCGTCAAGGCACGCGAGCTGCTGGCTGAGTGCACCACCGACCTCGAGGATGAGGACGATCTCGAGCAGGCGTTCCTGGTCAAGTGGGGACTATGGGTTGGCTGCAGTCAGCGCAACGCCCACGCCGACGCCTTTCTGCTGGCCTCGCGGCTGAACGATCTCGCCTTGCGCCTTGAGGACCCGCGCTACCAGCGCCTGGCCGACTACGCCGGGGCAAGCTGTGAGTACTGGGCTGGCAGAATTCGCCAGGCCTATGACCATCTGGAAGAGCTGGATCCGCTGAATAAGCCGATGATGATCGAGTGGTTGCCGTTCTCTGACCACCCGCAGGTGGCGGCTGCCTGCTTCCAGGGATGGGCGCTGTGTCTGCGTGGCGACTACCAGCGGGCGGAACGCCATGTGGAATCGGCCATCCGCCTGGCGGAAGAGATCCATCATCCCGGCAGTCTGGCGATGGCGCTGATGTACGCCTCTGCGTTGTACCGCCAGCTTGGGCATGTCCACGAGGCGGCCAATCGGGCCCAGCGAGCGTATGAGCTCACCGGCAGCTCCGATCTGCACCTATGGCAGGTCGCCTCCCGTGCGGTACTGGGATGGCAGCAGGCGTTGGCGGGGAGTCGTGAAGGCCTGCAGCAGCTTCAGGCGGCCCACGAGGAACTGGCGGAAGTGACCGGCCGGGACCCGAGTCAGCGTCCGAACCTGTGGTACGTGGACGCCTGTCTTGCCATGGGGGAGCTGGAGCAGGCCGAAGACTATCTGGATCAGTGTCTGCTGATGGCCCGAGAGCGCACGACGCTGTTTGTCCCGGAGCTTGCCACCCAGTTGGCGCTGGTACGCCACCGCCTGGGTCGCGACGCCGAAGCGGTACGGACCCTCGCCGAGCAGGCGCGTACCCAGGCGGAGCGGGACGGCAACCTTCATCAATTGCTCGGGGCCCTGGAAGTCTGGCTGACGTGTGTCGATCCTGACGACGATGCGGTTCGAAGCGAGTTTCGCCGCCTGCTGTCCCAGGTCAGCCTGAGCGATGCGCCGGTGTTGATGCGCTGGCGAAGCCTGCTTGATCGTCGGGTATCGCAGACCACCGACGCTTGATGCGCTAGCTACCCATTCACTGACGTCTCACCGACAAGACGACGCCCGACTGGCTTGGCCAGTCGGGCGTTTCTGTTTGTTTCTCCCAGGCGCCTCGCGCTGTCAGCTCCAGGCGTCCCCAGTCTGCGTGTTCTCGTCGCCAGCGCTCCTGGCAAGGGCCAATTTCGCACCACGCTGTCCCGAAATCAGCATGAAACAGACGATAAAACGTACAAAAGTGGCAGCAAAAAGCATGACTTTCTACGGTGACTAGGAGGAAAGCAGTATCTCGGAAGGTGCATTACTTGATCGTAGCGACTATTGGCCATTGGTACAGTGTGTAACGACGTGTAACGTAAGTAGTATTATTCGTACCAGTTTACTAGCCATTGTCTTACGCTCCGTTACGAAAAACTCGAGGTTCCCGTGCCTGTTACCATCGCTATTGTCAGCTCATTGCAAGGAAACGCCTGGGTCAAACGGCCGAATGGCGACGTCATCGCTCTGGAAGAAGGGGATCGTCTGGAGGTCGGCGATATCGTCATCACGGCGGACGGCACCCTCGTGACGCTGCAGTTTGCGGACGGCAGGCCCGGTGTCACTCTGGTCGATGCGCAGCAGGTTTCGTTGCCCGAGGAGATGGGGCAGGGCGACGCTTCTTCGGTCGAGATTCTGGACCAGCAGCAAGTCACGGAGCTGTTGCGGCTGCTTGAGTCGGAGGTGCCCGATCTGCTCGAGGCGATAGAGGCGCCTGGCCTGGGGGAAAGTGGCGGTGGCGCGGAAGAGGGCTTCGATTTCGTGCGCCTGTTGCGCATCTCCGAGTCTGTTGATCCCCAGAGCTACTCCTTTGGTGGGGTGGGGGCAGTGGAGTCGCTGGAGCCGGTAGAGAGCGGTGGAACTCCCGTCGCCGACGACGAAGAAGTTTTCCTGGCGGAAGGTGAGCCCGATCTACCGCCGGTCGAAGAGGGAGAGGGCTCCGTTGCGGCCGGAGACAACAGCGTCGTTGAAGGAAGTGGCCAATCTGTCACCGGCAGCGTGACAGTGACGGCTCCTGCCGGTGTGGCGCGTGTTGCTGTCTCGGGCGTCGATGTATCGGGCGCTTCGGCCGCATCGCCGGTCCTGATCGATGGACAGCACGGTACCCTTGCGATCACGGGCTTCGATCCTGATACCGGGACGATCGACTACGTCTATACCGAAGACGGCCAGCCAGCCGACCACTCTGCCGGAGACGCCAGCGTATTTGACCGCTTCGAGGTGGTGGTGACCGACAACCGGGGGGCGCAAGCCAGCGACAGCCTCGACATCAATATCCTCGATACCGTGCCGTTGGCTGAAGATGACGCTGCCCGGGTCGGCGAAGATAGCAGTGCGCCGATTTCCGGTGACCTGCTGGATAACGACCTCGCCAGGTCCGATGGACTGAGTTTCGTAGGTTTCGACGACACTTCAGCAAGATATGGCACCTTCACCGATCACGGTGACGGCACCTGGAGCTACTCCGTCAATACGGTGAATGCGGCGGTGCAGGCCCTTGAAGATGGCGAGCATCTGATGGAGACCTTCAGCTACACCGTCAAGGACGCCGATGGCGATATCAGTACTGCGACCTTGACCGTGCTGATCGACGGCAGCACGGATGGTGATCCCAATGTGGTGATCCAGGACAGCGATGGTGACGTCACGGCCGGCGACAACAGCGTAGTGGAGGGCAGTGGCGAGACGGTCTCAGGCGAGATGCTGCTGACAGCCAGCGCAGGAATCGGCACTGCGACCATCGCCGGGTCGGATATTACAAAGGCTACCGCCGACAATCCGGTGGTAATAGAAACCGACCAGGGCAAGCTTGAGATCATCGGCTTTGCCAATGGTGCCGTTGATTATCGCTATACCGAGAACTCGCAAGGCGCGGATCACAGGGCCGGCGATGACAGTGTTGTCGATCGCTTTGAGGTAGTGGTCACCGACACTGCCGGTGAAAGCCGTTCCGACAGTCTGGACATCAACATCCTCGATACCAAGCCCGAGGCCGTGGCCGACACCACCAGCACCGGCGAAGACACCCCGGTCAGCTACAACGTGCTGAATAATGACGACGGCACCAGCGACACCCAGGGTGCCGATGGTGCCTCCCTGACCACCGCCACTCTGCGCAATCCGAGCCAGGGCAGCGTGAGCTTTACCAGCGATGGCAATGTCACCTTCACCCCGGCGGCGGGCTTCGAAGGCAAGGCGGTCATCGACTACACCCTCACCGACGGCGACGGTGATACCGCGTCCTCGACGCTGACCGTGACGGTGGCGGCCGACTCCACACCGACCATCGACCCGAGCGGCCCGGACGGCGATCCGACGACCGCCGATGGCGCCTACAGCGTGCAGGAAGCAGGACTGGATGGCGGTGCAGGTCAGTCCCCGGGCAGTAACGCCGCCAGCAACAGCGAGACCACCGACGGCCAGTTCAAGAGCAGCACCGGCAACGATGACCTGGTGCGCTACGAGGTGAAGGACAAGGACGGCGACTGGGTCCCGATCAACGCCGATGGCACCACGGTCACCGGTGACTACGGCACCCTGACGGTGAACACCGACGGCAGCTGGTCGTACACCCTGACAAGCAGCGCGAGTCAGGACGACGGGACCAGCGACACCCAGGAGACCTTCGATGGTGCCTCCCTGATGGCGATACCTCCGACCCGGCCAATCTCACTATCGACATCGGTGACGATGGCCCGAGTGCGGTGGCCGACACCACCAGCACCGCTGAGGACACGGCGGTCAGCTACAACGTGCTCAGCAACAGTGATGACACCAGCGATACCCAGGGCGCCGATGGCGCGACCCTGACCGCGGCCAGCGTGCAGGGCGGGGCCAGTGTGGGTTCGGTGAGCTTCGCGTCCAATGGCGAGATCACCTTTACCCCGGCGGCGGGCTTCGAAGGCAAGGCGGTCATCGACTACACCCTCACCGATGGCGACGGTGATACCGCGTCCTCGACCCTGACCGTGACGGTGGCGGCCGACTCCACACCGACCATCGACCCGAGCGGCCCGGACGGCGATCCGACGACCGCCGATGGCGCCTACAGCGTGCAGGAAGCAGGACTGGATGGCGGTGCAGGTCAGTCCCCGGGCAGTAACGCCGCCAGCAACAGCGAGACCACCGACGGCCAGTTCAAGAGCAGCACCGGCAACGATGACCTGGTGCGCTACGAGGTAAAGGACAGCGACGGGGATTGGGTCCCGATCACCGCCGATGGCACCACGGTCGCCGGTGACTACGGCACCCTGACGGTGAACACCGACGGCAGCTGGTCGTACACCCTGACAAGCAGCGCGAGTCAGGACGACAAGGACAAAACGGGTCTGGACGATAGCCTGGCCGAGACCTTCGGCGTGCGGGTGGTGGACAGCGATGGCGATACCTCCGACCCGGCCAATCTCACTATCGCCATCGGTGACGATGGCCCGAGTGCGGTGGCTGACACCACCAGCACCGCCGAGGACACGGCGGTCAGCTACAACGTGCTGAAGAATGACGACGGCACCAGTGACACCCAGGGTGCCGACGGCGCCCCCCTGACCACCGCCGCTCTGCGCAATCCGAGCCAGGGCAGCGTGAGCTTTACCAGCGACGGCAACGTCACCTTTACCCCGGCGGCGGGCTTCGAAGGCCAGGCGGTGATCGACTACACCCTCACCGATGTCGACGGTGATACCGCGTCCTCGACGCTGACCGTGACGGTGGCGGCCGACTCCACACCGACCATCGACCCGAGCGGCCCGGACGGCGATCCGACGACCGCCGATGGCGCCTACAGCGTGCAGGAAGCAGGACTGGATGGCGGTGCAGGTCAGTCCCCGGGCAGTAACGCCGCCAGCAACAGCGAGACCACCGACGGCCAGTTCAAGAGCAGCACCGGCAACGATGACCTGGTGCGCTACGAGGTGAAGAACAGCGACGGCGACTGGGTCCCGATCAATACCGATGGCACCACGGTCACCGGTGACTACGGCAGCCTGACGGTGAACACCGACGGCAACTGGTCGTACACCCTGACAAGCAGCGCGAGTCAGGACGACAAGGACAAAACGGGTCTGGACGATAGCCTGGCCGAGACCTTCGGCGTGCGGGTGGTGGACAGCGATGGCGATACCTCCGACCCGGCCAATCTCACTATCGACATCGGTGACGATGGCCCGAGTGCGGTGGCCGACACTACCAGCACCGCCGAGGACACGGCGGTCAGCTACAACGTGCTCAACAACAGTGATGACACCAGCGACACTCAGGGTGCCGATGGTGCCACCCTGACCACCGCCGCTCTGCGCAATCCGAGCCAGGGCAGCGTGAGCTTTACCAGCGATGGCAGCGTCACCTTTACCCCGGCGGCGGGCTTCGAAGGCAAGGCGGTCATCGACTACACCCTCACCGATGGCGACGGTGATACCGCGTCCTCGACCCTGACCGTGACGGTGGCGGCCGACTCCACACCGACCATCGACCCGAGCGCCCCGGACGGCGATCCGACGACCGCCGATGGCGCTTATAGCGTGCAGGAAGCGGGGCTGGATGGCGGTGCAGATCAGTCCCCGGGCAGTAACGCCGCCAGCAACAGCGAGACCACCAGCGGCCAGTTCAAGAGCAGCACCGGCAACGATGACCTGGCGCGCTACGAGGTGAAGGACAAGGACGGCGACTGGGTCCCGGTCAATGCGAATGGCACCACGGTCACCGGTGACTACGGCACCCTGACGGTGAACACCGACGGCAACTGGTCGTACACCCTGACAAGCAGCGCGAGTCAGGACGATAAGGACAAAACGGGTCTGGATGACAGCGTGCCGGAGACCTTCGGCGTGCGGGTGGTGGACAGCGATGGCGATACCTCCGACCCGGCCGATCTCACTATCGCCATCGGTGACGATGGCCCGAGTGCGGTGGCCGACACTACCAGCACCGCCGAGGACACGGCGGTCAGCTACAACGTGCTCAACAACAGTGATGACACCAGCGACACTCAGGGTGCCGATGGTGCCACCCTGACCACCGCCGCTCTGCGCAATCCGAGCCAGGGCAGCGTGAGCTTTACCAGCGATGGCAGCGTCACCTTTACCCCGGCGGCGGGCTTCGAAGGTAAGGCGGTGATCGACTACACCCTCACCGATGGCGACGGTGATACCGCGTCCTCGACCCTGACCGTGACGGTGGCGGCCGACTCCACACCGACCATCGACCCGAGCGGCCCGGACGGTGATCCGACGACCGCCGATGGCGCCTATAGCGTGCAGGAAGCGGGGCTGGACGGCGGAACGAATCAGCCTGCCGGCAGTAACGCCGCCAGCAACAGCGAGACCATCAGCGGCCAGTTCAAGAGCAGCACCGGCAACGATGACCTGGCGCGCTATGAGGTAAAGGACAGCGACGGCAACTGGGTCGAGATCAATGCCGATGGCACCACGGTCGCCGGTGATTACGGCACCCTGACGGTGAACACCGACGGCAACTGGTCGTACACCCTGACAAGCAGCGCGAGTCAGGACGACAAGGACAGAACGGGTCTGGATGACAGCGTGCCCGAGACCTTCGGTGTGCGGGTGGTGGACAGCGATGGCGATACCTCCGCTGATGGCACCCTGAGCATCGCCATCGGTGACGATGGCCCGAGTGCGGTGGCTGACACCACCAGCACCGCCGAGGACACGGCGGTCAGCTACAACGTGCTCAACAACAGTGATGACACCAGCGACACCCAGGGTGCCGATGGTGCCACCCTGACCACCGCCGCTCTGCGCAATCCGAGCCAGGGCAGCGTGAGCTTCACCAGCGATGGCAACGTCACCTTCACCCCGGCGGCGGGCTTCGAAGGCCAGGCGGTGATCGACTACACCCTCACCGACGGCGACGGTGATACCGCGTTATCGACCCTGACCGTGACGGTGGCGGCGGACTCCACTCCGACCATCGACCCGAGCGGCCCGGACGGCGATCCGACGACCGCCGATGGCGCCTATAGCGTGCAGGAAGCAGGGCTGGATGGCGGTGCAGATCAGTCCCCGGGCAGTAACGCCACCAGCAACAGCGAGACCACCAGCGGCCAGTTCAAGAGCAGCACCGGCAACGATGACCTTGCGCGCTACGAGGTCCAGAACAGCGATGGCGACTGGGTCGAGATCACCGCCGATGGCACCACGGTCACCGGTGATTACGGTAGTCTGACGGTGAACACCGACGGCAACTGGTCGTACACCCTGACAAGCAGCGCGAGTCAGGACGACAAGGACAAAACGGGTCTGGATGACAGCGTGCCCGAGACCTTCGGTGTGCGGGTAGTGGACAGCGATGGCGATACCTCCGCTGATGGCACCCTGAGCATCGCCATCGGTGACGATGGCCCGAGTGCGGTGGCCGACACCACCAGCACCGCCGAGGACACGGCGGTCAGCTACAACGTGCTGAATAATGATGACGGCACCAGCGACACCCAGGGTGCCGATGGCGCGATCCTGACCGAGGCCAGGGTGCAGGGCGGCGATAGCGTCGGTCGCGTAACCTTCACCAGCGATGGCAGCGTCACCTTTACTCCGGCGGCGGGCTTCGAAGGAAAGGCGGTGATCGACTACACCCTCACCGACGGCGACGGTGATACCGCGTCCTCGACCCTGACCGTGACCGTAGCGGCCGACTCCACACCGACCATCGACCCGAGCGGCCCGGACGATGATCCGACGACCGCCGATGGCGCCTATAGCGTGCAGGAAGCGGGGCTTAATGGCGGTGCAGATCAGTCCCCGGGCAGTAACGCCGCCAGCAACAGCGAGACCACCAGCGGCCAGTTCAAGAGCAGCACCGGCAACGATGCCCTGGCGCGCTACGAGGTGAAGGACAGCGACGGCGACTGGGTCGAGATCAATGGCGATGGCACCACGGTCGCCGGTGATTACGGCACCCTGACGGTGAACACCGACGGCAGCTGGTCGTATACCCTGACAAGCAGCGCGAGTCAGGACGACAAGGGCAAAACGGGTCTGGATGACAGCGTGCCCGAGACCTTCGGTGTGCGGGTGGTGGACAGCGATGGCGATACCTCCGCTGATGGCACCCTGAGCATCGCCATCGGTGACGATGGCCCGAGTGCGGTGGCCGACACCACCAGCATCGATAAAGGTACGTCGAAAACCTACAACGTGCTGAAGAATGATGACGGCACCAGCGACACCCCGGGCGCCGATGGCGCGATCCTGACCGCGGCCAGGGTGCAGGGCGGCGATAGCGTCGGTCGCGTAACCTTCACCAGCGACGGTAACGTCACCTTTACCCCGGCGGCGGGCTTCGAAGGCAAGGCGGTGATCGACTACACCCTCACCGACGGCGACGGTGACACCGCGTCCTCGACCCTGACCGTGACGGTGGAGCCCGACGCCACGCCAACCACACCGTCGACCGACACCGATCCGACCACCCAGAGCCCCGTGGCGATCGTCGATGAGGATGGTTTGTCTGGTGGCAACAAGGGCGGTACTGGCGATGTGGACGGACAGTTCACTGTCGCCACTGGAGATATGGGTTACCGCTTTGGCGACGATGGTGCGGCCAGCACCAAGGCTTTCCAATGGAATCTGACGGATCTGCCCGAGCTCTATACAGCAGAAGGGCGCAAGGTCGCGTTCTCACTTGTCGACGGTGGACATACCGTGGCCGGCAGCGTAGCCGGCGCCAGCGGCGCCGAGTCAGTTATCACCATAAAGCTGACAGATGAGGCCGCCGGCGATTACCAGGTGACGCTGCATCAGGCGCTCGAGCACGCCGAGCGCGAAGACGAGAATGATGTGTCATTTGACGTCGGCTATACCATCACCGATGGCGATGGTAGCAAGGCGATTGGCAAGTTGACGGTAGTGATCGATGACGATACGCCGGTGGCCTTCGATACCGTCGATGGCGTGTTGTCTTCAGGCAACGTTGGCGATATCAACTTCGCAGATGCAGCGGGAGCCGACGGTGTCGGCGCCGTGCAGTTTTCCTCGGCGTTGGATGGCAGCGCTGTGCTGAGCCTGAACGGCGCGACCCTGGTGACCTCAAATGGCGAACGTCTCACCTACCGGCTGAACGATGGAGGAAAGACGCTTGAGGCGACGACTGCCGGTGGCGACGTGGCCTTCGAAATAGCTCTGGCGGCGGATGGCTCCAGCTACGAGGTGAATGTGCTTGATGATGCCATCATGACGCTGGCGGACTCAGGCCAGGTTATCAGTGATGGCAGAACAGAAGTCTTTTATGAAGGCGTCAGAGCCGGTACCGAGGGCCATCGCTATGTGGCGTTTGACGGCAGCGATGGCGGCCCTGACGTGGTGGTATCTGCCTGGTCTTTCAATTTTCCGGGCGAGTCCTGGTTGAGAACGGATGGCGGCACCCAGTTGGCACCAGGCGGTGACGACAGAATCACGTACAACGAAGTGGCGCGTTTCGACTTCGTCGATAACCTGAGCTTTTCCAATGATGAGCCCAATTGGGAGCAACACCGGGGCGTTACTCGTTTTGAACAGGTGGTCGACCTCGCCAACCTGGATGGGCGGACAACACCCGCATCGTTCAAGGTAACCGCCATTGCATTGGCCCCTGACGGTAACAACACCAGCGGTCATCCGCACGAGGTCAGCGGCGATGCGCTTGCCCTGGATGTTGATGAGCTCCGTTTTCTTGATGGCGCAGGAAACGATATTACCGCGTCTGTGACGATCGTGGAGAATTCTGATGGAACCCTTTCGGTGTCTGGGGTTCCCGATGGCGCTCGGCTCGTTCTCGAGACCGAAAGTGCTTTCGAGGCGATCGAAATCCTCGCCACGAATACCAATACGCGAGTCGGTTTTACCCTGGGGGATTTCGAGTACACCTGGCTGAACGGGACCTTCGATGCAGACGACGCCTTGTCCATGGCGCTGCAGGGAACCGACGGGGATGGTGACACCGCCGAGGGGAGTCTGGAGCTTACGCTGCCGGGCAGGGTTCAGTTGGCCGGACTCGACCCTTTCGCTTCCGAACTGGTCGTCAGCGAGGCCAACCTGGCCGATGGTAGTCAGCGCAATAGCAGCGAACTGACACGCGCCGGCAGCTTCGATGTCGATACGCCGGATGGACTCGAGACGCTGAGCATCGGAGGTCGAAGCCTGACGCTTGCCGACCTGCAAGCCTTGTCCGGCGATCCCGTCGCCCTGGATACCCCGTACGGCACTCTGACCTTGACGGGATATAGCGGTGATGCGAGCGGAGGTACGCTCAGCTACGAGTATCTGCTGGAGCGTAAGGTCGACAACGACAGTCAGAGCGGGGCCACGGATACGGAATTCGCGGATACCTTCGCTGTTGAGGTGGTTGATGTCCGGGGCAATACGGCGTCTGGCGAACTGGATGTCGCCATCATCGATGATACGCCGTCTGATTTTGTGGCAGACACCGGGCTCCTGGTGACGGGCTCCAGCGGCCATATCAACTTCGAAGAGGCCGGCGCAGACGGTCTGCGTGATATCGGCTTCGACGCCTCGCTGGATGGCCAGCGAGTCTTTGATCAGGATGGTAACGCGCTTTTCCTGATGACCCGGGCGCTGTTCTGGAAGTTGAGTGCCGACGGCTCGACCCTGCAAGCGGTCGGTGGTGACACAGTGGCCTTTGAGGTGGGCCTGTCCGGCGATGGGTCACAGTATGACGTCACCAGTTTCGAGCGCATCAATACAGGATGGACTCGTTCAGACTTCAAGACGAACGAGACGAGAGCCCTGGGTGGCTCACATCGTGTCTACAGGACTGCGGATGATGATGAGGCTGATGTATTGATCACCGGCTTCGATACAAGCCTGAATCGGCATGTTTCTGTTGAGGCTGAGAATCCTGGCTATGCCAACCGGTTGTACGTTCGCAGCAACGCCCAGTCTCCCCAGAGCACGGGCAACAATGAAATCATTCGCTTTGATTTCGTCGATTCCGCCAGTCTTAAAAGTGGTGAAGGCCTGTCCTGGGGAGACCATCAGGCGGTCTACGCCTTCAGCTTTGGTGCCAATCCGGGAGAGGCGGGACAGCAGTATTCCACTGTCATTCTGGAGGCGATCGCCTATGCCGATGATGACGGCGGTTCGGGGTCTCCTTACCGACAGTCCGGCGATGTTCTCCGGTTGACGGCTGACGATGTCCGGGTGGGTCCTCCAGGGAGCCAGCCTGCTTCTGTCAGGATCCAGGAGCTGGCCGATGGCAGAATAAAGGTCAGCGGTATCTCTTCGGGTGACTTCGTGCACCTGAATACCAGTGGTAGTGCGCCCTTCGAGGCGGTCAATCTCTATGGTGACACTGACGCCAACAGCTTTTACCTGACGGGTGGCCAGTACAACTCGTTGCCTGAGGCCGGCAGCATCGACATTGCCCTGAGTGCGACCGACAACGACGGGGATGCCGCCAGCGGCACGCTGACGCTGGAAAACAGGGAGGCATCCATCCCGTCCACGCCGGAAAGCGATGGCGATCCGAGCAGCCTGAACCCGACGGCCACCCTCGACGAGGATGGCATGGCCGGTGGCAACGCTGGCGGCAGCGGCGATGTGGCGGGTGAGGACACGGTCACGACCGGAACACTGGGCTACAGCTTTGGCAACGATGGCGCTGCGGCGAGCGGGGCCTTTTCCTGGAACGTCGCGAGCCTGCCGGGCGATCTGAAGACGGCTGATGGTCGAGCGGTAAGCTTCCAGTTGAGCAGCGATGGCCACACCCTGACCGGCACGGCGAGCGATGGCAGTGGCGGCAGCGAAGACGTGGTCACCATCGCCTTGACCGATCAGAGCAGTGGAGCCTATCGGGTGACGCTGCACCAGGCGCTGGCTCATGCGGCCGGCAACGACGAAAACGATCTGCTGTTCGATGCCACCTATACCATCGTCGACGCCGATGGCAGCCAGGCCGATGGTGCCCTGTCAGTGGTCATCGATGACGATACCCCGGTGGCCGCGAGCGACACCAACGCCATCATCGAGAACATGGCGCCGGTCTCCGGCAACGTAATCGGTGGTGCGGGGGCGTCCAGCGGTGATCAGGCCGATGCCCCCGGTGCTGACGGGGCCAGCGTCACCGCTGTCAGCCAGGGTTCTACTACGGTGTCTTCGTTGAATGCCGACGGCAAGCTGGTGATTCAGGGGCAGTACGGCACCCTGACCCTCGACGCCCAGGGCGGCTATAGCTACGCGCTGGATAGTGACAATGCCGAGGTCGCGGCGCTCGACAAGGGGCAGACCGTCGATGAGCGCTTTACCTATACGCTGACCGATGGGGACGGCGATGCCAGTGATACCAGCCTGACCATCACCGTTACCGCCACCGACGATGATGCCCTGGTGGTTGGAACCAACAGCGACAACAGCGTTCAGGGAGGGGGTGGCAATGACGTCCTGATCGGCGACACCGGCGGCAAGTACACCGTGGTGGAGCCGGCGCAGAACTATAATTTGTCCTTTATTCTGGATACGTCGGGCAGCATGGCGTTTAAGCTTGGCGATACCGGCAAGACGCGGCTTGAGGTGGCGGTAGAGGCGCTCAAGGCCAAGCTTGATGAGCTCGCGACATTTGAGGGCATCATTAATGTACAACTTGTCGGTTTTGCCCAAGGCGCGAAGTCGGAGCCGTTCTTGAACTTGTCACAGGACAATGTCCAGGATGCCAAGGACTTTCTGGATTCTTTAGTGGCGAAAGATGGCACCAACTACCAAGAGGCCTTTAACGTCGCCAGCGACTGGATGACGGAAACCAGCTCCAATGGCTACAACAATGTGGCTTACTTCCTGAGTGACGGTAGCCCGACACTTCATAACACCACTGCGGGCACTGGTGTGACCGCTTCGCCCAACGATTCCACTGCGCTGGACGTCTCGCAGGCTGTCAAGGCGTACGAGACACTTGCCCAGATTAGTCAAGTAGAAGCCATTGGTATCGGCAACGATGTCAATCGCGAGATACTCAAGGTGGTTGATAATACCGCTGACGGTGGCTTGACAATGGTGCCGTTGCCCTATGCGTCAGGTGAGACGCAATCGGTCGATTATCCAGCAACTTTCGATGCCGGTGACACGGGCAGCCTGGGACAACTGGAGAACTGGCACCAGACAGGTGGCAGCGGGTCGGTCAGCGTCGTGAGAAATGGCAGCAGGACGTATCTACGTATCGCTGACAGCGGCACCAATGATGGAGCTACCACGGTGGTCAGCGACAGCATCACAATGTCTGAGCCGGTTAACGCCAACGACTTCTACAGTCTTGCCTTTACTTACCAGACAAGTGACGGAGGAAGTTCCAACGGAATTGTTCGAGACCACTTTGTCTGGCGAGTGGAAAAGCTGAACGATGATGGCACCTGGGAAGTCGTGTCAAACAATTTCGAGAATGCGGTAGGTACCACCACCACTACCCAGATCATGGCGAATAGTCTTAAAGGGGGGACGTACCGGCTCGCTTTCGATGTGGATAACGGTACCGGTTCGTCCGACTTCGTATTAGCGGTGGGAGGCGTTTCACGCAGTCTCTATCGCTACACCGACGACGAACTGGTGCCAGCCGGTGAAGATTTTATCGTCAATTCCGCCGAGGAGTTCGAGACCGCGCTCGATGGTGGCTCGTCTTCCGATGTGCCGCAGGAGGTGGGTAACGACCATCTGATTGGGGGCGCTGGGGACGACATTCTGTTCGGTGACCAGATCGAACCTGCAGGCGTCGGTGGTGAGGCCGGTAGTGGCTATGACGGTCTGGTCGACCATCTGACTGGCCAGAACGGTGCGGAGCCGACCCAGGAAGAGACGCTCGACTTCATCAAGGCCAACTACGACAAGTTGATCGATAAGACCCGTGCCGATGGCGGCAAGGACCTTCTGGAAGGCGGGCAGGGCGACGATCAATTGTTTGCCAGCGCCAACGATGACATCTTGATCGGCGGCGCCGGTGACGACTTCCTGCTGGGTGGACTGGGGGCCGACACCTTCAAATGGAATCTGGGAGACGCCGGCAGTGCCACCGACCCTGCCCTCGACGTGGTCAGCGATTTCCACGTCAAGGACCAGACACAGAGCATGGATCCGAATGCCGACAAGCTGTCCCTAAAGCATCTGCTCAACGACTTTGACTCCTCGAGCACTGACCCTGACCAGTCGGCGCTGGATAGTTTTGTCTTCGCCCAGGAGGAAGACGGTGGCACCGTGCTCTACATCAAGAGCGATGGCGGGCTCGATGATCAGCACAGCAACGCCGATCAGAAGATCACCCTGAGCGGTGTCAGCATGGACGGTCAGTCGTCGGAGGCGTTCCTGACGATGCTGCGTAATTACGGGCAGCTCGACGTGGAGTAGGCCTGGGTCATCATGACCAGAGTTGCCATAAGAGAGAGCCGGGCCACCTTTGGGTGGCCCGGCATTTTCTTGTTCTTGGATTGCGAACAGGATGTTAAAAGGCAACGTTTATTTCTGCTCGATTCCTTAGGGCTTGTCTGAAAAGTGCCTGCGCTCGGTAATACGGCGTTAAAAATCGGATCAAAATGCTCATTTACACCCCGTAAACTGCGCTTTCTCACCAATTTTTGCCTTGTCTAACCTTCGCTCGTCGACTTTTCGGACAGCGCCTAGTTCTTTGCCCCTTTTCCTTTCGCCTTTAATTGCCTATTAAAGATTCGCCTTTCCTGTATGTTCTCCAGCCGGCGGTCTCTTGCAACGGAGTATCTAGTGACACGCTGTTCTAGATCGGGCACAACAGAAAGGAATGTCCTACAAAATCTGCAATAACAAGCATATCCGTTTACAGCGGAGAGCAGAAAATACCGCAACTGCAAAGAAAAAAGGAAAAATCAGGGCGATACATTTCGAGGTCTAATGTCCTATTGTCCATTGGTACACTGTGTAGCCTCCTGTTACATGGATAGCATTATTCGTATTAGTTTGTGATTATATTATTACTTTTATATACGAATATTGCGAGGTCCATGTGCCTGTGACAAACGTCGTCGTCACTTCTCTGCAAGGTAAGGCCTGGGCTAAACGCCCGGATGGTGAAGTTATCGCTCTGGAAGAAGGAGATAGCCTGAACGCCGGCGATATCATTGTCACTGCCGAGGGTTCGCGTGTGGCTCTTCAGTTCGATGATGGTAGACCCGCGGCCCTCCTCGTAGGAGCCCAACAGGTTTCGTTGCCCGAAGAGCAGGGACAGGGCGATGCAAGCTCCGTCGACTTTCTGGGCCGGGAGGATGTTTCGAAACTGTTGGAATTGATCGCTGAGGGTTCCACCGACATTCTCGAAGCGCTCGAGGAGCCCAGTGCGGGTGGTGGGGAGGGGGCAAGCCATGATGGGTTTGACTTTGTACGTTTGATGAGAATTACCGAAACCTCTGGCTCACAGTCCTACTCCTTCGGTGATCCTTTCATTGTCGAATCGGCTGGGCGCGGGGAGGTGGGTGGTATAGCTGGTGACATGGATGATAGCGAAGCCGGCTCGAGCGCTCCGTCAATAGAGTTTGAAGACAGTGATGGAGGGGCAACTGCCGGGTTCCACAGTGCCGTCGAGGGCAGTCAGGCGTTTGTGGCCGGCCGTTTTACTGTGTCTGCGCCGGCTGGAGTCGCATCGATCAGTGTTGGTAGGCGAGACATCGCAGGTACTTCCGACGAGAGTCCATTGGTGCTGGAAGGGGAGCACGGTACGTTAACCATTACCGGTTTTAATCCGGAAAGCGGAATCGTTACCTACCAGTACACCGAGAATGGACTGGCTGCCAACCACGCGGCTGGTGACGGTAGCGTGTTTGATCGTTTTGACATCGTGGTGACCGATTCTACCGGTGAAACTGTCAGCGAGAGTCTGGACATCAATATCATCGATACCGCCCCCGACGCCAACGATGACAGCGCGGCACTGGGTGAAGAGGCGGTGACGGCCATCAGCGGTAATGTGCTCGACAATGACAGCGCCGGCGCCGACAGCATGACCTTTGATGGTTTCACCGGCAACGCCTCCGCCAGCTATGGCAGCTTCATCCACAATGACGACGGTAGCTGGAGCTACCGCGTGGATCCTGACAACGCCGACGTTCAGGCGTTGAAGGACAACCAGACGCTGAAAGAAACCTTCAGCTACACCCTCACCGATGCCGACGGTGATACCAGCAGCGCGACGCTGACGATCACCATCAACGGCAGCGACGACGACGTGCCGACGATCGAGATTCCCGACGGCAACGAGCCGGGCGGCAACGAGCCTGATGGCAACGAGCCGGACGGCAGTGATCCGAACGGTCCAGAGGTGGTGGCCGGCGATCACAGCGTGGTGGAAGGTAGCGGAGCCACGGTCACTGGCAGCATGACGGTGGCGGCAGATGCCGGCATCAAGCAGGTGAGCCTGACCGACCAGAGCGGCAAGACTGTCGATATCACTGGGGCGAGCACTGGTCCGGGGGCACCCAAGAGCGTTGTGGTGGAAGGCAAGCACGGCAGCGTCACGGTGACCGACTACGATGCGGCTAGCGGCAAGATCACCTACTCCTACACCGAGAATGGCGAGAGGGCTGATCACAGCGATGACGCCACGGTGCTGGACAGCTTTGCGCTGACGGTGACCGACAACGAGGGCGATAGCACGAGCACCAACCTGGAGATCAACATCCTCGATACCTCGCCAGAGGCGGTCGCCGACACCACCGAGACGGCGGAAAACACGGTGAAAACGTACAACGTGTTGACTAATAATGACGGCACAAGCGACACCCAGGGCAATGATGGCGCAATCCTGACCAAGGCCTCGGTCTGGGGTGGGGAAGGCGTCGGTACGGTGGCCATCGCGTCCAACGGTGAGATCACCTTTACTCCGGCAGGGGCCTTCGAAGGCGACGCCGTGATCGACTACACCATCACCGATGGTGACGGAGACAAGTCGTCTTCGACATTGACGGTGAAGGTGGCGCAAGACTCCACGCCCAGCGTTCCCGGAGATGGCGACAACCCGACTACCCAGAGCCCGAAGGCGACCGTCGACGAAGACGGACTGGCCGGTGGCAACGCCGGGGGTAGTGGTGATGTGGCCGGAGAGGCCACCGTCGCGAAAGGGACGCTGGGCTACCGCTTTGGCGACGATGGCGCCGCCGATAGCAACGCCTTCGAGTGGAACCTGGCTGGTCTGCCCGACGACCTCAAGACGGCGGACGGTCGTGAGGTGAGCTTTGAGCGCAGTACCGATGGCCACACGCTCACCGGGACGGTGACCGATAGCAACTCCGAAAAAGAACCGGTGATCACCATCGCCATGGCCGATCAGGCCGAGGGCAAGTACAAGGTGACGCTGCACCAGGCGCTTGAGCATGCAGTGGGCGATGACGAGAACGACCTGACGTTTGACATCGGCTACACCGTGACCGATGCCGATGGCAGCGAGGTCCAGGGCACGCTGTCGGTGCTGATTGACGATGATACGCCTGTTGTCTGGGAGGCGGAGCAAGCGCAGTTAAAATCTGGCCAGACGGGTGAGGTTCGCTTCGAGGCGGGTGCCGATGACATTGGTAAAGTGACATTCAGCGACGTAATGAACGGTACCGAGGTCACGAGTGTCAATGGCGGGACGCTGCTCACGTCGAACGGCGAGGTTCTGACTTACCAATTGAGTGGCGACGGCAAGACGTTGGAGGCGAAGACCGCGAGTGGCGGCGTGGCCTTCAAGGCGAGCCTGTCGGCGGATGGCTCTACCTACGAGGTAGAGGTCATCGATGAGGGGATCAGGGCATTTGATGATGCCAGCAAGGAAATCAGTGAAGGCAGCAAGCACGTTGTGCGTGAGTTTGGCACCGATGGGTCCGGCTCGGGCCATCGTTTCATCGCCTTTGAGGGTGCCGATGGAGCAGCCGATGTCGTGGCGTCCGCCTGGACCTATAAAGGCCCCTGGGCGTCCTGGTTGCGAACTGATGGGGATACACAACTAGCCGCGGGTCACGACAATCTGACGGGACTCGACGAAGCTGTACGCCTCGATTTCGTTGATAACCTG
This sequence comes from Halomonas sp. H10-59, assembly GCF_040070555.1. Classification (NCBI taxonomy): domain Bacteria; kingdom Pseudomonadati; phylum Pseudomonadota; class Gammaproteobacteria; order Oceanospirillales; family Halomonadaceae; genus Halomonas; species Halomonas sp. H10-59. The sequence continues at coordinate 2,065,495 of NZ_CP098828.1, forward strand.
CGTTTTTCTGACACCGCACCAAGCTGGGATAACCATCGAGGCATTACGCACTTCCGTCAGTTTATCAATGCGGAAAACGGGACGTTGACGGATGTCGGGATCAAAGCGATTGCCTCGGCTCCAGATGGTACCGATACCAGTGGCCATCCGGTTGCCGTCAGCGGCCACGTGCTGGAACTTGCGAAAAGTGATGTTCGCTTGGTGAATGGTGCCGGCAAGGATATCACCTCGTTGGTGACGATTGAGGAAAACGCCGATGGCACCCTCAATGTGAGAAACATTCCCGCCGATGCCCAGCTGGTGCTTACAACCGGCGAGGCCTTTGAAGCGATCGAGTTTCGTGGCTTGGACGGCACAAGGCCATTTTCGGTCGGCGACTTCGCCTATTCCGAGGCGGAGAAAGATCCGGCGCTGTCCTTGTCACTGGCCGGAACGGATGGTCACGGCGACACTGTCGATGGCACCCTGACCCTGGCACTGCCGGATGATGACCAGCTACTCGTCGGAGGCGGTGGCGATGACAGCATCACCGGTGGGAGTGGTGATGATGTGGTTCTCGGTGATGCTGGCGGGAAGCATGCCGTGCTTGAACCTGCCAAGGACTATAACCTTTCCTTTATCGTGGATGTTTCGCCAAGCATGGGCGCCGTGTTGGAAAACGGCAATTCACGCTTCAAGGTGGCGATCGAGGCGATACGTGCCAAGCTTACCGAGCTGGCCGATTTCGAGGGGACAATCCATGTCCAGATCGTGGCGTTCGGCGGGAAGTATTCGCCTTCGATCGCATTCAATGATTTCTCACCTGAAGATCTGGGTGACGTCAATGACTTTCTGGATAGTAGAGCGATTATTTCTGGAACCAATTCGAGCAAGCCTTTGTTACCGCTACTGAGTGGATGACGGATGTTAGTCGGAGCGGTTTCAATAACGTTGCCTACTTCATGACGGATGGTCAGCCTAATTCTCACAATGACAACGGTCAAGTTGGTGTCAGTGATGCGGGGAATATTACCACCTATAAGGATGTTACCAATGCGCTTGAAGGATACAAACCGCTGGCCGCCATCAGTCGGGTGGAAGCGATCGGGATAGGTGATGATGTAGGTCGCGATTTTCTGAAGATTTTCGACAACACGGCAGATGGTGAGTTGGAGATGGTGCCGATTCCTCTGGAATCCGGGGCTTCGGTAGGCAGTACCGAAATGCTTGCCACTTTTGACACGGGGGACACGGGAAGACTCGCTTCCATCGATAATTGGGCGGTGGAGACAACCAATGGCCACATAGCCATTGATAGAACCCCGGTCGGCACCTATCTGCGCGTTCGAGACAGTGGTGCTGGCGATGGCAGTACTGTCGCCACCAGCGATGCTATCGTCCTGGATGAGCCTGCTGGTGCCAACCAGTTCTATACCTTGTCATTTGACTACGTGACCGACACCCCAAACGACTTCGAAAAGGAAGGGAATCCAAGCGACAGATTCTCTTGGTCGCTGGAAATGCAAAATGAGGAAGGCGACTGGGATGTTGTTGCCACCTCGCTGCCAATATCGCCGTCGGGCAGTATCAATAGTAGCTCGACTCAGTTTATGGCAAATGGGTTGAAAGGAGGAACATACAGGCTGCAGTTCGAAGTAGAAAACGCTGCTGGGAACTTCTTCTCACTGCTTATTCATGACATTTCACTCGATCTTTACAGCTATACGGACGACCAGCTTGTACCGGCCGGTGAGGTGGCCATCGTCAATTCTGCCGAGGAGTTTGCAACGGCGCTGGAGGGGGGGGGCGTCCTTCGATCAGCCAGCGGACCTTGGCGGTGACACCCTGGACGGTGGCGCGGGTGATGACGTGCTGTTCGGTGATCAGATCGATCCTGCGGGTGTCGGTGGTGAGGCGGGTAGTGGCTATGCTGGGCTCGTCGATTACTTGACCACTCAGAACAGCGGGACAGAGCCGACCCAGAAAGAGATCTTGGCCTTTATCAAGGATAACTATGAAGCCCTGTCGGGTGACAGCCGTAACGACGGTGGTCAGGATCGCATCGCTGGTGGAAAAGGCAACGATCAGCTCTTCGCGGGCAGCGGGGACGACGTGCTGATTGGCGGTGCTGGCGATGACCTGCTGCTGGGTGGGCTCGGTTCCGACACCTTCCAGTGGAGTCTGGGTGATGTCGGTAGTACGACTGACCCCGCCCACGATACGGTAGGTGATTTCCACATCAAGGATGCGGCTCTGAGCATGGATCCAGACGCCGATAAGCTGGCTTTGGGGGATCTGCTCAACGACTTTGACTCCACGAGCACTGACCCCGACCAGTCGGCGCTGGACAGCTTTATCTTTGCCCAGGAGGAGAACGGAGACACCGTGCTCTACATCAAGAGCGATGGCGGGCTCGACGTCCAGCACAGCAACGCCGACCAGAAGATTACCCTGGACGGTGTCAGCATGGAGGGTCAGTCGTCGGAGGCCTTCCTGACGATGCTGCGAAATAACGGGCAGCTCGACGTGGAGTAGAGCATGGGGAACGGCCTTGGTCGTCATGAAGGTCGTCACAAGGAAGACCGGGCCACCTTTGGGTGGCCCGGTCTTTTCTAGTTGGAGGGTCACGGATGGGGCGTCGGTCGAGAGGGCATCAGTAGGGGGCGCAGCAAGAAGGGGTCGAGCTGAGCACACCAGGTGCAGATGATGCTGAGCGACGGCTACTCGGCGCAAGTAAGCCAGACTCAGGTCAGGCGTTCGAGTTCGTCAATATTGGCCAGCGCCTGGTCTCTGTGGCTGCCGCAGATATCGGCGTCGTAGTCGAAGCGCTCGCACACCGCCGGACGCTCGGGTCGGCCGAACAGGCGGCACAGGTTGTCGTCGTCGAGCTGCACGCAGCGGATGCCGGCGGGCTTGCCCGCCGGCATGCCGGGAATCGGGGAGCTGATCGACGGCGCAATGCAGCAGGCGCCGCAGCCGGGGCGGCAGCCCTGTTCGCCGGTCGCTGTGCGGGTCTCTTGCGGCGAGGAGGAGGTGATCAGTTCGCTCATGACGTTGGTTGGCTCATGGCATTCTTCAAATGCGCTTGGTTGTCTCGGTGGTCGGTCTCTCTTGCGGATCTCGAGATGCTATCGAGAAGTTATCGAGAAGTTATCGAGAAGTTATCGAGAAGTTATCGAGACGTTATCGAGATCGTTCACCGGGGCTTCTTGCCGTGGCGCCCTTGTCGACGCCTTCATAGGCGCGCACCGCGGTGTCCTCTCCGGTGTCTCGGGCGACGGTCGCCGCCAGCCACTGGGCGATGCGTTCCACCGTGGTGGCGCCGGGCAGGACATGACAGCGCTCGCGGGGCAGGCGCAGGTGAAACAGGCCCTGGGGCGAGCGGTAGCCGCACTGCAGCATGTCGCCCTGGTGCTGTTCCAGGTCGTGTTCGTCCACCAGGTAGGTATCGTCGAGCCAGCGGGCGTAGCGGCGCTCGAGCTCCGGCTGTCGCACGCCGCGCTGAACGATTTCCAGCCGCGAGCGGTGGCCGTGGGCGATACGCTGGCAGTTGCCGGCGTGGCGGCGAAGGCCGTGGCTGTATGTGTAGGCGGCGCCATCGATGGACTCATCGGCGAGGCTGAGTTCGATGCTGGATACCCGCTCGGGCGGTTGGCGCATCAACTGGCGTGACAGGTGCTCGGCCATGGCCTCGGGGGTGATTCTGCGCCAGGGTAGCAGGGTAAAGGCCTGGCGGGGCCCGCGCACCTCCATCGCGTATGGCGTCGTGGTGCGTACGCAGATACCTTCGCGACATTCGCTGACGCTGACGCCAGGGGCTTCGGTAGGCACCAGCAGGGTGTGATCGGCGCCGCCGTCGAGACGTGCCTTGATCCAGGGTTTGACCTCGCCGAAGTCGAATAGCATGCCGTCTTCACCGAGCTCTCCATCGAGTTCGACGTCGACCAGCCAGCTCGCGCCGATCAGTCCACGATCGGGACACCAAAGCGACACGTCGAGATGTGTCAGTCGTCGTACAAAGAGTGCCATCAGTCGATTCCCGCGATCTTGTGGGTCTGCAGCGACAGCCGCCAGCGTGGATGCGCCATGCAGTGCTCTACCGTGGCACAGAGTGGCTCCTTGCGAGCGTCGCTGGCCATCAGCCCGGAGGTGTCCATCGGCTGCAGCAGAAAATGGTCGAAGTCCAGGCCCTCGAAACGCTCAGGCGGGGCGTCGATCTGGGGATGGACGAGCTTCAGCTCGTCACCGCGGGTCTGCACCAGCGGCGCATTGCCCTTGGGGCTGACACATACCCAGTCGATGCCGTCCGGCGCAGCCAGAGTACCGTTGGTTTCCACGCCAATCTCGAAGCCGGCAGCGTGCACCGCGTCGATCAAGGCGGCATCCAGCTGCAGCAGGGGCTCGCCACCGGTGAACACGACGTAGGGCGTGACACCCTCGTGGGGGTGTGGCCACAAGCGGGTGATGTGCTCGGCCAGGGCGCCGGCGGTGGCAAAGCGTCCGCCGTTCTGACCATCGGTGCCGACGAAGTCGGTGTCGCAGAAGCGACACTGGGCGCTGGCGCGGTCCTGCTCGCGACCCGACCAGAGATTGCAGCCGGCAAAGCGACAGAAGACGCTGGCGCGGCCGGCCTGTACGCCTTCTCCCTGAAGGGTATAGAAGGCTTCCTTGACGCTATACATCCTGGTGCGCTCCGCCCTGGTCTGCCTGTGCAATCGCCGGCTCCTGCCGGGTATTGGCGGCGTAGGCCAACGGATCTTCGACACCCTGGTCGGCGAAGGCGGCGAGCCGCTCCAGACAGCTGCCGCAGCGGCCACAGGCCAGGCGCCGGCCCTCGTAACAGGTCCAGGTGTCGCGGTAGTTCAGTCCCATGGACAGTCCGTCGGCCAGGATCTCGCTCTTGCTGGACCGTAGATAGGGTGCGTGGATCTCTACCGGCGAGAAATTGGCGATGGCGGCCACCGCATTCATCTGCTCGACAAACTCGGGACGACAATCCGGATAGAGCACGTGGTCACCGCCGTGGGCGCCGTAGTCGACGCGACTGGCGCCGATATTCACCGCCTTGGCGATGGCCAGCGACAGCAGCACCATGTTGCGATTGGGGACCACCGTGGCGGCGAGGTTGTCTTCGGCGTAGTCACCGCCTGGGATCTTGCGATTGGCGTCGGTCAGCGCAGAGTTGTCGATCAAGCCATGAATGGCGGTGATGTCGACGACCTGATGAGGGATCTTCAACTCCTGACAGACATGGCGGGCCACCTCGAGTTCGCGGGCGTGGCGCTGGCCATAGTCGAATGACAGGGCGTGAACTTCGAGGCCTTCGTGCAAGGCGCGATGAAGTACGGTGAAAGAGTCCATGCCACCGGAGTAGATCACCACGGTGGAGCGGGAAGTCGTGCTCATGAAGGGGGTCTCGATTCGGAGAATTTGGGGTGGCGACAAGAATCGCCAGCGGCCGGGGTCCGGTCCGGCGCGACAAGGGTAACGAAAGCCGGACGGCAACACCAGTGCGGCGTTGATGCCGGCGACTTGCTCCTTGTCAACGTCCGTTGGTCGCGGTTGTGGCAGGCTGCGCGGTTTACTGCTGTCTGCCCGGACCAAGCCCGGACCAAGCCCGGCCCACGAGAGAGACGCCTGGATGAATGCCCCTGAACTACTGTCACCGGCCGGCACCTACCGGCATATGCGCTTCGCCTTCGCCTATGGCGCCGATGCGGTCTATGCCGGTCAGCCGCGCTACTCACTGCGTGTGCGCAACAATGACTTTGGCCTCGACAACCTGACCCGAGGCATCGCTGAGGCCCAGGCGCGTGGCAAGCGCTTCTACGTGGCTTCCAATATCGCTCCGCACAATGCCAAGCTCAGGACCTACCTGAAGGACATGGCACCGATCGTCGAGGCGGGGCCGGATGCGCTGATCATGTCCGACCCTGGCTTGATCATGATGGTGCGAGAGCGTTGGCCTGACCAGGTGATACATCTATCGGTGCAGGCCAACGTGGTCAATCACGCGGCGGCTCGCTTCTGGCAGTCCCAGGGCATCTCTCGGGTGATCCTGTCGCGTGAGCTGTCGCTTGAGGAAATCGCCGAGATCCGTGCCGAGTGCCCGACCCTGGAGATCGAGACCTTCGTTCACGGTGCCCTGTGCATCGCCTATTCCGGACGCTGTCTGCTGTCGGGCTACTTCAACCGGCGCGACCCCAATCAGGGCACCTGCACCAACGCCTGTCGCTGGAACTACCGGACCCACCCGGCCGGCACTGACGCCTGTGGCGATCTGATCCCGGCGCAGGACGTGGCACAGGGCCGGGAGGAGAGCTCGGCGCTGATCGAGGACCCACAGCGGCCAGGCGAACTGATGCCGGTGTTCGAGGACGAGCACGGCAGCTACATCATGAATTCAAAGGACCTGCGCGCCGTCCAGCACGTGGCGAGGCTCGCCGAGATAGGGGTCAGTTCGCTGAAGATCGAAGGGCGGACCAAGTCCCCCTACTATGTAGCACGTACCGCCCAGGTCTATCGTCGTGCCATCGATGACGCCGTGGCCGGGCGCCCCTTCGACATCGGGCTGATGGATGAGCTCGAAAACCTGGCCAACCGGGGGTATACCGAAGGCTTCTACCGACGCCACGTCCACGACGAGTACCAGAATTACGAGCGTGGGCACTCGGTGGGCGTTCACCAGCAGTTCGTCGGCCAGATCCTGGGACAAGCGCCATCAGGTTGGCTGGATATCGAGGTCAAGAACCGCTTCGAGGTCGGCGATCGCCTCGAGCTGATGCTGCCCTCCGGCAACCGTCGTTTCACCCTTGAGGCGATGGAGGCGGGCAACGGCAGCGCGCTGAAGGTGGCGCCCGGGGACGGTCACCGGGTAAGGCTCAAGCTGCCGGGGGAGTCGCCGTCGCCCGACGAGTTCGAGTTCGCTCTGTTGCTGCGGGACCTGCCGTCAGCCTGACGATAGGCACGGCTTTACAAGGGCCTGGGGAACCGGGATGCTAGGCTCCGTAGCAGCCTTACCTTGGAGCATCCCTCAGGCAAGGAGTCGGTCTGGCCATGCCCACCATCGAACACAGCGCCACGCTTCCCGCGCCTCCCGAGCGCGTCTTCGCCCTGCTCGAAAAGGTCGAGGATTTCGCCGACTATTCGGATCTGATCACCGAGATCGAGCCGCTCGGGGACGATCGCTATCGCTGGCATGTCCACGCGGTCGGCATGGACTGGACCTTCGAGGTGCAGGTGACCGAGAAGTCGCCACCCAGCCGACTGGCCTGGGAGTCGATCGACGGTGTGCGCAATCAGGGCCGCTATGAACTCGAAGCGGTCGATGAAGGTACCGCGGTCAGCCTGATCGTCGACTACCAGATCCGCAATCGGCTGGTCGCCAAGGCGGTCAATCGCGCGGCTCGCCCGCTGGTCGCCAAGGTCAGCGCCCAGATCCTGGAGCGGGTCGAGGCGCGTCTCTAGCGAGTGCCTTGGCGTCTACTGCCGCGGCGTCTGGCAGAGATCTTGTTCTGATCAAGTGCTGCTTCAGGGTGTTTCCCCGGCGCGCTCCTGCAGTTGTTGAGCTTGACTGATGCGGGCACGGCCGGCCTGCTTGGCCTGGTACATCTGCAGGTCCGCCTTTTCCACCAGCGACGCTGCGTCGATGCTGTCCATGCCGGGCTGCCATTGGGCGATGCCGATGGAGGCGCTGACGTAAAGGGGGCGCTGGTCGACCTGGGCCATGGGCTGCTCGGCAAGCCACTGCTGTAGCCGCTGCGCGACCCGCAAAGCTCCTGGCTCCGGCGTGTTCCGCAGGGCGATGACGAACTCCTCTCCGCCGTAGCGGGCCGCCAGGTCCGACTCACGGATGGCGTCACGCAGGGTAGCGGCGACATTGACCAGCACGATGTCGCCGAGTCGGTGGCCGTAGCGGTCGTTGAGCGGCTTGAAGTGATCCAGATCGAGAAACAGCACCGACAGCGGCTTGTCTCGCGCATGGGCGTCCTCGAGCATCTCCTCGAGGCGCCGTTCCAGCGCGGCGCGATTGGCAAGACCGGTGAGGGCATCGGTGCTGGCGCGCACATCCAGCGCCTCGTTGTCGCGTTGGAGCGAAATTAGCTGGTCCTCACGATGGTGCAACCGCTCGGCCAGGCTCATGGTCAGCCCATGCAGGCGCTGCTTGCCGGCGACCAGCAGGCGTTCGATATCCTCATCTGCCGACAGCGTGGTGGCGAGAAAGTCCGGCAAGGTTTCCAGGCGACTCGCGAGCTCATCGACAAGACGTGCCTGGGCATTGCCGTCCATGTTCATGCGTTGCTGAAAGCGATGAAGCACGGCGGGGATGGCGTCGCTGTCGTCGTCCAGACAGCATCCGGCCAGTTCGTCGGCGAGCTCCAGGCAAATGCCGTCGAGCCATTCGTGGTGACGCTGGCCTTCCGGCTCGAGAGGGCGCTGAAGGAACAGGTTGGTGGGCAGCTGCCAGCGCCGTGCCAGCCAGCTCGACGCCTGGTCGCGGTCGCAGCCAAGATGCCGGTGTTCCAGAGCCAGGCGCTGTTCGCGGGTGGCGGCCTGGGCGGTCAGCTCGAAGTAGTTCGGGTCCAATGCGTACAGCAGCAGTACCCCGACCTCGCGAAGCAGGGCGCGCGTCGACAGCTCGCCCGGCTGGCGGGGATTCACCACTTTGGCGATGGCCGGAATCAAGTGCGCGGCTGTGAGGGTACGTCGCCAATAGTCGGCCAGGGGGCCGTGGGTCGCGTCGCGTACCAGGGTGAAACCCAAAAGCGCGGTGAGGGTGCCATCGATACCGAGGCGGGTCACCGCGTGCTCGCAGCAGATGACGGGATCGCAACCGCGGCGATAGTAGGGGCTGTTGGCCAGCCGCAGCAGCTGCAGGCACAGGGCCGGGTCACGGGACAGCAGGGTCTCGAAGTCGGTCAGCGGCGCGTCGTGATTGCTCGCCAGTACCAGCAGCTCGGACACCACGGCAGGCAGAGAGGGAAGACGCGTGGCGGGCTCGAGCCGCGCTTCGATATCAGGGGGAAGACAGGTCACGTCGAAAAGGCCATCGATTGTCGTTGTGCGATTGGTGTCAGGGCCGATCCATCGGCCTGATAGTGGCGCGAGCCGCCGACATCAGCGGCTCGCGCAGCTTGTAAAGGACTTGTCCGAAGAGTCGACGAGCGCAGCTACTTTTCAGACGAGCCCCAGGCTTTATACGAAAAGTCGACGAGCGATGGTTAGACAAGGCAAAAATCGGTGAGAAAGCGCAGTTTACGAGGTGTAAATGAGCATCTTGACCCGATTTTTAACGCCGTATTTCCGAGCGCAGGCACTTTTCGCACAAGCACTTTTCGCACAAGCCCTAGGGTTTGCGCAGTGAAGCGTCCAGATGATCGACCACCTCGGCCCAGTCGGCATCGGCCTCGATGGCTTCGCGCAGAAATTCCGACTGTCCCTCGTTCCAGCAGGCCGCATCGGGCAGTTCGACCCCCTCCGGAATCGGCGAGTTGCGATCGATGAATCGTTTGATGGCTTCCGGCTCGGATGCCAGGCCCAGCTGTTCAAACAACTCGCTGAAGGGGTGATCCGGGTGTTCCATGAGCAACTCCTTGTCATGACGGGGACTCCCTAACCTTACTCCATCATCGCCCCTTGAGTGTCAATAGAGCATAAAATTGCTCCGTGACCTGTGTGATGTCAACCTCGTTCTCCGACCAGCGGAGTTCGAAACAGCCGACGTCTCTGTTCCTGCGAGAGGGGCAGCGACAGCAGATGCACCAGTTTGGTATAGGCCGACTCAGGGGTCATGTCGTCGCCGGATACCACCTCGGCGTCGGCCAGCATCTTGCCGGCAGCGTAGTGTCCGATGTCGATGGTGCCGTGTGGGCATTGGCTGATCGCGACCAGTAGCTTGCCCTGGCCACTGGCCTCTGCCAGCACGGCGCCAAGCTCGGGGTCGTCAGGTACATTGCCGCCGCCCCACACCTCGATCAGGGCGCCCTTGACGCGGTCATCACCCAGCCAGGCCGCCAGCTGCCAGGGTTGAATGCCCGGCCACAGGACCACCCGCACCACCTGCTCTCCCAGGCCATGATAGTCGCCGAGCTCGTAGCGGGGTGCGCCGCGCTGCGTAGCCTCGAGGCTGTGCTCGCGATGCAGCCGGAAGTCGTTGCCGTGGCGCTTCCCCAGCAGGTCAAGGTTGGGGCTTTCGAAGGCATCCGGCTCGCGAGTGTGCCACTTGCGAGCCCGGCTGCCCCGCAGCAGCTTGTCGCCAAAGCTCACCGCCACTTCCTGCAATTCAGGCATGGCGGCGTAGCGCAGCGCGCTCTCGAGATTGTACAGGGCGTCACTGTGCTGCTGGGCCAGCGGCGCCATGGAGCCGGTCACCACCACCGGGCGATCGATGCCCTGAAGCTGGTAGGCCAGGCTCGAGGCGGTCCAGGCCAGGGTGTCGGTGCCGTGCAGCACGACCACGCCGCGATGGCGATTGGCCTGCTCGGCGACAAGCGCGGCCAGCCGGGCCCAGTCCTCGGGACGGGCGCCGCTGGAGTCGATGGGTTGGTCGACCTCGATCCAGGTAAAGGGTGGCAGAGCGGTCCTGCGATCGTCGGGTAGTGTGGCCAGGGCGTCGCGCACCCGGGCTTCCATGTCGGGGCCGGGGGCGAGGCCTGAGGGGGTGTCGATCATGCCGATGGTGCCGCCGGCGTAGATCACCAGCACCGGGTCCAGGGGTGAGTGGGTCATGGGTGGGCTTCCTGCACAAGGAGTGAAGACACGAGTGACAGTATCAGCGTGAGCCTCGGCGAGGCGCGCAGCGGGTGATGACGTTATCGTCGGCGTCGAAGCAGAGCTGACGCTGACGACCGGCGAACCAGGCGAAGCTGGCGGCGGCGGCGGCGATCCCCATCAACAGCCAGGCGATGGCGGTGATCGGTGCCTGCAGGTCAAGCATGATACCGACGCTCAAGGGGCCCAGGGCGGCCAGGGCATAGCCGCCACCCTGGGCCAGTCCGGACAGGCGGCCTGCCAGACGCGAATCGGCGCTGCGCAGCACGATCAGGGTCAGCGCCAGGGAGAAGTTGCCGCCCTGGCCGAGCCCCAGCAGTAGTGCGCCGAGGTAGCGCAGGGAGGTGTCGGCCATCAGCAGGATCCACAGGCCACTGGCGGTGCTGGCAAGGACCAGCAGCAGCGCCGGGCGCTGATCGCGACCGAAGCGGGCCAGCCAGGGTGCCAGTAGCGCAGAAATCAGCTGGACCATCACCGACATGCCCATCAACAGGCCGGCCTCGGCCTCGCCGATGCCGCGCTGCATCAACAGCGTCGGCAGCCAGCCGAAGACGATGTAGGCCAGCGACGATTGGGTGCCCATCAATAGTGCCACCTGCCAGGCCAGGGGCTGGCGCAGCAGGCCACGGGTCATGCCGGTGCCGGGGTCACCCGCCATCCGTGGGGTAGCGGCGGTGCGCGGCATGTAAAGCTCCCAGGCGATCAGCGCTGCCATGGCCAGCAGCGACCAGGCCGCCAGACTGCGTGTCCAGCCACCCAGCAGATCGCTCAGGGGAATCGCCAGGCCGGCGCCCAGGGCGCCACCCAGACACAGGGCCATGGTGTAGACCCCGGTCATCAGGTCGGCGCCCCGGGGCAGCTCGCGCTTGACCAGCGCCGGTAGCAGGGCGCCCGATACACCGATGCCGGCACCCACCAGCAGGGTGCCGGCGTAGAGCGCGAGGGGACTTCCCTGCCAGCGCAGCAGCAGACCGCTGGTGATGACCACCAGACCCAGCGACAAGGCGCGTTCCGGGCCGTACTGGCGCGACAGGCGGGGCGCCAGCGGAGCGAACAGCCCCAGGCACAGCACCGGCAGGGTGGTCAGGGCACCAATGGCGCTGGGGGACAGGCCGGTATCCTGCTGCACACGGGCGAGCAGCGGGGCAAGCGAAGAGAGTGCCGGTCTCAGGTTGAGGCCGACCAGTACCATCAGCACCAGAAAGCGCCAGGGCAGGGACGTGACCTTCATCGGGGGCTCCAGCGGGTGGACCACCGCAGCGGGGAAGGCGCGCCGCCGGAGGCGCAGGCCCCGCGGACGGCGGCCGATACGGTTATTTCAGGAAGCGACGCAGATCGCCACGCACCTGATCATTGAAGGTCAGGAACTGGCTGTGGCGATCGCCGTCGACGCCATCGATGCGCACGGCCGTGGCCATGCCCTTATCGACCAGCAGTTGGTCGTAGATCTCCAGGGTGATCTTTTCGACCGGGGTGTCGCCGGGGGCGCACTGGCCATTCTCCAGGCGGAAGGTCTCGAGCAGGCTGGCGCGTACGCGAGTGGCACCGCCTTCGGCCAGCACGCGACGCACGAACATCCAGCCTTCGCAGGTCAGCGCCACGCCGTCATGGTCGCGCAGGTAGAGGGTGCGATAGCAGGCCCCCTGCTCGGCGCCTTTCTCTGCCATGCTGCGGTAGGCCTCGGTCATGCGAGCGGCACTGACCCGCGCCTCGTCGATCTTGGTCTGGGCGCCGCGATGCTCGTTGTCGAGTTGCGCCTGCTTCTGGAAGGCCCGGAAGCGGCGATATTCCTTGATCAGTTCTGGAGATGCCATATCGCTGTCCTGCTGAGATGGAAGGGGGCGGCAAGCCGCCCCCTGGATTGCTCTTGTCTAGCCGCTCGGGGCTATGCCTGAGGCGATGCTCGAGCTTATGCCTGTCCCTGGCGGTTGCCCTGGCCGGAGCGCCTGCGCCTGCGACGTGCAGGCTGCTCGCCATTGCCGTTGCGGGCATTGCCGCCGCCACCGCCACCGTCACCACGTCGTCCGTTGCCGCGCTGGGAGCTATTGTTGCCACCCTGGCTGCGGCGCTGACCGCCACCGCGCTTGTTGCGGCCGTTCTCGATAGGCTCCGGCTTGGCGTTGGGGTCGGGCTCGAAGCCCGGCTCGATGCGCTTCTCGAGGTCACGCTTGATCATGCGCTCGATGTTCTTCAGAAGGCCATGCTCATCGACGCACACCAGCGAGATGGCCTGGCCTTCGTTGCCGGCACGGCCGGTACGACCGATGCGGTGGACGTAGTCCTCGGCGACGTTGGGCAGCTCGAAGTTGACCACGTGGGGCAGTTCGTCGATGTCGAGACCACGGGCGGCGATGTCGGTGGCCACCAGAACCTGCAGCTCGCCGGCCTTGAACGCCGCCAGGGCGCGGGTACGGGCTGACTGGCTCTTGTTGCCGTGGATCGCCATGGCAGAGATGTCGCGCTTGTCGAGGTGCTCGGCCAGGCGGTTGGCGCCGTGCTTGGTGCGAGTGAACACCAGCACCTGGAACCAGCGCTGGCTGGTGATCAGGTGTGAAAGCAGCTCGCGCTTGCGTTCCCGGTCCACTCGGTAGACGGCCTGGTCGACGGTCTCGGCGGTGGTATTGCGGCGTGCGACCTCGATCATCTCCGGGCGGTCGAGCAGCTTGTCGGCCAGCGCCTGGATCTCGCTGGAGAAGGTCGCCGAGAACAGCAGGTTCTGACGCTTCTCGGGCAACAGCTTCAGCACACGGCGGATGTCGTGGATAAAGCCCATGTCGAGCATGCGGTCGGCTTCGTCGAGCACCAGGATCTCGACGCTCGACAGATCCACGTGGCCCTGCTGGTGCAGGTCGAGCAGGCGGCCAGGCGTTGCCACCAGCACATCGAGACCGGGCCGCAGGGCGTCGATCTGGGGTTGCTGGCCGACGCCACCGAAGATCACGTGGTGACGCAGTGACAGGTGCTGACCGTAGTCGCGCACGCTCTCGCCGACCTGGGCGGCGAGTTCACGGGTGGGCGTGAGCACCAGGGCACGGACCTGGCGCTTGGAGGGGCGAGGGCCATCGGCCAGGCGCTGCAGCATCGGCAGGGTAAAGCCCGCTGTCTTGCCGGTGCCGGTCTGGGCACTGGCCAGCAGGTCACCACCCTTGAGTACCGCGGGGATGGCCTGACGCTGAATCGGAGTCGGGGTGTCATAGCCTTGCGCCGTGACGGCGCGAAGCAATTCGGCACGCAGGCCGAGATCGGAAAAACTCATGCAAACTCCAGCACGCACGCACTCGCTGGACGCCACCGTTCTGATGGCGTCGGTCCCGGACAAGGCGTGGGGAAAAATTCGGTGACCGCTCTAGCGGGGGACCCCCGTCACCGTTGCGGGCATGATGCCAGATTTGCCGGCCCGGCGCATCGGCGGGGGTGAAAAGAAGTCGGGCCGGCAGAACCTTGATGAGGGGCGGGGAGGCGTTGTCGAGACGCTCAGGGGGCGACACGGACCCGGGCGGCGATATCATCGGCCACCTGATCCCAGGTGCGCCCCAGCGCCCGTACCAGTGCCGAATAGCCGTCGCTGTCCAGCGACTCGGTGGCCTCGAAGCTGTCGCTGTCCACCACCTTGCGCTGGCCGTCACGCAACAGCCACTGACCAGAAGCCACGGCGTAGCCGTCGTAGTGGCCCTGGAAGCGGTCGACGCTCAATTCCAGGGTCAGGGCGTTGCCGCTGTCGCCGGACAGCAGCACCCGGCGTCCAGGCAGTCTGGCCTCAAGGCGGTCGCGCAGGCCGCGTTCGAGTTGCTGTGCCAGCGGTGCCGCCCATTGGTGGGACTTGGCCTCGTTCAGCGAGATGTCGTCGAGTTGAAGGACGATGCCTTCGGCCTCGAGGTAGTTGGCGAGCCTGGGTGTGGACACCAGCAACGGCGTTTCGTCGGCGCTGGGGACCCGGGCATCGCTGCTGCCTGCATCCGAGGGCAGCACATAGTGGTTCATGGGGGCGGTGCCGCTGGCGCAGCCGCCCAGCCACAGCGCCAGCAGGGGAACACACAGGCGATGTATCGGCCTCATGGAGAACTCCTTTCCGGTGAGGTCAGTGTTGTCGATGCTTCCGTCTATCCCGCCCGAGTCCGCAGACTCGGGCGGGAGGCGATCAGCGCGGTGCCCGCGGGATCGGGTCCTCGGTCTGGATGCTGTCGAACAGCAGCGCGCGGGGATCGTCGCTGATCTTGCGAGCGGCCGGCTGCAGGTCACGCACCAGACGTTCGACCTCGTTGAGGGTGCGGGTCAGGTCCTGGTAGACGCTGGATTCCGGCGACAGCCCGTCGAGGGTGCGGCGCAGCTCGACCAGGGTCTGGTTGAGGTTGCCGGGCAAGCCCTGGGTCTCGGGGTTGTCGAGCAGGCTGTTCATGCTCTGCACCAGTGAGCGGGCCTGGGTCAGCATCGCCTCTGAGACCTGAAGGTTGCGGTCGAGTCCCGACAGGATAGGCTCGATCTCGAGGCGGTTGAGCTTGTCGAGCAGGGCGGTGACCTGGGCCTGGATCTGGGCAAGGCCAGCCGAGGCGGTGGGGAACACCGGGCGGTCGGCGAAGGTCTCGGCCAGATACTGGCCCTGCAGCTCTTCGTCGATCTTGAGGTCGACGAACAGCGCCCCGGTCAACAGGCTGCCGCTCTTGAGGGTCGCGCGCAGGCCACGCTCGAACAGCCGGTCGAAGCGCTCACGCCACTCCTGCAGATCCAGCTCGTTGGCGCCGATGCCCAGACGCTGGGGTTCGATGCGAATCAGCACCGGGATGGCCAGCTTGTCGCGGTTTTCCGGCTGGGGCGAGGTGAAGTTCCAGGGGACGGCCGCCACGGTGCCGATGCGCACGCCACGGAATTCCACCGGGGCGCCACGAGACAGGCCGCGCACCGTGTCCTCGTTGAGCAGCACGTACTCGAGATAGCGATTGAAGGTACCCTGGCGGGCGGCCTCCTCATCGGCATAGAGTTCGTAGGAGGCGTCCTCTTCCGCCTCCTTGCCGGCGGGAACATCGTCGGGCACGCCAAAGGTGACGCCGCCGCCGAGCAGCGCTTCCAGCGACTCGACCTGCACCTGAAAACCGTCGGAACCGAAGCGCACGTCGATGCCGCTGGTGGCCCAGAAGCGGGTGTTCTCGGTGACCAGGGTGTCGTAGGGGCTCTCGATGAAGATGCGGTGGTGCATGCTCTGGGTGGAGACATCGAAGTCGGCCTCCTCGACGCGTCCGACGCTGACCCCCTGGAAGGTGACGGCGTCGCCGACGCTGAGCGAGTTGCCGACCTGGCTGACCAGGTTGAGACGCAGCCCCTGGGCACCCGGCGGCGCCACCGGAGGCTGGTCGCTGACGTCGAATTCGCGGGCATCCACCTCGCTCTGACCCGGCTCGAGCTGAATATAGGCACCGGAGAGAACGGTGCCGAGTCCGCTGATACCCTCGCGCCCGATGCGCGGCTTGACCACCCAGAAATGGGTGTCCTCGACCAGCATCTTCTCGGCCTGGGGTTCCATCTGAGCGGTGATCTCGACGCCGGAGAGATCGTCGCTGAGTGCTACCGAGGTGACCTTGCCGACCTCCACGTTACGGGTCTTGATCAACGTCTTGCCGGCCTCGATGCCGTCGGCGGACGGCAGATGCAGCGCGATCTGGGGGCCGCGGCTGGCATAGTTGTCGTAGACCAGCCAGGCGCCGATCAGCAGTGCCACAAAGGGCACGATCCACACCGGCGACAGCCGTTTCTGCTGGGTCGGCGCGGCGCGGTGCATGTCCTTGCTGGACGGCGCTGGCGGGTTGTCGGGGTGGCGCTTATCGGCGTCACTCATGGTGTGCTTCCTTGTTCATCCGGCGCAGTGCGATGGGGTGAAGGGGCGGTGTCGGACGCCAGGCCCGAGTGGTCGCCGTGCAACCCGTCATCATCCGGGGAGTCCATCGGGTTGCAGGGATCCTCGCTGCCGTCCCACAGCAGGCGAGGCTCAAAACTCATGGCCGCCAGCATGGTGATGATCACCACGCCACCGAAGGCCAGCGCAGCGGGGCCAGGATCGATCGACATCAGCGCACCGGCGCGGATCAGGGCCACCAGGATGGCTACCACGAAGACGTCGACCATCGACCAGCGTCCGATCAGCTCGGTCAATCGGTAGAGCCGCGCTCGCACCACCGAGCGCATGCCCGGTGCCCGCGGCGCCACCAGGCACAGCCAGACCAGTGCCAGCAGCTTGCCGATGGGCACGATGACGCTGGCCACGAAGATCACCAGCGCCACCGGCCAGGAACCGTGGCTGACCAGGTAGATGACACCGCCGATGATGGTCTGCGGGTCCGAGCTGCCGAGGCTGGTGGTGTACATGATGGGATAGACATTGGCGGGGATATAGAGCACTGCGGCGGTGAACAGCAGCGCCCAGGTGGTCTGCAGGCTGCGCGGCCGGCGGGCGTGCAGCTTCTCGCTGCAGCGCACGCAACGGCCATGGCCCTCGCTGTCCAGGCAGTTGATCAGCCCGCAGGTGGGGCAGCCGGTGAGCCCCTGGGAGGCAGCGGTCTCGCCGGTGCGCGTGCCCTCCGGTGCCAGAGGCTCGCCGCTGAGCGAGAACCACAGCCAGTCCTTGTCCAGTGACAGGGTCGTCGCCAGCAGCAGGATGGCGTAGGCGATAAAGGCCCAGAACGACGGTCCGAGGGAAATTTCGGCAAGTCCTGCCACCTTGATCAGCGCCACCATGGTGCCGACGATAAAGACGTCGGCCATCAGCCAAGGCGCGATATGGGAAAGTCCGCGGGCCAGGGTGCGGCTATAGGGCAGACGGCGGGGCAGCATCAGGCTGATCTGCAGCCACACCACCGTCAGCAGATAGATCGCCGGCAACACGATGATCGACATCAGCACCACCATGGCGACGATGGGCTGGTGGTGCTCGAGCATCTGGGTGGCGGTCTGGGCCACTTCTATTTCGTTGCCGACGCCACGCGTACTGAAGCCGATAAACGGAAAGGACAGGGCCAGCGCCAATGCCACCAGCGATGCCAGCGACAGCGCCAGGCTGCGCTGGGCGGGGAAGGCATGACGCTTGACCAGGTCGTGACCACAGCGGACACAGTCCGCTTCTTCACCGGGACGCAGCGGCGGCAGCGCCATGATCCAGTCGCACTCGTGACAGGCACGCAGGCGCCGGCGCGACCTGATGCGCACCTCGGGGGGAGGATGCTGGGTGACGGAGGCGTTGCGGATCCGTTCCAGGGGGCCACGTACGGGGGTCGTCACAGTGGTAGGGGGACTCCGGTCTTGAAAGAGGGTTCTGTTCGTCTGCATTTCGTCGCGAATCAGGCGCTGATGGCTTAACAAGCTGATCCTGCGAATTAAATAGTGTGGCACGTTGACGTGGGTGACACCATAGACAAAGATGCGACCGATATCATGGGTGAGGAGTTGACATGTTGCTTCCCGTTTTGGCGGTTCTGGGTGGCCTGGTGGTGCTGGTGTGGAGCGCCGAACGCTTTGTCGAGGGCGCCGCGGCCACCGCTGCGCGGCTGGGACTGTCGCCCTTGCTGGTGGGCATGCTGGTGATCGGCTTCGGCACCTCGGCACCGGAATTGACGGTGTCGGCGCTGTCTGCGGCACAGGGCAACCCGGGGCTGGCACTCGGTAACGCCTATGGCTCGAATATCGCCAACATCGGCCTGATCCTGGGGCTGGTGGCGCTGATCTCCCCGCTGGCGGTGCATTCATCGGTGATTCGGCGCGAATTGCCGGTGCTCGGTGCCGCCACCCTGGTGTCGGCGTTGATGATGTGGGGCGGGCTTATCTCCCGGCTGGAGGGCGCGCTGCTGCTGCTGGCGCTGCTGGTGTTCATGGTCGCAAGCGTGATCCAGAGCCGGCGCGAGGAAGCCGCCGCCAGGGCGGACGCCCTGGCCACCGATACCGTGCAGGAACTCGATGCTCATCCCATGTCGCTGGGCAAGGGCATCTTCCTTACCGTGCTGGGCCTGGCCCTGCTGGTCGTCAGTTCCCGGCTGCTGGTGTGGGGCGCGGTGGATATCGCCCAGGGTCTCGGGGTGTCCGACGTCATCATCGGGCTGACCGTGGTCGCCATCGGCACATCGCTGCCGGAACTGGCCTCGTCCATCAGTGCCCTGCGTCGCAAGGAGCATGATCTGGTGCTGGGCAACGTGGTCGGCTCCAACCTGTTCAACACCCTGGGGGTGGTGGGGCTGGCCGCCGTCATCGCGCCGATCGAGGCCGGGCGTGAGGTGCTGATGCGAGACTGGTCGCTGATGACCGCCATGACCCTGATGATGGCGGTGTTCGCGTTGGGCTGGAAGGGCCGGGCGGGGCGCATCAATCGGTTCGAGGGTGGCGTCCTGGTTGCCGTCTACCTGGCCTACACGGCCTATCTGGTATCGCTGGTGCTGGGGCAGTCCTGACCTGACACCTGGCTACGTTCCCTTGCCACGGCAAAGGCAAGGGAGGTGGGCTGACAAGCGGGTAGGTGATCGGCCATGGGTGCGTGCGACAATTGGCCATGGGACAGAGGCCTGCGGGACCTCTATGCTGAGGGCAAGCGGGATCGAAGATGCATGATTGTGCATAGATAGATTGCCAGGCTAGCCGAGCAAGGCTGCGCTCTATCGACTCGATTCCGCTCGGGTTCGATGCTGTCCTGCCAGGGTCGGGTTGTGTTCCCGAGGCAGGGCGGTGCCGTCGGTCATCCCTGCCTCGAGGAGTCGCTCATGGAACTGGATCCCGTGCTTCTGTCACGTATACAGTTCGCCTTCGTCGTATCCTTCCACGCCATCTTCCCCGTCTTTACCATAGGGCTGGCGTCCTATGTCGCTGTCCTGCATGGACTCTTCTACAAGACCGGCAATCCCGCCTGGGATCGACTGGCCGCCTTCTGGGTCAAGGTCTTCGCCGTGGTCTTCGGCATGGGCGTGGTCTCCGGGATCGTCATGGCCTTCCAGTTCGGAACCAACTGGAGCAACTTCAGTCAGGCGACGTCCAATTTCCTCGGCCCCATGCTGAGCTATGAAGTGGTCACCGCCTTCTTCCTGGAAGCCGGCTTCCTCGGGGTGCTGCTGTTTGGACGTGGCAAGGTGGCCGATGGGGTTCACCTGTTCGCCGCCATCATGGTCGCGGTGGGCACCTTCATCTCGGCCTTCTGGATCCTGTCCACCAATAGCTGGATGCAGACCCCCGCCGGGGTGGAAATGATCGACGGCCACTTCAGCGTCACCAGTTGGGGCGAGGCCATGTTCAATGCCTCCTTCCCTTATCGCTTTGCCCACATGGCGCTGGCTTCCTTCCTGACCGGCGGCTTCGTGGTGGCCGGCGTCAGCGCCTGGTATCTGCTGATCGGCCGCGACGTCGAGGCCAACCGCAAGGCCCTGTCCATGTGCATGTGGCTGTTGCTGGTGCTGGCGCCGGTACAGGCGGTGGTCGGCGACGCCCATGGCCTCAATACGCTTGAGCATCAGCCGACCAAGGTGGCGGCGATGGAGGCCAACTGGGAGACCCAGTCCGGGGTGCCGCTGCTGTTGTTCGCCTGGCCGGACAAGGAGGCCCAGGAAAATCACTTCGAGATCGGCATTCCGCGCCTGGCCAGCCTGATCCTGACCCATGACCTGGACGGCGAGGTACCTGGGCTCAAGGAGGTCCCGGTAGAGGAGCAACCACCGGTGTGGTTCGTGTTCTGGTCATTCCGCGCCATGGTCGGCATGGGCATGCTGATGATCGCGGTGGCCTTCACCGGTCTGTGGTTGCGCCGTGGCGGTCGTCTGTACAAGAGTCGCCCCTTCCTGCAGACGCTGAGACTCATGAGCGTGGCGCCCTTTATCGCGGTGCTGGGTGGCTGGTTCGTCACCGAAGCGGGCCGCGCGCCCTGGCTGGTGTACGGCATGATGACCCAGGCCGAGGCGGTGACGCCGTCGCTCAGTGGCTGGATGGTGCTCGCCACCCTGATCGGCTACGTGCTGGTCTACGCGGTGGTGTTCCTGACCGGGGGCTACTACCTCACCCGGGTGGTGCGCCAGGGCATGCTGGCCGAGGAGCCCCACGACGACGAGGTCGAGACGGCCAAGCGACCGCTGTCCGCCGCCCACGCCACCCTCGAGGCCGACGCCGGCCGCCAGTTCGGGAGTTGATGACATGGAATTGATCAACCTTTCTGCCATCTGGGCGCTGATCATCGGGTTCGGCGTGATGATGTACATCCTGATGGATGGCTTCGATCTCGGGGTGGGTATCCTCTACCCCTTCGCCCCGGACGAGCACGCCCGGGATGTGATGATGAACTCGGTAGCGCCGATATGGGACGGCAACGAAACCTGGCTGGTACTCGGCGGGGCGGGACTGCTGGCGGCCTTTCCGCTGGTCTATACCATCCTGCTGCCGGCGCTCTATCTTGGGGTCTTCCTGATGTTGGCCGGCCTGATTTTCCGTGGCATCGCCTTCGAGTTCCGCTTCAAGTCGGTACGTAATCGCTACTGGTGGAACCGTGCCTTCTGCTGGGGCTCGATGGTCGCCACCTTCTGTCAGGGGGTCGTGGTCGGCGCCTACATCGAGGGCTTCGAGGTCGCCAACAATGTCTACGTGGGCGGTCCTTTCGACTGGCTGACGCCTTTCACCGTGATCACTGGCCTTGCGCTGATGGCGGGCTATGCGCTGCTGGGGGCGACCTGGACGATTCTGAAGTCCGAGGGGCAGGTGCAGGAATGGGCCTACCGCATCACGCCCAGGCTGCTGGGACTGGTGCTGGCGGGCTTTGCCGTGATCAGTATCTGGACGCCGTTCGTCGACGACTTCGTGCGTGAGCGCTGGTTCGGCCACCTGACACTGTTCTGGGTGTTCCCGGCACTGGCGTTGCTGTGCGCCGCCATGGTGTGGCGTTCGGTGGCCCGTCGCCGTGAGGGCCAGCCGTTCGTGGCTACCCTGGGACTGTTCTTCTTCACCTACCTGGGGCTGGTGGCCAGCAAGTGGCCCTACCTGATCCCGCCGGACATCACCCTTTGGGACGCCGCCTCGGCTCCGGAGAGCCAGCTGTTTCTGCTGCTCGGGGTGCTGTTCGTGATCCCGGTGGTACTGGGCTACACCGCCTGGTCCTACTGGGTGTTCCGCGGCAAGGTAAGAGGGGGCGGCTATCACTAAGTCGTCTGGTGCTGAGTCGCCTCGTTCTGAGTCGCCTCGTTCTGAGTCGTCTCGCGGCGAGGCCACCAGGGCGCGGCTGTGGCTCGACCAGCACACCAGGGCCCAGCGTCGTCCGCTGACCCTGGCCGCAGCCTTCGCGGTGCTGGCAGGACTCGCGGGTGTGGTCCAATGGGTACTGCTGGCCAAGGTGCTGGTGCTGGCGATCGAGGGTGAGCGTTCCCTGAGCCAGCTTTGGCCCTGGCTTGTCTCTCTACTTGGGCTTCTGGCGCTGCGTGCCGGGGCTGGCTTTGCTCAGGAGTGTCTGGCCCAGCGAGCCAGCCAGCGCCTTCGCCGCGCGGTACGCCACGAGTTGCTCGAGCATCTGTTTGCGCTGGGACCGGTGCGTGCCGGTCGCCATCACAGTGCCGGCCTGGCCCATCGCCTTGTCGAGCAGGTCGAGGCACTGGACGGCTACACCTCACGCTTCTGGGTGCAACTTCGGGTGGTGATGGTGGTGCCGCTGGTCATCTTCGCCATCATCGCCTGGCACAACTGGCTGGCGGCGCTGCTGCTGGCGATCACCGCGCCGCTGATTCCCTTGTTCATGGCGCTGGTGGGCATGGGCGCCGAATCGCTCAATCGCGACCAGTTCGCGGCGGTGACGCGACTGTCCGGGCACTTCGTCGATCGGGTGCGGGGCATCGCCACCATTCGACTGTTCGGTGCCGGCGACAGGGTCACCGACGAGGTTGCCCAGGTCGCCGACGACTATCGCCGGCGCACCCTGAAGCCCTTGCGACTGGCCTTTCTGTCATCGGCGGTGCTCGAATTCTTCTCCTCGGTGGCGATTGCGGCGCTGGCCATCTACATCGGCTTTGGCCTGCTCGGGGACCTGCCGCTGGAGGTGGCCGATTCGCTGACGCTGGCCAGTGGCCTGACCATCCTGCTGCTGGCCCCGGAGTTCTTTCAGCCGCTGCGCACACTGTCACAGCACTACCACGACCGTGCCTCGGCGCTGGCCGCCGCCCAGGCCCTGACGGAACTGCTCGATGAACCCATCGATCCGTCGCGAGTGTCGCCCGTCTCGGCGCCTGGCACTGCCGAAAGTCCCGCTTCTTCAGTGTTGTCCGGTGGCCAGCTTGTGCGGCTCGAAGGCGCCTGCCTGGATCACCCTGGGCGTGGCCGCGTGCTGGGTCCGCTGGACTTTCGGGTGGACGCCGGTGAAGTGGTGGTGATCAGCGGCCCATCGGGTGCCGGCAAGTCGAGCCTGCTGGCGATGCTGGCGGGGTTTGTCGGGCCTGGCGAGGGCTCGCGCCAATCGGCACCGGGCATCGCCTTTGCCTGGATGGACCAGCGCCCGCTGCTGATCCAGGGCAGCCTCGCCGACAATCTTCGCCTGACGGCGCCGAACGCTGGCGATGACGACCTGCGCACTGCGCTCGAGCAGGCGGGCCTTGAGCCGCTGGTCGCGGCTCTGCCCGAGGGACTCGATACCCGGATCGGCGAAAATGGCCTGGGCCTGTCCGGCGGGCAGGCCCAGCGCCTGGCGCTGGCGCGGGTGTTCCTGAGTGATGCCGCGCTGGTGCTGCTGGACGAGCCGACGGCGAGTCTGGATCGAGAGACCGAAGCGGTACTGATTCGCGGCTTTCGGCGTCTGGCCGGCCAGGGCCGGGCGCTGGTCATCGCCAGCCATCACCCGGCCATCCTGGCCATGGGGGACCGGCGTGTGGAGCTGCTCGATGGGCGAGTCACCGCGAGTGGAAGAGAACAGCAAGAGGTGGCCCATGGCGTCGTCGACTGAGCGCACGGATACGGGATTCGCTGCGGGGATTGCCAGTCTGCGTCCGTGGATCGAGGTGCATGCGTCGTTTCGTCGGCGCCTGGTGCTTGGCGTGGTGCTGATGGTGCTGACCGCGCTGTCGGCGCTGGGGCTGCTGGCGGTGTCGGGCTGGTTCATCACTGCCAGCGCCCTGACCGGCGCGGCCTTGGCCGCGGGTATGGCGGCTACCCTGGACGTCTACACCCCCGGGGCGGGCATTCGTCTGTTTGCGGTATCCCGCACCGTGTCACGCTACGTCGAACGCCTCTACAACCACGACACCATCCTGCGACTGCTGGCACGCCTGAGGGCACGCTGTTTCTCGGGCCTGGTGGCGATGGACGGCGCCAGCCTCGGGGCAAGGCGATCCGGCGACTGGCTCAACCGTCTGACCGCCGATATCGATACCCTGGACGCGCTTTACCTGCGGCTGCTGGCGCCGGCGGCGATGGCGCTGGTGCTGGGGGCGGCGCTGGTAGCGTTGGTGGCGGTGTGGCTGCCCCAGGTCGCGCTGGTGCTGGGCGTCTTGCTGCTGTTTGGCTGGAGCTGGCTGACCCTCGGACAGGCCCGCCTGGGTCTTGCGGCCTGTCGTCGCCGCGTCGTCGGGCTGGAGCGACTGCGCTCGGCCATGATCGAAACCCTTGGCGGTCTGAGTGAACTCGAATCCTACGGCGCATTGGCGCGCCGCCGTGGCGAGCTTGAAGCCCTCGAGGACGAGCTGCTGGCGGCTCAGTGGCGACTGTCACTGATCACCGGGTTTGGCAATGTTCTGACGACGCTGGTGATGGGGGGCGCCTGGTGGCTTGTATTGATCGGTGGCCTCGCCGCCTTCGGTGGCGGCCAGTTGGGCGCCGCCGTGCTGGTGATGCTGCCGTTGGCCTCGCTGGCCCTGGCCGAGGGGTTGGCAAGTCTGCCCGCCGCCTTCACCCAGGCCGGCGCAAGCCTCGCCGCCGCCGAGCGGCTCAATGCCATCGACCAGCAGCGTGCAGCGCCTGCAAATGTCTCATCAGACACCACCCGAGCTGTTGCAGTGCACGCTGCGCCTCGAAGCGGGACTGCCGAGTGTGGAGGGCTGGAGGTCTGCGCAACGTCGCTGAGTTTTCGTTATCCGCAGGCGCTCGATCAGGCGCTGTCGCCCCTGAGCTTCCGGCTGGCGCCGGGGGAGAGGGCCGCGATCTGTGGCCCCTCCGGCAGTGGCAAGTCGACGCTGCTGGCGCTGCTTGCCGGGGAGCTGCGAGGCCACCATGGTCGCTTGACCCTGAACGGCCAGGCGGTGGAAGCCCTGGACCCGCAGTGGTTGAGCTGCAAAGTGGGCTGTCTGACCCAGCGGGTGGAGCTGTTTGACGCAAGCCTTGCCGAGAATCTGCGTCTGGGCGCCCCCGAGGCGAGCCCGGAGCGGCTGTGGCAGGCGCTTGTTGCGGTAGACCTGGCCGACTGGGCGCAGGGGCTGCCCGGCGGGCTCGAGACACGCGTGGGGGAAGGGGGGCGACAGCTTTCCGGCGGCCAGGCGCGACGTCTGGGTCTGGCGCGTCTGTGGCTGACCGATCCCGCCCTGGTAGTGCTCGATGAGCCTTTTGCCTCGCTGGATGCGGCCACCGCGCGGCGGGTGGCCGAGGGCATCGGCCCCTGGCTGGCCGGACGCACGGTGCTCATGCTGGTGCACCATCATGATCCCGACTCGCCGTCGCCCGGCATGGAGCACATACCCAGGGTCATCGACATGGCGGCCGGTACGCCATGGCAAGCCCGGGGCGAATGCGTCACCATGTAAACGACGACACCTGATTTCTACGGTTCGATGCCACAGGGCCAGACACCATGACCGACGACTTTCTGACCCGCCTGCCCAAGGCGGAACTGCATCTGCACATCGAGGGTACGCTGGAGCCGGAGCTGATGTTTGCGCTGGCCGAGCGTAACGGGGTCAGCCTGCCTTACGCCGATATCGAGGCGGCCCGACAGGCTTACGACTTCAGCGACCTGCAGTCCTTTCTCGATCTTTACTATCAGGGCATGAGCGTGCTGGTCCGCGCCCGGGACTTCGAGGACCTGGCGATGGACTACTTCCGGCGCGCCGCCGCCGAGGGAGTGGTGCATATCGAGATGCACGTGGACCCCCAGGCCCACCTGTCCCGTGGCGTGGCGCTGTCCGAGGTGATGGAAGGCCTGACGGCCGCTTGTGCCAAGGCCCGCTCCGAGCTGGATATTTCCACCGCCATGATCCTCGCCTTTCTGCGTGATCAGCCCGCCGCCGATGCCATGCAGCTGCTCGAGGACAGCACGCCCTGGCATGACCACTTTAGTGCCGTGGGGCTGGACAGCGCTGAGCGAGGCAATCCGCCGAGCAAGTTCCAGGAGGTCTTTGCCCGGGCGCGGGAGCTGGGCCTTGAGCGCGTGGCCCACGCAGGTGAGGAGGGGCCACCGAGCTATATCCGCGAGGCGCTGGATGAGCTTCAGGTGTGTCGCATCGACCATGGCGTAAGGGCGATCGAGGACATCGAGCTGATGGAGCGGCTGGCCGACGAAGGCACTGTGCTGACGGTGTGTCCGCTGTCCAATGTGCGCCTGAAAGTGGTGGAGCGGCTCGAGGATCACGGCCTGCCGACGCTGATCGACGCAGGTCTGGTGGTGACCATCAACTCCGATGACCCGGCCTACTTCGGCGGTGGCATGCGCGACAACTTCGCCGCCTGTCAGCAGGCCTTCGGCTGGTCCAACGAGACCCTCAAGTGGCTGGCCGGCAACGCCATCGAGGCGGCCTTCATGGATGAGGAGAGGAGGCAGGCGCTGAGACAGCGGCTGGTGGAATCCTAGGCCTTGCCGTAAAAGTGCCTGACGCCGGGACTGGCTCATCAAGCGCCGCCTTGCCCCTTGTCGGGGAGGCGGCGCTGGCGTTTGCAGGGGGCTATTGGTGGCAGTACCGGGTCAGGCCCGGGACTGGATCAGGACTGGATCAGGGCAGAGCAGGCACCGTGACCACCGGTTGCTCTCCTGTCAGGGCATGCAGGAAGCTGACCAGACGTTCGACGGTCGCTTCATCAAGCTCTCGCTTGAGCATCTGCTCGGCCATGATGGGCACGACGTCTTCAAGCGTCTCGGCCGAGCCGTCGTGAAAGTAGGGGTAGGTCAGGGCCACATTGCGCAGTGATGCCGTCCTGAAGGCCTGTCGATCGCTTTCCTCGTTGGTGACCGCGAAGCGCCCGAGATCATCCGATCCCGGCACCTGAATCGGGTGGAACAGGCTGTCGCTGAAGTTGGCGCCGCGGTGACAGGTGATGCACCCGACGTCCACGAAGTCCTTCATGCCTGCCTTCTGCTGATCGGTCAGGGCAGCCTCGTCACCGAGCAGGTAGCGATCGAGCGGAGCGTTCGGCGTATTCAGCGTGCGCTCGAAGCTGGCGATGGCGTCGGCCAGGTTGCCGGAGGACAGCGGGGCCTCGTCGGCGGGAAATGCCGTCTGGAAGTGATCGGAATATCCCTCGACGGCGGAAAGGCGGGCAAGGGCGCCGTCCAGGTCGTGGGCCATCTCGATGCTGTTCTGGATAGGCCCCAGCGCCTGGCCTTCCAGGTCGGGTTCGCGACCATCCCAGAACTGTGAGCCAAGAAAGCCCGAGTTGAGCACGGTGGGGGAGTTGCGTTCGCCTGTCTGTCCATCGTGGCCGACCGCCGTCGGAAGTCGATCCGTCCAGGCCAGGGCCGGGTTGTGACAGGAAGCGCAGCTGATGTTGCTGCTCTTCGACAGCCGGGGTTCGAAGAACAGCATCTTGCCAAGCGCTACCTTCTCAGCGGTGAGGCTGTTGTCGGCGGGGATGGGGGGAAGCGAGGGTAGCGGGGTGAAATACTGTCGATAGTCTTGTTGGTCTGCGGATTCGGTCTCTGATGTGGGTGCCGCCGACGCCTGGGAGGCGACGGCCATGCTGCAGGCCAAAAAAGTGCCGGTTAAAAAAGTGCCGGTTAAAAAATTGCTGGCCAAGAAAGTGCCGGCCAGAGCAGGGGAAAGGTAGTTGGGCCAAGGTCGCATCATGTATTCCCTTCGTTGCGTCACGTCACGGTTTGCCGTTCAGGCGGGCGATCTGAGCCTGTCGTTTTTCGGCGAGCGGCAGGGGGAATCAGTAGCGGCACAGGTGGATGGCGAACCCTGATGCTCAAGGCGTGCTTCATGTCACTAGATGGCACTGCGGCTTGCCCGCGCTGGTGTTAGTAATAGGTGATCCTGTGTGGGCGGCGGCCGCTTTTCAGGCAACGGGCGGGGTGGAAGGTTGCTGAGGCATGATGTCGAAGCGAAAACGTCGGAATCTAAGGTGTTTTTGGCGTGATCGCCGACTGAGGCGAGGAAGAGGTTGAACAGGCCGACGCCGTTTCTTTCAACACAGTTTGGCGCGCTTCGGCGCGCCCTTCGCTATCGGCGAAGTCCTCGGTGACATGCAAAAGAGGCGCCCGTCTCTGGTAAAAAGCCCAGGGCGCCTCTTGTTTGGTCTGGCGGGTGGTCTGGCGGGTGGTCTGGCGGGTGTTGTGGCTGGAGGGCCGGCGTGCACGAGCCGGCATGCATCAACGGGTGTGCAACACCAGAAGCCGTGTATCAGCCCTGTTGGCGATTGACCTCGCGCGCCGCTTCCCTGGCGCGTCGCTTGGCCTCGCGACGCTCTTCCATGCGTGCCACCGCGTCGGCACCCAGGTGGGCCTCGCCGCGCTCCCGGGCGAGGCGCATCTGGCGCTCGCGCTCGGCGAAGCGGGCCTTCTGCTCGTCGCTCAGGCGGTCGTAGCAGCGCGGGCAACAGACGCCTTTTTCATAGTACTCGCTCTGCTTGTCCTGCTCGGTGATCGGCATGCGGCAGGCGTGACACTGGTCATAGCGCCCGGGCTTGAGGTCGTGGTCGACGGTCACCCTGTCGTCGAACACGAAGCACTCGCCACGCCACAGGGTCTTGTCCTTCGGTACGTCCTCCAGGTACTTCAGGATGCCGCCCTTGAGGTGGTAGACGTCCTCGAATCCCTGCTCCTTGAGGTAGGCGGTGGACTTCTCGCAACGGATGCCGCCGGTACAGAACATCGCCACCTTCTTGTGGCGACTCGGGTCCAGGGTCTTCTTCACGTACTCGGGGAAGTCGCGAAAGGCGCTGGTGGTCGGATTGACCGCGCCCTCGAAGGTGCCGACCTCGACCTCGTAGTCGTTGCGGGTGTCGATCAGCAGCACCTCGGGGTCCTGGATCAGCTCGTTCCAGTCCTTGGGGTCCACGTAGGTGCCGACGGTATGGCGCGGGTCGATGCCCTCGACGCCCATGGTCACGATCTCGCGCTTGAGCTTGACCTTGGTACGCATGAAGGGCGCACGTCGGGTCAGCGACTCCTTGGTGTCGAGCTCGGCCAGGCGCGGGTCGGCGCGTAGCCAGGCGAGCACCGCGTCGATGCCCTGGCGGGTGCCGGCGACGGTGCCATTGATGCCTTCACGGGCCAGCAGCAGGGTGCCGCGCACCTGATGCTCGAGCAGGGTGGCGAGCAGCGGCTCGCGCAGCGCCTCGTAGTCGTCGAGGGTGACGAACTTGTACAGGGCGCACACCACCAGGGTGTCTGAACCAGAAGTGGCGGTTTCGGTGGATGTCTCAGGGGGTGAAGTATCGTGACTCATGGTTGTCCTCGTGCGAGCCGGAGCGTAAATCCGGAGCAGCGTTGGCAGCGTGTGGTATTCAAGGCGCGCATTCTAGCGCACTCGCCGAGGAATTTCCCGGCCAGCCATCACCCCGTGCAAGCGCCGGTCGCCGGCGCCTGTCGTCGGGTTCTTCAGGTCTGGCGGCGGTGCTGCAGGCGTCCCCCCGCCCAGGTCTCGTAGATGGCGCGGTCGTCCCCCAGCATCATCAGGGTGAACAGCTCCTCTGCCAGCGACTGGGTGCGCCCCATGCGTCGAGCCAGCAGCGGCGAGGCGAACAGGTCGATGACCACGAAGTCGGCGTCGCGCCCGGGGGTCAGGCTGCCGATCCGATCGTCCAGTGATAGCGATACGGCGTTGCCTCGGGTTAGGTCATGAAAGCCTGCCCAGGCGGTCAGTGGCGTGCCCCTGAGCTGGCCGACCTGATAGGCCGCCTTCAGGGTGGCAAGTCCCGACAGGTCGGTACCGGCGCCGATGTCGCTGGCCAGCGTCAGATTCAGCCCCTGGGCCCGGGCGCCGGCCCGGTCGAACAGGCCACTGCCGAGAAACAGGTTGGAGCTGGGACAGAAGGCGATGTTGGCGCCGCGCTCGGCCAGTCGGGTACGCATCTCGTCGTCCAGGTGGATGCCGTGGGCAAAGGTGCTGCGCGGCCCCACCAGCCCGGATTCCTCGTAGACCGCCAGGTAGTCGCGGCTGCCCGGAAACAGCTCGGCCACCCAGTCGAGCTCGCCCAGGTTCTCCGACAGGTGGGTCTGCAGCCACAGGCTCGGGTCATTGCGCAGAAGGCCACCGGCGGCGTCGAGCTGGGCGCGGGTGGAGGTAGGCGCGAAGCGTGGGGTGACGCTGTAGCCGAGACGCGCGGTGCCGTGCCAGTCACTGATCAGGCGCTCGCTGTCGCGGATGCCGCCGTAGGTGTCGTCGGTGAGCGCGTCGGGGGCATGGCGGTCCATCAGTACCTTGCCGGCCAGCATGCACAGGTCGCGGCGTTGGGCCGCGCTGAAGAAGGCGTCGGTCGAGGCCGGGTGGCTCGAGCAGAACACCTGGGCGGTGGTGGTGCCTACCCGCATCAGTTCGTCGAGGAAGACGTCGGCCATCTGCTCGGCGTGTTCGCGCTGGGCAAAGCGACATTCCTCGGGGAAGGTGTACTCGTTGAGCCAGTCGAGCAGCTGGCGTCCGTAGGAGGCCATGATCTCGAGCTGCACATAGTGCACATGGCTGTCGATGAAGCCTGGCATCACCAGCTTGTCGCGGTGGTCGATGACGCTGGCGTCGGCGGGCAGGTGGGGGGCGAGCTCTGTATAGTCGCCCACCGCCTGAACGACACCCTCGGCCCACCACAGCACGCCGTCGGCGAAGTAGCTGACGCTGCCCTCGAGCGGGGTGTCGCCGTCACCGGGATCGGCGTTGAAGCTGAGGATGCGCGCGCGCATGACCCAGCTCGATGAGCAGGGGCCGCCAGCGGGGCTGGTGGAGGCGCTGGCGGAAGTTCCGGAGAAAGCCTCGGGCGCGGGTGCGGTGCTGGCAGAGGCGTTACGGGTCTCGGTCATGGGGCACTCTTTATCGGGTTGTCGCTTATAGGGTCATCGCGTCATCGCACTATGGCGGTGACGTTGTGGTCAGGGGGCGGCAGGCGCGGCGGCCAGGGAGGCAGACGCCTGGCGCTACCCGGTCAGACGGGTAACGGTCGGGCCAGGACAGGTTCAGGAAAACAGGCGTCGTACCTCTGCGCTTTCCAGGCCGCGCAGCGCGTCGCGACGTGCCCCCTCCGGCCTGGGGCTTGCCAGTGGCAGCAGCTCGGCCAGGGCGGCCAGGGCGACGGCGTAGGGCGTCTTGTCGCCGCCGGAGTCGCCGATCGGGCAGCGCACGGTGTCGATGCGATCGTGCGGGATGCCGGCACGCTCCAGTCGCCCGCGGAAGCTGGCCCACTTGCTGCGCGAGCCGATCAGCCCGATCGAGGCCATGTCGCCGCGCCTGAGCAGTGCCTCGACCAGGGCGTAGTCCTCGGCGTGGTCGTGGGTCAGCACCAGCACGTGGCTGCCGGCAGGCAGCGACTCGGCGCTGGCGTTGCAGTCGTCAAGCCGGTGGTGGTGCTGGCCTGGGGCCGGGTCGAGCCCGCTGAAGGCGTCCTCGCGGCTATCGTACCAGTCGAGTCGCCAGCCAAGCGGCGCCGCCAATGAGGCTACCGCGCGGCCCACGTGGCCGGCGCCGAACAGCGCCAGGCGCGTGGCCGTACCGAGATCCGTTTCGAGCAACACGTTGACGAAGCCGCCGCAGCACTGGCCACTGCGGCCACCCAGCGAAAAGGCCTCGAGGCTGAGGCCGGCCTCACCGCGCTCGAGGCGTTCCCGGGCGCAGGCGATCAGCTGCCATTCGAAGGTGCCGCCGCCCAGGGTGTCGATGATGGCGTCGGCGGTGATCACCATCCTGGCGCCAGGCTCACGTGGGGTCGACCCCTGGCTGGTCACCTGGGTGGCCAGCACATGGGGCAGGCCGGCGCGTCGGAGGCGGGCCAGTGCGTCGTACCAGCGCTCGCCGCTCATGGGGTGCCCCCTGCGCGACTCTCGTGTAGCTTTCGTGCCTGGCGTGCCGCCGCCATGACCCGCTCTGGTGTCGCCGGGGTGTCCAGCCGTACCGCCTGGCGGTAGTCGGTGAGGCTCGCCAGGGCGTCGCGCAGCGCGCACCACACCGACATCCCCAGCATGAAGGGCGGCTCACCCACCGCCTTGGAGCGGTAGATGCTGGCCATGGAGTTGGGGTGGCCCTGCATCAGCTCGACGTTGAAGGTGGCCGGCAGATCGCCGTAGGCGGGGATCTTGTAGGTGGCCGGGCCGAACGAGGTCAACTGGCCCCGCTCGTTCCACTTCAGTTCCTCGCTGGTCAGCCACCCCATGCCCTGGATAAAGCCGCCTTCCACCTGGCCCACGTCGATGGCCGGATTGAGCGAGTCGCCCACGTCGTGGAGGATGTCGACCCGATCCACCTGGTACTCACCGGTGAGGGTGTCCAGTGCCACCTCGGCGACGGCGGCGCCATAGGCGAAGTAGTAGAAGGGGCGTCCGCTGCCGCTGGCCCGATCGTAGTGGATCAACGGTGTTGCATAGAAGCCTTTCTCGGACAGCGACACCCGACCCAGGTAAGCGTCCTGGATGAGCTCGCCCCAGGCGATACGTCGTTCGCTGCCACCGATGCCGGCGATCAGCTCGCCCTGTTCCAGACGCATGTCCTGACGGTCGAGCTGGTAGCGTTCGGCGGCGAAGTCGAACAGCCGCGACTTCAGCTTGCTGGCCGCGTCGCGGGCCGCCTGGCCGTTCAGGTCGGCCCCGCTGGAGGCCGCCGTGGGTGAGGTGTTGGGTACCTTGTCGGTACGGCTGGCGCTGATGCGTACCGCTTCGAGATCGAGCCCCAGCTCGCGGGCGACCACCTGGCACACCTTGGTGTGCAGGCCCTGGCCCATCTCGATGCCGCCGTGATTGATCATCACGCTGCCGTCGGTGTAGACGTGCAGCAGGGCACCGGCCTGGTTGAGATGCTGGGCGGTGAAGGAGATGCCGAACTTCACCGGGGTCAGCGCCAGGCCCCTGCGGATGACCAGGCTGTCGGCGTTGAACTCGGTGATCGCCTGGCGCCGGGACCAGTAGTCGCTCGAGGTCTCGAGCCGCTCGATCAGGTCATGCAGCAGCGTGATCTGGTCCACCGTCTGGCCATAGTGGGTCTGGTCGCGGCCTTGGCGATACAGGTTGCGCTTGCGCACCGTCAGGGGATCCTCGCCCACGCGGCGGGCGATGTCCTCCATGGCGGCTTCGATCACCATCATGCCCTGGGGACCACCGAAGCCACGAAAGGCGGTGTTTGACGCGGTGCTGGTACGGGCGCGATGACCGGTGACCCGAGCCTGGCCCAGTGAATAGGCGTTGTCGGCGTGGAACATGGCGCGGTCGACGATGGCTTCGGACAGATCCGGCGAGTAGCCGCAGTCGCCGATGACGGTGATGTCACCGCCCTGGATCACGCCCTGTTCATCGACACCGAGCCGATAGCGGTTGTGGAAGGGGTGGCGCTTGCCGGTGACCTTCATGTCCTCGGCCCGGGGCAGGCGAACACGGCAGCTCTTGCCGGTGCGGCGGGCGATTAGCGCCGCCAGGCAGGCCCAGGGCGAGGCCTGGGTCTCCTTGCCACCGAAGCCGCCACCCATGCGGCGCACCTCCACGGTGACCGCGTGGAAGGGGATGCCCAGCACCTCGGCGATCAGCTTCTGGGTCTCGCTGGGGTGCTGATTGGAGGTGTGGACCATCACGCCTTCGTCTTCGGTTGGGTGGACCACGCAGGCCTGCCCTTCCAGATAGAAGTGCTCCTGGCCGCCGACGAACTGCTCGTCCTCGATGACGTGCGCCGCCCCGGCCAGGGCGGCCTCCCAGTCACCGCTCTGCTGGCGGTGGGTCGGGCGCACCACGTCGCCGGCCTCGGCGGCGGCCACCGGGTCGAGGCTAGCCTCGACCTCGTCGATCTCCAGGCGCGCCTTCTTGACCGCCTGACGCGCCGCACGATGGCTGGTGGCGGCGACGCAGAAGATCACCTGACCGGCGTAGAGTACCTCGCCGTCGGCCATGATCGGATCGCCGGGAAAGACCGGGCCGATATCGGTGTGGCCCGGGACGTCGGCGACGCTGATCACGTCGACCACGCCCGGGGCGCTGCGCACGGCGGACAGGTCCAGCCCGGTGATGCGTCCGCTGGCGATCGGCGAGAGACCCACCGCCAGGTGCAGCGCGTCCGCCGGCAGCGCCAGGTCGTCGATGTAGGCGGCGCGCCCGGTGACGTGCTTGACCGCGCTTTCGTGGCGTGCGGCGCTGCCCGAGAAGCCCTTGGTCGCCGGCGCGTGACGGGTGGTATCGGCAGTATCGCTGGCCGCGGAGGCAGGTGTGGTCAGATCAGTGAGCGTACGCATGGAGCATCACCTCCTGGGTCGGGTGCTGAGAGTCCTGGGATGCCGCGTCGGCGACGACCAGGCGCAGGCGTTCGATCAGTGCGGCGGCGGCGTGCCGACGATAGTCGCTGCTGCCACGCACATCGCTCATGGGCTGAAAGTCTTCGGCCAGGGCATCGATGGCGGCGGCGAACCGCTCAGGAGAAGGGGCATGGCCTTCCAGTGCCGCCTCGGCGCCGGTTGCCCGGGCCGGGATCGCGGCCATGCCGCCGAAGGCCAGGCGGACCTCGGCCAGGGCGCCGTCCTTCAGTGCCCAGCTAAAGGCACCGAGTACCGCCGAGATGTCGTCCTCACGCCGTTTGGACAGCTTCCATACCTTGAGCTGGCGGTCAGCTGCCAGCGTCGGCAGGAAGATCGCTTCCAGGCACTCGTCCGGCGCCAGGGCGGTCTTCTTGTAGTCGATAAAGAAGTCAGCCGCGGCGAGTTCACGACTGCCGCCGGGTCCGGTCAGGCGCAGGCAGGCGTCGAGTGCCAGCAGTACCGGTGGGGTGTCGCCGATGGGCGAGGCGTTGGCCACGTTGCCACCCAGGGTGCCGCGGTTGCGTACCTGTCCAGAGCCGAGTCGATGCAAGAGATGATGAAAGGCGGGATAGCGCTCGGCGAACAGCGGCTCCAGTTGCGTGTAGGTAACCGCGGCGCCGACCCACACCCCTGGACGACCGCTGGCGTCGTGGCCCGCTTCCAGCACCTTGAGCTGTTCTACCCGGGTGACGTCGATGACCTCGGCGAAGTCCGCCAGATTCTGGGTGACTTCGAGCCAGAGATCGGTGCCGCCGGCCACCAGGCGGGCGTCGGGGTGGCGGGCGCGCAGTTCGACCAGTTCATCGAGGCGGCGCGGCTGGTAGAAGCCGGTGCGGGTGGCAGACTCTCCCACATTGGTGGCAAGCGCTCGGGCAAGGGCGTCATCGTCGAGCCATTCGGGCCGGAAGCCCGGGGTGTCGCCCATGGCCAGGGCGGCGTCGCGGATCGGGCGATAGCCGGTGCAGCGACACAGGTTGCCGCCCAGCGCCGCTTCCAGTCGCTCAGGCGTCAGTGGCGCGGGCCGCGCGCGGTCATCTTCATGAAGGGTGAACAGCGACATGACGATACCCGGGGTGCAGAAGCCGCATTGGCTGCCGTGGTGTTCCACCATGGCGGCCTGGCAAGGGTGCAGCTCGTCCCCCCGGGACAACCCCTCGACGGTGACCAGGTGGCGTCCATTGAGCTGGTGGGCCGGCATGATGCAGGCGTTGGCGCTGTGGTAGCGCAGGTTGCCGTCGGCATCGGGCTCGCCGATCGCCACGGTGCAGGCACCGCAGTCGCCGGAGGCGCAGCCTTCCTTGGTGCCGGTCTGGTTGAGGCGCTCGCGCAGCAGGTCGAGCACGCTGAGGTGGGCCTCGGCGTCGACGCGCCGTGGCCGCCCGTTGAGGAAGAACTCGATCATGGTCAGGTCCGCTTATGTTGTCGTTGTCGTCGTTGATGTCCTGGTCGATGTCCTGGTTGCTGTCTGAGCCGAGTGGTTGTCAGCGAGTCGGTACCAAGGGGCATCGCCATGGCAAGGGGGTAACTTCATTCTTGACCAATCGGTCAGCTTCTTCAAGTCACGCCGTCGAGTTTTTTTCGGTGCCCGCCGCGTGTTCCTGTCGGCGACCACGGCAGAGGCCGCAAAAGCTGCCCCTCACAGCCGCTGTCGCGCCAGGCTAGCCGCTTTGCCCAATTGCCAGAGCGGTGGGGTTCAGGCACTCTTTTCCTCCTTGCCGACCCACCTGCAACCGGCGGTGGCGGGCGATTCGACGATCGGGATAACCATGGGCTCACAGCTTGATGACACGGCGCTGAAGGCGCCGCTGGAGGCGGAGGCTGGTGCCATTCGCCAGCGTAACGAACGCGACATACTCGACGCCGCCGAGCGAGTGTTTTCGCGTCACGGCTATCGGGGCGCCAGCCTGAAGCTGATTGCCGAGGAAGCCGGGCTGCCCAAGTCCAATGTGCTCTACTACATGGGCAGCAAGAAGGCGCTGTACGTTCGCCTGCTGGAAGGGGTGATGGAGCGCTGGAACATGATGCTCGACGATATCTCGGTGGATGATGATCCCGCCGAGGTGCTCAGTGCCTTTATCCGCTCGAAGATGGAGATGTCTCGCCGCCACCCCGAGGCCTCGCGCCTGTTTGCCGGCGAGATCCTTCAGGGCGCTCCCTTTCTGCAGGACTATCTGCGTGGCGAGCTGCGCGACTGGGTCGAAAGCCGTGCCGAGGTGTTTCGTCAGTGGGCCGAGCGCGGCCTGATGGACCCGGTGGACCCGGTATCGTTGATCTTCCTGATCTGGTCGGCGACCCAGCACTATGCAGACTTTCAATCTCAGGTCGCCGGCATCACCGGCCACGACGACTTCACCGATGACGATATGCAGCGTGTCACCGATTTTCTGACCCAGGTGGTATTGAAGGGCTGTGGGGTAAGATCTTCCTCCGCGCCATAGCAGGGTACGTCGCCAGCACTACGCTGCTCTTTACCTGCCAAAGCCAGGTCGCCGGCATCACCGGCCACGACGACTTCACCGATGACGATATGCAGCGTGTCACCGACTTTCTGACCCAGGTGGTATTGAAGGGCTGTGGGGTAAGATCTTCCTCCGCGCCATAGCAGGGGACGTCGCCAGCACTACGCAGCTCTTTACAAGGCCAGGTTGCTTAACTGTCACTGATGCCTTGCCCCGGCGGCGGGCGCCCCGGGGCTCGCGCGCTTTTATTGCGCCGTCACCAGCATGATCGCGGACAGCACCGCGGACACCCACATGGCGGGTTTGATCTCGGTGAACTTGCCGGTGGCCAGCTTGATCAGCACGAAGCTCATGAAGCCGAAGGCGATGCCCAGGGTGATCGAGTAGGTCAATGGCATCAGGATGATCGCCAGAAAGGCAGGAAAGGCCTCCTCGAAGCGTCCCCAGTCGATCTTGCCCACCGGGGCCATCATGAACAGCCCCACCAGCACCAGCGCCGGCGAGGTGGCGATGCCCGGCACCAGCGACAGCAGCGGCGACAGGAACAGAAACGGCAGGAACAGCAGCGCGATCACCAGCGCGGTCAGGCCGGTGCGCCCGCCCTGGGCGACCCCTGCGCCGGACTCGATAAAGGTCTGGGCGGCGCTGGTGCCCAGCGGGGCGGCGATCATCGAGGCGAAGGCGTCCACCGTCATCGAGCGCTTGAGATTGCGCGGGTTGCCCTTGGCGTCCTTGAGTCCCGCGGATTCCGACAGCGCCATGAAGCACGACAGCGCATCGAAGAAGTTGGTGAACAGCATCACGAAGATAAAGGGCAGGTAGGCGACCTTGAGAGCCCCCAGCACGTCGACCTGACCCAGCGCC
Organism: Halomonas sp. H10-59; assembly: GCF_040070555.1. Classification (NCBI taxonomy): domain Bacteria; kingdom Pseudomonadati; phylum Pseudomonadota; class Gammaproteobacteria; order Oceanospirillales; family Halomonadaceae; genus Halomonas; species Halomonas sp. H10-59. The sequence goes on from NZ_CP098828.1 coordinate 2,103,156, forward strand.
GAGAAGTCCGGCCAGGCGGCCAGTCCCTGCCATGCCACGACCACCTCGTCACCCCACAGACGCCCCATCGGTGCGGCCAGCAGGGTAGTGGTGGCGATGCCGAGGATCAGGGCACCGTTGAAGCCGCGGATGACCAGCACCGCGGTCACGATCAGCCCGATGAAGAAGGTGGCGAGACTTGCGTCCAGGCTGCCCAGGCTGACCAGGGTGGCGGGGCTTGCCACGATGAAACCGGCGTTCTTGAGGCCGATAAAGGTGATGAACAGGCCGATACCGCAGGTGATGGCGTAGCGCAGCGACGGCGGAATGGCGTCGATGATCGCCTCGCGGACGTTGAACATGGCCAGTACGGCGAACATCACACCGGACCAGAACACGCACCCGAGTGCGACCTCCCAGGACAGACCTGCCCCCAGTACCAGGGTGTAGGTGAACAGGGCGTTCATGCCCATGCCGGGCGCCACCAGGATGGGGTTGCGCGCGTACAGCGCCATGGCCAGGCTGCTCAGAAAGCTGATGACCACCGTGGCCGACAGCGCCGCCGAGAAGGGAATGCCGGCGTCCGACAACACCGCTGGATTGACCACGATGATGTACATGCCCGCCAGAAAGGTGGCGATCCCGGCCAGCAGTTCGGTCTTCAGCGAACTGCCCCGGCGGCTGACGTTGAAGTAGCGATCCAGCCAGGCAAGCCGGCCGACGGCGTCCTGGCTGGTTTGATCCGCAGTGCCGTCGTCGCCGTCTGGGCGACTCGCGCTGGCTGCCGGATGACGGTCGCGCGGTGAAAGCGTGGACGTGGTCTCGCTCATCTCAGGGTCCTCTTGTCGTTGTAGTGGCCGCTGTCGATTGTCTGGGTGATGCCGCGACGGGCGTCGCGCTAAAAAAACCTGACCTTTCGGTCAGTTTGAAGAGCGTAGACAAAAACGTCATCTACTGGCAACAAAATGTTGTTGCTGTTGTATACAAGTCAGGCCTCGAGCGGGGTCGTTGCCGCCGGGCCATGGGGCAGCGGCGTGCTATCATCGGCGGCGCATTGCTGCCTTGCTTGTCTTGTCTTGTCTTGTCTTGTCTTGTCTTGTCCCGTCCCGCGCCAGGAGCCCCCGAGCCGATGTCTTCACCGCCCAGCCTGCCCATCGACGCCCGACTGCCTCAGCTCACCGCAGCGCTCGAACAGCACAACCGGGCGCTGCTGGTGGCCGAGCCCGGGGCCGGCAAGACCACCCGGGTACCGCTGGCCCTGCTGGACTGTGACTGGTGCGGTGGCGACGATGGTCGTGGGCGTCTGCTGCTGTTGGAGCCTCGTCGGGTGGCGGCGCGTCTGGCGGCGGGCCATATGGCCGATCTGCTGGGCGAGCGGCCGGGCGAGACGGTGGGATACCGCATGCGTGGCGAGAGCCGGGTCGGCCCGACGACTCGCCTCGAAGTCGTCACCCAGGGCGTGCTGTCGCGCATGCTGCAGCATGACCCCATGCTGGAGGGCGTCACCGGCATCCTCTTCGACGAGTTCCATGAACGCAGTCTGGAGGCCGACCTGGGGCTGGCGCTGGCCCTCGACGTCCAGCAGGGGCTGCGCGAGGACCTGCGCCTGGTGGTGATGTCCGCCACCCTGGACGTGGCCGCCATGCAAGGCGTGCTGGGGCAGGACGTGGCGGTGATCGAGTGCCCGGGGCGGCAGTATCCGGTCCAGACGCTGTATCGGCCGCTGTCCCAGCGCGCCTCGGCGGAGGAGCAGCAGGGCCGGGTGGTCATAGAGGCGCTGCAGGCGTCCGATCCTGTCTCCAATGGCGGAGATGACGATGCCAGGGGTGGTGGTGATCCTGCTGGCGACGTGCTGGTGATCCTGCCTGGGGTTGCCGAAATCGAACGTCTCGGGCGCTGGCTGGGCGAGCGGCTGGAGGATATCGCGGTACTGCCGCTGCATGGACGCTTGCCGCTCGAGCAGCAGCGCGCTGCCCTTCGTCCTGACCCGAATGGCCGGCGTCGGGTGGTGCTGGCCACCGCCATCGCCGAGTCCAGTGTCACCGTGGATGGCGTGCGCAGCGTGGTCGATGCCGGAATGGAGCGGGTGCCGGTGTTCAGCCCGCGTACCGGGCTTTCGCGTCTCGAGACCCGCCGTGTCAACCGAGCCAGCGCCGATCAGCGGCGTGGGCGGGCAGGGCGCCAGGGGCCCGGACGCTGCTATCGGCTGTGGGCGGAAGAGCAGCCGCTGCCGCCCCACGCCGAGCCGGAGATACACCAGGCAGACCTATCCGGCCTGGCCTTCGAACTCGCGCGCTGGGGTGTCAAGGACGCGTCCGCGCTTGTCTGGGTGACTTCGCCAGGGACAGCGGCCCTGGATAGCGGGCGTCGGCTGTTGCAGTCCCTCGGGCTGGTCGAGCCTGATGGCGGCTTGAGTTCGCTGGGCCGGGCAGCCGGACGCTGGCCGGTGCATCCCCGGCTCGCCGCCATGCTGGAGCGAGCCAGCCGCGCCGGCGAGGCGTCGCTGGCCCTGGCCTGCGCCCTGTCCGCCTGGCTCGAGGGTCGTCAGGGCGCCTCGCGGGAGCCGGATCTGGAGCGGGTGTTTTCGCAGCTGTTGTCGTCGCCAAGGCCTGATCCCGCCTGGCAGCGGGAGGCCCGGCGACTGTGCAAGCGCGCCGGGGTGGCGCTGGACAAGGCCCATCGGAGTGAGTCCCGTGTGGGCGAGCCGGGCGCCTCAATAACCCTGGGCGAGCTTCTGCTCTGCGCCTACCCCGACCGTGTCGCTCAGCACCTTTCACCCGGACGCTTTCGCCTGCGTGGCGGTGGCCTGGTGACGCTGGCAAGCGATCACCCCCTGGCCCATGCGCCCCTGCTGGTCGCGGTGGACCTGGACGGTCGCCAGCGTGAGGCCAGACTCTATCGCGGCGTACGGATCGAGGAGGCGGCGCTGCTGGCGCATTTTCCTGAACTTGGCGACTGGACCGAGCGGGTCGCCTGGAACGCATCGGCGGGACGCTTGGAAGGCGAGCGAGTACGCGCCCTCGATGCCGTGGTGCTGGAGCGCAAGCCCCTGGCAGGACCGCCGAGTCGAGAGGCCAGGCATAGGGCGCTGCTCGACGCCCTGGGGCAGCGCGAGGCGCTGCCGCTGGACGAGGCGGCAGAACAGCTCAGAAGACGGGTAGCGCTGTTGCGACGGACGCATGATCCCCATTGGCCGGAGCTTGACGACGCCAGCCTGATGGCCGAGCTCGAGGACTGGCTCGGTCCGCATCTGGACGGCCTGTCGCGGCTCGATCAGGTGCTGGCGCTGCCCTGGGAACGGCTGTTGCGCGAACGTCTGCCGTGGCCGTTGGCGGGCAAGCTGGACGAGCTGGCACCGCGACGGCTGGCGCTGCCAAGCGGTGACAGCGCGGCCTTGCGCTATGAGCGTGAGGTCGACGACGGCGACGAGCACGGCACGCGTATCGTGCCGGTGCTGGCCGCCAAATTGCAGGCCCTGTTCGGTTGCGAAGCCACACCCTGTATCGTCGACGGGCGGGTGCCGGTACGCCTGGAATTGCTGTCCCCGGCGCGGCGGCCGCTGGCGACGACCATGGACCTTCGAAGCTTCTGGCACAACGTCTACCCCGAGGTGCGCAAGGAGAACCGCGGCCGCTACCCCAAGCACCCCTGGCCAGAAGATCCGCTTGCCGCCGAGGCGACCATGCGCACCAAGCGGCGCGGGCGCTGAGCGGGCCCTGAGCGGGCGCTGTCGCCCTGGCGATTGTCCCCGGCCGGGAACCGGCGTTGACAGCCACGAAGGAGGGGGCGACCATCGCCAGCCTTGTCAGGCTCCTGGAAGAATCACGCTCATGGGAAAGACCCTTACGCCGGAACAACTGCAGGCGCTGGTCGAGAGGCTGGATCGCGAGGCTCGTCAGGCTGGCGAGTGGGGCCAGGTGGCAAGCTATATCCCCGAACTTGCCTGTGTTGATCCCCGCCAGTTCGCCATCAGTGTGTGCACCGTGGATGGACAGGAGTTTCATGCCGGCGACGCCGCCAAGGCCTTTTCGATCCAGAGCGTGTCGAAGGTCTTCACCCTGGCGCTGGCGCTGGGGCGCCACGGCGATGGCCTGTGGCAGCGGGTCGGGCGCGAGCCATCGGGCCGGGCCTTCAACTCCATCGTCCAGCTGGAGGTGGAAGACGGCATTCCCCGCAATCCCTTCATCAACGCCGGGGCGATTGTCACCACCGACGCGGTGCTCGGGTGCAATGCGCCACGCGACACCCTCGGCGAGATTCTGCGGTTTCTGCGGGAGGCCTCCGGCGACGAGGACATCCACATCAACGAGCAGGTGGCGCGCTCCGAGCATGCCACCGGGGATCGCAACTTCTCCCTGGCCTACTTCCTGCGTTCCTGCGGCAACCTGACCAACGACTGTGACCGGGTGCTGGGCACCTACTTCCATCACTGCGCCATCGAGATGTCCACCGCCCAGCTCGCCAGGGCCACACGCTTTCTGTGTGGTGGCTTCGAGGGCCAGCGCATGATCGGGCTCGAGCGGGTACGGGCGATCAATGCGTTGATGATGACCTGCGGTCACTACGATGGCTCGGGAGACTTTGCCTATCGGGTCGGCTTCCCTGGCAAGAGCGGTGTCGGGGGCGGGATCATGGCGGTGGTGCCCAACGTGGCCTCGATTGCAGTGTGGTCGCCGGGCCTGGATCGCTACGGCAATTCGCTCAAGGGCACCGCTGCCCTGGAAGGGCTGTCCAAGGCCACAGGCTGGTCGGTATTTGCGTGAGGCCGGTACAGGTCGGCAGTCTGTTTAAAGCGTTGCCACCCACGTCGGGTGTTCGTACAAGGCCCGCGCTGTGGCAAAGCGCAAGGTAGATAAGAGGAGTGCCGTACCTTGACTACAACGTCATCCACCCGCTGCCCCTGCGGCAGTGGTCTGGTCCTCGAGCACTGCTGCGGTCTGCTGCACCAGGGCGAGAACGCAGGTTCGCCTGAGGCGCTGATGCGCTCGCGCTTTGCGGCCTTCGCCCTCGGGCTCGAGGACTACCTTCGCCATAGCTGGCACCCGGACAGTTGCCCGGCGCAACTGGGCGGTGACGACGATACCCGCTGGAAGCGTCTCGAGATACTCGATAGCGGTGAAACAGGCGACCAGGGCTGGGTGCAGTTTCGTGCGACCTTTGCCGAGGGCACGCCGGGGCGGCAGCGCTGGGGCGTGCTGGAAGAGCGCTCGCGCTTTGTGCGCCACCAGGGACGCTGGGTCTATCTGGATGGCGAGGCCCGGGTGTCTCGACTCAAGCCGGGACGCAACGATCCCTGTCCCTGTGGCAGTGCGCGCAAGTTCAAGCAGTGCTGCGCCTGACCCGTCGCCGGCCGCTTCAGGGGCGTCGGCGCACGTTTCAAGTGGCATCGAAGTGAACCAGGGTTGTAAACGATAAAGGCCGCCCCGAGGGGCGGCCTTTGTGCAGGCGTCTGCGCTTTTTGCATGGCGCTCCCGGGCAGGAGGCGCCCTCAGGGGCAAGGCGCCTCGATGCCAGGGTCGGGCGCGCCAGCGGCTGGCCGCGCCCGGGACGACATCAGTCCTTGAGCATCGGCAGGTCGAGGCCGTTGTCGCGGGCACACTGGCTGGCGATGTCGTAGCCGGCGTCGGCATGGCGCATCACGCCGCTTGCCGGGTCGTTGCGCAGGACGCGGGCCAGGCGGGCATCGGCCTCGTCGGTACCGTCGGCGACGATGACTACACCGGCGTGCTGTGAGAAGCCCATGCCGACACCCCCGCCGTGGTGCAGCGAGACCCAGGTAGCGCCGCCTGCGGTGTTGGCCAGGGCGTTGAGCAGCGGCCAGTCGGACACGGCGTCGCTGCCGTCCAGCATGGACTCGGTCTCGCGGTTGGGGCTGGCCACGGAACCGGAGTCGAGGTGGTCACGGCCGATGACGATGGGTGCCTTGAGTTCGCCGTTCTTGACCATCTCGTTGAAGGCGCGGCCGAGGCGCGCGCGATCCTTCAGACCGACCCAGCAGATACGCGCCGGCAGACCCTGGAAGCTGATGCGCTCCTTGGCCATGTCGAGCCAGTGGTGCAGGTGCTCGTCGTCGGGGATCAGCTCCTTGACCTTGGCGTCGGTCTTGTAGATGTCCTCCGGATCGCCGGACAGCGCCACCCAGCGGAACGGGCCGATGCCCTGGCAGAACAGCGGACGAATGTAGGCCGGGACGAAGCCGGGGAAGTCGAAGGCATTCTCGACGCCTTCTTCCTGGGCCATCTGGCGGATGTTGTTGCCGTAGTCGAAGGTGGGCACGCCCATCTTCTGGAACTCGAGCATGGCGCGCACATGCACCGCCATGGACGCCTTGGCGGCCTTGACCACTGTGTCGGGCTCGCTCTTGGCGCGGGCCACGTACTCGTCCCAGGTCCAGCCAGAGGGCAGGTAGCCGTGCAGCGGATCGTGGGCACTGGTCTGGTCGGTGACCATGTCCGGCTTGACGCCGCGCTTGACCAGTTCCGGCAGGACGTCGGCGGCGTTGGCGCAAAGACCGATGGAGATGGCCTTGCCTTCACTGGTGTAGCGCGCAAGACGCTCGAGCGCGTCGTCCAGGTCGTTGGCCTGCTCGTCCAGATAGCGGGTACGCAGACGGAAGTCGATGCTCGTCTGCTGGCACTCGATGTTCAGCGAGCAGGCGCCGGCCAGGGTCGCCGCCAGCGGCTGGGCGCCGCCCATGCCGCCGAGGCCGGCGGTCAGTACCCAGCGGCCCTTGAGGTCGCCGTTGAAGTGCTGACGGCCAGCCTCGACGAAGGTCTCGTAGGTGCCCTGGACGATGCCCTGGGAGCCGATGTAGATCCAGGACCCGGCGGTCATCTGGCCGTACATCATCAGTCCCTTCTTGTCGAGCTCGTTGAAGTGCTCCCAGTTGGCCCAGGCCGGCACCAGGTTGGAGTTGGCGATCAGTACCCGCGGCGCGTCCTTGTGGGTCGGGATCACCGCTACCGGCTTGCCGGACTGGATCAGCAGGGTCTGGTCGTCCTCCAGGCGCTTGAGCACCTCGACGATCTTGTCGAAGCATTCCCAGGTGCGGGCAGCGCGACCGATGCCGCCGTACACCACCAGATCCTCGGGACGCTCGGCGACGTCAGGGTGGAGGTTGTTCATCAGCATGCGCAGGGCGGCTTCGGTCAGCCAGCTCTTGCACGACAGCTCGGTGCCGGTGGGGGCGGCGATCTTGCGCGAAGGATCGTGACGGTCGTTCAGCGAGGGCGTGATCTGGTTCATGTCGGTACCTGTAGTGAAAGGGAATAAAAGGCTCGGTCAGGCGTTGGACCGGGTCAGTTGATGGACCAGGCGGGCGGCGAGACGCGCCGTGCGTTGGTCGATGTCATACGCCGGGTTGACCTCGGCGATGTCGATCAGGCGTAGCTTGCGCGAGCGACGCAGGAACTCGAGGATCGGCTCGAAGTGGGTCAGAATCACGCCCCGCGAGGCGGGAGCGCTGACGCCAGGGGCATCGCTTGCAGGGAAGACATCCATGTCGATGGTCAGGTAGACGTGATCGCAGTCGGCTACCAGACGCTGCACGTCGCGCTTGATGTACGCGATGCGGCTATCGCGAAACTCGCGATCCTCGACCACCAGCGACTTGAGCCGCTTGGCGGTGTGAAACAGGGCACGGGTGTTGGCCGCCTGGCTGACTCCGAGGCAGGCGTAGCGGAACGGCCAGCGACGCCTGGCGCAGTCGGCGGCGATCTGGGCGAAGGGCGTGCCGGAAGACGTCTGTTCGCTGGGGTCGCGCAGGTCGAAGTGGGCGTCCAGGTTGATGATCGCCACGGTGGGCCTGCGGTGGCCCTTGTCCAGATGCTCGGAGAGGCCGCGCCAGCTGGCGTAGGCGACTTCGTGACCGCCGCCCAGCACCACCGGCTGGTGGCCCTGGTCGAGGATCTCGGTCACCCGCGCGCCCAGCGCCTCCTGGGCATCCTCGAGGCCATTGCCGACGCAGTGCACGTCGCCGGCATCGTAGGCCGGGGCGTCGCGGTGCCAGGCCATGGGGGCGAGGGCGCGGCGAATGGCGGCGGGGCCATCGGCGGCTCCGACCCGCCCCTTGTTGCGGGCGACACCGGCATCGCTGGCAAAGCCCGTCACCACGACGCCAGGCTCGGCGCCGGAACGGTAGGCGGCGATGCGCTGGTGCCAGCGCTCGCTGTTGGGCTCGGGGTCGGTACGCCCCTGCCAGATGCCCATGTCCGCTTCGGTCAGCGGCGCGGTGGGAGACGAGGGGGAAGCGAGCTGCTCATCCATGGGTCAATACGCCCTCCAGCAGGCGATGCTTGAGCCGTCCCGGCTGGACGGCATGGTGTCTGGGTCAGCCGCCGGGGTCATGGATGACCAGGGGGAAGATAGCTGCTCATCCATGGGTCAATACGCCCTCCAGCAGGCGGTGCTTGAGCCGTCCCGGCTGGACGGCATAGGCCAGTTCGGCCGGGCTATCGATGTTCCAGACGCACAGATCGGCGGGAGCGCCGACGGCGATGCGTCCAAGGTCTGGCTGGCCGATGGCCTGGGCGGCGTGGCGGGTCATGCCGGCCAGTGCCTCCTGGGGCGTCAGGCGCAGCAGGGTGCAGGCCATGTTCAGCATCAGGGTCGGCAGCACGATGGGCGAGGTGCCCGGATTGGCGTCCGAGGCCACCGCCATGGCGACGCCGGCACGACGCATGGCGTCGATCGGTGGGTACTGCGTTTCACGCAGGGTGTAGAAGGCACCGGGCAGCAGGACGCCGACGGTCCCGGCACCGGCCATCGCCGTGATGCCGTCGTCGTCCAGGTACTCGATATGGTCGGCGGATAACCCTCGGAACTGGGCCACCAGGGCGGCACCACCGGACAGTGAAAGCTGCTCGGCGTGGGCCTTGACCGGCAGGTCAAGCGCCCTGGCCGCCTCGAACACGCGTCGGGACTGTTCGCTCGAGAAGGCGATGCGCTCGCAGAACACGTCGACCGCATCGACCAGGCCCTCGGCGTGGGCCGCCGGCAGGATCTGGTTGCACACCAGCTCGATGTAGCCATCGGCGTCGCCTGCATACTCCGGTGGCAGGGCATGGGCGGCCAGCAGGGTGGTAGTGACGCGCACGGGCAGTTGCTCGCCGAGACGTCGCGCCACCCGCAGCATCTTCAGTTCGTCGGCCAGGGTCAGGCCGTAGCCGGACTTGATCTCGACGCTGGTCACGCCGTCCTCGATCATCGACGTGAGACGCTTTGCCGCGGCGTCGAACAGGGCCGATTCGTCGGCTTCCCTGGTCGCAGTGACGGTGCCCAGGATGCCGCCACCGCGACGCGCGATCTCTTCGTAGGAGGCGCCTTGCAGGCGCAGCTCGAATTCGTCGCTGCGCTGCCCGCCGAAGACCAGGTGGGTATGGCAGTCGATCAGGCCCGGCGTCATGACGCCGCCTTTCCCCATGTCGACGGCGTCGCGATGTTGACTCGGGTCAAGGGTCTGCATGGTGCCCAGGGCGCAGATCCGACCCTCCTCGACCGCTACCCAGTGACGCTCGGGCAGGGTGGTCAGTCCGTCGAAGATCGCCAGATCGCGCCACAGCAGGCGCTTGGGTTGCTCGGACATGGGGATGCTCCGTGTCGGGTAATGTATATACAAATAATGCCTTCAAGCCGTTTCGTCAAGCCGCCGAGTCGCCAGTGATGCATCGCCCGAACCATGGGCCGGGGCTGAAGGATGGTTGTTGAAACAGCGGCTTGCAGGCGTTTTTTTGGGCTGGGTTCCAGGCCGTGACGTATCAATAGACCATAGTCGTAGTGCGCGGATAGGCGTGAAATCCCGACAGATTGCTTCGGTAAACGTATATACATGGTCGCGGATGCATCAGGCCTGTTTTCTCTGAAGCATCGCCCCGAGGGGAGCGCAGGTCGGCTAGGCGCAGTGCTCTCCGTCTTGGCCGCGGGATCGTTACCGGCTTTTCTGAACCTCGAGTCGTCGAGAGACCCGAGAGCGTTTCGAGCACGCGCGGGAGGCGTCGGGTGCCCATAGGGTCGCTCGACAGTATTATGTATATACAGGAAAGTGTGGTTCTGGAGTCCTTGCCGGTTCGTCCGATGCCCTGACCGGCGGCCTGTCTGCGACGCTGCAGGAAAGAGCTGTGGTGGAGCGTGATAACGCCGTTTAACGAACGAATCTGAGGAGAAGTTTGTGGCGTATTAGACCATCGTCTAAAGGCGCTGTGGGGGAGTGCTTTGCCACTATAGCGGTTGAAATGTATATACAAACAAGATGACACTTACGAGTTGGTTCACACTTCGACGAGGTTCCCTTCATGGCGACGACTCCTGGTTCCTCGGTAGGCCAGACACCCCTCGGCCTGCTGTTGTTCAAGCTGTTGGTGCCCAGCGCCATCGGCATCTTCATCTTCTTTGTTCCGGTTGCCTGGGAAGGTCGAACCACGATTCCGCTGGATCATCTGGTGACCGCGGCACGGGCCGGGCTCGGTGACTGGGCGAGGTTCTACGCCCTGGCGCTGATCATCGCCGGCGCAGCCTATCCGTTGATCAAGGGAGACTGGCGACGCAGTCTCACCGACAAGATCTTCACCGTGCTCAAGCTTCTGGGGGTGGTGGCGGCGCTGTTGACCATGACCTCCGCCGGTCCGGCACTGCTGCATCAGCCGGACATGCTGCCCTTTCTCTACGACAAGCTGGTGATTCCGGTGGGGCTGATCGTGCCGATCGGTGCCATTTTCCTGGCGCTGCTGTTGAGCTATGGGCTACTCGAGCTGATCGGCATCCTGGTTCAGCCCGTCATGCGCCCGCTGTGGCGTACCCCGGGTCGAAGCGCCATCGACGCGGTGGCCTCCTTCGTCGGCAGCTACTCGATCGGACTGTTGATCACCAGCCGGGCCTACGCCGGTGGCCAGTACTCGGCCCGAGAAGCGGCCATCATTGCCACCGGTTTCTCTACCGTCTCCGCGCCGTTCATGATCATCGTCGCCAAGACCCTGGGGCTGATGGACTACTGGAACGCCTACTTCTGGATCACCCTGGTGATCACTTTCGTTGTCTCGGCGGTGACCGCGCGGTTGTGGCCGCTGTCAGGCATGGACAACACCGCGACCGACGGCGAACCTGAAGCGCGGAAGGGGGATCGCCTGGCGCTGGCGTGGCGCACCGGTATCAAGGTGGCCGAGCAGGCGCCGCGGCTGGGATCCAGCGTACGCAAGAATCTGACCGAAGGGCTGGTGATGGCGATCAGCATCCTGCCGTCGATCATGTCGGTGGGGCTGCTGGGACTGCTGGTGGCCAAGTACACGCCGGTGTTCGAGTGGCTGGGCTGGCTGTTCTATCCGGTGGTGGCGATCTTCGGCATCGACAATGCCCAGGAACTGGCCCAGGCCAGCGCCGCGGGCCTGGCCGAGATGTTCCTGCCGGCGCTGCTGCTCGGTGGCGACGCGGGAATCGACTTCGTGGCGCGCTTTGCCGCCGGCGTGGTGTCGGTGTCGTCCATCCTGTTCTTCTCGGCGTCCATTCCCTGCGTGCTGGCTACCCGGATTCCCATCACGATATGGCAGATGCTGGTGGTATGGGCGGTGCGGGTGGCACTCACCCTGGTAATGGCGATCCCGGCGGCCATGCTGCTGCAGTAACCTTGTCGATCGCTGTAGCCGTAAGCACGAGGGCCGGACAATCACTGTCCGGCCCTCGTGCATTGGTGGAGGCTGTGTCCGTCGCTCAGTCCTTCCACGCCGAGCGCAGCTTGTAGCGATCTCCCGGGTGGATCAGCACGGCGTAGCTGATGAGCAGGTCATTTGACCAGGTGCGCCGCCGCAACTGTAGACAAGGTAGGGAGGTGGAGATGGCCAGCTCCTCGGCCTGTTGCGTGTCTGCCGAAACGGCCTCGACCACGTGTTCGATATCGGTGATCGGCCAGGTTTGGATCAGCACCTGATGGGGCGTGGTGAGCGTGAAGTCGGCGTCCAGATAGTCGGGCACGTGGCGGGGATTGACGTAGCGCATCTCGAGCTGGATGGGCTCGTCGTTTTCGTGGTGAACGATGCGGGTATGGAAGACCTTGCTGCCTCGCTTGACCCCCAGTTGCAACGCGATGTCCTCACTGGCGTCGATCGCTTCGGCACGCTGTACTCTGGCACGGTAGTGATGGCCGCGGCCGCGGACCTCTTCGGCGATATTGTGGACCTCCATCAGCGAGGATTCCGCCTTGCGTTCGGTGACGAAGGTTCCGGCACCTGGCTGGCGGGTAAGGTAGCCGCGCTGAACCAGTTCGCGGATGGCCTTGTTGGCGGTCATGCGACTGACGTTGAAGTCGAGCGCCAGCTGCTCCTCACCCGGAATGCGATGGTCGGTGGGCCATTCCCCCCGCTGGATCTTGGCCAGGATGTGCTGTTGAATCTCGAGGTAGCGAGGCGCGGGTCGAGCCATGGGCCGTCCTTGGTGAAGATGAAGGGTATCTTTTGCTAGTGTACCGGGACGATCATCGCTTGGCATCGTTGCGCCAGCCGTTGATGCCAGACGTTACCATGCTTCCGTTATATCCGTTTGGCCATTGCCGCTCTTGTTACTCCCCTTGTTTACCGTGAGGTTTTCCCATGTCCGACGCGAGACTCTCCAGTCCAGCGGCGCTTCGCAATCGCGAGCCTATCCACGCGGTGCTGCGCCAGTGCCTGGGACGCCATGCCCGCGTACTGGAGCTCGCCAGCGGCAGTGGTGAGCACGGACTGTATATGACGCAGTGCCAGCCGGGCTGGCGATGGCAGCCGAGTGACGTTTCCGAGGCGGCGCTGGCGTCCATCGCTGCCTGGCGCGCGCTTGCAGCAGCAGAAGATGGGCAAGGGGAAGCGGAGGGTGACAGGCAAGGCGAAAGCGAAGCGCAACGGGCAGGGCCATCGGGGCGAGAGCCGGAGCAAGCGACGCAAGGCGGCGGCAATCTGCTGGCGCCGGTACGCCGCGACGTGCTGGAACCCTGGCCGGATGATACCTTTGACGCCCTGGTGGCGATCAATCTGATCCATATCTCGCCGTGGGAAGTGACGCCTGCGCTGATGGCAAAGGCCCAGGCCCACCTCGAGCCGGGTGGCGTGCTGTTGCTGTACGGCCCTTACCGACGTGGTGGTGAGCATACCGCGCCGTCCAATGCGGCCTTCGACGCCGAATTGAGGCGCCGTGACCCGCGCTGGGGTGTGCGGGACCTGGAGCAGGTAACCGAGGTCGCCGCCGAGCACGGCCTGAGCCGCGAGGCCATCCACGAGCTGCCGGCCAACAATCTGGCGCTGGTGTTCCGTCGGCAGTGATGGCGGGAGCGGATCGGCCCGTCTGCGAGCGGCCGGCCTTTGACAGGCCGGCCATGTCGGCTCAAGCGTTCTTTTTTAGCCAGCGATGGTAGTCCTCGAGTCCCTCGCGGATATCGGTGAATCGTGGCTCGAAGCCCAGATCCGTGCGCGCGCGGGTGATGTCCAGGGGGCTGCCCCGCACCACGAAGGGGCCAGGGCCCAGACGCATGCCGCTGTCATGGCCGAGTAGGTCGGTGACGCTGTCGACGATGTCCTGATGGGCGATCGGCACACCGCAGGAAATGTTGTAGTGGCGGTGAGGCACGCTGTCGGCATCGAACAGCGCAAGGATGCCCCTCGCGGTGTCCTCGACGTGGGTCCAGTCAGTGGTCTGGTCGCGTCCGTTGTCCGGGTGCACATCGCGTAGCCCTTCGAGTGGCCCGAACATCGCCTGGTAGACCGCGTGCATGTGGGACGGGCGCTTGCCGGGGCCATACACGAAGAACAGTCGGGCCTGACGGATATCCATGCCGTAGGTCGCCGTGTACTGGTCGCCGTAGAGCTCGCCGGAAATCTTGGTGGCGCCGTAAAGGTCGGTGGCCTTGTAGGGCATGGTCTCGACCTGTGGACCGGCGGCGTCGCCGTAGACCGCGCCGGAGCTCATGTTGACCACCTTGTCGATGCCCAGCAGCCGGCAGGTCTCGTAGACGTTCAGGGTGCCCATGGCGTTGATCGACAGGTGCTTGAACGGGCGGGTCTGGAAGCTTGGCCCGGCGATCACCGAGACGCCGTGTATGACCCCTTCCAGCTCGTCGCGATAGCGCAGAAATGTCTCGAACAGGGTGTGGGTGTCGAGCACATCCACCGCTTCGAAGTGGACGTTGTCGCGCACTTCCTCGAGATAGTCGAGGCCCATGCGGTCGACGTGGGGGGCGGCCATATCGCAGATGATGACTTTCTTGCCCTGGCGGGCGAGCAGGGTGGCGACCCAGGAACCGACGTGGCCGAGGCCACCGGTGATCAGTACAGCCATGGCATGACTCCTTAAGATAAGCCCGCCGGGCAAGGACCTGGAGCCTTGCCCGGTCGCGGCGTCATTTGAGCAAGAGGTTGGGGAGGAACATCACGATGGACGGAAACAGCGTGATCACGATCAGCACCGCCACCAGCGGGATGTAGAACGGCAGGGTGGCCCGCACCAAGGTGTTGAAGGGCAGGTCGGTGATCTTCTGGATGGCGAACAGCACCGTGCCCACCGGTGGCGTGATCAGCCCGATCATCAGGTTGAAGATCATCAGCACGCCGAAGTGCACCGGATCGATGCCGTACTGCACCACCACCGGCACCAGCAGCGGCGTCAGCAGAAACAGCGCCGGCACCGAATCGATGAACAGCCCGATCAGCAGGATGAACAGGCTCAACAGCAGAAGCAGCAGCATTGGATCGCTGACAGTGGCGAGCAGGAAGTCGGCGACCAGGGCGGTGACCTGGTAGCGCGCCAGGATCCAGCTATAGAGCGCGCTGCCGGCGATGATCAGCAGCAGCACCGAGGTGTCGATGGCGGTATCACGCAGGATCTGGACGAACTCGCGCAGGGTGATCGAGCGATAGACGCAGAACGAGATGATCATGCAGTAGAGCAGCGCCACCACCGAGGCCTCGGTGGGGGTGAATAGCCCCGACAGGATGCCGACCAGGATGATCACCGGGGTCAGCATGGGCAGCAGGCCCCGCGACAGTGCACGGGTGAATTCGGCCATGGTGGCGCGGGCCCGGGTCGGGTAGCCGCGACGATGGGAGATCACCGCTACCATCACCATCAGGCCAGCACCCATGAACAGGCCCGGCAGGATGGAGCCGAGAAAGATCGCGGCGATGGAGGCGTTGGCCAGGGCGCCATAGATGACCGCCGGAATGCTGGGCGGGATGATCGGCCCGATGGTGGCGGAACTGGCGGTGACCGCGGCGCTGAAGTCGGTGGGAAAGCCATCGTCTTCCATGGCCTTGATCTCCACCGCGCCAAGCCCGCCAGCATCGGCCACCGCTGAGCCCGACATGCCGGCAAACAGCATGCTCGCCAGCACGTTGACGTGGCCGAGCCCGCCCTTGAGGTGACCCACGGCGCAGCGCGCCACGTCGAACACTCGATCAGAGATGCCGGCGGAGTTCATCAGTCGGCCGATCAGCAGAAAGGCGGGAATCGCCAGCAGGGTGAAGCTGTTGACGCCGTACAGGGTGCGCTGGGCGATCATCTCCAGCGGGATCTCGGCGAAGCCACGGGTATAGGCCAGCACCGCCGCCGATGAGGCGATCATCGCAAAGGCGACCGGCACCCCCAGCATCAGCAGCACGATCAGGCCGACGAACATGATGGCAAAGATTTCCATGGTGTCTTACTCCTTGGGTTCGTCAGGCAAGGTGGGAGGCTTGCCGCGCAGACGAACGACGAGGTCCTCCACCAGCAGCAGTGCCATCAGGCCGGCAGCGACCAGCTGCATCAGGTACAGGTAGGAAAAGCTCATGTCGAAGGTGCTGGCGAAGATGCCGGCGGTGCGCTCCATCATGTTGAAGGCGCCCCCCATGATCATCAGAAGCACCAGGATGCTGATGGCGTCGGCGGCGACCGCCGCCCAGCGCTGGGCGCGCGCTGGCAGCAGGTCGGTGACGACGGTGATGCGGATGTGTTCCTGGTAGCGCAGTGCCAGCACCGAACCGAGAAAGATCTCCGCCAGGAACAGATAGCGGGAAACCTCGTCGGTCCAGGGCACCGCGACGCCGAGGGCATAGCGTGCGATTACCTGAATGGCCATGACCAGCAGCATCAGGCCGAAGGCACCGACTACCACGGTGGTCAACAACCACCAGAAAGCACCCAGTGCCCGGGACAGGGTAGGAGAAGAGGTCATCGGACACTCCGTTGCCCCCGCCGGGTGGCGGGGACTTGACTCAAGGGAGGGAGGCCTCGGTCAGCGAGGCCCCGTGGGACGGTCAGATGCTGTGCAAACCCTCGAGGCAACAACGCCTTCGGGGTTAGCGCCGCCTCGGACTTACTGGATCAGTGACAGCACATAGTCACGAACGGCCGGGTCGTAGTCCTGGGCGATCTCTTCCACGGCGGGGCGCGCGGCCTGACGGAAGGCGGCGACATCGGGCTCGACCACCTCCATGCCTTCTTCCTTGAGTTTTTCAAACAGCTCCGCCTGACCATCGCTGACCAGTTGATCGCCCCAAGTGGTGGCGTCGTCGATGGCGGACAGTACGATGTCACGGTGTTCGTCGGACAGCTCCTGATAGACGTCTTCGTTCATCAGCCAGTGGAAGAACGAGTAGACGTGCTCGGTGCGGCTGACATAGTCCTGCACCTCGAACAGCTTGCCGGCGTAGATGTTGTCCACCGGGTTTTCCTGCATGTCGATGACGCCGGTCTGCAGCGAGGTGTAGACCTCCGGCCAGGCGATCGGGCTCGGCAGTGCGCCGATCTCGCCCCATACCGCGACCCAAGGCGCGATCTCCGGCACGCGCATGCGCACCTCGCTGACGTCCTCCGGGGTCTTGACCGGGGTCTTTGAGGTCAGGTTGCGGGGGTTACGTGCCGACAGGCCCACCAGGCGCATGTTGCCCTTGGCGATCAGGCTCTGATTCAGCGCCTCGCCGATCTCGCCTTCGTAGATCTTGCGCGCCTGGTCACTGGAGTCGTAGACGAAGGGCAGGTCGGCGGCGGCAAACTCGGGGGCATACAGGGTCATCGGCATGGAGCCACCGAGGGCGATCGCGTACTCGCCGTAGCTGGCGCCTTCCAGGTGGTCGCGCTCGCCACCGACCTCGGTGCCTAGCAGGGTCACCGTCAGCTCGCCATCGGACTCGCTCTCGATGGTGTCCTTGAGGCGCTCGCCGATCTTGAACATGGCGTGGGCCGGGTCGGTGTGGATGGCGATGGCCAGGTCTTCGGCGGCGGCGGTGCCGGCGGCGCCGAGCGAGATGGCGGTGACCAGGGCAAGGGGGGTGAGGCTGCGTGCGTTCATTGTCGTTGTCTCCTCGGGGCGTATCGTCCGACGACGCTGTTGCGTCGAGGCGTAGTCGAAAGGTAGCCGACATTGCATGGGTAGCGCTACCATTAAGATGGTAGCGCTACCCATACTTTGGTCTTGGGTTACACTGTGGCCAAAGGAATCTTCGAGGAAGGACGCTAATGGACAGCCAGGAAATTCGCTCACGCAAGCGCCACCGGGGCAAGGGCCGAGTGACCCTGGCCGACGTGGCCCGGCAGGCCGGGGTCGCGCCGATCACCGTATCGCGGGCGCTGAATACGCCGGGGCGAGTCTCCGCCAAGGTCAAGCAGCGTGTCGACGCGGCGGTGGAGGCGCTTGGCTATGTGCCCAACCTGATCGCCGGGGGGCTTGCCGCAGCGGGCACTCGGGTGATCCCGGTGATCGTGCCGTCACTGGCGATCCTGACCTTTATCGAGGTCATCGACGCCATCCAGAAGCGACTGGAGGCGGCGGGCTATCAGATGTTGTTGGCCACCACCGACTGGGATCTGGACCGCGAGGCCAGTCTGGTCGATACGGTGCTCGGCTACTCGCCGTCCGGGGTGATCCTGACCGGTCTGCGCCACCGGCCCCGAGTGATCTCGCGACTCAGGGACTGGGGGCGCCCGGTGGTAGAGATCATGGAGGTGGGCGACGACCCCATCGACATGAACGTGGGGGTGGATGGCGTCGCCCTGGGTCACGCTATGGCGTCCCATCTGCTTGAGCAGGGCTATCGGCGTATCGCCTTCGTCGGCTCTCACCTGGGCCATGACTACCGGGCGGCTCAACGCCTGGAGGGACACCAGCGGGCGCTGGAGGAGGCGGGCGCGGCCTGTGGCGGGGTGCTGGAGTACCACGAGCCGGCGTCCTACGAGGTCGGGGTGCGGGCGCTGGAGGATGTGATGGCGATGACACCGCGACCGGACGCCATCCACTGCTCCAACGATATCGTCGCCAGCGGCGTGCTGCTGGCGGCCAGCCGCCAGGGCATCAGGATTCCCGAGGAGCTGGCGGTCGGTGGCTATCTGGGGTTGCCGCTGGCGGAGCACCTGACGCCGAAGCTGACCACCCTGGCGGTGGCCCGCAGCGAGATGGGCACCCAGGCGGCGGAACTGCTGCTCGAGCGTCTGTCCGGCAAGACCCCGGAACGGCCGATCCGGGATCTGGGATTCACCCTGGTGAAGGGCGGCAGCACCTGAGCATCAGCAGGTCCTGGCGAGGCCTGTACCACCGGTGAAATGAGGGAGCAAATCGGACGATCATTCTTCCGGGATAACGCCCGGTTCACGATACTTGACGCCTTCGTTCTGGCGCTCCTGTTCGGTCTTGTGCTCATCCACCGGGGGAACGCCCCAGACCGTCTCCTTGTGTCCGTCATCGTAGGTGTAGGTGGTGCAGCCGGCGAGGCTGGCCAGCAGCAGGGCGGCGATCATGGCGGTGATCATGGCGCGGCTCGGCAGGCCGACCCTTGCTTGGTGCAGGAAGGCGCGAAGGCCGGGGCGGGCAACGACAGGCAGGCGAAGGGACATGAAGGCTCCGGATGTCAGGGTACGGTGAAGCTGCGAAGGAGTCGCCGATGAAGCGGTCCATCGCCAGTATGGCGCTGTGGCAGCAAAGAAAAAACCGCGGATCCTGATGACAGCATCCGCGGCTCGCTGGTTGGCGCTAAACAGGCTCTTTCGCCTCCGGCGTCAGGACGATAGCCACAGGGGCACGTAGACCACCAGCAAAAGCACGCCGATCAGCCCCAGCAGGTAGGGCAGGATGGCACGGGTGATACGCTCGAGCGGCAGCTGGGTCACCGAAGAGGCCACGTACAGGTTGATCGCCACCGGGGGGGTGATCATGCCGATCGCCAGCCCCACCACGATGATCAGGCCAAAGTGCACCGGGTCGATGCCGAGCTGGGTCACCAGCGGCAGCAATACTGGGGTCAGGATGATCAGGGCGCTGGCGGTCTCGATGAACACCCCGGTCAGCAGGATCACCGCCACCACCAGCAGCAGGATGACGTAGGGATCGGTGGACAGCGACAGCACCGACTGGGCGATCTGGGCCGGCACCTGGGCGCTGGACAATGTCCAGCTCAGCACCGCCGAGGTGGCGATCACCAGCATGATCACCGAGGTGGTGATCGCCGAGCGGATCATCACGGCGTAGACGTCCCGATAGGTCAGGTCGCGATAGACGAACAGCGACACCAGCAGGGCGTAGACCACCGCCACCACCGCCGCCTCGCTGGGGGTGAACACCCCCGAGAAGATCCCGCCGAGGATGATGACCGGCGTCATCAGCCCCCAGCTTGCTGCACGCAGGGTCCGCCAGATGGTCGCTAGCGACAGCGGGCTGCCGTGGGGGTACTGGCGGCGGTGGGCCTGGACCAGGGCGATGGCGCCGAGGCCAAGCCCCATGGCCAGCCCCGGCAGAAAGCCCGCCAGAAACAGGTCCGACACCGACTCCTGGGCGATGACCGCGTAGATGATCATCGGCACCGAGGGTGGGATCACCACGCCGATGGTGCCGCTGGCGGCGATCAGGCTGGCGGCGGAGGCCGGGTCATAGCCCTTGCGCTTGAGTTCCGGCACCAGGCTCGAGCCCACCGCAGCGGTGGTGGCCGCACCGGAGCCGGAGATGGCGGCAAAGAACATCCCGGCCAGTACCGACACCAGCGAAAGCCCGCCCTTGAGAAAGCCGAACAGGCTGTCGGCGAAGTCGACCAGCTTGCGGCTGACCGCGCCCTGGGCCATCAGATCACCGGTCAGGATAAACATCGGCACCGCGACCAGGGCGAAGGTGTTGATGCCCTGGAACATCTGCTGGGGCACCACCGCGAGCGGTGTGCCCTGGACCACCAGCGTCGCCAGGGTGCTGGCGCCGATGGTAAAGGCGATGGGCACGCCGATCAGCATCAGCACCACGAAGGAGATGAACAGCAACAGCATCACGCCACCTCCTGCGGGCTCGCTGGTGTCTGGCCGGTGAGCTCTCGCACGATCGCCACCAGGGTGGTGAAGGCCATCAAGGCGCCCGCCAGGGGCATCACCGCGTAGACCCAGGTCATCGACAGGCGCAGTGACGCCGACTTCTGGAAACTCTGCAACTGCATGTAGTTCCAGCCGATGATGATCAGCGCCAGCAGAAAGGCCAGCACCACCAGGTGGGCGATGATCCTGGCGATTCGTCCACCAAGGCTGGGCAGGGCGTCGACCACGAAGGTCACGGCGATATGACGACCGGCGCGGTAGGCCAAGGTAGCGGCCAGGAAGGTGATCCAGACCAGCAGAAAGCGTGCGACCTCTTCGGTCCAGCCCACCGCGGTGAAGGCTACCCGGGAGATGATCTGCAGGGAGATGACGCCGATCAACGCCGCCATGGCGGCGAACACCACCGGGCGTGTCACGGCGTCGAGTCCCCGCTCAAGGCGTTCGAGCAGGGACAGCACTTACTTGGACTCCCCGGCCTTAAGCGCTTCCTGGATACGCGGCAGGTAGTCGCCGAACTGCTCGCCGTAGGTCTCGTAGACCGGAGCGACGGCGTCCTGGAAGGCGGCGATGTCGGGAGACTCCTCGATCTGCATGCCGGCTTCCTTGAGTTCGGCAAGCTGCTGTTCGGCCATGGCGGCGTTCTGCTCACGCTCGTACTCGGCGGCTTCCTGGGCGGCGGCCTCGACGACCTCCTGGGCAGCCTCGGGCAGCTTCTGCCAGGACGGCATGCCCATCACGAAGATCGCCGGGGCGTAGGTGTGACGCGACAGCGTCATGTAGTCCTGGGTCTCGTTGAGCT
Organism: Halomonas sp. H10-59; assembly: GCF_040070555.1. Classification (NCBI taxonomy): domain Bacteria; kingdom Pseudomonadati; phylum Pseudomonadota; class Gammaproteobacteria; order Oceanospirillales; family Halomonadaceae; genus Halomonas; species Halomonas sp. H10-59. The sequence continues at coordinate 2,124,202 of NZ_CP098828.1, forward strand.
TGAACGAGTGGATCACGTTGATCGGGTTTTCCTGGCCGTCGATGGTGCCCTGCTGCATGGCGGTCAGCGCCTCGGTCCAGGCCATTGGCACGGCGTTGGCGCCGAGTTCGCGGAAGGTGTCGACGTAGACCGGGTTTTCCATGACCCGGATGCGCAGGCCGTCGATGTCCTCGGGGCTTGCCACCGGGCGTTCGGAGTTGGTCAGGTTGCGGAACCCGCGCTCGGCGTAGGCCAGGCCCTTGAGGTTGACGTCGGCCAGCCTGTCGAGCAGTTCCTGGCCGATGGGGCCGTCGAGTACCGAGTAGGCCTCCTCGGGCGAGGCGAACAGGAACGGCAGTTCGAATACCGCCATGGGCTCGACGAAGTTGGCCACCGGGCCGTTGGTGATCACGCCCATGTCGACGGTGCCGATCTGCATGCCTTCGAGCAGGGTGCGTTCATCACCCAGGGTGGCGTTGGGGAAGATCTCGACGTCGACCTTGCCTTCGGTACGGGCTTCGACCAGTTCCTCGAACTTGGTGGCGGCGATATGGAAGCCGTCCTGCTCGTTGACCACGTGGGCCAGGCGCAGCTTGACCGGGTCCATGTCGGCGAAGTCGTTGGCCTGGGCGGCGGACGTGGCAAGCGCAGTGGACAGAGCGATGCCGGCGGCCAGGGTGGTCAGGGCAAGGGGGCGGGGCGCGATGTGGCGTGTCATGGGGGTTCCTTGGTGGTGTTCAGCGAAATGGCGTCTTCTCGGCGGGCCGTCACTTTACGATGGTAGCCGCCTAGCGCCTTGTTTTTGTTGAGAGGTTGGAGTGATCTAGCAGCCACGATCATGCCGGAAGCGGCGCCACGCGGTCAATTCGGCTGGGTTGAGGGGGAAGAGCAAAGGATGAGAGCAGGGGAATTACCCTGTGTCGTGGTGTCGGGAACCGCCATGCGGGGAAGGGTTTCAGGCTAGGCGCTGTCCGAAAAGTCGACGAGCGAAGGTTAGACAAGGCAAAAATCGGTGAGACAGCGCAGTTTACGGGGTGTAAATGAGCATTTTGACCGGGCTGGCGCACCAGCCGATTTTTAACGCCGTATTACCGAGCGCAGGCACTTTTCAGACAAGCCCTAGCCTACTCGCGGAAGAGATCTGCGTGGCTACCTGTCCGGGCCAATTGCAGTTGGTCATCCACGACGCGATACAGCAACAGCCAATCGGGCTCGATATGGGCATCTCGGTAACCCTTCCAGTTTCCCTGCAATGCATGATCCTGGTAGGTATCCGGCAAGGGCGCTTGCTCAAGCAGCAGGCCCAGCAGTCGGCGTAGCTTGTCCATGTCCTTGCCGCGCTTCTGGACCCGCTTTACGTCTCGCTTGAACTGGCTTGAGCGAACTGGGGGTCAGCATTAGATGCCTAGATCGTCGAACAGCGCATCCGCACTATCGAAGCGCTTGCCCTTTCCGGCTTCCAGCTCTTCCAGCGCCTTGGTCGTGGTGGCGCTTGGTACCTGCACCGCAAACGGCAGGCGCTTTTCGTCGGCGATCCGCAGCATCAGCAGGCGGATGGCGTCGGACACGGTCAGGCCCATGGCATCGAGGGCGGCGGTGGCGCGCTCTTTGGTCTCGCTGTCGATGCGAGCTCGGACCACGGTATCGGTACCCATGAATGTCTCCTTCTCATTGGTAGCCACTGTGTAGCTACATTGTGGCCTGGCCCTGGCAACTTGTCATCAAGGAAGGAGGGCGCCTCGCATCATCGGTGGGTGGGGCGACTACAAGTGATCGGGGTTATGTAGCTCGCGCTCATCGCCGGGAGGCGGCGTCCACTGGTAGATCCAGGTCTCCGACAGCGGCTTGCCTTCGCTATCGCGCAGATACAGGCGCAGATTGATCGGCTCGGTGCCCTCGTCCGGTGGCACCACATCGAACATGGCCCGGTAGCCCTGAATGGCGTCCAGTGGTCGGGCCGAGGTGATCTCGATACGCCCGGCGCTGGTCTCGATGACCGGCTCCACCTCGACCTCGCTTGCGTCATCGAAGGGAAAGGGACCGCCGCGGAAGTCCACGGCGAAGCGCCAGCTGAAGTACTCGCGACGTTGGCCGACGACGCCACCCAGTCCGGTACGGGTCGCCACACAGCGCGACAGGCTGGGTTGCTGTGGCGGCAGGTCGTACCAGCTCAGACGATAGGCGTAGCGCAGCTCCTGGCCGGCCTCCACCGGAGTCTTGGGTTGCCAGTAGGCCACGATATTGTCGAAGGTCTCGTCCTTGGCAGGCAGCTCGACCAGGTCCACGCTGCCTTCGCCCCAGCCCTCGGTAGGTTCGACCCACACGCTGGGTCGGCGATCGTAGTAGACGCCATCGTCCTGGTAGTGGTCGAAGTCGTGGTCGCGCTGGGCCAGGCCGAAGCCCTGAACATTGGTGGCGGAATAGGCGTTGTAGCGAAGCTGGGGCGGGTTCACCAGCGGGCGCCACAACCATTCGCCGCTTTCGGTGTGGATCGACAGCCCATCCGAGTCATGGATCTCCGGGCGCCAGTCATAGTTGACGTCACGATCGTTCTCGCCGACCAGGTACATGCTGGTCAGTGGCGCGATGCCCAGACGCTCGATCGTCTTGCGCGGATAGAGGGTGGCGGCCACGTCCATGACCACGCCTTCGACGTCGCGACGAATATCGAAGCGGTAGGCCCCGGTGGTGCTCTCCGACTCGAGCAGGGCGTAGACGATGACCTTGTCTTCACCCTCGGGCTGTTCCAGCCAGAAGCGGGTGAAGTCGGGGAATTCCTCGGGTTCGCTGCCGGCGGTGTCGATGGCCAGGCCCCTGGCCGACATGCCGTACTGCATGCTCTGACTGACCGCACGGAAGTAGCTGGCGCCCAGGAAGGACGCGATATCGCGCTTGGGGTCCTGATGATGGTGCAGGCGGAAGCCGGCGAAGCCGAGGCGTTCGGACAGCGTATCGGTATCGACCACGCTATCCCCATCGGCGTTGGAAAAGTTGAATAGCGCCGGGTCGTAGGCCAGTTCCTGCGCCTGTCCCTGGCTGACCTGGTAGATCCTGACCGGGGTGGTGAAGCCACGACCCAGGTGAAACAGCTGGGCCGTATAGGGCGCGTCGCTGTTGCTCCACAGAGCATGGTCGGCGCGGTAGCCGATGGCCTGGTAGTCGTCCCAGGAAAGGGACTTGAGCTGGTCGGGCAGTTCACCTTCGTGGTCCTGGTGAGGTTGCCCCGACAGATGGCGGGCGAAGCCCTTCAGCCAGGCGTAGTCGAAGGAGACCTTTTCTCCGGTGGTCATGAGCCGCTGGTCCAGCGCGGCCAGCAGCGGGGAGATTGGCAGGGCGTAGGCGCTGAGGGCGGTGGCCGCCTTGAGGAAGTCACGTCGCTGCATATCCATCATCCTTGTGGGTCGAGCATGTCGGGTGTCGGGCGACTGCCTGGGTAAGCAGTCGCTACGCCTGGTCGAGCACGTCGAAGGGTACGACTGCCCGAATCAGCAAAGGTTCAGGAAGTGTGCATGAAGGGTCGTAATATTGTTAACAGGCTAACAAAGTGCTAGTCTACGCGGCCGGTCGACGGGGGACGCCTTCGTCAAATACCGAGCGGCTCCGTCACGTGAGCCCGTCAAGTCAGCCCGTCGTGTAACCAAGAGGAATACCATGACCCCCGACCAGCGCTTCAGGTGGATCGTTCGCCTGGCCTTGGGCATGTTCGTCCTGATGTTTGCCTATTTTGTGGTGGCAGATACCTACATGCCGATGACCCCGGAGGCGCGGGTCATGCGCCCGGTGGTGCGTATCGCCCCGGAAGTCAGCGGCCCCGTCGAGCGGGTCCACGTCAGCAATAACGACCATGTCGAGGCGGGTGATCCGCTGTTTCGTATTGACCCCGCACCCTTCGAGCTGGCGCTCGAGCAGGCGCGACTGGAACTGGAGGCGGCGCGTCAGCAGAATGCGACCCTGAGCGCCAGCATCGCATCAGCCCGCGCCGCCCTCGAAGCGGCCCGCGCCAGGGCCCAGGAGAGCGGCCAGGAGCGCCGGCGAGGTGAGCGCTTGATCAGCCAGAACAGCATCTCGCGCCAGCGCCTCGATGGCCTGGTAGCCACCGACCGTCAGGCCCAGGCCGAGGTCAAGTCCGCCGAGGCCGAAGTGGCGCGCCTGGAGGCCGAACTGGGTGCCGAAGGGGAGGCCAACTTGCGTTTGCGTCAGGCCCGCAACGCCCTGGAGCAGGCCGAGCTCGATCTCGACCACACCCTGGTGCGGGCCCAGCATTCCGGCACGCTGAGCAACCTGCAACTCGAGGTGGGTGACTACGCCACCCAGGGACAGCCAGCGCTGGCGCTGATCACCGATGAGGTCGAACTGATCGCGGACTTCCGTGAGAAGAGCCTGCGCAAGGTCGCCGCCGGCGACGAGGCCCGCGTGGTGTTCGACGCCATGCCCGGCCAGGTCTTTGCCGCCCGGGTAGAGAAGCGCGACGCTGGGGTCTACGACGGACAGATCAGCGCCGACGGTAACCTGGCCGACATCCCCACCACCGACCGCTGGCTGCGCGATGCCCAGCGCCTTCGCCTGCACCTTTCGCTGGCCGGGGACGCACCGACGAGTCTTCCCACCGGCTCCCGCGCCACGGTGCAGCTGTTTCCCGGGGAGCACCCGCTGGCCCATCCGCTGGGGGCGCTGCAGATTCGGCTGATGTCCTGGCTGCATTATGTTTACTAAGCAGCCACGGGCGTCGTCTACCAAGCAGCCACGGGCCTTGTTTGCCAAGAGGCTACGGGCGTCGTCAGGGCAGCAGCAACCGAAGGCCTCGAAGCTCAGCGACAACGGCTTGCGCCAGTGTCTGCGTATCGCGGTGGGGGCCTGGCTCGGCTTTCTGATCAGCCAGCTTATGCACTGGAACTATGGTGTCTTCTTCACCGTCTTTCCGATGTTTCTGCTGGGGATCATTCCGGTGTTCAACGCCCATGTGGTGCGCCAGTTCCTGGGTAACGCCTGCCTCAATGTGGTCGAGATCAGCCTGGTGGTGGGGTTGACCCAGCATCTGCCGGTGGTGATGACGGGACTGGTGTTCCTGATGTTCCTGGGACGCTTCACGCTGATGGCCAGGGGGCCGTTGTTCGTGTTCGGCGCCAACGGCGTGCTGACCCTGAGCATCATGCTGCATTTCGCCAGCTACCCCGACCTCGACCTGTTCGACCTGCTGGCCAGCAACAGCGTGGCGAGTTTTCTGGCGGTGGCCATCGCCGCCCTGATGCACTGGCTGTTTCCCGATGTCACGCCGCGACAGCCGCCACCACGTCAGGCCAAGACGGCGGCGCTGAAGCGCCATCAGGCGTTGATCGGGGCGCTGACCGCGACCCTGTCCTTTCTGGTGTTTCAATTGCTCGATCTGCGCGACTCCCTGTCCGCGCAGATGGCGACCATCCTGATCCTGTTTGCCCTCGGCTACCATGGCGCCCGGATGTCGGCCTGGCGTCGTGCCATCGGCACTCTGTTGGGCTGCAACCTGGCACTGGTGCTGCAACTGGTGCTGTTCACCAAGAGCGATCATCTGCTGCTGGTGCTGCTGGCCTACGCCATCGGTCTTTTGCTGTTCGCACGGGAGCACGTCATCGAGAACGCCGGCTCCGGCATCGGCTTCGGCGGGCTGACGACCCTGGGTATCCTGTTTGGCCAGTACCTGAGACCCGATCAGGATCTGGTCGTCGACGCCGTCTATCGGTTCAGCTCGATGTGCGTGGCACTGCTGGCCACCCTGGCGGTGATGGCGGTACTGCATCGGCTGCTGGATCTATGGCCTGCGGTCTCGAGCCGGGAAGCACCGCGCACGAGCTGAGTTTTCTTATGCTGCTTGCAACAGATAAGGGGGCCGTGTCAGCACGGCCCCCTTTTTAGCTACTTTACCTACCCGCCTGATCTGGCGATTTTGGTCAGCTCTCTGGTGAAGCTTTGTGGCATAGCTTTGTGGCCCAGCGTCGTGGCTCTGGTCGCCGACCCCTAGGCCTGCTCCGAAAAGTCGCCTAGCCGCCCTGGGGCAGCGGGATGGTCACCAGTCCGTAGGAGTGGACTTCGGCACTGCCCGGATAGGCATCGACCACGCTCAGGCTGCCGTCGTCGTGCTGGATCTCGAACACCCAGGTCTTGCCGGTGTTGCCGCTGATGATGTTGACGTAGTTGCCGTCGGCGCTCAGGTCCATGTCGGCGAAATACTCGTTGTAATCCTCGGCGCGGTAGGCGGCTTCTTCCAGCAGAGCGATGCTGCCGTCCTCGGGATCGACGCTGAAGGTCGACAGGCTCGAGGTATGGGAGTTGGTGGTCCAGGCGTACTTGCCGTCCTCCGAGGTGGTGACCCAGCAGGCGGCCTGCTCGCCACCCCAGATGTCGTCGCCGGTCATCACATCCGCCGACACCAGGGTCAGCTTGCCGTTCTCGTCAATGTCGTAGGACGACATGGAGCCGGTCTGGCCCTCGTATTCCTGCAGGAAGGGATACTTGGCCTTCGATTCCTCGGAGGACGGGTGGAACTGGTAGCCCTGGGTGATATAGCGGGTTTCGGTCACCAGCAGGGTGCTGTGGCCGTCCGGGCGAGTGACCAGCTTGGTGCCGATGGGCAGGGCGAAGAAGCGCTCCTCGCTCAGGTGCGGCGACTCGAGGCTCGAGATCGGCTCCTGCGACAGGAGGCCTTCGTTGTCCACTGCATAGACATGCACCATGCCGGTAAGAAAGCCGACAAGCGTCAGGTGCTTGCCGTCCTCGGTGAACTCCATGCTGACCGGAGAATCATCCAGCGGCCGAACGGAGTCGGGGATCTCGGTCAGGTTGCCATCGCCATCGATGGTAAAGCCCTTGATCACCCCCGGCTCATCGTTGGCACCATCGGTGCTGGCGACGTAGACGATGTCGCCATGGCCGTCGATGGCCTTGGGTTTGGCGCCGCCGGCATCCACCACATTGTTGAGCGTCAGCGTCAGGTCGTCTTCGACGTGAAGCGACGACAGGGTGCCGTCGCCGACGTTGGCCACCAGTACGTTGCGGTTGTCTGCCGAACGCCACACGCCGTAGGCCGAACCGAGCGGGTCGAGGCCGCCATCCATGCCGTTGCCCGTGCCGCCGGTGGTGTACTCGCCGACCTTTTCCAGGGTGCCATCGTCAAACTGGCGCCAGGCGATCAGCGAGTTCTCGTCGGCGTTGTTGGTGGCGACGTAGACACCACCCGTCACGTCCTTGGCCATGGCAGGCAGGGAAACCGAAAGCAGGACGAGGCCCATCAAGACTGGATTTTTCATAGCGTACCTTGGTCAGTTTTTGCTTTTCTTGTGCCGCGATGCCGGCAGATCCAGGCATTCAGGCTAGTCGTGGTTTACGTAGGTGCTCGCCAGTGAGTCCTTACACCAACCAGAGCAAGGAGCCCAGGTCAGCTGGCTCGCGCCATGGCCTCGACGGCGTCGCCGGGATCAGCGTGCACGTCATTCAATTGCCATCGTTGAAGTTACCGGAGTGAGAGCATCTAGCAGAAACTGTGCTTTAAAGAATCGTTGTTGAGATAAAGCTTAGGCAAGATTGCGCCGCAATGATGCAGGTGACTGTCGTCAAACGCGCGTGCAACAATCGTATTTTCTGCTGGCAAGCCAGGCTGCTGGTATTCACGACGAGCCAAGGTGTCCATCACGAGTTTCGCCAGTGCAACAAGGCGGTGCGCAGTTCGGCGACGGTGTGCGACGCTCGAGACGCTGTAGAATGTCGCGAGGGGCCTGAAGGCGACGCGGTTGGGTGATCCGAGGAAGCGAGCCCGCAAAGGAGTAGTTGGCATGACGAAAACGAGCGACCGGTCGCCGTCGGGGCGCGTCACCATCACCGACGTGGCGCGCGAGGCCAGGGTGTCGATCGCGGCCGTGTCACGCGCCATGAATCCCAACGGCAGCAGCTCCCCCGAGATGCGCAGCAGAATCCTCGCGGTGGCAGACAGTCTTGGCTACAAGCCGAACCGCCTGGCGCGTGGCATCAAGTCGCGCTCCAGTCTGATCGGCATCCTTGTCACCAACTTCGAGAACCCTGCCTATCTCGCCATTCTCAGCGAGTTTTCTTCCGCCATTCAGCGCTACAACTGCCACACCTTGTTGATCAACGTGAATACCGCCAAGAGCATCGAGGAGGCCGTCTCCCTGGTGATGGAGTATCACGTGGATGCGCTGATCGTGACGTCCGCCTCGGTGCCTGCCGAACTGGTCGAAGCCTGCGAGCAGCACAGGACCCCGGTGGCGGTCTTCGGGCACGATGCGCCGGATTCCGGCGCTCTGGTGGTGACCTGTGATGACGAGGAGATGGGGAGGATGGCGGCGGATCACCTCCTGGACAGCGGCTATTGTCGACCGGCCTATGTCGGAGCCTCTTCCAACGAGCAGGCCACCCAGGATCGCCTGCGTGGTTTCTCGCAGCGACTCGAGCAGCGTGGACAGCGTCTGCATGGCCATGCCGAAGGCCTGAGGCACAGTTACGAGGCAGGCTACACGGCCACCTGCGAGCTGCTGAACAGCACCCCCGGTATGCCCGACAGCATCTTCTACTTCGATGACATCATGGCCTGTGGTGGGCTGGATGCGATCCGCCATGACTTTTCGTTAAGGGTCCCCGATGACGTCGGCGTGGTCGGCATCGATGATATTCAGTTTGCCTCCAGTCGGTCGTTTGACCTGACGACCATTCGCCAGCCGTTCAGTGACATGGTGGAACGGACGGTGGCGGGGCTTTTCGAGCGTGTGCAGCGGCCCGCCGTGTCAGCCGATCGCGTCCTGTTGCCCTGTCATATTGTCCAGCGCAGCACGACGCGTCGCATCACCTGAGGATGCCGTCTTTCCCGGTTGTCCGTGGGCAGGCGGGATGGCTGATCGAGTGTCCGTCGATGGCTAGGTCAGTTGGCGATATCTCTGAGTAAGGTCTTCGCTTTTTCTCGCTTCTGGTATTTGCAGCCAATCCCGTCATTTCTTGAACTCTCCTTTTTGCCGCCCCTGAATAGGGCGGTGTCTCGGCAGTGAGCCCTCAGCCTGTACGCAATGGGGGATCGCACCGAATCATGTGGCGTCGAGGGGAGGGTGTTGCACGCTCCGCATCGACGATATTGGTGTCCTTGTGTCTGGGTATCGCCTATCCAGGTGTAAATATAACCGCAATATTCTTCGAAGAGATTTCTTTGTTATGTAAGAGATCGCTTGGTCAGGTCCGTATTAATCGAGGATAAACGAATCGATACGATGAGTTTTTCGTGAATTAATCCTTGGTATAAATCGAGATGAAAACGTTTTCAAAAGAGTTTTTGATGCGCTAGCCTCGGTCCACATGAAGGAGGGCGCCGATACCAGTTCCATCGATACCAGGTGTCGTCCACTCCAAGCTCCAAGGCTCGAGTGTCTGCCATTCAGCATCGATAAAGTTGATCGATAAAGTTAAGCGATAGCGGCGCTCGATAAAGGCTTTCGGTAAAGGTTCTTGAAAAGGTTCAACACATGACACAGCGACCGATGTCTGACGCCTGCGATACCTCAGCCCAATCTTCCTTGCCGATGGCAGGGCAAGCCTCGCCGCAGGCATCCGGCGAAGCCGGGGCAGCCCGTCCACTGCGACTGGCGATGATCGGTGGTGGCGTTGCGTCGTTTATCGGTCAGGTTCACCGGGCGGCGGCGCAGATGGATGGGCGCTACCAGCTGGTGGCAGCGGCGCTGTCGTCGAACGCCGACCGTTCGCTACAACAGGCACGGCAGCTGGGCGTTGCGCGTGGCTATGGCGACGGCGACACGCTGTTGCGCGAGGAAGCCGCCCGTGAGGACGGCGCCGAGGTCGTCGCCATCCTGACCCCCAATGACTCGCACTTTGCGCTGGCAAGGCTGGCGCTGGAACTGGGCTTTCACGTGGTGTGTGAAAAGCCGCTGACCAATAGCCTGGCGCAAGCGCGGGCACTCGAAGCCTTGGCGAAACGAGGCGAGCGATGCTTCTGTGTGGCCTACGGCTACACCGGCTACCCGATGGTGCGTCAGGCCAGGGCCATGATCGAGGCGGGGGAACTGGGCGAGATTCGACAGCTCCAGTGCGACTACGTCCAGGGTCATCTGGCCAGGATGAGCGATGCCGAAGTGGCGGGGGAAGACTGGCATATGCAAGCCGCCATCGCGGGCGAATCGTTGATCCTGGGTGACATCGCCACCCATGCCTTCCACATGCTCGAGTACGTCTCGGGGCTCAGTACCCGTGAAGTCAGCGCCGATGTGGTCGCCGTGGTGCCCGAGCGCACGGCCCATGACAACGCCAACCTGATGTTGCGTTACACCAATGGCGCCAGGGGCATGATGTGGATCACCCAGGCGGCTGCCGGCGCCGAGCATGGCCTTTGCTTTCGCGTTTTCGGCAGCAAGGGCGGCCTCGAGTGGCACCAGGAAAATCCCGACAAGCTGCTGTTCCGACGCCTGGACGACGCCCCCCAATGGTTGTCCAAGGGCGCGCCAGGACTGCACCCGGCCTCCCGGCGGGTATCGAGTGTGGCCTTTGGTCACCCGGAGGGCTACCGAGAAGCCTTTGCCAGCCTGTACAGCGACCTGTTCGAGGTGATTGATGCCGCGCGTCATGGGACCAGAGCAGCCGACCCCCTGGCGTACTGGTATCCGGACCTCCGTGCGGGGGTGCGCGGGGTGGAGTTCGTGGCGACAGCCTTGGCATCGACCAATGCCAATGGGGAGTGGGTGGCGATGCCAGCAACATCCCCCTAGGCATTTGGCTTCGATACCCCATCAGGGGCTGGATGTAACGCCGCCCCATACGGGATGGCGGTGGTGACACAACAATAACCGGCAGGACGGCCAAAGTGGAGAGGCTGAAGTGCGGCTCAGGAGAACCCCATGCACGCGAAAAATGTGGATGATCTGCGCAGTAATCGCTGGTTCAAGCGGGATGACCTTCGTTCATTCGGACATCGTTCCCGAGTGAAGCAGATGGGCTATTGGGATGAGGAGTTCGTCGGCAAGCCGGTAATCGCCATCATCAATACCTGGAATGATCTCAATACCTGCCACTCCCACTTTCCCGAGCGGGTCAAGGATATCAAGCGCGGGATTACCGCCGCCGGGGGCTTTGCGGTGGAATTGCCGGCGATGTCGTTGGGCGAACAGCTGATGAAGCCCAGCGCCATGATGTATCGCAACATGCTGGCCATGGAAGTAGAGGAGCTCTTGAGAAGCTACCCGGTGGATGGCGCCGTGGTCATGGGCGGCTGTGACAAGACCACCCCTGGCGTGCTGATGGGCGCCATTTCGATGAATCTGCCGACCATCTACGTACCGGCCGGTGCCATGCTGCGTGGCAACTTTCGCGGGCAGGTGCTGGGTAGCGGTACCGATGTCTGGAAGTACTGGGACGAGCGTCGCATCGGCAACATCAGCCAGGCCGACTGGAACGACATCGAGAACGGTATCGCCCGATCGGCGGGGACCTGCATGACGATGGGGACCGCGGCGACCCTGATGTCGATCGGCGAGGCCCTGGGCATGAGCCTGCCGGGCGCCTCGAGCATCCCGGCGGTGGACGCCAACCATTCACGGATGTGCTTCGCCAGCGGCAAGCGGGCGGTGGACATGGTGTGGGAAGACCTCAAGCCCACCGACGTGATGAGCGAGGCATCCTTTGACAATGCCATCGCCGTGGATATGGCAATCGGTGGTTCCACCAACGCCATCATTCATCTCGTCGCCATGGCGGGGCGCCTCGGCATTCACCTGCCGATGGAGCGCTTCAACGAGATATCGCGACGCGTGCCTCTGGTGCTGAACCTCAAGCCATCCGGGGGGTTTCTGATGGAGGACTTCTTCTATGCCGGGGGACTGCCGGCGCTGATGTCGACGATCGGCGAGGAGCTGGCGCTCGACGCCATGACCGTCACAGGCCGCCGCCTCGGCGACAATATCGAAGGGGCAAGGGTCTGGCGACCGGAGGTCATTCACTCGCTTGAGGAACCGGTCAACAGTTCCGGCGGGACCGCCGTGCTCAGCGGCAGCCTGGCGCCCAAGGGCGCCATCATCAAGCCGACCGCGGCCGATCCGCGGCTGCATGTTCACCAGGGGCCGGCCTTCGTGTTCGAGACCATCGCCGAGCTCAAGGCACACATCGACGACGAGGATCTCCCGGTGACGGCCGACAGCGTCATCGTGCTCAAGAACGGCGGGCCGGTGGGCGGCCCTGGCATGCCGGAGTGGGGGATGATGCCGATCCCCGGCAAGCTGCTCAAGCAGGGGGTGCGTGACATGTTGCGCATCTCGGACTCCCGCATGAGCGGCACCAGCTACGGAAGCTGCATTCTGCACGTGACGCCGGAGTCGGCGGTCGGCGGCCCCCTGGCGGTGGTCAGGACCGGAGACATCATCTCGGTGGACGTGCCCAATCGGCGCCTCGACCTGCTGGTCGAGGAGGCGGAAATCCGCCGTCGACTGGAAGACTGGCAGCCGCCGGCAGATCGCCATCCGCATGGCTATGCCGCGCTGTACAAGGCGCACGTGACCCAGGCGGATGAAGGCTGCGACTTCGACTTCGCCAAAGGGGCGCCCGGCAGCATTCCAGAGCCGGACATCTACTGAGCATGGGACAGCGTTCTTTACGTCGCCCGGTACGTCGCCCGGCATGGCCGGAGGCGTTGCCAACAGAGGAGCAGGGGATATGACCAGCGTCGAAGTGCTGATCGAAAGTCGTGCCGAGCTCGGCGAATCGCCGGTCTGGGACGCCGAGACGGGGTGCCTGCTGTGGGCCGACCTCTACGCCCCGGCGATCGAGTCCTGGCGGCTTGCGGATGGTCATCGCCAGCGCTGGGTGTTGCCGGAAACCCTGGGCTCCTTCGGTCGTTGCGACGATGGCCGCCTGGTGGTGGCGATGCGCTCGGGCATCCATCTTTTCGAAGCGGCCAGCGGGGCGCTTGAATTTCTCTGCTGTCCTCCCGGCGAGCCGCTGGCCGGCACACGCTTCAATGACGGCAAGGTAGGCCCCGACGGGCGTCTGCTGGTGGGGACCATGGACGAGCAGTGCAGGTCGCGCCCGCTTGGTTCTCTATACAGCGTGTCCCGTTCGGGCGAGACCACACGCCTGCACCAGGGATTCATCGTTGCCAACGGATTGGCCTGGAGCGCCGACGGCCGCCGTCTCTACTTCAGCGATACGCGCCGCGACACCTTGTATGTCGCCGACTATTGCCTGGAGAGCGGCGCCATGGGGGCGCCCCGGGTCATGACGGTGACCGATCCCGCCGTGCACGGACGTCCCGACGGTGGCGCCACCGACGTCGCAGGAGGGTACTGGAGCGCCGGTGTGTTCGGCGGCGTGCTCAACTACTGGGACGATCGCGGGCGTCTGGCGCGACAGGTATCGCTGCCATGCACGGGGCCGACCATGCCGTGCTTTGGCGGCCCGAACATGAAGACCCTGTTTGTCACCACCCTGCGCAAGGGACTGTCCGAGGCCGATCTGGCGGCGTTTCCGCTGTCCGGCAGCGTCCTTGCGCTGGAGGTCGAGGTACCGGGTGTGCCGGTCTCGACCTTCGGTGGCGCGAGCCGTCACGCCGAGCTGGCGCCGTCTTCCCCTCCGGCATTGTTGTGAGCCCTTTACGGAGCAGAACATGAGAACCAATCGAATTCTGTCGCACATCAAGGAAGGCACGGGCGTGGTCAATGGTTGGCTGTCGTTGCCCTGCGGTTTTTCTGCCGAGGTCATGGCCCACCAGGGCTGGGATAGCCTGACCATCGACATGCAGCACGGGTTGATCGACTACCCCCAGCTGGTGGAGATGTTGACGGCCATTTCGACCACCCCGACGGTTCCGCTGGTCAGGGTGCCGAGCCTCGAGTCGGGGCTGATCATGAAGGTACTGGACGCCGGGGCCTACGGTGTCATTGCCCCGCTGATCAACAGTGCCGAGGATGCGCGGGCACTGGTGGCGGCCTGCCGCTATCCGCCCCTGGGAGTGCGCAGCTTCGGTCCCCACCGCGCCATGCTCTATGCCGGAAATGACTATGTCACCCATGCCAACCACGAGCTGCTGGTGCTGGCGATGATCGAGACCCGGGAAGGCGTGGCGAATCTCGAGGAGATCCTCGCGGTGGAAGGCCTCGACGGTATCTATATCGGTCCCGCGGATCTGGCACTGTCCCACGGCAAGACGCCGGGCTTCGACCATGACGATGGCGAGCTTGACGCCATCATCCAGCGGTTGGTCGATGGCTGTCGCCAGCAGGGAAAGATCGTCGGTATCCATAACGGCAGCGCGGCACACGCCCGCGCAATGCTGGCCCGTGGATGCGATTTGGTGACGGTGTCGTCGGACGCGCGAATGCTGGTGGCAGGTTCGAGCAGCATTCTGCAGGAGATGCAGCGCGAGGCGACAGGAAAGGCAGGTTATTGAGAGCCTTAGGTGTCGCAGATGAAGCAGGACAGAACATCCAGGTGATGTGGAGGGTTTTCGATTGGACAGCTATGCACGGTATCCAAGCCTCGAGGGGCGCCATGTGTTCATCAGCGGTGGGGCGTCCGGTATCGGTGCCAGCCTGGTCGAGCATTTCTGCAAGCAGAAGGCCTGCGTCAGTTTCATCGATATCGACGAGCAGGCGGGCTCACTACTGGGGCAACGACTGCAGCGCCAGGGCGGCCAGGTGGCGTTTACCCGCTGCGACGTGACCGACATCGAAGCGCTGCGGGCGTCGATCGCGCAGGCGGCTGGCGCGTTCGGCCCGGTCGAGGTGCTGGTCAACAATGCGGCGCGAGACACCCGTGTGCCCTTGAGTGAACTGGACGTCGACACCTGGGACGACCTGCAGGCGACCAACCTGCGCCACGCGGTGTTTGCCTGCCAGGCCGTCTTCGCCGGCATGAAGGCGGCCGGGGGCGGGTCGATCGTCAACTTCAGCTCCCCCAGCTTCATGCGGCGTTCACGGGATATCTGTGCCTACTCCAGTGCCAAGGCGGCAACGATTGGGCTGACCAGAACCTTGTCCCGGGACATGGGCGACGCCGGCATCCGCGTCAATACGGTGCTGCCAGGCTGGGTGATCACGGAGCGGCAGAAGGCCCTGTGGTGGAGTGCGGAGCTTGAGCAGCAGGTGCTCGAGAATCAGAGCCTCCACCAGCGCGTCAAGCCAGAGGATATTGCGCGAATGGTGCTGTTTCTTGCCGCAGACGACAGCCAGATGATCAGCGCCCAGACCTTTATCGTCGATGGTGGACTGGTCTAGCCCAGGAGCACCTGGCACGGGTAGCGGGTCAGCCACCGGCTGACGGATTCGCGCAGGGCGCCAGGGCCAGCACGCAGAGGGCAAGTGTCAGCCTCTCTTTTTTGACGACGAATGAAAACGTTTTCACATAGTGCGGCAAGCAGTGCGGCAAGCAGCGCGGCAAGCAGCGCGGCAAGACATGGTGCGGGGAACGTCTGCAGCGGGTTTGCGCTGTCGGTGACAGCAGCGAGCGATATCTGCGAGCGATCACAGTGAACAGAGCATTTATGGGCCAGTCGCCAGCGTCCGGAAGACGGAATTGGTCCGTTCGCCGGTACTTCGATGCAGCCTTCGGGATGACGGGAGAAAGAAATGAAGACGACAAGATTGACGGTGTCCGAGGCCATTGCCAATTTTCTGGCGGCCCAGAAAGTCGAGCGGGACGGCCAGATCGATAGGCTGTTTGGCTGCGGCTTTGCCATCTTTGGTCACGGTAATGTGACCTGCCTCGGCCAGCAGCTCAACCGCATCCAGGACGTGATTCCGTTGTGGCGGGGGCAGAACGAACAGTCGATGGCGATGGCTGCGGTGGCCTATGCCAAGGCCAATCGGCGCGAGCGGATCGGCATCGCCACCACCTCGATCGGGCCGGGCGCGACCAATATGATCACCGCCGCCGGCATCGCCCACACCAACCGGCTGCCGCTGTTGATGCTGGCCGGTGATGCCCATACAAGCCGTCTGCCGGACCCCGTGCTGCAGCAGGTGGAGCACCCTCATCAGCCAGGCTTGAGCGTCAATGACGCCTTCAAGCCCGTCACCCGCTACTGGGATCGCATCACCCACCCGGCGCAGATCATCCAGTCGTTGCCGGCGGCGGTGGCAACCCTGCTGGACCCCGCCAACTGCGGGCCGGTGCTGATCTCGCTGCCCCAGGACGTGCAGGGGCTGGTGTATGACTACCCCGAGGCGCTGTTCGAGGAGCGCGTGCACCGGATTCGCCGCCCGGAAGCCGATAGCCGCAGCATCGACGAGGCCATCGCCTTGCTGAAGAAGGCCGAACGGCCGCTGATTCTGGCCGGTGGCGGAGTGCACTACTCGAAGGCCAACGAGCGCCTGGCGGACTTTGCCGTGCGCCACCGCATCCCGGTGGTGGAGACCATCGCCGGTCGCGCCTCGCTGCTGCAGTCACACCCCTGCAACGCGGGACCTGTCGGCGTCACCGGCAGCGACTCGGCCAACGCCCTGGCACGCGACTGCGATCTGCTGCTGGCCGTGGGTACCAGGCTTCAGGATTTCACCACCGGGTCATGGTCGCTGTTTCGGCATCCGGACCTTGCCATGGTGTCGCTCAACGTGGCACCCACCGATGCGCATAAGCATCGGGCGCTGGCGGTCGTCGGTGATGCCCGACATAGCCTGGCGCGGCTCGATGACGCTCTGGGCGGCTGGCAGGCAGACGCCGCCTGGCTGGACAGCGCACAGGCGCTGGCGGCCGAGTGGAAGGCGCTATGCGCCCGGCGCGGCGAGATCACGCCCGGCCAGGTGGCGTCCTACGCCCAGGTGGTCGCCGCGGTCAATGCGGTGCAGCAGCCGGGGGACACCGTGCTGACCGCCGCCGGCGGTCTGCCGGCAGAGCTCAACATGAACTGGCAGAGCCGTCAGCTTGGCAAGTTCGACATCGAGTTTGGCTATTCGTGCATGGGCTACGAAATCGCCGGCGGCTGGGGTGCCAAGATCGCCAACCCCGACAGCGAGGTGGTGGTGCTGGTCGGTGACGGCTCCTACATGATGCTGAACTCCGATATCTACAGCTCGGTGCTGACCGGCCACAAGATGATCGTGGTGGTGTGCGACAACGCCGGTTACGCGGTGATCGACAAGCTGCAGAACAACAGCGGCAATCCCTCCTTCAACAACATGCTGGCCGACTGTCGCAGTCAGGCAGATGAACTGGTGCGCGTCGACTTTCTCCAGCATGCCCGTGCCCAGGGCGCCCATGGCGAGCACCTTGGCGACATCGCCGACTTCCGCGCCGCCTACGAGCGTGCCCAGGAGAGCCCGCGTACCTACGTCATCGTGGTCGATATCGATCCCACCAAGTGGTCCTCCTGCGACTGCTGGTGGGACGTGGGACTGCCGCAACAGGTGCCCGATGGGGTCGACGCCGAGCGCGTCGCTGCCATGGACGCCGGGCGTGTCCACCAGCGTCGCGGTATCTAGCCACGCCACCGAGCCAGGGCGTGGCCCTGGCTCGGTGACCTGCCACTGACTCACCGGAGAACAACCAATGTTCAACGAGGAACACCAACTCACCCCGCTGCGCTGGGCCATGGTCGGCGGAGGCAGGGGCAGCGAGATCGGCCATGCCCATCGGGCCGCGGCACAGCGCGACGGCCTGTTTCAGCTGGTGGCCGGCGCCTTCGACCTGGACGCCGAGCGCGGGCGCGACTTCGGCAGTCGTCTGGGTGTCGACGCCCAGCGCTGCTACCCGGACTACGCCAGCATGCTGCGTGCCGAAGCGGTACGCGACGATGGCATCCAGGCGGTCAGCATTGCCACCCCCAACAGCACGCATTTCGCGATCGGTCTTGCTGCACTCAAGGCCGGACTGCACGTCATCTGCGAGAAGCCGGTGACCTTCACCGTCGCCGAAGCGCAGCAACTCAAGGCCGAAGCCCAGGCGCGGGGCCTGGTGTTCGGCGTCATGTATGGCTACAGCGGCTATCCCATGCTGCACCAGGCCCGGGCCATGGTGCAGGCCGGCGAGCTGGGCGACATACGCCTGGTCAACATGCAGTTTGCCCACGGCTTTCACAGTCAGCCGGTAGAGCAGACCAGCAGTGGCGCCAAATGGCGCACCAGTCCCGCAGTGTCAGGCCCGACCTACGTTCTGGGGGATCTTGGCACCCACACCTTCCACCTTGGCCAGTTCATCACTGGGCTCAAGGTCGAACGGCTGCTGTGTCATCGCCAGAGCTTCGTGGCGACCCGGGCACCGCTGGAGGACAACGCCCAGGTGTTGTTGCAGTACCAGAGCGGCGCCGTGGGGTCGCTGTGGGCCAGTGCCGTCAATGCCGGCTCCATGCATCAGCAGAAGATTCGCATCGTCGGGGAGAAGGCCAGCCTCGAATGGTGGGACGAATATCCCAACCAGTTGCGCCACGAAGTGCAGAACCAGCCGGTGCGCATTCTCGAGCGTGGCATGGGCTATCTGGCGACCGACGACCCTGGCGTGGCCTGCAATCGTATCGGCGGCGGCCATGCCGAGGGCTTCTTTGAATCCTGGGCCAACCTCTACCACCGCTACGCCATTGCGATGCACGGCGCCGCTGGCGGCCTGTGGTATCCGGACATCGACGACGGCATCGAAGGCGTGCGCCTGCTCGAGTGCTGCGTCGAGTCCGCCGACAACGATGGCGCCTGGGTGGCGTTCTAGCCCTTCGTTGCATCGCCAAGCACGCCACCAACAACCTGAGGACCACCAAGATGCAGATCAAGCTTGCCAATGCCCCCTGTTCCTGGGGCATCGAATTTGCCGACAACCCGGCCAATCCCCCCTGGTTCACGGTGCTGGACGAACTGTCCGGGGCCGGCTTCAACGCCACCGAACTGGGCCCTTTGGGCTACCTGCCCACGTCTTCGGACACGCTGGCCGAGGCGCTTGAGCAGCGGGGGCTTTCGCTGGTGGCCGGCACCATCTTCAAGCACCTGCACGATCCCGAGCAGCGACAGCAGATCCTCGATTACACCCGGGCGACCTGCGAGGTGCTTAAACCCCAGCAGGGTAGCTACATGGTGATCATCGATCACGTCAGCTCGCCACGTACCGATCAGGCGGGGCAGCAGGCCTCGGCCACCCGACTGAGCGACGTCCAGTGGGCGGAAATGATGTGCACCATTCGTCAGGTGGCCGAGATCTGTCACCAGTATCAGGTGATACCGGTGCTCCATCCTCACGCCGGCAGCTACATCGAGTACCGCGATGAGGTCGACCGTGCCATGGCGGAGCTCGATCAGGACCTGGTCAAGCTGTGTGTCGATACCGGCCACAGCCTGTATGCCGGCATCGATCCCGCCGAGCTGATTCGCCACTACGGAGAGCGGGTCGTCTACATCCACTTCAAGGATGTCCAGGCCACAGTGCTTGAGGATGTGGTGGCCCAGGGCACCGACTTCTACCGCGCCATCGGTCAGGGCGTGTTCTGCCCACTGGGCCAGGGCAGTGTCGACTTCGATGCTGTGCGCGAAAGCCTGGCCGCCATCGGCTATCAGGGCTGGATCACCGTCGAACAGGACGTGGATCCGACCAGGGACAACGATGCCCTGGATAACGCCCGCGAGAGTCGCGAGTTCATCGAGCGCCACATTCTGCAACAGGGTTTGGCCGAGGCCTGATGGACAGACTCCTCCCCGTGGCCTGGGCGGCCTCGGTGGGGGGCAGGGGCTCAGCCGTGTGTACGTCATCCGCCAGCGAGATCGGGGTGTGACGTCTTGTCATGCCTGCGCAAGCAGGACTCTTGGTACTACAACAACCTTCAACGAGAGGTCACCATGCCCACGTCACACGATGGCAGCGCCAGCGCTGCCCCTTCACCGGCCGGCGTGTCACCACCGGCCAGTCAGCAGCAACAACTGACATCCACCCAGCTGGTCTATCTGGTCAAGATCATCCTGGTCGCCGCCCTTGGCGGCATGCTGTTCGGCTATGACACCGGGGTCATTTCCGGCGCCATCGGTCCCATCGCCGAGTACTTCGATCTTTCACCCGCCGCCAAGGGCTGGGCGGTATCGTCGGTGGTCATCGGCTGCATCGGCGGTGCCCTCATCGCCGGTTGGCTTTCGACCCTGTACGGCCGCCGAGCGGTCTTTCTGCTGTCTGCTCTGATGTTCACCGCCTCGGCCTTCGGTTCTGGTCTTGCCGGCACCTTTGAGAGCTACATCTGGTGGCGCATGGTCGGTGGCGTGGCCGTCGGCATGGCCAGCGTCATCGCGCCCATGTACATCTCCGAGATGTCACCGGGTTACCTGCGCGGGCGTACCGTGAGTCTGTTCCAGCAGTCGGTGGTGTTCGGCCAGATGGTGGTGTTCTTCGTCAATTACTTCATCGCCAAGGGGATGGCCGAAACCTGGATACTGAATTTCGGCTGGCGCTGGATGCTGGGTTCGGAAGCGGTGATTTCGATTCTTTTCGCGGTGCTGGTTCCCTTCGTGCCCGAGTCACCACGCTGGCTGGTGCTGAAAGGGCGGATCGACGAGGCGCGACGGGTGCTGGGACGCTTCTATCGTCCCGAGGCCATCGAGCAGACCCTCGGTGATATCCAGAAGTCGTTCGAGCGTGGCCAGACGAAACGCAAGGTGTCGCTGCGCGCCAAGGGCACCTTCGGTCTGGTGATGATCGGTGTCTTCATCGCCGCCGCTCAGCAGCTGACGGGCATCAACGTGGTGATGTACTACGCGCCTGACGTGCTGTCGTCGGTGACCGCCAGCAACGAGGATGCGCTGCTGCAGACGTCGATCATGGGGGTCACCTTTGTCGGCGGCAACCTGTTGGGCATGCTGTTGATCGACAAGGTCGGCCGTCGTCCACTGCTGGTGGCGGGTAGCCTCGGCAGCATGGTGGCCATGACCTTCCTCGGCGTTGTGATCGCCGGAGGCGAGGCCGGGCCGGGCGCACTTATCGCGCTGATCGTCTATGTAGTCTCCTTCGCCATCTCCTGGGGCTGCGTGTGCTGGACGCTGATCTCGGAGATCTTCCCCAACGCCATCCGCGCGCGGGCCATGTCGTTGGCGGTGGCAGCGCAGTGGTTCATGGGCTTCATGGTCACCCAGACCTTCCCCATGCTGCGCGAGAATGCCTTCCTCAATGAGCTGACGGGGGGTGGCTTCAGCTTCTGGCTGTATGCGGTGCTGACGCTGATCAGCCTGCTGGTGGTCCTGCGCTACGTGCCGGAAACCAAGGGCAAGACGCTGGAGGAGCTGGAAGACATCACCGCCACACGGTTGAGCAAGCGGCGTCGCGAGCTGACCAGACAAGGCAAGAGTGTCACCTCGGAGTAGTCATCCTTTCACCAGGCAGTAATGGCTGATCGTCACCGCTGCCCCTGCCCCCGTGATAACGGGGCCAGGGGCAGCGTCGTGTTGGCGGGGTTGCCCGGCAGGGATGGGGGCATGGCGTGACGCTATCGTGTGTGGCTATAGCCTGGCGATCGGCAGTTCATCCCAGCGGGTGGTGTAGCCTGAGGTGCGGTGTTCGCACTTGAGCTGCCAGGCCGCGTCCACGCTGGTCTTGCCAAGGCTCAAGGCGCCGCGACCGTGCTTCCGGTTGATCGCGTCCAGGGTGTCCATCAGGCGTTGATTGCGCGCTTGTCTGGCGTCGTCGACGGCAAACAGATCCTGCTGCAGGCTTGTCTTGTCGGCGAGGTCGAGCAGCATCACGCCGGCCTTCATGTACTGGTGTCCTGGGCGATAGATACGCGCAAGCGCCCGGGTCGCGGTTGCCACGATCTCGAGGCTGTCGTCGCTGGGACGCTCCAGCGGAACCACCAGCGAAGGATGGTGCTGGGGCAGATCCTGACGATGCTTGTTGGTCTTCAGAAACACCAGCAGCGCCCGCGCCACGCTGCCCTGACCACGCAGCTTTTCAGCACCGCGGCCGGCGTGGGCGCGCACTGCCTGGCGCAACTGCGCGATATCGTCGGTGGGCCGACCAAAGGAGCGGCTGGTCATGATCCGTTCGCGCGGGGCGCCGACGTCGTCGAGGCGGATGCAGGATTCGCCGCGAAGCTCGCGTACCGTGCGTTCCAGCACCACGCTGAAATGGCGGCGAATATGCTTGGGGTCGGCTTCACGTAGCTGCCAGGCGGACTCGATGCCGAGCTGCCCAAGCCGGGCGGCGGTGCGCCCGGCAACGCCCCAGACCTCGGTGACCGGCAGGCGTTGCAGCAGCGCCCGGGTTGCCGCCGAATCGGCCTCGAGTACGTGGACGCCGTCTGCGCGGGGATCCTTCTTGGCCTGGTGGTTGGCGATCTTTGCCAGGGTTCGGCTGGTCGCCACGCCGACGCCGACGGGAATGCCGGTGTGGCGCATCACCGTATGTCGCAAGCGCCGGCAGTGGGCGTCCAGCCCGGCGGGCGCCATGCCCGCCAGGTCGAGAAAGCACTCGTCGATGCTGTATACCTCGACGGCGGGAGCAAACTCCCGCAGCGTATCGACCACCCGACGTGACATGTCGCCGTAGAGCGCATAGTTGCTCGACAGCAGGATGCACTGCCTGCGCAGCGCGCCCTCGATCTTGAAGGCAGGCATGCCCATGGCAACGCCGAGGTCCTTGATCTCCTGGCTACGGGCGATGACGCAGCCGTCGTTGTTGGACAGCACCCCCACCGGCTTGCCGCGCAGTGAAGGATCGAAGACCCGCTCACAGCTGACGTAGAAGTTGTTGCAGTCGACCAGCGCGATCACCGCGCGACTCCCGCTGCCAGGGCGTGGATATTGTGGGTGACCACGCCCCACAGGTCGCAGTCGCGACCGATGAGTGGGATCGGCGCGAAGGCCTCGTTGGCCGCCAGCAGGTAGGGGCGATTTCCGATATAGCCAAGCTGCTTGCAGGTCAGCTCACCGTCGACGCTGGCGATCAGCACCGAGCCGCTGCGCGGCTCCAGCGAGCGATCCACGATCAGCAGATCCCCGTCGAAGATGCCGAGGCCCTTCATCGACTCGCCCTTGGCGCGCAGGTAGAAGGTGGCGCTGGGGTGGGGCACCAGATGCGCCACCAGATCGAGCTGTCCCTCCAGGTAGTCATCGGCCGGTGACGGAAAGCCCGCGCGAACCTCGGTCGCCGCCAGCGGCAAGGCGGTTGCGGGCGCGTGGGGGTCGACCTTCCCCAGCACCTCCACCTCAAGACTCATGGCACAGGCTCCCGTCGTTGCCATAGGCGCTACACGAAAGGGTTCGCCAAACAAGGGGATGGTCGTCGCGCATGGGGGCCTCCTGAATCGCACATACTGTTTGGATATACAGTATCAGGAGGTGCATGGCTGCGCCAGCACAGGAGGGCGGGGGCAAAGTTGGCTTGGCTACGACCTGGGCCACAGGCAGAGCCCTGTCGGCGTGCGATCCTTTAGCTTAGGAGGGGGAGCCAAATTGGCCTTGCAGGAGGGCGGGGACGTAGAGGTCAGCATCGAGTTGGGGCCAATGAAGGCCAAGCCCGGTGGGAGAAACCTCTATGTCGGCCAGGGCTACTGGCGTAGCGTCGGTGAGACCTTCCACGAGGTGCGACGGGATCGCAAGCTCAAGCCCTGAGTTCAGGTGCATGATGACGCGATGGTTGCGACCGTCGTATCGCGCGGAAACGACGTGGGCGTGATCGCGTTTACAGGCCATGCGGGCCTCTGTCTGCCGGACGTCATCTTCAGTAATGGCCACGTGTCTCTCCTCGTTCGCAGGCGTCTCCCTCCGTGCAGTCATCGATTGTGCCACCATCGCATTCCACAGCATTAGCCGTGGTTGTGCCATCTAGCTTAGCGACCGCAGATCCATCGCAAAGAATATGCGAGACCTGAATGCCCAGTGGGCCACAGGGCTCACCCTGTGGCCCGCTCCCTTCACGCGTACTTGTCGTGCCAGCGCTTGACCGCGATACGTTCCTTGAGCAACTCCAGCATGTCGACCAGCACCTGTTCGGTGATCTGTTCGGTCTCGGGGTCGGTACGCAGCCAGGCGTCGAAGCCGCTGTCGGCCATATGTTCGACCAGCGAGGAGAACTCCCTGGACTTGAGACCGTTCAGGGCTTCATCGACCAGGTGGCAGGCGAGGTCGGACATCGATGACTCCAGGCCCTGGGTGAGCTGGGAGCCCATGGGCAGGCGCTTGAGTCGCTGAAGCTCCGGCGTTTCGGCCAGGGTGCGGGCGACCAGGCCGCGCACGTAGGCCAGCGTCGCGAAACGGTTGTGGTGGGCGATGTCGCCGACCATGGTCTCGAGGCGTTGGCTGACTTCCCGCACCAGGGCTTCCTTGCGCGGCGTGACGATCTTCTCGATGGCCGGTGAGGCCAGGCCGTCGCCGCTGGTGAGTTCCTCCTGGACGTTGTCGAGCAGGCGGATGGCGATACGATCGGTGAGTTCCTCCATCAGGATATCGGCGTACTTGGCGACAACCGAGTAGAGATACCAGCGACGCACGTCGATCAGTCCCAGGCGGTGCAGGCGGTGCAGCAGCGAGATCACACGCAGGATACGCAGCAGGCGGAAGCCGGCGAGGGGAATACACCCCAGCACGTCGTACCAGTGCACGAAGGGGTAGAAGAACCAGCGGTGGTAGCGCCGTTGGTAGATGGCGACGGCCCAGCCAAGCAGTACGTCGAACAGGAAGACGGCGACGAAGGCCAGGTCGATGCTGAAGAAGTTGGCATGGATATGCCGGTCGTAGGCGCCGTGAAGGCCGGGGGCCGCCGCCTCGAAGGCGGCGTTGAGCGGTGGCAGCAGAAACAGGCTGTCGAACAGCAACAGCGCCAGGTTGGCGATCACCAGCGCGATGATGAACAGGTCCCACACCAGATGAGCCCGCTCCAGGGCGGGCGAGGTCGTGCGGGTGGCGGGCATGAGTCCTCCTTGGATGCGTGTGACACTCCATTCTCCACCAGCCTAGAGCGTCCTGGCGTTGGTCGCATCCCCACTTCGCCTTGTGCCAAAGCGTCGTTGGCGCTGTGAGGATGCGGCTTTCTGTCGATGGGCAGCATCTCCGGGCTGCTGAACCGGATAAATGCGCCGGGCTACTGAACCGGAACAATATGCCGGGCGATTTTGCAGGGCCTATGTTTCGGGCGACTGAAACAGCCGACTCTGACGCGCAATCCGTCGTTCGATGGCCTTGGCCAGCACCACGTCGCTTGCGCTGAGCAGAGTGAAGGTCTTCTTGGCGCGGGTGACGGCGGTGTAGACCAGTTCGCGGGTCAGGATCGGCGACAGGGTGTCCGGCATCACCAGGGCGGTATGGACGAACTCCGAGCCCTGGGACTTGTGCACCGTCATCGCGAATACCGTCTCGACCCGCTGCAGCCGGCTGGGCAGCACCCAGCGGATGCCGCCCTGGCCGTCACCGGCAGGAAAGGCCACGCGCAGGGTGGTACCGGCCTCGGGGTTGGCGAACTCCACCGGCACCTTGAGGGCAATGCCGATATCTCCGTTCATCAGCTTGAGCGCGTAGTCGTTGCCGGTGACCAGCACCGGGCGGCCTTCGTACCAGTGGGTGCTGTGATCCGGCTTGTCGATCAGTCCGGCCCGCGCCAGCGCCTGCTCGATGCGCTGATTGAGCGATTCGACCCCGTAGTGGCCGGCGCGCAGCGGCGTCAGCAACTGGAACTGGGCGTGGGCCTCGAGGATGGCAGAGGCCCAGCGGTCCCACTCGGCTCGCTCGGATGACAGCGACGGGCGTGGCCGCAGCAGGCCGCTTTGCTCGAGTGCGCCAGCTTCCGGGGTGCCGGGACGCGGGGTGATGGCGCCCAGATAGAAGCGATAGCCCCAGGCCGCGTCCTGGCCTCGGCCATCCAGCGCCAGGGTCATCAGGCGCCGTTCGTTGGCGCGGGGCAGGGCCTGGCGCTGGGCCTGGGGAAAGGCGGTGTCGTCCAGCACCGCGAGCGCCCGCCGGCTGTCGCCTGCGTTGATGGCGCGGGCGAGCTGGCCGATACCGCTGGCGTCATCGAAGCGAAAGGAGTGGCGCAGCATGGCGACGGATTGATCTAGCGCCCGGCCGTCGCCGTCGTGCAGGGCCTCGGGCAACGACAGCCCGGTAGCCGCTTCGAGCCAGTCGCTGACGTCGTTGCGATAGTGGCCCTGTTCGGCCCGGGCGCACAGGTTGCCGAGGACCGCGCCGGCTTCCACCGAGGCGAGCTGATCCTTGTCGCCGAGCAGCACCAGGCGTGCATGGGGCGGCAGGGCGTCGAGCAGCGCCGCCATCATGTCGATGTCAACCATCGACGCCTCGTCCACCGCCACCATGTCCAGCGGCAGAGGGTTGAGGCGATGATGATGGAAGTGACGGGTATCGGGTCGGGCGCCGAGCAGCCGGTGCAGGGTCGAGACCTCGTGGGGAATCGAGGCGCGTACCTGGGCGGCGTCCGGCAGCGGCAGTTCGTCGAGGGCGGCGATCTGGTCGCGAATGGATTCGCTGAGTCGCGCCGCCGCCTTGCCGGTGGGGGCGGCCAGGCGTATCGCCAGGGGGGCGCCGCGCTCAGCGATGGCCTGGGTCTGCAACAGCGCCAGCAGACGGATGACGGTGGTGGTCTTGCCGGTGCCGGGGCCGCCGGTGATCACCGCGAAGGGGGCGCGTGCGCCCAGCGCACAGGCGAGCTTCTGGGAGGCGGCCTGGTCGGCACGCGGATCGGACGGGGGAAACAGCGTATCCAGCACCGGACGCAGGCGGGCGGCGTCACCGTCGGCGGTCGGATGATCCTCGGTTGGAGTGTCCTGAGTTGGAGTGCCGGGCGTCGACAGCCGCGCGGCGATGGCGCTGGCGACCCGCTGTTCGTTGCGCCAGTAGCGGCGTAGATAGAGGCGCTCTGCCTCGAGAACCAGGGGGCTGGCGCCTGGGCCTTGCGCCACCGCCGACCAGCGCTGAAGCCGGTTTACCCAGTCGTCGCCGAGACGGCCGAGCAGGGCCTCCGGCGGGGGCGGGGCGGTGTCGTCACGCGCCACGTCCCGAGCGACGGCGATCAGTGTCTCGGGCTGGCGGCGGGCCTGATTCAGATCCAGCAGCAGATGGCCCTGGCCGGCCTGGTGGCTGACCAGCATGGCCGCCAGCAGGCAGCTGGCGTCGCCATCCGGGGCGAGCCTCGCCAGGCGGTGGGGCAGCGCCGCGTCCAGATCACGGATCCAGCCGTGCTCGGCCCAGGCAAACAGCAGCGACAGCAGCGCCTCGGGGTCGGCCAGCGCCTGCTCCGGGGTGGCAAAGGGCGAGGACGGCAGGGCGGTCGAGGCGGCATCGCCCGGTGTCTCGCCGTTCCCCTCGCGGTGTACCTCAGGGTTAGCCTCACTCATGCCATTGCCTCCCCGCTGGTGTCATTGTCATGGCCGGTGGCGCTTTCGTGGGTTGTTGTCGCGGTTGCGGTTGCGGCGTGGCCCGCCTGTCCTGCCAGGATATCGTCGAGTGCCTCGATAAAGGCTCGGGGCGGCTTGATCGCGGCGACGCCGCGCGAGGGCGCGGTAATACCGCGCAGAAAGACCAGCATGGCCCCTCCTACGTGGCGGTCATAGTCATAGTCCGGCAGGCTCTGGCGCAGGTGGCGATGCAGTGCCACCAGGTAGAGCGCAAGCTGCATGTCGTAGCGCTTGTCGAGCATGGCGGCGCGCATGGCGTCCTGGTGGTAGGCGTCATCGTCCGGACCCAGCCAGTTGGATTTCCAGTCGATGATATAGAAGCGCCCCTGATGCTCGGCCAGGAGGTCGATAAAGCCCTTGAGCAGGCCGTTGAGGCGCTGATAGCCCAGTTGGGGCCTGGGCTCTCCGGGAAACAGATGCTGGCGGGTGAGCTTGTCCATGGCCGGGGTGATGGCGTCATGGGTGGCGAACCAGAAGTCGGGCTCGGCGCGGTAGCGCTCAAGGCTCGCCAGCAGCGGCCCATGGTCGGCATCCTCGCCGTCGGGGCGCTCTTGTGTGGTCGTGGTCAGCGGCGTGGTCAGCCAGCGACGGATGCCATCGGTCAGCGCCTGGGTGTGTTCTTCCCAGCCGCGGCGGCGGCAGCGTTGGGCCAGGCGGGCAAGCAGGCCTGCATCGTCAAGCGCGCTGCTAAAGCCGTGCTCGGCCAGCGCTTCCAGCACGCCGTGCAGGAAGGTGCCAGGGCCAGGGCCCCGCGGGAAGGCGTGCAGGGTGCCGTGCTCGGGGGCGCCGGCTTCCCGCACCGCGGGCACCAGGCGGGCGTCCAGGTGCTCTTCCTCGAGCACTTCGGCCTCGGGGGTCTCGGGGGCGGTGGCTCCCTTCTGGGCCAGCGAGGAGTAACTCGCGATCCACCAGGGGGCAAAGGGGCGGTGGCTGGGCGTGCGCGCGCCCTTGGTGGCGAGCTCGGTGGTGACCGGGTGGTACTGGATCTGGGGGGTATCACTGCTGGCGTCGATGGCGTCCAGGGCGATGGCGTCGAAGCCCCCGCTCATGGTCTCCCAGCGCTCGCGCAGGTTTGTCAGGTCAGGGATCGCCTCACCGCCGGCCAGCAGGTAGCCCAGCGCTGACTTGTGCAGGGTGGCGCTCCTGGCGTTGCCGAGCTTGAGGGGCGCAAGGCCAACGAAGGTGGCGTGGCGCGCTCGGGTCAAGGCGACGTACAGAAGCCGTACCTCCTCGGATAGCCGTTCGTCGTCGGCAAGCTCAAAGCCCTCCTTGGCCATCTCCTTCTTGGCCGCCAGTTCGAGCAGCGGCTGGTCGTCGACGTGGTACAGAGGCGTGCCGGACTGGCCGCTGATCTCCTTGTAGGTGCACAGGAACGGCAGGCACACCAGCGGATACTCGAGCCCCTTGGACTTGAAGATGGTCACCACCTGGATCAGGTCGGCGTCGCTTTCCAGGCGCAGGATCTGCTCGTCGTGGCCGGGGTCGTCCAGGTGTTCGGCGAGCACGCGAATCAGGGCGTGGTCGCCGTCCAGGGTGTCGCTGGCCTGCTGGGCCCATTCGGCCAGATGCAGCAGGTTGGTCAGGCGACGCTGGCCCTGGTGGGCGCCGAGCAGGCGCTCGGGGATCCGGTAGTCGTGCAGCAGCTGGCGCAGCGCCGGTAATACGCCCCGACGCTGCCAGCGCAGGCGGTAGCCAAGAAAGCGCTCCTGTACCCGCTCCCAGGCGGTCTCGTCGCGTTGCAGCCGGTCGAGCTCCGCCAGTCCCAGGCCCAGGGTGGCGGTGGCCAGGGCCGTGCGCAGGGTCGACACCGACTCCGGGTTGGCCATGGCCTTGAGCCAGTGATGCAGGTCGCGGGCCTCGGCGGTGGCGAAGACGCTGTCACGATCCGACAGGTAGACGCTGGCCAGGCCGCGCTCGCTCAAGGCGTTGCGTATGGCGCTGGCCTCGCTGCGATCACGCACCAGGATGGCGATATCGCCGGCCTTCAGCGGTGTGAGCTTGCCGTCACCGGCGTTCGTTGAGGTGGCGAAACCGGCGCTTGGAGAGCCGTCGCCAGGACTGGCCTGATTGAGCCAGTCGGCAATGCGGTCGGCGCAGTGGCGGGAGGCCTCGCGCAGGTAGCCTTCCTTGTTAAGACAGCCGTTGTCCTTGTTGCCGTCGGCGATCAGCCAGCCGGTAAGCGCAGCGGCGGGCTTGCCATCCAGGCACAGGGTTTCCTTGCGACCGTTGGCGCCGACGGATTGAAAGGGCAATGGATTGTGGTCGTCGGCGGCGAAGCGGAAGGCCGCGCGGGGGTGGCTACGTTCGGCAAACGCGAACAGCCGATTGACTGCCGCCACGGCGGCCTGGCTCGAGCGGAAGTTGGTGTCGAGGCTGTGGTGATGCCCGCGGGTGGCGTGACGGGCGCCCAGGTAGGTGTAGATGTCGCCGCCGCGAAAGCCGTAGATCGCCTGCTTGGGGTCGCCGATCAGGATCAGCGCCGTGGCGTCATGGTCAGGAGCGCGTGGCCCATCCAGGTCGTGCTGGGCGTCTGGCTCAGCGGTGGGCGCATCGCCGATACGATAGACCCGCTCGAAGATGCGGTACTGGGCCGGATCGGTGTCCTGGAACTCGTCGATCATGGCCACCGGGAACTGCTGGCGAATGCGCCGTGCCAGGGTCTCGCCGCCGTCGCCGTCCAGGGCGCCGGCCAGTCCGGTGATCATGTCATTGAAGCCCATCTGGGCGTTGGCCTCGAGCTGCTCGGACAGCCGCCGGCTGACCCAGTCGCGCGCATCCGCCAGCACCTGCGGGTAGAGCTCGCGCTGTAGGGTCTCGACCTGCTCGTCGTTATCGCGACACGCCTCCAGGGCCTCGAACAGGCCAAGCTCGGGCACCTCGGTGCCCTTTTTTACCCGCAGCTTGGAGCGCGCGAGCTTCTGCACGAAGCTCGCCTCGGCAAGGGACAGCTTGCCGATTGCCCAGTTGTCGAGCTGTTCCAGCCAGCCGTCGAAGGTGTCGTCGTCATCCTTGCCGCGAAAGCTGCCGCCGTGCATCGCCGGGCGCAGCGCGTGCAGGCAGTCATGCACTGCCTCCTTCTCGTCCAGATAGGCGCGGCGGGCGGCGTCTTCCAGCTTGTCGGCGCTCCCACGGGCGTCGCTGAACTGGGCGAGATGGGCACCGAAATCACCAGCGGCCAATGGCTCGCCACAGAAGACCAGGCTGGCATCCTCGCGGCTCAGCAGGTTGCGCAGCGCCTTGTTCAGCCCCTGGGGCGAGCCGAACAGCTCGACCATGGACGCGGCCAGGGGCTCGTCGAGGGGGTAGACGCGGGTGCGCCAGTAGTCGGTAACCGCCTCCTGGGTCATCTCGCCGAGATCCTTGACCACCTCCTGGCGAAACAGCTTGCCGCTGTCGAAGGCGTGCTCCTTGAGCATCCGCTGACACCAGCTGTGGATGGTCGAGATGGCGGCGTCGTCCATCCATTCGGCGGCAAGCATCAGTCGCCGGGCGCAGGCGGGCCAGGCGTCGCGCTCGAAGTCGTCGCGCAGCGCGGCCAGCAGCGGGTCGCGTTCGGCGAGGCCGTCGTCCGGGGCCGTGGTCGAGCCGTCGTCCCTGTCGCCGGCGCGAAAGGCCTCGGCGGCCTGGACCAGGCGCGCCCGGATACGATCGCGCAGCTCCTGGCTTGCGGCCTCGGTAAAGGTCACCACCAGGATATCCGGCGGCACCAGCGGCTGACTGAAGCCATTGTCGCGTCTGCTGGCCGGGTTGTCCGGCTGGCCGTGGCCCAGCACCAGACGCACGTAGAGCAGCGCGATGGTGAAGGTCTTGCCGGTGCCGGCGCTGGCCTCGATCAACTGGCTGCCCTGCAGCGGCAGCGCCAGTGGCAGCGGTGTCTGGCCGGCGTTGTCCGGGGAAGGCGGTTGGTCGTCGGTGGAAAAAAGGTCGGACGGTAGGCTCATGCGGATTCCTTCCCGGTGGTGGCGTTACTCTTGCCCGATGCTTTGTCAGAGCCCTTGTCTGAACCCTTGTGAGAGCCCTTGCGAGCGCTGCTGATCCAGCCATGCAGGTCGGCGTAGAGCTCACGGCAGGCCTCGGCAAAGCCCTCGGCGCCGATCAACTCATCCAGGCTTGGAAATTCGCGCAGCAGCAGCGGGCTTCGCTCCGGCAGTTTTTCCCAGGCCTGCTCCCAGGCCTTGCGTAGTGTGGCTGACGTCTGGGCGTCTGCCGGTGGCCAGGCTGCATCCTCTGCCACGGGGTATTCCTCGAGCAGAGCAAAGGCGATGTCGGGGTGGCAAGGCGTGGCGCCCTGCATGGCGGCAAGCCAACGCCGCATCAACGCATCCAGGCGTCTTGCGGCCTGTTCGCGGGGCATGCCGGGGATCTCCAGCACGCCGCTGGGCGATACCAGATGGCTCGGAGAATTCGGGTAGAGGCACTGCAGCGCCAGGTGCGCCGGCCAGTGACGCAGGATCTGGCTCCAGTGAAAATGCTCGCCCTGGTGGATCTGGCTGGTCAACAGCACGATGCGGGCGACCTCACTTGCGTCCGCGTCGCCCTCGTCGCTGGTCCCGGAGGAGGGGGCAGAGTCGGTCGCGTGCAGGTGGGACAGGGCGTCTTCCAGTACCAGGGTCTCATTCGAGTCGGACAAGGGGAGGCGACTGTCGTGGCGAAGCTGCGGCGCCCGCTCCAGCGAGCGCGGGTAGCGCTCGAGCAGTTCGCGGTAATGGTCGAGAGCGTCGGGGATTCGCTCAAGCAACTGGCGGCGGATCACCGGGCCCACCGGTGGCGGCGGGTAGTGGCCGGCGCGTTGCTGGCGCTGGACCTGGCGTTCGATCAACAGGGCCGGGTCGCAGGCGCGGTCGTGGGCCAGACGCTGGCCAAGCGGCTGCACCAGGGCCTCGCGCTGCTGCCATCTGGCAAGGCCGGCGAAGGCGAAGGGTTCGTCGTCGTCGCTCAGCGTCTGTTCGTCGCGCATGCTGGTGGACAGGCGCTGCTGGAACAGGGCGCTGACGGGATCGCGCAGCAGGCCTGAAAGCTGCGACAGGCCGATGGCGCCCTCGGGGCGCCAGGGTGGTAACGCCTCATCGGCTGAGGTGGCCGCCATGGGGTCCGGGTGACGAGAATCACGCTGGTGCAGGGTCTGCCACTCGTCTGCGTAGGTATAAAGCGGCGAGTCGGCCAGGAAGTAGCCGGCGCCGAAGGGCTGCAGCGGGTGCTCGGTGGTCAGGGCGGTGAGCAGGGCCTCGGTCATCTGCTGTTCTTCGGCCAGCGAGCGCTCATCGTGGGGCGGTTGGTCGGGAAGGCGCCAGCCCTTGCCGAGGTGGTCGCGAAGCTGGCCGACCAGCACGCTGGGCGGCTTCTCGCCGTTGTCCTGGGGGCTGCGTCCGCACCAGCTGATGGTCAGTCGGTCCCGCGCCGACAGCAGCGCCTCGAGGAACAGGTAGCGGTCGTCGTCACGCCGGGAGCGGTCGCCGGCGCGATAGTGCCCGCGCATGGCCATCAGGTCGAAGTCCATGGCCTCGGCGCGGCGCGGGTAGGCGCCGTCGCTCATGCCCAGCAGCACGACGTGGCGGAAGGGGATCGCGCGCATTGGCATCAGGGTGGCGAAGGTGATGCGGCCCATCATGAAGCTCTGGGACAGCTGGGGCTGGTCGATGCGCGAAAGCCAGCTTTCGCGCACCACCGCCAGCGGCAGGCGGATGCCGACCTCGGCCGAATCGACCTCGTCGTGCCAGGTCTCGAGCGCCGCCTGGATGCGCCCGAGCAATGCCTCCTCGGCACTGGTGCCGGGGGCCAGGGTGTGCTCCAGCATGGTTCCCAGAACCTGGTCCCATTGGCTGGCGGTCTTGGGTTCGAGCAGGCTCTGACGAACCTCGTCGAGGGTCATGATCAACCGGTACAGCGGTCCCACGAGGGTGGCGTCGAGGCCGGCGACTTCGTCGTAGGGCACGATGTCGCCCCAGTCCTCGCCGTCGTCGCTGGCCTCGCCCACGGCGTAGCCCATCAGCATGCGCTCGAGGCCGAAGCGCCAGGTGTGCAGCTCGTCGTGTTCCGGCAGGCCGAGTTCGGCTCGCTGGGAGGCATCGAGGCCCCAGCGTACGTTGGCCTCGCGAATCCAGCGCTGCAGGGTGGATAGGTCCCCCTCGCCAAAGCCAAAGCGCGTGCGGATGGCCGGGATGTCCAGCAGGTCGAGGATCTCGCTGGCGCGAAAACGCAGACGCGGCAGCGACAGCAGGGTCTCCAGTGCCACCAGCATGGGTTCGCGATGGCGTTCCTGCTGGTCGGCCACGTGGTAGGGCAGGTGGCGCTTCTCGCCCGGGGCGAACTGGCCGAATACCGCGTCGATATAGGGCGCGTAGTCGTTGATGTCCGGCACCATCACCATCACGTCCCTGGGTTCGAGCGTCGCATCCTCGGCGAAGGCCTCGAGCAGCTGGTCGTGCAGAACCTCCAGTTCACGCTGAGGGCTGTGGCAGATGTGAAAACGGATCGAGTGGTCCTGCTCGGGATCAAGCGCTGGCCACTCGGCCTGGGTTTCCGCCAGCGGGCGCAGGTTGAGGATGTCGTCCTGCAGCTGGCCCAGCAGGGTGTCGGTGGCCGGCGCCAGGAACAGATCCACCGAGTCGTCGAGCAGGGCGCTCAACGCCTCCACGTCGGTGTGGTCATGTTCGCTGAGTAGCTGCAGGTAGTCGCGGCCCTGCTTGCCCCATGCCGCCAGCAGCGGATGGGCGTGTAGATGCAGCTGTTCGAGCGAGTGGTGAAGCTCCGCCGGCATGCCCTGGCGACGGCGCTGGCGCACGTGGCGGCGCAGGACCTCCTGGGTCTCGATGATCTCGCCCCAGTAGAACTGGCAGGGGTTGAGCAGACACAGCACCACCTCGCTGATGCTGGACAGGGCGGCCAGCACCTCCAGGGTCTGCTGGGGCAGCGACGAAATGCCGAACACCACGATACGCGGCGGTATTTCCGGGGGGCAGGCGGTCTCGCCCCGTTCGACCTCGTGGGTCAGCTGCTCGGCGGCCCGCTTGAAACGCTGGTGCACGGCGCCGCGGTGACTGTGGCGCTGGTCGGCAGGCAGGGCGTCGCTGATCCTGCGCCACAGTGCCGGCTGCCAGCGCTGGTCATCGGGGACCTCTGTGACACGGTTACCGGGCAGGGTGAGCACATCGTTGCCGGCCTCCCAGGCGGTGAGCCAGTCGGCGCGATAGACCTGGTACTGATCGAACAGGTCAGCCAGGCGCTCGGCCAGCTGGTAACGCTTGCGCTGCTCATCGTCCTCGCGCAGGTAGCGCGCCAGCGGCTCGAACAGCGGGTCGTCCAGGGCTTCGGGCAGCAGCTTCATCAGGTGCCAGCGCAGGCGGCTCTTGTCCCAGGGGGAGGTGGTCGGCACCTGCCCCGAGCCTTCCACCGCCTCGATCACCGCGCGGTAGGCCTGCCACTGAAAGCGCGCGGGCAGGGCAACGTCGGTGCCGAGGCAGACGCCGTAGCCCGGTTCGCCCTGGCGCTCGGCGATGGAGGTCTTGAGCCACTGGGCGATACCGTTGCTTTGCACCAGAAAAAGGGTGCGCGCCAGCGGATGCAGCGGGCGTCGCCCCAGCCACTTCAGGGTCAGATCACGCAGATCCTCCATACGGTTGCCCTGCAGGACGATCAAGCCCGAGGCGGCGGTGGTATCGGTCATGGCGAGTTCTCTGTACTGCGTGAAGGCGTGGCAGCCCGAGGCGGTGACGGCGCTTGCTTGAACAGCACAGGCTTCGGCATCGTCGGGACGTCTCGGCATAGCCTAATGGATGCGGCGGCGGGGATCACCATCACCGGATGACCACCGTGTCTGGTCGTAGACGGGCATCATCTATAGACCAACATCGCAAGGCAGGCTTCGTCTGTGATGAAGAGGCGGTTCGATGGGGGTGAGCAAGTGTCGGCCTCGGCCAGGCGGTGTCTTGCCGAGCACTACCGAGATGGCAACAGCTCATCGACCGGGGCGATATAGCGGCGAGCCGGCTCGTAGCGCTTTATCAGGCCATCGGCGGGCAACCATTCAGTCGGCCAGCGCCAAAGATCGATAGTGAGCAGGTAGCGCTTCATGGATGATTTCCATCAAACAACGCTTCGATGACGTCCTCTTTCGGCGGAGCATCCCAGCCAGCCTCCGCCTCGATACGACCCTTGGTCAGACCATAGAGCTCATTCAGGCCAAATCCTCGATCTTTCAAGGATTCAATGCGTGCAACCGGCTTCCCGTTCTTGCAGATCAGTACCTCCTGCCCGCGCTGAGCGGCAGCGGTCAGCTGGGATAGATGGGCTTGGCCTCGTGCATGTTGGTCTTGAGACAAATTTTTGCAGACATTTGAGCAGCCACGATGAGCTTCCTGTTAGCTAACCACTTGGTTAAGGATAGTCTGCAACAGAGAGGGCCGTCGTGTGCGCGAAGCACCTTGGGCACCGTGATCCACGCGCCCCGGAGTCCTTATCGAGAGTCTCGGTTTCTGACCACGAACCACAGCCAGATAGCGACACTCAGCGACAGATAGACCACCAGCGGAAGGGCGAGAAACAGCGCCAGCACCTTGATCGAGAAACCTTCCTTGAAAAAGTAGACGATCAGCAGCAGCGGGAAGATGCTGGCAACCAGCAGCGGCCCAGCCTCACGCCGTATCCACTGGACGACCGCGGTGGTCTTGTTGCGCATAAGCGTCCTCTGGTGGTCGTGGTTGGTGTTGCAGGAACAG
Source organism: Halomonas sp. H10-59 (assembly GCF_040070555.1). Classification (NCBI taxonomy): domain Bacteria; kingdom Pseudomonadati; phylum Pseudomonadota; class Gammaproteobacteria; order Oceanospirillales; family Halomonadaceae; genus Halomonas; species Halomonas sp. H10-59. Next base: position 2,160,211 of record NZ_CP098828.1, read on the forward strand.
CCGGAGCCCTGCTGACGACATCTTCCTGCCGGTGATGTCGGCGACGTTGTGCCGGTGCTCTTCGCAGGGACTGCAACGAGATGGTGACTCGCCTGGCTGCGCGCCTTCAGGGCTTCGAAGAAAGGCCGTCGGCGCACGTGCAATCCTGCAGGCGCTGCCGACGGCCTGCTGCATCGCAGATCAGAGCATCTCTTCGATGTTGTTGATGGTGGGTTCGAGAATCAGCTCGCCTGTGCCCTGTTGCACCACGCGATTGGGTTCGATGAAGCAGGTCACCAGGCACCTGGCGCTTTCACCACCATCAGAGATGGTGAAGGTCTTCTTGGTGGAGACAACCCTGCCCTGCACAAAGACCAGGCTGGTTTTTTCGCCTTCCTCCGCCGTGAAGGGAAGCTCGATTAGATCATCGGTAGCTGGAACTTCCTGCAAGGAGTCGATCTGGTGCTCCGGCATTTCCAGTGGCGTGGGTTTCAGCAACAGTGGCTCGAGGGACTTGGTGTTCAGGGAGTCCGTAAGCTGAAACATCAGTCGGTAGTTCATGTCAGTTCCTGATTGGTGTCGTGAGACGCAGCCACTGCTGTGCGTCGATTTCCTGCCGGCCATTCCTGCTCGCCCTGGCGGCTGCTCGAGACGAGCAGGTCTACCCCGTCTGCTGCCTTGTATCCGTTGGCCGGCAGATGTCGGGTATGAAACGCCAGAGAATTCAACCATTTGTCGAATAAGAGCAGGCTAATATATAGCATTGGTAGTATCCGATCGCCAGCACTTTACGGTGACCGTTCGATGCGGCGGCTGGCGGTATAGAGGCACTGAGCGCAGGTCGCGGTAGCAGCCTGGGTCCCGCAGGGGTATCGGCTCCAGACAGCGCGATGTAGCGACGCCACGAGGAGGACAAAGCGAGAAGGGTGAAAGTAGCAAGTGGGCCGAGTGGATAGTGCAGGAGGTAGTGCTGTCGATAGCGGAGTAAAAAGAGGAGTGGATAACGGTGTAAAAAGCGGAGTGGGGTCAGTTCAGGCGGTGTCCACGTGTGAACTCGACGCGACAAGAAGGGGGTGGCGAACACAACGAAAAACGGCCACCGCTCTGATGAGCAAGGTGACCGTCATTCTTGAATTCAGTGGTCGGAGCGACAGGATTCGAACCTGCGACCTTTGCAACCCCATTGCAACGCGCTACCAAGCTGCGCCACGCTCCGACTTGGCCTATGGGTTGTGTGACCGTCTGGCCTGTCCCCCGAAGACGAGGCGTATACTAGCGCGTTCGTTTTAAAATGAAAAGCCCCTTTTGCGCTTTTATTTCAATTGGTTGGAAATTGACCAGCCCCGGGCGTCAGCGCTGCCCACTTTGTCCGTGCTCTGACACACTATTGGTAGGCAATGGGACATGAGGAGGACCAGGGAATGCCGCTGATTCTGGGAATGAGTCTACTGCTGGCGTGTCAGTTCGCTGGTGAGTTGATCGCGCGGGGGCTGACGTTACCGATACCCGGGCCGGTGATCGGAATGGTGATTCTGCTGATCGGCCTGTCGATTCGCGGCAAGGTGCCGAAGAGCCTGCGTACGACAGGGGAAGGTTTGCTGCGCTACCTGACGCTGTTGTTCGTGCCTGCGGGTGTCGGGTTGATGGTGCATGGCCGCCTGATCGCCGATGACTGGCTCGCCATCGCGGCGACGCTGGTGCTGTCCACGGCCCTGACCCTGGCGGTCACCGCCTGGGTCATGGCAAGGCTGGCCGCTCGCCGGGGAGGTCAGTGATGGATGTGGCCGAACTCGATGAGCTGTGGGTCTATCTGTCCGGCAATCCGCTGTTGTCGCTGCTGGTCACGCTGTTGGCCTTCGCCTTGGCGGTGCGCATCAACAAGTGGCTGGGCGGCACGCCGCTGCTTCACGCGGTAACCCTGAGTATTGCCTTGATCATTTCCTTCCTGCTGGTCACCGGGATCGACTACGCCACCTACTTCGAGGGCGCCCAGTTCATCCACTTTTTGCTGGGGCCAGCCACGGTGGCGCTGGCCATCCCGCTGTATGACCATCGCGAGCGGGTGCGTCAGCTACTGCTGCCGCTGTTGGTAGCTTGCGGCGCGGGTATCGTGACCGCGGTGGCCTCGACCCTTGGTATTGCCCTGTTGTTCGGGGCGGCACCAGAAACCGTGCTGTCGTTGGCGCCGCGCTCGGTAACGTCGCCCATCGCCATGGGGGTGGCGGAGAAGATAGGCGGTATTCCGTCGCTGGCGGCGGGGCTTGTGTTGATTACCGGCTCCATCGGCTGTGCGCTGGGGCCGTTCATCTTTCGTCTACTCGGCATCAAGGACCCGGTGATCCAGGGCTTTACCATGGGACTCTCCGCCCACGGCTTTGGTACGGCCCAGGCGTTCGCCAAGCTGGGGGCCATGGCCGGCGCCTTCTCTGGTCTTGCCATGGGTCTGACGGGCTTGATCACCGCCTTTTTGCTGCCGCTGATTGTGGCGATATTCGGACTCTGACCTTCGTCTAATGCGCAACGCAAATTGTCTCCGGCTGAACTATGGTCAAGCGAAGGGATTGGGCCGGAGGTCAAGATGTGGAAGACCATCAAGTCGGTACTCGCCGCGTTTTTCGGCGTGCAACGCGAGTCCCGGCGTCAGGAAGACTTCACCACCGGCAAGGCGTCCAGCTTTATCGTCGTAGGCATCCTCATGGGGGTGCTGTTTGTCGTGATTCTGATCGTGATCGCCACCCTGGCGGCGGGTTGAGTGACCCGTTGGCAGGGTGGCGTCTTGCGTTGACGGCTCGGCCCGCTACAGGCGGGGCAGTGACCAGGCTCTTCTATACTCGAGCCATTGGCGAGCGAACAAGATAACAACGAGCTCCAGGAGGCATCGATGCGCATGCGGCATGTGTGGATGACTGCGGGAACGCTGTTCGCAGGACTCGGAGGGCACCTCCAGGCGTCCGACTGGAACATGCCGGTCGGGGTGACGGACGTCAGTCGTGAGGTGTATTCGCTGCACATGACGATCTTCTGGATCTGCGTGATCATTGGCGTGGTGGTCTTCGGCGCCATGTTCTACTCGCTGTTCCGCTATCGTCACTCCCAGGGCGCAAAGGCCGCCAAGTTCCATGAGCACACCACCGTCGAGGTGATCTGGACGGCCCTGCCGTTGCTCATTCTGGTCGGCATGGCAGTGCCGGCTACCGCCACGCTCAAGAAGATGTACGACGCCTCCGACGCCGACCTGGATGTGATGGTGACCGGCCAGCAATGGCGCTGGCACTACAGCTACCTGGGTGAAGATGTCGACTTTACCTCCAACCTTGCGACCCCCCGCGAGCAGATCTCCGGCGAGAGCGAGAAGGGGGAAAACTATCTACTCGAAGTCGATGAACCACTGGTGCTGCCGGTGGGCAAGAAGGTACGCCTGCTGCTGACCGCCGACGACGTCATCCACTCATGGTGGGTGCCCGAACTGGCGGTCAAGCAGGACGCGGTGCCAGGCTTCGTCAACGAAAACTGGGTGCGCATCAACGAGCCCGGCATCTATCGCGGCCAGTGCGCGGAACTCTGCGGCAAGGATCACGGTTTCATGCCGGTGGTGGTCGAGGCGGTCGAGCAGGAGCAGTTCGATACCTGGTTGGCCGAGCGCAAGGCCGCTGCTGCCCAGGAGGCCCAGGGGGTGGATCGCGAGTGGTCCATGGACGAACTGATGGAGCGTGGCGAGCAGGTCTACGGCTCCATCTGCGCCTCCTGTCACCAGGCCGATGGTAGTGGCCTGCCGCCTGCCTTCCCGGCGCTGGCGGGCAACCAGGCATTGCTGGACGAGCCGGAGCGCCATCTGGATACCGTCGTCAATGGTGTCTCGGGTACCGCCATGCCGGCCTTCCGCACCACCCTGAATCCGGTGGAGATCGCCGCCGTCATCACCTACGAACGCAACGCCTGGGGTAATGAGACAGGCGAGGTGACCCAGCCGGCCGATATCGCCGACATGCTGTCCGAGTAGCCGGACGAACGGCTGTCGGGATCGCGATTGGAGCAGCCGTTCAGGTGCCGGGAAATGCAAGCACAAGAGATGAACGAGCAAGGGAATAGCGAACAAGGGATGGTCGACGAACGACCAGTCCGAGCAACCGGGGGCTCTCAGGAGTCACGTTGAACGCACCATCGACGCCCGCCAAGAGTCAGGCAGGCGGCCAACAGGGGAGATCTTCGCCATGGCGTCACTGCCTCCCAAGCATCGACTCGAGTCGTCGGCCTCCGAGGCCAGTTCGGCGGGACACGACGAGCATCACTATCGCCCAGGCGGTCTGATGCGCTGGGTACTGACCACCAATCACAAGGAGATCGGTACCCTTTATCTGATCTTCTCCTTGACCATGTTTCTGATCGGTGGGGTCTTCGCGCTGGTGGTGCGGGCCGAATTGTTCCAGCCCGGTCTTCAGCTGGTGCAGCCCGAGTTCTTCAACCAGATGACCACCATGCATGGCCTGATCATGGTGTTCGGCGCGGTGATGCCGGCCTTCGTCGGGCTGGCCAACTGGATGGTGCCGCTGCAGATCGGGGCGCCGGACATGGCGCTGCCGAGGCTCAACAACTTCAGCTTCTGGCTGCTGCCGATCGCCTTTACCCTGATGTTGAGTACGCTATTCATGCCGGGTGGGGCACCGAATTTCGGCTGGACCTTCTATGCGCCGCTGTCCACCACCTACGCGCCGCCGTCCACTACCTTCTTTATATTGTCGCTGCACATCGCCGGTATCAGCTCGATCCTGGGGGCGATCAATATCATCGCCACCATCCTGAACCTGCGCGCGCCGGGCATGCGCCTGATGGACATGACCCTGTTCGTCTGGACCTGGTTGATCACCGCCTTCCTGCTGATCGCGGTAATGCCGGTGCTGGCCGGGGTGGTCACCATGATGCTGATGGACATCAACTTCGGCACCAGCTTCTTCAATGCCGGTGGCGGTGGTGATCCGGTGCTGTTCCAGCATCTGTTCTGGTTCTTCGGGCATCCCGAGGTCTACATCATGATCCTGCCGGCCTTCGGCATCGTTTCGGTGATCATTCCGACGTTCGCCCGCAAGCGGCTGTTCGGCTATGCCTCCATGGTCTACGCCACAGCTTCCATCGCCATCCTGTCGTTTTTGGTGTGGGCGCACCACATGTTTGTGGTGGGGTTACCGTTGGTGGCGGAGCTGTTCTTCATGTACAGCACCATGCTGATCGCAGTGCCGACCGGGGTGAAGGTGTTCAACTGGATCACCACCCTGTTCCGGGGTTCGATCAGCTTCGAGCCGGCGATGCTGTTCGCCATCGCCTTTGTGGTGCTGTTTACCATCGGTGGCTTCTCGGGGCTGATGCTGGCGATCTCGCCGGCGGACTTCCAGTACCACGACACCTACTTCGTGGTGGCTCACTTCCACTACGTGCTGGTGCCCGGCGCGGTGTTCTCGATCATGGCGGGGGTCTACTACTGGCTGCCCAAGTGGACCGGCCACTACCCGCACCTGCGGCTGTCCCAGTGGCACTTCTGGCTGTCGATGATCGGGGTCAATCTGACCTTCTTCCCGATGCATTTTTCCGGGCTTGCCGGCATGCCGCGAAGAATTCCCGACTACTCGTTGCAGTTTGCCGACTTCAACATGCTCTCCAGTATCGGTGCCTTCATGTTCGGCTTCTCGCAGCTGTTGTTCGTGGTCATCGTGATCATGTGCGTGCGGGGCGGCAAGAAGGCGCCGGCCAAGGCCTGGGATGGCGCCGAGGATCTTGAGTGGACGGTGCCGAGCCCGGCGCCTCTGCATACCTTCGAGCACCCGCCTCAGTATCGGCCGGTGGAGCACTGAGTCGGGAGTGTCGCCATGACGGACGTCGTCGAGGATCGCAGTCCCCAGGTTCGACGAACCGTGGTGAAGACTCTGGTGGTGCTGGCGGGGATGTTTGGCTTCGCGTTTGCCCTGGTCCCGCTGTATGACGTCTTCTGCCAGGTGACGGGTCTCAACGGCAAGACCTCGACCAGCGCTCAGACGCTGGTGCACGAAGAGGTCGATACCGAACGCACGGTGACGATGCAGTTCGTGACTCGTGGCAGTGCGGGACTGCCGTGGAAGCTGGAGGCCCACAGTCGCCAGGTTCGGGTTCACCCAGGGCAGAGCACGGAGGTGTATTTCACCTTTCGCAATCTGGGTGACCAGGCGCTGGTGGCAAGGGCGGTGCCCAGCGTGACCCCGTCTCCGGCGTCGTTACATCTGCGCAAGCTGGCCTGTTTCTGTTTCGACAATCAACGGCTGGCGCCGGGGGAGAGCTTCGAGGCGCCACTGGTGTTTCAACTGACCCGCGATCTCCCCGAAGAGATCAAGACCGTGACCCTGGTGTACACGCTCTACCCGCAGGACCAGGGACCGGACGTGGCGGTGGCGACGGTGGCCGACGGCGCACCGGGCAGTGACAAGGGACGCCGACCGGCGTCTGGCGAAGATCCAGGAGGTGAAGCATGAGTGGTGGCAGCTACTACGTACCCGCGACCAGCAAGTGGCCGATCCTCGGTTCCCTGGCCATGGGCGTGATGATGGTCGGCGGGGGCACCTGGCTGGTGCACGGGGCGGCGGGGTCGCCGATCATGCTGGCGGGGCTGGTGGGCATCCTGGCGGTGATGGTGCTGTGGTTCAGGGATGTCATCAAGGAGTCCATGTCAGGGCTCTATGACGCCCAGATGGATCGGTCCTTCCGCTGGGGCATGGGTTGGTTCATCTTCTCGGAAGTGATGTTCTTCGGCGCCTTCTTCGGTGCGCTGTTCTATGTGCGGACTTTGGCGCTGCCATGGCTCGATGGTGAAGGTGCCAAGGGCGTGTCGGCATTGCTGTGGCCCGACTTCACCGCCAGTTGGCCGCTGGAGAACCCACCGGACAGCGCCATCTCGGGGCCGACCGAGACCCTGAGCCCTTGGCAGCTGCCGCTGGTCAACACCCTGCTGCTGGTGTCCTCGAGCATTACCCTGACGGTCGCCCACGAAGCGTTGAAGATGGGGGAGCGTCGCGCTACCCACAACTGGTTGTTCGGTACGGTGCTGCTGGGCACCTTCTTCATCATCATCCAGGGGGTCGAGTACTACGAAGCCTACCATCACCTGGGCCTGACTCTGGAGGCGGGCATCTACGGCTCGACCTTCTTCATGCTGACGGGCTTCCATGGCCTTCACGTCATCATCGGCACCATCATCCTGGCCAGCATCCTGATGCGTATCCGCAAGGGCCATTTCAGTGGCGACAACCACTTCGGTTTCGAGGCGGCGGCCTGGTACTGGCACTTTGTCGACGTGGTCTGGCTGGGGCTGTTCATCTTTGTCTACGTGTTCTGAGGCAGGCGGCGTGGGGGCCGCTCAGCCGATGGTACCGGTGGCGAAGCCATAGGCCAGCAACGCCAGCAGCAGGGCGGCCAGGGCTACCCGGATCTTTAGCGAGACCAGCAGGCGGCGTGAGTGGCTGTCGTCCTTGAGCAGGAAGCCGACCCCGGCCGCGAGACTGGCCAGCATGGCCACGAACACGATCAGAATCAGGATCTTGAGCAGCATGGTGAGAGTCCGTTCGAGTGAGGGGAAAAGGCGTGGTCCGGGTCGGCTGGTGGCCTGGTGCCTGCTGTGTGCAGCGCTGATGGCGCTGGGTATCGGCCTTGGACTATGGCAGTGGGAGCGCGCCGCCGGCAAGCGCGACTATCTTGCAAACCTTGCCGAGGCACCGACCTTGAACATGCCAGGGACATTGCCGCCGGACGGCAGCCGCCTGTCGCTCGAAGGCGTCTTTCAGGCCGACGAAACCCTCTACCTGGACAATCGGATGCTCGGCAATCGACTCGGGGTGGCGGTGCTCACGCCCTTTGTCGACGTCGAGGGACAGCGGTGGCTGGTGGAGCGCGGCTTTCTCGAGACAGGGGTGTCGCGCCAGGCGCCCTACGCAGCGACGCCGAAGGGGCTGGTGTCGCTGAGCGGTGACTGGCAGGCGGACGGCCGGCGTACGCCGCGGTTCGGTGACAACCTCGAAGGCACGCGACTGCAGCGCATCGAACTCGGAGCCTGGGACGAGGAGTTCAGCTTTGCCGGTTGGCTGCATCAGCGCCAGGGTCCCGGGCATCTGGAGGACTGGTGGACGCCTAACGTCATGCCACCAGAGCGACATCTGGCCTATGCACTGCAGTGGTGGGGGCTTTCGTTGGTGGCGCTGCTGGCGCTGCTGTTTGGAGGTCGACGACTCTATCGTGACCTGTGGGCGGCGGGTACCTCACGCCCTGAAACGTCGATCGCCGACATGACCGCGAGGCAAGAACGCTAAGGCCGTGAGATGGCAAGACCGCGAAAGAAAACCGCGAAAGAAAACCGCGGAAGACAACAACGCCGCGAAAGACAGGAAAGGGTCGAAAGACAAGCGACATCAACGAGGACAAGAGGCTAGCGCGAGAGCACGACACTAGGCGCTGTCCGAAAAGTCGACGAGCGAAGGTTAGACAAGGCAAAAATCGGTGAGAAAGCGCAGTTTACGGGGTGTAAATGAGCATTTTGATCCGATTTTTAACGCCGTATTACCGAGTGCAGGCACTTTTCAGACAAGCGCTAGCGCGAGAACGACAGATACCCGATAGCCCAGCGGACACGACAGGACCGAACGTGTCGACGCAAGGAGTGGAGGTGCGAGGATGACGACGATGGGGTGGCAGCGGCTGAAGCTGGTCGCACTGATCGCGATCTTTGTGATGCCCATGGCGCTTGCCTGGGGCATGGTCGAGTTCCGTATCGGCATTCCCGACAACCGTACCGCACACGGGGCGCTTGATGCCGATGTGCCGCCGCTATCCCGGTGGCCGGCTCTTGAGCGCACAGACATTGCCAGTCGCGATCGTGGAGGGGAGGTCGCGGCGCATGCCTGGACCCTGGCCTACGACTGCGGCGATAGCTGCGCCGAAGACGCGGATCGCTGGTGGCGCCTGCACCGGGCGTTGGGCAAGGACGCCCATCGTCTGAGTCGGCTGCGCGTGGGTGGAGACGCTGCCGCCTTGCCTGGCGAGTCGCTGATGACCTGGACCGAGTCGCCGGAGTGGGCCAGTCAGGGGCAGGCATGGCTGCTTGACCCCCAGGGGTGGGTGGCGGTCGCCTATCCTGCCGGGGTGGAGACCCGGGCGGTGATGGACGACATCGAGCATCTGTTCAAGCGCAACCCCGAGCCACCGCTTGCTGCCCTGGGCGAAGATCCCGGTGAGGCCGAGGCTACCCAAGGTGCCACCGAACTGGTCAGTCTGCACGACAGCCAAGGTGCCAGCGAAGACGGCCGCCAGGAGGTGCGCCATGAATGATCGACGCCTGGCGACGCTGCGGCTCTTGAGTCTGGTGGGGGCGCTGTTCACCGCCCTGGTCATCATGGCCGGTGCCTTCACCCGCTTGCTGGATGCGGGGCTGGGTTGTCCCGACTGGCCGGGGTGCTATGGGGCGCTGGTCGTGCCCGATGCAAGCAGCGCTCTGCTGCATAGTCCGGATGCACCGCTGGAGGCATCCAAGGCCTGGATGGAAATGATCCATCGCTACCTGGCCGGATGTCTCGGGGTCATGGTGATGGCCCTGCTGGTGCTGGCCTGGCCCAGGCGGCGCAAGCCTGGGTTTCCCTGGCGTCTGATGCTGATTCTGTTCGCCGCCTTGATGGTGCAGGGGGCCTTCGGTGCCTACACCGTGACCCTCAAGCTGTGGCCCCAGGTGGTAACCCTTCACCTGCTGGGAGGTCTCACGGTGATGACGCTGTTCATCTGGCTGCATCTGCGCCTGCGTCGCGTCGCCAGGGGCGAGGCGGCGCTCGCTGCCCGACCACTGGGGGCGCTGATGGGGGTGGCCACCATGCTGCTGGTGCTGCAACTGGCGCTGGGCGGCTGGACCTCCAGCAACTACGCGGGCATCGCCTGTCAGGGGTTTCCCACCTGCAATAGTCAGTGGGTTCCCGACACCGACTGGGGTGAGGGCTTTCACCTTACCCAGACGGTGGGGCCCAACTATCTGCACGGGGCCCTGCACGCCGAAGCACGCACGACGATCCATCTGGCCCATCGGCTGGGAGCGCTGGTGTTGACGCTGGCGCTGGCACTGGTGGTGATACGTCGCTGGCACCGCCGTGAAATGCGGCCCTGGTTGCTGACGCTGGCAGGAGCGACAGCTTTGCAGGTCGCCCTGGGTATTGCCAATGTGCTGTTGTGGCTGCCGCTGGGGCTGGCGCTTCTGCATACCGCCGGCGCGGTACTGCTGGTCTTCAGTTTTACCCTGGTAGCGTGGAAGCAGCGCCATTCAAGACAGGCGGTGAAGGGACGTCAACGCCAGACCAGAGGAGGGTGGCTCCATGCGTGATGCACAGGCCATGGGGGCAGCGACCCATCCGCTATGGCGTGACTTGCTGACGTTGTGCAAATGGCGAGTGGTCATGGTGATGCTGGTATGCGCCCTGGTGGGGATGTTGCTGGCGATCCCCGGTGCGATATTGCCAGCTGCGCTTAACGCCATGGTGTGCGGGCTTATCGGGATTGCACTGGCCGCCGCCGGGGCGGCGGCGATCAACCACGTGGTGGATCGCAAGCTGGATGCGCGGATGCATCGCACCTCGCGGCGCCCGCTGGCGTCCGGTCGCTTGTCGACGCCACTGGCGCTGGCCTGGGCGCTGTCATTGTCCACATCGGGGGTGGCGCTGCTGGCGCTGACCGTCAATCCGTTGACCGCTTGGCTTACGCTGTTGTCGCTGGTCGGTTATGCGTTGATCTACACAGTGTTTCTGAAACGGGCCACGCCGCAGAATATCGTCATCGGTGGAGTCGCCGGTGCCGCGCCGCCACTGTTGGGCTGGACCAGTGTGACCGGGACAGTGGGAGCCGAGCCGCTGCTGCTCATGTTGATCATCTTTGCCTGGACGCCGCCGCACTTCTGGGCGCTGGCGATCTACAAGCGCGATGAATACGCCGAGGCAGGGGTACCGATGCTGCCCGTGACCCATGGCCTCGCCTTTGCCAGACTGCAGGTCTGGCTATATGGCTGGTTGACGGTGGCCGCCACCTTGCTGCCGTTCACCATCGGCATGAGTGGCTGGCTCTATCTGGTCAGCGTCTGTGTGCTCAATCTACGCTTCATGCAGTGGAATCTCAGGGTCTGGCGTGGACACGACGAACAGGCGCCCTTGCAGGCCTTCTGGTTTTCCATTCGCTATCTGCTCGGCGTCTTTCTGGCCTTGTTGCTGGATCACTATCTGAGCATCGCCTTGAGTCCGTGAGGGCCGACTACCTTCGTTCAACGGTCCGGTGTCACGGGAGTGTCATCGGCAGGTGGCAACAATGCAGGCGGCAGTCACCGGTCTTTCTCGCGATGAATGGTTCAGCCTCTCTGGTAGATGTGTAGAATGCCCCCTTTGACCATCGCACAGGGGGCTGCATGTCCACGACGCTCGCTTATGCCTTGCTCGGGCTTGGCATTGTCATCATTGCCGCGTTGGCGTGGTACGCCTGGTCGTTGAAGAATGAGGTGCGGCGCCGAGAGGGAGTGATTCGGGACGAGGAACGTCGTGCCAGGGAAAATGGCCTGGAAAACCTCGGTCTGGTTGCGTCGGCGCTATTGCAGCGTCAGGTCGATGTGACCGAAGGCTGCTGGCGGTTGAAAGTATTGTTCGAGATCATCGATCCGGCACTGCTTGAGCGGCGCGAGTTCAGAGTCTTTGCCGAGGTCTACGAACAGACCCGTCATCTGCACACACATCAGGCGCGTCAAGAGCTTACGCCCAAGGAGCGGTTCGCTGAAGACAAGCAGCGACTGGCCGTGGAAGAAGCGAATCGCGACGATGTGCTGGCTGCGGCACAGGCTGCGCTGGATTTTCAAGCCCGTTACCCCGACTCTCTCAATTGAGCGATCTCGAACACTGTTCGATGAAGTGAATGACGGGCGGGTATCGCCTGTGCTAGTTTGATTGTACAGAAGCGATACGTCATGATATCGCCTGCAAGGGATTGGTCGTGCAGCAATTGTCTTGCACGATGGGCCGTTGGCAGAAGACGTTGAGATATTGGCGACTAATAGACTGGCTAGGCGCTGTATTTCATGCTTTTCTTGCCTATGAGGAAGTAGGGTACCTATCCTGTTTCTCGATCGGCACAACATTGGACCCGCTGAAGAACAGGGTTACCCGTATTCAGCATTGAGTGTCAGATAGAAGAAGGAGTCTTACATGAAAAAATCAACGACTGGCTTGCTGCTCGGTTCTGCACTGGTTGTCGGCCTCTCCGGCTGCGCCAGCTCCGCCTCTCAGTCCTCCTCCGGCATGAGCGCATCTGACGCCAAGCCGTGGTACCAGCACCCGATGGTGTGTGGTATCGCTGGTGGTCTGATCGGCGGTGGTATCGGCTACGGCACCACCAGCGATGACGACGAGGAAACCGGCGCTGCTGTCGGCGCGACCGTCGGCACCGTGGCTGGCGCTCTGCTGTGTGCCGAGCCGAACAAGGAGCCGATGAACGCTCCGAAGGATTCCGACGGTGACGGCGTCTACGACGCCAACGACCAGTGCCCGGGTACTCCGGCCGGTGTCGCCGTGGACGCAGTGGGTTGCCCGCTGGATTCCGACAACGATGGCGTGCCGGACTTCCAGGACCAGTGCCCGGGTACTCCGGCTGGCGTCGAGGTCAACTCCCTCGGTTGCGAGAAGGACCTGGTCCTGCGTGACGTGAACTTCGAGTTCGACTCCGCCGTCCTGACCGCTCAGGCTGAGCAGGTTCTGGCTGGTGTTGCCGAGCGTCTGCGCGCCAACCCGAACGTCGGCGTGCGCATCGAAGGTCACACCGACAGCGTCGGTTCCGACAGCTACAACAAGCAGCTGTCTCAGGAGCGTGCCGCTTCCGTTGCTCGCTTCCTGGCGAGCCAGGGTGTTCAGCCGAACCGCATGCGTGCCATCGGTTACGGTGAAGAGCAGCCCATCGCGACCAACGACACCGATGCAGGTCGTGCGGAAAACCGTCGTGTGGAACTGGGTGAGTGGCAGTAAGTCTGCCCTGACCGAGTCCGTCTCGATCGCCTGATCGAGCACGATGACATCAGCGAGGCGCCTTCGGGCGCCTCGCTGCGTTTCGGGTGGTGGTGGCCAGGCTTGCCATTCCGCTCGCTAAAGGTGTCGCGACGCCCTCCACAGGGGTAGAGCATGGCGCCGGCGGCGCCATTTCTGATATTCTATGTCGCTGTTTCACCCCTCGAATCCATTTTGGCGACACGTGATCCCTGGTATGGATCACCACTGCGCACAAGGACAGCTTGCATGCCCATCGTGACACTGCCTGACGGCAGTCAGAGAACCTTCGATTCCCCCCTTAGCGTCATGGAGCTGGCCGAGAGCATCGGCCCGGGACTTGCCAAGGCCTGCGTGGCCGGCAAGATCGACGGCGTATTGGTGGACGCCGCGGACCTGATCGAGACGGACGCCGAGGTGGCGATCCTGACCGCACGTGACGAGGAAGGCCTGGAGATCATCCGGCATTCCTGTGCCCACCTGATCGGGCACGCGGTCAAGCAGCTCTATCCCGAGGCCAAGATGGCCATCGGCCCGGTGATCACCGACGGCTTCTATTACGACATCGATTTCGGCCAGTCGATCACCCCGGAAGACCTCGAGACCATCGAGAAGCGCATGAAGCAGCTAATCGATGAAGAGTACGACGTGGTCCGCGAGTACGTCGATCGCGATGCCGCGATGCTGGAATTCCTGCATCGCGATGAGCCCTACAAGCAGGAAATCGTGCGCGGGATTCCCGAAGGCGACACTATTCGCCTCTACCGCCACAAGGAATATACCGACATGTGTCGTGGGCCCCACGTGCCCAACACGCGTCACCTCAAGGCGTTCAAGCTGACCAAGCTGGCCGGTGCCTACTGGCGCGGCAATGCCGACAACGCCATGCTGACCCGCATCTACGGCACCGCCTGGGGCGACAAGAAGCAGCTCAAGGCCTACCTGCACCGCCTCGAGGAGGCCGAGAAGCGCGATCACCGCAAGCTGGCGCGTCGTCTCGACCTCTTCCACATGCAGGAAGAGGCGCCGGGCATGGTGTTCTGGCACCCCAACGGCTGGACCCTGTGGCAGCGCGTCGAGCAGTACATGCGCGGGGTCTACAAGGAGGGCGGCTATCAGGAGATTCGCTGCCCTCAGATCATGGACGTGTCGCTGTGGAAGAAATCCGGCCATTGGGATAACTACGCCGACGGCATGTTCTTCACCGAGTCCGAGAAGCGTGAGTACGCGCTCAAGCCGATGAACTGCCCGGGCCACGTCCAGGTGTTCAACTCCGGCCTGCGCAGCTACCGTGAACTGCCGGTGCGCTTCGGCGAATTCGGCGGCTGTCACCGTAATGAGCCGTCCGGCGCGCTGCACGGCATCATGCGAGTGCGTGCCTTTACCCAGGACGACGGCCACATCTTCTGTACCGAAGAGCAGGTGCAGCCCGAGGTGACGAGCTTCCATCGCCAGGCGCTCAAGGTCTACAGCGACTTTGGCTTCGAGGATATCGCGATCAAGATCGCCCTGCGCCCGGAAAAGCGCATCGGCGACGACGACACCTGGGATCGTGCCGAGAACGCCCTGCGTGGTGCGCTGGAGGCCTGTGGGGTCGAGTGGCAGGAGCTGCCGGGCGAGGGCGCCTTCTATGGTCCCAAGATCGAGTATCACATGAAGGACTGCCTGGGCCGCGAGTGGCAGGTCGGCACCATGCAGGTCGACTTCATGATGCCCACGCGGCTGGGTGCCCAGTACGTGACCGAAGAGGGCGAGCGCAAGCCGCCGGTCATGCTGCACCGTGCCATCGTCGGTTCCATGGAGCGCTTTATCGGCATCCTGATCGAGCACTACGCCGGCGCCATGCCGCTGTGGCTCGCGCCGGAGCAGGCGGTGGTGATGATCATCACCGATGCCCAGAAGGAATACGCCGAAGCCTTGACCTCACGACTGCAAAAAATCGGTCTTCGCGTCAAGTCGGACTTGAGGAACGAGAAGATCGGCTTTAAAATTCGCGAGCATACGTTGCAGAAGGTACCCTATCTCCTGGTGGTCGGAGATAAGGAAGTAGAGGCCGACTCGGTGGCTGTGCGTACGCGCAGCGGCGAAAATCTGGGCACCATGACCGTGGACGCCTTTATTGAACGAGTTCAGGCCGAGCGGTACTAACGGGTAGGCGGCATGGGCCGCCCCCTCGTGTGAGGCTCTAGGCACGCACCTTCCCAGCTCTCGCACCTTCCAAAGCTACAGTGGAGACGGAACCATCAAGAGAAGCAACCCCAGAGGACGCCCCCAGGACAAGCGTCCGCCAATGAACGAGCGCATCACCGAAGATCAGGTCCGCCTGATCGCCAGCGACGGCGAACAGCTTGGCATCGTGGATACCCGCGACGCCCTTGAGCGTGCTGAAGCGGAAGGGATGGACCTCGTACAGATTTCCAATGCCGATCCGATCGTCTGCAAGATCATGGATTACGGCAAGTTCGTCTTCGAGCAGAAGAAGCAGAAGGCTGCTCAGAAGAAGAAGCAGAAGCAAATCCAGGTCAAGGAAGTCAAATTCCGTCCTGGCACCGACGAGGGTGACTATCAGGTCAAGATGAAGAACCTGATTCGATTCCTCGAAGGTGGCGACAAGGGCAAGGTCACCCTGCGTTTCCGCGGGCGTGAAATGGCGCACCAGGACATCGGCCGCAAGCTGATGGAACGGATCGCAGCGGATCTCGAGGAAATCGGGACCGTGGAATCCTTCCCCAAGATGGAAGGGCGCCAGATGATCATGATCATTGCCCCCAAGAAGAAGTGATCCGACGGCCGGTTCAACGATTGGTCAGCCTGTGAAGGCTGGCCATTGGCCCCGGATTTTCTAAAGAAACTCGAGCGGAGTTATTCTCATGCCGAAGATCAAGAGCAACAGCGGCGCTGCCAAGCGCTTCAAGAAGACTGCCAACGGCTTCAAGCACAAGCAGTCCTTCCGTAGTCACATTCTGACCAAGAAGTCCACCAAGCGTAAGCGTCAGCTGCGCGGCATGCAGCAGATCCACGACGCCGACAAGGCACTCGTGCGTCGCATGCTGCCGTACGTATAAACCCTTGGTGAACCCCCTTTAACGTCAGGAGAGTGCTATGACTCGTGTCAAGCGTGGTGTCGTCGCCCGTCGTCGTCACAAGAAGATCATGAAGCAGGCCAAGGGCTACTACGGTGCCCGTTCGCGCGTCTTTCGCGTTGCCAAGCAGGCCGTCATCAAGGCCGGCCAGTACGCGTACCGCGACCGTCGCCAGCGCAAGCGTCAGTTCCGTGCCCTGTGGATCCAGCGTATCAACGCCGGTGCCCGTCAGCACGGTCTGTCCTACAGCCGCTTCGTCGGTGGTCTGAAGAAGGCCGGTATCGAAATCGACCGCAAGGTCCTGGCTGACCTGGCCGTTCACGAGAAGGCAGCCTTTGCTGCCATCGTCGAGAAGGCCAAGGCTGCCCAGTAAGCGCGTTCGAATGATGAGCGAGCTCTCCCCATGGGGAGACGAGCGTTCATGATCGCCCCAGGGGAAGAGCAGCCGCTCTTCCCCTGTTTTTTTGGCGACCCCTTTTTCATCGCGATCTCTCTACTATTGCGCGACCACTCCACCACTGAACGATCAACGATATCGGAGCTCAACGTATGGACCACCTTCCCGACCTGGTTCAACAAGCTCGCGACGCCATCCAGTCAGCCGACTCCATGGCCGCACTCGACGAGATTCGCGTCAAGTACCTGGGCAAGAAGGGCGAACTGACCGCGCTGCTCAAGGGGCTCGGCAAGCTGCCCGCCGAGGAGCGCCCGGTGGCCGGTGAGCGCATCAACCAGGCCAAGCAGGAGCTGGCCAAGGAACTCGATACCCGGCGCGAGGCCCTGGCCAAGGCCGAACTCGACGCCAAGCTTGCCGCAGAACGCCTGGACGTGACCCTGCCGGGTCGTGGACAGCCCACCGGTGGCCTGCATCCGGTGACACGCACCCTGGAGCGTATCGAAGGCCTGTTCCGTCGCATCGGCTACGAGGTGGCGGTGGGGCCAGAGCTCGAAGACGATCACCACAACTTTGAAGCCCTGAACATCCCGGCCCACCATCCGGCGCGAGGCATGGCCGACACCTTCTATTTCGACGCCACCCGGCTGTTGCGCACCCACACCTCGCCGGTCCAGGTGCGCACCATGAAGGCCGAGGAGCCGCCGATCCGCATCGTCTGCCCGGGTCGGGTGTACCGCAGTGACTCGGATCTGACCCATACCCCGATGTTCCATCAGGTCGAGGGCCTGCTGATCGAGGAAGACGTCAGTTTTGCCGACCTCAAGGGCACCATCGAAGACTTTCTGCATGCCTTCTTCGAGCGCGATGACCTGTCGGTACGTTTCCGTCCGTCCTACTTCCCCTTCACCGAGCCCTCCGCCGAGGTCGATATCGCCTGCGTGATGTGCGCCGGTGAGGGCTGCCGTGTGTGCTCCCACACCGGCTGGCTCGAGGTGATGGGCTGCGGCATGGTCCACCCGGAAGTCTTCCGTCACGGCGGCATCGATCCCGAGCGCTATACCGGTTTCGCCTTCGGTATGGGTGCCGAGCGCCTGGCCATGCTGCGCTACGGCGTCAACGATCTGCGCCTGTTCTTTGAAAACGATCTGCGCTTTCTTCGTCAGTTTCACTGAGCGCTGCGGGCCAGAGGGCTCGATAAAGAACATCGAATGCAGGAACAGGACGTCAAGGAGTCCTCATGAAAGTATCCGAACAGTGGCTGCGTGAGTGGGTATCTCCGCAGCTTTCCACCCAGGGGCTTGCCGACCAGATCACCATGGCGGGGCTCGAGGTGGACGCCGTCGAACCCGTGGCGGCGGCCTTCAGCGACGTCGTGGTGGCCAAGGTGGTCGACAAGGCCCCGCACCCTGATGCCGACAAGCTCAACGTCTGTCAGGTCGACGACGGTAGCGGCGAGACCGTGCAGGTGGTGTGTGGCGCACCCAATGTGGCCGCCGGTCAGCACATCCCCTTCGCCCGCGTGGGCGCGGTGTTGCCGGGTGACTTCAAGATCAAGAAGGCCAAGCTCAGGGGCGTCGAGTCCCGCGGCATGATCTGCTCCGCCTCGGAGCTGGGCCTGGAGGAGGGCACCTCCGAGGGTATCCTGGTGTTGCCCGAGGACGCTCCGGTGGGCACCGCCCTGCGCGACTACCTGGGCCTGGATGACCACACCATCGAGGTCGATCTGACGCCGAACCGCGGCGACTGTCTGAGCGTCCAGGGCCTGGCCCGCGAGGTTGGCGTGCTCAACCGTCTTGGCCTGAACGAGCCGCAGATCTCCGAGGTTGCGGCCAGTCATGACGAAACCTTCCCGATCAGGGTCGAGGACGCAGAGCGCTGCCCGCGCTATATCGGCCGTCTGATCAAGGGCGTCGATATCAGCCGTCCCACGCCGATGTGGATGGTCGAGCGTCTGCGCCGTAGCGGTGTGCGCGCCATCGATCCGGCGGTAGACGTGACCAACTACGTGATGCTGGAGCTGGGCCAGCCGCTGCATGCCTTCGATCGTGCCAACCTCGAGGGTGCCGTGATTGTGCGTCTAGCGCGCCAGGGCGAGGAGCTTGTGCTGCTCGATGGCCAGACCGTCAGTCTCGACCCGAGCACCCTGATCATCGCCGACGAGAAGGGGCCGCTGGCCCTGGCCGGCGTGATGGGCGGCGAACACTCCGGTGTCAGCGAGGCCACCCGCGATATCTTCCTGGAAGGCGCCTTCTTCACCCCCTTGGCGGTGGCCGGGCAAGCGCGCTCCTACGGGCTTCACACCGATGCCTCGCATCGTTTCGAGCGCGGCGTCGATCCCGAGCTGACGCGCCGTGCCATCGAGCGGGCCACCGAGCTTCTGATCGCCATCTGCGGCGGCGAAGCCGGGCCGCTCAATGAGCAGGCATCCGACGCGCACCTGCCGGCTCAGCGTGAGGTGACCCTGCGCACCGAGCGGCTGGTCAAGGCGCTGTCCAAGCGCCTGGACGACGCCGAGGTCGGCGAGATCCTCGAGCGCCTGGGCATGGCGGTGGAAAGCATCGACGCTGGCTTCCGGGTCAAGGTGCCGAGCTGGCGTTTCGACGTCGCCATCGAGGAAGACCTGATCGAGGAAGTGGCGCGGATTCACGGCTATAACCGTTTGCCGGTGCGTCGCCCCGCCGTGCGTCTGGCACTCAAGGCAGACCATGAGTCCAGGAGCCCGTTGTCGCGGTTGCGTCGTCAAATGACCGCACGTGGCTACCAGGAAGCGATCACCTACAGTTTCGTCGCCCCGGAGCTGCAGCGTGTGCTGCTGCCCGAAGCGGTGTCGCCGGTGCTGGCCAACCCGATTTCTGCGGATCTGTCGGTGATGCGGGCGAGCCTGTTCCCGGGCCTGGTCAGGGCGCTTGAGCACAATCTCAATCGCCAGCAGACCCGCGTGCGCCTGTTCGAGAGCGGCCTCATTTTCCGCGGTGAGCTCGATGAACTGGAGCAGGTGCCGATGCTCGGCGCCATCGTCTGCGGCTCGCGCCTTCCCGAAGGCTGGGCTGGCGGTCGCGACAAGGTCGACTTCTTCGATCTCAAGGGTGACCTCGAGAGTCTGTTCGAAGTGACCGGCAGCGCCGACGCCTGGCGTTTCGAGCCGGGCGAGCACCCGTCACTGCATCCCGGACAGTGCGCGCGCATCCTCCATCGCGGCGAGGAAGCCGGCTGGATCGGCACCCTGCACCCGGCGGTCAAGGCCAAGCTTGGTCTCAAGACCGACGCCGTGCTGTTCGAGGTGCGCCTCGATGCGCTCAGCCAGGGCAGCATCCCTGCCTTTGCGCCGCTGTCACGGTATCCCGAGGTGCGTCGCGACCTGGCCTTTGTGGTGGATGAGGACCAGCCGGTGCAGGCGCTGCTCGACCGCGTGCGTGCCGAAGCCGGTGAATGGCTCACCGAACTGGGGCTTTTCGACGTCTATCAGGGTAAAGGCGTAGCCGAAGGTCGTAAGAGTGTGGCCTTGGGCTTGACCTGGCAGCATCCTTCGCGCACGCTAAATGACGAAGAAATCAATCAGTTGGTCGATGCCATCGTGGCAACGGCTCGGCAGGGACTCGATGCCGAGCTGCGTGCCTGACGCTTTCCCCTGACGGGCGCGGACGGTTGGCGTGACCATCACCATGAGGATAAGAACATGGGAGCGTTGACCAAGGCAGAACTGGCCGAGCATCTGCATACCGAGCTCGGCCTGTCCAAGCGGGAGGCGAAGACCATGGTGGAAGCCTTCTTCGAGGAAATTCGCGCCTGTCTACGGGAAAACGAGCAGGTCAAGCTGTCGGGATTCGGCAATTTCGACCTGCGCGACAAGCGTGAAAGGCCTGGGCGAAACCCCAAGACGGGAGAAGAGATTCCGATCTCGGCTCGGCGTGTGGTGACCTTCCGGCCCGGGCAGAAATTGAAAAGCCAGGTGGGGCATCCCGAGGAAGCCTAGAGGAGTGAAGCCTTGGCTTTGCTGGCCTCGCCCGATCGCCAAGCGTTGCTCCACGATGGTGTCGTCTTGCGACGTCTTGCGCCGTCTTGAAAGGTTCCGGCCCGTAAAGGCGTCACCCTGAAGAAGTGTCGTAACCGAAGGTCGTGACGCAAAGTGTCATCGTAAAAAGCGCCGCCCCAAAGGGGGCGGCGCTTTTTTTGTGGCGGGGCTGGAGTGGAGCCTTGCAGCAGAGCCTTTGCAGCCGTTGCTGATATCAAGGTCAGCGGCGCACCGGGCGTCAGCCTTCCTCGGTGCTCTGGCGATCGAGATTCGTCTGTCGGGCTTCTTCCTCCCTTTCCTGGGCCTCCTGGGCCAGTGTCTTGCGCGGCAACAGCAGGTTCAACAGGAAGGCGCTGATCGCGGCGATCACGATGGGTGCACCTGTGACCACGTCCTTGACCGTTTCCGGGAACTGCTCGATCGCCGACGGCACCGAGGTGATGCCCAGGCTGAGGGCCAGCGACAGCCCGACGATGGTCATGTTGCGGGCGGTCATCTCGTCCTTGATCAATAGCTGGATACCGGTCACCGTGATCATCCCGAACACGGTGATGGTGGCGCCACCGATGACCGGATAGGGGATGGTCGTCATCAGCGCGCCGAACTTGGGGCTGAGGCCGGCCAGCAGCACGATGACACCCGCCAGCATGAAGACGCTTCGACTGATGACCTTGGTGATCGCCACGATGCCGACGTTCTGGCTGTAGGTGGAGGTCGGCAGGGCACCGAAGAAGGTGCTCAGGGTGGTCGTCAGGCCATTGCCGAGCAGGCCGCCGGTGAGTTCCTTTGTCGCCAGTTCCCGGTTCATCCCCGCCACGCTGGTCGCGGAGAGATCGCCAATCGTCTGGACCGAATTGATCACGCAGATCACCACCATGGAAATGATGGCCGCGGAGTGAAACTCCATCTCGAACGGCATCAACTCCGGCACTGCCAGCCACGGGGCGTTGCTCACCGGGGAAAAGTCGATCATGCCCAGGGGGATGGCGACCAGGTAGCCTACCAGCATGCCGATGATGATGGCCGACAGCTTGACCACGCCGCGCCCGAACTGGGACGCCACCAGGACGGTGACCAGGGTCAGGACACCCAGCCCCCAGTTGATGAGATCACCGAAGCCTTCGGCGTTGACGTTGCCACTACCGGCCATGTAGCGGATGGCGATGTCATAGAGCGACAGTCCGATCACCAGTACCACGGTTCCTGCCACCACCGGTGGGAAGAGGTGGCGGATGAACTGTATGAAGTAGCCCACCACCATCATGGTGATGCCACCGATCAGTTGCGCACCCAGGATGCCCTCGATGCCGTACTGGGCGCCGACGGCGATCAGCGTCGGCACGTAGGCGAAGCCAACACCGAAGATGGCCGGCAGGCGGGCGCCGAACTTCCAGACGCCGTAGAGGTGGAAGAGGGTGCACACGCCGGAGGCAAGCACCGCTACCTGAATCAGCTGGAGCTTTTCCGCCGGGGTGGCGCCGACCACGCCGGCGACGATAAGCGGCGGCGTGATGACACCGGCGATCATCGCCAGCACGTGTTGAAGCGAGATGGGCAGCGCCCGGGCTATGCCGGGCCGGCCGTGGAAGTCGAACAGCGTCGTGGGGGGTGTCTGCATGATCCTGGCCATTGTGGTTGTTGTCAGGGCGTCTGTAGTCGCTGAATACACTATGCAACGTTAGTGTATCCAATGTAGGACGACGAACTGTATACAACAATGGTTCGATACCTGATATCGGCGGTACGAACAAAACGGCAGAATCGGTAAGACAACGACGACATGGACAATGGCGATATCGACCTGGAGGCCGAGGCTCTGGTGGAATAGTCGACGAGTGCAAGTGTCGCCAGGAGCGGTGCTAGACCCCCTTGCCTTCCAGATACCAGGTAATGACGACCTTTGCCACGTAGCCCAGCATGCCGGCGCCAAGCACGATGAACAGCATCAGGGTGCCGAAGCGGCCAGCCTTCGACTGCTTCGCCAGGTCCCAGATGATAAAGCACATGAACAGGATCAGGCCGCCGATCATGATGGGGGTGATCCAGGCCTCGAAGGTCTCGCGCATGGGGCTCTCGCTTGTGTGGTGGCGGTGGGCGGGGGAGTGTGAACTGGCCTGCCATGGTATCCGGTCCAGACACGGCTTGCAGCGCCCGAGGGATGCGCAGGCGCCAGCCTACGTGCTAGAATCCGACCAAAATTCTCAGGTAATTCCATCACATGCCTACTCTCAAGATACTGGTTGGCACCATGTACGGTGGTGCTCTCGACGTAGCCGAACAGGTCAAGCCGTTATTCGAGGACGCGGGCTACGAGGTTTCGGTGCTCGAAAACCCGACCCTGGCCGACGTCACCGACGACGCACCCGATCTGGCGCTGTTCTGCGTGTCTACCACCGGCAGCGGCGACTTTCCGGGAAATTTCGTCAGCTTCGTGCGCGAGTTGCAGGACAAGAGCCCCGGCCTTGGGCAACTTCGCTATGGCCTGATCGCCCTGGGCGACAGCTCCTACGGAGAAACCTTCTGCGGCGCCGGGCGCCGCCTGGACCAGCTGCTCGAGGAACAGGGCGCAACACGCCTCGACGACCGGCTCGAGATCGACGCCATGGAGACCTTCATGGCCGATGACGAGGCGCTGCCCTGGGTCGAGGGCTGGATTGCCCGTCAGAACCTGAAGGTGGCCTGATGGCCAGGGCGATCGCGAGCCCAGCTCGCCTGAGCCTGATGGTCGGCCTGATGCTGGTGCTGGCGCTGACCCTGCCGCGCTACCAGATGGCCGGTCTCGATACCCGCGAGACGCTGGGCTATATCGTGCTCGGTGTACTGGCCCTGGCCAGCCTGTTTCAGTGGCGGTTGCTCGATGGCGCGGGACGCTCGCGCTTTCTACGCATGCTGTTCACCCTGTTGGGCTGCATGGTCGTAGGCCTGGTGGTAATGGCGATCTACAGCACCCTGGTCGATGGCATGGCGCTTGGCCTGGCGGTGCTTTCCCAGGGCGCGACCGCAGGACTGTTGCTGCACGCCGTGGTGCTGGTGTTCTCGAAGCGGGATTGATTGAAGGTCTCAATGCACATCGCCCCGAGCCTTGCGGCTCGGGGCGATGTGTTTTTATGGTGCCGCGGATACGGATGAGGTCGATCAGGCGACAGCGCCGCCCAGGGTATAGCAGGGGACATAGTCACCCGCGAGTTTCATGCGACCCTGGGCGACGAAGGACGTCAGCAGGGCGTCGAGCTTCTCCATCAGGTCGGCCTCGGCGTGCAGGCGGAAGGGGCCGTGGGCCTCGATGGCGCGAATGCCCTGTTCCTTGACGTTGCCGGCGACGATGCCGGAAAAGGCGCGGCGCAGATTGGCGGCCAGTTCGTGCTTGGGCAGTTCACGGTTCAGCGCCAGCGACGCCATGGCTTCGTGGGTCGGCACGAAGGGCTCCTGGAAGTTGCGCGCGATGGTCAGGCGCCAGTTGTAATAGAAGGCGTCCTGGCGGGCGCGACGATACTCGGTGACCTTGTCGATGTTGGCGCGCATGGTGCGGGCCACCTCGGTCGGGTTATCGATGATGATCTGATAGAGCTCGCGCACCGATTCGCCAAGGGTGTAGACCAGGAATTCGTCGATTCGCTGGAAGTACTCGGCGGCGCTGGCGGGGCCGGTGAACACCACCGGGAACTCCATGTCGGCGTTGTCCGGGTGCAGCAGGATGCCGAGCAGGTAGAGGATTTCCTCGGCGGTGCCGACCCCGCCGGGGAAGACGATGATACCGTGGCCCAGGCGCACGAAGGCTTCCAGGCGCTTCTCGATATCCGGCATCACCACCAGTTCGTTGACGATGGGATTCGGCGCCTCGGCGGCGATGATGCCGGGCTCCGACACCCCCAGGTAACGGCCGGGGTAGCGGCGCTGCTTGGCGTGGGCGACGTTGGCGCCCTTCATCGGTCCCTTCATGGCGCCGGGGCCGCAGCCGGTGCAGATGTCGAGATCGCGAAGCCCCAGGTGGTAGCCCACGTCCTTGGTGTACTCGTACTCCTCGCGGGAGATCGAGTGGCCACCCCAGCACACCACCAGGCTGGGATCCCGGCTAGGCTTGAGCGTGCCGGCCTTGCGCAGGATATGGAACACCGCGTTGGTGGTGCCTTCGCCTGTGGCCAGGTCGAAGCGCGACTGGTTCTGGATCTCGTTGTAGACGTAGACGATGTCGCGCAACACGCTGGAGATATGCTCGCGGATGCCGCGAATCATGCGGCCGTCGACGAAGGCCTCGGCGGGGGCATCGGTCAGCTTCAGACGTACCCCGCGGTCCTGCTGCAAAAGCTCGATATCGAAGTTGGGGTAGGTCTCCAGCAGGGCCAGGCCGTCATCCATGGGGTTGCCGGAGTTGAGCACCGCCAGCGTACAGCGGCGCAGCATCTCGTGCAGGCCGGTCTGGGAGCTGTCGCGCAGACGATTGACCTCGTGCTGGGACAGGATCTCGAGGCTGCCTTCGGGGGAGATTGTGGTGGAAATGGTCTCGGGCATACAAGGCTTCCTTGTCTGGGCGGGTGTCAGGGCGCAGGGGCCTTGGCACACGCCTGATTGAAGAGGGCGCGCACGGCGCTCTGATCCGCGTCGCTCATGCCGTCCTGGGCAAAGGCGCCGTCTAGCCATTCATGGAAGACGGCGTCGAAATCGTCACTGGTGACTTCGCTCGGGTCGTAGTCCAGCTGGTCCACCACCAGGGGGATCTGGGGAATCAGATAGCCCAGCGGAAACAGCTCCTCGGCGCTGGCGTCACGCTCCATGTCGATCAGGGCATCATGGATGGCGTCGGCACGGGCGGCGATGGGGTCATGCATGGTGGTGAACTCTTGGTCGGAGGTGGTGTGAAATGAACGATCGATCATGGCTCGATGCTACCACGGCCGGGCGTCAGGGCGCACCGCTGCGGGCTTCGTGCTGAAGTGGTAGACTATGCCGACCCAAGGAAAGGGCCTCGTTCACCGCGTGGGCATTTCCTCAATTGGCCTTGGTTTGCAGCAGCCATGACCTGGCTTGTCGCTGGCCTGCAAACCGGACGGATCACCCTGGCGTCACTCCATGTTCAATGCCCTGTACTTCCGCACCTTCATCACCCTGGTAGAGACCGGCAGCTTCACCCGTACCGCTCAGCGTCTCGAGATGACCCAGCCGGGGGTGAGCCAGCACGTGCGCAAGCTCGAGCGTTATCTGGACAAGACCCTGCTGGAGCGCCAGGGGCGCCGCTTCCGCCTGACCGAGGCCGGTCGCCGAGCTTACGACTACGCGGTAAAGCTGTTTTCCGAGCATGAACAGTTTCGTCACTCTCTGGACGACGAGAGTCTCGATAGCGGCGAGTGTCGGCTGGCGTCACCCGGCAGCATCGGGCTCATGCTCTATCCGTTTATCCTGGGCCAGCAGCAGCGGCATCCAGGGCTGACCGTATCCTATTGCTTCGCCTTTCATCAGGAGATCCTGGCCGATGTGCTGGCCGGTCGGCACGATCTCGGCATCGTCACCGAGGTCACCCGTCACCCGGATCTCGAGTGTGAGGCGTGGCACGACGAACCCTTGAGCCTGGTAGTGCCGGCGGACTTTACCGGCACCAGCCTCAATGACCTGCTGGGGCTCGGCTTCATTAGCTATACCGATGGTCTGGACAAGGCCGGTAGCCTGCTGCGAGCCAATTTTCCCGACGACTTCAGCTCCATGAGCCACTTCCCGCGCCAGGGCTTCACCAACGAGGTGGGCATGGTGCTCGACGCCGTGGCCCGTGGCCTCGGCTTCAGCGTGGTCTCGCGCCTGGTGCTCGAGACCTCGCCCTGGCAACGTCAGGTGCGCGAGATGACCCTGACCCACCCCATGGACGAGACGCTCTACCTCGTCAGTCGACGCGGGGCGCGGGTCCCCAGTCGCTACCACCACCTGCTCGAGGCCTTTCGCGAGCAGCGTCACCTGGAGCGCTTCGGCCACCCCGAGGGTCGCCAGGCCGAGGGCTGAGGCGTCAGTCCTTCCTGCACACATGCGATAAACGACAGAACCCCGCCGTGGCGGGGTTCTGTGCTTTGCCTGCGACGGGATCAGTCGCGGTATTCGTCGATGCTCGGGCAGGAGCAGATCAGCTGGCGATCGCCCAGCACGTTGTCGACCCGGTTGACCGCCGGCCAGTACTTGGCACCCTTGACCGCCTCGGAGGGGAAGGCGCCGATCTCGCGGGAGTAGCCCCGGTTCCATTCCGCGTCCATCAGGTCGGCCATGGTGTGCGGGGCCTTCACCAGAGGGTTGTCCTCCAGGCTCCACTCGCCGCTCTCGACCCGGGCGATCTCCTCGCGGATGCCGATCATGGCGTCACAGAAGCGGTCCAGCTCATAGAGCGACTCCGACTCGGTGGGCTCGATCATCAGGGTGCCGGCCACCGGGAAGGACATGGTGGGGGCGTGGAAGCCGTAGTCCATCAGGCGCTTGGCGATGTCTTCCTCGCTGATGCCGGAGGCCGCCTTGAGCGGACGGATGTCGATGATGCACTCGTGGGCCACGGTGCCGTTCTGGCCCTTGTAGAGCACCGGATAGTGCGCTTCGAGGCGGGTGGCGATGTAGTTGGCGCCGAGGATGGCAAGCTCGGTGGCTTCGCGCAGGCCGCGTGCGCCCATCATCTTGATGTAGGCCCAGGAGATCGGCAGGATCGAGGCCGAGCCGAAGGCCGCCGCGGACACCGCGCCGGAGTCCTCTTCGACGCCGTCGATCGGGGTCACGCTGTGGTTGGCCACATGGGGCGCCAGGTGCGCCTTGACACCGATCGGGCCCATGCCGGGGCCACCACCGCCGTGGGGGATACAGAAGGTCTTGTGCAGGTTGAGGTGGCTGACGTCGCCGCCGAAGTCACCCGGACGTGCCACGCCGACCTGAGCATTCATGTTGGCGCCGTCGATGTACACCTGACCACCGTTGGCGTGGACGATGTCGCAGGCCTCGCGCACTCCTTCCTCGAACACCCCGTGGGTGGACGGGTAGGTGAGCATGATCGCGGACAGCGCCTGTGAGTGCTGCTCGGCCTTGGCCTTGAGGTCGGCCAGGTCGATGTTGCCGTCCTCGTCGCACTCCACCACCACCACGCGCATGCTGCACATGGCAGCGGAGGCCGGGTTGGTGCCGTGGGCCGAGCTGGGGATCAGGCAGACGTCACGGTGGCCCTCGCCCTGGGCCGCCTGGTAGCGACGGATCGCCAGCAGACCTGCGTATTCGCCCTGGGCGCCGGAGTTGGGCTGCATCGAGATATGGTCGTAGCCGGTGATCTCCACCAGGAAGGCCGCCAGTTCGTCGATCATCTGGCGATAGCCGGCGACCTGATCCTTCGGTGCGAAGGGATGGATGCGGGCGAACTCCGGCCAGGTGATCGGCATCATCTCGGTGGTGGCGTTGAGCTTCATGGTGCAGGAGCCCAGCGGAATCATCGCGTGGGCCAGCGACAGGTCCTTGTTCTCCAGGCGCTTGAGGTAGCGCAGCATCTCGGTTTCGCTGCGATAGCGCTGGAAGGTCGGGTGCTCAAGGAAGTCGCTCTCGCGTCGGCAGGCGGCGGGAATGCCGCTGGCCTGGGACTCGAGGATGCCGTCATCGAGTTCGCGCACGCCAAGGCCGTGCTCCTCGCCAAGCAACACGTCGAACAGTGCGTCCAGATCGTGGGCGGTGGTGGTCTCGTCGAGACTGACACCTACGTCGCCATTGTCGAAGTAGCGCAGGTTGATCTCGTGGGTCATGGCACGACCGTGGATCTTGCCGCGATCGACCCCGGTCAGACGCAGGGTGTCGAAGTAGCTGTCGTTGGCCAGGCTGACGCCTTTCTGGGCCAGGCCGGTGGCCAGGATGGTGGTCAGCCGATGGATGCGCCCGGCGATGGTGCGCAGGCCCTCGGCGCCGTGATACACCGCGTAGAAGCCGGCGATGTTGGCCAGCAGCGCCTGGGCGGTGCAGATGTTGGAGGTGGCCTTCTCGCGACGGATATGCTGCTCGCGGGTCTGCATAGCCATGCGCAGGGCGGTGTTGCCGCGGGCATCCTTCGACACCCCGATGATACGGCCGGGGATCGAGCGCTTGAGCTTGTCGGTGGTGGCGAAGAAGGCAGCGTGGGGGCCACCGAAGCCCATCGGCACGCCGAAACGCTGGCTCGAGCCGACCACGATATCGGCGCCCATGGCGCCGGGCTCCTTGAGCAGGACCAGGGCCATCAGGTCGGTGGCAACGCAGGTCATCACGCCGCGTTTCTTGGCCTCGGCGATCAGCGGCGCCAGGTCGTGGACGCGGCCGTCATTGCCGGGGTACTGCAGCAGTGCGCCGAAGACGTCATGGCTTGCGAGTTCTTCCGCCGGGGCGATGACGATCTCGTAGCCGAACCAGGAGGCGCGGGTCTCGAGCACGTCCAGGGTCTGGGGGAAGACATCGTCGGCAACGAAGAAGGCATTGGTCTTGGCCTTCTTGTTGGAGCGTCGGCACAGCGCCATGGCCTCGGCGGCGGCGGTGGCTTCATCCAGCAGCGAGGCGTTGGCCAGCTCCATCCCGGTCAGGTCCATCACCATCTGCTGGAAGTTCAACAGGCCTTCCAGGCGGCCCTGGGAGATCTCGGGCTGATAGGGGGTGTAGGCGGTGTACCAGCCCGGGTTTTCCAGCACGTTGCGCTGAATGACCGCCGGCAGGTGGGTGTCGTAGTAGCCCTGGCCAATGTAGCTGCGGGCGACCTTGTTCTGGCGGGCCAGACGATACAGGTAGTCCAGCGCCTCGGCTTCGGCCTTGGGGGGATCCAGATCGAGCTCACGGCCCAGGCGGATGTTGGCGGGTACCGTCTTGTCGATCAAGGACTCCACGCCTTCGACACCCAGGGCCGACAGCATCTTGGCCCTGTCGTCCCCATCGGGACCATTGTGACGACGGAGAAAGGCATCGTGATCGGCCAGTTCGGCCAGGCGACGTGTATCGAAAGCCATGGAACACCTTGAGTGTGACGGACCCCGAAGATCCGGATGAATAACGGGTTGCCTCGCGTGGTGGCGGGCGCGTTGGCCGGGGCCACATGGCCCCGGCGAGGGGAGAGAGTGGCTCCCCCTGGTGGCGCGGGTCACAGAGGCCCGGCTCAGCCTTCGGCGTCGACCACTGCCTGATAGGCGTCGGCGTCGAGCAGGTCGTCGAGGGCGCTCTGGTCGTCGAGGCGCACCTTCATGATCCAGCCATCCTCGTAAGGCGCTTCGTTGACGGTCTCCGGAGCGTCCTCGAGGGACTCGTTGACCTCGACGATCTCGCCGTCCACCGGCGCATAGAGGTCAGAGGCGGCCTTGACCGACTCGATGACGCCGAATTCGTCGCCCTTGGCGAGGCTGGTGCCGACCTCGGGCAGGTCGACGAAGACCACGTCACCCAGGGCTTCCTGAGCGTGATCGGTGATGCCGATGGTGACGGTTCCGTCGCCGTTGTCCTGAATCCATTCGTGGCTGTCGACATAGCGCAGGTTGGCGGGGATTGAGCTCATCTCGATTTCCTATACGAAAAAGGTTTTCCGGTTTCGCGCATGCTAACGCCATTCTCGGCGTTTGGCGAGTCCATGATGAGAGAAAAACGGGGTGGTCGCCGCACTCTCAAGACATAGGGTGGAACGACTCGCGGTTGGCGTCCAGTCCACGCCCGTGGCTGAAGCCACGGTGAGGTGAAGGGGATGGGCGGATGGCACGTGATGGACGCGTTGGTGGCGAGACCCGGCATGATTCGACGTTGGCGACTATGCTACAGACGTCGAAGAGGCGCGGGGGCCTTCAGCGACCAAAGGGGGATTTGCCAAGACCAAACGCCTTGGCTAAGGTGGCAAAAGTTTCCAATAGGAAACACGGTTGACGTTCACGCATGCGACGGCTGGCGATGCGGCGTTAGCGTGGACAAGCGTTGCTGGTGCCCTTGCGACAATATCCGCTATCGTAGGCGGGTCCGTGCTGTCGATTCGTCTGATATGCCTGTTATTCCGATAACAATTCACGGTAAACAGGCTTTCTGCTGGTCGACAGCGCATAACAACAAGTGCCGAGTCAAAAGGGAGACTTCCGTGGAAGCACTCAACAATATCTTCTCCGCCATCAATGGGGTGGTGTGGGGACCGATCATGCTGATCCTGTTGCTGGGGGTGGGTATCTACCTCCAGTTGGGTCTCAAGCTCATGCCCATCCGCAAGCTGGGGATGGGGTTCAAGCTGATGTGGGGCGGGCGTGACAGCAAGTCCGAAAGCAAGGATGAAGGTGAGATCTCGCCGTTCAACGCCTTGATGACGGCGCTGTCGGCGACCATCGGTACCGGTAACATCGCCGGTGTGGCCACGGCGATCGCCCTGGGTGGCCCCGGTGCGGTGTTCTGGATGTGGATCACCGCCCTGGTGGGCATGGCGACCAAGTTTGCCGAGGCGGTGCTGGCGGTGCGCTATCGCGAGACCGATGACACCGGTTTCCATATCGGCGGACCGATGTACTACATCAAGAACGGACTCGGCCGCAAATGGCTGTGGCTGGGTGGCGCCTTCGCCTTCTTCGGCGCCGTGGCCGCCTTCGGTATCGGCAACACCGTGCAGTCCAACTCGGTGGCCGACGCCCTCGAGTCGAGCTTCGGCATCGAGCCCTGGATTACCGGTGTGGTGATCATGGTGCTGGCCGGTGCGGTGATCCTCGGCGGTATCAAGCGTATCGCCAAGGTGGCCGGCAAGCTGGTGCCGATCATGGGTATCGCCTACATCATCGCCGGTGTCAGTGCCCTGGCGGTCAATGCCGACCAGATCGGCGGCGCCCTGAGCAACATCTTCTACTACGCCTTCAATCCCCACGCCGCCATGGGAGGTTTCGCCGGCGCAGCCGTGATGGCGGCCATCCGGTTCGGTGTCGCTCGGGGTATCTTCTCCAACGAGGCCGGTCTTGGCAGCGCGCCGATCGCCCACGCCGCGGCCCAGACCAAGAACCCGGTTCGCCAGGGGCTGATCGCCATGCTCGGTACCTTCATCGATACCATCATGGTGTGCACCATCACCGCCCTGGTGATCCTGACCGCGCCGATCTGGGAGACCGGTGAGGCCGGCGCCTCGCTGACCGCGCTGTCGTTCGACAATGCCCTGCCCAATGGCTGGGGTGAGGCCATCGTGTCGATCGCCCTGGCGATCTTCGCCTTCACCACCATCCTTGGCTGGTCCTTCTATGGCGAGAAGTGCTTCCAGTTCCTGTTCGGTACCCGCTCCATCATGATCTACCGGGTACTGTTCGTGCTGGCCATTCCGGTGGGTGCGCTGGCCCAGCTTGGCTTCATCTGGCTGATGGCCGACACCTTCAACGCCATGATGGCGATTCCCAACCTGATCGCCCTGGCGCTGCTGTCGCCGGTGGTGTTCAAGCTGACCAAGGACTACTTCGACGGCAAGGACATCCTGCCGGGCGAGGCCCTTGATCACGACAAGTCCTGAGCCTGAGCCGACCACGGGAGGTGCCCTCAGGGGCACCTCCTGTCGTTGCAAGGGTTCTTTCACGAACCACGAGACGAAACGCCATGAGTGAACTCAAGACGACACCGCTGAATGCCCTGCATCGAGAGCTGGGGGCCAAGATGGTCCCGTTCGCGGGCTATGACATGCCCGTTCAGTATCCGCTGGGGGTCAAGAAAGAGCACGAGCATACCCGCGCGGCCTGCGGCCTGTTCGACGTCTCGCACATGGCGCAGATCCTGATTCGTGGCGAGAACGCGCTGGCCGCGCTGGAGACCCTGGTGCCGGCGGATCTGGTCGGCCTGCCCGAAGGCATGCAGCGCTATGGCCTGTTTACCAGCGAAGACGGCGGTATCCTCGATGACCTGATGACGGTCAACGCCGGTGACCACCTTTACCTGGTGGTCAACGCGGCCTGTCGGGATCAGGACATCGCCCATTTGCGTCGCGGGCTGCCCGACCACGAAGTCGAGGTGGTCGATCGCGGCCTGCTGGCGCTGCAGGGGCCGAAGACCGCCGATGTCATGGCGCGCCTGTGTCCGGCAGCCTGCGAGATGGTGTTCATGCAGCATGGTCGCTTCGACATCGACGGTATCCCGGTGTGGATCAGCCGCAGCGGCTATACCGGCGAGGATGGCTTCGAGATCTCGGTGCCGGCGGAACAGACCGACGCCCTGGCGCGCAAGCTGCTGGCCGAGGAAGAGGTCGAGGCCATCGGCCTGGGGGCGCGTGATTCCCTGCGCCTGGAGGCTGGGCTCTGTCTCTACGGCCACGATATCGATACCACCACCACGCCGGTGGAGGCGGGGCTGATCTGGGCCATTGGCAAGCCACGTCGTCGTGGCGGCGAGCGCGCCGGTGGCTTCCCGGGGGCTGATCTGGTGCTGCACCAGGTCGAAGTCAAGGACCACCAGCGCAAGCGCGTCGGCCTGCTGGGCGAGGGGCGTGCTCCGGTGCGCGAAGGTGCCGAGCTCTACAGCGAGGACGATCGTCTGCTTGGGCAGGTGACCTCCGGTGGCTTTGGCCCCAGCGTCGGCAAGCCGGTGGCCATGGGCTACGTCAGCCTCGATCACGCCGAGATCGGCACCACCGTGTACGCCGAGGTGCGTGGCAAGCGTCTGCCGATGACGGTGACTCGCATGCCGGTCATCACACCGGGTTACTATCGGGGCTGATAATGCGGCTGACATCTCGATAGATAACGTGTTATACCGTTATCTTCGGTGGCGTAAAGTTGCCATCGGATGAACGATCAACGGCGCCCACAGGGCGCCGTTTTTATGTCCTGGAGAAAGAGACGGCTCGGGTCTGGCGCCGGCATTGCAGGTCAGGCGATAAGTCGACGAAAGGTCAGGTTGATTCGCTCACCCGGGATCTTGCGCGGCAGCAGGGCGTGTTCGAGCTGTTCCTGGCAGCCGGGCCCCATCCACAACAGGCTGCCGCTTTCGAGCCAGACGTTGAAGGCCTCGGACGAGCGGTCCTTCCAGCGAAAGCGCATGGGACGGGTCGCCCCCAGGCTGATGGAGGCGATGGTAGGGCAGTCGCCAAGTTCCGCTTCGTTATCGCAGTGCCAGCCCATGCGGTCCTCGCCGTTGCGATAGCGGTTGATCAGTACGCTATTGAAGGCGCTGGTCGGTGTGCTCTTGTCGACGGCCGAAAACCGTTCGAGGAGGTCATTGAGACGATCACGCAAGGCCGCCACCGACGGATGCCAGGGGCAGGGCGCGAAGTCCCTGCCGGAGTAGCGATAGGCGTGATCGCCCATCCATACCTGCTGGCGGGGAATGGGATGACTGCGCCCGTAAAGGGTCAGTTCGGGCTGCTGCCAGTCGAGTTCCTGGCGCAGCCTATCCTGCAGGTCGCTGGCGTCGGACTCGCTTATGAGCCCGGGCAGGTAGTAAAGCGGCGGGGTCTCGACCAGGGTTTGGGGTGGCGCTTCGAGTGGTGCTTCGTGTAGCAATTTGAACAGCGCTTTGGGGTCATGTGGAGGCATTCAAGCAGGATGCCAGTGAAGGCTGGCTGGCGCCACCGATCAGGAGCGGTGGCGCTTGTTCTGGAGGTGCGGGCGAGATGCGGGCGAGCGGCAGTGATGCCCCCCCGAGGCGGCGTCAGTGGGACGCCGCGATCAGCAGAGTGGTCGAGGAAAGCCCGAGGCTGGCCAGGGCCATGCCATAGCCGAGCGCCGCGCCGGCAAGGACGTCACTGTAGTAGTGCAGCCCCAGGCCCACCCGCGAGATAGCGATCAAGCCCGCCAGCGGCAGCAGCCAGGGCAGCAGGGCGGGGCTGTGTACCGCGACCAGGGTACAGAACATCACCGCGTGCATGGTGTGGCCGCTGGGGAAGCTGTAGCGGTCCCTGGCCGGTTCGTTGCACTGGATGCTGCCGCCAAAGGTGATGAAGGGCCGCTCTCGACACAGACGGGTCTTCAGCAGCTTGTACACCGCGATAGCCACCACGGCGGTGAGGGTGTATTCGAGCATCAGGCGCAGACCGATATCGCGGCCGTGGATCGCCGGCAACGCCACGATCAGCGCCACCCAGATCGGCCAGTCGCCCAGCTTGCTGGAGATCTTCAAGGTGGATAGCCAGGGGCGGTGAATGCTGAGGCCGGCGGTGCGCTGGCACAGTTGCCACTCGAGCATATCCAGGCGGTCGAACATCTGCGGGATTTTAGTGGGCATGTCACATCTCCCTGGCGGTAAGTCGTCTTCTAGCGTCTTTTGTCGTCATGTGTCGTCATGTGTCGTCATGTGTCGTGCTAGGGCCCGCTTCCTGTGGCCTCCACGCCGCCGCTCGGGCCGGCGGCGGGGTGTTCAACGAGCGATCTAGGCCTTGGCGGGGTCCGACAGGCCGGTTCCCGACGTCAGGGCTTGGTGATGGGCGTCGAGGAAGGTCTGGGCGATGGAT
The DNA here is from genome assembly GCF_040070555.1 of Halomonas sp. H10-59. NCBI lineage: Bacteria > Pseudomonadati > Pseudomonadota > Gammaproteobacteria > Oceanospirillales > Halomonadaceae > Halomonas > Halomonas sp. H10-59. The sequence continues at coordinate 2,195,117 of NZ_CP098828.1, forward strand.
GGCCAGCGGTAGGCCAGGGCGCGTTCCCGGGCGGCGCGGCCCAGGCGGGCGTAGCGTGCCTGCTGCTGGCATAGGGCTGTCGCCTGCTGGCGGAATTCGGCGTTGTCACCGGCGGCGACGCTGACACCATCCTTGTCGGTGGTGATCAACTCGGCGCCGGCCGCGTGGCGGAAGGCTACCACCGCCAGGCCGCTGGCCATGGCTTCGAGAATGACGTTGCCCCAGGTCTCCGACAGCGAAGGAAAGACGAAGATGTCAGCGCTGGCGTAGTGGATTTGCATCTCGGCGGAATCGATGAAGCCGGTAAAGATGGCGTCCGGCAGGGCCTTTTCCAGCGATGCCCGCCCGGGGCCGTCGCCCACCACCACCAGGCGCATGTCGGGGCGCGCCTCGAGCATGTCGAGAAAGGTGTCGCGCAACAGCTCCAGGTTCTTCTCTGGCGCCAGTCGGCCCACGTAGAGCGCCACCGGCTGGTGCTGGCCGACACCCCAGCTGTCGCGCAGTTGCTGACTACGCTTGGCGGGGGTGAAACGATCGCCTTCGATGCCGCGTGCCATGACGCTGACGCGCTCGAAGCCTCTTTGCGCAAGCTCCCGGGCTTGCTGATGGGTCGGTACCAGGGTCGCCGCACAGCGATTGTGAAAATGACGCAGGCGATTGCGTACCAGTGGCGCCAGCCACGGCAGACCATAGTCCTGGCAGTAGTGATCGAAGTTGGTGTGCCAGCCGCTGACCACGGGAATGTCCAGCTTTTCTGCCGCGCGCAGGGCTGACCAGCCCAAGGGGCCTTCGGTCGCTACATAGATGGCGTCGGGACGATTGTCGCGCCATAGCCTGCGCAAACGACTGGCGGAGGCCCAGCCGATACGCACTTCCTTGTAGCGCGGCATCGACATGCCGCGTACGCGAAGTTCGTGGGCCATCCCGGTGGCGGGTTCGGTGGAGCCGTCGACGGGGGCCGGCCGGACCAGCTGCAGCGTCACGCCAAGAGCACGCAGTTCCTGGCTGATGCGCCCCAGCGTATGGGCGACCCCATTGATATCAGGAGACCAGGTTTCGCTGACCAGACAGATGCGCATGGAATTCCTCGTACCGGTCGGGCCCCGTATGGCCCGCTCCCGAGACAGGGTGATACGCCAGCATGACATCTCTAGGTCAGCGATATGAACAGGCTGTTACGGTGGCCACGGGGCCGGGCGACGGACAAGCGCATTACGCTTGCGTCGGCTCGGCCCGCAGCGCTCAGCGAAGGATGGTGTCCGGGTCGATGGGCTTGCCACCGTGGCGCATGTCGAACAGCAGATCGTGGCGGCCGGTCGAGGCATGCTTGCCGACCACGCATAGCGGGGCGCCGCGGCTCACCTGGTCCCCTTGCTTTACCAGCAGGTCGTCACACAGCGCGTAGACACTCTGCAGGTTGTCGGCGTGGTGCACGATCACCACCTGGCCCAGTTGGCGCATGCCGTCGGCGAAGCGTACCTGGCCATCGGCAACGGCCTTGGCCCGGGCGCCCTCGTCGGTGGCCAGCAGCATCGGCTGCAGGCTGCCGCGGCTGTCCTTGCCGTAACGGCGCACCACCCGGTAGTCGTCCAGCGGCCAGGGCCAGCCACGAGCGTTAGAGGCGACCGGACCGGGATCCGGCAACGAAGCGGAGCGAGAGGGGCTGGCCGTGGCTGAGCTGCTGGATGATGAGCGGCTGGCGACCGATCGGCTGGCCAGCGGCACCTGGATCACCTGGCCGACCTTGAGGTCGGTGGCGCGGACGCCAGGGTTGGCACTCTGGATGCGCTGAGCGGTGGTGCCGAAGCGCCTGGCAACGGCGCTATAGGTGTCGCCGGGGCGGATCTGATAGCGATAGGGGCCACCGGACGGCGCCCGCTCCTGATGAGAGGGCACCAGCAGGCGCTGACCCACGGCCAGGTGGCGGGCGTCGACACCCGGATTGAAGCGCTGCAGTCGCAATAGCGGTACGCCGGCGCGGCGGGCGATGGAGCCGAGGGTGTCGCCGCGCTGCACGCTGATCCAGTCGCCGGCAATGCTGCTGCCGGCGACGCTGGCGCTGCGTTGTGATGACGTCGGGGATGCCCCCTGACCGGCGCAGCCGGCCAGCAGCAGGGCGATCACCAGCGGTGCGAGTCGAGTGAGGCGTCCTTGTTCTGCCACAGGGCGTTGAGCCATGAGTGGAAGCGTTCCTTGTAGTGCGGGTCGTCGTGATAGCGCCCCTCCAGCATCCACGGCGCCACGTCGAGGCGGCGTGCATCAAGGCGAATGGCCTTCTCCTGGCCGCACAGGAAGCGCCAGAAGCTGGGTTGGCTCGACTGGTAGTCGATGGTGAGGTCGATGATGGCGTCGAGACGATCGCCGAGCAGGTTCAGTACCTGGGCGATGCCGCCGGCCTTGGGGCGCAACAGATGGCGAAAGGGGCTTTGCCTGGCCTCGCGCTTCGCCGGGGTGAAACGGGTCCCTTCGACAAAGTTGATGATGGCAATGGGGACGTCGCGGGCACGCTTGCACATGCGCTCGGTGGCCTTGCGATCGCGTTCGGCCAGGCGTGGGTTGGCGGCCAGGCGCTCCTTGCTGTAGCGGCGCATGAAGGGAAACTCCAGTGCCCACCAGGCCATGCCTACTACCGGGATCCAGATGAGCTGCTGCTTGAGAAAGAAGCGCGGCATCGGGATCTTGCGATGAAACGCCATCATCAGCAGGAAGATGTCGGTCCAGCTCCGATGGTTGGACAGCACCAGGTACCAGGCGTCCGGGCTCAGTCCCTCGGGCACCGACATGTGAAGGTCGGGCTTGATCCAGTGACGCATCCACCACAGGTTGAAACCGATCCAGTTGAGGGCGATGGCGTTGAGCCCGGCCAGCACGCGCCGCTGCCAGCGTCGCCCGGGGGTGACCACCTTGAGCAGGGTCAGGATCACCAACGGGATGGTCCAGAATAGCGTGTTGCCAACCAGCAGCAGAACGCTGATCAGGCCCTTGAGGGTCGACATTCCTTGGATAACCTCGCAACAGCAGATAGAGCGGGTGTCGCCTGGCCGTGACAGTGGGCGAGGCAGGCCCGCCAATCCTAATGGATCCGGTGCCGGCTGCCCAGTGCGAGGGTCCACGGCCATGTCGGCGTCATGCTTCGGAGAGGGTCGGTGTCTCGATATTGTTGACCAGTACCTGGAGCATGGCGCGGGCGGCCACCGACAGCTCATGGGGATTCCAGGTGACCACCCCCACGGCGCGCTCGATGACGGGATCCTTGAGCGGGCGGCAGACCGCGCCGGCCTCCTGCATCTGACGCAGGCATAGCGAGGGCACGGCGCTGACGCCCAGGCCATTGGCCACCATGCGTCCGACGCTGGCGAGCTGATGGGTCTCGAAGGCTACCTTGAGGGCCCCGTGTCGGGCACCGAGCTGCTGCTCCAGCAGGCGGCGTACCATGGAAGGCCGCTGCAGCGCCACAAAATCCCAGCTCATCAGGCTTTCCCAGTCGAGGCTTGAATGCTGTACCAGAGGCGAGCGTGGGGGCAGCACGGCCACGAAGCGGTCGTGAAACAGCGGAGTGAAGTGCAGGCTGCCGGTGGCCTCCGGCTCGAAGGCGATGCCCATCTCCACCTGGCGCTGGCGCACCATGTCGATCACCTGCTCGTTGACCACGTCATGTACGGTGACGTTGATACGCGGGTGCTGGCGGTGAAACACCCCCAGCGCCGGGGCCAGCAGATTGCCGGCAAAGGCCGGCATGGCGGCCAGGGAGAGCCGTCCAAGTTGCAGGGTGAAGCGTTGGCGCAGGGCGTCCTCGGTGTTGTCCCATTCCACCAGCAAGCGTTTGGCCAGCGGCACCAGGGACTCACCTTCGGGGGTCAGGCGGACGCTTCGGGTCGTGCGGATCAGCAGTCTACCGCCTAGGCTGTCCTCGAGACCCTTGATCGCCAGGCTCAGCGCCGGCTGGGAGAGGTGGAGCTGTTCACAGGCCTGGGTGAAGCTCAGGGTTCTGGCCACCGCCAGAAAGGCACGCAGTTGCTTGACGGTCACGACATGCTACCAAGGTCAAATTTATTTAAAGATATAAATAATCAATAAAGAAAACAAACTTAACAAATATATGGGGGCGAGCAACACTGCCTTCAGTGCTACCTTGAGGCAGGGCGGGGCACCGGAACGGTGCCGGTTCGCCACCTCTCCTTTCACTTTCATCGACAGACGAGGCGCCCCACATGGCCGGATTCGACAAGCGCGTGTATTCCTATGAAGAGGCGATGGACGGCATCGAGAGCGGTATGACGGTGCTGGCCGGAGGCTTCGGTCTCTGCGGCATTCCGGAGAACCTGATCGCCGAGATCAAGCGTCGCGGGGTCAAGGACCTCACGGTGGTCTCCAACAACTGTGGCGTCGATGGCTTTGGCCTCGGGGTGCTGCTGGAGGACCGTCAGATCAGCAAGATCCTGGCCTCCTACGTGGGCGAGAACGCCCTGTTCGAGCGTCAGATGCTCGACGGCGAGATCGATGTGCAGCTGACCCCGCAGGGGACGCTGGCCGAAAAGATGCGCGCCGGTGGTGCCGGTATTCCCGCCTTCTACACGGCAACCGGCTATGGCACCCCCATCGGTGAGGGCAAGGAAGTGCGCGAATTCAACGGTCGCCACTATATCCTCGAAGAGGCCATCGTCGGTGACTTCGCCATCGTCAAGGGCTGGAAGGCCGATCGCTACGGCAATGTGGTCTATCGCAAGACCGCCCAGAACTTCAATCCCATGGTCGCCACCGCCGGCAAGATCACGGTGGTCGAGGTCGAAGAGATCGTCGAGCCGGGCGAGCTGGATCCGGCCGAGATCCACACGCCCGGTATCTACGTCGACCGCCTGATCCAGGGCACCTTCGAGAAGCGTATCGAGAAGCGCACCGTACACCAGGGCTGATCAGGCGCATCGCCCTGACGCAACGACTTCTCCAAAGAACAGCAAAGAGGCATCAAGATGGCACTCACTCGTGAACAGATGGCGCAGCGTGTCGCGCGCGAACTCGAAGACGGCTTCTACGTGAACCTGGGCATCGGCATTCCGACCCTGGTGGCAAACTATATTCCGGAAGGCATGGACGTGATGCTGCAGTCCGAGAACGGTCTGCTCGGCATGGGGCGTTACCCCACCGAGGAAGAGGTCGATCCGGACATGATCAACGCAGGCAAGCAGACCGTCACCGCGCGTCCGGGGTCGGCGATCTTTTCCTCGGCGGAGTCCTTCGCGATGATTCGCGGCGGTCACGTCGACCTGACGGTGCTGGGCGCCTTCGAGGTTGACCAGAACGGCAACATCGCTTCCTGGATGATCCCGGGCAAGCTGATCAAGGGCATGGGCGGAGCCATGGACCTGGTGGCGGGTGCCGAAAACATCATCTGCACCATGACCCATGCCTCCAAGGACGGCACCTCCAAGCTGCTGGAGTCCTGCAGCCTGCCGCTGACCGGTGCCGGCTGCATCAATCGTGTGCTGACCGATCTGGCCTATCTGGAGATCGACAACGGCGCCTTTATTCTCAAGGAGCGGGCACCGGGCGTCAGTGTCGAGGAGATCAAGGAAAAGACCGCCGGCAAGCTGATCGTGCCGGATGACGTTCCGGAAATGGTCTTCGACTGACCAAAACGCCCTTTGACCAGCGTCACCCTTGCCGAGCCAGCATGTTCTGCTGGCTGATACCTTGAGCGACAACAAGGTTTTGGCACCCTCGCAGCGGCCCGGCTTACGCCGGGCCGCTGGCGTTTGCGAGACCCTGTCGCGGTTGCCGAATTTATGACCATCTTGAGTCCGGTGCCGCAGTGATCGGGCTTTTGGACGGTTCAAACGCCTTGATGCACAGCTTTATCCACAGAATCTGTGGATGAACCTCGTGGGAGGGATGGAGACTCGAGCCCTGGCAGGTACAATGCGGCGCCCAGGTCACTGGTCGAGACGGGCTCTCGGCCGGCCATTCGCCATCGCCACGGAGGTCTCTGTTGCGCGCACTCCCTGCCACTCTCCCGGTTCTGTTCCTGTGTGAGATCAGCTTCCTGCTGGGTCACGGTCTGATCATGACCCTGCTCGGGGTCCGCATGTCGCTGGAGGGCTTCCCCTCCCAGATGGCGGGGCTTCTGATGTCGAGCTTCTCGCTGGGGTTCGTGGCCGGAAGCTACTGGCTCGAGAAGCGCATTCGCAGCGTCGGCCATATTCGCGTGTTCGCCGCCTGTGCGGCGTCGCTGGCGGTTACCGCCATGCTTCATGGACTGTGGATCAATCCCTGGGCCTGGCTGGTCTGGCGGCTGATCGGGGGTGGTGCCACGGCGGGCCTGTTGATGGTCATGGAGTCCTGGGTGTCGGGGGAGTCCAGCAACGATAATCGCGGTCGCGTGCTGGGCTGGTACATGGTGATTTCGACCACCTCGCTGGCCGGCGGCCAGTGGATGCTCAATCTGGCCGACCCGGGCGGCCCGGTACTGTTCTCGGTGGTGGGGATGCTGTTTGCGCTGTCGCTGGTCCCGTTGTCGATTCATCGCATCCACGGGCCCAGTCGTCACCACGACGTGACGCCGCGCAAGATTCGTCTGTCGACCCTGTATCGGCGGGCGCCGGTGGGCCTGGTCGGTGCCTTTACCGGCGGCCTGATGGTGCAGGCGTTCTTCGCCATGACTCCGTACTACGGTCAGGAAATCGGCCTGACCACCGCCCAGACCGCCAAGTTCATGGCGGTTACCACCCTAGTGGCGCTGGTCGCCCAGTGGGGGCTGGGACGGGTTTCGGATCGTCTCGACCGGCGTCGCGTCATTCTGTGGATGGCGATCGTGATGACCGTCACCGGTGCTCTGATCTCGGCGGCGGCCGGTGCCAGCTTCTGGCTGCTGCTGGCGATCGCCTGCGGCCACACTGCCATGCTGCACACCCTGTACTCGCTCAGTCTGGCCCATACCAATGACTGGCTCGAACCCGAGGAGGTGGTCGCTGCCAATGCCAAGCTGATGATCTGGTACGGCATCGGCTCGGTCATCGGGCCTTTCAGTGCCTCGCTGGTGATGCAGGCGGCGGGTCCCGACGGACTGTGGCTGTTTCTCGGCATGGCGGCCTTTGCCCTGGCCATGTTCGTGATGGTCAGGCTCCACGGTGAGCGGGGCAAGTCGGTCGAGCAGGAGCCCTTCGTCGCTCAGCCGGTGATGGAGACTCCGCACTTCGCCGAGATCGATCCCCGCTACGAGCCCCAGCAGCTTGAGCTGGACCTGGAGGGTGAAGAAGAGCACACAGCCGACGCCGTCGGCGGACGCCAGGGCGTCAGGTGATTTCGCAGCGGCTGTGGGGTGGCAGCATCACGTCGGCGGTACGTTGCTGGCCCGCACTGGCCTGTTTTTCCAAGAGCAGCAGGCCGCCGAGCTGCACCCGATGTTCATCTCCCAGGGCGAACGCCAGACGCCGAGAACAGGTCGGGTAGAAGCGGTGTTCGACCATCGCCGACAGCGGGAGCGCCAGATCCTCGTTCTGTCCGGCGTGCAGGCCATGTTGCTGGAGTGCCTGGTCCAGCTCGACCAGGCTTCTGTCGAGTCTGCGGCAATCGAAGGCGACGTGATGCACCCGGGGGCCCATGACCGCCAGCCAGCCGGCCAGTGGATGGGCGCGATGAAGCTGCTGGTAGCTGTCCCAGTCAGGCATCGACCAGGGGCGGTTGGCGCCAAGCAATGGGGTTCGTTCTGCGTTGCCGGTGGCGACCAGCTTCAGCAGAGTATCGCGAGGCTGGCGCGACAGACGGGTGGTCTGCAGCTCGACGATGTTCAGTCTCGGCCCTTCTTCACGGCCGGCGAACAGGCAGGCGAGCAGGCCTCGGTCGGGCAGGGCGTAACGATATAGAGGGCGGTAGCCGTGCTGTTCAAGATCTGGCAACAGGGAGGCCAGGCTCCAGGGGGACTGGCTCACGGTGACCAGCGTGAAGCACTCGACCGGCGCATCCACCGGCCACAGGCGCAGCGCACCGATGTCAGGGTGCTGATGGACGTAGTCCAGCCACAATTGCTGAACGAAGCGCTGCTGCTCTGTCATTGCCGATCCTTGCCTGCCAGGAAGCCTGTTCTGTGAGTATAGGCAGGAAGGAGGGACGATCTTTCAACGACGGGCGAACGTTCAACGGTTTCGGCGGCCAGACGGGTGAGGGCAAGCTCTGTTGGCCAGGATGGGCAGGGCAGGTGGCATGACCAGGCGCACGTTTCGTGGGGTCTTCAGCAAAAAAACGGGAAGCCCGTGTGGGCTTCCCGTCTTGTTACCGGCTGTGCCGTCGGTTCAGGCAGGCATCAGCTCATTGTCGCGAACGTACTGGTCGAACTCGGTGAAGCCGCCCACGTGGGTCTGGTCGACGAAGATCTGCGGCACGGTGGTGACCGGCTTGCCGATGGTCTTTTCCATATCGGCCTTGGTGATGCCTTCTTCGTGAATATCCACGTAGCGGTAGCCCTCGATGCGACCGGCGTCACTCAGAGAGTTGGCGAGCTCCTTGGCGCGTACGCAGAAGGGGCAGCCGGGGCGACCGAAGATGACAACAATCATGAAAGCTCCTCGCATCGTTGATGCAGTGGGTAGTGTTGAATCAGCGACCTGTCCGGCGCCATGCAGCGGGACGGTCAATGAGTAAGTGGATGGCGCGCATTGTGACGGATTGCGTCGTGGAAGGCCAATAGCGTTGCTGAATGCCGTTCGATCGAACACGGCTATCGGCATGGCGAAAAGTCGACGCTCAACCGATACCGATATCGCGCAATTCCCCTGCGTCGGCCTGGCGCAGCAGCTCTCCGAGTTCGTCGAAGATCGCCGGGGCGCTGACCAGCAGGTTCTCGCCGTAAAGGTCCTCGGGCAGGCCCTCCGGGCAGGGATACAGGTGCCCGGTGCGGGCGCCGGCCTCTCGGGCGATCAGCCAGCCTGCGGCGAAATCCCAGGGAGAGACGGTTTCGTAGTAGGCGTCCAGGCGGCCACAGGCGACATCGCACAGATCCAGGGCGGCGGCGCCGTTGCGACGCACATCGCGACAGTGGTGAAGCACCGCGCCAAGGCGTCGCATCAGAGGCAGTCGGCTGTCACGCCGGTACGGAAAGCCGGTACCGACCAGGCTCTGCTCGAGGGACTCGCTCTGGCTTGCGCTGATCGACTGTCCATTGCGCCAGGCACCCTTGTCGCGTATCGCGGTGAAGGTCTCGCCGAGGAAGGGGGCATGGACCACGCCCAATTGGGTGACGCCATCCTTGACGTAGGCGATGGACACCGCCACATGGAAAAGTCCGTGGGCAAAATTGACGGTACCATCGATGGGATCGACCACCCACAGGGCGCCATCTTCTTCCACGGCATCCTTGTCGGGGGCCAGCTCCTCGCTGAGGCGGTCCTCGCCGGGGAAGGCCGATTCCAGGCGTTCGGTGATCATGGTGTCCACCGCCACGTCGGTATCGGTGACCAGCTCCTGGCCTTCCTTGAAGTGATGCTTGAGGTCGTCACCTTCGCGGGCATCGCGGATCATCTTGCCAGCCGCCGTGGCGATGTCGATGGTGGCTTCCAGACGTTCCTCGAGGGTCATGGGCGACTCCTTGCAGGGGGAGGGATTTTGGCTGAAGTCTAACATTCCCGTTCGGCGCGTGCCTGTGGGTGTCGAGGACAGTAACGGGGTATCAAGGGTTCAACAGTGACAGGAAGGTGTGATGTCTGCGTTATCGATGGAGCAGTACCGGCGGCTGGAACGTCTTGCCAGGGAATTCAGTGATCGTCACCTGCGAGCGTTCAAGGCGCGTCCGGAGTTTCACCCCCGGCTTGCGGTGGATGCCTTGTGTTTTGCGCCCTGTCCTGGCCGGCCTGGATGGCTGGTTGGCGCCTGGCTGACGCCCTGCGACCTGTCGCTGGCGCTGGTGCGGGAATCCGCCGAGGCGTGCGATACGGACACGGCTGGGCCTCAGGTGCTGGAGCTGCCAAGGGGGGAATTCGAGCTGGAGCCGGAAATCATGGCCGGGGACATATTGTGGCGCTGCCTGCTATTGAACGACCTTGGCGATGTCGACGACATGGGCGAGGCCTGTCGCCTGGCACAGCGGCTGATGGACAAGGTGATGACGGCCCCCGAGTGAGCGATCGAGACCTTTGTCCGGCTGGCGCTGCAATGCAGCACTGGCATATGCTGGGATGCTGATGTAGGCATTGGCAGGCATCGTCATCAGCGACGCCACCCGTTCGACGGGTGATGTGTTCCAGACCCAGAGGAGAGCAATAGTGAGCGATCATTCCACTCCCAGAGTTGCCCTGGTGACCGGCACCAGCAGCGGCATCGGTGCGGCGGTCGTCGCCCATCTGCGTGCTCAGGGGCATCAAGTCCTGGCGGTCGACTTCAACCCGGCCGGACGGGAGGTGGCCGAGGCCGAGGGTGCGGTCTTCCACGAGGCCGATCTCACCCAGGCCGAGGCCTGTCGCGGCGCCGTCGATGAAGCCCTGAGGCGTTTCGGGCGGCTGGATATTCTGGTCAACAACGCCGGCATCCAGCACGTCGCTCCCATCGAGGAGTTCCCCCAGGAAAAATGGCGTCAGATCATCGATCTGATGCTGACCGCGCCCTTCCTGCTGACCCAGGCGGCCTGGCCGTCGATGCGCGAGAATGGTTGGGGGCGCATCGTCAATATCGCCTCGGTCCATGCCCAGGTGGCCTCGCCCGGCAAGGCCGCCTACATCAGCGCCAAGCACGGCATGATCGGACTGACCAAGACCGCTGCGCTGGAAGGCGGCGCCCAGGGCATCACCGCCAACGCCCTGTGTCCGGCCTACGTCAAGACGCCACTGGTGGACAATCAGATCGCCGACCAGGCCAGACTCCATGGCATGGAGGAGCAGGAGGTGATCGAACAGATCATGCTCAAGAATGCCGCCGTGAAGCGCTTGATCGCCCCCTCCGAGGTGGCGAGCCTGGTGGGCTATCTTGCCTCGGATGCGGCCGGTGCAGTCACCGGCGCCAGCTGGAATATCGATCTGGGCTGGACCGCCCAGTAAAGCACGCTGTAGCAGAGCCTCCGTTTCAGAGCCTCTGTTGCAGACCCCCCGGCGCTTGGCCCTTCGTGTTGAGAGTCTGGGGGTAAAATGCACGGGCGCAAAGACCTCTGATCTAGAGGCGCCTGGCGCAATGAAGGACGGTAGAGAGGGCCGGTAGAGAGAGGGCTGGTAGAGACACACCTGACGTCGGACAGCGCCTAGCGTGTTGAGCTTAAACAAGAGACGCAGCCCTTGGGCTGCGTCTCTTTTTGTATCGGGTGTCCGCTGTATCGGGGGGCTGTCACCGGCAGCGTACGCTGGTGTCATCAACGCCGGACAGGACGCTTCTGCAGTTTGCGCTGCAGGGTGCGACGGTGCATGCCGAGCGCCCTGGCGGTGGCCGAGATGTTGCCGTCGTGTTCCTGCAGCACCTTCTGGATATGCTCCCAGGTCAGGCGGTTGATCGACGGCGGGTTGTCTGCCACCTCGGTCTCGGGATTGCCCTCACGCTGTTCCAGGGCGCTGAGTACCTCGTCGGCGTCCACTGGCTTGCACAGGTAGTTGACCGCCCCGAGCTTGATCGCCTCCACCGCCGTGGCGATGCTGGAGTAGCCGGTCAGCACCACGATGCGGCAGTCGGGAACCACCTCCAGCAGTTCGGGCAACAGCTTCAACCCCGAGTCCTGGTCGAGCTTGAGGTCCAGGGTGGCGACCTCAGGCTGGTGGCGACGCGCCAGTTCCAGCGCCTGGGTGGCGTCATGGGCCACCTCGACCTCGTGGCCGCGGCGCTGCATGGCGCGTTCGAGTACGTGGCAAAAGACCTCATCGTCATCGATGATCAGTAGCCGGTGTGCGGTGTCTTGCATGATGTCCTCGTGAATGGAGACTCAGCCGACGCGGGGCAGGGTGACCTCGGTCAGGGTGCCGCCGTCGTGATGATTATACAGACTGACGCCCCCGCCGAAGCGATTGATGGTGGCATGGGTCAGGAACAGGCCGATTCCCAGTCCCTTGCTCTTGGTCGACACGAAGGTCTCGCCGAGCTGGTCGGCGATCGACATGGGGATGCCTGGCCCATGATCGCGGATATCGATGATCACCCTGTCGGCGGTCCAGTCGAGCTGGATCTCGATATCGTCTGGCTGGGCGTCGGCGGCGTTGTTCAGCAGGTTGGTCAGCGCCTGGTCCAGGGTGGTATCCACCGCGATCGATGGCTGGCCGCGTCTGCGTGCGACCTCAAGGCGATGGGTAACGTCCGGGCGCAGCACCAGCCAGCGGTCGATCACGCCGTCGAGCCAGCTCTGGGCGTCGCGGGTCTCCGGCTCGTCTTTGCGCCGGAGGTCGGCGCTTTCGACCAGGTTGCGCAGGCGCGCCTTGCAGGTGTCAACCTGCTGGCGCAACAGGTCGATATCTTCCACCAGCCTGGGGTCGTCGTGGTATTCGTTCTTGAGTTCGGACAGCACTACCGCCATGGTCGACAGCGGCGTGCCGAGTTCGTGGGCGGTGCCGGCGGCCTGGGTCGCCACCGCCAGCACCTGTTCCGAGCGCAGCGCCGCCTCGCGAGTCCGAGCCAGCGTCTGGTCGCGATGGCGCAGGGCGTGGGCCATCTTGTAGATGAAGAAGGTCACCAGCCCTGCCGACAGGAAGAAGTTGAGCCACATGCCGAGCACGTGAAGGTTGACGCTGGAGGCATAGTGGGAGCCCAGCTGTGGCACCGGATGGTAGGCCACCATCAGGGCGCTGTAGGCGGCCATGGCGGTGAGCGCCAGGATCCAGGCGTGACGCCAGGGCAGGGTGGCGGCGGCGATGGTCACCGGCACCAGATAGTAGGTGATGAAGGGATTGGTCGCACCGCCGGTGAAGTAGAACAGCAGGGTCAGCCCGGCCACGTCCAGCAGCAGGTGGATCAGGTACTCGTGATGGCTTACATCCCTGGGCCGGCCCAGGCGCCACCAGGTGGCGATATTGATCAGGCCCATGGCGACGATCACCGCGATCACCGCAGGAACGTCGAGGGCGAAGTCCAGCAGCTCGATGCCGACGATGATGGCGACCAGAAAACCGGTCCAGGTGATGCCGCGTACAAAGGTCAGGCGGATCAGATTGCGGTTGGGCGTCGACAGTGGCAATGGAAGGGCGGCAGGCATGATCTCTCCCTCGATGAGTGGCGGCATGATAGCGCATCGCAGGCCCGACCGTCGTGGGGCGCGCGCAACAGGCCTGGCGCCCGAATCGGCGGGTTCGGCCTGGGGTCATGCGCACCAGGGATAAAGTCGTTGGCGGCGAGCGATTGCGTCGTGCCCTCGGCTGGGCAACAGTGGCAGGAGCCTGTGCAGCGAAGACGCCAGGTGGTGTCTTCGACGTGACTGTCGGCTTGAGCACACTACCAAGTGGCTTTATCGGCATGCGTTGACACAGCGCTTCATCGGCAAAGGGCGCGGTCTGAACAAGGGAATGGATGGAATGCTGAAGCGACTGCTACCGATCGTGGTTCTGGCGATCGGCGTGGGTGGGTTCTGGCTGTTGAAGGTGACGCGGCCGGCGCCGCCTCCGGTAACGGTGGAAGAGCGCGAGTGGCCGGTCTCCGCCATGACGCTGTCGCTGGGCCTCCACGCACCGACCCTGGCGCTCTACGGAGAGGTGCTGGCGCCGGATCGCCTGAGGCTGGTGGCGTCGCTGGATGGCCACGTCGGGCAGCGCCCGGTACGTGATGGTGACCGGGTCGAAGAGGGCGACCTGCTGGTAGCCCTGGCCGAGGAAGACGTGGTGCCGGTGGTGACGCGGGCCGAGGCGGAGGTGGCACGGCTGGAAGCCGAGATCGAGGCGGAAAAGATTCGCTTCGAGAGCGATCGACAGGCGCTGGCCCGGGAACAGTCGCTGCTCGACAACGCCCGCAGTCAGCTCGAGCGTATGCGCTCGCTGGTGCGGCGTAATCTGGCCTCCCGGGCCGAGCTTGACGCCGACGAGAACGAAATCGCCCGAGCCCAGGTGACGCTGGTCAGTCGCCAGGGCGAACTCGACGGACACCCCGCCAGGCTGGCCAGTCTCGAGGCCCAGCGGCGCCAGGCCGAGGCGTCGCTGGCCGAAGCCCGTCGCGATGCGCGAAGGGCCCGGGCCGAAGCGCCTTTCGCCGGTATCGTCACCGCTGTTGAAGTCGCGCCGGGCGACCGGGTGCGCGAGGGTGACGCCCTGCTCGATCTGATCCCGCTCGATGGCCTCGAGGTACGTGCCCGGGTGCCCAGGGGCGTGCAGTCCGAACTGGTGTCGAGCCTGGCCGATGGCGCTCGCCCTGAGGCCGTCGACGACGAGGGCGGGCGCTATCGGCTGAGAGCACTGTCGGGCCAGGGGGACCCCGCCGGCACCGAGGCCATCCTCGAGGTGGTGTCCTCGCCTGCTCGCCTGCGGCCTGGTTCGCTGGTATCGCTGTCGCTTGCCCGTCCCGAGGTGGCCGAGAGTGCGGCGATACCCTTCAGCGCCCTGTACGGTGCCGATCGGATCTACGTCATCGAACAGGGACGTCTGCGGCCGATTGAGGTCAGGCGTCACGGCGAGACCAGCGGGCCTGACGGGGGCTCCTGGGTGATCGTCAGCGGTGAGGGTCTGGCCGACGGCCAGCGCCTGGCCACCACCCATCTGCCCAACGCCATCGAAGGATTGAGAGTGGTGGACCTGTCCCGGGGCAACGGGCCCGCCGAGATCAGCGCAACCCAGACGCCGGCTGGCCAGAGGTCTGGTGAGCCCGTGAGCTCACCGTCCGCGGGCGACGATGTTCGGGCGGAGGCCGGCCCGTGAGCGAAGATACCCAACCGAATGCCCCCAGAGGCCCGATCGGCTTCTTTGTCCGCCACCGGGTCGCGGCCAACCTGGTGATGCTGGTGATGCTGATCGGCGGCGCCCTGGGCCTGTCGCGGATGAACATCCAGTTCTTCCCCGATTTTGCGCTGGACATCGTCTCGGTGCAGACCGTCTACAGCGGCGCCTCGGCCGAAGACGTGGAGCAGGGCATCACCATCCCGCTGGAGCAGCGCCTGCGCAATCTCGATGGCCTGAAGCGGATGACCTCGACCTCGGCCCAGGGGGTGTCGAGCATTACCCTGGAGTTCTACGAGGGTACCGACCCGGTGCTGGCGCTGGATGATGTGCGCGAGCAGGTCGATGGCTTCACCAATCTGCCCGGGGACGCCGAGGAGCCGCGCGTTTCGCGGGCCCAGAACTTCGAACCGGTGGCCCGCCTGATACTGTCAGGTGACGTCGATCGCGAGGCGCTGCGTCGGCTGGCCCGGCGTTTCGAGGACGAGCTGTTGTCGGCCGGGATCGATCGGGTCGAGCTGGTCGGGCTGCCGGAGCAGCAGATCAGCGTGGAGGTGCCGGTGGAGCGGCTCGGCGAGCTGGACCTGAGCCTGCCGGAGATCGCCGAGCGCATCGAGGGACTGTCGCTGGACCTGCCGGCGGGGCTGCTTGGCAGTCAGGACGGCGAGCGCGAGCTGCGCGCGGTGGAACAGCGCCGTAGCGCCGAGGAGTTCGCCGATATCGCGGTGCGCGGAGGCCAGCGGGTGCGTCTGGCGCTCGGTGACATCGCGGTGATCCGCCAGGAGAACCGTCCGCGTCAGGTGGAGGTGCTCCACCACGGACAGCCGGCGGTGGAGTTGATGCTGCAGCGCTCGGAGAGCGGCAACTCACTGGCCGCCGCCGAAGTGCTCAATGGCTGGCTGGAGCAAACCCGCGCGGAGCTGCCGGAGAGCATCACGCTGGAGGTCCACGACGAGACCTGGCAGCTGATCGCCGATCGCATCGGTCTGCTGATCAACAATGGCCTGGGCGGGCTGGTGCTGGTACTGGCGCTGTTGTATCTGTTCCTGCCGGCGCGGGTGGCGCTGTGGGTAGCCATCGGTATTCCCACCGCCTTTCTCGGCGCACTGGCGGTGTTCTGGGGCATCGGCGGCTCGGTCAACATGATCTCGCTGTTCGCGCTGATCATGGCGTTGGGGGTGATCGTCGATGACGCCATCGTCGTCGGCGAGGACGCCGATGCCCACTTTCGCGCAGGCGAGGCGGCACGCCTGGCCTCGGCGGGTGCGGCCCGCAGGATGCTGTGGCCGGTGGTGGCGTCGTCGCTGACCACCGTGGCCGCCTTCATGCCGCTGTTGATGGTGGGGGGAATCATCGGCAACATCCTGCGCGACATTCCGGTGGTGATGATCTGCGTGCTGGTGGCATCGTTGCTTGAGTGCTTCGTGGTGCTGCCGGCCCACCTGCGCAACGCCTTCTCGCCTCGCGCCGGTGGCGAGCGCCGTCCGGGGCCGCTGGGGCGTCTGCGAGGTGCCTTCGACAGCGGCTTCGATCGTTTTCGCCAGGGGCCCTTCCGGCGCTTCTCCGCCAGCACCCTGCGCCATCGGGCGCTGACCTTGAGCGCGGCGCTGGCGCTGGTGCTGGTGACGGTGGGGCTGCTGGCGGGCGGACGTCTGGCGTTCAATTTCTTCCCCACGCCGGAGCCGAATATCCTCTACGCCAACCTGAGCTTCGTCACCGGCACCTCGCGGGATAGGGTCGAGGACTATCTGGCCACCATGCAAAAGGCCCTCGACGACACCGAAGAGGCCCTCGGCGGGGATCTGGTGCGCAGCGCCGTGGTGCGCGTGGGTGGCACCCTGTCCGCCGACGCCAGCGGGCGGACCGGTGACAATGTCGGCTCGATCATGGTCGAGCTGGTGCCGTCAGACCGGCGCTCGGTGCGCAATCTGCCGTTTATCCGTGCCTGGCGAGAGCGTCTGTCCGAGGTCCCGGGACTCGACACCCTGTCCATCGTCGAGCGCAGCGGCGGGCCACCGGGGCGTGACGTCAACGTGCGCCTGGTCGGCGAGTCCGCCGAGTCGCTGAAGCGGGCGGCGGAATCACTGACCCGCAGCCTCGGACAGTTGCCCGGGGTGCTGGAGCCCGAGGACGACATGCCCTGGGGGCGCGAACAGCTGATCTACTCGGTCAACGCCTATGGTCAGGCGCTGGGCCTGACCACCCGGGAACTCGGGCGCCAGCTGCGGGCAGCCTTCGATGGCGTGCTGGTGCAGACCTATCAGGACGGTGCCGACGAGATCGAGGTGCGGGTGCTGCTGCCGCAGGACCAGCGTGAGCACCTGGCGACCCTGCCGCGGCTGATGGTGCGAGTGGATGATGGCCGCCTGGTGCCATTGGACCAGGTGATGGCGCTGGATCACCGCCAGGGCTTCGAGGCGCTGCGTCACGCCGATGGCCGTCTGGCCGTCGAAGTCAGCGCCGACCTCGACACCGAGGTGACCAACACCGCTACGGTGGTCGAGGCGCTGCAAGCCGAGGTGCTGCCGGCGCTGACCGAGCGCTACCACCTGAGCTACACCTTCGAGGGCCAGGCGGCGGACCAGCGTGATACCTTCGCCGACATGCGTACCGGTCTGATCATCGGGCTGGGGCTGATGTACGTGGTGCTGGCTTGGGTATTTGCCTCCTGGAGCCTGCCGCTGATCGTGATGGCGACCATTCCGCTGGCGCTGGTGGGAGCCCTGCTGGGCCATTGGGTGATGGGGCTGGATCTCACCATCCTGTCGATGTTCGGGCTGTTCGGGCTGTCCGGGATCGTGGTCAACAATGCGATCATCCTGGTGACCTTCTATCGTCACGAGCGTGACGCCGGGCGGGATATCGACGCGGCTCTCAACGAGGCGGTGGTGCAGCGGGTCAGGGCCATGTTCCTGACATCCCTGACGACCATCGGCGGGTTGACCCCACTGCTGTTCGAGACCTCGCTGCAGGCTCAGTTCCTGATCCCCATGGCGGTGACCATCGCCTTCGGCCTCGGTGTCTCGACCCTGCTGGTGCTGGCGGTGATCCCGGTACTGCTGAGCTACCTGGAACACCTCAAGGCCGCGTTGGCCTCACGGACATCACGTCACACCACGTCTGAGGGCTAGGCCGCTATAGGGGGGCGCGGTCGGACCTGCGCATGGTGGGCCTGTCGTGCGCTCCATTGGGCCCGTGGCCCAGGTGCAAAGGACAAGCGCCGCCTTGACGGCGGCGCTGTCGGGTCTTGGCAGCGACAGGCGGCATCGCCTGACTAGCTGGCCTGCTGGGGCGTCAATACCTGCTGATGCAGGCTGTTGCCCTCGGTGTCCTTGAGGGTGACGGTGAGCGCCAGGCTGTCGCCATCCAGGTCCACCTGGCCGAAGAACTGAAAGCCTTCGCTGGGCGGCAGGTTGGCTCGACCATCGGCGGGGGCCTTCTGGAACACCACCTCCGGGCCAAAGGTGGCGTCCAGGGTATTGGGGCCGAAGGTACCGGCGTGCAGCGGGCCGCTGACGAATTCCCAGAAGGGCGTGAACTGCTGGAAGCTGGCACGTTCCGGCGCATAGTGATGGGCGGCCGTGTAGTGGACATCGGCGGTCAGCCACACCACGTTGGCGATGGCGTTGTCGTGGATCGCCTTGAGCAGTCGGGCGATCTCGTGCTCGCGCCCGGAAGGGGCGCCACCCTCGCCATTGGCCACCGCTTCGAAGTGCTCGCCGTCGGCGACCACCAGGCCCACAGGCATGTCGGAGGCGATGATCTTCCAGGTGGCCGTCGAGGCCTTCAGCGCCGCGATCAAGTCGTCCACCTGGCGAGCCCCCATCAGGCTTGAGGCCGGGTCGTCGGCGCCCTGGGTATTGGTGCTGTTGGCCGCGCGATAGGTGCGCATGTCGAGCATGAACACCTCGAGTTCGGGACCGTAGGTGAAGCGACGGCGAATCATCTCCGGGGCCTCGGGGCGCTGACGGATCGGCATCGACTCGAGGAAGGCGCGGCGGGCACGCGCCGCCAGCAGCGAGACGTTCTTCTCGGTATAGCGCGGATCATCGAGGATCTCGCCGGGGTACCAATTGTTGACGGTCTCGTGGTCGTCCCACTGGGCGTACATCGGCACCTCGGCGTTGAAGCGCTTGAGGTTGTCGTCGAGCAGGTTGTAGAGGTACTGGCCGCGATACTCGTCCAGGGTCTCGGCCACCTTGCTCTTGGCGTCGGTCATGCGGTTGCGCCAGACGCTGCCGTCCTCCAGGTTCACGCTTTCTTCGAGCGGGCCATCGGCGTAGATGGTGTCGCCGGAGTGCAGGAAGAAGTCCGGCGACTGCTTGAGCATGGTGTCGTAGATGCGCATGCCGCCGCGGGATTCGTCGATGCCCCAGCCCTGGCCGACGGTATCGCCGGACCACACGAAACGTACCGAGCGGCGTGTGCGTCCCGGCATGACCAGCCGGCCGATGACCGGCTCGCTGACGGCGCGGTCGTCGCCGAGGGCCGCAAAGCGCACGCGGTAGAACACCTCCGGCAGGTCGGCAAGGCCAGTGACGTCGAGCTTGGCGGTCAGCCCGCTGGCCGGCAGGGCGGTGGGTCCCTGCAGGGTACGGGCGTTGTTGAAGGCAGCGTTGTCGGCGATGTCCAGCAGCATCCGCGAGGGGCGGTCGGCACGCGACCAGATGACGGCGCGGTCGATGCCGACGTCGCCGCTCATTACCCCGGAGGTGATCACGGGTCGACGGGATTCGGCCAGCACGATGCCGGGGGCGGCGGTGATCAGGCCGAGGCCGGCACCGGCCTTGAGGCCGAGTCCAAGAAACTGGCGTCGGGTGGGTTGCATGGGGCTCTCCTTGTCGTTGCGTCCGATGGTCTTGGCGGGGTGGCGCGTCGCCCTTCGAGGGGAGCGGTCGCGGCCAGTCGCCTAGCATTGCGGCCGTCGATGACAGCTTGATCGCGAATCTATTGCATTAATGCGAAGCGCAATGAACCGCAGAGCCGTAACGACGCTCGAGGGGGCTCGATAGAGAGGATGATGGTGTCAGTATAGTCAGATGCAGCCAGGGCCCCTGTCGCGGTATCATGGCGGCCTTGCGCATGGGGGCCTTGTCCCCGTGCCCCACTTTTTTACGAGCAAGCAGGCAACCGTCTCCATGTCCAACCCCAAGCAGGCCCAGGAAACCGGGCTTCGGCGCACCTTTGCCATCATCAGCCACCCGGACGCGGGCAAGACCACCATCACCGAAAAGATGCTGTTGTTCGGAAACGCCATCCAGCTGGCCGGCTCGGTAAAGAGCAAGCGTGACGATCGCCACGCCACCTCGGACTGGATGAAGATGGAGCAGGAGCGCGGTATCTCCGTGACCACTTCGGTGATGCAGTTCCCCTACGGCGGTCGCATGGTCAACCTGCTCGATACGCCGGGCCACGAGGACTTCTCCGAGGATACCTACCGCACCCTGACCGCGGTGGACTCAGCGCTGATGGTGATCGACGGCGCCAAGGGCGTCGAGGACCGCACCATCAAGCTGATGGAGGTCTGCCGCCTGCGTACCACGCCGATCCTCACCTTCGTCAACAAGATGGACCGCGACATCCGCGACCCCATCGAGGTGATGGATGAGGTCGAGACGGTGCTCAATATCCAGTGTGCGCCGATGACCTGGCCGATCGGCATGGGGCGTCAGTTCAAGGGGGTCTATCACCTCTACAATGACGTCATCCACCTGTACACCCAGGGGCAGGGCAACCGGATTCCGGAAGACAAGCGTATCGAAGGCCTCGATAGCCCCGAGGTGGACGAGGTGCTCGGCGAGGATCTGGCCGAGGAGCTGCGGATGGAGGTCGAGCTGGTGCGCGGTGCCTCCCACAGCTTCGACCTCGAGGCCTATCGTCGTGGCGAGCTGACGCCGGTGTACTTCGGTACCGCCATGGGCAACTTCGGTGTACGCGAAATGCTCGATGGCTTCGTCGAATATGCGCCGCCGCCCCAGGCGCGGGAAACCGACGTGCGCGAGGTTCCGGCCGAGGACGAGCGCTTCACCGGCTTCGTGTTCAAGATCCAGGCCAACATGGATCCCAATCACCGTGACCGCATCGCCTTCCTGCGGGTGTGCTCGGGCAAGTACCAGAAGAACATGAAGATGCGCCATGTGCGCATCAACAAGGACGTCAAGATCGCCGACGCCCTGACCTTCATGGCCTCCGATCGTGCCCACGTGGAAGAAGCCTGGCCCGGTGACATCATCGGCCTGCACAACCATGGCACCATCCAGATCGGTGACACCTTCACCCAGGGCGAGGACATGCGATTCACCGGCATTCCCCACTTCGCCCCGGAGCTGTTCAAGCGGGTCAGGCTCAAGGACCCGCTGAAGATGAAGGCCTTGCAGAAGGGCCTGCAGCAGCTTTCGGAGGAGGGCGCCACCCAGGTATTCATGCCGTTGGACAACAACGACCTGATCCTTGGCGCCGTCGGTACCCTGCAGTTCGATGTGGTCGCCCATCGCCTCAAGGAAGAGTACAAGGTCGACTGCATGTATGAAGGGGTGAACGTCAATACCGCCCGCTGGATCTACTGCGACGATCCGAAGATGCTCGAGGAGTTCAAGCGCAAGGCCAGCACCAACCTGGCCATCGACGGCGGTGGCTACCTGACCTATATCGCCCCGACCCGGGTCAATCTGCAGATGACCCAGGAGCGCTGGCCGGATATAAGGTTCAGGGAGACCCGCGAGCACTAAAATGCTGATCGACGCCCACTGCCACCTCGACTTTGCCGACTTCGACGCCGATCGCGACGCGGTCCTGTCCAGGGCCCGGCGGGCGGGCGTCGAACAGCTGGTGGTCGCCGGTACCCACCGTGACGCCTGGCAGGGCACCCTGGAGCTGGCCGAGCAGACGGGGTTGCACGCCTGTCTCGGTCTGCATCCGGTGTTTCTGGAGCATCATCGCCTGGATGGCGAGGATGACGACATCAGCGCGCTGGGCCAGGCGCTGAAGGCCCACCCTCGCTGCGTCGCCCTGGGGGAGTGCGGGATCGATGCGCGCTTTGGCGACACCCTCGATCGCCAATGGCACTTGTTCGATGCCCAGCTCAGGCTGGCGCGGGATCTGCGCCTCCCGGTGGTGATCCACTGTGTGCGTGCCAACGACGAAGTCGCCAAGCGTCTGGCCCAGTTGGGCCTCCCCGCAGGGGGCCTCATCCATGCCTTCGCCGGCTCTCCGGAGCAGGCGAGGCGCTTTGTCGATCTGGGATTTACGCTGGGCCTCGGCGGGGCGGTGACCTATCCCCGGGCCAGGAGGGTGCGCCGGGCGGTGGCGTCGCTGCCCGATGACGCCTACGTGCTGGAGACGGATAGCCCTGACATGCCGTTGTCGGGCCACCAGGGCGAGCGCAATGAACCTGCCCTGGTGGCCGAGGTGTGTCGCCACGTGGCCGAGATCAGAGGGCAGACACCGCAAACCGTAGCGCTGCACTCAAGTGACAACGCCCGTCGGCTGTTCGGCCTGCCGGCACCCTGACCACGGCGCCGGCAGGAATATCGCCCGGATCGAATTACCCGGGCGTCAGCGGTGTCAGACCAGACTCTCGGGGTCGAGGCGATCGATGGCGTAGGGCAGGTGCAGAAGCTTCAGGCGTTGATCCTCGCAGCTGAGGGCGGCTTCATCGGCGCGGGTATTCAGCACCGCCAGTACCTCGGCCTGCCCATAGGCATCGAGGGCGCTTGCCACCACCTCGCCCTGGCGCTTGCCGCTTTCGTCGATCACCTCGCTGCCCAGCGGCGGCAGTCGAGCCCCCTCTAGCTGGGCGCGATACAGGCGCTTCTTGACCTGGCCGCGGAAGTGGGCGCGGGCCACCACTTCCTGCCCGGTGTAGCAGCCTTTCTTGAAACTGATGCCTGCCAGTGCCTCCCAATTGAGCATCTGGGGCAGGTAGGCATCCTGCTGATCGGCATCGATGAAACACAGCCCCGCCTGGATATCCGCCAGCCGCCATACCTGATTGCCCACCGGCTGACACTGCTCGATCAGGCGCGAGAACAAGGCCTCTGCCTGGTCTTCTGGCAGCATGATCAGGTAGCGGGGGCGAGGGCCAGGCTGGCCGAGCACCAGGGGCTCGCCGTGGCTCGCCTGGCGCCAGGGATCGGGCGGTGTCAGGTCGCAGTCGACCTCGGTCAGGGCGGGTGCTTCCTGGCCGATCAGGCCGATCAGCGCCAGGTCATCGCGAGCCGTCAGCTCGGCCTTGTAGAAGGCGGCGAACTTACCCAGGTGCTGGGCCAGCGGGGCCACCAGACTGCGATGCAGCACGATCCTGAAGCGTTCGTCGTCGACCTTCATCAGCTGGCCGTTGGCCAGCATGCGGCCCTTGGGGGTGCAGAAGCAGGTCAGCGGAGCGAAGTGGCCATTGGCGTGGGCGAGCTGGGCACTGGTCTGGCCCTGCAGAAAGCGCTCAGCGTCGGGGCCGACCACGTCCAGCGCGCCGAGATGGACCAGCGGGGTGGCCACGGTGCTGTCCAGGGCAAGGCGGGCCGCGTCGGGGGTGTCGAAGTCGACCTGGTCCGAGCCGGTCAAGCGGCCGCCGTGGGCGGTGATCCAATCCGTCATGAGCAATCCTGTCGCGCGTATCGAAAAAAGGTGAAGTTTGCGCCTGTCAGCAATGTGAGGGTGAGACGCCCCTTTTGCAAGGTACGGGCAGAAGAACCCGCACGGGGTGTCGTGCTAAGCTTTTCCACCAGTTTCAAGCTTGCTGTTACGATCTTCGGTCCTTCCGCTTCACCCGCCAAGGAGGCGCGCCTCATGTCCCAGCAATCCCTGACCTTCCAGGGCGTCGACAACGCCGACCAGGTCAACCAGATCACCACCGCCTTGATGATGCTCGACGGCGTCGACAGTGTGGAGGTCGGCCGCCATGGAGCCGAGGTGGAAGGGCGCGCGCGTCGCGAGGCCCTGATCGAGGCGATCAAGCGACTCAAGCTCGGCATCGAGGTGAAATGATGAGTATCGAGATTACTACCGAGAAGGATGGGAAGCTGCGCCAGCGGGTCAGCATCGACAGCTTCGACGACCTGCTGGTCGATGTGCCGGTTGCTTACGGCGGCGATGGCCTTGCGCCGGACCCCCACGACTACTTCGATCTGTCGCTGGGGGCGTGCAAGGCGATCACCTCGCGCATGTACGCGCAGCGCAAGGAGTGGCCGCTGGAAGGCGTCAGCGTCACGGTCACCAGAGACGAGCGCGACGAGCGCAAGGGCGTCTACCGGCTCGATGTGGCGATGACCTTTCACGGCATCGAGGATCCCGAGCGGCTGGCACGGCTCGAGGAGATCAGCCACAAGTGCCCGATCCACCGCTTGATGACCACTTCCACGGTGGAAATCACCACGCGAACGCTGGCGCCAACGGCCCAAACCTGACGTCGGCGAGCGTGCGCGAGACTTGAAGTCGGCGCCAGCCGCCCCGATCTGGGTGGTGTCCCCCAGCAGGAGTCATGATGAGCAAGTCCTTTCGTCTGTCGTCGAAGTTCCAGCCTGCCGGTGACCAGCCGAGCGCTATCGAAAGCCTGGTCGGGGGGCTCGATTCGGGCCTGGCCCACCAGACCCTGCTCGGGGTGACCGGTTCGGGCAAGACCTTCACCATGGCCAACATCGTCGAGCGATTGCAGCGGCCGACCATCGTCATGGCGCCGAACAAGACCCTGGCGGCCCAGTTGTACGGGGAGTTCAAGGCGTTCTTCCCGGACAACGCCGTGGAGTACTTCGTCTCCTACTACGACTACTACCAGCCCGAGGCCTATGTGCCCTCGTCGGACACCTTCATCGAGAAGGACGCCTCGATCAATGACCATATCGAGCAGATGCGACTGTCGGCGACCAAGGCCCTGCTGGAGCGTCGCGATGCGCTGATCGTGGTGTCGGTGTCGGCGATCTACGGCCTGGGTGATCCGGACCAGTATCTGAAGATGCGCCTGCACTTCACCCGCGGCGAACTGATCGATCAGCGCGGCTTTCTGCGTCGTCTGGCGGAACTGCAGTACACCCGCAACGACATGGACTTCAAGCGCGGCACCTATCGGGTGCGTGGCGACGTCATCGACATCTTCCCTGCCGACGCCGAGGATGAGGCGGTCAGGGTGGAGCTGTTCGACGACGAGATCGACACCATCAGCCTGTTCGATCCGCTGACCGGCGAGGTGCGCGGCAAGGTGCCGCGCATGACCATCTATCCCAAGAGCCACTACGTGACCCCGCGGGAGACCATCCTGGCGGCGGTGGATCGGATCAAGGAGGAGCTGGTCGAGCGACTGACCTTCCTGCGCAAGGAAGACCGTCTGGTCGAGGCCCAGCGGCTGGAGCAGCGTACCCTCTACGATATCGAAATGATGCTGGAGCTGGGCTACTGCAACGGTATCGAGAACTACTCGCGCTACCTGTCCGGACGCAACCCCGGCGAGCCGCCCCCCACCTTCTTCGACTACCTGCCCGCCGACGCGCTGCTGTTCATCGACGAGTCCCACGTCAGTGTGCCCCAGGTGGGCGGCATGTACCGCGGCGACCGCTCGCGCAAGGAGACCCTGGTCGAGTACGGTTTCCGCCTGCCGTCGGCGCTGGACAACCGTCCGATGAAGTTCGAGGAGTGGGAGCGGATCTCGCCCCAGACCATCTTCGTCTCGGCCACGCCGGGTCCCTACGAGGCCGAGCACGCCGGCCAGGTGGTGGAGCAGGTGGTACGTCCCACCGGGCTGCTGGATCCCGAGATCGAAGTGCGTCCGGCCTCGACCCAGGTGGATGACCTGCTGTCGGAGATCCGTTTGCGCACCGCCGTGGGCGAGCGGGTGCTGGTCACCACCCTGACCAAGCGGATGGCGGAAGACCTGACCGAGTATCTCGACGAACACGACGTCAAGGTGCGCTACCTGCACTCGGACATCGACACGGTGGAGCGGGTCGAGATCATCCGCGACCTGCGCCTGGGCAAGTTCGACGTGCTGGTCGGTATCAACCTGCTGCGCGAGGGGCTGGATATTCCCGAGGTGTCGCTGGTGGCGATCCTCGACGCCGACAAGGAAGGCTTCCTGCGCGCCGAACGTTCGCTGATCCAGACGGTGGGGCGGGCCGCGCGTAATGCCAACGGCAAGGCGATCCTCTACGGCGACCGCATCACCGACTCGATGCGCAAGACCATCGACGAGACCGAGCGGCGCCGCGCCAAGCAGCAGGCGCACAACGAAGAACACGGCATCACGCCGCAGACGGTGACCCGCTCGGTGGCGGATATCCTCGAAGCCGCCCAGGCTCCGGGCAGCCGCAAGACTCGTGGACGCAAGGGCGAGCGCAAGGTGGCCGAACCGGAAGCGGTCTACGATCCCGCCAGCCTGTCCCCGGAGGAGCTGCGCAAGGAGATGACGCGGCTCGAGGACGCCATGAGCGAGGCCGCCGCCAATCTGGAGTTCGAAGAAGCGGCGCGGCTGCGCGATCGCCTGCATGGGCTCAGAGAGCGTCAGCTGGCGCTCGGAGCGGTATAAAGGAGGCAGCGTAAGCGGGGCGCGCGAATCTGGCAGTCCGTCCTGCCTTGTCCGCGCTCCTGGTGCCTTTAATCGAACATTATACCGTTATCTTGCCGATTGGCCTGATCTTCCGCCTGGCTGCCCTTGCTGGCGCATCCTGTTCAATTGGCGCAGCCCAGGCTCGTTCTCCAGAGTGAGGCGGGATCTCCGCCAGCCGGCAAGCAGACGCCGGATCAGTAGCGCGTTAAACGAACCGGCACAGACGGCTGCCGAGCCGTGGCGTAATGCGCTACACTACGGGCCCTCGCAAGCCCGCCATGACGCCTACGGGACGCCAAGAGAGCGGGCGTATCGACCCAGCCAAGGAGTCTGCCATGACCGTGATCCGCCAGGACGACCTCATCACGAGTGTCGCCGATGCCCTGCAGTACATCTCCTACTACCACCCCAAGGACTTCATCGACGCCATGGCGGCCGCCTACGAGCGGGAGGAGAATCCGGCGGCGAAGGATGCCATCGCCCAGATCCTGATCAACTCGCGGATGTGTGCCACCGGCCATCGTCCCATCTGCCAGGATACCGGCATCGTCACGGTCTTCGTCCATGTGGGCATGAACGTGCGCTTCGAGGCCGACATGAGCCTCGATGACATGATCAACGAAGGGGTGCGCCGGGCCTACAACTTCCCGGACAACGTGCTGCGCGCCTCGGTGCTGGCCGACCCCGACGGCAAGCGTCAGAACACCAAGGACAACACTCCGGCGGTGATCCACCACAAGCTGGTGCCTGGCGATACCGTCGAGGTTCACGTGGCGGCCAAGGGCGGCGGCAGCGAGGCCAAGTCCAAGTTCGCCATGCTCAATCCCTCCGACTCGGTGGTCGACTGGGTCATGGAACAGCTCCCCAAGATGGGGGCCGGCTGGTGTCCGCCCGGCATGCTCGGCATCGGCATCGGCGGAACCGCCGAGAAGGCCATGGAGCTGGCCAAGGAAGCCCTGCTCGATCCGATCGACATCCAGGATCTTCAGGCCAGGGGCGCTGCCAATCGCGCCGAGGAGCTGCGCCTGGAGCTGTTCGACAAGGTTAACCGCAGCGGCATCGGTGCCCAGGGGCTGGGTGGCCTGACCACGGTGCTCGACATCAAGGTCAAGGATTACCCGACCCACGCCGCCAACAAGCCGGTGGCGATCATCCCCAACTGCGCGGCGACCCGTCATGCCCACTTTACCCTGGACGGCAGTGGCCCGGCGGCGCTCAAGGCGCCCAAGCTCGAGGATTGGCCGGAGATCACCCGTGAAGCCGGTGGCAACGTCAAGCGCGTCAATCTCGATGAGGTCACCCCGGAAGAGGTGAAGACCTGGCAGCCGGGCGATACCCTGTTGCTCAACGGCAAGCTCTTGACCGGTCGCGACGCGGCGCACAAGCGCATGGTCGACATGCTGGCCAAGGGCGAGTCGCTGCCGGTGGATCTGAAAGGGCGCTTCATCTACTACGTGGGGCCGGTCGATCCGGTCGGTGACGAAGTGGTGGGGCCGGCCGGACCGACCACCGCCACGCGCATGGACAAGTTCACCCGCACCATGCTCGAGCAGACCGGCCTGTTGGGCATGGTCGGCAAGGCCGAGCGTGGTCAGATCGCGATCGAGGCCATCCGTGACAACCAGGCGGTGTACCTGATGGCGGTGGGTGGTGCGGCCTACCTGGTGTCCCAGGCGATCAAGGCCTCCAGGGTTGTCGGTTTCGAGGACCTGGGCATGGAAGCCATCTACGAGTTCGAGGTGGAGGACATGCCGGTGACCGTGGCGGTGGATAGCCAGGGTTCATCGGTGCACCAGACCGGTCCGGCCAAGTGGAAGGAAATCATCGCCGAGAGCGTCTGATCTCCCCATGCCATGTCTCGCCCCGGTGCACGGCGAGACACGATAGGCGGCCCCGTCATCTGGCGGGGCCGCCTGCGTTACGGGTATGCTGAAGTCCGCAATAACGCTAGCTAGTGCGCCCCGACGCTCAGCGCTCGATGTGGTGCGGTGTCACACGGATGGAGACCTTCGATGACCTCATGGCTGCTTGGCCTGGCCATCTTTCTGATTCACCTGGGCGGGGCCATCTCCGCCGTGCTCGCGCTGATGTCGAGTCGAACCTCTCAGGGGGCGATCGCCTGGATCATTTCGCTGGTCGCCATGCCGTATCTGGCGTTGCCGGCCTACTGGGTCTTCGGCCGACCACGCTTCTACGGTTATGTGTCGGCGCGCGGCCAGCGCGATACGCTGCTGCGGCGCGTGTTGTTGCGCTATCGAGATCGCTTCGATTCCTATCTGGTGGGGGCCACCGACGCCGACGTCAAGGCGGTCGAAAAGCTTGCCATGATGCCGCTGACCCGCGCCAACTCGACGGAGCTGCTGGTCGATGGCGATCAGACCTTCGACAGCCTGTTTGCCGGTATCGATGCGGCCCGCTCTTATATCCTCATTCAGTTCTTCATCGTGCGTAATGATGAACTTGGTCGTCGGCTGCAGGAACATCTGGTGCGGGCGGCACGGCGTCAGGTGCGGGTCTACTTCCTGTACGACGAGATCGGTAGCCGGCAGCTAGGCGACGGCTATCTGGGCGAGCTGCGCGAGGCGGGCATCCACGTCAGCGCCTTTCACTCCTCGCGCGGATGGCGTCACCGTTTTCAGCTCAATTTCCGCAACCATCGCAAGATCCTGGTAGTGGACGGTCGAGAAGGCTGGCTCGGTGGTTTTAACGTGGGGGTGGAGTATCTGGGACAGGATCCTCGCCACGGACCCTGGCGCGATACCCATCTGAAGCTGGTCGGGCCCAGTGTGCTGGGGCTGCAGGAAGCCTTCTGGGAGGACTGGCACTGGGCCACCGGCACCATGCTGAGTCTGTCCTGGGCGCCCCAGGTGGATCAGCGCACGCTCGATGAAGGCAACGGGCGCCATGTGGTGATCGTCCCTTCGGGCCCGGCGGATCCGCAGGAGACCGCGAGCCTGCTGGTCCAGCACCTGATCCACAGCGCCCATCGGCGTCTGTGGGTGACCAGTCCGTACTTCGTTCCCGATGAGGGCGTACAGGACGCACTGCGCCTGGCCGCCATGCGCGGGGTGGATGTGCGCATCATGATGCCGGAACGTCCCGACCATCTGCTGGTGTTCCTGTCGGCCTTCGCCTTCCTGCCGGACATGATCCGCGCCGGGGTCAAGGTCTATCGCTATCAGCCGGGATTTCTCCATCAGAAGGTCATGCTGATCGATGACAGCGCCGCCAGTGTCGGTACCGTCAATCTGGACAACCGCTCCTTCCGGTTGAACTTCGAGATCACCGCCCTGGTGCCACATCAGGCGTTCGCCCTGGAGGTGGAAGCCATGCTGGAACAGGACTTCGCCAACTGTCGCGAGGTCAGCCTCGACGAGCTGCGCTCGCGTCCGCTGTGGCGCAAGCTGGTGTCCCGGGCCGCCTACCTGCTGGCGCCTGTGCAGTAGCCTGTGCAGGCGCCGCCGCTGCCTTGCCATCCCCCGAGGCAAAAAGAGAACAAGGCTCTGCTGGAGGCTGGTCAATGTCCGGCACAGTGGCACGCAGCATGGCGGAGCAATAAAGCGTCAGTATTCCCTTGGGAAGGTGGGCGCTTTCCGGTACATTTAGCCGTTTTATCGGGCGGTCTGATGTGGCCCCTTCGGTCACGTTCAAGGCGATGGCGTCCCGTGTGGTTGGTGTCTTGACAAGGAGTGCTGGTGAATCTAGAAACGAAATGGCTCGAGGACTTCGTTGCGCTGTCCAACACCCGCAGCTTCTCGGCCTCCGCACGCCAGCGCCACGTCACCCAGCCGGCCTTCAGCCGTCGTATTCGCTCCCTCGAACAGGCGGTGGGCGTCACCCTGGTGGATCGTTCGACCACGCCCATCGACCTGACCCCTCAGGGGCAGCTGTTTCTGGTGACCGCTCGCAATATCGTCGAGCAGCTCAACGAGTCCCTCGGCCATCTGCGCGGCCTGGCCATGGCCAACGAGGCGCTGGACGTGGTGGCGGCCCATTCGCTGGCCCTAAGCTTCTTCCCTCAATGGATCTCGCGGCTGCAGAAGGGGCTCGGGGAGTTGCCGACGCGGCTGGTGGCGATGAACGTGGGGGAGGCCATCCATGTGCTGCGCGAAGGCAACTGCGACCTGATGCTGGCCTACTACGACCCCTACGCCAGCATGCAGCTTGACGGGGAAGTCTTTCCCTCCTTTTCCATCGGGCGGGTCAAGATGATACCGGTGAGCCTGCCGGATGAGCAGGGGGCGCCGCGCTTCCCTCTGGACGGTGACGACTCCCTGCCGTACCTGGCCTACACCCAGGGCGCCTTTCTCGGGCGTAGCGTGCGCATGCTGTTGAAGAATGACCCGTTGCGCATGCGCCTGCGTACCGTCTACGAGACCGCCATGGCCGAGGGGCTCAAGGCCATGGTCATGCAGGGCGTGGGCATGGCCTGGATACCCGATTTCTGCCTCAGGCAGGAGCTGAAGAGCGGGGCGGTGGTGCGGGCCGGTGGCGAGCAATGGGACGTCCCGCTGGAGATCCGCCTGTATCGCTGTTCACTGGTGCATAAGCCCGGTGTCGAAAAACTGTGGCGCCAGATGATGAAGCTGCCGCGAGACTTCCTCGAGGCCTGATGTCGGTGAGATTGCTAACCACTGTCGGCCACGCACTGCATCGCTGTTCACTACTCCTGGTGTCATTCAGTAAGCCCGGCGTAGAAAAACTGTGGCGCCAGATGATGAAACTGCCGCGAGACTTCCTCGAGGCCTGATCGCCTTTACCTCTGACAAGCGCCTGAGGACCTGTGCCCGTCAGGCGCTATCCCCTCCTTGTACGACGACAGACAGGCAAGCCGCTGCTGGACCCGGCATGGAGGTGCCATGTCGCTCAGTGGTTGCGAAGACCCCCGCGTCTATTCCCATTTCCTGTCTTTGATCCCGCTTTGTTTTCCTGGTTGATCCCAACATTCGTGTCCTGACGTTTTTACCATGCTTTCCTGACTGATCCTGGCTGTCGCGTACTGGCGTTTTCGCTCTAGATGGCTTGGAAATTCACGATGCTGGCTGGTGGCGCTTGTCCCGTTAAGCGAGGGTTTCGCATCCGATGGCATGCAGCTAGGTCATGCCTTTCTCGCGCTACCTGCTGCGTGTGTATCCGTACCCAGCCAATGAAAAGGAGCATGAAAGGTGTAACAAAAGAGGGCCTTTCTCGCCCAGGTGACACTCTGTGCACTACCGAACGTTGTCGGTCATGACTGTGATCAAGGTCAAGAAACTGGGCCAACCTTTGCGCTCTTCGGGTTTTCATATTGACCCATTGTCCAGCTCTCTGGATAGTTGATTACACGAAGTAACATAAGTTATACGCTCGCTTTCTCGACGTTTGTGCGCTGTTGCAATGTTGGGCGCCTGTCGGTGGCGGCCGGTAGGCAGGTGCGCAACCAGCAGGCAAGACGCGTCACTCTTGAAGGCTGAGGTAATTTCGGCAGGGGGCACAGGGATGGTCGATAAAAAGTGTGGAGTGGCAGGCCAGAGGGCCTCGTGCTTCGGAAAGCAATATGGAAAGACCTGGGTCGGCGTCGCAACGGCGCTGGTGCTGTCCGGCTGCGCTGTCACCCCTCAACCGATGTCGCAACAGGCCAATGAACAACGCGCCGACGACCTGTTGGCGAGGGTCACGGCCAGTCAGGAACCTGTTATTGCCCCTATCGATCTCTATTCGGCAATGGCCCGCGCCATCAAGTACAACCTGGACTATCGGGTGGAAGTGATGGAGCAGGCCCTGCGCACCAAGGAGCTCGATCTGGCGCACTACGATTTGTTTCCAAAGGTGGTCGGCAACCTCAACTATACGGGACGCGACAATGAACCCGGCAGCTCCAGTATTTCTCTGTTGAGTGGTCAGGAGTCGCTGGAACCTTCGTCCTCCAGCGAACGCAACCAGTTGGCGACCGATCTTACCATGAGCTGGGACGTGCTCGATTTTGGCCTGTCCTATGTGCGGGCTCAGCAGAGGGCCGACAGCGTCATGCTGGCCGAGGAAAGCAAGCGCAAGGTCATCCAGCGCATCATCGAGGATGTACGCGCCGCCTACTGGCGAGCGGTCAGCGCAGAACGTCTGTTGGCCAAGACTCGAGAGCTCGAGGAGAGCACACGAAGGGCGCTGGATCAGGCCCACCGGCAGCAGCGCAGTGCTTTGACGGCGCCGCTGCCTGCGCTTAGCTATGAACGTGAACTGCTGACCATTCGCCGCGACCTCGAGTCACTGACGCGGGAACTGCGGGTGTCCAAGCAGCAGTTGGCAGCGCTGATGAACCTTCCGCCCGAGCAACCCTACCAACTGGTGTTGCCGCCGCGTGACCTGGCCTGGAAAGGGATCGATCTTTCCTACGACACCATGTTGAAGCTGGCGGTGATGAATCGCCCGGAGCTGCGCGAAGTCGCCTACCAATTGCGCAACAACGAGCGCGAGGGCACCACAGCGATTCTGGAAACCTTGCCGAGTCTCAAACTCTTCGTCGGAGCCAACTATAGCGACGACGATTTTCTCTACAACAGTGACTGGGTCAGCTATGGCGCTCGCGCCAGCTGGAACCTGCTGAAGGTGTTCAGTCTGCCGGCCCGTCAGGATCGTATCGACGCCCAGAGCGATCTGCTCGATGCACGGAGCCTGGCATTGACCATGGCGGTGGCGACTCAGGTATCGGTGACCCGAGCACGCTATGAACTGCGGCGTGGAGAACTCGGCACGGCCAAGCGATTCCTTGAGGTGCAGCGAGCGATCGAGCATCAGGTGGAAGCCGGCTATCGTGCCAGGCACGTCAGCGAGCAGACCCTGATTCGCGAACAGATGAATACCCTGCTGGCCGAGGTGCGGATGGATCAGGCGCTGTCGGACCTCCAGGGGGCCTACGCCAATGTCTATACGGCCACCGGCATCGACGCCGTGGATGCCGGCATGAGCAGCAACGAAAGCGTCCTGGAGCTTGCCGATGATCTGCGTGCTCTGTGGGCGCAGCGTGGCGATGCCTTGGCCATTGACGTGGTGGCATCGCCATGAGGGCGCACGGGATGAACAGCAGAAGCCTGGGGGCGGGGCAGTGTGGCCAGCGGACTCGCACGCTCTGGCCGGGACTCGTGCTGGCAGTGCTGCTGTCGGGGGCTGCCCAGGCCAGCGACATGGGCGAGGCCAGAGGCATCCTGAGGGCCGAGCACGAGGCGATACTGTCGAGTCGTCTATCGGCCAGAGTGCTTGAGGTGCCGTTCAAGGAAGGCGACCACTTCGATGCCGATGAGGTACTGGTCGGCTTTGACTGCGCCGGACTCGACGCCGAGTTGCGTGCGACGGAGGCTAAGGCCGCAGCGGAATCCCGCAACGCCGCCATGCAGAACGAGCTGTTGCAGATGGGCGCCACCGGACAGGCGGATGCCGACATTGCACGTTTCAAGCTGCGTGAGCAGCGGGCCCGGGTGGCCGCCATCCAGGAGCAACGCAAGGATTGTCAGATCAAGGCACCTTTTGCCGGGCGAGTGGTTGAGCCCATGGTACGCCCCAACGAGACGCCGGAAGCCAACGCTCCCCTGATCCAGGTGGTGAGTGACGGCGCACTGGAATTGCATATGGTGGTGCCTTCCTGCTGGTTGAGTTGGATGACCCGGGGTAGCGCCTTCGGCTTTGAGGTGGACGAGACCGGCGACAGGCTTGACGCAGAAGTGTCGCGCATCTCGGCTGCCGTCGATCCCGTCAGCCAGACCGTCAAGGTCATCAGCCGAGTGGACAAGGCACCGGCACGGGTTCTTCCCGGGATGAGCGGCACCGCGACCTGGCTCTCTAGTGGGGACGGTGAGGGCAGGCGCTGTGGAGTGACCTCCTCATGACGAGTGTGGCGATTGAGCGCCAGTCTACCGCCGAGGCGCAACACCCGGTGACGGTGGGCCAGGCCAGAGCGAGCGGCTCGGAGATGGGGCCAGGTGGCGAGCGGCTGATTCGTATCGAAGGCGCCTTGCGACACTGTGACAGCCTCGACCAGCTGTGGTGCCACCTGGCCAATGAGGGGCAGAGTCTGCTCCAGGCTCGCCAGTCACTGGTGTTTTGCCTGTCGGGCAGAAATCGCTGGCGAGTCAAGGCGGTGGGAGGACTCGCGCGGGTGCCTCATGACAGTGCTCAGGTGCTTGCCTACCAGCATCTGGTGGGCAGTGACTGGCGTGAACACCGGGACGAGACGCAGCCGCGCTTGCTGGATCTTGCCAACGTCCTGGAGGACGAAGGCATACCCGCCATGCGCCATGGGCTGTGGATACCATTAAGCCACGGCGACCGGCCCATCGGCGCCGGTTGGTTACTGACTCGCGAGCATGCCTGGGAAACACCGCACCTGGCCCTGGCCAGTCGTCTTGCCCAGGCCTACGGTCACGGCGCCAGTGCGATCCGAGGTCGACGCCGTGTGCCTCTTGGGCGAGCACGGGGGGCGCGCGGACTGGCGCTGGCGGCGATGCTGGGCCTGGGGGCAGCCTTGGCGCTGGTGCAGGTACCGCTGACGTCGAGGGCGCCCGCTGAGGTGGTCGCCAGTGATCCGTTTGTCGTGGCGGCACCGATGGCGGGCGTCGTCGACCGCATCCTGGTCGCTCCCGGCGCCCGGGTGGCGCTGGGTGATCCGCTGGTGCAGCTGGTGGACGTGGAACTACGCAATGACTTCGAAGTTGCCCAGCGCAAGGTCCAGGTGGCCCAGTCCAAGGCGTTGAGGTTACAGCAGGCTGCCATCGCAAGCAGTGAGGCCAAGCGCGAGCTCGCCATCGCTCGCAGCGAGCTGAGAGTTGCCGAAGCCGAGCGGGATTATGCCCATGATCTGCTCGACAAGGCGGTAGTTCGCGCCGAGCGCAGCGGGGTCGCCCTCTATGGCGACCCTCAGGATTGGGTAGGGCGTCCCGTGCGGGTGGGTGAAGCCGTGATGCAGGTAGCTGACCCGGCGGATATTGCCTTCCGGCTCGAAGTGGCGGCCGCCGACGCCGTCACCCTCGAACGTGGGGCCTCGGTGGATGTGTTTCTTGATGCAGCACCCCTCGAACCGGTGTCGGCGGTCGTGGCACGGGCCGCTTACAAGGCCGAAAAGAACGCCAGCGGTATCGCCAATTTCAAGGTGATGGCGATACCGGAAAAGCCGAGCGAAGACATGCCGCGACTGGGTCTCAGAGGCACGGCGCGAATCCATGGTGAGCCGGTGTCACTGTTCTACTATCTGTTCCGGCGCCCGATCGTCACCTTCAGACAGTTGACCGGCGTCTAGGCGTGGCCAGGGCAATGCAGGGCACGTCTGATTCAGCAGAGCAGGAGCTGCTTGGGTCGCTTCGTCAGGAGCTCGAGCTGATTGAAGGTGGGGCAGAACCAGGCAAGGCCGCTCGCTGGAAGATTCATGACCCGCTGGCCGGACGGTTTTTCGAGATTGATGCCAGGGTCGTCGATATTCTCGCCTGCTGGTCGGCGGGGACGGTGGAGGCCTTGAGACGACGTCTTGACGCTCGCGGACACGTCGACATCAGCGAAGAGGATATTCGCCAGATCCAGCAATTTCTGGATCACAACGACCTGCTCGAGGCCAGCGAAGGCCGCAGCTTCGACAAGGCTCGGCGATATCGTGAGGCCAGCCGGCCATCCTGGTGGAAGTGGCTGCTTCATCACTACCTGTTCGTGCGTATCCCCCTGGTGTATCCAGGGCGTGGGTTGAAGCGCTGCCTACCGCTGGTCGCCATCTTCTTTCATCGAGGCTTTTGGCTCTTCACGGCTATCCTGGGTGTCATTGGCCTCTACCTTGTTTCTCGCCAATGGGAGAGCTTCTTCACCACCTTGCCGGCGATGTTCAGCGTTTCCGGCGTGGTCGCGTTTTCCCTGAGTCTGGTGCTGGTGAAGACGCTGCATGAGCTTGGCCACGGCTTCTGTGCGACCCGCTTTGGGGTTCGTGTGTCGAGCATGGGGGTGGCGCTGATCGTGATGATGCCGGTGCTGTTTACCGACACCACCGATGCCTGGCGGCTGCCCCGGCGGCGCAAACGTGTGCTGATCGATCTGGCCGGGGTGGCGGTGGAACTGGTCATCGCTGTCTATGCCACTCTGGCCTGGGTTTTTCTACCGGGTGGCGCACTGCGCTTCGTGGCCTTCGCGCTTGCCACCACCGGTTGGGTGCTGAGCCTGGCGGTGAACCTCAATCCCCTGATGCGCTTCGATGGCTACTACCTGTTCAGTGACCTGCTCGGCATTGTCAACCTGCAGGAGCGGGGCTTTGCCATGGGGCGCTGGTGGTTGAGGGAAGGGCTTTTCGGTTTTGGCGATACGCCGCCGGAAGCGCTGAGTCGTGCCAAGCGCCGGGTATTGATCGGCTATGCCCTGGCGGTATGGGTGTATCGCTTCTTTCTGTTTCTCGGGATTGCCCTGGTGGTCTACCACCTCTTTTTCAAGGTGCTGGGCGTCTTTCTCTTCAGCGTGGAAATTCTATGGTTCATTGTCATGCCGATACTGCGTGAGCTGATGGTCTGGTGGAAAAGACGCAGGGAGGCCGGCCGGCGCGTGCTGATGACCCTGGCGGTGGCCGCCGGCATCGCTGTCTTCGTTGCCTTGCCTCTGCCTCATCGAATCACGGTGCCGGTGGTGTTCGGCGCCAGTCAACAGGTTCCGGTGTTTGCCCATCGCGCCGCCAGGGTCGAGCAGGTGCTGGTCCGCGTCGGCGATGTCGTCGAGCGGGGGCAGGTACTGGTCAGGCTCGAAGTGCCAGCGTTGCAACAGCGGGAAAGAACGGTGCAGGAACATCTGAATCTGGTGGATAGACGCCTGGACCGACGAAGTGCCGACAACACGGACCTGTCCCAGAGTCTGGTGCTGGAGAGCGAACGGGACATGCAACGCCAGCAGCTCGCTGGACTCACCGATCAACGTCGTCGGCTCGACGTCATCGCCCCCATGGACGGCACAGTGGTTGAGCTTGCTGACTACCTGCATCCGGGCCGCTGGGTTGGCACAGACCTTCGTCTAGCGTTGGTAGCCAGTACGGATCGGCTATCCGCCCGTGGCTACGTCAGCAGCGATGATCTGGGATTGCTGGCGCTCGGTCAGCCTTGTTTTTTTGTCGATGACGAGCGTCTCTGGCCGCAGACCCCCATGCACGTCGAGCGAATCGCCGCCGCCGCTTCCCGCTACGTCGATCAGTGGATGTTGGCGTCAGACCACGGCGGGCCTATCGCGGCACGGCCCGATGACCAACGTTCCGTACCGGAACGTGCGCTATTCGAACTGTTGGCGGTCTCTGACCAGGACCAATCGTCGCCGCTCACCGAGCTTCGCGGGGAGCTTCACCTGGAGGGGCAACCGTCGAGCCTGGCAGCCAGCATGGCACGCCGCGTGGCCCAGGTGCTGGTGCGTGAGTGGGGGTCATAGGCGTCGCAGTCATTGAAACCTGACACGTCCAGGTGACGGTCAGCCCGAATTCAAAGAGGGAGATCCGACATGATCAAGGACGACTTGTTGATTCGCGAACTCGAAGCCCGGGTGTTGCTGGATGCTGCCAGTACCGCCACCGTCGATAACGTCAAGCAAGCGGCTGACGCTGCGGTCGCAACGACAGATGCGGGCTCCGCGGATCATGATGCAGGCCATGATGTATTGATGAGCGCCCTGCAGCACGTGGAAGCCCAGAAGGGCGGGCGGGAGCGTGCTGCCGGGGGCTCCGACATCGATGGAGATGGCGTCCTGGATGTCGACGATATCGATGATGACGGGGACGGTATTCTCGATTCAGTGGAAGGTGGGTCACAGAAAATAACCTGCAACGGCGTGACGAGCGGCGGGGCTTCTTCGGCTCCTCTGGATCGCCTGGTAGATGGGGATCGCCAATCTTACTTTATCTCGTCCACTGCAGAGCAAATCAGCGATTTTACGTTCAACTTTGATCCACCCATCGATCGTATCTATGGGATCGATCTGTGGAACAATGCGGGAAGTGTGCTTAATGATTCGCAATCGATTGGCTCGATAGGTGAGATAAGGTTTTACAATTCTTCAGGGGACTTGATTTATTCAAGCACTCGGTATGCTGCCACTAACTCTATCCCCGAAGGGGCGGCGGGTCGGCCGCTTCATATGGATATACCGAAAGATATACACGGCGTGGCAAGCATTCAGTTTTTCAATATAAAAGAGCAGGTGGGGGGGGGATCAGGGATTGCGGTGACAGAAGTCGAATTCTTCGGCAGGATCGACAGTGACGGAGACGGAGCCGCTGATTCTGCTGACCTGGATAGCGACAACGATGGTATCACCGACAACATCGAGGCCCAGTCCAGCAAGGGGTATGTGGCGCCCAGCGGTATCGACAAGGACAAGGATGGCCTGGATGACGCCTACGATGCTGCCACCGCCAATACCTCCGCTACGGCCAGCAAGGGCCTGGCGCCGGTCGATACCGATGGCGACAGCACCACAGACTACCTCGACAGCGACTCCGACGACGACGGCAAGCAGGACATCGCCGAGCGCGACGCTGGGGCCTGGTCCATCACAAGTGAAACCGATACCGATGGCGACGGTCTGCTCGACATCTTCGAGGGCGCGGATGCCAATGATGGCTTTGATGCCAATGACGAGCTGATCAAGGACGGGAGCTTTACCCTTTCCGATAGTGACAACGACGTCAGCGCGGATGGGTCAGACGCGGTGCCGAACGTAGCTGACTTTGATTATCGCGATAGTGCTCGTCTCGACCCGGATGGTGATGGCATCGATAACAGCGTCGATATCGATGATGATAATGATGGGATTATCGACGATAACGAGTATGACTTTAGTCGACCAAACCTGGTGGAGAATGGCGGATTTTCCGGAGGGGATTCCTCCGGTTGGTATTTCAGCGGCTCAGACCTTGTTGATAACAATACTTCAAAGCCTAGTTGGGTTAATAGTGCAAAAAACTCATCGCTGAGCGGGGGGCTTTTTGATGAGATTAGCCCTGGTGAGAACGGTGGGAATCATAGTTTGGTAAATGCAGCGGACCACAGCGAGTCACTTGTCTACAAGTTCGGCAAGGAGTTGGCGGCAGGTGACTATCGATACAGCTTCGATCTCTCAAAAACGTATTCGCGTGGTTCGGATAGATATAATGTATTTATCTGGGATTTTGATGCTGGGAAGCGCGTCAAGACGCTTGCGTACGGCCTTATTGGCGATCTTCCTGGAAGCGGTATTTTCAAGACGTTTAGCGGTGTGTTTGATCTGAGCAAGGCCGGCAACTATGGCATCGTGATGGTGGTTGATCAGGACG
The DNA here is from genome assembly GCF_040070555.1 of Halomonas sp. H10-59. Taxonomy (NCBI): domain Bacteria; kingdom Pseudomonadati; phylum Pseudomonadota; class Gammaproteobacteria; order Oceanospirillales; family Halomonadaceae; genus Halomonas; species Halomonas sp. H10-59. The sequence goes on from NZ_CP098828.1 coordinate 2,234,733, forward strand.
GGGACGGAGGAAACGGTGACTACGCCATGGACCGGGTGGCGTTTCAATATATTTCAAAGGATACCGATGGTGATGGTATCTGCGATGACAAGGATATCGACAGCGACAACGATGGCATCACCGATAACGTCGAGGCGCAGACGACCCAGGATTATATAAAACCTTCTGGCACCGATGTCGACAAGGACGGACTCGATGACGCCTACGACAAGGACACCAGCAATACCTCCGCTACGGCCAGCAAGGGGCTGACGCCGGTCGATACCGATAGGGACACCACGGCAGACTACCTCGATCGTGACTCCGACGACGATGGTAAGTTGGATATCGCCGAGCGTGATGATGGGGCCTCTTCCATTACGGATGCGACCGACACCGATCATGATGGCCTGTTGGATATCTTCGAGGGAACGAACGCCAACGATGGCTATGATGCAAACGATGAAAATGTCACGGAGAATGGTTTTACGCTGGCTGATTCCGACGACGATCTGCCGGCGGATGGCGACGGAGCACAACCACTTGTTGTCGATTTTGACTATCGGGAAAATGCTGTCTTGGATCGTGACGGCGATGGTATCATCGATACGGTTGATATCGATCAGGATAACGACGGCATCATTGATGTTACCGAAGGAAAAGATACCTCTGTACAAGAACAAATCGACACGACCGATATCGCCAACGACAAGATACCGGATCTTGACTTTAACGGCACAAAGGTAGAGGTGACCTCAAATACCACCGAGGGTAGCCTCAGCTATGGTCAAGAAGCCGGAGCGGTAAACTTTGACTATTCCGCGGATAATGTTGCAACGGTCAGTCTTGCAACAGATACCTTTGTGGACTTCGTCATCGACAGCAAGAACGTACCTAGTAGCAGACAGTTTGATAGGTATGACCAGCTTACCGTATCGAGCCCCGGTGCCTATATCGTGGTCTACGATCCCAACAATGTCCTGAATGTCGCTCAGGGGGTTTATCTCAACTCGCTCACATTCAGCATGAGAGGATTGGGGAACCTGTACGGACTGTCGTGGTCAGTAAGGGTCGTTGATGTAAAAACGGTGACCCTGAGCATGGGGTGGCATCCTGACTACAATGTGGCTGCCAATGTAGGGTCATGTGTCAGGATTGGTATCGGTGGTGTGGCGAAGGACACCGACCGTGACAATATCGCCGATCACCTGGATATCGACAGTGACAACGATGGCATCACCGACAATGTCGAGGCGCAGACGACCCAAGGTTACATAAAGCCTTCTGGCACCGATGTCGACAAGGACGGACTCGATGACGCCTACGACAAGGACACCGGCAATACCACCGCTACGGCCAGCAAGGGGCTGACGCCGGTCGATACCGATGGCGACAGCACGGCAGACTACCTCGATCGCGACTCCGACAACGATGGCATGCCGGATATTGCCGAGCGCGATGATGGCGCCTGGGCCATCACGGATGCTACCGACACCGATCATGATGGCCTGCTGGATATCTTCGAGGGAACGAATGCCAACGATGGCTATGATGCCAACGATGACAACCTTGTTGACGGCAACTTTGCGCTCTCTGACAGCGACAACGACGTCGCGGCCGACGGCAGCGACGCTTCGCCCCCCGGTTCCGACCTGGATTATCGGGATAGCCAGATTGATACCGATGGTGACGGAATCGCAGATAGCTTGGACATCGATGACGACAATGATGGAATCCTTGATATCAATGAGTGGGGTGAGGGTGTCGCGGGAAATTGGATAGGAACAGACTACTGGGACAACTCTTCCATCAAGGTGGATGGCGGCGAAATCGTCGTGGGTGAAGCCGGGGATGTATTCGACGGTGATGATTCGAGTAGCGATTACATACATATCGATACAGGAGGCAGGAAAGGGGAGCTTGATCCGCCGATAGTGATATCTGTCTCTGTAGTAGATTCCTTGTCGAATTCTGGTTTGACGGTCGATCAGTTTTATATTGCCAATGATCGCGGTATTGTTGGTGATGGGATAAGATCGGCTACTATCAGGGTGTATGGGAAGGATGGGCTGCTGGGCGAGGAAGTTTTAGCGAATATTAGTTGTGATAATACGAGTACGCACGATATTTATAACTTTAGTCATGTGTATCGCGGCGTTCTCCGGTTTGAAGTTGTTATCACGAGTACCTATGAAACTGGTCCCTCAATAAAAGGATATAAGCTTCAGCTAAGGGAGTTGGGGCTTGCCAGTTCCGGCAATCATGCGGCCTACAGGGACAGTGATAAAGACGGCGTCTTTGATCACCTGGATATCGACAGTGACAATGATGGCATCACCGACAATGTCGAGGCGCAGACGACCCAGGATTATATAAAGCCCACTGGCACCGATGTCGACAAGGACGGACTCGATGACGCCTACGACAAGGACACCGGCAATACCACCGCTACGGCCAGCAAGGGGCTGACGCCGGTCGATACCGATGGCGACAGCACGGCAGACTACCTCGACAGTGACTCCGACGACGACGGCAAGCTGGATATCGCCGAGCGCGACGATGGCGCAACGTCGGTCAGTGACAGCACCGATACCGACGGCGACGGGCTCCTCGACATCTTCGAGGGATCGGACGCCAACGATGGCTTTGATGCCAATGATGAGAACCTTGTTGACGGCAACTTTGCGCTCTCTGACAGCGACGATGATATCGCAGCAGACGGCAGCGATGCCTCACCTCCCGGCTTCGACCTGGACTATCGCGACAGCATCGGTCCGCCGACGGCGGTGGAAGACGCCGCGGAAACCGATGAGGACGTGGCGCTGGAGGTCACCAAGGATAAGGGCTTGTTGTCCAACGATACCCTGGCGGGGGCCACCGAAATCGCCTCGGCGGCCATCGATACCGACGGTGACGGCGTGGCCGATACCGCCCTGGTACTGGGGCAGGCCAATACCGTCAAGGACAGTGACGGCAATGTCATCGGCAAGCTGACGCTGGCCAAGGATGGCTCCTACCGGTTCGATCCTGTGGCGAACTTTTTCGGTGCACTGCCGATCATCAGCTACACCCTGAAGGGATCCGGAGGCTACGCCAGTTCGACGCTTACGATTACGGTGACCGCCGTTAACGATAATCCCGTGGTCACCAACGACAAGGGCGATGCCAAGGAAGACGAGACGCTGAGTGTCGACAAGAGCGAAGGGCTTCTGGCCAATGACAGCGATGTGGACGGGGATAGTCTGGTCATCTCCGGTTTCAGCGTGGCCGGCGTCACCGGCAGCTTCACCGCGGGTGAGACCGCCAGCATCCCCGGCAAGGGGACGCTAACGCTCAACGCAGATGGCTCCTACAGCTTTACTCCGGCGCCCAACTACCACGGCAGTGTCCCGGAGATCACCTACACCGTCAGCGACGGCAAGGGCGGGACCTCCAGCGGGTCCCTGACCATTACGGTTGCCTCGGTGGAAGACAGCGTGTCACTTGGCGGCCTCGGGGATGGCAGCGACGGCAGCGATGGCAGCGTCAACGAATCGGCCTTGACCGGGGGCTCTGCCGCCGGCGGCAGTGGTAGTGTGCACACGGGCTCCTTTACCCTGGGGCCTGCCTCGAGCCTCGACAGCCTGACCATCGGTGTCACGATGATAACCCGGGCACAGCTGGAGGCCAGTGGCACCACCGCGATCACCATCACGGGTAGCTACGGTGAGCTGTCGATTAACGGCTATGACAGCGATACCGGGGTCGTGTCCTACCGCTACGTCCTGTCGTCGGTCGCCGATCATGGGTCGGATCCGGTTCTGGACAGCTTTACCATCGGCACCACCGACAGCGATGGCGACGAGACCTACAACGCAGGCACGCTGGCCATCCTGGTGGTCGATGACGTATCGACCGCCAAGGCAGACCAGGGCAGCGTCGACGAGGACGCCAGCGGCGGCAGTTCGCTGACGGGCAATGTCGTTTCCAATGACACCCTGGGGGCCGATGGGGCCGCCGACAGCGGTGCACTCAGCGCGGTCGGCAAGGGCGAGGCTGCGCCTTCGGGGGGTGTGGGCAGCAGCATTGCCGGTGACTACGGTAGCCTGGTGATGGACGCCAGTGGCAAGTACCTCTACACCCTGGACAACGCCAACGCTGCGGTCAACGGCCTGCAGAAGGGGGAAACCCTCACCGAGACCTTTATCTATCAGATCACCGACGCTGACGGCGATACCAGCACGTCGACCCTGACCATCACCATCAAGGGCGCCAACGATGCCCCGACAGCGGAGGATATCACCGCCAAGTGTGCAGAAGACGCCGAGATCACGGGCACCATCGTCGGCGAGGACCCTGACGGTGACTCCTTGAACTTTACCCTTGATGCTCAGCCCGAGGGGGGAACCGTCACCCTCGACGAGGACACCGGCGCCTTCACCTTCGTGCCGGACGCCAACGTCAACGGCGACATCACCTTCAGCGTCACGGTGGATGACGGCCACGGCGGCAAGACCCAGGTGGAGGTGACGGTCAAGATCAGTGCGGTCAATGATGTGCCGGTCGCGTCAGACGACAGCGCCAGCACAGCGGAGGACACACCCTTGATCGTTGGCAAGGACGAGGGCGTGCTGAGCAATGACAGCGATATCGATGGCGATGCCTTGTCGGTGGCAAGCTTCAGCGTCGAGGGGCTGACGGGCACTTTCACGGCAGGGGAAACCGCCAACATTGCCGGGGTGGGGGCCCTGACCTTGAACGCCGATGGTTCCTACCGCTTCGATCCCGCGCTCAACTATCATGGCAGCGTACCCAAGGTGACCTATGTGCTCAGCGACGGGCACGTCAGCGACACCGCCACCCTCAGTATCACGGTCGATTCGGTCGACGATAGCGTGTCGGTGGGCGGGCTCGGTGATGGCGGGGACGGCGTCGACGGAGAGGTCAAGGAGTCAGGGTTGGTCGATGCCGAGGGCACAGGACTGACCCACGACGGCACCTTTACGCTGGGTCCGGCGGACAGCCTGGCGAGCTTTACCCTGGGTGGTTCAACCATAACGCTGGCCCAGCTCGAGGCCAGTGCCACGACGCCGATCAAGGTGACCGGCAGCCACGGGACCCTGACGATCAAGGGCTATGATCGCCAGACCGGGACGCTGAGCTATCGCTACACCCTGACCTCCGCCGCCGACCACTCAAGTGGTGCGGTGAAGGACAGCTTTGCCATCGATGTGACCGATGTCGAGGGAGATATCACCAAGGGTATCGGTACCCTGTCGATCCGCATCACCGATGATGCGCCGTCGGCCACCGCCGATACCGGTTCGGTGACCGAGGACGACGCCGCCTCCACAGGCAACGTTCTGAGCAACGACCGGCAGGGCGCCGATGGCAGCAAGGTGTCAAAGGTGGGTGTTGCCGAATCCACCGATGGGGGAAGCGTCGGCAGCGCCCTTGTGGGCAGCTTCGGCACCCTGACGCTCAACGCCGATGGCAGCTATGTCTATGCGCTGGACAACACCAACGCCATGGTCAATGCCCTGCAGCAGGGCGAGACCCTGACCGAAACCTACAGCTACCAGATCATCGACGCCGACGGCGATACCAGCACCGCCACCCTGACCATCACCATCAAGGGGGCCAACGATGCACCGACCGCGTCGGTCGACGCCTTGACCACATCGGAAGATACGCCGGTGGACGGCAGCATCGTGGCCGAGGACGTGGATGGCGATAACCTGTCCTTTGATCTGGTCGCCCAGCCGGAAGGCGGTACCGTCAGCCTGAGTGAGGATGGCAGTTTCACCTTCACTCCCGACGCCAACGTCAATGGTGACATTACCTTCAGCGTAACCGTCTCCGACGGCAACGGAGGCACCGTCACCGTCGAGGTCAGCGTCACGGTGACGCCGGTCAATGACGCCCCGACGGTAGTGGATGACAAGGCCGAGACCAACGAAGACACGACGCTCGAGGTCGCCGAGGACAAGGGCGTACTGGCCAACGATGCTGATGTGGAAGGCGATAGCCTGAGCGTCAGCGGCTTCAGTGTCGAGGGCATGACGGGCAGCTTCAAGGCGGGCGAAACCGCCACCATTGCCGGGGTGGGGACCCTGACCCTGAACGCCGACGGCTCCTATACCTTCGTGCCGGCGACCAACTATAACGGCAGCGTGCCGAAGGTCACCTACAGCGTCAGTGATGGAAACGGCGGGACCACCAGTGGCGTACTGGTCATCAAGGTAAAGCCGGTGGATGATGAGGTCAGCCTGGGCGGGCTTGGCGATGGCAACGATGGCAGTGACGGCAACGCCATGACCGACGGCTCTGTCAAGGAGTCGGGCCTGACCGGTGGCTCGGATGTGGCGGGCGGCGGGATATCCCACAGCGGCAGCTTCACGCTGGGGCCCGCCGATAGTCTGGCAAGCCTGTCCATCGGCACTACATCGATTACTCGGGCGCAGCTGGAGGCCAGCGCCACCACCCCGATCAAGATCAACGGCACCCATGGTCTGCTGACCATTACCGGCTACGACCAGAAGACCGGTATCGTCAGCTACACCTTCACGCTGACCACCAATGCCAGCCATGGCGATGGTGCGGTCCACGAAAGCTTCGTCATTGGGGTGACCGACGTCGAAGGAGATGTCACCGCCAATGCGGGCACTCTGACCATCGCCGTCATCGACGATGCACCGGTGGCCAAGGCCGATACCGGTCAGGCCGTGGAGGACGGTGGCAACATCAGCGGCTCGGTCATCGGCAACGACCTGGCAGGAGCCGATGGTGCCCCCAGCAAGGGGCTGGTCAACGCGGTGGGCAGCGGCAAGGAATCGCCGAGCGGCGGTGTCGGCAGCAGCGTCGCCGGTAGTTACGGTAGCCTTATCCTCGATGCCAACGGCAACTACCTCTACAAGCTCGACAGCGGGAACTCCGAGGTCAACGAGCTGGCGGTGGGGGCGCACCTGACCGAGGTCTTTACCTATCAGATCATCGATGCCGATGGTGATACCAGTACAGCGACCCTGACCATCACCATCATGGGCGCGAACGATGCCCCTGTGGCCAGCGTGGATGCGATATCCACGCCTGAAGACACGCCGGTCGACGGCCAGATCACGGCCAGCGACGTGGATGGGGATTCGCTGTCCTTCGATCTGGTGGCCCAGCCGGACGGGGGCACGGTCACGCTCAATGAAAACGGCAGCTTCACCTTTACCCCCGACGCCAACGTCAACGGTGACGTCAGCTTCAGCGTTACGGTAGACGACGGTCACGGCGGTACCACCACGGTGGAAGTTACGGTGACGGTGACGCCGGTCAACGATACTCCTGTGGCCACCCCGGACACCAACAGCACGAGTGAAGACACCCCCCTTGTGGTGAACAAGGACAGTGGGGTACTGGCCAACGACAGCGATGTGGATGGTGACAGTCTCAGCGTCAGCGGCTTTACCATCGAGGGCGTGACGGGAACCTTCGAGCCGGGCGAGACGGTCGCCATCGAGGGCGTCGGCAAATTCACCTTGAACGCCGATGGGGCCTACCGCTTCGAGCCGGCGCTGAACTACCACGGTGACGTGCCCAAGATCAGCTACAGCGTCAGCGATGGTGCCGGCGGAACTACCACCGGAACGCTCCAGCTCACCGTCGAGGCGATCGACGACAAGGTCACCGTCGGTGGCCTGGGCGATGGTAGTGGTGACGGTGATGGTGCCAACGATGGACAGGTCAGCGAGTCCGGCCTGGCGGGGGGGACCGGTACCCTGGGTAGTGGCGTCTCCCATACCGGCAGCTTCACCCTGGGACCGGCGGACAGCCTCGCCAGTATCAAGCTTGGCGGAACCACCTTGACGCTTGACCAGCTGGTCAACAGTGCCGGTACGCCGATCAGGATCCAGGGTGGCCACGGCGAGCTTTTGATCAATGGCTACGACAGGGCCAGTGGCACGGTCAGCTATATCTATACCCTCAAGGCACACGCCGACCATAGCCAGGGCCCTGTCAGTGACGATTTTGCGATCGCCGTCACCGACGTCGACGGTGACGTCACTGCGGATGCCGGTACCCTGTCGATTGCCATACTCGATGATGCACCGAAGGCCGTGAACGACGTCGATGACACGATCAACAAGCCGAATCAACCCAGCAGTATCGCCGATGGAAACGTCTTGACCGGCGACGGAGGCGACGATCCCGATGCCATGGACGGTGACGCCGATTTCCTGGGCGGTGACGGTGGCACGGTCAGTGCAGTGGGGGCAGGATCAGACGGGCCGTCGGCGTCCCATATCGGACAGGGGCTTCAGGGCGAATACGGCACTCTTGTCTTGAACGCCGACGGCAGCTACCGCTATGTACCCGATTTCGACTCGGACACGGTCAAGTGGCTGGCTGCCGGGCGACACGTTTCAGACACCTTTACCTACCAGATCACCGATCCTGACGGAGATACGGCCACCGCCACCCTGACCATCCGCATCTACGGCACGACGGCGGTGGTTGGCACGGAAGGGGGCGAGGTAGACGAAGCTCAACTCAACACGGATGGCGCCACCGGCACAGACCCTGGAGACTCGGGTGAGGTGATCTACGAGGGATCATTCTCGGTGGTGGACCGGGTGACGCAGCAGCTCAAAACCCTGACCATCGGCGACACGAGTTTCACCCCGAGCGAGTTGGCGGCGTTGTCCGCCGACAATCCGTCGGTACGCATCGAGACCGATCACGGCTATTTCGAGATTATCGGCTACCAGCAAGGCGACGGCACCGACGTGCGGGAAAACACCGTGCTCTATCGGTTCGTGCTGACAGAAGCGGCTGAGCATGGTGGAGAGCAAGTGTTCGATAGCGTCGACGTGGTCATGACAGACCAACTTGAAAATTCGACCCGGGATTGCCCCAAGGCCTTGATGATCGAGATTCTCGACGATGCTCCCATCGCCGCCAAGGACAAGGTCAGCGTCGCCGAGGACGGCGATGCCGGCACCGGTAGTGTATTGACCAATGACCGCGAGGGCGCCGATGGAGACGTCACGGTGACGGCGACGGGCCCGGGCTCCAGCGTCAGCTCAGACGGTGTCGGTAGCGAGGTTGTCGGCAAATACGGCAGTCTGACCCTGGCCGCCGACGGCAGCTATACCTACACCCTGGACAACACCAATACGGAGGTCGATAGCCTCAAATCGGGTGGTTCGCTGACCGAGATCTTCAGCTATCAGATCACCGACGCCGACGGCAGCACGTCCACCGCAACTCTGACCATCACCATCGAAGGGGCCAACGACGCGCCGACGGCCAGCGTCGATGCATTGACGACCCAGGAGGATACCCCAGTCAGCGGTACCATCGAGGCCAGTGACGTTGAAGGAGATGACCTCAGCTTCGATCTGGTCGCGCAGCCCGACGGGGGCAAGGTCACGCTCAACGACGATGGCACTTTCACCTTCACCCCCGACGACAACGTCAATGGCGATATCACCTTCAAGGTCACGGTTTCCGATGGCAATGGCGGTACCACCACTGTCGAGGTCACGGTCAAGGTGGAAGCGGTCAATGATGCGCCGAAGGTGACCGGCGAGACCGCCAGTACCCCCGAGGACACGCCGCTTGACTCGTCGAGCGACGACAGTCTGCCGGGGCTGCTCGACAACGACAGTGACATCGAGACCGATCACGACAGCCTGGTGGTCGTGGACGTTCGCGTTGACGGCATGAGCGAGAGCATCGATGTCGGTGAGACCGTCACCATCGATGGTGTCGGCAAGCTGACGGTGGAGGCCGATGGTGCCTGGCGATTCGAACCGGCACTCAACTACCACGGCAAGGTGCCAACGATCACCTACACCGTCAGCGATGGCGAGGGTGGGACCAGCAACGCCACCCTGGACATCACGGTCACGCCGGTGGACGACCAGGTCAACCTGGGCGGCCTGGGCGACGGTAACGATGGCAGCGACGGCAACCACGTCAGTGACGGCTCCGTCAGCGAGGCCGGCCTGGCCGGGGGCAGCGATGAAGGTAGCGGGCTGATCCATAGTGGCAACTTTACCCTGGGGCCGGCGGACAGCCTGGCGAGCTTTACCCTGGGCAGTCGCAGCATCAGCCTTGCCGAGCTCGAGGCCAGCGCGTCGTCACCCATCGCGATCGGGGGCCGCTACGGCACCTTGACCATCGAAGGCTACGATCGCGCCACCGGTACGGTCAGCTACCGCTATCTGCTGACCTCAAACGCAGATCACGCCAACGAGCCGGTCAGCGACGACTTCATGATCAGCGTGACCGACGTCGAGGGTGAGGTCACCGCCGACGCCGGGACGCTGGTGATCGACATCGACGATGATAGTCCGAGTGCGACCGATGACAGCGGTACCGTCGTCGAGGACGGCGCTGCCGGCGCAGGCAGCGTCTGGGCCAATGATCGCCCAGGTGCCGATGGTGCGGATGCCAATGGGGCGGTGGTCGGGGTAGGTGTGGAAGGCGGAAGTTTCGATGGGGCCACCGGCGTCCCGCTGGAAGGGAGGTACGGCAGCCTGATCCTCAACGCCGATGGCAGCTATAGCTATACGTTGGACAACACCAATGGCGAGGTGGACGGGCTCCAGGTCGGTGACACGCGGACCGACACGTTCAGCTATCAGATTCGCGACGCCGACGGCGATCTCGCCACCGCCACCTTGACGATCACCATTCGTGGAGCCAACGACGCGCCGGAGGCTTCTGCGGAAAAGGTGACCGCCAGCGAGGATACTCCGGTGGATGGCAAGATCATCGCCACCGACGTCGATGACGATGAGCTCACCTTCAGTCTGGATGCGCAGCCTGAGGGTGGCACCGTTAGCCTCGATGAGGAAGGTAACTTTACCTTTACCCCGGATGCCAACTTCAACGGCGACACCAGCTTCACCGTCACCGTGACCGACCCTTCCGGTGCCACCGTCACGGTGGAGGTCGAGGTCTCGGTGACCCCGGTCAATGACGCGCCGTCCGCCAAGAACGACCAGGCCACGATCGCCGAGGACACGCCTCTGACGGTCGCCGCCGAAGACGGCCTGCTGGCCAACGATAGCGATATCGAGGGCGATAGCCTCCGTGTTACGGGCTTCAGTGTCGATGGTATCGAGGGAACCTTCCTGGCAGGGCAGACCGCCGTCATCGAAGGCGTCGGCGAGCTGACCATCAGCGCCAATGGCAGCTACCGTTTCGTGCCGGCGCTGAACTACAACGGCGAAGTGCCACTGGTCACCTACACCGTCAGTGACGATGGGGGCGCGACCTCCGACGCGAGCCTGAGCATTTCGGTCACGGCGGTGGACGACAAGGTGACTGTCGGTGGGCTGGGGGATGGAGGCGGTGAGCCAGGAGGGGGCGATTCAGCAGGCGACGCCACCACCGATGGGTCGGTTGACGAGGCCGGTCTGACAGGAGGCAGCCACGAGGGCTTGGGCCTGAGCCACAGTGGCACCTTTACCCTCGGACCAGCCGACAGTCTGTCCAGCCTGACCCTGGGGGGAAGCACCATCAGCCTGGATCAGCTCAAGGACTGTGGTAGCCATCCCATCGAGGTGACCGGCGATCACGGCACCCTGGTGCTGCGCTACTACGACCCCGCCACCGGAGAGGTGAGCTATACCTACCATCTGGCCTCGAGGGCTGATCACTCCGGCGGCGCGGTCAACGACAGCTTCGCCATCGGCGTCACCGACGTGGAGGGAGAGACCACCGACAACATTGGCACCCTGGCCATCGCCATCATCGACGATGGTCCTGGCACCGGCAATGACCGCGGTGAGGTGAGCGAGGAAGGCTCAGAGCCGGGAAGCGACTGCAGCGGTAATGTCCTCCTCAATGACCACTATGGTGTCGATGGCGTTGCGGTGGATGGCGGGGTCACGGCGGTCGGGTCAGGTCAGTCATCGCCCGAGGGCGGCGTTGGCGAGCCGGTGGAGGGCCGTTACGGTAGCCTGGTGCTGAACGCGGACGGCAGCTATTCCTATACGCTGGACAACAGCAACCCGGTGGTGGACGCGCTCAAACCGGGGCAGACGCTCACCGAGACTTTCAGCTACACCATCACCGACAGCGATGGCAGTGTTTCCACCGCGACGCTGACGATCAGCGTTCTCGGCGCCAATGACGCCCCTGTCGCCAGCGTAGATCCCATCGTCACCACCGAGGATACCCCGGTCGAGGGGCGCGTCGTCGCCACCGACGTGGATAATGACGACCTGACCTTCCGTCTCGACCATCAACCGGACGGCGGCACCGTCACGCTCAATGAGGATGGCACCTTCACCTTTGTGCCCGATCCCGACGTCAGTGGCGATATCAGCTTCATCGTGACCGTGACCGACGCCAGCGGTGCCACCACTACCGTGGTAGTCACCGTCTCGGTTGAGCCGGTCAATGACGTCCCTGTGGCCAGTGCCGATCCTATCGTCACCGGCAGCGGTGAAGCCGCCGCTGGTCAGGTGGTGGCATCGGACGTTGAAGGGGATGATCTCACCTTCGCGCTGGATGACGGTCCTCGACACGGTCAGCTTACCCTGAACCCGGATGGATCCTTCGTCTATGTGCCGGAAGCAGGCTTCTCCGGCAGCGACAGCTTTGTCGTCGCGGTGTCGGACGGGCAGGGCGGTGTAACCTACGTGACCGTCTCGGTGACGGTGGAGCCCCTCGATAGCTTGTATATCGGTGACCGTGCGCCCGAAGTCCCGGCGCAGGATGTCGAGTCGGATGCTGAAGGGCCCTTGATGCATGCCGATGGCATGGTCGATGAGGTGGTCAATCAGTACGGAGGCCTTGGTGGCCTTGCCGACCTGTCTGCCGATGGGGCAGTAAGAGCGGCGGTACACGGCATCTCGGCGCTGACCGACGCTGAAATGGAGGTGGTAAACAAGGATAAGCCGAGAGAATCCAGCGCCTGGAACTCCTCGATGCTGCAGGAAGCCAGGTCGCTGGCTCATCCCGGTGAGGTGCGAGCGACGTCGTGGGCAAGCAGCGATGGCCGAGCGACGCTGGAGGCTCTGGTCGAGAACGAGCGGGCGTGGCTCACGCTGCCGGAAGGGCAACGCGACATCAAGGTGTCATTACCCGGGGGCCGAGCCTTGCCGGACTGGATCCAGCGTCCCTCGATCGGTCAGTTGCTGATCGAACGGTCGGCGGCGCTGGAAAAGGTGACGCTGGATATCGATAGCCGAGGCAGTGAAGGGGAAGCACATCACTATCGCCTGGTGCTGGACCTGGACAAGGTGCGGCTGGAGGTGAGTGAAGGTGAGCCATCGTTCCCTATGGCCGCGCCAGGCTTCAGCGAGCAGCTCAGTCGGGCCCATCACCGGTCGAATGACCTGGACCCGAATCTGCTGGAGGCGCTGGCGCTGCTGACCGAGCACGATTGACGGTTAGCCAGGCCGTCACAAGCAGGAAACTTGGCGGACAGGGGGCTTCCCTTGTCCGCCATGTCGTTACCGCCGTTGGATCTTGCCGCGTGCCTCAGGAGCGTCGATCGGCAGGCAGCCCGAGAAAGTTCTGGATGATGAAGAAGTGATCCTCGAACAGGCTTTCCGGCTCGAGTTCCGCCAGGGGCACCCAGCGCGCATGGTCGCCCCCCTTGACGGGCTTCAGCCTCGGCAGGTTCTGATCTGGTCTCAGGGCAAAGTAGAAGGCTTCGGCCAGGGTTCGCCCACGCCAGCTTCGGTGCGGCTCGTCGAATAGCCGTTGACCGCGTAGCGATCCCTTGAGCACCGGCTCCGGCACCTTCAGCCGAATGCGTTCGCGCAGCTCGCGCAGGCAGGCGTCCATCAGTCGTTCCTGGGCGCTGATAAAGCCCCCGGGCAGGGCATAGAGTCCCTTGCCGGGTGCCGAGGTGCGCCGCACCAGCAGCACATGACCCGACTGCACCACAACCGCACAGACGGTGACGAAGATCGGCGGGTAGGGCGCCTGGGCCCAGGCCGAGCGGTACTGGTCGAGCAGTTGCTGTTCTTCACCGAGCTGGCGGTAGGGCTTGCCGCTCATGAAGCGGCGGATATGTTCCACCACTCCCGGTGGAAGATCGTGGCTTGCGTTGGTGGAGAGATACTCCACCGCCGAGCCCTCGGAGCGAAATAGCCGTTCTCGAATCTGGCTGGCAGAGATCGCTTCGACCAGCGGTACGCTCACCGACTCCCACTGGGGGAACAGTGACAGGTAGTAGCTCGACTGACCGCGGCTGGCGCCGATCAGCCCGATACGTGGTAACCGTGCGCTCTGGGGATGGGCTAGATCGCGTACCTTGCGCTGGACGTCGTGTACCCAGACATCGTCGTTGTACAGCGCATCCAGCAGCGGCACGATTTCGAGGCGAGCGTTGTCGTCTTCGTCGAAGGCGCTGCGCAGCATCTGGCGGCGTTCGTCGAAGCGCCAGGGGTTTCGCAGTGAGCGCGCCTGCCAGGCGGAGCCTACCAGCACGATGACCTGTCTGGCCTGCTTCAGGGCCGCCCGAATCACCGCCAGATGGCCGAGGTGCGGGGGCTGAAAGCGTCCGATGAACACCAGGCAGTCGAACTCGGTCTGCGGCGGAGAGGTGACCAGATCGGTGGGCATGGAGGACTCCTGGAAAACGTCGCCGCCATTATGGTGGCGACGACTGGCAGGCGCAAACAGACCGGTGCAAACAGACAGGCTCCAGGGATAGGTGAATGAGGCTAGATGAGTGAGGCTAGATGAAGGAGGCTTGATAAACCCGTCACGATGATCCGGTCGTGATGAACTGGCAGCGCTTGGGCGTCGCGTTGGCGCATGTTCCTGCGTATACCGTCGGTGTTAGGTATGCTGAGGGCAACGATAATGACGAGGGAACGCCATGATCATTCAGTTTTTCGCCTTCTGGTGGGGAGTGCTGCGTCGCTCGGTGGCGTTGTGGCTGGAGCGCAACGCCTTCAGCTACGCCGGCTCGCTGGCGTTCTATACCCTGTTTTCGCTGGCGCCGACGGTAATCATCGCGGTGACGGTGATCGGTGTGGTGCTGGGCGAGGAGGCGGCACAGGGGCAAATCTTCGCCCAGTTGCAGGGCACCATGGGCCCCGAAGCGGCCACCGCCATCGAGCATGCCGTCGCCCAGTCGCGGATCCAGGAGTCCGGGCTGTTGCCGACGCTGCTGGGTTTTGCCGCCCTGGCGGTTGGTGCCACTACGGTGTTCGGCCAGATGCAGTTCTCGCTGAACACCATCTGGGGCGTCGCGGCACGCCCCAGCAGCAACAGCCTGTGGATCTTCGTCAAGAATCGCATGCTGTCACTGACGATCGTGCTGGCGATCGGCTTTATCCTGCTGGTGTCAGTGGGGCTCGGGGTGTTCGTCAGGGCGGCGCTGAAAGCCGCCGATGATGTGCTGCCCTACGTCAGCCTGCTGACACGAGGGGTGGAGCTGCTGGTGTCGATCGGCGTGATCGCCGCGCTCTTTGCCACCATCTTCAAGGTGTTGCCCGATGTGGTGCTGCGCTGGCGCGACGTCATCGTCGGTGCGGTTGTCACGGCCTTGCTGTTCTCGATAGGGCGTACCGGTATCGCGCTCTATCTGGCCTACAACGCGACTGCCTCGACCTACGGTGCGGCGGGGTCGGTGGTGGTGGTGTTGCTGTGGGTCTACTACTCCTCGCTGATCCTGTTGTTTGGTGCCGCCTTTACCAAGGTCCATCTACTCGCCCGGCACAAGCCCATCATCCCGCGCAACAGCGCCGTACTGGTCAAGCAGGAACTGCTCGATCAGCAGAGCGTGCGTGCCCAGTTGAGCGCCGAAGAAGAACGGGAATTCGAGCAGGAGGCTCGCGAGCGTCAGCATGAGGCGGAGCTGGAGGCAGGTGAAACGGAGACTGCCGGCACGGCGGAGAGTCGTCAGGCCAACGAAGATGACGAGGTCAGCGACGATGATACGGTTCAAGAGGCCGATGTCGCCAGAGAGGAACCAATGGACGAGCAGCAGGAGGCAGCCACGATGTCCGATGACACCCTATGCCTGGAGGCCCTGGTGGAAGGGCGAGTACAGGGCGTGAGCTATCGCTTTGCCACCAGGCAGCAAGCCGAGGCAGAGGGGCTTGCGGGGTATGCGCGCAATCTGCCGGACGGCAGTGTCGAGGTGTTGCTGTGTGGACCTCGTGACGCGGTGGAACGGGTCGCCGACTGGCTTGAATATGGGTCCGAGCAGGCCGAAGTGACCCAGGTCACCACCCGTGAGGTGACGCTGGATAAGCCGCCGAGGGATTTCACGACGGGCTAGAGCCCGGTGTAGAGCGCCCGCGGTCGTCGCCGCTGGCGCCATGACCTCAAAGGTCCAGCGATAGAAGAGCCCCGGGCGGGCACGACGGATAATGTCGAGGGACAGTGTCGTGCCCGCCCGGGGCTTTTGCTGGCTTGAGTCGTTCAGGCCAGGGTGTCCGCGATCCAGTCGCTGACGGCCTTGCCGTCTACCTTCATGCAGACGTTGACCACGGGTGTCTGCGACCAGCGGTCGGCGATAAAGCCTCTGCCTTCCGGCGCGAGGATGGTCTGCCCTTCGGCCGGCCCTTCGGTGACCACACCCAGGTGGCCGCGGGTGGTCTCGAACAGGTCCGGGCGCAGTAGCCAGGCCAGGGCCACACTGTCATGGGGGCAGCAGCCGTCGATGCCGAGGGCTTCACGATAGAAGGCGCGATAGAAGTCGTAGCTGCCGGCCAGAATCTTGCCGAGCTCGCCCTGGCCAGCCTCGATGCGGGCCATGTGGTCCGGCGTCAGGATGCAGCGATGGGTCACGTCGAGCCCCACCAGGGTCAGCGGCCAGTCGGCGGTCAGTACGCGCTGCGCGGCGTGGGCATCGTTGAAGATGTTGGCTTCTGCCACCGGGGTGACGTTGCCGCCTTCGCGAATTGAGCCGCCCATGATGACCACCTGCTTGACCAGGCGGGTGATCTCGGGGTCCAGCTGCAGCGCTGCGGCAAGGTTGCCCAACGGGCCGACCGCCACCAGGCTGACCTCGCCCGGACGCTGGCGCACGGTGTCGACGATAAACTGGGCGGCGCTGCGAGCGTCGGCCTGTCCGTTGACCTCGGGCAGGCTGATATTGCCCAGGCCGTTGTCGCCATGGATATGCTTGGGTGCCGGATGACGAGGCTTGACCATGGGGCAGGCCGAGCCCTGGGCCACCGGCACCGGCTGGCCAGCGATCTCGCCGAGCAGCAGGGCATTGTGGGTCGCCGTCTCGATGTCGACGTTGCCGAAGGTGGTGGTCATGCCGAGCAGCTCAATGTCGGGATGGCGCAGGGCGATGGCGATGGCCTGGGCGTCGTCGACGCCCGGGTCGGTATCGAAGATGATCGGGGTGCTCACGGAAGCTCCTGTGATTGGCCTGAAGGTCTCAACGAATGGCGTGCTGGCCGCTCGCCAGCGCTGTGTCGACCTCGTCGCGGGTCGGAATGCTGGCGGCCGCGCCCTGGCGCTGAACGCCGAGGGCGGCGGCGGTGGAGGCCAGCGCCAGGCAATCCGCCACGGTCTTTTGTTCCTGCATCGCGGCCAGATAGTAGCCGATGAAGGTGTCCCCGGCGGCGGTGGTGTCAACCGCCTCGACCCGACTCGCCGCCTGGAACTGGCGTTGACCGCCGTGCTGATGCCAGGCGCCTTCGCCTCCGAGCGTCAGTACCAGTTGGGTGCTGGGCAGGCGCTCGGAAAGGGCGGTGAGCAAGGCGTCGGCATCGGTATCCTCTGCAGCACCGGCCAGCCAGGCGGCCTCGCCCCGATTGACGAAAAGGAGATCGCACCGGTCGAGCGGCAGGTCCAGCACGGCGTCGCTCATCGGCGCCGGGTTGAAGGCGATGTTCAGTCCCTTTTCATGTCCGAGCCGGATGGCATCGGCCAGGGCGCTGCATTCATTCTGCAGCAGCAGCCAGTCGCCGGCCTGAGCGCCCTCCATCAGCCTGGAAAGGTCATTGGCCGCGTGGTGGTGGTTGGCTCCGGGGAACAGCAGGATGGCGTTCTCTGCGCCGTCGTCGACCTGGATGATGGCGTGGCCGGAGGGGGCGGCCACCTCGGCAATACCATTGACGTCGACCCCGGCATCGGCAAGCTGCTGGCGGGCCCAGCCATCCTGGGCATTCAGGCTACCCCAGTGAGCCACCTGACCACCGGCCTTGGCCAGCGCGAGCGACTGGTTGGCTCCCTTGCCTCCAAGGCCGACTCGGTGCTCATGACTCGCCAGGGTTTCCCCCGGGCGAACGAGATGGGGAACGCGATAGACATGGTCGAGATTGATCGACCCGTAGTTGTACAGCATGGGGTGTCCGATGAGGGGGTGGGCTCAGCGCGAAGTATCGGAGTGATGCCGAGCCGACGCAAGAGTGAAACCGCCATCGACAACGAGGCTGTTGCCTTGTTTAAAAAAATTATACCGTTATCTTGGTTTAGCAAAATCCGAACGTGCCAGTTGCATCGACGTGTTAGACATAGGCGATGAGGACAGGCCGTTGGGTGGCGTCGCATTCGCTAAAC
Organism: Halomonas sp. H10-59; assembly: GCF_040070555.1. Lineage (NCBI taxonomy): Bacteria > Pseudomonadati > Pseudomonadota > Gammaproteobacteria > Oceanospirillales > Halomonadaceae > Halomonas > Halomonas sp. H10-59. The sequence goes on from NZ_CP098828.1 coordinate 2,253,183, forward strand.
TCGCCCGAACATGCCGATAAGGGCGATAACGTTGCCTAAGCGTGGCGAGAGCTTGGCATCGGCGTGACGATAACGTTGTATCAGCGTGACGAAAGCCTGGAGAGAGCGCAGCAAGGGGCAGGGTGGCAAGAATGACCTGGTGTCAGGCGGGCACGGTCTGCTGTGCCCGCCATGGACGGCGTCAGCTCTCTTGCGCAGCGTTCCGCAGATTGTCGACGGTCAGCTTGACGATGTTCTGTCGCGCTTCAGGGGTGATCCAGGCGCTGTGCGGGGTGACCAGCAGGTTCAGGCGCGGCGACTCGTTGACTGCGTCAACCAGGGCGTGGCCATCACGAGGCGGCTCCGCGGGAAGGACATCGACGGCAAGGCCTCCCAATTGCCCTTCGCGCAGGGCGGCCAGAGCGGCTTCTTCATCGATCACTCCACCCCTGGCGCAGTTCACCAGCAGGGCGCCTTTCTTGATGGTCTTGAGGTTGTCGGCGTTGAGCAGATGACGACTGTGTTCGGTCAATGGGCAATGCAGGCTGACCACGTCGGCCTCGGGCAGCAGCTCGGCCAGTGCCGGGCGCCGGTCATTGGCCTCGTTGCCTGGACGCGCGCTGAAGCTCACCCGCATGCCGAACGCCTCTGCCAGGGCGGCCACCTTGGAGCCCAGTTCACCCTGTCCCACCAGCACCAGATGCTTGCCCTCGAGTTGCAGGGTCGGGTGGTCCATCAGACAGAAGAAAGGGCTCTCACCCCAGCGGCCCTCGGCCACGTCGCGCTGGTACTGGGGCAGGCGAGTGGCCAGGGCGAGGATCAGCATCAGCGTATGCTGGGCAACACTGGCGGTTCCGTAGGCGTTGACGTTGTCGACGCGGATGCCACGCTCTTTCGCCACCTCCATGTCGATATTGTTGGTGCCGGTGGCCAGTACGCAGATATGCCGCAAGGAAGGCAGGGCGTTCAGGGTATCGGCATCCAGCACCACCTTGTTGACGATGGCGACGTCGGCTCCGGCCAGCCGTTCACGCGCCTCGGCGGGGGTGCTGGTGGGGTGAACCTCGAGGCTCTCGAGCTGCTCGCGCAGCGGTGCCAGGTCGATATCGGTGCCCAGGCTGTCGGCGTCCAGTAATACAGCTTTCATCGCTTCTCCTGTTGTGTTTGGTGGGTGTGGTGAGTCTGGTGGCGAAGTTCGGTGCACAGGGCTGGGCCTTGAGGTGCTCAGCACGCTATAATGCGCCCCTTTGATTTGGGCTTGGAATTGCTGTTGGCCGGCCCTATATCGCATGTCGGGATCGGAAGCGGCGTGATCGAGGGTGTGTCAGGCAGATCAGACGCCGGCTTCCCGCCCCGCAGCAACAATGCGAACGGAGACCTAGAACCATGCCCATCTACGAATATCAGTGCAAGGCCTGTGGCCATCGGCTGGAGAAGCTGCAGCGCATGAGCGCCGCTCCCTTGACCGACTGCCCGGCCTGCGAAGCTCCCGAACTGAACCGCCTGGTCTCGGCGGCTGGCTTCCGTCTTGCGGGTGGCGGCTGGTACGAGACCGACTTCAAGACCGGTGGCACCAAGAAGAATCTGGCGGGTGACAGCGGCGGAGGCGGCGCCTCCTCCGGTGGTGGCTCCGCTTCCGGTGACGGCGCCGCTGCCTGATCCAACGAATTGCCTTTACCTTCACGCAACATGACAGGAACCAACATGCGCAGCCATTATTGCGGCCAGCTCAACGAAACCCTGGTGGACCAGACGGTCAGCCTGTGCGGCTGGGTACACCGCCGCCGTGACCACGGTGGGGTGATCTTCCTCGACCTTCGCGATCGTGACGGTATCGCCCAGGTCGTGGTCGACCCCGATACCGCCGAGGCCTTCGCCAATGCCGACCGCGCCCGCAGCGAGTACGTGCTGCGCATCCAGGGCCGAGTGCGCATGCGTCCCGAGGGAACCCAGAACCCGAACATGCCGACCGGCCTGATCGAGGTGCTGGCCAAGGAAGTGGAGGTGCTCAACACCGCCGCCACGCCGCCGTTCCAGCTCGACGAGCACGGCAAGGTGGGTGAGGAAATTCGCCTCAAGCACCGCTACATCGACCTGCGTCGCCCGGAGATGATCGAGAAGCTGCGTCTGCGCTCTCGCATCTCCCATAGCGTGCGGGCCTTCCTGGAAGGCGAGGGCTTCCTCGACATCGAGACACCGGTGCTGACCCGGGCGACCCCGGAAGGTGCACGTGACTATCTGGTACCGAGCCGGACCCACGCTGGCAGCTTCTTTGCGCTGCCGCAGTCGCCTCAGCTGTTCAAGCAGCTGCTGATGGTGGCGGGCTTCGATCGCTACTACCAGATCGCCAAGTGCTTCCGTGACGAGGACCTGCGTGCCGACCGTCAGCCGGAATTTACCCAGATCGACCTCGAGGCCTCCTTCGTCGAAGAGGCCGACATCATGCGCATCACCGAGTCCATGGTGCAGGGCCTGTTCAAGGACGTGCTCGACGTGGATCTGGGCGAGTTCCCGCGCATGACCTGGCATGAGGCGATGCACCGTTTCGGCTCCGACAAGCCGGACCTGCGCATCCCGCTGGAGCTGACCGACGTCGATGACCTGATGAAGGAGGTGGACTTCAAGGTCTTCTCCGGTCCGGCCAACGCCGATGACGGCCGTGTTGCCGCACTCAAGGTCAGCGGTGGCGCCAAGCTGTCGCGCAAGGAAATCGACGAGTACACCAAGTTCGTCGGTATCTACGGCGCGCGGGGCCTTGCCTGGATCAAGGTCAACGAGCGTGCCAAGGGCATCGAGGGCCTGCAGTCGCCGATCGTCAAGTTCATGGAAGGCGTGATCGAGACCCTGCTGGATCGTGTGGGTGCCGAAGACGGTGACATCATCTTCTTTGGTGCCGACAAGGCGCGCATCGTCAACGAGGCGCTGGGGGCTCTGCGGGTCAAGCTGGGTGAGGATCTCGATCTCTACACCCAGCCCTGGGCGCCGCTGTGGGTCGTCGACTTCCCGATGTTCGAGGCCGACGACAACGGTCGCCTGAGCCCGCTGCATCACCCCTTCACCTCGCCGGCGTGCAGCCCCGAGGAGCTCAAGGCCAACCCGGCCGAGGCCCTGTCACGCGCCTATGACATGGTGCTCAACGGGACGGAGCTGGGTGGCGGCTCGATCCGTAGCCACGATCAGGCCATGCAGAGCGTGGTATTCGAGATCCTGGGTATCGGTGAAGAAGAAGCCCGCGAGAAGTTCGGCTTCCTGCTGGACGCGCTGCACTACGGTGCGCCGCCCCACGGTGGTCTGGCCTTCGGTCTCGATCGCCTGGTCATGCTGATGACCGGCGCTCGTACCATCCGTGAGGTCATCGCCTTCCCCAAGACCCAGAGTGCAGCCTGTCTGATGACCGACGCCCCTGGCGAGGTCAGCAACGACCAGCTCAAGGATCTGAGTATCCGCCTGCGTCAGAAGGCCAAGCCCGAAGCCGGCGAATAACGCTAGGCGCTGTCCGAAAAGTCGACGAGCGAAGGTTAGACAAGGCAAAAATCGGTGAGAAAGCGCAGTTTACGGGGTGTAAATGAGCATTTTGATCCGATTTTTAACGCCGTATTACCGAGCGCAGGCACTTTTCAGACAAGCCCTAGGCTATCGTGCTGTACCGAAAAACCCCCGCCCATCGGCGGGGGTTTTTCGTTGATGGGAGATCAGCCCAGCAGCCTGGACAGTGGTGACGGCAAGAAAGACGCCGCGCGACGGGCCAGCGACGGAAGGGTGGTGAGAGGCGATAGAGACGATAGAGGCGAGATCGGTGAGCCACCATGAGGCTCGGTCAGATGCTGACCGATCATTCTACGCGCCGGTGCCAGTCGGTCACCCAGGCGCAGCCCCAGGTGACGGACCATTCGTGCCGGCACTCCGTCATCGGTGTAGAGGCCAACGATGGCCTGGGTGGCTTGATACAGCGGCCAGGTGGCCAGCCGATGCTCGCGCTCATAGCGCTTCAGCAGTTGCGGGTCGGCGATGTCCTGTCCGAGTTGGTGGGCACGGATCAGCCGGCGGGCCAGGCGGTGCTGACTCTGGGCGCCAAAGTTGAAGCCGTGTGCCGTCACCGGATGCATGCCCACCGCGGCGTCACCGACCAGGGCAAAGCGTTCGGCCACGAAGCGCTCTGCGTAGGCGCTTACCAGGGGATAGACGTGGGTCTCTCCCTCCAGGGTCATGGCGCCGAGCCTGCGTCCGTAGCGATGGGTCAACGCCTGCGACAGTGCCTCGGGCGGCAGCGCGGTAAGCTCCGACATCTGCTGGCTGGGCAGGGTCACCACCGCCGACGACAGGTGTTCGTGCAAGGGCAACAGCGCCAGGGTCTGGCCGTGGTCGAACCACTCCCAGGCAGACTGGTCATGGGCGCGTTGGTGGCGAACCCGGCACACCAGCATGCTGCGCCCGTTGTCGCGCATGCGCGCAGCGATGCCCATCTGACGGCGGGATTCGGAGAAGCGACTGTCCGCGGCCACCGCCAGGCGTGCCGACAGTCGAGTACCGTCTTCCAGTGCCAGGCGCGCCGCACCGGGGTCGCTGGTGATGCTTTGCAGCGCCGAGAAGTGCCAGTCGATGCCATCCATGCGTTCGGCTTCCTCGAAGGCGGCGCGGCGGATCAGATGGTTCGGCACCATGAAACCCAGTGGTCGATCGTCGCCGGAGTCGAAGTCCATGGCAAAGGACGACTGTCCGTTGAACACCTTGGCATGTGTCAGCGGTGCCACCTCGTGCTGGGGGATCCGCTGCCACACACCAATGTCGGCAAGCAGGTCGCAGGATGCCTGGGTCATGGCGATCTCGCGCCCATCGGGCCTGGGTTCGGCCAGTCGAGGGCGATCGATTCGATCGATCAGTGCCACACTCAAGCCGGCACCGGCCAGTGCTCGCGCCAGGCATAGGCCCACTGGCCCTGCACCAATGATGGCCACATCCTTCATTCGTCACTCCTGAGCTGGATTCGCTGGTGAGCTGCACGCGCGGTAGAATGCGCGATAAATCAAGCGCCCGACGCTAGCACAAAGGGTGATCAGGTGGCGGGCTTTGTGGCGCGCCTTTGATCCAGCGCCGGGTTCAGGTGCTTTTGGCAGGCTCCTTCAGGGCCTTGTCTTCCAATATCGCCCGGCGACGTGCGAAGCGTCGGCTTCCAGCAACCAACGGGATGCACCATGGCAGGACATAGCAAGTGGTCGAACATCAAGCATCGCAAGGCCGCCCAGGATGCCAAGCGCGGCAAGATATTCTCCAAGCTGATCCGCGAGCTGGGCGTGGCCGCTCGTCAGGGCGGGCCCGAACCCGCTGACAATCCGCGTCTGCGGGCCGCCATCGACAAGGCCCTGTCCAATAACATGACCAAGGACACGATCCAGCGGGCGGTGGATCGCGGGGCAGGGCAGAATGATGGCGATGACATGGAGGAGATCACCTACGAGGGCTATGGTCCGGAAGGCGTCGCCATCCTGGTGCAGTGCATGAGCGACAACCGCAATCGAACTGTCTCAGATGTGCGACACGCGTTTTCCAAGCATGGCGGTAACCTGGGCACCAGCGGATCGGTCGCCTTCATGTTCCATCACCAGGGGCGACTGACCCTGGCACCGGGAACCTCCGAGGAGGCAGCCATGGCGGCCACCCTGGAGGCGGAGCCCGAGGATATCCTGACCGACGAAGACGGCAGCCTTGAGGTGGTGACATCACCGGAGCGCTTCGGTGCCGTCAAGGATGCCCTGCTGGCCGCGGAGCTTGAGCCCGTCTACAGCGACGTCGGACTCTTCGCCGATACCACCACGCCCATCGAGGATGCCGATCTCGCGCGCCGTGTGCTCGCCCTGATCGATCACCTCGAAGACCTCGATGACGTGCAAAATGTTTTCACCAATGCGGACTTCAATGATGCCATTCTTGCCGAACTGGAGCGCTGACCTGCCGGGGAACACGGCATGATCGTGCTGGGGATCGATCCTGGCTCGCGTATCACCGGCTACGGGGTACTCGACGCCAGCGAGCGGCAGCCGCGCTACATCGCCAGTGGCTGCATCCGCCTCAAGGATGACTCCCTGGCCCAGCGCCTGGCGCAGGTCTATGCCGGGATCAGCGAGTTGATCGGGATCCACCGTCCCGCGGCCTTCGCCATCGAGCAGGTGTTCATGTCGAAAAATGCCGACTCTGCACTGAAACTGGGCCAGGCGCGGGGCGCCGCCATCGTCTGCGCCGCCAATCACGGCCTTGACGTGCACGAGTATGGGCCGCGCCAGATCAAGCAGGCGGTCACCGGCAGCGGTGGTGCCGACAAGACCCAGGTGCAGCACATGATCACGGCGACGCTGGGACTGTCCGGCACGCCCCAGGCGGACGCCGCCGATGCTCTGGGAATCGCCCTGACGCACTGCTACGCGTCACGTGGCTTGATCACCCAGGGCTCCTTCGGTGGGCGGCCCAGCGGCTCCAGGGGGGGCGGCAAGGGGACGTCCTGGCGCCAGTATCGTCCCTAGGGCTTGTCTGAAAAGTGCCTGCGCTCGGTAATACGGCGTTAAAAATCGGATCAAAATGCTCATTTACACCCCGTAAACTGCGCTTTCTCACCGATTTTTGCCTTGTCTAACCTTCGCTCGTCGACTTTTCGGACAGCGCCTAGGTTTTTTTACGCCGATGCGCCGGGTTGTTGTTGCTGCGTCGGCTGACGTTCAGGCTGTCGCAAAGTGGCGACGGAAGCATTATCGAACAGCGTTTGTTTGTGCTGGCGGGGCCCAGGCTGCCACCGTATAGTGGGATGCAAGGTACGCTTGCAGGGTAGCCGCTCCCGCGATTCGTGACCGCCGTCTCAGGTACACTGGCGATCACTTTTACCGCCGAGATCAAGGAAGTATTCGCGCCATGATTGGACGCATCACGGGCACACTGCTCGAAACCCAACCACCCTGGCTGGTGGTCGACGTCAATGGCGTCGGCTACGAGATGGAAGCCTCCATGACCACCCTGGTCGCCCTGCCGGGCGCCGGGGAGCGAGTGTCGCTGTACACCCATCTGACCGTGCGCGACGATGCCCATCTGCTGTATGCCTTTGCCCGAGAGCAGGAGCGCGCGCTATTTCGCGCACTGATCAAGGTCAACGGTATCGGCCCCAAGCTGGCCCTGGCGATACTCTCCGGCATGGACGAGGACGCCTTCATCCGCTGCGTGATGGAAGACGACGTCAAGGCGCTGACACGTCTGCCTGGCGTCGGCAAGAAGACGGCCGAACGTCTGGTGATCGAGATGCGCGATCGCTTTCCCCACTGGCAGCATCCCGACAGCCTGCCGCTTGAAGGGAACGCTCAGCCGTCCACACCGGTATCCGGCAAGACGGCATTGGCTGACGCCGAGGCGGCGCTGGTCAGTCTGGGCTACAAGCCCACCGAGGCAAGCCGCATGTTGTCCGGCCTCGAGGATGAGGGCAGCACCGAAGCCATGATCAAGGCGGCGTTGGCGCGCCGCATGGCGGGTTGACCATGATCGATACCGACCGACTGATCGCCGCCGATCCGCAGGAAGGAGAAGGGCGGGTGGACCACGCCATCCGCCCCAGGCGCCTGGCCGACTATATCGGCCAGCCCCGGGTCAGGGAACAGCTCGAGATCTTCATCCACGCCGCCCGGGCCCGGGACGAGAGTCTCGACCACACCCTGGTATTCGGCCCGCCTGGACTCGGCAAGACCACCCTGGCCAATATCATCGCCACCGAGATGGGCGTGGGCCTGACCTCGACCTCCGGGCCGGTGCTCGAGCGTGCCGGCGACCTGGCCGCCATGCTTACCAATCTCAAGGCCGGTGACGTCCTGTTCATCGACGAGATCCATCGACTCTCGCCGGTGGTGGAAGAGATCCTCTATCCCGCCATGGAAGACTTCCAGCTGGATATCGTCATCGGTGAGGGCCCTGCGGCCCGCTCGATCAAGCTCGATCTGCCCCCCTTTACCCTGGTCGGGGCGACCACCCGAGCCGGGCGTCTGACGTCACCGCTTCGCGACCGTTTCGGTATCGTGCAGCGCCTCGAGTTCTATGCCATCGACGAGCTGACCGAGATCGTGGCACGCTCGGCGCGCCTGCTCGAGGTACACACCGACACGGATGGCGCCCGTGAGGTGGCCAGGCGCTCCCGTGGCACGCCACGTATCGCCAACCGGCTGCTGCGTCGGGTTCGCGACTTCGCCGAGGTCAAGGCGGCAGGGCGCATCACCGCCGAGGTGGCCGACCAGGCGCTCAACATGCTGCACGTTGACCACCATGGCCTCGACCATATGGACCGTCGCCTGCTGCTGGCGATGCTCGAGAAGTTCGACGGTGGCCCGGTGGGGGTAGATTCGCTGTCGGCGGCCATCGGCGAGGAGCGCGACACCATCGAGGACGTGATCGAACCCTACCTGATTCAGCAAGGTCTGATGATGCGCACCGCACGAGGCCGGGTGGTGACGCGCCAGGCCTGGACCCATTTCGGCATGGCCCCTGACGACCAGGCCTTCGACGCTTCCAACGACTGACCCGAGACGAGGATTTCCGTGAACGACTCCATGTCCATTCCCCATCTGATCATGAACGCCAGCGGCGTGGTGCAATTTGTCATGCTGCTGCTGATGATCGGTTCCGTGCTTTCCTGGATCGTGGTGTTCCAGCGCAGCTTTGTGATGCGCCGTGCACGCAAGGCGCATCGCGCCTTCGAGGACCGCTTCTGGTCCGGCGTCGACCTCAACGAGCTGTATCGAGACGCCCCGGCCGAGGGCGAGACCCAGGGCGCCGAGCACATCTTTCGCGCCGGCTTTCGCGAGTTCAATCGGTTGATGCCGAAGACCCGCAGCCCCCAGGCGATCCTCGACGGCGTCCAACGCAGCATGCGGGTGGCCTGGTCACGTGAAGAAGAGCGCCTGAACCTGCACCTGGTGTTCCTCGCCACGGTGGCCTCGGCCAGCCCCTATATCGGCCTGTTCGGCACCGTCTGGGGCATCATGGGCTCCTTCCAGTCGCTGTCGATGGCCCAGCAGGCGACCCTGGCCACGGTGGCGCCATGGATCGCGGAGGCGCTTGTCGCGACCGCTATGGGCCTGTTTGCAGCGATCCCCGCGGTCATCTTCTATAACCGCCTGTCGGCGGAATCGTCGCGCCTGCTGGGCAAGTACGAAGACTTTGCCGAGGAGTTCCACTCCATCCTGCACCGCAACCTGCAGGGCCGGCCCGACGCCGGCGCCGCCTGATCAAGGAGACGCCGCATGCTTGGACCCTTCAATCGCCGTGGGCGCAGCAAGCCCATGGGGGAAATCAATGTGGTCCCCTTTATCGACGTCATGCTGGTGCTGCTGGTGATCTTCATGATCACCGCGCCGATGCTGACCCAGGGGGTCAAGGTCGACCTGCCTCAGGCGACCTCGGAGCCGATCGAGGACACCGAAGACACCGACCCGATCATCGTCTCGGTGGACAAGGAAGGGCAGTACTTCATCAGCCTCGGTGGCGACGAGACCCAGGTCAGCCTGGACGAGTTGAGTGACCGGGTGGTCATTCTGCTCGAGCGCAATCCCGGCACGCCGGTCATGGTGCGGGGTGATCGCAATGTCTCCTACGGCCAGGTGGTGACCTTGATGAGCACGCTGCAGGTGGCCGGCGTCGCCAACGTCGGGTTGATCTCCGAACCCCCGCCCCAGGACGGTTAGGAGCGCTCATGGCGAAACCACAGCGGCGAAAGACACTCAAGCGTTCCGCCGGGCGAGTTGGCTATGGTCTGCCGACGGTGCTGGCCGTTGCCCTGCACCTGGGTATCCTGGTCATCAGTGTGATCAAGTGGCCGAGCAGTGAACCCGAGGCGCCCAACAACGCCATCGTGCAGGCTACCCTGATCAGCACCGAGACACGTACCGATCAGGCCCAGCAGGCGGCCGAGGCACGCACGCGCGCGGCCGAACGTCAGGCTCAGGAAGAAGCCGAGCGCCAGGCCCAGGAGGAGGCCGAACGTCAGGCCCGCGAGGCCGCAGAGCAGCAGGCCGCCGAAGAGGCCGAGCGTCAGGCGGCAGAACAACAGGCTCAGCAGGAAGCCGAGCAGCAGGCAAGGGAAGAAGCTGCCGAACAAGCCCAGGCGGAAGCCGAACGGCGGGCCGCCGAGGCTGAAGCCGCCGCCCAGCGCAAGGCCGAAGAGGAAGCCGAGCGTGAAGCCGCTCGCCAGCAGGCCGAGCAGGAGCGCCAGGCCGAAGCCGAGCGACGTCGTCAGGAAGAGGCGGCGCGACAGCAGGAGGCCGAACGACAGGCCCGCGAGGAAGCCGAGCAGAAAGCAAGAGAGGAGGCTGAGCGCAAGGCACAGGAAGAAGCCGAACGTCAGGCCCGCGAGGCAGCCGAGCAGAAAGCAAGAGAGGAAGCGGAGCAGCAGGCAAGAGAGGAAGCCGAGCGCAAGGCACAGGAAGAGGCCGAACGTCAGGCCCGCGAGGAAGCCGAGCAAAAGGCACGAGAAGAAGCCGAACGTCAGGCCCGCCAGGAAGCGGAACGCAAGGCACAGGAAGAGGCCGAGCGCCAGGCCCGCGAGGCCGCCGAACAGAAGGCCAGAGAAGAGGCCGAGCGGCAGCTTCAGCGGATCATCGAGGGCGATTCCAGTGCCGTCTCCAACGCCGAACAGGGGAACGAGGCCGCCAATGGCTTTATCCAGCTGGTGCGGCGTGCGGTGGAGCAGGCCTGGGTCATCCCGCCCAATGTGGGCGACGGCACCACCGCCGAGGTACAGGTCAGGTTGGGGCCCTCGGGTGAAGTATTTGCTGCAACGGTCACACGTTCGAGCGGAAACGCCGCCTTCGACAACTCCGCCATCCAGGCGGTGGAGTCTGCTGCTCCGTTCACCGAACTGCGAGACCTTCCCAGCGGCGTGCAACGCGACTATCGTCAATTCAATCTGCGATTCAGACCGGGAGACATTCGCTGATGAGAGCCTTGAATGCGAGTTGGTGGACCAGGAGGGTCAGCATGACCGTCGCTCACACGAGCCTTGCCAAGCGTCTGCTTGCTGTTGTGGCAGGCATGCTGGTATGGCTGGCCGGGCCAGCGGCCCAGGCCGATCTGACCATCGATATCACCCGCGGCAACGAAAGGGCCACACCGATCGCGGTGGTACCCTTCGCCGACCAGGCGGGTGGGCTACCGGAGGATATCGCCCAGGTCGTCTCCGATGACCTGGAGCGCAGCGGCTACTTCGAACCGTTGCCGCGCTCAGAAATGTTCAACCAGCCCTCGAGCAGCGAAGAGGTCACCTACGGTGACTGGCGCAGTCTCGACTCGCGCTACCTGGTGGTCGGCAGCACCAGTCAGGAGGGTGGCCAGGTCAAGGTGCGCTTCGAGCTTCTCGACGTCAGTGGCGAGACCCGGCTGCTGGGCGAGACGGTCACGGCATCGAGTTCCGATCTGCGCGGCGCGGCGCACTATATCAGTGACCAGATCTTCGAGGAGATCACCGGAATTCGTGGCGCCTTCTCGACCCGCATCGCCTATGTCACCTCGCAGGGGGTGGGCGACAACACCCAGTACGGGCTCTATGTGGCCGACGCCGATGGGCGCAACAGCCAGCAGGTCCTGACGTCCGATGAACCGATCATGTCACCGGCCTGGTCGCCGGATGGCGGCAAGCTGGCCTATGTGTCCTTCGAGACCGAACGGCCGGCCATCTACGTGCAGAATCTGGCCACCGGTCAGCGCGTCAAGCTGACCGACTTCGAGGGGCTCAACAGCGCACCGAGCTGGTCGCCGGATGGTCGTCGCCTGGCGATGGCGCTGTCCCGGGACGGCCAGCCCGAGATCTACGTGATGGATATCGGCTCGCGCAACGTTCAGCGTGTCACCAACTCCTCGAGCATCGAAACCGAGCCGGCCTGGGCGCCGGACGGCCGCTCCCTGATCTTCACCTCGGACCGCTCGGGCGGCCCCCAGATCTATCGCCAGAGCGTGTCCGGTGGTGAGGCCGAGCGTCTGACCTACACCGGCAACTACAATGCTCGTGGTCGCCTGTCGCCGGATGGCGAAACGCTGTTCTTGATCCACCGCGGCAACAATGGCTATCAGGTGGCCAAGCAGGACCTCGAGAGCGGGCGTCTGGTGGAAATCAGTGATGCCCAGCAGGCCGAATCTCCCAGTATCGCGCCCAATGGCACCATGGTAATCTTCGCCACCCAGCAGGGTAGCACCGGGGTGCTGGGAGCGGTCACCGCCGATGGACGTGCGCAGTTCCGTCTGCCCGCCGCCCAGGGCGATGTCCGTGAGCCGGCCTGGTCCCCGTTTCTGAACTGATTCGACGGCCATATGCCGATGAATCGACTTTGATGCATCACGCAAGGAGAGTGACACGATGTTTCTCAAGCCCTACGCCCGTTCGCTGGCCATCGCCGCTTCCCTGGCCGTTCTGGCTGGCTGTTCCAGCACCGGCGGCACCCAGGACGGCAGCGCCGCAGGCACCGGTACCGGCGGTACCATGGGTGGCACCGGCGTCGGTACCGGCACCGCCGGCAGCGGCCAGGTCAGCGGCTCCGGCTATGGCACCGACGGTGCCGGCCAGATGGCCGACGGCCGCATCCCGGAAGTGCGCACCATCTACTTCAACTACGACAGCGACGCCATCCGTCCCGAGTTCGAATCGGTGGTCAACGCCCACGCCCAGTACCTGAGCAGCAACCCCAACGCCTCCGTCGTGCTGCAGGGCCACACCGACGAGCGCGGTACCCGCGAGTACAACCTCGCGCTTGGCGAGCGTCGTGCCGGGTCCGTCGAGCGCTACCTGCGCCTGCAGGGCGTCAATCCCTCGCAGATGGAAGTGGTGAGCTACGGCGAAGAGCGCCCCGCAGCTCGCGGCAGCAACGAGGATGCCTTTGCACAGAACCGCCGTGTGGTCTTTGCTTACTAAAAGCCACTGACGTCGGACGTGGGAGAAGTCAATGAGACACAGTCTTAAGGGACTGTGCGGCGCGGGAGCCCTGGTGCTCCCGTTGTCCGTCATGGTACCCGCCATCCTGTCACCTGCACTGGCTCAGCAGCCGGTCGTCAGAGACCTCAGCGGTGGCAACAGCTTTTACGATCAGACGGCCACCCAGGCCCAGGCCAGCGGCAATCTCGCACTGTTCAACCAGGTCGAGCAGCACCAGCGCGAGCTGCGAGAATTGCGCGGGCAGATCGAAGAACTGCGCTACCAGCTCGATCAGCTCAAGCAGCAGAGTCGCCAGCAGTACATGGACCTTGATCAGCGCATGTCCGAGTTGCCGCGCCAGGCAGCGTCGCCAAGCGCCCCGAGTGAGCCCTCGGAGCCGCCGAGCGAATCCGCAGACAGCAGCGGCAGCGGCAGCGGAGCATCCTCTTCGTCCTCTGGCCAGGCCAGCGATGATGCCAGGGAGGCCTATCAGTCGGCGTTCTCCAAGGTGCAGTCGCGAGACTTCGATCAGGCGATCAGCGACTTCGATACCTTCGTCGATCATTATCCCGACTCCAGCCTTACCGCCAACGCCTACTACTGGCTCGGTGAATTGCATTCGGCACAGTCGTCCTTTGGCGATGCCGCCATTGCCTTCGAGACCGTACTGGACCGTTTTCCCGACAGCAGCAAGGTTCCCGATGCCATGTACAAGCTGGGACTGCTGAAAGCGCGCCAGGGCGACACCGAGGGTGGCCACGCACTACTGGAGTCTGTCCAGCAGGACTATCCTGACAGCAATGCGGCGTCTCTCGCCGATGACTATTTGCGTCAGGCCGGGGCCTGATCAAGGGAAGCGCCATGACCGAATGCAAGATGGATTATCAGGCTCCTGAAGACCTGCTCAAGGATCGCATCGTGCTGGTGACCGGTGCCGGAGACGGCATCGGGCGCACCGCGGCGATCGAATACGCACGTCGCGGGGCCACCGTGATTCTGCTGGGCCGCACCACCGCGAAGCTCGAGAAGGTGTACGACGAGATCGAGGCCGCCGGTGGCCCACAACCGGCGATCTTCCCGTTGAACTTCGAAGGGGCGACGCTCAAGGATTACCACGATATGGCCGAAGCGCTGGACAAGGAATTCGGCCGCCTCGATGGCATCCTACACAACGCCGGACTGCTCGGCCGGATCACTCCGTTCGAGCAGTACAATCCAGAACTGTGGGATCAGGTCATGCAGGTCAACATCAATGGGCCCATCTGGATGACCCAGGCGCTGTTGCCGTTGCTGACTCGGTCTGCCGACGCCTCGGTGATCTTCACCTCGTCAAGCGTCGGCCGCAAGGGACGTGCCTACTGGGGCGCCTACTCGGTCTCCAAGTTTGCCACCGAAGGCTTTGCCCAGGTGCTGGCCGAGGAGATCGATCATCTGGGGACCCTGAGGATCAATACCCTCAACCCCGGGGCGACCCGCACCGCCATGCGCAAAAGCGCCTACCCGGGCGAGGACCCCATGAGCCTGCGGACCGCAGAGGACATCATGCCGACCTATCTGTGGCTGATGGGCCCTGACAGCAAGGGCCGCAACGGGGAAGCCTTCGACGCCCAGCCGCCGAGAAGCTGACGTCACAGGCAAGCGAAGCGAGCAACGAGCGTTGCAAAAGGAACGGCGAGCCGATCGGCCCGCCGTTCCTTGCGTCTCACCGCCGAAACTGCCGATCCCGACCCCAGCGCCAGCGAAGCGACGCTCAGCTCGCGCCTCGCGTCGTCGTGCAGGGCTTCGGCCGCCGCCCTGGCCTCGTCGACGTCTGGCTTTCAGTAACGTCTCAGTGGCCTCTCAATGGCCCTCAATGGCCTCTCAGCGTCCTCTCATTAGACTCTCAGTGCCGTTTCAGCGCCTCGAGAACCGCCTCCGCGGTATCGAACCAGCGGTCGGCCGGCCAGTCCCGGTAATCTTCTTCCTCGGCAATGTAGCCATAGCCCACGGCGATAGCCGGCATGCCCGCGGCTTTTGCCGCCTGCATGTCGCGCACGTGGTCGCCTAGATACCAGCACGCCTCGGGCGCGACGTCGAGGCGCCTGGCCGCCTCCAGCAGTGGCTCTGGATGTGGCTTCTTCACCGGCAGGTCATCCGCGCAGAGCATGACGCCCGGCGCGAGTCCCAGCGCCTCGACCAGGGGCTCGGCATACAGACGTGGCTTGTTGGTGACGATCCCCCAGGGCCGGTCGAGGCCATCCCAGTGGAGCAGCAGACGATCGAGCGGCGGGAACACCTGGCTGTGTTCGGCCACCGCTTCGGCGTAGAGATCGAGCAGCTGCTGACGTGCTGCCGCGTGGTCGGGATGCTCGCTTTCGAGCCCCAGCGCGAGGGTGACCAGGGCGCTGCCACCATTGGACACCTGGGCGCGAATGGTAGGGTAGGGCAGCTCGTCCAGACCATGCAGCCGGCGCAATCGATTGGTGGCCTGGGCCAGGTCAGGGGCGGTATCCACCAGGGTGCCATCAAGGTCGAACAGCAGGGCGTGAGGTAGCGAATCGTTCACGCGGTCTCCTTGCGACAGATCATCAGGTAGTTGACCGAGACGTCGTTGGCAGACAGAGAGAAGCGACGAGTGATCGGGTGGTAGACCAGACCGCTTTGCTCCTCGATCTCGAGTCCTGCATCGCGACACCAGCGGGCCAGTTCGGCTGGGCGGATGAAACGGGCGTAGTCATGGGTACCACGAGGTACCATGCCGAGCACGTATTCCGCGCCGAGAATAGCCAGGGCGTAGGACTTGGGATTTCGATTGATGGTCGACAGCGCGAGCTGTCCGCCGGGCTTGAGCAGGCGAGCGCAGGCACGCACGATGGCTTCGGGATCGGGCACGTGCTCGAGCATTTCCAGGCAGGTCACCACTTCGAAGCGCTCCGGCGCTTCCTCGGCCATGTCTTCGACGCTGATGTAGCGGTATTCGAGAGCGACCCCCTGCTCATCGGCGTGTTGACGCGCAACCGCGAGCGACGCCTCGGCCAGATCGATACCGGTCACCCGAGCGCCGCGGCGTGCCATGGCCTCGGAGAGGATGCCTCCGCCGCAACCGACGTCCAGCACTTCGCGTCCGGCCAGTCCCACTCTGGCGTCGATGAAATCGAGCCTCAGCGGGTTGATGGCATGCAGCGGTTTAAATTCGCCTTCGGGATCCCACCAACGTTCGGCCAGCGCGGAGAACTTGTCGATCTCGTTGTGGTCCACGTTGGCGGAAGGGGTATCGGATATGCTCATCTGTATCTCCAGGGCGTTCCATGCCGCCGATGTCAGCGGACCGAGTTCGTCTGGTACGCTATTCTACGCATTCCCTGTTCCGAGTCCCATGGCCCAGATCGCCATGGACGACAGCCGAACCCAATTTCGAGAAGAAGGAAGTCTCATGATCCGCAAGGCCGTTCTCCCCGTCGCAGGTTTTGGCACACGGTGTCTACCGGCGTCCAAGGCCATCCCCAAGGAAATGATCACCATCGTCGATCGCCCGGTGATCCAGTACGTGGTACAGGAGGCCGTTGCGGCGGGCATTCGTGACATCGTGCTGGTGACCCACGGCACCAAGAGCGCCATCGAGAACCACTTCGACAAGCATTTTGAACTGGAGGCCGGGCTCGAGGCCAAGGGCAAGACCGAGCTGCTCGAGGAGCTGCGTGCCATCGTTCCTGCCGACGTCAACATCATCAGCGTGCGCCAACCTGAACCTCTGGGCCTCGGCCACGCGGTGCTGTGCGCTCGTCCAGTGATCGGTGACGACGAGCCCTTTGCCGTGCTGTTGCCCGACGTACTGGTCGACGATGATGGCCTTGAGCGCAATGACCTTGCCGGCATGATCGACGCCTTCGAGCGCACCGGACGCTCCCAGCTGATGGTGGAAGAGGTTCCACGCGAGCTGGTCTACAAGTACGGCATCGTCGCGCCCAAGGGCGAGTCTCCCGAGCCCGGTGAGTCCTGTGAGCTTTCCGGCCTGGTCGAGAAACCCAAGGTCGAGGAAGCGCCCTCCAACCTGTCGGTGATCGGACGCTACATGTTGCCGGGTCGTATCTTCCCGCTGCTGGCCAAGACCCCGCCCGGCGCCGGCAACGAGATTCAGCTTACCGATGCCATCGAGGAGCTGCGCGTCGCCGAAGGCGTGGACGCCTACCGCATGCAGGGCACCACCTACGACTGCGGCCACCAGCTCGGCTACCTGGAGGCGATCCTGGCCTATGGTCGGCGCCACTCCCGCTATGGCAAGGGCTTCACCGAGCTGCTGAAACGCTACGCCGCCGAGGACTGAAGCCATGAAGGTCGTGATACATGGAAGTGAGCTTTCGGCAGCCACCGCTGCCGCCGCGCTCTCCTGGGTTGGACATGATGTCTGCTGGCAACCGCTGGATCGCCGCTGGAGCGAGCTCAAGGATAGTGACTGGCTGATCCGTGAGCCTTCGGTACTGCAACGCCTGACGGAGGCCATGGAGGCCGGGCACCTGACCCTGGATCGGAACAGCGAGGTCGACGGCCCTGATATCGACGTGCTGTGGCTGGCCTTGTCACCGACCCAGCGCGACGATGCCAGCCGTCTGGTGGAGGAGAACGCCTCGCGTCTTGCCGACGGTGCCATCATCGTCAACAACGCGACCTTTCCGGTAGGGGACACCGAGCGGCTCGAGTCTGTGCTCGAGGGCCAGAACGTGACCTCGGTGGCGCTGCCTGACACCCTCGAGGAAGGGCGCGCCTGGGAGACCTTTACCCGCGCCCGCAGCTGGCTGCTGGGCTGCGACGATGACCACGCCGAGCGCCAGGTGCGGGAATTGATGCGCGCCTTCAATCGGCGTCACGAGGTGTTCAAGCGGATGCCTCGACGCGCCGCGGAGCTGACCAAGCTGGCCATCAATGGCATGCTGGCGACCCGTATCAGCTACATGAACGAGATGGCCGGTCTGGCCGATACCCTGGGCGTCGACGTGGAGTACGTGCGTCAGGGCATGGGGGCAGATCAGCGCATCGGCTATGAATACCTATACCCCGGTTGTGGCTTCGGTGGCCCCAATTTCAGCCGGGATCTGGTGGGCCTGGTGGATGTCCAGTCGGCCAGCGGCCGCCACTCCGAGTTGCTCGACCAGGTGCTCGAGATCAACGAGCACAAGAAGGAGACGCTGTTCCGCAAGCTGTGGGCTCACTATCAGGGGCGTCTGGAAGGTCGTACCGTGGCCATCTGGGGGGCTGCTTTCAAGCCCGGCACCGCACGCATCGATCATGCGCCCGTGCTGACGCTGCTGCGCGCCCTGTGGGCCCAGGGTGTGCACGTCAGATTGCATGACCCCGCTGCGCTCCCTGCCGTACGTGCGGTGGTCGGTGACCACCCGCTGTTGAGCCTGCATCAGGACGACCCGCTCGACGCCTGCCATGGCGCCGATGCGCTGATGCTGGTCACCGAGTGGAAGGCCTACTGGAATCCCGATTGGATGGCGCTCAAGCGACAGCTGAAGGGCGCCCTGGTCCTCGATGGTCGCAATATCTATGACCCCCAGTACGTCGCCGCCCAGGGCTTTCACTATCGCGGCATCGGCCGACGTGCCGACCCGTCAACCTGATACATCGATCAGGGCCTGACAGCCGAACCATCGGCCCGGCACCGGGTCTGTCCCGTAAAGAGCGCAGTATTTACTGCGCTCTTTGCTTTGGTGTCTTGTTCTGTCTTGGCCAGACCAGGCCTGGCCCGACCTGAGCTGGTCGAGGTGTCATCGGTCAATGACAGTCGCCCAGATTCTGGGCGACAAAGTCCCAGTGAATCAGCGGCCAGAGTTGCTCCACCGGAGACTTTCCACAGCCAAGATCCATGACCAGCAGCGGCCTGCCCGATGCGGCATCAAGCCGCTGGCCACGCGCACTGATCGTCAGGCTCATGCCACGGTTGGAGTGCAACAGCCACAGCCAGCCTGGCCGCCGGTTCCCTTGCTCGAGTTCGTCCTCGACCTGCCCGTGCATCGCCTCTCTCAATCCTGTAAAGGAACCGAACTTCTGTGTCAGTTCCTCGTTCAGTCGACCCTCCGGTGCTGTTGGGCGCGGTAACAGGCAGTGCCAGAACAGGGTAAGGTTCCAGGCTTCGACAGCGTGTTCGAGCACCTCACCATGGGCCTTTGACACTACGTCTTCGAGGGAGCTCGTAGCCGCGCCTGTGCCGCTCGTCCAACGATTGAGCGCTGTCAGATGACGTTGATGGTCCCCCTGATAGCGATCCTCGACCCAGGCCTTCGAGAGGTAGGGTTCCAGTTGGTGGCTATCGAAGGGCAGCGCGGGCAATTCAAGGATCATGGGGACTCCGGGGTCGTGAACGTCATGGTGAAGCGAGGTATGGCAGGTGCCCCACAGCAAGGCGTTGATCGGGGTAGCGCTAACGCGTTATCCGTCTGCCGTGCGTAAATATGGTAAAAAACCTTACACTATCAGCCAACTTTGGCCGCCAAGGCCCGTGGCACGTGATCGGCCCTGAGCCAGCGATGTCATCCGGTGCCACAGTGCCACACGCTGAACCGCAAGGAGAGTTTCATGGGGCATCCACCGGAAGTCGGCCGTCCGGGCGCTATCGTACCCGATCCAGGAGAGAGTGTATCCGCCGCTCGCTATCGCCGGCCCCCGGCGCCTAGACTTTGGCCGTTATGGCTACTGGTGCTGTTGATTATCTGTGCAGTGGGGGCCGCTGGCTGGCTGGCCTGGCAGGAACGTCAGCGGCTCGAGGGTGAGCTGACCCGCTTGAGGGGGGAGTTGTCCAACATTCATGCGCGGTTCGACGCCGAGCAGGGAGAAGGGGACCTGGTGGCGGACATCCAGCGGCGAGTGGCCGAACTCGAACAGCGGGACGATGCCCTGGCCCAGCGACTCGAGTCGACCGCCGAGAATATAAGAAACACTGTTTCCGAACAGGCACAGACAACGCTGGACCAACACAGCAACAACGCCGACACTCTGCAGGATGTCGAAGAGCGTATCGCCTCCATCGCCGATACGCTGGCGGCGACACGCACATCGCTGGGTGCCGTTGAACGAGCCGGCGACAATGCCCGAGGTGCCCTGGAGGCTCGCATGGACCGCTTCGATGATGCCCGCGAGTCCTTTGCCGGCCGGTTGGGGTCGCTGACTACCAGGGTCGATGAGGTGGTAACGCGCCTGGATACTCGCTTGGGACAGCTGTTGCCGCGGTTCGACACCCTGGAGCAGCGGCTTGCCTCCCTGGACGAGGACGTTGAAGGCCTGCGCCAATCGCGCCAAGATGGTGCGGAGGAACGTCGCGCAATGGAAGCCAGGCTCGAGCAGCGCCTGGATGCGCTGGATGACAGCGCCCGGTCGCTTGGCGCCGATCTTCGCGAACTGCGTCAGTCCCAGCTCGCGTTCAGCGCCCAACTGGAGGCGCTGCGTTGATCCAGCACCCACGTCAGGAAAGCCAGTCTATTATGGAAAATCGCGTTCCCGCTTGTTCGGGTCTGGGTCCGTTCGTCCGTCGATCAGGGGCCGCCCTTTGCCTGGTCTCGGTGTCGGTGCCGGCCCTGGGCATGGATGCCGAGATCGTCGGTATCGAAGGGGATATGGCCAACAATGTCGAGGTCTACCTGCAGGGGCTCGACGGCAGCCAGTATAGTGTGGAGCGGCTGCGCAACGAGGTGGTTCGACTGACCCAGGAGGCGATGCGGGTCTACGGCTACTATGAACCGCAGATCGAGATGCGTTTCGACCGCGATGACGAGCCCCAGGAGGTCTTCCTCACCATCGACAAGGGGGAGCCGGTCAAGCTGGAAGTGATCGATTTCACCCTGGAGGGCGACGCCCGCGATGACGCCCCCTTTCAGTTGGCGATCGACGCCTATCCGCAAGAGGAAGGCGACATCCTAAAACACGCCCCCTACGAGAGTCTCAAGGGCAGGCTGCAGGGCCTGACCGTGGAGCGAGGCTACTTCGATTGGCAGTTCACAGATGAGCGCATGGAAATTCGCCCCTGGGCCAACAGCGCCCGGCTGTACCTGGGCATGGACAGCGGGCCGCGCTATCGCTTCGGCAAGGTCAATTTCAAGGGCCATCACATCGTCGAGGAACGCCTGCGCAATCTGGTGCCCTTCGACTACGGCGATCCTTACCTGGCAAGCGACGTCGCCGAACTCAACAACCAGTTGAGCGAGACCGAATGGTTCGGCTCGCTGACGGTACGCCCCCGCCTGGAACGCCAGAAGGGCTCCCTGGCGCTGCCCGAGAACGACAACTGGTGGTACTCGGTGGACGTCGCGGAGATCCCGACGCCGTACCAGGGGCCGCGGATCAGCCGCGACGCTCTGGCGGTGGCGCTTGGGCTGTATCCGCCGGAATTCCCGACCATGCCGATCGATGTCAGCGTGACGCCGGCGGATCGTCACCAGTTCGAGGCGGGTATCGGCTTCGCCACCGATGTGGGGCCGCGCCTGCAGTTCTCCTGGGAGCAGCCCTGGGTCAACCGCTACGGCCATAGCTGGACCAATCAGCTATACCTGTCGGCACCGGATCAGCAGTTCAGCGGCACCTACAAGATCCCGCTGGAGGATCCGCTCAACGATAGCTACCGACTGCAGTACGGGCTGCGCAAGCAGGACATCGAGGACACCGAAAGCTTCGAGAGTACCGTCGATTTTGGTCGGCACTGGGTGTTCGAGAATGACTGGGAGCAGACGGTCTATCTGCGCGCCACCTACGAGGACTTTACTCAGGGGGAGCAGTCCGATCAGGTGCTGCTGCTGTATCCCGGGGTAAGCTGGTCGCGTACCCGCACGCGCAACCCTCAGTTTCCCACCTGGGGCGATCGCCAGAATCTCGAACTGCAGTACTCCAGCGACGCCTGGGGCTCTGACGCCGAGTTCTTCCGCATGACCGGCGATACCGCCTGGATCCGCAAACTGGGTGACGACAACCGCTTTATCGGCCGACTGGGTGTCGGCGCGATCAATACCGACGATTTCGAGAAGATTCCCCCTTCGCTTCGCTTCTTTACCGGTGGTGACTCCAGCGTGCGTGGCTACAGCTACGAGTCGCTGTCGCCGGAAGACGAGAACGGCGACCTGGAAGGCGGTCAGCACGAGTTTACCGCCAGCGTCGAGGCCCAGCGCCGGATCACCGGCAAGTGGTGGGGCGCGGCCTTCTTCGATGTCGGTGACGCCTTCTCCGAGTGGTGGCCTGGCGACCTGAACAAGGGCGCGGGTCTGGGCGTGCGCTGGATATCTCCGGTCGGCCCGATCCGCTTCGATGTCGCCCATCCCTTCGATGACGAAGACGACAATTTCCGGCTGCACTTCGCCATCGGGCCCGAGTTTTGAACCCGATGCCGCTGGCCCCTGACACGAGGCTTCAATGAGAAAAGGACGCGCCCTGTGGGCCCTGACACGTCTGCTGATCTGGCTGCCGTTGACCCTGGTTGGCCTGGTGCTGCTGATTGGCGGCCTGGTGCTGAGTCCCTGGGGCACCCGAATGGCGCTGGATCAGGGCCAGCGCATGGGCTTTCTCGAGTACGAGGCGGTCGAAGGCGCGCTGCTCGACACCTTTGCGCTGGATGGCTTTCGCATGGAGATGGGCAGCCTGCGGCTGTCGGTGGACACGTTGTCGCTGTCCTGGGCAGAGGACTGCGTTCTTGATGGCCGGCTGTGTCTTGATTACCTGAGGGTGTCGGGTACCGACGTACGCCTGGGCGAGAGCGAAGCCGCGGAGGAGCCTCCCGTCGAACCCGAACCGACCAGCGCCGAGCCGGGGCCCCTGGCGTTGCCGTTTCCCGTCGAGATCCGTGAACTGGCGGTCGAGGACGTCGCCGTGCAACTGGCCGACGGCACCCGACTGGCCTGGGACAGCTTCACCACCGCGGCGGTGGCCGAGGGCGATACCCTTAGCGTTCGACCCACGCGCCTGGCGGGTCTTCATCTGACCCTGCCGTTGACGCCCGGCGCCATGCTGGCCCTGAGCGACGCCGAACATGAAGGGCCCATCGTCAGCGCCGAGGCCATCGACGCCGCCATCGCGGTGCGCTCGCCGTTGCCGAGCGAGGCCGCCGCCGAGATGGAAGGGGCCGCAGCCAAGGCCGATGACATCCCGCTGGATGAGCGTGAGCGTCTGGTGCTGCCCGAGGTCACCTTGCCACTGGCCATTGAAGTACCCGAGCTGGTGGTCGAGGACACCACCGTCGACGGTGCCTTCGACTACCACGTCGAGCGTCTGGACCTGAGTCTCGATGCCCGCGGCCAGACCGTTACCATCGAGCCCCTGGCGGTGGCCTCCGCCGATGCCGACGCCGAGCTCCAGGCCCGCGCCACGTTGAGCGGCGACTACCCGCTGGAGCTCAATTTTGCCGCCGATCTGTACCTGCCGGAAATCTTCCCGGCGCTGTCCGGCGAGCGGGTCGAGCTGAGCGCAGCCGGCAGTCTGGCCGACCTGGAAATCGACCTGAAGACCTCGGGCCCGGTGGACACCCACCTGGTCGCCCGACTCGACGCCCTCGACCCCACGTTGCCCTTCAGCGCCACCTTCCAGAGCCCCAGACTGCAATGGCCGCTGCCTGGCATGGACAGCCCCCTGCCTGAAGGCATCGAAGAGACTGGCGAGGTGAGCGACGCCGAGACAAGCGCACCAGACAATGCTGAAGCTGGCAATGCCACCGCTGCCACGGCCGAGGTGGAGCCGTGGATCGCCCGCGATCTGGATCTCGCCATCGAGGGTTCCCTGACCGGCTATACGCTGCAACTGGCCCTGGCCGCCGAGGGACCGGATGTACCGCCAACCACCCTGGCCCTTCAGGGGCAGGGGGATCTTTCACAGTTTGCCTGGGCGCCTCTTGAGGTCGCACCGGAGGGTGCCGGCGCGCTCAGCACCGAGGGACGTGTCGACTGGTCTGACGGCGTCTCGGTGGAGGCGGCAGCGACCCTCACGGACCTTAATCCGGAACCCTTCGTCGAAGGCCTCGCGGGGGATATCGACGGCACCCTGCAGGTGGCTTTCGCCCAGACCGATGAGGGTTGGCGGGTGGAGGTGCCGGCGCTGGATATCGAGGGTACCCTCGATGGCCGTCCGCTGTCGCTGGAGGCCCAGCTCGCCGGCAACAGCAATATGCAGTGGGACATCGACAGCCTCGATTTCCGCCAGGGCGACAATCGCATCCAGGCCGTCGGCCAGGTCAGCGAGTCCAACCTCGACGTCGACGCCGAGATATCACTGCCGGACATGGCGAGCCTGTATCCGGGGCTTGCCGGCCAGCTATCCGGTGACATCACGGCCAGCGGCAGCCTCCAGGCGCCTCAGCTAGACCTGGCCATGAACGGCAGCGGGGTAGCGTTTGAGGAAAATCGTGTCGGCGAACTGTCGCTGTCCGGCCGTGTGGCCGGTATCGACGACCCCGAGCTCGATATTGGTCTTGAGGCAAGACAGGTCGAAGCCGGCGGTCAGCGATTCTCCGATATCGCCCTGGATCTCGATGGGCGGCTGTCGGATCACCGCCTTGAGCTCACCGTGGAGGGCAGCGAGGACGGGCCACTCAACCGTCTGGTACTGGCCCTTGACGGGGCCATGAACGAGGCCCGCGACCGCTATCAGGGCACCCTGTCGCCGCTGGAGGTCACGCTGCCCCAGGGCGATATCGCCCTCGCTGATCCGCTGAGCTTCGAGGCCGACCTGGCCGCGGGGTCGGTCCAGGCCGAGCCCTTCTGCCTGGCACGTCGCCAGGGCGGCGCCGTGTGCATCAGCGAGCCGCTGAGCGCCTCGGCGGACGCCGGCTCGCTGACCCTCGAGATCAATGAGCTGCCCATGGATCTGGTCAACGAGGCCTTGCCTCAGGGCTGGGCCATCGACGGCGACACCGGCGCTCGTGTCGTCGCTGGCTGGTCGGCCGGCGGCAGTCGCTGGCAGGCCGACGTCCAGGTCGACAGCGAGGTCAGCGTGACCGGCGAGGACGCCTATGGCCAGCCTTGGTCGGTGCCTGCCACCAGCATGTCGCTCAGTGCAGACGCCAGCGAGGCCCGCATCGACATGGACCTGGCGCTGTCACTGGCCCAGAGCGGCGATATCGACCTGGCCCTGGCCATCGACGATCCCATGGGACGCGGCGGCCTGGACGGCACCCTGACCATTACCGACGTGCGCCTGGCACCCTATCAGCCATTGGCGGCCGGCCTCGATGAACTCGAGGGCAGTCTTGGCGGCACCATCCGTATCGCCGGCAGCCGCGAGGCACCCGACCTCAGTGGCGACATCAGTCTGACCGGGCTCAGGGTCCACGGTGGTGATATCCCCCTGGCGGTCACCGACGGACGGCTGGATATCGCGCTGTCCGGCGACAGCGCGCGGATTTCCGGCCATGTGGACGCCGAGGAAGGGCGCCTGAATATCACCGGTGACGCCGCCTGGCCTGACGGTAGCTGGGAGGCCAATATGGCG
This sequence comes from Halomonas sp. H10-59, assembly GCF_040070555.1. Lineage (NCBI taxonomy): Bacteria > Pseudomonadati > Pseudomonadota > Gammaproteobacteria > Oceanospirillales > Halomonadaceae > Halomonas > Halomonas sp. H10-59. The sequence goes on from NZ_CP098828.1 coordinate 2,278,516, forward strand.
CTGTCCGCGGTGCAGGATCCACTGCTCGCCGCCATGCCGGCCTTCGGCAAGCTGAAGCTGGCCCCGGACCTGACCATCACCGCCAACCCCTCGCGACTGCGGGTACGTGGCGAGGTGCGGATCCCCTGGGCCAGGCTCAAGGTCGGTGACGTCCCGGCCTCCGCGGTCACCCCGAGCGGTGACGAGATCATCATCACCCGCGAGATGGACGAGGAGGCCAAGGAGGCCGAACGGCGTGCCCAGGAAGACCCGGTAGGAGAATCCACCGCCGAGGCCATGGCCGAGGCGGGCATGGCCATCGACATCCGCGTACGGCTGCTGCTGGGACCCGACATGCGCCTGAGCGCCTACGGTCTGCAGACCGAGCTGGAAGGGGATCTGGAGGTGCGCCAGAACAACGGGCCACTGCAGTTGTTCGGCGACGTCAGCCTGGTCGATGGCCGCTTCCGCGCCTACGGCCAGGATCTGCAGATTCGCCAGGGCAAGCTGATCTTCGCCGGCCCGCCGAGTCTGCCGACGCTGGACTTCGAGGCTATCCGTAACCCGGCCAGCACCGAAGACGGAGTGATCGCCGGTCTCAAGGTCACCGGTACCGCCAGCCAGCCCGATCTGGAGATCTTCTCCGAGCCGTCGATGGACGAGTCTCGGGCGCTGTCCTACGTGCTGCGCGGCCGGGCGCCGGATGACAGCGGCGACTCCAGCGGCGCCCTGACCTCGGCGCTGATCGGCCTGACCCTGGGCAAGACCGGGGGGGCGGTAGGCGCCATGGGTGAGGCCTTCGGCATCCAGGACCTGTCGCTGGATACCTCCGGCAGTGGCGAGAGCAGTCAGGTGGTGGTCAGCGGCCGTCTCACCGACCGTCTGGAGGTGGGCTACGGCGTCGGCATCTTCTCGCCCATCGCCGAGCTGACCCTGACCTACCAGCTATGGAGGAGCCTCTACCTGGAAGCGGTCTCCGGCGCCGCCCAGGCGGTGGACCTGATCTACACCTGGAGCCTGCCGGGAGAGCCTCCGGAACTGCAGTGACCAAGCGCGCAGCACCCCACGCAACACACGGCGTAAAGCACAAGAGCCCCGGCCATGGCCGGGGCTCTTGTGTGATGTTGCGTGACATTGCTTGATCTGACTTGCCCTTGCATGAGCAGGAGCCATGTCATTGCTTGTCCAGCGACAGCTCCTGCAGGTAGCGCGCCAGCCGTCGGCCAAGCCAAGGGCGAGGGCGGCGAGGGCCTGGCTCCATGAATCCGACATGGCCGCCGCGTTCGGCGACTTCCAGGGTCACCAGCGGCGAGCGAGCCGGGAAGCGCTCGATTAGGTCGGCCGGCATGAAAGGATCGTCACGGGCATGCAGCATCAGGGTGGGAACGGCCACCCGATCGAGCACCGGGCCGCTGGAGGCGCGGGCATAGTAGTCATCGGCGTCCAGGAAGCCGTGCATCGGCGCCGTGATGACGTCGTCGTAGTCGCGCAGGCGCTTAAGCCGGCGCACCTGCTCGACGCTGACCTTGAGGGAAAGCTCACCGCGTTCGAGCCGAGGTATCACCTTGCGCTTGAGCGAGGCCAGCAGGTGGCGTTCGTAGACCCGTGAAAAACCCTCGCCCAGGCGCTGGGCGCAGGCCGCCAGATCCAGCGGCGCGCTGATCACCACCGCGGCGTCGAGCCCCAACGAGTTCGCGTCCTCTTCGGCGACCAGCCGTAGCAGCATATTGCCCCCCAGCGACACGCCACCGGCGACCTTGGGTGCCTCGGGATAGCGATCGCCCAGTACCTCAAGCAACACCCTTGCGTCCCCGGTATCGCCGCTGTGGTAGGCGCGCGGCAGACGGTTGGGGCGAGAGCCGCAGCCACGGAAGTGCATCAGCAAGGCCCGATAGCCCTGGTCTCTGGCGGCCGCCAGCAGATCGTGGGCGTAGGGCGAGGTGATTCCCCCCTCGAGGCCGTGGAAAAGCACAAAGACAGGGGCGCGGGGGTCTTCGGGTTCCGGTAGCACCCAGCTAAGCTCTACCTCGTCACCGTCGGGCAGCGCGAGAAACTCCTGCCGCCAGTCCACCTCGGCGGGGCGGAGCACCCGCGGCAGCAGCGTCTGGACATGCGGATTGGACAGCCAGCGGGCGGCACGAAAGCCGCCCGGTGTTGCTGCATCCGCGCGAAGGCCCGAGGTGGCCGGGGGCAAGCTTGAATGGGCGTCAGGCTGGGGCAAGGCAAGGTCTCCGGGGGCATCGGGGCGTCATGGTTGAGCCTCGGCGTCGAGGGCGTGAGCACACAGCTCCTGCCAGGCGGCATCGACCGCCGCGCGACGGGTCGAGAGGTGGCGATACAGGCGGATATCGAAGGACACCGTCCAGCGTGGCGGTCCTGCCGCCACCAGCGCGCCGGAGGCCAGGGCCTCGCCCAGGCTGCGCTCGGGCAACCAGCCCAGGCCATAGCCCAGCGCGACCAGTTCTCGGATATTGCCGCTCTGTACGCTCTCGTTGAGCACCGTCAGTGTAGGGGCGTCGCCGAGTCGGTCCAGATGGGAGCGGATGGCGGCGTCGATCATGCCCCGGGGATGATAGGCGATCAACGGCAGGGCGCGCCCCTTGCCGCCTTCCAGCGCAAAGCGAGGCTGGCCGCTGGCATCCGGCAGGCACACCGGCATAAAGCGCTCGCGGCCGATGACGCAGTAATCGGTGTCTTCGTTGGCCAGTTCCAGCGGATTGCCGCTGGTCGGCCAGTAGCACAGGGCAAGATCGATCTCGCCGGAGGCCAGTCCCTGGAAATAGTCGCCCACCAGCCAGGCCGTGGCACGCAGGTAGGGCTGCAGCGGCGGTGGCGACTGCCAGCCGCTGAGCCACTGGGGCAGGAACTGCGCCAGCAGGCTCTGGGGTGCCCCCAGGCGTAGCTGTCCGGCCTGTTCCTCGGCCATCTGCGCCAGTCGCTGGCGGGTCAGGTCGACCCGCCGGGTGACGTCGTGACACATGGCGAGGAAGGCCTCGCCGGCCGGCGTCAGCGACAGCGGCAGGGTCTGACGGTTGATCAGGGTGGTGCCCATCTCCTCTTCGAGCAGCTTGATGCGCCGGGAGAAGGTGGGCTGAGTCACGTTCTGTTCTTCGGCGGCACGGGAAAAATGACGCGTGCGGGCCAAGGCGAGAAAGTCTTCCAGCCAACGTATTTCCATGGAAGTGTCACCTGTCCTGCGAAACGTCGATTGTGCCAGATAACCCGACGCCGGGCGTACCCGGCGTCGGCGTATTGCAGGTGACGGCGATGGAGGTCAAGGCAGCGGTCAAGACAGACGACCTTCCTCGACACCATGACAGGCGACCTGGCCGCCCTCGTCGGTGGCGATCAGACGGGGGATCTCCCGGCGGCAGCGCTCGTTGGCGTGGGGGCAGCGCCCGTGGAACACGCAGCCCGAGGGCAGGTTCACCGGGGTCGGCACCTCTCCCTGCAGGCGCAGGTGCTGGGGACGGTCGTCCTCCAGGCGTGGAATCGCCGACATCAGCGCTTGGGTGTAAGGGTGACGCGGGCGGGCGAACAGCGTCGCCGTGGGCGCCACCTCGCACACGCGGCCCAGGTACATCACCGCCACCCGGGTCCCGAAATGCTCCACCACCGCCAGGTCGTGGGTGATGAACAGGTAGGTGAGATGGTGCTCGCGCTGGGCTTCCATCAACAGGTTCAGCACCTGGGCCTGGATCGACACGTCCAGCGCCGAAATTGGCTCGTCGGCGACGATGAATTCCGGATCCACCGCCAGCGCCCGGGCGATGGCGATACGCTGTCGTTGGCCACCGGAGAACTCGTGGCCATAGCGCGAGCCCCAGTCCGGGGCGATGCCTACCGAGCTCATCACCTCGTGGACCTTGTCGACGACCTGCTGTGGCTTCCAGTCGGGGTGGTGAAGGCGGATCGGCTCTTCCAGCGTCTGCTGGATGGTCATGCGCGGATTGAGCGAGGCGTAGGGGTTCTGGAAGATCATCTGCATGCGCTGACGGAAAGGCAGCAATGCTTTCGAATCGAGATGATCGATACGCTCGCCGTCGTAATGGATCTCGCCGGCGCTGGGCCGCAGCAGGCCCATTACGGTACGCGCTACCGTCGACTTGCCGCAGCCGGATTCGCCCACCACGCACAGCGACTCCCCGCGGCGGATGTCCAGGTCGACCCCATTGATCGCGTGCACGTGCTGTTGCTCGCGCACGATACGACCACGCCGGAACTTGAGCTGCTCGAGGAAATCCCCGGACAGTGAAAAGCGCTTTTCCAGCCCGCGGATCTCGAGCAGGCTGTCGCCTCCAGCGGCAGGGTTCATGTCGGCGGGGCCGTCCTGCTGAATCGGCTCGGTCGGCGGTTTGACGGCTGCCTGAGTGGTCTGGCTCATGAGTTGTCCTCCCTGGCCACGATGCGTTCGGCATCCTGCATCTCGGCGACCATATGGCAGGCCACCTCACAGTTGCCGGAGCGCACGAAGGCCGGTACCTCGGTCTTGCAGGGTGTCCGTTCGCTGCCGTCGTGGCGCTGGGTAAAGTCGCAGCGCGGATGAAACGGACAGCCGCTGGGGAGCTGGCTCAACGACGGCATGCTGCCACGTATCTGGTTGAGCCGCTCGCCCGGGGTCGCCATCTGGGGCAGGGCGTTGATCAACCCTTGGGTGTAGGGATGCTGGGGATCATTGATGATCTCTCGGGTCGGGCCCTGCTCGATCACCCGTCCGGCGTACATCACCAGCATGCGCTGGGTCACCTGGCTGACCACGCCGAGATCGTGGGTGATCAGGATCAGGCCGACGTTGTGCTTCTCGCACAGTTCCAGCAACAGCGCCATGATCTCCGCCTGAATGGTCACATCCAGGGCGGTGGTGGGCTCGTCGGCGATGATGATATCCGGGTCGAGCAGCAGCGCGATGGCGATGATGATGCGCTGACGCATGCCGCCGGACAGCTCATGGGGATACTGGTCCAGGCGCTTTTCCGGCGACGGGATCTGCACCTGCTCGAGCTTGCGCAGCGAGATCGCGCGGGCTTCCTTGCTGGAGATACGGCGGTGGGCCTTGAGGCATTCCACCATCTGCTCACCGATGGACAGCACCGGATTGAGCGTCATCATCGGATCCTGGAAGATCATCGAGATGCGGTGGCCGCGCACCTTGCGCAGGGCGCGCTCGCCGAGCCCGGTCAGTTCCTGGCCATCGAAGGTGATGCTGCCACCGGCGATATAGCCCGGCTTGGCGATCAGATTCAGCAGGCTGAAGGCGGCGACCGACTTGCCTGCGCCGGATTCGCCCACGATGCCCAGACGCTCGCCACGATCCAGGCTGAACGACACATCGCGCAGTGCCTTCACGTCGCCCTGTCGCAGGGCGAAGCGCACGTCGAGGTGATTGACGTCGAGTAGTGCCATGATGTCTACCTCAGCCCTTGTACAGTCGTGGATTGAGCACGTCGCGCAGCCAGTCGCCGAGCAGGTTGATCACCAGCACCAGCACCACCAGCACCAGGCCCGGAATCAGGGTGATCCACCAGGAACCGGACTGGATATAGTCGAAGCCGGACTTGATCAACGAGCCCAGCGACGGCTGGGTCTCGGGCATGCCGAGGCCGAGAAACGACAGCGCTGCCTCGGAAATGATGGCATTGGCCACCTGCACGGTGGAGATGACGAAGATCGGCGACAGGGTGTTGGGCAGGATGTGACGGAACATGATCCGCCGGCTGCGCAGGCCCATCACCCGGGCGGCGTCGACGTACTCCTTGGAGCGCTCTGCCAGCACCGAGGCACGCACGGTACGGGCGTACTGGGGCCATTCGGCCAGGCCGATGATCAGCACCAGCAGCCACATGGCATAGTCGGAGTAGGTGGCGCCGCCGAAGATCGCCTTGAACAGGGCGCCCACCACGATGGCCACCATCAGCGTCGAGAACGACAGCTGGATATCCGCCAGGCGCATCAGAAAGGCGTCGACGCGCCCACCCAGGTAGCCCGCCAGCAGACCGAAGCACACCCCCAGGGTGGCCTGCAGCGCCACGGCGCCGAAGCCGATGACCAGCGACACCCGCATGCCGTAGAGGATGGTCGAGAGCAGGTCGCGCCCCTGGGAATCGGTACCCATCAGGTACTGGGGGTCGGCGCCGTCGATCCAGAACGGCGGCAGCTCGGATGCAAGGATGTCGATCTGGGCCAGGTCATAGGGGTCGGCCGGCGCAAGCCAAGGCGCCAGCAGCGCGGCCAGGACCATCACCACGAAGATCAGAAGACTGGTCTGGGCGATCAGGTCGCGTTTGAAACTGTACAAGAGGTAGGAGTCGCGAAACCGCTCCCACCGGCTGCTCGTCGCAGTGCTCTGGGTGCTCATGCGGGCTTACCTGTCAGCTTGACGGTGGGATTGACCAGGCCGTAAATCAGGTCGACCAGGGTGTTGGTGATCACGAAGATCAGGCCGACGATCATCAGGTAGGTCACGATCAGGGGGATGTCCGAGCGCTCGATGGCGTCGAGGAACATCAGGCCCATGCCGGGCCACTGGAACACCGTCTCGGTGAGGATGGTGTAGGCCACCAGGGTGCCGATCTGCACGCCGCCGACGGTGATGACCGGCAACATGGTGTTCTTCAGCGCGTGCAGGAAGTAGATGCGACGCATCAAGATGCCCTTGGCCCGGGCGAACTTGACGTACTCCGACTGCATCACCTCGAGCATCTCGGCGCGGATCAGGCGAATGAACAGCGGCAGCATGATCGAGGCCAGCGAGATGGCCGGCAGCACCAGGTAGGTCAGCCCTTCCAGCGAGGCGAAGTTGGTGGTCCAGGTGCCGAACACGTGGATCGGGTCGCCGCGACCGTAGGCCGGCATGCCGCCCTCGGTGGACAGCAGGCCGTTGAGCCAGGCGCCCCAGCCGGTATCGGCGGGGAAGGGCGTGAAGCTCACGCCGATGGCGAACAGCTGGATCAACACGATAGCGGTGAGAAACACCGGGATGGAGATGCCGATGATCGACACCCCCATGAAGAAACGGGACAGCCAGGCGCGGGGCTTGATCGCGCTGTAGACGCCGATCGGCACCGACAGGAAGATGATCAGGAGGGTCGAGGCGAATACCAGCTCGAGGGTCGCCGGCAGGTGTCGCAGGACCACCTCGGTAGTCGGCTCGTTGTAGATGTACGAATAGCCGAAGTCGAACTGGGCGGCGTTGACGGCGAAACGGAAGTACTGCACCAGGAAGGGATCGTTGAGCCCCAGTTCCTCGCGCAGCACCTCGCGCTCGCTCTCGGGCACCGACTGACCCACCATCTGCTGGATGGGATCACCCAGGTTGTCCTGGATGGCGAAGGCGATCACGCTGATGACAAACATCACCAGCAGCGCATGAAAGAGGCGCTTGATCAGAAATGCGATCATGGGGATTGTCCAGGGTACAGGCGCTCGACTCCGCGACCATGTCACGGAGCCGAGGCAGCTGCTGAATGGGAGCTTGCAGGCACCGCGTGGCGGTGCCTGTCGTCTTACTCTTCTTCGATGACCAGATCCCCGAGGTAGGGGAAGTTCATCACGTTGACCACCGGCTCGATGTCGACGTTGGCCGCCGAGGCCCAGGCCAGGTTCTGCCAGTGCAGCGGAATGAAGGCGGCATCGTCGTAGAGGCCCTGCTCGAGCTCACGCAGCATCTCGCCACGCTTCTCCAGATCCACCTCGAGGTTGGCGTCGACCATCAGCTGGTCGAGCTCCTCGTTGCAGTAGTTGCCGGCGTTGTACTGGCCGCCACCGCTGTCGGCGTCCGGACACTCGGTCAGGTACTGGTGGAAGTTGGCGGAGTCTTCGGTGTCGGAGTGCCAGCCGATCATCATCATGTCGGCAGCGCGATCATCGTACTCGCCCCAGTACTGGGCCTTGGGCAGGGTCTTCAGGTCCACCGTGACGTTGATCCGCGCCAGCATGGCGGCTACCGCCTGGGCGATCTTGGCGTCGTTCACGTAGCGGTTGTTGGGCGCCATCATGCTGACCGAGAAGCCGTCCTCATAGCCCGCTTCGGCCATCAGTTCCTTGGCCCGGTCGAGATCGAAGCGCGGCTCGAGATCCGGGTTGTGGCCGGAGTAACCCTCCGGCGAGAACTGGGCGGCCGGGGTGGCGAAGCCCTTCATCAGACGATCGGCGATGCCTTCCTGGTTGATCGCGTAGTTGAAGGCCTGGCGAACACGCGGGTCCTGGAAGGCCTCGACCCGCTCCTGGTTCATGTGGAACAGGATGATGCGGGTGCCCGACATGGTCACCAGATTGGTGTCCTCGTCGCTCTCGATACGCTCCAGATCGTTGGGCGGTACCGGCGCGATGAAGTCGACGTCACCGGACAGCAGGGCGGCGACGCGGGTGGCGTTCTCGCCGATCGGAGTCAGGGTGATGGCGTCGACGTTGCCCGGGGACTCGCTGTCCCAGTAGTCATCGAAGCGTTCGAAGTCGACCCGAACGCCCTGCTGGCGGTTGGTCACCTGGAAGGGGCCGGTACCGGAGATGTTGCGCGAGGCGTAGGAGTTGCCGTTCTTGACGATCTCGTCCTTGGCCTTGCCGCCGTCGGTCTCGCCGGAATAGAACTGGCTGTCCATCGGGAAGATGTAGGTGGCCATGTTCAGCAGCAGCGGGTTGGGCCGCTTGGAGATGATCTCCACGGTGTGCTCATCGACCACGTTGACCGTCTCGATAGGCTCGAAGATCGCTTTGAAGTCCGGGCTGCGCTTGAGGCGCTCGACGGTCCAGGCGACGTCCTCGGCGGTGAAGGGGTTGCCGGAATGGAAGGTGACCCCTTCGCGCAGGCTGATGCGCATGGTGGTGTCGTCGACCTGCTCCCACTCGGTGGCGAGTCTGGGCTCGAACTCGAAGTCCTTGGTCCAGCGCACCAGCGGATCGAAGGCCATGTGCGACAGTTGCAGGATACCGCCGGAGAGCTGCTCATGGATGTCCAGCGACACCGGATCGGCGTCGTAGGCCATGCGCAGGGTGTTTTCGGCCAGTGCGGTCTGGGGCAGGGCAGCCGTCAGCATGGCGGCACCGAGGGCACCGGCCAGAAGGGTCTTCTTGAACATGGAAGGAGTTCCTGCTTGTTGAGGTTGTTGTAATTGCCAGTCGGACGCCTTGGTCAATGTTGTAAGCGCCGGCTAGTCAATGTCCTGCATCAACATAGTGAGGTGTCGCGTTTAAACACAATCGAAATTGTGACAGCACCCATGCGAGGAACGAATATGGGCCCGGGGAGCGTGTCTTCAAGGAGCAGACAAGCGCTGAGCGACGAGAAGGTGGCGCAGACAGAAAAGTAAGGGGAAATAGAGGAGCTGAGGTAGCCGGCGGAGGCGAGTGAGGTAACCGCAAGTGCAAGCGCCCCCGAACGAGATTCGGGGGCGCGAAAGGGCAATCGACACAGCGCCGAGGCGACAGTGGTGCCTAGGGTCGCCTGGCGGTCAATCGGTCAGTTCAGACCAGCCGTCACTGCTGGGGCGGGCAGACGCGATCGATGCGATAGAGCTGGGCGACCTGATCCAGGCCGTGGACGCTGCATTCCAGGTCGGTGACACGACCGTCACTGAGGCCATACACCCAGCCATGCACCGACAGCGCCTGGCCGCGCTGCCAGGCACGCTGGACGATCTTGGTACGACACAGCGTCTTGACCTGAGACTTGACGTTGAGCTCGCACATGCGATCCACCTGCTCGTCCAGCGGCAGATGCTCGAGTTCCGAGCGATGCATGCTGTAGAGTTCGCGTACGCTGTGCAACCAGTTGTCCACCATACCGTTCTCGCCGCCGGTGACCGCAGCGCGCACGCCGCCACAGTTGTAGTGGCCGACGATCATGATGTGACGTACCTTGAGCACGTCCACCGCGAACTGCACCACCGACAGGGCGTTCATGTCATTGTGGTAGAGCAGGTTGGCGACGTTGCGGTGGACGAACACCTCACCCGGGGGAAGGTCGATGATCTGGTTGGCCGGCACGCGGCTGTCGGAACAACCGATCCACAGATACTCCGGGCTTTGCTGCTGAGCAAGGCGGGCAAAGAAATCAGGGTCTTCCTGGCAGATTCTGTCGGCCCAGGCCCGATTATTGGCGAGCAGATTGTCGATATCACTCATGAACTTTCCCCGTGCAAGCAGTGGATGGCTAAAGTGGTGCATGTTTTTACCCCCCTCGGTCAAGGTGGTCAAGCACCCTCCCGTGGTAGCCAGCCCGCTGGTATCATGGGAAGGTTTCCCATCCTGGTGGGCCTCGAGGCAGGTCCCTGGTAGGCCAGGCCCCTAATGATCCGAAAGCGGTCCCGACAACAAGGGCCCCAGCAACAGAATCAGGAGACGCAAGTGTCACAATTCGACTATGACCTCTTTGTCATCGGTGCCGGCTCCGGTGGTGTCCGCGCTGCCCGTACCGCGGCGGCAACCGGGGCCAGGGTGGCCGTCGCCGAGGATCGCTACCTCGGCGGTACCTGCGTCAACGTGGGCTGCGTGCCCAAGAAGCTCTACTCCTACGCCGCACACTTCCACGAGGCTTTCGACGACGCTCGCGGCTTCGGCTGGCAGCTCGACCAGGCGCCGAGCTTCGACTGGGCGACCCTGCGCGACAACAAGATCGGTGAGATCAAGCGACTCAACGGCATCTACGGCAAGCTGCTGGACAACGCCGGGGTGCGCCTGATCAACGGTCGCGCCAAGGTGGTGGACGAACACCGTGTCGAGGTCGGCGGCGAGACCATCAGCGCCGAGAAGATCCTGGTGGCGGTGGGTGGCTGGCCCTGGGTGCCGCCGTTCCCCGGCAGCGAACTGGCCATGAACTCCAACCAGATCTTCGACCTGGATGAGTTTCCCAAGCGCTTTCTGGTGCTTGGCGGCGGCTATATCGCCGTGGAGTTCGCCAGCATCTTCAACGGCCTGGGCGCCGACGCCCACCTGCTGTATCGCGGCGACCTGTTCCTGCGCGGCTTCGACCAGGAGGTGCGCGAGTTCACCCGCGACGAGATGGCCAAGAAGGGCGTCAACCTGCACTTCAACACCAACATCGAGTCCCTCGAGAAGGTCGAAGGCGGGATCAAGGCCACCCTGACCAACGGCGAGACCCTTGAGGTGGATGCGGTGCTGTCCGCCACCGGCCGCAAGCCGCATCTTGAAGGCCTGGGCCTGGACCAGCTCGACATCGCGCTCAACGAGAACGGCTCCATCCAGGTCAACGATCGCTTCGAGACCTCGGTGCCCTCGATCCTGGCGCTGGGCGACGTGACCGGCGGTCCTGAGCTTACGCCGGTGGCCCTGGCCGAGGCCATGCATCTGGTTGCACACCACTACGGTGACGCGCCCAAGGCGCCGATGAACTACGACAACATCGCCACTGCGGTGTTCTGCCATCCCAATATCGGCACCGTTGGCCTGTCCGAAGAGAAGGCCCGCGAGGTGTGCAAGGCGGTCCGCGTCTACAGCGCCGACTTCCGTCCCATGAAGCACACCCTGTCCGGCAGCGATGAACGCTGCCTGATGAAGTTGATCGTCGACGACGAAAGCGACGTGGTGGTAGGGGCGCACATGGTCGGCGAGGAGGCCGGCGAGGTGATCCAGGGCATCGCCATCGCGGTGCGTGCGGGCCTGACCAAGGCAGATTTCGACGCCACCGTGGGCATCCACCCAACCGGCGCCGAAGAGTTCGTCACCATGCGCACGCCGACGCGTACCTGAGTCCGGCGTCACGATACGACAAGGGCACCAGTGGGTGCCCTTATCTTTTGACGAGAGACCAAGGCCGCCTGTTTTGGATGCCACCGTCGGCATCCACCCGACCGGCGCCGAAGAGTTTGTCACCATGCGCACGCCGACCCGTACCTGAGACCGGCGTCACGATACGACAAGGGCACCTGTGGGTGCCCTTTTTTGTGGCCTTTTCTCGCCGATCCGAAAGGGCCGACTATACTGCTTCAGGCGGACGAAATCGTCTCGTTGGAGAGGCAATCGATTACGCCAAAGGGATAGGGGGAGGTGAGCGGCAGTGATCGCTCCGAGCCGCCATGAGACGTGGCCTGGCGCCGCTCGCATAATTTTTTTTTATGCTTCCAGGGGTTAAGAATAATCCAGATTTTGAAATGTCATACTCGACTGTTATAATGGTTGTCCAAATTCGCTACAGCGAAGCATAACGAACATGACCGCAAGCACTGAGCCCTTCACACCATCAGCCGACCTCGCCAAGCCTACGGTGGCGGACGCGGTGGTGGGTCACGAAGCGGCGCCGTTGTTTATACGCAAGTCCACTCCCGAGGATGGCTGGGGCATCTACGAGCTGGTCAAGTCCTGCCCGCCCCTGGACGTCAACTCCGCCTACGCCTACCTGTTGCTGGCCACCCAGTTCCGTGACAGTTGTGCCGTTGCCACCAACGAGGAAGGCGAGATCGTCGGCTTTGTCTCCGGCTACGTGAAGTCCAATGCTCCGGACACCTACTTTCTATGGCAGGTCGCGGTGGGCGAGAAGGCCCGCGGTACCGGCCTGGCCCGCAGACTGGTCGAAGCCATACTGACCCGCCCTGAATTTGCCGAGGTCCACCACCTCGAGACCACCATCACACCGGATAACCAGGCTTCCTGGGGCTTGTTCCGCCGCCTGGCCGATCGCTGGCAGGCGCCGTTGAACAGCCGCGAGTACTTCTCTACCGACCAATTGGGTGGAGAGCACGATCCGGAAAACCTGGTGCGCATCGGTCCCTTCGACACGACGCGTATCTAACGGCTTCCAGGGTGGTGACAGGGCGCCAGCGTCCGTCGCCACCGATACCCGATAACTTCCCCTACGAACCCGACAGGAGGTCGCAATGCAGACCCAGATCCTCGAACGCATGGAATCCGAAGTTCGTACCTATTCCCGTTCCTTTCCGGTGGTCTTCACCAAGGCGCAGAACGCTCGCCTGACCGACGAGGAAGGCCGCGAGTACATCGACTTTCTGGCCGGTGCCGGCACCTTGAACTACGGCCATAACAACCCGCACCTGAAGCAGGCGCTGGTCGACTATCTGGCCACCGACGGCATCATCCACGGTCTTGATTTCTGGACCGCCGCCAAGCGCGACTATCTGGAGACCCTGGAAGAGGTGATCCTCAAGCCGCGTGGTCTCGACTACAAGGTCCACCTCCCGGGGCCGACCGGCACCAATGCCGTCGAGGCTGCCATTCGCCTCGCTCGTGTGGCCAAGGGTCGTCACAACATCGTGACGTTCACCAATGGCTTCCACGGCGTGACCATGGGAGCGCTGGCCACCACCGGCAACCGCAAGTTCCGCGAGGCGACCGGCGGTATTCCGACCCAGGGTGCAGCCTTCATGCCCTTCGATGGTTACATGGGGAGCGAGACCGATACCCTGGACTACTTCGAGAAGCTGCTCGGCGACAAGTCCGGCGGTCTCGACGTGCCCGCCGCGGTCATCGTCGAAACTGTCCAGGGCGAGGGTGGCATCAACGTGGCCGGCCTGGATTGGCTCAAGCGTCTCGAGGGCATCTGCCGCGACAATGACATCCTGCTGATCATCGATGATATCCAGGCGGGCTGCGGTCGTACCGGCAAGTTCTTCAGCTTCGAGCATGCCGGCATCACACCGGACATCGTCACCAACTCCAAGTCGCTGTCCGCACTCGGCCTGCCGTTCGCCCACGTGCTGATGCGCCCGGAGCTCGACAAGTGGAAGCCGGGTCAGTACAACGGTACCTTCCGTGGCTTCAACCTGGCCTTCGTCACCGCTACCGCTGCCATGCGCAAGTACTGGAGCGACGATACCTTCGAGCGTGACATCCAGCGCAAGGCGCGGATCGTGGAAGAGCGCTTTCAGAAGATCGCCGCCTGGCTTAGCGACAAGGGGTATCCGGCTTCCGAGCGTGGCCGCGGCCTGATGCGCGGCATCGACGTGGAAAGCGGCGATATCGCCGACAAGATCACCGCCAAGGCCTTCGAGAACGGCCTGGTGATCGAGACCAGTGGCCAGGACGGTGAGGTGGTCAAGTGCCTGTGTCCGCTGACCATCACCGACGAGGATCTGATCGAAGGTCTCGATATCCTCGAGCGCAGCACCCACGAGGCGCTAAGCTGAAACAGGATACGCCCGCAGGCTATCTGCGGGCAGGCGCCAGCAGCAAGGTGCCGCTGATCCTGCCCTGAGCAATATGTAAAGCGAGGGCTCGCCCTCGCTTTTTCTGCGGACGCCACCAGCGCTCGAAGCCTCGCACAGGGCCTTTCGATGCCCGGCACCGCCGACGCCCCCGACACCCGACAACGGAGAATTCGATGATCGTTCGCAACCTGGAAGAAGCTCGTCAGACCGACCGCCTGGTAAAGGCAGAGAACGGTAACTGGGACAGCACCCGCCTGATGCTCGCCGATGACGGCGGTCAGTGTTCCTTCCACATCACCCGTATCTTCGAGGGTACCGAGACCCACATCCACTACAAGCATCACTTCGAGGCGGTGTTCTGCATCGAGGGCGAAGGCGAGGTGGAGACCCTGGCCGACGGCAAGATCTGGCCGATCAAGCCGGGCGACATCTACATCCTGGATCAGCATGACGAGCACCTGCTGCGTGCTTCCAAGACCATGCACCTGGCCTGCGTGTTCACTCCGGGCCTGACGGGCAAGGAAGTGCACCGCGAAGATGGCTCCTACGCGCCCGCCGGCGAGTAAGGGCGTACCGTCAGGATTGAACAGGAAAGAGCAAGTGTGGGAGCGGGTAAGTCTCGCTTCCCGCACCCGACAACGGCGCCCCTTGGGGCGCCGTTGTCGTATCTGGCCAATCGACCGAAGTAATCGCAGGACGACCGAAGTAGTCGCAGGACGCTGGAGGTAGACGTCACGGGAAGAGCAGCAGGGTACGTGGGGGCATAGGAGGCAGGTACGTCAAAATTGTGCCCAAAAGTTCGTAGTGCTTCCTATACTTTGCAGCAAACTTCTCAATGGAACCGTCCCCATGGCCATTTGTCGCCCCCGACTCCTGACCTCCGGTATGTATCACTACCTGCTGGCAGCGCCGATCCTTGGTGCAGCACTGCTGGCCCCAGCGACGGCTCATGCCTCGGAAGGTGGCAGCAGCATCTATGTACCGGGCGCCTATAACGACTTTGCCGCAGGCTTGGCCCCGCCACCCGGGGTCTATGCGCGCAACGACCTGGTGCGCTACGAGGGCGATATCGGCGCGCGCCCCCTGGGCGGGCGGCTGTCGGCGGGTCTCGACCAGACGCTGTGGTTCAACCTGCTCAAGCTGACCTGGGTGACCGACGTCGAGTGGCTCGGTGCCACCTACATCGCCGGGATCAATCTTCCCTACGTGTTTGACGTCAGCGTCGATCTCGAGGCCAGCATCCCAGGCCAGGAACGCTTCAACACCGGAAGCAACAGCGGCTTCGGTGATCCGTACCTGGTGCCGGTCGCCCTCAACTGGGCCAACGGGACTCACCACACCACGGCGGCGGTGGGTATCAATATTCCGGTGGGGCGCTACGACGAGAACGATCGGATCAACCTGGGGCGGCACTACTGGTCGATCGATCCCACCATTACCTACAGCTGGCTGCCCGAAAGCGGATGGGACCTGTCGATGACCGCGGGCATCCTGTTCAACTTCAAGAACGATGCCACCGACTACACCACCGGCGACGAGTTTCACTTGGACGTACTGGCGGCGAAGTACCTGACACCAAGCTTCGGACTGGGTCTGGCCGGGTACGTGTACGAACAGCTCGAGTCGGACTCGGGACCGGTACCGGATCGCCTGGAAGATGGTTTTCGCAGTAGCGGGGCAGGGGTAGGGCCGGCCTTCATGAAGAGCGTCTCACTCGGCCAGGCGCCGGTCACCTTGATCGGCAAGTGGCTTCACGATGTGTCATCCGAAAATCGCTTCGATGGCGATACGGTGTCGCTGTCGGCGGCCTGGGCCTTCTAGCCATCTCCCGACCAGCGCCCGATCCGATGGTTCGGGCGCGCCGCCTCGATCCTTCCCCCGAACGAATCTCCGCCATGTTCTCGGGCGCTCAGCGGCGCCCGTTTCTACGGTTGTTCTGCATCGATATTGTCTACGCTGAACGTCTTTATCAGCCGAGGCCCTGCACGTCCCTCGAGACTTCCTGCCGCCTATGCAGCTCAGGCGGCACAGGGACACAGCTGGCCACGCGTCACGCTCGAAAATGACAGCATTTTACAACTAAGCTGCCGCTGCAGCGGGACCTCTCTGCACCAGGAACCGGTTTCGGACAGATCGTTATTGCCCGCTAATAAAGGGCTTTTCCGAAAAATGTCGATCATGTTGGCCGCCTTGGCTAACGCACCTCGACAGTGGCATTGCACTTTAGTCAAAAAGTGTCAGGAAGGGGTTGCAGCCAGGAAGTCCTCTCTTCTACTTTGTCATACATAGTATGCCATGGTTTCCAGAAAACGGCTCAGGCCATCGCCATGTGATGGCAGTAAGAGAGGGCCGGACACTTGCCCAACCGGGTATGACAACAACGCCAACAAGGTCAACCAGAGGACTCGCCATGAATCCCGCCGCTTCACGCAAGCTCACCCGCGCCATCCATCTTGCCGGCCTGGCCGCGACCACCGCCTTGCTGGCAACGCCAGCCCTGGCCGAACAGTGGCGCGGCTGGAACATTCATCCTCCCGAGTACCCCAACAGCATTGCGCTGGAGACCTTCGCCAAGGAGGTGGACGAGCGAACGGAAGGGCGCATCACACCAAAGGTCTATCACAACGCCGTGCTGGGGGATCAGCCTGATGCCATCGAGCAGACCCGCAACGGTGCTCTGGATTTCGGCAACTTCAACATGGGCCCCATGGGTCCGATGGTGCCGGCGGCCAACGTACTCTCGCTGCCTTTCATCTTTGAAAGTGAAGAGCGCATGTACGAACTGATGGATGGCGAGATCGGCGAACGCTTCGCCGCAGCGATGGAGGAGCAGGGCCTGGTCGCGCTGGGTTGGTTCGGGGCAGGCTCGCGCAGCCTCTACAACACCGACCATCCGGTCGAGACTCCGAAAGATGTCGAGGGCATGAAGGTCCGGGTCATGAACAACGACCTCTACGTCGACATGATCGATGCGCTGGGTGGCAACGCCACCCCCATGGCCTACGGTGAGGTCTACCAATCGCTGACGACCGGTGTGATCGACGGCGCCGAGAACAACTTCCCGTCCTACGAATCCAGCGGCCACTACGAGGTTGCCGGCTACTACTCACTGACCAACCACCTGGTCATTCCCGAGTGCCTGTGCATGGCCCGCAGTACCTGGGACGAGCTGTCCGAAGAGGACCAGGCGGCGGTCCGGGAGGCCGGGCAGGTCGCCACCGAGCAGCAGCGTGAACTGTGGGAAGAGCGTACCGCGGCCAGTCGGCAAACGGCGCTGGATGCAGGCGTCGAGATCAATGAGGTTCCGGACAAGTCAGAATTCCAGGCGCTGATGCAACCGGTCTATGAGGGCTTTCTTGCCGAGAACCCGGACCTGGCCTCGCTGGTCGACGATATTCGCGCGGCTCAGGCCGACTGATCCCATTGATCCGAGAGCCCCGTCCCCGGTGCCGGGGGCGGGCGGGGAGGCTGATGCGTGAACGCACCCACAGACACCTCTGACGTCGGGTCCGAGCAAACCGAGTCAGAGCAAGAGGGCGCCACGGTACGCCGTGGTGCCTTTCCTCCGGCATCGCCGGAGTCACGAAGCATACGCTACAAGCGTGAAACACCCAGCCGACTGGACCGCATCCTCGACAGTATCGCCCATGGTTGCATCATGGTGGCCGGGGTGCTGCTGGTGTTGCTGATCATCACCTTTGGCTGGCTGGTATTTGGCCGCTACGTGCTCAATGACACCCCCACCTGGGTCGAGCAGACGGCGCTTCTGAGCGTGGCCTACATCACCTTTCTCGGCGCCGCTGCCGGCGTTCGTCACAACAGCCACCTGTCCATCGACCTGCTGCGCGACAACATGCCGGCGCCGATCAAGGGTCTGATGCACCATCTGGCGGATCTGTTCGTGGTGGCCTTTGGCGGCTTCATGGCCTGGCAGGGCTGGCAGTTGATGATGACCAACCTGGCACGACCTATCCCGATGCTCGGACTCTCCGAAAGCTGGCGTGCTGCGCCGCTGGCGATCTGTGGCGCGCTGATGGTGCTGTTCGCTGTGGCCAACATCGTCAAGCGGCTTGGCGGCCGGCACAACCCGACCCAGGAGGACTGAGCATGGGACTCGCTATCGTTTTTGGACTCTTTGCCCTGGGACTGGCGGTCGGCGCTCCGGTGGCCTTTGCGGTAGGACTGGCAGCAGTAGGGGGCTTTCTCTATGAGGGACTGCCGCTGTTCGTGGCATTCCAGCGCATCCTCTCGGGCATTTCGGTGTTTTCGCTGCTGGCGATTCCGTTCTTTATCTTCGCCGGCGAGCTGATGCTGCACGGCGGAATTTCCCAGCGCCTGGTGCGCCTGGCCTCTGCCGCAGTGGGCCGGGTGCGCGGAGGGCTCGGGGTGGTCAATGTGACCTCTTCGATGCTGTTCGGCGGCATTTCCGGTTCCGCGGTGGCGGACACCTCGGCGCTCGGCTCCATCCTGATTCCGGTGATGAAGGAGAAGGGCTACGACGCGGACTACGCGGTCAACGTGACGGTGACCTCGTCGGTGGCCGGGGTGGTGATTCCGCCCAGCCACAACATGATCCTCTACGCCGTGGCGGCCGGCGGTGGCCTGTCCATCACCAAGCTGTTCATGGCGGGCATCGTGCCGGGCATCCTGATGTGTGGCCTGCTGGCCCTGGCCGCCTATCTGGTAGCGGTCAAGCGTGGTTACCAGGGCGAGCGCTTTCCGGGCTGGCAGGCGCTGGCGATCAGCTTTGCCGCCGCACTGCCAGGGTTGCTGACCGCGGTCATCATCGTGGGCGGCGTGCTGTCAGGCGTGCTGACGGTGACCGAGTCAGGCGCCTTCGGGGCCATCTACGCCATCGTCATCACCGCGCTGGTCTATCGCGAGCTGCACTGGGCATCGTTCAAGCAGGCGGTCTATCAGTCGGTGCGCACCACCGCGCTGGTGATGATTCTGGTCGGCTGCGCCTCGGCATTCTCCTATCTGCTCGCCCTCTATAGCGTGCCGGAGTTGCTGTCCAACACGCTGCTCGGGATCACCGACAATCCGCTCGCCATCCTGCTGATGCTGAACCTGATCCTGCTGGCACTCGGCATGATCATGGACATGGCGGCGCTGATCCTGATCTGCACGCCGATCTTTCTGCCGATTGCCGCCCAGTTCGGCATGGATCCGATCCAGTTCGGCATCATGATGATGATGAATCTGGGGCTCGGGCTGTGCACGCCGCCGGTGGGTGCCTGCCTGTTTGTCGGCAGCGTGGTCGGCAAGATCAAGATCGAACAGACCGTTCGCACCATCTGGCCGTTTTACCTGGCGTTGTTCGCCGCCCTGATGCTGGTGACCTACGTACCGGCACTGTCCATGGCGCTGCCCAACATGCTGGAGTGATGGCGACCATGCCAAGCCACCCTTTGACGAGGCGTCACACACCGCTGACCACCTACAGGAAAAGAGGCACACCGATGAAGATCGCCAGGGTCGAGACCCATCTGCTGGATCAT
Organism: Halomonas sp. H10-59; assembly: GCF_040070555.1. Classification (NCBI taxonomy): domain Bacteria; kingdom Pseudomonadati; phylum Pseudomonadota; class Gammaproteobacteria; order Oceanospirillales; family Halomonadaceae; genus Halomonas; species Halomonas sp. H10-59. The sequence goes on from NZ_CP098828.1 coordinate 2,298,110, forward strand.
CCCCTTGAACAGGCCTTCGAAAGTGCTTCCATGCGCTTCGAACGCCGCCAGCACTGCCTGGTGGAGATCACCTGCGAAGACGGCACCGTCGGCTGGGGGGAGTGCCTCGGTCCGGCCCAGGCCAACGCCGCGGTGGTGGCCACCTACGCCGACACCCTGATCGGCGCCAACCCGCTGGAGCATGAAAAACTGTGGCTCATGCTCTACAACCGGCTGCGTGACCAGGGCCAGCGGGGGCTGACCATGACCGCCCTCAGCGGCATCGACATCGCGCTGTGGGACATCAAGGGCAAGCACTACGGTGCCAGCGTGTCGGAGCTCTTGGGAGGGCGTTTTCGCGAACGCGTCCAGGCCTACGCCACCGGCTCCTTTCGTCGCGATGGCGTGGACCGGGTCAGTGATATCGCCGCGGAGGTGGCGGGCTACGCCGAGGAAGGCTTTCACGGGGTCAAGATCAAGATTGGCTTCAACGTCGAGGAAGATCTTCGGGTCATCGCCGCCGTGCGCGAGGCCATCGGTCCCGATCGGCGTCTGATGATCGATGCCAACCACGGCTATGACCTGCTGGAGGCCCTCGAGGTCGGCAAGCGGGCGGCGGCTTACGACGTCGACTGGTTCGAGGAACCGGTACTACCGGAGCAGATTCATACCTATCGCGCGGTGCGCGATGGCCAGCCTCTACCGGTCGCCAGTGGCGAGAACTGGCATGGCCGCTACGCCATGCAGGAGCCGCTGGCCAGTCGCGCCATCGATATCTGCCAGCCCGACATATGCAGCGTCGGCGGCTTCACCGAGATGCGGCGCGTCGTGGATATGGCGGCGCTTCATGGCGTGCGCCTGATTCCCCATGTGTGGGGCACCGCCGTGTGCATCGCCGCCAGCCTTCAGGCCATGGCGGCGCTGCCGCCCAATCCGCCCAGACGTGAGCCGATCGAACCCATCATGGAGTTCGATCGGACCCACAATCCCTTCCGTCAGGCCATTGTTACCCAGCCGCTGGAGCATCATCAGGGCTGGGTCGATATCCCCGACGGCCCTGGACTTGGCATCGAGATCGATCGCGACGCCCTGACACGTTTCGCCCTCAAGGAGACAAGACAGTGATACCGGCCAATACCCGTCTGCTGGAAGGGCGCGCGCCCAGGCTGAAGGCGCCCGCCGGTGCCACCGATTGCCATGCCCACCTGTTTCTGGAAGGCTTCGAGGGACACCCGCAGGCCGCGCCGATCAAGGAGCTCGCGACCCTCGAGGACTTCAGGCGCTATCAGCGCTGGATGGGGCTCGACAGGGTGGTCGTGACCCAGTCCAACGCCTATCAGTTCGACAATGGCGCCTTGCTTGAATCGCTCGACCAACTAGGCCTGGACAAGGCCCGCGGGGTCGCCGTCGTCAGTCCCGACACCCCTTTGAAAACCCTCGAAGACTGGCATGGCCGAGGTGTGCGCGGCGCACGCATCATGAACCTGGGCGGAGGCGCCATGCCGTTGGCTCGCCTGCCCGAGGTCGAGCCGTTGATCGCGCCCATGGGCTGGCACCTGATGGTGCAGTTCAATGGCCGCGAGCTCGACCAGCACCTGCCGAAGCTGGAACGTATCGAGTGCCCGTACATCATCGATCATATCGGCAAGTTCATCGATCCGGTGCCGGCCGATGATCCTCGCGTCGACGCCATCCTCAGGTTGCTCGATCGCGGCAACGCCTGGTTCAAGATCTGCGCCGGTTATGAAACCAGCCTCAGCGGAGGGCCCGACTATGACGACGTCGGCGCCATCGCCCGGCGGGTCATCAACCACGCACCGGAGCGCATCCTCTGGGGCAGCAACTGGCCCCATGTTGGTGTCCCGCGAGATCAGTATCCCGACGACCCTGACCAGCTCGACGTACTGCTGGCCTGGGCCAATGAGCAGCAGCGCCAACGCATCCTGGTCGACAATCCCGCCGAACTGTACGGCTTCGGTCGCTGAAGCGCGTATCACGAGACACGAGACACGACACGCGAGAAGGAATTCTGACATGTTGAATCGACTGCTGGTCACCGGCGCCGCCGGGGGCCTGGGCACCGCTCTGAGACCTCATTTGAGTCGCCTGGCGAAGGAGGTCCGGCTGTCCGACATGGTCGCCGTCGACCAGGACGTGACCCACGACACCCGCCATGAAGAGATCGTCACGGCAGACCTGACCGACGTCGATGCTGTTGCTCGCCTGGTGGAAGGCTGTGATGGAGTTATCCACCTGGGCGGTGTATCCGTGGAGCGTTCCTGGCAGCAGATCCTGCCGGCCAACATCATGGGCACCTATCACCTCTATGAGGCGGTGCGCCGTCATGACAAGCCGCGGGTGGTATTCGCCAGTTCCAACCACGTCATCGGCTTCTACCCACAGCATCAGCGGTTGGACGCCAAGGTGCCGAAACGCCCGGATTCGCTCTATGGCGTGTCGAAAAGCTTCGGCGAGGACCTCGCCAGTCTGTACTTCGACAAGTTCGGGGTCGAAACCCTGGCGGTGCGTATTGGCTCCTGCTTCCCCGAGCCCGCCGATGCCCGCATGCTGGCCACCTGGATGAGCGTCGAGGATTTCGTGGCGTTGCTCGAGCGCGCCTTCTGTGTCCCTGAACTGGGCTACACCGTGGTCTACGGCGCCTCCAACAACGCCGAACAATGGTGGGACAATCGCGAAGCAGGCTTTCTGGGCTGGGTGCCAAGGGACAGCTCCGAACCCTGGCGTGCCGAGATCGAGGCCAGAGGAGGGCGGTTGGCTCCCGATGACCCATCGGTGCGCTTCCAGGGCGGCAAGTTTGCAGGCCAGGGTCATCCTGACGATGAATAGCCACTGAATCGTCGCGGAAAGCCACCAGGCATCCGTCTCCGGCACTGGCAGAGGGACAGAGGATCGAGCAGCCTGACACCGGGGACCTGACGCCAGCGCCTTGATACACTGGCGTCCTGATAGTCAGTGCTGATATACAGCCCTGTTAAATAGCGCTTTGCGGCACGTCGCGTGATGCCACGCGAACTGATGAGGAATCGACCATGGCAGCCAAGCCAGCACCCCGCACGGAACCGGCAACGCTCAACGTCAAGAAGCTGACGCGTGAAGGTAGTCTGTCGATGAACGTGGCCGACCAGCTGGAAGGTCTGATCACCGCCGGAACCATCGCCGTCGGCGAGAAGCTGCCGACAGAAAGCGGCCTGTGTGATTCCTTCGGTGTCAGCAGGACGGTGATTCGCGAGGCGGTGGCTCACCTCAAGTCGCTGGGCCTGGTCGAGGCACGGCGTGGCGTCGGCACCACGGTGATCCGGGCCGCACCGGCCGAGGCCATGCCCGCCAAGCGGATTCGTCCGACCACCGTCGAAGACATCCTGCATGTCATCGAGCTGCGGCTTAATCTGGAGCCTGCGGCGGCGGCGTTGGCCGCCGAGCGCTTCGAGGCCGACGACGAGACTCGCCTGCGTGACACCCATGCGGCCTTCGTCAAGGCTCGTCAGCAGCGTAGCCAGGCGCGTAACGAGGACTTCGAGTTCCACCACGCGATTGCCAGGGCCACCCATAATCCGTTCTTCCCACAGGCGCTGGAGCAGCTCAACCTGAGCGCGATTCCGCGCTCGAAGCTGGCGACCAGCGAGGTCAATACCGACTCCACCAGCACCTATCTCAAACGCGTGGAAGCCGAGCACCAGGACGTTCTCGACGCCATCCTGTCACGCGACCCCGACGCCGCCAGAGCCGCCATGGCGCGCCACCTGGAACGCGCCCGGGAGACCTACCAGCGGTTCAAGGAGAAGGGTTGAGTCAGTGCCGGCCACCAGAGCATCAGATCGTGCTCGTGTGAATGTGAGTGGCCGCCACGTAGGGATGCCAGTTCGGTGATCGGAATCCGTTGAGCTTGGTGGGAAGCTACCGCCGAGTTCGAGGTAAGTTCGAGGTAGATAAGGACAGCGATTGATGCGGGGTTCTGGTGACAAGAGGCTGTTATCAGCCTTCACAAGCTTTCATGACCCTTGGTTCGCATAATCTATATTATGTTAAATGAGGTGTTTGCCGGTTGTCCCGGACAAGCCTCTGCGCTCTGCATCATTCCTATCGATGGACGTTAATGATACGTGCCGGCTTTCTGTCCCATCCATTTCTGTCCCATCCATCCGGCTCCCTCTGCCGACACTCTCATCGCCGCTTGCACCTCTGGCGGTTCAGGATGAAAACGCCGGATCATACGTGACCTCCCCGGTCGGCATGCTGCCGCGATCATCCAACGGCAGCGCCAGAAAAAACTCAGCCGGCACTTGGGCGAGCCATAGCCCCGGATGTCGCGAAAAGCCGAAGCGCCCGTAGTACTCGGGCTCACCCAGCACCACCACACCAGCGGCGCCTTGCTCTTGCATGCGCCCAAGTCCTTCGCGGATCAGGCGTGCGCCGATGCCCTTGCGCTGACATGCCGGCGCGACTGCTACAGGGCCGAGCCCAAACCAGGCTGTCGCCTCGCCATCGATCAGCACCGGTGACAGACACAGATGCCCGACGATCATGCCCTGGTCGGCCGCCACCAAGGACAGCGTCAGGCGTTCGCTTGCCCTCAGCGCCCTGACGATCAGGTGTTCGGTAGGCCCTGCGCCCGGTGCATGCTGGGGATGGTCGTCGAAGGCCGCAAGAATCAATGCTTCGATGACGTCGTGATCCCTTGGCGCTTCTTCACGAACAATCATTGGCGATCTCCGATAGCGTGCACATACCCAATACCGACACGGTGGCCGCCGCCAACAGGTTTCGAACCAAGGCTACCTGGGGTCGAACTCACGCTCGATCTCACGTTCGATTTCACATCGTGCCACACCGTCGTCTGAAACCCGTCCTCCGGCATCCAGGCAGGCGTCCTGGAGATGCCAGAGCTGGTAACGGCTTCCTGCGTAGAACCCCATGACGAGTCCGGCGACCAGCGCCGTGGTGACGATAATCGCTATCGTGCGTCTTCCCTGACGATGTCTGGCTGCCATGGTGATGTCCGGATAGAAAAGATCTTGCTGACCGACGGTGATCAGTCGCCCAACGCTTCCAGCACCAGTTCGGCCACGCGTCGGCCCGAGGCTGGATTTTGCCCGGTGACCAGCCGCTCATCGACTACGGCGAATGGCTCCCAGGCGCGATCCGCCTTCAAATAGAGCCCGCCACGCTCGACAAGCTCCGTTTCGGTAAGAAACGGCACGATGTCGTCGAGCTTGGCCAGGTGCTCCTCGTGATTGGAGAAGCCGGTCACCTTCATGCCCTTGATCAGGTATTCCCCATCATCCCGGGTCACATTGAGCAAGCCCACGGCACCGTGACACACAGAGGATACGATACCGTCTGCCTCGTAGATGTCCCGACACAGGCGTTGGAGCGTCTCGTTGCCCGGAAAGTCCCAGATGACTCCATGCCCGCCCGCCAGATAGATTGCCCGATAGTCCGCTGCGTTGACCTCGTCCAGGGCCAGCGTCGTACCCAGGCGGTTCATGAAGTCCTTGTTCTGATAGTAGTCCCAGTCAATCGCTTCGGCGGCCGCCAGACTGTGGGGATCGATGGGCGTATAGCCCCCCCTTGGGGCTTGCGATGTCGCAGGTCCAGCCAGCCTGTTCGACATGATCGATGAAATGCACGGCTTCACCTAGCCACAGACCCGTGGCTCGATCATGATTGGGATACTTGGCGTGACTGGTCACTACCACAAGAATCTTGTTATCCATGGCGAGGGCTCCGACGAGAACGTTGAACCTTGTAGTCGACTCTGTCGCTATCTTGTTGCGTTATTGTAGTCAGCCTCGTGCTAGCTTCAGCAAAGCACGAAAGGTTCTGCATAGTGGAAGCGGAATGCCCAGGGGCGTGTATAGGGACTTGTGTAGCCGCCAATACTCAGGCAACTCCTTGGGTCTATTGTCCCGATTTCTGATGAGGTAGACATGGGCCCCGCTCAGTAGACACCCTTGCGCTTTTTCAGGGGTGCGGGCTCGGGATTGTGGGCGGTTCTCAGCAGTACAGCGGAGCACCTGAGGCGTGATCAACCCGGCCCCAGCATGGACAGCGCTGGCGTCGCTCCTTATCATCGCTTCAATTTGTCTCGTTCGATTAGCTTCCTCGGAAGTGGTCTTGTCGAGTCACACCATTTTTGTCGATGCCGATACAAGGACGCTAGCGTCATGCCCCTCCGACCGACTCGTTTTCTTTCTTTGGCCGCCGCCGCGATGCTCGGTGGCTGTGCTCTGGCACCGGTCGACGCTCCGCCTCCTCCTGAGCCTCTCACGCCTTCGGAATTCCACGCCGAGATCCGAGGGCTCGAGACGCGCCTGGCGGGACGCTGCGACCTGACCCACGACATGCTCAGTGAACAGGCGGCGCAGGATCGCCGCATGACCGCCGATATCCGCGAAGTCGGTAGCCTGCTGCGCGGCGTACGCCAAGATCTGGCCGGGCTCGAGCGCGGCAGCGCGGAGCCCGGTCCTCGGACGACGCAGTGCGAGGCCAGCACCGAGTCCGGTATCGACAACAAAGAACTGCTGGGTCGCAGCGAGTGGGTTGGCTTGCCCGATGTGGGCACCTATCTGAAGGCGCGGATCGACTCCGGGGCCAACACCTCATCGCTGTCCGCTACCGATGTCACCACCTTCGAACGGGATGGTGACGAATGGGTGCGCTTCAAGCTGGGCCTCAATGAAGAGGATTCGGTGGTCGAGGCCGTGCGCGATGAATGGATCGAGGCACCGGTAGAACGCAAGGTGACCATCGTCCAGGCCAACGGTGAAGAAAGCCGCCCCGTGGTCAGCCTGCTGATGACCCTCGGCCCGCTGCGTGAACAGGTCGAATTCACCCTGAACGACCGCACCCACCTGAGCTATCCCGTCCTGCTTGGCCGTCGTTTCCTGTTGGATATCGCCGTCATCGACGTGGCACGCCACTACCTGCACGACCGTCCCGAATTCCCAGGAGGGGAATCGGCCAGCGAAGCCGCCGACGAGGAAGCGGCCGATCGTGATGATCAGGAACAGCCCTGAGATAACGCTGTGTGCCGACGCCCCGGGGCGTCGGCCTTTCGCTCCCGATTAAGGAAGACCCATGTCCAGACTGCCCTTTTATCTGATCGTCGCCCTGCTGATGGTGGTTGGCATCGCGATGAGCATTCACCGCCACGTGGAATTCGAGGTCCCCTGGACGCCGGGTGAACAGCGCCAGGTCTGGGAAATCGAGGCTCAGGTCACCTTCGATGGCCAGGGCGAGCCGGCCAAGGTGGACATGGCCCTGCCCTCCTCTCAGGCCGGTTTTCGGGTGCTGACCGAGCACACCGCCTCACCGGGTTACGGCCTGGCGTTCCTGCAGGAAAACGGCGCACGTCGCGCCGAGTGGTCCACCCGCGAGGCGGTGGGCGATCAGCGCCTCTACTACACCGCCCAGGTACTGGTGACCGAAGGTGCCCGCAAGGCAACCGCTCCGCCCCCGCCGCCGCCGGTGACCGATGTCGCCTGGGAGCGTCCCTACGACACCGCCGCCCAGCAGGTGATCGACCGCGCCTGGGCACGCTCGTCCGACGCCTTTACCTTCGCCCGTGAATTGCTGAGCGAATTCGCCGATGACCGCCAGGGGGAAAATGCCAGGCTACTGCTGACCCAGTTCGATCGTGTGCCGCTGGCCGTGCGCCTGTTGAACCAGGCCGGCGTTGCCGCCCGTGAGGTCAGTGGCCTGATGCTCGACAGCGGCCGTCGGCGCCAGAGCCTGACCTCGTGGATACAGGTCTATGACGGCGACAAGCGCGCACTGTTCAATCCGGCCACCGGCGAACAGGGCAAGCCCGACAACCTGTTGATGTGGGAAAGCGCTGGCAATGCCGTGCTCGAGGTGGAAGGCGGTCGCGATTCACGTATTTCCTTCTCCATGCTGGTACGCAACCAGCCCGCCGCGGCGGCGGTACGCAGCCAGCTCGCCGAGGACAGCGATACCCTGCTCAACTTCTCGATTCACAGCTTGCCGCTCGAGGAGCAGGCGCTGTTCCAGACCATCCTGCTGATCCCGATCGGTGCGCTGGTGGTGGTGCTGCTGCGGGTGCTGATCGGCATCAAGACGTCCGGTACCTTCATGCCGGTACTGATTGCCCTGGCCTTCATCCAGACCACCCTGCTCACCGGCCTGGTCGGGTTTCTGCTGGTGGTGGCCGTCGGTCTGGTCATCCGCAGCTATCTGTCACACTTGAATCTATTGCTGGTGGCCAGGGTGACGGCGGTGATAATAACGGTGATAGCGATCATCTCGATCTTCACCGTGCTGTCCTATCGCTTTGGCCTCAATGCGGGCCTGACGATCACCTTCTTCCCGATGATCATCCTGTCCTGGACCATCGAACGGATGTCGATCCTGTGGGAAGAAGAAGGCCCCAAGGAAGTGCTGATCCAGGGCGGCGGCAGCCTGCTGACCGCGGTACTGGCCTATCTGGCGATGAACAATCCGTGGATTCGTCACATCACCTTCAACTTCCTCGGCCTGCAGCTCATCCTGATGGCGCTGATCCTGCTGCTGGGCAACTACACCGGTTACCGACTGCTCGAACTGCGTCGTTTCAAGCCGGTCACGGAGGACTGAGCCATGCTCAACTGGACCAGTCCCGGCAAGCTCAAGGCCAAGGGCATCATCGGCATGAACCGGCGTAACATCCGTTACATCGGTCGCTACAACAGTCGCAAGCTGTATCCGCTGGTGGATGACAAGCTCAAGACCAAGCTGCTGGCACAGGAATACGGCATCACCACGCCGGAGCATATCGGCACGGTGTCGACCCAGTTTAGTGTCAAGCACATCAGCGAGATGCTGGCGGGCCACAACGGTTTTGTGATCAAGCCAGCCAAGGGCAGCGGCGGCAAGGGCATCCTGGTCATCGAGCGCGTCGAGGGCAAGCACTTCATCAAGCCCAGCGGCGCGGAGCTGGATATCGAGGATGTCGAACGCCACGTCTCCAATATCCTTTCGGGGCTCTATTCGCTTGGGGGCTCCCCGGACGTTGCCCTGGTCGAGGGGCTGATCAACTTCGATACCACCTTCGCTGCCTATACCTACGAAGGGGTGCCGGATATCCGTGTCATCGTGTTCAAGGGCTACCCGGTGATGGCGATGATGCGGCTGTCCACCGCCGCCTCCGACGGCAAGGCCAACCTGCACCAGGGCGCGGTGGGCGTCGGTATCGATATCGCCAGCGGGCGCGCCGTACGAGGTGTCCAGTTCGATCGTTCGCGCACCGATCATCCCGATACTGGCCACGAACTGGCCAGCCTGCAGATCACTGGCTGGACCACCCTTCTTGAACTCGCCTCCGGCTGCTACGAGATGACCGGGCTTGGCTATCTCGGCACCGACATGGTGCTCGATCGTGACCGCGGCCCCATGTTGCTCGAGCTGAACGCCCGCCCTGGCCTGGCGATCCAGATGGCCAATGGCGAAGGCTTGCGGCGACGCCTCGATCTGATCGAGGCGCAGACTGAGGAGCGTAGCGCTGCCGAGCGGGTGGCCTTCGCCCAGCACCACTTCGCCCGCCAGGGCGAGCTGCAGGAAGCCCCGGCAGAAGCCATTTGACAGTTTCGCGTGTCTGGCCCGCCGGCGGGCCAGCGCGTAGACTAGGTTGCCGCTTCGTGAATATTGGACCCCATGACCGAAACCGCCCTGCTACAACAGGCTGAAGCTCACTGCGCACATCGTGGCGTGCGCTTCACCCCCATCCGGCGACGTGTACTGGAACTGATCGGTGAGGCCAGCGGCGGCCTCAAGGCTTACGATCTGCTGGATCGGCTAGCCAAGGATCACGCCGCCGCGCGCCCCCCGACGGTGTACCGTGCGCTGGAGTTCCTGATCGAACAGGGACTGGTACATCGCATCGAGTCGCTCAATGCCTACGTCGCTTGCCCCTGCCCCGAGCATGCCCATCGCTTCCAGTTGCTGATCTGCCGGGACTGCGGGCGCGTCGAGGAATTGCACCTCGACGAGATCAACGAGCAACTGGCAAGTCGTGCCAGGACACTGGGCTTCCAGGTACAGCGCCAGACCATCGAACTGCTTGGCCTGTGCCAGGCCTGCCAAGGCAGCCGCAACGATGGTGCCGAGGAGCGTGCCGACGCGACCGTTGATCCAGTCAATACAGCCTCTTCCACCCCCAAGGACGCCACCTGAGCCCCATGACCGACCTGCTCAAACGCCTCGAGCGCGAACCCTGCGATAGCCGTCATTCTCTCGAAGAGGTGCTGGCCAATGTGCGATTCAACGGCGATGGCCTGCTGCCGGCCATCGCCCAGCAGCACGATAGCGGCGAAGTGCTGATGATGGCGTGGATGAACCGGGAGGCGCTGGAGGAAACGCTGCGCACTGGCCGGGTATGCTACTACTCCCGCTCCCGCGCCAAGCTGTGGCGCAAGGGCGAGTCTTCCGGCCAGCAGCAGCATCTCAGGAGTGCGTCGCTGGACTGTGACGGCGATACCCTGCTGCTGCAGGTCGAGCAGACCGGTCCGGCCTGCCATACCGGCCGTCGTAGCTGTTTCTATCTGTCCCTGGAAGCGGACAGCGCCCGTATCAACAGCGCTGCGCTGATCGATCCCGATGAGCTCTACACCAAGGGATCCTGAGTCATCGGCGACGGCCGGGGCTGACAGCGGCCGTGGTCGCGATGATCGATCGCCCCCCGCGCAGGAGCCATCACTCCGAGCGCGCGGACCGAAGCGCTGGCTGGCATGGCCGTTACTGGCGCTGATTCGCCTCTACCAGGGTGTCATCAGCCCATTGCTGGGCCCACGCTGTCGCTACTGGCCAAGCTGCTCGCACTACAGTCACGAAGCCATAACGGTTCACGGCCCGATACGGGGCGGTTGGCTAGCGCTCAAGCGTATTCTGCGCTGCCATCCTGGCGCCAAGGGCGGCATCGATCCTGTGCCTGGCGGGCCCAGCGAGAGGCTTTGCCGCCAGGATCCGGAGCTCGACGAGTGGTTTGAGGTGCGCGGCGACAGCGACTCGAGATCAGCGGACTGACGCGGGCGCCTCGTCGACGCCCAGGGTTCAAGCGTCAGGCAGCTTCCTGCTCAGCGACGCGATAGATGCGCTCGAGCATGGCGTTGAGGCCATTGCTGCGGGTCGGCGACAGGTGCTTGTCGAGGCCCAGGTCCTTGAGAAAATGTGGACTGGTGGCGAGGATGTCGCTGGGCTTTCGATCGTTGTAGATGCGCATCAGCACGGCGATCAGCCCTGACACGATGGCGGCGTCCGAGATGGCGGCAAAGTGCAGGGTGTCGCCCTGGCGCTCGTGGTGCATCCACACATTGGACTGACAGCCCTGAATCTTCAGCTCGTCACGCTTGTGCTCATCGGGGAAGGCCGGCAATGCCTTGCCCATGTCGATGATGTACTGATAGCGGTCCATCCAGTTGTCGAACAGTTCAAACTCTTCCAGCAGCTCCTGCTGGGCCTGTTCTGCGGTACTCGTCGTGGTCATGGTGACTCCCTAGAATGCTGCCAGGATTATACCTGCCAGGCCCCGCCGTCGTCCTCCCCCGGTCAGCCCCGGTTCGGAGAACCCGGCCAGGCGTCATGCTAGAATTCGCCCTGAGCGGGTGACAACGGAGCACTCGCTGTCGCTCGCCGCCTAAGCTACATAAAGAGATCGACATGCAAGCGCCAGACCCCCAAGGACAGGGCCCGCATCGCTCACGTGATAGACGACTCGATGCACTGGAAAAGGAGCTCGACCAGTACCTGGGCTCGTCACGGGCCGGCAAGACCGGCACGCCGGCCTCCGAGCGAGGCCTGACGCAGCAGCAGCTGGAAGAGATCATCGCTCACCTGGCCGCCCAGCGACGGGCCAAGCGAGCGGCCATCCTTACCAATCTGCTGGATCTGGCCGATCGCGCGGGCACCACCGTCGGCGCGCTTTCGCTGATTGCGCTGTTCTTCGCCGACAAGGATAGCTCGGGGGCGACGCTGGTGGTGGCCAGCACGGCCAAGCCGCTTTGGGGCGCCTTCGTTGGCTTTGGTCTGGCACTCGTGGCATCCTATGCCAAGGCCCTGCTCACCTGGAGGGACAAGTGATGACATTCCATATCGCCATGCTGATCATGCTGGGCGCCACCTTGGCGCTGGCGGTGGCCGCCTACCGACTCGACCGTGGCTACAAGTCCGACGTCAAGGCGCTCACCGAGCACGCCAATCGTTATATCGCCCGAAAGCGCGGCCCCCTCGAGCACTAGGATTGCCTGGTTGGCTCCATTGGCGGGCTCTGCTAGCCGCCCTCAGCCAGAAACCTGTCCAGGGGGGGGGCTGTTTCTTCATTCCTTATTCTCCCCCCTTCCCTTGACCCCATCTTGGTCCTTCTGCCTGGCCAAGGCCGTGCAGCGACTGCTGGCGATGCCACTCCTCGTCTTCGGTGTGGTGGCCGCCTACCGACTCGACCGTGGCTACAAGTCCGACGTCAAGGCGCTCACCGAGCACGCCAATCGTTATATCGCCCGAAAGCGCGGCCCCCTCGAGCACTAGGATTGCCTGGTTGGCTCCATTGGCGGGCTCTGCTAGCCGCCCTCAGCCAGAAACCTGTCCAGGGGGGGGCTGTTTCTTCATTCCTTATTCTCCCCCCTTCCCTTGACCCCATCTTGGTCCTTCTGCCTGGCCAAGGCCGTGCAGCGACTGCTGGCGATGCCACTCCTCGTCTTCGGTGTGAAGGTAGCGTGACGTCGTCTCCAGGCGTGAGTGACGTGCCGACTGCGCCAGATAACGAAGCTCCACGCCCGCCTGGGCCTGATGGGTCAGAGCGGTATGCCTGAGCCAGTGCGGCGTAGCCTGTCGTAGCCGTGCCACCGCCTGGGGATCCCCGCCCTGCTCTTCCAGGCAGCCCGCGGCCTGGCTGAAGGTCGTGCGTATCAGTCGGTACAACTGGTTGTCACCCAGCGCGGTCTTACCATCCAGGCGTCTCAACAGTGGCGCTGGATCCCCGGCGGGATCGGCCGGCTCGCCGTAGAGCGTCCGCGCCTCCCGGACCAGCTCGATCATGTCGGGCGGCACCGGAATCTCGGCAAACTTGCCGCCCTTGCCAACCACCTGCCACCACCAGCGCCCTTCCCGCCTCACCAGATCCTCCATGCGCGCCTGGCTCATCTCGTTGATCCGCGGGGCCAGCAGGTAGGCAAAGCCGAACACCAGTCGCCGCCTGGTCCAGAGAAATCTGGCTCGTCGGTCGGCACCTGGCTCCAGCGGCTCGTTGAGCCAGGCCCACAGCCAGTCCCACAGCGGACGCTCCAGATAGCGCTCGACACGCCGCTGGCCATTGTTGAGGCGCCTGCGCTTGTCGCGCATCAATCGAAACGGGTTGCGCGACAGCCAGCCCGCCTCCACCAGCCAGGCCATCATGCCTTGCAGGATCACCAGGCTCTGGCGCCGACTTGCCGGCGACAGGGGGCCGCGAAACGGCCGCCAGCGAGGATCCTGACGCGGCCTGACCGGGCCTACCCACTGCTCGCGGGGGCGCGGGTCGGCGAGAAAGGCCTCGAACTCATCCAGGTGAGCCCGGGTCATCTGGGCCAGCGAAAGGCGGCGCTCTTCAAGCCACAGCAGCAGCCGCTCGGCCTCGCGGCGGTAGGCGCGCTGGGTCTGCGCGCTGCCGCCGTATTCGGCAAGCCAGTGGGCCACCGCCTGCCAGTCATCTTCCGCCTCGATCAGGGCCTGCGGGGACGACGAAGACGGTAATTCGCCGTCGACCAGGGTGCCTCCCGGCGTGCTGTCGAAGACCGCCCTGCCGTCCTGTGCCTGTATCGGAGGTGTCTTGCTCATATGACCTGCCCATTGGCTTGCGCCATTGCGTGTCCTCGCTTGGCGCGGCTGAATAGATAAAAAGTCCTGCTGACCAGCTGGCCGCTCAAGACACCGATGGCCACATCCGGTTGCGCGCGGCCAATGTGCGAGAACGCGATAGCGCGCAGCCTGGTTGCGCCGGTATCTGAGGGTCTCGGGTATGCTGACGTATGAACGACAGGGAGCCGTCGAGATCGATCATGAGTCACAACCAGCATTTCGTTGCCCGTGGCTTCGGGGACTTCGTTGACCGGGTTGGTGCCACCATCGCGGCACTCAGTGTCATGGGCGGCCTGTTCACGTCTCAGATGCCCGCACTCCTTTCGCTCGCGGGGGTGCTGCTGGGGATTGGCTGTGCAGCTCTCGGAATCACTACTAAGAAGAGGTTTTCCTCTGAGGAGGACGTATGACACCGGATATTCTCGAATCCCTGAAGACGTTCCTGTTCGTGGCTTCGCCGCTGATCATTCTGGCGCTTGGAACGGCAGCTTATGCCAAGTGGCGTGGGCATAACCCTTGATGCCCTGCTGTCAGGGTGGCTTGACCGCTACTCACCTGCCCGCCCTCTCCCGCCCTCGTGCTTCTCTACTTTTGCCGCTCTCTATTCTGGCCCTTCTCTGATCTAGCCATTCTCAGCTCTCGCTTTTCCCCGGCCTGGCCCTTCTCTGCTCTAGCTCTTCTCGAGCCGTTCTCCGCTCTCGCTTTCCCCGGTCTGGCGCTGCCATGCCCGCGCTCTTTCCTGGTCTCGTTTTTCCCTGCTCCAGGCTAGCCAAAGGCCGCCTCGCAGGCGAAAAAGGCAATCGTGTAACACATTGATTTTACATTACATGTTGTCCGGACAAGAACTTCTCCCATAGACGTTCTCTACCCGCCCTTTGTTCGACGTCGATGAGAAGGCGCACCGCTTCTACCGCTGCAACCAACTCGCCGCAGCCCTTTCCGCGCTATACGACGCCAGCTTCTCCCATGCATCCGCAACGAGCGCTGGTTGTCTTAGTCTGCCCCTGTAAGTGCGTAAATTCAAGATAAGGCGCGTAATCTTGATTTATCGTCGCATATCATAAATATTCCTACGTATTTACGTGTTATGTAATTACACGTACTATCGCCTTCGCTTAATGGAAATGATGGCTGGCGGGCATCAGCCGCCCCCTCACGAAGCAGGCAGGGGTTCGCAGGAATGTGAGCACCGCTCACGTGACGTCACCGCACGGCAGTGCCAGCAGGTGTCACAGAAAGCGAACCGGAGCATGGCGAGCGAGGGGGCATTCAGGCATGATCAGCCGCTGGCGGAATCGACCACCGCACAAGGAGAGCTTCATGGCCCGTACCGGGATCACCTACGACGACGTTCAACGAGCGGTGGATACCCTGCTCAAGCAGCAGGAAGCCCCCAGCGTTCAGAAGGTCCGAGAGATACTCGGCACCGGCAGCTTCACCACCATCAGCGAACATCTGCGCGAATGGCGTTCACGCCGGGAAGAGCGACGAGACGTTCCGCCACCCCAGGGGATGCCCGTGGAGCTTCAGGGATTGGCCGAAGAGCTCTGGAGCAAGGCCCAGGAGGCAGCAGCGGAAAACCTGGCCCACTATCGCCAGGAGGCCGATCGCAACGTGGAAGGCGCGCTTGAAAAGGTGGCCGCCGCTGATCGTCGCGCCGAGGACGCCGAACAGCGCGAAAGCGCCCTGTCGGCCCATCTGTCATCCATGGAGCAGCGCCTGCAGGAGGCGGCCTCGGAATCGGCACGACTGGCGAGCGCCAATCAAGCGCTGGAGCAGCAGCTCATCAAGGAAGGCGAGCGCGCCACCCAGCTCGAAGCTCAGCTTGATCGTCTGCAGCAGGACAAGGAGCGTGAAGGCAGGGAGTACCAGCAGGCGCTGGATGACCAGCAGAAGCAGCATCGCGAACGCCTGGCCCAGGAAGAACAACGCCACGAGGCCGCCGAGGCGCGGCTGATGGCCATGCTGGACGAAGCACGCCAGGAACGACAAAGTGCGGAAAAGGCCCATGCCCAGCGCCTCAAGCAGGCCGATCAGCGCCAGGAGGTGTTGCAGCAGCAGCTTCAGGCACTGCGGGGCGAACTGTCAGAAGAGGAAAAGCGCCATCGCGAGACGCAGATGGAGCGCTCGCGAGCCGAGGAGAACCTGCGCGCTCGAGGCCACGAGGTAGACCTGCTCAACGAGCGTATCGAAGAGCAGAGGCGCCTGCTGGCAAATCAGTCAGAGCGACTCAAGGCGCTCGAGGCCAAGCTTGACGAGAAGATCTGGGCGCTGGCCAGACAGCAGCGCGAACGCGCTGATGACAAAGAAGGCACATCCAGCGGAAACGCCAAACAACAGACCTCTTCGCCCTAGGGCTGCGCCTCCAGGATTCAGGCAGCGGCCTGGCCGTGTGATTGCATAGGGTGGCATTCACACGGCACGCCCGGGATCCAGCGCAGTGGCACTGCAAACCACAAGCCGCCATTCAGGGCCCAAGCGGCGTGCACCGCCTCCTTCAATGCCCGGTTTGCGGTGTTGCCAAGGCACAGCTTGCTCGACATGTCGTTTTCCTGCGTAAGCCCTTTCTGAAAACGCCTTTCCCCTGCTGCCCGGGCCCCGTCCCGCCGGTAAGATCCTCCAGATTCGGACTGACGGAATCGTTCAGGGAGGAACCGCCATGCCATCTGCTCCCCATCATTTGCGCGCATTACTGCGTCTTCCATCGGCGCCCACCGAGTGGGCACGTTTGGCAGGAGGGTGCTGAGCATGGACGACCCCTCCTGGTCCTCGTATCGCCCAAGCGACCTGCTGGGTGCCTTTGACGTCACACTGAGTCAGGATCAGCGCCTGCTCAAGTTTCATCTGGCGGGGCAATCGCTGATCCCTCATCGCCTGGTCGGTGAAGAGGCCATTTCGCGCCCCTTCTGCTACACCCTCGACGTGATCTCCCAGCGCGGCGACATCGAGCTCAAGTCGCTGATCGCCCAGCCGGCACTGATCGAGATCCGCCAGGCCGACGGCGGCTACCGGCCGCTCTCTGGCCTGGTCGACACCGCCGCCCTGCTCGGCGAAGACGGTGGCGTCTACTACTACCAACTGGTGCTGGTGCCCTGGCTATCCCTCTTGAGCCTCGGTCGTGACAGCCGCATCTTCCAGGACAAGACCGTCATCGAGGTGATCGAGGCGGTGTTCCAGGGCCACGAGATCGCCAAGGGGCGCTACCGCTTTGATCTTCGTCGCGACTACCCCGCGCGCAGCTACTGCGTGCAGTACCGAGAGAGCGACTTCCACTTCGTCAACCGGCTGATGGAACAAGAAGGACTGTTTTTCTATTTCAGCCATGGCGAAGGCGATCACTGCCTGGTGGTCACCGACAGCGTAGATACCTGCCCAGCGGTCACCCCCCAGGCCATCCGCTTCCATCGCCAGGCCGCCACCGAGGCCGAGGACGCACTGACCCAGTGGGGTGGGCACCGTCAGCAGCAGCCCACCCGCGTAAGCCTCGCCACCTTCAACTACAAGCAGCCTCGCCACCCCAGCGACATCGCCCAGGACACCATCCGCGACCAGGGCCACCTGCCGGACACCGAGGTCTACGATTATCCAGGCGAGTACTACTACCCGGACCACCGTCGCGGTGAACGACTGGCGGTCAATCGTCTGGAAGCCCTGGAGTCCCGCGCCAAGCGCTTCCATGGTGCCGGTGGCGCCCGCCAGCTTCAGGTCGGTGGCCACTTTACCCTGACCCAGCATGGCCAGCATGAGCGCGGCGACGACAGCGAGCGCGAGTTTCTGGTGCTGGGCCTCACCCTGCATGCAGAGAATGCCCTGCCGGTATCGGCGCATCTGTCGACCCTGCCCGGAAGCTTGCAGGAACAGCTCGATCAGGCGCGTCGCGCCCACGGGCTGGATCTCTCGGATAAAGGCTCCAGCCTCCACCGTGACGATTACCAGCGCGCCGGCACCGGCCACTATCTGGTCGACATCGAGACCCAGCGCCTGTGCCTGCCCTATCGCTCGAGCCTCGACCATCCGCGCCCGGTGATGGGAGGCCCCCAGACCGCCACCGTGGTGGGGCCGGAAGGCGAGGAAATCCACACCGACCGGCTCAACCGGGTCAAGGTGCAGTTTCACTGGGACCGGCTGGGTCACCACGACGCTGGCTCGAGCTGCTGGCTGAGGGTCAGCGAGCCCAACGCCAGCGCCGGCTGGGGCGCGGTCTTTGTCCCGCGCATCGGCCAGGAGGTGATCGTTGACTTCCTCGAGGGCGACCCGGATCGCCCCTTGATCACCGGTCGGGTCTACAACGGCGATGAACGTCCGGAATGGCACTCCAACGGCCTGCTGTCGGGCTTCAAGTCGAAGACCTATCGCGGCGGCAAGTACAACGAGCTGGTGTTCGATGACGCCACCGACCAGGAGCGGGTGCGGCTCAACTCCGAGCACGCCAAGAGCCAGTTGAACCTCGGCTATCTGATCCACCAGCACGGCAATACCCGCGGCGACTTTCGCGGCACCGGCTTCGAGCTGCGCACCGACGCCTACGGCGCCGTGCGCGCCAACCAGGGCCTGTTGGTCAGCAGCTGGGGACAGCTTGGTGCCAACGGTGAGCAGCTCGACATGCGCCCCGCCTGGCGCGAGCTACAAAGCGCCTGGCAGCTTGCCGACAGTCTCAGCGACAGCGCTGTCGACCACGACGCCGAGGCGCTTGCCAGCCGCACCGACCTGCACAAGGCCAGCGACGACGCCCAGGGGCGCCACGGTAGTGCCGACTCTGCCACAGCCTTCGACGGCAGCAGTGCGACAACGGCAAGCAAAGGTGGGCGTGGCGAGGCCGCGCGACTCAAGGAGCCCTGGCTGCAATTGGCCTCCCCGGCGGGCATCGCCATCAGCACCCGCCAGTCCACTCACCTGGCCCAAGGCAAGTCACTGAGCGTCACCGCAAGCGAGGACATCAACCTGGCCGCTGGCAAACGCCTGGTCGCCAGCATCGCCGACCGGCTGTCGCTGTTCGTCCAACGCGCCGGGATCAAGCTGTTCGCCGCCCAGGGCAAGGTCGAAGTGCAGGCCCAGAGCGACGAGATGGCACTGACTGCAGAGAAAAAGCTCAGCATCACCTCCACCGAAGACGCCGTGCACATTGCCGCTGCCGAGGAAGTGCTGCTGACCTGCGGTGGCGGCTATATCCGACTCAAGGGTGGCGACATCGAAATTCACGCCCCCGGCACTATCGACGTCAAGGGCAGCCAGCACCTGTTTGGCGGGCCCACGAGTCTGAGTTATCCGCTGGACAACCTTCCAGAAACCGAACCCTCCAACCTGGATCTTGAACACCTCTATGGCAACGGTCGGCCGGTGCCCGGCGCCCGCTATCGCGCTTTCCTCGCCGATGGCTCGGTACGCCAAGGGGTGCTGGACGCCGCCGGCAAGGCAACGCTGTCTGGGCTGCCTCTGGGGGGTGTCCAGGTCGAGTACTTCCAGGACCCGCGAGAAATCGACAAGCGGCCACAGGCGTGGCCCAGCAAGGTACCGATCAAGCCAACGTATGCCACGACGTCCGGCGATACCCAGGCCGCCGTATCGGGCAGCGCCGGTGGCCTGGGGTCGACCAGCCAACCAGCGCCCAGCCTCCTCCAGTCTCCTGGCTGGGCCGGCGGAACGTCCGGAAGAATGCCAAACACTTCCGGCGTGGGTCTATCGTCGCCAGGTTGGCCCGAGGGGCCTCCGTTGCCAACCATCCCAGGTGACATTCCGAGCGATCTTGCGGGGCGAGTCGAGCAGCAAGCCCGGGCACAACTCGAAAAGATCGCGCAGGAGAAGCTTCAGGAGCAGCTCCCAGGGCTTGGCAATACCGAGCTGTCATCACCCGGCTGGAAGGGTGGCGTCCCCACCAGGCCGACATTCGGCGACCTCAAGGATACCCCTCACGCTCAGGACACCGACCTGACGTCGCCAGGCTGGCCGGGTGGATCACCGAAGAAACGCTCCTGAGTCGACAGGCCAATATCGCCAAGGGGCTCGGTGGGTAGCGGTCAATACCTCACTGAATGCATCAGGGATGGCGCCCTCTTGTGGGGACATAAGGAAGGAAACTTAGCATGGCCGCGAGAACAAGCTGGGGCAACCACGTCATTCCAGGTTTGGACCACGACCCTCTGAAAGAGGCACTCAACCATCGCCGGGTGATCACCGCCGAGCCCTACAGCGAAGGCGAGACCCCGGAAGCCGTGATCATGATGGACGTGGAGGAAGATTCCGTCACGGTACTCGACGTGGTCGTCCAGGCCGCCTACATGCTGCCGGTGGTCGGTAACGTCATGGCCATCGGCGACGTCGCCCGCGACGTGGTTGACCTCGATGGCAACGACGCAGACGGCACGCCGAACTACCAGAACGTCTGGCTCTGGGCGGTGCTGGTGATCGACGCCATCGGTCTGGTGCCCGCCTTCGGCAACGCCTCCCGCCCTGCACGTGCGGGGATCCGCGAAGGCATACAGGCGTTTGCCCGCGGTGAAGGCGTCGACATCGTCGCTCAGATTCTGGTCAACCAGGCCAGCGGTGCGGCGATGGATTTTCTGGCAGAACTCGAATCCAAGCTCGAGGAACAGAAACCGAAGCTGTTGCGCGAAATTGACACCATCGTCGGCAAACTCGCCGAGTTCATCAACAACCCGGTCGATGCCGCCACACAGCTCAAACTGATCGACGATAACCCCGAGTGGTGGAACCTTCTCGAGAAAGGCAAGCGTGTCGTATTCATTGCCTTTGACCGCCTGCTCGAGGCCTTTGGTGACGACCGTCAGCGCCTCATCGCCTTCCTCGGCCAGCTCGGCGGGATGGCCAGGTCCATGGTCAACGCCGGGTTCGAGCGCCTGTTGCCGATGATACGCGACCTGGCCCAGGCGACTCGCCGCCGGTCGTCGCAACGTGGGGACGTCAATCACCAGGGCACCGCCGTCACCGGGCAACGTACGGTCCACTACCTGTCGGCAGACAATCGCCAGACCACCCGCCACGAAGCCGAGCCAAGCGCCACTCCGGCCGGCTGCGTGTGCTCGCTGCATCGCCCCACCCCCACCAGTCCCAACCCCGTGGACTATGTGATGGGTGACGAGAACCTGTGGCACACCGACTTCAGCGTACCGGGGCTGATCGACGTCGAATGGACCCTCTACTACCGCTCCAGCATCGACGAACTCGATGACAGCGAGCTGGGCGCCCGCTGGAGCAGCCCGTTCCATACCCGCTTCGAGGCCCTGGGCGAGCAGTTGACCTTTATCGACAGCCTGAACCGCGCCCTGCCCATCGCCCCCCTCGAGGTCGGCGGAAGCCGCTTCCTGCCGCGTGAAAGCGTCACCCTGGAACACCCCGACAGCGAGCACTACCGGCTTCACTACCTCGACGGCAGTCAGGAGCTCTACCGCCGCATCGGCAAGTCCGGGCGGGGCGAGCGCGTCCACTTCCGCCTGGTCGAGCAGCGCGAGCGCGACGGCCGCGCCCTGCACCTGAGCTATCGCCAGGGCCGACTGGACCGGCTGACCGACGGCGCCGCCCTGCTGCTGCGCTTTCACTACAGCAGCGCGGGGCTGCTGACCAAGGTGGTGCGCCACTATCCCGGTGCAGACGTCGGCAAGGACGGCACCAAACCCAACGACAAAGCCGCCGAGGCGCACGAGCCCGAGGTGCTGGTCCGCTACCTGCACAGCGCCGACGGTGATCTGATCGAAAGTCGTGATATGCGCGGCTACACCCGCGAGTACCAGTACCAGCACCATCTGGTCACCCGCTACACCCACCGCAGTGGCCTGGCGGTGGAGCTCGAGTGGGACTGGCCGGGCAAGGCCCAGGGCGCCCTGCCCGCCGCTCACGACGCGCGCTGCGTACGCAACCGCCTGGAAGACGGCAGCGAGGACACTCGCTTCGAGTACCATCGCGGCCTGTGGTACACCCGCGTCACCGACGCAGACGGCGTGGTGACCTTCTACCGCTACAACTATCACAACCAGATCGAGTCGATCACCCATCCCTTCCACCCGGCGCTGGGCAGCGAGCACTGGCGCTGGGACGAGCACGGCCGGCTGATCCGCCATATCGACGGCGAGGGACGCACCACCCACTATCGCTATGACGACCAGGGCCGGCTGATCGAGACGGTCGATCCCCAGGGCCTGAGCACCCGCATCGACTACGACGACAAGGGCCTGCCGGTGCGCGTCACCGAGCCTGACGGGCGCGAACGCTCGCTGCGCTTCGATGAACGCGGCCTGCCGCTTCAAGAAATCGCCCCGAGCGGGCGTGTCACCACCTTTCGCCACGACGCGCGCGGGCTGCCCACGGCGATGACCGACGCCGCCGGTAATACCTACCAGTATCGCTGGAACGACCAGGGCCGGCTGACCAGTGCCAGCGACTGCTCACGCAAGACCACCCAGTTTCGCTACGACCACCGCGGCTGGCTGATCGAGCGCCGTGACGCCGCCGGGCATCGCACCCATTACACCCGTGACGCCACCGGCCTGCTGTTGAGCGTCGAGCACCCCGACGGCGCCATCGAGCACTTCTCCCACGACGGCGAAGGCCGGCTGACCCAGTATCTCGATCCCACCGGGCAGCGCACCCGCTATCGCTATAACGGCAAGGGCCAGCCCATCGAGCGCCGCGACCCCATGGGCCAGCGTTTCGCCTACCACTACGACCGTCTGCTGCGGCTGTCGGCGCTGACCAATCAGAACGGCGACCGCTGGCAGTTCCGCTACGACGGCGGTGGACGACTGATCGAGGACACCGGCTTCGACGGGCGCACCCGCCACTACCGCTACGACGATGGCGGCGCCCTGATCGAGCGCCGAGAAGGCGACCTGGTCACCACCTTCACCCGCGACGCCATGGGCCGGGTGCTGGAGCGCGAGAGCCAGCGACCGGGCCAGCCCGCGCTGACCACCCGCTACGGCTACGACCCGCTGGGACGTCTGACCCGTGCGGCCAGCCACCACAGCGAGACGCGCTTTCACTTCGACACCGCCGACAACCTGATCGCCGAGGAGCAGCGTCATCAGCTGCCCAACGGCGGTGACTATTCCAGCGTCACCCGCCACACCCACGACGCCCTGGGCAACCGCGAGACCACCACCCTGCCCGACGGCCAGACCCTGGCCTGGCTGCGCTATGGCTCCGGCCATGTCCACGCCATGACCCTGGACCAGCGCGAGCTGATGGCCTTCGAGCGCGACGACCTGCATCGCGAGGTGCGCCGTCACCAGGGCAGCCGCGAGGTCGAATCACGCTTCGACCCGCTGGGACGCCTGATAGAGCAGCACATCCGCACCCTCGAAGCATCCGTCGAGGACCGCCCCCGACACCCCACCGTCAGGCGCCAGTGGCACTACAGCGCCAACGGCCTGCTCAGCCAGGTGGACGACAACCTGCGTGGCACCACCCGCTACGGCTACGACCCGTTGGGCCGGCTGCGCCAGGCAAGCGCCCCCGGCCTCGAGGAAGTGTTCGCCTTCGACCCGGCCGGCAATCTGGTCGATCCCGTGCCACCACAAACAAGAGGCGAAAAAGGAAACGAAGGTACAACCTCCGACGCCACCCGCTGGCGACGCGGGCGCCCCCGCGATCATCTCGACCACGGATCCGAGGAGCGCATTCGCCTCGATTACCCAGGCGCACCGGCCAGCCTGTCGCCGGCCATGGGCAACCTGCTCAAGCGCTACGCCGGCACCCACTACCACTACGACGCCAGCGGCAACCAGACCCGACGCATCGCCGCCAGCGGCGAGACCTGGCACTACCAGTACGACCCCGAACACCGGCTGATCGAGGCCTGCCACTACCCCCATGCCCCCGCCGCGGGCGATGACACCCTGCCGCGCATGCGTGCCCGCTACGCCTACGACGGCCTCGGCCGACGGGTATGGAAAGAGGTGAACCGCCAGGGCCAGCCCAGTGAGCTGACGGTGTTCAACTGGGACGGCGACCTGCTGCAAAGCGAAGAGCACTTTGTCGGTGGCCTGCCGCCGCTGTTTCGCCCCGAACGCCTGGAGCTGGCCCGCGAGAACCCCGAACGGCCTCACTCGCTACCGATCGCCCAGCGCTGCCATCGGCTCGAGTATCCCGGCCTCACCCCCGAGCGGCGGGTGATCTACCTGTTCGAACCCGACAGCTTCGTGCCCGCCGCCAAGCTCGAAAACCGCTTCGAGGCCGTCCACACCCGCAGCGCCACCGGCGCGGTGCTCTACACCGAATACCAGCCAACCGAGCCGACGCTCTACAGCATCCACACCGACCACCTCGGCACCCCGATGGAGCTGGCAGAATGCGACGGTAAGCTCGCCTGGGTCGGCCACTACCGCGCCTGGGGCAAGCTCACCAAGGCCAGTGACGGCCACGGCAACCCCAGCACCACCGACAACCCCCTGCGCTTCCAGGGCCAGTACCTGGATGAAGAAACCGGGCTGCACTACAACCGCCATCGGTACTATGATCCAGAGACGGGACGCTTCACCACCCAGGACCCCATCGGCTTGGCCGGCGGCGAAAATCTGTACATGTATGCCCCCAATCCGACAGGATGGGTGGATCCGCTGGGGCTGAGTCGGTGTTGTGAGGAATCTCGCGGCAGTAGACCGAGGACAAAAACGGCTAGGATCAAAGATGCTCAGTTGCCAACCTCAGGAAGAATTCGATATGTACCTCCAGAGAGTTGGGATGGTTCAACTCCAATTCCAAGGGGCCCCAACCGAGGCTATCTTGATCGATTTGGGAACGAGTGGACTAAAGGCCCTTCTCGAACAGCCGGAGAGCCCTTTGAATGGGATGTCCAGTTATCAAGAACTGGTCGCGAGCAGATAGGATGGACGACAAGAGACGGAACACACGCTAATGTTTCGCTTGATGGAAAAATTACTCACAGGTGATCCAGTTTTGAAAGGAATAGTCAATCTTCATGTTTTTACTGAGGCTGCAGATGTGGAGCAAGCGCGTGCAGCAGGTGATATTCTACTCCAGAAACTAGAGGCGTATGAAGAAATAGAGTTGTGTCGACTAAAAAGGTATTGGAAGATTCCAGAATATTATGAATTCTCGATAGAAATCGGCAGTCCAATTATATCGAAAAACACACCCCAAGAAATATCCAAAATTTTAGGTGGGAGGTGGAAGAAAGCTGGAGATAGCTTGATTCTATACCAAACAAAGGGAAAGCCATTTCCCATGCCAAATATAAAATGGGCCAGCTTAGAGTACATAGATTTATGATTTTACATGTACGCTCCGAATCCGACAGGATGGGTGTATCCGCTGGGGTTGAGTGGGTATTGTGCAAATGTGAATGCTCAGGCAGCTTTAAGAGCTAAGCTATCAGGACTACAAAAAGCACAGCAAAATGCCGCTACAACTCGCACTCTCCCTGATGGAAGAGTACGCTACTACACTCAAGAAGTTCCTGCGCGTACAGAGGGTCCGACTAAGGGGCATTTTTTGTAACAGAGTATAATCAAAATTCTGGTTCGGTGAGGCAATGGATGGAAGGTCTTGATCAGTCTGGATCAGTAATTCGGGTACACCCGAAGAGCATTAATGGGAAGACGTTAGACTCCCAAAGCTCCCAACACTCCCCCCCCCGACCGGCTACGAACTTAAGAACTGGAGCAGAAATGAGTGATTCCCACATTGCGAAGGAGCTCAAAAAAGTATGCCCTGGAAAATACGATGCACATGCTATATCTAGAGCTGCATTTATCATACACCAACAAAGTGATATTTATATATCCTCAAAAACAGAGAACATACTTCTCACATTGATGGCAATGGATATGGGCGAAGAGTTTGAGTTAAGCGAGCAGGAATTCTGTGACCTACTATCCGAGTTGCCAGAAAGTTAGGGATCTGCGAAGTTGGATGTGAATTGTATCACAGAGAGCATCTGTGACATCATGATGTCTCCACCGGCCAACGCACCCGCTATCATCGCACCCGATATCATCCTGGCGCACCGGCTAGCCTGTCGCCGGCCATGGGTAACCTGCTCAAGCGCTACGCCGGCACCCACAACCACTATGACGCCAGCAGCAACCTGACCCGACGCATCGCCCCCAGTGGTGAGACCTGGCACTAGCAGTACGACCCCGAACACTGGCTGATCGAGGCCTGTCACTACACCCATGCACCCGCCGCGGGCGATGACACCCTGCCGCGCATGCAAGGACCAGCCCATCGAACGCCGTGCCCCCATGGTCCAGCTCTTATTATTTATATTCGAGCTACCACTACGACTGCCTGCTGCGGCTCTCGGCGCTAACCAACCAGAACAGCGACCGCCGGCAGTTCCGCTATGACGTCGGTGGATGGCTGATCGCGGACACCGGCGTCGACGGGCGCACCTGTCGCTCCCCAACCAGTCTCGCGCGCACCCTACCCTTACTGGTTTGCCCAAACACAACAACGCCGCTCTCTTGAGCGGCGTTGTTGATTCACCTTTGATCCTGAGGGCGGAACCTCAGTGCGCCAGTCGTCCGGTTGAACGTCAACGGTAGTAGGCGTTGGTGGTGTCGGTGTGGTCGGTGACGTCGCGGATGCCGGCGAGTTCCGGGATGCGCTCCATCAGCGTCTTCTCGACGCCTTCCTTGAGGGTCAGGTCCACCGCGGCGCAGCCCTGACAGCCGCCGCCGAAGGCCAGCACCGCCACCTGGTCGTCGGTCAGCTGCATCAGCTTGATCTCGCCACCGTGGGCCGCCAGGCCCGGGTTGATCTCGCTGTAGAGGATGTAGTTGATGCGATCCTCGAGCGGGCTGTCGGCGTTGACCTTGGGCATCTTGGCGTTGGGCGCCTTGATGGTCAGCTGGCCGCCCATGCGGTCGGCGTTGAAGTCGACCACCGCCTCTTCCAGGAACGGAATGCTGTTGGCGTCGAGATAGACGGCGATCTTGGAAAGCTCCAGGCGCTCGTCGCTGGGCTCTTCCTCGCCCGGCCGGCAGTACGCCAGGCAGGTCTCGGCGTAGGGCGTGCCCGGCTGGGTGATGAAGATCCGCACCGCGATACCTTCGACGTTCTGCTTCTCGAGCAGCTCCGCCAGGTAGTCCTGTGCGCTGTCGGTGATCTGGATATTCTCGCTCATGGGTCTCTCGCTAGTTCGCCCCGCCTGACAGCGGGCGCTGTGGCCCCGCGGGTTTGGTCAGGACCATGGTAAGCGACACCTGCGTCAGACTCAATCCCGAGTATTTTACTCGGATTTTGGTTTCCGCCTGCGCAGGTACGCTGCCCCTGCCGCCAGGCCCGGTGCTTTGGTACCATATGGCCCCTTCGACCGACTCCCGAGACATCGCCGTGTATTCCGGCATGCACATGGGGGTCCTGCCGCGTGGACAC
The DNA here is from genome assembly GCF_040070555.1 of Halomonas sp. H10-59. Lineage (NCBI taxonomy): Bacteria > Pseudomonadati > Pseudomonadota > Gammaproteobacteria > Oceanospirillales > Halomonadaceae > Halomonas > Halomonas sp. H10-59. Next base: position 2,325,281 of record NZ_CP098828.1, read on the forward strand.
AAGCGCTGGCCCATAAAAATTTTATCGTTCGTCGACCTGACAAGCGTCTAGCTGGAGACACACCCGCCCATGGCCGTAGCAGCACCGACCCCTCAGACAGCCCGCCTCATCGATAGCCTGAAAGACCGCATTCTGATGCTGGATGGCGGCATGGGCACGATGTTGCAGAATGCGGCCTTGAGCGAGGAAGACTTCCGCGGCGAGCGCTTCAAGGACTGGCCGTCGGACCTCAAGGGCAACAACGATCTGCTGGCCCTGACCTGCCCGGACCTGGTGGCGCGCATCCATCGCGACTATCTGCTGGCCGGTGCCGACATCCTCGAGACCAATACCTTCAACTCGACCCGCCTGTCCCAGTCGGACTACGGCATGGAGGAGCTGGTCCCGGAGCTCAATCGCGAAGCCGCTCGGCTGGCCCGCCAGGTGTGCGACGACGTCGGCGAAGAGACCGGGGTGCCCCGCTACGTGGCCGGGGTGCTTGGCCCTACCTCGCGCACCGCCTCGCTGTCGCCGGACGTCAATGACCCGGCCAAGCGCAACGTGACCTTCGATGCCCTGCGTGACAACTACCGCGAGGCAGCCCTGGCACTGATCGAAGGCGGCTCCGATCTGATCATGATCGAGACCATCTTCGACACCCTGAACGCCAAGGCGGCGATCTACGCCCTCGAAGAGATCTTCGACGAGACCGGCGAGCGCCTGCCGGTAATGATCTCGGGCACCATTACCGACGCCTCCGGGCGCACCCTGTCGGGCCAGACCACCGAGGCCTTCTGGAATTCGGTGCGCCACGCCCAGCCGCTGACCGTGGGCCTCAACTGTGCCCTCGGCGCAGAGGAGCTGCGCCCCTACGTCGAGGAGCTGTCGACCAAGGCCGACACCTTCGTCTCGGCTCACCCCAACGCGGGCCTGCCCAACGAGTTCGGCGAGTACGACCAGACCCCCGAGGAGATGGCCGAGATCGTCGCCGAATTCGCGCGCAGTGGCCTGGTCAACATCATCGGTGGCTGCTGTGGCTCCACACCCGAGCATATCGCCGCCATCCACCGCGCGATCAAGGATCTGCCCCCGCGCCAGATTCCGGACCGCAGCAGAGCCTGCCGTCTGTCCGGCCTTGAGCCGTTCAACATCGAGCACGATTCGCTGTTCGTCAACGTCGGTGAGCGTACCAACGTCACAGGCTCTGCTCGCTTCAAGCGACTGATCAAGGAAGAGGACTACACCACCGCCCTGGAGGTGGCGCTCGAGCAGGTCGAGAACGGCGCCCAGGTGATCGACATCAACATGGACGAGGGGATGCTCGAGTCCCAGGAAGCCATGGTGCGCTTTCTCAATCTGATCGCCGGTGAGCCGGACATCGCTCGGGTGCCGATCATGGTCGACTCCTCCAAGTGGGAGATCATCGAGGCCGGCCTCAAGTGCATCCAGGGCAAGGCGGTGGTCAACTCGATCTCGCTCAAGGAAGGCGAAGAGGCCTTCCGCCACCAGGCCACCGAGTGCCGCCGTCATGGCGCTGCCGTGGTGGTGATGGCGTTCGACGAGTCCGGCCAGGCGGACACCTTCGCGCGCAAGACCGAAATCTGCCAGCGCGCCTACCGGGTGCTGGTGGACGATATCGGCTTCCCCGCCGAAGACATCATCTTCGACCCCAACATCTTTGCCATCGCCACCGGCATCGACGAGCACAACAACTACGCGGTGGACTTCATCGAGGCCACCCGCTGGATTCGCGAACACCTGCCCCACGCCATGGTGTCGGGTGGCGTCTCCAACGTGTCCTTCTCGTTTCGCGGCAACAATCCAGTGCGCGAGGCGATCCACTCGGTATTTCTCTACCACGCGATTCGCGCAGGGCTCACCATGGGCATCGTCAACGCCGGCCAGCTGGCGGTCTATGACGACCTCCCGGAAGAGCTGCGCGAAGCCGTCGAGGATGTGGTGCTCAATCGCCGTGATGACAGCACCGAGCGGCTGCTCGATATCGCCGACAAGTACAAGGGCGACGGCTCCGGCGGTGAGAAGAAGGAGGACCTCGAGTGGCGTAGCTGGGAGGTCGAGAAGCGCATCGAGCATGCTCTGGTCAAGGGCATCACCGCCTACATCGAGGATGACACCGAACTGGCCCGCCAGCGCGCGACCCGCCCCATCGAGGTGATCGAGGGGCCGCTGATGGATGGCATGAACGTGGTCGGCGACCTGTTCGGTGCCGGCAAGATGTTCCTGCCCCAGGTGGTCAAGTCGGCGCGGGTGATGAAGCAGGCGGTGGCCTACCTGATCCCCTACATCGAGGCGGAAAAGAGCGAAGACACCCAGGCCAAGGGCAAGATCGTCATGGCCACGGTCAAGGGAGACGTCCACGACATCGGCAAGAACATCGTCGGCGTGGTGCTCCAGTGCAACAACTACGAGGTGATCGACCTCGGCGTGATGGTGCCCGCCGACAAGATCCTCAAGACCGCCCGGGAAGAGAACGCCGACATCATCGGCCTGTCGGGACTGATCACCCCCTCGCTTGACGAGATGGTCCACGTGGCCAAGGAGATGCAGCGCCAGGGCTTCGAGCTGCCGCTGCTGATCGGCGGCGCCACCACCTCCAAGGCGCACACCGCGGTCAAGATCGAACCCCAGTACGAGCAGCCGGTGATCTATGTGACCGACGCCTCACGTGCCGTGGGCGTGGCCGGCAAGCTGCTGTCACCGGGGCTGAAAGAGGCCTACGTCAACGAGATCCGGGAAGAGTACGTCAAGGTCCGCGAGCGCAACGCCAAGCGCCGCCCCAAGGCCGCTGACCTGTCCTACGCCGATGCCCGGGCGCGCAAGCCGGCGCTGGACTGGCAGGGCTATACCCCGCCGGCGCCGACCTTTACCGGTCTCAAGGTGTTCGAGGACTACGACCTCAACGAACTGGTCGATCGTATCGACTGGACGCCCTTCTTCATGAGCTGGGAGCTGGTCGGCAAGTATCCGAAGATCCTCGACGACAAGGTGGTCGGCGAAGCCGCACGCCAACTGTTCGACGAGGCCCAGGTGATGCTGCGCAAGTTGATCGACGAACGCCTGATCCAGGCGCGCGGGGTCATCGGCCTGTGGCCCGCCAACAGCGTCGATGATGACGTCATCGAAGTCTATTCAGACGAGACCCGCGGCGAGGTGATCGAGCGTCTGCACCATATTCGCCAGCAGACCACCAAGAACCGAGAGGGAGTCTGCTACAGCCTGGCCGACTTCATTGCCCCGAAGGACAGCGGCAAGCCGGACTGGATCGGTGGCTTCGCGGTCACCGCCGGTCACGGCGTCGAGGGGCTGTCTGCGGCCTACAAGGCCAAGGGCGACGACTACAACGCCATCATGGTGCAGGCGCTGGCCGATCGCCTGGCCGAGGCCTTCGCCGAACTGATCCATGAGCGGGTGCGCAAGGAGTTCTGGGCCTACGTACCCGAGGAACAGCTCGACAACGAGGCGTTGATTGCCGAGAAGTACCAGGGCATCCGCCCTGCCCCCGGCTACCCCGCCTGCCCTGACCACACCGAGAAGGCGACGCTGTTCCGCATGCTCGACGCCGAGGCCAGCACCGGACTCGAACTGACCGAGAGCTTTGCCATGTGGCCGGCGGCGGCGGTGTCCGGCTGGTACTTCTCCCACCCGCAGTCGAAGTACTTTGCCACCGGCAAGATTACCCGGGATCAGGTCGAGGCCCTGGCCAGTCGCAAGGGCATGGAGCTGGACGTCATGGAACGCTGGCTGTCGCCGGTACTGTCCTACGACGCCTGATGCGTTCCCTGCAACAACAGGCCCTGCTGCCCGACCTGACGCGCTGGCGTCTGATCCTGCGCCTGGCGCTGCCGATCATGGCCGGCATGTTGAGCCAGAGCCTGATGAACCTGGTCGATGCCGCCCTGGTGGGCCGGCTCGGCGAGACCGAGCTGGCCGCCGCCGGCATCGGCGGCTACGCCATGTTCATGGTCACCGCCTGCCTGTTCGGGCTGTCGTCGGGGGTTCAGGCCCAGGTAGCGCGGCGCCATGGCGAACGCCATCAGACGCCCGTTGCCTCGGCGGCCGCCGACCTTGGCGTTGAGCTGCGCCACGATCCACGCGGGGAGCCGCTGGCGGCGGGACTTACCCTGGCCGTCATGATCGGCCTGCCGTTGATGGTTCTGTGTCTGTGGCAGGCCGGTCCGATCATGGCCTGGCTCAACGACGATCCGCGGGTGACGTCGATGGCGGTGGACTACTTTCGCTGGCGTCTGATCGCGCTGCTGCCGGTGGCGATGATCTTCTGCTACCGAGGCTACTGGAACGGCATCCAGCAGACCGGCCTGTACCTGCGGATCATGCTGGTAATGCATCTGGTCAACCTGCTGGCCAGCATCGGCCTGATCTTCGGCTACTGGGGCCTGCCCGCCATGGGCGTCAGCGGTGCCGGGCTCGGCAGCAGCCTGTCGCTGTTTGCCGGTGTCGCCATCTGGGCCTGGTTGAGCCATACGCCTGGCCATCGCGGCCCTCGTCACAGGCCGTGTCATTCGCCTTGGCGACTCGGCGGCAGCACCATGGCCACCACCCTGAAGCTGGCCACGCCGCACTCCTTTCAGCAGCTCTGGTTCGCCGCCGGCTACGCCGTGCTGTTCTGGATCCTCGGTCAGGTCGACACCGCCAGCGTGGCGGTGGGCCATGTGCTGGTCAACTTATCGCTGTTGCTGATTCTGCCCGGCGTGGGCCTGGGCATGGCGGCGATGAGCCTGGTCGGCGAGGCGCTGGGGCGCGAGTCGCCGGAAAGGGCCCACCGCTGGGGCTGGGAGGTGGTGCACATGGCCTGGTTGCTGCTCGCTGCCCTGTCCCTGCCCATGGCGTTGATGCCGGAAGCCGTGCTGGGCCTGTTTCTACATGACCCCGAACTGATCGCCCTGGGCGTCGATCCGCTGCGCCTGACCGCGCTGATGATCGTGCTCGACGCCGCCGCCCTGGTGTTCACCCAGGCATTGCTCGGCGCCGGCGCCAACCGTACGGTGATGCAGCTGACCTTGACCGGTCAGTGGCTGGTCTTCCTGCCGCTGGCCTGGTGGTTCGGCGTGCATGAAGGCTTCGGCCTGGCCGGCATCTGGTGGTGTCAGCTAGGCTACCGCGCGCTCAACTCACTGTGCTTTGCGGTGATCTGGCAACGCCGCCGCTGGCAGAGTCTGAAGGTGTAGCGCCCCGCACGACGCCTATCAACACCTTTTAATTACCTTTTGCACCCAAACTATGACTATTTATTCTTTTATAGCATAATGGCGTGCAGGTAGAGTAACCCGCAACGTCCCGTCATTCCCTGGCTGCAGGAAAGCGCTGAATGTATCGCTACGACAACCATGATCAGACCCTGGTCGACGAACGCGTCGCACAGTTCCGCGACCAGATGCGTCGCTACCTCGAAGGCAAGATCAGCGAGGAAGAATTCCTCCCGATCCGGGTGCAGAACGGTCTGTACGTACAGCGTTACGCGCCCATGCTTCGCATCGCCATCCCCTATGGCATGCTGGCCTCCTACCAGCTGCGCAAGCTCGGTGAGCTGGCCGCCCGCTATGACCGCGGCTACGGCCACTTCACCACCCGTACCAATCTTCAGCTGAACTGGCCGAAGCTCGAGGACGTGCCCGAAATGCTGGCACAGCTCGCCAGCGTGCAGATGCACTCGATCCAGACCAGCGGCAACGATATCCGCAACACCACCACCGACCAGTTCGCCGGCATCGCCGCCGATGAAGAAGTGGATCCGCGTCCCTGGTGTGAGCTGATTCGTCAGTGGTCGACCTTCCACCCGGAGTTCTACTACCTGCCGCGCAAGTTCAAGATCGCCGTGACCGGCGCCGCCGAGGATCGTGCCGCCATTCAGGTCCACGACATCGGTCTGCGTCTGTGGCGCAACGACGCCGGCGACGTCCGCGTGAAGGTGCTGGTCGGTGGTGGTCTCGGCCGTACTCCGATGATCGGCGAGACCATCTGCGAGGACCTGCCCTGGCAGCACCTGCTGACCTACCTCGAGGCAGTGTTGCGGGTCTACAACCAGTTCGGTCGCCGCGACAACAAGTTCAAGGCGCGCATCAAGATCCTGACCAAGGCACTCGGCATCGACGAGATGCGGCGGCGCGTCGAGGAAGAATGGGCCCACCTCAAGGACGGCGCCCAGACCCTCAATCAGCAGGCCATCGACGACATGGCGGCGCACTTCGTCGATCCGCCCCGTCGCAAGGTGGATGACGCCGCCATCGAGGCCTTCGAGGCGTTGCGTCGGGACAACCGGGCCTTCGCCCGCTTCGTCACCAACAACGTCACCGACCACAAGGTGCCGGGCTACAAGGCCGTCACCCTGTCACTCAAGCGCAGTGGTCACTCGCCGGGTGACGTCACCTCCGAGCAGATGGCCCAGATCGCCGACCTGGCCGATGAATACAGCTTCGGCGAGCTGCGGGTGACCCACGAGCAGAATCTGGTGCTGTCCGACGTGGCCGTCGACCGTATCGAGGAACTGTGGCACAAGCTCGAGGAGCTGCGCCTGGCCAACCCCACCGTGGGCACCCTGGCGGACCTGATCTGCTGCCCCGGCGGCGACTACTGCGCCCTGGCCAACGCCAAGTCCATTCCGGTGGCCCAGGCGATCCAGGAGCGCTTCGACAGCCTCGACTTCCTCTACGACCTTGGCCCGCTGGATCTCAACATTTCCGGCTGCATGAACGCCTGCGGTCATCACCACGTCGGCCACATCGGCATTCTCGGCGTGGACAAGAAAGGCGAGGAGTATTACCAGATCTCCCTCGGCGGCAGTCAGGGCAACGAATCCTCGCTGGGCAAGATCCTCGGCCCCTCCTTCTTCCGCGAAGATGTGCCGGAGGTCATCGACAAGGTGCTGCAGGTGTATGTTGGCGCCCGCGAAGCCGACGAAACCTTCATCGACACCTATCGCCGCATCGGTCTGAAACCCTTCAAGGAGCACGTTTATGCCTGAGCAGACGCCGCAACGCCCGCTGATCAAGGAACGCCGCCTGGTGGAAGACGCCTGGGTGCTCCAGTCTGACGTCGATGACGAGGGTGCAACCCCCGTCAAGCCCATGACCATCGTCCGCCTGGACGTCTGGCTGGCCGCAGAGCGTCGCGACGACCTGGCGCCCTGGCTACCCAGCGACACCCAGCTCGATGAGGACACCGTCGCCGCACTCAGAGACGCGCCGCTGATCGCCATCGACTTTCCCAAGTTTACCGACGGCCGCGGCTATTCGCTGGCCCGGGTACTCAGGGAGCGTCACGGTTTCAAGGGCGAGATCCGTGCCGTGGGCGACGTGCTGATCGACCAGTTGTCCTATATGGCACGCTGTGGCTTCGACGCCTTTTCGCTGCGCGAAGACCAGGTCGTGGAAGACGCCCTGGCCTCGCTCACGGTGTTCTCGCGCCACTACCAGGTGTCCGTCGACAACCCGGAGCCGATGTTCCTGCGCCGTCAGCGCGAGGCGCGTGAACGCCAGCGCGAAACCGCCGTCGCCTGACCCTATCCGGGTTGGACGGCTTGCCTGGTTCGACCGACCTCCTGCCAGGCAAGCAGGAAGCATCACCATCAACAATGCCGCGATCTCCGGCGCCGTCGCCCCAGTGGTGACAGGCTGGCGCCAGCAGGAATCGCGGCATTGTCGTGTTTGGTGGAAGGGGCACCAGCAGATGGGATATCGATGCGCCGCGTTTCATGTCAGCCCATGCCCATCCATGCACAATATGTAAGCCAGCGATCCTGAAAGACGAGCCAATCTCATCTTTTTCTCAGGCATTGGAGGTAGCTCGCCACTGGCCGCCGAACCAGTTGGCGTAGTGATCTATGCTGAACAAGCGCCGCTGCTCGAACGCGCAACAGATGATGATCACGCACCCCAGAACTTGTTCAGGCTCCTTATGTCCAGCGAAGCGCCATCCCCCCTGGCGGCCTTTCAGCGCTATTCGACAATGTCGGTAGCACCCGAGTTGCGCTTCGACTATTGGCGCAGCCTGCATTCCGACATACAGCTCGAGCTTCCCCAAGGCCGGCGCGCTGACGACTATCGAGCCTGCGTGATCAGTGCTTCAAGCGCTGGTGGTGCCGTCCTTGGCTGGTGTACCAACGACGACACCGCTGCTCACTTTGCCCAGGACAACAGCGACTTTGTGCTGGTCAGCCTGACGCTCGCGGGGGAAGCACGCCTACAGCAAGCCGACGGCCAGCGACATCGTGTCACCAGCCAGAGTGGTCTGGTGGTACTGGATAGCCTCCAGCCCCTGTCCAGCCTCGCCATGCAGCACTCGATGCTGTACCTGATGATTCCCCGGCCCCAGGTCAAGGCCAGTGCGCCTGATGCGCTGACGCGGGCCGAGTCGAGCCCCTTCAGCCTTCCCGACAACGCCATGACCCGGTTGCTCACGACCCATCTGCTTGGCGTCATCAAGGAGCAAGAGGCCCTCGCCGGCGAGGACTTGGCCTGCGCACTGGATACCGCTCGCGACATGAGCCTGGTAGCGCTGGCGCAGTTGAAAGGGCCGCTGTCGCTCGAGTGGGAGGCGACCCAGCGCGAAAGCCTGATGAATGCCGCCTGTCGTTATATCGAACTGCACGCCGGTGAGCCTCGGTTGAACGTCGACAGCATCGCTCACGCCTTGGGCTGCTCCCGTGCCGGGCTCTACCGCGCCTTTAGCGACCACCCAGAGAGCGTGGCCGAGACGCTCAGGCGCACCCGGCTGGAACAGGCAAGGGCCAGACTCAAGACCCGCCATCCGCCCAGCATCGATCAGCTTTCGTACCACTGCGGCTACCTGAACGCCGCCAGCTTCACCCGTGCCTTCAAGCGTCAATACGGTGCCAGCCCCCAGGACTGGCACCGAGAGTGGTGCGAGCGTCAGTTGCTGCCCTGATGTCTGGCGACATCAACGTCCTTGTCTGTCGTCTCCGCCCCCGATGCCAGAGGTCGACTAGCCAAGCTCTTTGAGCAGATGGGCCCGGGCATCCTCCAGAGGCTCGATGACGTGAAGCGTGTAGAAAGACAGCAGCAAGGCCCGCTCTTGCTCGTCAAGCGGTCGAGAGCTCCCCTGGTCGCCCAGCGCCAGCCGCTGCTGACACCTTGTCGCCGTTTCACTCGCCTGCTCGACTAGTGCCATGGCGCGATCACGCAGATGATCCAGCTTTTGCTGGTCATGGTCGGTGAATACCGGGCCGAAGTCCTGAATCCGCCGGTTCGCCCGGTCCAGCCGGCGCAGCAATGGCATCAGCTCATCGCAGTGCCAGTAGCGGTGCCCCAAGGTAGGTATCGAGTGATGCTTGAACCACTGCCAGTGGTCGTGAAGTTCCGCGATGATCATGTAGCCCCCTGCCAACTGAATGACGTCGTAAGGCCACTGCACCGGCAGTGGATGACTCATCAAGTCGCTCCCCACCTTGCCGTGACCCTGCCAGCGCATTGCTTGCCACTATCGCGCTATAGGAACCCTAGTCGCGGCAGCCAGTGCAGACTGTTCCAACTTGATGCCGATTGTCTCGATGGCGTCCTTGGCGAGGCCACGCAAGCGATACGGCGCCATCTGCAGGATGGCGCCGGGTGGAAAGGAAGTAACAAGAGGATCGATGCAGGAAAGCCGCCGGGAAGCCGCAACAGGCTTCGCCAGGTCTATCCGCGACGCTTCTGCTGGCGTTCACGGTTCGCCGCGCGGGCACGCTCGCTCTTCCTGAGCATCACCCAGGTGGCGCCGAGTCCACCGTCAGCCTCCTGAGCAGACACGAACGCCTGGACCTCGTCGAGGGCGGGTAGCCACTTGGCCAGACAGGAGCGCAGCACATTGGCGGCGCCATCGATCTCGCGGCTGCGTCCATGGACGATCAACACCGAGCGCAGATCGGCCGCGTAGGCGTCGCGGATGAACTGGGGCAGACTCCCCCGGCATTCATGCAACGGGCGCCGCAGCAGGTGAAGACTGGCCTGCACCGGATACCCGCCCTGCCGCAGGCGCTCGACCACCCCGGTCTGAATGCCATCGCGGCGATATTCCAGCGGATCGAAGGGAGGCACCAGGTCGACGAAGTCGTCACTGAGACCGTCAAGCCCGTCGTCTCCACTCAGGGCATGACGGCGCCTGGCCATCTGTGATTCGGTTGGCGCGCCTCGGCGACGGCCGGCATCGGCACGATTGTTGGCCTGGCGCAGTGGTTGGACGTCCCCCATCATGGCCTTGAAGTCCACATCATCATGGGCACCATCAAAAGACTCGGCGCGGAGAAATTCGCTCATGGGGCACCTCCTCGTCTTGGCGGGAATCTTTATCCTAGCAAGGCCGGGACCGCCGCCGATAGAGGGAAACCTCGGTTCGACAAGCCGGCCGCCTGGTGAGAGGCTAGTCAAGCGAGACACGCCACCTTTCGATTTCCGGCACACACCGCTCATTTGTCACTGGTCCCCATGAACACCCTGACGCTCTGGCTTGCCCGCCTGCTCTGTCTTGTTGGCGCACTGATCATCGGCCTTTATGGCTGGTTCTGGTACACCTACCAGAGCCCCTATGGCTATACACCTCCGGCCGCCATGGAGCAGTCCGCTGACGGCCCCCACCCAGTCTTTGTCTACGGCACCCTGCGCTCCCCATGGGTGCGCTGGCTGGTGACCGGAGAAAGACTCGAGTCGACGCCCGCACTGCTCCCGGGGTATCGCCGAGAGGGGCTCGACCTGGAGGTCGCTCGTGACGACCAGGTGGCCGGACAGCTACTGGCGGTGGATAGCGAGACCCTGGCCGAACTGGACCGCTACGAGCGTCTGGGCGTGCGCTATGAACGCGTCAGGCTAACCCTCGCTCGCGGCGATGAGGTCTGGGCCTATCGCCTTCTCGAGCAATGACCTGTCTTGGCGGCGCGTCGTTGTGGCCGGTCGCGCCGGCGATCTACAATAGCTGCCGATTCCCACTCGACCGGAGCTGTCATGGCCGCACTCACGCTATTGCATAATCCTCGCTGTTCGAAGTCCCGCGAAGCCCTTGCCCTGCTGGAGCAGGCCGGCGCCGAGGTCCAGGTCCGCCGCTACCTCGACGATCCCCTGGACGGTGAGGAATTGCGTGGCCTGATCGCCCGGCTGGACGGCAAGCTCAGCGACCTGGTGCGCGCCAACGAGACCGAATGGAAGAGTCTGGGCGCCGACCGTGAGGATGAATCCCAGGTGGTGGCTGCCATCCTGGCCCATCCTCGAATCCTCCAGCGCCCGATTCTCGACAACGGCGAGCGAGCGGTAATCGGCCGCCCGCCCGAGGCCATCACGTCACTGCTGGAGAGTTGAGGCCAGCCAGCCTCTTCGCCCGTTGCCTCGGGCTTTCGTCAACCCATAGGCTCTTGCCATAAGGAAAGTGCATGTCGGATCTGCCCTACGTTCTGGTCCTCTACTACTCCCGCCAGGGCGCCACCCGGGCGCTGGCCGAGCGCATCGCCGCCGGTGTCGAGTCTGTCGCCGGCGTCGATGCTCGCCTGCGTACCGTGGCTCCGGTGTCGCCGACCTGTGAAGCGGTGGACCCGGAGATCCCCGCCGAAGGCGCTATCTACGCTGACCTCGACGATCTTCGCAACGCCAGTGGCCTGGCGCTCGGCAGCCCCACACGCTTCGGCAACATGGCGGCTCCTCTCAAGCACTTTCTCGACGGCACCAGCGAGCTGTGGCTGTCAGGAGCGCTGATCGACAAGCCCGCCACCGCCTTCACCTCTACCTCGAGCCTGCACGGTGGCCAGGAGACGACGCTGGTGACGATGCTGATGCCGCTGCTCCACCATGGCATGGTCTACGCCGGGCTGCCCTACAGCGAGACGGCCCTGACCCGCACCCAGGGCGGAGGCACCCCCTACGGCGTCAGCCACCTGGCAGGCGTTCGCAGCGATCGCCCACTGGATGAACACGAGCGTGAGCTGGCCTTCGCCCAGGGCGCGCGCCTGGCGCGGCTGACGCTCGCTCTGGCTGACGCCCGCAAGGGGGCCTCATGAGAGCCTGGCTTGAGGGGGTAGAACAGCGCCGCGGGCTTGACCGCCTGACCCGACAGTCGCGCCAGCTGGTGCTGGTCGGCTTTGGCCTGCTGCTGGCAATGATGGTGTACCGCGGTATCGCGGTGGAAGCCGACGGCAATCGTTTCGGCCCGATGATCGCCTTTGTGCTGCCTCTTGTGCTGTTTCTGCCATCCATCCTGACCCGCCGTCCACGGGGCCATGCCTGGCTGGCCTTCGTCAGTCTGCTCTACTTCGCCCAGGGGGTGATGATCGCCACCCTGCCGGGACTCGGTCTGCGTGGCGTGGCAGAGGCACTGGTGGCGCTGGTGCTGTTTACCGGCTGCATGGGCTACGCACGCTTTCGCTCTCGTCAGATGCGACAGCACCAGGGCAATTCATAGCTCTTGTTCAGGCCGACCGTCATGCCCTTCTGGCGGCAGCCGCTCTCCTTGCTATCTTGAGGATGTCGTTGCATTCGCGACGCCATCCTCGACAACGCCCGGCCCATGTCGCCAGGCAAGGAGTAAGGACAATGACCGTGACCCCGTTGCATGCCCTCGTGACCGGACTTGGACTAACGTTGGCCAGCGCCTGTGCACTCGCCGAGGAACTCCCCGATGCCAGCGTCGAGATCGAAGACGCCATCGAATACCGTCAGGACGCGCTGGGCGTGATGGCCTGGCAGATCGGCCCGCTGGGCGCGATGGCCCAGGGCAAGCGCGACTTCGACGCCGAACTGTTTCTCGAGAAGGCGCGTCGCCTCGCCGCCGTGGCGCCGCTACCCTGGGAAGGTTTCGTCAAGGGCTCACTGCAGGGAGACGACCATGGCGTCGAGACCGATGCCCTGGCGGACATCGCCGATGACTACGAAGACTTCGACCAGCGCTACCACACCCTGATCGAGGAAACCGCAAAACTCGCCGAGATGGCCGACGGTGGTGACCAGGATGCGCTGTTCAAGCAGGTGGCCACCGTCGGCAATACCTGCAAGGGGTGTCACGACAACTTCCGCGCCGAGTGACCCTTCGCCGCTTCACAAGCGCCCCCACAGCCACATCACACACCCCGTACTGAACAGGGCCAGCAGCGCCGCTCGCACCATCAGGGCCGAGCGGCCAGGCTCTACCCCTTTGCCGCTGCTTCCACTTTGCCCTTGCTGGTGATCTGACTCTTGATCTGACTGTTGCTCTGGTTGTTGGTGGGTCTCTGTGTCCGTCTCAGCCCAGTGCGCACCACGCGGCAGCGTCTTGCGGCCGCTGAACATGGCGCCTACCAGTCGCTCGCCGAGGCAGCGATGGGCTAGCAGAGCCCCCAGGTGAAGCACGATCAGCGCCAGCAGCACATTCGCGTTGAGGTGATGAATCCACAGAGCCATGTCGCTGACTGCTGCTGGCACCAGGGTATGCAGCGGCGCCTCGAAGAAGATGTCATCGGTGACAAAGAGCCCCGTCAGTGCCTGAATCGTCAGGCTCGTCAGCATCGCCAGCACCGCCCAGCCCCCCAGCGGATTGTGACCGGCAAAGATATCGGCACGTCGCTTCATCAGGTCTCTGGCATAGGCCAGCGTTACCGAGGGAGAGCGCAGCCAGGAGCCGATGCGCGCGTGGTGATCGCCGACCAGCGCCCACCCCCATCGAAACAGCACAAGCCCAAGCGCTATCAGCCCAGCCCTGGCGTGCACGTTCTGCGGAAAGTCGAACAGGTCGGTCTCCACCTTCATGGTCAGGAATGAGAGTACAACGCAGGCCACCAGCCCCCAGTGGAATAGCCGGATGACTAGGCTCCAGACACGCCGGCTACGCCCTGATGGCCTGTGCTCGGCGGCTGACGTTGACTCGATAGATGGCATGGTCGCTCCCCCTCGCTGATAAAGGCACAACGCCTGGCGCCAGTGACGATATACTCAAGATAGCCACTCCCTGTGGTGGCGCCTTGCCAAAGCGGTACTTGCTAAAGCTGTAGCAGCTGACATTCATCATGACTCGCGACGATGACGGTGGTGTTCCCGGCGACGCGGGGCGACATCTCGGACACAAGGTGCGATGATTTATCAATTGGACGACGGTACCCCTAGTGGCCGTCCTTTTTTTGTCTGATTCCACCGGAGATACCGATGACCCGTGATATTGCGGACATTCGACGTGACTATGAAGGCGGCAGCCTGGACGAAGGCCAGGTTCCCAACGATCCCTTCACCATGTTCGATGAGTGGTTCGCCCTGGCCCTGGATACCGATCCCCAGGATGCCAATGCCATGACCCTGTCGACCGTGGATAGCCAGGGCCTGCCCCACGCGCGGGTGGTGCTGCTCAAGGGGTTCGATCAAAACGGGATGGTCTTCTACACCAACTATCACAGCCACAAGGGTAGCGAACTGGCCAACGTCCCCCATGCGGCCCTGACCTTCTGGTGGCCCAAGCTGGCGCGCCAGGTGCGCATCGAGGGACGCACCGAGCAGGTCGCCGAGCAGGAGTCGGACGAGTATTTTGCAAGCCGTCCCCGCGGCAGCCAGCTCGGGGCCTGGATCGCCACCCAGAGCGTGGTCATCCCCGATCGCGACTGGATCGAGCAGCGCCAGCGGCGCTTCGAGAAGGCCTACGAAGGCCAGGATATCCCGCGCCCGGTGCACTGGGGCGGCTACCGCGTCGTCCCCGAAATGATCGAGTTCTGGCAAGGACAGCCCAGTCGCCTGCATGACCGGGTTCGCTACGGCCGCCGCGATGGCCACTGGGAAGTGGTGCGGCTGGCACCCTGAACGAATCATTCGACCGGCTCCCGCCTTGCAAGCACAGGCGGGAGGCCAGGCCGGCGGTCCTGGAATCGAACCGACCTGCTACTCCATCGGCCGTTCCAGGCGGTGGCGCTGCCAATCGTTGCCCGGCTCGTTGAGGCGCAGCACTGCGTCCACCACCTGCTCCTCCATGTTGAAGCTTTGTCGGAACCCGAGGTGCTTCATCAGTGCGCGCATGGGGTGATTGTCGATCATGATCTTGCCGACCATCTCCAGGGTGCCGACCCCCTTGCAGTAGCGGATCATCTTTTCCATCAGACGACTGCCGATACCGAGCCCCTGAAGGTCATCGCGGATGATGATCGAAAACTCGGTTCGGATATTGTCGGGATCGTTCCAGACCCGAACCACCCCCAGCATCTCCTTGCTGCCGTCTTCGCAAAGACGCTCGGCGATAAACGCCATCTGTCGGTCGTAGTTGATATGGGCCAGGCGCGACAGATCGCCCTGGCTTAAATCGGTCTTGTTGTGGAAGTAGCGAAAGCGGATGCTCTCCTCGGACAACTGCCCGTGGAAGTCGGTAATCAGCGGGGCATCTTCAGCCCGAATGGGCCTGAACTCGACGTCCCAGCCGTTTCTGAGCTTGACCCACTCCCTCAGTTCTTCGGGATAGGGCATGATCGCGAAGCGCGCAGGAGAACCGAGGTCCATGGCGAAGTCCACCGCCACCATGCCGTCTCGATTGAGCAGCAGCGGGTTGATCTCGAGACCACGCAGCCGAGGCAGGTCGGTGGCCATCTGCGACAGGGTCACCAGTAGTTGGCACAGCCTTTGTTCATCGCGCTCTGGATCACTCGAGTGCTCACGAATCAGCCGCGCGGCGTGGGTACGAGACACCATGTCCGCGGCCAGCGTCATGTTCAAGGGCGGCAGAGAGACCTGTCGATCCGCCAGAATATTGACCTTGTAGCCGCCGATGCCGAATAGAATCAGTGGTCCGAAGACCGGGTCCCGGGTGATGCCTGCGCACAGCTGCATCGAATGCTTGCCCCGTTGCATGGGCTGGAGACAGAACTCTCGCACGCGAAAGCCGGGAAATTTCTCGGAGACCTTCTCGCTGAGGCGATCCACCGCCTCGGCCACGTCGCCGGGTCTGGCCAGATCCTGGACCAGCCCCGCCGACAGCTTGTGAGGATGTCGCCGGTAACGAAATGGCCGACTGTTGCCGTCGTGCACGATCTTGATCGCGAAGGGGCCCGTCAGCTCCCGGGCGGCCTCCTCGGCGGCCTGGGCACCGTCGGGATAGCGACTCTCCGCCACTGGCAGGCCGTAGGCCTTGAGCACCTGGGCGGTCTCGCTATGGGTCAGGCTCTCGCGACCATCGGCGAGCACCTCGTCGATCAGCCGGTGGCAGCGCTCTCGCACCTCGGCCGAGGTCGAAAACGGCAGGCTCGGGGGCGTCTGCTGCAATAACGACTGGACCCGCTGATAGTCGACCATGTGCATGAAGGCCTTCACCGCCTTCTCCGGCGACAGATAGGTGGGCACACCCGCTTCGTGACACAGGTGACGAGCGCCGATCGCCTGTTCGAAGCCCATCCAGCTGGTCAACAAGTTACGCCGAAAGCGCTTGCGTTCACGGATCAGCGCCTCGGCGGTCGCCTTGGAAGGCGCCAGACGCGTCGGAGCATGGACCACCAGTACGGCGTCCACATTGGGGTCGGCGGCGACGATCTCCAACGCCGCCACGAAGCGTTCCGGGGTGGCGTAGCCCCCGAGATCCACCGGGTTTTCGCCGGGCTTGCTGATATCGAGGTCTCGCTCGCGCAGCGACGCCTGGGTAGCCTCCTCAAATTCGGCCAGACGACCTCCGGCGTTGATCAACTTGTCGATGGCCAGCATGGCCGGTCCCAGCCCGTTGGAGACGATCGCCAGACGGTCGCCCTTGAGTGGGCGCATCCGTGACAGTGTCTCCAGTGCGTCATACAGCTCGTCGGAATCGTTGACCCTTACCACGCCAGCCCGCGCGAAGGCCGCGTCGAAAACCCGATCACGGTGGGTGACGCCTGGTGTCGGTGGCAGGCCGCTGAGGTCGGCTTGGCTGGTCCTGCCACTCTTGATCGCCAGTACCAGCCGATTGCGCGACGCATCACGCACGGCGGTCATGAAGTGCTGGGCGTCGTGCACTCGCTCAAGGTGCAACAGGATCGCCTGGGTGGGCGAGTTCTGGTTGATGTAGTCGATCAGGTCGGGAAGCATGACATCGACGCTTTCCCCCAGCGTCAGCAGGTGAGAAAAGCCGATCCCGCGCCCGGCCGCCCAGTCGATCATGGCGTTGGCCAGCATGCCCGACTGCCCCAGATACGCCACCTTGCCCCTGGGCACCGTATGACTGGAGTAGGACGCATTGAGCCGTCGTCCCGGCACGATCAAGCCCATGCACTCCGGCCCCAGTATCCGGATGCCGGAGGACCGGGCCGCATCGAGCATGCGCTGGCGGATCGACGACTTGCCGCCTTCGTCCTGTTCGAGCTGACTGCCACCGGACAGTACCAGGGCCGCGCGCACCCCGCGTTCACCCAGCCGGCTCAACAGTTTCGGCAGGGTCGAGACCGGCGAACACAGGATCGCCAGGTCCACCACCTCGGGAAGTTGTGAGGTGCGAGCGACGCACTCGACCCCGTGGACGCTGGCGTACCCCTTGGGGTTGACTGCCCACAGCTTGCCGCCGTAGCCGCCGTCAAGCAGATTGCGAATGACCTGCCCACCCGTGGACTCTGGCTTCTCGGAGGCACCCACCACGGAGATCGAGGCGGGATCGAAAAAGCGACGAAGAAACTGGGTGCTCACAGGTGGTCTCCTCAGGCGACGGGTAGCCGACACCCTGGCGGCGAATTGTGCGCACTTGCGCACTTGAACGTTATGGAAATAGTGCCGGAGTGTGGCGCTACCCCACAACCACGTCCAGCGCTAGCTTGACCAGGAACAAGGCATCCTTGGCATCACGCTTCGACCATTTGCCACTGTCTCGGGGTTCGTATTACTCCTAAGGTGGCGCCAGACCAGTCGGAGATATCGATGATCACAGCCTTTCTCAGTCACCCGTACTGCCAGCGTCATGACATGGGGCCGGATCATCCCGAGAGTCCCTTGAGACTCGATGCCATCAGGGCGCAACTGATGCGCTCTGGCGTGCTGCAACACGCGATGCAGGCAGACGCTCGGGAGGCCACTGAAGAGCAGTTGCAGCGCGTGCATCCCGAGGCGCACCTCGCTCGGCTGGAGCAGACTTCGCCCCAGGAGGGGCACGCCTCGATCGACGCCGATACCCTGATGAACAGCGACAGCCTGCAGGCCGCACGTCTGGCCGCCGGCGCCGTGGTCAAGGGGGTCGATCAGGTGTTCCGCGGTCAGGCCGACAATGTCTTCTGTGCGGTCAGGCCTCCCGGTCACCACGCCGAGGCCCAGGAGGCTATGGGCTTCTGCTTCTACAACAATGTTGCCGTCGGCGCGGCCCACGCCCGCGCCGTCCACGGAGCGCGGCGCATCGCCATCCTCGACTTCGATGTCCACCAGTGCAACGGCACCATCGACATCTTCAAGAATGACCCCGAGGTGATGGTCTGCACCAGCTTCCAGTATCCCTTCTACCCCTGGCGCTATCTGGATACCCCTTACCCCAACGTGGTCCACACGCCGCTGCCCGCCGGCACCGAAAGCGCTGGTTTTCGCGCGGCCATCGAGCGTGACTGGTGGCCCGCTCTTGAAGACTTCGGCCCTGAGCTGATACTGGTCTCGGCGGGCTTCGACGCCCATCGCGACGACCCCATGGCAGAGTTGTGTCTCGCCGACGAGGACTACCACTGGATCACCCAGGGTATCCTCGATATTGCCCGGCGACATGCCGAGGGCCGCGTCGTCTCGGTGCTGGAAGGGGGCTATGACCTGGCGGCGCTGGGACGTTCGGTGGAAGCCCATCTGCGGGCCCTGCTGGGGTTGGCCTACCAGCCCTGACGACGGCGACTGGAGCCGTCATGGCGAATCGCCTTTCACCTGGTGGCTTGGCTCACCCCCTTGCCCTTGCTTTGCCTTGTCCTTGCTTTGCCCTGCCCCTGCCATCGGCCTGTGTTTCCCGATGCCGGGAAACATGTCCGGGAAATATCGACGCGCCGAACTGCCTCATGGTGGACTCGGCCGCCAGGCTGTCAGCAAACTCCAGTAGCAGGCCGGGGCAAATAGTCCAGATAGAAAACCCGGGTCGAATGCCCGCCGAGACACAGGCAGGGAGTGGCGACGCTGTGGTAGCCTAGAGGAAACCTGGTTTCCTATTGTGAACACGACATGGCGCAACACACCGATCAGGAGGCGGCACTCAAGATCGCCTCCGGCCGCAAGGCCTTCGTCGAACCCCTTCGTCTGGGGGAGCGACTCAAGGAGATTCGTCTGGCCAACCAGTGGACCCTGGAGGACGTCAGCCAGAAGACCGGTCTCGCGCGCTCGACCCTGTCGAAGATCGAGAACGATCAGATCTCGCCGACCTTTACCGCCGTGCAGAAGCTGATCGGCGGCCTCGACATCGACCTGCCCCAACTGCTGTCACCGCCCAGGCAGCAGACTCGCACCATGGGCAGGCGAGACATGACGCGCCGCGGCGAAGGCCAGCGCCACCCTACCCCAACCTACGAACACGAGCTGCTCAGCTGTGAGCTGGCGCAAAAGCGCATGATCCCGTTCAAGACCATCGTGCGCGCCAGACACTTCGAGGAATTTTCCGAGTGGGTGCGCCATGATGGCGAGGAATTCCTGATGGTGCTGGACGGCGAGATTCTGCTGTACTCGGAATTCTACGAGCCGCTGCGCCTGGTTGCAGGCGACAGCATCTACTTCGACAGCGACATGGGTCACGCGCTGGTTTCGGTGAGTGAAGAGGACGCCACCGTACTGTCGGTCTGCACCCGTCGCGAGAACACCTGAGCGACAACGTCTGGAAAGCCTCCGATCACGCCTAGTCTTTCGTCTGCCGGCGCTTGATATCTCCGGGACGCCGGGCCGGCTGTGCGTCGAAGTCGAAACGCTCGCGCCCATGGACAATCTGGAGCCTGCGCCCCTTGGCCCGAGCGATCAGCAGCACGCCGAAGCGCCGGGCCAGCTCCACGCCCTTCTGGGTAACGCCTGAGCGCGACACCAGCACCGAGATACCCATCTGGGCCACCTTGAGCACCATCTCAGACGTCAGCCGTCCGGTGGTATAGAAGATGTCCGCCTGGCCGAGCGGCAGGTCGTCGAGCCACTCTCGGCCAGCCAGGGTGTCCACCGCATTATGCCGGCCCACGTCTTCGACAAAGTCGAGCACCACGGTCTGGCGACATAACGCACAGCCATGGACCGCCCCCGCGCTGCGGTAGGTCTCGTTGTAGTCTCCCAGGTTGTCGAGCAGCCGATAGATCACCGACTGACTCACTCTGGCCTGGGACAGCCGGGTCTGTGGCACCGCATCGAGCAGGCGGCCGAATACCGTGCCCTGGCCGCAGCCGGTGGTAACGGTGCGCTGGCCTAGCCGTTGCTCCAGATCCTCCGGCGAATGGCGAGTGACCACCGCCGCAGCCTCGACTTCCCAGTCGACCATCACCGCCTCGAGGTCTTCGCGCTGCGTAATCAACCCCTGATTGCGCAAATAGCCCACCACCAACGCCTCCGGGTCCGCTCCCAGCGACATCAGGGTGACGATTTCCCGCCGGTTGAGGTACACCGTCAGCGAGCGCTCCGCGGCGATAGCCTGACGGTGCGACTCGCCGAACTCATCGACGACGTCGATCTCGATGGTAGGCGGCAACAGGGCGTGACTACGTTGTATGGTCGACATCTCGATCCCCGATAAACGTTCCCGATAAACATTCCCAACAAACCTTTCCGATAGACCTTCCCATCGGACAATAAGCGCTGAGGTGGCCGGATAACGTCGAATTGACGGCGTGATGCGGAAACTGCTTTGCTAATACTACTTGCTGACACGAGTCGGCCGATAAAAGCAGTCGGAACCACGGATCAGGTTCGACGGCATGACTGACCGCATCCTGCCATTGCCAAGGACATTACGCCATGACGAGGCTAGCCAATCGCCGGCCACTCAGTGTGACGATCACGCCACAGGACAAGGTGATCAAGGGCTTTCGCCAGCGCAGCTGGGCAGTCGAGCGTCTGGAGCCTGGCGATCAGGGGCCCAGCGTCGTGACGCTGGTGCTCAGTCTGACCGAGCGGGCGGCTTATCGGTTCAACCTTCAGGCCGCGGCCCCACGTCTGTTTATCCGCGCCGGACACAGCGACGGAGAGCCCCACATCGATGCCATCACCGCCAGCCAGGACGTCGCGGCCAATTGGATGGACGGAGAACACCGAGTGCTCGCCACAGAGATGCCACTGGCGATCCAGGCCTGGATAGAGGCCTATCTGGTGGCCCATGGCGAGGCGCCGATCGAGGGACGCAAGAAAAAGCGCAAGGGTGCCGGACGTGCCCGGGAGAACACCCCATGAGTCGACTGTCACAGTGGTCCCGCAGAAAGCTCAAGGACCCGTCGGTTGTCGACGGCGCCCCCCCTGACGCAACCGCCGCCAGTGATGCTGCTGTCGACACGCAGGGAGCCCCCGCCGCCCCAATTGCCAGCAGCGATGCCGAATCGTCCCACTCCGAGGTCGATACCGCTGCCGCGCCCGAGCACGATGAGCACCACGGCGCACCACCCGCGGACACGACCTCTGATGCGGACGTCGAGCTACCGCCTCCCGAGTCGCTGGCGCCCGGCAGCGATATTCGGGCATACCTCGCCTCGGGCGTGGACCGGGCGCTCAAGAAACGCGCCCTGCGCCAGCTGTTTCGCGGTGAACGCTACAACCTGCGCGACGGGCTGGATGACTATGATGATGACTTTCGCGCCAAGCTGACCCCCTTGCCCAGCGAGACCGCCCAGCGCCTGCGCCGGTGGTGGGATAACGTCGATGACGAGGAGACCGCGGAAGATAGCGTCGCCGACTCAGCGGGCGAAACGCCAGACGCTCTTTCAGACACCCCGCCAGACGCCCTGCCAGACACCCCGCCAGGGCACAGCGATCAGGGAGACGGCGCTAGCGACGAGGACGTCGCCGATACCACCACGACGCCATCACCGTCACAGTCACAGTCGCAAGCCAACGCCACAACGTCGGAGGCCATGACACAAGCTGGCGAACGAGGTGTCAGCCACACCTCCGCATCCGCCAAGGCAGGCCGTGCAGCGCCAGCCGCTGGCCGGGCGCTGGCTGCCAGCGAGGAAGATCCCGAGGGGCCTGGTCCCACCTCGTCATAGCGGTGCTTACCGCCTTCGACCAAGGAGTGTTGGCGCATTTGATGTAGAGCGCTCACACTTGGGGATGACACATAAGAAAAAAATCATAACGAACACAAAGTTTTCGACCGTGAGTCAGCATGAACCAGAAAATCGCAACCGTGCCGGTGGACACCGAGGTCAACCGGCAGGCCCGTGAGCGAGCCCTTGGCGCCGTCTCCTGGCCGCTCAATCTCGTCGCAGCAACGGTGGGTTACCAAAGCCATGGCCATCTACTGGCGATTGGCGACAGCGCGTCCCTGCTGGAAGTGCTGGAGCGTGCACGAGGGCTTGAACAAGGGCTTGCCAGTATCACGCTGGTGGTGACCGATGTGCCGGATGATGCTCTGTTGCAGCGTGCCGAGGCTGCCGATGTGCAGCTCCAGCCGCTACTCGCCTCCCAACTCGGACGGCTGCACCTGGAAGGCTACCTTGGCCACTTCAGCGCCTGGCTCGACGGCCATGAGGGCCCCATCGAGCTTGCCCGGGCACTGCTGGGCCGAGAACACCATGACCTGGTGCTGGATCTGACACCGACACCGCGCCTGCCCCTGGAACTGCCACCTCCCGGCTATTTTCATGCCCCGGTCGCCGGTGAAGCGCGCACGACACTGATCGACGGCCTCGGCGACTATATCGGTGAATTCGAAAAGCCCCGCTACTTCGAGGTCCACGCCGATCGCTGCGCCCACTCCACTCGTGGCTTCGGTGGCTGTACCCGCTGTCTGGAAGTGTGTCCCGCCGACGCCATCAAGAGCGTCCCCGGACGCATCGATGCCCGCATCGAGATCGATCCCTACCTGTGTCAGGGGGTCGGTAGCTGTACCAGCGCCTGCCCCACCGGGGCCATCGAATTCCGCCAACCGCATAGCCTGCGTCAGCAGGACACCCTGCTCGCCTGGCTCGACCACTACCACGCCGCCGGCGGCCAGTCGGCGGTGCTGCGCTTCGTTCAGGCCGATCACGCCCAGCACCTGCAACCCGACGCGGCCGGCCACGTCATCGATGTGGCGCTGGAAGATCTGGGTTCTGCCGGCGTCGACCATTGGCTGTCGGCCATTGCCGCCGGCGCCTGCGAAGTGCGCATCCAGGCCTACTCCGACATGCCGGACAGGCTGGTCGCTCACCTGGAGGATCAGCTGGCCCAGGGCAGAGCGATCCTCGAGGCGCTGGGGCATGATCCCGGCCGACTGCAGTGGTTCAGCGACGAGGAGCAGGAAAGCTCGCTCGCCCTGCCTCGCCATGCGGGTCTGACGCCCCAGCTGCGCTCCCTGGAACAGGCTCAAGCGTTCGGGAGCGACAAGGACACGCCGTCGGCCACGGTACAAATGGCCGGCGGGCGAACCGGCAATACAGGGGCAACAGATGGCGCAGAAGCGCCGGGCAAGCGCGAGCGTCTCACCCTGGTACTGGACCATCTGGCCACCACTGGCCATGTGGACGGCGAGCGGCACCCGATGCCTCCGGGCAGCCCATTCGGGGGCATCGAGGTCAATGCCGATGCCTGCACTCTGTGCATGGGCTGTGTTGCCAGCTGCCCGACCGGCGCGCTCGGCGCCGGAGGCGACACCCCGCGCCTCGACTTTCGCGAAGCAGACTGCGTCCAGTGCGGCCTGTGCAGCAAGAGCTGTCCAGAATCCGCCATCCGCCTGTCTCCCGGCTTCCTCGCCAGCGCGGAACGCAGCCAGTGGCGAGTGTGCCACGAAGACGCACCCTTTCACTGCATCGTCTGTGGCAGCGCCTTCGCCAACGCCCGCACCATCGCCGCCATCCAGCAGAAGCTGGCCAACCATGCGTACTTCAGTGGTGACCAGGCACGTCGGCTGGAAATGTGTCAGGACTGCCGGGTCAAGGACGTATGGCACAAGATGGCGACCAATCCGGAGGCCCAGCTCAAGCTATGACCACGCACGACATTCCTGACTCCCGCACCGAAGAAGCCGATCTGAGGGCCGACATCTACGCCCTGCTGGCGGCACTGCTGCGCGAGCCCCCCAGCGAAGCCCTTCGCCAGTGGCTTGCCGGCCTCGAGGGAGAGCCGGACGACATTCGTCTGAGCCAGGCCTGGAGCCGGCTGGCCGCTGCTGCTGCCGACAGCGACGTCGAACGCCTGGAGCGTGCCCACTTTCGTCATCTGATCGGGGTCATCCAGGGCGACGTGCTGCCCTACGCCTCCTACTACCGCGAAGGCGGCCTGATGGAAGCATCACTGGTCGCACTTCGACGGGATCTCAAGACGCTGGGCATCCAGCGCTCTGCCGACGTCTCGGAGCCGGAAGATCATCTGGCGGCAATGTGCGAGGTCATGGCGATGCTGATCGGCCAGAACGATCAGCGAGCCGGCAGCTTCTTCCATCGCCACCTGGCACCCTGGGCCAACCGCTGCATGCACGATCTTGCCCGGGTCGACACCCCCTTCTATGCGGCGCTGGGTGAACTGGCGACGCTGTTTTTCCAGCGCGAGAGCGCCATCCTGATCGACAACACTACCCTTGGAACCCCTGTGCCCGGCACCAGCGTCCACGAGGACCGAGGCCAGGCCCTTGGAGCAGGAGAATGAGCATGAGCACAACGCCCAACACTCAACGCCGTCGTCTTCTCAAGGCCCTGGGGGGCGGCACCGTGGCCGCCGGTGCCGCGGTGGTGGTCGGCCAGGCCTCGGTTGCTGTGGCGCGCGATGACAGCGCCACGACCGCCACCGAGAAAGCCGATGACAGCGCCGGTTACCGCGAGACAGAACACGTACGTGCCTTCTACGCATCCCTGCGCGACTGACAACAAGGAGAGCCTGCCATGCGACTGACACGTACCTCCACCACACCCAAGGTCTCCGGTCTCGGCATTTCCCGGCGCCAGTTCCTCAAGCGCAGTGGCGCAGCGACCAGCGGTGTCGCCGGTCTTGGACTGTTCGGCTCACCGATGATGCAACGCGCCGAGGCGGTCGAGAAGACGCCCTACAGCGATGCTCCGGTGGAAACCCGCCGCACCATCTGCTCCCACTGTTCGGTGGGCTGTGGCGTCTACGCCGAGGTCCAGGAAGGGGTCTGGACCCACCAGGAACCGGCCTTCGATCACCCGATCAATCGCGGTGCCCACTGCGCCAAGGGCGCTTCACTACGCCAGCACGGTCACTCCACCCGCCGCCTCAAGTACCCGATGAAGCTGGTCGGGGGCGAGTGGCAACGTCTGTCCTGGGACCAGGCCATCGACGAAATCGGTGCCAAGGTGCTGGAACTGACCGAGCAGCATGGCCCGGACAGCGTCTACTGGCTCGGCTCGGCCAAGTTCAGCAACGAACAGGCCTACCTGATGCGCAAGTTCGCGGCGCTGGCCGGTACCAACAATACCGACCACCAGGCGCGCATCTGCCACTCCACCACCGTGGCGGGCGTCGCCAATACCTGGGGCTACGGAGCGATGACCAACTCGCTCAACGACCTCCAGAACAGCCGCTCGATCATGTTCATCGGCTCCAACCCCAGCGAAGCGCACCCGGTGGCGATGCAGCACATCCTGCTGGCCAAGGAGCGCAGCCAGGCCGAAATCATCGTCGTCGATCCGCGCTTCACCCGCACGGCGGCCAAGGCCGACCACTACGTGCGGATCCGGCCGGGTTCCGACGTGGCCTTCATCTGGGGCCTGCTCTGGCACATCTTCGAGAACGGCTGGGAAGACCAGCAGTACATCGACCAGCGCGTCTACGCCATGGACGAGGTCCGCAACGAGGTCGCCAACTTCCCGCCGAGTGAAGTGGAGCGCATCACCGGGGTGCCGGAAGCCGCCATGTACGATACCGCCAGGCGGCTGGCGGAAAACCGTCCCGGCTGCATCGTCTGGTGCATGGGTGGCACCCAGCACACCACCGGCAACAACAACACCCGTGCCTACTGCATCCTCGAACTGGCGCTGGGCAATATCGGCAAGTCAGGCGGCGGCGCCAACATCTTCCGGGGGCACGACAATGTCCAGGGGGCGACCGATCTCGGCCTGATGTCGCATTCGCTACCCGGCTATTACGGTCTGTCGGAAGCCGCCTGGAAGCACTGGGCGCAGATCTGGGACCTCGATTACGAATGGCTCAAGAGCCGCTTCGATCAGACCGAGTACGCCGACGGCTACCCCATGCACTCCAGCGGCATCACGGTATCGCGCTGGATCGATGGCGTCCTCGAGGAAGACCAGGACATCTCCCAGCG
This sequence comes from Halomonas sp. H10-59, assembly GCF_040070555.1. Classification (NCBI taxonomy): domain Bacteria; kingdom Pseudomonadati; phylum Pseudomonadota; class Gammaproteobacteria; order Oceanospirillales; family Halomonadaceae; genus Halomonas; species Halomonas sp. H10-59. Next base: position 2,351,558 of record NZ_CP098828.1, read on the forward strand.
CACCAGCCTGAAGGCGATGTTCTACTGGGGTCACGCGGTCAACTCCCAGACCCGCGGCACCGAAATGCAGAAAGCCATGCAGAAGCTCGAGATGATGGTCATCGTCGACCCCTATCCTACCGTCGCCGGGGTCATGCACGATCGCAGCGATGGCGTCTATCTTCTGCCGGCGGCCACCCAGTTCGAGACCTACGGCAGCGTCACCGCCACCAACCGCTCTCTGCAGTGGCGTGACCGGGTGGTGGAACCCGCCTTCGAGGCCAAGCCCGACCACACCATCATGTACCTGCTGAGCCAGCGCCTCGGCTTCGCCGACGAGCTGTTCAAGAACATTCAGATCAACGGCGAGGAGCCGCTGATCGAGGACATTACCCGGGAGTTCAACCGCGGCATGTGGACCGTGGGTTACACCGGGCAGAGCCCGGAGCGGCTCAAGACCCACCAGCAGAACTGGCATACCTTCAGCTTCCGCGATCTGCGTGCCGAAGGCGGCCCGGCCGACGGCGATTACTACGGCCTGCCATGGCCCTGCTGGGGTACCGCAGAGCTCAATCACCCCGGCACCCCCATTCTGTACGACACCAGCAAACCGGTGTCCCAGGGCGGCCTGACCTTCCGTGCGCGTTTTGGCATCGAGCACGAAGGCACCCCGATTCTCGCCGACAACTCGTTCAGCGCTGGCTCCGATCTCGAGGACGGCTACCCCGAGTTCAGCGCCCAGATGCTCAAGGACCTGGGCTGGTGGGATGAGCTGACCGACGAAGAAAAGGCCGCGGCGGAAGGCAAGAACTGGAAGACCGACCTGTCCGGCGGCATCCAGCGCGTTGCCATCGCCCATGAATGCTCACCTTTCGGCAACGCCAAGGCGCGCTGCAACGTCTGGACCTTCCCCGACCCGATTCCCAAGCACCGCGAGCCGCTCTATACCTCACGCCGGGATCTGGTCGAGGACTACCCCACCTGGGATGACGTCGCCTCGCACTACCGCCTGCCGACGCTGTACCAGAGCATTCAGCAGAATGATGCCAGCAAGAAGTACCCGATCATCATGACTTCTGGCCGCCTGGTCGAGTACGAAGGCGGCGGCGAGGAAACGCGCTCCATGTCCTGGCTGGCCGAGCTGCAGCAGGAGATGTTCGTCGAGATCAACCCTGCCCTGGCCAACGACCTGGGGGTCAAGGACGGCAACATGGTGTGGGTGGAAGGCGCCGAAGGCGGCCGTATCAAGGTCAAGGCCATGGTGACGCCTCGGGTAGCACGGGAAGTGGTGTTCATGCCCTTCCACTTCGGCGGCATGTTCCAGGGCGAAAGCCTGGCCGACCGCTATCCGGATGGCACCACGCCTTACGTGATCGGTGAGGCGGTCAACACCGCCACCACCTACGGCTACGACTCGGTGACCCAGATGCAGGAAACCAAGTGCACCCTGTGTCGCATCGAACTCGCCAGCTAGACACCGACGTCACCGAACCAACAGGAGTTTCGACATGGCCCAGATGAAATTCATGTGTGACGCCGAGCGCTGCATCGAGTGCAATGGTTGCGTCACCGCCTGCAAGAACGCCAACGAGGTCGAGTGGGGCATCCAGCGCCGCCGGGTGGTCACCCTGAACGACGGCGAGCCGTCCGAGGTGTCCATCTCGGTGGCCTGCATGCACTGCGATGACGCACCCTGCATGGCGGTCTGCCCCACCGACTGCTTCTACAAGACCGACGACGGCATCGTGCTGCACGACAAGGATCTGTGCATCGGCTGCGGTTACTGCCTGTACGCCTGCCCCTTCGGCGCGCCGCAGTTTCCCCAGCAGGACGCCTTCGGCGAGCGCGGCAAGATGGACAAGTGCACCTTCTGCGCCGGCGGCCCCGCCGACAGCCCCGAAGAAGAGTACGAGAAATACGGCGCCAACCGCATCGCCGAGGGCAAGCTGCCGCTGTGCGCCGAAATGTGCTCGACCAAGGCGCTGCTGGCAGGCGATGCCCAGACCGTTGCTGACATCTTCCGCGAGCGGGTGGTGCGCCGTGGTCACAAGGATGGCGCCTGGTCGGATATCGGCAATGGCTCGCCCTCGGCGATCGACGCCATGGCCTACGACGCCACACGTAACCAGTGAGGAGGCCCCATGAACCTTCGTGATGCCTTGCCTCGACCGGGTGGAGCCCTGGGGCTGGTGCTGCCGGCACTGCTGCTGTTGTTGCTGGCCTGCGCCGCTCCCGCCATGGGTGCCGACCCCAATGCCGAGATCGCCACCGCCGTGCCCAGCGCCGACGCCGACACCTGGCGCCAGGTGAAGGATGGCGAGTCCTTTATCGATACTCGCCATGATTCGACCTACAGCCTGATCAACCAGAGCGGCGAGAGCTGGCGCCAATGGCGCAACAAGTGGGTCTCGCCCTTCGGGCTGATCGCCGTGGGCGGCATGCTGGCGATGATCACCATCTTCTATCTGATCGTCGGCCGCAGCCGCCTCGATGAGCCACGCACCGGGCGTAAGCTGTTGCGCTGGTCGGTACTCAGCCGGGCGCTGCACTGGACCCTGGCGACGCTGTTCATCATCCTGGCGCTGACGGGCCTCAACATTCTCTACGGCAAGTTCGTGTTCAAGCCAGTGTTTGGCGACGCCTTCTGGGCTGCGATGATCAGCGGCACAAAGTTCCTGCACAACTACATCGGTCCGTTCTTCGGTCTGCTGCTGATCTTCGTGCTGTTGCGCTTTCTCAAGCACAACTGGATCAAGGCCCACGATATCGAGTGGTTCAAGCAAGGCGGCGGCATGGTCGGCGACAAGCATCCAGACGCCGGCTTTGCCAACGGAGGCGAGAAGGCCTGGTTCTGGCTGTTGGCCACGGCCGGCATGGTTGTCTTCGTCAGTGGCCTGGTACTGGATTTCCCGAACTTCGACCAGAGCCGGGACACCATGCAGTGGGCCAACATCATCCATGCGGTGGGTGCCCTCGCGCTTACCGCCGTCTCCTTCGGTCACATCTATATCGGCACCCTGGGGACCGAGGGTGCGCTCGAGGGCATGACCACCGGCTACGTCGACGAAAGCTGGGCCAAGCAGCACCACAACCTGTGGTACGAAGAGGTCAAGGATCAGGCCGAGGCCCCGGCTGACGTCGAGGCAACGGACGATACCAAACCGGAATCTCCCAGCCCCTCCTGAGCGCAGCCCCACCCACGGTGACCGCTATCCCTCTCGCCGCCCCGGGCTCACTTGGGGCGGCATTCTTTTGCCGCTGTTCTTGTGACGGTCTTGCGTTACCATCGTGGGACAGTCGCCCGACTGATCGTTTTCTGTTACTGGAGTCCCCCATGCAGCACCTCGATGAGGCCACTCGCACCGAACTCGAGGCGGCCGCCTTCCGCCGCCTGCTTCGCCACCTTGACGACAACAAGGATGTGCAGAACATCGATTTGATGATTCTGGCGGACTTCTGCCGCAACTGCCTGTCCAAGTGGCTGGTCGCCGCTGCCGAAGAGCGCGGTGAGACGCTTGACTACGAAAGCGCCCGTGAACACGTCTACGGCATGCCCTACAGCGAATGGAAGGACATGTATCAGGCCAAGGCCACCCCCGAACAGATGGCGGCCTTCGAGGCTCGCCAGCAGGCCAAGCAGCAGCGTACCGGTGACAAGGAGTGACGCCAGTGAGTCAGGACAGCATGATCGGGTTGAAGGTGGCGGTGCTGACCGTCTCCGACACCCGCACCGAAGACACCGATCGCAGCGGTCAGGCGCTGGTGCAGCGACTCGAGGACGCCGGCCACCAGCTCGCCGACAAGCAGATCGTGATCGACGACATCTATCGTATCCGCGCGGTGGTGTCAGGCTGGATCGCCGACCCCGAAGTGCAGGTGATCCTGACCACCGGCGGTACCGGCTTCACCGGACGGGATTCCACCCCGGAGGCGGTATCGGCCCTGCTCGACAAGCGCATCGAGGGCTTCGGCGAGCTGTTCCGCCAGCTGTCCTATCAGGAAATCGGCAGCTCCACCGTGCAAAGCCGCTGCCTGGGAGGCATGGCCAATCACACCGTGGTGTTCTGCCTGCCGGGCTCCACCGGCGCTTGCCGCACCGCCTGGGACGGCATCCTTGCCGAGCAGCTCGACAGCCGTCACCGGCCCTGCAACTTCGCCAATCTGGTGATACCGGAGCGGGGGCAGCATGACGTCTAGCCACGCAGCGTCACTGGCGCCCATGGAGGACGCCCTGGCCACCCTGCTCGATGGCGTCGCGCCGCTGCCGGTGGAGCGCCAGCCCTGCGAACAGGCCGAAGGCCGTGTGCTGGCAGCCCCGGTCGTGGCGGCCCTGGATGTACCGCCGTTCGACAATAGCGCCATGGACGGTTACGCCCTGCACCATGAAGACGCCGGACAACGCCTGCCGGTGGCCCTGCGAGTGGCCGCCGGGGCCCCGGGCGAGCGACTGGAGCGCGGCCGCTGTGCCCGCATCTTTACCGGTGGCCAGCTGCCCGAAGGCGCCGACTGTGTGGTTATGCAGGAGAAGGTCCAGCGCGAGGGTGATGAGGCCGTCATTCCCGCCGACATCCCGGCGGGCGACAACGTGCGCCGGCGGGGCCGCGACGTACGCGCAGGCGCCCCGCTGCTGGACGCCGGCACTCGGCTGGACGCCGCCGCACTTGGCCACCTGGCAGGCCAGGGTATCGTCGAAGTGGACGTCCACCGCCGACCCAGGGTGGCCTTGCTGTCCACCGGCGACGAGATCATCGATCCGGGCAAGCCCCTGGCAGCTGGCCAGATCTACAACTCCAACCGCCCCATGCTCAAGAGCCTGCTGGAGCGCTTCGGCGCCGAAATAGTGCTCACGCGCAGCGTACCGGATAGCCCGGAGGGTACCCGCGCCTGTCTGAAGGAGGCCGCCGAGGTAGCGGACCTGGTGGTCTCCACCGGCGGCGTCAGCGTCGGTGAGGAAGATCACGTCAAGGCGGCGCTGGAGTCACTGGGCACGCTGAACCTGTGGCGCCTGGCCATTCGTCCCGGCAAGCCGCTGGCCCTGGGCCAGATGGAAGGTCCTGGCGGCACGCCGGTGCGGTTTGTCGGCTTGCCCGGCAATCCGGTGTCCAGCTATGTCGGTGCCTGGCTATTCTTGCGCCCGCTGCTGGGTGCCCTGCAGGGCTGTGAGTCCATGGCGGAGCTACCGCGGCTATGGGCCCGCAGCGACTTTGCCACCTCCACCGGTCCGCGCCAGCACTACATGCGGGTGCGCCTCGCCTTCGGCCCGGAAAGCGTCAGCGCCCTGGCGTTTTCCGACCAGAACTCCGGAGTACTGTCATCCTGCATTGATGCCGACGCCCTGGCGGTGATCCCGCCCCATTGCGAGATAGCGCCGGGCGACAAGGTGGAATGCCTGTGGCTGCGTACCTGGTAGCGGTCCGCTGAAGCAGCGCGGTAGTCGCTAGGCGCGGTCCGAAAAGTCGACGAGCGAAGGTTAGAGCCCTAGGAACCCGAGGTCTCGAGTTCCGTGCGGGTATCGCGCCACAGGGTCGCAAAGTCGTCGTCCAGTTGACGATAGTCATCGCGCAGATGCGGTACCAGTTCGGCCAGTCGGTTGGGCCCGGACAGGCGTGAGCCAATGCCGGCGATGGCACGGCAGGTGAAGGCGAGGTTTGCGTAGCGGCGCAGCCAGTCCTCACGCACCAGTACCGGCACCATGGTGGCCAGCCGCTGCGGTGCGCCGTGGTACTCGAACAGTCGATAGCATCGCTCGATCACGACCTCGCGCTCGTGCGGGTCGCTGGTAGCCAGATCCCGAGCGAGAAAGTGGTCCCACATCAGATCCAGGGCGATACCGGCCACACGACGACTCGCCACAGGTGCCCGACGTCGAGCGGCAAGTACCGAGGGATGGCGATCGACGAAGGCGTCCACCCGCCGGTGATGATGTATGCCTGCGGCGACGCCTTCGGGCCACTGGCCGAGATCGCGCCCCTTGACGCCGTCGGCGATCAGGTTGCCGAGCAGAAAGTCGTCGTCACCGGCACGGACAAGCCAGGCGTGGGCGAGAAAGTTCAACGCCTCACGTCTACAGGCAGTTGGTTGGTTTGGGCAGGCCCGCCAAGCGGGCGCCCAGCTTGGGGGGACTGCCGGGGAACAGCTTCATCAGGTACAGCGAGCTCCCCTTGTCCTTGCCCAGCGCCTGGCCCACCGCCTTGACCAGCGGGCGCATGGCCGGTGCCTGCTCGAAGCGCGCATAGAAGTCTCGCAGGACGTCGATCACCTGCCAGTGTTCGTCGCCGAGGGTGATGCCCTCTTCCGACGCCAGCGCCTCGGCGACGGCGGGACTCCAGTCATCGAGATTGACCAGATAGCCTTCCGGGTCCAGGGGGACGGAGGCCTGGCCGAGTTCCAGGGTTCGTGCAGTTTCAGTGCTTGCCATCGTGTTACCTCAGTACCAGCTGACCACTTTATCGGCCTCTTCGGTGAGCCTGACAAAACCGTCCACGTCGACGACTTCGATGCCGGTGGCACAGTGTTCGCTCAAGCCGCGCGCCTCGAGATCTTCGGCCAGCGCCAGTAGACGACCGGGCAGAGACGACCACAGCGCCTGCTGGGCCGGCAGAGCGCCAAGCACGGCGTCTTCGATCAATAACAGCTTGTCGTCTTCTGCCAACGCCCGTAGCGCCTGCCGATAGACCGTCGACTCCAGCGGTGAACGATTGAGGGTGTGCAGTATCATCCCGATTCCTGGTAGTGGTCGTGGGTGAGTCCAGTGGCTGACGTCGATGGGTAAAACCTGGCGGGAGCGAGCCCCGACAGAGACGCGGTCTGGAGTCGTCTGTGACGCCGATTCAGAAGGTCAGCACCAATGCGTGCTCCGCCATCAGGGCGGCAATGGCGTCACCCTCGATGACAATGGCATCCGGCGTCAGCGTCTCAGGCGCCACGCCCAACTCGGCAAGTCCTGCCCCATCCACGAACAGCCGGTCGATGTCGTACATCTCGAGCATGGCCAGCGTCGGCTGGGTGCCCTTCTGCCCCAGCGGGCCGGCGCCCTGCCCCGGCACCAGTGCCGCCACGCCACTGGCCAGGAACAACAGGGATACCCGGCGTCCGAAGGCGGCGGCCACCAGCGCCGTGTCGAGACCTTCTTTCACGTAGCTGGTGCCATGGGGGCCATGACGAAGAATCACCAGCAGATCCCCCGAATCGTCGTTGGGTTCCTCAATCATCGACCTTTCACTCTTCTCGGTTCAGCGTTGCCCTGCTCGGGACCCATTGCCTGGCGGCAGTCGGCAGCAGCTCGGTGTTGTTCAGGCACCAAAGGTTACCAGCCTGTCACACTCGAGGCCCAGGTCCACCAGCTGGCCGAGGCCGGTCAGCTCGAACGGCGCCTGGACGCTGTGGCCTTGCTTGCCGTGCCTGGCCGCCTCGTCGGCGTCGACGATGCCTCGGCGCAGTGCGGCGGCGATGCACACCTCGAGACGCACGCCATGCTTCTGGTTCAGCGTGGTCCAGCCGTCGACCAGATGAGGCTCGTCCTGGGGCGGCGATGCCAGGCGCGCGGCATTGTGAACGCCATCGCGATAGAAGAAGACGGCCTCCAGGTGGTGACCGCGGGCGATCACCGCACGGGCGAAGCGCAGCGCGCTGTGTGCGGCCTGATGGCTGTAGGGGGCACCCAGCAGCAGGATGGCATAACGCATGGTATTCCCTTGGCTCCCGCCAACGTCGGGAGTTGAACAAAGCGGGTCATCAAAAACACGTCGGCCCCGCCAAGGCGGGGCCGACAGTGTACGACAGTTGTGCCAGAACGTCTTGCGACGATCAGTCCTGGCTTACCACGCCCAGCAGCGACAGCAGGCTGATGAACAGGTTGTAGATCGACACATAGAGAGTGATGGTGGCGAGGATGTAGTTGGTCTCGCCGGCACGGTGCACGATCTCGCTGGTCTGGTACAGGATCGCCGCGGAGGAGAACAGCACGAAGCCAGCCGATACCATCAGCGACAGCGACGGAATGTTGAAGATCAACGCCGCCACCATGGCCAGGATCAGCACGATGGCGCCAGCCATCATGAAGTTCGCCAGGAAGCTGAAGTCCTTGCGAGTGATCAAAGCCACCGCCGACAGACCAAAGAAGGTCAGGCCGGTCATGCCCAGTGCGGTCATGATCAGCTCGGAACCGTTGGACAGCGTCAGATAGGCGCTCAGGATCGGGCCGAGGGTGAAGCCCATGAAGCCAGTGAAGGCAAAGGTCGCCAGCAGGCCGAGGGCCGAGTTGGCGGTCTTGTGGACCAGGAACATCAGGCCGTAGGCGCCGATGAAGAACACCAGAATGTTCATCTGCTGTACACCGAGGGCCACGGCAGCCCCTGCGGTGATGGCAGAGAACAGTAGTGTCATCGCCAGCAAGCCGTAGGTGTTGCGCAGAACCTTGTTCGTCGCAGCGACCTGCGTCTGGGTCTGACGATTCACCTGTGACTCTTGATAAGCCATGTATCCAGAGCTCCCTGTTGGTTGACATGCATTCGACACAGCATGCCCCCAGCAAGTTCCCGACGCAAGCCGCCTGGCGACGGGGTTTCAACGCCATTCAAGCGATCAGACTGGCCCATGGGCCCGCCATGGGCGGCGCGAACACTGTTTCCTATCGGCGACAAAAAATTGCTTAGCTGCACAATTTTTGCGCAGTCACCCTATTGCAACAGCTCCCTTGAAGGCATCAGGGAGGGGTGTCGCTCTATCGCGTAAGACATTGATCGCACAGAAGTGTTGACGTGAGGAGAAAAGCTGGTAAAGTACACCGCCGTGAGCCGGAGGGATGGCAGAGCGGTTGAATGCACCGGTCTTGAAAACCGGCAAGGGTTAACGCCCTTCCAGGGTTCGAATCCCTGTCCCTCCGCCACCTCGAATCCAGAAGGGGATCAGTCGACAGACTGATCCCCTTCTTCGTTTCTTCCCTCTTCCCTCTTCCTACAACAGCTCCCTGCCTGTCGGCACGCCAGTCCTTCGACGGTCTCGAGGCGCTGCCCCGCCATGGTTCTTCACACCAGGGACTGCACACCAGCTACTGCACACCTGGTTCGGTACACCAGCCCCCCAGCAGCAAGGTTTGTTCACCGGTTGTCGTGAAAAGGTCACCGATTGTCGTTGATGGATTGGCGACAACGCCGCAAATCGTGCACCCTGCTTGCATCTGTTGCTCCAGGCAGCACGACAGGGACGAACCAGACACGATGCATCAAGGCGCCAGAGCACTTCAGGTGGCGCAACGTGCATGTCGGAGGAGCTAGCATGAGGTCTCTTTCCAGCACCGGTTTTGCGATTTTCGGCGCGGCCCTGGTCGCCATCAGCTACGGACTCGCCCGTTTTGCCTTCGGCCTGTTTGTCCCCCAGATTCGCGATGAGCTGTCGCTGACGCCTGATGCCATCGGCATCATCGGCGCCCTTCCCCTCATCAGCTTCCTGCTGTCCACGGCGGTGGCGCCTTACGCCACCGATCGTCTTGGCGCCCGCTACGCAGCGGTACTGTCCGGGCTTTTCGGTATCGTCGGCCTGGCACTGATCAGCCGAGCGGCCGATGCGACCATGCTCAGCATCGGGGTGTTCGCCTGCGGCATCTGTACCGGCCTGATGATGCCCGCACTCACCGCCGGGATGCAGGCGCTGGTGAGACGCTCACTGCATGCTCGTGTCAGTTCGGTCATGAATGCGGGAACCAGTATCGGCGTGATCGTCGCCGTACCAACGGTACTGTTCATGGCCGACGCCTGGCGACTGGCCTATCTGTCCTTCGCCCTGCTGACGGTCATCGGCGTGTGCGCTACCTGGCTGTACCTACCCTCGGTGTCGCGCATCACGCCTTCCAACGCCGCCGACCCACCTGCATTGCGTGAACTGCCGTGGTCACGGCTCGTGAGGCTCACCCTGTTTTCCTACGCGATGGGCTTCATCTCGGCCGCCTACTGGATCTTTGCTCCGGACCTGGTGGTGACCCTTGGCGGTCTGTCACCAAGCGCCACGGGGTGGTTGTGGCTCGCCGTCGGCATCGCCGGTCTAGGCGGTGCGGTGGTGGCGGATCTGGCCGACCGCAACAATCCGCCCATCACCCAGGCCTTGATGCTGACCATGCTGGCGGCAAGCCTGGCATTGCTTGCCGCCAGCCCCGCCCAACCCGTGCTGGCGGCATTCTCCGCTCTGGTCTTTGGCCTCGCCTACATGAGCTTGACGGGTCTTTACCTGATGACCGGCATTCGCCTGCTGCCCGGACGCCTGGCGATGGGGCCGGTGCTGCCTTTCATGGCCGTGTCGCTTGGCCAGGCCACCGGCTCGCCGGTCATCGGCGCTCTGCTCAATGTCTTCAGCTATGCCGAGGGGTTCGCCATTTTCGCGTCAATCGGCATCCTGGTTGCCCTGCTGTCGCCCTTGTACCCAGGCCATATTCATCAGGTGGGCGATGAAGAGGTGGAAGATCCGCCGGGCCTCCAGTCCGCCTACGATCTACAGCTTCAGAACGAAGCGGGCGAGCCACTGGAGGACCCTGAATACTTGGCTGGAGAAGACCCACGAGATGAGCCGACCGCCGGTCTTGAACACAGCCATAAAGAAGAACGGGGCTGACCCACGGCGCAGCCCCAAATAGCGCTATGCCCGGCATAAGCCATGCCCCTGCCAGGACCATGCGGCAATCGTGACCGGGGTCAATCACCCCAGATAACGTCGCGTCATCTCCCCTCAGTGTTATCGCCGCCGATAGCTCGGCCTGCTGTGATAGGCGCTCAACGATTTCTGAACGAGTCGCTACCGAAACACAGCAACGATTGTCGCCAGGGACACGCCCGTCGAGCCAGCGTTTCCATGCGCAGCAATCCGCTATCGAGGAAGGTGTGTCATGCAGAGGTCCGCGCAAAGGTCCATGCAAGTCATGGTCGGCGTTCTCGCCGGCCTGGTGCTGCTCTCTCCCGTATCGGGCCCGGTTGGGGCAAGCCAGCCCGAGACCGGTCGGCCCGAGACGGACGGAGCGTTATTACCCTTCGCCCCCGCCCCCATGCCGAGCGATGTACCACCTCGCCTCCAGGACGCCACCATGCAGTGGCCGGACGAGCCGTCCCACCTGCCGGAAGACGCCCCCAATGTTCTGATCGTCATGCTGGATGATGTGGGCTTCGGGGTGTCCGAGGTCTTCGGTGGCGAGATCAGGATGCCAGCGCTGTCGCGCCTGGCCGATGAAGGCATCGAGTACACCGGCTTTCATACCACGTCCATCTGCTCTCCCACGCGGGCGTCCCTGCTGACCGGTCGCAATCATACCCGGGTGGGCTCCGGTACCATTGCCGAACGGGCGGTGGCCTTCGACGGCTATACCGGCGTGATTCCGAAGAATGCCGCCACCATGGCCGAGGTGCTCAAGCAGTACGGCTACCACACCGCCGCCTTCGGCAAGTGGCACAACACCCCGGCGGTCGAGACGACAGCGATCGGCCCCAAGGATCGCTGGCCCACCGGCTATGGTTTCGAGCACTTCTACGGCTTTCTGGGGGGCGAGACGTCTCAGTGGGAGCCACGCCTGACCGTGGACACCCTGCATGTCGAGCCCCCCGAAGACGATCCCGACTACCACCTGACCGAGGACCTGACCGACCAGGCGCTCGCGTGGCTCGCCGACTACCGGGCCTTCGATCCGGACAAGCCGTTTTTCATGTACTGGGCGCCGGGTGGGGCCCACGGCCCCCATCACGTTGCACCGCAATGGGCCGATCGCTACGACGGCCAGTTCGACGATGGCTGGGATGCCTACCGCGTGCGTACCCACCAGCGACAGCTCGAGATGGGCATCATCCCGCCGGGCACAGCACTCACGCCACGCGACGACAGCCTGCAAGGGTGGGACGAGATTCCCGAGAGCCAACGCGACTTCCAGACTCGCCTGATGGAAATCTACGCCGGCTTCGTGGAGCACACCGACAGCCAGGTCGAGCGTCTGCTCGAGGGCATGGCGGAAATGGGGCTTAGAGACAATACCCTGGTCATCTATATTGTCGGCGACAACGGCTCCAGCGCCGAAGGCCAGCACGGCTCGATCAGCGAACTGCTGGCCCAGAACAATATCGGCAGCAGTGTCGCCCAGCAGCTGGAGGTACTGGATCGCATGGGCGGCCTCGACGTTCTCGGCAGCCCCCAGACCGAAAACATGTACCACGCCGGCTGGGCCTGGGCAGGCAGCACACCCTTCAAGGGCACCAAGCTGCTCGGTGCCTATTTCGGCGGGACCCGCAACCCCATGGTCATCTCCTGGCCCGGCCATATCGCACCGGATGAGCAGGTACGTCACCAGTTCCACCACGTGGTGGATATTGCCCCGACCCTCTACGACATTCTGGACATCCCGCTGCCGGACGTCGTCAACGGCTACCCGCAGATGCCGATGGACGGTATCAGCCTGGCCTACACCTTCGACGACGCCGATGCCCCCGGACGCAAGCACCACCAGTTCTTCGACAATAACGGCAGTCGAGGGCTCTACCTGGATGGCTACTTTGCCGGTACCTTTGGCCCGCTGGTTCCCTGGGATACCTCGAGCGCGGCACAGCGGATCGCCGACTGGGATTCCGCCGACGATGTGTGGGAACTCTACGAACTGCGAAGCGATTTTTCCCAGGCCAGAGATCTGGCCGATGCTCAGCCTGAGCGACTGGCCATGATGAAACAACGCTTCATGGATATCGCCGAGGACAACAAGGCCTTCCCCACCGGTGCGGGCAACTGGCTTCGCGTCCACCCCGAGGACCGGGTCAAGACGCGCTACGATCACTGGACCTTTACCCAGACGACCCAACGCATGCCGGAATTTTCGGCCCCCGGCGTTGGTCGCCAGAGCACCCGGGCCAGCCTGCGTATCGACACCGGCCAGGGCGATTCCGAGGGCGTGCTGTATGCCATCGGAGGTGCCGGCGGCGGGCTCAGCGTCTATCTTGATCAGGGCAGGCTGACCTACGAGTACAATATGCTGCTGATGGAGAATACCCGCATTCACACAGCCGCCCTGGCCCCGGGTAGCCACGACATCATCATCACCACCCGGATCCCGGTGCCCGGTAAAGCGGCGCAGGTGACGATCGAGGTGGATGGACAGACCGCGGCGGAAGGTCAGGTGCCCTCGACGGTTCCCCTGGCCTTCAGCGCCAGCGAGACCTTCGACGTGGGCCGCGATCTGGGCTCCCCCGTCTCACGCCACTACGCAGAGCGACGCCCTTTCGCCTTTGGCGGCAAGATAGAAGCCTTTACGATCGAGCTGCTCTAATTGGTGAGGCTTTCGAACTTTACGTCGGCAATCAGGGTCATACCCGTGAACTATGCCGAGATGGATGGACATGAAGCATTATCGTGTAGAGAGTTATCAGACAAGAACGATGAAGCGCACTCGCTGGGCGGTGGTGGCATTTTCGGATTCCTCTCCCAACGCCTCACGGCGGGTGGTCTCTCGCCACGATGGACAGGACGAAGCCAGGGCCGCCGCCGCGGCCCTGGCCTTTGAAGACAAGCTCGGTCGAACGCCTACCAACGTCTGACCCACCTGTTGATCTGATTTTTAACGCCGTATTACCCAGCGCAGGCGCTTTTGGCACAAGCCCTAGGCGCTGTCAGAAAAGTCGACGAGCGAAGGTTAGACAAGGCAAAAATCGGTGAGAAAGCGCAGTTTACGGGGTGTAAATGAGCATTTTGATCCGATTTTTAACGCCGTATTACCCAGCGCAGGCACTTTTCAGACAAGCCCTAGCAGCGGCTGGGCGAAACGCCTCTGTAAACCTCCTTGGCCTGCACCATCTCGGCACGCAACCCTTCGATACGTGACTGATGCCCCGGATGAGTGGACAGGATCTCCGGCGGTTGATCACCGCCAACCGATGCCATATTGCGCCAGAGGGCGACGCTCTCGCCGGGATCGAATCCGGCGCGCGCCATGATGGCCAGCCCCATCACGTCGGCTTCGGACTCATGGGCACGACTGAACGGCAAGGCGATACCGAGCTGGCTGCCGATGCCCAGCGCCTGGAGCAAGGGCTCCTGACCCACGTCGCCCTCGCTCATCAGTCCTACCACCAGCAGCACGGCCTTGATGCCCAACTGCTGGGTCAATCGTTCGTTGCCATGGTCGGCGAGCACATGGGCGATCTCGTGACCGACCACCGCGGCCAGCTGGGCGGGCGTCTGAGCGACCTGCAACAGCCCCGAGTGCACGCCGATGCGCCCTCCCGGCAAGGCAAAGGCATTTGGCGAGGGATTGTCGAACACGACCACCTGCCAGTCGTCAGGCATCTCGACCTTGGGATAGACGAGCCGCGCCGACTTGATCAAGGCGTCGCTGACACATTGGACCTCGGCTTTGATGGCGGCATCGGTGGAAAGCGGTAGCTGGCTTCGCATCTGCTCAAAGGCGTCACCCCCCATGTCGCTCATCACGAAGCCAGGCACCAAGGCAAGCTGGCTACGCCCGGTGGGTGTCTCGTCGCAGCCCCCCAGCCCGACGGCCAGCAATAGCGTCAGTACCACGGGAAAATAGGATCGTTTCATCGAGCCTGACCTTTTCATGAAAAGCTGCTGGGCGACCATCGCCCTATCGTCTGAATGATGCCGTTTGTCACGGTGTTTGACTACGGCCGACGTCAGACGCATCTGGAATTCGCCATAAAGCGCATCCTGCTGTCTGACCAGCCGCCCCACTCCTATAGTGAACGAGCCAGCGACGGCACAACGCCGAAGGAAGCCTCAAGAAAGGAGACGCGGCCGTGGATTACCTGCACAACACTCTGGAAGGGCTGAAAGCCACCAGTCCCGCCCAGGCGGAGTTCTATGCCGCTGCAGAGAAGATCCTGGCGTCCCTGAGGCCCCTGCTGGAGTCAGACGCCCGCTACCTCGAGCACGCCATCATCGAGCGACTGGTGGAGCCCGAGCGCCAGCTGATGTTTCGCGTCTGCTGGACCGACGACAACGGCAAGATCCAGGTCAACAAGGGGTACCGTGTCCAGTTCAACTCGGCTCTCGGCCCCTACAAGGGGGGCCTTCGCTTTCACCCCAGCGTCAACGCCAGCATCATCAAGTTTCTCGGGTTCGAGCAGATCTTCAAGAACGCTCTGACTGGACTCGCGCTCGGTGGCGCCAAGGGCGGCGCCAACTTCGACCCGCGCGGACGCTCTGACGGGGAAATCATGCGCTTCTGCCAGGCGTTCATGACCCAACTGGTGGATCATCTTGGGCCCACCGTGGATGTCCCTGCGGGCGATATCGGCGTCGGCGCCAGAGAGATCGGCTACCTCTATGGCCAGTACAAGCGACTGACGCGACGTCACGAAGGGGTGATTACCGGCAAGGGGCTGGACTGGGGCGGATCGCTGGGCCGCAAGGAGGCCACCGGCTACGGCGCCGCCTACTTTGCCCAGCACATGCTGGCAGCCCGGGGTGAAGAACTACGCGGCAAGACCTGCCTGGTCTCCGGTGCAGGCAATGTCGCCATCTATACCATCGAGAAGCTCCATCAGCTGGATGCCCTGCCGGTCACCTGCAGCGATTCCGGTGGCTGCCTCCACGACCCGGACGGCATCGATCTGGAGGCTCTCAAGCGCTTGAAGGAGGTCGAGCGCGTCTCGCTTGAAGGCTACCTGAAGGATCACCCCCGGGCCCGCTTCATTGCGCTGGACGACTACCCCGCCGACGGCCACGCCGTCTGGCGCATCCCTGGCCAGGTCGCCTTTCCCTGCGCGACCCAGGGCGAGGTCACCCTGGCCGACGCCGAGGCGATGCTCGCCAATGGGCTCGAGTGTCTATGCGAGGGGGCCAACCTGCCGACCCTGCCGTTGGCGGTGGACCGTCTGCTGGAGGCCCGCATCGCCTACGCCCCCGGCAAGGCGGCCAACGCCGGCGGCGTCTCCACCAGTCAACTGGAAATGGCGCAGAACGCCAGCATGCAGATCTGGCCGCTGGAGAAGGTCGATGCCCACCTCCAGGCGATCATGGCCAATATCCATCGCTGCTGTGCGTCCACCGCAGAGGAATTCGGCGAGCCCCACAACCTGGTGCTGGGCGCCAACATTGCGGGATTCAGGCGCGTCGCCAATGCCATGATCGACCAGGGGGCCTGGTAAATCCTGGGACAGGTTTGTCCGGGGGACGGTTGGCAACAAGGCCCCTGCCGATCTAACCGCCGGCAGATAAGCACAAAAGCGCATATTACATGCAAGACCGACTACACTATGCCGAAATAGCAATCGAGCCCGCGTTGCAGGGGCTCTCTCATTGGCTGGGGGAATGTCGGGATGCATCAGGGAAGAGTCAGGATTCGGGGCGGCGAGCTCTGCGAACAGAATGGCCTGAGGGTGAACGTTCCGTTAGCCAGCAGATCCGTTGGTGCCGCGCTGCTGATCGGCACACTGGCGATCAGCCCCGGCGTCCTGGCCGAGCAGGAACTCGGACAGGCCGCCTCCGACCCCACTGCACCACTGATGAACTTCCAGCTACAGAATTCCTGGAGCCCGGAAGTCCACGGCACCAATGATTCACAGAACATCGTCCAGTTCAGAACGGCGCTGCCCTACCGGCTGGCGGGCCACCAGCACATCTTTCGCCTGACGGTGCCCTCACTGACCGAGGATCCCGGCGGTTCCACCGGCCTTAGCGATTCTACGGTGTTCGACCTCACCACCTTCGAACACTCCTGGGGTCGTTCTGGCTTCGGTGTGGTCGCCCTTCTGCCGACCGGCGGTGAGCATCGTGGCGCCGAACAGTGGGGTCTGGGTCCGGCGGTCGGGTTTGCGGCCTCGCGGGGCTCCTTCCTGTATGGCGCCTTCAACCAGAACATCTTCAGTGTCGCCGGTGAGGACGATCGCGAGGACGTCAACCTGAGCATCCTGCAGCCCATCATCAATCTCGGGCTCGGCCAGGGCTGGTCAGTGGGCACTTCGGAGATGAACATCACCTACGACTGGGAGCACAGCGACTGGAGCAGCCTCCCCGTGGGGGGCCGACTCAGCAAACTGGTAAAGCTGGGAGACTCCCCGCTGCAGATCAGTGGTCTGTATGAACACAACTTCGCCGACGACTACGCCGTGCCCGAAGACCAATTTTCGCTGCAGTTCAAGTTGCTGGTGCCCTGACGGGCTCTTCCAGGGCATCTTGGCAAGGGGCTTTCTCGACAGACCCCGCTCGATAATTTCCGCCCGGTTATTTCCGCTCGATGCTTTCCGCTCGATTCTTTCCGATACTGGAACGCTGCGCCTCAGTAGAGGCGCAGACCCACACGGGTGATATGGTTGCCTTCCATCTCGCTCACCACCCAGTGGATGCCATGCCAGTCGACGTCGTCGCCTACCACCGGATGCCCGCCCAAGCGTAGTCCCATGAATTCACCCAGTGTCAGCGAGGCCTCGCCGGGGCTCAGGGTCAACGCATAGGCATCGGCCACATCGCCCATCCTGGCGTCTGCATCCAGGGTGAAGGTGCCGAAGAAGGCGCGCTGCTGGCGATGCTTGGCATCGCCGTTGAACAGCCGGTTCAATGCTGGCAGATCGTCGCTCTTGCCGATGACACAGATGATGTCGTCGATGCGCAACTGTGTACTGCCCTTGGGGTGCAGCATCACGTGCTGGCGGAACAGGGCAGAGATCAAGGCACCTGAGGGAAAGCGCAGCAGCCGGATCGGGATGTCCTCGAGATCGGCATTTTCGACCTTGTAGACGAACATCTCGAAGTCGTTTTCAGGCAGGATCCCAAGTGGCCCCCGATGATTGGGAGTGGCACTGTCCGGCACCATGACCTTCATGCGGCGTGCCATCCAGGGCAAGCTTCCGCCCTGGATCAACAGCGACAGCAACACCACCGCGAAGGCCACATTGAAGTAGAGGCCGGCTTGCTCGACGCCACCGATGACAGGAAAGATCGCCAGCACGATGGGCACGGCACCGCGAAGCCCCACCCAGGAAATGAATCCCACCTCGCGCCAGCGGAAATGGAAGAACGGCTTGAGCGTCAGCACCACCGCCAACGGACGCGCCACGAAGATCAGCGCCAGGGCCACCACCGATGCAGGCAACAGCACCTCCAGCAGTGCCGAAGGTGTCACCAGCAAGCCAAGCACCAGAAATAGCCCGATCTGACTTAGCCAGGCCAGTCCGTCATGCACCGGCAAGATGAAGTTGAGGTGCCGCCCCGGCTGGTTGCCGATCATCAATCCGGCCAGATAAATCGCCAGGAAGCCACTGCCCCCCAGGGCACTGGTCAAGCCAAAGACGCAGAACCCCAACGCCAGGGCCAGCAGCGAGTAAAGTCCCGGTGCAAGATCCACATAGCGCAGCAAGCGACCGATCAGCCAGCCCGCGCCAAGCCCGATGGCGATGGCCATGGCGAACTGCTGAACAAAGAACAGCAGCATGTCCATGGGGCCACCGAGGTCCCCCACCAGCGCCTCGACCAGCACCAGGGTGAGAAAGATCGCCATGGGATCGTTGGTGCCGGACTCGATTTCCAGGGTGGCGCCGACCCGTTCATTGAGGTTGAGCCCTCTGCCACTGAGCATCGAGAAGACCGCCGCAGCGTCGGTAGAACCGACGATGGCCCCGACCAGCAGGCCCTGCAGCAACGATAGATCGAAGACCCACATCGCCAGCAGACCGACCAGACCGCTGGTGATGAAGACCCCGACGGTAGCGAGCCCCAGGGCGGGTTTGAAACCGACACGAAAGGTCTTGAGCCGTGTCCTCAGGCCACCATCCAGCAGGATCATCGCCAGGGCGAGATGGCCGATGACAAAGGCCAGCGAGTAATTGTCGAAGTCGATACCCAGCAGGCCGTCTTCACCCGCCAGCATGCCGAGTATCAGGAACAGCACCAGCAGTGGCACACCGGCCAGAGCGGAAAGCCGACTGGCCAGCACACTCAGCGCAATCAGCGTTCCACACAGAAGAAAGAGACTATTGATCGAATCCATGCGCATCCCTTGCAACGTTCATCGTGATTGTCTCACGCCCGGCCCCACGCCGCGATCTGTCGAGTGTAACGTGATTCATCGAGCGCACTTCGAATTACCAGGATGTTGATGGATGCCGCTGGTGAACGAAGCTCGCCCTTGGATACACTAGCGCGCTGGTACGAATGCCTGACCCATGGAGATTGTTGATGCCCAAGTCGTCGCCCAGGCAACACCGGCTAATCCGGCTTGCGGGCTTGAGCTTGCTACTGGCAAGCCTCGGCGCGTTGTCCCCTGCCCTGGCCGAGCCGGAGGCGCCCGCTGAAGCCGCAGCGCAGCAACAGACAGCGCCGCCCCTCGCCCAGGAGCAACAGGTCGAGACTTCTTCCGAGCAGGTCGACGGAACGCCCCCCACAAGCGCCGAAGCAACGGTGGTGCGCGATATCCTCGAGCGCTACCGTGGATTGCCTGGTGGACCCGGTATCGACACGCCCGCGATGCCGGTGGCACCGTCGGCCACGGCGGCTCCTGCCGACCCGATCGCGCCGCCGCCGGTCACCGAGCTGACTCTAGTGCTGGAATGGTCACCCGGGCCGCAGCACGCTGCCTTGCTGGTGGCTCAGGAGAGGGGGCTGTTCTCGCGGCGCGGACTGAACGTCGTGCTGCAGACGCCCGCCGATCCCGACGTGCCTGCCAAGCTGGTGGCGGCATCCCAGGCGGATCTGGCTCTGACCGACCAGCTGACCCTGCACCGACTGGTGGACCAGGGGCGCCCCATCATCAGGGTAGCCACCTTGAGCGAATTGCCACTGTCGGCGCTGCTGGTACGCGAAGATGCGGACATCGACTCGGTGCTGGGACTGATCGATCACCGGATCGGCTACGCGCAGCGCTCGGGACAAGACGTCTTGCTCAGGGCCATCCTTCAACACGAAGGGTTGAACCTGTCCCATGTCGAGGCCAAGGACGTGCACTTCAGCGTGATACGCGCGATGAACGAAGGCTGGATCGATGCCTTTATCGGCGGCGCGGCACTGTCCCTGCCGCGAGAGCTCGCCGACCTCGGCATCGCTACCCGCGCCATGCCGACCGAGACACTGGGTATCCCGGTGCACGACGGCCTGGTCGTCGTGGCCAACCAGGACCACTTTCAGGCACAGAAGGACGCCATTCGCGCCTTCGTCGACGCACTGGAACAAGCCACACGCTGGATCATCGACCATCCCGCCGCGAGCTGGGAGATCATGACTCGACTCGAGCCGACCATGGACAGCCCCGCCAATGCCGAGGCCTGGCCCGACATCAGGCGCCGACTCAGCCTGCGCCCCGGCGCCATGGACCACGGCCGCTATCGTCGCCTGGAGCGCTATCTACATGACCAGAAGATCGTCGAACGCTTGACCCCGATCTCGCGCCTGGGCAAGGACCCCGGCTAATCACTGGCGCCTGGGCAAGCACCCCGGCTAATCACTGGCGCCTTGATTGCACTGGCTAGTCGTCCAGAGAGGCCAGAAATTCGGCCACTTGCTCCTGAAACTCCTGCGCCCGCTCGGTGTGCAGCCAGTGACCAGCGTCCAGGGTCTTGACTTCGGCCCTGGGCAGGACGGCGCGCAGCGACTCCAGCAGGTCATCGGCGACGTAGTCGGAGCGACTTCCGCGCAACACCAGCGTCGGCACATCGATGCTTCCTTCGCCACCGGGCGGTGCCATGATCTGGCCGTAGCCGGCTTCGATCGCATCGAGATTGACCCGCAAGCGTAGTACGCGATCGTCGCCGCGCACCAGATTGGTAGCCAGAAACATGCGGGTGGGCTTGTCGTCGATCACCTCAGCCATCAAGGCATCGGCCTCTCGCCGGTCGGTGGGCTCACCCTGCTCGACACGCCGCAGTGCGCTGAAAACGCTATCGTGACGGTGTTCATAGGCGACCGGCGCGATATCGGCAACGATCAGCGACGCCACCAGCTCAGGATGCAGCCTGGCCAGGGTCATCACCACCTTGCCGCCCATGGAATGGCCAAGCAGGTGCCCTCTGGTGACGCCGCAGAGGTCCATCACCGCTGCCACGTCTTCGGCCATCTGGGCATAGTCCATACCCTCGGCATGGGGAGAACGGCCATGATTGCGAAGATCAAGGGCGATCACACGGCGCTCGCCCGACCACTGTTTGACATGGGAGCGCCAGTTGTCGGCGCTACCCAGCAGGCCATGAACGATGACCAATGGCTCTCCCTGACCACCACTGTCCGTATATTCCAGGGAAACCGTCATAGCTGCACTCCTTTGAGCGATCGAAGGTTGGAAGAGAGCCGGTAGAACGTCGTGCTTCACGACACCAGCATAGTACTGAACGTGCCAGGCGGGGCGCGGAGCCAGGCTGCAAGCACAACCAGAGCAAACCAGGGCGGGGCTAGGTCGGAACCAGATCGGAACCAGATCAGAACCAGAGCAGAACCAGATCGTAATACCGGCCCAGCAGGCTCAACCGCCGGGGATCGAGGCCCTTATCAGCGCCCCTCTCCCCGAGCGACCTGCTCCGGCCAGACGTCCTGACTGCCGGTCACCGCCACCAGTCGCTGGCTCAGATAACGCAGCAGCACGCCGTACAGGGGCAGGAAAAAGACCAGACTGATCGCAAGTTTGATGGCGTAGTCGACCGCTGCGATTTCTGGCCAATGCTGCGCCATGAACGGGTCAGGGCCAGCCTCGAAGGCGATGGAGAAGAACGCCACGGTATCGACCAGATTACCGACCAGGGTCGACGCCGCCGGCGCCACCCACCAGTGCTTGAGTCGCCGGAGCCGGTCGAAGACCTGCACGTCGAGCAATTGTCCAAGCAGGTAGGCCATGAAACTGGCCAGTGCGATCCGGGCGACGAACAGATCGAAACCATCGAAGGCTGCAAGGCCAGCGAAGCCGCCCTGCGGGAAGACCACCGAGACAACGTACGACACCACCAGTGCGGGCAGCATCACGCGCATCACGATGGCGCGCGCCGGCCCCTTGCCGAACAGGCGCACCGTCAGATCGGTGGCCAGGAAGATGAAGGGAAAGCTGAAAGCGCCCCAGGTCGTGTGCAAGCCAAACACCGTAAACGGCAACTGGACCAGGTAGTTGCTGGCGGCGATAACGACGATATGGAAAACGACCATCAGCGCCAGCAGGCGACGGCGCTGTTCGAAGGACAGAGTGAACATCATGATTCCTTTTTCGCAAGGGGTGAGGGAACCCTGGGAACAACCACAATACGGCTACAGGCACGCCTGGCTGCGATACCTCTGGATGGCGCAAGATTTCGAGCCGTATGGCGATAAGTCTCGCGCCACCGCGTGGGGTGCAAATTTTGCGGCAGAAATTATACGAGACAAGCCTGCGCCTTGCCAGCACTCCCTTGCTCGACCCCTTCCCCTTTACCCACAGGCCACCCGGCGTAGACGGGCAAAACCAGATAACTGCAGATCCAGGCACCAGATGTGCCATACAGGATACCTAGAGAAACCTGATATTGCACAATATTGTCAGTCTGCTAAATACAAATACAAGAAACAACGCGATGGACACACTTTGAAAAACTTATTATCGAATTCTGCCGAAACGGTCACAAACACGCGTTTAAGACGCGTTTACTTCAACAATGCGCTATTATTGAGAAGTTTCTTAATCACTAACGGAAAGAAAGGCTTCGGCTTTCATCAGCGACCAAATGAATGGAGTCCTGCGCCCCGGACCAACACTATTCCGAGGAGCCGGATACGCCGAATCCGACTAGCGGATCTCTTCGATGAGGATGACAAGCCATCCATGCACAACACCTCGATCCCTATTGCCGTCCATCTCGGGTGGCGCCTAGCGCCACGACGTCCAACGGGTGAAATTCGTGTCAGTCACCGCTGCAAGGGAGAGTGCTGATGAACAGCTCACAACGTGTTGCCGGCCGCCTGCTTGAGGGTGGAGATGCCGTGGTAGACAGAGCGAGCGGCCTGCTGAAAGCCATCGCCAACGACAATCGCCTAAGAATCCTGTGTCTACTTGAAGGCAACGAGCTGTCCGTGACAGAGCTCAATCAACGCCTGAGCCTGAGCCAGTCGGCCCTATCCCAGCACCTTGCCATCCTCAGGCGAGCCGAGCTGGTCAGTACTCGGCGCTCCTCCCAGACCATCTACTACTCATTGCAAGGCGACAGCGCGAGCATCATGATCGCCGCCATCGTCAAGATGAACGCAGCCAACGACGACTGAAGCGCGACCACAGACTCTGGTCAGGCGCTTCGCACCCGATAGCCCTCGCTGGAGGGCATCGGGCTCGCTCGATGGATAGAACGACTTGGACAGGCGGAGCTGGGGCGGCTCAGGTCAGGCAGTATTGCGATCCAATATTGCGATCCAATGTTATGAACCGCGACGCACGCTTCGCCTACCGATGCTCCCAGCCGGACGCATCGACACGCTCTTCCACCCGGTCGAGCGCCTGCTCGACCATGCCAGAGGCGGAAAAACCAAGACGCTCGGCCAGTGATGGCACCGCCGCAAGCCTCAGGCTCAGCACCTTGCCACGTTCCATCGCCTTGCTGAGATAAGCCTCGCTGGTGGTGACCTCATCCGCCAACCCTCT
Source organism: Halomonas sp. H10-59 (assembly GCF_040070555.1). Classification (NCBI taxonomy): domain Bacteria; kingdom Pseudomonadati; phylum Pseudomonadota; class Gammaproteobacteria; order Oceanospirillales; family Halomonadaceae; genus Halomonas; species Halomonas sp. H10-59. Next base: position 2,375,085 of record NZ_CP098828.1, read on the forward strand.
GGACACGGCCTCTTCTCCGTACCAGACCTCACCGGTGGACACGGCGTCGATATCTACGCCGGAGCGGCGCTGGTCGACGTAGTCCTTGAACTTGGCATGGATGGCGTCGAGGTCCGCCTGCAGCTTGTCTCTGCCTTCCTCGGTGTTTTCGCCCAGCACGGTGAGCGTGCGCTTGTAGCGCCCGGCGGTCACCAGCTCCACATCGACGTCATGGCGCTTGAGCAGGCGGTGGATATTGGGGATCTGGGCCACCACCCCGATGGAGCCGATTACCGCAAACGGGGCCACCAGGATGCGTTGTGCGTTGCACGCCATCAGGTAGCCGCCGCTGGCCGCTACCTTGTCCACGCAGACCGTGGTCTTGAGGCCCCCCTCGGTGAGCCGGTGCAGTTCCGCCGCACCCTGCCCATAGGTGTGGACCAGGCCTCCGGGGCTCTCCAGCCGAATGACCACCTCGTCCCCTTCCTTAGCCACACCAAGCAGCAAGGACACTTCGCGAGCCAGGCGGTCCACGCCGCTGGCCTTGAGGTTGCCATGAAAATCGATCACCCAGGTGGTGGCGCTCGATGCCACGCCTTCGTCCTGCCTGGGCTTGGTATCCCGACGCCACGGCCAGCGCAGGCGAGACCGCTTTTCTGTGCCTGTCCTGGCTTGTATCAAACGCTCACGCCACTGACGCTGACGCTGACCCAGGTCCTCGATCCTGAGTTGCTCCCTGGGTACACTGCCGCCACCCTTGGCCCGGGCAAGCACGATCAGCGCCAACAGCACGCCCCCTGCCACCAGCAGCAGCTGAACAAAAAAGGTCAGGATCTCACCCAGCCAGTCTTCCATCGCTCTCTCCCTGTCAGCCGGCACGATTCTGCAAAGACCTGGACCTTGACGGTCATAGGCCCTGAACGGCGCCCGGCCTTGATTGAAACATTCGTTTGAAATACGCTGCCTGACAGCGACTCACACAACTGCAAGGAATTCTCATGTCACAGACACTCGATACGCTACGCTCTCGCTTCAATCCCGACGCTGCCCAGGGCATGCACGAGATCTTCCAGTTCCATTTCAGCGATACCGAGGATCACTATGTCGTCATCGACGATGGCGCACTGGACATCCAGCAGGGCGAGCACGACGATCCCTCTGTCAGCCTGAGCATGAGCAGCGACACCCTCAAGGGCATCATGACCGGTGATATCAACGGCATGACAGCCTTCATGACCGGCAAGCTCAAGGCGACCGGCAATATCATGCTGGCGACCCGCCTGACCGAGCTGTTTCCCGAGAAGTGATGCTCAAATGGGCAGTGGCCCCTCCCGGCGACTGCCCGTCAGGACCGACCGTCACGCACCTCGGACAGGTGCAACTCGATCAACTCCCGCGAGATCGAATAAAGCGGCGGCAACTGCGGTAGCTGCCGTGGCGAGAACCAGGCGGCGTCTTCGATCTCGTGGCCGTCGATCACGATGCGTCGGCTTGCCGCCTCGACCAGATAGCCCAGCATCAGGGAGTGGGGAAAAGGCCAGGCCTGACTGCGAATATAACGCAGCCTCCCCAGCTTCAGACCGACCTCCTCGTGGACCTCGCGATGCACCGCCTGCTCCGCCGACTCTCCCGGTTCGATGAATCCTGCCAGGGTGGAATAGCGTCCGGGTGGAAAACGCGGGCTACGAGCCAGCAAGAGCGACTCCCCGTGGGTCACCAGGGTGATGATGCAGGGCGAGATGCGCGGGTAGTTGCGATGGCCGCAATTGTCGCAGTGCATCGCAAACTCGTGTTCCAGGCGCCTCGCTTGGCTGCCGCAACGCCCGCAGAAGCGATGGTTGTCCATCCAGGCGCCCACCTGCAGCGCCGTTGACACCAGCCCGTACCATGACTCGGGCAACCTCGACAGCCAGCTACGGCCGTCTGGCCAGTCGGCGCCTGGGCTGTCTTCAAGACGCAGCCCCACCGGTTCGTCCGACCACCAGCACAACGGCTGAACACGCTCATCCCAGGGCTCGACCGGCCCCAGTGGCGTATTGTCCAGGCCAGGCGCCATACAGCCTTTCGCCAGGCGAATGATACGCCCCGACTCGACACCTCTTGGCAGCTCCCGATGCAGCATCAGACACCGTCCTGCGTGGCGCTGCCGGGGCCGGCGTAGGCAGGGTCCAGGTCGTCCCAGCGACACTCTCCTGCCTTGCCACGCACCTTGTCGAGCTTGGCCAGATGGGCCGCCATCTCCTGCTCTGTCGGGCGTACCACGCTCAACCGCCCCGGCTCCAATGACAACCGACGCACCGAAAGCTCGCCGGGCACCGCCGCCTGCTGGTCGCTGTCGTTGCCCGCATCCAGGGTCAGGGCGGTCTGCCCACCGGTCATCGCCAGATAGACGTCTGCCAGGATCTCGGCATCGAGCAAGGCCCCGTGCAGCACGCGGTGACCATTGTCGATATCGTAGCGCTTGCAAAGGGCGTCGAGGCTGTTGCGCTGCCCCGGGTGCAGTCCCCGTGCCATGGTCAGGGTATCGAGGATACGACAGTGATCCTTGACGGGCCCTGCATATAGCTCGGGGTGGGTGGCCTTCAGCAGCTTGAATTCGTGGTCGATGAAGCCGACATCGAAGGGCGCGTTATGAATGACCAGCTCGGCCCCGCGAATAAACTCCCAGAAGTCGGCCGCCACCTCGGCGAACACCGGCTCATTGGCGACCCGCTCGTTGGTGATGCCGTGGACACCGATCGCCTCGGCATCGATCTCACGCTCGGGATTGATGTATTGATGGTAGGAATTTCCGGTCAGACGCCGGTTTATCATCTCCACGGCGCCGATCTCGATGAGACGGTGGCCGTCGCGAGTCTCGATACCGGTGGTCTCGGTATCCAGTACAATCTGTCGCATTCTGGGTCCCTGAAGTCGGATGGGCTGTGGGGTGTGGGCCGACGGCGTCAGGCGCCTTCCAGCAACTCGTCGATGGCCTCGTTGACCAGGGCGTCGGCGGCCTCGTTTCCAGGGTGGCCGCTGTGCCCCTTGACCCAATGCCAGCTGACCTGGTGTCGGCGTGTCTGCTCATGCAGCTCGCGCCACAGATCGGCGTTCTTCACCGGCTGCCTGGAAGCCGTCTTCCAGCCACGCTTGATCCAGCCATGGATCCATTCGGTGATGCCCTTGCGCAGATACTCCGAATCGGTCCAGAGATCCACGTGACACTCGCGCTTGAGCGTCTTCAGCGCCATGATCGCGGCGGTCAGCTCCATTCGGTTGTTGGTGGTATCACGCTCGGCGCCCTTGAGCGACTTGCGGTGATCCCCGCTTTCCAGCAGCGCTCCCCAGCCGCCGGGTCCGGGATTGCCGCGGCAACCCCCGTCGGTGTAAATGGTCACGACAGGGAGTGAATCGGGAGTGGTCAACGCATTGCTACCTTCTTCTGCTTGGGGGTCTGCCGCACACTGGGCTCGAGCCTGGTGGTGCCGAGTGCGGTGTTACCGACCGGCAAGCCGAACAGTGGGCGTTTTCCCTGGGTACAGGCCAGCTGCGAGCGGCAGCGAGCCTGGATGATATAACAATCGCCCAGGGGCAGGTTGTGGCGCCGGCCAAGGGTCTCCAGCATGCCATTGCCACCGGCGAGCCCCGGCAGGCGAAATCGGCAGTAGTCTACCCGCTCGATCTCGAAGTCGACAAACTGAAGCCAGTCCTTCATCGTCCGCGGCGTTCGCCATACGCCCTGCCCCGGCAGCTGCCGCCGGCGGCGAGGCCGAACCCTCATCAAGCCCGACGATGACAGCGGGGACCAGCCGAGCAGCACCAGTCGCCCCTGCGGCGAGACCACCCGGGCGGCCTCCTGCAGAAGCTGGTGGGGGTGGGACACCACCTCCAGCAAGTGATTGAGCACCACCACGTCCATCGCTCCGTCGGGCAGTGCCAAGCGCTCAGGACGGCAAACCAGCGTGCTGGAACTTTCCGCCAGCTCCCTGGTCGGAGACCACCGTATCCAGTGGCGCACCGCGCTCATGTCGGCCAGTGGCTCGGCCAGTGACATTTCAAGACCGTGCTGGCCGCACCAACGTTCGGCCAGCGGACCCAGGCAGGCTCGTTCGGAACGCCGCACGGCGCATCCGCTGTCACTGGACCAATAGCGTCGAGCGTGCCGCACCAGGCACGCGAGCTCCATCGGCTCCGACGCATTTGACATAGTCGACCTGTGCCTCCAAAGTGTCTGATTTTGCAAGGCGAAAAAACGAAGTTTACTGAAGTCTGCGCCGGCCGCCCAGCTAGATGCTGCCCGCTCAAGGCTCGCTCCGAGGACCCTGCCGACCATGTTAAGCGTGACACCGATTCCAGCCTTTAGCGACAACTATATCTGGCTGCTGCGCCAGGATTCGAGTCAAGAGGTCTGCGTCGTGGATCCCGGTGACGCCGAGCCTGTTCTGCGCTTTCTCGAACGTGAAGGGCTGAGCCTGGGCTGCATCCTGCTGACCCATCACCACCATGACCACACCGGCGGCGTTGCCGAACTGATCCAGCGCTATTCGCCCCGGGTGATCGGGCCGGATAACCCCGAGATCGCAGGCATCGACGAGATCGTGCGTGACGGTGACGAGTTTCGCGTCATGGGCCGCCTGTTCGAGGTGATGGCGGTGCCTGGGCATACCCTGGACCATCTGGCCTTCTTTACCGCTGGTATCCCGCCGCTGCTGTTCTGTGGGGACACCCTGTTCAGCGGTGGCTGCGGACGCCTGTTCGAAGGTACCCCGGAGCAGATGAAGGGGTCCCTCGACCGACTGAATTCCCTGCCGGCGGATACACTGGTATTCTCCGCGCACGAATATACATTGGCCAACCTCGCTTTTGCGAAGGCGGCCAACCCCGGCAACCCCGACGTTGCCACCGCCTTCGACGAATGTCAGAAGGCACGAGATCTGGACCGACCCACGCTGCCTACAACGATGGAACGTGAGCGCCGCATCAATCCCTTCCTTCGTTGCGGTGATGAAGATGTCAAGCGCGCTGCCTCAGCCCATGGGTCGACCGATAGCACGGACGCCACCTTTGCCACGCTAAGAGCCTGGAAGGATTCCTTCTGAACGGCTCGGCGTCCTGAACCATCGTCCCACAGGACGCCCGCGATAAGCATCGCGGGCCAGGAGTTTCTGTACGCATGACATTTCACACGACCCGTAGACGACTTCTTGGCGCGGCCAGCAGTCTGGCCCTCCTTGGCTCGTTGATGGCCGGTGCCTATACATCCCAGGCCTCGCCACTCCCCCCCGGTGGCGCCATGCCATATGGCGGAACCAGCGCTGACGCAAGCGCCGCGCCTTCGCATCAACACCTGACTCGCCACTTCTGGGATGCCCTGGAACTCGAGCCGCAGGATGCGTGGACGAGTCTGCGGGCGGATTTCCAGTGGCAGGACCAGCCGGTCAATGCCCGCGTGCAGGAATGGATCGACTACTACCAGGACAGCCCCCATAACGTGGCGGAGATCACCGAGCGCGCCCGCCCCTGGCTCGCCTGGATCACCCAGCAGGTCGAATCACGTGGTCTGCCGGGCGAGATCGCGCTGATCCCCTTCGTCGAGAGCTCCTTCGATCCCAAGGCACGTAGCCACTTTGGCGCCGTCGGACTGTGGCAGATCATGCCGCGTACCGGTGACGCCCTCGGCCTCAAGCGCAATGGTGCCTGGGATGGCCGCAATGATGTCGTGGCCTCCACCCGCGCCGCCCTGGACTACATAGAGATGCAGGCGGATCAGTGGTACGAGGGCGACCTCCAGTTGTCACTCGCGGCGTACAACGCCGGCGCCGGCACCGTCAACAATGCCCGCCGTGCGGCGCAGGCTCGCGGGCTCGCCGGCGACTACTGGGATCTCAACCTACCCTCGGAGACCATGGCGTACGTGCCGAAGCTGATGGCCATCTCGCGGATCATCAATGATCCCGAGCGCTACGGCGTCAATCTTCCGGAGATCAGCGGCTCGGCGGCCTTTGCCAAGGTCTCGGTCACCGCACCGATCTCGTTGAACAAGGCAGCCGCTCTGGCCGGAGTGACCACCCACGAGCTGAGCGAACTGAATCCCGGACTCAAGTCGCGCAACGTCAACCCGCGTCACACCCGTCAGATTCTGGTGCCGGCAGAGAGCGCCGCCACCCTGCGCAATGCCTTGAGCAACCTGGGGCAGATCGAAGTGGCCAGCGCCTCCGACGAGACCCATGTCGTCGAGAGCGGAGACACCTTGAACCGCATCGCCATGCTTCATTCCATCTCGCCTCGGGACCTGGCACGCTGGAATGGCATCGACAACCCGCAGGCTCTTCAACCCGGTCAGCAACTGACACTTTCCGGTCGGTAAAGCGGGCGCCACGGTGGCGCCCCTCAGGACAAGGACTCCACCGCCATGCGACAGGTGGCAATTGGCGCCTGCCTGCTGGGCGCCCTGCTGGCGACCGCCAGCGAGGCCGCAGACGTTTCCAGCGTGCCCACCGTGCACGCCCTTCCGCTCTATGGTGAGCCGGCCCTGCCGGCTGACTTTCGCCACTTTCCCCATGCCAATCCTGATGCTCCGTCAGGCGGTGATTTGATTCGCGCCGCCCAGGGCAGCTTCGATTCGACCAATCCGTTTATTGTTCGTGGCACGCCAGCCTCTGGCCTTACACAGATCTACGACACCCTGCTCGAATCGAACCCGGGAGAGCCCTTCACCATGTATGGGCTCCTGGCCGAGGGTATCCGCCTGGACCCCGAACGGCGCTGGGTCGAGTTCGACCTGCGCCCCGAAGCGCGCTTCCATGACGGCGAACCCGTGGACGCCCAGGACGTGGTATTCAGCTTCGAGACGCTGACCACCAAGGGGCAGCCCTTCTACCGCGCCTACTACAGCGATGTCGACAGCGTCACCGCCATCGACAGCGACACCGTGCACTTCGATCTGGGTGACAGCGAAAGCCGCGAACTGCCGCTGATCCTGGGCCAGATGCCGATCCTGCCTGAGCACTACTGGCGTGATCGCGACTTCGAGGCGGTGACCCGCGATTCGCTGCTCGGCTCCGGCCCCTATCGGATCGCCGAGGTCGATCCGGGCCGCCGCATCGTCTACGAGCGCGTCGACGACTACTGGGGTAGCGAGGTACCGGTCAACGTCGGCCGACACAATATCGGACGGCTGATCTACGACTACTATCGCGACCAGACGGTGGCACTGGAGGCCTTCAAGGCCGGCAATCTCGACTTCCGCCTCGAGAATTCCGCGAGCAACTGGGCCACGGCCTACGACTTCCCGGCGCGCGAGCAGGGCTTCGTCAGGCAGCTTCAGGTCCATGACGGCCAGCCCGCTGGCATGCAGGCCTACGTCATGAACCTGCGCAAGGCCAAGTTTCAGGATCGCCGCGTGCGCGAGGCGATCACTCTTGCCTTCGACTTCCCGTGGCTGAACAGAAACCTGTTCTACGACGCCTATGCGCGCACCGACAGCTACTTCGAGAATTCCGAGATGGAAGCCACCGGCTTGCCGTCCGAAGACGAGCTGGCACTGCTCAAGCCCTTCCGCGACCAGCTGCCGGAGAGCGTCTTCAGCGAGCCACTGCCGATGCAGCAGCCCCAGGAGATGCGTCCACGCCTGAGGAAGGCCCTGGAACTTCTGCGTGAGGCCGGCTACGAGGCCCGTGACGGGGTAATGATCGACCCCGAGAATGGCGAGCCACTGCACGTCGAGATCCTGCTTTACAGCACCCAGTTCGAGCGCATCGCCCAACCGCTGCTGCGAAGGCTGGCCCGACTGGGGGTGCAGGGCAATATCCGTACCGTCGACGTCAATCAGTACCTCAATCGTCTGCGCAGCTTCGACTTCGACATGGTGGTGGGCAGCTTTCCGCAGTCCTTGAGTCCCGGCAATGAACAGCGTGAGTTCTGGGGCAGCGAGTATGCCGAACGCCCCCAGAGCCGGAATCTGATCGGCCTTCAGGATCCCGTCATCGACGCTCTGGTCGATCGCCTAATCGCCGCCGACTCGCGCCAGGCACTGGACACCGCCGCCCAGGCGCTGGACAGAGTGCTGCGCTGGGGCTTCTACGTGGTCCCGCAGTTCCATCTGGCCGCCCACCGCATCGCGGTGTGGGACAAGTTTGCCTGGCAGGAGCCCTTCCCCGAGTACACGCTGGACCTGAGCGCCTGGTGGGTAGACCCTGAACGCGAGGCGGTCATCGAGGATCGTCAGCGTAGCCGTTGATTCAACGGCGGCCCAAGGGCGCCGTGCTGTGGTAAGAAGGTCAAAGATTCAGAGGGCAGGCGCACGTGTCCAGCCCGAACGGCAGGCCCGACCACGCCGGCGGCCCTGATACAGAAAATGTTTCTGGTGGTGCGAAGCGTCGTGCGAAACGACGCTTCGCCTTGGCAAACCCAATCCTCAAGGAAATGCCGTGGGTGCCTACGTACTGCGCCGTCTGCTGCTGATGATCCCCACCTTGCTGGGGATCATGCTGCTCAACTTCATCATCGTCCAGGCCGCGCCGGGCGGGCCCATCGACCAGTTGCTGGCACGTTTCGAGGGCTTTTCCAGCGAGGCCAGTACGCGCCTGCAGGGCGGTGGCGGCGAGACCATCGATAGCGGCGAGTCTCGCGGCAGCCGCGGGATCCCCGAGCAGTTCATCACCCAGCTTGAGCAGCAGTTCGGCTTCGACAAGCCGGCCCATGAACGCTTTATCGACATGATGGTGGACTACGCCACCTTCGACTTCGGCGAGAGCTTCTTTCGCGGCGAGGCGGTCACCACCCTGATGTTCGAGCGACTTCCGGTGTCGATCTCGCTAGGTCTGTGGACCACCCTGCTGGTGTATCTGGTGTCGATCCCGTTGGGTGTACGCAAGGCCCTGAGACACGGCTCCGCCTTCGATGTCTGGACCTCCGGCCTGGTCATCGTCGGCTACGCCATTCCCGGCTTCCTGTTCGCTATCCTGCTGATCGTGCTGTTCGCCGGCGGCAGCTACTTCGACGTCTTCCCGCTGCGAGGGCTGACGTCACCGGACTTTTCCGAGCTCAGCGCCTGGGGCAAGGTCAAGGACTACCTGTGGCATATCGTGCTGCCGGTCAGCGCCTCGGCCATCGGCAGCTTCGCCACCCTGACCATGCTGACCAAGAACAGCTTTCTCGACGAGATCCACCGCCAGTACGTGCTGACCGCCCGGGCCAAGGGTGCCAGCGACAGGCGGGTGCTCTATGGCCACGTCTTCCGCAACGCCATGCTGATCATCATTGCCGGGATGCCGTCGGCGCTGATCGGGATCTTCTTCACCGGCTCGCTGTTGATCGAGGTGATCTTCTCGCTCAACGGGCTGGGCCTGCTCGGTTTCGAGGCGGTCATGCAGCGTGACTATCCGGTGATCTTCGGCACCCTCTACCTCTACACCCTGATCGGCCTGATACTCAAACTGGTTTCCGACCTGACGTACGTCTGGGTGGATCCGCGCATCGACTTCGAGACACGGGAATCCTGATCGTGCCTAGCCTTTCTCCCATCACCCGCCGTCGCCTCGCCGTCTTTCGCCACCAGCGCCGTGCCTGGTGGTCACTGTGGGCCTTCGGCCTACTGTTCGTGCTCAGCCTCGGGGCCGAACTCATCGCCAATGACAAGCCGCTGCTGGTGCAGTATCAGCAGCAATGGTACTTCCCGATGCTGGTCGACTATCCGGATACCGTCTTCGACGGCTTTCTGCCGACCGCGGCGGACTATCACGATGACTTTACCCGCAACGCCATCGAGTCGGATGGCTGGATGCTGTGGGCGCCGATTCCGTTCTCCTACGACACCCTGGACGAGTATCTCGACCACCCTGCGCCGTCACCCCCGGATGGCCGCCATTGGCTGGGTACCGATGACCAGGGACGTGACGTGCTGGCGCGGGTGATCTACGGCTTTCGCCTGTCGGTGATCTTTGCTCTGGTGCTGACCGCCGGATCGCTGGTGCTGGGGGTGCTGGCCGGTGGGGTGCAGGGCTATTTCGGCGGCAAGGTCGACCTGATCGGCCAGCGCCTGACCGAGATATGGTCGGGGTTGCCGGTGCTGTTCCTGCTGATCATCCTGGCCAGCCTGGTGGAACCCAATCTGTGGTGGCTGCTCGGGATCATGCTGCTGTTTTCCTGGCTCGGACTGGTGGATATCGTGCGTGCCGAGTTTCTGCGTGCGCGCAATCTGGAGTACGTACGGGCGGCCAAGGCCATGGGGCTGCCGTCACATCTGATCATGTGGCGCCATGTGCTGCCCAACGCCATGGTGGCGACCCTGACCTTCATACCCTTCCTCTTCACCGGCGCCATCACCACCCTCACGGCGCTGGATTTTCTCGGTTTCGGGCTGCCGCCAGGTTCGCCTTCCCTGGGCGAGCTGGTGGCCCAGGGCAAGAACAACCTCCAGGCGCCATGGCTTGGGATTACCGCCTTCATGACCCTGGCGGTCATGCTGTCGCTGCTGGTGTTCATCGGCGAGGGGATCCGCGACGCCTTCGATCCGCGCCACGTCCAAAGCGCCAGCGGCAACACGACACCGCAAGGAAGCCCCGCGCATGAACAATGACACCCTGCTGTCGCTGGATCGTCTGTCGATCGGCTTCGGCGACACCACCGTAGTCAAGGAACTGTCGCTGGACGTCAGGCGCGGAGAGACACTGGCGCTGGTGGGTGAATCGGGGTCCGGCAAGTCGGTCACCGCGCTTGGCGCGCTCAACCTGCTGCCGCCCAACGCCACGATCAAGGGCGGTAGATGGCTCGGCGACACCGACCTGTCGCGGCTGACGCCGCGCAAATGGCAGGGGCTGCTCGGCAACCGCGTCGGTTTCGTGTTTCAGGAGCCGATGACCTCGCTCAATCCGCTGCACACCATCGGACGACAGCTGGCGGAGACCCTGCGCCTGCATCAGGGCCTGCGAGGCCGCGGGGCTCGCCACCGCTGCCGCGAATTGCTGGAACAGGTAAAACTGCCGCGAGCCGAGGAACTGCTCGATGCCTGGCCCCACCAGCTTTCCGGCGGGCAGCGTCAGCGGGTAATGATCGCCATGGCCATCGCCAACCAGCCTGAGCTGCTGGTGGCCGATGAACCCACCACCGCCCTGGACGTGACCGTACAGCAGGAGGTACTCGCCCTGCTGGCCGAGCTGCGTGATCACCACGGCATGGGCATGCTGTTCATCACCCACGACCTGAATCTGGTGCGTCGACACGCCGACCGTGTGTGTGTCATGCGTCATGGCGAGCACCAGGAAACCGGGACCGTAGAGCGGGTCTTCCAATCCCCCCAGAGCGCCCACGCGCGGGAGTTGCTGGACGCCGAGCCGGAAGGTGTCCCGACCCCCTGTGGCGATGCCCCGACCCTGATCGAGGCCCGCCAGCTAAGCGTCACCTTCGAACGGCGCCGACGCCTGTTCCAGCGTCCCCAGCCTGGCTTCGAGGCGCTGGCCCCGCTGGACTTGCACATCGCCGCCGGCGAGACCCTGGGCGTGGTCGGCGAATCGGGATCCGGCAAGACCACCCTGGCCTCCGCTCTACTGCGCCTGAACCAGGCCAAGGGGGTCATCGACTTCGCCGGCGCCAGGCTGGATCAGCTATCGGGCAAGGCACTGCGCCAGCAGCGCAGAAATCTGCAGATCGTGTTCCAGGACCCCTACGGCTCTCTCTCTCCGCGAATGCCGGTGGCGGATATCATCAGCGAGGGACTTCGCTATCATCAGCCTGAGCTTTCCGAGCAGGAAGTCAGCGCTCGGGTCCGTGCGACCTTGCGTGAGGTGGAGCTCCCGGAACACGTCGCCCAACGCTATCCCCACGAGTTCTCCGGCGGTCAGCGCCAACGCATCGCGGTGGCCCGAGCGATCATCCTCGAGCCGCGCCTGATCGTACTCGATGAACCGACCTCGGCACTGGACAGGACAGTGCAGAAACAACTGATCGCCCTGCTCAGGGACCTCCAGGCACGGCGCGGACTGAGCTATCTGTTCATCAGCCACGACCTGGCGGTGGTGCGCGCCATGGCCCACAGGGTGATGGTGCTGAAGGAAGGCCGTCTGATCGAACAGGGGGCCTGCATGGACGTACTTTCCCGGCCGGCCGATCCCTACACCAGGGCTCTGGTCAAGGCGGCGGGGCTTGAGCCCCAGAGATGAAGCAAGGCTGACAGGAGGTGTCCCGACAGGGGGGCGGTAGAAGGCATGGCATCTGAGCGCGGTTGCAGCCAAATGCGCTCCATGGCGGTTCATGCCGGGACTGGGGCCGTCCAGGCCTCAAACGTTTATTCTTTCGACTATGCCGTCGAATGTTGTTATTGCCACCTCGTTCTATACTGGCCGGGTTACCGTCCATAGGTCTCGCCATGTTCCGCTGCATCACGCTTCTTGTACTCGCCCTGCTCTGGCTGCCCGGCAGTCAGGTACTGGCTGGCGAGCTCGCGTTGAATGATGACTGGCAATATCGTTGGGGGGACTCGCCCCGCACTCCTGACGGAGAGCTTGAGTGGCTCACCGCCGCTGAAGGGGAATGGAAGTCCCTGGAGGGCATCGGCAATCCCCCGGGTCGTGACGGTCGCGACAGCCTCTGGCTGCGTCGGGAGTTGCCCGCCGGTGACTGGCTTCAGCCGGCGCTGTTCGTCTCAAGCCTCAACCTGGTCGCCGAAGCCTACGTCGATGGGCAACACGTCTATCGCCACGGTCAGCTCGAAGGACCGGACGCCGGGGCCTTCGCCGGCTGGACCTGGCACGCCATCGAGCTGCCCTCGCCCACCCAGGGCAAGACCCTGTACCTGCGCCTGAAGTCGTCCTACAAGGACATCGGGCTTTGGGGCAAGGTCGTGATCATGGAACAGTCACGGATACTGCCCTCGATTCTCGAGGCCACCAAGGGCGAACTAGTGATCGCGCTTGCCTGCCTTATCGTCGCAGCCCTGGCGCTCGTGTTGATCCTGACCCAGCCCGAACGCTGGCGGCTGGGTAGCCTCGGGCTCTTCTCGCTGGCGGTCGGTTTGATGGTGCTGGCCGAGAGCGACGCCAGCCAATTGATCGTGTTCGCGCCCCTGGCGTGGGACTATGTCGCCGCCATTGCCTATTTTTCTTTGCCGGTGGCCATGGCGCTGATCCTCGAGCACTGGTTTCCGCAGATCCCGCGACAGGGCATGCGACGTCTGTGGCTAGGCTTGCTGGCCTACGCCATCATCGCCCCGGCGCTGGCGATGCTGGACGTGGTATCGCTTCCTCCGACCTTTCCTTTGTTCGACCTGATACTGCTCGGGGCGCTGGCCTATATGGCACGCTGGCTGTTTCGCTATCGACGAGAGTTCGACAGCGACCAACGCCTGATCGTCGCCAGCTACGCCATCTTTGCTGCCATCGCCATCACCGACATGCTGGTGGCCCACGGCCTGGTGGGCTGGATCAGTGTACCGGTTCACCTTGGTGCCCTGGCCTTCATCGTCGCCATGATCGTCATCTCGACACGCCACTATGCTCGCTCCCAACGCCAGTTGCAGCGACTCAACGATCACCTCGAGCAAGAGGTGGCCGAGCGCACCCGACAACTGGAAAGCCTCGCAGAACAGGAGAGACAACGTGCCCTGGTGCTGGCCACCGAACACCACAAGACCCAGCGACTGGCCAGCCTAATCGACACGTTGCAGGCATGTACCAGCCTCGAGGAAGCGCTATGCCTGACCCAGCGGGCCATGCCGGAGATACTGGAACCGATGCAGGGCGCCTTCTACCGGCCTCAGGATCAGCCGGACAACATGACGCTGGAACTGTTCTGGCCCACCACCTATCGCCCCCCGGCTTGTCTGGACACCACCGCGATTCCGCCGCTTCGAACGCGCACGGAAGAAAGCCTGCCTGCCCTGGATGACCTGCTTTCGATCTCCGTCAGGAGGCCCCACTCGGACCCTTCGGCACCTTCCCCTGCCGACAACCTGCCTCACTGGGTCTTTCCGTTGGACTTGACCGGCCCGGATCGCCAGCACCGCCGACTGGGCGTGATCTGCGTCGTGCCCGACGGGCCACTGGTCAAGCGCCCGCAGTACTGGGATCGCACCCGCAGCTTCATCGAACTCGGCGTCAGCCGCCTGGCCCTGGTATTGTCGAGCATCGCCCTGCAGGAAGAACTATCGGCGCTATCCTATCGCGATGATCTGACCGGATTGCACAACCGTCGCTACTTCGATGAGCTTTTTGCCCACGAGACGGCTATTTCGTTGCGCAAGAAGAGTCCCTTGGCGGTGGTCATCCTGGACATCGACCACTTCAAGAAATTCAATGACCGCTATGGTCATGCGGCGGGTGACACGGTGCTTGAAGGGGTTGGCAGAATGCTGGCCAACAGCTTTCGTGACATCGACGTGGTCTGTCGCTTTGGTGGAGAGGAGTTCGTCGTGCTGCTGCCCGGCGCCGAGGCCGACGACGCTCATCATCGCATGCAGCGCATGTGCCACGCCCTGGCCAGCGCGAGCTTCCGCCACGAGGGCCAGAGCCTGGGTACGGTATCGGTATCCTGCGGCATCGCCAGCTTCCCGGCTACCAGCGACGATCCGAGCTGCCTGCTGGCGATGGCAGACAGCGCCCTGTATCGGGCCAAGCACGCAGGCCGGGCGCGCATCGCACTCGCCACGCCTCACGAGAACGGCTAGCCGGCTGGGGAGCCCTGAAGCACATTAGCGACAGCGCCCGGCCCCGCGCAGTCAAACCAGCGCTGTTAAAACAGCTCGCGTTCCTCGGCTGTCAATTCACGCCATTGGCCGGGTTCGAGTGACGCATCCAGTGTCAAGGGGCCGATCGTGTGGCGATGCAGCGTTTCGACATGGTTGCCGATGGCGGCGAACATGCGACGGACCTGATGATAACGCCCTTCGACGATGGCGAGTTCGACCTCCCTCGGCCCGTGACAGGTCAGGGTAGCGGGACGCGTCGGGGTCTCCTCGCCCTCCAGCATGATGCCCTCGGCAAAACGTGCGACTGCCTCGTCAGGGTCGTCCAGGTCCCGCGCCAGCAGGGCCTGGTATATCTTGGCGCTGCGATGGCGAGGCGAGGTGATGCGGTGGGACCACTGGCCATCGTCGCTCAACAACAGCAAGCCAGTGGTGTCGACGTCCAGCCGCCCTACCGGCTGCAGACGCTCGGCCTTGGGCAGATCGATCAGGTCAACCGCCCGCGGGTAGAGTCCCCGTCTGGCCGTGCACTCCACCCCGACGGGCTTGTGCAGCATGATGTAACGAAGTCCAACCAGCTCAAGAAGTCGTCCCTCCCAGCGCACCTCGTCATCACTCGCCACATGTCGCGCAGCCTTCTTTTCAAGCTCGCCGTTGACCGTTACCTCCCCGCGCACCAGGGCTCGCTTGGCCAGGCTGCGCGTCAGGTCGGTGGTCTCGCTGAGAAAGCGGTCCAGACGCATCAGTTGGCCTCGTCATCGGCGAGTTGAAAGGCGTCGGCATCCTGCCATGCCGGGAACTTCTCCCGGAATGCCGCCAATTCGTCGCGGTCGAGCACACCGGTCTTGACAAAGGGCTCATCACGCGCCTCGTCGATCAGCGCCTCACCCTTGGCATCGATCAACATGGAGTCACCCGAGTAGGCGAGGCCCTTGGCGTCCTCACCGACGCGGTTGACACCGATCACAGGGGCCAGGTTCTCGATGGCACGCGCCTGCAGCAGCGTGCGCCAGGGGTGGCGCCTCGGCGCCGGCCAGTTGGCAACACATAGAAGGGCGTCATATTCGAAGTGGGTCGATGGGTTCTGGCGTTGACGCAGCCATACCGGAAAGCGCAGGTCGTAGCAGACGCTCAGCAGGATGCGGAAGCCATTGAGCTCGACGATCACGCGCTCACGACCCATGTCGTAGCGTTCATGCTCGCCTGCCATGCGGAAGAGATGGCGCTTGTCGTACCAGCTGATGTCGCCGTCCGGTCGCGCCCAGACCAGGCGGTTGAAGTACTCGCCCTGCTCCTCGATGGCAACGCTGCCGGTGACCACGCAGCCTCGTTGGCGAGCCTGATCCACAAGCCATGCCACCACGCTGCTGTCCGCCATGGGCTGGGCCATCTCGCGTGAGTTCATGGTGAACCCGGTGGCGAACATTTCCGGCAGCACGATCAGGTCGGTATCGTTGGCGCCCAGGTCCGCCAGGCTGTCCTCCAGCATCCGGCAGTTGGACTCGGGATCTTCCCAGTGAAGGTTGCACTGGACAAGCGTCGTACGCAGCTGTGTCATGGTAGTCTCATCAATTGACGTCGTCCCCCTAGCCTAAACGACACAGCGCCTTGTCGCAGCAGGTGGCAACGGTCGAATGCCCCAGGCCCCGGAAAACCCCACCGTCATCCGGCCTGACGCGACGATCGGCTCAACCTTCGCTACCAACATCGATACCATCATCGATACCAACGTCGACACCAACTTCGGCACCAACTCTGAACGGGAATTCGCGGCATGAAAGGACTCTCCACACCCTCGGCCCAGGGCGTCGCCTTTGCGCTGCTGGCTTATGGCACCTGGGGTGGATTCCCCCTTTTCTTCGCATTGTTCGACGGCGTAGGTGCACTCGAGATACTCGCCCATCGTGTCATCTGGTCGTGCCTCTTTCTGGCACTGGTCATCAGTCTGCTCAAGCGCTGGTCGGTCATCGCCAACATTCGCCAGGCACCTCGACAACTACTGCCGGCGCTCGCCTGCGCTCTGCTCATCGGTGCCAACTGGGGCCTTTATATCTACTCGGTAGAGACTCACCGGGTGCTGCAGGCGAGCCTGGGCTATTTCATGACACCGCTGGTCAACGTGGCGCTGGGCGTGGTGGTGCTCAAGGAACGCGTCGCGCCGACGCAGCGCCTGGCCATTGGCCTTGCCCTCGGTGCCATCGTGCTGCAGCTGTTCCAGTTGGGCACCTTGCCCTGGCTGAGCCTGTGCCTGGCGGTGTCCTTCGGCACTTACGGACTGCTGCGCAAGCAGCTTGCGCTGGACGGGCTGTCGGGCCTGTTCATCGAAACGCTGCTGCTCCTTCCTCTGGCGCTGCTGCTGATACAACAGCTGCCGGTCAGCCACTTCGATGGGGCGCTATTCTTCACCGCCCCCTACAGCGCCGCGCTGCTGATGGCCTCCGGGGTGCTGACCGCCCTGCCGCTGCTGGCCTTTGCCGGCGCTGCGCGCCGGCTGACCCTCGGTACTCTGGGATTTCTGATGTACATCAATCCGACGCTGCAGTTTCTGATTGCGTTGTGGGTGTTCAACGAGCCCCTGGCGGTCGAGCAGCTTACTACCTTCGTGCTGATCTGGATCGCGCTGGCGCTCTACTCCTGGTCGAGCCTGCGTCAGCAGCGCCGAGTGCCCACCTGACGCAATACCGTCGTCGGTATGGGGCCCGCTGGCTTCTCGCCATAGACCGCGACCAGATCCTCCAGCTCCATCGGTGGCGCGAAGAAGTAGCCCTGCCCTTCCTGGACCCCCAGGGTGATCAGCCAACTTGCGTCCTCGACGGTCTCGACGCCTTCCGCCACCACCGTCAGTTCCATGCGATGGCAGAGTCCCACCAGCGCCGCATACGCCTGACGCGCCTGATCGAAACGCCGCGCGGCGTGGAGTAATGAATAATCCAGCTTGATCGCCGCCAGGGGCAGGCGCTGAAGCAGGTTGAAGGCAGTGTAGCCGCTACCGAAGTCGTCCAGGGCGACGCCAATACCGCGTTCGTGGAGCCGCCTCATCTGTCGCTGAACCCGCTCGACGTCATCGACATGCTCGTGCTCCACCAGTTCGAGTGCCAGGCAGCGTGGAGGCAGCCGACGTCGCGCCAGTTCAGTCACCATGAAATCGGGGAAGTCATCGGCCACGAGCGTCGAAAGGTGGACATTGACCGAGACGGTACCGAGCCAGGCAGCGCCTCGCAGTTCCATCAGCCAGTCGAGGGTGCGGCCGATCACCCAACGGTCGAAACGCTCCGCCAGGCCGATCATCAGAATGACCGGAAGAAACTCCGGTGGCGGAATATTGCCCGCGTCGGGATGACACCAGCGGATCAACACCTCGGCACCGACCAGGGTTCTGCTCGAGGGCGCCATCTTGGGTTGGGCCACCAAACGCCATTGATTGCCGGGATTCTCGATCAGCAGACTGACCTGCCGGCACAGCCAACGCAGCTGAGTCTCGTGATAGGGACCCGCCGCGGTCACCCTGAGCACCGGACGTACCCAGCCTTCGCTTTCCAGCCGCTGCACCCCCTCTTCCAGCGAAGCCAGACAGTTGGTCAAGTCGGTGGAATGGCCGGGCACCACCACCACACTGGCATGCCAGCGCAGGACCCGTGCGCTGTCGCGTTGCTGAAACTGCCCCACCAGGGCCAGGTAGCTATCGAGCTGGGATTCCACATCGGGTCCGTGGGCCTGGGCAGGGACCATGCCGATCAGCTGCTCTTCGCCCCCCAGATACAGCCGCCAGCCCTTGGGGAGGTGCGCCTTGAAGACATCGATACTGATCCGTAGAAGCCCCTCCAGGCTGCCGCTGCCAAAGCGCCTGCGATAGCTCCTGAGTTCGGGTGAGACCAGCACAAACAGCCACTCCACCTCCTCGCATCGACTGCCTCGATAGTCGCTTACCAACGCCAGCCTGGTAGGCAGACCAAAGCGCTGATCGACCATCAACTTGCGACGAAGACGTCGTGACCTGTTGCGCGCCACCAGCAAGGCCCCCACGCCCAGCAGCGAGCCAACCGCCACCACCGACACCCCGTACAACGCCTGACGATACTCCCGCGCGACCTGCTCCAGCCGCCCGCGAACGCCGATCCACTGGAACGGGAGGTTGTCATGGCCCTCGAACAGACGGTACCAGCGGGCATCGATCAGGTGACGCTGGGCCATCACCGAGGAACTGGCCGGTACCAGGTCAAAGGCTGGCGTCAGCGCCAGTTCCACGGCGGCGTGGGCAAGGAAGTCGACATCGAGAATCGCCCCGCCGGCACAGCCTATCGCCATCTGGAATTCGAAATGGCAGAACACCGGATAGCCCTGGGCGGCCAGCGCTTCCAGTCGATGGGCGGTACTTCCCGCCCCTTCGGACCAACCGGAGTCCTGCCCCCCTTGCATGTACAGTCGAGTACCCGGCGGGCTTCGGGATAATCGCTCGATCACCTCTTCCGGGGTCCAGCCAGTGACCACATCGACCAGGGTCACATCGGCGACACTGCCGATCACCTCCACCATGTCATCGACGACATTGAAGGCGTGTTCGGAGTCTTCGGCCAGCAACATCAAAGGCACCGGTGAGCCAAAGGTTTCCACCAGCATATTGAGCGACTGCGCCATGACCGGGTAGGACTTGAGCAGTTTCACTCCAAGCGCCTGGGCCTGCTCCCTGAAGCGGTCATCATTGAGTCCCAGTGCCACCACCTTGCGCGGCCAGGGGAGCTCGTCACGATACTCCAGATAGAAGGCCATGGCGGGGTCATCGGCAATGATCAGACTGCCGCTTTCATTCAAGGTGCTGGCGGTCAGTCGCTGGAGCAGGGCCTCATGGGCCAGCGGCCGCGCCAGGCGCAGCGCATCGACATACTCCACCAGCAGTTGTCGGTCTGCGCTGGCTTCGTGACGAAAACGCGCCTCGACACTGCTGACCACATCGTCATTCCACCGGTACCCCTGGTGGTAAGAGGTCAACAGTGTCAGTGAAGCACCCTGCGACTCGTCCAGTTCATCACCCGATAGCATCGCAGAAGCGACCATGGCCACCAGGCCAAGGGTGGTCGGCACAAGTCTCCTGAGTCTCACCAGTAGCAGTGACCTCAACCACGGGAGAGGGCACGGCCCGAGCAGGATGTGCATGAGTAAGGCTCCCACGGGAGCGTCTGCTGGCGACGTTCGATCAAGTGCTGTCTCGCCCCGTAGATGAAGCCTAGAAGCCACCGATGCTCCGCTCGCGCTCCCTTTGGAGGTAGCGATGGACTGAAGATGGGGTTAGGTCCAGCGCGCACCGTCTTTGACCTCGCGCATGTCAGCCGGGATGATCGCTACTCGCTTTCAGGATGACGGCCGCCCATGTCCTCGACCACCGCGCGATCCCGCCCCACCGCTATCGGCAGCAAGCCACGGCTGCTGCTGATCGGGGCAGGCCACGCCCATCTGCATCTGCTGCACCAGAGCTCCTTGCTGTCGCGCTTCGATGTCACCCTGGTCGACCCCGGCGCCTTCTGGTACTCGGGCCTGGCCAGCGGCGTGCTGGCCGGCGACCATTCCCCTGCGACCGACAGGATCGATCCAGCGGCGATCTGTCATGGGCGAGGGGTTGCGCTGGTCAGGGCGCGTCTTTGTGCGCTGAACACCGACATGCGCCAGGCGCTGCTGTCCAACGGGACCTCTCTGGCGTTTGATCGACTGGGGCTGAATCTGGGCTCTGCTCCTGCGTTGCGTTCGAGCGATGATGAAGCCAGCGGCGATAGCGCAGCCTCGCTACCAGGCGACAAGCAGACACACTGGCAGATCAAGCCCATCCCCCACCTGGTGCGGCTGCGTCGCAGCCTCGAGCGTCGGTTTCAGTGCCGACAGTCGGTGAGTGTCGAGATTCTCGGAGCCGGCGCCAGCGGGGTCGAGATCGCCTGCGCCATCGAAGCACTCGGCCGCCGCCACCAGCTCGCCGCTGGTGCTCTGACCATTCGCCTGCGACATCGCGGCTCTGGCCCCTTGCCAGAAGCGCCCGCGCGAGCCCGACGCTACCTGTTGGCAGCCCTGGAGCGTCGCGGAATCCTTGTCGTCGACAGCCTCCATGACCGACATCTGCCGGCGTCCGACATCATCGACGCCACTGGGCTGGGTCCTCCGCGAGGACTCGAGAGGTTCGGCCTGCCGACGATCGTTGGTCGCGGCATAGCCATCGACCCGTCGCTTAAGGTCCAGGGGACCGACGGCGTCTTTGCCAGCGGAGACTGTGCTGCACTGATCGACCATCCCTTGCCACGGCTGGGCGTCCACGGGGTTCGTCAGGGCCCCGTACTGGCTCGCAACCTGATCGCATCGCTGGACCCGCAGGCGTCACTGACCTCTTACCGCCCGCCTGCGCGGGCCTTGTCCATCGTCAATCTCGGCCACGGCGAAGCTTTAGCGCTCTACGGAAACGCCTGGTGGGGCGGACGACTGGCCAGCCGTCTGAAACGTCATCTGGACCTGAATTTCATGCAGCGTACCAGGCGTCTGCGCTGACAAGACTCTACTCGCTCACCGCTTTCGGCTAGGCTAGAGGTTTCTCGGCAAGCGCCTGCGCCAGGCCCCCAATACCCTGACTAGGACGTCGGCATTTCCATGATCAAGCGTTACCTTCCGATTCTTGCCTGGTTGCCACACTATACGCCGCGTCTGCTGGGGGGCGATCTGCTGGCGGGTATCATCGTCACCGTCATGGTCATCCCCCAGTCGCTGGCCTACGCCATTCTGGCGGGTCTGCCTGCCGTGGTCGGACTCTATGCCAGTCTGCTACCGGCGGTGGTCTACGCCATGCTGGGCACCAGCCGGTCGCTGGCGGTGGGCCCGGTGGCGATCATCGCTCTGATGACTGGCGCCGCTCTGACCAAGGTGGCCACTCCCGGTAGCGCCGCGTACGTCGAGGCGGCGCTGGTGCTGGCACTGCTGTCGGGACTGATGCTGACCGCCATGGGCATGCTGCGCCTGGGCTTTTTCGCCAACTTTCTCAGCCACCCGGTCATCGGTGGCTTTCTCTCGGCCTCGGGACTGCTGATCGCCATCAGTCAGCTATCTCACCTGCTGGGCATCGAGGCCGGTGGCTATACCGCCCTGGCACTGATCTACAGCCAGCTATCCCACCTCGACCAGACTAACCTGACGACCCTGGCGATGGGCGCCTCGACCCTGCTTTTCCTGTGGGCGACCCGCCGCTATGGGCAACACGCTCTGACGGCACTGGGCCTGCCCAGGGGGCCTGCCAGCATGCTGGTACGCGCAGGTCCCGTGGCGGCGGTGGTCATCACCACGCTGATCAGCTGGCGATGGGATCTTGCCTCCAGGGGGGTTGCGACCGTGGGGCAGATCCCCGCCGGCCTGCCAGCCTTCGGTCTGCCGACATTCGAGCTGGGCCTGTGGCACGCGCTGCTGGTGCCGGCGCTATTGATCAGTGTGGTGGGCTTTGTCGAGTCCATCTCGATGGCCCAGATGCTGGCCGCAAAGCGCCGCGAGCGCGTCTCCCCCAATCAGGAGTTGATCGGACTCGGCGGCGCCAACCTGGCCGCTGCTGTCACCACCGGCATGCCAGTCACCGGCGGACTGTCGCGCACCGTGATCAATCAGCAGTCTGGTGCACGCACCCCCATGGCCGGTCTGTTTGCCGCCATCGGTATCGGTGTGGTGACCCTGGCGCTCACTCCCCTGCTGGAACATCTTCCGATCGCCACCCTCGCCGCCACCATCACCGTGGCCATACTGACGCTGGTGGATATCCCGCTGATTCGCCAGACCTGGCGCTACTCCCGCAGCGACTTCTCGGCCCTGGCGGTGACCATGCTGCTAACGCTGGTGGAGGGCGTCGAAGCCGGCATCATCGCCGGGGTAGGTCTCTCGATTGCGCTTTTCCTGTACCGTACCAGTCGCCCCCACAGTGCCATCGTCGGTCGCATCCCTGGCAGTGAGCACTTCCGCTCGATCACCCGGCATCAGGTCGAGACCGTCAGCCATCTCGCCCTGTTCCGGGTCGACGAAAGCCTCTATTTCGCCAACGCCCGCTATCTCGAAGACACCCTCTATACACTGGTGGCCCAGCGCCCCGAGCTGAGCGACGTGGTACTTATCTGCTCTGCAGTGAATCTGATCGACGCCTCGGCGCTGGAAAGCCTGGACGCGATCAACGCCCGTCTGAAGGACTCTCGCGTCACCCTTCACCTGGCCGAGGTCAAGGGGCCGGTGATGGACCGGCTGAAGCATTCCGACTTTCTCGATGAATTGACCGGCCGCGTGTTCCTGAGTACCTATGCCGCCTGGACGGAGCTTCGACGTACCCGGGACTGAGGTTCACCAGACTCGCCTCGCCGGACGATACCCGGTATCTGCCCGGTAGCTGCCCGACAACTACCAGGCGAGTCCGGAGCCGTGTCGCTCTTGCGGGTCGAAGGGTCGGCCTCGAGCCATCGGTGCCGTAGATAGGAAAGCCGCACCTGCTGCCATCGACACAACTGGGTGCCGACCGATGCCTTAGGAGAATATCGACATTGTCGGCATTGCGGTAAGATGGCCCGGTGATACATGGACGGGCCACGAGATGGAAGACTCACCCAAGCAGAACCTCGCCATCAGCGCTTACCGCTGGCTCAAGCAGGACATCATTCGTGGCGTCTTCGCCCCGGGCGAAAAGCTGTTGATGGCAAGGCTGAAAGAACGCTACGACCTGGGCGTGGGGCCGCTGCGCGAAGCCCTGTCCCAGCTGGTTGCCGATCGCCTGGTGGTTGCCATCAGTCAACGTGGTTATCGGGTGGCCCCCATGTCGCTGGCGGAGCTCGAGGATCTGTACGATGCCCGCGCCCAGCTCGAGGGGCTGATGCTGGAGTTGGCCATCCAACGCGGTGACGATCGCTGGGAAGCCGATATCATCGCTACCGCGCACACCCTGGCCAAGGTCGAAAGCGTCAGCTCCTCCGAGGAGCTGCTCGATATCTGGGACAGTCGCCACAAGGCCTACCACAGTGCCATCGTGGCCGGTTGCAACTCGCCTCACCTGATGCAGGTGCGCGAGACCCTGTTCGACCAGGTCGAGCGCTACCGCCACCTGTGGCTTCGCGAGACGGTGTTTTCCAGCGAGGCCCTGGCGGTCAAGCGTGACGAACATGCGGCACTGACCGAGGCGGTATTGAGTCGGGACGCCGGCAAGGCCCGGCGCATGATGCGTGACCATCTGATGACGCCGGTACCGATCATCACCGAAGTGATGGCCCGGCGCGGCCTGGATTGAGTCACCATGACGGCGCGTACGCTTGAGCAAGGCAGTGGGCCTGCGCTCACCTGCGCTCAAAGAAGGGCCACACTCCCGCCTCGGCGCGCAGTGAGCTACTCCCCAAGGGAGAGCGACAGCGCCAGACGGATAGCTGCACACTTGGAAGAGCACCGTGCCTGGTCCTGAACCTCGATGGGCGCGGGCACCGTCTGGACAGGGCCCGGGATTGTCACCGGACTGTCACCCGTAACACCTAGACTTTTCATAAATCTGATAGCCGTACGCGTTGCCACCGGAGGAATACCATGCCCCATCTACTCAGATTCTCGCGGGACCTGGAGGCACGCCTGGATTTCCTGGCCGAAAAGACCGGCCTGTCGAAGGCTGCACTGATCGAACGTCTGGTCAGCGAAGGCGCCGAGGTCCTCGAAGCCGAGCTGGCCCACGAGGGCGCCGGCAGCCAGCGTGCGGAGCGCTCCATCGATCAACTGCTGCGCGAAAGCGGGCTCGGCGCCTGACGACTCGCCTGAAAAGTGCCTGCGCTCGGTAATACGGCGTTAAATGCTCATTTACACCCCGTAAACTGCGCTTTCTCACCGATTTTTGCCTTGTCTAACCTTCGCTCGTCGACTTTTCGGACAAAGCCTAGCGCTGCGCCTGGTGCAGACCTTCTCGCAGCGCTTCTGGCTCCCCCCCGGCCGGCTGCTCGGACATCGCTCTTGCCAGCGCCGCTCTGGGGTCGCGAGGATAGTAGCGTTCCGGCTGACGTGCCACGTGGGGAAAGAACCGCGTGTCCTTGTAGGGCATCTTCATGAAGCCTGAGATACCCAGACCCTCGATCAGCTTCACCGCATCGACGATGTCCTCGAGACAGTCATGGAATTCCTGCTCCCTTGAAGGGTCGAGCAGCCGATAGTGGTGGTGAATCTTGAGATGCGACGGCAGCACCTCGAAGATGATCATGCCGGTGTGGTGGATATCATTGAGCGCCTGCAACGAGGTGATGATCGCCTCCGGCAGTACCAGCAATTCCTCAGGGTCGGGACCGTCCTCGAAATAGCTGTGCAGACGTGAGCGATCCTCCAGTTCCGGTACCGCGCTGACCTCATAGGACAGTTTCAGCGACGGATCGACCACGAAGGGGTGATCCGGACTGGTCCGTTCCAAGTGCAGGGTATCGCGGGCATTGAACAGGCAGCTCTTGAAGATGCCCCGCCGATGGATCGCCCGCGCCAGGGTCACCATGTTGTTGACCGCCGCCACGAAGGCTCGCTTGAGCCCTGCGTCGTGCAGATTCAATGACGAGTCGATATAGACGCCATCGGCCTCCCAGCGCACCGCCAGTCCTCCGACCACCGGGTACTTGCCCAGCCGGCTGACGGCGGCCAGAAAGGCCTTTTCGGTCTCCCCCATGCCCTGCATGAAGTTGCGATAGTAGCGGTCCAGCTGAACATCGTTGACGTCATTGAGCGTCTCCTCCACGCCCTCTTCCCTCAGAAAAGCCTTGCGCGAGCTGTACACCACGGTATCGATCTCGCGACTCAGCGCACGGCTCCACACCGGCACCTGCGCCACTTCCTGGGGCCGCGGCAGATCGAGCATCACCAACCGTCCCAGGCGCGGCATTTCGGTAATGAAGTGGTCGCCGGCCCTCAACCGCACCTCGGGGTCGGGATCGAGCATCCCGTCCAGGGTCCTGGCAAACTCCATCGGCAAACCCAGCGAGGTGGCGGGAATGGCGCGATGTCCAAAACGGCAGGACTGCGCCGAGGCCAGCGCGTAGAGGGTCCCGGCGACACCCTGCTCGTCGAAGCGCGGTGATGACAGCGCGCCCCCAAGCTGGTCCTCGCCGATGAAATAGACGTCCCCGAGCCTGGCATTGGTCTGCTGCAGATTGTCGGACATCAGCTCCATCACGTTGGCGCTGACGAACTGCAGCCGTGCGTCAAGCTGTGCAAATACCGACGACCCCCAGTCGATCAGCGCCACCGTTTCGTCGCGGGCGTCAAACACCAGATTCGACGGTTTGATGTCACCATGGACCACCGGCTTTCTCGGGGCGCCGGCGGGGGTGGTTTCACGCCTCAGCTCACGCAGGATATCGGCCAGTTGGGTGGCGATACGCACCACCAGCCGTGGTGACAGCCGACCCTGACGCAGCGATACCTCTTCCAGATTGAGCCCCGGAGCCCGCTCCATCACCAGAATCGCCTGGTGGCGCACCCGCTGATAGGCGACCAGCGCCGGCACACGGGGATGCACCACCTGCTCGAGCATGAAGGCCTCTTCCTCGAGGCGATCCTGCAGGTGCTGCGGCAACGTGACCCGGCTGAACTTGAAGACGTGATGGCGCTGGTCGGGACTGACCCCGGCAAACACGAAACCGTAGGCGCCCTTGCCGACCAGCTCGATGCGCCGATAGCCCAGCTGCTCGAGCTGGGTACGACACAGCGCGACCCACTCCTTGAGCTTGCGCGCGTCGTCCTGGCTGAGCAGGTAGATCGACTGATCTTCCGGGATGTAGAACTGCTGCAACGGGGCCTGGGGCATGGCGGTATCCTCCACCGATACACGATGCCACGGCGGCGCCTCGGGCGCACGCCGTCACAACCGTTCAGGACAGGTGAAGCAGCATGCTTTCAGGGTCCTCGAGATAGCCTTTCCAGGCATTGCAGAAACGCGCGATGGTGCCGCCATCCAGCAAGCGATGATCACCGGCCCAGGTCACCGTCATGATGCCCCGACGCACGACCTGCCCTGCCTCGTCGAAGCGTGGCAGCCACTGGGTCTTGCCGATGGCCACGATCGCCGACTCGGGGATATTGATGATGGGGGCGGCATAGGTCCCGCCGAGGGCACCGATGTTGGAGATACTGATCGTGCCTCCCTTGAGGTCGCTGGCAGCCACCCGCCCCTCGCGCGCGGCCTCGGTCAGGCGCTGCACCTCGGCGGCGATCTCAAGCAGGCTCAGGCGCTCACAGCCCTTGATATTGGGCACCATCAGGCCGGCCTTGCCGTCCACCGCCATGCCCACGTTGCAGTGGGGCGGATAGTGGATTTCGGTGGCCTCGTCATTGAGACGCGCATTGACCAGGGGATGTTCGTCGATCGCCAGCGCCAGCGCCTTGATGAAAAACGGCATCAGGGTGAGCTTGACGTCCCTGGCTTCGGCCTGGGGCTTGAGCCGGCCGCGCAGGGCCAGCAGGTCGGTGACGTCGATCTCTTCACCGTACTGGAAGTGCGGCACGCTGCTGGCCGCCGCCACCATCTGGCGCGCCATGGCCGCCCGGACCCCGCGCAGCGGTTCCACTCGCACCTCTCCCTCGTCGCGGGCTGTTCCATCGGTGCCGGCGAGAGAGCCCGTCCCTGCTGACTCGGCCCCGGAATCGGCCGCGGAGACGGCACCGCTGTGTCGAGCGCCATCGAGAAAGCTCAGCACGTCTTCCTTCAACACGCGGCCCTGGCGACCGCTGCCGGGAATGTCCTCGAGTCGCAGCTGGTGTTCTCGGATCAGTCGGCGTACCGCCGGGCTCGCCGGGATGCGCCCGTAGGGGCCCTTGCCCCCCTCGGACGCAGCCTTGTGCACGGGAGAGTCACTCTTTGGGGTCGGGGTCGGGGTAGGGGGCGACGCCTCCTCGACCGCCAGCGTTTCACCAGCGGCGGCGGCACCCGCCACCTGATAGGCAAACAGCGGCGCATGGACCTTGGCCATCTCGCCCTTGGCCACATACAGCTCGGCGACGACCCCATCTTCCGGCGCAGTGATCTCGACCATGGCCTTGTCGGTCATGACATCGACCAGCCGCTGGTCTTCGCTGATCTCGTCACCCTGGGCCACGTGCCATTCGACGATCTCGCACTCGACGATGCCCTCACCGATATCGGGCAGAATAAAGTCCACCCGTCGCCCCGCACCGCCCTTTTCGCTGGAGCTCGACGGCGGTTCTACTGGCTCTGCCGGCTCCTGGACAGGCGCCTCTGCGGCGCTCTCCGCCTGCACCGGTGTGTTGTCTTCGCTTTCTGCCTGGGCCTCTCCGCCCTGCCCATCGCCGCCCTGATGCTCGCCACGATAGGCAAACAAGGGCGCATGGACTCGCGCCATTTCACCCTTCGCCACGTGCAGCCTGGTAACGACGCCGGCTTCCGGGGCGGTGATTTCCACCAGCGCCTTGTCCGTCATCACCTCGACCACAGGCTGGTCTTCGGCGATGGTATCACCCTCGGCAATCTTCCATTCCATCACCTCACACTCGACGATGCCCTCGCCGATGTCAGGCAGCTTGAACTCTGTCATGTCTTGGCTCCCGGCGCCGTCTCAGTAGTGGAGTGAGGTCTTGATGGCCTCGTAGATCTTCAGATGGTCGGGCAGATACTCCTTCTCCAGCGTCAGCGGAAAAGGTGTATCGATGCCGGTCACCCGTTGGATCGGCGACTCCAGGTAAAGAAAGCAGCGCTCCTGAATGGCAGCGGCGATTTCTCCGGCGAAGCCCCCTGTGCGGGGCGCCTCGTGGGTGATGACCAGGCGGCCTGTCTTCAGCACCGACTCGGCGACGGTATCCTCGTCCCAGGGCAGGATGCTGCGCAGATCGATCACTTCGCAGGACACCCCGTCCTTTTCTGCCATCTCCACCGCCCGATCGATCACCTCCATCTGAGCCCCCCAGCCCAGCAGCGTGATATCGGCTCCTTCCTTGGTCACCTCGGCTTCTCCCAGCGGCAGCTGGTAATCCTCTTCCGGGACCTCGCCGGTGGAGGCGCGATAGAGGCGCTTCGGCTCGAAGAACAGCACGGGATCTGGGTCACGAATGGCGGCCAGCAACAGGCCCTTGGCCTCGTAGGGATTGCGCGGCACCACGATCTTGAGACCCGGGGTGTGGGCGAAATAGGCCTCGGGCGACTGGGAGTGATAGAGGCCACCGGAGATACCACCGCCGTAGGGCGCGCGGATGGTCAACCCGCCGACGTTGAACAGATCGCCGGAGCGGTAGCGAAACTTGGCGGTCTCGTTGACGATCTGGTCGAAGGCCGGAAAGATGTAGTCGGCGAACTGGATCTCCGCCACCGGCACCGATCCTTGTGCCGCCAGCCCATTGGCGAAGCCGATGATGCCCTGCTCCACCAATGGCGTGTTGAAGCAGCGCGCCTTGCCGTACTTTTCCTGAAGGTGACTGGTCGCACGGAAGACGCCACCGAAGCCCCCGACGTCCTCACCGAAGCACAGCACCTTGTCGTCTTCGGCCATGGCGATGTCCAGCGCCTGGTTGATGGCCTGCAGCATATTGATGGTCGGCATCTCAGTCCCCTCCCTGGTCGGCATCGCGATGGCTCAACGCCGGGTCCAGCGACCTGGCCCCACGCGGATAGGCCTCCGGGTAGCGACGAACATGCTGCTTGAGAGCATCGAGCTGATGCTGCAGCGCAGGCGTCACGTCGGCATAGACGTCGGTGACCATGGTATCGATCGCCGGAGGTGGGCGCTTTTCGGCCCGTTTCATGGTTTCCAGCACCTCGCGACGCAGTTCGTCCTGCAACGCCTTTTCCTCGTCTTCGCTCCACCAGCCCTGGGCCTCGAGCCACAGCTGCATGCGCCGGATCGGGTCCTTGGCCCGCCAGGCGTCCTCTTCCTTGCGCGAACGATAGCCCGAGGGGTCATCGGAAGAGCTGTGGGCCGCCAGACGGTAGGTCATGGCCTCGATCAGTACGGGCTTGTTCTCCTCCACCGCCAGACGCCGCGCCTTTTCGGTGGCCCGGTAGACCGCCAGCACGTCGTTGCCGTCCACGCGGATCACGTGCATGCGATATCCCAGCGCCCTGGGCGCCACGCCATCCGCGGCGAACTGCTCCACCGACGGCGTGGAAATGGCATAGCCATTGTTGCGACAGAAGAAGATCACCGGCGCTTCGTGTACCGCCGCCATGTTGAGCGCCGCATGGAAGTCACCCTCGGAGGCAGCGCCCTCGCCAAAGTAGACGATGGTGCAGAGGCCCTCTCCCGCCAGCTTCTGGCCATAGGCATAGCCCGTGGCCTGGGGAATCTGTGTCGCCAGCGGCGATGAAATGGTCATGTAGTGCAGCTTGCGCGACCCGTAGTGGATCGGCATCTGCCGGCCCTTGCCGTAATCCAGTTCATTGCCAAACAGCTGGTTCATGAACTCGTCGAAGCTGAAGCCGCGATAGGCCAAGGCGCCCTGCTCTCGGTACTGAGCCATGATCATGTCGGCGTCATCCAGGGCGGCGGCGCTGCCGATGACCGCCGCTTCCTCGCCGGTGCACTGCATGTAGAAGCTCAGGCGTCCCTGACGCTGCGCCGCCATCATGCGCTCGTCCAGCACCCGGGTGGCCACCATGGCGTGGTAGATTCTCAGCGCCTTGTCGCGCTCGAGATCCGGCCCTTCGGCGCCGTCATGGAGGGTGCCGTCCTGGGATAGCACCGCATAGGTGGGAATGCTGTATTCGTCGCCGGACAGAAAGTCCGGGCGGTGGGTCTGTGCGGTCGTCGTCATCGTGCTGTTCCTTTGCCCCTTTTGAGGGCAGTGTTGTCTTTATTCCCGCCCCTTGCCAGGGGATTGCCCGTGGCGGGACCAACGCACTGACTTGACGTTAACGTAAACTGAGACGCCTGCCTAGCCGCGACTTTGGTCGAAAATTCGTCTCGAATTGCCTCGATGGACCGCTTTGCGGCGAGCACCATGGGACGCCCGAACCGGGCCACCGTGACGGGGAGACTGGCTGGTGAGAGACGCAGGCCACCACGAAGCCCCCCTCTCTGCACGGGGGCTTCGCGGATACGGAGATCAGGAAAGGGAAAGCGGACCAGGTCTCGGTGTTCGGACCCGGACGACGCCATCAGGCCCGGCGAGCAGGAGCCAGGCGCGCGAACACGCTGTCCACCGTCAGCGCCAGCAGTGCAATCAGCACTGCGCCCTGGACGATGTAGGCGGTGTTGCCATTGACGATACCGGAGATGATCGGGTCCCCAAGGTTGCTTGAACCAACGGTAGCACCCAGGGCGGCGGTGGCGATGTTGATCGTCACCGAGGTGCGAATACCGGCCAGGATCACCGGTGCCGCCAGCGGCAATTCCACCTGGCGCAGGATCTGGCCACTGGTCATGCCCATGCCACGGGCGGCCTCCCGCACCGAGGGATCGATACCCTCGATCCCGGCGAGAGTGTTACGCACGATGGGCAGCAGACCATAGAGCAGCAATGCCACCACGATGGGCAGGGTGCCGAAACCCAGCACCGGCACCGCCAGCGCCAGTACCGCCACCGGAGGAAACGTCTGTCCCAGCGATGCCACCTGGGCGACCAGCGGCAAAAAATCGCGTCCTCCCGGACGGGTGACGGCGATGGCGCCGCCCACCCCGATCAAGGTAGCCAGCACGGCGGCAACGCTGACCACCAGCAGATGGCGTCCCAACAACACCAGAAAGTCCACCCGCGAGAAGATCACGTCACGGCTATCGGGCTCGACCCAGCGAAACAGCGCTTCCAGCTGCCCCATCAACAGACAGCCCGCCAGCAGCAACAGCCCCCAGATGACAGGAACCCGCCAGCGGCTGGCCCAGTGCTCAGTCATGGCCCCGGGCTCCCACCAGCCGACGAAAGCTCAGTTCGCCGATCGGAATATCATCGTCATCGACCACCGCCAGGCGCTCGACCCGGCGCCATAGCATCACCGATAGCGCCTCCCTGAGCGAGGCGCCCTGGTCGATCCGCTCGCGCGCCACGCCACCGGTGCCCAGAGGCATCATGCGCTCGCTGACCGGCAGCAGCGCTGCCTCCTTGAGGCCGCGATCCTCGCCCCCCAGCAACGAGGCGACGAAATCGTTGGCGGGGTCTCTCAGCACGCTCAATGGATGCCCCTGCTGCATGATCTGCCCTTCGTGCATCACCACCAGCCGGTCAGCCAGGGTCAGGGCCTCGTCCATGTCGTGGGTCACGAATACGATGGTCTTGCCCAGCCGCGCCTGAAGATCACGCAGCTCCAGTTGCAGGCTCTCGCGGGTGATCGGGTCCAGGGCGCCAAACGGCTCGTCCATCAGGAGGATATCCGGGTCCGCCGCCAGGGCGCGGGCGACCCCGACCCGCTGCGCCTGCCCCCCGGACAACTGGTCGGGGTACTTGCCGGCAAATTCGTCCATCGACAGCCCCAGCAAGGCCATCAACTCCTCGACCCGTGCGTCGATCCTGGCCTTTGGCCACTTGAGCAGTCGCGGCACCAGGCCGATGTTGCGCGCCACGGTCCAGTGGGGGAACAGACCGGTGCTCTGGATGGCGTAGCCGATCCGGCGCCTCAGCGTCTCTTCCCTGAAGCTGCGAATGGGCTGCTGGTCGATATGGATCTCGCCATCGCTGTGTTCGATCAGCCGGTTGATCATCCTCAGGGTGGTGGACTTGCCGCAGCCGGAGGTCCCCACCAGGCAGCAGAACTCCCCGCTCTCCACCTTCAGCGAAATGCTGTCCACCGCAGTGGTCGACCCGAAACGCTTGCTGATATTGATCAATTCGATCATGCGGCCTCTCCTCTCCCCAGTCGCCTCGACAGGTTGCCGAGTACCGCATCGGCGAGTATTGCCATCACCAGAATGGGCAAGGCCCCCAACAGCACCAGATCCATGGCGGCCTGACCCAGCCCTTGAAAGATGAAACGCCCGAGCCCACCGGCGCCGATCAGGGCCGCCACCGCGGTCAGGCCAATGGCCTGCACCGTGGTGATGCGCACCCCTTCCAGCAGTACCGGCACCGCCAGTGGCAGGCGCACCTGAAAGAAGATTTGCAACCGACTCATGCCCATGCCGCGCGCCGCCTCGATCACACCGGGGGAAACGCCCTCCAGGGCAACAAAGGTGTTTCTGACCATCGGCAACAGGCTGTAGGCCACCAGGGCCAGTAGCGCCGGCGCCCAACCGATGCCGCTGATGCCGAGCGAATCGACCCAGGGGTAGCGATTGGCAAGCCAGGCCAGCGGTCCGAGCAACAAGCCGAACAAGGCCAGACTGGGGATCGTCTGCAGGAAATTGAGTACCGCGAAGGCGCCCCGTTGCGCTTCGGGATAGCGCCGCATCAGCAGCGCGATGCCGGCGCCGAGGACCAGACTGACGCCGACGGTGGTAGTGACCAGCAGCAGGTGCTCGCCGATGGCCAGCCAGAAGTCATCGGCACGGCCCTGGTACTCCTGCCACAACGCCAGACGATTCAGCCCCAGCGGCAGGCAGACGGCGAGCAGCGCCAGCGGAGTCAGCATCAAGAGCCAGGACACCCCGGTCGACAGCCGCTGTCGAGTCCGCAGGTCCAAAAGCGCCAACATCAGCACAAACAGCGCACACCAGATGCCTGAACCGATCCCGAGCCGCGCCTGGGGCAGCTCAGGATCGATAAGCTGGTGCACCGCCAACACCAGCCACAGCGGCAGGCCTGCCAGCGCCAGCAGCACCAGCCCAAGCGAGCGCCAGCCGGGGCCAGCGCTACGCGCCGACAATGCCGCAAGGCCCATGGGCAGGCTGGCCAGCAGCGCCATGGCGGGCCCGGCCACCTCCCAGGCGTAGAGAGCCTCGCCGGGCACAATACGATTCGGTGCGACGCTGACCACAGGCAAGGCCCACCAGGCACCGAGCCCCACCAGCATCAGAGTCAGCAATACCGTATTGCCGCGCTCACCGTTCACTGCACTCAAGAGACCGATGGCTCAGTCCTCGAGAGTCGACAGGTAGTCGGCGGCCACCTTCGCCGGGTCCAGACCGTTCACCGCCACGTCACCGTTGAGACGCTGCAGGGTCTCCAGATCCAGCGACTGGAACACCGGCGCCAGAGCCTCTTCGATCTCGGGGTGAGCCTCGAGCACCTCCTTGCGCACGACGGGAGCCGGCTGATAGACCGGCTGAACACCCTTGGTGTCGGTCATCACGGTGAGGTCCAGCGCCTGCAGGCCACCATCGGTGCCGTAGGTCATCGCAGAATTCACGCCGCTGGTCTGCTGGGCCGCGGCGCGCATGGTCGCGGCGGTGTTGCCCCCGGAGAGTACCAGCAGGTCATCATCGTCCAGAGAGAAGCCGTAAGCCTCCTCGAACGCCGGCAAGGCAAAGGCGGACTCGACGAAATCGGTACTGGCCGCGAGCTTGTATTCGCCCCCCTGGTTGATGAAGTCAGCCATGTCTTCCAGGGTCTCGAGCCCGTTGTCACGGGCGACGTCTCCGCGCACGCTGATGGCGTAGGTATTATTGGCCGAGGCCGGCTCGAGCCATACCAGCCCCTGCTCGGCGTCCTTGCTCTTCACCGTTTCATAGGCCTTGTCCGCGTCATGCCACACCGGGCTGTCGGTCATGTCGTGGAAGAAGGCACCGTTGCCGGTGTATTCCGGATAGATATCGATCTCGCCGTTGATCAAGGCCTCGCGCACGATGCTGGTGCCGCCAAGCTGAAGCCGGTCCTCGACCTCGAGCCCTGCCGCTTCCAGGCGCTGCAGGATCATCTGACCCAGCACAGAGCCCTCGGTATCGATCTTGGAGGACACCACCAGCGGGTCCTGTGCTTGAACCTGCCCCGCCAGGGCAGAGGCGACCATCACGGCTAACACCAGGGGACGTTTCATATATCTCACCCAATTCCTTGTGTGTGTATGCTGAGTATAAGGAGGCAAGGCCAAGCCTGCTGAACGTTTCACCAACGTGAGTCCATCATGACCTCATGCCAAGGCGCAACCACCGCCGTCCAGCTCGGCGCAGTACCCAACCATCCCATGGTGCGTGATCTGGCATGGCTGATGACGGCTCCCGACCTGATCGACACCGACTGGCCCGGGCGTCCGAGTCTGACCCAGCTCGGGCTGGGCGAGCCGGAGCACCGACACGCCTATCTGGCGGCCATCGACGCCGACCCGAGCACACTGGAGGCGATGGTGGGGCGCACCGCCACCACCCGGCTTGGACAATATCACGAGTTTCTTTGGCAATTTTTGCTCTCTACGGCACCGGCTACCGAGTTGCTGGCTCACAATGTGCCTATTCGAGAAGAAAAGCGGACCCTGGGCGAACTGGACCTGCTCTACCGCAACGCCGATGGGCGCCTTCAACACCTGGAAGTGGCGATCAAGTTCTTTCTCGGCCTCCCCTGCGGTCCGGGGGACTCGGGCGATACCTGTCGCTGGATAGGCCCCGGGGGGCTGGACAGCCTGGCGCTGAAGGTCAGCCATCTGTTGCATCATCAACTGCCCCTGCTGCAGAGCCAGCGCGCCCGAGAGCTTTTGCGTCTGGGCCTGAATGGCGGCCCCGCCAACACGATCAAAGGAGCTCCCCTGGCGTCACTGCAACACGGAATCGAGGCCCACCTGGCGATGCCCGGGGTGTTGTTTCAACCCTGGCACTGTCCCATGGCGCTACCCCGCGGCGTGCCGGATTCGGCGCTACAGGGGCTCTGGTGTCACTGGCGCGACTGGTCGGCCCTGTGCCGACAGTTCGAGAACATGCGCTTCGGTACCTGCCTGGCGAAACCCCATTGGCTGGCCCCGCCACAACCGCGACACTGGAGCAGCCGTGACGACCTGACGCGCGCGCTGGCGGCACATTTTGCCACCTATGCGACACCGGTACAGGTGATGCTGACCGAGGACCCCCTGCGCTTCGAGCGAGAGGCACTGGACCCGCCGCTGGATGGCTCATGGGTCCTTGGCCAGGATGCCGATGAGCCTGCCACCCCGCACACGAAAAATGCGCCACCCGCGGCATGCGGACGGCGCATCTTCGTGGTCGGCGACGACTGGCCCCGACAGGTCCCCCTGCCGCCCCGCGCGGTGCACAAGCGACAGGCGACTAAGGGCTGAGCTCAGCCCTTGTCGACCACCCAGGTGGTACCTTCGCGGGAGTCCTTGAGCACGATCCCCAGGGCGGCGAGCTCGTCGCGGATGCGGTCCGCTTCGGCGAACTGCCTGGCCTTCTTGGCCTCCGCCCGCGCCGCGATACGCGCATTGATCTCGTCTTCGGACAGCGCTACCGAACCACCCTTGAGGAAGGCGGCCGGCTCCTGGGTCAACAAGCCCAGGATACCGCCCAGACGCTTGAGCTCGAGCGCCAGGGCAGGAACGTCATCGCTGCCTTCCTTGCGCGCACGATTGAGCTCGCGTACCAGTTCGAACAGCACCGACAGGGCCTCCGGCGTGTTGAAGTCGTCGTCCATGGCGGCGCTGAAGCGGGCGGCGTAGTCGCCCGGCCCCACTTCGATTTCCGCCGGCAGCGCGACACCGTCAAGCGCGGTATAGAAGCGCTCGAGTGACTTGCGTGCCTCGCCAAGCGCTTCAGGGGCGTAGTTGATGGCACTGCGATAGTGGCTTGCCACCAGCAGATACCGGACCACCTCTGGATCGTGGTGCTCCAGCACCTCGCGAATGGTGAAGAAGTTGCCCAGTGACTTCGACATCTTTTCGCTGTCGACCCGCACCGCTCCGGCGTGCATCCAGGTATTGACGTAGCGCTCGCCTGTGGCCGCCTCGCTCTGGGCGATCTCGTTCTCGTGGTGCGGGAAGGTCAGGTCCGGACCTCCACCGTGGATGTCGAAGGTGTTGCCCAGGCAGCAGGTGGACATTGCCGAACATTCGATATGCCAACCCGGACGCCCCTCGCCCCAGGGAGAGGCCCAGCTGGCCTCACCCGGCTTGGCACCCTTCCACAGCACGAAGTCCAGCGGATCTTCCTTGTGCTCGTCGACCTCGACGCGGGCGCCGGAGCGCATATCGTCGAGGTTACGATTATTGAGCTTGCCGTAGCCTTCGAACTTGCGCACGCGATAGTAGACATCGCCGTTACCCGGCGCGTAGGCAAAGCCCTTGTCGATCAGCACCTCGATCATGGCGATGATCTCGGCCACGTGACCGGTGGCCCTGGGCTCCTGGTCCGGACGCTGGACAAACAGTCGACCTTCATCCTCGTGCATGGCGTCGATCATGCGCTCGGTCAGTTCACCGATGCTCTCGCCGTTCTCTTCGGCGCGACGCAGGATCTTGTCGTCGATATCGGTGATGTTGCGCACGTAGGTGACGTCATAGCCACGATGGCGCAGATAGCGGCTGATGACATCGAAGGCGACCATGACCCGGGCATGTCCCAGGTGGCAGAAGTCATACACCGTCATGCCACAGACGTACATGCGTACCTTGCCCGGCTCGATGGGCGTGAACTCTTCCTTGGTGCGGCTCAGCGTGTTGTAGATCTGCATGTCAGCCCTTCTTCTGCATCTTGGCCCAGGTGTCCTTGAGACCGACCGTGCGATTGAACACCAGGTGATCGGGGCGGCTGGCGTAGCGGTCGGCACAGAAGTAGCCGACGCGCTCGAACTGATAGCGATCCTCGTTGCCGGCATCAGCCAGGCTCGGCTCGCCGACACCCTGGACGGTCACCAGCGACTCGGGGTTCAGGTGCTCGAGGAAATCGGCGTCCTTGTCCTTGTCCGGCTGCTCGACCAGGAACAGATTGTCGTAGAGCCGCACCTCGATCGGCACCCCGTGGCTGGCACTGACCCAGTGGATGACCCCTTTCACCTTGCGCCCTTCCGGGTTCTTGCCCAGGGTGTCGAAGTCCACACTGCAACGCAGCTCCTGGATCTCGCCCGCCTCGTCCTTGACCACCTCGTCGCAACGGATCACGTAGCTGTTGCGAAGGCGAACTTCCTTGCCCGGGGCCAGACGGAAGAACTTCTTCGGCGGCTCTTCCATGAAATCGTCGCGGTCGATCCACAGCTCTCGGGTAAAGGGGATACGGCGTACCGGCATGTCGTCACGGGCCGGGTGTCCCGCCACCTCGTAGACCTCTTCGTGGTCGGCGTCGACATTGGTCAACACCACCTTGAGTGGCTTCAGCACGCACATGGCACGAGGCGCATTGTCCTCGAGGTCGGAGCGGATGGCATGGGTCAACATGGCAATGTCCACCAGACCGCCGTCGGCCCGGGTCACACCGATCATCTCGCAGAACTTGCGAATCGACGCCGGTGTATAACCGCGCCGACGCATCCCGGAGATGGTAGGCATGCGCGGATCATCCCAGCCATCGACGATGCCGTTGTCGACCAGCAGCTTGAGCTTGCGCTTGGAGGTCAGGGTATAGTTCAGATTCAGGCGCGCAAACTCGATCTGCCGGGGCTTGGCCGGCACCGGCAGCTGCTCGAGAAACCATTCGTAGAGCGGCCTGTGGTCCTCGAACTCCAGGGTGCAGACCGAGTGGGTAATCCCTTCGATGGCGTCAGACTGCCCGTGGGTGAAGTCGTAGGACGGATAGATCTTCCACTTGTCGCCGGTCTGGTGGTGGCTGGCATGCCGAATGCGATACAGGATCGGGTCGCGCAGGTTGATGTTGGGCGAGGCCATGTCGATCTTCGCGCGCAGCACCTTTTCGCCTTCGGCAAATTCCCCCTGGCGCATGCGCTCGAGCAGATCGAGGTTCTCCTCTGCGCTGCGGTCGCGGTAGGGACTGGGGCGACCGGCTTCGGTCAGGGTACCGCGGTATTCGCGAATCTCGTCCGGAGACAGATCATCGACATAGGCCTTGCCTTCCTTCACCAGATGCTGCGCCCAAGCGTAGAGCTGGTCGAAGTAGTCGGAGGCGAAACGAATGTCGCCCGCCCACTGGAAGCCCAGCCAGTGCACGTCTTCCTTGATGGCGTCGATGTAGGCCTGCTCTTCCTTGGCGGGATTGGTGTCATCGAAGCGAAGATGGCAGTCACCACCGAACTGCTCCGCGAGTCCGAAGTTGAGACAGATCGACTTGGCGTGCCCGATGTGCAAGAAGCCATTCGGCTCGGGGGGGAATCGCGTCACGATCTTCTGTGACCGTCCGGCCTCGATTTCCTCGCGAATCTGATTGCGAATGAAATTCGGCGCGTTGCTGGTCTCGGTGGTCATGTTGATGAATCAACCTCTGGTGAAGTAAGGGCTTTGAAGGGCACAGATCCGCCCCCGGCTTCGCGCTGCGAAGCAAAACGGCTATTATAGCGTCACGCCAGGGCCCGGCGCCAAGCCGGGCCGAGAACGAGAAAGGCGCCAAGAGGCGCTGTAAACGCTACAGGACCACTCCATGATCATTCTGCAGACCAATTTTGGCGACATCTCGATCGAACTCAACCATGAAGAGGCGCCAAAGACCGCGGCCAACTTCGAGCAGTACGTCCGCGATGGCTTCTACGATGGCACCCTTTTCCATCGCGTGATCGACGGCTTCATGGTCCAGGGCGGCGGCTTCGACAGCAACTTCGAGCAGAAGCCCACGCGTGACCCCATCGAGAACGAAGCGGACAATGGCCTCAAGAACGCCACCGGCACCCTGGCCATGGCGCGGACCCAGGACCCTCACTCCGCCACCGCCCAGTTCTTCATCAATGTGGCCGACAACGACTTCCTCAATCATACCGGCAAGAACATGCAGGGCTGGGGCTACTGTGTCTTCGGTCGTGTGGTCGACGGCATGGACGTGGTCAACCGGATCAAGGACGTGGCCACCACCCGACGCGGCATGCACGCCGACGTCCCTGCCGAGGACGTGATCATCCAGCGCGCCTACGTCAAGGACGACGCCTGATCCTCCTGCCTTTCCACCGAGCACGCCCGCGCTGCGGGCGTGCTGCGTTCAGGAGACCATGAACACCATGACCACTCTGTTGATCGCTGACCTGCACCTGCATCCCGAGGCGCCGCAGATCACCCAGGGATTCTTCGACTACCTCGAGCGCAACACCGCCGAAGGCACCGATCTTTACCTGATCGGTGACATCTTCGACGCCTGGATCGGCGACGACCTGATGGATCTCGGCGCCGCGGATCCGTCTGGCCACGCGGCTCTGGCCTGCCAGGTGGCCGAACGCCTCAAGGCTGCCAGCGACGCCGGCATGCGACTTTTCCTGATGCACGGCAACCGCGACTTCCTGCTGGGCGAAAGCTTCGCCCAGCGGGCCGGCGCCACCCTGCTCGACGAACCACAACGACTTGACCTTGGCGGTGAGCCTACCCTGGTGATGCACGGTGACAGCCTGTGCACCAGCGACGAAGCCTACATGGCGTTTCGCGCCAAGGCCCGTGACCCGCAGTGGCAGGCAGGAGTCCTTGCCATGCCGATCCCGGAACGTCTGGCCTTGGCAAGCCAGTTGCGTCAGCAGTCCGGCGAGGCCAACAGCACCAAGGCCGCTGACATCATGGACGTCACCCCCGAGGAAGTCGTCGACGTGATGCAGGCCCACGAGGTTCGCAGGCTGATTCACGGTCATACCCATCGTCCCGCCGTGCATGACTTGAGCCTTGCCGGTCCTCAGGGCGATCCCGTGTCGGCGCAACGTATCGTGGTCGGCGACTGGACCCGCGATCAGGGCTGGGAGGTGCGCATCGAAGACGGCGAGGCCCCATCACTCAACCGCTTTTCCTTCTGACGCAGCCTTTATCGACGCCCTGCCCGCCCCGGGCCTTCGGGCATCGATGACACGCCGGACGCTCAGGCGTCCGGCCCCGCCTCACCCGACGGCCGACGTCGACACTGCTCGAGCGCCCGCTCCAGGCCATCGATATCGAGTTCCATATCCTCAGGCCAGATCATCTCGAGCCGCGAATCCTTGCGCCAGGACGCCTGAGCCTCGTTGCCGGGAACGGACGGAAGCGGGAAGGTACGCCAGCCCCGGCCGGTTCGCATGACCCCTTTCACCCGCACGCCAGATGGCAGTTGCTTCCACCACTGCTCCAGCGCTGCGAGATCGAAACACTCCTCGCGGTGCCAATGCCAGCTGGCGGAGCGATAGCCCAGGCCGTGACCGTTCTGTCTTGCTGCTCCACCGGCGATGGGCGCCGGGGCCTCCGACGTACTAGGCGGAGAGTCGAATGCTTCGGCATGCAGCGAAGGCCGACGCAGCAGCAGACTCTGAGCATCGCGACGAGCGTTCTGACGGCATCGCGCCGGGGAGTCGAGCAGATGGCTGATCGGCAACCCTTTCGCGCCGCTTGGCACCATCCAGGATGGTGCCAAGCCACTCTCCTGGCGCCATCGCTCGACCCCTTGGCGATGCTCGTCCTCGAGCAGGTCCTGCATGGACAGCACCCATCCATCGGCCACTGCCAGCTGATCGATAAAGGTGGAGTGGTTAGTGACTCTGGGATCATCGAGACGGCGTGCATCGAACACAGTGATGACCTGGCGGAGATCCAGCACCTGGGCAAGATCGCCGCCCCCCAGCACCTCCAGCAGGCCGGCCGGGTGGCCGAGCCCGGAGGGCTCGATCAGCAGTCGATCTGGCCGTTCGCGGCGCAGCAACTGCACCAGCACCGAGCGGAAGACCGTCGCCACCTGACAGCAGAGACACCCTCCTGGCACCCCCTGCACGGTGACGTCGTCGCGCTCCCCGACTATCGCTTGGTCGATGCCCACCTGACCAAATTCATTGATCAGGATTGCCCACCGCTCACCAACGGGTTTGCGATCGATCCAATGGCGGATCAACTGGCTCTTGCCGCTGCCGAGAAATCCGGTGATGACATGGGTGGGGATGCTGGCCAGTGGTTGCATGACGGTTCTTGGCTCCGGCTAGAAGATTGGCAGCAGATAACGACCAACAAGATAACGGTATAAATATAAACAGCCTATGCCGAGGCCTTGTGCGACGCTATACCCTGAACGCCGTATGCGCTCCACCAGAACGTAAGATAACGGTATAAAAAGAACCATCGAGCAGGTACGCAATACCCGAAACATCGCTCCAACAATCGTTCCAACAGGACTTCACAGGCCGGCGCCAACGAAAAGGAGCGCCAGATGGCGCTCCTTTTCGACAGCGGGGGGACCGCGACACGCGTACGGCCCGTCTCCGCGCTGGCTAGACGAGTTGGCTAGTAACGCTCGATCTCGCCGGTATCGCGTAGATGGGTCAACAGGCCATCCAGCACCGCCTGGGCACGCAGCCGCTCGGCCATGCTGGCGACAAACTGCTCCATCTGCTGGTTACCCTCACCCTGGCCAATGCTCTCCAGGGCAATAAGACTGACATCGGCGCCATCGACCGCCCGGCCGTAAACCACCTGGCCCTCTTCAGGATGCGGCAGCTTGAACGCGGTGGTCAGCACTGCATCGGGTACGCTGGGCGCGTCCTGACGGCTGATGCTGTCGACACGCTGCCAATCGATGTCCAGAGACTGGCCACCCTGCAGCTGCGACACTCGCTCTTCAGCAAGCTCGATCAAGGCGTCGCGGGTCTTGGCTTGACGCACCGCCGCTTCGACCTGGTCCTTCACCTGCTCCAGCGGGAGCGTCGCCGCGTCGCGGTGATCGAGCACCCGCAGCACCAGACGCCGTGAACCATCCAGCTCGATGACCTCGCTGTTGAAGCCCTCTCCAAGCACCTCATCGCTGAAGGCCTGATCCATCACGCCAGGTTCGGCCAGTACGCCTTCAGCGCCTTCACGACCGACCCAATCACTGGTCTGACGCTCGAGTCCAAGGTCGTCAGCCACACTCTGAAGATCGTCGGCAGCGAAGCTCTCGTCGATCAACTGCTGGGCCTTGTCATTGAAGGCGTCACGCACCTGTGCCTGAGCAAGCTGATCACGCAGACGGTCACGCTCGGAGGCAAAGTCCGCACGATCGATCTCGGTCACCTTGATCAGGTGCAGTCCGTTGTCGGTCTCGACCGCCTCGGAGACCTGGCCCTCGTCGAGGGCAAAGGCGGCCTCTTCAAAGGCCTCGCCGAAGATACCCCGGGTGATCACCCCAAGATCGCCACCATCGTCGCTGGTGGATGTGTCATCGGAGAACTCGGCCGCCAGATCGTCGAACGCGTCGCCATCGGCCAGTCGCGCCTTGATGGCTTCGATACGGGCCTCGGCCTCGTCTCTGCTGCGCTCGTCGCCGAAGGTCACCATGATATGTGATATCTGACGATCGGCGTTCTCCGCCTGGGCTTCCCAGGCTTCGCGCAGGTCCTCCTCGCTCACCTCGATATCGGCGGCCATGGCCTCCTGATCGAGCACGATGTAACCGAGCTTGACCTGCTCCGGCCGCAGGAATTCCTGCTGATGCTCGTTGTAGTAGGCTGTCATTTCCGCCTGAGACACCTCGACAGGCGCCTCGAGGTCCGCCTCGGTCAGCCGGTGGTAGCGGAAACTACGCGTCTGGCGCTGCAACTCGGCAAGCCGCTCGCGTTCACCTGGCAAGGTGAAGTCGCTGGCGATCAGGCCTTGCTGAATGTGCCCGCGCATGACGTCACGACTGAGCTGCTCGCGGAAGGACAATGGCGTATAGCCGACACTTGATAGACGGCTGCGGAAGAGCTCCTGGTCGAACTGGCCATCGGCATTCTGAAACTCCGGGCGACTGACGATCAACTGGTCGAGTTGATTGTCCGAAACCGCTAGTCCGCCGTTCTTGGCGTAGTCGATCATCAAGCGGTCACTGATCAAGCCTTCGAGCACTTCGCCGCGCAGCGCGCGCTCCTGGTCGGCCGGCACCTGGTTGGAGCGCATGGCGCGCTGGACATTCAGTTCGACCTGCTGGCGATTGATGGGCTCACCATTGACCGTGGCGACCTCATCGCCGGATTGTCCGAATAGACCAATCAACGACTCCACGCCAAACAGTGCCATGGT
Source organism: Halomonas sp. H10-59 (assembly GCF_040070555.1). Taxonomy (NCBI): domain Bacteria; kingdom Pseudomonadati; phylum Pseudomonadota; class Gammaproteobacteria; order Oceanospirillales; family Halomonadaceae; genus Halomonas; species Halomonas sp. H10-59. Next base: position 2,418,575 of record NZ_CP098828.1, read on the forward strand.
GACGATCACGGCACCAATGATGATCTTTGCGATCCAGCTCTGGGATCGGTCGCGAATACTCTGCAGCATGCATGCCTCTGCGAAAGGATGGGGATTCGTCGCGCACCAGTATACGCACCCGAGGGCCTGGCGCGACCTCCCCCAAACTCATGAAAAAGGCGCACCGCGATAGCGATGCGCCCTTGGCGAGTCCGGCGTAGGCGGTGGCCGCCAGACTCGTGTCAACGTGACGATGCTCGACGTGCCGCCGAGACCACGCGTCTTAGTTGACGGAATCCTTCAGAGCCTTGCCGGCCTTGAAGCTCGGCACCTTGGCGGCACTGATTTCGATCGGCTGACCGGTCTGCGGGTTGCGGCCGGTACGTGCAGCGCGCTCCTTGACGGAGAAGGTACCAAAGCCAACCAGTGAAACGCTGTCGCCCTGCTTCAGGCTCTCGGTCACGGATTCCACCATAGCATCCAGCGCGCGAGAAGCGGCGGCCTTCGGAATATCGGCAGACGCGGCAATGGCATCAATCAGCTCGGACTTGTTCACACTTCACCCCTTGACTATTACAGAAAAAAATTCGAAACGGCGATACTTCTTGCCGACAGGCTCGATCGCAGCATGGCGATAATTTATAGCAATGCTGCAAAAGACCTGTCAAGCAACCTTCCTTGCCAATCCGCATGAACTCGGCATTCTACACCCAAGATCATGGAAAAAACGTCACTAGTGTGTGCTGACCATTGAGTGTGTCGCAGACGACTCTGTCGACAGTGAATCGTCGGTTTTTTGATCCACCTTTTGTGACAGAGCGAGCTCGAGCACTTCATCAATCCAGCGAACCGGATGGATCGTCAGAGCATCCTTGATATTTTCAGGGACCTCCTTGAGATCGCGACGGTTCTCCTCGGGTATTAGCACCGTCTTTATACCACCGCGCCTGGCCGCCAGCAATTTCTCCTTGAGCCCACCGATCGGCATGACTTCGCCTCTCAGGTTGACTTCACCGGTCATCGCAACGTCGCAACGCACAGGACGGTTGCAGAAAGCCGAGACCATGGCGGTCACCATGGCGATACCCGCGCTGGGGCCGTCCTTGGGGGTGGCTCCCTCCGGCACGTGGATATGCAGGTCTTCCTTCTCGAACCGCTCGGGATCGATCCCCAGCGCCTCGGCGCGGGCCCGCACCACCGTCTGGGCGGCACTCACCGACTCCTTCATGACGTCACCCAGTGAACCGGTCTTGTTGAGACGCCCCTTGCCAGGCGTCACCACCGACTCGATATTGAGCAACTCACCTCCCACCGAGGTCCAGGCGAGTCCGGTCACACGACCGACCTGGTCCTGCTGGTCGGCCAGACCGTAGCTGTAACGCCGCACGCCAGCGTAGGCTTCGATATCCTCGGCCGCCAGCGTCTGTGAGCCCAGGGCACCTTCCTTGCCTTCCTTCTCGAGCCGCTCACGCAACACCTTGCGACTGACCTTGGCGATCTGCCGCTCGAGCTCGCGAACGCCAGCTTCGCGGGTGTAGTAGCGAATCAGCTCCAGCAGCGCATCCTCACCAAAGCTCAGCTCATCTTCCTTGAAGCCGTTGGCGGCCAGCTGCTTGGGCACCAGATAGCGCGTGGCAATGGCCAGCTTCTCATCCTCGGTGTACCCCGGGAGGCGTATCACCTCCATGCGGTCCAGCAGCGGCCCCGGAATATTCATCGAGTTGGCGGTACAGATGAACAGGGTTTCCGACAGATCGTAGTCCAGCTCCAGGTAGTGGTCACTGAAGGTATTGTTCTGTTCGGGGTCCAGCACCTCAAGCAGCGCAGACGCAGGATCTCCACGATGATCCATGCCGACCTTGTCGACCTCGTCAAGCAGGAACAACGGGTTCTTCACCCCCGCCTTGGCCATGCGCTGGATCGGCTTTCCGGGCAGAGAGCCGATATAGGTCCGGCGATGCCCACGGATTTCCGATTCATCACGCACGCCGCCGAGGGCCAGACGCACATACTTGCGATTGGTCGCCCGGGCGATGGACTTGCCCAGCGAGGTCTTGCCGACGCCGGGAGGCCCCACCAGACACAGCACCGGCCCCTTGAGCTTCTTGACCCGCTTGTGCACGGCCAGATACTCGAGGATGCGTTCCTTGACCTCATCCAGTCCATAGTGGTCCTCGTCGAGCACCTTCTGGGCATTGATCAGATCGTGCTTGACCCGGGTACGTTTCTTCCACGGTACCGACACCAGCCAGTCGAGGTAAGAGCGCACCACCGTCGCCTCCGCCGAGGACGGTGACATCATGCGCAACTTGCCGAGCTCCTGGTTGGCCTTGTCGGCGGCCTCCTTGGGCATCCCGGAGTCCTTGATGGCCTGCTCGTACTTGTCGGCCTCGTTTGGCGCGTTCTCGAGCTCGCCCATCTCCTTCTGGATGGCCTTCATCTGCTCGTTGAGGTAGTACTCGCGCTGGGACTTCTCCATCTGGTCCTTGACCCTGGAGCGAATGCGCTTCTCTACCTGCAGCAGGTCGATCTCGGCTTCGATCAGCGCCATCAGGTGCTCGATACGATCGCGGACGCGATCCATCTCGAGCAATTCCTGCTTGTCGCCGATCTTCAGCGACAGATGGGCGCAGATCGTATCCACCAGGCGGCTGGGATCCTCGATCCCGGACAGCGAATTCAGTACCTCGTTGGGCACCTTCTTCGACATCTTGACGTACTGCTCGAACTGGTTGAGCAGCACCCGCACCAACGACTCCTGCTCACGCTCGCTCAGGGGCTCGCTGGAACGCAGTATCACCTGGGCCGTGGAGTAACCCTCTTCGGCTACCGAGATCTCACCGATATCGGCGCGAGACTCGCCCTCGATCAGCACCTTGACGGTACCGTCCGGGAGTTTCAGCAGCTGCATGATCTCGGCTACCGTGCCGATGGCGAACAGATCTTCGTCATCGGGATCATCCTTGCTCGCCTCACGCTGGGCGACCAGCAAGACCCGCTTGTCATCCGCCATGGCGGCTTCCAGCGCTTGAATCGACTTCTCTCTGCCGACAAACAAGGGGATGACCATCTGCGGGTATACCACCACGTCACGCAGTGGCAAAAGGGGCAGACTCATAGTCTGTTCGGCGTTCTGCTGCATCGCAGACGTTCCTCAAACTTAGCGGGTGAAACCTAAGGGGATGGGGGCAGCCCCGAGGCATTGCAAGGGGAAACGCCTAGCCGAATCGCCATCGAAGGCTCCGGCAGACAAAGGGGCCGCGTCTGCGGCCCCTTTTGACGGCGTCGCGGGAAGCGCTGACGGACTAGCCGTCGGTGCCGTCCACGCGAGTGTCTTCCTCAGCGTCGCTGGCCTGGCTGTAGATCAGCAGGGGATCACTCTCCCCACCGATGACAGAGGCGTCGATAACCACCTTGCTGACGCCCTCGAGAGAGGGAATCTCGTACATGGTGTCGAGCAGCACCGACTCGAGAATCGAACGTAGGCCACGGGCGCCGGTCTTGCGCGCCATTGCCTTGTGGGCCACCGCGCGCAGGGCATCCTCGCGGAAGTCCAGCTCGACGCCTTCCATGTCGAACAACCGAGCGTACTGCTTGACCAGCGAGTTCTTCGGCTCGGTAAGAATCTGAATCAGTGCGTCTTCGGTCAGCTCGGTCAAGGTTGCGATGACCGGCAGACGTCCGACGAACTCGGGAATCAGGCCGAACTTGACCAGATCCTCGGGTTCCACGTCCAGCAGCAGATCGCCGACACCCTTGGTCTCATCCTTGCTCTTGACCTCGGCATTGAAGCCAATGCCACCGGTCTCGGCACGATCCCGGATAACCTTGTCGAGGCCGGCGAAGGCACCGCCGACGATAAACAGGATATTGCCGGTATCGACCTGCAGAAACTCCTGCTGCGGATGCTTGCGACCACCTTGCGGAGGCACCGAGGCCGTGGTGCCCTCGATCAGCTTCAACAGCGCCTGCTGCACGCCCTCGCCAGAAACATCCCGGGTGATCGACGGATTGTCCGACTTGCGCGAGATCTTGTCGATCTCGTCGATGTAGACAATGCCACGCTCGGCCTTGTCCACGTCGTAGTCGCACTTCTGCAGCAGCTTCTGGATGATGTTCTCGACATCCTCGCCGACGTAGCCCGCTTCGGTCAGCGTGGTGGCATCGGCGATGGTGAAGGGAACATTGAGCAACCGCGCCAGGGTCTCCGCCAGCAGAGTCTTGCCGCTACCGGTGGGCCCGATCAGCAGGATGTTCGACTTGCCGAGCTCGACCTCATCCTTGCCACTGTGACGCAGACGCTTGTAGTGGTTGTACACGGCCACCGACAGCACCGTCTTGGCGCGGTCCTGACCGATCACGTAGTCGTCGAGGGTGTGTCGAATTTCGCGCGGAACGGGCAGACGCTCCTCGTCGCTCTCGGCATCGGCATCGAGAACTTCTTCGCGAATGATGTCGTTGCAGAGATCGACACACTCATCGCAGATATAAACGGACGGACCGGCGATCAGCTTGCGTACTTCGTTCTGGTTCTTGCCACAGAACGAACAATACAGAAGCTTGCCGTTGTCGTCCTTGCCTTTGCCGTCGGCCATTCGCGTACCTCTCTGGCAGCGGTGGCCCCAGGGGCCACCGGTAATCACGTAGTCATCGCGCGAGCTATCACGCTATCAGGATGCCGGGCGCTTATCCAGCACTGCGTCGATCAGGCCATACTCCGCGGCCTGGGCGCCGTTCATGAAGTTGTCGCGATCGGTATCCTTGGCGATGGTCTCGATATCCTGGCCGGTGTGGTGCGCCAGGATCTGGTTCAGTCGCTCGCGGATGCCCAAAATTTCACGGGTGTGAATCTCGATGTCCGAGGCCTGCCCCTGATAGCCACCCAGCGGCTGGTGGATCATCATCCGCGAGTTGGGCAGGCAATAGCGCTTGCCAGCGGCACCACCGGCCAGCAGCAGGGCTCCCATGCTCGCCGCCTGACCGATACAGACGGTCGAGACGTCAGGCTTGATGAACTGCATGGTGTCGTAGATGGACATCCCCGCCGTCACCGAACCGCCGGGCGAATTGATGTAAAGGTGGATGTCCTTGTCCGGGTTCTCGGACTCCAGGAACAACAGCTGGGCGACCAGCAGGTTGGCCATATAGTCTTCGACCGGCCCCACCAGGAAGATCACCCGCTCCTTCAACAGCCGGGAGTAGATGTCGTAGGCACGCTCGCCGCGGGCGCTCTGCTCGACCACCATGGGCACAAGGCCGCCGGCAGCGTTGATATCGAACTCGGTGTTCATGAGGAGATGTCCTTGTTTCCTTGCGTGACAAAACGACGAAGCCGGCCCGACGGGGCCGGCCAGGAGAGGCGCCTCAAGCGTCCTCGCCTTCCTCCGCCTCGTCGCCCGGCTGCTGCTGCGCGGCAGCCAGGGCCTGCTGGTAGGACATTTCCACGTCCTTCACATTGGCCTGATCGAGCAAAGCGTCGACGGCCTTTTCTTCCAGCAGTGCAGACTTGACCTGGGTCTTCATCTGCTCGTTGCCCATATAGTACTCGACGACCTGCTCGGGCTCCTGATACTGCTGTGCAAGCTCCTCGACCTTTGCCTTGATCTCGTCGTCGGAAGCATCCAGCTCGTTGACCTTGATCACCTCAGCCAGCAGCAGACCGACCTGCACGCGGCTCTTGGCCTGTTCGGTAAACAGCTCGTTGGGCAACTGGCTGACGTCGAAGTCCTCGCCCAGACCAAACTGCTGCGCCGCCTGGCGCTTGAGGCCATCGACCTCCTGCTGGACCAGCGACTCGGGAACGGGGATCTCGTTGGCCTGCTTGAGGGCCTCGAGCACCTGCTGCTTGACGCGATTCTCGACCGCCTGGTCAGCCTCACGGCTCATGTTCTTCTTGACCTCGGCGCGGAACGCCTCGACGTCACCACCTTCGACACCGAATTTCTCGATGAATTCCGCATCGACTTCCGGCAGCGCCTGGCCCTTGACCGCGTTGACCTTGACCTTGAAGGTCGCTTCCTGGCCGGCCAGCTGCTCTGCCTGGTAGTCCTCGGGGAAGGTCACGCTGATGACCTTGTCCTCACCCGCCTTGGCACCTTCGAGCTGATCCTCGAAGCCGGGGATGAAGCTGCCGGAACCCAGCACCAGATCGTGGCTCTCGGCGCTGCCGCCTTCAAACGGCTCGTCACCCAGGAAGCCCTGGAAGTCGATATTGACCTGATCGCCCTGCTCTGCAGCACGCTCAACCTCTTCCCAGGCAGCGTTCTGCTTGCGCAGCGTCTCGATCATCTCGTCGACGTCGGCATCGGTCACTTCAACCACCGGACGCTCGACCTCGGCGCCTTCAATGGTCGCCAGCTCGAACTCAGGATAGACCTCGAGGGTGGCAGTGAACTCCAGGTCCTTGCCGGTCTCGTTGACGGTGGCTTCGATCTGCGGGTAGCCGGCCGGATTGAGCTTCTCATCGGTAATGGCGCGAACATAGCGCTCACGCATGACCTCGCCCACCACCTCGTTGCGCACATCAGCACCATAGCGCTGGCGGATGACCGACATCGGCACCTTGCCCTTGCGGAAACCGTCGAGACGAACGTTCTTGGCGGCATCCTTGAGACGGGCGGCGACGGCCTCGTCGATCTCGGCGGCCGGCACCTGGACGTTGATGCGGCGTTCGATCTGGGAGGTCGTATCGACGGAAACTTGCATGAATAATCCTCTACCGACTGGGGGCGTACTGAAAAATTGAAAACGTCAAAGGGGAGATTCTAAGAATCCCGCCGGGCACTGGCAAGCGCCAACGCCCACAACATGGGGCCTGGCATGTCTTTTACAAGGGGCTATCGGAAAATTCGTGGCCACCGAATGACGACACGACCGCCGCCGAGGGCGAAACACAGGCACGACAAAACGCCGGACAAGCAACTTTGCCTGCCAGCTTCAGATTCGACAACGACTTGTTCAAGAAAGAAACTCGGGGAAGGAATCAGGTTGATGGGGTGGATGATGGGGATCGAACCCACGACCACCGGAGCCACAATCCGGGGCTCTACCACTGAGCTACATCCACCACAACCTGTCAGCTACCGAACCCACGTTCGGGCTTGACCACACTTGCATCGCCTGAATGGGGTGGATGATGGGGATCGAACCCACGACCACCGGAGCCACAATCCGGGGCTCTACCACTGAGCTACATCCACCATATCAGGACAATACCGCTACAACCTTTGCCCGAGCCTGTCAAAAGCAGCTACCAGCAAACTTCACTGGCGCGCCCAGCAGGACTCGAACCTGCAACCTACGGCTTAGAAGGCCGTTGCTCTATCCGGTTGAGCTATAGGCGCATTCTACAGAACCGAACTCTTCACCACAACCCGCTTTTCGAGAAAAACTTCTTCTCCAACAAGCTGTTGTGGTCGGGGTGGAGGGATTCGAACCCCCGACATCCTGCTCCCAAAGCAGGCGCGCTACCAGACTGCGCTACACCCCGCCGGCCAGCCGCTCGGCCATGCAAACCGCCGAAGCAGTCTCTGCAAGCGCTGCGTATTCTACGGAACTTTCCCGCCAAGTCAACAGGCTACCGAGACATTCCTGTTGTCATTCGGGCTCAAGCTTTGCCTGGATGGCGGAGCGTGCGAAAATCCGTGGCCGCCAATTTCATCCAGCACACCCACTTCTGACCGAGGGAACCCCATGACCGCCCAGCTCATCGATGGCAAGTCCATTGCCGCCACAGTACGCCAGCAGGTCGCCCGTCAGGTACAGGCGCGGATCGATGCCGGAGAACGCATCCCGGGGCTTGCTGTGGTGCTGGTCGGTGAAGACCCCGCCTCCCACGTCTATGTACGCAACAAGCATCGCGCCTGCGAGCAGGCGGGTATTTCATCTGTTCAACACGCCCTGCCCGCTTCCACATCACAGGCAGAGCTCGAAGCCCTGGTCGACCAGCTCAACGCCGACGCATCCATCGATGGCATTCTGGTTCAACTTCCGCTGCCCGACCACCTGGACGCTCGCCCTATCCTCGAGCGCATCCTGCCAAGCAAGGACGTGGACGGCTTCCATCCCTACAACCTGGGACGGCTGGCCCAACGTCTGCCGCTGCTGCGCCCCTGCACCCCCAAGGGCGTGATGACGCTGCTGCATCACTCGGGTCTGGCGGTGCGAGGCCTCGACGCCACGGTGGTCGGTGCCTCCAATATCGTGGGACGGCCGATGGCACTGGAATTGATGCTGGCGGGCTGCACGACCACCGTCTGTCACCGCTTTACCCGTGACCTCGAGGCCCAGGTACGCAAGGCGGAACTGCTGGTGGTTGCGGTCGGAAAACCAGGACTGGTGAAAGGCGAATGGGTACGTGACGGCGCGATCGTCATCGATGTGGGCATCAATCGACAGGAAGATGGGCGCCTGGTGGGCGACGTCGACTTCGACGAGGCCGCCCGACGTGCAGGTCACATCACACCGGTCCCGGGTGGCGTTGGCCCGATGACGGTAGCCAGCCTGCTGGAAAACACCTTGATGGCCGCAGACATTCATGACGGCCAGCATCGCGAAACTCCCGACGGCTGAACCTGCACTTGCGACATCCATGCGTGATGGACTCAATTGACGTAGCATCGCGCCCATCCAACACAGGATCACGGAGACACTCCATGAGCGACAAGAAGATGAATGTCGAGAGCTTCAACCTCGACCACACCAAGGTTCGCGCCCCCTATGTGCGTCTGGCAGATATCAAGACCGGCGCCAACGGCGATCGCATCCACAAGTATGACTTGCGGATTTGCCAGCCCAACAAGGAGCACATGGAGATGCCTGCCCTGCACTCCCTGGAGCACCTGATGGCCGAGCTGTCGCGCAACCACTCGGACAAGGTTGTCGATATCAGCCCCATGGGCTGCCAGACCGGCTTTTATATCGCCATGATCAACCACGACGACTACGACGACGTGCTGGCACTGATCGAGGGTACGCTCAACGACGTGCTGTCAGCGACCGAAGTTCCTGCCTGCAACGAAATGCAGTGTGGCTGGGCCGCATCCCACAGCCTGGAAGGCGCCCAGGAGCTGGCAAAAGGCCTGCTGGCCAAGCGTGACGAGTGGCACCAGGTCTTCGCCTGAGCCGAAGCTCCACCTCAAGAGGAATCGCATGAAACGCATTGGCATCATCGGAGCCATGGCGCAGGAAGTCGCCCAACTGGCGGCCCAGCTGGAAGACGTCAGGACCCGCACCCACGTCGGCTCCACCTTCTACATCGGCCGCCTGCATGGGGTCGAGGTCGTACTGCTGCAATCCGGGATCGGCAAGGTCAACGCCGCCATCGGGGCGACGCTGCTGCTGGACAACTACCAGCCCGAGGCGATCATCAACACGGGTTCCGCAGGCGGGTTCGGCGAAGGACTGTCGATCGGCGACGTGGTGGTGTCCAGCGAGGTGCGCCACCACGATGTCGACGCGGTGGTATTCGGCTACGAACATGGCCAGGTGCCCAATATGCCGGCGGCCTATCTCCCGGATGAACGCCTGGTTCGGGTGGCACGGGACTGCGTCGAAGGCATGGCTGAGGTCAAGGTGGTCGAGGGCCTGATCGCGACCGGCGACGTCTTCATGGCGTGCCCCGATCTTGTCTCGCGCACCCGCAACCGCTTTCCCACCATGCTGGCGGCAGAAATGGAGGCGGCCGCGATTGCCCAGACCTGCCACCTCTACGGTTGCCCCTTCGTGGTGATTCGCGCCTTGTCCGATATCGCCGGGCAAGGTGACAACCACCTGTCCTTCGAGGAATTCCTCGAGCAGGCGGCGGATCACTCCAGCCGTATGGTGACGGCAATGGTGCAACGACTGGCGTCACCGCAACCTGCCGTTGACCGACAGCAGCCGGCCTGACAACTCTGTCTCGCCAGAAAGCACTGCCGTCATCCTGACAGCACGCCCGGCTACAGCCGGGCGTGCTGCCACTCGCTCAACCGATATCCGGCTGTGAACTCTCCAGCAGCCTGACCAGAAAGTCGTCACTGCTTCCGTCCATGGACACCCCCGTTAGCGTCACCTGAACATCCGCATTGCTGCCGTCCTGCAAGAGCCCTCCATCGAGCTTCACGTGGACCACGGTGTCTTCGCCATCTGCGATGGCCAGGACCTTTTCACCACCTTCCAGATCACCAATGTCTTCGAGCAACTCTCTTAGATCCAGCATATTGCCCAAGACATCGACCGCAGTGGCGTAGGAGCTGTCAGCGCTGGACGCAGGCTCTCCCAGACTCCAGGCCAGCTCATCCTCTTCCGCCAACAGCGGTAGCGCGGCTGCTCGGCTTGACCCTGCCATCGCGGCCCCGAAGCCCTCCGGATCGATGCCGGTGATGGTTGGCGTATCGTCATTGATCACCACCTCAAGCGTCCCGCTCACTGTCGAGCCATCCTTGTCGGTAGTGGCGTAGCCCAACTCGAGCGACAGATCGCTTTCCTGGCCGCCCTTCGGGTGGTCGACATCCTTGCTCAGGTAGACCACCACATCACCGGCCTCGGCATCCACCAGACTAATGGTCAGGACCCGCTCGCCATCAGCATCATTGCCCATCACGGTGTAGCCGTCTGAACTCACCACAAACTCGACTGGAGAGTCTCGGCTGGTCAACTCAGGCAGCCCGTCGAGGTCCCAGCGGAAAGCACCCTGCACGGCAGCACCATCAGCCCCAGAGTCGAACCCGAGGTTGGCGCTCGCGCTGTCGTTACAGCCGGTGTTCACCACCTCGGTTCCCGGGGCGTCGCCGGGACCGCCGGCGATACCTTTGGGCAGGCTGTGCTCGTCGAGCAGGCCCTTTCCCCCATCTATTCGAGCCACTCCCGTCGGCCCTGTTACCAGAACACTCCCCTCTTCAAGGCGATCTCCCGCCAAGGCCACCTTCAGATTTCCTTCGGCGTCTTTTATCCAGACGCCTCCTGAAGCGGCGACGATTACGGCATCTTCCATGACACTTTACCTGTCCCTAATGTGATTTCATCCATACAACACTAAAAATGACAGGCAAGGGAGCACACGCACCGTACTAAAGAACAATCCTCGCACAAACGAAGGAAGAAATAGCGAAGCTGCAAAGCAAAACATGACAAGGCGTCAGCAGCTGGATGATGTCTCCTTTCCCGGCATCGCTAAGACCACCACAGTCATCACTGGCTGCTTCTGAAGGAAAGTCCTGCTGTTGATACTCGAATGTGAACTGACGCATACAAAAAGGGCCTGGCATCGCCAGGCCCTTTTGCAAAACGCATCGTCACTCGACGATCAATTGTCCATCATCAAGCATCTGCTGCAGCACCTGTTCACCACTTCCGGCCACACCGAGGCCGCCCAGTTCGATGGTCAGGTCAGCGTTGTTCCCGGACGCGTCAATCCCGCCATCGGTCTTGATCTTCAGGAGAATATCCTCGCCTTCGTCGACAGCCACCAGATAGCTGGACAGGTCCGACGCAGCGCCATCGATCAACAGACCGCTCAGATCGAGCTTGTCAGCTTGATCGGTGGTTCCGAGAGTGAAGTCCTCGATACGATCAACAGAAGGGACCTCGGCGTCTGCGGCATCCCATACAAATTGATCACTATCCAGGCCTCCCCACAGAACATCATCTCCTTTACCGCCCACCAGAACATCCTGCCCTGCGCCGCCTATCAGGACATCATCGCCCTGTTCACCATATAGCTCATCGATACCACCGTCCTGGCGCTCCAGGTTCATCAGTGAATCTACGTTGGCCAGAACATACGCCTTGACCTCATCAGTCGTTGGCGCGGTGCCATTGCCAAAATCGGGAGACCACTTCAGAAACTCATAGAGGCCTTCATAACCTAGACCATTGTGCTCTCCCGATGAAAACTCCTCCCCGGAATCGCCGTTAACCCATTCGAGATCATCGGAGTTGACCGTGTCTCCGAATACAAGATCATCCCCCGCCCCGGCAAATACCTGGTCACTCCCCAAGGGTTCTAGATCCGAGGTACTTGACCCCGTATCAAGAGCAAGATTCAGATCTTCCTCGGTGTTGACCACGTTGATCTCACCGGCGGATCCGGTATAGGTATTGCCGTCTTCCAACGCAGTCTCGACGTCACTCGCCAGGATGTCGGTATTGTCAAAATGGCGGATGTAATCAACCAGACTATCTTCCCCTATGCCGATCCCGTGGACCGAATCGGCCACTTCGAGCAGTGCTTCGAAGGACGCCACCGATTCCTCCACCGCCGCAAGAGAACCGGGCTCCAGCGGATCCGGGATCACCAGCTTGCCATCCTCGTCCAGCCAGATTGTCGGTAGCCCGTCGGTGACAAAGACCGCCGTTGACTCGAAGCTGTTGATATCCGACATGCGGGTGAAGAAGTCCGTACTGGCAACGAAGCCTGCATCGAAATTGGTGGATCCCTTGGCTTCCATACCGAGGATATAGGCCCTGGCCGCAGCCAGGTCAGCACTACTGAAGTCTTCGAACACGACAGGATTTCGCGCTACGCCGTCGAAATCGATCAGTTGAAGATTCAAGGTACCTTCGAAGTCTGCCAGGGTCTCGAGCTGTCGCAGCATTGCTGCCTTCAGCAGCTCGAGGCGGGTATAGTTGCCCGATCCATCCGGCCTGGGCGTATCGACTTCTGCATTCATGCTGACCGACGAGTCGAGAATAAAGGAGAGGTTATAGTTGCCTGCTGGGTCGATGATGATCGTTGCCCCACCCTTGTCCGCGATGACGACATCGTCGCCCCCACCCGTGGTGATAGTATTGTTGGCATTGTTGCTCACAACGAGCTCACCCGGGCCTGACAGGATCAAGGAAAGCTCACCGGACGCCTTGTCACCGTCGCCATCGGCAGCCTCGAGGGGCAGCGGCACCGATGCGTCTCCTGGCGCAGCCCCACGGACGATGTCGACGCTGCCAAGCCCAAAGGGTTCACCGTTCCCGCCTTCGATGATGATGGCCTGGATGCCCTCGGCGCTGTTGATGACAAACGACCAGCCATCCTGCAAGCCTTCAACCTTGAGATCCCCATCGATGACATCGATCTGAACCTCCGACGTCACATCCACGCCCCGTTGATCGAGAATGCGCAGGTCCCCGGCCGACAGCGGCAGAGGCTCATCTTCCCCCTGCTGTGACGAGTAGGCCCGGGCACTGAGCAGCAGGGTGGCTCGCGCGTTGTCAGCGCCAGCCATCGAGATACTCTGGCGAAACTCGCCGACGCGCACATGTGAGTCCCAGGACACCACACCGCCGGTTTCCTCGGCCCCCGCGACCATATCGACACGCAGCTGGTCTCCTTCATCAATCTGTCCCGCCCCGACGATGAGTGATCCGTCGGCAATCGCAACGCCGGCCACCGCGGAGAACACCAGCTGCGAATCAAGACCGCCCTCGGAGACATCCAGCACACCCTGGGTCGCGCTCTGCGAAATGGCGGTCGCCACGATGTCACCATCAAGCCGAGTGAAAACAGACAGCTCACCTTCCCCGACAACGAGACGGGCCTGATTGCTTGATTCATCCAGCACCACGCTGAAGCCTACCTGTCCGGTGGCTGTCACCGCCTCCAGCTCGACCCCATTGTCGGCCAGCCTCCAGGACAGTGGTCCGCCATCCAACATGATGGTGTTGCCATTGACGTCTTCCACCGGCGCCCCATCCAGCGCACCGTCGAAGCGGATCGGGGCCCCTTGCCCATCCGCACCATACCCGCCCGGAAGTGCCAGTTCTCCAGTGCTGCCATTTTCAAGCAGTAAAGCTTCCGAGACGATGCCCTCCGGCGCATCATCATCGATGCGAATGTCGAGCTGGCCGGATGCCTCGCTACCGTCAACATCGGCGACGGTGTAACCGACCGACATGGCCAGATCGTCCTCGGTGGAATTTTCCGGATGGTCGAGCGGACGCAGCAGGCTCACCTCGAAGGCACCGCTGGCAAGGTCTGTCAGGGTGATGCGCAGCGCCTCTTCGCCCGCTGCCGTGGCCGCAACCAGGCTCAGGCCATCATCCGACACGGCAAAATTCAGCACCTCACCGCGCGAGCTCAACGCCGGCAGACCCACCTGCGACCAGGCGAAGGCGCCGCTGACTGCCGGGCCGTCGTCGCCGAAGTCGTAGCCGAGCGCACCGGTGATGACCGTGGCCTCGCCCGCGACATCGCCATCACCGCCGGGGATACCGCCATCCAGGCCGTCCTCATCGAGCACCACCTCGGCAGGCGCCGCATCCGGATCACCGCCATCCGTTGGGGTGGTGGGCCCCGATGCGTCCAGGATCTCGCCACTGATATCCAGTTCGACGACGTCACCGTCACCATCGGTCACGCGAAGCACGACATCGACGTTCTGCGGCGTACTGTTGTCGAGCCCGCTGGCTGCTGTAAAGGACCAGCTACCGTCACCTCCCAGGGTCAGGTCGCCCTGCGCCAGGGTCAACGTGGTCTGCTCGTCACTGCCAGGCAGACTGGAAAAGCTCAGGGGCGCCCCATTGATCAGTACGTCGATGACGGAGAATCCATCCGCGCCGGGGCTCAGAGACCAGTTGCCTTCGACGGTGGCGCCCTCGGCCACCTGGATAACGCCTGAGCTGGCGTTGGCGTCGATCAGGGTGTTCCCCGTGGTCACCGACGCCACCGGGGTATCATCATCGATGCGAACGTCGAGCTGGCCGGATGCCTCGCTACCGTCAATATCGGCGACGGTGTAGCCGACCGACATGGCCAGTTCGTCCTCGGTGGAATTTTCCGGATGGTCGAGCGGACGCAGCAGGCTCACCTCGAAGGCACCGCTGGCGAGGTCTGTCAGGGTGATGCGCAGCGCGTCTTCGCCCGCTGCCGTGGCCGCCACCAGGCTCAGGCCATCATCCGACACGGCGAAATTCAGCACCTCACCGCGGGAGCTCAACGCCGGCAGACCCACCTGCGACCAGGCAAAGGCGCCGCTGACTGCCGGCCCGTCATCGCCGAAGTCGTAGCCGAGCGCACCGGTGATGACCGTGGCCTCGCCCGCGACATCGCCATCACCGCCGGGGATACCGCCATCCAGGCCGTCCTCATCGAGCACTACCTCGGCAGGCGCCGCATCCGGATCACCGCCATCCGTGGGTGTGGTCGGGACTGTTGCGTCGAAGATCTCGATACGCTGGTGAGCATCGGCTTGATCACCGTCTCCGTCGGTCTGTACCAGACTGAACTCCACCGACGGTGATGCTCTCTGATCGAGTCCGACGGCAGCGGTGAATGACCAACTTCCATCAGCCTCCACGATCAACCGTCCTTCCTCGAGCACGATCTCCTGTCCCAGCGCAAAGGACTCATCGATGCCAGCGACCGACACAACGAGACTGGCCACACCATCGGCACCATCGACGGCGCTCCAGCTCCCCTCGATGGTACTGCCTTCCCCCACCTCGGCGGGACCGCCCAGCTCGATGCCAGGAACATCATCGAGAATCAGCACATCCAGGCTGGCAGTGCGGCCGTCACCATCGACATCCGTCACCGTCACTTCGATCTGCTCCAGGAAGCCGCCATCGGTGGCCCCCTGCGTCTCGTCATTGTCGACGGTATTGGTCAGCTCAAAGTGGTAAAGAACGGTCCCGCCAGTGGCGTCACCCTGAAAACCATCAAGCCAGAGGATGCCATGGGGCGTATCGAGGGACCTGGGAGTCCCCTCCAGGGCCTGAAGGTCCGCCAGCGTCAAGGAGAGCGTCCCTCCCAACGTCAGCGCGCCGAGACCATCGGGAGTGTCGAAGTTGAAACTGCTGGACTGCGCCAAGGCGTCCGCCGATGGACGACTACCCTGGGCTAGCGCAGACTCTCGAACCACGAGCTCGGCGCCTTCCAGCCCCCCCGGAAGATCACCGGCGTCTGGGTCTATACCGGAGCCGTCTGGACCACCTTCCAAGCCGCCTAGGCTGACATCGTTGTCTTCTTCCTCTTCGCCACCCTCCTCGCCAGGGTTATCGCCATCGACGATATCTCCCAGGAATAGTCGGGGTTCCTGTCCATCGGCCGAGTCCAGGCCGTACTCGAAGGCGAGTGGAGAAACCTGCTCGAGAATACGCAAAAGACGGACGAAAGAATGCCCATTGTCGTTGCCGGGGCCAGCCCCAGGACCCGCGTCAGGATCGTCGAAGACATCGAAGAGGTCCCGGCCCGATTCCAGCACCTCGAACACCTCTTCCAACTGCTCGTCCTGCAGCAGCGAAGCCTGAATCAACTCGGCCGGGACAGTCTGCGCAAGAAGCAACTCATCTGAGGGAAACGATTGGGCGTCGCCCTGGCCCAGCGGCATTTCCATTGTCTCGCCGGATTCAAGCACCAGCGGTAGCTGTCCGGAACTTGACGAAACAACCACTCGCCCGTCATCTCCGGCGACAAGTCGCTGGCCTGGCTGCAGCACATCGCCGGGCCTGGCCACCCGCTGTTCGCCTGCCTGGTCGACAATCCACACACTTCCTGCGGTAGCAATGATATTCATGGGTTTAGCCCCGTGCTTTCTGCTTATTGGGTTTCCACAGAAAATAGGGGCGGCCCCGTGCGGGCGATACTGTCTAGTAGGTCAAGTGAGAGAGTTCTCCATCGGAACAACCCACAAATGCACAATTAAGAAGTGTTTATTGCAAAATATAAAGATAATCTCTTACTTCAACCAACGACTTTCCCAGACCGAAAAGTAACGGCACTATTCCAGGGCTCTATTTCCGGAGTAAGGTGCAGAGACCGAGACGCCAGCACTTGACGACATCAGATCAACCGTTCTACCACAGAAAAAGGGGGCAAAAAGCCCCCTTTAAACTGTCGCGCGGTAATGACCACTTCTTTCGCCGTCAACGATCCCTGGAGAGGCGCAGGATCAACTGCATCCGATCCTTGACCCCCAACTTGCGGAAGACGGCCCCGAGATGGGCCTTGACGGTTCGCTCGGTAATACCGAGCTCTCGCGCCACCAGCTTGTTGCTTTGGCCCTCCGCCACAGCCAGCGCAACATCCTTCTCGCGCTCGGTCAAACCTTCCAGCAAGTCGTGGTGCACAGCAGGCGCCCCACCCATGGCCTTGAAGACACCGCCCACCAGGCTGTCCATCAACTCGGGCCAAAGCCAGATGCCCCGGTGCCTCACCACGACATCGACCTGACGCAGCACTTCGGGGGTAGAAAGCGCGTGGACATAGCCCCTGGCGCCAGCGGTGAAGGCTTCATACGCTTCTGCGGAATGCGGGTTGAAGGATAGCACCGACACCAGCACTCCCTTGCTGGCCAAACGCGTGCACAGTCCCGTCCAGTCGCCGCCTTCAACCACTACCCAGGCGAGATCGCCCTTGACGGCATGATCGATGACACTGTGAGGAGCGACCACTTCCAGTTCACTGAAGGCATCATTCCAGCGCGGTACCTCGCTACTTCCTTGGTAGACCAGGTATCGAGTCATCACCGCTCTCCCATCGCGTTACCCCAGGCGCGCAGTACCGGCTTCAGCAGGAACTGCATCACCGTTCGCTTGCCGGTCAGGATATCCACCTGAGCGGTCATGCCCGGGATGACATCCACCGCTTCGGCTTCAGCGCTGTCTTCGGTTCGCACTCGAACCCGATAGTAGGTGTTTCCCTCTTCATCGGTGGTAGTGTCCGCGCTGATGTGCTCCAGCTGGGCATCCAACCCGCCATAGATGGAAAAGTCATAGGCCGTCAGCTTGATGGTCGCAGGCAGGCCCGGGCGTAGAAACGCGATGTCCTGCGGCGCGATCTTGGCCTCGACCACCAGGGCGTCGTCGGTCGGGACGATATCGACCACCTCCTGACCGGGCTGAGCCACCCCGCCGATCGTATTGATCGCCAGACGCTGAACGACACCATCGACCGGCGAACGTATCTCGGAGAGGCGCACCCTGTCCTGAAGCCCCTCGCTGGACTCGTCCAGGGCCGACAGTTCACCCAGGGTCGCCGACAGCTCCTGACGCCACTCATTGCGCGCCTTCGCATCGACCTCGCGAAGCTCACCCAGCGCCTCCTGAATCGCCGACTCCAGCCGCGACACCTGAGCCGTCGCTTGATTGCGCTCACCACTCGCCCTGGAGACCTCACGCTGCAAGCGCAGCACTTCAACCTCTGAGACCGCCCCGCTGGACAGCAGAGGGCGCGTCATGTTGAGTTCCTGACTGGCAAGATTCAGCTCGCGACTGGCTGCGTTGCGACGCGCAGTCGCCTCGTTGAGCTCCGCCCGGCGCTGTGCCAGTCGCTCCTGCAGTATCTGCTTCTGCTCATCCAGCGTTTCCAGACTACTGTGGTATAGCTCGCGCTCACGGGAGACGATATTGGGCGCCTGCTCAATCAATGCCTCCGACGGAGAGAAGTCCGACCCGGTAGCCAGCGCCCTCAGTCGCTCGGCCTTGGCTTGCAGGGTTTCCGCCTTCGCCCGGTTCTCGTTGAAGTTCGAGAGAAAACGCGTCGGGTCGATGCGCATCAGCAGATCGCCGGTGGAAACAAAATCACCTTCGCTGACGCGAATCTCCTGAACCACGCCTCCATCGAAGCTTTGCACCCGCTGAAGCTGGCTGGAGGGTATGACCCTGCCGCTACCGCGTGTCACCTCATCGATCGGCGCAAAGCAGGCCCAGACGATCACGCAGATGATCGCTACGACAACCATGTACAGCATCAGCCTGGCGCGCAGAGGATCCTGCTGCATTCGCGCCCAGTCTGCGTCGCTCGCCCAATCTCTGTTGAGATGGGATGCGCTGACGCGACGCGCAAACAACCGGTCGATAAAGGGGCGAAAGACTTTGCCACCTTTGCGTGATACGCGACCGACGCCTTCGAATCCCTTCTGTTCGGCACTCTTGCTGGACATCAGCTGGCCCTCCCGATCTGGCCTTTGCGCAGCGCATCCATGACGCTGTCACGCTCACCATCTGCGACCACCTTGCCAGAGTCGATGACCACGATACGATCCACCAGCGACAACAGTGACGTGCGGTGCGTCACCACCACCATCGTCTTGCCCCCAGCGTAATCCTTGAGGTTGCGCTTGAAGGCCTCCTCGCTGGCGTGGTCCATGGCGCTGGTCGGCTCATCCAGCAACAAGATCGCCGGATCGTGCACGATGGCACGCGCGATCGCTACCGCCTGCTTCTGACCACCCGAAAGCATCTGTCCGCCTTCGCCTACCTGCAGCTCGACGCCCTGAGGGTGTGTGCTGACGAGTCCATCGAGCCCACTGATACGGATGGCCTTGAGCAGCAGATCATCATCCACCCCTTCGCTGCCGGCACCGGCGATGATGTTGTCCTTCAATGAGCCGTAAAACAGACGCACGTCCTGAGGCACATAGCCGATATGTCGCCTCAACTGCAGGGGGTCAAACTGACGAATGTCCACATCGTCGATCAGTACCGCCCCCGACGTCGGCTGGTACAGACCGAGCAATAACTTCTGCAACGTGGTCTTGCCACAGCCGACTCGTCCCAGCAGCGCCACCTTCTGGCCTGGTGCTATCGACAGAGAGACGTCGCGAAGGCTGTCATTCTCGGCCTGGGGGTAGCGGAAGGTAACCTTGTCGAACTTCACCAGTCCCTTGACGGCGGGACGATCGATGTAACTCTTTTCCTCACGTTCCACCGGCATTTCCATCACTCTATCCAACGACTCCAGGGCCGTGGCAGATTGATGATACTGAGCCAGCAGTGCGGCGGCCTGGCTGACCGGTGCCAGCGCACGAGACGAGAGCATATAGGCAGCGATCAGCCCACCCTGGGAAAGATTGCCGTCGATGATCAGATAGACGCCGATAAGAATGACGCAGATACCGACGGTATTCTGGGTCCACTGGGCGATACTGGTGACCGAGGTTCCGAGGAACTTCAACTGAGCCCCGGTGCGCGAGAGAAAGGCGCTGGCCTGCTCCCATTGCCCCTGAACTCGGCTCTCGCCCCGCAGCGTCTTGACCGTCTCGAGCTGGGAGACCGATTCCACCAGAGTAGCGTTACGTTGCGCCCCTACCTTCAGGGTAGTCTCCGACAAGTCGTGCAGCTTTCCCTGGGCACCGAGGGCGTAGAGCAAGATAAACAGCACGCCAACCACGATAGGAATGACCAGTGCAGGTCCTATCAGGCCAATGATGGCGATGAACATCAGAACGAACGGCAGGTCCACCATGGCGATCACGGTGGCGGAGCCGATAAAGCTCCGAACCGACTCGAAGGATTGCAGCATCGAGACAAAGGAACCGGTCGAGGCAGGCTTGGCCTCCATCCGCATCCCCATGACGCGAGACATGATACGCGACGAGAGCTTGACGTCAGCTCGACTGGCCGCAAGATCGACAAAGCTCGAACGCATCAACCTGAGCGTCAAGTCGAATGCCAGTACGATCAGGGCACCGATGGACAACACCCACAGCGTCTCGGTGGCGTGATTGGGCACCACGCGGTCATAGACATTGAGAACGAACAGGGGCATCGCCAGCGCGAAGATGTTGATGGCGACAGAGCCCAGTATCACGTCACGGTAAAGGCGTCTGTTTTCCTTGATCACGCTCCAGAACCAATGCCCAGAACGCTTCTCGTTGACATCCTTCGACCGGGCGTCGAAACGGAACCGCGGCCGCGTATAGATCGCCGTCCCGCTGTAACGTTCGTGAAGCTCGTCCAGCGAGATTTCTACCGACGCCTGCCCCAATTCGGGGTAAATCACCTGAGCGGTACGCGCCTTGACATCGATATCGAGCAATGCGCAGGCGCGCCCCGGCTCCAGCAACAGCACGACAGGAAATAGCGCAGGGTTCAACTGAACGAGGCGACTCTTGACGAGTCGCGCCGTCAGCCCGGCACGTTCCGACGCCCGGGGAAATATCCCTGGCGTCAGTGCGCCATCTTCCAACGGCAGGCCCGCTGTCAGGGAATCCGCACTGACATCATGCTCGTGGTAGTGAGCAATCGACAGCAGCACTTCCAGCAACTCATCCTTGACTGGGCCTCTGTCTTCGTCCTGCTCCTGCGCTTCAGGTGTTGTAAATTCTGCTTCATCCGCAACTCGTGAATCGTCCACGTAAACCTCTCTGTCGGCCGATGGCTGTACCAGAACGCCCTTTCCGTGCGACCCGGCCTATCATCCCTGCTGTCGTCACGGCTTCCTTTGCGGCGATGCAAGGACCAGAACGTGGCAGTTGCATCCATATTCCGGGAAATGGCGTCCCCGAGAAGCGAGGACGCGATCATCCACTGAGCTTCTAGCCCTCCAGGCCGCGACCCTGTTCCCCTCGCGCCCAGGCAAGGGACACACTGTCATCACCGGCGGAACCAGGCAATGCCCCCATGTCCAGATTCTCGCCACTGCGTTCAAGTGTGATCTCCACTCGACGGTTCTGGCGACGACCTTCGACGGTGTCGTTGGACTGAACAGGCCGATGCGAGCCATAGCCCCGGGTTTCAATCAGCGAAGCACTGACGCCCTGGCTGACCAGGTACTGGCCCACCGCTGCCGCTCGATTACGCGACAGTGGATCATTGATGGCATCGGTACCCGAGATGTCCGCATGGCCAGCGATGAATACCCGGACCAGGTCGTTACGGCCACGGATACGGTCGGCCAACGCACTCAGTTCCTGCTTGGCGCTCGCGCTCAGCACGTAGCTGTTGATCTCGAACAGAGCGTCCGCAGGCATGACGACGTCCGGAGCCCGTGTGGAGCCGGTGAGCTCCTCGATGCTGTAGGACCGCGGACCTACCGCCGGACAGACGATATCCGGCGTGATCGACACACCGTTGCTGTCCAGCTCGGCGAGGCTCGGCAGTCCATCCTTGCGCACCTCCAGCACCTCCAGCAGGCTACCGGTGGCACGCAGGGTGCGCGCATCTGCCAGAGCGACGTCATACTGCGCGTTCACATAGGCACGACTCGCCTCGAAATACTCGTTCTCGATGTCCAGCAGGTCGAGCAGCGAACGCTGACCGATATCGAACTGCTGCTTGTAGGCTCCGCGTACGCGATCGGTCGTCTGACGGTGCTCGTTCAGGTATTCCAACTGGTCGCGCAGACGACGGGTGTCGTTGTAGGCGATGGTGGTGGTCTGACGAATGTCGACGCATGCCTTGTCACGCAGATTGACCGCCTGCTCGACGCGATCACTGGCGGCGCGGAACGACGCCAGGTCGCTGCCGCCGCGATACAGATTGAGGCTACCCACCAGTTCGATGCTGTGACGGTCTTCATGATCATTGTCGGAAATGAAGTCGCCGTCGGTGTCACTGCCCTTGTAGGTACCACTGCGGCCCACCAGGTCAAGCCTGGGATGGAAGGGCGACTTGGTGCCTTCACGCTCGGCGCGGGCGGCCTCGATGTTCTCGATGGCGGCATGGAAGTCCGGGTTACCCTCGTAGGCTAGCTGCAACGCCTGGGCGACGTCAGCGGGTAGCTGCTCGGCGAAGGTCGGCGCAGGCGCCAGAGCTTCCGGCGGCAATTCCCCCACCAGACGCTGGAAGCGGGCAGAGACATCGTGCAGGTTGGACGCTTCGGTGATCAGGTTCGATTCGGCCAGCGCCAGACGACCGCTGATCTGCTCCAGGTCGACGCGACGACCGGCACCTGACAGAGCGCGGGCCTCGATCTGCTGGTAGACCTCCAGGTGCTTCTGATAGTTGTCCTGGGCCAGGCCCACCAGGCGACGGTAACGCTGAACATCAAGATAGGCATTAGTTGCGTCCAACGCCGCGTCCTGACTCGCCCCCAGCAGCTCGTAGTAGCGTACCAGTTCTGCCCGGCTTAGACGCTCGACCTCACTGGCGGTGGCGAAGCCGTCATAGATCATCTGGTTCAGCGTCACCTCGACATAGTCGGTGTCGTAGCTGCCCTGTTGATCATTCTGACGATCCTCGAGGCCGACGCCTGCATTGACGTCAATCTGAGGCAGATAGCCCCCAAAGGCCACCCGCTCATCGTGGCCCGCCGCCTGGAAGCCATTCCAGGCCGCTAGCACCTCAGGATTGGTATTGATGGTCTGCTCCACGACGTCACGCAGGGTCGCCGCACCGGGCGATGTCGTGCCAGGCGGCAACGTCTGCGCGTCCTGGGCCATGACTCCTGACCCCATCAGCATTGACGTAGAGGCCAATGCGATGGCACTGACCAGCGGCCGCACCATGGAAGAGCGAGGTTCTCGGCGGATCGTTTTCATTCGTGTTCCCTTAATTATCAATGGCCGCAGCCAGTACAGTTGAATCTAGTACCAACGAACTAGCCCAACAACCCCGGATTCTGCAGGACCAGCCGTGCTGCTTCGGCGCTACCATTCTCATCATCCCCGGGATGGGCGAGCAGTTTCCCTGTAGCGCCGATTGTCGAGCGCTTCCCCAACGCTGCTAACATCCCATCCAGCCACAACTACTGTTACAACTACAATCCTCTCACATTCGAACACATTCAGTAACATCTCGTCATTCAATGTCATCATGGTCAGGCAAGGCACCACTTGACAGAATCCACAACATCGCCCTACAGCAAACCTGTCCCGTAGCAGTCCACAAACATGCTATCGTAATCCCTTGGATCAAGCGCCTAGCCAAGGAGTCACCGATGGCCTCATCCGAAATTCAAAAAACCCGTGTCATCAATGAATTGACCGGCTTTATCAAAAAGTTGCTGCAGGACCCCAAGGTCCTGGAGACCTCTCTCGAGATCGCCCGCCGGCACCTGGAAAGTGGCAGCGACAGTGGCGTCATGGCCGACATTGCCAACGAAATCTCGGACACCACCAGCATTCATATCCCTGACAGCGCCGAGGAGCACTCCGAAGCCGACCGGCTCTTCCTGGAGCTTCTCAAAGAGGTCGTACAGGAAGAAAAAGCGCTGTACTGACGCATTTTTTCGTCTTTTTTTCCTGCCCCCCGCCGATCGCCCCCCTGCCGTCGGCGGAATCTCGAAGATCTCCATCAAACTTGATCTGGATCAAGGTTACTATTCTTACATCGTAGTTTCGGCGTTCACACCATGGAATATCGTCTTTCCCTTTCTGCCGACATCGCCACCAAGTCCGCCTCGGTGAGACGCCACATGGGTCGCTGCCTGGCCACCAATCTGCGCAATGCACTCAGGCGCCAGGAGCCCAAGACCAAGGTCGTTGCCCAATGGGACCATCTGGTCGTAAGACTTCCGCGGGAGCTTTCTCGCGGCGATCGTCTGGCACTGGAAGCGAGCATGACCCGGATACCGGGCGTTCAGCGCGCGGCCAGGACACGTAACAGGCCGCTTGGGGACTGGCAGAACACCATCGAACAACTGGCGTGCGAACGGGCATCGGACATCGAAGGCAAGCGCTTCAAGGTCAAGGTCAAGCGCAAGGGACATCACGACTTCGGTTCGGTGGAGGTAGAGCGTGCGTTGGGCGCAGCGCTGCTCGCCCATGCTGCTGATGCCAGGGTCGACCTGAGCACCCCGGAGGTAGTGGTGCCACTGCGGATCGATGGCGACACCTTGATCGAGGAAGTCGACCTTGGGCCGGGCCTCGGTGGCTTTCCACTAGGCACCCAGGGAGAGGCACTGGTACTGATGTCCGGGGGTTATGACTCTCCGGTGGCGGCCTATCGGATGCTCAGGCGCGGCATCAAGTGTCAGTTTGTCCTCTTTCGTTTTGGCGGACAGGAGCAGGAAGGCGCGGTCAAGGCGCTGACCCGAGACCTGTGGCAACGATACAGTGCCTCCCATAAGGCCAACTTCATCACCGTTCCCTTCGAGGAAGTGGTCGAGACCTTGCGTCGCGAGATACCTGATGGCCTGGTGTCGCTGGTGCTCAAGCGTTTGATGATCGAGGCCGCCGCAAGAGTCGCGCAACGCGCGCGCATCGCCGCCCTGGTGACAGGAGAGGCTATCGCCCAGGTATCGAGCCAGACATTGACCAATCTCGGCCTGATCGACCGCGCCAGCCACCTGCCGGTGTTGCGACCGCTGCTGACCGATGACAAGCAGACCATCATCGATGAGGCCCACCGGATCGCTACCGCTGAGGCGTCGAGCCGAATGCCCGAGTACTGCGGCGGGATGTCCAGCCGCCCCAGGGTCAAGGCGTCGCTGAAGGAACTTCAGGCGGCAGAGGCCAGGCTACCGGCCGACCTGCTGGATCGCGCCCTGGCCAGCGCCACTCGCCAGCCTGTCGATGCGCCAGTATCCAAAGGCGTCAGCGCACCCTCCCAGGAGCCCCTGGCAGAAGTCTCCTTTGGAGGCCTCCACGACTTCGCCCGAACGGCGACCCGGGTCATCGATGTGCGGCCCCCGGACGACGTCGAGCGCCGTCCGCTTGGGCCACTCGCCTGCCCCGTCGATCATATTCCCTTCTATGAACTGGCGACCCGCAGCGATGCGCTGGATCCCGACACCCGCTATCTCCTCTTTTGTGACCAGGGTGTCATGAGCCGCCTACAGGCGCTGCACCTCAAGGACCGAGGCCTTGAGCATGTCGGCCTGCTGGTGGCGTCCTCCTGACAATGCACCGTCTGCGCAACGGCTTTTTCATGGCTGCGCCCAAGCACGATAGCGGATGCACACGACCTCGATCCTAGCTACAATCGTCGCCTGATTTTCAACGGGATATCACGTCACACCATGTCCATCACCGCACCCGACAAGCGCCAGATTCTCGTCACCAGCGCCTTGCCCTACGCCAACGGCGCCATTCACCTGGGCCACCTGCTGGAGTACATCCAGACGGATATCTGGGTGCGGTTCCAGAAGAGTCGCGGCCACCAGTGCCACTACGTCTGCGCCGATGACGCCCACGGCACCGCGATCATGCTGCGTGCCGAGCAGGAGGGCATCACCTCCGAGGCGCTGATCGACCGCGTATCCCGCGAACACCAGCAGGACTTCGCCCGTTTCGGCGTGGCCTTCGACAACTACCACTCGACCCACTCCGAGGAAAACCGCCACTTCAGCGAGCTTATCTATAAGCGCCTGCGCGACAAGGGGCACATCGCCACCCGTGACATCGAGCAGATGTACGATCCGGTCAAGGGTCTGTTCCTGGCCGATCGTTTCATCAAGGGCACCTGTCCCAAGTGCCACACCGCGGATCAGTACGGCGATAACTGCGAGGCCTGCGGCGCCACCTATACCCCTGCCGAGTTGATCGATCCGGTATCGGCTATTTCCGGCGCCACCCCGGAAGTCCGCAGCTCCACCCACTACTTCTTCAAGCTGCCTGACTTCGCCGACTTCCTCAGTGCCTGGATCAAGGACGACCATGTCCAGCCGCAGATCCGCAACAAGCTGATGGAATGGTTCGAGTCCGGATTCAACGAGTGGGACATCAGCCGCGACGCGCCCTACTTCGGCTTCGAGATTCCTGACGCGCCGGGCAAGTACTTCTATGTCTGGCTGGACGCTCCGATCGGCTACCTGGCGAGCTTCAAGAACCTGTGCGAGCGTGAGGGGCTGGACTTCGACAGCTACTGGGAGCGCGATTCAAAGGCCGAGGTCTACCATTTCATCGGCAAGGACATCGTCTACTTCCACGCCCTGTTCTGGCCGGCGATGCTGCACGGGGCCGAGATGCGCACCCCCACCGCAGTCAACTGCCACGGCTTCGTCACGGTCAACGGCGCCAAGATGTCCAAGTCACGCGGCACCTTCATCAAGGCCGCGACCTACGCCGAGCATCTCAATCCCGAGTACCTGCGCTACTACTTCGCCGCCAAGCTCACCTCCCGGGTCGATGACCTCGACCTGAACCTCGAGGACTTCGCGCTCAGGGTCAATGCCGACCTGGTGGGCAAGGTGGTCAACATCGCCAGCCGCTGCGCCGGTTTCGTCAAGAAGCTCGGAGGTGGGCAGCTGTCGACTCACTGCGCCGAGCCGGACATGCTGGCACGCTTCATCGCCGCCGGTGACGAGATCGCCGACTACTATGAACAGCGGGAGTTCGGCCGCGCCATGCGCAAGGTCATGGAGCTGGCCGACGAGGCCAACAGCTACATCGCCGACCAGGCGCCCTGGGTACTGGCCAAGGAGGCAGGCCGCGAGCAGGAAGTGCTCGACATCTGCTCCATGGGAATCAACCTGTTCCGTCAGCTGATGGTCTACCTGGCCCCGGTGGTACCGGCCATGGCCGAACAGGCCAGACTGTTCATGAATCTCGACACCCTCGACTGGAACAGCCGCGAGACCTGGCTGGGCGATCACCCCGTCAACAAGTTCAAGCCGCTGATGACCCGGGTCGAGAACGATCGTATCGATGCCATGATCGAAGCATCGAAGGAGGATCTGGTGGAAGAACAGAAGCTCAAGGAAACGCCCAAGGGACCGCTGGCCGAGACGCCGATCGCCGACGAGATCAGCTTCGACGACTTCGCCAAGGTGGACCTGCGTATCGCCCGCATCGCCAAGGCGGAATACGTCGAAGGGGCCGACAAGCTGCTCAAGCTGTCGCTGGATCTCGGCGGCGAAAGCCGCCAGGTCTTCGCCGGCATCCGTCGCGCCTATTCGCCGGAGGCTCTCGAAGGCAAGCTGACCGTCATGGTGGCCAACCTGGCACCGCGCAAGATGCGCTTTGGTGTTTCCGAAGGCATGGTGCTGGCGGCTGGCAACGACGACGGCATCTATCTGCTCGAACCCCACAGTGGCGCAGAACCCGGCCAGCGGGTCAGCTAAGGGGTTCCATCAAGCCCATGCGCCGGCGGGGCCCTGCCCGCCGGCCGTTACCTCGTGCATTCCATGACCGACGTTCTTCTCGTCCTCGTCAGTACCGCCCTGGTCAACAACTTCGTGCTGGTGCAGTTTCTCGGGTTATGCCCTTTCCTGGGGGTGTCCTCGAAGCTGGAATCGGCGCTGGGCATGTCCCTTGCCACCACCTTCGTACTGACCCTGTCATCGGCGGCCAGTCACCTGCTGCACCGTTATCTGCTGGTGCCGCTGGATCTTGAGTACCTGCGCACCATCGCCTTTATCGTGGTGATCGCCGTGGTAGTCCAGGCCACCGAGGTCATGGTGCGCCACCTGAGCCCCCTGCTGCATCGGGTGCTCGGCATCTTCCTGCCGCTGATTACCACCAACTGCGCGGTGCTGGGCGTGGCGCTGTTGAGCCTGGGTCGCGACGGCGGCTTCTTCGATGCGCTGCTGTACGGATTCAGCGCCGCTCTGGGCTTCTCGCTGGTGTTGATCCTGCTGGCGGCCATGCGCGAACGCCTGGCGGGCGCCGATGTACCGCGCCCGTTTCGCGGTGCGGCCATCGCCATGATCACCGCCAGCCTGATGTCGCTGGCCTTCATGGGCTTCACCGGACTTGCCACCGGGGGCTCTCCATGAGCCTGACGAGTCTTGTCGGCGTGGTCCTGATGGTCGCACTGATCGGTGTCTGCGGCGGACTGCTGGGCTGGCTGAACCGTCGCTTCAAGGACGGCGAGGATGGCCTGGTGGAGCAGATCGACGCCCTTTTGCCCCAGACCCAATGTGGCCAGTGTGGCTATCCCGGCTGTCGGCCCTACGCCGAAGCCGTCGAGCAGGGAGAGGCCATCAATCGCTGTCCACCGGGCGGCGAGGCAACCATCCTTGAGTTGGCCGAACTGCTTGGTCGGGAACCCCTGGCGCTCGACGGCGACGCCGACGATACCCCCCGGGTGGCCTTTATTCGGGAAGATGAATGCATCGGCTGCACCAAGTGCATCCAGGCCTGCCCGGTAGACGCCATCCTCGGCGCCTCGAAGATGATGCACACGGTCATCGCACACGAATGCACCGGCTGCGATCTGTGTATCGCCCCCTGCCCGGTGGACTGCATCGACATGCTGCCAAGAGAGCCACAACCCCGCTGGACCGCCGGCATCATCGCCAGCGACCGCACCACGGAGACGCTTCATGGCAGTGCTTGAGCGACTCTGGCGATCACTGGCGGCGGGTAGCCGGCCCGCCGGCGGCGTGCTGCCCCCTACCCGCAAGTCGCAGACCCGTGACCTGGGCATACGCACGCCGCCGCTACCGGCCAGGGTGACGTTGTTGCTGGAAGATGGCCGCGACCAGCCCTGGCGAGAGGTCCAGCCTATCGTCAAGCCAGGCCAGTACGTGCGTGCCGGCGAGCCAGTGGCACGCGCCGTCGGCCACCTGGCGCTGCCGGTGCACGCCAGCATCTCGGGCCACGTCAGCGCACTGGTCCCTGGCCACGAAGCGGACTCCGGCGGACAACACCCACCCGCTGTGGTGATCGAGTCAGACGGCTCTTCACAGCACCACTGGCTGCCGCCGCTCGACTGGCAAGGCGCGGCCCCCGGCGAGATCATCCAACGAATTGCCGACGCCGGCATCGCCGGCATGGGCGGCGGCGGATTTCCGGCCCATCTCAAGGTCCGCGCGGCACGCCAGGCGGGCGTCGATACCCTGGTGGTCAACGCCGCCGAATGTGAACCCTACCTGAGCGCCGATGACCAGACACTGCGCCAGCACACCGACCAGGTGCTATCCGGTGCAGCGATGGTGGCCCATGCCACCGGGGCCGCCTCTATTGTCATCGGCATCGAAGACGACAAGCCCGAGGCGGCCAGCGCCGTGCGTGCCCGGCTAGGCGAGCTGCCCTGCCCGGCACGACTCGAGGTGATCCCCATCCGCTACCCCAGCGGCGGCGAGCGCCAGCTGATCGAGCGCCTGCTGGGCCGCCGTCTCGCCTCTGACCAGCTGCCGGTTGACGCCGGCGTGCTGTGTCACAATCCCGGGACCCTGGCGGCCATCCACGACGCGGTGGCGCTCGGCAAGCCGATGATCGAGCGCACCCTGACCCTGGCGGGCCGAGCGCTGGCACGCCCCGGCAATGTCACCGCGCGCCTGGGCACCGCCATCGAACACCTGCTGCAGGACGCCGGCCTCGATCGCGCCAGATTGTCGCGGGTGATCGAAGGCGGTCCGATGATGGGCCAGGCGATCAGTTCGCTTGACCAACCCATCACCCAGACCACCAACGGCCTGATCGCCGCTGACGCGGCTGAACTGCCGACGCCGCCCCCCGCACGCCCCTGCATCCGTTGCGGCGACTGCCAGCCGGCCTGCCCGGCGGGCCTTGCCCCTCAGCAACTGTGGTGGCACGCCCAGGCAGGCGAAGACCACAAGGCCGAGGCCAACGGCCTGTTCGACTGCATCGAGTGCGGCGCCTGCGACTACGTCTGCCCCAGCCACCTGCCGCTGGCCAACGGCTTCGGCGAGGCCAAGCAGCGCCTGCGCACCGCGCGCGCCGAGAGCGCCCGGGCCGACCAGGCCCGCCACCGCTTCGAGGCACGCCAGGCCCGCGAGCAGCGCGAGGCGGCCGAGCGTGAAGCACGTCGCCAGGCCCGTCGTCAGGCCGCCACCCGGCGCGGCCAGGAGCGTGACGCAAGCAGCGCCAAGGATAGCTCAGCCGACACCAAGGGAACCGCCAGCGTCGCGGACGTGCGTGGCCTGCGCATCGCCCAGGCAGCCGCCAAGGCCGCGGCACGCAAGGCTGAGAAGGCGCTGGAGCGCGCCGCCCAGCAGCAGCAATCGGCGGATGTCCTCGCCGACCTCGAGACTCAACTGGATACCGCCAGACAGCACCTCGCCGCCGCCGATGCTCGGCTCAAGGCCGCCCGTCAGGAGGAAACCCGGCCATGAGCCACCTTCACCGCCACACCAGCGCAGACAGCGCTCGTCGTGGACACGACAGCGCTACCTTGATGCGTCGGGTGACGCTGGCCTGCCTGCCCGGACTCATCACCCAGAGCTGGTTCTTCGGCCTTGGCGTCGTCACCAACGTCATCACCGCAGCGGCCTGCTGTGTGCTGATCGAGGCGATGATGCTGGTGGCGCGTCGGCGGCCCGTCTCGCCGACCATCGCTGATGGCAGCGCCCTGTTGACCGGGGTGCTACTGGGTGCGGCGCTGCCGACGGGCACCAGCCTGTGGCTGATCCTGATCGGCTCGCTTGCCGCCGTGGCGGTGGCCAAGCACCTTTACGGCGGGCTCGGCCAAAACCTGTTCAACCCCGCCATGGTGGGCTACGCCCTGCTGCTGGTGTCCTTCCCCACCCAGATGAGCCTGTGGCCCGCACCCTCGGGGCTATTCGGCCCCGACGCCGTCGAGCCCTCGACCTGGCTGGCACGCTGGCTGGGCCAGCACCCAGCAGCCGCACTGGATGCGCTGAGCGGTGCCACACCGCTGGACGCCTACCGCCATCGCGCCGCAGACGCCAGCCTCGCCGAGCTAGTGGCACCAGCGGCGCTGGAGGCCTGGCGCAACGTCGCCCTGGCCTGGCTGGCCGGAGGTCTTTACCTGCTCTACCGCCGGCTGATCGACTGGCGCCTGCCGCTGTCCATGCTCGCCTCCATGGCCTTGCTCGCCTGGCTGTTCGATCAACTGTCGGCCAGCGGCGGAGTCGGCTTCCACCTGCTCGGGGGCGCGGCCATGTTCGGCGCCTTCTTTATCGTCACCGACCCGGTCAGTGCCGCCAGCGGTCGTCGTGCACGCCTGGCTTATGGTGCCGGCATCGGCGCCCTGACGATGATCATCCGTGCCTACGGCGGCTACCCTGACGCCGTGGCCTTCGCCGTGCTGCTGATGAACCTGGCCGCCCCCCTGCTCGACCAGCTGGTGCCCGACCGGTCATCGAATGCTCGAGCCACCCGGAGGCACAACGATGACGGTTAGCCAGCGACACCGCCCTGGTCAAGAACGCTGATGGACGACCGCCTCACTTGGAAAGCACTGATAGACTGCGCTGATGAATAGCCCTGATAGCAACACGTCGGCTCCGCGAACACTGGCCGTGAAACTTGCCCTGTTCGCCCTGGTGACCCTGGGTGCGGTCAGCCTGACCCAGGCGCTCAGCGAGGGGCGTATCGAGGCCAATCGCCAGGCCCACCAGGACGCCCTACTGCAAAGCCTGGCGCCTCAGGGCACCGCCAGGCTGGTGCCGGCGCCGGCCGGTGACCAAGGCTGGCAGGCGCTGGACGAAAGCGGCACGCTGCTCGCCACCCTGCAACCCTCTTCAGCGCTCGGCTACGCAGGCCCCGTCGAGGTGCTGGTGGCACTGACACCGCAGCGGCGTGTCACGGCAGTGCGCGTCGTCGATCACCGCGAGACGCCGGGGCTTGGCGACGCCATCGAGCGCCGCAAGGGCCCCTGGATCGATCAGTTCGAAGGCCTCGCGCGCCACCAGCTGGACCTGGCCCCGCAGGGCGCCATCGAAGCCCTGACCGGTGCCACCATCACCTCTCACGCCGTCATCCAGGCGGTGAACGAAGCGATGATGACTGCCGGGTCGCCGCGTGATACGCCAGACGCCAGTAACCAGGAGCACAGCCCATGACCCGCAGCGACGCTCGCGACATCGC
Source organism: Halomonas sp. H10-59 (assembly GCF_040070555.1). NCBI lineage: Bacteria > Pseudomonadati > Pseudomonadota > Gammaproteobacteria > Oceanospirillales > Halomonadaceae > Halomonas > Halomonas sp. H10-59. The sequence goes on from NZ_CP098828.1 coordinate 2,450,866, forward strand.
CATCAAGGGGCTGTGGAGCAACAATCCCGCCCTGGTCCAGTTGCTCGGCCTGTGTCCGCTACTGGCCGTCACCGGCAGTGTGGTCAATGGCCTGGGGCTCGGGATCGCCACCCTGGGGGTGATGCTCGGCGCCAGCGCCTCGGCCTCGGCGCTGCGCCACCAGGTACGCCCAGAGGTACGCCTGCCGGCCTTCGTGTTGATCATTGCTGCCTTCGTGACCTGCGTCGAACTGTCCATGGCGGCGCTGACCTACGAGCTCTACCAGGTGCTCGGCATCTTCCTGCCGCTGATCGTCACCAATTGCGCCATCCTGGCTCGGGTCGAGGCCTTTGCCTCCCGCCAACCGCTCAAGCCGGCGCTGTTCGACGCCCTGATGAACGGCGTCGGCTTCTCTCTGGTGCTGGTGTTGATCGGGGGTATCCGCGAACTGCTGGGGCAAGGCACCCTGTTCGCCGGCATGGACCTGCTGCTGGGCGACGCAGCCGGTGACTGGACACTGCACCTGCCGGGTGATGGCGGCATGCTGTTTCTGGTGCTGCCCCCGGGGGCCTTTCTGGTCACCGGGCTGCTGATCGCCGCGAAGAACGCCATCGACGACGCCGTGAAGCGCCGCCGCCCGGCGCCGACCCGGACGCCCAGGGACGAACGCCGGGTGCGGGTTACCGGAGTCGTGCGCTGAAGATCCGCCCGGCCTGGCCCGCTGTCGATTCAGCCCCTGGCTTGCCAACCAAAGAGACGAGCATGAACGCTGCCAAACGCCACGAGATCTTTACCCGCCTGCGGGCCCACAATCCCGAGCCGACCACCGAGCTCAACTGGAGCACACCGTTTGAGCTCTTGGCCGCGGTACTGCTGTCGGCGCAGGCCACCGACGTCGGCGTCAACAAGGCCACCGCTCGCCTGTTCCCGGTGGCCAACACACCCCAGGCGATCATCGATATCGGGATCGACGCGCTCAAGGAACACATCAAGACCATCGGCCTTTTCAACACCAAGGCCGAAAACCTGATGAAGACCTGCCATCTGCTGATCGAGCGCCATGATGGCGAGGTACCGGCCACCCGTCCGGCGCTGGAGGCCCTGCCCGGGGTCGGACGCAAGACCGCCAACGTGATCCTCAACACCGCCTTCGGCCAGCCCACCATCGCCGTGGACACCCACATCTTCCGGGTCTCCAACCGCACCGGCATCGCCAAGGGCAAGAACGTGGTGGAGGTCGAGGAACGGCTGGTGCGCCACGTCCCCCGCGAATTTCGCCAGGACGCCCACCACTGGTTGATCCTCCATGGTCGCTATACCTGCGTGGCACGCAAGCCACGTTGCGGCAGCTGTGTCATCGAGGATCTGTGCGAGTTCAAGGACAAGACCGACATCTAGACCTTGCATGGGCCGCGACTGCACCCAGCGACGGTTTTCGCCCGTCCTGGCCCCCAGCACCACAGACAAAAGCGCTCACCGACGAAAGCGCCCATCACCAAGGATGCGTGCCGGAAGCCGGAAGCCGAAAGCCGAAAGCCGAAAGCCAGGCGAATTACGCCAAAGTTCAAGCGCAGCCGGCGGCCAGACGCGTTAGCCTGAGGGCCCAAGTCTCAACATGAGCGGTTAACGATGCAGGAAGTGCTACAGCAACTCTGGATTCCGCTGGCCATGGCCGTGAGCTTTGGCGCCTTCACCGGCTCGCTGTTCCGGCTAAGTGGCCGCCCGGGCTCCGAGCGGCCACTGATGTTCCCGGTGCTTGGCCTGCTCGGCGGCCTGACCGCCTTCATGATCCACCAGGTGCTGGTGTGGACGGTGGGCGCGCCGACCTGGCTGTTACCGATCCTGGTGGTGCTCCAGGTCTGGCTGTGGCTCGGGCCGCTGGGGCCGAAGATCCCCCGCCGCGAACAGGACCCACGAGAATGATCGCCTCCCCGTCAGACTGACGACCACAAGAGGCGCCCCTGCCATGGCAGGGGCGCCTCTTTGTTGGCAAATACTGTCTGACGAACAGTGCCTGGACGGTAGAACGTCACCGAGCGCAGGCATAATTCCAGGCTTTCTACGAAAAGTCGGCGAGCGCAGGCACTTTTCATGCAAGCCCTATTGGCGAGTGGACGGGCACGGCGCCCCACAGGGCGCACAGGCGCTGGCGTCACGCTGGTTCAGCGAGGTCCGAGCGTGGCCGTCGCCCATGTTGAAGGCAAAGGTGGGACTGGCCAGGTGGTCAGCCATGATCAATACCAGAATCGCCAGCAACAGACCGATGACGCGGCTTCGATGATAGGCGGCTTTCATGGGAATCACCTTGAACAATGGATCAGTGGGTCGGTCGATCAGTTGGGCAGCCGGAACCAGGGGCGCAGGCGAATCCCCACCAGCGAACCGACGAAGGCGCAGGCGAACCACACCCAGGCGTGCAGGCTGCCCGAGGCCAGTCCCGAAAACAGCGCGCCGATATTGCAGCCGAAGCCCAGGCGGGCACCGTAGCCCAGCAGCAGGCCGCCGATGATCGCCGCCAGGAACTGACGTCCCTCGATGGGCTTGCGACTGGCTTCATTGAAGCGATTGGCCAGACCCGCCGCCAGCATGGCACCCAGCAGCAGACCGAAGTTCATCACCGAGGTGATGTTCACCAGCACCGAATCGGCCAGCGCCATGGCCGGGTAGTCCCAGGTCCAGAACTCGAACTGACTCATGTCCACGCCGATGGCCTGCAACGCCTTGGCGCCCCAAAGATTGAAGGCGAAGGTGATGCCCCAGGGCGCCCCGCCGATGGCCAGGGTCAGGGTGTTGCCGATCGCCAGCACCAGGATCGCCCAGACGAAGGGCCAGCGTCCCTGCACCAGGGTGCGCAGCACCCCGCCTTCGGCAGGTGCCAGGCGCAGCTCGGAACGTTCCAGCGAACCGTGGGCGCGGCGTTCCACGCGATTGACCCACAGCATAACCAGCGCCAGTCCCGCCCACTGTACCGCGATGGCGCCGATGACACCGACACTGTCGATCAGGCTGATCGGATCCAGGCTCGGCAGGTCGAGCCACCACGGCAGGTGGATCGAACCGACCACCGCACCGATGATGAAGAACGCAAGTGTCACCAGCATGCGCAGGTTGCCGGCGCCGACGGTAAACAGCGTGCCTGAGCCACAGCCTCCACCCAACTGCATGCCCAGGCCGAATACGAAGGAGCCCACCACCAGCGAGGTGCCGATGGGCGCCACCGCCCCCACCATGCCGGGCTCACCGCTGCCGAGCAGCGGAATCATCAGCGCAGAGGTCAGTGCAAACAGGATCAACTGGGCACGCATGCCGGCGCCGCGACGCTTGGTGACCAGATTGCGCCAGCCGGCGGTAAAGCCAAAGGCCCCATGGTAGAGCGCCATCCCCAGCGCGATACCGACGCCGAACAGCGCCACCAGGAAAGGAGCGGTCTCGAGCCACACCAGCCCGCCCAGGATCAGCATCCCGGCCAGGGCCACGCCGACGACGAAACGATCGACAGGAAGGCGGCCCTGGACGGGGGCCGCAGCGGAAGTCTGTGTCATGGTAGTGATCTACTCGTGATGAGAGGGCCACGCCGGCGACCCGGGGTCGGCGGCGTGGCGATAGCGTCAAACCCTGCCATCCAGCAACAGGTCCGGCACGGACGCAGAAGCGAGGCAACGATAACGTAGCAAAGGCGCAGCAATTGCGCGAAATCGACGCTTTAACAAGGCGCCAACCGGAGCCTCAGGGCAGCCGGAGCCTCAGGGCGATCAGTCGTCACCAAGGCCCAGGGCGTCGAGCACCTTGCCCAGTCCCTGCTTGGCCACCGCCAACGGGCGTGACTCGTCCTGGGTCCACTCGGCCATGGAGCCGTCATACAGGGCCACATTGTCGAAGCCGGCGATTTCGCTGAGCACGAACCAGTCGGTGGCGGCCCAGTGGCCGGTGTTGCAGAAGGCCACGGTCTTGGCGCTGGCGTCCAGCTCGGCCGCCTGTATCCGCGAGGTCACCTGGGCGGTGTCGAGACGCCAGGCGCCGCCATCGTTGGCCAGCAGGCTCTGGTGAGGCAGGTTCAAGGCACCCGGGATGGTGCCAGGGGCCGCCGCCGCCGGAGACTGATTGTCCCCCTTGAAGTAATCCTCGGGGCGAGCGTCGACCAGCTGTCCCTGGGACTCCCGTGCGGCCTCAACCTCTTCGGTGGTGGCCAGCAGCGACTCGTCCAGTTCGCCCTCGAAGCGCACCGGGTCGGGATATTCGACGGGGCCACTGACGACCTCCAGCCCCTGTTCCTTCCAGCCCGCAAAGCCACCGTCGAGGATCGCCACCTGGTCATGGCTGAGTACCTTGAAGGTCCAGTAGACCCGCGCCGCGCTGCCGAAGTCGGTGGCGCCCGTGCCCGCCGGCACCAGCACCACGGTATCGTCGTTGTCGATACCGAGCCCACCGATCAGCCGCTGTAGACTCGACACCGGCGGCATCACCCCGGTGACGCCGTCACGGCTCTCGCGCCAGCCGTCTTCGGTATAGCTCGAGTACAGGCTGCCCGGAATATGGGCGTCTTCGAAGCTCGAGCGATCGCCGCCATTGTCGATGCTGGAGCGAATGTCCAGCACCACCAGATTGTCGTTGTCCAGATGCTCGCTCAGCCAGGCGGGGCTGACCAGCGGATCGACCTCAAGCGCCTGGGCGGAGCCTGCCACCAGCAAGACACCGGCAAATGTCAGGGACCTCAGCATGATCTTGACCTCCTAGGTGGGTGTTGACGCCCATTATCCCGCTCGGAGCAGCAAACTCAATATGCTTTAAATGAATAATAATTTTCATGCTCATAACTTGCCGACATGAATATTCGCTCCAGCGAATGCCGAGCAACGCAGCAGGCGCAATGCCTTGTCAGGCAAGGCGCTTGGTAGCATACCCCTCGTGCACGCTCCTCGTGCACGCCCCTACTGTCACGCTCCTCATGCAAGGTCCTTCCCAGACGGTGCTTGCCATAAGGTCCTTCGGCCATTCCCACAGGATCCTTTCTGCCAGATGATGCGCGAGCGGCCTTCCGCACCAGGTTACAGTGACAGTTCGCCTCCCCGTTCGACGGCGCGGGCATAGCCGGGCCGTTGGCGACAGCGCTCGACAAAGGCGCCAAGCTGCGGGTGGTCGCCCAGCTGGCCACGACCTTCCAGCGCCAGCAGCGGGAAGCTCATCTGTATGTCGGCGGCACTGAAGCGCTCGCCCGCGAACCATTCTCGCCCTTCCAGGCTATGCTCCCAGAAGTCCATCAGACGGCGGATCTCCGGCCCCAGATACTGCTTGCGCACGCCCTCGGCAAAGAGCCGGCCCAGGGGCCGCATCAGCGCCGGCACCGGCGGTTTGCCGAGTCGGCTGAACACCAGATTCATGACCAGTGGCGGCATGGCCGAGGCCTCGGCGTGGTGCATCCAGAACACGAAGTCGGTGGTATCGGCGCTTGACGGCTCCGGCCACAGTCGATGCTCGGTATCGAAACGCCTGAGCAGGTAGTCGATGATGGCGCCGCTCTCAGCCACCACGCGGCTACCTGCGTCTTCATCGGTGATCACCGGGGACTTGCCCAGCGGGTGCACCTGCTTGAGTGCGGCGGGTGCCAGCATGGTCTTCGGATCTCTGGCGTACTGGCGGATCTCATAGTCCACGCCCAGCTCTTCCAGCAGCCAGACGATACGCAGCGAACGCGAATTTTCCAGATGGTGCACGACGATCATGGAGCTCTCCTTGGAACGAGTCATGCCTTGAGGCGGGTCTTTCCCTGAGACAGGCAATGGCCTGAGGTGTGGCTCTCCCCGACATGGGCCGGGGCGTGTTAGATGGGCTGACGGGCGCGGCGACGACCTGCCTGAAACAACCGCCCCACAGACACAAACGGCGCCCCGGAGGGCGCCGTTGTCGCGGTGAGCAATCAGCGCGGTTCGAACATCTCGTCGCCGACTTCATCGATGTAGCGTTCGGCCTTCTGACGCATCAGGGCGTCACAGGCTTCGCGTCCCGGCACCAGGTCAGAACGCTCGAACCGATGCTCCAGGGTCTCGCCGCCCTCGATGGGCTTGCGGATGACACCGCTGACGCGGAACTGACCGCCCTGCTCCTCGGGTTGCGAGATGATCAGGTAACCACGGTACTCGACCGCTTCGGCCTCGGGCGCGGCGCGGGACGACGACTTGCCGTCCCCCTTGAACAGCGCTCCGAACAGTTGCTTCAGCATGGGAACTCCTTTGGCCTGTCGCGCGACGTTACCACTCAGTCCTGACGACGACCCTTGCCGGCAGCGATGCGCAGACGCAGGGCGTTGAGCTTGATGAAGCCTTCGGCGTCCTTCTGATCGTAGGCGCCCTGGTCATCCTCGAAGGTGGCGATGGACTCGTCGAACAGCGACTCGTCGGAGCGGCGACCGGCGACGATGGCGTTGCCCTTGTAGAGCTTCATGCGCACCACACCGGAGACGTTCTTCTGGGTCTCGTCGATGGCCGCCTGCAGCATGCGGCGCTCGGGGCTCCACCAGTAGCCGTTGTAGATCACCTCGGCGTACTTCGGCATCAGCTCGTCTTTCAGGTGGGCCTCTTCGCGGTCGAGTGTCAGCGACTCGATGGCGCGGTGAGCACGCAGCATGATGGTGCCCCCGGGCGTTTCGTAGCAGCCGCGGGACTTCATGCCGACGTAGCGGTTCTCGACGATGTCGAGACGGCCGATACCATTGTCGCCACCCAGCTTGTTGAGCTTCTCGAGCACCTCGTGGGGCTTCATCGGCTCGCCGTCGATGGCCACGATGTCACCCTTGTCGAAGGTCAGCTCGACGTAGGTCGGGGTATCCGGGGCGGCCTCCGGCGACACGCTCCAGCGCCACATGTCTTCCTCGGCCTCGGCCCAGGGATCCTCGAGGATGCCGCCCTCGTAGGAGATATGCAGCAGGTTGGCGTCCATGGAGTACGGCGACTTCTTCTTCTTGCTGAAGTCCACCGGAATATCGTGCTGCTGGCAGTAGGCCATCAGCTTCTCGCGGGAGTTGAGGTCCCACTCGCGCCACGGGGCGATCACCTTGACGCCGGGCTTGAGCGCATAGCCGCCAAGCTCGAAACGCACCTGATCGTTGCCCTTGCCGGTGGCGCCGTGAGAAATCGCGTCGGCACCGGTCTGGTTGGCGATCTCGATCAGGCGGCGGGCGATCAGCGGACGGGCGATGGAGGTGCCCAGCAGGTACTCGCCCTCGTAGATGGTGTTGGCGCGGAACATCGGATACACGTAGTCGCGCACGAATTCTTCGCGCAGGTCCTCGATGTAGATTTCCTTGACGCCCAGGGCCTCGGCCTTGGCACGGGCAGGCTCGACTTCCTCGCCCTGACCGATGTCAGCGGTGAAGGTCACCACCTCGCAGTCGTACGTTTCCTGCAACCACTTGACGATGACGGATGTGTCCAGTCCGCCGGAATAGGCGAGCACGACCTTCTTTACATCGGACATGCTAGGGGCTCCTTCTTGTAACCAACCATGGTGTGACCAACGCATTCGCGGCGCGAATAACGCCCGAAGAGCGCCGATTATAGCGTGCATCTGGGGTGCCGAATACCGGCCACGGGACGCCGCTGCCCCAAACTGCTAGACTTTCGCCGTTTCGGCCTGCCAACAGCAGGCCCCCTGACCCCACACGGCCCGACTAAGGAGAGGTGCATGAGCGAGCTGATCGCCCGCGAACTCATGGCGCAACGTTTTCGCAGTTTTCTGCCGGTGGTGGTGGATATCGAGACCGGCGGCTTCAACCCGGAATCCGACGCCCTGCTGGAGATCGCCGCCGTCACCCTGACCATGGACCCGGAAGGCAACCTGTTGCCCGACGCCACCTTCGCCTACCACATCGAACCCTTTGCCGGTGCCAATGTGGAGCAGGCAGCGCTGGATTTCACCGGCATCCGCCTCGATGACCCGCTGCGCAAGCAGGTGGCGGTCAGCGAGTCCGAGGCGCTTGGCGAGATATTTCGACCGGTGCGCAAGGCGATCAAGGCCCACGGCTGTACCAGAGCCATCCTGGTGGGCCATAACGCCGCCTTCGACCACGGCTTTCTCAACGCCGCGGTCAATCGCTGCGAGATCAAGCGCAATCCCTTCCACCCCTTCTCGAGCTTCGACACCGCCTCACTTGCCGGTCTGGTCTACGGCCAGACCGTGCTCGCCCGAGCCTGTCGCGCCGCCGGTATCGAGTTCGACAACAACGCCGCGCACTCGGCCCGCTACGACACCGAGCGCACCGCCGAGCTGTTCTGCGCCATGGTCAATCGCTACAAGGACCTGGGAGGATGGCGGCTGGCCCAGCAGGAACAGGGCATGGAAGAGGATTGATCCCCTTCGGTCGCTAAAGTCTCAAGACGATAAAGGCCCCGATGGTCGATGACCATCGGGGCCTTTATCGTAGGTGCGAAGCTTTCGCGGCAGCCGGTCGACGTGGTCCCGCCGGACACCGCCTTATGGAAAGGCGTTGGCCTGGCGGGCGCACGGCCACCAACAGCGCTCTTTAGTCGGCAGCGCCTTCCTCGTTCTGGCGGGCACGCTCGGCGGCCTGCTTGACCAGCGGCTCGAGTTCGCCGTTGTTGTGCATCTCGACGACGATGTCGCAGCCGCCGACCAGCTCGCCTTCCACCCACAGCTGCGGGAACGTCGGCCAGTTGGCCACCTTGGGCAGCTCCGCGCGGATGTCGGGGTTGTCCAGCACGTTGACGAAGGCAAAGCGCTCGCCACAGGCCATCAGCGCCTGCACGGTCTGGGCGGAGAAGCCGCACTGCGGCAGCTGCGGAGACCCCTTCATGTAGATCAGGATGGGATTTTCGCTGATCTGGCGCTGAATATTCTCGACGGTGGTACTCATCACGGCTCCTCGTTGAAACGGGCTTGGCTTGCTCGCCCTTGCTAAGTGACGCAGACCGGGACAATGGGGGCATCCCGCCCCATTTTCAATGCGGCCCCGGCGGACTACCTCGCAGGAGGCAATACCCGATGGCCACACTCGGCCTTTGCATGGCCGCATTGTACGGCCCGGCGGCGCGTTGCGCATCCCCTCGGGGCTGGCTAGGATGGTCGTTTTTTACCTCGTTGGAGAGATGCCATGGCCACCCGCCACTTCCTGACCCTACTGGACCTGAGCCAGGATGAACTGCGCTACCTCATCCAGCGCGCCATCACCATCAAGAACGGCCTCAAGGCCCACGGCCCGACCTACACGCCGTTCACCAACCGCACCCTGGCGATGATCTTCGAGAAATCCTCGACCCGTACCCGGGTGTCCTTCGAGACCGCCATGGCGCAGTTTGGCGGGCACGCCCTGTTTCTGTCACCGCGCGACACCCAACTGGGGCGCGGCGAGCCCATCGGTGACACCGCACGGGTGCTCTCGGAGATGGTCGATGCGGTGATGATCCGGACCTTTTCCCACCAGGGTCTCGAGGAATTCGCCGCCGCCAGTGACGTGCCGGTGATCAACGCCCTGACCGACGACTACCATCCGTGCCAGCTGCTAGCCGATGTCATGACCTGGACCGAGCTGCGCGGCAGCGTCAAGGGCCGCACCGCGGTGTGGATCGGCGACGGCAACAACATGTGCCACTCCTGGATCAACGCCGCGCGCCAGTTCGACTTCAAGCTGCGTATCTGCTGCCCCGAGGGCTACGACCCCCGCGAGGATATCCTGGCCGCCGCCGGTGATCGGGTAGTGATCGAGCGCGACCCGATGACCGCCGTGGCCGGCGCCGACCTCGTCACCACCGACGTCTGGGCCTCCATGGGCCAGGAGGAAGAGCAGGCTCGTCGCGAGGCGGACTTTGCCGGCTTCCAGGTCACCGAAGCGATGCTCGACGCCGCCGCCAAGGACGTGCTGTTCCTGCATTGCCTGCCGGCCCACCGCGGTGAGGAGATCAGCGAGACCCTGCTCGACGATCCCCGCGCGGTCGTCTGGCAGGAAGCCGGCAACCGCCTGCACGCCCAGAAGGCGCTGCTGGAGTTCTTGATGCTGGGTCAGGTCAACGGCTGAGATCCTGGTCGACGTACTTATAGACTTTGGTCTAATTCGACGATTGTCGTATACTGGTCCCATCTTCTTATTCGGGATGGGACCATGGCCCTCACCGCTGATCACAACGACACCGCCCAGCGCATCGACCTCACCGCCTTCATCGAGGACCTCTACCGCGATGGCGAGGTGCTGGAGGCGATCACCCAGCCCAGTCGCGGACTCAGCGCCGAGCGGCTCGATTCCCTGACCCGCTCACGGTCCCAGGCCTCGCGTCTGCGCCGCCTATTGCGCCAGGCGCTGGTGGCCCACAACAGCCAGGGGCGGCTGGTGCTTACCACCACCGGACGTAAACTGGCCTTTGATCTCTATGGTGTCGGCGCCGCCGACCTTCACGCCAGCGCCTGAGGTCTAAAGCGAGCGACCGACGGTGCTGTCTGGGTGTCGCCAGTCATCAACAGCCAGGCGATAAATAGACAGGCGATAAATAGCCAGGCGGTCTCCTGACACCGGCCAGATATGCCAAGGGCGCCCAGCGGGCGCCCTTGGTGCTTCTGCTATCGATTGTTGCCACTATTCGTTTTTACCAGTAGCGGCTCTTGCCAATATCCGTTGTTACCCTTGGCCTTTTCCAGCGGCGGTCGTTGTTACCTACGGCCTATGCAAACAGCAGTCTGCCGCTTGGCTGCCCGCCACTGCGTCGCCGGTGAAGGCCCCCTAAAGGCCCTCTCGATCAGGCCGCCGCGTCGGTACCTGCAGCCCCCTTCGTCCAGGCGTGGCGCTTGAAGGCGTCGTCGATGGGCGTGTCCGCCAGGTGATTCACGTAGTTCGACAGAATCTTCTGGCTCACCCCCAGCACGATATCCAGCAGCTGCTGCCGGCTGAAACCCGCCTCGAGGAAGTGCTCCACCACGGCCGGATCCGGACGTCCGCGATCACGCACGATGGCAAGCGTGGTCTGGCGCAGCAGCTCCAGACGATCATCTTCCAGCGGCTGCTGATCGCGCAGCGCCTGGGTGATGGCGGGGTCCACCTTCATCATGCCGGCCACCGCCGTGTGCACGGCCACACAGTACTCGCAATCATGCTCGACGTTGATCGCCTGCCAAACCACCGTCTTCTCGGCGGCATCGAAACTCGAGGCGAGAAACAGCTCATGCAGTCGCTGGTAGGCCTCCAGCACGCCCGGCGCTTCGGCCATCACGCTGTACAGGGCCGGGATCATGCCCATCTCCTTCTGCGCCTTCTCGAGCAGGGGGCGGCTTTTTTCGGGGGCGCTGGACAGATCGTGCTGAGTAAAGTCGGTCATGGGTCTCTATTCCAATACAGAGGTGAAGGGATACGTCGATGAACGTGCTACTTGGTGGCGCTCGTTGCCGAATCCTTTCCTCGCACTCTCCCTACCCTCCTCATCACGCCTGTTCGGGCACAGATTGGCAGCGACACCAAGGATGTCGCATGACGTCAACAAAACGACGGTTAGTGCCAAGTGACAGGCCGTCATCTTCGCCACACTGCGCCCATTCACGACGAGGAGAGCATCATGAACCGCAACGTCATTCTCACCTGCGCCGTGACCGGCGCCGGCGACACCACCGCCAAGAGCGACAAGGTACCGGTCACCCCCGAGCAGATCGCCAACGACTGCATCGAGGCCGCCAAGGCCGGCGCCAGCATCGCCCACATCCACGTGCGCGACCCCGAGACCGGTGGCGTCAGCCACTCGCTGGATCACTTCCGCGAGGTGATGGAGCGGGTGCGCGAGGCCGACACCGACATCGTCATGAACATCACCGCCGGCGGTGGCGGGGACTGGATTCCGGACAGCCAGGATCCGACCCGTGGCGGCCCCGGCACCGACATCCAGACCCCGGCCCAGCGCCATGAGCCGGTGGGCGAGCTGCTGCCTGAGCTGTGCACCCTGGACTGCGGCAGCCTCAACTTTGGCGACATGATCTACGTCAACTCCGCCGACTGGCTGCGTGAACACGCCCGCCTGGTGCAGGCCGCCGGGGTCAAGCCGGAGCTCGAGTGCTTCGACCTGGGCCATGTATGGTTCGCCCGCCAGCTCCAGGCGGAAGGCCTGATCGACGGTGACCCGCTCTACCAGCTGTGCCTGGGCATCCCCTGGGGCGCCGAGGCCGACACCGAGACCATGCTGGCCATGCGCAACAAGCTGCCGACCAACGCCAACTGGGCGGCCTTCGGCATCGGTCGCCACCAGATGCCCATGGCCGCCCAGGCGGTACTGCTCGGCGGCCACGCCCGCGTCGGCCTCGAGGACAACCTCTACCTGGAAAAGGGAGTACTGGCCTCCAACGCCCAGCTGGTCGAGAAAGCCGGTCGGATGATCAACCACCTTGGCGCCAACGTGATGACCCCGGCCGAAACCCGCAAGTTCCTCAAGCTGCGCGACCCGTCCACCGGTCAGATCGCCGGCGACAGCGCTGGAGGTGATGCATGAAACAGCTATCCGTCATCGGTACCGGCGTCATCGGCAACGGCTGGATCGCTCGAGCCCTGGCCAACGGCTGGCGTGTTGCCGCCTTTGACCCCGACCCCAAGGCCGAGGCACGCACCCGTGCCTTCGTCGACAATGCCTGGCCGTCACTGGAAAAACGCGGCCTGGCCGAGGGCGCAAGCCCCGACAACCTGCGCTTTGCGACCTCGCTGGAAGCCGCAGTGGACGGCGCCGACCTGATCCAGGAAAACGTGCCCGAGCGCCTCGAGCTCAAGCGCAGCATCCTGGCCCAGATCGACGCCGCGGCGCCGCCTGAGGTGCTGATCGGCTCCTCGACCTCGGGCTTCAAGCCCAGCGACCTGCAACAGGGCTGTCAGCACGCGCCCGGCCGGGTCATCGTCGCCCACCCCTTCAACCCGGTGTATCTGCTGCCGCTGGTCGAGCTGGTCGGCGGCGAGGCCACCCAGGCCGAGCACACCGAGCGTGCCCAGGCGCTGTACCAGGCACTCGACATGCGCCCGCTGGTGGTGCGTCGCGAGATCGAAGGGCATATCGCCGATCGCCTGATGGAGGCGCTGTGGCGGGAGTCCCTGCACCTGGTCAACGACGGTGTCGCCACCACCGAAGAGATCGACGCCGCCGTGGTCTACGGCTGCGGCCTGCGCTGGTCACTGATGGGCACCTTCCTGACCTTCCATCTGGCCGGCGGCGATCAGGGCATGCGCCACATGCTGGAACAGTTCGGCCCCGCCCTGAAGCTGCCCTGGACCAAGCTCGAGGCCCCGGAGCTGACCGACGAGCTGATCGATCGGGTGGTCGAGGGCTGCGAGCACCAGGCCGCGGGTCGCAGCGTGTCCGAGCTGGATCGCCGTCGTGACGACTTTCTGGTCGAGCTGCTCGGGCTGGTCCAGAAGTACTGGCCGGAGGCGGAAGGCCTCGAGGGGCGCATCTGATGGCGCTGCTCGACACCGACGTCAAGCCTGACTGGGTCGACTACAACGGCCATATGAACGACGCCGTGTACGCCAGGGTGTTTTCCCTGGCGGTCGACACCCTGATGGAGCGCATCGGCCTCGATGAGGCCGGGCGCCACCGGCACGGCTACACCCTCTACACCCTGGAGACCCATCTGCGCTACCTGCGCGAGGCCCACCAGGGGCAGCCACTTCAGGTCGAGGTCGCGCTGGTCGATCGTGACGCCAAGCGCCTGCATCTGTGGTTCGAGCTGTACAGCGGCGAACAGCTGCTGGCCACCAGCGAACAGATGTTGATGGGCATCGACCTCGACAGCGGTCGACCGGGACCTTTCCCCGAGGCGGTGGACACCGCCATCGCTGCGCTGCCGGTCATCTCATCGCCCGCTCCCGAGGGACTCGGGCGGCGTATCGGCATCGTCCGACGCTGACGGCGCCATCAGCGCAGATTCGGCCAGGGAACACCAGACCATGACCATCGATGACTTCGCCGAACGTTTCCAGGCCGGGCTCGACGCCATGGCGACGATGCCGATGAACCAGGCGAGGCGCCACTACGACGAGCTCTGCGCCAGCTTCGCCGGCCCCGTACCGGCCACGATCGCCGTCACCGACGAGGTCATCGACGGCGTCGGCGTGCGCCGCTATCGGCCGCACCTCGGCGCCGAAGGCGTGGTGCTCTACGCCCACGGTGGCGGCTTCACCATCGGTTCGGTAGAGAGCCACCAGGGTGTCGCCGCCGGTCTTGCCCAGGCCCTCGGGCGAGAGGTCGTCAGCCTGAACTACCGGCTGTTGCCTGAGGCGTGCTATCTCGCGCTGCTCAACGACGTCGAGGTGGTCCGTCGGCGGCTTGCGCCGGTTGCCCTGGTCGGCGACAGCGCCGGTGCCCGGCTGGTGCTGGACGCCGCCAAGCGTGCTGCCGACGACAGCCCCCTGGGCCTGGTCTACCCGCTGCTCGGCACGCCAAGCGACACAAGCCTCGGACCGGACGCGCCGCTGCTCAGCCGGCAGGACGTGTTGGCGGCCTGGTCGTTGATCGCCGAACAGGCTCGCCGAATCGGTGACGAGCTGCCCGCCAGCCGCGCCATCGAGTGCCTCGCCGTGGAGCACGACCCGCTGACGCGCCCTCTGCTGGCAACACTGGATGAATGGCGCCGCTGCCACCACCAGATCGGTGTGCATATGGCCGAGGGCATGTTGCACGGCGCCCTGCACGCGCGCTCGTCACTGCCTGCCATGGAGGCTGCCTGGCGAGCATTCTGCCGTGCGCTTGCCGCACATCTTGACTAGAGTCTTTTCTCTAAATTCCTTGTTTTTCAAGTCCTTGAATCAAATATCCAGCGCATTTTCGTCACCTTCATCCTACCCAACCGAGGACACCGCCGACCGCCCGCCCCTCCAAAACGATAACGAGACGCCAATGAACCAGAACATCACCACTTCGGTCGCCACCGTGGCCACCGTCATCGCCCTGATCTCCTTCGCTGCCATTGCCCCAGGCCCTTTCCAGACGCTGCTTGACGCCATCAAGGTCAACGTCATCGGCAACTTCGGTTTCATCTTCACCTACCCCGCCTTCGCCGCCTCCATCGTCTTTACCGTGCTGATGTTCACCCCCCTGGGCAGGCTCAGGTTCGGCCAGGGAGATCCCGAATTCTCCACCCTGGCCTGGCTCGGCATGCTGTTCGCCACCGGCATGGGCATCGGCCTGGTGACCTGGGGCGTGCTGGAACCGCGCTACCACGTCGATGCCGGCCACAGCACCGACCAGGCCCTGCTGTACGCCTTCAACCACTGGGGCCTGCTGGCCTGGGCCGGCTATCTGGCGATCGGCGTGATCTTCGCTCACGCCATGTACAACCTGAACATCGACAAGCCCGCCGAGACGCTGCTTGGTGGCGGCTTTCTCAGCAAGCTCAACCTGGTCAGCCTGGTGGTGTCTACCGTCATCGGCCTGTCGCTGACCTTCTCCTACGCCACCGATCCGCTCAAACAGAGCCTCGAGCAGTTCTTCGGCATCGACGCCAGCCCCACCCTGATCATCCTGGTGCTGTCGCTGTTCGCGATCGCCTCCAGCGCCTCGGGTCTCCAGCGTGGCATCAAGTGGCTGAGCAACTACAACACGCTGTTCGCCCTGTTTCTGATGGTCAGCGTCTTCGTACTGACCTCACCGCTGGACATCCTCGGCACCTTCACCCGACTGTTGCCGGAATACCTGGTGAAGTACCCGGCGATGGCGACCGATATCGGCCTCGGCGATCCCGAGCACAAGGCCTGGCTGGCGGACTGGCTGTACGCCTTCGAGGCCGCCTGGTACGGCTGGTTTGTGTTCACCGGCGTATTCATCGCGCGTATCTCAAAGGGCCGCACCCTGCGCCAGCTGGTACTGGGGGTGATGCTGGTGCCGAGTCTGTTCTCCTGCCTGTGGTTTACCACCTTCGGCCTCGGCGGACTCGAGACCGGCTCCGAGGACGTCTTCGCCCTGATGGCGACCCTCGACAACCATGGCGTGCTGTCGGCCGTCCTCGCGCTCAACATCCTGCTGTTCTTCGTCACCAGCGCCGACTCGGCGGGACTGGTCTGCGAGATGCTGACGGTGCACCGCTCACGGGCCTTTTGGATCGTTGCCATGGCCGCCCTGGCGGTGGTGATCAACTGGCTGGAAGGCGACATCTTCAAGGTCATTCTGACCCTGATCTCGGTCGCCGCCGTGCCTGTCGCCTTCGGTATCTTCGCCCTGGTCGCCGCCTTCCTGGTGCGTATCCGAGGCAGGCACGATGATCTGAGCGACAGGCAGGGCCAGGACTCCTGAGCCGCATTGCCGAGTGCCACCCCAACGACCAACGCAGACAGGGCCTGTAAACAGGCCCTGTCTGCGTCATGACCAGGTGTGGTTGGCGGACTTACGTCCAGGGGCCAGCGTCGGCAGACGCCGGCCCCTTCACGCTAGCTCTGGGATGCTAGCTCAAGGGCAGTTCCATCAGAACTTGCCCAATTCGGCCTCCAGCGGGAACATCGCCGCCGACAGCTCGCCTACCGTCATCACCGGAGACTCCGGCGCCTTGGCCGTCGGCCAGGCCTCGAGCAGCCCGTCGTAGCCCTCGACCAGGGCATCGTAGGCACCCGCCTGACGGAACATGTCGGCGTGGCGCTCCAGCGACTCCCGGGCGGTCAGCACAAAGCCACGACCGTCCTGATACTCGACCACGTTCTTGAACTCGCCGTCATCCACGGCTTCTTCGTACTCGTGCAGCGCGGTCTTCAACAGCGCCAGCTGGACCTTGGCCTGAAAGCCCGCATCCTGCTCGAGGCCATCGTCGACGTCGGCCATGGCCGAGAGGATGGTCTCGCGAAGCGATGCGTAATCCTGTTCGACCTCGCTCCAGTCACCGCCCTGCTGCACCTTGCCGGAGAAGGCTTCCAGCTCAGTATCGAAAGCGTCGATGCCACGGCTTTCCAGCGCAGGCGCGATGCCCGGGTACACCTCATGGTAGGGATGGCCAAAGTGGGGATAGGACGCGGTCTTGGCACCCTCGGTGTAGAGCTCCTTGGCGACCTCAAGGTGGCCGAGCATCAGCGCAAGCTCAGTGGTGTAGACGCCAGGGTTGGCCGCGTCGACGTGGCCACCTTCGCCACCTTCGCCACCTTCGCCGCCTTCACCGCCTTCACCGCCTTCACCGCCTTCGCCACCTTCACCGCCTTCGCCACCTTCACCGCCTTCGCCACCTTCACCGCCTTCGCCACCTTCACCGCCTTCGCCGCCTTCGCCGCCTTCGCCACCGGAAGACGCCGTCAGATAGGCAAAGACCGCATAGGGATCGCTGGCGAGGGAGGCACTTTCACCGCCTTCACCGCCGTGGCCGTGCTCGCCACCTTCACCACCTTCGCCGCCATGGCCCTTCTCGCCACCTTCGCCGCCTTCACCGCCGTGGCCGTGCTCGCCACCTTCACCGCCGTGGCCGTGCTCGCCACCTTCACCGCCGTGGCCGTGCTCGCCACCTTCACCGCCGTGGCCGGATTCACCACCTTCGCCACCTTCACCGCCTTCGCCGCCGTGGCCCTTCTCGCCACCTTCGCCACCTTCACCGCCTTCACCGCCGTGGCCGGCTTCACCACCTTCACCGCCTTCGCCGCCTTCACCACCGTGGCCCTTCTCGCCACCTTCACCACCGTGGCCGGCTTCACCACCTTCGCCACCTTCGCCACCTTCGCCACCTTCACCGCCGTGGCTCTGTTCGTAGGCAGCGTCGTCCTTGTGCATATCGTCGCCATCGCCGTGATGGTCGGCCCAGGCGGCGCTGGATCCGAGCAGTATGCTGGCGCCAACGCCAATCCACAGCTTGGTACGAGTCTCTTGCGTCATGGGGTGCTCCTTCCTTCTACGTCTACTTGGGGCCAAGTTCTTGTTCAGGGCTCGCGCTCGATGGAACCAGGATCCACTTGCCGCAAACCCATGTCCGATCTGGCAATGTCTGCGCCAGTCAAACCATCAGGTGCCTGCCCACTAGACTGGCGTGTCACGAAGTGTAATGCAAACGATTAACAGTCGGGTATACTGACGGCCATTTGCGGGAGCCTCCGATGATTCTGTGTATCGACAAGGTGCTGACCGACGACCAGCTCCAGCGTATTCGCCAGACACTGGACGCCAGCGACTTTCGTGACGGACGGGAGACCGCCGGCTGGCATGCGCGCACGGTCAAGCGCAACCAGCAGGCGAGCAGCCAGGAGCCCGCCATCGCCGCCCTGCGTGACGAGGTCATGCAGACCCTGTCCGCACACACCCTGTTCCAGATCGCCGCGCGCCCGCGCCGAATGAAGCCGGTCATGTTCAGTCGCTACCAGCAAGGCATGACCTACGGCAATCACGTCGACGACGCGGTGATGCCCACCCCCCAGGGGCCGATGCGCACCGACCTGTCCTTCACCATCTTCCTTGGGGATCCGGACAGCTACGAGGGCGGAGAGCTGGTCACCGAGACCACCCAGGGCGAACAGCGCTTCAAGCTGCCGGCGGGTTCGATGATCCTGTACCCGTCCTCGACGCTGCATCGCGTCGACCCGGTCACCCAGGGGCAGCGACTGGCCGCGGTGGGCTGGCTGCAGAGCCAGGTACGCCAGCCTGAACAGCGCGAAGTGCTGTTCGACCTCGACACCACTCGCCGCCAGATCTTCGAGCGCGACGGCAAGACCGCCGAGTTCGACAGCATCTCCAAGAGCCTGGCCAATCTGCTGCGGATGTGGGCCGAGATCTGACCTGAGGCCCGGTCAGCCGTGGTGTCGAAAGGCCTGCGGCGCCGTTCCGAACGCCCTGCGGAAGGCGCGACTGAAACTCGACGCCGAGCCAAATCCACAGCTGAGCCCGATCGCCAGCACATCGAGGTCGGTATCCTTGAGCAATTGGGCGGCACGTTTGAGGCGCAGCGACAGGTAGTAGGCGCTGGGAGAGGTGCCCAGCACATCGGCAAACAAGCGCTGTAGTTGGCGACTCGACACGCGGCTGCGGCGTGCGATCTCGGCTAACGGCAGGGGCGTTTCCAGGTGCGACTCCATCAGCGCTACCGCATCGACCAGCCGCGGCTGGTGGGTGCCAAGACGCCTGACCAGGCTCATTCGCTGCTGGTCGGTGCGCGAGCGCAGGCGGTCGTGAATCAATTGTTCGGACACGTCCACCGCCAGCGCCATACCGTGGCGACGGGCGATCATCTCCAGGGTCATATCCATGGCCGCCGCGCCGCCGGCACAGAAGAAGCGCCGCTCCTCCAGCAGGAACAGCTCGTCGCAGGTGCGAATCGAGGGATAGCGTTCGTTGAAGGTGGGCAGCGTCTCCCAGTGCAGGGTCACCGTATGCCCCCTGAGCAAGCCGGCCTCCGCCAGCACCACCGCGCCGGTGTCCAGCGCGCCGATGCAGCAGCCACCCTGGTCGAGCCGGTTGAGCCAGGCGCTGAGCCCGTGGCCGATCCACAATTCCGGATCGAAGCCGCTGCATACCGCCAGCCACGGCAGATTGCGGACGTCTTCCATGGGGTGGTCCACCAGCAGGGTCATGCCGTTGCTGGCGGTCACCGGCCCTCCGCCCAGCCCGATCAGCGTCCAGTCATAAAGAGCGCGACCGGCGATGCGGTTGGCGATGCGCAGCGGCTCCACCGCCGAGAAAAACGCCATCATCGAGAACTGCGGCAGCAGCAGAAAACCCAGCCGCTGTTCGGCCTGCTCGATTTCACCGGCGCTCGCCTCCAGGCGTTGACCACTGAGCTCTACCATCGCTGTCCGCCTCCTTACCGACGCCCGTGACTGCGGCGCAGCATAGCATGAGGATATCGACGATAACGTCCAAAGGCTGAAGAGTGGGGCTGCGCCTCCTGACTGGCCGTATCTCGCCTGCGCCCTGAGTTGAGGGCAGCGTACGAGGGTGGCACCCTTGCAGCGCGGTGCGGACCGGGCCGATCCTGAATCCGCTGTCGCTGGTGCGCCGATACCCGAACCACCGATCCTGGCGCGGCCAGCGCCGTCCTGCCCCCGCCATCCATGAGGCCACCATGCGTCTGACCTACCAGGGCCCTGTCCCGGAACCCATCGGCTTTCTGCTGCTGCCGCGTTTCTCCATGGTGGCGCTGTTCTCGGCCATCGACCCCTTGCGAATCGCCAACCGTCTGGCCGGACAGCCGCTGTTTCGCTGGCACCTGATCAGCCGCGACGGCGAGCCGGTCACCGCCAGCAACGGCATTCCCCTGAGCGTCGAGCATGACCTGGACAATGCCCCCTGGCTCCCTAGTCTGGCGGTGTGCACAAGCTTCGAGCCGATGGCCGCGGTGGACCAGCCGCTCAGGGACTGGCTGGCGCAGCGCCGGGCCCAGGGCGCCTGTCTGGGCGCGCTGGACACCGGTGTCTTCTGCCTGGCCGACGCCGGACTGATCGAGGACACCGTGACCCTGCACTGGGAAAGCCTGCCCGAGTTTCGCCGTCGCCATCCCGACATCGAAGCGGTGGAGTCGCTCTACGAGGTCGGCCCGGTCGGCTTCTACGGTGCCGGCGCCAGCGCCTCCATTGACCTTGCGCTGGACACCATCCGCCGCCGCCACGGCGATGCCCTGACCCGGCGGGTCAAGCAGCAACTGGTGCACGACCATCGTCGCCTGCCGGCCAGCCGCCAACGTGACGCCAGCGAATTCGAGCGGCTGCCCGAACGCCTGACCAGGGTCATTGGCCTGATGGACAGCCACCTGGAGTCCCCCTTGGCCATCGCCGAACTGGCCGCCCAGATCGGCCTGTCGGAGCGCCAGCTCGAGCGTGACTGTCAGCATCACCTGGCCCGAACCCCGAGCCGGCTGTATCTGGAGCGCCGCCTGGCGCTGGCCCACCATCTGGTGACCAGCACTCGTCACGGCGTCATGGACATCGCCCTGGCCAGCGGCTTCGCCTCCGCCTCCAGCTTCACCCGCGCCTTTCGTCAGCACCACGGCGCCAGTCCCCGGGAGCTAAGACGACGGCTCCTTTGACACGGGCCTACCATCTTCGAGCTTCACCCGCGCCTTTCGCCCGCACTCATCAACAACACGGCGCCAGCCCTCGCGAGCTAAGACGACGCCTCCTTTAAACACGGGCCCACCATCTGTCGCCCTGTTCGCCCTGGCCAGTTCGCATACCTGGCGTACCCGACATGTCGGCTTCTGCACGAAAGCTGTCGATTTCTGCACGATGATGGCGCCGCCCGCCAGGCAAGCTGATCACCACTGAGGCGCCAGCCGGCGCCGCCATCCATGACGCACAGTGCGGGCGCTGCCATCCATGACGCACCACGCGCCCGTCCCAGCTTCGACGGAGTCCCGATGAACCAGCCACAGCACACCAGCGAACACCAGCAGTCCGCGTCGGTCGATCTACCGCGCACCCCGGACTATGACGCCTGGCCGATCGAGGTGCCCATCGCAAGCGTAGCCTCGACGCCAAGGGTGCTGACCGTGAACTGGCAGGACGGCCGTGTCAGCCGCTATCACAGCGTCTGGCTGCGCGAAAACGCCGCCGACGACAGCACCATCAATCCGGCGACAAGGGAGCGCATCCTCGATCTGTCGAGCCTGGACGCCTGGCCGGAAATTGCCCAAGCGACGCTGGACGCCAGCGGCGCCGTCGAACTGCTGATGACGCCGGAACAGCGCAGCCTGCGCTTTCACCCCGGCTGGCTGAGAGCCCACGACTACGACAACACCGAAGATCCGCTGGCGCCGCTGGTACCGGTCGAGACCTGGCTCGGCGGCCAGGACAAGGAACCGGTCACCCTGGACGCCGGCGGCTGGACCACGACCCAGACCGACAGCCCCGAAGAAGAGACGATCCTGGCGCCGGCGCTCGACGCGCTGCTGCGCCATGGCCTCGTGCGGTTGCGCGGCCTGCCCACCGAGCCCGGCACCCTGGAGAACATCGCCGAGCGCTTCGGGCCGTTGCGGGCCACCAACTTCGGCACCCTGTTCAACGTTCGCGCCAAGCCGGACCCGGACTCCAACGCCTACACCTCGATTGCCCTGCCGCCCCACGTGGACCTGCCGACCCGCGAGTACCATCCCGGTCTTCAGTTCCTGCACTGTCTCGAGAACAGCGTGGCCGGCGGCCAGGCGGTAATGCTCGATGGTTTCGCGGTGGCCGAGGCCCTGCGCGAGGAAGACCCCGAGGCCTTCGCTACCCTGACTCGCGTCCACTGGCGCTACGCCAATACCGCGAAGACCACCGACTACGTCTGGCACTCGCCGATGATCGTGCTCGATGAACAGCAGCAACTGCTCGAGGTGCGCATCGCCGACTTCCTGCGCGGCCCGCTGATGACTAATTTCGACCAGGTCGAGGAGGCCTACCGGGCACTGATGGCGCTCCAGCAGCGCCTGCGCGAGCCCCGCTTCGCCCTGCGCTTCACCTACGCCCCCGGCGACCTGGTGATCTTCGACAATCGCCGCCTGTTGCACGCTCGTGACGCCTTTGAAGGCGACTCCGGCCACCGCTGGCTGCAGGGCTGCTACCTCGAGCGCGATGAGGTGCGCTCGCGCTATCGCATCGTCCAGCGCCGTCGCCGCGAGCGGGAACTGGCCGAGGCCGGACAGGCCTAGCGGCGAGGCAAGGCCACCGGCTAGCCTTCCGCCGACGCCGGTGGCCGCAGCCCACGCCGGGCGGTCACGCTCGGCGCCTCGCCAAAGCGCTTGCGGTAGGCCCTGGAGAAGTGCGCCAGGTGGCTGAAGCCCACCGCCACCGCAGCCTCGGTCACCGCAATGCGACTGTCGGCCAGAATGCGCTGGGCCTGGTCCAGCCGCATGTTCAGATAGCACTGCTTGGGCGTCTCGCCGAACTCCTGCACGAATAGCCGGGTCAACTGGCGCTGGGACAGGCCCGCCAGACGACAGACGTCGGGAATCGGCAGCGCCTGGGCGAGATTGGCCTCCATTACCGCCAGTGCGCGCAGCACCCCACGCGGCAGCTCCCTGGGCGAAGCCCGATCCGCTACCCAGCCGGTGCTGGCCCCAGCCCTCCCTGCTGCTTGCTGCGATGTTGCGGCTCCCCTCGCCTCCGCTGGCCGCGAATGCACGATCTGTCGCCCCACCGCCTCGGCCAGCGAAGGACCATAAAGGGTCACGATCCACTCGAGCATCATGTCGATGCTGGCGGCGCCGCCGGAGCCGGTGAGACGTCCGCCTTCCCAGACGTAGCTGTCCGCTCGCACTTCCAGCTCAGGGAACTCCTCGCGAAAGGCCGGCACGCTTTCCCAGTGCAGCGCCACCGGATAGCCCTCCAGTACGCCCGCCCTGGCCAGGATAAAGGGGGCGGTGTCCACCCCCCCAAGCCAGACGCCATGGGCCGCCAGTCGCTTGAGCAGCGCCAGATCCTCGGCACCGATACAGGCTTCCGGCTCATAGGACGACACCACCATCAGACGCCCCTTCGACGCCAGCCCCTGGTACCAGTCGGCCTCGGTAACCTCCGATAGACGTCCATCGACATCGATGCGTACGCCATTGCTGGCCGTCACCGCCTCGCCATCGGCGGACAGCAGGCGCCAGGCAAACAGATCCCGACCAAAACGGTTGGCCACCCGGAGCGGCTCTAGCAGGCAGAACAGCGTCAGCATCGAAAACTTGGGCACCAGCCACACGTCCAGGGTGTGTTCGGCCTGGTCGGGCGACAACAGCGGCGGCGAGTCCGGACGCGGATAGGGATGGCTGTCGGGCCAGCGGGCCTCGCTGTCTGCCTGGCGGTTGGCGTGGCTGTTGGCGTGGCTGTCTATGTCACTGTGCAAGTGGTGTTCAACGTCCGACATGGGGCGAATTTCATCAAGGCTATGGCGAATTTGATCAAATTGTATCCCAAATAGCACAGTAACCTGTAGCCCAGACAGCGACGCCAGGTGTCGAACCGCCCTTCCTCGACCTGGTGAGCCTCCTACAATGCCAGACCGATCGAATCCGGAGAGAGCCTCGACGATGACCCAGCAGACGCCCCCGCAACTGACCGATGACGGCCGCCAACTGGCGCTGACCCTTGGTGAAGGGCATCACCGTCTTGATGCCTTGTGGCTGCGCGAACGCTTGCCCGATGCCGAAACCCTGGACCCCCAGACCGGGCAGCGTCTGATCGAGGCCGCCGAACTACCGCTGGATCTGATCCTCACCCAGGCAGACGTCCAGGATGAGCGGCTGGTCGTGGCCTTCTCCGATGGCCATCGAGGCAGCATCACGATCGACGAGCTCGTGGATGCCGTGCGCTGCCAGCGCTCGGACGACAACGCCTCACGGGTGTACTGGGACTCGACGCTCGCCACACCCCCGCAGGCCAGCTTCAAGCAAGCACTGGAAAGCGATCCGGCGCTGCTCGATCTGCTCGACCAGCTACATCGCTTCGGTTTCGTGCGCGTCACGGACGTACCGGTCAGCGAAGACGGCATGCAGCCGTTGATCGACCGTATCGGCCCGCTGCGCCGGACCAACTGGGGCGGCATCGCCGACGTCAAGTCGGTGGCCAACGCCTACGACCTGACCATGACCCAGCGTGGCCTCGAGCCCCACACCGACAACCCCTATCGCGATCCGATCCCCGGTTACATCTGGCTGCACTGTCTGACCAACGCCGCCGATGGTGGCGACAGCACCCTGGTGGACGGCTTCGAGGCCGCTCGACGCCTGCGTCAGCAGGATCCCGACGCCTTCGCCTGCCTGACCGAAGTGACCCCGCGCTTTCGCTACCACGACGAGACCACCCGTCTGGAGAGCGAAGGTCCGCTGATCGAGCTAGACGCCCGGGGCGAGGTGACGCGGGTACGCTACTCCAACCGCACCGAGCGTATCGACCTGATGGACAGCGCCCTGCTGCGCCGCTACTACGCCGCCCGCAAGGCCTTCTACCAACTGATTCGCTCGTCCGAGCTCACCCTCGAACTCAAGCTGTCCCCTGGCGAGATGCTGATCATGGACAACTACCGCCTGCTGCACGGGCGTACCGCCTTTCAGCTCGAAGGCGGCGTACGCCACCTGCGCCAGGGCTACGTGGACCGTGACAGCACCGCCAGTCGACGCCTGTTGCTGAAGGATCGGCTCAAGCCCGCACACGACTCGGAAGCCGGTACCGCCGACAACCTCGCACGAACCACCCAGGGGGCCAGCGTATGAGCACCAGCGATCTCGCACTGACCCAGGCCCGCTTCGCGCGCTTTGACCAGAGCACCGCCGAAGAGTGGCGCCTGATCGACCGCCACTTTCGTGCCTACCAGAGCGACGCCTGCCGTCGTGTGCTCGCCCACCTCGAGCGACTCAAGGGCGACACCCACGGCTATCCGGTGGACCGCTACGAGCACTGTCTGCAGACCGCCACCCGCGCGCTGCGTGACGGCGCCGATGAAGAGACCGTGGTCTGTGCCCTGCTCCACGACATCGGCGACGACCTGGCCCCGGCCAATCACGCCGAGATCGCCGCCGCCATCCTCGAGCCTTTCGTCGACCCGCTCAATGTCTGGATGATCCGTCACCACGAGCTGTTTCAGGGCTACCACTACCGCCACTTCTTCGGCCAGGATCGCCACGCCCGTGAGGCCTATCGCGACCACCCGGCCTACGCCCGCACGGTGCGCTTCTGCGACGACTGGGACCAGACCAGCTTCGACCCCGACTACGACACCCTGCCACTGGACGCCTTCCTGCCGATGATCGAAAACGTCATGGGCCGCGAACCCTTCGGTGGCCTGCCGAGCGTGGTGGAGGACAGCGACTCGAGCCCCGAGCCCCAGGCGAATGCCCAGGAGGCCTCCCGATGACTACCTGCGCCCAGCGCCTGATCGAGCTGCTCGAGGCCCAGGGAATCGACACCGTCTTCGGCATTCCCGGCGTGCACACCGTCGAGCTGTACCGGGGCCTTGAGCATTCGCGACTTCGCCACGTCACGCCACGCCACGAACAGGGCGCCGGTTTCATGGCCGACGGCTACGCCCGGGCCAGCGGGCGACCCGCCGCCTGCTTTATCATCACGGGCCCGGGCATGACCAATATCGCCACCGCCATGGGCCAGGCGCTGGCCGATTCGGTGCCGATGCTGGTGATTTCCAGCGTCAATACCGTGTCGACGCTTGGGCGCGGCCAGGGCCGTCTCCACGAGATGCCCCATCAGGGCCAGACCCTGGCCGGGGTGGCGCGCTTCAGCCATACCCTGCTCGATCCCGAGGCGCTGCCCGAAGTGCTGGCCCGCGCCTTCGCCGTGTTCCAGGGCGCACGCCCGGGGCCGGTGCATATCGAGATCCCCATCGATCTGTTCGCCGCCCCGGTCAAGGCACCGATGCCTTCTGTGATGCGCGTCTTTCCCCCGGCGCCAGCGCCCCAGGCCCTCGCGGCCGCCAGCCGACTGCTGGGCGAGGCTCAGCGCCCGCTGGTACTGGTGGGAGGTGGCGCCTGCGCCGCCGCCACCAGCGTCACCGCCCTGGTCGAACACCTGGACGCCCCCACCCTGACCACCATCAATGCCCGCGGGCTGCTCGGTGCCGACCATCCGCTGGACCTGGGCGCCACCGCCAGCCTGCCGGCGACACGCCGACTGGCCCGGCAGGCCGACGTCATCCTGGCCCTTGGCACCGAACTCGGCGAGACCGACTACGACCTGGTGTTCGACGACGGTTTCAAGCTCGAGGGCAGCCTGATCCGGGTCGATCTGGACGCCGAGCAGCTGGCGCGCAGTCACATCGCCGACCTGGCCCTGGTGGCCGATATCGGGCTGACCGCCGAGGCCCTGCTGGTCGCACTGGAGCGCGGCGAAAATGAAGGCCGGCCGCAACGAGAGGTCGGTCGCGAGCGCTGCGAGCGGGTGCGCCACGAGCTGGCCCTCGCCGATGACCCGGAGCTCGCGCGCTATCGGCCGCTGTTTGCCACCCTCGACGAGGTACTGCCCGAGGCGATCATCGTCGGCGATTCCACCGGCCCGGTGTACGCCGGCAACGTGGTGGCCAGACGCCCGGCGCCACGTCGCTGGTTCAACGCCGCCACCGGCTTCGGCACCCTGGGCTACGGCCTGCCTGCGGCCCTGGGCGCGGGGCTGGCACGACCGGATCTGCCGGTGGTGGCGCTGGTCGGCGACGGCGGCCTGCAGTTCGTGCTGGGAGAGCTTGCCACCGCCCGGGATATCGCCATGGAGGCCGACCGCGCTCGTGCCGAGCATGGGGCAATCGACCGTGATTCGAGCGATGCGGCCTGCGCCGACACCGCCCTGGCAAGGCCCTTGGCGATCCTGATCTGGAACAACGACGGCTACGACGAGATACGCCGTTACATGAGCGCCGACGGTGTGGCTCACGTGGGGGTCGATCTGGCTCCCCCGGACTTCGCCGCCCTCGCCCAGGCCTTCGACTGCCGCTATCGTCAGGCCGCCAGCGCCGACGACCTGGCGTCGGCGCTTTCAAGCCTGAATGATGCCGGTTCACCGCTGATCGTCGAGATCGACGCCCTGGCCTGGTGTCGCCAGCTCGAACACTGAGGCAGGACGCCGGCACCGAGCGGATCGACGGCGTCCCGACCATGCATCACTTATGCATCAGTTATGCATCCATAAAATAACGAAGGAGTTCCCCGTGACTCGATGTTTCTCGCACAAGCCCCGTTCCATCGCCCTGGCAGCCGCGCTCGGCCTTGCCGCCGCCTCCGCCCAGGCCGCTGACCGCGACGATGAGCTGAGCCTGGTCGTCCCGCCCTGGCCCGGGGTCACCGTCAAGAGCGAGATCCTGGCGCAGCTCGTCGCGCCCCTGGGCTACCAGGTCGAACGCCAGGAGCTCAGCTCCACGGTGGGCTACAAGACCCTGACCACCGGCGACAGCGACGCCTTTCTGGCCGGCTGGCTGCCGGCCCAGCAGGAAAGCTACGACGCCGCCATGGCGGCGGACGCCATCGTCGATCTAGGCAACAACGTGACCGGCGCGCGCATGGGATTCGCCGTGCCCGGCTACGTGGCCGAGGCCGGTATCACCGACGCTTCCCAGTTGGGCGAGGCGCAGAACGCCGAGCGTTTCGAGCACACCTTCTACTCGATCGAAAGCGGCTCCACCGTGACCGACTTCATCCACGCCGCCATCGACAGCGACACCCACGGGCTCGGTGACTGGGAGGTCATGTCCTCCTCGACCCCCGGCATGCTCAGCGAAGTCAAGGCGGCGGTGAACGAACAGCGCTGGATCGTCTTCTACGGCTGGACGCCCCACTGGATGATCCCCGAGTACGACGTGCACATTCTCGACGACAGCGAAGGCGTGTTCGGCCCCGACAACGGCCGCAGCGACGTCAAGACCATCGTCGCCAGCGAGTTCGCCGAGGCCAATCCCAACCTGACCCGACTGCTCGACCAGTTCGTGTTCAGCGCGCATGAGCAGAGCGAGTTCATCAAGGCCTTCAGCCTCGAGGAGCGTGACCTCGATGAGGTCGCCCGAGAGTGGCTCGAGCAGCATCCCGACAAGCGCGCTGCCTTCCTCGAAGGCGTCACCACCCGCGACGGCGATGACGCCCTGGCCGCCCTGGAGGCGAGCCTGTGAGCGAAGACAGCCGCCAGCAGCACATCCGCCGCGACCTGGCCGCCGCCTACCGGCTGATGGCCATGGATGGCATGGATGACGGCATCTCGACCCATATCTCGGCACGAGTCGCCCCGGGGCGCTTCCTGCTCAATGCCTTCGGTCTGCGCTTCGAGGAGATCACCGCCGACTCTCTGGTGACTGTCGACGAGCACGGCCAGGTGCTCGACGATCCCACCGGCCTCGGCATCAACCCGGCCGGCTTCACCATCCACAGCGCCATCCACGCGGCGCGACCCGACGCCCACTGTGTACTGCACTCCCACAGCGTCGCCGGGGTCGCCGTGTCCTGCCTCGAGCAGGGCCTCGCGCCGCTGAACCAGTGGGCGATGCAGTTCTATCGGCGCATCGGCTATCACGACTACGAGGGCATCGCCCTCGACCTGGACGAGCGCGAACGGCTGGTACGTGACCTCGGCGAGCACATGAGCATGATCCTGCGCCAGCATGGCCTGCTGGTGGTCGGCAAAAGCGTCGGCGACGCCTTTCTGCGCATGCGCGACCTGGAGCGCTCCTGCCAGGCCCAGCTCGCGGCCCAGGCCACCGGGGCGGCGCTGGTCAGCGCCAGTCCTGAGCTTTGCGAAAAGGTCGCCCGCCAGTACGACGACTGGGCCGCGAGCCCCCAGGGCACCGAGCTTGCCTGGCGGGCGGAACTGCGCCGCCTCGGCATCGACGCTCCCGCCGCTTCCGACAACAAGGACCCTTCACCATGAAAGTCTCCGCCCTGACCCAACGCATCGCCGGCGAAGGCGCCGCCGCCTGGGACATCCATGTGCGTGCGCTGAAGCGCCAGGCCAGCGGTGAAGACATCACCGTACTGTCGGTGGGCGATCCCGACTTCACCACCCCCGCCCCGATCATCGAGGCGGCCAAGCAAAGCCTCGACCGCGGCGCGACCCACTATGCCGACGTCCAGGGCAAGGGTGAGCTGCGCGAAGCCATCAGCCGCCACTATCGTCGCCATCAGGGTGTCGAGGTGTCCCCCGAGCGACTGATCGTGATGGCCGGCGCCCAGTGCGGGCTCTACGCCACCGCCCAGTGCCTGCTCGACCCTGGTGACGAGGTGATCGTGCCGGAGCCGAGCTACGTCACCTACGAGGCGGTGATCCAGTCGACCGGTGCACGACTGGCCCGAGTGCCGCTGCGGCCAGAGGCCGGCTTCCGACTCGACGTGGCCGATATCGCCGCCGCGATCAACGACAACACCCGGGCGATCCTGCTCAACAGCCCCCACAACCCCACCGGACAGTCGATGACACGGCAGCAGTGGGAGCAGATCGCCGAGCTGTGTCACCGCCATGACCTCTGGCTGATCTCCGACGAGGTCTACGCCGAGCTGATCTTCGAGGGCGAGCACCACAGCCCGCTGGCGCTGCCCGACATGGCCAATCGCAGCGTGGTGATCTCGAGCCTGTCCAAGTCCCACGCCATGACCGGCTGGCGGCTGGGCTGGGTGGTCGCGCCCGAGGCGCTGATCGAGCACCTGGACAATCTGGCGCTGTGCATGCTGTACGGCTGCCCGGACTTTATCCAGGACGCGGCGATCACCGCGCTCGACAGCGACCTCCCCGAGCTTGCCACCATGCACGCCGCCTACCGCGAGCGCCGCGACAGCGTCTGCCGCGCCCTCGATGGCGCCGACTCGGTCAAGGCGATCTGCCCGGACGCCGGCATGTTCGTGATGGTCGACATCCGCGCCACTGGTCTGTCATCGGCCGAGTTCGCCGATGGCCTGCTCGACGAATGCGGCATCTCGGTGCTGTCCGGCGAGGCCTTCGGCCCCTCGGCGGCTGGCTTTGTGAGGCTGAGCCTGACCCAGCCCCCGGAGCGCCTGAGTCGCGCCGCAACACGACTTCGTGAATTTGCCGATGCCTGTCTTGTCACCAGCCCCTGAGTCGCCTATGCCACCATCCGTCACCACCAGCGACGACTTGAGCCCGACCTCCCCCGTGGTCGAGGCTCGTCACCTCGTCAAGCGCTACGGGGACACCAGCGTGCTGCGCGACGTCTCCCTGAGCGTCGCCGAAGGCACCGTGACCACCATCATCGGCGCCAGTGGCTCCGGCAAGAGCACCCTGCTGCGCTGCATGAACCTGCTGGAGCGGCCCCAGCAGGGCAGCCTGTCCATCGCCGATGAACGCATCCGCTTCACCGAGCAGGGTCCCCGCAGCAGTCATACCGACATGCCGCTCAGTCGCCATCAGCTGCAACGCCTGCGCGGCAAGGTCTCCATGGTATTCCAGCAGTTCAACCTCTGGCCGCACCTGACCGTGCTCGGCAACGTCAGCGAGGCCCCGGTGCGGGTCAAGGGAATCTCACGCAGGAAGGCCAACGCCCTGGCCGCCCACTATCTGGAGCGCGTCGGCATGGCCGAGCGCGCCGACGCCTACCCGGCGTTTCTCTCCGGTGGCCAGCAGCAGCGTGTGGCCATCGCCCGAGCGCTGGCCATGGAGCCCGAGATCCTGCTGTTCGATGAGCCTACCTCGGCGCTGGACCCGGAAAGGGTCAACGAGGTGCTGGGGGTCATCCGCGGCCTGGCCGACGAGGGGCGCACCATGCTGATGGTGACCCACGAGATGGCCTTCGCCCGGGAGGTATCCGACCAGATCGTGTTCCTCGACCGCGGCGTCGTCGGCGAAGCCGGCCCCCCCGAGCGCATCTTCGAACACAGCGACAACGAACGCTGCCGGCGCTTCATCGCCCCCGCAGCCTGAGTACCCGTCACACAACAACCAGGAGTTCCCATGACCGTATCCCATTCCCTGCGCCCGTCAGCCGACCTCGCTCGTCGCCTTGCCCTGGGCGTCGCGCTCGCCACGACCCTCGCTGCCGCCACCATCGGTAGCGCCCATGCCACCGACCAGGCAGCCAACCAGGACGCTGGCGAGCCCCTCAAGATCGGCATCTCCGCCGAACCCTATCCGCCCTTCACCTACACCTCCTCCGACGGTGACTGGACCGGTTTCGAGGTGGAACTGGCATCGGCCATCTGCGACCAGATGGGCCGTCAGTGCGAGATCACCCCGACCGGCTGGAGCGGTATCATCCCCTCGCTCAAGGCCGGACGCATCGACATGATCATGAACTCCATGTCGATCACCGAGAAGCGCCTGCGGGTCATCGACTTCAGCTCGCCCTACTACTTCACCCCCGGTGCCTACGTCGCCGCTCGCTCACTGGACATCGAGCCGCCCGAGGGCCTGGACGGCAAGGTGCTGGGGGTGCAGAGCGCCACCACCAACGCCACCTACGCCCGTCGCGCCCTGCGTGACAGCGGCGTCGACATCCGTCTGTACGACCAGGCCGAACAGGTCAATCGCGACCTGCTCTCCGGCCGCCTGGACCTGATCCTGGCCGACGAGATCGCCATGATCGAGCTGGTCGAACGCGATGAAGCCGCCGACTTCGAGATCAAGGCCACGGCGCCGCACCACGAGGCCTACGGTGAAGGCGTCGGCATCGGCCTGCGCCAGGAGGACGACGCCCTGACCGAGGACGTCAACGCCGCCATCGAGGCGGTCAATCAGCAGGGCATCTGCAGCGAGCTGTCCGAGCGCTACTTCGGCACCGACGTCTGCGTGGGCTAGGGCCTGTACGAAAAGTGTCTGCGCTCGTGTGAACGACGCTTCTGCCTGAGGCCGGGGCCTGGGCGAACGCCGGCAACAGCCGCCGGATGCGCACCAGGCCCCCTGCCATCGCGACTTTCACCCACGACGAGAATGCCCCATGAACAACGCTTCTCAGGAGGGGCTGGCCGACTGGGCCGGACCGATCCTCGACGGCGCCCTCACCACCCTGCAGATCGCCTGCCTGGCCTACGCCATCGGCGTGCTTCTTGGCTTTGTCGGTGCCGCCTGCCGGCTGTCTCGACACGCTTGGCTGCGCGGAATCGGCGGCGCTTATTCCACCGGCGTGCGTGCGGTGCCGGAGCTTCTGCTGATCATCCTGCTTTACTACGCCGGCTCCCAGGCCCTGACCGCTGTGACCAACGCCCTGGGCCTGCCCGGGCAGGTCGCCATCAACGGCTTCGTCACCGCCGTGGGGGTGCTGGCCTTCGTCCAGGGCGCCTACATGACAGAGGTGTTCCGCGGCGCCATCTCCGCCATCCCCAAGGGCCAGCTCGAGGCCGCCGACGCCTTCGGCTTTTCCCCCTGGGCACGCTTTCTCCACATCACCCTGCCGGCGATGCTGCCCAACGCCCTGCCAGGGATGTCGAACCTCTGGCTGATCCTGATCAAGGACACCGCCCTGATCAGCGTGATCGGCTACAGCGAACTGTTCTTCACCATCCAACAGGCCGCCGCCAGCACCCGTGCGCATTTTCTGTTCTACGCCGCCGCCGGTGTGCTCTATCTGATGATGACGCTGTCGTCCAACCTGGTCTTCGCGCTGATCGAGCGCCGGGTCAGGCGTGGACAGCCCCAGAGCCAGGAAACCTGATATGCGCTGGTGTCATTTCATTGCGCCCTTTGGTCGTTCACGGCGTGTCAAACGCGGCCAGCCCCACTCTCACCTCCAGCCCCGGGAGACCTGATATGCGCTGGTGTCATTTCATTGCGCCCTTTGGTCGTTCACGGCATGTCAAACGCGGCCAGCCCCACTCTCACCTCCAGCCCCGGGAGACCTGATATGCGCTGGTGTCATTTCATTGCGCCCTTTGGTCGTTCACGGCATGTCAAACGCGGCCAGCCCCACTCTCACCTCCAGCCCCGGGAGACCTGACATGGACTTCAGCTGGTTGAGCGACCCTTTCTATCAGGAATACCTCATCGAAGGCCTGATCAATACCCTGTGGCTGCTGCTGGTATCGGCCATCGCCGGCCTCACCCTGGCCGTCGGTATGGCCATGGCACGCATCAGGGGCCCCCGACCGCTGGCCTGGACGGCCACGGCGGTGACCTCGGTCATTCGCGGCACCCCATTGCTGGTGCAGCTTTTCTTCTTCTACTACGGGGTGGGTCGACTGCTGGAAGGCATCCCCGGCATCCAGGACAGCATCTTCTGGGGCTTGCTGCGCGACCCGTTCTTCTACGCCACCCTTACCTTCACCCTCTCGGTCGGCGCCTACAGCGGCGAGATCCTGCGCGGCGCCCTGCTCAGCGTACCGCCAGGCGAGCGCGAGGCCGGGCGGGCCTTCGGCCTCAACCCGTTCCAGGTATTCTGGCGTCTGTGGCTACCCCGCGCGGTACAGTTGTGTCTGCCCACCCTCACCGGCGAGATGATCCTGCTGCTGAAGTCGATCCCGCTGGTCTCGACCATCGCCATGATGGATCTGCTCCAGGCGGCCAACATCATTCGCGACGAGACCTTCCTGACCTACGAACCACTGCTGCTGATCGCCGCCGTCTATCTGCTGCTGACCATCGTGCTGACGCTATGCCTGCGTCAGGTCGAACACCACTTCCCGGGGGTACAACCGGTACGTCGCGCCTGGCGCCCCTTTGGACAACCACGTCGGGTGTAACGTCGCTTCGCCATCCGCACCGACATCGACGCCCATGTCGATGTGACCTTCCCGCCTTTCCCTGTGCCGGCCAATGTCGATCGACCGCCGGCACAGGGCGCTTTTTCCTCTTTTCCTCACGCGCCTGCTCGGCTCGCCCCCACCGGCATTCCTCTCCTGAATCGTCAGTGGTTCCACATCGTTTTCAGCGTTAACCCTCACGTTATTTGCTTCAGCGCGCATTCCTGGCGTTCGCCCTCCCCCAAAAAAGGGCCCTGCCAGCCCTCGAGTGAAGGGCTGGGGCCTTGGCGCCAGCCGCCTACCATAGCCTTGTCACTACCGTCCTGATCCGCGTAGCCACTCCTCC
Organism: Halomonas sp. H10-59; assembly: GCF_040070555.1. Classification (NCBI taxonomy): domain Bacteria; kingdom Pseudomonadati; phylum Pseudomonadota; class Gammaproteobacteria; order Oceanospirillales; family Halomonadaceae; genus Halomonas; species Halomonas sp. H10-59. The sequence goes on from NZ_CP098828.1 coordinate 2,485,166, forward strand.
ACTTTTTCGGCACAGAATGAGAATCAACGTCTATGTTTAGGGTATTGTGCAGATATGGCATTAAAAGCGTCATCTGCCATCGATACAGTGACAACAAGGAAAGGCAGGAGTCGGTATGAAGGGAACTCGTTCACGGCTGATCGCGCTGGAGCCACGCCTGCTGTTCGATGGCGCCATGGCGGCCACCCCCGACCCCGCCAGCGATGGCGACGGTGGGAAACCCAACCAGCACCAGCCGACAGACGGCGACGGCCAGGCACCGGCCACCCAGGCTGACAGCCCCGCTGGCGCCGGGGCTCCCGCTCGCCACCTGGTGGTGGTGGACGCCCGCCTCTCCGACGCCCAGCGCCAGACGATCCGCGAGGGGCTGGCCGACGACGCCGAACTGCTCGAGGTGGACGCCGACGAGAACGGTATCGAGGCCATCACCGCGGCCCTGGCCGGCATGGACCAGGTCGAGAGCGTGGAGATCTTCAGCCACGGCGCCTCAGGACAGTTTCAGCTCGGCGATACCCTGGTCGGCAACGACACTCTCACGAGCCTGACGGCGAGCCTCGGCCAGTGGCGCGAGGCACTGACGGCCGACGCCGACCTGCTGCTCTACGGCTGTCGCATCGGCGCCACCGACGCTGGGCTCGAACTGGTGGAAGGTCTCGCCAGCGCCACCGGCATGGACGTGGGCGCCTCCACCGATGATACCGGCCACAGTGGCCTGGGCGGCGACTGGGAGCTGGAGCGTCAACAGGGGCAACTGGCTGACGACCGTGGCGTGGCACTCGCCGCCCTCGCACCCTTGGATGGCCTGCTGGCCGACGCCGAGCCGACGGCGTCGCTCGGCGAATCCGCCACAGAGGTGCCGCTGGGTGAGGAATTTCAGTTCACCGTCAGCGTGTCCAATGCTTCCACCGCCCAGGAGGGCTACGCCCCCTTTGTCCAGTTGATCGTGCCCGCTACCGGCAAGGACGGCGCCGGCGCCGAGGTCGACGATGGCGTCATCATCACCTCGGCAAGCTACCTGGGAGGGCAACTCGACCTCTACCAGGTGACCTTCGACGCCAACGGCGAGGCGGTGCACCCACTGGCAAAGGACGCCAATGGCGACCCGATCACCGTGCTGGCCTCGGCCTATGGCGCCCAGGCCGGCGACACCCTGGTGGTGGCGGCATTGCCCTTCGCCAGCCTGACCAGCGACCAGCCAAGTATCGACGTCACCTTTACCGGCCAGCTCAGTGAGCTGGCTGACACCTCCCAGACCAACGGCAGCCCGGACCTGGTCATCCAGGCCATGGCCGGCTTCGAGCTCGGTAACGATGCCCTGTCCAACCCGGAGCAGGACCCCAGCCTGGTCGGCAGTGCGGTCGCCTTCACCATCACCCCCACGGTCATCGCGGTGGAGCAGAGCCTCGACATGAGCGAGGGCGACACCACCACCGGCGAGAACTACCCCCACAGCCTGGTCACCACGGTGCGACCGGCCGGCGCCACCGGCGACAACGACACCGGCAACAATACCTTTGTTCTGCGCGTCCGCCTGATCGCCACCAACACCCTCAACAACCAGCAAGGCACCGAACACGAACACAAGGCGGGCCTGACCTATCAGGACGTCGACGGCGACGAGATCAACGGCGCCACCGCCGTGGATCGCGACGTCAGTCAGCCCGGTACGGGTCCGACCACCACCCTGGTGGAACCCACGGTCAGCATCGAACAGGCGCTGACCACTCCCTCCGACCCGGGTCTCGGAGTCGACTCTGGTGACGCCATCGAGTACGCCGTCACCTTTTCGAACACCTCGGGGGTCGACGCCTTCGACCTGGGGCTGTCTGTCCAGCTACCTGCTGAACTCGACGGCGTCAGCCTTGAGGCGGTGAGTTTCAGCGATGCCAACGGGCCCGCCGTGGGTGACTTCGAGATCACCGGCAACGACACCGACGGCTATCTACTCAGCCTCAAGAGTGGATTCGATCTCGACCTGCGTACCGGCCATTCCATCACCCTGACCATCGGTGGCACCGTGGGCGCCACTGCCGCGGATCTGGCGAACCTCACCTCCGAGGCCCGGGTCGACTGGACCAGTCTCGATGACACCAGCTCCAGCAACGATTCCGAACGTACAGGGGCCAACGGGGAACTGGGGGATGGCTCCCTCAACGACTATCGGCAGATCGATATCCAGGCGATCCCGATCGCTCAGACACTGCAGGTGTCCCGCGTCGGCGGGCTGGACAGCACCGCAGCTGCAGACCCGACCGGCGACACCCGCGAAGACGTCGCGGTGGGTGAAATCATCCGCTACAGGGTGGTGGCGCTGCTGCCCGAAGGCACTACGGACAACTATCAACTGACGATTCAGGTCGATGAAGGTCTCACCATTCTCCCGGAGACGGCCAACCAGATCAGGATGGCCTTCATCGCCAACGATGACGGTCTGACAAGCAACCTTAACACCGGCGCCGGTTCCGTCGAGGGCAATGGCCAGTCCCCCGAGGCCGGGTACATCCAGAGCGACCTGAGCGGCAGACCGGAGGGTGTGCTCGACCCTGCCCGCTACACCATCAGCGGCGATGGACGCACCCTGACCATCGACCTGGGCACTATCACCAACACCAACAACGACCTCGACAAGGAAGGCATTTCGCTCGAGTTCAATGTGCGGGTCGACAACGTCTCGACCAACCAGGCAGGGACAGAGCTTGGCATGGTCGTGACCGAAAGCCGCGACGGCACCAGTTTCCAGAGCGAGGAAATCTACGAGCGAATCGTCGAGCCGTCCTTTACCGATATGACCAAGACGGTGGTGGACTTCGATCCCGCTCCGGATGACACCATCGGTACCGCCAGCGTCACCGTTGCCTTTACCCAGAACGGTGGCATGCCCGCCTACGAAGTGGTGCTGACCGACGCCTTTCCTCCCTCGGGCAGCGGTTATGTCATCGACAGTGTGGTCATCGATGGCCAGAGCTACACCCCCGCCGGCCTGCCCGCCGGAGTCACGGCCAGCGCCACCGCCAGTGGAATCGAGCTCACCTTTGCGCAACTCGACCCGGGCAGCGAGGTCAGCGTGTCCTATAGCGTCGAGGTACCCAACAACGCGCCGGTGGCGGCCGATGATGCCGAGGCCCGTCTTGCCTGGTCCAGCCTGCCCGACGACGGCAGCTTCGATGGCTTTGCTGGCAGTGATGTCGGCGACGACGGCACGCCATCGGGCGAGCGTACCGATACCGACGGCAGCGGCGGGCTCAACGACTATGTGCTCACCGCCGGGGCGAGTCTCGGGCTGATCGAAGGCACCCTGTGGAATGACACCCTCAGCGCCGACGCCAGCACCGCACCCGATGGCGATGGCCTGGCCGGCGTCAGTGTGACCCTGACCTGGGCAGGCAGCGATGATACCTTCGGTAACGCCGACGACGTCAGCTACACCACCGTCACCGACCCAAACGGCAACTACTCCTTCGGCGTGCTGCCCAAGGGCAGCTATCGCATCTCGGCCAGCGAAAGCCTCACCGACGCCGATGCCGGCGAGCTGAAGGCGCGTATCGACAGCGGACCCTCCGACGACGGCAGCCTATCGTTGATCACCGGCGCCGTAGACGGCGACACCACCTTCGACGCCGATATCGGCTATGTCGAACTCAACGACGCCCCGGTCCACACCTTGCCGGCCTCGCCGGTCTCCGGTGACGAAGACACCGACATTACCATCACCGGCATCTCGATCGCCGACCCCGACGCCCTGACGCCCGGCGCCCCAAGCGCCCCCGCCGCCCAGGACCTGACCACCACCCTGAGCGTCAACAACGGGACCCTGAGCGCCTCCGGGGACGGTGGCGCCACTGTCTCAGGCAACGGCACCAGCGAGTTGGTCCTCACCGGCAGCGTCGACGAGATCAACGCTGCCCTCGCCACCCTGACCTATACCGGCGTCGCCAACTTCAACGGTGACGATACCCTCACCATCGTCACCAGCGACAACGGCAACTTCGGCGATCACCCGGACAACGGCAACGGCATCCCCGGCGAGAAGATCGACGACGCCCTGACCGACCGCGATACACTGGCCATCGAGGTCATCGCGGTCAACGACGACCCTGTCGCCATCGACGACAGCGCCACCGCCGTGGAGGCCGGGGGGCGCTTCAATATCGGCGGCATCGACCCCAACGGTCTGGTCTTCGGCAACGACAAAGACCCCGACAAAGGTGACGCCGACCCCGACGTGCTGACGGTAGTCCGGGCGGGCACCACCGCGGGCTCACTGCAGGCGGTCAACAGCGACCCCGCCTCGCCCACCCGTATCCAGGGCAGCTACGGCACCCTGGTGATCTCCTCGAGCGGCTCGGCGGAGTACCAGCTCGACAACGACAACGCCGCCGTCGAGGCGCTGAGGCTGAGCGGCAATACGCTAGACGAGACCTTCGTCTATGAAATCGGCGATCGCGCGGGTGCCACCTCCCAGGCCACCATCACCATCACCATCGAAGGCGCCAACGACGCCCCGGTGGGCGTCGACGACAGCGGCGTGGCCATCGAGGCGGGCGGTATCGGCAATGCCACCGCCGGCCTGGACGCCACCGGCAATGTGCTGACCAACGATACCGACGTCGACCTCAACGGCGAGACCAAGGCGGTCACCGGTATCCGCACTGGCGATGAGCTCCTCGGCAGTTTCGATGAGGTCACCGGCGCCACCGACGTGATCGGCAGCTACGGCACCCTGACCATCAATCCGGATGGCAGCTATAACTACGTCATCGATAACAGCGACGAGGCCGTCGAAGCCCTGGCGGTGGGCGATACCCTGAGCGAGACCTTCAGCTACCTGGTGACCGACGCCGAGGGACTCGATGATATCGCGGTGCTGACCATCACCATCGAAGGCGCCCAGGACAACCCCGTCGCCACCAACAACACCACCAGCGCCCAGGCACCGTCCACCGACGGCGCCACGCCGGCGGTGGACGGCACCGGCAATCTGATCGCTGATGACGACGGCGATGACGTCGACGCCGACGTGGATACCATCGACCAGGGTGCACTCGCCGTCGGCGCCATTCGCCCCGGCAGCGAGACGGCCGGCGGCGCCATGACCAGCCTCGGTGGCGTCAGCGCCAGCGTTGATGGTCAGTACGGGCGCCTCACGGTAAACGCCGACGGCAGTTACCGCTACGTGGTCGACGGCGACAACGCCGCCGTACAGGCCCTGGCGGCAGGCGCCACCCTGAGCGAGACCTTCACCTATAGGCTGATCGACACCGCCGGCAATCCGGACCTGGCCGAGCTGGTCGTCACCGTCACCGGCGCCAACGATCCGCCAAGTCCGGTGGCCGACCAGGCCATCGCGGTGGAAGCCGGGGGTACCGCCAACGCCACCCCAGGTGACGACCCCAGTGGCAATGTCCTGACCAACGACGACGACGTGGATGGACAGGCACTGAGTGTCGATCAGGTCCGCTTCAACACCACCACGGTGGCCGCCGGCCAGCCGCTGGCCGGACGCTACGGCACCCTGACCCTGAACGCCGACGGCAGCTTTTCCTACGTGGTCGATAACAGCAATCCGACGGTGGAGGCCCTAAGAACCGCCAACGACACCCTCACCGAGGTCTTCGTCTACCGCAGCGTCGATCCCCTGGGTGCCAGCACCACGGCGCGTCTGACCGTGACCATCGAGGGACGCGACGATGCCCCGGTGGCCGCCGACAACGTCGCCCTGGCGGTGGCCGACAGCGATCAGGGCACCGGCCGTGATCCCAGCGGCAATGTGCTCGACAACGACAGTGATATCGACGCCGGTGACCAACTGGCCGTGAGTGGCGCCCGCCCCGGCACCGAGGCCGCAGGCGGGGCCCTGTCCACCCCCAGCGCCGGCACGATAACCCTGACAGGCCAGTACGGCACCCTGACGCTTGCCACCGACGGCAGCTACACCTACGCGGTCGACCAGACCAACGCCGAGATCCTCGGGCTTGGCCCGCTGGAGTTCCGCCGCGACGTCTTCACCTACGAGGCCCGTGATCTGGCGGGACTGGTGGACCTGGCCGAACTGACGGTGTTCGTGCGCGGCCAGAACCAGGCGCCGGCGCCCGGCGCCGACGATGGCCTGGCGGTGGAGGCCGGAGGCCGGGACAACGCCACGCCCGGGGCGGACGCCGTGGGTAACGTGCTCGACAACGACAGCGACGTCGATGGCGACATCAGCCTCGGCGTCAACCTGCTCGGCCCCAACCTGACGGTGACCGGCGTTCGCACCGGCGATGACCCAAGTGCCGGCACCGAAGGCACCCTCGGCAAGGCACTCAAGGGCCGCTACGGCAGCCTGGTGATGGAGGCCGACGGCAGCTACCGCTACCAGGTCGATGACGACAACCCGGAGGTCCAGGCGTTGCGTCAAAGCGGCCAGACCCTGGTCGACGTCTTCACCTATGCGCTGGAGGACCGCTGGGGCGGTCCCGCCAGTGCCAGCCTGACGATCACCATCGATGGGCGCAACGATACACCGACGGCCCGCGACGACAGCGGCGACGCCGTGGACATCGGCGGAGGCGCGAGCCGTCCCGACGCCACCGGCAACGTGCTGCCCAACGACACCGACGTCGACGCCGAGCGCTACGGCGAAACCCAGAGGGTCACCCTGGTGGCACAGGATGGCGTCAGCGCGGCGCCCGGCGAGCGCCTGGCGGGCCGCTACGGCATCCTGATCATCGAGGCGGACGGCAGCTACCGCTACTTTATCGACCGCACCAACAGCGAGGTACTGCGCGCCAGCGGCCTGGGTCCGCTGTTGCAGGAGGTCTTCGTCTAAACCCTGACCGACCAGGCCGGCGCCAGCGACACCGCCACCCTGACCCTGACCCTGGATATCGCCGCACCCTATATTCCGATCAGGGATGGCGCCGGCCCCCACTTCCTGCGCCCGGACGATGGGCGCCAGTCGCGCGCCACCCTCGGCGATATCGACCCGGTGGTCTATGTCACCCCGGAGGTCGAGCGCAACAGCCGCCAGGTCTTCGACTACCTGCGCCTGTCCCACGGCGCCCAGCCCTGGCTGGTCCGGCCGCTGGAGACGCAGATCCCGTCGCTGGCCAACGGCCTGGGTGAGGTGCCAGGCCAGTACGTGCTACGCGGCGTAGCCTTGAGTCGCCTGTACGCCGAGCAGGATCAATTGCTGATGCTGGGCCGCCACGGCCGCACCGACCTGACGGCGGATGGCCTGCTGGCCGATCCCTCCCTCTACGCTCCCACCCGCGAACAATTGCTGAACAACGCCACTGGTGCCGATGGCGAACCGACGATTCCGACGCGAAGCTCGACGCCGGGCGACGCTCAACCTGGCTCGGCCGAGGCGCCGAATCGCGATGCGACAGATGACGGCCGGCCTGAGCTGCCGCCGGGGGCCGAATGGATCGCCGATGGTGACCAGGACGATCGCCTCGCGCCAGCAGCGCTGGCCCAGGACGGCTGGCGCGGGCCAGATGAGACCTCCGGCGCCTCTCCCAGAGTCGCTGCAGGCTTTCGCGCACAACTGACGGCCATGGCCGGCTCCACCGCGCCGCTGCGAGGGGAGCACGACCTGTGAGATTCGAACGACAAGGACACCGCATGCATCGACTACCGCTCACCACGCTGGCGGTCACCGCCGGCCTGACCCTGAGTGCCTGCTCCAGCCTCGAGCCCCAGCCCTTCGACGCCACCGAGATCCGTCAGCGGGCGATCAGCGACCAGGCCCAGATGTATCGCCTGCAGGAGCCGCTCAATCAGCCGGTCACCTTCTACGAGGCCGCCGCCCGGGCACTCAAGTACAACCTCGACTATCGCCTGAAGCTGATGGAAAGCGCCCTGGCCTCGAACCTGCGTGACGTCTCGCGCCATGAACTGCTGCCACGCATCGTCGCCGAGGCCGGCTACAGCGATCGCAGCAACGACTCCGGCGGCACCTCCATCGGTATCGAGGACGGCGAGGAAAGCCTGCGTCCCTCCACCTCGGAGCAGCGCTACCGTTCCACCGCGGGCCTTGGCCTGTCCTGGAGCCTGCTCGACTTCGGCCTGGCCTACTACGAGAACCAGCAGAAGGCCGACCAGATGCTGATGGCCGAGGAACGTCGGCGCAAGGTCGCCCAGAACGTGCTGCGCGACGTACGCAACGCCTACTGGCGGGCGCTGGCCGCCCAACGCCTGATTCCTCGTCTCAATGTGCTGCTGGCGCGCACCGAGGTAGCGCTGGACGCCGCCCGTGAGGCCCAGCGCCAGGGACTGCTGCCACGCCAGGAGGTGCTGGCCTACCAGCGCGCCCTGCTCGACTCCACCACCCTGCTGACCGCGCGCCGCCAGGATCTGGAGCTGGCCAAGACCGAACTGGCCGCACTGATGTCGCTGCCCCCCGGTACCCGCCTGATCCTGGCCGACGAACCGGAACCGGATCTTCCCCCGGACGTCAGCGATATCGAGCGCCTGGAACAGCTGGCGCTGCAGCACCGCCCGGAGATCATGGAGGAGTGGTACCGCAAGCGGGTCAACCAGAACGACCTGGAAGCCGCCAAGCTCAGGCTGTGGCCCAACGTCACGGTCAGCGCGGGCATCGAGTACGACTCCAACGACTACCTGTACAACAACGACTGGACCGAGACCGGCGTCAATGTGTCCCTGAACCTGTTGAAGCTGTTGTCCTATCCCGATCTGAACGAAGCCCAGGACACCCAGGGTGACGCCGACGACCTGCGCCGTACCGCGCTGTCCATGGCGGTACTGACCCAGGTTCGGGTGGGCGCCCTGCGCTACCACCTGGCCCGCGAAGAGCTCGAGTACAGCGACGAGAGCCTCGAGGTGGACGAGGACCTGCTGGCCTACGCCAAGGCCGCGGCCTCCTCTTCCATCGGCTCGGAGCTTGAGGTGATTCGCGCCGAGAGCCGCTATCTGCTGTCCCAGTACCAGCGCGAGGCGGCCTACTCCCGCGCCCAGGCCGCCTGGGGCCGGTTGTTCAACTCGGTTGGCCTGGACGTGCTGCCCGAGACCGTCGCCCAGCACGATGTACAGACCCTGGCCGGCGAGATCGAGCGGATCATGACCACCCACGAGCGCCAGGGCATCATTGCGCCTCACCCGGGCCAGCCACCGGCGCCAGCCGGCGGGCCCACCCTGGAGCCGCGTCGCCCGCAGCCTGGGACGGGCGCCGATAAGGGGGGAACCGATGCCGTCTAGTCGTCTTCGTCCGCGCTCGGCCGGAATGCTCCTCGGTTTCGCACTGCCCCTGCTCGGGCTTTCGGCGCTGGCATCGGCCCAGCAATCGATCCAGCAGCCGATACAGGAGAACCGGGGCGAGCTAACCATGCGCGCCCTGCTGGCTCCGCAGCAGGAGGCGACCCTGTCGAGCCGCATGGAAGGTACCCTGGACGAGCTGGCCGTGTCGCTGGGTGCTACGGTGGCCGAGGGCGATGTGCTGGCCCGCTTCGACTGCCGAATCGAGCAGGCCCGGGTCAACGTGGCCAATACCGAACTCGGCGTGGCCCGGCTCAACAGCCAGGCCAAGGACCGCCTGCGCCGCCTGGACGCGGTGGGCGATCTCGAGGTGGCGCTGGCCCGGGCGGAGGTCGACAAGGCCCAGAGCGCCTTGAACCTAGCCGCCGTCCAGCGCGATCGCTGTACCTTGAAGGCGCCCTTCGCCGGGCGCATCGCCGCGGTTCACGTCAAGCCGTTCCAGACCATGGCCGCCGGTACGCCGATCGTCGATCTGGTCGGTGATGGCCCTCTCAAGGTCCGGCTCAATGCCCCCTCGGCGCACCTGGCCGAACTCGGTGAAGGCCAGGCGCTCAGTCTTGATGTCAGCGAGACCGGCAAGCGCTACGCCGCCACGCTCAGCGCGGTGAGTGCCCGCATCGATGCGGTAGCCCAGACCGTCGAGCTCGAGGCACGCCTCGACCAGGCCCACGACGAGCTGATGCCGGGCATGACCGGGCGTGCCACCCTGGTGGCCGAATCGCCCACCACAGAGGACAGCGACGAAGGCACGCCATGAGCGCCAGCGAACACCCACGCCCGGTGTCGCTGGCGTCGTTGAGCCTGGCCCTGCGAGATCGCGCGCTGGACGCCGACTCACGCACCACCCTGGCCTTCTCCATCGCCAACGACCCCTATCCGCTGCTGCGCTTTCGTCAGGCCCTGGTGCTGGAAGGCCGTGCCCGGGGCGCGGTCAGGCTTCGCTGTGTCTCGGGGCTGGCCACGCCCACCGAGCGCACCCCCTTCGTCAACTGGGTGGAAAGGCTCAGCGCCTGGCTGCTCGATCAACACGACATCGATGGCCCCAGGCTGCTGCTGCGCGATCAACTGGAACTCCCCGAGGACCTGGCCGAGGGCTGGGCCCAGTGGTGGCCAGAGGTGCTGTGGCTGGTGCCGCTGGGTCCCGGCGGCGCCGACGTCGACCGAAAGTCGTCCACCGACCATGCCTGGGCGCTGTTTCTGCTTGAGCAGCCACCGCCCCAGGCGCTGCGCCAGCAGCTCGGTGGCCTGGCCGCCACCTGGCGCTACTGCTGGCAGGCCCTGGCGCCCCGCCGCCGCTCCTGGCAGCTACCGCGTCGTCGGCTCGGCTGGCTGTTGCTGGTCGCGGTGATCGCCGCGATGTTCCTGCCGGTGCGCCAGTCGGCCCTGGCCCCGGCCGAGATCGTGTCGCTGGACAGCGCCGCCATCACCAGCCCGCTGGACGGTGTGGTGGCCGAGATGCTGGTGGAACCCAACTCACGCGTCGAGGCCGGCACCCCCCTGTTTCGCCTGGATCGTAGCGAACTCGAAGGCCGCGCCGAGGTACTCAGGCGTCAGCTCGAGGTGGCCAGCGCCGAGCTCGACGCCGCCGGCAACCTGGCCTTCGACGACCGCTCGCGGCTCGCCGACATAAGCCGCCTGAGGCGCCAGCAGGCACAGCGCCAGGCCGAACTGGAGGCACTGGAGGCCAGGCTCGAACGCACCCTGGTGACGGCTCCGACGGCGGGAGTCGCGGTCTACAGCGACCCCGACGACTGGGAAGGACGCCCCGTCGCCACCGGCGAGCGCATCCTGCGCCTGGCCGACCCCGATCAGCCGGCGGTGGAGATCCAGCTGGCCGCCGCCGACGCCATCACCCTGGCACCGGGGGCCGAGGTCAAGGTGTTCCTCAGCGCCCGGCCGCTGGAACCGATCGGCGCGCGCCTCACCCAGACCAGCTACGAAGCCTCGACCGACGCAGATGGCGTCGCCGCCTATCGCCTGCTGGCCGAGCTTGCGCCGACCGAGGTGAAAGACAGCGCCGGACAGAGCCTCGACCAGGGGACCGATACCCAGACCGACTCGACAGCGAACCAAGTACGCCTGGGGCTGCACGGCACCGCCAAGGTCTACGGCGAAGAGGTCAGTCTCGGCTACTACCTGCTGCGCCGGCCGCTGTCGGCCCTGCGCGCCTGGACGGGGTGGTAGCCATGGCCTCAGCGACACCCGCAAGCCATGGCCCGGGGGCTTCCCACGGCGCGGCTGCCTCACCCACGGAAGCCAACGCCAGCCCCTTTAGCGCGACGATGGCGCATCACACCGCCGGCGTCGATGAACGGGCGGATCGTCCGCCGCCGCCGCTGCGCGAGGACCTGGTGCTGGTGGATGCGGGTCGTGATCGCCATGGCGAGCCCCAATGGTCGATCCAGGACCCGGTGACCAATCGCTTCTACCGGATCGGCTGGCTCGAGTTCGAGTGTCTGGCGCGCTGGGGGGCGAGCCCCGCGCGGATTCGCGACGAGATCGCCGCCCAGACGCCGATGCAGCCGTCGCTCGAGCAGGTGCTGGAACTGGTCGACTTTCTCGAGCATCACCGTCTCTTGCGGGCCGGGCCCGACGCTACCGACCGATTGGCCCGCGAGGCCGCCACAGGCGCCGCCTGGCGCAAGCTGTCCTGGTGGCTGCATCACTATCTGTTCTTTCGCCTGCCGCTGGTGCGCCCGCAGCGCTTTCTTGGCGCCGTGGTGCGCGCCCTGCCCTGGCTGTTCAGCCGTGGCATGGTCACGGCGGTGCTGTTGCTCGGACTGCTCGGGCTGGTGCTGGTGGTGCGCCGCTGGGACCACTTTACCCACGCGGTGATGGACGCCTTCTCGATGTCGGGCATGCTCAGCTTCGCCTGTGCACTGGTGGTGGCCAAGGCCTGCCACGAACTCGGCCATGCCCTGGTGGCGACCCGGCTGGGGGTAAAGGTGGCGCATATGGGCGTCGCCTTTATCGTGCTGTGGCCGATGCTCTACACCGACACCGGCGAGAGCTGGAAACTCAACCGCAGCCGATCGCGGCTGGCGATCTCGTCGGCGGGCATGCTGGTGGAGCTTGGCCTGGCAGGCCTGGCGACCCTTGGCTGGGTGCTGACCGAGCCGGGCGCCGTCAATTCGGCACTTCTGTACCTGGCCACCACCAGCTGGGTGCTGAGCCTGGCGATCAACGCAAGTCCCTTCATGCGCTTCGACGGCTACTTCGTGCTGACCGATCTGCTCGACTTCCCCAACCTGCACGAGCGCGCCGGCGCCCAGGCCCGCGTGTGGCTGCGCCGGCGGCTACTGGGTCTCGACGAGGCCTGGCCGGAGCCCTTTCCCCGTCATCAGCGACGTTCGCTGGTGCTGTTCGCCTTCGCCACCTGGCTGTATCGACTGGTGCTGTTCCTCGGCATCGCCCTGGCCGTCTATCATCTGTTCTTCAAGGCGCTGGGCATCGTCCTGTTCGCCGTGGAAATTGCCTGGTTCATCCTGATGCCCGTCACCCGAGAACTGCAGCACTGGTGGTCCCATCGCCGCGCCGTCCCCGGGCGCTTTCGCCTGGCCTGGCTGTTGGCCCTCGGCACCCTGCTGTTGCTGGCCTGCCTGCCCCTGCAGACCCGCGTCAGCGGGCCTGGCGTGCTCCACGCCGAGCGCGAGCTGACCCTGTACTCGCCGTTTCCCGCACGCCTGGAGACCATCGCCGCCTCCGGGCGGGTCGAGCGAGAGGCGGCCCTGGTGCGGCTGAGCGAGCCGGATATCCGACGTCGCGAGCTGGCCCAGGAAAGCGAGCTCGACCTGCTGGAGGCCGAACTGGCGGGGCTGCTCGACGCCGACGATGGGCGTAATCGCGACAGCGCTACCCTGGCGCTACACCGCGTCAGCGAAAGCGGACGTCAGGCCGCCCGGCGGGAGCAGCAGCGACTGGTCATCAACGCCCCCTTCGCCGGCGAATGGCAGCGCTTCGATCGACAACAGACGCCGGGGCAATGGGTCGCGACCCGAGAGCCGCTGGGCGTACTGGTGGACCCCTCGACCTGGGTCATCGATGCCTACGTGCCTCAGGACGAGGTCCACCGCCTGAGTCCTGGCGCTCGGGTGCGCTTTCTGGTGGAAGGGCACACCCGACCACTGGCCGGACACGTCACCAGCATCGGTGCCACCCGCGCCGAGCACCTGAGTCACCCCCTGCTGGCGGCACGCCACGGCGGCCCGTTGTCCACCTACGAGGACCCGAAGGAGCGCGGCAAGTTGCGTCTTGAACGCGCGCTGATCGCGATCGAAGCCCGCCTGGACAGCCCCTGGACAGGCGGCAGGCAGGCCGCTGGCCAATTGCACATCGACGCCGAGCGTCAGAGCCTGGTCGGCCAGTTCACTACCTGGCTCGCTTCGGTGGTGATCCGCGAGAGCGGCTTCTGAGAAGACGGTTCCCTCTAGACTGCCTGCCCGCGAGCCCACCAGCGCTGCCGCTGTGCCCTATTGTCGCTATGCCCCGTTGTCGCTATGCCCCGTTGTCACTGTGCCGCGTTGTCACTAAGGCGCATTGTCACTATGTTGCACATTCGCTAGCATCGTCACTGCATTCGCCAGGAGCAAGTCAGTGGCCGTCCCATCTCGCAGCAACAGCAAACGCCCCAGCGTGGCCGACTACCTGGCCGAGGCCATCTTTGGCGGACACTATCGCCCCGGCGACTTCGTGCCCAAGGAGGTCGACCTGGCCGAACAGTTTGCACTGAACCGTTCGGCGGTCAGGAGCGACCTGCGCCAGCTGGTGGACGTGGGCATCATCGAACGCATTTCCGGCCACGGCTCCAAGGTGCGCGAGGTCGAGGCCTGGAACATCCTCGACCCGTCGGTCACCGACTGGATGACCCGCTACGCGGCTCCCAACCCCGAGATCCAGCGCGAGATCCTGAGCTTCCGCCTCGACGTCGAGCCCTACGTGGCGATGACCGCAGCCCGCCGCGCGACGGCCCGCGATCTGGTCGCCATCGAGGAGGCCTTCGAGGGCATGGAAAGCGCCATGAACGCCGCCGAGGGCGACGCCAAGCGCTTGCACAGCGATCACGACATCGCCTTCCATGTGGCCATCTTCAAGGCCACCCGCAATATCGTCTGGTCCCAGCTCTCGCATATCCTGCGCCCCTCGATCTACCTGCTGATCGAGACCTCCAACGAAAGCGCCAGCGACCCCGAGGACAGCCTCGAGCGTCACCGCGAGCTGATGGAGGCGATACGCACGCGGCGTCCCCAGGACGCCTTTCGCGCCGCCCAGGCGGTGCTGGCCGGTACCGCCGACGCCCTGGGCATCAAACCCGGCGACTCGGTGCTCGGCAGCGACCTGGAGTTGCCACCTACCGGCTGAGTCAAGGTCCTGTGGGAGCCGCCATGCTATGCTGGCGGCCTGGCGCAGCCCACGCACCCGCCAGCCCCGTCCCCCTCGCCTAGCCCGTCAAAAAGGACCTTTGACATGGCCTCCGTGTATGATTTCAAGCCTCGTTTTCAAGCCCTGCTGCGTCCCTTGGTGGGCCGCCTTCACCAGCGTGGCGTCAGCGCCAATCAGGTCACCCTATTGGCCGCCGTGCTGTCACTGCTGGTGGCGGCAGTGGTTGGCCTCAACGTGCAGACGCAGCTCTGGTTCGTACTGATCGCACTGTGGCTCCCCCTACGCATGGCGCTCAACGCCATCGACGGCATGCTCGCCCGTGAACACGGCCAGCAGACGGCCCTGGGCGGCTACCTCAACGAGCTGTGCGACGTGGTCTCGGACGCCGCCCTGTTCGTCCCCTTCTCGCTGCTGCCCGATACAGGCCCCGGCGCCGTCCTTATCGCCATGGTGCTGGCGATCATCGTCGAGTACGCCGGCGTCATGGGCCCCCTTGTCGGGGCGACCCGACGCTACGACGGCCCCATGGGCAAGAGCGATCGCGCCCTGGTCATCGGCATACTCGCCCTGGTGGTGGCGGTGGGCCTGGCGGCAGGCTGGTTTATCGCAGCGGTATTCTGGCTGATGGCGGTGCTGATGCTGGTCTCGCTGTACCATCGCGTCCAGCGTGGCATCGCCGAGGCCACTGGAGACGACAAGACCCCGGCGCCTTGATCTCGCCGGGGTCCCACCATCAGCAGGCGTGGCACCTAAGATGCAGGACGACAGCCCCGTTCACCATGGGCAACCCGCCTGCTGCCCAACCCGAACGCATGGGTTACTCGTAGGCCATCTGCTCAAGCTCCCGTCCACGGGTCTCCTTGACCCACTTCATCACGAACACCACCGAGCAGGCCGCGAAGAAGGCGTAGACACCGTAGGCCCCGGCAAGGCCGATTCCCGCCAGCATGATCGGGAAGGTCATGGTGATGGCGAAGTTGGCCAGCCACTGGAACAGCCCCGAGACCGCCAGTCCCGAACCGCGCACCTGGTTGGGGAACATCTCACCGAGCATCACCCACATCACCGGCCCCCAGGACACATTGAAGAACAGCACATAGGCGTTGGCCGCCAGCAGCGCCAGCACCCCCATGTCACCGGCCAAGGCCAGCTTTCCGTCGACCATGCTGGCGGTGGAGAAGGCGTAGGCCAACAGGCACAGGGTCAGCGCCATACCCACTGAACCTGCCCACAAGAGCGGCTTGCGACCGATGCGGTCGATCAGCGCGATGGCGATCAGACAGGCGCCGATCGACACCGCACCGCTGATCACGTTGATCAGCAGGGCATCACCCTCGGAGAAGCCCACCGCCTGCCACAGCACCGCACCGTAGTAGAACACCACGTTGATCCCGACCAGCTGCTGGAACACCGCCAGCCCGATACCGACCCAGACGATGCCGTGCACCTTGCCACTGGTGGCGTTGATCAGGTCCCTGAGGCTCGGCACATGGTCGGCGTTCAGCGACGCCTTGATCTCGGCGACCTTGGCCTGCCCCGCCTGCTCGCCGAGCAGGGTGACCAGCACCCGTGTCGCCTTGTCGTCGCGTCCGCGACTGATCAAGAAACGCGGGCTCTCCGGGATACCCAGCAGTGCCAGCAGAAAGATCGCCGCCGGCAGCATCTCGATCCAGAACATCCAGCGCCAGGCGTCGAAGCCGAACCACAGACTGGCGGTGGAGGCGCCGGCGATCTTGGCCAGCACATAGTTGCTGACGAAGGCGATAAACAGCCCCGAGATGATCGCCACCTGCTGGATCGTGGCCAGCCGTCCGCGCCGCTCGGCCGGCGCCACCTCGCTGATGTAGGCCGGCGTCATCACGCTGGCCGCGCCCACCGCCATGCCGCCGAGCACCCGGTAGATCACGAACTCCAGCGAGCCGGTCGCCACCCCGGAGCCCCAGGCGCTGACCAGAAAGAACACCGCCGACACGATCAGCAGCGCACGACGGCCGTAGCGATCGGCCAGGCGGCCGGCGAAGAAGGCACCGATGGCGCAGCCCAGCAGCATCGAGGCCACGTTGAAGCCGGTGCCGACGCTGTCGGAGTCGAAGGCCGTCTGCAGACCATCGACGGTGCCGTTGATCACGCCGCTGTCAAAGCCGAACAGAAAACCGCCGATGGCGGCGATACAGCAGATGGCGAACACATAGCGTTGTCGCTTTAGCGAGGCGGCGTCCGCCGGTGAGGATACGATAGGCATGCTGAACTCCTTGTTGTTGTGATATCGCGATGGAAAAAAGCTGGGTCACAGCCAGCCGGCGTCCACCCAGTGGTTGTGCGCGGTACAGCCGCTGGCCGCGTCGGAGGCGAGAAACACCACCATCGCCGCGACGTGATGAGGCTCGAGGCGCACCTTGAGCTTCTGTTCGGCGACGATCTGGGCCTCCTGTTCGGCGCTGTACCAGCGGGACTGGCGTGGAGTCTTGACGTTGCCGGGGATCACGCAGTTGACCCGGATGCCCTGTTCACCCAGTTCCTGGGCCAGCGCCCGGGTCAGCCCCTCGATACCGGCCTTGGCCGTCTCGTAGAGCGCCAGGCCTGCCTGGCCCAAGTGCCAGCTGATCGAACCGAGGTTGATCACCGCACCGCCGCCACGCCTGGCCATGCCCGGCGCCACCGCCTGGGTGGCGAACACCAGGTGGCGGAGGTTCACGGCGATGCGTTCGTCGAAATAGGCCGGGGTGATGTCCGCCAGACGATGGCGATCGTCATTGGCCGCGTTGTTGACCAGCACATCGACATCACCGATCGCGCTCAGCACCTCGTCGAGACGCGCTAGATCGGTCAGGTCACAGTGATGGAATTGCAGCCGATCGCGGCCGGCACCCTGCTCGGTCAGACGCGCTACCAGCGCCTGGGATGGCGCCTCGGCGAGGTCGAGAAAGTGCACTTCGGCGCCCTGCTCGACAAACGCCTCCACCAGCCCCTCTCCGATTCCCGAGCCGCCACCGGTGATGACCACCCGCCTGCCCACAAGGCCTGGATAAAGCGCCACCGGTCCTCTGTGTTCCTTCGTCATGTCAGCGTGACTCCCGTTGCTGTTGTAGGGGTTGTACCTAAGCCATCCAGGGCTTGCCTGGAAGCGCCTGCGCTCGTCGACGTATCGGCTTGGCCTGTTGGAGGCGGCTCGCGTCACCGCTTTCGCCTTTCGATCGGCGAAGTCTTTCGATTGGCGAAGCCTTTCGTCTGGCGAGATCCGTTCGTTCGACGAGAGATGTTTGTTATTTCTCTTTACTAATATTTCGTTAGTAATTTGTCCTAACTAAGTGCACAGTCTTGTCGAGTCGGACGCCTTGTGCCATTGCACTTATGTCGAACAGAAGCCTCCCAGCGGAAAGGTGCTTGATGGCGCCCGGTGCTCTTCTGAAATCCAGTGCTCTTCTGAAAAGCGGCACAGGCGTCGCACGGATTCACTCAGGATCCTTGTTCGGCCGATGTAGCCGGGAGATGCAGTCGGGCGCTGCAGTCGGGCGCTGCAGTCGGGCGCTACTGTACGGCGCTAGGCGCTGTCCGAAAAGTCGACGAGCGAAGGTTAGACAAGGCAAAAATCGGTGAGAAAGCGCAGTTTACGGGGTGTAAATGAGCATTTTGATCCGATTTTTAACGCCGTATTACCGAGCGCAGGCACTTTTCAGACAAGCCCTAAAGTCCGGCGCTGCGGCCCGTCGCCCGCCTTGATACACTCGACGCGACCTTCCCCATCCCTGACAGGGTCGGAGACTTTCGTTCATGACCGCCTCTTCCACCGCCGGCGACCTCGGTGCGCTCAAGTCACGCAACCGCGCCTCTCTGCTGGAGTGGCTGCGCCGCCAACCCGGGCTGACCCGTGCCGAGCTTGCCCAGCGCACCGCCCTGACCAAGGTAACCGTCGGCGCCGCCGTACAGACGCTGCTGGACCAGGGCTGGCTGGTCGAAGGCGATCTGCTGCGTGGGGGTAGCGGCCGCCCCGGACGGGCGCTGTCCCTCAATCCCGACAGCCATGCCATCCTGGGCATCGAGATCGGGGTCCATGGCCTGCACGTGCTGGCCATCAACTTTCATGGCCAGATCCTGGCCCAGCGACACCAGGCCGCGGTGCCGACCCGGCCAGACGATACCCTGGATCAGATCGTGCCCATGGTGCGCGAGCTTATCCGGACGGCGCTTTCACACAGGACACTGCTCGGTGTGGGACTGGCGGTGCCGGGGCCGACGTCGCCGGAGCAGTCGCGGCTTAGCCTGGCGCCCAACCTGGGCTGGCGAGACGTCCCGCTGCTCGAGATGCTCAGGCAGCGCCTGCCGGAACTCGACGATGATTCGAGACGATTCTGGTGCATGGACAACGAGGCCAAGGCAGCGGCCTTTGGCGAGCTCTATTGCAGCCCGTCCAGCGGCCAGGAGGCCGCGACGCCGTCGTCACTGTTGTACGTCAGCGCGGCTACCGGGATCGGCAGCGGGCTGGTAGTGCAAGGCACGCCGCCCCGGGTGATTCGCGGCGTGCATGGGCTGGCCGGCGAGATCGGCCACACACTCCTGGCGCCGGGGGGCAAGCCGTGTCACTGCGGCAACCACGGCTGCGCCGAGACCCTGGTCAGTGGCTGGGCCCTGCGTGACGCCCTGGGTATCGAGGCCGGCGCCTCCTTGAGCGAAGCCATCAAGCATCACCGCGACCCCGACCTGGTGGCCGAGACCCTCAACCAGGCAGGGGAAGCCCTGGGCCTGCTGCTGCTCAATCTCCACCTCACCCTGAATCCCGAGCGCATCGTCATCGGTGGCTCGCTGGTGAAGCTGGGCGCACCGCTGCTGGACCCGGCGCTTGCGTTCTTCACTCGTCATCAGAACCATCTGCTGCCACAGGCGCCGCCGATCCCGGTGCGCATCCTCGACGACAGCCTGGCGACCGCCGCCCGCGGCGCTGCCGCCCAGGTACTGTGCCAGCTGCTGGCTCGCCACGACGAATTCGCCACTGACGAATAACCCGCTGCTTCTGGCGGGTTCAGCTCACACCAAGTGAGCGACGACGTCGTGGGTCATCGAGAGATCGACGCGAAGTGTCGTGTTCACGCGCTGCCATCATCGTCGACGAAGGCCTCGGTGGTCTGGCGATGCCCCAGCATCAGGGCGTCGGCCACCTGCTGCAGCGGCGTGATGTCCATATCGCGCTGGCCAGCCTCGAGCAAGCTGTGGAAGTGCGCGTAGACGCCCTGGTATTCGCGCTCCGGCTCATCGATCAGCGTCTTTCCATCGACGATAAGACGGGCGCCCCCAGCCTCCAGGGTCAAGCTTCCCCCATCGGTGACGAAGGTCATCTCCCAGCACGGCGGATCCTCGTGGCGGAAGTCGAAGTCACCGCTCAGCAGGACGCCATCAGCGGTACGCCATTCAAGCGTCGCCGCGATGGGTGTCTGGGCGTTGGCGGGCACGACCAGATTGGCCCGCTTCAAGAAGAACGGATCGGGCAGCAGTGCGGTAACGATGGACAGGGCGTTGATGCCCGGATCGAACACCCCCATGCCGCCGGCTTCCCACAGCCAGGCCTGGCCTGGATGCCACACCCGCACGTCCTCGTGCCAGCGAATATCGACGCCCTCGACCCGGCGTCCAGCGAGCCAGTCAGCGGCCGCGGCGATGCCCGGGGCAAAGCGCGAGTGCCAGGCGGCGAACAGCGTAAGTCCCGCCTTTTCGGCCTGTGCCTTGAGGTCCTGCACCTCGGCCAGGGTGGCCCCCGGCGGCTTTTCCAACAGCACCGCCTTGCCACGGGCCAGCGCCTGACTGGCGAGCCTGTGGCGCAGATGGGCAGGGGTGCAGATCGCCACGGCGTCGATATCCGGCTCGGCGTCGAGCATCTCCTCGAGACTTGCGTAGGACGCCACGTCCTCCAGGCGCGAATGAGGGTCCGCCGACGCCACCAGCTCAAGACCTTCGGTGGCTCGGATGGCGTCCACATGCTGATCCCGGACGATCTTGCCGGCGCCGGCCACGCCCAGTCGAAACGGCTTCGCTTTCATCTGCTCCATCTCTCCCCTCTCATTCCACTTTTCCCCTCATCCATCTCTTCCATCTCCATCAGCGCCCCCGTCTTCTTTCCTGCCTCTCTTGGCTCTCTTTCCTCTCCCCCCTCTCTTGCCTTCCTCCCGTCGACGCACGCCACCGCCAGGCGGGGCGACGAAAGGCCGCCAGCTTATCGCAAGAACAAGGGCAAGAGCAGGTGCCAGGGCCAGGGTCCGGGTCCGGACCAGGCCAGACGGTCTGCCGCCGGACCAGGGATTTCAGCCACCCAGCAGGCCGGGGCGGTGGGCGCCGGAACTGGACCACTGCTTGAACGCGGAGGCCACTTCTTCGGCCAGGGCATCGACCGCAGCGGTTGCCCCTGGTGTTCGCAACAGCACCAGTTGATAGTGCCCCAGGGGCGGCAGCCCTTCGGGCTCTGCCAGGGTGACCAGTGGCGGCTCCACCAGGCTGCGAGGCAAGGCGGACACCGCCAGGTCGGCGTCGAGTATCGCCAGATGGCCGGCGCAGTTCTCGCTGACGTAGGCGATGCGATAGTCGACATTGGCCCCATCCAGCGCCGACAGGGCAAGCTTTCGCCAGGCACAGCCGGCGTTGGCCACCGCCAGCGGCAGCGGTCGCCGCTGGTGCGCCGCCCCTCCTCCGCGTCCGACCCATGCCAGCGCTTCCCGGTGGACCACCTCACCCCGGGCGCCAGCCAGGCCTTGCGTGCCGGCGGTGATCAGCGCCACGTCGACCTCACCGGCGCCCAGCCGCGCCACCAGATCCTCACTCGGCGCCACGGTCACGTCCACCTGGACCTCGGGAAAACACCGCGCAAACCGCGAAAGCACCCACGGCAGTACCCGGGTCCCGACATCGTCAGAGGTGCCCAGGCGAACGCCGCCCTGCAGCGGCGCCTGCAGAAACTGGGAGACCGTCTCGTGGTTGAGCTGCAACAGACGCCGGGCATAGCCCAAAAGCTTTTCGCCCTCGGGCGTCGGCACCACTCGCCGCGCATGGCGCAGCAGCAGCCGCTGTTCGAGCGTCGCCTCGAGGGTCTTGACCTGCATGCTCAGGGCAGAGGGTGTGCGATGCACCTGTCTTGCCGCACGGGAAAAGCTGCCATGTTCGACGATGGCAACGAAGTTGCGGACGATGTCGAGATCCAGCAGCGGCAACGGACGTGCGCTCAAATGGTCGCTGTGCATGTCACTACCATTTTCAATTTATCTGAAAATAAAGTGTAGAGACTTTCGCTGGAATGAACCACAGAGGGCGACCATGCTGGCAGATATCCCGATACCGATCGGTACAGGACGCAAGGAGGTGCGCCATGCGCTTCCTGCGAGCGCGAACAGCGACGACGTCTCACCGCCTGCCCGCGCGCCAACGATGCGAACTGGCCACCCCGTGCAGACGGTGGTTGAACCACACTCTGGAGGTAGACCATGCGCCCTTTTGATCCTCCCCTGCACCAGCATGATCGCAGACACAGACGTTCGACTCGGCTACCCGAGATCGTGCTGCCATGCTCTCCGCCGCTGGGCTTGATCTCGACCCTGGAGCGCTGGGTCAGGCGAGCCTTGCGCCGGCATGACGAACGAACCTGATCCGACTCCCTGCCAGTCAACTTGCCCGGGCACCCACCGACGAAACAGCCCGCCCCCGTCAACGACGGGGGCGGGCTGGCTGGCGGTGCACGGGTTGACGTGCGTCGTTCAGTGATTGTCCCTGGGCGGACTCTGGCGCGCCACGTCGCGGTAGGCGTCGGCGCCGCGCAGGGTCATGCCGCGATCCAGTGGTTCGATCAGGGTGCGCTGGATCTCCTGCCACGGCGTCTGGTGGGCCGGATAGGGATAGCCGCCCTGGGCGTCGAGACGCTGTCGACGCTGGGTGATTTCGTCATCGTCCACCAGCAGGCGGACCTCGCAGCGGCCCAGATCCACGCGTAGTCGATCGCCGGTCTGGACCAGCGCCAGCGGCCCGCCGGTGGCGGCTTCCGGCGAGGCGTTGAGGATCGAGGGCGATCCCGAGGTCCCCGACTGACGCCCGTCGCCCAGACACGGCAGCGACTCGATCCCCTGGCGAATCAGCGCCTCCGGCGGCTGCATGTTGACCACCTCGGCGCCGCCAGGATGGCCCACCGGTCCCGCCCCACGCATGATCAGGATGGTGCTGGCGTCGATGCCGAGTTCGGGATCGTCGATGCGGGCGTGGTAGTCCTCGGAGCCGTCGAACACCACCACCCGGCCCTCGAAGGCATCCGGGTCGTCCGGGTTCTCGAGAAACCGCCGACGAAAGTCCGGCGAGATCACGCTGGTCTTCATCAGCGCCGAGTCGAACAGGTTGCCCTTGAGGTTCAGGAAGCCGGCGTGTTCGACCAGCGGATTGTCGAAGCGTCGGATGACCTCCTCGTCCTGCGTCTCGCGGCCCGCGATGCTGTCGGCCAGGCGGCGGCCGTCGACGCCGGTGACGTCGCCGTGCAGCAGACCGCGCTCGAGCAGCTCGTGCTGTACCGCCGGCACCCCGCCGGCACGATGGAACTCCTCACCCAGGTAGGCACCGGCCGGCATCACGTTGGCCAGCAGCGGAATCCGGTGGCCCAGCCGCTGCCAGTCGTCGTTGTCGAGCGCAACGCCTGCATGGCGGGCGATGGCGTTGACGTGGATCGGCGCATTGGACGATCCCCCCAGCGCCGAACACACCACCACCGCGTTCTCGAACGCCTCGCGCGTCAGGATGTCGAGCGGGCGCAGGTCCTGCCATACCATCTCGACCGCGCGCTGGCCGGTGTCGTAGGCGACCATCGCGCGTTCCTTGTAGGGCCCGGGAATCATCGCCGACCCCGGCAGGCTCATGCCCAGCGCCTCGGCCATGGAATTCATGGTGGAGGCGGTGCCCATGGTGTTGCAGTGACCCACCGAAGGCGCCGAGTCGCTGGCCCGGGCAAGAAACTCGGCGTAGTCGAGGTCGCCGGCGGCCAGGCGCTTTCTCAGCTCCCAGATGATGGTGCCGGAGCCGACCCGCTCGTTGCCCCGCCAGCCGTTGAGCATGGGGCCGCCGGACAGCACGATGGCCGGAATGTTGACCGTCGCCGCCGCCATCAAACAGGCCGGGGTGGTCTTGTCACAGCCGGTGGTCAGCACCACGCCGTCCAGCGGGTAGCCGTGCAGCACTTCCACCAGGCCCAGGTAGGCCAGGTTGCGGTCCAGTGCTGCGGTGGGCCGGCGCACGTTCTCGTGGATCGGATGCAGGGGAAACTCGAAGGGCACCCCGCCGGCGGCGCGAATACCGTCCTTGACCCGCTTGACCAGCTCGATGTGGTGACGATTGCAGGGGGTCAGGTCGGAACCGGACTGGGCGATGCCGATGATCGGCTTGCCCGAGGTCAGCTCATCGAGGGTCACCCCGTAGTTGAGGTAGCGCTCGATGCACAGCGCAGTGGTACCCGGGTGGTCGGGGTTGTCGAACCACCAGCGGGAACGCAGCTGGTCGGGGGTAAGGCGGGGGCGCTGGGTCATGGTGTTCTCCTGCGGTTGCCGCCGGCATGCGAGCGGCAACGGTCTGCCATTGGGTGCGAAGGTCGGGAGCGCTCAGTGGGAGTGTCGCGGAACGTCCGCGCCACGACAGCCCACCAGAAAGTCGAAGTCGCAGCCTTCATCGGCCTGCAGCACGTGCTCGATGTAGAGCTGACGGTAGCCGCCGCTGGAGGCGATACGGCGCGACGCCTCGGTGGGATCGCTGGCGGACAGGCGCCGCTCGAGCTCGGCCTCGTCGACGTCCAGATGCAGACGCCCGTCGTAGGCATCCAGCTCGATCCAGTCGCCGTTCTCTACCGCCGCCAGGGGACCGCCGGCCGCCGCCTCCGGCGCCACATGCAGGACCACGGTGCCATAGGCGGTACCGCTCATGCGAGCGTCCGAGATCCGCACCATGTCGGTCACGCCCTGGGCCAGGAGCTTCGCCGGCAGGCCCATGTTGCCCACCTCGGCCATGCCGTGGTAGCCCTTGGGACCGCAGTGCTTCATCACCAGCACGCTGTCGGCATCGACCTCCAGATCCGGGTCATTGATCCGCGCCTTGTAGTCGTCGAAGTTCTCGAACACCACCGCGCGACCACGGTGACGCATCAGCTCGGGGCTCGCCGCCGAGGGCTTGAGCACCGCTCCCTTGGGCGCCAGGTTGCCGCGCAGCACGCACATGCCACCGTCGTCCACCAGCGGGTTGTCCAGCTCACGAATCACCTGATCGTTGTAGAGCGGCGCATCCTTGACGTTGTCCCACAGGGTCTGGCCGTTGACCGTCAGCGCCTCCTTGTGGGGCAGGCGGTCTGCCTCACCGAGGCGCCGCAGCACCGCCGGAAGCCCGCCGGCGTAGTAGAACTCCTCCATCAGAAAGCGCCCCGACGGCTGCAGGTCGACGATGGTCGGGGTGCCACGCCCTACCCGGTTCCAGTCATCGAGCTCGAGTTCGACGCCCATGCGTCCGGCGATCGCCTTGAGGTGGATCACCGCATTGGTCGAGCCACCGATGGCGGCGTTGGTGCGAATGGCGTTCTCGAAGGCCTCCCGGGTCAGCACCCGAGACAACCGCAGGTCCTCCTTGACCATGTCGACGATGCGATTGCCCGACAGGTGCGCCAGCACATAGCGGCGCGAGTCCACCGCAGGAATCGCCGCATTGTGGGGCAGCGACACCCCCAGCGATTCCGCCATGCAGGCCATGGTGGAGGCCGTGCCCATGGTGTTGCAGGTGCCGGCGGAGCGTGACATGCCGGCCTCTGCGGCCATGAAGTCGTGGATCGATATCTTGCCTGCCTTGACCTCCTCGGACAGCTGCCAGACCACGGTGCCGGAGCCGATATCCCGGCCCTTGTGCTTGCCGTTGAGCATCGGCCCGCCGGTGACCACGATGGCCGGGATGTCGCAGCTGGCCGCCCCCATCAACAGCGCCGGAGTGGTCTTGTCGCAGCCGGTCAGCAACACCACGCCGTCCAGCGGATTGCCGCGAATGGCCTCCTCCACGTCCATGCTCGCCAGGTTGCGGGTGAACATGGCGGTGGGACGCAGATTGGATTCGCCGTTGGAGAACACCGGGAACTCCACCGGGTAGCCGCCCGCCTCCAGCACCCCCTTCTTGACGTGCTCGGCCAGCTTGCGGAAGTGGGCGTTGCACGGTGTGAGCTCGGAGAAGGTGTTGCAGATACCGATGATCGGGCGGCCATCGAATTCGTGGTCAGGAATCCCCTGATTCTTCATCCAGCTGCGGTACATGAAGCCGTTCTTGTCCGCACTGCCGAACCACTCGGCGCTACGAAAGCGTGCCTTCTGGGGCACTTCGGTCGCCGCTTCGTCGCTTGCTGCCTCGACACCCACGCTTGGGGAATCCTGATCACTATCGGCCATTGCCTGGCTCCTTCAACTCTGTCACGGGGCGAGCGGCAACCGGTCTGCCTGCTGTCTCGGGCCAATCGCTGGCCTTTGACGTCATGGCGAATACCGACCCGCTCGTCGGGTCCTGGGCAAGCCTACGTCGCGGGCGCCACAAAGTACACACATACGAAAGTATATGTTGAACATACTCGCAACTCGGTCAAGACTTGCCGCCACACCAATAACGATCACGCTCTCATCAGGGAGATCGACCATGCGAGCTATCCCCAGGCTTTCCCGTCTTGCCGCCTCCATCGGTGCGGCATCCATCGCCATCACTGCTGCCGCCAGTGCCCAGGCCGCTGAATACGAGTGGACCTTCCAGGCCTCCGAGACCGCCGGCGAGCCGAGCTTCAAGATCAAGCAGGAGTGGGCCGAGCGCATCGAGACCATGACCGATGGCCGTGTGGCCATCGAGGTGTTGCCGATCAACTCGGTGGTAGGTCCCACCGAAACCCTGCAGGCGGTGAGTTCCGGCATCCTGCAGGGCCATATGACCGACCCCAGCTACTTCTCCGGCCAGAACCCGGCCTTCGGCATGCTCGGCAATCTGGTGGGCGCCTGGAACGACCCCTACGACTTCCTCGAGTTCATGAACAACGCCGGCGGCGAGGATCTCTACAACGAGCTGGTGGAGCCCTACGGCGCCCATCTGGTGGCGGCGGCGACCTTCCCGCTGGAGTCGATCCCGTCCACGGTGGCCATCGAGTCGCTGGAAGACTTCGAGGGACTCAAGATTCGTGCGCCCCAGGGCATGGTCTACAACATCTTCGAGCGCATCGGCGCCACGCCGGTCAACCTGCCCGGCTCCGAGGTCTACACCGGCCTTGAGAAGGGCGTGATCGACGCCGCCGACTCCACGGTGCTGTCGAACAACGACGCCCAGGGCCTCCACGCCTTTGCGCCCTACCCGCTGTACCCGGGCTTCCACTCCATGCCGATGATCGCGGTATCGGTGAACAAGGATATCTGGGACGGCCTGCCCGAAGACCTTCAGACCACCCTCGAGACCGCCTTCGACGCCATGGCCTACGACCTGATCGCCCGACTCAAGGCCCAGGACATCGAAGCGCTTGCCCGTCTCCAGGCGGACCCGGAGGTTCACCCGTTCGACCTGCCCGACGAAGAACGCAAGGCCTTCCGTCAGGCGGCTGAACAGGAATGGCAGGAGTGGGCCGGCAAGAACGAGATGACCCAGAAGGTCTACGACGCCGCCACCGGCTTCCTGACCGCCCGCGGCCAACTGTAAGCCTCGCCAGCCGTCCTGCCCCCGATGGGGGCCCTGCCCCCCGGTCCAGCCTGCTGACACCGGGGGGCAGATCCGTGACGACTTGCTGACCGCACCCGTGGTCGTGACCTTCAACCTGTTGACCAACGCCGCCAGCGGCCTGGAGCAACCATGACGCCTCCCTCCTCCCACAACACCCCCGCCGGATCGCCACATGACCGCGCCGGGCGGCCGCCCGATCCTTCACCCGAGCCTTCTCACGGCCCGAACCCCGACCCGTCGGCGGACAGGACGCCCGAGCGTGCCCCCGATGTGGTGCGCAGTCGGTTCGACCGTGGCGTGGTCCGGGTGGCCCAGTTCGCCGCCTGGCTGGTATTCATCGCCATGGCCATCAGCGTCTATGAGGTGATCATGCGCTACGGCTTCGGCGCGCCCACCTCCTGGGTCCACGAGACCGTGGTCATGCTGGTGGCGGTCAGCTTCTGTCTCGGCGGCCCGGCCGCGCTGGCCTCCAACCGCCATATCCGGGTCAAGGTGCTCTACGACGCCGTGGGCCCGAGGTTCCGGCTGTGGCTCGACCGCTTCAATGACCTGGTCACCTTCGGCTTCTGCCTGGGCATGACCTACGCCGCCTGGGTGATGTTCTACGGCGCCTCCCACAACCCCCTCGGCGAGTGGCAGCTGGAGCGCTCCGGTACCTCCTGGAACCCGCCGTTCCCGGCCCTGGTCAAGGGCATGATTCTCACCGCGGTGGCGATCATGTGCGTCCAGGCGCTGATTCACCTGATCCAGTCGATCAAGGGCAAGCCCGCCCCCGATGCACCCGAAGGAGGCGCTGACTGATGAGCATCGCAGACGGAACCCTGCTGCTGGTCGGCGCCATCTTCGCGCTGCTGGTCACCGGCCTGCCGCTGGCCTTTATTACCGGCCTGGTGGCGCTGGCCTTTACCTTCGGCTGGTTCGGCCCCAACGCCCTGCCGCTGGTGACCAGCCGGGTCTACGGCTTCGTCA
Organism: Halomonas sp. H10-59; assembly: GCF_040070555.1. NCBI lineage: Bacteria > Pseudomonadati > Pseudomonadota > Gammaproteobacteria > Oceanospirillales > Halomonadaceae > Halomonas > Halomonas sp. H10-59. Next base: position 2,513,486 of record NZ_CP098828.1, read on the forward strand.
CCGAGTACTCGCTGGTGGCGGTGCCGATGTTCGTGCTGATGGCCTCGCTGCTCGACCGATCGGGTATCGCCAAGGATCTGTTCAACGCCATGCGGGTGTTCGCCGGGCGACTGCCCGGGGGCGTCGCCGTGCAGACCGTGGTGGTGGCGTTCTTCCTGGCCGCGCTGTCCGGCATCATCGGCGGCGAGATCGTGCTGCTCGGCATCCTGGCGCTGCCGCAGATGCTCCGCCTCGGCTACGACAAGCACCTGTCGATCGGCGTGGTCTGCGCCGGCGGGGCGCTCGGTACCATGATGCCGCCGTCCATCGTGCTGATCATCTACGGCCTGATCGCCAGCGTCTCCATCGCCGACCTGTTTACCGCGGCGATCACCCCGGCGGTGATCCTGATGCTGTCCTACATCGGTTATGTGCTGGTGCGCTGCCTGCGCAACCCCGCCATGGGCCCGCCGATGAGCGAAGAGGACCGCAACGCCGGCTTCGCCTCCAGGGGTGCCGCGCTGCGCTCGATCATCGTGCCGGCGCTGATCGCCTTCATGGTGCTGGGCTCGATCTACGGCGGCGTGGCCTCGGTCACCGAGGCGGCGGCCATGGGCGTGTTCGGCGTGCTGCTGGCGGTGCTGGCCCGGGGCGAGTTCTCGTTCTCGATGATGCACCAGAGCCTGTCCCAGACCCTGGTGACCTGCGGCATGATCATCTGGATCGGCATCGGCGCCGCCGCCCTGGTCGGGGTCTACAACCTGATGGGCGGCAACCGCTTCATCTCCGGCATGATCATGGATCTGGACGTCTCGCCCATCGTGATCATCCTGGTGATGATGGCGATCCTGATCGTGCTCGGCATGTTCCTCGACTGGATCGGGGTGGCCATGCTGACCCTGCCGATCTTCGTGCCGATCATCGTGCAGCTGGGCTACAGCCCGATCTGGTTCGGCATCCTGTTCGCGGTGAACATGCAGGTGTCCTTCCTGTCGCCGCCGTTCGGACCCGCGGCCTTCTACCTGAAGGGCGTGGCGCCACCGGAGATCAGCCTCAAGGACATCTTCGTCTCGGTGCTGCCCTTTATCGCCCTGCAGCTATGCGTACTCGCGGCGCTGCTGGTGTGGCCCGAGATGGCCATGTGGCTGGTGCAATGAAGCGGATCGGCCCCTCTCCGGGACCAGGCGCCAGGCTAGACGCCAGCAAAGCCACCTTTCCATAACGTCAACCCATACCTTTGTATGTTGACCATACACCACCCCAGAGGCGTAAGATGCCTCTGGGGCCAACCGTGAACCGGGACAAGGCGCCCACGTCACGCAAGGATATCGCCATGCATCATGACACCCCCGAGACCCTTCGCATCATCCAGTGCCGCCACCAGGGCAGCGTCAGGGCCGCCCTGGTCGAAGGACCGGACTTTGTGCGACTGACCGACGCCGACACCTATACCCTGGCACGCCGTGCGCTGGCCGAGGGCAAGGGCCTGGCGACCACGGTCAAGGCAAGCCTCGGTGACGAGACCCTCGACTACGCCGATCTGGTCGCGAGCGGTCAGCTACTGCCGCCGCTGACCCATCCGGATCCCGCGCACTGCCTGGTCACCGGCACCGGCCTGACCCATCTGGGCAGCGCCGATACCCGCAGCGCCATGCACGCCGACTCGTCCGAAACCGACGACGCCCAGCTGACCGATTCCATGCGCATGTTCAGGCTCGGCGTCGAGGGCGGCAAGCCCGCCGAAGGCCAGGTGGGCGCCCAGCCCGAGTGGTTCTACAAGGGGGATGGTGACTGCGTGGTGGCCCCCGAGGCGCCGCTGCCCTGGCCATCCTTTGCCGAGGATGCAGGCGAAGAGCCGGAACTCGCCGGGCTCTACCTCATCGATGATCAGGGCCGCCCCCATCGGCTGGGCTTCGCCATCGGCAACGAATTCTCGGATCACATCACCGAACGCTACAACTACCTGTGGCTGGCCCACTCGAAGCTTCGCGCCTGCAGTTTCGGCCCCGAACTGCTGATCGGTGAACTACCCTCTCATCTGGAGGGTACTTCGCGTATCACCAGAGACGGCGAGACCCTGTGGGAGAAGCCGTTCTTGACCGGCGAGGACAACATGGCGCACAGCATCGCCAACCTGGAGCACCACCACTTCAAGTACCCAGGTTTCCGTCGGCCCGGCGACGTCCACGTCCATTTTTTCGGCACCGCCACCCTGAGCTTCGCCGACGGTGTCAGTGTCAAACCGGGCGAGCGCTACGAGATCGAGCTACCGGCCTTCGGGCGTCCCCTGCGCAATCCGCTGGCGCCGCCCACCGAGGACGAAGAACAGACCAGCGTCACGCCGATGTAATCGACCGGAGACAGGCTTCGACTGTCCCGAACAATGACGACACGAGCATTGAACGCAGGTCGAGCCGGCGTTGACACTGGTACCAGACAGCACACCGACAACCCCATCCCCGCAAGCGAAAAGGAGCCAACATGACTCTGGAAGGAAAGCAGCTGATCGGCAGCCAGGCCGTCGAGGCCAAGGGCGAGCCCATCCACGCCGTCAATCCGGCCACCGGTGAGACCCTCGAGCCTGGCTACAAGGCAGGTTCCAAGGCCGAGGTCGAGCGCGCCTGCGAACTGGCCTGGGCGGCCTTCGATAGCTACCGCGAGACCGGCCTCGAGGCCCGTGCGACCTTTCTCGAGACCATCGCCGACGAGATCGAGGCGCTCGGTGACACCCTGATCGAGCGCGCCATGCAGGAGTCCGGCCTGCCCCAGGCACGTCTGCAGGGCGAGCGCGGCCGTACCTGCGGCCAGCTGCGCCTGTTCGCCTCGGTGGTGCGCGCCGGCGAATGGCTCGACGTGCGGCACGATCCGGCCCTGCCGGACCGTGAACCGATGCCGCGGGTCGACCTGCGCCAGCGCCATATCGCGCTGGGTCCGGTGGCGGTGTTCGGCGCTTCCAACTTCCCGCTGGCGTTCTCGGTGGCCGGTGGCGACACCGCCTCCGCCCTGGCCGCCGGCTGTCCGGTCGTGGTCAAGGCCCACTCCGCCCACCCCGGCACCTCCGAGCTGGTCGGCCGCGCGCTGCAGAAGGCGGTGGCCCGCTGTGAACTGCCGGAAGGCGTGTTCTCGCTGCTGTTCGGTTCCGGTCGCGAGGTCGGCCAGGGCCTGGTCAGCGACGCGCGGATCAAGGCGGTGGGCTTCACCGGCTCGCGCAGCGGTGGCACCGCCCTGATGAAGACCGCCCAGGCGCGTCCCGAGCCGATCCCGGTGTACGCCGAGATGAGCTCGATCAATCCGGTGTTCCTGCTGCCCGAGGCGCTCAAGGCCCGTGGCAAGGAGCTGGGTGAGGCCTTCGTCGGCTCGCTGACCATGGGGGCCGGCCAGTTCTGCACCAACCCGGGGCTGGTGATCGCGGTCAAGGGCGAGGCGCTGGACGGCTTCGTCGAGGCCGCCGCCGAAGCGGTCAAGGGTGCCGGCGCACAGACCATGCTGACGCCGGGCATCCACGACGCCTACACCCAGGGAGTCAACACCCTGGGCGGCAGCGACAAGGCCCGTGAAGTGGCGCGCGGCCCTCAGGGCGACGGACCCAACCAGTGCCAGGCCGGCCTGTTCGTGGCCAAGGCCAGCGACTTCCTCAATGATGAGGCGCTGCAGGCCGAGGTGTTCGGTTCGACCTCGCTGGTGGTCGAGTGTGCCGACCTGGACGAGGTCAAGGCACTGGCCGAGGGCCTCGAGGGCCAGCTGACCGCGACCCTGCAGATGGACGACGGCGACATCGACGCGGCCCGTGGCCTGCTGCCGATCCTCGAGCGGCGTGCCGGTCGGGTGATGGCCAACGGCTGGCCCACCGGGGTCGAGGTGTGCCACGCCATGGTCCACGGTGGCCCCTATCCGGCGACCTCTGACTCGCGCACCACCTCGGTCGGCAGCGCCGCCATCCACCGCTTCCTGCGCCCGGTGTGCTATCAGAACCTGCCGGACGCCCTGCTGCCGCAGGCGCTCAAGGATGGCAACCCGCTGAACGTCAGCCGCCTGGTGGATGGCAAGCGCGAGGCGTAAACCGCCTGGCACACGTCTTCAACCAAGGGTCTTGAACCGACGTAGTTGAAGACATCGCTGAAGGCATGGCTGAATACATAGCTGAAGCCATGGTTGAAGCGAACGGACGGAGGCGCCGATCATCGGCGCCTCCTGTCTCGTCTTCTTTTTCTTGTTCTTGTCATTCTGTCCTGGTCTTTCTGGCCCCGCCTTTCTGTCATCGTCCTTCGGTCCGCATCGCCTGATAAAGACCTGCAGGGAACGATGGCCTTGGCTCATGATTCAACGACGGCCATTGGCGCGCTTACCTCGCCATCACGCCTCTTATCAAAATAGCCTTGAAGACAGTCATCGAGACATCCATCCAGACGTCTATCAAGGCATCTACCCAGACACCCATCAAGACACCTATTCAGACATCCTCCCGCTACCGTTCCCTCCTGCCTTTGCAATCACATCCGATCCATAATCGGTGACGTTTCACGCTTATTCGGCGAATATCTTGGCCATTATTGCCGGCATGAAACGCCCAACTTATTGGCCAAGACATCCCAGAAACATCCTTTCACGCCCACGATCATTCCTGCCCACGATATTGCTCATGGCGCATCCTCTTCTCCGACCAGGCTGGCGACAAACTCGGTCAGCAGTTCAGGCCAGGGCTCGCCCTTGCGCGTGAGCACGCCGTAGTAGCCCAGCGGCTCACCGATGGTCAGCGGCAGTACCGCGAAACGACCTTGAGAGAAGGTGGTCTTGACCACCGAGCTTGGCAACAGCGACAGGGTATCGGTACTCGCCACCAGCTGAAGCGAGGCCTGGGTGGAGGTGGTCTCGATGACGTTGCGCGGCGAGGCGACGCCGGCCTCGGCCAGGGCCGCCTCAAACAACCCGCGCATGGGACTCGCCATCGGGTGCAGCACCCAGGGCCAGCGCACCACCTCGGCCAACTCAGGCGTCCCCTGACACAGCGGATGGTCGGGTCGCGCCACCACCGACACCGGCTCCTCCTTGAGCGGCAGAAAGTCGAACAGATGACGCTGGGACGGCTCGGTATAGCGGCCAATGACGGCGTCGAGCAGCTTGTATTCGAGATCCACCAGCAGTCGATCGCTGGAGTTCTCTATCAACGAGATGGCGAGCCGCGGCCGGCGCGACTTCAGCTCCGCCATGGCCCTTGGCAACATCACCGGGGCGGCACCGGGTACCGAGCCAAGCGCCAGCCGACCGTGCCCACCTTCGCGCAGTGAAGCCAGTTCTTCGACCAGCCGATCGGTGTCGTTGAGCAGACGCCGTGCATAGCGCAATACCGTCACACCGGCGTCGGTCGGTTCCATCCGCCCGGGCTCACGCAGAAACAGCGGTATTCCGAGAAATCCCTCGATGTCCTTGAGCATCTTGCTGGCCGCCGGCTGGCTGATGTTTAGCTGCCTTGCAGCCGCGTGCATGTTACGACTTTCGTCCAAGGCGACCAGCAATACCATATGCCTGATCCGTAGCCACGTCTTGGCGTGAATACCGCTGTCATGGGGCATGTAGCGCATCATCCCGATGATTGAAAAACACATGATAACCTGAGGTTATCAAATGGCCAAAAACTTGGATTGGCCGTTCTTTTAGCGCTCTGTTTAGACTGCCCTCACTGACAATAGAACGACGAGACAGCAGCAAGAGAGTAACGGGAGAGCAACCAGAGAGGCAGGCGCTTTCCGCAAGCAGCCAACCGCTGATCGACGCCCATGATGCTTTCCCTGGCCACTCGTCGGACAACCAACAATATTCACCACAAGGCCGCCAGCATGACCACCATCACTCGGGTCGACGCCCGCGATATCCGCTTCCCCACCTCACGCCAGCTCGATGGCTCCGATGCCATGAACGAGGCACCGGACTACTCGGCCACCTACGTCATCCTGCACACCGATCAGGAAGACGAGGGCCACGGTCTGAGTTTCACCATCGGCCGCGGCAATGATCTCTGCGTCGCTGCGGTCAACGCCCTGGCACCCACCCTGGTGGGCCGCAAGCTCGAGGACATCACCGCGAACATGGGCACCTTCTGGCGCGAGCTGACCAGTGGCGATAGCCAGCTGCGCTGGCTGGGTCCGGAAAAGGGCGTGATGCACCTGGCCAGCGCCGCCCTGGTCAATGCTATCTGGGACCTGTGGGCCAAGCGTGAAGGCAAGCCGATCTGGAAGCTGCTTACCGACATGAGCCCGGAACAGCTGGTGCGCTGTCTGGACTTCCGCTTCGTCACCGACGCCATCACCCCCGAGGAGGCCATCGCCCTGCTGCGTCGCAAGGCCGGCACCAAGGGCGAGCGCGAGGCCGAGATGAAGGCCGAGGGCTACCCCGGCTATACCACCTCCGCAGGCTGGCTTGGCTATTCCGAGGAAAAGATGCGTCGACTGTGCCGCGAAGCCCTGGCCGAGGGCTGGCAGCACTTCAAGCAGAAGGTCGGTGGCGACATCGAGGAAGATCGCCGGCGCGCGGCGATCCTGCGCGAGGAGATCGGCGAACAACGCACCCTGATGATGGACGCCAACCAGATGTGGGATGTGGACGAGACCATCGTCAACATGCGCCGTCTGGCAGAGTTCAATCCTCACTGGATCGAGGAGCCCACCAGCCCCGACGACATCCTCGGTCACGCCGAGATCCGTCGTCGCCTCAGGGGCGGCCTGGAGGGTGGCATCGGCGTCGCCACCGGCGAGCACTGCCACAACCGGGTGATGTTCAAGCAGTTGCTGCAGGCCGGCGCGATCGACTTCTGTCAGCTCGACGCGGCGCGTCTGGGCGGGCTCAACGAGGTCATCATCGTGGTGCTGCTGGCGGCCAAGTACGGCGTGCCGATCTGCCCCCACGGCGGTGGCGTGGGCCTGTGCGAATACACCCAGCACATCTCCCTGTTCGACTACATCGCCGTCTCCGGTTCGCTGGAAGGTCGCCTGCTGGAGTACGTCGACCACCTGCATGAGCACTTTGTCGACCCGGTGCGTATCCGTCAGGGTCGCTACCTGGTGCCCGAGGCGCCGGGCTACAGCATCACCATGAAGCCCGAGTCCCTCGAGATGCATCGCTACCCCGAAGGCGCGGCCTGGCAAGACGCCTGAGCCGCTCCACCGGCCAGCGGCCCCGGGATGAAACGCTTCCCGGGGCCGCTGGCCAGCACGCCAAGCAAGGGCCAGAGCGCTACGCAATGGCCAGCACGCCACGCAAATTGGAGAGAAGCATGACAACAATCACAACGTCCGTCGCCCCCTTCACCCGTCGCCGCCTGGGCGCGGCCATCGCCGCCCTGACCATCGGCAGCCTGACGCTGGGTGGTGTTGCCACCGCCCAGGCCGCCAGCGAGATGCCGCCGATCCCCGAGGTCGACGGACCCGTGGTCGAAGGTGACGGCAACGACTACACCCTCAAGTTCAGCATCGGCACCACCCAGTCCGGCGCCCAGTACCGTGGCCTCGAGTACTTCGAGGACATCGTCGAGGCACGCAGTGACGGCCATATCCAGGTCGAGCTGTTCCACAGCGCACAGCTTGGCGATGACCTCCAGGCGGTCAGCGCGCTGCAGTCCGGCACCCTGGAGATGACCGCGCCGTCCACGTCGCCGCTGGTCAACATGTTCCCGGAGTTCGCGGTCTTCGACCTGCCGTTCCTGTTCCCCACTCCGGAAGTGGCCGACGAGGTGCTCGACGGCGAGATCGGTGATCGCATGCTGGAAACCGCCAGCACCAATGGACTCAAGGCCCTCGGCTGGGCCGAGAACGGCTATCGCCAGCTGACCAACAGCCAGAACGCGGTGGCCTCGCCCGAGGATCTGGATGGCCTCAAGGTCAGGACCATGCAGAACCCGATCCACCTGGATATCTGGAAGACCCTGGGCGCCAACCCGACGCCGATGTCCTTCGCTGAGCTGTTCACCGCCCTCGAGCAGGGCGTGGTCGACGGCCAGGAGAACCCCTGGATCACCATTCAGTCGTCCAAGTTCAACGAAGTGCAGGACTACGCCACCGAGTCCAACCACGTCTACACGCCCTTTATCACGCTGGTCTCCGAGCGCTTCTGGAGCCGTCTGCCCGAGGGCTATCAGGATCTGCTGTCCGACGCCGCCAAGCAGATGGGCGACTACCAGCGTGAAGTCAGCCGCACCCTCAACGACCAGATCAAGCAGGAGCTGATGGACGAGGGCATGAACATCACCGAGCTGACCCCGGAACAGGTGGCCACCTTCCAAGAGACCCTGTCGCCGGTCTATGACGAGTGGCGCGAGAAGATCGGCGGAGAGCTGATCGACGATATCCGCGCTGTTTCCCAGTAAGCCCTAGCCCGACCCCGCCGCTGTCGGCGGCGGGGTCGTCGTCACCACGGAGGTGACCCATGACCACCCTATCCTCCACTTCCACCCCGGGACTCCTGGGGTGGTTGATTACCACGCTGCGCATCGCCGTCGGATTGCTGGTGCTCGGCGTGGTGTTCTGCGTGACCGCCAACGTCTTCGGTCGCTTCGTGCTCAATACCTCCTACGCCTGGGCCGAGGAGCTGTCCCGGGTGCTGTTCATCTGGCTGGTACTGCTTGGCGCCGGACTCGGCAGCCTCGAGAAGAAACACGTGGCGGTGACCTACTTCAAGGACCTGGCCCCGGCCGGGCTGCGCCGCGTGCTGGGACTGACCGCCGTGGCGGTGATCTACCTCGTCTGCATCTGCATCCTGCTCGGCTTCAAGGAGCTGATCTCCGGCTATACCAGCGCTACCCCCATGCTCGGCATCCCCAAGACCTGGCTCTATAGCGCCATGCCGGTGATGGCAGGGCTGACCCTGATCGCCAACACCCTGGCCCTGGTGGCCCTGCTCAGGAGGTCCGAACCATGATCCTGTGGAGCATCCTTATCGGGCTTGCCATCTGCATCGTCATTGGCATGCCGATCTCGTTTGGCCTCGGCGCCATCAGCCTGTTCATCTTCTTCTATTCCGACTATTCGCTGTCGCCCATCGTCGCCCAGGCAGTCAACGGCCTGGACTCCTTTCCGTTGCTGGCCATTCCGCTGTTCATCCTGGTCGGCGAGGTGATGAGCGAGGGCGGCATCGCCACCCGCCTGGTCCGACTGGCCAGCGCCATGGTCGGCTTCGTCGCCGGTGGCCTGGGTCAGGTGGCGGTGATGACCTCGATGTTCTTCGGCGGCATCAGCGGCTCCGCCGTGGCCGACGCCTCGGCGGTCGGCAGCATGATGATCGAGCCGATGAAGCAGCATCGCTACAGCGCGCCCATGGCCACCGCCATCGTGGTCGCGGCCTCGGTGGTCGGCATCATCATCCCGCCGTCGATCCCGATGATCCTGTTCGGCGTGGTCACCAACACCTCGATCTCTCAGCTGTTCCTGGCCGGCATCGTGCCCGGCATCCTGATCACCCTGGGACTGGCGGCCACCACCTACGTGCAGTCACGCAAGAACGGCAAGGGCCAGGCCTTCTCCTTCCCGGAACTGACCAGTGCCCTCAAGGACGCCATCCTGGCGCTGCTGCTGCCGGTGATCATCGTCGGTGGCATCCTCACCGGGGTCTTCACCCCCACCGAGAGCGCCGCCATCGCGCTGGTCTATGCCTTCGCGGTGTCCTTCTTCGTCTATCGCAGCCTGTCGCTCAAGCGCTTCTTCGAGCTGTGCGTGAGCACCGGTCGACTGACAGGTGTGGTCATGCTGCTGCTGGCCTTCGCCAGCGTGCTGGCCTGGCTTCTGACCGCCAACATGATTCCCCAGCAACTGGTAGTGAGCCTGTCCGCCATCACCGAAAACAAGCTTCTGCTGCTGCTGATCCTGTCGGCCTTCCTGCTGGTGGTGGGCTTCTTCATGGACCTGACCCCTGCCATGGTGATCCTGGCACCGCTGATGACGCCGGTGGTGGTCAAGCTTGGCATCGACCCGGTGTACTTCGGCGTGCTGATGTCCTTCATCCTGGGTATCGGCCTGATCACCCCGCCGGTGGGCACCGTGCTCTATGTCGGCTGTGGCGTCGGCAAGGTCGGCATGGAAAGCCTGGTCAAGAGCCTGCTGCCCTTCTACTTCACCCTGGTGGCACTGCTGGTCGTGTTCCTGCTGTTCCCGGGAGTGGTGCTGTGGTTCCGATAACCCCGAACTTGAACAACCTGGGCGGCCCCTGGCCGCCCGCCGAGCGGAGAAGCCCCCGATGAGCGCCAACGACGACCTGCTGACCTTTCTGCGAGAGACCCTGGGCAGCACCGGCGTGCTGACAGACGACCTCGAGCGCTATCGGGTCGACTGGGCCGGCGCCCGCGGCGGTCTGCCGTTGGCCGTGGCTCGCCCGGCGACCTCTGAGCAGGTGGCGCAGGTACTCGGCTACTGCCATCGCCACGATATTCCGGTGGTCCCCCAGGGCGGCGGCAGCGGCCTGGTCGAAGGCGCCTTGCCGGACAGCCAGACACCGGAGCTGGTCATCAGCCTGGAGCGGCTTAATAAAATTCGCTCCATCGATCCGATCAACTTCACCGTGAGCGTCGACGCCGGCTGCGTGCTGCAGACCATCAAGGACGCCGCCGAGGCCGAGGATTGCACCTTTCCGCTGGCCCTCGGCGCCCAGGGCAGCTGCCAGATCGGCGGCAATATCGCCACCAACGCCGGCGGCCTGAACGTACTGCGTTACGGCATGATGCGCCAGCTGGTACTGGGTATCGAGGTGGCGCTGCCGGACGGCCGCCTGCTCGACGACATGAAGGCTCTGCACAAGAACAACACCGGCTACGACCTGAAGCAGCTGTTCATCGGTGCCGAGGGTACCCTGGGCATCGTCACCGGCGCGGTACTCAAGCTCTACCCCCGTCCCCAGGTGACACGCACTGCGTTGATCGGCTGCCCCGACGTGGCCTCGGTGCTGAAACTCTACGCCCAGGCAAGACGCAGCTGCTGCGACCTGCTGACCGCCTTCGAGCTGATTCCGCGGGCCTGCATGGAACTTGCCCTGGAGGCCGATCCCTCACTGCCGGACCCGCTGGATGCGCCCCACTCGGTGTACGTGCTGATGGAAGTCGCCGCCAGCGGTCCTGCCGATCTCGACAGCATGATCGAAACGCTATTCGAGCGAGGACTCGAGGACGGCCTGCTGGAGGATGGTGTGCTGGCCACAAGCGATACCCAGGCGGCCCAGCTATGGCAGCTGCGCGAGGCCATGCTGGAAGGCCAGCAGCGCCGCGGCGAGCACCTGCGTACCGACGTCTCGCTGCCGATCTCCCAGCTTACCGCCTTCCATGACCAGGCGGAGGCGGCGATCACCGAGGCCTCGCCAGACTCTCAGGTCATCGCCTACGGCCACGTCGGCGATGGCAACCTGCACTTCAATATCCTGCCGCCGGCGCATCTGGACGACGACGACAAGCGCAGTCTGCTGCATGAGCTGGAAGAGCAGCTGTTTGCCATTGTCGCCGAGTTCGACGGCAGCATCAGCGCCGAGCACGGCATCGGTCGCGTCAAGCAGCCCTACTTCCTCGAAAGCCTGTCGGCGCCGGAGCACGACATCATGCGTGGCCTGAAGCGCCTGCTGGACCCCCGCGGCCTGATGAGCCCCGGGCGTATCCTGCCGAGAATGCAGCGCTGAGCCATCGACTTCCCCTTTTCAACAGATAGAGGTCCTAACATGAGTCCCCGCCTTACCGCCCGCGACATCCTGCCCGACGACGCCGACCGTGCCCTGCTGGTCGGCCGAGTGTGGCGCGACGACCAGCAAGGCCCCGTCCTGGTAACCGTTCGCGATGGCCAGCTTATCGACCTGTCGGCCACCATCAATGTCATGGCCGACCTGCTCGAACGCGACGACGCCGCCGAGCTGATCGCCAACGCCGAGGGCGAGTCCCTGGGTAGCCTGGACAGCCTGCTGGAAAATTCCTGCCAGACACCCCAGCGCGCCCCGCACCTGCTCGCGCCCTGCGACGTCCAGGCGATCAAGGCCTGTGGAGTGACCTTCGCGGTCAGCCTGCTGGAACGCGTCATCGAGGAGCAGGCCGGTGGCGACGCCGCCCGCGCCGGCGAGCTGCGCGAGGAACTCAAGCGCGTGATCGGCGGTGACCTGTCGAAGATCCGCCCCGGCTCCGACGAGGCCATGGCGCTCAAGGCCGAGCTTCAGTCCCGTGGCGCCTGGTCCCAGTACATGGAGGTCGGCATCGGCCCCGACGCCGAGGTCTTCACCAAGTCGCAGCCGCTGTCCGCGGTGGGCCAGGGCGCGGCGGTGGGGCTGCACCCGTCATCGCGCTGGAACAACCCCGAGCCCGAGATCGTGCTGGCGGTGGATGCACAAGGCAACGCCCGCGGCGCGACGCTGGGCAATGACGTCAATCTGCGCGATGTCGAAGGACGCAGTGCCCTGCTGCTTGGCAAGGCCAAGGATAACAACGCCTCCTGTGCCATCGGGCCCTTCATTCGCCTGTTCGATGACCACTTCTCGATCGACGACGTGCGCTCGGCCATGGTCAGCCTGCGCATCGAAGGCAACGACGACGACTTCCTGCTCGAGGACCAGAGCGACATGCGCGAGATCAGTCGCGACCCGCTGGACCTGGTGGGCCAGACCATCGGCGCGCATCACCAGTACCCCGATGGCTTCATGCTGTTCCTCGGCACCATGTTCTCGCCGATTCAGGACCGCGACGGGCCCGGCCAGGGCTTTACCCATCACCTGGGTGATGTGGTCACCATCTCGACGCCTAGCCTGGGCGCTCTGGTCAATCGCGTCGAACGCTCCGACCAGCTGCCCCCCTGGACCTACGGTATCCGCGCCTGGCTCGCCCACCAGCGCGGCTGACACCACGCAAGACCCGCACGAACCGACATCTCCCTTCTGCCTCGCCCTCGGCGAGGCTTTTTTGTTTCAGGCCGCCAACTGTGCCATTACGCGCTGCTACTCAAGCATTTGCGCATGCGGTATGCGAGTTCCCGCGCCGGACATGGCGAGTGACATGGCTCTGACATATACCTTCAAGACCCCTCCCGCCGATGTCAGTCAGTGTTTCGACATATGACGGTTGTTCTTGCGCAAGGCGCGTTGCATCGCGAACGCAAGGTCAGGAACAACGCAAGGTCAGGAACAAGACCGGCAACGTCATCGCTGCACTCGCGCGAGCGAGGGGACCAAGGAACATCGACCATCATCAGACAAGGGCCTCAAGGCCCGGATAAAGGACAGGGAGCAAGCCAAAGGCCACCCAAGAAGCCTGCGCCGCCCTTGCCGTGACTCGTCGCCGTCAGCGCAGCACCCGTGGATGGACGCGTCCAGGTGCGCCTCGGTGACCAAGGAGGACAGACCATGCTCAGGATTTCCCGTCTCACCGCCATCGCCGCCGCCATGGGCGCCAGCCTGATCGCCTTCGACGCGGTCGCCGAGACCTACTTCGAGATCACCGACGGGGAGCTCACGCGACCTACCGGTTTCCGCGAATGGGTGTTCGTCGGTACCCCGCTCACGCCCAATGACATGAACAACGGCAAGGCGCCGTTCCCTGAGTTCCACGCCGTCTACATCGATCCGGAAAGCTGGGATCACTGGAAGGAAACCGGTGAATTCCGCGATGGCGCCATCATGATCAAGGAACTGATCAGCGTCGGCAGCAAGCAGGCGGCCAGCGGCAACGGCTACTTCATGGGCGAATACATCGGCCTCGAGGCGACCATCAAGAGCAGCGAGCACTTCCCGGATGAACCCGGCAACTGGGCCTACTACAGCTTCTCGACGCCGGACCACTCGAGCCTCAAGGAGACAGCGGCGCCCTTCCCCACCGCGGCCTGCAACGCCTGCCACGCGGCGGCGGCAGCCGATGACTTCGTCTTTACCCAGTACTACCCGGTACTGACCGCCGGCAAGGGCGCCGGCGACGACGCCGGTGGCGGCACCCAGTCCCAGCTTGGCAACGACGGCTGATCGCCTGTCTGGCCCCGTTCCGACAGTCCAGGGCCTGAACCATCGGCCAGGGAGTCAGAGTCAGGAACGGGGACCATCTGGAATATGGTGCCTAAAGGTGCCAATGAAAGGTGCCAATGAAAGGTGCTATGTAGAAACGTGCGGTACGTGCACATGCGAACCGCAGCCGGCCGTATAGACATATAAACACCCGATACCCAGTAGCACGAAGGCCGGCAAGACAAGCACCTGGCACCACCGAGCATGAAGCGATGGCGTTGACCCTGCGTCACCCTATGGCCTTGCAGGGTACGTCTACCGGCGAGCCACTGGATTCGCCCCGGAGTCCAGAAGTGGCATAGGGGCTGCCCCGAGAGAAGGATGTCTCTCGGCAGCGATATCCGCCATCCTTCTTGCGTTCCCTGCCCTCCTGGCGGCCCTCCCCGGCCGCCTTTTTTTATGTTCTCGGCGCCCTCTTCCCGCGGACCAGCGATATCCGTCCCCGCTCTTTGCTATCAGCCATATTCCGCTACCCCGGCACTCTTGATCCCTTGCGACCAAAGTCGGCCCTTGGCGCCAATTGCAATCCAGCCAACCTGCGCCATACTACGGATAACGTCATGCTAGCAGCCTGTCATACCACCTAGCGAAAACCCGCGGCACCAGCAGGCTTCAGCTAGAGGGAGAGCACCAGGCCTTCGTCACTACGACACCTGATGTTTCGCCGCCATGACAACAACCTCGTCGCCCCTGCCAACAGGAGACATCATGCGTCTGTCAGGAAAGACCGCCTTGATCACCGCCGCCGGCCAGGGCATCGGTCGCGCCACCGTCGAGCGCTTTATCGCCGAGGGCGCGGAGGTCCACGCCACCGACCTCGATCCGGCCAAGCTTGAGGATCTGGCAGATCGCCGGGGTGTCCGCTGCCACACCCTGGATGTGACCGACCCTGCGGCGATCGCCGAGCTGGGGGCGAAGATTCCGACACCGACCATCCTGTTCAACTGTGCCGGTTACGTGCATAGCGGCAGCCTGCTGGAGTGCTCCATCGAGGACTTCGATCGCTCCATGGCGATCAACGTCACCGCCATGTACCACACCATCTCGACCTTTCTTCCCGGTATGCTGGAGGCCGGTGGTGGCAGCATCATCAACATGGCGTCGGTCGCCAGCAGCCTGAAGGGTGTTGCCGGACGCTTTGCCTACGGCACCAGCAAGGCCGCCGTCATCGGTCTGACGCGCTCGGTGGCGGCGGACTACGTGACCCACGGCATCCGCTGCAACGCCATCTGTCCGGGTACCGTGGAGTCGCCCTCCCTGGCGCAGCGTATTCGCGCCCAGGCCGAGGCTCAGGGACAGGACGAAGCCCAGGTGCGCCAGGCCTTCCTCGACCGCCAGCCAATGGGACGCCTGGGCAGGCCCGAGGAGATCGCCGCACTGGCCGTCTATCTGGCCTCCGATGAATCGGCGTATACCACAGGCACCAGCCAGATCATCGATGGCGGCTGGCTGGCGTGACGACACTGATCGACGCAAAGCGATGACATCGGCGCGATATAACACCATCAACTCAGCAAAAACATCCATCCAATCAACGATAAAGGACACCCCATGAAACTGCTGCGATTCGGCGCCCCCGGCCAGGAAGCTCCCGGTATTCTCGACACCAACGGACGTGTCCGTGACCTGTCCGGCGTCATCGACGACGTTGCCGGAGAGGCCCTCGGACGTGACAGCCTGGCGCGCATCGCCGGCCTCGATCTGGAAAGCCTGCCCGAGGTTCCCGCCGACACCCGTATCGGCCCCTGCGTCGGTCAGGTCGGCAAGTTCATCTGCATCGGCCTCAACTACGCCGACCACGCCGCCGAGAGTGGCGCCGAGGTGCCGCCGGAGCCGGTGATCTTCAACAAGTGGACCAGCGCCATCTGCGGCCCCGACGACGACGTCATCATTCCCCGCGATTCCTCCAAGACCGACTGGGAGGTCGAACTCGGCGTGGTGATCGGCAAGGGCGGTCGCTATATCGACGAAGCCGACGCCCTCGAGCACGTGGCGGGCTACTGCGTGATCAACGACGTATCCGAGCGGGAATTCCAGCTCGAGCGCAGCGGTACCTGGGACAAGGGCAAGGGTTGCGACACCTTCGGTCCCCTCGGCCCCTGGCTGGTGACCCCGGATGAAGTGGAAGATCCCCAGGCGCTGAACCTGTGGCTCGAGGTCGACGGCAAGCGATACCAGGACGGCAATACCCGCACCATGGTCTATCAGGTGGCCTACCTCATCAGCTACCTGAGCCGTTTCATGAGCCTGCAGCCAGGCGACGTCATCTCCACCGGCACGCCGCCTGGTGTCGGCCTGGGCCAGAATCCGCCGGTGTTCCTGCGTCCGGGTCAGACCATGCGCCTGGGCATCGAGGGCCTCGGGGTGCAGACCCAGAAGGTCGTGGCGGATTCGGACGCATGAGCCAGCGCGACCAGCCCATGACCGTGGCGGTGTGCGTCGAACCAGGGCAGATGGCCCTGGAACAGCGCCCCCGCCCCGAGCTTGCCGGCGGCGAGGCCCTGGTGCGCATTTCGCGCATCGGGGTCTGCGGCACCGATATCCACGCCTTCGGCGGCAACCAGCCCTACTTCGACTACCCCCGGGTGCTGGGGCACGAACTGGCCGGTACGGTGGAGGCCCTTGCCGACGACGTGGACGAGGCGACCCGTGCCCGCCTCGAGCACCAGCCGGTGTACGTGATCCCCTACCTGCACTGTGGCGAGTGTCGCGCCTGCCGGCGCGGCAAGACCAACTGCTGTCAGGCGATGCAGGTGATCGGCGTCCATCGCGACGGCGGCATGGCCGAGTGGCTGAAGGTTCCGGTCGATCATCTGGTGGCCTGCCCGGCACTGGAACCAGACGAGCTGGCACTGATCGAGTGCCAGGCCATCGGTGCCCACGCGGTGCGCCGGGCCGCGGTGGAAGCGGATGAACTGGTGGCGGTGGTCGGCGCCGGCCCCATCGGCATCGGCGTCGCCCAGGTCGCGCGGGCCCGCGGTGCACGGGTACTGCTGCTCGATACCAGCGCCGAACGCCTGACCTTCTGCCGCGAAGCGCTCGGCTTCGAGCAGACCCTGGTAGTGGGCGAGGACGATCCGCAGGCGCGCCTGGCCAGTCTCAACGACGGCGCACTGGCCGACGTGGTGTTCGACGCCACCGGCAACCCGAGCGCCATGGAGGCCGGCTTCGGCCTGGCCGGACACGGCGGCCGCTACGTACTGGTCAGCATCGTCAAGTCAGACATTCGCTTTGACGACCCGAGCTTTCACGGCCGAGAACTGACCCTGCTCGCCAGCCGCAACGCCACCCGCGAAGACTTCGACTGCGTCACCGAACTGCTGGAAGAAGGCCGTATCCAGGTGCGCCCGATGATCACCCATCGTGCCAAGCTCGAGGCCCTGCCGGAGACCATGCCGGTGTGGTGCGGCGGTGAGGCCGGCGTGATCAAGGCGATGATTCACCTCGATCGATAAGTCGGCACCAGGACCGGCAAGCCCCCTTCGACGGGCACCGAACACTCTTTCACCAGGCGGCGTACGGCACCCACCGTCATCTGCTGCACCCGATCACCAGGCCGTCACGATAACAACGTCAACGCCTTTGCCGAGGACCGTCCCATGTCCACACAGTCATCGACCACCACGTCATCGACCACCGCTGCATCGAACAAGGCAGCGTCGTCCAACGCGACCATCGCCAGCGACCAGCCCGCCCAGGAAAGCCTGCGGGTCCATCCTGCCGACAATGTGCGTGTCGCCCTGCGCGACCTGCCCCAGGGGCACCGCATCGACGAGGGTGCCGACACCCTGACGCTGGTGGAAGCCGTCCGCCACAAGCACAAGTTCGCCCTCGAGGATCTGGCCGTCGGTGACACCGTCACCATGTACGGCGTCACCGTCGGCCGGGCCACCCGGGCGATCGCCCGTGGCAGCGTGATCCGCACCGACAACCTGGAGCACTTCACCCACTCGGATACCCCGGTCACCCGCCGGGAGCACTGGCAGGCACCGGACGTTTCCGCCTTCGAAGATCACACCTTCGACGGCTTCCATCGTCCGGACGGTGGCGTGGGCACCGCCAACCTGTGGCTGGTGGTGCCGCTGGTGTTCTGCGAGAACCGCAATATCGAGGTACTTCGACAGTGTGTGGCGGACGCCCTGGGTGACGACCCTTTCCGCGACTACAAGCAGATGGCACGCCAGATGCTTCATGGCGATAGCCCGAGCCATGTGACCGAGCCTCCCTCCTCGCCCTTTCCCAACGTGGATGGCGTGCGTTTTCTGACCCATACCCTGGGTTGTGGCGGCACCGACGACGACGCCCAGGCGCTGTGCAACCTGCTGGCGGGCTATATCACCCACCCCAACGTGGCCGGCGCCACGGTGCTGAGCCTTGGCTGCCAGAAGGCCCAGATCGCCATGCTCAAGCAGGCGGTGGCAAGCAAGGACCCGCAGGGCCTGCGCCCGGTGCACTACCTCGAGCAACAGGCCAGCACCAGCGAAGACGCCTTGATCGAACAGGCCCTGGGCACCATCTTCGATGGCCTGCGCGAGGCCAACCAGGTGACCCGTCAGCCGGCGCCGCTATCGGCCCTGCGTATCGGGGTGGAGTGCGGTGGGTCCGACGGCTTCTCGGGTCTGTCGGCCAACCCGGTGGTGGGCGGTGTCATCGATCGCCTGGTTGCCCTCGGCGGCAGCGGCATCCTCAGCGAATTTCCCGAGCTCTGCGGAGTCGAGCACGAACTGCTGTCGCGCTGCGTCGACGACGCCACCGCCGAACGTTTCTCGTCGCTGATGCAGGCCTACCAGCGCCACGCCGACGCCGTCGGCGCGAGTTTCTCGATGAACCCCTCGCCGGGCAATATCCGCGATGGTCTGATCACCGATGCCATGAAGTCCGCCGGGGCCGCCAAGAAAGGCGGCGACAGCCCGGTGGTCGAGGTCCTCGACTACACCGAGACCGCCACGCGACCCGGCCTGGCGCTGCTGTGCAGTCCCGGCAACGATGTCGAGTCCACTACCGCTCTGGTCGGCTCCGGCGCCAACCTGGTGATCTTCACCACCGGGCTCGGCACGCCCACGGGTAACCCGGTGGCACCGACCCTCAAGGTCGCCAGCAACTCGGACCTGGCCCGCCGCATGGCGGACATCATCGACTTCGATAGCGGAGAGGTGATCCGGGGCGAGGCCTCCATCGACGAGCTCGCCGATGACCTGCTGGCGCTGTGCATCGAGACCGCGTCTGGGCGCTACACCACCCGCGCCGTGGGGCTGGCCCAGCACGACTTCATTCCCTGGAAGCGTGGGGTGTCCTTGTGAGAGAGCCTGTGAGCTTCCCTTGAGAGAGCCTGACAACATGCAAAACGCAACCACCGTCACCCTGATGCAGTTCGGCATCGGCCGTTTTCTGCTGGCCCACGTCGACCTGTTCGCCAGCCAGGCCCGGGACGAACACGGCAGTGATATCCGTATCATTGCGGTACAGAGCTCGGACCGTGCGGCCGGGCGAACCAAGGCCCACGCCCTGGCCCGGGACCCGGTCTACCCGGTCAAGATGCGCGGCCGACGTGATGGCGAACTGATCGATACCACCCATCAGGTCGACAGCATCACCACCGCGCTGGTTGCCCGCGAAGCCTGGGCAGAAGTGGAGCGGCGTTTTCGCGATGAGGTGACCCACGTGGTCTCCAACACCTCCGAGGCGGGCTATCAGGTCCCGGCGGGCGATGGCCCACGGCGGAACTGCCCCGAGAGCTTCCCCGCCAAGCTGACGCACCTGTTGAAGACCCGCTTCGACGCCGGCCGTCCCGGCGTCACCCTGCTGCCATGCGAGCTTCTGACCGACAACGCCCTCAAGCTCAAGGACGTCATCCTGGAATTGGCACAGGCCCACTACGACGACGATGGCTTCATGGCATGGCTCGAGCGGGACTGCGTGTGGGCGGTGACCCTGGTGGACCGCATCGTCTCCGCCGAGCTGGATCCGGTGGGCGCCGTCGCCGAGCCCTATGGCCTCTGGGCGATTCAGCAAACGCCCGGGCTGGTGATGCCGTTCTCCCACCCGGACGTACATCTGGTCGACGATATCCGTCCCTTCGAGCGTCGCAAGCTGCACCTCTTGAACCTGGCTCATACCTGGCTGGTCGCTCGCGTCATGGATCTCGGTCTCGGCGAGGAGGTGACACTGGTTCGCCAGGCGATAGACGACCCCCGCCTGGGAGACGAACTGGAGAAGATGCTGCGCCAGGAGGTGGTACCGGTACTCGATCAGGAACTTCCGGGCATGGAACTCGAGGACTACGTCGACAGCATTCTGGATCGTTTCCGCAATCCATGGCTGGACCACCGACTGGCCGATATCGCCCAGAATCATCCCCAGAAGCTGGAGCGAAGGCTGGCGCCGGTGGTACAGATGGCCGCCCGCCAGGGTCGGGACGTACCACGCCTGGCCAGCGCTTTCCCCTCGACGGCTTCCGCGTCGACCTCGTCCCTGTCCTCGACCTGACAACGTCCTGGCCAGGCTGGCGGCTCACTCAAACAAGGCACCCTTCAATAACACGCCGCCGCCGGATGTCATCCGGCGGCGGCGTATGGCTTCGGCTCACGCCCTTGGCCCAAGGCCGTTCTCATTGCCCGGTGCAGCACGGGTGCTTCCGCTCCCTCAGGCTCAGGCGTCGTCCTGGCGACCCTTGAGGCGTTGCTTGAGCTGCATATAGGTGCCGTAGTGACGATCGAGGTGCCGTCGCATGGCGGCCTCGGCGGCTTCCGGGTCCCGGGCGGCGATGGCCTCGACGATCTCGGTGTGGGCCTCCAGGGCAGCCAGGTCCTCCCCGGGCTGCTGCAGCGCCAGGGCGCGACGGTCATCGAGCCACTCGGATAGTGCCTGATGGATGGCGTCGTAGATGGGGTTGTGCCCGATACTCGCCAGGACGCCATGAAAGTCGTTATCGGCCCGCTTGACGGCGGCTTCATCGCCGATCACCGAACGCTGATGCGCCAGAGCGTCGCGCAACGCCTGGATCTCCTCATCGCTTGCGTGCTGCGCCGCCTGACGGGCCAGCGCGACCTCGAAAAGCGCCCGAGCCTCCTGAAAGTACTGCTGCCCTTCGGGTTTGGCCAACAACTGCCGGGTGACCCCGGACAGCCTCGCCATCACGGCCTCGGCGGTGGGCCGGATAACCCGTGCCCGGGTGCCGCTGTTGATCGCGATCAAGCCTAGCTGCTGCAGGTAGAACAGCGCCTCCCGCACCGCCGGGCGCCCGACCCCGAACTGCTCCATCAATTCACGTTCGGACGGCAATTGATCATTCTCGCCCAGCCGCCCTTCGAGGATTTCAGCCTCCAGTTGTTCGGCCACCTGCTCGGACAGCGTCTTGCGCTCCACCCGATATTTGCTCATCGACGCGGGTCTCCCTCGATCCATCACCCGGAGCGTCTCCGGGACACGGCGCACATGGTACTGCAAGGCGCACCCCCTGGGCAGCAAGGCGTCACTGCGGCACACTCACCCCCCGGGCCAGGCCAAGCCTCGACGGCGCTCGATCAATGCTCGGTCAGCGCCGTCAGCGCAAAGCGCTCGGCGATCTGGCGATACTGATCGCGCTGGGCATGGTCCAGGGGAATGCCGGTCTGCTTGCGCTCATCGCGGGTCTGCCACTCGCGATCCCCCGGCGCCAGCACCCGCTGACCCTCTACCGGCGTCATCTCGCGCAGATCCTTGAGGTACTCGGCCAGGCGACGCTCGAAGGCGCTGCGCTCCTCGAAGGCGCCCGGGTCCATCACCAGAAAGAAGTGGCCGACGCCGCGCGGAGTCGACATGTCCGGCCCGCCCATCGGCAGCAGGCGAAAACCGTGGACCATGTTGGCCAGGGTCGAACTCAGCACCTCGACCATGCCACCGAGCCCGGCCCCCTTGAAACCGAAGCCGGCGCCACCTACCGGCAACAAGGCGCTGACCTGGCGGGCATCGGTGGTCGTGCTGCCGTCGCTGGTCGCGGCGATGTCCGCCGGCAAGGGCCGTCCGATGGCCGCATACTGCTGCACCCGATTCATGGGCACCGAGCTGGTGGCCATGTCCAGCAGATACGGATCCTCGCCGGCCACCGGTGCAGCGAAGGCGATCGGATTGGTGCCGTGGAAGGCCCGCTGACTACCGTGGAGCAGGACGAACGGATCGGAATTGCAAAAGGCCATGCCGAGCATGCCCTGCTCTGCCGCGGCGAGGGCGTAGCAGCCGGCGGCACCGAAGTGCGACGAGTTGCCGACCGCCACCGCACCGATGCCGACCTCCCGGGCCATGCTGACGGCATGATCGATGGCCCGATACCCGGCCAGGTGGCCGAAGCCATCATCGGCGTCCAGTACCGCAGTGCCGGCCAGACGCTGCTTGATGCTCGGCGTCGGGCTGCCCTTGATCCGCCCGCCTTGCAGGGCGTTGAGGTAGTGCGGCAATAGCCTCAGGCCGTGGCTGTCGGTGCCCATCAGCGAGGCCGTGACCAACGCCTTGGCCACCGCTTCCCGGGAGGCCTGATCGGCGCCGGCAGCCGCCAGCGCCTGTTCGATAAAGCGATGCAGATCCTTGTAATCGACCCGACAGGCCTCGTATTGACTGGCACTCATGGGGATTCCTTGTGAGGGGGATAAGGGCCGCAAGGCGCGCGCCGATCGCTCGGCGCCGCCTTGACTCGGCCATACCGCGTCACCGCCGCAGCGGCGACCCGGGACTCAGCGGTAGACCAGCGTCGGCAACCACAGCGAAATCGCCGGAATGAAGGTCACCAGCAACAGCGCCACCACCAGAGGGATCAGGAAAGGCAGGGTGCCGCGCATGCACTTCTCGAAGGAGATATGCGACACCCGCGACAGCACGTAGAGCACCATGCCCACCGGCGGGGTCAACAGGCCGATCATCAGGTTGAGCACCATGATCACACCAAAGTGCACCGGGTCCACCCCGGAGGCCACCGCTACCGGCAGCAGCACCGGCACCAGGATGGTAATGGCGGCGATGGTCTCCATGAAGCAGCCCACCACGATCAGCACCAGATTGATGATCAGGAGCACGGCAATGGGATTGTCCTGGAAGGGTCCCAGCAGCCCCATGACGTGCTGGGTGACCTGGTTGCTGGTCAGGATCCAGGCGAAGATCGAGGCGCCGGCAACGATGAACAGGATCACCGCGGTGGTCTCGATGGTTTCCATGCTGACCTTCAACAGTCGCCGCCAGGTCAGGGTACGGTAGACCAGTCCCCCCAGAATCAGCGCATAGACCACCGCCGCGATCGCCGCCTCGGTCGGGGTAAAGGCACCGGTGACGATGCCGCCGACGATGATCACCGGGGTCAGCAGCGACAGGAAGGCCCGCGAGAACGTCTTGCCCAGCACCGAGACCGAGAACCGCGCGTCACGCTTGTAGCCGCGACGCCGCGACAGCCAGGTGATCATCACCATCAGCGTCAGACCCATCAGCAGGCCCGGCACCAGGCCGGCGGCGAACAACTGCCCCACCGAGACCGACGCCATCACTCCGTAGATCACCATGGGCAGGCTTGGCGGAATGATCGGGCCGATGGTCGAGGACGCTGCGGTGATGCCTACGGCAAACTCCTGATCATAGCCGGCGTCGCGCATGGCCTTGATCTCGATGGTGCCGAGGCCACCGGCATCGGCCACGGCGGCACCGGACATCCCCGAAAAGACAATGCTGGCACCGACGTTGACGTGGCCCAGGCCCCCACGCATCCAACCCATCAGCGCCTTGGCGAAGTCAAAGATGCGGGTGGTGATGCCGCCGTTGTTCATCAGGTTGCCGGCGAGGATAAAGAAAGGGATCGCCAGCAGCGGGAAGCTGTCAATGCCGTTGACCATGCGGTGCACCACGACCACGTCGGGCACGCGTCCTGTCAGCAGAACGTACATCAGGCAGGAGCCGGCCAGGCTGATGGCGATGGGCACCCCGCAGACCAGCAGGGTAAATAGGGCGGCAAACAGAAACGAAAGGTAGTTCTCGAAAAACGCCAGCGCGATGCAGCCGACGACCGCCAGTGCCGCCACCACCGGAGGCACTGGCGATCCGCGCCGGGCACTGATCATTGCTTCAGTCATGGGGTTGTTCCTTGTTCGTGGCGCTCAGTCGTCATCGTCGCGAAACATCAATTCGCTCTCGCCGGTGCGCCAGTGACGCACCGCCAGCTGGATCGAGCGCACCAGCATCAGCACCACCCCGAAGAGCACCACGTAATAGAGCAGACTCTTGGGCAGGTCCACCGACACCATCATCGAATTGGTGCGCTGGGCCAGCTGCCAGGTGATCCAGGCCAGCATGCCGAGAAAGGCGATACGCACCAGATCCACCAGGGTCCACATGACCCGGGCGGTGGGCTCCGACAGGTAGCGATAGAAGAATTCCACGGCGATATGCGAGCCCTTGCGGGCGGCCATGGCGCTGCCGAGAAAACCCACCGCTACCAGCAGGTAGCGGGCGATCTCCTCGGTCCAGGCGATGGAGTTGCCGAGCACGTAGCGACTGAAGAACTGAACAAAGACGTCCAACGCCAGAAGCCAGAAGACCACCAGCGTCAGATAGTCCTCGATGCCGTAGTCACCCGGCCGGATCCGGTCGTCGTCATCGGGCACCTCGAAGGCGCTGGTGGTCTCGTGTTCGACGCCAGGGTCACTCACGTCAGATCGGGTCATGAAGGATCTCCCGAGGGAGGGCGCACGGCGCCCTCCCCTCCGTCGTTTACTGGCCGATAGCCTGGAGGCGATCGTAGGTTTCCTGGTCCCAGGTCGCCGCGTCACCGTTGTGAGCCGGCATCACCGCCTCGCGGAACGGTGCGGTGTCGACCTCGTTGACGGTGACGCCCTGCTCCTCGAACCAGGCCACCAGGTCCTGCTCCTGCTGCACGATGTCGGCGGTGATCTTCTCGCCGGCCTCTTCATAGACGTCGCGGAAGATCTGCCGATCCTCTTCGGACAGGCGATTCCACAGCGGACCGCCGGCAATCGTGATCAGGGAGTCGGTGATATGACCGGTCAGGTTGATGACGTCCTGCACCTCGTAGAAGGCCTTGGCCTTGATCGTGGGCAGCGGGTTTTCCTGGGCGTCGACGACACCCTGCTGCAGGGCCAGATAGACCTCGGCGAAGGCGATCGGCGTAGGATTGGCGTCGACCTGCTCGGGGAACATCATGTACATCGGCGCGTTGGGGACGCGGATCTTCAGGTCCTGCATGTCCTCCGGCGTATTGATCGGCTCGTTGGACGTGGTGTGGCGCTTGCCGTAGTAGTTCATCGCCAGCGGCACGTTGCCGGTAGCGTCCTCATAGCCCTGGGCGATCTCGGCGAACAGGTCGCTGTCGACGTAGGCCTGCCAGTGATCGAAGTCACGGAACATGTAGGGCGCACCGGCGATGCCGATGGGACCGTAGGAACGGCCGGCGAACTGATTGCCGGTAAAGATGAGGTCGACGGTGCCGAGGCTCAGCCCCTCGTTGATGTCGGCTTCCTTGCCCAGTGAAGAGGCTGGGTGCACCTCCACCGAGTAGCGGCCATCGGTGCGTTTCTCGATCTCTTCGCCGGCCCAGACGGCCCACTCGTGGTAAGGCTCCGAGGTCTCGTAGACGTGGGCGAAGGTCAGCGTTTCCGCCTGGGCGGCCGCCGACAGGCTGACGCCGACCATGGCGGCGATCAGGCTACGACGAATGAAGCGGGCGGGCGGCTGGCAGTGATTGGGGCGCATCTTGTTGTTCTCCCGGGCTCTTGTGGCGTGTGGAGTGTGCAAGGTGGATGCACGCAATCGAATCGACAGGCTCCATGCCTGGGCGACTGTATACGTGTCATACCACCGAGACTGAATCTAGTTGTCCCCACTGGCCCATGCAAGGAAGTGACGACGAGACTTTGGTCGATGCTCCACCAACGTCGGCCATGAAGAGGCACCAGTGCAAGGGAGCTTTGCAGGCGTGTGCGGAAGATCATGGCGCCTACCCACAGGACCTGGGACTTATCCTGCATCGCCCTGACATCACCGGCCTGAGCCTGGTCCCGCAGACGCTCGCCCTGGACGCCAGCAGCCTGCCGTCAGACTCGCTGGCCGGCGAAACGAGGCGACCTCACCTATGCTCCAGTAAGCCACGACGCGATCCCCAGAGGATCCCTTCGACGAGCCCGGAGACACGCCGTGACCGACAATGCCTATCTTGCCCCTCGACTCACCCTGCGCGTGGGCGTGACCGGGCACCGCCCCAAGGACCTGGCGGAGGCCGACCATGATGCGCTGGGCAAGGCGGCTCAGGACATACTCGAACGCCTCGCCACCGAGACGCGCCGGCTGGGAGCACAGGCCGAACCCGGCCTCTATGCCGATGAGCCTGCCTGCATGCGACTGGCCAGCGCCATCGCCGAGGGAGCCGACCGGCTGGTCGCCGAGGCGGCGGCCTCACGTGGCTACGAGATCAACCTGATCCTGCCCTTTCGACGTCGGCAATACGCCGACGACTTCAATGGCGACGCCCTGGCCGACTACTGGCGCTGGTTCGAGCATCCGGCGGTGACCAGCTGTACCGAACTCGACCTCGGCGAGCCCGGCGATCAGCGGGAAGCCGGTTACGAGGCGGCCGGCCATCTGGTGCTGGCGCATTCCGACGTATTACTGGCGGTATGGGACGGCAAGCCCTCCCGAGGGCGTGGAGGTACCGCCGAGATCATCGACGAGGCACGCCTGCGTGGCCTGATCACACTGTGGCTCGACCTGCAGGGCCAGTTGCACCTGTGGGTCCCCCGAGAGCACGTCGTCGAGCCCCTGGAAGACGGCGACTGGAAAGCCCTGACGCCAGGTGACATCAGCCAGCTACTGAACGACCGACTCGAACAGCTGCTGTTGCTGGGCCGCGGCCCCGACGACGCCAGCTGCCCGCTCAAGGGCCTTGGCGACTTTGCCCGCCAGACCCTACGGCCGCGCACCCGTCACTGTGTTCATGAGTGGCTGCGTGCCCTGCTGGTACGCGACATACCCTTCGCCGCATCGGTCGACCTGGGGCTTGAACGTGAACGCAGCGGAGCCTGGAAGGAAACACTCAGAGCCGCACACCATCTTGGCGGTGATAGCTACGAGGCGACCCTGGACCAGCGCCTGCGACAACGCTGGATCGCCGCAGACAATCGCGCCATCGACTACGCTCACCGCTTTCGCAGCGCCTACACCACCAACTTCCTGCTGGCAGCGCTCGCCGTGCTGGTGGGTCTGCTGGCGGTGCTGGCGTGGGACAGCAAGGGCGTCAAGGCGCTGCTGGTCAGCATGGAGCTTGCGATCATCGCCAGCATCCTGCTCATCACCTGGCTCGGGCGTCGTGGGCAGTGGCAGAGCCGCTGGCTGGCCTACCGAAGCCTGGCCGAGGCGATCCGCCCGGCACGGCTATCGCTGCTGATCGGTACCTCACCCGTCGGCGCCGCCGAGCCGCCGGTGGACAACGGTCGCTTCGACTGGATTCCCTGGTACGTGCGCTGCTCACTGCGGGAAATCGGCCCACCCGACGCCGTCGTCTCCGGTGATAGCCTCAGGCGGGCCCTGGACGTGGCCCTGCACGAAGAGATCGACGGCCAGATCGGCTATCACCAAAAAACCGCCGAGCGCCTGGAGACTCAGGACGATCGCCTCGAGTACCTGGCGAAGGGGGCGCTCTGGCTGACGCTGGCCAGTGGCGTCCTGTATCTGGTGTGCTATCTGGTCTACCTCAACGGTCCGGCACTTCCGGCGGAGCTCTACAAGCCCGTAGCCACCCTGCTCGGCGGCTTTCTGCCGGTGCTGGGCGCGGCCATCTTCGGCATCCGCGCCACCGGCGATCTACGTGCCGCCGCTCAGCAGTCCCGGCGCATGAGTCAACGCCTGAAGCGCCTGGGCAGCAAGCTGACCTCTCGCCTGAACACACCGGAGCGCCCCGTGGTCCGTCGTCTGCTCGGTCAGCTGCAGCTGACGATGGCCGACGACCTCAAGGTCTGGAGCATGATTTACAGCGAGCGGGAACTGGTACCCGGATTCTAGGGCTTGTCTGAAAAGTGCCTGCACTCGGTAATACGGCGTTAAAAATCGGCTGGTGCGCCAGCCCGGTCAAAATGCTCATTTACACCCCGTAAACTGCGCTTTCTCACCGATTTTTGCCTTGTCTAACCTTCGCTCGTCGACTTTTCGGACAGCGCCTAGGCACGAGTTCTAGCCCTCGCTTCCAGCACCTTGAGGCTTTTCAGTGGCGGGCACCCACTTTGCGGCGCTCCGCCACTCCTGAACCGTCAATTCAATGAACGGTCGGCACTACCTTCAGCGGAAAGTTGCAAGCGACCGGCAGTTTCTCGATCAATGGGTCGTCATTGATCATCTCGATGTTTCCGCGAAAAAATACTTTCATATCAGCAGCGAACAGCGCGTTTCCGTAAAAGATCAGAGTGGACAGCAAAAAACTGCTGGTCGCCTCATCGGATCGATGGAGACGGGGAGGCCGGTAGAGCGCATCTGGAGTCGGACCTTCCCCTCGCCCTTCCTTGGTGGCTGACCAGAAGTCCGCTGGTACCAGGGGATCGTCTTTGCGCTCTAGCACATAGAAGGGCCCGGCATCGCCTCGAACAAAGAAGCAGAAGAATGACAGATAGTCCACCACATTTGCCTCGTCAAGACGCAGGCTGGCCTCGGCATTGGCTTGATGAATCGGTGCCGAATCTCCGTTCAGCCTGAGCCTCGCACCACCCGCATGCTCCAGAAAGCAGACTCTTGTCTGGTCTTTCCAGTCGTCACAGACAAGGCTTAGCAGAAACATGTCATCATAAAATGGTAACTGCCTTCGCCAACAGGTAATTTGTGAGTCACGCCAAGGCAAAAGATCGATAGGCGCCTCCTTCTCCAGGATACTGTCAACGATATCTGAGCCAACCTTCTTCCATGAGTCCTCATTACAGAACAATAGCGACATTATTATGTTCCTCTAGACCTTGGATATTTCATCATGGATTCGATAACATCAATGCAGCTCTCTGGCGCGAGGTCTGTCAACCTCCTCCCATACTCATCAACGAGGTCATCGACCTCGATTTCACTCAGTTTCTCAAGTTCCACTCGCAGCGCCTCGACGTTACCTCGCCTTGCCAGATCGGCCAATTCCTCGAACAGGGATTTAGCCTCATGCAATTCATCATTCTGCTCCGCGGGAAGGTCGACAGGATCAGGAGCGCGTTCAAATTCGTGCTGCAATGTCTCAGGCGCAAGATCACCCGGCGTCAACCCCCATTCGTCGGTCGGTGCCTCCTTGTCGCAAGCCTCCACCAGTTGTTGATAGGCAATGAGGTCTCCATACATGGCAGCGGTATGCAGCAACGTACGTTTGGTATTTTTTTGCTTATAGAGAGGGCGCGCGCCCATTTCCAACAGCACCGATAAATAGCGTGATGTTTGACCGGTGCGGATAGTGGCTATGACCGCCTGATTCAATAGATGGCTAAACCCGCCTTTACCAGGATGTTCTTTCGCTTTCCATTTATCAACGATCAGATCGAATATACAGGATGATCTCGCGTAGATCGCCGCGACAAGGCCATTGGACCTTACGCCATACCTTTCCCAAGGGTCAAATTTAGACAGCTTCATAAGTCTAACGGCAATATCACCCATTCCATGTTGAATCAGCAATTCCAATGAAAGTTGTTTATTCTCTCCCGAAGCTCCATCCGTGACCTCTCCTCCTGCCAGAAGAGATTCGACCCCCCTTCGATCACCCGTCGTGATCATATGGTTGAATACCGAACTACCGTCTGGCAATGCCCCTACTATCTTCGTCATAAGATACCGCCGAACGAGCGGAAGGAACTTTGCTCTTTCCAAGACATGGATGCCATCTTCTGTTCTTATGCTAAAATCTATATCTGGGCATGAATCCAACAAAGCCTTTACAGTACGCAATGCCGCTTGTCGTGAGGCTCTGGTTTCGGGTTCCTTGTTTACTTCCTGACCTGACGCTACTCTTTTCTCCGTGTAAAATTCTCGATTCGCACCTGCCAAGGCATAATGCAATGCGGTCCAATCCTTCTCTTGAATGTTGACCGCATTACTGTTCTGTCGATTGACATCACAGGCCGGAGCGAGCAAGGCAACCACCGCCGCATGACGATTTTCGGCGGCAAGCATCAAAGGCGTTTTCCCCGCTTTATTCTTGGCCTCGAACTGGCCGCTAAAGCTCGGGAATCTCTTTATTCTTTCAACAACTTTAATAGATCCATGTGCCGCTGCCATATGAAGCACGGTATCATCAAAGTTTGAAATAGCATTAATGGGCAAACAGTGACAAAAAATCTCGAAAGTGTCAGTCTTGTCTGTCATGGCTGCGTAATGCAACGGTGTAAAACCCTTGCGATCACGAAGCTTTTCAGGATCGAATCCCTGAATGCTCATGAGTCGTTTACAGATTCTTGATGCCCCCCTCAGAGCGGCAATATGAAGCATCGTCGTACCATCCGGCCCTGAAAGACTGTCCCACCCCGCATTTTCATAATTGGGTAAAAGTAACTCAAAGATATCCAGGTTTTTTTGCCATATGGGG
The DNA here is from genome assembly GCF_040070555.1 of Halomonas sp. H10-59. NCBI lineage: Bacteria > Pseudomonadati > Pseudomonadota > Gammaproteobacteria > Oceanospirillales > Halomonadaceae > Halomonas > Halomonas sp. H10-59. The sequence goes on from NZ_CP098828.1 coordinate 2,544,018, forward strand.
GCCGCTATTGTCGGCCATCCATTCACGTCAGTATTTAATGGATGGTGATCATGTCTTAGCAACATCCTGACAGTGCTGCTACTCGTCCAGGCGGCGGCATCCAGTGCCTTTCGCCCTTTCCACGATCGGCATTCTATACATTCTGGACACCTTCGTATAAATTCTTCCAGGGTGTCGTCCATTCCGTACATTGCTGCGATATGTGCGTAAGTTGCAAAGACCTTCCCGCCCCTTTCGACCGGCGTCTTTGGCGCATCACTTCTGGACAGAAGCGATTGGCAGTAGTTCTTCAATGCACGATCTTCTTCCGTCATATCATCATCTAAGATAAACGGCCAGTATCGTATATAACCGTATAGAACAACAGCGGCTTCATGAATGGATTCACGATCTTGCGGATTTTTTTTATCTCCTCGGGTTTCCCGCCAGGTCAGTGAATCCCTACGAAACCGCCTGTCCAGTTCAAGTTCGTCTGCATAGCTTTTCAGCCATTCGTTTGCCAGCGGCCATTGCCGGATAACTGACTGATGAATGAAGCGTTTCAGACCGTTGCTTTCATTGACGACGAGTCTGACATCTGCGAGCGCCTTGATCCTGTCGCGAAAATCCCTGCTACCTCCGTCGCCCACGGCGCGCAGCGTTATTGATTCTTCGACGGAGTTCGATAGGCCGACAAGTGGTTTGAACAGGAAATTCAGGTCAGCGAGTCGCTGAACCTTCTCATCTTCTACCAACTCGGCGTTAAAAGACTTGGCTTCACCGGGCAATGCCTGCTCAACCAACAGCCCAACTTCATTGTCAAGGTCCAGGTAATCCTTTACTTCCTCATAGCTAATAAAGTGGTCCGCACCGTGAAATCGGCTCCACAATGACGGAGACGCTCCGCCTTCATTTTCGGTGTTTTTTTGCTCGACCAACCCGGCTCCGACCAACGACTGCGCCCTTTCATAAAGTTGCTCAAGCAGCAGCGATAGCAAAGGAAGTGGTGACGATAGATGGCCATGCTTCTGATTGTAGTTTCCAAACGAATCAATCAGGCTCCGTGTTATTTTTCCATCCAACTGAATATCTGGAAGAAACGGGCTCTCTATGACTTCCGTCAGGAATTCGTCACCGCTTGATAAACGGATAGTCGCTCCGGGCTTCAAAAATACCGTCGGAATTGATATTAAACTGGGTGAATGACTAATGTTCGCTTCAGAATCAAGATAGTCTACTTTCAATTTCTCGATGGTGTAGAGGCAACAGACCACTCCGCGCTTCGTTGCCTCTTCGATAAAAGCCAGAAAAGGACCCCAAAAATCAGCATAAGGCCGCCTTTCCGCATTTGCCAGATCATCGACAATTTCTTCAAACTGATCCAGCCCAACGACCAGAGGTTTTCCGCCAAAATTATGTTTAATCGCCTCTTCGATAATATTCGTCACTACCGTTGGTGCTCTAGGCCCCACAAGGCGTCCCTCAAGTCTCGCTTCCGCAAGCTGTCCTCCAAATAACGGGTATCTGATTGTGACCTGGTCCAGGAATTTCTCAAGCACGTTGGCATCGGGGCGACCCGTACTATCATGAAGATCGCCTGGGCGTACCGCTACGACAGGAAAAGGGTTCCTCCTGTCCTTTCCGTTGCCTGCCAGTTCCGCCAGTAGCCCTCGACGGAGAAAAGAAGACTTGCCGCAACCACTTTCTCCTACAATGCGAACCGAATAGGCTCTACCATCGTCTAAAAAACATCTAATCTTTAATGCCTCATCGACGGCCCTATGGCTTCTACCCGGCAGTGGACAAGGATCATCCATATCATAGTAGTCCAGTCCTCGATAGGGATTTTCAAATGATGCTGACTCGGGGGTCAATCGCTTGACGAACTTGCTGATTTCCCCACCAGCCTCATCAAAGCTTTGAAAACAATGTAGAGGAAGACTTCTTTCAGAAAATGCCTTGATAAAATTGATCAAAGCACCAGTCTGAACCATATAAACATCTTTTGTCCACTTAATCTGCTTTTCATGATCATCTGTTTTATCGAGTATTTCCTTACTTTCTTCGCTGTACCAACTTCTACCATTAAGGCACACTCCTTCATCTTTGTCGCAGGATACAGGAGAATCACTAAAATAACAGACAAATAGTCGGCTTATTTCTTCATTTGGCTTGTCTTTAAAACTCTGCCAAGCGTCGAGAACCTCAAAGACAGGACCTGTGAGCGGATACCACCCTTGATCTACGAGATCTTGTTGCTCTTTGGGTTCGGAAGGCCAATCACCCGGCATTTTGAGTCGGTAGCGATATACATTATTGGTCTCTGTCCATAACGTAAAATCAGGCATGGGCTGGCACTGGAAATTCGATAACGGTTCACCAATCCTTTCGCCAAGCAGACAGATAACGCCTATACATCGCGGATCGGAGGGACGTAGAATATTTTCCTGATAGGTCTTTAGTTGATCAATCCCCTGTTCCTCGATCCAGGTTCGCCATTCCATAGCTTCGATAAAATTATGCCGCGCCGCCCGCTGCAGTTTCGCACTGGACGTGTCGCGCACCCTTTCCATATAGTCTTTCATATCTCGGGAATAAGAAATGAAAAGCTGATCGTTATCCGCCCGAGAACGTCCTGCCTCTCTCGGCATGATGTTTTTAATTGGCATACCTCCTCCTTCCCGATTTTTTGCCATCTTATATCTGTCGCCATACACTTCAGAACAAAATACATTCTAGAATGCGACTGTTGTAACAAATCTTCCTGTTGGAAATTTTGTATTTCCTCTCTTTCTTGTCGACACCACCCATCAATCATGGCTCGCTAAACACACACGAGCCTCCATGTCGACAAACGCAGTAAATTTAGCGATTCGATATATCCAAAATTTTTTACCTCTCTCGACCGCTCATTACTTATTCAAGCAACCTCATCTTGAGAAGATTGCTTTCGTGCAAAAGACCACCATGTAAAATCGATTGTGGGCTTTTCCATTGAGCCTTCCCGGGCAAATCGCTAGAGAGCGATTCCAGCCTGGCCCAGCGGTCGTCATCTGCTACCACCACCATGTCGCAATACTGAAGTAGCCAGGCATCCGCCAATTGGTACTGTTGGTACAACGGGCACCTTTGCTCCTCCTTGTCACGGCGATGACCCAACCGTTCAAGATTGCCAAAGCGCAGTGGCATTTCCAGATGACGCGTCGCCCTGGCCGCCATGGCGCAATACTCTTCCACCGACTCCAGGCGCTGCTTGTCATCCTCGGCGAAGTCCTGGTACAGAATGTCGAAGGGCAGCGGCAGCACCAGCATCAGATCAGCGTCCAAAGCGTCGATCAGATAGCCGGTCAACTCACGCTCTGGTCCCTCGGTGAGTGCACTATGGATCTCGTAACGGATCGGCATACCAGCGGCAATCGAGGCGGCTCGATCCAACAACGGCTTGAGATCGACAACTGATGTCTTCCCCGACTGCTTGCGTCGCTGACGGCGTTCTTCCCGATCAAGGGTCGCCTTGCCGAGTCGCTCGCACCACTGGCGTCTGACGTCACTGTCCTGGGTCAGACGATCCCGGGGGTGACGAAAACCTCCCGTCACACCGATTCGGATACAGCGACATACCGTCTGCTGGTGACCTGTGGCTTCGGCCAGCAGCATCGGCAGTTGGACGATGCCCTTGCGATCGTAACCCCGGGTCTGATCCGACAAGTCGTCCCAGGAGACCAGGTTGTCGTGGACACGGGCCGGATCGACGCGCGGGCTCCCGCCTCGCCAGCCATTCAGATAGTGAAAGAGGTTCCAGCGATCATGCTCGACTCGCGACAGTCGCTCCCAGGGCGTCAAGGCCGTCTCCGTCGCATCCTGGTGGTCCACCGGCTGTGGGCGCCTCGAAAGCAGCAAGCGCTGCCAGGGGCTGCCCAGTATCAGGTGGGCGGGTCGCGATGGCCCACGCTCGATTTCTACAGCACCGCTCGCTCGACCAATGGCTACCCACCAATCGCCACCTTCTTCCACCAGCAGCGCCAGCGCCGTCAGCCGCGCCCCCTGCTCCAGCACGATGCACTGTTGTCCACCATCGGGAGTCTCCACCTGCAGCTCTCCCTCGCGTGGCGACGATAGCCGGCCACCCTTGTCCACCACGCCAAGGCCAAAGCAGGCTGATACCCAGGATTCCGCAAGTCGATCGAGACGAAGATCTGTCCCTGCCTCGACTCGTTGCTCACCGTCCGACTTCCAGTCCTCGCACGGTTTGAGCGAGGAGTTTGCCTGGTGCTTTTGCCCGTGGGGCAGATCCCACTGCATGACATTGCTCGGCAAGGCCTTGCCCTCGCTACCGAAGGCCACCAGCAGGCGACGATGCTCAGGCTCAAACGCCAGGCCCCAGACCGGCTCCGAGCTGATCCGGGCGTCCTTTTCGGCCCTCTCGATCATGCTCTTTGCCTCGCTCCGCCCTTGTTGCCTGTGACCATCGTCGTCAGGTGTCAGTACCACCGAAGGCTCTGAGGCGACGCAGTGGAGTGCCCGCAGCTTGACCGGTACGTGGTCGGCCTGGGCTCGACTGGAGCGTTTGAAGAATATCTTAAGCTCCTCCCACCCCACCTTGGTCTGCTTTTTCCAGACATTGCCTGGCGCTGCTGCCATCGGGCTGTAGCTCTGTTCATGGAAGGTTCGAGCCAGATTGTCGCGGCGCTCATTGACCAGCGCTTCCCACTTCATGACCTCGTCGAGCATGCCAAAGGGCGTCAGGCCATCGGGTATCTCGTAGCGCCTGGCGTCGCCCTGACGAGTCCCTGCCTGACACCGAGTCATGACATCAAACAACCTGGCGAGTCCTTGACGCCTCTTGAGCCTGACAAAGACGGGGGCGTTCCATGGGCGGATCTCTGCGTTGACGCAAAGCGGCTCACGGGATAGCAATTCGCCCCTTAGTGCCAGGGCAAGCCGTGCCGACAGGCTGTCATCATCGATGCACACAAAGTGCTGTGTCGGAGGAGTCCCGGCGAAACGCGCGCATTCGGTGAGGCCTGCCCTCGGTACCCGACACGCATCCTCCAGAGGGTAGCGTCGAAACTCCACCCAGGAGGCAAGCTCCTCGCGCGCCGGCAGTTCGGCCAGTGAATCCGGCCAGGCGTCTCCTGGTTCTCGCGTAAAACGGCTGATGCACAGCGAGGCACCGCCATGCCGCATCGCGGCAGACAGCTGCAAGAGGTGAATGATCAACGCCTCGGCCATGGGATTGTCGCCGTACAGGGCGATGTGGATTCGATCGGCGTCGGCGACCCGAGCGTAGATGTCCGGTCCGTGCTTCGCCAACACCTGACGCGCGCTGGATTCGAACAGATTGAAGAAACGCAGGCTGACGCTCTGTTGCAGCGACAGCCGACTGGCATCTTCAGCCCGACGCGCCAGGGCAATATCGTCCACGTGCACCATCAGTATGGTGCGGCTGTCATTGGGATCGTTCGACGATGGCCGTTGTGTGAAGCACCCATTGCGAATGGCAATGGCCAGCTCGATATTGCGGGTATCATCGGGCAGGGTCAGCAGAATGGTTCGAGCACGCCCCATGCAGGCGCGCTGGTGAATCTTGCTATCAAAGACGTCGCGCACCAACACCAGATAGCCGCGATCGAGGCACCAGTCGATACCGGGATTCGAGGCATCCTGCTCGATCACCACCAGCCCGCTGCGGTGTCGCAAGCGCTGCAACAAGGGCAATGCCTGTCCCTGGCGGTGGTAGGATTCGACAAACTGCATTCCTAGCTCACCCAGACCACAGACAACGACGCGCCCCTTGCCATGGACGATTCTGGCGGTAGCCTCCAACAGGACCCCGTGGCAATTGCGAAACAGCGCCAACACCAGCGACAGCGTGGCCAACAGGCCGAGCAGTCGAACCCCATGTATTAGCCTGTCTGGCGGACCCTCACCGTGAGCACGCGCCAACAGAGTGCTCGTCCAATCCGCTTGGCCGGCGAACAGCTGCAAGGTGCGATAGACGTTGGTCAACCCCGGGCCGTCATCCACGTGAGTCGCGAGATAACTGCCGAGTATCAGCACCATTGCCGCAGCAAACTGCGGAACACGACCAAGCCAGCGCCTGCGATATTGCAGCACCAGCACCAACAACAGCAGCACCAGCAACAGAGCGCTCAGCGTGCCCCAGGTCTCCAGCACCTGATACAGGTTCTCCCCGCCACCGAAGCCGGCGGGCTCGCGCTCGCTCAGGCACTGTTTCGATTCAGGGTCACACGCCATCGTCGATGGCCTCCCGCCTCACCTCTCCTATCTATAAGAAGATAGCGGCTGACTTGCTCCGCCTTGGCACGGAATTCATGATCACGAAGAACCAGTTTTTTGACGCTCTGTTTGGCGCCGAAGCCGTTGCCAAGACGACAGCGCCTATCTAGGGTGAAGACAGCCCCCCGGCCCCTGCTGCACCACCGGGGCTTCTGAAGCGGTAGCCCCAATACAGGCGGAGGCCTGCATGGACCGAGATCGCTGGGAGACATTTCTCGAGAAGCACCTCACGCCTGCAGACCAGGCCTTTCCCAGCGTGCCGCCCGTCCCGGGGGACTGGAAGACGCTGTCCCCCGAGGACAGTCTGCCGCTGTTGCTGGACCTGACCCAGGCCCAGCTCGCCGACGATATCCGGCCCACCTGCGAGTGCTTTACCGCCCTGGCGATCCGCGCCATGCCACTGTTGTGCTATCGCCGCCATCTGCTCTGCGACGTCCTGCTGGAGACCGAAGAAGGCCCCGGCCTGTTCGCCTTCATCTATGGCCAGAGCGGTGTCTGGCCGCTGGACCTGACCAGCAAGGCGCTGTTTCGACTGAACAGTGTCTATGGCGATCCTGCCACTTCCCCAGCCGCGGCGCTGGAATACCTGCACCTGTTCACCGGGTTCATCATCGGAGGTGCCGAGAGCGGCCGTTTTCGTGTGCTGGAATCCGCCGACTATTTTCCCTGGGTCGATGCCGATCCGCCGCCTCAGGCACTCGATGCGGTCCGTCAGGCGCTGGCCAAGGTGAGCTATCCCCCCCGTGTGGTTTGCGCCAACGACGAAGCCGACGCGCCAGCCCCCATGACCTTGCACAGCGGGGATCTGGCTGAACAGCGCTCTCTCAACAGCGACGTCGACAGTCCGGTCGTCGCCTGGCATATCCAGGTACCGGTGGTCTACGGGCGCTCGCTGTGGGACTGCGACTTCACGGTGCTGCGCGACGGCGAGGTCCACATGGAGGAGGACCGCACCCTGCTCGACGATCTGCCGCTGCGACTGGAACGCTTTATCGGCGCGGTGCGCCTGCCCTGAACCTGTTTGCCCGCGCTGAGCCCCCTTGCCTGCCAACGAGGACCCCACACCATGACCCTGGTACCGGATGATTCGCCTCTGCCCCCTCGTCGCCTGCCGTCATCGGTGGAGGGGGACGGTCTGCTGGTGGGCTGGTCGCTGGAGCAGGGTCAGCCTCATCAGCCGTTCGGTTTCCGCATCGGGGCGCCAAGCACCAACGCGAACCAGGAGCAGCTCGATCCGATCCTGTTCGAGGGCAGCGGCCATCTGATGACCATTGCCCCCACCGGCTCGGGCAAGGGAACCGGCTGCATCATCCCCACCCTGCTGCGTTATCCGGGGCCGGTGATCGTGGTCGACCCCAAGGGCGAGAACGCGGCGGTGACCGCCCGTCGCCGCCGCCAGATGGGCCACAGGGTCATCGTGCTCGACCCCATGGGCATCACCGACCTGCCGGCGGATCGGCTGGACCCCACCGACATCGTCATCCCCAATTCACGCACCGAGCTCGATGACATCGCCATGCTGTCGGAGCTGATGATGGAGTCACACGGCTTCGACGGCCGTGACCGCTTCTGGCTGCAGCGCGCCCAGCAGGTGCTCAATGGTCTGCTGCTCTACCTGATCCGCAGCCAGCCGGAACAGCGCAAGGGGCTGCTCGGCAAGCTACGCAAGATGGTCAGCCAGGATACCGAAGAGCTGGCCAAGCTGGCCGAGCGCATGCGCCAGATGCAGGATCCGGACCTGGAAGCCACCGCCGCCAGTCTGACTCTGCCGGCCGAGACCACCCTGGCCGGCTACATGGCCTTCGCCCAGAACAGTCTCGGCTTCCTGCGCGGTGAAGCGGTACTGGAGGCTACCCAGGACTCCACCTTTTCGCTGGACGACGTCACCCGCGGGGAACTGTTATCGATCTACCTGGTGATTCCCCCCGAGAAGCTCGAATCCCACGGCCGCCTGCTGAGACTGTGGATCGGCGTACTGATCGCGGCGGTGGTGCGCCGACGCCGGGCGCCAGCGCTGCGCACCCTGTTCCTGCTCGACGAAGCGCCCCAGCTCGGCCCTCTGCCGCAGCTGCGACAGGCCATCACCCTGCTGCGCGGCTACGGCCTGCAGACCTGGAGCTTCTGGCAGGACATGAGCCAGCTGCGACAGCTGTATCCCCAGGACTGGCAGACCATGCTCAACAACTGTCGGGTGGTGCAGTCCTTTGGCGTACCCAACATGAACGCGGCGATGGACCTGGCGACCCTGACCGGCTTCCCGCGCCCGGAGGAGCTGCTCGACCTGGATTTCGACGAGATGCTTTTGCTGATCGCCGGCGACGAGGCACGCCTGGCCAGGCGACCGGAATACCGCAGCGACCCGCTGTTTCGTGGCCAGTTCGACCGCAACCCCTTGCACGACAGCAGCCGAGAGATCATGCCCCAGGCGCTGCGTCCGCAACGTCGTCTGCGCAGAGTCAGTCCGGCACGGCCAAAGCCTACGACACCACCGGTGGTCGATCCTGCCTTCCTGGATCGACTGCTGGCGCAGTGGGCCTGACGCCCGGGACAGGACCCAGCCCATGAGCGACGTCTCCCGCGAGCCCCCGAACGCCACAGCGACCGACCTCCCCCCTCCCGGGACAGCCGGTTCATCCGGTTCATCTGAAAACACCTTTCCGTCGCTGAAACACCCCAGCATCTTTCTTGCGTCACCCGGTGACGTGGCCTACCTGCGCCGCGCCTGCAGGGACGAGATCGAGACGCTGCATCACCAGGCCGCCGACGATCACGGCCTTCGGCTCTACGCCTGGGAGGTCGATACCGCCGAAGACGGTTTCGATGATGCGGTGCCGGCCCAGCAGCAGATTCCCCACCCCTCGGATCCCCTCTGCAGAGGGGTGATCTGCCTTTTCGGTGAAAAGGTCGGTAGCCCTCTGGCAAGCCATCACCCCATCGATGACCTGCGGGTCCTCGATCCCATGAAGCCCGACGACGGCGGCGATAGCCCAGGCCTGGTGATTCCCTGGGACAACGCCTGGGCCGACCGTGGTGGATTCGCCCTTACCGGTTCCACCTTTGAACTGCTGGCCACCCTGGCCTACCGCGAGCGACAGCGCCAGGAGGCATCGGCAGGATCTCGCGCACTGCCACTGCTGCTGTGTCTGGTCGGGCCGAGGGAACTGCTGGACACCACCGAGCCACTGAAAGCCGCCTGGGGCAACTATCGTCACTTTCATGAATGCCAGGACAAGTGCGGAACGGATTCAGCCTGCATCACCAGGCGACTGGAAGACCGCACCCAGCAGCTCAAGCAACTGATCAATCTGGTGGCCTTCGTGCAACGTCGCGGTCACGTCATTCGTGTCATCGATTCTCAGGACGCCTTTATCGGTGAATTGAGACGTTTCATGGAGCGGGACCTGAACCTGGCCCTGACGGCGTCTGATCGAGACCCCTTCAAGGGTCTGGAGTCCTACGACGTCGGGGACCACGCGCTTTTCTGCGGGCGCTCCGACCAGCGAAGCACCTTGAGAGAGGAACTCAAGCAGCGCTGGAACCAGCAGGACCGGGTCCCCGTGGTCTGGGTCGAGGGCGGAAGCGGCTCGGGCAAGTCGTCGTTCCTGCGTGCCGGCATCATCGGGGCCCTGGTAGCGGACAGCGCCGATCATCGCTGCCTTGATTGCATATTGCGCCCTTCCGACCTGGCCCCGGATAGCCGAGCCACGGACACAGCAAGCGGCGACAGATGCGTGCTGACGATGCTGTTCGACGCCATCGTGAAACGCCTGGAAGGCGCCGGCTGGTGCGATGAACCAACTGCCAGGCGAGCTCGCCGTCTGCTGGGAAGGACGTCAACGGACCTGCGTATCGAAGCCCTGAACGAGGAGTTGTGTCTGCTGCTGGACGCCGCCACCACGCGCCTGGCTCGACCTCCTCGTCTGCTGCTGGGGTTCGACCAGTTCGAGGAGATCGTCGACGCTCTGTATGGCGAACAGCAGGAAGCCGAGTTCTGGGATCCGCTGGTGCAGTGGCTCCACGCGGCCCATTCATGCCGCGCCCTGGCCCCGCGTCTGGGCATCTTTGTCACCCTCCAGGGAAACCGTCAGGAGCTGGTGGAGCGCGACAGTCTGCTCAACGAACTCCATGCCACTGGCCAGGTAACGAGGATGTCGTTTCCTCCTGACAACAGTCTCGACGAAATTATTCGCAAGCCCTTTCGGCTGACCGGACGCCTGGCCATCAGCGACGCCCTGGTGGCCCGGCTCAAGGACAATATCCAGCGGATTCGCGGCCATCATGGTCGAGGCGACGCCCAGGACAGCCTGCTGCCGCTGTTGTCACTGGCGCTGCGCAATCTCTACGAGCACGGCCTGCGGCTCGCCGAAGAAGCCACCATCGCTGACTCGGCGTCCCTGGGTGACGCTATCACCACGAGCTTTGGCCGCAGTGGGGACCGCCAGGCCGACGACGACACCCAAGGGCTCAGCACCAGCGCCAGAGCAGGTTTCACCGAGAGCGCGTCTGGCTCCGAGGCCTTCCAGACCACCGGTCACCTTCGTACCCCCGACGGGGGCGACCGCCAGCGGGAGCCCCCCCTGTGGGTACTGGACACCGCCAACGCCGAGGGCCACGACAGTATCGAAGGCGCCATCACCCAACTCGCCAATGAGGCCTTCGAGCAGGCCAAGGCGGCGTCCGGCGCACTGTGGTCGGATAGCGTCGTCGGTGACCTGCTGCGTCGCCTGGTGGATTGGCGCCAGGTCGGCGAAAAGCATTTTACGCTACCCGCCACGGTCTTCCCCGCGGCGGATGCCACAGACGCCTTTCAATTGGCCCGGGCGTTGCGCGAGCGGCGCCTGCTGATCGATGAACGCCACGGGCGTGTCCGCCTGGTCCACGAAGCGGTACTCCATCACTGGCCCCAGGCCAGCGAATGGCTGGAGCGAGAGCGCCCGGTACGCGAATGCGTCCGTCAACTGGTGGGGGAAGCCGAGCACTGTCTTGCCAGCCCGCCCGACGCCGCGCGCTGGAACGCCTATCGCCTGCTCTACCTGGATCGCGCGGCCCGGGTGCTGGCGATCTGGCATGATGTGCTCGGCGAAGGCCCGCCATCGACCAAGGAGCTTGCCCGCCTGCGGGACTTCTGCCTCACCCTGCTGCTGCTGGAAGCCGATCCTGCTGCGGTGGTCACCCAGAGCCCTCGCAAGCCGACACACCTGATCCTGGCCACCTTCTACCAGCGCGCCGATATCATCGCGGCAATGGTGGCCAGAAGGCCCGAGGCGGTCGATCTACCGCGCAAGGATGGCCGCACCGCGACCTTCTGGGCGGTCTGGAAAAACCGCCTCGACCTGTTGCAACCGCTGCTGGCGGCCGGTGCCGATCCTGACCACGCCGATGAGGACCACTGGCGCCCCGTACACCTGGCGGCACAGGCAGGAGCCGTCGACTGCCTGCAGCGTCTGGTGGAAGCAGGGGCCAGCCTGGACGCACAGCAAGCGCCCCACGGCCAGACACCGATGCACCTGGCCGCGCTCGCCGGCCAGCACAGGGTGCTCGACTACCTGATACAGCAACGCGGCCAGAGCCCCGACCTCATCAACGCCAACCGTCAGACCCCGCTGGAACAGGCGATCGCCAACGATCGAGCCGACACCATCAGCCACCTGATTGCCCTCGGGGCCGACCCGGCAGCCCCCCATCAGACGCACTGGAGCTATCTGCACTTCGCCGCCCGCGGCAATCATGTGAAGGCCGCCGAGGCGCTGGTGGCCCAAGGACTCGAGATCGACGCCAGGTTGGCCAACGACGCCACGCCGTTGCACCTGGCCGCCTACAATGATCATCCGGAAATAGCCCGCTGGCTGATTGAACGCGGCGCCGACCTCGGTGCCCTCGCGCTCGCCGCGGACTGGGGCAAGGAAAGCAGCGCCCGGGAACGGCAGGATGCCTGGCGCAAGGAAGGCGCAAAGGGAGTCCCGTCAGGCAAGCTCGGCGACTTCGAACACACCCCCTTGCACATCGCCGCCGCCCGCGGAGCCACCAGGGTGGCCGAGCTGTTGCTCGAGCACGGGGCCGATCCCGCCGCGGCGATCGGCGACGGCCGCACAGCGCTGCACCTGGCCGCCGAGCACGGCCACCCGGATACCCTGGCCCTGCTCTGCCATACAACTGCCACACTCGACGCCAGAGACCATCGAGAAGACACCAAGGCAGAGCAACCGATCCATCAGACCGCGCTGCAGGCATCGGTGACCGGTGGTCATGTCGCCTGTGCCGAGGTACTGCTACGCGCCGGCAGCGACCCGAACACCCAATTGCACTGGCCTGGTCGCAGCCCCTTTGCCGGCTGGAACCTGGTGCACCTGTGCGCCGATCAGGGACATGCCGAGCCAATCAGGCTGCTGGCTCGCCACGGGGCCGACATGCAGGCCACCACCCCGGATGGCCGCACGGCGCTTCACCTGGCCGCCCTGGCCAATCGAGCCGAGGTCGTCACGGCATTGCTGGATCTCGGCGGCGTATCGGTGGATGTCCTCGACAAGCACGCCATGAGCGCCCTGCAGCTCGCCTGCCTCAAGGGCGCGAGCGAGGCGGCCAAGGTCCTGCTCATCGGGCAGGGGGTCATCGAGCAGGCGGACATCGAGCAGGCAACCGAGCCAGGCGTTGCCACAAGAGGAAGCGCCAAGGCGCCCCTAGCCCCCACTCTGCTCCACCTGGCCTGTGTCGGCGGAGCGCTGGACCTGGTCGAGACGCTTATCATGGCGGGGGCAGACTGTGACGCCAGCGACGCCGAGGGCTGGCACCCTCTGCACCTGGCCGTACAGCTCAATCACCAAACCCTGGTCGAACGGCTTGTAGCCGCCGGCGCAGAGGTCGATGCCTGCGCAGAACAGCCAGGCGTCACCGCCTTGCAACTGGCCGCCGAAGGCGGTTACAAGGACATCGCTATCGTGCTGGCAGACGCCGGAGCCGATATTGACATGGCCACTCGTGACCGCGATGCACCGGTGCTGATCGCGCTGTCACTAGGCCAGTTTCCACTGGCGCTGGCCTTGATTCAGCGAAACGCCGATGCGGCCATGCGAACTCGCGACGGACGCAGCGTCGCCCAGGTATACGCTGAACGTCTGACCCGGACATGCACTCGCGACGACGCTGGACGCGCCCTCGAGGACGGCCCGGTGGCCGACCCCAGGATACTTGCCTGGCTCGAAGGCGCGGGTCAGTCCACCGCGGTTATCGAGAAAGCGGTGGCGGCCTTGCGCGCCCCTGCGGCGGATGGGGACCAGGAACAGTGCGCAGGCACCTCGCCCAACGACATGGACCCCGATCCAGCGATTGCCCGCGGCGCTCTCGCCCCGACCCTGGAAGGCAACCCCTGGCAGTACCCCTGGCGGCGCTGCAGGCCGGCATTTGTCGAGTCCCACTGGCCCTGCGGCAGCCGTATTGATGGAAAGCATCTCGCCGACAACAGACTGGTGGCCGACGCCTGCCGACTGCCCTGGTACCCCGACGCCACCCTGATACGCCTGCAACATCCCGACTGGATGCAGGGCCTGGCGCTGTACTTCGTCGAGGAAGGCGCTGCTGGAGACCACGTGCCGCGCCCGCTGACCCGGCTGACCGGTACTGCACCGCCGATCCACGAGTTGAACGCTCGCCAGCCGATCCAGCTTTGCGCTGCCAATGCGCTCGGCTACCTGCGCTTCTTCTGCTTCTTCGTCAGGGGGCCGGACGGTCCCTTCTATATTGTCGATTCGCTCGAGGATCCGCTGCTACCGGTCCATCCCGATATTCAGGCCATCGTCGCCGGAAGCTGTCACGCGCCGCGCCAGGACCCGGCCGATGACGAAGACGTCTATCGCTACCTGGCGACGCTCTACTATGCCGACGCCTTTTTTCTCGCCCGCTTCATGCTGAGCGCCAGCGGCAACATCGAGATGCTCGATGACGAACCCATCGCTGCCGGATTGCCCGAGCGCATCCACGCGCCGCTGGACTGACCAAGCTACGGACGTCAGGACGACGGAACCGAAGAGGCGGTGGCATCTGAACCGCCCCCGGCCATCAGCCGCGATTCGCTCATCGCCAGCGCTTCGGCGATTCGCTCGCCCCCTAGCGGGCCCTTCCTCGAGCGCCAGTACGCCAGAATCTGCGGGAACTGATTGAAGCAAAGCCCCTGTTGACTGACGACCCGCCGATCCAGCGGAAAAAGGCGCAAGCCTTGCTGCATCAGGCCGTACGCTCGCCCCTCTCCCCTCGCTCTCAGCAACTCGACCAGGGTCAGTGGATCGTCGCTACCGAAGCGTTCTCTGGCGGCGGCTCGCGCCTCCATCACACGCTCCAGCAGGACGCGTGCTCGCAGTTGCAGCCGCCTGTCGAGGCGCGCAGCAAAAATGACGGGGGCCAGCCGATTGAGGTCCGCCTGGGTCACGCCGGGCAGCCACACCAGTACACCGGAACGCATGGAAGGCACTAGATCCAGGCGATTCACCTGATCACAGAACAGACAGGCCGTCACGATATCATCGACATTGCGACTGTCAGTCCCCTGGGTCACCGCCTGCTGATACTTGGCGCTGCGAAAGCCACAAAAGCGACAACGGTAGTCGTCCCTGGCCCAGACCGCTTCACGCGCGCCTGGCGGGGCGCAAGGTGTCCCCGTGCACTGATAGCCAAGGACGTCATAGGCGCTGGTGGGGCGCGCCAGGCGAAAACGCAACTTGTCGGCGAGCAGGGAGTCTGGTTCAGACAGGGGACAGGACATGGCGCAACCTTGGCCAGACTGGCCATCCAGAGGACTCGATCGGGACACGGGGCCGCACTACGCAGCCAGTGCGCACCAGATCAAGGCGTGTCGTGGACGCAATCGTGCTTTCATTGACGCCGGTCAAGTTCAGCATAGCCTGCCGGCGCGTCCGCATGACGGTTTCGCCCGTCCATCGCCATGGTCTCGCCTTGGCGGCGCCCGGTTCACGCCTACGACACTGCACACCCGCCCTGCGGCTGGTAACATGAAATGACGCGACAGGCGGCATCACATCAAGCCAACCAGGACGTTGGGGCTCATGCAGCAGTCCCGGGCGGCAAGCGCCCGATACCGCGGCGCGCCGCTATCAGAGATATAGCACACTATCAATGCAGCTATGCTGAAAACGCCGTCGCCCCCCGGAGACCCAATTCCCCTTAGGATCAATTTGTGACAGTCTACTGCGAATCATCATGAGAAGACCCCGCAATGAGCATTGGCTCGCCTCGGTCAAATCCATGATCCCAGTTTTCACCTTTTCCAGGAGTATCGGCATTGATCAGGGTTCTTGTCGCTGACGATCATCACCTGGTACGCACCAGCATCGTTCATCTGCTCAATGCAGAGAAGGACATCAATGTCGTCGGGGAAGCCGCGGACGGAGAAGAGGCCATTGCTCAGACTCGCCGCCTCAATCCCGACGTGGTGGTGATGGACATTCGCATGCCGGGCATCGGCGGGCTCGAGGCCACTCGCAAGATCCGCCGACTGACCTCGGACATCCGTATTCTTGTGCTGACGGCCTTTATCGAGGAAGCCTTTGCCCAGCGGCTGCTGGAGGCCGGTGCCCACGGCTTCATCAGCAAGGGTTCCCAGCACGACGAGATGGTCAAGGCCATCCGCGCGGTGTTCGCCGGACAGCGCTTCGTCAGCCCGGAGATCGCTCAACGGCTGGTACTGTCGCGCATCGACCACGAGGAAAATCCGTTCGATCAGTTGTCCCAGCGCGAGCTTCAGGTCGCGATGATGATCGTCAATGCCCAACGCGTCGCCGACATCGCCGATCGCATGTTCCTGAGCCCGAAGACGGTCAACACCTACCGCTATCGCATCTTCGAAAAGCTCGGCGTCAATTCCGATGTCGCCCTGACCCACCTGGGGCTGCGGCATGGGCTTGTCGAAGGCTTCAAGGAAGACTAGAAGCCAGCCTGAGGCTCTTACCCAATGTGCCGTCGGGGACGATACGTCCCCCGCCAGGCTCTGGTAGCATGAGCTCCCTGACGTGATGTGACAGGGTGAGCCTTACCAGACCATGACCTTCGATGCCCGACGCTTTCTCGAGACCGTCAGCGAATCACCCGGTATCTACCGGATGTTCGATGACCAGTCCAATACCCTCTATATCGGCAAGGCTCGTCGCCTGAAGGCTCGCCTGGCGAGCTATTTTCGCGGCGCACTCAATACCAAGACTCAGGCGCTGGTCGCTCGCATCCACGACATCCAGGTCACGGTGACCAACAGCGAGACCGAGGCGCTGCTGCTCGAACAGACCCTGATAAAGCAGCTCAGACCGCCCTACAACATCCTGTTGCGTGACGACAAGTCCTACCCCTTCGTGTTTGTCACCGACCGTCATCCCTTCCCCGCTCTGGAACACAAGCGCGCAAGGACCCGCCACGATGACGGCCGCTATTTCGGGCCCTATCCCTCCAGCGGCGCCGTGCGCGAAACACTATCGCTGATGCAGAAGGTGTTCCGTATCCGCAACTGCGAGGACGGCGTCTTCGCACACCGCACCCGGCCCTGCCTGCAGTATCAGATTCAGCGCTGCAGCGCCCCCTGCGTGGGCTACATCAGCGAAGAAGACTACCGCCGCGACATCGAACACGCCATCCAGTGCCTGGAAGGACGCAGCGAATCGGTCAGCCAGGAGCTGACCCGCGACATGGAGGCCGCAAGCCAGGCCCTCGACTTCGAGGAAGCGGCACGTCTGCGCGACCAGTTGCAGGATCTGCGCCGTCTGCAGCAGCGCCAGGTGGTGGATACCGGCAGCGGAGACGCCGACGCCTTTGCCCTGGCCTCCCAGCCGGGTGCCCTGTGCATCTCGGTGCTGTCGATTCGTCAGGGGCGTCTGCTGGGGGCGCGGCACTACAGCCCCGCCAACAGCCTCGATCTCGGGGAGCCGGAACTGCTGGGTGACTTCGTCAGCCAGTACTACCTCGGACAGGCCCGGGAGATCCCCACCGAAGTGCTGACCAGCCACGCCGTACCCGACGCCGAACTGATCGCCCGGGCGCTGAGCGAGCATGCCGGACGCCGGGTACGCATGACCGACAAGGTCCGCGGTCACCGCGCCCAGTGGCGTGAACTCGCCCGCACCAACGCCGAGCAGCAACTGGCCGGCCAACTGGCCAACCAGACCCAGCTCGCCAAACGTTTCGAAGATCTTCGCCAAGCACTCGAGCTCGACGAGACGCCGCAACGGCTCGAATGCTTCGATATCAGTCACAGCCACGGCGAGGCCACGGTGGCATCCTGCGTCGTGTTCGACCAGGACGGCCCGCGCAAGAGCGACTATCGGCGTTTCAACATCAAGGGAGTCGCCGCCGGCGATGACTACGCAGCGATGCAGCAGGCGCTGACTCGTCGCTTCAAGCGCTTCAACGAAGGGGAAGGCGTATTACCCGACATCCTGGTCGTGGACGGCGGCAAGGGCCAGTTGAACATGGCGCGGGAGGTGCTCGCCGAGCTCGCCATCAACGGCGTGATCCTGCTCGGGGTGGCCAAGGGCACCACCCGCAAGGCTGGCCTCGAGACCCTCTTTGTCGAGACCGTGGATCGCTCTCTGGCGCTGCCACCGACCTCGCCGGGTCTTCACCTTATCCAGCACATCCGCGACGAATCGCACCGTTTCGCTATCGCCGGCCACCGTGCCAAGCGAGACAAGGCCAGGCGCACCTCGACACTTCAGGATATCCCCGGCGTCGGCCCCAAACGCCGACGTGAACTGCTGCGCTTCTTCGGCGGACTCCAGGGCATAAAGCAGGCCACCCGCGATGAACTGGCTCGGGTCCCCGGCATCAGCGCCACCATGGCAGACACAATTCATCGTGCCCTGCATGGATGAGTTGAGGTATCACGGATAGAATGAACCACTTTGACGGGCGCCAACGTCGTCCGTCGCTTCTTGTCGCCCCCCTCCAGCAAGGACAGCGGTATCGATGAACATTCCCAATATTCTGACCCTGGCACGCATCGTCTTCATCCCCCTGCTGGTGGTGCTGTTCTACCTGCCCTTCGAATACAGCATGCTGACCGCCGCCGCCCTGTTCGGCCTGGCCTCCATCACCGACTGGCTGGATGGCTATCTGGCGCGCAAGTGGGACCAGTCGACGCCATTTGGCGCCTTCCTCGACCCGGTGGCGGACAAGCTGATGGTGGCAGTGGCGCTGGCACTGCTGATCGAGCGCTATGACGCCGCCTGGCTGACGTTGCCGGCGCTGGTGATCATCGGCCGCGAGATCGTCATCTCGGCACTGCGCGAGTGGATGGCGGAGATGGGTAAGCGCGGTTCGGTCGCGGTGTCCTGGATCGGCAAGGTAAAGACCACCCTGCAGATGGTCGCCCTGCTGCTGCTGCTGGCCTTCCCTCCCGGCCACCTGATCGCCGAACTGGGCGTTGTCACCCTGTACGCCGCCGCCATACTAACGCTGTGGTCGATGATCCAGTACCTGCGTGCCGCCTGGCCGCACCTTAGCCGCTCGCTGTAGGCAGCGCTCTGGCGATCCGGGGCCTATTCGAAAATTCAGGGAAAAGCGTTTGACAGTCACCGACTTATCCGTATAATACGTCCTCGAGTCAGGCGGGAATAGCTCAGTGGTAGAGCACAACCTTGCCAAGGTTGGGGTCGCGAGTTCGAATCTCGTTTCCCGCTCCATCATCAGACGATGGATGACTCATGAGGCTGGATGGCAGAGTGGTTATGCAGCGGACTGCAACTCCGTGTACGCCGGTTCGATTCCGACTCCAGCCTCCATTTTTCCTTTCAGGTGTGCCCCGCTTCCCAGAAGCCGTGTCCGATCCCTTCGGACCCTATCGCCTTACCTCTGGCGACGTTCCTGCCCGGATGGCGAAATTGGTAGACGCAAGGGACTTAAAATCCCTCGGTGGCAACACCGTGCCGGTTCGAGCCCGGCTCCGGGCACCAATAGTTTCAATGCCTTACGCTACCTAGTCCCTCGACGCCCTCCTCTCTGGTCGCAATTTGGTCGCAAAGCTTCGGCAGCCTGCCAGCCACTTGATCCAGACGAGAGTCGAACATATGCGCGTACCGGCTGGTCACCACCAAGCTGCTGTGGCCAAGTAGCGCCTGCACCGTCGTCATCACCTCCCCCGCCTCAGCCAGCAGGCTGGCGTAGGTGTGGCGAAGGTCATGAAAGCGCAGATCATCACGCTTTATAGCCCGCCGGGCAGCTTCAAATGCTTTCCGCAATTGATGAGCGTCAGATGCAAACGGCAGGTTGGCCACCAATGCCGCACCATCCTCCGGCAGCGGCACAACCCTGGCCTTGCCACTCTTGGTCTGCCCTGGTCGCAACACGATGCGACCACCCTGGATGTTGCCAGGGTCCAGCGCCAGGAGTTCGCCGCGGCGCAGCCCCGTCAAAGCAGCCAGCGTGATGATTCGCCGCTCCTCCGGATACTCTTCCGGCACAGCCTCAACCAGACGCCGAATATCCCCTGCGGTCAGGTAGACGTGGCGCTCGTTTTTCGGGGTAGGCTTGCGCAGCTTGCCGTCCAGCGGCTGATCCAGCCAATCCCACTCCCGATACGCCAGGCTCAGCACTCGCTTGACCACCTGGGTCCGGTTATTGATTGTGCTTTGGCTGAGCCGCTTCCTGCGCATATCTTTCTGCATCGACCGGGCGGCATCCAACACCTCTTGACCAAGAAGCACGTCTTGCGCGTTCTCGTCGAACCAACTGGCGACTGCACGAATGCTCGCGCCCTGGCTGTTCGTGTCGTACTCGTCGACCCAGCGCAGAAGACCCTCCATGAAGGTCCTCCTCTCCTGCCGACCCATGAGGCCATTGAATTGAGCCTCGTTTAGTTCAGCCTCTCGCTTCGTGGCGAACTGCCTTGCTTCCTTTTCCGTGATAAACGTTCGCTGATATCTGCCGCGCTCACCCGACTCGGTGACGACCCACCTGTTCCGAGATGCGCGGTATCGAACCGTGATACCCATTTGTGTTGCTCCTCTCGTGAGGGGCCGCGCTTGCAGCTCTCAATGTAAGCGTCGACCGCCTCTCGCTCAAACCGTACGTTGCCGCCCAGGGCGACATAGCCAATCAGGTGCTTGATCGCGTAGACCTTGCGCTCACTGATGGCCAAGAGTTCCGCCACCTCGCTCGGCGGCATCAGGGGTGTCATGATCAAGCTCTCCTTCAGGGCAAAAGAAAGCCGCCTCGGTGGGCGGCATGATGATCGGCAGTTCACTGGCGGTATCGTCGCCGCCATTCAAGGAAGTCGCGTAAACAAGGTTCATCTGCAAGGCGGTAGTACACGGTACGGCCTGACCGATCCGCCTTTACAAGACCTGCTTCGCGCATTTTGGTGAGATGCTTGCTGGTCTGATTCTGGGTCAGAGATAGCACCTCAGAAATCCTAGACACACAGATCGGATCGAATTTTTGGACTACATTAAGAATTTCGGCACGAGTAGGGAAAGCGGCTAGATACAGTAGCTCGTCGACATCGAAGGACATGAATGGCTTCCAGTTTTTGCGTTTCACCTACTATACCCCGCAACCCTTGCTCGGGTGGGCACAATGATGCTCACCAGGCTCACTCTGTTTTCCACGGGCGCCGCTGAATCTATACCTGGCATACCAGGAACCGCACCAGCTAAGGTTCATCGCCTCCTCCCGGCTTCGGCGCCGCTGCGAGCATGTCCCGCCATTTGAAGTAGATATTTGACGAGGCTTTTCCGGCATCCAACATTTCGCCAGTTGGCTCCACCGGCACGCACTGCCACGGCTCGCCCGGCGTCGGGATGCGCGGGCCGGCTTTGATCTCGTCTCCGTCTGGGATGAGACTATCCCACCGAGCCAGCCTGGAATCCCAATAGCTGGGCGACCAGTCGTCACAGCCCAGCATGCCTTTCACCCAGTACCACCCGGCCTGCCTACTCATCGCCACCTCCCTCGGCCTGTTGGCGGAATTGGTCGCGAAGGCGTGCGAGGCGCTGAACGATAGTGCTGGCAGTCTGGTGCTTGATGCACTGACAGCCGCCGTTCGTGTGCATGCCATCGGGCTTCTTCACAACGCAGCCCCCATCGGTACAACCAGGCAGCCCTTCGAACGGCCTGTTCAGAAGCTCTGCATCGCGGCGGGCGAGGCTGGTAGCGATTGCGCCCTCTCCGATAGCGTCAAATTCGTCCATGAGATTGCAATCCGCCAATCGCAGGAACTCTCCTGTATCGGCATCTTGGGTCAGCTCGGAATTGGTCAGCCCCACATAGGCGTTACGGTATCGCCCCACATGCGCCGCCAGCGCATTCCTCTCGGCTTCCACCTCCCGAAGCCTGGCACGCAGCGCTGCCGGCTCTCGTTCGCTGAACCTCAAGCAATTATGCGAATCGTTATCAAACACAAGAACGTCTGACCGAGGGTAGTTGCTGGCCAACAGCTTGGCCGCCTTGGCGGTCGCCTGCTCCAGGGTATCGGCATTCTCAATCTGGATGCCTTGAGCCATTTTCTGGCCATCCCTGTACCGATCAAATCTGTAGAATTTCGCCGGTTCTTCCTTGCGTTTCGCTGTCATCACCCCGCACCCCTTCTCGCATCTGTGGCTGGTGTCGTATCGCGTCCCGCCGCAGCGGCTGCATTGCAATGTGGCCATCACCGATCCTCCAGCGCTTTCGCCAGCTTGCCGACCATCGTCAGCCCGACATTGGCCGGCAGGTTGTCGCCCGCCCATTCCCGTGCCGCCCTGACGTCCTCACGCAGCCGCCAGAGTTTCCGCTCCAGCACCCGCTCTCGTTCGCTCTTGCCATCGGGGTCCAGTTCACCCTCTGGCATCCTGGCCTTCTCGATGCATCTGCTCACGATCACCTCCCGCGCTCGCCTGGCATCCAGGCAAGGCTATCCAGCGCTGGCCGCCACTCCACACGCTCGCCGCGTTTGCGCAGCTTCCGAGCGCGCCTAGCGCAGACTGGCCGCCAGCCTAAAATTCGATCTGCGAGGACTTCGTTCCAACCCTTCATGCTGACCCTGATCGGCCCCGGCGCTGGCGAATTGTCTGTGAGGCTGTCTTCGCCAATGCGATATTCCTCGACACTGAAATGAGCAATGGGCACCGTGCTGCCACCCAGGCACAGCACGGCGTTCCCGCTTCGAATGGTCATACCCTTCTCCTCTGTTCTCTGTACGCCCGCCTCGCTTCTCTCAGGGCCAGCGCCCCGCCCGCCATAATCAGCAGGCCGAGAATGATAGCCGCGATCATGCCGCCACCAGGCTGATCTTCTTCTCGGGGCCGCAGTGCGACACGTACTCCCAGGCATCCTTCGGCTCATAGACACCTGCCTCTGCTTCATCGCCGGTATAGCCGCGACCAGCGGGTCTCCACCACATATGCCATTCGCCGGACCAGATCCGCACTTGGTCGAATCGCCCCAGCTTCTCGGGGTGCTTCTTGAGGTGCTGCTGTGTCAGCTTCATCCCGCCTTCCTCCATGCCGGTATCCCGTCGAGCGTGCCGTCGCGCTGGATCCGCCCGTGCTCGTGCCACTGCCGGATCGCCTCTTGGGCTGCCTCCGGCGCTTTCACCAACCGGTACTGGCCCATCACGGCACCGAGGCCCGCCGCCACGTGCCGGGCGCTGAACCGCACCGGCAGCCCCTCCCGCACCCTGATCTCCTGCTGCACGGACACCAGGCCGCGCAGTCTGTCTACTCGCTGCATAACTCCTCCGGCACGTCGACTTCGTCGCCCAGTTCGGCAGCCGCGATGGTTCGCATGGCGGCAACAAGGTGGCTGGTTGCCCAGAGGGCTGATTCACTCGCCGAGCAAATGGCCACAAACCCATCCTGGTGGCCCATGAACTTCATGGCGTAATGTGCAATCAGCGGGCCACCTTGCGACCAGTTACTGGATGGGCAAATCCGGCCCTCCTCAACCTCACGCATGATCGACCGACCGAGGATGTGCACACCATATATCTCGGTCATGATCGGCTTGCAGTTGATAGCGACACCAACCGCCCAATCCAGCGCCGCCCCTTCCAGTTCGCTCGTCTTCACTCGCATACCCACTCCCTCCACATCTGATCGGCCAGCGCCTGCTCGACAGCTCTGGCGCCGACCTCGCCCAATACCTCGATGTCTTCGACCCACTCGGCTGGTGTCATGCGGCCTCCCCTTGCTCAGTTGCCGGCATGAACCGACGCTCGTGGGTGAAGTTCGCCTCAACGATGGCCTTGGCCAGCGGCGGGCACACGCTGTTGCCGATCAGCCGAACCTGCTGATACTTCGGCACCGGCTTGCCGTTTACCTGGGCGAACTCGTAGTGATCTGGAAAGCCCTGCGCTGCAGCCAGCTCATGGGGCTGCAGCATCCTCATGCCGATGTCGACGATGGCGTACTGCTCGCCGGCGATGGTCACGGTGACCAGCCCGAAACGATCCTTCGTCGGCATGGTGTGCATCGGATCATTCATAACCTGGCCAACGCCCTGCCCGTAATATTTCACCAGGAAGGCAGCCACGGCCGCCGCATGGGTGCCGCCGGCACAGATGGTGGGCATCGGCTGCCGCGGATCCCGACCGCCTCGCTCACTGCCCTTGAGGTTCACCAAGCTGACGGCCACCGGCGCGTTGTGATCAGTGGCAGTGATTGTCGGCAGCGGCTTGCGCAGGTCGTCGCCGACAACGCCGGTGTAGTGTTTACAAAGAAATGCGGAGACCAGCGCGAAGCTGCCGCCCTTGGGCCAGGCCGTGACGGTGCGTAGAGGTTCGCCTATGGCGTTGACCAATTCCGAGCCATTGCCGTAGTTGGCGATTGGCACGATTAAGGGGTCGCCACTCTCGACCACGTACCGCATCACGCCCTTGGCAATGCGGCGCAGAGTGGCGTCGGCCAGGGGGCGCTGCCGCTCGAAGATGCTGGGACACGGGATCGACCAATCGATACACTCCGCGGCGGCACGCCAGGGCTGCAGCTTCCCCCTCCGAACGGCAGGCGAGCGCGGGTCGCCATGAGTTGGCTTCGGCCACGTGATGGGCAGCCCATCACGGCGGGCCACCAGGAACAGCCGACGGCGAATGGTTGGGGCTCCGAAGTCGCAGGCTTTCAGGATCCGCCAATCCACCTGGTACCCATGCCGGCGCAAGGCACGCACAAAGCCATTGAAGGTCTGCCCCTTTCGAGCTGGATCCGGCACCAATTGTCCCTTGGCGTTCTTGATCAGCGGGCCCCAGTCCAGAAATTCTTCGACGTTCTCCAAGGCGATGACCCGAGGCTTCACCTTGGCTGCCCAGCGCGCGGCAACCCATGCCAGGCCGCGCACGCTTTTGCTGACGGGGCGCCCGCCCTTGGCCTTGCTGTGGTGACGGCAGTCCGGCGAGAACCAGGCGAGCCCCACCGGACGACCAGCGGCGGCCGTCTCGGGATCGATGTCCCACACGTCAGCAACACTGTGCTCAGAGCCTGGGTGATTCGCGGTGTGCACGGCGATGGCCGTGGCGTCGTGATTGATGGCGAGGTCTACTGGCCGGCCCAGGGCCTGCTCGATCCCCTCACTGGCTCCGCCGCCGCCGGCGAAGTTATCGACCACCAGCTCGTGGCCGAACAGGTTCAGACTGGTCATGCGCTTCTCCATGGCATAAAAAAAGCCACTAGATGGTGGCCTCTAAGAAACGGATGGGTTTTATCTATCGTTAGGCCGGAGTCGGAACCTGAAGACAGAGACTTTCGTACAACCATCTTCAGGCTGCGCAAAAAAGTTCAGCGACAAATTTTTCGAGTTGGTACAGTTAGATTCTCAACCCCGAAAAGGACACACCAAATGATTGATAAGCATAAGGAAATCATCGGAATACCAGAAACAAGCGACCTGGTTAGCAAGGGTAGCACTTGGAAACAAAAGCACGGATGGGATACTGATACGTATGTTTACGAAGAGCGAGATAAGGCAGGGGCTCTTCTAGCGAAATACGAAGTGGATGATGCAACACATATGTATCCGCCCTTTGAAAACGAGGTCACGTTTCGAAAATTCACGAACTAGTACCTTGGCGCCAGGTTAGATACCTGGCGCTTCCTGCTAGGCCGCCCGCTTGATCCGCAGGCGCATTCGATAGGCATTGCTGGCTTGACGACGGGCCGCGTTGACGCGGGCCTGAAACTGGACCGGCGCGGGCATCTGCTTGACCCGCTTTAAGATGCTGGAGTAGCTGGTCGATATGCCCTGCCGCTGCAGATGGCTGACGACCTGACGGATGGACATGCACTGGACCTCGATGCAGTCCTGTACTGTCTGGTCGATCTCGGTCCAATCTCGCCGACGCCAAGCGCCGCGGCGACGGGGGTCAGTAAAACCGCTGCGCTTGGCCAAGCCATGTACCTGGTCTCGCCCAAGCCCCAACTCTGTTGCGATGTCCTGGTAGGTGGCGCCCTCATCGAGACGGCGCTTCACGTACTGTTTTTCTGTGGTCTTCCATTGGTGTTGTTCCATACCGCCTCCCACAAAAAAGGCCCCGGTGTGGGGCCTGTTTGCTCAAGCGGCGCGAAGATGCTCCATGGCATCGTCATACCCGCTCCAGTTGTCGACGCCGGCGGCTTCCAGCGCATCCAGCTGGTCCCGAGCAGCCAGTAGCGCCTCGTACTCCTTGCGACTGATCGTCACCGTGTCAGGCTGCTCGACTTCGCGGGCTGGCTTGAGTGCGGCACCACGTTCGGCAGCGGCAGCGATCTTGCTGGTGTCGAGGGGGCGGCGCTCCTCGGTAGCGGGCTCTTCCTTGCCGGCGGCGATGGACTTGTCGATGGCTTCCTTGTTGGCCGCCTGTGCCTTCGCCTTGGCTTCTTCCTCCTGCCGGATCTTCTCCCGCTCCGCCTCGAGCCGCTTCTGCTCCTCCTGCTTGTGGTGCGCGATGCGGTTCTCGACCTGAAGCTTGATGAACTCGGCATCCCGCTGGATCAGGTCGCGCCAGTCGCTAAACAGGAAGCCGTAGTCGCCCTGATGCTTCTCGATCAGCGCCTTGTTCTCGCTGATCTGGTTGGCGAGTTGCTGGCACTCGACCTTGGCCCGGGCCACCTCGTCATCGGCCGCGGACTGCAGGGTGGCGATGGTCTTCTTGCCCTTCATGGCGCCGGCTACGTTGAGGCTGTGCCGGGGCTCAACCGGGCAATCCAGCTTGGCCAAGAAGTCGTCAAAGGCCTGGTGCGCCTTCTGCTGGATCTCTAGTCGGCGGTTCTCTTTCTCGGCCTTCACCAGCTTGTCGAGATGCAGGCGCTTCTGTCGCATGGTCTCGCGCAACTCGTCGATGGTGCTGAACAGCTCAGAGATGCTTGCCGTCTGTTCCAGAGCAGCCTTCTTGCTGGCCTCAAGCTGCTTCTCGCCCTTCTGCAAGAACTTCACGGTCTCGGCGGCATCGGCGAAGTGCTGATCGGTAGTCAGCTTGGTGCGGATACCTTCGATCATGCCCATGGCACGGGCCTTGAAGTCGGGCAAGTTACTCGCCTGAACTGCCCCGGTAAGGTCGATCTTGAGCACCGGCAGTGCTTCGGGCGCCTCGCCCTGGGGCGCGACAGTCTGCTCGGTAGGTTGGTAGGCTTCGAGATCTGAACTGAACTGTTCCCAGCCGGCGACAAGCTGGCTGGCATGGAAATCATCGAGAGTGACCCAGATGCTGACCGTGTTTTCCTCGGTACCGTCCGTGACCATGTAGAGCCACTTGTCTGCACCGCTCACTACCAGCTGCTGAACCACCTGCCAGTAGTCCTCTTGCGGCACCTCGCCCGCTCTCACTTCCTCAGCCTTCGAAGCGTTCCACTGCTTGCACTCCCAGCCAACATCCTCAAGCATCGTGATGCCATCGAACGAGGCTAGCAGAGTACCGTCATCAGACACCGCGGTGACCGGGTAAAGCTCCTCGCCAACGATGCGTTCCGCGATGGGGCGAGCCGCGGCCTCGATGCGGTGGCCTTTTTCGAGCACGTTCTTCTGGAACCACGCACTGAACTCCTGCTCTGAGCCGGTAGCCTTCATGTGAAGCAGCTCGTTGCGCTTCACGTTCTTCGAGCAGGCCATCATGATCGAGGCCTCGCTGGCAGTGAAATAGCGGGAGCGGTAGGCGCACCACTCGTCGCTGCCCTGAACCAAGTCGATGATCTTCATGCCGCCACCTCCAAGATCTGCTGTTTCTGTTCTTCGCTCAGCTCGGCTTTGCTGCTGACCATGTTGATGATCTGCTCAGGCGTGCGCTTGCCGGCTTCGATGGCGTCTCGCCACTTGGGGAAGTTCGCGTTAAAGGAGTCGGCGGGATAATGCTCAAGCGCTGGTCGTGCCGGCTCGCTGCCTGCTGGATAGATTTCCCGCTCGGTAGGAATGTCCTGAGCCTCCTCGACGGTGATCAGGCCGCCCAGGGCGTCGGCGAACTTGTCTCGCAACGCATAGCCGCGGGCGCGCCACATGAGCATCCGCTTGGGGTAGGTCTGCCAGGGACCGGCTTTACCCCACAGCTTGGCGCGCTCGGCGTCTGCCTGGCTGAAGGTGACCGTGTGCGGCTTGGCGTCACCCTTGCGCCAAACGGTGCAGGTGGCGGCCATGCTGGCATCGTCGAATGACTCCTCGTGCCCACCGAAAGCTGGATGGCTCTGAACCAGAGCGAGCAGTGCGTCCCCGTAGATCGCCGGCTTGCCGTTGATGACTGCGATGTTCTGCAGCGCCTGAATCGGGTTTAGGCCCAACTCCGACCCCATCATCATGGCCACCAAAGTGTCCTGCGGCTTCTGCTGGTAGGGCTGCGGGACCATCTGGCTGCTAGCCAGCATCTGAGCCATCTCCATGGCCTCGCTCATACTGTTTGGCTGCAGGGCAAAGCCGCCGCCCTTGGGTCGTGTAATTGCATTCATGCTGCTACCCTCTCCTCGATACTGTTGGTATCCGCCCCAGTCCGACCGCCATCGGCTGGGGCTTCTCGTCAGTCAACCCCGTGATGGATCGTTCCGGTGGACTGGATCATCGACCGCATGGCGTCGTAGCCGTGGCGATGTCCGAATTCCCGGTCGATCGGCTGGCTGCTACAGCCGGCCAAGGCCAGGGCGGTGATCAAGATCAGTGCTCGCATGCTTTCCTCCTCATGCCGCCCAGGCGCCCCGCTCTCTGCGGTGCTGCTCGAGCAGCCGGTCGTAGTCGTCGTCGGTCAATTTCCGCTCGAGCCATGCCGCCGGAAAACCGCGGCGGTCGAGGATGTCGAACTCGAACTCCTCCGACTCGTCGGGATCGCAATCGCCGTATCCCCAGCCGGTGGTGCGCATCGGCGCCCCAGGGCTGTAGAACGTCACCCGGCACCGGCACGGAATACCGGCAACTGTGGTCATGAACGTCATGCCGCCGCCCTCCTCCGGTAGTGCTGGTCCAGGGCGATCTCGATCGCTCTATTGACCTCCGAGCCGCCCCGATAACCGTTGCTAAGAAACACCTCGGCAACGGCCATGATCAAACCGTCCATCGATAGCTGGTCAGCCATCAGAGCCTCTTTGATCGCGTCATCGACCGGGTACGCTCCAGGCTCTTTGCCAGCTTCCCGCAAGGCTTCGATGTCGCGGCTGTGCTTGCTCCATCCGCTCGTGCACATACCTACCTCCTGCTGCTTATCACAGCGCCGATGAATGCCAGGGAGTAGAGAAGGGCCGCCACCGCGACCCAGCAGTGATCAGGGCTCATACCGCCCTCCAAATCTCGATCGGCGGCGTCACACTCTGGGCCGCCATGGCCTTGCGACGCTGCCAGCGCTCTTTGCGCAACCACCGCTTGCGGTGCTCGCTCGTGATGATCTTGTCGGCCCATTGCTCGCCGATGAGAGGCCGCAGCCCGAGGCGACGGCGTGCTGTGTCTGCGGTCATGCGACCTCCTGGAATTAAAAAGCCCGCACGGTGGCGGGCAAATGCAGGGAACAGATGGTGATGCGGGTGCATCGAGCTGGCGGCTGCCCTTTCAGGGACGGCTGGGCGCTCCCGGCCTTCTCAACCGCCACTTCGATGGCCCCGTACTCTGGCCCGGGGCGGGGCGCTGGGCCTCTCTATCGCGGTGGATCGCGGCATGATGGCCTCATGCGGGGCTGGTTCTCATTCGGTGTAGATCACCCTTACTCCTCTCCTTAGCGCATCTATCTCCTGATCCTTCCTTTCCAGCACTAGGCGCACAAGTTCGGCGGGCGGAGTTCCCAGTGGGCCGTGCTTCTCAATCATGCTGTCAGATAGATCAAGCTCGTTTACGACATCCTCGAGCATGTTTTCCAACTCAGGTTTCGACCAGCAACTCATCACTCCCCCTCGCCCGTAGGCTCCGTTGTCACGCCCTGCGGCGCAGCTCGCTGTAGATGTCCTGCATGAACTCCCGGCCCTGCATTCCAGCCAGCGTCTCGACGCCCGCCTTCCTGTCTTCCTTATGGGCATCCAGCGCTTCGAAGGCCTTGCACGCCATGTGCTCGACGACCCGCTGCGCCTCTTGCGCCACTTCCCGACCCATCCGGGCCATTTCCGCATCGGTCTCCGGCATGCCGTTCTCGCTGATCCAGCGCTCGGCGGCGAGCAGGTGGTGCGGGG
The DNA here is from genome assembly GCF_040070555.1 of Halomonas sp. H10-59. NCBI lineage: Bacteria > Pseudomonadati > Pseudomonadota > Gammaproteobacteria > Oceanospirillales > Halomonadaceae > Halomonas > Halomonas sp. H10-59. The sequence goes on from NZ_CP098828.1 coordinate 2,573,855, forward strand.
TGATCATGTCTTCGGTGATGTGCATCTCGACTCTCCCGTTGTCATCCGTCAGCCCTCTCGGCGAGAAGGCTGGTGGATAACCCTTTAGGGTCGCGGCTCGCCCTCTGTTGGGGCCTCGCCTCGCCAGCTCCGACTTCGCTGGGTCTCCGGGTCGGCTACATCCGGTAGCTCGGGTGGTGGGCTGCTGCCCTGTCCACGCCTCCCAATTTAAGCATGCTGAAATGAATCGTCAAGCAGAATGCTTAAAGAAATTTCAGTTTACTGAAACACAAGGCGCAAAAAAGCCCGCTCAGGGCGGGCAATTTTTCAGTGCTGTTAAAGGTTTATGCGAAGACTTCCCACCAGAAGACCCGGCCAATGATTTTTGGCGCGTCGGGGTCGCTGATGCTGTACGTCTCTTCTGGATACTCGATCTGGTTGTCGCTCACCACGCGCATTCGGTTGAGCGGCGCGCGGTACAGTCGCTTCACTCGCAGCATACCCCCGTGATCCAGGGCGTATATCTGGCCATCAACAATGTGTGTGGTGCCTTTATCGATGCCGATGGGCGAGCCATCCATGATCACCGGTTCCATTGACGTGCCGGTAAGCGTGGCGCAGGCCGCATTATGGGGCTGGACACCGGCTCGAGCCAGGCGCGCCAGACTGAACTTCATGTACTGCCCATGGTTTTCAATGACCTGGGTGCGGCCGTCTCCGGCAGCCATCTCCACCTCCCTGAAGAACGGGATCTCGATCTCGTCGGACGCCAAGGGCGCATCGTCCTCGACGATCTCGGTTTCATGGAACTCCAGCTCATCCTTCGGGCGCCCATGCATCAGCCCCTTCCCCTCGACGAGCCAGGTATAGGACACGCCCGTAGCGCGAGCGAGCTTCAGCAGCTTCTCGGCTTTTGGCGCCTTGGTTTCGCCGCTCAGCCACTGGGTGACGGCGGACGGGCTGACCTGGCATCGCTTGGCAATCGCGCTCTTGGATTGCCCGCTGTGCTCGATGGCCTGACGGATTCGGTCGCTGATGTTCATTTTAGCGAGCTTAAACCCATCGCCTTTCAGTATGCTTGCGGAAAGCACTTCAGCATGCTTAAATTGCTGCATACAGGAGGTCCCCATGACTACCGCAGACGCAATCAAGTATTTCGGCGGCAAGAAGATCGACCTGGCTCGAGCCATCGGAGTTTCCCCCTCAGCGATCACCCAGTGGGGTGAGGACGTTCCTACTCTCCGCCAGTACCAGATTGAGCGGTTGAGCAAGGGGAAGTTGAAGGCCCGGCCCAGTGCCGCTTAACCACACCCATAGATTAACCCCGCCCTGTCACCGCCGACAGGATCGAGAACAGAGCAGAGTTCAACACATGGATAAATTCACAGCATCGATTCAGGAAGTGGCCAAGGAATACGGGCTGGAGCGCCTCGCTGGGGATTTAGGCATGACCTACAACTGCCTGTCCGCACAGCTCAACCCAAACAACGGGCGCCCGCTGTCACTGAGCAAGTACTTCCAGCTGATCCGCTTTGCTCGCGATGCACGCCTGGTGCAGCCGCTTCTCGATCAGATGGGGATGGTGGCGATTCAGAAAGGCGCTCGCGACGACGACGCCACCCTGTTCGATCTGGTGATCAACCATCAGGTCGCAGCCGGCACAGTGGCGCAAACAGTGCGTGACGCGCTGGCAGACAGCCGAATCAGTGCTCAGGAGCGCAAGGAGATCCGCAAGGCGGTGCGCGCTGAGATTGACGCTCTGACCTCGCTTGAGGCGGAGCTGGAGGAAATGGCCGAGCCGAGACTGGCGAAGGCCTGATGCAACGAAGCCCCGCCGGCGACCAACCAGAACGGGGCTTCATCACTGACTCAAGGTGATAGGTGAATCATGACAGATACCGCTCAGATATTCCAGTTCCCAAGCGCGCCCGAGGCGCCCAGGGAAAAGCGAGGTGCGCAGTTGGAAGACGGATATGTCCGCACTGCCAACGCTATCGTCGAGGCGCTTTGCAAGGCGCCATTGACGAGCAGAGAGGCCCGCGTCGTTCGTGCAGTAGAGCGCGCCACCTTCGGGTGGGACCGCTCCTCTACGCGTCTCTCGCAAAGCGTACTGGCCAAGATGACCGGCCTGACGACCAAGCGTTGCAGCGAAACCGTGAACGGCCTGTTGGTCAAGAAGGTTCTTCGTCGCGATGGCGGCTCGCAGGCACCGATCGGTATCAATACCCGCACCAGCGAGTGGGATTTCTCGGCTCAAAAGTCCCGGGTGTCCCCAAAACGGAAGCCTGATCCAACTTGGGGACTCCGACCCCAAAATGGGGACGAAAAACGTCCCCAAGATGGGGACACAAATACAGACACTACAGACACTCTAGAACCTAAAGGTTCTAGAAAGTCCTCGAAGAAATCCTCGCCGAAGAAATGGGGTGACCCCGTTGACCACGAGATGGCCGAGCAAATGTTCGCCGCCATCAGTGCCGACCTGACCAACCCCAAGCGTCCGAACATGAGCTCCTGGGCAAACGAGTTTCGCCTGATGCGAACCCGTGACGAGCGCACCGTCGAACAAATCCGTTTCCTGATCACCTGGACTGCCCAACACCAGTTCTGGTCAGGCGTCATCCTCAGCCCCGCCAAGCTGCGCGCCAAGTGGGACCAGCTCGAAATCCAGGTCAAGAAGCTCAAGGAGTCTCGTCATGAAAACCGCATCTCAGCTGGCAACCGTCGCGCAGAGCAGGATCGTGTCGCAGCGAGCCTCGCAGACCCCTACGACACCTCCTGGGCGGAAGGCCTGTTCGACGAAGGAGAAGCGCAAGGAGGAGATTCAGGCGTTGGTGAATCGGGCGTTTACTCGGCTGGAGGCGATTTTTCCGAGGACCTGGCGGATGTCGTTCTCGACGAACGAGATGCTTCAACTGGCCAAGCGGGAGCTCGGATTTTCAATGGCGAGGTGGTCATCACTGCCGACGATGGAATCGCTCGACATGGCTATTGAAGAAATCAAGCTCGAGGGCGGGAACTGGCCGCCATCCATCGCTGAGCTCTGCCGAATCTTCAAACCGAGCCTGAAAGACTTCGGGCTGCCGGAACCCGAGATCGCCTTCCGCGAGGCTTGCACCTATGCAGGCCGGATTATGGAGCACCACTGGAGCCACCAGGCCGTCATGGACGCCACCACTGCCACCGGCTCGTGGGATCTTCGCCACTGCTCCAGCGAAGGCGAGCGATACCGGCTGCGCAAGGTGTTCTTTGCCGAGTACGAGGCGCTGTGCAATCGACTCCTCGAAGGCGGCGAGCTGGATGACCGGGTAGCCCTTCTCGAAAGCGATGAGATGAAAAGCGATATCCGCAAGGCCCAAGAGGCCAGTGAGCGAAAGGCTCAGCAGGAGGCGGAGGATTTCTGGCGAACCCGTGGCGAAGAGCCGCCGAAGAGCACCGAAGAAACCATCGCTCGAATCAAAGGGATTCTCGCCGAAGGGGGTGATGCATGAGCGGACGCATCTGGACCGAGGCCGAGTTGACCACCCTTCGCCAGCGCCTGGCCGAAGGCGTTACCCACCGAGCCATCGCCGAGGAGCTTGGCCGGACCAAGAGCTCTGTCAACCACAAGGCGTGGGACTTGGGCCTGACTCGCCAGGCCGGCCCCCGCCAACCCTGGACACGCCAGGAGCTGGACAGGCTCGAGCAGATCATTGCCAGCGGTGCCACCTACCAACAGGCAGCCGACAAACTGGGGCGCTCCCGCATTTCGGTGCGGGGCAAGGCCGCCGACATGGGGCTGTGCAACCCAGAGCGGGTCGGGGCCTTTCGCCGGAAAGACGCAGCCCTGGTGGCCGAGATCCACGACATCCTGGGCGACTGCATCGACTTCAAGGGCATGAACTGCTCGGAGTGCACCGCCTACCTCAATGCCATCGGCTACGAGGTCAGCAATTCGTGGGTCCACAAGCAGATCGGCGTGCTGGGCCCTAACTACCGCCGTTGGGCCAGGGAGAACACCAAGCGTCGCCGCTCCCTGATCATGAGCATGCGCAGGAGGGCCGCCGCATGAACGCCGCCATCAAGTGCAACTACCGATCAACCATGACTGACTGCCCAGCGCACGCCGTGCACATGGCTGTGAACCGTGCCGAGATCAGCGGGAGGCGATACGGCGTTTTCTCATGCGGAGAGGGCAAGTTTCGCGTCCGCCGCGTCAAGGGCCGCCCTCAAAGCGCCCTGGAGATCATCACGCCCTCCTGGAGCTACGACAAAGCGTACCGCGAGGAGGTGGTATGAGCAGCAAAGAGCTGACCTACCAGATCGCCACCCTGCGGGACCTGGGCGGCGTCATCCAGATGGCGGCCCGAATGGCTGGCCGGGGCCTGGAAGCAGGCCCTGTCGAGCTGGTGCTTCGCCGGCCCAAAAACCAGCGCAGCCTCGACCAGAACCGCCGTCTGTGGGCCGTGCTGTCCGACGTCAGCCGGCAGGTTGAGTGGTATGGCCGGTACCTTTCCAAGGATGCCTGGAAGGACATCTTCAGCGCTGCCCTGGAGCGCCAGGACGTGGTGCCGGGACTGGAAGGCGGCTTCGTCATGATCGGCGGCCGCACCTCGAAGATGACCAAGCAGCGTTTCGCCGACCTGCTGACCCTGATCGACGCCTTCGGGGCCGATCACGGCGTCCAGTGGAGCGATCCCGCCCTGCGTGTGCTCGATGAATACCGGGAGGCCGCCGCATGACCCCGACATTCGCCCTATTCGCCTTCGCCATCGTGTCCTGCCTCGGCGCCTGCGCAGCCCTGGCTTGGGCGCAGCGTGAGGAGAACCGCCGGGCCCGCGAGGAGATGCGCAGCTTTCTCGAGCAGATCGACAGGAGGGATTCATGAAGCGCTCAGCCCTCCAGCGGAAGACACCGATCCGCAACCGGGCGCCGATGGCCCGCAAGCCCATGCAGAAAGCCCGCAGAAAGCCGCAGAAGGCGTCGAGCGACACCCGGTGGCGTAGTGAGCGTTACCTGGCGTTCGTCCGGTCCCTGCCCTGCTGTGCGTGCGGCGGGGCTGCCACGGACGCCCATCACTGTATCGGGCTGCACTGGGGCCTGTCTGGCATGGGCACCACAGCGCCGGACAGCTTCGCCATGCCCGTCTGCCGGGAGTGCCATCAAGCGATCCATGCCAGCCCCGAGATGCAGGCCCGACAGCCAGGGTGGCTGATCGACACCATAAACCGTGGCCTCGACCACTTCACTGACGAGCCCATCGTCGGCGCCCTGGCCGACGCCCTCGAGTTCATCGCCGCCAAGGAGGATGCCCATGGCTGACCACATCGACAACGCCCTGCTCCGTCATGAGGAATCGGTCTCCGATCGCGTGCGCATCTTCGTGCCGTACCTCGCCAGCAGCACCAATGTGGCTCTGCGCCAGAACCGGTTCGCCCGCAGCCGGGAAGTCAAAGACGCAGCCTGGGCGGCCAAAGCAGCTTGCGCGGGCATAAAGCCGATCAACGGCATGGTCGACCTGGTGTTCCAGCCGCGACTAGGAAAGGGGCAGCGCACGAGGGATACATCCAACTATTCCGCCAACGTGAAGCACGTGGAGGATGCCCTGGTGGCTGCGGGCGTTCTGCCCGACGACCGGGGCGAGTACGTCCGCCGCATCATCATGGAGCCGCCAGAGATCGACCGTAAGAGCGAGACCGGCACCTGGGTAGAGATCATCCCAGTGGAGGCGGTATGAGCGACAAGCAGAGCGAGCGTCCGCCAGATCGGCGCTACCACAACGACCCGAGGCGCCGGTCGTGAAGTGGTCACGGAAAAGCGCCTACTCGATCCAAAGCGGCGAATTCGTGATCTGCAAGACGACTCACAGCGGCGTCGACCGCTACACCCTCTGGCGAGGGTTTCAAAGCATCAGCGAACACAGCACGGCGAACGAAGCCAAGGCACGAGCAAAACGGGAGAGCGCGGCATGATTACGACTGATCCGAAACTGGCATGGGCCATGGCACTCGACACCGGTGTTCGCTCTCAGATGGGCCCCATCCTCGAGGAACTGGAAAGCGGTGGCGGCGTGCAGTTCACCAAGAAGGGCGGTACCGGCGCTGCCCACGGCATTGAGTACGGGCCGGTCTACGCCCGCATCTGCCGTCTGGAGCGTGAGCAGCCCACCCTGGCTGCAATCGGGCATGTGCTGTGCCATCCCTCGACCGAGCAGGCAAACGCCTATCTGGATGACGCTGTAGAAGCCGTCGAGGGCAAGGTGATCGCCAGCATTCCGAACTGGGGCGATGGTCGAGCCTGGCGCCCCGCGAAGAAAGAGCGCGTGCACTACCTGATCCACGTCGCCCTACTGGAGCGGCAGCGCAATCTGTCGAACGAGCAGCCGGCATGGGGCCCTGAGCGCATCGGCGCCACGATGGCCGAGTGGTACGGCGTGGCGATCACCACCAGGAAGTGGCACCAAGACTGGATGCCGGTGTGGTCCGTGATCCAGGCGTCGATCAACCACTGGGAGGGCGAAGCCATGGAGCCAATCAGCGAGACGATCGGCGATATGGTGAGAAATATCAGGAAGGCTGCATAAAGTGCTGGATTTCTTAGCCCCGATGCTGTACGTTATCTGTAAGCTGGACGGCGTACGACCAAACAGCTAGCACATATCAAAGCCTCGCCCTCTCCGGCGGGGTTTTTTCGTATTTCACTAAGCTGCACGATAGCTTAGCTATTCAGGCCGCTCAAACAACGACATACTTCTGCCTCATACCGAAGGCCACGGGAATTGTACTCTTGGCCAATACACCAGCTCGACACTATTCTGCATTCTTCACGAAAATCTAATACGAATGTTAAGAAAGTTGTACAATATAGACAGAAGTCAAAGAGACTGATGCCGGGATGAGCCATGCGGGAATCTGCAAAAAACGAAGATCAGCTCAGCGAGAACGAGATACGCTGCATTTTCCAGAGTCTTGATGCGCTCATTTACGTCAGCGATCTAGATACCCACGAACTTATCTTCGTCAACAAAGCACTCCAAAGTAAATTTGGAGAGCCTTTAGGTAAAAAGTGTTGGCAATATTTACAACAAGACCAAGTCGGTCCGTGCAATTTCTGCACAAATTCTCTGATAGCGCCAGGGAACAAACCCTCGCTAGATCCAGTTGTGTGGGAGTTTAGAAACACTAGAGATAACCGGTGGTATCAATGCCGAGATATTGCAACCGTGTGGCCTGACGGCCGACTGGTTCGCATCGAAATAGCCATCGACATTACTGCGCAGAAGGACCTTGAGGAGAAGCTTCGTGTATCTAAAAAGGCTGCACAAAGGCTCGCATTACAGGATGAGTTGACCCATCTTCCTAATCGCCGATCCTTTCTAGCTGAGTGCGACAACGTACTTACATCCAGTGGTGATAATGCCCCGTTTTCTCTAGTAATGATTGATCTGGATAGCTTCAAGGCTGTTAATGATACCTATGGTCACCTAGCAGGAGACCATGTCTTGCATGCTGCTGCTCAACGCCTAAAAAGTCTAACGCGATCGTCAGACATCATTTGTCGTTTTGGAGGCGAAGAATTTTCCCTTGCGGTGCCTGGGGCGTCTACAGACGAAGCTTTATTATTGGCTGACAGGTTACGAAAAAATCTCAAAAGCTCACCTATTAATTACAAAGATTTTTCCATTACTGTCACTGCAAGCTTTGGAATTTCTGGCACGAATGGACAGGAAGCTTCGAGCCTCTCCCGACTATTAAGAGAAGCTGATATTGCTATGTATCAAGCTAAAAGAAACGGGCGAGATCGCGTGGAGGTCTACTCCTCGAATGAGGTGTGATTCTAAACTCTTCATTCGGCGCAGCAGGCTGTTGCACGACTCAATGATCCCTCGAAGTTAGTAACCGCATACCGTCCTTGATACTCGATCCGTTAGTTCAGGCAGACTTGTTCTTTCCTGCGCCCTGGCCTCCCGCCGGGGCGTAGTTCGTTATGCCGCCCTGCGAGCCTTCCCTCGCCCTGGTCGGGCGGCACCCTTTCCCGTGATGACGCCGCCACCTGGTGTCTTTGCCCGTTCCTGCGGGCTGTTTTATTCCCCGAGGTGCCGCCATGAAGACCAGCCAGCGCGGACTGAACCTGGTCGCCGAGTTCGAGGGCCTCGAGCTTGAGGCGTACCCCGACCCCGGTACCGGCGGCCATCCCTGGACCATCGGCCTGGGCACGACCCGGTACCCCGATGGTTCCCGCGTACAGCCCGGCGACACTATCACCGAGGATGAGGCGTTCGCCCTACTCCGCTATGACGTTGCCCGGTTCGAGGACGACGTCGAGCGCCTGGTGGCCGTGCCGCTCAACCAGAACCAGTTCGACGCTCTGGTCTCGTTCACCTACAACGTCGGCCCCGGTGCCCTGGGGCGCTCTACCCTGCGGCGCAAGCTGAATACCAGCGACTACCGTGGAGCCGCTGACGAGCTGCCGCGCTGGAACAAGGCCGGCGGCCTCATACTGGCTGGCCTCACCCGGCGCCGCAAGGCTGAGCGCGATCTTTTCCTGACGCCTGAAAGCGTCCAGTTTCACTGGCTTGATGAGACCGTAAGAGTCTCGAAGCCGTAAACCCGTATTGTTTACGCAGGCCCACCCAGGAGGCGGGATGTCTGAAACGAGTCCCGATACTGCCTTGAAGGCCAAGCCTATTCTCGAGAGGCACGTGCAAACCGTGCTCTTAGCCCTCGTCGTCGGCCTACTCGCCTGGTCAGGCAACACCACCCTGACCCTGATCGAGACATCAGCTCGCCAGGACGAGCGCATCAGTCAACTGATCGCCCTGACGGAACAGCTTCGTGCTGATCTGCGAGAGGTCGGCAACGACTACATGACGATCAACGACGCGGCCATGTACCGCGATCAGATCAACAGCCGCATCGATGCCCTGGGTGCCCGGGTGTCGCGCCTGGAGAACCGGTGATGAACTGGAGATCTGCCGTTGAAGAAGTCGCCAAGTACGCGCCGGCTGTCGCTACTGCGCTTGGCGGTCCTGCTGTGGGTGGTGCTGCAACTGGTGCCGCCCTTATGGTCACTTCTGCGCTGGGTATCGAGAACGATCCTGCTGCACTGGTGGCAGCGACTCAGGACCCTGCCAAGCGTGCTGAGCTGGTCCGCCTCAACAACGAGCATCGTCAGGCACTGGAGGCTATGCGCCTCGAGGCTGAGAAGGCCGCTGCCGCCGAGCAGACGGCTCGACTGACCGAGACACAGCGCACCATGCGCGCCGAGCTGGAGCACGAGGGCTGGTTCAAGAGCGGTTGGCGCCCTGCCCTGGGCTGGGTGTTCGCTTTCTCCTTGGGCACCCTGTCCGCCGTTATGGCCTACACCATAGTGATCGACCCCGCGGTCGTGGGTGATCCCGAGTTCACTGGCATGCTGATCTGGCTATTCGTGACCATGGGTGCCGCCCTGGGCATCAACGTCCGCCAGCGCACCGTAAACAAGGCGCTCGAGCGTGGGCAGCAGCCCCGCACGTTCATGGATGCAATCAGAACAAAGTGAGCCCGACAGCTATTCAGTCAGCCTCGCTATCGCGGTTGAGTTTTTCGGCTTCTCGTTCAGCTGCTTCGCAGTCGTGGTAAGAAGCAATGACGTCGTCGTTTAAGTGCGTATCGACCACCTGCCAGTAATCGACCTTAGTGCTGTCGGGGTCAGTGAGCACTGAGCGAACCTGAAATCTAGCAGGCATTGTGGAGCTACCTCGCAATCAAAGGGGGGCAGCCACAAGGATAGCCTAGGTGACAGGCTGCAAATCGAACGATAGAGCTGCTGCTTCGGCACGGGCTTCTGCCTCATCCACATGCCGCGAAACAACCTCGCGGGACTCCTCATTGTAGTGTCGAGATAGCTTCACCACCGCCCACCTCACTTGACGGCGCGTAGGGGTTAAGTAGCTCTCGACTAAATACTTGTTCACCGCGACCGCTCCTGATGGTGGACTAAAGCGGCAACAGAGTAGTCGCTGAACGATCCGGTGGCAAGACGCCTATCATCGATCTATCAACGCTTTCTACTTTACGACCGCGGCTAAGAGCAAGTCACTATCGTTCGAGATCGGTGAGGATCCCGCAGGTTCACACGTGATCAAGATGAGGTGATGGATGCAATGCCCTGAATGCCCGAGAGGACGAGACGACTGCATGCCGCTGTCGAACCAGATTTCCGACTGTGGTGGCTCATTCCTCTGCGTGGGCTACAACCGACCGCAGGATCGGGCGGTGCCTGGTGATCGATTCACCCACTGCTGGAAGAACGACGCTGTGGACGAGCGAGGCCACTGGGATCGCCGCGACCTGCTCGACACAGTGATGGTCATGACGCATGCCCTTAGCCAGGACGAGAACATCCGTGTAGCCGAAGGCATGACTGACGAGCAGATGAACGAAGTCGTGTTCACGCCTGACTGAACACCCTGCAGCACCCGGAGGTCGTCCCCACCTACCAAGGGCGGACGCTGTGAAGCACTGCACTCCGTAGCCGCCGACGACTCTCAGGCGGCCTCTATGCGATGGTGACGAAATCGGAGCATCGCTCTTCATCTCGTTCGAAACACAAGGTATGGAACTCCTTCTCGCCCGAAGTAAAAAGAGCCCATCAACTCTTCACCGACCATAGATGCTTTGCTATCTGCCCGTCTCACGACGAAGGAATAAAGCTGTTTAGCCGAATCATCGATGTACCGGTAGTGGATATAGCCAGCTGTAGAACCTTCGTCGTATGTGAAGCCGAGTATCTCAGCAACGGGGAGAGAAAAATTTTGCGGAATATCAGGCGCTTGTTCGTTTGGCAATTTTATTTGCTTAAAAGCTAACTGGGCCATTTTGCCTCCTGCCTAATAAAATTTTGGATATCAATAATGGCCAGACCCACCAAGTACAAAGCGGAGTTCGCCGAGCAGGCCCGCAAGCTGTGCTTGCTGGGCGCCACGGACGCAGAACTCGCTGACTTTTTCGGAGTGGCAGAATCCACTATCAATAAGTGGAAGCTCAATCACAAGGGGTTTTCGGAGTCCATAAAAAGCGGAAAGGTGATGGCAGATGCGGAGGTAGCCACTCGCCTCTATGAGAGAGCTCTCGGATACAGCCACCCCGAGGAGAAAGTGTTCAACAACCAGGGCGAGATCGTCACCCACCAGACGACTAAGCACTACCCGCCTGACACTACCGCCGCCGCCATATGGCTGAACAACCGCAAGCCAGACAGGTGGCGCAACAAACCCGAACCAGACGGACAGGACGACGCGCCTCAACCGGTCAACGTCGTCTTCAAGGTGCAGGATGCCAGCGACCCCGATCGAAACCGAGGCGACGCTTAATCGCCCGCAAGGTCAGTTCCTGGCGATGCAGCAGAAGTTCCGGGCCTATGTTGCCGGCTTTGGCTCTGGAAAGACCTGGGTCGGCTGTAGCGGGATCGGCGCCCATGCTTGGCAGCACCCGCGCATCAACATGGGGTACTTCGCCCCGACCTATCCTCAGATCCGGGACATCTTCTACCCGACCATCGAGGAGGTCGCACACTCGCTTGCCTTGCGCGCGGAGGTGCGAGAGGCAAACCGCGAGGTCCACCTGTATAGCGGCCGGCAGTACCGCTCCACAGTGATATGCCGCTCGATGGATAAGCCGGGCAGCATCGTCGGCTTTAAGATCGGGCATGCCCTGGTTGACGAACTCGACCTGATGGCTACTGCCAAGGCCGAAATGGCCTGGCGTAAGATCATGGCGCGGATGCGCTACAAGGTCGACGGGCTCAAGAACGGCATCGACGTGACGACGACGCCCGAGGGGTTCAAGTTCGTCCACCAGCAGTTCGTCAAAGCGTTGCGTGATAAGCCGTCTATGGCCCAACGCTACGGTCTGGTTCAGGCATCTACCTATGACAACGAGGCGAACCTGCCAGATGACTACATCGACGCTCTGCTGGAGGCCTATCCGCCGCAGCTGATCGATGCCTACCTGCGTGGCCTATTCGTCAACCTGACCACTGGCACGGTCTACCGTCAGTTCGATCGGGCGCTGAATGCTTGCATGGACACCGTGCAGCAGGGCGAACCGCTGTTTATCGGCATGGACTTCAACGTCGGCAAGATGGCGGCGGTGACCCATGTGAAACGTGACGGCGATCCTCGTGCGGTGGACGAAATCATAGGGGGGCACGACACCCCCGACATGATCCGCCGCATCAAAGAGCGCTATTGGCGCTATGACGGCGACGATTACATCAAGACCTGCGAAATCCACGTATACCCCGACGCCTCGGGCGACTCGCGCCGGTCAGTGAATGCGTCGACAACGGACATTGCTCAATTGCGTGACGCCGGCTTTCGGGTGGTGGTGAACGCCAGCAACCCACCGGTCAAGGACCGCGTCAATTCGATGAATGCGGCGTTTTGCAACGCCAAGGGCGAGCGCCGCTACAAGGTAAACCCCTATGCATGCCCAGCTTATACCGACGCGTTAGAGCAGCAGGCATGGAACAAACAAGGCGAACCTGACAAAGAGAACGACAAGGATCACCCCAACGACGCTGCCGGGTACTTCATTGTGAAGGATTACTTGGTCAACAAGCCGAAGGTCGGCATGAAACGCATTCGAGGACTCGCCTGATATGCCTGTCACCACGACACACCCCCAATACGACGACAAGCTCACCGATTGGGAGCTGATGCGCGACAGCATCGAAGGGGAAGGCGCTATCAAGGGTGCTGGCATCGGCTACCTGCCGAAGACCAGCGGTCAGCTGGCCCTCGAGCACCAGGCGAAAACCGACAAAAGCGCGATGCTGTCGCTCGACGAGGCCCGGGAGATCTACCAGTCCTATAAGCGGCGCGCCCAATACCCGCTGTGGGTGAAGGACTCACTGCGCACGATGATGGGGCTTGTGTCTCGCCAGGAACCCGAGATAAACCTACCGACCTCCCTAGCCTCCCTTCAGGACGAGGCCACGGCCGACGGCTTCCCGCTCAAGACACTGTTCCTGCGCGCCGTGCGGGACTTGCTGGCCTACGGCCGGCAGCCGCTGCTCGCAGACTGGGATGGCGGCGGCCGCCCCTACGTAGCCGCCTACGGCGCTCTCGACGCCATCAACTGGCGCGAGGCTGATGTCGACGGACGCCGCGACCTGGTGCTGAGCGTGCTGCGCGAGGCCGTGCATCAGGGTGACGAGTTCAGTCACGACAGTGAGGCCCGCTACCGAGTGCTCGACCTCAACGAGGGTCGATACCGGGTGCGTCTGCTGGATGAGCATGGCGAAGCAGTCGGCGAGGAAGACATGCCGGGCACTAACCAGGCGCCGCTCGACTTCATCCCCCTGGTCTTCTTGGGCAGCACCGACAACAACGCCGACACCGACGAGATTCCTCTGCTGACCATGGCGAAGGCGGCGCTCAAGAGCTACCAACTCTCGGCAGACTACTACACTAGCCTCCACTACACCTCGCATCCCCAACCCTGGATCGCCGCGGACCTGGGCGAGGACGAGCAATTCAGTGTCAGCGGCCCCATGGCCGCCTGGAATGTGGGCAAGGACGGCAAGGTCGGGTATCTGGAATTCCAGGGTGCTGGCATCGAGGCCAACCGCACAGCGATGCAGGACCAGCGAAACACCGCGTTGGAGGCTGGGGCCAGAGTGATTGATGCAGGGGCCGACGAGTCCGGCGAGGCCCGCAAGGCCCGCCAGAGCGATCAACACACCAGCCTGTACAGCGTCGTGGTTACCGCGGCCGAGGGCATTGAGCAGCTGCTTCGCTACTTCGGCCGCTGGCTGAACCTGCCGCAGGCCGACATCGATGCCATCGCGTTCAAGGTCGAGCCCGAATTCACCAAGGCCGAGATCGATGCCGCAATGATGGGCATCGTTCGCGATCTGCGCCTGGCCGACGAGGTGCCGCAGGCGGTGCTGTTCGAGTCGTTGCGCAAGGCCGGGGTCACCAATCTCGCCGACCAGGACCTGTTGGCCCTGCTCGATGGTCAGGTAACCGACGATGAGTGATCGTGAGGACGCACAGCGCCGGATCGTCACCGCTCTGGCGCAGCATGTCTCATACCTGCACCGCACCGGCACAGCGCACGTCAATAAGGCGCTGGCGATCATCGACGAAATGAGCGCCGAGCTTCCCCGGGAGATCGGCGAGCGCCTCGACAACCTGACGCCTGCCGAGCTCCAGGCGTTCGCCCGGGGCCGCTACCACACGACTCGGCTCAAGGGGTTGCGCGACGCAATCGACCGCTGGGTCTCGACGCTTGGCGAGCGCATCAAGTCCATGAGTCTCAAGGAGCTGGCGGCCCTAGCCGATCAGGAGGCGGGATACGTCCGCGACCTCATCGCCCAGGCGGTAGAGGGCGAGATCCCGCCGGCTCCTGCTGTGGCATCGGCCGCTCTCTCCCGACCGGTGATGGGGGAGTTCGTCGAGGACATGCTGGCCGACATCGGGCCAGCCACCCGCAACCGGGTCTACAGCACCATCCGCCAAGGCGTCAGCGAGGGCCAGAGCAACAGCCAAATCATCCGGGCCCTGCGCGGGACACCGGCGCTCAAGTACCGCGACGGCGTGCTGCAGACGACACGCAACAACGTCGACAACGTGGTTCGCACGGCCCGGCAGCACATGAGCAACGAGGCCTACCGGGAGACCTACATCGCCCTAGGCGTCACGCATGTGGTATGGGTGGCTCAGCTTGAGGGCCGGACCTGTCGCCGCTGCGCCCCGCTAGACGGTCGGCGCTGGAAGATCGACGAGCCACACCCGGAACCGCCGCTTCATCACCGATGCCGATGCAGCCTGGCGCCCTCCCTCGACGGCGACATCATGGGCCAGCGGCCCTACGTGCGCGCCCTTAAGGTCAAGGGGCGCGACGACCAGGCCAAGTTCCGCAGCATCGGCAACATGACCAAGAAGCAGCGCGAAGCTGCCGGCCTTGAGGTTGGTCAGGTTAGCGCAGGCACCACATACGCCGACTGGTTCGCGAGCCAGAGCGCCCGGTATCAGCGCGAATGGCTGGGAGACCGGCGCTACCGCCTCTACAAAGAGGGCGGCTACAGCCTGGACCGATTCACCGATCCTCGGCAACGCGAGTACACGCTGGACGAGTTGAGAGCACGCGACCGCGAGACATTCGCCGAGGTGTTTGGCGAGGCGGCATGAGGTAGGCTGACAGCATGACCCCAGCCGATCCCGATTTCATCACCTGGTGGCGACTGTGGCGCCTGCTGCAGTCCGGCAGCGGAACGCTCGCCGACCAACTCCAGGCCCGCCTCTGCTGGAACCTCTCTTTCGAGGTTCGACGCCGCCTAGGCGATTTCGAAGACTGACCAACAATTTTATTCAAAGCCCCGCCATTGAGCGGGGTTTTTTAATGGCTGCTCGCCAGGCGGGCGGCCTCAACGCGCTCAAGGAGCACAACACCATGCCACTGGAAATCGACTTCTCTGAACTCGGCATCGAGCTGGAAGAAGACAAGGCCAAGGCTCTCAAGGAGGCGCTGGACGCCAAACATGAGGAAGCGCTCAACAGCGAGGTCAGCGGCCTCAAGTCAAAGCGCGACCAACTGCTCGAATCACAGAAAACGCTCAAGTCTCAGCTCAAGCAATTCGAGGGGCTGGACCCCGAGCGGGCCCGCAGGCTCGAGCAGCAGCTGGCCGAGAACGAGGAGGCCCAGCTGATCGCCGACGGCAAGCTCGACGAGGTGCTGAACAAGCGCACAGAGCGGATGCGGGAAGGCTATGACCGCCAGCTGAGCGAGGCTCAGCAGACCGCAGAGAGCGCCAAGGCGTTCGCCGACAAGTTCCGCGGCCGGGTCATGAGCGACGAGATCCGAACTGCGGCCGCCGAAGTCGGCATCGTGGACTCGGCTGTTCAAGACGCAGTCTACCGCGCAAGTTCGCTGTTCGAAGTCGATGACGAGGGCAACGTTGTGCCCCGAGAGGAGGCCGGTCTGGATGCAGACGGCAAGCCTCTCACCCCTTCCGCATGGCTTGAGTCCATGCGAGAGAAAGCTCCGCACTGGTTCCCGCAGCCCAAGGGGTCAGGGGCGCCGGGTGGCGGAGGTGGTTCCTCAGCGCCAAGGGCGTGGAAGGACGCGAAGTCTACCGCCGAAAAGGTGGAAATCCTGAAACGCAAGCAAAACCAATGAGGTAGCGCCCTATGGCACTCTCTGATATGAAAGTCTTCAACGACTTCCTGTACTCGGCAGCCACCGAGACCATCCGCCAGCAGATCGAACTGTTCAACGCCGCCACCGGCGGTGCTCTGCAGCTCCAGCAGGCGGGCAACGTGGGCGATTTCGCTCACGAGGCCTCCTACAAGGCCATCGCCAACCTGATGCGTCGTCGCAACGCCTACGGCACCGGCGCCGTCACCCCGACCACTCTGGCCCAGATGGACCATGTGGCGGTGAAGATCGCCGGCGGCACCTCCCCGGTGGAGTTCCAGCCGCAGCAGTTTCAGTGGATCCAGCGTCAGCCCGAAGAGGCCGGTGTGGTGATCGGCGAGCAGGTCGCTCGAGGCGTCATCGCCGATGAGGTGAACACCGCTATTCTGGCCCTGCAGACCGCGATGATCGGCAACTCCGCCGTGGCGCACGACGCCACCGCTGGCACTCTGAATCTGAACGCCCTCAACAAGGGCGCCGGCAAGTTCGGCGATCGCATGATGGACATCATGGTCTGGGTGCTCCACTCCAAGCCGATGACCGACCTGTTCGACGGCGCCCTGACCAACGGCAATCAGCTGTTCGAATTCGGCACCGTGCGCGTCACCCAGGATGGGTTCGGCCGCCGGTTCGTGATGACCGACTCTCCTGCGCTGTACGAGGCCGATGGTGGCGGTGCTGGCACCGACCACTACCACACCCTTGGTCTGGCCGAAGGCGCCGCGGTTGTCGAGGACAACAACGACTACTACGCCACCGTCGAGGAGAAGACCGGCGACGAGAACATCCGCCGGATCTTCCAGGCCGAGTACACCTACAACCTCGGCCTCAAGGGTTACTCCTATGGCGGCACCAAGTCGCCCGACGACGCCACCATCGGCACCGGCGGGAACTGGTCGCAGATCGCCAGCGACGTGAAGGATACCGCAGGCGTCGTAGTAACTAGCCTGTAATGCCTGGCGGGCGGCCTGCGGGTCGCCCGCTGACCTGCTGATAGGAGTCAGCCATGCACCTGATCTACACCACGCGCCGCCGCGGCTTCGAGCCCGGGCGGCAGTACCGCAATCCCCGCTTCTTCGCCGGCGCCGACAAGGCCGCCACCAGCGTCACCGTCGAGGGCCATCACCCCGACGTGGTCGCCGCCTACGAGGCCGCCGGCATCGAGGTCGAGGTGATCGGCGCCGAAGAACCGCGTCCGGACGATGCCGAGTCCGACGAGCGGGCCCGCCGCGCCGAACTGATGGACGCCATCGAGCACGCCACTGGCAAGCGCCCCGGCGCCAACACCAAGACCGAGACCCTGGAGCAGCGGATGGCCGAGATCGAGTCCGGCAGCCAGGACGAAGACGGGCAGGAGTAACCCATGGCCACCTACGTCACCGTTGACGATGTCGACACCAAACTGGGCGCCGGCTGGGAAGGCTCGGGCGACAAGACGCGCGCCGTGCTGGAGGCCAACACCTGGCTCACCGCCAAGCGGGCCCGGCTCGCCGATCCTGTCGACGATGACGTGGTCATGGCCGGCGCCCTGCTGGCCCAGGAGGCGGCGAATGGCCGGCTCTACGCCGACATCGACGGCGCCCTGAAGCGCGAGCGGGTCAGGGCCGACACCGTCGAGGTGGAGACCGAGTACCAGGACGGCGCCCAGGCGCAGACCGGCGCGCTGTCGATGATCTCCGACCTGCTGGCCCCGTACCTTCCGAAGACCAACGGGGTCACCATCCTCAAGAGGTTGTGATGGGCTACATCCAGGATAAGATCAACGCCAAGGTGCCCAAGGCGTTCGACGGCAAGCTGAGTGACGCCGTGCGGCCCTTCACTGGCTCCCGCACTGTCGTTTCGGGCGAGTTCGACCCTATCGAGGGAACCTATCCCGAGACGAGCGTGACCTACACCGGGCGCGGCGTGTTCGGCGACTACTCCACCGCCGAGATCGACAATCAGCACATTCTGCGCACTGACGTAGAGCTATCTGGCGTGCTCCAGAATGAGCTGATCATGGACGCTGACCATGCCCCGGCCACACCCAAGATCAATGACACCATCAACGGCATGCTGGTGGTCAACGTTGGGCAGGACCCCGCCAAGGCCACCTGGACGATTCAACTCAGGAGACCGTAAACTGAATTGGAACAATCAGCTACAATAGCTGCACCACCTCTACCTGGCGGTTACAGAATGAGCGATGACAACGAGTTGCTGGATCAATTTGCCGTTGAGGCGATGAAGTCTCTGGTCACGGCCGAGGGCGTAGAGCTTCTCAGCTCCGACACCCGGCATCGGGCAGCGATTGCAAGAACCGCGTACAGCATCGCGGCGGAGATGTTGAAAGAGCGGGAGTTGGCTCACAAAGAGCAGGAATGGTCCGCTATCAACGTTCACGATCTCGTCAAGCGCGCAAAGACCAAGTCTTTCCTCCGTCACTTTGGCATATCCACCGTTGCTCAAGCCGTGAAGCTATCCCACCAGGAGCTACGCAGAACGGAGGGAGTTGGCGTGGCCCTCATTGAGGACTTACAGCAAGCTTTGGAACCTTACGGTGGCTTACGATCACGCTAGGGCCTGCCGCTACTTGCCCAGCCGACGTGCTGGGTTTTTTACGCCTGGAGAAAAAATGACGACGCGCAAGGGATGGTCCAAATCACTTTCCGGTTTCGCTCGGCAGGTAGAGCGCGACCTGACCGACATGCAGAAGCGCGTGGCTACCGAAGCCTTGCAGATGGTAATCCTTGGCTCTCCCGTTGACTCTGGCGCTTTTCGAGGCAATCACCGGGTCTCTGTGGGCAGCCCTGACACCAGCTTCGACGAATCTGCGGGCGCCTCGCAGCCGCCCAAAGGCGGCATGGATAACGAGACCTTCAATCGCGAGGCCGCGAAGATCGCGCCCATGCACGTCCCGTTCACGGTGATCTATATCCAGAACAACCTCCCATATGCCGAGCGCATCGAAGTCGGCAGTTCTGACCAGGCCGGCGAAGGTGTCTATGCCGTGGCGGCCAACACTCTGCGCGAAAAGTATGGGGGCTGATCATGGGATTCGACGAGATCCGCATCGCTATCGAGTCGCGCATGGTGGCGTGGGATGGCGTGCCCGTGGCCTATGACGGCGCCCCCAGCGGACCGAACGTAGATGCGGCCATCGCCAACCAGGAGCCCTGGGTGCGGCTGACCATCCAGCACGGCGACAGCTTCGTCGCTGGTCTCGGCTCCGAACCCTGCGTTCGCCGCCCCGGGCTGATCATGTGCCAGGTGTTCACCAAGGACAATCAGGGCAGCCGGCAGGCGTACCAGATCGCCGACGCCCTGGCTGCGCACCTGCAGTTCTGGCGTACCGGGCACCTTGAGACGCTCGCCTCGTCAGTGCAGCGCGCGGGCCCCTCTGACGGCTGGTATCAACTGAACGTATCGACGCCCTTCCGCGTCGGCTAAACCGCCCCACCGCCCACCTCCGAGCCGCCTTGAGCGGCTTTTTTCATGCCTGGAGAAAATCATGAGCTCAGGTTCTCAGATCGCAACCTACCTCGCTCCCGAGTCCACGCCCGGGGAAACGCCCGATCCGGCGACCTGGGACACTCTGCGCCTCGCCGGCAATACCCTGACGCCCAACGTCTCCACCGAGGTCTCTGCCGAGAAACGTGAGACGCGCATGCAGGGCGGCAGCATCATCACCAGCCTCGACTACTCCGGCGACCTGGCTGGCGAGATGAGCGCGGGCACGTTCGACAAGCTGCTCGAGGCAGCCTTCTACGGCACCTGGGCCACTGATGTGCTGGAGATTGGTGCTGACCGCCACACCTTCACCATCGTGAAGGCGTTCAAAGACATCGGCGTCTACTCAACCTTCAAGGGCGTGCACATCGGTGCCATGCAGCTCGACATCCCCGAAGAAGGCAAGGTGACCTGCAGCTTCACCGGCATGGGCCTCGGCTATGAGGACGGCGAGACCGACCCGACCGCTGCTGGCACCGTGAATCCTCAGACAACCACCGTGGCGATGGGCTCCGCCACCAGTGTTGGCGACATTCTGGTCGACGGCTCCACCTTGGCCGGCGAGGCCTGTATCAGCGCCCTGTCCATGTCCATCGACAACACGTTGCAAACCCAACGCTGCCTCGGCAAGGCCGGTCCCGGCGCCCTGATTGCCACATCGGCCAACGTCTCCGGCTCGCTCACCATGGCCTGGAGCAAGGCGGCCTGGAAGCAATGGAAGAAGATGCTGACCCGCGAGGCTATCGGCGTGTACTTCCCTCTGACCGATGCCGCCGGCAACAGCTACACCTTCGACTTGCCAGAAATCGAGATCGACGGCGAGCTGCCGGACGGTGGCAATGAGGACATCGTCCAGGTGTCGCTCAACTACACCGCCAAGAACACTCCCATCAAAGTCACCCGCGTGCTGGTATAAGGAATCCCCGATGGCTTTCAATGCAAAACGATACTCACCTGACGCCTTCACTCAAGGCGTTTGGCTAGCAATCATGGGCGGCCAGTTCAAGGTCGCCCGAGCTGGCAACCCCATCTACGAGCAGGCGCTGGAGGAGTCCGGTTATCGGAAGAAGATCGAGCCAGCTGAGAAAGAGCGCGCCCTGTACACGGCCATCGCCACCGGCGTTCTGCGAGACTGGAGCGGCGTCGAAGACGATAGCGGCGAACCGATCCCTTACAGCATCGAAAATGCCGTTGAGGTGATGCTGGACAACCCTGATCTGGTGGCGCGCATTCTCAGTCAGGCCAACGACCTGTCCAACTTTCGTCGTGAGGACATTGAGGACCAAGGAAAAAAGCCGCGGCAGCGCTCAAGTACCGCCTGACAACAGCCGGGCGAGAAACCAAGCTCGCCACGATCGCAAAGGCGCTCAATCTCTCAAAGCAGGTTGAGCCGCCAGAGATCGACGAGCGCTGTGCCTTCTGGCTGCACCTGTTCGACCTCCTCTCCCCATCAAGACCTGCCGGCTTCGGCGCCATTCAGCCCATACCTTTGTCTGAGATGGCTGCTTTGCGCCAGATGATGGTGCTACCCTGCTCAGCAGATGAGTACATTAACGTTATGCGTGAGATGGACTGGGTATACATGGAAAGCAGAACCTAGCCTCGCCCTGCCCTATTCGCTACGCTGGGGAAAACACGCACGGAGGCATCATGAAAAAGAAGCATGCGCCCTACTACCGCGACTACAGCGAAGCTCACCGAACTTTCCATGACGTTACCTCGGAAACCGCCGGATTGCGGATCAAAGACAAGCTGAATGGTTTCGTGCCCGAAGACCTTGTTGAGAAACTAGAGGAGGAGCGCAAACTGCTCGCTGAGATAAAGAGCCTAACGCCCAGTGACGGTGAGGCCTTGATCGAGAAGATCATCTCTGCGGCTGAGGAAAATGGTGCAGTTGTCGAAAAGAAGATAGAGAACGAAATCCCCCGCGACGGTCAGCCAGCGCGCCGCTACATCATTGCAAAGTTTTTTGACTCAAGCACGTTGATGGCCCGCATGTCTCTATGGCTCGGAGATCAGTACGCACGTATATACTTCGAGGCAGTGCGAAAAAATACCCGTGCTGGCGAGGATGGCGAGGGCTGGTCATGAAAGGGTGTATTGTCGCCGCAGTAGTCGCGATGGCTCTAACAGGTTGTGGTGGGGACTCGATTAGCGAGGAAGAGGCCGCATCTATTGCGGCTTTGTCACAAGACGCAGAGAAGTACAAAGATGCTTTTACCGAAGCAATCGTCGAACTAAGCGGAAGAGATGACTGTGATGCTGAGGTGATGCGGAATAATGGCGGATTCTCCCGAGTAGCCGGGGAGCCATATTACTTCATGTTCTGTGGCGAACCTCAGAACATTGCGCGCAGATGGTATCTTGACCCGTCGTCAGGCGAGTTAACCCGGTTTAAGGCGGAACTCTAGCCATCCTCCCGAAAAACCATAAGGCCCGCTCATAGCGGGCTTTTTTTATGCTTGGAGATTGTGATGCCTTATTCCAGCCGCCTTGAGCTGGTGATCGATAGCCGTAGCGGTGAGCGGTCGTTAAAGCGCGTGGAGCGTGGGCTCGTCGATGTCGATCGGGCTGGAGATCGAGCTGCCGGGAGCCTCGGCGGAGTGGCGGCGGAGACGTCCCGGCTTCGCGGCGTTGCACTTGCGGCATCCGGGGCGCTGGCCGGTCTCGTTGGCGCTGCCAGTGCCGGCGAGGTGATCCGATATGCCGATGCTTGGTCCAACACCACAAATCAGATTCGCCAGGTGACCAGCTCTAGCGACGAGCTTGCCAAGACACAGCGCGAGCTACTCCAGATCGCTAACGACTCGCGCTCTACCTACGAGTCAACCGTCGATCTGTATACCCGCCTAGAGAAATCAACCCAAGAGCTGGGCATTTCCAGCGAGCGCCTGCTCGGAATTACCGACTCCATCAACAAGTCGTTCGCGCTGTCCGGCGCTACTGCGGACGAGTCTGCCGGCGCTATCACTCAGCTTGCTCAGGGCCTGGCTGCTGGGGCGCTTCGCGGTGATGAATTTAACTCAGTGGCTGAGCAAGCGCCGGAGATCATGAGGGCCATCTCTAACTCTCTCGACATGACCACTGGTGAGCTGAAAGACTTTGCCGCTGAGGGCGGCATCACTGCCCAGGTCATCATCGACGCCATGGAGGGCGCAGCGGTCAGTATCGACCAGGCGTTTGGCCAGTCGATTGCAACGTTTGGCCAGAAAATGGCTGTGTCACGAAACAAAATTCTCGAATGGGTGGGAGCGAGCGAAGGGCTGAACGACGCTGTCGGGCTCGCAGGTGATGCCATTGTTGGCCTATCGGACAACATAGACACGCTGGTGGATGGTGCGCAGTTTTTGGCCGTGCTGATGGCGGGCCGCTTGTCCGGGGCATTGGCAACTGCTACCGCCGCCAAGCTGGCCGCCCTGGGACAGACCCTCGCCTACCAGGCTGCTCTCGCCCGCCTGGCAGGAGTCAGTGGTACAGCGGCTACTGCACAGCTTGCGATGGGCGCTGCGGTAAGGACCGCATCAGGTGCGATGGCACTGCTTGGCGGCCCCGTAGGCGCAGCTGTTGTGGCGGCCGGAGGCATCTACTACTTCCGAGAAGAACTGGGCCTAGTGCAGCCTAAAATTGAGTCAGTTACCTCCACTGTTGACGCGCTGACAGACTCAATCAACATGAACAGCGAGGCAGCGCTCAAGAACGGCATATCCAAGCTCTCGGCTGATATCGCGGACCTACAGCGAGCTGCGCAGACCGCGCGAGCGGAGCGAGATGCCATCCAGATGCAAGGCCCTGGGCCGGGCTATGTCGGCATCGGCCCAGGCGCTGGCTCGGGGCGAAATCAGGCAGTGGAAGCCGTGCGGCAAATCGAAACAGAGATTGCCAGCTACGACGAGGCTGTTGTCCAGCTTGAGAATCGCCTGGAATCGCTGGGCGAAAGCAGCATAAAGCCCACCAACAGCTTAAGAACCCTGGCAGAGAGCACGAGTGAAGCAGACAAAGCCACAAAAGAGCTCGCTGAATCCCAGCAGCGCCTGATCGATCGCTTATTCCCCCTTGAAGCTGCCCACCGGCAGTTTCGGGAGGAAATGAATCTTCTCGACCTCAAAGCTGCCGCTGACAAAACATTTCGCCTTGCTGAAGCCCAGGAGCGACTGCGCACACAGTATTCGGCAGAGCTGACCGGCGGCTTTATGGAGCAGATCGCCACTGGCGGGCTAGCTGAGAAGGTCAAGGAGACTGACGACCTCACTCGGGATCTGGGGCTGACCTTTTCTAGTGCTTTCGAGGACGCCATCGTGGGCGGCGAGGGCTTCCGTGACGTCCTGGCCGGCATTGCCGAGGACATTCAGCGATTGCTGATCCGAAAGTCCATCACTGAGCCTGCGGTAAAAGCTATTGGCGGCTTCGACTGGGCCGGCCTCATTGGTGGCGCACTGGGCGGCGCCTCGACAGGGCCTGCACTCGAGGGCGGCTTTACTCAACAGATGTTTGCAGATGGCGGCTACACCGGGCCGGGCGGCAAGAACGACCCGGCGGGCATAGTGCATGCCGGCGAGTACGTGGTGAAAAAGTCAGTGGTCGATCAGCCAGGCGTCCTTCCGATGCTCGAGCGCCTCAACAACATGCCCGGCTACGCCAATGGCGGCCTGGTGGGCGGTAGCGCATCGTCCTCGATGGCCCCGCAGATCACCTACGCTCCGCAGATCACAGTTGAAGCCCAGCCAGGCGCCACACAGCAAGATGCAGAACGCCAGGCTGATGCCTTCAAGCGCGCCAATAAGGCCCAGTTCGCTCAGTTCATCATCGAGCAGCAGCGCCCCGGCGGGCTGCTCGCCAAGAGGTAATCCATGGAGATCGACTTCCTCCCCGATATTGGCCGGGAGCCTGACTATGGGCTGACTGGCGGTGGCTCGTTTGCTGTCGATGCGGTGAGCTTTGGTGACGGGTATGAGCAGCGTCGCCCCACCGGAATCAACTCGTCCAGGCGAGAGTGGACCGTGACGTGGAGCCACATCACCAAAGAACAGATGGAACGCTTGCGGGACTTCCTGCTGGAGCGCCGGGGCGTTTACGCCTTCCTATGGCAGGTATCCGGAGAGCCCGAGGCATGGCGCGTGGCCTGCAAAGAGCACCCAAAGGTCTCCGAGGACAGCTTCAAGCGGCACACCCTGACAGCCACTTTCATCGAGGACTTCGGGCTATGAGCCAGGTCATCGCTTCCGACGCCCAGCGGCTTGAGCAGGACGCGATCGTTACCATGTTCGAGCTTGATGCTCGCAACTATGGCGACGGCATTCTGCGCTTCGCGCCCTGTCCAGTCGACGGCGGTCCAGTTCGGTTCAATGGCTACGAGTACCAGCCGGTGCCGATCAAGGCCGAGGGCTTCGAGTGGAACGGCCAGGGCACCCTGCCCCGGCCGACGCTTACGGTCACCGCAATGGAGCTCGCGTTTCTGTCGCTGGTGATCAGTGCCGACGACCTGGTCGGCGCCCCGGTCAAGCGCCTGCGCACCTACCGTCGGCACCTGGATGACGGCACAGCGCCCGACCCCGAGGCCTTATTCCCGATCGACTACTACGTGATCGAGCGCAAGGCCTCGCAGAACCGCCGGCAGATTCAGTTCGAGCTGTCGGTACAGATGGATCAGGAAGGCCGGATGATTCCCCACCGGCAGATCCTGCGGGACTCGTGCACGCATCGTTACCGCTGGTTTGATGGCACCCAGTACCGCTACGAGGGCGTGACCTGCCCTTATTCTGGCTCCGGCGAGTGGGAGGCTGATGGGTCAGATGCCCTGCCCAGCATGGGGCGCGATGTGTGCGGCAAGCGCTTGAGCGACTGCCGGTTGAGGTTCGGACAAGCCGGCGTCCTTCCGACACGTGCATTCCCGGGCGTAGGCCGGGTGAGATGATTCAAAAGTTGCCAGGCTTGGCCCCTGCATCAGAGAGAAGACGCTCTCGCTCTAACTCCACGAAATCAATCAGTTCGGAAATGCTCATCTCAGCGCCATCCTCTGGAAAAGACATGGTGAACGCCCAGTGGACACCAGCATCATTGAGGTAATTAGCCTCGACGATGCCCCCTCTACCAGGCTCAACAATGCAAACCTTCTTTAACTCCCACTTGCTCATGCCGAATCCTTCATTTGGTTGTGAGTGTTCCCTATCTTTAGCATCGGGTGATGACGCAACCAATGCCATTAGTCGACTGTCTGAGTTCGAATCATAATGAGGCGCTAATACGCGCCGAAGCCCTGGCCGCCTATCCCGATGAGGCTGTGTGGTTGATCACCGACCACGGCTGCCGGCAGGTAGCCAATGTGGCAGACGCCCCCCGGTCCACCTTCGCCATCGCCAAGCGCGACATGGCAGCGGCCGCCGCCCAGGGCCTGCGGGCCATTGTTCACTCACACCCGGACTACCCGGACTGCCCCAGCGAGGCCGACATGCGCGGCCAGATTGCCTCGGGCGTTCCGTGGGGGATCGTGGCCACCGATGGCAACACCACGACACCCATTCGCTGGTGGGGCGACGGCGACCGGCCCGAGCTGGTCGGCAGGGGCTTCGTCCACGGCGTGACCGACTGCTATGCCCTGATCCGCGACTACTACGCGATAGAACTGGGCGTCGACCTCCCTGAGTTTCCTCGCTC
This sequence comes from Halomonas sp. H10-59, assembly GCF_040070555.1. Classification (NCBI taxonomy): domain Bacteria; kingdom Pseudomonadati; phylum Pseudomonadota; class Gammaproteobacteria; order Oceanospirillales; family Halomonadaceae; genus Halomonas; species Halomonas sp. H10-59. Next base: position 2,600,137 of record NZ_CP098828.1, read on the forward strand.
ATGGGAATGGTGGCTCAAGGGCCAAGACCTCTACCGCCAGGGTTTCGAGCAGGCGGGGTTCCGCGTCATCGAGGCAGACGAGGCCATGCCCGGAGATATGTGGTTCGCTCAACTTCGCAGCGACGTGCCCAACCATGGCGGTGTCCTGGTGGAGAACGGGCTATGCCTCCACCACCCGTCTGGCCGGCAGCCTGTCGACCCCACCCGGCTCTCGCGCCGAGACCCTGCCGCCCGCTGGCTCCCCTACATCACCCACTGGCTCCGTCACACGTCGAGGGACTGATGAAAACGCTCTATCTGCATGGCTTTCTTGGGGCTCGCTTCGGCGAGTCCTTTTCGTTGGACGTCCGTGATCCTGCCGAGGCCATCCGTGCGCTGCTGATCCAGATTCCCGGCTTCGAGGCTGTCATCCGTGATGGCGACTGGCATGTCGTGCGCGGCCCCCTCGATGGCGGCGTGTCGCTCGACGAAGAAGGGCTGATGGTCGGCATGGATGATGCCACCGAGATTCACCTACTCCCGGCGGTCGCCGGGGCTGGGGGCGATGGTATCTGGCAGACCATTGCGGGCGCCGTCCTGATGGTTGCCAGCTTCTGGGCTGGCCCCGTTTTCGGGCCCGGGATGTTCAATGCCGGCCTGGCTCTTGCCTTGGGTGGAGTCGCACAGATGCTGTCGCCCACCCCGCAGACAGGCGACTACGGCGAGCGAGAGCGACCCGACGAGCGCCCTTCTTTCCTGTTCGATGGACCCACCAACACCAGCACCCAGGGCCTGCCGGTGCCGGTGATCTACGGCCGCGTGAAGGTCGGCAGCGTTGTGGCATCTGCCGGCATGACTGCTGAGGAGCTGGACGAATGACCGATCTGGTTGTCTATGGCGCGAAAGGCGGCAAGGGCGGCGGCGATGAAGCCCGCACTCCCCGCGAGGCGCCCAACACCCTTCGCTCCACCTCCAAGGCCAGGATCATCGACGTGCTGGGCGAGGGGCCGATTGTCGGCCTGACCAATGGCCTCAAGAGCATCTATCTGGATGAGACGCCGCTGCAGGATGAGGGCGGCGACTTCAACTTCCAAGGCGTGACCGTTCACACCCGCACTGGTGAGCCTGATCAGTCGCACATCGCCGGCTTTCCAGCGGTAGAGACCGCCAACGATGTATCCACCGAGGTGACAAAGGCAACACCGGTCGTTCGCACCGTCACCAACCCGGAGGCCGATGCCGCTCGCGTTACCGTCCAGGTGCAGGCGCTCAGCTATCAGAACGTCGAGAATGGCGACCTGCTGCCCACCGAGGTGGCGGTGGCCGTCGATGTTCGCCCCAATGGAGGCAGCTGGTCCGAGAAGCGCTACGACATCATCAAGGGCAAGACCACCAGCCATTACCAGCGGTCCTATCGTGTGCCGCTCACCGGCGATGGCCCCTGGGATATCCGCATGCGCCGAGTGACGCCCGACAACGGCAGCGCCACCCTGCGCAACGCGACGTACTGGGCCACTTACACCGAGATCATCGACGCCAAGCTGCAGTATCCCGATACCGCATTGGTCGGGCTCGAGGTCGATGCCCAGGATTTTGGCAGCCAGATCCCCTCGCGGAGCTACGACGTCAAGGGCCTGATCGTCCGGGTGCCGACCAACTACAACCCCGAGACTCGCGAATACACCGGCCTGTGGAACGGCTCGTTCAAGCTGGCGTGGACCGACAACCCCGCGTGGTGCTTTCTCGATCTGGCCACCAGCGAGCGGTACGGCGCCGGGCTGGAGAACGTCGACAAGTGGGGTCTCTACCAGATCGCCCAATACTGCGATGAGCTGATCCCTGATGGCTTCGGCGGCCAAGAGCCTCGCTTCACCTTCAACACCGTGCTGTCGAGCCGAGAGGAAGCCATCAAGGCGCTCGACACCCTGGCGACTGCGTTCCGCGGCATGACCTACTGGGGCGCCAATACCGTCATGGCGACAGCCGACATGCCGGCCGATCCGGTCAAGCTGGTGTCACCGGCCAATGTCGTCGACGGTGAATTCGAGTACAGCGGCACCGCGCTCAAGGCCAGGCACTCGGTCGCTCTGGTGAGCTGGAACGACCCTGGCGACAACTATCGCCTCCAGGTCGAGGTCGTTGAGGATGCCGATGCCGTCCAGCAATTCGGCTGGAAGCAGATCGACGTCACCGCCGTAGGCTGCACCAGTCGCGGCCAGGCACACCGCCTTGGCAAATGGATGCTCTACAGCGAGCGCGCTGAAACCGAGACAATCACCTACCAGGCCAGCGTCGACCATGCCGACCTGCGCCCGGGCGACATTATCGCAGTCAACGACCCGACCACGGCCGGCGCCCGGCTCTCTGGCCGGATCGTTCGCCCTGGGCTGTCTGCCCTGGTGCTTGACCAAGTGCCCGAGCAGGTCAGCGGCAGCGACTGGTATCTGGACGTGCTGCTGCCCACCGGGGGGATTGAGCGCCGACAGGTCGACCGGTTCGCCGGTGATCATGTCGAGCTGGTCAGCCCGCTCTCAGCTGAGCCGATCCGTGGCGCCATCTGGATGCTGTCGAGCCAAGACGTGGAGCCACGCAAGTTCCGGGTGCTGTCCGTTGCTGAGCAGGAGACGGCGATCTACCAGATCACCGCCGTTGAGCATGACCCGACGAAGTACGATCGCGTCGAGCAGGGCCTCAACCTGCCGGACGAGGATTACACGCTGATCCCGACCGGCCCGGTGGCGGCGCCCTACTCCATTACCGTCGAGGCATCCAAGTACCTGGCCGGCGGCACCGAGCACCAGAAGATCACCGTCAGTTGGACGCCCAGCGATGACGCTCGAGTCGTCCGTTACATTGCCGAGGTACAGGGGCCGAATGACGTGTCATGGGGTGAGGCCTTCACCGGCCCGGGCACGTCGTTCGACATCCTCGATGCAGAGCCGGGTGAATGGCAGATCCGTGTCCGCGGCATCACCGGTACCGGCTCCGCGTCGCCCTGGGCGTACCGGACCACCAACGTGGCCGGCCTGCTGCAGCCGACGCCGCCGGATAGCGTGGACATCCGTACGGGAACCTTCGAGATCACCCTGATCCCGAATGGTCTCTACCCTGGGCAGATGTGGGAATTCTGGCGCTCTAACGTCGCACTCGACACAGGACTGATCGAGTCGAATGCAGTGCGCGTCGGTGTGGCGCCTACCCTGACCGACACCGACCTCGAGCCCGACACCACCTACTACTACTACGTGCGCGGCACCAACGCCTACGGCGTCTCGAGTTGGTACCCGGTGCAGGCCACCACCGAGAACGACCCCGACAAGATCATGTCGGTGATCAGCGGGCAGATAAAAACAGACGGATCTGTTCACGGACCTGAGCCAGAACATCGACGGGCTCAACTCCAGCTATGTGCTGAACGTGACTGGCGGCGGTCGAGTGGCGGGCTTTGGCACGGCCTACGACGAAGATCAGGACGTCTTCGACTTCGGTGTGCTGGCGGACCGGTTCTACATCGCCCAGCCAGGTGACGGCGACGCCGAGGTGATCCCGTTCATCTTCACCGATGGCACGCTGTACCTGAAAGAAGCGCTGATCCAGTACCTGACGTTCACCAAGCTCAAGGCGTCCGATGGCTCGTTCATTGTGGAGAACGGCAAGGTCAAGGCCAGCTACATCCAGGCCGATGAGCTCCATGTGGATTACGGCAAGCTGTTCAACATCGACGTCCAGAACGCCCATATTCGCAACGGCGCAATCACCAACGCCAAGATCGGCAATGCAGCGATCACCAGCGCCAAGATTGGTAATGCACAGGTCGACACGCTGCAGATTGCCGGGCAAGCGGTGACTATCCCTGTCGGTACGTCACGAACCTCTGGAAGAAGCAGCAACGGGAGCTGGGTCAGCTGGCTATCGGTGTACCTCAATGCCGAGGGCGGCCGAGTCTTCGCCAACTTCGCAGCAACGAATGCGACAGGCGGCGGCGGCCGGCCCTACTTCCGATGGAAGGTCGATGGGAGTGTCTGGTTCGAAATTCCCACGGGTACCGGCGAGCTCAACCACGCCTGCACCCTCGATGTAGGCAACCGCCATGGCGTCACTATTGCCATTGAGTGTCGCGGTGCCAGCACCGTCAATTCCACCCAATCCACCCTGACAGCAGAGGGCAAAAAGCGATGATCGTCGCAATCTACTGCGAACTGACCGGTGCCATCCTGCGCGTCACAGACTGCCCCGAAGACCATGTCGAGATGCAGTGTGGTGAGCACGAAGACTATGTCGAGGTCGAGGCAGGCTTTGACGATGCCGCCCACTACGTGGACCTGGCGGACGGCCAGATCAAGCCAAAGCAGCACCGGGATGCTCAGGTTGCCGTCGAGGGCTTAACAGCCACCATCACTGGGCTGGAGCCTGGCACCCTGCTGGCGATGGACGGCCAACAGATGGTCACCACCAGCGACAGCGCCCAGCTCGATGCCGACGTGCCGGGCACCTATCAGATCCAACTTGTCGGCCCCGCCTGGCGCCTCGATGAAACCCTGGAGGTGGCGATCGATGGATAGGCTGAGCATTCGCCGGTTCTCCTCCCGGGCAGAGGCTGAGCGGCACTATCTGGCATTGGTGGACAACGAGGCCGAGGCGGCCCGCTATGTGTCACCCGCCCAAGAAGCCGTCTACCAGCTCAAGCTGACCGAGGCGGTCCAAGGCTCGGGGCCCATGGTCGAAGCCGAGGCCAACGCCACGAACGTTGATGCGACCACCGTCTGCCAGCGCATCAAGCGCGCTCGCACCCGATGGGAAAAGCGCGCCGGCACCATCGAGGAGGCGCGTATCACCGCCAAAGCCGATATTCGAAGATCCGACACACCCGCCGACATGCATCGGGCCCTGACCCGCTTTCGCAACGCACTCTAACAGCCCGCCAAGCGCGGGCTTTTTTGTGGGAGACACACCATGGCAGTGACGCTTACCGGCGTACTGAAAGACCCCTACGGCCATCCGCTGCCCGGGGCGACCATTCGCTTTGACGCCGTCAGGACGTCCGCCACCGTCCTGAACCACATCCGTGCCGAGGCGATCACCGACGCCCAGGGCGACTACTCCATCTCCGTCGAGGTGGGTCGCTACGACGTGCGCGTGATGCAAGGCCGGTCATTCCTTGAGCTCGCCAAGAATCTGGAGGTGCGCGCTGACTCCACCGCCACCGACCTCAACGAGCTGGTGGTCGAGTGGCAAGGCGAACAGGACCTGACGCCTGGCATCGTGATCGAGTTCCGGGCATTGGTGGACGAAGCCCGCGGGTACCGGGATGAGGCTGCAAGCTCCGCTGATTCAGCATCAGGCGATGCCGAAGCCACGGCAGCAGACAGAATCCAGACAGGTCAGGACGCCCAGGCCACCGCTGCAGACAGGCAGCAGACAGGGCTGGACGCCCAAGGTACGGCCGCCGATCGACAACAAACAGGCCTCGATCGCCAAGCAACATCCGACGACAGACAGTACATCGACGGGCGCGTCACCTATGTGAACGATCAGGTCGATCACATCGATAGCCAGCGTCAGGCTGTTGATACTGCGGCTGGCAACGCTGCGAACAGCGCCAGTGCCGCCGATGGGCACGCAACCGATGCCGGCGACTCCGCCCTAGAGGCCCAACACTGGGCCCAATACCCGAACGATACACCGGTGCCAGAGGGTGACGGCTCTCAGTTCTCCGCCGCTCACTGGGCGGAAGTTTCCCGACAGCGTGCCGTTAACGCCATGGTTGCCCAAGGCGCCTGGGATGCGAGCACCGGCTCCCTGCCGCCCGAGCCGACCGGGGCCAGCTACTGGCTGGTCACTGGCGCGGCGAATGGCGAGACCGTTGGCGGTGTCGAGTACCGCAACAAGGACATGCTGCTCTGGACGCCCAACGAGAGCGGTGGCGGTGGCACCTGGTCGAAGATCGACAACACCGACAGCGTAGCCAGCGTTGCCGGCAAAACTGGCGCCGTCACGCTCGTACCGGGCGACGTTGGCGCAGACCCCGCTGGAACAGCCTCATCTGCAGTCGCCGCGCACGAGGCAAAAAGTTCTGCTCATACCCCCGCGCAGGTCGGCGCCGACCCTGCGGGCTCAGCAGCCAGTGCTGAGTCAGCAGCCAAGAACCACGCTGACACCAAGGCCAGCGAGGCTCAGGCCTACGCAGCACAGCGCGCCAACCACACCGGCACGCAGCCACTGAGTACGATCTCGGATGCAGGGACGGCGGCTGCAGCCAATGTGGGCACAGGTGCGGATGACGTTCCCAATACGTCGCAGGCTGATGTGCGATATGCGAGTCTGGTCGGACATAACGATTTTGACACGATGCCCACTGTGAGCGGCGATCCGATTGTTGAAAGCGATAGCAATGATGACGGAGAGTGGACCCGCCTAGCCAGTGGTGCAATCTTCATGACTCTATGGGCTACTTTGGAAAAAGAAACAGACGCATACACGACTCTTGCGACGTGTCCGTATCCGCAACCTGTAATAGATGAACCGCAGGTTGTTGTCGGGGGCGGAGGAGTAGGGCCAGACGCCGTTTACTGTATTTCCTACATACCTGCCGGCCTCACCCAAGTAGATGTGAGGGGCTATGTTGGGGTCGGAGCAAGCCTTAATGCGGGGGCCGAAGGCAGGCTGCCGGTGTGGGTTTCTGGACGCTACAAATAACCAGGAGGAATTATGCGACTGTCTTTTAAGGCGGTTAGTGCCGCCCCAGATTATTATGAGATAAGTGGCGACACCGTTACTGCTTATATAGACGATCAAGCAGAGCAATACGATTTGTCACCTCTCCCAGAAGGGGCAAGGCTGACCGGGGTTAGTCCAGTAGGCGGGGCTACCCCTATCAGCACCGCCACGCGAATCGATGGCGAGCTACACGTCACGTTGCTACAGCGTGTCATTGCCGGACAGTATCCAGGAAGAAAGGCCCGCTGGCGAGGACAGGCGACGATAGATGCACGGGACTATAGCCCCGATACCTGCTACGTCGTCCCCACCGGTATGGCAGGTGTAGACGACTACGAGATCGTGCGGGGCGTGGATGTCGCCGGCAACACCGGCTGGACGGTTCGCAAGAAGGAGACGGCTGATGGGTAACGTGTACTGGATTCCGCCCAAGACCGAGGCCGAAAAGCTAGCGGAGGCTCAACAGGCTGCGATGCGACGCATTAACACGGCCTACGAGGCCGAGTTGGCCAGCATCCGCAGCGAGTATCCCGAGTCAGAACAGATGACTTGGGACAAGCAGGAGCGCGAGGCGCGGGCATTCCTGGCTGACTCAAGCACTGCCACGCCCCTACTGGATGCCATGGCCACTGGTCGCGGCATGGACAAGACCGAGCTGGCTACGCGGATCATCGCCAAAGCCGATGCCTGGATGCAAGCAAGCGGCCTGGCGACAGGGAAGCGCCAGGCTCTTGAGGATCACGTAAAGGCCGCCGAGACGGTGGAAGCGGTTGAGGCGATTGGCTGGGAGTGAGGTGAGAGCCAAGGATGGCGGCGCCAATTACTCCACCTTCACCTCTCTCCTGATGCTCTCATAAAATCTATCAAGGACATCCACAATGTCCGTTTTGCAGCCGTCAAACAGGCCGGCGCTTCGACAAGAAGAATACAAAAAATAGAATCGGGCAGCCGAATGGGTCAAATATATGAGATCCTCGTGAGCGATCTCGCTAGACCGAAGGGATTTCCCGATTTCACAAAATTGCCACACGATTATTGCCAGTTCAGAAGAAAATGTGTCGTAGTAATTCTTATACATCAAAGATGTGGTGACTGTCACATGCCTATCATTTATAATCTTACTAGCTGACAAAGCACTATCTATTGGAGCCACTAACGAATTAACGTAAGACGCGAAATTTCTTCTTTTGTAATCAGCCAGAAGAATTTCGTACTGCAACCTCATGTTGTCGGACGCACTTTCTTGAGCTTCTCTAGTCCTTTTAAGCTCATCTCGAGTTGCTGCAAGCTCGTCACGCTGTATTTTCAATGTTTCAGCCAGCATCCACACAGTCGCTAAGCCAAAAGTCACACCGATGGAGCCTGCAAGGAAACTCCCATAGCTCCCCCACAAAGCCATATCCGTCGACAATCTTTGGCCGTTCTCAACGGTGAACCACCAGAACGAAAACCCTATTATCCCAATCAGAACGACACAGCAACTACCGAGAACCAGCTTCCTCATTACTCCCCCGATCTCTTATTCTTGAGCACCCAGGCCCTTCTCACCTGCCCCACCTCTGCCTGCTGATCCTTCGCCAGCCGCCACACGCCATCGCTGATGCCGTGCTTGCGGGATAGCAGGTACTGCGGTGTGCCTGGCTCCCACCAGTCGTCCTTGATCTCCTTGCCCAGCACGCAGCGCCCGCTGATCAGCCAGCCCTGCCAGACAACGTGATACTCGACCAGCTTGTCGATCGGCGGCGATGACCGGCTCAGGCCGAGCCAGCCCTTACGCTCGAGGCGTTTGCGCCACTGGGTGATCTCGTACTCGCTCATTGGCACCACTGGGTCTTGCTGGCCCCTGGCCGGTATGGCCGTGCCAGCCCTGCCTCGATGAGCTGGTCGCCCAGGTCGCGCCCGTCGACCGTCACTCTCGCCAGAATGCGGAAGAAGCTCCCCCGCTCGATCTCGTGCAGCTGGATGTGCTCTGCATCGCGCAACGCCGCCACGGTGAACTGCTTGGCCTCCCTGGCCAGCGCCCTCTCCCGCTCTTGCAACTCGGGCGCCGGGCACTGGCTGCGCATCTCTGGCGTATTGATGCCCTCAATACGCACCGGGATCCGCTCGCCAATCACCGCCGGCCAGCCCTCGATGTCGGCCCGGAACGTATCGCCATCGACGATGCTGGTCACCCTGGCGACGGTGGCGCTGCCGTAGTCGGCGTGAGAGCTGAAAGGCAACCACATCAGCACAGCCATAGTGAGAGCTGTTGTCCTCAGCACCTTGGCGACGACGTCCTAGCCACGTGCTTGTTTTCACAAACCGTGCACTTCGTGTGAATCTCTTGGCAACCGTGATACTCATGCCACACATGAAAGAGACTGAACCCTTCGTGCGATTCAGGTTGCCACTCTCTGTTCTCGCATTTTGGACAGTACAGCTCAATGCCTCCGTCCACGAACCTTGAGACCACTGGATCAATCTGCATTAGCCCACCCTCATCAACACGACCTGCCATAGGGTAGCCCATGGCGTGCTACCATTTCCTCTAGAACAGCCTCCCACCCAAGCCTAGCCGACGGCACCATGTATGGCCTGGTGTATGGTAGAGCACATTTCTTCCCGACAGCCCAGTAACCACGGGCATGTATCAGTCCTGCAGAGGGCTTCATCAATCCGGCTGCAGTGTATTTCGGAGAGCCTCGTGGCCACATGAACGGCATTTTATGATGTAGCACCTCCCATGCGGGGCACCCGGCCGGATCTCGAACTGGCTCCACGGTGAGCGATCAGTGACGTTGAACTCGGCAGAGTGGCATTTCAGGCAGTACATTTCCCAGCCGCCTTCCACGGTCGCAAAATTGATCATCGGCATGTCCAACATGACTATCCTACGTCTAGCCTCCTAGTGCTTAGCGTAGAACATAATGTCAGCTTCTGTGCCAAAGCGGTACTAGCCGAGTAAGTCTTTGCAGGCTCAGCCGTCGGCCTGCCGACTACCAAAGACACCAGGCTCACGAGCACCGGGGCTCCTTGAGATGGCGTCACAGCATGATGTCGTAGCTGACTGCCCACCTCAGCCATACCAGTCAGGCTGCAAAGAGGCGCGCAGGTTCTTGTGGCCACAGGCCCTGCACGTAATGATGAAGCATCTGCCCCAAGGACCGTCTGGCACCACTTCGAAAAGCCTCCAGCCTTGCCGCCCTGTCTCCTGAAATTCGACGGTCTGACACACCAGGCAACGCATTTCCAGCCCGCTCTCCACAACCTGGTAACTGATCATCTGCGTGAGCATCCCTGTCTCCTGAAAACAAAGTGCTTGGCTCAGCGTAGATCAGAGCGGTACGAGGTGCGATCCACAATCTACGATCTGCTATAACCTTTCCGCCAGCGCCACTACCTTGCTCGCAACCCGAATCTAAGATGGTCGAAGACTATCCGGATGCAGCGATTTTCGTCGCGATACATGGCGGCATACGCGGCACCTGACGGTGTAGCGTCCCCCATTTTTTGTTTCAGGCTGAATTTCGAATTGGAGCCACGGAGAATCTGAGTAGTGGTTAAACTCTAGCGTGTAACAGTTTCTACAGAACAGCTCCCATCCACCATCTACAGCTGTAAAGCTTATTATTTCTTCTCTCATGAGCCCTACCCCTGCGAGCCAAAATTCACTGACCTGTGCTCGAACGCGCCGCAACCAGGCCTTAAAACTATCTTTTTTCACTTCTCTATGCTGGTCCGAGCGTGAGCATCCCAATGTCTCAAAATACTGTTACACTCAGGAACATAGAAGACTTGGAGAGACGCTATGAATGTCACAACATCCATCAAGGTAGAAGCGCATTACAGCGAGATTGGGTCAGAAATCGAGTGGGACATTGTGGAGTACAAGCCGGGTGCCCAACGACATGTACTTGATACACTCGAAAGTGAGGTTGATGCTCGCTGCAAAGCAGCCTGCATTGCCTTTGAAACTTATATGAAATCAGTGGGAATTTCTACGCAAAAATAGGCAATACATTATCTTTAACCATCTCCATTCCCTGCATCATCATTGTTGATGACCATCACGCCGCCTCTGTGACGTGAAGTCTTCTATAACATCGATGAGAAGCATGCCAGTATGAGACAATCGCCCAATTCTCACCCTGTTTCTATCATCTAGCCAATCGGTAGACTTAGATATAATTTCTATAGAAGACAGTATCTCCCTGAGCAGCTCTAACTTTTCCTTAAGCTCATCTTGCTCGCAACCATCAGTTTCTTCTAACAAAAGCGTTCCTGTTTCAGCAATTCATATAGTATATGCTGACATAGCAAAGCTCGTAGGACCACAACGTTGCTCACACCTGCACAATCCTGGAAAATCACTCCGTAAAAGTAACAAAAAACAACTAGACAACTCATAAAAGAAGCTAAGCAATGACTAGATCTCTAGTACATTGCTTGTGAAAATACCAGTCAGATGCTTTGCTAGACGCCTTTGTCCCGTTCCTAAGTAAAAGTCGTTGTCACCAAGAAATCTCACAGTACCTTAATATGGTCGCAATTTGGTCGCACAGTCGATGCCTGAGAGGCAGCTATGTCCAGCATTACGCAACTTTAAGTGACTGATTTTCATAAAAACCGCATTGCAAGCGCGGCCGCCAATTAGATCAGATCGAACTTAAAATCCCTCGGTGGCAACACCGTGCCGGTTCGAGCCCGGCTCCGGGCACCAACCCTATCGATGTCTTACGTGACTCACTCCCTCGATGACCTACCTTGTGGTGGTGTTCTGGTCGCGTTCTGGTCGCGCAGCCCACTTTAGCCATCTTGCCGTTGGCGTTGCACGCCAGACGCTTTCCCTGCCCCGCCCCGTCTTTCATCATCCTCTGATCGCCCTCTCGTCGCTTTGTCATCGCCTTCTCATCGTTCCCCACACCCTTGCTCATCGTTTGCGCCGAAATATCAATAATGGCGAATAAAGAAATACCTCCTATAGTGAATTGTGCCAGTTCAGTTCACGGACGGCAGAGCGCCATATCGCCTCGATGGAGTGAGCGCGGGCCTTCACAGGGTTCAGGGACGACTTCCAGGAGATGCCACATGAAACGCACGCTAGTCGGATCGACCATGATCGCCGCATTTGTGATGGCGGGCAGCACCTTCGCCATGGATTCGGAAGCCCTGCAGGAGCACATGCAGGAAATCGAGGAGAAAGCCCAGCAGAACAGCGAAGAGGACCGGGTGGAAGCCCTCGAGCAACAGGTCGAGGACCTCAAGGAGCTCATTCACAAGATGATGGAAGAGGACGCTGCCGCCTGAGCCTTTGGCGCTGAGCCTTGCCGAGTCATGACGTGCGGCCATGACGTGTGACCATGACCCACCACGATGACTCACCATGATGAAAGGGGCCCCAGGGACGGGGCCCCTTTCCGTTGTCAGCCACCTGGACACCGTCCCTCGAGACATCATTTGGCTCGGGACGGCACGCGAGCCTGCGTGGTAAACTTCACCCCCATTTTCATCAGCACTGCACGGTCTTCAGCATCTTGAGCGACAATGCTTCTCTACCCCGAGATCCCCTGCCCGACGATCTCGGACAGCGTATGACGGCGCCTTCCACCGCCCACCCTCAACCGGCACGAGAGCCGGCCCCAGGCCGACAGAGAGGCTGAACCATGCTGCTCGGACGCCTGCGCGACCCCTTCATCAATCACCGCCATCGCCGCCTCTTCCACGTACTCCGGGTCAGTCTGGCACTGATCGTGACCTTTGCCATCGTCCAGACGTTCCCCTTCCAGCACAGTGGCTGGGCGCTGGTGAGCACGGTCATGGTGATGGGCAACCTTCCCCATATCGGGGGCGTACTGGACAAGGGGCGCCAGCGCCTGGCCGGCACCCTGATCGGCGCCGCCCTCGGCCTGGCGCTGATCATCCTCCCGCTGCCAGGCTGGGGGGTACAACTCGGCGCGCTGATCGGCATCGCCATCGCCACCTGGGTGGTCTTCGGCGGTCGCCAGGCCTACAGCGGACTGATGTTCGCCATCAGCCTGCTGCTGGTGATCGGCGACGGCTCGCAACAGCTCAGCGTGGCACTCTGGCGAAGCGCAGACGTACTGCTCGGCACCCTGGTCGGCATCGGCGCCACCCTGGTCTTCCTGCCACACAAGGCCACCGACATGCTGCGCTTCCTGCTGGCCGACTGTCTGGATCGCATGGCGCGGCTGTATCACACCCACACCAGTGCCACATCGGCACCGGGCATCGATACCCAGGCACTGTTCAAGGCCGCCAGCCAATTGCTGGTCAAGCAGCGCGGACTGACCGACGCGGTCCACCGCGAAGGGCGCCTGACCCGCGGCGAAGTCGACGAGCTGATCTCCTACCAGCGACGCATGCTGTCCACCCTGGAGCTATTGCTCGAGACCCACTGGACCACGCGCGCCGGTCACGAACAGATCGATGCCATGGCAGGACTGCGCGATCAGCAGCACGCCCTGGCGCGGGATCTCGGCACCCTCGCCTTCGAGGTGCGCACCGGACGCCCGGTCACGCTCGAGGTCACGCCCTTCGCGCTGGACGATTTCGCCGACCTCGCCTCCACGGCACGCGCCGAGGATGGCAGAATGCTGTTCAGCCCCAGCGGCTATCTCTGGCTGAACCGGGAGCTGGCCCGCCTGACCGAAGCAACCGCCCGCCGCCTGGGCGGACTCGAGCGGCTACCCAGCAGGCGCCTGCGCCGCCGCGCCCCCCGACACGGGCTCCACCGAGCCCCCTCTTTCGACCGCAAGGAAGGAACCACGCATGGCAAACGCCCCTCTTGACGTCCTCATCATCGGTGGCGGCGTCGCCGGTCTGGCGATGGCCCTGGAGATCGCCGATCGCCGGCCGGTCACCCTGCTGCGCCCCGGTGTCGAGGCGCAAGGTGCCAGTCGCTGGGCCCAGGGTGGTATTGCCGCGGTGCTGTCGCCTCAGGACGACATCGAGGCCCACATCCAGGATACCCTGATTGCCGGGGACGGGCTGTGCGATGAAGCGGCGGTGCGCTTCACCGTGGAAAACGGCCCCGACGCCATCGCCTGGCTGTTGAGTCTTGGCGTGCCCTTCACACCGGATCCCGAGGCGGCCAGTGGCTACCCCTACCACCTCACGCGGGAGGGCGGCCACAACGCTCGCCGAATCATCCACGCCGACGACGCCACCGGCCGGGCCGTGACCGACACCCTGCTGGCCCGAGTGCGCGCCCATCCGCAGATCACGCTGCGCGACGACCTGATCGCGGTCGAACTGCTCACTGATGACCTGGGTGCCTGCTGCGGTGCCCGCTGCCTGGACGCCCACCAGCGTCCTCACGACCTTGTCGCCCAGGACACCGTCCTGGCTACCGGCGGCGCCAGTGGGCTCTACCTGCATACCACCAGCCCCGCCCCGGCCAGTGGCGAGGGCATGGTCATGGCCTGGGAGATCGGCGCCGAACTGATGAACCTGGAGTTCCAGCAGTTCCACCCCACCTGCCTGTTCGATCCACAGGGACCGCCCTTTCTGGTCAGCGAGGCGGTAAGAGGCGAAGGCGGCCTGCTGCTGAACGTGCGTGGCGAGCGGTTCATGCCCGCCATCGATGAGCGCGCTGAACTGGCCCCGCGAGACGTGGTCGCCCGCGCCATCGATGCCGAGATGCAGCGCACCTCGAGCGACCATGTGCTGCTGGACATCCGTCACCTCGGCGACGCCGCCATACGTCACCACTTCCCCACCATCCACGCTCACTGCCTCGCGCGCGGCCTGGATATCACCACCCAGGCCATCCCGGTGGTGCCGGCGGCCCACTATAGCTGCGGCGGCGTCGCCACCGACCATCGGGGAGCCACGCGCGTGGCTGGGCTCTACGCCATCGGCGAAGTCGCCTGTACCGGACTGCACGGCGCCAATCGCATGGCCAGCAACTCCTTGCTCGAGTGCCTGGTCTACGCCAGATCCGCCGCTCGCCACCTGAGTGAGCCGGCGCCGGGACGCACCTTGACACCACGGCCGAGCGCAACAACTGGAGATCGACAGGTTTCCAGCGAGAGACTCGCCTCGTTGCGCCAGCGCGTCCGCCAGATCATGAGCGCGAGGGTCGCCATCGTGCGCCAGGACGAAGGGCTGGCCGAGGCACGCACGACCCTCGAGCAACTGGAATCGGAGTTTCATGACCTGACTCGGGGCGGCGCCGCGAGTGTCGAGCTGCACGCCTGTCGCCAGGCGCTCACTCTGGCCAGTCTGACGGTCGCCAGCGCCTGCACAAGGCGAGAATCCCGGGGGCTGCACTACAATCCGGACTGCGCCCGCCACGCGGACCCGACACCGCAACCGTCACGCCAGATCAAACCCGCCTGAGGCAAGGTCGCGGCCCTGCTCAGCTCACGGGCCCCGGCCGCCGCGACCATCGTCGTCCAGGTAACGGCTGTCGTTGAAGGTGGCGACCCAGTGTGGGTGGTAGAACATCAGAATGCTCAGCAGCATGCCGCTGATAAAGGCCTCCGACGGCATCAGCAGCGGCAGGAAACGCGCGTACTCACTGGCCTGGAATAACGCTGACGGGTCACTGGCGCCGAGCCGCGTCAACCCCAGCACCGCGAGCCCCGAAGCCAGTGCCGACAACGCCGCGCACCAGAACCCGCCGATAAACAGGAAAACCATGGGATGAGATGGCAGCCGTCGATCGACCAGGCGCCAGATCAGCACCGTCACCAGCATCGGCACCAGGCCGGTGACCACCAGATTGACGCCCAGCAGTGGCCAGGCGACGCGCCCGGTCAGCACCAGTGACAGATTGACCAGCAGACAGCTCAAGAGCGCCAGGGGGCCTCGAAAGACCAGCGTCATCAGAGTGGTGAACAGCAGATGCAGACTGAGCCAATCGACCGCCTGGGCCCTTAGTTGCCACAGCATCGCCACCATCAGCGTTGCCGCCAGCCAGCGATGCTGCAGGCCAGAATCTTGAAAGAGGGCGCGCCAGGGACGCTGGAAAAGGGCAAGCACCAGGGCCGACAGCGCCACCCCCGCGCAAACCCAGATCAGCCAGGGGGCAAGGATCACCTGAGCAAAGGACATGACCCCCTCCTCTTCCTGCTGCCTACCTGTACGGGCGATTCCGGCTCGGTTGGCATGCCTGGGTGAGTGACCGGACCAGGCTTTCGAGACTCTCGCGCTCACCCATTCCCGCCCAGGCGCCGGGCGTCGAAAGAACGGCCGGCGCCCTTGATGCCGGCTCAGGCAAAGACGACGGTCTTGTTGTCGTGGATCAGCACCCGATCCTCGAGGTGCCAACGCAGCCCCCGTGCCAGCACGGTCTTTTCTACATCGCGCCCGAAACGCACCAGATCATCCGGCGTATGACAGTGACTGACCCTGTGAATATCCTGCTCGATGATCGGCCCGGCGTCGAGTTCCTCGGTGACGTAGTGGCAGGTCGCACCAATCAGCTTGACGCCGCGCTGGTAAGCCTGGTGATACGGCTTGGCCCCGGCAAAGGATGGCAGGAAGCTATGGTGAATGTTGATGACTCGCCCACTGTAGCGCTCGCACAGATCAGGCGGAAGAATCTGCATATAGCGCGCCAGCACGATACTGTCGGCCTCGGACGCCTCGACCAGACGCTCGACCTCGGCGAAGGCGGCACTCTTGTCGTCTGCCGAAACCGGCACATGATGGTAGGGAATACCGTGCCACTCGACCATCTTGCGCATGTCGTCATGGTTCGAAATCACCGCCGCGATCTCGCAATCGAGCTCACCAGCGGTCCATCGATACAACAGATCCACCAGGCAATGAGATTCCCTGGAAACCATCAGCACGACGCGCCGCTTCTGACGAGTGTCGCGCAGCGCCCAGTCCATCTCGAATTCACGCGCTACCGGCGCAAAGGCCTCGCACAGGGCTTCCTTCGACATGCCGATGGAGTCGGCCAGGATTTCGTAACGCATGAAGAAGCGACCAGAGGCCAGGTCCGAGTGCTGATTGGCCTCGGTGATGGAACCACCGTGGCCAGCAATGAAGTTCGACACCCTGGCGACAATACCCAGTCGATCGGGACACGACACGACCAGACGATAGAAATGGGACATAACACCTGTATCCTTGGACCAACGCTCGGTGACCAACCTTGCACCACCATGGGGAGGGGCGATGAGCACGCCCGTTCGGGGCGTGCATTGTAGCGAAAAGTGAGATGGCGAACGACCGCTGCACGGGTCCTTTGACCTCTCGCGTTGAGTCGTGCGCGGTCGATCCCGTATAGTGAAATGAACACCGTCCACGATGCCGAGCATGATGCCGATTCCGCGAGCCCAGATTCGACCACGACGCCGCCCACCGGTGCATTTTCTGCCCCTGGGAGGCTGTGGCGAGATCGGCATGAATCTAAGCCTGTACGGCTATAAGGACGCCTGGATTGCCGTCGACTGTGGCATGCTTATTCGCCAGGACCTTCCAGGTGAGCCGCTCCAGGTGCCGGACACCTCGATACTGGATACCCGCGGCATCCGTCCGCAGGCGCTGCTCATTACCCATGGCCACGAAGATCATATCGGTGCCGCCGCCTGGCTATGGCCACGCTGGGCCTGCCCTATTCTGGCGACCCCTCTAGTCGCCGCCATGTTGCGCGTCAAGTTCAGCGAACGGGGACTTCCCACCGACGCGATAGACGTCATCGAACCCGGGGACGCCAGGGACATCGCAGGGTTTTCCCTTCGTTTCCTGCCGCTGACCCATTCCATCCCGGAAAGCTGCGCCCTGCTCATTCAGGCAGGCAACTCGCGCATCCTGCATACCGGCGACTGGAAACTGGACCCAGAGCCGCTGATCGGCCAACCGGTGAACGAAGATCTGTTTCGCGCCCTCGCGCCGGTCGATCTGGTGGTGGGTGATTCCACCAATGCCAACGTGGCCGGCCATTCACGAAGTGAAGGCGAGGTCGCAAGGGCCATGGTGTCTACCATCTCCCGCTGCCAGGGCCGCGTTGTCGTTTCCTGCTTCGCCAGCAATCTGGCACGGGTCCTGGCCATCGGCCGCGCCGCTGCTCGTTGCGGACGCCGGGTCAGCCTGCTCGGGCGCTCCATGGAGCGCATGGTGGGCCATGCCAGGCAACTGGGCTATCTCGACGACTTTCCTGCGCTGGTGCCCGTCAGCGACCTGGGCTATCTACCACCCGAGGAAGTGCTGGTCATTGCCACGGGGAGCCAGGGCGAACCCCGCGCCGCGCTGTCGCGCCTTGCCCAGGGAAGGCATCCTCACTTCGAGCTGACCACTGGCGACACCGTCATCTTCTCGGCCAAGGCCATTCCCGGCAACGAGCACCTTATCGAGCGGCTCAAGCGCGGCCTGGCGCGCTTTCAGGTCACCATCATCGATGATGCCAGCCACCCCGAACTACATGCCTCCGGGCACCCCGCACAGCAGGAACTGGAACGCTTCTATCGCTGGCTCCAGCCGACCAGACTGCTGCCGGTCCATGGCGAGGAAAACCATCAGTCAGCGCATCAGGAACTGGCCTGTCGCCTGGGCATCGAGGCTCCGCTGGCACCTCGCAACGGCGATCTGATCCGCTTCGACCAGGGCGGCCTGACCCGCGAGGAAAGCTTCCCTCTGTCTCAGTGCATCATCGAACGCGGGGGCATCGACCGGCGTCAATCTCCGGCACATGCGCGCAATCGCCACGGCGTACTCTTCCTCGCCATCAGCCTGGTGGCGACCGACACCGGCTGGGCCAGAATTGGCCGGCTGATGATCGACTCAAGCCAGACCAGCCCCCTGGACGAGGACAATTTCATCGATTGGCTCGACGAACAACTCGACGACCTGGCCGTCGATACCCTGTCGGCGCTCCGTCGTGGCCTCTACCCTCGTATTCAGGCCTGGCTGGGCGAACACTTGCAGCGTCTGCCCCAGGTCGAGCTCCAGTTGATGGCGAGCGATATCGAAGGCCTCGCCGGTGACGTCTGAGCCCCCACCCCTATAAACAAAACAACCGGCCCTGGACGTTTCCAGGGCCGGTCGCGGCTCGACGTTCGCCGTACTTGTGGCCGTGCCGTCACCATTCACGCGCTTTGCGTCATGCACGCGCCTTGGTGACACAGCGGCCAAGCTGCACTGGCGACGCGACACGTCCGTGCAAGGTCAGGTCAACCGAACTCGCGTGACCACACCTGCGCCAGCAGAATCACTTGGCGTTCTTGGGCGGACGTCCACGCTTGCGCTTGGGCTGCTCCGATACGAGATCATCCAGCGACAGGCCGGCTTCGGTGATCTGCTCACGGATCTCCGCCAGCTTCTGGGCCTTCTGCATCTCTTCTTCCTGGCGCTGGCGCTCCTCGTCTCGCTTCTGATCGATGACCTCCTCGACCACTTCCGCCAGTTTTTGCAGCTGTTCCATGCTCAGTTGACGAGCTGCTGCCCGTGCCACGTTCTTGTTTCTCGCAATGCGTTCCAATGATTCGCTGGACATAGCTCACTCCATAGCTTTGACACCAAGCGGCGCACGCCGCAATTCACTTGAAGAAAAGTATATGCAACCGGCCACTCTTGGCAAGAAATGCTGGAGATTTTTCCTTGTCAATTACCGAAATATTGGCGGTCTTTATACGTCAACAGCGAGCTCATTGGACGAGCCCAGTCACCCCTTGACCGGTCAATATTGGTTGAAACGCTGACACCTCGAGGAAAAAAGACAGCGGCCAGGATACAAAGAGCGGGCGCCCAAGGCGCCCGCGCAGGTAAGGAAACAAACGGTCACTTGGCGAAAGCGCTGTCAGCCACCGGTCATGTTCATGAAGCGAACCACCTGAACATCCCCATCGGTGGTGAAATGGTGCCGCTCAGGCTTTAGCGGCATCGCCTCCACGATGGCGGCCTTGAGCTTCTCCATGTCACCGGGGTAGCGCCTCAATACCGCCCTGAGATCCACCGAATGCTCGTTGCCAAGGCACAGCAGCAGACGCCCTTCCACCGTGACCCGAACACGATTGCAGGAAGAACAGAAGTTATGGCTATGGGGCGAGATGAATCCGACCCGCGTCTCGCTATCCTCCATACGGTAGTAGCGAGAAGGCCCTGCGGTGGCTTCCGTCGTGGCCATCAGGGGGTAGCGCTGCTCGATCCTTTCGCGCACCTCGTCACTTGAACAATAGGTCTCGGCACGGGAATGGTCGGACACATCGCCCAGCGGCATCTCCTCGATAAAGCTGATATCCAGCCCCTCTGCCCTGGAGAACTCGACAAGATCCAGCACTTCGTCTTCGTTGCGCCCCTTGAGCACCACCGCATTGAGCTTGATCCGCTCAAAGCCGGCCTGCCGAGCGGCGCTGATGCCGTCCAGCACCTTGTCGAGGTCACCGGTACGCGTCAGCCGTCGAAAGCGCTCGGGATCCAGCGAATCCAGACTGATGTTGAGACGCTTCATGCCGCCCTGGCGCAGCGCCTCGGCATGCCGCCTCAGGCCCGCCCCGTTGGTGGTCATGGCAAAGTCCCGAAGCCCCGGCAAGGCCCCTATACTGGACACCAGTTGCTCGATATTGCGACGGACCAGCGGCTCCCCCCCGGTCAAACGAATCTTTTCCACGCCGAGCTCGGTGAAGGCTTGCGCCACCTGAGCGATTTCCTCCAGCGTCAGCACCTGGGCACGTGGCAGGAAGGTCATCTCCTCGCTCATGCAGTAGACGCAGCGAAAGTCGCAGCGGTCGGTGACAGACAATCGGACGTAGGTCACCCGGCGACCGAAACTATCGATCAACTGTTGTGTCATTGCGAAGCGACCTCCCAACGCTTGGCGTCATCATGATCCTGACGACGTTCAGATACCCAGTAATCGCCGCTTTCGGTGTGCTCCTTCTTCCAGAATGGCGCCCGGGTCTTCAGATGGTCCATCAAGAATTCGCAGGCTTCGAAGGCGGCACGCCGATGGGCGCTGGCCACCACCACCAGTACGATGGGATCACCGGGCTCCAGACGACCGATCCGGTGGATCAGGGTTACCTCATCGAGCGGCCAGCGCTGTCGCGCCTCAGCCTCGATCTCGGCCAGCGACGCTTCGGTCATGCCGGGATAATGCTCAAGCGTCAGCGCCGTGACGTCCGGACGTTCATTGAAGTCCCTGACCAGTCCAGTGAAGCTGACCACCGCTCCGATGTCGGTGCGATGTTCGAGCATCCGGCGCTGTTCATGACCTGCATCGAAGGTCTCATGCTGCACGCGTATCATCGATCAGCCTCCTGTCACTGGCGGGAAGAAGGCCACCTCGTCCTCACAGGTCAGACGGGTACCGTCACTCGCCATCACCTGATTGACGGCGCACAGCACACGCCCTTCATCCAGCCCCTTGAAGCGATCATCCAGGGTCTTCAGTGCCTGCTTGAGACCGGCAACATCGGCACTGGGCAACCTGTCCAGGGGCACCGATGCTTCACCGACGCCAAGCCTTTCGCGCAGTTCAGCCAGGCACTTCACCCTGACACACTGCTCCGCGGCGGACGCAAGCCCCAGGGTCAACGCCGGGCTGTTCTCGGGGCTGGTCACGATCGGCGTTGCCGTCGCAGCGGTCGCGGTCGCGCTCCGACGCAGATAGTCACCGGACTTGCCGCCCTGCTTGGCATCCACGTGGATTTCGCCGATCTCCATCTCCTTGTCCACCGCCTTGCACATGTCGTAAAGGGTGAGACAGGCCACCGATACGGCCGTCAGGGCTTCCATCTCGACCCCGGTCCGTCCGGTCAGACGGCAGGTAGCGGACACCCTGACACAGCTGGATTCGGCGTCGATCTCGAAGTCGACGCTGACCTTGGACAACGCCAGCTGGTGGCAAAGCGGGATCAGCTCGTGGGTGCGTTTCGCGGCCTGAATACCGGCAATCCTGGCGGTCGCCAGCACGTCGCCCTTGGGCAACTTGCCATCGCTCAACAGCGCCAGAGTCTCCGGTGCCATGGAGATGCTTCCGGTCGCCGTCGCCTCCCGTCGGGTCGCTGCCTTGTCGCCGACATCGACCATGTTGGCTTCGCCGCGTGCGTTGAGATGGGAAAGCGTCATGTTCAAGCCTCAGGAAAATCGAAAGAGAGGGAGTACCATCACGATATCATCGATGGACGCCGAGTCCGTATCCTCGGGAATCTCGACCAGGCAATTGGCCGAGACCATGGACGACAGAATACCGGAACCCTGATTGCCTGTATTGACCACCCGCAAGGTCCCGTCCGCATCACAGTGAAAGACACCGCGACTGTAGTCCGTACGTCCGACCCTGCTGCGAAAGGCGCTTCCGGCCACGGCCTTCCAGCGTGGCTGAGTGGGTGAGCGCCCTTCCAGAGCCGCCAGCATCGGCACCACAAACACCAGACAGGTCACCATGCAGGCCACCGGGTTACCCGGCAGTCCCAGCAAGGGTGTCTCGTCGGGGCCAATCAACCCACATGCCATGGGCCGGCCTGGCCGCATGGCGATCCGCCACAGGGTCAACCTGCCAAGACGCTCCACCGCTTCCCGGGTGTGGTCGGCCTGCCCCACCGACACTCCGCCACTGGAGACCACCAGATCCGCGGTCCGGGCGGCGTCAGCGAGCTGTTCGACCAGGGCGTCGGTGTCATCGGCGACGATGCCGAGATCGATTACCTCGGCGCCATGCTCCTGCAACAACCCCATCAGAGAATAGCGGTTGGCATCATAGATCGCCGCCTGGGCGCGTGCCTCACCGGGTGCTGTGACCTCATCGCCGGTGGAGAACACGGCTACCCGAGGACGTCGCCGCACCCGGACCTCGGCCTGCCCGAGAGACGCCAACAGGCCAAGCGCGGCGGCTTCGAGGCGCCTGCCTGCTGCAATGGCCACCTGGCCGGCACGCAGATCCTCGCCCGCCTGGCGCACGTTCTGCCCCTGCTTGACGCGGTCGGCGCGTGTCACCCTCACACGATCGCCATCTCGCTCGAGCTGTTCGAGCATGACCACGGTGTCGGCCCCTGGCGGCAAGGGCGCCCCCGTGGTGATGGCAATACACTCACCGTCGCCCAGGCGCCCCTCAAAAGGCTGCCCCGCCAGGGCTTCTCCCACCTGGAGAAAGACCTCGCCGGGGTCCTCGGTCGACCAGTTGAGCGCCACCCCATCCATCGCGGAGTTGGTATGCCCGGGCACATCGAAAGGCGCTTCTACCGCCTCGGCCAGCACTCGGCCGTGGGCCCTGGCCAGGGGCACCTTTTCCGCCGCCAGGCGACCAGCTACCAGCGTCAACAGGGCATCGCGCGCCTCCACGACGCCGAGCATGCGCTCACCAAGATCGAAACAGGAGAGCGTTGTCATGACGGTTCTCCTCCCTGGTGCGCGACAATCCACTCGGGCCATCCCCTCACCCAGGCCTGGACCCAGGCGGCGATGGCGTCATGATCATTGAGATCGAGCGCATCGCCCCTGGTCGCCAGCGGGGCGTCACTGGCGACGGCCTGAATCCATGGATCGTCTTCCGCCATCAGCGGCTTTTCCAGCGCCGGCCGATGGAGCTCCAGCTTGGGTAAAGGCCAGTCCTTGAAGCCCTCGACCAGCACCAGCTGCGGTTCCAGCGGCGCGACCATGGCCAGCAGGGTTGCCAGATCGGCCTCTTCGCCGCCCGGCGTCTCCATCATCAATGCCAGCCGGGCGCGGGAGGCGATCAGGATAGGTTCGGCCCCCGCCATACGCAGGCGATGACTGTCCTTGCCAGGCTGGTCTACCTCGAAGCGGTGGTGGGCGTGCTTGATCACCGCCACCTTGAGCCCGGCGCCCTTCAACATCGGTACCAGACGTTCCAGCAGGGTGGTCTTGCCGGTCCCGCTCCAGGCGGCGATGCCCAACAGCGGCTGATCGGGGCGCAAGCTCAGCGCCTGCGTCATGAGTCACGCTCCTGGCGACACGCCTCCAGCCGTCGCCTTTCCTCTTCGGTGTTGAGATTGGCGAAGGCGGCAGCGCAGTCGCTAACGTCGACCCGATCCCAGCGGTGGCGATCGTACCAGCGGTCGATCTTGCGCTCGCCCTGCTCCAGTACCGCCGCCAGATCCTCATGCAGGTGACGGGACAGCAACGCCACCACGGGGTGCAGCCGCTCGCCGTCATGGGCGACGACAATATCCAGCCCATCGCGCCAGCCAGCCACCAGCCGGGGCACCAGATCGGCGGGCAGCGCCGGGCTGTCACAGGGCACCACCACCACCCAGGGCGTAGAGGACGCGACCAGACCACTGTAGATGCCCATCAAGGGTCCGTGGTAGCCCGCCTGGTGATCCTCGACCACTCGATCGGCGAGAGCCGAGTACTCGTCCAGATGGCGATTGGCATTGATCATCACGCTAGCCACATGGGGCTTCAGACAGGCAACGGCGTGCGCCGCCAGCGGCTTGCCGTCGAACGGCACCAGCCCCTTGTCGACTCCCCCCATGCGTCGCCCCTGGCCTCCCGCCAGAACCACGCCGCTTATCTCCTTCGCGTCCAGCCTCGCCACCATTGCACCTCTTTTATTGGTCGTCGACAGCATCCTCCATGATGCCTTAGCCACCCGCAGGCTGCCATGAGCGTATCGGGGTAGACAGTAGGCGCCAGGGATGTCGGACAGCGACGTTAGCGGGTATCATGTGTCCATCATTATGCACAACATCGGCTTTGCCGAGACGGGAAACAGGATGGAAGACAGTTTCGACGTCGGCGCCAGATTGCGCCAACTACGACAGGAAAAGCAGCTTTCTCAACGCGAACTGGCGAAAAGAGCCGGTGTGACCAACAGCACCATTTCGCTGATTGAGCTTAACAATGTGAGCCCATCGGTCAGCTCGCTTAAGAAGATTCTTGACGCCTTGCCGGTATCGATCAGCGCCTTCTTCGCGGGTGACGAACCGAACCACCCCAGCCCCTTCTATCGCGCCGCGGAGCTCACCGAGATCGGCGATGGCCATCTGTCCTGGCGGCTTGTCGCGGCCAGACGCCCGGACCGACGCATGTCGGTGCTCCACGAGCGCTATCCGCCCGGAGCCGATACCGGCGAAGAGATGCTTGAACACGACGGCGAGGAAGGCGGCGTCATCATCACCGGCGAGATCGAGATCACCGTCAACGGCGAGACAGGTCTGCTCGGCCCCGGCGACGCCTACTACTTCGACTCACGCCTGCCCCATCGGTTTCGCAACCTGGGGGATCAGGAATGCGTGATTGTCAGTGCGAACACTCCCCCCACCTTTTCCGATGGCGGAGAGCAGCTGCACCATTGAGAAAAGCCTTCGACAGGGCATGATTGTCAGTGCCCTGTCGCCAACACCTGCCCCCCCCCCCACCTTTTCCGACGGTGGAGAGCAGCTGCACCATTGATTTCCCCCACCGTCTCCGATGGCGGAAAGCAGCTACACCATTGATGAAAGACTACGGCAGGGAATGATCTTCAGTGCCCTGTCGCCAACAGCCGATGGCCCGGCTGTCACGCCGGGCCATGGTAATAGCAGGGTTCATTCGTCCTCGCTGGCCCGGGGCAACACCAGGTTGAGGGCGATGCCGATCAAGGCGGCAAGGCTGACCCCCTGCAGGGCGAACTGGCCATCGCCGAACTGCATCCCACCAATGCCGAATACCAGGATCAGCGAGACCACCACCAGGTTACGCGGCGCGGTCAGGGGTTTGCCGGCGCGCACCAGGGTATTCATGCCGACCACCGCGATGGAGCCGAACAGCAGGGTCATGATCCCGCCCATCACCGGGGTAGGAATGGTCTGCAATACTGCCCCCAGCTTGGCGACGAAGGCCAAGGTGATGGCTACCAGTGCGGCGGACACCATGAACATCGGATTGAAGGCGCGGGTCAGGGTGACCGCCCCGGTGACCTCCGAGTAGGTGGTATTGGGCGGCCCACCGAACAGCGCCGCCGAAATGGTCGCCAGGCCGTCGCCCAACAGGGTGCGGTGAAGGCCTGGTTTCTCCAGGTAGTTGCGTCGGGTCACCGAGCCGATCGCCACCATGTCACCGATATGCTCCACCGCCGGCGCGATGGCGACAGGGATCATGAACAGGACCGCCGCCCAGTGAAAGCTCGGCGCGGTGAAGGATGGCAACGCCAGCCAGGCCGCCTCACGTACCGGGCTGAAGTCGACCACCCCCATCAGCAATGCCATCAGATAGCCGGTGACGATCCCCCCCATGATCGGCACCAGGCGCAACAGACCGCGCCCGAAGACCGCCAGGATCAGCGTCACCAGCAGGCTCGACATGGACAGCACCATGGCCTGGGTGTAACCAATGGTCTCGCTGTTCTCGCCGGTGGCCATGCTCACCGCGACCGGCGCCAGGGCAAGACCGATGACCATGATCACCGGTCCTACCACCACCGGCGGCAGCAGCCGATGCAGCCACCCCGTCCCCTTCAGCCGAACCGCCTGGGAGATCGCCACGTAGACGAAACCGGCAGCGATCAGCCCGCCCAGGGTGGCGGAGACACCAAAGTGGGCGATGGAACCCTGAATAGGGGCAATAAAGGCAAAGGACGACGCCAGAAACACCGGAACCGTCAGACGCGTGGTCAGATGGAACACCAGGGTGCCGATACCGGCGGTGAACATGGCGACGTTGGGATCGAGGCCGGTCAGCAATGGCACCAGCACCAGGGCGCCGAACGCCACGAATAGCATCTGGGCACCGACCAGCGCCAGCCGAGGCAAGGAATCCGCCGATGGGGCGACGGGCGAGGAAGAGGACGAGGGGTCTGACATGGAGGGCTCCGCGGTAGACAAACGCCGGCTATGGTACCAACGCACGCGCAACGTTTCGGCAAAATTTTGCGCGTCTTTCGACGCCACCGCCAACGCTTGGCAGACGCTCCTCTCATCCAGCCTGCGCTATCCAGCCGGCGCCATGTATTGCCCACAATGCGCCGGGCCCCCGCTGTCTCCAGCGAGGGCCCGGCGTCCTGCACATCAGGGGCCATGCACGAAAGGCGACCTGCGAAGCGCCCTCACCTGCGCACAAGCCTCCGTCCTACTCGCGGGTACCGGCCGACATCCATTCCTCCATCATCTGCTCGTAGGGCACCGTGGTGCCCTGGGGCATCTCGTTGTCCAGCTTGGCCTTGGGCGCGCCGGGCTGGCTCAACCATTCTTCGGGGTCCTTGGGTTCATTGAGCACCGGCGCGTAGGTGGCAAACACCTTGGCCCGCGCCAGACGCGCCATGATGTTGTCGAGGTCACCGGCCAGATTATCCAGCGCCTCCTGGGCGGAGATGTCGCCATTGACCGCAGGGGCCAGATTCTGCCACCACAGCGGCGCCATGCGCGGATAGTCAGGCACGTTGGTGCCGGTAGGCGTCCAGTTGGACTCGTTGGGACTGCGGTAGAATTCCACCAGGCCACCCAGCTTCGGCGCCATCTCGGTCATCTGGTCGGAGAAGATATCGGACCGGCGGATCGGCGTCAGCCCCGCCATCAGCTTCTCCAGCGAGACGGTCTTGGACACGGTGAACTGGGCAAACAGCCAGGCCGCGCTGCGCCGATCCTCCGGCGTCGAATCGAAGAAGGTCCAGGCCCCCACGTCCTGATAGCCGACTTTCATCCCCTCTTCCCAGTACGGGCCGGTGGGAGACGGCGCCATGCGCCACTTGGGATTGCCCTCATCGTCGGTCACTGCCACATCGGGACTGACCATGTCGGCGGTAAAGGCGGTGTACCAGAACATCTGCTGGGCCACGTTGCCCTGGGCCGGCACCGGCCCGGCCTCGCCGAAGGTCATGCCCTGGGCTTCGGGCGGCGCATAGTCTCGAAGCCACTCCACCATCTTGGTGACGGCGAACACCGAGGCCGGTGAATTGGTGGCGCCGCCACGGCTGACGCTGGCCCCCACCGGGTGGCTTTCTTCATCGACCCGAATGCCCCAGTCGTCTACCGGGTTGCCGAACGGCACCCCGGGACTGCCCATGCCGGCCATGGACAGCCAGGAGTCATGGAAGCGCCACCCCAGCGACGGATCCCGACGGCCGTAGTCCATGTGGCCGTAGACCTTCTGACCGTCGATCTCGCCGACGTGCTCGCTGAAGAACTCGGCGATGTCCTGATAGGCGGTCCAGTTGGTGGGCACACCCAGATCATAGCCGTAGATGTCCTTGAACTGTGCCTTCAGATCATCGCGCTGGAACCAGTCATAGCGGAACCAGTAGAGGTTGGCAAACTGCTGATCGGGTAGCTGGTAGATGCTGCCGTCGGGCCCGGTGGTGTACTGAATGCCGATAAAGTCGTCCAGATCGAGGGTCGGCAGCGTCAGGTCCTTCCACTCGTTGGCCATGGCCTCGCTCAGGTTGATGGTCGAGCCGTAGCGAATATGGGTACCGATGGCGTCCGAGTCGTTGACGTAGGCGTCATAGATATTGCGCCCCGACTGCATCTGGGTCTGCATGTTCTGCACCACATCACCTTCGCCGATGATGTTGTGGGTTACCTCGATACCGGTCAGCTCGGTAAAGGCCGGCGCCAGCACGTCGCGCTCCCAGGTATGGGTGGTCAGGCCCTCGGCGACGGTGTTGATCTCCATGCCTTCAAACGGCTCGGCAGCCTTGGCAAACCATTCCAGTTCAGCGATGCGTTCCTCGCGACTCAGGGTCGAGTCCTTGAACACCTCGTCGGCCAGGCGCTCGATCACCGCCGTTCGATCGTCCTGGGCCAGGGCGCCGCCGCTGAGCAGCAATAGCCCCACAGCACCTAGTCTGGTCAGCTTGAGTCTAGCGTTCATGGTCACCTCTATTGTTGTCGTCGACCGTCAGGTCGATCGTTGTCGTCGAAGGGAGCCTGGCCCCCGCTAGCCCCATCGCAGCAGGACCAGCATCCACACCACCGATACGCCCAGCGCCAGCCACAGACTCAGGCTGGTGAAGCCCACGACCGCCAGATGGATGTAGGCCGCCGACAGCATGCCGATGAAGAAACGGTCCCCCCGGGTGGTGCTGATCGGCAGAAAACCGCGCCGTTCCCGCGTCGGCGATACCAGCTCCCAGGTCGTCATGACCACCAGCAACAGCGCAATGACACCAAAGAAGATCGCCGTGGGCAGGGTCCATACCATCCAGTCCATGTCGGTGCTCCTCAGGTCCGGCCCAGGGCAAAGCCCTTGGCGATATGATGGCGCACGAAGAACACCACCACGATGCCGGGCACGATGGTCAGTACCCCGGCCGCCGCCAGGGTGCCCCAGTCGATGCCCGAGGCGGTCGAGGTTCGCGTCATCACCGAGGCGATGGGCTGGGCCTCGGTGGAGGTCAGAGTGCGCGCCAGCAACAGCTCGACCCAGGAGAACATGAACAGGAAGAACAGCGTCACGCCGATGCCGGAGCGAATCATCGGAATGAACACCTGGACGAAGAAGCGCGGGAAGCTGTAACCATCAATAAAGGCGGTCTCGTCGATCTCCTTGGGCACGCTGGACATGAAGCCTTCGAGGATCCAAACCGCCAACGGAATATTGAACAGACAGTGGGCCAGCGCCACGGCGATGTGGGTATCGAACAGGCCCACCGTGTAGTAGAGCTGAAAGTACGGCAGCAGGAACACCGCCGGTGGCGCCATCATGTTGGTCAACAGCCAGAAGAACAGGTGCTTGTCACCGATGAAACGGTAGCGACTGAAGGCATAGGCCGCCGGCAGCGCCACGCTCATGCTGATCGCCATGTTCATCAACACATAGGTGATCGAGTTGACGTAACCCATGTACCAGCTCGGGTCGGTGAATATCTTGGCGTAGTTGGCCAAGGTCAGCGATTGCGGCCACAGGGTCAGCTCGCCGAGGATCTCGCTATTGGTCTGCAGCGACATGTTGACCAGCCAGTAGATCGGCAGCAGTACAAACACGATGTAGGCCAGCATCAAGAAGCCACGGCGAAAGCGTCGCCCTGTCGAACGGCCCTGCCGACGGCGGCGAGCCGCCTCCTTCTCCGCGCGCTTTCGCACCTGGTCGGGACTGGATGGCGTGGCATCAGTCATGGCGAGCCCCTCCCTGACGGTCCTTCTGCAGATTCATGATGGCGGTATAGAACACCCAGCAGACCAGCAGGATGATCAGGAAGTAGATCAGCGAAAAGGCCGCCGAAGGCCCTACATCGAACTGGGCGGTGGCCATGATCGCCAGCGATTGACTGAGGAAGGTGGTCGCGCTTCCCGGCCCGCCGCCGGTCAACACGAAGGGTTCGGCGTAGATCATGAAGGAATGCATGAAACGCAGCAGTACCCCGATCACCAGTACGTTGGTGAGCTTGGGTAGCTGGATATAGCGAAACACCGCCCAGCGTGAAGCGCGATCGATGCGCGCCGCCTGATAGTAGGCCTCGGGAATCGCCTGCAGACCGCTGTAGCAGAGCAGTGCGATCAGCGAGGTCCAGTGCCAGACATCCATCAGCACGATGGTCACCCAGGCGTCCAGCGGACTCGAGGTGATGTTGTAGGGATAGCCGATCTGGCGCAGGCTCCAGCCCATCAGACCGATGTCGCCACGGGTGAAGATCTGCCAGATGCTGCCCACCACGTTCCACGGGATCAGCAAGGGCAAGGTCACCAGGATCAACACCAGCGACGCCCGCCACCCACGCTTGGGCATCAACAGCGCGATCCCCACCCCCAGCGGCACCTGAATCGCCAGAATGGTCAGCGAAAACGCAAACTGCCGGGCCAGCGCCGCCTGCAGCGCCGGATCGTTGAGCATCTTGACGAACCATTCGGTGCCGGTGAAGAACCGGGTATTGGCGTCGAAGACGTCCTGCACCGAGTAGTTGACCACCGTCATCAACGGCACGATGGCCGAGAAGGCGACCAGCGCCAGCATCGGCAGCACCAGCCACCAGGCGCGATTATTGGGGACCTTGTTCATGACGCCACCTCTATACGGGATTCATCTACGTACAAAGTCAGCCATCTTTCAGGGAAGCGCACCGACACGCGCCCGGAAAGCGCGAGCCCGCCCTCCTCCACGCGCACCTTGAAGCGCGCCTGGTCTAGCGCCAGCGTCAAGATCGAGTAGGTCCCGAGATCCTGGCAGTGGTCCACCACGGCGCTGAGGGTGCCGCTCGTGCCGTCCTCGGCAAGCTCGATGAATTCCGGACGAATGCCCAGCTTGAGGTTGTCGCTGCGTTCACGAGCATCAAGCAGCGACCGTCGCATCTCGGCGGACAGCTCGAGGCGCTGGCCGTCGATCAGGATGTTGTCGCCATCGATGCATGGCGTGAAGAAGTTCATGCCGGGACTACCGATGAAGTAGCCGACGAAGGTGTGAGCGGGGCTCTCGAACAGCTCGCGAGGGGTACCGAACTGGACGATTCGACCGTCGTACATCACCGCAATCTTGTCGGCAAAGGTCGAGGCTTCGAGTTGATCGTGGGTCACGTAGATCATGGTGATGGCGAAGCGCTGATGGATCTCCTTCAGCTTGCGCCGCAGCTTCCACTTGAGCTGCGGGTCGATCACCGTCAGTGGCTCGTCGAACAGGATGGCCGCCACATCATCACGGACCAGGCCACGCCCCATGGACACCTTCTGTTTCTCGTCGGCGCTGAGGTTGCGCGCCTTGCTGGCCAGGCGGTCGGTCAGGTCGAGGATGTCCGCGACCTCCTCGACCCTCTCGCGAACCCGCTCCTCCGGGGTCTTCACGTTGCGCAGCGGGAAGGCCAGGTTGTCGTAGACCGTCATGGTGTCGTAGACCACCGGGAACTGAAACACCTGGGCGATGTTGCGCTCTTCAGGCGGCAGCTCGTTGACCATGACCCCATCGAAGCGCACCTCGCCCTGGGAAGGCACCAGCAGCCCGGAGATGATATTGAGCAGGGTCGACTTGCCGCAGCCGGATGGCCCCAGCAGGGCATAGGCACCACCCTGCTCCCACACGTGATCCATCTGTTCGATGGCGTAGTCGCTGCGCTTCGAAGGCGACGCCGAATAGCTGTGCGCCAACTGTGAAAGGCGAATCTCGGCCATGCTAGCGCTCCTCCCCTGACGCCGACGCCGGCGGTGCCTGCCGTGAAGACGGAAGCGGTGGACGCACCCCTCCGTCACCGGCTTCCGGCGGCACGTGCAGGGTCTTGCCATCCATGTCGAACACGAACAGGCGATGCACCGGTACATAGAGTGTGATCGGCTCATCCACACGCAAGCTGTGAACACCGGGAAGATGCGCCACCAGGGACATCCTCTCGTTGCCCACGTGCAGGAAGGTCTCGGAACCACTGATCTCGGCCAGCTCGACCTTGACGTCAAGCGCCAGGTCATCGTCCGCCCGGGGCTGCATGGCCAGATGAGCCGGCCGCACACCGAAGCGGTAGCTGCCCTCGTCAAGCGCCGCCAGAGCTTCATCGAGCGGGAAGTGCACCTCGTCGTCAAAGCTCACCTCACCGTCGCGGATACGCCCTTCCAGCACATTGATGGGGGGTTCGGAGAACATCTCCGCCGCGGTCAGGGAGGCCGGCTGGCGGAACACCGTAGCGGTCGGGCCATGCTGAACCAGGCGCCCCTCGTGCAGAATTGCCGTATTGCCACCCAGCGCCAGCGCTTCCGCCGGTTCGGTGGTGGCGTAGACCGCGATGCAGTCACGCCGGGCGAACAAGGCACTCAACTCCTCGCGAAACTCCTCGCGCAGCTTGTAGTCGAGGTTGACCAGAGGCTCATCGAACAGCACCAGGTCCGCGTCCTTGACCAGCGCCCGTGCCATGGCGGTGCGCTGCTGCTGGCCACCGGACAGCTCCAGCGGCTGGCGGTCGAGCAGGCCTTCGATGTGCAGCAGCTCAGCGATCTCGTGGACACGCCGCTGGATCTCGCTCTTGGCGACACGGGCCAGCTTCAGCGGAGAGGCAATATTGTCGAAGACACTCTGGTGGGGGTAGTTGATGAACTGCTGGTAGACCATCGCCACGTTGCGTTGGCGAACCCCCTTGCCGGTCACGTCTTCACCCTGCATCAGGATGCGCCCGCGGGTCGGCTGGTCCAGCCCGGCCATCAGGCGCATCAGGCTGGTCTTGCCGGCCAGGGTACGGCCCAGCAGGACATTGAAGGAACCCGGCTCCAGGGTCAGGCTGACGTCATCGATGTGGGTCTCGCTCGCCACCTTGCGGGTGACGCCGTCGAGGATCAGGGACATGGGCGTACTCTTTCGCGCAGAGGTTCCCCTCGTCTCCGAGGGGCGTCATCTGTACGGTAGTAGAGAATCTCTACTCGCCCGTGATGTTTTTAAACGAAAGGCCCCACCACGCGCCAGGAGACGCCCTTTTTATGTCTCATCCTCTTGTTTTTGCTTTTCTTTTCCACCGCCACCAACTTTTGTCTAATGCGAAAAGCCACCTCTCTGGTAGCTGAACATTGGTGAAGATGTTGTTTCCAGAAAAAAAAAGCGCCCAATGTTCGCAAAGGAACATTGGGCGCACGACGGAGGCGGGAGAACCCGCTGACGTCAGTTCAACAGCGTACGCACTGGCTTATCCAGCGCATCATCGACCTTTCCGCCCGCTCGCTCGACGCTGTCGTGTGCAGTATCCACCCGATCGGAAACCCCACCCCGAGCATCGTCGACGTGATCCGCGACCCCGTCCCGGGCGTCATCGACACGATCATTGACGTTGTCCTTGGCGTTTTCCACGGCGCGATCTGCGGTGCAACGACCAGACACCCCCACCGTGGCCTCGAGTGCCGCATTCTTGGCGACCTTTTCAGCATCGCAGTCGGGGCGTATCACCCCAGCTTGAACGCTTGCCGCCAGACTCAGAATTACTGCAGCACTAGCTGCCACACGCAACAACTTCATCCATGCCTCCTTGATTCTTGAATCAACCACCGACAGCCACAACGAGAGCGCGGCGTCTGTCCAGACGGACAATGGCTTTACTGCGTTCCCGCCCAACTGACTTGCGGACACAGCAAAGCAGACATTTCACCTGAAATGTCTGCTTTCGATCATAGGCATGAAACCACTGGGTAAAATGCCACCGCAGGATAGTCTGGCCGTGGCATTGGCGGGATATCGCGTGCTTAGCGGGTACCGAAGATCTTGTCCCCGGCGTCGCCCAGTCCCGGCACGATATAACCGTTTTCGTCGAGGCGCTCGTCCACCGAGGCGGTGTAGATCTCGATATCCGGGTAGGCTTCCTGAACGCGGCGGATGCCTTCGGGCGCCGCCACCAGCACGATCACTCGCATCAACTGGCAGCCACGGTCGCGCAGCATGTCCAGGGTGGCCACCATGGAACCTCCGGTGGCCAGCATCGGATCGATGACCACCGCCATGCGCTCGTCCAGGTCGTTGGCGAACTTGGAGAAATAGGGCACTGGCTCGAGGGTCTCTTCATCGCGGTAGAGACCGACCACGCTGACCCGTGCACTGGGAATCAGGTCGGTGACACCTTCCAGCATGCCAAGTCCCGCTCGCAGGATCGGTACGATGGTGACCTTCTTGCCCTTGAGCTGCTTGACGGTGATGGTCTCGCCACTCCAGCCATCGATGTCATAGTCCTGCAACTCCAGGTCCTGGGTCGCCTCGTAGGTGAGCAGTTTTGCCACCTCGCCGGCCAGTTCACGGAAGCTCTTGGTGCTGATGCCGGCTTCACGCATCAGACCGAGTTTGTGCTGGACCAGGGGGTGATCGATGGCATGGACGCTCATTGGCGAGTCCTCTTTGATAACGGGAGGTGGTGCTTGGACGACCTTCGTCGCATGGACGCGGGCGACAAATTGCGCGCCATTCTACCTGCAACGCCGCGTCAGGTTAACCCGCTGCGTGCACCGAAAGCCGGCGGACGACCACGCCGTCCGCCCAACACGTTCAGGGAGTCGGCGGGAGCTGCCAATCTACCGGGGACCGCCCGTGCTCGGCGAGAAAGGCATTGGCCCGAGAGAAATGATGATTGCCGAAAAAGCCGCGGTGGGCCGACAACGGCGACGGGTGCGGCGACTCCAGCACCAGATGACGCTCCTGATCCACCAGCGCCTTCTTCTGGCGGGCGTGGCTGCCCCACAGCAGAAAGACACAGGGCGGCGCCTCGGCGTTGACGGTCTCGATGGCGCGGTCGGTGAAGGTCTCCCATCCCTTGCCCCGGTGGGAGCCGGCGTTGCCCTCCTCCACCGTCAAGGAGGTGTTGAGCAGCAACACCCCCTGGCGCGCCCAGGCCTCGAGGTGGCCGTGGTTGACCGGCGTCACCCCCAGGTCCTGGGCCAGCTCCTTGTAGATATTGACCAGTGACGGCGGCGGCTTGATGCCCTCGCGCACCGAAAAGCACAACCCATGAGCCTGGCCAGGACCGTGGTAGGGATCTTGCCCCAGGATCACCACTCGTACCTCGTCCAGCGGCGTCAGCTCGAAGGCCCGAAACCAGTCCGACGAGTGCGGATAGATGGTCTTCCTGGCGGCCTTCTCTGCCGCCAGAAACGCCTTGAGCTGCTGCATGTAGGGCGCCTGGAACTCAGCTCCGAGCCAGCGCTCCCAGCTGTCGGGCAATACCTGAACCATGTCGCTCACCGCCGCTGGTCCGCCAGGGGCTCGACGTAGGCCACGCCCATGTCCCAGGGGAACTGGATCCAGCAGTCCTGGGCGACCTCGGTGAGGTACTGATCCACCAGCGGACGACCCTCGGGCTTGGCGTAGATGGTCACAAAGTGCGCCTTGGGCAGCATCTCGCGCACCTTGCGCGCGGTCTTGCCGGTGTCCACCAGATCATCGACCAGCAGCCATCCTTCGCCGTCGTGATCCACGCCCTTGAGCACCTCGAGGCTGTCCTGCTCCATATGGTCGTAGCTCTTGATGCAGACGGTGTCGATCAGGCGAACATTGAGCTCCCGAGCGATCAGCGCGGCGGGAATCAGCCCGCCCCGGGTGATCGCAATGATGCCCTTGGTATCGCGCTCGATCAGGCGATGACACAGCTCGCGCACGTCGCGATGAAGCTGGTCCCAGGACACCACGAAATGGCGATGGTAGCGTTGACTGCTCATGGGTCACTCGTCCTCGGTGAAGGAACACACGGCGAACACGCTGTGGCCAGCGTCACGGATTCTCTGGGAGCCGCCAAGATCCGGCAGATCGACGATGGCAGACGTCTCCACCACATGTCCCCCGCTGCGGCTGATCAGTTCGGCCGCGGCCAGCATGGTGCCACCGGTGGCAATCAGGTCGTCCACCACCAGGATACGGTCGCCATCACGGAAGGCATCGGAGTGCAGCTCTACCTCGGCCTGGCCGTATTCCAGGGTGTAGGTCTGACTGATGGTCTTGAACGGCAGTTTGCCCTTCTTGCGTACCGGCACAAAACTGCAGCCCAGCTCGTAGGCCACCGGCGCGCCGACGATGAAACCGCGGGCGTCGATGGCGGCGATGGCGTCCAGATCCATCTCCTGATAGCGGTGCACGAAGCTGTCGATCAGCTTGCGAAAGGCCGCACTGTTCTGCAGCAGCGGGGTGATGTCACGAAAGTTGACACCCGGCTGGGGCCAGTCGGGAACGGTGCGAATGACGGACTTGATGTAGTCGCCGTAGATACTCATGGCGGTTCTCGCTAGGGGTCGAAAGAAGAATGCATGACACATGCGGCGCCTTGTCTCGGCGCCGCACGGCGGGGCTGGCCAACCTGCCGGCTCAGCCGGTCCTGGCCAGCCAGCCCCGGTCAGCCCGATGGGCTCAATCGAGGTAGATCATCTTGATCGCGAACAGCACACCGAGGATCACCACGGCGGCGTTCAGGTCCTTGAAGCGACCGGACAGGGCCTTGATCGCCACGTAGCTGACGAAGCCGAAGGCGATACCTTCGGCGATGGAGAAGGTCAGCGGCATGGCCAGGGCGGCGATCAATACCGGCGCCGCCTCGGTGGCGTCGTCCCAGTCGGCATGGGCAAGGCTTCCCGCCATCAGCGACGCCACGTACAGGAGCGCCCCCGCGGTGGCATAGGCCGGAATGGAGCCCGCCAGCGGAGCGAAGAAAAGGCTGGCCAGAAACAGTACCGCGACCACCACGGCGGTCAGACCGGTACGCCCACCGGCGGCGATGCCGGCGGTGCTTTCCACATAGCTGGTGGTGGTCGAGGTGCCGAGGGCAGCACCGGCCATGGAGGCGGTGGAGTCCGCCATCAACGCACGGCCCAGGCGCGGCAGCTTGCCGTCCTTGTCGAGCAGGCCACCGCGATGGGCAACGCCCACCAGGGTACCGGAGGTGTCGAACAGATCGACGAACAGGAAGGCAAAGACCACGCTGATCATGGCCACATCGAAGGCACCGGCCAGGTCCATGGACATCAAGGTCGGCGCGATCGACGGCGGCATCGACACCACACCGCTGAATTCATTGTGGCCCAGCAGCATGGCCACCAGGGTCACCCCCAGAATGCCAATCATCACCGCCCCGGTGACGCGCAGATGGGCCAGCGCGGTAATCACGAAGAACCCGGCCAGGGCGTACAGCGGGGCCGGCTCGGACAGATCGCCCACCGACACCAGGGTGGCCGGGTTGTCGACGATGATGCCGGCATTCTTCATCGCCACCATGGCCAGAAACAGACCGATACCCGCCGCGATGCCGAGTCTCAAGGTGATCGGAATCGAGTTGATGATCCACTCGCGGATGCGAAAGATGCTGAGCAGAAAGAAGGTAACACCGGACAGGAAGACCGCTCCCAGCGCTGCCTCCCAGGTGTAGCCCATGCCCAGCACCACACCGTAGGTAAAGAAGGCGTTCAGACCCATGCCTGGCGCCAGAGCGATGGGATAGTTGGCCCACAGCCCCATTACCAGACAGCCCACCGCGGCGGCGACACAGGTCGCCACGAAGACCGCCCCGTAGTCCATGCCCGCCTCGGACAGGATGCTCGGGTTGACAAAGATGATGTACGCCATGGTCAGGAAGGTGGTGATCCCGGCGATCACCTCCGTCTTGACGGTGGTGCGGTGCTCACTGAGCTTGAAGAAGCGATCGAGCGGGCTCTTGCCGGAGCTCGGTTCAGGCTGCTGGTTGGACATGCGCTGGGTCCTGCACGTGGAGTCAATAGGGGAGTGTCCAGGACGAGAGTTCGCCGAACGCGCCCTGCCACCCTGCGACTAGTGACACCATATAGCAGGCCGTCCAGGGAATCACGACGATCCTGCACAACCTGGCCAACGCACAGGGAGCACGCAGGGTCGTCCGCGCGACCTCCAGCGCCACCACGTCAAGCAAGGCTGCCCGCCCCATAAAGCGGCATCCCAGCCCTCGACGATCGGCCGGGGCCAAACGCACATCGGGCGCGGTACGGCGAGTCCGCCGTACCGCGCCCGATGTCGGCGACTCTCGAAGGCGCGCTACTCTACCAGAATCGGATAGGCTTCGGTATAGATCCAGTCCTTGTCCTGGGCCGGGACATGACAGCCAAGACAGTCGGCCTTGTAGTCGGCTGAAACGTTGGTGGAAGGATCATCGGTCTTGAACAGCGCCCAACCCCAGCCATCGCCCCAACTGCCATTGCTGTCGGCAAAGCGGTCGGTGGAGTCCTTGACCATCACGAACCACTGCTTGATGGTCTCGTTCTCGTAGCTCACCCCGGCGCCGGTGGTGTAGTCGCCGGTGCTGTGTGCCCGCAACTCCTTGACCAGCACGGCGCCGTCGGGGAAGACCCCGTTCTCGCGGAAGGACGCGACGCTCTCGGGCTCGGTATAGACGTTATGGAAGCCACTGGCGTCCCCTTCGGGCACGAACCAGGAGCCCAGATGCGCCATCTCGGTGCGGAAGTTGTCCGGCAAGGAGATGGTGCCCTCGCTGTCCACCCAGGGAGACAGATCCTGGGCCACGGCAGCCGTGGCAATTCCCAACGCCGCTGCGGCGCACACGCCTGTCGCCAATGCCTTGGCTGTCATTTTCATGGTAGTCCCTCGCTGATCACGGTCGGTGCACTTAAAGGAATGTTACATCCGGTTAAGTTAGCAGCTTCTCAAGCGAGGGAGACCACCGCCGACGCCCGTCCGGGCGCTGCGGCACAAAGCTACAGCACTTGGCTGCAAAGGTACTTGTCGACGCTCAGCCCCTGGCCGCCATGACCCGCTCTACCGTCTCGACGATGGCCTGGGTCTGGGGATCGATCTCGAGATTGACCCTGTCTCCCGGGCGACGGTCGGCCAGTGTGGTACGGGCCAGCGTTTCGGGGATCAGGTCGACGCAAAAGGCCGGCCCCCGGGTATCGTTGCGCAACTCACCAATGGTCAGGCTGATGCCGTCCACGCCGATGTAGCCCTTGGCAAAGACAAAGCGCTCGAGCCCTTGCGGCAACAGGAACCACAGGCGACGGTTGTTGGGTGCCTCGTCGAGCTCCACCAGCTCCGCCTGCCCCATGACGTGACCGGACATGGCGTGCCCGCCGATCTCGTCACCGAAGCGCGCCGCCCGCTCGACGTTGACGCGATCACCGACGCTCAGACCGCCGAGATTGGTGACCCGCAGGGTTTCGCGCATCAGGTCGAAGCTGACCAGATCCCCATCGATATCGGTGACGGTCAGACAGACCCCGTTGTGGGCCACCGATGCGCCCAGCTCCAAGCCTTCACACAGGTGACGCGGCAACCGCACCAGATGGCTGCGAAAGGCCTCCGCTTCCTTGATCTCGACCACCTCGGCGGTGCCCTGAACGATACCGGTGAACATCTTTGTCTCCTTGCCATCACGGGGCCTTCCCCGAACCGGCCCAGTCTAGAAGCCGCGCCTCCAAAGGTCCACGCTTGCGCTGTTGTTCAGAAAACCTATCGCCAGTCACGGCGTCCGGCGGGCGGATCCACTACGACGTGGCGCCTACCCCGAAAGACCTTGCCAGCGGCTATGCGTAAACGATTGACAGGGTCCTTCGCTCGCCCTATCCTTGCCCGCTACATTTTTAGGCGCCGATTTGTACCCGGATTGCGGGCGCCCGTGCCGCGACGCTCACAAGGCGTCGGTGCATGAAGTGCAGCTAAAAGGGTGTGTCCAGCGTTGATGGCCACCCGTCAGGGTGGCCTTTTTTTTGCCTGCCCATTGCCGTTCTCTTGCCCGCCCAGGTCCCTCGGTGCCCACCCGGTAGCTGAGATGATACGACTGACCAACCTTTCCAAGACCTTTGGTGCCGGCTCACGCGCCGTCAAGGCGCTAGCCGACGTCGACCTGCACGTACCCCAGGGGCAGATTCACGGCGTCATCGGCCTGTCCGGCGCCGGCAAGTCGACGCTGATTCGCTGCGTCAACCTGCTCGAGCGGCCTACCTCCGGCACCGTGGAGGTGGATGGCCAGACGTTGACCAGCCTCTCCGGCCCCGCCCTCAATCAGGCGCGCCACCGTATCGGCATGATCTTCCAGCACTTCAACCTGCTGACCTCGCGCACGGTATTCGCCAACGTCGCCCTGCCGCTGGAACTGATGGGCGTCAAGCGCGACGAGATCACCAAGCGCGTCACGCCTCTGCTGGAGCTGGTCGGCCTGGCCGACAAGGCCCAGCAGTATCCGGCACAGCTGTCGGGCGGTCAGAAGCAGCGCGTGGCCATCGCCCGCGCCCTGGCCAGCCGTCCTCAGGTACTGCTGTGCGACGAGGCCACCTCGGCGCTGGACCCCCACACCACCGCCTCGATCCTCGAACTGCTCAAGGACATCAACCAGAAGCTCGGGTTGACCATTCTGCTGATCACCCACGAGATGGAGGTGGTCAAGTCGATCTGCCATCGCGTCAGCCTGATCTCCGGTGGCAGGCTGGTCGAGGAAGCCGATGTCGGTGACTTCTTCACCGCCCCGCGCACTCAGCTCGGCCGCGACTTCCTCAACGAATTCCTCGAACTCGAACCGCCCAGGGAGCTGATCGACCGCCTCGAGCAGACACCCGGGCCGAATTCGCATCCGGTGGTACGCCTGGCGTTTTCCGGCGACGCCGTGTCCACTCCCCTGATCTCGCGGCTGGCGCGGGAGTGCGGCGTGGACGTCAGCATTCTGCAGGCCAAGGTCGAGTCCATCCAGGAGCGAACCCTGGGCCTGATGATCGCCGAACTGATGGGGGACGCCGAGGACACCCGGCGCGCCCTCGCCTACCTGCAATCTCACGACCTGACAGTGGAGGTGCTTGGCCATGTCCAGCGCGATGTTTAACCTCATCCTCGAAGCCACCCTCGACACTCTCTATATGGTGGCGGTGTCCGGTGTGATCGCGGCCCTGGTCGGCATCCCTCTGGGCGTGCTTCTTTATGTCACTCGCCCGGGCCAGATCCTGGCCCAGCCGGTGTTGCAGTCGGTCCTCGGCATCATCACCAACATCGGCCGCTCGATCCCCTTCATCATCCTGATGGTGGCGATCATTCCGTTCACGCGCATGCTGGTGGGGTCGTCCATCGGCACCAACGCTGCCGCCGTGCCGCTGACCATCGCCGCGATTCCGTTTATCGCACGCCTGGTCGAGGGCGCACTGAACGAGATTTCTCCCGGGCTGGTGGAAGCCGCCCAGTCCATGGGTGCCACCCCTTGGCAGATCATCACCAAGGTACTGCTGCCGGAGGCCCGCGGGGGCATCTTCACCGCCCTGACCGTCACCGCGGTGACCCTGGTCAGCTACTCGGCCATGGCCGGCGCCGTGGGCGGAGGTGGTCTTGGCGACCTGGGCATTCGCTACGGTTACAACCGCTTCAATCCGACCATCATGCTGATCACCGTTGCCATCCTGGTGGTCATGGTTCAAGCCTTCCAGAGCCTGGGCGACTATCTGGTGCGCAAGAGTGACCACAAGTGACATGCACCCTGCATGACCTTAATAACCAAATTGCATTAGCGAAAGACGTGTTATTCCATTAACATCGCCACACACGTCACACACCGTTTCGGGAGACACTGAAGATGCGCAAGACACTGCTGGGCGCCCTGGCGCTTTCCACCCTGTCACTGGCGATCAGCCAGGCCAACGCCGATGAGCACAGCCTGAAGGTGGGCACCGTCGCCGGCCCCGAGACCGACGTCATGCAGGTCGCCGCCGATCTGGCCGAGGAGCGCTATGGTCTGGAAATCGAGATCATCGAGTTCACCGACTACGTGACGCCCAACGCCGCCCTGGCCGACGGCAGCCTCGACGCCAACGCCTACCAGCACGAGCCCTACATGAACGCCATGGTCAACGACCGCGGCTACGACTTCGCCATCGCCGGGCGCACCTTCGTCTACCCGATCGGCGCCTACTCCGAGAAGTACGAGAGCATCGAGGACCTGCCCGAGGGCGCCACCATCGCGCTGCCCAACGACCCGTCCAACGAAGGCCGCTCACTGATCCTGCTCCACAACGAGGGCCTGATCACTCTGGACGACCCCGAAAACCTGGAAGCCACGCCGCTGAATATCGTGGAAAACCCCCACGACTTCGACTTCCGCGAGATCGAGGCGGCCCAGCTGCCGCGCGTATTGCCCGACGTGGATATGGCCTTCATCAACAATACCTTCGCCCAGCCGGCCGGCCTGACCCTGGACGACGCCCTGGTCAAGGAAGGCCCCGAGTCGCC
This sequence comes from Halomonas sp. H10-59, assembly GCF_040070555.1. Taxonomy (NCBI): domain Bacteria; kingdom Pseudomonadati; phylum Pseudomonadota; class Gammaproteobacteria; order Oceanospirillales; family Halomonadaceae; genus Halomonas; species Halomonas sp. H10-59. The sequence continues at coordinate 2,642,272 of NZ_CP098828.1, forward strand.
CTACGTCAACATCATCGCCGTGCGCGGTGGCGACGAGGATCGCGAGGAGATCCAGCAACTGGTCGACGCCTACCAGAGCGACGAAGTCGCCGCCAAGGCAGAAGAGCTGTTCAAGGGCGCCGCCGTTCCTGGCTGGAAGTAAGCCTGACGCGCGCTCCCTCTCGAGGCCGGCCCCAGGGCCGGCCTCGCCGTTTTCACCCGCGGACTCTGCCACACTCGACATGTCTTCCTACGATCTTCTCGACCGCCAGCTCACCGCCCTGCTCGACTCCGGCGACTGGCTGACCAACGCCGCCCAGACCTCGGCCTTCATCATGCAGGAAGTCCCGCGCCTCAACTGGGTCGGCTTCTATCTGCAGCGCCAGCCGCGCATGCTGTCCCTGGGCCCCTTTCAGGGCAAGCCAGCCTGCCATCCGATCCCCTTCGACAAGGGTGTCTGTGGCGCCGCCGCCCGCAGCCGCCAGACCCAACGCGTCGACGACGTCCACGCGGTCGCGGACCATATCGCCTGCGACAGCGCCTCGCGCTCCGAGCTGGTGGTGCCGGTGCTCGACAAGGACGGTGAACTATGGGGCGTGCTCGACCTGGACAGCCCCGACCAGGGGCGCTTCAGCGAAGACGACCAGGCCGGCATCGAGCGCCTGGTGGCCACCTTCCGCCGCTTGAGCGGGCTCGGCGACGCCTGAACCGTCCGAACGGATGAATCGCGCCGCCCCAGAGGCGGCGCACTCACTTCAATGCCCACCCGCGGTTTGGCCACTGCGTTGATCAGGCGATGGCAGCAGTTGCCAAACACCGGCGACGGCGACGACCCTAGAAACGACAAAAGCCCCGAGGCGAGGCCGCGGGGCTTTTGTCTGTAATCTGGTAGGACCAGGCGGATTTGAACCGCCGACCTCCACGATGTCAACGTGGCGCTCTAACCAACTGAGCTATGGTCCTGAAGCAGGAAAGCGAGATGGCACGTCGCAATACGCCTTGCAATGGCACTGCGAGGTAGTGCTGGTAGGACCAGGCGGATTTGAACCGCCGACCTCCACGATGTCAACGTGGCGCTCTAACCAACTGAGCTATGGTCCTGCATCACTCGATGTGCGATCTAGCTGGTAGGACCAGGCGGATTTGAACCGCCGACCTCCACGATGTCAACGTGGCGCTCTAACCAACTGAGCTATGGTCCTACACGGCTGCCGAAACGAGGGAGTCACCACCCTCGCTGCTGACAACGGATGCGAATTCTACGCCTTCGGCAGAATTTTGCAAGCCCTTGAGTTCACCGAATGATTTTTTCCTTCGAGGGGCCCGTGCGGCGTCTCGAACGCCTTCACCGCAGCGCGATTCCACCATCGCCAAATCCGGTCGCGTTCGTTTACGATCATCGGGAATGCGTCTGGTGAAGCGAGATCCACGACAGCCTCATCGGCGTCCCCAAAGCGACGTCCTCGCCGGCAATGTACCAGGACGTTCCATGCACCAGGGCCTGCCTGTTCCAGGGCCATCGATGCACAAGGGCTTTCCATCTATCGAGGCCTTCCGTCTATCAGGGGCCTTTCAGGCACAAGGGCTTTTCTTCTATCGAGGCCTTCCGTCTGTCAGGGGCCTTTCAGGCACAAAGGCTTTTCTTCTATCGAGGCCTTCCGTCAGTCAGGGGCCTTTCAGGCACAAGGGCTTTCCATCTTTCAAGGTCTTCCAAGCACAAGGGCAATCGGGATGAACCAGCAGCAGCGTCAGGACGCCATCATTGCACTGGTCAGTCGCCAGGGATACGCCAGCATCGAGCAGTTGACCGATCACTTCGCGGTGACCCCTCAGACCATCCGCCGCGACCTCAACACACTCGCAAGCGAAGGCCGGTTGCGCCGAGTCCACGGTGGCGCGGGCCTCGAGTCGAGCACCGTCAATACCGCCTACGCCACCCGCAAGACGCTCAACCTCGACGCCAAACGACGCATCGCCGATGCCGTGGCGCGCCAGGTGCCCCACCACGCCTCGCTGTTCATCAATATCGGCACCAGCAATGAACTGGTGGCCGAGGCACTGCTTGAGCATCAGGGCCTGGAGATCATCACCAACAACCTCAACGTGGCGTCCATCCTGCATCACAAGGAAGACTTCAAGGTGATCGTCGCCGGCGGCCAGGTCAGACCCCGTGACGGCGGGATCATCGGCGAGGCGACCATCGACTTCATCCATCAGTTCAAGGTGGACATTGGGCTGATCGGGATCAGCGGCATCGATCAGGACGGCTCCCTGCTCGAGTTCGACTATCAGGAAGTCCGCGTCGCTCAGGCGATTATCGAGAACTCACGTCAGGTGTTTCTCGCCGCCGATTACTCCAAGTTTCACCGCAACCCGGTGGTGCGCCAGGGCAACGTATCCCAACTCGACGCCCTGTTCACCGATCGCGAGCCACCGGAGGCCATCGCACGGCTACTGCAGGACCACGGGGTCGCCCTGCACCTGGCCTGATCCTGTATCTGGCCTGATCCTTCATCTGGCCTGCCCCAGCCGCTCTGTGTCATCTTGCGAAAACGCCAGGCCCTCCCGACTCCTCTTCGGTCCCGTGGACGCCTTGGCGCACCAACCCAGCCGAGGCAACGTTCTTCGCCTGCTCTCCAGACGCCACGACCAAAGTGCTAGCGAAAACTTTCGCGCTCTGGTTGTTCGTTCACGACCTCAACGCTACCTTTATTTTCGATAACGAACTTGTTGTGGCCTCGTACGACCATTGATCACCCGCGGCGGCGACGTTGCATAGGGGCACCCGACGTCGCTGCATCTGGCCATGTCCCTGCCGGCAGCACTAGACGGAAACCGTCTGCTCACCGAAGGTGAAGGTATCGCTCGACCACAACAACCGTCAGGACACCGGAACATGCCAACACGCTATATTCTCGCCTTTGATCAGGGCACCACCAGCTGCCGGGCCATCCTGTTCGACCAGGACACCCGCATCGTCGGCATCGCGCAGAAGGAATTCACCCAGCACTACCCCAAGCCAGGCCAGGTGGAACACGATGCCATGGAGATCTGGGGCAGCCAGATGGGAGTCGCACGAGAAGTGCTGGAAACCCAGGGCGTCAAGCCGTCCCAGGTAGCCGCCATCGGCATCACCAACCAGCGCGAGACCACCCTGATCTGGGACCGGCACACCGGCAAACCGATCCACAACGCCATCGTCTGGCAGGATCGACGCACCGCACCGCTATGCGACGAGCTCAAGGCCCAGGGGCTGGAAGCCCATATCCGCGACACCACCGGCCTGGTGGTCGACGCCTACTTCTCCGCCACCAAGATTCGCTGGATCCTCGACCAGGTGGACGGTGCCCAACAGCGCGCGGAGGCCGGCGATCTGCTGTTTGGCACCATGGACAGCTGGCTGGTGTGGAACCTGACCCGCGGCGAACGCCACCTGACCGATGTCTCCAACGCCTCGCGCACCATGCTGTTCGACATCAAGCGGCTCGACTGGGACGACCGACTGCTCGAGGCCCTCGATATTCCCCGGGCGATGCTGCCCGAGGTCAGGCCATCCAGCGAGGTCTACGGTACCACCGCCAAGGAAATGTTCGGTGGCGCCCAGATCCCCATCGCCGGTATCGCCGGTGACCAGCAAGCCGCCCTGTTCGGCCAGGCCTGCTTCGACAAGGGCATGGTCAAGAACACCTACGGTACCGGCTGTTTTCTGCTGATGAATACCGGCGAGACCCCGGTGCCTTCGACCTCGGGCCTGCTGACCACCATCGCCTGGGGGCTCGACGGCAAGGTCACTTATGCGCTGGAAGGATCGATCTTCATCGCCGGCGCGGCGGTGCAGTGGCTGCGCGACGAACTCAAGATGATCGACTCGGCGGAAGACTCCGAATACTACGCCAGCAAGGTCGAGGATGCCGGTGGTGTCTACGTGGTCCCCGCCTTCGCCGGCCTCGGCGCTCCTTACTGGGACATGTACGCCCGTGGAGCGATCTTCGGCCTGACCCGAGGCTCCGGCAAGGAGCATATCACCCGCGCCACCCTGGACGCCCTGGCCTATCAGACGCGAGACATCATCGACGCCATGCAGAAGGACTCGGGGATCACCCTCAAGGCCCTGCGGGTCGACGGCGGCGCCGTCGCCAATAACATCATGATGCAATTCCAGGCTGACATGCTGGCGGTCGACGTCGAACGCCCCAGGGTCATCGAGAGCACCGCCCTGGGGGCGGCCTACCTGGCGGGGATCGCGGTGGGCATGTGGAACCTGCCGGAGCTCGCCACCCGGGGCGACATCGAACGCACCTTTACGCCTGCCATGGAAGACGCCGAACGGGAACGACGCTACAAGGGATGGAAAAAGGCCGTGCGACGGACCATGAACTGGGAGCGCGACGAAGACTGACCACACCGGGGCCTTGCGTCCCGACTCCTTCAGGAACCGCGGGGGACATGCATGCAACTACGTGACGCCAACCTTCAGCGCCTGAAGGAGGAGCACTTCGATGTACTGATCATCGGCGCCGGCATCAACGGCGCCGCCAGCGCCGCCGCGCTGGCCGGCAAGGGCGCCCGGGTGGCCTTGATCGACCGTGGCGACTTCGCCGGCGAGACCAGTCAGCACTCGTCCAATCTGGTGTGGGGCGGCATCAAGTACATGGAAAGCTATGACTTTTCGCTGGTGCGCAAGCTATGCAAGAGCCGCAACCACCTGATCAGGAGCTTTCCGTCGACGGTCCAGGAAATTCGCTTTCTGACCACCATCGACAGGGGCTTTCGCTATCACCCTCGCATGCTCTGGGCGGGCACCTGGCTGTACTGGCTGATGGGCAACGCCTTCACCCGACTGCCGCGCTACTTGACGCCAAAAGGCATCAACCGACGCGAGCCACTGGTCGATACGCGTGCGGCGATCGGTGGCTTCGAGTACTCCGACGCCTACCTGCATGACAACGATGCCCGCTTCGTCTACAGCTTCGTACGCTCGGCGCTGGACTACGGCGCGGCGGCGGCCAACTACGTCGAGTCGCGGGGTGCACGACGCAGCGACAACGGCTGGGTCGTTGACGCCCGGGACAACCAGAGCGGCGAGACCTTCAGCCTGCGCGCCGGAATCATCATCAATGCCACCGGCCCCTGGGTGGACGACCATAACGCCTTGAGCCGACAGACCACCGATCACCACCACGCCTATTCCAAGGGCATCCACCTTATCGTGCCACGGCTGTCGGAGCGCCAGCGGGTGCTGGCCTTCTTTGCCGACGACGGGCGGCTGTTCTTCGCCATTCCCATGGGGCCGCGCACCTGCATTGGCACCACCGACACCAAGGAAGAGCGCCCGGAGGTCGCGATCAGCGACGCCGACATCGACTTTGTGCTGGACAACATCAACAAGCGACTGAGTCTGAAGCGCCCGCTCGACCGTTCGGACATCATCGCCACTCGCTGCGGCGTGCGCCCGCTAGCGGTCAAGGCCAACGCCGGCAATGGCCGCGACTTTCTCCAGATGTCGCGCAAGCATGCCATCGACATCAACACCAATGAGCGCCATATCAGCATCTTTGGCGGCAAGCTCACCGACTGCCTCAACGTCGGCGAGGAGATCGTCAGAGAGGTGCAACGATTAGGCCTTGAGCTGCCACAGCCGCGCGCCCGCTGGTACGGCGAACCTTCCGACACGGACAGGCGAGAATTCCTGCACCAGGCAAGCCTGCTGGACCTCGATGAGCGCACCCCCTCCTCGTCCAGTGAACCTCTGAGCAAGCGTCTGTGGCGTCGCTACGGCCTCAACGCCTTCGACATGCTGGAGCAGATCCGCCAGGACCCGCGACAGGGAGAGCTGTTGATCGAGGGTACCGAATACCTGCGCTGCGAGCTCGAGCACGCCGCCCGGCGAGAGATGATCACACGACTCGAGGACTTCCTGCGCCGCCGCTCCAAGATCGCCCTGGTGGTGGACACTCAGACCCTGCACGGGTCACCTGGCCTCGATGAGGCCGCCCGAATCCTGTTCGGCGACGAGGCCCAAGAACGGCTCGAGGAATACTTTGCGAGTGCCACACCGACATCGCGCGAACGGGCCTGAGGTCCTCAACGGCGCTCCTTGGCTCTATCGTTAAAGGCCGAGGACCGTTAGGCTCGTCATCATCATTGTTGCGCCGAGCCGGTGCGCCGGACCGAAAAGGGACCCCTGCATGCTCTCACTTGTCATCGATACCCTTCTGATCGCGGTGGTGACCATCGTCGCCGGCGCTACCCTGATCGCCAGGATTCCGTCCCACTGGTGGTGGCTCAGGGCCTGTGAGTTCCCCCGTGTCCAGATCGGACTCATCGGGTTGTTCTGTGCTTTGGCAAGCCCGCTGGCGAGCGACTCCCTGACACTCTGGATTGCCACGGCCGGCCTGGTCGTCTTCGCCATCCAGGCTTTCTATGTACTGCCCTGGACACCGCTGTGGCCGGTGCAGGTCATGGCCGCCAAGGGCGACGCCCCGGAGCGTTGCCTGACGCTCTTGATCGCCAATGTACTCACGCCGAACCGGCGCAGCGACGACCTGCTGGAGATCATCGCCGAGCGCGACCCGGACATGGTGCTGACGCTGGAATCCGACCAATGGTGGGGCGACAAGCTCGATGCCGGCCTGGCAGACGGCTACCCCTACGCCGTGCGGGTCCCGCTGGACAACCTCTACGGCATGCACCTGTATTCCCGTCGCCCGCTGATCGACCCCGAGGTCAAGTGGCTGATCCAGGATGACATCCCCTCGATCCACTGTGAGGTGGAACTCGAAAGCGGAGATCACATCCGCTTTCGCGCCCTTCACCCCAGGCCACCGGCACCGAGCGAGAGCGAGGAATCGCTGTGGCGGGACGCGGAGCTTTCGCTGGTCGCCGAAGAGATCCACCAGAACCCGGTACCGACGCTGGTCGCCGGCGACCTCAACGACGTTGCCTGGTCACGCAGCACGCGCCTGTTCTGCCGCGTCAGCGGCATGCTGGACCTGCGGCGCGGCCGCGGCATGTTCTCGAGCTTCCACGCCGGCTATCCGTTCCTGCGCTGGCCGCTGGACCATGTCTTCGTCAGCGAGCACTTCACCCTTGCCAAGATGGATCGGCTGCGGGCCTTTGGCTCAGACCATTTCCCGATCCTTGCCACCGTCTGTTATCGCCCCTCCAGAGCCGACGAGCACGACACCCCGGACGCCGACAACGAAGAGCATCACGACGCCCGTGAAACCGTCGAGGAAGCCAGGGAGCGCGATCAGTCGAGTTGAGTTCCCGCCTTCCAGGCGATGTCCATGTAGTGGTAACAAGTGTGGCGATGGACTCGCAGCAATAGAAAAGACGGGTAGCAGTAGAAAAGAAGAGCCTTGCCGTCGTGGCAAGGCTCTTCTTCTTCAAGGGGCGCTATTCCAAGGGCACTATTCCAAGAGGCGCTATTCCAAGAGGCGCCATGTCGGCCGCGCCCTCGTCACCTCTATTCGGGAATACCGCCACGAGTCAGGGAGGCGGGATCCAGCAGGCGTTCGAGCTCATCGCGTCCGAGGTCGGTCTCCTCCTCGGCCACGTCGATGATCGGCCGGCCGGCCTGGTAGGCCTTCTTGGCGATGGCCGCCGCGGCGTTATAGCCGATCACCGAGTTCAATGCCGTCACCAGGATGGGATTGCGCGCCAGTGGCTCACTCAGGTTGTCCTCGCGCACCTTGAAGGTGGCGATCGCCTTGTCCGCCAGCAGCCGCGATGTCTGGCTCATCAGGGTGATCGACGTCAGCAGGTTGCTTGCCACCAGTGGCAGCATCACGTTGAGCTGGAAGTTGCCGCTCTGTCCGGCGACGGTCACGGCGGTGTCCAGACCGATCACCTGAGCGGCGGCCTGGGCGGCGGATTCGGGTATCACAGGATTGACCTTGCCCGGCATGATCGAACTGCCCGGCTGCAAGGCTTCAAGCTCGATCTCACCAAGCCCCGCCAGCGGGCCGGAGTTCATCCAGCGCAGATCATTGGCGATCTTCATCACCACACACGCCAGACCCTTGAGCTGACCCGACAGCTCCACCGCTGCGTCCTGGGAACCAAGGCTGGCAAAGAAGCTGTCATTGGGCGTCAGAGCGAGCCCGGTGCGGGCGGAGAGCTCGGCGGCCATGCGCTCGGCAAACTCGGGATGGGCATTGATACCCGTGCCGACCGCAGTCCCCCCCTGGGCCAGCCGACACAGCCGCACCATGGCGCTGTCGAGACGCTCGATGGCCTGCCCCACCTGGCTCGACCAGCCACCGAGTTCCTGACCAAGACGTAGCGGCATGGCATCCATCAGGTGAGTGCGACCGGTCTTGACCACCTCGTCCAGCTCTTCTGCCCTGGCGTCGATGACACCTCTGAGGTGCTCGAGCGCCGGGCGTAGCGTACCGGTAACTTCCAGCGCCGCCGACAGGTGCAGGGCGGTGGGAATGACGTCGTTGCTCGACTGTCCCATGTTGACGTGGTCGTTGGGCCCGACGCTCAAGTCATCGGAGCTCGCCAGGTGGGCGATCACCTCGTTGACGTTCATGTTGCTCGAGGTGCCGGACCCGGTCTGAAACACATCGATGGGAAACTGATCATCGTGCTGACCCGCGATGATCGCGTCTGCCGCCTCGACGATGGCACGACGACGATCGTCGTCCAGCAATCCCAGGTCGCCGTTGACCACCGCCGCCGCTCGCTTGATGCGAGCAATGGCGTGGATAAAGGCCGACGGCATCGGCTGGCCCGACACCGGGAAGTTGTTGACCGCACGCTGCGTCTGGGCGCCATAGAGCGCATTGGCGGGAACCTCGAGCTCCCCCATGCTGTCGCGTTCTATACGGGTCTGCGTCATGGATCACTCCTGATCGTCAAAGGCAAAGGGTTAAAGGTACGGTCCTTCGTTTTCTCTTGAATACCATGGTGGCGAGACTTCCTGCTTGCAAGGCTTGCAGGGATCACATCGCTGTCATGTCTCTACACTAGGCTGAAGGTGATCCAGGGGCACGGTGAACTTGCACGCCGGTATCCCATCAAAGGGCGGAGAAGGCTAGATAACGGACTTTTCGTCGTTTTTTCGCTGTTTCAAGCATTCTTTGGATCCAAACCCCTTTTCCCCCGATTCTCGACCCAATCCATGTTGCGATGCACAAAACCCTCTGCTATTGTGCACTGCAACAGACGACGCAACGGCATCGACCACTGGGAATGGTCCCACGGTCATCGCCGACAAGTAGTTCGAAACCCCAGGAGGTTCACATGATGCGCACTATCGATACCAAAGCACTGTTCAACAACGAGCAAGTCGAAAACCTGTTCTTCGGCCCGGCCCGCGCTTACGCCAGCCTGACCGTCGACTTCGCCGAGAAGCTGACCAGCGCCCAGCTGGAAGCCGCCAAGGCCTACACCGAGACCGGTCTGGCCCAGGCTCGCGCCTTCACTTCCGTCAAGGACGTCGAAGGTCTGCGCTCCTACATGGAAGGCCAGCAGAAGGTCGCCAAGGACCTGACCGAGCGCCTGAAAGGCGACGCCGAGAAGGTCGTGGCCCTGCAGCAGGACTTCGTCTCCAAGAGCCAGAAGCTGGCCGAAGAGAACGTCAAGCAGGCTACCGACACCGCCACCAAGGCTACCGCCAACGCCAAGTAATCTGGCTACGGCAGACGCCTGAACGACTCAGGTCGTTCACCAAGCGGCCCCCGATTTCGATCGGGGGCCGTTTTGCGTCTACAGCCAGCGTCAAGGCGCTGTCTTGTGACACCCCCACCAAGGCTACCGCCAACGCCAAGTCATCATGACTGGCTCGGGCAGACGCCTGTCCGGTCACGCACACGCCACGCGTGGCAATTCCGACGCCGATTCCATAAGCTGACAGCACACAGGGCCCAACGACATTCGTTGCAAGGAGACCGCGCCATGAAGGCACCCTACCCGCTGTTGTCACGCCGATTCCGCCTGGCGGTAATCGCCATCCTCGCCTTGCTGATCACCGGCTGTCAGAGCGTCAGCACCACCGGCACGTCCCGCGCCCCGGAGGTCATCGATATCGGCGAACCCGACACCCCGATCGAACAGCCGGGCCCGAGAGACGACCAGCCCACCGCCGATCAGGCCAGGGTCCCCAGGGAGATCCCCTTCCCCGCCGACGTCTACGCCCAGCTGCCGAAGAGCGGCAGCGCCGTGCTGTCCGGCAGACTCACCCTGAACACCCCCGCAGGCCCGGTCATCGGCGGTGGCGAGACGGTATCGGTCGCGCCGATCACCAAGTACTCCGCCGAGGCGGCCGCCCAGGCGCTGGCCGGCCGGGCGGTGGAACGCGCCGACCCACGGGCCCGCGAATACACCCATACCACCCGAACCGACACCAACGGCTACTTTCAGCTACGCGACCTGCCCCCCGGCGACTTCTACGTTTCGGGCACGGTGGTCGATCCGGCCAGTGGCGGCCGCCAGATCGTGATCAAGGAAGTCACGCTAAGAAATGGTGGCCACAGCGAGATTCAGCTCAGCCGCTGATACCGCGTACCGATTCGACCTGGCCCTGACAACAGGACGGCGACCCAAAATGGGTCGCCGTCTTGCTTTCCTGGAGAGCTTTCCTGGAGATGCCCAGACCGCTACCAGTCCAGTGCCTTCTTGACGAAGGGGATGGTCAACTTGCGCTGTGCCGACAGCGAGGCGTTGTCCAGCACCTCGAGCGAGCGAAACAGCTCACTGAGCTCGCGTGCACCACGATGCAGGATGTAGCGCGCCACCTCCTCGGGCAACTCCATGCCACGCAGGTGGGCACGCAGCTTCAACGCTTGCATGCGGTCCTCGTCGGACAGCTGCCTGAGGTGGAAGGTCATGCCCCAGGTCAGCCGCGACGCCAGATCCGCCAACTTGATATCGAGTTGCCGGGGCGGGCGATCCGCGGCGATCAACAATCGCTTGCCGCTGTCTCGCAGCCGGTTGAAGGCATGGAACAGCGCCTCCTCCCAGCGCTTGCGCCCCACCACTCGATCCAGATCATCGATGGCCACCAGGTCGAGACGCTCCACATCCTCGAGCATCAACGGCGGGAAGTGGCCCAGCTCCTCCAGTGGCAGATAGAGGGTTCGCAGGTCCCGCGCGGAGGCCTGGTGGCAGGCCGCCTGCAACAGGTGGCTACGACCGACGCCGTCGCCCCCCCACAGGTACAGAAAGGGCTCGCCGTTGTCATCGAACTGATGACTCAGGCACTCCACCAGGGTGGCGTTGGCACCCGGATGGTAGTTGTCGAAGGTCGCGTCGTCGCGCAGTCCGACGCCCAGAGGCAACTGCGCGGGGGCTCGACTCATGAGGACTCCTCGTTGGCGGCGGAGGGCTCCTTGTCGGATTCATGCTCCGCGTCATAGAGCGACGAATTCTTATACGTATCATGCAGGTAGCGCAAGATGACCATCACCATGGCCGCCACCGGCAGCGCCAGCAGCACACCGGTGAAGCCGAACAGCTGGCCGCCGGCCAGCACCGCAAAGATGACCGCGACAGGATGCAGGCCAATCTTGTCCCCCAGCAGCTTCGGCTGCAGCAGGGTGCTTTCCACCAGTTGCCCGAAGCCGAACACCAGCCCCACGCCCAGCAGTACCAGCCAGTCGCCGAACTGGAAGAAGGCCACCACACCGGCCACCGAGATCCCCACGATCACGCCCAGATAGGGCACGATGCTGGCAAGCCCTGAGAGCAGCCCGATCAGCAGGCCAAAGCGAACACCCAGCAGCGTCAGTCCGATGGCATAGATGACGCCGAGACACAGCATCACGATCAACTGGCCACGCAGGAAGGCCGCCAGCACCTCGTCGCACTCCTTGGCCAGCCGAACGGCCGTCGGCTCCCACTGACGCGGCAGCAGACGCCTGACCTTGCCCACCAGCACGTCCCAGTCCAGCAGCAGGTAGAAGGTCACCACCGGAATCAACGCCAGATTGGCCAGCCAGCCGACCAGCGCCATACCCGACCGCGACACCTGGGCCAGTACGCTGGCGGCGACGGTACCGGTTTCTTTCCAGTTTTCCAGTACTGCCTTGCGCAGTGCATCGAAGTCGGTACTGAGATCGAGCCCGGTCAACGACTGCAGCTCCGGCAGCACCGTGCTCTGAATCCAGCTCAGTACCGCCGGCAGCGCTTCTACCAGCTGCCCGATCTGCTGTCCCAGCAGCGGCACCAGTAGCAGCAGCGTCAGCCCTACCAGGAGCGTCAACAGCACAAACACGACGCTGACCGCCCATTGACGCGACAGCCCGCGCTCCTCCAGGCGATCGGCGATAGGGTCACCCAGATACGCCAGCACCATGCTGACGAAGAAGGGCGCCAACACCGGTTCGATGCTGACGAAGAACCACAGCACAACAGCCGCCACCGCGGCGACGATCCACCACTGCTTGCTCATTCGCTTTTCCCCGAAAGAAACCACCATTCCCTGTGATGCCCGACCGATAGTGTGCCATGGCTGCGATGGCCGAAGCACAGTGCTACAATCTCCGCCCCCAACGTGCCCATTGTCTCACGTTCGTCCGCTGGTGCGCACCACGCCCGCGGGTCGACCGACTCCACAGGATCTGTCATGACCGACTCCTCCTCCTCCCCCGAAAGGGCTTCGCTCAGCTACAAGGACGCCGGTGTCGATATCGACGCCGGCAACGCCCTGGTCGATCGCATCAAGGGCGTCGCCAAACGCACCACCCGCCCCGAGGTAATGGGCGGGCTGGGAGGCTTCGGCGCGCTGTGCCAGCTGCCCAGCGGCTACCGTGAGCCGGTGCTGGTCTCCGGCACCGACGGGGTCGGCACCAAGCTGCGCCTGGCCATGGACCTGGGCCGCCATGACACTATCGGCATCGATCTGGTTGCGATGTGTGTCAACGACCTGGTGGTCGCCGGCGCCGAGCCGCTGCTGTTCCTCGACTACTATGCCACCGGCAAGCTGGACGTCGATATCGCCGCCGACGTGGTCAGCGGCATCGGCGAAGGCTGCGAACGTGCCGGCTGTGCTCTGGTCGGTGGCGAAACCGCCGAGATGCCCGGCATGTACGAAGGCAGCGACTACGATCTGGCCGGCTTCTGTGTCGGAGTGGTGGAGAAGGACGAGATCCTCGATGGCACCAAGGTCGCCGCCGGTGACGTACTGCTGGGCCTGAGCTCATCCGGTCCTCACTCCAATGGCTACTCCCTGATCCGCAAGATCCTCGAGGTGGCTGACGCCGACCTGTCCACCGACATCGACGGCCAGTCACTGGGTGACGCCCTGATGGCGCCGACACGCATCTACGTCAAGCCGCTGCTGGAACTGCTGCGCCACGACGACTATCAGGTCCACGCCCTATCCCACATCACCGGTGGTGGCCTGCTCGAGAACCTGCCCCGGGTGCTGCCCGAGGACCTCACCGCCCACGTCGATACCAGCCTGTGGCAGCGCCCTGCGGTGTTCGACTGGCTCAAGCAGCAGGGCAACGTGGACGAACATGAGATGCACCGCGTGCTCAACTGCGGCATCGGCATGGTGCTGGTGGTACCTGAAGATCAGGCCGACCAGATCCGCGCTCACCTGCAGGCCCAGGGCGAAGGCGTCCATCGCATTGGCCACATCGCCGCGCGCCAGGGCGACGAGGAGCAGGTGCAACTGGAGATGCCAGCGTCATGAGCGAGGGCGTGAACGAGGGCGAGCTCAACGGCTTCACCCCGGAAGAGGCCACCCAGCCACGGGTGGTAGTGCTGATCTCGGGGGGTGGCACCAACCTGCAGGCCCTGATCGACGCCCAGAGCCACGACGAACTGGGTGGCGAGATCGTGGCCGTGGTGTCCAATGTCGCCGACGCCTATGGTCTCAAGCGGGCGCGTGATGCCGGCATCAACGCGGTGGCCCTGCCCCACCGCGAGTACGACAGCCGCGATGCCTTCGACGGCGCCCTGATCAAGGTGATCGAGCGCCACGAGCCTGACCTGGTGGTGCTGGCCGGCTTCATGCGCATCCTGACGCCACGTTTCGTCCAGCGCTTCATGGGACGGATGATCAACATCCATCCGTCGCTGTTGCCGGCCTATCAGGGCCTGCACACCCACGCCAGGGCACTGGCCGACGGCATCGACGAGCACGGCTGCAGCGTACACTTCGTCACCGAGGAACTCGATGGCGGGCCGGTGGCGATCCAGGCCGTGGTCAAGGTCAACAAGGATGACACCGAAGAGACCCTCAAGGAGCGCGTGCTGAGTCGTGAGCACCTGATCTTCCCGATCGCGGTACGCTGGTTCCTCGAGGGTCGTCTGCGCCTGCAGGGCGACATCGCGACCATCGACGGCCAGCCGCTGCCGCCGGGCGGCATGCGACTGTCCCACGAGGACGCCGCCGAGGAACTCGACGAGGACGACGAGTCCCGTTGAAACCTGGCCGCGCTGTCGACTGAAACAACAAGGCCCGCCGAGCGATCGGCGGGCCTTGTTGTCTGTGGGCCTTGCATGCAGCAGTCGCGTGAGCGGTAAGCCCTCGCCTCTTCGCACTCAGGTGCGCGGCAGAGTCACTCCACGCTGGCCCATGTACTTGCCGCCACGATCGGCGTAGGAAGTGTCACAGATCTCGTCAGATTCCAGAAACAGCATCTGTGCCACGCCCTCGTTGGCGTAGATCTTGGCCGGCAGATTGGTGGTGTTGGAAAACTCGAGGGTCACGTGACCTTCCCACTCCGGCTCCAGCGGCGTCACGTTGACGATGATGCCGCAACGCGCATAGGTGGACTTGCCCAGGCAAATGGTCAGCACGCTGCGCGGGATGCGAAAGTACTCGACGGTCCGCGCCAGCGCGAAGGAGTTGGGCGGAATCACGCAGACATCGCCCTTGATGTCGACAAAACTCTTCTCGTCGAAGGCCTTGGGATCGACCACCGCCGAGTGAATATTGGTGAACACCTTGAACTCGTCGGCGCAGCGTACGTCATAGCCGTAGCTCGAGGTCCCATAGGAGATGACCCGCCGGTCGTTGACGTAGCGAACCTGATCGGCCTCGAAGGGCTCGATCATGCCCTCGTTCTCGGCCATGCGGCGGATCCATTTGTCGGACTTGATGCTCATGGGACTTCCTGCTGGGTGCTCGAAGAGTGGACGCGTTCGGTGGGGCCACATGATAGCGGCCCCTCGCTGCCACGTCACGATGCAAAGGTGATAGGCGCCTGACAGGCGCTTGATGAGGATCAGCCGGCGACGCCGCCAGGCGTCATCCTCCGCTGTCCCTTACTCGCTGAAGCTGATGCTCGGCCCCTGGTCGCCACCGTCACCGTCGATCTGCTCGGCCACCTGACGCGCCATGGTGCGGAAGGTCGTCGCCACTTCGCCGTCGGGCTCGGCGACCACGCTGGGACGTCCACCGTCCACCTGCTCACGAATACCCATCGACAGCGGCAGGCGCCCCAGCACCCGGGTATCGTACTCCGCAGCGATGCGCTCTCCGCCCCCCTCGCCGAAGACCGGCTCACTGTGGCCGCACTTCGAACAGGTATGCAGACTCATGTTCTCGACCACGCCCAGCACCGGGACCTTGACCTTGCGGAACATCTCGATGCCCTTGCGCGCGTCCAGCAAGGCGATGTCCTGGGGCGTGGTGACGATCACCGCGCCGTCAACCGGTACCTTCTGGGCCAGGGTGAGCTGGATGTCACCGGTGCCCGGCGGCATGTCCACGAACAGATAGTCCAGGTCGCTCCAGCGTGTCTGGTTGAGCATCTGCTGGAAGGCTCCCGCCACCATCGGGCCACGCCACACCATGGGCTCGCGAACGTCGACCATGAACGCCATGGACATGGCCTGGATGCCGTGGGCCTCCAGCGGCAGGAACTGGTTCTCGCCGCTCGCCTGGGGGCGCACGCCTTCGCCGACTCCCAGCATCTGCGCCTGGCTGGGCCCGTAGATATCGGCGTCGAGAACGCCGACGCGATAGCCTTCGGCGGCCATGGCCAGCGCCAGATTCACGGTCACCGTCGACTTGCCGACACCACCCTTGCCCGATGCCACGGCAACGATATGCTTGACCCCTTCGATCACGTCTCGCTCCTGTTTCCAGATGGGCGCGGTTAATCCGCCGGGCCAGTATAGGGCCCAGGCGGCGCGAGGTTAAGCGAAGCGGGACCGCCAAACGCAGCGGCGGGCCCGAAGGCCCGCCGCTGTTGCTTCCCGCAACCTTGCCGACGTCACCGCCGGCAACCGTCTCGCTGACGCTCAGTTGGTGCTTTCGGTGCTGGCGTCGTCGGTGACCGAGGCTGCCGCATCGCGCACCTTCTCGGCAGCCTGACGGGCCACGTCCTTGACCGTCTCGACGGCCTCGGCGGCACCGGAGGCTACCTCATCGGTCCACTGGGTAGACGACTCCTCGCCCTCGGCGGCCGCATCGGCGGAGCCCTCTTCGCTGGCCGCATCCGCCTGGGAAGCGTCGGCGGAGGAACCTTCCCCGCTCTGGGAGGCGTCGGCAGAAGCCTGATCACCCTCGCTGCCACCCGGGGTCTTCTCCATGGACTCGGACGAGGCCACGTCCTCGTCCTCGGCGGCGCTCTCGTTGGAGCCCTGCTCGCTGGCCGAGGCCGCGCTGTTGCCCGAGGACTGAGAAGAGTCCTGCTCCTGCGACGACTGTTCCTCTGCCGCCGACCGCTTCGCCGACTGAACGGCGATATCGGCCTGGCTCATGCCATCACTGCTCTGGTCGCCGCTGTTTTCGCCACCACCACTCTGGTCGCCATTGCTCTGGTCGCCACCCCCGGAGCTGATGACCTCGACGGAGCCGCTGCTGCTTTCGCCCTGGGACGAGGCCTGCTCATCGGCACTACCCTCGCTGTCGCTGCCTTGACCGGAGGATGCGCCATCGGAGAGCTCGGCGGTGGCACGATCGAGGTTCTCGAGCTCGATGCGCCAGGTGTCGAGTTGATTGTTGAGACGAGCCAGACGCTGGCGACGCTCGTCGGCACGGGCCTCGAGTTCATCGATCCTGGCCTGCAGCTCATCGCGGCGGGCGACCGCTTCCTCGGCACGGGACTCGGCCTGGCGAACACGCGCCTCGGCCTGCTCGCGTTGCTCGGCGGTGCTGGCCAGCGTCTGCTCGAGGCGGGCCTGGGCCTGCTCGGCCTGCTTCTGCGCCTCCTGCTGCTGGCTCTCGAGGCTCGCCACTTCTTCCTCGAGTGAACCGACGGCGCTCTGCTTCTCTTCGATGGAGCTTTCCAGATCACTCAGGCGCTTCTCGGCGTCATCGACCTCACCGGTCAAGGACTCAGCCTCGGACTTGAGCGAATCACGACGCTCCACCAGCTGCTGCTGTTCGTTCTGCGCCTCTTCCAGACGATTGCGCGCCGCCACCAGGTCGGACTGCAAGGATGCCTGGGTGGATTCGAGTTCCTTCAGATCGGCCTGTACCTGGGCGGCCTGCTCTTCGGCTGCCGCCTGGGCGGTACGCGCTTCGGCCTCCTCGGCCTTCAGGGTTTCGAGCTGGGCACGCATTTCCTCAAGCGAGGTCTCGGCCTCTTCCCACTGGGATACCTGGCTCTCGAGCTCGGCACGCTGGGCTTCCAGGGTAGCCTGGCTCTCTTCCAGCCCGGACACCTGCTCGCGCAGGGTCTCGACGCGTGACTCGCTGGCATCGAGTTCCTTGGTCAGGGCAGTGCGTGCCTCGCCGTTGGAACTGGCGCTGAGCTGGGCACCGATGGCCCAGATCAGGCTGACGCCGGCCACCGCCGCCAGGCCCTTGACGCGGTTGTCCTTGAACAGCTCCTTGGCATCCTTGCCGGAGGCTGAAGACTGGGTCGCCTCGGAGGTGTTGCCATCCTTCTCGGTGTTGTTGTCCTTGTCGGGATTGATCTCTTCCATTCGGGGGTCTCCCTTGGGGTGGGACGGGTCCTGAGGTTCGAGGACCAAAGTGATCACAGCATACTGCCTGACTGCGGGCGCGTCAGGGGTGTGCTCCATCAAAAATACGCGCTAGCGAGCATTAGAAAACTGCCGTGTACCCTATCCGAGCATGTTTTCCGCAGAGCGTCGAGCCCCATTAGCGAAGCGCAGGAGTCTGCGGAAAGCCGCCCTCACAAGCGTTCAGGATGCAGCGACTGTTCGATGCGCTACGTCTCCGGCTTGCCGCGTAGCGACTTGAGCTTGCCCCGCTGCTTCTTGCCTTCGAGGCGACGCCGCTTGGCCGCCTTGCTGGGCCGGGTGGCGCGACGCGCCTTGGGAATCACCAGTCCCTGCTGCAACAGCGATTTCAGCCTCGCCAGTGCCGCTGCGCGGTTGGCCTCCTGGGTGCGTTCCGACTGGGCCTTGATGATCACCACTCCGTCCTGGGTGATGCGATGGTCATTGAGCGCCAAAAGGCGCTCCTTGACGTCGTCAGGCAACGACGATGCCTGAATATCGAAACGCAGATGAATCGCCGAGGCGACCTTGTTGACGTTCTGGCCGCCGGCTCCCTGGGCACGAATCGCACTCATGGCGATCTCGCTATGAGGGACCGACAGACGTCGACTTAGTTGCATCTTGCCTCCCTCCTGGTGGCTTGATAAATGACGGTAGATGAACGGCGTTGGTGACCAGTATCGCTGGTCGGCGCCGATGCCCGGTGCTGATACCCAGTGCTGATGCCCGTTGCCGATGCTCAATGTTGATGATCAACGCCAGGCCGTCGGCGGCCCCATCCGGTGGGAGCGACACACTTCAAGGCCTGATCGGACCGACGCCGAGCCCCTTGAGCATGACACGACGAACGGCCTTGAGCAGCGGATAGCTGAGGCGTGCTCGCCGTCTCGACGACAGCCACCACAGCATCCCACGCGACAGCGGACCTCGACCTCGCCCGGCCACTGCCGCCATACGTACCGCCTGATCACCATGGTAGCGCTCGTCGCCGAGCTCCAGCACCAGACCCTCGTCCAGGCGACAGCCCAGACGCTCCAGACGCCGGACCTCTTCGGGGTGCTGGCGCGCATCAACGAGATCCAGCCGTCCCTTGGACAGTCCGTAGCGCGACACGAAGCTCCGACACAATGGACACTGTCCATCGTAGATCAGCCTGGCGCCGGATTCGGTGCGGGATTCCTGGTCTGCAGATGCCACTCGTTCCTCCCTGCGT
Organism: Halomonas sp. H10-59; assembly: GCF_040070555.1. Classification (NCBI taxonomy): domain Bacteria; kingdom Pseudomonadati; phylum Pseudomonadota; class Gammaproteobacteria; order Oceanospirillales; family Halomonadaceae; genus Halomonas; species Halomonas sp. H10-59. The sequence goes on from NZ_CP098828.1 coordinate 2,661,344, forward strand.
ACCCACGCCCTTTGACCACCTGGTTGGGCAAGGGTTTGACGCTGACACTGGCTCCCAGCGTATCATGCCCTATCCCTCAAGGACGATTCGGGCCCATGACAGCACCGCGCTGGTACCAACACGCCGTCTTTACTCTGCTGCCACGGCTCGCCTTCTTCATGTGGCGGGTGCTGACCCACTTTCTGCACAATCGGGGAATGCTGCTGGCGGGCGGGGTCGGCTTCAATATTCTGCTGTCCACCATTCCGCTGTTCGCACTGATGGTGGTGGCGATGGCTCAGGTCGTTGACGAGCAGCAGCTGCTCAATGTGATCGCCATGCAGGCACGCCACATCGCCCCTACCCACGCCGAGGTGATGCTGGAGTCGGTGCGCGCACTGCTGGACTCCCGCGATGCCATCGGCATCTACGGCATCCCGGTGCTGCTGATCTTCAGCTCCTTCGCCTTTCGCATGCTGGAAGACGCCCTGGCGCTGATCTTCAGAAAGCCAGACGTCAAGGACACCCGCAGCCTCTGGGTGTCCTTCCTGTTGCCCTACGCCTTCATGCTGGTGCTGAGTGCGGCGCTGCTGGCGCTGGCCATGGCGGTCAGCCTGGCCAGCACCCTCAATGGACTGTGGATGGCGCTGTACGGCCGTGAGCTGCCCATGGCCTCGCTGTCGGAGCCGGCCCTCAACCTGACCAGCTTCGTCGGCGTCTTCCTGCTGTTCAGCGCCATCTACAAGGTCCTGCCGGTGGTACGCATTTCCCTGAGGCGCGCCTTGGCCGGGGGCTTTGCCGCCGCCCTGATGTGGGAAGGGGTCAGGATCGCCCTGGTCTACTACTTCGCCAACCTGTCACTGGTAAGCGCGGTCTACGGCCCCCTGGCGACCCTGATCGTGGTGCTTCTGAGCCTCGAGATCGGCGCCGTGATCCTGCTGCTGGGCGCCCAGGTCATCGCAGAGCTCGAGCACAACTGCCGCCTCGGCCTGCCCTGGCACCAGGACCCTCGAAAGCGCTCGCGGGTCGATGCCCTCAGCGGCGCTGCGGCTCCTTGCCCTGCAGGCGACGAATCAGCCCCATCAGGCCGCGACCGCTGATCATGCCCAGCAGGTAGATCACCACCACCAGCAGGGCCATCGGCATGGCAATGGTCCAGCCGAGCAGTTTCACCTGCACCATCTCGATGTTCTGCACCACCAGGATGGCGATCAGCGCCAGAATCACGACCTTTACCACCAACCAGAACTTTTCCATCGAAGACTCTCCTTGTGCCCGACACGGGCGTTGCGATGTCGCCACGCCGAGCTCGAAATTGTGTCAAATCGAGCGTCGGCCAGCGTGTGAAACATGGTCGCGGGGTGGCGGACTGTCAAGCTGGCCGGTCGAGGCACATCCTGCTCCCGCGTCGGTATCTCCACCGTCCTGCGCAGCCCACCAGCGAGGTCAGAAGGTGGACAGGCCGCTGGCCTCCATCAATCGATAGCGCCAGCCATCGAACCAGCTAGCCTCGTCCCGCGGCGCCCAGGCTCGGCTGGTTCGACGTCCGTCGCTCGAGTCCCAGCGCTGGTCGAACCAGGCGCCGATTTCGTCGATGGCGGCGACCCCTCGCCCTTTTAGCAAGACGCTGCTTTCAAGATTGAAATCGTCGAGATTGCGTCGGGTCAGGTTGGCCGAGCCCAGAATCACGGCGTCCGCCAGCTCGTCCTTCGCCGGGCCCCTTCTCACCAGCACCACCTTGCTGTGGCACTGCTCACCGTCGGTGACACACCAGCGCACCTGAACGCCCGCGTCCAACAGCTCTTCGGCCACCGGCTGATTGGGCAGGCCTCCCTTTTCGAAACCGAAGGCCTCACGATTGGGGTCGAGCAGCACCCGAACCGCCACTCCTCGCTCGCTGGCCTCCTTCAGCGCCTGGACCACCCCGCGGTGGGCGACGTAGAAAGCGGCGACATCCAGCCGATCGCCGGCGACGGTGTCATCGACCTGAGCGTGCACGGCGTCACGGATGGCGGCTTCGGTCAGCAGTTGCGCCATCGCGCCATCCGATGGCTCGGCCTCAGGTGCTGGCGGCTGCGATACCTCGACGCCGGACCAGGACGCCACCTCGGCCTCGGAGGCGATGACGTCATGGGCGACGGGGCCATCGATCCTCAGCGCCACGTTGGAGTGCAGGCTACTGCCGTCGTGGGGGTTGGCCGAGGTGATCAGTGTCGACCACCCTTCGGCGTGATCCACCGTCAGCGTCTTGCGATGATTGGCGCGAAAATTGAGCAGCGCCAGGTAGCTTCTCAGGGTCACCGGCTCGCCACCGAAGGCATTGGGCAGCCAGCCCCCGTCCGGGTCGTTGCCAAGCCGATCCAGTCCCAGATGCCAAAGGCCAGACCACAGCGGATTGGAGGCGCGCAGCCGATCGAGGCGGGTGATGGCAAGCTCGACCCCCGCCGCCTCCAGGCGCTGATAGAGCGGCACTCGCTGGCCTCCGTAGAGGGTATTGAGGGGGTCTGTGATCACCACCACTCGCGGCGCCGGCTGGCGCTGGCGGGCGGCGATCAGCGCATCGGCAAGGCGTTCGGCCAGGGGCAGAAAGTCGCCCCCGCCACTGCCCTCGAGGCGATTGAACAGGAACATGTCGACGACGATCAGCCGGCGGGCACCCTCGATCATCGCCACCGCTTCGTCAAAGATGTGCTGATCAAGATGACGGCGGCCACCCTCGTCATACCAGGTTCGATCGGCGAGAAATTCGACCTCGCCCACTGGCCGCTCGGGCCAGGCCTTGCCGACGTTTTCCGGTAGTGGCTTGATACTCTGCCACAGCCCCATCCCCGCCCAGGCGACCAGCAGTACTGCCCCGCTACATTTGATCGTGCGTCCCAGCCTGGCCATAGCGTCCTCTTGGCGAATTCATCCGTGGCGCACGAGCATAGCTCAAAACGTTTCACCCACACACGTACCCGTCTCCGCCGTCGCAGGGGGGACGATGCAGCAGCCTCAAACGCTCGCGCCCGGCACAGGGCCGGGCGCGAGAGACCATCGACGGTCAGTGGGAGATCGCTCAGCTCAGCGCCAGCACCCCACCGCAGACCGCGATGGCGGCGCCGAGGGCACGCACCAGGCGCTGTTCACGGCTGGCCAGCCAGCCACCCAGCACCCGCGCCAGCATGGTGATGGCAAGCGTCGAGGCCGAAAAGCCCACCACGTAGGCGACGAGTGAGGCGGCTGCAGGCATCTCGGCGCCGTGGGCGATGCCATGCATCGTCATCAGGGCGATCACCAGGCCTCCGCCAAGCGCTGCCGGCAGACGCATCAGCACCGCCACCATGACCCCCGCGATCAGCACCGACAGGGCAATTCCCCCTTCCACACCGGGCAAGGCGCCGGCGGGAAGCGCGCCGGACAGCGCCAGACCAGCCCCGGCCAGCATGCCAGCCAGTGCCATCAGCGGGGTAAAGCGTCGCATGGCTGCCCCCTGTCCCAGACTCCACAGGCCGATGGCCGCCATCGCCAGCAGGTGATCGAGCCCCAACCAGGGATGCATCAGGCCGGCGGCAAGGCCACCATGCTCGACGCCGTGGCCGGGGTGCGCCAGCGCCAGCGGTGCGACAAGGCCAGCGGCCATGGCGCCGGCGATCGCCAGGGAACGGGAAGAAACACGAGAACGCTGTGTCATGACAGACTCCTTGTTGACTGAGAACGCAACGCTTCGGCTGCGTGGTAACGGGCGATTCAGGCTTCCACTGCCTCGGCTCGCCGGTCGGGCAACATGCCCCGCTCGAGAATGAAACCGATGATGGTGTCGAGACCGACGCCGTCATACAGATTGGTGAAGACGAAAGGACGTTCGCCACGCATCTTGCGCGAGTCACGGTCCATCACCTCCAGCGAAGCATGCACCTGCTCGGCAATGTCGATCTTGTTGATGATCAACAGATCCGACTTGGTGATGCCCGGCCCGCCCTTGCGCGGGATCTTGTCACCCGCGGAGACGTCGATGACGTAGAGCGTCAGATCCGACAGCTCAGGACTGAAGGTGGCCGACAGGTTGTCGCCGCCGGACTCCACCAGCACCAGTTCGAGCCCCGGATGGCGGCGGTGCAGCTCGTCGATGGCCGCCAGGTTCATCGAGGCGTCCTCGCGGATCGCGGTGTGTGGACAGCCGCCGGTTTCGACGCCGAGGATGCGATCCGGCGACAGCGCCTCGTTGCGGGTCAGGAAGTCGGCGTCTTCCTTGGTGTAGATGTCGTTGGTCACCACGGCGATATCGTAGTGATCACGCAGGGCCCGACACAGCTGCTTGAGCAGCGCCGTCTTGCCCGAGCCCACCGGGCCGCCCACGCCGACGCGCAGGCACTGGGAGGGAGTGGTTGAAGTGGTCATGGTGTTCTCCTGCCTGTCATGTAAGGCCATTCCCCGACGTGTCGAAGACCGGAGAATGGCGCCGTCGATACCCCTGTATCGATGGCATCGTTGTCACTCGCTCAGCTGCGAAACAGCCGCGAGTACTGGGTTTCGTGCAGGCCGCTGGCCAGGGCGAGCCCCGGCAGCGCCGGCCCCATGTCGTCATCGTCGATGATCAGGGCACGCCCCACCGCCTCGACCAGCGCCGGACGCAGCCGCTCGACCAGTCGCTGGGCCGCGGTATGCCCGAGCGGCAGCGCCTTGCAGGCTGCCGCCAGCTGGTTCTCGAGCCAGGCCCAGGCAAAGCCCAGCATGGCCTGTCGCGGCGGCAACCCGCGGGCTACCGCCAGGGCGCTGAAGGCGGTCACATAGCCAGGCTCGTCAGGCAACCCGGCTTCGGGCGCCAGCCCCAGGCTGCGCATCAGGCGCACCAGCGACGCGCCCAGCTGGCGATCCTCCTCGCGCAGCTCTCGGGTCTCGCGTACCGCCCCCAGCCAGCAGTCCCAATGCGCCACCCTATCCTCGTCGCCCTGCTGCCAGGCCTCGACGAGTCGCGCCAGGGCAGGCAGTTCCGCCACCGCCAGGCCATCCTCCAGCACGCCCTCGAGCCAGTCGCCAAGACTCTTTTCATCGTGAACCCAGCCCAGTTCGAAGGCGCTCTCGAGCCCCTGGGACCAGGCGAAGGCGCCGATCGGCAACGCCGGGCTGACCAGCTGCAGCAGCCCCAGCAGGGCCAGATCATCGTGCGCCTGTGACGCAGACTCGATCCCGGCCATCAGGTGATCCCCTGAGCGTGGCTGTGTGAGGAGCCATGTGAGGAGCCATGTGAAGAGCCATGTGGCGAGCCGTGTGAATGGCCATGCCCGTGCAATTGCCCGTGTCCGTGCCCATGGTCATGGTCATGAGAATCGCTGTGCGAATGACCATGCGAATGCCCACCCATGGTGTAGGCGCCCGGCTCGGGATCAAACGGCGCCTGGTGGTGCTCGAGCCGCGCACCAAGCCGCTCGGCCAGCTCTTCCAGCACATGGTCCGGCGCAAAGCGCACGTAGCAGCAGGCGTCACCCTGGTACTCGCCCTCGCCGATACCGAGGGTCACGTGGCGGTTGCCCAGGTGGTAGCACAACCGAGCCAACGCAAGGCCGGCGTCCGGCCCCGGCGCTACCCAGGCGGTCACCACCGGTTCCGGCGCAGCGATGACCCGGACGCGGCTGCCGTCCTCGGCCTGAAGACCGTCGCCGTGGCGCAGCACCGGACCGCGTTCGAGAAACAGACCCGCCGCACGCCCGCTGTCCAGGGTCACCCGCAGGCGCCCCTTGATGCGATCGTCGTAGCTCAGGGTCAGGGTGTCCTGGACTCCGTCTTGCCCATCGCCGACGGGCAACGGCCCGAGCCGGCGGGTCAGCGACAATAGCGAACTCATGGATGACTCCTTGGTACTGTCAGCGGCACTGTCGAAAACCGTCATCATCGCTGACTCAAAAAAGGTGATAGCGCTGGGCCAACGGCAGCACGTCCAGCGGTTCACAGGTCAGAAGCTCGCCATCGCAGGTGACCTCGTAGGTCTGGGCGTCGACCTTGAGATCCGGGCAACGGTCATTGAGCTTCATGTCGCCCTTGCGCACCGCACGCACATCCCGGCAGGCCACCAGGCTGCTTTGAAGCCCCAGCCGATCCTTAAGCCCCGCATCCAGCGCGGCCTGAGAGACAAAGCTCACCCGGGTCGCTGCGGCGGCCTGGCCCAGCGCCCCGAACATCGGACGGTAGTGCACCGGCTGGGGAGTCGGGATAGAGGCATTGGGGTCGCCCATGGGGGCCATGGCGATCATTCCCCCCTTGAGCACCAGCGCCGGCTTGACGCCGAAGAAGGCCGGATCCCACAGCACCAGATCGGCCAGCTTGCCCACCTCGACAGAACCGATCTCATCGGCCAGGCCGTGGGTGATGGCGGGGTTGATGGTGTACTTGGCCACATAGCGGCGGGCACGCAGGTTGTCGGCGCCACGTTCTTGATCTTCCGGCAGTAAACCACGCTGCACCTTCATCTTGTGAGCGGTCTGCCAGGTCCTGCACACCACCTCACCTACGCGTCCCATGGCCTGGGAATCCGAGGCGATCATCGAGATGACGCCGAGGTCATGCAGGATGTCCTCGGCGGCGATGGTCTCGCGGCGAATGCGCGAATCGGCGAAAGCCACGTCCTCGGGAATATTGGGGTCGAGGTGATGACACACCATCAGCATGTCCAGGTGCTCGTCGACGGTGTTCACCGTGTAGGGCCGGGTCGGGTTGGTCGACGACGGCAGCACATAGTCCTTCGAGCAGGCGGTGATGATGTCCGGTGCGTGGCCGCCCCCGGCGCCTTCGGTATGGTAGGTATGGATGCCGCGCTGCTTGAACGCCGCCAGGGTGTCCTCGACGAAACCGGACTCGTTGAGGGTGTCGGTGTGGATCGCGATCTGAACGTCGTAGCGCTCGGCCACGCTCAGGCAGGTATCGATGGATGCCGGGGTCGTACCCCAGTCCTCGTGCAGCTTGAGCCCCATGGCGCCCGCTTCGATCTGGGCCTCCAGCGCTTCAGGCAGGCTGGCGTTGCCCTTGCCGAGCAGACCGATGTTCATCGGCAGGCTGTCGCAAGCCTTGAGCATCTGGTGGATGTGCCAGGCCCCCGGCGTGCAGGTGGTGGCGTTCGATCCGGTGGCAGGCCCGGTACCGCCCCCCAGCATGGTGGTGATGCCGCTGGCCAGGGCCTCGTCCACCAGCTGCGGACAGATGAAGTGCACGTGGGCGTCGATGGCGCCGGCGGTGAGGATCTTGCCCTCGCCGGCGATGACCTCGGTGCCGGGTCCGATCACGATGGTGACGTCCGGCTGGGTGTCTGGATTGCCGGCCTTGCCGATGGCGGCGATGCGCCCCGCCTGGAGGCCCACGTCGGCTTTGACGATGCCCCACCAGTCAAGGATCAGGGCATTGGTGATGACGGTGTCCATCACCGTCTGGTCGAGACGCTGGCTCTGCCCCATACCGTCACGAATGACCTTGCCACCACCGAACTTGACCTCGTCGCCGTAGTGGGTGGCGTCCTTTTCTACCTCGATCCACAGCTCGGTGTCTCCCAGGCGCACCCGGTCGCCGACGGTGGGGCCATAGATGTCGGCATAAGCCTGACGACTGATCTTCATCGGGCGTCCTCCTGGCCGCTGTCGCCGCTGGGTGCACCGGCATCGTCCAGCGCGCCCATGACTTCACCGCGAAAGCCGTAGATATGACGACGCCCGGCGAAGCTCACCAGGGTGACCTCACGGCTCTGCCCCGGCTCGAAGCGCACCGCGCTGCCGGCGGCAACGTCCAGACGAAAGCCCCGCGCCCTGTCGCGATCGAACGCCAGTGCCGGGTTGGTCTCGGCGAAGTGATAGTGGGATCCGACCTGAATCGGTCGATCTCCGCGATTGGCCACCTCCAGCGTGACCCTGTCGCGACCCTCGCACAGGGCGATGTCACCGTCCTTCAGTTGGTATTCTCCGGGGATCATCCCGCGCCCTCCCTATTGGTATCAGCGTATGAGCCTGTCGCGTCGCCCCCGGATCAAGCCGGGGCCTGGCAGCGTCACGAGATCGGGTTGTGCACCGTTACCAGCTTGGTGCCGTCGGGAAAGGTGGCCTCGACCTGCACCTCGTCGACCATTTCCGCCACCCCTTCCATTACCTCGTCACGCCCCAGTATCTGGCGCCCTCGGCTCATCATCTCGGCCACACTCAGGCCTTCCCGGGCACCCTCCATGATCTCGCAGCTGATCAAGGCCACCGCCTCGGGATAGTTCAGCTTGAGCCCCTTGGCGCGTCGCCGCTCGGCCACCAGGCCAGCGGTAAACAGCAAGAGCTTGTCCTTGTCACGCGGTGTCAGCTCCATCCTTTCATCCTCGATGTTGGTCAGGGTGGTCAGGGGTCGCCTGTCCCGCCCGGCATGACATTCAGGTAAACCAGATGCGCGGCACACAGGCCTCGCGATCCATCAGCATCGGACGCAGCAACGTCCAAGCCGCCTCGCACAGCGACCAGGCCTCGCGCCGCGAGTGACCGAGGTAGCGCAGCAGCAGGACGCCATCACGCACGGTGACGGCCCAGCGCTCGGCTTCACCAGCGCCGGGACTGCCGGCAAGGTCATTCCCTCCCTGCCCCAACCCTTGGCGCAGACGTTCGATCGCCGCGGACTCGTTTTCGAGCCCGACCGCCCACAGGGTTGCCTGGACGCTGCACCCTCGCTGCCCCCAGGCGCCGTGAAAACGACGATGGTCAGGGTCGAGGGGCTGGCGCTCGATCCACAGTGGTCGTCCGTCCCGGGATAACCGAAAGCGCTGTTCGAGGTGGCCGCTGGCAAACGGCAGGTCACTGGCCGGCCGGCCCAGCGCCAGCACCTCCCAGCCCAGGCAGCGGGCGCTGCCGGAAAGCTCGATCTCGGTGGCCTGGACCCCTCGCGAGCCGTCGAAGGCGATGGTTTCCTGGGGCAACCACTCGAGCAGCCCGCCCTCCTCGACCACCAGACGAGTGCGCTGGGACCAGGCCACGGCGTTGCGGTCGGCCCGATACAGCTTGTTGGCCGCCGGTGTGGTCAGCAGTGCCCGCGCGCCCGCGCCCACCCGCGCCTGGATATCCAGGATATCGCCGCTGACCAGGCCCCCCGGGGGATGCAGCAGATAGACGTGGCAGGTGCCGTCGCGGCCTTCGGGATAGAAGGGACGCTGCACCCGCAGGGGGCCGCGATGATCCACCCGATAGAGGCGAGTGGCCTGGCCATCATGGCGAAAGCCGAGATCGAGGCTGGCCTCCCAGCGCCGTCCTGCGTCGAAACGATGGCCGTGCCGATCGGTCGAATCCTGTGTTGTCTGCGCGCTCATGGCTCTCCCGGGCGGTCCGTCGAGTCGGCGTGGCAAGCGAAAGTAAAAAAGGCCACCACCATTGCCCAATCAAGGTGCAAGCCCCGTACCAGCTTCTCGAATCTCTATTTTTCTACTTATTTTTCAATTTCTTATAGAACAACCAAGGATTGCACCAGAGAAAAGCACGCCTTTGGTCGCGCACAAAAAAAGTGCGCAACCTTACGATTGCGCACCATTGATGTGCAGCGATTCACCCTGATTGACGCGCTACCGCTCAGACGGTCAGGTAGCGCTTCACCACGGCGTCGTCGAGCTCACCGATATCACCGACGGCGACTCTCCGCCCACGATCGAGGATGGCGAAGTGGTCGGCGAAGCGTCGGGCAAAGGGCAGTTTCTGCTCCACCAGCAGCACGGTCAGCCCATCATCGGCGATCAATCGACGGATGACTTCGCCGATCTGGGCGACGATATTGGGCTGGATGCCCTCCCCCGGCTCGTCGAGGATCAACAGCTTCGGCTCGATCACCAGGGCGCGCCCGATCGCCAGCTGCTGCTGCTGACCGCCGGACAGATCGCCGCCACGCCGGTGACGCATCTCCTTGAGTACCGGGAACAGCTCATAGATCCGTTCGGGCACCTGGCGCAGGCCATCACCACGGGCGGCAAGGCCAGTGCGCAGATTCTCCTCCACCGTCATCAGCGGAAAGATCTGGCGTCCCTGGGGCACATAGCCCACGCCCAGGCGTGAGCGATCCTCGAGGCGACGCTTCTCCAGCGCGACACCGTCGGCGTAGTGAAGCTCACCGCCGGTGATCGGCACCTCGCCCATGATCGCTTTCATCAGGGTGGTCTTGCCGACGCCATTACGACCCAGCACACAGGTACAGGCCGCCCTGGGCACGTCGAGATCGAGATCCCACAGGGTGTGGCTCTCGCCATAGAACTGATTGAGCCCGCGAATGCTCAGCATCGATCCACCTCCTTGCCTGTCTCTCGCGCCCACCGGCCGCAGACCTTCGCCCACAGCGTGGCCAGCCTGCCGCGGGATGCGCCGTCCGCCCAGTACAGCGCTCTTACCGAAGACTGCTGAGGTACTCGCTCCAGTCCGATCATGCCGCCTCCTCGTCGCCACCCAGGTAGACCTCGATCACCCTGGGGTCGCTTGCCACCTTGTCCATACTGCCCTCGGCCAGCACCGAACCCTGATGCAGCACCGTCACCGTGCGGGCGATCGAACGCACAAAGCCCATGTCGTGCTCCACCACCACCACCGAGTGCTTGCCGGCGAGGCTCAACAACAGCTCTGCGGTACGCTCCATCTCCTGCTCGGTCATCCCCGCCACCGGCTCGTCGACCAGCAACAGTCGAGGGCGCTGCATCAACAGCATGCCGATCTCGAGCCACTGCTTCTGTCCGTGGGACAGGATGCCCGCCTGGCGGCGACTGAGCGACGCCAGGCCCACCGTCTCGAGCACCTCCTCAATTCGCGCCAGCACCTCCCCGGTCATGCGCGCCTTGAGGGTCGGCCACAGACTCTTGTCCATGGCCATCGCCAGCTCGAGGTTCTCGAACACCGTCAGCGCCTCGAACACCGTGGGCTTCTGGAACTTGCGCCCGATGCCGAGCCGGGCGATCTCCGGCTCGTTCTTGGTCAACAGGTTGTGGCGGCTGCCGAACCACACGCTGCCCTGATCCGGGCGCGTCTTGCCGGTGATGATGTCCATCATGGTGGTCTTGCCAGCACCGTTGGGGCCGATGATGCAGCGCAGTTCGCCGTCGTCGATGGTCAGGTTGAGATCATTGATGGCCTTGAAGCCGTCGAAGCTCACCGACACGTCCTCGAGATAGAGGATCGGGCCGTGGCGCACGTCGACCGGCGATTGTTCCGGGACCAGGAAGTCGAAGACCCGATCGCGATCGGCCAGGCTCTGAAGAAAGCTCATGGGGTGGCCTCCCTGGGGGTTGCATCCAGCGTGTCGGTTGGCGTGTCGGGTTGCGTGTCGCTGTCATCGTCGCTGCCTTGCTGGCGAGAGCGTGACAAAAGCCCGGCGATGCCCTGGGGCAGCAGCACCGTCACCAGCACGAACAGCGCACCGAGCGCGAACAGCCAGGCCTCCGGCATCACCCCGGTGAACACGCTCTTGGCGTAGTTCACCGCCAGCGCACCGATCACCGCGCCATAGAGGGTGGCACGGCCACCCAGGGCCACCCACACCACCACCTCGATGGAGAACAGCGGCGAGAACTCGCTGGGGTTGATGATGCCCACCTGGGGCACATAGAGGGCGCCGGCGACCCCGGCCAGCATGGCCGAGACGACGAACACGAACAGCTGATAGCGCTCCACCCGGTAGCCGAGAAAGCGGGTGCGGGACTCGGCGTCGCGCACCGCCACGCAGACCCGCCCGAGCTTGCTGACCACGATGGCGCGGCACAGCAGGAAGCCCAGCGCCAGCGCCACGCCGGATGCAATGAACAGCCCCAGTCGTGTGGCGTCGGCGGACAGGTCGAAGCCCAGCAGTTCCTTGAAGTCGGTCAGGCCGTTGTTGCCGCCAAAGCCCATCTCGTTGCGGAAGAACGCCAGCATCAGCGCAAAGGTCAGCGCCTGGGTGATGATCGACAGATAGACCCCGGTGACCCGCGAACGGAACGCCAGGAAGCCGAACACCAGCGCCAGCAGGCCCGGCGCCAGCAGCACCATCACAAAGGCAAAACCGGCCATGTCGAAGCCAAGCCAGTACCAGGGCAGACTGTCCCAGTCGAGGAACACCATGAAGTCCGGCAGCAGTGGATCGCCGTAGACACCGCGGTCGCCGATCTGGCGCATCAGGTACATGCCCATGGCGTAGCCGCCGAGGGCGAAGAAGGCGCCGTGGCCCAGGCTGAGAATCCCCAGGTAACCCCAGACCAGATCCACCGCCACCGCCAGCAGCGCGTAGCACAGGTACTTGCCCAGCAAGGTAACGGTATAAGTAGAGACATGCAGCGGATGCTCCGGCGCCAGCAGCAGATTTGCCGCCACCACCAGCGCCATGGTGGCACCGAGCACCGCCAGGAAGATCAGAGTCGACCGCTCGCCGAACGGGCGAGCCAGCCATAGTCGGGATGATGGCATCGCTCAGCCCTCCGCCGCGCGGCCCTTCTGGGGAAAGAGTCCCCTCGGGCGCTTTTGAATGAACAGAATGATGAACACCAGCACCAGGATCTTGGCCAGTACCGCCCCGGCCCAGGGCTCCAGCACCTGATTGATCACCCCCAGCGAGAGCCCCGCCACCAGGGTGCCCCACAGATTGCCGACCCCGCCGAACACCACCACCATGAAGGAGTCGATGATGTAGTTCTGGCCGAGGTTGGGACCGACGTTGGTGAGCTGTGACAGCGCCACCCCGGCAAGGCCAGCCACCCCCGACCCCAGCGCGAAGGTCAGGATGTCGACGCGGGTCGCGCGAATGCCCATGGAGCGTGCCATGGCACGGTTCTGGGTTACCGCGCGTACCTCCAGTCCCAGCCGGGTGCGGCGCATCACCAGCATCAGGGCGGCAAACACCAGGATGGCGAAGCCCAGCACATAGAGGCGATTGAGGGTCAGCGACAGCGCCTCGTTGATCACCAGCGAGCCGCTCATCCACTCGGGCGTCACCACGGTACGGTTGAGCGGTGAGATCAGGGTGCGCACCAGCTGCTGCAGGATCAGGCTGACGCCGAAGGTCGCCAGCAGGGTTTCCAGCGGACGTCCCTTGAGGAACTGGATGACGCCTCGCTCGATGGCCACACCCACCAGCGCCGCCACCAGAAAGCCCGCCGGAATCGCCAGCAGCAGCGCAAGCCCCGGCTGCCCCGGCAACAGCTGCTGCATCGCCCAGGTGGTGTAGGCCCCCAGCATGATCAGCTCGCCGTGGGCCATGTTGATCACCCCCATGACGCCAAAGGTGATAGCCAGGCCGATCGCCGCCAGTACCAGCACCGAACCCAGCGACAGGCCGAAGTAGAGCGTCTCGGCGGCGCGGTTGAGCTTGAGCGCCTGCTCGCTCTCGGCCAGCGCCGCCTGTGCGGCTTCTGCCAGCGCCACGTCGTCGCTGCGGCTGGCCTGCATCAGCGCGGCCCTGGCCTGGCCATTGAGGCTACCGGACAGCGCCTCGACCGCCGCGACGTCCCCCTGCTCGACCCGCGCGATGGCGATGGCCTGCTCAAGGGTCGCCGCCACCTCGGGGTCGCTCTCGGCGGCGGCCAGCTCGCTCAGCGAATCGACGGCCTCGGCCTCGACCTCGCCCAGCAGATCCCGCGCCGCCGCCAGCCGCTGGGCAGGGTCGTCGACACGCAGGTCGATCAGCGCCAGGGTGCTGTCCAGATAGCCCCTGAGACTGTTGTTGATGGAGACGCGGTCGAGCTCGCGGCGCGATATTTCGCCCGCCGGATCCAGCGTCAGGGCGTCGGCCACGGGCCAGTTGCGACCGCGATTTTCCAGTACCACGACGATAGCGCCGCTGTCCTTGACGCGGGCGAGCTTGCCCTCGGCAAAGCTCTCGAGCCAGCGCCGGGCGCGCTCGTCACCGCTCTCGGCAATGGCGTCGATGGCCGCTTCCTTGTCGCGGAAGCTGGACTCGGCCAGCGCCGACAACAGCGCCGGCCCCTGGTCGGAAGACGCGGCCTCGGAAGCGCCGGCGTCCTGAGCCCAAGCCTGGCCCAGCCCCAGGGCGACGAGGCAAAGCAGCACCAGCGCGCTCAGCCAGTGACGACCTGCAATTAAATTCATGGTGAGGTCCCTTGAGACACCCGGGTGCCGACGGCACCACGGGCAGGGTTGGCGTGATCCGGGCCGGTGCGCCGTGCACACCGGCCCCTTGTCGTTATGTTCTATTCGCTGGAGGCGACGTCTGAGCCACCACCGCAGCTACCCTGCACCACGTTGTAGTTGCCGCACTCAAGCGGAGCACGCCAGTCGCTGATCAGATCGCGGGAGCCTTCCAGATAGTCGGACCAGGCGTCGCCGGCCACGGTGGACGGGGTCTGCCACACCACCGAGAACTGGCCGTTGTCCTGGATCTCGCCGATCAGCACCGGCTTGGTGATGTGGTGGTTGGGCATCATGGTGGCGTAGCCACCGGTGAGATTGGGCACCGAGACGCCGATGATCGCTTCCTTGACCGCATCGACATCGGTGGTCTCCGCCTTGCGCACCGCCTCGGCCCACATGTTGAAGCCGATATAGTGGGCTTCCATGGGGTCGTTGGTGACGGCGTTGTCGTCGCCGGTGTAGTCGTACCAGGCGTCGATGAAGTCGTAGTTGACGTCTTCATCCACGCTCATGAAGTAGTTCCAGGCCGCCAGGTGGCCGACCAGCGGCGCGGTGTCGAGACCGGACAGCTCCTGCTCACCCACCGAGAAGGCCACCACCGGGATATCCGAGGCCTCGACGCCCTGGTTGGCCAGCTCCCGGTAGAAGGGCACGTTGGCGTCGCCATTGATGGTGGAGACCACCGCCGTCTTCTTGCCGGCACCACCGAACTGCTTGATCTCGGAGACGATGTTCTGCCAGTCGGAGTGACCGAAGGGGGTGTAGTTGACCATGATGTCCTCGTCGGCCACGCCTTGGGACTTCAGATAGGCCTCGAGGATCTTGTTGGTCGTGCGCGGATAGACATAGTCGGTACCGGCCAGCACCCAGCGCTCAACACCGACCTCGTTCATCAGGTAGTCCACCGCCGGAATCGCCTGCTGGTTGGGCGCAGCGCCGGTGTAGAAGACGTTCTCGGAGGACTCCTCGCCTTCGTACTGCACCGGATAGAACAGCAGGCCATTGAGCTCCTCGACCACCGGCAGCACCGACTTGCGCGATACCGAGGTCCAGTTGCCGAAGATCACGTCGACCTCTTCCTGCGCCAGCAGCTCGCGGGCCTTCTCGGCAAACAGCGGCCAGTTGGAGGCCGGGTCCACCACCACCGGCTCGAGCTCGCGGCCGAGCAGGCCACCCGCTTCGTTCTGCTGCTCGATCAGCATCAGCATGGTGTCTTTTAGGGTCGACTCGCTGATCGCCATGGTACCGGACAGGGAATGCAGGATACCGACCTTGATCGGGTCCTCCTGGGCGAGCGCCGGTGCGGCGATGGCCAGCGACAGCGTGGACACGGCCAGGCTGGCCAGCGCCTTTCTAGAAAGCGCTTTGGAACGGTGGGCACAAACCTGCGTAGAAGAGATCGAAGCGGTGGGCATGGGAAACCTCCAGGGGTTGCCTTGTCGTTGTGATGGACCATCGTCGAGAGGGAGCCAGGCGGTTCAGGTAAAACCGCTGTATCGCTCAGGCCTGACGTCTTGCGACGTCGACCTCCATCACCACTTCAAGCAAGTCCCATGCCAGCCATATAAAACATTTATAAATTCCGACATTACGTCGGCCAAGAAGGGGGCTTACCCACCCCGCCTTGCGCCACAAGAGAGCATCTCGCGCCACCGGGGCGCACCAATGCACCACATGTGGTGCACTTCGCTACCCCGCCCCCTACTTCTGCACCACCACAGCGCCAACCAGCGGTGCACCCCGCCACGGCCGGCACCAGACAGGAGCGCCCTATATCGAGACGCTTCACTTGCAGGGCTCAGCATGACGGCAGCGGCGAGTACAAGTGTTCCGAGCGCAGCCACCTTTCAGCGACACAGCTGGGGTGTCTGTTCGGAAGGCAAATGGGAGTCGATACGAAAACATCACCGAGACAAGGCACGTAGCCATGCGTCCACATTCATCCGTTCGTGGAAGACTTCGACAAGTTCGAGTGTCTCGTCCGTCTCGCGCAAGATCAGATAGTGTCGACCTTCACGGAAGTAGCGAAGGTGAGATTCATGGCCAACAGTGCTCGATAGTGTCGAGCATGGCCTGGGATGGGGCGGATGTCCCGCCGCCAGGGATTCAAGGCGGTGAACAAGTTGTGCCGTATACCGCTCGGCTCTCGCCCCGCCGAATTCCGATAGGGTCCAACGAAGAATATCTTTCAGGCTTGCAAGTGCCGCCGGCGCATAAATCAATCACGTCAAGAAGCATCGCCAGTTCGAGCAGCCTCGAGAACACTACCCAGAACTTTTCGTGGATCACCGGTTACACCTTCTCCACGATCAAGCTGCTCAAGCGCGACACCTATTCGAGAGCCGATGAGCGCAATCTCACGACGTTCCTTGAGTGCACGCAACCCCGCTCGTAGCACTTCGCTGGCATTGGCGTAATCCCCAGAGGCCACCAGTTCGTCGATAAAACCATCTAGTTCAGGCGTGAGCGCCACGTTTCGAGCATGATTGGCCGGCATACGCCCTCCTATTGACCAGAATACATCTGGTGCAAGATTGGCCAGGGGTGGCCAGATTAGCCACCCCTGGAACCCGACCAGGACCGTCTGCGCGACCGACGTCTCTCGCAACACTTGGCGCGCACTACCTTGAAGACATCGAACCTGAACCGGACTGGGTGTCCCGCCATGTGCCCCCTTGGGACCCGACACAGGGCCAAGCACCAGACCGTTTCATCGACAAGGCTTAGCCCTCGAGCTGTCGCAGCACCTGTTCCGTAAAGGCGCTGCAGCCGGTATTGCCGCCGAATTCCCGGGGCCGATAGCGGCCATCGGACAGTACGCCGTCCACCGCTTGACGCAACCGACCGGCGGCGTCAGACAGACGATCGTCGGCGTGCTCCACCGCCAGCCATTCGAGCATCATGGCCCCGGACAACAGGGTGGCGATGGGGTTGGCGGCGTCCTGCCCGGCGATATCCGGGGCGCTGCCGTGTGCCCCCTGGAACAGACCGTGGCGATCGCCCAGTTCGGCAGACGGCGACACCCCCATCCCGCCGACGGTGGCCGCTCCCAGGTCGGAGATGATGTCACCGAACAGATTCTCGGCGACGATTACGTCATAGAAGTCCGGACGCTTGACCAGGTGCACCGTCATGGCGTCGACGTAGGCGTAGTCGAGTTCGACGTCATTGAACTCGGCGCCTACCTCGTCGCACACCTTGCGAAAGAAGGCGTAGCTTCTGAGGATATTGGCCTTGTCACAGACGGTAAGCCGCCGCTTGCCGTCCTTCGGCGCGCCCTGGCGTCGCCGTGACAGCTCCAGGGCAAAGCGCGCGACTCGCTCGGTGCCCTTGCGGGTGATCACCAGGCTGTCGCTTGCCATCTCGTCGCGCAGCACCACCCCTGCGCCGCGACTGGCGTAGAGGCCTTCGGTGTTCTCGCGCACGATGACATAGTCGATGGTACCGGGCTGATGGTGTCTCAACGGCGACTCGACCCCGGGCAGCAGGCAGATCGGACGCACGTTGGCGTAAAGGTCCAGTCCGAAGCGCAGCTTGAGGTGCAGGTCGTTGCCCACCTCGGTCCCGTCGTCGTAGGTCACCCCCGGCAGCCCGGCGGCGCCATGCAGGATGGCGTGACTGGCCCGACAGGCGTCCAGCGTCGACTGGGGCAGCACCTCGCCGGTCTTGTCATAGTGCCCCGCCCCACCGTCGAGCCAGTCGAAACGTAGCACGTCGCTGCCCAGCAGCGCTTGCAGTACTTGCACCGTGGCGCCCGCGACCTCCGGGCCGATACCGTCACCAGCGATGGTGGCAATTCGATAACTCACAGAGATTCCCTCGTCTTGTTGTTGTCCATTGATGGTGGCCTCGCAGTATCGTGGTGCAGCGATGTTCTATCCATGGGACCTTATGGTCGATGGCGATGGCGATGGCGATGGCGATGGCTACGTCAGAGATCACGCCGCATGATCAGATCCCTGTCCACCACATCGCCCATCTGAAAACTGTGGGTGCCTACCTCGACAAAGCCCCGGGAGCGATAGAAGGCGATGGCGGGATGATTGTTTTCCCACACGCCCAGCCAGACGAAAGCCCTGGCCTGTTCTCGCGCCTCGGTGATGGCCTTGTCGTACAGCATCTTGCCAAGCCCTCGGCCCTGGGCCTCGGCCAGCAGATAGATGCGCTCGATCTCGAGACCATTGTGCTCGCTCAGATCGGTCTGGGCCTCCCCCCAGTTGAGCTTGAGATAGCCGACCGCTACGGGCCCCTTGGCAACGCCCTCGCGCTCCTTTCCCGCTTCACCCGTCTCGCTGCGGCCGGCCTCTTCCAGCAGCCAGAATCGCGACTGTGGGCAGGCCAACTCGCGCTGCACCCTTCCCAGGTCAAAGGCATCACTCAGATAGCGCTCCATGGTCGCCTTGGAGTAAAAGTCGACAAAGGTCTGGTAAAAGGTGCGGCGCCCCAGGGCGGCCAGCGTTTCGGCGTCCTCCAGCGTTGCCTGCCTCAGGCTATATTCCATCCCTTATCCTTGTTCAATCTTCGCTGCACCCTCTAGAGGAATCATCACGGCTGATCTCCACACAGCACGGCAGCGTCACAAGCCGAACGCCCATCCTCTCGAAGGCCTTCGCGGATACCCTCGCGTTCTTCCAACGGCTTGTGCTGGCTGGCCTTGTGTTTGCCCACCAGGCGCGTCACCTCGAGCTCTACCCCCACAATGCCACGACGCATCCCCTCCAGGTAGTCTTCGGGGGCGTCGTCCACCGCCCAGGGCGCTTCCCGGCCCGCCTCGAAGCGATCGACCAGCGACGTCAGGTGCGAGGTGAGCCAATCGCTTTCACGCGGGAAGACGAGCCGACCATGGGCATGCACCACCTGGTAGTTCCAGGTCGGCACCACGCGACCATGGCGGCGCTTGTCGGGATACCAGCCAGGCGAAATATAGGCGTCGGGGCCATGAAAGATCGCCACCGCCTCGATCGCTGCCGCGTCTGCTCGCTCACCCTCACCCAGCCGCCAGAGGGCGTTGGCGCGGGCGATATGGCCACGCAGCACCAGCTTGCCCTGGGACGTCTGCTCGACCATCAGCGGCAGGTGGTCGATACACACCCCCTGGTCACCGTCGGTGACCAGGGTCGCAAAGGGATAGGCACGGACCACCGCCATCATGGCGTCATCGTCGGTCATGGCGAAGTGTTTTGGCTGATACAAGGGTCACGCGCTCCTTCAAGGTGGTTGGCATCCATCAATGTTGACTGCGAGAAGTAGAAGTTTATGTGCCCGCAGGGTCATCCAGGTTCAGGGTATAGGCGTAGAAGGCATCATTGCGCTGCCAGTTCAGTGACTCATACAGCGCCTGGGCGGTGTGGTTGTGGGTCTGGGTATTGAGCGTCAACTGCCCGACACCCTGCTCCCTCGCCAGGTTCGCGGCGGCCTCCATCAGCTCACGGCCGATCCCCTTGCCACGCGCCTCGGGTGCCACGAACAAATCGGCCAGGGTCCAGCGCGGTCCCACCCGTACCGTGGATAGCGTCGGATAGAGCTGAACGAAGCCTTCGAGCACACCCTCGTTGTCGCTGACCAGCAGGCGCGAGTCGGCGAGCGCGAGGCGCGTCTGGAGAAAGTCGCGGGCAGCCAGGATGTCGCTTTCCTGTGAATAGAACACCCGGTAGCCATCGAGCAGCTCACTCAGGGGTTGTAGATCGGCGATACAGGCAGGACGAACATGGTTCATGAGTCACCTTTCACATTGGCGGTCGTGTGCGCCGGCTGGCCAGAGGCGCACCGGCTCGTCGGGATGACAGACACCCAGTCTTGCGCAATAGTGGTCCCACCATAAGAACCAATACCGCCCAGAAAAGGGGAACCAGTGGCCAGTCATCAACGTCACGCCGAATGGATCACCGAGGCATTGGCCATGCGCCTGGCACCACCCGCCGCCGAACCCACGTCGGGTTCGCTGTCCCAGCGCCTGTACGCGGCCCTGCGCGAGTGGATACAGCAAGGTAGCTTGCCCGCCGCCAGCGCCCTGCCCTCGTCTCGACGGCTGGCCGCGGACCTCGGCATCGGCCGCAACACGGTGCTTGCCGCCATGGACCGCCTGGTGGCGGAAGGCTTCGTCGAGGCGCGCCCGGGGTCCGGGCTATTCGTGGCGTCATTGGCACTGCCCGAACCCAGCCCGTTGCCCGGCGCCCCCATTCAGACGAGCCGCTGGCATTCTCGGCGAGGTCAGCAACTACTGGATAGCTGCGGCGAAATGGAGGGCTCCCGGGATGCCTTCGCCCCGGGGGTCCCCGCCCTCGATCTGTTCCCGCGCGAGGCATGGCAGCGCCTGCTACGGCGCCATCGTCACCAGGCCAGTCTCGACGCCTTCGGCTACGCCACCAGCGGCGGGCATCACGCCCTCAAGACGGCGCTGTGTGACTACCTGCGTCTATCGCGCTCGGTCAATTGCCAACCACATCAGATCCTGATTACCCAGGGCGCCCAGCAGGGCTTCGAGCTGATCGCCCGCCTGCTGGCCGACCCCGGTGACAGCGTCTGGGTCGAGGATCCCGGCTATGCCGGTGCCAAGGCCTGCTTCAACATGGCCGGGCTAACGCCCGTCCCGGTACCGGTGGACGCACAGGGCATGCAGCCTGAGGCTCTCGCCCCGGATAGCCCGCCACCGCGACTGATCTATGTCACCCCCTCGCATCAGTACCCCTGCGGCGTGACAATGCCGGTGGCACGGCGTCTCGCCCTGCTCGACTTCGCCCGCCACCACGGCGCGCTGATCATCGAGGACGACTACGACAGCGAATTTCGCTATACCACCGCGCCGGTGGCCTCCCTGCAGGGGCTGGCCGGGGGCGGTCCGGTGCTCTACGTCGGCACCTTCAGCAAGGTGCTCTACCCGGGCCTCAGGCTCGGCTACCTGGTACTTCCCGAGGCCCTGGTGGACGACTTTCGCCGCGCCAACGCGCGACTGCATCGGGAAGGCCAGTACGTCTCCCAGTCAGCGCTGGCAGACTTTATCGTCGAGGGACACTTCTCTCGCCACATCGCGCGCATGCGCCACTGCTATCGACAGCGCCAGGCATGCCTGCGCGAGGCCCTGGCGCCGGCCGTGGAGCAGGGACTTGAACTGTCGGCCGGCCAGGCCGGCATGCACCTGGTGGCAAGGCTCGCCTCACTGAAACAGGAGCAACGCCTGATCGAGCGCGGATGGCGCGAGGGCGTCACCCTGTCGCCGCTATCGGGTCACTACCTGGCACCTGATGCCATGCCTGGGCTGGTGCTGGGCTACGCCGGCTCGACACCGGGGCGGATCGCCGAGGCCGGCGGCTGGCTGGCCAGGACCTGGATCGATGACAACGCACGATGCGATGGCGCGCCGACGTGATGTGACGCCACTGCACCAAGCTGGCGATGCACTTGGCAACCACGACGATGCCAGCGGCGATGGTCGCAATACGGTTTCCCGCCTCTCGCCGCGACGCGCGCTCGAGTGTCACTTGGCAGTTCGCTGAATATCCCAGACCACCCTGAATCCCTGGTGGGTGGTGGTGGAGTCAGGCGTATTGCTGCTGCGGGCGGCGATGCGATAGCGGAAACAGTAGCTGACGTGGCACAGGTGTGAGCCGCCCTTGAGCAAGCGACAGCCCCTTCGCGACTTGCCGAATGCCTGGGCCGATCGTCTCAGCGAGCGAACGACGAAAGGCTCGGCCGTCCACTCCCAGACATTTCCCACCATGTTGAAGAGCCCGTAGCCATTGGGTGCGAAGGCCTTCGCCGGAGCGGTGAACAGATAGCCATCGCGACCGAGATTCTCGTGGGGAAACCGGCCCTGCCAGATATTGCAGGGAAAATACGAGGTGTCGTCGGGCTGCCGATCCCCCCAGGGAAAGGGCACATCGCCCTGCCCACCGCGCGCGGCATGCTCCCATTCTGCCTCGGTCGGCAGCCGCCCTCCTGCCCAGTTCGCGTAGGCCTTGGCATCATGCCAGGACACATGTACCACCGGATGATCAGGGAGGCAGGTCGCGGCATCGCTGCCCCCGCCGTCGACGTCACGCCAGTAGGCTCCGTCCACCCGGCGCCACCACTCCAGTGATTCCACGCCCAGGGTGTCACGCACATTGCCTGCTACCTGGCGGTGAAACACGAAGCTCCAGCCGAGGCGCTCGGCCTCGGTCACAAAGCCGGTGTCCTCGACGAACGCCGCAAACTGCGCGTTGGTGACCGCCGTCGCGCCGATCCTGAACGCGGCCACCCGCTTGCGCCGCAGGGGGCCTTCGCCGTCATCGAGAATGATCGGGGTGGCGGTGCCCAGGTAAGCCTTGCCGCCAGGAATCTCGACCGCCCCCTCATCGGCACGCGGAGTGTCCGACCACGGGATCTCGATCGCGGGTGAACGCGAAGCAGCGTCGGCGGAAGGAGAACAGCAGCTGCGGCGGGAAGTGTCATGTATCGAAGTCATGGGCGAACGATCAGATCTCAGTTGGCGCAAGGCGCAGCAAATTGGCATGGCGCAGCAGATTGGCATGGCGCAGGTCAGCGGACTGCCGCCATGGACTTATGGTGCATCAACCCTTGAAAGCCGCCAAACAGACAGCCGGCCAGGCACAACGTACCCCGAACTTCTGTTTGACAAACCAGCCCCTCCAATTAATATCTAACAGATAGTTATTAAAAGAAACCCTGACAATGATCAATAAAAGCACTGACAACACACCCGCCAGCCTGCGCAAGGCCCACCGAGGCCTGTTCCTTTCCGATATCCAGATGAGCCCGGGCATCTCTCGGGCAGAGCTGGCACGTCGGCAGGGATTTTCCGAGATGGCTGCCACCCGCATCGTGCGGGAACTGGTGGCGGCAGGAATCGTCGAGGAATTCAGCGTCGACACCCCGAAGAAGTCCGTCGGCCGCCCCAAGACCGGCCTGCGCATCGTCAAGGACGGCATCTTCGCCGGCGGCATCACGGTGTCGGCCTACCATTCCGAGGTATCGATCTGCGATGCCAACGGCTCCCCCGTCGCCCGCGCCCATCTCGACGATCCCCCCCTTGCCGACGTTGCAAAGACCGCAAAGTTCTACGCCAGAGCGTTGCATGATCTGATCATCGCGTCCGGGATCGACCAGGACCGCATGGTCGGTGTCGGGGTCTCTCTGTCGGCCCGCACCCAGCCGGAAGAAGGCCGAATCGTCAAATCGGAATATTTTGGCTGGGGGGGAGACGACGGGCGCTTCTGCCGTGAGATTCGAGCCCTGACCAACCTGCCGGTCGAGGTCGAGAATATCTCGAATTCACTGGCGATCGCCGAGATGCGCTTTGGCGCAGCCCGGGATATCTCGGACTTCACGCTGATCCACGCCGCCACCTTCGTCGGCGCCAGCGTGGTTTCCGATCATCGTCTGGTGCGGGGCGCATCCGAGGTATCGGGGCTGATCGGGCATTTTCGCGCCCAGACGCGTCCGCTTGAATGCGTCTGTGGCAGAAACGATTGCCTCAACCTGTCGGCCACCGGCTTCGGCCTGCTGTCGCAGCTGGGCAAGCTCGATCATCAAAGGTTCGATCACTCCAGGCTGTCCTACTACGCCACCTCGCTGCTGGCCGCACTGGAAGACCCCGAAGCCGCCCCCCTGGTCCAGCAGGCCGGGGCACAACTGGCACCGGCGCTTGACTGCATCGTGAAATTGCTCGGCCCGCAAAGGGTGATCCTGAGCGGCCATCTCGGCACCAACGAGACCTACTACTCGGCGGTCGAGACGGCACTGAGAAACGACTTCGACTACGGCGCGGATTCGGACTTCGAACTGACCAAAGGCACCTTCTCGTCCGGCGACGCAGCCGCGCTGCTGGCGCTGCATGTCTTCTGCTACTCCAACCGGCTTGACTACCAGCGCTTGGCCTAGCGCGCCACCGAAACGGGAGGGTCTTTCCCATGGCTGACAGCGTACAACAAAGATGTTTGACCAGCGTGATCGTCATGGCGGCGGTCGGTCTGATCGGACTGACACTCTATACCGCCTACTTCGGGGTCTTCCCCGATGGCATCCAGCGCAGCGCGCATCTGCTGATGGTCATGGTGATGGTGTTCGCCATGGCCCTGATCGGCACCGAGTCTGACGCGGGTGTGCGCGCGCCTGTCGGTATTGGGGCACGCATCTGGATCCTGGCCGCCTTGGCAGGGGCAGTCCTCGCCACCGGCCACCAACTCTTCAATTTCGACGCGATCAACAGCCGCTACGGGGCGATCACCTCCTACGAGATCGTGTTCGGCGTCATCCTCATCGTTGCGCTGTTCGATGCCTGCCGGCGCACCATCGGCTGGCCCATCGTCATTCTCGCTTCCGTCTTTCTCGCCTATGGCTTGCTCGGTGCCTATCTGCCGGACCCCATCGGCCACCGGGGGTATTCGGTCAAACGGGTGATCTCGCAGATTTACCTGGGCGGCGGCGGCATCTTCAGTACGCCACTCGGGGTCAGCGCCACCTTCGTCACCGGTGTCGTGGTGCTCGGCGCCTTGCTGGAGAAGACCGGCGCCGGTCAGGTCATGATGGACTTCGCCACCGCGCTGACCGGCAAGATGCGAGGTGGGCCGGCCAAGGCCGCCGTGGTCGGTTCTAGCCTGATGGGCATGATCTCCGGCACCGCCGTGGCAAACGTCCTGACAACCGGACCGATTTCGATCCCCTTGATGCAGAAGAGCGGCTATCGCAAGGAAGCCGCCGGCGCCATCGAGGCCGTGGCCTCGACCGGGGGCCAGTTGATGCCGCCGGTGATGGGTGCTGCGGCCTTCATCATGGCGGAGTTCACCAACACCTCCTACCTCGTCATCGCCAAGGCCGCCTTCCTCCCCGCCGTGATCTTCTACGCGGTGCTGCTGGCGATGGTCCATTTCGAGGCGGCGCGGCGCAATATTCCGGTGCAGCACGTGGCCGGCACCGTGACCAACTGGCGCAGGATCCTGAAGCACTCCTACCTGCTGCTTCCCCTGCCGGTCTTCGTGAGCATGCTGCTCAACGGCTATTCCATCATGCTCTCGTCCTTCTGGGCGATCATTGCCTCGACACTGATCAGCTATCTGGACCGGGCGACAGCACTGACACCTCGCCGTATCGTCGACACCTGCCTGGCAGCGGCCCAGGCCGTCATCCCGGTGGCGCTGGCCTGCGCCGTGGCGGGGGTGATCATCGGCATCATCACCCTGACCGGCATCGGGCTGAAGTTCTCGAGCCTGGTGGTGATGCTGTCGGGTGGCTCCCTGCCCCTGGCGCTGGTACTGACGATGCTCACCTGCATCATCCTCGGCATGGGCCTGCCGACCGCCGCCGCCTATATCCTGGTCGCCACCCTGGTCGCCCCCGCCCTGGTCGACCTGGGCGTCGGTCTGCTGGCGGCCCATCTCTTCGTGCTGTACTCGGCGATGCTGTCGTCGATCACGCCACCGGTGGCACTGGCTGCCTATGCGGCGGCCTCGATCGCCAAGGGCAACCCTCTCAAGATCGCGGTCCTGGCCTGCCAGTTCGGCATGGCGGCCTTCGCCGTGCCCTACTTCTTCGTCTACGACCCGGCGATCCTGGGCATCGATGTGACCGTGCCCCAGGTGGTGCTGTCGTTCATCACCGCCATCGCCGGCGGGATCTGCGCCAGCGCCGCCATGCTGGGCCACTTCAGCCGGCGCCTGCGCCTGTTCGAACGCCTGGCGTTTGCCCTGACCGCCACCCTCTTCATGAACTCCGACTGGCGCTTCGACCTGGCCGCGCTGGTCCTCCTTGCAGCACTCGTCGTCTGGCTCATGCGCAGCACCCACCCGGCGACGGAGACAGAAAGCACGACCGGGACCGCCCCGGCTTCAACAACAACTAAGGAAACCTCCCATGAAAAACACTCTTAAAGGTGCGCTTGCCGCATCCTGTCTGCTGATGCTTCCAGTGGCGGCCAAGGCCAGTGACTACCTGTCCATCGGTTCCTGCCCGGTACCCTGCACCGCCTATACCTGGGCTGCCGGCGTCGCCGACGTCATCAACAGGAACGTCGAAGGGGTGCAGGCCACCGCCGAGGAAACCAAGGGCTACATCGCCAACATCCGGCTGATGCAGAACGGAGAGATGGAAGCCTCGCTGGCGACCTCGCTGTCGGCCTATGAAGCCTACACCGCCAGCGGCAACTACGAGGGCACGGAGCCCGGCAAGATCATGGCCTGGATGTCAATCGCTCCGGTCGCCATGCACATCCTCACCGTCGAGGGCAGCAGCGTGAATACGCTCGAGGACCTGA
The DNA here is from genome assembly GCF_040070555.1 of Halomonas sp. H10-59. Taxonomy (NCBI): domain Bacteria; kingdom Pseudomonadati; phylum Pseudomonadota; class Gammaproteobacteria; order Oceanospirillales; family Halomonadaceae; genus Halomonas; species Halomonas sp. H10-59. The sequence goes on from NZ_CP098828.1 coordinate 2,687,645, forward strand.
AGGGCAAGCGCGTCGGCATGGGCCAGCCCGGCGGGACCTCGATGCTGGATGCCGACCTGCTGATGGAACGCATCGCCGGCGAGGACTATGAGCCCTTCCGTGTGCGCCTTGGCGACATGACCGACATGCTGAGCGACGGCAACATCGACGCCGCCCTGTGGAACGGCTCCTTCCCGTTGCCTCCGGTCATCCAGCTCGCGGCCCAGCGCGACCTCAAGCTGATCCCGGTGGCGGACGATTTCTTCGAAGCGCTGCACGCGGACTACCCGCCCTACTACCGCCTGTCGATCCCCGCCGACACCTATGACGGCGTGACAGAGGACACGCGCACCTATGGCCTGGCCAATGGCCTGGTGATCTCGTCAGACGTACCCGAAGAGCAGGTCTACCAGATGACCAAGGCGGTGTTCGAGAACCTCGATGACCTGGCCGGCATGCATCCAGCCTTTGCCGCGATGTCGGCCGAGACGGTGCTGAACGGCTTCGGCTCGCCGCTGCATCCGGGCGCCCTTCGCTACTACCGCGAAGTCGGCATCCCCGGGATCGAGGAGTTCGTCGCCCGCACCAGCGACGACTGAGCCACCCCCACACAGGAACCAGCGGGGCACCACCCGGGTGCCCCGGTGGCAGACGGCAACAGGAGCTCACACCATGTCTCGACCCAATATCCTGGTCATCCAGGCGGATCAGATGACCGCGCTGTGTCTTTCCGCTTACGGCAAGCCCTACGCGATCACCCCGAATATCGACAAGATCGCCAGAAATGGCACGACCTTCACCAACAGCTATTGCAACAACCCGGTCTGCGGCCCTTCACGCGCCTCGATGATGACCGGACGTCTGCCCTCGGATGTGGGAGTGTTCGATAACGGTGCCGAATTCCTCGCCTCCGAACCGACCTACGCGCATTACATGCGAAAGCTCGGCTACAAGACCACCCTCGCGGGCAAGATGCACTTCGTCGGGCCAGACCAGCTGCATGGCTTCGAAGAGCGTCTGACCACCGACATCTATCCCTCCGACTTTGCCTGGACCGCCGACTGGGATCAGACCGACGAACCCTACGCGCCGTCGCACATGAGCCTGCTCAGTGTGGTCGAGGCCGGGTACTGCCAGCGCAACCTGCAGATCGACTACGACGAAGAGGTGTTCAACGCCGCCAAGCAGGAGATGTTCGATCACGCCAGATCGACGGATGACCGCCCCTTCCTGCTGCATGTGTCCTTTACCCAGCCCCACAACCCCTTCGTCGCGGACAAGAAATACTGGGACATGTACGAGGGTGTCGACATTCCCGAGCCGGAGGTGGCGCACATCCCCTACGAGCAGCGCGACCCCTGGTCGCAGCGCTACTACCTCACCATCCGCCAGGACGAATTCGACATCACCCCGCAGCAGCTCTACAACTCGCGCCGCGCCTACTTCGCCATGGTCACCCATCTCGACACCTTGATCGGCGAGTTGATGGAAACCCTGGAGCGGATCGGGGAGCTCGACACCACCTATATCTTCATCACCTCCGACCACGGCGAAATGCTCGGCGAGCGCGGCATGTGGTACAAGTTCAATCCCTTCGAGGCATCGATCCGTGTCCCCCTGATCGCACAGGGTCCTGGGTTCAAGGCGGGTCACCGCGAAGAGGCGCTCGCCTCGCTCGTCGACCTCCTGCCCACCTTCACCGATATCGCCAGCGGTGGCGGCTTCGACGATTTCGTCGCGCCCTATGACGGACGCAGCCTGCTGCGCCTGCCAAAGCGCGGTAGCGCTGAGGACAGAATCTTCATCGAGTTCAATGGTGAAGGTCTCTACGCCCCGGCGCTGATCATGATCAAGGGCCACCTCAAGCTGGTCCACAGCCGCACCGACCCCAAGATGCTCTACGATCTGACAGCCGACTCACAGGAGCTGAACAATCTGGCAGAGGATCCGGCATATCAGCAGGTGATCGAGGAGATGTTTGCCGAGATGCAGACCCGCTGGGACGAGGACGATCTCGACCGACGCATCCGCGCATCCCAGCGCAAACGGATCTTTGTTCAGGAGGCGATGAAGCATGGCCGCTTCCCCTACTGGGACTTTGGCCCTGCCTACGATCCCGCCAAGGTCTATGTGCGCGGTGGCACCGATCCCAGCACCACAGCCACCAAGCAACGTGCCAGATTCCCCTTTGTTCCGGTGACGCCTCCGGAGAAACCCCGCCACCCCAGGTCCACGAACCAGGGATAAGTGCAACGGCGCACGCCGCACGGTCAGACCGTCAGACGGAAAGGCACGGCCAGAAACACAAAAAAAGGGCGCCCCATCGGGGCGCCCAAGGTCGTTAGTCGAGTCGAGCCCGAAGGCCTTCGTCAACCACCGGGAGCGGGGTCGCTCAATCGCCCGGTGTGGTGTGGCCGGTCTGAACCTCCATGCGCTTTCTCAGGATCGGGCCGACGATGTACGGCAGGATCAGGCCGAGACCGGCGAACAGCCACAGGCCGATGGCCAGGCCGCTGTCCCACAGGATCGTCCAGTCGCCGTCGGAGATGTCCATGGCGTGGCGCAGGTTCTTCTCCATCTCCGGGCCAAGCAGCAGACCCAGGATCACCGGCACCAGCGGGATCTCGAGCTTCCTGAGGATGTAGCCACCGACCCCGAAGGCCACCATGAAGTACAGATCAAAGGTGGTGTTGGAGATCGAGTAGATGCCGACGAAGGCCACCATGGTGACGATCGGCAACAGGTACATCGGCGGCACCGACAGCAGCTTGACGAAGATACCGACCAGCGGAATGTTTAGCACCAGCAGCAGGAAGTTGCCGATCAGCAGCGCCGCGATCACACCCCACACGATATCCGCGTTCTGGGTGAACATCAGCGGACCAGGGGTGATATTCAGCGAGATCAGCAGCGCCAGCAGCACCGCGGTGGTGCCGCTACCCGGGACGCCCAGGGTCAGCATGGGCACCAGGGCACCGCTGGAGGCGCCGTTGTTGCCGGCCTCGGGGCCTGCCACGCCGCGCGGGTCACCTTCACCGAAGTAGCCCTTCTTGCCGATCACCTTCTTCTCGAGGGTGTAGCCGATAAAACTGCCCAGCGAAGCACCGGCACCCGGCAGGACGCCGGCGATAAAGCCGAGGATGCCGCCACGGATGCTCGAGGGCATGATGCCCTTGATGTCGGCCCAGGAAAGCTTGAGCTTGTTGACCTTGATGGTCTTTTTGCCCTTGCCGGCACGGTCCTCGATAAAGAACAGAAGCTCCGAGATGGCGAACAGGCCGACGATGGCGATGATGAAGTCGACACCCTCGTAAAGTTCGAGCACCTGGAAGGTGTAGCGCTGCACCCCGGTATTGTCGATACCGATGGTCGCGATCATCAGACCGATGCAGGCGGCCACCACGGTCTTCATCGGGTTCTTGCCGGTGATACCGCCAAGGGTCGCGAAGGCCAGCAGGAACAGCGCGAAGTATTCCGCAGGACCAAAGGTCAGGGCGAAATCGGCCAGGATCGGCGCCAGCAGGATCAGGCCCACGGTGGCGATCAGGCTGCCCATGAAGGAAGCTATGGCGGAGATCGCCAGGGCCTCGGCGGCCTTGCCCTTCTGGGCCATGGGATAGCCGTCGAGGCAGGTCATCATGGCCGGCTCGTCACCGGGAATATTCAACAGAATCGACGAGATACGCCCGCCGTACATGGCGCCAGCGTAGACCGCAGTGAGCATGATCAGGGCGGTCTCGGGCTTGAGCCCAAGGGTAAAGGCCAGCGGGATCAGGATCGCCACACCGTTGGCCGGGCCGAGTCCGGGCAGCGCGCCGATCAGGGTGCCGAGAAAGGCGCCCAGCAGCGCAAACATCAGGTTATGCGGGGCGAGCGCCACCCCGAAGCCATCGATCAGGTAGCCAAGGGTTTCCATCAGCCCACCTCCAGGAAGGACAGCACACCCAGGGGCAGGGGCAGGTCCAGCGCAAAGTTGAAGATCAGAAATACCACCACGCCGGAAATACCGCCGACGATGAAGGCCTTGACCGGCGGCGCGCCCATGCGCCAGCACAGGGTGCCCACCGCCAGCAGGGTCGCCAGGATGAAGCCGAGCGGCTGCAGCAGGGCCGCGTAGAGCACCAGCACCACCAGGGCGATGATCAGCTCGACGCCGGTGCGGCTCCATGGCCAGGCATTGTCAGGATCCGGGCGCACCACCATGTACAGGCTGGACAGCCCCAGCACGACGGCCAGCAGGTAGGGGAAGGTTTCGGGGCCTACCGCCTCGGCCCCGCCAAAGGGTTCGGGAAACTGGGTAGCGCCCCAGCCGTACGCGACGGCCAGGACGATCATCAAGACCCCGAATACGCGGTCGTTGAACATGCTCATTGCTGGATCAGTCCGATATCTTTGGAGAGCTGGTTGATGTCGGCGATCTGCTCCTTGACGAAGGTCTCGAACTCACCGGCGCTCATGTGGAACGGCATCAGGCCGTTGCTTTCCATGACGTCCTTCCACTCCTGGCTCTCGTAGATGGTGTCCATGGCGTCGACCCAGTACTGCTTGGCGTCTTCAGGAATATCCGCCGGCATGTAGAAGCCGCGCCAGTTCGGACCCACGGCGTCGATGCCCTGCTCCTTGGCGGTGGGGATCTCGCTGAACTCGCCCGGCAGACGCTCCTCGGACAGCACCGCCACCACGCGCAGGTCACCGGACTCCATGAAACCCTGGGCCTCGGTGATGTCACCGGTGAAGGCGTCCACGTGGCCGCCGACCACCTGGGTCATGGCCTCGCCGCCGTTGTTGTAGGACAGGTAGGGGATCCTCGGCAGGTTCTCGACGCCGGCAGCCTGAGCCGCGATCAGCACCTTAAGGTGATCCCAGCCGCCCTTGGCGCTGCCACCGGCGAACTTCACCGCACGCGGGTCTTCCTTGATCGCGTCCATGATGGCGTTGAGGTCCTGGTACTCGCTGTCGGCGCTGACGGCGATGACCCCATAGTCCGCTCCCAGGGCGCCGACCCAGTTGACCATGTCGGCGGTCATTCCCGGGAACTGCCCCTGGGCCAGGCGTGTGGTGGTGGCGGTGGAAGCCGCGACCAGCAGCTGGTCATCACCAGCGCGCTTGCTGACGGTGTGAGCGTAAGCCACGCCACCACCGGCACCGGCCATGTTGACGGTCTGAACACCGCGCGGCACCAGGTCCAGCTCTTCGAGCACGGTACCGACGCTGCGGCAGGTGAAGTCCCAGCCGCCGCCCGGGTCGGCAGGCGCCAGGCACTCGACCTTGCCTTCGGGCTCAAAGGCAACGGCAGTGCTGGCTGCACCGGTGATGGCAGCGATGGCGATCAGTTTGACTGGCGTGTTCATGGACATGACGAAGTCCTCTGTTGTTGTCTGCTGACAGGAGGCACGAGCCGACATCCCGTCGCGATTGACGCCGAGACGGCGCCGAGATTTCCACTTGTTGGAAACTGACACCTGGCTTACAATTCTGTAAGGCAGAACGTCGTTCCCTTGGATGGAAAGCTAAGCCCGGACAGCATCCGGGTCAACGCGCGATCGCGTAATTCCGACCAAAGTTGAATGCCATCGACATCATTCGATACCACCGACAGGAAGGTTCACATGGCACAGGATCGCGTCGAGGCGGTCGAACGGGCCCTCTCGGTCCTGGAGGTCTTCGATACTCCTCAGGATAGTTTCAGTCTGGCAGAACTGGCCGACGCCACCGGCTTCTACAAGAGCACCCTGCTCAGGCTGCTGGCCTCGCTGGAACGCTTCGACTACACCCAGCGAGGAGAGGACGGCCGCTGGCGCATTGGCGGTGCTCCGGTGCGCCTCGCCCGTCGCCACGCCCCCAGTCGCGATCTCGCGGCGCTGATCCAGCCGCTGCTCGACGGCCTGGCGCGACAACTCGGCGACACCGCCAGCCTGCTCGAGGTGACCGCCGGCGTGGTTCACTGTCGCCTGGCCGCCCTGCCCGATCAGAGCCTGCGCCATGACCTTGTTCCCGGCAGCCAGTGGCCCCTTCGAGACACCGACGCTCCGGCGCCGGCCCTTGCGGGAGGCATCATGGTGTGTCGGCGGCTGCCGCTGGAAGGTCGTCACGAACTCTGGCTGGCCCTGTCCGGGCCCGAGGGGCGGTTGGACACACAGGCCGCCGCGACACGGCTCGACGAGGCGGTGACACAGTTGATCGATCAGCGGGACACCCAAGGGAGGCGCGCATGACACTGCTGCTGGTGGAAGACGATCGGCTTCTGGCCGAGACCCTGGTCGATGCCCTCGGCATCGCAGGCCACGAGGTTGTGCATCTCGACAACGGCATCGACGCCCGCGACCGCCTCCAGGGAAATCACCGACTGGACATGGTACTTCTGGATCTGAACCTTCCTGGGCTCGGCGGCCTGGAGGTGCTGGAGGCGTTGAGGCGCCACGACAGCTCGACCCCGGTGCTGATTCTCACCGCTCGCGGCGCGGTAGAAGATCGCGTGCGAGGGCTCGACCTGGGTGCCGATGACTACCTGGCCAAGCCCTTCTCGCTGGAGGAGCTGGAGGCCCGGGTACGCGCCCTGATGCGTCGCCGCGCGCCCTCCGGCCTAATCACCGTGGGCGAACTCAGCTTCGATAGCCTGGCCCAGCGCTTCAGCCTGGGCGACGAGGCGTTGGCACTGCCTCCGCGAGAGCAGCGCCTGCTGGGGTGCCTGATGCGACACGCCGGCCAGCCGGTGGACAAGGCTACCCTGGTGCGTGAAGCCTTCGGCGAGGAGGAACTCGGCGACAATGCCATCGAGGTCTACGTGCATCGTCTGCGCAAGCGCCTTCAGGGGCATCGAGTGAACCTGCGCACGGTGCGCGGTCTCGGCTACCTGCTGGAAGCACCATGAGCGGGGATTCACTGCACCGCCGACTGTTGACCTGGCTGCTGCTGCCGATGCTGATCGTCGGCTCGGTGGTGCTGTGGCGGGCCTGGCTGGACGCCCGTCAGACCGCCGACCGGGCCTTCGACCGACTGCTCGACGCCGCCAGTCTGTCGATCGCCGAACAGGCCCAGTGGCAGGACGATCGCCTCTGGCTCGACCTGCCCCCGGCGGCCCTGGAAATGCTCGCCTCGCGCCACGACGAACGGGTGTTCTATACCCTGGTGGACGCTCGCGGTGAGCGGGTCACCGGCAACGCCGACCTGCCCGGCATCGAAGGCGCCGCCCAGGACGCAAGCGACGTCGTCTATGGCGACGTTGACTACCACGATATGCCTCTGCGCCTCGGCGTGCGCCGCTCTCGGCTTGAGGACTGGCGCCTGCGCGAGCCCTTCGAGATCCGGGTCGCCCACACACGCGAGGGGCGCGACGCGCTCAGCGGCGAGCTGTTTCGCCAGAGCCTCGCCTACCTGCTGGCGGTGGCGGTGCTGTCGGTGGCCGCCCTGCTGATCGCCATTCGCCTGGCGCTGGCACCGCTGACACGACTGCGACGCCAGATACGCACCCGCGATCCGCGCACCCTGGCACCGCTGGAATTGCCTCTGCCGCGAGAGCTGGCCGAGCTGCGCGATACCGTCAACGAGCTGCTGGCACGGATGCGTCGGGTCAAGGCCAACCAGGAACGCTTTATCGGCGACGCCTCGCATCAGCTCCGCACCCCCCTGGCGGGGCTTTCCGCCCGGGCCGAACTGGCCCTGCGCCAGGACGACCCCGCCATCTGGCGCTCGGCCCTGGGCGCCATGCAGACCACCAGCCAGAGCGCCTCGCGCCTGGCCATGCAACTGCTGTCGCTGACCCGCCTGGACAATCCCGAGTACCAGCCCGAACTGGCCCCCACCGATCTGGTTCAGGTCGCCCGTGAGGCGGTGATGGCCCATTGGCAACGCTGTCAGCGCGCCGGCGTCGACCTTGGTCTGGAAGCGCCAGAGGCACCGGTGCACGTGCGGGGGCTCGACTGGCAGCTGGGCGAGGCGCTGGCCAACCTGATCGACAACGCCTGCCACTACGGCGCCAGGCACATCACCGTCGAGGTCAGCGCCGACCCGATCGCCCTGGCGGTCGTCGATGACGGCCCAGGCATCCCCCACGAGCGTCGACTGCTGGTACTGCGCCCCTTTCACCGCGGTGAGCACACCAGCGAAGGCTCGGGTCTGGGCCTGGCCATCGTCGACGGCATCGCCCGCACCCACGGCGCTCGACTGAGCCTCGGTGACGCCCGGCAAGCGCCACCGCCGGGCCTGCGAGTCAGCCTGCAATTTGGCGAAGGCGTCGACAAGGGATCGCCGTCCGCCCCTTCACGGAGCCAGCCATGATATCCCGCACCCTTGCGCTGCCCCCCTGGACCGTTGTCACGCTAGTGGCGTCGCTGGCGCTGTGGTCGCTTCTGCCTGATGAGTCCCTGGCGCAATCCATACCCGAGGCCGGGTCCGACTCCCCCCTCGAGGCACACCCGGGGAACGCCTCGCAGCAGCCAGCCTACGATGAGGTCACCTTCGAAGGGACAGGAGAGTCGTCAGATGCGCTGGTGATCCACGCAGCCCTGGATATCCCCTACGCTCTGCCGCTACTCGAGGACTTCCATCGTCGTCATCCGCGCTACACCATCACCTACCGCAACTTCTCGACGCTGGACGTGCATCAGCGCTTTCTCGACGCCCCGGCAGAGGCCGATGTGGTCATCTCGTCGGCCATGCCCTGGCAGTACCTGCTGGTCAACGAGGGTCACGCCCAGAGCATCGACACCGCCATCACCCAGCGCTGGCCGGACACGGCCAAGTGGCGTCAGGAGCTGTTTGCCTTTACCTTCGAACCCATCGTAATGGTGGTCAGCCGCCGCCTCGAGCAGCGCCTCGGCCCCGTCGACAGCCGCGCCGATCTGCTCGGCCTGCTGGCCGAGGCGCGCTCGCCGCTGCAAGGACGCCTGGTCACCTACGACCCCACCTCCAGCGGCGCCGGCTACACCTACGCCATCGAAGAGTCACGCCTGTCCCCGCGCTACTGGGACCTGGTGGCGGCGCTGGGCAAGGCAGATACCGCCCTGGTAAATACCACCGGCGCCATGCTGGAAGGCCTCAGGCAGGGTCGCTACGACATCGCCTACAACGTGCTGGGCAGCTATGCCCGGGAAAGGATCGCCGATGACCCCGAGCTCAGGCTGGTGATTCCCGACGACTATGCCCTGGTCATTCGACGTCTGGCCTTCGTGCCTCGCCAGGCGCCGCACACGGGGGCAGCGCGCCGCTTTATCGACTACCTGCTGAGCGCCGACGGCCAAAGGGTCATCGCCGAGGCCGGCGAACTCGGCGCCCTGCACCCCCAGCTGGATGGCCCGGGCACCGCCACTGCCATGCGCCGCGACTACCCTGACGGCCTGAGGCCGATTCCTCTGAGCCCCGGCTTGCTGGCGACCCTCGATGAGTTGAAGCGCACCGCCCTGCTCGCCCGCTGGCAGCGCGAATTTCACGATCAGCCGGTCGATACCCGGGCGATCGAGCAGTTCTCGCGGTGACGATGCGCCCTGCCATCGTTGCGCAGACACGACAAGGCCCGCCAGGCAAGCCTGGCGGGCCTGGCGGGCCTTGGTCGATCACCTGCGATCGCACATCTTCGTTTCGACGTACCGATGCTTGTGGCCCCTGTTGGTGCCCCGGGTCAAGCTCCGGGCAGGTAGGTCAGAAGGACCGGCGCGGTGCCGCGCTTGAGCATGCCTAGCTCGCGGGCGGCACGCTTGGACAGGTCGATGACCCGTCCCTGGACAAAGGGGCCGCGGTCATTGATCTCGACCTCGACGCTCTGGCCGGTATCACGACGGGTGACCAGCACCTTGGTACCGAAGGGCAGACTGCGATGGGCGGCGGTCAGCGCCTGCTGGTCGAAGGACTCGCCGCTGGCGGTTCGACGCCCCTGGAAGCGATCGCTGTAGTAGGAAGCCTGGCCGCGCTGGGAAGCAACCTCTCCGTCGTCACGGGCCATTGCCGGCGCGCTCGCAAGCGACGCCATGGCCAGAACAACGGCGGCCGCCCGGGCGGCCATGGTCGATCGACCGGACAACATACGACGCAGAGAAATGGACAACATCATCTTCACCTCAGGTAACCCGCGAGACGCGGGGATTCAGAGCCTGGTGCGAAGTCTCCAGCGATGGCGCACGTTCAATCCGAAGAACGTTCTCGGGGTGACGGATGCTTGCCGTGCATCCACCCACGACTCCCCGCTTGCGCATGATCGAACCAGGCCAGTTGCTCGTGCAGCGATACCACGCTGCCGACGATGATCAAGGTGGGCGGTCGAATGATATCCCGATCATTCAACTTCGGCAAATTAGCCAAGTTGGATAGATGGACGCGCTGGCGCTGGGTAGTTCCCTGCTCGACCAGCGCCACCGGGGTGTCCGGGCTCAGTCCCTCGCCGATCAGGCCCTGGCTGATGTAGTCGAGACTGCCAAGCCCCATGTAGAACACCAGCGTCTGACCGGGGCTTGCCAGCGCCCGCCAGTCGAGTTCGCACCCCCCCTCCTTCAAGTGCCCGGTGATAAAGCGCACCGACTGGGCGTGATCACGATGGGTCAAGGGGATGCCTGCGTAGGCGCTGCAGCCGGAAGCCGCGGTGATGCCCGGTACCACTTCCACCTGAACGCCTTCGGCCACCAGGGTCTCAAGCTCCTCACCGCCACGACCGAAGATGAAAGGGTCGCCCCCCTTGAGCCTGACCACACGCTTGCCCTGACGGGCCCAGTCGACCAGCGAGCGATTGATGTCCTGCTGGGGCAGGCTGTGATCGGAGCGAGCCTTGCCGACGTAGTAGCGATCCGCCGATGCCGGCACCAGCGCCAGGATTTCCTCACTGACCAGTCGATCGTGCAGCACCACCTCGGCCTCGCACAGTCGCCGCCAGGCACGCAGGGTCAGAAGCTCAGGATCGCCGGGACCGGCACCGACGAGACTCACGCTACCGGCCGGAAAGCCACTGTGGGCAGGCAACTGGGAAGGGCTCATGACGGTGGACTCCAGAGTGAACAACGGGCGATGACAACGGGCATCATTATGCCATGCCGGAATTAAACGTCCACTTCGTTATTACCAAAAACACACTTCATTGCTGCTGCAAGGCGTCGTCACCCCACACCAGAGCGCCGCCTTCCCCGACGGGGAAAGCGGCGCTCTGGCGGCTTTGGCAGGGTCAGTGGGGTGACTGTCTTACCCCTTGGCGCTCAGCGTCCGCCGCAGCCTCGGGCTGAGGGTTTCACCGAGACCGGTCATCACGACCAGGATCAGTGCCAGCCACAACCAGTGGGCGGCGAAATCTACAGCGACGATGCCCAGCGCATCGACGAAGATCACCAGGATGCCCAGGGGACTGACGTAGCGCACCATGAACAGCCACAGGGCGTGCATGCCCGCCGGCAGATCCAGCTCATCGCGTACCGCTTCGCTCTTGAGGAAGAAACCGGCCAGCAGCGCCATGCCGAGTCCGCCCAGCGGCATCATCAGACGCGAGGTGAGGAAGTCGAGCCAATCGAAGAAGTGCTTGCCGGCCAGTGTCCAGTCGGCACCGATATTGAACGACAGCATCGCCAGGGTGCTCATCAGCCACAGCACGATGCCGGTGCCCCAGGCGGCCGCCTTGCGGCTGATGCCCTTGTTGTCGTTGAGCCAGGACACCGTGGCCTCGACCATCGAGATCGAGGAGGTCAGCGCCGCCATCGACAGCATGATGAAGAACAGGATGCCAAACAGCGTGCCCATCGGCATCGCCTGGAACGCCAGCGGCAGGCTCATGAAGATCAGGCCGGGTCCGCTGTTGGGCTCCATTCCGTTGGCGAAGATCACCGGGAAGATCGCCAGCCCCGCCATCAGCGCCACCAGGGTATCGGCCACCGCGACTGTCAGGGTGGTACGACCGATGGAAGCACGTCTCGGCAGGTAGCTGCCGTAGGTGAGGATGGCCCCGGAGGCCAGTGACAAGGTAAAGAAGGCATGGCCCATGGCGGCCAGCATGCCCTCGCTTGACAGGCTGGAAGCCTTGAAGTCGAACAGGAAGTGGACGGCCTGACCGAAGCCACCGGAGAACATGCCGTAGACGATCATGATCAGCAGCATGATCACCATGCCCGGCATCATCCAGCCGACGCTCTTCTCGATGCCCTGCTGCACCCCCTTGCCGACGATCACCATGGTGGCCACGGTCACCAGGGTGCTCCAGCCGCCGAGGCTGAAGGGGTTGGCATTGTTAGCGCCGAAGATGGCCGCCATGTCATCGACGCTGGAACCGACCAGTCCGCCGGAGATCATCTTCCACAGGTAGGCGAAGGACCAGCCGGCGACCACCACGTAGAAACTCAGGATCAAAAAGCCGCAGAGCATCGCCATCCAGCCGAACAGCGACCACAGCGAACTGCCTCCGGATTCCTTGACCACCCGGCGAATGGCGTCGATAGGGCTGCCCCGACCACGCCGCCCCAGGGCGATCTCGGTCATCATGATGGGTACACCGACCGACAGGATACAGACCAGGTAGACCAGCACGAAGGCGCCGCCGCCGTACTCTCCGGTCATGTACGGAAATTTCCAGATATTGCCCAGGCCCACAGCGGAGCCGGTCGCGGCCAGAACGAAGCCCCAGCGGCCTAGCCACTGGGTGCGAGAGGGTTCATTGGTTGTCATGACTCACCAGAGATCGCTTGCGCACTTTTGTTTGTCCACCATGGCGGTGGCGCCCTGAAAACAGCCTGAAACAGCACAGACCCAGGGCATCCAGCGCGCCATTGTGACGGATTTTGTTGTGATTGGGCAGGCCGACGACGCAAAGTCGCGGCCAAGGGCCTACCTGGCGAAGGATCCGCTGCCGCTCACCTGGCCGACAAGACGCCAGTGACGACAGCGGCTGTAGCCGACCGACGTCAGTCGGCGTCGAGGACACCGCGGCGAATCTGATCTTCCTCGATGGATTCGAACAGCGCCTTGAAGTTGCCCTCGCCGAAGCCATCGTTACCCTTGCGCTGGATGATCTCGAAGAAGATCGGACCGATCACGGTCTCGGTGAAGATCTGCAGCAGCACCCCCTGATCCGGACCGCCATCGATCAGCAGGCTCAACTCACGCAGATCCTCGACCCGCTCTTCGTGGTTGGGCACCCGCACATCGACCTTCTCGTAGTAGGTGTCGGGGGTGGACAGGAAGCGAATGCCGTTGGCCTTCAGCGCGCGCACCGTGGCGTAGATGTCGTCGGTGGCCATGGCCAGGTGCTGGATACCCTCGCCGTTGTACTCGCGGATAAACTCGGCGATCTGGGAGTTGTCGTCGGCGGACTCGTTGATCGGGATATGCATCTTGCCGCAGGGTGCGGTCATGGCGCGGGAATGCAGCCCGGTCTTCTTGCCCTCGATGTCGAAATAGCGATTCTCACGGAAGTTGGCGATACGGGTATAGAAGTCGGCCCAGGGATCCATCTGACCCCGCGCCACGTTGTGGGTCAGGTGATCCAGCACCTTGAGACCAACGCTGTTGTCCTGAGCCGAGGTGCCGGCGATGGGCTCGAAGTCGATGTCGTAGATGGTACGTCCCTGTTCGTCGACCCGATCATCGACGAAATACAGCAACGAACCACCAATACCCTCCACCGCCGGAATGCCCACCTCGCCAGCACCGACGGGGTTATCGACCTGACGGGCACCCTGATCGATGGCGTAGGACAGTGCCTGACGAGCATCCGCTACCTTCCACGCCATGGCGCAGGCGCCCGGACCGTGAATCTCGGCGAACCTGGCGGCGTGGCTGCCGGGTTCCGCGTTGAGCACGAAGTTCACCCCCTCCTGCTGAAACAGGGTGACCCGCTTGGAGCGGTGGCGGCGCGTCTCGGTAAACCCCATGGCGAGAAACAGCTCGCGCAGGGCGTCGATGCCAGCCTGATCCGGGGCGCTGTATTCGACGAACTCGAAGCCATTGGTGCCGATGGGGTTGTGGGTATCGATGGGAGCGACTGCGGTCATGTGGGCCTCCGTCATTGTGATTGTCACTCCCCATCCTAGGCTCCTCGACACGCGCCCCCCATCCCCCCGGAGCGGCTTGAGGTGGTAGCGCACACGCCCCGGCGTCGGCCCGCTGTAGCGCTGGCGTGACACCCCGTGTGCGCTCTGCACCCCAGGCGTCACGAAATCCTTACACGACGTCACGCTGGCATGACAGGCTGCCTATCGCTGGGACCTTTACAGCGTCAGCGTCACCAGCTGCCACGCCACCAGCAGCATGATCACGGCGATGATCCCATCCACCCACTGCCATGCCCTCGGACTCTTCAGCCGCGGTGCCAGGGCGCCGGCGGCGCTGACCAGACCGAAGAACCAGACAAAGGAAGCAATGGTCGCCCCCACGTAGAACCCCACCGGGCTCTCTTGCAGCGAACCGATGGCGCCCAGCATCACCAGGGTGTCCAGATAGACCTGGGGGTTGAGCAGCGTCACCGCCAGGGTCGCCAGCACCACCTGGGCAAGGCTGGCACTCGAGGCCGAGGACGCGGCGTCCATACCCCTGGGCCGCCGAACCCGACCAATCGCCAGCCACGCCTGCCAGACGAGAAAGGCGCCGCCGCCGTATCGCGCCAACAGCATGGCCCCTTCGCTCTGGGCGATCAGGGCGCCGAGGCCCATCACCCCCAGGCCGATCAGCACGGCATCGCACAGGGCGCAGATCCCCGCCACCCACCAGACGTGTTGTCGCCTCAGTCCCTTGGACAACACAAAGGCGTTCTGCGCGCCGATGGCGATGATCAGTCCCGCTCCGGTGCCCACGCCCTGGATCAGTGAAAGCCACATGGTCTGCCCTTCCTCACGATGATTGTCGACGCTGCGCCGATGTTGCGCGCTGCTGGATGTGGCAGAGACTAGGGCAAGCTGGTAAATAAGAGAAATCACTTCTCCCACTGCCTCATTACCATTTCTTATACTCAAGGAAATAGATAGACGCCCATGCTGGACTACAAACTGCTCGATGCACTGGCCGCCGTGCTGACCCACCAGGGCTTCGAGCGCGCGGCCCGCGCGCTGGGGCTGACCCAATCGGCGGTATCCCAGCGCATCAAGCTGCTGGAGGCTCGCCTGGGACAGCCGGTGCTGGTGAGGGGCTCCCCGCCGACACCAACCGAACTGGGTCAACGGCTGTTGAACCACGTCCAGCAGGTACAACTGCTGGAGGGCGAGTTGATCCAGGATGCACCGCAGCTGGCACTGGGCCACCGTCAGCTACGTATCGCCATCAATGCCGATAGCCTCGCCACCTGGTGGCCGGGCGCCATCGCCGGCTACCTCAAGCATCAGGCGATTACCCTGGATCTGGTCATCGAGGATCAGGAGGTCGGACTTGAACGCATGCGCCTGGGCGAAGTGGCTGCGTGCCTGTGCGCCAGCGACATGCCGGTTCAGGGCGCCAGGGTCATCGCCCTGGGCGTGATGCGCTACCGCGCCCTGGCGAGTCCCGACTTCATGGCCCGACACTGCCCCCAGGGCGCGGACGCCGGTTCTCTGGCCCAGGCGCCGGCCATCATCTTCGGGCCCAACGATCAACTGCAACACCGCTTCATGGCGGCCCATGGCGTCAACGGCCCCTTCCCGCACCACCGCTGCGCCAGCGTCGAGGGATTTCTGCGCCTGGCCCACGCGGGCCTCGGCTTCGGGCTCATTCCCGAAATCCAGGCGTATCGGGAGCTCTCGACGGGGGAGCTTGAGGACGTGGTGCCGGGCTGGCATCTGGACGTACCGCTGTACTGGCACTACTGGCGCCACGGCGGCGAGCCGCTGGAGCGACTCGGCCGCCACCTGGCCGACCAGGCCGGTCACCATCTGTTGCCACCTGCGGACTGACGGGGCCCGGCAAGGTACGCGCCCCGTCTCATGCAGCGATCAGCGTCGCGAGGTCGGGGCAGGCGGTAAAGTGTGCTTTCGAAGTGAGCCGTCAGTCACCCAGGCGTCGTGCCACGCTCTCGACCTTGTCTGCCATGCTCTGATCGCGGTCGGTCCGGGTACCGAGTTTCAAGGTGGTGGTGATGCGTGGCGCCCCCATCTCGTGCACCACCTCATGGCAGCGCTTGACCACCGCCATGACCTCGTCCCAGGGGCCTTCGATATTGGTGCCATAGGCGTGCATCTGGTGGCTGAGACCGGACGCCTGGATCTCCCGCTGGCAAGCGGCCACGTGGTCGGAGACCGAAACGCCCACACCCAGGGGGACCACGCAAAGATCGACGATAACGTGCATAACTTAAGCCTCCTTGATTCTGTGCCAACCCGCCCGCGTTCTTCGCTGGAAAGGCATGCCAGCTGAACTATGCTGTTTTGCAACAATAAAGATAGCCGAAGGTGATTCAGGCCCCTGCCGAGGTGGCGGACCTGGCCTCACTTCGGAGCGGGCAACTCTCCTGCCCGCTTCTCGTTTCCTCGGACATGCCGCCTGCACGGACACCAGGAGGCCACATGACCAGCGACGCCCGCCCCCATCCCATCGCACTGCCGAACAATCGCCCTCGACGGATCATCGAGCAGTTGCTCGAGGGCTCGGGCATTCGCCTCAACGGACCTGAACCCCACGATATCCAAATCTATCATCCCGATCTGTTCGCCCGCATCCTGCACCAGGGCACGCTGGGGCTCGGGGAAGCCTACATGGATGGCTGGTGGGAGGCGCGGCGTATCGACCAGCTTGCCCATCGGCTACTGCGCCACGGTCTGGGCCAACGCTCGCGTAGCGCCGCGAGCCACCTCTTCTATCGCCTGCAGGCGGGCTTCTTCAACCTCCAGAGTCGCGCCCGAGCCTATCAGGTCGGCGAGGTTCACTACGACCTCGGCAATGACCTGTTTCGGTATATGCTTGACGACACCATGTGCTACTCCTGTGGCTACTGGCGCCAGGCAACGACGCTGCATCAGGCCCAACTCGCCAAGCTCGACCTGGTCTGTCGAAAGCTGGCGCTGCGCCCTGGCATGCACCTTCTCGACATCGGCTGCGGCTGGGGCAGCCTGGCCCAGCACGCCGCACGTCACTACGGCGTCAGCGTGACCGGCATCACCATATCCCGGGAGCAGGTGGCACTGGCCAGGGAGCGCTGCCAGGGCTTGCCCGTCGATATCCAGTTGGCCGACTACCGCGACCTGCAAGGCCAGTACGACCGGATCGCCTCGATCGGCATGTTCGAACACGTAGGACAGCGCAACTACACGACCTTCTTTCGGACGGTGGCCGACCTGCTGCCGGATGACGGGCTCTTCCTGCTGCATACCATCGGCTCCAATACTTCTCGCATCACCGCAGACCCCTGGATCCATCGCTACATCTTTCCCAACGGCGTGTTGCCGTCCGCCCGCCAGATCTGCCAGCACAGCGAGGAGACGTTGATGGTGGAAGACTGGCAGAACTTCGGCTCCGACTACGATCCCACCCTGCTGGCGTGGCTGGCCAACCTTGACGCCTGCTGGCATGACATTGCACGTCACTACAACACACGGCACTGCAATGAACGCACCTATCGGATGCTGCGCTACTACCTGGCGATCTGTGCCGGAGCCTTCCGTGCCCGCTACCTGCAACTGTGGCAGGTAGTATTCTCCAGGGGGCGAGAGCTTCGCTATGACGCACCCCGGTGACCGCGAAGTTGCCGGAAATGCGCGCGCTTTCGGTGAATCATGACGGGAACCTGCCTAGTCACTCTCGCTGCGGCATATCCTTGATCAAGCCCTCACGCCGATGTCTGCCGATCGATCAGCTCCCGGCTCCACGGCCACAACGCCCGCTATCAGCGGCCCTGCGTAAACATTCAAGCCTTTCCTCCCTATGGCGCAATCCATAAATGCAGAGTTTTGTCTGATATTTCTTAGTCCCTTGGACTGATATACCCGCAATGCCCTGCCTTTAAGATGGTGGTGAAGGCCCGATACCTCGGGTTGACCCGCCATCCCGTGGCCAAGGACTGCCTGCTATGGAAGATCGTGACCCGCCGTCACCCTCCCCGACCTGCAATGAAAGCGCGAGTCTTGCCTGCCTCAAGCGTGTCCCGGGGGTGCTGTTCACCCTGAAGCGAGACGCTCGCGGCCGCCTGCAGCTTCCCGCCCTGACCGGTGAAGACCCGATGACGGCTCGCCTTGAGCCACTGCTGTCGATAAATGACGTGCGTCAGCGACTCGGCGATCTGCTGGGTGACGCCTATGGTGAATTCATCCGGGCCATCGAACACTCTGCGCACTGGCTGTCGCCGGTATCCACGCGACTGCGCCTGCCGATCGGCGAACTCACCCCGCACTGGTATTCGCTGGAGGCCCTGCCGGAGCGCTCGGACGAAGGCATCCTGTGGCACGGCCTGCTGGTGGACATCGAGGATCAGGTCGCCGAAGAGCAACGTCTTCGCTACCTGTCCGGCACCGACGAACTCACCGGACTGACCAACCGACGTTCGATGATGGGGCACATCGACAAGATCGCCTCCATGTCCAACCGTCATGGCACGCCGCTATCGCTGTTGCTGATAGACCTGGACCACTTTGCCCTGATCAACGACACCTGGGGGCGCGGACTCGGTGATCGGGTGCTCTGTCAGATCGCCGCCCTGGCATCCAGCCAGTTGCGCCAGGAGGACATGCTGGCACGCATGGGCAGCGACGAATTCGCCCTGCTGCTGCCGATGACACCTGCTGGCAGAGCGCGCGAACTGGCCGAACGCCTGCGCGAGAGCATCTCTCGTCAGGACTTCGGCATCGGTCGCCACAAGGTCACCGTAAGTATCGGCGTCTCCGACTTCGTTCGCGGCTTGAGCAGCGCGCAACTGATGCAGCAGGTCCACACCAACCTGATGGAAGCCAAGCAGCAGGGCCGCGATCGCGTGATCCAGCGCTGGCTGCCCCAGGGTTCTTCCTGACATCGCCACCTGAGCTGGCACGTCGTCGCTTCATGCCAGTGACTGTTTTGGGTACCCTTGCCCCCGATCCTGCCGCTGTCACAGGGCCCGCCATCAGGGAGCCAGCATGTCCACCACCATCGACCAGACCCTCGAGAACGTCTTCGGCCACCGCCACTTCAGGCCAGGACAGCGGGAGACCATCAACGCCATCGCAGAAGGCCGTAGCGCAGCGGCGATCTTCCCGACCGGCTCGGGCAAGTCGCTGTGCTATCAGCTGCCGGCATTGCACCTGCCGCACCTCACCCTGGTGGTGTCTCCTCTACTGGCGCTGATGCAGGACCAACTGGCGACGCTGACCTCGCGCGGTATCGCCGCCGCCAGCATCGATTCGAGTCAGGATCGCGATCAGGCTCGGGAGGTCATGGCAGCGGCCCGCAACGGCCAGCTCAAGGTCCTGATGGTATCGGTCGAGCGCCTGCGCAATGAACGCTTTCGCGCCTTTCTGCGCGACGTGCGGGTCTCGTTGATGGTGATCGACGAGGCCCACTGCCTGTCGGAATGGGGACATAACTTTCGCCCGGACTACCAGAAACTGCCCGACTATCGCCGGGAGTTCGGCATCGACCAGGTGCTGCTGCTGACCGCCACCGCCACGCCCAAGGTCATCGATGACATGCGTCGAGGCTTCGATATCGCGCCTGACGATGTCATCACCACCGGCTTCTACCGCGCCAATCTGGACCTTGCCGTCTCCCCGCTGCCCGCCGACAACAGGGCTCGCCATCTGGCCAGTTGGCTGGCGCCAAGACTCGGCAACGGCGGCACCATCATCTACGTCACCCTGCAGCAAAGCGCCGAGCGCCTGGCGGCCTACCTCAAGGCCGCCGGGCTCGAGGTCGCCGCCTACCACGCCGGGCTCGACAGTGAGACCCGCCAGCGACTGCAGGCGGACTTCATGAGCGGACGCCTGCCCGGCATCGTCGCCACCATCGCCTTCGGCATGGGCATCGACAAGGCCGATATCCGCCAGGTGGTGCACTTCGACCTGCCCAAGTCCATCGAGAACTACAGCCAGGAGATCGGACGCGCCGGGCGCGACGGCAAGCCGTCGGAGTGCCTGATGCTGGCCGGACGTGAACACCTGTCGGTGCTCGAGAACTTTATCCATGGTGACGTACCACCGCTGTCGGGCATCGAGGCGGTATTGACCGACCTGGCGGATGCCTCCGATAGCTGGGAGCTGTCGCTCAACGCCCTGTCACGCCTCTCGGACATCCGCGAGCTGCCGCTGAAGACGCTGCTGGTCAAGCTGGAACTGGCCGGCGTGGTGCGCGCCAGCCACAGCTACTTCGCCGAGTATCGCTTCAGCCTGGCGATCGAACCCGAAGCCCTGCTCGCCCGCTTCCCCGGCGAGCGCGGCGCCTTTCTCGGCGCACTGCTCGATGCCTCGCACAAGGCCCGTACCTGGTATCGGCTGGACTTCGAACGCCTCGACCAGCTGGGCCAGGAACGCGGCCTCGACACCTCCCGCCCGCGGGTGCTCAAGGCGCTCGACTACCTGGCGGAACAGGGGCTGATGCGCCTGGAAAGCAAGCAGATGACCGAGGTCTACCACAAACTCGCGGCCGTGGATCCCGGACGGCTGGCCCCCGAGCTGCATCAGCAGTTCGTCGAGCGCGCGGGGGTCGAACTCGAGCGACTCGACGCCATGCTGGCGCTGTTCGAGGCCGACGACTGCATCAGCGCGCGACTCGCCGACTGGTTCGGTGACCCCAATGCCCCCCGACGCTGTGGCCACTGTTCGGCCTGTCGCGGCGAGACCGCCAGCCTGCCGCCCGCCCCGACTCCGGCGCTCCCGGACGAGGGCGAACTGCGAGCCTGGCTAACGGGCCTGGCCCAGGCACTGGAAAGTGTCGAGCCAGACAAGCCACTGGACCTTGAGCTTGCTACCCGCTTCCTGTGCGGCGTCATCAGCCCGCGCCTGAGCCAGGCCAAGGCGCGACGCCTGCCGGGATTCGCCAGCCAGGAAAGCGCCCGCTATACCGACGTCAGGCAAGCCCTCGCACCACTATTCGAAGGCTAGCCTTGCGACCGCGAGCTATTCGAACGCCAGCTATTCGACCGCGAGCAGTGGGCCTCGATGCCTCGTCGGTGCCTCGAGCCCCCTCAGTCTCACTTTCACTCTCACACTCACCGTCAGCCTTCGCTGCCGGTGATGCCATACCGATTCAGCTTGTTGGCGATGGTGGTGTGGGATACGCCAAGGCGGCGTGCCAACTGGCGACTGGACGGATGCTGGGGGTACAGCGAGGCCAATACGCGCCGCTCAACCTCGCCCAGGATGTCGTTGAGCGAGCCGTCCAGGTCGATACCGGCAAGACCCGCCGGCGCCCCCGAGGCCGGCAGCCGCAGATGGGCCGGCTCGATGAGCCCGGTCTCGCACAGCGACACCGCCTGGAACAGCACGTTCTCGAGTTGCCGCACATTGCCGGGCCAGTGATAGCTGGCCATGCGCGCCAGTGCCGCGGGGGAAAGCGCAGGCAGCGCGCAGCCGATCTGGCGCGCGGCTCGGTCGACAAAGTGCCCGGCCAGGGCCTCGATGCCATCCAGACAATCCCTCAGTGGCGGAACGCTCAACGACAGCACGTTGAGGCGATGATAGAGGTCCTGACGAAACAGCCCCTGGCCGCACAGGGCCAGCAGATCCTGCTG
Organism: Halomonas sp. H10-59; assembly: GCF_040070555.1. Lineage (NCBI taxonomy): Bacteria > Pseudomonadati > Pseudomonadota > Gammaproteobacteria > Oceanospirillales > Halomonadaceae > Halomonas > Halomonas sp. H10-59. The sequence goes on from NZ_CP098828.1 coordinate 2,709,177, forward strand.
GGTGGCACAGATCACCCGCACGTCCAGGTAGGTCTCGTCATCGGCGCCGACCCGGCGAAAGCCACCGTCCTGCAGAAAGCGCAACAGCTTGGCCTGCAGCCGCGGACTCATCTCGCCGACCTCATCGAGGAAGATGGTGCCACCGGCGGTCAGCTCCAGCAGACCCAGCTTGCCCTCGGGGCGAGCGCCATCGAAGGCGCCCGGGGCATAGCCAAACAGTTCGGTCTCGGCCATGGACTCCGGCAGGCCGGCGCAGTTCAGCGCCATGAACGGCGCCTGACCGCGCTGGCTGGCCAGGTGACAGGCCCGCGCCAGCACCTCCTTGCCGGTGCCGGTCTCACCAAAGATCAACAGCGGCGCGTCCAGCGGCGCCATGCGCCGCGCCTCGTGGATCAGGGAGGCGAGTCGGGGGCTGGCCGCGAACATCGCCTCGAAGCCGCGCATCTCCTGGCGCTGCACCTGATAGATACGCTCGCCGATACGATCGGCGCTATGCAGCGTGACCACGGCACCGGCCAGCGAGGCCACGTCATCGTGGTGTTCGCGATGCAGCGGCGCGATATCGGCCAGGTAGGTGGCGTCCTTGAGCCGGATCCTGAGGCCGTTGACCCGAGCATTGTTGCGACGAATCACTTCCGGCAGGTCGAGCTCCGGCAGGTAGCGATTCAGCGACAGCCCGGGCACCTCGTCGACGCGCACGCCGAGCAACTGGCTCGCCGCCCGGTTGGCCGCCACCAGGTGCCCTTCCATGTCGATGGACATCACCGGGTCGGAGAGTGACGACAACAGCGCCTCCAGCTCGAGCTGATGGCGCTCGCTGGGCATCAGGCTGACCCGGCGCACCCCGAATACTCCGGACACCTGCTCGAGGCTGGGCTTCAGCGTCGCCAGCTGGGCGTGCAACAGTTGCGGCACGTGCAGATAGATGGCGTTGCCGTGCTCGCCGCCCACCTCGCCCCGGGCCACGTTGACCCCATAGTCGGCCAGCAGGGCCACTATGTCGCGAAGGATGCCGACACGATTCTGGCAGTGAACTCTCAGGCGCATGAAGGGAATGGCTCCGCAAAAGGGTCACACCATCTGAAGTTTCCGTCAGGCTGGTCTGACTCGTATGTCAAGATTTCGTTACAGCCTATCGAAGACAGAGGAGCGCGTCCTGCATCTTTGGTCGATAGACACCATCTCGAGCACCAGCTGTAAAGATTTCCTGACAGCAAAGGGCCGCCTTCTGGTGCCTATCCCCCCGATGCACGGCTGCGTGACGAAAGCCCCCATGCCTAGACTCGACTCAGTCTCGATACCACAACAGTCGACAATCGCCGGGAGACACCATGCACGCACCTTCTTCGTCCACCCCGTCCACCAAGGGCACCGCCTATCAGGCCCGTGAGCCTGATGCCGACGGCATCATCCATTGGAGCGAGGTCGAGAACCGAACCTGGCAGACGCTGATGGAGCGCCAGCTGACGTTGATCGAAGGGCGCGTATGCCAGCAGTATCTGGACGGCCTCGAGCGCCTCGGCCTGCCCAGCGATCGTATTCCGCAACTGGGCGACGTCGATCGGGTGCTCCAGCAAGCCACCGGCTGGCAGACCGCCCAGGTACCGGCGCTGATTCCCTTCGACACCTTCTTTCAACTGCTGGCCAATCGTCGATTTCCGGTCGCGACCTTCATCCGTACCCCCGAGGAGCTGGACTACCTCAAGGAACCGGACATCTTCCACGAGATCTTCGGCCACTGCCCGATGCTGACCAACGAGGCCTTCGCCGAGTTCACCGCCACCTACGGCCGCATCGGCCTTGCCGCCGAACCCAAGGACCGGGTCTACCTGGCCAGGCTCTACTGGATGACCGTGGAATTCGGCCTGGTGGACACCCCACAAGGCCGGCGCATCTATGGCGGCGGTATCATCTCCTCGCCCAAGGAGACCCTGCACGCCCTGTCCGATACCCCTGCACATGCGCCCTTCGACGCCCTCGACGCCCTGCGCACCCCCTATCGCATCGACATCCTGCAGCCCCTTTACTACGTTCTGGACAGCCTCGACAGGCTTCAGGAACTGTCCCGGCGCGACCTGATGGCACTGGTCGAGGAAGCCAAGGCGCTGGGGTTATTCGAACCGCGCTTTCCGCCCAAGCCCAATTCAACGACCAAGCCCAAGCCAACGCCCGGCGAGACCGGCCCGAACGGCCCGATCGCCCACGACGGTGCCGACAACGACCGACGCAGCGAACACGCCTGAACGTCCACATTCGCTCACCGACACCACCAGGAGACAGCATGAACGACACCACCCAGACCCTCACCGAGCAGTCCTGCGAAGCCTGCAGCTGGGACGCCCCCCACGCCACCGAGGACGAGATCGAACAGTGGCACGCGCAGATCCCCGAGTGGCGGATCGTCGAGCGCGATGGCATCATGCAACTGGAGCGGAGCTACAAGTTCCGCAACTTTCGGCAGGCCCTTGCCTTTACCAACAGCGTCGGCGAGATCGCCGAGGAAGCCGGCCATCACCCGGCCCTGTTGACCGAGTGGGGCAAGGTCACCGTGACTTGGTGGTCCCACGAGATGAAGGGCCTGCACAAGAACGATTTCATCCTAGCGGCCAGAACCGACGAGGTAGCAAGCTAAAATGTTCGAGAAGATTGAGCGGGTTCCCGGGGATGCCATCCTCGGGCTCATCGAGGCCTTCAAGAAGGACACCAATCCCCAGAAGGTCGATCTTGGCGTCGGCGTCTACCGCGATGCAAAGGGCAACACTCCGGTGATGCGTGCGGTCAAGGAGGCCGAAGCCCTGCTGCTCAACAACGAGACCACCAAGACCTACATCGGCTCACACGGCGCCGCCCAGTACGGTGCCGTGGTGCTGCCGATGGTGCTGGGCCAGGACTCCCCCGTGCTCGAGGCCGGCCGCGCCAGCGTTACCCAGTCCCCCGGCGGTACCGGCGCCCTGCGCCTGGCGGCGGACTTCGTCGCGACCCAACTGCCCGGCAAGGGCATCTGGGTCAGCGACCCGACCTGGCCGAACCACCACGGCATCTTCACCGCCGCCGGCATCGAACTGCACAAGTATCCCTACGTGGACGCCGACAACCGTCTCGACTTCGACGGCATGCTGGAAGCCCTCAAGCAGATCCCCCAGGGCGACGTGGTGGTGCTGCACGCCTGCTGCCACAACCCCACCGGCTTCGACCTGAACCACCAGCAGTGGCAACAGGTGCTCGAAGTGATCCAGCAGCGCGACCTGCTGCCGCTGGTCGACTTCGCCTACCAGGGCTTCGCCGAGGGCCTGGACGAGGACGCCTACGCCGTTCGCCTGCTGGCCGAGAACCTCGACAACGTGCTGATCACCAGCTCCTGCTCGAAGAACTTCGGCATCTACAACGAGCGCACCGGCGCCCTGATCGTGGTGGCGAAGAACAGCGAGGAGATGGAGAACGTCCGCTCGCAGATCGCCATCGTCGCCCGTGAGAACTACTCCAACCCGCCGGCCCACGGCGGCAGCATCGTGGCGGAGATCCTCAACTCGGCGGAACTCGCCGCGGTGTGGCGCGAGGAACTCACCGAAATGCGCGATCGCATCAACACCCTGCGTCGTGACTTCGTCGAGGCCTTGAAGCCCTACGGGCTGGACCAGAAGTACGCCCACATCGCCGAGCAGCGTGGCATGTTCTCCTACACCGGCCTGACGCCGGAACAGGTGGACCGCCTGCGTGACGAATACGGCATCTACATGGTGCGCTCGGGCCGCGCCAACGTCGCCGGCTTCTCCCAGGAGAACCTGCCGTACCTGGCCAAGGCGGTGGCCGCCGTCAACGACTGACGCCCTGCCAGCGGGCTGTGCCAGCCAGCAAACGACGCCCGGGTCTGTCCCGGGCGTTGTCGTATCCGGACGAACTTCCCGGCGCCACCGAGCGCAACCACCATTCCTGCAAGCCTGTTTCTGCAAGCCCTGGGCTCTGTCCGAAAAGTCGACGAGCGAAGGTTAGACAAGGCAAAAATCGGTGAGAAAGCGCAGTTTACGGGGTGTAAATGAGCATTTTGATCCGATTTTTAACGCCGTATTACCGAGCGCAGGCACTTTTCAGACAAGCCCTAGCCCAGGCCATGCTTGGTGGCCCACACCGCTGCTTCCACCCGTGAGCGAAGATCCAGCTTCTTGAACAGATGCTTGACGTGGACCTTGACGGTGCCCTCGGCGATGTCCAGCTCACGGGCGATCATCTTGTTGGACAGGCCGCGAGCCAGGGTCCGCAGGATGTCCCTCTCTCGAGCGGTCAGGCACGACATGCCGTCGTCGCCCCCTGCCGGCAGCTCGCCCTTGACCACGCTGGCCAGCAGCGACGCCATCTGTGGCCCCAGCACCACCTGACCCTGGGCCGCCTCGCGAATCAGCCGCAGCACCTCCTCGGGGTCCATGTCCTTGAGCAGATAGCCATCGGCGCCTTCCTTGAGCGCGCGCACCACGTCGTCGTCGGCGTCGGACACGGTCAGGATCACGATACGGCTCTTGACCCGGGCGTCACGCATCCGCCGGAGCACCTCGATGCCGTCGATGGGCTGCATGTTGAGGTCGAGCAGGATCAGGTTGGGTTGCAGATCGACGGCCTTGCGCACCGCCTCGGCGCCGTCCGAGGCTTCACCGACCACCACCAGACTAGGATCCATGTCCACCAGTTGACGGACCCCACGCCGGAACAGGGGGTGATCGTCCACGATCATCAATCGAAGCATGCTCATAGTGCTATCTCCAGAGTGGTTTCACCCGACCCGCTGCCGGGCAACACGTTCAGCAGGCCACGTCGTCGCGACCTCGCGCCCGTGAAAGCCCATCACTCGGACGCCACAGGTAACTGCGCCAACAGACGCGGCAGAAAGCGGACGGTCACCACGGTGCCGCAGGGCTTGATGCCCCTGACCGTGAGCTTTCCACTCAGGCTTCGTGCCCGCTCCTCCATGATCGCCATCCCGTGGGACATGGATGGATCGGATTGCGGTCCGATGCCTACACCGTCGTCCGTGACCGAAAGTTGATAGTGCCCCGTGTCGTCGACGGCGAGGCTGATGGTGCAGTGCCGAGCACGTGCATGGCGGGCCACGTTGGGGGTCAGCGACAGCCCGCTCCACTGGCCTTTCAGGGTCAGCTCGAAGTCGCCCCGCTTGGAGTACTCCAGCACCGTTTCCTCCAACGCCGCTTCCAGACCCGACTCATGGATGCGCAGACGAAAGGTGTTGAGCAGCTCCCTGAGCTGGCGGTAGGACGAATTGAGACCGTGCCGGAGTTCCGCGACCACCTGCGCCACCTGCTCGTGGCGTTGCTGATCGAGCTGCATCTGTAGACGGGTGACCTGGATCTTCAGGTAGGACAGCGACTGCGCCAGCGAGTCGTGAAGCTCTCGCGCAATCACCGCGCGCTCATCCATCAGCGCCAGACGACGCTGCTCGTCGGCTTTCTCGGACAGCGACAAGGCCGCGGCAATCAGCCCGGCCACCGTCTCCACCAGCTCGATCTTCCACTGGGCAAGCATATGGCCGGGAGGCTGATGGACACGCAACTCGCCAAAATCCCGACCCGCTTCGCGCACCCTGACCGCGTATTCATTGCCGTTGGCATACAGTCCGGCAGCCGCCTTGTCTGATATTTCACGCCCGCGCGATGGTTCCTGAACGAAAGCGCTTTCCGCGCCGGGGCGAGAGCTGAGTCTGACAATATCCTTGCCATTGCCTCCCATGGACAGGCGCAGCTCGAAGGGGCCTTCGTCGGTCACCGCCTCAAGCTGGCGCAGCACTTCCTCGAGCTCTTCCCGGGTCAGCGGAGTAACCCCATTGAGACGCCGCGCGGTCAGATAAAGCATACGCAACGCATCATTGCTGCGCTTCAGTTCATGGGTCTTCGCCGCGACACGCTTTTCCAGCTGACCGTACATTTCCGACAGGCTGGCATTCATCTTGTTGATTGTTCTGGATAACAAGCCTAACTCGTCGTTACCTCGGTAGATGGTTCTCCCCGAAAAGTCACCGACCATTACGCCATTTACAACACGAATAAGGTCACGAAATGGCGGCATGACACCGCAGACTATTCGATAGACAACCATCACCATAAATATCACGAGAACGGCGAGTGATGCCCCCTGAAAAACCTCAAGAAATACGACTTTTGACTCGGCATATTCTTGAAGCCTTCCCACCAAAATATCGACCTTGTCGACGAACTCGGCGACCTTGTCATCCAGCCGAAAGACGTCACCACCTTCGAAATCCACCGTGTTGGGACGCAGGGTTTCGTGCCAGCACTCCACCACCCTGTCGTAGGCCTCTCTGAGCGGATCATCGGCGTCCACCGGAATCAGCGCGATGATCGCGCCGGCAGCCAGCGTGGCCTCCATCTGTTCGTGCTGCCAGCGTCGCCTGGGGTGATCCGCCGGCAGCAACTCCGACGTCGCCAGCAGTCGATAGGCCTGCATTCGCAGCGAGCCCGCCTGGTTGATGGCGTCGGCGTAACCTCCCGCGCTCTTTGCGATGACGATGGAGCCCAGCAGGCTGACCAGGGCCAGACAGGATATCGCCGCCATGGCGACCAGCATGCGCAGCATCAGTGATCGGCGCAGGTAAAAGGCGCCGTTCATCTACTACACCTTCCCTTTTTGACCCAGATCAAGGGTTTCATCATCTAGAAATTTCCGGAATGTCGCATCCATCTGAGAGGGCAGATAATACGTGACGAACACCTCAAAAACACCCGGATACCTCCATGGAGGTAATTAAGCAAATGCGCTGGATATAGCACGCAATTCTCTTGACCACAATCAAGTGCCATACAGATACATTGTAGCAAGGTTTAGGGGCCGAACCGGCACCCCTAAAGAGGAAAGCACATGCTCCAACATGACACCGTACCCCGGCGTCAGCAGAACAGAGCGCTAGGCCTATCCACACTCGCCTTCACTCTCTGCTTCGCCGTCTGGACCCTGTTCTCGATTCTCGGTATCCAGATCAAGGAGGACTTCGCGCTCTCCGACACCCAACTTGGCCTGCTGATGGCCACTCCCGTGCTGACGGGTTCGATCAGCCGACTCTTTCTCGGTGTACTGACTGACCGCTTCGGGGGCCGCTGGGTCTTCGGTCTGCTCATGCTGGTCACCGCTACCTGTGTCTACCTGCTGACCTTCGCCAACAGCTACGTGATGCTGCTGGTCGGCGCACTGGGTATCGGCCTTGCCGGTGGCTCCTTCATCGTCGGCGTGGCCTACACCTCGGCCTGGTTCGAGAAGGAACGCCAGGGTACGGCGCTGGGCATCTTCGGGGCCGGTAACGTCGGTGCCGCCGTCACCAACTTCGGCGCGCCCTTTCTGCTGATGGCCATGGGCTGGAAAAGCACCGCCCTGGTCTACGCCACCATCATGGCGATCATGGGCGTGGCCTTTATCCTGCTGGCCAAGGAAGACCCCCAGAATCAGTCGCGCAATGCCGTACGTCTGCCGTTGTCCGAGCAGTTCGCGCCCCTGGCCGACCTGCGCGTGTGGCGCTTCTCGCTCTACTACTTCTTCGTCTTCGGTGGCTTCGTCGCCCTCGCCCTTTGGCTGCCCCACTACCTGATCGAGGTCTACGGCCTGAGCCTCTCCGCGGCGGGTATCGTGGCGGCGCTGTACACCATCCCGGCCTCGCTGTTCCGTATCCTCGGCGGCTGGATGTCCGACCGCTACGGCGCCCGTCGCGTGATGTACTGGACCTTCCTGGCCTCGGTCATCTGCACCTTCCTGCTGAGCTATCCGCCCACCCAGTACGTCGTCGATGGCGTCCGTGGTCCGGTCGAGTTCACCTTCGCCATGCCGCTGGTCGGCTTCATCCTGTTGACCATGGTGCTGGGCTTCTTCATGTCGCTGGGCAAGGCCGCCGTGTACAAGCACATCCCGGTCTACTATCCCAAGAGCGTCGGCCTGGTCGGTGGCGCCGTCGGCATGGTCGGTGGCCTCGGCGGCTTCTTCCTGCCGCTGACCTTCGGCATGCTCAACGATGTCATCGGCATCTGGCAGAGCTGCTTCATGCTGATGTTCGTCGTGGTTGCCGCCGCGCTCATGTGGATGCACTTCGCCATCCGCAAGGCCGAGCGTATCGAGGCCCGCGATCGCTGCGAGTCCACCGACCTGCCCGAGCTGTCCACCCCGAGCCGTTTCGTGCTCGAGGACTGGCGCCCCGAGGACGAGTCCTTCTGGCAGTCCACCGGTCGCAAGATCGCCACGCGTAACCTGTGGATCTCCATCCCCTGTCTGCTGCTGGCCTTCTGCATCTGGATGGTGTGGTCCATGGTCGTGGCCAAGCTGCCCCAGGTAGGCTTCGAGTACACCCCGAACCAGCTGTTCTGGCTGGCGGCCCTGCCGGGTCTTTCCGGTGCCACCCTGCGGATCTTCTACAGCTTTACCGTGCCGATCTTCGGCGGCCGTCGCTTCACCGCGATTTCCACCGCCTCGCTGCTGCTGCCTGCTCTGTGGATCGGCTTCGCCGTCCAGAATCCCGAAACGCCCTACCTGGTGATGGCGATCATCGCCCTGCTGTGTGGCTTCGGCGGCGGCAACTTTGCGTCCTCCATGGCCAACATCGCCTTCTTCTATCCCAAGCGTGAGAAGGGCAAGGCCCTGGCCATGAATGCCGGCCTCGGCAACCTCGGCGTGTCGGTGATGCAGTTCCTGGTGCCCGTGGTCATTTCCACCGGCAGCTTCGTGATGTTCACCGGCAGTGGCCAGCCGATGTCCGAGACTGGTCTTCTGTGGCTGCAGAACGCCGGCTTCGTGTGGGTACCGTTCATCATCATCGCCACCGTTGCCGCCTGGTTCGGCATGAACGACATCGCCAGCGCCAAGTCCTCCTTCAAGGAGCAGTCGGTCATCTTCAAGCGCAAGCACAACTGGCTGATGTGCATCCTCTATACCGGCACCTTCGGCAGCTTCATCGGCTTCTCCGCCGGCTTCCCGCTGTTGACCAAGACCCAGTTCCCGGCCATCGATGCCCTCCAGTACGCCTTCCTCGGCCCGTTCGTCGGCGCCCTGAGTCGTGCCTGGACCGGTGGACTGGCCGACCGCTTCGGTGGTGCCCGGGTCACCTTCTGGACCTTCCTGACCATGATCGGCGGCGTGATCGGCGTGCTGTTCTTCCTGATGAACAAGGACATGTCGATCGCCTTCTACGGCTTCTTCGCCTCCTTCATGCTGCTGTTCTTCGCCACCGGCGTCGGCAATGCCAGCACCTTCCAGATGATCCCGTCGATCTTCCGCAAGGAAGTGCCGCGGCTGATGCCGAACCTGACCGCCGCCGAGCAGCTGGTCCACGCCGAGCGCGAATCCGCTGCCACCATCGGCTTCACCTCGGCCATCGCCGCCTACGGCGCCTTCCTGATTCCGAAGTCCTTCGGTACCTCGATCTCGCTGACCGGCGGCGCCGAAGCGGCGCTGATCGGCTTCATCGTGTTCTACGTGTTCTGCACCGCCCTGACCTGGTTCTACTACAGCCGCAAGGGCGCGGAGATCGAACTGAACCTGGATGCGGGTCCCACCCGCAAGCCAAGCGCCGGTGCGGCCCAGACCCAGCACTGACGTTCCCGTCAAGACCGTGACATTCGAGTCCGCAAGGACCGCCTAGCCAGGCCCCCCTCGGGGGGCCTTTGAGGAGACCTCCATGAGTCATTTTCTCGATCGCCTGAGATACCTGACCAAACGTCCTCCGGAATTCGCCAACGGACACGGCGAAACCCGCGAAGAGACACGTGACTGGGAAGACGGCTATCGCGCCCGCTGGCAGCACGACAAGATCGTGCGCTCCACCCACGGGGTGAACTGCACCGGCTCGTGCAGCTGGAAGATCTACGTCAAGAATGGCCTGGTCACCTGGGAAACCCAGCAGACCGACTATCCGCGTACCCGCGCCGATCTGCCCAACCACGAGCCCCGCGGTTGCCCACGTGGCGCCAGCTACTCCTGGTACCTGTACAGTGCCAACCGCCTCAAGTACCCGCTGATTCGCCAGGAGCTGGTCAGCCTGTGGCGACGCGCGCTGGACAAGCACGCCGACCCGGTGGATGCCTGGGCCTCCATCGTCGAGGACCCGGTCCTGGCCAATCAGTACAAGCGTGCCCGCGGCATGGGCGGCTTCGTCCGCGCCGACTGGGACGAGGCGCAGACCCTGATCGCGGCGGCCAACGTCTACACCGCCAAGACCTACGGTCCCGACCGCATCATCGGCTTCTCGCCGATCCCTGCCATGTCGATGGTCTCCTACGCCGCCGGCGCCCGCTACCTGTCACTGATCGGCGGCGTCTGCCTGTCGTTCTATGACTGGTACTGCGACCTGCCGCCGGCCTCCCCCCAGACCTGGGGCGAGCAGACCGACGTGCCGGAATCCGCCGACTGGTACAACTCCGGCTACATCATCGCCTGGGGTTCCAACGTGCCGCAGACACGTACCCCGGACGCTCACTTCTTCACCGAGGTGCGCTACAAGGGCACCAAGACGGTGTCGATCACCCCGGACTACGCCGAGGTCTCGAAGCTCACCGACGAATGGCTGTCCGCCAAGCAGGGCACCGACGCCGCCCTGGCCATGGCCATGGGCCACGTCATCCTGAAGGAATTCCACCTCGCCTCGCCCAGCGTCTACTTCACCGACTACGTCAAGCGCTACACCGACATGCCCTTCCTGGTGGCCCTCGAGCCCCGCGAGGACGGCACCTACGCCCCGGGCAAGCAGCTGCGTGCGGCCGACTTCGACGCCTCGCTCGGCCAGGACAACAACCCCGAGTGGAAGACCGTCGCCTGGGACGAGACCCGTGACCAGCTGGTGGTGCCGCGCGGTTCCATCGGCTTCCGCTGGGGCGAGAACGGCGACGACGAAAAGGGCAAGTGGAGCCTTGAGTCACTGGACGCCGACGGCCAGGAGATCGACCTGCGACTGTCGCTGGCCGACGCCCACGACAGCGTCGCCAAGGTGGCCTTCCCCTATTTCGGTGGCATCGCCCACGAGCACTTCGACCACGTCGAAGGCAACGAGGTGCTGCACCACTGCCTGCCGGCCAAGAAGCTGACCCTGGCCGATGGCAAGGAAGTGCTGGCGGTCACCGTGTTCGACCTGATGTGCGCCAACTACGGTATCGACCGTGGCCTCGGCGGCGAAGGCGAGGACGACGGCGCCACCGCACTGGACCAGCTGCGCCCCTACACCCCGGCGTGGCAGGAAAAGATCACCGGCGTACCCGCCAACCAGTGCATCCGCATCGCCCGCGAGTTCGCCCACAACGCCGACAAGACCCAGGGTCGGTCCATGATCATCGTCGGTGCCGGGATGAACCACTGGTACCACATGGACATGAACTACCGTGGCCTGATCAACATGCTGGTGCTGTGCGGCTGTATCGGTCAGTCCGGCGGCGGCTGGTCCCACTACGTGGGCCAGGAAAAGCTGCGTCCCCAGACCGGCTGGACCCCGCTGGCCTTCGGCCTGGACTGGCAGCGTCCGCCGCGTCACATGAACGGCACCTCGTTCTTCTACAACCACTCGAGCCAGTGGCGCTACGAGAAGCTCGAGGTCAAGGAACTGCTGTCGCCGCTGGCCAAGGCCGACAAGTACGACGGCAGCCTGATCGACTTCAACGTGCGCGCCGAGCGCATGGGCTGGCTGCCGTCGGCGCCGCAGCTCGGGGTCAACCCGCTGCGCCTGGCAGGCCCCGCCAGTGAGGCCGGCATGTCCACCGCCGACTACGTGGTCAGCCAGCTCAAGCAGGGCCGTCTTGGCTTCGCCGCCGAGGACCCGGACAACCCCCAGAACTTCCCGCGCAACATGTTCGTGTGGCGCTCCAACCTGCTGGGCTCCTCGGGCAAGGGTCACGAGTACATGCTCAAGTACCTGCTGGGCACCCGCCACGGGCTGCAGGGCAAGGACCTGGGCGAATCCGGCGGCGCCATGCCCCGGGAAGTCACCTGGCACGACGAGGCCCCCGAGGGCAAGGTGGATCTGTTCACCACCCTGGACTTCCGCATGTCGACCACCTGCCTGTACTCCGACGTGGTGCTGCCCACCGCGACCTGGTACGAGAAGGACGACCTCAACACCTCGGACATGCACCCCTTCATCCACCCGCTGACCGCCGCCACCGATCCGGCCTGGGAAGCGCGCAGCGACTGGGACATCTACAAGGGCATCGCCAAGAGATTCTCCCAGGTCTGCCCCGGCCACCTGGGCGAGGAAACCGACCTGGTCACCTTGCCGCTGCAGCATGACAGCCCCGGCGAGCTGGCCCAGCCCGAAGTGCTCGACTGGAAGCGCGGTGAGTGCGAGCCGATCCCCGGCAAGACCATGCCGAGCCTGATCGAGGTCAAGCGCAACTACCCCGAGACCTACGAGCGCTTCACCTCCGTGGGCCCGCTGCTCGAGAGCATCGGCAACGGTGGCAAGGGCATCGGCTGGAACACCGACAAGGAAGTCGAGCTGTTGCGTGGCCTCAACCACGTCAAGCTCGAGGGTCCGGCCAAGGGCCAGCCAAGACTCGAAAGCGCCATCGACGCCGCCGAGATGATCCTGGCGCTGGCACCGGAGACCAACGGTCAGGTGGCGGTCAAGGCCTGGGACGCGCTGTCGAAGATCACCGGACGCGACCACACCCACCTGGCGATTCCCAAGGAAGAGGAGAAGATCCGCTTCCGCGACGTGGTGGCCCAGCCGCGCAAGATCATCTCCAGCCCGACCTGGTCTGGCCTGGAGGACGAGCACGTGTCCTACAACGCCGGCTACACCAACGTCCACGAGCTGATTCCCTGGCGTACCGTCAGCGGCCGCCAGCAGTTCTACCAGGATCACGCCTGGATGCGCGACTTCGGCGAGAGCCTGCTGGTCTACCGTCCGCCCATCGATACCAAGGCCACCAAGGCCATGGCGATGCCGCGGCCCAACGGTAACCCGGAGATCGCGCTGAACTGGATCACCCCGCACCAGAAGTGGGGCATCCACTCCACCTACTCCGACAACCTGTTGATGCTGACCCTGTCGCGAGGCGGCCCCATCGTCTGGCTGTCCGAGGAGGACGCGGTCGCCATCGGTGTCGAGGACAACGACTGGATCGAGCTGTACAACGCCAACGGCGCCATCGCCGCCCGCGCGGTGGTCAGTCAGCGGGTCAAGACCGGCATGGCGATGATGTACCACGCCCAGGAGCGCATCGTGAACGTGCCCGGCTCCGAGGTCACCGGTACCCGCGGCGGTATCCACAACTCTGTCACCCGCGTCTGCCCCAAGCCGACCCACATGATCGGCGGCTACGGACAGCTCTCCTACGGCTTCAACTACTACGGCACCGTCGGCTCCAACCGCGATGAGTTCGTCATGGTGCGCAAGATGAAGCACGTCAATTGGTTGGACGGCGAAGGACAGGACAGCGCCCAGGAGGCAGTGAAATGAAGATCCGTTCCCAAGTGGGCATGGTGCTCAACCTCGACAAGTGCATCGGCTGTCACACCTGTTCGGTGACCTGCAAGAACGTCTGGACCAGTCGTGAAGGCGTCGAGTACGCCTGGTTCAACAACGTCGAGACCAAGCCAGGCATCGGCTATCCCAAGGAGTGGGAGAACCAGGCGCGCTGGAAAGGCGGCTGGCTGAGGCGCGAGGACGGCACCATCGAGCCGCGCATCGGTGGCAAGTGGCGGGTGCTGGCGAATATCTTCGCCAACCCCGACCTGCCGGAGATCGACGACTACTACGAGCCGTTCACCTTCGACTACCAGCACCTGCACCAGGCCAAGAAGGGCCGCCACCAGCCGGTGGCACGCCCCCGTTCGCTGATCTCCGGTCAGCGCATGGAGAAGATCGAGTGGGGCCCGAACTGGGAAGAGATTCTCGGCACCGAGTTCGCCAAGCGCCGCAAGGACGCCAACTTCGACAAGATCCAGGCGGACATCTACGGCCAGTTCGAAAACACCTTCATGATGTACCTGCCGCGCCTGTGCGAGCACTGCCTCAACCCGGCCTGTGTGGCCAGCTGCCCGAGCGGTGCGATCTACAAGCGTGAAGAGGACGGCATCGTCCTGATCGACCAGGACAAGTGTCGCGGCTGGCGGATGTGCGTGTCCGGCTGTCCGTACAAGAAGATCTACTACAACTGGAAGTCCGGCAAGTCCGAGAAGTGCATCTTCTGCTACCCGCGTATCGAGTCGGGCCAGCCGACGGTGTGCTCCGAGACCTGCGTCGGTCGCATCCGCTACCTGGGCGTGCTGCTCTACGACGCCGATCGTATCGAGGAGGTTGCCGCCTCCCAGGACGAGCGCGACCTGTACAAGCGCCAGTGCGAGATCTTCCTCGACCCCAATGATCCCGAGGTCATCGCCCAGGCCAAGCGTGACGGCATCGATGACAACGTGATCAAGGCGGCCCAGGAGTCCCCGGTCTACAAGATGGCCATGGACTGGCAGCTGGCGCTGCCGCTGCACCCGGAGTACCGCACCCTGCCGATGGTCTGGTACGTGCCGCCGCTGTCGCCGATCCAGTCGGCGGTGGACGGTGGCCACGTGGAAACCGACGGCGTGCTGCCCAAGGTCGAATCACTGCGTATCCCGGTGAAGTACCTGGCCAACATGCTCACCGCCGGTGACGAGGCGCCGGTGGTTCGCGCGCTCAAGCGCATGATGGCCATGCGTGAGTACATGCGCGGCAAGCACGTGGACGGTGAATTGCGCCACGACGTGCTCGACGAGGTCGAGCTGAGCGAGGCCCAGGTCGAGGAGATGTACCGCTACCTGGCCATCGCCAACTACGAGGACCGCTTCGTCATCCCGACCAGCCACCGCGAGCAGGCCCGCGAGGCCTTCCCGGAGCGTGGCGGCTGCGGCTTCACCTTCGGCAACGGCTGCCAGGGTGGCAGCGACAAGACCAGCCTGTTCGGCGGACGCAAGCAGACCACCACCCTGGTCAACGTCGAGCAGTACGACCCCAGCCATCCGGAGGTCGAGCATGACTAATCCACTCGCCCAGGGTCTGCGCGCCCTGGCCCGGCTGCTCGACTATCCCGACCGGGAACTGATCGAGGGGCTTGCCGAGGTCAAGGCGGCGATCGCCGCCATGCCACTGCCGGGGGGAGCCCCCCGGCAGGCGCTGCTCGACTGGTGTGATCGCCTGGCGGATGCCCGCCTGCTGGACGTCCAGGCGGCCTACGTCGCCCAGTTCGATCGTGGCCGCGCCACCTCGCTTCTGCTGTTCGAGCACGTCCACGGCGAATCCCGCGACCGTGGCCAGGCGATGGTCGACCTGCTCGGCGAGTACGAGGATGCCGGCTTTGCCCTCGACAGCCGCGAGCTTCCCGACCACTTGCCACTGCTGCTGGAGTTCCTCTCGACCCGCGAGGGTGACGAGGTGGCCCGCTGGATCGGTGACGTCAGCCATATCCTGGCGCTCATCACCGCCCGCCTGGAGGCCAAGCAGTGCGACCAGGCGCTGGTGACCCTGACCCTGCTGTCGCTGATCGGCGCCGAGGATCAGGTGGACCTCCACCGCGAAGCGGTCAAGGAAGAACCGGCCGACAACACCCCTGCCGCCCTCGACGCCGTGTGGGAGGAGGAGGCCGTGCGTTTCTCGGCCGAATCCGACCAGGACTGCGCGCTGACCTCCGCCGAGGGCAAGCGCCTCGCCGAACGTCGGGGCAGTATCCAGCCCGACACCGTTCGCCTCCCCGATGCCATGCCCTCTCGACCCACTGGAGGTCTGTCATGAACTACCTGCACACCCTGCTGTTCGGCCTCTATCCCTACCTGGCGGGCAGCGTCTTTCTGATCGGTAGCCTGTTGCGCTTCGACCATGGCCAATACACCTGGAAGACCGGCTCGAGCCAGATGCTGTCGTCCAGGCGCATGCGCCTGGCCAGTCCGCTGTTCCACGTCGGCATCCTGGTGATCTTCTTCGGCCACCTGGTCGGCCTGCTGACACCGCATTGGGTCTACGCCCCCTTCATCAGCGCCGGCACCAAGCAGGTGTTCGCCATCCTGGTCGGTGGCCTTGCCGGTATCGCCTGTCTGATCGGTGGCGCCATGCTGCTGCATCGCCGCTTCACCGACCCACGGGTCAAGGCGTCCTCCAGCTTCATGGACAACCTGATCATCGTGCTGCTGGTGGTTCAGGTCACCCTGGGCCTGCTGACCATTCCCGCCGCCCTGCATCACCTGGACGGCGGCGTGATGATCAAGCTCGCCGAATGGGCACAGGCCATCGTCTTCTTCCAGGGCGGCGCAGCCACCCACCTCGAAGGCATTGGCTTTATCTACCACCTGCACATTCTGGTCGGTCTGACCATCGTGCTGGTGTTCCCGTTCACTCGCCTGGTTCACGCCTGGAGCGCTCCCCTGGGTTACCTGGGGCGTCGCTACCAGATCGTCCGGCGCCGTGCCTGAGGAGGCATGTCATGCAAACCATCCCCGTGGAAACCCTGCCGCACACAACGGTTCCCAGCATTCGTGTTGGTGACAGCGTGATCGGCGAGGAAGCCATCGCCGGGGAGATGCAGTTCCATCCGTCAACGGATCGCGAGGCCGCCGCCAAGGCGGCGGCCCGCGCCCTGGTCATCCAGGAACTCTTGCGCCAGCGCGCCGAGATCCTGGGCATCGAGACGGGCTCGTTGCACGAGCCCGACGAGCGTGCGATCGCCGTGATGCTGGATCAGGAACTGCAAGTCCCCCCGCCCGATGAAGAGGCCTGCGTACGCTTTCACGCGGCTCACCCCGAACGCTTCTGCGAGCCCACTCGTCTCAAGGTCCGGCATATCCTGCTGGCGGCGGCCCCCGACGACCTGGACGCCCGCGACGAGCAGTTCAAGAAGGCCGAAGGGCTGATCGACACCCTCAAGCAGCATCCCGAACGCTTCGACGAGATGGCGCAGCGGTTTTCGCAGTGCCCGTCGAAGGACGAAGGCGGGAGCCTTGGCTGGGTCAGTCGCGGTCAGACCGTCAGCGAGCTCGATCGTGCTCTTGAACCCCTGCCCGAAGGCCTGCACGAGCGTCCGCTGCCGTCACGCTACGGTTGGCACGTGGTCGTCATCGACGCCCGTCTGGAGCGCCAGCCACTGCCCTACGCCGAGGTCAAGGACAGGGTCGCCCACGAGCTGACCGAACAGGCCACCCGCGTCGCCCTGCGCCACTACCTGCTGGCGCTGGAAAGCGAGATCGGCGTCGAGGGTTTCACCCTGGCCGACGACGATGTCGACGGTCCCCTGATGCGCTGACAAGGGCGCTGACAGGTCGCTGAAAGAGCACAGACAGAGCGCCGACCAGGCGCCACTAGGCGCTGTCCGAAAAGTCGACGAGCGAAGGTTAGACAAGGCAAAAATCGGTGAGAAAGCGCAGTTTACGGGGTGTAAATGAGCATTTTAATCCGATTTTTAACGCCGTATTACCGAGCGCAGGCACTTTTCAGACAAGCCCTAGCGAATGACGCGTGCGACTCCCCCTTCCCTCCCACCTGACACCCCCGCCAGACCTCAGGGTCCGGCGGGCTCCCTTCACGTTCTCTCCACCGGAGTCCTTGCATGTCTCATACGTCCACGTGCGCCGTGTTCACCCCGCTGGATATCGCCATCCTCACCGTGTCCGATACCCGTGGCCTGGACGAGGACGGCAGCGGCAACCTGCTGGCGGACCGGTTAGCCGGCGCCGGACACCGCCTGACCGAGCGCGCCCTGGTCCCCGACGACATCTATCGCATTCGCGCCCAGGTCAGCGCCTGGGTGATCCGTTCCGACATCCAGGTGGTGCTGGTCAACGGCGGCACCGGCTTCACCGCCCGTGACAACACACCGGAGGCACTGACGGTACTGTTCGACAAGGTCGTCGAAGGCTACGGCGAGCTGTTTCGTCTGCGTTCCTTCGAGGCCATCGGCACCTCCACCATCCAGTCCCGCGCCGTGGCCGGGGTGATCGATCGCACCCTGGTGTTCTCCATGCCCGGCTCGCCCAAGGCCTGCGCCATGGCCTGGGACGACATTCTTGCAGCCCAGCTCGACGCCCGCACCCGGCCCTGCAACTTCGTCGCCATGGTGGTGAAGGACAGCCAGCGCTGCACCAGCCGCAGCGCGGATCACCACGTCGCTTCCGACACCGGGACGACGGCTCGACACGAAGCCCTGGAGGTCACCCCATGAGCGAGACCTGCGGCTGTGACACACCCACCAGGGGCCACACCCTGGTCGACCCCTGGCAGGCCCGCGAGCAGGTCATCGCCTTGACCCGCCCGCTGGTAGATACCGAGACGCTGAGAACGACCCACGCCCGTGGCCGCATCCTGGCCGCGCCGCTCAAGGCGCTGCACGACGTTCCCGGCATCGACAACAGCGCCATGGACGGCTACGCCCTGCGTCTGGCCGACCTCAAGCACCGGCTTGCCCTGCCCGTGGTGGCCCGAGTGCCCGCCGGCGCCGCCCCGATCACTCTGCCCTTCGACGGCTGTGCGCGCATCTTCACCGGCGCACCGATTCCCCGCGGTGCCGACGTGGTGGTGCCCCAGGAACGGGTACGGATCGATGAGGCCGGCCAGATCCACTTTCCCAAGGATTTACACCTGGGAGACCATATCCGGCGCCGTGGCGAAGAGCTGACCCAGGGAGCGGCGCTGCTCGAGCCAGGTGAGCCCCTCGATGCCATCCGCCTGGCACTGCTGGCGGCCCAGGGCATCACCGAGGTGCCCTGCCGGCGTCGGGTGCGCGTCGCCGTCATCAGTACCGGCTCGGAGCTGGTCACGCCGGGCAAGCCGCTGGCCCCGGGCCAGATCTACAACTCGAACGCCGGCATGCTGCACGCCCTGCTGCAGGATCACAACGCCGAGCTTGTCGACCTTGGCATCATCAGCGACACCGCCACGGCGCTGGAAGAAGCGCTGACCTTCGCCGCCCGCCAGGCCGATCTGATCGTCTGTACCGGCGGCGTCTCGGTGGGTGAGGAAGACCACGTCAGGCCCTGCCTCGAGCGCCTTGGCGGCATCTGCCTCAGCGGCGTGGCGATGAAGCCCGGCAAGCCCTTCACCCTGGGCTACATCGGCCAGTCCCCGTCCACCGGCACCCCGTTGCTGGGACTTCCCGGCAACCCCACCGCTGCCCTGGTCGCCTGGCATCTGCTGGGCCTGGCGGTACTGCATCGCCGACAGGGCCGAACCGTCGCACCGCTGGCGAGCTTTGCAGTGCATGCAGGCTTCACCTACCGCGCCAATCGCCACCGCAGCCAGTGGCTGCGTGTCCGCCTGGATCACCGCGACATTGCCCCGGTTGCCAGGATCGCCGGCGACCAGGGCTCCAATATGCTCAAGAGTGCAGCACAAGCCGACGGCTACCTACAGGTGCCCCCCGGCCAGCAGGTGGTGCCCGGCCAGCGCTATCCCTACCTGCCGCTAAGCCAGTTCGCCCGCTAGCGCGACGACCTGAACACCGACAGCACACCTAAAAAATGTTCCGACAAGGAGAGCCCACCATGGCCACCCCCTCACCCCTTCCCCTGGTCTACGCCTGCTCCGGCTGCTCCGACGTGGCCCAGCTCGCCAACAGCGTTGCTGTTGCGCTCGACCATCGCGGCATCGCCGAGATGTCGTGTATCTCCGGCGTTGGTGGCGGCGTGCCGGGGCTGGTGCGCAAGGCCCAATCCGGGCGACCGATCGTGGCACTCGACGGCTGCCAGATGCACTGCACCGCCCACTGCCTGGACAAGGCCGGCGTCAGCGCCACCCACCATCTGCGACTGTACGAGCAGGGCTTCAAGAAGCGACGTGGCCGCCGCTACGATGACGATTGCGTGGAAGTCGTCATCACACAGCTGATTCCCGTCGTTGACGCACTCGCCTGCGGCGAAGCGACCCTCGACCAGGGCGACTCCCCTGTCAGACTCACCGCCCACCACTGAGCAAACGCGACGCAATAAAGCCAGCCCCGTCAGGTGAAAGCGGCGTGGCACGTGAGACCAATACGCAAGAACGACAAGGCCCCGCCGGGCAGCAATCAAGGAGCTTTCCCGGCGGGGCCTTGTCATTGGCCATGTCATGTTAGCGGCGCGTCATGACAGCGACGTCGCTGCTCAGCTCATCCCCGCTGTCTCGTCGAGCCCATACTCCCGCTCCACCAGTGCCACCCTGACGCGATAGCTTGCATACCAGCGCTCGCGGCCCGTGGCCTGGGCCTCGCGATGATCCAGATTGGCCTTCCAGGCGCGGATCGATGCCAGGTCAGACCAGTAGGACACCGTGATGCCGGCGGCATATTCACCCGGCGAGCGCGCCGACTCCACCCCCAGAAACCCCGGCTGCTGTGCCGCCAGTTCGACCATGCGCTCGGCCATCTCGCCGTAGCCGTCATCCCCCGGCGTTCTCGTGGAGGTGAAGATCACCGCGTAGTACGGCGGTGCCGGTGTGGTGGCGATGGCGCTCAACGGTTTTCCTCAGTGATGATGGACAAGACACTCCGAGGCCGTCACGGAAATCGCAATCCGCCACGGCGAACTTGGCAATGTAGCATGAGACGACGTCAACGGCCTTCCCGGTGCATATGCCAGGCTGACACCAAAGACCTGCGCTGACGCCAGAGACCTGCGCCAGAGACCCGCAGTGACAAGAGCGGATCAGAAACCACCGCTACCCGAGCCAATCGCTCCCTCATTGATATGTTCAGTAAACGGATCATCGAACCCCGAGCCTACCGCGCCTTCATTGATACCCGGGGTAAAAGTATCGTCGTGCCCTGATCCGACTGCGCCTTCGTTGATATCGTCGGTGAACGGATCATCGATGCCCGCGCCGATCACGCCTTCGTTGACGTCTTCCGTGAACGCATCATCGAAACCGGTTCCTACCGCCGCTTCGTTGATGCCTTGCGAAAAAGGATCATCAAAGCCGGAACCCACCGCCGCTTCGTTGATGCCCCTGGTCCAGGGATCATCATGGGCCACGGCGCCTCCCGGCAACAGCGCCAGCATCAGGAAAAGTCCACAGACGCCATACCTCATGACATACCCCATGTCGGCAAAATGTCAGGATACAAGGTCCCATCCGATGCCATGCTGACCCGCATCCTGAAACAAGGGCCGGAACCCGGCTCGGGTACCGGCCCCTCCTGCCATCTCTTTTCCTTCTACTTTCTTGCGTCTCTTGTGGACTCGAGCCTAGCCGATGGGATCTACCTCGACCAGCGGCTCCCGCGGCAGCAAGGGTCGCCAGTAGGCAAGCTCAGCGGCCACCGGCAACAGATTGACCGACACATCCTTGCGAGTCGGTTTGCACGGACGGCAGCGTCGCTCGATACCGGGCTGATTAAGCTGGATACAGGTGTACAGCTCCAGGCCACGGGCATCGATGGCGCTGACACACAGCTCGCACTTGAACGACTGGCCCATTTCGGTCGCGACCTTGAGGCGTCGTCCCTCCAGTCGATAGGGAATGATGCCTGCCGCGCTCTTCACCTTGCCATCGCCCTGTTCCAGGGTCTGCCCACACAGGCACCACTCGTAGTCC
Organism: Halomonas sp. H10-59; assembly: GCF_040070555.1. Taxonomy (NCBI): domain Bacteria; kingdom Pseudomonadati; phylum Pseudomonadota; class Gammaproteobacteria; order Oceanospirillales; family Halomonadaceae; genus Halomonas; species Halomonas sp. H10-59. The sequence goes on from NZ_CP098828.1 coordinate 2,730,679, forward strand.
ACCGGGAAGGCGGTGAGCCTGGGCCAGGCTTCAAACACGCCGCACCATCGCACCGGGCTGGAACGACAACGAGAACAGTCCTTCGCAATGTAGTCAGTCACCTCTCCGCGCTCTGTCACGCTCCATCGTGCCGCAATATGCAGCGATGGCGTCGGGGTGTCGAAGGTGATCCAGTCCAGATGCAGTGCACCCTGCTGATCGATCTGGCGCCAGGCACGTAACTTGGCCAGGCGCCCTTCGGACGTGCGCATCCCGAAGACCACCTCATGGTGAGGCATGAACAGGAACCATCGTGGCCACGTGAGGGGTATCAGGCCCAGAGACATCTGGCTTGTTGCCAGCGGCAGGCGCGATATCTGCACCGGTGTCAGCGCGCCGAAGGAGGTCCCCGTGACCGTCAGCCCACTGCCACCGACGGCATTCAAGCCGCTTGCGGGATTCCAGGCGAGATCGGTTCCGGGCAGCACCCCCGCACTGAGGGCGCCACTGTCCAGATCCACCGAGAACCCTCCGAGACCGACGTTTCCGCCCTGGTGTTTTACCGGCACCGAGACCGACCGCACGATGCTCGAGCGCAATTCCAGATCATCGAGGACGATACTGGACAGCGTCAGACCACCACCGATGGGCCCGAGCGGGATCGCCGGCAGGCCACCAATGGCCCCGCTGATTCCATCCGAAATCAGACCATCGGCGATGCCTTCTGCCACCGCCTCGACAATCGCCAGCACCACGGCGGCAATGATGACTCCGACGATACCGCCGAACAGACCTCCCAGACCGAGTGAGGCAAGCCACACCCACCAGGCCAGGTCCACATCGGTATCCACCACCGGCGTGGTGGCAGTCACCGTGATCGCCCCAGCATCCAGACCGATATCGATGAAGAACGAGAAATTCGACTCCGCCGACCAACCACTACCCGAGTCGGTGGCACGTCCCGTGACGGAAATGCGATTGGCGACAACGCGAGCCTCAAGACTTCGAAGCGTCCCCTGACCACCCGGTGCGGGGATACTGCGGTTTAGCCTCAAGGGGGTGTCGAAATCGGTGACAGGTCTGCCCATGGAGCTTGCGATACGTGGGCGCATTACCCTGGCCAGCAACCAGAAATTGCTCATCGTCACCAGCGACTGGCTACCGGCAGGGATCAAGCTGGAGGTGACGTTATTGATATTACCCCCGCCGTCGCTGGACATGCGCACACCGAACGCAAGGCAATCACGATCCAGAGCCGTGGTATCGTTCACGGTGGTGACATCGATGTCGAAGACGGTTGTCGCATCCGTATCGTCGACGACCGGGATCGCTGGCGTCAGATCGATTCGACCGATGCTTGACTGAAGCTGGTCGAGCACGACTCCCGCCATCATGTTCTGCGCCTGCGTGAGGCTCAGCCCCGCAACATCCAGAAGCGGCTCAAGCAGTGACACCGACGCAGGATCGAACGCCACATTGACCGTGGGCGCACCGGCATTGAAGTCCATGGTGGCGAACTGATTGCTGCCCTCGGTCACCATGGCGATACTGTCCACCACCGTGATGGCGCCACCGATCGGGGCCACCGTCAACGCCAGGGGCGCGGTGATCTGGAGCTGAGAATTGGAAAAGGGAACGGTCAGCCCCATTCTCGGCCGAGGGCGGTCCAGGTCGGCGACGGGGGTATCGAAATTCAGATCGGCGCTCCCGCTGACACCGCCTGCATTGACTGGCACGCTGATACTGGGTGGAAAGATCCCTCCGGCGAGGAAGGCCGTGGCAAGTTGATTGTTGAGTTCGTTCTCGGAAATCTGAACGAGCATGTCAAAACCGGCTGTTCGATCCAGTGCCATGACTAGCCCTCCTTGTGAACAACAAAGCCATCATCGTCCTGCGGCTTCGCACCCGGCTTGATCTCGCCGATACGACCACGCGGGAAGGCCGCAGCCTTGAAACCCGCCACCTTCACTCCGGGACCTACCACTGCTGTCTGTTCGACCTCCCCATGGGCCCGCTCGACGGCCTTCAGCTCCTGCCTTGACAATTTGACACCGGCCTTGAGCAAGGCCTCGACAGGATGCGCCATGTATAGGCTCGCGTTCGCCTCGTCCTTGGCCAACCACTCCATCATCAACTTGTCGGCCTCCTGGAGTTTCTTCATCACCTCTTCTGGTAACGCAAGAGGCTCGGCATCCCGACGGGGCGCTCCCTTGCGAGGACGGCAGCGCAGAGGACGCTTGGGGAGCGCGAAGTCTCCTCCAGGCACGAGGCGCACATTGATGTTGGCCTCAAAGCCCTGGGGCACCTTGGCCACCACGAGCTCTTCCGCCCGATCCTTGCCCAGCCCCACCTGAGAGCGGCATGGGCAGGGATCGGGGTCTTTTGACGTATTCATGTGTTGGCTCCTTGACGTTGAATGACGTTTGCAACTTCGCAGGGCAGCGCAGTACAGGTCGTCAACAAGAAGCTCGGCGAGAAATAACGCTACCCGGGTCATCGAAACGATGACCGAGCGGGGGTAGTCGACTTCCGGGACGTCAGCCCACCGAAACAGGAGGCAGGCGACCGGAATCTGATGCTATGCGAGGAAGGAGGGAAACATGCTCGGACACCGGAGCTTTGGATAACGGGCAAGGCGCCCCGACAGCGTCCCCGCGCTGACCTCTTTCATCTGACACGAAAAGGAAAGCGCTTCTGGCGGCGCAGCCCTGAATAAAATGTGCTTAAAAAGGCACCAGGGCCACGACCGCAGGACACCAAACATCTCGGCTAATTTATCAAGTACTTACCAAGTATTCCTGATGGATTCAATCAGAATGACTACCCCCGTAGAACACTCTTCCTAAGTAAACTTGGCCTTTGAAGCATAGACTGTCTTCGTCAATGTGACGATGTCCAATCAGCCATCAGGTCAACAAACGAAGGCACCCCGCCGAGAGGCTTTCTCGACGGGGTGCCTGAAGGAGTCGGCGTAACGTTCACCGGAACAACCGGTGGCCCTTAGCGATTGATCTCGACACGAATGATGCGATTGGTGGCGCTCTGATGAATCAGCAGCTCGCCATTCCGGGTCGGTCGCATATGCCGCACGATACCGGCGTAAATACCGCCAGACGGGATCGCCCAGCTCTGGAAGGTCTCGGTGGCGGGATCAAAGCGCACCAGGGCATCGGGGCGCATCCCGGATTCGTTGTACCAGACCACGCCATCGAGTACCGCGATCGCGTAGGGATGAGACTTCTCGCCGCTTGGCGACGGCCACTCCTGCACCTCACCGCTGCGGGGGTCATAGCGCCCAAGCCGGCCCCTTCCCGAATTGACGTACCAGATCATGCCGTCATCGGCGATATCGAGCCGGCGCACAGTGGTTGCCTGGTGGGGAAGCTCGATTTCGGTAAGCGCCATGGTGTCGGGATCGACTCGTACCAGGCAGTTGCTGCCATTGCAGGCCACCCAGGGTGTGCCCTCTGCATCGATCTAGATGCCGTAGGGCCGCGCCCCAGTGGTGGGCATGGCAACGAGTTCGACCTCACCGGTTTGTGGATCGAGGCGTCCGACGCGATTGGCGTGCTGCGCCGTAAACCAGAGAAGGCCGTCATCATCGAACACGGCCGTGTGGGGATCACGCACCGAGGGGTCAGGCATGTCGACCACCTCGATATCCCCACTGGCCGGGTCGAGACGCCCCAGCGTCCCGTTCTTGTTACCGGTAAACCACACGCCGCCGTCACGAGCCAGCGTTACCGAGTGAGGCATGCTGCCGGGCGGCAGCGGATATTCGCGCATCTCACCGGACATGGGATCAATGCGCCCCACCAGATTTCCCCATTGGCCCGCCCACCAGATCCCGCCATCTGGCGCCTCGGCCGGATCCCGCGAGCGTTGCCCGAGCGTCGGCACCGCCCATTCGTGGAAGCTGATATCGGTATCTCCCTCAAGCAACGTCGGTGCCCGTCGTTCATTGGGAGGAAAGTGCTCCGCCAGATAGTCGGCGATAACCCCGCGGCGGGCAGGATCACTCGAGAGATCCACCATGGTGCCCATCAACTCGAGCCACCCCTCACGGCTGTAGCCAAGGCTCTGGCTGATGCGACTGACCGGATGGCACGCCGAGCACTGCACTTCGACAGCCTCCCTGCCCTCCCCCGATGGCAAGCCGGCGCCCAGGGCCACCGACGAACCAGCGAGCAGCCAAATCGAGAGACATAGCCCCTGAACCCCCGTCTGCCTGGTCATACGCCACCTCTCCGAGCCTGAGTGCACCGAAAGTGCGCACTCTGGTGTACCGCTTCTTTTGATCGCCAGGCTCCGATGGTCTGGTGCTTTATCCGCCACCAGCGCAACAAACCGATACCTGTCGGCACCAACCCCGTGCTATCGCGACACGCAACGCACGTCGCGAGCCACATGCCTTTCGCCGACGTCGATACCTATCCAGCGTAGGCAAGATGACGCCACACTGCAGCGCCATCATCGAAAGCCCAAGTGGTGAAATCACTGGATAGGTGTCACAAGCAGTGACACGACGGGTGGTACCAGGCCCCCATTCCTGCGATGAAAGACTGGCAGAACCGGCGTCCTGAACTATTCACCAAGTGCGTGATCAATCATCCGGGACCTGACACTTAAGGGACGAGTACTACAACATTTCCGCGCTTGCGGCGAGATGCTACGCGTGCGTGCGCCTCGCGCATCTGGGAGAAATCATAACGCTCGTCGATGAAAGGGCGGAGAACGGCTTCTGTTGCGAGTTGGGCGAGCCGCTCCGCGACCATACGCGACTCAGGCGCGACGCCAGCGATCAGCTTCTTGGTCCCGAGCGCGGTGACGATAGGGGCTCCAACAATCGTGGAGAGCGAACCGGCGACCGCGAGCAGCCGGCCGCCACGCCGCAGCGCGTGCCTGCACCGGGACATGGGGGTATCCCCAACAGTGTCGACGATGACATCGTACCCATCCGTGATTTGCAATGGGTCCTCGCGTTTGTAGTCAATCACCCCGTCAGCACCCATTGCCCGGACAATCTCGGCGTTCGCTCCGCTGGTGACGCCCGTGACGTGTGCGCCAAGATGCTTCGCGAGCTGGATGGTCGCGGTGCCCACGCTACCCGAGGCTCCAATGACCAGGACTCGCTCACCTGGCTGAACTGAGGCTTCGCCGAGGAAGTGGAGCGCCGTCGCGCCGCCGAACGAGAGTGCTGCGGCCTCCTCGAACGACAGATATTGCGGCTTCCGCGCGAGGTGCTCATTCTCCCCGAAGACAACGAACTGCGCGTGGCAACCCATCCGCCAGCCGTTCGCCCCGAACACCGCGTCGTCCACGCGGAATCGCGTGACCGAGCGGCCAACTTGAGCCACTACGCCCGAGAACTCACCGCCCAAGATGGCTTTCCTCGGACGGCGTAGGCCGAAAATGAGCCGGCCGATCGCCCCAAACCCCTTCGGCATCTCGAGCGTACGCGCGCGCCAATCGGCAACCGTGACTGTCGTCGCGAGCACCTTGATGACCATCTCGTCATCCTTCGGCACCGGCGTCGGGACCTCCTCAAGGTGGACCACCTCTGGCCCGCCGTATTCACGATACACCCAAGCTTTCATGCACTGCCCTGCTATCGTCGTCTATGGCCCTTTGGAACGTCTCACCCGTGTCCGTCGAACGCCTGAGTTCAGCGGCGTTCTAGGCGACGACCGTTTTCGCGGTAGAAAAAATGGGCGACGGATCAAACGTCCGCTGCAACGATTTGTTAGCGGTCACAGAGCAGAACGCTCTCAACCGCCTTGACCACTGATTCAAGCTTCTGCTTCGCCTCATCTGTTCGAAAGCCCTTACGACGCGCTCTTTCATCCACTTTTACATGGCCACTGCCAGTATACGGATTTAGTACTTCCGTAGATGCGTACCCATCCGCCAGCGCCTGAACCATTTGGTTCAACCACCTCTCCATTTCGTTGATTCTGTCAATACATTCCCTCCGCTTATCTTGGCACTCGGGGTATGGGTCAAAATGGTCGAATGCGTAGGTGTACCGCCAATCTTCGTGAGCCTCCAGCTTATTCCGGACCTGGCTATGGATCTTGTTGTAAGAGAAGTGGTTGCCGCAACGTGAAATGATCGGATTGCAGCCTTCCCGATTGTCACCGGTCTTTCCGACGTAGAGCTTCGTCCCATCGTCGCTTTCGGCCACTACGACGTACACGCTAAAACAGCGCTTCAATGCCTCAGGGGCGATGGTGAATGTATGAGCCATAGTGACCGTTAACGCTCAAAACAAGGGCCGCCGGTACGGCGGTTCCATTTTCTTGTGCTTGTCATGCATCTTTCTACCTTATGAACTGGCCATCAAAAGATTCCAACGATTGGGGATCTACTACTTTTACTGCGGTTCCCCCAACGAATGGTGCCGCCCATGAAAATGCCGAAACTGTTCTGCCACCATATGCCTCAATAATCGCATTCGCGCCAACCTTCCTTGCTTCTTGAGCGAGCAGAGGATACAGGCTCTCAGCCTTATCATAACCTTGACGGGCATTAGCTTTAACAACGCCAATAACCTCATATTCAATATCAGAAGGCAAGCCCGCTTGGGTAATGAATATTGGACCAACGGTTTGCTCCGAAGATGCAACTTGAGGTACGGATGATGACGAAACCGCTCCACAGCCTCCGAGTGGAGAAACTAGACAAATTAGAATTATTGCGTATTTCAGATTCATACTTGTTCTTCCTTTTAGTAAATGTCGGATGCATAACACCAGCATTTTCGGTTGGCTTGTAGCGCAGCGAAAAACCAGTCCCGCAACATCCGCTTGTTATGCATTTTTAACAATCCCAGCAAGAATACTATTCTTGTATTTTTGGAAATGTGACTTAGCATATGCTTGATTGACATACATTGGGTGATAAAAAGAGTTCTTTGAGAAATCCCTATCGTATATATCAAGAACGGCATCAGATGAATTATTGAAAATACTCACAGCCACTTTTCTAAGCATCTCATTACCAAGAACTTCGTTGCTAAAACCGAAATACGTCGGTTTATCGTTAAAATATCTGTATACGCTACGTGAAAACAGTAACTCTGAATCTTCGCCAATTCCGGCAACTGCTTCTGGAAGATTTTGATTTTTAACATTGAAGGTGTTAAATAACTGGACTACACCACTCAGGTCAATATTTTTATCCAAATACCAGCCGTTAAATATTTTCTCGACAAATCTCATTGTTGAATCAGGAGAAAACTCATGCCAGTGATCGGATTGAACCCCTTCGCCGCTCTTATATCTTTGGTGAAACTTTGAGATGGATGCCAATAAATCCTCTGAAACAAGTGAAGTAGGCTCTGCGCTGCCAGGATTGGCTAAGACAGCGCTCCCAATCAAGTCCCAGCAATCACCGAATTGAAGCAGTGTATTTCGCCTATATATAACTCCGCCTTCTACAAAATACTCAGCAAATACTTTCAATGATTAGTCCTTATCCTGAGATGCATAACGCCCAAATAACAGGCTAAAAATAGTGGGCTATAATTGAGCGAAGCGAACTGCCCGCTGTTTTTAGTCCTAGTTGATTTGCTTGTTATACGCACAAGCTACATACTGATTTTGTAACCTGCCGCTTTAAGTTCTCTTATTATTGCGTATGCTTGAGGATCAACTGAACCATCTACCTTTTTATAAACCAGACCGTTCAAATCACTTGGCAAAACCACATCGCCTTTATGCAAGCAACAAACACGGTTTCGGCCTAATTTACCTACAAAATACCCAAACTCAAATATGACATTAGGCCTAGCTCTATACTCAATTACTTTATCCGTTTCAGGGATATTAATTTGAGCAACTGTATAACTAATTTCGTCAGGAGTTAACAAAATGAAAGCAAAACCTACATCACTATGTTTTTCAAATTTTTCAATCACAGTAGCGCCTTCATCGGCCTCACGATGAAGGACAACTGGCACTAAACCTATTTCGTGTAAAAAACGTTCAACATCGGTTTTTAAACTTTCATCATGACCATGCACAACAAAAATTTTATTAGAAAGTGCTGCTGATGTCGGGGTGCTCTTTTCTGCTTTAAGCTCTCCATAAACATCATTTTTTAAAGTCGTTGACAATATTTTTAATGCTTTAACTAAATTAGATTTAGCTATCTCAAATTTATCAGGCCCATTACCTTCGGTGTATTGCGTAAGCCCTTCGGCAATTAGAGACATTGCAGGAGAATCATCAGAAAGGTGTTTAGATACTATATTTTGAGCTCTTATTTTAAATATCCCCCATTCTGGAGAGTCAGGGCCACCATAACGTCCTTGATAATCACCTACAGCTAAACAAAAATTTTGAAAAGTGAAACTTTCACCTTCCTCAATTAGTCTCTCGACTATCTCAATCTGACTTTCCATGGCTCTCTCTATGATTAAATTTAACACTAAACTTTAGGTGCGTATAACGCCCCGCACAAGGGCAGACAAATAAGCGCAGCGTTTTGGCTGTCCCAGCGACCAACGGGAGCGATTGCTGCGGCTTGTTACGTGTTTTTACGGACAATTGTTTTATTGACAATTCTCCAGTTTATTTTTTGCTTCCACGCAAGCTGTCTATCTGAGAGTTTTCGCTTGCGCCTAGTTTGCATTAAGAACTGGTACTCTTTTTCATAGATGTAGCCAAGTTGATATGCATGAAGGATTAAATCCTCGTTGGCATTGGCAGAGTTGTCCTTGGCAATTCGTTTTAGACCATCAAATAGATTGCCCGTTGATATGCCAATGAACTGGTTAACACACACATTGCCAACATAAGTCTTGTTGCCATTGAACTGATTCTGGATATAACAAAGTTCTTTGATTGCCTGGCCACATGGACAATGATTCCAGTCTTCCTGTATCTCAATGCCAACAAGCTTCCACTCATTTTTGGCCGCAAAGAAATCTTGAGAATTAGAGAGCAGCAAAATATGTTCTTTTAGCCTCTCAAAATTATGCTCCATAGTTTCTCCTCAGCACGAGTACACGTAACGCCTAAAGCAGCGGCGCTGTTTTTTGCGTCCGTTGCCTTTACTTGTTAACTGGTTAAGGCCACCCATTCTCTTCAGAGTAGCCAGATTGTCTTTGCAGGTCTTCAATTAGGTTTTCTATGGCATCTAGATCAGTTGATCCCATCTTAACCCCGTGGATCAATCCATCTAAATCCGATTTCTTCAACGGAGCCTTGTACTTGGAACTCCATTGAACAGAAGTCGATAACCGTTCTAGAAGTACCGAGTGGTCTGGCTTTAAAGAAAGCCCTAACCGAGAAGCAACGTCATTGAGGTCGTGGGCTTTCTCATGAAAGTGTTTTGCACTAAGCCGCTCCTTCGACAAATCGGGGGCGTTTTTATATACATAAGCCCCCTTAAGTGCATTCTCCGCAGCCAGCCCCAACAAAAGCAATGCCCCCTTCAGTGATCCAGACTGTCGCTGCGTATCTCGCTCCGATAGTATCGGCTCCTTTTCCAGGAGACTTTCCCAAAGAACCGAGGCCGCCTCAAACATTTGCCATGATTGAGCAAACCAGTTTTCTGGATTAAGGACTCGCTCGAAATAATCCATCTCAATTTCCAGTTAACGCCGTTGTTCAGCGGCAGCCTTGGCAGAGCGGAGCGGCGACAAGGCTGTCCTGTGGAGGGCCCTCGGGCCCGGAACGAAATGCAACAATTTGTTAGAAAGCTATGAGCTGTGCGGATCTTTCCAGTGCCCTCTAGCCTGATACGCAAAGTCCGAAGTCGCACTTTCCAAGTCATTTGAATTCAAATCAACCACGAGTTCACTTGGCGTGGCATGTTTGGCTTTAACTCGATTTATTTCACCCGACAAATCGAGTGATGGCTCTGTGGTAAAAGCTGCAGGAAATGGAACTCTCACCTCATTTTCATTGCCCGCGGTAAACTGCCCTTTGCAGATTTGTTCACCATTACTGTACCTAAACCACTCTCCATCGGAATTACTGCCGCTTTCAACAAGGCTGTTGTTGACGACATAGTCTTGCACTAGCTTCGACAATTCCTCTTGCGAGGGTTCGGTTTCCGGCAGACTGTCAATCAGTGGCCTTGCCCACTCGGGCGCATTCTTTGACGAGTTGCGATGATAAATATGCGTAATCAACCACGACGCAAATGCACCGGCAAAAAATAGTACAAACTCCATACTTAAAACATCCTCCGGTCGGAATTTCTAACATTTTTAATCGTATGCGTGCTTAAATTGACGCCGCGCGGATCTGCACAAGGTGCTTCACATCTTCTTGATACTACCAAGAAATTCATCCTATGCCTTCTTCGCCCTTAGTCGCCAACACCCGCATGCTCGAATTCCTGCGAAAGTGTGCGCGACATTCCACCGGACTCTGCTCACATCTCTCTGATGTTCTGCCTTTTTTCTAGAATTTGTGCGGAGAAAACATGCGTTCTTCTGTTGCTTTCCAGGCGCGTCAGCTGGACGCTTCTCGATATACTGTATGAATGTATAGTTACCGTATTTTGGAGGTTGCACATGAGCAAGAGCCCGTTCCTGGAGTCCATCCGCCGAGATCTACGCTTGCGTGGCTACAGTATTCGAACAGAAAAACCTACCTGCACTGGATCAAGCGATTCATCTTGTTTCACCAACGCCGACATCCTGCTGAGATGGGTGCACCCGAGGTGCGCGTCTTCCTGACATCGCTCGCCAACGACAACGGTGTCTCGGTCAATACGCAATAGATTGCGTTGAATGCTCTCGCCTTTCTGTACCACAAGTTTCTTGGTGTCGAGTTGGGACCGCTCGACTTCAAGCATGCTCGCCAACATCGCAGGCTCCCCACCGTACTGACGCGTGCCGAGGTCGCAGCGATCCTGTCGTGCATGTCGGGACGAAACTGGCTGATCTTCTCTTTACTTTATGGCAGTGGGCTACGTATCGCGGAATGTCTGCGACTGCGTGTCAAAGACGTCGATTTCGATACAGGGGGCTTGACCGTCGTCAGCGGCAAGGGAGGCAAGGATCGCAAGACATTGCTGAGTACAACCCTGATGTCTGAACTGACTCGGCAGATGGATACTGCCTAGTCCCTTCAACGCGAAGATGTCGCACGGGGGGTAGGCCCTTCGCTGCCCTTCGCGCTGGGCAAGAAATACCCTGGCGCCTATCGCCAGCCTGCCTGGATGTTCGTTTTTCCTTCCACTGGCCTGTGTGCCCATCCTGTTTCGGGCATTCTGTGTCGACATCACCTCCACGACTCGGTCCCTCGCAAGGCGCTGAAGGTGGCGGTGAAACAAGCAGGTATCGTGGATAAACGGGTCGGCTGTCATACCTTCCGACATTCCTTTGCCACCCACCTGCTTGAGGCAGGTCAGGACATTCGTACGGTGCAGGAATTGCTGGGCCATACCGATGTCCGAACCACGCAGATCTATACCCATGTCATCGGCAAACGGTTTGCTGGCACATCCAGCCCGTTGGATCTGCTATAGCATCGACACAGGCCCTGGGTGGATATTCCGGCTGCCGATTACCCTTCAGGCAGGCTACCGCAGGAGAATGTCATGCAGACACGCCCCTCCCTTGGCGATTGATGCCACACCCTTCTATGAAATCAGCACTACCCCACCAGACTTGAATAAGGCGTCCTGGCTTCCACGCCCTGATGTATCTGGACTGTCTGTCATTCTGGCTAAGTTTAGTTGTTGCCTTTCAGCATATACCGACATATCCGGGGATTCGAGCTTTGCCTCGACGTCGCTGAGTGCGCCCCACCCTTTTCCTAGTTTGGCCACGATTTGACGACGCGCCGTGGTCGAATACCACAAACGACGACACCCCGGCGGGCAAGTCCCGTCGGGGTGTCGTTTGGTGGCGGCTGTGTCTTGGCGTTATGCCTCGGCGTTATGCCTTGTCTTCCCTCTACAGCCTCAGGCTTCAGGCGGCGTAGCGGGACACGGCCAGACCATCGGGGTTGATGGCGGGCGTACGACCGTCGATCAGGTCGGACAGCAGCTGAGCACTGCCACAGCTCATGGTCCAGCCCAGGGTGCCGTGGCCGGTATTGAGCCACAGGTTGTCGTACTTGGTAGCGCCGATGATCGGTGTGGAGTCCGGAGTCATCGGGCGCAGCCCGGTCCAGAATTCGGCCTTGGCCAGATCACCGCCTTCCGGGAACACATCGCGTACGACCATGGAAATGGTGGCACGACGCTTCTCGGCCAGGCTGAGGTCGTAGGATGCTAGCTCCGCGGTGCCGCCGACACGGATACGGTCGTCGAAGCGCGAAATCGCCACCTTGAAGGTTTCGTCCATGACGGTGGACTGGGGCGCGCCGCCGTCATCGACCACCGGCAGGGTCAGGCTGTAGCCCTTGACCGGGTAGATCGGCAGACGGATGTCCAGGTCACGTGCGAGGAACGGCGAGTAGCTGCCCAGCGCCATCACATAGGCATCGGCCGTCAGGGTGCCGGCACTGGTGTGCACCGCCTCTACCTTGCCGGAGACCCGCGTCAGCCGCTCGATGGTGGTGTTGAACATGAACTCGACGCCGAGCTTCTCGCGGCAGTAGTCGGCCAGGCGATTGGTGAACAGGTGGCAGTCACCGGTCTGATCGTCGGGCAGATGCAGGCCACCGACAAACTTGCCAGGCACACGGGCAAGCGCCGGCTCCACCTGGGCGATGCGGCTTGCGTCCAGCAGTTCATGACGCACGCCGCACTGCTCGAGGACCTTCATGTCCTTGCCCACCGCTTCGACCTGTTTGTCGGTGCGGAACAGCTGCAGCAGGCCACGCTGGCGATCTTCGTAGCGCAGCCCGGTCTCGTCACGCAGCGCATTGATGCAGGCGCGGCTGTGCTCGGCGACGCGGACCATGCGCTCCTTGTTGAGGGCGTAGCTGTCGGGATTGCAGTTGCTGAGCATCTGCATCATGAAGCGGCCCATGTTCGAGTCCATCTTGGGCTGGATCTTGAGCGGCGCATGCTCCTGGAACATCCACTTGACCGCCTTCTGGGGGATGCCCGGGGCGGCCCAGGGGGAGGAGAAGCCGAAGGATACCTGGCCGGCGTTGCCGTAGCTGGTCTCCATCGCCACGGAGGGCTGACGATCGACCACCTTTACCTCGTGTCCCTGACGGGCCAGATAATAGGCGGTGGTAACCCCTACGACACCCGCTCCCAGTACCAGTACCTTCATGTCGCCACTCCTCTGTTCTCGTTGTCGATGGCCCGTCCCGATCCCGGGCGTTGAGCATGAGATAGGCCGTGGCCAATGGCCACGGCCTGCAATAAGAGGAGTATAGGGTCGAGTACGAAGTGTTTTATTCTTTTTTACTCACCTTTTGCGAACGGTGACATCGAATTTGTCACCATCAGCAGGTTTTACGTTCTTCCGCCGACCGTAATATAGTTGATTCAACCACCCTGGATTTCGCCCTTGCCGCTACGCTTCGGACGCGACAGGGTCCGCCGCAGCAACAGGTAGGCGCCAATTCCCGCCAGCAGGTTGCCCACCCCTGCTCCAAGCCCAAGGCCGGTAACACCGCCCATCAGCGTTACACCGAGCCACAGGCACGGCAGGTAGAACACGAACAACCGCGCGGCAGACAGCAACATGGCGCGCATCGGCCAGCCGAGGGCATTGCCGGCCGACACCACCAGCATGCACACCCCGAGCGCGGCATAGCTCGGCAACATGAAGCGCATCAGCACCATCAGCGATTCGCTGACCTCCGGCGTGCCGGCCAGGGCACGGGCGACCCAGGGCGAAGCCAGTGCCAGCGACACACCCAGCATCAACTGCCACACCACCACCACCTTGAGGGCAAGGCGCATCAGGCGGTGCACCTGGGCCCAGTCGCCGGCGCCGTAGCAGCGGCCGAGCCAGGGTGGCAGCGACATGGTCAGCGCCAGCACCACCATCAGCGACACCGTCTCCAGACGGCTGGCAAGTCCCCAGGCCGCCACGGCGGATTCGCCCAGGCGTGACACCGTGGAAATCGCCAGCATCGCCGCCAGTGGCGGCATCAACTGGCTGACCATGGCGGGACAGGCGACCCCCGCAAACGACCGCCCCGATAGCCGCCATTCCTCCCGGAGGCCTTCGAACGCGAGCCATTGGCGCCCCTTCAACTGCCAGCCGAGCAAGGCAAGGCCGCTGCCAAAGGCAATCACCGTGGCCCAGGCGGCCCCGGGCAGGCCCAGCCCGTCCCAGTTGCCGATACCAAAGATCAGAATCGGATCGAGACACAGGTTCACCAGGCTGGTCAGCACCATCATGCTGCCGGGAAAGCTGGTGTTGCCGTGGGCACGAAATAGGCTGTAGCCGAAGTACACCACCGCCCCCAGCCAGGCGGCGACCAGCTGGGGTGCCCAGTAGGCGCGAATCAACTCCCGCGCGTGAGCGTCGGCCCCAAGGGCCCCGAAGATGGGACTCTGCAGGGCCCATAACACCAGCGCCAGCAGGCCGATGGCGACTGTCCCCATCATCAGCGACAGACTGCCAAGACGCTGGGCGCGGTCGTCTTCGCCCCTGCCCAGCGCCCGGGAAATCAAGGCGGCAATGGCGATCCCCATGCCCACCTGTACGCCGATGATCAGAAACGACAGCGGGAAGGTGTAGGACTGGGCCGCCAGGGGAGCGGTGCCCAGGCGCGCGACGAAGGCAGAGTCGACCAGCTGAAAGCCGAGCAGCGACAACACTCCGATCGCCATCGGCCAGGTCTTTTGCCACAGGGTGCGCCCCAGGGAGGTAGAGTCGGAACTTAGGTGCACGGTGTCTCCGGATGGTAGATAGGCCGCTTATGGTAAGCCATAACGAACCCTCGCTCAGCCTCCTTCAACGGCAAAAGCCCCGGGCACCTGTCCCGGGGCTTTCGTCATGTTGACCAAGGCGTGTTACTGACGAATGCCTTCGAAGGTCACGTACAGCTCAAGGTTGTGCATCGGCTCGGGGAACTTGCTCATGTCGATGTCGTAGTCGGACAGCGCCAGCTCGGTGGAACCTTCGAAGCCTGCGCGATAGCCGCCCCAGGGGTCGTCACCCTCGCCCAGCAGGGTCACCGGCATCTCGATGCTGTTGGTCACACCATGCAGAGTCAGGTCACCGCTCAGAACACCTTCGCCATCGCCGGTAGATTCAAAGCCGGTGGAGGTAAAGGTGGCGGTCGGGTACTCACCGGCGTCGAGGAAGTCACCGCTCAGGATGTGCTTGTCGCGCTCGGCGTGGTTGGTATTCAGACTGGTGACATCAACCTCGACCTCGGCGGACGCCGCCTCGACGTTTTCCGGGTCGTAGCTGAAGGTACCGTCGAAGGACTCGAAGCTACCCAGAATATAGGAATAGCCGAGGTGGCTGATCTTGAACTGGATAAAGGCGTGCTGGCCTTCAGAATCGATGGCGTAGTCGGCGGCCTGGGCCTGGGCCAGCGGCAGCAGCGAGGCGGCGGTCAGGGCGGCGATGGCGGTCTTCTTGAACATGTCACTCTCCTTGATGGTTACGCGGTGATTGCGTCAGCACTCTTTCTCTATACCGACCTTGGGTCATGCATCGGCCCCGGGGCGGTCGATTCTTGACGTCCGGACAACACTTGCCGGCGGTCTCAGGGTAACGTTGGCGTGCTCAGGCCTGCTCCCCGGTGGTCTTGTCAGGCTTGGCCCGACGCGCCAGGCGCGGGTCGACCATGCGAACCAGGGTATCCTGACGGTCCAGGTAGTGATGCTTGAAGGCCGCCAGGGCGTGGCCCGCCGACAGGATGATCAGCGCCAGCGCACTGTACCAGTGCACCACGCCTGCGCGGGAGGCCTGTTCCGGCAGGTCACTGATCAGCGCGGGCACGGTGAACAGGTCGAGCACGGCGATGCCCTTGCCGTCGGCGGTGGAGATGAGATACCCGCTGATCAGCACCGTGGTCATCAGCAGATAGAGCGCCAGATGGCCCAATGCCGCTCCGCGACGCTCAAGCGCTGAACCGTGTGCCTCGGGGGATGGCTGCACCAGCCGCCACAGGATACGGCCAGCCACAACGAACAGCAGCAACATGCCGACGCCACGGTGCCACCAGGGTGCCAGGTTGTACCAGTTGCTGTAGTAGTCGAGACCGGTCATCCACCAGCCCAGGGCGAACAGACCGAGAATCGCCAGCGCACTTGTCCAGTGCAGCAGGATGGCGAACAGGCCCCACCCCTGGCGTGAATTTCGCCACATGCCAACGTCCTTTGATTAATCGATGAAATCGAGCTTAACGCATCTTTAGACGGCAAACCGTGGAAAAATTTCGAACGATAGATACGATAAAACCGCGATATGGCGCGCCTGGCTGCTGCCCTTCCCCCGTAACGCAACGACCGCCGACGAGCGGACTCGTGCGGCGGTCGTGGTAAAGCAGCGCTTCAACACATCACTATGGGGAGGCTCCAGCATGGCAGCCTCGGGCGAACCTCTAGACCAGGGCGTCGAGCCCCCTGGCCAGGTCAGCCTTGATGTCGTCGAGATTCTCGAGCCCCACGGCGATGCGCAGCAGATTCTCGGAAATGCCGGCGGTCGCCTTCTGTTCGTCCGACAGACGCCCGTGGGTGGTGGTCGCCGGGTGGGTAATGGTGGTCTTGGCGTCTCCCAGGTTGCCGGTGATCGACAGCATGCGGGTGGCATCGACCACTGACCAGGCCTGCTCGCGCCCGCCCTTGACCTCGACCCCGACCACGGCGCCGAAGCCCTGCTGCTGGCGGCTCGCCACCTGGTGCTGGGGATGACTCTCGAGTCCGCTGTAGTGAACCATCTCTACCGCCGGGTGAGCGTCAAGCCAGCGCGCCAGTTCCAGCGCCGAGGCCGCGTGAGCCTTCATCCGCAGGTTCAGCGTCTCCAGTCCCTTGGTGAAGATCCAGGCATTGAAGGGACTGAGGCATGGGCCGCAGGTCCGCACCACCCCGAAGACTTCCTCGAGCTCCTTGTCACGCCCGACCACGGCCCCGCCGATGGCGCGCCCCTGGCCATCCAGGTACTTGGTGGCCGAATGGATCACCAGATCGGCGCCCAGTGACAGCGGCCGCTGCAGCGCCGGCGTCAAGAAGCAGTTGTCGATGGCGAGCAAGGCATCGTGGCGATGGGCCAGTTCGGCCAGCGCTTCGATATCGACGACCTCGGACAGCGGGTTGGAAGGCGTCTCGGCGAACAGCAGTCGGGTCGCCGGGGTCATCGCCGCTTCCCAGGCGTCCAGATCGGAAAGCTCCACATAGCGTGTGGTGATACCGAACTTGCCGAGATACTTGTCGAACAGGCTGACGGTGGAGCCGAACAACGAGCGCGAGGCGACGATCTCGTCACCGGCCTGAAGCAGTGCCAGCGCGGTGGACAGGATGGCGGCCATGCCGGAACTGGTGGCCACACAGCGCTCGCCCCCTTCCATCGCCGCCAGGCGACGTTCGAAGGTGCGTACCGTGGGGTTGGTGAAGCGCGAGTAGACGTTGCCCGGCTCATCACCGGAAAACTTGCGCGCCGCTTCGGCTGCGCTGCCGTAGACAAAGCTCGAGGTCGGAAAGATCGGCTCGGAGTGTTCCTGCTCCTGGGTGCGATCGTGCCCCGCCCGGATGGCCAGGGTCTCGAGGTTCCATTCGTCCTGCGTCGGGTCCAGCATATCCGTCTCCATCACTCGCCAGGGTGCCGTCGACTCGGACGGGTAGAGAGAGAGCGCCTTCGGGCACTCCCCCTGCCGACCGACGACGCCCTGCGGTTAGCTGTTGGGTATCAGTCGATATCGTCCTGATTGTGCATGCCGACCAGGGCGTGATCGCCAGCGCTCTGATCCTGCTTGGCGCCATCGTTGCGCGAAGCCTCGAGATCGGACAGGTAGGCCTCGTCGATGTCGCCGGTGATGTACTTGCCATCAAACACCGAACAGTCGAACTCGGCCAGCGCCGGATTGACCTCACGACAGGCCGCCTTCAAGTCCTCAAGGTCCTGGTAGACGATACGATCGGCGCCGATCAGCTCACCCACCTCGGCCTCGCTGCGGCCGTGGGCGATCAGCTCGCTGGCGGCGGGCATGTCGATGCCGTAGACGTTGGGATAACGCACGGGCGGCGCGGCAGAGGCAAAGTATACCTTGTTGGCGCCGGCGTCGCGGGCCATCTGGATGATCTGCTTGCAGGTGGTGCCGCGCACGATGGAGTCGTCCACCAGAAGCACGTTCTTGCCCTTGAACTCGATATCGATGGCGTTGAGCTTTTGGCGCACGGACTTCTTGCGCTGGGTCTGCCCGGGCATGATGAAGGTCCGCCCGATGTAGCGGTTCTTCATGAAGCCTTCGCGATAGGTAACCCCCAGGTGCTGGGCCATCTCGAGTGCCGAGGTACGCGAGGTGTCGGGAATCGGGATGACCACATCGATGTCGTGATCCGGCCATTCGCTCTTGATACGATCGGCGAGCTTGCGGCCCATCTGCAGACGAGTGCCGTACACGTAGGCACCGTCCAGCAGAGAATCGGGGCGCGCCAGGTAGACGTGCTCGAAGATGCAGGGGGCAAGCAGCGGACGATCGGCACAGGACTGAGTGTGGTAGTTGCCATCCATGTCGACGAAGATGGCCTCGCCCGGCGCCAGGTCGCGCACCAGCTCGAAACCACCGACGTCCAGCGCCACCGACTCGGAGGCGATCATCACTTCCTGCCCCTCGCCCTGATCGCGGGTGCCGAAGACCACCGGACGGATGCCCTGGGGATCACGGAAGGCGACCAGCCCAACACCGTTGATCACCGCCACCGCCGCGTAGCCGCCGCGGCAACGACGGTGCACCCGACGCACGGCGTCGAAGATGTCGCCCGGCAGCAGATGGGGCCCCTGCTTCCCCAGCTCGTGGGCGAAGACGTTGAGCAGCACCTCGGAGTCCGAGCTTGTGTTGATGTGGCGCAGATCCGAGGAGAACAGTTCCTTCTTGAGCTGCTCGGAATTGGTCAGGTTGCCGTTGTGCGCCAGCGCCAGACCGTACGGGGAGTTCACATAGAACGGCTGCGACTCGGCCTCGCTGGACGAGCCGGCGGTGGGATAGCGCACGTGGCCGATGCCCAGGTTGCCCTTCAGGCGCGCCATGTGGCGTGTGTGGAAGACGTCACGTACCAGACCGTTGCTCTTGCGCAGCAGGAAACGGCCCTCGTTCCAGGTCATCATGCCCGCCGCGTCCTGACCCCGGTGCTGTAGCACCGTCAGGGCGTCGTAGATTGCCTGGTTAACCGCCTGCTTGGCCATCAGGCCGACGATACCGCACATTCAACTTACCTCATTTACCGTGAAACGCCGCCCGGGGGCCAGCGCAAGAGTCGTCTGTCACTGGCGAAGTCAGAGCGTGCTTGTGGCACCTTGCTTCGCATCGTCGATGGCAGATCCCTCTGCCTCGCCACCGGTCGGCGGCGATGGTTCTGCCTGGGGCAGCTCGCGCAGGGACTCGGGAAAGTCCGGCAGGCTGCCCTCGAAATCACTCAGTTGGCCAAGGCCCCAGTCACGCAGCTGCTCGAAGTGGGGGCGCACGCTGGCATCCTGCCAGGCCGTCAGTTGGTCCAGCGGGGTAAAGCCGATCAGCAGCGTGACCAGGGTCAACACCGCTGCCGCCTTCACCCCACCGAACAAGGCGCCGGTCAGGCGGTTGAGAAAGCCGGCGCCGGCCCACTCCACCGCCGCCTGGATCATCCGTATCAAGATGCCGCCGAGCAGGATCGTGATCACGATGATCAGGATAAAGGCCACGATAAGCCGGCCATCGGGACTGTCGATCCAGTTGCCCAGCACCTCGGCCACCGGCTCGGCGAACATGCGTGCCGCCAAAAGTGCCACGATCCAGCTGGCCAGGCCCAGCGCCTCACGCACCAGGCCACGGACGAACCCCGCCGCCACGGCCAGCGCCAGCACGGCGACGAAGACCCAGTCCACCCATGTCACCAGCATCAGCTATCCACCTTGACCAGAAGCCCCTGCAGATTTTCCCGGGACTTGAGCTCGCTCATCACGCCCTCGGCGTCCTCGGACGCCCCGAAGGGACCCACGTAGACCGTGGTCAGCGAATTGTTGCGCTCACGCGAGTAGGCGGGGTAACCCTGGTCACGCAGCTTCTGCATCAGGCGCTGGGCGTTGCCGGCCTCGCCGAAGCTGCCCACCTGCACCGCCCACTCACCGCCTTCCGCCGCGGTGGGGCCGCTCGTCGTGCGCTGCTCGGCCTGGCGCGCCAGGGCGGCGATGGGATCTTCCCGCGGCTGGCTGGCCTCGGGTGCCGGTTCGGACTCGGCCTGGCGCTCGGAGGACGCCTGTTCGGCCACCTGCTGCGCCGGTTCGGAGTCCACCTGCTGTGGTTGGCTGGACTCGGAGGGTTCGCTCTGGCCCTGGTCGGCCTGCGAAGCATTGCCCTCGCCGGGGGCAACCGGTGCCTGAATCTGCCCAAGCCCTTCCGGCGGGGTGGGCTCAGGCACGTCGCGGCGCTCCACATCCACCGGCGGGTCGATGGTCAGCACCGGGTCCGGCCGCTGCTCGGGGGATTCGGGCTCATCAAACAACATCGGCACGAAGATGACGCCCAGCGCCACCACGATAATGATCCCGCTGATCCGCTCACGCATTCCGTATTTCATGTCGCTCCCTCGATGACGCCACCGCCACTGGACTGGCGGCTCCATCTCGCCAGTATGGCAGCCACGGTGAAGAAGGATCCCGTCACCAGTACACGATCTGCCGGCTCGACGCACGATTCGAGCCAGTCGGCGCCGTCATCGACGCTATCGGCGTGGTGAAGGATGGTGCCACCTTGATGTTCGATACGTGCCGCCAGGTCGGCTGCGCTACGTCCGCGATCGCCCTCGAGCGTCACCGGCAGCCAGGCGTCCACCACCGGCGACAGCGCGGCGATGACCCCCTCGGCGTCCTTGTCCTCGAGCATGCCGATCAGACACAGGGTCCGCCCCTGGACCTCCCTTTGCACTTCACGCCGTTCGGCCAGTCGCCCGGCCAGATAGTTGGCGGCGTGAGGGTTGTGGCCCACGTCAAGGCACCAGTTACCGCGCCACTGCATCCGCCCGGGAAGACGCACCTCGGCCAGTGCCTGGCGACAGGCGTCGGGATCGAGTTCACCAAGGGCCAGCCACAATGCCTGCAGCGCAGAAGCGGCGTTATCCAGCGGCAGCCCGGGATCGCTTAGTCGTTCCAGGCCGACCGGCTGGCCTTGCGCGTCGCTGCCGCGCCACGACCAGCCGCCCTGTTCTCCATCAGGTCCTGCACAAGGTGCTGCTTGAGGGCCTGCATGTCTGCCCGAATGGGCGAAGGCCTCGCCGAGCGCAAAGATCGGCGCACCCAGCGAACGGGCATGGTCGGCAACGCTCGAGGGCAGGTCACGACTGCCCAGCACCGCCGGACGCCCGGTACGCATGATCCCGGCCTTCTCGCGGCCGATGATGGCAATATCGTTGCCCAGGAAGGCGGCGTGGTCCTGAGCCACGGTGGTCACCACGGCGACATCCGGATCCACCACATTGACCGCGTCCAGGCGACCACCGAGGCCGACCTCCAGCACCGCCAGCTCGGGCTGGCGCCTGGCGATGGTCCACAGCGCGGCCAGGGTACCGACCTCGAAGTAGGTGAGGCTGACAGGAGATGGCGCGAGCCTGGCCTGCTCCACCGCGACGAAGCCTTCGATCAGCACCTCGTCGCTGGCCTCGCTGGCGTCCAGCCGAAGGCGCTCGTTGTAACGCACCAGATGGGGCGAGGTGTAGGCCGCCGTGGACAGCCCATGGGCCCGTCCCAGCGCCTCGAGCATGGCCACCGTGGACCCCTTGCCGTTGGTGCCGGCGACGGTGATCACCCGGCGTGCAATCGGCCGCTCGCTCAGACCGAGACGCTGTGCCACACAGGCGACCCGCTCGAGGCCCAGATCGATGCCGACGGGGTGGGCGGCCTCGAGTCGGGCGAGCCAGCTATCCAGTGTGGTGGGCAGACCGTCGTTGTCCATGGGCTAGCGCGGTGTGTCCTGGGTGCGTTCGCCGTCCTTCGGCTCCTCGCCTTGGCCAGCATCGGCTTCGTCGCTGTGCGTCTGCTGCTCGGCCGTCTCCGGCGCGTGCTCGGCCTGGGCGCCTTCACTGTCTGCCATGGCCACCGCCAGGTCACGCTCGGCGGCTTCGGCGGCGTCCACCAGGTCGGGCTCACTGTCGTCGGCGATACCTACCGCAGGTTGATGGGTCAGCTTGCGCAGCACCCCACCCAGCCGCGAACGCATCTCGTGGCGATGGACGATCATGTCGACGGTGCCGTGCTCGAGCAGGAACTCGCTGCGCTGGAAGCCTTCAGGCAGCTTCTCGCGCACCGTCTGTTCGATGACCCGAGGACCGGCAAAGCCGATCAGGGCGTTGGGCTCGGCCACGTTGAGATCGCCGAGCATGGCCAGTGACGCCGACACGCCACCGAACACCGGATCGGTCAACACCGAGATATAGGGCACGCCGGCCTGCTTGAGGCGCTCAAGCGCGGCGGAGGTCTTGGCCATCTGCATCAGCGAGAACAGCGCTTCCTGCATGCGCGCACCGCCGGATGCCGAGAAGCACACCAACGGCTGGCCCTCTTCGAGAGCGATAGTGGCGGCACGCACGAACTTCTCGCCGACCACGGCTCCCATGGAGCCACCCATGAAGGTGAACTCGAAGGCCACCGCGACCACCGGCAGGCCATCGAGAGAACCGCGCATGGCGATCAGGGCATCGTTCTCGCCGGTGTCCTTCTGGGCCGCGGCCAGGCGGTCCTTGTACTTCTTGGAGTCACGAAACTTGAGACGATCCACCGGCTCGAGGTCGGCGGCGATCTCTTCGCGACCTTCCTTGTCGAGGAACCAGTCAAGGCGCTTGCGCGCAGTCAGGCGCAGATGGTGATCACACTTGGGGCACACGTTGTGGTGCTTTTCGAGTTCGGGCAGGTAAAGCACCGACTCGCACTTGGGGCACTTACGCCAGAGACCGTCCGGAACGCTCGCCCGGCGGTCCTTGCGCTGAATGCGGCCCACCGAGGGCACAATCTTGTCTAGCCAGCTCATGTCAGAAGTCTTCCGTTGCTACGGTCGCCGGCGGTGGCCGACGACAGGGTCGAATCTCTTCCCCGATCGCCTCTCAGGCGTCCAGGGCCTGGCGTATCTCTGTCATCACCGCCTTCAATTCGGCGATGGCCTCGCGGGGAGCGTCACAGTGCTCGGCGATACGTGAGACCAGGGCACTGCCGACGATGACGCCATCGGCAACCTTTGCCACTTCCGCGGCGGAAGCGCCGTCGCGGATACCGAAACCGACACACAGGGGCAGATCGGTCAACTCGCGCAGCGGCGCCAGATGGGCCGCCACATCGTCGGCGTTGAGGCTCGCCGAGCCGGTCACTCCCTTGAGCGACACATAGTAGAGATAGCCATGCGCGTGGGCGCATATTGTAGCGGCACGCTCTGGGGAAGTGGTAGGGGCGACAAGAAAGATTGGCGCCAAATCCTCGGCTTCCAGCAAGGGCCCCAGTTCATCGGCCTCTTCCGGCGGCATGTCCACCACCAGCACGCCATCGACGCCGGCCGCCCTCGCCTCCCGGGCGAAGCGCTCGATACCCAGGCGCTCGATGGGATTGAGATAGCCCATCAGCACCACCGGGGTGTCGTCGTCCTGACGCCGAAATTCGGCCACCATGGCCAACAGGTCGGTCAGGCGGGTGCCGTGCTTCAAGGCACGCTCACAGGCCTTCTGGATGACCGGGCCATCGGCCATGGGGTCGCTGAAGGGGACCCCGAGCTCGATGATGTCGGCGCCGGACTCTACCAGCGCGTGCATGTAGTCGACGGTCACCTCAGGGGTGGGGTCGCCCCCGGTGATGTAGGGAACCAGCGCCTTGCGACCCTGATCGGCGAGAGAACGAAAGCGTTTATCGATACGAGACATGAAATTCTCTAGCTCCTACAGGTCGATTCCGTCGATCTTGGCAACGGTGAGGATGTCCTTGTCGCCACGCCCGGACAGGTTGACCACGATGTTCTGGTCCGGCGACAGGGTCGGCGCCAGCACCTTGGCGTGGGCCAGGGCGTGGGCCGATTCCAGCGCCGGCATGATGCCCTCGACGTGGGTCAGCTCACGGAAGGCCTCGAGCACGGCGTCGTCGTTGGCGGCCACATAGTTGACCCGGCCGACGTCCTTCCACAGCGCGTGTTCGGGCCCGACACCGGGGTAGTCGAGGCCCGCCGAGATCGAGTGGGTATCGCTGACCTGGCCGCCCTCGTCGGACATCAGGTAGGTGCGGTTGCCGTGAAGCACGCCGCGGGGCGCGCCGGAGGCCAGGGGCGCGGCGTGACGGCCGGTCTCGACTCCGTCACCGCCGGCTTCGACGCCATACATCTCGACGCCGTCGTCTTCGACGAAGGGATAGAACAGCCCCATGGCGTTGGAGCCACCGCCGACGCAGGCGATCAGCGCGTCGGGCAGTTTGCCGAACTGCTCGAGCGACTGGCGACGCGCTTCGCGGCCGACCACCGCGTTGAAGTCACGCACCAGTTGCGGGTAGGGATGCGGCCCCGCCACGGTACCGATGATGTAGAAGGTATCGTCGACGTTGGTGACCCAGTCGCGCAGCGCCTCGTTCATGGCATCCTTGAGCGTGCGGGTGCCGGAAGTCACCGGAATGACGTTGGCCCCCAGCAGGCGCATGCGATAGACGTTGAGCTTCTGACGCTCGGTATCGGCCTCGCCCATATAGACGTCACAGCGCAGGCCCAGCCGCGCCGCCACGGTGGCGGTCGCCACGCCATGCTGGCCGGCGCCAGTTTCGGCGATCACCCGGGGCTTGCCACTCTTCTTGGCCAGCAGCGCCTGGCCGATGGTGTTGTTCACCTTGTGGGCGCCGGTGTGATTGAGATCCTCGCGCTTCAGCCAGATCTGGGCACCGCCAAGCTGCGCAGACCAGCGCCGGGCGTGATAGAGCGGCGACGGCCGACCGACGTAGTGCGCCAGGTCGTGGTCAAATTCGGCCTGAAAGTCAGGATCATCCTTGAGGCTTTCGTAGGTGCGGCTCAGATCGTCCAGCGCGAAGCTCAAGGTTTCCGAGACAAAGCGACCTCCGTAGGCCCCATAGTGCCCCCGAGCGTCAGGCCATTGGGTCAGTTCACTGAACTTGCTCACGTCGGACTCCTTGCGGATAAACTGGCTGAATGAAAGGTCGGTGATGGTCGCTCGCCACCGGGCGTGGGGCCTGCTGCCGCTTCAGCGGCGGACGTCGCCCTGCCCCACGGCGCGCATGAAGGCCTGCATGCGCTCTGGATCCTTGGCGCCCGGCGCGCTTTCGATGCCCCCGGAGACGTCGAGGGCGAAGGGCCTCACCCGGTCAATCGCCTCGGCGGCGTTGTCCGCCGACAGGCCACCGGCGAGGATAACAGGTTTTGCCAGCAACGACGGGATGCGCGACCAGTCGAAAGTGTCACCGGTGCCGCCGGGCACGCCTGGGCGATAGGCGTCCAGCAGCAGTGCCTGGGCGCCGGCGTAGGTGCGTTCGGCCTCGTGCAGATCGAGGCCGTCGCGCATTCTCAGCGCCTTTATATAAGGGCGCGCAAAGCGCTCGCAGGCCTCGGCGCTCTCGCTACCGTGAAACTGCAGCAGGTCGAGACACGGCAGTGCCCTTTCGATGGTCTCGTCGTCGGCATCGACGAACAGCCCCACCCGGGTGACGAAGGCCGGCACCCGCGCCGCGAGTTCTGCCAGCCGCTCCAGGCTGACCGCCCTCTTGCTGCCGGGCCACAGCACAAAGCCCAAGGCATCGGCGCCCAACGCCACGGCGGCGTCAATATCCTCTTCGCGGGTAAAGCCGCAGAACTTGACGCGGGTACGGTGCGCGGAAGCGATCATCAGGACTCCTTGTCCGCGACGTGTGCCGCCGAAGCGCCGGCAGGTCCTTCAGCGGAACCGTCGCCGAGCCCGTCGGCGAGCTCTTCGGCACGCACCGCCCTGCGCGTCTCGGCGATCGGACGTCCGCGGCGAAACTCCACCATGGGGCAGTCCGGCAGCGGGCGCTCACCCGTCCACTCCCCCAGGAAGGCCAGCAGATTCGGCCCCAGTGGTTCGGCGGGCAGTTGCCACTCGGGGTCGTACAGGGTGTCGACGAAGTGCAACCCGCAGCCTGGCGCCGTCACATCGCTCTGCTTGCGATCCTTCAGCGCCATCAGCCGCGGGATGTAGTCGGTGCCCTGCTCGCCCCGCCCCACCGTCACCAGCGCGCCGACGATGTTGCGCACCATATGGTGCAGGAAGGCGTTGGCCTGAAGGTCCACCACCACCAGCGGGCCGTGGCGGTGTACCTCGATGAAGTGCAGGTGGCGCCAGGGCGTCTTCGACTGACAGCCGGCGGCACGAAAACTCGAGAAATCGTGCTCGCCGACCAGCGCCTGGGCGGCCTCGTGCATGGCGTCGGCATCCAGCGGGTCGCGGCACCAGGTGGCGTTGGCACGCTCCAGCACCGGGCGGCTCGGCTGGTTGAGGATGACGTAGCGATAGCGCCGGCCCAACGCCTTGAAGCGGGCGTGGAATTCGTCGGGCACCTCGCGAATCCAGCGGATCGCCACATCCCGGGGGAGGTTGGCGTTGCCGCCGAACACCCAGGCCTTCTCGGAACGCTCCACCGGCGGGTCGAAGTGGGCGATCTGGCGGGTCGCGTGCACGCCTGAGTCGGTGCGTCCGCTGCAATGCAACGTGATCGGCACACCCGCCACCTTGGCCAGCGCCTTCTCCACCGCCCCCTGCACCGACGGGGCGTGCTTGAGCCGCTGCCAACCGCAATAGTGAGTACCGTCGTACTCGACGCTGAGCGCCAGACGACCCTTGAGGGGGGTACGTTCATCGAGATGGTGAAAGAAGGACATACGACCTGCTGAATACAAGATAATCAATAGAGGCAACCAGATCCGCGCTCCACAGCCGAATCTGCACCGCTGGCGCTAGTCGGCCATTATCGCCTATCCGCGTCGCGGCAGCCAGCCGTGCGCACAACTGGCGTTTTTCGCGTACAAACCAGGACCGGCTCATTACCATTTTTACCCCCCAGCCATGGCAGCGAACCCCGCATCACGACATCGTCTCAAATACCGCCCGATATCCAATGTAAGGAAAAACCCTTTTAGGCAAAAAAAAGACGAAAAGGTCTTTAAAAACCATCCCACATTTCGGGCATTCAGCCCCCCTCTGCCACCCTCTGCTCTGAATCCCTTGCACCCGCCCATGAGTACAATGTCGCCATCTTTTTTCCTTGCATACGTTTAACAAGCCCCGCCTTCCCTAACGGCATCCATGCAAGGAATTACCCAATGAACTTCAACACCGATTCATCATTGAATCAGTCCACTGCCGCCACACTGCTGGCGCAGGACAGCACCACCCAGGTCACCGCCCTGGCGCTGCTGGATGAAGATGGCTTGCCCAATGGCATTCCTGGCGGCCCACAGGATGCGGCTGGCCAGGACACCGTGGCAACCGGCACCCTGGGCTATAACTTCGGTGCCAACGGCCCAGCCGCGACCCACCCCTTTCGCTGGGAAACCACCGGCCTTCCTTCACTGACATCTGGCGGCGAGGCCCTTTCCTATCAGGTTTCCGCAAGCGGCCGGACCTTGTCCGCCTCCACCAGCGATGGCACCACCCTGCTTCAGGTCAGGCTGACCGATCTTGCCTCAGGCAGCTACAGCGTCTCGCTGCTCGGCCCGATCGATCATCCCGACGCAACCATCGAGAACAACCTGATCTTTTCGGTCTACTACACCATCACCGATGGTGATGGTGATAGCGCCACTGCACGCCTGGGCGTGGATATCGACGATGACTCGCCGACCACCACCGTTATCGCGCCCTCGAGCCTGGAAGCCGGCGATACCGTCACCGGTACCTGGTCACAGCAAGGCGGGGCCGACGGCGTCGCCGATACCGTCGTCAACCTCCAGGCCGACGACAACGAGTATCCGCTCGGCACCCCGATCGATACCGGCAAGGGCATCTTGACCGTCAACCCCAACGGCACCTGGAGTTTCAGCGCCGACAACGATGCCAGTGGCGCACTCGACTTCAACATCACCACCAAGGACGGCGACGGTGACAGCTTCAGCTCCAGTGCCCACATCGTCATTTCCGGCGGCAATGGGATAGGCCCCACCACCCCCGAGACGGATGGCAATTCTGCCACCGTATCGCCCAAGGCGGTGGTCGATGAAGATGGCCTTCCCGGCGGCATCGCCGGTGGCATCAATGACTACCCGGGCGAACGCACCATCGCCACCGGCCGGCTACGCTATGACTTCGGCGATGACGGCCCTGGCGGCTTCACCTGGAGCACCGCCGGCCTGCCGGTACTGACCTCCCAGGGAAGCCTGGTCAGCTGGGCACTCAGCGCAGACGGACGCTCTCTTCTTGGCACCAGCGCCAGCGGACAGCAGGTCCTCTCGATTGAACTGAGCGATCTTGCCGCCGGCACCTACCGGGTCGACCTGTTCAAGCCGCTGGATCACCCCCGAGCCGATGTCGAGAGCGACATCAACTTCAGCGTCGGCTACACCATCACCGACGCCGACGGCGACAGTGCGCAGGGCATCCTCCGCGTTACCGTGGATGACGACATGCCAGTGCCGGGCGACGATACCGCCGCAGGCGACAACAGCGGGCCCATCACGGTTGACGTACTGGACAACGACAACTTTGGCGCCGATGGCCCCGGCGAGCTCACCAGTGTCACCGTCCAGGGCGGCCCGGATGTTGGTACCGCCACCATCAACCCTGACGGCACCCTGACCTTTGTTCCCAACCCTGGCTTTACCGGAAACGCCACGATTGACTACACCGCCACCGATGGCGATGGCAGCACCGTTACCGGCAATCTCAGTGTCGGGGTCACGGACGGCGGCGGCACAGGCACAGGCCCCACCACGCCGGAAACCGATGGCAATCCCGACACCACGCCCCCCAAGGCGGTACTCGACGAAGACGGCTTGCCTGGCGGCATCGCCGGTGGCATCAATGACGTGGCTGGCGAACGGCTCGCGGCGATCGGCTCGCTGGGCTACGACTTTGGCAGCGACGGCCGCGGCAGCTTTACCTGGAATACCGCCGGCCTCCCCGTGCTGACCTCCGGCGGCAGCCCGGTCACCTGGTCGCTGAGCGGCAATGGTCGTTCGCTGGTCGGCTTCAACAACGCGGGTGAGCGTGTCATTTCCGTCCAGCTCACCGACGTTGCCAACGGCATCTACAAGGTGGTGCTGGCCAAACCGCTGGATCATTCCAACCCCAGTGTCGAGAGCGACATCAACTTCAGCGTCGGCTACACCATCACCGACGGCGTCGGTGACAGCGCCTCGGGCACTATCGGCATTACCATCGATGACGACACGCCAGTGACCAACGCCGACGTCGCCACCACCGACAACGACGGCTCCGTCACCGTCGATGTGCTCGGCAACGACCAGTTCGGCGCCGATGGCCCCGGCGGCATCACCAACGCCACCGTCCAGGGCGGCGCGGGTGTCGGTACCGTCACCGTCAACCCCGACGGCACCCTGACGTTCGTCCCCCACCCGAACTTCGTCGGCAATGCCAACATCAACTATACCGCCACCGACGGTGACGGCAGCGCTGTCAACGGCAGCCTCAGCGTCCAGGTGAATGATGGCGGCACTGGCCCCACCACGCCGGAGACCGATGGCAATCCCCACACCACGCCCCCCAAGGCGATACTCGACGAAGACGGCCTGCCTGGCGGCATCGCCGGCGGCATCAATGACGTGGCTGGCGAACGGACTGCGGCGGTCGGCTCACTGGGCTACGACTTTGGCAGCGATGGCCCCGGCAGCTTTAGCTGGAACACCGCCGGCCTCCCCGTCCTGACCTCCGGCGGCAGCCCGGTCATCTGGTCGCTGAGCGGCAATGGTCGTTCGCTGGTCGGCTTTGACAACACAGGTAACCGTGTCATCTCCGTCCAGCTCACCGACGTTGCCAACGGCATCTACAAGGTGGTGCTGGCCAAGCCGCTGGATCATTCCAACCCCAGCGTCGAGAGCGACATCAACTTCAGCGTCGGCTACACCATCACCGACAGCGTCGGTGACAGCGCCTCGGGCACTATCGGCATTACCGTCGATGACGACACGCCGGTGGCCAACGCCGACATCGCCACTACCGACAACGACGGTTCCGTCACCGTCGATGTGCTCGGCAACGACCAGTTCGGCGCCGATGGCCCCGGCGGCATCACCAACGCCACCGTCCAGGGCGGCGCGGGCGTCGGTACCGTCGCGGTGAACCCCGACGGCACCCTGACCTTCACCCCCAACCCCGGCTTCATCGGCAACGCCACCATCGACTATACCGCCACCGACGGTGACGGCAGCGCGGTCGGCGGTAGCCTCAATGTCGCAGTCGCCGATGGCGGCACCGGCCCCTCCACGCCGGAGACCGACGGAGATCCGAATACGGCGCCTCCCAAGGCGGTACTCGACGAAGACGGCCTGCCTGGCGGCATCGCCGGTGGCATCAATGACGTGGCCGGCGAACGGACTGCGGCCACCGGCTCACTGGGCTACGATTTTGGCAGCGACGGCCCTGGCAGCTTTAGCTGGAACACCACTGGCCTCCCCGCCCTGACCTCCGGCGGCAGCCCGGTCACCTGGTCGCTGAGCGGCAATGGTCGTTCGCTGGTCGGCTTTGACAACACGGGTAACCGTGTCATCTCCGTCCAGCTCACCGACGTTGCCAACGGCAACTACAAGGTGGTGCTGGCCAAGCCACTGGATCATTCCCACCCCGGTGTCGAGAGCGACATCAACTTCAGCGTCGGCTACACCATCACCGACAGCGTCGGTGACAGCGCCTCCGGCAGTATCGATATCACGGTCGATGACGACACGCCGGTGGCCAACGCTGACAGCGCCACCACCGACAACGATGGCACCGTCACCGTCGATGTGCTCGGTAACGACCAGTTCGGCGCCGATGGTCAAGGCGCGCTAACCGGTGCCACCGTTCAGGGTGGCGCGACCGTCGGTACCGTCGCAGTCAACCCGGACGGAAGCCTGACCTTCACGCCCAATCCCGGCTTCGTCGGCAACGCCACTATCGACTATACCGCCACCGACGGCGACGGCAGCACGGTCGGCGGTAGCCTCAATGTCGCAGTCGCCGATGGCGGCACTGGTCCCACCACCCCCGATAGCGATGGTGACCCAACCACCACCAACCCCACTGCTGTCGTTGATGAAGATGGCCTGCCTGGCGGCATCGCCGGTGGCGTCGGTGATGTCTCGGGAGAGCGTACCGTGGCGACTGGCTCACTGGGCTACAGCTTTGGCAGCGACGGCCCCGGCAGCTTTGCCTGGAACGCAGCCGGACTGCCTGCCCTGACCTCCGGCGGAAGCCCGGTCACCTGGTCGATAAGCGCCAACGGGCTTTCCCTGTTTGGCACGGACAGCAACGGCAATAGTGTCATTTCGGTGCAAGTGACCAACGTCGCCAACGGTAGCTACCGGGTAGTACTGAGCCGACCGCTGGATCACTCCAGTCCCAACGTCGAGAGCGATATCGACTTCAGTGTTGGCTACACCATCACCGACAGCGTTGGCAACAGCGCCTCGGGCAGCATCGACGTCACGATCGATGACGACATGCCGGTGGCCAACGCTGACAGCGCCACCACCGACAACGACGGCTCCGTCACCGTCGATGTGCTCGGCAATGACCAGTTCGGCGCCGATGGCCTCGGCGACATTACCAACGCCACCGTCCAGGGCGGCGCGGCAGTCGGCACCGTTGCAGTGAACCCGGACGGCACCCTGACCTTTACGCCTAACGCCGGTTTCACCGGCAACGCCACCATCGACTATACCGCCACTGACGGTGACGGCAGCGCTGTCAGCGGTAGCCTGTTCGTGACTAGACAGGATGATGACCAGCTACTCGTCGGCGGCAGCGGCGATGACAGCATCGCCGGTGGTAATGGTGACGACGCCATTCTCGGCGATGCTGGCGGTACCCATACCGTGCTCGAACCTGCGCAGAACTACAATGTGTCCTTTATTCTCGACGTTTCACCAAGCATGGGAGAAATGTTGGAAAACGGGCAATCACGCTTCAAGGTGGCTATCGAAGCGCTACGAGCCCAGCTTACCGAACTGGCTTCTTTCGAAGGAACGATCAATGCCCAGATCGTGACGTTTGGTGGAAAGTTTTCTCCTTCGATAGATTTTAATGATCTATCAGTAGAGGACTTGGATGACGTCAATGAATTTCTCGATAGTCGAGTGGTTATTAGTTCAACCAATTATGAGCAAGCGTTTAATGTCGCTAACGACTGGATGACGACTGTTAGTCAAGAAGGTTTCAACAACGTTGCCTACTTCATGACAGATGGAGACCCTGTATCTCATAATGATAATGGTAATATTGGTGTATCTGATGCAGGGAATATCACCACTCTGAAAGATATTGTCAATTCAATCGAAGGATACCAGCCGTTGGCAGCCATCAGTCGGGTGGAGGCGATCGGGGTAGGCGACGACACCAATCTTGAGGTGCTGAAGGTTTTCGACAACACCTCGAATGATGAGTTGAAAATGGTGCCCATTCCCCTGGATGCTGGCACATCGGTAGGCAGTGCGGAATTTCTTGCGTCATTCGATACAGGAGATACAGGAAGGCTCGCATCCATCGATAATTGGGCGTTGCAGACTGCCGATGGTGGAGTAACCATCGAAAGCACCTCGATCGGCACCTATCTACGCATTCGGGACAATGGCACAGGTGATGGCAGCACGATCGTCACCAGTGACGCTTTCGTCGTGAATGAACCTGCCGGTGTCAACCAGTTCTATAGCGTGTCATTTAACTTCGTGACCGACACCGCAAACGACCTGGAACAGGAAGGAAATATAAACGACAACTTCTCCTGGGCGCTGCAGACGCAAAATGATGAGGGAGGCTGGGATGCCGTTGCCACGGGGTTAAGATTTCGCTCGGGTAATATCAACAATAGCACTACTCAGATTGTGGCCAACGGGCTGGAAGGAGGCACCTATAGGCTACAGTTCGAGGTGGAGAACGCTAGAGGGGAGTTCTTCACCTTGTACGTGCAGGATATCTCACTCGATCTTCAAAGCTACACAGACGACCAGCTTGTGCCGGCCGGTGAGGTATCCATAATCAACACCGCCGAGGAGTTTGCAACGGCGCTGGACGGTGGCTCATCCTTCGATCAGCCTGCAGATCTCGGCGATGACGTTCTGGCCGGCGGTGCCGGCGACGACGTAATTTTTGGCGATGAGATCAACCCGGCGGGTGTCGGAGGAGAGAGCGGAAGTGGCTTTGCCGGACTGGTCGATTACCTGACCACGCAGAATGGCGCCGAGCCCACCAAGGATGAGACGGCCGCCTTTATTCGGGACAATGTCGATGCCTTGGCCAGCGGATCGCGCAGCGATGGTGGTGACGATCAGCTATCCGGTGGAGCGGGCGACGACATTCTGATCGGCGGCGGCGGAAACGATGTGCTACTCGGTGGTAGTGATAGCGATCTGCTGATCGGTGGTGGCGACAACGATCAGTTGACCGGCGGTGCCGGAGCCGATGTCTTTGCCTGGGGATTGGATGATGCCGGTAGCTCGGCCACGCCGGCACGGGATACCGTGACCGACTTCACCGTCGGTGAGTTTGGCGTCGATGCCGATGCCGATCGGCTCGATCTTGCCGACCTTCTCCAGGGTGCCGACGAGACCAACCTCGCAGACTATCTGCAGGCCAGCCAGGACGGAGACGACACCGTGCTGTCCATCAGCAGCGAGGGTAACCTCGCCGCCGGAGGCGGCAACGCTGACCAGGTGGTCGTTCTGGTCGGCGTTCAGATGGGAGCAGATGGGGACACCTTCCTGCAGAACCTGCTCGACGATGGCCAGTTGAAGGTCGACTAGGGTAACGCAGGCCAAACGGGGTGGGCGGCCCGCCGCCCACCCATTGACAACAACCTGATGGCAAGCATGAGAAAGAACTGAAAAGAGCGTCGACAAGTATGACCAGACCCACAATGGCTGGCCATTCCGTTCAGCCGACGCTTAAAGCCTGAGTCCTGTATTGTACAGGGTTCAGGCTTTTCGTTTCCGCCTGAGCCGTTCGTGGTTGCCACCATGGGTGCACTGGAGACGACTCTGCTGCGACGCTTCCGCCGTGGCGAACGGATTCAGGTGAATAACCTCGGTCTTCAGGATTCAGACGTAGCTCTCCAATTCGCACCCCCAGAGCTGAAGCAACCTCCGCTTCTTCGACACTGCCGCAATCGATTTCTCCTCGGGTCTGGGCATGACCGCGTTGAATGTAGCCAGCAGCCTCCGGCTTTCGGTCTTCAAGACAAGGCGCGATGTACGAGATCAATGCTTTTCCCACTAGTACATTGCCACACCCGTCGCTATCGATCCCTCTTACGACAATGACATAAAAACCTCTCATTCTTGACATTTTTGCTTCTGACGTCTGCCTATACCACTGATTGTATTACTACCAAAGCATCCCTCCCCGAACCAATAGCCACCCCTTCCCATGAGGATAGAAGCAGACGACTGGGTGCGGGGATTCTTCCTTCAGCATACTCTTCATATTCGCCAGAGCGTCGGATTCCCTGCAAACACCCTTCATCACTTACCGGCAAGGAGTTTTACCATGAAATCTGGCTTGGATAGTTTCGTTGCCGCGACCATCCAGTCGCCCCCGTTAGAGGAAGGCGACGATATCAGTACGGTCGCCAGCGTGGATGAGGATGGGCTTCCTGGCGGTAATCTCGAAGGCCCGAGCGACCTTGGCGGGTCTGCGACGGTGATCACCGGCACCATCCCCTACAGCTTTGGCAGTCTGGGAGCGGCAGATTTTGCGCCCTTCTCGTGGTCATCCAGCGGCCTGCCGAGCCTGTCGTCCCAGGGCGAAGCGCTACACTATGTCGTTTCGCCCAGCGGCAAGACCCTGGCAGCCAGGACCCTGGACGGCCAGACCGTCTTGCACCTGACCGTTACCGACATCGATACCGGGGCCTATCGCCTTGCCCTGCGCGCGCCACTGGATCATCCCATCACAGGTAACGAGGATGATCTGGCCTTTTCGGTCAAGTACACCATTCGCGACAGCCAGAACAATCAGGCATCTGCCAGGGTAGGCATCGTGATTGACGATGACTCCCCGACAAATACCATCGATTCACCCGTCGCCGTGGACGCTGGCGACAATGTGACCGGCTTCTGGCGCCAGCGCGGCGGCGCCGATGGCGTCGATTCCACCAAGGTGACCCTGTCCGGCAGCACCACCGAGTTCGAGCTGGATCAACGCATCTTTACTCCACAGGGAAGCCTGACGGTCAACTCGGACGGCAGTTTCACCCTGAACGCGAGCCCCAACATCACCTCAGACACAGAGCTGGTCTTTCAGATTGTCACCACCGATGGTGATGGCGATAGCGTGGCAAGCGAGGGTCGCATCAGCGTCAATGCAGCACTACTGTCTGACGATCGCCCAACGACGCCCTTGAGTGATGGTGACCTTGCAACCTCATCGCCACTTGCCTTGCTCGATGAGGATGGCCTGCCGGGGGGTGAGCCCGGCGGAATCGGTGACATACCCGGCGAGGCAACCGTCGCCATGGGCAACCTCGGCTACGACTTTGGAGACGACGGCGCCGGAGACGTTGTCTGGGAAACCCACAACCTTCCTGATATCCGTTCCGGTGGCACACGGATCGACTGGCAGCCAAGCGCTGAGGGCAAGCAGCTGTCCGGTCTCGACGCCGATGGCAGGACAGCACTTCACGTCGAGCTGCTGGACGTGGAGGATGGCACCTACCGCGTCACCCTGGCTCGCCCGCTGGATCATGGTGGGGTCAACATCGAGGACAATCTGGATCTGAGCTTTGGCTACCGGATCACCGACAGCGACGGCGACAGCGCCCTGGGTGAGCTGCTCGTGCGCATCAACGACGACTCGCCGGTGAAGGGACGATCAAACCAGGACACTCCCGCAGCCGAGCCACTCGATATCGCCGAGCTACTCGATGACAGCGAGAGCGCTGGCAAACTCACTGACCCCGCCATCACTCCCATCTTGGCCGATGATCCGAGTCCCTCGCCGATAACGGCGCAGACCTCTCTCGATAGCGAAATGGCGCCAACGATCAACGAGGATTTGCGCACTCTGCTGGAGGATACGACGATCCCTGCCGATATCTAAGGCGTGCACCAAAAGTGCCTTGGCTCATCGACCTTTCGAATTGTGACTGACACACAGTCAGACCGCGCCCTGCAAGCAGGTCAATCGAGCGGTCCGCTTCGGGAGCGCTTTCTAGCGAGCAGGGTCGGCAGTATCCAGCCGACTCATCAACTGCCTGAGGCCGCGCTCGAATTCGGCCTTGCCGCCGTAGGAAGGGTGACGCAGGGCGAGGACCTCGCGCTCGGGAAAGGCAACCTGGGCCGCCAGGGTGCCCTTGCGCCCCACCCCAGCCACCATCATCGGCGTCGAGTGGGCAGCGACCAGCTGATCCAGCCGCCTGAGCCAGTCGATGCCTTCGCTCAGCTCTGCTGCGCGTGGCGCGCGGTTGCTGTGCGTCCGCGCTATCTGATGGGGGTGAAAGGGAAAGGCGTTCCACACCAGCGGGGTCATCCCAAGACGTGCGAAGCACTCCCAGGCGATGGTGGCGGTGGCTTCGCTGCCGCCCTCCGGCACCAGGGCGAGGTGCGGTCTCAGCGTCTCGATAAAGGGATGCTTACAAGAACGCAGTAGTGCTGGACTCGACAACGGGATTCCCGTCTCGCCACCACCCTTGAAGCCCAGTGCTTCGGCCACCAGCAGCAGTCTGGGCCGGCCAGCGGCGGTCGTTTCCCTGGCGTGTTCCAGCATCAGCTCGAGATAGGCCGTCAGGTTGTCGGCCAATGGTTTCTTGCGCCAGGGGTTGGCAACGTCCGGCCCATCTGGCCGCCTGCGTAATCGCCTGACGAATGAACGAACGGTGGTCTGGCCCAAGCGCCCTGCTCCGGTGCTGATCGATCATGTAAAAAACGCGATGGGCCCGCACATCAGAGGCCCTGAACGACGTCGGGGCGCCCAAAAGGCGCCCCGACGAACCGATAGTGCTTTGCCTTAGCGCTCGCGCAGTACCTTGAGCATGCGCTTGAGCGGCTCGGCGGCGCCCCACAAAAGCTGGTCACCGACGCTGAAGGCACTGAGGTACTCACCACCCATGTTCAGCTTGCGCAGACGACCCACCGGGATGCTCAGGGTGCCGGTGGCGGCAGTCGGCGTCAGCCCATCGATGGTGGCGTCCTTGTCATTGGGGATGACCTTGACCCACTCGTTGTGGCTGGCGATACGCTCCTCGATCTCGTCGAGCGGCACATCCTGCTTGAGCTTGATGGTGAACGCCTGACTATGAGAGCGCATGGCGCCGATACGCACGCACAGGCCGTCGATGGGGACCGGGCTTTCCTGGCGGCCGAGAATCTTGTTGGTCTCGACGTAGCCCTTCCATTCCTCGCGGCTCTGACCGTTATCCAGCTTGGAATCGATCCACGGCAGCAGGCTGCCGGCGAGCGGCGCACCGAAGTTGTCGGTGGGGATGGCGCCAGTACGCATCGCCTCGGTGACCTTGCGGTCGATGTCGAGGATGGCACTGGCCGGATCCTTGAGCTCGCTTGCCACGCTGTCACGCAGGCCGCCCATCTGGTTGAGCAGCTCGCGCATGTGCTTGGCGCCGGAGCCGGATGCGGCCTGATACGTCATGGAGGTCATCCACTCGATCATGTCCGCCTCGAACAACCCGCCGAGGCCCATCAGCATCAGGCTGACGGTGCAGTTGCCGCCAACGAAGGTGCGCGCACCGGCGTCGAGCTGGGCGTCGATCACCTTGCGGTTGACCGGGTCGAGCACGATGGTGGCGTCATCGCTCATGCGCAGGGTGCTGGCAGCGTCGATCCAGTAGCCCTTCCAGCCGGCACCGCGCAGGTCTTCATAGACCTTCTTGGTGTAGTCGCCGCCCTGGCAGGTGATGATCACGTCCAGCGCCTTGAGCGCCTCGATGTCGAAGGCGTCCTTCAGCGGAGGCACGTCCACACCCACGTCGGGGCCGGCCTGACCGACCTGGGAGGTGGTGAAGAAGACCGGCTCGATGCCGTTGAAATCTCCATCTTCCACCATCCGCTGCATGAGCACGGAACCCACCATGCCACGCCAACCGACGAAACCGACTTTCAACATGTGAAGTCCTCCAGAAATCGAGTGAGGCAATCATTATACAGAAACCGGCAGCACCTTTCAGATGCCACCGGCACAGTCAGGATGGGCGACGCCCGATTGCCGGGCGCCAGCACCATTAACAAAGGCGTTAAAGCGCCGCCAGCACCGCATCCCCCATCTCACTGGTGGACACCTGGCGGGTGCCCGGATAGGCGATGTCGGCGGTGCGCAGGCCCTGATCCAGCACCTTGCCCACCGCAGCCTCGATGCGCTCGGCCATGGCCGGCTCGTTGAGCGAATAGCGCAGCATCATCGCCACCGAGAGGATGGTGGCCAGCGGATTGGCCACACCCTGGCCAGCGATATCCGGGGCGCTGCCGTGGCAAGGCTCGTACATGCCCTGGCCGCTTTCATTGAGCGAGGCCGACGGCAGCATGCCGATGGAGCCGGTCAGCATGGCGGCGGCGTCGGACAGGATGTCGCCGAACATGTTGCCGGTCACTACCACGTCGAACTGCTTGGGCGCGCGCACCAGCTGCATGGCGGCGTTGTCCACGTACATGTGCGACAGTTCCACGTCCGGGTACTCGGCGGACAGGCGCTCCATCACCTCGCGCCACAGGATGGTGACCTCCAGCACGTTGGCCTTGTCGACGCTGCAAAGCTTCTTGTCACGCTTGCGCGCCATCTCGAAGGCTACCCGGCCGATACGCTCGATCTCGCTCTCGCTGTAGACGTAGGTGTTGAAGCCGACGCGCTCACCGTCACGCTCCTCGACGCCGCGGGGCTGGCCGAAGTAGATACCGCCGGTCAGCTCGCGCACGATCATGATATCGAGCCCGGACACCACCTCGGGCTTGAGGGTCGAGGCCTCCGCCAGCTGCGGATACAGGATGGCCGGGCGCAGGTTGCCAAACAGCCCCAGCTCCTTGCGCAGCCCCAGAAGCCCCTTCTCGGGTCGCTTGGAAAGGTCCTCGATGGTGTCCCACTGGGGGCCGCCTACGGCCCCCAGCAGGATGGCGTCCGCCGCACGCGCCTTGGCCAGGGTCTCCTCGGGCAAGGGCACGCCGTGGACGTCATAGGCGCCGCCGCCTACGAGCGCTTCCTCCACGTCCACGTCGAGCCCCTTGGCCTTGAGCGCCTCGAGCACGCGGCTGGCCTGGGCGGTGATCTCGGGGCCGATGCCGTCACCGGGAAGGACAAGAATCTTGCGGGTCATGAGATGGGGTTCCTGAAAGCTGGCAGAAAGATGAAGATCGAGAGAATCGTAGGCCCCGCCATCGGGCGGGGCCAGCTGTCGATGAGAGACAGGTCTACGCCTTGGCCGGCTCGCGGAACAGCCAGGGGCGAGCGGTGCGATGACGCGCCTCGAAATCGGCGATGGCGGCCTCGTCCTTGAGGGTGATGCCGATATCGTCGAGGCCTTCAAGCAGGCAGTGCTTGCGGAAAGCGTCCACCTCGAACTCGAGGATCTCGCCGCCAGGGGTCACCACACGCTGGTGCTCGAGATCGATATCGAGACGGTAGCCCTCGTTGGCCTCGACCTCGGCGAACAGCCGGTCGACCTGCTCTTCGGGGAGAGTAATCAGCAGGATGCCGTTCTTGAAGGCATTGTTGTAGAAGATATCGGCGAAACTCGGCGCGATGACGGCGCGGAAGCCGAAGTCCTCCAGCGCCCAGGGCGCGTGCTCACGAGAACTGCCGCAGCCGAAGTTGCGCCGTGCCAGCAGCACCTGGGCCCCCTGATAACGCGGCTGATTGAGTACGAAATCCGGGTTCAGCGGGCGCTGACTGACGTCCTGACCGGGCTGGCCCTCGTCGAGATAGCGCAGTTCATCGAACAGGTTGACGCCGAAGCCGGTACGCTTGATCGACTTCAGAAACTGCTTGGGGATGATCAGGTCGGTGTCGACGTTGGCCCGATCCATCGGCGCGACCAGACCCTCGAGGCGTTCGAACTTTTGCATGGCTCAGGCCTCCTGGCGAGCGGTGGTGGAATCAAACTGGCGCACATCGACGAAGTGGCCGGCGATGGCGGCAGCGGCGGCCATGGCAGGGCTGACCAGGTGGGTGCGACCACCGTAACCCTGACGCCCCTCGAAGTTGCGGTTGGAGGTGGAGGCGCAGTGCTCGCCGGCACCGAGCTTGTCGGCGTTCATCGCCAGACACATGGAGCAGCCGGGCTCACGCCACTCGAAGCCGGCCTCGATGAACACCTTGTGGAGCCCTTCCTCCTCGGCCTGACGCTTCACCAGACCGGAGCCCGGGACGACCATCGCCAGCTGGATGCTGTCGGCGACCTTGCGACCACGGGCCACCTTGGCCGCCTCACGCAGATCTTCGATGCGTGAGTTGGTGCAGGACCCGATGAACACCTTGTCGAGGCGGATATCGGTGATCTTCTGGCGCGGTGACAGCCCCATGTACTCAAGCGCCCGGGTGATGCCGGTGCGCGCGGTGTCGTCATCGGCCTCGGCGGGATCCGGGACCTCACCGCTGACACCGGTAACCATCTCGGGGCTGGTGCCCCAGCTGACCTGAGGCTCGATGGACGCAGCGTCCAGCGTCACCACCTTGTCGAACACGGCGTCCGCATCGGAGACCAGCTCGCGCCAGTCGGCCACGGCGGCGTCCCACTGCTCGCCGCTGGGAGCAAAGGGGCGCTCGGCCAGATACTCGATGGTGGTGTCGTCCACCGCGATCAGGCCGACCCGGGCTCCGGCCTCGATGGCCATGTTGCACACCGTCATGCGACCTTCCATCGACAGGCTCTCGATGGCGCTGCCGGCAAACTCGATGGCGTAGCCGGTGCCACCGGCGGTACCGATCTCGCCGATGATCGCCAGCACCACGTCCTTGGCGGTGACGCCCTCGCCCAGCTCGCCTTCGACGCGCACCTGCATGTTCTTCATCTTCTGCGCCAGCAGACACTGGGTGGCCAGCACGTGCTCGACCTCGGAGGTGCCGATGCCATGGGCCAAGGCGGCAAAGGCGCCGTGGGTAGCGGTATGGGAGTCACCACACACCACGGTCATGCCCGGCAGCGTCGCACCCTGCTCGGGGCCGACCACGTGGACGATGCCCTGGCGCGGGTCATTGATGC
Organism: Halomonas sp. H10-59; assembly: GCF_040070555.1. Taxonomy (NCBI): domain Bacteria; kingdom Pseudomonadati; phylum Pseudomonadota; class Gammaproteobacteria; order Oceanospirillales; family Halomonadaceae; genus Halomonas; species Halomonas sp. H10-59. Next base: position 2,772,005 of record NZ_CP098828.1, read on the forward strand.
GAAACTCCTCGATACCGAAGGCCTCGCAGTTATCATCAAGCGTCTGCACCTGGATCAGTGATACCGGATCCTTGATCCCGCTGTTGCCCTCGGAACGTTCCTTCACGGTGGTCGGTACGTTGTGGTCCGGCGTCGCCAGGTTGGCGTCCAGCCGCCACGGCTTGCGCCCGGCCAGACGCAGACCTTCAAAGGCCTGGGGCGAGGTCACCTCGTGCAGCAGTTGACGATCGATATAGATCAGCGCGGTGCCATCGTCGCGCTCCTTGACCAGGTGCTGTCGCCACAACTTGTCGTAGAGTGTCTGGCCTGCCATGCGGTGTCTCCTCCGGGGGCTTGGCTCCAGGCGCCACGCTGGCGGTGGGCCTGTCGGTCGTTCTGAAGCCGCCCCTCTCGATTGATCGAAAACGGTCGTTTGCCGGTCCCGCGGGCCTTGCCCGGGGATGGGATAGGTCGAGTGTCGCGCCACTCGCCAATAAAATCAATTCATGTTATTTATTCAAACGATTCCCAAGTGGAATACATCATTACCCGGCAAATCGTCGCCACTTTCCCTCGTCATCCGCCCCGGGAGCACTGCCATGGATACCCAGAGCCTGCAGGCCTTTCTCGCAGTGGCCGACAGCGGCAGCTTCTCCCGCGCCGCAGAGCAGCTGCACCTCACCCAGCCGGCCGTCAGCAAGCGTATCGCCAGCCTGGAGGCGCTGACACGGGCCCGCCTGTTCGACCGTATCGGCCGCCGCGTCAGTCTGACCGAAGCCGGACGACTGCTGCTGCCGCGGGCACGCCAGATCCTGGTCATGGTCGACGACAGCCGCCGGGCCCTGAGCAACCTGAGCGACGAGGTCAGCGGCGAGTTGACCCTGGCCACCAGCCATCATATCGGACTGCACCGGCTGCCGCCGGTGCTGGGCAGCTACGTCAAGCGCTACCCGGAGGTGCGCCTCGACCTGCGCTTTCTCGACTCCGAGCAGGCCTACCAGGGCGTGCTGGACGGCGATATCGAGGTGGCCCTGGTGACCCTGTCGGCCCACCCCGACCCTCAGCTTCGCGCTACCAGAGTGTGGGTCGACGACATGACCTTCGTTGCCGCCCCGGAGCATCCGCTCGCCCGGGAGAGCCGCGTAACCCTGGCGACCCTGTGCGAGCATGACGCCCTGTTGCCGGGGCCACTGACCTTCACCCGCCAGCTGATCCTCGAGCGGCTGGCCAGGCACGGTCTGACGCCGCGGGTGGGACAGTCGACCAACTATCTGGAAACCCTCAAGATGATGGCCTCGGCCGGGCTTGGCTGGAGTCTGTTGCCCGACCCCATGGTCGAGCGGGACATCGCCAGCCAAAGACTGGTCCGGCTGGCCCTCGAGGAGCCTGCGATACAGCGCCCGCTCGGCTACCTGGTGCACCGCGACCGCACCCTGTCCAACGCCGCCCGCTCGCTGCTCGAATGCCTCGACCAGGAAGCCGTGGCAGACCCCGCCTCGCCTTGAGCGCACGACCACAGGGACGTCTGAATGACTCGCATGCCTCTCCCTCCACCGCGACACCGTCTGGCCGGCGCACTGACGTTGGCGGGCCTGCTGACGCAGATCGCGGGCCTGGGCCTCGACGGGCTGCCGAGCTGGAGCGTCAGCCTGCCCTTGTGGGCCGCCAGCCTGCTGATGTGGCCGGACATTCCCCGGCGCAATCAGTGGCAGGCCGGCGTGCTGGCGGTGCTGGGGCTTGCCTTTCTGGCGTTGGCGGTGGTGGGCTTCGACGCCACCCCCGACATCACCACCTTGCTCGATGGCAACGCCTTCGTGGTGGCCATGCTGGTAGGGGTGAGCTTTATCGCCTTGATCGGGCGCCCCTCGGAGGGGCCACCGAACAGCGAACCGGTGACCGGGCGCCGAGGTCTGGCCGGGACCTGGCTGGGGGTGCAGCTGCTCGGGGCCATCCTCAACCTGTCCGCGGTCTTCATGGTCGGCGATCGCCTGGAGCGCCGCGGTCGTCTGCTCGAGGTTCAACTACTGGGGCTCAACCGAGGGCTTTCCAGCGCCGCCATGTGGTCGCCGTTCTTCGCCGCCATGGGCGTGGCGGTCTCCCTGGCTCCATCGCTTGAATACACCACGGTGCTGGCCGCCGGACTGCCGCTGGCCTTTGCCGGCGGACTCTACAGCGTGTTCGAACTGTCACGCCGCTTCGACGTCAGCGAGGTCCCCGGCTTTTCACTGTCCCCCCGCAGTCTGCTGATGCCGGCCAGCGTGGCCGGACTGGTGATGGTGTTTCACTACGTCATCACACCGTCTCTGACCATCGTCAGCATCATCACCTTCCTGATGCCGACACTGGCGCTGGCCGCCAACCTGGCCAGGGGCGCTGCAGCGACCCGAGAACGCCTTATTCGCCACCTTCACTACCGACTGCCGGGCATGCGCGGCGAAATCACCCTGTTTCTGTGTGCGGGACTTCTGACCAAGGGACTCTCGATCCTGGTCGCCGCCGCCACCAACGGTGACTGGACGCTGTTTGCCGACTTTGGCGTGGGGCCTGCCATGCTGAGTTATGTGGCCATCGTTGCCAGCGCCATTGCCGGGTTGCACCCGATCATCGGCATCTCGGTGCTGGCCTCGATGCTGGATCTGGATGGCCCCCACCAGACCCTGTTCGGTTTCGTCGCCCTGGCATCCTGGGGCGTGGGCACCGCCGTCGGCCCGCTGTCGGGCATCAACCTGTCACTGCAGGGGCGCTACGGGATCAGTGGCTATCGCATGATGAAGCACAATCTACACTACGCTCTGGTCATGTCGGCGCTGGTGCTGGTGGCAATCGCCTGCCTGGCCCAGGCCGTCTCGGTCTGAGCCGCACGCCAGACGATAGCCACCTGATATTGCGCCGACGGCGCGGTCGGCAGACGTCAGCCGACACGCCCAAAGTAGCGATGGCCGCATTGATGGCAGGGCTCGATACGCTTGACCCCGTGCAGTTCGACCACGGCGTCGCAGTGCACGCAGGACATGCGTCCCGGCGCCGCCAGTTCGCCGGCGGTGTAGTCGGCACGGGAGGCCTCAAGGTCGTCCTCGAGCTGCTCGCGCTCGATCACGCTGCGATCGGCGATCGACAAAAGTGAGTCGACCACCTTGCGCGACAGGATGGTCAGGTCGATGCCGAGCCAGCTGGCCACGCCCTCGCCGCCGGCAGCCAGGTAGCGCCGCATGTCCTTGAGATCACGCTCGACCCAGGCCCTGAGCAGCGCCAGTTCGTCCTTGGTGTACTCCTCGAGCTCCGCCTCGAACTCCACGGCGTCATCGAGATCCTTCTGCAGGTTGTCCCAGGTGAGGTCCTCGGCCCCTTCCTTGAGCCGGGCCAGTACCCGCTCATAGCCGTCGCGCAGACGATGTTCGCCGGACGAAGAATGTTGATCACTCATGACGGTGTCCTCCTTGATGCAGACAAGGACCGCTCGGGGTAACCCGAACGGAACACTGGCGGCCCACCATAGCCGGACCCCGGGCTGCTGGGGTATCCTTGCGGGCATCATTGCCGCGCCGGTGACAGGGCCGCATCAACCTTGATTCTGCACAACCCTGCCGCCGGACGATACCCATACCCTGCGCGCCGCCTTGGGCGCGCCTTGATTGCAAGGTACTCGAAGACCGCGATGGACGCCCAGTACAAGCCCCACGAAATCGAACACGACGCCCAGCAGTTCTGGAATGAAAACCAGTGTTTCAAGGCGATCGAGGATCAGGATCGCGAGAAATTCTACTGCCTGTCGATGTTCCCCTACCCCAGCGGCAAGCTGCACATGGGGCATGTACGCAACTACACCATCGGCGACGTGGTCAGCCGCTTCCAGCGCATGCAGGGCAAGAACGTGATGCAGCCGATGGGCTGGGACGCTTTCGGCATGCCGGCGGAAAACGCCGCGATCAAGAACCAGGTACCGCCGGCCAAGTGGACCTACGAGAACATCGACTACATGCGTGCCCAGCTCAAGGCGCTGGGCTTTGCCTATGACTGGGATCGTGAGTTCGCCACCTGCGACAGCGACTATTACCGCTGGGAGCAGTGGTTCTTCACCAAGCTGGTGGAAAAAGGCCTGGTCTACAAGAAGATGTCCACCGTCAACTGGGACCCGGTGGATCAGACCGTACTGGCCAACGAGCAGGTCATCGACGGCTGTGGCTGGCGCTCCGGTGCGCCGGTGGAGCGCAAGGAAATCCCGCTGTGGTTCTTGAAGATCACCGACTACGCCGATGAGCTGCTGGCGGATCTGGACAAGGTCGAGTGGCCCGAGCAGGTCAAGACCATGCAGCGCAACTGGATCGGCAAGTCCAAGGGGGTCGAGCTGGCCTTCGACGTCGATGGCGACGAGCCGCTTAGAGTCTACACCACCCGCCCCGACACCCTGATGGGGGTGACCTACGTGGCGGTGGCCGCCGGCCACCCGCTGGCGATCAAGGCCGCCGAGGGCAAGCCCGAACTCGCCGCCTTCCTCGAGGAGTGCTCCCACGGCGGCACCTCGGAAGCCGAGCTTGCGACCATGGAAAAACGCGGCATGGCCACCGGCTTCGAGGCCATCCACCCGCTGACCGGCGACCGTGTGCCGGTATATGTCGCCAACTTCGTGCTGATGGAATACGGCACCGGTGCGGTGATGGCGGTGCCCGGCCACGATCAGCGTGACTGGGAGTTCGCCACCAAGTATGAACTCCCGATCCGCGCGGTGATCGCCGACGCCGATGGCCAGGCCCCGGACCTGTCCCAGGGCGCCTGGGTCGAGCACGGCAGCCTGATCAACTCCGGCGAGTTTGACGGCCTCGACTTCCAGGCGGCCTTCGACGCCATCGCCAGCCGCCTCGAGCGCGACGGCCACGGCGAGGTCAAGACCAACTACCGCCTGCGCGACTGGGGCGTGGCCCGCCAGCGCTACTGGGGCGCGCCGATTCCGGTCAAGTACGGCCCCGAGGGCCAGACCGTGCCGCTCACCGACGACGAGCTGCCGGTGGCGCTGCCGCTGGAGGTCACCGTGGACGCTTCCGGCTCGCCGCTCAAGAAGATGCCGGCGTTCAGCGATCTGGGCGATGGCTGGACCCGCGAGACCGACACCTTCGATACCTTCATGGAGTCCTCCTGGTACTACGCACGCTTCTGCTGCGCCGACAACCCGGAGGCCATGCTGGACGAGCGCGCCAACTACTGGCTGCCGGTGGATCTGTACATCGGTGGCATCGAGCACGCCATCCTCCACCTGCTCTACGCCCGCTTCTTCCACAAGCTGATGCGCGACTTCGGTCTGGTCGACTCCGACGAGCCGTTCCAGCGCCTGCTGACCCAGGGCATGGTGATCGCCGAGACCTTCTACCGCCCCGAGGCCAACGGCGGCAAGGAGTGGTTCAACCCCGCCGACGTCGAGGTCAAGCGTGACGACAAGGGACGCCCGCTCAGCGCCACCCTGATCAGCGATGGCCAGCCGGTGGAGATGGGCGGCATCGAGAAGATGTCGAAGTCCAAGAACAACGGCGTCGACCCCCAGGCCATGATCGATCGCTTCGGTGCCGACACCGTGCGCCTGTTCATGATGTTCGCCGCGCCCCCGGAGCAGTCACTGGAGTGGTCCGACTCCGGCGTCGAGGGCGCCCACCGCTTCCTCAAGCGGCTGTGGCGTCTGGTCGCGGAGCATCTGGAGGCCGGTACGCCGGCAGCGCTGGATGCCGCCGCCATCGCCTCGCTCGACGACGCCCAGCGCGAACTGCGCCGCAAGACCCACGAGACGATCAAGAAGGCCGGCGACGACATCGGCCGCCGCACCACCTTCAATACCGCGATCGCCGCGGTGATGGAGCTGACCAACGCAATCGCCAAGTTCGGCGATACCAGCCCTCAGGGCCTGGCGGTCAGCCGCGAGGCGATCGAGGCCTGCGTGCTGCTGCTGTCACCGATCACGCCCCACGCCTGCCACGCACTGTGGCGCTCACTGGGCCATGACGGCGCGGTCATCGATGCCACCTGGCCGGCGTTCGACGAAAGCGCCCTGGCGCGCGACAGCATCGAGCTGGTGGTGCAGGTCAACGGCAAGCTGCGCGCGCGCCTCGAGGTGCCCGCCGACGCCGACAAGGCCGCCGTCGAAGCGCTGGCACTGGCCAACGACAACGTCCAGCGCCATACCGACGGCAAGACCCTGCGCAAGGTGATCGTGGTGCCGGGCAAGCTGGTCAACATCGTCGCCAACTGACAGCTCGCGGCGGGCGTCTCACCCGCCGCTTCAGTCTGTCGGTGATACCAGGACATGATGCCGAAGGCTGTGCCTTCGGTTTTTCCCTCACGCTGGACAAGGAGTTCCCATGCAGCGTCGTCACTTCCTTGGTCTGACCCTGGCCTCCGGCGCCGCCCTGCTGCTCGCGGGCTGCGGCTTCCACCTGCGCGGCGTCGGCGGCGAGGTGCTGTCCCTGGACAGCCTGGCGCTCGACGGTGCCGACACCCCCTTCGCCGAGCAGTTGACCAAGCGTCTGGAAAGCCTCGGCACCCGCGTCGACGAGACGGCGTCGCTGCGTCTCAACCTGGGTGGCGAAGACGTCAGCATCCGTCAGGTCGGCGTGCTCGATACCGGCTCTCAGGACCAGCAACTGGTGCTGCGGATTCCCTACTCGATCCAGCGCGCAAGCGATGGCGCCTACCTGGCCGATCGCCAGGCGGTGGAGGTGCTCGAAGAGTTCTCGATCACCGACGACAACCTGCTGTCCCAGGATGAGCTACGCGCCGATGCCCTGGAAAACGCCCGCCGCGAGGCCGTACGCCAGATGATCGACCGACTGCGCGCCATCGAGGAAGTCTGATTCACCCATGAAGGTCTTTGCCGACAAGCTGCCGGACGCGCTTTCGAAGTCCGTGCCCCCTGTCATCATCGTCGCCGGTGATGAGCCTCTGCAGCACATGGAGGCCTGCGACCAGGTCCGGGCACGTGCGCGCGAGTCGGGCGTCGAGGAACGAGAGGTGCTCCACGTCGAGGCCAACTTCGCCTGGGGCCGCCTCACCGAGTCCGCGGCGAGCCTGTCGCTTTTCGCCTCGCGCAAGTTGATCGAGCTGCGTCTGGGCAGCGCCAAGCCGGGCCAGGAAGGCGGCAAGGCGCTCAAGGAGTACGCCGAACAGGCACAGGGCAGCGACAACATCCTGCTGGTCAGCTGCGCCAAGCTCGACGCCCGCGAGCAGAAGAGCGCCTGGTTCAAGGCGCTCGACAAGCTGGGGCTGTTCGTTCCGGTGTGGCCGGTCGACCCTTCCCGCCTGGGTTTCTGGCTGAGGGACCGCGCCCAGCGCCACGGTCTGTCGATGTCGCTGGACGCCGCCCGGCTGCTGGGTGAGCGCACCGAGGGCAACCTTCTGGCCGCCGACCAGGAACTGCAGAAGCTGGCCTTGATGCTCCCTCCCGGCGCCCAGGTATCCCCCCGTGACGTCGCCGGCGGGGTCGAGAACAGTGCCCGCTACGACGTCTTCACCCTGGTCGATGCCTGCCTGAAAGCCGAGCGCGAGCGCGTCCTACGTATCCTGGCGGGACTGGCCGCCGAGGGTACCGAGCCACCGATCATCCTGTGGGCCCTGACCCGCGAGATTCGCACCCTGCTGTCGCTGCATCAGCACCTGGACCAGGGCCAGAGCTTCGAGCACGCCTGCAAAGCCCAGAAGCCTCCGATCTTCGACCGTCGGCGCCCCGCCTACCAGGAAGCCATCCGTCGCCTGCCACTCAAGCGTCTGCACAAGCTTCTGATGTTCGCCCAACGCCTGGACCTGTCGATCAAGGGCGCAGCGGACCTGCCGCTGGAACAGGGCATTCAGGACCTGGCATTGACCCTCGCTGGTGGTCGTGGACTGCTGGCAGAAATGGCCTGGTCCTATCGCGTGGCGCCGTAGCCGACGATTCGTCTTCCTTGCTCTCACATGACGTGTCCTGGCGCCCCCCGTGACGCCAGGATGGGATAGGTCAGCCCGGCCAATGGGGGTATGACCCCGCACTGTGGGTACTCTGCGCATAGAATAGGGCAAGCACCTGCATCATTACCCCTTGGGCGCCCAGCGCGTCTGGTCGCCAGCGACCGCGAGTGCCCCCATCATGACCCGTGTCTTCCCGCTGGTTCTGGCCGCCGGCGTCACCTTGCTTTCGACCGCCAGCGCCCTGCTGTTGCTCGGCTACCTGAGCCAGGTGCGCCAGCCCATGGGCGTTGTCCGCGACGCCCTCATCATCGAAACGGCACGGTCTCAGGAAAATGTGGCGAGCATCGCTTCACTCAAGCAGTTTGCCGGCATCGACAACTCGCCCCGGGCTCACGAGCTCACGCAAGTGGCCGATACCCTCCAACACCGTCTGCGGACGCTGGCGGGCACCGCCACGCGACTGCCCGCCTCCCAGCGGGACAGCGTGGTCGGCTACCTGCAACGCGCCGAGCACTCGATCAACCTGATCGCTCCTTCGCCTCTCTCTGGCACCTCCGCAGACATCGACGGCACCTTGCCGGGGCTCGCCTCGACCATCGATGAGCTGGCCATCTATCTGATGGAGACCGAGTCGCACCAGCGCAAGCTCGACCGACGCCTGGCATTGGTGGCCACCGTACTGACGGCGCTGGTACTGATGGTCGGCATAGTGCTGTTCGTCGCCCTGCTGCGTCTGGAACGCCACAGCAACGCCCTGCACTATCTGGCGATGACCGACGACCTCACTCAGCTCTACAATCGTCGCCAGTGGCTCGACCAGGCCCCCCACCTGCTGGCCCTTCGGCGCCCAGCGGACAGCCCAGTGGCGCTGATGCTGCTGGATCTGGACAACTTCAAACGCATCAATGACGGCTACGGCCACCCCACCGGCGACAAGGTATTGAAGTCCTTCGGCGAGATGCTCAAGCGCGTGGCCAGGCGCAGTGATCTGGCGGCGCGTCTGGGGGGCGACGAGTTCGCCCTGCTGATGCCCCAGGCGGACGCCCGCAACGCCGAAACCGTCGGCGAACGAATTCGCCACGAAACCGAGCACTTCGACCTGACCCAGCCGGCGGCCGGCGCCAACCTTACGGTCAGTATCGGCATCGCCGTCTCAAGCCACGCCGATGACGACTTCTCCACCCTGTACCGACGAGCCGACCAGGCGCTCTACCAGGCCAAGCATCAAGGACGCAATTGCATCCGCCTGGGCTAGAGAAACCAACAACCTGCATGAAATTCCTGTACCACCTTCGTTATACTCCTGTTGTCGCCAACGCATCCGGCCGGCAGGATGCCACTGGATGCATGTCGCCATCACCAAGGATCGAACAATTCCCGACACCATCAACAAGGAAGCCCCCATGACTTCACGACTGCGCCGCTTGCTGTGTACTGTTCTGATGCTGTGCCTGACCCTGGGCGCCGCCAGCGCCGGGGCCGCCACCTCGGTCCCGCTGGCCTCGACCAACGACGTGCTGGCCTCCCAGCAGAGCCAGGACGCCCGAGAACGCATCCATCAGGTGCTGGCCCGCGATGACGTACGCCAGCAACTCGAACTCCAGGGCGTCGATCCCGGTGAGGTCGAGGACCGCGTAGCCGCCCTGTCCGACGCCGAAGCTCAGCAGATGGCCGACCAGCTCGACCAGATGCCCGCCGGCGCCAGCGTCATTGGCGTGCTGTTCGCGGTCTTCGTCATCCTGCTGGTCACCGACATCCTGGGTCTGACCGACGTCTACCCGTTCACCCGCTAAGGACATGCGCGTGATGCGCTCATTCGTCTCGAGCGCCCGCCTGGCGGGCGCTCTTTCGTTGGTGATGTGGCTCACGGCCTGTGCCAGCGCCCCCGAACTGGACCACAGCGTCACCGCTACGCTGCCCCAACGCCAGCTCCTCGAAGACGTCCCCTTTCACCCCCAGCGTGACTACCAGTGCGGCCCGGCCACACTGGCCATGGTGCTCAACCATGCAGGGGTCGAAGTCGGCGTCGATCAACTGATCCCCGAAATCTACGTGCCCAGCCGCAAGGGCAGCTTCCAGCCCGAGATGCTGGCCGCCAGTCGACGGCACGGGCGAATCCCGTTCACTCTGGCGCCGCGCTTCGCCTCGCTGCTCGAAGAGGTCGATGCCGGCCGCGCGGTGGTGGTACTGCAGAACCTGTCGCTGCCGGCCTTCCCGCTGTGGCACTTCGCGGTGGTCAACGGCTACGATCTCGAGAGCGAAGAGGTATTGCTGCGCACCGGCGTCACCCGTCAGGATGCCACCGATTTCGGGCGTTTCGACGCCACCTGGCAACGTTCCGAGCGCTGGGCCTTCGTGGCACTGACGCCAGGAGAGCTGCCGGTGACGATTGCACCGGAGGCGGCCATCCAGGCCACCTCGGACTTCGAACGGGTCCAGGGACCAGAGCAAAGCCTGCCGGCCTGGCAAGCCCTGGTCGATCGCTTTCCCGAGGAGGCCATGGGGCATTTCGCGCTGGCCAACGCCTACCATGCGGCGGGCCAGCCTGCCGCGGCCATCGACGCCTGGCGCAGCGCTGTCGCAAACGATCCGTCTCTGGCGCCGGCCTGGTTGAACCTGGGGCTCACCCTGGCGTCCCAAGGCGATGACAAAAGGGCTCGAGAAGCGCTCAGGCGTGCGGCTTCGCTTGACGGGCCCTGGCAGCAGGGCGCCAGGGAGGCGCTGAACGAACAGCAAGGAGGAGCTCGATGAGCTACGACATCGTGTTCAAGGGCGTCTACCAGGCGCCCGAGCCCGACGACGGCGCCAGAGTACTGGTCGACCGCCTGTGGCCCAGAGGACGCAGCCGCGAGTCCCTGGCGCTTACCGAGTGGTACCGGGAGGCCTCACCCAGCAATGCCCTGCGACGCCAGTATCAGCTCGAGGAGATCAGTTCCAGGGTCTTCGAGATTCGCTATCGCGGCGAGCTACGCGACCACCCCGACCGGCTGTATCCGCTGATGCGCCTGGCCCGGCGTGGCCGCTTGACGCTGGTGACCGCGGCGCGCGATGTCGACAGCACCCATCTGCCCGAGCTGCGCCAGCGCCTGCTCGAGGCACTGCACCAGGAAGATCAGGAAGACGCCCTGCCCTCCTCGCCGCCTTGCTTTGCCCACGAGAGCGGGCACTAGCGCTCAGGCACCGGATCGAGCAGGCGCCCCGATATCGGATATCGTAGAGCGTCGATCCCAGCGCTACCGAGGCTCCCACAGCAGGCGCCAATAGTCCGACCCCAGACAAAAAAGGTGCCCAAGGGCACCTTTCTTGTCGGTCGTGCTGGTCGGCTCAGAACACCCGGTTGAGGCCATTCTGGGCGGCCACCCGGTAGGCCTCGGCCATGGTCGGATAGTTGAAGGTGGTGTTGACGAAGTACTTCAGCGTATTCGCCTCCCCTTCCTGCTGCATGATCGCCTGGCCGATATGGACGATCTCCGAGGCCTGGTCGCCGAAGCAGTGGATGCCGTAGATCTCCAGGGTATCCTGATCGAACAGGATCTTGAGCATGCCGACGGTATCGCCGGTGATCTGGGCGCGGGCGGTGTCCTTGAAGAAGGCATGGCCGACCTCGTAAGGCACCTTGGCCTCGGTCAACTCGCGCTCGGTGCGACCGAAGGAGCTGATCTCGGGAATGGTGTAGATCCCGGTGGGCACCTCGGTGACGTAGCGGAATTCCCGGTCCAGCAGCTCGTCGCAGGCGTTCAGTCCCTGATCGTAGGCGGCGCTGGCGAGACTCGGCCAGCCGACCACGTCTCCGGCGGCGTAAATGTGGGGCAGCACCGTGCGATAGTGCTCGTCGACCTGCAGCTGCCCGCGGCCGTTGGCGGTGAGACCGATGTTCTCGAGGCCCAGCTGGTCGGTATTGCCGGTGCGGCCGTTGGCCCACAGGAAGGCGTCGGCGCGCAGCCGCTTGCCCGACTTCAGATGCACCGTGACGCCGTTTTCGTCGCCCTCGACGCGCTCGTACTCCTCGTTGTGGCGGATCAACACACCATGCTTGCGCAGATGGTAGGACAGCGCATCGCTGATCTCGTCATCGAGGAAGGACAAGAGGCTGCCGCGGTTGTTGATCAGATCCACCTTGAGTCCGAGCCCGGAGAAGATCGAGGCGTACTCACAGCCGATAACGCCGGCGCCGAAGATGATCAGGGTACGCGGGGTGTGCTGCAGACCAAGAATGGTATCGGAGCAGTAGATACGAGGGTGGCGAAAATCGATGTCCGCAGGACGGTAGGGCCGTGACCCCGTGGCGATGATCACCTTGTCCGCTACCAGCTCTTCCTGGTTTTCACCACTGCCCCTTACCATCAGGGTGTGTTCGTCCTTGAAGCGTGCGATCCCGTGATACAGGTCGATGCGATTGCGCGCGTAGAAGTTGGTGCGCATGGACACCTGCTGATCGATGGTCACCCGGGAGCGTTCACGCACCTTGGGGAACGAGAACCAGCGCGGCTCGCCGATATCCCGGAACATGCTGTTGGTGTTGAACGACATGATCTGGCGGACCTGATGACGCAGCGCCTTGGAAGGGATGGTGCCCCAGTGGGTGCAATTGCCGCCGACCCGCGCCTGCTTTTCGACCACCGCGACCCGCTTGCCATGCTTGGCCGCATTGATCGCTGCGCTCTCGCCGGCGGGCCCGGTGCCGATCACCACCACGTCATAGTTGTGGACTGCCATCGTGTCTTCCTTCTCCTGGAAACCGACCCGGATGTGAGATGCCGGGCACTGCTTATCATGAGGACGGCGCCTCGAGAGGCGCCGTCATGGTCAGGGGGCGTCGATGCTGCCGCTCAGCGACGAGTCGCGTCGTAGCCCAGGTCCAGTCCGCGATTCTCGTCGGATTGGCGACGCTGACTGGTGGCGCGCTTCTTCGATTCTTCCTCGCACACCTCATCCTTGCCGCCGCAGATCTCGCAGCCGTCCTTCAGGCCAAGCTGGTTGAGCCCGCCGCAGGAGCCGGCGATGGGCTTGCGGCCAAGAATGACACCGATCGCCATGGCGCCGATGATCAGCAGCATGGCACCGAAAACGATAAGGTAGATGGTCATGATGGACTCCTCGCTGGATGGGGCAGGATAGCTCTGGTCACTTTCTCGCGAACACCATCGCCTGCCTTTCTCCCATTGGACAGCGGTTGGACAAGAGATATCCCTGGGCGGAACAACGAATGGCCGTCGCCATACGCCCGAGGCGTTGAAGGTACCGACTCGACAAGGTCCCGTGTCCTCCCAGGAGAGTCCGCGGGGCATTCTCGAGTCGGCGCGACAATTATGCCAGAACTCCTCTCGCGGCAAAATCACAAGGCGCACAAACCAACGAGCCCCGCACGGGGCGGGGCTCGCAAGGTGCCCTTGGGCACACGGACAGGCGCGTGATCAGCCGCCGAAGTCATCCAGCATGATGTTCTCGGGCTCGACGCCGAGATCCAGCAGCATCTTGATGACGGAGGCGTTCATCATGGGCGGCCCGCACATGTAGTACTCGCAGTCCTCGGGAGCCGGATGGTCCTTGAGGTACATGTCGTAGAGCACGTTGTGGATGAACCCGGTCGGCCCTTCCCAGTTGTCTTCCGGCTGGGGGTCGGACAGTGCCAGGTGCCAGTCGAAGTTCTCATGCTCCTCGGCCAGCTTGTCGTACTCTTCGTTGTAGAAGGTCTCGCGCCAGGAGCGTGCGCCGTACCAGAAGGTCATCTTGCGCTCGCTGTTCAGACGCTTCAGCTGGTCGAAGATGTGGCTGCGCATCGGCGCCATGCCGGCACCACCACCGATGAAGACCATCTCGGCGTCGGTGTCCTTGGCGAAGAACTCACCGAAGGGCCCCATCACCGTGACCTTGTCACCCGGCTTCAGGCTGAAGACGTAGGTGGACATCAGGCCAGGCGGGTGGCTGGAGTTGGGCGGAGGCGTCGCGATCCGGATGTTGAACTTGAGAATACCCTTCTCTTCCGGATAGTTGGCCATGGAGTAGGCACGAATGACCTCTTCGGTGTTCTTGTGCGAGACGTCGAACAGACCGAATTTCTCCCAGTCGCCGCGGTACTCTTCCTCGATATCGAAGTCGGAGAACTTGATGTCGTAGGCCGGTGCCACCAGCTGCACATAGCCGCCGGCACGGAAGGCCACTTCCTCGCCTTCCGGCAGCTTCAGGTTCAGCTCCTTGATGAAGGTGGCGACGTTGGGGTTCTCGATGACCTCGCATTCCCACTTCTTGACGCCGAACACTTCCTCGGGGACCTGGATCTTCATGTCCTGCTTGACCGGTACCTGACAGGACAGACGCCAGCCGACCTTCTTCTCGCGCAGGGTGAAGTGGCTTTCCTCGGTGGGCAGGATCGAGCCGCCGCCCTCCTCGACCCGGCACTTGCACTGGGCGCAGGAGCCGCCGCCGCCACAGGCGGAGGACAGGAAGATGCCATTGGCCGCCAGGGTGTTGAGCAGCTTGCCGCCGGCCTGGGTGGTCAGGGTGTTCTCGGGATCGTCATTGATCTCGATGGTCACATCGCCCGAGCTCACGAGCTTGGAGCGGGCCGCCAGGATCACCGCCGTCAGACTGATGACGATGATGGTGAACATGACGACGCCGAGCACGATGACTGTTGTATCAACCATGTCGGTTTCCTATTGCTAGGGTTAGGGCCTGCACCGAGGGCCAGAGCCCCCGGTGCAGGGCACTCAGAGCTGGATGCCGGAGAAGGACATGAAGCCCAGGGACATCAGACCCACGGTGATGAAGGTGATGCCCAGTCCCTGCAGGGAAGCGGGCACATCGCTGTACTTCAGTTTCTCGCGGATACCGGCCAGGGCGGTGATCGCCAGCGCCCAGCCGACACCGGCGCCCAGGCCATAGACCACGGACTCACCGAAGTTGTAGCTGCGCTCGACCATGAACAGGGTGCCACCGAGGATGGCGCAGTTCACGGTGATCAGCGGCAGGAACACGCCGAGGGCGTTGTAGAGCGCCGGCACGAACTTGTCGAGGAACATCTCGAGGATCTGCACCAGTGCGGCGATGACGCCGATGTAGGACAGCAGACCCAGGAACGACAGGTCGATGTTCTCGGCGCCGGCGATGCCGGTCCAGGACAGCGCGCCTTCCGCCAGCAGATACTCGAGGATCAGGTTGTTCACCGGCACGGTGATGGTCAGTACCGCTACCACCGCGATGCCCAGACCGATGGCCGAGGATACCTTCTTGGACACGGCCATGAAGGTACACATGCCCAGGAAGAACGCCAGTGCCATGTTCTCCACGAACACCGAGGCAACGAAAAGGCTCAGATAGTGTTCCATGTTACACGGCCTCCTTCGGCTGGGTGTTTTCCTTCATCACGAACTCGTTGTCCTCGACCTGCTCCGGGTTGAGGCTGCGCAGCACCCAGATGATCAGACCGATGATGAAGAAGGCGGACGGCGGCAGCAGCAGCAGGCCGTTGGGCACGTACCAGCCACCGTTCTGCACGGTTTCCAGGATGGTCACGCCGAACAGGCTGCCGGAGCCGAACAGCTCGCGGAAGAAGCCGACGGTCATCAGGATGAAGCCGTAGCCCAGACCGTTGCCGACACCGTCGAGGAACGACAGCGTCGGGGTGTTGGTCATGGCAAAGCCTTCGGCGCGGCCCATCACGATGCAGTTGGTGATGATCAGACCGACGAATACCGACAGCTGCTTGGACATCTCATAGGCAAAGGCCTTGAGGATCTGGTCCACCACGATCACCAACGAGGCGATGATGGTCATCTGCACGATGATACGGATGGAGGACGGAATGTGATTGCGGATCAGCGAGACGAACATGCTCGAGAACGCCGTCACGAAGATCACGGCCAGACTCATGACCAGCGAGACGCTGAGGCTCGAGGTCACCGCCAGCGCCGAACAGATACCGAGGATCTGCAGGGCGATGGGGTTGTTCTTGAAGATCGGCGTCAGGATGACGCCCTTGGGAGTCGGTGCAGACATCGTCAGGCTCCTTCGCTGTCGTCAGAGGGGCTGGCGTCGGCGCTAGCCTGGCTGTCCACGCCATCGCGGAAGCGCGCCAGGTAGTGACCGAAGCCTTCCTCGCTCAGCCAGAATTGCACCAGCTTGGTCACGCCGCGGCTGGTCAGAGACGCGCCGGACAGGGCGTCGACCTCGGTGGACTCGCTGGCACCACCCTTCACCAGCTGGATGGCCGGCTCCATGGTGTCGCTCGAGGCGTAGATTTCCTTGCCTTCCCACTGCGCCTTCCAGCGCGGGTTGTCGACCTCGCCACCCAGGCCAGGTGTCTCGGCGTGGGAATAGAAGGTGATCCCGCCGATGGTGTTGCCGTCACCCTGCACAGACAGGTAGCCGCGCATCAGGCCCCACAGGCCCTGGCCACGAATCGGCAGCACGATCTGCTCGGGGTTGTTCTCGTCACCGACCAGATAGATGGTGGAGAACTGCTCCTGACGGCCGAGACCGGCGATATCCTTCTCCCCGGACAGGGTGCGCGACTGGGCCGGATCCTTGGCGGCCTGGAAGCCGTCATAGGTCTCGGGATCGACCTCATCGGTGTACTCCCCGGTGTCGAGATCGACGACCTTGGCGGTCACCGCCTGGGAGAACTCCTTGCCGACGTCCATGCCCGGTTCGTACAGGTCGGCCACGGCCAGGATGTTGGACTTGCGGTCCAGCTCCTGGTTGCGCTCCTGGCGCGCCTTGAGTCCCACCGCCGCCGTCGACACGATGATCGAGCAGACGATACACAGGGAGAAGGCGACCGTCAGGATCTTCTTGATGGAGTTGTTACCTTGTGCCATCAGGCGGTCTCCTCGGCCACGACAGCGGTGCGCTTGGCGCGACGCTTGATGTTGGCCTGAACAAAGAAGTGATCGATGAGCGGCGCGAACAGGTTGGCGAACAGGATCGCCAGCATGATGCCCTCGGGGAAGGCCGGGTTGACCACACGGATCAGAACCGTCATCACACCGATCAGGGCGCCGAAGATGAAGCGACCCGGGTTGGTCATGGACGCCGATACGGGATCGGTGGCCATGAACACCATGCCGAAGGCGAAGCCACCCACCACCAGGTGCCAGTACCAGGGCATGGCGAACATGGCGTTGGTGTCGGAGCCGATCAGGTTGAGAATGGAGCTCATCGCTACCATGCCGAGGAACACGCCGGCAACGATCCGCCACGAGGCGATCTTCATGCCGATCAGCACCACCGCCCCGATCAGGATGGCAAGCGTCGAGGTCTCACCCACGGAGCCGGGAATGAAGCCAAGGAAGGCGTCCCACCAGCTGTACTGGTCCTGCAGTGCGGCCATACCGCTCTGGTAGGCGGTAGACAGCGGCGTCGCGCCGGTGAAGCCGTCGGCGGCGACCCATACGGCATCACCGGAGATCTGCGCCGGATAGGCGAAGTACAGGAAGGCACGACCGGTCAGCGCCGGGTTGAGGAAGTTCTTGCCGGTACCACCGAAGATTTCCTTGCCGATCACCACACCGAAGGTGATGCCGAGCGCCACCTGCCACAGCGGGATGGTAGCCGGCAGGATCAGGGCGTAGAGCACGGAGGTGACGAAGAAGCCTTCGTTGACCTCGTGGCCGCGCTTGATCGCGAACAGCACTTCCCAGAAGCCACCAATGACGAAGGTCACCAGGTAGATCGGGAGGAAGTAGGTAGCGCCCAGCACGAAGTTGGACCACAGGCTGCCGGCATCGTGGCCACCGGCGAAGGTCAGCAGGATCATCTCGCGCCAGCCGCCCATGGAGTCGTAACCCGCGGCGATGGCCTCGTTGGCCTGCCAGCCAGCGTTCCACATGCCGAAGAACATGGCCGGGAAGGTGCAGAACCACACCGTGATCATCATGCGCTTGAGGTCGATGCCGTCACGCACGTGAGCCGTGGTCTTGGTCACGCTGGGAGGCGCATAGAAGATAGTGTCCACCGCCTCGTACAGCGGATAGAACTTCTCGTACTTGCCACCCTTGTGAAAGTGCGGCTCGAGATTGTCGAGTGTCTGTCGAATACCCATCATCAGGCCTCTTTCTCGATCATGGTGAGGTTGTCACGCAGGATGGGACCGTACTCATACTTGCCCGGGCACACATAGGTGCACAGCGCCAGGTCTTCTTCATCCAGCTCGAGGCAGCCGAGCTCCATCGCCGACTCGATGTCGCCGACGATCAGCGAACGCAAGAGCTGCGTGGGCATGATGTCCAGCGGCATCACCTTTTCATACGCACCCACCGGCACCATGGCGCGCTCGGAGCCATTGGTCGAGGTGGTCGGCGCATAGTTGCGCAGGCCCTTCAGGCTCGACAGGTAGATACCCAGTACCGAGTGACGATTGGCACCCGGCGACAACCAGCCCATGAAGGCACGCTTGTTGCCCTCTTCCAGCAGGGTGATCTGGTTGTGGAAGCGGCCCAGGTAGCGCAGGCTGCCTTCGGCGGTGAAGCCGGAGAACACGCCTCCGCTGATGACGCGGGTGTCATCGGCAGACTTGATCTCGTGATCCAGCAGCTCGTCAGTGCTGGCACCCACACGGGTACGCACCAGACGCGGACGCTCGGCACGCGGGCCGCCCACGGCGACCACTCGGCTCAGGTCCAGCTTGCCTTCACTGAACAGCTTGCCGAAGGCGATCACGTCCTGATAGCCGATGTGCCAGACGCGACGCTGCAGCGACACCGGGGACAGGAAGTGAATGTGGGTACCGACCAGGCCCGCAGGATGGGGGCCGGCGAAGCTCTCGTGGTGGACGCCCTTGACCTTGGTGCCCGGAATCTGGGCATCGGTGGCGGTGCACAAGAACACCTTGCCCTCGGTCAGTCGTCCCAGCACCTTGAGGCCGTCCTCGAACGCCTCGGCCTGCTCGTTGATGACCAGCGACGGATCGGCGGCCAGCGGCTGGGTGTCGATGGCGGTGACGAAGATGTCGGTGGGTACGGCGTCGGGCGCCGGGGTACGCGAGAACGGGCGAGTGCGCAGCGCGGTCCACAGACCGGACTCCACCAGTTGGTCGACCACGGTCTGACGTTCGAGGGACTCGAGCGCATCGCGGCCATGAGCCGTGAAGGACTCGGCCTCGGCGCTGTCGTCGACCTCGATCACCACCGACAGGAGCCTGCGCTTTTCCCCGCGATTGATCGCCACTACTTCACCCGAGGCCGGCGAGGTAAAGCGCACGCCCTCGATCTTCTTGTCGGTGAACAGTAATTGGCCCAGCTTGACCTTGTCCCCCTCCTTGACCTCCATGGTCGGCTTCATGCCGATATAGTCGGTCCCCAGGAGCGCCACGTGGCGCACCGGTCGCGCATCCTCGATACGCTGCTCCGGCGCTCCCGTGATGGGGAGATCCAGGCCTTTCTTGACTTCGATCATAGACTCGCCCAGTTGATGGATCGTAGATAATGGACGGAGGTTCGGTGGAAATGAGAGGAATTCTTGTTATAAGCCACGCATCACCAGTCACGCCGAGGCGACATCGAACCACCCCGAAAAATCCCCAGCATTATAAAGACAAGCCAGTGGATTGACCACATGATCGAACGTCGCAGAACTGCGTGATTCTGCAAAACCGCTTCCATCCCAAACAGAAAAACCCCTTGCCAAACAAGGTTGGCAAGGGGTATTCGAACTACCTCAACGCGAGACTCTCGCCCCGCTCGGCACGGACTAGGCGTGACGCGGCAGCTTACAGAAGGCCACGTTGGAGATCTGCTGCAGGATACGAATCACCTGGCAGCTGTAGCCGAACTCGTTGTCGTACCACACATAGACCACCGCGTGGCGGCCCTGGGCGATGGTCGCCTTGGCGTCGACGATGCCGGCGTGACGGTTGCCGACGAAGTCGGTGGAGACCACCTCCGGCGAGTCGACGAAGTCGATCTGCTTCTGGAAGGCCGAGTCGATGGACATGCGGCGCAGGTAGTCGTTGAGCGACTCGGCGTCGGTCTCGCGCTCGAGCGACAGGTTGAGGATCGCCATCGACACATTGGGCGTCGGCACGCGGATGGCGTTGCCGGTCAGCTTGCCACCCAGCTCCGGCAGTGCCTTGGAAACCGCCTTGGCGGCACCGGTCTCGGTCAGCACCATGTTCAGCGGTGCGCTGCGTCCGCGACGGTCACCCTTGTGGTAGTTGTCGATCAGGTTCTGATCGTTGGTGTAGGAGTGAACGGTCTCGACGTGGCCATGCTCGATGCCGTATTCGTCGTTCATCACCTTCAATACCGGCACGATGGCGTTGGTGGTGCAGGACGCCGCGGAGATGATGCGATCATCCTGGGTGATGTCGCCATGATTGATGCCATAGACGATGTTTTTCAGGTCGCCCTTGCCCGGGGCGGTCAGCAGCGCCTTGGACACGCCCTTGCACTCCAGGTGCTGACCGAGGCCAGCCTCGTCGCGCCAGATACCGGTGTTGTCGACCACCACGGCGTTGTTGATGCCGTAGGCGGTGTAGTCGACATCGCTCGGCGAATCGGCGTAGATGACCTGGATCACGTTGCCGTTGGCGGTCAGGGTGCGGGTCTCCGGGCACACGCTGATGGTGCCGTCGAAGGGACCGTGAACGCTGTCACGACGCAGCAGGCTGGCGCGCTTTTCCAGATCCTTGGCGATATCGCCACG
The DNA here is from genome assembly GCF_040070555.1 of Halomonas sp. H10-59. Classification (NCBI taxonomy): domain Bacteria; kingdom Pseudomonadati; phylum Pseudomonadota; class Gammaproteobacteria; order Oceanospirillales; family Halomonadaceae; genus Halomonas; species Halomonas sp. H10-59. Next base: position 2,792,549 of record NZ_CP098828.1, read on the forward strand.
ACCGCGCACCACGATGGCCTTGAGGCGCAGCAGGTTGCCGCCACCGGCCTTCTCGATCAGCACGCGGGCCAGGATCCGGCCGATCCGGCCGAAGCCGTAGAGCACAACGTCCTTGGGCTCGCCATTGCCGGCGTCAGGATCGTGACAGTCGACGATCTCGGCCAGCTGCTCGCGCATGAACGCCAGCGCATCGCCACCGCCCTGCTTCTTGAATGCCACACCCAGCTTGCCCACATCGACGTGAGCCGGCCCCAGATTCAGCTGGGTCATCGCCTGCACCAGCGGGAAGGTATCCTGCACCGACAACTCGGTACCTTCGATCTTCCTGACGAAACGATGGTCCTTGAGGATGCGGATGACGCTGCGGTTGAACAGCGAACGTCCGAACATGGTGGTGACCACGTTATTGCGACGATACAGGCTGCCGATCAGCGGGATCATCTGCTCGGCCACGGCCTGGTTGTCGTGCCATTGCTGGAAGACGATATCGGGTTGCTGGCTCACGAGAGACCTCTAAGTCTGATGGGGAAACGAGCGTATTATCAGCCCCCCCCTTGAAAGGGGCAATGACTGTATGGTCGCACCTCCTGTAGGCCCGTTACACAAATCGCGGTTTGACTACATGAGCGAGATCGGGCTGGTATGATGCCTGCTCGACCTCTGAACGCCAGCGAAACGACATCCTCTATGCCTACCTTTTCGCCGCTCGATCCGCCGCATCCCCAGGGCGCCCGTGACACCCTGTACCTCACCACGCCCGCCGGCAGCGCCAGCGCCCTGGCGCTTTCGCGCCTGGCTGCCGACGCGCCACTGCTGGTGATTACCCAGGATACCGCCGAAGCACTGAGGCTCGAGAACGAACTGGCCTTCTATGCCGACGTGCCGGTACTGCCCTTCCCCGACTGGGAGACGCTGCCCTACGACAGCTTTTCGCCCCATCAGGACATCGTCTCGTCGCGGCTGCGCACCCTCCGGCATCTGCAGGATGGTGTGCACGGCATCGTGCTGGTACCGATCAATACCCTGATGCAGCGTCTGCCGCCCGTGGACTATATCGCCGGACGGGTGCTGACCCTGGAGGTCGGCGCCACCCTGCAACGGGAGACCTTCCGCGAACAGCTGTCACGGGCGGGCTACCGGGCGGTGGAGACCGTCTTCGAGCCGGGTGAATACGCCCTGCGTGGCGCCCTGATCGATCTCTTTCCCATGGGCAGCGACCATCCGCTTCGCATCGACCTGTTCGACGACGAGATCGACACCCTCAGGAGCTTCGACCCCGACACCCAGCGCAGCCTCGACAAGGTCGAGCGGATCGACCTGCTGCCGGCGCACGAGTATTCGCTGTCACGCTCGGCCATCGCCTGCTTTCGTGAAGGCTTCGAGACCCTGTTCGACGTCGACCCACGCCAGTGCCCGCTTTATGTCGATGCGCTGAAGGGCATCCCCTCACCCGGACTCGAGCAGTATCTGCCGTTGTTCTTCGAGGCCACCGCTTCACTGTTCGACCATCTTCCCGCGGATACCCGCGTCGCCCTGATGTCCGGCTGCCGCGAAGCCGCCGAGCACCACTGGCAGGCGATCACCAGCCGCTACGAAAATCTCGGCGTCGATCCGACCCGCCCCCTGCTGCCGCCCCACCGTGCCTTCATCCCGGAAGCGGAACTGTTCGGGCTGATCAAGACCCACCCCAGGGTCGAGCTGACGGCAGACAGCGAGCATCCCCACGCCCATCCCTCGGATGCCAGCGACGCCCCCCAGGTGGCGATCAATGCCAGGGCAAAGGATCCGCTGGCGGCGCTCAGAGGCTTTCTGAACGAGCACGCAGAGCGCCGGGTGCTGTTCGTGGCCGAGTCCCGTGGGCGTCGGGAAGCGCTGGAGGAGACCCTGGCCCCCGCTACCGGTGCACTGGACGCCGCGGACGGATTTTCCGACTTCCTCGCCGGCAGCTCTCGCCTGGCCATCGCCGAGGGGCAGCTCTCCAGCGGCCTGTCGCTCGGCTCCCCCGCGGTCAGTGTGATCACCGAGACGGAACTGTTCGGCGAGATCGTGCGCCAGACCCGCCGCCAGGCCAAGGCCACCGACGACAACGAACTCGCCGTACGCCATCTTTCCGAACTCAAGGTCGGCGCCCCGGTGGTCCACCAGTCCCACGGCGTCGGCCGCTACCGCGGGCTGGAAACGCTGGAAGCCGGCGGCCAGGCGGCCGAATTCGTCAGCCTCGAGTACGCCGACGGCGCCAAGCTCTACGTGCCGGTGGACAGCCTGCACCTTATTTCCCGCTACGCCGGTGCCGACGATGAACTGGCACCGCTGCATCGACTGGGCTCGGAACAGTGGGAAAAGGCCAAGCGCAAGGCCGCCGAGAAGATCCGCGATACCGCCGCCGAGCTGCTCGACATCTATGCCCGCCGCGAGGCCCGGGAAGGCTTCGCCTGTGCCGCCCCGGATGAAGAGTACGCTCGCTTCGTCGCCAACTTCCCGTTCGAGGAGACGCCGGATCAGCGGGTCACCATCCAGGCGGTGATCCAGGACATGACCGCACCGCGCCCGATGGACCGTGTCGTCTGCGGCGACGTCGGCTTCGGCAAGACCGAGGTCGCCATGCGTGCCGCCTTTCTTGCGGTACAGTCCGGGCGCCAGGTGGTGGTGCTGGTGCCGACCACCCTGCTCGCCCGCCAGCATTTCGAGAACTTCCGCGACCGCTTCGCCGATACCGCAGTGGATATCGAGCTGTTGTCCCGCTTCACCAGCAGCGGTAGCCAGACAGACACCCTCAAGCGCGTTCGCGAAGGCAAGGTCGATATCGTCATCGGCACCCACAAGCTGTTGTCTCGGAAACTCGACTTCCCCGAGCTGGGGCTGGTCATCATCGATGAAGAGCATCGCTTCGGCGTGTCCCAGAAGGAAAGACTCAAGACCCTGCGTGCCGAGGTCGACGTACTGACCATGACCGCCACACCGATCCCGCGCACGCTCAACATGGCCATGAGCGGTATCCGCGACCTGTCGATCATCGCCACCCCACCGGCCAGACGCCTGTCGGTGAAGACCTTCGTCCAGCAGCGCGAAGAAGCCGTGATAAAGGAGGCGATCCTGCGCGAGATCCTGCGTGGCGGCCAGGTCTACTACCTGCACAACGAGGTCAAGACCATCGAGAGCGCCGCCGAGAAGGTCCGCGAACTGGTGCCCGACGCCCGCGTCGCGGTGGCCCATGGGCAGCTGCCCGAGCGCTCGCTGGAACGGGTGATGTCCGACTTCTATCACAAGCGCTTCAACGTGCTGGTGTGCTCGACCATCATCGAGACCGGCATCGACGTGCCCAGCGCCAACACCATCATCATCGAGCGTGCCGACAAGTTCGGACTGGCCCAGCTCCACCAGCTGCGCGGCCGGGTAGGCCGCAGCCACCACCAGGCCTACGCCTACCTGCTGGCGCCGCCGCCTCGCTCGATCACCCGAGATGCGGTCAAGCGCCTCGAGGCGATCGGCCAGGCCGAGGACCTGGGCGCTGGTTTCACCCTGGCCAGCCACGACATGGAAATCCGCGGCGCCGGCGAACTGCTGGGCGACGAACAGAGCGGCCAGATGGAAGCGGTGGGCTACAGCCTCTATATGGAGATGCTCGACCGGGCGGTGAAGGCCATCCGTGAAGGCCGCACTCCGAATATCGAGGCGCCGCTGCAGGAAGGCGTCGAGATCAGCCTCAACCTGCCGGCGCTGATTCCCGACGACTATCTCCCCGATGTCCAGCAGCGTCTGGTGATGTACAAGCGCATCGCCAACGCCGACAACGAGGCCGAGCTCAAGGAACTGCGCGTGGAGATGATCGATCGCTTCGGGCTGCTGCCCGCCCCGGTCAAGACGCTGCTGCGCCAGACCCGCCTCAGGCAGCGTGCCGAAAGGCTCGGTATCGTGCGCCTGGAAGCGGGCGCCGAGCGCGGGCGCGTCCTGTTCGGCGGCCAGACCGCGGTGGATCCACTGACGCTGGTGGGGCTGATCCAGGGGGCGCCGGAACGCTATCGACTGGAGGGCGCCGACACCCTGCGCTTCCAGGCCGACATGGCCGTCGAGGAGACCCGCTTCGAGGCCGTCGAGGCGCTGCTGGACCAACTCAATCGAAAGACTCAGGCGGCCTGAGCCATCCCTTGCAAGGGACTGGCGCAACGCCGCATTAGCGGGCAATCTATGTACATAGGACACCGCAAATTCCGGCCGGGTGATCCCCGGCTTTCACCCATTATCGAGACTGCTGCAATGACTTCGACTTCACTTCGCCGGCCACTCGTCCGCCTCGCCACCCTGTGTGGCGTTGTGGGCGCGCTGGCGGCACCTCTGGCGGCGGCCGACGACCTGCCCCGGGGCCACTACCTGCTGCCCGAAGAAGGCGACCTGATCGGTGAGGTCTACACCGTCGAAGCCGACGAGGAAGACACCCTCATCGATATCGGACACGAGCACGGCATCGGCTTCAACGCCATCACCCGCGCCAACCCCGACATCAGCATCTGGTATCCCGGCGAGGGTACCGAAGTGACCATCCCGGCCCAGTTCATCCTGCCCGATGCACCGCGCAACGGCATCGTGGTCAACGTGGCCGAGATGCGCCTCTACTACTACCCGCCGGCCAAGGAAGGCGAGCCGCGTACGGTGCAGACCTACCCGATCGCCGTGGGCCGCATGGACTGGAAGACGCCGCTGGGCTCCACCACCATCACCCAGATGGTCAAGAATCCGTCCTGGTATCCTCCTGCCTCCATTCGCCGCGAACACGCCGAGGCCGGCGACCCCTTGCCCGGCGTGGTGCCGCCCGGACCCGACAACCCCATGGGCACGCGCAAGATGCGCCTGGGCATCCCCGGCTACCTGATCCACGGCACCAACAAGCCCGAGGGCGTCGGCATGCGCGTCACCCACGGCTGCATCCGCATGCTGCCCGACGATGTCGAGAATCTGTTCGATCAAGTCGCGGTGGGCACCCGTGTCCGACTGGTCAACGAACCGCTGAAGCTCGGCTGGTCCGACGAGCACCTCTATGTCCAGGCCTACCCCTACCTCGACGAAGAAGAAGGCGCGCCGATCGAGGACATGACCGCCGCTATCGAGGAGGTCGAGGCCGCCGTCAAGGACAAGGACTACGATGTCGACTTTGCGCGCCTGCGTAGCGCCATGGAGACGCCCAGCGGCCTTCCGGTCGCCATGCAGACCACCACCCCGGCAGAACCCAAGCCGCTGCCTGGCAGCCTCTATGACCATATCGAGTTGATCGCCGACGAGCCTGCCCTGCTGGGACAGGTCAGCCACGAAGGCTGAACCGGCGACCACAGGCACCACATCAAGCACGTGACGTGCACGGCGCCCCGACAGGGGCGCCTTTTTTTGGCGCCAACATTTCCAGCGGGGGCCTCGCCGGCATGGTGGCGACACCATGATCCAGCTCAAGCGATGCATCCGCAGCAGTCAGCCGTCAGGCAGAGGAGAGGCAGCCGTCAGGCGGCAAGCGACAGGACAGGCAGCCGTCAGGCAGAGGAGAGTCAGCCGTCAGGAGACAAGCGACAGGACAGGCAGCCGTCAGGCAGAGGAGAGGCAGCCGTCAGGAGACAAGCGACAGGACAGGCAGCCAGACAGGCAGCCGTCAGATGAAGGAACAGGCAGCGGTCAGACGATTGGCTGGCAGCTCCCGCCCACCATCAATCGTCATGCAATGATCACACGCCACAAACGACTGAGGCCCCACCTTTCGGTGGGGCCTCAGCCTATCGTTTCATGACCTGGACGACCTGATTTCGATGAAACCCTGACGTCCTGTCGGTCAATCCCGCGAACGGGATGCGAAACGATTACTTGCGCATGGAGCGCTCGAACATGCGGTTCATCTCTTCGCGGTTCTGCTGAGACAGCTGCAGGGCCGCTTGAGCGTCACGCTGTGCCTGGTTGGCAGTGTTCTGAGCCTGAGTGGCGATGCTGCGAGCTTCTGCAGCGTCGGCCTGAGCGGACTCAGCGGTCATGCGGACTTCTTCCAGAGCGCTGGAAGAAGCACAGCCAGCCAGAACGGCCAGAGAAGCGGCGGCGGCGGTCAGCTTCAGGGTAGTCTTCAGAGTCATGGTGTTCTCCTTGAGTCTTCCTTGGTACTGCGTTGGTGACAGTAACATACCCGATCAGGGTATGTATCCATCAGGCTTCCTGCAAAGGCAGGCCTTTCTTGCAGCGACTTGTGCTGCTAAGCACAGGAGTCAAACGCTGTTTTATAATACACAACGGCGCTTGTCCATAGTCTTGAACGTCCCTTGCGCCCCTAAAGACTAGCGGATGACGACGCGAGTGCCAACATCAATCAAGCCGGAAAGTTCCCGAATTTCATGATTGGTCACGGCGACACATCCGTTGGTCCAGTCAAAGTTGCGATGGATGTCCATGTCTCCATCGCCGACTCCGTGTATGCCGATATAACCGCCCAGGATCGTCTGCTGGGGCGGGCTACGATGCCGGCGATAGTAGTCGAAATAGTCGTCGTAATCCTGCTGACTGTACAGCCCCGTCTCCAGCGCCATCCTGGCGTGGGTGGGCGTCGGATAGTCCAGGCCGATGAAGATGTCGAACTTGCTGTCGAAGTTGAAGCGATTAACGTGGAACTCGCCTCTTGGCGTGGTCTTGTCGCCCATGACCCGCTGGGACTTGGCGCCCCCTCTACCGACCGAAATCGGTGAGTATCGAGCCAGCTCAACCCCCCCGCGATACACCGTCAGGCGAGACTCCTGGTTATCGATCAGGACCCAGATCTCGCTGGAGGAGTCCGGGACAATGGCACGGCGAAGCTGGTCCTCCACCATGTCCATGCTGGCACTGACACCCAGAGGGAGTAGCAGCATGGCACCAAGTATCATTTGGATGAAACGGCGACGTTGACTCTGGGCGAACATGGATAAACTCACTGTGAATAAACGAAAACATCTGTGACGCAGTGTAATCCCGATTCTGCGGAACTTCACGCGGAACCTGGCCGATTTCACGGCAGGCAAACGAGCTCTGTCGCAGCTATCAAACGACGGCGCACAGAAGCGTCGCCGGCCGACGACACTCTGCCTTTACCATTCCTCACTGGTCTGGCGTAAGGCGGCGATCTCGACCTTGGCCGCCTCGAGGCAATGCTGCAATTCCTGCCCCAGATCCGCCTGCCGGTCCACGGCAATTACCCCGGACAATGCCGGCGAGCGAGGTCGACTCGCACCTTCATCGCCATGCAGCGCCTCGAGATGACCGATGACACGGTATAGCCAACTGCTGCCGTCGCGGGCCAGCTCACGTAGCCGATGAACCTCGGCCACGGCGGGTGGGTCATCACCCAGCAACAGGCTTCGCCAGTCATGTTCCGCCAGATGAGCGTGCTCGCAGACGTCGCGCAGCAGGGCGTCGATCGCCAGCTCGAACAACGCCAGGGCGCCCTCCTCGCTGGCCCTCTTTCTGGCGCCCTGGTGCTCGTCATCACCCGGCGCCACGTCCAGCAGCAACTGCGCCTGATACAACAACTGATTGGTGCGGGCCCGCGGTGTCACTTGCGCTTGTCCTCCACCACCCACTTGTTACCGTCCCAGCTCGCCTTCCAGCCACTGGCCTTGCCATTGTCGCCGTCGGTCATCACGAACTGCTCCTTGAGCTTGCGCGAGAAACGAATCTGAGCCGGGCGCCCATCCGGGTCCTGGTCCGGCGCATCGAGCAGGTAGTGGTACTTCTCCGGCAGCTCGGCGGCGTGGGGCTTCAGTTCCTTGACCAGAGGCGGACGGGTCTCCCGGTTCTTCGGGAACTTGCTGGCGGCCAGGAACAGCCCGCTGGCGCCATCGCGCAGCACGTAGTGGTCTTCCACCTTCTGGCAGGCCAGTTCCGGCATGGGAATCGGATCCATCTTGGGCGGAGCTACTTCACCGTTGCGCAACAGCTTGCGGGTATTCTTGCAGCTGTCACTGGTGCAGCCGAAGTACTTGCCGAAGCGCCCGGACTTGAGCTGCATCTCGGAGCCGCACTTGTCACACTCGATGACCGGGCCGTCGTAGCCCTTGATGCGGAACTTGCCCTGTTCGATCTTGTAGCCGTCACAGTCGGGGCTGTTACCGCAGATATGCAGCTTGCGCCCTTCATCGATCAGGTAGCTGTCCATGGCGGTGGAACACACCGGACAGCGTTCCTTGGCGCGCAGGGCATCGGTCTCGGCTTCTTCGCCGGCATCGGCGGCGACAGCTTCTTCACCCGGCAGCAGGTCGATGGTGGTCTTGCAGCGCTCCTTGGGCGGCAGGTTGTAGCCGCTGCAGCCGAGGAAGACACCGGTCGAGGCGGTACGAATCTGCATCTTGCGCCCGCAGGTGGGGCAGTCGATATCGGTGGGTACCGGCTGATTGGGCCGCATCCCCTCGTCGCTCTCGGCCTTGGCCAGCTCCCCGCGAAACTCCTGATAGAAGGCGTCGAGCAGCTCACGCCAGCTACGCTCGCCCTCGGCGATCTCGTCGAGGCTATCCTCCATGCGCGCGGTGAAGGAGTAGTCCATCAGGTCGGGGAACGACTCCTTGAGTCGCTCGGTGACGATGTCGCCCAGCTTCTCGGCGTAGAACCGTCGGTTCTCGAGCTTGACGTAGCCACGATCCTGGATGGTGGAGATGATGGCGGCGTAGGTCGAGGGGCGACCGATGCCGCGCTTCTCCAGCTCCTTGACCAGGCTGGCTTCGGTGTAACGGGCCGGCGGCTTGGTGAAGTGCTGCCTGGGGTCCAGCGCGTCGAGGTGCATCGGGGTGCCCTCGCCCAGATCCGGCAGCGCCTGATCCTCTTCCTTGCGCCCCATGGGGGTCATCACTCGGGTGTAGCCATCGAACTTGAGCACCCGGCCCTTGGCCTTGAGCTCGTAGCCGTCCACCACCACGCTCAGGGTCGACGACAGGTATTCCGCCGGGGTCATCTGGCAGGCGACAAACTGCCGCCAGATCAGTTCGTACAAGCGCTCGGCATCCCGCTCCATGCCTGCCAGGTCGGTCGAGCGACGGGACACCTCGGACGGCCGGATGGCTTCGTGAGCCTCCTGGGCGCCTTCCTTGCTGGAATAGCGGTTAGGGGCTTCGGGCAGGTAGCGATCGCCGAACTCCTCACCGATATAGTCACGCACGCTCTCCACCGCCTCGCGGGACAGGTTGGTCGAGTCGGTACGCATATAGGTGATGTAGCCCGCCTCGTAGAGCCGCTGGGCCAGGGTCATGGTCTTCTTCACCGAGAACCCCAGCCGGCCACTGGCGGCCTGCTGCAGCGTCGAGGTGATGAAGGGGGCGTTGGGCTTGGACCGGGTCGGCTTGTCTTCCCGCGAGGTGATCGCAAGACTGGCCTTGCGCAGCGCAGCGATGCGCTCGAGGGTCTCGCTCTCGCTGGTGGGCCTGAACGTCTTGCCATCCTGACGTACCAGCTCGAAGCGGATGGCCTCGCCGTCCGGCGTCACCAGATCGGCATGAACGTCCCAGAATTCCTCGGGCACGAAGGCGCGAATCTCGCTTTCGCGCTCGCTGATCAGGCGCATGGCCACCGACTGGACACGACCGGCCGAGAGCCCGCGGGCTACCTTGGCCCACAGCAGCGGCGACAGCATGAAGCCCACCACACGATCGAGGAAGCGGCGAGCCTGCTGGGCCTCGACCCTGGGCATGTTCAGCTGACCGGGGTCGGTGAAGGCTTCCTGGATGGCATTCTTGGTGATCTCGTTGAACACCACCCGGCGATAGCGTTGCTCGTCCCCACCGATGGTCTCGCGAAGGTGCCAGGCGATGGCTTCCCCTTCGCGGTCCAGATCGGTCGCGAGATAGACGGTGTCGGCTTTCTCCGCCAGCTTCTTGAGCTCGGCCACGACCTTTTCCTTGCCCGGCAGGATCTCGTAGTTGGCCTGCCAGCCATGGTCGGGGTCGATACCCATGCGTCGTATCAGCTGGCTATGCGCCTTCTGCTGCTTGTAGACCGCCTTTTCCTCAGCCGACATCTTGCGCGTCGCGGCCGCCTGGCGAGCCCGCTCCTTGGGATCGGAAGCCGCCTTGCCAGAGCCGCTGGTCGGAAGATCACGGATGTGACCCACGCTCGACTTCACGATGAACTCGTTGCCGAGGTACTTGTTGATCGTCTTCGCCTTGGCGGGCGACTCGACGATGACCAGAGACTTGCCCATAGTACTCCACAGTAGTCAGGGCGCCGCGCTCCTTGGCGAACGCCAGTATGTGCCACTCCCGCCGATGGTGGACGGGAAAAATGCGCTTACCCTAACCCAGCGCCGAACGTCGCGCCAGTCACATCGGTTCGAGCCCCAGGCAGGCTAGACGCATGCCCAGTCGTTTCCCCACGACTGACGCCCTGGCGTCCACCTGACATCGCCAAGAGACTAGCCCTTACCTCGACGGCCGACAAGCCGCCCCTCAGAACCGACTTGCCCCTGCACGAAGCAGGGGCAAGCGGAATGGTCGATGTCTCACACTCGATCATCGAAGGCGGTCAGGCGCCCGACTAGCGCTTGCGCCGCTGCCCTCGGGGCGATCCGGTGCTGCGCCGACGGGTGGCGGCCGGCGCCTTCTCGGCGTCATTGCCTCCCTCGCGAGAGGCTGGCGTGGCGGCCTGGGCAGCCTTGGGCTCGGCCTCAGCCACAGGCTTTGTCTCGACCTCAGGCTTGGCCTCAGGTTTGGCCTCAGTTTTAGCGTCAGCCGCCGGTTTGGCCTCGGACTTGGTCTCGGGCTTGGCCTCGGTTTTAGCGTCAGCCGCCGGTTTGGCCTCGGACTTGGGCTCGGGCTTTGCCTCGGTTTTAGCGTCAACCGCCGGCTTGGGCTCGGGCTTGGCCTCAGGTTTAGTTTCAGGCTTCGCTTCGGCAGCCGGCTTCGCCTCGGTCCTGGCCTGGGCCTTTGCCGCAGGCGCATCAGCAGGCTCGGCGTCGGCCTTGGGCGCAGCCTGGGCCTGCCCTTCGACGCGGGAAGCTTCGCTTGCAGATTGACGAGTGCCGCGCTTGGCTGACGTGCCGCTAGCCGGCGACGTCTTGGCGCTGCTGTTACCACTGGCCCCACTGGCCCCACCACCACTGCGGCGGGCCGTACGACGCGTTGCCGGACGGGCCTTGCCAAACAGCGCCTTGATACGCTCGAAACGAGCGGCGGCGTGCTCGCTGAGCTCACCGCTGGCCGCCAGTACATGCTCGATATGCTCGATATGGCCGTCGATCGTCCTGGCATCGAGCCCCTTGAGCAGCTCGGGAATGGCCTCCAGCGCAGCCTCACGATCCTGCTTCAGGATAAAGAACTGATCGCGCATCAGATGCTTGAAGTCTTCCAGCCGCAGCTCCGGCTCAAGCTCGCTGCGTGACGCCTGCAGGCGGCGGAAATTGCGGCCATCGGTAGCAGGAGCACCACCCAGCACGAAGATCACCGAGCGCATCACGGCCTCGTGGGCGCCGCCTTGCGCCACCTGCTCGCGCACCTCCTGCTGGCGACGCTGGATAAAGCGACGACGCTCCGGCTCGGAGCCAGGCACCTGACGCTCACCCTCCACGGCGCCTTTCAGCCCCACCAGCGACTGCAACAGCGGCTGACCATAGAGGTCAAGGAAGGCCTTCTCGAGGGCGCGATCGCGCAGTACCCGCCAGGCATCCAGACTCCGCGAGATCAGGCTCGACCCGATGTCCTCATACACTCGGAAGATGTTGTCATCACCGAGTTCATGACGATGCTTGCGCACCGACTCCGCCATCACCGGCAACGACGACATCATCGGATTACGATCGGACAGCAGGCGATAGCCCATGCGATTGGGGTGCATCTTGCGCATCCAGCGAGCCGACTCGGGTGTCGACACGGCACGAATCCAGGGTTGCAGGAACTGACGATAGAGCCCCAGATTGATCTCCGAGACCCTGGCCACCGTGGCGAAACGCCGCTCGTCCTCGGGGCTATGCTTGACCACCTGATTCAGGTCGTCGAGGTCCCGGGTAGAGAACTCCAGCAGGTAGTCCCGCTCGATCAATTCGGCGTCGGGCCGCTCGCTGGCCTTGGACACCGTGGTCTCGTAGAGCCCCGGCGGCAGCACGTCGATGTAGTCCATGTTGGCGGTGAACTCGGCGTGTTCCTTGCGCGAGACGCTGCCGGAAACGAAGATGCCGAGGTGGCCGGTCTTGTCATGGACGCAGTAGACGATGGTCTGCTCGTTGGCGATGATGTCGTCGACGCCGTCGTAGAGATCACGCACCCAGCCAAGCGCCTGAGGCGGCGGCGTGATGTCATCACCTTGTGAGCAGAACACCACCACCGGGGAGCGCACGTTGCGAAGATCGATACGGCGCCCGTCGGACGTCACAAGCTGGGCCGTGGACAGGCGATTGCCGACAAACAGGTTGTCGACGATGTACTGGATCTCTTCTCCACCCAGCACCACATGGCCGCCCCACCAGCGCTCGAACTGAAGATAGCGATCGGCTTCGGTATCGACATGGGCGTACAGGTTGTACTGCTTGTCCCACCAGGTGTTGGCCGGATTAAGGCGTTCGAAGTTCTGCACCAGCCAGGCCCCGTCGAACAGGCCATCGCCCATGTCCGAGAGCATATGGGTGGCCCAGCTGCCGCCGGTCATGCCGCCGGTATAGCGCATCGGCGCCTTGCCGCGCTCCCCGGCCCAGTAGGACAGCGGTGCACCGGCGATCAGGATCGGTCCGAACAGCTCGGGCTCGAGCGCTGCCGCCATCATGATCTGCCAGCCCGCCTGACAGTTGCCCACGACCATCGGTTTTTCGCTATCGGGATGCAGCTCCGCGACGTGGCGCAGGAAGGTGACCTCGGCTTCAACCACGTCCTCGACCCGCTGCCCCGGGACGGGATAGGGCATGAAGGCGATGAAGTAGCAGGGATGGCCGGCGCGCAGTGCGATACCGATCTCGCTGTCGGGCTTGAAGCCACCGATACCCGGGCCATGTCCGGCGCGCGGGTCGACCACCACGAAGGGGCGTGCCAGTTCATCTGTCTCGACACCCTCGGGCGGGTGCACGCGCAGAAGCTCATAGTTGACGGGGCGAGGCAGGGTCTCGCCTTCCATCACGATGTCGGTATCGAAGCCAAGTACGGTGGGGCGGGTCTTCTCGATATGTTCGAGGTATTCGTTGCCGCGCTGGCGCATGACATCCCAGTAGAGGATGCTGCGCTCGACGCTGTCACGCCAGTAGTCGGCCGCGGCACGGCCGAAGCCGAAGGGGTCGAACAGTGGAGCAAAGGGTTCCGCCAGCGCGAACAGGGGCGCGGTGGCGCTTGGCATCAACGCATTCATATAGGCTCCCAGGGTTGCGTGATGCGCAGCAGGCGATCCTTGCGTCTGCGCACTTGTTGCAGTGCAATATAGCGCAATAATGCAGGTACTGCGAAGCCCCCTCCTTTCGGAGCTGCACATCGTGTAGGAGATTCACTGTAGAGCGGGTACGCTCAAAAACACAACGCCCGGCAATGCCGGGCGTTGTGGGTAGCTGAAATACCGCTTTCGCTCTACTTCACTTCGATACCGTGTGCCTGCTGATCGGCATGGTAGGACGAGCGCACCAACGGGCCGGAAGCCACGTGGGTGAAGCCCATGGCGCGCCCCTGCTCGGCGAACCAGTCGAACGTGGACGGCGGCACCCAGCGATCCACCGGCAGGTGATTGCGAGACGGCTGCATGTACTGCCCCAGGGTCAGCATGTCCACGTCGTGGGCACGCAGGTCGCGCATCACCTCGATGACCTGCTCGTCGGTCTCGCCGACACCCAGCATCAAGCCAGACTTGGTCATCACTTCGGGACGGCGCGCCTTGTAGCCCTTGAGCAGGTCCAGCGACCACTGATAGTCGGCCCCCGGCCGCACCTTGCGATACAGACTCGGCACCGTCTCCAGGTTGTGGTTGAAGACGTCGGGCGGCGTGGTCTCGAGGATGTCCAGCGCCACCTCCATGCGACCACGAAAGTCCGGCACCAGTACCTCGATCTCGATGCTCGGGCTATCACGACGAATCTCGCGGATGCAGTCGACGAAGTGCTGGGCACCGCCGTCACGCAGATCGTCACGGTCGACGGAGGTCACCACCACATAGTTCAGGCGCATCTCGGCGATGGCCTCGGCCAGTTCGCGCGGCTCGCGCTCGTTCAGGGCGTTGGGACGCCCGTGAGCCACATCACAGAACGGGCAGCGGCGGGTACAGATATCGCCCATGATCATGAAGGTGGCGGTACCGCCGTTGAAGCACTCGCCCAGGTTGGGGCATGAGGCTTCCTCGCAGACGGTGTGCAGGCCATGACGTCGCAGGGTCTCCTTGATACGGGTGACTTCCTTGGACACCGGCATGCGTACCCTGAGCCAGTCCGGCTTGCGCGGAATCTCCTCCGTGGGGATCACCTTGACCGGGATCCGCGCCACCTTGTCGGCGCCGCGAAGCTTCACTCCCCTTTCGCTGCGGGCGTTCTTCTTGGCCTTGGCGGCGGCGGCCGCCGCCTGGATGGCGGAACTGTCTGTCATTTCACTGTCCTGTGAGGATCGCTCGGGAGACACGTTGCTGTGACGGCCTTCGGCGTGCCCTGTGCGATCAGTCAAAATTGTGGGCGTCGAGCACTCCCGGCAAGCCGGGGCGCTCGATCAGTTCGCGTTGTCCCAGTCGCGTCGCCAGCGTGCGCAATAGCCGACGCGCTTCGGCTTCCATGTCCAGCCTCGAAGAGACCAGATCGGCCAGCCGGGCCATCTCGAGTCCAGCGTAGCCACATGGGTTGATAAACGAAAATGGCGTGAGATCGACCTCGAGATTGACCGCGATGCCATGAAAACTGGCACCCCGTCGAATCCTCAACCCCAGTGAGGCAATCTTGCGTTCACCGACGTACACGCCAGGCGCGTCAGGCCGGGCGCTTGCCTCGATGCCATGCTCGCCCAGGGCATCGACCACGCTGTCTTCCAGCGCACTGACGAGGTCTCGGACCCCCAGTCTGGCACGCTTGACATCGATCAGCGGGTACAGCACAAGCTGACCCGGGCCGTGGTAGGTCACCTGCCCGCCGCGATCGGTCTCCACCACCGGAATCTCGCCCGGCATCAACAGGTGCTCGGGCTTGCCTGCCTGGCCCTGGGTGAACACCGGCGGGTGCTGGACCACCCAGATCTGGTCAGGCGTATCGCCATCTCGGGTGTCGGTCAGTTCGCGCATCGCCTGCCACACTGGCCGATAGGGCTTGAGCCCCAGATGATAGACGTCGATCGCCTCCATCACACCACCATGTGCACGCGGCCTGTGGCCTTGAGTTCGTCGAACAGCGCCTTGAGCTGGGCTTCACCGGTGGCGCGCATGGTCAACCGCACCGACTGGAAGCGCCCGTTGCGACTGTCGACCACCTCGAGGCTGCTGCCCTCGAAGGTAGGATCATGGCGATGCACGATCTGGCTGACGGTGGCGGCGAAGTCCTCGGCAGCATCTCCGACCACCTTGATCGGATAGTCGCAGGGAAAGGTGATGGTGACATCCGCCGGATCCGGCCCTGCCTGGGTGCGCAGATCGCGAAAGGTCCTGTCGTTCATCCGATGCCCCTTACAATGGATACCCGAGTATTCTACTCAACCTTGGCATCACGACCAAGGACGCCGGCCGAGGCGGCTCACCTCGGCCGGCGTCACGGCGACCACAGGGCGCGCATTGACGCCAGGGCCGCACCACAGGGACGATCAGTCGAACCAGCCGCCGACCAGGTCGCTGAAGAAGCGCTGGACCTTGTCGATCATGCGCTTGAACAGCCCACCCTGCTCTACCGCTTCCAGCGCCACCAGGTCACGCTCGCCGACCACCTCGTCCCCGAGGCGCACCTCCATGGTGCCGACCCGCTGGCCGGCGGCGATGGGTGCGGTCAAGCCACTGTCGATGTCCAGGCGCGCGGTGAGCTCGTCATTACGGTTGCGCGGCACGGTCATGTAGACGCCATTGTCGACGCCCACCTTGAGCTCGTTGGTGCTGCCTTCCCACACCCGCGGCGTGTTGAGTACGGCGCCACGGTCATACAGCTTCAGTGTCTCGTAGTAGCGGAAGCCATAGCTCAGAAGCTTCTGGGTTTCCTGGGCGCGGGCTTCTTCGGAGCTGGTCCCCATCACCACCGAGATCAACCGCATGTCATCACGCTGGCCCGAGGACACCAGGCAGTAGCCGGCCTCTTCGGTCCAGCCGGTCTTGAGGCCGTCGACGCTGGGGTCGCGCCACAACAGACGGTTGCGGTTGGCCTGTTCGATACCGTTGTAGGTGAAGTGCTTCTGGCTGTAGATGGCGTAGTGTTCCGGGTAGTCCAGAATGATGTGCCTGGCCAGACGCATCAGGTCCCGAGCCGAGGAGTAGTGATTCTCCGACGGCAGCCCGGTGGCGTTCTCGTAGTGGGTGTTCTCCATGCCCAGCTGGGTGGCGTGCTGGTTCATCAGGTCGGCAAAGGGGGCCTCGCCGCCGGCCAGATACTCGGACATGGCGACGCTGGCGTCATTGCCGGAGACGATGACGATACCGTGGAGCAGCTCCTCGACGGAGACACGAGTACCGACCTCGACAAACATCTTCGAGCCGCCGGTACGCCAGGCCTTCTCGCTGATCGGCACCATGTCGTCGGGCTGGATGTTGCCCCGATCAAGTTCACGTTCGACCAGGTACGCCGTCATCAGCTTGGTCAGGCTGGCCGGCGGCAGGCGCTGGTCAGAATTGTGCTCGGCCAGGACTCGTCCGCTGTTGGCGTCGATCAGGATCCACGACTTGGCCGCCAGCTGAGGCGGTGCCGGGATCATGACCTGGGGCTCTGGCACGTCCGGTGTCGGCGAGTCGGGCTGCTGAGCACTCGTCAGAGGCGCCACCAGGGCCGCACATACAAAGGCCACGGGCAACCAGCGGCGAGTAAAGGATGACTTAGCGATCATGGTGAAATGTCTCGTTACAACAATCAGGGAAAGCGGTGATCAGGGCCACCGCACAATGCTTCCAACAGCCGGCCTCACTGGAACCGCCGGCATCGACCGGCCGGACGATCAGCGAGGCGTCGGCTGCACTTCGTCGACACCTAGCGAGCATCGACGACAAAGGTCTGCGCGAATCCCGCCTGGCGCAAGCGTTCGCGGACCGGCTCCGCCTGCCCACGACTCGCCAGCGGCCCGACCTGCACCTTGTGCAGACCGGCGGCGCTGGCCACACGCACCTGCTGATTCAACCGCGTCTCCAGATCCGCCTTGAGGTCTCGGGCGCTGTCCGCCGATCCCAGGGCTGCCACTTGAATATAGATGCCGGGAGTCCCGGCCGCGGGCGCCTGCGGGGCGCTCTGGCCTGCTGCCGGCGACGCGGCGGACGGCGCGCTGGGCGCCGCATTGGGTGCAGCACGGGCTGTAGTACTGGCTGTGGTACTGGCCGTAGTTCTGGTCCCAGTACTGGCCGCAGCGCTGACTGGCGCGGCGCGCACACCCCCGCTGACCGAGTCGCTCGACGCACCCGCGCCGCGACTGGCCTGCCACTGATCGGGATCGATCACGCTGACCCGCACCCGGCCCGTGCCATGGTCGAGAATATCGAGCCGCGCGGCCGCTGCGTAGGACAGATCGATCTCGCGGTCGTCGTGGAAGGGGCCGCGATCGTTGACTCGCACGATCACCGACCGCCCGTTGTCCAGGTTGGTCACCCGGGCGAAGGTCGGCAACGGCAGCGACTTGTGCGCCGCCGTCATCTTGTACATGTCATAGATCTCGCCGTTGGAAGTGGCGTAGCCGTGGAACTTCTGACCGTACCAGGAAGCGGTACCCTCGCGCTGATAGCCACTCGGGTCATCCAGCACATGGTAGGTCTTGCCCCACACCTCATAGGTCGAGCGGTTGCCGGCGCGTGAGCGTGGCTCGTCGCGCGGCACGGCGTCCGGCACCTGACTGACGTCCGGCGGCGTCTCGGGATAGGCGTCGCCGCTCATGGCATAGCGCCCACCCGCCGTCGCCCGCGAATCCTGAGGCGTCGTGGCCGCGTCCTGAGTGGTCTCCGGGGCGGTCCCGCCACCGCCGGCACAACCGGTCAGGGCCACCAGCAGCGACAGGGTCGGCAACAAGGGCGCGCGCAGGGTCATGAACTCACCTCCGTGTCCAGGGCATGCCACCACTGGGGCTTTCCCAGCGAGCGCACCTCGGCGATGGCCTCCGACAGTTCCGTGACCGCCATGGCGTAGAGGTGGCTGTGGTTATAGCGGGTGATCACGTAGAAGTTGGCCCCACCCAGGCGGTAGTGGGTGCTGCCGTCTTCCATGTCCAAAGCCAGCGGCACCACCTTGGCATCCCCCGGCAGCGGCTCCACCGGCTGGATGCCCTGGGCTTCCAGTTCGGCAACACGGGCGTAGGGCGGATCGGTGCGGTTGAAGCGAATCGAGGACGGCACCGAGCTGGGGCCTTCGGCCTCCCAGTACAGGGTGCCACCCGCCTGCCAGCGGTGCTCGGCGAAATAGTTGGCCACACTGCCGATGGCATCCACCGGATCGGTCCACAGGTTGCGCTGGCCGTCGTCGTTGAAGTCGACCGCGTAGGCCTGGTAGCTGGTGGGAATGAACTGGGGATAGCCCATGGCACCGGCGTAGGAGCCCTTCAAGGCTCCGGGATCGACGTTCTGCTGGTAGGCAATGTCGAGAAAGGCCTCGAGCTCCCCCTCGAAGAACTCACCGCGCCGGGGATGATGAAAGGCCAGCGTGGACAGCGAATCGAGCACCCGATGATCACCGGTGATACGCCCGTAGCGGGTCTCGACGCCGATAATCGCAGCGATCACCTCCGGTGGCACACCATAACGCGCTTCAGCGCGATCGAAGGCATCACGATGGGCCTCGATAAAGGCCGCGCCCTCGTTGATGCGCTCTTCACCGAGGAAGATGCCACGATAGCGCTCCCAGGTCAGGTGATGCTCGGCGGCACCGCTCATGGCCTCGAGCACCGACGGCTGGAACTCTGCCCTGGCCATGGCGCGCTCCAGCCACTGGCGCGAGACGCCCTGGCGCTCGAGCCGATCCATCATCGCGTCGACCTCCGGCGAGGCGAAATCCTGCGCCTGGGCCGCCAGCGACAGCGAGGCCAGAAGCCCACACAACGCCGCGCCGAGGCCTTTCCTTCCCTGGACCAGGGGTACTGTCATCGATCTTCTCCCTTGGGGAACCCGCAGGCGCCGCCGCCCCTGCAAAGCCGGCAAGCGCTTCGCTCGCCGGCCCCACCGTGGCCACTGTCGCCGCCTCTCTCTGGGCTCCCGTTAGCCTGGTCGCCAGCCCCTAGGGCTTGTCTGAAAAGTGCCTGCGCTCGGTAATACGGCGTTAAAAATCGGATCAAAATGCTCATTTACACCCCGTAAACTGCGCTTTCTCACCGATTTTTGCCTTGTCTAACCTTCGCTCGTCGACTTTTCGGACAGCGCCTAGCGTGGCAGCAACCGGCGATGTGCATTGACCGCCATGAGAATACCGAAACCGGCCATCAAGGTCACGCTGGACGTCCCCCCGTAGCTCACCAGGGGCAGCGGTACGCCGACCACCGGCAGAATGCCGCTGACCATGCCGATATTGACGAAGACGTAGATAAAGAAGGTCAGCATGATGCCGCCTCCCAGCAATCTGCCGAAGGTATCCTGGGCGGCGCCCGCCAGCCACAGTCCACGCGCGACGATCAGCAGGTACAGCAGCAGGAAGGCCAGCATGCCGACCAGCCCGAATTCCTCGCCCAGCACGGCCACGATAAAGTCGGTGTGCCGCTCCGGCAGGAACTCGAGCTGCGACTGGGTGCCTTCGAGCCAGCCCTTGCCCCAGACGCCCCCGCTGCCGATGGCGGTGGTCGACTGGATAATGTTCCAGCCGGCGCCCAGCGGGTCGCTTTCGGGATCGAGAAAGGTCAGCACGCGCTGACGCTGATAGTTGTGCATATTCATCCACAACAGCGGCAGCGCTGCCCCCGCCAGCGCCACCATGACACCGATAAAGCGCCAGGACAGCCCCGCCAGCAGGATCACGAAGACCGCCGCTGCCGCCACCAGCAGCGAGGTGCCAAGGTCCGGCTGGCGCGCGATCAGGCCCACCGGCAGAGCGATCAGCAGTGCGCAACCGGCCAGCGCGCGCCAGTTGGGTGGCAGCTCGTGGCGACTGAGCCAGGCCGCCACCATCATCGGCATGGCGATCTTCATCATCTCGGAAGGCTGAAAGCGCACCACGCCGGGAATCACCAGCCAGCGCTGAGCGCCCATGCCGACGTCACCGAGGATCTCCACCGCCACCAGCATCACCAGGCCGGCCAGGTAGGCCGGCAACGCCCAGCGCATCAGCGTCGCCGGCGAAAACTGCGCCAGCACCAGCATGACCGCCCAGGCCACGCCGAAGCGAATCGCCTGGGCGGTGACCACGTGAACGTTCTCGCCACTGGCGCTGTAGAGCACCGCCAGGCCACTGCACATCAGCACCAGCAGCATGCCGAGCAACCAGGGATCGACGTGCATCCTTTGCCAGAACGAGGTGCGTCGGGCGATACCGCTGGCCGGGGGACGCACCGGGTGGCCGCGCAACGAGCGCACAAAATCGATGGCCATCAGTCTTCCTCCTCGGCGGCGGTCTCGTCGGTGCGCGGACGACCGGCGTTGTGGTCGAGAATCCAGGCATCGGCCATGGCCCGAGCCAGCCCCGCGGCGTGGGTCGACCCGCCACCGGCGTTCTCGACGATGACCGAAATGGCGATTTGAGGGTCCTCCACCGGCGCAAAAGCCATGAACAGCGCATGGTCGCGCAGACGCTCCCGCAGTTCAGCGGCGTTGTACTTCTGGTTCTGCCCCAGCGAGAACACCTGGGCGGTACCCGACTTGCCGGCCATGCGATACTGAAGGCCTGCCCCGGTGCGCCGTGCCGTGCCCTCGCGCCCGGACAACACCTTTTCCATGCCGTTGAAGACCCGGGTCCAGTAGTTCTCGGGGGCCTCGATATCCGGCGGCGTGTCGGGCAGATCAACCGGCACCGGCTGGTCGCCGATGCGCTTGGCCAGCCGCGGGCGCACCCAGTGGCCGCGATTGGCGAGCACGGCGGTCGCGGCCGCCAACTGCAGCGGAGTGATCTGCAGATACCCCTGGCCGATACCCACCGACAGCGTCTCGCCGGGATACCAGGGCTGATTGAAGCGTGCCTTCTTCCAGTCTCTGGATGGCAGCAGACCATCCCCCTGCCCGGCCACGTCGGCGGCGACCCGGCTGCCGAAGCCGAAGGCCCCCAGGTTCTCGTCGATACGATCGATGCCGAGCTCGTGGGCCAATGAATAGAAGTAGGTGTTGTTGGACACCGCCAGGGCGCGTTCGAGATTCACCCGCCCATGACCCCAGCGCAGCCAGTTGCGGTAGCGCCGGTCGTCATTGGGCAGCTGATAGTAGCCCGGGTCGTAGATGACCTCGTCTGGGGTAACGGCCCCTTCGATCAGCCCGGCCATGGCCATGAACGGCTTGATCGTCGACCCCGCCGGATAGCTGCCCCGGGTCGCCCGATCGAACAGCGGCAGATCGATATCGCTCTGCAGCCCGCGGTAGGACTTGACGTCGATGCCGGTGACAAACTGGTTGGTGTCGAATCCAGGCACCGAGGCCATCGCCAGAATTTCGCCGGTCTGGGGCGCAATGGCGACGATGGCGCCGCGCCGACCATCGAGCAGATCCACAGCGAGCTGCTGCATGTCCATGTCCAGGGTCAGGGTCAGGTCCTGCCCCGGCTCGGGGTCGGTGTGCCCCAGCTCACGCAGCACCCTCCCCCGGGCGTTGGTCTCGACCTTTCTCAATCCCGCACGACCGTGCAGCTGATCCTCGTAGAAGCGCTCCACCCCGGTCTTGCCGATAAAGTGGGTACCGGCGTAGTTGCCCGGATCCAGGCTCTCGAGTTCTTCGGCGTTGATCCTGCCCACGTAGCCAAGCGCATGGGACATGATCTCGGCGTCGGGATAGAAGCGCAGCAGCTGGGCCTGCACCTCCACTCCCGGCAAGCGGTGGCGATTGACCGCGAGCCTGGCGATCTGCGACTCGGTCAGATCACTCATCAACAGCGCCGGCTGGTAGGGACGCTGACGCTGGCGTGAACGCACCTTGAAGGCGTCCACCTCTTCGTCCGGCAGATCCAGCAGCTCGACCAGCAGCTCCAGGGTGGCATCGAGATCATCGACCCGCTCACGCACCAGGGTCAGGTTGTAGGTGGGACGATTTTCGGCCAGCAATTGGCCGTTGCGGTCGTAGATCAGCCCGCGGGTCGGGGGCAGCGGCTCCACCCTCACCCGATTCTTCTCGGATCGAGTGCTGTAGACCTCGTGCTGGACGATCTGCAGATAGCACAACCGTCCCACCAGCAGGCCGGACAGCAGTACCACGACCACCCCGGCAAGCGTCGCACGCACACGAAAGATGCGCAGCGCGTTCTCGGGGTTCTTGAGGGTTTCGCGACGCTTACGCATGCGAGAGGCAATCCTTGTCTGACGCAGGAGCCATCATCGGTGGTAGGGGTGTCCCACCATCAGGGTCCAGGCACGGTAGAGCTGCTCGGCCAGCACCAGCCGCACCAGTGGATGGGGAAGGGTCAAGGGTGACAGCGACCAGCGCTGGTGGGCGCGGGCCGACAGCGTCGGGGCCAGGCCATCCGGGCCACCCACCAGCAGCACCACATCACGCCCGGCATGACGCCACTGATCGGCCTCATCGGCCAGCCGCTCGGTGGTCCAGGGCTTGCCGAGCACCTCCAGCGCCACCAGATGCTCATCGCCCTTGAGGCGTGCCTCGATGCGCTCGGCTTCCTGGGCCACGGCGCGCGCGGTATCCGCGTTCTTGCCGCGATGGCCCGGGGCGATCTCTTCGACCTCCAGGCGAAAATCCCGCGGCAGACGCTTGCGGTACTCTTCGACACCGTCGGTCACCCAGCCTGGCATGCGTGTTCCCACCGCCAACAGGCGGACCTTCATGCCTTGGCCTCTTCCTCTGATGCCGGTGCATCGCTGGGAAGGTCCGACCACAGTCGCTCCAGGTCGTACAGCGCACGGGTGTCCGGCATCATCACGTGGACCACCACGCCGCCGAGATCGACCAGCACCCAGTCCGACCCGTTTTCACCCTCGACGCCCAACGGCTGAACGCCATTGTCCTTGGCGTTGGTAATGACGCTGTTGGCCAGCGCCGACACATGTCGTGTCGAGGTCCCGCTCGCCACCACCATCCAATCGGTCACACTGGTCAGCCGAGACACGTCGAGCACCTCGACGTCCTTGGCCTTGATATCGTCAAGCGACTCGATCACGAGCGCCTTCAATGCTTCAATCTGCATAGCCCCTCATCACTGGGTAGTCATCGACCTCCCATTGTACCTGTTGGGAAGCCGAGTGGCAGCGCCAATCCAGCGCCTGATCGAATTTCTCGGACCGCCTTGCCCTGGCTGCCGCGCTCAGACCGCGCGGTACAGGCGTTGCGCCTGGATACGCTCTTCCACTGCCGGGGGCAGCAGGTAGCGCACGCTCTTTCCCTGCATCAGGCTATGCCTAACGAAGGTGGCCGAGATCGCCATCCGCGACGGCAGCGACAGGCGCAGCAGTCGGCCCTGGGGCTTGGCCATCAGGGCATCGCCATGCTCGACCTCACGCCCCTCGATCAGCGCCTGAAGCGCTTCGGGCAAGGGCGCTTCGTGATCGGGGCGTTCGACCACCACCAGATGGGCAAGCGCGAAGATCCTTTCCGGGTTGTGCCAGTTCGCCAGCTTGAGAAAGGCGTCGTGACCAAGGGCCATGACGATGCGCGCCTCGTGGCCGTAGCGCTCACGCAGGGACTCGAGCGTCTGCACGCTGAACGACGGGCCCTCCCGTTCCAGCTCGCAGGGGTCCGCCGCCAGCCCCGGGGTATCGCCGATCCCCAGGCGCAACAGCTCGAGCCGTTTTTCGGCGGTGACCTGGGGCCGATCGCGCAACGGAGGCTGAGCCGCGGGGATCATGTGCACGCCATCGAGCGACAGCGCAGCGCGAAGCTCAAGCGCGGTGCGCAGATGGCCTAGATGGACGGGATCGAAGGTGCCGCCAAGCATGCCGATGTGCGCAGGACGACCCTCGACGTCAAAGCGAACGGCGCCACTCACTGTCGAATCTGGCCATCGCCGAAGACCACATACTTGCGCGTGGTCAGCCCTTCGAGCCCCACCGGCCCCCGGGCATGCAGTCGGTCGGTGGAGATGCCGATCTCCGCACCGAGCCCGTATTCGAAGCCATCGGCAAACCGGGTCGAGGCGTTGACCATGACCGAACTCGAGTCGACCTCTGCCAGAAAGCGGCGTGCCAGGCTGTAGTTCTCGGTGACGATGGACTCGGTGTGACGCGAGCTGTAGCGCTCGATATGCGCCATGGCCTCGTCGATGTCATCGACTACCCTGACCGACAGCACCGGCGCAAGGTACTCGGTGGCCCAGTCCTCGTCACTCGCCGTGAGCCAGTGATCGACGATCGCCCGGGCGCGGGCACACCCCCTCACCTCGACGCCCTTTTCCGCGTAGTCAGCGGCCAGGGTCGGCAGCAGGGCCTGCGCTACCTGTGCATTCACCAACAGCGTTTCCATGGCGTTGCACACGCCGTAGCGATGGGTCTTGGCGTTGACCGCGATGGCACGGGCCTTGTCCAGGTCGGCGGCGGCGTCCACATAGACGTGACAGATGCCGTCCAGATGCTTGATCACCGGCACCCTGGCCTCACGCGAAATACGCTCGATCAACGATTTGCCACCACGGGGAATGATCACATCGACAAATTCGTCCATGCTGATCAAGCGACCCACGGCGGCACGGTCGGTGGTCGCCACCAGTTGCACGGCGCCCTGGGGCAGTCCGGCTTCGGCCAGCCCAGAGGCAATGCAGCGGGCCAGCGCCTGGTTGGACGCGCTGGCCTCGGAGCCCCCGCGCAGAATGCAGGCATTGCCCGATTTCAGGCACAGGCTGGCGGCTTCCATGGTGACGTTGGGGCGAGATTCGTAGATGATACCGATGACACCCAGGGGCACGCGCATCATGCCGACCTGGATGCCGCTGGGCCGAGTGCTCAGGCCATCGATCTCACCGACAGGGTCGGGCAAGGCAGCGACCTGGGTCAGGCCCTCGATCATGGCGTCGATGCGGCCGTCATCCAGGGCAAGGCGATCAAGCAGAGCCTCGTCGAGCCCCTTGTCGCGACCGCGCGCCAGATCCTGCCGATTGGCCGACAGGATCTCTTGACGAGACGCGTCCAGCGCCTGAGCCATCGCCTTGAGCGCCTGGTTCTTGCGCGCGGGTGGCAGGCGACGCATATCGGTGGCAGCAACACGGGCCGCCTGGCCCATGGCGGTCATGTAGGCGTCGATATCGGCGACGCACTCGGCGGTGGCATTGGCGGATGAGTCGGACACGGTGAAACGAGTCTCCTGGTAGAACGAGGTCTCCGGGCAAAGAAAGAAGGCTTGCACCGGGATGACAACGCGGACGTGATGCGGATCGTGAACCACAGAAAGGATCATATTAAGACAGCATGCGGAACAAGTACAAAGTCGGCCTGTTCAAGCTGAACCTGTTCGCCGCGGCCGCACTGCTGGCCCTTTGCGCGGCGACCTCGGCGCGGGCGCTGGACACCACGCTGCTTGGTCTGGCCGCGCTATGGCTCGGGATCACCGGCATCGTCATCGAGTTCAGCCACCGCCGCCATGCCTACCGCGCCTGGCTGGTGGTGGCCAGCGTGCTGCTTGCCGCCCTGGTGATACTCTCGCCCGACGCCAACGGTGCCTGGCTGTGGGCCTGGCCTTTCCTGTTGATCCTGCCCCAACCCCAGTGGATGCTGATACTCAACGCCAGCCTTGCCGGGATAAGCTGGTGGAGCCTGATCACCCAAATAAGCCTTCACCATTGGGGCCTGGCTGGCGCGCTCTTGCTGTGTTTGTGCTTTCTTGCGATCGGACGTGCGCTGCCGGGCGGACATTCGCAACGCCTGATGCGCAGGAGAGCCCGTCTGGCGCCCGGACTGCCGCTGTGGTCAGCCAGCCAGCTGGAACGCGACCTGGCTCGGGAAAACAGCCGCGCCACCCGTGACGGCGTCCACGCCGAACTGGTGGTGATCCAGATCCCTGGACGTTCTCTGTGGCGAGTCGCCCAGGACATCTGCACACGCATCAAGCGGTTCGAGAACGCCTATCGGCTCAACGGACGTACCGTCGCCGTGATGCTGACCAGTCGAGACGCCGTGCAGGCCAGGCAACGACGCCAGGAACTGCTGGAAGACATCGCCGTGCCGATCACGGTACGCACCGTATCGATTGCCAATCTGGACAACCTGCCCATGGTGCTGGCGGCCCTGGACAAGCAGTGCCCTGTCACCCAGGTGGTGGAGGACGACGCATGATCGAGCCACCCCAGTGGGTCCGTTCCTGGCGCGTCTGTGCCGATGTCATGGGGACCTTGCTGCTGGCGTCACTGGCCCTGTGGCACTATCTGCTGGGGCAATACGAGAGCATCCTGCTGCCGGCGTCCCTGAGTTGCCTGATGGCCGTGATCACGGTCTTCGATACCAGAAGAGCCTCGCGCGTCTCGAACTATCTGCTGCTGCTGTGCGGCTGCCTCGCCCTTTATGACCAGACGGTGCTGCAGGCATCGTTCGACGCCTTCTGGATCAGCGTACCTATCACCCTGATCCTGCTGGTACTGCCCTTCGGCCCTGCTCTGGTGCTGGCGCTGGCCGTCATGCCGATCTGGCTCATGGTGGTCGGCCAGTCTTCACCAAGCCTCGATCAAATCAAGTTTCTGCTGACCTTCCTTGCGGTCACCTCCCTGGCCGGCTGGGAATACCTGCGTCAGCGCGACCTGAACCGGGCCACCGACCCCAGCGACGTCGACTGCGATGCGATCAATCGCGCCACCCTGCACGAGCGCCTGAACGGGGAGTTCGAGCGCGCCCAGCATCTGGACCAGCGGCTGGCGGTGGTGATCCTGCACCTGCCACAACTGGAAATCGCCAGTGAGCAGTACGGCTCTCGCACTCAGCTAGCGCAACTCGACCAACTGTGCCAGGCGGTACGCCTTCACTGCCGTGACCACGATATTCTGGGACGGGAATCCCACGACACCTTCTGGCTGGTACTGCCCAACACCACCGAAAGCGGTGCCATGCTGGTGATCAAGCGACTGGAACAGGCGCTCTCCGAGGTTCGCCTGTCGGACATCGGCCCCTTGACCCTACGCTCACGGCTCTGCGCCCTGAACGCCAAGGAACCCTGGCAGCATTTCGAGCAGCGACTGGCCCGCCGCAGCGAGGCACTGGCCGTCACTCCCCTCCCACCCGGTCGCTCCTGACCACCCTGACTGTGGCAGAATGCCGAAACATCACGACGGCCCAACGCAAAGGAGAACAGGGTGGGAAATGCCGGGGACTGGTTGATTCAGTGGGCGCCTTCGCCCGGACTGTTGCTGCTGCTGATCTTTACCATCGCGCTGGTGGAGTCGCTTGCCCTGATCGGCGTGGTGGTGCCCGGCGTCGTTCTGATCACCGCCGCCGCCTCCCTGGCCGGCCACTACGACATCGCGGTTGGCTGGGTCATCGCCTGTGCCTTTGCCGGTGCCGTGGTGGGAGACGGCGCCAGCTACGCCATCGGCTATCGCTACCGTGAACAGGTCACCGCCATGTGGCCGCTGTCGCATCACCCGGAGTGGCTGGCCCGGGGTGCACGATTCTTCCAGCGTCATGGTCCTCTTTCAGTGCTGCTGGGGCGATTCGTCGGACCGGTCCGCCCCATCGTGCCGCTGGTGGCGGGCATTCTGCGCATGCCGCCGACGACCTTCACCTGGGCCAATCTTGGCTCCGCCCTGCTGTGGGCACCGGCCTACATCCTGCCCGGTTATCTGCTGGGTCGAACCTGGCAACAGTGGCTGGCATTGCCGGACGACCTGCACCCCTGGCTGACAGCGCTCGGCGTCACCGTGGCGGTGCTGGCGCTGCTGTTCTCGCTGGTCCGCCACCACGCCTCGCCTCAGGGCCTGCTGTACCGTAGCTTCGCCTGGTTCAGCCATCACCTGCCCGGCGGGAGGCGCCTGTGGCAGGCCCTGGCCCCCCACCACGAGGAAGAGCCTCCCCTGGCCAGTTGGCTGTTGCTCCTGGGTGCACTGACCGCGCTGAGCGCCTGGACGCTGGTCGTGCTCCAGGCAGACGGACCGCTGATGATGGATACGCGGCTTCACGCCTTGATCGGCGGGCTCGAGCTACCCGGACTTCTGGCGCTGTCCGAGACACTGGCCGAGGCGGGAGATACCCTCGGCGTGGCGGCATTGGCACTGCCCTGGCTGGTGTGGCTGGCCAGCCGCCGTCACTGGGCGGCACTGGGCCACGTGAGCGCTGGACTGATTGCCATCGCCACGCTCAACACCCTGGGCAAGGAGGTGATCGGCCGCCTTCGTCCGGATGCCCCTGACTATCTCGCCCACTCTCTGTCCTATCCCAGCGCCCACACCTCGACGGCGGTGGTCCTGTACGGCATGGCGGCCGCCTTTATCGCCCAGACGCTGCCACGCCGCCAACGCTTCTGGCCCTACTGGGTGGCGATCGCCATCGTCGTGCCCATGGCATTGTCACGCATCGTGCTGGGCGTGCACTGGCTGAGCGATCTCGTCGGGGGAGCCCTGCTTGGCCTGGTGGTCTGCGCCATGGTTCAACTGGCCTGGCTCAGGCGGGACCGGACGGCCCTGACGCCGTGTCCATTACCGGCGCTGCTGCTTGCCTCGCTGGCCCTGGTCAGCGCACGCATCCTGTGGCTGCCGCCGGTATAGGACAGTGACACGCCCCCGAACCGACACCTCTGGCAAGGCGGGCCCGGGGCCTTGTCCAGACGCCGATGAGTGCCGGCACTTTTCAGCCAGGCCCTAGGCGCTGTCCGAAAAGTCGACGAACGAAGGTTAGACAAGGCAAAAATCGGTGAGAAAGCGCAGTTTACGGGGTGTAAATGAGCATTTTGACCGGGCTGGCGCACCAGCCGATTTTTAACGCCGTATTACCGAGCGCAGGCACTTTTCAGACAAGCCCTAGCCCAGCGCCAGCCACAGGCCCACACCAATCATCAAGGTCCCGGCGATTCGGTTGAGCAACCGTACACTGCCCCCACGTGCGAGCAGGTGACGCAGACTCTTGCCACCACTGGCGTACAGCAGAAGGCAGGTGAACTCGAGACTCAGGATCACCAGAATCAACCCCGCCAACTGGGTCAGCACCGGCCGCGCCGGATCGATAAAGGGCGGCAGCAATGCCACGAAAAAGGCCCAGCCCTTGGGGTTGGCGACCGCAGTGACAAAGCCCTGCATGGCCAGCTCCCGTCGCTTCGGCGGCGCGGTATCCTCAAGATTGTCAGGGATCGCCATGCGCCCCCGTGAGCGCCACATCAGCCACCCCAGATAGACCAGGTAGGCCCCGCCCAGCCACTTGAACAAGGCAAACAGCGCCGGCAGCTTGAGCATCAGTGCCGCCACCCCCGCACCGGCGGAGAAGGCCACCAGCCCCACGCCAACCAGCTCCCCCAGCATCATCCACAGCGCCCGCTTCACCCCCTGGGTCATGCCCAGCACCATGGCCAGGGTCATGCACATGCCTGGCGTCAGCGAGACCAGAAAGAAGGTCGGAACGAACACAGAGAGAACGGACAGACTGGGCATGGATTTCCTTATCCCGAGCAGCGCTGGAGAGGTGTCTGACGGCGCGAGGTGATGATGGTGTCAGGTGAAGATGATGCCAGGTGATGATGGTGTCTTGTGATGACGATGCCAGCTACGCACTCAGTCGCCGACGGTGGACCCGGAGGACCCCTCGCCCCACCTTGGCATAAGCTGATGATCGATACCCAGCTGATTGAGGATGCGCGCCACGATGAAGTCGATCAGATCATCGATGCTCTGCGGCTGGTGGTAGAAGCCGGGTGCTGCGGGCAACACCACCGCCCCCATACGGGTCAGACTGAGCATGTGCTCCAGGTGAATCGCCGAGAATGGCGTCTCCCGGGGCACCAGCACCAGGCGGCGGCGTTCCTTTAGCGCCACATCGGCGGCGCGCTCGATCAGATTGTTGCTGGCGCCACAGGCCACCGCCGACAGCGTTCCCGTCGAGCACGGGCAGATCACCATGGCACTGCTGGCGCCGGAGCCCGACGCCACCGGGGCCATCCAGTCCTCACGGCCAAAGCAGCGGATCTGGCCCTCGGCCGCCGAGAACCGCTCGCTGAGCGCCTCGGCCAGCAGTGCCGGACGTGGCGGCAACGACACCTCGGTCTCGGTGGCGATGACCAGATGGGCCGCCTTGGAGATCATCACCCACACCTCGTGCCCCGCCGACACCAGCGCCTCGATCAGCCTCAGTCCGTACTGGGCGCCGGAGGCGCCGGTCAGGGCCACGGTCACAGGGGGCTTGAAGCCTTCAGCCATGGGCGGCCTCCAGCGCCTCGAGCAGGCGCTCGTGGATGCCGCCGAAGCCGCCGTTGGACATCACCACGATACGATCATAAGGACGCGCCTGTGCCACCAGATCGGCGACCAGCGCATCGATCTCGCCACGACGGTGCGCCGGTATCGGCGAGGCCTCGACCAGCGCCTCCACCGACCAGTCCAGCCCCTCGGGCTGGTACCACCAGACCTGATCGGCCTGGGCCACGCTGTCCGCCAGGCGATCGCGCAGGGTGCCCAGACGCATGGTGTTGGACCGCGGCTCGATCACCGCCAGCAGGCGACCGCGCTGGGTCGAAGCGCGCAGCCCGGACAGCGTCGCCGCGATGGCGGTGGGATGATGGGCAAAGTCGTCGATCACCTGGACGCCGCCGACCTCGCCGCGCACCTCCTGGCGACGCTTGGGCGTCTCGAAACGCGACAGCGCAGCGGCGCCGCGCGCCAGATCCACGCCGAACACGCTGGCGGCGGCCAGGGCGGCCAGGGCATTGCGGGCGTTGTAGTCACCGGTCAACCCCCAGTCGACCACGGCGTCCTCGTCGACCCCGTCCGGCCGCCGCTGGATCACCCTGAAACGACTGGCATCGTCACGCTCTAGCTCGATGCGCCAGGCCGAGTCCTGCTGCTGCCCCATTCGCGACACCGGTGTCCATGCGCCCTGGGCCAGCACCCGGTCCAGCGCCGGCGCGTCGTCCGCCACCAGCAACTGGCCACGCCCGGGCACCGTACGCACCAGGTGATGAAACTGGCGTTCGATGGCAGCCAGGTCGGGAAAGATGTCCGCGTGGTCATACTCGAGGTTGTTGAGGATGGCGACCAGCGGGCGGTAGTGAACGAACTTGGAGCGCTTGTCGAAGAAGGCGGTGTCGTACTCGTCGGCCTCCACCACAAAGGGCGCCTGCTCGCCGCCCAGTCGCGCCGATACGCCAAAGTTCCTCGGCACCCCGCCGATCAGAAAGCCAGGGGCCAGCCCGGCGCTTTCGAGCAGCCAGGCGGTCAGGCTGGCCGTGGTGGTCTTGCCGTGGGTGCCCGCCACCGCGATCACCGGGCGCCCCGGCAGCACGTGCTCGGCCAGCCACTGGGCACCGGACACGTAGGGCAGGCCACGATCGAGCACCGCCTCGACTTCAGGGTTGCCCCGCGACAGGGCGTTGCCGATCACCACCAGGTCCGGTGTCGTCGTCAGATTGTCGGCGGCGTAACCGCGCATCAGGGCGATGCCGGCCGTTTCCAGCTGGGTGCTCATGGGGGGATAGACGCTGGCATCCGAGCCGCTGACCTGGTGGCCAAGCTCCCGCGCCAACAGCGCCAGGCTGCCCATGAAGGTGCCGCAGATACCGACGATATGAAGATGCATGGCGCCTCCGGTGCGCTGCTGCTGCCCCGTCCCCGAGTCGACGCGCACGGCGCCCCCGGCAGACAACGGCACTCAAGGTTGGCGGCAGCCTAGCATGCCCCGACAAAGGCCTCCAGAGGCGGCGTCACGCCCTCGTCGCTGTTGCCGATCGCCCACTGTTTTACTTCGACGTCGGCGCTCGGCTGCGCCGGGGCATGCCGGTCGGATGCAGGCACCAGGCCGATGGGCTAGAATCGCCGACCATGTTCCGGCGCTGTCCCGGCGATGGTTGCCACGCGATGGCTTGCCACACGATGGCTTTAGTCCGCGAAGGCTTTAGTCCGCGAAGCCCTTCCCGACGAAGGCCTGGCCGACCGCGACGCGCCCACCGATCCTTTCCCTTCGCCACGCCGCGTGGGGACGTTGTTCGTTTCACCGTATTCACGATCCAGAACCAGGAGCCCCACGCCCCATGGCCCAGCACAACGCCTTTTACGCCCAGTCCGGCGGCGTCACCGCCGTGATCAACGCCAGCGCCTGCGGCGTCATCGAGACCTGCCGCCAGAACAGTGATCGCATCGGCAAGGTCTACGCCGGCCACAACGGCATCATCGGCGCCCTGACCGAGGACCTGATCGACGTAAGCCAGGAGTCCGATGACACCATCGCCGCCCTGCGCCATACGCCCGGCGGTGCCTTCGGTTCCTGTCGCTACAAGCTCAAGGACATCGAGAGCCATCGCACCCAGTACGAGCGCCTGATCGAGGTGTTCAAGGCTCACGATATCCGCTACTTCTTCTACAATGGCGGCGGCGACAGCGCCGACACCTGCCTCAAGGTCTCGCAGCTGTCCGAGAAGATGGGCTACCCGCTGACCGCCATCCACGTGCCCAAGACCGTGGACAACGACCTGCCGATCACCGACAACAGCCCGGGTTTCGGCAGCGTGGCCAAGTACATCGCCACCTCGACCCTCGAGGCCTCCATGGACATCGCCTCCATGTGCGCCACCTCCACCAAGGTGTTCGTGCTCGAGGTCATGGGTCGCCACGCCGGCTGGATCGCCGGCGCCGGTGGCCTGGCCGGCCAGGGCGAGGGTGAGCCACCCCACCTGGTGATCTTCCCCGAGATTCCCTTCGACCGTCGCCAGGTGATGGAGCGTGTGGAGTACGCGGTCAAGAACTACGGCTACTGCGTGATCGTGGTTTCCGAGGGCGCACGCTACGAGGACGGCACCTTCCTCGCCGACTCGGGTAACACCGACGCCTTCGGACACCGCCAGCTCGGCGGCGTGGCCCCGACCCTGGCCGGCATGGTCAAGCAGGACCTGGGCTACAAGTACCACTGGGCGGTTGCCGACTACCTGCAGCGCGCCGCGCGCCACCTTGGCGCCAAGACCGACGTCGAGCAGGCCTACGCGGTGGGCGTCAAGGCGGTGGAACTGGCGCTCGAGGGGCACAACGCCCAGATGCCGGCGATCAAGCGCGTCAGCGACAACCCCTACCGCTGGGAGATCGAGGCGGCGCCGCTGGCCGAGGTGGCTAACCGTGAGAAGTTCATGCCGCGCGAGTACATCCGCGAGGATGGCTTCGGTATCAGCGACGCCGGCCGCGCCTACCTGGCACCGCTGATCCAGGGCGAGGACTTCCCTCCCTTCGAGAACGGCCTGCCGAAGATGGCGCGCCTCAAGCTCGCGCGGGTGGAAAAGCGTCTGCCGGCATTCAGCCTGTAACTCAGTCTGTAAGATAGACGCGCCACAGCTCGCTGCGGCCCGGCGCTGCATCACGCACGCACCGCGACCGAGACGCAGCCGACGCGACGCCGGCATGAAAAAAGCCCCGAGGCCTGGCCTCGGGGCTTTTCGTTTGACGACGCAGGGTGTGTCAGGAAGACCGGCTGGCCCCGCCACGGATCACCAAAGCCCCAGGCTTTCTCCGATAAGTCGACGAGCGCAGGCACTTTTCAGACAAGCCCTAGGCGCTGTCCGAAAAGTCGACGAGCGAAGGTTAGACAAGGCAAAAATCGGTGAGAAAGCGCAGTTTACGGGGTGTAAATGAGCATTTTGACCGGGCTGGCGCACCAGCCGATTTTTAACGCCGTATTACCGAGTGCAGGCACTTTTCAGACAAGCCCTAGCGTAGCCACCAGGACAGGATCAACAACACCAGCAACAACCCGGCAATGGCCTGCCACAGGTTGGCGGGTTCCTTCCAGGCACGGATCGAACGACTGGGGGCTTCAGACACCTGCTGGCGACCGGGCCGCACGCTATAGAGAAATTCCGACAGGCGCCGAAAACGCAGCGATCGCTGCGGGTCCAAGGCACGCTTCAAGGCCTCGTCTAGCTCCAGGCTGACGTCTGGCCGGTAATGACGCACGCTACGGTAGCTCAACTGCTCGAGATCGGTATGACTGCGCAGCTGATGGGTCGGCACCGCGTAGGGCAGACGTCCGCTGATCAACCAGTACACCGTGGACGCCAGGGCGTACTGGTCACTGCGCCGGCCGACCTCGTCATCGAGCGCATACTCGGGCGCACTGTGTTCGTTGAGCCCCACCTGGGCCACCAGCCGTCGGGAGCGCCGGTGCCCGTCGACATCGCGCAGATGGCAGGCGCTGAAGTCGGTCAGTACCACACGTCCCTGATCATCGATCAAGACGTTGTCTGGATGAACCTGCTGGTGAATCAGGTCACGGTGGTGCAACGCCTGCAGCGCCTTGCCCAGCTGCAGCGCGATGTCGAGTCGTTGACCGAGACTGGCACGCGGATAGCGCGCGACCCACTCGCTCAAGGTCATGCCATCGACGTAACGCATCAGGTAGTAGAGATGGCGGCGGGACCGGGAAGGCTCGACCACGCTGACCACAAAGGGCGAGTGAACCCTCTCCACCACCCACTGCTGAAGCAGGAAGTGCTCCAGGTAGGCGTTTCGATTGGACAGTTCAGGACTTGGCGCCTTGAGCACACAGACCCGCTCGGTATCCACATCGCGCACCCGGTAGACCCGTGAGTGGGCGGTGCGTGACATCACCGCTTCCACCACCAGTCCGTCGATCTGGTCACCCACCGCAAGCTCGGGGGGAATCGGCAGATCCCCGTACAGCCGACTGGGAGCGTCGCTGGCCGCATCAGGCAGTTCATCCACCCGGACCAGTTGAAAGCAGAAGGGATCACTACCGTAGCCCCGCTCACGAGCCCTGGAGCTTGCCGCCTCGGCCAGGCGCTCACAGGCCGCGTCCAGGTCACTGGCATCTTCGCGAATCAGCCGCACATAGTCGGAGGGCATCAGGGTCCCACGCACCCCCTGGGTGGTGAACAGAAAGATGTCCCCCTGCTTCAGCGGCCACTCCGAATAGTCGATGTCGATGCCGACATCCATGCCCAGCGCCCTGGCCGGGTAGCGATAGCCCCCCAGGTCGGTGACGTGGTCGCGGCTCAACTGCTCGAACTCGGCTCCCCGAAGCCGAAACACCAGGGTGTCACCTACATGAAAGAGGTGCGCGCCACGGTCCTTGAACACCACCGTCGACAACGACGACACATAGCTGCCGTCCTCCATCTGGCGGGTCATGCCATGACACCAGGCGTTGAGCGCACGCATCACTCGCTGGGCCGACGCCTTGATGGTCCAGTGCGCCGGAGTCGCGTAGTAGTCGTTGAGAAATCCGCGCACACTGAGATCTCCCGCCTGCTTGGCCAGGGCATGGCCTGAGGCTGAATCGCTGATCAGCGCGCAGGCGCCCTTGGGCTCGCCCTCTTCCGGCAGGCGCACCGACATCGAACTGCGCTGCCGATGGCGTTCGGGCGCCACAAAGGCTTGCCCATAACTCAGAGCGAGACGTGCGGTGGCCAAGATCACCTCCTGTGACTCCAGCGTTGATGACGCGACAAGACGTGGGCCAGTGGGCCGACGCCTTCACCGGCGGTATGATACACACCGAATCCCTGATATGCCTGACAAGTCGCCTTTGGCTTTGTTTACTGTGCTTTGGTGGCACCTCACCCCGGCGTCTCGTCCCATGGTTGTCTTGCGCGCCTTGTTGCAGCGCGTCAAGATACGCCCACCATATTGGTAATCCCGTCACGGGGTTCGTATAATCCGACGGATTTTTTTTCCGCCGCCCAGGCGGACATCCGCCCAACGAAGGACGCGAGCATGAACTTCGACAACATCCCCGCCGGCAAGGAACTCCCCAACGACCTCTTCGTCGCCATCGAGATTCCCGCCAATCACGCCCCGGTGAAGTACGAAATTGACAAGGACATGGGTGCCCTGCTCGTCGACCGCTTCATGGCGACGCCGATGTTCTACCCGGCCAACTACGGCTTCATTCCGCACACCCTGGCAGACGACGGCGACCCCCTGGATGCCCTGGTGGTCACCCCCTACCCCGTCGCACCCGGCAGTGTCATCCGCGCCCGTCCGGTGGGCATCCTCAACATGACCGACGAAGCCGGCGAAGACGCCAAGCTGGTGTGCGTCCCGCACCCCAAGCTGTCCAGCCTCTACGACGATGTTCAGGAGGTCACCGATCTGCCCGAGCTGCTGCGTCAGCAGATCGCCCACTTCTTCGAGAACTACAAGGATCTCGAGAAGGGCAAGTGGGTCAAGGTGGAATCCTGGGAAGGTGTCGAGGCCGCCCGCAAGGCCATCGAAAAGTCCGCCGCCGCCTACACCAAGGCCTGAGCCTCGGCGCAGACGCGCCAGCGACGGTTGCTTCCCCAGGCCACGCCTGGTCCTGGGGAAGCGTCAAAAAAAGCCGCCCGGATTCGGGCGGCTTTTTTGCTGTGCCTGTTACTGTGCCTGTCTGGCGGGCTGGACGCTGCGCTCTTCCGCCTGCGCATCAACGGCTGCTGCTGCGGTCCTCGAGCGCCCGGGAGTTCAGCCTCGCGTTCTCAGCAGGGCAAAGCAGGCAGTGCACATCACCAGATAGGCGCTGAAGGTATGGGGGTCACGAAACATCGTCTGGGTCAGGCCGAACCCCGCATACATCACCACGATCAGCGCGCCGGACAGGGCGAGCACACGACACTGGCCATCGCCATGATCGAGGCGACGCAAAAAACTCGCCAACGGAATCCCATAGAACAGCAGCAGCAGCGCCACCCCCGCAAGGCCACGTCGAGCGGCGGTGTCCAGCACGTCACTGTGAAGCTGGAACCCGATTCCGGCCATGCCTTCCGGCAGCCGGCCCGCCGCGACCAGTGTCTCGAGCCAGGCGACCAGACCATCCTCTCCCCAGCCCCAGAGGGGGCGGGCAGCGAACGCATCGCCAGCGATGCCCCACAGATGCCAGCGCAAGCCCGCGTTGGTGTCGACGGCCCCCTGGCGCCATAGCAGGACGATATCCTCGGCCAGTGCCCACAGCCGAGGCAGTGCCACCAAGGTCGCCACGCCGATCGCCAGGGTGACGGTCAGCTGGATGGCGAAGCGCCGGCGGGGTGTAAGCGTCGACCAATAGAAGCGCGCCCGCCGGCCGTGACGCAGGACCAGCACCAGCATCACCAGCGGCAGGGTCAGCCAGCCGCCCCGGGTGCCGGACAGCAGCGAGCCAAGCAGCCCCATCACCGCTCCCAGCGCCGCCCACCAGAGGAACAGGCCGCGCCGCCCTTCACTGACGTTGTCGAGCCACCACACCAGGCTGAGCACCCCGAGCACCAGGCTGAGATTACCAAAGGGAATGGCGTTGATCAGATCGCCAGCCCGACGCTCATCCTCGATCAGTCGGTCATACAGCGCCTTCAGCCCGGATAGCACCGCCCCCAGGGTAATCCCGCGCCACCACCAGTAAAGCGAGGGAGGCCTGGCACGCCATGCCAATAACAAAAGCAGCCCAAGCCAGGGCCACCAGGGCAGTGACGGCACGCTATAACGCGCCAGGGGCGGCCCGCTACGCCCCGCGTCCAACACCAGCTGACAACCGAAAAGCGCCAGCATTGCCACCCATGCAAGGGACTCGGCGTCCCGGGGAAGACTGCGCCGCACCAGCACCGCCATCGCCGCCAGTGACACCAGCAGCATTCCGGTGAACCGATACGCCCAGGGTAGCGTCAGCAGACTGGACAGGAAGACGAACAGTGCCAGCCCCTGGATGGCCGACGAGGACTGCGCCGGCCATCCCCGATAGTGCCTTGCCACACCCGGCGGCGTGCGCATGGCTCAGGCGACGATGCCATGATAGGAGCGATACCAGTCGACGAATCGAGCCGCGCCCTCCTCGACCCCGATGCGCGGCTGATAGCCGGTAGCGCGATACAGTGCAGTGGTGTCGGCCCAGGTCCGAGGAACATCGCCCGGTTGCATCGGCAGGAAGTTGTACTCGGCCTTGCGCCCCAGTGCCGCCTCGATGGCATGGATAAAGTCCATCAGCCCCACCGGGCTACCGTGTCCGATGTTGTAAAGCGCGTAGGGTGCACTGCTGCGATCCGGTGAGTCGTCGACCACGCCGGCGTCGGGGTCCGCGCTGGGGACCACTTCCAGCAAGCGCACGATGCCCTCGACGATGTCGTCCACATAGGTAAAGTCCCGCGACATCTCCCCGTGGTTGTAGACGTCGATCGGACGACCTTCGAGGATCGCCTTGGTGAACAGGAACATCGCCATGTCCGGTCGCCCCCAGGGGCCATAGACGGTGAAGAACCTGAGTCCGGTGGTCGGCAGTCCATACAGGTGGGAGTAGGTGTGCGCCATCAGCTCGTTGGCCTTCTTGGTCGCGGCGTAGAGGCTGACAGGATGGTCGACATTGTCGCGTGTGGCGAAGGGCACCACCTGATTCATGCCGTAGACAGAGCTGGACGAGGCATAGAGCAGGTGCTCTACCTGCTGGTGCCGGCATCCTTCGAGCACATTGAGATGCCCCACCAGATTGGCATCCACGTAGGCGTGGGGATGGGTCAAGGAGTACCTTACCCCCGCCTGTGCCGCCAGGTGCACGACACGATCGAAGCGCTCGTCGGCAAACAGCCGGTCGACACCCTCGCGATCGGCCAGATCCAGCCGCACGAAACGCACGTTCTGCAGCTTTTCGAGACGTGCCAGCCGTGCTTTCTTCAAGGACACGTCGTAGTAGTCATTGAGGTTGTCCACACCGACCACCTCAAGCCCGTCACGGGCCAGACGTGCGGCCAGCGTCGAGCCGATGAACCCTGCCATCCCGGTAACAAGCACCTTCATCTGTTCCCTACTCCCATGGTGCTGGCAAGATCCGTCCACGGCACTCTCGCCACGTTTGACCGCCGTACTGTAGACGCCCTGAACCGAACACCAACAGGGCACCACTAGTCCGACGACTGGTCAATATCTAATGCTCTACGGCAAAGTCTCTAATAATATTTGCCGTATCAATCAACCGCGTTTCCCCTCCCTTCACCAGACTACAACTGCACACTTTTTAACTTCCTGCACAGTAAATCTTACGAAACCCCTGCATACCCGCCATTATCAACACCTTTGCATTGACTTCAATGGAGGAGGAGCACATTTCCCTTGGGCATCTAAAAATTTCGCCGCCATGACGTGACTCGTTTCATACCCTCACATCATAGGTACACCACTAATTTCACGCATGGAAATGACTTCTCTAAATCTCTCTGACCAATTATCAAAACCATCAACCAATGGGAGTTTTTTGACGCTGGTGAAATATTTCAATGCAGATATGATGCAGGAAAGGAATAGCACGTCGTAAAGCCAATCCAGACAACGAGGAAACAGCACAGTCGTCCAAACAAAATCCTAAAATATGGACGATTTTCCAAGCAGGGGATCCCTACCATGGGCAACTTTATCGAAGCCGCCTTGCGACTCCCTCGTCGCAAGAAAAGGATATTTCAGCTCGTCGCCGATATCATGCTTATCGAGACCAGCCTCGTCGTATCCATGGCCATCAACGGGCTTTTTGGCGCCTTTGTGCGCGCCCCTTCCGCCTACGCCTTGAATGTACTTGTCACGGCGATTTCCCTGGTCGTCTTTATCAAGCTAGGCCTCTATCGCGCTGTACTCAGATACGTCGGAAGCCGCGCTATCGTGACCCTGTTCATTGGCGTCGCTACCTCGACGCTGGTGCTTGACCTGCTTGGCCGCGCGATATTCACCCCGCTTCCTGCAGGCGTCCTTTTCGACTATTTCCTGCTCAGTCTGCTGCTGACCGGCGGCACCCGTTTTGCGCTGAGAAGCCTCTACCAGCATCGTCTGATGAAGGACAAGCCCAGGGTGCTTATCTATGGTGCGGGCTCTGCAGGCTGCAAGCTGGTGGCCTCTCTTCGTCAGGGAAGTGACTACCTTCCGGTGGCCTTCGTCGATGACTGGCGCGGCATGGAGGGCACCCATGTCGAAGGTCTCGAGGTCCACTCTCCTCGTCATATTGCGGAGCTGGTCGAGCGCCTCAACATCGAAAAGATCCTGCTCGCCATTCCCAGTGCCAGACGCAGACGTCGCCAGGAGATAGTGGCATCACTGGAACCCCTCAATATCACGATCCAGACCATTCCACGCCTGGATGATGTGGTGCAGGGCAGAGCGAAGATCGAAGATATTCGTGACGTCAGTGTCGAAGAACTGCTGGGCCGTGACCCGGTCCCCCCGCGACAGGATCTGATGGACGCCAATATCCGCGACCAGGTGGTCATGGTGACCGGTGCTGGCGGCTCGATCGGGTCGGAATTGTGCCGACAGATACTGGCTCAACGCCCACGCCAACTGCTGCTCTTCGATAGCTGCGAGTACTCGCTGTACCAGATCGAACAGGAGCTTCTGGGGTTCCTGGACAGCCTGAGCCTTGCTGTTGAGCTGAAGCCATTTCTCGGCACGATCCAGGATCAGAAGCGTCTTCGCATCATCCTGCAGGGCTTCAAGGTGGACACCATCTACCATGCCGCCGCCTACAAGCATGTGCCCATGGTCGAGCACAACATGGTCGAAAGCCTCAAGAACAATACCTTTGGCACCCTGGCCGCTGCGCGAGCGGCCATCGACAGTGGGGTATCGACCTTTGTGCTGATTTCCAGCGACAAGGCGGTGCGCCCCACCAACGTCATGGGCACCAGCAAGCGCCTCGCCGAGCTGGTCTGTCAGGCGCTGGCAGAGCAATCGTCGACTACCCGCTTCTGCATGGTGCGCTTCGGCAACGTGCTGGGTTCTTCCGGCTCGGTGATTCCCCTGTTCCGGCGCCAGATTCAACAAGGTGGCCCGGTCACCGTGACCCATCCCGAGATCACCCGCTACTTCATGACCATCCCGGAGGCGGCGCAACTGGTCATCCAGGCGGGCGCCATGGGCCAGGGGGGAGACGTGTTCGTGCTGGACATGGGGCAACCGGTGAAGATTCTCGATCTCGCCAGGCAGATGATTCGGCTGTCGGGACTGGAGCCTCGCACGGCCGACAACCCCCATGGCGAGATCGACATCGTCTTCACCCAACTACGTCCCGGCGAAAAGCTCTACGAGGAGTTGCTGATCGGGCAGAACGACCAGCCCTCGGAGCACCCTCGGATCATGACCGCCAACGAAGGCTACTGGTCCTGGTCGCAACTGGCCCCCTATCTGGAGCAGCTGCGCTCGGCACTGGACAGCGCTGAACTCGAGCGCGTGAGGGAACTGCTGCGCCTGCCGCCTACCGGTTACAGCCCCACTGGGGGTATCGCCGATCTTGTCTGGCGCCAGCACATGGCCCAGCCGTCCTCACCGACACGACGACTCGCTGGCGCCGCAGACCCCAGCCCCGCACCCCTTGCGCTTGCGGCAAAGCCACTCTAGCGCCGATCCCCCAGGTTCTGCTGACACGAGGCCCCCATGGAACATTCACTGACGCTGGACAAGGCACGCATCGCGGTCATCGGGCTTGGCTATGTCGGCCTGCCGCTGGCGGTCGAATTCGGCAAGCGCTACCCCACTCTGGGCTTCGATATCAGTGCCGAGCGTATCGCTCAGTTGCACGACGGTATCGATACCACACGAGAAGTGACACCAGGCGAGCTGAACCTGGCGCCGCTGCTGAGTTTCACCTATCAGCCGGCCAGGCTGGCCGACGCCAATGTCTACATCGTCACGGTCCCTACCCCGATCGACGCCCAGCACAATCCCGACCTGACACCGTTGCTGGGGGCCAGTGCCACGGTGGGCAGGGTGATTGCCAAGGGTGATATCGTGATCTTCGAGTCGACGGTCTACCCCGGCGCCACCGAAGACGAGTGCATCCCGGTCATCGAGAAGCTGTCCGGGTTGCGCTACAACCGCGACTTCTTCGCCGGCTACAGCCCGGAGCGCATCAATCCCGGTGATCGCGAGCATCGGGTCACCAACATCCGCAAGGTGACCTCCGGCTCAACGCCGGCCAGCGCCGACTTCGTCGATGAGCTCTACGCCTCGGTCATCACCGCCGGCACCTTCCGGGCCAGCTCGATAACCGTGGCCGAGGCCGCCAAGGTCATCGAGAACACCCAACGCGACGTCAACATCGCCTTGATCAACGAGCTGTCCATCATCTTCGAGCGTCTGGGCATCGACACCGAAGAGGTGCTGGAAGCCGCCGGCACCAAATGGAACTTCTTGCCCTTCCGTCCTGGCCTGGTGGGCGGGCACTGCATCGGTGTGGA
The DNA here is from genome assembly GCF_040070555.1 of Halomonas sp. H10-59. NCBI lineage: Bacteria > Pseudomonadati > Pseudomonadota > Gammaproteobacteria > Oceanospirillales > Halomonadaceae > Halomonas > Halomonas sp. H10-59. The sequence continues at coordinate 2,834,957 of NZ_CP098828.1, forward strand.
CCCCTACTATCTGACCCACAAGGCGCAGCAGGTTGGCTACCATCCCGAGGTCATCCTGTCCGGCCGCCGTATCAATGACGGCATGGGCGCCTACGTGGCCAATCAGTTGATCAAGTGCCTGGCCAAGCGACGCATCCATGTGCAGGATGCCCGGGTACTGATCATGGGCCTGACGTTCAAGGAGAACTGCCCGGACCTGCGCAATACCCGTGTCATCGATATCATCGACGAGCTGCGCGAGTTCAACGTGGCGGTGGACGTGCTCGACCCCCACGTGGACCGTGACGAGGCGGTGGCCGCCTTTGGCCTTCGCCCTGTCGATGAACCGGAACCCGGCGCCTACGACGCCGTCATCATCGCCGTCGCTCACCACGAATTCCGTGATATCGGGGTCGAGCGAATCCGCGGCTGGGGCAAGCCGGAACACGTGCTGTATGACCTCAAGTATCTGCTGCCCAAGGGCGCGGCGGATCTGCGCCTCTAGCCTTTGTCACTACGCCTGGGGGCATCCACAGCGGCCATCGCCTTGCCTCCCTCCCTTCCTTCCTTCCTTCCGCTGCCGCCTGGCCAATCGCTGCGGCGGTGCAGGCGCAATAGGTGCCCGGCAGACAGCGAAATTGGTGCCCCAGAAACGCAATGGGCAGGACCCGAAGGCCCTGCCCATTGCGGTTTTTCCAGAGGCGTAGCCGCGGCCACGCTCAACAGGCTCAACAGACTGACGTCGACAGCCCCACAGCGACAACGTCACTCGGGACAGAGTGCAGGCTGCGTTGCCCGCGCCATGACCTCCTCGAGCACCCGACAGGTCTTGTCCATCTGTTCCTCGGTCAGGGTCGGATGGATCAGCAGCATCAGGCTGGTCTCTCCCAGTTCCCTGGCCACCGGCAACGGCCGCGACGGGCGCCAGGGAGTGTTGTCGAAGGCGCGTTCCCGGTAGACCTCGGAGCAGCTGCCACTGAAACAGGGCACCCCCTGGGCATTGAGACACTGCATGATGGCGTCGCGGCTCCAGCCCTCGGCCAGGCGTTCGGGACGGACAAACACATAGGCCTTGTAGCCGGCATGGACGATGTGTTCGGGCGGACGCGGAGCCCGCAGTCCCGGACAGCGATCTGCGGCGTCGAGAATGGCGTAAAGATTGGCGCGGCGGCGCTGACTCCACTGAGCCATGCGCGCGAGCTGGCGTCTTCCCAGCACCGCCTGCATCTCGGTCATCCGCCAATTGGTACCGAAACTATCGTGCAGCCAGCGGAACCCCGGCGGGTGGGCCCGCTCATGGACCGCTTCCCAGCTCTTGCCGTGGTCCTTGTAGGCCCACATACGCCGGTGCAGCCCAGGGTCGTCGGTGGTGACCATGCCCCCTTCCCCGCCGGTGGTCATGATCTTGTCCTGACAGAATGACCAGGCCGCCACATCACCGAAGGTGCCGACGCTGCGGCCACGATAGCGCGCACCGTGTGCCTGGGCGCAGTCCTCGATGATCGAAAGACCAAAGGTCTGCGCCAGTTCACCGAGGGCATCCATGTCACAGGGCCAGCCCGCCAGATGGACGGCGACGATGGCGCGGGTGCGTGGGCTCAGGCACTCCTCGACGCTGGCGACCGACAGGTTCTGAGAGTCACGCTCGATGTCGGCAAACACCGGGGTAGCGCCCGCATTGACGATGGCCGACACCGACGCCAGGAAGGTCCTGGGGGTCACGATCACCTCGTGCCCTGGTCCGATATCCAGGGCATGAAGCGCCAGATCCAGCGCCAGGGTGCCGTTGGCTACGGCGACAGCGTGGTGGGCGCCTGTCCAGGCGGCGAATTCGCGCTCGAACTCGCGGCCCTCGTCGCCGGTCCAGTAGTTGACGCGTTGACTCAGCAGCACGCGCGATACCGCCTCGGCGTCGCCTTCATCGAAGCAGGGCCAGGGTGCGAAGGGGCCATTGAGCATAGGGGCTTTTCTCTACGGAGGTCTTGTCGGGGTACCACCGGCTAGGGCTTGTCTGAAAAGTGCCTACGCTCGGTAATACGGCGTTAAAAATCGGATCAACATGCTCATTTACACCCTGTAAACTGCGCTGTCTCACCGATTTTTGCCTTGTCTAACCTTCGCTCGCCGACTTTTCGGACAGAGCCTAAGGAGATGGGACGCTATCGTAAACTCGCTCCCACTCAGCGCACGTGGCGTGACTCATGGTCGAGTCGATGCTTCAGAAGCTGTTTCGGAAACTGGTTCGGACGATGCTTCAGAGGACGGTGCAGACGGCAGACTACCAACCTGCGCCGGAAGGCCGATCCGCTGGTACAACTGACGATACTGCTCAACCACCTGAGCAAGACCGAACTCGCTCACGATGCGCTCTCTTGCCTCTCGTCCCCGTTCCCGGCGCCTGTCGGCAGGTTCGTTCAAGGCTTCGAGCAAGGCCCGGGCGAGGGCCTGGCTATCTCGTGGTGGCACGATGCGTCCGCTGGTACCGAGGATGTAGTCGCTGTCACCGACGTCGGTCGCCACACAGCTCAGTTCGCAGGCCATGGCCTCCGCAAGGGCATTGGGGAAGGCCTCGAGCCATGAACTCTGACAGAACACATCCATCGCCTGCATCAGCTCGCCCACGTCGTCTCGCTCACCCGTCAGCAAGAAGCGCGAGCGGTACTCGTCCGGCACGATGCCCGCCAGCTCCGGCGCATCGAAATCGACGCCACGACCGACCACCAGAAAGCGCGCCTGAGGCATTTGTTCGGCGACGGTGACGCAGGCCCGCAACAGATTGGGATGATCCTTGATCGGGTGGCATCGGGCCACATGCCCCACCACCCATTGTTCATCGTTAAAGCCCAGACGCTTCCGCACGTGTTGCCGGCTGTCCGAATCCGGCGCCACGGCGGCGGTATCGAAGCCGTTGGGAATGACCAGTGCTGCGTCATCGCGGAAGCCGAAGTCGCGATGTTGCCGCCGAGACAGGCGACTATTGAAGACGATCGCCCCGGGCCCGCCCGAGAGCCGTCGGTTGGCGCGAATGGCCCACCGGGTCAATGGTTTGTGGCGCTCGATCTGGTACAGGCACTGGCGCACGTTCCAGCTCACCGCCGGCCGCTGGCGGCACAGGCGAGCCGCCATGCTGGCCATGAGGTTGCCGTGGTACATCCAGCCCTGAATGACGTCAGGGGCGAAACGTCGCACCAGAGCACCCAGACGAGGCAGGGTCCAGGGCGCGGGAATTCCCTGGCGCATGCCAAGGGCATGGACCTCGATGCCCAGCTCGCGAATACGTGGCCCGTAGCTACCCTCGTCCATCAGGGCGATCACTGCGACCTCGTCCGGGGCACTGACGCCTGCGGCCAGCAGATTGTAGAGATTTCGCTCCGCGCCACCGGTACCGAGTCCGGTGATGACATGAAGTACGCGCACAGACATGGGCAGACACATCCTGTGATGGGCAAGAAAGCGACAACAACGCAGTCGCTCAGGGAAAACGCAGAGGTGCCACGGAAATGGCGGTGGCCGAGATTTGCCGCGGATGGCCCGAGCACAGAGCCTTGCGCAGGCGCACCAGAACTCAGCCCTGCGACGCCATCGACGATACGCCGCTGTTCAGGCGAACAAGGTAGCGCTCGACGGCCAGTTCGGCGCCAAAATCGGCGGCGCGCTGGTGAACCGGTGGATGCTCGTCACGCGCCAGCACTTCGTCGAGCGCGTCTGCAAGCGCTTCGCTGTCGCCCATGGGAATCAGCCGCCCCCAGCGCCCGCCCTCGAGAATTTCCTGAGGGCCCGAGGGGCAGTCAGTCGCTACCACCGGGGTGCCGCAGGCCATCGCCTGGATCAGCACGCTAGGCAACCCCTCGGCGTAGGACGACAACGCGAAGACCCGGGCCTTGCGCATATACACAAAAGGATTGTCGACGAACCCGGGCAGCGATACGGCGTCGGCCACCCCGAGGCGATGCGCCTGGTCAAGCAGCGTGTCTCGCAGCGGTCCTTCGCCGAGAATCGTCAGTCGCACCTCTCGGTGCTCATGGCGCTGACGCAGTCGTGCCAGAGCGTCGATCAGCACGTCGAACCCCTTCTGCTCGATCAAGCGTCCCACCGCGACGATGCCGACTTCGCCGATATCCTCCACCGACGACTCGGCGAGCTGCACCAGCCGCTTGTCGACGATGGGATTGAAGATGACCTCGATCCGAGAAGGGTCCAGCGCCAGGCCTCTGGCCAGGTCATCGGCGACACCTTGGGAGACCGCCACCACGGCGTCGGCTCGCAGATAGGCATGGCGCATCAGCCGCCGCATCACCCGGGCATTGAAGCCGGTGTTTCTGGCGGTCACTGCAAAGTAATTGGTGTGCTCGGTCACCACCAGTCGACAGTCGAGGCGGGCCAGCGCCCGCGCCGCCACCGCCACCACGTTGGCGTGGCCCATCGCCGACAACAGGGCAGCGGGCCGTTCGCGCTTCAGATAGCGCACCAGCGCAGGCAGACTGCTGGCGACCCTGGAGGCGCCCAGGCTGAAGTGGCGGATGCCGGGGGCGATTTCCGCCTGGTAGACGTTCTCGTCGCTGGCGGTCACCAGGTCGACCTCATGACCGGCCGCGACGAAGCCATTGGCGAGCAGCACCATGACCCGCTCCGCGCCGCCGCCCCGCAGCGACGGCAGAAACAAGGCAATCTTTTGCACAGGGCTTCGAATAGCGCTTCGAACAGGGCTGCGAACAGGGCTTTGCATGGCGTCCTTTTCCTTTGCTCTTCGTTCGAGCATGACCAATGGTCGGGCGGGCTTGAACGAGCACGATGGCGTCTCAGGGGAGACTTAACGCTGCATCGCGCCCGATCGGGAGCCCAGGCGTCGCAACCTGAGCGCCAACGTCAACAGCGCGGAGGCAGCTCCGATCAGCACTGGGTGACTGGCCAATCGAAATAGCGCGAGATCCCGCCGCTCGCGCCAGTTTCCAGGGGTGAATATCTCCACCTGAAAGCGGCAGGCGGTAAGGTCTCGTCTGCTCAGGCTGGACAACCACTGGCGTCGGGAAAAGGCGTTGCGATGATGGTCCTGACACAGGTAGCGCTTGACCACGTAACGACTGGCATCCAGATTGGCGCTGGAGCTCATGCGGCCCTGGCGCGTCACGTCCATGACTGCGGTCGGCTGCGGGTCGAACAGTAGACGCTCGCCCTGGTGAAAGGCGCGAATGGCGAAGACCCAGTCCTGATGCTTGCGCGTCGCGTCATCGAAGCGCGTCCCCTGCCAAAAGGCCTTGCACAGCGACAGGGTGGAAGAACGCACGTCTCCACGCTCCACGAACAGATAGTGACGCATGTCGCCGCCGCGGTAGGCCGGAAGTCGCGACGCGCTCAGGCGGGAGGCGTCGGCGAGGCGCGCGAGATAGTTGCCAAAGATGACGCCGGCGCCGCTATCGCGGTGCATGGCCATGCGGCGCTTGAGTGCCCCTGGCGCCAGGGCATCATCGGAGTCCAGAAAGAAGACGAAAGCCCCACGGCTCTCCTCGAGTCCCCGGTTGCGGGACACGGCGGCGTTGGACCTGGCAGGCTTCTCGATCAGCCTGACGGCTTCGTATCGCTGCACCAGCCGCGAGAGCGCCTCACGATCATCCGAACAGTCGTCCACCAGCAGGATCTCGTGGCTCAACCCTTCGGTCTGGCTTACCACGGACAGCAGGGCTCGCTCGACGAAAGCGGCGCTATTGTAGGTCGGTATCACCACCGAGACCTGCATAGGTTTCCCTCCTGACGGTTCGGCCCTGACTTACCTGGGAGCCGCGACCTTGCCACCGTCGGATCGCCTTGATGAGCGCTCCTCCGGAAGCCGAAGCAGCGAGCCAAGATAATCGAGCCCTTCATCGCTGTAGCCATTGTCCATGTTGGCCGAGGGCGTAAAGGTCATCTCACCGAGAACGGGACGGCCGTGCTCGATGTAGAAGTCCACACGCACGAACGCAAAAGGCTCGGCCAAGGCGCGGGCGGACTCGAGCAGTGGTTCAAGACAAGCTGGACGGGCCAGATCGGCGGTATCGGTGATGATCGGCACCTTGGCAGCCATCAGCTCAAGCGGCCCCCAGTCTCGATCGAAATAGGCGTAGCGAGTCTGCCCCTTGTCCGCGGCGCACAGCAGCACCACCAACGGCTCGCCGTTGAAGCAGTAGACCTTGTAGTCCAGGGGCGCGTCCCTCCCGCCGCTGTCCAGCATGCGCTCGGCAAAGATCCGCGGCACGATCTGATCGTAGTGATACTCGAGCTTGCGACGCCCATAGCGTTCGGTCATCCAGCGCGACAGATCCTGGCTGGCCTTGCGCCTTTCCAGGGTCGACTTGTCGTGCACCAGGATGTTGTAGCCGCAGCCGTGATTGCACTTCAGCACGAAGGCGTCTGGCAGGGCTTCCCAGTCGATCTCGTCGACACTGCGATATACACCCAGCAGATCATTGAGAATCGCACCCTGGCCTCTTGAGCTCGCGTAATCGTGCAGCCCGAGCTTGTCGGCGCACCTGGCCATCAGCGGGTCACGATGAAACAGCTTGAGCCACTGAAGCTTCTCGTCGAAGCGCCTGGGGGTTCGAAGGTCAAGGCGACGCCGGGTCTTGCGTTGGTGCATCAGTCGCGTCGCCTGCTCGTTGGAGAAGGCATCCAGCCCCAACATCCCCAACGTCCACAGGCGGGACTTGGCCGCGCCCATCCACTCATTCATGACCGCCATTGTCCGCTCCTTGCACGGTTCCGTTGAAGCTCAATGACCGCCCTGCCGTTACTTCGCGGTCGTGTCGGCAGCGCCGGCCCACCTGCGTCAGATCGATCAGGTCGCCCAGGTAGCGCTGTCCGTAGGCGTTGTAGCGCCGTGATACGTTCGCCCCGGGTGTGAACGTCATCTCACCGAGCACCGCCCGCCCTTGCCGCTCATAGAAGTCGACCCGGACGAAGACAAAACCCCGCGACAGCCGCTCGGCCAGTTCGAGCATCTCGTCGAGCGCTCGAGGACGGGCCACGCCAGCGGCGCTCTGATGCTGCCGGTCATTCAGCTCGAGCCGTTGCCAAGCCGGATCATGGAAGTCGAAACGCATGTCGCCTCCCCTGTCGGTGCATACCAGCACCACGCAAGGGCGGCCATGAAAGCAGTAGACCTTGTAGTCCACGGGCACTCCCCCGGTAGCGGTCTCGATGTACTCCTCGGCCAGCACTCTCGGGGGAATGGCGTCGTAGTGATACTCCAGATAGCGTCGGGCGTAGCGCTCCTTCAGCCAACGCTGCAGCCGTCGCTTGACCGCTCGCTCGTCCGCCTTGCGCTTGTCGTCGATGATCACGTTGTAGCCGCAACCGTGGGTACACTTCAGCGCGAAGCGCGCCGGCAGTTCCTCCCAGACGATCGCATCGACACTTTCGTAGAGGCCGATCAGTCGACTGAGGGCAACGGCGCAGCCTCGCTCGGCGGCGAACTGTCGGACGGCGTACTTGTCGGCGCAGCGCGAAAGCCCTCGACGATCACCGTAAAGCTTGAGCCACTGCAGCTTGTCATTGAAATCCCTGGGATCGTCGAGTTCGAGTCGCTGCCCGTACTCTCGCCGGTGCACCAGCCTTGTCGCCAGACGCGGCGACAGGCGGTCGACCACCCCCAGAGCGCATCGCCACCCCAGCTTCTCCGTCCTGTCGAAGGCTCGCTGAAATCCTGTCATACGATAATCCCTTGCACAGAAGCGCTCTCACGTCTTGATCAATCCCTGGTCACGCCGTCTTGCCCGCAACAGGGTCACACCGACCAGCGCCAGATTGAGCATGGCGCCGACCAGAGAGAAGGCCACCACCGCAACGAGATCGCTGTGATACACCCGAAACCCCACATACAGCGCGGCCACACGGCCGAGCACGCTGAGTACCTCGTAGATCAGAAAACCACGCTGCAGGCCCAGACTGGCGATGGAGGCCACACTGGGCTTGTTGAGAAAGGCAAAGTACAGCCAGACCGCCATCCAGCGTGCGTACTCGCCCGCCTGCCACCAGGGGTCACCGAACAGCAGAGCAAACAGCCAGGGCCCCAGCACCACCATGGCACCAAAGGGGACGAGCCCCACCGCCGCCATCACCAGGGTGGTCTTCGCCAGTGACGCAGTAATCGGCTCGCCGCGGTTGACCGCCGAGGCCACATGGGGATAGAAGACGTCGTTGACCGACTTCGCCAGCAGCACCATGGGCGCGGCCAGTACCGAGGCCGCCAGGCTGTAGTGCCCAGCGGCTGCGGTACCGAAGAATCCCGCCAGCAACAACACCGGCAACGACTGCGACAAGGCGTTGAGCGTCACCTGGGGTGCGCGATACAAGGGAAAGTCACGGTGGCGACGCGCCAGTTCCCGCCATGGGGCGCCTCGGCCCCCGCCGACCAGACCATCACCGAGTCGCCGGTCTGCCCACCACAGCAGCAAGGCGTTAAGCCCACTGGCGGCGGCGGTGACAAGCACCAGCGTCACCCCGACCGGATGCAGCACTCCGCCGGTCGCCTTGGCCAGGTTGAGGACCAGGGCATGGATCATCGCCACCTTGGCCGTCACCCCGAATCGCTGACGCCGAATCAGCCACTGCTGCATGACCTGTTGCATGGCCGCCAGCAGCATGGCCACAGGCAGCAGCCAGATCAGCATGGCGGCAAGCCTCGGATCGAGATGCCGATCCAGCAGTGGTTGCAGCACAGTGAGCGCCGCCACGGCGGCCAGCGCCAGCAGCACCGCCAACCCCATGCTGAGTCGGGCCAGCCCCCGGGCGTCTTCGTCGCGCGGCGGCAACACCATGGCGACCGGGTAGGTCAGGGCCGCCAGCGGCGCAACGACACTGACCAGGGCGCTGAAGGAACCGGCCAGGCCGAAGGCGTCAGGGCTGAACAGACGGGTGATGAGTGGCGCAAAGGCCAGACTCAGCGCCTGTGCCCCCGCCGTGCCACCGGCTACCAGCAACACCTGGGACAGCAAGCGATGACGTCTGAGCGCTGTCAGCCAGCCCCGTTGCGGCAAGACCGCGGCCACCGAGTCGGTATCCCGGGGCGTCATTCATTGCCTCGAAAGGGCTTCATGGTGACGCTTCCTTGGCCACTGATACCCTCGCGGCGCAGCACCTTGACGACCGTCATGGCCAGTATCCGGATATCGAGCGCCAGGCTGTGGTGGTCCACGTACCAGACGTCAAGCTGGAAGCGCTCGCGCCAGGAAAGCGCATTCCTGCCGTTGACCTGAGCCCATCCCGTAATCCCCGGTCGCACCTCGTGGCGACGGGCCTGGTCCCGGTCATACAGCGGCAGGTACTCCATCAGCAGCGGGCGTGGCCCGACCAGACTCATCTCGCCTTTCAGCACGTTCCAGAGCTCGGGCAGCTCGTCCAGGCTGGACGCCCGCAGCCAACCCCCGAGCGTCGTCATGCGCTGCTCGTCGGGCAGCGTGCGTCCCTGCTCGTCACAGCGCTGGGCGAGGGTCCTGAACTTGATCAAGCGGTAGGGACGGCCGTGCAGCCCAGGGCGCCACTGAAAGAAGAAGGCCGGCTTGCCAAGCCTCAGCCGGACGAGTCCCCAGATGCCGAGCATCAAGGGGAATAGCAGGACCAGCAACGAGGCGGCCACCAGCACATCCAGACAACGCTTGGCCATCATCATCTCACCACGCTGGGGTCGAGCCCTGCCGGGCAGGACGACGCCGTCTCGACCCCCATGGCGTCGAGGATGCTGTGATTGACGCGGTGCACGTCGTAGCGCTCCTCGGCGCGAGCGCGGGAGGCCTGGCCGTGCTGGACGATCAGCGCCGGCGTTTCCAGATAGCGTTGCAACGCCAGGCACAGGGCGTCGACGTCTTTCACCTCCACCAGATAACCGTTGACCCCGGGCGCGACGGTCTCGCGGCATCCCGGCGCGTCGGTGGTCACAACCGCACGCCCCAGGGCCATGGCCTCGAGCACCGTTCTCGGGGTCCCCTCGCGATAGGACGGCAGCACATAGACGCTGCATTCGGCGATGGCCGGACGGACATCATCGAGTCGACCGAGGTACTCGATGGCGCCGTCATCGATCCACGTCTGAAGCTCGTGCGCCGCGATGCTGTCGGGGTTGTCGTCCAGCCAACCCGCCAGGCGAAAGCGCACCTGGGGATGGCGCTGGCGGATACGCGTCGCCGCCTCGGCGTACTCGCGCACCCCCTTGTCACCCAGCAACCGAGCGATCAGCAGGAAGCTGACCGGCTCGGTCGCTGGAGCCACCGGCGAAAAATGCGCCAGATCCACTCCGGAACCGTTGATCACCCGGGACGCCGTGGTATCAAGGAGAATCCCCTCCTCGATGAACAGGCGACGATCATCCGGGTTCTGGAACAGCACCATATGAGCCCGCCCCAGAGCAACGCGGTACAACCGCCGCACCAGCGCCTTGATCAAGCGGCGCTTGTTGCCACCCTGGGCGCCACCCTGAGTGCCCTCCTGGGTGCCGGTAAAGGCATACCCCAGCCCGGTGACCAGCAGGGTGCGCTGGCGCACCCCCAACACCCAGGCAGCCAGTGCCCCGTAGACCACCGGCTTGATCGTGTAGGCAAAAAGCCCATCGGGGCGTACCCGCAGCATCAATTTCATCAGAGCCACCAGGGTCTTCAGATCGGCCAGCGGATTCATGCCGGTGCGCGAAAGCGGGATATCGTGCAGCGTCGCGCCGAGGGCCTCGAGACTGGCTTTAAGACGCGACGAAGCAGCCGAACGCTCGGCGTCACCCTCACCGCCGGCGTCACCGGTAGCGCCCCTGCCCCCCACGGGCGCGGCGACATGGACCTCGATTCCGCGAGCGACCATCTCCCTGATCAGCTCACCGCGAAACCCGACGATGGACTCGGGGTAGCTCGCTACCATCAACAGTCGCTTGATCATCTCGCCACTCCATTTGGCGTGCTTTCGACAGACGGCGTAGAGCCCCCGGACGATTCGGTGTCGGTGGCTGTCTGGCGCGGGCGCCCCATGACGGACATCAACAGATAGATAAGCACCGGGGTAAACATCCACTTCTGACGCGCAGCGATGCCCAGATTGGCAGTGGTCATCGCCAGGATGGTCCAGGCCAGCAGCAGGTAAAACCACAGAAACAGTCGATTGGCGGGAGGCGCATTGCGCCCGGTGATGGCGGCGATGCCACCGACCACCATCAGATACAGCAGGATGACGTTATCCACCGAGGACGCCAGCTGGAACACACTGCTGGCTTCCATGGGCAGAGGCCTAAACATATAGGTGAAAAGCTGCATCGGCAGACTCATGGAGGCGATGTCCACCGCACCGCCGCCGGTCTGGTTGTAGCTCTGCCGCAATTCGATGTAACTCATCACCTGATCGGCATCGGAGCCGCTGCCGACCCCGGCGTAATCCAGCGCCAGGGGTACGATGATCGCCGCCCCGGCAAGCGCCGCAGTCCCCAGCAAAAGCCGCTGCCACAGCACGACGCCGGGCTGCAGACAGAAGGCAGCCGCCAAGGCGATCAGCTGTATACCGGCCATGTGCGGTCGCACCACCAGCATGATCATGACCGCCACCACCATCAGCAGGTGACGGCGTCTGAGATCAAGCGCCGCCCACAGCGAAAGCCCCATGGACAGAAACGACAGCGCATCCTTGCCGATGGCGGAGCCCCAGTAGTGCATCGAGGGCAGAAAGAGTACGGCCAGCGCCAGCAGACGAATACCCAGGGCACGCTCGGCAATGGCCTGATGGAGACTGCCGGCGAAGGCCAGCAGCCCGACATAGCCGGCCAGATTGAACACCAGAAAGGTCCCCAGAAACGACAGCCCCAGCCCCTGGGTGAACAGCGAGGTGAACACGATCACCCCGGCGGTGCCAAAGGAGAACTCGACGCCGTCGTTCAACGACGCCCGGTAGTACATCAAGGAATCTCCGCCGTCGCCGTTGACGAACCAGGCGTAGAGCACGCAGAAGGCCGTGTGCCAGAGATAGAGCGGCAGACACAGCATGTAAGACAGCCCGAAGGCTCGCCCCACCGCTCTGGCAAGCCACAGACCGAGCACGAACACCGCCAGGGCGGAGTACACGTCCCAGGCGGAAGTGACATAAGGGATGGGAACCATCGGCGGTAAGCTCACTCATTTGACGTGCAGGCATGCCGTTCGACTACCACGGGGGCCAGGCGCTGGACGGACAGCGTCCTTCTCAGGCAATCGCCACATGGTCGATGTCGTCGTGACCGGGATCGCCCACGGCCAGATCGCAGACTCGTCGGATATGAACGTCGCCCTTGAGGTCGACGAAGGTCACCCTGTCGAGCAGATCCAGGCAGTAGAGCTCAGAAGACGAGGAATAGTGATACACCACCAGTTCGTCGACCCGGCTAGCCAGTAGACGAATCCACACCTCGGCGGGAATCCACGGCTGCTCCAGCACCTGGATATCAGCATCGAGCCAGGCGCAGCCGTCGTGGGGATGGGGCTTGAACAGCAACAGGGGATGACGTCGCTTGAGCTCGGCAAGCCTCTCGGCGGAGATATCGCCGCCCCCCCAGGTACCCAGTACCAGCGCCGGCGTTGCCGACGTCAGCCGGTCGAGCCAGGGCGACAGCAGTGCCTGCCAGTCCTCCCAGCCTTGCTCCAGCTCGCCGACGAGCCCCGGGCAATAGCGCGCCTTGTGAGCCAGGCGTGGATTCAATCGGGCGTAGGTCCGCGGCCGCGAAACGAACACCAGGTCGGTCCTGCGGCCGCCTCCGAAACGCAGTCCGCAACCGCGCACCAGGGCCACCAGGCTCCACTTCAACCGCCTGGACAGAGGCATCTCGTAGAGATAGGAGCTGAAGTAGGTGCTGACCCCCTCCTCGTAAAGGCACAGACAGCCTGTCTTCAGCGGCGCCAGCAGCAGGTACTTGCTGGTGCGATCGTTGTCGATGAACAGACTGTCGTAGTGCAAGGCGCCCAGCGCCTCGCGTGCCGCGGCCTGGGTCGGCACGCGGCGTATCTCGTCAAATAGAGATCGATGGTGGCTCGCTTCGACAAAGGCGTAGAAGGCGTCATACTCGGCGATGCTTTCGGCCACCAGCAGCACCAGCGCCTGCTCGATTCGATAGTGACGAACGATCGAGGCACAGGTCAGAAACTGCAGCGGCTTGCAGCAGATAAAGACGCTTCGGCCAAACGACGCCTGCGTGCTCGTCGCCGGCACTGCCCCCCCTGTGTCGATCCCTTCCTGAAGCGGTGTTCCTGCCCCACCCGACGGATGCGCGCGCTCGCCACTCACCTCCTCCCTCGCCCGATTCATACCAGCTCCACCAGACCACAATCGCGCCAGCGCTTGAGATAGTCGTGGACCACGCTCTCCTCGAGGCCGACCTCCCTGGCCAGCTGGCGCACGGTGGTCGGGCGCGTCAGGGTCGGGATGGAGTCCATCAACAAACGCATGCGCCGGCGTGACTCGTCCGGCACGTCGCCGAAGGCGACCTGGCCAGGATCCACATAGAGGTCATGGCGGGGGTGCGACAGGCAGACGTTGCCCTCGAAGCGCTTCTTGATCAGCGGCGAGGACTCGATATCGTCGATGGCGGCGAGCACCACGTCACGCGCCTCGAGCAGGCGCTGCGGCGACATCAAGCCAAGGTTATCGGCGTCGGTGTGATACTCGGGATAGGGATAGCGCGATAGCGAGGCCATGGGGATGCCGTAGGCTTCCCACAGGTACTCGTCGTTGAGCAGCAGGCTCTCGAAGGCGCCCTCGCGGTAGGCGTGCCCACCCTCGCTGAGCACGCGCGACAACGCCTGCTCGATGTTCGATCCGGCACCTCGTGAGCGCTGCAGATTGAGTATGGTGGGCGAGCCCAGCATCTCGAGCATCACACCCTCGAACAGTCGAGCGCGCTCTGCGGCGGGAAGCCGCCCCAGGTAGTACTCGGTGCCCATGATGCCGGGGGCCAGCACCAGTCGATAGCTGAAGCGCCTGGGTCGCGCGGCAAGCGCCTCGAACACGGCGAGCCCCACCGCCACACCGGACAGACCATCGTTGGCGACACCAGGATGATCCAGGTTGGCCCCCAGCACGATGGTCTGCTCGAGCTGACCCGGCAGGTGATAGTCCAGGCAGCGCAGATACCCCGGCGCCTCACGGGTCTCGATCACCACCTCGTAGTCACCAGGCGCAAGACTCTCGACAAGACGACGTGGCACGCAGAACCCCCAGTCACGCTGCCAGCTGGTAAATAGCTGGCGAAAATGGAACGGGATGCGCTCGTCGTAGCGGTGATCAAAATGCAGGTGGGACTTGAGTTCTTCTCGCGAGACCGTGCCTCGGAACGGCAGTGACAGCGCCATCACCGCCATGGGATGCCAGCGACCATCATAGATACACTCGCCATCCTTGTAGATGGCCGCCTCCAGTACGTCCCACCTCGGCGGAATCACCCAGCCATTGTGGACGTCAGAGGCCTCGAAACGATGCTCCCTGAGCGGCCAGCGCTCGGCCAGGTAGGCCACCGTGGCGTCGTAGTCGCTCGAACAGATCACCCGATTCAGCGGAGTGAGGTCGGCCAACATGGCCATCATGGCGTCGCCGGCGGCGACAGACGCTGTCGTCGCGCTCTGCGTGCACGCTGTCATGACAAGATCCCTGTGCATGGTGGGTAGGCTGGCGGCAAACCGCCGGGGCCGCGCCAGGCTCGGCGCAAATGGGAAAGACGTGGAGGTGGACGAGGATGTGGTCAGCTATCCAACCTGGACGGTCGCCGGGTCGCCAGGGCAGGCAGCGGCCTGGCTGGGCAGATCATTGGTGTCCAGGCGCGGCAATAGCAAGGGGTCGTCCCGGGCCGGGTCGGCCTGCCGCGACGCCACGGTCAGCCCGGCGGCGCAGCCAAGCTGGCGTAGACGACCCAGCAGCGCTTCGTCGACGCCACCGTAGGGATAGCACATCACCCAGTCGTCGCCGAGCACCCCCAGGTTTCGAAGATGAGCGAGACTGACCTCGAGGTCCCTGCCCTGTTGTTCGGGCGTCAGGCTGTCGAACCAGAAGTGCTGATCTCCGTGGCAGCCGATATGCATGCCGGCGTCGTGCAGCTGGCGGACCTCGGCATCGCTCAGATAGAGCATTTCGGCGAAGGCTCGCTGGTCTGTGCTGACGAAGCGCGCAAACAGCTCATCGATGACGTCATGGCGAACCTCGAAGGGCAACTCCCGCTGCAGCAGGCGCTTGAAGAACAGGGTATCGGGGTCATCGAAGCGTCCCTGGCGCGACAGGCGATGATAGACCCTGCGATGGATATCCTCGTAGGTCCCCAGGCCATGACGCTCGCGACGCTTGTCCAGTGCCCTGGCCAAGGCCGGCAGCAACTCTGCGGTGGAAGCGACGCTGGCCAGCACGAACTGGATCTTGTTGACGTCGAGGATCAGGCCGTCGCGCAGGGTACCGGTGCAGGGAAAGAAGCTACCCTGAAGGCCGCGTCGCTCGAGCTCCGGCAGCACATGTTCGAGGTGATCACGATAGCCGTCGTCGAAGCTCAACAGCACCGCCTGCTCGGGCAATGTCTGCTGGCCGCGCCAGGCGGCGATCACCTGTTCCATCGTCACCGGCCGATAGTGCCGCTCGAGATGGTCGAGCTGAGCGCGAAAGGCAGCAAGCTCCAGCGCCTTGAGGCGCGGATAGCGCGACCCGGCCAGCGGTCGGACATAGTGGTACATCACGATGGTCAACATCGAGCGAAACTCCTTCCCTGCCGTTCAACTGGTGCCGTTGATCGGGTGCCGTTCATCGGATGCCGTTTATCGGGCAGCGTGCATCGACGCCGTGCTACCAGGCGCTCAAGCCACCATCCACGTGAAGCGTCTGCCCCGTCACGTAGCCGGAGGCATCCGAGGCCAGAAAGATCAGCGCGCCGACCAGATCGGTCGGCGTTCCCATGCGCCCCAGCGGCACCCTGGCCGAATAGCGCTCGACGAAGGCTGAGTTCTGGCCACTCTCGATGCCGCCCGGTACCAGGGTATTGACGCGGATACCGTGGCCTGCCCAGAGCGTGGCGAGATAACGCGCCAGTCCAGACACCCCGGCCTTGGAGGCGGCGTAGACCGGAGGCGTGTTGATGGCCACCCCCAGGTACTCCGAGCCCTCGTAGATACGCGGATCGCAGCCCATCTCGCCGTAGATGGAACCGGTATGGATGATGCTGCCGCCTCGACCCTGCTCGATCATCTGCCGGCCTACCGCTCGCGACACCAGAAAGACACCGTCGAGATTGACCGCCATGACGTCACGCCACTGGGCCAGGGTGTAGTCTTCGGCCGGGGCGAAGAAGGCCTCCAGGTCTCGCGCCTTGGTCGCCGCATTGTTGTGCAGGATGTCGATGCCTCCCAGCGTCTTGACCGCATGCGCCACCATGGCCTCGACCGAGGCCTCGTCGCTGACGTCACAGCCAAGTCCGAGGCAAGGACGACCGAAGTCGGTCTGAAGCTCGGCGGCGAAGCGCTCGGCCTCGGCAGCGTCGAGATCCGCGACCACCAGCGAGGCGCCGCATTCGGCGAGTGCTCGACAGAAGTGCCGCCCCAGGATGCCCAGGGCCCCGGTGACCAGTGCTACCCGACCGCTCAGATCGAACAGCGCCGATACCGCGCACGCCTGCGCGGGTACAAGGCCTGCACCCTCATTGTCAGAGCGCATCGAGACGTACCTCCTCTCCCCGTTCGGCCGCGAGGCGCCCGGCGATCAACGTCTTGATCACCGCGAGTGTGGTCTGGCATTGATGACGATCCGGCCCCTGCTCGAGCATCCGCCAGAACTCCCACAGGGTGCGACGAAACATGCCGAAGTTGTCGCGGATGTCGGCACTGGTCTGGCCGGCATCACCAAACACCTCGATACGAAATACCGGCGGCACCTCGCCGAGCGCATCGATGCTCAAAAGGCTGCCGTCACTCATGGTGATGGCGAAGGACTGGTGGCCTGCCCCAAGCGCTCTGACGGACACCGGCGTCGCCGCCGTCAACGGCAGGATGGCGTCGAGCAGGTGAACCCCGTAGCGCTCCCAGTCCTTGACGATGGCGCCCCTGGCCAGGCGCCAGTTGCCCAGCGCCCCCGGCGCCGCACGCAGGGCGTCGAGTTCGCTGGCGAAGCGCATGCCGGAACATGACATCAGGCGCCCTGCTGCCAGGTAGGGGGAAAAATAGGCCAGATCCTGCGGATCCAGGGTCAGCGGCTTGTCGATGAATACCGCCAGGCCCGCCTCGAGAAAGGGTGCCGCCAGTTCGCGGTGGCTCGCCGGATCGTCACGGGCGATGATGACCGCATCCACCTGCCCCAGCATGTCACCAGGCTCGGCCACGGCCTCGTCGATATGGCAGGCGCGACATAGCCGCTCGGTGACGTCTCGATCCTGGGTCCAGGCGTGGGTGACACGCAGATCACCGACGCCGAATTCCGAGCGATGTCGCCGTGCCAGATAGTCATGGATCACCGGCCAGCCCGCCTCGGCCATGGCCGCATCGTGGTAGCCATTGAGGATGGCGGAAAACGAAAACGGGTGACCGTTGCCGGGACTCATGCCCAGCATGCCAATACGCCTCATCGGCACGCCCTGTCACTGCTGCTTACGTCCGCGCCACTGCTGTCGAGACCGCTGCTCTCGTCTGCCTCTGGCCAAAGCCGGGCAAAACCTGCCGGCGCGGTCCCCGCCAGCCAGTCGATGCCATCGAGGGACGGCGTCAGCGGTATCTCGTGACCCAGCCAGAAGAAGCGCCCGCTGGCGCCATCCGCGGGCAGTTCCAGTAGATGGTCCAGGGTCGGTAGACAGACCTCTGGCGCCATCGGTGCCTCGGGGGCCATCTTGCTGCGCACCGGGCCGGGGCTCATCAGGTTGATCTTGATATCCACGTCCTGATGCTCTCTGGCGGCGGTCACCGTCAGCGCATTCAGCGCCGCCTTGGAGGCGCTGTAGGCGGCATGCCCGGCAAAACAGTTGAGCGGTGCGCCGGAGGTGATATTGACGATGCGGCCAAAGCCACGACGGCGCATGCCGGGCAGCACCGCCGCCATGAGCATGGCCGGCGCGATGGCGTTGACCTCGAGCGAGCGCCGAAGCACGGCTTCGATGTCGGCGTCCACTGGCGCAGGCCGATTGAAGCCGGCATTGTTGATCAGATAGCCGACGTCGCCGCATTGCTCCATCAGTGACGCGATATCACTTGCGATCTCACCGCCGGCGAGATCCAGGCAGTGGACCTCGACACCGGGAAGGCTTGCGGCCAGTTCTGCCAGGGCGTTGGCGTCACGCCCCAGCGCGATCACCCGAAAGCGGCGGTTCAGGTGGCGGCACAGGGCCATGCCGACCCCACCGGTAGCCCCGGTGATCAAGATCGCCGGGCGCACATCGGCAGATGCGGGAGTCACTAAGGCTTCGACGGGGTGGCTCAACGGGCTCTCCAACGGGCTCTCCAACGGGCTGTACAACGGGCTATCCTCAACGTGCTCTCCTCAACAGGCTTTCGACGATGACGAAGTCGTGCTCGCGGTCGATGTCGACCGAGCGTTCCGCCGGCATGATCACCGCGCCACTGCGCCCGAACAGCAACGCCTTGCCATCCTCGGGAAGACGATCGGGACGGAAGGCATAGACGGCACCATTGAGCTGATAGGCCATGGGTAACGCCTGTCGCGGCAGCCAGGGATCGCTGCCGTCGATAAAGGCGGTGGGCCGGCCCCGCGCATCCAGCCGCCAGGTACGGTGAGGATTGACCTCGGCAGCCTTGAAGGTGGCCACCGAATCCAGCCCCTGCACCACCAGACGCGACAGGCACTCGGCCACATCCTGGGCACTGCGCAAGGGGCAGGTGGGCTCCAGCAGCACCATCACCTCGGGAGCCTCGCCGCCCTGGTTCAGCTCATCGAACACTTCGCGGATGGCGTCGATCACCAGCGCCTCGTCGGTGGCCAGATGCGCCGACCGACGATGCACCTCGGCGCCATGCCGGCGGGCCACCTGGGCAATCTCGTCATCATCGGTACTCACGATCACCCGATCGATCGCCATCACCTGCCGTGCCACCTCGATCGACCAGACCAGCAGCGGGCGTCCGCCGAGCGGCCTCAGGTTCTTTCTCGGCACCGACTTGCTGCCGCCCCGCGCCGGTATCACCGCCGTCACCGACATTGCCGCCTCGGACACTGGTGTCATCTTCATTTCCTGAAGGTTGTTAGGGTCGTTATCGAAGCGACGAAGGTCAGCCCATCAGGCCTTTGGTCGGAGAAGAGGTGCCGCCCAGAGGGGACACCTCGTCGATGTCGAAGAACCACTTCTCACGGATGCCGGCATCCAGCTTGACCCGTTTCAAGGTGTTCTTGATTCGCCGCGAGGCGGCTCCATCCTCGAAGGGGTCATAGGGATTGCTCAGGGCGCCCAGCGAACGCTTGAAGGTCTCGCTCAGGGCGGTCTCGATGCCCTTGGCGATGGCCTCTTCCGAGGCCTCGACATTGATCACGTTTGCCGCCTTGAGGCGGCCGTCCTGACGCTTGCCGACATTGACCACCGGCCGACGGAAGGATGGCGCCTCGATCAGACCGCTGGAGGAATTGCCCACCAGCACATCCATGTGCTCGAGACAGCCGTGATAGAGACGCTGTCCCAGACTGTCGACCAGACGCCTGGCCTCGGGGCGCTCGGCACACCAGCGCGCCAGCCGGGCATTGATGCTGCGTCCATGACAGTCGGCGTTGGCCTTGCACACCAGCACGTCCAGATCCTCGAAACGCGACAAGGCCGCGATCAGCGCTTCCACGTCCTCGCCCGTGCCCGCGGTCACCGGGTGATAGGTGACCAGCGCGGTGGGTCGGTCCAGTGGCATGTCCAGGGCCCTTGCAAGCACCGCCCTGGTCGGCGTGCGGCTGCGGTACAGGTGATCGATGCCCGGCGCCCCATGGACAAACACGCGGCCGGGGTCTTCTCCCATCTGCAGGATGCGACGACGGTAGACCTCGGTGGCGGGAAAGTGCAGGTTGGCCAGCTTGGTCACCGCATGACGATAGTACTCGTCCAGGGCGCCACGACTGGTCTCGCCCCCGTGGAGGTGGGCCAGGGTGATACCGTGGGTGACCGCCGCCAACGCCACCGGCACGATTTCGAAACGGTCGCCCAGCAGGACCACCAGATCGGGCCGGTCCTCGACCAGGGCATCGCCGACGCTCAACAGCGCCAGCCCCATGGCCTTGGTCATGGCGTTGCGCGAGTCCGACGCCAGCAGGATCTCGAGGCGTCGATGCAGACGAAAGCCGTCGCGCTCGATCTCGCTGACCGTGGAGCCGAACTCGGTGGACAGGTGCGATCCGCTGGCCACCAGCATCAGTTCCAGCGCAGGGTCTTCGTTGATTTCCCGAAGCAACCAGTAGAGCAGCCCATAGTCCGCTCGAGAGCTGGTCAGGACCCAGATCTTTCTCGGAGTCATGCCAGTCCCCCTCATGCCCAGGCCATCATGTCAGGTCCGCCCAGTCCAGCAGGGCGTCACGACCGATACGGCGTCTGGCCACCCGACCGATCAACTGAGGCAGTGCGGCGGCCGGCAGACCGCTGCCAGGCCGCTTGAGCAGCAAATCGCCTTGCGCCAGCACTTCGCCGGCGTCGATATCGCGCCCGGCTACCACGCTGCGACGCACCAGCTCCCGCTGGGGCTGCTCACAGGGCGCCGGGCGCTTGCGCCCATCGCCGAGGGCCTGCTCGATACGACGAATGGCGGTCACCATCGCCAGGAAGGCCTGAGGATCCAGCGAGGCAGCATGGTCCGGCCCCGCCATGGTGGTATCCAGGGTCAGGTGTTTCTCGATGACCACGGCCCCACGCGCCACCGCCGCCAGCGCGATATCGATGCCATCGCTATGATCGGAGTAGCCGACCGGGCATCCGAAGGCCTGGGCCAGGGTATCCATGGCGGCGAGGTTGATCTGATCCACCGGCGCCGGGTATTCACTGACGCAGTGCAGTACCGTAACGTCGCCGGCCCCCGCCGCCGAAAGGGTCGCCAAGGCGGCTTCGATTTCCCCCAGGAAACTCATGCCCGTGGACAACAGCACCGGTTTGCCCTGGGCGCCGATACGTGTAAGCAGCGGCAGATTGGTCAACTCCCCGGAGGCCACCTTGAAGCAACCGACGTCCAGCGCAGCCAGCCACTCGACGCTGTCCTCGTCGAAGGGGCTGGCCAGGAATTCGATGCCACTGTCACGGCTGTACTGGGCCAATCGCCGAAAATCGTCAAGGCCAAGCTCCAGGCGCTTGAGCATGGCGTACTGGGAGCCGTCCTCCGGGCAGGCCTTTCGCTGGTAGCTTGCCTGGGCGGCGTCGGCGGTCACCAGTTGCTCCGCCTTGAACCACTGAAACTTGACGGCATCGGCGCCGCACTCACGTGCCGCGTCCACCAGCGCCATGGCGGTATCCAGGCACCCATTGTGATTGACGCCGGCTTCGGCGATCACCTGTACGCCTGGTGACTCGGCGCGGCTCGATGCCACCCTCCTGGTCTCGACAACCTCAGAATGACTCATTCGTGTCCCCTGCTTGCGCCTCTTGGCAGAAGCGCCTTCCCTGTTTGCGTAGACCTGCTTTTTGCGTAGACCTGCTTTAATTATTTTTTCGCCTTCTGGCGCTTTTCGCTGTGACGTCTGGTGGTGATGCGTGTCGGCCAGGCGCATTCATTGCCGTCGTCGCGCGGGCGTCCCGAGATACACTCCAGGGCGCGTTACGTCCCCTACCACGGTGGCGCCGGCGCCGATCACCGCCCCCGCACACACTTCGACCCCCTGGATCAGGTTAGCTCCGGTGCCGATCATCACGTCCGCCCCTAGCCTGACGCCCCCACTGAGCGTGGCACCGCAGGCGACGTGGACGTTGTCGCCCAGCACGCAGTCGTGGTCGACCACCGCCCGGGTGTTGATCAGACAGCCTCGTCCCAGACGACTGCCGGTGACCACCACGGCACCATCCAGTATCACGCTGCCGTCTCCCAGCTTCACGTCGTCATGCACCATGGCGTTGTGCGTGATCAACGGCGGCAGGTCGAATCCCTGCGCCAGAAAGGCCTCGATCAGCGAGCGCCGCCAGGGCGCGCTGGTGACCATGCCGACCCCCAGGAAGGCGACGCCTGGCAGGCCTTCCGGCGACGCCAGTCGACAACGGTCCTGCCCCAGCCAGGGGACCGGCATGGCCGACGAGGGCTCCTGTGCCACGTAGCCGGCCACCTGCCAGCCAAGCCCGCGCAGTCCATGCAGCAGCACCCGCGCATGGCCGCCGCCGCCGATCACGAAGCACTCCTTCATCGGTGCCCTACCTCAGGCGCTCTGCGCCATTCGCTTGAACACCTCGTTGCGCGACATCAGCTCCCGGTAGCTGCCCTGATCCACCAGGCGTCCACGCTCCATCATGTAGATGCACTCGCAGGCCATGACGGTGGTCAGTCGATGGGCGACCAGCACGATGGTCTTGCGACCGGCGAAGTCATGGATCGCGTCCATGATCAGCCGCTCGGTGATGCCGTCCAGGGCACTGGTCGCCTCATCCAGCACCAGCACCTCGGCCTCGTGATAGAGCGCCCGAGCGATGCCGATGCGCTGGCGCTGTCCCCCGGAGAGCTGGACACCGCGCTCGCCGACCAGGGTCTCGATGCCCTGAGGCAGCTCGGCCACGAACTCGGCCAGATGGGCGAGCCGAAGTGCCCTTTCGACGCGGTCGTCGTCGATGCACTCGGGGGCCAGACCGAAGGCCACGTTGTCGCGAATGCTGCCATCGCATAGATAGAGCTGTTGGGAGACGAAACCCAGCGCGTCCTGCCACTGGCGACGATTGGCCTCATCGATGACCTTTCCGTCCACGCTGATGCGCCCTCGCAGGGGCTGCATCAGCCCCAGCAAAAGATCGATCAGGGTGGACTTGCCGGAACCGGAGGCACCTACCAGGCCAATCACGCTGTTGGCCGGGATCACCAGGCTGACGTCGTCCACCGCGGGAGAGCGTGCACCGGGATAGCGAAAGCTGACCCCCTCGAGGCGAATCTCTCGCCGGGCCTTGAGGGGTGAGCCGCTCTGAGCCGAGTCACCGCCATGCTCAAGGTGGTCATGGGCATGGCTGGCCCGCAGGTCATTGCGAATTTCCTCAAGCGCATGCAGGTTCCCGCGGATGCTCGAGACGCTGGCGTAGATATGCTGAAAAGCCGGCAGCAGCTTGAAACCCGCCAGGGCATACACCGCCAGTACCGGCAGCATCGACGCCATCTCGCCCTGGTGGGTCTTGAGCAGGTAGAACAACAGCAGGATCACCGAGGCGAAGGCCACCACTTCCATCGCATAGCGCGGCGCCTGCTTGAGCGCCTGATTGGTGCCCTGGGCCCGGGCAAAGCGTCGACTGGCCCGATCGAAACGCTCGGTCAGCTGGGTCTGACGCCCCAGCAGCAACAGATCCTTGATCCCTCCGAATCCCTCGGCCATCAGTCGAAAGCGCTGGCCCTGGGCCGCCGACAGCGCCTCGCCGTTGCTCATCAGGCGACGCCGGGCGGTGTGATAGAGCAGCAGGTAGGCCAGCGAGAACAACGCCATGGCACACAGCGCCACCGCGGGGTTGTAGATCAGGATGGCCAGCGACATGAACAGCGCCAGCACCACCTTGGCATTCATCTGCATCAACGGATCGATGACGCCCAGCATGACTCGCTGGCACTCCTGAGCGATCTGCTTGGTCAGATAGCTGCTGCTGCCTCCGGCGTGGAACAGCCAGTCCTTGTGCATGTAATGGGCAAACAGTCGGGACCCCAGCTCCGCCCCGACGGTGGCGCCGTAGACCGCCAGCCGCCACACCGTGACCATCGACACCACCGCGGCGACCGACAACGCGCCCAGCACCCCCAGCCCAAGCCATAGAAGAAAGCGCTCCGGCGAGTCGGCACCGCTGGCCCGATAGAGCTCGCCCATCACGCCGTCACCGCCAAGGCGCTCCAGATCGCCCACCACCGCCATGAAGGGCGCGATGGAGGCGACGCTGAGCAGCTCGCACAGCGCCATCGCCACCACCAGCACCTGCAGCCGCAGCAGTTGCCGGCGCTGGTGGTGAGTCAGCAGGCCGTAGAGTTCGTGCAGATCAGTCAGCATCTCACCGTCCCTGGTTGTCGCCGCTGCCGTACTTACTGGTAGGCATAGACATAGTGACCATAGCCGTAACCATGCCTGGCGCTGGGGTCCATGGCGTTGAGGATGCAGCCCTTGACCCTGACGTTGGAGGTCTCCAGGCGCCTGAGCGCCACCCTGACCTCCTTGACCGGGTTGAGCTTGAAGCGTGTCACCAGCAGGCTGGTGCCTACCCGGTTGCCGACGATGGCGGCGTCGGTCACCGCCAGCACAGGCGGGGTATCGACGATCACCAGATCGTAATCACGACTGAACTGCTCCATCAGCGCGGTGAAACGCTCTCGCATCAGCAGTTCCGAGGGATTGGGCGGGCAAGCGCCTCGCGACAGATAGTCGAGCCCTTCCACCTCGGTGTGGCGGATGACCTCGGCCACCTCGCTCTTGTCCGACAACAGGTCCGACAGGCCACTTTCGGCCTTCGCGCCGAAGGCGCTGTGCAGGTGTCCCTTGCGCATGTCGGCGTCGATGACCAGTACCCGTTGACCGGCCTGGGCACAGATCACGCCCAGATTCAGCGAGATGAAGCTCTTGCCGATCTCGGGGCTGGGGCCGGTGATCATCAGGCAGTTGTTGGGCGCTTCCATCATCGCGAAGTGCAGGCTGGTGCGCAGACCACGCAACGCCTCGATGGCCATGTCGGTCGGTTGAGTCAGGGCCAGCAGGCCCTTGATCACCGGCTGACTGCGCCGGTCGCTGCGATACTTGACCCGCTTTACCAGGCGCTGCTGAAACTCGGAAAGCGGCACCGTGGCGTACACCGGCAACCCCAGGTCCTCGAGCTGGTCCGGGCTCTCGATGCCGCGATTGAGCATGCCACGCACCAGTACCACCGCCACCGCCAGAAAGGCACCGATGACCGTGGCCAGGGCCATCATCAGGCCGGCGTTGGGTGCCACCGGATCGTCATCCACGTACGCATCGTCGATGACCCGCACATTGCCGATGGTGCCGGCCTTGGCGACCGCCACCTCTTGCGCACGATTAAGCACATTGACATAGATCGCCTGGGTCACCTCCACGTCCCGGGTCAGGCGCACGATTTCCTGCTGGGACTCGGGCATCTCGCTGACACGCTCCTCCAGCCGGGCCTTCTCCTGGTTGAGGATGCCGCGCTGGCGCATCAACGCCTGATAGGTGGGGTGATTGCGGGTGAATCGCTGGACCAGTTCGGCTTCCTGGAAATCCAGGGTGTTGAGCTGCTCCTCCACCGAGATCAACTGCTCGACCACCGAGGCCGCCTCGGAGTCCAGGTCGATGCTGTCCACCTCGACGCGATAGGCATTGAGCCGATCTTCCGCCGACGACAGCGAGGCCTTCAATGCCACCGCCTGCTCATCGAGAAAGGCCAGGCTCTGGTCGGCCTGGGCCGACTGCCGCTCGACATTCTGCATCAGGAAGGTTTCCGCCAGGACATCCAGCGACTCGCGCACCCGATCGATGTCGGTGCCGGTCAGGGTCAGGCGCAGCATGCCGGTGCTGGCGCTCGAGCCGCTGCCCTGCTCGGTGACCGTCAAGCGTGACAGCAGCGAATCGATGGCCGACACCTGGGGGCGCTTGGACAGGCTGAACTCTGCACCTGGCGCCGCGGTCATCTCGCGAACGCTCAACACCACATCGCCTCCGGCGAATCTTGCGGTATCGCCGACACGACCGACACCCAACAGATCACCGTCAGGACCAAACAGCTGATAGGCGGCATCGCGGCCTGCCACCAGGCGGAAGGCCGCGCCGCGATAGGAGTCAGCGACCTCGAGGCGCGCCAGTTGCAGCGACTCCCCTGCCCACACCAGATGGCTCAGATCCCATGCCTCGGGCATCAACCGCTCGAGCCATCCGAGCGGAGCGGTCATCCAGCCCAGCTCAGCCAGGTCCTCCCGGGTCACCCCTTCACGCACCAGGTAGTCACCGACCAGCGGCAGACGCCGTGGCGACACCTGGGTGTCGAGGGCGAGACGGTCAACCACCCGCCCCAGCACCATGCGAGACCGCAGTATCTGCACCTCTGCCGAGGTGTTCTCCTCTTCTCCCATCACCGTGGCCAGGTCCCCCAGCGGACTGACCGAGGCCCGACGCTCCACGTGTACCAGGGCGTCGCCCTCGTAGATGGGGGGCTTGAGCAAGGCGGACACATAACCTGCCGCTCCGAACAGCAGGGTGACGGCGAGGATCCACCACTTGTGCCGGAGCAATAGCCCCAGGATGCGCCCGAGGTCGATATCCTCGCGGCCGGGAGCGGAAGGCAAGCGTGACATTTGGGTCATGACGGCAGGTCCTGTCGGTGGCCTCGAGCGCGGCGACACGAGGTCATGGCGCGAGCCTTCGGTGCCAGGCGTCGGCGGCATCGGAAAGCATCACGAATACCTGACGGTGTGCGTCCAGGCTCTTGCGGTAGGGGTCGGGGATATCGATCCCGTCGAGCCAGTGGGCAAACAGCAGGGTCTTGCCGGTTGCAAAGGGCGCAAGTTCGCTGACCGCCTGGCGCTGGGACGCACTCATCACCAGCACCAGATCGTGATTGGCGATCATCTCGGGCGTTGCCACCCGGGCGCGGTGGGCGCTCAACTCGAGCCCGGCTCCCCTGGCCAGCGCCTGCACCTCTGCGGGCGCGGCTTCACCTTCGCGCACCGCAGAAAGCCCGGCAGACTGAATCTCCATGGCGGGTAGCCGCCTCTGCAGCAGCGCCGCACCGAGCGGACTACGACACAGGTTCGCTCGACACAGCACCAGCGCACTGGCAAAACGCACCGATCAGATCTCGCCGATGCGGGTGGTGGTGTCGGCGATGGTGCCGGGCAGCAGTGCCGACGGCAGCAGCAGGCTGATCACGTTGTTCCAGCGTGCCAGCGGGGCCGCCGTCACGTAGACCACGTCCTGGGGCTGCAGCGGGAAGTGGGTGCCCATGGTCAGCGAGGTGGCGTTGCTGATATCAAGCTGATAGACGGTGGCAAGCTTGGCATCGCCCGGCGGCTTGGGACGAATCACGAAGATCCCCGACGGTTCGGCGGTGGTCTCGATGACGCCGCCGGCTCGCGCCAGGGCGGTGGTCAGGGTGATACGTTCGTTGCCCAGCACCAGATTGCCGGGATTCCTGACCTGCCCCAGCACCGCGACGTTCTCGGACTCCAGGGTCGGGATATGCACCACGTCGCCATCGCGCAGCAGGCGGTTCTGGGTCTGGTCGCCATGGCGCATCAGCGCGTACAGCGACAGCACCTCCCTGGTGCCATCACGATTGAGTACCACCTCGTGCCAGTTGGCCGTCTCCGATGGCCCCCCGGCCTGGCTGACCGCATCGACCAGGGTCAGCGGGACCGTGGTGATCGGCTGGGCGCCGGGGGTGGCCACCGCTCCACTGACGTAGATCTTCTTGGAATGGTAGGCGGCGACGTTGACGTCCACCTGGGGCTCGGTGATGTAGTTCGACAGCATGCCGGTGAGGGTTCGGCGTATCTGGTCCACCGTCCGCCCGGCCACTCTGAAACGTCCGACATAGGGGAAATAGATGCGACCATCTGGCTGTACCGTCTTGCCGGTCTCTTCGGGGCTGCGCTCGGCGCCCCCCGGAATGGTCAGCTCGGGGTGGTCATAGACGGTGATGTTGAGCACATCACCCGGCCCGACACGGTACTCGTAGTCCGTCAACTGGGCCTTGAGGTAGGAAGGCATGGTGCTAGCGACATCGCCGGTGACGTTCTGACGGAAGTTCGCCACCAATGCCGGGGTGATGGCCTGAATGTCGACCAGATGATCGATGTCCGGCGCCTCGGTCTCGTAGTCGATATGCCCGCCAGGGGCATAGGCACAACCACTCACGGTCAGCGCAAGCAGCACTGCGAAGACGGCACCCGCCAGCCAGCCGGGCGATCGTTGCGACTCGTCCACGACCCTTGTCCACTGGTGTGCCTGATTCACCTTATCCATATCGTCCCCCTGAGCGTGTGACACGCTACCGCCCCAGGGTGATATCGATGGCATATCCCTGAAGCCCTGCGCGTAGACAGATGGTTATTGTCACCGTCGAGGCTGCGTCTTCTGCGAGACGATCGACCACCGACAGCCCGCAGCACCCGTCGACGCTCGAAGACTCGATGGCCGCCAGGTACTGCGATTTATGCCAGTACGATTGCATAGCCGCGCCGTCCTGGCAGTCCGAAATTCCTGGCGTACACAGGCTGACAAACCCCATATCGGTATCCCGGAAGCATGAGAGCGACTGTTTCCGCTTGTAATTGCGTGTTCCTTGAGGACACGTCGGGGGCGCCAGCGGACAGTTACCGTGGAGAAAGTGTTTCTTTAGCCGAATCAGAAGGTTGAAAATGTGCGAAAAAAGCACTGAGAAACCAGGATCGAGAATGTGGGCAAAGGGCGCGACCATGGGCCCTTCGCAGACGCACCATTGCAGTGCGACAGATCACTGATTCCTGATACGACGAGGTGATCGCTGCAGCAACCTCGGTTCATGCGCCGGGATGACGCATCTAGTCATTGGCGACATGGCGCGTCAGCCAGGGGGACGCCAGGCCTCCAATTACCAAAGCGCGGAGCGGCAAAAAGTATCCGGGCGAACGAAGCAAACTGAGAAAAAATGCCCCCGGCAACGAGGGCATGGTAGCTTGCGAAAATGCAGGCAAGGACGGGGGAGAAAATCGGCAACCGCTCTCTCTCACCCCGTCATTGGACCCCTTTCACGGCCCGGGGCTTCTTTTGACTCGGCTCTTGCTACTCGGCGCTTTGCTCGGCAGGCTGCTGCTGGTTGGTGCCTTGCTCGCCGCTATTGGCTTCAGCGCCCTGCTCGTCGCTATTGGCTTCGGCGCCCTGCTCGCCGCTATTGGCTTCAGCGCCCTGCTGGCCACCCTGCTCATCACTCTTCTCATCACTCTGCTCAACGCCGGCTGACGCCGCTGCCTCCTCATCGTCGGGGCTACGGGTCACCTCGGTCACCGGCGGTGTCGCGGCCTCCGGGGCAGCGTTGGCGCCACCCAGGCCATCGATCAGGGACGCCAGGGCGCCATCGAGTCGGCTCAGATGATGGGCCATGGTCAGCGGATAGTTGGCGAAGATGCCGAGGCCACTGCCGCGCAGCACCACCGGGCTCCAGAACTGACGTTGCATACGCTCGATCTCGGCCAGCGCCCGGGCGTAGCTGTCGCCGAGGCCCGCGCTTGCGATCAGATCCGCCTGGTCACGCTCGAGCGCCTCGAGCAGGTGTCCCAGCGCCCAGGTCTGACCGCGGGTCTCGTGGAACACGTTGTCGACGCGGTACCAGGGCACTCGACTGTCCTGTGCCACTTCGATACCCAGCTCCTTCAAGCGCTCACTGTCGCTGACCGTGGATGACAGCCGCTCCCGCAACGAGGCCAACTGCTGGCGCACCGCGTCCAGATAGAGCGCCAGTCCCTGGCCCTGATCGACGAAGGACGCGCCGACCCCATCGTCGAAACGCGCCAGATAGGCGCGGGCCGAGTTCCCCGCCTGGGCCAGGTGATCCTCCATGGACGGGGCCAGCCAATCGTCGGCGTCCTGTTCGAGGGCAGCGATCAGAGTATTCACCGACTCACCGGCGCCGGGGTCGAAGTCCGCCAGGCTGGCGGCCATCAGCCTCGCCTGAACCAGCACACCAGTTTCCCAGGACGGCATATTGTCGAGCAGCAGTCCCGGCGGCATCAGGTCATTTCGCAGGTACCCGCCGGGCTTGTCCTGCAAGGTATCGATCAGGGTGGCCAGGGTCGCGACCGTAACGGTGCCTCTGGCCGCCGGCGCCGCGGAGATGCGCTGCTCCTGGGTGGCAGTCTCCACGTCGAAGCGCGACGGCGCCAGGCTCCACCAGATCCCCAGCCCCACCGCCGCCATCACGGCAAGCACCAGCAGCACGGCGAGCGGTTTCCAGATCCATCCGTACTGCGGGTTCTCGAGCTCCTGACGACGCCTTTCGGCGCGCTGTCGACGACTGCTCATTTCGCTCTCCTTGTCGTTCATCAAAGGCCGGCCAGCCCTGCCTCCAATGAGGGAAAGCGCCGGCGCCAGTGGTAGAATACGCTTGCATCTGATCATAGCGCAGGGTCCGCGGGAACCCCGCCCCGCTTCCACGGTCACACAGCGGGGTCTGACACGGCAGGCGAATCCCGCCACGCCTTGCCCCGTCTTCCACACCCATCGTCAACAAGGATTCGACGTGTTCTTCGCCACACGCCTCTTGCTGTTCGTCTGTCTGCTGCTGTCCCCCTGGGTGGCCCAGGCCCAGTTCTTTTCCTCGTCGTCGAGCAGCGCCGAGTTTCTGCCGGTGAACGAGGCCTTTACCGCCAGCGCCTGGCACGACGGCGATCGGCTCTATATCGGCATGCAAAATGCCGACGGCTACTATCTCTATCGTCACCGCTTCTCGTTGGAACTGCCAGGCGAACCGGACGCCCTGGGTGAGCTGTCGCTACCGCCCGGGGAGGCCAAGACCGACGAATTTCTCGGCGACGTCAACGTCTTCTACGATCAGGTGGTGTTCAGTGCCCCGCTGGCCGACACCCGTCAGGGGCCACTGGACATCGCCCTGACGTTCCAGGGCTGCGCCGACGCCGGTCTGTGCTACCCCCCGGAACGCCTTGAGCTGGCCGCCGCCCAGAGTGAGCCCCCCGCCACCTTTGCCGACGCTCTGGAGGACGGCCAGACGGCCAACGACAACACAGCCCAGGCTACCCCTGCGGACCTCGCCGGACAGCCGCCCACGAGCCAGCAAGCAGGCAGCCTCCCTGCCGCCTCTGTCGATGCAGCTCCGCTCAGCGAAGACGGCCGCTTCCGCGCCCTGATGCAGGACGCCAGCCTGCCGTTGATGCTCGGGCTGTTCTTTGTGGCCGGCCTCGGGCTGACCTTTACCCCCTGCGTGCTGCCGATGATTCCGATCCTGTCGTCGATCATCGTCGGTCAGAACCCCAGCCGTCCCCGCGCCTTTGCGCTCTCGGCAAGCTACGTCGCCGGCATGGCCGCCACCTACGCCCTGGTCGGCGTGCTGATGGGGCTGTTCGGCGCCGGGCTCAACCTTCAGGCACGGCTGCAGTCGGCCCCGGTACTGATCGTGTTCGCCGCCCTCTTCACCCTGTTCGCACTGGCCATGTTCGGGGTCTTCAATCTACGTCTGTCCTCGGGGCTCGGCTCACGTATCGATGCCTGGCAGGCACGCGCCCAGCGCAGCGGCCCCCTGGGTCTGGCGCTGGCCGGTGCGCTGTCGGTGCTGGTGGTCTCGCCCTGCGTGTCGGCACCGCTGGCCGGCGCCCTGGTATTCATTTCCTCCACCGGTGACGCCGTCATCGGTGGCGCGGCGCTGCTGGCCCTGGCGCTGGGCATGGGCGTCCCGCTGTTGCTGGTCGGCGGCTTCGGCACCACCCTGCTGCCTCGCTCGGGCGCCTGGATGAACGGGGTCAAGATCGCCTTCGGTGTGCTGCTGCTGGGCGTCGCCGTCTGGCTGATCGAACGCCTGATCCCGGCTCCGGTCACCCTGCTCTTGTGGGCGGGCCTGGCCATCGGCACGGCGCTGGCCCTCGGCGCCCTCGATCTGGCGAGTACACCGGGCTGGCCGCGGGTCCGCCAGGGCGCCGGTATCGTGCTGCTGGTGTGGGGCATCGCGCTGGTCATCGGCGCCGCCCGTGGCGGTAGCGACCCCCTTCGTCCCCTGGCCGCCGGCCCCATGAGCGCGACGAGCAACTCTACCGAGGCGGCCCATCCCGATCGCATCGTCGAGAGCCTGGGCCAGCTTCAGGCGGCCCTGGCCGAGTCCACGACCCCCGCCTTCGTCAACGTCACCGCCGAATGGTGCATTTCCTGCAAGGTGATGGAGCGCGAGGTGTTTCCCGACCCCCGGGTACGCGAGGCCCTCGCCGGCTTCCGCTGGATCGACGTCGATGTGACCGACACCAACGCCGTGAGTCGTGAGGTGCTCGACCATCTGGGTCTGTTCGGCCCACCGAGTCTTCTGTTCTTCGATGGGGACCAGGAGCTTCGTCAGGCACGTATCCAGGGCGAACTCGACGCCGCTGCCCTGGCCGGCCATATCGCCGCAGTCAGCCGCGCCCTCGACGGCGCCCAGGCGGCTACCACCAGCGGGTGAAGGTGACAGCGAACAGCGTTCGGCCTCGCTGGACAACCTTCGCAATTTTCGGCAAACTCCGCACTACTCTGAATTCTGACACGATAGAGACGCCAAGAGCCGCCATCTTGCCGCGATCTCTAACGACTTGGACCGGGTTTACAGCGCCCGGTAGACACTTCACACGATCGAGACAACGTCATGGATATTCGTAAGGTCAAGAAGCTGATTGAACTGCTGGAAGAGTCCAACATCAGCGAAATCGAGATCCAGGAAGGTGAAGAATCGGTCCGCATCAGCCGTCATCCGCAGGGTGGCAGCTGGCAGCCGGCACCCGCCGCCCAACCCTGGGGCGCACCCGCTGCACCGGCGGCCGCACCTGCCCAGGCCCCGGCCGAAGCTCCCGCACCCAGCGCCGACAGCGGCCCGAGCTACCAGGGCCAGGCCGTGGTCTCGCCGATGGTCGGCACCTTCTACCGCTCCCCGGCACCCGGCGCCAAGCCTTTCGTGGAAGTCGGCGCCAGCGTGCGCAAGGGTGACACCATCTGCATCGTCGAAGCGATGAAGATGATGAACCAGATCGAAGCCGATCGTGACGGCGTGATCGAGGCCTTCATGGTCGAGGACGGCGAGCCCGTCGAGTTCGACCAGCCCCTGGTTGTCATCTCCTGAGAAGACTTGCGTCTTCCCTGATCATTCACTTTCGGCGGACACCACCATGTTGGACAAGGTTCTTATCGCCAACCGCGGCGAGATCGCTCTTCGCATCCTGCGGGCCTGCAAGGAGCTCGGGATCAAGACGGTTGCGGTCCACTCCAAGGCCGACCGCGAACTGATGCACGTGCGGCTTGCCGATGAGGCGGTGTGCATCGGCCCCGCTCCCTCGGCCCAGTCCTACCTCAATATCCCCTCGCTGATCAGCGCGGCCGAGGTGACCGACGCCAGCGCCATCCACCCCGGCTACGGCTTCCTCTCCGAGAATGCCGACTTTGCCGAGCAGGTCGAGCGTTCCGGCTTCACCTTCATCGGCCCGCGCGCCGAGACCATTCGCCTGATGGGCGACAAGGTCAGCGCCATCGAAGCGATGAAGAAGGCCGGCGTGCCCACGGTGCCAGGCTCCGACGGGCCGCTGGGCGACGATGAAGGCGAGCTGCTGGCCACCGCCCGGCGCATCGGCTACCCGGTGATCATCAAGGCCGCCGCCGGCGGCGGCGGACGTGGCATGCGCGTGGTGCACACCGAAGCCCACCTGATCTCCGCGGTCACGGTAACCCGCACCGAGGCCCACTCGGCCTTCGGCGACGGCACCGTGTACATGGAGAAGTTCCTCGAGAAGCCGCGTCACGTCGAGGTTCAGGTGCTGGCCGACGGCCAGGGCAATGCCATCCACCTGTATGACCGCGACTGCTCGCTGCAGCGCCGCCACCAGAAGGTGCTGGAAGAAGCACCCGCGCCGGGCCTTGATCCGGACGCCCGCGCCAAGGTGCTGGAAGCCTGTCGCGAAGCCTGCGTGGAAATCGGCTACCGCGGCGCCGGCACCTTCGAGTTCCTCTACGAGGACGGTGAGTTCTTCTTTATCGAGATGAACACCCGCGTCCAGGTGGAGCACCCGGTCACCGAGATGGTCACCGGCGTGGATATCGTGCGCGAGCAGCTGCGCATCGCCTCCGGCCTGCCGCTGTCGATCCGCCAGGAAGATGTCGAGCTCAACGGCCACGCCTTTGAGTGCCGCATCAACGCCGAGGATCCTCGCACCTTCATGCCTTCTCCGGGCAAGGTCACGCTGTACCACCCTCCGGGTGGTCTCGGCGTGCGCATGGACTCCCACCTGTACACCGGCTACACGGTGCCGCCCCACTACGACTCGCTGATCGGCAAGCTGATCACCTGGGGCGCCGACCGCGAGACCTCGCTGACGCGCATGCGCAACGCCCTGGACGAGCTGCTGGTGGAAGGCATCAAGACCAACACCGACCTGCACAAGGACCTGGTGCGCGACGGCTACTTCCAGCAAGGTGGCGTCAATATTCACTACCTCGAGAAGAAGCTCGCGCAGTAGCACGGCGGCTTTGTACCAAGAGCGTGACAACGGGGCGGCCCAGGCCGCCCCGTTGACGTTGCACCAGACCGAAGAGGAATACCGCCATGCCCTGGCTTCAACTCAAGGCCGAGGTCCCACCACAGCAGGCGGAACTGCTGGAGGAACTGCTGCTGGCCGAAGGCGCCACCGCGATCACCCTGCAGGACGCCCACGACGATCCGGTGTTCGAGCCGGACCGGGGCACCACCCCACTGTGGGACCAGACCATTCTCACCGGTCTCTACGATGACCTCGACGGCCTGGCGGACATGCTCGAGCGGCTGTCTGCCGCCTGGGCCGAATCCCTGCCCGGCGAGCCCTGCCCGGTCATCGAGCACGAGCTGATCGATGACCGCGACTGGGAGCGCGAGTGGATGGACAGCTTCGAGCCCCTGCGCATGGGTCAGCGACTGTGGATCGTGCCGAGCTGGCACCAGCCGCCCGAGGATGACGCGGTCAATCTGCATCTGGACCCGGGCCTGGCCTTCGGTACCGGCACCCATCCCACCACCGCGCTGTGTCTCGAGTGGCTCGATGGACTGGCGCTCGACGGCGAACTCGACGGCATCGAACTGCTCGACGTCGGCTGTGGCTCCGGCATCCTTGCCATCGCCGCACTCAAGCTGGGTGCCGCCCGAGCCATCGGCACCGACATCGACCCGCAGGCGCTCAGCGCCAGTCGTGACAACGCCGAGCGCAACGCCATCGACGAGTCGCGCCTGACGTTGCGCTACCCGGAGCAGATGGGCGAGGAGCGCTTCGCCCTGGTGGTGGCCAATATCCTGGCCGGCCCGCTGGTGGAACTGGCCCCGACCATCGCCGGCCATGTCGCCGACGGTGGTCGCCTGGCGCTGTCTGGCATCCTCGAGGCCCAGGCCGACGAGGTGATCGACGCCTACCGCCACGAGGGACTTTTCATGGACGAGCCGGAAGTCCGTGAAGGCTGGGTGCGGCTTAGCGGCCGGCGC
This sequence comes from Halomonas sp. H10-59, assembly GCF_040070555.1. NCBI lineage: Bacteria > Pseudomonadati > Pseudomonadota > Gammaproteobacteria > Oceanospirillales > Halomonadaceae > Halomonas > Halomonas sp. H10-59. The sequence continues at coordinate 2,870,193 of NZ_CP098828.1, forward strand.
CCCACCAAGGACTGAACATCGCGCCACGAGAGGCTGTCACCGGGCAGCCTTTCGCATTAAAACGTCTCGAACACGCCTTCACCAACGGTGCTTCGAGGCGTATGATATGCAGCCCCGGAACGACGGCAGCTCCCATGTCAGACCACGATCCCAGATCCCCCATGGTGCAACAGCAAGATTCAGGCATCACCACCTGCATTGGCCCGCATCAGCTGGCCGGCCCGGTGATCCTTGCGCCCATGGCCGGGGTCACCGACCGCCCCTTCCGCGCGCTCTGTCGTCGCCTGGGCGCGGGACTGGTGGTGGGCGAGATGGTCACCTCCGATCCCAGCCTGTGGCACACCCGCAAGTCGCGCCTGCGCATGGACCACCGGGGCGAACCCGGTCCCAGGGCGGTGCAGATCGCCGGCGGCGACGCCGAGATGCTGGCCACCGCCGCCCGCCTCAACGCCGAACAGGGCGCCGAGATCATCGACATCAACATGGGCTGTCCGGCCAAGAAGGTCTGCAACAAGGCCGCGGGCTCTGCCCTGCTGCGGGACGAGGCGCTGGTGGCGGAGATCCTCGATGCGGTGGTGGCCGCCGTCGACGTGCCGGTGACCCTGAAGATCCGCACCGGCTGGTGCGCCGAATCCAACAACGCGGTGCGCATCGCCCGGCTGGCGGAAGATGCCGGTATCCAGGCGCTGGCCGTCCACGGCCGTCATCGCCAGCAACGCTATCAGGGCGAAGCCGAGTACGAGACCATCGCCGAGGTAGCATCAAGGGTCAGCATCCCGGTCTTTGCCAACGGCGATATCACGTCTCCCGAAAAGGCTCGGCGCGTACTCGACTATACTGGTGCGGATGCGGTGATGGTGGGTCGAGGCGCCCAGGGCAACCCCTGGATCTTCCGCGAGATCAGCCACTATCTGCGCCATGGCGAAATCCTGCCGGCGCCTTCCGACGCGGAACGACGCGACGTCCTCGGCTCTCACCTCGATGCCCTGCACGCCTTCTACGGTGACCATATGGGCGTGCGCATCGCGCGCAAGCATCTGGGTTGGTACCTGTCCAGCGATCGACGCCTCGACGACGATGGCCGTCGCCAGCTCAAGGCCACCTTCAACGGCCTGACCTCGACCCAGGCCCAGCGCGACTTTATCGACGAACTCTTTCGTCACGACCCCGCCAGCGCCCCCGAGCGCGTGGCCAGGGCCGTGGCACACCATGGAACCCGTGCCGCATGACCAGCCAGCAACCCATCGACCAGTCGGTGTCCGCCTCCAAACTCGACACCTCTCAGCGTGGCCTCGACGGCCTGGCACCCTCCGCACCGCAGGCCAGTGACGAACGTCCCCTGCGCGAGGCCGTGTTCGCCGCCATGGAACGCTACTTCGACCATCTCGACGGCGGCACCGTCACCGACCTCCACGCCATGGTGATGGCCGAGGTCGAGGCGCCTCTGCTGTCGTCGGTGCTCGTCTACACCAACGGCAACCAGACCCGTGCCGCAGAGATGCTCGGACTCAACCGTGGCACCCTGCGCAAGAAGCTCAAGCACTACGAACTGATCTGACCCGACCCCAAGGGAGCCCACGGCTCCCTTTTCTGCGCCAAGGCGCCCTTCGCTTCCCTTCGCAACAGAGACATCCCCATGGCCCAGCCCTCCTCTCTCGCCGTTCGTCGCGCCCTGATCAGCGTGTCGGACAAGACCGGTATCGTCGACTTCGCCCGCGCCCTCGCCGACATGGGCGTCGAATTGCTGTCCACCGGCGGCACCTACCGCCTGCTGGCCGACAACGCCATCGCCGTCACCGAGGTGTCCGAGCACACCGGGTTTCCCGAGATCATGGATGGCCGTGTCAAGACCCTGCACCCCAGGATCCACGGCGGCATCCTCGGGCGTCGCGGCCAGGACGACGAGGTCATGGCCGAGCATGACATCGCGCCCATCGACATGGTGGTGGTCAACCTCTACCCCTTTGCCGCCACCGTGGCGCGTCCTGACTGCAGCCTGGAAGACGCCATCGAGAACATCGACATCGGCGGCCCCACCATGGTGCGCGCCTGCGCCAAGAATCATGCCTATACCAGCATCGTGGTCAACGCCGACGACTACGACCGGGTGATCGCAGAGATGCGTGACAACGGCGGCGCGCTGGCCCAGGTCACCCGCTTCGACCTGGCGGTCAAGGCCTTTGAACACACCGCCGGCTACGACGGTGCCATCGCCGACTATCTTGGCCGTCGGGTCGAGGGAGCTGAGGACGGTTTCCCGCGCACCTACAACCTGCAGCTGACCAAGAAGCAGTCCATGCGTTACGGCGAGAACCCCCACCAGCAGGCGGCGTTCTACGTGGAAGAAGGCGCCAGCGAACCCAGCGTCTCCACCGCCGTCACCCTGCAGGGCAAGCCGCTGTCGTTCAACAACGTGGCCGACACCGATGCCGCGCTCGAGTGCGTCAAGAGCTTCGACGACACCGCCTGTGTCATCGTCAAGCACGCCAATCCCTGCGGCGTGGCCGTGGGCGAGAGCGCTCTTGCGGCCTACGACAAGGCCTTCGCCACCGATCCCACCAGCGCCTTTGGCGGCATCATCGCCTTCAACGTGCCGCTGGACGCCGACACCGCCCGCGCCATCATCGATCGTCAGTTCGTCGAGGTGATCATCGCCCCCGGGGTCAGCGACGAGGCCCAGGCCATCGTCGCCGAGAAGAAGAACGTGCGCCTGCTCGACGTCAGCGCCAACTGGCCCGGCCAGATGGCACCGGCCCACGACCTCAAGCGCGTCACCGGCGGTCTACTGGTCCAGGACCGCGATCTGGGCACGGTCACCCGCGACGACCTGACGGTGGTCTCCGAGCGCGTGCCCTCGGAGCAGGAGATGCGTGACCTGGCCTTCGCCTGGAAGGTCGCCAAGTTCGTCAAGTCCAACGCCATCGTCTACGTCAAGGAAGGCCAGACCATCGGCGTCGGCGCCGGCCAGATGAGCCGTGTCTACTCGGCCCGCATCGCCGGCATCAAGGCCGCCGACGAAGGCCTCTCGGTGCCCGGCTCGGTGATGGCCAGCGACGCCTTCTTCCCCTTCCGTGACGGCATCGACGCCGCCGCCAGCGCCGGCATCACCGCGGTGATCCAGCCCGGCGGCTCCATGCGTGACCAGGAGGTCATCGACGCCGCCAACGAGGCCGGCATCGCCATGGTGTTTACCGGTATGCGCCACTTCCGCCACTGACGCGGTCGCGTGGCGGCACGGCGGGGCCCCAGGCCCCGCCGGTTCTGGCCCACCCAGGAGCCGCCCGCCAATCTACGCGCCAATCTACGCGCCAATCTACGACAAGGGCCCCGACGCATGCGTCGGGGGCCCTTGTGTGTGTGCTATCGCTGAGCGGTCTGCCGCCACCTGCAGGATGGCGGCAGTCTGAGGCTTACTCGCCGAGATCGATGCACAGGTACTTGGTCTCGAGGAACTCGGCCAGGCCCTGGTGCCCGCCTTCGCGACCGAGGCCGGAGGCCTTGACCCCACCGAAGGGCGCCGCGGCGTTGGAGATCAGGCCGGTATTGATGCCGACCATGCCGTACTCGAGGGCGTCGGCCACTCGCCACACCCGGCCCAGGTCCTTCGAGTAGAAGTAGGCCGCCAGACCGAACTCGGTGTCGTTGGCCAGTTCGATGGCGTCCTCCTCGTCATCGAACGGGAATACCGCCGCCAGCGGACCGAAGGTCTCTTCCCGGGCCACCTTCATCTCGCTGGTGGCACCGCTGACCAGGGTCGGCGTGAAGTAGTTGCCACCCAGCGGATGGGGATGGCCACCGATCCACAGCTCGGCACCCTTGTCCACCGCGTCCTGGACATGCTCGTTGACCTTGCCCACTGCCTTGTCGTCGATCAGCGGTCCGATGTTGACACCCTCGGTGGTGCCGTCGCCGACCGTCAGTTCGCTGTTCATGGCCACCGCCAGCTTCTCGCTGAAGGCGTTGATGACGCTGGACTGCACCAGGAAGCGATTGGTACACACGCAGGTCTGGCCGGCATTGCGGAACTTGGCCGCCATGGCGCCGTCCACCGCCGCGTCCAGATCGGCGTCCTCGAACACAATGAACGGTGCGTTGCCGCCAAGCTCCAGCGAGATCTTCTGGATATGCTGGGCCGCCTGGGACATCAGGGTACGCCCCACCTCGGTGGAACCGGTGAAGGTGATCTTGCGCACCACCGGTGATTCGGTCAGGGCCGCGGCGATCTCGCTGGCCGACCCCGGCACCACGTTGAACACCCCACGCGGTACCCCGGCGCGCTCGGCAAGCAGCGCAAGCGCGGTGGCCGACAGCGGGGTCTGACTGGCCGGCTTGACCACGATGGTGCAGCCTGCCGCCAGGGCCGCGCCAGCCTTGCGGGTGATCATGGCGGCGGGGAAGTTCCAGGGCGTGATGGCGCCGCAGACACCCACCGGCTGCTTGGTCACCACGATACGCTGGTTGGCCTTGGCCGCCGGAATGGTCTCACCGTAGACCCGGCGTCCTTCCTCGGCGAACCAGCGCAGGAAACTGGCGGCATAGACGATCTCGCCGGCGGCTTCCTTGAGCGGCTTGCCCTGTTCGAGGGTCATGATGGTGGCCAGCTCGTCCTGATGTTCGAGCATCAGCTCGTACCACTTCATCAGGATGTCTGCCCGCTCCTGGGCCGTCAGCGCGCGCCAGGCCGGCAGGGCGGCGTCGGCCGCGTCGATCGCCGCCTCGGTCTCGGCGCGACCCAGGCGAGGCATCTGGGCGATGGTCTCGCCACTGGCCGGATTGACGATGTCGATCTGCTCCCCGCTGTCGGCCGCCACCCAGCTTCCGTCGATATAGGCAAAGGGGCGAAACAGCGGCATGTCGTTAAGGGCTTTCATGAAGGCTCCTGGCTCGGGCTTGACGGAAAACTGCATTGACTTGCGACGACGCTTCAGCGACTGCGCGACGACCATATAGCTTTCATGCTAAGCGTTCCGCTGGCCGATCGCCAACTCGAAGCCGTCGCCTCAACTCACCGAATCCTGATCCCGCGGTGCCCTCGAGGCCGACAGCGTGATCGACACCGAGTCGGCAAAGCGCAGCGCATGGGGCTTGTCGATCTCCACCTGGGTGGTCAGCACCTGCTCGTGACTCATGATCAGGTCCAGCACTTCGCGGGTCATCCGCTCCAGCAACTGAAAGCGGTTCTCCTCCACCAGCGCGATCACCTGCTTGGTGATGGTGCGGTAGTTGAGCGCCTGTTCGATATGATTGAACGCCACCGCCTTGTCGGCGCGGTAGCGGATCACCGCATTGATCACCACGTCCTGGCGATTGAGGATCTCCTCCTCCTTGATGCCGATGAAGGTCCTCAACCGCAGGTTCTTGATGCGGATGGTGGCAAGGTCGTGATCCAGATGCTGGTCACCCAGTACATGCAGGGACATGGCCCCTCCCGTGCGTCATGCTTGAAAGCGGTAAACGAAAAGCATCGGCTTCAGCGCTTCGTGCGGCGGCCGTAGAACCGGCCCCTCAGCGGCTGTTGACCAACGTCAGGAACTCCTGACGGGTGCTCGGCTTCTCGCGGAAGGCCCCCAGCATCACCGAGGACGTCATGCTGGAATTCTGCTTTTCGACCCCTCGCATCATCATGCACAGGTGTCGCGCCTCCACCACCACGGCCACGCCCCGGGCATCGGTGACCTGCAGCACGGCATCGGCGATCTGACGGGTCAGGTTCTCCTGGATCTGCATGCGGCGGGCGTACATGTCGACGATCCGGGCAAACTTGGACAGTCCCAGCACCTTGCCGTTGGGCAGGTAGGCGATATGGCACTTGCCGATGAAGGGCAGCAAGTGATGCTCGCACATGGAGTACAGCTCGATGTCCTTGACCAGCACCATCTCGTCGGTCTCGGACGAAAACACCGCACCATTGACGATCTCTTCCAGCGACTGGGTGTAGCCGCGGTTGAGAAACTGCATGGCCTTGGCAGCACGCTTGGGCGTATCCACCAACCCTTCTCGCTCCGGGTCTTCGCCCAGTTCCTCAATGATGTGTCGATAGTGATTGGCGAGTTCGTCAGTCATGATCCAGCCCTTCAGGGGAGTCGTCGGCTCGGGCGAACACCAGGCGGCCCGCCTGGCTCCACAAAACCTGTACAAAGAATTTTTGAAGTATAGCTTTTGCATTGCGTGAGCGATAGTCTACCGCAGCGTGTCGCCTTCCGCAGTTCGCCTGGCGTTTTTGCCCACCGTCACCCCCCATCATTGGCGAAAAATCGGCGCGACACCCGAGCTTGCGACAGCCCGCTGCAAAAGCCTGTTGCCAAGGCCGATTGAGGAGATTGCCGCCGCCGTCGCGGCGAGGTACGTGACAGAGTGTCGCGCAACGAGAGCGATAGCTGTCCACCCGACAGCCCTGTGCTATCGTCATCAGGTTGTCCATGTGCCAGGCGACACTGTCGGTGGCATGCCTCCATGCAGCTACCCGCCCTGTTGCCCGCATTTCGCCAGCCATATCGCGAGAATCGCCAATGCCTGCCCTTCGCCGCCTGCTTGCCCGGCCCAGCACGCCCCTCGTCGCCATTCTGACCTTCAGCGCCCTGACCAGCATGACGCCCGCTATGGCGGACAGCCTGGAGCTACCCGCCCAGGCACGCATCGACGTCAGCATTATCGAAGGCATCGACCTCGACTCCGCCGGACAGCGGCTCGATGATGTCATGCTCAAGCCCGCCGCCGATGCCGAGGGACGCACCGACCTGCCCCACTACTGCGTGCTGGTCGGCGACGCCAAGCGCGATGGCCAACGCCTGCGTATCACCACCGAGGCCCTCACCTGCGTCGAGACCGATGGCGGCGAAAGCCACATCTACTCCGGCGAACTCATCGCCGGCGCCTATGACGAGGATGGCCAGTTCGGCATCGCCGCCTGCGATGACGGCGGCTGCCGCCTGGACGCCGACCGCGTGTTTCAGCTAGAACTGACCGAACCGCTGGCCATCGAGCAGATGCCCAACCCGTCTGCGCAGCTTAACGCCGAACGTCGTGGCGAAGACGCCGACAACGAAACCAAGCAGGCAACCCCGTCGAGCCAGACCACTCCGTCCGAGTAGCGGCACCTATGGCGGACAGCACACGGCGTCCGCCAGACCCCATCTGTCAGCCACCCGCCAGCCAGCGCTCGGAATCCGCCAGGGCCAGGCGTTGATGCTCCAGCTGGCGGATGTGCTCGTCCCAGTAGCCGGCGTCGGCGACCCAGGGAAACGCCCGGGGAAAGGCCGGATCGTTCCAGCGCGCCACCACCCAGGCGCTATGGCGCATCAACCTCAAGGCGCGCAGCGGTTCGATCAGGGCGAGCTGCTGGCGATCGAAATCGATCACCTGCTCGTAGCCCTCGATCACCTCCGATAGCTGCATCGCCCTTTCCTCCGGCCCCTGGGCGGTGAACAGCATCCACAGGTCCTGTACCGCCGGCGCCATCATCGCGTCGTCGAAATCGACCAGCGCAAAGCGATCCTCCCGCCCCAGCATATTGCCGATATGGCAGTCGCCGTGAACCCTCTGCATGAGTGCGCTGACACCCGCGGGTGGTGCCAGCGCCTCGATCAACTGCTGCGAGATGCGCTCGTAGGCCTTGCGCTGACGCTCGCTCAACCAGGGACTCTCGAGTACCGTGCGACGAGCCTGTTCGGCCATGGCGCGGGGCTCCTGCCGACAGCGATGGGCGAACTCGCCGCGCCGGCCCACCTCGTGCACGCGTCCTATCAGCTCACCCAGGGCGAACAGATGGTCGGGGTTCTCGAGCTCAGGCGCCTGGCCGGGCAGGTGGGGAAACAGCGCCACGCGGTAGCCCCCCGCCCGGTGCAGACTCTCGCCAGCGTCGTTGCGCCAGGGGGCCGCCACCGCCACCCCGGCATCGTCGAGCTCACGCAGGAAGGCGTGCTCCTCGCCGATGGCCTCATCGCTCAACCGGTCGGGGCGGTAGAACTTGGCCACCCAACGCTTGCGGTCATCGTCCTGCACCAGATAGACGCGGTTCTCGTAGCTGTTGAGCGCAAAGGGCTCGCCGGGCAGCCACAGGCCCAGTGATTCGATCGCCTCCACCACGCGCTGCGGAGAAAGTTCACTGAAGGGCGTGGGGGTCGTGGTCATGGGGGCTCCGGGTAAAAGCACAAATATCAAACGAGGCGAGAGGCGCCGAGCTTAACAGAGCCAGGGTGGCGGCGTCCTCGCCAGCGCCCAGGCGTCCACCCGGCGTGCCCCCGCCCGGCGACAGGCCTGCGCCAGCCGCTCAAGGGTGGCCCCGGTGGTCATGACGTCATCGACCAGCGCCACGTGCCGAGGCAGCCCTGACGCGATACCAAACATGCCCGACGCGATGCGACGGCGGGCCCGCGAACCGAGCTCATGCTGGGGGCGATCATCGCGACGCCGCCAGGCCCGCCTCACCGGCACGCCGAGCCGGCGCCCCAGCTCGCAGGCCAGCCACTGGCCCTGATCGAAGCCAAAGCGCCTGGCCCTGACGGGATGACGCGGCACCCCGATCAGAGCGTCAGGCACGCCATTCTCGCCCGCGAGTGACGCCTCGAGAAACAGTGCGACCAGCAACTGGGCGCTGGGCAGATGGGCCTCGGCCTTGAAGCGCTGGACGAGACGCCTGATCTCGTCGCGGTAGATCAGCGGCGTCCGCACCTCATGGAAGCTGAAGGGCTCCACCAGACAGCGACCGCACAGGCGTTCACCCGCCGGACGCCGCCAGCGGTGCTCGGGCAAGGGTTCGCCACAGCCCTCGCAGGGACAACGATTGAGGTCAAGCCCTCGGCGGCAGGGATCACACAGCAGGACGGACACAGGACCCGGCGCAGCAATCACCGCGAGCCCCGATCTTGACCCTGACCCTGGTCCTGGCGCCAGGGTCGCCAGGCAGAACAGGCAGCGATCCGCCATCAGTTTCGCCACGCCATGGTCAACCTTGCCGATCACGCAGGTTGACAGCTTCGCCACACCACTTATCCTTGTCGTCAACCAATCCGATTTTAAAAAGTTGACCATAGCGAGACACCCATGTCTGCCGACTCGACGTCCACAGTTTCCACCCTAGCCGCCGATGCCGCCCCCCGTCACGACTGGACGCTCGATGAGATCGAAGCGCTGTTCGCCCTGCCCTTCAATGATCTGCTGTTCAAGGCCCAGTGCGTCCACCGCCAGCACTTCGATGCCAACGCCGTTCAGGTCTCGACCCTGTTGTCGATCAAGACCGGCGCCTGCCCCGAGGACTGTAAGTACTGTCCTCAGTCTGGCCACTACAACACCGGCCTGGACAAGGAGAAGCTGCTCGAGATCGAAAAGGTGGTGGAGCAGGCGAAGTCCGCACTCGATGCCGGTGCCAGCCGTTTCTGCATGGGCGCCGCCTGGCGCAGCCCGCGCCAGCGGGATCTCGAGGTGGTCATCGAAATGGTGAAAAGGGTCAAGGCGCTGGGGCTCGAGACCTGCATGACCCTCGGCATGGTCGACGAAGCCCAGGCCCATCAGCTGGCCGATGCCGGCCTCGACTACTACAACCACAATCTGGATACCTCGCCTGAGTACTACGGCGAGATCATTACCACGCGCAGCTACGCCGATCGCCTCGACACCCTGGGCAATGTGCGCCAGGCCGGCATGAAGATCTGCTCCGGCGGCATCCTCGGCATGGGCGAGACCGCCCGTGATCGCGCAGGACTGCTCAGGCAGCTGGCCAACCTGTCACCGCACCCGGAGTCGGTACCGATCAACATGCTGGTCAAGGTCCCCGGCACGCCCCTGGAGGACGTCGAGGACCTCGACCCCATCGAGTACCTGCGCGCCATCGCGGTGGCCCGCATCATGATGCCGAAGAGCCACGTGCGACTGTCCGCCGGGCGGGAGCAAATGGACGAGTCGACCCAGGCACTGGCCTTCATGGCCGGCGCCAACTCGATCTTCTACGGCGACACCCTGCTGACCACCGGCAACCCACAGGTCGAGCGCGACCGCGCGCTGTTCGACAAGCTTGGCCTGCATCCGGAACGTCGCGACACCTGTGCCAGTGACGACGAACGCGAACAGGTCCTGGCCCGGCAGATCGAGCGCCAGGCCAGGGAAGCCAGCAGCGCCCAGTTCTATGACGCTGCGGTCTAGCCCCATGTGCGCCCGCTGCCAGCCCTGCGCTAGTGCGGCGCATCACTGCCAGGAGCCCACCCCATGAGCGCAGACTGGCATTCCCACCTGCGCCAGAGTGCCCAGGCACGCCACGAGGCGCATCGCTGGCGCCAGCGCCGTGTCCATCGGCAGGACGCGCAGCGACTCGACATGGCCGGCAATGACTATCTCGGTCTGGCCGCTGACCCGCGCCTGGCCGAGGCCGCCGCCGATGGTGCGCGGCGCTTCGGCGCCGGGGCCCGTGCCTCACATCTGGTCACCGGACACAGCACGGTGCACGAGGCACTCGAAGAAGCCCTGGCACGCCTCACCGGACGCCCCCGGGCGCTGCTGTTCTCCACCGGCTACATGGCCAACCTGGGGGTGATACAGGCGCTCTGTGACAGCGGCGTGCATCTTCTGCAGGACCGGCTGAATCACGCCTCCCTGATCGACGGTGCCCGGCTGTCCGGCGCCCGCTCACGGCGCTATCACCACAACGACCTTGATGACCTGGCGCGCCTGCTGGATCGGGTGCCGGACGCCAGCCGCCGCCTGGTCATCAGCGACGGTGTCTTCAGCATGGACGGGGACTGCGCCGACGTCGACGGCCTGGCCGAGCTCAGCCGGCGCCACGGCGCCTGGCTGATGATCGACGATGCTCATGGCATCGGCGTGCTGGGCGAAAACGGCGACGGTAGCGTCGGTCGACGGCTGGGCTGCGAGCGGGTCCCCGTGCTGGTCGGCACCCTGGGCAAGGCGCTCGGCACCGCCGGTGCCTTCGTCGCCGGCGATGACGCCCTGATCGAGCATCTGATCCAGTTCGCCCGCCCTTACATCTACACCACCGCCCTGCCCCCGCCGGTGGCGGCAGCGACGCTTCAATCTCTCGAGATACTGGCCGGCGAACCCGAGCGACGCCGCCATCTCGATGGGCTGATCGCGCGATTCCGACGCGAAGCCGCCAGCCTTAAGCTGCCGCTGATGGCGTCGGCCACCCCCATCCAGCCGATCCTGCTCGGCGATGAGCAGCGCACCCTGGACTGGGCCAGCACGCTTGACGACGCCGGCATCCGGGTGGGCGCCATTCGCCCGCCGACGGTTCCCGCCGGCGCCTCGAGGCTGCGTGTCACCCTGAGCGCCGCCCATGACGACCACGACATCGACCGTCTGCTCGAGGCGCTCTTGACCTGCCAGAAGCAGGAGTCGGCCACCTGCGCAGGGGCATCCCGATGATCCGGCTGGTACTGCTGTCCGGTTGGGCCATCGACGCCAGAATCTGGTCACCGCTGGCGAGCCATTGGGGGACCTCGGTGACGGTGGAGGCCATCGACTGGCCCGGCATGGGCGGCAGGCCCGGGCTTGCAGACGCAGGTGTCTCGGACGCAGACGCCTCAGACGCAGACACGGGGCTTTTCCAGCAGCAGGCACACCCGTCCTCTGGCCTTCAGACGCTGGCGAAGGCCATGGGGCCTTCCCTGTCGTCCCGCGACGGCGAGCCGGTCATCTGGGTGGGCTGGTCGCTCGGTGCGTTGCAGGCCGCCGAGCTGACCCGGTACCTGCCCGCCCCCGATGGCCTGGTGCTGCTCGGCATGGGCCCGACCTTCTGTCACCCGAACGGGGTGACAACGTCCGCGCTGGCTGATTTTCGCGCCGCCTTCCGCCGCGACCCGACCAGGGCCAGAGAGCATTTCCTGCGCTGGCAGCTGTCCGGCGAGCCCTCGCCCCGTGACGCCCTGCGCCGGCTGCGCAGCCTGCTGACGCCTGACATCGGCGCCGATCACGCCACCCTGGAGCAGGGCCTCGCCACCCTGGCAAGCGCCGATATCGGTGACCTGCTTGGCGGCGTCCCAGGCCATGTCTCAGGCCAAGCGCCGGATAATGCAACTCCCGTCCCCGTCACGTCCCTGTGCGGTGCCACGGACCCCCTGCTGGCGCCTGCCGTACGCGCGGCCATGGACGAGCGTATCGAAGGCGCCGGACACTGCCCGATGCTGAGCCAGCCGGCCCGTCTGGCCGAGGCGATTCAGCGACACGCCTTGCGCATGCTAGATGAAGGAAAGGCACCCACCAGCCGTCGCGGGGCTCACTATGGTGACCGCGAAGCTATCGATGCCGACCGCGACGTCCAGGGGTTTGACGAGGTGACGCCATGAACGCTCCGCTTGTGCAGCGCCAGCTCGAGCCCGCACGCTCCAGCGACACCGCCACGCCGGCCCAGGCTGGCGTCTCCGTAGCGCCCGATGCCACACCCGGTGACTGGCAGCGACGGGTCGCCCGGGCGTTCTCGCGGGCGGCCCCGCGCTACCGAGAACTGGCACGCGCCCAGATGGCAATGGCCGAGACGCTGTGGCCCCACCTGCCAGATCACGCCGAACGGATCCTCGATCTGGGTTGCGGGCCCGGCGACCTGACCCGGGGAGTAGCCCAGCGCTACCCTGACGCCAGCGTGCTGGGGCTGGATCTGTCCGCGGCGATGCTGGCACAGGCTCGCCAAGAGGCATCACCTCATCCGCGTGCCACGGCGTGCGCCTGGGTCTGCGCCGACGCCCAGGCGCTGCCGCTGGCCGATGCCAGTCTCGACCTGGCGATATCCAATCTGGCCATCCAGTGGTGTCCCGACCTGGAGCAGGTGCTGGCGGAACTCCATCGCGTCCTGGCACCTGGGGGACGGGCGGTACTCAACACCCTGCTGCCCGGCACCCTGGCAGAGATCGGCCAGGTCTGGCGTCAACCGGGCAAGTCCAGTGGAGTGCTGGACTTCGCAAGCCTCGACGACCACCGGCGCGCGGTGCTTTCCCGCCGCTGGGCCGCCACCGCCTTCGAGCAGCGTGCCGAGCGCTTCTACTACCCGGACCTGGACGCCGTGATGGCCTCGGTCAAGGGCGTCGGCGCCCAGGTCGCCCGTCCCGGCGCCCGGCTGAGCCGTCAGGATATAAGACAGGCGCGGGCCCGCTACGAACACCTGCGCAGACCCGAAGGACTACCGGTGACCTACCAGCGGCTGACGTTGATTCTCGATCGCTGACGCCTGACCACCGCGCCCCTGAGTAAGGTGCCCCATCGTCGTTTCACCGCCACCAAACTTGCAGCACAGGATCCCGCACTCGCCATGCCAAGCTACTTTGTGACCGGCACCGACACCGACGCCGGCAAGACCCTGGCAAGCTCCGGCCTGCTGGCCCTGGCACGCCGCCAGGGCCAGACCACCCTCGGCCTCAAACCGATCGCCTCGGGGTGTGAGTCCACCGCCGAGGGCCTGCGCAATATCGACGCCCTGACCCTGCAGGCCCAGAGCGTGCCGTCTGTACCCTATGACGACATCAATCCCTTCGCCTTCGCGCCCCCCATCGCGCCACACCTGGCGGCTCGCTATGCCGGCGTGGACCTGTCCCTCGACAGGCTCTGCCACACGCTGGGGGGAAGCCTTGAGCTCCCCCGTGATCTGATCCTGGTCGAGGGAGCCGGCGGCTACCGAGTCCCGCTCAACGACCAGGAGGACCTGGCAGGGCTCGCCACACGCCTTCAGCTTCCGGTGATCCTGGTGGTGGGACTGAAACTCGGCTGCCTGAACCACGCCCTGCTGACCGCCGAAGCCCTCAAGGCAGATGGCGTCACTTGCGCCGGCTGGATCGGCAACCTTGTCGATCCCGGCTTCGCCGAAGATGAACTCCTCTACCGGGACAACCTCGATCACCTGAAAGCCAGAATGCCGGGGCCCTGCCTCGGCATCATTCCGCGCCTCGATGGCGGCGACCATCGGGCACTGGCCGATCAAGCCGCCGATCATCTTTCGCTGCCATAGCTCGACCTCACAAGCCTCAGCCCCGCCCCCGCTCCCGAGCCGCTCGCAGCGTCCGGGCGGATAGCGGGGCCCTGACTCGATCGAAGCGAGCACACCTCACGGAAGTGTTTGACTTGCCAGGCCGGCAACGTAAAATATGCCCCGCCTACCCCGCGTGCGGATGTGGTGGAATTGGTAGACACGCTAGATTTAGGTTCTAGTGCCTTAGCGCGTGGGAGTTCGAGTCTCCCCATCCGCACCATATTGATCTCTCAGCCTTTTCCTACAGCTGTCAGTTTCCCAAGACGCCTAGGCCATTCGCTCAGGGTAGAATCTTGGCATGGTCTCGTCATGCCTGGCGACACCTGACATGACGGCTCGTCAGGGTCTTCCCTGCAATGATCCAGCACCTACCTATCACCTCTTGAGCGTGATGGCATTGCTGCAGGTAGGCCTGGTCAGCGCTCGTAAGCACTCCATCATCTCATGGCGCTTTGCAGGAAAAGCCCGAACGCCATCGCCACCGACGGCGAACAACCCCGGCTTCCCCTGCATATTCTTCCCGCGATACTTCGAGACCTTACAGTGGTCCCAAAAAAGAGCGCCCCAAACTTGAGGGGCGGTTCAGGGCGCTCTTGCCATTACATCGAAGGTTGAAGCGATAGTCAGGGCGTTACGATATCGAACCAGAATTCGAAGCTGTCGAGCAGACCGATAAATTCATCGACAGTCTGCTGATCACCATCCACGGTCACGTCGCCCGCATCAATCGAATCCGCCATGGTCGTTTCACCAAGGTTGATACTATCCAGTTGGGCACGATCGATTGTCACCGTTGCCGCTGCATCTTCTGCCCAATCGCCAATCGTGTAGTTCATTACCCCATTGGAAATGGAGATGGTGAACTTCTCGTCAACGTCGGGCATTTCAAAGTTAATATCGAAGTCCTTACCGACGGCTTCAGGATGGTTAAGTCTTACAGCGAGATAGTCCAGATAAATATCGAGCGGTAGACCTTTCACCATATCTGGGGAGGCAGTATCGGGTGTCGCCACCTCGGCTACGCCTTCACGAAGTTCCTTCGCCCCGGATAGATAGAAATTCCTCCAAGGACCACTTTCTGCTTGATAGCCCATCTGAGTCAGAGCGTCTGCCAGCAGGTCTTTGGCCTCCTGGTTCTCAGGTTCCGCGAAGACAAGATGATTCAACGCCGTCGCGGCCCACCGATAGTTCCCCTCATCTACGTCCTGACGAGCCTTCTCGAGAACTTGCTCCGCGCCACCTACGTATTCGACAAATTTTGCACCTTCTTCTGCAGGAGGAAGTTCATGCAACTCGGAAGGATTACCACTGAACCACCCAAAGTACAGCTGATATTGCGCCTTGGCATTATGGCTGACACTACCGTAGTAACCACGATTGTAGAACTCTTGAGCAAGCGAGTCCGGCAGTTCGATCTGTTCTGCTATCTCGAGCATTGTCTCGCCATGGTTGGCCAGACGCAGCACTTCGTCGTGCAGGTAGCGGTAGGTATCACGCTGCTTTTCCCAGTATTCAACGACATTCTCGTTGCCCCAGGTGGGCCAGTGGTGGCTCCCCAGGCTGACCTCTACATCGTCGCCATACCGGTTGATGACATCGTGAATATACTTGGCCCACAGATCACCGCTTCGTACCTTTGCACCTCTCAAGGTATACAGATTATGCAGGGTGTGGCTAATTTCCTCTGCCTGCATCAATGCCTTGAACTCAGGTACATAAAACATCAACTCCGCCGGTGCCTCTGCACCTGGCGTGTTGAGAAACTCGATCTCGACACCGTCGATTACCTCGGTCTTCGGGGTGTCGTCAATCGTTATCGTTGGTTGAGCGATAGTCACAGTACCGGCTGCGGTGGTGGTGCCAAGCCCAGAACCAAGTGAGCCTTCTGGCCCTTTCTCGATAACATTGCCATACATGTAACTGGCCCTACGACTCATCGTATTGCCGGCAATCAGATTCTCACTGACAGACTCTTCGAAGAAGTTCTCAGGCGCCACAATTGGAATCTCACCTGCATCGACTTCATCCTGGGTCAGGATACCTTTTACACCCCCGAAGTGATCCACATGACTGTGCGTGATAATCACGCCGGTAACGGGAAGATCTTCCACATGCTCTTGCAGCAAAGACAGGCCGGCGGCAGCCGTTTCATTGGCGGTCAGGGGATCGACGACAATCCATCCATTATCCCCCCTGATGAAGGTCATGACGGCAAGGTCAAAACCTCGTATCTGATAAATTTTCCCTTCAACAACTTCAAACAAGCCATTTATTGCGTTCAATTGACTTTGCCGCCATAAACTGGGATTTGCCGTATCCGGAGAGTCCCCCGTGGCAAAGTCAAATTGCGCCGTGTCATAGACAGGCGAACCGTCCGGCTTCTTGATGACACTCTCGTCCAGCGTAGCAATCAAGCCACGCCTGGCATTCTCGAAATCGGTATCATCATCAAAGGGCAAGTAGTCTCGCAGTTGCTGGTTGAAGGCTTTCGTGCTTTCCGATGCGGCGTTTTCAGCAGCAACTGCCGGAGTGGCGCCAATGGCAAGTGCAATCGCCGTGACTGCGAAAGGTATGGTTTTCATTCCCTGTAATCGTCCCTGTCGATGCGCATTGGCCAAACGCGACCAATAGTCATTAATGAATTGTGCTCATTCAAGCTAGAACAGAGACCTGAGGCCGTCACGGCATATTTATCAACCATAAAGCTATCACACACTAAGTTTTGATTGTTTTTTTCTATTGCCAAGCCAGGACCTTGCCGCCCCATCGACATCCATAGGCAAGTCGTCACGAATGCTGACCTGCTTCAAAGCCTTGTTCGCACCCTGGCCCCGGCGCAACCTCAGCCCTTATCCAAATAATACTTAGTCCATTGCGACACCACCCCCGCGATAGCGTATGCAACTGCCCGAGACGAGCCTCTGGCGAAACCTGGCGCTTAGCGTGGAATCCAGCACTGGGACGGGTGCGTCCCGTTGACGCCGCCTAAGCCTCCGTTGGCTTTATCTGGGCTCGATCCTGCTATCGTTACATGCATGTTCCATGATTGAAATCGACCTCGCACGCTGCGCAGGTCCGCGAAAAAAGGTCATTGCATGCTGAACTACTTTGCCCTCGGCATCCTGTGCTTCGTGGTGTTGACCCTGTTCTACGGTGTCATCGTCATCCACGACATCCCCTACGGTATCGCCAAGAAGCGCGACCACCCGCACCAGGACGCGATCCACGTCGCCGGCTGGGTCAGCCTGTTCACCCTACATGTGCTGTGGCCCTTCCTGTGGATCTGGGCCACCCTCTATCGGCCCGATCGCGGCTGGGGCTTCAAGCAGATCGAGGAAGAACAGGCGCGAGAGCGCAGCGAGATCGACGAGTTACGCCTCGAACTCGACCACCTGCGCCAGCGACTCGACGCCCAGGAGGCCTCAGCGCCGTCGCTCAAGGCAGAGCAACCGGCTCGCGCCCAATCTACGTCCGGCAATACCCAGGGAGGTCAGGACTGATGGATCTGCTTATCGTGCTGACCTATGCGGCGCTGTGTATCGCCGTGTTCAAGATCTTCCGCATCCCGCTCAACAAGTGGACGGTCCCCACTGCGGTACTCGGCGGCATCATCGTGGTCGCGACCCTGGTGCTGCTGATGAACTACAACCATCCCTTTACCCGCCAGGTTCGCCAGGCCTACGCGGTGACGCCGCTGGTATCCGAGGTCCGGGCCCGGGTCAGCTCCGTCGAGGTCGACCCCAACACCCTGGTCGAGGCCGGTACCCCGCTGTTCATCCTGGACGCCACCCAGTTCGAGTCCCGTGTAGAGCGGCTGACGGCGGAGCTCGAAGACGCCCTGCGCAATTCCGACAGTCGCAGTGCCGGCGTTGCCGAGGCCGAGGCCAACCTGGTGGCGGCCCAGGCCGATAGAGATCAGGCCAGTCGGACCCTGGCACGTTATCAGGCCGCCTCCTCGGCCTTCAGCCGGCAGCAGATCGACGAAGCCTCCCAGAATGCCCAGACCGCGGCTGCACGTGTCGCCCAGGCCGAGGCCGCCCTCGAGCGGGCCCGCGCCGAACAGCGCCCCGACGGCGACGACGAGGACCCGTTGGTCGTCGCCAAGCGCGCCCAACTGGCCGAGGCACAATATGATCTGCAAAACACGGTCATCCGCGCTCCCACGGACGGCTTTCTGACACAGCTCGCGGTGCGCCCGGGAATGATGGCGGTACCGCTGCCGCTAAAGCCACTGGGGGTCTTCGTGCATGACGAACCCGGCCGCTTTACCGGCGCCTTCCGCCAGCAGGCGCTCAACCGCATCCAGCCAGGCGACGAGGCCGAACTGACCTTCACCGCCCTGCCGGGCCAGGTGTTCGCCGCCGAAGTCATCGAGGTGCTGCCGGCCATCGCCGAGTCCCAGGTCGCCGCCGGTGATCGACTGCTGGGCGCCGACGCCTTCGCCAGGACCGACGCCCCTGCGCTGGTGACCCTGAAGCTCGCCCCGGGCCAGGATATGCCGGACATGCCGCTGGGCATCGGCGCCCAGGCAGCGGTCTACACCGAGCACTTCCACCACGTCGCCATCATGCGCAAGGTGCTGTTGCGCATGCTCGGCTGGCAGCACTATGTCTACATCGACCACTGAGTCGACAGGCGTTTCGCCGACGCTGACCCGCTGCTAGGCTGGCCCCAGTCAGGTTCGCCCAGCGTGGCGAACCAGGGAGCGACAGACAGCACCCAGCCTTTCCTGGTGTACCCGACGAAAGGCACACCAGGTGGCTGGGGGCGGGGGGCAAGGATGCACAGCAGGAAGGAATCAACGCGCACCAATACCTGGGTGGCACTGGTGATCGTCATCGCCAGCGCCGCTCTGAGCTATTGGCTGCTGGACAGTCGCGACGACGTCAACGGAGGTGCAGCGGTATCGCTGTTCTCGTTGGGTCTCGTCAGCGCGCTGGTGATCGGCTATTCCCGTTCGGTCAGTCAGATCAACGCCCTCGGCGCCCAGGTCAAGTTCAACCGCCTGAGCCAGGAGGCCGACGCCACGCGCAAATCGCTGGAGCGCGACCGCCTTCATCTCTACCGCATGCTGATACCGCTGACGCTGAAGCACCCCGAAGGCGAACACGCCATCCACGGCGTCGATCCCCGTGTACCGGCACTGCTGGAACTTGACGACAAGGTCGCTACCGAAGGCCTTCAGGCCGACCTGTCACAGGAACTCGCCCGCGCCCTCCATCGTCTGCTGCATAGCCAGTACCACCGCATCGTGGAACTGCTGCCTCAGAACGCCTCCCTGCCAGCGTCACAACGGACATCATCGGGCCACGACTTTACTCCCGCCCAGCTTGGCGAGCTGCTGGATCGGGCCGAAGCCTGTCTCGAGCGCCAAGGCGAGGCGTCGACGTCCAATGACGACAGACAGCGGCTTCACAACAATGTTCGCGTCAGCCGCCGCCTGCTGGCCAGTTACCATCGGCTCGATGACGTCACCCCAAAAGCCCCGTCTGACGCCGTTGTCTGAGGTCCGCAGACAGCCTCTCGCTTCTCGTCTCTCACCTCTCACCTCTCACCTCTCACCTCTCACCTCTCACCTCTCGCCTCTCGCCTCTCGCCACCTGGTCCCCGCCCGAGCGAATGACCGATCAGGCTGTGCCGGTTCGCTCCATCCTGTTCCCCGACGTCGGCCCCCAAACTCGGCGTCCCTGGCCCTCGTCTACGCTGAGATGGCGGTACATCACCGCAGTGTCACATCCATCTTCGCGATCGGCGGGAGGCCCCATGGCAGAGTCACTTACACAACAACAGGACGTTGACAGCGACAGCGGCGGACGCTCGCCTCGGCTGATCTGGTCGTTGCGGGCCTTCGGGCTGGCCGGTGCGGCCATGGTCTGGGTGGCCCTTGGGGGTGCCGAGTCGATGTCGCCAGATGCCCGCTGGGTGGCCGCCATCGGCACCCTGATGGCGATCTGGTGGATGACCGAGGCGATCCCGCTGTCGGTCACCTCGCTGCTGCCCATCGTGTTGATTCCCATGCTGACCGAACGCTCGGTGTCCGAGGCCACCGCTCCCTACGCCAGCTCCATCGTGTTTCTATTTCTCGGTGGCTTTCTGATCGCCATCGCCATGGAAAAGTGGCAACTGCACCGGCGTATCGCCCTGACCACCCTGCATCGCGTCGGGGTCGAACCTCGTCGTATCGTGCTCGGCATGATGCTGGCCACCGGTTTTCTGTCCATGTGGGTGTCCAACACCGCCACCACCCTGATGATGCTGCCGATTGCGCTGTCGGTGCTGACCCTGGTGGTGGAACGCTCGAGCTCACAGGACAGTGACGCGGTCGGAGAAGACCTGCACAAGGGCGGCCGCGTCTCGGACATCATCAAGGATGACAACATCCGCAGCTTCGGTGTCTGCCTGGTACTGGCCATCGCCTGGTCGGCGTCCATGGGCGGGCTCGGCACTCTGCTGGGCTCTCCCCCCAACGCCATCGTCGCCGGCTACGCCGCCGACGAACTGGGCCGGGACATCGGGTTCCTGCAGTGGATGATGGTCGGTCTGCCACTGGCGCTGACCTTTATCCTGATCGGCTGGGTACTCATGACCCGGGTGCTCTATCGCTTCAAGCTCGATGAGATTCCCGGCGGCAAGGCGATGATCGAAGACCAGCTCGATCACCTGGGACCGCTCGGCCAGGGCGAGCGCATGGTGATGTTCGTGTTCGCCGGTGCGGCCTTTCTGTGGGTGGTGCCGGGGCTGATCGCCAGCCTGCCGCTGATTGGCGACTGGTTTTCGTTCCTTGACGCCTTGAATGACACCGCCATCGCCATCGGCGCCGGTATCGTGCTGTTTTTCCTGCCGGGCAACGCCAAGGGCGACATGGTGCTGGACTGGCAGGACGCCGAGGATGGCCTGCCCTGGGGCGTACTGCTGCTGTTCGGCGGCGGTCTGTCGCTGGCCAGCGCGGTGGCAGCGTCAGGGCTCGACGGCTGGTTCGGCGAACAGGTCAGCGCGCTGGGAGCGCTGCCGATGGTGGCGCTGGTGGTGGCGGTGACCACCATCGTGCTGTTTCTTACCGAGATCACCTCCAACACTGCCACCGCCGCGACCTTCATCCCGGTGCTGGGCGGGGTCGCCGTCGGCATTGGCGCCGACGCCATGACGCTGCTGATACCTGCCGCCTTCGCCGCGACCTGCGCCTTCATGCTGCCGGTCGGCACGCCGCCCAACGCCATCGTGTTCGGCTCCGGCGCCGTCACCATCTCGCAGATGGCCCGTGGCGGGATCGTGCTCAACGTGATCGGCGTCGCCCTGATCACCCTGTTCTGCTACGTACTCGGGGGGCTGGCCCTGGGTCTGCGTTTCTAGGCCGGTCCGAAAGGGCTCGGATTGAAGGGCGGGATAAACCAGGAGCCTCACCTGCCGGTGGGGCTCTCTCCCGGTTGTCGGCGCTGTCGAAGACGGGCCTCGGCCTGCTCAAGCACCTCCCAGGCCAAGCGACGAAGGCCGACCTCCCCCTCGGTCATGGCCTCGAGCAGGGCTCGCTTTTCCTTCAGATAGAGGCGTGCAAATCCCGGGTCATGCTCGACGATAGAGCCGGTGTTGTGGATCAGGTCGGCGTACTTGATGGTCTGGGCGCGGGCGCCGGCTTGTGCCAGACGCTCCAGCGCCAAGCGCTTGCGCACGGCGCGGTTGCCCACCTCAGGCCCTTCCAGATCGCTTAGCGCCAACACCAGCGCGGTCACCTCTTCCCCGAAGTTGTCGCCCAGTGTCTGGGCCGTCACCTGGGTGTCCTCCAGCACATCGTGCAACCAGGCGGCGGCAACCATGGCGGGGTCGCCGGGGCAGTGGCGGCTGACCAGCGCGGCCACAGCGGCGGGATGCTCGATGTAGGGGGTGTCCAGGTACTTGCGCCGCTGACCGATGGCGCCGTGAGCCGCCGTGGCGAAGAGCCGCGCCGCCTCCACGGTGTCGATGCCCGAGATCTCGCTTGCGTCGCTGGAGGGTGTGTCCACGCTGTCGCTCCCGTGTCGTGTCTTTATCGTGCGCCCCGGTCGGGCCCATTGCCGGTCCAGCACCTTTTGCTGATTGAGGCCTCGGCCGCCGCGGCTTAGGCTTTCAGACCCGACCTCAAGACGCCATCAGGCGCTCTCCTGGCCGACCAGGAACCGCCATCAAAGGAACTGCCATGAAACGCGAAACCCTCGCCCTGCACCACGGCTACGCCCCTGACGACCAGCACTCTGTCGCGGTCCCGATCCACCAGACCACCTCGTTTTCCTTCGATGATGCCCAGCATGCCGCCGACTTGTTCGATCTCAAGGTCGAGGGCAACATCTATTCGCGCATCATGAACCCCACCTGCGCGGTGCTGGAAAATCGCGTGGCCGCCCTGGAAGGTGGTATCGCCGGCCTGGCGGTGGCCTCCGGCATGGCCGCCATTACTTATACCATCCAGACGCTTGCCGAAAGCGGCGACAATATCGTCTCGATCAGCGAACTCTACGGCGGTACCTACAACCTCTTCGCCCACACCCTGCCGCGCCAGGGCATCGAGGTCCGCTTCGCCGACAAGGACGACCTCGCCGGCATCGCCGATCGCATCGATGAGCGTACCAAGGCGGTGTTCTGCGAAAGTATCGGCAACCCTTCGGGCAGTGTGGTGGACATCGCCGCACTCGCCCAGGTGGCCCACGACAACGGTGTTCCGCTGATCGTCGACAACACCGTGGCCACGCCCTTCCTGTGGCGACCGATCGAACAGGGCGCTGATATCGTGGTGCACTCCGCGACCAAGTATATCGGTGGCCACGGCACCACCGTGGGTGGCGTGATCGTCGATTCCGGTCGCTTCCCGTGGGCCAGCCATGCCGAACGCTTTGCGCTGCTCAACGAGCCCGACCCCTCCTATCACGGCATCAGCTATACCAGAGACGTCGGCGACGCGGCCTTTATCGCCCGCGCCCGGGTCGTGCCACTGCGCAACATGGGGGCGGCCCTCAGCGCCCAGGCCGCCTGGAATCTGCTGCAGGGTCTCGAGACACTGGCGCTGCGTATCGAGCGCATCTGTGCCAACACCCAGACCATCGCCGAGTACCTCGAGGGCCACGAGGCGGTGTCCTGGGTCAAGTACGCTGGCCTTTCACATCACAAGGACCACGAGTTGGCCAAACGCTACATGGAGGGCCGGGCCTCCGGCATCTTGAGCTTCGGCATCAAGGGCGGACGAGACGCAGGGGTGCGCTTCTACGACGCGCTCGGGCTGATCCTGCGCTTGGTCAATATCGGTGACGCCAAGACCTGCTCGGCGATTCCGGCGGTGACCACCCATCGCCAGCTCAATGACGAGGAACTGGCCGCCGCCGGGGTCACCGCGGACATGGTGCGCCTGTCTGTCGGCATCGAGCATGTCGACGATCTGATGGCGGACCTGGACCAGGCGCTCAAGGCGTCTCAGGGCTAGCCGGAGCCCGGCACTGGTAGCCCCACCGGGGTCGGCGACGGTGGCAGCCAATCGCCCTTGATCAGGGCTTCGGCCGGGCGGTAGAAGCGTAAGGTATACGTCCATCCCGGGGCGATCGCCAGGTGGTTGGGTGCCTGGGGGTCGCCGCCAAAGTGGAGGGTTACCGAACCATCCTCGTTGGCGTCGGCCTCGACACTGGTCAGGGAGTGCGCCCCGTCGGCGCCCTCGATCAGACGCCCTCTGGCATCGT
Organism: Halomonas sp. H10-59; assembly: GCF_040070555.1. Lineage (NCBI taxonomy): Bacteria > Pseudomonadati > Pseudomonadota > Gammaproteobacteria > Oceanospirillales > Halomonadaceae > Halomonas > Halomonas sp. H10-59. Next base: position 2,893,851 of record NZ_CP098828.1, read on the forward strand.
AGACGGTCACCGACCAGAACCCGGTGACCGGCACGTCCACCGGCAGAATCAGCACCTGAGGCGTCTCGCCATCATTGTGAAGCGGGCTGACGGTGACGTAGTAGGCGTCCTCGATGGGCTGCCCCAGCCAACCCGCGGCCGTCCCCCACAGATGCCGCACCGGGTCGACGCTGTCTTCGGCGCCAAACATGCCGTGGCTGCCGGAAATAAAGGGCGACAGACCAAGCACCGCCTCTCTTACCTCGCCCAGCCGCTCCATATCCCACTCGGGCAATGACAGCTCTCCCGCGTCATCCTGGGACCACTCGATGGCATCCTGCAGCGCGTTGGCTTCGGCGATGTCCGCGCTCGAGTCGGCGTCCACCTGGGTACGGAACATGACCAGGGCATAGCGCGAACCGACGCTCTCTTCATCCAGCACGATCTCGCGTCCGCCGTAGGCCATCATCGGGGTGTAGTGGTCCTGGTTGACCACCTGCATGGACTGCAGTCGGGTGGCGCTGGCCGGGGCGGTGAAGGTTACCGGTGAGGCCAGATCGAAGACGCCGACGCTGTGCAGGATATCCCGATTGACCCGAACCACCTCGGCGTCCACCGGCAACGGCGCGCGGTCATGGCGCAGGCTGCCAAAATAGCCATCATCGGCATAGTTCTGGAAGTGGGTGTCGGTCTGCGCCCGCACATAGGTATCCAGATTGACCGCACCGTCCGAGCTGGACGGCTCGGTCGCCTCTGCGGTCGCTGCCACTGCGTTCGAGACCAGGCCGCTTGCCATTGCCAGCAGCAGCCAGGAAAACCGCTTCATTGTCATCCCCGCACCCCGATTGTCGGTCGCGAGCCCTGGCGGCCAGAGCCCTGCCTATGGCTCAGCATAGCGTCTTCGCGGCACGAAGGACTCAACGGCATGAAAACGGCGGCCCCGAGGGCCGCCGAAGGTCTCACTGCTCAGTAAGCAGTGAATTGACGTTTCCAGAGACTGTCAGCTACCGGCGATGGTCATCTCATCGATCAACCAGCTACCGCTGTGGATGCTGCCACGGGTATCGATATCATCCCCCAGTCCCACCAGACCCTGGAACATGCCTGCCAGGTTGCCGGCGATGGTGAATTCCTCGACGGGATGCTGAATCTGGCCGTTCTCGACCCAGAAACCGGCCGCACCGCGGGAATAGTCACCGGTGACGCCGTTGACGCCCTGCCCCATCAGCTCCGTGACCAATACGCCCCGATCCATCTTCGAGAGCAGCGCCTCGCGGCTTTCCAGCGGCGCCTCGAGGCGCAGGTTGCGTGCCCCGCCGGCGTTGGCGGTGGTCTGCATGCCGAGCCGACGCGCGCTGTAGGCCGACAGCATGTAGCTGGCCAGACGCCCCTGCTCGATAAAGCGATTGTTGCGGGTCTGGACGCCGTCGCCGTCGAACGGACTGCTGGCCATGCCACCCACCAGCATCGGCTGCTCGGCGAGGCTGAACCACTCGGGAAACAGAGTCTCACCCAGGCGGCCACACAGGAAGGAGGCGTCGCGGTAGATGGCGCCGCCGGCCAGGGCCGACATCAGGTGGCCGATCAGGCCGCTTGCCAGGGTCGGGTCGAACATCACAGGAAAACGCCCGGTCTGGGGGCGCTGCCCCCCGAGGCGCTGTAGCGTACGCTCGGCGGCGCTGCGGCCGACCTCCGCCGGGTCACGCAGCGCCCGTGGATCCCGGGCGCTGGTGTAGTCGTAGTCCCGCTGCATGCCGGATGCGTCCTCGGCGATCAGCAGGCAGGAAAGCGAGTGACGGCTGCCGCGCTGGCTGCCGAGAAAACCATGGCTGTTGGCGTAGACGCGAACGCCCTCGCCGCTCGACAGGCTGGCGCCGTCGGAGCTGCGGATACCCGGCTCGGCCAGGCCCGCCGCCTCGCAGGCAAGCGCCAGCTCTATCGCCTTGTCGGTGTCCAGCGCCCAGGGGTGATGGACGTCGAGATCCGGCAACTCGGTCGCCATCAGCTCGGCGTCGGCAAGCCCGGAGGCAGGATCCTCGCCGGTGTAGCGGGCGATGGCGATGGCCTTCTCGACCACGCTCTTGATCGAGGCGTCGCTGGCATCGGTGGACGAGGCGCTGCCCTTGCGCTTGCCCAGATAGACGGTGACGGCGATGCCCTGATCGCGGGACAGCTCCACCGACTCCACATCGCCCTCGCGCACGCTTACACCGGTGCCCTGATCGACGCTGGCGCCGACCTCGCAGGCATCCGCACCCAGTCGCCGAGCAAGCTCGAGCGCGGTCTCGGCACGACTTTCCAGCACCGCCTGCTGGGCTCTGGCATCAAACGCCTGTGTCATCTTGTACTCCTTGTCCGACCATAGGGGTCGGCTGAGACTGTCATCCTGCGGCGCCTCGGGCGCCACAGGCTGGTATACTTTCGCGGACGTCGCGCCCGGCGCGACCACCGCCTTTTCGATTTTCCCCGATGCCTTCACCAGGGACCCGGTATGACCCAGGATGACCTTTCCCCCGACGACCGCCCCAGCAAGTCCCAGCTCAAGCGGGAGATGCACGAGCTGCAGGCGCTGGGCGAGCGCTTCATCGCGATGAAGCCCGAGGAGCGCGCCCGCTTCCCGCTGTCGGACGATCTGCTTCGCGCCATCGACGAGACCGACCGCATTCGTGCCCGCGAGGCCAGACGCCGCCATATGCAGTACGTCGGCAAGCTGATGCGCAAGGAAGACCTGGAGGCCATCCAGGCGGTCTTCGACGACATCGAGAAGGCCCAGGTCCAGCGCGACCATGCCTTCCTGCGCCTGGAAAAGTGGCGTGATCGCCTGATCGAAGAAGGTGATGACGCCGTCGAACCCTTCCTCGAAGACTATCCCCAGGCCGATCGCCAGGCGCTGCGTCAGCTGATCCGCAACGCCCGCAAGGAGCGCGAGCAGAACAAGCCCCCCACCAACGCCAAGCGGCTTTACAAGCTATTGCGTGATACCGCAGGGATCTAACCGCCGGGCTCGAGGGCCAGTCTGACGAGTGCCTGCGCTCGTCGACTTTTCGGACAGCGCCTGGGTCCTGCAGGCTCCGCCTTGGCGCCGACACCTCTGTCGGCGCCGCCTTGTCGCTCAGCCAGCTTGCCTCGGCTGTATCAGGATTGGGTGCCACCCACGGTCAACTCGTCGAGCTTGAGGGTCGGCTGACCGACGCCCACCGGCACCCCCTGTCCTTCCTTGCCGCACACCCCGATACCGGTGTCCAGCTCCATGTCGTGGCCGATCATCGAGACCTGGCCCATCGCTTCGGGGCCGTTGCCGATCAGCGTCGCCCCCTTGACCGGCGCGGTGATCCGACCGTCCTCGATCAGGTAGGCTTCACTCGCCGAGAACACGAACTTGCCCGAGGTGATGTCCACCTGGCCGCCGCCGAAGCTGACCGCGTAAAGCCCGCGCGAGACGCTCTTGATGATGTCCTGGGGGTCGTCCATGCCGGCGCGCATGTAGGTATTGGTCATGCGCGGCATCGGCATATGGGCGAAGGATTCGCGACGGGCGTTACCGGTGGGCGCCATGCCCATCAGGCGGGCGTTCAGCTTGTCCTGCATGTAGCCGGTAAGGATGCCGTCCTCGATCAGGGTGGTGCATTGGCTGGGGGTGCCCTCGTCGTCCACCGACATCGAACCACGGCGATCCATCAGGGTGCCGTCGTCGACCACGGTAACGCCGGGCGACGCCACTCGCTCGCCGATACGGCCGGCGAAGGCCGAGCTGCCCTTGCGATTGAAGTCACCCTCGAGGCCATGGCCCACCGCCTCGTGCAGCAGAATGCCGGGCCAGCCGGCCCCCAGTACCACCGGCATCTGTCCGGCGGGGGCATCGGTCGCCTCCAGGTTGACCAGCGCCTGACGCACCGCTTCCTTGGCGTAGGTCTCGGCGACGCCTTCGTCGCGCAGCCTCGCCATGGGGTAGCGGCCGCCACCACCGGCACTGCCGCGTTCACGCCGGCCGTTCTTGACCGCGATGACACTGACATTGAGCCTCACCAGCGGGCGCACGTCGGCGGCGACGGTGCCGTCACTGGCGCTGACCAGTACCACTTCGTAGACGCCGGACAGCGAGGCGCTGACCTGGGACACGCTGGGATCGGCAGCCCGGGCCACCCGGTCGGCCAGCTTGAGCATGGCGACCTTGTCTTCGGCCGACAGCCCTGACAGCGGGTCGATGCCCGCGTAGCGCGGCTCGGCACTGACCTGGATGCGTGGCGCCTGGGTCAGGGTGGCGCCGCTGCGCACGATGCCCGAAGCGGTGCGGCCCGTCTCGGCCAGGGCATCGGCGTTGATCTGGTTGGAGTAGGCGAAGCCGGTCTTCTCGCCGGCCATGGCGCGCACCCCGACGCCACCGTCGATGTTGTAGCTGGCTTCCTTGACCTCGCCGTCCTCCAGCACCCAGCCCTCTTGCCAGGTCCGCTGAAAGTACAGATCGGCGTAGTCGATGCCAGGGCCCAGAGCGTGCCGGAGACCCGTGTCGAGACCGCCGAGATCGAGGCCTCCCGGGGTCAACAGGGTGGCCACGGCCTCATCGAAGGATGCAGCTTGAGATGTCATTGAGCACTTTCCAGAGTGATCCGGGGCGAGGTCCAGGGACCCTGCACCAAATAGTGAATTCGCGTCACCCGGTCGATGACGTCGCCGAACAGCTTGTCGGCCACAAACAGGGCACCGCCCACGACGGGCGCCCCTACGGCCACGGCTGCCAGCGGCAGGTTGTTGCTGACCGGCACGGTCACGCCGAGCATCAGGTCGAGCTGACGTCGCGCCAGGTCGGCGGAGCCGTCCAGGGTAAAGTCGGTGGCGGGGCCATCGATACGAATCGGCCCTTCGGTTTCCAACACTCCACCATACAGGGTCGCGGCACCACTGACACGGTCGAAGGCGGTACCCTCACCGGTGACGTCCGAGAAATCCAGACGCAGGCGCCGCAGCAGGTTGTCGACGTTGAGCAGTCCCACCACCTTGGCCGAGGGCGAGCTGATATTGGCAAAGGTCCCGTCGACCATATCGACGTTCAGGCTACCGCGTGATCGGGCCAGCGCAAACTGCCAGGGGGCCCCCGGCCAGGCCAGCTGACTGTCCACGTCGAGTCTTTCAGCGTGTACCGCCACGTCCTGCCCGAGCGCCGCCAGCGCGGTCCCGGGATCGCCACCGGTGAGCGCCAGTCGCGAGCGCGTCAGGCTGGCCTGACTACCGGAGGCCTCCCATACCAGCGACCCTTCTGCCGTGACCTCGCCCAGGGTGAGGGATACCGGCTCGACCGACAGCCGATCACTGCTGGAACGCCATGCGCCGTTGAAGGGCCCGACCCGATTGCCCTGGTACACGATATCGTCGATGGTGAGACGTCCGTCGGGCAGCTCGCGCACTCGCTGCGGGAAGGCCGCAGGCGCGCTGGTGACTTCAAGCTCACCGAACAAAGAGCCGGACTCGGCACCCTGAACCGCCGTTTGCCCGCTCTCGGGAATCAAGCTGTCCAGCACCAGTCGATCGAGATCGAGCACCAGTGGCTGTGCAACACCCTGGCGGTAGGTCACCTGGCCGTCGACCAGGCTTCCGCCAAGCGCCGCCTGCCACTGCCTGGCGCCTCGGCTGAAGCGGGGACTGGCGTCGATGGTCAGCGTGCCCAGACAACGATCGCCATCGCTCAGGCAGTCGGTGCGGGCCTCCAGGCGTGACAGTCCCGCCCCGCCGCCGCCACTGGAGCCGCCTTCCGGCATGGCACCGGCCAAGGGCTTCAGGGCGTCGGCCCAGGCGCCCAGATCGAGTCGCTGCAGATAGGCCAGCACCGACCAGCCCGGCTCAGCGGGCCAAGCGCCAGGTGCCGCCCGACCGACCCACAGCTGACCCTGGCTGCCGCCGGGCCCGGCGGCGCGCCAACGGGCGCCGACATCGCGCCCGTACTGGCCGCTCAACACCGGAGAATCGCCGAGGCTCAGGTCCAGCTTGAGCGGTACCCTCTGGGAGGCACGCTTGCCCAGCGGTGCCGGTAGTGCGATCGACAGCCCCTCCAGGGTGCTTTCCAGCGACAGACGCTGGGCATCGAGCTCAAGCCGGCCTTGCCAGGGGAAGGAGCCCGACAGCAGTACCCCAGGCTCGAGCCCCGCCCAGTCCAGCAGCGCCGGCGCTTCGGCGCGTCCTGACAGCGCCACGCTATCGTTGCTGCCCTGAAGGTCGGCCGCCACGCTACCACCGAGCACCTGGCCCTCAAGACGACCGGACAATCCACCTTCTTCGCCCCGCTGGGACCAGGTCAGGGGGCCGCTGACGTTCTCGAACTCGAGCTCGGTGCCCTGATGCACGACCCTCGACGCCCGGGCGTCGGCCTCGACCTTCAGGTCCAGGGCGTCCGGGTCGGCCATCGGCAGCGACAGCGACAACTGGCCAGTCACACTACCCTCGCCGCGCCAGTTACTGGCGGCCTCGGCGCCCTCCACCGGCATCTCTTCGAGAAATGCCAGCAACTGCGTCAGCGACGCCGACAGCGGCCCTTCGACGCTGAGGACCTCGTCGGCCAGTTTGACGCTGGCGCCTTCGGTCTTCACGCCCTGGCTCTCGGCATGGTCGACGCGCGCCTCCAGACTGTCATCCTCGACGGACAGGTGGCCGCTGACGTTGGTAAGCTCCGGCCAGCCTTCGGCGTAGGGCACCCGCCCCTCGACGATATCCAGATCCAGGCTGAGACTGCTGTCGAGCTTCTCGCTGTCGAGGTCGTCCTGCTCACGCAGCGGCACGTGCAGGCGCAGCTGCCCCTGGGGCACCCGCCCGGCCAGACCACTGGCCAGCCAGTCCGCGAGTTCGGCGTCCACATCGTTGCGCAACAGCGGCATCGGCAACCACTCGCTCAAGGCGATATCCCGGGCGTTGACGTCGCGCATGTCCAGCTCAAGACCGAAGCCGCCGCGACGATCGGCGGCGATGGCCAGACCAAAGCCCCCTTCCACCTCGGCGTCGCGCCAGCCGACCTTGAGGTCGCGTCCACTGACGAAGCTGCGCGGCCCGTCGTAGGACCAGATCACCTCGCCGGTGGCGTAGTCGAGCTGCATGGGGGCGGCAAACAGCTCAGGGAAATGCATCGATGCCTGGCCAGCGTCGACGAAGTCCACTCGACCACGGGTGCCGTCGGCTTCCACCCAGACATCCAGCGGGCCGCCGCCGGGCGCACTCTCCCAGGGATCGACCTCGACCCCCAGCGCGCTGACCCGGGCACGCCATTCGTCATCGAGCCTGCCAAAGCCCAGCCCGGTCACCTGACCGCGGGGCTTCAAGGCGTCCACCGCCCGGGCCAGGCCCTCAGGCAGGCGCAGACGCTCACGCCACTGCGCCAGTGCGCCCAACTCGAAGCCGCTGGCGTTGGCCCACCAGCCGTTTTCGCGGCTTGCCACGTGCCAGTACTGGGGCAAGGCGCCACCTTCCGGCGCGGTTTCGCCGTCGTCGCCGGTCCAGCTCACGTCTTCGGCGTCACCCTCGAACCAGGCCTCCCAGTCATCGACGTCGCGTCTCAGCCACTGACCGCGCAATTCGGCCCCGTTGAGCACGATGCCACCAGGCGAGCCCTCGCCCATCTCCTGGGCGACCGCTGTCGCCATCTCGTCGCGCTGATTGAGCGCCAGGCGCGGTGCCAGTACATCGAGGCGCACATCCGCCAGGCGTCCGTTATCCCAGCGCGCCCAGACGGTGGCGTCCCCGCTGGCCTCGTCGAAACGCAGCACGTCCTCGATGCCGATCAGTCGTGACAAGCCGGTCAGGCTGTCGAGCTGCATGGTGCCCTGCAGGGCGGCGCTGAAATTGCTCGCCTCGCGACTGCCCGGCGTCAAGGCCATGACGATCTCCATGGCCTCGGCGTCGCGATCCTCGATGAATACCTCACCCTCGATATGGGTGCGCATCTCATCGCCGGTCATCAACAGCCGCGGCGCATGCAGGGTGGTCACCTCGCGGCGCCCGTGCAGCACCACGCGCAGGTCATCGACCCAGGCACGTTGGCGCAGCATGACGCCGACCCAGAAGTCCAGACGCTCGAGGTCAAACTGCCCTTCGGGCATCAGTTCGGGGGGGATACGCGCCGGCTGTGGCCACAGCCAACGACGTTCGCGGTCCTGATAGAGATGGAGGGTGACGCCCTGGAAGTGGGCCTTGTCGACCACCGGCAGCCCCTCGTCAAGGCTCGCCAGGGTGTCCAGGCGCACTTCACCGCGCTCGACCTGCAACAACGGATAGCTGCCCGTGGCGTCTTCCGCCTCGAGTCGCAGCCCGTCCAGGGTCAAGCCGGGGTCGAGGCCGTGCAGACTGCCTTCGAGACTCACCAGATGGGTCTCCGCCTCGAAGCGCGACGCTATCATCTCGACCAGTCGATCCTCGAGGCGATCGACCTGGCCCAGCGACACGCGCAGCACCAGCGACAGCAGCGCGGCCATCGCCAGCACTACCGCCACCAGCGTCAACAACCAGCGAGTCAGCAGGCGGATCGGCCTCATCGGATCACATCAGCACGATGTCGTACTGCTCCTGGGAATAGTGGGTCTCGACCTGAAAACGAATGGTCTTGCCGATAAATTCCTCGAGATCGGCGACCGCGGCCGACTCCTCGTCGAGCAGTCGGTCCACCACCGCCTGGGAGGCCAGCACCGCGTAGGTTTCGGCATTGTAGGCGCGCTCTTCACGCAGGATCTCGCGAAAGATCTCGTAGCACACCGATTCCGGCGTCTTGAGGGTGCCCCTGCCCTGGCAGGAGGGACACGGCTCGCACAGGGTCTGCTCGAGGCTTTCACGGGTGCGCTTGCGGGTCAGCTGTACCAGCCCGAGCTCAGTGACGCCGGTGCATTTGGTCTTGGCGTGATCCCGTTCCAGCGACTTCTCGAGCATCCTCAGCACCTGGCGCTGGTGCTCGGTGTCCACCATATCGATGAAGTCGATGATGATGATGCCGCCGAGATTGCGCAGACGCAGTTGACGGGCGATGGCGGTGGCCGCTTCGAGGTTGGTCTTGAAGATGGTTTCTTCGAGGTTGCGGTGACCGACGTAGGCGCCGGTGTTGACGTCGATGGTGGTCATCGCCTCGGTGGGGTCGATCACCAGATAGCCGCCGGACTTGAGCTGGACCTTGCGCGCCAGCGCCTTCTGGATCTCGTCCTCGACGCTGTACAGATCGAAGATCGGTCGCTCGCCGGCGTAATGTTCGATGCGTCCCACCGCCGAGGGCATGAACTCCTCGGCGAACTCGACCAGCTTGACGTGGTTTTCGCGGGAGTCGATGCGCACCTTCTCGATATCGTCGCGCATGACGTCGCGCAGGGTGCGCATGAACAAGGGCAGATCGTCGTAGATGACGCTGGGCGCCGGCGCGGTCAGCCGACGTTCGCTGACCTTGCGCCAAAGCCGCAGCAGGAAGTGCATGTCGGCGACCATCTCCTCGAGCGTCACGCCCTCGGCGGCGGTGCGCACGATAAAGCCGCCGGTGACCTCGATCTGCTGCTCGGCCGCGGCTTCCTCGACCAGACCGCGCAGGCGCTCGCGCTCTGTCTCGTCCTCGATGCGCTGGGACACGCCGTTATGAGGCGAGTCCGGCATGTACACCAGGTAGCGCGACGGCACCGACAAGTGGGTGGTCAGGCGAGCGCCCTTGGAGCCGATGGGGTCCTTGGTGACCTGAACCACCAGCGACTGGCCTTCATGCAAGAGCTGCGAGATGGACGGCTGGTCATCACCGTTGGCGCTGTGCTCACCGACATCGTGGGCGTGGATGAAGGCTGCACGAGACAGGCCAATATCGACAAAGGCCGCCTGCATGCCGGGCAGTACCCTCACCACCTTGCCCTGGTAGATATTGCCGACGATGCCACGACGCCTGGCCCTCTCGATGAAGGCCTCCTGCAGCACGCCGTTCTCCACCACGGCCACGCGGGTTTCCATGGGCGTCAGGTTGATGAGTACTTCACCACTCATTCGGCAGTCCTTGTCCTTTGATGTCTCGCGCCATTATGACATAGCCGCCGGCGGTTGCGATGGCGCTGGCGCCGGACCTCCCGTCCGGCTCGACTGAAGCAGCACACGCCTGCCGGTGGCCCAGCGGGCGGCCCGCCGTCTCGTCGAGCGGCGGCGCCACTACACCCTCACGCCACCCTCACGACACCGTCACAATAAAGCGCCGTTCCACACAGGCACGCGCTGTCGGCGCAGCAGGCTCGCCGTCTCGTAGAGCGGCAGCCCCACCACCGCGGAATAGCTGCCTTCGACGCGCTCGACGAAGATCGAGGCGAGCCCCTGGATGGCGTAACCGCCTGCCTTGTCGGCAGGCTCACCGGTGCGCCAGTAGGCGCGAATCTCGTCGTCCTGGAGCTCACGCATCAGCACATCGCTGACGACCGTTGCCTCGAGCACCCCGGCGGGTCCGCTGACCGCCACCGAGGTCATCACCTGATGCCAGCGCCCGGACAGCGAGCGCAGCATGACAAAGGCGTCCTCGGCGTCGACAGGCTTGCCGAGAATCTCGCCGTCGCGCACCACCGACGTGTCGGAGCCCAGCACCGGCAAGTCGAGGCCCGTCTCACGCCAGGCCTCGGTCTCGGCTTCTGCCCCAGCCCCAGCCACGGCCTTGGCCCGGGCCAGGCGGGCGACGTAATCCCGGGCCGGTTCACCAGGATGCGGCGTCTCGTCGATATCCACCGGCGCGATCTCCACCGCCACACCGATGCTCGCCAGCAGCTCACGCCGCCGGGGCGAGGCCGAGGCCAGGCGCAGCACCGGGGAGTTCACATCAGCATCGAGGGGCTCACTCATCGCTTGCGTCTCCAACGCTTTCGTGGGGGCTCAGGTCATGAGGGATTCAGGTCTTGGCGGAACGCCGGCCGATGGCCTTGAACAGGGTCGCCAGCCAGGGCCACAGCGCCGCCCCGATCAACGATGGCATCAGAAACGACAGGTGCATGGAAAACGGGCCGAACAGAGTACGCAGCCACTGTTCCACCAACTGCACCAGTCCCAGCAAGACGAAGATCAGCACCGCCTGCTGGAGCAGCGAGTAGGTCCTGAAGCGGGGATATACCAGCGCCGAGAGGAAGGCCAGCAACGACAGCGTCAGCGCGCTCTGCCCGAGCGGCGCCCCTTCGATGAGGTCCAGCAGCAGGCCCAGCACGAAACCATGAAAGACGCCCACCCGGTCGGGCTGTGCCATGCACCAGTACAACAGCATCAGGCCCAGCCAGTCGGGCCGCCAGACCTGCCAGCCGTCGGCCATGGGCATGACCTGCAGACACAGCGCCAGAGACAGGGTCAACCATACCCACACCAGGCTGACGCGAGGGGTAGCGGCCATCAGTCGTCCTCCTCGTCTTGCTCGGGGGGCGTCAACAGCTCACCCAGGCGGCGGGCTGCCTCGACGGCCTCGGGGTCAAGTTCCGGGTGCCAGCGTCCTCGCGAGACGTCGAGCGCAGGCTCCGGCGGAAACAGCAGAAGGAAGTGACGCGAGCGCTGCAACTGGGCGACGGGAGCGGCGCTGACCGTGGCGAAGGGCTCGCCAGGATCGTGACTGACGTCGCTGACCCTGGCCACCGGATAACCCGCAGGAAAGCGTCCGGCCAGGCCGGAGCTCATCAGCAGGTCACCGACGCGAATGTCGGCGGTATCCGGCACGTGCAGCACCTTCAGCGCGTCGTAGCTGCCGGTACCCTGGATGATGAAGCGAAGCCCGTTGCGATTGACCTGGATCGGCAAGGCGTGACTGGCATCGGTCAGCATCAGCACGCGGCTCGAGTAGGCGGAAAGCTCGCTGACCTGACCGGCGATACCGGAGGAGTCCATCACCGGCTGGCCGACATAGACGCCATCGCGGCGGCCACGATCGATCACCATCTGGTGGGTGAAGGGGTCGGGATCCAGCGACAGCAGTTCGGCGGTGAGGTAAGGCACCTCGTGATCCCGGGCGGCGTCGAGCAGCTCGCGCAGGCGCACGTTCTCGGCGGTCAGGCTGGCCATGCGCTGTACCCGATGGGACAGGGTCAGCAGCTGCTCGCGCAGTCGCGCGTTCTCTTCCACCAGCGAGCGTTGCTCGGACAGCGCCAGGGCGCCCCAGTTGAGCACGTCACTGGGCAGACTGACGGCCCACTGGATCGGCGCCACCAGCGTCGACAACTGGGCACGCACCGATTCCATTCGGGTGAAGTGGGTATCGACAAACATCAGCCCGCCCGCGAGCACCGCACACAACAGCATGCGGTACCCGGGCACGGAGCCATGCGAGAACAGCGGTTTGATAGGCCGACTCCCTGGAGGTCCTGGGCCAGACGTCGTCAGTCGCTGGAGAGCAGCTCGAAGGTGTGCTGATCGATCATCTCCAGCGCCTTGCCGCCACCACGTGCCACGCAAGTGAGCGGGTCATCGGCGACCACCACCGGCAGGCCGGTCTCCTCGGCGATCAGCTTGTCCAGATCACGCAGCAGCGCGCCACCACCGGTCAGCACCAGGCCGCGCTCGGCGATGTCTGATGCAAGCTCGGGCGGTGACTGTTCCAGGGCGCTCTTGACCGCCGACACGATGGAGCCAAGCGGCTCCTGCAGGGCGTCGAGGATCTCGTGGGAATTGAGGGTGAAGCTGCGCGGAATGCCTTCGGCCAGGTTGCGACCGCGCACGTCGATTTCGCGCAGCTCGCCGCCCGGATAGGCACAGCCGATCTCTTCCTTGATGCGCTCGGCGGTGGCTTCGCCGATCAGGCTGCCATAGTGGCGCCGTACATAGGAACTGATGGCCTCGTCGAAACGATCGCCGCCGATGCGGATGGACTCGGAATAGACCACGCCATTGAGCGAGATGATGGCGATCTCGGAGGTACCACCACCGATGTCGACAACCATCGAACCCTGCGCCTCTTCCACCGGCAGCCCGGCCCCGATGGCCGCGGCCATGGGTTCCTCGATCAGGAAGACTTCACGGGCACCGGCGCCCTCGGCGGACTCCTTGATGGCGCGACGCTCGACCTGCGTGGACATGCAGGGAACGCACACCAGGACTCGGGGGCTCGGCGTCAGGAAGGTGCTCTGATGCACCTTGCGGATAAAGTACTGGAGCATCTGCTCGGTCACGGTGAAGTCGGCGATGACGCCGTCCTTCATCGGACGAATGGCGGTGATGTTTCCGGGGGTGCGGCCCAGCATGCGCTTGGCATCGGCGCCGACCGCAGCAACGCTGCGCATGTTGCCGGACTGCCGAATCGCGACCACGGAGGGTTCATCCAGGACGATCCCGCGATGACGCACATAGATGAGCGTATTGGCCGTCCCCAGGTCGATCGACAGATCGCTGGAAAACACACCTCGTAAACGTTTGAACATGGATAAAGATACCTAGTGCAGACCGGAAACCCTGTGCGGACGCAAACGGTATCACTGACCCCCCCTAGCGGCAAGCGTGATGCGCGTCTCCCTTGACCGGCAAGACCTGCCCGACGACGCGCGAATGTGGTACCTTCTGCGGTCATTTCATGGACCCCTTCCGTCGAGGAATTGATCATGGCGCTTGAACACGCCGAGGTCCTCCGTGCCGCTCACCTGGCCCGGATCGACCTTTCTGAGAATGACGCAGCCCACTATCACGACGATCTCGGCCGAATCCTGGAGATGGTCGATCAGCTCCAGGCGCTCGACACCGAAGGCGTCGCCCCGCTGGCTCACCCCCTCGATGCCACCCAGCGCCTGCGCGCCGACGAGGTCACCGAGAACGACCAGCGCGAGCACTTCCAGCGCTGCGCTCCCCAGGTCGAGAATGGCCTGTACCTGGTGCCGCGGGTCGTCGAGTGACCCCGCGCCCCACCCTTCTCGACATTGGATTCACGCATACAGGGAGCCAGGCCCATGCATGACAGGACACTGACCGAGATCAGCCAGGCGCTCGACGCCGGCGAGATCTCCAGTCGCGAGCTGACCCAGGATCTGCTCGGACGCATCGACCGCCTCGACGGCACACTCAACAGCTTCGTCAGCGTCACCGCCGACCAGGCGCTCGAGACCGCAGAGGCCGCCGACCAGGCCCGCGCCCGCGGCGAAGCCGGCCGCCTGACCGGCGTGCCGCTGGCACTCAAGGACATCTTCTGTACCCAGGGGGTCAAGACCAGCTGCGGCTCGAAGATGCTCGACAACTTCGTCGCCCCCTACGACGCCACCGTGGTGGAAAAGCTCAAGGCCGCCGGCACGGTCAGCCTGGGCAAGACCAACATGGACGAATTCGCCATGGGCTCCTCCAACGAGTCGAGCTTCTATGGCCCGGTCAAGAACCCCTGGGATCTCGACGCCGTCCCCGGCGGCTCCTCCGGCGGCAGCGCCGCCGCTGTCGCCGCCGGCCTGGTGCCGGCGGCGCTGGGCACCGATACCGGCGGCTCGATCCGCCAGCCGGCAGCCTTCTGCGGCATCACCGGGCTCAAGCCGACCTATGGCCGGGTCTCGCGCTACGGCATGATCGCCTACGCCTCGAGCCTCGATCAGGGCGGCCCCATGGCCCGCAGCGCCGAAGACTGCGCCCACCTGCTCAACGTCATCGCCGGCCACGACGTGCGCGACTCCACCAGCGTGGCCCGCGGCGTTCCCGACTACACCGAGGAGCTCAGCGCGCCGCTGTCCGGCCTCAAGATCGGCCTGCCCAAGGAATACTTCGGCGACGGCCTCGATGCCGGCGTCAACCAGGCCATCGGCGAAGCGATCAAGGTCTATGAGTCGCTCGGTGCCAGCGTGCGCGAGGTCAGCCTGCCCCACACCGCCTACGCCATCCCGGCCTACTACGTGATCGCACCGGCGGAGGCCTCCTCCAACCTGTCGCGCTACGACGGGGTGCGCTTCGGCCATCGCTGCGACAACCCCGAGGACCTCATCGATCTGTACAAGCGCTCCCGCGCGGAGGGCTTCGGCGAGGAGGTCAAGCGACGCATCCTGATCGGCACCCACACCCTGTCCGAAGGCTTCTTCGACGCCTACTACAAGAAGGCCCAGCAGGTTCGCCGTCTGATTCGACAGGACTTCCTCGACGCCTTCGAAGAGGTCGATGTGCTGATGGGCCCCGCCGCGCCGACCCCGGCCTTCGACCTGGGCGCCCAGAAGGACCCGGTCTCGATGTACCTGCAGGACATCTACACCATCGCCGTCAACCTGGCGGGCATCCCCGGCATCAGCGTTCCGGCGGGCTTCGCCGGCAAGCGCCCGGTGGGCCTGCAGATCCTCGGCACCCACTTCGCCGAGACCCGTCTGCTCAACGTGGCTCACCAGTTCCAGCAAGCCACCGACTGGCATTTGAAGCGTCCCGAGATGACCAAGGAGAACTCCTGATGCAGTGGGAAACCGTCATTGGTCTCGAGGTGCACGTCCAGCTCGCGACCCGCTCCAAGATCTTTTCCGGCTCCTCCACCGCCTTCGGTGCCGAGCCCAACACCCAGGCCAACGCCGTTGACCTGGGCCTGCCCGGCGTGCTGCCCGTGCTCAACGAGCAGGCGGTGGCGATGGCGTTGAAATTCGGCCTCGGCATCCACGCCGAGATCCCCGAGGTATCGGTGTTCGATCGCAAGAACTACTTCTACGCCGACCTGCCCAAGGGCTACCAGACCAGCCAGATGTACCATCCCATCGTCGGCGCCGGCGAAGTGGAAATCTGCCTGGAGGACGGCGAGAACAAGATCATCCGGGTGCACCACGCCCACCTCGAGGAAGACGCCGGCAAGTCGCTGCACGAAGACTTCCACGGCATGACCGGCATCGACCTGAACCGTGCCGGCACGCCGCTGCTGGAGATCGTCTCGGAGCCGGACATGCGCTCGGCCAAGGAGGCGGCGGCCTACCTCAAGGCGATCCACTCCATCGTCACCTACCTTGGCATCTCCGACGGCAACATGGCCGAAGGCTCGATGCGCTGTGACGTCAACGTCTCGGTCAGACCCAAGGGTCAGCAGGAATTCGGCACCCGTGCCGAGATCAAGAACGTCAACTCCTTCCGCTTCGTCGAGCGCGCCATCGCCTACGAGGTCGAGCGCCAGATCGAGCTGATCGAGGACGGCGGCAAGGTGGTGCAGGAAACCCGCCTTTACGACCCCGAGGCCGACGAGACCCGCAGCATGCGGACCAAGGAAGAAGCCAACGACTACCGCTACTTCCCCTGCCCCGACCTGCTGCCGGTGGTGCTCGACTGCGCCTACGTCGAGCACCTGCGCGAGAGTCTTCCCGAGCTGCCCGCCGAGAAGCGCGCGCGCTTCCAGAGCGAGCTGGGACTGTCCGCCTACGATGCCGGGGTGCTGTCGGCCAGCCGCGAGATGGCCGAGTACTTCGAGCAGGTCAAGGATATCTGTGGCGACGCCAAGCAGGCCGCCAACTGGGTCCAGGGCGAGCTGTCCGGTGCGCTCAACCGTGACGGCCTGGACATCTCCGACAGCCCGGTCAGCGCCGAGCAGCTCGGCGGCCTGGTCAAGCGAGTGATCGACTCGACCATCAACGGCAAGGCCGCCAAGCAGGTGTTCCAGGCGCTGTGGAACGGTGAAGGCGACAGCGCCGACGCCATCATCGAGGCCAAGGGCCTGAAGCAGGTCACCGACACCGGCGCCATCGAGGCCATGGTCGACCAGGTGATCAGCGACAGCCCCGCCCAGGTGGCCCAGTACCGTGACGCCGAGCCCGACAAGCGCGGCAAGATGATCGGCTACTTTGTCGGCCAGGTGATGAAGGCCTCACGCGGCACCGCCAACCCCCAGCAGGTCAACGCCCTGCTCAAGGAAAAGCTCGACGCCCTGTGCTGATGGGCGCTACGGCGACCACCGGCGATGGCAGCGCCATCGCCGGCTTCCACTGGCTTTACCCAAGGAACCCGCGATGTCGGACGATGTCGGTACCCGCCTGAGGGCCCTGCGAAACCTGCGCAACATCTCCCAGCGCGAGCTGGCCAAGCGCTGCGGGGTAACCCATTCCAGCCTGTCGCTGATCGAACAGGGCAAGGTCAGCCCCTCGGTCAGCTCACTGAAAAAGATCCTCGACGCCATCCCGATGAGCGTCGGCGACTTCTTCACCATGGATCTGGAGAGCAAGAACCAGGTGTTCTACAGCGCCGACGAACTGACCGACATGGGCAGCGGCGACGTGGTGTTCAAGCTGGTGGGCGCCAACCGCGAGTCACGTGCACTGTCGTTTCTGATCGAGACCTACCCCCCTGGCACCGACACCGGCCGCGAGATGATCACCCACCAGGGCGAGGAAGCCGGGGTGGTGCTCGAGGGCGAGATCGAGATCACCATCGGTGCCGAGACCCGGGTACTTGGCGCCGGCGAGGCGTACTACTTCGACACCAACGTGCCCCACCGCTTTCGCAACCCCAGCGAGACCCTCTGTCGGCTAGTCAGCTGCACCACCCCGGCGCGAGCCTTCTAGCGAGCGGCGAATACCGTGGCGTCGGCCTAGCGGCGGCTACCCAGTGCCTGCCGACTGGTCAGCTGCACCACCCCAGCGCGAGCCTTCTAGCGGCGCTCGGACACGCCGGCGTCGACTCAAAGACACTGCCCGCCCTGCAAACCACAAAAAAGGCCACGCAAGGCGTGGCCAAACAGGGAGTCGCCTCCCATCAGTGCGCGTTGATGGCCTGGTGTCGGGGCGATTGCAGGTCCAGGCGGCCGGACAGGCTGCAGACCTGGGCTCAGGTCTAGCTCAAAGCGATCCAGACGCTCTTGAGTTCGGTGTATTCGGCCAGCGAGTGGTGCGACTTGTCGCGGCCATTGCCGGACTGCTTGACCCCGCCGAAGGGCACGCTCTGATCCCCGCCTGCCCAGTTGTTGACGAACACCTGGCCCGACTGCAGACGACGACTGACCCGCATGATTCGGTCGACGTCCTGACTCCACACCCCGGCGGCCAGCCCATAGACCGAGTCGTTGGCCAGGGCGATGGCCTGCTCTTCGCTGTCGAAGCCGAACACCGACAGCACCGGGCCAAAGATCTCTTCACGCCCGATCGTCATGTCCTCGGTGACACCGTCGAACACCGTCGGCTGGATGAACAGCCCCGGCCCGTCGAGCGCCTCGCCGCCGGCACGCAGCCGTCCGCCTTCTTCCTGCCCCTGGCGAATGAAGTCGAGGATGCGGCGGTGCTGGGTCGCATCGACAATCGCCCCCATGAAGCTCGACGGGTCCAGAGGATCCCCCGGCTGCATCGACTCGGCCGCCGCCAGCAGGTGCTCGATAAAGGCCTCGCGCACACTGTTCTCGACCAGCAGCCGCGAACCGGCGATACACACCTCCCCCTGGTTATGGAAGATCGCCTCGGCGGCGTGGTGCGCCACCTGGGCGAGATTCCTGCAGTCGGCGAACACCAGATTGGGGCTCTTGCCACCGCACTCCAGATAGACCCGCTTGAGGTTCGACTGCCCGGCGTACTGCATCAGCTGCTTGCCGACCGCGGTGGAGCCGGTGAAGGCCAGGCAGTCGACGTCCATCGACAGCGCCAGCGCCTTGCCCACGGTGTGACCATAGCCCGGCAACACCTGCAGCACGCCGCGTGGCAGGCCAGCCTCCTGGGCCAGGGCAGCCAGCCGCAGCGCCGACAGTGGCGACTTCTCCGACGGTTTGAGGATGACGCTGTTGCCGGCGGCCAGGGCCGGTGCGATCTTCCAGGCGGTCATCATCATCGGGAAGTTCCAGGGCACGATGGACGCCACCACCCCGATCGGCTCGCGCAGCACCAGCGCGAGCGCCTCTTCGCCGGTGGGCGCGACCTCGCCGTAGAGCTTGTCGATGGATTCGGCCTGGTGACGCATCGCACCGATGGCGCCGGCCATGTCACCCAGCGCACTGGAGATCGGCTTGCCCATGTCCAGAGTGTCGAGCAGCGCCAGTTCGTCGCGGTGGGCCTCCATCAGCTCGGCCAGCCGCAGCAGCACCCGCTTGCGCCGGGTCGGCGCCAGGCGCGACCATTCACCACCATCGAAGGCGCGCCGGGCGCGGGCAACCGCCAGCTCGGCATCGGCCTGATCACAGCTTGCGACCCGCGCCAGCACTTCCCCCGTGGCGGGGTTGATGGTCTCGAAGGTCTCGCCGCTGGCGGCATCGACGAAGCGGTCATCGATATAGGCGCGGGTTTCCAGCCGCGCCGTCAGGGTGTCGGCCAGGGCCTTCCAGCCAGCCTTGTCGAGGGGACGACTCATGCATCAGCCT
This sequence comes from Halomonas sp. H10-59, assembly GCF_040070555.1. Taxonomy (NCBI): domain Bacteria; kingdom Pseudomonadati; phylum Pseudomonadota; class Gammaproteobacteria; order Oceanospirillales; family Halomonadaceae; genus Halomonas; species Halomonas sp. H10-59. Next base: position 2,913,022 of record NZ_CP098828.1, read on the forward strand.
CCTCGGCGGCGGTGATCTCGACGCCCTGGGCGGTCAGCCGGCGCAGCGTCTCGTCCAGCGCCTCCCGGGCCAGACGCACCAGTTCGTCGATTTCATCGTGGCTAATCACCAGGGGCGGTGAAATGACCATGGTGTCTCCCACCGAGCGCATCACCAGGCCTGTCTCGAAGCAGATATCGCGACACAGGTTGCCCACCGCCAGCGACTTGTCGAAGCGCTTGCCGCTGTCCTTGTCAGCGACGATCTCCAGGGCGCCGATCAGACCCAGCGAGCGCGCCTCGCCGATCAGCGGGTGGGACTCCAGGGACTTCCAGCGCGTCGCCAGGTAAGGCCCCAGATCATCACGCACCCGCTCGACCACGCCTTCGGCCTGCATCAACTCAAGGTTCTTGAGCGCTACCGCGGCGCACACCGGATGCCCCGAGTAGGTGAAGCCGTGGTAGAACTCGCCACCCTCGTCGATCAGCGTGTCGGCGACACGATCACCGACCAGCACCCCACCGATCGGCAGGTAGCCGGAGGACAGCCCCTTGGCGATCGGCATCAGGTCAGGCTTGAGGTCGTAGTGGACGCTGCCGAACCACTCGCCCAGACGCCCGAAACCACAGATCACCTCGTCGACCACCAGCAGGATCTGGTGGCGCTCGAGCACCTCCTTGATCGCCGGCCAGTAGCTGTCCGGGGGAATGATGGCGCCGCCGGCACCCTGTACCGGCTCGGCGATAAAGGCCGCGACCTTGTCGGACCCCAGCTCCTGGATACGCGCCTCGAGCGCCTCGGCGCAGGCACGACCGAAGGCCTCCGGGGTCTGATCACGCCCTTCGCCAAACCAGTAAGGCTGACGGATGTGGGTGATACCCGGCACACAGGGCCCCCCCTGTTCATGCATCGGCGCCATGCCGCCCAGGCTCATGCCGGCCACGGTGGAGCCGTGATAGCCGTTTTCGCGACCGATGATCCACTGCTTGTCTGGCTGGCCCTTGAGCGCCCAGTAGCGACGCACCATCCGCAGCACGGTGTCGTTGGCCTCGGAGCCGGAACCGGTGAAGAACACCCGGTTCATGTGCGCCGGTGCCAGTCGACACAGGGTCTCGGCAAGCTCCACCGCCGGTGGATGAGTGGTCTTGAAGAAATTGTTGTAGTACGGCAGCTGGGTGAGCTGCTCGCTGGCGGCGTCCACCAGCTCCTGACGCCCATAGCCGAGGTTGACGCACCAGAGCCCCGCCATGCCATCGAGGATGCGATGCCCATCCGCGTCCTGGATGTAGACCCCCTCGGCGTCAACGATGATACGACTGCCTTCCTCCCCGAGCGCCTTGAAGTCGGTGAAGGGGTGCAGATGGTGTTCGCGATCGAGCTCTTTGAGCCGTGCGGCGCCTGGCGAGGTCATGGCCAAGTCTCCCGATATTAGTGAGTTGCTTTGTTATGGTTTACTCAACATAACTACCCTTCTCGTGAAAGCCAAGCCCAGCGCAGCATTTCCTTAGAAAAAAAACATAAGTCACTGATTATCGGTCTACGACCATCGTACAATGTCGATATTTTTTATTTTTAGCCACAAAAAAAATTGACAACCAACGGCCAAACGACCAACTTTCTTTTACGCCAAACGGCGCTCTCCACACCTTCCAACAACAACCGGGGCCACCATGAAACCACCATGTCCTTCGCCGACGGGCCGGCGAAAAACCCGATGCGTGCCTTTGCTCTTGCTGTCGCTCTTGCTGCTAGCGGCGAGCCTTTCCACCGTCCAGGCAGCACCCCAGCTGAGCGGCCCGGACATCCTGCTCGAAGGGGTCGCCACCGACGTCCAGGCCAGCGGACTTGATCCCGACCGCCCCTGGCACATCGACGACGGCACTCGCCGCCATCCGCTCGAGGTCGACGCAGACGGGGTCGCTACGCTCAGCCTGACCGTCACCGACGGCCCACGCACCCTGTCACTACTCGACGCCTCCAACACCCCCACCGCCACCCTCGAACTCGACCCTGTTCCCGCCTGGCTCTCGCTGCTGCCTGCCCTGACCGCCATCACCCTGGCGCTGGCCTTCCGCCAGGTCATCCTGGCGCTGTTTGCCGGGCTGTTGCTCGGCGGCTGGGTGCTTCACGGCATGAACGCCGGCGCCCTGCTCGGCGCCTTCGGTGACTCGGTCAACGTCCACGTGCTGTCCGCCGCCAGCGACAGCGACCATATGTCGATCGTGCTGTTTTGCCTGCTGATCGGCGGCATGGTCGGCATCATCTCGCGCAACGGCGGCACCCGCGGCATCGCCGAGCGCATCGCGCGAGTGATCCGTGGACGACGCCAGGCGCAGAATTCCACCGCGCTTTTGGGTCTGGCCATCTTCTTCGACGACTACGCCAATGCCCTGATCGTCGGCAACACCATGCGCCATATCACCGACCGCGTGAGGATCTCGCGAGCCAAGCTGGCCTACCTGGTGGACAGTACCGCCGCACCGGTGTCCGCGATCATGCTGGTGACCACCTGGATCGGCTTTCAGGTCGGGCTGATCAGCGAGGCGATGGATGCCATAGAAGACTGGAACGAGTCCGCCTACTCGGTGTTCGTTAACGCCATTCCCTACAACGCCTATCCGATCCTGGCGCTCGCCTTCGTCTTCCTGGTGGCCTGGAGCGGTCGTGACTTCGGCCCCATGCTCACCGCCGAGCGCAAGGCACTGTCCGAGCCCGGCGCCCGCCAGGCAATGAGCAGCCGGGAAGCCATCGTCGAGGAAGCCGACATCCCCACCAAGGAAGGCATTCCGACCCGGGCGCTGAACGCGGTGATACCGATGATCGTGCTGGTGGCGATCACCCTGGGCGGGATCTACGCCACCGGTCTCGCTGCCCTCGGCGGCGGTGACCATCAGCTGCGCGACATCTTCGGCGAGGGCGACTCCTTCAGCGCCATGATGTGGGGTTCGCTGGCGGCCTGCGTGACGGCGGTGATCATGACCCAGGCGCAGCGACTGATGAGCATGACCGAAACCGCCCACTACTGGTTCGAAGGCGTCAAGTCGATGCTGCTGCCGATCACCATCCTGATGATGGCCTGGGCACTGGCGAGCGTGAACGAGGACCTGCACACCAGTGACTTTCTGGTCACGGTGCTGGGCGATAGCCTGTCACCGCAGTGGATGCCGGCGGTGATCTTCGGCCTGGCCGGCTTCACCGCCTTCGCCACCGGTTCGTCATGGGGTGTCATGGGCATCATGATGCCGCTGGTGGTACCGCTGGCCTGGGCCGTACTCGAGCACAATGGCATGGCCGGCACCGCCGAAGGCATGCCGCTGCTGTACGCCTCGGTGGCGGGAGTGCTGGCCGGCGCGGTGTGGGGCGATCATTGCTCGCCGCTGGCCGAGACCACCCTGCTTGCGGCCATGGCCAGCGGCTGTGATCTGATCGACCACGTCAGGACGCAGCTTCCCTACGCCATGCTGGTCGGCATCGTGGCGCTGCTGTTCGGCGCACTCGGCACCGGTTTCGGCCTGCCCTGGTGGCTGGGCCTGGCGGGAGGCGTCGCCACCCTGACCGCGGTGCTGTTCACCCTGGGCCAGCGCGCGACCGCGGCAACGAAGGTAGCGACGGCCAGCGACGCCAGCGCCTGAGCGCCTCCGGGCGCTGGCGAGCCAGCGCCCGCTCCGTCCAGCGTGCCGACTTCCGCTACCACTACCATCACAACGACAGCGCCGCCCTCCTGGGGCGGCGCTTTCGTTGGGACGACTTGAGGTGTTGTGGCGACTTCAGGTGTTGTGACGACGTTGCGAAAGGGTGCCAGCACGACGTGGTGACCCTGTGACTACGGCACCGCTGTCATCTGCTGAGTGATGGGTCGCCAGGAGGCCTGGGGCGATGACCCCGTCGCAGGCTTACTCCTGCTCTTTCATCATCTCCTGACGTTTTTCGGTGGCGGCCGCACTGCCTTCGAGCAGTTCGGCGTTGTAGCCATCCATCTTGCCCTCGGCATTGCCCGGGTCCGAGGAGCCCTCGAGCATTTCCTGACGCTTCTCGGTAGCCGCGGCGGACCCTTCCAGCAAGGTCTCGTTGGTCTGATCCATCATGCCTTCACCGGGCTGAGAACTGGCCGCCTGCTCTTCCATTTCCTGGCGATGCTCATCCTGGGCACTAGACTCCGCCAGGGCCGTCGCCGCGCCCAGAGACAGCAGCGAACCCGCAAGCACCAGCATCAAAGACGAACGCTTGATCACCATGGTCTTCTCCTTCGATTCCTTGAGAGGGGAGATCCAACTGCGAGCATCAGGGGCGATCCTCACCGTTTGAGCATAGAAGGATCTCTATGCCTGTCGAGGCAGCGGACAGCTTTTCCCCACCGACAGTGGTAAGTCGGCACAGTATTCATCGAAGCAGGCAGAACACAGCGTCAAACACACCGCCTGGCTGACGTCATTGCCCAACTCGGCACGACGCCGACGCCCAGGACATTAGGCGCTGTCCGAAAAGTCGACGAGCGAAGGTTAGACAAGGCAAAAATCGGTGAGAAAGCGCAGTTTACGGGGTGTAAATGAGCATTTTGATCCGATTTTTAACGCCGTATTACCGAGTGCAGGCACTTTTCAGACAAGCCCTAGTGCGTCGCACAGGCAGCAGCAAAGCCCTTGAAGATGGCGTCATACAGCGGATGGGACTGGGGCTCCCACTCCGGATGCCACTGTACCGCCAGGGTGAACCCCGGCGCGTCAGCCACCGAGATGGCCTCCACCAGCCCGTCCGGCGCCAGCGCCTCGACGCGCAGCCCCTCACCAAGTCGATCGACACCCTGCTGGTGCAGCGAGTTGACCCGCGCACTGGCCTCGGGGTAAAGCGCGGCCAGACGGCCGCCGGGCTGAATCTCGAGGTCGTGTACCGGCGCATACTGCTCGGCCTTTTCACCCTCCGGCTCGCGGTGATCCAGCCGCCCCGGCACCCGCTGCACTGCCTGGTGCAGGCTGCCGCCGAAGGCCACGTTGAGCTCCTGAAATCCCCGGCAGATGCCCAGGAGCGGCAATTGCTGCTCCAGCGCCAGCGGCACCCAGCTCATGGCGGCGGCGTCGCGATCCACGTCGTCCCGGGTATTCTCCGGTTCGCGTTCGGCACCGTAGCGCTCGGGCAGTACGTTGGTGTAGCTGCCGGTCAGCACCAGGCCATCGAGGCGCGCCAGCAGCGCCCGGGCATCTTCCTGGCCCTGCCCTTGCCACACCGGCAGCATGATCGGTTCAAGACCGTAGTCACGCAGGGCGCGCAGATACTTGTCGGTCACCATGTGGGCCGGGTGACCCTCGACCTCTCGACGGCAGGCGATGACGCCAACCAGCGGACGAATGTTCATCGAACTCCTCGCAGCTCTATCCGTTGTTATGGTTTCCTCAACATACCTTGGTCGGATTTTCTTGCCAAGCCCGGCGCCGAAAATCTTGACGGCAAGACCGACAACCATCTGTTTTTAAAGACTTCTACAAAACAAAAGACCACTCGACACCTCGACAAGCACCTCACCTCTACGCGTAAATAATTTGACACCATGGCCCGGTCAGCGAAACACTAGCCACATCACAACGAACCAACAAAAGGTGACAGCATGGGCACCCCCAGCGTCGACGAAGCTCGCGACTTTCTGGCCCGACATCCCGAGGTCGACAGCGTAGACCTGCTGATCAGCGACATGAACGGCGTGCTGCGCGGCAAGCGCATCCCCCGTGACAACCTCGAAAAGGCCTACGCAAGCGGCATCCAGCTCCCCGGCTCGGTGTTCGCCCTCGACATCACCGGCAATACCGTCGAGGAAACCGGGCTGGGGCTCGACATCGGCGATCGCGATCAGGTCTGCCGCCCCATTCCCGGCACCCTGATGGTCACGCCCTGGCAGCGCAAGGGACGCCAGGCGCAACTGCTGATGAACATGCGCGATGACCAGGACGGCCCCTTCTTCGCCGATCCCCGCAACGTGCTGGCGCGCCAGGTCGAGCGACTGGCCGAGCGCGGCCTCAAGGCGGTGGTCGCGCTGGAGCTCGAATTCTATCTGGTCGATCGCCAACGCGACGAGATGGGTATGGCCCAGCCCTGCCGTTCCCCGGCCAGCGGCGAGCGGGCGAGCGATAGCCAGCTATATTCGATCAACGAACTCGACGAGTACGCCGACTTTCTCGAGGAGGTGCACGCCGCCGCCCAGCTACAGCAACTGCCGCTGGACACCGCGCTCAAGGAGTGCGCCCCGGGGCAGTTCGAGATCAACCTGATCCACGGCGATGACGTGATGAAGGCCTGCGACAGCGCAGTGCTGCTCAAGCGCCTGATCAAGGGCGTGGCACTGCGCCACGGCTTCGAGGCCACCTTCATGGCCAAGCTCTACGGCGGCGAGGCCGGCAACGGCATGCACGTCCACATGAGCCTGATCGACGAAAGCGGCGACAATGTCTTCGCCGACAGCGATGGCGACCCGCTGGGGACCCCTGCCTTGCGTCATGCCATCGGTGGCCTGATGGAGCTGATGCCTGCTTCGATGGCGCTGTTCGCGCCCAACCTGAACTCCTTCCGACGTTTCCAGCCCGGCCTCTATGTGCCGATGACGCCGACCTGGGGCTACGATAACCGCTCGGTGGCACTGCGGATCCCCTCTGGAGCCAACGCCGCCCGCCGGGTAGAACATCGAGTAGCCGGAGCCGATGCCAACCCCTATCTGCTGCTGGCCACCCTGCTGGCCTCGGTCTGTCACGGTCTGGATACCGCTGTCTCGCCGGGGGAGCCCGTCACTGGTAACGCCTACCGCCAGTACGAGCCCACCCTGACCAACAGCTGGTCAAAGGCCCTCGACCTGCTGGAGCACAGCGAACCGCTCGGGGAAGCCTTCGGCCAGGCGTTTCTCAAGGTGTTTCTGGCCAACCGTCGCGCCGAGCGCGAACTGGCCATGCAAAGCGTCAGTCGCCTGGAGTACGACTGGTACCTGCGCCACGTCTGAGCGCGGGAAATCACGACGCTATCGCCCCGGACTCCCGTACCGGGCGGGGACGCCCTGTGCGCTCGCCCGGCACGAACGCTAGACCGCAAGACCGCAAGACCACTGGGCCCCGTCCGAAAAGTCGACGAGCGAAGGTTAGACAAGGCAAAAATCGGTGAGACAGCGCAGTTTACTAGCAGTAAATGAGCATGTTGACCGGGCTGGCGCACCAGCCGGTTTTTAACGCCGTATTACCGAGCGCAGGCACTTTTCAGACACGCCCTGAGCCACACCCGATATAACTCACAGCAATCACGGGTAGCCCCCTCATGACAACCACAACGCCCCTTGTCATCGATCCAGGCCTCGCACTGGAGGTGACGCCATGACCCAGACCAACGCACCGTCCACCCATCCCTTCGCCCCCGGCAAGCCCAGCCAGAAGGGCAAGGGTCGTACCTTTGCCATGGTCGCAGGACTCATTGCCCTGGTGGCCGGTCTGACCTTCCACCACGAAGCCGGCACCCCCTTCGGCTGGATCAGCCTGGTGCCTTCGCTGATCGTGCTGGTGGTGGCGATTGCCACCCACAGGACCCTGGAGGCCCTGGCCATCGGCGCGCTGTCCGGGCTTATCCTGATCGAGCCGAGCGACTATATCGGTGCCCTGGCCGACGTCTCGCTGTCGGTCATGATGAACGAGACCATCGCCTGGCTGATCCTGGTATGCGGCCTGATGGGTGGCTTTATCGCCATGCTCGAGAAGTCCGGCTGCACCCTGAGCTTCAGCCACTTCATGAGCCGCCTGGTCAAGACCCGCCGTCAGTCACTGCTGTGCACTGCGGTACTGGGACTCTTGATCTTCATCGACGACTACCTCAATGCGCTGGCGACCTCGGCGGCGATGAAGCGGTTGACCGACCGTTTCGGCGTATCGCGGGAAAAGCTTGCCTATATCGTCGACTCCACCGCCGCCCCGATCTGCGTCCTGGTGCCGATCTCGACCTGGGCGGTGTACTTTGCCGAACTGCTGGAAACCAACGGCGCCACCGATGGCCCAGGCATGTGGCTGTACATCCAGTCGATTCCCTACATGCTGTATGGCTGGGTCGCCATGGGCCTGGTCTTTCTGGTGGCCATGAGCATCGTGCCGGATCTTGGCCCGATGAAGACCGCCGAGGCCCGCGCCCGCGCCGGCCAGACGATTCCCGACGGCGCCCCGGATGAGCCGCTTGGCGACGACACCCCGCGTGGCAACCCCTGGCTTGGCCTGTTCAACTTCGTCGCCCCGATGGCGGTACTGATCGGCGCCAGCGCCTACTTCGAGATCGACCTGCTCAAGGGCGTCATCGCCGCCACCCTGTTCACCATCGTGCTGTTCCTGGTGCAGCGCCTGTCCACCTTCTCGAGCCTGATGGACTCGATCATGGACGGCTTTCGCACCATGATGCTGCCGCTGGCCATCGTCGCCGTTGGCTTCGTGCTCAAGGAGGTCAACGACCAGCTTGGCATGACCCAGTTCATGATCGACTCCCTGGCGCCCTACATCACCCCGGCGCTGCTGCCGGCCATCGTCTTTATCTCCATGGCGGTGGTGGTGTTCGCCACCGGATCGTCCTGGGGCGTGTTCGTGATCTCGATCCCCATCGTGATCCCGATGGCCGCCCATATGGAGGTGTCGATGCCACTGGTGGTCGGCGCCCTGCTGTCGGCCTCGAGCTTCGGCAGCCACGCCTGCTTCTTCTCGGACTCCTCGGTACTGTCATCTCAGGGCAGCGGCGTCCTGCCGATGCAGCACGCCCTGACCCAGCTGCCCTACACCCTGATCGGGGCAACCGTCACCAGCCTCGGCTTCGTGGCGCTGGGCTACGCGCTGGTGTAACGAAACCGGGAGCGCAATGCGCTCCCGGTTTTCGTATCGCGACACACGCCTAGATCGAAGAAAGACCGTACTTGTCGAGTAGCTCCACCAGCATCCTGCCGCTATTTACCCGGTGCTCCCGGTGATGGTCCCTGGCGGCGATGACGTCACCATTCTGAATGGCCTGGACAACGGCCCGATGGTCGTTGTTCGATGACGTCGGCCGTGGCCGTAGTCCCAGGGTCAACATGCGCACACGGTGGGACTGATCCCAATAGGTGTTGACGATGGTGGCGATGCGGCGATTGCCGCACAACTCCACCAGCAGCAGATGGAATCGCTCGTCCGCCGCTGCCCAGCGGGTCAGGTCGTCATCGGCCAGGGCGTCGTCCATCTCATCCACCGCATCCATCAACTGGCCGAGCTCCTGGTCGGACAATCCGCGTCGTGCCAGCAACTCGACCGCCTGGGTCTCGAGCGCCGTCAACACATCGTATATCTCGACCATATCCTCGGCCGATACCGGCAACACTCGCATACCGTGGCGCGGCCTGATTTCCACCAGCCCTTCATTGGCCAGCCGAATCATTGCCTCTCGCACGGGCGTCCGGCTCATGTCGAGCAGTTCCGCCAACTCCTTCTCGAGGCGGAAGGATCCCGAGGAAAACTCGTTGTCGAGTATCCGACGCTTTATCTCGTAGTACGCCTTTTCCGGCAGCGACAGCTTGTCCCCCGGAGGCCCCTCGCCCCTGCTCGCCGGCACGGATCGAGAAGACGTGTCTCTTGAGTTCATCGCTGCAAATCCTCAGCTTCCACAGACGTCACTGGACACACGAAGCCGCCTGCCTTCTCTGGCAGAGGTGTAGACAGCCTCTTCGATGTTCATGTTGGCGAGATAGTCAGACGCGGTATTTGCCAACCTCGACCGCCCCATCAGGCCATCCACCACATGGCGGCTGAACCGATACACGCAGTCCCCGCCAAAACCGTGATCCACCCACTCATAGTCGATATCCTGCCACAGATTTTCCCCGTGCCTTCTGTAACCCAGGGTGCCATCGCCTCTCAGCACCAGCACACCCTCGCTTCCTTCGATGGTCATTTCGCCCATGGTCAGCCGCCGGTTTTCGGCGCAATGATCGGACAGGCGGTTGCCATCCAGAACGGCGCGAACGCCACCGGCACACTCCATGATGACATGCCCCGCATCCTCACCGGCGATAGCCGGGTTGAGGCGCCTCAGTTCGGCATAGACAGCGGACACCTCGCCGAAGAGATAGCGAAAGGTGTCGATCCAATGTATCCCGGTCTCGTGGATCAGAAACCGCTCCATCTTCTGAAAGTACGGCTGCCTCTCCAGATAGGCCTCCGGCCCCTGTCCATCTCCAGGGCGCAGCCGGAACGTCGCCTGATAGATCTGCCCCAGCTTGCCCGCGGCAATCTGCCGCTGGATCTCCTCGTACCAGGGCTGAAACCGGACGTTTTCATGAACGATCAGTTCAATCCCGCTTTGCTCGGCCAGGGCGGCGGCTTGGCGCGCCTCCTCCAGGCTTTTGCAGAACGGCTTCTGGCAGATCACGTTCACCCCGCGCTCCGCCGCCAGGCGGATCAAGGCCAGGTGTGAAGAGGGCGGCGTGATGATATCCAGCACGTCGGCGCGCGCTTCCTCCAGCATCGCCAGGACATCCGAGTAGACCTCCCAGCCCCCATGACGCTTGGCCACCTCCCGAGCGCGAGAGATGTCCTGATCACACACGCCCACCACCTGAACCTCGGGGATGCGTGACCAGGCGTCATATTGAAACTGGCTGAAGTATCCGGCGCCAACCGCTGCGACCCTTAGCTTTTCCATCAACAACCTACCTCCTGCGACCTGCCATTGTGAGCGGCGCACCACCCAACCATCAAAAGCTACTGGATCGGAAGCTCGACCAGCTGGGCCATGACCGCCTCGAACACCGCGGTCGTACCGGCATCCCCGCCCAGCTCGCAGGTCACCAGGGTGCCAGTGGCAAAGGCAGCGTCCACGGCCCCTCGCAGCAACTTGCCTGCCTTCAGCGCCGGCTCACAGTCGTGCTTCTCTCCCAGCCACTCCAGCATCATCACACCGGACAGCACCATGGCCGTTGGATTGGCGAGGCCCTTGCCAGCGATATCCGGCGCACTGCCATGGCATGGCTGAAAGACCGCGTGATCATCGCCGATGTCCGCAGAAGGCGCGTAACCCATGCCACCGATCAGACCGGCGCCCAGGTCGGACAGTATGTCGCCGAACATGTTCTCGGTGACCATCACGTCGAGATCCCAGGGCCTGGTGACCATGTTGAGCGCCGCCGCGTCCACGTACATGTGGTCGCAGTCGAGCTGCGGATGCGCCTCGGCCCGCTCGTCGAAGATCTTGCGGAAGAAGGCAAAGGACTTGAACACATTGGCCTTGTCGACACAGGTCACCCTGCCCTTCCCCCCCTGGGCCTGGCGGCTTTGTCCCAGCGCCAGGGTGAAGTCGAACAGTCGCTGACTCACATCCCGGGTGATGACCAGGGTATCGCGCGCTTCCTCGTCGCCCTTGATCTCGCCCCTGCCGTGAGATGCAAACAGGCCCTCGGTGGATTCCCGCACGATCACGAAGTCGAGTTCGTGGGCGCTGGGGTTATTGAGCATCGGCTGAAGCCCGGCGATAGTGCGCACCGGCCTGACCCCGGCGTACAGGCCGAAACGGAAGCGGAAGTCGATCTGTGGCGAGATCTCGGTGCCATCCGGATAGCGAACGTCCGGCAGCCCCATGGCACCCAGCAGGATCGCATCGGCTTCATCGGCACGCTTCAACGAGGCCTCGGGAAGCGACTCCCCTGTATCCCTGAAGTGGGCGGCACCGGCAGGCAGCTCCTCGAAGCTCGCCGATACGCCCCCGACCCGCGCCATGGCTGCCTCCAGCAGCGTGACGCACGGCTTCATGATTTCCTGGCCAATGCCGTCACCGGGAAAGACAGCGATGGAAAAGTGGGTCTTGTTGGTCATTTGACAGCCTCTCGCTATTGTTGGTTGTTACTTGAAGAAGTCAGGCATCGGCGCCGGCGAGTGCCGAACGCAATCGGGTCAAGGGAGCACGCCAATGGATCGGCGCCACGCCGCGCACTGGCGCCTGAAACGAGGCAAGGCGGTCCCCCAGCAGGCAGCCAAGGTAAGCCCGATCGAGGTCGCTGCCGCCAAATGCCAGGCTCGATACGTGACCGAGTCGACGACTGACGACGCCATCCAGGTGAGGGCGACCCATCCGACCGGCGTCAAACGCCTCCTCCACTTGCTTGAGATAGGCCTCGTCGCTGTCTTCCAGCACGACACTCTGCTCCCCGGTCGGCGAGACCCGGATGACCCGGTTGCTGACGATACTGGTGATCCAGGCCCCGCCTTCGACATCGAAGGTCACACCATCGGGGAAGGTGCCAGGGCCGAACTCACAGACGGTCTGGCGCTCGCCGAGTCGTCCCTTTTCCTCCACGGAAAAACGGCTCAGCCGGCGGGCAAAGGTTTCATTGACGTAGAGCCACCGGCCATCGGGGTGCAGGGCGCACTCGTTGGTGTAACCCAGGCCATCGGCGACGATTCTGGCGTCACTGCCATCGGCGTTGGCCAGAGCAATAAAACCGTCGGCCACCGCCGCGCTGTATCCCTTGGCGCGGGGCTGCTGACGGGTACTGACGGTGATCCAGAGGCGACCGGCGCCGTCTCGATGAACGAAGTTGGTGGGAGGCAGGGCGACACCGTCGATCTCGGTCACCAATGGCTCCAGGGCGCCATCGACGTGCAGCCGAAAGACGCCCCCCTGGTCTTCGCCCAGATGGGTCGCGATCACACCGCCGTCGTCTTCCAGAGCAATACCGTTGGGACGAAGCTGGAAGCCCTGCTGGTTCGACAGGATGCGAAGGGCCGGCGCGCGATCCGCATGGCGGAAGATCGCCACGCCACCGCTGTCGGTCCAGTCTGCGGTCATCAGCAGGCCACTCGAATGTGTCAGCACGCATTCGGGCCGACTCAAGTCGCCACCGCTATAGTCCAGCGCTTCGAGTTCGATCATGTTGTTCCTGGGTCTCGTTGTTCTGTTCTTGCGTTGGTCAGTCTTCTTGTTGTTCCGGGATTTCGATGTTCCGAGGGACCGTTTCCGTGGCCCTTTCACCAGCGTTTGACGACCAACTCGTTAACGTATACATTAACACATGCACAAAGCCGGTCAAGACCAGACCGCGTCAGCCACCCGGGCGACCGGCACAACAACAAGCGACGAGGAAGCCAAATGAAACGTCATGTCACGCCAGCAATCGCCCTGCTCATGGGTCTCTCCTTTCACGCAGCCGCCGCGGACTACCCCGAACGCGACATCACCAATGTGGTCGTGTGGTCGGCCGGCGGCGGCACCGATGTCGCAAACCGGGTCGTCAGCGCAGAAATGAATGCCTTCCTTCCCAGGCGCATCAACGTGGTCAACAAACCGGGCGGTGTCGCCGGCTCCATCGGCATGAGCCATGTCAGCAACCAGCCTGCCGACGGCTATACGTTGGCAGGTCTGTCCGAATCCAATGTCGCCGCGGCGGTCCAGGGCGGCTGGGAAAATACCTTCGACAGCTGGTACCCCTTCATCATCGGGGGATCGCCGGACCTGATCTCCGTGGGCAGCAATTCGTCCTATACCAGCCTGGAAGAACTGGTGGAGGCGGCCTCCAGCGGCGACGTCACAATCAAGGCAGCCGCGGGGGGCTCGGGCTCCGTTCATCACCTCAATCTGCTCGCCTTCGAGAAAGGCACGGGGGCAGATCTCAACTTCATTCCCTACCCGGGTTCCGCGCCGGGCCAGAACGCCGCCATCACGGGTGAAGTCAGCGTGGTCATCACCTCTCTTGCCGAGCAGCAGCAACTGATTGCGGCCAATCGGCTTCGGCCCCTGGCGGTGTTGACCGATAGCCCGGTCGACATCGAGGGAACCGGTGAAATCCCCTCTGCCTTCGACAGCTATCCGCAGTTGAAGGAATATCTGCCTATTCGACAGACCATTGGTTTTGCCGTCCGCGACGATGCCCCGGAGGAGGTCAAGGAGACCCTTGAACAGGCGTTCGAGCAGGCACTGGAAACCGACGCGGTAAAACAGTGGGCAGAGGACAACTACTTCCAGTTGTCCGGCAAGACGGGAGAAGAAGCCTCGGAGGAATTCTCTCGACTCGAGTCCCTCTTCTCATGGACGCTGTATGACCTGGAGTCTGCTTCCATCAATCCGGAGGAATTGAATATTCCAAGGCCCTGATCGCGACTTCTTCGTTCCCGATAACCGAAGGCCCGGAGGCAATCGTTGCCTCCGGGCATTTTCCGGGCCACGTCAATACCTCGTAGAACATCAGGTTCACTGGACACATCATGGTTGACAGCAAACAGCTCCCTGACCCCGAGAATCAGGCAGGCGCCGCTTTCTCGGGGAACGACGAACTCATCCAGCGGCGACGCCGCGATTTCTTCACGAGCCTGGCACTGCTGCTGCTGGCATTCGCCATGCTCGCAAAATCCCTCACCTTCCCCATGACCGACAGCTACGGCGGTGTCACCAACGCCTGGTACGTTTCCCCCGCGCTGTTCCCCCTGTCGATCGCCGTCACCCTGGGGTTGGTGTCGCTGCTGTTGCTGCGACGCGCCATCCTCGATGGCGGCGCCAGACGCAGACAGAGCGCCTCGAAGGGCCGATCGAAGGCGTCGTTTCCAGCTTCTGCATCCTGTCGTGTGGCCGTGATCATGGCCTTTATCGGTCTGTACGTTTACTCGTTCGTCCCCAGCGTCGATTTTGCACTGGCCAGCGCCCTCTTCCTCTTTCTCTTCATCACACCTTTCTATATCGAAAAGGTGGCTCTCATTCCCCTGACACTGGTCGGCGCCGTCATCGCTTGCGTGCTCATCACACTACTGAGCCATCGGCCAACATCTCAGCAGTACGCCCTGGATCTGGTAGCTATCGCCACGCTTCTGACAGTCGCCACCATCGCCTGGTGGTTGCTGCGCCATTCGCCTAGCGAATGCAGGAAACTGCGCACCGTCGTGCTGGTCAGCATTGCCGTTCCCCTGGTGCTGGTACCGATCTTCCGTTTCTTCCTGCTGGTACCACTCCCGGTGGAAGGTCTGGTGATAGACACCATGCAAGCCCTCGTCAGCCACCTGACGGCCCAAGGTTAAGGAGACACTCGCATGGACTTTATCGCGCAGCTTTCGGTATTCGCGCACGCCATCTGGCAGATCCTTACCAACCCCGCCATGGTGGCGCTACTGCTGGGATCGAGCTTCCTGGGTATCATCTTCGGGGCGCTTCCCGGCCTGACCGCGACGCTCGGGGTCGCCCTGCTGACCACGCTGACCTATTCGATGGACCTTCAGACGGCACTGATCTCGCTGATCGCCATGTACGTGGGGGCGGTCTACGGTGGGTCCTACCCGGCCATTCTCATCAATATCCCCGGCACCGCGGCGGGCGCCGCCACCGCCATGGACGGCTACCCCATGGCCCAACGGGGGGAAGGCGGCAAGGCGCTCGGCATGACCACCACCGCGTCCTTTATCGGCACCCTGATCGGCATGGTCGCGCTGATCGCCCTGGCACCGCTGATCTCCGAGGCTGCACTGCAGTTCACGTCCTATGAATTCTTTCTTCTGGCGCTCTTCGGCATCATCATCAGCGGCACCCTGACGAGCAAGGACCTGGTCTACAAGGGATGGATCGCCGGACTGCTGGGCCTTGCGCTATCGACGATCGGTCGCGACCAGCTTCAGTTCTTCCCCAGGTTCACCTTCGGCCTGCCGGAGCTGGACGGTGGCATCGAGGTCGTTCCGGTGTTGATCGGCGCCTTTGCGATCCCGCAGATCATTCGCACCCTGCGCGACAGGGTAGCCCTCGGCAGTCCCCAGCCCGTCAAGCGCGTGCTGCCCGAATTCCGTGCGGTCTTCCGCAATCTGCGCCACGTCATCCGCTCGGCGTTCATTGGCGTGGGTATCGGTGCCGTCCCCGGCGTCGGCGAGGATATCGCCGGCTGGGTGTCCTACGGCACCGCCCAGAACTCCTCTGCCCACCCTGAACGCTTCGGCAAGGGCGAACCTGCCGGCCTGGTCTCGTCGGAAACGGCCAACAATGCCTGTATTGGTGGTGCGCTCATTCCTCTGACGACCCTCGGCATTCCAGGTAGCCCGCCGGCGGTGATGCTGCTTGGCGCGTTGATGCTGCACGGCCTGAACCCGGGTCCGATGATCGCCATCACCCAGCCCAACTTCCTGGTCGAGCTCACCGCCATTATCGCCCTCGCCTCCCTGGCCATGTGGATCAACGGCATGTTTCTGGCCAAGCACGTCATCAAGGTGCTGCGGGTACCCTCGTCAATCTTTCTGCCGATTGTCGCGGTGCTGTCGGTCATCGGGTCCTACGCGCTGGGCCTCAGCCTGCTGAATCTCTACCTGATGGTGCCGATCGGCATCGCCGCCTACGTCCTGGGAGAGATGGACTATCCGATTTCGCCTCTGGTCATCGGCGTCATTCTGGGCCCGATGGCGGATGAAAACCTGCGCCGCGCCCTGATGGTGTCCGAGGGCAGCCTGATGGGATTCTTCGAGCGACCGGTGTCGCTACTGCTGATCGCCGTGATCGTGCTGACCATCGCGTCTCAGATCCCGGCCTGGAAGCGCTATCGCAGCCGCCTTTGGAAAAAATTCAGAGGGCGTGCGCTAGCTGGCAAGCCAGCGCATGGCGCCGACGACCCTCAGTAGCGTCACATCGACAAGGAGACGGGTGTCGGCACCGAGCTGCCGACACCAACACTCATCCACCCCGCTCTCATCAGTCACCGCTCTCATCCAACCCAGACAGGAGACATTCACCGTGCACGCCGTCATCGTCAGTTTTACCCCGCAGCAAGGGTGTGCCGATCGCCTCGAGGCACTACTGCTACGCCAAGCCTCGGATAGCCTGGAAAAGGAACGTCACTGCCAGCGCTTCGATGTGGTTCGACTACGGAACGAGAACACCTTCGTCCTCTACGAGCTCTATCGCGACGAAGACGCCTTCAGATGGCATCTGGAGACCGACCACTTTCATGCCTTCGATCAGAAGAGCGCACCGCTGGTGGCGGAGAAGAAGGTCCTTCAAGGAGACCTGCGCCAGGCTTGACGCACGAGCACACCAACGCTACAGCCACCCCATGGCCTGCATCGCCTGATTCGCAGGCACCAGTACATAGCGTACGCACACAAACCCCACCAGGCTGAGCGCGAGGGTATAGGGTGCGGCCATCCACACCAAGCGGCCGTAGGAAAGGCGAATCAGCGGTGCCACCGCCGAGGTCAGCAGAAACAGGAAGGCAGCCTGGCCATTGGGCATCGCCACCGACGGCAGGTTGGTGCCGCAGGCCACCGCCACGGCCAGCAGGTCGAACTGCTCGGCGCCGATGCGCGCAGCGCTTAAGGCCGAGTGGATTTCGCTGATGTAGACGGTGCCGACGAAGACGTTGTCCGAGACCATCGACAGCAGACCATTGGTCACGTACACCAGGCCCAGCTGCTCACTGCCGTGGCGTGACAGCACCAGCTCGATCACCGGTGCAAACAGATCCTGCTCGATGATCACCGCCACCACCGCGAAGAACACCACCAGCAGGGCGGTGAAGGGCAAGGCTTCCTCGAAGGCCTTGCCAAGGGCGTGCTCCTCGGTGACGCCGAGAAAGGCGCTGGCCAGCACGATGACGGCAAGCCCGATCAGCCCCACCGACGCCTCATGGCGAGCCAGCGCCACCACCAACCAGACCAGCACCGCCGCCTGCACCCATAGCCTGGCCACCTCGATCAGCGACTGGCCTGCCCGCTCCTGGCGATCGTGCTCGACCAGGATGGCGCGTACCTTGGCCGGCAGACGCTGGCCGTAACCGAAGCAGCGCAGGCTTTCCACCAGCAGGCAGGTGGCAAGGCCTGCGACCAGCACCGGCAGAGTGACAGGCGCCATGCGCAGCACAAATTCGCCAAAGCCCCAGCCAGCCTGCTCGGCGATGATCAGGTTCTGGGGCTCACCGACCATGGTCGTGACACCGCCAAGCGCGGTCCCCATGGCGGCGTGGAGCAGCAGCGAGCGCAGAAAGCGACGATAGTCGATCAGGTCCTGGTGGCTGACCTCGGGAAGCCCGCTATCATCGCTGTGGTCATGATCGTCGTGCTGCCCCTTCATCGACGCCACCCGATGATAGATGGCGTAGAAACCCACCGTCACGCTGATCACCACCGCGATCACCGTCAAGGCGTCCAGAAAGGCGGAGAGCGCTGCCGTCGTCGCGCAGAAGCACAGCGACAGCAGACGCTTGGACGTGACGCCGATCAGCAGGCGTGTGAACGCCTTGAGCAACAGCTGCTTCATGAAGGTGATGCCCGCCACCATGAACACCAGCAACAGCAGGACATCCAGGTTGAGCGCCACCTCGTGCATCACACTGTCGGGGCCGGTCATGCCGATGGCCACCGCTTCCAGTGCCAGCAGCCCACCAGGCTGCAACGGATAGCACTTCAGCGCCATGGTCAGGGTGAAGATGAATTCGACCAGCAACAGCCATCCCGCAACGAATCCCCCAGACCAGGCATAGACCAGGGGATTGATCAGCAGGCAGATCAGGATGGCGGTCTTGTACCAGTCCGGCGAGGGACCGATAAAGTTGCGAAAGAAGGCCTGGGGCAGCGTCGTCACCATCGACCGGCTCCTTGTCGATACGGCGGCGTTTCAGTATGCCGGTGAAAAGCGGCGCAATCCGCGTGACTGCGTCAACAAACCGCCCTGAACCAACGGAGTATCGGCTTGTCACGCCTACCACGCCGGGCTAGCGTGAAAGACGCCACCACACCGATGAGGAATCGCCTGTGAAATGGGCTCGCACCAGCCGTGACAAGATGCACCATCACGCCGATACCATCGGCAACCTGCTCGTGGAAGGCTTTCACTACATGGGGCTCTTCGTCATCGGCGGGATGATCGCCTGGGCCTCGGTGGTCGCCTTCCTCGACATGCTGACCAGTGGCCACGCCAGCGTCGACGACATCCTGCTGCTGTTCATCTATCTTGAGCTGGGCGCCATGGTAGGCATCTACTTCAAGACCAATCACCTGCCGATTCGCTTCCTGTTGTACGTCGCCATCACCGCCCTGACCCGCTACCTGATCGGTGACATTTCCCACCACCCCAAGCCCGACGCCGGTCTCTTGTACCTGTGCGGCGGCATCTTCCTGCTGGCCCTGTCCGTGCTGGCGGTGCGCTTCGCCTCCTACAAGTACCCCTCCAGCAAGCCCATCGACGCCCTCGGCAAGGTGGTCAACAAGACCAACAGCGATCTGTAGGACGCCCGGGACCAGCGCCCCTGCCCTCGCCCACGTTCACGTTCACGTTCAGGTTCACAACTACAGCGACGACAACAGCCCCCGCCAGCCAGCATCGAAAGATACCGGTTGGCGGGGGCTGGGTGTTTACGCGAAGGCTGAAGACCGGAACCAGGTTCCCGTCAGGACTCTATCAGCGCTCTATCAGGGCTCTATCAGGACTTGTCGGGGGCACCCCGGACCACGTCCCACTGGGGCTGACCCTGCTCGATCAGCACACGCTCGCCGTCGGGCGCCTGCTCCAGACGCGCCACCTGACGCACGCCGTCATACTCCCAGGCCACGTCGTAGCCCAGGGTCTTTTCACGGGTGTCGTTGACGGTGTGGCAACGCTGTTCGGTGGTGGTATAGGTCTGGCCGGCCTCGACCCGACGCTGCACTTCGCGTCCGGCGAAGCCACCGCCGATGGCACCGGCCACGGTGGCGATCTTGCGGCCGCTGCCACCGCCGATCTGGTTGCCCACCAGGCCACCGACCACCGCACCGGCAGCGCTGCCCAGAATGCTGTGCGGGTCCCGGGTCGGCGCCTGGCGTGTCACCTGAACGTTCTCGCAGACCTCTCGCGGCGTGGAGACGGTCTCGGTGACCGGCGTGACGGCGGTAATATCGGCGAACTGCGGCCCCTGGGGCGCCTGCTGCACCTGCCAGGCACCAAATGCCAGGCCACCGAGGCCAAAGACCGCGAGGGTGGAACCGACGATGATCGACTTGCTCATGCTGTTCTCCTTGCTCCGCCGGGGTGCTCGCTTAGGGCTTGTCTGAAAAGTGCCTGCGCTCGGTAATACGGCGTTAAAAATCGGATCAACATGCTCATTTACACCCCGTAAACTGCGCTGTCTCACCGATTTTTGCCTTGTCTAACCTTCGCTCGTCGACTTTTCGGACAGAGCCTAGCGCGCGAGAGGCGCCACGGCAGATGTCTTGGCGATGTGATAACCCTATCCTAGCCGTTATCGAACAGCGTTCGAAGCATCATGGAGCCACTTGCAAGTTGTTTGTGAGGCTGTCGCAACTCACCGACAAAGGTGCCCCCAATCGGCGACGACGGGCGCTGCTGCCCTCGCCTCTCATGCCATTGGCAGTCCCCCTGCCCACACATCACAACGCCTCGCTGCCGGAGGCAGCGAGGCGTTGGGGGAGACGTGCTAATGGGGCTCACAAGCCGGGAGCGCGGGTCACGGAGCGATCCCGCTGCCCGCACTATCAGTGGCAACGGCCTGTGACACCGCCCTGTGGCAGCGGCCTGTGGCAATGCCCCGTGACACCGACCAGCGGCTAGATGCCCAGCTTGTCCCGGGTCTGGTAGTACCAGGCGCCGATGGCGGACAGCGGCACCCTGAGCATGCGGCCGCCAGGGAACGGCAGGTGTGGCAGGCCGGCGAAGGCATCGAAGCGCTCGTCACGCCCGGTCATCACCTCGCTGATCAGGCGACCGGCCAGGTGGGTGCAGGTCACGCCGTGGCCGGAGTAGCCCTGGGCGTAGTAGACGTTGTCATTGATCACCCCGAACTGGGGCAGTCGGTTGAGGGTCATCAGGAAGGTCCCGCTCCAGGCGTAGTCCACCTTGACCGTCTTGAGCATCGGGAAGGTCTTTTCCATCTTGGGACGAATGATCGCCTCGATGTCCTGGGGGTCCTCGCCGCCGTAGTTGACTCCCCCGCCGTAGATCAGGCGGTTGTCGCGGGTCAGGCGGAAATAGTCGAGCAGATAGTTGCAGTCTTCCACCGCCATGTTATTGGGCAGAAGCTCCCGGGCCAGGTCTTCGCCGAGCGGCTCGGTGGTGATGATCTGGGTACCGCAGGGCATCGACTTGGCCTCGAGTTCCGGCATCACGCCGCTCATGTAGGCGTTACCCGCCATCACCACACGCTCGGCGCGAACGCTGCCGTTGCGGCTCTTCAGTACCACCGGCTGGCCGTGTACCAGCGACTCGACCGGGCTCTGCTCGAAGATCACACCGCCCAGGGATTCCAGCGCCGCCGCCTGGCCCAGCACCAGGTTCAGCGGATGCAGGTGACCGCCGGAGTGGTCCACCAGGGCGCCGGTATAGCGATCGCTGCCCACCTCGCGGCGACAGGCATCGCCTTCCAACAGTTCCAGCCCGTCGTGGCCGTAGCGCTGCCACAGCGCCTGATGCTCGCGCAGCCCCTTGAGCTGGCGCTCGTTGCAGGCGGCGAACAGGTTGCCTTCACGCAGGTCGCACTGGATGTCGTAGCGGGCGATGCGCTCACGGATGATGCGATTGCCCTCGAAGGCCATGTCGCCGAGGGCACGCGCGGTGTCGGCGCCGTACTTGTCCTCGATCACGTCCATGTCGCGGCTGTAGCTGTTGACGATCTGACCGCCGTTGCGGCCCGAGGCGCCGTAACCGACCCTGGCCGCCTCCAGTACCACCACCTTGAGGCCCTGCTCCGCCAGATGGAGCGCGGCGGAGATGCCGGTGAAGCCGGCCCCGACCACGCAGACATCACAGCTTACCTCTCCCTCGAGGGCCGGGCGCTGGGGTGAGGCATTGGCCGAGGCGGCATACCAGGACGCGGCATGCTGGACCTCGGCGGCCCCTCCACGGGGATCGGTAGCGGTGGAACGGCTGGACATGACGGACTCCCAAAGTGGTTATTTTATTCAACACTAGATCGCATTCTACGCGGCGAAAGGAGATATCTTCAAGATAAAGACATGGAATAATCACCACCAAGCACCGACGCCATAGCCCCACAACGCAGCGAGCCAGGCACCTGGCCTGGCTCGCTGATGGTGCCTCATGCCACCGTCTCGGGCTTGCGCCACCGTCTCGGGCTTGCGCCACCTTCTCAGGCCTACGCCACTCTCTGAGCTTCGCGCCACCTTCTCAGGCTTGCGCCACCCCGGGACGTCCTCCAAAGCGGCGGCTCACACCCGCAACAGCAGGTGCTCACGCTCCCAGGACGAAATCACCTGAAAGTACTCACGGTGCTCGGCCCGCTTTACCGCCAGGTAGCTGTTGGTAAAGCGCTCGCCGAGGATACCCGCCAGGGCGTCACACTCGTGCAGCAGGTCCAGCGCCGGTCCGATATCGTCGGGCAGCTTGTTGCCGCCGGACCAGGCCGAGCCGACCATGGGCGGGCGGGGCTCCACCTGGCCGAGCATGCCGAGGTAGCCACAGGCGAGTGACGCCGCCATGACCAGGTAAGGATTGGCGTCGGCACCGGCCAGTCGGTTCTCGACCCGGGTGGCCTCGGGCCCGGAGACCGGCACGCGCAGGCCCACGGTACGGTTGTCCATGCCCCACTCGACGTTGATCGGCGCCGAGCCCGAGGTCTCGGTACGCAGCAGCCGCCGGTAGGAGTTGACGTTGGGGGCCAGCAGCGGCATCGCCGAGGGCAGGTAGCGCTGCAGGCCGCCGATGAAGTGGTGGAACAGACGGCTGGGCTGGCCATCCTCGCCAGCAAACAGATTTCGTCCGCTGGCCGGGTCAATCAGGCTCTGGTGAATGTGCATCGAGCTGCCCGGCTCATTGGCCATGGGCTTGGCCATGAAGGTGCCGTACATGCCGTGGCGCAATGCGGTCTCGCGCAGCACCCGCTTGAACAGCACCACCTGGTCGGCCAGCGCCAGCGGATCACCGTGCTGGAAGTTGACCTCCATCTGCCCGGCGCCCTCTTCGTGGATCAGGGTATCCAGATCCAGGTTCATCGCCTCGCAGTAGTCGTACATCTCCTCGAACAGCGGATCGAACTCGTTGACCGCATCGATGGAGAAACTCTGGCGGCTGCTTTCCTGGCGACCGGTGCGCCCCACCGGCGGCTCCAGCGGGTAGTCGGAGTCGGTGTTGGTCTTGACCAGGAAGAACTCCACCTCCGGTGCCACCACCGGGACCCAGCCACGTGCCTGGTACAGCTCCAGCACCCGCTTGAGCACATAGCGCGGCGCCAGCTCCACCGGCTCTCCGCTCAGATAGTGGCAGTCGTGGATGATCTGGGCGGTAGGATCGTCGGCCCAGGGCACCAGGAAGACGGCGTTGGGGTCAGGCACCAGCTCCATGTCCCGCTCGGCAGGATTCCAGAAGCGGATGTCGTCATCGTCGGGATAGCCCCCGGTGACGGTCTGGATAAAGATGGAGTCCGGCAGGCGCGGTCGTCCGCCGTTGAGGTACTTGCCCGCGGGCATGATCTTGCCCTTGAGGATGCCGGTAAGGTCGGTGACCAGGCACTCGACCTCGGTGATGCCGTACTGCTTGAACCAGTCGCTGAGCGCTGGGCTTTCCTGGCGGTTACTCATGAGAGTGTTCCGTTACGTGAGTGTCTCACTCGGTGGCCGAGCCCCGACGTCGCCGGGGCTCTTTCCTTGCAGGGCGGCCCCGGGCGCATCAACGCCCCTGGGCCAATCCCTTCACCGAGCCTTTACCTCTGACCACAGTTGCTGAAAGGTCTGCAGTTGCTGACCGGACAGGCTGGGGGTGAAGACAAGCCGCGCCATGTCCTCTTCGCTGGGCTGGGTCGGCGGCTGGGTCAGCACCTCGTCGAGATGCGGGCGCGCCGCCTCGTTGGGGCTGGCGTAGTAGTTGTAGTTCGACAGCTGGGCACCGATCTCGGCGTCCAGGATAAAGTCAATGAACTTGTGCGCGAGCTCCGGGTTGGGTGCCTCGGAGGGGATGACCATGGAGTCGACCCACATCTCGGCGCCTTCGTCGGGAATCACGAAGTCCAGATGTTCGAAGGTCTCCGGGTCCTCATCCTTGAAGTACAGGTAGTCGCCGTTGAAGGACATGCCCACGTGGGTGACGCCCCGGGCCAGCTGCTGCAGGGTCGGTGTGCCGTCGGTGAAGCCCGAGAAGTTGTCGCGATTCTTGGTCTCGATCAGCAGTCTGGCGGCATTCTTCAGGTCATCCAGGCCGCTGCAGTCGAAGCTCGC
The DNA here is from genome assembly GCF_040070555.1 of Halomonas sp. H10-59. Lineage (NCBI taxonomy): Bacteria > Pseudomonadati > Pseudomonadota > Gammaproteobacteria > Oceanospirillales > Halomonadaceae > Halomonas > Halomonas sp. H10-59. The sequence continues at coordinate 2,937,129 of NZ_CP098828.1, forward strand.
GCCCAGATAGGCGCAGGCGCTGCCGGTGGCGACCTGACCATCCTGGATCATCGAGAACGGATAGTCTGCGTTGACCTCGGGGTCGAACAGCAACGACCAGCTCTTGGGCGCATCGGGGAAGGTCTCGGTGTTGTAGACAAGGCCCGTGGTCCCCCACTGGTAGGCAGCGGAGTACTCGGCACCGGGATCGAAGCTCGGATCCTTGAACTGCGCCATCAGGTTGTCGAAGTTCGGAATCTGCGAGCGGTCGAGCTTCTGGATCAGGCCGGTCTCGATCATCCGCGGAATGTAGTAGTTCGACGGCACCACGATGTCGTACTGGGAGGTGCCACCGGCATTGAGCTTGGCGATCATCTCCGGGTTCGAGTTGAAGTAGTTGGTCACCACCTCGACGTCATACTTTTCCTCGAAGGCCTCGATGATCTCGGGGTCCATGTACTCGGTCCAGTTGAACAGGTACAGCTTGCCCTCTTCAGCCTGGGCGACGCCTGCGAGCATGGCGGCGGCCACGGCGAGGCCCAGGGCGCTGCGAGTCTTGTTGAGCATCGTTGCTTTCTCCTTGTATTGCTTGGTCTTGTCTGGGTACGTCAGGTGTTGATCGATCTGTTCCGAGATCGTCGCTGTGTCCGCCAATGGCACAGGCGTCAGGCCTTGCGCCGATTGACGACGAGGCTTGCCAGGGCGGCCAGCGCCACCGCCGCGATCATCAGTGTGGCGATGGCGTTGATCTCCGGTGACACCCCCTTCTTGATCGCGCCCCAGATATAGATCGGCAGGGTCGCGCTCTCCGGGCCGGAGGTGAAGAAGCTGATGACGAAGTCATCCACCGACAGGGTAAAGGAGAGAAAGAAGGCCGATATCAACGCCGGCTTGATGGTCGGCAGCATGAAGTGCACCACTCGCTTAAAGGGCGAGGCATAGAGGTCCTTGGCCGCCTCGAACAGGGACGGATCCAGACCCACGAAGCGCGAGTAGACGATCAGCGCGACGAACGGAATCTGGAAGGTGACGTGGGCGATGATCATGGTGCCCAGCCCCGGCCCCAGGAGCCCGGTCAGCTCATTCACCTTGACGAAGAAGGCCATCTCCGAGATACCGAAAACGATATCCGGCAGCACGATGGGCAGATAGATCAGCACGATCAGCCAGCCCAGCTTGCGGTGACGGTGGCGATACATGCCATAACCGATCAAGCAGCCGATCACCAGGGCGATCAGCGAGGACGTCAGCGCCAGCACCAGGGTGTTGCCGAAGGCGCTCATGATCTGGTCATTGGCGAACAGCTGGTGGTACCAGCGCAGCGACAGTCCGGTCATGCTGGCCGCGCTGTTGGCGGCGTTGAAGGAGAACAGCACCACCACCGCCAGCGGCAGGTAAAGAAACATCAGGGTCAGCCACCAGAAGGCACTCAGACCTCGCTTGAGTGTGCGCTTTCTCATATCACCACCTCCTCACCGCCGCCGAGTCGCTTGCCGATCCGGCGCATGGCATAGAGTCCGGCGAAGGTCGCCAGCAGCATCAGGATGGCGCCGGCGGCGCCCAGCGGCCAGTTCGACCCACCGGAGAACTGGTTGGCCACCAGATTGCCGAGCATCAACGCCTTGCCGCCGCCCAGCAGTTCCGGAATCACGTACATGCCGAAGGCCGGAATCGCCACCAGCACGATCCCGGCGAGCAGCCCCGGCAAGGTCTGGGGAAAGACCGCGTGCCAGAACGCCTTCACCGGGGTGGCGTAGAGGTCCTGGGCGGCCTCCACCTGGGCGGTGTCGAGCTTCTCGAAGGCGGCGTACAGCGGCAGCACCATGAACGGCAGGAAGTTGTAGACCAGCCCCAGGGTCACCGCGAAGTTGGACGGGTAGAGCCCCATGTTGGGGGCGATCAGCCCCAGCGACTCGGCGACGCTGGAAAGCGGCGTACCCGGCGCCAGCAGGTTCATCCAGCCGAAGGTACGGATGACCTGATTGGTCCAGGACGGCACCACCACCAGCAGTAGCATGATCGGCCGCCATTTCGCCCGGCAGGTGGTGATGTAGTAGGCGATCGGATAGGCCACGATAACGACCAGGCCGGTCGCCACCAGGGTCTGCCACAGCGACCTCAACAGGGTGTAGAGGTTGCCCGGGCTCCAGCCCAGAAAACCGAAGCCGGCAAGCTGCTTGAACGAATCGAGCGACAGCGGCATCTGCGGCAGGCCATAGGGCCCGTTGGTCATGAAGGCCACGCCCATCAGGTAGGCGCTGGGCAGCACCAGAAAGACGATGATCCAGGCCGCGCCGGGTGTCACGGTAAAGAGAAGATGGCGCGCTTCTCTGACCATGCCCTGGCTGCGTCCGAGGACAGCGGTATCGGTCATGACATGCCCCCTCAGTTGGCCACGGTGACGAGGTCTTCCGGGGCGACCACCAGGGTCACCTCGTCACCGACCTCGGGCAGTCGGCGCCCGCGATTGTTGATGGTGGCCTGCAGGGTGGTGTCACCGACCGCGAGACGGAACTCGGCGTGGCTACCACGATAGAGCCGTTCGGTGATCCGCCCGACCAGGTGGTTCACCCCCTGATGACGACCCAGACGCACGTCCAGCGTCTCGGGGCGAATCAGCAACAGCTCACCGCCTCCCTGCTGTGGCGTGTCGAGATCGGGCTCGAGCTCCAGCTCGCCAAGCTCGGTGGTCACGCGCTGGCCCTGTCGGGCGCTGATCGGATAGAGGTTGGCATGGCCCATGAAACGGGCGACGAAGGCATTGACCGGGCGCTCGTAGACCTCCCGAGGTGGCCCCACCTGCTGGATGGTCCCGCCATTGAGCACGGCGATGCGATCGGACATCACCATGGCCTCGTCCTGATCATGGGTCACGAAGACGAAGGTCATGCCCAGGCGCTTCTGTACCCTCAGCAATTCGACCTGTAGCTGGCTCCGAAGGCCGGCGTCGAGCGCCGACAGCGGCTCGTCCAGCAGCAGCACGTCGGGCTCGCAGACCAGCGCCCGGGCCAGCGCGATGCGCTGACGCTGTCCGCCGGAGAGCTGATCGATGCGCCGATCGATCAGATCGCCCAACTGGATGAACTCGGCGATGCGCTCGACCCGTGCCTCGCGCTCGGCACGATCGACACCGCGCATCTTGAGACCGAAGGCCAGGTTGTCGCGCACCGACAGGTGGGGAAACAGCGCGTAGGACTGAAACACGGTATTGACGCTGCGATGGTGCGGCGCCACCTCGGTGACGTCGCGCTCACCGATGGTCAGGCGTCCCTGATCGGCGTCTTCCAGACCCGCCAGGATGCGCAGCAGCGTGGTCTTGCCACAGCCCGATGGGCCCAGCAGGGTAAAGAACTCGCCGGCCTCGATGGTCAGATCCACGCCATCGAGCGCTACCGTACTGGCGCCGAAGCGCTTGTGCAGGCCCTGCATATGGATCGCGGAGGCGGTCCGCTCGGAGCCGGCGGCATCGACGCCCGGGCGTGCGCCATCATGGGGCTCATCCCGGCGCTGTGAGTGGCGCTCGGCGGTGGAGGTCTCGGTCATAGGGGCATTCCTCGTCGTTGTCGGCAGCTCACAGCCGATCGCGAAGCTTGTAGAAGTGGGTGGCCAGCAGCAACAGCGGTGTTCTCAACAGGCGACCGCCGGGGAAGCGACGATGGGGCATGGCGGCAAAGACGTCGAAGCGCTCGCTCTGCCCGGCGATGGTCTCGGCCAGCAACTTGCCGGCCAGTCCCGCCATGGCCATGCCATGACCGGAGTATCCTTGCGCATAGTAGAGGTTGGCGGCCAGTCTGCCGAAGTCCGGGGCGCGATTGAGCGTGATGGCCACGTCACCGCCCCAGCGGTAGGCGATCTCGACATCGTCGAGCACCTTGAACAGGCGCCGGATCTTGCCGTCGATGCGCGCCTCAAGCCCCTTGGGCGGGCGCCCGTCGTAGCTGACTTCACCGCCATAGATCAGGCGTCGATCCGCCGACAGCCGATAGTAGTCGAGCACAAAATTGGCATCGGCCAGGGCGTCATTCTTCGGCAGCACCTGGGCCGCCTGCTGCTCGCTCATCGGCTCGGTGGCGATCATGTAGTTGGCACAGCGCATGATGCGCCCGCGCATCTCCGGCAACAGGTCGATGCCGTAGGCGTTGGTCGCCACCACCACGCTATCGGCGGTGACCTCTCCGGCGGCGGTCTTCACCCGGGCAGGCTCGCCTTTGGTCACCGCGGTGACCGGGCTGTGCGAGTGGAAGATAGCCCCCGCCTGCTGGGCGGCCCTGGCCAGGCCGAGGGTATAGTTGAGCGGATGCAGGTGCCCGCCCTCGGCCTCCCACAGGGCCGCCGGGTAAGCGTCGGTGACCACATGTTCGCGCAGCGACTGCCCTTCGCGCCATTCCAGCGCCTGGTAGTCGTACTTGTGCGCCATGGTCTCCTGGAAGGCGCGCAACTCGCGCACATGGCGCGGCTTGACCGCCGCGTGCAGGTAGCCCCAGGCAAGGTCGCAGGGAATGGCGTGACGCTCGACCAGCCGTGCGGTCAGGCGCACCGCTTCGCGGCTCATTTCCCAGATATCGCGGGCCGCCGACAGGCCAAGCGCCTGTTCCACGGTGTCCATGTCGGTACCGAGCCCGGGCAGGATCTGGCCGCCGCTGCGACCTGAGGCGCCATGGCCGACGTCATGGGCTTCCAGCACCACCACCTTGTAGCCTTGCTCGGCCAGATGCAGCGCCGTCGAACAGCCCGTCACCCCGGCCCCGATCACGCAGACGTCAGCGCGAACGTCGCCCTCGAGCCTGGGTGTCGGCAACAGCTCGACCCGGACGGAATCGCGGTACCAGGAGGCGGCCTCGGACGTGGAGGAATCTGTCATAGAGAGTCCGTATTGGTTGCGCAATGCGCTTGTTGTTATTGAATCTCGCACCTTCGCATGAAGGTGACACCGACAGTGTGCCACTTTCTCGCCACCAGGCGTCAAGTATCCAATAACACTAAATTCCTGACTTCAACGTCAGCGATTCGATACCTAAAGCGGCTGACGCACCAACATCAACACTTCACGTCACGCATCCCGCTCGATGGAAGTCGCCTTGGCGACGCTCACGCTTCGAACGTAAGCCGGCTCGCCCGGAAGCGCTCGAATCCAAGATGCCAGACGTGGAAAACTCAACGCAAAGCAATGACAGAGCGTCAGTCTCTCGTTTCATCGCCAAGAGTATAAGCGAGACATCATGTCAGCGAAGCGAAGACGTTGGCGGTTTGATCAAAGACCCAAGAGGCGCCATCAGTCGCCAGATACACCCGCATCGCTCTTCCCCAGCGCCGCCAGAAAGGCTTCCAGCACCCGATGGGGGCGGCGGTCACGGCGGGTGATGGCGACGAAGGGCGTCTCGTAGGCGGCGCTCTCGGAACACAGCTCACGCAGTCGTCCCTGCGCGACCCAGAGATTGGCGTGGTGATCCGGCAGATAGCCGATGTAGGCCCCGGTCAGGATAAGAAAGGCCGCGCCTTCCCGGTCGGACGCGGTGGCGCTGGGCTTGAGCCCGACATGGCGCTCACGGCCGGCTTCCGACAGCGGATAGGACGGTACCACGGCGTCCCACTGCCCCAGCGCCTGCCACCCGCCCAGCGCCTCCAGCGCCGTCGATGGCTCGGCAAACAGCGGATGCCCCCGGCCACAGTAAAGCCCGGAGCGTTCGCTGTAGAGCGCCTGGCTATCGACGCTGGCGGGCAGGTTGACCGCCGGAACGACACCGACATGCAGGCGTCCGTCGAGCACCCCGCGGGCGATCTCGCCGGGAGGGTCCATGTGCATGTTGATGCGCACCTCCGGGCCCTGGGCCTTGAGGCTTGCCAGGGCATGGGTGATACGCATCTCGGGTGAGCTGACCAGGGTATCGGTGATGCCGATATTGAGTTCGCCGCGCAGGCTGTGGTGCAGCGCATTGACCTCGGTGCGAAAGGCTTCCAGTCCCGACAGCAGACGCCGGGCCCCTTCCAGCACCTCCCGTCCTTCCTCGGTCAGGGCGAAGCCGCCTCGCCCCCGCCGACAAAGCTTGAGCCCCAGGCGCTTTTCCAGGTCGCCCATATGCAGGCTGATGGCCGAACGACTGATGCCAAGCTCGTTCTCGGCGGCGGAAAATCCACCACACTCGGCCACCGCCTTGAACACCCGCAATAGACGAATATCGAAGTCGGTGACCGGGCTCTGCCGGCTCACGCGCTTCCTCCGCCGGACCGCCCCCGGTCTGCGCAGGCAGGACAGCGTGGATCGCGCCCCAGCCGATAGTGACGCCACTCGCCACTCAGGCCGTCGAAGGTGGCAAGCCCCCGGTGGGGCCTGCCGGCCCCGGACAAAAGCTTGACCGCCTCCAGCGCCTGGAAGCAGCCGATCAGCCCCACCAGCGGCGAGATGACGCCACTCTCGGCGCAGGACAGGGCCTCGTCGCCCTGATCATCCGGCGGATACAGGCAGGCGTAGCAGGGACTCGTCTCGTCACGCGGGTCGAACACCGCCAACTGCCCGGAAAAGCGGATCGCAGCGCCGGAGACCAACGGCACCCCGGCGGCGACGCTGGCCGCATTGATGGCGTAGCGGCTGGAAAAGCGATCGGTGCAGTCGAGGATGACGTCGGCCTGCCGCGCCGCCTGGACCAGCCCCTCGGCGTCCAGATGGCGCTCGATGGCGCTGACCCGGCAGCCTGCATTGAGGGCGATGGCAGAGTCGGCGGCCGACTGGGCCTTGTTGCGTCCCAGGTCCTGCTCCTGGTGGGCGATCTGGCGCTGCAGGTTGGAGATCTCGACCACATCGGCGTCGGCGATGGTCAGCTGTCCGACTCCGGCGGCGGCCAGGTACAGCGCCACCGGCGAGCCCAGGCCACCGGCACCGACGATCAGTGCGCGCGACGCCAGCAAGCGCTCCTGGCCTTCGATGTCCACCTGGGGAAGCATGATCTGGCGGCTGTAGCGCAGCAGGTCCTGGTCATTCATGAAAACTCACTTGTCTTCGAACTCTTCGATATCCGGCACGTGCAGGGCAAAATCTTCCTTCACTTCTTCCATCACCACGTAGCTCTTGGATTCCTTGACCCCGGGCAGGGTCAGCACCACGTCGCCAAGTAGCTGACGATAGGCGGACATCTCGGGAATTCTGCACTTGAGAATATAGTCGAACTGCCCGGACACCAGGTGGCACTCCTGGATCTGCGGCAGCTTCGACACGGCACGACGGAACTCGTCAAACACCGCCGGAGACTGGGTCTCCAGGCTGATCTCGACGAACACCAGCAGATTGGCCTTGAGCATGCGCGGGTTGAGGATCGCCTTGTAGCCACGGATCACCCCGGAGCGCTCGAGGCGCTTGACGCGCTCCAGACACGGCGTGGTGGACAACCCCACCTGGGCGGCGAGGTCCACATAGGACACCCGGGCGTTTTCCTGCAGGCAACGCAGAATCTTCAGATCGATACGGTCGAGGGAGCGGTTCTTGGTTTTCATTGTGGTCCTGAACGCTGGTCTGACGGCGAGGGGCACGCAAGGAAAGAATCGACCAAAAAGGCCTGGTCGCAAAGCATTTCACGACAATCTCTCGCGCCCAATCGCTTGGTGGCAAAACATTTTACTGATAATCAGTATCACATGCCCCCAACAGACTCCAGTCCCTGCTTCAACGTTGCATGCCCCACTGCCCCAGCGTCACCCGAGGGTGGCCCCCCAGGTCATGCACGCTGTCGCAGCGAACATAGCCCAGCGCTTCAAGATGCTCTCGCACCCGCTCGGCCTGCTCGTAGCCGTGTTCCATCAACAGCCAGCCGCCCGGCTGGAGGAAGCTCCGGGCGCGCTCGGCGATGGCAAACAGATCGGCCAGGCCATGGTCGGCGGCCACCAGCGCCGAGCTTGGCTCGAAGCGCACATCGCCCTGCCCCAGGTGAGGATCCTGCGGGTCGATATAGGGCGGGTTGGCCACAATCAGATCGAAGCGCTCGTCATCGAGCGCATCGAACCAGTCGCTCTGGCGAAATCGTACCGCCAGACCATGTCGCTCGGCGTTGCGCCGCGCCAGCGCCACCGCCTCCGGGGACAGATCGACGCCCTCGACCCGCCAGCCGGGGCGCTCGCTGGCAAACGCCAGGGCGATGGCGCCGGTGCCGGTGCCCAGGTCGAGCAAGGCGCCGGGTTGGGCGTCGCTCCTGGCATCGGGCTTGGTATCGGCCCGGGCCAGCGCGGCCTCCACCAGGGTCTCGGTATCGGGCCGGGGGATCAGGGTGCTGGGCGAGGTCGCCAGGGCCAGCCCCCAGAATTCGCGTTCGCCGGTCAGGTAGGCCACCGGCATGCCCTGGGCACGCGCCGCCACCCAGGCCTCGAAGCGGGCCCGGGCCAGCGTCGCCATGGGCTTGTCGCCCCAGGTGTAGAGCCAGGTGCGGTCGACCTTCATCGCCGCCATGGCCAGCACCTCGGCGTCGAGTCGCGGCGTCGGGCTGCCGGCGGCCTCGAGGCGGCGGGTCGCCCGGGCGATCAGCACATCACAGCGCATCAACCGTCCTGTTGCAGAGCGGCTAGCTGCTCCGCCTGGTACTCGTGGATCAGCGGGTCGATGACCTCGTCGAGGCCGTCGCCGGTGACCACTTCGTTGAGCTTGTACAGGGTCAAGTTGATGCGGTGATCGGTGATCCGCCCCTGGGGGAAGTTGTAGGTACGAATGCGCTCGCTGCGATCGCCGGAGCCCACCAGCGAGCGACGGGCGTCGGCCTGCTCCTGGCGCTGACTGTCCTGGGCCGACTGCTTGAGCCGCGCCGCCAGCAGCGACATCGCCTTGGCCCGGTTCTTGTGCTGACTGCGCTCCTCCTGACACTCCACCACCACACCGCTGGGCAGGTGGGTGATGCGGATCGCCGAGTCGGTGGTGTTGACGTGCTGACCGCCGGCGCCGCTGGAGCGAAAGGTGTCCACCCGCAGGTCGGCCGGGTTGATGTCGATGTCGCTGACCTCGTCGGCCTCGGGCATCACCGCCACGGTGCAGGCCGAGGTATGGATGCGGCCCTGTGATTCGGTGGCGGGAACCCGCTGAACGCGATGGGCACCGGACTCGAACTTGAGCCGGGCGTAGACGCCCTCGCCCTTCACCCGAGAGATGATCTCCTTGTAGCCGCCCTGCTCGCCGTGGCTGGCACTGACCACCTCGACCTTCCAGCCATGGTTCTCGGCGTAGCGCGAGTACATGCGAAACAGGTCGCCGGCGAACAGCGCCGCTTCGTCACCGCCGGTTCCCGCGCGCACCTCGAGAAAGACGTTACGCCCATCATCGGGATCCTTGGGCACCAGCAGACGCTTGAGTTCGGCCTCCAGCTCCTCGAGCTTGGCCACGCCCTCCTCGCGCTCCATCTGGGCAAGCTCGCGCATGTCGGCGTCGGCGTCCTCGGCCATCTGCTCTGCGGTCGCCACGTCTTCCTCGACGCCACGATAGCGGCGCCAGGCGTCGACCAGCGACTCGAGCTCGGCGTATTCGCGGGAGTAGTCGCGAAAACGTGGCTGATCGCTGATCACGTCGGGCTCCGACAACAGGGCAGAGAGTTCCTCGAAGCGGTCGACGAAGGCATCGAGGCGCTCACGCAGAGAAGCTTTCATCGGCAAATCCTTGAAATCATGTAAGAAGGCGCATTGCGGTCAAGCCAGGCCCGGCTAGTTCCGGGACTCGGGCTCGCCCAGCAGCAGTTCGACGGCAGCCTCGAGCAGGTCCTGGCGCTCATCGGCGGCGGCACCCCGCAGGGCCAGGGTGGGCTGATGCATCAGGCGGTTGGTCAACTGGTGGGCCAGGCGACGCACCACGGCCTCGGGATCCTCCCCCTTGGCCAGGCGCTCCAGCGCCTGGGTCTGGGCCTCGTCACGCAGCCGTTCACCCTTGGCACGCACGTCGCGGATCACCTCGCCGGCCCCGCGCACCCGGCGTTCCTTGTGCCAGTGGGCCACGCCGTGCTCGATCAGCGCCTCGGCCTGGTCCGCCGCCACCTGGCGGTGACGTCGGTTTTCCTCGATGACCTCGTGCAGGTCATCGACGGTATAAAGGAAGATGTCGCTGAGCTCGCCGACCTCCGGCTCGATGTCGCGCGGCACGGCGATATCGACCATGAACACCGGACGGTGGCGGCGACGCTTGAGCGCCCGCTCGACCATGCCCTTGCCAAGAATCGGCAAGGGCGCCGCGGTGGACGAAATGACGATGTCGGCCTTTTCCAGGGCGACGGGGATCTCGTCGAGGCTGATGGCCTGACCGCCCAGGCTGCCGGCCAGGGCACTGGCCCGCTCGCGGGTGCGGTTGGCCACCGTCAACTGGTGCACCCCGGCTTCATGCAGGTGGCGCGCCACCAGCTCGATGGTCTCGCCGGCACCGATCAACAGCGCCCTGGCGCGCGAGAAATCGTCGAAGATTCGACTGGCCAGACTGACCGCCGCGTAGGCCACGGAAACAGGGTTCTCGCCGATGGCGGTCTCGGTGCGCACCTGCTTGGCCACCGCGAAGGTATGCTGGAAGAGCCGCTCCAGCTCCCCACCTAGCCCGCTGGCGTCCCTGGCCGCCTGGTAAGCGTCCTTGAGCTGGCCCAGGATCTGGGGTTCGCCCAGCACCATGGAATCGAGACCCACGGCGACGCGCATCAGATGGCGCGCGGCGTCGCCTTCCAGATAGTGGTAGGCGCAGTGCAGCAGGTCCTCGCGGGGCAATGCATGAAACCGGCTCAACCAGTCGAGCACCTCGCTCTCCCCGCTCGACTCGGTCACGCAATAAAGCTCGGTGCGATTGCAGGTCGACAGCACCGCAGCCTCATGCACACTCGGCAGCGCGCGCAGCTCGGAGAGCGCCCGGGTGAGTTGCGAGGGGCCAAAGGCCACCTTTTCGCGCACCTCGACGGCCGCGGTTCGATGGTTGATGCCAAGGGCAAGCAGGGTCATGCGTTCGACGTCTTCATCAGATGATGTCCGGAGTGGCCAACCAGGCCGCTCCTGCAAGGCGCATATCCTACCATAGGCAGCTCTGACCTCGCTCCCCCGGGCATTGACCTTTGCCAAGACTCTCCAAGCCGTTATGCTGAGAATTCTCATGGAGAAGATGACGCCTCAATGCCCCCGAACGCGCGCCACGGAAAGCTGACCTGCACTCTGGCCACCCTGTCACTGACGGCGTGGCTCGCCGGCTGTCAGAGCTTTTCCTACAGCCCAGGCAGCGCGTCACAGGCTGACCCCATGGCCGGTGCTCCACCGATCACCCGTGGACTCGATGCCGACGGCCTGTCGACGCTGCTGATTGCCGAAATGGCCGGTCAGCGGGGCGACTATCGACGCGCCACCGAAGGCTACCTCAAGGCAGCCGAGCGCTATCACTCCGCTGCCCTGGTCGAACGCGCCACCCTGGCTTCACGCTTCACCGATGACACCACCCTGATCGAACGCGCCGCTCGACGCTGGCAGGAGCTGGCGCCCGAGGCGCCGGTGGCCGCCCAGATCCTGGGCAACCTCGCCGGTGGTCGCGGCAACTGGGACGAAGCCCTGAAACAGCGGCTGATCGCCGCCGATGACGGCACCGACATCACTCGCTTCGTCGATACCGCCCTGTCCAGTGGCGGCGATCCGGTGGCGCTCGCCGCCACCCTCGAACAGGCGCTCGACGAGCCCACACTCCCAGAGTCGAGGAAAGACGACCTGCGCCTGGCGCTGGCCCTGACCGACTCGGCCCAGGGGGATCATGAGGGCGCCCAGCGACGAATTGCCGCACTGGGAAACGACAGTCGCGATAACCCCCAGCGGATTCTCGCCGAATCACGCATCGCCTTGGACGCCGGCAAGTACCACCAGGCCCGCCTGGCGGCCAAACGCGGCCTCAACCTCTCTCCCGGCGACCCCCGCTTTCTGTTGTTGATGGCGCGGGCCGACATTCGCCTGGGCAACCTGGTGTCGGCCGAGAGCAGCACCGACACCCTGCTCGAGACCCGTGGCGACAACCCCCTCTTGCGGGTCGGCCTGGCCCAGCTCTATCTGGAAGAAGGCCACCACGACCCGGCGCGCCGGCTGCTGCTGCCGCTGGTCGATGATCCCCAGGCACCCAGCGCCCTCTATCTATTGCTTGGCAGCATCGCCGAGCAGGAAGACGAGGTCGACAACGCCCTGCTCTACTATCGCCGGGTACCGCCGGGCCCTGACTTCCTGCTGTCGCGACAGCGCGCGGCCAGCATGCTGATCGAGGCCGACCGGCTGCTGGACGCCCGGGCCTTTCTACGGGTCGAGCGGCTGCGTCACGACGATGCCTATACCGGCCTGGTCATCACCGAAGTGCAACTGCTCGACCAGCAAGGTCTCGAGCCCGAGGCCGAGGCGCTGCTCAACCGCGAGCTGGCGCGCAGCCCCGAGGATGGCGACCTGCGCTACTTCCGCGCCATGCGTGCCTGGAGCGAAGGCGACCTGGACACCTCCGAACAGGATCTGCGCACCCTGGTCGAACAGCAGCCGGACAACGCCGTTGCGCTCAATGCCCTCGGCTACACCCTGGCCGATGCCGGCGATCCGGATGACCTCGACGAGGCCAGGCGACTGATCCAGCGGGCCTACGAACTCTCGCCGGACAACCCCGCCATCCTCGACAGCCTGGGCTGGGTCGCCTACCGTGAGGGCAAACCGGAGGTTGCGCTACCCTGGATCGAGCGCGCCTGGCGCGAGATCGCCGACCAGGAGGTCGCCGCCCACCTGATCGAGGTGCTGTGGGACCTGGGCCAGAAGCAGCGCGCACGCGAGCTGTTGCAAGAAGCCCAGCAACGCTTCCCCGAGCGCCCGCTGATCGTCGATCTCCTCGATCGACGCCCCGAAATCAGGCCTGAGCCAACGGCAACAGCGCCTTGACCGCCCCGACACCACGACCACTACCCGCAAGGACCCCGCGATGATGTCTTGTTTTCGCCTGACCGCCGCCGCCCTGGGGCTCGGCCTGCTGGCCGGCTGTGCCACCTCCCAGAGCGTCACCGAGCCGCGCCAGGAGCGCCAGGCCGGTGACTGGGAAGCCCAGACCGAACAGGTGGAAGCCTTCACCTCCTGGAACCTGACCGGAAAGGTGGGCCTGCGCACTCCCCAGGAATCCACCAGCGCCAACCTCGACTGGCGCCAGACCCCCTACCACTATCGCCTGCTGGTCACCGGCCCCATGGGCGCCGGCCGCAGTACCCTGGAAGGACGCGACGGTCGCGTCTCGCTGACCACCAGCGAGGGTCGCTTCGAGGCCGACAGCCCCGAAGCCCTGATGGAACAGCGCCTGGGCTGGTCGCTGCCGGTCTCGAGCCTCACCGACTGGGTGCGCGGCCTGCCCGCCGACGACAGTGACTTCGAGATGACCGACGACGAGCTCGGCTTCCCCGCTTCACTGGAACAGGACGGCTGGGAGATCGACTATCGCGGCTGGAAGGATGTGAACGGTACCTGGCTACCCGACCGGCTGGTGATGACCTATGACGACCTGCGCGCCACCCTGGTGGTGAACCAGTGGCAGCCACTGGAACAGTAGTCGCGCCGGCTCCCGCCCCGGGTGGCGGGAGCCTGTCTCCCGGGTAAAATGAAGCACCATCGCCCTCTGCCTCCTGTCGACGTGCTCCTTGCAGCAAGCTCCCTATAGAGAGAAGCAACGAGAGCCATCATCGATCCCGGTCGCCGATGGCAGGCGCCGCCCCCAGTCACCGATCGCCATCACTTCGGTCAGTCGATCCCTGGACAGCACCCTTTATAGACTCCCCCATGCCCGACACCTCTTTCTCTTCCGATGCCAGCGCGCAGCAGACCCTGACGTTGCCGGCGCCGGCCAAGCTCAATCGCATGCTGCATATCGTCGGCCGTCGCGACGACGGCTACCACGAGCTGCAGACGCTGTTCCAGTTCCTCGACCACGGTGACGATATCCACCTGCGCCTGCGCCAGGACGGTGAGATAACCCTGACAGACCGTCTCGAGGGCGTACCCCGCGAGGCCAACCTGCTATGGCGGGCCGCCGACCTGCTCAAGCGCGAGACCGGCTGCGCGCTCGGTGCCGATCTAGGCGTCACCAAGCGCCTGCCCATGGGGGGTGGTCTGGGCGGTGGCAGCAGCGACGCCGCCAGCGTGCTGGTCGGGCTGAATCATCTGTGGGGCCTGGGACTGACGACCCGGCGTCTGGCCGAACTGGGCCTGACGCTGGGCGCCGATGTGCCGGTATTCGTCCACGGCCAGGCCGCCTGGGCGGAAGGCGTCGGCGAGCGCCTTGTCGCGGTGGCACTCGACACCCCCTGGTTCGTGGTCGTGCACCCGGGTGTGGCGGTCTCCACCCCTGCCGTGTTCACTGCGCCGGAATTGACACGGGACACCCCCGCCATTACCATGGCGCGCGCACTCAAGGGGGGAGCGTCAAGCTGGCGCAACGATTGCGAGGACACCGTCAGGCAAGCCTATGCTGAGGTGGCTCGTGCCCTGGACTGGCTCAACGCCCGGGCGCCGTCAATGTTGACGGGTACCGGCGCGTGCGTTTTTGCCCGTCTGGAGTCGGAGGCCGAGGCAGTCCAGTTGCTGGACGATGTCCGATGCCAACAGCCGACCTGGCACGCCTTCAAGGCCCTGGGCCTGAATCGATCGCCTCTCCTCGACGCCCTGCCCGCGTGAGGCAGGACGTATGCTGGGGTATAGCCAAGCGGTAAGGCAGCGGTTTTTGGTATCGCCATGCGGAGGTTCGAATCCTCCTACCCCAGCCAACTTCCTTCTGAGTCCTGGACTCACTCCCCCAGGCTCACACTGAAGACCCAACACAGCAAAGGTGGCTGCGCGTGTCAAAATTGATGGTTTTCGCCGGGAATGCCAACCCCGAACTCGCCCGTAAGGTCGCCGAGAGCCTGGACAGCCGACTGGGTAATGCCACGGTCGGCCAGTTCAGCGATGGCGAGGTCGCGGTCGAGATCAACGAGAACGTGCGCGGCAAGGATGTCTTTATCCTGCAGTCCACCTGTGCACCGACCAACGACAACCTGATGGAACTGATCCTGATGGTTGACGCCCTGCGCCGGGCCTCGGCCACCCGTATCACTGCGGTGGTGCCCTACTTCGGCTACGCCCGCCAGGATCGCCGCGTGCGTTCCGCCCGGGTGCCGATCTCGGCCAAGATCGTGGCCGACATGATGGTCAAGGCCGGCGTCGACCGGGTCATGACCATGGACCTGCACGCCGACCAGATCCAGGGCTTCTTCGACGTGCCCGTGGACAACGTCTACGGCTCGCCGATCCTGCTCGACGACATCGAGCGTCAGAACTACGACGACCTGGTCGTGGTCTCTCCCGATGTCGGCGGCGTGGTCCGTGCCCGTGCCATCGCCAAGCAGCTCAACGCTGACCTGGCGATCATCGACAAGCGTCGCCCCCAGGCCAACCAGGCCCAGGTGATGCACATCATCGGTGATATCCAGGACCGCACCTGTGTGGTGGTGGACGACATGATCGACACCGCCGGCACCCTGTGCAAGGCGGGCGAAGCGCTCAAGGAACACGGCGCCAAGCGCGTGGTCGCCTATGCCACCCACCCGATCCTGTCGGGCCCTGCGGTGGACAACATCTCCGAGTCGGTGCTGGACGAAGTGGTGGTGGCCGACACCATCCCGCTGTCCGACACCGCGCGTCGCAGCGGACGTATCCGCCAGCTCAGCGTGGCCGGCCTGATCGCCGAAGCGATCCGCCGCGTCAGCAACGAGGAATCCGTCAGCGCGATGTTCCACTAAGCGACATATCGCGCGGGAAACGCGCCCCGACAACCGGGGCATCTGGAACCACCGAGGTCTGGTCGCGGGCTCGGTGGCTTCCTTACTTTAGCCAAGAGGCAATTTCATGTCTGACTACAAACTTACCGCCAATGTTCGTAACGACCTGGGGAAAGGTGCGAGCCGCCGCCTGCGTCGTGCGAACCAGCAAGTCCCCGCCATCATCTACGGTGGTGAAAAGACGCCGCAGCCGATCGCCGTCGACAAGACTGCGTTCTACAAGGCGCTGGAAGACGAAGCCTTCTTCTCTTCCGTCATCAACCTTGAGGTTGACGGCAAGTCCCAGCAGGTCGTGGTGCGTGACCTTCAGCGCCACCCGTACAAGCCGCTGGTGACCCACGCCGACTTCCTGCGCGTCGATGCGACTCACGAGATCACCATGCGCGTTCCGCTGCACGTGGTCGGTCAGGACGAGTCCAAGGCCATCAAGGAGCAGGACGGTGAACTGCACCAGCTGGCCAACGAAGTCGAGATCAGCTGCCTGCCGAAGGACCTGCCCGACTACCTCGAGGTCAACATCGCTGACCTCGAGATCGGCAGCACCCTGCACCTGTCCGACCTCAAGGTTCCGGCTGGCGTGACCATCGTCGAGCTGAGCCACGGTGAAGAGCACGACCAGGCCATCGTCAACGTGACCAAGGCCAAGGTCATGCAGTCCGAGGAAGAAATCGCCGAGGAAGAAGCCGCCGCCGCCGAGGCCAGCGAAGAAGCTGCCGAGGAAGCGAAGGACGAAGCCAAGGACGAAGACGAAGAAGGCGACAAGGAGTAATCCTTTTCTGCCGGATTCAGGGGCCACTGCGGTGGCCCTTTTCGTTTCCGAGGGCTTTGCCCATGGCCTCGTCGCCAAGGCCCTGAGCAAAGCGCTTGCCCCGCACCGCTGACCGGAGAGACCACCATGACAAGGATCAAGGCGCTGATCGGCCTTGCCAACCCTGGCACCCAGTACGAGGCGACGCGTCACAACGCCGGCGCCTGGCTGGTGGAGGAAGTCGCGCGTCAGTCCAGCGCCGAGCTGCGCCCGGAGAAGAAGTTTCTCGGCCTCTACGCCAAGGCCTTTGTCGAAGGCAGCGACCTGCACCTGCTGGTGCCGACCACCTACATGAACCGCTCCGGTGCCTCGGTGGCGGCGCTGGCCAACTTCTTCAAGCTGGCCCCCGACGAGATGCTCATCGCCCACGACGAGCTCGACCTGCCCCCCGGCAGCGCGCGCTACAAGCAGGGCGGCGGCCACGGCGGCCATAATGGCCTGCGCGACATCATCAGCGCCCTGGGTAACGACAAGTCCTTCCATCGTGCGCGCATCGGCATCGGTCATCCCGGCAGCGCCAAGCTGGTCACCAACTACGTGCTGGGCCGTCCCGGCAAGACCGAGCGCGAGGCCATCGACGGCGCCCTGATCGAGTGCCTGGCGACATTGCCCCAGGCGCTATCCGGCGACTGGGCCAAGGCCATGAACCGCCTGCACAGTCACTCTGCCTGACCCGGCGGGCGCCAACCGGGACAGCAGGTGGTTGCACCGCCCGGGCTGTCCCCGCCTGGCCCGACGTCATACACTGTGCGCCGACTTCTTTCACTTCACGCCTTCAGGAACCACCCATGGGATTCAACTGCGGCATCGTTGGTCTGCCCAACGTCGGCAAGTCCACCCTCTTCAACGCCCTGACCAAGTCCGGCATCGATGCAGAGAACTTCCCGTTCTGCACCATCGAGCCCAATGTCGGCATCGTCCCCATGCCGGACCCGCGCCTCGACAAGCTCGCCGAGATCGTCAAGCCGGAGAAGGTGGTGCCCACCACCATGGAATTCGTCGATATCGCCGGCCTGGTCGCCGGTGCCTCCAAGGGTGAAGGTCTCGGCAACCAGTTCCTCGCCAATATCCGCGAGACCCAGGCCATCGCCCACGTGGTGCGCTGCTTCGACAACGACAACGTCATCCACGTGGCCAACCAGGTCGACCCGGCGGCGGATATCGAGACCATCAACCTGGAGCTGGCCCTGGCCGATCTCGACACCGTGGAGAAGGCCATCCAGCGCCTGGTTCGCGTGGTCAAGGGCGGCGACAAGGACGCCATTGCCACCAAGGCGGTGCTCGACAAGATCCAGCCGCACCTGGCCGAAGGCCAGCCGCTGCGCAGCTTCGATCTGAGCGATGACGAGAAGAAGCAGATCAAGAGCTTCGGTTTCCTGACCCTGAAGCCGACCATGTACATCGCCAACGTCAACGAGGACGGCTTCGACAACAACCCCTACCTCGACGTGGTCAAGGGCATCGCCGAGGCCGAGGGCGCCGTGGTGGTTCCCGTGTGCAACCAGCTGGAAGCCGAGATCGCCGAACTCGATGACGAGGAACGCGAGATGTTCCTGGCCGAGATGGGCATGGAAGAGCCCGGCCTCGACCGGGTGATCCGCGCCGGCTACGCCCTGCTGGGTCTGCAGACCTACTTCACCGCAGGGGTCAAGGAAGTGCGTGCCTGGACCGTCAAGGTCGGCGCCACCGCCCCGGAAGGCGCCGGCGTCATCCACACCGACTTCCAGAAAGGCTTCATCCGCGCCGAAGTGGTGGCCTATGACGACTTCGTCAGCCTGAACGGCGAGCAGGGCGCCAAGGACGCCGGCAAGTGGCGCCTGGAAGGCAAGGACTACGTGCTCAAGGACGGCGACGTGGTGCACTTCCGCTTCAACGTCTGACGCTCACCGCAGCGCCCGACGTAACATCACGTTTCCTGTGTCAACACCGAGGCATGCCTCGGTGTTGTCGTTTACATGCCAGTCACATGCAGCAACTCTATCGCAAAGAGGTTATATTCGAGAGATGTCATCAAGCGCAGGAACAAGAGCGTGACACTCTCGAACGATTCTCCACCACTCAAGGCAACGGCGCCTGAGCTATGGATAGCGGATGGGCCCGTCATCAGAGGCAAGCTGCTGCCCTATCCGACACGCATGGTGGTGGTACGCCTGAGCGGCGACCGGCTGTGGGTCCACAGCCCCGTTCCGCTGACCGAGCCACTGCGTGACGCCCTCGACGAGTTGGGCCAGGTACACTTCCTGATCGCTCCCAACCATTGTCACCACCTGTTCATGCGCGAATGGCAGATGGCCTACCCGATGGCTCGCAGTTTCGGCACCCGGGAAGTCATCGCCAAGCGCGGCGACCTGGTGTTCGAAAGCACCCTGGATGGCACGCCCAACCGCTACTGGGGTGACGATATCGACCAGTGCCTGTTCACCGGCTCATCGCGCATGCAGGAAGCGGTGTTCCTGCATCGTTCCAGCCGCAGCCTGATCGTGGCCGATCTGATCGGCAATCTGCCCCCAGCTTCCCTGACGCCCTTGCAGCGTCGACTGGCCAGGCTCTCGGGCATCCTGGCGCCGGATGGCAGGATGCCGCTGGAGTGGCGACTGAGCTTCCTCGGCCGACGCTACCTGGCAAGCGAACATCTGCGCACCCTGCTCTCCTGGCGGCCCGCTCGAATCATCATGGCCCACGGCGAGATCATCGAGCATGACGCCAGCGACTTTCTCGCTCGCGCTTTTCGCTGGTTGAAGGAGTAAGGGCCAAGCATGGCGCTGTTTGCATACAGTGCATAATGTTTGTATAACATTGAGGCAGGTTCTGAACGCAAAGGATCTGCGCTCATGCTTGGTTCACCTCGGCTACTGCTGATCGGTTATCTGTTGGCAGTAGGCCTGCTCGGCATCTTTTGGCTACCGACGTCCCCGCAACAGCTCTGGTGGTGGCTACCACTGGCGGCGCTGGGGGTGGTCGGCGTGCTGGACCTGCGCTCCAGCCACAACGTGCTGCGCAACTACCCCATCGTCGGCCATCTGCGCTACATGATGGAATTTCTGCGTCCGGAACTGCGCCAGTACTTCTTCGAATCGGAGACCAGCGGCCGGCCGTTCAATCGCGAACAGCGCCAGATCATCGGCGCCCGGGCCGAGGGACGCAGCGACACCGCCCCCTTCGGCACCCGCCAGGACGTGCTGCGCCAGGGGCGTCGCCAGATTGCCCACGCCATGATCCCCACTCGCGTCGACCCGCAGCAAGCCTGGGTGACGATCGGTGGCCCCCAGTGCCACCGCCCCTACCGCTCTTCACGGCTCAATATCTCGGCCATGAGCTTTGGCGCCCTGTCAGGACGGGCCATCACCGCCCTCAACCTGGGGGCCAGGCGCGGCGGCTTTGCCCAGGACACCGGCGAGGGCGCCATCAGTCCTTATCACCGGAGGCACGGCGGTGACCTGATCTGGCAGATCGCCAGCGGCTACTTTGGCTGCCGCGACCAGGCCGGGCGCTTCAACCCGGAAGCGTTCAGCGCCAAGGCCCGCGAGGATCAGGTCAAGATGATCGAGATCAAGCTGTCCCAGGGCGCCAAGCCGGGGCACGGCGGCATGCTCCCCGGCTCCAAGGTCGACCAGGAGATCGCCGAGACACGCCAGGTCCCGGTGGGGGAAGACTGCTATTCACCGGCGGCCCACCCGGAATTTTCCACCCCGCTGGAACTGATGCAGTTCATCCAGCGCCTGCGCGATCTGAGCGGCGGCAAGCCGGTGGGCATCAAGCTGTGCCTCGGCCACACCCGGGACATGCTGGCGATGTGCAAGGCCATGCTGGCAAGCGGCATCCAGCCGGACTTCATCACCGTGGACGGTGCCGAGGGCGGCACCGGCGCGGGACCGGCGGAGTACGCCGACCATGTGGGCCGCTATATCGATGAGGCGCTGCCGATCGTCGACGCCTGTCTCAAGGGGATCGGCAAGCGCGACGAAATCAGCGTGATCGCCAGCGGCAAGGTGGCGCTTGCCATCGACATGGTCGAGAAGTTCGCGCTTGGCGCCGACGTCTGCAACGCCGCGCGTCCGTTCATGTTTACCCTGGGTTGCATCCAGGCCCAGCGTTGCCACACCAACACCTGCCCCACCGGGGTGGCGACCCAGGATCCGGCCCGTAGTCGCTCCATCGATGTCGACAGCAAGGCCGACAACGTCCAGCGCTTCCATCGGGCCACCCTGGACGCCTGCCTCGACATGATCGGCACCATGGGCCTGGCAGGCCCAGGCGACTTGCGCCCTGAGCACCTGCTCGAGGGACCGGCCACCGCCACCCGGGTATGGCAAGTCGACAGCCTGGAGGTCGGCGCCTTGCTCGACCACCAGAAAGCGCAACAACTCCCCGCCTGCTGGCGAGACGACTGGCATGAAGCCAGTCCCCACCACTTCTTGCGTGGACCGGGAGGCTCGCACCAGGAAAGCCACCACAGGACGGCCCCCGGCCCCCATCGAGACGGCGGCGAAGGAGACCGCCATCATCCGCCAAAGGAGGTGCAACGATGATCGTACGTAGCCACAAGGATGCGGAGAAGTCAGCCGTAGAGGACGACAAGTGGATCAGCCGGCGCTACACCCTGCGCAAGGACGGCATGGGGCATTCGGTCCACGAGACCTACATCAAGCCCGGCCAGGAACTCCACATGTGGTACAAGAACCACACCGAGACGGTCCTGTGCATCGAAGGCGAGGGCCAGATCGAGGACCTGACCGAGGGCGGCAAGTGGGAACTCAAACCCGGTGTGCTCTACGCCCTCGACAAGCACCAGCAGCATATCCTGTCGAGCGAAAAGGGCATGACCGTGATCTGTACCTTCTCGCCGGCCCTGGTCGGTCCCGAGACCCATGATGAACAGGGCTCCTATCCCCTGCTCGACGACGACGGCAGCGTGCTCAAGCGCTGAGCCATGGCCCGACACCGGGGCGGCACCAAGCACAGGACGGCTCAGCAAGCAGACGGAAAGACCTAGGCGCTGTCCGAAAAGTCGACGAGCGAAGGTTAGACAAGGCAAAAATCGGTGAGAAAGCGCAGTTTACGGGGTGTAAATGAGCATTTTGATCCGATTTTTAACGCCGTATTACCGAGCGCAGGCACTTTTCAGACAAGCCCTAGCGGAAATCCCGCGAGGGCACGCCGAGTTCGGCCCACAAGCCGCTCAAGTCCTCGAGCCGTCCGGCGATCACATGGATCACGCTGCCCTCGCGCTCCAGATGGCCGGTGACCTTCAACAGCCGAGCGTTCAACAGCGCCTGGCGCTGGGCCTTGGCGGTGTCCTGCCACACCACCACGTTGACGTTGCCGGTCTCGTCTTCCAGGGTCACGAAGGTGACCCCGGAGGCGGTGCCCGGCCGCTGGCGGGTGGTCACCAGCCCCGCTACCTGGACCAGATGGCCGTGGTCCAGCTCGGCAAGCTCAGTGGCCTTGAGGCAACGCGCCAGTCCTTGCCGCCCCATGGCAGCCTGCTCGCGCAGCAACGCCATGGGATGGCGGGCAAGGCTAAGCCCCAGATGGCGAAAGTCCTCCTCGAGGTCGGCTTGCTCGCTGGGGGGCGCCAGCTCTGGGGTGGTGTCGTCGAGGATATCGGTCTCGCCCAGCGCCAGCGCCGGATCCGGCGCCAGCAGATTCCAACGTGCCTGGTAGCGATGGCCGCCGAGGCTCGACAGCGCCCCGGCCGCCGCCAGCGCTTCCCACTCGCGGGCCGACATCGGCGCGCGACGCCTGGCCTCGGCGACGCTGGCATAGCCGTTGGCCGGACGCCTCGCCAGCAGGCAGTCGATGGCACCACGCCCCAGCCCCTTGACCAGGCGAAAGCCCAGTCGCAAGGCACCGTCCGGCTCCAGGGTGGCGTCCCAGTGGCTGGCATTGAGATCCACCGGACGCACCTCGACGCCGTGACGGCGGGCATCCTGCACGAGCTGTGACGGGCTATAGAAGCCCATCGGCTGGCTATTGAGCAGGCCGCAGCAGAAGGCCGCGGGATGGTGGCACTTGAGCCAGGCCGAGACGTACACCAGGTGGGCGAAGCTAGCCGCGTGGGACTCGGGGAAGCCGTACTGGCCAAAGCCCTCGATCTGGCGACAGATGGCGTTGGCAAACTCGTCGCTGTAGCCCCTGGCACGCAGCCCGGCGGTCAGCCGCTGCTGGTGTTCGGCGATGGTACCGGCCCGTCGCCAGGCCGCCATGGCCCGCCGCAACTGGTCGGCCTCGCCACCGGAGTAGCCCGCCGCCACCATGGCCAGCTTGATCACCTGCTCCTGGAAGATCGGCACCCCCAGGGTCCGCTCGAGCACGCCCCTGACCTCGTCGCTGGGGTAGCTGACCTCCTCGATGCCGTCGCGACGCCGCAGGTAGGGATGCACCATGTCACCCTGGATCGGCCCCGGACGAACGATGGCGATCTCGATCACCAGGTCGTAGTAGTTGCGGGGCTTCAAGCGCGGCAGCATGTTCATCTGGGCACGGCTCTCCACCTGGAAGACGCCGACGCTGTCCCCGCGACTGAGCATGGCGTACACCTCAGGATCATCCCGGGGCACCCGGGACATCGCCATGGCCTGATGCTCGCCATCGCCCTCGCCATCGTCGTCGCCCTCGCCCGTGCTCTCGTAGCAGCGCCTGTCGTCGTCCCTGTGTTCGCCTCCGTCTGACAGCAGCGCCAGGGTCTTGCGAATGGCGGTCAGCATACCCAGCGCCAGCACGTCGACCTTGAGCAGCCCCAGACTCTCCAGGTCGTCCTTGTTCCACTGGATCAGGGTGCGCCCTTCCATCGCGGCGTTCTCCACCGGCACCAGCTCGTGCAGCGGCCCGCGCGAGATCACGAAGCCCCCCACGTGCTGAGACAGGTGTCGGGGAAAGCCCAATAGCTGCTCCACCAGTTCGACCAGATGACGCAGCAGTTCCGGGACGGCGGTGGAGGCGCCCTCTTCACCTCCCGCGCCTACCGTCTCCCCCACCGTCTGCTTGAGCGCCTCGAGCCAGGCGCCCTCGCCCTCGCGTCGATCCAGCCGACTGGCGAGCCAGGCCAGATAGCCCGGTTGCAGCCCCAGCGCCCGCCCCACGTCCTTCAGTGCACTTCTGGGGCGGTAGCTGATCACGGTGGCGGCAAGCCCGGCCCGCTCGCGGCCGTAGCGCCGATAGATGTACTGGATCACCTCCTCGCGGCGCTCGTGCTCGAAGTCCACGTCGATATCCGGCGGCTCGTCGCGCTCCTCGGAAATAAAGCGTTCGAACAGCAGCTGCACCTGACGCGGGTCCACCTCGGTGATGAACAGGCAGTAACAGACCACCGAATTGGCCGCCGAGCCCCGCCCCTGACACAGGATGCCCTGGCGGCGGGCGAAGGCGACGATGTCCTCGATGGTCAGAAAGAACGGCTCGTAGGCCATACTGGCGATCAGCTCAAGCTCGCGGGCGATCTGCTCGGCGATATCCGAAGGCGTACCCTCCGGGAAGCGCAGCCGCTCCCCCTGGCGCACCTTGTGCGCCAGCCAGGACGACGGCGTATGGCCGTCGGGGACCAGTTCCTCGGGGTACTCGTAGCGCAGCTCACCGGGGTCGAAGCGACAGCGCTCGGCGATACGCAGGCTTTGTTCAAGCAGCGCAGGCGCAAAACACTGCGCCAGCCGCGACAGGGGGCGCAGGCAGCGCTCGGCGTTGGGCTCGAGCAGAAAACCGGCGCGTTGCACGCTGGTGCGATGCCGAAGGGCGGTCAGTACATCCTGCAATCGCTTGCGGCTCGGCTGGTGCATCAGGACGCCACCGCTGGCGACCAGCGGCAGGCCTGCGGCGCTGGCCAGCCTCATCCGCCTTGTCAATCGCTCCTCCTCGGTTGCCTGGAAGTGGCGCTGGACCATCACCCAGCAGCGCCCGTCGAAGCGTTGCTTCAGCCCGTCCATTCTCTCCCGAGTCCGGGCGTCGTCGTTGCCCGGCAGGTACAGCAGCAGACAGTCCTCGAGCGCCTCCAGGTCCTCCCAGTCGAGACGATAGCTGCCCTTGGGCGCACGGCGACGGCCCAGGGTAATCAGCCGGCACAGGCTGGCGTAGCCGCTGCGGTTCTCGGCCAGCACGGCCACGACCTCGTCGGCCAGGCGAAACTCGGCACCGATGATCAGCGCGATCCGGTGGTCTCGGGCAGCCTCCCAGGCGCGCACGATGCCGGCCACCGAGCACTCGTCGGTGATCGCCAGGGCGCGATAGCCAAGCTCAGCGGCGCGGGCGACCAGCTCATGGGGGTGAGACGCGCCCTTGAGAAAGGTGAAGTTGGACAGGCAATGTAGCTCAGCGTAGCCAGGGCCCGGGGCGACTTCGGCAGCGTCAGGTGGCTCGCCGACACGCTCAACCGAACCAGCCATGCAACCACCATTGCGACTCGGCGTCGCGAAAGACCCAGCCGTGGCGACCGTCCGGCCAGCAGGCCACGTGATAGTCACGCCGCGCCGGGGCCTGGTCCCACCAGCCGCTGGCCAGTCGCTCGGGCCCGGCGACCCAGACCAGACGCTCGAGGGTCGCCGGCATCAGCGGCTCGGGGTGTTCCAGCAGCCAGGCCGGATGGTTGGCGGTCCGGGTTTCAGGCAGTGGCCTGCGGGCGGTCCCCGGCTGCGCTACCAAGCGGGAGGCCCGTTCGGGGCGATGATCCTCCAGCGCCATGGGCTGCAACACGGCGCCATCACCGAGACGAGAACGCAACCGGCTGAACAGTGCCTCGGGGGTGTCTCTGGGCGGCGCCGCCTGAAACAGGTCCGTTGCCACCTCTTGCAGGCTAGCTACCTCGCTGACCTCCAGGCGCAGGCGCAACACCGGTGCTTCGAGTACCACTGATTCCAGGCGCAGCCGGCACAGCTCGAGCCAGGCCTCCGCCGCCTGCTCGCCCCCGGCGTGCCCCACGCTCAGGTGCTGGGCCCCTTCCCGGTGATACAGGGTCAAGGTCAACGACAATGCCTTGACGCAACGCACCTTGAGAAAGCCCTCGAGCTCCGCCAGCAGGCGCCGCAGGGGAAACACGATGCCGGCGGCCAGCTCGATCTCATGGACCAGCTCCCGCTCACGATCGAAGCGAGGCGGCGGCGCGAATACCGGCGGGGGATCGGCGACCTCGCCGGTCAAGCGCTGAAGGTAGCGCCGCAGGTCTGTCCCCAGGCGCGAGGCCAGCGAGGCCAGCGGCAGCACAAGCAGGTCGTTGAGGTGCGTAAACCCGAGTCCCTTGAGGCGCGACTGCTGGCGTGCGGACAGCCCCAGCCGGTCGAGGCGAAGCCTGCCGAGCCTGGCCATATGCTCAGCCTCGCCCTGACCACAATAGCCCCCCGTCCGGGCCAGCAGGCAGGCGGCCAGCGGGGTATGCCCGGTGGCGCTGGACACCTCAAGCTCCAGGGTCGCCAATTCTTCGTGCAAGCGCCGCCACAGTCCCTCGAGTCCACCGAAGTAGTCGAGCATCGAGGCGATCTCCATCACCACCCCCCAGGACGCGGCGTTCTCCCCCGTCGGCTCGAGACTGACCCGGGCGCTGAAGCGGGCACACCACAGCGCCAGCCCTTCGAGACGACGTCGGCTGGCATCAGGGTCCGGCGTCAACAGCCGGAGTCCTGGCTCCAGACAAAGTACCGCACTGATCGTCATGCCCGGCCGCACACCGGCCTGCCAGGCCCTGGCCGAGGCAAGCGCGATACTCTCCCCGTCCTCGCACAGCAGCGCGAGAGGTCCGTCATCGCCGGCGCTCAGCACCTCCAGCCCAAGCTGCGGACAGTGAAGGCATAGCCACAGCCCCTTCATGATCGCCCCGCACCCTTGCGCTCGGAGACGAGCAACACGGGGCGGGATCGACGTTCCCCACTGGGGGCGCACGGTAGCGAAGTCGGCCGCGGGCACGGGGGCGACAGCCTAGAGTCGGCCAGGGTGATATCGATGGCCCTGGCTGGCATGGCCCCCTTGCGCTTGAAGGCATGGACCTTGATGCGCCTCGACAAGGGCGCCGTCTCGTCACCGCTGCTCTGGTCAGGAGCCGACAGCCGCAGTCGCCAGGGGGCCACTGACCCTTGCTTGGCGAAGTCGGCCGGTCGAATCAGCGCGCCATGGCCGCCCCCTGACGCCACGGCGAGCTGCAGCCGCCGCAGCCATTGCCCCTGCACCGCGGCGAACCAGCCCAGCACCAGATCGCAGCAGCCGCTCTTCAATGCCTGCTCCATGGCCCACAGCCGCTGCCTGGGATGGCGGGTACGCACGATGACTAGGCGCGACAGATCCAGGCCCGCCGCCGCCAGGGCCGCCGCATGAGGCTGCCAGGGTGGGTCAAACCACACCACCCGCTCGCAGCGGTGCATCAGCGGAAGCAATAGACGAATCTCGCCGCAACCCGCTCGATCCAGCAGCAGTTCCAGCAGTTCTCCCCGGGGCCAGCCACCGCCGAGCACCTCGTCCAGGGCCTCGACCCCGGTGGAGATCCCGCGCTTCGTGTCGCCCTCTGGCTGATCACGGTGCCACTGTCGCCGCGCCCGCCAGACGCTGCCTCGCTGCATCAAGCGCGAGAGGTCATCGCATGCGCTGTCACGGGCCTGGTTGTCTGCTGCCTTCATCGCTCCTCTCCCGCTCCTGTCCCGCTCAACTGGCCTGCTGAACTGGCGTTCTCTGCTGGCGTTCTCTGCTGGCGTTCGCTGCTGAGCTGCGCCCCTGGCCCGCTAGATACACCAGCCCGGCCTAGGTTTCTGGTCCAGGTTTCAGGTCCATGTTTCTAGACCACGCCCTGGCCTTACCGGGCGGACGCCAACATACCGAATACTGTTATTTTATACAGTACTCGTCCAATGCCAAGTCGGCAATGCGGCGCCAGGGCAATCTGACGATGGGTCAGGAAAGCGGCACATCCGCTCACACCAGCACAGAAGCGCCGCGGAGGCTCCCCGGGGGAGGGGTATGGTGGTCGTAGAAGGTTGTCACAGCTCAAGTTTGGCCTGCGATAGCTATGAAATAGTCAGGCAGATCTTTTCTTCACCGCTGGACGTCATGACCATTCCCCCCCCCACGACACCGCCATGCACCCCAGAGACCACGGTAGAAATCCGCGTCCGCGGCTGTGTGCAGGGTGTGGGGTTTCGTCCGACGGTATGGCAACTGGCCAAGCGGCTAGCGCTGGTCGGTGAGGTGCTCAACGACGGTGAAGGCGTGCTGATCCGGGCAACCGGCCCCAGTGAACGCCTCGAGAGCCTGATCGAACAACTCAAGCGCGACCCGCCCCCACTGGCACAGATCACCGACATCGAGGTTCGCTCGGGCCTGGCACCGCTGCACCGAGTCGGCTTCACCATCGTCGATAGTCTCGAGGGCGCAACGCGCACCGATATCGCCGTGGACGCCGCCATCTGCGCAGCCTGCACAGAAGAAATACTGAGCCAGCACCAGCGACGCTCCGGTTACGCCCTGACCAACTGCACCCACTGTGGCCCACGCCTGTCGATCATTCGTGACATGCCCTACGACCGGGCGGCCACCACCATGGCTGACTTTGCGCTATGCGAGTGCTGTCGCGCCGAATATCTGGATCCCGGCGACCGTCGCTTTCATGCCGAACCCATCGCCTGTCCGGCCTGCGGGCCCCAGGTGCGTCTGGTGGCGCTGGACGGCGGGCACTGGCTGGCGAGCGAAGACGCCATCGACGCTCTCACCACCCCCGCCATTGAGGCTCCCATCGACCAAGCCGCCGCGCTGATCCGCCAGGGCCAGATCCTCGCCATCAAGGGACTCGGCGGCTACCAGCTTGCCTGCGACGCCACCAGCACCGAGGCCCTCGAGCGCCTGCGACGACTCAAGCATCGCCCCACCCGACCGCTGGCGTTGATGGCAAAAGACCTGGAGATGGTCAGGCGTTATTGCCGGCTCGATGAGCTCGAACAACAGGCACTCTGCTCAGCCGCCGCGCCCATCGTGCTGCTCGAGCGGCGCCGTGACGAGGCCACAGGTCAGCCACTCGCCGAGGCCCTGGCCCCGGGACTCGACCGGCTCGGCGTGATGCTGCCATCGACCCCCTTGCACGTGCTGCTGTGCCAGCGGCTGCCCTTTCCCATCGTGATGACCAGCGGCAACGTCTCCGGGGAGCCCCAGCTGATCGACGATGGCCAACTGGCTGGCCGCCTATCGACGATCGCCAGCCACGCCCTCACCCACGACCGCGCCATCGCCCGGCGTATCGACGATAGCTTGGTACAGCTGGCCGCCGGCAAGGTGCGCATGCTGCGTCGTGCCAGGGGCTACGCCCCGGCATCGCTGCCGCTGCCGCCTGGCTTCGAGGACATCTCGCCGGGGCTTGCCCTGGGTCCGCAACAGAAGGCCACCTTCTGCCTGGTGGATGGCCAGCGCGCGATCCTGTCCCCGCATCAGGGTGACCTGGACGACGCCGCCACCCTCGACGACTACGAACGCAATCTTGACGACTTCCTGGCGCTTTACGACCACCATCCCGCCTGGCTGGCCTGCGACACTCACCCGGACTACCGTACCAGCGACATGGCTCGTCACATGGCTCGTCACATGGCTCGGCGACTGGCCGACGACGCCGGCCTGCCACTCGATGCCATTGGCCATCACCACGCCCATATCGCCGCCTGTCTGGCCGACAACGGCTATCCTCGCGACGCCGCTCCAGTACTGGGGATCGCCCTGGACGGCCTGGGCCTTGGCGAGGATGGCGGCCTGTGGGGCGGTGAGTTCCTGCTGGCGGATTATCGCCATTGCCAGCGGTTGGGTTCGCTCAACCCCGTGGCCATGCCGGGAGCCGGCACCGCCTCCCGCGAGCCCTGGCGCAACCTCTTGGCGCAGCTCATCGCCGGTCCCGGCCTTGCCGCCCTGAAGCGCCGCCACCCAAACCTTGGCGTACTGAAGCGACTGCAGCAGAAGCCGATCGATACCCTCAGCGGGATGATCGAGGCCGGGATCAACAGCCCCCTCGCCTCCTCCTGCGGGCGCCTGTTCGACGCCGTCGCCGCCGCCCTGGAGCTGTGCTTCGATCACCAGCACCACGAAGGCGAAGCGGCCATGGCACTGGAAGCCCTGGCCGCCCGCGCGCTGACACCGACTCCGCCGCCTACGTCATGCACGTCTTGCGCCCTTGCGCCCTATCCCTTCTCCCTTCACAGGGCGCCAGGCGGTCACCGGATCCTCGATCCGGCACCGATGTGGACGGCGCTGTTTGACGACCTGGCCGCCGGCAAGGACGCCACGCTGATCGCGGCGCGCTTTCATCTGGGACTGGCCAAGGGGCTTGGCGAGGTCGTTGGCGAGATGCTGGGCGACGTCGATGGCGACATGCAGGACGACGCACTCGACGAAGTCTCTAACGACAATGCCCGGCGCCTCTCCAGCACGCGCAACGTCGAGGCCATCGCGCTGAGCGGCGGCTGCTTTCACAACCGCACCCTGCTGGAACTGACGCTTAAGTGCCTCGCACCCCTGCCTGTTCAGGTGCTGACCCACCACCAGGTGCCGGCCAACGACGGCGGCATCGCCCTGGGCCAGGCGCTGATCGCGGCGGCGCGGCGGCATCCGCTGGCCTCCGACCAGGCGTCGGATAGTCCGACCTCGGCAACCTCAGCAATCTCGGCAACCTCGACGATCTCGACAACAACAACCGTTCCCTCCATTGCCACTATCACTACCGCCACCACGGCATCCAATAACGCACAGGAGACCGCCCATGTGTCTGGGAATTCCAGGACAGATCATTTCCCTCGATGACGCCGACGCGCGGCTCGCCACGGTGGACGTGAGCGGGGTCCGACGCCAGATCAACATCGCCTGCATCGTCGATGACGACCACCCGCCCGAACACTGCGTGGGCGACTGGGTACTGGTCCATGTGGGCTTCGCCCTGAACCGTATCGACGCCGAGGCTGCGGCGCGCACCCTCGAACTGCTGGACGAACTGGGCGATACCCACGAGTTCGACGCCCTGACCTTGACCGGCGACCAGGAGGTCTCTTCATGAAATTCATCGACGAATTCCGCGATCACGCCCGCGCCCGGCAGATCCTCGAACACATCACCACCCTGGTCGCCCGCCTGGCCGAGCAGCGCGGTGGCCCAGTGCGCATCATGGAGGTCTGTGGCGGCCACACCCACGCGATCTTCCACTATGGGCTGGAGGCCATGCTGCCACCGGAACTGGAGCTGATTCACGGCCCCGGCTGCCCGGTGTGCGTGCTGCCGATGGGTCGCGTCGATGACTGCGTCGCCATCGCCGAGCGTCCCGAGGTGATCCTCGCCACCTTCGGCGACGCCATCCGGGTTCCCGGCTCACGCAAGAGCCTGATGCAGGCCAAGGCCGACGGCGCCGACGTGCGCATCGTCTACTCCCCCACCGACGCCCTGGCACTGGCGCGCAAGCATCCGGATCGGGAAGTGGTGTTCTTTGGTCTGGGCTTCGAGACCACCATTCCCTCCACCGCCCTGACCATCGCCCAGGCCGAGCGCGAAGGGGTCGGCAACTTCTCGGTGTTCTGCAACCACATCACCATCATCCCGACGTTACAGGCGATCCTCGACAATCCTGACCATCGCCTGGATGGCTTCCTCGGGCCCGGGCACGTGTCGATGATCATCGGCACCGACCCCTACCGCTTCATCGCCAAGCGTTACGGCTGCCCGGTGGTGGTCTCCGGCTTCGAGCCCCTGGATATCCTGCAGTCGCTGCTGATGGTCGTTCGCCAGCTCCACGATGGCCGCGCCGAGGTCGAGAACCAGTACCAGCGTCTGGTGACCAGCGACGGCAACCTCACCGCACTGGAGGCCTTCCATCGGGTCTACGAGCCCCGCGAGAGCTGCGAGTGGCGCGGGCTCGGCTCGATCGCCGAGTCAGGTGTCCAGATCAAGGACGCCTATGGTGCCTTCGATGCCGAACGCAAGTTCGCCGTGCCCAATCAGCAGGTGGCCGACCCGGACAACTGCCGCTGTGGTGACGTGCTCACCGGCAACCTCAAGCCCTGGCAGTGCGAGCTGTTCGGCAAGCGTTGCACACCGGATCAACCCCGGGGCGCGCTGATGGTCTCCAGCGAAGGCGCCTGCGCCGCCTACTATCAATACGGCGGGGGCAACGTCGATAGCCCGAACCACAGCACAAGCCAGGCCGAATCATGAGCGATACGACACGACGACAGCTTCCCACCCTTGCCGCCCGCGCGGTGACCCAGGCCCACGGAGGCGGCGGCAAGGCCATGAAGGACCTGATCGATGACGTCTTCGTCAGGGAATTCACCGCGCTTCCCGAAGTACTCGAGGACCAGGCGAGGCTGGAACTGACCGAGCTGGCATGCCTGGGCGACCGACTGGCCATGACCACCGATGGCTTCGTGGTCGACCCGCTGTTCTTTCCCGGTGGTGACATCGGCAAGCTGGCGGTGTGCGGCACCGTCAACGACCTGGCCGTGGGGGGCGCCCATCCCCGCTACCTGTCCTGCGCGGTGATCCTGGAAGAAGGCCTGCCGATCGATGACCTGAGGCGCATCGCCCGCTCCATGGCTACTGCGGCCCGCGAGGCCGGCGTCGAGATCGTCACCGGTGACACCAAGGTGGTCGAACGCGGGGCCTGCGACGGCGTCTTCATCACCACCACCGGCATCGGCGTCATTCCCGCCGAGCGTAAGCTCGGTATCGAGCGCATCCAGGCCGACGACGTGATCATCGTCAACGGCTGGCTCGGCGATCACGGTGCCGCCATCCTGGCGGCCCGTGGCGACCTGTCGCTGGACACCGACCTTGAGAGCGACTGCGCCTCCCTCAATGGCCTGATCGAGGCACTGCTGGCCGCCGCGCCCGAGACCCGCTGCCTGCGTGACGCCACCCGGGGCGGCGTCGCCACGGTGCTCAACGAGATGGCCGATGCCTCCAGGCTTGCCATCGAACTCGACGACCTGGCCCTGCCGCTGCGCAAGGAGGTCCGGGGGATGTGCGAGATACTGGGGCTGGACCCTCTGTACCTGGCCAACGAAGGCAAGCTGGTGGCGGCGGTGCCCGCGGCTCAGGCCGAGGCGGCCCTGGCCGCCCTGCGCGGGCATCCGCTGGGAAAGCAAGCCGCGATCATCGGTCAGTCGCTGGACGGCAAACCGGGACGGGTGACGCTGCGCACCGGCTTCGGCGGCCAGCGCATCGTCGACATGCTGGTGGGAGAGCAGCTACCGCGCATCTGCTGATGCGATGCTGACACGCTGATGGTGGTCTGCTCAGGGCCGATTCGAATCTCGGCCTATTCGGGGTCGCCGGCCGCCTCGCCGATCCCGTAGCGTTGCAGCTTGGCCCTCAGGCCGATGCGCGATAGCCCCAGTTCACTGGCGGTACGTGACTTGTTGCCGCCATGACGCTCGAGCGCCCGGGCCAGGCAGCTCGCCTCCAGGCGCTCGACCCGTTCGCGCAGGGTGCCGGCGTCCTCGTCGTCCTCGACCGGATCGGCTGTCGTATTCGCTTTCGGCGGCTCAGGCAGGTCCTGGCGCCGCTCGACCGGCGTCTGACGCCATTCATCGGTTCGCAGGTGCGGTGCCAGCAGTTCGACGCCAAGCTTCTCGCCGGTCGCCAGCATCACCATGCGGGTGATCTGGTTTTCCAGCTCGCGAACATTGCCGGGCCAGGCATAGGCACACAGACACGCCATCGCCGCATCGGTGAAGCCGCCGACCCTGACCCCGTGGCGGGAAGCGATCCGCGCCAGCAGCACCTCGGCCAGGGCCGCGATATCACAGGCGCGATCGCGCAGCGGTGGCAACTGAACCGGGGCCACCGTCAGGCGATGGTAGAGGTCCTCCCGGAAGCGTCCCGCCGCCACCTCGGCCATCAGATCCCGATTGGTCGCGGCGATGACCCGAACGTCCAGCTGACGCACCTCGTTGGAACCCACCGGGCGCACTTCCCCCTCCTGCAGAAAGCGCAACAGGCGCAGCTGAAAGGCGCTGGAGGTGTCACCGATCTCGTCCAGCAGCAGGGTGCCCTCGTGGGCCCGCTCCAGCAGTCCGACGCGGCTAGAACTCGCTCCGGTGAAGGCCCCCTTGCAGTGGCCGAACAGCTCGCTCTCCAACAGTTCATCGGTCACCGCGCCGCAGTCCAGGGCGTAGAAAGGCATCTCCGAGCGCAGGCTGCTGGCGTGGATCGCCCGGGCCATCAACTCCTTGCCGGTGCCGCTCTCCCCTGTCACCAGGACCGGCACGTCGAAGCCGGCGATGCGCGCCGCCATGTCGCACAGCGGCTCCAGCGGCGACCCCGGCGCCCGGATGATCGTCTCGAAGCCCCCCGCCTCACGCATCCGCAGGCGGTGGGCCGCCAGCCGCGCCTGAACGGTCGGCTGGTACAGGGCTCGCTCTGCGCGCAGCCGCCGACACTCTCGCTCGAGCTGATACTGGCGCAGGGCAACGCCGATAGTCCGCCCAAGCACCTCGATCGGACTGCGGCGACCAAGCAGGTGAAACGCCTCGGGCCAGTCACCGAGCGACGTGGGCCCATGATCGGCGATCACCAGACACTGCACCTCGGGCCAGCGCTGGGCCAGCTCCCGGGTCCAGCCACCGTCAGGGGACAGTCCCCTGTCCCTGGCGTCGTCCCCCGCCTGGTCCGCCAGCTCAACCACCACCAGCCCGATCCACTCTGATACCAGCAGCGCCCTGGCCTCTTCCCAATGCGTTGCCCGCAGGCACTCCAGGTTCCCTTGCGTGATGTCCTCGAGCACGTCGGCTCGCTCGCTGGCGGCGCCGATTACCAGTACGCTCGGCAGCGACTCGGCTGCGACGCCCCGTCCATCGAACAGCAGACCCTCGACCAAGGTGGACATGGCGACCCCTAGCGCTGTTCGAGCATGGCGAGGTGCTGGCGCGCCCGGCTCAAGGCGCGCTGTCTGAGCGCCTCACGTCGTGCGTCGATCCAGTCGAGCCAGGCGCCCATGCCCTCGCCGCTGGTGGCCGACAGTCGCAGGATCTCGAGCTCGGGATTGATCCGACGGGCGTAGGCTTCGCAGGCGTCCATATCGAAGTCGACATGGGGCGCCAGATCGACCTTGCTCAGCAGCATCAACGAGGCGGCGGCGAACATGTGCGGGTACTTGAGCGGCTTGTCCTCGCCTTCGGTCACCGACAGGATCACCACCTTGGCGTCCTCGCCCAGATCGAAGCCCGCCGGACACACCAGATTGCCGACATTCTCGACAAACAACAGGCCAAGCCCAGGCGGGCTTACCTGGGGCAGCGCCCGTTCCACCATGGAGGCGTCGAGATGACAGCCCTTGCCGGTATTGACCTGCAACGCCGGCACCCCGGTCTCGCGAATGCGCCGGGCGTCATTGGCGGTCTGCTGGTCGCCCTCGATCACCGCCACTCCCTCGGCACCGAGCCGACGGATGGTGTCCACCAGCAGCGTGGTCTTGCCGGAACCCGGGCTCGACACCAGATTCAGCGCCAGCACACCGTCGGCCTCGAGGCGCCGCCGATTGCCCTCGGCGATGGCGTCATTGCGGGCCAGGATGTTGGTCTCGATCTCCACCAGACGGCGTTGCGACACCCCCGCCACCTCGACCCCGGCCGGCCCCGCTCCACAGTCCAGACGCGGCTCAGCGCCAGCGCGCCCTGCAGGGTCATGCACCTGGGCATGATCATGAGGGTGGGCATGGTCATGAGAGTCGCCGTGGGCGTGCTCGTGGGAATGAGCGTGGCCGTGGGCGTGCTCGTGCACATGACCATGAGAGTGGGAATGACCGTGGTGGTGGGGATGAGTGTGCTCGTGGTCGTGAGGGTGAGCGTGGGAATGAGCGTGCGCATGCTCCTGCTCGTGCGCATGCTCGTGATGATGGGAGTGACCTTGGTCACCGGTTTCGGCGCATCCACAGACGGTACACATCAGACAACCTCCAGTTCCTTGACGCGAAGTTCCTCTCCACCGGTCACATGCAGACGGGCGCTGGAACACAGGGGGCAATCGTCGCCACGATGGGCAATATCCACCGTGCGATTGCAACCGAAACACCACGCCGAGGCCGGGATATTGACGATATCCAGCGTCGCCCCTTCGGCGACGGAGCCACGGGTGGACAGATCGAAACCGAACGCCAGGGCCTCAGGCTCGACGCAGGACAAGGCCCCGATCTCGAGACACACCCGGGTCACCTTCTCGAACGCCTGGACGCTGGCCTGCTCCTCGATCAGCTCGACGATGCTCTGACACAGGCTCAATTCGTGCATGATGACCTCCCCCTGGGCGGCCCTGCCTTCCGGCATGGCGCCTGCGAAGGCGCCTGGCACAGCGCTTCACTCGACTCCTGCCACACCACCGGCAGACAGGGATCGGCACAGCTCAGCGCCATCGCCACCCGCTGCCGGGCCCGGTTGTCGCCATCACTGAGGCCATGACTGTAGCCATGGCACTCGCCCTGGCCGTGGGCGGATTCCAGCAAGCGGGAAAGGAAGCCATGTTGCCGCTCGCCATCGGGGCCGACAGCACCGTCGAGCATGGCGTCGGTCGGGGTGATGATGTGGTAGTCGACGACGCGGTCGTCCCGGCACGCCACCCGATGCACCAGGCGTCCCCGGGCGGCCTCGGCCCAGCCACTGCCATCGGCGGCGCGCCCGCAGCGTGGCTTGCCGGCATCGCTGCTATCCCCAGCAGTGCAGTTGCCAGCGCCGGCGCGCAGCGCAACTATCAACTGCGCCACCTCCACCACCCGCGCCAGCATCCGCGCATACAGACTCCAACCATCCCTCGCGATGACGCCGCCTAGCGACGCATGACCGGCCACGCGCCCCACAAAGGTAGGGTCGTCCGCCACGGCGATTCTCCCGAACTCCCGCGGCCAGTGGGCGACCTGGCGCAGCACCTCGGCGGGCCGACTCGGCGCTCGCTCAAGCCACGCCTCGATATCCTCCAGTGCGCGCTCGGCCGGACCGGCGAACACCCGCGCCTCCAGTACCTCCAGCGTGGTCAGCGAAAGCCCCGCCAGCCCTTTCAGGGAGTCGGCGTCCATCGCCATGCCCAGCACCCCCGGCCAGTCCCGCAGCATGACCAGGCCATGCTCGCGCAGGGTCTCGAGCTGGATATGACGGTGGCAGTCAGGGGCAAGCGGCAGGTCCATGGCCTTGGCCGCCGCGGCGCTCTGGGCGGCGGCGCACAGGTTGTACAGACACCCCACCATGGTCATCGCCTCGTGACGATTTCGATCGATCAGCCACTGGGTCGGCATCCGTCCTCGCTGACTCACGCGAAACCCCGGATCGCCCCCGGGGTTGTGGCCGTGGCCGTGGCCGTGACTGATGATCAGCGTCGGCATCATGACGACTCGTCCTCGTCGCCTGACGCAGAATCCAAGGACGCTCCGCTGCTGGGGGCGGCTTTGGTGCCGGCAGCGGTGCTCGACGTGCGCCCGGTCAGGAAGTCTCGCCGTGACTCGAGCCCAGGCGCCGGGGGAGACCACTGGCTTACGCCAGCTTCACCATCGCTGCCTAGGGGTTCGGGGTCGGCCGAGGGCGCCGCGGTGCTTTTAGCCACAGCGTCAGCGTCAGCATCTGCCCCGGCGATACCCTCCTCCCCGGCCACGCTCAGCGCGGCGATATCGGCGTGGCGATCCGTCTCGGCGCGGTGGGCAGGATCAAACAGCGCCTCCATGGCGGCGCGCGCCACCTCGGTGGCGTAGGCCTGGCTTGCAAACTCGCTCATATCGGAAAACAGCGAACAGGCCAGGAAGGCGCCCACCGGCACCCGGGTATTGAAGATGAATTCGTAGTCGCCGGAGGCAAAGGAGTAGACCCGCTTGTCGCCGGGCCGCAGGCGCTGGGCGTCGTCATCGGGGCCTGGAATCACCACCAGATTCATCAGCCAGGGCGCCACCAGGATACCCAGCTGCCTGCCCTCCCAGGGGACAAACCCCACCGCCTCGACGTGCAGCGACAGATTGCTGAAGGGGGAATCCTTCATACCGGTGGTCTGGATCTCGCGAAAGGTCTCCACCAGTCGCTTGACGGCGCCCAACTCTGCCGACGCTGCCCCGGCGGGTGTGGCGAGTGCGGCGGCCGCCCCCCCGACGCCCTGCCGACCATCCAGCACCATAAACTGGCTGCGCTCACCGTCGCACTGGGGGCAACGCCAGTCCTGGGGCAGCGCCGAGAACGGTGTCCCCGGCTCGACCTGCCGGACGGCGTCGCCGACGGCAGGGTCATAGCAGTACCAGCAGATCTTGCACTCGAGACGGGCGGCGTCATCCAGGCGCGCCAGGTCTCCGAGAAACGAACCTTCAAATCGTGCCGTCACGCCATCGCCTCCACTACCTGCTTGAGTCGAATCACCGAATCGGCGATGTCTTCGGCCGCCGCGCAGGCCACCTCGGGCACATCGGAGACTTCGATGACGTCCAGAATCAGCGAGTCCTGGGAATTGAAGTAGCGCACCCGCCAGACGTGGTCGAGGGCGGTGCTGTCGATACGACAGTTGCCGTAACCTCGCGACAGGATGGTGACCTCGCCCCGGCCCAGCGCCTCATCCAGATAGCCCAGATCCTCCGGGGTATGGGGCAACAGCGACAGGTTGATGGCATAAGGCTCGCCACCTGGGGCGCGCTCCTCGCAGCGCTCGATCAGCTCCGAGACGATAAAGGGCCCGTTGACCACACCCTGGCCGGCCTCCGGCGGGCAGAAGATGCGCTGCTGGCGACATTGCACCACCGCCAGGGGCACCACACCGATCTCGATATGCTCCCGCACACTGCCCGCGGCATGATCCAGATCACGGGACGTCACCCGCCACAGACCGGCGAAGACCGACTCCTGAATCTCGACGGCGCCAGCACCGGTACCAGTGCCACCCACCTTGATCGCGACCTCACCCTCACCCAGTGCATCGGCCAGCGCCTTGCGATTCTCGGCATCGAGCGACGGCAGCTCGACCACCAGGTTGCCGCCCTCCGGCGTCCACTGGGCGGCCCTGTCGGCCAGAGCGCTGAGAGCATCCAGCGCCGGCCGGATGCGCTCGGGGTCTTCCACCTCGGGAAAGCTCGGCTGAAAGGTGCTCATTCCCGATGGCATCGGCAGGTAATCGAGCACCGCCTCCTCGGGCTGGCTGCCAGGCCCGATACCCGGCGATGACGGCATGAATCCCTGGGTCATGTTCGAACACTCCCGTCGCGAGCGATGATATTGGCGCTGGCAGACGTCCCTTGCAGAATCGAGTGGATCTCGCCCAGGTAGTCGTCCCAGTCGCGCACCTTCGAGATCACACCGGTCATCCGCCCGTCCTGGAAAAACAGCAGTGAAGGCACCGGCCACACCTGAAAGCGTTCGCGGGTGGCGTCTTCTTCCGCGCGATCTACCACCGCGGGCTTGAAGCGCCCCGGGAAGGCCTTGACCAACTCCGGCAGAATGGCGGCCACATCGTTGGTCTCGAGGTTGGTGGCCGGATCGCCACTGAGAAACAGCACCCGTGTGCCTGGCCCCGTCACGAAGGCCGCCAGTTCCTCCCCGGCGAGGCAGGGATAGTCCAGTTCATTGATCAGCCGGTGCAATGGCCCCGTCATTGGCGTGACTCCCTTGTCGCTCACTCGCTTGTGTTGTCGATCACCCGCTTGCGTTGTCGCCCGTGGCGTACTCAGCCGGTGGAGGCACCCGCCTTGCGCGCCGCCTCCAGATGCGGCGGCAGGCGAGGTTCACCCTGCTCCAGGTCTGCAAACAGTCCCGTCTCGACCGTCCCTCCCTCGGCCGCCATGGCCATGGCCTTTAACGCATCGCTGATGCGCAGGGCCTCATCGGCCTCCAGCACCCGGCGCGCCGCTCCCAGAAATACCAGCAGCCAATCGCCGGGGCTCACCGCCTCGACCAGGGAAATATCGACCTCTTGTCGATCCTCTGCCCCGTCGCTGACACAGATGGCGAGCGTCCCGCTGGCCTCAAGCACCCGCATGGGAATGCCAATGCACATATCGCGGCTACTCCTCTGGAACGCTGTCGGCTACACCATCCCGCTCGCTTCCCGCCTCGCGAGACGGGTCGCCGTGCGCCTCGCCAGGATGGCCAAGGTCCCTCGCCAGAAAGCGCGGATCGCCCACACGGCAGGCATCGAGCGGCGAGGGACGCAGGTTTTCGTAGTGGTGAAGGGCGAGCGCCGAAGGCGCCAGTTCGGCGATGGGGGCCTGGTGATCGGGGCTGTGTCCGGGCCCGTGTTGAGAGCCGTGTTCTGGGCTGTGTTGAGAGCCGTGTCCGGGGCTGTGTTGGGAGCCGTGTCCGGGGCTCTGTTGAGAGCGAAGCTCAGGCCTTGCGCCCCAGGACGCCAGCTCATCGACCACCAGGCGGATCACCTCATCGATTCGCGCGGCGATCTCCGGTCGCAGCGAGCCGCCATAATCGTCCAGCACCGAGGGCTGCACACCGACCAGCATCACCTTCTGTGGCTGCCAGCCGAGCAGCTGCGCCGCCGCCAGCACCTCCTGAAAGCCGGTCTGGTGCAGCGACATCTTCTTGGCACCCATGAAGCTCGGCACCGCGTCATCGCGCACCACATGCACACTGCCCGGGGCAAGGCCGTAGTCGATGGCATCGATGACCAGCAGGCACTCGCAGGACTGCACGTAGGGCAGCAGGTAGAGTCCCTGGGTGCCGCCGTCCATCACGGTCACCGCCTCGGCAAATGTATAGCGCTGGTGAAGCGCCTCCACCGCGCGGACTCCGAACCCCTCGTCGGCCCACAGCACATTGCCGATACCCAGCACCAGAATCGATGGCGTCGCCTCGTGATCATCCGTCTTCATGCCGGCTCCTTCGCTGCGCCGAATATTTGCCTGCGCTACTTTAGTTGGCTTTATCCTGCATCTCGTTCTTCGTTCTTTCCTTGTTCTCTCTTCGCCTCTTTCAGCGGCTCGCTCTTCGTCTGATTCCTGGATGCATTCGCCATAAAAACATCAAGATGCAGCATCAAAGCCAAAGGCTAGCGACGAAGCGCCTTGCTCACCGAAAAAAAGACGCCGAAAAACAAGATAACGACAAACAAGGCACCGAAAAGCAAGATGCTGAAAAACAGGACGCCAAAAAAACTGCCGAAAACGCTTCCATCTTCGCCACCCATGGCATATACGAAAGCGTTTTTTCACACTACAGCAGCCACTTACATGCACATATCCACGATGACCTGAAAAAAATCTCGACCATTTCCGCAGAATAACGCCGCTACCTTTCAATAAAAAACATGCCCATCGTTTCGGCACAGCCACATGGCATATAACCCTACAAAAGTCCAATAGCCGCCGACTCAAAGAGAATCTTTCTCATAAAACACCGGGCAACAACGTTTCAAAAAATGACTCGTGATTACCTGATTAATGCTCGACCACGACACCTCTCCCACCGGCCTATGCACGCGCTTCGCCACCCTCCCTGAACCCAAACAAAAAGCGCCGGAGACCTCACCCGATATTCTCGGTGAAGCCTCCGGCGCCAGCGCTCTGCTCTGCTCTGCTGCCCTTCAACTTAAGGGCCAGCGAGCTACTGCTAGCAACTGCTAGCAACTGCAACGAACTACAACGGATCGTCGTCCTTGAAGGTGCGCTCCCCCGAAATCATGGTCGAGACGATGCTCTGGCGGGACATGATGTCTTCGCGTATCGCCACGTACACATGGATGATGATGAAGGTGATCATCACCCACATGCCGAGACGATGCAGGGTATGCACGTCCAGGCTCTGGCCCGCCAGCGGGATGACCCAGCCGAACAGCGTGTCCTGCCAACTGCCGCGCAGGGCGCCTTCGGCGTAGAGCGCCATCCCGGTCACGATCATGAACAGGGTGCCGAGGGTAATGAAGATGAACATCGCCAACTGCGCAAGCGGGTTGTGGCCCACGTACTTGCGCGGACGCTTCTCCAGAAACAGATACCAGCGAAGCTCGAACCAGACCTCACGCCACCAATCGCGACGGTGCAGCGGCAGACGAAACAGCTGCTTGGCGTGGTGATTGCCGACCAGCGACCAGTAGAAGCGAAACAGAAAGCCAATCGCCAGAATGTAGCCGGCGGTGAAGTGGGCAAAGCGGATATAGCCCATCACGAAGTGATCGCTGGCCTCACCTGACACCGTCGGCAACGGCTTGCCGATAAAGTAGCCGGTGGCGATCAGCACCAGGATGGCCGCCGCGTTGGTCCAGTGCCACAGCCGCAACGGCGCCTCATAGACGTAGACAGACGTCTGCTTGACCGAGGAAGGCAGCACCCGCTCCTCCCCGGGGCCTAGCTTGCCTGCCTGGGAATCTGCGTCGGCCTGGCCGGCTGTCGTAGTTGATGACGCTTTCGAGTCATGGGACATGGGACACCCTCCCCCGGCTATCTGACGGTGACGTGAGACAGTTCTTCACCGTCTTCGCTCATCACGTGGGTGGAACAGGCCAGGCACGGATCGAAGGAATGCAGCGTGCGCAGGATCTCCACCGGCTCGTCCGGCCGCTCCATGGGCGTATTCAGCAGTGACGCCTCGAAGGCACCGATATTGCCCTCCGGGTCCCGCGGGCTGCCGTTCCAGGTGGTCGGCACGATGCACTGGTAGTTCTCGATCTTGCCGTCCTTGATGCGAATCCAGTGGCCGTTCATGCCCCGGGGTGCCGCAACCATGCCGACACCGCGCGCCTCCTGGGGCCAGGACGCCGGGTCCCACTTCTCGATATTGGCGGTAGCCAGGTCGCCGGCACGGATATTGGCGATCAGCTCATGCCAGTCATCGAGCATCATGGACGCGCAGTAGTGGGCTTCCAGGGCGCGGGCCAGGGTTCGGCCGATGGTGGTCGGCAGCGCCTGCTTCGGCGTCAGGCGGGTGCCGGCAAGCTGGTTGAGGGCGGCAAGCGACGAGTCAACCTGGTCGATCACGAAGTCATTGCCCTGGGCGTAGTTGAGGATGTAGCGCGACAGCGGCCCCACCTCCATGGCGTGGCCACGCCAGCGTGGCGACTTGATCCACGAGTACTTGGCGGCCTCGTCGATCTCCTCGATCCGGGTGCGCGTGCCGACGGTGCCCTGGCCCAGCTCGTAGTGGTGCTCGGTCTCGCCGTCCCAGGGGTGCAGGCCACGGGACTCGTCGGCGTAGCGGTACCAGGAGTGGGCCACGAACTCCTGGATCTGCTCCGGGTCGGTGGGGTCCACCTCGTGGATCTCGTTCCAGTTGCCGCCGAGGATGGCGCCGCCCTTGAGCTGGTCGGTGGACTTGTCGTAGTTGACCTTGGAGTAGTCGCCGTAGTCCATCACGTTGGTGGCGGACAGCCCCCCACCGTACAGCCAGTCCTTGTAGAAGCTGGCGATGGCGATGACATCGGGGATATAGACGTTTTTAGAGAAGGCGAAGGCTTCTTCGATGCGCGCGCGCACAAAATTCAGCCGCTCCATGTTGAGCGGCGCGCCCGCCGCCAGGTCGCCGTCGATGTTGATGGCACAGGGCACCCCGCCGACCATGTAGTTGGGGTGGGGATTCTTGCCGCCGAACACGGTGTGGATCTTGACGATCTCCTTTTGCATGTCCAGCGCTTCAAGATAGTGCGCCGTCGCCATCAGGTCCGCCTCTGGCGACAGCCGATAGGCGGGATTGTCCCAGTAGCCGTTCTTGAAAAGCCCGAGCTGGCCGGACTCGATAAAGGTCTTCAGGCGATTCTGGACGTCGCGAAAATAGCCCGGCGACGACAGCGGATGGTTGGGGCCGGTCAACTGCTGCAGTTGCGACGTCGCCCGCGGGTCGGCCCTCAGCGCATTGACCGGGTTGACCCAGTCCAGCGCGTGCAGGTGGTAGAAGTGCACCACGTGGTCGTGCCACTGCAGGACCTTGGCCATCATCTCGCGGATCAGGTGGGCGTTGCGCGGGATGCGGATGTCCAGTGCGTCCTCCACCGCGCGTACCGAGGCCAGCGCATGACAGCCCGTGCAGACGCCGCAGATACGCTCGACAAAGGCCCAGGCGTCGCGCGGATCACGGCCCTTGAGAATGACCTCGAGCCCGCGCCACATGGTGCCGGTGGACACCGCATTGCGGATGATGTTGTTGTCATCCACGTTGACCTCGCAGCGCATATGGCCCTCGATGCGGGTCACCGGGTCGACGACGATACGCCGCCCGCTTCTGTCCAGGTTGAACCCGTTAGGGGTGTTGATCTGGGTCATCAGGCTTGCTCCCTGTTGGCTGACGACTGGCGCTTGACCTGCGCCCGTTTCAAGGCGCTGACGGCGGCGTGGACCGCCACCGCACCGCCCACCCCGGTGGCAACAACGCCGCCGATCTGGTCAGCGTTGGCCTCGATGCCGAACTGGTGCACGTCCTGCAGCCGGGCGTACCAGGACCCCTTGTCCCAGAAGCCGTCTTCGGAGCAGCCGATACAGCCGTGGCCGGCCTGGATCGGGAAGCTCACGCCCTCGTTCCAGCGGATGGTCGAACAGGCGTTGTAGGTGGTCGGACCCTTGCAGCCCACCTTGTACAGGCAGTAGCCGCGACGGGCGCCCTCGTCATCGAAGGACTCGACGAACTGGCCGGCGTCGAAGTGCGGCCGCCGGTAGCACTTGTCGTGGATGCGCTGGGAATAGAACATCTTGGGTCGACCGGTACGGTCGAGCTCCGGCAGCCGGTCGAAGGTCAGCATATAGGTGATGACCCCGGTCATGACCTCGGCGATCGGCGGACAGCCCGGCACCTTGATGATCGGCTTGTCGGTGATGACCTTGTGCACAGGGGTCGCCCGGGTGGGGTTGGGGCGCGCGGCCTGGACACAGCCGTGGCTCGCGCAGGAGCCCCAGGAGATCACCGCCTTGGCGTGTTCTGCGGTCTCGCGCAGCTGGTCGACGAAGGGCCGCCCACCGACGATGCAGAACATGCCGTCCTCGTTGAGCGGGGGATTGCCCTCCACCGCCAGGATGTAGTTGCCCTTGTAGCGCTCTATGGTGTCGGCCAGGGCGGCCTCGGCCTGATGCCCCGCCGCCGCCATCAGGGTGTCATCGTAGTCCAGCGAGATCATCGACAGCACCACGTCCTTGACCAGCGGATGGGCCGAACGAATGAACGACTCCGAGCAGCAGGTGCACTCGAGCCCGTGGACCCAGATCACCGGCGTGCGCGGCTTGGTCTCCATGGCGTGGGCGATCTTGGCGGTGTAGGCAGGCCCCAGTCCCAGCGCCGCCGCGGTCAGTGAACAGAACTTCAGAAATGAGCGACGCGTGACGCCCTGTCGCCGCATCACGTCGTAGAAGGTTTCGATGGGCTCCATCGGCAACGACTCCCCTGTCGTGGTCCTGGATCTCGCCACCGGCGTGATCCCCTGATCTGGAGGCGGCCTGCCCTCGATACGGCCAAGGCCAGAAGCCGACTCGAGGCC
Source organism: Halomonas sp. H10-59 (assembly GCF_040070555.1). NCBI lineage: Bacteria > Pseudomonadati > Pseudomonadota > Gammaproteobacteria > Oceanospirillales > Halomonadaceae > Halomonas > Halomonas sp. H10-59. Next base: position 2,982,039 of record NZ_CP098828.1, read on the forward strand.
TTTGCGCCAGGCCATCCAGATCGCCTGTTGTTGTTTCCCTTATATACGGGGCAAGGCCCGTGCCAGATTGCGGGGAGTACGTCTTTTCAAACACTTGGCGCGCTTGACCACCACATGGCGGTAGCGCCCTTTCCAGCGGCCTCCGTCACGCCGGCACAGAGCTCGCGCTACACGGCACACTGGTGGTAGCCGGCTTTCCAGCGCGCTGCGCTGTCGCCGCCGTGGCCTACACGGCGCCAAGTGCTTGACAATAAGCTGGCAATCCGTAGAATGCGGCGCCATCCAAAGGCTACGTAGCTCAGTTGGTTAGAGCACATCACTCATAATGATGGGGTCCCCTGTTCGAGTCAGGGCGTAGCCACCAGATACCGAAAGGCCCGTCGATCACCGATCGACGGGCCTTTTTGTTGTGCCTTCCAATGCGACGATTCTACACCGACGCAAACGACAGAGCGCCTGGCGGTTACCCGCCAGGCGCTCTGTCGTCGTTTCAGTCTTGCGGCAAGCGCTGCGAGCGCTGGACCTACACCAGTTCGGCCGAGTTGAAGAAGGCCGTCAGTGCGCGGGTCAGGTGTTCCACATCCTGGCTGCCAGCGGTCTCGCGGACCGAGTGCATCGCCCACTGGGGCACCCCCACGTCCAGGGTCGGCACCCCCAACTCCGTTGCGGTGATGGGGCCGATGGTGCTGCCGCAACCCATGTCCGCCCGGGTGATAAAAGTCTGCACCGGCACCTCAGCTTGCTCGCACAGATCACGGAACATCGCCGCCGTGGCACTGTTGGTGGCGTAGCGCTGGTTGGCGTTGGTCTTGATCACCGGGCCAGCGTTGAGGCTCGGGCCGTGCTGGGCGTCGTGCTTGTCCTTGAAGTTCGGATGAAGCGCGTGGGCGTTGTCGCAGGAGATCATCCGCGACGACTGGATCAGGCGAATATAGCCTTCCTCGGTGCCCTCGCCCACCTGGCCATTTACGCGCTTGAGCACGTCGGCGAGGAACGGACCCTGGGCGCCACAGGCGCTGGCGCTGCCCACCTCTTCGTGGTCATTGGCGACCAGCACCATGCCCTGTTCGCCGTCGGCGTCGAGCATCGCCTCCAGGCCAGTAAAGCAGGACAAAAGGTTGTCCAGGCGGGCGCTGGCGATCAATTCCTTGCCTACTCCCACCAGCGACGGCGGCTGCAGGTCATAAAAGCCCAGCTCGAAGTCCAGCACCTTGACGCCGGTCAGGCCGTGCTCCTGCTCCAGCCAGGCCAGCAGCAGGCGATCGAGGTCGTCGTCCTTGCCGCCCTGCAGCACCACCGGCGCCATCTGGGTCTGGGCATTCATCGCCTTGCCGTCGTTGGCTTCACGATCCAGGTGGATGGCCAGGCTCGGGATGATGGCGATGGCCTCGGCGACGTTGAGCAGCACGCCCTCGACCCGCCCATCGGCATGACGGACATGCAGACGCCCGGCCAGGCCCAGGTCCCGGTCGAACCAGGGCGCGAGCAGAGCCCCGCCGTAGACCTGCACGCCGAGCTGCAGCCAGCCCGCCGACGTCTGGCCGGCGTGGGTCTTCAGCCTGAGATTGGGGCTGTCGGTATGGGCGCCGACCATGCGCAGACTGGTCACCGGCTGGCCCTTCGGCAGGTTGACGGCGATAATCGAAGAATCGTTGCGGGTCACGTAGAAGCGGTCACCGGGAACCAAATCCCAGCTATCGGTCTCCAACAGGCGACGGTAGCCGGCGTCCTCGAGCCGCTGAGCCATGTTCGCGGTAGCGTGCCAAGGGCTGGGGGAACGGTGAAGAAACTCAAGCAGCCGACTGAGCCTTTTGGCGCATCCGGCATCATCCTTTGGCAAGCACTCCTGTGACATGGGCGTCCTCTGTTGCATGATAGTGTGGTTCAAGGATTGACCCTGAATGTCGCACAACGGCGAGGGTCAAGGATTGACATCAAGCTGCTACAATGCGAATCCGGTCCAAGGGACCCGCCGACCGAGTCGGTGTCAGACCGACGAGTGTACACGAATCCTGGAGTGCTTCATTGATGAGCCTGATTGAGTCTGCGGGTCGCGCCCTGGCGTTGTCCCTGCTGATCGCGGCCCCCACGGCGCTGGCTACTCCCACGCCCGGCGACGACCAGCGTCAGGCGGCCATGGAGGTGGCCGAATCACTACGCTACGGCCACTACGCGGACGTAAGCCTGGACGACCAATGGTCCAACCGCGCCTTCCAGCGCCTGCTGGATGTGCTGGACGGCCAGCGAGCCTACTTCGTGCAGTCCGACGTGGATGAGTTCGCCGATCTGCGTACCGGCATGGACGAGGCATTGCTGGATGGCTCTCTGGAGCGGGCCTACGACCTCTACGAGCGCTACCACGAACGTGCCGAAACGCGCCTTACGTGGATGCTCGACGAGATCGACCACCTCGACATGAACTTCGACGGTGAAGACCGCCTCGAACTCGACCGCGAAGATGCCTCCTGGGCCGCCTCCCAGGCAAGCCTTGACGACTTGTGGCGCAAGCGCCTGGCCAACGCCGCCCTGACGCTGTCGATCAGCGGCCAGGAGGACGACGAGGTCATCGACACCCTGCGCGAGCGCTACGAGACCCAGAAGCATCGCCTCGAGCAGACCAACGCCGAGGACGTGTTCGGGCTGATCATGGCCGCTGCCACCGGTACCGTGGACCCCCACACCGAATACCTGTCGCCGCGCCAGGGCGAGTCCTTCGACATCCAGATGCGTCTCTCGCTCGAGGGCATCGGTGCCCTGCTCCAGGCCGACGGCGAGTACGTCAAGGTCGCGAGCCTGGTGCCCGGAGGCCCGGCCGAGAAGGACGGCGCACTCAAGCCCGCCGACCGCATCATCGGCGTCGGCCAGGAAGGCGAAGACATCGTCAACGTGGTCGGCATGCGCTTGGACGACGTGGTCGAGCTGATTCGCGGAGCCAAGGGCTCCGAGGTACGCCTCGAGGTGGTGCCCGGCGAGGCGGTGGACATGACCCGCTCCACCGTGGTCGACATCACCCGTGACACCGTCAAGCTCGAGGATCAGGCGGCCAGCAGCGAGGTCATCGAGATCCAGCGCGAAGACGGCGTGCACAAGGTCGGCGTGATCGAGGTGCCCGCCTTCTACGTCGACTTCGACGCCTGGCAGGCCGGCGAGGAAAACTACCGCTCCACCACCCGTGACGTTGCCGCCGAGGTCGAGAAGCTCAAGGCCGAAGGCGTCGAGGGCATCGTGCTGGACCTGCGCAACAACGGCGGCGGCGCGCTGCAGGAAGCCAACTCGATGATCGGCCTGTTCATCGACCGTGGCCCCACCGTGCAGGTACGTGACGCCCGTGGCCGCATCAGCCTGTACGGCGACACCGACAGCGGCACCCTGTATGACGGCCCGCTGGTGGTGCTGGTCAACCGCCTGTCCGCCTCGGCCTCCGAGATCTTCGCCGGTGCCATCCAGGACTACGGTCGCGGCCTGATCGTCGGCTCCAACACCTTCGGCAAGGGCACGGTGCAGACCCTCAACGACCTGAGCTACGGCCAGATCAAGCTGACCCGCGCCAAGTTCTACCGCATCTCTGGCGAGAGCACCCAGAACCGCGGCGTGAAGCCGGACATCATGTACCCGAGCCTGCTCGACCCCGAGATCATCGGCGAGAGCGCGCTGGACAACGCCCTGCCCTGGGACACCGTGCGCGACGTCCAGTACCGCAGCTACGGCACCCCGCGCCAGTACCTGAAGGACCTGCGCGTCCGCCACCAGCAGCGTGCCGACGAGCACCCCAACTTCCACTACCTGGAACAGCGGGCAGAGCTAGCGAGCCGCCTGCGCGAGCAGCACACCAGCGTCAGCCTGAATCGCGAGCAGCGTCAGCGTGAAGCCGACGCCCAGGACGCCGAAATGCTGGCACTCGAAAACGAGCGCCGCGAAGCCCTCGGCCTCGACATCCTCGAGGAATGGGGCGACGCCCGCGAAAGCGGCGACGACACCGACCTCGCCGACGAAGAAACCGAAGAGGAACAGCCCGTCGACCGCGCCGAGGTCGAGGAGTCAGCGGAAATCCTGCTCGACTTCGCCGAACTCGGCCCGAGCTGGCAGTACGCGGTAAAAGGCTAAGCAGCGACAGAAACGAGTAGCCGCAAGCTAAACGAAAAAGCCGGGGCATCGAGCCCCGGCTTTTTTATGGACGTGATCTGAAACCAACCATCGCCAACTAGCGGCGAACAGCCCTTCTCACTCTTCTCTCCCTCCAAAGCCATACCGCGACCAGGAGTTCGAGCGTGGCGAAGGCCACAAAGGCCGCCCCATAGACCCAACGCACCTGACGCTGCTGCTCCTCGGTCGGAAACAGCTCCAGCGAGCCATGCAAGAACCCCGCACCGCTCAGCAGCATCAACACGAGCAACAGCACCGCAACACACCAGAGTAGGATTCTCACCTTCGTCCCGCCTTGTTCGTCAGAGCACAATCAAGAGAATGGGCAGATGCACTTACTGAGCGCAACTGAAGTGCCCCCTTCTCCAAGCCAACCTCACTACAGACGTTGCCAATGCCTATGCGGCTACGCATATTGATGGGGTTACCGAGAACAGGGGGAAGGAAGATGAGAAGGCGATCTGATCGGATAGCTCTTAAAAAAGCCACAAACCTCAGCACCAACAGTGATTTGAGTAAAGAGGCTAGGCGCCTGAACGTCAATCTCTCGGCTATGTCAGAGAAAGCACTGGAGAAAAAGCTCGCCGAGAGCAAAGCCGAACTATGGCAGAGGGAAAACAGCAACGCTATCAAAGCCTACAACCATGCTGTCGCTGAGTATGGGTGCTTCGCCGAAGAGTACAGGACGTTCTAATACAAAAATTTGACGTGCTCACAAACCCCAGCGTGCCGACCACCAGAATGTATCCCCGCCTTCTGGACATGCAGACCGCGCCCTCTCGGCGTTGCCCCCCGAATCGCCGTGCCACTTGGGCGCAATTTTTTCAGGAAGGAAAATAGGTGAGCCGCCCTTCGCCAACGGTGGCCTTCGTCAGCGAAGAGTTGTCGACTCTTGCCCCACAAATTGCCTCATTGCCTCATCGCCTGCCAGGATTCCCCCCCCATTGGCACTCTAGAACACATGCGAGATGAAATAGTCGCCGCACTCGACTTCGCAATAGTAGAGTTCTATTGATGGATATAGGTATCAAACTCCGCGCTCACCGGAAAATTTGGAGCGCAGCGTAAAATTTTTCTATGTGCAACCTATTTTTATGTGCACTATATGCATGGTACACCACACCTTAGAAAGTATTCAAATACCGGATCATAAAACTCAGGCTTCCGTGTTCTATCACTCTCATCACCTTCAGGCAAAAATACGACCATTCCCTGTCGCGCTCTTGTCAATAGAACACGATATGTATTTAATAAATATCGTTTTCTAATATCGTCGTTTACGTTTTGCCAGTTGGTGCCACGAAAATTCTTGAAATCCCAGCCATCATCAAGCTTTCGTAGATTGGCATCCCATGCAACGCATGTCCAATCAAGCTCAAGGCCTTGAATATCGAACTCAGTGGCAACGTCTTCCAAAAAGCCAGCTGAACGAACATCATTATTATCATTTAAGAACCACGTTTTAGGCTCAATCGAAGATTTTACATGTATGCCATAAGGCCTTAACCTGTAAGCACCTGAGGATGCAGTAATGCCGAGTGATTCTCTACCTCTTGCTTTCTGTTTTAACCATTTTTTCGCATGACTTATATTTCTCGTCACAACTATTGGATAGTCATCTTTTAACTGGAAATATATTTCTTTGGCATCCTCAAGATTTGTGTCTAGAAAAGCTTTTATGAATGCCGCTAGCTTTTCTGATCGATAAGATCTAAGAGATACTGCCAGGTGTAATTCTTCTTTAATCGTAAGTTGTTGCTGAGTGAATGAGGAATAAACATCCTCTCCATTTGTGTATTCATGATCAGTTAGCTTGTTTGAAACATAGACATCCCAATGAGGATAGTCTTTCTGAATTGCATAAAACCATTCAGTCAAACCCGCCTCTCCGGTATTAATTTCTTGCCCACCCCCAATTAAGCAAATAATTATTGTCCAGTCTTTATGTCGATCTAATACGCTGATAAGAAATTCTGGCTCAGACATTTCAAAATTTTTAATGCCCTTTTTTCGAGACATGAATGAACTTGTTTGCTCCAATGTCCACGCTCGTTGAGCTTCATCAAATACAACAACTCGTTCAATAGGGGGAAAATCGTTTTGAAGAGCATCATCTCTGAAATGATGGATATTCTGAATAAATGCCTTAGTTTTCGTTAATGCCTGATTTTTTGTTATTTGCTGCGCTGTTCCTTTTTTATCCGAAACTTCATCTCTAGCCAGTGCTTCTTGCAATACCTCAACAAGCGGCCCATTACCAGATAGAAAAACGGCATGCTCTCCTTCGTCGATATTATGCCTTTCGTTTGCTATGTTTAGACCTGCCAAAGTTTTACCCGCACCAGGCACACCAGTAATAAAACAGATAGATTTCCTGTTGTTTTCCTTTGACGAATCAATGATCTTTGCTATCGCATCAGATGTAGCGCCAAGATTAATTGCTCCGGAATCAGATCTAGATATCTCATTAACGCTATGCCCCTTGTATAAAGCTTGAGCTGCTTCGATTATGGTAGGGGTTGGTTTATAGATGGATTCAATCCAATCAAACGGGTTAAAATCTTCGACTTCTTTGATCTCATTAGAAAGCCATTCAATATGTGATACGAAATTATACTGGTTTGACTTTATTGGATGAAAAACACGATCAGAGTAGAATTCAACCACAGGCTCACAGCTAACCGCTTCAGTTGCAATAACCATGGGAACAATCGCTTTATTATGACTTTGTTCATGAAAGTTCTTCAAGTCAATTGCATAACCCAAACTCTGTTCAACAGCTGAATTTAGATATTCTCTCTCCCCAACTTTGAATTCGAGAGAAAATACGACACCTTTATATAGCAAAACAACATCTACACGCTTTCCCATTCTGGGAATGGCATATTCAAATGCCAAGTAACATCCAGCCAATCTCCCTAATGACTCTTTCAGAATCTGGATTTGTGATAACCATGAGTTTCTCTGCAAATCTTCAAGTGCAAATTGATGATGTCGCGTCAACTCTCCGAGAATTAAATCTTCTGAATCGTTTAAAAATTTTTCTAATGTGGCTGAGTAATATGCTCGACTCATCGTGTTCCTATTTCTCTATTGTACATAACGCTCCGGTTCAGCGGCGGCGCGACAGCGGCGTCCGCTGCAACCGGTTGTTAGATGCGCATTTCACTTTGGCTCAATTCTCACCAACATGCCTTCCACTCGCCGCGATTGCCCGCGTGTTCCGCAAAACTGCCCATTGGAGAACAATCGTGTATCACCACTTCCTTGAAGATGAGCCATGTAGAACACGTTGTAGTTCCCAGCAGCCGACCCGGTTAGTTCGATGGCGAACCCCTCCAATCGCCTTGATTGACCCCTTGTACCTATGAACTGGCCTTCAGGAACGAAGGCGACATCTCCAATTCCTTGCAAGTGCGCCATGTATCTGCAACTAAGGTTGGGAATGGCTGTAGCTATCTCTAACTGGAAGCCCTCAAGCCGCCGCGACTGCCCCCGCGTACCGGCAAACTCGTTATCCCTGCGCTTTGCGTCACCGATGCCTTGCAAATGAACCGTAACTCGCAGCGCCGGTCCCGGCCGTCCGTACAACGCCTGAACTCCAGCGATGTCATCCGCTGTTAGCGCGCGCCGCTCCCCCGAATATGTGGGAAACATGACTGAACCTGGAACACTGGAGTGAGCAAGACCAAGTAGGTGGCCGATCTCGTGTAATGCGACAGTTTCCAAGTCGCGGTTTGCCCCACCGTGATTCAGGGCCCACGTTTCATCTTCGTCGAAGTGGCAGTTTCCAGCATGCGCTCCACCGCAGTTTGGTGGGTAGAATGCATGCGCAAGCACGTTGCCTACCCCATCAAATGCTGAGCCGTCGCCATGGTTTCCGCGAAACCACCCAATGGGAAGTGTTGGATTATTGAGGGCACCCACTTCCACGAAGTCTATGGGAATCTGTTGCTGCCACGTAGCAAACGCTCTCCGAACTGCGTCGCGCTCACCATCGCCGGGAATATCCGCAGAAGCATTTACGAACGCATACGTTAGCGTTCGATGTTTTGCCTGATAGTCACATCCTCTGAGTACGTAGTTTGCCACAACGCTGAAGCTGCCCTTCGGTAGTTCGTCTGGAACTCCACACCGAGGCTGCTCTAATGCTTGCGCGGTTTGGTCGTCAAGTACACCGGAGACTGGAAGCCCCAATCTACGTTGGAATGTTTCGATCGCCTTCTTCGTTGCCTCATCGTAGGTGCCATCGACAGACGTCGATTCGGTGAGGTAGCCGAATTTTCGAAGATAGTCTTGTACACGGCTGACGTCTTCGTGTTTTCCGCCAATGGGAATATTGCGTGCAGAGATCGTGAACTGGGTCTTTGGCATAACGTTTCTCCTGTGGTTTGACTCGCCGGTCGGCCGATTGCGCAACTAACGCCTAGCTCACCTGCGAATATTTCGGAGAGCGTTTTTGTGTAAAATGGAGCTACGCGACTTACACAAAAACGAGCGTAGCAATATTTGTCAGGTAGAGATATTTGTTAGGCTAATGATCTTGACATATGTATAGCCGAACTTTTAAAGCCATGTTTTTCGTAAAACTCTATGGCTGTAGAATTAAACGAAAACACCTCTAAATTTAGGCGCTTAGCACCTCGCTCTTTAGCGATTTCACAAACTCTCTCGAATAACGCAGAGCCAATACCACGTTTTTGATGCTCATTTGAAACTACTATTGTAGCGATTCTACAACGCTTTAAAGAATTTAGAAAAGGCAGATTAGGTACTTCGGAAATCTCCGCAGCGACAAAACCAACAACTTTGAAATTTATCAGTGCGACTAAAACAAATCCACCATCTTTCTCATGCGATTCCTTCCAAAAGGACCAGTCCTCTCCCTCAGCTACAGGCTTACAAAAAACATCTGGTTCATTCTGATGGTGATCACTATTAATTTGGCGAGCCAGCATACAAATAGCTAACTTATCGGAATCTTCCAGATATCTAATTTCCATATATGTACCCACTACTTTGGAAAAGCCTAACGCCGCGTTAAGTAGTGAGCAACGCCACCACGAAACCTAACCATACCACCGTAAACACAAAACCCAACGATGGAATGAAAAATGCCATGCGTTGGGAGTCTGTCTTAAACGCTTTATTATGCATGTCTATGCAATTGCACTAAACGCCCTCTGGATTGGGCTAGGAATATCAGATACGTTCATATGGTTACCAATCTTTAGACCCCAATCAAAACTCTTGTTTGGCCAGTCAACAATGCGCTCAGGTTGACCAATAGCAACAAGCTTTTGACGAATGAGAGCTTGTAGCTTTGGAGCAAATTTTTGGTTTGCTGGCAGAGTCGTACCCTGTTGTGCTACGGGTATATTGTCAATGATCTGAGTAATTTCCTGTTCACTCACCTCAATATCTCCCTCGAAAACATCATTTACGATACGAGGCCAAATAGTAATAGGCAGTGAGTCTTCTAAATCCTGTTTACCCACAACAAATGTTTGAGCATCTTCTTGCTTGTTTGTATCAGCGTCAAATATGTAGATAGAAATATCATCACGCTTAGCAAAACCATTAATTAAGCTATCCAACAAATCATTTGCAATATCTTCATTGGTACAACCTTTTAAGTTTATCTGTTGAATGTTGTCCTCTCGAAGTGTTCTACCCGTAAACTTTTGATACAGCAAAGGAATTAATGCCTGTTCTGTATTCCCTTCAACAATCAGGAACTTATTGAAAAAAAGGAAATCACTATTCATGACGCCTAGACTATCAAAAATATCTCCAACAGCATTAATAGTACCTATCTGGGTGTAACTATTGTTAATCCTGAAAGTATTGATATCTTCTAGCTTAGAAGCATTCACAAAGATAGTACTATGAGTACTAACCATTATTTGGAAATGTTGCCCTGAGAGCAATCGAAGAGTATTAATGAACTCCCTTTGAGCTTTTGGATGTAAATGTGTCTCAGGCTCATCAAAGCACCAGACATACCTTTTATTTGTTTCACTACTTTGTTCTGCTTGAAGCTTTAACAAAGCAAACCAAATCTGTCGTTTTATACCTTCACCTTGGTTATCAATGTGAACGTCATCTTCAGAGCTACTTTTTCCAACAAATAAGTCTGTTAATTGATTTTTTAGCTCAAAACTAACATTTGCGCTGATACTCTGGATACTAGGTACTTCATTGTGAATACCCAAAGCTTCAAGACGGTCGTTAATTTTTGTCTGCGCTCTCGTTCTCAATCTATCAGATATTTTTTTTGCTCGATTAACCTCAACTTCAATTGAGTCAGATAAAATAGCATTGGCTGCTTTGGTTATACCTTCAAGAGACTCATTCCAGCTTAAGTAGGCGCACTCAGGATAAGCGGACTGCAAGTCCGCTTTCCATTTTTTTTGTTTCGCATCATCAGCAAACTTAACAAACTTGTAAGAGCAAGGGACAGTATGCAAGATTGACCTCATTTTCTCATAAATCGAATGAGGCCCTTCTCCGTTATCATTTACTAAGTTTTTCTGTTCTGGATTATGATTTCTCATAGCTGCATTTATTGGAGCTTGCCCCAAGCTATATAAAGAACTTAGTTCTTCATTATTCGGATGTTCATGAGCATAAAAAATATCTGACAAACCATTAGAAGCATTTATTACTCTAGCTTTATAAAAATATCTATGCTGGTCATCGCGTACCCTTGCTGACTCTATGACCCATCTCAAATGATTTGATAGATCTTCGGATTCTAGATCAAAGTCTTCTATTTGAAACTTACCAATAGAAACTATAAATTTTTGCGTTTCATCTTCTGTAGATTCAAATAACACCGGGAGGTCATTTTCCTCCAAGTAATGGTTGATCTCAGCTTTAGTCAAAGCTGTATGTGATAGGTCATTCTTTTCTGACTTATCATTAGGCACTGATACTGAAAATGAATGGTCTAAAAGCAAACGAGTAGAGTTCAGAGAAGTCGTCTTACCACAATCATTTTCACCGATGAGGATAGTTGGGGAGCTTAGCTTAACTTTTAGTACTGTTTTCTGAGCACTTTTATAATTTAGTGCAAACACTTCTGTAAGTAACATATATTTCTATTCCTGACCTAGTACTCTAAAACTGACTGATATGCATAACGCTGAGCACACTGGCAATAGGGCGTGCGGAGCATGCGTGATAAAATTGCATAGCAATTCACGCAAGATTCGTGCGTCCTATTGTCCACGTGCTGCGCCTGGTTAACTTATGGCCTCGTGAAACAAAGTATTGAGGATAGACATATCCTTTATACGCGAACCAGGATGGTTGTTATATTTTTCTAGACGTCTTAGCTCACTCTCAATGAAATGGTTAATCTCCAGAATAGGGGAAGCCAATTCTTTTTCTAAGCTTCGTTTCTTTTTTTCTAGAAGTTCGCCAATACAATTATCCAGGCGCTTGTTATCGGCTATAAGAGTACGTAACCTTTCAAATTCAATAGGTGCCGGCTCAAAATACTTTTCAAGCCACATGATTGAGAGCAAAGGGCGGAGCACATAGAAATACTTTTTCAGTAGAACCCTCTCTTCTCTCAGATAGCCTCTATAATTGGTCTTAGCCATACTCCGATAATGGTATATCCCTTTTTCAACTGAGTATATTTGTGCCATTAGGTTCCTAGCTTTTTCAGCAAAGCACCCGCGCTCAATATAGATAATAGGCGATTGTAACCACTCTACGAAAGACGGATTTGATTTCCAAAAAAGCCTAAGGGCCTTCCGAACATCCCATCCACTTATATCAATTTCATCGACGATCTCATACTCAATCACATCCCGTTTCTCTTCTAAATCGACAGAGACATACCAATCTTTGGGATGCGCATAGATAAACCTGACGTCATAGTCACTGTTAGGGGATTCAAAGCCCCATGCCCGGCTACCTGACTCCACAGCATAGAGAACCTTAACGCCGTACTCTGATTCGGCATTTTTGATTCTCTTCATAATCTCATCTTTAATACTTTGTTCGATCATAACTTCTTATCAGTTAACGCCCGCCAGCAGGCGTGCGGGGTTTTGCATCGCCTGCCTGGCATTGTTATGTGTATTTAGTATCCAATTTACTCGGACTTACCTATCAAGACATCGATACCCTCATCTCGTATCGTCGCCTTCAATTCTTCCAAAGCATCGGCATCGGTCGCGAAAAGCTCATTCCAGACAGTAGAAGTGCCTTCTTCATCCACTACCTCGAGAATCCACCCCTTCTTCTCTCCGCGATATATCTCGACCTGCACTGTCTTCCCGGAGTCGGTAAGCTCCTGGCACAGAGGACTCATCTCGATTTCTACGTCGTCGTCCATCTATCGTCCTTTAGAGAAGCTAGACACATAACGCCCGCCAGCAGGCGTGCGGTTTTTTGCATCGCCTGCCTGGCCTTGTTAGGTGTGAGTGTTCTGCTATTAACAATTAATGGCAATGAACCGTTCCGACACTATTATCCATATGGCAACACTGCCCGGGTGGAGAACTTTTCCGGCACCCACCCCCGTGGGCCAGAGCAGTGCCGCTAACCAAGGTAAGAACGATAGCAATAATAAGGACTTTCATATATCCCCCTGCTTCTGATTGGATTTATTCTCGGTACCTGAAACTACACACCTAACATTTTTATTCAACGGTATGCTCATTTTTCTTCCTCACGAACCGGTCTAGGTTGCAGCCTATATCTTTGAATTTTTCCATAACTCCCTCACTTTACGGCGGAGTAATCCGGGATAAAATACGCATACCCCTGTTCAAAGTGCGCATGCCCAAGATCGCTCTTCAGTGATTGCAAAGCCATTGATTAGCCGTAGATTTATAGAGCCTGTGCGCAATAAACATGCCCTCTTCTGCATCAATTCGAGTGCGCCTTTAAATCCTATGCCTGGTTTCATATACACAGATGAATACTTCACCCAGAGAAACTGCGAAGGCATGTCGCCACGAAAAAAGGGGCATTTTCCTTTCACCTTTGTACAACCGAACAGGCACGCTACCGCCACGACGGCCACACGACATGACCACCCAGCGCGACGAAGGCCGCTGTGCGATCACGAGTACGGAAGGAATTTAAGGCGGGTAACCGAAACGGCAGCACGCTGCCATACAGGCGGCAAGTAGCCTGCATTGAACGTCAGATTAGCGTTGGCTGGTCATCCCTTGGCCATAGTCGGCGTCCCTATCCCTGCGCGTGATCGTTGTTATCGTGCTCATAGCGGCACTGTTTATAGCTCGGCGTTGGCCATTAGCAGCAGAATAGACAAAAGATGTGAGGAATGGGAACGAAATTACGCGTTTTTTGGCTTAAGTCTTACAAACTGTTGAATTTCGGAAACTGCTTTTTGGAAGCACTTGCTCGAATAAAGTTCGGGGATAGAGATTTGAAGCTGTTACGACTGCCCTGCCCAGCGCGAGCAAGCAATCACTCGCATATGGCGGATGGGTGGTATAGCTTGTTCAGCTCGGCGCCAGGTAACCGCGATGCGTTTTCGATCCACCACCGAACCTTGCCGCAATTGACGGGAACGACTCCGCGCGCCTGTGAGGCAACGCTTCCAGGTATCGCTACCAGGAAGCGTATTCACGCCCAGCGCGGCAAGCGGGCCTAGGTTGCCATACTGAGCACCAAAACGAGCCAATATACGTGAACACGTCAGAATGAGCTGCGAGGCTTCAGATGGATACCCGTATACAGTTTCGCATCGATGAAGAGACCAAGCGCCTAGCCCAGCAGATGGCAGAGAGCCAGGGGCGTACGCTCAGTGGCGCCTGCAGGGAATTGGCAGAACAACTCGCCGAGCAACAACGCCAAGCAACGTCACACCACGACTGGTTGTCGCTTCAGGTCAAGCGAGCATTTGACAGGCTCGAAGCCGGTGCAGCGACCTTTGTCGATCATGAAACCGCAAAATCCCGGATGGCAGAACGAAAGTCACGGATCCGCGCCCGTGACCTTGCCCCGGTAATCGGCGATTCCATGGGAAGAAGAGGGTCTGACGGACCGTGAAGCCATTTTCGACTTCCTCTACCAGTTCAATCCTGTGGTCGCCGAACGGACTGATGGCCTGATCGAGGAAAGGGCAGAACTGCTGGTGCTGCAACCGCTACTCGGCGTAGAGCGCCAAGGTATACCTGGTCGCTTGCTAATCCTAACGGAAGTATCGCTTCTGATCTCCTATCAGTTGGCAGGCTTAGATATCCGGATTCTGCGCGTCCTTCACCAAAAGCAGCAATTCCCGCCCGCCGATTGACGGCTAATCACTCTCTGACCGCAAAGGCTCGAAGCGGACGTAGCTTCTTGGCTCGGCTGATGGACGGCGTCAGCCGGCCCCTCCCCTTCGCTCGATATCCGTTAAGCGTCATTACCTCACCTGCTCTGCATCCTGCCCATCAGTGTCTCGCTATTACGCCCTTGGCTGGCCGGCGTCGCCTGCCGCACCTGGCTCACCTACTAGCCGCTCTCGGTGTCGACATCGGCGAGAGACTGGTCCTTGGGTGCGGGGTTGGCGTACTTCATCCAGGTCTTGCCGAGGTGGTTGCGCAGTTCGTTGCCGACCTGCTTGCCGTCGCGGGCTTCCAGGGCGGCCATGATGGCTTCGTGCTCATCCATGGCCACGGACCACTTCTCGTTTTTGAGGTTGGAGAGATAGCGCACGCGGTAGAGCTGTCGGCTCAGGGTGGCGTGGATCTCGATCAGGGAGTTGTTGCCGGAGAGCGAGACGATGCGGTTGTGGATCGCCTGGTTCAGGCGAAAGTAGTTCTGTCGGTCGCGACGCAGGAAGGCGGCCTTCATCTCGAAGTGCAACGCCTTAAGCTCGGCGATGTCATCGTCGCTGGCATTGGCGCAGCAGAGCTCCGCGGCTGATTGCTCCAGTACACTCAGCACATAGGCCTTTTCCTGCACGTCCTGGGGGCTGACGTCGGCGACCACCGCACCCCGACGCGGGGAGATGACCACCAACCCTTCTGCTGCGAGGATCTTGAACGCCTCGCGCATGGGGGTGCGCGAGACGTCCAGTTCTTCGGCCAGCTTGCGCTCGGGGAGCCGCTGTCCGGGCTGGAAGTGATCCATCACGATATGTTCACGCAGGTAGTTGGCGACCTTCTCCACCAGTCCTTCGCGTGCGTCCACTGCCGCTTCGTCCATCGTTATTGCCGTCATGGTCCTCGATGCCTAAAGAATGGCATACCGTTTTTTGACGGGCAAACATTTACGCGGTTTGCCTCACTGTATTTATTCGTTGATATTCAACGATATAAAGCACATCTTTCGCTTTATGCGACCAAGGTCTATGCCCCAATCGTTTGACCATCAAAATGGTATACCACTACATTTCTCTGCATCTTGATCCCGCCCGATCCTTCCAGACCGAGGCCTTCAACCCGCTCAGGCAGCCCCCGGCAACGTGCTAGCGGTGGGCCAGGCCAGCACGGAGACGCTCTACGACCATGAATTACCTTCACCACTTTGATACCGCCACCACCGTCGAGGCATGCGTCGCTGGCGCTGGCGATTTCGGTCGCGGCATCCTCCGTCAGGCCCAGCAGATGCCCGGCATGAACGCGCGTATCGCGGTGGACATCAGCGCCGAGACGGCCGCCCAGGCGTTCGAGAAGGCCGGCATTCCGGCCTCGCAGATTGCGGTATGCCAAACACAGGACGAGGCAAGTGACGCCTGGCAGGCGGGCAAGTTTGTCGCCTGTGGCGATCTCGAAGTGGTCAAGCACCTGGATTTCGACATCCTGGTGGAAAGTACTGGTATACCAAACGCCGGTGCTACCCACGCGGCCAGTGCACTCAAGGCCGGCAAGCACGTCGGTATCGCCACCAAGGAAACCGAATCGGTGGTCGGTCCCTACCTGACCCGCCTCGGTAACCGCCACGGTCGCCTGTTCACTCCGCTGGACGGTGATCAACCGAGTCTGTTGATCGGCCTGGTGACCTGGGCCCAGACGCTGGGCTTCGAGATCATCGCCGCGGGCAAGAGCAGCGAATACGACTTTGTCTGGGACGAGGCGGATCAGGCGATCTGGTGCAACGGCACCCGCTTCGACGCCCCGAACATGGCCGACCTGTGGACGCTGCCCGAGGGCGACGAGCGTAGCGTGGTGCGCGCCCGTGGCGAGCACTTGAGCGCCATTCCGCAGATCTCCGCACCGGACCTGTGCGAGATGACCAATGTGGCCAACGCCACCGGCCTTACCCCTGACCACCCTGCCTTCCACGCCCTGGTGCTGCGTACCCATGAGGTGCCGACCCTGCTGGATCTGGAAGGCAACGGCGGCGTGCTCTCCGGCACGGGGCGTCTGGAGGTGTTCAACTGCCTGCGCCGCCCGGACGAGCTGAGCTTCGCCGGTGGCGTCTTCGTGGTGGTGCGCTGCGAGGACGCCCACGCCTGGGAGGTGCTGGACGGCAAGGGCCATATCCTGAGCCGCAGCAAGAAAAGCGCCATGGTCTACCTGCCGCGCCACCTGCTGGGCCTGGAAGCGCCGATCTCGCTGCTCGACGCCGTGCTCAAGGGCCTGCCCTCCGGCGGCGGCCAGGCCACCCGCCCGGCGGTGGATCTGGTCGCCCGCGCCACGGTGTCACTCAGTAAGGGGCAGGAGCTCGAGATGAAGGGCCACCATCGCCACATCGCCGGCCTTCAGCCCGAGGTGCACCCCGCCGCTGCGCTACTCGATGCCACCCCGGTGCCCTTCTATCTGCTGCCCGGCGCCACCCTCAAGCGCGATGTGGCTGCAGGAAAGTTGATCAGCGTGGCCGACGTGCAGCTGCCGGACTCCACCTTGCTCCACCTTCGCCGCGAGCAGGACGCGATGTTCTTCTCCACCGCCGAATCTTCCTCCGAACCGGCCTGACGTCATGTCGGGCCACCTGGCAACCACTGGGCATCTGCCCATGCTCAACCACAACAACCACCCCCAGGAGAACGCCATGATCACCAGAAACGCGATCATCACCGCCAGCGCCCTCGGCCTGTCGCTCGTCGTTGCGAGCCCCGCCGCGCTGTCCGCCGACGAGGCGGCCGACTTCCCCTCCAAGCCGCTGCAGTTCCTGGTCGCCGCCGGCGCCGGTGGCGGCACCGACAACTTCGCGCGCACCATCAAGCCGCTGCTTGAAGAGGCCATGGACACCCGCGTGACGGTGGTCAACCTGCCGTCCGCCTCCGGCGCCCTGGCCCACCAGCGTACCGCCAACGGCGACGCCGACGGCCACACCCTGGACTTCGCCTCCTCGACCCTGGTCACCTCGCTTGCCGCCGGCCAGAACCCCACCGGCCTCGACCAGCTCACCCCGGTGGCGCGCATGCAGTCCGACGTGATGACGCTGATCGTCGATCCGGACAAGTACGCCGACTTCGACGCCTTCATGGAGCACGCCAAGGCCAATCCGGGTCAGGTCATCATCGGCGGTACCCACGCGGCCAGCCCCGACCGCATGGCCTTCCTGTCGTTCCGTGACGCCACCGGCCTGGACATCAGCTTCATTCCCTACGACGAGGAAGGCAGCGTCGCCGCCAACGTCATGGGCGGCAACATCGATGGCCTGTTCGGCGAGATCAGCTCGGTGCTGAGCTACATGGAATCCGGCGAGATGATGCCGATCCTGGTGTTCGCCGAGGAGCGTCTGGAGAACTTCCCGGACATCCCCACCACCGTCGAGAACGGCTGGGACCTGACCGACGGCAACGAGCGTGGCATCTTCGTCCACGCCGACACCCCGGACGCCATCGTCGAGAAGCTCGAGTCCACGCTGAAGAGCGTCTACGACTCCGAGACCTACCAGGAGTACGAAGAGCGGGTGAACCTGCACTACCGCGAGGGCTGGCTGGGTAGCGACGACTACCGCGAGAAGCTCGAGCAGAACCTGGAACTCTACACGCGGCTTCTGGAAAACACCTGATCCCGTGGACTGGCGGGCCGGGTACTACCCGGCCCCTCACCTTGCGCTGACGGGACTGGCTCCCGCTGGCCCGCCGTGAACCGAGCCTCACCATGCATACCAAGTTCACCGTCTTTGCCGTCCTGCTGCTGGTACTGGCCGCCGTCACCCTGGTGCCGACGCTTGATTTCCCGAGCTCCGAGGACGTCTCGACCTTAATCGGCCCGCGCCTGTGGCCGCTGTCGCTGTTGCTCCTGCTGATCGTGCTGTCGGCGACCCTGCTGGTCACCACCCGCATGAGCCAGGCCAAAGAGCGTGCCAGCGACGCCGAGGCCAAGGCTTCGATGGAGAAAGCCCCGGCGACCGAACCCGGCCAACAGGCTGACGCCGGCCAGGACAGCGCCACCGACAGCGCTACCGACAACGTCACCGACAGCACCACCGAAGCCGCTGACGTTGCTCTTGCCCCTGGGTTTCTTGCCGCCAACCGCCACTGGTGGCTGATGGGCACCACCGTTGCCTACACCCTGCTGATGCCGGCCATCGGTTTTCTGCTGGCCACCGTGATCTTCACCCTGGCCTGCACCCTGCTGCTTGGCGCGCGCCACTGGGCGGCCCTCCTTGCCACCGTGGTCATCGCCGTTGCGCTGATCCAAGGCGTGTTCTCCACCCTGCTGGGCATCCCCTTGCCATGACACCCAGCCGGTACGATTTTCCACCAGTATTTCGCGGGAGCTGACGATGCTGGAGAGTTTTCTCAGTGGGCTAGGCGTGGTCTTCCAGCCCATGAACCTGTTGATCCTGACCTCGGCCGTGTTCATCGGCTTTATCGGTGGCGCGCTGCCGGGCATCAGCGGCGTGATCCTGGTGGTCATCCTGCTGCCGGTCACCTACGGCATGGAGCCTACCCAGGCGTTCATGCTGCTGACCGCCATCTACGGCTCCACCGTCTTCTCGGGGCTGATTACCGCCATCCTCTATCGCGCCCCGGGCACCCCGGAGGCGGTGATGACGGCCTTCGACGGCTACCCCATGACCCAGCAGGGCGAGGCCGGCAAGGCGCTGGGCATCGGTGTGCTGAGCTCCGCGGTGGGCGGGCTGGTCGGCACCATCGCACTGATCATCTTCACCCCGATGCTGGCCTCGGTGGCGTTGAAGTTCTCCTCCCCCGAGTACTTCGCACTCGCCATCCTCGGCCTGACCGTGGTGGCCTCCCTCGGTGGCCGGCTGATCCTCGGCTTGATCGGCGCCACCCTGGGCCTGTTGATCGCCACCATCGGCATCGACCCGCTCACCGGCACCAGCCGCTATACCTTTGACAACCTCAACCTGGCCGAGGGGGTCGGGCTGATTCCGGTGATCGTCGGACTGTTCGCGGTGTCCGAGGTGATGAAGCGCTCCCTGAGCCGTGACGCCGAACAGCCGCTGACCAAGGTCAAGATCAAGATCTTCGACGCCCCCATCCTCAAGAAGATCGGCGTCACCCTGTCGCGCTCATCCATCCTTGGCGTCATCATCGGCATCCTGCCGGGCATCGGCGCCAGCACCGCCGCCATGGTCAGCTACAGCGAGACCGTGCGCTGGTCCAAGCACCCGGAGAAGTTCGGCAAGGGCGCACCGGAAGGCATCGCTGCACCGGAGGCCGCCAACAACGCCGCCGCCATGGGCGCCCTGGTGCCGCTGTTCGCGCTCGGGATTCCGGGAAGCGGTACCACCGCGATCATCCTCGGCGCCTTTATCATGCATGGCCTGCAGCCGGGGCCGATGTTCATGCTGACCTCGAGCGACCTGATCTACGCGGTGTTCGCTGGGCTGTTCGTGGTGAACTTCATGATCCTGGCGTTCTCAAAGCCGTTCATCAAACTGTTCACCCGGCTGCTTAACGTGCCCTACTCGGCGCTGGGCCCGATCATCCTGATGTGCTGCATCGTCGGTACCTACTCGGTGCGCAACTCGATGTTCGATGTCTTGCTGATGCTTGGCTTCGGTGTGCTCGGCTTCCTGCTGGAGAAGATCAAGTTCCCGCTGGTCTCGATCATCCTTGGCCTGGTGCTCGGCCCCATCGCCGAGAGCGAGCTGCGTCGCTCGCTGGCCATGTCCCAGGGTGACCTCGGGATCTTCTTCTCGCGCCCGATCAGCGCAAGCCTGATCGCCATCGCCGTGCTGCTTCTGGGCACCACCATCGTCATTGCCCTGCGCAAGCGGGCGAGGAACCGGGCCGCTGCGATGAGCTGAGGTGATAAAGCCACACATTGGCTGACCACCAGTACCCATCCCACGCAGAAACAACATCGCCCTCGCTGCCGATCAGGCAACGAGGGCGATTTTTTTGCTGAATCATACGCGGGTGCCAACAACGCTATCTGAGTCGCGCGGCCTGATGGCCAGATGCCCATCCTGTCCTAAGCTTATCCAACAGGAGGTGGCCGATGACTACAGTAACCGTCGAGAATGCTCGCGCCGAGCTCGAAGCCTTGATCGACAAGGCATTGGAAAGCCACGAACCTATTATCATCACCGGTAGAAGAGGTGACGCCGTCTTGCTGGCGGAAGATGACTGGCGCGCCATCCTGGAAAGCCTCCACCTGGCTTCCCTACCTGCCATGGGCGAATCGATCAGGGAAGGGCTGGAAACCGATCTCGGCCAGTGCGAGCGAGAACTAAAATGGTGACTTGGCAGACAGGCTAGAGAGAACGCTTCGCCCCGAGTGCAAACTTTCTGCGACACCGCTTTTTACACTCAGGCATCGCAGGCCTCAGCAAGAATGCGGCAGAAAAACGCAAAGCATGAAGCAAATCCTGGGACGGAAATCCCGGATAATTTCAATAAAGAAAAGAGACGGCAGGAAAGGGAAAACACCAAAAATCAGCACTGGCTCCCCGAACAGGACTCGAACCTGTGACCCAATGATTAACAGTCATTTGCTCTACCAACTGAGCTATCGGGGAACAACGATGTGCAGTACTTCAAGCTTGGCGACAATGTCAGCAATGCTGCAAGGCAAGATGGCTCCCCGAACAGGACTCGAACCTGTGACCCAATGATTAACAGTCATTTGCTCTACCAACTGAGCTATCGGGGAATTACCTTGAATTGTCGGTGCGTAACGCGGGATCAACCGTTGCGGTTGGCTCCCCGAGCAGGACTCGAACCTGCGACCCAATGATTAACAGTCATTTGCTCTACCAACTGAGCTATCGGGGAATCGCCTCAAGCACGGGGCGTAGTATACGGATCGCTCCGAGATCGTCAAGCCCGGTTGCGCTTTTGTTGACCCAAGGACTGGCTTAACCCGCTGATCCGCCTCGTAACCTGGGTTCGGGCGGCTCTGGCTGCCGTGAGGATGCACTGCACGTTCTGAAGCCCTATCCTGAAGCCCTATCCTGAAGCCCTATCCTGAACGCTGGTCCCTCGCCCACCGGGCAGGTGCGGGCGGGTCACAAACGCTGAAAGGCAGTGCCGGACGATGGCTGACGGGAGGCAAAAAACCCGCCGCATACGAAAGCACCCGCTGACCGAGGTCAGCGGGTGCTTTCTAGATACTGGTGGCTACGCCCTGACTCGAACAGGGGACCCCATCATTATGAGTGATGTGCTCTAACCAACTGAGCTACGTAGCCTTTTGGGTCGTCATGCGGCAAAAGCGCCGTGTCGACGGGGGAGAATTATGCACACCGTTCATGAACTTGGCAAGCCCGCCTACGAAATTTTCGACGACGGGCCTGCCCTGCTCTCCCCCGGCCTGGAACGCTCTGGGCTTGCTAGACAGTCAGCTCAGGCTTGTTCAGCGCCCCAGCTCTGGCTTATTCCACACCCAGCTTTGCCTTATTCAACACCCAGCTCCGCCTTGACCACCTCGAGGGCAGGCTCACCATCGGCGGTCTCCACGCCTTCGAGCCAGGCGTCCAGCAGCTCCGGGTTGGCCTTGAGGTAGTCGCGGGCGGCCTCGTCCGGGGCGGTACCGTCATCCATGATGGTGCCCATCAGCTGGTTTTCCATCTCCAGGGTGAAACTCAGGTTGTTGAGCAGCGCACCGACATTGGGGCAGGCGTCGGTGTAGCCGGCGCGGGTGTTGGTGTAGACGGTGGCGCCGCCCAGGTCTGGACCAAAGTAGTCGTCGGCGCCTTCCAGGTAAGCCATGTCGAAGTTGGTGTTCATGGGATGCGGCTCCCAGCCGAGGAACACCATCCAGGTCTCGTCGGGGACGCGGGCACGCAGCTCCGCCAGCATGCCGGCCTCGCTTGAGTCGATCAGCGACCAGTCGCCGAGCCCAAAGGCGTCATCGTCGATCATCTGCTGGATCAGCTCGTTGCCGTCATTGCCGGCCTCGATGCCGTGGAGTTCGCTATTGAACTTGTCGGCGTGCTCGTCGAGATCCGCCACCGAGGTGACACCGGCGTCGTAAACGTACTGCGGCACCGCCAGGGTGTACTTGGCCCCTTCCAGGTTGGCTCCCAGGCGATCGACATCACCCTGCTCGACGTAGGGGTCGCTGATGGACGCCATGGACGGCATCCAGTTGCCGAGAAAGACGTCGAAGTCGTCGTTCTTCATGCCCGAATAGGCGATCGGCACCGAGACGGTGTCGATACGCGTCTCGTAGCCCATGGCCTTCAGCACTTCGGTGGTCAGCGCGGTGGTGGCGGTGATGTCGGTCCAGCCGACTTCGGCGAAACGCACCGGCTGGCAGCTGTCATCGGCGGCCATCGCCTGGGGGGCGGCAAGGCCGGCGATGGCAGCCGCCAGTACGGACAGAGCGGGAATCGTCGGGGTCGTCATGATGCACTCCTTGTTGAGGTTATCGGTTGCAGTATGGTGGCCTGTTCACGACTGTGCCGTTGAATCGACCAGATTTTGATTGAACGTCCAATCAATAAAAGGCATACTCTCTACATCCTAACCTCGGGGGTGCCTCGAGGAGCAAGTCACTAGATTCAACTCTTGAGCACGATATCGCTCGAGACGCGCATCAACAGATTCACCTCTCGGGCACGTCAATGTTCGAGGGCGAACGGCACGGAGGTCTGTCATGCCCAAGGTAGGAATGGAGCCGATCCGCCGCCAGCAGCTGATCCAGGCGACCATGGCGGCGATCCACGAGGTGGGGCTTGCCGATGCCACCATCATGCGTATCGCCCGCCACGCCGGGGTCTCCGCCGGCATCATCAGCCACTACTTCGGTGGCAAGGATGGCCTCTTGGAGGCGACCATGCGCCAGATCCAGCATGACCTGGGCCAGGCCGTGGCGGCGCGGCGCAAGGCGCTGAGCGACTCAAGCCCCCGTGCCCATCTGGAAGCCATCATCGACGGCAACTTCGACGCATCCCAGACCAACGCCCGAGCTGCCGGCACCTGGCTCGCCTTCTGGGCCAACTCGATGCACAAGGCCGACCTGCAGCGGCTGCAGAAGATCAACGACCGGCGGCTGTACGCCAATCTGTGCTACCAGTTTCGCCGGCTGATGCCCCGACACGAGGCCCAGCGCGCCGCCAATGGCCTGGCCGCGATGATCGACGGCCTGTGGCTGCGCGGCACCCTGTCGCCGGAAGGCCTGGACGCGGTCCAGGCCCGCCAGCTGGCGCGGGAGTACCTGAATCGACTGCTCGACAGCCACGCGCCCGCTGCGGCTCGCAAACCCGAACCGGCCTGAGTCTCTTCCGGCCAAGGCTCCGAGCCTCAAGCCGGATCTCAGGCCGACCGAGTGGGCAGGCTCAACGCCTGCGCCACTCACGCGCACATTCTTGCTCTTCACTTATCGCCCCGACATCGCTGTCAGCTTGCTGACACATGCCCTTTCGACAGGAGGATGCCATGGCAACTCTCGAACTCCAGAAGCTCTATATCGACGGCCGTCTGACCGACGCCACCTCCAACGAGACCTTCAGCGTCACCAACCCCTACGATGGCAGCCACCTGGCCGACGTGCAGGTGGCAAGCCAGGCCGACGTGGACGCCGCTGTCGCCGCGGCTCAGCGCGGCCAGAAGGTGTGGGGCGCGATGTCCGGCATGGAGCGCGGACGCATCCTCAACCGCGCCGTGGCGCTGCTGCGCGAGCGTAACGACGAGATCGCCGAGCTCGAGACCCGCAACACCGGCAAGCCGTTCAGCGAGACGTCCACCGTCGATATCGTCACCGGCGCCGACGTGCTCGAATACTACGCCGGCCTCGCCGCCGCCATCGAAGGCAGCCAGATTCCGCTGCGTGAAGACAGCTTCGTCTACACCCGCCGCGAGCCGCTGGGCGTCATCGGTTCCATCGGCGCCTGGAACTACCCGATCCAGATCGCCTGCTGGAAGTCCGCCCCGGCGCTGGCCGCCGGCAACGCCGTGGTGTTCAAGCCCAGCGAGGTCACCCCGCTGACCACCATGATCCTGGCCGAGGTGTTCACCGAAGCCGGTCTGCCCGATGGCGTGTTCAACGTCGTCCACGGCGAGGCCGAGGTGGGCCAGGCGATCACCGGGCACCCGGACATCGCCAAGGTCTCGTTCACCGGCGAGGTGGGCACCGGCAAGAAGGTGATGTCGGCCTCCGCCGCCTCCAGCCTCAAGGACGTCACCATGGAGCTTGGCGGCAAGTCGCCGCTGATCGTCTGCCGTGACGCCGACCTGGTCCGTGCCGCCGACGCGGCGATGATGGCCAACTTCTACTCCAGCGGCCAGATCTGCACCAACGGCACCCGGGTGTTCGTCGACAACGCCGTCAAGGACGACTTCGAGGCACTGCTCGAGGAGCGCGTGGCGCGCATCAAGGCCGGCGACCCGATGGACCCCTCGGTCAACTTCGGTCCGCTGGTCAGCTTCGAACACCAGGAGAAGGTGCTGTCCTACATCGAGCTGGGCAAGCAGCAAGGCGCCCGGGTACTGGCCGGCGGCGACGCCTGGGACCAGGGCGACTGGGCCAAGGGCGCCTGGGCGGCCCCCACGGTGTTCACCGACTGCACCGATGACATGCGCATCGTGCGCGAAGAGATCTTCGGCCCGGTGATGTCGGTGCTCGGCTTCGACTCTGACGAGGAGGTGCTCGAGCGCGCCAACGCCACCACCTATGGCCTGGCCGCCGGCGTCTTCACCGAGAGCCTCAACCGTGCGCATCGCCTGATCCATCGCCTGGAAGCCGGCATCTGCTGGATCAACACCTGGGGCGAGTCCCCGGCCGAAATGCCGGTGGGTGGCTACAAGCAGTCCGGCGTCGGCCGCGAGAACGGCATCGAGACCCTGGCCCACTACACCCAGACCAAGTCGGTCCAGGTCGAAATGGGCCCCTTCGAGTCGGTCTTCTAAGGCCGGCCCGTCGCGACAGCACTCGAACACCGCGTCACGCCTGACCCGGTCACCCCATTGCCTTCAGGGAGGCGTCACATGTCACAGCTCCGTGAATTCGACTACGTCATCATCGGCGCCGGCTCCGCCGGCAACGTCCTCGCCACTCGTCTGACCGAGGACCCGGACGTCCAGGTCCTGCTGCTGGAAGCCGGCGGCAAGGACCACCGCTTCGACTTCCGCACCCAGATGCCGGCAGCGCTGGCCTATCCGTTGCAGGGCAAGCGCTACAACTGGGCCTTCGAGACGGACCCCGAGCCGCACATGGACAATCGCCGCATGGAGTGCGGTCGCGGCAAGGGCCTTGGCGGCTCTTCGCTGATCAACGGCATGTGCTACATCCGTGGCAACGCCCTGGACTATGACGGCTGGGC
This sequence comes from Halomonas sp. H10-59, assembly GCF_040070555.1. Classification (NCBI taxonomy): domain Bacteria; kingdom Pseudomonadati; phylum Pseudomonadota; class Gammaproteobacteria; order Oceanospirillales; family Halomonadaceae; genus Halomonas; species Halomonas sp. H10-59. The sequence goes on from NZ_CP098828.1 coordinate 3,007,794, forward strand.
CAAGCGCGACGGGCTCGAGGATTGGCACTACGCCAACTGCCTGCCCTACTTCAGGAAGGCCGAGACCCGCGATATCGGTCCCAATGACTACCATGGCGGCGATGGCCCGGTGTGCGTGGCCACCCCGAAGCCCGGCAACAACCCGCTCTACCACGCCTTTATCGAGGCGGGACAGCAGGCGGGCTACCCGGCCACCGAGGACGTCAACGGCTACCAGCAGGAAGGCTTCGGCCCCATGGACCGCTTCGTCACGCCCCAGGGACGCCGCGCCTCCACCGCGCGTGGCTATCTGGACGAGGCCAGGAAGCGCCCCAACCTGACCATCGAGACCCGAGCCACCACCGACGTCATCCTGTTCGAGGGCAAGCGTGCGGTGGGCGTGCGCTATCAGCGCAAGGGCCAGACCCAGGAGGTGCGCACCCGTCGCGAGGTGCTGCTGTGCGCCGGCGCCATCGCCTCGCCGCAGATTCTGCAGCGCTCGGGCATCGGCCCGGCGGACCTGCTGGCGGAGCTCGGCATCGAGGCGGTCCACGTCAACGACAACGTCGGAGCCCATCTGCAGGACCACCTGGAGATGTACATCCAGTACGAGTGCAAGAAACCGATCTCGCTGTACCCGGCGCTGAAGTGGTACAACCAGCCGGCGATCGGCGGCGAGTGGCTGTTCAAGGGCAGCGGCGTGGGCGCCAGCAACCAGTTCGAGGCCGCCGGTTTCATCCGCACCAGCGAAGAGGAAGCCTGGCCGAACCTGCAGTACCACTTCCTGCCGATCGCCATCAGCTACAACGGCAAGAGCGCGGTGCAGGCCCATGGCTTCCAGGCCCACGTCGGCTCGATGCGCTCCCAGAGCGAAGGCCGCGTGCGCCTGACCTCGGTCGATCCCAAGGCCGCGCCCTCGATCCTTTTCAACTACATGTCCACCGAAAAGGACTGGGAAGAGTTCCGCGACGCCATTCGCCTGACCCGCGAGATCATCGCCCAGCCGGCCATGGACGAGTTCCGCGGCCGCGAGATCTCGCCGGGGCCGGACGTGCAGAGCGACGATGAGCTCGACGCCTTCGTGCGCCGCCACGCCGAGACCGCCTATCACCCCTGTGGCACCTGCCGCATGGGCGACGGTGACGACTGCGTGGTCGACGGCGCCGGACGCGTGCACGGGGTAGAAAGCCTGCGGGTGGTCGACGCCTCGCTGTTCCCGGTGATTCCCACAGGCAACCTCAACGCGCCGACGATCATGCTGGCCGAGCGCATGGCCGACAAGATCCGTGGCCGCGAGCCGCTGCCGCCGAGCCAGGCGCCCTACTACGTGGCCAATGGCGCCCCGGCCCAGAAGCCGCCGCAGCGGCGGCTCGAGGAGGCCCATCCGACCCAAAGCGAGCGGCGCCTCTCCGCGCGCGCCGATGCTGGTGCTGGTACTGGTACTGGTGCTGATAGCACAGCGCAGCCTGGCTGACGCCGGAAAAGCTGCCGCTGGCGGCGACACGATTTAGACGACATCGACCTGGCCCCGTGACTTTTACGGGGCCTTTTTTGTGCAGCTAAGAGACCTCTAGTTCGACCATGGTGCAAGAGGCAAGGTTTTCGATGGCCGGTTGTCAGGCGATGGGCTAATCTGCAAGAATTCAAACAGGCGTTTTATTACAACCACACTTCCTCTCATCGCTCTCCAAGGAGAACCGCCCATGCTCAGCCTGCTCCTGCTCATCTTTGCGGTCGTTGGCCTAATCGCCATCGCCCGCCGCGAGGCCGGGGCCGCGCCTGCCGCCGCCCTGCCCGCCATTCTCGGGGTCGCGGGCCTGGTCCTCGACGCCGAATTCGTCGGCGTACTGCTGCTGATCACCGCCGCCGTCATCGCCGTCTGCGGCCTGCCGGCGCTGCGCCATGGCTGGCTGTCGCCGCGTCTGTTCGCCATGTTCAAGAAGGTCGCCCCCCGCGTATCGGATACCGAGCGTACTGCGCTTGAGGCCGGCAGCGTGGCCTGGGACGGTGAGCTGTTCTCCGGCCGTCCTGACTGGCAGCGCCTGCTCGACTTCAAGGATGACGGCCTCAGCGACGAGGAACGCGCCTTCATCGACCATCAGTGCACCGTGGCCGCCGGCATGTGCAACGCCTGGGACATCGCCCGCGAGCGCGCCGACCTGCCGCCGGAGCTGTGGGACTACCTGAAGAAGGAACGCTTCTTCGGCATGATCATTCCCAAGGAGTACGGCGGTCTCGGCTTCTCGGCCAAGGCCCAGTCGGCGGTGCTGCAGAAGCTCGCGGTCAACGAGACCCTGATGTCCACCGTGGGTGTCCCCAACTCGCTGGGTCCGGGCGAGCTGCTGCTCAAGTACGGCACCCAGGAGCAGAAGGACCACTACCTGCCACGCCTGGCCGACGGCCGCGAGATCCCCTGCTTCGGCCTGACCGGCCCCCGCGCCGGCTCCGACGCCACTTCGCTGCCGGACGTAGGCATCGTGTGCAAGCAGGAAATCGACGGCAAGGAAGTGCTGGGCCTGCGTCTGACCTTCAACAAGCGCTGGATCACCCTGGCGCCCATCGCCACCGTGGTCGGCCTGGCCTTCCGCATGTTCGACCCGGACCACCTGCTGGGCGACACCGAGGACCTCGGCATCACCTGCGCGCTGGTCCCGCGTGACACCGACGGCATGGAAATCGGCCGTCGCCACCACCCCATCGGCAGCCCCTTCATGAACGGTCCGATTCGTGGCAAGGACGTGTTCGTGCCGCTGGACACCATCATCGGTGGCCCCGAGATGGCCGGCGAAGGCTGGCGCATGCTGATCGAGTGCCTGTCGGTCGGCCGCTGCATCACTCTGCCCTCCGGCGCTACCGGCACCGGCCGCTACGCCATCGGCTGGGCCGGCGGCTTCGCCCGCATCCGTCGCCAGTTCAATGTGCCGGTGGCCGAGATGGAGGGCATTCAGGAGCCGCTGGCACGTCTTACCGCCAAGGCCTACATCGCCCAGGCGGCGGTCTACCAGACCGCCAACACCATCGACCACGGCCAGGCGCCGGCGGTGCCATCGACCATCCTCAAGAGCCAGCTGACCGAGTTCCAGCGTGACATCCTGGCCGACGCCATGGACATCCACGGCGGCAAGGCAGTGACCCTGGGCCCGCGCAACTACCTGGGCATCGGCTACAGTGCCAACCCGGTGGCGATCACCGTGGAAGGCGCCAATATCATGACCCGCAACCTGATGGTGTTCGGTCAAGGCGCGATCCGCTGTCATCCCTACGTGCTGGAGGAACTGGCGGCCAAGGACGCCGATGACGCCAAGGCCTTCGACCGGGCGTTCTTCCGCCATGCCGGGCTGATCTTCGGCAACGCCGCCCGCGCCCTCACCATGGGCCTGGGCATCGGCAAGCCGTCCTGCCCCTTCGACGAGGTCGCCCGCCCCTACGCCCAGGACGTGGCCCGTCTGTCTGCCGGCTTCAGCCTGTGCGCCGACGCCGCCATGGCGAGCCTGGGCGCCGAGCTCAAACAGCGCGAGATGCTCTCGGCGCGTCTGGGTGACGTGCTCTCCAACCTCTATCTGGTGAGCATGGTGATCAAGCAGTGGCACGAGGGTGACAAGGTCGAGGGCGAGGCGGAACTGATGCACTACGCCTGCCGCTTCCTGCTCAATCGCGCCGAGACCGCCTTCGTCGAGGTCTTCGACAACCTGCCCAACCGGGCGCTGGGCAAGACCCTGAAGGTGCTGGTGATGCCGCTGGGCCGCCGCTGGGCACGCCCCCACGACGACCTGGCCCGGTCCATCGCCCGTGCGGTGTCCACCGACAGCGCCCTGCGCAAGAAGCTCTTGGTCGGCGCCTGGGACAGCAACGACCAGGTCCAGGACAACCCGGTGGCGCGCTACAACGCCCTGCTGGAAACCCAGGACCGCGCCGAGGTGCTCTATCGCCAGATCAACAAGGCGTACTCCAAGGGCAAGCTGCCGGTGCAGGCGCTGCACCCGGAAGAACGCCTGGAAGCCGCGCTCGAGGAAGGTCTGATCAGCGAGGAGGATGCCGACTTCATGCGCAAGCGCGAGGCCGAGGTGCTCGACATGCTGAGCGTGGACGACTTCGCCTTCGACGCCTTCGTCACCGACAAGGAAAAGATGAACCACCACAACGTCACCGCGTAACGCCGACGTTTCGCGCACCACCACGACGCCCGGGCCAAGCCCGGGCGTTTTCCTTGGCCGTTATTGCAGCGGCCAGACCAGCATGATCAGCGGAATGGCGACCACCATCACCACCAGGGTCAGCGGCAGGCCAAGGCGCCAGTAGTCGCTGAAGTGATAGCCCGCGGGGCCCATCACCAGGGTGTTGGACTGGTGGCCGATGGGCGTCAGAAAGGCGCAGGAGGCGCTGATCGCCACCACCATCAGGAAGGGGTCCAGCGACAGCTCGAAACCGCTGGCGAGACTCGCCGCGATGGGCGCCATCAACAGCGCCGCCGCCGCATTGTTGATGACGTTGGACAGCAAGGTGCTGACCATGAAGAGCCCCGCCAGCACCAGGATGGGCGGCCACTGGCTGCCAAGCCCGAGCATGGCATCGGCGATCAGGCCGGCCCCGCCGCTGGACTCCAGCGACTGCCCCACCGGAATCATCGCCCCCAGCAACACCACCACTGGGCCGTCGATGGCGCGATAGCCTTCACGCAGCGGCAGCACCCCCACCAGCAGGGTGACCAGCGCGGCCAGCGACAGGGCCACCGCCGCCGGCAGCAGATCGAACAGCATGGCCGTGATGGCGACGGCAAAGATGCCCACCGACAGCGCAAGCTGGCGCGGCTGGCCGAGGGTCAGGCGCCGGTCTGCCAGCGGCAGGCAGCCAAGCACCGTCAGGCTCTCGCCCAGCCCTTCGGGATCGCCCTGCAGCAGCAGCACGTCGCCGGGCCGAAAACGAATATCGCGCAGGCGCTGCTTGAGGCGCCCACCGTCACGGGCCACCGCCACCAGGTGCAGGCCGTACTGATGGTGCAGGCGCAGCTCGGCGGCGGTGCGGCCACTGATGGCGGCGTCGTTGCGCACCACCGCCTCGATCAGGTGCAGGTCTTCGGGGGCCTTGTCGTCCTGGCGCTCGTCGCCGTCCTCGGTGCCCCGCGCCGCCTCTCGGGTCTCGTCCAGGGTGATGCGGCGCTCTCGCGCCTGCTCGTCCTCGTCGACCAGTTGGCGGGTACGCTGGGCCAGCGAAGCGGACCCGGCGTTGCCGTCTGCGTTCAACGGCTGGGCCGATGTCGATGCGGCTGCTGCGTTGCCCGAGGACCGCACTTGGTCATTGCTGTCGGTCTTCTCGGTGTTGCTCTGCTCGGTGTTGCTCTGCTCGGTATCGGTAGGCTCGGCATCAGGATCCGGCGCCTCCTCGGGTGCCAGACCGACCCGCAGTCCGGCACGATCCTCCAGCGCCTTCAGCTCCTCGGGGCCGGCCTCCAGCAGCAGGATGTCGCCCTCCTTGAGCACCCCATAGAAAGAGTGACCGGCGTAGCGATGACCGCCCCGCACCAGCGCCAGCACGGGAACGTTGTCGTCGAGCTTGCGCCTGAGCTTGTGCAGCGACCAGCCCAGGGCCTGGGCATCGGCGTCGACCCGTACCTCCACCAGATAGTGGGCGGTATCGAACATGGCGTCGCGGCTGGCCTGGCCGGTGCGCCTTGGCACCAGGCGCCAGCCCAGCAGCACGATAAAGGCAACCCCGGCGACTGCCACGGCGCCGCCTACCGGGAAGAAGTCGAACATGCTGAAGCGCTCGCCGGCGACGCTGGCGCGGTAGCTCGAGATGATGATGTTGGGCGGGGTGCCGATCAGGGTGGTGAGGCCACCCAGCAGCGAGCCGAAGGCCAGCGGCATCAGCAGGATCGACGGCGAGGTATCGTGTTCGCGCGACATCCGCAGGGCCACCGGCAGCAGCAACGCCAGCGCCCCCACGTTGTTCATGAAGCCCGACAGCACGGTGACAAGGCCGGTCAGCGCCAATAGCTGGTACAGGAGCCTGTCGCCGACCTTGAGCACCTGGGCGGCGATCACGTCCACCACCCCGGCCCGCTCGAAGCCACGGGACAGCACCAGCACCGCCACCACGGTGATCACCGCCGGATGGCCAAAACCGGAAAAGGCCTGGTCGGCCGGCACCAGCCCCAGCACCACCGAGGCCAGCAGGGAGGCCAGCGCCACCAGATCGAAACGAAACCGCCCCCAGACGAACGCCGCCAGCGTCAGCCCGAGCACGATAAATACCAGAAGACTGTCGTCCATGCCGGCCCCTCCCTGGGCGGCGCCCTGACGGGCGATTGCAGAGTGCTGGAGGTCGCGAAAGCGTCACCGAGAAAGCGCCAGGGTACCGCTGATTCAGCGTAGCCTAAAACACCTTGTCAGCGCGCCTAGGAGGGTTCGACGAAGGGCAGGCTTCGTCAACGAGCTGGGGTTCGGCAAAGGGTTAGGGTTCGTCAAAGGGTTAGGGTTCGTCAAAGGGCAGCGGTTCATCGCCGCGACGGACCTCGAACACGTTCAGCGTCATCGCCACAAGGGCGTAGTAGCCAAGCACCCCGACCAGTTCCACCACGGCCTCCTCGCCGAAGGCCTCCACTGCCCTGTCGTAGGTGGCCTGATCGACGCGACGGTGCTGATACAGCACGCTGGCCAGGCGATGGACGATGACTTCGTCGCTGCGCTCGAAGGTCGGTTGACGGCCTTCTCGCAAGGCCTCGACCACCGACTCGGACAGGCCGGCCTTGAGGGCGATGGGGGCGTGGATCTGCCACTCCGCCTGGGACTTCCACCAGGCCGCGGTGGTCAGGATGGCAAGCTCGGTGAGGCGCAGCGGAAGCGAGGTATGGTAGCGACAGAAGGCGCCCAGGCGCTGGGCATGGTCGGCAAGCTGTGGGCTGTGCACCCAGGCCAGGAAAGGACCATCGAGGTTGCCGCGGGGGCCGCTGAGAATATCGTCGAGCACCCGGCGCTGCTCCGCGCTCATGGTGGCGTCGTCAAGCTCGGGCAAGCGGGAACGAAGGGTCATGCTGTCATCCTGTACGTGGGAAAAAAGGTAGCAAGCCCGCCCCTTGGCGGGCCTGGTGTGTCAGTGGTGTTGTGCGGGCCGAAGCGCCAGGCACGGACTCAATGGCCCACCTGGCCAAGCGCCTGCTGCAAGGCGGCGTCGAGCTTGTCGACGATCTCGTCGAGATGATATTCCTCGACGATATAGGGCGGCGCCAGCAGCACATGGTCTCCACGGCGTCCGTCCAGGGTACCGCCGGCGGGATAACACATCAGCCCCTGGTCCATGGCGGCGGCCTTGACCGCGGCGTTGAGGCGCTGGTCGGGATCGAAGGGCTCCTTGCTGGCCCGGTCCGCCACCAGCTCGAGTCCCAGAAACAGCCCGCGTCCGCGAATATCGCCGACGTGCGGGTGGTTGCCAAAGCGCTGCTCGAGGCGAGCACGCAGCGCCTCGCCCCTGGCCCGCACCTGCTCAAGCAGGCCGCGCTCCTCTACCGCGCGCTGCACCGCCAGCGCCGCGGCGCAGGCGGTGGCGTGGCCGATATAGGTGTGGCCATGCTGGAAGAAGCCGGTGCCCTCGGCAATGGTGTCGCGGATACGCGCACTGGCCAGGGTGGCGCCGATGGGCTGGTAGCCCCCGCCCAGGCCCTTGGCCACGGTCAGAAGGTCGGGGCTGACGCCTTCCTGCTCGCAGGCAAACAGGCGACCGGTGCGCCCCATGCCGCACATCACCTCATCGAGAATCAGCAGGATGCCGTGACGATCGCAGATCTCGCGCACCCGCCGAAAGTATCCGGGCACCGCCGGCACCGCGCCAAGGGTCGCCCCAACCACCGGCTCGGCGACAAAGGCCATGACCCGGCGCGGCCCCAGCCGCTCGATGGTGTCCTCGAGTTCCACCGCGAGTCGCTCGCCGTAGGCTTCGGCGCTTTCGTCGGCGCGCTGGCCGCGGTAGGCGTAACAGGGGCTGACGTGGGTGGTGTCAGCCAGCAGCGGTTCGAAGGGCCGCCGACGCCAGGCGTTTCCGCCGGTGGCCAGCGCCCCCAGGGTATTGCCGTGGTAGCTCTGGCGCCGGGCGATGACCTGGGTGCGCTCTGGCTGGCCGATCTCGAGAAAGTACTGGCGCGCCATCTTCAGCGCCGCTTCCACCGCTTCGGAACCGCCGGAGACGAAGTAGACGCTGCCGATGCCCTGGGGCGCACGATCGACCAGAAAGTCGGCCAGCGCCTCCATCGGCTCCGAGGTAAAGAAGCTTGAATGGGCGTAGGCCATGCACTTGACCTGTTCGCTGATAGCGGCCTGCACCTCGGGATCGCTATGCCCCAGGCAGGACACCGCCGCGCCGCCACAGGCATCGAGGTAGCGCTTGCCTGCGGCATCGATCAGATAGGGCCCATCGCCTGCCACCGCGGTGGGATAGGACGCCTTGAGGTGGCGGTGAAAGACGCGGCTCATGGAACCTCCAGCAGGTAGATACAACATCGCATAAATGCAAATATTAAATGCATTCTATTTTTGCACAATGCATATTTGCAAGTTGAGTCTACGCCTCACCGGACAGACGCCCGCCAAGCTGGCACACTGGCCCGCTCGTCATTCAAGGAGACGCCATGCCCTCTCGCGACTCGAAGCCCGCCACCAAGCCACCGACCGAGCGGAGCGCTCAGGACCGCCCTGTTCGCCTCGGCGAATCGAGCACCCTCGGCGACTTGCAGGAGCTGGCAGCGCAGATCCAGGCCGGTGACGGCGAGGTTCGTCTGGGCAAACGATCGTTGCGGGTGCTGATGGCACTGCTGGAGTCGCCGCAGGCGAGTGCGGTGGCCTCGATCAGCGAGCTGGCCGGGCGGCTCGAGGTGAACCCCTCGACCTTGACCCGGCTGGCCCAGCGCCTGGGCTTCGACGGCTTCGGCGAGCTGCAGGCGGTGTTTCGGCGGGATCTGGCCGACGGCGGCGAGCACTTCTACAGCGACCTGGCCTCGAGGCTGTCGACCGATCGCGACCAGGGCCAGGGTGTCGCGCGGCTGGCCCGGCTCGGACGCCAGGAGAGCGCCAACTTCGCCGGCCTGCTCGAGCGACTCGACGCCGATGACTACGACCGGGTGGTCGAGCTGCTGGCCCTCGCCCGTCGGGTCAGGGTCCACGGGCAACGCCAGTTTGCGTCGCTGGCGCAGTTCATAGCCTATGGGCTTGGCATGCTGCGTGCCGATACCGGAGAGCTGGATGCGGGACACCAGGGGGTGGCCGATGCCCTGGCGCAACTGGATGAAGGGGACCTGCTGGTGGTGATCAGCTGCTTTCCCTACACCACCAGCGTGCTAGAAACCGCACGGGTGGCGGCGCGGGCGGGGATTCGGGTGGTCGCCCTGACCGACAGCGAGTCGTCTACGCTTGCCCGGGTCGCCGAATACCGTTTCCTGGTGCCTACCGACAGCCTGTTCTTCTCCAACGCCATGGGTGCCTTCTTCCTGCTGGCCCAGGGCCTGCTGACCGAGGTGGCCGATCGCCTGGGCGACGAGGGACTGGCCGCCCTCAAGCGGCGCGAGAAGATGATTCGCGAGCTGGGGGCGTCGCTGTAGCGCCAAGCAGAACCGACGGCGAGCAGGGCAGCCGGTACGCAAGCCACTCCGCCGTCAGGCCGACGCCTCCCTGAAATGCAAGCGGGCCCGCCAACTTGGCGGGCCCGCTCTGTCCGGAGGACAAGTTCGATCAAGAAGATAGGGATCGGCGATCGATCGCTCAGGGCAGCAGCACGGTAGACCCGGTGGTCTTGCGTGACGCCAAGGCGTCCTGGGCCTTGCCGGCCTCCGCCAGGGCGAAGCGCTGGGCCACGTCGATCTTTACCTTGCCGCTCTCGATCATGTCGAACAGCTCGTCGGCCATGTCCTGCAGCCGCTCCGGGCTGTCGGCGTAGCCGTTGAGGCTCGGCCGAGTGACGTAGAGCGCGCCCTTCTGGTTGAGGATGCCGATGTTGACCCCCTCGACCGGTCCGGAGGCGTTGCCGAAGCTGACCATCAGGCCGCGCGGCTTCAGGCAGTCCAGCGAGGTCTCCCAGGTGTCCTTGCCGACGCTGTCGTAGACCACGTCGACCATCTCGCCACCGGTCAGCTCGCGCACCCTCTCGACCACGTCTTCCTTGGTGTAGTCGATGGTCGCCCAGGCGCCATTGCGCTTGGCAAGCTCTGCCTTCTCGACGGAGCTGACCGTACCGATCAGCTTGACGCCCAGGGCCTTGGCCCACTGACAGGCAATCGACCCCACCCCACCGGCAGCGGCGTGGAACAGGATGGTCTCGCCGCCCTGCAGCGGGTAGGTCTGACGCAGCAGGTACTGCACCGTCAGCCCCTTGAGCATGGCCCCCGCTGCGGTCTCGCAACTGATCCCCTCGGGCAGCGCCACCACCTTGTCCGCCGGCAGGGTGTGCAGTTCGGCGTAGGCACCCAGGGGCCCCTGAGCGTAGGCCACGCGGTCGCCTACCTGCAGATGCTCGACCCCCTCGCCCACGGCGTCGACCACGCCAGCGCCTTCGGTTCCCAGGCCCGACGGCAGGGACGGCGCCGGATACAGACCGGTGCGGAAGTAGATATCGATGAAGTTGAGGCCCACCGCCTCATTGGCGACGCGTACCTCGCCGGGGCCCGGCTCGGCCGCCGGTGTATCGACGAGTTCCAGCACCTCGGAATCGCCGGTGCGTGCGAATTGAATCCGCTTGGCCATGAAAGGCTTCCTTACGCTGCTAACGGGTATGTACGCCCAGTCAAGCGCTCTGCTCGACCTCGGTCAAGTCCAAACTGGATTTGCCGTCGGCACAGCCGTGGCCACGGGATCACTGTCGGCGCTTGACAGCTCCATTGATGTCTACGAGACTCATCAACTGTATACAGTTAACATATAAACATGGATACATCTTGTGTGGTGCACCGCGTTTCCCCTTGCTGAACGCCGTGAACGGTCGTGGCAAACCCTGCACCCACCTCATCCAGCAACGAAAAGGACGCTGTCATGAAACATGCCCTGCTTTCCTCCGCCTCCATCCTCGCGATCACCGCCGTGCCGCTATTCTCTGCCGTGGCGATGGCGGATGACGACGCCTCGGACAACGTCGCCGAAGAGTGCCGGCTGACCATCGATTCCAATGACCAGATGCAGTACGACAAGAGCGAGCTGAGCGTACCCGCCAGCTGCGAGACCGTCAGTCTGACGTTGACCCACTCGGGCTCCATGGCGAAAGACGTGATGGGACACAACTGGGTGCTGGCCCCTACCGACGCCTATCAGGAGATTGCCTCCGCCGGCATGCAGGCGGGACTCGACAGCAACTACCTACCGGAGGATGACCGCATCCTGGCCGCCACCGACATCATCGGCGGCGGCGAATCCACCAGCATCACCTTCGACACCGAAGGACTCGCCGACCAGGATCTGACCTTCTTCTGCTCCTTCCCCGGCCACTCCTCGATGATGAAGGGATCGTTCAGCCTCACCAGCGAGGGCTAGGGCTTGTCTGAAAAGTGCCTGCGCTCGGTAATACGGCGTTAAAAATCGGATCAAAATGCTCATTTACACCCCGTAAACTGCGCTTTCTCACCGATTTTTGCCTTGTCTAACCTTCGCTCGTCGACTTTTCGGACAGCGCCTAGACAACTGCACGGATCGACGGGCATCGATCCCTGACGGCGTGACCCGGGCCACCTCCGTTCTTGCTGCCCGCGAGCGGATCAACAACCACCTCGGCCCGGCAAGCGCCGACCCTTTGCCCAACGACGAAGCCCCGGCCCTCGCCTCCAAAAGAGGTAAGGGCCGGGGCTTCGTTGTTGCTACCACTTCTACTAGTTCATAGCGTCCGCGGGAAGGACCCAACAGGTGCCCTTCCGTCGCTGATCACAACGTCCGCGGGAAGGACTCCAGGCCTCTGACGAAGCGGTTCTTGTAATCTTCGAACAACGCCTTGTCCTGCTTGAAGTTGGCCACCACCGAGGCTTCGTCCACGGTCAGGGTACGCGGCAGATTGTCGAGGCTGGTGGCCGTATGCTTGGGTCCCAGACCGATCTGCAGCTCGCCCGGGCCCTTGATCCAGCGCTGGATACCGGCGGCGCTAAACTCGGCCTTCTGGGCATCGCTGACCACGTCCACCCGCAGCGGCGCCCGCAGCGCCAGTTCCGCCACCAGGCGAAGGGCGGGATTCAGCTTGCCCTTGCCGGCCGGCTTTTGCGCCTCGCCCTGGCTCTCGCTTTCCGCGCTGGTCTTGTTGCCGCCGTCGACCGCACTTTCGGCGTCAGGATCCAGCGACGTCAACTGGGCCACATTCATGCTGGTACCGGCTTCGTCGCTGACCAGCAGGGCCAGCGCGATGGGACGGGACTGATCGTCCACCAGCGCGAGAAGCCGGGCGGCTTCCTGCTTGAACAGCACCCCGATGACGCCGGCGAAGGTGACCAGGGGGGCGATACCCGCCTGATGACCGTAGGCTTCCGCACAAAGGCGTGCCAGGCAGGCTTCCCGCTGCTGGGGCTCGTTGATTTTGACGACCTTCATCACTGACCTCTAATTGCTGGCGCCGACCGGCGCTGACCCACTTGTCGAAACCGGCGAGACTAGCATATTCCAGGCAGCGACACCGCCCTCGGCGTACCGCTGCGACAGACGGGGTGTTCATGTCGTCGCCGTTCGGTCATCTTTGTGGCCCAACATGGAGGCGTGCAGCCTCTGGCTAGCAGGACGGTCATGTCCGATGATGACGAAAGCCGGTGCCATGTTGTGACGCCAAGCCAAGGAGAGCCCATGACGACATCTCGCACGCCCCTTATCGACCTGCCCCGCCTGATGGCGCATCGCGGCCTGTCGGCCCATGCACCGGAAAATACCCTGAGTGCCGTCCAGCTTGCCTGGGAAGCCGGTATCACCTGGGTCGAGCTCGATGTGCAATTGCTGGGTGATGGTACCCCGGTGATCTGGCACGACCCCGGCATGCGGCGCTGCTCCAACGGGCGCGGCAAGTTAAGCAAGCTGCGTCTGGAACAGGCCAGGGAATACGACGTCGGCGCCTGGTACGCCGAGCGCTTTCGCGGTGAGCGCATGGCGACACTCGACGACATGCTCAATCTGATCGATCGACGCGGTATGGCGGTCAACCTGGAACTCAAGGTGACCAGGGGACGCGACCCCGAAGCGCTGGCCGAATCGGTGATCCCGCGTCTGCTGGAAGCGCTGCCGTTCGAACGTCGACTGGTATCTTCCTTCAGCCCGGCGGCCCTCGATCACGCGCGCAGCATCGCCACGCCAGACCAGCTCGCCCTTGGGGTGCTGGTCGACAAGATCGGCAAGAACTGGCGGCACGACATGGAAGCGGTGCAGGCCTACAGTCTGCACTGCGACTGGAAGAAGCTGAAGGAAGAGCGGGCTCGGGAGGTTACCCAGAGCGGCACACCGCTGCTGTGCTATACCGCCAATGATCCGGTGGCCTTCGCCAAGTACTGGAAATGGGGCGTGACCACCGTCATTTCCGATGACCCCGAACGCTTTGCCGACAAGACGTAACTTGCCAAGGCGTATCCTTGAAGCGGCTCTGACACTGGCATGGCCCTGTATTACAAGCGACCTGTCCTGAAAGCAACCTGTCCAAACCTAGCGCTTGCTTGGCAGGCCAGCGGCCACTCGCTAGAGTGGGCTTGATACGTTGCTGCCAGCGAGCCACTTCATGCCCCAGGTATCTGACCTTCAGCTATCACTGCACGACACAGACTGGCAATCGCTGTTTGTTCGTCGATGGCGTCCCGAGCCTGATACCAAGGGCGCGCCCATCGTGTTGCTGCATGACTCGCTGGGCTGCGTTGAGCTGTGGCGCGACTTCCCCGAAGCCCTGTGCATGACCACCGGCCGCGAAGTGATCGCTTACGATCGACTGGGCTTCGGCCAATCCACGCGCCACCCGGACCGACTGACCCACACCTTTATCGCCGGCGAAGCGCACCAGGGCTTTGCCGCGCTTCATCGTGCGTTAAAGCTCGAGGGTTTCGTTGTTCTGGGCCATAGCGTGGGCGGCTGCATGGCCGCCGGTATCGCTGCCCACTTCGACGATTGCCAGGCGCTGATTACTCTGGCGGCCCAGGCCTTTGTGGAAGAACGCACGCTTTCGGGCATCCGACAGGCCCGCGATACATTCGACCTGCCCGGCCAGATCGAGCGCCTGGAGAAGTACCATGGGGACAAGGCCCGTTGGGTGCTCGACGCCTGGGTAAAGACCTGGTTGGACCCCGACTTTCGGGGCTGGGCCCTGGATGACACCCTCAGACGGGTCCGGTGTCCTGTACTGGCGCTGCACGGTGACCAGGACGAATACGGCTCACCACAGCAGCCCAAACGCTACGCGCAACTGCCTCAAGGGTCGTCACGGATGGTATTGCTGGAGGGGTGTGGCCACGTGCCCCATCGCGAGCAGCCTGACAGAGTCCTTGACTACACCACGAGCCTGCTGAGTGAGCAAATCAACGTAGATTATGGTGAAGAGCAAGGGACGTAATAGCGGATAATAGTACGCCTCATCGAACGGGCAATTGACAAAGACATTGCGCTCAAATGGCATACGCCGTCACTTCTTCGAGCGCAGAGACTTGGTTGCCTCAGATGCGCGCCGATATCGGACCATCTTCCTCAACCGATCAGGCGCAGAACCATCTCCATATCCAGATGCTGCTCGATGGTGTCGGCCAGGCGGTCGAGTTGACGTTCGCGATGGGCGTCGAGATCTACCCGGCGAGTGTCCTCGGGCGGAAGCCCGAGGCGGGCGAGCAATGCTTCGCAGGCGTCGGGGCCGTCGAACAGCCCGTGCAGATAGGTACCCATGATCTGGCCATCCTGGCTGACGGCACCTTCGTCTCGTCCTTCGAGGCGCATCAGTGGCCGCGAAAGCGCCTCGCCCCGGCTGACGCCTTGATGAATCTCGTAGCCGTGGATGCTGCAGCAGCCGTCGGCGGTGTCGATGCGCCCGCTGACCCGTTTCAGGCGCTTATCGGGGCGCATGGTGGTGGACATGGCAAGCCACCCGAGCCCTTCGACGCCGCCGGGCTCGCCCTCGATGCCGTCAGGATCGTCGATCCATTCCCCCAGCATCTGAAAACCGCCGCAGACACCCAGCACCCGCCCGCCGTAACGCAGATGACGCCGGATACGCTCATCCCACCCTTGGCTGCGCAGCCAGGCCAGGTCCGCCCGGGTGTTCTTGCTGCCCGGCAACAGGATGACGTCGGCATCGGGCATCGGCTGGTCGGGGCCGACCAGGCTCAGGCTGACGCGAGGATGCAGGCGTAGCGGATCGAGGTCGGTGTGGTTGCTGATGCGCGGCAGAGCCGGCACCACCACCTTGAGCATGTCGCCCCCTGCGTGATCAAGCCGCTGCTCCAGCGACAGGCTGTCCTCGGCGTCGAGCCACAGCCCCTGCAGGTAGGGAAGCACACCGAGCACCGGCCTCGCCTCGCGCTCGGCCAGCCACTCAAGCCCCGGTTCCAGCAGCCCGATATCGCCGCGAAAGCGGTTGATCACGAAGCCCTTGATCCGCGCGTTTTCGGACGCGCTGACCAGCGCCAAGGTGCCGCATAGCTGGGCAAAGACGCCGCCTCGGTCGATATCACCGACCAGCAGTACCGGGCAGTCCACCGCCTCGGCGAAGCCCATGTTGGCGATGTCGCCTTCGCGCAGGTTGACCTCGGCGGGGCTGCCCGCCCCTTCGGCGATGATCACGTCGAAGCGCTCGGACAGCCGGCGATGGCAGTCCATCACCGTCTGTCGGGCGGTGGTCTTGTAGGCGTGATAGTCCAGCGCGGCCATGCTGCCGTGGACGCGACCGGCCAGGATGACCTGGGCGCCCTTGTCGCTTTCGGGCTTCAACAGCACGGGATTCATGTCGCTGTGGGGCGCTACGCGGGCAGCCTGGGCCTGCAGCGCGGTGGAGCGACCGATCTCGCCGCCGTCCACGGTGACGGCACTGTTCAGCGCCATGTTCTGGGGCTTGAACGGGGCCACGCTGAACCCGCGCCGTGCCAGCACCCGGCACAGACCGGCGACCACCGTGGACTTGCCGGCATCCGAGGTGGTGCCCTGGATCATCAGCGTTGCCATGCTAGCGCTCCCTTACTGCTCGATGCTCTTCCTGGAGTTAGATCAAAGCTTGATCGCAACGCGATACCCTTTTTGGGGTTCGATCAATGCTCGATCAAAGCTCGATACCCTTCTGGGGGTTCGATCAAAGCTCGATACCCTTCTGGGCCTTGATGCCTTGATCCTTGAAGGCGTGCTTGACCACCTTCATCTCGGTGACCGTATCGGCCAGTTCGATCAGCGCCTGGGGCGCGTGGCGCCCGGTCACCACCACGTGCTGCATCGCCGGTCTGGCCTGCAGGTCGTCCAGTACCCGGTCGAGATCCAGGTAACCGTAGCGCAGGGCGATGTTCAGCTCATCGAGCAGTACCAGCGCGATATCGGGATCCTGAAGCAACTCGCGTGCCTTGTCCCAGGCGGCTTCGGCGGCGGCGACATCGCGCTCCCGGTCCTGGGTGTCCCAGGTGTAGCCCTCGCCCATGACGTGGAACGCCACCCCCGGCTGGCGGCGATAGAAGGCCTCCTCCCCGGTGGAAAAGGCACCCTTGATGAACTGCACCACGCCCACCTTCATGTCGTGGCCAAGTGCACGGGCCAGCATGCCGAAGCCGGATGAACTCTTGCCCTTGCCGGGGCCGGTCAGCACCAGCAGCACGCCCTGTTCCTTGTCGGCACTGGCGATGCGCTCGGCCATGATCCGCTGCTTGGCGGCCATGCGCCGGGCGTGGCGCTCGGGATCAACGTTCTTCGGAGTCTGTGTCGTGGGGGACGTGTGGGTCATGGGAAACTTCCTTGGTGGGGCGCGGCGGATTAAGCGACGAGGCCACCCGCGGCATGAAGACAGCGGCGCCATCGACCTCGGCGACGCTCAGCGGCTGGTCGTAGAGCCGCTCGAGGGCAGACGTCACTAGCATATCGTCGCGTGGTCCCCAGCAGGCCGCGCCATCGGGATACAAAAGCAGCAGATGGTCGCACCAGCGCGCCGCCAGATTGAGATCGTGCAGGCACATCACCACGGCGGCACCCTGGCTTGCCTGTTCGTCGAGCAGCGCCATGGCCGCCACCTGATGATGCAGGTCGAGGTGGTTGGTCGGTTCATCCACTAGCCAGATCTGCGGCGCCTGGGTCAGCACCGTGGCCAGGCTGACCCGCTGACGTTCGCCGCCGGACAGGGTCGCCAGCGGCCTGTGGGCCAGGTGAGCGATATCGAGGCGTTCAAGCGCCCCCAGGGCGCGCTGGACGTCGTCCTCGCTTTCGTTCTGCCAGGCCCGGAGGAAGGGATGGCGGCCGATCAGCGCGGTTTCCAGCACGCTGGCCGGAAACTCGTCATGGCGCTCCTGGAACACCACGCCCAGACGCTGGGCAACGGCACGCCGGCGCCAGTCGGTCAGCGGCCGGCCGTCCAGCCTCAAGCGCCCATGGCGCGGCGCCCTTAACCCGGCCAGGGTATGCAGGAGCGTGCTCTTGCCGGCGCCGTTGGGCCCGAGGATGCCCCAGCGACTGCCGGGCTCGATGGAAAACGACAGCGGCTGACCGTCCGCCCTGCCGGGCACGTCGATCACCAGCGTTTCGCAGGACAGCGAACAGGATGGCAGCGCCTGGTCGGTGGATGCGGGTGTGACAGCCATGAACGCCCCTATCCCTTGCCGTGGCTGCGATGCAGCAGGTAGAGAAAACTCGGCACCCCGATCAGCGCGGTGATCACCCCTACCGGCAACTGCTGGGGGGCGATCAGGGTCCGCGCCAGGGTATCGGCCAGGGTCAGCAGGCAGCCACCGGCCAGCAGCGAGGCCGGCAGGATCAGACGCTGATCGGCACCTAGGCGAAGGCGCAGCATATGCGGCACCATCAGGCCGACGAACCCCACCGATCCGGCGGTGGTCACCGCGGTGGCGGTGGCCAGGCTCGCCGCCAGATACAGCCCCCATTCCAGCGGACGCACCGCCACGCCCAGCGCCAGCGCCTGCTGGCCACCCCGGGCAAGCACATTGAGGGTCCGCCCCAGTGGCACCAGTACTAGCGCCGACAGCGCGGCGATGACCAGTACCGGCCAGGGACTGCGGGCGTAGGCCATGTCGCCCATCAGCCAGTAGAGCATGCCCGGCAGCTCTTCTACCGGGCTGACCGCCAGCAGGAAGGTGATGATCGCGCCCCAGCCGGAGGCCATGACGACCCCGGTCAGCAGCAGGCGGGCCGGCGACCAGCTGCCGCTGCCATGGGCCAGGCCGAATACCACCAGGATCGACACCAGCGCACCGGCAAAGGCCGAGGCTGAGACCAGCGCCGCGCCAAGGCCAGCGAGCATGGCACACAGCGCCGCCACCGAGGCCCCGCCGGAGAGCCCGAGCACATAGGGGTCGGCCAGCGGATTGCGCAGCAGTACCTGCATCAGGGCGCCGGCCAGGGCCAGCAAGGCACCGGTACCGAAGGCGGCCAGCGCACGAGGCAGGCGCAGCTCCCACACCAGGGTCTGGTGGAGGGGGCTGCCCTGCCCGGTCAGCGTCAGCCACAGCTCCATCGGTGACAGCGCGACGCTGCCCACCGACACGGCCAGCACCACCGACACCACACCGAGCAGCGCCAGCAGGCCCAGCGGACGACGTCGCCGGCTGGGCCGAAAGATAGCGCTGGAGTCAGCGGCGTTCACGGGCAGCATCCAGATGTTGGCACAGGGCTCGGGTGCCCTCGACCAGGCGCGGCGTCGCCCGCTGCACCAGGTCGGGGTTGATGAAATAGAGGTTGTCGCGGACCACCGCGGTCATCTGCGGCCACTGGCGCCAGGCATCGAGCCAGGTGGAGTCCGCCTTGCCCATGCCGCCGGTGATGATGACTTCCGGGTCCGCGGCCAGCACCGCCTCCCGCGACAGTCGAGGCACCAGCGGCGCCTCGTCGGCGAATAGATTGACACCACCACAAAGTGACAGCGCCCGACTGATCCAGTGCTCACCGTTGACGGTCATCAGCGGCTGCTCCCATACCTGATAGAAGACCTCGACCGGTGCTGCGTCAACGTAGCGCTCGCCGAGGGCCGCTACCGATTCTCGCAGCTCTCGGGCCGCGGTGTCGCCGGTATCCACAGAACCGGCCAGGCGACCGAACCGCTCAAGCGTCGTGGCGATCTGCTCGAAGTTGGCGGCGTCCGAGCGGAACACCGGCAGGCCGAGTTCATCCAGGCGCTCAACCTGCTGGCCGGGATTGCCGCCGGCCCAGGCCACCACCAGGTCGGGGTCAAGCGCCAACAGCGACTCGAGGTCGAGTCGATCGTAGCTGCCCACCTGGGGCAGCGAGCGCGCGGCCTCGGGATAGTCGCTGAAGCTGACTACCCCCACCACCCGCTCGCCGGCCCCCGCCGCGAACAGCATCTCGGTGACGCTGGGCGACAGCGCCACGATACTCTCTGCCGGCGCCGCCAGGCATAGCTCCCGCTCGGTGTCATCGACCACGCAGATGTCCTCGTCCCCGTCGGGCGAAGAGGACGCCATGGCGGCACCGGTCAGCGCCGACAGCACCAGGCCGGCGCTGGCCGAGACAAGCGAGCGGCGGATGATCACAGGTTGAAGCCGACGCTCAGGTAGGCGGCACGTCCGGGGTTTTCGTAGTCCCAGCCACCTTGAAAGGCAGACGCACGCGAGGTGGCGTACTCGCGATCGAAGACGTTCTCGAGCGTAAGGTTGGCCTTCCAGTCCGGCGCAAAGGCCCAGCCGGCGCGCAGGTCCAGGGTGCCGTAGCCGGCCAGACGTTCGTCGTTGTCGACGTCATTGTAGCGGTGGTCCTGGGCGACGAAGGAGGCCCCCAGATTCCAGTCACCCAGCTGGCGATCGGCGTCCAGGCGCAGGGTCTGGCTGGCGCGGCGAATCAGCTGCTTGCCGGTGTCACGGTCTTCCGGGTCGGTATAGGCGACGCTGGCCGCCAGGGTCCACTGGTCGAGCTCGAGCCCGGTGGCAAGTTCGACCCCACGAATACGCGCCTCGTCGACATTGAAGGGGGCAAAGCGGCCATCCCTCGACTCATTGGCGATCAGGTCGTCGACGTTGGTCTGGTAGAGCGCCAGATCCCAGTAAAGCCGCTGGTACTGACCACGCAGACCAAGCTCCCAGGTTTCGGACTCCTCGGGCTCAAGATCGCTGTTGCCAAAGCCGGGGAAGTACAGCTCATTGAAGGTCGGGGCGCGGAAGGCGGTACCGTAGCTGGCACGCAGGGTGTGCTGATCATCGAGGGCGTAGCCCAGCGCCAGGTGGCCGGTGACCTCTTCATCGTAGGCCTCGTTGTCGTCGTGGCGCAGACCCGCCTGCAACGAGAGCGGATGGAAGTCCATCAGTGCCTGGGCAAACACCGCCACGTTGTCGCGGCTGGTCTCTTCGTACTCGGTGGTGCTGTCGACCTTGTCTTCCAGATACTCGGCGCCGGCGATCAGCTCGTGGGCACCGAGCTGCAGGGTATTGTCCCAGCGAACGGTATGGGTCTCGGTGTCGAACTCGGTGGTGCTTCCAGGCCCAAAGTCATTGGGCTCGGAGTGGTCCTCCAGCTCATCACGGGCCTCGCTCAGGGTAAGACGCGACGACCAGATATCGGTCACCGGCACCTCGGCGTAGACACCGGCCACCTGCTGCACATAGTCGGAGTCGCCACCTTCGTATTCGTTGTTGCCGCGGGCACGCAGTCCCAGCAGCCCGAGGTTGGCGCCGTTGTCGAAGGTGTGGGACAGACTCACCAGACCCGAGGTGTTGTCGTAGGCCTTGTCCTCGCCACCGTCGCGAATCTCGGTGCCGTCGCTGTCCAGGCGGGTGGCGCTGAACTGGTAGGAGGTACCGCCCTCGCGGCCCGACAGACTGGCTGAGGCCCGCTGGGTATTGAAGGAGCCGGTACCGAGCTGCACGCTGGGCGTCGGCCCTTGTTCATCGGGCTTGTCGGTGAACAGCTGAACCACCCCGCCCACCGCGTCGGCGCCGTAGAGCGCACCGCGGGGACCGCGTACCACCTCGATACGCTCGAACATGCGCGGCTCCAGGTACTGCCAGGCAGGCCCGCCATTGGTGGCCGAGCGCAGGCGGATACCGTCGATCATCATCACCGAGGCGGTGCTGCCGGTACCACGGATATAGACGCTCGCCTGCTTGCCGAAGCCACCGTTGGTGGAAATATCCACACCGGGCAGGCCACGCAGGGCGTCGGTAATGCTGACCGGATCGCGGCGCCTTAGCGCCTCTTCATCGATGACGCTGACGGAGGACAGCGACTGACTGGCGGTACGCGGCGAAAGCGTCGCCGACACCACCAGCGGGTCGAGTTCGGTGGCGGGCTCGGTGGTGGGCTCGATAGAGACCTGTTCGACGGAGGACGGCTCGGCGGTCGTCACGTCGGAGGAAGCGGACTGCTGGGCACTGGCCTGGCTCACCAGTAGCCAGGGGGCGGCGGCAAGGCCGACGCACAGACGCAGGCCACGGGAGCGGCAGGCAACAGAAAGACGAGCAGGGGCGAAGAAAGCAGACGACATGGTGTATCCCTTGGCACCGTGCGCACCCGCACGGCGTAGACCCTCGAAGGCCGAGGAGCGAACAGGGGACACAGAACGCTGGACAGGACACCCGGGAGCGTCAAGAACACCAAACTGACAGGCAAGCGCTGCGCGTCGGGACCCCACCGCCCCTTGGCATGGCTCTTCAGGCCGGTCTCCGGGCTGACGAGATGAACCATCGAAGCGTTTCGACGGTTCGGCGCGTTCGCCTTCCCGTGACTGGCTGAGCGGGACACAGGGTCCGGTCGCATCAGGGGTCAAGGACCCTGTCACAGTGGCGTGGTGAGCGCGCTTGACTCGATCACCGTTGCGGGGGCAGCGTCGGATTGGCACCGACTTCCCGTTTCACCCCTCGTGTCTACTTCTGGCCACGGCGTCTTGCGTCAGAAAGGACTGACGCCGTGGTCATGCTGGCACGTTTCGGGGCACCTGAGAGTGCGCGTAAGCTAGCAATCGGCACAGCGGGCGTCAACGAAAAGCGCCGTTCGGCTTGTTCGACTGGTTCGATGCCGGGTCTGTTCGCTCAGTCCGCTCGGCCCGCTGCGGTAGCCTCCTTCCCATCGAGCCGCATGGTCAGGCCATGGCGTACGTAGTGTACCTGGCTTGCCAGGCGCACCGCGTCCTGGGACAGCCAGCCCATCAGATCACGCAGGCGGCGCTGGGCCGGGTCCACCGGGACGATGCCGCGCCCCACCTCGTCAAGCACCAGCACGCGCCGTCCCGGCGAACTGGCCCAGCCAGTGAAGGCCTCGCGCCAGCGCCGGCCCAGCCGGTCATCGTCGGCGCTTGCTGACTCGTTTTCACGTTGGTTCTCAAGTTCGTTCTCTAGTTCGGCCTCGAGCCAGGCAAGCCAGCCGCTGATGACGAGGGTGTCGCCATCGTCGATGGCGGGACCAGCGCCCGCACCGGGCACCCGTCTCATCATCTCGTCGGCGTCGCGCCAGCGTGCCTCGGGGTAGCGCTCGGCTACCCGCTGACGCTTGCCTGACGCGGTACCGCCGATGAAGACGTGCATGTGATGCCCTCTGCCTGTCGAATGAGTGTCCAGCGCCGACCGGCGGCCTGACCGACGACGCCCTCCCAGAACGGCACGCCCTCGAACTCTCGGCGCAGCTCGCGGATCACCCCGCCGTGGGTGACCACCAGCACGCGCCGATGGCCGGCCTCGACGGCGGCATCGAAGATGGCGCCGAGGGCCAACGCCAGCCGGTCACGCAGGTCCTGGGCGGATTCACCACCGGGAGGCGCCAGCTCACCGGCGCTGTCGATCCACTCCCGGTAGACCGGATCGTCCTTGAGCTCTTCCCAGTTGCGCCCCTCGAACTCGCCGAAGTCGTTCTCGCGCAGGCGTTGGTCCAGGCGAGGCTCCGGCCAGCCACGGCCCTCGGCGATATGGGCCAGGGTCTGGCGGCAGCGGGTCAGGTCGCTCGACACCACAGCGTCGAAGCGCTCGCCTTCCAGTTCCAGGCGCAACCGATCCATATCGGCCAGGGCGTCGGGCATCAACAGCTCGATATCGCGCTGGCCCTGGTAGCGCTTGTCCAGGTTCCACTGGGTCAGCCCGTGGCGAACCACCACCAGCTCGAGACACACATCAGAAGCCATAGTTCTCCTCCCTCGATGGCACTGCCCAGCATATCGCCGTTGATGCCGTGAAAGGCTCGGATCATCCCCCGGGCGAAGACCCAGGTAAAGCCCCCGCTGGCGAGCAGAACCCCCACCAGCCCAGCTACGTTCGTCCCGCCCGGCTCCAGCAGCAGTCCCGCGGAAACCACCACCAGAAGAGGAACCAGGGCAAGCACCAGGTCGCGCCAGCCAAGGCCCTGCTGCCAGCTATGGGCGAGTCCCTCGGGCCGAGCAGCGGGTACGCCGATCAGCAGCGCCACCGCGCTGGCTCTGGCCAGGGCGGGTACCACGACCAGCCACAGCAGAGCCCCGTCGGTCGTGAGCCACCACCACAACAGGACCGCCTTCCAGGCCAGCAGGAACACCAGCGCCAGCACGCCAAAACTGCCGACCTGCGGGTCCTTCATGATCTTCCAGCGGCGCTCGAGCGGCGCATTGCTGCCCAGCGCATCGGCCAGGTCCATCACACCGTCCAGGTGCAGCCCACCGGACAGCGCCACCCACAGCGTCAGCAGCACCAGTGCCTGGATCGGCGTGGGCAGCGCTGAGGTCAGCGCGGCGGCCACGGCCAGCAGCACGCCGATCAAGAGCCCCACCAGCGGGTAGCAACGCGCCGCCCAGCGGCGGTTGGCGCCGTTCCAGTCGATCATCACCGGCAATGGAATCCGGGTCAGAAACTGGATCGCCAGCCCCAGCCCGGCCAGTGCCGGCAGCACTCGCGGCCTTTGATCACTCACTCGACTCTCCTCTACCCAGCCTGTTGCCCGCTCCTGCCCTCACGTCAGCGGGACGTTCCCCCGCCGGCTTCCACTCGATGGCCTGCCCCGCGACCACCTCCACCACCCGATCGGCACACCGCGCCAACAGCAGGTGCAGACGCTGGAGCTCGCTCAGGTACCAGCGCACCAAGGCGTCCTTCGGCGGCAATTCCTCGTTGAGGTCGTTGGATACGACCACCAGCGCGATATCACGTCGGCGAGCGTCCGCGAGCAGCGCTGCTAGTTGGTTAAAGGCGTCTCTCGCCGCAGCGCGCCGGTCGTCACGCTCGAGGCCGTCGGCAAACAGGCGCTGACTCGACCACAGCGTCAGGCAATCCAGCAGCACGGTGTCGCCTGTGCTCACCTGACGCCAGGCGACCAACAGGTCCTGCGGTGCCTCCAGCGTATGCCAGCGGCTGTCACGCCGGGCCTGGTGGCGCGCCACCCGCGTGGCCATCTCGCCCTCCTCGGTCCTGGCGGTTGCCAGGTACCAGAGCTGCCCCCGGGGCTTGTCGGCGTGGAGCGCCAGTGCCGCCTGTTCGGCAACGTGACTCTTGCCCGAACGCACGCCACCGCTGACAAAGGCGATCATCGGTTCTCTCCACGAGACTGGGCGTCGCCGAGCCAGTCGCCAAGCCATCTGAGCAGGCGATCATTGTCGGCTCGGCGCTGCAGCGCCACGCGAATCCAGGCGCCGTCCAACCCACTGAAGGTGTGGGTGTGGCGAGCCAGACAGCCATGACGGGCCAGATACGCTAACAAGGCTTCGCCATTGGCCTGCGACGGCTGGCCCGGCGGCCTGAACAGCACGAAATTGGCTTGGGAGTCCACCACCGTCAGGCCCAGATCGCGCAGGCCGGCCGTCAGATAGGCGCGCTCGGAGTAAAGCCAGTCGCGCGTGCGACGCGCAAAGTCGCCATCGGCCAGCAGCTCGGGCACTACGGCGGCAGCCAGGCCGTTGACGCTCCAGGCCACCTGATGGTGTTGCAGCGCCCGACAGCGCTGCGGGGACGCCACCAGATAGCCAAGCCGCAGCCCCGCCAGGGCGTAAAACTTGGTCAACGAGCGCAACAGCACCAGCGGCTCGCCCTGTTCCACCAGATCGGTGAGCGGGGCTTCATCGTCGGCAAAGTCGACGAAGGCTTCGTCGATGACCACCAGGGTGTCGCTGCGCCTGGCCGCGGCCACCAGCGCTTCCACGTCACTTCTGGGAAGGCGCGTGCCGGTGGGATTGTTGGGGCGACACACAAACACCAGATCGACAGGGGCAAGGCGCGCCGAGAGCGCCTCGACGTCCAGCCGGAAGTCATCTCCGCTGAGCTGCAAACGCTCGATCTCGATGTCGTTGAGTCGGCATGCCCGGGCGTACTCGCCGAAGGTCGGCTCGACGATCAAGGCGCGGGCGCGACGATAGGCCCGGGCCACCAGGTGGATCGCCTCGGCGCCGCCATTGGTCAACACCAACGACAGTGGCGCTATCCCCAGCGACGCCGCCAGGGCCGCCACGGCGTCCCGATACTCGGGGTCAGGATAGTGGCGCACCTCGTTCATGGCGCGGGCGAGCCAATCAGCAAGCCAGGCCGGCGGGCCCAGCGGATTGAGGCTCGCGCTCACATCCATGGTCGGTGTCACCGACGACAGGCCAAGTCTGTCGAGCAGCGCCGCGCCCTGGCCGCCGTGATCAGGCCAGCAAGAGCCCTGCCCCTGTGTTGGCGTCTGGCTCGCGCTTGTGTCGCTCAGATGCTGATTGTGGGTCGATGTCATCGCACGGCCTCCAGCACCAGGATGATCGAGGCCAGCAGTGTCAGAACGCCCGCCGTGCCGGCGTAGAGACAGCGAATCGCGGCGTCGATGTGACGCGCCTTTAACGTCTCGGTGGGCGTACCCAGCCGCGCCCGGTCGCTGATCTGATCGCCGTAGCGGTTTACCCCGCCCAGCTCGACGCTGAGCAGATTGGCCACCATGGCCTCCGGCCAGCCGGCGTTGGGACTGGGGTGGGCCGGTGCCTGCCGGCACGTCGCCGACCAGGCGCCGCGCCTGCGCAGCCCCGGAACCACCGCAGCAAGACACCACATGGCCAGCGCCGTCAGCCGAGCCGGCAGCAGGTTGACCAGATCGTCGAAGCGAGCCGAGGCCCAGCCGAACTCGCGGTAGCGATCGCTGCGATGGCCGACCATGGAATCCAGAGTATTGGCGGCCTTGTAGGCCAAGGCCAGGGGCGCACCGCCGAGCAGAGCCCAGAACAGCGGTGCGGTGATGCCATCGACGGTATTTTCGGCCACGCTCTCGACGCACGCTCGGCTCACCCCTGCCTCGTCAAGCGCCCGGGTATCGCGCCCGACGATGGCCGAGACCGCGCGCCGCGCCTGATACAGATCGCCCCTTGCCAGCGGTGTGGCCACCGCACGGGCCGCCTGCACCAGGCCCCGGCAGGCAAGGCAGGTCCACAAAAGCAAGCCCTCCACCACCAGCGCCAGCCAGGGCGAGACGACACCGGCAAGGCCAATCGCCAGAGTGGCCAGCGTCCATGCAAGCCCCACCACCACCAGCGTGAGCACCACGCCCTTGGCTCGACGCGCCTGCGGCCTGCCACGGTTGAGCCGCGCTTCCAGGGCGCCGATCAGTCGGCCCATGCCGACCACCGGATGCGGCAGCCAGCGTGGATCCCCCAGCCAAAGATCCAGCACCAGGGCGGCGAGCACCAACGCCAGCAACTCGGGGCTCAGTGGCGGCAGCGTCATGGAAACCACCACCCCCTGGCCGCGCTGTCGTCATCTACTCTCGCGACGTCTGCTCGCCTCATGCCGACGGGCCACCCTCGACCCGGGCGTCAGCGAAGGTCGCCATCTCGCTGAGCATGGCGCAGGCACTGGCGAGCAGCGGATAGGCCAGGGCCGCGCCGCTGCCTTCGCCCAGGCGCAGGCCAAGTGACAACAGCGGCTCACCGCCGAGTGCGGCCAGCGCCTCACCGTGACCGGCCTCATCGCTGCGATGGCCAAACACCAGGTAGTCGCGCACGCCAGGCGCCAGCCGAGTCGCCGCAAGGGCCGCCACCGTGGCGATAAAACCGTCCACCAGCACCGGCGTGCGACCCGCCGCTGCAGCCAGGCAGGCCCCCGCCATGGCGGCGATCTCGAGCCCGCCCAGACGCGCCAGGGTATCGAGGGCGGTATCGCCAGCACCCCGCGCCAGCGCCCTGGCGATGACCTTGCGCTTGTGGTCCAGGCGCGCATCGTCGATACCGGTGCCACGCCCCACCACCTCCTCGGCGGAAAGACCGGTAAAGGCGGCCAGCAGAGCGCTGCTAGCGGTGGTGTTGGCGATGCCCATCTCCCCCAGGATGACACAGCGGGCCCCTGCGGCGCGGGCGCGCTCGACGGCACGAGTGCCGACCTCAAGCGCCGCCTTTACCTCGTCGGGACTCATGGCGTCCTCGCAGGCAATATTGCCGCTGCCCGCCCGCACCCGATCGAGCAGCACGCCCGGCACCTGGTCGCTGGGCGTGGCTACGCCCACGTCGACGACTTCGAGCCGGGCGTTGATCTGGCGGGCGAACACGTTGATGGCGGCGCCCCCACGGGCGAAGTTGGCGACCATCTGGGCGGTGACCGAGGCAGGAAAGGCCGACACGCCTTCCGCGGCCACCCCGTGGTCTGCGGCGAACACGATGATGGCCGCAGGGTCGACCCGGGGTAACGGCTCGCCGGTCATCGCCGCCAGATCAGCTGCCAGCTTCTCGAGTCGCCCCAGGCTGCCGGGGGGCTTGGTCAGGCTATCGAGACGAGCACAGGCCAGGCGGCGGGCCTCAAGGTCCAGCGAAGGAATGCGGCCAATATTGGTGGAAAGAGTTGAAGCAAGGGGCGAGTCGAGGGGCGAGTCAAGCGTCGAGGCGGGGGTAGAAGACGAGAACGAGGGCTGGTCACGCACGGCGATATCCTGATGGCACAAACGCCGCCCGGGCGGCGAATAAGAAAAAGACCGCCCGAGCCTTCCGACACGCGAACAGGCGGGCAACAAGCCGCCGAGCTTAGCAGATCACCGAAAGGCGATCTTCCCTCGGAAACGGATCCGAGATCGAGCGTCTATGCTGCAGGTCGTGCTGCAGGTCGTGCTGCGGGTCGCCTTGCCTCATTCAAACCCCGTTCGAGCCCCGTTCGAGGCCCCCGCATTCATCATGATTCGCCAGGACGACCGACGCCGCGCCCGGGTGGGCGCGGCGTCGGTATCTATTCATGAAACGGTTCTACTGGTGATACCGCTCGAGCGTGACCTCAGGCAAAGACGTTGAGACACCAGGTGATGGCGGGCACGGAGACCATGTCGATCAAGACGGCGCCACACAGCGGAACGATGATGTAGGCCTTGCTCGATACCACCTTGTAGTGGTCGCAGACGGCGCCCATGTTGGCGAAGGCGTTGGGCGTAGCGCCCAGGCCAAAGCCGATAAAGCCGGCGGAGAGTACGGCGGCGTCGTAGTTGCTGCCGAGCGAACGAAAGACCACCAGCGCCGCGATGGCAATGATCACCAGCGTCTGGATCATCAGGATCAGCGCCAGGCCAAGTCCCATGCCCTGCAGCTGCCAGATCTTCAGGTTCATCATGGCCATGGTCAGGAAGATCGCCAGGCTGACTTCTCCGATCAGATTGATGGCACGCTCGGACACCTCGACCAGGCGAAGGTGATCGTTCAGGTTGCGCAACACGATGGCCACGAACATGGCCCCGACATAGCTTGGCAGCACGATGCCGAGTTTCTCTTTCATGAGTTCGCGACAGGCCAGGCCGATGACCATCACCGGCACCACCACCGCCATAGCCTTCAGTACCCGATGCGGGGTCAGCGTCTGATCCTCTTCGCTCAGGTGCTCCTCGTGCAGATCGGCAAGCCCGCCGACCTCCTCGGCCTCGATGCGAAGCTTGAACCGCTCGATCAACCAGCGGGCGAGAGGCGCGCCCAGCAGGCTACCGGTGATGACACCGTAGGTGGCCGCCGTCATGGCGGCGGTCAGGGCGCCGTCGGCACCGAGCGCTTCCGCCTCTGGCCCGAAGGCCGCCGCACCGCCAAAGCCGCCTTCCAGCGAAGGCCCGCCCGCCATCAGGCCGATCAGGGGGTCGAGCCCGATCATCGAGGCGACGCCGATACCGATACCATTCTGCACCAGTACCAGGGCCCAGCAGGTCAACAGGAAGATCACCAGCGAACGCCCGCCCCTGGCCAGCACCGAGAGGCTGCCACCGAGCCCTACCGTGGCGAAGAAGGCGATCATCATCGGATCCTGAACGCTGGTGTCCAGATCCAGCGTCAGCACGTCCATCGATCGCAGCAGCCATACCAGCACGGCGAAGCCGATGCCCCCGACCACCGGCGTCGGTACGCACATGCGCTCGAGCCACTCCACCCGGCGCCGAAGCTGAATGCCCACCATCAGCAGGACCAGCGCCAGTGCCATTGTTTCCACAGCGTTCAAGCCTATATTCATCTGCCTTCGCTCTCCTTCGCCCTCGAAGGACACCCTCCTGGTGACTCTCGGTGCGGCTACGCCAGGTGCCCGCACTTAGACTACTGGACAAACATTCAGGCATGAGAGGGGCCTATTTGTCGTGGAGCAAGCTTTTGCTCCCTCTTGTGTCCTCAGCGGTCCGCCCCACCCGAGGGAGGGTCCAGGCAGAAACAGCGGTTCAAACTCAGCCAAGGGAGAAGGTGCCAAGGGCCATGACCAATGACACAGAGGGCGAGGTCACTGGCACCCTGACGGTCGAGTCGACGATGGCAAAGCAAATGAGACAACCATTTGGGCAGGCTCGGGGAAGTTGGTCATGCACAAGCAATGATCGTTTACTATGCTGTCTTGCATGCCCATCAAGGCACACTTTTAGCTGAGCCAGCAGACTCGGCCTTCCCTCCCCCTGGCTCCAGCCCAGCGGGCGGGAATCGGAGGAAATACAACGATACCGCCGGCCTTCACGCGCCGGCTGTCAGGACCTGACCAGCAAGCCGTACGTCGACCAGCAAGGAGAGCAGGCCAACACATCACTCCGCTGTATCAATGCCATGTCAATGACATCATTTAATTTAAGGGAACGATCATGAAAGTGTATTCGTCGGCAATACCTTCGCCCTGGAAGGGCATCGTGGCGGCATCGATTGCTGCGGTCGGCCTGGCAGCCAGCATTCAGCCAGCGTCCGCTACCGAAGAAGAAACCTCCTCCGAGGCGTCATCAGACAAGCCCAACATCCTGGTCATCATGGGCGATGACATCGGCTGGTTTAACACCAGCGCCTACAACAGCGGCATGATGGGCTACACCACGCCCAACATCGACAGCATCGCCGAAGAAGGCATCCGCTTCACCGACGCCTATGGCCAGCAGAGCTGCACCGCTGGGCGCGCGGCCTTCATCACCGGGCAGTCACCCAAGCGTACCGGTCTTCTCAAGATCGGCATGCCCGGCGATCCGCTCGGCCTGCAGCCGGAAGACCCGACCATCGCCGAGATCCTCAAGCCGATGGGCTACGCTACCGGCCAGTTCGGCAAGAACCACCTCGGCGATCGCGACGAGTACCTGCCGACCAACCACGGCTTCGACGAATTCTTCGGCAACCTCTACCACCTGAACGCCGAGGAAGAGCCGGAGAACGCCGACTACCCCACCGATCCTGGCTTCCGTGAACAGTTCGGCCCCCGTGGTGTCATTCGCTCTTCCGCGGATGGCCAGATCGAGGACACCGGCCCGCTGACAAAACAGCGTATGGAGACCATCGACGAGGAATTCCTGACCGCCGCCGAGGACTTCATCGAGCGCCAGGAATCTTCCGACACCCCCTGGTTCGTGTGGTACAACACCACCCGCATGCACATCTTCACCCACCTCAAGGAAGAGAGTGAAGGCCGCACCGGACTTGGCATCTACGCCGATGGCATGACCGAGCACGACGCCCTGGTGGGCCAACTGCTCGACAAGCTCGAGGAACTGGGTGCCGACGAGAACACCATCGTCATCTACACCACCGACAACGGCGCCGAGAAGTTCACCTGGCCGGATGGCGGCACTTCGCCCTTCCGTGGCGAGAAGGCCACTACCTGGGAAGGCGGCATTCGGGTGCCGTTCATGATGAGGTGGCCGGGTCAGATCGAACCGGGCCAGGTGTCCAACGAGATCCTTTCGCTTGAGGACATGTTCCCGACCCTGATCGCCGCCGCTGGCGAGCCGGACATCAAGGAGCAGCTGCTTGACGGCTACACCGCCGGTGACAAGGAATTCAACGTGCACATCGATGGCTATAACGTGCTGCCCCACCTGACTGGCGCCGAGGACGCCGGCGAGTGGCCGCGCGACACCTTCTTCGCCTTCGTCGATGATGGTTCCCTGGGTGCCGTGCGCTTCGGCCAGTACAAGGCACACTTCAGCATCCAGGAGCACGAGGGCATGGACGCTTGGCGCCGTCAGCAGACGCAGCTCAAGGCACCGCTTCTGATCGACCTGCGTGCCGATCCGTTCGAGATGGCCCCGGAAGACTCTTCCTACTACGACGACTGGCAGCTGCGCCGCATGTATGCCTTCTCCCCTGTAGGCAAGATCGTGGCGGACTTCATGGCCACCTTCGAGGAATACCCCCAGCGTCAGGAAGCCGGCTCCTTTACGCCGAAGCAATAACGCTTCCACCGGCAAGTCGACAGGAGGCCGCCCTTGGGCGGCCTCTTGCCGTTATGCTCCCCGTTCGGCTCTTGTTCAGCCCCCGTTTATCTCCTTATTCAGCCCCTAGCTCTGCTCCGCGTTCGTTCGCCTCATCATAAAGCTGGATATATATACAGTATTCGACTAGCCTTGCCGGCATGGATCACTATCATGACGACGGCCAGCAAAGAAGCGCTACGGGCCCCTTGAAGGGCCGCGGCGCGACCTATGATCCCGCCAATCGTTTTGCTCCCACCCGTAGCGAACAGGTGGACGACGGCTGGTGGCAAGAGGCAACGCCTGATCGCATCGCCACCGTCACCGCCACCGAGAGCGCCAAGAGCGCGCTGTCGTGGAACCGCTCGCCAGACCTGCCCTTCGATCGCTCGATCAACCCCTACCGTGGCTGCGAACATGGCTGCATCTACTGCTACGCGCGGCCCAGTCATGCTTACTGGGACCTGTCACCCGGTCTCGACTTCGAGACCCGCCTGATCGCCCGCACCGGCCTGGTGGAACGCCTCACCGAGGAATTGTGCAAGCCCGGCTACGTCTGCCGTCCGATCAACCTGTCCGGCAACACCGACGCCTACCAGCCCATCGAGGCCGAACACCGAACCACCAGGGCGCTGCTCGAACGGCTGCTGGAGTGGCGTCATCCGGTCACCCTGGTGACCAAGAGCGCGCTGATCCTGCGCGACAAGGACCTGTTGAGCGAACTGGCAAGCCGCCGCCTGGTGCGGGTGATGGTCAGCCTCACCAGCCTGGACACCGAACTCAAGCGTCAGCTGGAGCCGCGCACCGCCTCACCCCGAGCCCGACTCAGGGTCATCGGCGAGCTTGCCGATGCCGGTGTGCCGGTGGGCACCCTGGTCTCGCCGGTGATTCCCGGGCTTACCGACCATGAACTCGAGCGCCTGCTTCAGGCCGCCAGGGGCGCCGGCGCCAGCACCGCCGGCTGGATGCTGCTGCGCCTGCCACGCGAGGTCGCGCCGCTGTTCGAGGCCTGGCTCGAGTCCCACTATCCTGAGCGCGCCGCCAAGGTCATGAGCCTGATTCGCCAGTGTCGCAACGGCCAGAACTACGACAGTCGCTTCGGCCACCGAATGCGCGGCCAGGGCGTCTTCGCCGAACTGCTCGACCAACGCTTCCGCAAGGCCTGCCGTCGCCTGGGCCTGTCACGACGTAGTGATAGCGGCCTTGATAGCGGTCTTGATACTGATAGTGAGCTTGATACCGAGAGCTTCAGGCCGCCCCACCGTCAGGGATCGCTGTTCTGAGGCTTGTCTAGGGCTTGTCTGAAAAGTGCCTGCGCTCGGTAATACGGCGTTAAAAATCAGATCAAAATGCTCATTTACACCCCGTAAACTGCGCTTTCTCACCGATTTTTGCCTTGTCTAACCTTCGCTCGTCGACTTTTCGGACAGCGCCTAACCTTCGCTCGTCGACGTTTCGGATAAAGCCTCGCGAGACGCCACCGCCTCCAGGCCGCTATGCGCCAGCGCTGGTCCCATTGCCGCCTTCCAACTGTCCCTGGCTGCCGCCGGTGCCACCACCTACGCTACAAGGATCCTCTGGAATAACGACCTACAATTAAAATATAAGGAGTTCTGCATGCGCCGCCAGACCAAGGGCCTGCACGCCCTCTACGCCAAGGATCCCGTGGACGCCGATCGCAAGCTGTGGGGGCGGCAGGTGGATCCCGTCAGCCGTCGTGGATTTCTCACCGGCTCCAGCCTGCTGGCCATGAGCGCGGTACTCGGCGCCAGCATTCCCTTCGCACGCTTCATGCCGGGAGGCCTGATACCCGCAGCCCTGGCCCAGAGCGACGAAGCCTTCGAGATCGAGGGCAAGGAGGGGCTGAGGGTCCTCAACGACCGTCCGATCAACGCCGAGACACCGGCCCATCTGCTCGACGATGACATTACCCCGGCGCGCTACATGTTCGTGCGCAACAACGGCCTGCCCCCGGAGCGAGCCGAGATCGATCCCGCCACCTGGACGCTGGAAATCACCGGCGAGTCGTGCCAGAACCCCACCACCTTCACCATCGCCGAGCTGAAGGAGCGCTTCTCCGAGCACACCTACCAACTTCAGGTAGAGTGCGGCGGCAATGGTCGCAGCGAGTACGTCCCCGCCGCCAGCGGCAACCAGTGGACCACCGGCGCGGTGGCCTGCCCGACCTTTACCGGGGTACGACTTCGCGATGTGCTGGAGGCCTGTGACATCGCCGACGACGCCGTCTATATCGGTTACTACGGCGCCGATCGCCACGCCAGCGGCGCCGCCGACAAGGAAGCGATCTCTCGCGGTGTGCCGATGGAAAAGGCCCTGGAGGACGAGTCGCTGATCGCCTGGGCGATGAACGGCGAGGACATTCCCTACCAGAACGGCTACCCGCTGCGCCTGGTGTGCGGCGGCTGGCCAGGCTCGGTATCGGGCAAGTGGCTCAAGCAGATCGTCGTGCGCAACCAGAAGCACGATGGGGCCAAGATGGCGCCTCCCTCCTACAGCGTGCCGGCGAACCCGGTGGCACCGGGCACTGAGGTGGCCAAGGAAGACTTCGTCACCATCCAGTCGATGCCGGTGAAGTCCCTGATCACCTACCCGCGATCAGGGATCAAGCACGCCCAGGGCCAGCCGATGGAGGTGCGCGGCCACGCCTGGGCGGGGGATCTGTCGGTATCCGAGGTGCACACCTCAATCGACTTCGGCGCCACCTGGCAGAAGGCCAGCCTCAACGACGCACCCAATCGCCTCGCCTGGCAGCGCTTTACCACCCAGGTCGAGTTCCCCGAGCCAGGCTATTACGAGGTGTGGGCCCGGGCGGTGGATGAAAACGGCCAGTCCCAGCCCATGGTGGTGCCCGGCTGGAACCTCAAGGGCTACCTCAACAACGCCTGTCACCGCATCGCGGTTCAGGTCGGCTGAGGGAGGAGACTGGCATGGGAATTCGTACCACCAGAAGGCATAGGGCGTGGTCGTCGACCCGCCCGCTCTTGATGACTGGCCTGCTGCTCGGCGCGGTGCTGTTCAGCCCCTTTGGCCTGGCTCAATCGACAGGCGAGGCCTCTGGGCAAGCCACAGATGCCCCCCTCGAGACCGACCCGGACAGCGGGTTCGTGATGGCCGAGGGCTGGCAGACGGTCAAGGGCAACTGCACCGTCT
Source organism: Halomonas sp. H10-59 (assembly GCF_040070555.1). NCBI lineage: Bacteria > Pseudomonadati > Pseudomonadota > Gammaproteobacteria > Oceanospirillales > Halomonadaceae > Halomonas > Halomonas sp. H10-59. The sequence goes on from NZ_CP098828.1 coordinate 3,042,614, forward strand.
GCCACTCCGCCGCCCTGGTCACCCAGAACAGGGGGTCACGCGAGCACTGGGCCTACCTGATCGACTGGATGCAGGAGACCCAGGGCCTGTGGCAGTTCAATCCCGAAATGGAAGCCACCATCCTCGACTACCTATCGACCCACTACGGCCCAAGGACCGATGCCAGGCGGCAGAACCTGCCCAAGCATCTGATGCCGCCGGCACCACAGGCCAACGAGACCAGTGCAGAAGGTTGAAACAACGGACGCGATTGAAAGGCGGCTGGTCGGCCCGGTTCTGCGACAGCGGAATCGGGCATCCTATGCTCTGACAGGTAGGGTCAGATGCCCTAACACAGATCCTTCAGCGCAAGTCCTTGAGCACAGTGCCGCTGGCGAGGATCTGCGCCTCGAGAGGCAACTCACGGAACGGCTCGCAAACCGCCTCGCTTTGCCATTGGCGCATGGCGGGCAAGGCGAGGAGTCGCTCGAGGTAGTCGCGTGATGGGCCACCCATGGGCAGGTCGTAGGTTCGCATCCTGAAGGCGATGGGGGCGAAAAAGGCGTCTGCGGCGGTAAAACGCTCGCCGCACAGGTAAGGTCCACCAAAGCGCGTCAAGCCGTCTTCAAACAGTTCGTTCAGCCGATGCAGGTCATCCAGCAACTCGGGCGTCTTTTCGTTCAAGCGTACGCGCAGCGCGCAGTGCATCGCACACTGCTGCCTGAGCGCGCTGAAACCTGAATGCATCTCGGCACAGGCACTTCTGGCCCAGCACCTGGCGTCCACATGCTCAGGCCAGATCCCAGAATGACGCTCGGCCAGGTATTCGATGATGGCCAGCGAGTCCCACACCACCCGTTCGTCATGATGCAGACAGGGAACTCGCCCCGAGGGCGAAAACCGACGAAAGTCGGCGTGACTGTTGCCCTGCTCATCGAAGGGGTGAAAGGCCAGCTCGAAGGGAATCTCGAGCTGGCGCAAGGTCAGCCAGGCCCTCAGCGACCACGACGACGTCTGTCGATTGGCGATATGCAGCACGTACATGACAGCGCTCCCTGGGTCGCTGGCAGCGCCTGTCGCTGCCGGTGACGTTGATCAAGCCGCCAGCGACATCTCGTAGCCGGTGTACTTGCGAAGATTGATCACTCCGGTATCGAAGATCAGATACTGGCCCTTGATTCCCATCAGGGTGCCCTCGACTCGCGGATTCTTGTCGAGGTTGTGAGACGTGACCTTGGTGGGGTACTCCAGTACCGGGTAGTCGAAGCGACGTGGGCTGCCGTCCAGGGGACGGATAGCATCGGCACCGAAGCGCTCGCGTAGATCGCCCAGACCCGCCGACAGCCTTTCCAGCAGACGGTCGCGCTCTGCGGCCAGATCCAGTTCCTCGACCTGCCCCTTGAGCATCGCCCGCCAGTTGGTGCGATCCGACACCTCGTTCTTGAACAGCACCTCGACGAAGCCAGACTGCTGGCGGCTGTCCACCTCGAGGATCGGCAACGCCTGGATCGCGCCCTGGTCGAGCCAGCGCGTCGGCATCTGGGTATTGCGGGTGATCCCGACCTTGAGCCCGGAAGCGTTGGACAGGTAGACGACGTGGGGCTGGAAGCAGAACCGCTCGCCCCACTCGGGCTCGCGACAGGTCCCCTCGAAAAAGTGGCACAGCTCGGGCTTCATGATGCAGCTGTCGCACTGGGCCAGGCGCTTGAAGCAGGGATAGCAGTGGCCTTGTCCGAAGCTCTTCTTGGTCGCACGCCCACAGTGGGTACAGGCGATCGCCCCGCTCCACTCGAGACGCAGGGTGCGGCCCAGGTAGTCGTTGAGCGGCAGACGGTTCTCGCCGGCCTTGAGGGTGTAGCGCGCGGGAGAGTCGGGTTCGACCCCCATCTTGGACAGGCATCCGTGGGCAAGTACTTCAGTCACGACTAGCATCCCGGGCGAGCCCCGCCATGTCTTCGGAAACCCCGGCACTGCTCGATGGCCCACCGGGCCCAGCGCCGCAGGTGCGTTGCTCCAGGTAGCCGATGCGGCTCTCCTCGGGCACATTGTTGTCGTGCTCGTAGCGCATCACGGCTTCCATGCACAGCTCGATCTGCTCGGCCGTCAGCATTCGCCCGTCCGGCCACTTGCGCAGCGACACCGCCTGCTTGAGGCTCTGGTAGATCGACGGCGTCATCTGGGAAATCATTCGCTCGAAGGTCATGTCGCTCATGGCATCGCTCTAGTGAAGACGTGATTTGCGGGAATGATACCAGCCCAGCACCAGCCCCACGAGCAGACCGCCCAGGTGCGCCTCGTTGGCCACATTGCCAAAGCCCACCAGCCCGGCGACGTCGGTCATGGTGAAGACCATCCAGCCGAGCATGAACAGCACCAGCATCTGCGGCACGAAGAAGCCGCTGGCCGGCGCGCGACGGGACATCAACCAGACGTAGCCAAGCAACGCAAAGTCGACGCCCGACATGCCACCGAACAGCACCGTGCCGGTGGCGTACTGGGCCAGGTTGCCGGCAAGCCCCGCCACCACCACCAGCGTCAGCATGCGCAATGGGCCATGCAGGGTCTCCACCTGACGGCCGAAATACCACAACCACATCATGTTGAAGATCAGGTGCATCCAGCCGAAATGCAGGAAGATCGGCGACAGCGGGCGCCATACCTGCCCCGCCGCCAGCGCATCGGGGATACTGCCGACGGCCAGCGCCCCGCCACGGATGCCCACAGGCACGATCGCCAGCCACGCCAGCACCATGTCTCCCCACACAGCGATGGCACCAAACACCAGCAGACACAGCCCGAGCACCGACAAGGTGACCGGATGCTGGCGCAGCAGCGGCCACCAGTGACGTGCCGGTCTCGGCTTCGAGGCACTCGGCGCGGGTATCGCCTCCCCCCGCTGCCAGCGAGTGATCACCTCGGCCAGAGCATCCTGCTGTTTCGGGTCCATCAGCCACAGTACCTGGCCGTCGTCCTCGTCGGTGATACGGTGTCCGATGCGGTGCGACCAGAGCGCCTGTCGCAGCTCGCGAGTATCGATATCGTGGGGGATCAGCATGACCCGGAACATGGCGTCTCCAGCGCGAAAAAGGGTAGCGGCCCAGAGATGATGGCCTGAAATGACGTTGGCCGGTAGGGGCAGCGGTCACACGCGGCGCAGATGGGCGAAAGGCCCGACGGCAAGCCGGGCATGGCAGGATGTCTTTTTCATCCACACAGAAAAAGTCCGGCGGAGGGGGCCGCCGGACAAGAGCAAGGGATCATTCAAGGGAACACCTACTCAGACGCCGCTTTTGATAAAGGGTTCAGTCGGGTGCTCGACTTTAATGTAACGTTTTGTATCAATCGAAGGCGATCTCTCGCGGCATTGGCCTCGCACGCACATCCCTGGGCACCGGCACCCATACAAAGTGATTGGCGTCGAGGCGGGATTCAAAGCTGTAGCGATAGGCCACCAGTCGACCGAACTTCACCGCGCTGTAGTCGAGACAGGCAATATTCGGGGCCGGCAAGGCCGGCACGCCTTCGCACCAGTAGTGGCCGATGAACAACGGGGGCTGGTCGGGGCCATAGTAGCTGAGGCTGGCCCGTTCACTGTCGCTCAACGGCCGGTCCTCGAGGTCTCCCGGTAGATTGTCCGGCTGGAACACCACGTCACCCCAGGTGCGAGGGTCTCGTGCCCAGAAGTGGGTCCGAAAGCTTCGTCGAGTGAAACCGTCTCCGGAATGGATGACCGTGTCCCCGGGCAGGTCGATGGAACCACCGCGGGTCAGGCGCTCGAGGATCCTCGACTCTTCGGTACCCGGGCTCGAGGCCTGGAGCAGGAAGTCGTGGTCCAGACAGCCGTCGGGCCGGAGCTGCCTGAAGGATTCGATCAGGCGGTCGTCCCAGCAGGCGTGGACCACCCGGATGCCGTCGATCTCGAGACACAGGGGGATCTGGCGAAACCACGCCAGGGCATCATCCCACTCCTGGGGGTGGTCATGGTACTGCTCGAGGGTTTCACGAATGATGCGGTTGTGACGCGGTGTATGCGGGCGTAGCCATTCCCTGCCGTGCTCAGGCGGGGCCTTCTGGGTGTACGTCAGGGCATTGATCTCGTGATTGCCCAGCACGATATAGGCCTCGCCCTCTTCCACCATGCGTCTGGCGATGGAGACCGCCAGGCGGATACGCGGGCCACGGTCGATCAGGTCCCCGAGGAAGATCGCCTTGCGCTGGGGGTGACGATAGACACCTCCGCGCAGGTGATACCCCAGCCGTTCCAGCAGCGCCGCCAGGGTGGCGCCGCAGCCATGAACGTCGCCGATCAGGTCGTAGCCGTCCAGTCGCCTGCTCACGTCAATCTCCCAGCCTGTTGCTCCAGCCCAGCTTGCTGCGCAGGACGTCATAGAAGTTGTGACCCAGAGGGTGCACCAGCTGAACGTTCTGGGGCTTGCGCCGGATCACCAGAACATCATCGGGCTTGGCCACGGCACGGGTCTGGCCGTCACAGCTGATGTGGGGATAGGTCTGGTTGGTCTCACCGATATGACAGCGTATCTCGCAGCCGGCGTCGATCACGATGGGCCGGCTCGACAGGGTGTGCGGGAACATCGGTACCAGCGTCACCACGTCGAGCTTCGGATGCATGATCGGGCCACCGCCGGACATGGCGTAGGCGGTGGAACCGGTCGGCGTGGCGATGATCAGGCCATCGCTGCGCTGGCTGTAGACGAACTGGCCATCGATGAACAGTTCGAACTCGATCATCCGCACCGCCTTGCCCGGGTGCAGTACCACTTCATTGAGGGCATCGCCGCTGCCCACCAGGGAATCCCCGCGGTAGAGCTCGGCGTCTAGCAGAAAGCGCTGTTCGACCTCGTACTGTCCCGCCAGCACCTCACCGACACGGGCCTCGAGCTCATCCGGCGAGATATCGGTCAAGAAGCCCAGCCGTCCGCGATTGACCCCCAGCACCAGGGTTCCGCTGCGACACAGGGTGCGGGCCGCGCCCAGCAGGCTGCCGTCGCCCCCGACCACGATCACCAGATCACACAGTTCGCCGAGCATGCGGCGACTGGCCTCGGCGTGGCCACGTTCCAGCAACGCCGAGGCGGTACGGTCTTCCACGATCACGTGGTAGCCGGCGTCATCCAGAAAACGAATCAGCCGCTTGAGGGTCTCGACCACCTTGGCGCTGCCCAGGCGCCCGATCAGTCCGATGTTCTTGAACGATTGCATCCACGCATCCTTCCCTTGGCGACCGCTCATTATGGCGAGGGGGGCCTGGCGGAGCAAACCGCGCCCGGCGCCTCAGGCCAACTGCTGGCCCAGATCGATGATCACCCAGACTGACGATCAATTAGACCGGCGCCGTCCTGTGACGCCGCTGCCACCAGGCGTTGAGCCACAGCGAACCGGCGATGATGGCGCCTCCCATGGCCAGACGCACCAGATCAGCCTCGCGGTTCCAGATCACCAGGTTCACCGCAAGGCCAGCAGGAATCAGCATGTTGTTCATGATCGCCAGGGCCCCTGCATCCACCCGCACGGCGCCCAGGTTCCACAGGAAGTAGCCGAGCCCCGAGGCGACCAGTCCCAGCCACAGCAGCACCCCCCACTGCAGGGGTGTCGTCGGCAGCCCCGAGGTGCTTCCCAACAGCGCGAAGGCTGGCAGCGCGATGCAGGCCGCACCCAGGTAGAACCAGGCGAACACATGGTGGCGAGGCAACGAGGGGGGCAGTGCCGCCGACAGGCGCCGATAGCCGACCTGCCCCATGGCAAAGCAGAGATTGGCCCCCTGCACCACCAGGAATCCCAGCCAGAAGTCGTCGTTGACACCCTTGTAGCGAATGACCGCCGCGCCGATCACCGCAAGCCCTGCAGTGACCAGATGGAAGGGCGTGAAACGACCAAACGCCAGGTCATCCAGAATGGCGATGTACAGCGGCGTGAAGATGGTAAACAGCAGCACCTCCGGCACCGACAGGAGCACGAAGGACTGGTAGAAGAAGATGTACATGATGCCAAGCTGGACGGCACCAAGTGCCATCAGCGCGAGCTTGTGGCGCAGATCGAGCAGGCCGGGCTTCAACAACGGCAGGAACACCAGCGCCGCCAGCCCCACCCGCATCATCACCGCGAAATAGCTGTCCACCTGACCGGCCAGATAGACGCCAATCAGCGAAAACGAGAACGCCCACAGGGCGGTGACCACCACCAGATAGCCCACCGTAAACTCCCACTAGTCAAAAAGGTTTACGGCAGTATACGCGAACACCCTCCTCGGCCCAACGCTTGCCCCCCTCTGAGCCTCGCTGATCTCATCCAAAGCTGCGTCAGGCGCGCGTGCAAGAGACAGAGTAGGCAGTCCTGCTCGTCTCAATGATTGACCTGCTTCAACCACCAAGCCCCGTACGCCACCCCAGGCAGCCAGCCCAGCAGGGTCAGCAGGAACGCAATCGCGATCCGGCGCGAACCACCTTCGGCTACCGCCACCGCCAGCGGGGGCATCAGCAGCACCAGCACCATCAAGGCGAGCCGGGCCGCTGGCGACTCCATCAACGCCGACGCCACCTGGGGCGAGGATGTCACGGCCTCGTCACTGGTGCTGGACGCATGCGCATCGGTGCCTTCCTTCTGCTCGGGCGCAGGCGGTGGGGTGAAGTGCTCCACCGCCGGGCTATCTGCCGGGCTATTTGAAGGGCTATTTGAAGGGCTATCCATCGCCCCAGCCTGCGCACGCTGCGGCTGCGCGTCACGCGCTGCCTGCTCCTGGGCCTGGCGATGGGCCTCGGCGTCAATCTTCTGCTCCAGGCTTTCCGCGCCTTCGGCCAGGACATCGTGGTAACGCTCCCAGTCTTCCCAGTCATGGGGTGTCCCGGCCCTCGGACGATGGTCGTGGGACTCCCGCGCTCGGTCCCAGGCCTTTTCCTCGAGGGTGTTGGGCCTTTCCTTGTCTCGCTCACCGTCGAGCCCCTTGCGGGCCAGATACTCTCGCGCGTCCATCAGAGAACTTACCTCCAGGGTCGAATGACGCCACCGGTATCTCCGATGGCCCATTTCAGTGTGCCAATACAGGCTTTGATGTAACAGCAACGCCTGATTGATAGAGAAACCCGCCTCAACTGTCCTACTGTTTTGATAGAGGTCACCCCCACGGGTTCCCCACAGCGCCATGTTCAGCTCCCAGGAGAGACATCATGCAGGAAAGACAGGTCGAGATCGCCATTATCGGAGCAGGAAGCGCCGGCCTTGGTGCCTGGCACGCGGCGCGACAACATACCGACAAGCTGGTGCTGATCGAATCCGGCGCCTACGGCACCACCTGCGCACGGGTCGGCTGCATGCCGTCCAAGCTGCTGATTTCCGCCGCCGACGTGGCCCAGCAGGCACGTGACTCCGAGGGCTTCGGGGTCAAGGTCAGCGGCGTCAGCGTCGACGGCCCCGCAGTCATGGAACGCCTCCAGCGGGAGCGGGATCGTTTCGTCGGCAGCGTACTGAGTTCGATGGCCCGCATCGAGGAAGACGAGCGCATCGTCGGTGCCGCTCGCTTCGAAGACGCCAACACCCTGGTGGTGGGCGACCATACGCGTATCAAGGCCAAGCGCATCGTCATCGCCACCGGCTCCCGCCCCTCCTGGCCCGACTTTCTCAATGCCGCCGGGGATCGCCTGATCATCAACGACGACCTGTTCGAATGGGATGACCTGCCCGAGTCGGTGGTGGTATTCGGGCCCGGCGTCATCGGCCTCGAACTCGGTCAGGCGCTGCACCACCTGGGCGTGCGAGTGCGCATGTTCGGCGTCGGCGGCGCCATCGGTCCTCTCGGCGACCCCGATCTCAAGGCGCTCGCCGACAAGGAGTTCAACACAGGGTTTCCGCTGGACCCCGACGCCACCGTCAAGAAGGTCGACCGGGACGGCGATCAGGTGGTGGTGACCTTCCACTGTCGCGACAGCAACACCGAGAAGACCGAGCGCTTCGACTACCTGCTGGCGGCCACCGGACGTCGGCCCAACGTGGACAAGCTGGACCTGCCGAAGACCGGGCTGGAACTCAACGACCGCGGTGTGCCGGTGTTCGACCGGCTGACCATGCAGTGTCGCTTCGATGACGGTTCGCCCGCACCGATCTTTATCGCCGGTGATGCCAACCAGGATCTTCCCCTGCTGCACGAGGCGTCCGACGAGGGACGCATCGCAGGCGAAAACGCCGGACGCTACCCGGATATTCGCGCCGGTCGCAGGCGTACTCCGTTGGCGGTGGTGTTTACCGATCCGCAGATGGCAAGCGCTGGAGTAGGCTACGCTGAACTCAAGCGCCGGGATGAACAACTGACCAACGTGGCCATCGGCGAGGTCTCGTTCGAGGACCAGGGACGGTCCACGGTGATGCGGCAGAACCGAGGCATGCTGAGGCTTTACGCTGAGCACGGCTCGGGAATTCTTCTCGGCGCGGAAATGTTCGGCCCAAGGGCGGAACACCTGGGCCACCTGTTGGCCTGGTCCATCGACCAACGATTGACCGTGGATCGCCTGCTGGAAATGCCCTTCTACCACCCGGTGGTCGAAGAAGGCCTGAGAACAGCACTGAGGGACCTCAACGTGAATCTGCGCAGGGGTCCGGCGATCACCGAACGCTGCCTGGAGTGCGGTCCAGGCGCTTGACGGTCAAGGGCCCGACGCATGGCGCCGGGCCGCTTCAAAGGAGAGCGGTTATGCCACACAAGGCACCTCCATCGATCGTCCGGGACATCATGTCCAAGGACTGCTACCGCGTCAGCGGCAAGACCTCCATTTCCACCCTGGCGGAAGGTCTCGCTCTGCACCGATTGCCAGGGGCCCCGGTGGTGGACAACGGCGATCACCTGATCGGCTTCATCTCCGAGCAGGACGTGCTGGGCAAGGTGATCGAGAGCCTCTATCTGGATCACGAGGCACCGCTGGTCCATGAAATGATGCGTAACGAAGTGCTGTCGGTGTCTCCCACCAAGAGCATCGTCGACCTGGCCCAGGAAATGCTGGGAGCAAAACCCAAGGTGTATCCCGTCACCGAACAGGGCCGACTAGTGGGTATCGTCACCCGCCGCGACGTGCTTACCGCCGTGCTCACCATGCGACGCCATCAACGAAGCGCCTGACCCCTCCTGTTGCGCAACACCTTCTGTAGACGCCCACCGCCGGCATCACGATGCCGGCGGTGGGCGTGCTGTCGGTAGCGCCAACGCTGACACCATTGCCTGGCACCACCGCCTTGCATCGGCCTCCCCGATCCTCCAGATGCCCCAGGCACTTGTGCAAACCGTAAGGGCGTTCATGAAGCATGCCTGATATGCCCCGGCCCACAGGATAGGAAAGAGAGGGAGAGCACCTTTGCCAAAGCAAAAAAAACGCCCCATGGAAGCCATGAGGCGCAACGATCGATTTAGCAAACCAGATCAACACTGCTAACGACTGCCATCGCGCATGCTGTCTGTACCACATATGACAGTCGTCACCAGAAAAGTTCTCCTTTCATCGAAAATTTTTTTTCCTCCCCTGGGCCCGTCGGTGCACAGCGGTGAGAGAAGCGCCCTACTGACCACAGCGTTCTGCGTCGGTTCCAAGGTCTGTGGCAAGAGCTCGACGCTGCCACTACTCGACGGCCATCAACGGGCACCGCCGGCCAGGTCGTTCAGGGAATGGCATCAAGGATGTCGTCGACAGCGGCCAGCGTGAGGCGCCCGCCGGCACAGGCACCGGTATCCAGATGCAGCACATTGCCAAGCCACAGCGGTGCCTCGACGATGGTGTGCCCCACCACCACCGCATCGACGCCCTCGACGCGGGTCGAGTCCAGGCTGCCGACGCTGTCACGTCGGAATCTACGCCGCGACCATAGCAGGTGCTCGGACGAGGTCTGCTCGATCTGGCCCCAGTCGTCGGGTGGATCGGCGTGCACCACGCCCAGGCGACGATGTCCCGCGACGATTTCCCGAGCCAGCGGAAGATGCGGGCGGGCGGCGTTCATGGTGCTACGGGCCTCCTCGACGCCATCGAGAAAGACCCAGTTGCCGCCATTGCGCTGCCACAGATCCCAGGCCATTCCTCCGCCTTCGGCCAGAGCGGTGATCGCCATCTGTTCGTGATTGCCCTTCACCGCAAAGCACCAGGGCTCGAGCGCCAGCGCCAGACAGGCGAGCGATGCCTCCCCCCTGTCGACCAGATCACCGACGCAGAACAGCCGGTCCCGGGCGACATCGAAGTCGACTCTCTCCAGCGCTTCCATCAACTGGGCGTACTGGCCGTGCACGTCACCGACGACGTAATCACGCCCCTTGCGGTTTGGTCCATGACGGATACAGCGCATGAGTTTTCTCCCGCCCCAGTGCGAGCTCAGACTTGACGCCATCGCAACATTCGTCCTATGTTCCTTTTACAGAACGTTCGATAAATGGAACAACAGCTCAACCGAACAGTGACCTCATGATCGAGCCCTTCTCCCAAGCTAGCTTCTCAAGCGACGACACGCTGCATGCCGAAGCACTCGGCCGGCATCTTCAGCATCTGCGCCAATTGCGTGGCTGGTCGCTATCCCGCCTGGCCAGCGACGCCGGCGTCGCCAAGTCGAATCTGTCTCGGCTGGAACAGGGCAACGGCAACCCTACCCTGGACACCCTGTGGCGCCTGGCGAGCTGTCTCGAGGTGCCTTTCGGCACCCTGATAAAACCCGTGACCACGGCGCTGGATGATCAGGGCGTGCAGGTCCAGTTGATCGATCAGGGCGATAGCCAACCGGCCGTCGACGTCTACTGGATGCGCCTGGACCCTGACGTCTATCGGCTCAGCGAAGCGCACCCCGCGGGCGTGCACGAGACCGTCACGGTGATCTCCGGCCGGTTGACCACCGGCCCCGAGCACGAGAGCCACACCCTGGGTCCCGGCCAGAGCGTCACCTTCGCGGCGGATCGTCCACACCTCTACGCGTCCGACAACCAGGCCACTTCCGCCACCCTGACCATCGTCTACCATCCACCGGAAACCTCTCGATGACCACCACGACGACTCCTTTGCGTGCCAGCCCCTGGGTGACCGGCGTCCGCGAGGCGATCCCGCTGCTCGGCGGCTATATCCCCATCGCCATCTCCTTTGGCCTGGTAGCCGTCCAGGCGGGCTTCAGTGCCTGGGAAGCCGTCGCCATCTCTACCCTGATCTATGCCGGCGCCTCCCAGTTCGTGTTCGTCGGCATGGTGGCAGGTGGCGCTCCTTTATGGCTGGTGGTCGCCATGACCCTGTTGATCAATGTTCGCCACGTGGTCTACGCCCCGAACCTTGCCGCCTCGATGACCACGAGCCGCTGGTGGCCTGCACTGATGCACGGTCTGACCGACCAGGTCTTCGCCCTGGCGCTGACGCGTCTGCCGCAACTGCCGGAGGCGGCTCGGCTTGGCTGGTACACCGGCGCCGCCCTGCTGGCCTGGCTGGCCTGGATCGCAGGTACCGCCGTGGGTGCACTGGGGGGCGAATGGGTGGTGGAACGCTGGCCGCTGCTGGGCGAGGTGATGCCCTTTGCCCTGCCTGCCCTGTTTCTCGTGTTGGTGGTGCCTCGCCTGTCCAGCTTCCGCTGGGGCCTGGCGACCCTGGTGACCATCGCCGCAGGCGCCCTGCTGGCGGTGCTGGGGGTGGCCAATGCCGGCATCCCCCTGGCGGCTCTGTGCGGCGCACTGTGCTTCTTTATCGTCAAACGTTCACCGGTCACAAGGAGTCGATCATGACCACTACGCTGTGGATGGCGGTGGTAGCGACCACCCTGGGCACCCTGCTGATGCGAATGGCGCCCCTGATATGGATGCGCCGTCGTCTCGCCGAGCGCCAGACGGAAGACAGCGTCGAACCGATGCCGCAGTGGCTGTCGGTGCTGGGGCCTTTGATGATCGCCGCGGTCCTGGGCGTCTCGTTGGTACCAGCACAGCCGAACATCGCCAGCTGGAGCGCCACTGGCATGGGAGTACTGGCGACCCTGGCGGTATGGTATCGAACGCGATCGCTGGGCTGGCCGGTCGCTGCCGGCGTGGCCGCCTACGGACTGACGCTGGTATTGGCCGGTTCGCTCTGACACTCAAGTCGACGCTGACACTCAAATCGACGCTGACACTAAAAGGCCTACCGGGTATTGCTGTCCGCAACCCAAGCGGTCTTGCCTTTTCCTTTCCCTGTGCCTATTTCCGTCTGGCCCGCACCGAATGGTGGCGGGCCGCTGCCTTCCTGCCCCCAACTCGCCGTGTTCCATCGTTTGACCCGCAGGCTTTTCCTGCGCGGCCAGGCGCTCTCCCTCATTTATGCGCGCAAGATACTAAAGCTCGAGCGATATCGGCCGATACTCGTTCGGCTCCAGTGCCGGCTCCAGGATGGAAAAGGCATTTTAAAAAGAAAAAACAAGAACCTGCTTCGACCTTGCTCCCAGCACCTTCCACTCCCGAGGTAACTTGATGGTATCGGCCAGAAGAATAAGCGCCCTGTATCGCGCACTGAATAGCCACACCGCCTGTATTGTCTTTCGTCCCGACGGCACCATCCGCGAAGCCAGTGATGCCTTTCTTGCCACCGTCGGCTATCGGCTCGATCAGATACGCGGTCAGCACCACCGCATGTTCTGTCCGCCAGAGGTTCATCAGGACCCCGCCTACGAGGCATTCTGGCGGGGGCTGGCGGACGGCCAGTCGAAAACCGGCACCTTTTGCCGCATCGACGCCAATGGCAATCCGCTATGGCTGGAGGCGACCTACCTTCCTGTGCGCTCCGCTCGTGGCAAGGTTCACTACATTCTCAAGATTGCCAATGACGTCACCGACGATCGCCTTGCGGCATCCGGTCAGGATGCTGTGCTCAGCGCCCTCGACGCGTCCATGGCGGTGATCGAATTCACACCGGAAGGCGAAATACTGCGTGCCAACGGCAACTTCCTGACCACGATGGGCTATCGTCTCGACGACATCCTGGGACGGCATCACAGGATGTTCTGCGACGACACCTTCTACCGAGATCACCCCGACTTCTGGCAGGAACTGGCCGCCAACACCTTCAAGCAGGGACGCTTCAGACGCATAACCGCCAGTGGGCGCACCGTCTGGCTCGAGGCCACCTACAACCCGGTGATCGACGAGACCGGCAGGGTGACACGCGTCGTCAAGTTCGCCACCGACATCACCCGCTCTGTCGAGGCCGACGATGCCGCTCGCAGTGCCGTGGAGTCCGCCCGAGTCACCGCGGAGCAGACCGAGACCATCGCCGACAATGGTCTGGTCCAGCTCGAAGAGGCTGTCGAGTCGTCGCGCCAGGCCGCCGACGAGATCAAGGCGACCCAAGCCATCGTGGCCGCCCTGGAGGAGCAGACGCGAGCGATCAACAACATTACCGACTCCATCTCGCGGATCGCCCAGCAGACCAACCTGCTGGCGCTGAATGCCGCGGTCGAAGCGGCGCGCGCTGGCGAGCATGGCCGCGGCTTTGCGGTGGTGGCCCAGGAGGTTCGCGAACTGTCCCAGGGCTCCACCCGCGCCGCCGAGCAGATCACCCAGGTGCTCAACGACAACAACCAACGCATTCGACTGGCCAACCAGAAGATCACCGAGGTGGCCACCCGCAGTGACCTCAGCCAGCAACGGGTCGGCGAGGCGCAACTGGTGATACGCGAGATCCTGGACGGCGCCCACAACGTCTCGGCGGCGATTCGCAAGCTCTGACACGAACGCAACGTTCGCCACTGACGGTTCTCAAGCGGATAAACCGGCGGACGTGCAGGTCAGCAGGAAGGCGTAAGCCGAACGGTCAGCGCCACAACTGCCCTGAGCCTGCACGACCGCTGACGCGCCAAGGAATAGATACACTTACCTAGATAATCTAACCAAGACAAAGGGGTTGTCCGTCGCGAATATAGACTAAAAGTCTTGAAACAAGTTCTAAATGCAGCAGTTCCCGGGGGCTGTAGATCGAAAGCTGCTAAAAGGCACGGTGAAGTACTATGGCGCGCGGCGGGCGCAAGAGCTGCTGGATCGCACGTCCCCAAGCATCGTGCGCCAGCACTTCTGTCGAAAAAAACGTACCATTTCGCCCGTAAAATGACCTCGAAACTGTCTCACAAGACCTAGCCAGAACACGGAAAAACAAGAACTTACGAAGAAAAAAGAAAGAATCCGTGAGACAGCTTGCGCGCATAACTGATTGATAGTAATCTGAAAAACCTTGCGGGTGTAGCTCAATGGTAGAGCAGAAGCTTCCCAAGCTTAAGACGAGGGTTCGATTCCCTTCACCCGCTCCAGAGCTTATCTAACTTCATGATTTTCTTGCTTCTTCCCTTCTATCATGGAGCTACTGGCCACGGAAGTGGCTACGCTTCGCTTCTAGTCCAGTGATACCTTCCGCCCACCAATGACAGGCGACAGAGGATCTCATGGCCAGAGGCAAGCCCACCAACACCCGTAGCCTTCGCCAACTTGGCAACGTGTAGGCATCAACAAGCGCTTGTCTCCGAGCTTCGAAAAGCACTTGGCAAGAAGATGCTCTATCAGAGCCCCCAAACCGGTGATCTCGATGAAGCCTGTCGTGTACGCGACCGAGTGCTCGCCGACCTGTGGACTTGCCCGGCTCTTCCGGCACTTTAGACCCTCACGGTGAGGCGACCTCCGGGGCCATCAAGGAGAAGGACAGGAAGGGGCTCAGTGAGCTAATGAGCTATGTCCGTGAAGGTGGCACCATCATTGTCTACGCCATCGACCGCCTGGGCAGGAACACCACGACGTGCTTGAGACGGTCGAGGCGTTCAACGCCCAGGGAGTGGCGGTGCTGTCGCTCGGTGAGGGCTTCGACATGAGCGCGCCGATGGGCAAGACGATACTCACCATGCTGTCGGCGATGGCCGAGCTTGAACGCTCCAACATCAAGGAGCGCCAATTGGCGGGCATCAAGCGGGCCAAGGCGGAGGGGAAAGCCCTCGGCAGGGAGAAGGTCATCATTGATGAAGATGTGGCTCAGTGGCGCCAAGAGAACAGCGCCAGTATCAAGGCCACCGCGGAACACTTCGACATCTCACCGGCATCCGTGAAGCGGGCTTGTCGAGCGGTGCAGAAGAGCGCTAGAGGTTAATCCCCACTCACCTGAGTGCCTGGGTATATTTGCATATATCGAAGACATTGGCTGCGCCAGAGTAGCGATCAATGCACATTCTTTGATATTTTCACGACCTCATTTGATTAAATATTCTACCAAGAAGGCGTGAAGCATGGATCTAAGGAGAGAGCTGGGAACTGACCTGCATGAGGCTTTGAAAAGACATGCTAGAGAAAGAGCAAACCTGAAAAGGTCATTACAGAACTTACAAAAGATCCTAGCTGGCATAGCCGTGGGAATTTTTGCATTCGTGGCTGTCTTCGGTGATTTTGGACCAGATCATTCCTACTCCTTCTCACGGGTTATCTCCGACACTCAGATAGTGTGTTTCACAAGCATTGCTTTGCTGGCTTTCTACTTTCTAACTAAGCGAAGATATACCCGGAAGGTGTACGGCGAGTTAGACAGAATAAAGGAGAGGCTTGGAGACCAAGCATCGGAGACTTGGAAGATTGGTCATGCTGCAGATGAGCTATATAAAGACATGTGCGATAAGCAGGACTTGCCAAAGGAAGGACTATGAATAACCGGACCTCATTAATCCGATAAATCTAACTTACGGAAGCCTCTTCCTACGGTGCGGTACGGTGACCTCAGAGCATCGTCCACCAGCCATTTAATGGGGCTTCCCTAATGATTGGGGTGGCCATCGCTCATAGTCGATACGGGTAAATCCATCATGAGCGCTGCCCCTTCGCCTGACCCGGTCTCAACCGACGCGATGCTCTGGTAGCCAGATCTTCTGTGTAAGCAATCAACGGATGTGGTAAATAAATGTGGCAGTCAAGAGAAAGGGCATGTCTATTAAGCTGCTGATTATCCTAAGAGACATGCCCTTCCACATTCGGTGGCGGAGGGGGGGGGAGGGAATGACACCCCCACCCTACTAGCCTTGCCTAAGAAACAGGCAGTGAGGGGGGCACATATGTGAGATACAGCTTTTTGCTGATTACTCTTCAGGCAGAATGATTGCAGTCCCTCTCGCATCAAGCATGTACCAACAGTTCTTGGTTAAAGCGGATGTTTTCTCTACAGACACATCAGTGACTCCATCAGCCCCCATGGTGTAAGCAGCAATCCTCAGATCGGTCATCACCAGAGCGTCACTTGGGCTTTCTTCAACAAAGCTACGATGGCACCTGCCCGCATCAACCGGACCCAGCACTTCGGCCCCTTCTGGCATCGTGTCGTATACCTTGATGGTACGGACCGCCTCACGCTGATCGGAGATGCTCGCGTAGGAGATGTCGTTACCAACCCGCATGTTAGAACTGTAAGTACTACAGCCCGCCAGGAAAGTCGAAGCGATGAAGATCGAGCCGAGGGCGGTGCTTCGCATACGTCATCCTTGATACTTGCAATTGAAAAGAAGTTTGGTCGCCAGCAACTCTAACCGCCGCCGCACAATCAGCCAACAGCAGGGCTACGCTACTGGCTACTAAAACGGCTACAGATGGCTGCAAAAACGACTCAACCTACTGATTTTTGGGCTACTTTTCAAGACAGGGGCGATTCCCTTCACCCACTCCACGGCCTCCCTCTTATCTGTCGTCGCTTCGCTCTGCCTTTCACAGCGCTCCAGACCTCCCCCCATCCTGCGATCAGGCGTCGTTTTCGAGCACTGTCTCGTGCTTTGGCCTTGCCTGTTCAGCGCCCCGGGTACTGCGAGCCCCGGCATGTCGCCATTCATGCCGCTACCGCTGAATCGGCCTCATACTTAAAGACTACGCCCCCCTTCGATGGGCCCCTGTTCAAGCTCGGTTTTCGCACGCTAGGCTGGCGCCACAATCATAAAGTCGTGGGGACGCCGTATGCCTTTTTATCGCCACACCCTGCTGCTGACGCCTGTCTGGCTGCTGCTGAGCACACTTGCCATGGCCGATGGTTCGAGGGATAGCTGCGATCAGCGCGCGCAGGCACTCGAGCATGACCTCGCCTTCGCTCGTCATGCCGAGGACACCGCACGGGTGAATGAACTGGAACTCGCCCTGGATGGTGTCCGAAGCGGCTGCACCAGCGAAGACGTGCTCAGCCAGGCCGAGTCACGCGTACGTGAGGGTCAGCAGATGGTGGAACAGCGCCAGCAGGAGTTGAACGAGGCCTTCGACGAAGGTGATATCGGCCAGATAACGCGTAAACGCGAGGCTCTCGAGGTCGCCATCGAGGTGCTCAACGCTCGCATCGCCGCGCTCAAGGTGCTGCTGCCGTCGGCCAGCTGAACCTTGTACGGCTGACATTCGAGGGACAGTGCCAGCCGCAGAGCGTCAAGCGCTGGTAGCACCGCCAGTCTGACAATCGGCTGTCGGGATGCTTGCCGACCGCCATTGGCCGCGCCTAGTCCCGGTCCTGGCGTCGCTCCCAGCGCTCCTCGACGGCGAGCCCGATCCAGATGCCGGCGATCATGCAGGCCAGGGCGACGACCGCTCCCGGCGAGCCGGCCGGCAGCGCGATCAATAGCTGCAGATCGTTGCCACCCAGCGCAAGCGAGGCGCCGATGCCCATCACGATTCCGGCCAGCAGATGCTTCACCCAGCGCCCCAGGGACCCCTGATACTCGCCCGGTCGGAAGTGGGCTCGCGCCGCTACCAGCATTCCCGCCAGGATCGCGACGCTGATAAGGACGCGTCCGAGGCTAGGCCAGGCGACGGCCATGTCCATCGCCAGCGGCCGCTCGGTGACGTCTCGAATCAACTGGCTCGGTGACCACAGTGGTTCCAGCACGCCCAACAGACCGCCTACCGCGCCGAACACCATGACACCCGCGTAGATACGGCGGTGAGCCGGCGACAGCCGCCAGATCGCCAGCAGCGAGACTGCGACGATACTCAGTACCAGCCACCAGGCCGGAGTGAGGGTCGTCGCCAGACGGGTGTAGGAGATATCAGGGGCGCCCAGGTACAGCATCCACCACCCCAGAACCCAGCCCAGAATGGTGGCGAGCATGTGCCACTGCCCCCGCGCCAGGGCGGAAAGGGTCGAGATCGAACAGCCATGATTGACCGCCGCGGCCAGGCCAAACAGCAGCCCACCGACGGCGAAGGGCCACCCGATCGCGTGACGTCTGAGCACCTCGCCAAGAGGGAAATGGATGAACAGGGGACTGGCAAGCCAGAACCAGACGCCGCAGCCGACGATGGTCAGCAACAGACCCGGCCGCCACATGCGTATCCCCTGAACCGCACGCACCATGCAAAGACCGGTACGCTGGGCGAGCCACCCCAGCGCGACAGCCAGCAGCAGGGAGACCAACAGAGCCATCACATCTCCTCGTTTACACGGTTCCGGAAATACAAGGACGGAACACTATCTGACGATCATGGCCGGCGATGGTGCGATATTGGCCGGCACGCCATGCTATTGCCCGGTGTCCCTCTACTCTCGGCATTCCTCTCTGCATTCCTTTCTGCATTCCTTTCTGTTCAGAACGGGGGTCAGAGCTGGTGTCGCGGCGGATGGTCGAACAGGCCGTCACCCCGACGACGATCTCGACGTCGTGCGGCCTCTCATCCATCCATAATGTAACAATATGCAATGAACGCCCTTGCCACCACACCAGCGTCAACGCAGATCGGGACCCGCGACATGTGCGGCTGGATGTGAGAGCCTTGCGATCAGCCGTCCTTTCCCGTTTCAAGCGATCTACCGTGCCATGACCTTGTCCTTGTTTCTGCTCGTGTTCGTCGTCTGTCTGGTTGTCTTCGTCGCGGTGCTCGCGGTGTTGATGCTGTCCGGCACGCCACGATACCGCACCGAGCCACAGCACCTGCTTGACCTGTTCGACCGTGCTCTCGACAGCACAGTTGGCGAAGATGAATGGAATGCCGTCATCCTTTATCCGATTCGCCACGACGAGTACCTGGACGGCGTCCGACGCCGCGCTCGCAGCCTGGTCGATGAACACGGGCGCTTTGGCCGGGTGACCCGGGGCAAGGCCCTGCTGGACAGCGCCGGACAGGAGGACCTGCGTGCACTACGCGACCACCTGGCCGCTCGTATCCGCCTCAGGGAGCAGCCCAGGGGGGACTGACAGTCAGTGAGAATCCTGTACCCATCGGGTATGATGACGTCCTCGTTACCGCCTGCGGGAGCCCCCCGATGAGCAGCGCCATCAGGCAGATCCCTCTGGACACCGCGACCCGGCATCACTCCCACGACTACCATCAGATCGTGATCGCCCTGGCCGGGCGCGCCGACTTCGACATCGAAGGCCTTGGCGGCACCATCGAGGCATTCTGCGGCTGCATCGTGCCCGCCAACCACCTCCACTACTACGCCGGCACCGGCAACAACCGCCAACTGATCCTCGACCTTCCCGATGACGCCCTGGCGCTCACCGGCCATCATCATGAACTGGCCAGGCTGTTCGACGCGCCACGTTTCTTCACCCTGGACGCACCTCTGAAACAGTTCCTGGGTTTCGTGGTGGCCGAAATGAACCAGTTGGCGCTCGAGGGCCCCGTCCCTGCCCTGCATCAGGAGCGCCTGGCGACCACCTTGCTGGGCTCATTGCATGCGCGTCTGGCCGGCGATGAAACCGGCGCGATGCACCACCGGCGCATCGACCTGCGCGCGCTCGATCGCTACATCGACGATCACCTGGCGCGCCGCTTCAAGGTCGCCGATCTGGCGGCCTTCGCCTGCCTCAGCGAAACCCACTTTACCGAACGCTTCCGCGCCCAGACGGGCCTGTCCCCCTGGCAGTACGTGATGCGTCGACGCCTGGAGGCGTCACGCCAGCTGCTGATGCGCAGTCGCCTGCCGTTGTCGGAAATCGCCGCCCTCACCGGCTTCGCCCACCAGAGCGCCCTGTCCCGCGCCTACCGCAAGCATTACGGCCATCCTCCCAGCCAGACGCGACGTCATGTCAGCGAGATTTCGTCACCGAATCTCCACCATCTGACTGCCAAATCGGCACATTAAAGCTAGGGTTAGTCGATAACGCCCGTGGATTTGCCAAATCCTTCGGTGCATTTGGCAAGCATGGAAGAGGCATGCAACCTAGTCTTGCCAACATGCCCGGATTGCGCGACTGCACGTCCGCGATCGACTTTGCGGCAAGCCCTTTCTCCGCCCGCGGCGGTTCACCATTTGGGGACTGACATGCTCAACGCCAACAATATGCTCGACAACTCCACCTGGCAGCAGGATCTGGATACACTCTTTGCGCGCATCAGCGATCACTACGTGGTCGAAGAAAACGCCTTCGTAAGTGAATTGATCAAGCTGATCGATGGCAAGGACGAGCACATCGAGCGCGTCGCCGACAAGACGGCTTCTCTCGTGCGCGAAGTGCGCGAGATGGACACCGCCGTCGATACCATCGACGAGCTGCTGCAGCAGTACAGCCTGGATACCCACGAAGGCTTGATGCTGATGTGTCTGGCCGAGGCGATGCTGCGCATCCCCGACAAGGCCACCGCCGATGCACTGATCGAAGATCGACTGGGCCCGGCCGACTGGAAGGCCCACCTCGGCAAGAGCGAGTCCTGGATGGTCAACGCCTCCACCTGGGGCCTTCTGATGACCGGCCGGGTGGTGAGCCTGGACAAGCCCAAGGATGGCAAGCCCAGCGGTTTCATCAACAAGATGGTCAACCGCATGGGCGAGCCGGTCATTCGCCGGGCCATGGTCGAAGCCATGAAGGTGATGGGCAAGCAGTTCGTGCTGGGGCGTGATATAGACGAAGCGCTCAAGCGCTCCAAGCCGCTGTTCGACAAGGGCTATACCTACTCCTACGACATGCTGGGCGAGGCCGCCCGTACCCGGCGTGATGCCGGCCGCTACTTCGACGACTACGCCACCGCCATCCGCCAGGTCGGCAAGACCAGCCGCAACCTGGGCGACAGGACGCCGGCACCGTCGATCTCGATCAAGCTGTCCGCGCTGCACCCGCGCTACGAGTTTGGCCGCCGCGAACAGGTCCTCGAGGAGCTGGTGGGCAGCGTCAAGGAGCTGGCCAAGCTGGCCCGGGACAATGACGTGGCGGTGACCATCGACGCCGAGGAGGTCGACCGCCTGGAGTTGTCGCTGGAGGTCTTCCGCGCCGTCTACGAGAGCGACATCTGCCGCGGCTGGGGCCACTTCGGTCTGGTGGTGCAGGCCTACTCCAAGCGCGCCCTGCCGGTGCTGCACTACCTCAACCGTCTGGCCGACTTCCAGGGTGACGAGATCCCGTTGCGTCTGGTCAAGGGCGCCTACTGGGACACCGAGATCAAGGAGTCCCAGCAGCTCGGCGTCGACGGCTATCCGGTGTTCACCCGCAAGGCATCCACCGATGTGGCCTACCTGGCCTGCGCGCGCTTCCTGCTGTCCGATGCCACCAAGGGTCGCATCTTCCCGCAGTTCGCCACCCATAACGCCCATACCATCACCACCATCCTCGAGCAGGCCAACCACACCAGCCGAGCCTTCGAGTTCCAGCGCCTGCACGGCATGGGCGAGGCACTCTACGATGCCGCGCTAAAGCGTGCACCTGAAGGCACCTACTGCCGTATCTACGCCCCAGTGGGCGCCCACAAGGACCTGCTGCCCTACCTGGTTCGCCGACTGCTCGAGAACGGTGCCAACTCCTCCTTCGTGCATCAGCTGGTGGACCCCAAGGTGCCGGTGGAGTCGCTGTGCGTCCATCCCATAGAGACACTGCGACAGTTCGACAGCCTGTCCAATCCCCAGATTCCGCTGCCTCGCGACATCTATGGCGAGCACCGCCCCAACTCCCGCGGCGTCAACCTGACCATCAACAGCCAGTACCAGCCGCTGATGGAGGCCATGGGCAAGCACATGGATACCCGCTACCAGGCGCGTCCGCTGCTGGCCTTCGAGGTCGCCGAGGACCCCGCCCAGACCCACGAAGTCACCAGTCCTTACGACCGTCGCCAGGCGGTCGGTAGCGTGCAGTGGACCACACGCGAACAGACCGAGCGGGCGGTGGACGCGGCCTGGGCTGCCTTCCCGGCATGGGAGGTCACCCCGGTCAAGGAGCGCGCCGACATCCTGAGGCGCTTCGCCGACCTGATGGAGGAGCACCTGGCGGAGCTGATGGCGCTGTGCTCGCGTGAAGGTGGCAAGCTGTTGACCGACGGCGTCGACGAGATCCGCGAAGCGGTGGACTTCTGTCGCTACTATGCGGTGCGCGCCGAGGAGATTTTCGGTGAGCCCACCGAGCTGCCCGGCCCCACCGGCGAGTCCAATCGTCTGCACATGGGCGGCAAGGGGGTGTTCGCCGCGATCAGCCCGTGGAACTTCCCGGTGGCAATCTTCTGCGGCCAGATGGTCGCCACCGCGGTGGCCGGCAATACCGTGCTGGCCAAGCCCGCCGAGCAGACGTCGATCGTTGCCCACCGGGTGGTCGAGCTGCTGTACCAGGCCGGCATGCCGCGTGAAGTGGTGCAGTTGCTGCCCGGCGACGGCCCCACCGTGGGCAGCGTGCTGACCGGCGATTCGCGGATCACCGGGGTGGTCTTCACCGGCGGTACCGATACCGCCCAGATCATCAACCGCGCCCTGGCCGAGCGTGAGAATGCGCCGCTGCCGACACTGGTGGCCGAGACCGGCGGCATGAACGCGATGATCGTCGACTCCACCGCCCTGCCCGAGCAGGTCGTCGCCGACGTCATCCACTCGGCCTTCCAGAGCGCCGGACAGCGCTGCTCGGCCTTGCGGGTGCTCTACCTGCAGGACGACGTCGCCGACCGTGTGCTACAGATCCTCGACGGCGCCATGGCCGAACTCCACGTGGGTGACCCACGCGACCTCGGCACCGACGTAGGCCCGGTGATCGACGAGGACGCGCGCAAGAACCTGCAGGCGCATATCGATCGGCTGAAGGGTGAAGGACGTCTGATCAGCGAAACGCCGCTGAAGCCCGAGCACACCAGTGAAGGCACCTTTGTCGCCCCGGCGGCCTTCACCATCGATGGTATCGATGCGCTCGAGAGTGAACAGTTCGGCCCGGTGCTGCACGTGGTGCGCTGGAAGTCCAGCGAGCTCGACAAGGTGATCGCCTCGATCAACGCGCGTGGTTATGGCCTGACCTTCGGCGTGCACAGCCGCAACGAATCCTTTGCCGATGAAATAGCGCGGAAAGTGCGCGTTGGCAACGTCTACATCAACCGCAATATCATTGGTGCTGTCGTAGGCGTTCAACCCTTCGGCGGTCAGGGGCTCTCCGGCACCGGTCCCAAGGCCGGCGGCCCCAACTACCTGTTGCGTTTCGCCACCGAGAAGACGGTGACCAACAACACGGCGGCACTCGGCGGCAACGCCTCGCTGCTGGCGCTAGGGGACGAGTAAGTCAGGCCCTGGCCTGCTGGTCCAACGCACTCACCCGACGGTCGGCGCACCGTCGGCAACCGGCGCTCACCCACTACCCCGAGGGGAGCGCCGGATCGCAGGGACGCGCGTGACGACCGCGCCCACACGGGGAGATCATCGCGCTCGACACAGGGCCGGTGACTTGAGAACGCCAACCACCCACGACAAAAACCACAAGGAACGCTCCCATGGTCGAAAACAACGCCACCATTGGCATCACGTTCGCGCTGTATCTGATATTGATGCTGGTCATCGGTATCATTGCTTACAAGCGCACCACCAATCTGTCCGACTATATCCTTGGTGGCCGCTCGCTTGGCCCCTGGACGTCGGCGATATCTGCCGGCGCCTCGGACATGTCGGGCTGGCTGCTGCTGGGTCTGCCCGGTGCGGCCTACGTCAGCGGTCTGTCGGCCTCCTGGATCGCCGTGGGCCTGTTGATCGGCACCTGGCTCAACTGGCTGATTGTCGCCCGGCGCATGCGCGTCTACACCTTCAAGGCCAATGACGCCCTGACCCTGCCGGACTTCTTCGCCAAGCGCTTTCGCGAGAAGGCACCGCTGTTGCGGGTGATCTCGGCGGTCTTCATCCTCTTGTTCTTCCTGTTCTACACCAGCTCCGGCCTGGTTGCCGGCGGCAAGCTGTTCGAGACGGTATTCGGCTTCGACTACACCATCGCGGTGACCGTCGGTACGCTGGCCATCATCTCCTATACCTTCTTTGGCGGCTTCCTGGCGGTCTCCTGGACCGACCTGATCCAGGGTCTGATGATGGCGGCGGCGCTGCTGGTCGTGCCGGTCATCGCCCTGACCGAACTGGGTGGCTTCAGCGGCAGTGGCCAGCAGATCCTGGCCGAGAACCCCGACATGCTGAGCTGGTTCGTCGATGCGTCCACCGGTGAAACCCTGACCGCCATCGGCATCATCAGTTCGCTGGCCTGGGGCCTTGGCTACTTCGGCCAGCCGCACATCCTGGCGCGTTTCGCGGCCATCCGCTCCGAAGCCGACATCCCCGCCGCCCGCCGCATCGCCGTGACCTGGTCGGGCCTGTGCCTGGTCTGCGCCATGGCGGTCGGTCTGCTGGGCCTGGTCTACATGACTCGCGACCTGGGTGACGGCGAGACCATCTTCATGGTCATGGTCAACGCCATCTTCCATCCGCTGGTCGCCGGTGTGCTGCTCGCCGCCATCCTGGCTGCGGTCATGTCCACCGCCGACTCCCAGCTGCTGGTGTCGTCCTCTGCCCTGACCGATGACTTCTACAAGGCGCTGTTCCGCCCCGACGCCAGCCAGTCCGAGCTGGTCTGGGTCGGCCGCTTTGCGGTCATCGGCATCGCCGTCATCGCCTACCTGCTGGCGATGAACCCGGACTCCACGGTACTGGGACTGGTGTCCTACGCCTGGGCCGGTTTCGGCGCCGCCTTCGGTCCTGCACTGATCATGTCGCTGTACTGGCGTCGCATGAACCAGTGGGGTGCGCTGGCCGGTATCGTGGTCGGTGGCATCACCGTGGTGGCCTGGGCCGAGATGTCCGGCGGGCTGTTCGATCTTTACGAGATCGTGCCCGGCGTGATCTTCGCCTACATCGCCATCGTGGTGGTGAGCTTGATGACCGCCGAGCCGAGCAAGGAGATCACCGAGCAGTTCGACACCCTGGAAGACGCCTGATCGTCAGTGATCGTCTGCCACGCAAGAAGGCCGCCCTCGGGCGGCCTTCTTCGTTACGGGACACATCCAGCACGCACCTGGCGCTCAACGCTCACTGACGGTCGAACCGCCCTGCCCACCTTAGCCGTGCACATCAGCCCCGTTCAAAACAGGCCGGCGTAGCGACACAGCAGCAGCACGATAAAGCTGACCAGTGCCAGCGGATACCAGGGCATGGCCCCCGCCAGACGCCACCAGCCGGGTACCGGTGAGAAGTGCAGCGGCATGGACAACCCCCCGCCCAGCGCCCACACCCCCAGGACGACCATGGCCAGCCTCGCCGGCGTCGGGAGATCACGAATCAGCCAGGGTTCCAGCAGCAGCCACACCGCCAACAGAGCGGTCAGTGCGAGCACCAGTGCCGCCCCGCCCCAGGGCAGCGTCGACATGCCGAGCAACCTCTCACGCCTTCGTCTGGCCACCATCCCGCACTCTCCTCCGGAGTCTTCTCCCACAGTGAAGACGATTTATCGCCGGACGGCGAGCGTTTATGCAGTGCACAAGCGCGCATCGACGTCTACGCCACAATGTGCAAAAAAATTGTACAGCATTTACATTACCTACCCGCCCAAGTCGATTTAGTTCCATAAATTCTGGCTAGTTACTGCTACCTGGCCAATTAAATATTTCTACAAGACATTTAGAAACACTGTTCGTAAACTGCGGAGCGTACAAGGTTACTTCCCTCGGGAAGGATGCCATCGGATCATCAAGGAGGTCCCGCATGAACATGACTCGACTGATGGGCACCGCAGCCCTGCTCGCTACCACCACCTTCGCCGCCCAGTCTGCCCTGGCCTATCAGGCAGGTGACATCTACGTGCGCGGTGGCTTCGAGAAGGCCGACCCCACCTCGGACAACGGCGATATCGCCAACCAGGATCTCGATGTCTCCGAAGAGAACGGCTTCGCCTACGGCGCCGGCTACCTGTTCCACGACAAGTTTGGTGTCGAGCTCAACGGCTCCGAGGCTATGGAGCACGATATCGCGGTCAACGGCGGTAATGTGGGCAGCGTCGACCGTACCCCGGTCAACCTGATGCTCAACTACTACCCGCTGGGCGGCGTGGAAAACGCTCGCGTCCACCCCTACGTTGGCGTGGGCATGAACTACACCCACTTCTCCGACGAGAGCTTCAACGCCGACCTCGATAGCTCCTACGGCGCCGCAGCCCAGGTGGGTCTCGACCTCAGCGTCACCGACAACCTGCTGGTCGGCACCTACGCCCGCTACGCCGATGTCGATTCCGATATCGAGGTCGACGGCCACGATGTCGGCGAGGCCGAGATCGATCCGATGACCATCGGTGCCGGCGTCACCTATCGTTTCTAAGCGCTTGCGCTGTATTGAGAAAACGCCTGCGCGATCTTGAAATAAGCGGTTGAACGGTCAGCTCGATCGCGCCGCATTCCAACCGCAGCATCGAAGGCGTCTGGCTTTGCCAGGCGCCTTTTTTGGTGCGTTGACGGTTCATTTTTGTCGACCAAAGGAGGTATTGAGGTAGATCAATAACCACGTTCTCGATGCGGCATACACTGCTTGGCAATCGGGCTCGCCGAATGGCTCGCCGACTTTTGCCAGTACGCAAGGAGAACACCATGCGCCATCCCCTGATCACCACCGCCCTGGTCGCCGCCATCGCCGGCAGCGCCCTCATCAGCAGCCAGGCCTTTGCCGCCTACGGCAAGGGCGACATCTACACCCGCATCGGGGTGGCGAAGGTCAAGCCCGACTCCGACAACGGCTCGCTGTTGGGTGGCGACATGGACACCGACGTCCATGACGACAATGGTTTCGCCTTCACCCTGGGCTATCGCTTCCACGACAAGTTCGGCGTCGAACTGCTGGCCGCTGAGCCCTTCGAGCACGACGTCGACCTCAGTACGGCAGAAGGCGATATCGGCGCCAGCGTCGAGCACCTGCCGCCGACTCTGACCGTGCAGTACTACCCCTTCGGTGGCACCGAGGCGCGGGTACAGCCCTACGTCGGCCTGGGGGTCAACTACACCCACTTCTCCGACGAGGATATCGCGTTGGACGGTGCCGATCTCGATCTGGAAGAGTCCTGGGGCTGGGCCGGCCAGGCGGGCCTCGACCTGGTCATCGACGACCACTGGGCGGCCAACATGGCGGTGTGGTATCTGGATATCGACAGCGACGTCGACCTCAACGGCGAGGACATCGGCGAGATCGAGGTGGACCCCTACGTGATCATGGCCGGTATCAGCTACCGCTTCTGATCCAGGGCTCGACCGCTAACACGCAGCGCCCGCTCCTGCCTGGCAGCAGCGGGCGCTGTGCTGTCACCGTCACCAGATGGCTTCTGTGGTCGTTCGCGTGGCAGTTGCCACTGCAATTCTCGAGGCAGGGGCTGCGGTAACAGGGCAAGCAGAGGCCTAGGCTTAGTACGAAAAGCCGGCGAGCGATGGTTAGACAAGGCAAAAACCGGTAAGAAAGCGCAGTTTACGAGATGTAAATGAGCATTTTGACGCGATTTTTAACGCCGTATTACCGAGCGCAGGCGCTTTTCGTACAAGCCTTAGCGGGGATGATAACGTGACAGCCCCAACCTCCCCAGAGTGGCATCATCGAGGTGCTCGACGGCCTCTACCGCCGCCAGCGCCTGGTGGTAGCCCTCGCTGAGGAAGTCACGACCGGCCAGCAGGTGCTCAAGGTACTCGCGGGCGGGCCGCAGGCCATCCCCCTGGCGTTCGGCGCCGGCGATATAGACCCAGGCCTCGATCGGCCCTTGTTCGGTGAGCACCGGCAGACGATGACGGTCGTACTCGTGCGGGTAACCTTCGAAGGGATCCATCTGCCGGATCTGCTCTGGCTCAAGGAGTTCGAACAGCGCGCCCTCGACCCGATCGCCTGGCGCCGGCACCACATTGGCGTGGGCAATGCCCGGCACCCGGGAGGCCTTGTTGAAGCGCAGCGCGTAGCCTTCCAGGCTGCCGGCCAGCACACGCCGGGTCTCGCCGATGCGCGCGGCGACACGCTCAATGTTCATGTTGCTGCCATAGGCAAAGTACCAGGGCATCGCCTTCTCCTCGCTGGGGACTTCTTCCGTTACCGGCGATTCAGTTTTCGGTGATCAGCCGGTCGATATCCTCGACAACCTTCTGCAACAGCATCCGGTCCTGGGCGCGCGCGCCTTCCTGGATCAGGTAGGCGTCCACCGCCGGGGCCACATCGCAACTGGCGGGCAGGGGTGCACGCTGTTCGACCAGGGTATCGAGCCTGGCGATAAACACGAAGCGCAGCCACTGGGGCAGCGACATGGTATCGATGCAGAACGGCTGCCGACTGTTGAAGGCGGCGGCCTCCGGCTTGTCCATACGCCACATGTTGGCGGCCTTCATGGTCGCCTCGAGCTCGCGCAGGGCCGCGCCCAGGGCGTCGTGGACGGAAGGTTCGGTGGGCATGATGCCTCCGCTTTGAAAATGGGCTAGGTGCACGTCATTGTCGCGTGCCGGACCAGCGAGGGCCAGCCCGGCAGCAACACGCGCCCCCCAAGAAACCGCTGCAAATGCGGCACCTCGAAGGGCACGCCTCGACGTGCAGACTTTCTCGAACGAGGATCTCGCCGGATGGATGAGCGATTCGGCCTACAGGGGCTCGGCGGCGGGCAGTACCTTGCGCAGGAAGTCCCGGGTACGCGGGTCCTGCGGTGCATGGAACAGCTCCGAGGGAGGCCCTTGCTCGACGATGCGCCCGCCCTCCATGAACACCACCCGGTCGGCCACGTCACGGGCAAAGGCCATTTCGTGGGTGACCACCAGCATGGTCTGGCGTTCACGCGCCAACTGCTTCATCAACGCCAGCACCTCGTCGACCCACTCGGGATCCAGCGATGAGGTGGGTTCGTCGAACAGGATCACCTCGGCCTGGGCGGCCATGGCGCGGCCGATCCCCACCCGCTGCTGCTGGCCCCCGGACAGCGACGCCGGATAGGCGTCCGCCTTGTCCGACATGCCGATGCGCTCGAGGATCTCCCGTGCCCGCTGGTGGGCCTTGGCCCTGGGCCAGCGGTTGACCACGATCAGACCCTCGGCGATGTTCTCAAGCGCCGTCTTGTTGGCAAACAGCGCGTAGTTCTGGAACACGAAGGCCGTGTGTCGACGGGCAGCCAGGATCTCGGACTTGCTGGCCTGGGTCAGGTCCAGATTCAGCGGACCCAAGGTCAATCGGCCACCATCGGGCTGCTCGAGAAAGTTGAGACAGCGCAGCAACGTCGACTTGCCGGTCCCGGAGGGGCCGATTACCACGATGATCTCGCCCTGCTGGATCTCCAGGTCGATACCGTCGAGCACGGTGGTATCACCGAAGCGCTTGGTCAGTCGCTCTAGCTTGATCATCGACGATAGGCCTCGTTGAGTCGGGATTCCAGGCGCCGCTGCAGCCAGGCCAGTGCCTCGACGATGGCCCAGTAGATCAACGCCACGGTGATGAAGGCCTCGAAGTACAGGAAGCTACCGGCGGCCTCTTTCTGGGTCGCCCCCATCAACTCGGTGACGCCCAGGGTGAACGCCAGCGAGGTGGCCTTGATCATGTCGATGAAGTAGTTCATCAACGTCGGCACCGCGATGCGAGTGGCCTGGGGCAGCACGATCCGGCGCATCAACTGGCCGTTGGTCATGCCAATGGACAGCGCCGCCTCGGTCTGACTGCGATCCACGCCGACGATGGCGGCGCGGATCGACTCCGCCATATAGGCCGAGAAGTGCAGCGTCAGCCCCATGATGGTGGCGGTGATGCCATCGATGGTGGTCAGAAACGACAGCACCTGGGGCAACCCGTAGTAGAACAGGAACAGCTGCACCAGCAGCGGCGTGCCGCGAAAGAACGAGATGAACCACAGCGTCAGGCCGTTGAGAACCGGGATCTTGAGTACCCGGATCACCGCCAGGCCACAGGCCAGCACCAGAGCCAGCGCCATCCCGGCCAGCGCCATCCCCAGGGTCAGGGGCAGGTAGCTGAGCAGGATGGGCACCAGCCCAACCATGTAGTCGAGGTCGAGAATGCTCATGGAGAGTCGATCACCGCTCAGGGCGTGGTGATATCGGCATCGAACCAGCGCTCGGAGATCTCGCTCAAGGTGCCGTCTTCACGCAGGGTGTCAAGCGCCTGGTCGACCTCGTCGCGCAGTTCCTGGTCGTCCTGGCGGAACGGCAGCGCATTGCGAATCTCGGAGAACGGCTTGCCGGCCAGCGCCAGCGGCAGCGGCTTTTCCTTGATCACCTGGGTGGCGCTGACGCGATCCATGACGAAGGCATCGACACGACCCAGCGCGGTGTCCTGCTCGATGTTGCTCTCATAGGTGCGGATATCAATCTCGTCGGCGTAGGGCAGCTCGCGCAGCAACTGCTCGTAGTTGGAGCCCAGGTTGACGGCCACGGTCTTGCCCGCCAGATCCTCGACACCGGAGACCTCGTCATTGCCTTCCTTGGTCACCACCTGAGCACCGTCATACACATAGGGCGAGGTGAACAGGTACTTCTGCTCACGTTCCTCGGTGATGGTGATCTGGTTGGCGATGGTGTCGATGCGCCCGGACTCGAGCATGCCGAACAACCCTGAGAAGTTGGCGGTGACGAACTCCACCTCGGTGCCCATCTCTTCGGCCACCGCTTCCATCACGTCGACCTCGAAGCCCTTGAGGGTGTCCTGCTCGACGAAGGTAAAGGGAAAGTAACCACCGGACATGCCGACTTTCAGGGTGTCGGCGTGGGCACCGGCAGCGACACCGATGGCACCTGCGGCGGCAAGAGAAACAGCCAGATGACGAACCATGGACGGCTCCTTGAAAACGATTGGGGCGGCCAGTGCGGCATGGCCCGGGAGGGTGACAGGTGGAGGCATCCATCGCCACTTCAACCCTGGGCTGCTCGATGGCTCAGCATGATTTGGAATAAACGACCGCTATTATATTCCAAATCGATAGCAGACGCAGTGAAAAATCCCAGGGTGAACCATAGCCTCCTGCTATTGCGACCGCCCTTTCCGGGAACAACCGCCGACAGCCGTCGGCTAACTGTCACCTCACCGACTTATCCCCACCATCATTCATTCACAGAAGCGCTGAATGTCCCTGTGGATAACCCTTTGACAGATGACGCCGAGCCGCTTCTGACGCTCTTTCGCGGCGCTTGATCAAAAATTCACCAGCGGTGCAGCAAAATACAGTGCGAGGGATGCACAAATTTCCGCCGTGGACGGCTGACACTCCTCGAGCGGCGCGATAGAGTGCACGCTGATCTTTCGGAGGGGCCATGCAAGCGATCCATCGTCTTCACGACTTTTTCACCCTGACCGGTGCCGAGGTGCGTCTCTATCATATGGGACGGCGTGTGCAACCCTGCGCGCTCGAGACCCTGGCAGACTTCGAGAGCGGCCAGGTCCCCTGGCCGGAACCCTGGCAGGGTCGTGCCCGCCTGGCGCTGGTGTTTCGCCTGGGTGACATGAGCGACCCGCTGATCTGGTTCCTGGCGCTGCCGGTGGACGAACAGGGCCTTCTGGATGCCGCCCAGCGGGACGCCTTCCTCGAGCGCCTGCTGTCCACCCTGGGCCGCAGCGCAGAAGCGCTGGAGCAGTCCGACGGCGGCGAGATCGACAACCTGATGAAGGACAACCCGCTGGCCTTCACCCCTTCCCTGACCTTTCAGGCGATGCTGCACGCCCGAGCCAGCGCCGATCTTGAGCGTCCCGCCAGCGAGCACCTTGAGCCGGTCGAAGCCTTCCTGTCGGGCCAGGGTGGCCACGACTGGCAGGCGCTGGGCCTGCAGGGGCTGGCCGACCATGTGGCGCGTCTCACCCCCGAGACTGAGGCCTCGCTGGTGGCCGCTATCCCGCAGCTGCACAGCGAAGTGCTGACATCGCTATGCTACTGTCTGGAACATGTAGCACTATCAGCAGAGCTTGCGGAGGCGCTGCGTCAGCGCGGCGAACAGGCCGCCAGCCAGGGCGACATCGAGACCTTCTGCGCCTGTGTACGCGCCGTGGGCAACGCGCCCGACAGCCTGGCCGGTGACTGGTTCGACGCCCTGCTGGCCGATAGCGATGCCTGCGGCCCGGACACCCTCGCGGCAATCGCCGCACGGGGCTGGCAACACCTGGAGCACGCCGAGCGCCTGCCGCTGTTTCTGGAGCGGGTCGCCGAATGCGACGGGGCCGACTTCCTGGCCGTTGCGAGGGACCTGGCGCAGATCCCCCGGCTGCGTCTGCCGGTACTGATGACGCTGCGTCAGGCGCCGAAGGACTCCGCCACCGCTCGCCGACTGGCGGCGGTCAAGGGCACAGGCGGTCATTGATTCGCTTGCCCGTGTGACGTTCGTTGCCACTGACAGTTCGACAACGGACGTCGCCTGAATAACAAGCAGCATCCCGCGACAAGGAGAAGACATGAAGGACCTGCCCTTTCAGGCTCAGGCCGTCGTCGGTCGCCGCGAGATGGTGATCCTGCCGCAGATGCACCTGCATCTGTGTGCCAAGGTGGACACCGGCGCTCGCACCTCGGCGCTGCACGCCGAGGAGATCGAGTCCTTCGAGGAGGACGAGATCCTGTGGGTCAGCTTCGTCACCCGTGCCGGCGGCCCCGACAGTCCGTCACATCAGTACCGCATGCACCTGCATGATCGGCGCAAGGTCACCAGCTCCAACGGCCAGGCCGAGTGGCGCTACTTCATTCGCACCCAGATGCAGATGGGGGATCTGGAATTTCCCGTCGAGCTATCCCTGACCGACCGGCGCAACATGCGCCACCCCATGCTTCTCGGTCGCCGCGCACTGCGCCGCCTGCTGGTGGCGCCCGGCGCTACCTTTCTGCACGGCGAACCCTGACGGATCCACCGCCCCTGACCTGGAGACTCGCACATGCATATCGCGCTGCTGTCCCGCAACCGCAATCTCTACTCCACTCGTCGCCTGGTGGAAGCCGCCGAACAACGCGGCCATACGGCCCGGGTGGTCGATACGCTGCGCTGCTACATGAGCATCGCTTCTCACCATCCGTCGATTCACTACAAGGGTGAGGAACTCGAGCCCTTCGACGCCGTCATCCCGCGCATCGGCTCCTCGGTCACCTTCTACGGCTGCGCCGTGCTGCGTCAGTTCGAGATGATGAACGTCACCGTGCTCAACGACAGCGTCGGTATCACCCGTTCCCGCGACAAGCTGCGCTCACTGCAACTGCTGTCTCGCAAGGGCATCGGCCTGCCGGTGACCGGCTTCGCCCACTCCCCCGATGACATCCCGGACCTGATCACCATGGTCAAGGGCGCCCCGCTGGTGATCAAGCTGCTGGAAGGCACCCAGGGTATCGGCGTGGTGCTGGCCGAGACCAACCAGGCGGCGGAATCGGTGATCCAGGCGTTCATGGGCATGAAGGCCAACATCATGGTTCAGGAGTACATCAAGGAAGCCAAGGGCGCCGACATCCGCTGCTTTGTCATCGGCGACAAGGTGGTGGCAGCGATGAAGCGCCAGGCGGCCGAAGGCGAGTTCCGCTCCAACCTGCACCGCGGCGGCAGCGCCAGCGTCATCCGTATCACCCCGGAAGAACGCTCCACCGCCATCCGCGCGGCCAAGTCCATGGGGCTGCGCGTGGCCGGTGTCGACCTGCTGCGCTCCAACCATGGCCCCGTGGTGATGGAGGTGAACTCCTCGCCCGGCCTGCAGGGCATCGAGAGCGCCACCGGCAAGGACATCGCCGGCCTGGTCATCGAACACCTGGAAAAGAGCGCCACGGCGCGTCCACGGACCCGTACGCCGGCCAAACCCAAGGGCTGAAGCGGCAAGGGCTCAAGATAAAAGCCCCGTAAAGGATGACGCCGACGGGCGACCGATAGTACGGTCGCCCGTCTTGTCATTGGCGCTCACTTACCGCTCACAAGCGCGAGGCGGCCCTTCGCCTACGACGATATCTCGCCGCAACCGGGCCAACTTTGTCAGCGCTTTTCGACCAAGGTCGAAGCGATCGACCACCCCACCGCAAGAATCATAAATATTTGCCACATTAGGGGTGGCAAAACTCCTGCTGGAGCCCCACAATTTGCGTCACCGGAGGAGGTGACGCGCATGTTTCTCGATAATCGCCAGGTGGCGATGGACAGCCTGCTGGAGGCCCTGGCCGACAGCGTCGACTATTTCCAGGACAATCTCGAGCGCCTGCGACCCTCGCTGCGCGACGCTCTGGAGCCCCACTTCGAGACGCGCCAGAAGACCATGCGCGAGCTCCAGGAGCTGGCGCGCGAACACCTCGACCTGCTGCCGCGTGATGCCGACGTCGAACGCGACGACTACATGTGGCTGTGGAGTCGTCTCAAGAGCTTTGTCGGCAACGACTCACAGGTATTGATCAACGAGCTGCTCGAGCAGGAGCGGGTGCTGATGCAGTCCCTCTCCACCCTGTTTACCCATCCCTTGCCGGGCCCCATCGAGCCGGTGATCGAAGAGGTATGGAAGGGTTGCCGCGCGCTGATTCGCGAGCTCTACGACCTGCAGAAGTCGACCGCCCAGAAGCGTGGCGCAGGCCGTCGAACCGTCAAACGCTGACGCCGCCGACCACAACGCCAATCCACGAAAACGCCTTGCCAGGCTCTGCCGGCAAGGCGTTTTTATTGGTGAAGCGGATGCCTGGGGAAAGCGACTGCTCTCAGTTCTTGTCGGCGTCGGGCGTGCGCAGCAGCAATGGCGCCACACTGGCGTCGCCTCTGGTCAACACCTCATCGATGATCTCGTGAAGACTCCGAGCCTCGATGCGAGCTGCCGGCGCCGCGATCTTCAAAGGCTCCAGCGGGCCAAGAAAGCGCGGCTCGCGCTGCCACAGGTAGAGATCCCCCAGAGTCGCCACCCGGGCCACCCACTCCCGCAGGATCAGCCAGCGAGAACCCTCCCTCTCGGGCGCCGGGCAGCCCTCGACCTCAAGTCCCAGGGCATCAGCGATGAACAGCGCCCGCGGCAGGTGCCAGTCCTGGGTAATCAATAGCGCGCGCTCCACTTCGAACACGTCGCGGGCCCTGGCCAGGGTATCGAAGGTGCTGAAACCGGCGTAGTCCAGCGTCATGTCGACCTCGCGCACGCCACGCGCCTTGAGATCGCGCCACATGGTCACCGGCTCGTTGTAGTAGCGGGTGGCATTGTCACCGGACACCAGCAGGTGGCGCAGACGTCCCTCGTTCATCAACCGGGCGGCGGCGATCATGCGCCCTTCGAAGTGGGGATTGCGGGTACCGCTGCGGGTCCAGTGGGAGGTACCGAAGACGATGCCGACCTGGTGGGGGCGGCATTCGACGAGGCGAGGAGCGATGCGATCGCGGGTGGTGGCCACCACCCAGGCGTTGGCCGCGACAAAGGCCAGGGCGAGCAACAGGACCAGGCTACCGAGACACAGCAGCAGGCGACGAAACATCGTGAACAGCGGCTCGCGCATGACGATTCCAATTGACAGCGGAGGTCAGGACCCGCTGCGCGGGCCAGAGAGGGCCGGGTCAGAACATGCCAAGTTCCAGCTTGGCCTCGTCGCTCATCATCTCACGACTCCAGGGGGGATCGAAGACGATCTCGGTATGCACCTTGGAAATCTGCGGTGCTCCCAGAATCTTGTTGCGCGCATCCGCCGCGATCACATCGCCCATGCCACAACCGGGGGCGGTCAGGGTCATGCGAATGGTGACGATGCGCTCACCACTGATCAGGCGCTCGATACGACAACCGTATACCAGTCCCAGATCGACGATATTGACCGGGATCTCGGGATCGAAACAAGTCCTGAGCTGATCCCAGACAAACGCCTCGATCGCCGCATCGTCGGCCTCGGGGTCCAGTGTCGGGCGTGGCATCGGCTCGAGGCCCACCGCGTCCAGGTTGGATCCCTCGATCAGGTACAGACGTCCCTCGTAGGCAACACTCAGGGTGCTGCCCTTGGCCTGCATCACCGAGACGATGCTGTCCTCGTCAAGCGTCACCGTCTTGCCGAAGGGAATGGAGATGACCTCCACGTCCCGCTGCAACGGCAGTTGCTGGCCCTTGCTCAGTTGAGCAATCTGATCGTGTTCGCTCATGCAATTCCTTAGGCGGGTACGCCGAATGACTCCCTTGCCAACCAGGGCTCGAGGCGGCACGCGCCGCCCCGAGCCGCTCTGCTGCTTCAGCGCAGCATGCTGATCACCCGCTGGAGGCTCTCGACCAGCACGTCGACTTCCTCCGGGGTGTTATAGGCCGCAAAGGAAGCGCGACAGGTGGCATCGACGCCGAACTGGGCCAGCAGCGGCTGGGCGCAGTGGTGGCCGGTACGAATCGCCACGCCGAGCTGGTCGATCAGCAGACCGATATCCTGGCTATGCACGCCGTCGACCACAAAGGACAAGACGCCTGCCTTGTCCGGCGCGGTGCCCAGCACGCGAAGGCCATCCACCGCCGCCACGCTTTCGGTGGCGTGCTCGAGCAGGCGATGCTCCCAGGCGCTGATGTGCTCAAGGCCGATCGAGTTGACCCATTCGATGGCACGGCCCAGGGCGATCACTTCGGCGATGGCCGGCGTGCCCGCCTCGAACTTGTGGGGAATGGCGGCAAAGGTGGTCGGCGTCTCGAAGGACACCGTGGCGATCATCTCGCCGCCACCCTGCCAGGGCGGCATGGCCTCGAGCAGTGCCTCGCGGCCGTAGAGCACGCCGGCGCCGGTGGGACCATAGACCTTGTGCCCCGAAAATGCGTAGAAGTCGGCACCGATGGCCTGAACATCGATCGGCTCATGGGGTGCCGCCTGGGCGCCATCCACCAGAATCAGCGCATCGTGCTGATGGGCGACCCGGGCCATCTCGGCCACCGGGTTGATGGTACCGAGGGCGTTGGAGACGTGATTGACCGCCACCAGCCGGGTGCGCTCGCCGATCAGGTCACGGTAGGCGTCCTGATCCAGCGCGCCACGCTCATCCACCGGGATCACCTTGATGGTGAAGCCGCGCTCGGCCGCCAGCAGCTGCCAGGGCACGATATTGGAGTGATGTTCGAGCTGGGAGATCAGCACCTCGTCACCGGGACCGAGGTTGGCGCGCCCCCAGCTCTGGGCCACCAGGTTGATCGCCTCGGTGGTGCCACGGGTGAACACGATCTCGCGGGTGCTCGCGGCGTTCAAAAAGGCACGCACGGTCTCCCGGGTGCCCTCGAAGGCCGCCGTGGCCTCGTCGGCCAGGGTGTGAAGGCCACGATGGATATTGGCGTTCATCTGGCTGTAGTAGTGATCGAACACCTCGATCACCTGACGTGGCGTCTGGCTGGTGGCGGCGTTGTCCAGATAGACCAGGGGCTTGCCGTGGACCTCCCGATCGAGGATCGGGAAGTCCTTGCGCACCCTCGCCACATCGAGCAGCAGATCGCTGAAGTGGGTCATGCTCAGTCCTCGTTGAGGGCCACGGCGGCTTCCACCAGACCGGCCAGGTGGAAGCGCTCGGGCAGCTTGCCGGCCACGGTCAGCTCGACCCGCTCGGACACCGCGTCCAGATTCACCTGGTCCATCACCTCACCGGCGAAGGCCAGGGTCAGCAGTCCACGTGCAGTGGCCTCATCCAGCCCGCGGGTACGCAGGGCAAACACCGCTTCCTCGTCGAGCTGACCGGTGGTGGCGCCGTGGGAACACTTGACGTCGTCGGCGTAGATCTCGAGCTCGGGCTTGGTGTCGATCTGGGCACGATCGGAGAGCAGCAGGTTGGCGTTGCTCTGGTCGGCCTCGATCTTCTGGCTGTCGCGCTTGACGATCACCTTGCCGTTGAACACGCCGTGGGCGCGGTCATCGAGGATGCCCTTGTAGTTCTCGTGGGAGAAGGTGTGGGGCGCGTTGTGGTTGGCCAGGGTGTGGTTGTCCACGTGCTGGCGATTCTGGCCGTAGAACAGACCATTGAAGGTCACCTCGGCGCCCTGGCCATTGAGGTCGCTGACCAGGTCGTTGCGCACCAGTCCACCACCGAGGGTGATGTTGAAGGAGGTGAACTGAGCGTCGCGGCACTGCTCCACGTGGATACTGGCCACGTGCAGGTCCTGCTCGGGCGACTCCACCAGCTTGTAGTGGGTCAGGTTGGCGCCACGATCGAGCATCACCTCTTCCACCAGGTTGGTGAAGTTGGCGGCGCCCTCTTCACCCACATGGTGTTCGATCACGGTGGCCTGGCTGCGTCCGCCCGCCTCGATCAGGATACGCGGGTGGCTCATCACCGGCGCCTCGTTGGCCCGGGACAGGAACTGCAGCACGATGGGCTTGTCGACCACGGTGCCGGGCGCCAGGCGCAC
Source organism: Halomonas sp. H10-59 (assembly GCF_040070555.1). Lineage (NCBI taxonomy): Bacteria > Pseudomonadati > Pseudomonadota > Gammaproteobacteria > Oceanospirillales > Halomonadaceae > Halomonas > Halomonas sp. H10-59. Next base: position 3,081,019 of record NZ_CP098828.1, read on the forward strand.
CAGCGCGCCCTCCTCGAAGAAGGCGGTGTTGAGCGCCGAGAAGGCCGAGAATTCGACCCCGGTCAGGCGCCCCAGCGGGCCGCCGACGGCCTCGTGGTTCTCTTCCAGGGCCTGGGACAGCGGCTGCACCTGCACGCCACCCGGCAGCTCGGACAGGTCCGACAGGGCGCTGGAAAAGACGCCGTCGACGAAGGTCAGACGGTGGGCGTCCAGCGGAAGCGTCAGGGCAGCGGCGCTGGCCTGGGAAAACTCGGCAGAGCCTGTGAGCTGGAAGTCGGTGCGACTGATGGCGCGCACGTCGGTGTACTTCCACTCTTCGACGCGGCGATCGGGAAAGCCCATCGCCTCGAAGCGGGCCGCACCGGCCTGGCGCCGTGCGGCGATCCAGGTGGGTTCGCCGCGGCGCGCCTCGCTGCGCTCGTTCAGACGATCGAGAAAGCGTTGCACATCACTCATGCAGCGGGCTCCTCTACGACCCAGTCGTAGCCACGGGATTCGAGTTCATGGGCAAGCTCTGCGCCGCCGCTCTTGACGATCCGGCCGTTCACCAGCACGTGGACGTGGTCGGGCACGATGTAGTCGAGCAGGCGCTGGTAGTGGGTCACCAGCAGGATGCCGCGATCTTCACTGCGCAGCGAGTTGACCCCATCGGCCACCACCTTCATGGCGTCGATGTCGAGGCCGGAGTCGATCTCGTCGAGCATCGCGAGCTTGGGCTGCAGCACCAGCATCTGCAGGATCTCGTTACGCTTCTTCTCGCCGCCGGAGAAGCCTTCATTGACGGCACGCTGCAGGAAGCTGTTGTCCATCTTCATGAAGGACACCTTTTCCTTGATCAGCTTCATGAACTCGGGTGCCGGAATCTCGCCCTCGCCGCGCGCCTCGCGCTGGGCGTTGAGCGCCGCCTTGAGCAGGTAGATGTTCTTGACCCCCGGGATTTCCACCGGGTACTGAAAGCCCAGCAGCAGACCGGCCTGGGCGCGCTCTTCGATCTCCATCTCGAGGACATCCTTGCCCTCGAAGGTGATCGAGCCCGCGGTCACCTCGTAGCCGTCCTTGCCCGCGATGACGGCGGACAGGGTCGACTTGCCGGCGCCATTGGGACCCATGATGGCGTGCACTTCGCCAGGCTGGATGGACAGGGTCAGACCCTTGAGGATTTCAGAGCCCTCGACGGTGACGTGGAGATCCTTGACTTCGAGCATGTAGACACCTTTGCGATGCCCGCCGCGCCGGGCGGCGGGAGAAAAACGAATAAGGGTGGAATGTAGCGCCGGGGGTCAGCCCACCGCGCCTTCGAGCGTCACGTTGAGCAGCGCCTCTGCCTCGACCGCAAACTCCATCGGCAGCTCCTGGAAGACGTCCTTGCAGAAGCCGTTGACGATCATGTTGACCGCGTCTTCCTCGGAGATACCGCGGCTCTGGCAGTAGAACAGCTGATCCTCGCCGATCTTGGAGGTGGTCGCCTCGTGCTCCACAGTGGCCGTCGAGTTGCCGATCTCCTGGTACGGGAAGGTGTGGGCACCGCAGGTATCGCCGATCAGCAGCGAATCACACTGGGTAAAGTTGCGCGCGCCCTTGGCCCGCGGGCCGACCTTGACCAGACCACGATAGGACTGGTTGGAACGCCCGGCGGAGATACCCTTGGAGACGATGGTGGACTTGGAGCCCTCGCCCAGGTGGATCATCTTGGTGCCGGTATCGGCCTGCTGGCGACCGTTGGTCACCGCCACCGAGTAGAACTCGCCGATGGAGTCCTTGCCACGCAGGATGCAGGACGGGTACTTCCAGGTGATGGCAGAGCCGGTCTCGACCTGGGTCCAGCTGATGTGGGAACGGTCGCCACGGCAGTCGCCACGCTTGGTGACGAAGTTGTAGATGCCGCCCTTGCCGTCCTCGTCACCCGGATACCAGTTCTGCACCGTGGAGTACTTGATGCTGGCGTCTTCCAGCGCCACCAGCTCCACCACCGCAGCGTGCAGCTGGTTCTCGTCGCGCATCGGTGCGGTGCAGCCTTCCAGGTAGGACACCTGGGCCTTCTTCTCGCACACGATCAGGGTGCGCTCGAACTGGCCGGTGTTGGCGGCGTTGATGCGGAAGTAGGTGGACAGCTCCATCGGGCAGGTCACGCCTTCCGGCACGAACACGAACGAGCCGTCGGTGAACACCGCCGAGTTGAGCGCGGCAAAGTAGTTGTCGCTGGTCGGCACCACGGTACCCAGGTACTGCTTGACCAGTTCCGGGTAGTCACGGATCGCCTCGGAGATGGAGCAGAAGATCACGCCGGCCTCGGCCAGCTTGTCCTTGAAGGTGGTGGTCACCGACACCGAGTCGAACACCGCGTCCACGGCGACGCCGGCCAGGGCCGCACGCTCATGCAGCGGGATGCCCAGCTTCTCGTAGGTCTCGAGCAGCTTGGGGTCCACCTCGTCGAGGCTCTGGGGCTTGTCTTCCTCGCGCTTGGGCGCGCTGAAATACGAGATCGCCTGGTAGTCGATGGGCGGATAGTCCAGATGGGCCCAGGACGGCGCAGTCATCTTCAGCCACTGACGGTAGGCGTCCAGGCGCCAATCGAGCATCCACTGCGGCTCACCCTTCTTCTTGGAGATGAAGGCGATGGTGTCTTCATCCAGCCCCGGCGGGATCGTGTCGCTCTCGATGTCGGTCACGAATCCTTCTTTATATTCGCGACGGACGAGCTGTTCCATTTCCTGACTTGCCATGATGTGTCCCCTCCCGGACGGTTCGGTCGGCGGGCGTTACCCGCCCAGGGTAATGAAGTCGATGTCGATGAGGCGCTGGTCAGGCTTCCGCCGCCAGGCTGATGCTCTGGATCGGCAGGCGAATCGGCAGCTTCAGCGGCGCGCTGTCGGCCAGGTGCGCCAGGGTGATGCTGTCGAGCAGTTCGCGGATCGCCAGCGACACTCGCTGCCAGTTGTCGGCCACCCCGCAGGTGGAGGCCAGGTCGCATTCGCCATCGGCGTGGCTGCATTCGGTCACCGCCACCGGCCCTTCGATGGCCGCGATGATGTCGCTGGCGGTGATCTCCGAGGCAGGACGCGCCAGGTAGTAGCCACCCTGGGCGCCGCGCCGGGACACCAGCAGTCCCGCGCGCACCAGCATCTTCAGCGTCTTGCTCACCGTGGGGTGAGGCAACTGCACCGCTTCGGCGAGCTCTCCGGCGGCGTGCGGCTGCTGGGGGTGACGTGCGATCTGTGCCATCACCACCGCCGCATAGTCCGTCAACCGGGAAAGCTTCAGCATGCCCATCTCCTCGGGGAGTTCCCCTCGTCGGTGCAGGGCTCAGCCCCTGCTTCGATTGGGGACCATTTTAGTCCTGTATAACCTCCATGTGAAGAGCGGCACACATCTATCACGTCGATAGTCCTCACGTTCTCGGCACGATCGCCGCCGATAGACACAATAAAACCAATCATTCTCATTTACTTTAACTATGCGTCCGGGTTGACAGCCTCACCCCCCAAGCATCAGATCCATCAATTCCCGTCATTGCAGATCGTCATTCATGATCAAACCAAATAGATACTTCATTCTGCTAAGCTTGTGCCGTATCAACGGCCAGTGAACGCAACGCCTCGCCTCTTGTCAGGCCGAGCCGATGACGTGTGTCCTGGCCCAGGGTCGTTCACAGGCCCGACTCACCCCGCCGCGAGGCCTCGACAGGAGCTATTGCCTTGGAACTGATTCAGTACGCCCTGGACAACGCCGACCTGCTGTTGTCCCGGACCCTCGAGCACATCTCGCTGGTGGGCGTTGCCGTCGGCATCGCCACCCTCACCGGGGTGCCCATCGGCATCGCCATCACCCGCAACGAGCGCGTCGCCCAGGCGGTGCTCTACGCAGCGTCGATCATCGTCACCGTGCCCTCCATCGCGCTGTTCGGGATCATGATTCCGGTGCTGTCGCTGATCGGTCAGGGCATCGGCTACCTGCCGGCGGTGATCGCGGTGCTGCTGTACTCCCAATTACCGATCATTCGTAACACCTACACCGCCATCAACAACGTCGACCCGGCCCTGCGCGAGGCTGCCCGTGGCATCGGCATGAGCCACCGACAGCGCCTGCGGATGGTCGAGATCCCGCTGGCGGTGCCAGTGATCATGGCCGGGGTGCGCACCGCCGTGGTGCTCAATATCGGCGTCATGGCGATCGCCGCCTATATCGGCGCTGGCGGTCTCGGCACCTTTATCAGCCGTGGTATCTCCCAGTCCGACCCGCGCCAGCTGATCGTCGGCGCGGTGGCGGTCAGCCTGCTGGCGATCATCGTCGACTACGGCCTGCTGGCGGTGCAGAAGCGCTTCACGCCTAAGGGCATGGAAGGCGCCGCCAACGCCGCCTGATCATTTGTGTTCCGGCAACGACGCGGAAATGCCGCTGCGGCGGCTGGCGTCCTGTACGCCACACCGCCCGAGCGCAGCCGGAACGTCGATACGACAACAGGTGAGCCGCCGCCTCGACAGCGGCACCGTCGACGCCCATCGACGACCCGGAGCTCGCCGACGCCGACTTGCATACAAGGATTTGCTCATGATTCGTCTGGAAAACCTGACCAAGGTCTTCGATACGCCCAAGGGCGCGGTCGTCGCCGCCGACCACATCAACATGGAGGTCCCCAGCGGCGAGATCTGCATCCTGCTCGGCCCCTCCGGCTGCGGCAAGACCACCACCCTCAAGATGATCAACCGGATCGTGAAGCCCTCCTCCGGCAAGGTGTTCATCAATGGCGATGACACCACCGGCATGGACACCCAGGACCTGCGCCGCAACATCGGCTACGTCATCCAGCAGATCGGCCTGTTCCCCAACATGACCATCGAGGAGAACATCGCGGTGGTGCCCAAGCTGCTGGGCTGGGACAAGGCGCGCTACAAGGAGCGTGCCCGCGAGCTGATGCACATGATCGCGCTGGAACCCGACGCCTTTCTCAAGCGCTATCCGTCCGAGCTGTCCGGTGGTCAACAGCAGCGCATCGGTGTGGCCCGGGCACTGGCCGCCGATCCCCCCGTGATGCTGATGGACGAGCCCTTCGGCGCCATCGACCCGATCAACCGGGCGGTGATCCAGGATGAATTCCTGAAGATGCAGCAGGACCTGAAGAAGACCATCATGTTCGTCAGCCACGATATCGACGAGGCGATCAAGATGGGGGATCGGGTCGCGGTCTTCCGTGAGGGCAAGCTGGTGCAGTACTCGTCCCCCGACGACCTGCTGGCGGCGCCGAAGAATGCCTTCGTCGAGTCCTTCCTGGGCGAGGACCGCGCGCTCAAGCGGCTGAATCTGGTCAAGGTCGCCGAAGTGGTCAGCGATGAGATCGGTACCGTCAAGCCGGAGGACACCCTGACCACGGCGCTCGCACGCATCGACGACTTCGGCTACCAGAATTCGATCCTGATGATCAACGACAAGCGCCAGCCGGTGGGCCTGATCAGCCGCTCCCTGGCCCGCACCACCAAGGGCTACTGCCGCGACCACTTCCAGAACGTGCCGGCCACGGTGAGTCTCGACGACGACCTGCGCAAGGTGGCCTCGCTGATGTTCGCCCAGGACATCACCTGGCTGCCCTGCGTCGACGAGGAGGGCCGCGTCTGCGGGCAGATCACCCAGCGCGCCATGACCCACCACCTGGGCGCCCGCTTCCGTACCAAGCAGCGCGAGACGTCCGCCGTGGCCGCCGAGCCCAAGGAGTGAGCCGATGCTGATTCGAAGCCTGAAAAGCGCCGGACTCGTCCTTGCCCTGATTGCCATCTTCCTGCTCGGGGTATGGGCCCAGGCCAGCGGCGCCATCGATGACTTCCTGTGGTACCTGCCCGACGTCCAGTATCTGGTGGTCCAGCACCTGTGGCTGACCTTCCTGTCGGGCAGCCTGGCGATCCTGGTCGCGATCCCGCTGGGGGTGTGGCTGTCGCGCCCGAGCATGGCCAAGGCCGCGGAATCGATGATGCAGGTGCTCAACGTCGGCACCACCATCCCCACCCTGGCGGTGCTGGCGCTGTCCATGAGCTTTCTCGGCATCGGCACCGTGCCGGCGGTGTTTGGCCTGTTCGTGGCCACCCTGCTGCCCATCGCGCGCAACACCTACGCCGGACTCAAGGGCGTCTCGCCGGCGCTCAAGGAGGCCGCTGCCGGGATCGGCATGTCACCGACCCAGCGCCTGCTCAAGGTGGAACTGCCCAATGCCCTCTACGTCATCTTCGCCGGTATCCGTACCGCCCTGACCATCAACGTCGGCACGGTGCCCCTGGCCTTTTTGATCGGCGCAGGCGGACTGGGTGAGCTGATCTTCACCGGCATCGATCTCTACGATCCGATCATGATGCTGTCCGGGGCCATCCCCACCGCCCTGCTGGCGATCCTGGTGGACGCCCTGGTGGCCGGCGTGGCCTTCATCGTGGTGCCGCGCGGCGTCAATCCGGCGCGGGCCTGAACACCTCGGCTTTCCAACAACGACACCCTGCAAGGAGATATTCGCATGAAGACCCTGATGACCACCCTGACCGGCCTGGCCCTGTTTACCGCTACGGCTACCGCCACGACGACCGCCAGTGCCGACGAGATCGTGATCGGTGGCAAGAACTTCACCGAGCAGCAACTACTGGCCAGCATGACCACCCAGTATCTGGACGGGCTCGGCTACGACGTCGACACCCGCGCCGGCATGGGCTCGGCGGTGCTGCGCCAGGCTCAGGAAAACGGCCAGATCGACCTCTACTGGGAGTACACCGGCACCTCGCTGATCAACTACAACGACGTCACCGAATCGCTGTCCGCCGACGAGACCTACCAGCGCGTCAAGGAACTGGACGGCGAGAAGGGCCTGGTGTGGCTCGAGCCTTCCGCCGCCAACAACACCTACGCCCTGGCCATGCGCGCCGAGAGCGTGGAGGAAACGGGCATCAGTACGCTGTCCGACCTGGCGTCCGCTGTGAATGACGGTGAAGAGCTTGCCTTTGCCATGAACGCCGAATTCTACGCCCGCGAAGACGGCTGGCGTCCGCTGCAGCGCGCCTACGACTTCCGCGTCGAACGTGGCGCCGTCAAGCGCATGGACTCCGGCCTGGTCTATCAGGCGCTGCGCGACGGCCAGGTCGATATCGGCCTGGTGTTTGCCACCGACGGTCGTGTGCCGGCCTTCGACTTCCAGATCCTCGAAGACGACCAGGGCTTCTTCCCGGCCTACGCCCTGACCCCGGTGGTCCGCCAGGACACCCTGGACGCCAACCCGGAGCTCGCAGAGCAGATGAACGCGCTGTCGGCGCTGCTCGATGACGACACCATGGCGAGCCTCAACGCCCGAGTGGACGTCGAGCGCGAGACCATCGAGGACGTCGCCGAGTCCTTCCTCGAGGACAACGAACTGCTGTGACCCTTCAAGGCCCCCGTTCGGGGGCCTTTTTCTTAGGCGCTGTCCGAAAAGTCGACGAGCGAAGGTTAGACAAGGCAAAAATCGGTGAGAAAGCGCAGTTTACGGGGTGTAAATGAGCATTTTGATCCGATTTTTAACGCCGTATTACCGAGCGCAGGCACTTTTCAGACAAGCCCTAGCTCGCCAGCGTGCGGCAACCGGGCACTCAACCAGCAACAACCGCTCGCCCTGCCTCCTCCCTTGCTGCTCCCCTTGTTCGACAAAGGACCTCCCCATGAGCACTTCCCGGGACGTCATCCACTGGATCCTCACGTCTCCCCTCGACCGCCTCGATGACGCTCAGTGCCGCCACGCCAAGCGCTGCCTGGTCGACCTGATCGGCGTCGCCGCCGGCGCCACCGACACTGCCCTGGCCGAGCACGCACGCCGCTACGTCAGGGTGCAGCACGCGGGTGATCGCCCCTTGCTGTTCGCGTCGTCAACGGCGTCGGCTACCGGCGTCGCCCTGCACGGTGCCTGGCTGATCGATGCACTCGACGCCCACGACGGTCAGGTGCTGACCAAGGGCCACGCCGGCGTCGCCATCCTGCCGGGACTGCTGGCGCTGCCCGAGATCGAGCAGGTCAGCGGCAGGGATTTTCTCGGCCTGCTGGCGATGGGCTACGAGATCGCCACCCGGGCCGGCATCGCGCTGCACGCCTCGAGCCCCGACTACCACACCTCAGGGGCCTGGAATGCCCTCGGCGTGGCAGCGGTGACCGCGCGCCTCAAGGGCCTCGCCCCGGCCCAGCTGGAACACGCCCTCGGCATCGCCGAATTCTATGGCCCGCGCAGCCAGATGATGCGCTGCATCGATCACCCCACCATGCTCAAGGATGGCTCCGGCTGGGGTGCCCAGGCCGGCGTCGCGGCCACGCTGCTGGCCGAGGACGGCTTCACCGGAGCCCCGGCGGTGACCCTGTGCGATGAGCAGCAATCCGCAGTTTGGGGCGATCTGGGACGGCGCGACTACCTGTCACAGCAGTACTTCAAGGCCTATCCGGTATGCCGCTGGGCCCAGCCGGCGGTGGAGGCGGTACTCGCCATACCCGCCGCCGAACGCCAGGTGGAGAACATCGAACGCATCGAGATCACCACCTTCCACGAAGCCAGGCGCCTTCATACCATCGCCCCGACCACGACCGAACAGGCCCAGTACAGCCTGCCCTGGTCGGTCGCCTGCGCCCTCGATCGAGGCACCATCGACGTCGCCGCCATCAGCCGGGATCTCTGCGACGACGAACTCGTGGCGCTGTCACGGCGGGTGACGATCACCGAATGCGATGACTACAACGCACGCTTTCCGGCCGAGCGCTGGGCCAGCGCTACGCTGCACCTGCGCGATGGCCGCCGTATTCAAAGCCCTGCCATGGAAGCCCGCGGCAATCCTCACAATCCGCTGAGCGATGACGAGATCGCGGCCAAGTTTCAGGCCCTGGCAAGCCCGGTGCTGGGCGCACGCGCCAATGAGATCGAGGAGGTCGTCGGCACCCTGGAAACACGCCCCATCGGCGATCTGCTGAGGTTGCTGGGACAACCTTGAACGCGTGAGCCCAGGGCGTCGAACATGACGGGAGGTGACAAAGGTGCCATGGGTGACAAAGGTGGCAAGGGTGACAAGCGCAGTGAAAGCGCCAAGGATAGGCAGATGAGACCGCTACCCGAGGATTCGACATGCCTTTCGCCCCTTCCGACGTCATCTTAATCACCGGCGGCTCCCGCGGCATCGGCCGCGCCACCGCCCTGGCCTGCGCCCGTGCCGGTGCGCGAGTCGCCTTCAGCTACCGCAGCGATGACGCTGCCGCCCGGGACACCCTGGCAGCCTGTCAGGCGCTGACCGGCGAAGACGGCGCCATTGCCCTTCAGGCCGACGTGGTCGAGGAGGCCCAGGTGATGGCGCTGTTTGCCAGCACGCGACAACGTCTGGGCCCGATCACCGGGGTGGTCAACAACGCCGGTATCGTGGCGCCCTCCATGGCACTGGCGGATATGTCAGTGGAGCGCCTGCGTCAGGTGGTCGATACCAATGTGCTCGGCGCCCTGCTGGTCGCCCGGGAAGCCGCGCGCGCTCTGGTCGACCATGGCGCCCTGGTCAACGTCAGCTCCATGGCCTCTCGCCTGGGCTCACCCAACGAGTACGTCGACTACGCCGCCAGCAAGGGCGCACTGGATACCCTGACCATCGGCTTGAGCAAGGAACTGGGCCCCCGTGGCATTCGCGTCAATGCCGTACGTCCAGGGCTGATCGAGACCGATATCCATGCCCGGGCGGGTCGACCGGAGCGGCTGGCTGAACTCGGGCCGGGCTGTCCGCTGGGGCGTGCCGGTCGCCCGGAAGAGGTCGCCGAGGCCATCGTCTGGCTGCTGTCCGACGCGGCCTCCTATGTCACGGGGTCCTTTATCGACCCCGCCGGAGGTCGTTAGGGCTTGTCTGAAAAGTGCCTGCGCTCGCTAATACGGCGTTAAAAATCGGATCAAAATGCTCATTTACACCTCGTAAACTGCGCTTTCTCACCGATTTTTGCCTTGTCTAACCTTCGCTCGTCGACTTTTCGGACAGCGCCTAGGGCTCGTCTGACAAGCGCCTGGTTTCGTCGGCGCTTGACCCAGGTCGCCTCGCCGTCTGTCTTTTTGACGTATAGAAGATGTTGCTGTCAGGCATTTTTTCGGCCCCGGGCGGTCCGGGGCCTCAAACGGAGCCCCTTCTATGGACACTCGCTTCTATCTCCTTATCGCCGCGGTCCTCGTCGGGCTTGCCGTCATCCACTGGATTGGCTTTCGCCTGCTCAAGCGCAAGCTGCAGCCGCCCCAGGAAAGCGGTACCCCCCGCGACGCAACGCCCGGGCGCAGCAGAGACAACAGCGACAGCAGTGAGGAACGTTGATCCGCCGGGCAAATTGCGGCACCTTGTGGCGCCCTGCCCCCACCCTCAGGAATTCCAGCAATGCAGCATCAGGCCAAGCAGCATCAGGACCAGCTACAGGTCGCCTGCGCCCAGATCAACGCGCGCCTTGGTGACGTCGAGGCCAATCTCGCCCATCACCTCGACGTGATTCATGACGCCCGCCGTCGTGGCGTGGAATTGCTGGTCTTTCCCGAGCTCTCATTGACCGGTTATGGCCTGGGCCCGCGGGTGCTGGAGGTGGCCATGCCATCGGAAGACCCGCGGCTGGTCCAGCTGGCCAAGGCGGCCGCCGGCATGCAGGTCATCGTCGGCTTCGTCGAGGAAGCGAGCCCCGGCGAGATCTACAACGCCCTGGCGATCCTCCAGGACGGTCGCATCGCGGCGGTGCATCGCAAGCTCAACCTGCCCACCTACGGCGGACTCGAGGAAGGCAAGTGGTTCAGCCATGGCGCCAGGCTGACCGAGGTGGCGGTGCGCCCCGGCTGGAGCACCACCTCGATGATCTGCGCCGACCTGTGGAATCCGGCGCTGGTGCATGCCGCCCTGCTGGCACGGCCGACGGTACTGTGTGCACCGATCAATTCGGCCTCCGGCATCGTCTCCGAGGACTTTTCCAACGAGGAAAACTGGGCACTCAACGTGCGCTTCTACGCCATGACCTATGGCACGCCGGTGTTGATGGCCAACCGCTATGGACCCGAAGGCGACAGCCATTTCTGGGGCGGATCGCGCATCCTCGGGCCACGCGGCGAGAGCCTGGCCGAGGCCGAGGATCGCGAGACCCTGATCTGCGCCGAACTGTCGCGTACCGCCATCGCCAGGGCACGCTTCGAACTGCCGACCCTGCGTGACGCCGACAGCCCCCTGATTCGCGAACTGATGAGCGGCTATCGCTGATACAGCGCTGGTTCGCATAGCGCTTTCGACACCGGTATCGACAGCGCTTTCGACAACGGTATCGAGACGCCCGGCGCCGAGAATTCTCAAGGTGAAAATGCTAGGATAACGCTTCCATCTTGCAGACAATTTTCGGCGCCACCTATGACAACATCGTCTCGATCCTGCGGCCTTTCCTCTCCTTCTTGCCTGCTCGTCATGGGCGTGTCCGGTTCGGGAAAATCGTATATCGGCAAACTGCTGGCCGAACGAACCGGCGCGTTGTTTATCGACGGTGATGACCATCACAGCCCCGAAAACATCGCCAAGATGTCCCGCGGAGAACCGCTCACCGACGAGGATCGGCAGGGCTGGCTTGCCACCCTGGCAGGGCTCTACCGGGAGCATCAGCAGCAGGGACAATCGCTTGTCATCGGCTGCTCGGCGCTCAAGCGCCAGTACCGTAACCTGCTGCGTGAAGGAGCACCCGCGCTTGAGATTCTTTATCTGCATGGCAGCTACGAGGTCCTGCTGGAGCGGCTGAACAGCCGTGGACAGCACTTCTTCGCCGGCGAGCATATGCTCAAGAGTCAGCTCGCCACCCTGGAAATGCCAGGTGATGACGAGGCCATCCGTTGCGATATCCAGATGCCCCCCGATGCCATCATCGATAACTTCCTGGCACAGCTGGCGAGCCGTCGATAGTCCTGAATGCCAGCGCTGAACGACCTGTCGCAGTGAGACCCGACCTCGGAGTCGCCCTTTCCTGACAGGCTGCTGTCAGCTTTTTTATCGGTGATAGCGCGAAGGCAAAGTTTCTCGCCCACGCAGCAGTAATGAAGTCCGTAGAATTGTCACCAAGTCGTCATGTTGCAACTCTGGTCGACCACCAGCACCGACGGCGAACAGCGTTAACCGCATCCCGGCAAATCGCGGCAACAACCGGCCGTCGACAACGGAACGTCGACATCAGCGCGTCGCTGGTCAGTACGTAACTCGTCAGCACGTTATCGGACGGCACGTTACTGATGAGTCAGTACAGTTGGCCAGCGCGTCGATATCAGCAGACAGGAGGCTCCCATGACAGATCCAATGGTAGGCAAGACGTTTGAATTCAACTGTGACGGCACCACCTGGGGCGTCGTCTTCGAGAATGCCACCCGCATGCGCCATCGCCTGGGCGGCAATTCACCGTCCCAGAAAGCTCAGGACATCAGCTCCGCCTACCTGGCGACCCCGGTCGATGAGCACCGGATCTTCGTCTACGGACTCGAGGAGCAACAGCTGGCGCTGCGCTACGTGCTGGATTTCAACGACATGACCTTTGTCGGTCATGGTGCCTTTGACGGTCTGTCCTCCACCGCCAGTGGCGAGTTCCGCCCGTCCTGAATCCTGGCGGCCGCGCCTTGATATGGCCACGCCGTACCTGGTAATCGCCTGGTTCTTGGTACCTGAAACCTGGCACCTGGCACCTGGCACCTGGCACCTGGCACCTGAAAGCAGTCTAGATAGGCATCAAGCACCAGCGGACATCAAGGACCGTCGAGAAACTGCATCGGTCACCGGTCCTTGATGCCTGTGATGGCCCATTTGGGCCACCTCCCAGGCTTCGGCCTCGCCTCCCCACCGCTGGCGTGCAGATATCATCGCTGATGACATGACGCCGATGATCAAGACACTGGTGACTAGGCTTGGGTGACGAGGCCTGGGTAATTCAGCCCTGGTGACCTGGCCCAGTCAATCAGCCCGCGCGGTGGCGTTCAGCCAAGGCAACCAGCCCGGCCAGGGTGGCCTTGTCGCTGTCGACTTCCTCGACGCGAATGCCCTGGCGCTCCAGCGCCTGGCGGTAGAGCGGATTGAGACTGGACGAGCCGACCAGTACCACCGCGCCCTGGTGGTCCAGCAGATGCTCGCGCTGGGCTAGCACTTCGGCACCGATCAGCACCCCGGACAGAAAACTGCCCACCTGGTGGGCGCCAAGCCCTGCGTACAGGTGGCGGCTTCGGCCTTCGAACAAGGCGTGCATCAAGCCCGCCGGATGGTCCGCTGCCGCCAGCCCCTGGGCAAAGCCATCGGCGTCGTGGGCGTCATTGGCCCTGGCCGGCTCTCCCGGCAGGGTATGAAACCGCACCGCATGGTAGAGCTCGCCGGTCATCACCGTGGAGAAGTCGATCAGCCGCTCTCCTTCCAGACGGGCCCACTTGCTGTGGGTGCCCGGCAGACAGCAGACCCCGGCGGACAAGCCCAGCAGCGCCAGTGCGCCGAAGGCCTGGATCTCCTCGCCGCGCATCACGTCGACGTGATCCTCGCGCACCACCTTGAGGCCAGGCACGATCCAGGCGTTGTCCAGCCCCGGCGCCGCTACGACATTGTCGGCCAGGTCGGAGGCCGAACGCGGCACCTCGAGCTGCGGTGCCTCGCTCCAGCCGCGAGCGGAGCCGACCATGCCCGACAGGTAGACCGGCACTTCACCGCCCTTACGCCAGGCCCCGACCTGGGCCTCGCAGTAATGCGGGAATTCTTCCGTGCTCAACGACTTGAGCCCGGCATCCGAGCGCACGCTATCGAGACACTCGCCGCTGTCGCGGTCCACCAGAAAGGCCCGAAAGTTGCTGGTTCCCCAGTCAATGGCGATCAGCCGCCGGCTCATGCGCCACCCCCTTGCTGGCCTGCCTGGTCAGCCGCCAGACGCTGCCATTCGGCCACCAGCTCGCGGGCGATCTCCCCCACCTCGGCGGCGCTGCGTCCGGGCTTGTAGAGGTTGCTGCCGAAACCGAAGCCGGCGATGCCGACGGCATGCCACTCGGCCATGTTGGAGCGATCGATACCGCCCACCGCCAGCACCGGCAGGCCCTTGGGCAGGATCGCACTGATGTCCTTGAAGTAGCCGGTGCCCAGGCGTGCCGCCGGGAACAGCTTGAGTGCCGTCGCCCCTGCCCGCGCCGCGGCCAAGGCTTCGGTCGGGGTCATGCAGCCGATCATCGGCGCAAGCCCACGCTCGGCGCCCAGCGCCACCAGCTTGGCCTCGGTGTTGGGGGTGATCATCAACGGCGCCCCGAGCTCGGCAAGCCGAGCGGTATCGTCTTCGTCGAGCACCGTGCCGGCACCGATCAAGACGTCGTCGGGGCAACAGGCCACGGCGCGCTCGATGCTGACCCAGGGCTCAGGCGAGTTGAGCGGAATCTCGATCAGCCGGAAACCGGCCTCGACCAGGGCGTGACAGACCGGCTCGATCTCGTCCGGCGTGATACCACGCAGGATCGCCACCAGCGGCGTCTCGGCCATGGCAGCGTCCAGCACGCGACGTTGAGCGTCGTTCATCGCAAAGTCCTCGAAGTCGAAAAGAAGGAAAACTCAGCCCCATGATAAAGCGAAGGGCGGCTGTTGCCGCCCTTCGCCGTCAGGGTTCAGACCTAGTTGACTAGCCACATGGCCATCTCGGGCCACACCAGCAGCGCCGCGAGTACGCATAGCTGCAGGGCGATAAAGGGCAGCACCGAGACGAAGATGTCCTTGAGGCTGATCTCCGGTGGCGCCACGCCCTTCAGGTAGAAGGCCGCGGGACCGAACGGCGGCGACAGGAAGGACACCTGCATGTTCACCGCGAACAGGATGCCGAACCAGATCGGGCTGTAGCCCAGCTGCACGATGATCGGCACGAAGATCGGCAGGGTCAGCATGGCCACCCCGATCCAGTCGAGGAACATGCCGAGCACGATCAGGATCGCCATCATTACCAGGATGATCACGATGGGCGAGACGTCCAGATCCATGATCATGCCGGAGATGAAGCGGTTGCCGCCCATCAGGTTGTAGACCCCGACCAGGGCGGCGGCGCCGATGCCGATCCAGATGATCATGCCGCAGGTCACCAGGGTCTGGGACAGGCTCTGGTGCATCATCGAGAACGAGAACTCGCCCCGGGCCAGCACCGCCAGCAGCACGCCGAACACGCCCATGGCCGCCGCCTCGGTGACCGAGGCCACGCCGCCGTAGATCGAGCCCAGCACCATGAAGGCGATCAGCGCCGGCACGATGATCGAGCGCAGCGCGGCGCCCTTGGAGGCGAAGCCGGCGTTGCGGTCCTCCTCGCTCATCGGCGGGCCCATGGCGGGGTTGCGCAGGCAGCGCACCAGCACATAACCGATGTAGGACAGCATCAGGATCACCGCCGGGGTGATCGCCGCGGTAAACAGGTCGGCGATGGAGACGCTGGCGATCAGGCCGTAGATGATCAGCACGATGGACGGCGGCATCATGGTACCGAGCGCCCCGCCGGCGCAGACCACGCCGATCGACAGGTGCTTGTCGTAGCCGAGGCGAAGCATCTGCGGCAGCGCCAGGATGCCGAGCAGCACGATCTCGCCGCCGATGATGCCGGACAGCGCGGCCAGGAAGAACGCCACCACCACGGTCTGCACGGCGACGCCCCCGGGCAGTCGCCCGGCGAACACCCGCATGGCGTTGAACAGATCCTTGGCGATGCCCGATCGGTCGAGCAGCGAGGCCATCAGCACGAACATCGGCACCGCCACCAGCGAGTACTCGGTGACGAAGCCGTAGACCCGGCTGGTCACCAGCGGCAGGGCGTTGGGGCCGAACCAGCCGAAGGTAAAGGCCAGCGCCACCAGGCCGGTGATAAAGGCCAGCGGCAGGCCGGTGACCAGCAGCGCGAAGATGGCGCCGACCAGCAGCAGGGTTCCGTCTGCGATGCTCATCAGTCAGCGCCTCCTTCGGGTGCGTCGGGGGCGGGCTTGCCCTTGATCGACTGGATCAGGTGAATCAGCGCCTGGACGCACATGATCGCCACCGCGGCGAGGATCATGCCCTTGACCAGGGCGGGGAACGGCGGGTTCCAGGAGGTGCCGGAGCGCTCCAGCTGCCACTCGCCGAGGGGGTTGTGGGAGGCGCCGTAGAACATCACCCAGGCGGCGTAGGTCATGCCCAGGCAGAAGCCGAAGGTGACCAGGTCATTGAAGCGGTCGAGCCACAGCCGGAACCTCGGGCCCACGGCGTCGTAGAGCACCTTGACCCGGATGTGGCGGTTGGAGGCCAGCGCGGCGGGGCCGCCGAGACAGAAGCTGACCGCCACCAGCATGACCACGGTCTCGTGGACCCAGGAGGTGGGCGCGCCGAAGCCGTAGCGCATGATCACCTCATAGACGCTGATGGCCATGGCGATAAACACCAGCCAGGCGGCGAACTGGGCCACCCGGACCACGCCACGGTCGAACCGACTGCGCACCACATCGGGGGCACGCTCGGGCGTCTTGTCCGTTGACGGATCGGGTGATGGGTCGGGCCCAGGCCCTGCACGTGTCTCGTCACTCATGAGACATCCTCGACATTGATGTATCGCGACGCCCGAGATCTATCGCCCCAACGGGCGCGGACATCGCAAGATGAAAAGGAGGGGGCGGTGCCTCGGCACCGCCCCGGGTTCCACTGGCGTACGCCAGCGAGGGTTACAGCAGGTTGTGGTTCTCGAGGTAGGCCACCACTGACTCGTAGAATTCCTGGGTGATCTCGTTCTTCTCGGCCCAGTTCTCCCACTCCTGCTTGGCGATATTGCGGAACGCCACGCGCTCCTCCTGCGGCAGGTCGATGATCTCGATATCCGGGTTCTGGCGAGCCTCGCGCACGGCTTCCATGTCGCGGGTCTTGAGCTCAGCCACCATCTCGTAGGCCAGGGCGTCGACCGAGGTCTCGAGGATGCCCTTCAGGTCATCGGAGAGGCTGTCCCAGACGTCCTTGTTGAGTGACACCGCCACCATCGGCAGCGAGTGGAAGCCCGGGTACAGCGGGTACGGCGCGAACTCGTGCAGCCCCTGGGCCTGGTTGGTGGCGAACACGGTGTAGTCTGCGGCGTCGATGACGCCCTTCTCGAGGCCGGTATAGACCTCGGAGCCCGGCAGGTTGACCGGAGTCGCGCCGGCGGCCTCGAAGATGTTGTAGACCATGCCCTCGGGTGCACGCAGCTTGAGGCCCTGCATGTCGTCGATGGAGCGCACCGGCTTGGTCGACGGCAGCGACTCGAGGCCAGTGGCGGCGGCGCCGATCAGGTGGACGCCGTAAGGTTCGACCAGCTTGTTGTAGAGCTCTTCGCCACCGGCGTTGTTCATGTAGTCGAGGAAGTCGTAGGGATCGCTCCAGGCGCCTACCAGGTTGCCGATCATGCCGAAGGCCGGGTTCTGGCCGGTGAAGTAGCTCGGGTCGGTCAGGTGGCCCTGAAGAATGCCGGACTGCACGGCCTGCAGGGTCTGGTTGGCCTGGACCACGGCGTTGACCGGCAGGATCTCGATGGAGATGCGGCCGTTGGACATGGTCTCGACGTTGTCGGCCCAGGCCTTCTTCATCTCGAACTGCGGCTCACCCGCGGTCTCGGAGGTCTGGAAGGTCCACTCGTACTCGGCCGCCTGGGCAGAGGTCGCCGTTGCCGCGAGGATCGCCGCGCCCAACGTCGTGAGCGTGGAACCAGAGAACTTGAGCTTGGTGCTTGCCATCATGGGAATCTCATCCTTCTTGTTGGCGAGTTGCAGGGAATTCGGGAGCGTCGAAGGTGGTCTCGATCGTGGCGGGCGACCTTGTCACCCCTTCGAGACCCAGGTCCTGCCCGGTGCGCTCCAGTACCGCGAGAGCCGCTCGGGCGGCTTCCTGCGGCTGGCGAAGCCGGATCGCCTCCATCACCCGGCGGTGACGATCCATGCTGTCGTTGAGCCTGTCGGCGCTGTGGTTGGAGCGTTCCACCAGCAGCGCGATGGCGGGTTTGAGAACGTGGCTGATCTGGGCCCACACCAGATTGTGCGAAGCGGTAAAGATCGCCTCGTGAAACGCCACGTCATACTCGTCGTGGCTCTTGCCATCAAAGCGTAGATCATCGTTGGCCAGCGCTTCGATCATGCCCTCATAGGCCGTCTCGATGGCCAGCAGATCGGCGGCGGTGGCGTGCTCGGCGGCGAGACGGGCGACAAAGGGCTCCACCGCCACGCGAAAGGCGAAGACTTCGCGCTGGATCACCGGATTGGGATGGGCAAAGCGCGCCAGCCAGCCACTGACTCTGGGGTCCAGCAGGTGCCAGCCCTCCAGCGGTTGTACCCGAGATCCCTGGCCCGAGATTCGCGTGATCATGCCCGCCGCCACCAGCACCTGCAGCGCACTGCGCACGGTGGAGCGACTGACTTCGAAGCGCTCGCACAGATCCACTTCCCTGGGCAGGAAGTCCCCCGGCGCATACTCACCGGCGAAGATCGCCTCGGCCAGGGCATCGGCGATGTCCGGGCGCGCGCGACGCGTGGAAGTGGAACTTGCCGACATGGAGCCATCCATACAGGGAACGAGAGAAATCGGACATGTAGCGCCGTGTGTCGGACGGTGCTACAGGCTATGTCCGACATAGCTTGACGAAAACGTGTTTCAAACGCCTTTAGACTTTAGTCATGATTGGGTAGCGCCCTGCCGCCACGCCCTGTCCATGGCGCTCCTCGGGGAACCTCGCTGATTCGGCACAGTCGTAGTGAATAGACCTCGGACCCAGGAAGACAATCGCCCCCTTTACGAAACAGACCGACTGGTCTATTGTGGCGACCGTACACCTATCGATGATCACGGAGCGAGGCGTGAATCCGAGCGACCCTCGGCCACGCTTCGCACTCTCCGGAACGACAGCCAATCGACTTCCGGTTCATCACGCAAAGGAGCCATGATGCAGTCGAACTACTACACCATCAGCGAGTATCCCACCGGCACCCCCAGCCAGGACGTCTTCAAGCTCAAGCAGCAGGACCTGCCGGCGCTGGCTGACGGTGAAGTGCGCATCCGCAATCGCTGGCTGTCGGTGGACCCCTACATGCGTGGGCGCATGAGCGGTGTCACCACCTATATCGAACCCTTCGAGCTCGAGGCACCGCTGGAAGGAGCCGCCGTCGGCGAGGTCATCGAATCCGGTGACGATCGTTTCAAGGTGGGTGACAAGGTCAGCCACATGGGTGGCTGGCGAGACGTGGCCCAACTGCCCGCCGACGGCGTGACCGCCCTGCCCGATCTGGACGTGCCGGAACAGGCCTACCTGGGCGTGCTGGGCATGCCGGGGATGACCGCCTGGACCGGCCTGAATGCCATCGCCGAGATGCAGCAGGGTGACAATGTGCTGGTCAGCGCCGCCAGCGGCGCGGTGGGCTCTCTGGCGGTACAGCTGGCGAAGGCCAAGGGTGGTGTTGTGGTCGGCCTGGCCGGCAGCCAGAAGAAGCGCGACTGGCTCGAGTCCCAGGGCGTGATCGCGGTGGACTACCGCGACAAGGACGCCGCCACCCTCAGCGAGGATCTGGCCAAGGCCTGCCCGGACGGTTTCGATGTCTACTACGAAAACGTCGGCGGTGTCTGCCTGGAAGCCGCGCTGAACAACCTCAGGGTCGGCGCCCGCATCGCCGTGTGCGGCATGATTTCCCGCTACAACGATGAAGGCCCGGCACCGGGACCGGCCAACCTGGCGATGATCCTGATTCGCCGAGCGCGCATGCAGGGCTTTATCGTGTTCGAGCACTGGGACAACTACCCGGCCTTTCTCAAGGACGTCGGTCCCAAGGTCGCGGCCGGCGAGATCGACTACCAGGAGACCGTGCGCGAGGGCCTCGAGGCCACGCCGGAAGCCTTCCTCGACCTATTCAAGGGGGCCAACACCGGCAAGATGCTGGTGCGCCTGGGCTGATTGCTGATTGCCCTTGCTGGACGATTGACCCAGACACCGCCTACGGGCGGTGTCTCTGGTTCAGCACTGCTCGAATGACCGCCGCGCCATCAACGGCCACGGCTGGCAATCATCACGCCGGACACCACCATCAGCATGCCCACCGCCGTGACCCCACCGATCGTCTCGTCCAGCGCCCACCAGGCCAGCGCCGTGGCCGCCACCGGGGTAAGCGAGCCCAGCGCCGAGGTCGCCTCGGCCCCCAGCCGTCGAATCGCCACGCCCATCAGCAGGCCAGACCCCAGCCCCACCAGGATGCCCTGCACCACCAACTGCACCAGCCACTCCTTCGTGGGCACCAGATGCAGGGACAGCCCCCCCGCCCCGCTCGCCTCGAGCCCGATCACCGTCAGCACAATGACCAGTCCACTGGGCACCGTGACCACCGCCGTGGCCTCGAGCGCCGACAGACCGCTCTGACGCACGCTGAGGGTGAACACCGCCCACATCACGCTGGACAGCAGGAACATGCCCTGCCCCAGCAGCAGGCTCTGCGAGCCCTGTCCCCCGGACGCCAGCAGGCAGACGACGCCGAGTCCAATAGCGACCAGTCCGGCGGCACGCCCCCGCGACAACGGCTGAGCGAAGACCCAAACCGCCAGGGTACTGACGAACAGCGGCGCTGCCCCGGGTATCAGGGTGCTGCCGTGGGCCACCGGGGCCAGCCCCATGCCCACCGCCCCCAGCAGGAAGAAGGGTATGCCGGCGCCTGCCATCATGCCGACCAGCCACACCGGGTTGACCGCCAGCAGACGCTGGCGCCGACGCAGCGCCAACGGCAGCAGCGCCAGGCCAGGCACGGCGTAGCGAAACAGGGTCAGGTCGAGCGTTCCCAGTGGTGACAGCGCCCCTTGGCGCAGCGACAGGAAGTAGCACGACCAGATCAGCACCGCCCCCAGCGCAGCGGCGACCCCCAACAGGGCGCGCCGGGGAGAGGCGACAAGCGGTGCCACCTGGGTCAAGGAAGACGACATGAAAGAACTCCGTGAGGTTCGATGGGCGCCTGAACGAGCCCCCTGCTGACCCTCAGTCTGCCGCCAACGGTCGGGCAAATGCAGGCAAAGACAACGACGCGCTGGACCCATATTGGCAGGACATGCCAATATTTTTCTTCGACCCGCAAGATTGAGCCAATCCGTTGAAAAAACTGGACCGTATCGATCGCCATCTGCTCGCCCTGCTCCAGCAGGATGCACGACTCACCAGCCACCAACTGGCCGAGCGGGTGGGGCTGTCGCCGTCACCCTGCGCCAGGCGCATACGCCGGCTGGAGCAACAGCGGCTGATCCAGCGCTACCGCGCCGAGCTGGACCGCGAACGCCTGGGGCTGGGGCTGACGGTGTTCGTCCACGTCAAGCTCAGCCGCCACCAGGACGCCCTGGTGGAAGCCTTCGAAGCCGCCGTGGCAGACATGCCCGAAGTCATCGAGTGCCACACCGTGTCCGGTGCCTTCGACTATCTGCTGCAGATCGTCAGCGCCGACCTGAAAGGCTACGAGCGCTGGGTGCGACAGCTGCAGACCCTGCCCATGGTCAATACCGTGGATTCGAGCTTTGCCATCCGTGCCGTCAAGCGCGCCGGCGCCCTGGATCTGCGCGACGCCCGTCCAACTGACGACGATTCGTAAGGCTCCACACGAGGATCCGCTGCACAGCCCCACCAGGCAGACGTCGCCTCACCCGGTGATCACGGCTGACGCAGCTTCGCCAGCATCGAGCCTAGCTGACGTCGGCGCTTCACTTCGGCGTCATCAATCGTCAAGCTAGGGTCGATCCCATTGCCGTCCGGGCCCACGTACCGCCACCCAGGAGAGTTGCATGCCGACCCCGCCCGCTCCCCCACGCCTGACCCTGGAGATCTTCAGCGATCTGCGCTGCCCGTTCTGCTACCTGGAGTTGCCCGAACTGGAGGCGCTGGAAGACAGGTTCGGTCATGACATCCGCGTCGTCTGGCGCCCCTTCGAGCTGCGCCCCGAGCCGGAACCTGCCCTCGACCCCCACTGCGACTACCTGAACGAGCTGTGGCGAGACGCGGTGCTGCCGATGGCTCAGGAGCGAGGTCTGAGCATGCACCAGCCGAACATCCAGCCACGCTCGCGTCTGGCTCTGGAAACGCTGGCCTGGGCCGAGCGCCGCTATCGCGACACCCCGTCAGCCAGCCAGGTCGCTGCGCTGCGAAAGGCCCTGTTCAGCGGCTTCTTCGAAGATAGCCTGGACCTGTCGGATCCCGGCGCCCTGGCCGAGATCGCCAATCAACTGGGGCTGGACGGCGCGGCACTCGAGGCGAGTCTTGCCGCCGGTGAAGACCGCGAGGCGGTACAAGCTTCCCGCGAGGAAGGTCAGGCGCTGGGGGTTCACGGTGTTCCGGCGCTGCGCTTTCTGGTCGACGGCGAACACGCCGGCATCCTGTCCGGCGCCCAACCCAGGCGCCAGCTCTTTCTGGCGGTGGAACGCCTGCAGGATGCCCTGCGCCAGCATGAGGGCAAAAGGACGCCATGAGTGACCGCACACGTCCGGTGGTGGTGATCGGTGGCACCGGCTTTGTCGGCGCTGCCGTGGTGCGCGAGCTCTACTTCGCGGGCCATGCAGTCCGCGTGGTGGCCCGCCACCCGAGACTTCCGGAAGAGGTGGAAGACGGCGATCCGGTCGAGGCGATCCAGGCGGATATCGAGGATCCGGAGAGCCTCAAGGCGGCCCTTGAGGGGGCCAGCGCGGTGATCAATGCGGTCAGCCTCTACCGCGAGAGTGGCAAGCGCAGCTTCGAGCAGGTGCATGTCGAGGGCGCCGCCAGGCTGGCGCGGCTCGCCCGGGAGGCGGGCATCGATCGCTATGTGCTGCTGTCCGGCATCGGCGCCCGGCTCGATTCGCCCTCGCCCTACGTGCGCGCCCGGGCGAGAGGCGAACAGGCGGTGATGGGCGAGATACCTCGCGCGGTCATCGTTCGCCCCAGCGCCCTCTATGGCCAGCAGTCAGGCCTGGTGGCGACCCTGGCAAGGCTGGTGAAGATGCCGCTGGTGCCGCTGTTTGGCGCCGGAGAGATGCGCCTGCAACCGCTCCACGTGGGTGATCTGGCCAGCGCCCTGGCACGCCTGGCCACCCGGGCGAGCCTGCCCAGGGCACTTTTCGAACTGGGCGGGCCCGACCCGCTGCGTTACCGCGATCTGGTCACCCAGGTGGCGCGACACCTCGGCAGAGAGCCCAGGTTCATCAAGGTCCCCCTGCCCCTGTGGCACGCCCTGGCACTGGCCCTTTCGCCCTTGCCCTCGCCGCCGCTGACCCGCGATACCCTGTGGCTGATCAGCGAGGACAACCTGGTCGCCAACGGCGTCGGCAGCTTCGCCGACCTGGGCCTCAATCCGCGCAGCTTGCGCGACAGCCTGCCGCACTGCCTGCCAACGCAGGCGGGCTGAGTCCGACGGACGGGCCGCGATGGCCCGACCCGATGCCGCCGGGGCTTGGCGCCAGATAACCGCTTCAGGCGTCGCCCATGTTCGCCATCAGGCTCGGCTGCACCACCTCGATCCAGTAGCCGTCCGGGTCCTTGACGAAGACCACGTCCTTCAGCTTGCCCTGCTCGGGGCGCTTGATGAACTCGACGTCGTTTTCATCGAACCAGGCCACCGCCGCGTGCAGGTCCGGCACCGCAAAGCAGATATGACCAAAGCCCTGGGGCTCGGCGTTGCCGTCGTGGTAGATCCGCCCTTCCTGCTCCTCGCTGCCCCAGTTGTGGGTAAACTCGAGCAGTCCGCGCTGCTGAAAGGTCCAGGTGGAGCGGGCGGCGGCGTCCTCGGGAACCTGATCATCCGCCTCGAGGTTGGCGAGAAAGTACAGCGAGAACTGCATTGCCTCGAAGTCCAGGCGCCTCAGCACGCTCATGCCGAAGACCCGTGAATAGAACGCCAGGGACACCTCGGGATCCTTGACCCTCAGCATGCTGTGGTTAAGGCGAAAACCGCGCGTGGCCTCGGGGGCCGGCTCCACGCCGGGGTGCTGTTCGCCTTGGAAGTTGTCGTCCATCTCGGTCTCCTTGGATGAGGGGTCGATTGTCGTTCAGGGGCGTCAGATCGCCTGCTCGGCCATCTGTTGCGCGATATATTCTGCCTGACGCAGGGCCAGCGAGACGATGGTCAGGGTCGGGTTTTCCGACGCCGAGGTGGTGAACTGACTGCCATCGGAGATGAACAGGTTCGCCACCTCGTGGGTCTGGCCGTAGCCATTGCAGACGCCGTCCTCGGGGCGCTCGCTCATGCGGCAGGTACCCAGGTTGTGGGTCGAGGGATAGGGCGGCACCTCGTAGACATCCCGTGCCCCCACCGATTCGTACAGCGCCTTGCCCTGCTGATACCCGTGCTGCCTCATGGCCACGTCGTTGGGGTGATCGTCGTAGTGCACGTTGGCCACCGGCAGGCCGAAACGATCGGTCACCTCCGGGTTCAGGGTGATGCGGTTGCTGGCCTGGGGCAGATCCTCCCCCACCAGCCACATCCCGGCCATATGATCATACTGGTCCATCGCGCCGGCGAAACGCTCGCCCCAGGCGCCGGGGTCGAGGAAAGCAGCCATGAACGGCAGCCCCAGCGACAGCGTCTCCATCTCGTAGCCGCCGACAAAGCCCCGCGACGGATCATGGCGCGCCTCATCGGAGATGATGCCGGCCATGGTGGTGCCGCGATACATGTGCACCGGCTCGTCGAAGGTGGCGTAGACCGAACCCGTCATATGGCGCATGTAGTAGCGCCCGACCTTGTCTGCCCCATTGGCAAGCCCCTTGGGGAAACGACTGCTCGTGGAATTCAACAACAGCCGCGGCGTCTCGATGGAGTTGCCGGCCACCGCCACCACCCGGGCCTTCTGTCGCTGTTCGCGGCCCTCGCTATCAAAGTAGACCACTGCCTTGGCACGACCCTCGTCGTCATGCTCGATACGCGCCACATGCGACTCGGGTCGCAGCTCCAGGTGTCCGGTGGCGATGCCCCTGGGCAGCTCGGTATAGAGCGTCGACCACTTGGCCTGGGTCTTGCAGCCCTGGAAGCAGAAGCCGCGCTGCTGGCAGGGCGCCCGGCCATCGCGGATCTCGCTGTTGATGGCCATATGGCCGGTGTTGCAGGAATAGCCGAGCTTCTGCGCCCCGGCGTACATCACCTTGAAATTGTTGTTGCCCGGCAGCCCCTTGTTGTCGTGGGTGCGGGTCACCCCCATGCGTGCCTCGGCACGATCGTACCAGGGTGCCAGTTCCTCGTAGGACAGCGGCCAGTCGAGCAGGTCAGCGCCATCCACCGCGCCATAGTGGCTCAGGGCCTCGAACTCGTGGGGCTGGATGCGCAGGCTGGCACCGGCCCAGTGCACCGTGGTGCCGCCCACCGACTTGACGATCCAGGCCGGCAGGTTGGGAAAGTCCCGTGCCAGCCGCCAGCTTCCCGAGGTGGTCCTCGGGTCCAGCCAGGAAAGCTGGTTGAAGGCGCCCCACTCGTCGGCCAGAAAGTCCGAGGTGGTGTGCAGCTTGCCCGCTTCCAGTACCACCACGTCGATGCCCTGCTGGGCCAGTTCGTTCGCCAGGGTGCCTCCACCGGCCCCCGAGCCGATCACTACCACCACACTGTCATCGTCCAGCGCAAAGGTCTGCTGACTGTCGGTCATGGCCATGACGACGTCTCCTCATCGGTCCGTATTGTTAGTTGTTGTCTGTTGTTGTCTGTTGTTGTCTGTTGTTGTCTGTTGTTGTCTGTTGTTATCTGTAGCTGGCTGTTGTTGTCCGTGGCTGTGGCCAGCTCGCAACGACGCTCGTCTCACCCGGTGCCGCGACAGCGTCAGCCCGGTACTTCATGGGGCAGGTAGCCGCCCTCGGGCCGGGGCGGATCCGGCAGCCAGTCCAGGTCATTGAAGCCCTTCGTCAGGTAGCCGGGATTGCCCGCCTCACCCTCGTAGCCGAAGTGGGCGTAGGCCAGATCGTTGTCATAGAGCGAGACGACGGCGTCGCCGCGCACCAGTTCGAAGAATGGCGAGCCGGCCCGCGCTTCCAGCAAGGCGAAACGCTCGCTCGGCGACAGCGATAGCCAATCACCACCCGCCTCACGGTCGAGCACATCGATACCTTCGGCTACCAGGGCCGCGACCTGGGGATCGGCGGCCTTGGTGTCCAGACTCTTGACCACCAGGGCGTAGACCGCGTCTTCAAGGTCTGGGTGAGGGAAGATGTGACGCGTCATCGCCAGCAGCACCTGGCCCTGGCGACTGGTCAGGGTTTCAAGGGACATGGCCCAGCTACGACTGGGCGCCAGCAGGGCGATGGGACCGGAGGCCATCGCCAGTGTGCCCATCAGCACACCACCGCTGGCCTTGAGAAAGACACGACGAGAAAAAGCGCTACCCTTCATAGCAGGACTCCTTGCCCCAGGCCGTAGAATTCAGATTCGACAAGCGCCACATGCGACACTGCGTCTCTCCAAAGCCTATGTCGCCTCCGCCTACGGCGGGTAACACTGGGGTACTACGTCGACCATGGTCTAATGCTCCTTGACGCAAGAGCCAGGCAGGGTCAGAAGACGGCATCATCGATAACGACCGGACGCCAGCGAGAGGACCACGCCATGTGCCATATGTACGCCTCCACCGACCCTGCCAAGTACGAGTGCACCACCCGTTCCATCCGCCTGCAGGGCTCGGTGACCAGCGTCAGACTGGAAAACGAGTTCTGGGATATCCTCAACGAGATCGCCGCCGGCCAGAATCTGACCACGGTTCAGTTCATCAGCGAGCTGCATCAGGAGGTGATCGAGATCCGGGGTGAGGTGCCTAACCTGGCATCGCTGTTGCGGGTGGCCTGCGCCATCCACCAGCAGAATGCCATTCAGGAGAATGTCATCCAGGGGAATGCCGCCCAACAGAATGTCGCCCAACAGAATGCCGCCCAACCCGCTGTCGAACGCCTGTCTCGGGCATCGCTGGGCATAAACTGAAACGGCGCCGGGTAAAGGGGCTCACCGACACCTCGTTCGGCCTCACATGTCTGGCCTGAGGCGCCATTGAGAACAGCACCTTTCTTGATGCGACTAAAGTCTATATCTTTTTTCTCGAAAACTACGCCTTATCTCAATCTTTTCTCTACGCTCCTTGTCATACGCGGCAATTCGTGAAGAATGGCCTCCGCATTCCTACCCAATGGACAATTTGACATGGATTCCATCGCCACCTGGTTCAACGATGCCGTCTCCGTCGGCAACGGCCTGATCTGGGGTAAACTGCTCGTTTACCTGTTGATCGGCGCCGGTCTCTACTTCACCGTCATGACCCGCGGCATCCAGTTCCGCTTCTTCGGCCATATGTTCGCCCTGCTCAAGGGATCCCGTGATGGCGGCGAGGGCATTTCCTCCTTCCAGGCCCTGTCCACCAGCCTGGCGGCCCGCGTGGGTACCGGCAATCTGGCGGGTGTCGCCGTGGCCATCTATCTGGGCGGCCCCGGCGCCATCTTCTGGATGTGGATGACCGCGCTGGTCGGCATGGCCACCAGCTTCGTCGAGTCCACCCTGGCCCAGGCCTACAAGGTCGACCACGGCGACAAGACCTTCCGCGGCGGCCCGGCCCGCTACATCGAGCGCGGGCTCGGTCAGCGCTGGATGGCCATCGCCTTCTCGATCTGTCTGATCATCGCCTTCGGCCTTGCCTTCAACAGCGTCCAGGCCAACTCCATCGCCCAGGCCATGGAGCAGGCATTCAACATCCCGACCTGGATCGTCGGCATCGCCCTGCTGGTGGGGGTTACCCCGATCATCTTCGGCGGCCTGCGCTCCATCGCCAAGGTGGCGGAGCTGATCGTGCCGCTGATGGCACTGCTCTACCTGATCCTCGCTCTGGTGGTGGTGGCGCTGAATATCGATGAGCTGCCGAGCGCCATCGCGTTGATCTTCAACAGTGCCTTTGGCCTCGAAGAAGCCGCCGGCGGTGCAGTGGGCTACGCCGTGGCCCAGGCCATGATGCAGGGCATCAAGCGCGGCCTGTTCTCCAACGAGGCCGGCATGGGTTCCGCCCCGAACGTGGCCGCCACCGCCAGCACCCGACCGAACCATCCGGCGGCCCAGGGCTTTATCCAGATGCTCGGCGTGTTCTTCGACACCCTGGTGATCTGTACCGCCACCGCCGCGGTGATCATCCTGTCGGAGCCGGCGCTGCAGAGCGGTGATGCGCCCAACGGCATCCAGCTGACCCAGGTCGCGCTGTCCGAGCACGTGGGTGACTGGGGCGGCATGTTCGTGGCCATCGCCATCCTGCTGTTCGCCTTCACCTCGCTGATCGCCAACTACTCCTACGGTGAATCCAACATCGAGTACCTGGCGGGCTCGCGTCGCTCTGCGGGCGCGGTGTTCATCTATCGCCTGGCGGTGCTGGCGATGATCATGATCGGCTCGATCGCCCAGCTCGGCACCATCTGGAACTTCGCCGACCTGTCCATGGGCATGATGGCACTGATCAACCTGACCGCCATCCTGCTGCTCTCGCCGCTGGCCTTCGCCCTGTTCCGCGACTACGAGCGTCAGCTCAAGGCCGGCCAGGAGCCGACCTTCAACCCGGACGAGTTCCCCAAGCTCAAGGGCAAGGTGGACCCAAGCGCCTGGCCGAGCTTGAGCAACAAGGCCTCGCAGGCCTCATCCTCTGAAGCGCCCAAGGGCAGCGGAAAGGACGCCTGATCAGGCGCTGGACCAGCAAGACCGCAGGGGCCGCTTGAGCCCCGGCACCAACAACGCCACGGCCCATGCCGTGGCGTTGTCGTTTCCGACGGCCGGACACGGGCCGTCTCGTCAGGCCAGGCACCGTTGCGCCCCGATCGTCCCTACGCCCTGGGCAGCGGCGCGTCGTCCTCGTCCAGGGCACCGTCGAGAAAGTCGAGCAGTGCCCGTACCGACGGTAACTGTCCGCGGCGGCTGGGGTAGACCGCGTGGATCAGTCCGGCCCGAGGCTCCCAGCCCGGCAACACGTCCACCAGACGCCCGGCGCACAGATCGGCGCCCGCGGCCACCAACGGCAAGCGTGCCACCCCCTGGCCATCGAGCACCGCCCGGTGCAAGAGCCCCACGTCGTCGGTCACCAGCCGAGGCCGATGCTCGATGATTCGCTCCTCGCCGCCGGGACCGTCCAGGCGCCAGCGATGGCGCCGGTCCGGTTCCTCGAAGTCGAGACTGGGCCAATCGCTCAAGGCTTGCGGCGCTTCCGGCATCCCCAGGCGCGCCACCAGATCCGGTGATGCCAGCAGCCGCTGGGGGCTGCGCGACAGCCTGCGCATCACCAGTTCGCTGTCTTCCAGCGGCGGATAGCGTACCCGGATCGCCAGATCGAAGCCTTCTCGCACCACGTCGACGCGGCGACTGGTCGCCACCACGTCCAGGTCGATGCGGGGGCAGCGACGCAGGAACTCGGAAAACAGCGGCGTGAACAAGGTGGCGAGAAGGCTCGGCGGACAGCTCAGGCGAATGCGCCCGCGCGGTTCGGCCTGGTGGCGCTCGACCACCTCCACCGCCGCCTCGGCCTGCCACAGCATGGCCTGGCAGTGCTGATAGAAGGCCTGGCCCAGTTCCGTGACCACAAACTGACGGGTGGAACGCTGAATCAGGCGGGTATCGAGGCGTGCCTCCAGTGCCGCGATACGTCGGCTGAGCCGTGACTTGGGCAGCCCCAGGGCGCGGCCCGCCGGAGCAAAACCGCCGTGGTCCACCACCTTGACGAAATAGAAGAAGTCGTTGAGATCCTGCACGGCTCGGGTCCTGTCGAGGGTGATTGAGCGCACCATCGTTCCACATATGCAACGATGCGTCCGAATTTTGCCTACTACCGCCTCCATCGTCTCGATTCTATGCTGTCACCATGACGGATCGCCAACGATCCTTCCATGACAGGAGGTGTCCCATGAAGACCATCAACGCCGTACACGCTGCCCCTCGCGGTCACTGGGTGGGCGACGGCTTCCCGGTGCGCTCGCTGTTCAGCTACGACCGCCTTGGCGCCGAGCGCATCAGCCCCTTTCTGCTGCTGGACCACGCCGGGCCTCACCACTTCGCGCCCAGCGAGCAAAAGCGTGGCGTCGGCGTGCACCCCCATCGGGGCTTCGAGACGGTGACCTTCGTGCATCGCGGCGAGGTCAGCCACCGCGATTCCTCCGGCGGGGGCGGCACCATCGGCCCGGGCGACGTTCAGTGGATGACCGCCGGCGACGGCATCCTCCACGAGGAGTTTCACTCCGAGGACTTCACTCGCCAGGGCGGCGACCTGGAGATGGTCCAGCTGTGGGTCAATCTGCCGGCGCGCCACAAGACGACCCCGGCGGCCTACCAGAACCTGACCCGTGACGAGATCCCGGTGGTGACACTGCCGGGCGAGGCGGGCCAGCTCAGGGTGGTGGCCGGCGAGTACCTGGAGGCACGTGGCCCGGCGCGGACCTTTACCCCGATCAACGCCTGGGAACTGGCATTGAACGAGGACGCTGAAACGACCTTGTCGCTACCGAAGGGGCACACTAGCCTTCTGGTAGTGCTCGACGGCACCCTGCTGGTACAGGATCAGGAGGTCGTGCGCGGTGGCAGCGTGGTAGAGCTGTCCCGCGATGGCGAGACGCTGGCCCTGGCCGCCAACACCGCCGCCCGGCTGCTGGTGCTGACCGGTGAACCGATCGACGAGCCGGTGGTGGGTCATGGCCCCTTCGTGATGAACAGCGAGGCCGAGATCCACGCCTCCATCGACGCCTTTCGACGTGGCCGGTTTGGCCGCCTCGATACCCAGAGTGCCGGCAGCTAGAAACAGGTTGCCGGCGGCTAGGCGTCTGCCCCTGCCGACTCACCCCTTCTCAATGCTTGGCAACTTCCCGGCGGCAGCCGCCGCCGGGGCCCCACCTCCAGGCTGGATGCCGGAGGCATCTCCCAAGGAAGGTTTCCCCTGACAGGAGGAGAAAACCCATGACTCGCCCCTATGTTCGTCTCGACAAGGATGACGTCACCGTACTATTGGTCGACCACCAGGCCGGCCTCTTGTCGCTGGTGCGCGACTTCGAGCCCGACGCCTTCAAGAACAACGTGCTGGCCCTGGCCGACATGGCGAAGTTCTTCGAGCTGCCGACCATTTTGACCACCAGCTTCGAGGACGGGCCCAACGGCCCGATGGTCCCCGAGCTCAAGGAGATGTTCCCGGACGCCCCCTATATCGCTCGCCCCGGCCAGATCAACGCCTGGGACAACGAGGAATTCGTCGCCGCCATCGAGAAGACCGGACGCAAGCAGCTACTGATCGCCGGGGTGGTCACCGAGGTCTGCGTGGCCTTTCCGGTGCTGTCGGCCATCGAGGCCGGCTACGACGTCTTCGTCGTCACCGACGCCTCCGGCACCTTCAACCCGGTGACCCGCGAGGCCGCCTGGGATCGCATGAGCCAGGCCGGCGCCCAGCTGATGACCTGGTTCGGGGTGGGTGGCGAACTGCATCGCGACTGGCGCAACGACATCGAAGGCTTCGGTGGCCTGCTGGCGTCCCACCTGCCGGCCTACGCCAACCTGATGCAGAGCTATTCCCAACAGACTCAAGGGTGAGCTTCAGGCCTGGGCGTACTGCGCCCAGGTCTTGTTCTTCCGTCGATCCCAGCCAGGTACAGCCATACCAAGTCTAGCCATGACCGCCCAGGAGGCCACCATGAGCCTGCACGAAACGCCCCATCGCCCCTCCTCGTCCCGGGACTGCCCGGTCGTCGATGGCCGTCACTGTATCCAGCGCATCGGTTCCCGGGAGGCCGACGTCGGCGGCCTGCCGATCCACCGCGTGCTGCCCACCCGCGAGCGCCGCCTGATCGGCGCCTGGTGCTTTCTCGACCACGCCGGCCCCAGCATCCTGCGCGAGGGCCAGGCCATGCGGGTCGGTCCCCACCCCCATACCAGTCTGCAGACCTTCACCTGGATGCTCTCCGGCGAGGTCCACCACCGGGATAGCCTGGGCAGCGACCAGGTGATTCGCCCGGGTGAGGTCAACCTGATGACCGCCGGCCACGGCATCAGCCATACCGAAGAGAGCCTGGCGGACACAGACAGCCTGCACGCCGCCCAGCTATGGATCGCCCTGCCCCAGGACAAGGCCGACACCGCGCCACGCTTTGATCACTACGCCGAGCTGCCGCGCTGGCGCCGCGAAGGCGCCGACTTCACCCTGCTGATCGGTGAAGCCGAAGGCCATCACGCCCCCACCCTGAGCTTTTCGCCGCTGGTGGGACTCGACGTTCAGGCCAGTGACACCACGAAGCTGGCGGTACCCCTGCGTCCCGACTTCGAATACGGCGCGCTGGTGCTGGAAGGCGGCCTTGAGCTCGATGACGAGGCCTTCACGGTGGACGAGCTGGGGTATCTGGGGCGTGGGCGAGACAGCCTCGAGATGTCGCTGTCGGCGGGCAGCCGGATCCTGTTGATCGGCGGCGAGCCGATGCAGGACGAGATCCTGATCTGGTGGAACTTCGTTGGCCATTCACGGGAAGCGATCATCCAGGCCCAGCACGACTGGGAAGCCGCCAGCGAGCGCTTTGGTGACATCCCCCAGTGGCAGGGAGCACGCCTGGAGGCACCACCGCTGCCCTGGTCTTCCTGAAAGCCGCCTTGCCGACACGCAAGGCATTCATCCAGGCGCCTTGTCCTCCTGCGCGTTCAGGCTGGCCCACCAGTCGGCGTAGGAGCTGTTGTGGGGTGCGCGTCCGGACTCATCCTCGGCGCCGTCGGACCACCACACCGGGCCACGCTCGCCCAGCGCCTCCTTGGCTGCCTGGACCTGGCGGCGCGCGGCCTTGAGCGCGTCGTCATCGTCGACCTTGTTGGCCTCCTTGACCGCGCGTCGGGCCGCCATCAGCGCCTTGACGTGGCGCTTGCGCGTGTCCTCGTCCAGGCCGGGATCGGTGCAGCGCCAGAGGCGATTGCGGGCAACAAAGTAGCGCCCATCCGGCGTTGTGGGGTACTTCACATCGACCTCCTTCTGCCATCTTGATGCGATATGTTGCAGGATGAATGCACAAGATCGGCGCTGGCAATGGCTGACAGAGCGTGCTCCATTGGCTATTGGTCCATGCCTTGCCCTTTTGCGCTTCCGTTCACACCGCAGGAGAACCCCATGAGTGACACCCGTCCCCGTATCCTGGTCTTTGCCGGCAGCGCCCGGGAGGATTCCTTCAACAAGCGTCTGGCCAGACTGATGGCACAACGCATCGACGCCCTTGGCGGTCAGGCCACCTTCATCGACCTGCGCGACTTTCCCATGCCGATCTACGACGGCGACCTGGAGGCCGGCGAGGGTCTTCCCGAGCACGCCAGCCGCCTCAAGCGGATGTTCATGGAGCATCAGGGCCTCGCCATCGCCTCCCCGGAGTACAACGGCTTCATCACACCGCTTCTGAAGAACACCATCGACTGGGTCTCGCGCCCCGACGGCGACCTGGGCGCCCTCGAGCCCTACCAAAACAAGGTGGCGGCCATCGTCGGTGCCTCACCCGGCGGGCTGGGCGGGCTACGCGCCCTGCCGCTGCTGCGTCAGCTCTTGAGCAATATCGGCGTCACGGTACTGCCGGACCAGCTTGCCGTGGGCGGCGCTGGCAGCGCCTTCCATGAAGACGGCAGCCTGGCCGACGAAGGCAAGGCCAAGGCGCTGGACAACATTTGTCAGCGCCTGGTCACCACCCTGGCACGGTCGTCACAATGACGGCCGTCGGCCCCTGACGGTCAAAGGGCTGAACGCCGGCGGACAACCGCCCGCCACCTGTCCCGTTTCAGGGCGGCTACCACAACGCTCCGATCATGATCGTCAGACACGCCAGCATGCCGATGGCGAAGACGATGGAGCGGGTCCACTGCCAGTTCAGGGCGTAGGCCAACGGGTGGAGCAGACGTGAGGTGAGAAAGACCAGCGCCGGCACGTCGAGGCTTTCAAGCTCCACCCCTGCGCCGATGGCCACCACCGCGGTGGTGGCGTAGATGATCAGCGCCTCCCAGGCGTTGGACTGGGCCGCCTGCAGCCGCGCACCGACGCCTTCAAGACGCGCCTGCTGGGCACGCGGCTGGCGATTGTCCAGGTGGCCGAACTGGCGCACACGCCAGGCGGCGCCGATCCAGGCCAGCAGGATCGGCAGCAGGGAGGCAACAAAGAGGGTGACGAGAAAGATCGACATGGGAGGCTCCGAGGGCGAATTGTCCCCAGCATGGCACAGGGAATGGCTGACAGGCGAAGGGCCAGGCGTCAGCATGGCGGTAGTTGCCTGACACCGGGCAATACCGCATCCCCGAGGTTTCCTTCATGCCAGCGAGCCGAGCCCACGACGTCAACCACGCCCCCGATGTCCACCCTGCCCGTCATGCCGTGACCAGCCGCGTCCTGCACGCCTCGCTGGCGTTGACCATCGGTCTTCTCTACCTCACTGCCTACGGGCGCAAGTGGGCGACCACCCAGCTCGAGTCGGCCAACTGGTACCTGCTGGTGGTCCACGTCAACCTGGGGCTTTTGAGTGTGGCGCTGTCGCTCGGGCTGCTGGTGGCCCACCTGTGGCTGCCGCAGCCGCCACCCCTGGGTCTGCCGCGGGTGACTCGCCTCGCCCACCGTGGCCTGCTCGCTGTGCTCCTGGCGCTGCCCGTGGCGGCGTATATCGGTACCGGCTTCGACCTCAGGGTGCTGGGCCAGTGGACACTGCCCGCGTTTCAGCGCCTGCCATTGGCGGCGTCGCTCGCAGCCTTGTTCGAAGTGCCGCTGATCACCCTGATGGAGCCGTTTGGCCGCTTCCACCGAGACTGGGGCGCCGATCTGCTGCTGCCCTTTTTGCTCGGTGGCCATATCACGGCGGCCCTGTTTCACCATCTGGTACTAAAGGACGGCGCCCTTGGCCGAATATGGTCGCTACGCCGTTGAGCGGCGCCCCATGCTCCTCGCCACCGCAGCAGACATGCGAAGAAGCCCGCGCAGTCACCTGCGCGGGCTTTTGTGCTTCGGCCTGGAGAGCGGTCTTCAGGCCTTGGCGGGCCCCTTGCGCAGCGGCACGTCCGGCACCGCCTCCATGCGCTCGCGCTCTTCGGTGATCAGCTCGAGTGCCTGGTCTTCGCTGAGCTCGGAAGCCGGGGTAAACAGACTGACCACAATACCGGCGGCCATGGCCAGGCCCACCGCCGGGATGCTCGGGTTGCCCCAGTACTCACTCCAGCTCTCCACCGAGATGACCGTCAGCGAGGTGGCGGACGCCACCACCAGCGAGGCGATCGCACCTTGCCAGTTGTAGCGCGGCCAGAAGCGTCCCAGCACGCCGCAGACGAACATGCCCGCCAGCACGGTCGCCACCATCTTGGTGATGTAGGCGATCACGTTGTCGGAGGTCAGGGCGAAGGCCAGCGCCAGGCCAATGGTGCCGACCAGGCCGACCCGCGACAGCATGACCACACTCTTGGCCGAAGGCGCGCGGCCCTTGACCAGCACGTAGAGATCGCGGATCAGGGTGGTGACACCGGCGATAGCGTCACTGCTGGCGCTGGACATGGTCGCCGACAGACCGGCCACCAGCAGCAGCAGGCCCAGCCACAGCGGCAGCACCTCAGTGGCCAGATACGGGAAGGCGAAGTTGCTGTTTTCCAGGTTGGGGTTGAGGGCGTAGGTCGCCATGCCGATGATCGCCGGCACGATGGAGAACAGCATGTAAAGGCAGCCGGTCACCAGGAAGGAGCGACGCACCGAGCCCACCGAGGCGCCGGAGTAGATGCGCTGGCGGAAGGACGGGGTCGCCAGCACGCCGACGGCGATCACCGTGATCAGCGACAGGGCGGGCACCAGGCCGACCTTGTCGATGGCCAGGAAGCTGGTCGCCGCGGCGTCCATGGAGGCGGTCATCTCGGAGAAGCCGCCCACCTCGACCACGGCCACCGCCGCCATCAAAAAGAAGCCGACAAACAGCACGATGGCCTGCACGGTGTCGGTCCAGACCACCGCCATGTAGCCGCCGATGACGCAGTAGACACCGAAGCCCAGCGCCACCACCATCTTGGCCTGCCAGGCGGGGATATCCGCCATCCACGCCAGATACAGGCCGCCGCCGAGGATATGGGCGCCGAGCCAGCCGATGCAGGCGACGTAGATGAACAATGCCACGACATTGCGCACCAGGCGGTTGGCCCCGACGTAGAACGACAACTCTTCGCTCATGGTCATGAAGCGGTAGCGCCGCACACCGGCGAAACACAGCGCCAGCAGCAGCACCCCAATCGAACCACCCAGACCATAGAGTGCGCCGCCCCAGCCGTTGGCGTAGCCGAAGCCTACCGCCCCCATGCTGGAACCTGTTCCCACCATGGTGGCCACGGTGGTACCGATGGTCAGGAATATCGGTACGCTGCGCCCGCCAAGGAGGAAGTCATCGCCGGTGCCGCGATCGTTCCGCGACATCCACCAGCCGAAGCCGATCATCAGGACGATGTAGACGCAAAAGGTAGCAAGGAAAAGATGACTGTTCATACAGACCTCTTATACTTGTCGTCTCGGTCGTTGCCGCGATCGAGACAGTGAACGTGAACGTTTGCTGTGCCTGGCGTCGGGTCCTTGCCGGGATCCGGCGCCTTCCTGTCGCTACGATGCGGGCATCCCTGCCCCGGTCGAGTTGCCGCTCGACGCAATGTCCCTGGTTTAAGCGCGGTCGGCGCGGTAGCAGGTCAGGTCCACCTCGACCTTGCAGTCCACCACCAGATCCTGAACGCTGCAGATGCGCGCCGGCGGGTGATCCTTGAAGTACTCGGCGAACACCTTGTTGAATGACTGGAAGTAGCGCGAGTCGGTCAGCACGGCGGTGACGTGGACCACGTCCTCGATGTCGTAGCCCGCCTCGCGGGCGATGGTCAGGGCATTCTCGAAGGCCAGCCGGCTCTGCTCGACGATGCCGCCTTCCACCACTTCTCCATCGGTCATCGGGGTCTGACCGGACACCTTCAGCCAGCCGCCGGCTTCCACCGCGCGGGAGAAGGGAAGTTTCTGACCGCCGGTACCGACGCCGCCTTCGGCGCCATAACGCTTGATCGTCATGTCAATGTCTCCTGATAAAGGCTGATGCAATAAACGTGGCTAGAGTGGCGTGGCCGCAAGGCGCACGCTTCGGCGCAACATGCGCCCGGATCGTTGGCCCGACGCCTGACCATTGGCGTAGGCCGTCGTGCCGTTGACCAGCACCCGAAGGATGCCGCTGGCGGGCGTCTTCGGCTGGTCATAGGTGGCGCTATCTTCCAGGCGCTCGAGATCCAGAAGGACCAGATCGGCGAAGGCGCCTGGACGAATCACACCGCGGTCTTCCAGGCCAAAGGTGGCGGCGGAAAGACCGGTCATCTTGCGTACCGCCTCGGCCGGCGGCATCAGTGCCAGGTCGCGGCTGTAATGAGCCAGCACGCGGGGAAAGGCGCCCCACAGACGCGGGTGCGGATGCGGGTCATTGGGTAGGCCATCGGAGCCGACCATGGTCAAGGGGTGCGCCAGCACCTGGCGCATGTCGTCCTCGCTCATGTTGTGATAGACCGCGCCGGCGGGTTGCAGGCGCCTGGCCGCGTCCATCAGTGACAGCCCCCAGTCGGCGGCGATGTCGGCCAGCGGCCGACGCGCCTGCTCCGGATGCGGCTTCGACCAAGTGATGGTGATGTCGATCTCGTCGGTGACCTGCCCCAGATCCAGGGTCGAGGAACCGGCGGTATAGGGGTAGCAGTCGCAGTGAACACGCTGGCGGCTGGCGGCGTCGGTCAACTGCGCCAGGGCCCGTGGCGCCTGGCCCCAGTTACCGGCACCGGCGCACTTCAGGTGCGAGATCACCAGCGGTGCACGGGCTTCGGCGGCGGTGGCAAAGGCCTCGTCCATCGCCTCGGCCTGTGCGGCGAACTCGTCACGCAGGTGGGTGGTGTAGATGCCGCCCGCCTCGCTGACCGCGCGCACCAGAGCACCGACCTCGGCGCTTGGCGCCTGACGGGCGTTGCGATAGGCAAGCCCGGTGCTCATGCCGATGGCCCCCTCGGCCAGTGCCTGTTCCAGAGCGAGGCGCATGGCGGCGATCTCGTCGTCGCGGGCCGGGCGCTCGAAGTCATCCATCACCAGTGAACGCAGGCTGGTATGCCCCACCAACGCCGCCACATTGACCGCCGGGCAGGCCGTCGCCACGGCATCGGCGTAGGCGGAGAAGCTGGGGTAGGCGAAATCCTCGGCGTCGCCCAGCAGGTTCATCGGGTCGGGCACCTCGCTACCGCGCAGCGTGACCGGCGAGGCGCTGATGCCGCAATTGCCGACCACCACCGTGGTCACCCCCTGGCTCAGCTTTGGCAGCATCTCGGGGGTGCGCACCACATTGGTGTCGTCGTGGGTGTGAACGTCGATGAATCCCGGGGTCAGCACCAGCCCCTCGGCCTGCACGACCTCGCTGGCCTCGTGCCCGGCGAGATCCCCCACCGCCACGATACGATCCCCCTTGATCGCGACATCCGCGATACGAGGATCTGCGCCGGTGCCATCCAGCAGCGTGGCGCGACGAATCAAGAGGTCATGGTGCATGTCAGTCTCCCAGCGGCTGGCGATTGTCACCGCCGCGATGGTCATCAAGTGCAATCTTCAAACGCCTGAGCTTGGTGCGTGCCTGGTCGCGATGACGCATGGCCAGCTCCAGCGCCAGCACGTCGATGGCGGCCATCAACGCATAGCGCGACGCCGAAGGGTGAAGAATGAAATCGGTCTCCCGGGCGGCGATCGGCAGCACCACGTTGGCGGCGGCGGCAAGCGGAGACCCCACGGCGGTGATGGCGATCACCTGGGCCCCGTACTGACTGGCGATCTGGGCCGACTCGACCATCTCCGGGGTGTAGCCGGACACCGACAGCACCACCACTACGTCCTCGGGCTCCAGGGTGGCGGCCACCATCCTCGGCAGCAGACCGTGAGGATAGGCGCTGACCGCATAGCCCAGGCGCATCAGGCGAAACTGCAGCTCCTGGCACATCACGCTGGAGCCACCACCACTGCCGAAGGTCAGGATCTGGCGGGCATTGTCGAGTCGCTCTACCGCGCCTTCGATATCGGCCTCGAACAGCAACTCGCGGTTGAGCGCCAGGGTCTGGGCGGCAACGTCGTAGACGATGCTCGATCCCCGGGCGGGATCGGCGTCCTCGATAAAGCGACGACCGGCGGCCAGGGCACGGGTCAGGCGCAGCTTGAGGTCACGCACGTTGTCGCAGTCCACCGAGCGGGCGAAGCGGGTCACGGTGGCGTCACTGACGCCTGATCGCCGGGCGATCTCGCTGA
The DNA here is from genome assembly GCF_040070555.1 of Halomonas sp. H10-59. NCBI lineage: Bacteria > Pseudomonadati > Pseudomonadota > Gammaproteobacteria > Oceanospirillales > Halomonadaceae > Halomonas > Halomonas sp. H10-59. Next base: position 3,120,252 of record NZ_CP098828.1, read on the forward strand.
TGCTGGCCTCTGCCACGAAGTCGATGTCGTCGAAGATCAGCTCCGCCACCTTGCGCTCCGACTCGCTCAGGGAGCGAACCACCGCGGTGATGCGCGACAGGATATCGATCTGTTGACTCACGGCTTGCCTCCCTCCGTTGCGACGTTGCCAGATCACGAAGCCTGTCCAGGGCCCTCGTCATCTGCGGTATCCTTACGCTATGTTAGTTTCTAACAACCATCCACAGTTTTTTGAAAATTTCCGACAATGGTCGTAGTCAGATCAATCTTCGAACATTGCCAATCGTCCGGCGCGGCGTAACATGAGCCGCGTTCCGCCTTCAGGAGAACTTTCATGGCCCACTCCCCCTCTTCCTCTTCCTCTTCCTCTTCCTTCGATGCCAAGGGCTGCCACAAGGGCACCCTGGAAACCGGCGACCGGCTGCTGGCCGACGTCAGCCTGCCGGCGGCGGTGATCCACCAGGCGCCGCTCGCCCACAATCTGGCATGGATGCAGGACTTCGCCCGCCGCCACGGCGCCGAGCTTGCGCCCCATGGCAAGACCACCATGACCCCGGCGCTGTTCCGGCGGCAGCTCGAGGCCGGCGCCTGGGGCATCACCCTGGCCACCCTGCCCCAGTGCCGCGCCGCCTTCGCCGAGGGCGCCCAGCGACTACTGGTGGCCAACCAGATGGTCGGTCAGGCCAACATGGCCATCGCCGCCGACCTGATCCGTGCCGGCGCCGAGCTGTATGTCACCGTCGACAGCGCCGAGAACCTGGACCAATTAGGCGCCTTTTTCGGGGCGGCCGGCATCTCCCTGAATATCCTGATCGAGGTAGGCGTCGAAGGGGGAAGGTGCGGACTTCGCGATGATGACGAGGTAATGGCGCTGGCGCGCCGGGCAGCTACCCTGCCGGGCATAGCCCTGGCGGGTCTGGAGGGGTATGAGGGTGTGGTCCATGGCGACGATCCTGTGGCCGGCATTCGCCGCTACGCCCAGCGCCTCGTCGACGGCGTCAAGCGACTGGCCGACGAAGGCCTGGTCGAGCGCGACAAGCCCATCGTCACGGCGTCGGGTTCGGCCTGGTACGACCTGATCGCAGAAGAATTCCGCGACGGTGGACTCGAAGGCCGCTTCACCCCGGTGCTGCGCCCGGGCTGCTACGTGGTCCATGACCACGGCATCTACCGCGAGGCCCAGGCCGGCGTGCTGTCCCGGCGCCAGGACCTGCACCAGGGGCTTGAGCCGGCGCTGGAGGTGTTCGCCCAGGTGCAGTCGCTGCCCGAGCCGGGGCTGGCCATCGTGGCACTGGGCAAGCGCGATATCGGCTTCGACCTGGCGCCCGAGGTGCTCAGGCGCTATCGCGAAGGCGGACAGGCCAGCGAGCAGCTGTCGGTGGAAGGCTGGCAAGTCGTCAAGCAGATGGACCAGCACACCTTTATCCAGTTGCCCGACAGCGCCCGCGACGTGCGCATCGGTGACGTCCTGGCCTTTGGCGCCTCGCACCCCTGCATGACCTTCGACAAGTGGCGCCAGCTCCATCTGATCGATGACGCGCTCAGGGTCGTCGATACCTGGGCGACGCGCTTCTAGACACTCTGACAAGCGAACGACCAAGGGGCGGGCGGAAACCATCCGTCCGCCCCGTTCCTGCAACCTTTGCCGCAGCGCTACCAGAACGACCGATCGTCGCCCTGCGCCTGTGCGCTCAATTTTCTAGCCACGCCCCCGACATACACTGACAGCGACCACCGGGCATCGCTCGGATCAAGAGGGCTGACAGCAAGGGAAGCCGATGGCCAAGAATGTCGCGCTGTTCTTCGATGGCACCTGGCAGGTGCCGGACATGGACCTGGAAGACGGTGACACCAACACCAACGTCAGCCGGCTCTACCAGGCGGTGGCCGACAACCCCATGGCCGAGGGCGGCACCGTCAAGCGCTACTACCATGGCGTCGGCAGTGACCTGCACTGGTACGACCGCCTGGTGGCAGGCGCCACCGGACTCGGGCTATCGGAAATTCTGGTCGAGGCGTACGTCGAGCTGGTCGAACTGTTGCGCCCGGACGACCGGCTGTTTCTGTTCGGCTTCAGCCGAGGCGCCTACACCGCGCGAAGCCTGAGCGGGATGCTTCACACCAGCGGTCTGCTGCACCCCGAACACCGGCAGTTGGCGGGACGCGCCTACGCGCTTTACCGCGATCGAAGACGTGGCCCGCAATCCGCCGAGGCTCGACGCTTCGCCTCGCGCTACGCCTGGGTGCCGGAGATCCACATGATCGGTGTGTGGGACACCGTGGGCAGCCTGGGGATTCCACTCAGGAGCTTTGCCGCCTTCAACCGCCGCCGATTCGAGTTCCATGACACCCGCCTGAGCCCGCTGGTGCGCCACGCCTACCAGGCGCTGGCGATCGACGAGCACCGCAAGGCCTTCGCCCCCACCCTGTGGTCGCCGCAGACCACCACCTCCACCCTCGAGCAGGTATGGTTTCCCGGCGCCCACTCCAACGTCGGCGGAGGCTACCGGGACCGCGTGCTGTCGGACGTCAGCCTGGACTGGATGATGGGCCGCGCCTGCGAACAGGGGCTGCCGCTGCTGCCTGACAGCCGCCCCTTGCTTGGCTCACCACCGCGCGAGGACGACATCATCGACTCCTACCAGAGGTTTCTTTCGCGTCTCTATCGACTGATCTCGCCCCGGCGCTATCTGCGGCGCATCGGCTTTGCCTCCTTCGGCAACGAGACGTTGCACCCGAGCGTCGCCACCCGTCGTATTGCCCTGCACGGCTATCGGCCCGCCAACCCTATCCACCCGCGTCTTGCGGCGACGCCGCCATCCACTTAGGGCTTGTCTGAAAAGTGCCTGCGCTCGGTAATACGGCGTTAAAAATCGGCTGGTGCGCCAGCCCGGTCAAAATACTCATTTACACCCCGTAAACTGCGCTTTCTCACCGATTTTTGCCTTGTCTAACCTTCGCTCGTCGACTTTTCGGACAGCGCCTAGATACTGACAGCCCCCGAGTGATGGCGCGAGCGCCTGCCACGGATACGACAACGCCCACTCGCAAGGAGTGGGCGTTCGCGGTGGCCTGAGGCGCTCTCCCTCGTCGGGGGTCCGAGGCCGGCGCTGCGCTTGCAGGACGAGTCTGGCCTCGAGAGCGGGCTAGTTCGAGGGGAAGTTGAACTGCGCGCTTTCCCTGTCCTGGCTCCTCGGCCAGCGCTGGGAGATGGCCTTGCGCCGGGTGTAGAAGCGCACGGCGTCGGGGCCATAGGCATGCAGATCGCCGAACAGCGACTCCTTCCAGCCGCCGAAGCTGTGGAAGGCCACCGGTACAGGCAGCGGTACGTTGATGCCGACCATGCCGACCTCGATGGCGTCGGCGAAGCGACGCGCGGCCTCGCCATCCCGGGTGAACACGCAGGTGCCGTTGCCGTACTGGTGGGCGTTGATCAGCGCAATGGCCTCATCGAAGCTGGCGACACGCACGACGCACAGCACCGGCCCGAAGATCTCGTCGCGATAGACGCTCATCTCGGGCGTGACCCGGTCGAGCAGGCTCGCACCGAGGAAGTAGCCCGGTGACGACGCGACCAGCGGATGCTCGCGCCCATCCACCACCAGCTCGGCCCCGGCGTCGACGCCCTGCTGGAGATAGCCCGCCACCTTGTCACGGTGCCCGGCGTTGACCAGCGCGCCCATATCCAGGCCGCGCTCGGTGCCGGCACCGATCTTGAGTTCCCGGGCCTCCTGCGAAAGCCGTTCGACCAGGGCATCGGCGGTGTCATCGCCGACACACACCGCCACGCTGATCGCCATGCAGCGCTCACCGGCGCTGCCGTAGGCGGCCCCGATCAGGGTGCTGGCGGCGTTGTCCAGATCGGCATCGGGCAGTACCACGGCGTGGTTCTTGGCGCCACCGAGCGCCTGCACGCGCTTGCCGTTCTCGGCGCCACGCTGGTAGATCGCCTTGGCCACCGGGGTCGATCCGACGAAGGACACCGCCTTCACATCCGGCGCATCGATCAGCGCCTCGACCACCTCCCGGTCGCCGTGGACCACGCTGAACAGGCCGTCGGGCAGACCGGCTTCGGTGAGCAGCTCGGCCATCTTGAGCGCCGCCGACGGCACCTGCTCGGAGGGTTTGAGGATAAAGGCGTTGCCGCAGGCCAGCGCCATCGGATACATCCACAGCGGCACCATGGCCGGGAAGTTGAACGGCGTGATCCCGGCCACGATGCCCAGCGGCTGATGATTGGACCAGGTGTCGATGGCCGGCCCGGCGTTGTGGGAGTACTCGCCCTTGAGCAGCTCCGGCACGCCGCAGGCGTACTCGACGTTCTCGATACCGCGCTTGAGTTCGCCCATGGCGTCTTCAAGCACCTTGCCGTGCTCTTCGCTGACCAGCGCGCAGATCTCGTCGGCGTCACGCTCGAGCAGCGCCTTGAAGCGGTACATCACCTGGGCGCGCTTGGCCGGCGGCGTGTCGCGCCAGGCCGGCTGGGCGCGGCGGGCCGCCTCGATGGCACTCTCGACGGTAGCAGCGTCCCCCAGGGCGACACGACCGACCGGCTCGGCGGTGGCCGGGTTGATGACATCCAGATGGCGCTGCGACGGCTGTGACTCACCGCCGATCCAATGATTCACGTCTTTCATCAAAACTCTCGATATGACTTTCTGAAAAGGCGTCAGCGCCGGGCGGCCATCTCGCATGGGGCCCGGCGCAGCATGGTACGCAGATGATGCGGCTCAGAACTGGCGGTCGAGCAGCGCCTCGTCGAAGGGATAGCGGGACAGCTTTTCCACACCGCTGTCGGTGATCAGCACTTCTTCTTCCAGCTTGACCCCGTCGGCGGCACCCACCTCGCCGATGTAGCTCTCCACGGACACCACCATGCCGGGTTCGAGAACGCCATCCTTGGAGAAGCGATCGAAGTCCATATGGTGGGCGACCAGCGGGGTTTCACCGTGCATGCCGACGCCGTGGATGATGGAGGGATAGCGACGGTCGAGGAAGCGCTCGGGGATCTTCCAGGCCTGCTCGGCGATCTCGCGATAGCTCATGCCCGGCTGCAAGATGCCCATGTTGTGGTGCACCTGGTCGTAGGCCATGCGATACAGCTCCTTCTGGTAGGCGCTGGGGCGATTGGGGCCGACGTGGAAGGTCCGCGAGAAGTCCGAATAGTAGCCGTGACAACCGATGGTATCGGTATCCAGCGCCACCAGTTCGCCCGGACGAATGACCCGGTCACTGGCCTCATTGAACCAGGGGTTGGTGCGCGGGCCGGACGACAGCAGACGGGTCTCGATGAACTCGCCGCCCTGACGGATGACGTTGCCGTACATGATCGCGAACAGCTCGTTCTCGGTGATGCCCGGCTTGATCGCCGCCTCGACCTCGGCCACCGCAGCCTCGCTGCCGGCCATGGACTGAGCCAGACAGGCGATCTCCTCGGGGGTCTTGATGCGCCGGCAGTGCAGCGTGTCCTGCATGCAGTCGAAGACTTCGAGGCCCTGGGCCTCGAGTGAGCGCGCCAGGTTGAGCGCACAGCGATCCAGCCCGATTTTGCGGTTGCCGCGTCCGTGCTCTTCGATCAGTTCGGCGATCTCCACACCGAAGGGGTCCGAAGAGAGGTTGTCGCGCTGGTTGACGGCGGACCACACCACCTTGGAGGTGCGCGATTCATCGATGGTCTCGAGCCAGGTAGAGACGTGGGCGCTGCCCGGGTACTCGAACAGGATCACCGGCCCTTCCAGGGGCACATAGATGTAGCGGGTCGAGTTGCGCAGGAAGTAGCCGAACATGTTGCGCGAACCGGTGGCATAGCGCTGGTTGTTGGGGTCGAACAGCACCATGGCGGCGTAGCCTTGCTCCGCCATCGTCGCGCGCAGCCGCGCCAGGCGCCCGGCGCGCAGCTGCCTGGGATCGAAGGCGGTGGGGATGCTGTCGCCGTTGGCCATCGGCGCAGAGGGCACGACCGGAATATGGTCCGGCTCGTTGTCGGTCAGGTTGTCGAAATCGACGATGCTCATGTCAGGGTCCTGTTCGAATATGGCGGGGTCGCAAGGGGCACAGGCCGAGCCTCTACGTGCTCGGCTTCGATGTCATCGGCGTGGGCTCAGTCGGCCAGCGAATCGCTGCGATTCATGCCTTCCTTCAACAGGGTCTCGTGAATCGGCGCCATGCGCCCGAAGATGCGCTGGGCACGCTCGGGGCGACCGATGAAGCCGGGTTCCTTGGCGTAGGCGAAGATCACGGTGTGACGCTCCTTCTGGCCTTCCACCGGCGTCACCCGGTGCAGCGAATAGCGGCCGAAAAACACCTGCAGGTCACCCGGTTGAAGGTCCAGCGCCTTGAGCCGCGAACGATCGCCATCCAGCACCTGCTCGACCTCGTCGAAGTTCTCACCCTCGGGGCTGCGGATGCCCGGGGCATACTCGAAACGGCCGCCGCCATGGGACTGGCGGGTCATCATGGTGACGATGAACTCGTTGGTGTCGTAGTGCCAGGGATGCTGGCAGCCCTCTCTCAGCACGTTGACCACCAGGTCCGCCAATGGGTCGGCGTACTGGTGAATCTCTTCCATGCCCACCACGGTGGCGATAAAGCGCTGGAAGTCCGGGTGCTGGTAGACCTGGCGAATGATGGTGTCTTCGCCGATGCGATCGCCGGCGACAAAGCCGTTGGTGCGATCGTCGAAGCGATTGAGCGGGTGGCTGGCCGGGCGCTCGGGATCGCCGGCATTGTTGTAGGGGTTGGTCTCGGTCTGGTTGTAGTGCGCCTCGGGCGACAGCCGCTCGGTCTCGCGCTCCAGCCGTGCCAACGCCTCCTCGGGGACAAAGTTCTTGAGTACCACACAGCCATCGTCGGCCAGCTGTTCGTGACAGCGCTGGATCAGCGCCCGTCCGGACTCGCCGTCCAGGTCATGAATCGGGTAGTGCTCAAGGTCGATCAGACCGTCCAGCGAGGAAGTGGTGGGCGCATCGGTGGCCTGCATGAGGAACTCCTGCCTGTCTCAAGTGATGTTGGACAGGATAGAGAGCGCCTCTTCATAATAGAAATGAATGGTTGAGATATCACTTATTTCAAAGGCTCATCGATTATGGATACCGACCTGCTCCGCGCTTTCGTCACCGTGGCCGAGTGCCAGGGCTTCAGCGCCGCCGGCCGCGTGCTGCACCGCACCCAGTCCGCCGTCAGCCTGCAGATCAAGCGACTGGAGGACCAGATGCACAAGTCGCTGTTCGAGCGCACCAGCCGCAGCGTGCTGCTGACGTCCGACGGTGAACGGCTGCTGCCCTATGCACGACACATGCTGACGCTGGAAGACGAGGCCAGGGCGGCGCTCGGCGACCGCCAGCACGGCGAGAAGATTCGTATCGGCACCTCCGAGGAACAGGCCAGCGCCTACCTGCCGGAACTGCTGCCCCGGTTCGCCGAGGCCTATCCGCATACCCGCATCGAGGTCATCTGTGGCATCAGTGCCGACCTGGTGGACAGCTTCCAGCAGGGCCTGCTCGACGTGGTCCTGTCGATCCGCCACGGACCGACGCAATCGGGCCAGTTGCTCGGCTGGGAACCCATGGTGTGGGTCGCGGCAGAAGATGCCGATCCTACCCGTGGCAGCCGACTGCCCCTGGCACTGAATCCCGAAGGCTGCATCTTTCGCGCCCACGCCCTCGCCGCCCTGGGGCGTCAGGAACGCGCCTGGGAACTGCGTTACTCGAGCCAGTCCCCCACCGGCATCAACCTGCCGGTCCAGGCGGGGCTCGCGATCACCGTCAAGACACCCCGCAGCGTACCGGCGGGCTGTCGGATTCTCGGCGAGGAGCAGGGCCTGCCGGCGCTCGGCCAGGTGGAAATCGAGATGCACCGGCGCCCCGGACATGCGAGCGACGCCTTCAACACCTTCTGCCAACAGCTCGAGGAGGTCGTCACCCACAACGACGCAGTCGCCGTGCCCGAGTTTCAGGACCAGGCCTGAGCCTGGCTCGACCGCGTGTCGGTCGAATGCCTGAGTCGCAATATCATGATCGTGACGGATTCATGGTTTGATTACCTCGTCATTACAGGCGAACTACCCCCTGATCCCTATATCGCCACAAGGAGAGATACGCCACACTTCAATAACCAGGATTCTCCGATGGTCTCGCCTGCCCGGCGGTGCCCTTGTCCTGGTCCGGAGATGACAGTGACCACGCCATTTGACGACTCCCTCGAACCTCGGGCTTCCCAGTTTTCATCGGTTGGAATGGATGGAATGGAGCTCCTTGAACAGGAACTCGAACACCTCAGAGCTCGGCATCTAAAGCTTCGCGAAGAGGTCGCAGCCATTCGCCACTATGCCGGCGACAACCTGCCCGCCAAGGCCGGCCTCGTCATCGTAAAGATGCTGGAAGACGCCTTGAAATCCTGACCGTCTTCTCTTCCCGAGAACCAACATTCTTGCCGCTGCCAATGCATCTTCTTGCTCGTTTATCGGGGAAAGGGCCTCGACGACCTTGCCGCTTTGTCACGCCTCGGGATTACCCGCCAGCGGGCAATAGTGCGCCTCTGGCCTCTCCTTTTCTTGCCGCTGCAATAAGGTATAGTCACGGCTATATGTCTTTGTTTTGGCTTAAACTTGCAGCCTTGGTAAAGAGTTGCATCTGTCAGCCTGCGCGCTAATATCGCCATGCAAATTCGCTATCGTGTCCATAGCCAATGCCCGGAATATCGGTCGTAACGCTGCGCACGAGGCTCTTTCAGCGACATCACGTATTTTCAACAGGCAACCGCCGGATTCGCACCTTCATGACGCCCACTTCGACCCTGCTGCTCGCCTTCTCGCTATCTTCCGATGCCTTTGCCGCCTCGGTCAGCAAGGGTGCCTGCGTGCGTCGGCTGCGTTTCGTGGTGGCCCTGCAGACCGGCCTGCTGTTTGGTCTGGTGGAAGCCACGACGCCAATTATCGGCTGGCTGCTCGGCACCAGCGCCTATGACACCATTGCCCACTGGGATCACTGGATCATCTTCTTCCTGCTGCTCGCCCTGGGCGGCAAGATGATCCACAGTGGCCTCGCTCCCGCCCCCAAGGACTGCGCCAGCTGCGATTGCGGCACGACCAGCGATCGCACCCGCTGGTGGCTGATCATCGCCACCGCGATCACCACCAGCCTGGACGCCATGGCGGTGGGCGTAGGTCTGGCGTTCATGAACGCCAACATCTGGGTGACGGCACTGGCGATCGGTGGCGCCACCACCCTGATGGCGACCCTGGGCATGCTGCTGGGACGCCGGCTCGGCAAGACGGTGGGGCCGCGTGCCGAGATCCTCGGGGGGCTGGTCTTGATCGCCATCGGCGCCACCACTCTGTATCACCACCTGCTCGCCTGATCCTCTTGCCCGGTCGACCCTGTCGCGATCCCGGGCAGGTTAACTGCCAATGACTCGCTCCTAGCGCTCATCCATGCCGGCAACACGCCTGCTCTAGCAAAGTTCGTCCACGATCTCGCCCGTTTTGTCGATAGTCTGGTGCACTATTGCCGGTATCAGACGGCTGGACACCTCATGATCCTCAAGCCCAGCGCACAGGCGGCTCGATTGCCACGATGGATAGCGGTAACCGTTCTGGCCGTTCTGCTGACCGGCTGCGCTGAGCACTCCCCTTTCTCGCCAGCAGCATCCGCCACCAGACCAGCCACCGAGATGACGTCAGCCCCCCTTGCGGGTCACGGCTTCCAGTCGTCGGTACAGATCGTTCAGCGTGATCAGATTTCCGGCGACCGACAGCACCTTTCGGCCAGCCCGGTGCTGCCCAGCGCCTCCCGTTCCGCCGAGCTGGTGGCCGGGGGGATCGGACGGATGACCGCCAACCAGCTCACGACTCAAGGAACCGCCGTGGCCCGTGCTGTCGGTGCCAACGGATGGGCCAGCGCTACCGAGTCCGCCCTGGCAAGCACCGGGGCCTACCTTGAGGGACCACTGGGGGGATCTCTGGAAGCGGTTGAGGGTGTGCTCGACAGCGTCGCTGCTCTGCCGTTACTGCATCGCTTCGATGACCGGCTGCAGCGGGTGCTGTCACTGGACCGCTATCGACGTCGCCTGACCAGCACGCTGGGCATCGGACAGCAGGAACTCGATCTCGAGGAGCCATGGGGCGATCTTGAGCAGTCACTGACCACCCGAGTGGCTAGCGCTATCCAGCTCGGCCTGGAACCGATCCTGATCACCTCCGACTCCTTGCTGTGGCCAAGCCTGGCGGCGGACCTGATCGTCGCCGGAGGCGATGCGCTGTCAGACGTCAGCGCCACCACCGGCAACGCCCTGGTCGACGCCTCCGCCAGTGGGCTGAGTCGTGCCGGCCAGTGGGTCGCCCTGGCCGGTCAGGTGCTGGGAGGCCAGCGTGATGAGACCAGCCTGCAAGGGGTGGCGGCGCGCACGGCGCTGCGCCATGGCGGGATCAGCCACAGCGGCATCCCCCGGCTGGATGAGCAGGCCGTCGTCGGACTGGTCGAGAGTATCGGAAACGATGAGCGCAGCACGCTCACGGCAGCGGCGGACCTGGGCCGAGGCAGCCTGAGTCAGATGCTGGCCACCGAGGCGGTGGGCCTGACCGGTGAGTTCGGCGTCATGGTCACGCGTCCCGGCGACATGCTCGACGACCGGGTGACACTCGCCCTGGCCCCGGCCCAGCAACTGGGCGACATGTCGGCCAATCTGTCATCGCTGGTAGGCGACACTCGCACCACCCTCGAGGAAGTCGGACGGCTGGTCGATGCCGGCCAGGACCTGTCCGGGCGTTTGCAGGGTCTGGTGCTGGCGGACAGCCTGGACAGTGGTGTCACGACCCTTGGGCGCGTCGATCAGGGCCTCGACAGGACCGGCAACCGGCTGCTACCCCTGGCCGACACCCTGGTCGAGGGGCTGGCGCAGGCCGATACCCGCATCGAGACGCTGGCCGATCGCCTGGGAGGCACGCTTGACCCCGTCACCAGCGCCCAGCAGGACGGCGTCAACCGCCTGGCGGACGCCGTGGTGCAGGCGCCGATGTCCAGTCGCCCGTTAAGCGAACTGGGAGACGCCGTGGTCGCACTGGGCGACGGCATGCGCCTTGCGCCGATCGCCGCCGGGCTCGACTGGATGATGGTGGTGCCGGTACCCGGGCGCGAAGGCCTGCTCGCAGGCGACGCACCTGCCGACTCGCCAACCGCCGGCACAGACACCGACCGGAGTCCCGGCCACCCCACCGTCGACGGCCACGCCCTCGCCGGCTCCCGAGCAGACCATATGCCCTGAGATGCCGTTGCCTCCGTGGCCTGAGCACGCCGCCACCGCAGCGCCATCTTCGCTTCAAGCTCCCGGGCATCTCAGGCGACAGCAGCGGCTGCTGCACCGGCTACCCGATCGATTTCCTTTAAAGCAGAGCCAGTTGAAACGTTGCTCAGACAGGCCCTCTCCAGCACGACCCTGTCTGGATCAACCCTGCCTATATCAACCCACCCCAGGGCGAATGGGCCAGAGCGCTGGCCGGCGTCGGCGCCAGCGGCAGGAGGGGCAGCAGGGTCGCCTGAAAGGCGTGATAGATATCCGGCTTGCCTTCCGGCCAGTAGCGCGCGCGGGGCTGGCTGCTCTCGTCGAGTTCGTGAATCCAGCCACCCCGGTCATGATCGATGATGTGGCGATCGATGTAGGCCCACCAGGTGGCGTACCAGTCGGCATACTGCTGACGCCCGGTGCGCGCCAGCAGCGCATGCGCCGCCCCCACCGCCTCGCTGGTGACCCAGTGGCGTCGGGCGGCGATCACCGGACGCTTGTCCCAGTCCAGGGTGTAGACGAAGCCCGGCTGCCCGTCGGCCTGCCAGCCATGCTTGGCGGCGGCGGCAAACAGCCCTTCGGCGTCCTCCAGCAGCCAGGCCGGCGCTGGTCGTCCGTGCCTCAGGCACGATGCCTCCAGGTTGAGCAGCAGGCGCGACCATTCCAGCGAATGTCCTGGCGTCAGGCCGAAGGGCCGGAACTGATCGGCGGGCAGGTCCTTGTGAAAGTCGTAGAGCACCGTCATCCGGCGATCGAAGTGCTCGGGGACCAGGTAATCATGCTGGCGGGCGTGGGTGTGGATAAAGCGCTCGGCGATCGCCACCGCACGATCGAGCCAACGTAGCTCTCCGGTAGCGTCGCACAGTGCCAGATAGGCCTCCACCGAGTGCATGTTGCTGTTGGCACCGAGATAGTCGTCGAGCTGCGTCCAGTCCCGCTGGTAGCTTTCCAGGCACAGCCCCATGTCGTCCGACCAGAAGTGGCAGTCGATGACGTCGATGGCCCGATCCAGCAGTTCGCGGGTTTCGCGACTGCCCAGCGCCATATGCGCCGACGAGGCGGCCAGCGCCACGAAGGCGTGGGTATAGGCGTGCTTGATGGTGGCGGCGCCGGGCTCCTGCTGTCCCTGGTACCAGCCTCCGTGTTGCTCGTCGGCGAGCAGCCCAAGCCCGGCGATGCCGTGTTCGACCTTGGCGCGGGCGAAGGGCACGCCGAGGCGGTGGGCGAGCGAGAACACATGGGTGAGTCGCGCGGTCTGCAGGGTCGTTACCGGCCTCGCGGCGTCCAGCTTGCCCTCGATATCGAGCCAGCCGTAGCCCCCCTGGGGGTGCTCGGCGGCGGCGCCGAACTCGAGCAGGCGCATCCCGGTCTTGGCGAGCCAGCGTCGGTGTTCGTCCTTGCGCAATAGACAGTCGTCCGGTGCAGCGATGTAGGTGGGATGTGACATGGCGTCCTCCGGGGTGACGAATAAAGGCGGCGAGTCGAGATGAGACCAAAGTGCTATACGTCCAGGCCTGACAGCGCGCTCTCGCTATCCTAGTATGACTACCATACAAGTCATATCAGACCAAAGCTCAAAGGCCTGACGCCTTAACGGCTCAAGGCTTCAACGGCCTCAAGGCTCAGAAGCCGGAAAGCTGGAAAGCTGGAAAGCTGGAAAGTCGAAAAGCTGGAAAGACTGAAACGCTCAACAACAGGTAGGTGCCCCCATGCTGACCCCCGCAATCGCTGAACTCTGGGAACAGGATGCCGCCGGTGGATCGGTGCGTCAGCGGCTCTACCGCGTGCTTAGACTCGCCATCATCCGGATGCAGTTCGCCCCTGGCCAGGCACTGTCCGAGAAGGAGATTTCCGACGCCTTCTCGGTCAGCCGACAGCCGGTACGCGAAGCCTTTATCCGCCTGTCCGAGGCAGGTCTGGTCGACGTTCGACCACAACGCGGCACCTATGTCGTGGGCATCTCGCAGAAGTCGGTGCGCGAAGCGCGCTTCGTCAGGGAGGCGGTCGAAACCGCCGTCAGCGCCTCCGCCGCCAGGCAAGGGCTCGCCGACAAGGTGATCTACGAGCTGCGGGATCTGATCGAACGCCAGATTCGCTGCGCCAGCAGCGGCCAGTATGACCAGTTCTTCATCCTCGACGAGGACTTCCACCGCGTGCTCGCCCTTGGCGCCGGACACGAGACCGCCTGGCGCGTCATCGAAGAGGTCAAGGCACAGCTCGACCGGGTGCGCTACCTCAGCGTGCCTGACACCACGCCCTTCGAAAAGCTGGTCCAGCAGCACGCCGACATTGTCGATGCCATCGAACAGAGAGACGAAGACAAGGCCCGCCAGGCCATGCTGGTGCATCAAAGCGAGATCCTGATCTCCCTGCCCCAGATGGTGCAGCGCTTTTCGTCGATCTTCGAGGACACCAACGGCTGATCGTTATCTACCCGGCAGACGTCTCTCATGGGCAAGGGCCAGCCGGCCCCTGCCCTGCGGCCTGCCGGGCCACTCCCCCGGAAGCAACTGCAACAGCAACGACAACAACTGAAGCGACAACAACAAGTGATAAGGAGACGCCCCATGTTCAAGAAGTCTGTCATTCTCGCCGCCGCTGTCCTCAGCAGCACCCAGGCGCTTGCCGCCTACGAACTGAACCTGTCCACCGCCCAGAGCAGCCAGGACCCCATGGTCAAGGCGATGGAAAACGCCGCCGAACGGATCGAGGAAAGAAGCGAGGGCGAGGTCACCCTGAACATCTTCTCCAGCAGCCAGCTCGGCGCCGACAACGACATGATCGAGCAGATCCGTAACGGCGCCAACATCGCGGTACTGACGGACGCAGGCCGCCTGTCCGAGTTTCAGCCTGAGCTCGGGATTCTGGCCGCGCCCTACCTGGTCGAGAGCCACGAGGACTACGACCGCATCACCTCTTTCGAGCCCTACCTCGAGTGGGTCGAGCTGCTCGCGGAAAACACCGGCATGCGCCTGATGAACTACAACTGGTTCCAGGGCACCCGCCAGATGTTCACCCAGAAGCCGATCGAAGGTCCCGAGGACCTCGACGGTGTGCGCATCCGCACCATCAACTCCCCGGGCTGGATCAAGACCATCGAAGGCATGGGCGCGACCCCGGTACCGCTGCCCTGGTCGGAAATCTACTCCGCCATCCAGCTCGGCACCATCGACGGCGCCGAGGCGCAGTTGACCGGCGCCCACGGCCTGCGGCTGCAGGAAGTGACCAGCAACGTCACCCTGACCAATCACATCCACCTGATGACGGGCCTGCTGGTTTCCGAGCGCTGGTACCAGGAGCTTCCCGACGAGCTGCGCTCCATGCTCGACGAAGAGCTCAAGAAGGCCGGTGACGAAGCCACCCAGATGACGGTCGACGCCCAGGCCGATGTGCGCAAGGAGATGGAAGAGGCCGGCGTCGAGTTCGCCGAGGTCGACACCGAACTGTTCAGCAGCCAGATGCAGGCGGTCTACGACGACATGGGCTGGACCGAACTGCGCGAGCAGCTCGAGCCTGTGCTCAGCGCCGGCGAATAACCCCCCTCAAGACCTGATCCAAGCGTCCACCGCTGCCGACGCCGGCAGCGGCTGGGGAGGACCCATGTGGAAGCACTATGACACTTTCGAGGAGTGGCTGGCCGTCGCGCTGCTGTTTCTCACCGCGGCCAGCATCCTGTTCAGCGCCACCACCCGGGCCATGGGCAACCCCATGCTCGGCGGCGCCGAACTGGCCCAGCTGTTCTTTATCTGGGCCTGCATGTTCGGCGCAGATATCACCCTGAAGAAAGGAGGCCAGATTCGGGTCGATGCCCTGCTGACCCGGCTGCCCCGATCAGGCAAGTGGCTGGCGAACCTGGTGACGGTGGGACTGATGATCGTCTTTCTGGCTTGCCTGGCACGCTATGGTTTCTCGCTGGCGTTCTCCAACTGGCAGCGTCCCCTCGGCTTTGCCGGGATCAGCTACGGCTACGTGACGCTGGCACTGCCCGTGGGCGCCGTCATGATGATCGTCTCGCTGGTCAGGCGGCTTGCCGCGGTGGGCATTGTTCAGGCGCTGGAGCCCGACAGCGACCAGCAGGAGCAGCTTCTGTGACGACACTCGCCATCCTGATTCTCGGCCTGGTATTGATGGCCATCGGCATGCCGGTCGCCTTCGCCATCGGCATGGCCGGTTTTACCTATTTCCTGTTGCCCGAGACCTTCCTGCCGACCAGCACGGCGGTACAGCGGATCGTCTCGGCCAGTCAGTCCTTTCCGCTGCTGGCGGTGCCGCTGTTCATCCTGATCGGACACCTGATGAACGCCAGCGGCATCACCCCACGTCTGCTGCGCCTGGCCACCCTGTTGACCGGCTGGATGACCGGTGGCCTGGCCCAGTCGAGCCTGGCCCTGAGCGCCATGATGGGGGGCATCTCCGGCTCGGCGGTGGCCGATGCGGCGATGCAGTCCCGGGTGCTGGGCGGCAACCTGATCGCACGGGGCTATTCGCCGGGCTTCACCGCCGCCCTGCTGTCCATCGGCGGGCTGATCACCGCCACCATTCCGCCGAGCATCGGCCTGATCATCTACGGCTTTCTCGGTGAGGTGTCGATCGGCCGGCTGTTCATCGCCGGCGTGGTGCCGGGCATCCTGCTGCTGGTGGCGCTGATGATCGCCACCAGCGTGATGTCGCACCGGCGCGGCTACGTGCCAGAACTCGAGAAGGCGCCGTCGCTGGGCGAAGTCTGGCAGGCGACCAGGAGCAGCATCTGGGCGCTGCTGTTCCCGGTATGGCTGCTGGTGGGCATCCGCTACGGCCTGTTCACCCCGTCCGAGGCCGGTGCCTTCGCGATCGTCTACGCCATCGTGGTGGGCTGCTTCATCCACCGCGAACTGACCCTGACGTCGATCATCGATGCCTTCCGTGCCGGTGTTCGTGACGTCGGCATGATCATGCTGATCATCATGTTCTCCGGCGCCATCAGCTACGTGGTGTCCTTCGAACGAGTACCGCAGACCATCACCGAGGTCACCCTCGGGGTGTTCGAAAGCCCCACCACCCTGCTGCTGGTGCTGTCGCTGTTGCTGGTCGTGCTGGGCATGCTGCTGGAGGCGACGGTGGTGGTCATGCTGCTGGCCCCCATCTTGGTGCCGGTGATCAAGGCCGCCGGCATCGACCCGGTGCACTTCGGCCTGTTGATGATGACGCTGGTGACCTTCGGCGGCATGACGCCACCCGTCGGGGTGTCGATGTACACCGTGTGCGGCATTCTGCGCTGCTCCTTCATTTCCTACACCCGGGAAATGCTGCCCTTTGCCCTTGCCGTGTTCGCCGTGGTGCTGGCCATCATCTTCTTCCCGCAGATCGTGCTGTTTCTGCCCGACTATCTGATGGGATAGCGGATGCACCAGGATTTAGTGAAGCGGACATGTCAGACACCCGCACCACACAACCGAGCGAGCCCACGGGCCTTCCTCCGGGACTGAGGTAGAGAACAAGATGACCCACTTCGTCGAAGCGCCGAACTTCGCCTGCGACATCGGTATCGTCCACCTGGGACTCGGTGCCTTTCACCGTGCCCACCAGGCGGTCTATCTGGCGCGCTATCTCGAGCGCAGCGGTGACACCACCTGGGGGCTGTGCAGCGCCAACCTGCGCTCCAGCGTCGGCCTGGTCGATGGGCTGCGTGCGGCGGGCCATCGCTACCATGTGGCCGAGTTCACCGATAGCGACAACGTCACGCTCAGAGAGATCGGCGTGATTCAGCAGACGCTGTTCACCGGCCGAGACAGCGAAGGCCAGCAGGGCCGGGACCTGGAAGCACTGCTGACGCGATTGACGTCTTCCAAGGTACGCATCGTGACCCTGACGGTGACCGAGAAGGGCTACTTTCTCAGCCCGACCAGCGGCGATCTGCTTGTCGACGATGCGATGATCAAGGCCGACATTGCCTCACCGAACACACCGCAGACCGCCCCCGGTATCCTGGTCGAGGCGCTGGCCCGCCGTCGCGCCGCCGGCCTGCCCCCCTTCACCGTGCTGTCCTGCGACAATATGCCGGACAACGGCCGCCGCACGCGCAACGCCATCGTGCAGCTCGCCGCCCTGCGCGACAGCGACCTGGCCGACTGGATCAGCGACCAGGTGGCGTTTCCCTGCAGCATGGTCGACCGCATCGTGCCGGCCATGACCGACGCCGACTTCGCCCGGCTGGGCGAGCTGGGTGTCGAGGATCCCAACGCGGTGGTGTGCGAGGCCTTTTCCCAGTGGGTCATCGAGGATGACTTCCCCCAGGGCCGGCCCGACTGGGAAGCCGAAGGGGTCGAGATGGTCACCGAGGTGGCCCCCTTCGAGACCATGAAGCTGCGCATGCTCAACGGCAGCCACTCACTGCTGGCCTACCTGGGCGCCATCGATGGCGTCGAGACGGTCTACGATGCGGTCAGCCGCCCCGAGTTCCGCGCCCTGCTGCGTCGTTACATGCTCAAGGAAGCAGCGACAACGCTGCACATGCCGGACGGGGTCGACCTCGAACGCTACGCCGACGAGTTGCTGGCCAGGTTCGCCAACGACAGTCTGCGCCATCGGCTGGCTCAGATCGCCATGGACGGCAGCCAGAAACTGCCCCAGCGCTGGCTTCACGGCGCCCTCGAGCGGCTGCAGGACGGCCACGAGGTACCCTGCACCGCACTGGGACTGGCCGCCTGGATACGCTACACCTCCGGCGTCTCGCTCGACGACCGACGACATGAGGTGAGCGACCCGCTGGCATCGCGCTTCATCGAGCTGCATGAACGTCACGGCGATGACCCTGAAGCGCTGGTGGCGGCCTTTCTGGCCCAGCAAGACATCGTCCCTGCGGCCCTGGCGGCGCAGCAGGGATTTGCCGATGCTGTCACCGATGGCTACCGCCGACTGATCAATACCGGGCTTGCGGCGTCACTGAGCACCCTCTAGCCGGACCCGAGAAAAGGAGATTTCCATGCAACACACCTGGCGCTGGTTCGGCCCCAAGGACCCGATCCGACTCGAGGAGATTCGCCAGACCGGCGCGACCGGCATCGTCACCGCGCTGCACGAGGTGCCCAACGATGAGGTCTGGTCCCGGCAGGCCATCGCCGAGCGCAAGCAGATGATCGAGGACGCTGGCCTCGAATGGTCGGTGGTGGAAAGCGTGCCGGTACACGAGGCGATCAAGAAAGGACTGCCCGAGCGCAACGCCCTGATCACCCGCTACTGCGACACCCTGCGCAACCTGGCGGCCTGCGGCATCGATACCGTGTGCTACAACTTCATGCCGGTGCTCGACTGGACCCGCACCGACCTGCGCTGGGCGATGCCGGACGGCGCCCTAGCGCTGCGCTTTGACCAGACAGCCTTTGCTGCCTTCGACCTGTACCTGCTCGCCAGACCAGGCGCCGAGGACGAGTACAGCGACGACGAGAAGACCGAAGCCAGGAGCTACCTCGATAGCCTGGACGCCGAAGCCCGCCAGTCACTGGTCGATACCCTGATCGCCGGCCTGCCCGGCGCCGAAGAGCACTACACCCTGGAGCGCTTTCGCGAGGTACTGGCCGGATACGCCGAGATCGACGCCGCGCGCCTGCGCGAGCACCTCGGCTACTTTCTGAAAGCGGTCATCCCGGTCGCCGAAGAACTCGGCATCAAGATGGCGATCCACCCCGATGACCCGCCCCGGCCGCTGCTCGGCCTGCCCCGGGTGGTCTCGACGGCGGCGGACGCCGAGTGGATCCTTGAGGCCGTCGACAGCCCCGCCAATGGCCTGACGCTGTGCACCGGGTCCTACGGCGTGCTCGCCGCCAATGACCTCGCCGCCATGGTTCAGCGCTTTGGTCCCAGCATCCACTTCGTGCATCTGCGCTCGACCAGGCGCGAGTCCCCCGACCCTCGCTCCTTCCACGAGGCGCCGCACCTGGACGGTGACGTCGACATGGTCGCGGTCATCAGCGCGCTGGTCGCCGAGGAACGCCGTCGCGAGCGCGAAGGCGGCCGACGCTTGCCGCTGCGTCCCGACCACGGCCACCACATTCTCGACGATCAGCACCGCGCCACCGCACCGGGCTATCCGCTGTACGGCAGGCTACGCGGCCTGGCCGAGCTGCGTGGCGTCGAGACCGCGGTACGCCAGCTCACCTGACGCCCTGGCGTTCTACCAGCCGCTGCGCTGGCGGCGCTCGCCGCAATCGGCATCCGTCGCAGTGGCTGTGGCCCTTCACAACGAAAACGACCAGGCGGGGAGGCGCATTCCCCGCCTGGTCGGCTCAGGACACCTTCAGCCCGCCTGGTCGGCCCACGACAAGGAGCTGCATCGACGACTCCTCAGGTCGGCAGGTACTCCTCGCTCCAACTGTCCGACACGACGCCTTCGGCGATCAACCGATCGATCTCCTCGGGGCTGTGCCCCAGCTCTTCGAGCACCTGACGGCTCGAGCTGCCGTACTTCTCCGACGGCGCCAGCGGATAGATGCGACCTCGCTTGGGACGGATGGCGTACGGATCGAGCTGCGTGATGACGTGACCACTGGGGTGCTCGTCGTAGACGGTGAAGGAGTAGCTGCCACGATCGATGCCCGGGGTGTTGTCCCAGCGCCGCGAGTTGTAGGAGCGCAGGGCCTCGATGTTCTCGCACACCGCCGCGGCGATGCCGGCCTTCTGCAGCCGTTCCACCCAGTCGGTGGCCACCGCATTGATAAAGCGAGGTGCCAGATAGGCCGCCCGCTCCTCCGGCGGAACATCGACCACCCCTTCGATCCCCGGCACCTGGGCGAACTTGTGCAGGTCCCGCTCGTAGGCGCTGATCAGCACCACCCCGTCGGCGGTAAAATAGAAGCGCGACAGATCGTCGTAGCCGTTGAGTTCACGACCCGAGGGCTCGTCGAACAGACCGCGACGCTCGTAGTCGTAGCAGAACGGCATCTGGGCCAGGCCGCTGAGCGCCGACAGCGAGGTCTTGACCCGGCTGACCCGGCGGGTACGCAGCTTCTGGTACAGGGCGGTGGCGACACCAAGAGAGGCCCCGAAGCCGCACATCACGTCGATGGTGCCGACGTGGGCGTGCTCTTCTGGCGTGTCCATGCTGCCCCCGAAGCGCAGCATGATGCCGGTGGTGGCCTGCACCAGGTCGTCGTAGCCCAGGTAGTTGGTCCGAGGGCCCGGCTTCACCCCGCTGAAGCAGTCGAGCTGGCAGAAGATCGCCTCGGGATTGATGCGCTGCATTTCCGCCTCGGTCAGCCCCATCCGCTCCACCTGCCTGTCCGTGGCATTCCACACCACCACGTCGCTCTGGCGGATCAGCTCGTCGAGGATTTCACGCCCCCGAGGCACCTGGATATCGGTCAGCAAGGATCGCTTGGAGCGCATATGCGACAGGCCGAAGATGACCGTGTTCCAGCAGTCATAGAACGGCTTGGCGGGGTCCACCTTGATGATGTCGGCGCCGAAGCGTGCCAAAAAGGCCACCGAGTGGGGACCGGCGATGACGTTGCACAGATCCAGCACCTTGACGCCTTCGAGCCAACCGTCCTTGGCGTTGCGCGCACGAACCCGGGGCAGCTTGGTCTCGATGCGATGCAGCACTGCCAGCGCCTGGTCGAACGACACCCAGCGGCGCGGCGTCGGGGTGAGCATCTCGTGGCCGCTGTCGTGCAGCCAGACCATCGGGCCGGGCTGGGTCATCAGGCCGAATTCGGGATCGTCCACTTCGATCATCAGCCCGGCGGTCTCGGCGTGGTCGTCGTGGATCCACTCCTGCAGCCAGCGCTGCGGCGCGCCGGGGAACTTGCCACGGCCGAAGATCTTCTCCCACTCCTTGGAGGTGCGGGTCAGGAACACCTCCTTCATACGCGCGGCGATATGATCCGCCCAACGCTTGGGCAGCGGGTAGACGCCAAGCGACACGTCACTCTGCCACTGGCTGGTGGGCGCATAGGTGTCGGGCTCTTCCACCAGCCCTTCCTCCACCAGCTCGTCGTAGAGACCGAGCACCTTGAGGCAACGCTTGGCGTGCTCCTTGTGACTCGGGCAGACCACGTAGAACATGCGCCCGTCCTTGCACTTGTAGCTGCGATAGAAGGGGTCGAGCAGCTCCTGCAGTTCGTCGTAGTCTAGGTTCATCGGCGCGCCTTCGATGCGGCGACGCTCGATCTCCTTTTCGCGCTGGGTCTTGTAGCGCTCCGGCAGGCCCTCGATCTTGATCGAGTTGTAGCAGAGGCCTTCCATCAGGGCGCAGGCGATGGGCACTTCGATCTCGTCGCCGAGGCCGGTACGCTCACGCGCCTGCAGCGCCAGGGTGACGGCGGTGGCCGCCAGCATGGTGCCGTAGGCCGAGCCCAGCGGCAGCGGCGAGAACGACGGATTGATGCCCATCAGCACCCGGTTGAGCCCCATGTCGGTAAACACCCCCGAGTGGGCGGCGATGACGCTCTCGAAGGCCCGCCAGTCACGGCGCAGCTCGTCGTTGGAGGCAAAGCCCGGCATCGACAGGGTGATCAGCTCCGGCCGCTCTTCGCGCAGCGCGCTGAAGTCGATGCCCAGGCGCTTCATGACGCCGGGCCGGAAGCTTTCGATCACGATATCGGCCTCCTCGATCAGCGCCAGCGCCTGTTCGAGGCCCTCTTCGGTCTTGAGGTCGATCGTCACGATCAGCTTGTTGCGCTGCAAGGTGGCGTTGGCCGGTGACTCCCACATGGGCCCCGTGGGCGGGTCCACGTGAATGACCGTGGCGCCCAGGTCGGCGAGGATCATCGCGACCGCAGGGCCGGCCATGTACTGACCGAAGTCGATGACCTTGACGTCCTTGAGCGGCAGTTGGGAATGAGGATTCGGTGACATCGGGGTCTTCCTGTAAAGCAAGGGAGGCAACGGGAGGAGGCCGAAGCCTCTTCGGTGACGTCAGTGTTTGCCGTCTTCGATAACCAGGTGGGGTTCAAGGACCTTCTTGGCGAAGTCCTGGCGCAGCCAGCGCACCAGTGACCATGCCAGGATCGCCAGCACGGGAATCATCGGCAGCGCCACCACGATGGTGGAGGTCTGCACCGGCTTGAGCCCGCCAAGCTGGATCAGCGCGACCCCGACGCCGGCGATCAAAAATGCCCAGATCAGGCGGATCTTGCGCTGCGGTTCCTGATAGCCAGACAACTTGCGGGAGGTCACCGACGCCAGCACGTAGGCGGAGCTGTCCAGGGTCGTCGCCAGGAAGATGAAGCACAGCAGCACGAACAGGGTGGTAATCACACCGGACATCGGCAGGGTGCCGAGGATCGCCTCGACGGCGGCGGGGATGCCTTCGGCCGAAAGAATGGCCGCCACGTCCAGGGTGCCGGAGATCTGCAGGTCCAGCGCATAGCCGCCCCACACCGCGAAGAACACCCAGCAGCCCAGGGAACCGAACACCATTTCGGCGATGATCAACTCACGGATGGTGCGACCGCGCGAGATGCGGGCGACGAACAGGCCCATCATCGGGGCGTAGGCGATCCACCAGGCCCAGTAGAACACCGTCCAGTCGCGCCAGAAGCTGGAGTCCCCCACCGGGTCGGTCCACATGCTCATGGGCACGAAGTTGGAGACCATCTTGCCGAGGCTGTTGACCCAGCCCTCCACCATGAACAGGGTGTCGCCCACCACCAGGGTGAACACCAGCAGTACTCCCGCCAGCAGCACGTTGATGTCCGACAGGATCTTGATGCCCTTGGCCAGGCCGAACCACACACTGGCGGAGAAGATGGCGGTCCAGATCAGCAGCACCGCGATATCCAGCATGAATGACGGTGACACCCCGAGCAGTCCGCTCAGCAGTTGCGATACCAGCGGCACCGCCAGCCCCAGCGAGGTACCGACGCCACCGACGATGCCGAACACCACCACCGCATCGAGAAGCGCGCCCCACCAGCCGTCGGCATGACGCCCCAGCACCCCGCGGGCGGCCACGGACAGCCTGACGCCCGGGCGGTTGTGAACGAACATGGAGTAGGCGATCGGGATGGCCGGCAGACAATAGAAGGCCCAGGGCGTGAAACCCCAGTGGAACTGGCCGTAGGTCAAGGCCCACTCGGCTGCTTCCTGTGAGCTCGGCTCGACGCCGAAGGGAGGCCCGGTGAAATAGTAGATGGGTTCGACCCAGGCCCAGTTGACGATGGCGATGCCGATACCACCGGCAAAGATCATCGCCACCCAGCTGAAGTAGGAGAACTCCGGCTTGTCATCGGGGCCGCCGAGCCGCACGTTGCCGTAGCGACTGATGGCCAGGCCCACCAGAAAGACCACCACGGCGATGCCGGCGAGCAGATACAGCCAGCCGAATCGCCCGGTGGCAAAGGCAAAGGCCGCATTGACCAGTGCGGCCCCCGACTCCGGGAACACGATGATGGGCAGGATCAGGCCTGCGATGACCAGCACGGCGGGTACGAAGACCCGCAGGTCGAGCCGATCGGAATGGGACTCTGGCGCGTTCATCAGGGATACCTTTATCGTTTGTTGTTGTGACGCTTGCTGCGCAGGACGCCGACGTCAGCCGGCGGCCTCGAGCATCCAGCCCGCCGCTCGCTCGGCGATCATCAAGGTCGGCGAGTTGGTATTGCCGCTGGTGATGGTCGGCATGACGCCGGCGTCCGCCACCCGCAGGCCCTGGATGCCCCTCACCCGCAGGCGTGAGTCGACCACCGCCATGGGATCGTCGGCCTGCCCCATCCGGGTGGTTCCGACCGGGTGGAAGATGGTGGTGCCGATGTCACCGGCCAGCCGCCACAGCTCTTCATCGGTCTGGTACTGGACGCCGGGCTTGACCTCTTCCGGTTCGTACCTGGCGAACGCCTTCTGCTCGGCGATCCTGCGGGTGACGCGCAGCGAGTCCGCCGCGACCCGCCGGTCCTCGTCGGTGCTCAGGTAGTTGGGGGCGATGGACGGCGCCTGGGCCGGATCGGCGCTCTGAATCCTGACGCTGCCGCGGCTGGTCGGATTCAGGTTGCAGACGCTGGCGGTGACCGCCGGATAGGGATGCAGCGGCTGGCCGAAGGCCTCCAGACTCAGGGGCTGGACGTGGTACTGGATGTTGGGGTGCTCGTGCTCGTCGCTGCTGCGGGTGAAGATACCGAGCTGCGACGGCGCCATGCTCATCGGGCCTGTGCGCTTGAGCAGGTACTCCATTCCGATACCAGCCTTGCCCCACAGGGTGCTGGCCATGGTGTTGAGGGTCTTGGCGCCCTTGACCTTGTACACCGAACGAATCTGCAGATGGTCCTGCAGGTTCTCGCCGACCCCCGGCAGTTCGTGGACGACGTCGATGCCGTGCTGCTTGAGCAGCTCACCAGGCCCGATACCGGAGAGCTGCAGGATCTGGGGCGAGCCGATGGCGCCGGCGGACAGCACCACCTCACGGCACGCCCTGGCCAGCTGGGTGGTGCCCTCGCGCTTGACCTCGACGCCTTCACAGCGCTTCTCGCCATCGGGCTCGCCGCCGGCGACGATCAGCCGGTTGACCTGGGTGGAGTGCCACAGCGTCAGGTTCGGCCGCTTGAGCGCCGGACGCAGGAACGCCTTGGCGGTGTTCCAGCGCCAGCCGGAGCGCTGATTGACCTCGAAGTAGTCGACGCCCTCGTTGCTGCCACGGTTGAAGTCCTTGGTCCGTGGGATACCCGCCTGGACCGCCGCCTCGGCGAAGTCGTCCAGCACCTCCCACTTGAGCCGCTGCTTCTCGATGCGCCACTCGCCGCCGTGACCGTGAAAGTCCCGGTGGGCGGCGTCGGCGTTACCGCCCTCGTCCAGACGATAGTGATCCTCGTGCTGGATGAAGGCCGGCAGGCAGTGCTCCCAGCGCCACTGATCGTCACCGGTGACCTCGGCCCAGTGGTTGTAGTCCCGGGCCTGGCCGCGCATGTAGATCATGCCGTTGATGCTGGAGCAGCCGCCGAGGGTCTTGCCGCGCGGGTAGAGCAGCGAGCGCCCGTTGAGGCCCGCGTCCGGATCGGTGCGAAAACGCCAGTCGGTACGCGGGTTGTCGATGCAGTACAGGTAGCCCACCGGCACGTGGATCCAGTGGTAGTTGTCGCGACCACCGGCTTCGATCAGCAGCACCCGGTTGTTGGGGTTGGCGCTCAGGCGATTGGCCAGCAGGCACCCGGCGGTGCCTGCTCCGACCACGATGTAGTCAAACTCGCTGTCGTATTGTTGTGCGGTTGTCATCGCAGATCCCTCGATTCAGGGCGTTATTTGGCGGTCGGCATCACGAACTCCGCGCCCGCCTCGATGGAGTCGGACCAGCGCTGCATGATCGACTTCTGCTTGGTGTAGAAGCGCACGCCCTCTTCGCCGTAGGCGTGCATGTCGCCGAACAGTGAGCGCTTCCAGCCACCGAAGCCATGCCACGCCATGGGCACCGGAATCGGCACGTTGATGCCGACCATGCCCACCTGGATGCGACGGCCAAACTCGCGGGCCACCTTGCCGCTCTCGGTGAAGCAGCTGACGCCGTTGCCGAACTCGTGGTCGTTGATCAGCTCGATGGCGGTGGCCACGTCCGGCACGCGCACGCAGGCCAGCACCGGGCCGAAGATCTCCTCGCGGTAGATCGTCATCTCCGGGGTGACGTGATCGAACAGGGTGCCGCCCATCCAGAAGCCCTCGCTGCAGCCTTCGCCGGTATTGCTGCTGTCGAAGCCACGGCCATCGACCACCAGCTCGGCACCCTCCTCGACGCCCTTGTCGATGTAGCCGGTAATACGCTGATGGGCCTGGGCGGTGACGATCGGCCCCATCTCGGCGTCCAGCTGCATGCCGTCCTTGACCTTGAGACCCCGGGCGCGCTCGGCCACGCGTGCCACCACGTCATCGGCCACGTCACCGACCAGCACCGCCACACTGATGGCCATGCAGCGCTCGCCGGCAGAGCCGTAGGCGGCACCGATCAGCGCGTCCACCGCCTTGTCGAGGTCGGCGTCGGGCATCACCACCATGTGGTTCTTGGCGCCGCCGAGGGCTTGCACACGCTTGCCCAGGGCCGCGCCACGCTGGTAGATCAAGTTGGCAATGGGAGTGGAGCCGACGAAGGACAGCGCCTTGACGTCGGGATGGTCGATCAGCGCGTCCACCGTTTCCTTGCCACCCTGGACCACGTTGAACACGCCGTCGGGCAGCCCGGCCTGCTTGAGCAGGTCCGCCATCATCAGCGAGGCGCTGGGGTCGGTGGGGCTGGGCTTGAGGATGAAGCTGTTGCCGGAGGCGATGGCGACCGGGAACATCCACATTGGCACCATGGCCGGGAAGTTGAACGGGGTGATGCCGGCGACCACACCAAGCGGCTGGCGCAGGGTCCAGTTGTCGATGCCGGTGCTGACCTGGTCGGTGAAGTCGCCCTTGAGCAGCTGCGGGATACCGCAGGCAAATTCGACGATATCGATACCCCGTGCCACCTCGCCCTGGGCGTCGGTGAAGACCTTGCCATGCTCACGGGTGATCGCCTCGGCCAGGGCGTCCTTGTTGGCATTGAGCAATTCGAGGAAGCGGAACATCACCCGGGCGCGGCGGATAGGCGGGGTGTCGGCCCAGCTCGGGAAGGCCGCCTTGGCCACCTCTACCGCCTTGTCGATCTCGCTGGCGGAGGCCAGCGCCACGCGGCCGCTGACCTGGCCGGTCGCCGGGTTGTAGACGTCCTGATGTCCCAGGGAGGCGCTTTCGTCGATCTGGCCGCCGATGAAGTGAGGAATCGTCGAGGTCATGGGGTGCTCCTTTATAAGCGTTGTTTAAGTCATTCGAGCGTGGCCGTATGAGGAAAGGTGCCCAGCTTGCTCGTCTTGTCGTTGTACAGCCTATCTCTGGTGGCGATCTGAGCAATTGAGTTATTTGAAACCCAGATATAAAGTTCTCAAATAACACGCTCTGTTGAAGGAAGGCGCCATGCAGGACTACCCCACGCTGCGAGCATTCGTCACGGTGGCGCACCTCGGCAGCGTCTCCCGCGCCGCCGAGGCGCTGCATCTCACCCAGCCGGCGGTTAGCCTAAAGTTGAAGCAGCTGCAGGCGACGCTGGGACTGACGCTGTTCCACCGCCGCCCCCAGGGACTGGAGCTGACGGCCCACGGTCAGGCACTGCTGCCCACCGCCGAGAAGGCCCTGGAGAGCGCTCGGGTGTTCGATCAGATGGCCCGCTCACTGCACTCGACGGTGCGTGGGCTATTGAGAATCGGCACCATCATCGATCCCGAGTTCATCCGTCTGGGCAGCTTTCTCAAGGTGCTGGTCGAGCGCGCCCCGGAACTCGAGACCGAGCTGCACCACGGCATGAGCGGCTACGCCCTGTCGCGAGTGGAGCGCGGCGAGCTGGATGCAGGTTTCTATCTGGCGCCCCCCGGAACAGGCAGCACCCACGCCGACGGTACCGGCGAACTTGCGTTTGTCGAGCTGACCCACTTTCGCTACTACGTGGTGGCGCCCTCCGGATGGGAATCGCGGGTCGAGGACACCCGCTGGTCGACGCTGGCCACCCTGCCCTGGATCGTCACGCCGCCCGACTCGGTCCACCATCGACTGCTCAAGCGCGCCATGCAGGACAGCGGCGAGACGCCTCGGCGGGTCGCCCAGGTCGACCAGGAAGCCTGCATGCTCGACCTGGTACGCGCCGGGGTGGGGTTGAGCCTGGCCCGGGACTCGCTGGCCTTGACCGAGCGCCAGCGCAGCGGCCTGACCATCGTCGAGGGGGTGACGCTGGACTGCGCCCTGTGCTTTGTATGGAAGAAGGAACGCACCCGCGAGCCGCCGCTGCAGGCCGCGCTTGCCACCCTGGAGAGCGTCTGGCCCAACCGGCCTGAGTGAGGCTTGTAGGAAAAGTGCCTGCGCTCGGTGGCTTCTCGTACAAGACCCAGAGCCTGAAAAGCCCGGGGTAGACCCCGCTGATAGACGCCCGAACCCGCTGATAGGCGCCCGAACCCGCCGATACGCGCCCGAACCCGCTTTGGCAGCAGCGCCAAATGCACCAGAGCTGCGCCTTTCTGCGCCTGGCGACGCTCGAATCCGTCGTCGGGTGCTACCCTCCAGACGTTGGCTGACGGCTTTCCCCGGTTCAGGTCAAGGGCGACGCCTGTCTCGATCGCTCCTTGCTCGCACCGTCAGTTCGTACTTCCAGCCATCAGATGTCAGCGTCACGCTCCCTTCGTTCTTCACCACAAGGAATGTCCCCATGACCGACCTTTCCCGCTTCCCCATCACTGCCAAGTGGCCGGCGACACACCCCGAGCGCCTGCAGCTCTACTCGCTGCCGACCCCCAACGGGGTCAAGGTCTCGATCATGCTGGAGGAAGTCGGGCTGGACTACGAAGCGCACCGGGTCAACTTCGATACCAGGGACCAGCACTCTCCCGAGTTTCTCTCGCTCAGCCCCAACAACAAGATTCCCGCGATCCTCGACCCCGACGGCCCTGAAGGCCAGCCGATCGGACTGTTCGAGTCAGGCACGATTCTGCTGTACCTGGCCGACAAGACCGGCCAGCTGGTACCCCAGACGCCCCAGGCCTACTACCAGGCCCTGCAATGGCTGATATTCCAGGTCGGCGGCGTGGGCCCGATGTTTGGCCAGATCGGCTACTTCCACTTCTTCGCCGGCAAGGAACTCGAGGACAAGCGCCCTCTTCAGCGCTACGTGGACGAGGCCAAACGCCTGCTTGGGGTGCTGGACAAGCGCCTGGAACAGCGCGAGTGGATCATGGGCGAGGACTACTCGGTGGTGGATATCGCCATCCTTCCCTGGGTACGCAACCTGGTCTACCGCTACGACGCCGGGGATCTGGTCGAGTTTGCCAACTTCCCCCACGTCGACCGCACCCTCCAGGCGTTTCTTGAGCGCCCCGCCGTGCAACGAGGCCTCAAGGTCCTGGCCTGAGGCGATATAGCAGGCACTACCAGGGTGAAGGTGGCGATCGGTAAACGTGGCGATCGGTAGAGGTAGAGCGAGACGAAATGAGGTGAGAGCCGCACGATCGAACCTCAGCCCACGGGTGACTCGCCGCCGGGTTCAGGCGATGATTGTGCCGGCACAGCAGACTCGGCGAGCCTCAAGGCGCGCCGTCCTGTGCCTGTCCGCCTGCCCCGTGGCCCCAAGGCCCAGGGCAACACCCCCACACGACGGAACCACCGCTCATGCCCGTTCGCCCCGTTCATCTTCTGCCCCTCGTCTTCGCCGTGGGGACCACCTCCGCCCAGGCGGCCTCCGCGCCAAAAGACGCCGACCGGAGTACCGTCGAGCAGCAGAGTAGCCGATCCTGCGAAAACCCGACCATGGACCAGCAGATCGAGGCACTGATGGATCACCACGGCATCCCGGGCGTGTCGGTGGCACTGATCGACCACGGCAACATCTGCCTGAGCCACTACGGTGTCGCCAGCCGGGAGTCCTCGACCGGCGCCGCCGTGAACGACGACACCCTGTTCGAAATCGGCTCGGTCAGCAAGACCTTCACCGCGGCGCTGGGCGCCTGGGTGCAACAAGGCGGAGCCTTCTCCCTGAGCGACAGCGCGGCCAGCATCGAGCCCGACTTCGAGGGTCGTCCAGTAGGCGAGGTCAGCATGGTAGAGCTTGCCACCTACACCGCCGGCGGCTTCCCGCTGCAGTTTCCCGCGGGCGTCGACGACGCCACTATCCACGACTACTTCGTGAACTGGCAGCCGGACTTTGCCGCCGGCACCAAGCGCCTGTACTCGAACCCCAGCATCGGCCTGTTCGGCCTGCTCGCGGCCCAGAGCGAAGGCTCAAGCTTCGCTGAGCTGATGCAGGACAGTGTGCTGCCCTCACTTGGCCTCGATGCCACCTGGCTTACGGTGCCCGACGACCAGGCCCGCCACTACGCCCAGGGCTACAACAGCGACGATCAGCCTGTGCGCGTCAATCCGGGCCCGCTGGACACCCAGGCCTACGGCATCAAGACCACGGCACGGGACCTGGCACGCTTCGTTCAGGCCAATATCGACGCCTATCAAGGCAGCCAGGACGACCAGCGCATGGCACAAGCCCTGCTGGCCACCCACCAGGGCTACGCCGCCGTCGGCGAGATGCAGCAGGGACTCGCCTGGGAAAGCTACGCCCTGCCGACGACCCTCGATACGCTGCAAAACGGCACCACCGCAGAGATGGCGCTGGAGCCCCAGCCTGTCACCATGCTCGAGCCGTCAGGCGAGCCACAGCCCCAGCGCTGGTACCACAAGACCGGCTCCACCGGCGGCTTCGGCGCCTACGCCGCCTTTATGCCGGCGCATGAACTGGGCATCGTCATCCTCGCCAACAAGCGCTACCCCAACGGCGAGCGCGTCGAAGCCGCCTGGCGGATACTGGAGGCGCTGGAGCACTGACGATCACGTTTGGATCACTGGATCTCAGTGATACTCCTGGGCTAAATCCGACGCAGGGCCTCATCCTGGCCCCACACGCGACGCCGCCGCCCTATGGGCGGCGGCGTGATCGATGACATGGTGGGCGGAAGCTCAAGGTTAAGCAGATGTCTCGTTCATCAAACTCTCGTAGGGGATCCGTAGCCCATGATGCAGCCGGCGGATCATGGCCAGGCTGAGCCCACGCTTGCGATTCAGCACCTCCGAGACCCGTCCGCTACCGCCGATATAGGCTTCCAGGTCTCTTGGCGTCAGCCCTTGCTGTTCCATGCGAAACTTGATCGCTTCGATGGGATCCGATGGACCGATCGGGTAGTGCTCGTCTTCATAGTGCTCAATCAGAATCGACAGGACCTCAAGTTCGTCGGCCTCAGGGCTGCCGTCTTCGGCGTTCCATAGCGCCTCCATCCGAGCGAAGGCCCGCTCCAGATCGGCATCGTTGTGAATCGGCTGGATATTCATTCACACAGGCTCCGCGTCGATGTGATCGTACTGGGCGTGAGTGCCGACAAAGCGTACCCAAGCGATCTGCTGGGCATATCGGATCGCGACCGATGACCCATACTCCACACGATGAAAACGCACCCTTGGGGCTGGCACACCACGCGCTCTCTCCCGCCCGATCTCTTGATGCCGATGGCTGACCGAGATCCCCTGGCCCGCATCAAGAGGATACCGCTCGAAAGCGTCAAATCAGTCGAGCGCATCGATCTGACCTTCCCTGACATATCGCCTGTGCCTTGCAGGAGGCTATTGAGCCCCCTTATCGAAAGGCGCACAGTCGGATGTGCTCGACTCAATTCTCCTCATAGGCATCAGCCACCGCACGTTCGATAAGTTCGGGAGCCACACCGCGAGCCTTCAACGCCTCCACCAAACGCCGCACACCATCATCGAGATAGCGAGCCTCGTCGCGACGCAGTCCCTCGCTGACGTAGGCTTTCAGCAGCGTCTGGTAGCCTTGAAACCCCTTCAGTGGCGCTATCGCCTTCAGCGACTCCACCACATCAACCGGCACCCGCAGCGTCACTGTCGTCATGGGACGGTCCTTCGCCAATCGCCTTTTCAAGGTCTCATTGAGCATAAATCGCCTCCTCTCGCCTGGTGGCCCGTCGCGCCGAGGTAAGGCGCAATCCCTCGTCGGTACCACGATACTCGCGTCGCCGGAAGGCCAGCGCCAGCAGTCCTCAATCTGCAAAGTTTTCCTCGTTGCTCCAATTTGGCGGTAGAACGCAAGGCCAGGGGCAGACTGCGAAGCACCTCTGCTCCGACTCGTACCCGCCGCACAGTCACCACACCAACAATGAAAACGCCCCCTTGGGGCTGGTACACTACGCGCCCTCTCCTGCCCGACCTCTTGATGCCGATGACTGACCGAGATCCCCTGGTCCAGGCCCGCCGCTTTTCCGTGGCCCCCATGATGGACTGGACGACACGCGACTACCGCGTTTTCGCGCGCACCCTGACGCGCCGGACGCTCTTGTACACCGAGATGGTGACCACTGGTGCGATCCTTCACGGGCGTCCGCGCGAGCGCTTCCTCGGCTACGACGAGGTGGAGCATCCGCTGGCGCTGCAGCTAGGTGGCAGCGATCCGGGAGAACTCGCCGAGTGCGCAGCGATCGCCGAGGAGTGGGGCTATGACGAGGTCAATCTCAACGTGGGTTGCCCCAGCGACAGGGTCCAGAACAACCTGATCGGGGCCTGCCTGATGGGTCATCCGGACAAGGTGGCACTGGCGGTGGCGACGATGCGCGAGGCGGTGTCGATTCCGGTGACAGTGAAGTGCCGTATCGGGATCGACGATCAGGACGAGGACGCCGATCTCGAGCGCTTTATCACCCAGGTAGCCGACGCCGGCTGCGAGGTGTTTATCGTGCACGCGCGCAAGGCCTGGCTGCAGGGGCTGTCCCCCAAGGAAAACCGCGACGTGCCGCCGCTGAATTATCCGCGGGTGCATCGTTTGAAGGCCAGTCGCCCCGATCTGCATATCGGCATCAACGGCGGCATCAAGAGCCTCGAGGAGTGCCAGACGCAGCTTGATCACGTCGACAGCGTGATGGTGGGTCGCGAGGCCTACCAGAATCCCTGGCTGCTGGCCCAGGTGGACCAGGCGATCTACGGCGAGCCGGGGCCTGCTGACAGTCGCCACGCCGCCGCCATGGCGCTACGCCCTTACATCCAGCGCCGCCTGGAAGAAGGCGCCAAGCTCAACCATATCACCCGCCATCTGCTTGGCCTGTTCCAGGGCTGCCCCGGCGGGCGCCGCTTCCGTCGACATCTGTCGGAGAACGCTCATCGCGACGGCGCGGGCCTGGCGGTGTTCGACGATGCCCTGGGCCTGGTGCCGGAACCCGTCAGCGCCTGACAACGGCTGCACGACACTCCGCTGCACGGGAAAAATTGCCCTGCAAAAAGACAACGGCCGAGCGATCTGCTCGGCCGTTCTTTATTGGGTCCGGGGTTGGGGGCTCGATCTTCATCAAGCCCTCCGGACATCTGTCTCGCTAGCCCTACCGCTACCTCTGCCGCCACCCCTATCGCCGCCCTCATGCCTTAAGGTAAGCGAGTGCTCACCTGCATGTACAACCTTGGCTCTTGGGTGAACCGCTTCACGCCTTGAGGCCTAGTAGAGTGAATCGGGCGGCGGCTCCAGGCTCGAATGGAAGGTCTCGATGGCGCTTTCGGCTTCTTCGATGGCGTCGAAGCGGGCGATATGGAACAGCGCCTCGCCTTCGTTGGCCAGGGGCAGCCGGCTCATGCCGATGACGATGCCGTCGGCCATGGACAGGATCTCGCCTTCGGTCTCGCCGAAGGGATCGGCGACCTTGCCCAGCACCTGCCCCTTGGCGACCCGGGCTCCCAGGCGCACCTTGGGCCTCAGGATGCCGTCGATGGGCGCACGCGCCCAGCTCGAGCCATTGGCGACCTCCGCTGCCGGCGGCTTGCGCCGGCGTTGCTCGCCGGTGAGCATGTCGAGCCGGCGCATCACCCGCAGCACCCCTCGGACACCGGCGGTGATCGCCCACTCGTCGAAGCGCAGCGCCTCGCCGGCCTCGTAAGTGAGCACTGGCGTACCGCGAGTCTGGGCGTAGTGGCGAAGGCTGCCTTCGCGCAGCTCGGCGTTGAGAATCACCGGTGCGCCGAAGGCGTCGGCCATACGCCGGGTCTCCTCGCCGGCGTCACCCAGCTGGGCGCGGATCTGCGGCAGGTTGGTGCGGTGGATGGCGCCGGTGTGAAGATCGATTATGTGGGTCGCGTGATCGACGATCTGCTCGCGAAACAGCGCCGCGATACGCCCCCCGAGCGAGCCCGATTCACTGCCGGGAAAGCAGCGATTGAGATCGCGCCGATCCGGCAGATAGCGAGAGTGCTGAACGAAGCCGAAGATATTGACGATCGGCACCGCGATCAGGGTGCCGCGCAGACGGTTGATCTGGCGCGAACGCAACAGACGCCTGACGATCTCGACGCCGTTTATCTCGTCGCCGTGGATGGCGCTGCACACCAGCAAGGTGGGGCCGGGCTGGCGTCCGTGAACGACCTCCACCGGGATATCCAGCGGTGCATGGGTGTAAAGTTTGGCCACCGGCACGTCGATCTGGGCACGTGTGCCCGGCTTGACGGTAATGCCGGCCAGTTCGAAGGGGGCTCTTGCCATGAAAGTTCCTTAGTCGCCATGCCGCGCCGTCGAAAACACGACAGCACCTGCCGTCCTTATACCTTTGTGACGTCGCCAAAACGAGCCCAATTTACCTCAGTGCGCGTATCGATGCCGCTGATCTCGCGGGGCCAGTCCGGTAGAATACACGGACTGACCCACCGCCGGAGCGCCCCGCCCCCATGGCCCGCCGTACCAAGCAAGAAGCCGCCGCCACCCGAGCCGCATTGCTCGATGCCGCCGAGGAAGTGTTCCTCGAGCGCGGGGTCTCGCGCGCCTCGCTCGAGGTCATCTCGCGACGGGCCGGCGTTACCCGGGGCGCCCTGTACTGGCATTTTCGCAACAAGGGCGATCTGTTCCGGGCCATGCTGGAGCGTGTCCATCTGCCGTTCGAGGACCTGCTCAATGAGCTCGACGACTCCTCGGTCGATCACCACCCGCTGGAGGCCATTCGCTTGAGCTGTCATGTCGGGTTGCGTCAGGCCGATACTCCGCGCCACCGCCGGGTTCACGGTATCCTGCTGCACCACTGCGAGCGTACCGACGACTTCGACCCGCTGGAGGCCAAGGCCGAGATCGCCCGAGAAACCTGCCAGGCCTTGCTGCGCCAGTTCAAGCAGGCTGATCTCAAGCAGCAGCTACGCCCCGGGCTTAGCCCGGAGCGTGCCACCGACCTGTTTCACTATGCCCTGAGCGGGCTGTTCTGGGAGTGGCTGCGGGCACCCCAGGCTTTCACTCTCAGTGAACGAGGCCCTGCCCTGGTCGATGACCTGATCAGCCTGATCGGTCGCGACTGACCCGTCGTCGCGAACCGCTACTCGATCGACTCGAGAAGGGCTCGACACGCTTCAATGCTGATGGCCGTGGGAGTGACGATGGCCGTGGTAGTGGTTCCCGTGCGTCGGCGCCTCATGGGGTGGTACCGGTTCATGGCGCTCGATCAGCTTGAGCCTTACCAGGCGGGTACGCGCATCGAGAAACTCCTGCTCGGCCACCGAGCGGAAGCTGTCGTGCTCTTCCAGGTACTTGACCAGCACCCGTACTTCCCCTTCCCGCGGCATCGCCCCCGGCTTGCCCCTCAGGCAGATCTCCCGGGTTCCGTCCGAGCAGAGCACCGCACGGCAGCACCCCTGGCCATCGATGAAGCCGACCACCTGGACACGCTCGCCCAGCAGGCAACGGCGGTTGAACGAGGGCCGATCGCGATAGCGCTTCAACAGTACCCGACAGAAGCGGGATGCCAGCGGGGACGACAGCGCAAAGGCTCCCCACAGCACCACGATGCCCAGCGGCACGATCACGATCGCCAGATTGAACCACTGCAGTATCAGCAGTTCCGCCATCAAGGTGAAGACCGCAGCAAACAGGATCAGCGCGGTCAAGGCCACCGTCACCGGCACCCCGGCAAACCCCAGCGATACCATCGTGCTGGCCATGTGATCGTCACGCAGGCTGTCACGTTCGAACAGCTGCAGCGGCACCAGCGTCAATGCCACCAGGATCCAGTAGAGCGCGACGAGTGGAAGCAGCACCGTGAACAGAATCAGCGGAAAACTCAGGGCAATGTCCCTGATCAGCGTTATGTCCATACCACCTCCCGTGGCGTTGCCACTTGCGTACTTGCTACCCGCAGCATAGCGCCATAGGCCACAAACCTCGACCCGCACATCCCAATTTTTCCTTTGGCGACAGCATGTTGCAACGCACAATATGCTGCACTGCACACTTCCCCCAAGCCCGCCACAAGCGTGTAATACGCAATAAAAAGCTCCCTGTCACCAGCGACTCACCGCCTCTGCAGCATAAAAAAAAGCGCCGCCTGGAAAGGCGGCGCTTTGACCTGCATCAACCATTCTACCGATGAGGGGCGGTCATGTTGACCCGCCCACTGGTTCAATGATCGGTGGCAGTGCCCTTGGCTTGTGAGGCGTTCTCGTCCTCATCGTCGTCGGAACCACGCTCTCCGAACAAGCGCAGGGAGAGCGACGCGATCATGGCGTAGAACGACGGCACGAAACAGCTACCCAGTATCGCCACCGAGGCCATGCCCATGGCCACCGTGGTACCGATGTGGTGACTGCTGGTGTCACTGGCGCCGGTGGCCATGGCCAGCGGCAGGGTGCCGAAGATGAATGCCATGGAGGTCATCACGATGGGCCGGAAACGCAGCTCCGCCGCGGTGATCGCCGCCTCGCGGATGGTCTTGCCCATCTCCTTGCGCTGCAACTCGGCGAACTCGACGATCAGAATGGCGTTCTTTGCCGCCAGGCCGATGACCACCAATACCCCGATCTGGACATAGACGCTGGTATCCAGGCCACGCATGGCGATACCGGCGATGCCCCCGAGGAAGGCGAACGGCGTGGCGGTCAGTACCGCCAGCGGCAATGACCAGCTCTCGTACTGCGCCGCCAGGATCAGGAACACCATGACCATGCCGAAGATGATGGCGATGGTGCCGGCGTTACCCGCTTCACTCTCCTGGTAGGCGGTACCGGTCCAGCCCATGCCCCAGTCGCTGCCAAGCGTATCCTGGACGATCCGCTCCATGGCCTGGAGCGCCTGGGTCGAGGAGTAGCCTTCCGCCGGCCCCCCCTGGAACTGGGCCGCCGAGTAGACACCGAAACGGGTGACTACCGCAGGTGCGGCCTTGCGCTCGAGGGTCACGAACTCCGACAGCGGAATCCGCTCACCGTTGCCGCCGCGCACATAGACGTTGTTGATATCGTCCGGGGTGTCGCGGTACTCCGCCTCGTTCTGCAGGTAGACCTGGAAGTTGCGGTTCTGGTAGCTGAAGAAATTGACGAAGCCGTTGCCGAAGGTGTTCGACAGAGTGGCATTGAGGTCGGTCAGCGACACGCCGTAGCTCAGCGCCTTCTGCTGGTCGATCTCGGCCCGGAAGGACGGCACGTTGACGCTGAAGGTCGAGAACACCTGGTTGAGCGCCGGATCCTGATTGGCCGCCTGCATCACCTTGAGCGAGGCCTGGTAGATCTCCTCGGGGGTGGCACCGGAGAACGACTGCAGGTAGCCGGTGAAGCCGCCGGTGGTGGACAGGCCGATGATCGGCGGCATGTTGAAGGCCATGACGTTGCCGCCGTCGACCTCGGCACCGATCTGGAAGATCCGGCCGATCAGGTCATCCACCGTGGTCTCGCG
This sequence comes from Halomonas sp. H10-59, assembly GCF_040070555.1. Classification (NCBI taxonomy): domain Bacteria; kingdom Pseudomonadati; phylum Pseudomonadota; class Gammaproteobacteria; order Oceanospirillales; family Halomonadaceae; genus Halomonas; species Halomonas sp. H10-59. Next base: position 3,157,717 of record NZ_CP098828.1, read on the forward strand.
CTCGTCCCAGTTGTCCATGTTGATGAAGATGATGCCGCGCGCGGTGTTGACCGAGCTGGTCAGCATGTCGTAGCCGGCGATGGCCGAGGAATAGCGCACACCGGGCACTTCCTCGATGCGCTTGCTGACCTCGGCCATGTAGGCCTTGGTGCGGCTGAGCGATGCCGAGTCCGGCAGGCTGACGGCTGCCAGGGCGATGCCCTGGTCGGTTTCCGGCACCAGCGTCGAGGGCGTGTTCTCATAGAGCCAGAAGGAACCGGCCCCGACCAGCCCCACCAGCAGCAGGGTCAGCACCCAGGCCTTGACCAGCGCCTTGACCGCCACCATGAACACCCTGGTGACGCCATCGAAGAAGCGGTCGAACAGGCGCAGCGGGGTGCGCACCGCCCGCATGAAGGAGGATTCCTTCTTGTGCAGGTCGTGCTTGATGAAGATCGCCGACAGCGCCGGGGTGAAGGTCAATGCCATCAGCGCCGAGAACGCCACCGAGATGGCGATGGTCAGGGCGAACTGCTGATAGATCTGCCCTGTGAAGCCGCCGAGGAAGGCCACCGGCACGAATACCGCCGCCATGATCAGCGAGGTGGCGATGACCGGCCCACCGACCTCCTTCATGGCCTGGATGGTGGCCTGGCGAACCGTGATCTCCTCGTCCTCCGACAGCACCCTTTCGACGTTCTCCACCACCAGGATGGCGTCATCCACCACGATGCCGATGGACAGCACCAGAGCGAACAGCGTCAAAAGGTTGATCGAGAAGCCGAACACGTAGAAGCCTGCGAAGGTGGCCAGTACCGATACCGGCACCACCGACATGGCGATCACGGTAAAGCGCCAGTTCTGCAGGAAAATGAACAGGATGACGCCGACGATCAGGAAGGCTTCGATAAAGGTGTGGAAGACGGTTTCCACCGAGGCGTCGATGAACAGGGTGGTGTCGTAGGGCACCACGTACTCGAGGCCCGGCGGGAAGCGCACCTCCAGCTCGTTCATCTTTTCCTTGACCATGTCTGCCGTCTGCAGGGCATTGGCGCCCGGCTGCTGCTGGATCATGATCGGCGTCATGATGGCGCCGTTGAGGCGCGCCTCGACGCCATAGAAGGAGGCGCCCAGCTCGATCCGTGCGACGTCATCCAGGCGCAGCGCAGAGCCGTCCTCGTTGGTGCGCAGCAGGATGTCGCGGAAGTCGTCGGCGCTGGACAGACGTCCGCCGGCGGTGATGGTGTAAGTGAAGGCTCGCGGGCTGTCGATCGGCGTGGACGCCAGGCTACCCGCCGGTACCTCAGTGTTCTGGGCACGAATCGCCGCCGCCACCTCGGTGGGGGTCAGGTCGTACTCGGCCAGCTTGTTGGGGTCCATCCAGATGCGCATGGCGAACTCGCCACCGCCCAGCACCTCGGCCTCACCGACGCCGGGAATCTGGCGCAGCTCGTCGAGAATGTTCAGGGTGGCGTAGTTCTGCATGTAGATGTTGTCGTAGTCGTCCTGGGGCGAGATCAACGACACCAGCATCAGGATAGAGCTGGAGCGCAGCTCGACCTGGACGCCCTGCTCCTGCACCGCCTCGGGCAGCTGAGACAGCGCGCCCTGGACCCGGTTGTTGACGTTGATGGTGTTGATATCACCGTCGGTCCCGATGTCGAAGGCCACGCTCAGGCTCATGGAGCCGTTGTCGGAGCTGGTCGAGTTCATGTAGAGCATGTTCTCGACGCCGTTGATCGCCTCCGCCAGCGGCGCGGCCACCGTCTGCGCCACGGTCTCGGCGTCGGCCCCCGGGAAGGTGGCGCTGACCGACACCGTGGGCGGCACCACGCTGGGATACTGCTCGATCGGCAGTACCCGCATGCTCATCGCCCCGATGATGGTCAGGATGATCGCCAGGACCGAGGCGAAGATCGGCCGCTTGATGAAGAAGTTGGCGAAATTCATTCGTTACCCTCTCCTCGAGCCTCCTCGGCCTCCTGATCGCCCTGCGGCGCGTTCATCGGCGCCTGTTGGGCGGCCTGGGTGGCACTCGCGGCGTCCTCGCCCTGACCATCGCTCTCGGCAGTGCCCTGCCCGCTCTGATCGGCCCCTGGCTCGCCCGGTGACGCCGCCGCTTCCTGCTCAGCTTGCTCGGGCGCGGCCTGGCCGGCGCCCTGCCCCTGCTGCTCGTACTGGGCCTCTTGCATCAGCGCCTCGGCATCGCCGTCAAACGGCTGGGGATCGATCGGAGTACCCGGCTTCAGGCTGCCCGGATCACCGACCACCACACGCTCGCCGGGTTCGACGCCGTCGAGGATGATCTGCCAGGCGCCCGCCAGCTCACCGAGCTGCACCGGACGCGCCCTGGCGACGTTGTCTTCATCGAGCACGTAGACCTGCGGGCCCATCAGGCCCTGGGTCAACGCCAGCTCCGGCACCGCCAGCACGCCGAAGCGAGCCAGCCCCTCGATCTTCACGCGCACGTACTGACCCGGCAGCACCGCGCCGTCCGGGTTGGCAAAGGTGGCCTCCGCCTGGACGGTGCTGGTCTCGGGATCGACACGGGAGCCAAGGAAGTCCAGGTGGCCACTGAGCACGGCAGGCTCATCCCCACGCGAAGAGAACGCTTCGAGCGACGCGGCGATGTCCTCGATGCTCATGTCCTTCAACTGACGACGCAGCTCGAAGGCGTCGTTCTGAGGCATCTGGAAACGGACCTCCAGCGGGTCCAACGGAGTGATGGTGGCAAGTTCGGTATTGGGTGACACCAGGTTGCCGACATTGACCTCACTGAGACCGATCACGCCAGACACCGGCGCCGTGACCTCGGCGTAGTCCAGGTCGAGCTGGGCGCTCTTCAGCGCCGCCTCGGCCTGGGCCACGCTGGCCCGCGCGACGCGCGCGTCGGCCAGGGCCTGGTCGACCTGCTGACGGCTCACCGAGTTCTGAGCTGCCAGTTGCTGGAAACGATTGGCGTCACGCTCGGCCCGCGACAGCTCGGCCTGGGCGCTGGCCAGGTCGGCCTCGCGCTGGGCCACGGTGGCCTCGTACAGGTCCGGCTCGATGGTGTAGAGGCTTTCACCCTGCTCGACCTGATCGCCGGGTTCGAACTTGCGCTCCTCGAGCACACCGGTGACACGTGCGACCAGGGTGACTTCCTGCTCGCTCATCAGCTTGGAGGGGTAGGACTTGTCCAGTGGAATGTCCTGGTAGGCCAGCTCGGCCACCTCGATGGCCTTGGCGGGTGGCTGACCACCGGCCTGACCGGCGGACGGGTCTTCTTCCTGACCACAGCCGACCAGCAGCAATGCCGCCGCCAGTGCGGCCCAGAGGCGGCCGCGATAGATGGTGGTTTTCATCCCTTGATTCCTTCGGGGTAATTGGATCGTCAGATGCCGGGCGCTGACCGCCTCGAGGGAGGAAGCGGTCAGCCTGGACGCCTAGGCGTGCGTCAGCCGTCCTGACTCGGCGGTGCGCCGATATCGAGAACCGCGTCGTATTCGTCGGCCTCGCCCTGCTCCGGCAGGGTGAAGTTCACCTGCCCTTCCTCGACCAGGAAGGCGTTGAGCTCGGCGATATCCTGGGCGTCGAGCACCCCCGCCTGACGGTGCAGACTGAGCAGGTTGATCACGTAGTTGAAACGGGCATCGGCGTAGTCAGCGATGGCGTTGTACAGGTTCTGCTCGGCGTTGAGCACGTCGACGATGTTGCGGGTACCCACCTCGTAGCCCGCGCGGGTGGCATCCAGGGCACTCTGGTTGGAGACGATGGACTGCTTGCGCGCCGCCACCGTGGAGACGTCATTGCTGACCTGGGTGTACAGCGAGCGCACCTGCAGCACCGTCTCGCGGCGCTGGGACTCGAAGTCGTACTGGCTGGACTCCAGGTCGTAGGTGGTCTGGCGCACCGAGGCGCTGGTCCGACCGCCGGTGTACAGCGGCATGCTCGCGCTCACGCCCACCTGGCTGTTGGAGTTGTAGTCCTCGAAGTTGTCACGCTCGTCGTCGCTGTAGGCGTAGTTGGCAAAGGCCTCCACCACCGGCAGATCGGCGGCCCTGGCCACATCGATCCGCTCACGCGCCACATCGACGCCAGCCTGCTGCGCCAGCAGTTCCGGATTGCGCTCGATGGCAAGCTCGATCCAGGCATCACGACTGGACGGCTCGGGCAGCGCAATGGGCAGATCGTCCTGGAGCATCTCGATGCTGTCGTAGCGCTTGCCGGTCAGGCGCTCCAGCGCCTCGAAGGCCACCTGGAGGTCGCTCTCGGCGACGATCCGGTCGGCCCGTGACTGGTCGAAGGTCGCCCGCGCTTCCTCGACCTCGGTGATCGCGATCAAACCGACGTCGAACTGCTCCTGGGCCTGCTCGAGCTGACGCCCGATGGCGCGCTCCTGGGCCCTGCGTGCTTCGAGGATCTCGTAGGCACGCAGAATATCGAAGTAGGCCGACGAGGTGTCGATCAACACCTGCTGCTCGGTAGCCGCCAGGGTGTAGGTCTGCTGCTCCAGCTGGGCCTCGGCCACGTTCACTTCGCGGCTGTTCAGGGCGTCGTAGAGCTTCTGGGTCGCCTGCAGGTTGAGACCGTAGCTGAGGTAGTCGTCATCGCTGCCGGTGCCGCTGAAGCCTGACTGCGACTGGGTCTCGAAGATATGGTTGTAGGCCGCCTCGCCGGAGGCGGTCACCTGAGGATTGAGATCCGCCTGTTCGACGTTGATGCCTTCTTCCGCACTACTGGTGGTGGACCGCTCGGAGGCCAACTCGGAGTTGTTGTCCAGCGCGTCGCGGGTAATGGTCAACAGATCGGCGGCCTGGACCTGGCCCATCATCAGGGCGGCGATAGCGGCACACAGAAGGCGTCGGCGAGAAGGAACCCGCGAGGTCAGAGTGACGGGGACTGGTCGGGAAGGCGTCATTGATAGCATCCTCGGATCTGTTGCTCGGCGTTGTCCACAAGTCCCTTTGACCAGGCCACAGAGACATCACACCAGGGACGCCGCGCGACGCGAGCACGACCTCCCTGACACACTGTCCTTGCCATTTCCTGGGCGCCTCGACTTCCTGGAAAGCACCGGGTGGCGTTCGAATCTAGTGGTATTCGATATACATACATTGTCGCATGTTTGGCGTCGTATTCTACCGCCCTTCATGCAAGGATGGTGAAAAATTCGCAATTCCGCACTATATTGCTGGCTAAACCACAATGCTGCACTGCAACATAGCCAAGATCGCCCTCCCCTGCAGGACCATCACCAGGAGCCACCATGGACACTCTGAGACTGGTCACCTTCCGAGAGCTCGAGATCGCGGTACGCGTGTTTCATCCCGAGGCCCCCAGAACCGTCATCGCCTGGCACGGACTGGCACGCCACGGCGGTGACTTCGCTGCCCTGGCCCGAGAACTTGGCCCCGAATGGCGAGTCCTGGCACCCGACACACCGGGGCGAGGACTGTCGAGCTGGTCGCTGTATCCTGCCAATGACTACTTGTACTCCCACTACATGACAGTCGCGTTGGCGGTCATGGATCACTTCGAACTCGACCGGGCAGCCTGGGTGGGTACCTCCATGGGAGGGCTGCTCGGCATGCTGCTGGCCGCCGATCCATCCAGTGCAGGCCGCATCGAGCGACTGGTGCTCAACGATGTCGGTCCGGAACTGGTGCCACAAGGCCTGGCCGAACTGGCCACCTACTTCACCGTCCCCCACCGTTTTTCCCGCTTGAGCCAACTGGAGGCGGAGCTTCGCCGCCACTACGCCGGCTTCGGCATCGATGACGAGGACGCCTGGCGCCAGCTCACCCTGGAGAGCGCCCGCCGCCTGCCGGATGGTAGCTGGACCTACCACTACGACCCGCGCATCGGCGAGCAATTCGTCCACGACACGCCCAGGGACACCTGGGCCGACTGGAAGGCCATCCGCTGCCCCTTGATGGTCGTGCGTGGCGAAGACTCACCTTTGCTGTCCGAGGATATCGTCACCCGCATGGGCGAGGCTCAGCCACAGCTCGAGACGCTGGCGGTCCCGGGCTGCGGCCACGCCCCGATGCTCGATCGCCCGAGCCAGGTTGCACCGATCAAGGCCTTTCTCGAGAAAAGCCTCGCCGAGCAGCCTCACGAGCCGTCCAGGGCGGTTGCGCGTCCCTGGTGGCGGCGCCTGCTGGGGCTCGGCGCCTCCTGAAGCCCGCTCTGTCTAGTCGTTGGAGTCCTGCTCCAGCCGCGTGATCGTTCGCAACACTGCCGCGTGATAGCCACGGCCGAACAGCAGCAGGTGATTGAGCAACGGATAGAGCTGGAAGGCGGCTTCGCGCCGGGGCCAGTCGGCGGGGGCGCGCTCCCGCCCCTGCGCCTGCCAGTAGGCCTCGAAAAATGCCTCACCCGGCGCGCCGAACAGCGTCAGCATGGCCAGATCCACCTCCGGGTAGTGGCGATAGACCGCCGGGTCGATCAATGCCGGGCCCCGCGAACTGTGGATGACGTTGCCGGACCACAGGTCCCCGTGCACCAGACTCGGCACCTGGTCAGGCAGCCATGCCTCGAGCTGGTCGGCCACCTGCTTGAGGCGCGTAAGTTCACTGCGCGACAGCAAGCCGCGGCCGTGGCAGGCCTCGCCCAGGGGCATCAATCTTCGCTCACGCTGGAAGGCGCGTCCGTCGTGAAGCGGCGCATTGGGCTGGGGCGTCGCCCCGCAGGCGTTGTCGTGCGCCCAGCCGTGGGCGGCCTCGCAAGGCGCGTGCAGCTCCGCCAGCCCTCGACCCAGCGCCTTCCAGTCGGCGGGCCCAGGCTCCAGTGCCTCCATCACCAGCCAGGAGCCGACCTGGCCCATCACAGCGGGTATCACCAGCGAGCTACCGGCATCGCCGAGTGCGGAAAGGCCCTCGGCCTCTCCTGCCAGGCGTTCAGGATCGTCGCGCTTGGCCACCACCGCGCCCTGCGCTGTCTCGATCCGCCACACCTCGGCCATATCACCGCCCGACAGGGCACGTGGCGGTGCCGTGGCGGCTAGCCCCAGCGTCTCGAGGGCGTCATTCAGTTTCATGCTGGCTCCTGCTGGCTGCTGGCAGATTCACCGGGCGCAGGTTGCGCGTCGCCACCCTCGGGTGGTACACCCGGCTCGACCATCCCCCAGCTTACGCAAGGAGACCCCATGTACAAGCTTGCCTTCTTCGTGCCTAGAGACGACGCCGAGGCGGTCAAGGAAGCCGTGTTTGCCACCGGTGCCGGACGCATCGGTGACTACGAGGCCTGCTGCTTCCAGACCGCCGGTCAGGGCCAGTTTCGCCCGCTGGACGGCGCCGACCCGCACATCGGGCAGGTGGGTGAGCTTGAGCGGGTAGAAGAATACAAGGTGGAGCTGGTGTGCGAGGACGAGCTGATCGGCGCCGCCATCTCCGCGCTCAAGCTGGCCCACCCCTACGAGGAAGTGGCCTACGACGTCTGGCGGCTGGCAGATCTATAACGCGAACGAAAGCGGACAAGCCGGCCGGTGACCTTTCGAATCTGCGGCGGGCCACCGGGGGCAGTCCTGGCCCCGCCCCCGGGAAGCCTTGGACGTGTGCCGTCAGGCGCTGCCGAAGAAGCGCCTGCGCTGATCCGGTGTGATATCGCTGATGTGCAGCGGGAAGGTCGCGCTTGCGCGGTCCTCGAAGAAGTGACGCAGGGTACGCTCGATGGTGGGAAAGGCCAGTTCGTCCCAGGGCACCTCGTGCTCCTCGAACAGCGCGACTTCGAGACTCTCGGGACCGGCGGCGTAACCTCCATCGAGCTCGGCGAGAAAGATCATGAACACCTGATTGATATGGGGCAGGTCGATCATGGTGTAGAGCCCCGACAGCGCTACCTCGGCGCAGGCCTCCTCGCGGGTCTCGCGCCGTGCTGCGTCCGGGGTGGTCTCGCCGTTTTCCATGAATCCCGCCGGCAGCGTCCAGTAGCCTTCACGCGGTGCGATGGCGCGACGACACAGCAGCACCCGTGACCCGCAAACCGGCAGCGTGCCGGCCACGATGCGCGGGTTCTGGTAGTGGATGGTGCCGCAGTCGTCACACAGGTAACGCGGACGGTCGTCCCCCTCGGGGATGACGAAACGGACGGTCTGCCCGCAATGGCTGCAAAAATTCATGGGCTGCAATCGTTCATGTCGCTCCCGGCTCGGGAATGGAGGACGGGCTTGACGCCACTGCACGGGGCTGGGTACAAGGAGTGAAACCCTGCGGATCCCCCATGTTAGAGAAACTTCGCAAACGCCTGCAAGCGCATTCCCCCCGCCGCCTGACGCTGAAGCTGCCCGAGGCAGCGGTACTCATTCCGTTGGTCGATCGGCCCGAGCCCGGCCTGCTGTTCACCCGCCGCGCAAGCCACCTGTCAACCCACAGCGGCCAGGTCGCCTTTCCGGGCGGCAAGCGGGAGCCTCATGACGCCGACCTGCTGGCCACCGCCCTGCGCGAGTCCGAAGAAGAGATAGGCCTGCCCCCCGGCCAGGTAGAGGTGCTCGGCCAGCTCTCGGATGTGCTGTCGCTGCATGGTCTCAAGGTCACCCCTTTCGTCGGGCTGATTCCGCCGGATCTGCCGCTGGTCCCGGACCTGGGCGAGCTGGACGCGATCTTCGAGGTGCCGCTGTCGCACTTTATCGATGACCAGCGTACCCACACCGACGTGATCCCGGTGGACGGCAACGACATCTATGTGCCGAGCTACCTGATCCCCGCCGACCAGGGCGACGACTACGTGATCTGGGGGCTGTCCGCCATGATGCTGGTGGAGCTGCTGGCCAAGGGATGCGACCTGGACATGAGCCTTTCTCGTCGCCCGGAGGGTAGACTACGCCATCTGCCTCCGAGACGAGCGCCAAGATGACCAGGCACGGCCCCGCGATGACAAGACGAGCACCGATTTCATGAGCTACCCCGATCCCTGCCCCCTGCCGCCGCAACGGATGGAGGAGCTGGTGGACGCCCTGGTGGAACGCGGCTTCTATGTCGGTGAAGCGATGATCGACGCCGAGCTGTGCCAGGCGTTGCACGCCGAGGTCGAGGGCCGAGCGCACCAGCAGGCCCTGGCCCGGGCCGGCATCGGCCGCGGATCCGACTTCGATACCCGCGAAGACATTCGTGGCGACGCCATCCACTGGCTCGATCGGGAAACCCTGGCCCAGCGCCGCTATCTGGACGCCATGGGCGAACTCCAGCAGAAACTCAACGAGAGCCTGTTTCTCGGCCTGTTCGAGTACGAGGCGCATCTGGCCCGCTACCCTGCCGGGGCCTTCTACCGCCGACATCTCGACAGTTTCCGAGGCCGCGCCAACCGCGTGGTCTCCACGGTAGGCTATCTCAATCCCGACTGGCCGGAAGATGGCGGTGGCGAGATGGTCATCTACGCTGAACAGGACCCGCAGAGGGAGCTCACCAGGGTCGCCCCCAGGGCCGGCACCCTGGTGTGCTTCCTGTCCGAGCAGGTGCCGCATGAAGTACTGCCGACCCGCCTGCCCCGCGCCAGCATCGCCGGCTGGTTCAGACGCAATGCCTCGCTGGGTGGCGTGGTAGACCCGGCTCGCTAGGGCCTGATGACCATGCGCCACGACAGCAACGACGCTAAAGACTCCAGCGCCGAACCGCGAACCGAAGAGGCAAGCTTGCGCCAGCAGGTAGAGGCGCTCAGCGAACGGGTACAGCAGCTCGAACAGGAGAAGCGCCACTATCAGTGGCTGGCCGAGAGCACCACGGATCTGATCTCGCGCCACGACCACAACGGCGTCTTCCTCTACGCCTCCCAGGCCGCCAGGACCCTGCTGGGCTATGATCCTGACGACTTGATCGGTGTATCGGCCTACGACCTCTTCCACCCGGACGATCTGGCGGCGCTGCTGTCCAAGTCCCCTCGTATCTACTACCACGAGGGCTTCTACGAGCAGACCTACCGTTTTCGAACCCACAGCGGCCACTACATCTGGTTCGAGACCACCAGCCGTACCCGTCGCGACCCCGCTACCGGCGAACTCACCGACGTGCTGTGCGTCTCCCGCGACGTCAGTCGGCGTGTCGAGTCCGAGGCACGCCGCGAGCGCCTGGCAAGGGTGGTGGAATCGACCACCGATTTTGTGCTGTTCTGCGACCAGGACGAACGCGTGGTCTACTGCAATCAGGCCGCACGTAGCCTGTTCAGGCTCGACGAAGAAGGCGCAAGCACGACCATTGCCGAACTCTTGGTGCCAACGTCGGCACAAAGATGGCGTGAACAGGTGCTGCCTGCCGTCACCCTGGAGGGGCGCTGGAGTGGCGAGCTGGCCCTGGCCTCACCCTCAGGCGAGATCCCGGTGCTCAGCGTGGTCCAGCTGCACCGTGAACAGGGAGGGCAGACGCGACTGTCGATCCTCAATCGAGATCTCAGTCTGCGCCTGGAGGCGGAGGCCCAGGCACGCCGCCATCAGGAGCAGATCACCCACGCCAATCGCCTGGCGAGCCTGGGTGAACTGGCCACCAATATCGCCCACGAATGCAATCAGCCGCTGGCGGCTATGGGCAACTACGCCAGCGGCGCGCTGATGCAGCTCGAGCGCGACCCCGACCAACCCGCCCACCAACTGGCGCTGCCCCTCAACCGCATCAACGATCAGATTCAGCGCCTATCCGAACGCTTCAAGCATATCCGTCGCTTCGTTCGCCGCGGCAGTCTTCACCTCGCGCCCCAGGATCTCGCCGAGATCATTGGCCAGGCCTGCGACCTGTGCGAGCCCCAGTGTCGGCACGAAGGCGTGCATCTGGCGTCACGCCTGGCCCCTGGCCTCGACCTCGTCATGGCCGACGCCATCGGCCTGGAACAGGTACTGGTCAACCTGATCCGCAACGCTCTCGACGCCTGTCGCGACATCGCCACTCCGCCCAGGCCTCCGTGCATTCGCCTGGAAGCCTACCCTCTTGGCTCCCGTGAATGCTGCGTGGACATCGTCGACGACGGCCCCGGCGTGGCACCAGAGCAACGCCAGGGCCTGTTTACGCCATTCGTCAGCGGCCGCAAGGACGGTCTCGGCATGGGGCTATCGATCAGCCTGTCGTTGATCGAGGCCATGGGCGGCAACCTGGTGCTGATCGATGACGGCGACCCACCGAGCGCAGACGCTCTTGCCCCCGGTACCGGTGCGAGGCGGCCAGAAGATCCTGACGCGCCACAGGGTGCGCGCTTTCGTATTACCCTGCCCTCCGCCTGAGGGCTCGCCCCGCTGATCCCTCGGCGCGTCCCCTGACTTGAGACGCCAAGCGCCAGCCAGGCGGAGATCAGGCACCAGGCTTTGTACGAAAACCCGGCGGCCAGGCATCGCCTGGCACGGTCCCCTTTGGCCGGGGGATCGGCTAGCATAGGGGCCTGCCCGCGAGACTCGCCCAACCAGCGAAGTGACCATCATGCCCGTCGACACTGCTGACCAGCCAACCATCGCCATCATCGACGACGACGATGACCTGCGCGAGTCGCTCGCCTGGTTGTTGCAGTCGGTGGGACTTGGCAGTCAGGGCTACGCCAGCGGCGACGCCTTTCTCGCCTCGTCGCGGCACCATGAGGTGCTGCTGCTGGACGTGCGCATGCCCGGCCTCAGCGGTCTGCAGGTCCAGCAGCGGCTGGCCGAGCGAGACCGTTGTCCTCCCCTGATCATGATGACCGGTCACGGTGACGTGCCCATGGCGGTCGCCGCGTTGAAGGCGGGAGCCTTCGACTTCATCGAAAAGCCCTTTAATCAGCAGCAATTGATCGATGTCATCCAGCAGGCGCTGGCTCACCACCAGCACCGGCAGCGGGCCCAGGCCGATCTCGAAGAGCTGCGGCAGCGATATGAAGGGCTGAGGGCCAACGAACAGGCCATTCTGGTCGAGGTGGCCCGCGGGCTTACCAGTCGCGAGATCGCCGAGAAGCTGACGCTGAGCGCCAAGACCGTGGAGGTCTACCGTCAGCGCATCATGAAGACACTCGGCGCCGATAGCCTGGCGCATCTGGTCAGGCTGGCCGTGGCGCTGGGATTGGTGTCAGCACTGCCCGGGCAGGATAGCGACGTCAGCCGAGATGCCGGCGCGCCGTCATGAGTCTGGTGACAAGGGCAGATTGAGAGGCCACCAACTGGCAGCCAGCTCAGTTCGACATGCAGCAGGAAGTGAAGCAAAGCGGTTCAGGCCGAACGCCGTAACCAGTCATCCGGACCCGCTAACCCCGGTCCCCTCAACCGTGCCAGACGACTGGACAGCGGCTCCAGCCCGAGCGCCTGACGACGCCGATCGACGTCATCCGGCCGTTCGATGACGCTGGGCACGGGCCAGCCGTCGTCGCCGATCTCGAATTGGGTGCCATAGCGCTGGGGCCGACCGGTCAGGACCCTTATGCGATCTTCGAGAAAGGCCAGCTGCCACCCGGGCGCCTGGCCGGCGGCAACCGCCTGAATCAGTGCAGAACAGCAACGTTGCATGAAATCCACGTCGAAAACCGCGTGCATCGCGATGTACCAGGCTGCTTCGCTGCCGTCTTCCCCGACGGTGTCCTTGCCCGGCCAGCCGTGACGATCGATGACCGCAGACAGACGCTCGGCATTGGCCTGATGCAGCGCACGCACTCGCGGATGATAGTCGGCGGAGGGGATCTCCCCCGAGGCCGCGAGTTCATCCAGCAACGCTCTATCTTGCTCGGCCAGCGCCACCATCTGCTGGGCCAACATGGTATTCCTCGTGTTCATGCAACGCACCTCATTTGCAGGCCAGCTTGCCGACAACCTACAGCGTCCTAGGGTTACCCTTCGGCATCAATAGTCGATCCGCCGGGCGCTGCGTAGGAAAATGCCGACGCCAGAAGCATATTTCAGTGAAGAATCACGTATCTGGCTGTCCGTCATCGGACAACTTTGGTCCATGCTAGAGTCAAGCCAAGGCCACAGATATCCCTCCCCGGAGGCATCCTTCCCCAGGCAGGAGGCCGCCCGCGGATCATCTTTATGAGGAATACTGAATGAATTCGACCGATCGTCAGCACCTGCGCCGCTGCGTTGACCTGGCCAGGGAGGCCCTCGAGGCTGGTGACGAGCCGTTCGGCTCGCTCCTGGTGGACCCGCAAGGGCAGGTTCGCTTCGAGGATCGCAACCGCGTCGCCGGCGGTGACGCGACCCGCCACCCCGAATTCGCCATCGCCCGCTGGGCGGCCGAGCACCTCAGCGTCGAAGAGCGCGCGCACTCGACCGTCTATACCTCCGGCGAACACTGCCCCATGTGCGCCGCGGCGCATGGCTGGGTCGGACTCGGACGCATCGTCTACGCCAGCTCCTCAGAACAGCTCGGCGGCTGGCTCGGCGAGTGGCAGGTGGCACCTGCCCCGATCGCCCCGCTGCCGATCCAGACCATCGTGCCGAGTGCCGAGGTGGAGGGGCCGGTTGAGGAGTTTGCCGACGAGATTCGCGAGCTGCACCGGCGGCTCTATCGGAAGTGACGGAGGAAGGGGGAGCTGGGGTATCGAGAAGGCGGACAGCGGCGTCGAGTCGTTGGCCGGCGACGCCGGTGATCAACCGTCAGCTCAGGCTATCGAGCACGTCACCCACACGCAGGATGGCCCCCACGCCCTGCTCGACGACGGCATTCTGGCCAAAGAAGGCGCCCTTCCAACCGGGCTGGGTATCCATTTCCACCAGGGTCTTCAACGGCTCCTTGGCCGAGGGCGCCTCACCGCTGCGCTGATCCAGGGTGATGATCTTGCAGCGCTTGCATGGCTTGCGCAGGCCGAGGCGATAGCCGGGCCCGGCCAACGAGGCCCAATCCCGTTCGGCGAAGGGATCACCGCCCGACACCACCAGGTTGGGGCGGAAGCGCTCCATCGGCACCGGCGCCTCCCCCTTGGCTTCCAGCCGCTGGTTGAGCGCTGCCAGCGAGGCCTCGGAGGCGATCAGCAGGGGGTAGCCATCGGCAAAGGCGGTATGCACCACACCGCGCTCCGCCGGCGGCAGAAACTCGGTCGCTACCCAACGGCGCTGCTCGTGGGGCAGGCGCACCAGCCGCAACCGCCCCGCTTCGCGCTGGGGTTCTGGCAAGGACTTTGGCAAGGGCTTTGGCAAGGACTTTGCCAGCGCTTCTGCCAGCCAATTCGCCGCACCGTCGCCTTCGTCCAACGCCTGGCATTCGCTCTGCCAGACCCGCACCTGGCGCATGGCCGCCTGGGGTTCGTCCAGTGACAGCACGAGCGGCGCCATCCTGTCGTGGACCAGGCGCAGCGTGTCGGACGACAGTTCGACACCGATGGTCGCCAGGGCGGGGATCTCACGCTGGGTGACGAAACGCCCGTCGTCGTCGACCAGCATCCAGCGCCGATCGAAGGCGAGCCCGCGCTCGGTGAGTTCAGCCCTGGACAGCGCGATGCCGCGCAGCGACTTGACGGGGTAACAGGCGAGAGTGGAAAGCTTCATGGGCATCCTTGCCAGGGGCCATCGTCTCAAGTTGGTGGCACGGGCACTGCACGGAGCCAGTACCAGTGCTAATAACCAGTACCAGTATCAGCCTAACGCCAGTTCGACGGCCCTGCGGGCGTGAATGGCCGTCGTATCATACAGCGGAATCTCGGTGTCGGCCTGAGCGACCAGCAAGGCGATCTCGGTGCAGCCCAGTATCACCGCTTCCGCACCACCGGCCTTGAGCTCTTCCATGATCGACAGCATCACCTGGCGTGACGCCTGCTCGATTTCACCATGGCAAAGTTCATCGTAGATGATCCGGTGAACCTGATCGCGCTGAGCCTTCTCGGGTACCTGTACCTCGATACCGTAGGCCTCGAGCCGGTCCTTGTAGAAGCCCTGCTCCATGGTAAAACAGGTGCCGAGCAGCCCCACCCGCTTGACCCCGTCGGCGATCAGGGCATCGGCGGTGGCGTCGGCAATGTGCAACAGAGGGATATCTACCGCCTTTTCGATGTCTCGGGCCACCTTGTGCATGGTATTGGTACACAGCACGATAAGGTCCGCGCCCGCCTCCTGAACGCGCCAGGCGGCGTCGGCGAGCAGCCCGGCGGCATCCTCCCAGCGGCCCTGATGCTGAAAGGCCTCGACCTCGGCGAAGTCCAGACTGATCAAGGCAATCTTGGCCGAATGATGTCCACCAAGTGCGCGGTTCACATCCCGATTGATGACCTGGTAGTAGCTCACCGTGGACTCCCAACTCATGCCGCCCAACAGCCCGATGGTCTTCATAGCGCCCTCCCGAGGACTTCCCTGGCCCAGTCAGTGTTGCGGTACCGTCTACTTCAGCATACAAGAGTCATCGGTGGCTCACAGCACCCTCACCCTCAACGGCTTTCCTGTTTCGCGCATCTCGCATACTCTTAGCGGGCTAGCAAAAGTGCTACCACTACCTCCACCGTCCCACGACAAGGAATCTCGATGACGGCCTCAGACACCCTCAAGCTGGTCCTGCTGTCGAGCCTGTGGGGACTGTCCTTCATCTTCATGCGGGTGGCCTCGCCGGAGTTCGGCGCCGTCCCGGTGGTGATGATCCGCATGGGGGTCGGCGCCCTGCTGCTGCTGCCCCTGCTGGCATCACTGCACTACCTGCGCCAGGTGCGCGACAATATCGGACGCCTGGCGCTGCTCGGCTTCATCAACCACGTGGTGCCGTTTTCACTGCTGGCCCTGGCGACCACCCAGCTCGAGGCGGGCTTCACCTCGCTGATCAACGCCACCACTCCGATCTTCACCGCGCTTATCGGCGCCGCCTGGTTCGCCACGCCGATTCGCCGACGTCAGTACCTGGGTCTGGCGCTGGCCTTCGTCGGTGTCTACGTGTTGTCCGCCGATCGGCTGGACTTCCAGCTGGGCGGCGATGGCTGGTACATCCTGGCGATTCTCGGGGCCACCTTCTGCTATGGCATCGCCGGCAACTATTCGAAGACCCACCTCGGCCATCTGCCGGTACGCGTGCTGGCCGCCGGCAGCTGCTCGATGTCCGGGCTGATGCTGCTGGTGCCCGGTCTGCTGATGTGGCCGCAGCAAGCCGTCAGCATCGAGGCCTGGGGCAGCGCCCTGGCCATGGCGGTGCTGTCCACCACTGTCGCCTTTCTGCTGTTCTTCAGCCTGCTGGCCAGCGCCGGGGCTACCGCCGCCTCTACCGTGACCTTTCTGGTACCGGTCAGCGCCCTGCTGTGGGGCTATCTGCTGCTCGACGAGACCCTGGGACTGCGCACCCTGGTGGGCATGGCCATCACCCTGGCAGGCACCGCTGTGGCCACCGGCATGCTGTCGCCGGGCCGGGACAAGGCCACGCGACCATTGCCCCGCTAGGCGCCCCCAGAATCCTCGCGCCTGAACGACGAAGCGGCCATGGCATTCGCCATGGCCGCTTCAGTGCTCGCTGAAGGCTTGTGAACGAGACTCAGAAGTTGGGCTTGCGCTTCTCGACGAAGGCGCTCATGCCTTCGCGCTGCTCGTCGGAGGCGAAGCACAGGGCAAACAGGCTGGTCTCCAGCGCCAGGGCGCTGTCCAGATCCTGGTCCATGCCGTCGTGGATCACCTGCTTGGCACTGCGCACCGCGCCGGGGCCATTGCCGGACAACTGCTTGGTCAGGGTGGCGGCGTAGTCCTCGAGCTCGGCCTGGGACATCACCTGATTGACCAGGCCAATGCGCAGGGCCTCCTGGGCGTCGATCTTGCGACCGGTGGTGCAAAGGTCAAGCGCCATGGCCGGGCCGACCCGACGCGGCAGACGCTGGGAGCCACCGAAGCCGGGAATGACCCCAAGCAGTACCTCGGGCTGGCCAAACACCGCGTTGTCGCTGGCCACCGCCCAGTCACAGGCCAGCGCCAGCTCGCAGCCGCCGCCGAGGCAGAAGCCGTTGACCAGCGCCACCACCGGCACCGGCAGCGTCTCGAGGCGCTTGATGGTCTTCAGCGCCTGACCGGCGAAGTCGCGCGCCTCGAGCGGGTTCATCTCGCGCATCGCGGTGATGTCGGCACCGGCCACGAAGGACTTCTCGCCGGCGCCGGTGATCAGCACCGCGCGCAGGCCCTCGCGACCTTCGAGCCGATCAAGGATCTCGGCCAGCGCCTCGATGACCTCGCGATTCAGGGCGTTCAACGCCTTGGGACGGTTGATGGTGAGGCGTACCACGCCATCGTTGTCGACCATCTCGACCAGTTGTTCGCTCACGAAATGCTCCTTGTCAGAGTTGTCAGTTGTCGGCGAGGCCCGCCTGGCGTCGGCGGAGCCTGGCGCGTTCGTCACCTTTGGCCCAACCCTAGCGAACGCTTGGTAGGCTCACAAGCCATCCTTTTGGCGCATGCCACCGCCTCAACCGCTGTAGTCGTGAAAGCCGCGGCCACTCTTGCGTCCCAGATAGCCGGCGTCGACCATCCGCTTGAGCAGCGGACAGGGGCGATACTTGGGATCGCCGAAGCCATCGGCCAGTACGTTCATGATCGCCAGGCAGACGTCCAGGCCGATCAGGTCGGCCAGCGCCAGCGGGCCCATCGGGTGGGCGGCGCCAAGCTTCATGGCGGTGTCGATGTCTTCGGCGCTGGCCACCCCTTCCTGCACCAGGAAGGCAGCCTCGTTGATCATCGGCACCAGCAGGCGGTTGACCGCGAAGCCTGGGGCGTCGCCGATCGCCACGGCGGTCTTGCCCATGGACTCGGCCAGGGCTTCGACACGGGCCACGGTCGTGTCGCTGGTCTGCTCGGCGCGGATGACCTCGACCAGCTTGAGTACCGGCACCGGGTTGAAGAAGTGCATGCCGACGACTCGCTCTGGCCGCTGGCACACCGCCGCCAGACGGGTCAGCGACAGCGAGGAGGTGTTGGAGGCCAGCACCGCCTCGGGGTTGATCTCATCGAGCTCCCGGAACAGGCGTTCCTTGAGCTCCGGCGCTTCCGGCGCCGCCTCGATGATCACCCCACAGTCGGCCAGGGCCTGGAGCAAGTTGACCGTGGTCAGGCGCGCGCGGGCCTCGTCCCGCTGTTCGGCACTCAGCCGCTGCTTTTCCACCAGCTTGGCAAGGCCCTTGTCGATCGCCGCGCTGGCCCGCTCCAGGGCGGCCTCGGCAACATCATAGAGGCTCACCTCGAAGCCGCTTTGCACCAGCACCTGGGCGATGCCCTGACCCATGGTTCCACCACCGACCACACCGATCCGCGTCTCGCTCACTTGCTTTCTCCCTTGATGGATATTTCCCTCGATCATGACACAACCACGCCGCCCCCGGTCACCCCGAAGGCGGCGTCTGATGATCTGCTCCCCGCTCTGTCGCGGGCGGGCTTACCCTGCCATCAGCGGATGGCAGGCGGCGATCAGCTCTCCTTGGCCTGCTGACGCAGCACGAACTTCTGGATCTTGCCGGTCGAGGTCTTCGGCAGTTCGGTGAAGACGACGCGCTTGGGCACCTTGAAGCGCGCAAGCTTGCCCCGACAGTGCTCGATGATGTCCTCTTCGGTCACCTCACCGCTGGTGGCCTTGAGCTTGACGAAGGCGCAGGGGCTTTCGCCCCACTTCTCGTCAGGCTGGGCCACCACCGCGGCCTCTTCCACCGCCGGGTGGGCGTAGAGCGCATCCTCGAGTTCGATGGTGGAGATGTTCTCGCCGCCGGAGATGATGATGTCCTTGGAGCGATCCTTGATCTCGATGTAGCCATCGGCGTGCCACACTGCCAGGTCGCCGGTGTGGTACCAGCCACCATCCAGCGCTTCCCGGGTGGCGGCCTCGTTCTTCAGGTAGCCCTTCATCACGTTGTTGCCACGCATCATGATCTCGCCGATGCTCTCGCCGTCCTTGGGCAATGGCTCCAGGGTCACCGGGTCGGCCACGCAAAGCGCCTCCAGCATGTGCCCACGCACGCCCTGACGGGCCTTGATGCGGGCACGCTCCTCCAGCGGCAGCTCGTCCCAGGCCTCGCGCCAGGCGCACACCGTCACCGGACCATAGACCTCGGTCAGACCATAGACGTGGGTCACATCGATGCCGAGTGACTCCACCCCGGCGATCACCGCAGCAGGCGGCGCCGCCCCGGCGGTGGTGGCCTTGACCGGGTGGTCGATGGCACGACGCTGGGACTCGTCCAGATTGACCAGTCCGTTGAGCACGATCGGCGCGCCGCTGAAGTGGGTCACCTTCTCGTCGGCGATCAGTTCCATGATCTTCTTCGGGTCGACCTTGCGCAGGCAGACGTTGACCCCGGCGTTGGCGGCGATGGTCCAGGGGAAACACCAGCCGTTGCAGTGGAACATCGGCAGCGTCCACAGGTACACCGGGTGATGCGGCATCGCCCACTCGAGGATGTTGCTCACGGCGTTGAGGTAGGCGCCGCGATGGTGATAGACCACGCCCTTGGGCTTGCCGGTGGTACCGGAGGTGTAGTTCAGCGAGATGGCGTCCCACTCGTCTTCGGGCAGGCGATAGGGGTAGTCGGCGTCACCTTCGGCCAGCAGGTCCTCGTACTCGATCTCGCCCAGGCGCTCGGCCTGGCCCTCGAACTCGGGATCCAGCACGTCGATGATCAGAGGCGGTTTATCGAGGCCCTTGATCGCCTCACGTACCACCTCGACAAACTCCGGGTCCACCAGGATCGCCCGGGTCTCGGCGTGTTCCAGCATGTAGGCAATCGCCGAGGCATCGAGACGGATATTCAGGGTGTTGAGTACGCAACCGACCAGGGGCACGCCAAAGTGAGCCTCGAACATCGCCGGCACATTGGGCAGCATCACCGACACCGTATCCCCCTTGCCGAGTCCACGACGCTCCAGTGCCGAGGCCAGTCGCCGGCAGCGCTGCCAGGTGGTGGCCCAGTCGCGGCGCGTCTGGCCGTGGACCACCGCCGGCAGGTCCGGATAGACGCTGGCCGCGCGTTCGATGAAGGTCAACGGCGAGATCGCCACGTGGTTGGCCGCGTTGCGCGGCATGCCCTGGTCGTAGATGTTGCTCATTAGACACTCCTGATTGAAGGTCGCATGCGTAGCCACTGGCGGCCTGCGCCTCGCTACGAGGAAAATGACGATGGCCGATCCTGAACAGAAGATAGCCGCCGGTGGACACCGACGGCCAATCGGTTCAGCCAAGCGATACGGAAAGCAGTTCGTCGAAGCCGGCCTCGATGACGCGACGCTGGGCGCGTCCCTCGGGGAGCCACTGGCGCACGGCGAAGTCGGCACAGGCCAGCTTGCGCCGGTAGAAGTCGTCGTCGCTGCCGGCGTCCAGCGCGGCCCGGGCGATGATCGCCGCGCGCCCCATCTGCCAGGCGCACAGTACGTGGCCGGTCAGCGACAGAAGCGGCGTGGCGTAGGCCTGGATGGCGTCGGCGCCGCGTTCGGCGTCCGCCCCCGCCTCCAGCACCAGGGCCGCACAGGCACGCAGATCCTCGGCACCGGCGGCAAGCTCTGCCCCCAGCGGAGCAAGAGAAGAATGGGCTGACAGCGCTTCGGCGGTGGCCTGCACTTCGTCGATCAGCAGTGACAAGGCCGCGCCGCCATCGCGCTGGAGCTTGCGCCCCGCCAGATCGAGCGCCTGGATGCCGTTGGTGCCCTCGTAGATCGGTGCGATACGCACGTCCCGCAACAGTTGCGCGGCGCCGGTCTCCTCGATGAAGCCCATGCCGCCGTGGACCTGAACACCCAACGAGGCGATGTCCACCGCCTGGTCGGTGGAGAAGCCCTTGACCACCGGGATCAGCACCTCGGCCCGCGCCTGGGCCTCGCGACGGCGCGGTTCGTCCTCATGGTGACGAGCCACGTCGAGTTGCTGAGCGCACAGCAGCGCCAGCGCCCTCAGGGCGTCGGTGCGCGCCCGCATCGACAGCAGCATGCGGCGCACGTCCAGGTGCTCGCCGATGGTGCAGGGCTCGCCTCCGCGGGACGGTGGTGTGCGTCCCTGGGAGCGATCGTTGGCGTAGGCCAGGGCGTGCTGGCAGGCGCGCTCGGCGACACCGATACCCTGGATACCGACCTTGTGGCGGGCCTCGTTCATCATCGTGAACATGTGGTTGAGGCCGCGCCCGGCCTCCCCCACCAGATAGCCGACGGCGCCGTCCTTCTCGCCGAAGCTGAGGGTGCAGGTGGGACTGCCGTGGATGCCCATCTTGTGTTCGATGGAGGCGCACACCACGTCGTTGCGCTCGCCCGGCGAGCCGTCCTCATTGACCAGGAACTTGGGCACCAGAAACAGCGAGATGCCCTTGTTGCCCTCGGGGGCGTCGGGGGTGCGCGCCAGCACCAGGTGGATGATGTTCTCAGCGGCCTCGTGTTCGCCCCAGGTGATGAATATCTTCTGGCCGAACAGCCGGTAGTGATCGCCTTCCGGCACCGCGCGGGTGCGCACCCGGGACAGGTCCGAGCCGGCCTGAGGCTCGGTCAGGTTCATGGTGCCGGTCCAGCTGCCTTCCACCAGACGCGCCAGGTAACGCTGCTGGAGTTCGTCGCTGCCATGGTGAGCCAGCGCCTCGATGGCACCCGCGGTCAGCATCGGACACAGGCCCAGCGCCATGTTGGCGCCATGCAGCATCTCCTGCACGCTGCTGGCCACCACCTCGGGCAGCCCCTGACCGCCACGCTCCTCGGACACGCCGATCCCGTTCCAGCCGCCCTCGGCGTAGGCCTGGTAGGCCTCGGCGAAGCCGTCTGGCAGTGTCACGCTGCCGTCTTCCAGCCGGCTGCAGCCCTGGCGATCACCGCTGGCATTGAGCGGCGCCCAGACATCAGAGGCGAGCTTCGCGGCCTCCTCGAGCACAGCGTCGACCAGCTCGGGGCCAACCTCGGCAAAGGGGGCCAGGTTCAAGGACTCGTGCTCGAGCATTTCTGACAGCACGAAGGACAGGTCTCGCAGGGGAGCGGCGTAGGGATACATGGGGCACCTCGTGAAAACGATACCCGGGATAGTAGTTTCCCTAGTCGGCTCACACTATTGGGCCAAGGTCGCAGTAGACTTCAGGGTTGATCGGGGACAAGCGGCGTGCTCGATAGCGCACGGTAAGGAGGGAACGGGCAGAAAATGGCAGGCCGTGGAAAGGTGCGGAAGGGAGGCCGCCGCCGAACGGGAACGGCGGCGGCCGGTGTGATCAGCGGGTCTGGCGGATCACGTCGGTACCCTCAGGCACCTCGAAGCGGTAGCGCTGGTCATCGATGTTGCCGTTCTGCTCGGCATTATCGAAGGCGATGGCGGTACGCTGACCGGTGCTGTCGGTCATCTCCAGCGCCGCCAGCTGCTCGCTGTAGAAGGTCAGCCGCAGGCTTTCGAACAGGGTGTCCGAGGCCTTGGGCTCCAGGGTGAAGGTCTCGGCGGTGCCTTGCTGAGAGCTCTTGACCTCGTAGCTGTCGGTGAGCTCGTTGGCGCTGCCGGACAGCAGCAGAGCCGGGGTGTGGGTGATGCGCTCATCCAGCGGCTGAATGGTGGCCTGCTCGAGATCGGGGTCATAGAGGGTGACCTCATCGCCGTCCGACACCACGATCTGCTCGTAAGGTGCCTTGACCTCCCAGCGGAACTTGCCGGGGCGCGACAGCCACATGTGCCCTTCGGTCTGCTGCAGGCGCTGGCCACTGCCGTCGAGGATCTGCTGCTCGAAGTCGGCGGAATAGGTGTTCAACGGCTCCAGCATGCGGGTCAGGCGCTCAGCGCCGTCGGCCAGCGCGGTGGCGGGGATCGCCAGCGCCAGGGCCAGCGTGGCAAGACCGGAACTCAAGGTAAGGCGTGCGGGCATAGCGTCTCTCCGTCGAAATCGTCGAAATCCTTGTCGCGCCGGAGCGGCTCCGGCGCCGGGAGGATGTCCGTTTGAGTCCAGTATGCCTGGCAAGTTGCCGCTGAACCCGGTCGTGACACCCTCTTGCATGGTGATTACATCCTGACGCGACACTGTCCCCAAATGGAGACAGTGTCGCGCCGATCGGGTTAGCCTGCGGTGGGCGGCGGTGCCAGCACCTCTCGCCCGCCGTTGCTGCCCATGGACGATACCACCCCGGCCATTTCCATGGCCTCGACCAGGCGTGCAGCGCGGTTGTAGCCGATCTTGAAGCGCCGCTGGACCGCCGAGATCGAGGCCCGGCGCGTCTCGGTGACAAAGGCCACGGCCTCGTCATAGAGGGCGTCCTGCTCGGCGTCGCTGTCATCGCCGGTGCCTTCGGCCTCGAGCCCGGTCAGGGCATCGGCGGAAACACCACCGGAGAGGATCTCGTCGATGTACTCGGGCTCGCCGCGCCGCTTCCAGTCTTCCACCACCCGGTGCACCTCATCGTCATCGACGAAGGCGCCGTGCACGCGGGTTGGCTGACCGGAGCCCGCCGGCAAGTAGAGCATGTCACCATGGCCCAGCAGGTTCTCGGCGCCGCCCTGATCGAGGATGGTGCGGGAGTCGACCCGCGACGACACCTGGAAGGCCATGCGGGTGGGGATGTTGGCCTTGATCAGGCCGGTGACCACGTCCACCGAGGGACGCTGGGTCGCCAACACCAGATGAATACCGGCGGCGCGGGCCTTCTGCGCCAGTCGGGCGATCAGCTCCTCGACCTTCTTGCCGACGATCATGAACATGTCGGCAAATTCGTCGATCACCACCACGATGTAGGGCAGCTTTTCCAGCACCGGCGGGGTCTGGTGCATCTCCCAGGGCTGGGGCTCCCATAACGGATCGGCAACCTGGGCACCGGCCCGCTCGGCCTCATCGAGCTTGCTGTTGAAGCCGGCGATGTTGCGCACTCCCATGGCGGCCATCAGCTTGTAGCGACGCTCCATTTCGGCCACGCACCAGCGCAGGGCGTTGGCGGCCTCCTTCATGTCGGTGACCACCGGCGCCAGCAGGTGCGGGATACCGTCATAGACCGACAGCTCCAGCATCTTGGGATCGACCATGATCAGCCGAAGCTCGTCGGGGGTCGCCTTGAGCAGCATCGAGATCAGCATGGCGTTGACCCCGACCGACTTGCCCGAGCCGGTGGTACCGGCGACCAGCACGTGGGGCATCTTGCCCAGGTTGGCCACCACGGCGGCACCGCCGATGTCCTGACCCAGCGCCATGGTGAGACCAGAGGCCTCGTGCTGGTAGCGGTCCGAGTCGATCACCTCGCGCAGGCGGATCATCGCGCGATTGGGGTTGGGGATCTCGATACCCACGGTGGGACGCCCGGGTATCACCTCCACCACGCGTACGCTCTTGACCATCAGCGAACGCGCCAGGTCCTTGGCCAGGTTGCTGATCTTGGAGACCTTCACCCCCGCCGCAGGCTTGATCTCGAAGCGGGTGATGACCGGGCCCGGCCAGGTATCGACGACCTCGGCCTTGACGCCGTATTCGCGCAGGCGCATCTCGAGCAACTCCGCCATATCGGCCAGTTGCTGCTCGGTGTAGTTGGGCTGATGCGGCTCCGGCGGGGTCAATAGCCTGAGGCTTGGCAGCTCGCCATCGGGTTCCGGCAGGTCATCGAAACCGGGACGCTGGCTTTGCAGGTGCTCTACCGTCCACAGCGTCGGGCCGTCGTTGTCGGCGGCCTCACGGGCTTGCTCGGCGGTAGCCACACGTCCTTCGCCCACGCTGTCGTGGCCTCCGGCAACATTCCCGCCCGCGGCATCGTGACCTGGCTCAACGCGGGGAGGCTCGGTCGGCGTGCCGGCGTCGCTGCGGGCCGCTTCCTGCTGCACGCGCTGACCAGCATCCTGACCAGCGTCCTCAGCAGAAGACGGACGGGGAGAAGAACTGGGAGCCTGACTCGAGACACTACGCGGCGCCTCATGGGTGGCCGCCAACAGACCGGCACCCGCCCCTGCAGCGATGGCGCCGCCAGCCAGGGCACCACCATCATCAGGCAGCACCGGCTCGGGGATTTCTTCGGCACGACGCTCCTCTCGACGAGGCTGCGTCTGGTGGCTCGACGGCTCCTCCCCGCGAGCGGGCTCTTCCCGACGCGGCTCCTGTGGAGCGCCGGTCGCCGGCGCGGACGGCGCAGCCTCGGACTCCTGAGAAGAGCTAGGCGCGGCTGGCGCGGCTTCGGGCGCCTGCGGAGAGCGCTCCTGTGGATCGGCTGGCGCGGCGGGCGCGGTTTCGGGCGCCTGAGAAGAGCTAGGCGCGGCTGGCGCGGCTTCGGGCGCCTGTGAAGAGCGCGCCTGTGGAGAGCCAGGCGCGGTTTCGGGCGCCTGTTGAGAACCCTGCGCGGCTGGCGCGGCCCCGGGCGCCTGTGAAGAGCGCGCCTGTGGAGAGCGTGCCTGAGCAGTAGGCCCGGCTTCGGGGGCCTCTAAAGAGCTCGGCTCGCTTGCACGTTCAGGCGAAGGCACCGGCGCATCCCTCTCTGCACGCAGCGACATCGGCTCTTCTGCCCTTGCCGCCGAAGGTGCCTCTGCCGCAAAACTGCCGCCCAGGGTCGGCTCTCGCCGCTCTCTGGAAGCCGTGGGCTCCGGGGCCAGGGTCGGCTCTCGCCGACCACCCTCAGGTTCGGTGGGACGGGTGTCCCGCGGCGTTGTGGTGCCGTCCTGAACGCTACCTTCATGGCGGCGGCGAGGCGCGGCCTCGGCAAAGCGTTCGGTATAGGCAGCGCCAGGCTGCTTGGCCGACGGCGTGGATTCCGCCACGTCCCAGGGAATATCGGTGTTGCCGTCGTCGCCCATGGACGACCCCGCGGCCTCATCCAGGTCGGTCGGAGTCCCCTTGCCGCGCAGGCGCTGCCACCAGGAGGGCCGGGGCGTCGTATCGCCTTCCTCGCCATCTTCGCTGTCGATCGGCGATGACGCCTTGGCCCTGGGCTCAGGTGCACTGTGCTGGTCGGCGCCCTGCCCTGCGTCGTCCTCGTCTTTAGACGACGCGAAGCGGGACTTGAGCCAGCGTCCCAGCAACAGACAACGGTGGCCCGCCTCGTCCATGACATTGAGCCAGGACAACCCGGTAAACAGCGGCATTCCGCCCAGGATA
The DNA here is from genome assembly GCF_040070555.1 of Halomonas sp. H10-59. Classification (NCBI taxonomy): domain Bacteria; kingdom Pseudomonadati; phylum Pseudomonadota; class Gammaproteobacteria; order Oceanospirillales; family Halomonadaceae; genus Halomonas; species Halomonas sp. H10-59. Next base: position 3,183,541 of record NZ_CP098828.1, read on the forward strand.
GCGACAACGGCGAGCAGACCTGTTCCGCCGACGCCCACCAGTGGCCGCAGGGCGCCGACCAGCCCGACCCCGAGGATGCCACCGGTGGAGTATGGCAACACGCTGTCGGGCTGATGGAAGTAGAGCGCCCCCAGGGTGGTGCACCCCAGCAGCAGCAGAATCAGCCCACCGCAGCGCACGGCCAGGGCGGTCGCATCCCACTCGAACTCCACTCGACGGGAACGGATCAGGTACCAGGCGGCAAACGCCAGCATGCCTGGCCACCACAGGGCGCTGATGCCAAACAACGAATACAGCACGTCGGCGAGCCAGGCCCCGATGGGGCCCATCCAGTTGGCCACCGCGGTCTCGGGGCCACTGCTCGACCAGCCGGGGTCCGCCGGCTCGAAGCTGAACAGTGCCAGCAGCAGGAATACGCAGGCAGCCAGCAGTACGATGATCACACCTTCCCTGGCAGAGCCATGCAGACGCAACCCGACCTTGCGGGCGGTCTCCTTGGCGGCTGCCGCCGTCGCGCGCGACGACATGGACTTCTTGTTGGCACTCAAACGGCCTTCCCCTTGCGCCATAACGGCGTCTTCCATCCTTCTGACTGGAGGTCATGATACCGAGCCAGCCGGTGAGCGAATAGGCCCAGCATACCTTGAGCGAAGCGCGGGCTGGGGGCACACTGCCCCATCTTCCACCCGGTATTGCAAAGGGAGCCCCATGCTGCCCTGGCTCAACGAACATCCTGTGACCTTTCCTTCGGTCGATATTGCCCTCGACGACCCGGACGGCCTGCTGGCCGCTGGCGGCGGGCTATCTCCCGAATGGCTGATAGAGGCCTACCGCCGCGGAATCTTCCCCTGGTACAGCGACGACCAGCCGATTCTCTGGTGGAGCCCCGATCCGCGCATGGTGTTGCACCCCGAAGAGCTACGCGTGCGCCGAAGCCTCGCCAAACGACTGCGCAACGGGGGCTTTCGCGCCACCGCCGACCAGGCGTTCGACGCCGTCATCGACGCCTGTGCTGCGCCGCGCAACGATGGTCATGCGTCAGGCACCTGGATCACCGATGAAATGCGTGACGCCTACTGCGACCTGCACCGGGAGGGGGTCGCTCACTCGGTGGAAATCTGGCGTGACGACCGGCTGGTCGGCGGGCTCTATGGTGTCGCCCTGGGACCGGTGTTTTTCGGCGAATCGATGTTCAGCCGCGAGGCCGATGCCTCCAAGATCGCCCTGGTGCATCTGGCCCGCGCCATGGCGGCCGGCGGCGGGCGTCTGATCGACTGCCAGATGCACACGCCCCACCTGGCCAGCCTCGGCGCTCGAGGTATCGCTCGATCAGCCTTCATCGGCTATCTTGAGAGGTGGCTGGATGATCTGGACAGAGACAGCCTGACGACGCCGGCATGGTCATTCACCGGCATCGGTGAATGACCTGGTATCAGAAGGCCATGTATGACGACCACCATCGACACGACCCATACCAACGCCTGATCCATCACTCGATGCCATCCGACAGGGAGACGGCAGCCTTGAGCAGCAATACACCGCGTCAACCCGTACGCGACCTGCGGTTCTTTCTTACTGTGCCGCACGCCTGCAGCTATCTGCCGGGCAAGGAAGCGACCACCCTGTTCCTGGATCCCAAGGAATCCCCGGGACAGGGCGTATATGACGCGCTTACGCTACTTGGCTTCCGTCGCAGCGGTCTGCATCTTTACCGCCCTCACTGTGAAGGCTGCCACGCCTGCATCTCCGTGCGAATCCCGGTAGCGGACTTTCTCCCCAATCGCACCCAGCGACGCCTGATGCGGCGCAATGCCGACCTGACCATCGAGGTGGTGCCGGCGCAGTTCGACTCCCGCCACTACGACCTCTACGCCCGCTATATCTGCACGCGCCACCATGACGGCGACATGTTCCCACCGAGTCACGAGCAGTACCGTACCTTCCTGAGCCTCGATCAGCCCTACGCGAGACTGCTGGAAATGCGCCTGGACGGAAAGCTGGTAGCGGTATCGGCCTTCGACGAGCTGCGCCATGGCTTGTCCGCCATCTACACCTTCTTCGACCCGGACCACAGCCTCGAGCGCCGTTCTCTTGGCACCCAGGCGGTGCTGGCGCTGATCCAGATGGCATCCCTGAAGGGACTTCCCCATGTCTACCTGGGCTACTGGATCGAGGAGTGCCGCAAGATGAGCTACAAGAGCAGCTTCTCGCCCCTCGAGCGCCTGGATGGCCGGCTCTGGCGACGACTGGTACCGATCGACAGCGAGTAACCGCCCAACCCGATAGCTCAAGCACGTTCCCTGCTCTCTAGAGAGCGGCAGAATATCGCGCACTTTGAGGGGCTAGCCTGCTATCAATGGCCATCTGCCTTTGCCATCTGACTCCGGGGATACTGGAAAGCGGCAGAATATCGCGCACTTTGAGGGCCGATCAGCCATCTGCCTTTGCCATCTGGCTCTGCATCCGGCAGAATATCGCGCTATCCTGACCACAGTAACGGCAGTGACGCCTCAAGGTCAGGCATCTTTTCGATTTCACCAGCGAGGATTCGCCTATATGGCACGCGAAGACCATATCGAAATGGAAGGCGTGGTCGTCGACACCCTTCCCAACACCATGTTCCGGGTCGAACTGGAAAACGGCCACGTGGTGACCGCCCACATCTCGGGCAAGATGCGCAAGAACTACATCCGCATCCTGACCGGTGACAAGGTCAAGGTCGAGCTGACTCCCTACGACCTGTCCAAGGGTCGCATCGTCTACCGTTCCCGTTGAGAACGGCCGGCGTCAGCGCTTCAGCGCCGACGCTACTTGCCGGTAACGCGCCTTAGCGGCGCGCCCCACCCCACCGGCAAGCGCAGCCCCCTTTCGCAAGACAGCAAGACTCTGGTGCAGCACCAGCCCTGCTTTGCCTGACGCAGCAGGGCGGCACCGCCTCGTCCAAAAGCCGGGCAACGACCCGCTGCCGGGGACTCCCACGGCTGTTGCCGTCCAGACCCTGCTGGATACAAACGACGACGCCCCGTCGTTGACGGGGCGTCGCGTAGTTTCACTTCCTGACCAGTCGAAGCAACCAACTTGCTGGATAGTCTCAACAGGCAGGCTCATCAAGCAGGCCCAACAGGCAGGCTTCAAGGGCTTGGCCACACCCCAGTAGCCTGCCTCGACACTCAAGGCGCGTCGGCCATCTCCACGTCGGTGGACAGGTGAAGCTCTCCGTCCTCCAGACTGACGTGCACCAGCCCACCGTGCTCGGCCAGATCCCCAAACAGGATCATCTCGGCCAGGGGCTTCTTCAGCTTTTCCTGGATCAGTCGCGCCATGGGGCGGGCGCCCATGTCCGGGTCGTAACCCATGGTCGCCAGCCAATCGCGCGCCTCGTCGTCCACCTCGAGCTGCACCCGTTTCTCGTCGAGCTGGGCCTGCAGTTCCACCAGGAACTTGTCGACCACATTGCGTACGACAGGCTTGGCCAGTGACGCGAACTGGATGATGCCATCCAGACGGTTGCGGAACTCCGGCGTAAAGGTCTTGCGAATCGCCTCCATGGCATCGGTGGAGTGGTCCTGGGTCTGGAAACCGATCGAGCGACGCGTCGCGATCTCGACCCCGGCGTTGGAGGTCATGATCAGAATGACGTGACGGAAATCCGCCTCGCGCCCGTTGTTGTCGGTCAGACGACCGTGGTCCATGACCTGCAGCAGCAGGTTGAAGACCTCGGGGTGCGCCTTCTCGATCTCGTCGAGCAGCAGCACGCAGTGGGGCTGCTTGGTGACCGCCTCGGTCAGCAGACCACCCTGGTCATAGCCGACATAGCCAGGAGGTGCGCCGATCAGCCGCGATACCGTGTGCCGTTCCATGTACTCGGACATGTCGAAGCGCAGCAGTTCGACCCCCATGATATGGGCCAGCTGACGCGCCACCTCGGTCTTGCCGACGCCGGTGGGGCCGGCGAACAGGAAGCTGCCGACCGGCTTGTCCGGCGACTTGAGCCCGGCGCGGGACAGCTTGATCGCCGCCGCCAGGCTGTCGATGGCCTCATCCTGACCGAACACCAGCATCTTGAGATCGCGATCCAGGTTCTCGAGCAGCTTGCGATCGGAGCTGGATACGCTCTTCGGCGGAATCCGCGCGATGGAAGCGACCACCGCCTCGACCTGATCGACGTCGATGGTGTCCACGCGCATTTCCGGCGGCAGCAGGCGCTGGTGGGCACCGGCCTCATCGATGACATCAATGGCCTTGTCCGGCAGGAAGCGGTCGTTGATGTAGCGATCCGCCAGCCGCGCGGCGCTGTCCAGCGCGGCGTCGGTGTACTTGAGCTGGTGGTGCTCCTCGAAGCGTGAACGCAACCCCTTGAGGATCTTGATGGAGTCCTCGACCGAGGGTGCCATCACATCGACCTTCTGGAAACGACGGGCCAGGGCACGATCCTTCTCGAAGATACCGCGGAATTCCTGGAAGGTGGTGGAGCCGATACAGCGCAGCTCGCCGGAGGACAGCAGCGGCTTGAGCAGGTTCGATGCGTCCATCACTCCACCGGACGCCGCACCGGCGCCGATCACCGTATGGATCTCATCGATGAACAGGATGGCGTTGGGCAGCTTGCGCAGTTCCGCCAGCAGGCTCTTCAAGCGCTTCTCGAAGTCACCACGATACTTGGTTCCCGCCAGCAGCGCGCCCATGTCCAGCGAGTACACCACGGCGTCGCCGATCACATCGGGCACGTCTTCCTCGACGATGCGCTTGGCCAGGCCCTCGGCGATGGCGGTCTTGCCGACGCCGGCCTCACCGACCAGCAAGGGGTTGTTCTTGCGCCGCCGTGCCAGAATCTGCACCACCCGCTCGAGCTCGTGATCGCGCCCGATCAGGGGGTCGATCTTGCCCATGCGGGCCTGCTCGTTGAGGTTGGTGGCAAAACCGGTCAACGGATTGCCGCCGGCCTCGCTGCCGGCTTCCTCGGCGTCCTCGGCCTCGGGAGCCGCCGAAGACGGGCTCTGGCCGTGGCCGGTGACCTTGGAGATCCCGTGGGCGATGTAGTTGACCGCATCGACCCGTGCCACGTTCTGCTGCTTGAGGAAGTAGACCGCCTGGCTCTCCTGCTCGGAGAAGATCGCAACCAGTACGTTGGCACCGGTCACTTCGCTCTTGCCAGAAGACTGCACGTGGAACACGGCCCGCTGAAGCACTCGCTGGAAGCCCAGCGTCGGCTGGGTCTCGCGCTCGGTCTGGTCTTCCGGAATCAGCGGGGTGGTGGAATTGATGAAATCCTGCAGGTCGGACCGCAGCTTGTCGAGATTGGCCCCACAGGCACGCAGCACATCTGATGCTGAAGCATTATCCAGAAGCGCCAGCAACAAGTGCTCCACGGTCATGAACTCATGGCGCTTGGAACGCGCCACGGTGAAGGCCGTGTTCAGGGTCAGTTCAAGTTCTTTGCTCAGCATGGCAGTCCCCTTCTCGCCGCATAGGGCTTGCATCGGATCTTTTGTGGTCCGGCACCATCAACATCGGGTACAAATGGCGCCGTTGCAAGTTCTTCGTCAACGCAGCAGCCGTCTCTCGTTAACGCGGGGCCGGCTTGTGCGGATCTGTGACCACTCGTCGCCGCCAGCGGCAGCACTGTCAGGGCGATCCGATATCGACCCGTCTCAGTCCGCTGCCTCGATATCGCTCAACAGCGGATGCTGGCACTCTCTCGCATACTCGTTGACCTGATGGCTCTTGGTCTCGGCGATGTCATGGGTAAAGACACCGCAGGTTGCCTTTCCGTGGCTGTGGACCGTCAGCATGATCTGCACGGCGGTCTCGCTGTCCAGGTGGAAGAAGGTCTGCAGCACCTCCACCACAAACTCCATGGGGGTGAAGTCGTCGTTATGCAAGACAACCTTATACATGGGTGGCCTGGCCACCTCGGGGTCAGCCTCCTGGGTCGCCAGATCACCGTCATCCTGCTCGCCCGGCTCACTGGGCGGACGGGTCATTCCGGCGAAGGGGGCGCGGATCCAGACAGGATCCTCCTCTCTTGCGTTGAACATAGGCCTCACACTGTCAATCGGGTGCCTGCGCCCACCCGCGTCGAGCATTGGACGTCGGCGGCGCGGCAGGGTTCCGTTCCGTCTCCCATTATCGGAAATCCGACGGACGCTTTCACGCAAAAAACGTACAAAGCAAAAAGCCCCCGCCCGAGCGGGCGAGGGCCTTTTCAGAGCGCCGCGATGAACAGCCGGTACGGGCGATAGCGATCACCGGCACCAGACGCTGTCATCGGACGATCGGTACGTCGCTTACATGTTGTCGGCGACGGCCTGACCGAACTCGGAGCACTTGAACAGCGTGGCGTTTTCCATCAGGCGATGGAAGTCGTAGGTGACCTCGCCCTTGCTGATGGCCTTCTCCACGCCCTTGAGCACCAGATCGGCGGCCTCGACCCAACCCATGTGGCGCAGCATCATCTCGGCGGAGAGGATCAGCGAGCCCGGGTTGACCTTGTCCTGGCCGGCGTACTTCGGCGCGGTGCCGTGGGTCGCCTCGAACATGGCGGTGGTGTCGGAGATGTTGGCGCCCGGCGCGATGCCGATGCCGCCCACTTCCGCCGCCAGGGCGTCGGACAGGTAGTCACCGTTCAGGTTCAGGGTGGCGATGACGTCGTATTCGGCCGGACGCAGCAGGATCTGCTGCAGCATGGCGTCGGCGATGACGTCCTTGACCACGATGTCCTTGCCGGTCTTCGGGTTCTTGAAGGTCATCCAGGGGCCGCCATCGAGGAGTTCGGCGCCGAACTCTTCCTTGGCCAGCTCGTAGCCCCAATCCTTGAAGGAGCCTTCGGTGAACTTCATGATGTTGCCCTTGTGCACCAGGGTCAGCGACTCGCGGTCGTTGTCGATGGTGTACTGCAGGGCCTGACGGACCAGACGCTTGGTGCCTTCGATGGAGACCGGCTTGACGCCGATGCCACAGTTCTCGGGGAAGCGGATGTTGGTGACACCCATCTCTTCACGCAGGAACTTGATGACCTTGTCGGCTTCCGCGGTACCGGCCTTCCATTCGATGCCGGCGTAGATATCTTCGGAGTTCTCGCGGAAGATGACCATGTCGACGTCGGCAGGCTTCTTGACCGGGCTCGGCACGCCTTCGAACCAGCGCACCGGGCGCTGACAGACGTACAGGTCCAGCTTCTGGCGCAGCGCCACGTTCAGTGAACGGATGCCGCCACCGACCGGCGTGGTCAGCGGGCCCTTGATGGAAACGATGTAGTCCTTGACCGCTTCCAGGGTCTCTTCCGGCAGCCAGGTGTCCGCGTCATAGACGTGGGTGGCCTTCTCGCCGGCGTAGACTTCCATCCAGTGGATCTTGCGCTCGCCGTTGTAAGCCTTCTGCACAGCGGCGTCGATGGCGATCTTCATCGCCGGGGTCACGTCGACACCGATACCGTCACCCTCGATGAAGGGAATGATCGGATTATTCGGTACGTTCAGGCTGTTGTCGGCGTTGGCGGTGATCTTTTCGCCGCCCTCAGGGACGACAATTTTCTGGAAACCCATTGAGAACTCCCCTGTCAGGTCTATTCAGTGGAGCGCGGAGTATAGCATTACCCCCCGCGCCCGGAGTAGGCTTTGTCGACAATCTTTGGAAAAGGCCTAAACGGCCCGCCGCCACGCCTTCCGAGCCAGATCATCGAGCCCGCCCATGAGTCAACTTTATCTGCTGCACAAGCCCTATCGGGTGCTGTCCCAGTTCACCGATGACCAGGGACGCAATACCCTGGCCTCGCTGATCGACGTGCCGGACATCTATCCGGCCGGCCGCCTCGACTACGATTCCGAAGGCCTGTTGTTGCTCAGTGACGATGGCGAGTTGATTCATCGTATCAGCCACCCGCGCCACAAGCAGCCGAAGACGTATCGAGTGCTCGTCGAGGGACAGCCGGACGATCGGGCCTTGAAGGCGCTCGCCGAAGGGGTCACTCTCAAGGATGGACCCACCCGGCCGGCCAAGGTCCGGCGACTGACGACCAGCGGGCTGCCCGAGCGCACGCCGCCCCTGGACCCGAAGCGCCATCCCGTTACCTGCTGGCTGGAGCTGACCATCAGCGAGGGGCGTAATCGCCAGGTGCGCAGGATGACCGCCCATGTGGGCCACCCGACGCTGAGGCTGGTACGCGTCGCCATCGGCCTCTGGCGGCTCGACGGCCTGGCCCCGGGACAATGGCAGCGCCAGACGCTGCACGCGCCAAAGCGCCCCCGGGGCTCAGCCCCTACAACAAGGAGACGCCGATAATGCGCTGGACCCCCTACGTGACCGTGGCCACGGTGGTCGAACGAGCCGGTCGTTTCCTGCTGGTGGAAGAAGACCGCGGCGGCCCCCATACCCTGTTCAACCAGCCCGCCGGCCACCTGGAACCCGGTGAGCGCATCCGCGACGGAGCCCTGCGCGAGGTCGCCGAAGAGACCGCCTGGCGGGTCGGCATCACCGACTACCTGGGCATGTACGTGTACGAGGCCCCGGACGGCAAGACCTTCCACAGCCACGCCTTCTTCGGCATGGCGCTGGCCCACCTGGGCACCGAACTGGACCGGGATATCATGGCCATCCATTGGCTGACCCTGGAGGACGTCGAGGCGCTGGAGCGCGAGGGCCGCCTGCGCAGCCCACTGGTGATCAAGCGCATCCGCGACGCCCTGGCCGGCAAGACCTTCCCGATGGAGGTGCTGCACGAACGCTGAGGCTTCGGTTGACGGGTGCAATTCGTGTATAATCACCGCCCATTTGCCCCACCACTCCGAGAGTCGTTATGTCAGCGTCCACCGGCAAAGTCATCGTCGGCATGTCCGGCGGCGTCGATTCCTCCGTTTCCGCCCTCCGCCTGATCCAACAGGGCTATCAGGTGGAAGGGCTGTTCATGAAGAACTGGGATGAGGACGACGGCACCGAATACTGCACCGCCATGGAAGACCTGGCGGACGCCGAAGCGGTGTGCAAGAAGCTCGACATCCCCCTGCACACGGCCAACTTTGCCGCCGAGTACTGGGACAATGTGTTCGAGCACTTCCTCGCCGAGTACAAGGCCGGACGCACACCGAATCCCGATATCCTTTGCAACCGCGAAATCAAGTTCAAGGTGTTCCTCGACTACGCCGAGATGCTCGGCGCCGAGATGATCGCCACCGGTCACTATGTTCGCCGCGGCGAGCGCGACGGCCGCCCGCGACTGCTCAAGGGACTCGACGGCAACAAGGACCAGAGCTACTTCCTGCACGCCGTGCCGGAAGCCGCCATCGCGCGCACCCTGTTCCCGGTGGGCGAGATCGAAAAGCCCGAGGTTCGCGCCATCGCCGAACAGCACGATCTGGTTACCGCAAAGAAGAAGGACTCCACCGGTATCTGCTTCATCGGCGAGCGCCGCTTCAGCGACTTTCTCAAGCAGTACCTGCCGGCCCAGCCGGGGACCATCGAGACACCGGACGGCGACGTCATCGGCGATCACATGGGCCTGATGTACTACACCCTGGGCCAGCGCCAGGGCCTCGGCATCGGCGGTCTCGCCAACTATTCGGAAGACCCCTGGTACGTGGCCGGCAAGGACCTCGAGCGCAACGTGCTGATCGCGGTTCAAGGCAAGCATCACCCCCTGTTGTACACCGACAGCCTGGCCACCGAGGCGATGGATTGGGTCGCCGGTGAACCGCCTTGCGCCGAGGGGCGCTTCAGCGCCAAGACCCGCTATCGTCAGGACGACGTGCCATGCACGCTGACGACCCGGGCCGATGGCGGCGTCGCGGTACACTTCGACGACCCACAGCGGGCCGTGACACCGGGCCAATCGCTGGTCATCTACGACGGTGACGTCTGCCTCGGCGGCGGCGTCATCCGGTCCACCTGGAACGCCGAGGAGCGAGCGGCATGACCGATTCGGTACCTATCCACCGCGCCCCCGAGTCCCCGGCGGCTCGCCAGGCGATCGCCCTGGCCGGCGTATTTCAGGCCGCCCATCTGGTCGACGAGCTGGCGCGCACCGGCCAGGTCGACAGCCGCGCCTGGGACACCCAGATCACCGCCACCCTGGAAACCAACCCGCCAACCTTCGAATCCATCTATGGCGGGCATCCCAACAATCTGCGCCTGGGGCTCGAGACCCTGGAGGCAGTGCTCGGCCGACGCCAGGCCAACCCGGTGGTGATGCGCTACGGCTTCAGCCTGATGCTGCTGATGAACAAGCTGCGCACCCAGCCCGACATGATGGACGCGCTCGGCACCCACCTGACCCGTATCCAGGGCCAGGCCGAACACTTCGGTCCGACCCACGAGAACGTCGTGGCGAGCCTCGGCGAGGCCTACCAGCAGACGCTTTCCACCTTCAAGAACCGAATCGTGGTCCAGGGCGACCCTTCGCTGCTACAAAGCCGGATGATGCCGGAGCGGGTCCGCGCCTGCCTGCTCTCCGGCATTCGCTTCGGCCTGCTGTGGCACCAGCAGGGCGGACGTCGCTGGAAGCTGATCTTCCAGCGGGGCAGCCTCAAGCGCGCCCTGGACACCCTCTGATCGCTCGATCTTCCTTTCCTACCCGTACCGGAAAACCGCCATGCAACTCTCCGCTCTCACCGCCCTCTCTCCCGTCGACGGTCGCTACGGCAGCAAGGCCGAATCACTGCGTGAACACTTCAGCGAATTTGGCCTGATCCGCGCCCGCGTCATCGTTGAGATCCGCTGGCTGGAGCGCCTGGCCGCGCACCCGCAGATCACCGAGGTGCCGGAGCTGTCGGCCACCGCCACAGCCTTCCTGGATGGCCTGGTCAAGAACTTCAGCGAAGCCGACGCGGCGCGCATCAAGGACATCGAGCGCACCACCAACCACGACGTCAAGGCGGTCGAGTACTGGATCAAGGAAGCCATTGCCGACAATGCAGAGCTGCATGCCGTCACCGAGTTCGTGCACTTCGCCTGCACCAGCGAGGACATCAACAACCTGTCCTACGGCGTGATGCTGCGCGATGGCCTCGACAGCCTGCTGCCGACCATGCGCCAGGTGGCCGACGAGATCGCCCGTCTGGCCGAAGAACACGCTGCCGTGCCAATGCTGTCGCGCACCCATGGCCAGACCGCCAGCCCCACCACCCTGGGCAAGGAAATGGCCAACGTGGCCTACCGTCTGCGCCGCCAGCTCAAGCAGATCGAAAGCGCCGAGGTACTGGGCAAGATCAACGGCGCCGTGGGCAACTACAACGCCCACCTGGCCACCTACCCGGACATCGACTGGGAGGCCAACGCTCGCACCTTCGTCGAAGGCCTGGGCCTGACCTTCAATCCCTATACCACCCAGATCGAACCCCACGACTATATCGCCGAGCTGTTCGACGCGGTCTGTCGCTTCAACACCATCCTGATCGACTTCGATCGTGACGTCTGGGGCTACATCTCGCTGGGTTACTTCAAGCAGCGCACCGTGGCCGGCGAGATCGGCTCCTCGACCATGCCGCACAAGGTCAACCCGATCGACTTCGAGAACTCCGAGGGTAATCTGGGCCTGGCCAATGCCATCCTCGCCCACCTGGCCCAGAAGCTGCCGATCTCCCGTTGGCAGCGTGACCTGACCGACTCCACCGTGCTGCGCAACCTGGGCGTCGGTCTGGCCTACGGCCTGATCGCCTACCAGGCCTCGCTGAAAGGCATCGGCAAGCTCGAGGCCAACCCCCAGCGTCTGGCCGAGGACCTAGACGCCAGCTGGGAAGTGCTGGCCGAGCCGATCCAGACGGTGATGCGTCGCTACGGCATCGAGAAGCCCTACGAAAAGTTGAAGGAGCTGACCCGCGGCAAGCGCATCGACCAGGCCGGTTTCGCCGCCTTCATCGATGGTCTGGAACTGCCCGACGAGGTCAAGGCAGAGCTCAAGCAGCTGACCCCCGGCAACTACATCGGCAATGCCGTCGAGCAGGCTCGCGCCCTGCCGCAGCACTGAGCCGGAGCCGCTGACAGAACCCCGCTTCACCCCGCCAATCGGTGGGGTGAGGCGTTTCTGGAGCCCTCTCTTCGGGGCCGGGGCCGATACCTAGCCCGCTACTCCCAATCACCATCAGGATTCCTCATGTCAACTGATACCCCCCTCACCCTGCTGGGCGGCCTGACATCGGCAGAGTTCCTGCGCGATGTCTGGCAACAGCAACCGCTGCTGATCCGTGGCGCCTTCCCCGACTTCGACAACCCGCTGACGCCAGACGAACTGGCCGGGCTCGCCTGCGAGGACAACATCGAGACACGCCTGGTCGAGGAACAGGGCCCCGACGGACCCTGGCAGGTCAGCCACGGCCCCTTCGACGAGGCCACCTTCGCCCGCCTGCCGGAGCGCGACTGGACACTGCTGGTACAGGCGGTGGATCACTATGTGCCGGAGGTGGCCACCCTGCTGGAGGACTTCACCTTCCTGCCGCGCTGGCGCCTGGATGACATCATGGTCAGCTACGCGCCTCCGGGGGGCAGTGTCGGCCCGCACCTGGACCAGTACGATGTCTTCCTGCTCCAGGGCAGCGGTCAGCGCCGCTGGCAGCTTGGCGGCAAGGTGGCCGATGACGCACCCATCGTGCGCGGCATCGACCTGCGTATCCTCGAGACCTTCGAGGTCAACGCCGAACAGGACTGGGTGCTGGAGCCCGGCGACATGCTCTACCTGCCCCCCGGCTGGGCACACCACGGGGTCAGTCAGAGCGATGACTGCATGACCTACTCGGTGGGCTTTCGCGCCCCCTCGGCGGACGAGGCGATCACCTCCTTCGCCGACTACCTGGGTGAGCAGCAACCCCCCTCTCGCCGCTACGGCGATGCCGGAATGCCCCCGGCCGAGGACCCGGGCGAACTCGATCAGGCAGCGCTGTCACGCATGCGCCAGTTGATCCTCGAGACCCTGGACGATCCGGCCCAGATGGCCCAGTGGTTCGGCCGGGTGATGACCCAGCCCAAGTACGTGGACCAGCTCGAGCCCAGCGAGACACCGACGGCGCCAGACGAGCTTGTTGCTGCACTACAGGAAGGCGAAGTGCTGGTGGCCGCGCCGGGCTCTCGCTTCGCCTGGCACGCGCTGGCGGACGACCGGGCCACCCTGTTTGCCGACGGCGACGGCATCGACTGCGATCTGGCGCTGGCCCGCGAGATCGCCAACCGCGGCGAGTTCGACGCCTCGCTGCTCGACTACCCCGGCGCCGCCGAGGTGCTGACACGGCTGTTCGACTCCGGCAGCCTTGGCTGGCCGGTTGACGACATGGAGGACGACGATGCCTGAGGTGGTGATCGAACAGGGAAGCTGGGAACAACTGGGGGAAGCGGCCGGTGACATTCGCTATCGCGTCTTCGTCATCGAACAGCAGGTGCCGATCGAGGAAGAGTGGGACGGCCTCGACCCCGACTGCCTGCATTTCCTGGCGCGCCAGGACGAGCGTGTACTGGGTACGGCGAGACTGCTGCCTGATGGCCATATCGGTCGCGTCGCGGTGCTTGCCGAAGCCCGTGGACTCGGCGTCGGCGTGGCGCTGATGCGCGCCACCATCAAGGCTGCGCGACAGCGTGGTCACTCGAGCGTCGAGCTCGCCGCCCAGACCCATGCGCTCGGTTTCTACGAAGCCCTGGGCTTCCGCGCCGAGGGAGATATCTTCCTCGACGCCGGCATTCCGCATCGCAATATGACCCTCTCCCTGAACGACTGACCTCTCCGTCAGCTCCTCCGTTCAGGAAACTCGACTACAGGAATGTGCCTCTACGGCGCTTTCCTGTAGTCGGACTACAACGCCTTGTCCCCCCAAGTACCAATGGCGAACCCCCGCCGCTGTGGGCCATAGTCACAACCATGGCGCAGCGGACAGACCTCGATGGCGAGTCAGATCGCTCACTTTGTAGTCGACCTCTACCGTTCCGCCAAGATTCGACCAAGGCCGTAAAGACTTCTCGGCCAAGGTGCAGGAACCTGACTACACTTCGCAGGTGCAGCATGGCATGGCGAGCAGTCGATCCTCTTGCAATGACGCCAACCGCAAGAGCCTGCAAGCCACTGGAGCCAAAGGCCGGTCGAAAGCGACCGCCCCGACACCGCCCCTGACCATGGATGCCAGGCAAGTCGTATCAGAACGTCGAACCAAACAGTCGATTCAACATCAGGACGGCCCGATCATGACCTTTCGTGAAGAACTGAAGACCCTGACCCAGCTTCGTGAAGCCCAGCGCGGCAAGTGGGACAACATCGATCCGGAAAGCGCCGCCCGCATGCGCGTGCAGAACCGTTTCCGCACTGGTCTCGACATCGCTCGCTACACCGCCGCCATCATGCGCGAGGACATGGCCGCCTACGACGCCGACACCGCCAACTACACCCAGTCTCTGGGCTGCTGGCACGGCTTCATCGGTCAGCAGAAGCTGATTTCCATCAAGAAGCACTTTGGCAACACCAAGCGCCGCTACCTCTACCTGTCCGGCTGGATGGTCGCCGCCCTGCGCAGCGAGTTCGGTCCGCTGCCCGACCAGTCCATGCACGAGAAGACCAGCGTGGCATCGCTGATCGAGGAGCTCTACACCTTCCTGCGCCAGGCCGACACCTGGGAGCTCAACCACCTGTTCCGTGCCCGAGAAGAAGCCAAGGAAGCCGGTGACAGCGCCAAGGTCGACGATCTGACCAACCAGATCGACAACCACGAAACGCACATCGTGCCGATCATCGCCGACATCGACGCCGGTTTCGGCAACGCCGAGGCCACCTACCTGCTGGCCAAGAAGATGATCGAGGCCGGTGCCTGCTGTATCCAGCTCGAGAACCAGGTGTCCGACGAGAAGCAGTGCGGCCACCAGGACGGCAAGGTCACCGTGCCCCACGAGGACTTCATCGCCAAGATCAACGCCGTACGTTACGCCTTCCTTGAACTGGGCGTGGATGATGGGGTGATCGTGGCCCGTACCGATTCCCTGGGTGCCGGCCTGACCCAGAAGATCGCGGTCACCAACGAGCCAGGCGACCTGGGCGATCAGTACAACAGCTTCCTCGACGGTGAAGAGATTTCCTCGGCCTCCGATATCGACAACGGCGACGTGGTGATCAAGCAGAACGGCAAGCTGGTAAAGGTCAAGCGTCTCGCCTCCGGCCTCTATCAGTTCAAGCCTGGCACCGGCGAAGACCGGGTGGTGCTGGACTGCATCACCAGCCTGCAGAACGGTGCCGATCTTTTGTGGATCGAGACCGAAAAGCCCCACGTCGGCCAGATCGCTGGCATGGTCAACCGCATCCGCGAGGCGGTGCCCAGCGCCAAGCTGGTCTACAACAACTCGCCGTCGTTCAACTGGACGCTGAACTTCCGCCAGCAGGTGTTCGACGCCTGGGAAGCCGAAGGCAAGGACGTCTCCGCCTACGAGCGTGCCGACCTGATGAACGCACGCTACGACGACACTGAGCTTGGCCAACTGGCCGACGAGTGGACGCGCAACTTCCAGCGTGACGCCGCCCGCGAGGCAGGCATCTTCCACCACCTGATCACCCTGCCGACCTACCACACGGCCGCCCTGTCTACCGACAACCTGGCCAAGGGCTACTTCGGCGACGAGGGCATGCTGGCCTACGTGGCGGGTGTGCAGCGCCGCGAGATCCGCGAGGGTATCGCCACCGTTCGCCACCAGGACATGGCCGGCTCCAATATCGGTGACGACCACAAGGAGTTCTTCCACGGCGACGCGGCGCTCAAGGCCGGCGGCAAGGACAACACCATGAACCAGTTCGGCTAAGGATCGCGGGCCAGCGGCACCCAGTCACTGAGCCCAGACACTGAGCCCTGTGACTGTGAGAAAGGGAGGCCGTCGGCCTCCCTTTTTGCTGTCCGTGACCTTGCCCTGCCAAGCCAGCCTTTCCTTCTTCCCTGGCAAGGGCCTACTCTCGAACTATCACGTCTGGCTTCAGCGAGTCCGACAGCAATAGCCGTGCGACTCCCTCCGATGCTCATTGGCCTGGCAGGTCCGGTTCGGCATATGATGAATGTCAGGAAAGCGCTGTCGGCGCGACTCAGTGGCAGTCGCGGGGCGACAAGGGCGACAGGCGGCAGGCGGACGTCCAACATGGGACGGACGAGACCCGATCATCGTTGGATCCGGGGAACCATCGCCCTGTCAAAGCCTCCAAACAGGCGTTACACTATTTTCGAACAGCGTTTGCGAACTTTGGTGCGGTACCACTACAAGCGAATGTGACCCGAACCGATGCGTTCAGAATGCGGCGCAGAAGACATTCAAGGAGAATCGCCATGAAAACTTCCATCCTTCCTGTCCTGGCGCTGAGCGTCGTGGTGCTTGCCGGCTGCACCGCCACCAATCAGTACTCGGGCAACGTCTATTCCGGCAACCAGGCACAGACCGCCCAGAACGTGCAGTTCGGCACCATCACCGCCCTGCGTCGCGTCCAGATCCAGGGTGAAAGCTCCGCCGGCGGCATCCTCGGCACCGGTGGTGGCGCGGTGATCGGTGGCCTGCTCGGCAACCAGGTCGGCGGCGGTTCCGGTCGCACCATCGCCACCGCCGCAGGTGCCATCGGTGGCGCCGTGGCCGGCAACCAGATCGAGAAAGGCGTCAACCGCACCGACGCCTGGGAGATGGAGATTCGCAAGGACAGCGGCCAGACCGTGGTCGTCGTGCAGAAGGCAGACCAGGCCTTCCAGGTGGGGCAGCGTGTTCGCCTGATCGGCAGCGGTTCACGTCAGAGTGTTGCCCCCTACTGAGGGCTTGACGAAGGCGCTCGCGAAAGGGGCTTGTCCTTGTAAGCGACAACAGCACTTCGCTCCGCCGCAAACATCTCTGCGTTACATACAAAGGGCCCTGAGGCGTATCCGCCTCAGGGCCCTTTCGGTGATCACCAGGTGAACACCAGGTGATTCACGTCACCACCGACTAGTGGACCTTGCCCATCACCCAGCAGCCCAGCTTGCAGCCCACCAGGGCGATGATGCCGATCACCAGCAGTGTCATCAGCATATCGATGGGGAAGACGATGAAGGTGGCCCCCAGCACGGCAAGGGCGGGGCACCAGATCCACTGGTCATCGTCACTGCGCAGTACCGCCGGCAGCAGGCTGCCCAGGGCACAGCTCAGGCCCTTGTCCCAGGCCTTGATCATCACCGCCAGCAGTACCGCAAAGGCCAGCACCCAGATCACAAATAGCGTCATGTTCAGCTCCGCAAGAAAAGCGTGAAAGGCAGAATCGAAAAATCTCACAAGAGGGTATCCCCACCACCGATACTGCGCAACAACCCGAAGGTGGCAGAGGGCGCGCGTGAATACCGTTCAGGATATGACCACACAAGGTGAAAAATGTCCCACGCCCCTGACAGCCCCAGCACCCACGCGTTACCATGCGTCCTCACACGCACTCACCAAAGGTTCATCAATGCAAATTGCGCAAAATTCCGTTGTCGCGTTCCACTACACCCTGACCAATGATGCAGGTGAAGTGCTGGACAGCTCGGAAGGCCGCGAGCCGCTGACCTACCTCCACGGCGCCGGCAACATCATTCCGGGTCTGGAAAAGGAACTCGAAGGCAAGGCCGCCGGCGACAAGGTCAACGCCAAGGTTGCCCCCGCCGAAGGTTACGGCGAAGTACAGGAGCAGCTCGTCCAGGAAGTGCCGCGTGACGCCTTCCAGGGTGTCGAGAGCATCGAGCCGGGCATGCAGTTCCAGGCGCAGACCCAGGGCGGTCCGCTGATGGTCACCGTGACCCAGGTCGAAGGCGACACCGTCACCGTCGACGGCAACCACCCGCTGGCCGGCCAGAACCTGAACTTCGACGTCGAGATCGCCGAAGTCCGTGAAGCCAGCCAGGAAGAAATCGAGCACGGCCACGTGCACGGCGAAGGCGGCCACGAGCACTGATCAGCGCTACGCTCGTCGGAAGCACCACGAGCATGCATGATCAAGTGCCGGCAAGATCAGGTGTCAGCAGGATCAAGCGCCAGCAGGATCAACAGCCGGCATGGTCAAGAGAAAGGGCAGCCCAGGCTGCCCTTTCGCGTGTCTGAGTATCACGTCTGATGAAAGGCCCCTCGCCTCGCGAGCCACGACCGGGGATCAGCTTCTGTCCTCGGCGCCAGCGCCTCGCTCGATTGCCCTGAGGGTATGATAGCCGCCCCATAGCCGAGTGGCGGTGGTCAGCAGACAGGCCGCGGCGAACAGCCCTGCCAGCACAGGAAAGTGCGCCGGCCACAGACAAAAGGCCACCAGCGCCAGCACGGTCTCGGTACCTTCGGTCAGGCCGTGCAGATAGTAGAAGGCCTTGCGCTGGAAGCGTGGGCGCTCGAGATCATGGCGCGCCGCCATGATGGCGAAGGCCAGAAAGGACGTCCCGGTGCCGATAAAGGCAAACAGCAGCAGCGCTGCCGGCAAGGCGTTGCGCTCGCTGTCGGCCAGGGCAAAGCCGAGCACCACCGCGGCGTAGAAGACGAAGTCCAGCCCGATATCGAGAAATCCCCCGGCATCGCTGGGCGTACCCCGACGGCGCGCCAGCGCCCCGTCCAGGCCATCGGCGAGTCGATTGAGGAGGATCGCCGCCAGTGCCCATCCATAGGCCTGAACGGCCAGCAGCGGCAGTGCCAGCAAGCCGATAAGAAATCCCGCCAGAGTCACCTGATCAGGCGTCACCTTGCAGCGCTCCAGCATCTTGACCAGAGGCGCCAGGGGCGCCTGGGTTCTGGGCATGGTCCAGCGATCCAGCATAAAAGTCTCGTCAGCAGTAAAACGTCGGTTCGGTAGAAGGAAAGCACAAGCGGCGGGCCAGGGCCCACCGCTTGTGTCTTCAGGTCCAGGCTACTACCTGGGCGGTTCGCTCAGTCGTTGGACTGGGCAGAGGACAGCGACGATGCTTCGTGTCGCTCGGGGCTCGCACCGGCTCTGTCTCCCGTCACCGGCTGGCTTGAAGAATCGGCGTCGTCTCCCCCGCCTCGCCGCCAATTGAAGTAACGCTCCAGATACCCCAGGACCCGCTCGGGCTTGTTCGCGTTCTTCCACACCCCGGCGGCGGCCTTTACGGCTTCCGAATGGGTCGGGTACGGGTGGATGGTCCCCAACAGCTTGTTCAGTCCGATACCGCGGGTCATTGCCAGGGTGAACTCCGCCAGCATCTCGCCAGCGCCAGCACCGACAATGGTGGCACCGAGAATGCGATCCTTGCCTGGTACGGTCAGCACCTTGACGAATCCGGTGGTATCGCCCTCGGCGATGGCCCGGTCGAGCTCGGACAAGGAATAGCGGGTGACCTCGAAGGGCACCTTTTGCTCCTTGGCCTCGCGCTCGTTGAGCCCCACGCGCGCCACCTCCGGGTCACAGAAGGTGACCGCCGGCAGCGCCCGATAGCTCACATTGAAGCGCTTGAACTCGCCAAACAAGGCATTGACGGTGGCGTGCCAGGCCTGGTGGGCGCTGGCATGGGTCAGCTGGAAGGGCCCGACCACATCGCCACAGGCCCAGACATTGGGCAGCACTGACTGCAGCCCGCCATCCACGTCCAGGGTGCCGTTGTCTCGAGTGCCCACGCCCAGTTCTTCAAGCCCGAGCCCCTCGACGTTGGCCTGTCGACCCACCGCCACCAGCAACTGATCGAACTCCAGTTGCTCGATACGTGTCTCGCCTGCCTCGTTGACCTCGATCTCGAGTCGATGGAGATCACCGTCACCGGCCACCACCTTGAGCGCCCGGGTCGACAGGCACAGCGTCACGCCGCTGGCCTCGAGCCCCTGAGCCGCCTCCCTGGCGACGTCCTCGTCTTCGCGTGGCAAGAGTTGCGGGCCCATCTCCACCAGAGTGACCTGGCTACCCAGCCGGGCGAAGCTCTGGCCCAGTTCACTGCCGATCGGACCACCACCAAGCACCACCAGGCGCTTCGGCAATGCCTTTAGCTCCCACAGATTGTCGGAGGTCAGCACCTCGATATCCTCGATCCCCGGCAACGGCGGGACTCTGGGGCGGGCACCGCTGGCGATGATCACGTGACGGGTGGTCAGCACCTGTTCGCCAACCTGCACCCGCCAGGGATCGAGCAGCCTGGCTTCTCCTTCGACCACATCGACGCCCAGGCCCCGATAACGTTCCGGGCTATCATGGGGCTCGACCTCGGCGATGGCGCCGTGGACGTGGCCCATCACAGCGGCGAAGTCGACGCTTGGCTCACCGGCGCTGACACCATAGGACGGCGCCCGACGAATGTCCTCGGCGGCGCGAGCGGCGCGAATCAATGCCTTGGACGGCACACAGCCGGTATTGAGGCAGTCGCCGCCCATGCGGTGGCGCTCCACCAGGGTCACCTTAGCCTTCACCGCCGCGGCAATATAGCTTGCCACCAGGCCCGCCGAGCCCGCACCGATCACCACGATATCCCGGTCAAAACGCGACGGGCGCTGGTATTCGGCGGCGAGCCGGCGACGCTTGAGTACCGCCACCACCGCCTTGGCGATCCAGGGAAA
Source organism: Halomonas sp. H10-59 (assembly GCF_040070555.1). Classification (NCBI taxonomy): domain Bacteria; kingdom Pseudomonadati; phylum Pseudomonadota; class Gammaproteobacteria; order Oceanospirillales; family Halomonadaceae; genus Halomonas; species Halomonas sp. H10-59. The sequence continues at coordinate 3,204,001 of NZ_CP098828.1, forward strand.
CAAGCCGATCAACACAAAGGACAGGATCAGCCCTGGCGACAGGATGCCCGCCAGCGACTCGAGCTCACCCAGTTCCCGACCAGCATTCACGAACACCATGGTACCCGGCAGCATGCCGAGCTGGCTGACCCAATAGAAGGTGGACAGACGCATGCGGGTCAGGCCGACCACCAGGTTGATCACGAAGAAGGGGAAGATCGGAATCAGCCGCAGCGTGAACAGGTAGAAGGCGCCTTCGCGCTCGATGCCGCCGTTGATTCGCGCCAGCTGGCGCGAGAAGCGCGTCTCCAGCGTCTCGCGCAGCAGGGTTCGGGCGATCACCGCGGCCAGGGTCGCGCCCAGCGAACTGGCAAAGGACACCAGCACCAGACCGATCCAGAAGCCGAACAAGGCCCCCGCCAGCAGCGTCAGCAACCCCGCCCCAGGCAGCGACAGCGCCGCCATCAGGATATAGACCGCGAAGAAGCCACCGGCCACGGTCCAGGGGTCCTCGTGGAACCACTGTTGAAATTGCGCCTGCTGGGCCTTGATCGCGTCCAGCGTAAAGGCCTCGTTGGCGCCGGTGACAAAGAACGCCACCACGGCGACGGCAATCAGTGCCAGCAAGATCCATTTGTTACGGGTCACCCGCGTCTCCTTCTAGGTCAACTGGTGTCGATGATCGGGTCGATGATCGATAGGTAGCCGTGGCCAGCAGCAGCGACGCCCGTTGTCCTGCGTCCGTCTTGCGACGAGACGATGACGTTACCAGGAGCTGTGCGGCCGGCTATCGGGATGCAATCGAGAGTAGCAGTCTGCCTGGGTCGCGCACAGGCGACCGAGCCTTACGACCGAAAATGCAAAAAATCATCCCCTTATCGACAGCGCATGTAAGGATGCGCCTGCCACAATGACTGAACCAACCGGGAACTGCCCTACTCGAACCTTACAATGACGCCATCCTGACGGAGCCTACGAATGCGATATCCCTTCAATCAGCGTACCTTCCTGCTGGCCGGCCTGCTGACTGGTGCCGTGCTTTCCACGACCCCCGCCCTCGCCGCCGAAGAAAAGGCCATCTTCGCCGGAGGCTGTTTCTGGTGTGTCGAGGACGCCTTCGACAAGATCGATGGCGTCGAGGCTACCGTCTCTGGCTATGCGGCGGGCAACACCGATAATCCCACCTACGAAACCGTCAGCGCGGGGGGCACCGGACACGCCGAAGTGGTGGAAGTCACCTTCGACAGCGACACGGTGAGCTACCAGGATCTGCTCTACGTCTTCTGGCGCAATATCGATCCCTTCGTCGCCAACCGTCAGTTCTGCGATGAAGGTGATTCCTATCGCTCCGCCCTGCTGCCACTCAACGATGAACAGCGCGAACTGGCCGAGGCCAGCAAGGCGGACATCGCCGAGCGCTTCGACCAGCCGATCGAGACCACCATCGAAGATCCCGGCACCTTCTATCCGGCCGAGGACTATCACCAGAACTACTACCAGAAGAACAAGGTGCGCTACACCTTCTACAAGAACGCCTGCGGCCGTCCTGATCGACTCGAGGAAATCTGGGGAGACGAAGCCATGCCCCACGACGTGCCTGCCTCGTCCGCAGCATCCTGACGGCGCGGCGCTGACAGCAACGTCATGACACACCGATCGACCCTGGTGCGAGCCAAGGTCGATCGGTCTCTGCAACGCATCTGCAACCTATCAGCAACAGCGTCGCTGTAGCGTACTCATACGTGTTCGAGTCGACGCTCGACGACTCGCTGGTGTTGTACACGCTGCAGCCGCTTTCCTAGCCGCCAGGACAGCCAGCCCGTGGTCGCCAGCACCAGCCAGCTGGCTGCCACCACCCCTGGCCAGCCCCGCCACAGCCAGAACGGCTCGAGCCACAGCGGCCCGAGACTCGCCCCCAGGTAGTAGAACACCAGATAGAGCGCCGATGCGCCGCCTCGTCCTTCGCGGGCCTGGCGACCGACCCAGCCCGAAGCGGTGGCGTGGCACAGAAAGAAGCCGAAGGCGCTGAGGGTCAAGGCGGCAATGATGACGGCGAGCATCGGTATCAGGGACAGACCCAGCGCCAGCATCATGATGACAACGCCCAACCCCATGGTGGCGGGCGCTCCCGCTCTGGCGACGACCCTGGCAGATAACGTCGAGCCCAGAGTGCCGCCCAGGTAGGTCAGAAACAGCAGGCCCAGCCAGCGGGGCCCGAGAGCAAAGGGTGCCTCGGCCAGACGAAAGGTCATGTAGCTGTACTGGTTGATGAACACCAGGAAGTTGAGACCACCGATCAGATAGGCCGACAGCAGCCATGGGTTGGCCAGGTGGCCACGCATCTGGCGGCAGGCGTGCCCCACTCGAAAGGGTTGAGGGGCAAAGGCGCTGGCCGCCGGTAGCAGCCACCAGAACACCGCCACGCCCACCAGGGTCAAACCGCCAACCGCCACGAAGCTCGCCTGGACGCCATACCATTCACCGATGACGCCTCCCAGCACGCGACCACCGATACCGCCCAGGGTATTGGCCGCGATATAGAGCCCCACGGCTCGACTCATCGCCTCCGGCGAGAACTCGTCGCCCATCCAGGCGATCGCCACCGCCGGCAGCCCTCCCAGGGCGACCCCCTGCAGCACGCGAGCGACCAGCAGCCAGTCGAGCCCAGGCGCAAATGCCGCCAACAGTGTCGCGAGAGCTGCCACCGACAGGCTCGCACGCATGATACCGCCCCGCCCGATGGCGTCGGACAAGGGCCCATAGACCAGCAACGATAGCGCCAGGGTCAGGGTGGCAAGCGACATCACCAGGCCCACCTTCAAGGTCGAAGCCTCATGAGTATCGCGCAGCAGCGGCAGCAATGGCTGGGGGGCGTAGAGGTTGATGAACACCAGCATCGAGCCCAGACACAGGGCGAGGGTCGCCCTGCGCCAGGCAGGGGTATTGGCGTGAATCATGGCGGTCTCCGGTTGGCCTCGCCCATCTTCCATGCTTCACTACCATCACACCAACAGAAGAAAATGATGCTATCCATCACATTCCCTTATGTCGCTACCCTTTGACCTGCGCTCGCTGTCGCTGTTTGTCGCGGTGGTGGACCACGGCGGCTTCAGCGCCGCCGCCCGCGCGCGTCACATCGCCCAGTCCGCCGTCAGCCAGACCATCGCAGGCCTGGAGCGACGCCTCGACACTCGTCTGTTCGAGCGCCATGATCGGCGTGTTCGACTGACACCAGAAGGTGAGGTGCTGCTGGAACATGCCCGACGGCTGCTCGCCGACGCCAGTGCCACCGAACTGGCGCTGAAGGAACTCAACGGCCTGGTAAAGGGCGAAGTGCGCATCGGCATCCCCTCGATGCTGGGCTCCTACTATCTGCCGCCGCTGCTGATGGGCTTTGCCGCACGCCACCCTGGCATCCGCATGACGGTGATCGAGGCGGGCGCCCGGCGACTGCAGGCAATGATCAAGGCACGCGAGCTGGACCTGGGCATCGTGGTCGAGGATGGCAGTACCTGCGAACTGGAAACCGAGGCCCTGCTGCGCGCCGAGATGGTGGTCTGCACGCCCCGGGACCACCCCTTCACGGCACGCCACAGCGTGACCCCGGAAGCCTTTCTGAGCGAGCCGCTGGTGCTGTTTCAGGACGGCTATTTTCACCGCGAGTTTGTCGACGCCATGGCCCGACGGCTGGATATCCAGCCCCGCCTGACGTTCCAGTCGAATCTGATCCCGCTGACCAAGGCCATCGTCCGCCAGGGCTTTGGCATCACCACCTTTCTGCGCCGGGTGATCGAGGAAGATGACCTGTCGGCGGTGCCCTTTGACCCCGCCGCCTGGCTGACCCTGTCGCTGGCCTGGCAGCCCCAGGGCTACCTGTCACGCGCCGAGCGCGCCTTTATCGACTACGCCCTGTCGCAACGCGACTCGTTGTAGCCCTGGAGGCGCCGAAGGCTCGCCAAGGACTGGCCGAGGCCTCGCCAGCCAAGCACCAATGCTACCCAACGCAAACGGGGCGAGCCCAGTGAAAGGCTCGCCCCGTTGTGGTGGCGACGTCGATGGCGCCGAGGACGCTTCAGCCGCCCATGCCCGCCGGGCTGTAGGCGAACTGGCGCATACTCAACCGCGTAGGTTCCAGCGGTCGACGCGCCTGCCAGTAGTAGCGGCGCCAGTAGCTGTTATCCAGCTTGGAGATCATCACACCGCGCGACGATGAGGCGTGCAGAAAGCGCCCCTGGCCGACGTAAATGCCGACGTGGCGGTTGCCCGGAGGACGAAAGAACACCAGGTCGCCGGGTGACAGCTGATCACGCGTGATCGGTTCGCCGGTATGCACCTGGCTGCCGGTGGTGCGCGGCAGCTGCACCTGGAAGGCGTCGCTGAAGATGTTCTGCACCAGCGCCGAGCAGTCGATGCCGCTCATGCCGGTGCCGCCGAAACGATAGGGCGTACCCGCCCAGCGATCGTGCTCCGCCATCAGCGCCTCGCGGATGGCAGCGGCGGGATCTTCAAGGAAGCTTCCCCCTGCCGCTGGGTCCTCCAGCGGGGACATGCGCGAGGCGGCGCGTTCGGCCAGGCTCGGCATATCACGGGAAAAGTAGTCGTTATCGGCAGTATTCTGGTAGTTCGATGCCGCACAGCCTGACAGCAGGCCAAGCAACACCATCGCCGCTGTCACGCGGCTTGTCTGGGCGACGCTCATGCGACACACACCTCATTCCCTGAACCGGCTGGCTGACGGCCTGCCGGCGCCCAAGAGCCGCTGTGGAAGTGACGCACTCGTGTCACTACCATAACGCCCCTCAGCTGCAAGTTTGACAATTCGGCCTCCTTCTTGATGGGAGGCCTGACGAAAGATCAACACGATACTAGCCAAAATTATCCGATCTGACGATAGATCAGGACAATTTTTTGGCGTTTTTTTCTGCTGTTTCGCGACGATCAGTGCAGGGTTCGTCCATCTCCCGGCAAGGTATCGATGTGAAGCGGTGCCCAATGGCGGGGGCGCGCACCCGGGAAATCCAGGCTGGCCCAGGTGCCGGCGAGGGGCGGAGCGCCCGACAGCCAGGCCACCAGCGCCTGGCGGAAGCTGGCCAGAAACGCTTCGCGCTCCGGGGTTTCCCCCATGAAGAACGAAAATCCTGCATAGAGACCCCGGGCATACTCCTGCCAACCGGCGTAGTGCTCCGACGCCAACTGGTGCGCACGCTCGAGCAGTGCCAGGAAGTCCTGCTGAGCCAGCCAGCCCAGCTGGCGACCGGCGATCGCCAGGTCGACCGCCTGGGCCAGGTCCCAGGCGCACATGTCGACGTCATTGCACTGGTCGGCGTTGTCACGTACCCGCAGCAGGCGCTCCAGGTGATTGCGCTCTTCCTCGTTGCACTCACCGGACTCCAGGGTCGCAATCTCGGAATTCAGGCGCGCGCTGTTGAGGGTGTAGGGCGCGTAGTTGATCTGATATTCCTGGCGATCACCGGCGTCCAGCAGAAAGCGCACGAAATCGATCAGCTCGGTGGCGGAGTGCAGGCCGTAGTGTCCATCGATCCACTCCAGGATCGAAGCCCCTTCCCGGTCGCTTTCCGGCTGCGGCAGGCTCCAGGCGGCGGTGTTCAAGGGTCCCACCAGCGACAGCGCGGTAAAGTGCATCAGGCTCGGACGCTCGCCAGGCTCGCGCCAATCGCCGCTGCGCCACTCGAGCCAGTGGAACAGGCTACCCGGATCGTCCAGGTGCCAGCGAATCTCGTAGGTCAAGGAAGGCTGATCCGGTTCCGGCAACAGCGCATCCCAGGTCGCCCAGGCCTCGAGCAGGCGCTTGGGGGTGCTGTAGAACCGACACAGCACATCGCGCAGGGACGCCGCCATATCGGTCAGGCTGTCCTCGTCGAACTGCTCACTGTCCATGCTCATCAGCAAGTAGAAGGCATACTTCTCGGCCATATGGATGGTCGCCGAATGGCGGGTCGCCCTGGCCAGGCCATCACGACCTGCCAGATCCGCCTGGGGCGCATCACCAAAGGGGGTTCTGGCCGAAGGCAGCGCTCGATGCGCCGCGTCAGCCGCCAGCTGATTGAGATGATGGGCCTGGGCCGGCAGCCAGTAGCGCACCAGTGAGCGGGCGCCCTCGTCGGGGTGCAGATCGAGGGTCTCCGCCAGGTACTTGCGCGCCTCGTCACGACGCGCCTGGGGCAGCGGCGGAATCGGCCCCTGACGTGCCGCCAGCTCGGGTTCACGCACCGAGGCCAGCGCCAGCACCCAGTGGCGAGGCGAGGCGCGCCACTGCCTGGCCGCCTGGCGTGATGCCTCGACCTGCTCCTGGTCGAGCAACTCCTGCAACGAGCCATGCCAAGGGCTCACCGGCGAGCCCATCAGCAACTGCCAGTCGGCTGCCAGGGTCGGCAGCCTGTCCTGACCTTCGAATAGACCACGGCCGCGCTGATAGGAGCGCGCCAGGGCGCTCCAGTCACTGTAACGACGCTGGACCAGATCGCCTGCGTGGTGCGCCAGCAGCGACGCTTCCTGGGGTGTCAGCCAGCCGATGCAGCTGCCGGCCCAGGCCAGATCCACCGCCCTCAGCCAGTCCCAGGCGGCCCACTCCAGCGGCTCCCCCTGGTCCACGTAGCGGCACAGCAGGCGGCCGTATGGGCGCTCCTGTGGCGCCAGCCCCTCACACCAGGCCTGGCGTTCGCCGGCACTGACCGCCATCAACCGCGCGGCGTCGATATCCCAGCCCTGGCGATCCCCCTGACTGGTCAGCCACAGCAAGGCGCGCTTGAGATCCTCGGCGCCATGAATCTGCCAGACTTCCCCCAGCCAGGCCTCGACCCCGTCCCAGTCATCGATGCTGGCCGGCGTCATCAGTACCGGCGAGAAGGCCGCCCGCAGTCGCCAGACGCGATCTTCCGGGCTGTCAGGCCAGAGGGCGGCGGCAGGCTCGCGACTCAGCGCAGTGCCGAGCAACGGCCAGGTGATGCCGGCGCCCTCGCCTTCCAGCTTCGACAGCGCCCGGCAGGTATCGAGCAAGCCCTCATCGCCGCGAAGCCAGCCTTCGCCGCTGCGGGAGGCGCAGAGTGCCTCCAGCCATTCATCCAGGCTTGCGTGACGATGGTGGATGTCGCTGCACAGGCGTGCTGCCCAGCCACGACTCACCTCGGCCGACATCCATCCCGACGCCCCTGCCAGGGCCACCAGCTCAAGCGCTCCCAGCAGGTGGGAGGCAGGCAGCGTGTTCGACGCATTGAGCTCGAGCAGGCGCCACCCCAGTTCGCCCCGGTCGGGGATCTCGAGGGCGGCCAATCGCTCACGTGCCGCCTCTTCAGGCAGCATCAAGGGGTCAGGCATAAAGGCCCAGTCGCACAGCACCAGTTGCTGAGCCCACCAGGCATTGAGCGGATCAACCAAGTCTCACCTCGCAGAAACACGGAGTCAGGCCAGCCCGGTCCGGCCTGACACAAGGCGCCAAGGACCATCGCTTCGGGCAGCTAGAAGTCGGCGACACAGTGTACCGGAAACTGTTCGCCACGCCGATGGCGATTGTTGCCAATAGATCTTCCAGACCTGGGCCTCGAGGGCCCGGCAAGCCTCATCGATGCATTCTTCGAACGGGCGTAAAAAATTCCGATCACAGCCCTTGGCGAGATGTTTCAAATAATGCACACTCGTCAATCATGACATAACACCCCTCTTCTCTGACCCTTTCCGGAGCTCCCGCATGTCCCACGTTCAGGACCTGATCATCGACAAGGCGTACATCGGCGGCCAGTGGCGTGACGCCGATCGCCACTTCAGCGTCACCAATCCCGCCACCGGCGAGACCCTGGCCGAGGTGCCGGACTTGAACGCCGAGGAAGTCCGCGAAGCCATCGGTGCCGCCGATGCGGCCTGGGCCGGCTGGAAGCGCAAGACCGCCAAGGAACGCTCGGCCCTGCTGCGCGCCTGGTTCAACAGCATCATGGACCACCAGGAAGCCCTGGCCGAACTGATGACCCGTGAACAGGGCAAGCCGCTGGCCGAGTCCCGTGGCGAGGTCGCCTACGGCGCTGCCTTCGTCGAGTTCTACGCCGAGGAAGCCAAGCGTGTGGCTGGCGAGACCCTGCCGGGCCACGGACCCGACAAGCGTATCCTGGTGTTCCGCGAGCCGGTCGGTGTGGTCGCCGCCATCACCCCCTGGAACTTCCCGCTGGCGATGATCACCCGCAAGTGCGCTCCGGCCATGGCCGCCGGCTGCACCGTGGTGGTCAAGCCGGCCGAGGCCACCCCGCTGACCGCCCTGGCACTGGCCAAGCTCGCTGAAGACGTGGGCATCCCCGCCGGCGTGCTCAACGTGGTGACCTCGAGCTCCCCGCGCGAAGTCGGCCCGGTACTGACCGGCGATGCCCGAGTGCGCAAGGTGTCCTTCACCGGCTCCACCCCGGTGGGCAAGATCCTGCTGGCCCAGTGCGCCGACACCGTGAAGAAGGCCTCCATGGAGCTTGGCGGCAACGCGCCCTTTATCGTCTTCGATGACGCCGACCTGGACGCCGCCGTCGAGGGTGCCATCGCCTCCAAGTACCGCAACTCCGGCCAGACCTGCGTATGCACCAACCGCTTCCTGGTTCAGGACGGCGTCTACGATGCCTTTGTCGAGAAGCTGGCCAAGCGCGTGGGCGAGCTGAAGGTCGGCAACGGCCTCGAGGACGGTGTGGTTCAGGGTCCCCTGATCAACTCGGCAGCGGTGGACAAGGTGCAGTCGCATATCGCTGACGCACTCGACAACGGTGCCCGCCTGGTCGCCGGCGGTGAGGCCCTGGAGGGCACCTTCTTCCAGCCCACGGTGCTGGCCGACGTGACCACCGACATGCGTGTCGCCCGGGAAGAGACCTTCGGGCCGCTGGCCCCGGTGTTCCGCTTCTCCAGCGACGACGAAGCCATCGCCATGGCCAACGACACCGAATTCGGTCTGGCCGCCTACTTCTATGCCACCGACTATCGCCGTATCTGGCGCACCATGGAACAACTCGAGTACGGCATGGTCGCCATCAATGAGGGCATCCTCTCTACCGAGCTCGCCCCCTTCGGCGGCGTCAAGGAATCGGGTCTCGGTCGCGAAGGTTCACGCCATGGCCTCGATGAGTACACAGAGCTGAAGTACGCCTGTGTCGGCGGCCTCTAAGGGCCAGCCCCGTCTCCCCGGGGCACGCCCTGCGTGTCCCGGACCTAGCGTCTACCCTATACATTCAGTGCCCTCAAAGGAGTCACGACATGAATAACGCTCAGCTGAACGAACTCAAGGACAAGTACGTCGCCAAGGGCGCGGCCAGCCCCGCCACCGCCTTCGCCGACCGCGCCAAGAACGCCGAACTGTGGGATGCCGATGGCAACCGCTTCATCGACTTCGCCGGCGGTATCGGCGTGCTAAACATCGGTCACTGCCACCCCAAGGTGGTGCAGGCGGTCAAGGACCAGCTCGACAAGGTGATGCACACCTGCCAGACCGTGATGCCCTACGAGGGCTACGTGAAGGTCGCCGAAAAGCTCGCAGAGATCACCCCGGTGCGCGGTGAGGCCAAGGTGATGCTGGCCAACTCCGGCGCCGAGGCGCTGGAAAACGCGGTCAAGATCGCCCGCGCCGCCACCGGTCGCAACAACGTCATCTGCTTCGACGGCGGCTACCACGGCCGTACCTTCATGACCATGGCGATGAACGGCAAGGTTGCCCCCTACGCCAGCGACTTCGGCACCATGCCGGGTTGTGTGTTCCGCGCCGGCTACCCGGTGGCCGAACACGGCATCAGCGAGGAAGAGGCGGTGCGTCGCCTCAAGATGGTGCTGAAGACCGACGCCAACCCCAAGGACACCGCCGCCATCGTGCTCGAGCCGGTACTGGGTGAAGGCGGCTTCTACCCCGCTCCGCAGAGCTTCCTCGAGAAGATCCGCGAGATCTGTGACGAACACGGCATCCTGATGATCGTCGACGAGGTCCAGAGCGGCTTCGGTCGTACCGGCAAGATGTTCGCCATCGAGCACAGCGGCGTGAAGCCGGACCTGATGACCATGGCCAAGAGCATGGCCGCAGGCATGCCGATCTCCGCCGTAGTCGGCACCGCCGAGCACATGGACGCCTCTGGCGGCAACTCGCTGGGCGGCACCTACTCCGGCAGCCCGGTGTCCTGCGCCGCGACCCTGGCGGTGATGGAGGTGTTCGAGGAAGAGGACATCCTGGCCAAGAGCCAGGCGCTGGGCGACAAGCTGGCCAAGCGTTTTGCCCAGTGGGCGAGCGACTTCGACGCCGTGGTCCACCCGCGCAACCTGGGTTCCATGGCTGCCTTTGAACTCAACGGCAAGGACGGTCAGCCGGCTCCGGATCTCGCCGCAGCCCTGTGCAAGCGCGCCCGGGAGCAGGGCCTGATCCTGCTGTCCTGCGGCATGTTCGGCAACACCATCCGCTTCTTGATGCCGGTCACCATCGAGGACAAGGTACTCGAGGAAGGCCTGGACATCGTCGAGCAGAACCTCAAGGCCCTGGTCGGCAGCGAAGCCACCGCCACCGCCTGATCGTGAAGCCTTGACGGCCTGAGCCGTCAGCCGATGACGCCACCGGCCCCGCCGGTGGCGTCGTCGTTTGTGGGGGTTGGCAAAACTATGCCGAATCAAGCTAGGGTAAGGGTCCATCCATGGACGCGAGGGACCCGACCATGCAAGAGGACGAACTGGGCATTCTGGGCGTTGCCGCGCTGACGGAGCACTATCGCAGTGGCGACGCCTCCCCCCTGGAAGCCACCCGGGCGGCGCTTGCGCGCATCGAGCGCTTCAACGACGCCGTCAATGCCTACACCTACGTCGACGCCGAGGGTGCCGAAAAGGCGGCCAAGGCGTCGGCACGTCGCTGGGGCCAGGGCAAGCCGCTGAGTCCGATCGACGGTGTTCCGGTCTCGCTCAAGGATCTGACCAACGTGGCCGGCATGCCGACGTCCAACGGCTCGCTGCTGGGTTCAAGCGAGCCCTGCGATGCCGACGCGCCACCGGCGAAACGCCTGAGAGAGGCCGGCGCCATCCTGCTGGGCAAGACCAACACCCCGGAAGACGGCTGGAAGGCGGTCACCGACAATCGGGTGTTCGGCGCCACCTGCAACCCCTGGGATACCCGCCTGACCGCGGGAGGCTCGTCCGGCGGTGCTGCCGCCGCAGCGGCCCTCAACATGGGGGTGTTGCACCAGGGCGGCGACTCCGGCGGCTCGATCCGCATTCCTGCCGCCTTCTGCGGGGTGTTCGGCTTCAAGCCGACCTTCGGCTGGACGCCCCAGTGGCCGCCGGCGGAAGAACCGACGCTGTCCCATATCGGGCCCATCGCCCGCAGCGTCGACGACGCCGTGGCGATGCTCAATGTCATTGGCCGCTACGACTATGTCGATCCCTACGCCACCCGGGGCCAGCCGGAGGACTGGGGCCAGGATATCGGCAAGGGGCTCGAGGGACTGCGCATCGCCTTTTCCACCGATCTGGGCTTCGCCGAGGTGGACCCTCAGGTCGCCACACGGGTCAGAGAAGCGGCGGATCGCATGCGCGATCTGGGCGCGGAGATCTGCGAGGTGGATCCAGAGCTGCCCTCGCCGCTATGGATCTTTCAGCGGCTGTGGTTCACCGCCTCGCTGGAGATGGTCTCGCAGCTCAGCGACAGCGAACGCGCCAAGCTGGACCCCGGCCTCTACGAGAACGCCCTGCGTGCAGAAGAGTGGAAGGCCGTGGAGCTGTTTCGCGCCCAGGCGGCCCGAGCCGAGCTGACCATGCGTCTTGAGCAGTTCAACCAGGACTACCACCTGCTGATGACGCCCTCGGTGCCGATCAGCCCCTTCGAGATCAACCACCAGGTGCCGCCGGGTAGCCAGATGCGCGACTGGGAGGAGTGGGCGCCGTTCTCCTACCCCTTCAACCTGAGCCAGCAGCCGGCCGCCTCGGTACCCTGCGGTTTCACCGACCGTGGCCTGCCGGTGGGTTTCCAGCTGGCCGGCGGCAAGTTCGACGACGCCCGGGTACTGCGCGCCTGCCACGCCTTTCTCGAGGCACATCCGCCGCGCTTCCCGACCCTGCCGGACCCGGCCCAGCGCGCCGGCTGAGCGGTGCATCAGGCCCCTGGCAGGGGCCACCTACGACAAGGGCCCGGTGCAGTGCACCGGGCCCCTTGCGATGACGGCGAGTCGCCGCCATTCGGTCGCTGATCAGAGCGCGCTAACCGCGTAGCTTGCCCACACCCCACAGCAGCACCACGGCACCCACCACCGCTGTGACCAGTGAACCGATAAAGCCGCCGCTGGACAGCCCCACCAGGCTGAACAGCAGGCCGCCAATCAGGGCACCCACCACGCCGACGCCGATGTTGCCGAGCAGGCCGAAGCCGCCGCCACGCATGATGTTGCCCGCGATCCAGCCCGCCAGACCACCGATGATCAACCACGCGATAAAGCTCATTGCGTTCTCCTTTCGTCACTGAATGGAAACTTGCGAATCATTCACCCTCGCTCCTTCGACCAAATCCCTTGACCAGGGCGCGAGGTGCCGCGTCGATCGCCCGCGGACGATCTTCACCGCTCACAGCTATACCATTACATCAATGCATACGAAAGTAGGGATATGTCACGTAATGTGAGACGCGACAGCACGAATGCCGTCCGGTGACGCTGGGTCAGCGCCGATGACAGCCCCTTCGTCGCGACTAGAATCGGTTGCCGGGCTGGGCAAGAAAGGCCAGCTCCTCGGCGGTGGACGCTCGTCCCAGCGCCTCATTGCGCTGAGGATAACGACCAAAACGCACCAGTACCTCGCGGTGGCGATGTTCGTGGTGCAGGTTGTGCTCGAGTCCCGGTTGGTCGAACAGGCGCAGCGCCTCGTCGTGCACACGCAACGACTCGCTGTGCATATAGGGCATGTACAGGAAGGCTCGCCAGGGAGGATCGAGCACCCGATCTGCGCGCTGGGACACCGCCTCCTGGGCCAGTACCAGGGCCTGACCGTCACAGGCGAAGGCTCGCGGCTCGCCGCGGTAGATGTTGCGAGAGAACTGATCGAGCACCAGGATTTCCGCCAGCCGCCCGCGGGCCGAGGTACGCCACTGCCAGGTCTCGCCGGCGGCCGCCGCCGCCAGGGTCGCACCGAAGTCATGGCGGATACGGCCATCCAGCGCATCATCCTTGGCAAACCACTGTTTTGGTGTCAGCGTCTGAAACCAGAACTCGATCACTTCGTCGGCTCGCACCACCCTGTCGGTCATGGCAGACTCCCCTTCGCTCGCTTGTGACCCAGGCGGCCGCGCCCTTTCGCTCGCGGATTCCGCCACGTCGCCCCTCTGCCACAGGATGCCCAGGGACAGCCCATGACCTCGTTTGAACTGCTTCGATCGCTCGCCGTGGTGTTTCATCTCACGGGCTTGCTGGTCTGCCTGCTCGGCCTTCACCTGGCACGCCACCCGCAGCGCCGATGGCCCGGTCGTGCACTGGCCCTGTGCGGCTTTATCATCGCGGCAACGCCGACACTGCTGCAACTGTTCGGCATCATCGAGCCTGTGCCGATTTCAGCAGCTCCGCCAAACTGACCCGCTGCGACAAAAGACGTATGGCTCGCCACGGCGAGCCGATTAGACTTGCGATCACGTAGTTGGAATACGCAACCGTCGGTTAACTTAATCCTTTAAGTTCGACGTCTTTCTGGAAAAAGACGAAGACTTTCGGAATTTCCACCGACTTGACGTCAATGCGACACTGCGCGAACCCGCGCTGCTTCAGCGCCAAAAGATGCACTGCAGCGGGCAGGATGACGCAAGCGCTGCAAAGATACTTCCTGGGTGTCGGCGCCACTGGCCTGCCAGCTGGCGCTCGGCACGGACATCGACCCAAGTGCGGTAATCGCCATGCCCCCTTTGGGAGGTGGCTCACGACCATGCCGCACCGGACAACGACCGCAAGGATGACACCATGCCCCTACTCACCTTCGCGTCCTTCCTGTTCTTTACAGGACTGGTCGCCTTCATCACCTGGCGCATCACCCGCCGTGACGACCATTCAAGCACCAGCGGCTTCTTCCTGGCGGGACGCAGCCTGACCTTCCCGCTGATCGCCGGCTCGCTGTTGATGACCAACCTGTCCACCGAGCAGATGGTCGGCCTCAACGGCTCCGCCTTCACCGATGGCCTCAGCGTGATGGCCTGGGAGGTGGTGGCGGTCATGGCGCTGGTGGCGCTGGCGCTGTTCTTCCTGCCGCGCTTTCTGAAAAGCGGCATCGCCACCCTGCCCCAGCTGCTGGAGATTCGCTTCGACAAGGGCACCCAGCTGATCACCAACGTGATCTTCCTGATCGCCTACGCGGTGGTACTGCTGCCGATCATCCTCTACTCCGGCGCCATCGGTCTGCAGGGCATGCTCGACCTGTCCGGGCTCACCGGCATCGAATCCAGCACCACCCTGCTGTGGCTGACGGTGTGGATCGTCGGCATCATCGGCTCCATCTATGCCCTGTTCGGGGGCCTGCGCACCGTTGCCGTGTCGGATACCCTCAATGGCGTCGGCCTGTTGATCGGTGGCTTCGTGATCGTCTACTTCGGCCTTCAGGCGGTCAGCGACAGCGGCGGTGTGCTCGCCGGCTGGGAGATCCTCAAGGAATCCAACCCCGACAAGATGAACTCCATCGGTGGCAGCGAACAGAGCGTCCCCTTCTTCACCCTGTTCACCGGCGTCTTCCTGATCAACGTCTTCTACTGGACCACCAACCAACAGATCATCCAGCGGACCTTCGCCGCCAAGAACCTGGCCGAGGGCCAGAAGGGCGTGCTGCTGACCGGCTTCTTCAAGCTGCTGGGGCCCCTGTACCTGGTCCTGCCGGGCATCATCGCCTACCACCTGTACGCCGATCAGGGCGTCAAGGCTGACGCGGCCTACGGCCACCTGGTGTTCAACGTGCTGCCGGCGCCACTCACCGGCTTCTTCGCCGCGGTGATGGTCGGCGCCATCCTGTCCTCCTTCAACTCGGCGCTGAACTCCACCACCACCCTGTTCAGTCTGGGCCTCTACAAGGCGGTACTGAAGAAGGACGCCACCGAGGCTCAGGTGGTCAAGTCGAGCCAGGTGTTCGGCTGGATCATGGCCATCTCCGCGATGATCATCGCGCCGCTGCTGGCCGGTCAGGAAAGCCTGTTCGGCTACCTGCAGAAGATGAACGCCATCTATTTCATCCCCATCCTGGCGGTGGTGGTGGTCGGCCTGCTGACCCGTCGTGTGCCCCCCATGGCGGCCAAGATCGCCCTTGTGGGTGGCTGTCTGGCCATCTTCTGTGGCTACTTCATCCCGCCCTTCAACAAGCTGCCGG
The DNA here is from genome assembly GCF_040070555.1 of Halomonas sp. H10-59. Taxonomy (NCBI): domain Bacteria; kingdom Pseudomonadati; phylum Pseudomonadota; class Gammaproteobacteria; order Oceanospirillales; family Halomonadaceae; genus Halomonas; species Halomonas sp. H10-59. The sequence goes on from NZ_CP098828.1 coordinate 3,219,304, forward strand.
TGATCATGCACGAGTTCCACTTCGTCGCCCTGGTGTTCGTGCTGCTGGTCGCATTGATGCTGGTGATCGGCAAGCTGCGCCCGCGCGCCGAGGCCTGGAAGCAGGAAGACGTGGGCGCCGTCGACCTGACGCCCTGGAAGGGCGCCGTGCCGGCGGGCATCGTGCTGGTGATCCTGGTCATCGCCATCTACCTGGCCTTTGCCGGCTGATGCTCCCGATCTCCGACGGACCAGAACCTGACCGTCACCACGGTCTGCTCTGACCGCGACGCCCCGCCCTGTCAAGGCGGGGCGTCGTCGTTGTGGACACCGTATGTCCATATCGGTGGGGTAATGGTCCTTGCCGACATTCCTGACCTCCCCCAGACTCCAGAGATTCGCTGTCGCGCCGTTGTCAGGTGCGCCCCCCCCCTTCTCTGGAGCCCCCATCGTGACCACGACTCGAGACGTCGCCCTGCTGGCCTACCCCGACTGTCAGATGCTCGACGTCAGCGGCCCCTGGCAGGTCTTCGCCAGCGCCAACGACGTGCTGGGCAAGCCTGCCTACCGGCTACGTCTGATCGGCCGAAGTGCGAGCGAACTGGTCACCAACGGCGGTCTGCGACTACTGCCGGATCTTGACTGGGAAGAGTGGGAGAGCGAACTCGACAAGCCCCCCGATGCTGGCGGCAACGGCCGCGACCTGACCACCCTGCTCATCGCCGGAGGCCACGGCGTCTTCGTCCAGTGCCAGCAACAGCGCTGGCGCGAACGACTGACGCGGGTGGCGCCGCACCTCGGGCGCCTGGGCGCCGTCTGCACTGGCGCCTTCCTGCTGGCCGATGCGGGCCTGCTTGACGGACGCAGCGCCACCACCCACTGGCGTCACTGTCGACGGCTTGCCGACGACTTTCCACAGGTAAGGGTCCAGGCCGATGCGCTCTACGTCCATGACGGCGGGCGCTACACCAGCGCCGGGGTCACCGCCGGCATCGACCTGGCGCTGTCGCTGGTCGAGAGTGATCTGGGCGCTGAAGCCGCCGCAGCGGTGGCCCGCGAACTGGTGATGTTCCTCCATCGCCCCGGCGGCCAGTCCCAGTTCAGCGAACTGCTGTCGCGCCAGCATCGTTGCGGCCCCCGCCTGCGCCCCTTGATCGATCGACTGCACGCCGACCCCGGCGGCGCCTTCGATCTGGAGAGCATGGCCGACAGCCTGAAGATCACCCCACGCCACCTGACCCGGCTGTTTCGCCACCACCTGGACACCAGTCCCGGCGAGTACCTCACCGGACTGCGCCTGGAGGCGGCTCGGCGCGAACTGGTGCGTGGCGAAACCTCGCTGGAACGCCTCGCTTCACGTTGGCACCTGGGCACCAGCGAACAACTGAGACGCCAGTTCCATCGCCACTATGGCGTTTCGCCATCGGTCTACCGTGCGCGCTTCGGCGCCGATTCAGCGAACCATCGCTGAGCTACCGCCTCAGTCTTTTTTATCCACGACCTTCATTACCGGAGACTCCGCCATGCCCCCTGTGACTTCATCCCGCCTCCCCGGCGGAGTGCTTCTGCTGTCGCTGTGTCAGGCGCTGCTGGTGAGCGGCAACATTCTGTTGATCGCCGTCTCGCCGCTGATCGGCCAGAGCCTGGCGCCCTCGCCCTGGCTGTCCACCCTGCCGGTGGCGACTCAGTGGCTAGGGTTGATGCTCGCCACCCTGCCGGCCTCCTTGATCATGGGCCGATTGGGGCGCAAGCGAGGCTTCGTGATCGGCAACCTGATCGGCTTCGCCGGCACGGTAGCCGCCTACCTGGCGTTGCTGGCCAATCACTTCGCCGCCTTCGCCGTGGCGACCATGGCGATCGGCGTGGGCATCGGTTTCGGTCAGCTCTATCGCTTCGCGGCGATCGAGCTGGCCCCGAGCGGCGCCAGGGACAGGGCCATCGGTCTGGTCATGGGCGGTGGTGTGCTGGCCGCCTTCTTCGGCCCCTGGCTTGCACGTATCAGTCAGGACGCCGTCACGACGCCCTTTCTCGGAAGCTTTGTCGGCCTGGGAGCGCTCTACCTCATCGCTCTGGCCCTGTTGCTGGTGGTACCTTTGCCCCCGCTGGACCCGAGCACCCGTCATGGCAAGAGACGTCCGCTCGGGGAGCTGCTGGCACAGCCCAAGCTTTGGCTTGCGGTACTCGCCGCCATGATCGGCTACGGCGTGATGAACCTGGCCATGACCGCTACCCCCCTGGCCATGGCCTCCGATGGCCACGCCTTTCACCACGTCTCGATGACGATTCAGTGGCATGTGCTGGCGATGTTCGCGCCCTCGTTCTTCACCGGCCAACTGACCCAGCGGTTCGGCACGACACGCATGATCGCGCTGGGTTGTGTGCTGCTTTGCGCCAGTGCCCTCAGCGCCCTGGCACCCTCCAGCCTGGCGGGCTTCAATGTCACCTTGATCCTGCTGGGACTGGGCTGGAACTTTACCTTTCTGCCGGCCACTGGCCTTCTGACCGAGTGTCACCTGCCCGCAGAAAAGGCCCGTGTTCAGGCCGCCAATGAGTTCCTGGTGTTTTCCACTGCGGCGATCACCGCCCTGGCGGCCGGCCCGCTGATCCAGTGGCTTGGCTGGCAGACGCTCAATCTGTGGCTGTTGCCGATGGCTGCCCTGCCGCTGATACTGATCGCGGCGCAGCGTCTTGCCTTTGACGCCGGTCGCCCCCAGATTAAGGAATAACTTTCACCGACGGAGTGGCAATGCCAACGGACCTGACCCGTGATCTGATGGACCTGATCGAGCGCGGCCGAGACCGCCAGTTGCGTCTGGCGGTGACCGGGCTATCTCGGGCCGGCAAGACGGCATTCTTGACCTCCCTGGTGGACCAGTTGCGTCACGCCGGGCTCGAGGCGCGGCTCGACCTGCTCTCGGCCAGCCGCGAGGGGCGCCTGCTGGGCGCCCAGCGGGTTTCCCAGCAGGATCTCGCGGTCCCCAGGTTTCCCTTCGACCGAGCCCGCGCCAGCCTCGAGAGCACGCCTCCCGAGTGGCCCCAGCCCACCCGTGGCATCAGCGAGTTACGCCTGAAGATTCGCTATCGCCCTGGTCGCCAGCAGTGGTTGCGACCCGATACCGCCGAGTTGACCCTGGACCTGTTCGATTATCCTGGCGAGTGGCTGCTCGACCTGCCGCTGCTGGACCACGACTTCCTGAGCTGGAGCCTCGCCCAGTGGGACGCGGCGGGGCCAGCAAGGCGCGCCATGCTGGCCGACTGGGAAAGCGCGGTGCGTGAACTTCGGCTCGACGACGAGGCCGACGAGGCCCGCCTGGCGGAGATCAGCGAGCGCTACGCCGAAGGCCTGCGCGCCGCCAGGGAGGCCGGCTTCTCCGACCTTCAGCCCGGCCGTTTTCTGCTGCCGGGGGAGCTGTCCGGCGCCCCGGTGCTGCAGTTCTTCCCCCTGCCGGGGCTGGAGCAGGCATCGCCCGACGAGCTCGAACGGCTGCCCGAGACCAGCGTCTACCGTACCCTGGCCCGACGTTTCAGCTACTACCAGCAACATATCGTCAAGCCGTTCTACCGCGAGCACTTCCGGCGCTTCGATCGCCAGATCGTGCTGGTGGACGTGCTGGGGGCACTGAATGCCGGGCCGGAACGCTTCGAGGATCTGTCCAAGGCGCTCCATCGTCTGATGCAGAGCTTCAACTACGGCCAGCGCAGCCTGTTCTCGCGGCTGTTCACGCCACGCATCGACCGCCTCGCCATCGCCGCCACCAAGGCCGACCACGTGACCCCGGAACAGCATGCCCGCCTGGTCGGGCTGCTCGAGGCGCTGCTGGCCGAACCACTGAAGAACCTCAAGTACGCCAATATTCCGGTCAAGGCCATGTCGCTGGCGGCCATTCGCGCCACCGAGGCCCGCGAGGTCACCCACCAGGGCAGGAAATCCCCTGCGCTCAAGGGCGTCACCCTGGAAGGCGAGCCCTTGCTGGCCTTCCCCGGCGAGGTGCCCAGCCGCCTGCCTGACCCAGCCTTCTGGGATCGCCAGGGGTTCGATTTCACCGCCTTCCGCCCTCAGCCCTCGACCACCGGTGCGCTGCCCCATATTCGCATGGACCTGGCGCTGGACTGGCTGATTGGAGACAAGCTCGCATGACTCGAGATAGCCGTGACGACCCGCGCCCTGCGGTACGCTTCGCCGATGACGACGATGCGCCCTCCGCTGCCGGCGTCGACAACACCACCTTCAGTGACCCGCGTCCGGGCCTGCGCTTCGACGATCACCTGGATAGCCGAGCGCTAACCCCAGCCGAGGCGCCGGAAACCGATACCAAGGTCGACCTCGAGGGCTCTCTGGGACGCCCACGCAAGCGCCGCTGGGGCCTGATCGCAGTACTGGGAGCGGCGGTGGGACTGGGCGGCGCCGAACTGGTGACCGGGGTCCCCGCTACCCTGGCCAGCGGTGACCTGATCGCCACCGGCTGGCAACTGCTGGGACTTGCCACCATCGGCCTTGGCGGGCTCGCCCTGAGTCGGGAGCTGTTTCGCCTCAGGCGCCTCAAGCGCCACGACCAGTTGCGTGAATCCCTGGCCGAATTACCGTCGCGCTCCCCCAGGGACGCACTGTCCATGGTCAGACGGCTCAAGCATCAGCTGGCCCTCGGCGACGACGATCCCCATTGGCTGGCCTTCGAGGCCGCCCGTGAAGACCACCATGACGGCCGTGACCTGCAGGCGCTGGTGGCCCACCATCTGCTCGCCCCCCGTGACCGAGAGGCGCGCCGGCTGATCTCGCGCATGAGCGGAGAAACCGCCGTGATGGTGGCGGTCAGCCCGCTGACCCTGGTCGACATGGCGCTGGTGGCCTGGCGCCACCTGGCGATGATCGATCGCCTGTGCCGACTCTACGGATTGGAACTGGGCTACGCCGCCCGGGTACGCCTGCTGCGCAGCGTGCTCTATCAGATGGCCTTCGCCGGCGCCACCGAGCTTGCCGCCGACGCCAGCATGCAGATGCTGTCGCTGGACCTGGCCGGGCGGCTGTCCACCCGCGCCGCCCAGGGCCTCGGCGTGGGGCTGCTGGGGGCACGTCTGGGACTGCGCACCCAGCGTCTGGTGCGCCCGCTGGCCTTCGACCCTGACGAGCGCCCCCGAGTGGCGGACCTGCGCCGCGATCTGTGGCGCCAGCTCAGGCGCATGGAGGCACCGAAGAAGGACGCCTGACGGCCCAGGACGGTGTGGAGCGCCGGCAATGACATGGCATCGGCCGGCGCCGATGACAGATGCCTAACGATCCAGCCGCTCGAGCACTTCCATGACTTCCTGACAGGCGCCCATGGTGTGGTAGTCGACCTTGCCGGCAGGGCTCTTCAGGTTGTCGTAACGACGATTGTCCGGCGTCAGGATACGCACCCAGGCGCCATGGTGGTGGTCGATCATGTGCTGCCAACTGTAGTCCCACAGCCGCTGGTACCAGCGTCGATAGCTGGCCTTGCCAGTGACCTCCCAGAGCACGGCGGCCGCGGCGAAGCTCTCCGCCTGGACCCAGAAGTACTTGTCGCCGTCACATACCTGCCCGTCGAGATCCAGGCCATAGACCAGGCCGCCATGGGTCCTGTCCCAGCCCGCTTCGCAGGCGCTCGAGAACAACCGCTCGGCGGTGGAGATCAACCAGGCATCATCGCGATAGCGTGCCAGCAGCACCAGCAGCTTGGCCCATTCGGTCTGGTGGCCCACCTGATAGCCCCAGGGACGGAACAGATGCTTGGGATCGTCGCGGTTGTAGTCGAAGTCGCGCTGCCACTGGCGGTTGTAGTGCTCCCAGATCCAGCCATGGGGATGGTCATCGCTGGCCTTGGTGATCGCGCGGGCGATGGCCATGGCCTGGTCCAGATAGGGGGTCTCGCCGGTGGCCTCGAAGGCGGCGATCAGCGACTCACAACCATGCATGTTGGCGTTCTGGCCGCGATAGTCGCTGAGATTCCAGTGCTCATCTGCTTCATCGGCGAAGCGCTGCCACTGGGGTTCCCAGAAGCGCTTGTCGAGCATGGCGTGTACCCGACCGATACCCTCGTAGGCTTCATCGATGCCGGCGCGATAGGCCTCGGCGTAGGCCAGCAACACGAAGGCCAGGCCGTAACAGTGATGGGTGGGGTCTTCGACCTTTCCATCGCGCAGGGTCCAGGCGTAGCCCTGATGGCGCGTCTGGAAGTGGGCCTTTTCGAGATAGGCCAGACCATGGCGGGCCCAGTGCAGATACTCGGGATTGCCGGTCTGGCGAGCAAAGCGAGCGTAGGTCACCACGAAACGCGTACTCGAAACCAGGTGCCGATGGCCGGCGTCGACGATGTGGCCATCGTCACGAAAATACTGGAAGAAACCGCCGTGCGGATCGATCGCCCGCGGATGATAGAACGCCATGGTGTCGCGCACATGGCGATCGAGAAACATCGGGTCAAATCCGTTCATCACTGCCTCCTGTTACAGGGGATGCAAGACCTCGGTATGACGGCGCTAGGCGCTGTCCGAAAAGTCGACGAGCGAAGGTTAGACAAGGCAAAAATCGGTGAGAAAGCGCAGTTTACGGGGTGTAAATGAGCATTTTGACCGGGCTGGCGCACCAGCCGATTTTTAACGCCGTATTACCGAGCGCAGGCACTTTTCAGACAAGCCCTAGCCCGCCGCCCCACCACTGCCCCAAGTGTGGCCTCAGTGTAGCGCGCTGCCTTTGCCTCGACCGCCCCGTCAGCCGTCCAGTCCAAACCGCTGCCGCAGGTGCTGGGCCACCGCTGCCTCGGCGTGGTGACCGATCACGCGGGCCTCGGGCAGGTCCTCGGCCAGCCTGGGATGGGCGTTGGCCATCACCTGGGCCTCGCCGGCCAGCGCCAGCATCTCCAGATCATTGAGGTTGTCGCCGAAGGCCAGGCAACGGGTGGCGGGGATGCCGAGGTCGTCAAGCAGTGCCGAGACGGCGGTGCCCTTGTTGACCCCGGCGGCCATGATCTCCAGCGAATGACTCATCGAGTAGGTGATGTGAAGCGCCTCGCCTGCCGCCTCCCGGGCGCCGGCTTCGATGTCGGCGAGCAGACTGGGGTCACCGATATAGAGCACCTTGCCGACCCCCTGGACGTCCATCTCTCCCGGTCCCTCTACCCGGTAGCCAAAGCCGGTGGCCTCGTGCAGCGACAGCAGGCCCGGGGCGTGATCATCGATCACCCAGGCCTCGTCGCGGTACATGTTGAGGCGTACGTCGGGATGACGCGGCAGCTGGATCAGCGCCTCGACCAGCTCCGGGGCGAGGTGCGCCGACCGCACGCAGCGGTCGTTCGGGTCCAGTGTCCAGGCGCCGTTGCTGGAGATGATATGAGCGTCCACCCCCAGGCGATCGCGAAAGCCGATCATGTCGCGATGATGACGGCCCGAGGCCAGGGCGATGCAGTGGCCATCGGTGGCCAGTCGACGCAGGGTCTCGACGGTCAGCTCGGCCAGGTCATGGTTGGCACCCAGCAGGGTACCGTCGAGGTCGGACACGATCAGGTGAGGCAGCATGGCGACTCCGGGTCTTCAGGGGGAACGGGGAAGTCTACACCAGATGGCCAGGCGTAGAACGCCAGCGGCGGCACACCCTGAAGTGTGCCGCCGCTGGCGGTAAGGCGAGATGACCGCAGGTGGCGGGCGCATCACACTCGCCACCTGCCACCCAGCGGGCTGCCACTCAGCGGGCTACCACTCAGCGGGCTGCCAGCCCAGCCTGGTGCAGACCACCGGCCAGGGCCTCGGCGTCCTTGCCCACCACGAGGTGCCAGACGCCATCGGCTACTCGCATCACGCCGTGACAACCCAGCTGCGCCAGCGCCTGCTCGTCCAGCGCACCGTCGCTGCCGACCTCCAGGCGCAGACGGGTCGCCGCCCGGGCTTCCAGCGCGCGAACGTTGTCCGAGCCACCCAGCGCCTTGGTCCAGGAGTCTATCTGCTCGTCATTGAGACTCTTGGCGCTCACCACCCTGGGGACGCCGGTGGCGATAGGTGCGGGGTCGGCGCCCACCGGCGGGGTCTGCCCCTCGGCAGCCATGGCGGCGCGAATCTCATCGGACACGCTGTCGGCGATGGGGCCCAGGATGACCTGGATGCCACCTCCGCCGAGGCGCATGATGCCACGCGAGCCCAGCGCCTTGAGTGCCGGCTCGTCGATCTGCTCCGGCTCCTTGAGCACCAGTCGCAGGCGTGTGGTGCAGGCACCGACGGCCTCGAGGTTGGCGGCACCGCCGAGCGCCGTGACGAAGGCCGGCCCTCGCTCGCCCAGGTCCTCGGCCTGTACCTTGACGCCCTCGTCCATCGGCTCACGCCCTGGCGTCGGCAGATCGAAGCGTACGATCGCCCACCGGAACAGCACGTAGTAGACGCTACCGATCGCCAGCCCCACCGGCAGCATCAGCCAGCCGTTGGTGGACAGACCGTAGGACAGGGCGTAGTCGAAGGCGCCGGCCGAGAAGGTGAAGCCAAGCTTGACGTCGAGCCACTGCATGATCGCCATGCTCAGCCCGGTCATCAGCGCGTGGAAGGCGTACAACAGCGGCGCCAGGAACATGAAGGTGAACTCGATCGGTTCGGTCACCCCGGTCAGGAAGGCGGTCAGCGCCAGCGACATCAAGAGCCCGCCGACCTGGGCGCGACGGCCCTTGTCTGCGGTGTGGTACATGGCCAGTGCCGCCGCCGGCAGACCGAACATCATCACCGGGAAGAAGCCGGCCATGAAACCACCCGCCGCCGGGTCACCGGCGAAGAAGCGATTGAGGTCACCGGTAGCGTCGCCGAAGCTGCCGAACACGAACCACACAAAGCTGTTGAGCACGTGGTGCAGGCCGGTGACGATCAGCAGTCGATTGAGCGCACCATAGACGAACTTGCCAAAGGCGCCGGCGTCGATCAGCCAGTGTCCCAGGGTGTCGATGGCGTGCTGGATCGGCGGCCAGCCCCAGCCGAAGGCGATCCCCAGCACCACCCCGGCAAGGCCGGTGGCGATGGGCACGAAGCGCCGTCCGCCGAAGAAGGCCAGATAGTCGGGCAGTTTTATCGCCTTGAAGCGGTTGTACAGAAGCCCGGCCACGGTACCCATGATGATGCCGGCCAGCACCCCCATGTCGATCTCGGGGTTGAGGCTTTGCAGCACCGCGTCCAGCACCAGATAGCCGATCACCCCGGCGAGCCCCGCCGCGCCATTGCTGTCGTCGGCAAAGCCGACGGCGAGACCGATGGCGAAGATCAGCGCCAGGTTGGCGAAGATCGCCTGACCGGCGCTGGCGACGAAGGCGATGTCCAGCAGGTCCGGCTGGCCCAGGCGCAGCAGCAGGCCGGCCACCGGCAGTACCGCGATCGGCAGCATCAAGGAGCGCCCGAGCAGCTGAAGCGCCGCCATCAGGCGTGAACCAAAGGAGGTGGTCATGTCAGGATCCTCTCGGGTGTGGGTTCGACGTCGAGGGCGGCGTCCACCAGCGGTGCCAGAGCCTTGCGCACCGAGGCCGCATCGGGCATCGCCAGCAGGGTGTCGATTTCACGCGCGATCACGGCGGCATCAAGCCTGCGCAGGCGGGCCTTGACCGAAGCGATACGCGACGGCTCCACCGACAATTCCGACACGCCCATGGCGACCAGCAGCGGGCCGGCCAGGTCGTCTCCCGCCGCGGCGCCACACACCCCCACCGGGCAGCGGTTGGCGGTGCCCGACAGGGTCGCCTGGATCAGCCGCAGCACTCCGGGATGCAGCACGTCGGCCTGGGCCGCCAGCTGAGGATCCTCGCGGTCCATGGCCAGGCCATACTGGGTCAGGTCATTGGTGCCGATCGACAGGAAGTCCGCGACCTTGGCCATGGCGGCGGAGCACAGCGCTGCGCTGGGCACCTCGATCATGGCGCCGAGCAGCGGCAGTTCGGTCAGCCGCATCTCGGCGGCCAGCGCCTCCATGCGTTCGCGCACCCACTCGAGTTCGCTGGCATCGCTGACCATAGGCACCATGATGCGCAGATGACGCAAGGGCTTGACCCCGAGCAAGGCCTTCAACTGGGTGTCCAGCAGGGCCGGTTGGGTCTGCCACAGGCGCATGCCACGCACGCCCAGCGCCGGATTAGGAACGGCGGGCAAGGTGAGATACGGCAACTGCTTGTCGGCGCCGATATCCAGGGTTCGGATGATCACCGGCCTGGACCCCAGCGCATCGACGCTGGCCTGGTACTCCTGGCGCTGGGCGTCCTCGTCCGGCGCTGCGTCACGCCCCAGAAACAGAAATTCCGAGCGCATCAGGCCGACACCATCGGCGCCACAGTCGCTGGCCTGGCGGGCTTCCTCGGCGCTGCCGATATTGGCCGCCACCTCGACCATGCGGTTGTCCCGGGTGACCACCTCCAGGTGAGCCTCGGCGCGTTCTTCCTCGGCGCGCGCCTGGCGGGCGGCGATGTCCGCCACCACCTGATCGCGGCGCGCCTGGTCGGGCTCGAGTTCCAGCCGGCCGTTGTCGGCATCCAGCACCACCGCCCGATCCAGACAAGACTCGGTTGCTTCCAGCAGGCCACTGCCCATGGCGACCAGGCACGGTACTCCCCTGGCCCTGGCCATGATGGCCACGTGGGAGGTGGTGCCTCCGGCGGCCAGGCATATCCCTGCCGGCGCCAGGGCGCAGAGATCGACGAAGGTGGACGGTGTCAGATCCTCTGCGACGACGATGGCGCCGGGGGTGATATCACCGAACCCGCTGCCCTCGCCTTCGCTGAATTCCAGCATCACCTGGCGTTGCAGATCACGCAGGTCGGCGATCCGCCCGATCAGGATGGGGTTACCAGTGGCCCGCAGCCGATCGGCCTCGGCATCCAGCGCCTCGCGCCAGGCCTGGCCAGGGCTTAGTCCCTCTTCCAGGCGGCTGATCGACGAGGCCACCAGGTCAGGGTCTTCAAGCCACGCCTGGTGCGCCTCGAACACCTCCGCCTCGGCGGTCTGGCCACTGCGCTCGGCGCGCTCTCGGGCGGCTTCCAGCTGGCGCCCGACGCGTTCGAGCGCCTCTTTCAGACGCGGACTTTCCAGCTTGCGCCCCAGCCCTTCCAGCGGCACCTCGGGTAACTTGACCGACAGTGTCGCCAGCGGACCGGTCGCGATCCCGGCGCTGGCGACAAGACCTGCGAGCTGTCCGGCGGGCAGATCGACGCTGGACGCTGCCGATGATGTGGCGGCCTCAGCCTGCCCTGGGCCATGCCCTTCCGGCGTGGTCAACAGCGCCATCGCTGCCGCCAGGGCCGCGTCGGCCTGACGCCCCTTTACTCTGATGACCACCTCGTCACCGCACTCGAGCCCCAGGTTCATCAGGGCGCTGACACTATCCGAACTGGCCGTGCGAGCGTCGCGCAGCAGGCTCAGGCTCACCTGGTGATCACGCGCGATGGCACGCAGGCGTGCCGCCGGCCGGGCGTGCAACCCTGACTCGATCGCCAGTACCAGAGAGCGCTCCAGCGCCTGGTCATCGCCGCCTTCTTCATCGGTGACATCATCGGCAAGCCTTTCGGGGCCCAGCACCACCAGCGGATCACCGCGCTGGACGATATCGCCGGCACGCAGGTCCAGCGACACCCACTCACGACCTCCGGCATCCAGCACCACCAGTGGTGTCACCAGCGATACCGCCTCGCATACCAGTTGATCTACATCGAAGTAGCACAGCGGCTCGCCCGCCTCGATGCGCTGGCCCAGGCTGACGCAGGGCTCGATGCCCTTGCCTTCGAGGGCGACGGTGTCGAGGCCAAGATGAACCAGTACCTCGACGCCCTCGTCGCTCTTGATGGTGAAGGCGTGATGGGTACGGGCACACTGAATCACCTCGCCGGCGCAGGGCGCGTGCAGGCAACCGCCCAGGGGATCCAGGGCGATGCCCTGGCCGAGGGTACCCTCGGCAAAAACCGGGTCCGGCACGTCGGCCAGGGGGACTACCACCCCCTTGACCGGCGCCACCAGAGTGACATTGCTGGAAGTCATGATCGGCTCCGTATGATTGTCGTAGTGATTAGAGCGTGCAGGTCACCTTGCGCAGGTGCCTCGGTTGATCCGGATCGATACCGCGAGCCTCGGCCAGGCGGGCCACCATCGGATAGAAGCTCTGGATCACCGACACCGGTTCCAGCGCCTCGTGACCCGCCGAGGTCAATGTCAGATGGCGCTTGGGCACACGGTCGTCGGCGGCCAGCAGCACCTTGGCACCCACGCTCTCGAGCCACTCGGCCAGCTCCAGCAAGCCCTGCTGTTCGGCGCCGGGGGGGGCGAACACCAGTACCGGATAGCCTGGCTCGATCAGCGCCATGGGGCCGTGCTTGACCTCGGCGCCACTGAAGGGCTCTGCCTGAATGGCGCAGGTTTCCTTGAACTTGAGCGCCGCCTCCTGGGCGATGCCAAGCCCGGTACCCCGGCCGATGACCATCAGCCGATCGGCGTCCTTGAGCGCTTCTACCGCCGGGCTCCAGTCCTGGGCGGCGGCGTCGGTGAGGCGGTCGGGCAGCTCATTGAGCGCCCCCAGCAGCATGGCGCTCTCGTTCCAGTGCGCCATCAGCTGGGCACCGGCGGACAGGGTCGCCAGGAAGCTCTTGGTGGCCGCCACACTCTTCTCTTCACCGGCAAACAGCGGCACTTCCAGATCGCTCGCCCGGCCCAGTGGTGACTCCGGCGTATTGACCAGTGCGATGGTGGTGGCGCCACCCTGCTTCAGCGCCTCCTGGCTCGCCACCAGGTCGGGACTCTGGCCCGACTGGGAGATGGCGATGGACAGCTGGCCGGCCAATCGCCAGGGCGTACGCGACAGGGTCGACAGTGACGGCGGCAGCGAGGCCACCGGAATGCCGCGGGTCTGCATGCACAGGTAGGCGAGATAGCTGGCGGCGTGATCAGAGCTGCCCCTGGCCACGGTGACGGCGCCTGTCGGCGGCTCGGCACGCAGGCGATCACCCAGTTCCCGCAGCACTGTCTGGTTACGCGTCAACTGACCGCGCAGGCGTTCCGGCGCGTTCAGCGCCTCTTCAAGCATGAGTGACATGGAATTCTCCAGAGACAAGACGACCGTCCAGATGGACAGAGGTAAGGGTGAGTTCGGGGTCGAGGGTCACGATATCGGCGCGGGCCCCGGCCTCCAGGCGACCGATGTCACGGCGCCCGAGGAAGTCCGCGGGAAAGCGCGACAGCCGATCCGAGGCCTCGGCCAGGCTGAGCCCGACACTGACGAAGTTGCGCAGCGCCTGATCCATGGTCAGGGTGCTGCCGGCCAGGGTGCCGTCGGCCAGACGCACGCCGCCCAGGCACTTGGTCACCTTCTGCTCGCCCAGGCGGTAGTCGCCGTCGGGCATGCCAGCCGCCGCGGTGGAATCGGTCACCGCATAGAGCCGCGGAATGCAGCGCAGCGCGGTGCGAATGGCGCCGGGATGTACATGCAGCAGATCGGGAATGATCTCGGCGTACTCGGCGTGGGCCAGCGCCGCCCCGACCATGCCCGGCTTGCGGTGGTGCAGCGCGGTCATGGCGTTGAACAGGTGGGTAAAGCCGCAGGCGCCGTGGGACAGCGCCTCGACACCTTCTTCGTAGCTGCCCAGGGTATGGCCCAGCTGGACGCGCACGCCCTTGTCGGTGAGGTGACGGATCACCTCGCCATGCCCGCTGATTTCCGGTGCCAGGGTGATCAGCAGGATGGGCGCCAACGCCATCAGTTCATCCATTTCGGCGACGCTGGCGACCTGGGCGTGGGCCGGCTGGGCGCCGAGCTTGCCAGGATTGATGAAGGGCCCTTCGAGGTGTACGCCGAGCACCCGGGAAGCCGCGGGGTCCGGGGCTTCCATATAGCCTGAGATCTCGCCCAGCACCGCACGCACCTCTTCCGGGCGCGCGGTCATGGTGGTCGCCAGCAGGCTGGTGGTGCCAAACCGCAGGTGAGTGCGGGCGAGGGTCGAGACGGCCTCGCGCCCCTCCATGGCGTCGGCTCCGCCACCACCATGCACGTGCAGGTCGACGAAGCCGGGGATCAGCCGAGGGGCATCATTGGTAGAGGGGTCCACGGGGGAGCCCTCGATGGCGGCGATCCGGCCCTGTTCCAGCCGAATCTCACCCAGGCGCCAGCCCTCGGGGGTCAGCACGTTACCGGCAAGGCGGGTGGGAGCGGTACTCATGGCGGTCTCCTAGCGGGCGAGTTCGACGGTGAAGTCGTAGTAGTCGGTACGGCAGTAGGTGATGGTCAGCTCCGCCGGGGTGTCGTCGGCCAGGTAGCCCAGCCGCGTCACCTTGAGCAGAGCCTGGCCTTCGGCCACCTGGGCAAGCCCGGCGAGTTCGGGGTCGGCATTGACCGCGGTGACCTGCTGACGGGCACGCACGATGGGGCGACCAGCCTGCTCGAGCCATTGATACAGCGAGACGTCGACCGCCATGGGGTCCGGCAGCACCGTGACCGGCAGGCAGCTCTCCTCCACCGCCATCACCACGTCATCGGCCAGACGCAGACGCTTGAGTCGCGACACCTGGGCATTGCTCGACAATCCCAGGCGCAGATTCTCCTCGGAGCTCGGCTGGCAGCGCTCGCGTCTCAGCCACTCGGAGCGCGGCGAAAACCCCCGCTGGATCAGCATGTCGCTGAAACTCGCCAGCCGGGTCAGCGGCTGATCCATGCTGGGGCGAATAAAGGTGCCGGAGCCGCGGTCGCGTCGGATCAGGCCGCTTTCCTCCAGCTGGTCGAGGGCCTTGCGCGCCGTGATGCGTGACACCGCCAACGCCTCGGCCAGGTTGCGTTCCGACGGCAGCGCCTCTCCGGCGCGCCAGCTGCCACTGCGGATGGCCGCCTCCAGGCCGTTGGCCAGCTGGCGGTACAGCGGCGTGGCAAGCGAGGCGTCGAGGTGCAGGTGCTCGAATCGTGAATCCATGGCGGCGTGGTCCCTGGGAGCTTGGTGATAACCACTATAGCTCCACATAGAGACCAATTGAATACCAATCTAATACCACATTGGTCGAACCCTGACTGTGCATTTCACGGCGACCCACACGCCCCCCTCAACTCCTCTACCGAGGTATTCCCACGGGAGCGAAAGGAGGCGTAGCAAGGATGCCGCGCAGGAAGCGGTGAAATTTTGCCGGATACCGTTTCCAACCCCTTGATTTGTGGCCTCGGGCTCCACGGGGTTTGGCCGGGGCTGCAACAATCCGTATAGTGGCCCCCTTATTCCCGCCACTCGATCGTGACCATGCTGCAGAACAACGCCTTGCTGGCTCAGCTCAAGCAACAGATCCGCGATAACACCCCCCGCGTCACGGGTGTCATCAAAGCCACCGAAAAGGGCTTCGGCTTCCTCGAGTGCGAGGACGGTGCGTCCTATTTCGTGCCGCCCCCCGCCATGAAGAAGGTGCTGCACGGCGACCGCGTCGAGGCAGTGCTGCACGAGGAAGGCGAGCGCAAGTCGGTGGAACCCGACACCCTGATCGAGAGCAACATGCAGCGCTTCGTTGCCCGGGTGCAGAAGCGCGATGGGCGCCTGGCGGTGGTGCCTGATCACCCGTCGATCAAGACCGCCATGAAGGCACGCATCAAGCGCAGCCTCGAGGAAGACGCCATCGGTGACGGCGACTGGGTAGTGGCGCGTCTGGTGCGCCACCCGCTCAAGCCCGACGATCGCGCCTTCTTTACCCAGATCGACGAGCTGGTGGCCAAGACCGATGATCCCGCAGTGCCCTGGCGCGTCACCCTGGCCCGCCACGCCCTCGAGCAGGAATGCCCCGACGCCGGCAACGACTGGCCGCTGCGCGACGAAGGCCTGGAGCGAGAGGACCTGACCGCCGAGCCCTTCTTCACCATCGATGGCGAGAAGACCCGGGACATGGACGACGCCTTGCGCGTCGAGGTCCGCGAGGACGGCGGCTGGCGCCTGTCGGTGGCCATCGCCGACCCCACCGCCTACGTCGAGGAAGGCCACGCCGCCGACCTCGAGGCCCGCACCCGCGCCTTCACCGTCTACCTGCCGGGCCAGAACGTCACCATGCTGCCCGAGCAGCTGGCCGACGATCTGTGCTCGCTGCACGAGGGCCAGGAGCGCCCGGTGCTGGCCTGTCGCCTGGACGTCAACGCCGATGGCAGCCTCGGTGACTATCAGTTCTTCGCTGCCACCGCGCGTTCACAGGCTCGCCTGGTCTACGACAACGTCTCTGACTGGCTCGAAGGCCGGGGCGACTGGGCACCCGACGACACCATCGGTGAACAGCTCAAGGCCCTCCGCGATCTGACCGAGGCACGCACCGCCTGGCGTCAGGAGCACGCCCTGGTGTTCAAGGACCGTCCCGACTATGTCTTCGACCTGGACAAGGCCGGCAACGTGCTGGCGATCCGCACCGAAGAGCGGCGCATCGCCAACCGCATGATCGAAGAGTCGATGATCGCCGCCAATGCCTGCTGTGCGGCGTTGCTGGCCGACAAGGTCGGACACGGCATCTTCAACGTCCATCGTGCCTTCGAGGACGACAAGGCCGAGGCCGCCCAGAGCTTCCTCGCGACCCAGGACATCGCCGTCGAGCGTGAGGCGCTGACCGACCTGTCGCGCTACAAGGAGCTCAAGCGTGCGCTGGAAAGCCGCGACGATGCCTGGCTCGACGCCCGCCTGCGCAAGTTCCAGGGCTTTACCGCCATGTCCGCCCAGCCGGGCCCGCACTTTGGCCTGGGACTGGCCGCCTACGCCACCTGGACCTCGCCGATCCGCAAGTACGGCGACATGGTCAACCACCGCCTGATCAAGCGTGTGCTCAAGGGCGAGCAGGCGCCGAAGGAGGCCAGCGTCGAGCTGACCGAGCAGCTCACCGAGCGTCGTCGCCTCAACCGCCTGGCCGAGCGCGACGTCAAGGACTGGCTCTACGTGCGCTACCTGACCCCGGCGGCCAAGCAGCAGGACGTGTTCGATGCCGAGATCATCGCCATCAACCGCGGCGGCATGCGGGTACGCCTGACCGCCAACGGCGCCACCGCCTTCGTACCGGCACCGCTGATGCACGCAGACCGCGACAAGGTGGTGGTCGACGACAAGGAAGGCCGCATCCAGATCGAGGGCGAGGAGCGCTTCAAGCTCGGCGACGCGGTACGCGTCGCCCTGACCGAAGCCAAGGAAGAGACCCGCTCACTGGTGGCCCAGCCCGCCGCCTGAGCGATCCTTCCTGCTCGGTCGCGGCGGTAACACCGCTATCGACCTGGAAGTACAGAAAACGGCGACCTTCGGGTCGCCGTTTTCTTAGATGGCTTCAATTGCTGCGGCCCAACGGCGGCAAGACCAGGCAAGACTGGCAAGGCTCCCGGTGTTTCACGCCATCATCCGCCTTCCCCACAGGCCTCACGAATCTCCTTCGTCCAGACCACCTCGCGGCTGGTCAGCATCGAGACAAAGTGCCCCAGTGAGAACAGCGCCAGCATCGGCGACATCAGCACCATGCGCCATTGGGAGTAACGAATATCATGGCCCCGGGCCTTGTCACGCTTCATCTCCCGCAGCGGGAACCAGCGCAGAAAGGACTCCTTCAGCGACAGCCGGTCGGTGTGGTACCAGCCGGGCTCCGGTACTTGGTCCGGCCCTTCTTCCATATAGCGGCGGATATATTCCCACCAGCCCAGGCACTCCTCATGCTTCACTAACTCACCCCCCACCGGAAAGCTGTCGTAGTAGCGGGTTCCGTCCGGCGTTGCCGCCATGATGTTCAGCACAAAGTAGCCGCCGTTGTCGAAGGGGGTGATGGTCGCCAGAATATCGTCCCAGTCATAGCTGCGTGGACCGCCCAGCTTGGGCGTATAGAACACATGCACCTGACGGGTTCGACGGTTAAAGCGAATCGCCGCATGGCGATAGGTAAAGCAGTCCCAGGCGGAGTGGGCGTTGCAGACTACGTAGGAAAGAAAAAAAATGAAAACAGAACAAAAAAATAGCGCCACACATCTCAGAACGCTTAGACCATCAGTATAAAAATCCCAGGCAACCTCAAGAAAAGACAATACAGCAAAGGGAATCAACCCACCAAAAAGAAAGCCAAACATTGCTGTGTACATGCCCCGCCGACAAAACTCATCGGCATTGACGGTTTCCAGAAAAACATCATTCTTTGTGTAGATAAACTCGGCGTCATAGGGCTCATCGGTTGCTCGAGTCTTTAGGTCAAATGGGATATCGTCGTCCACAGGAATATCCAGCGGCTCGGCAAACCAGTCGAGCCCCCGGTCGCGATACAACAGCTGGGTAAAGTACTCGTTGATCATCGCGGCCATCCTCTAGCGCGTCATATCGTCCAGCGCATCGAGCGCCGCCTGAAGATCCCGGTAACGAACGTCAGCATCTCCATTGCCAAAGACGCAGCGGGTCAGCCAGGTCTCGAGCTGGTTCTTCTCCAACGCCACGATCAACAGCGCCACCGCCAGGCCAATCCAACCCAGCCTGGCAGCCACCAAGGCCCAGCCTGAGCGACTGATGATCAAGGAACCCATCGCCGCTTCCGTTGCCGATATCTTGCCTACCTGTTGAGCCACAGCAGCCAGCGCGGAGGCTCCAGAGCCCAAAAAGACAAGTGAGGAAGATGCGTACAACGCAAATAGAACCAAGTCCCCGCTTTGATATGCCTTGACTGCCTTTACTGCATGCCATACGCCAAAAATCCAGGCCCCCAGCGCTGCGGTGATTCCTCCGCCCCAGGCCAGACCCTTGTACAGACGGCTCTCCGGCGCCGCCACCGGGTGGATCATCTGATTGGCCACCCCGACCAGACTACTGGCCAGATACAGCAGCCCACCGCCAAACATCCAGTTTCGCTCCGCCTGACTCTTGGCGGAGTTCTCGTCAAACACGGCTTCGCCCAGATGCACCGAATTGATCAGCTCCAGGCTGGCGGCGAAGACGCCCAACCAGGTGCCTGGCGTCATTGCCGATGCGACGGCGATTCGCCGCATCTCGATCGACTGGGCAAGTTCCGCCTGGATGATCGGGCGCTGCAGCGGATCCACGGAGGTGGGAACAAAGGCCCACAGACGTATCGGCACGTCAGAGTGCCCCTCCGGCAAGGGCGGAAAGAAGTGGCGCAGGTCATGCCGGATATTGCGGAAGGCAAGTTCATCACGCCATAGCACCTGGTCGTACATGAACAACAGCTGTCTGGGTGTGGCATCGAACACCATCAAGGACGTCTTGAACCCGTAGCGCACCCAGCCGACCGCCTGCCACAGTCGTGCCAGCGAGTGGTTGGCGATATCGGTGTAGCTGACCATCCCGAGCTTTTGCGCGATCTGACTGGCCATGGTGGCCAGCAGTTGCTCGGTCTGGGAGCGGTTGTCCATGTCCGCCCCCAGCACCCGCCTCAAGGGGCCCAGAATCTTGCTGCCCCAGAAGGCACTTTCGAAGACCAGATCCTTGACCATGTCGATGGCCGGGGCGTGATTGGCGAAGGTGGCACGCCACAGGTAGGAATCCACCTCGTCGATCGATCGTTCGGTCAACTCGGCGACGGTTTCCTGCCCCGTCTCTGTCGTGGTCATGCCCACCGTCATGGCGGCCACGGCCACCTCATAGGCCGCCCCATTGTCCAGATCCTGGTCGTCGTAGCCCAGCATGGCGTCACGGACCAGGTCGGACATCAACCAGTCACGGTGAATCTCGGCCAGCTTCACCACCGCCTGGCTGTCACGTTCAAGATGGGCGCTATAGCGCGACTCGAACTCCAGACGCCGCTGCTCGTCGTAGCAGGCCTGATACTTTTCCCAACTCTGCTCGATGGCACGACGCTGATAGGCTAGCGCGTTATCAGCCTGCTGCCCGCGCAGCAATTCGAGCTCGCGGCGACCCCGCTCGACTCTTCGCCTGTCGATATCGCCCATCAGCGCCCAGCGCCTTGCCTTTTCTGATGCGTCCGTCAGCGCATCGAACTCCTGAGCGAGCCTCTGGTCACCAAACACCTCGGCTCGACGTGCCCGCTCAATATGTTGCTCTGCCTGGTGCTCGGCCTTGCTTTTCACCGCTTCTCGTATCCCCTCGATCAATTCCGATGTGACCTTCCTTTCCACCACATCCTTGCGGCGGGCATAGCGATCGAGGCGAGCCTTGGCCTGGTTCCGGTAATGATTGACGGAGATGCACATGCCGATAGGGTCAGCCACCGCCAGTATTGGTGTCCTGTCGATCCACTGAGGAGCGTCCTGGACCATCCAGTTCATCCGATCGCGAAGCTGACTCACCGTCGACGGCAATCGCTCGCAGACGCCAACAAGGGGAAAACCATCGTTCTCCAGCAGTTCCTCGGGACAGGCGTCATTGAACTCCATGACATGCGTGCCGAGTTGCGTAGAGGGAATCACGCCAGCGGCCTCTCCCGTACCAAGCCAGGCAGCCACATCGAAAGGACTAAGCAGGCGATCACGCAGGCCGCTGTCGTTGCGCTCCAGCCGCCCCAGCATGGCCTGCGTGAAGGGATGGTCACTATAGCCAACGTGAACGATGCCAGCTTCCTGAGCCTTCGGTAGAGAAATCAGGCGCGCAGAGAGATTATTCTCGGGAATATTGCAAGGCGCGTCGATGTGCGAGTCCCCGTAGGCCGTCTCTCTCGGCCCGCGCCCATAGGGGTCAAATTCTTCGAAACGGGAGTCGTGAGTGATGCGCCAGGCTTGCCAGCGCTGGCGCTTCTCGTCGAACAGGTAGAGATAGCCCTCGCGCATCAGGCGCAGGACATAGCGCGTCTCACGCGGGGCAGGAAAGTGGCGATTGGCGTGTACCGCCATCGACCAGGGAAGGTCTTGCGACCAGTCGCTGACGTGACGGTCCGATACCGCGTAGCGCACCGGCAGGATGGGTAGTCCCACCCTGTCGCAGCAAGGGCAGCCCTGCTGCTTCGTTCCTGGCAGCGGGCTGTTGTCGTCCAGTGCCTCGAGCCAGTCGGCAATCTCGCTGATCCTGACGTCCGCCATACTTCTCCCCCTTCCCTGAAGTCGCCTTCCCGCTCCATGTGCTGGTGGCGATGAAACGCGGCTTGGACTTTGCCGCCGCTGTTTCTCTCAGCATAAGGGGTCGTCACCTCCAACTTCTGTACGAGAACACCTAACCACTACTCCGGTTCGACAAGCGCGCTTCAGGAGCGTATCGAGATCAAGGCGCCAGCGACGAAAGACACATCCGATGCAGAGGTCAGTCCACCTCGCTTACTTCTTGCCCAGCTCATCTCGAGGATGATGACGTACTGCCCCCCCCTGTCGCTGAACTGACTTATTTCCCTCGTAGGCTCATGGCAATGACGCGCTCGCCATGGAGGCCCCTTTTGCATCTCGCCGACGTCACCATGTTTCACGCCCCCGCCAGCGGCGGCGTACGCACCTACCTTCAAGCCAAACACCGGGTGTTTTCGCGCTTCCCGCAGTTGCGCACCAGTCTGCTGGTGCCGGGGGCCGAGCGAGACAGCCTCGGCGACCATCACCAGTTGCCTGCACTGCGCATCCCGCTGGGCCAGAGCTACCGCTTTCCGCTGCGCCGCCGGCCCTGGCGCGACGCCCTGGTGGAGCTATCGCCGGATCTGATCGAAGCCGGCGACCCCTACGTCACCGCCTGGGCGGCACTGGACGCCGGCCAGCGTCTCGGCGTGCCGGTGGTGGGCTTCTACCACTCGGACCTTCCTCGGTTGATGGGGGATCGCTTCGGGCCGATGGTGCAGCGACGGCTGGAGCGCTACGTGGTCGACCTTTACCGCCGCTTCGACAGCGTACTGGCGCCCTGCCAGGCGATGGCCGACCGTCTGACGTCCTGGGGCGTCAAACGGGTGCGGGTGCAGCCCCTTGGCGTCGATCTGGCGACCTTTCACCCGGACAGGCGCGATCCCGAGCTCAGGCGCAAGCTGGGGCTCGGCAACGACAGCCGTCTATTGGTGTTCGTCGGGCGCTACTCACGAGAGAAGAACATCGAGGTGTTGCTGGACACCGCCAGGCGCCTTGGGCCTCCCTACCACCTGCTGTTGATGGGCCCCGGCATGCCCACCGAGGTGCCCGCCAACGTCAGCGTCATCAATCGCTGCGTCGGCGTGCATGAGGTCGCCCGTGCGCTCGCCTCCAGTGATGCCCTGCTGCACGCGGGCACCCGCGAGACCTTCGGGCTGATCGCCCAGGAAGCCATGGCCAGCGGCATCCCGGTGATCGGCGCCAGGGCCGGTGCGCTGATCGAGAACGTGCCATTGGGCGGCGGCGTGCTATGTCAGCCACATTCGGCAGCCGCCATGGCCGAGGCCACCGAGGCGCTGTTCGCCAATGATCCGCAATCGGCCGGGCGCCACGCTCGGCGCTTCGTCGAGCGCCAGTTCGACTGGGACAAGGTGATGATTTCGCTGCTCAACCATTACGAAGCCGTCATCGATCCGGTCTGCCCGCGCGATCGGCGCCATGGCTAGGTTTGGGCCAACACCATCGCTGGACAGGCGCCTGCGTGCCCCTGCCGGGATGCGATCACGCCTGTGGTGGAAGGCCGCCCTGCTGATCCTGACCCTGGCCATCACCCTGCTGCTGCCGTGGTGGCTGGGGGGCGCCGGCACCTTCACTGCGGTTATCGCCTTCCCGCTGCCCCTGCTGGCGCTGATGGTAGCCCTGGCGGTGATCTGCTGGAACCTCAACGCGGCGCGCCTGCGGCTGATGCTCGACGGACGAGCCGGCCGCCTCGGTCAGGGCGGTGCCCTGGCGATCGAGATGTCGTCGAAGTTCGCGCTATGTGCCACCCCGGCCGGGGGCGGAGGCGTCGCCACCCTGCTGTGGCTGCTGGCACGCCGGGGCTATCCGCCGGCCCAGGCCTCGGCCATCTTTCTGGTCGATCAGCTCGCCGACATGCTGTTCTTCAGCCTGATGCTGGGCGTACTGGTGTCGCTGTCGATGAGCGGACTGGCCAGCTGGCCTCACCAGACCCTGGTCGAGGCCTCCCTGGCGGCGCTGCTGCTGGCGCTTGTGGTGTTTGCGGTGGTGATCGTGTGGCTACCCTGGCTGCTGCGCCATGTCCCTCCCCCTCCCTTTGTCGGCTCGGGGCCCAGGCGCTGGATGACCCGACGCCTGCTGCGCTGTCGCCGGACCCTGGCGAGTACGCTTGCGCTGCCCAAGGGCGTGCTGATGGCGATCTTCGCGCTGTGCTGCCTGCACTGGCTTGCGCGCTATAGCCTCCTGTATCTGGCGGTGCTGGGGGTGGGCGGCGGCGCCGACTGGGCCTGGACCTTTCTGGTGCAGATGCTGGCCATGGCCGCCAGCCAGTTGAGCGTGCTGCCGGGCGGCGCCGGCGCCGCGGAGGTCAGCGTAGGCGCCCTGCTGCTGCCGCTGATGGCCCGAGAGCAGGCCGCGGCGGCGGTGATCGTCTGGCGCCTGGTCAGCTACCACCTCTATCTGGTGGCGGGCGCGCCGGTGTTCGTGGCACAGGTGGTCGGCTGGTGGCGCACGCGGGCCAATCAATCGTCGCCTCGTCCCTAACGCCTTCCGCGTACTTCCCCCTTCGACCCGCCCCTTCGTCGCATCTGGTGGAGTTCCAGCCACAAAAAAGGCCACCCGGAGGTGGCCTTTATTCTGACGCTTATTCTGACGGTAGGACCGCTTACCAGCCGGTCGCTTCCTTCAGGGCGTCGCCGATCTCGGCCAGGGAGCGCACGGTCTTGACGCCCGCGGCTTCCAGGGCGGCGAACTTCTCGTCCGCGGTGCCCTTGCCACCGGCGATGATGGCGCCGGCGTGGCCCATGCGCTTGCCGGGAGGAGCGGTGACACCGGCGATGTAGGACACCACCGGCTTGGAGACGTGCTCCTTGATGTAGGCAGCAGCCTCTTCCTCGGCGGTACCGCCGATCTCACCGATCATGACGATGGCCTCGGTCGCCGGGTCCTTCTCGAACATCTCGAGGATGTCGATGAAGTTGGAGCCCGGGATCGGGTCACCGCCGATGCCCACACAGGTGGACTGGCCGAAGCCGTGGTCGGTGGTCTGCTTGACCGCTTCGTAGGTCAGGGTGCCGGAACGCGACACGATACCGACCTTGCCCGGCTTGTGGATGTGACCCGGCATGATGCCGATCTTGGTCTCGCCCGGGGTGATGACACCGGGGCAGTTCGGACCGATCAGACGCACGCCCAGCTCATCGCACTTGACCTTGACGTCCAGCATGTCGAGGGTCGGGATGCCTTCAGTGATGCACACGATCAGCTTGATGCCGGCGTTGGCGGCTTCCAGGATGGAATCCTTGCAGAACGGGGCAGGCACGTAGATCACGCTGGCCTCGGCGCCGGTCTGCTCGACGGCTTCCTTGACGGTGTTGAACACCGGCAGGCCCAGGTGCTCCTGGCCGCCCTTGCCCGGGGTCACGCCGCCGACCATCTGGGTGCCGTACTCGATGGCCTGTTCGGAGTGGAAGGTCCCCTGTCCGCCAGTGAAGCCCTGGCAGATGACCTTGGTGTTCTTGTCGATCAGGATGCTCATTACTTGCCCTCCGCTGCCTTGACGACCTGCTGAGCCGCATCGGTGAGGCTCTTGGCAGCGATGATGTTCAGACCGCTGGAGGCCAGTTTCTCGGCACCCAGCTCGGCGTTGTTACCTTCCAGACGCACCACGACCGGCACATTGACGCCGACCTGCTCGACGGCACCGATGATGCCTTCAGCGATCATGTCGCAGCGCACGATACCGCCGAAGATGTTGACCAGCACGGCCTGCACGCTGTCGTCGGACAGGATGATCTTGAACGCCTCAGCCACGCGCTCCTTGGTGGCGCCGCCGCCGACGTCAAGGAAGTTGGCCGGCTGGCCACCGTGGAGCTTGATGATGTCCATGGTGCCCATGGCCAGGCCAGCGCCGTTGACCATGCAGCCGATGTTGCCTTCCAGGGCGACGTAGTTCAGGTCCCACTGGGCAGCGTTGGCTTCACGCTCGTCTTCCTGGGACGGGTCACGCATTTCCTGCAGATCCGGGTGACGGTACAGGGCGTTGCCGTCCAGGTTGATCTTGGCGTCGAGGCAGTGGAGATTGCCTTCGTCGGTGATCACCAGCGGGTTGATCTCCAAAAGCGCCAGATCCTTGTCGTGGAACATCTTGGACAGACCCAGGAAGATCTTGGTGAACTGCTTCACCTGCGCGCCTTCCAGGCCGAGGGCGAAGGCCAGCTCACGCGCCTGGTAGGGCTGTGCGCCGACCAGCGGGTCGATCTCGGCCTTGAGGATCTTCTCGGGCGTCTCTTCGGCGACCTTCTCGATCTCGACACCACCTTCGGTGGAAGCCATGAAGACCACACGCTGGGTGCCACGGTCGACCACCGCGCCAAGGTACAGCTCATTGGCGATGTCGGTGCAGTTCTCGACCAGGATCTTGGCGACCGGCTGACCGTTCTCGTCGGTCTGGAAGGTCACCAGGTTCTTGCCCAGCCACTGCTCGGCGAAGGCCTTGGCTTCGTCCGGGCTCTTGATCAGCTTGACACCACCGGCTTTGCCGCGGCCACCGGCGTGGACCTGGGCCTTGACGACCCACATGTCGCCGCCGATCTTCTTGCAAGCCTCGTAGGCTTCTTCGGGGGTGTCGCAGGCGAAGCCCTTGGAAACGGGCAGACCATAGTCGGCAAACAGCTGCTTGCCTTGATACTCGTGAAGGTTCATCGATTCATGCCATTGGTTGCATGTGACTCGAACGGCGACCCACCCTGCCCCGAGGGACGAAAGTCATCGGGTCGCCACCGACCGCCACCGATACATGGTCGGCGGCGATGCGCTCGCGGAAAACACCGGCAAGCCTGCCAAAACTGCACAGGCTTGCCTAGGATTACCGGGCGCTTGTTGTCTTGCTAGCGCTTCTTGCGGTTGGCCACGTGGATGGCGTGCCCTTCCACCGCCAGCGCTGCCTCGTGCACCGCCTCGGACAGGCTCGGGTGCGCGTAGCAGGTCAGCGCCAGATCTTCGGCGCTGGAGCCGAATTCCATGGCGATAACGCCCTGGGCGATCAGCTCACCGGCGTGCTGACCGACGATGTGCATCCCCAGGATGCGATCGGTCTCGGCGTCGGCGATGATCTTGGCCTGGCCTTCGGTGGCGTTGTTGGCCATGGCACGGCCACTGGCGGCGAACGGGAAACTACCGGTCTTGACCTTGATACCGGCGGACTTGGCGTCCTGCTCGTTCATGCCGACCCAGGCCACCTCGGGGTGGGTGTAGATCACGCTGGGAATGGCGTCGTAGTTCATCTGCGCCTTGTGGCCTGCGATGATGTCGGCCACCATCACGCCCTCTTCGGAGGCCTTGTGGGCCAGCATCGGGCCACGCACGCAGTCGCCGATGGCGTAGACGCCCGGCACGCTGGTGCGGCACTGGTCATCGACGTGGATGAAGCCGCGCTGATCCAGTTCGACGCCCAGGCCGTCGGCTACCACGCCCTTGGTGTAGGGACGACGGCCGACACAGACGATCAGCTTGTCGAAGGTCAGTTCCTTCTCACCCTCGTTGTCCTCGTACTTGACGACGACTTCCTCACCCTTGACCTCGGAACCGGTCACGCGGGCGTTGAGCTTGATGTCCAGACCCTGCTTCTTGAGCAGCTTCTGGGTCTCCTTGGCGATGGCCGAGTCGACCATCGGCAGGAAGCTGTCCATCGCCTCGAGCACGGTCACTTCGCTGCCGAGGCGGCTCCACACGCTGCCGAGCTCAAGGCCGATGACGCCGGCGCCGATGACGCC
Organism: Halomonas sp. H10-59; assembly: GCF_040070555.1. NCBI lineage: Bacteria > Pseudomonadati > Pseudomonadota > Gammaproteobacteria > Oceanospirillales > Halomonadaceae > Halomonas > Halomonas sp. H10-59. The sequence goes on from NZ_CP098828.1 coordinate 3,245,979, forward strand.
CAGACGCTTGGGCGTCTCCTGGAACTCGAGGGCGCCGGTGGAATCGACGATCAGACCCTCGGTCAGCGGGGTCGGCGGGATCTCCACCGGCACCGAGCCGGCGGCGATGACGATGTTGTCCGCCTCGACGGTGCTGGACTCGCCGTCCTTGTCGGTGACCTCGACCTTGTTCTTGGCCACGACCTTGCCGGTACCTTCGATGGCGGTGACGCCATTGGCCTTGAACAGCCCGGAGATGCCGCCGGTCAGCTGCTTAACGATCTTGTCCTTGCGCGCCATCATCTTGGACACGTCCATGCTGACGTCGCCGGCCTGGATGCCCATGTCGTCGAAGTCGTGCTGGGCCTCGACGAACTTGTGGGAGGCCTCGAGCAGTGCCTTGGACGGGATACAGCCCACGTTCAGGCAGGTACCGCCGTGCACCACCTTGCCTTCCTTGCCGATCCACTTCTCGACGCAGGCGGTCTTCAGACCCAGCTGAGCAGCACGGATGGCGGCCACGTAGCCACCCGGGCCCGCGCCAATGACGATCACATCATACTTGTCGGCCATGTTGGCTCCTGTTCGTTCTGTGTGCAGAGGCTCTGCAGTAAATCCCTGTCGCTGCCACGGTCAGGCTCAGATTTCCAGCAGCAGACGCGCCGGATCCTCGAGCAGCTCCTTGATGGTGACCAGGAACTGTACCGCATCCTTGCCATCGATCATGCGGTGGTCGTAGGACAGCGCCAGATACATCATCGGGCGAATCTCGACCTTGCCGTTGACCGCCATCGGACGCTCCTGGATCTTGTGCATGCCGAGGATCGCGGTCTGCGGCGGATTCAGGATCGGGGTCGACATCAGCGAGCCGAAGATGCCGCCGTTGGTGATGGTGAAGGTACCGCCCTGCATGTCCTCGATGCCCAGCTTGCCTTCGCGTCCGCGCTTGCCGAAGTCGACGATGCCCTTCTCGACGTCGGCGATCTTCATGCTGTCGGTATCGCGCAGCACCGGCACCACCAGGCCACGGTCGGTGGATACGGCCACGCCGATGTCCTGATAACCGTGGTAGACGATGTCGTCACCGTCGATGGAGGCGTTGACATCAGGGAAGCGCTTGAGCGCCTCGGAAGCCGCCTTGACGAAGAAGCCCATGAAACCGAGCTTGACGTCGTGGGCCTTCAGAAAGGTGTCCTTGTACTGGGAGCGCAGCTCCATCACCGCACCCATGTCCACCTCATTGTAGGTGGTCAGCATGGCAGCGGTCTGCTGAGCCTGGACCAGACGCTTGGCGATGGTCTTGCGCAGACGGGTCATCGGCACGCGCTTCTCGGGGCGCTCGCCTTCCACGGCCGGGGCTGCGGTGGCGCCGGAGCTGGCCTTCTTGGCCGGCGCGGACTTCTTGGCGCCGCCGTCCTTGACCGCCTTGAGCACGTCTTCCTTGAGGACGCGACCGTCCTTGCCGGTGCCCTTGATGGCACTGACGTCGAGGTCGTGCTCGGCGATCAGCTTGCGCGCGGCAGGCGCCACGATCTTGTCACCGACCTGCTCGTCGCTGTCGCCATCGTCGGCGCTGGCCTTGGGCGCTTCCTGATCGGCGGTATCGGCAGAGCCACCGCCTGCACCCACCTCGAACACCGCCAGCACGGCCTCGGACTCCACGGTGTCGCCTTCCTCGATCTTGATCTCGGCCAGGGCGCCATCTTCCGGTGCGACCACCTCGAGCACGACCTTGTCGGTCTCGATCTCGGCCAGCACTTCGTCACGCTTGACCGCTTCGCCGACCTTCTTGGTCCAGCTGGCGACGGTCCCTTCCTGCACCGACTCGGGGAAGCTCGGTGCCTTGACGTCGCGCTTCTCGCCGCCGCCCTTGGGCGCTTCGGCCGGCTTCTTCTCAGCCTTGTCGTCGGACGCTTCGGAAGCGGCTTCCTTGGCGTCGTCCTCGTCTTTCTCGGACGACTCCTCGGACGCTTCCTTGGACTCGCCGCCGCCTTCACCGATGCGGCCCAGGACCTGCTCGGACTCCACGGTGTCGCCTTCTTCCACCAGCACCTCTGACAGGGTGCCGGCTTCCACCGCCACCACCTCGAGCACGACCTTGTCGGTCTCGATCTCGACGATCAGTTCGTCACGCTCGACGCTGTCACCCGGCTTCTTGTGCCAGGTACCTACGGTGCCTTCGGCAACGGATTCCGGAAAGGATGGTGCCTTGATCTCGGTAGCCATGTCGTATCCTTAGTGTTCTCTCTCTTCCCGATGGTCGCCTTAGAGATTGAAGGCGTCTTCCACCAGTTGGCGCTGCTGTTCGGTGTGTACGGACATGTAGCCCGCCGCGGGAGCCGCCGATGCCGGACGTCCGGCAAACTTCAGCTGACCGCCCAGGCCGTCCTTGAGCGAATCGGCGACGATGCGCAGATTGTGCTGCATGGAATACCAGGCGCCCTGGTTCAGGGGCTCTTCCTGACACCAGACGATGTCGGTGACGCCGCTGTAGTCCTTGAGCGTCTCGATCAGCTCTTCCTTGGGGAACGGATAGAGCTGCTCGACGCGCACGATCGCTACATCGTCACGCAGGTTCTCCTCGCGCCAGTTGGCCAGATCGTAATAGACCTTGCCCGAGCACATGATGATCCGCTCGACCTTGGACGCATCACGCTGTCCCTGGTCGGGCAGCACCATGTTGAAGCTGCCGTTGGCGAGGTCCTCGAGGCTCGAGGTGGCTTCCTTGTGGCGCAGCAGGCTCTTCGGCGACATCACCACCAGCGGCTTGCGCAGCGGGCGAATCACCTGACGGCGCAGCAGGTGATAGATCTGCGCCGGGGTGGTCGGCACGCACACCTGCATGTTGTGCTCGGCGCACAGCTGCAGGAAGCGCTCGAGACGCGCCGAGGAGTGCTCGGGGCCCTGCCCTTCGAAACCGTGGGGCAGCAGCATGGTCAGGCCACACAGACGACCCCACTTGGTCTCGCCGGAGGAGATGAACTGGTCCACCACCACCTGGGCGCCGTTGAAGAAGTCACCGAACTGCGCTTCCCAGATCACCAGCGCGTTGGGCATGGTGGTCGAGTAGCCGTACTCGAACGCCAGCACCGCCTCCTCGGAGAGGAAGGAGTCATGGATAGTGAAACGCGGCTGACCGTCCGCCATGTGCTGAAGCGGCACGTAGGTGGAACCGTCGGCCTGGTTGTGGATCACCGCATGGCGGTGCGAGAAGGTACCGCGTCCGACATCCTGACCGGTCAGGCGAATCGGGTGTCCCTGCTCGAGCAAGGTGGCGTAGGCCAGGGTTTCGGCGAAGCCCCAGTTCATGGCCAGCCCACCGCCCTGCATCTTGCGGCGATCATCGTAGATCTTGGCGACCTGACGCTGCACCTTCACCCCGTCAGGGATCTCGCACATCTTGGCGGCAAGCTGCTTGAGCCGCTTCATGTCGAAGGTGGTATCGGCGTGCCCGGTCCACTCGTGACCGAGGTACGGCTTCCAGTCGACGAACAGTGAGGTGTTGGGTTCCTGCACCAGGGCGTTGGCCACGTGATTGCCGGCGACCAGATCATCGCGATACTTCTCGACCACCGCCTTGGCTTCGTCTTCGCTCAGCACGCCCTGCTTGACCAGGCGCTCGGCGTAGATCGCACGAGAGGACGGATGGTCCTTGATCTTGCGGTACATCATCGGCTGGGTGCCGGAGGGCTCGTCGGCCTCGTTGTGGCCGCGGCGGCGGTAGCACACCAGGTCGATGACCACGTCCTTCTTGAACTGCTGACGATAGTCCAGGGCCACCTGGGTCACGTGGAGCACCGCGTCGGGATCGTCACCGTTCACGTGCAGGATCGGCGCCTGCACCATCTTGGCGATGTCGGTGCAGTACTCGGTGGAACGCGCGTCCTCGGGATGCGACGTGGTGAAGCCGACCTGGTTGTTGATGACGATGTGCACCGTACCACCGGTCTTGTAGGCACGGGTCTGGGACATCTGGAACGTCTCCATGACCACGCCCTGACCAGCGAAGGCGGCATCGCCATGGACGTTGATCGGCAGCACCTTGCCGCCATCGACATCGTCGCGGCGATCCTGGCGAGCGCGCACCGAGCCTTCCACCACCGGCGCCACGATTTCGAGGTGCGAGGGGTTGAAGGACATCGCCAGGTGAACCTCACCGCCCGGCGTCATCACGTTGGAGCTGAAGCCCTGGTGATACTTGACGTCACCGGAACCGCGCTCGATCAGCTTCTTGCCGTCGAACTCGTCGATCAGCTCGCCGGGGTTCTTGCCGAGGATGTTGACCAGCACGTTGAGGCGACCGCGGTGGGCCATGCCGATGACCACTTCCTTGGTGCCGTAGCTGCCCGCGCGCTGGATCAGCTCGTCCATCATCGGAATGAAGGTCTCGCCACCCTCAAGGCCGAAGCGCTTGGTGCCCGGGTACTTGGAGGCCAGGTAGCTTTCCAGCCCTTCGGCCGCGGACAACCGCTCGAACAGCTGCTTGCGGCGATCATCACCATGGTCCGGAGCCGAGCGCACCGACTCGAAACGCTGCTGCAGCCAGCGCTTCTCTTCGGTATCGACGATATGCATGAACTCGCAGCCGATCGAACGGCAATAGGTGCGATCCAGCGCATCGACGATTTCCTTGAGCGGCGCCTGGTCCTTGCCCAGGAAGAAGGAACCGGTCTGGAACTCGGTATCGAGGTCGGCCTTGGACAGCTGGTGGAACGCCAGATCAAGATCAGGCACCGGCTTCGGATCACGCAGCCCCAGCGGGTCGATGTCGGCCTTCTGGTGGCCCCGGAAGCGATAGGCGTTGATCAGCTGCAGGACCTTGACCTGCTTGCGGCTCTCTTCGCTGTCGACAGGCGTGCTGCCGGCAACGGCGGTGCGACGTTCGCGGCCAAGCTGATAGAACTGATCACGGATCGGTGAGAGGGGGGTCTCGTCGGACGGGGCGCCTTCCTGGCGTGACAACTCGTCGAAGTAATCGCGCCATTCATCGGTGACGGCGCTAGGGTCGTCGAGGTACTGCTCATAGAGCGCTTCCACGTAGTGGACGTTGCTGCCCGTCACGTGAGAGGAGCGCCACATCAACTCCATTATGCCTTGTTGCATCTCTCGGTCACCCTGCACTGATGGGGTGGTAGTGGGCTCGATGCTCGTGATCTACCGCGGGCGTGGCGCAGGCCCCTCAGTGGAAGGCGTCCTGCCCATCGTCACCCTTGGCACTGACCATCATCGAGCGCCCTGGTGGTTCTGCCGCGGTCATCGGGGCCGCGGTCGATCTGCCTAGCGGTCTTGCATCATGCTCAAAAGCCGGTGCCCATGGCACCGGCTCCTGACGCTGTCATCCGGGGGCGCGACAGGATGCCGCGCCCCCGGACCGAGCCCATGATAACAAGCCCGGCGCCACGATTTAAGTGGCATTCGCCAGCAACATCTCACGGATCTTGCCGATCGCCCGAGTCGGGTTAAGCCCCTTGGGACAGACCGCCACGCAGTTCATGATGCCGCGGCAACGGAATACGGAGAACGGATCCTCCAGCTCCGACAGACGCTCCTGGGTCGCCGTATCGCGGGAATCCGCGAGGAAGCGATAGGACTGCAGCAGGCCGGCGGGACCGACGAACTTCTCCGGATTCCACCAGAACGACGGGCACGAGGTCGAACAGCAGGCGCATAGAATGCACTCATACAGACCGTCGAGCTTGTCGCGCTCTTCCGGAGACTGCAGGCGCTCGATGGCCGGCGCCGGCGTGTCGTTCTGCAGGTACGGCTGGATCTTTTCGTACTGCTTGTAGAACAGCGCCATGTCGACCACCAGGTCACGAATGACCGGCAGACCGGGCAAGGGACGCAGTACCAGCTTGTTGTTCTTGACCACCTCGGACAGCGGGGTGATGCAAGCCAGGCCGTTCTTGCCGTTCATGTTCATGCCGTCACTACCACAGACGCCTTCGCGACAGCTGCGACGGAAGGCCACGGAGCTGTCGTCCTCCTTGATCATCTCAAGCAGGTTCAGCACCATCAGGTCGCGACCCTGGGTGTCGACCTCGAACTCCTGCATATAAGGCGCGGAGTCGGTTTCCGGGTTGTAGCGGTACAGGGATACCTGAAGCTTGGACATGTTGACTCCCCCTTAATAGGTACGGATTTTCGGCTCGAACTTGTCGACGGTCTTCGGCGCGAAATTGACATCGCGCTGGCCGACCCGCTTCTCGCCGGGGAAGAACATGGAGTGCTTCAGCCAGTTGGCGTCGTCACGATCCGGATAGTCGTAGCGGGAGTGCGCACCGCGACTCTCCTTGCGCTCCAGTGCCGCGATGGCGGTGGCCTCGGCCACTTCCATCAGGTTGTCGAGCTCGAGCGCCTCGACCCGGGCAGTGTTGAACGCATGGGACTTGTCGGCCAGATGGGCGTTGGCGATCCGTCCACGCAGTTCGGCCAGCTTCTCGACGCCCTCGACCATGTTCTTCTCTTCGCGGAACACGCCGAAGGAGTTCTGCATGATGCTCTGCAGCTCGCGCTTGAGCTCAGGCACGCTCTCGCCGCCTTCGGACTCGTTCCAGCGAGTGATGCGCTTCATCGCGGTCTCGATGTCGGACTCGCGGGCATCCAGGTACTCGATGCCTTCATTGAGCGCGCTCTCGATGTACATGCCGGCGGCACGCCCGAACACCACCAGATCCAGCAGCGAGTTGCCGCCCAGGCGGTTGGCACCGTGCACGGAGACACAAGCTGCCTCGCCACAGGCGTAGAGACCATTGATGATCTGGTCGTTGCCGTCGGCATCCTGGGCAATCGCCTGACCATGCACGTTGGTGGCGATACCACCCATCATGTAGTGGCAGGTCGGCACCACCGGGATCGGCTCCTTGGCCGGATCCACGTGGGCGAAGGTCTTGGCCAGCTCGACGATGCCCGGCAGACGCTTGGACAGCACCTCCTCGCCCAGGTGGTCGAGCTTGAGGAAGACGTGATCGCCGTCTTCGCCGCAACCACGACCTTCGAGGATTTCCATGACCATGGAGCGCGCAACCACATCGCGGCCGGCGAGGTCCTTGGCGTTCGGCGCATAACGCTCCATGAAGCGCTCACCGTCCTTGTTGACCAGGTAGCCGCCTTCACCGCGACAACCTTCTGTCACCAGCACACCGGCACCGTGGATACCGGTCGGGTGGAACTGCCACATTTCCATGTCCTGCATCGGCACACCGGCACGCAGCGCCATGCCGATACCGTCACCGGTGTTGATCAGGGCATTGGTGGTGGAGGCATAGATGCGACCGGAACCGCCGGTGGCCAGCACGGTAGCCTTGGACTTTACGTGCACCACTTCACCGGTCTCGATATCCATGGCGATACAGCCGACCACGTCACCGTTGGCGTTCTTCACCAGGTCGACGGCGTACCATTCATTGAGAAAGGTGGTGTTATTTTTCAGATTGTTCTGGTACAGCGTGTGCAGCAGAGCGTGTCCGGTACGGTCGGCCGCGGCGCAGGTACGGGCCGCCTGGCCGCCTTCGCCAAAGTTCTTGGACTGACCGCCGAACGGGCGCTGATAGATCCGCCCATTGTCGAAACGGGAAAACGGCAGGCCCATGTGCTCGAGTTCGAACACCGCCTTCGGCCCCTCGGAACACATGTATTCCGCAGCGTCCTGGTCGGTGATGTAGTCACCGCCCTTGACGGTGTCGTACATGTGCCAGCGCCAGTCGTCGTTGGGGTCGGAGGAAGCGATGGCACAGGTAATGCCGCCCTGGGCGGACACGGTGTGCGAACGCGTCGGGAAGACCTTGGACAGCACCGCGGTCTTCTTGCCGGACTTGGCCAGCTCCAGCGCCGCACGAAGGCCGGCACCACCGCCACCGATGATGATGGCGTCAAAGGTCAAACTACGCATGGTTGACATGTATCAGGCTCCCCACAGCACTTGGATGCCCCAGACCAGGAACACGAAGATGGCAATGATGATGACGGACTGGGTGCCGACACGAATGGCGGTCGGCTTGATGTAGTCGGTGGTCACGGTCCACAGGCCCACCCAGGCATGGGCGGCCAGCGAGACGAAGGCCAGCAACGAGAAGATTCGCATCCAGGTCTGCTCGAACAGACCGCTCCAGGTGGCATAGTCGAGCTGCGGATGAGCCAGCAGATAGACCACCAGAAAGACCGTGTAGAGCGCCATGACAACCGCACTGGCGCGCTGGATGATCCAGTCGGACAGGCCGCTGCGGCTGAAGCTCGTGATGTTGGTTACCATACCCAGACTCCCGCCAGAATGATCAGGACAACGCTCGCCACGATGGTGATCTGCGCCTTTTTCACCGCACCTTCCAATGACACGCCGATGTTGGCGTCCATAATGAAGTGCTTGCAGCCGGCGACGAAGTGGAAGGCCAGAGCGGACAACAGTCCCCAGGCCACCAGCTTGGCGAAGAAGTTGTGCGCCAGCGCATCACGTACGGCGTCGAAACCGGCCGGCGAGGACAACGAGGCGTCCAGCGCCCAGAAGCCGAAGATCAGACCGACGAAGAGAATGACGCCAGTGACCCGGTGGGTAATCGACGTCAAGGCGGGAAGGGGGAAGTGGATCGTGGATAGATCCAGATTTACGGGTCGTTTGCTATTCACGGCTCTCTACACACTCTCTTGGCCCACTCTACGACATACGGGCCAGAGGCCCGAGCGGGCGGTGGTTTTGGGAAGGGCGCTGTCGTGACCCAACCTGCGACAAGTTGGACACGACCTCCTGTTCCTGCCAGTCGCGGCCTGAATTATAGGGACATGCCCCCACCATGACAAATGGCATGACCATGCAATTTGGCGAACGCTTCGTCGGAAAATGCGGCAAAGCTGCATAAAAATGCGACTTCGTCAAGTTGCTGCACTGCAAAAGGACAGCCTATGATGCAAAGCATCATAACCTGTACAACATCTATACTGCTAAATGAGCATAGTACAACAGCAAGCGTTCAATGGGAGAATTGACAATATCCTGAACGCTTCTATAGTGGGCGAACCTTTTTTGCCGGGCGACCCCCTATTCGTCGGCACGTTAGTGAGAAATGACAACGTATCGCTCCATATCGAACACGAAGGAGGCCTGACATGGCTGAGAGAAAAGCGACCCTGACGGTGGATGGTCTGGAGAAACCTGTCGAACTTCCCGTCCATTCAGGCACCCTCGGCCCCGACGTCGTTGACGTGCGCGGACTCGGAGCGGAAGGCCTCTTTACCTTCGACCCCGGCTTCCTGGCCACCTCTTCCTGCGAATCCGGCATCACCTACATCGATGGCGCCAACGGCGTGCTGCTGCATCGCGGCTACCCGATCGAGCAACTGGCCAAGCATTCCAACTTCGTCGAGCTCTGCTACACCCTGCTGTTCGGTGAACTGCCAGACGAAGAGCAGTACAAGGACTTCGAGCACCGGGTGCGCAACCACACCATGGTCCACGAGCAGATCGCCAACTTCTTCAAGGGCTTTCGCCGCGACGCCCACCCGATGTCGATCATGTGCGGCGTGATCGGCGGCCTGGCAGCCTTCTACCATGACCACCTGGACATCACCCAGGCGCAGGACCGCGAGATCAGCGCCATTCGCCTGATCGCCAAGATGCCGACCATCGCGGCCATGTCCTACAAGTACAACATCGGCCAGCCTTTCAACTACCCGCGCAACGACCTGAACTATGCAGAGAACTTCCTCTACATGATGTTCAGCAACCCGTGCGAGCCCTACGAGATCAACCCGGTCTACGCCAAGGCCATGGACCGCATCTTCATGCTGCACGCGGACCACGAGCAGAACGCCTCCACCTCCACGGTGCGCCTGGCAGGCTCCACCGGCGCCAACCCGTTTGCCTGCATCAGCGCCGGCATCGCGGCCCTGTGGGGTCCAGCCCACGGTGGCGCCAACGAAGCAGTGCTCAACATGCTCGACGAGATCGGCGACGACTCCGAAGAGAACATCCAGCGCTTCATCGACAAGGCCAAGGACAAGGATGACCCGTTCAAGCTGATGGGCTTCGGTCACCGCGTCTATCGCAACTTCGACCCGCGCGCCAAGGTCATGAAGGAGACCTGCGACGAGGTCCTGGAAGAACTGGGCAAGGCCGACGATCCGCAACTCAAGATCGCCAAGCGCCTGGAGCAGATCGCCCTGGAAGACGAGTACTTCGTCGAGCGCAAGCTCTACCCGAATGTCGACTTCTATTCCGGCATCATCCTCAAGGCGATGGGCATCCCGACCAACATGTTCACGGTCATCTTCGCGGTATCCCGTACCATCGGCTGGATCTCGCACTGGAACGAGATGATCAGCGAAAGCTACAAGATCGGTCGTCCGCGCCAGCTCTACACCGGGCATCCCAAGCGCGACTACCCGTCCAAGTAATTCGCCAACCAGGCAATTCGCGTGACGCCCGCTGCCCCATGCAAGGCAATCGCCGTCACGCCAGAAGACGCAACATCCCGCGTCGCATTGCCATGAAAAGGGCCGCCCTCCGGGGCGGCCCTTTTTTTTGCTCAACTTTTTTGCCCAACGGATGAACGGACACGCCTACCGGCGCTATGCTGACCCCCTCTAGCGAAATAACAAAGGAGCGCTTTCATGAGTCGAGACATCTCCACCGTCGCCTTTATCGGCCTTGGCGTGATGGGTTTTCCCATGGCAGGACATCTCGCCGAAGCCGGACTGACGGTACGCGTCTACAATCGCACCCAAAGCAAGGCCGAGCAGTGGTGCGAGCGCTTCGACGGCAGCCATCATGCGACACCCGCCGAGGCCGCCAGCGGCGCCGATCTGGTACTGGTGTGCGTGGGCAATGACGACGACGTTCGCGAGGTCACCACCGGGCCCGACGGGGTACTGTCGACGCTCTCCCAGGGCGCCATCCTGGTGGACCATACCACCGCCTCCTCGAGCCTCGCCGAGGAGCTCGACCAGGCCTGCCAGAAGCAGGATGTGGGCTTCATCGATGCGCCGGTCTCCGGCGGCCAGCAAGGAGCAGAGAACGGCGCCCTGACCATCATGTGCGGCGGCCAGGAGGAGCACTTCTCCAGGGCAAGGCCGGTACTCGAGCACTATGGCAGAGCCGTGACCTTGATGGGCGGCGTCGGCGCCGGACAGCTGACCAAGATGGTCAACCAGATCTGCATCGCAGGCCTTGTCCAGGGCCTCGCTGAAGGCCTTCATTTTGCCGAGCAAGCGGGTCTCGACCAGGAGCGGGTGGTCGAGGTCATCAGCCAGGGAGCCGCCGGATCGTGGCAGATGGAGAACCGTCACGCGACCATGATCCGTGACGAATACGAGCATGGCTTCGCCGTCAACTGGATGCGCAAGGATCTGGATATCTGTCTGAACCAGGCGCGCCAGCTGGAGGCTCGCCTGCCGGTGACCGCCCTGGTGGACCAGTTCTACGCCGACGTGCAGGCAATGGGAGGTGGACGCTGGGACACGTCCTCATTGCTGCGACGCCTGCGCGAAAGGTCTGACAGCAAGGACTGACATTTTCCATACCTGCCGGGCCAGCGCCCTCCTGCTGGCCCGACCTTCCCGCGGCGCCGGCATGCGCTCATGGGCCAACATCCCCCTCTCTTCTCAAGCCCCTTACACCCCGCCCAGCGTTTTCCACACTTTCTGTGGATAACCCTGTTCACAACCTATCGAAACCGCCCTCGAATCGCCATGAACTGGGCATTGGACTTAGATTGGTTAATTTTTAACCTGTCGCAACACGTTGATTTTGAAGGAAAAAAATATAAATCGCGCAACCACGGGCGTTATCCCCGTAGCAGAGGCTGACCGGGGGAAAAATGCGTCACTGGTGGACAAGAGGAAGGTTCTGTCAAGCCGTACAAGACAGTTTTTGCAAACCATCCACAAGCAAACTGAGGCTTCGTGCAAATCACGAAGAGCTCACAAAGCGAATGGTGATAACAAGAGGAGAGACCACGGAGTTCACAACGATTCATGCGAAAGCATGAATCCATGCGGAGCAGACGCTACGCACAGGAAGTGGCGTCCCATAGGGGGTTCGAACCCCTGTTCCCGCCGTGAAAGGGCGGTGTCCTGGACCACTAGACGAATGGGACGCAGCCTGAAACGAGATTGGTGGAGCCTAGCGGGATCGAACCGCTGACCTCGACACTGCCAGTGTCGCGCTCTCCCAGCTGAGCTAAGGCCCCATCTCGTGAAGACGAGACGTATCTTACGGATATCATAAGATTTGGTCAACCCCGGAAGCGCCAAAATTTTTCGGTGTCCCGGCCATGGCGATGCCAAGGTGATGGGGTGCCAGCAGGCCTCCCCATTTTTTTCATCATGCCGCCGGCAGCTCGCGCTTTTTCTCAGGTCAGCTCGCGGCGCGCCTTCTCGAAGCGCTTGGCCTGCCTCCTGGAGACGCCACCCAGCACGCCGATGGCGTGACGCAGGCGGGCGCGGGGGAGCTAAACGTATCAAGCGCCATGGCGATGGGGGCTCGCAATAACGCCTCTCCCCCACCGCCATCACTTGTCACTATTCCGCCGGCAACTCGCGATATTCCTTCTCGAAGCGCTTGGCCTGCTTCTTGGAGACGCCACCCAGCACGCCGATGGCGTGACGCAGGCGGGCGCGGGTCATGTCGGAGCCAAGAATCGCCATGGCGTCCATCACCGAGGTGCTCGACGAAGAGCCGGTGATGGCGATAAAGACCGGTGCCAGCAGTACCTTCATCTTCAGATCGAAGTGGCTGCCCAACAGCTTGATCTCGGCCAGCAGCGCGTCCTTGTTCCAGCTGGACACACCTTCGAGCCGCCAGACCAGGAACTGCAGCAGCTTGACGAGATCTTCACGCTCCAGGTTGATCCCGTCGAAGCTTGCTTCGCTGATGGCGGGCAGCCCGGAGAAGAAGTGCCCCGCCAGAGGCGCCACGTCGGACAAGGTATCGACCCGCGTGCGCACCTGGGGCAGGATCTGCGCCACATAGTCTTCATTGAAGGCCCAGGTCATCAAGGCCTGGAGAAAGGCGCGGTCGTCCAGGTCCTCGCGCAGGTAGACACCGTTGAGCCAGGTCAGCTTCTCGAGATCGAACACCGGGCCACCCAGCGATACCCGCTGAATGTCGAAGTTTTCCATCATCTCGGCGAGGGAGAACTTCTCTCGTTCGTCCGGCATGGACCAGCCCATGCGTCCGAGATAGTTGGTTACCGCCTGGGGCAGGAATCCCATACGCCGATAATAGTTGATCGAGGTAGGGTTCTTGCGCTTGGACAGCTTGGACTTGTCGGGATTGCGCAGCAGCGGCATATGGCACAGCTCAGGCATGTCCCAGCCAAAGTACTCATACAGCAACTGGTGCTTGGGCGCCGAATTGATCCACTCCTCGCCACGCAGCACGTGGGTGATCCCCATCAGGTGATCGTCCACCACATTGGCCAGGTGATAGGTCGGCATGCCGTCGGACTTGAGCAGGATCTGCGCATCCACCTGGGCCCAGTCCACCTCGATGGCGCCACGCAGCATGTCCTGAACGACGCAGGGGCCGCTTTCCGGCACCTGCATGCGCACCACATAGGGCATGCCCTCTTGCTCGCGACGGGCCTGTTCATCGGGATCAAGCGCCAGATCGGCCGGTTTCAGCGCCAGGTGCAGCCCCTGGGCCTTGCGCGCCTCACGCAGCTCGTCGAGCTCCTCGCTGGTGCGGTAACACTTGAAGGCATGGCCGGCATCGATCAATCGCTGGGCGTGCTCGGCATAGATGTCTCCTCGCTCGCTCTGACGATACGGACCATGCGGGCCGCCTACATCGGGTCCTTCGTCCCATTCGAGCCCCAACCAGCGCAACGAATCGAGGATCATCTGCTCCGACTCGGCGGTGGAACGAACACGATCGGTGTCCTCGATGCGAAGGATGAACTCTCCCCCATGCTGTCGAGCAAAGCACAGGTTGAACAAGGCAATGTAGGCGGTTCCTACGTGGGGGTCCCCGGTGGGCGACGGGGCGATACGCGTGCGAACAGTCATAACGTCCTGCATCCTGAAGTCGTTGAAGCCAAGCTGGCGGCGTGGGCGCATTATACGCACCGACGAAGCAATTGCGCAGGACCCGGCGGGATTCGCGAAACTCTGAAATCGTCACCCCGTGCGGGACTCGAACAGGTTGCCACCCCACCCAGGCCAGGAGAGCGACATGGACAGACTTCCCGACGGCTATCGCGCCCTCGTCATCGGCGGCAATGGAGGCATAGGTCGCGCCGTCGTCGATCGACTGCTCGCCGACCCACGGCTGGGGCAGGCGACCGTCGTCAGCCGAACCTCCTTTCAGGCCTCCTCTTCTCGCCTGGAAGCGATCGAAGGCGATGTCACCACTGCACAGGGCCGGGCTGACCTGGGTCGAGCCCTTCACGGCCCTGCTGGCCAAGCCGTTCCTCTTCACCTTGTGGTCAACGCCATTGGCCTGTTGCACGACGAAGCAAGCAACATTCAGCCCGAGAAACGCCTGGAGGACCTCGACGAAGCCGCCCTGACGACCCTTTTTCAGGTCAACGCCGCCACGCCGGCCTTGATGCTCCAGACGCTGCTTCCCCACCTCAAGGGCTCCCATCCCACCACCGTGGTCAGCCTGTCGGCACGGGTCGGCTCGATCGGCGATAACGGCCTGGGCGGCTGGTACGCCTACCGCGCCAGCAAGGCCGCCCACAACATGCTGATGAAAACCGCTGCCATCGAACTCAAGCGATTGAACCCCCGGTCCTGCGTGCTGAGCTTCCACCCGGGTACCACCGACAGCTTGCTGTCACGCCCCTTTCAGGCCCGAGTCCCTGAGCACAAGCTGTTCACCGCCGACTTTGTCGCCGACCGACTGATGACCATGGTGCAGCAGCGTGGCCCCGACGACAGCGGCGGCTTCTTCGACTGGTCCAACGAGCCGATCACCTGGTAGTGCGGCATAGGAACCGTCGAATATCGTTGACGCCTGATATTGCACAAGAGGTGCTTATGAATGAGTATTCTAAATTCTCTTTATGTGTCGACAGGAAGGTTCCATGGACGCGCTGGGTCCGCGCATCAAATCTTTGAGGTTGGCAGCCGGCTTGAACAAGGCGGCGCTGGCTCGCCAGGTCGGGGTCTCTGACGTCACCATTTCCTACTGGGAGTCCGGCACCATCAAGCAGATCGGGCATGAACGCCTGGTGGCACTGTCACAGGCCCTTAACTGCCCCCTGGCACACCTGCTGGAAGGAGAACCGAGCCGACCATCTCCCCTCTACCTGAGATCGACCCTGCCGCTGCCCTGGCAGGAAGTCGCCCACAAGGGGATCGATCTGCCACTGGAGCTGATCCCGGAGCAGCGTTGGGACGGTGACTGCCACCTGGTGACGCCAGCGCCGGATGAGCACTTCGATTTTCTGGGACCGCTGGATCTGGCCGCCGTGGCTCCGACCGAGATATTCCGGCAGCCGGGACTCTATCTTGTGGCGGAGGAAGATACCCTGTACCTGCGCCGGGTCGCACAGGACAACAACGGGCAACTGACCTTTCAGCGCCAGGGCCAGACCACCACCATGCCTTATCACAGCGGCATGCGACTCAAGGCCAAGGTGGTAGCGCTATGGCGTAGCGAGTCAGCGACCTGAGGTGAGACGAAAAGCAGAGATGAAACCAAAAGCAGTCGGCCGGGCCTGACGTTTCATCTCTCGCCTACCCAGATCATCCAACCAGGCGCCCAAGCCCCGAGAGCGAGCCCGACGGGGCAGGTCGGTCACTCCGGCCTGACCGTCCCTTGCCGCCTCTGCCCTGCCCGGCAGTCTTGTCGCCACCGCTCTCTGTGCCTTGCCCTTCTTATCCTCTGCCCTTCTTATCACTTGCGTTTCTTATCTCTTGAGCTTCTTATCCCTGGCGCCGTTTATCCCTCTTACTTATAAGTCGGCGATGGCGTCCAGGCGCGTTCGACGCATGACGTCCGCTTCCAGCCATCTCCCAGGACGCTTTTCTGGAACACTTCTCCAGAACTGTTCTCAGTCTTTTCCAAGAACTCTTCTCAAGAACGTTGCCCCGAGAACTCTTCCCAAGAACTTTTCTCAAGCATGTTTTCCGAGAACACTTCTCAAAGCCTTTTCAGATACATCTTCTCAACAACTTTTCGCAAGAACTTTGCCAGGAACACTTCTCAAGAACACGTTTCCGGAACGATTTCCAAAAACGATTTCCAAAAGCGACTTCCACGGGCGGTCTGTAACAACTTCCTGCTGCGTTCGCGTCTTAGGGACACTTATCAAGAGGTGCTTTCAAGGTTGATTCAGGGGCTCTGCTGCACTTCGACATCGTCCAGCGTTCGTCGCACTTCCTGCCCTACCAGAAACCGCTGGCTAGCCTTGATGATCTTGCCCAGTCCATGCTCCGACGTGGCAACCAGCGGCCCATCAAGGTACTCGCCGCTCGGCCCGATCCGCGCCTTGACCTCGGCGGGCTGCACGTCAGCAGGAGCGGTGACCAGTTCGATACGATAGTAGCCATCGGGCAACCCGCTACCGGGACCGTAGGGCCCGGCTGCCACACTGCCCTCACGCACCTCGGTGCGTGACTGCCAACGCACATTGCTGGCCTCGCGCACCACCCGCAGCTGGACTCTGGTGCCTTCCGGCAAGTTGGTCGTGGCCGCCACATGCATTCGCCGATCCGACGCCAGCCGGATATCCAGCGATACCGTCACCGGCTCGTCCAGCGCCGCGACCGTCATCGGTTCAGGTTCAGGTTCATCAGCTCGGGACGTCACCCTTTCGACAGAACCGGACGCGATGTCTCGCTCACCGCTCGGCTCCGAAGGGTGACTCACTGTTGAATCTCCATCACAGGCCGCCAGCACCCCGGCAACCAAGGCTCCTGCGACCAACATTACTACAAAACGCCAAGGGCTCATCATCACCTCTCCTTGCTGCTACATGAGCCTAGCACGGTGCTAGTTCAGTGTACGCCCGAGCGCCCCGCCCTTTTCAAAACAACCTTCAGCACAATCACTTCATAACACCTTTCATTACGTTTGATAACACTTAAACACCAATTAAAACCCATAAAAAGCTAATAAAAAGGAATCATGCGTAAAGATGCATCTACGCTAAATATTCAACTACAAGAGTTTTAGAAAGCCCATACTGGCTTCATTGCCTTTCCACCAAGATAACCATTACATCCGGACTAGGTGAGGTATAAACCGATGACTTTGCAACGAAAACTACTCGTTATTGCTCTCGCCAGCGCGATGGCGACCCTGACCGCCTGCTCTGGTGATTCCAGCAACTCTCGCACCCTGGCCAGTAACAGCCAGGACCCGATTACCAGCGGTGGCGACGATGGCTCCGGTGGCGCCGGTGGCGATGGCGGCTCAGGTGGCGATGGCGGCTCCGGTGGCGATGGCTCCGGTGGTGATGGCTCCGGTGGTGATGGCTCCGGTGGCGATGGCTCCGGTGGCGATGGCGGCGATGGTGATGGATCCGACGGCGGCGATGGCGGCGATGGCATTGCCCGCTCATCGCTGGAAGGTGTATTCCTGGCGACAGCCGATACCAGCGACGGTGTAGACACCACGCTTACTGACATCGGGAACGGCATCTCCCAGCAGAGCGCCGTCCCTCAATTGGCCAGCGTCACCGAACCTGCAGGTACGATCGTCTCCGAAACGGGCGATGCGGTCGGCGACATCTCGAGCGGCATACGCGATGGTGTCGGCAGCCTCAGTACCAATGACAACTATCTGGGCACCACCGCCGCAGGCGTGACCAACGGTGTCGGCGAGCTTGGACAGGCAGTTTCGGCGACAGGAGACACCGTTGCCGGCCTGGGCGAACTGCCCGTAGTGATGGAACTCGACGCCCGAACAGGACTGGTGACCAAGCTCGGTACCACCGTCAATGGGCTCGGCGGCAAGGTGGAGCGCGCAGGCGACGCACTCAGCGTTAATTTCGAGGATTCCAGCGAGGTGCTCGGGGCCACCACTACCAAGCTTGGTGTTGCCCTTCGTCCTGTGCTGCTGGGCACCGACGGCAAGGTCACACGCGTCGGTCAAGCGCTGGTGTTGCCGGCCCAGGCCGGCAACCTGCTGCTACGCACCGGTGGCACCCTGGCCGACCTCGGTCAGCGTATCGGTGAACGCTACTCTCTGCTTGGCGGCGCCGGCGATAGCGTGACCGGCAGCGGTAATATCGTCATCGCGACCGGCGAGCTGCTCGGCGGGGGTGAAGGCGACAATGGCTCAGGCGGCGGCCTCGGCGGACTGCTCGATGGCGATACCAGCGCGCCTGAAGACGGCCGCACCGACCTGGAGCGCACCGTCGCCAGCGCAGGACAGACCGGCGCCGGTGCTGGAGACGCGGTCACCGCCCTGGGCGATGGCATTTCGCAACAAAGTCTGGGAGGACGTGGAGAGTTCGTCACCGACGGGCTGGGCAATGTCATCAGCAATGGCGGCCAAGCCGTATCCGGGCTCAGCAACGGACTCGACAATGGTCTGGGCAACTTCTCGAATAACCCCAACGCTGTGGGAACCACCTTGGCCGACGGCGGTGTAGCGGTCTCCGAAACCGGAGAGGTGGTATCCAGCCTCGGCGCCACCGTCGGCAACCTGAACCAGCTCCCCCTGGTCATGCAGCTCGACAACCGCAGCGGCGCCATCACCCAGCTCGGCAGCAGCGTCGCGGCCCTTGGTGGCGGCGTGACCCAGGCCGGTAACGTGCTGACCCTGAACTTCAACGACGATGGCTCGCACCTTGGTGGCCTGACCCGCGAAGTGTCGGCGGTATTGCGCCCCGTTGTCATCCAGACGGATAGCGGCGTTACCCAGCTCAGCCAGGCCCTGGTGGTCGGCCCCGAGGTAGGCAACGTGCTGATCCAGGCCGGCGTAGCGGTAGATGGACTGGGTGGCCGCCTGGGCCAGGGCAATGACCTCGCCGCTGGCGTGGGTGGTGCTGTCAGTGGTGTCGGAGGCATCGCCGCCAACACCGGCAGACTGCTGGGCGGTGATGAGGCTCGACTGCTTTCACGCCTCGATGGTCAGGGACTCAGTCAACTGGAATCTGCCGGACTGCTGGGCCAAGGGGCTCTGCTCTCGGACCTCGGAGGAAGCCAGCAAGGCGGCCTCGGGGGCGGACTCGAGGCAGGGCTTGGCGACCAGCTTGGTGGTGACAGCAACCTCATCGCCGGACTCAACGATACGCTGGGCGGCGGCAGCGGCTTGACCGCAGGGCTTGGCGACACCCTCGGTGGCGACAGTGGCGGCGGCCTGGTCTCTGGCGTCTCCGACACCCTGACCAGCACCCTCGGCGGTGGCGACAGCGACAGCGGCGGTGGCCTGGTCGGCGGCACCCTGGACGCCGTCGGTGGCGTGACCGAGAAGCTTACCGGTGACATGGGTAGCAGCCAGGACGGCAGCAGTAACGACTCCAGCAGCAATGACGGCCTGGTCAGCAACGTTCTGGGAGGACTGCTGGGCAGAAACTGATCTCGCCTGACCAGCCATGCCAGACGCAGGCCCGATACCCCCGCGGGTATCGGGCCTTTTCTTGAGGTCAAACCCAACACCAGTCCAGACGCTGTTCATAACAATATTCGAGCCCCCTTGAGGGGCCTCTACCAGGGATCGACAAGGAAGCCTATGCCAAGCACTACGCCGCAACCAACGCCCTACACCAAGCCGCCTACCCCGCCACGTTCGCGATACAGTCCCCTTCCACTAGTGATGGCCGCCGGCAGCCTGCTGGCCGTGTCCCCCCTCCAGGCCCAGCAGACGCTGGAGACCGTCGACGACATCATCGAAAATCGCCGGCTGGCGCCACAACAGCGCAGCGTGGAAACCGAGGTTGACCTGCCCAGCGACGCCAGCGCCGGCATCCCTGCCCGCGTCACCGTGCGTCACGTGCGCTTCATCGGCGACAGCGTGCTGGATCTGGCCGAACTGAGTCAGGGACTTCAGGCCATGATCGGGCAGAGTGTGAGCCGAGAGGCCATCGAGGCCGAAGTCCAGGCGATCACCGACGCCTACCAGGATGGCGGCTATCCGCTGTCCTTCGCCTACCTGCCAACCAACAACTTTCGTGACGGCAACGTGCGCATCGTACTGGTGGAGGGGCATATCGCCCGTACCGAGATCGTGGTGGACGATGACCCCGTGGCGGGCCGGGTGGAGAAACTGGTCCAGCCATTGCTGGAAGAACGCCCTCTGACGCGCAGCACCTTTGAGCGTGTCAGCGGGCTGATCGAGCGAATTCCCGGTGCCAGCCTGACCTTGAAGGCACCGGTGCCGCGCACCCCCAGCGGCGCCACTACCCTGCGTGTCGAAGAACGTCGTATCGATCATTTTGACTATTCGGGCAACCTCAGCGGCGGCGATGAGCAGGACGCCGTCTTCATCAACAGGGTCTCGACCCAGAGCCTGACTACCTGGGGCGACAGCCTGGGCTTCTCCTGGCTGTGGCCCATCGACAACGACAACGAGCTCTACGCGTTGGACTATCGTACCGATATCGGCAACGACGGCCTGACCCTGACCGCCTCCGCCGACAGCTATGACGGTGAGGACGAGGAGAATCTGATCTACCTGCTCGACGGACAGCGCTTCGATCTGCGCCAGGATCAGGATACCGACCGCAGACGCTATCGCCTGGGGCTGTCCTACCCCTTGCTGCTGTCACGTTCCTCGAGCCTGACCCTGGGCGGCGCCTTGCGTCACCACGACGAGACCAAGACCACATCACTCAGCTTCGAGGAACAGACTCTCAACCAACTGGTCGAGGAATCCGAGTATTCGGCCGCCGATCTGGACCTGAACTATCGCACCCAGCGTGGACGTCAGTTCTGGCTGGCCTCGCTGGCCCTGCGCCAGGGCATGGATCTGGGGGCCAACGAGCAGCAGCGCCGGCTCAACGGTACACCGCTTGCCGACAACGGAGATCTACACTTCACCCGCTGGCAGCTGGACGCCCAGTACAGACGCCTGTATGGCGATCACTGGCGCCTTACCGCCAGCGCCAACGGTTTCTACTCCGACGATGCGCTGCCGGAACCCGAGCGCGGCAACTACGGTGGCCAACGCTTCGGTCGCGGCTATGACGCCGGCCAAGCTGAGGGCGACTACGGTTTCGCCGGGGCGCTGGAACTACGCTATCTGCAGCCTGTGAATAGCGCCTGGCTTTCGCGCGTCGAGCCCTACCTGGTGCTGGATGGTGCCCGCACCGAGTTTCAGGAGCGCGACGCGGATAGCCACCTGGCCTCGGCGGCGGCCGGCGTCAGTCTGGGCAAAGGACGTCTGTACGGCCTCACCCTGGAGTACGCCGAGCCCATCGGCGATCGTGACCTCGAGACCGATAGCCGCGAGGGTCGCATCAACGCCCGCCTGACCTGGAACTTCGAAGGCTGATCTCTGGGCTATGGGTGAACTCGCCAGGGGCCGCCACACCGGGCCCCTGGCCATATCACCCGACCCAAGGCCCTCATTTACGGCAGGGTCGGCCACTCGCTCAGTCGGCCTCCCGGCCGTCCTTCCAGCCGCCCTTTCAACCGCCCTGTCAGCCGACCCCAGCGCCACTTCCTATTGCCCTGCACACGACAACCCTGCGCGTGTCTCGTCGTGGAGCGAGACCGCGTGCGGTGAAACATTGGGGTCGTCTCGTTTCTTGAGCCAGGCCAGCAAATTTACCTCTCATCTCGCCGCATCGTCGCCGTCCTTGCAGCGGATCAAGCATTGTGCCGACCCAAGTCCCGACAGACTGTCGAGGCCCGTAGACTCGAAGACAGGCGGTCACACAAGGGCCGTCTGTCCCTGATCACACCGACAACAAAAGAGCCTACACCATGACCTTCTGAAACGAGGAAACCGAGATGGAAACGCAAGCGACCTCCTCCAAACGGCGCTCCGGCCTGCGCATGCCCACGGTCTATACCCTGCTCTTTGTGATCACCGCGCTGGTGGCGGTGCTGACCTGGGTCATGCCCGCCGGCAAGTACGACTACCATGTGGAAGGCAGCGATCAGGTCATTGCTGCCAGCGACGTGCTCGACTATCAGGGTGACGGCCGCCTGTTGCCGATTCCCGGCACCTACCAGGTGCTGGAAAGCTCTCCCCAGGGGCCTTTGGATGTGCTGGTGGCACCGATCCAGGGATTCCACAAGGCCGTGGACGTTGCCCTGTTCGTGCTGGTCATCGGCGGCTTCCTGGCGGTGACGATGCGCTCGGGCGCCCTAGATGCCGGGATCGGCGCGGTGGTCGAGCGCTTTGGCGGGCGCGAGCAGTACCTGATTCCCGTACTGATGGTGCTGTTTGCCCTCGGTGGGTCCACCTACGGCATGGCCGAGGAAACGGTCGCCTTCTGGGCCATCATCCTGCCGGTGATCACCGCCGCCGGCTACGACCGCATGGTGGCCGCAGGCATCATCCTGCTCGGCTCCGGCACCGGTGTGCTGGCCTCCACCGTCAACCCCTTCGCCACCGGCATCGCCTCGGGCTTCGCCGGCCTGCCGATCGGCGCCGGTATCACCCTCCGGCTGGTGCAGTTCGTGATCCTGGTGTCGCTGGCTATCTGGTTCGTGATGCGCTACGCCGCGCGGATCAAGCGCGACCCGCAGCGCTCGGTGCTGGCGGACCTGCATCTGGCGGCCGCCCCTCAGGCCAAGGATGCCGCCTCGACCCAGGCGTTTACCCTGCGCCACAAGCTGACCATGACGGTGTTTTTCATGACCTTCGGGATCATGGTCTACGGCGTCGTGCCCTGGGAAGACATGGGCATCACGGCTTTTCCGACCCTGTGGTGGTGGTTCGATGAACTCTCCACCCTGTTCCTGAGCGCTGCCATCCTGATCGCCCTGATCAATCGACAGTCCGAATCCGACTTCATCGAGACCTTCCTCGATGGTGCCAAGGACCTGATCGGCGTGGCCCTGGTGGTGGCCGTGGCACGCGGCATCTATGTGGTGATGGACAACGGCGTGATCATCGACACCATCCTCAATTGGGCCGAAGGCGCGGTAGCCGGCCTGTCCTCGGGACTGTTCGTGGTGGTGGCCTACGTGGTCCACATCGTGCTGAGCTTCTTCATCCCATCGACTTCGGGGCTGGCCACGGTGTCCATGCCGCTGATGGCGCCACTGGCCGACTTCTCGGGCGTGGATCGCGAACTGGTGGTCACCGCCTTCCAGTCCGCCAGCGGCTGGATCAACATGTTCGCTCCCACCGCCGCCCATCTGGTCGCCGGACTGGCGCTTGCCAAGATACCCTACGAGCGCTTCGTCAAGTGGGCACTGCCTTATATCCTGATGACCCTGGGAGTCACCACCGTGACATTGTTCGTGGGCGCCAGCCTCACCTGAGCACAGGTCGCGTCAGGGCAACCAACGCAAGTCGAGCATAAAAAAACGCCAGCGCTTTCCAAGCGCTGGCGTTTGCCCTTGCATGACGCCTCAAGGGCCGCATTCAGGCCTTCTTGACGTACATCGACTTGAGCTTCATGGCACCGATGCCATCGATCTTGCAGTCGATGTCGTGGTCACCATCGACCAGGCGGATGTTCTTCACCTTGGTGCCGACCTTGACCACCGAGGAAGAGCCCTTGACCTTCAGATCCTTGATCACGGTGACGCTGTCGCCGTCGCTCAGCACATTGCCGTGGGCGTCACGCACCTCGTCACCGCTCTCATCGGGCTCGGCGTTCAACGACCATTCGTGGCCGCACTCGGGACAGACCAGGGAATGGCCATCCTCGTAGCCGTATGGGGACTCACAGGCGGGACAGGGGGGCAGGTCGCTCATGACACTCTCGCAGGTGGGAAAAGCGAAGACGGTACTCTGCCCCCCGCCGGATTGCCAGTCGTCCAATGGAAGGAGAGCCTTGTCAGGCGCTGTCTTCCTATTGCTCCCTATTCCTCCTTATCTTCCTTTTCCGCCTTTTCGCCCTCGCCTTGGGCCTGGCGCTCATGGATACGCTTGATATCGGCCTTCAGGGCCCGCCGCTGGCGGCGAGTACTGAACTGCAGAGTATCCCAGG
Source organism: Halomonas sp. H10-59 (assembly GCF_040070555.1). Taxonomy (NCBI): domain Bacteria; kingdom Pseudomonadati; phylum Pseudomonadota; class Gammaproteobacteria; order Oceanospirillales; family Halomonadaceae; genus Halomonas; species Halomonas sp. H10-59. The sequence continues at coordinate 3,269,960 of NZ_CP098828.1, forward strand.
TCTCGGGCACCAGGGTGCAGGAATCCTCGCTCTGGTGAAACACGAAACGCCGCTCGGCACCGATCGGCAGGTTCTCCGAACAGTAGGTGCCGATCACCCGTACACAGACGGCCTTGAATACCAGCCCATCCCGTGACTCGTCGATGTCGGCGATGGTGGTGATACGTTCCTTCAAGGCATTGAACGAACCGATATGAACGAAGCCACCGCTGTCCAGCGGACCCTGGTGGGTACAATGACTGGCGTTGTGGCCCGCTTCCTGCTGGTCTTCATCATCGTCAAGATCCGCCTCGTGGTCACTGACATCCAGCGTCCAGTCCCCTTCCGAGGTCTCCAGCGTCATCATGATATGTTGCAAGTAGATGGGTTCGGCGCTCATGTTGCTGATCACACACAGCGCATCCAGATTCTTTCGCTTGCCGCGATTGATGATCAGCCGGGGTCGACGCTGGCGGCGAAAGCCAAAGTACAGAAGCTGCGCGTAGATCAGCCAGATCATGAAGGAGCCTACGCTGGCCAGCGTCTGCAATACGTCCTTGTGGGCAGAAATCCATTCGTACATGGGCGTCATCCTTGAACGAGAAGCCCGTTAAAAACGGGCTTCAGTACGTCATGTTCTGATGGTGGCCGAGGCGCCTCAGGCGTCGCGCTGATAGCTCCCCACCAGCCGATTCATGCCGAGCAGGTGCGGCTCGACCTCGGACAGCAGTTCATTCATGCCGAGGCCCTCCGGCAGGTTCGTCTCGGTGTCCAGCGCCAGTACCCAGAAGTAGTAGCGGTGCACGCCATGCCCTTCCGGCGGCATCGGACCATTGAAACCGAGGTTGCCGGCGTCGTTGATTCCTCGGGTGCCTTCATCGGTGGCCTCCTCCAGCGAGGAGAGGGACGCCGGCAGGTTGTAGAGCAGCCAGTGAACAAAGCCGTAGCATCCCTTCTGGACCAGCGGCGCGTCGGGGTCGTGACAGATGACCGCCACCGACTTGGTACCCTCGGGCAGGCCGTCCCAGGCCAGCGCCGGAGACAGATCTTCTGCCTCCTGGGAGTGCCGTGCGGGGATGGCGCCATCATTGTCGAAGGCGGTGCTGGTCACTCTTAGCGAAGAAAGCGCAAAGGGCATGGTGATATCCTCCCTGGATCGAAATGGTTCACAATCTGCAAAGGGCGTCTGCGTGATGTTCATGCAACCGCTAGGCGATATTTCACCGCGGCAGCCATGTCCAGCCTTGACGAGTCGCCCCGGGCTGTCAAACCCGCATGTCTTTGACATGATGATGATCCCCCATGGCTTCAAGGGGGCAGCCGGAAGATCGACGCACCGAACCGTCGCTCGCCGCTCTAGCCACCATCCTCGCACCAGCCTTGCCGGAGCCCCGCATGAAACGTCTGCTGATCGTCGCCCATGCACCCTCGCCCAACACCCTGGCACTAAGGGAAGCGGCCGAGCGTGGCGCCCGCCATCCGGACATCGACGGCGTGGACGTCCAGGTACTGGCGCCGCTTGATGCTGGCCCCGAGGATGTCAGGAAAGCCGACGCCATCCTGCTTGGCACCACCGAGAACCTCGGCTACATGAGCGGTGCCCTCAAGGACTTCTTCGATCGTAGCTACTACCCCGTGCTGGAACACACCCAGGGGTTGCCCTGCGTACTGTACATCCGCGCGGGTCACGACGGCACCGGCACGCAGCGGGCGGTGGAAGGCATCGTCACCGGTCTGCGCTGGAAATGGGTCCAGACGCCACTGGTGCTGCGGGGTGAATGGCAGGATGACTTCACCGACCAGGTGGAGGAGCTCGCCATGACCCTGGCGGCGGGACTTGATGCGGGGATCGTGTAATCCGCGGGCGGGAAGCATGAAGCTTCCATCTCCAGAAGCAGCGCTAGTTCAGGTAGCGTGTATCACCACCCAGAGCCGAGAAGCCCCGCTACCGAGCCGCCGTCTGGTCAGCGCCTTGGCGCTATGCTCTGCCGGAGGAGACGTTCGAATAGGCCTGACGTCGCGATCGACTCGCCGCCCCCTTGCTTGCCGCAGCGAACGGAGATGTCGCCAAGACCTCACAACTATGCACCATCAAATCGCCAATAGCGTATTAGATAGGTCGCATAAAGCCTCGGCATTGCCAGGCCACGGTCCCTCTGGAGACACTCTCACCAACGTACAGATGGGCCTTTGGCAAGATGCCTGATGTCGCCCGGACTGTGCGTCACTCACTCGATACTCGTCCGTTCAAGGGATGCGGTAAATCACGGCGAGGTCGGGGTCTACAGGGAAGTACAACGGCTCCGGCCAACGGAGCCACAGGAGATGCGCATGGATGCACAGCAGACGCTGGAGGACCTACCGATCGAATTCGAAGGTCCCTCCTACACCGGTGATACTGTCTTTGGCTATCTAGTCATTGCGGTGTCGCTGATTGTCTTGATCATCGCTGTTCTCATCATCATGTTCGGCCCCGAGTACGTCAGCGTATCGATCGCCCGCGGCCCCACCTTCACCCAGTTCTGGCAGCTCTACCCGGGCCCCATCGCTACCGTCGCGGGGATCGTGACGCAGCTTGGCTGGATGTTGGTCAAAAAGCAGGATGAGGTATTGTCAGAGGAGGTCTTGGATCGTGTACGCCGGCTCCTCCCGGCCTCCGCCGAGATGCCCGAGGGTCATCGGTTCGTGTCGACCCACCTCGCCGGACATTGCTACAGGGTGGAACTCGAGGAAGTGGTCGAACCATCGGACCAGCAGAACCCGCCGGACAACGTCGGTCAGATCGTGCCACTGGGACGAGGAGGCGCCATGGTGCGCATCTGCCACGATCAGATGATGGCCACGGCAGCATCAAGCGGTTGAATGACTTGCGCGTGTACACTGCACTCTCGCAACAACGCCGGCACTGTCAGACAGTGCCGGCGTTTTCCGCTCTGCTCCGCCCGAAGGCGGCAAGAGTTCAGTCGAGGCGTTCGAACACGGTCGCCACGCCCTGCCCCATGCCGATACACATGGTGGCGAGACCCAGGCGGGTGTCCTGGCGCCGCATCACGTTCAGCAGGCTGTTGCTGATACGGGTGCCGGAGCAGCCCAGCGGGTGACCCAGGGCGATGGCGCCGCCGTGCAGGTTGACCTTCTCGTCCATCACGTCGAGCAGCCCCAGGTCCTTGAGTACCGGCAACGCCTGGGCGGCAAAGGCTTCGTTGAGCTCCACCGTGTCGATGTCATCGATGCTCAGTCCCGCCGCCTTGAGCGCCTTCTGGGACGCCGGTACCGGGCCATAGCCCATGATCGAGGCGTCGCAGCCGGACACTCCGGTGGAAAGCACCCGAGCAATCGGCGAAAGACCAAGGGCCTGGGCGCGTTCGTAGCTCATCACCAGCATGCCACTTGCGCCCACCGACAGTGCCGAGGAGGTGCCGGCGGTGACGGTACCGCCACGCGGATCGAACACCGGCTTGAGGCCCGCCATGCTGTCCAGGCTGGCCTCGGGACGAATCACCTCGTCACGCTTGACCAGAATCCGGCGGCCGTCGGCGTCATGGCCTTCCACACCGATGATCTCGCGGTCAAAGGCGCCGCTCTGCTGGGCCTCGTAGGCACGCTGATGGGAGCGTACGCCGAAGCTGTCCTGCTGCTCGCGGGAGATGCTGTGCAGCTTGCCCAGCAATTCGGCGGTCATGCCCATCATCATCGCTGCCTTGGCGGCGTGCTTGCTGGCGCTGGGGTTGACGTCGATGCCGTGGGTCAGCGGGATGTGCTCCATATGCTCGACGCCACCGACCAGGTAGACGTCACCCATGCCGGCCTTGATGTTGGCGGTGGCGATGTGCAGTGCGCTCATCGACGAGCCACACAGGCGGTTGACCGTCTGGGCCGGCACGCTGCGCGGCATGGCGGTCATGATCTGGGCGTTGCGTGCGACGTTGAAGCCCTGCTCCAGGGTCTGGTTGACGCAGCCCCAGATGACGTCATCCACCTCGCCGGGATCAACGGCGGCGTTGCGCTCGAGCAGCGCATTCATCACCGCCGCCGACAGGTTCTCGGCACGCACGTGGCGGAAGCCACCGTTCTTGGCCTTGGCCATGGCGGTACGGGCACCATCGACCACCACCACATCTCTCGGGTTCAAGCTCATCTGTCTTCTCCTGTCTGGTGGGGTCACTTGGCGTCGGCGTAGAAGGTCTTGCCACTGTTGGCCATCTCACGCAGGCCATCGGTGGGCGCATAAAGCGGCCCGAGCTCCTCGGCCAGGCTGTCGGCCAGGGCGACGAATTCGGCCACGCCCATGGCATCGATATAGCGCAGTGCACCACCTCGGAAGGGAGGGAAGCCGATGCCGTAGATCAGCGCCATGTCGGCCTCGGCCGGGGTGCCGACGATGTCATCTTCGAGACAGCGCACGGTCTCCATGCACAGCGGCACCATCATCCGCGCGATGATCTCTTCGTCGGAGAACTCTCGGTTCTCGCTGACCACCTGCTTGACCAGCTCGATGGCGGCCTCGTCGCTGACCTTCCTGGGCTTGCCCTTGCGATCCTCTTCGTAGGCGTAGAAGCCCTTGGCGTTCTTCTGCCCCAGGCGATCGTTGTCGAACATCACCTGAATGGCGGTCTTGGCGTCACGCGCCATGCGGTCGGGGAAGCCCTCGGCCATCACCGCATTGGCGTGCACCGCGGTATCCATGCCGACCACGTCGAGCAGATAGGCCGGGCCCATCGGCCAGCCGAACTTCTCCATCACCTTGTCGACGCGCTGGTAGTCGGCACCCTTCTCGACCAGCAGGCTGAAACCACCGAAATAGGGGAACAGCACGCGATTGACCAGGAAGCCCGGGCAGTCGTTGACCACGATCGGCGTCTTGCCCATGGCCTTGGCGTAGGCCACGGTGGCGGCCACGGCTGCGTCGCTGGTCTTCTCGCCACGGATGACCTCGACCAGCGGCATGCGGTGCACCGGGTTGAAGAAGTGCATGCCGCAGAAGTTCTCGGGACGCTTCAGGTTCTCGGCCAGCCGGGTGATCGAGATGGTCGAGGTGTTGGACGCCAGGATGGTGTTATCGCCTACCTGCTGCTCGACCTCGCTGAGCACCGCACCCTTGACCTTGGGGTTCTCGACCACCGCCTCGACCACCAGGTCGACATTGTCGAAATCACCGTAGGACAGCGTCGGACGAATGTTGGCGAGCTTCTCGGCCACGCCTTCGACGGACAGCTTGCCGCGGGAGGCCTGCTTGCCGAACAGCTTGCGCGCCTCCTTGAGGCCCAGCTCGATGGCGTCTTCCTTGATATCCTTCATCAGGATCGGGGTGCCCTTGGAGGCGCTCTGGTAGGCGATTCCGCCGCCCATGATGCCGGCACCGAGCACCGCCGCCTGGCGCACCGGTTGCGCCTTGCTGGCGTACTTGCCGCCCTTCTTCTTGACCACCTGGTCGTTGAGGAACAGCCCGACCAGGTTGTAGCAGACGTCGGTCTTGGCCATCTTGCAGAAGGCCTTGGCTTCGATCGCCTGGGCCCGCGCACGACCTTCACCGGCGCCCTTCTGGATCACCTTGATCGCTTCCACCGGCGCCGGATAGTGCGGCCCGGCCTTGCCGGCGACATATCCCTTGGAGGTCTCGAACACCATCATCTGCTCGACCGGATTGAGGTTCAGCGCGCTGTTCTTTTCCTCGCGCCGGGCCTTGAAGTCGAGTTCGCCGGCGTTGGCTCGCGCCAGCATGTCGAGCGCCGCTGCCTCGAGGTCATCGGCGGGCACCACCGCATCCACGGCGCCGACCTTGAGGCAGGCGTCGGCACGGTTCTCGGTGCCGCCGGCGATCCACTCGATGGCGTTGTCGGCGCCGATCACCCTGGGCAGACGCACGCAGCCGCCCCAGCCGGGGACGATACCGAGCTTGGTCTCGGGCAGGCCGATCTTGGCGTCAGGCGTCATCACGCGGAAGTCGGTGGACAGCACCACCTCACAGCCGCCACCGAGGGCCAGACCGTTGATCGCGCTGACCGTCGGGAAGGGCAGGTCCTCGAGGCCATTGAAGATGCCGTGGACCTGCTCGAGCATACCCTGGATCTCCGCCTCGTCCTTGCCGAACATGGCGTGAAACTCGGTGATGTCGGCACCGACGATGAAGGCGTCCTTGGCACTTTTCAGCATCAGGCCCTTGACGCCGCTCTCGCCGCGTACCGCGTCCAGCGCTTCGCCCAGCTCCTTGATCACCGCGCCAGAGAGCTTGTTGACCGATTCATCCTTCAAGTCGAAGGTCAGAGTGGCGATATCGTCGCCATTGCGAGCCACCGAAATGGCATTGCCTTGATAGATCATCCACGCATCTCCACTGAAGTCATGCCGTGTCATCCGGAAAGGGCCCGACAATCGAAGGGCCAGGCGACATTCATACGCCCGTTTGATTTCGCCAGCTTGTTGCAAAGATTCACTTCCGTCAACCCCTACCAATACCTTAGAGGGCTTGCGAGGCGTTGAAGCATGCAGCGGCGCTTCGCCAGCGTTTAAGCATACTGATAGCATGCTCCTCCCAGCCGCCGCGGACCACGCCATGCCCTCCTCGCCCCCTCAGCGCACCACCCTCAACGCGACGCAGCGATTCATCGAGACCTGGGTAGCGCGTCTGCGGCCCTGGCACTGGCTGTGGCCACCGCTGGCCTTTGCTGCCGGCGTCGCCAGCTTCTTTCTGGTCGAGCGCCAGCAGTGGCTCGGCGTGCTGCTGGCCGGGGGCATGTTGCTGGCCTGGACCCTGCTGCTGTCGGAGAGTCTGATCGGACGTCTGATGGTGCGCCGCGGCTATCCTGCCCTGCCCCGTGGCGTCACCACCTTCATCGCCCAGATGATCCACCAGGAGACGCTGTTCTTCGCCTTGCCCTTTCTGGTCGCCACCACGGTGTGGAGCAGCGGTCAGGCGCTGTTCACCCTGTTCATGCTTGGCATGGCGGTGCTGTCCATCGTTGATCCGCTCTACTACCGACTGGCCGAACGCAAGCGCTGGCTCTACTTTGTGTTCCACGCCCAGTGCGTGTTCCTGGTGGTGCTGGTGACCCTGCCACTGGTACTGCACCTGAGTACCGGTCAGAGCATGCTGGCGGCCGCCGTGGCCATGGTGGTATTCAGCCTGCCGAGTCTGTTGCATCTGCTGCGCCCCATGAGTCCCGCCCGCTGGCTGGCGATGTTCGCGCTGCTACCGCTATTGGCCGGGGTCGCCTGGCTGGGCCGGGTGTGGGTGCCGCCGGCGACCCTGTGGTTGTCCGGCAGCGCCCTGTCGCCGGCCTTCGACGAGGCCGCACGCACGCCGCAGGGCTCCATGGCGCTGACACCGGAGGCGCTGTCGTCCCGAGGGCTCTATGCCTACACCGCAATCCATGCGCCACGCGGCTTGAAGGAAGAGGTGGTACACGAGTGGCGCCACGAGGGAGAACTCGTCGACCGCATCGCGCTGAATATCTACGGCGGACGCGCCGAGGGCTATCGCGCCTGGACCCGCAAGCAGAACTTCCCCGAGGCCAGCAGCGGCAGCTGGCGCATCGATGTGATGACCGCCGGCGGCCAACGTATCGGCGTACTGCGCTTCGAGGTTGCCGAAGACCCTGGGGCGGCGACCACCGCCGACGCCAGCATCGATACCCAGGCGGGCATTCCCGGCCTCAGGCTGCGCTGGTTGACCGCCCGTCCCGAGGGACAGCAGGAGACACCGGACATGGCATCCGACAAGGCACGCCAGCAAGAGCCGCCGAATCACGAGGAGCCAGCCCCTGCTGAAGAGGATGCGGGTGAGCCGAAAGATGACACGGGACAAAGCGGCGAGACGAGGGAGAGCGATTCGGCAGGCGAGCAGCCGGCTGAACAGAAAGGTGATCGCGAGGGCAAGGAGGAGCAAGCGTCGCAAGCAGACGATGAAGGGGAACACGACAACGGTGAGACAGGGCGTGAGTCGTGAGTCGCGAACAAGCGACAGCCAGGGAGCGGCTGTACCCCCGAAGAGTGAAGAATAGGCGCAGTTTCGAAGCAAAGGAGGGAGTTGGCTTGCATTACCGCCGCTGCGTTCGGACAATCAAATCATTTGCAGCCTTGCGATCTTGATCACTATGAACGAGAACATCGGATTTCAACTGTCTCGGGCACCACGCATCTGGCGTGCGGTGCTCGATCAGCGCCTCGCACCGTTGGGACTGACCCAGACGCGGTGGGTGACGCTCTATCACCTGTGGCGCATGCCGGACGGGCAGCCCCAGTGCGACCTGGCGCGGGCCATCGGCGTCGAGGCGCCGTCGCTGGTCAGGACGCTGGATCAGCTTTGCGAGCAGGGCCTGGTCGAGCGCTGTCCCTGTGACCAGGATCGCCGCACCAAACGCGTGCACCTGACCAAGCAGGCGACGCCTCTGCTCGAGAAGATCGATGCCATCGTGCAACAGGCCAGGGAAGAGATGCTCAAGGGGCTGGACGAGCAGGAACAGGAAAGACTCAGCGACATGCTCAGCCGCATCGAGGCCAACGGTCAGGCCTTGCTGACGCCGGACGATTGCCAGCGCTGACACCTGAGCCCGACGAGTCCAGCAAGAGCCTCGCCGAGATCGCCTTCAAGGCCCGCCCTGACACCTGGGCCGGATACCCAGCATGCCGCAGCCCTGTTCGATCCTGAGTGGTCGATCGCCATCGTCCATTGTCGAGCCGCCAATATCAGGGCGGCGAGTTCGGCAAATTGGCGGCGGGACGATCCGGACGTCCCTGCAGGGCGTCGCGTAGCGCCGTCGCTGGCGCCGCCAGGCTGCCGAAGGCGTCGGCCTCCAGCGACTCTTCCCACCACAGCGTCAAGGCCTTGTCGCTGGATTCGACCACGCAGGCGTCCTCGGGCAACTGGGTCAGCAGACGCGACAGTCGCGCATTGATCACCGATGGCAACGGCTCCAGCGGCTGAATCCGCCAGCGCCAGCCATTGTCGTAGTCGAACGACTTGAGCGCCTCGCTGGCACGTTCTGTGCGTACCAGCACAAAACGTGGGCCAGGCCGCTGACTCGGATAGACCCAGCGATAGGCCGCCATCTTGTCGGTCTCGCCGTGCAGCGGTGGCGTCTCCAGCTTGACGCTGGCCCCCGCCTCGATCGCCACCTGGCGCAGCGACCCCTGACGACGCTCTCGGGCGGTGGGCCGCAGCCACATGGCCGGGGCGAAGACCATTCCTACCACCCCCAGGATCAGCAGCCACAACATACGGTTTCCTCAGAAAAATCGTTGATCATCAGCATTGTTTTGACGGGACTGGCGGCCTAGAGTGGAAGCACAGACCTTTTCTCAACCGACCGCCGCTGGAGGCGTAGTCCCGTGAGCAATGAATATCGTCATGTGCTGGTGGCCGTGGACCTCACCAAGGACTCCCACAAGATCCTCGAACGCGCCCTGCAGATCGCCGATCGCAACCACGCGAAGCTGTCGATCATGCATACGCTGGAGCCCCTCGGCTTTGCCTACGGGGGCGACATCCCCATGGACCTGACCAGCATCCAGGACCAGTTGGACGACCATGCCAAGCAGCGCCTGGCCGAGATCGCCGATGCCCACGTGGCGCGAGACGACCAGCACGTGGTCGTCGGCATGCCCGATACCGAGATCCATCGCTTCGCCGATGAGCACGACGTCGACCTGATTGTGGTCGGCTCCCACGGCCGTCATGGCTTCGCCCTGCTGCTCGGCTCCACCTCCACCGGCGTGCTCCATGGTGCTCAGTGCGACGTACTGGCCGTGCGCGTCGGCAAGGAAAGCGAAGAGTAACCCCAGCGGTTGACCGGATCGCACCTCGCGGTAACCGGATCGCGCCCACTGCCCCGTTCATTCCCGGGAGCTTGCCCTCGCCCGTCCACCCAAGCGGTGGACGGGCGAGCTTTTTCCGCAAGACACCTTTCGCAAGGCGCCTATCGAGCGACTCCTCGGTACCACGCAAAGGGGCCAGAGCGCGTCCGTGTCTACTCGCCGGCGGCCATGGCCTCGAGTTCCATCCAGCGCTCCATGACCGCGTCGAGGCGTTCCTGAGTCTCCTGCAGCAACGCCAGACGCTCGGTGACCACACCGGATGGCTGCTGGTAGAAGTCGGGCTTGCCCGCCTCCGCCTCGAGCTCGGCCACCTCAGACTCCAGCCGTTCGATCTCCGCCGGAAGGCCATCGAGCTCCCGCTGCAGCTTGTAGGATAGCTTGACCGGCTTGGCCTTGGCTGGCGCTGCGGCCGTGTCCGCCGTATCCGTCTTGCTGGATGCCGGCGCCGGTGCCGCGTCATCCGCGGTCGGCTCCACCCGCTGGCGCGCCGCACCCTCCCAGGGCGCCGGCGGCAACTTGCCGCCCTGGCGGACCCAGTCGCTGTAGCCACCGACGTACTCGCGTACCTGCCCCCTGCCTTCGAAGGCCAGCACGCTTGTCACCACGTTGTCCATGAAGGCGCGGTCGTGTGATACCAGCAACAGGGTGCCGTCGAAGTTGAGCAACAATTCCTCGAGCAGCTCCAGGGTCTCGACGTCCAGGTCGTTGGTCGGCTCATCGAGCACCAGCACGTTGGCCGGCTGGGTGAACAGCTTGGCCAGCAGCAGGCGGTTGGACTCGCCCCCGGACAGTGCCTTGACCGGCTGACGCGCACGCTCCGGCGAGAACAGAAAGTCCTGCAGGTAGCTCATCACGTGGCGGTCCTTGCCACCCACCGTGACCCGATCACTGCCCTGGGCCACGTTGTCGTAGACGGTGCGCTCAGGCTCAAGCCCGGCCCGGAGCTGGTCGAAGTAGGCGACCTGTAGCTTGGTCCCCAGCCGCACCGTGCCTTCGCTCGGCTCGAGTTCGCCCAGCAGGATCTTCAACAGGGTGGTCTTGCCGGCGCCATTGCGCCCGATCAGACCGATACGATCCCCACGCTGAATCTCGATATTCAGGTCACGGATGACCGTCGCATCCTCGAAGTGCTGGGTGACGTGAGACAGCTCCACCACCCGCTTGCCGCTGCGTTCGCCGGTATCTACCGTCAGCGAAGCATTGCCCTGGCGCTCGCGCCGCTGGCTGCGTTCGCGGCGCAACTGCTCGAGCGCCCTCACCCGTCCTTCGTTGCGCGTACGTCGGGCCTTGATCCCCTGACGAATCCAGGCTTCTTCCTGGGCCAGTTTCTTGTCGAACTCGGCGTTCTCCCGGGCCTCGACCTCAAGCTCGTGCTGCTTCTGGGCCTGGTAGGTGGCGTAGTCACCGGGATAGCGCCCGAGCTTGCCACGATCCAGCTCGAGGATCCCGGTGGCCAGACGCGACAGAAAGGCGCGGTCGTGGGTGATGAACAGCACCGCGCCGGCAAAGGCGGCAAGCTGTTCCTCGAGCCAGGCGATGGTGTCCAGGTCCAGGTGGTTGGTCGGCTCATCGAGCAGCAGCAGATCAGGTTCGGCGACCAGCGCCCGAGCCAGCGCCACCCGCCGGCGCCAGCCGCCCGACAGCGACGACATCTCGGCGTCTTCGGGCAGCCCCAGGCGGGTCAGCACCACATCGATCCGCTGGTGGAACGACCAGCCGTCGATGGCCTCCAGCCGCGTCTGCAGCGTCGCCATGCGGTTCATGTCCGGATCCTCGGACTGCACCAGATGGTGATACTCGGACAGCAGATCGCCGGCCTCGGGCAGGCCCTGGGCCACCACATCAAAGATGGTCTCGCCGCTGGCCTCCGGCAGGTCCTGCTCGAGCACCCCGATCTTGAGCCCTGGGGCGCGCCAGATGGTGCCGCTGTCGGCCTGATTCTCGCCCGCCACCAGTCTCAGCAGCGTGGACTTGCCGGTGCCATTGCGGCCCACCAGCGCCAGCCGCTCTCCCCGCTCGAGCACCAGGTCGGCACCGTCGAGCAACACATGGTGGCCATAGGCCAGTTGCAACTGCTCCAATCGTAGCAGGGTCACGCTTCACCTCTTCGCTTGATCATCGCGACAGTGTACCTCATGCCCCCCTCCTGCTGGCATGACCGATCCCACCTGAGAGTCAAAATCAGAGACCACGCGATCAGCGACACGGCCACCTCGAGCACCGCACCACGTGGTTGTGCCGCCGGCACACAGGTACAATGCGCCTCCATCGATATAGCCGCCCCAAGGAGACCGCGTTGTCCGTCCCAGACAAGCCTGCCCCAGACGAGACGCTGCCGAACCCGCTGCCGGAGCCGCTGCGCTTTCACTCGCCTGCCCCTCTGGTCGACATCGGCGCCAACCTGACCCACGAGAGCTTTACCCACGATATCGATGCCACCCTCGCCCGTGCCCGCGCGGCCGGCGTCGAGACGCTGATTCTCACCGGTACCGATCGTGAGCATGCCGAACAGGCGGTGGCCCTGTGCCAGGCCCACGAAGGCCTTTACGCCACCGCCGGCATTCACCCGCACCAGGCCAGCGAATGGGGTCCGGAGCTCGAAGCCGCCATGGCCGAGCTACACCAAAAGCCCCAAGTGGTCGCGGTGGGAGAATGTGGCCTCGACTTCAATCGCAACTTCTCGACCCCGGCCGAACAGGAACGCGCCTTCGAGGCGCAACTCGCCCTGGCTGCCGAGTCAGGGCTGCCATTGTTCCTGCACGAGCGCGACGCCGGTGCCCGAATGCGTGACATCCTCGGCGCCTGGCGAGATGATATTTCACGGGCGGTGATACATTGCTTCACCGCGGATCGCGAGACGCTCCACGGCTACCTGGATCTTGACCTGCACATCGGCCTGACCGGCTGGATCTGCGACGAGCGCAGGGGCCATCATCTACGTGATCTGGTGGGCGATATCGCCGCCAATCGACTGATGGTGGAGACCGACTGTCCCTACCTGTTGCCGCGTAATCTGCCGGCCAAGCTCAAGGGCCGCCGCCACGAGCCGGCGCTGCTGCCCTGGATCGTGCGAGAGATCGCCCACTGGCGCGGCGAAAGCGAAGCTGAGCTTGCCGCCAGCAGCACCGCGACGGCCCGCGCCTTCTTCGATATCAAGGAGTCCTGACATGGGCGACATGCCTGCCTTTATCGCCGTGGAGACCGGCGGCGACGGCGATCTGCCCCTGGCCATCGCCTGGAGCCTCGACGATGGCCGCATCAAGCACACCCTGATCCAGCCCGACGAGGACTGGCTCGATGCCGAGACGGTGTCCCTCGGCGACTACAGCCGCGAGGAGCTGGCCAGCATCGGCGTGAGTCCGCTGGACGTGATTCGTGAACTGGAAACCGATCACTTCAATGCCACCCTGCTGACCGCCGGCGTATTCGACGACGAGGCGGCCATCTCACGGCTGTTCGACACCTACGGTCTCGACCCCTTCGTCGAGCTGGCCCCGGCAGAATCCCTCTATCCCGACCTGGATCCTGGCGAGTGGGCGCGCGCCCGCAACGAGCTGTTTGCCGAACTGGGCCTCGAGCCCATGCGTCCGGAGCAGGAGGTAGAGGTAATGTTGCATCTGCACAAGCGACTCAGCGACAGCGACTGAGACCGCAAACGAAATGCGACCGCTGACGGTGCGACTCGGGCCGTCAGTCCTACCAGCAGTCCTCCCGTCAGCCCTCCCATAGCTCCATCCCCTGTTACCAGGGCTTCAGGCGTTCTCGCGAACTATCGCTTGGTCACGAAGCAGTACCGCCCCTCCCGGCGCGAAGCAAAGCAGCGGCTGGCGTCACCCCCGCGTGGTGGTCGCGGTATACCTTGGTCGACTGGTCTCCTCCCTCCTCTCGGGCCAGGCTTGTTCTTCCCAACAAATCGAACTTAAGTACGCCATCCGAACAATAAGCTTCGAGAGAGTGACCCCATGCCCATTACTACGAACATTGCCACGTCTTTTGCCCAGCCCCGGCGTCTTGCCGGACCCCGACCTGCCCCCCGCGCCATCGCCACCTTTCTGGCTCTGGCCAGCGCAGCCCTTTTCAGCGCAACCCTGTCCACCTCCGCCCAGGCCGACACCAGTATCGTGATGCTGGGCACCGGCACCCCGGTACCCGACGGAGAGCGGGCCGGTTCGGGGGTCGCGGTCATCCATGATGGCGAGGCCTATCTCTTCGATGTTGGCCCCGGCGTCGTCGAGCGCGCCAGCCAGGCCCAGGAGCGAATGGGCATCGAAGCGCTCGCCCCGGTGAACATCGAGCGGCTGTTTCTGACCCACCTCCACAGCGACCATGTACTGGATTACCCGGAACTGCTCGGCACCTACTGGTGGCGCCGCGAACAGCCCATCTCGGTGGTCGGCCCGGTGGGTACCGAGGCCATGAGCCAAGGGGTCTACACCATGCTGGCCGAGGACACCAATACGCGCCTGGCCGACAAGAGCCCTGTCACCAATCCAGCGGCGGCCAGGGCCCTGGTGACCGAAATCGAGAAGGAGGGGCTGGTCCACGAGTCACCCGGCATCAGCATCCACGCCTTCGGGGTAACTCATGGAGACTGGGAGCAGGCCTACGGCTACAAGGTCGTCACCGATGACCTGACCCTGGTGATCTCGGGCGACACGTCGCTTTCCGAGGAAGTGCGTCGCCAGGCAAGCGGCGCAGACGTACTGATCCACGAGGTGATCAGCCGTCAGGGGTGGGAACAACTGTCACCGCAGTGGCAGGCCTACCATCAATACGCCCACACGCTGAGCGATGAACTGGCAGAGTTGGCCCGGGAAGCGCGTCCCGGCACCCTGGTGCTGACCCATGTTCTGCACTACTCGGCCCCGCGGGAGAGCGTGCTTGACGAGGTTCGCGCCGACTATGATGGCAGGGTGCTGCTACCCGATGATCTTGACGTCATCGAGTGACCGACACCATCAGGCGATGGCAGGCTCGAGCTGCTCTCGTCCGAGCTCGATCGCCTCGCTCAACGCCAGCCCTTGCCGATAGAAGCCGCGCAGCGCCGCTTCGAAGGCTGCCGCACGGCGCGGCAGTCCTTCGTCACGGTAACGGCGGGCACGCTCGGCCACCCGTCGGGCGAAGCCTTCACGATCGACCTCCACCTCGCCGAGGTTGTCGACGCTGACGTGAAAGGTCAGCCCGGCCGCCTCGCTGAAGATGCGCTCCAGCGCCTGGGGCGCCACCTCGACCTTCTCGAAGGCCTGCTGCTGCATCTCGCTGCGACCGTCAGGCTCGTACCAGTAGCCGTAGTCTTCCAGTAGTCGCCGACGCGGCCCGGCGATACACCAGTGGCTGACCTCGTGCAGTACGCTGGCAAAAAAGCCCCGCGCAAAGATCACCCGATGCCAGGGCACCTGTTCGTCGGCGGGCAGATACAGGGGCTCATCACCGCCACGCACCAGACGGGTATTGCAGGGGCCCAGAAACAGCCCATCGAACAGTTCGATCACGTCTTCCAGGCGGTGCTCCACAAGGGCTCCTTCAGTTCGGGCGTTTGTCAAAAGCGGCGGCAGGCTGTTCCCGCGCGCCACTACCGAGCGATGTTGGCGAGGGCGCTTGCCAAGGGCGCCTGCCGACAACGATTGCCGAACCCGCCTGGCGAGAACAGTGGCCGATGCCGATTGGCGCGAGCCGGCAAGGATACCAAGGCTTGGCGCACAGCCAAACTCTCGAAGCATTCGATTCTGGCGACATCGCTGGTTTGATTGACCAGACACCGATGACGGCGCTCGGCCTTCGCACTCTGGCACCAGGGCCTGCGGCGCCAAGATGGTGCATCGCTGGTACACTCTCACGGTACCCCGTGTCCCGAGTCGGCGCTTGCCCGGCGATCACCTCTTGGCCGTCTGTCCCGACAGCGGCCCGCTGACTCAAGGCACCAGGGCAAGAAGCCCGTATTCTTTGCATGGAGCCCACCAACGTGCGTCCTTTCCCCACCGGCCTCGGCGCCACCAGCCGCCGCGAGAGCTGGCCCTTGATCCGTCTGGCATTGCCCATCTGTGGTGCCCAACTGGCCCAGGCCGGCATGAGCGTCGTCGATATCATGATGACTGGCCGCCAGAGCGCCACCGACCTCGCCGCGGTCTCCGTCGGTGCAAGTCTGTGGATGCCCTTGATGCTGTTCATGACCGGAACCCTGATGGGGCTGACGCCGATCGTCGCCCAGCTGCTGGGGGGCGGGCGCCAGGCGGGCATTCGCCCCAACGTGCACCAGGCGCTGTGGGTGGGCCTGGTACTGGGGCTGGTCTCGGCGCTGTTGCTGCGCCTGGCGGTGGCGCCGGTATTCGCCTGGATGGAAGTGCCGCCGGAAGTGGCAGAACGCGCGCGTGACTATGTTGGCGCAGTGGCCTTCGGAATGCCCGGCGTCGCTATCTTTCTGGCACTGCGAGCGTTCTCCGACGGGGTCAATCATACCCGGCCGGCGTTGTGGATCAGCCTGATCGGGCTGGCCGTGAATATTCCCAGCAACTATGTGCTGATCTACGGTGGCGACGGTTTCACTCGCCTGCTGGGCGACGCCACCCCCGGCTGGTTGGCCGACCTGCCGGCACTGGGCGCCTATGGTTGCGGCATCGCCACCGCCATCGCCATGTGGGTGATGACCCTGGCGATGATCCGCTACACCCAGAAGAGCCGCGCCTATGGCAGTATCGAACTGTGGCACTCGCCCACCCGTCCGAATCCCCGGATGATCGCCGAACTGCTCTACGTGGGCGTTCCCATCGGTGTGGCGATCTTTGTCG
The DNA here is from genome assembly GCF_040070555.1 of Halomonas sp. H10-59. Classification (NCBI taxonomy): domain Bacteria; kingdom Pseudomonadati; phylum Pseudomonadota; class Gammaproteobacteria; order Oceanospirillales; family Halomonadaceae; genus Halomonas; species Halomonas sp. H10-59. Next base: position 3,286,537 of record NZ_CP098828.1, read on the forward strand.
AGGTCACCCTGTTCACCCTGATCGCGCTGTTTATCGCAAGCCTCGGCGAGATCGTGGTGGCCGCCCACCAGGTGGCGCTCAACTACACCTCGGTACTGTTCATGCTGCCGCTGTCACTGGGTATGGCCTTGACGGTGCGGGTCGGCAACACCCTCGGCGGTGGCGACCCTCGGCTGGCGCGACTGGTGGCCTGGAACGGCATCCTGATCGCGCTACTGGTGGCGCTGTTCAACAGCCTGCTGCTGTGGCTGACGGCGGAAACCATCGTCGGGCTCTACACCCATAACGTCGAGGTCCAGGCACTGACCCTGTCGCTGGTGGGGCTGGCGATGCTCTATCAGGTATCGGATTCCCTGCAGGTGGCCCTCGCCGGCGCCCTGCGCGGCTACAAGGATACCCGGGTGATCATGTTCATCACCCTGCTGGCGTACTGGCTGGTCGGCCTCGGCGGCGGCCACCTGCTGGGACGCTACGGGGTTGGCGACTGGATCGAACCGATGGGGGTACACGGCTACTGGATCGGGCTGATCGCGGGGCTGACCGTCGCCGCGCTGCTGCTCGGTGAGCGCTTCCGGCGCAAGGCCCGAAGCGTTGCCAGGCGCGCAGAGGACGGCTGAGCATGAACGGCTTTCGTCCTGGCCGGTGGCGACCGCTGCTGCTCGCCTCCTGCCTGTCGCTGCTGGTGGGCTGTGGCGACTCGGCGCTGGAACGTGATCTGCTGGCCTATCAACAGCGGCTAGCCGAGGCACTCGACCAGCCACCACCGGAGCCCGCGCCGGTGGCCAACATCGGCGACTTCCCCGAACGCCGTCAGTTGACGCTCGAGATCCCGCCGATCAGGGAAGGCATGCTCGACGTCTTTGCCCTGCGCGGCTGCCATATCGCCAACCTGGTCGCCGAGCGCAACAACCAGCTTGGCAAGACCGCCGCCCCCAGCCAGCGCTGGCTCTACGAGCTGCGTCTGTGGCGCCGCCTCAGCGCCTGCTGGAACGCCGAGGCCGCCGACGCCCTGGCCGAGGGTGACCGCCAGCGCCTGGCTCGCCTGACCGACATCAAGACACGCCAGCTACCGCTGGCCAGCTACAACGCCCTGGTCTCCTCCGAGGAGTGGACCGGCAGCTTCTCGCGGGCAAGCTCTCCCCTGCCTCTCGACGAACTCTCGGCGGTCGACGAGCAGCTTGCGGCGCTTGGCTATCTGAACGAAGCGGTCATCCATCAGTTCGACCGCCAGTGGACGCCAGAGTCCGGGCCACTGGAACAGGCGCTTGCCACCCTGCGGGATCGTCCACTGAGTGCCGAGCTGATGCGCGCCCTGATGCTGGCAAGCCAACGCCTCGAGGAAGCCAGTCGACTGCTTGAGAGCGCCCTCGCCTCCCGCCATCGCTCAGACAACGACCGGACCGGCGCTGATGCGGCATGTTCACAGGCGACGACGCTGCCTGAGGAAGGCGACACCCTAGCGTCACTTGAGCGCCTCGAGACGCAGGCGCTACGCTGGTTCGCTGGCATGGACCGACTGCTGGACGCCCATGTGGCGGGCAGCCAGGCCTTTCAGGACTACCGCCGGCAATGGCTCGACCTGGACAGCGAAACCACGCCACTGGCAAGTTTCGTGCGCGTACGAGACGATCACCTGTGGTTGCGTCAGCAATGGCGTCAACGCTGTGATACCCACGAGGACTTACGCTAGTTGATGAGTCTGTGCTATTGATGAGAACAGGGACGTAGAGCGCAGCGTCCGGCCCCGGGCCGAGATGCGATGCCGTAAGCAAGCAGCCGCTGGAGGGAGATCATGGGCATTCCACTGTCACCCCGCCCCGCTCGGGTCATCGACCTGGAGAGCATGCGCCAACGCCAACTGGCCCGCAGACGCCTGGTTCGCCTGGCCCCGGAGCTCGATGGACTGGAGATGGTGTACCGACTCGACGCGCACCCGGATACCCTGTACGGCATGCCGATACTGGCCTGGGGGATGCGTGAGAACGGCGATATTGTCGGGCTGGTCCCGTGGATGGAGTCGCTGACGCCATGCGAGCAGCTCGACGATCCGGACCACGGTCACTTCGTCGGCTACCGTGATCCGGAAACCGAGGAGCTGTTCGACCAGCCCCCGGAACACAAGGAAATGGAACTGGCCCACGCGGCGGCCTACTTCGAATACGAGGATACCCGCGAAACCACCCTGATCCAGAGCCTGCCGGATCATCAGGGTACCCACGCCCTGTGCATGGACGAGGAAGGCGCGCCCTGGCAGCTCAAGCAGGTCTTCGGCTGGCGCCTGTACAGCGATGGCACCATCGAGTCCCTGCTGGCCGACGAGAACCTGATCGAAACCGTCCCGGTACTGCCCGGCGACGCCTGTCTCTACCCGGGCCACAGCCGACACCGGGTGGTGTACTTCTTCCAGCGCCAGATCGCCAATCGTATTCGCCAGGAAGACCCGGCGACGCTGGAAGCCCTGGCCATGATGGTCATGCCTGACGACGATGAGGAAGCCTCAGAATAGCGTCGGAAGGAGCGTCAGGATCAGCGTCACCACCGGGGAGGGGGCTCAAGCGTTGAGTCCCCTCCCTCGGCAATATCATCCCAGCCGGATAAAGTAGAAGTGCGAGCCATCTTCAAGACTGCGATGCTCCACCAGCTCGTGCCCGAGAAACTGGCAGAACTTGGGCACATCTCGGGTGGTCGCCGGATCTGTCGCCGTGACCTTGAGCACCTGGCCAGGACTCATGTCCCGCACCGCGTTGTGCATCATCATGATCGGTTCAGGGCAGAACAGACCGCTGGTATCCAGTTCCTTGTCGCTTGCGGGCAGCGCATCGGAAGAATCCACCATCAATACCTCGGAGTTGGAGTGAAAGCATGATCAAGATCATCATCGAGCGCCGCATCATGCCGGGCCTGGAAGAAGAATACGAGCAGGCCGCACGAGAGGCCATGCGCCAGTCGCTGGGCGCCGATGGCTTCTTCGGCGGCGAGAGCCTGGTCGAACAAGGACGCTCCGACCGCCGTCTGATGATCACCAAGTGGCGCGATCTGCGCGCCTGGAAGGCATGGTACAACAGCGAGGCCCGAGAAAGAGTGATGCAGCACGTCCAGCCGCTGCTGACCGAGGCAGAGAACGTCCGGATCTTCGAACCGGCCTACTGACCCACGCCCATCTGCTGCCCGTGTCGCCGCCTCAATCGAGGCGAACGTGCACGGTGACCTCTTCCCTGTCGTGATAAAGGTGACGACAGCGTATCTCAGCCCGAACCCCGGCCTCCTGCAAGCGTGACGCGAGGCCGGAAAGACACAGCGATACCTCCTCCCAGCGCTTCTTCATCGGCAGCTTCAAGTTGAACACCGCCTCGCGACACCAGCGCTGCAACAGCCAACGCTCCATCATGGTGATGACGCGCGAGGGCTTGTCGACGATGTCGCAGACCAGCCAGTCCAGGCGCATCGGCGGCTCCCACACGAAGCCATCCTCACGCAGATGCTCGACCATGCCGCTGGCCATCAGGGCCTTGTCCATGGGGCCATTGTCGATGGCGTAGACCTGCATCCCCCGCTGCACCAGCTGCCAGGTCCAGCCCCCCGGGGCAGCACCAAGATCCGCCGCCTGCATGCCCTCCCCGAGTCGCTCGTCCCACTCGTCACGCGGCACGAATTCATGCCAGGCCTCCTCGAGCTTCAAGGTCGAGCGGCTTGGCGCAGCGTGGGGGAAGCGCAGACGTCGAATGCCGCCGGGGAATTCACTGCGATTGCCGGGAAAGCTCATCGCCAGCTGGACCCGGTCACCGTCACGCCAGACCAGGTGCAGCCGTCGTCCTCCCGCCTTGCGGCGCAAGGCGCCACGCTTCTTGAGCTGGGAGTTGAGCGGGCGCTCCAACGCCTTCAACAGGCTACTCAGCGCCTTGGCCTCGTTGGTATCCGGGGTCTCCTGCCAGATCGACTCGAAGCTCCAGCCACAGGCCTTGAGCTGCTCGAAGATGGGCGAGAGCCGATCGTCCCGGGACAGCGAGAGCTCCGGCAGGGCCAGCAACGACTGGCGGGCAAATACCAGCTCGTCGAGACGCAGGCGACGATGCAAGTCATTGGCCGGGTGCTCGCCGTCCATGCTGACCCTGACCAGCCCCTCCTCCATCAGGGGCTCGACGCTGGCGCCCTCGCCTTCGGCCAGGAACTCAGCGTGCAGGCGGTCGGTCAGCTCGGCGGCCAGGTCCGGCTCGAACCCCGGGCGACAGAACAGAAGGATTTGATCAGGCGTCATGGGTAAAGGTTCTCTTTCTCCAGTCGAGTCCGGCGCGTCCCTCGGCGGTCAGTTCGATATCCTTCAACTGAACGTTCAGGGCGTTGGTGGAGATCACCACCTCCCACAGCGAAAACACCAGGGATATCGACAGCGATGCCAGGCTGATGCCGAACAGCAGCATACCCAGCGGCGTCCATGACAGGAACAGCGCAAACATCGACAGGGTACACAGCAGAAAAGCGAAAACCCCGGCGATCTGCATTCGCTTGGTCAGCGAGATGCGCCGTCGCAGTAGTCGGATCTGGGTGACGTGATCCTCTTCCCCCTCCTTTACCTGCTCCGCCAGCTTGCGGATCAGTCCGGCCAGGGTCAGGAAGCGATTGGTATAGGCCAGCAACAGCAATGAAATGGCGGGAAACAGCAGGGCCGGCGTGGTCAAGTTCACGGGGGCACTCCAGAGGATCGACGAAAGTCGATCATGGTAGCAGTCACGGCGCCTGGCGACGAGTCGCGCGGCCCTTCCCCCAGCCTCGAAGGTCAGCTTGACGCACCAGGTGCGACACACCCGGTACGCTGAGACAAGCTCGCGTGGAAAGACGCACAACTTGCCGATCCGGTAGCGACCGCCGGACCGCTGTGCCTTATACGAAACTGCCCCCGACGCAAGCGTCGGGGGCAGACAATGGAGCGGAGGCCGCAATCAGGACTCAACCTGCAGAGCCATCAGGCCGCGGCCAACAGAGGCGATGTCCCGATTACAGGATGCCCTGCTCCTTGGCCATCTGACGAGCCGCCCGAGGGGCCGTCCACAATGTCGGCAGCAGCACCAGCGACACCGGGATGGCGGTGATCACGATAAACTGCTGCAGGGCACTGATCTGGCCTGCGCCCATTCTCAGCAGAATGGCGGCCATCAGCGCCATGGCGATGCCCCAGAAGGCACGAACCAGTGCGTTGGGCTCGTCGTGACCGGCACCGACCACGGAAATGGCGTAGCTCATGGAGTCACCGGTCGTCGCCACGAAGATGGTGGTCAACAGCAGGATGGCCATGGCCATCAGGCTTCCGCCGGGCAGCGCCTGGGCCACGGTCAGGGTCGCGACATCAAACTGGAAGTTGTTCAGCGCCTCGGTCAGATCGATGGCACCGCTCAGTTGATAGTAGATGCCGGAACCACCCAGCAGGGTAAACCAGATCATGGTTGCCACAGGCGCCATCACCGCCACCGCCAGAATCATCTGCCGGATGGAGCGTCCACGAGAAATCCGAGCGACGAAGATCGCCATCAGCGGGCCGTAACCGATAAACCAGGCAAAGAAGAACACTGTCCACCACTGCATCCACCAGTCCGGTGCGGTCTGGGTGGTCATGGTCGCCATCTCGAAGAACGAGCTCAGATAGGCGCCCGCCCCCTGGGTAAAGGCATCGGTCAGAAACAGCGTCGGTCCCAGGATAAAGATCGTCGCAGCGATCGCCAGAGCCAGAAACACGTTGAAGCGGCTGAGGATCTGGATCCCCCTGTGGATCCCGGTGACCGCCGAGGTCACGTACACCACCCCCAGAGCAGCAAGCACCATCAATTGGGTGCTGTAGCCTTCACTGACACCGAACAGCTCATGAAAACCGAAGCTGACCTGAGTCGCCAGGAAACCGATGGGGCCGACGGTACCCGCCACCACGGCGATTACGCACAGAGCGTCGACCAGGCCACCGAAGGGCCCCTTCATGACCTTTTCGCCCAGCACCGGATACAGCAGGGTCCGCGGCTGCAGCGGCTGTCCCTTGACGTAGTGGGCATGAGCCAGCACCACCGACGCCAGCGTACCCAGCACGGCCCAGGCCAGCAGCCCCCAGTGCATGAACGACTGGGCCAGAGCCCCTGAAATGGCCTCAGCCGTCCCGGCTTCGCTGTCGAAGGCCGGCGGCGTCACCACGAAGTGATAGACCGGCTCACCGGCGGCGAAGAACACACCGCCGCCCGCGAGCAGCGTGCACATGATCATCGACAGCCACTTGAAGGTACTGATCTCTGGCGTCTCGAGATTGCCGATACGCGCCTTGGCGCTGGGAGACACGGCGATGCCCATGGCGATGAAGAAGGTCGCCAGCAACAACAGCTGGAAATAGCTGCCCAGGGTCTTGGCGGTCCAGGCAAAGCCTGCCGAGATGCCGTTGGCAACCATCTCGATGTCGTACACAGACAGGGCGACGAAGCCCATGATGAAGCCGATGCTCAAGATGAGCACGATGGGATCACCCAGTCGAGAACCGGCCGAAGAAGCCCGCGAGTCGGAGGAAGCGGTGGTATGACTCATGTGGTGGGTAGCGACAGCAGACTAGGGTCAGGCTGTCGGACTCTCCTTTTGGGAAAGATGAATGGCGCCCTGATGGGCATGAAGGAAGCACGGAGGATTCCGCGATTTCATGACAGCTCTGTGGCTGAAGGGAAAGGATTCACCGCGCCTCATGCGCGAATCGAACCCGGCGACGCGCCTGGAACCCGTTCCAGGCTTATCGTAAAAAAAGCATGACAATGTCGACGCCGCGTGACCACCCCCTGAACAGCGCGATGGTTCAACGCTTGAGTCTTTTTCCGGTCATGCCAGCATGCCACTGGAGGGGTATACGACCTCAGGGCGTCACACAAACACTAGCGCCCTCGCATGGGGGTGAGTCACCCCGAGCTTTTGCGGCAACGCCGCAAGGGGGGACGAACGACGCGAGCCTGCGAGCGGCCGGACCGCGCCGAGGGGGGTTATCGGCGCGGCCCCACATATAAAGAGAGAGGTCTTCCCCATGCGTACGAAAAAGCCCAACTCCTCTCGGAATTGGGCTTCTTCTGAATAAATGCCTGACGATGACCTACTCTCGCATGGGGAGACCCCACACTACCATCGGCGCTGAGCGGTTTCACTTCTGAGTTCGGCAAGGGATCAGGTGGTTCCCACTCGCTATGGTCGTCAGGCGGAAAAAGGCAATGTATATCATGCTGACGATACGTTTCATCGTATCCGTCAATTAATTCGAGACATCATCGACCAAAACCCTTTGGGTGTTATATGGTCAAGCCTCACGGACCATTAGTACCGGTTAGCTCAACGCCTTGCAGCGCTTCCACACCCGGCCTATCAACCAGCTGGTCTTGCTGGGTCCTTTAGGAGGCTCAAGGCCTCAGGGAGATCTCATCTTGAAGGGGGCTTCCCGCTTAGATGCTTTCAGCGGTTATCCCGTCCGTACATAGCTACCCGGCAATGCCACTGGCGTGACAACCGGAACACCAGAGGTACGTCCACTCCGGTCCTCTCGTACTAGGAGCAGCGCTTCTCAAATCTCCAACGCCCACGGCAGATAGGGACCGAACTGTCTCACGACGTTCTAAACCCAGCTCGCGTACCACTTTAAATGGCGAACAGCCATACCCTTGGGACCGACTTCAGCCCCAGGATGTGATGAGCCGACATCGAGGTGCCAAACACCGCCGTCGATGTGAACTCTTGGGCGGTATCAGCCTGTTATCCCCGGAGTACCTTTTATCCGTTGAGCGATGGCCCTTCCATACAGAACCACCGGATCACTAGAACCTACTTTCGTATCTGCTCGACGTGTCTGTCTCGCAGTTAAGCACCCTTATGCTCTTGCACTCACTGCACGATTTCCAACCGTGCTGAGGGTACCTTCGTGCTCCTCCGTTACTCTTTGGGAGGAGACCGCCCCAGTCAAACTACCCACCACACACGGTCCTCGAACCGGATTACGGTCCTGAGTTAGAACGCCAATGATGCCAGGCTGGTATTTCAAGGTTGGCTCCACCCCATCTGGCGACAGGGTTTCAAAGCCTCCCAGCTATCCTACACAAGCAACATCAGCGTCCAGTGTGAAGCTGTAGTAAAGGTTCACGGGGTCTTTCCGTCTAGCCGCGGGTACACAGCATCTTCACTGCGATTTCAATTTCACTGAGTCTCGGGTGGAGACAGCGTGGCCATCATTACGCCATTCGTGCAGGTCGGAACTTACCCGACAAGGAATTTCGCTACCTTAGGACCGTTATAGTTACGGCCGCCGTTTACCGGGGCTTCGATCAGGAGCTTCGCGTGAGCTAACACCATCACTTAACCTTCCGGCACCGGGCAGGCGTCACACCCTATACGTCCGCTTGCGCGTTTGCAGAGTGCTGTGTTTTTAATAAACAGTTGCAGCCACCTGGTATCTTCGACCGCGTCAGGCTCCGGTCGCGAGGACCTTCACCCTAATGCGGCGTGCCTTCTCCCGAAGTTACGGCACCATTTTGCCTAGTTCCTTCACCCGAGTTCTCTCAAGCGCCTTGGTATTCTCTACCTGACCACCTGTGTCGGTTTGGGGTACGGTCTCACAGTATCTGAAGCTTAGAGGCTTTTCCTGGAAGCGTGGCATCGATGACTTCCTGACCGTAGTCAGTTCGTCTCGCCTCTCGGCCTTGAGGATCCGGATTTACCTGAATCCTCAGCCTACCGGCTTTCACCAGGACAACCAACGCCTGGCTCACCTAGCCTTCTTCGTCCCCCCATCGCAATACTGTGAGGTACGGGAATATTGACCCGTTTCCCATCGACTACGCCTTTCGGCCTCGCCTTAGGGGCCGACTCACTCTGCTCCGATTAGCGTCGAACAGAAACCCTTGGTCTTCCGGCGGGGGAGTTTTTCACTCCCCTTGTCGTTACTCATGTCAGCATTCGCACTCGTGATACCTCCAGCATGCTTCTCAACACACCTTCATCGGCTTACACGACGCTCCTCTACCGCTCGTCATTCGACGAACCCGTAGCTTCGGTACCTGGTTTGAGCCCCGTTACATCTTCCGCGCAGGCCGACTCGACTAGTGAGCTATTACGCTTTCTTTAAAGGATGGCTGCTTCTAAGCCAACCTCCTAGCTGTCTAAGCCTTCCCACATCGTTTCCCACTTAACCAGGATTTCGGGACCTTAGCTGACGGTCTGGGTTGTTTCCCTTTTCACAACGGACGTTAGCACCCGCTGTGTGTCTCCCACGCTTGCACTCACCGGTATTCGGAGTTTGCCTCGGGTTGGTAAGTCGGGATGACCCCCTAGCCGAAACAGTGCTCTACCCCCGGCGGTGATACGTGAGGCGCTACCTAAATAGCTTTCGAGGAGAACCAGCTATCTCCGGGCTTGATTAGCCTTTCACTCCGATCCACAAGTCATCCAAATCTTTTTCAACAGATCCTGGTTCGGTCCTCCAGTTGATGTTACTCAACCTTCAACCTGCTCATGGATAGATCGCCCGGTTTCGGGTCTATTTCCAGCGACTGGTCGCCCAGTTAAGACTCGATTTCTCTACGCCTCCCCTATACGGTTAAGCTCGCCACTGAAAATAAGTCGCTGACCCATTATACAAAAGGTACGCGGTCACCAAACAAGTTGGCTCCCACTGCTTGTACGCATACGGTTTCAGGATCTATTTCACTCCCCTCTCCGGGGTTCTTTTCGCCTTTCCCTCACGGTACTGGTTCACTATCGGTCAGTCAGGAGTATTTAGCCTTGGAGGATGGTCCCCCCGTCTTCAGTCAAGGTTTCACGTGCCTCGACCTACTCGATTTCACAACACTCAGGTTTCGGTTACGGGGCTATCACCCACTATGGCCAGACTTCCCAGTCTGTTCACCTACCAGTTGTGTTGCTTAAGGGCTGGTCCCCGTTCGCTCGCCGCTACTAGGGGAATCTCGGTTGATTTCTTTTCCTCGGGGTACTTAGATGTTTCAGTTCCCCCGGTTCGCCTCTCATGTCTATATATTCAACATGAGATACCCAAGTTACCTTGGGTGGGTTTCCCCATTCAGAGATGTCCGGGTCGCAGGTCGTTTGCCACCTCGCCGAACCTTATCGCAGGCTTCCACGTCTTTCATCGCCTCTGACTGCCTAGGCATCCACCGTATGCGCTTCATCGCTTGACCATATAACCCCAAAGGGTCTGTCAATCGATGATGTCACGACAATTGCCGGATACGCTTGAAACGTATCTTACTTTGTCAGCATGATATACATTGTTAAAGAGCATTAGAGCACAAAACTCTAAGCTGGCGGCTTGTGGCTTGCTAATGAAGCACAAACGTCCAACTTAAAGTTCCGTTAACCGCTCTATCGATCAGGTAATTCATTGTGAGCACTTACCGACAGTCAGATGACGTGTCGTTTAAGGAGGTGATCCAGCCGCAGGTTCCCCTACGGCTACCTTGTTACGACTTCACCCCAGTCATGAACCACACCGTGGTGATCGCCCTCCGAAGTTAGGCTAACCACTTCTGGTGCAGTCCACTCCCATGGTGTGACGGGCGGTGTGTACAAGGCCCGGGAACGTATTCACCGTGACATTCTGATTCACGATTACTAGCGATTCCGACTTCACGGAGTCGAGTTGCAGACTCCGATCCGGACTGAGACCGGCTTTATGGGATTAGCTCCACCTCGCGGATTCGCAACCCATTGTACCGGCCATTGTAGCACGTGTGTAGCCCTACCCGTAAGGGCCATGATGACTTGACGTCGTCCCCACCTTCCTCCGGTTTGTCACCGGCAGTCTCCCTAGAGTTCCCGACCGAATCGCTGGCAAATAGGGACAAGGGTTGCGCTCGTTACGGGACTTAACCCAACATTTCACAACACGAGCTGACGACAGCCATGCAGCACCTGTCTGAGAGCTCCCGAAGGCACCAATCCATCTCTGGAAAGTTCTCTCGATGTCAAGGGTAGGTAAGGTTCTTCGCGTTGCATCGAATTAAACCACATGCTCCACCGCTTGTGCGGGCCCCCGTCAATTCATTTGAGTTTTAACCTTGCGGCCGTACTCCCCAGGCGGTCGACTTATCGCGTTAACTGCGCCACAAAGCTCTCAAGGAGCCCAACGGCTAGTCGACATCGTTTACGGCGTGGACTACCAGGGTATCTAATCCTGTTTGCTACCCACGCTTTCGCACCTCAGCGTCAGTGTCAGTCCAGAAGGCCGCCTTCGCCACTGGTATTCCTCCCGATCTCTACGCATTTCACCGCTACACCGGGAATTCTACCTTCCTCTCCTGCACTCTAGCCTGACAGTTCCGGATGCCGTTCCCAGGTTGAGCCCGGGGCTTTCACAACCGGCTTATCAAGCCGCCTACGCGCGCTTTACGCCCAGTAATTCCGATTAACGCTCGCACCCTCCGTATTACCGCGGCTGCTGGCACGGAGTTAGCCGGTGCTTCTTCTGTGAGTGATGTCCTCCCTCGAGGGTATTAACCTCAAGGCTTTCTTCCTCACTGAAAGTGCTTTACAACCCGAAGGCCTTCTTCACACACGCGGCATGGCTGGATCAGGCTTTCGCCCATTGTCCAATATTCCCCACTGCTGCCTCCCGTAGGAGTTCGGGCCGTGTCTCAGTCCCGATGTGGCTGATCATCCTCTCAGACCAGCTACGGATCGCAGCCTTGGTGAGCCGTTACCTCACCAACTAGCTAATCCGACATAGGCTCATCCGATAGCGCAAGGTCCGAAGATCCCCTGCTTTCCCCCGTAGGGCGTATGCGGTATTAGCCTGGGTTTCCCCAGGTTATCCCCCACTACCGGGCAGATTCCTATGCATTACTCACCCGTCCGCCGCTCGACGCCTCCTAGCAAGCTAGGATCGTTTCCGCTCGACTTGCATGTGTTAGGCCTGCCGCCAGCGTTCAATCTGAGCCATGATCAAACTCTTCAGTTTAAAGTCTGATAGTCCGTTAAGCGGACCAAACTTGGCTCAAGGTTCAAACGTCTCGTTTGACGAGTCGCTTGCCTTGATATTTCAGTGACAGTGTCACTGACTCATCGGCAAGCGCCCACATGAATTACCTGATCAAATTATTAAAGAGCGTGCTCTGGGCTCTATAGTGAGCTTAAAGAGCGTCTCGCTTTGCTGCGCCGCAGCCCGAATCTTTAACCCGAGCCCTTGTCGCAACGCCCTGCGAGGAAGGCGTATTCTACAGAATCGAAGCGTTTCGTCAAGGCTTTCTTTTTTTCGCCGTGCAAGCGATGCCTGCAGGACCCAAGAAAGCGAAGCGAGCCTGACGCGCATCCTGCGATGCCGTCCTGGCGACTCCGATCGAGTGGCGAGCATTTTACCGATTTCTCGTTGCCCGTCAAGTGGAGAATTTTTCGAAGACTTCAAAAAGCCTTTTCAAAACAATCACTTTTACCACTCTTCACCGCCTGTGACGTTTGCTCGTCGTCGGCAGCGGATGCGTACTTTACGGATCGGGGCCGGCCTTGGCAAGCACTTCGTGTAAAAAAATTTCGACCAAAGGCTAAGCCTGCCCGGCGACGGATTTTGCAGGCCCATGGGTACGCCCGGGGACAGCGCTGCCCACGCTGCCCAAGCCACCGCCCTCCCCTCGTTGGTCTCTACAGCACCAGCAGATCGACAAAGCGATGAACCGGCGTCGCCGCCAGGCGCTCGGCGTCCTGATACAGCGTCATGATCTCGTCGCAACGTCCGGGGGCGAATCGGGTGGCCAGGTGGCGTCGACACTTGGCCTCGAGCACCGCCATGCCCTCTTCGCGACGACGGCGATGACCAATGGGATAGGCCACCTCCACCTTGTCGGTCGCACTACCATCGGTGAACACCACCCTGACCGCGTTGGCGATCGATCGCTTGTCCGGGTCCAGATAGTCCCGTGTATAGCCCTCGTCCTCGACGACCACCATCCTTGCCCGCAGCTCATCGATCTCCGGATGAGCCTGATGAAAGTCATCCTCGTAGTGCTCGGCCTGAAGCTCACCCAGCATCAGCGGTACCGCCACCATGTACTGCAGGCAGTGGTCTCGATCTGCCGGGTTGGCCAGCGCCCCTTCCTTGGAGATGATGCGTATTGCCGACTCATGGGTAGTCAGCTCGATGCGCTCGATCTCATCCAGCCGCCCCTTGACCTCGGGGTGCAGGGTGACCGCCGCCTCGCAGGCCGTCTGGGCATGAAACTCTGCGGGGAAGGACAGCTTGAACAGGATGTTCTCCATCACGTAGCTGCCAAACGACTGAGGCAGGCGTAGACGCCGGGTGTCCTCGGGTTTCAGCGAGAGATCACGATTGGAGTGACTGAAGGAGACATCACAGAAGCCCCACTGGGGAGCGCTCAGGACGCCGGGTATGCCCATTTCCCCGCGCATCGCGATGTCCACCAGACGCGCCGCCCGCGAGGTGGCGTCACCGGCGGCCCAGCTCTTGCGCGAACCGGCATTGGGAGCATGGCGGTAGGTGCGCAGGCTCTGACCGTCGACGAAGGCATGGGATAGCGCCGACAGCGTCTGCTCACGACTGGCGCCGCGCAGCCTGGCGATAGCGGCAGTGGACGCCACCTTGACCAGTAACACGTGGTCCAGTCCGACACGATTGAACGAGTTCTCCAGCGCCAGCACGCCCTGTATCTCGTGTGCCCGTATCATCGCATCGAGCACCTCGTGCATGACCAACGGGGCTTCGCCTCTGGCCACGCGGCACTGTGAGAGATGGTCGGCCACCGCCAGGATACCGCCCAGATTGTCCGACGGGTGCCCCCACTCCGCCGCGAGCCAGGTATCGTTGTAGTCCAGCCAGCGCACCATGGCTCCGATATCGAAGGCCGCCTTGATCGGGTCCAGTCGATAGGACGTGCCAGGCACCCGCGAGCCACATGGCACCTGGGTGCCTTCCACCAGCGGCCCCAGATGCTTGGTGCATTCTGGGAAGCGCAATGCCAGCAGGCCACAGCCCAAAGTATCCATCAGGCAGTGGCGTGCGGTATCGAAGGCCTCGTCACTATCGATGACGGCGTCCAGCGCATAGTCGGCGATGGCCTTGAGTTCGTCGTCGTAGTCGGGACGAACATTGGATTCGACGGTGCTCATGTCTGCCTCCTTCCAGTGAGCGCTATCGCCCGCTGCCGGCGTGCCTGCACCTGAGCCAGGGCCTGAGCCTGTGCCTGTATCAGGGCAGGGGCCGGGAGTCCGAGGACCAGCGTGGGCGGATGGCGAGAGGTTCGAGAATGGGGGAGAACGACAGCGCCGCCTGGCGGCGGCGCTAATGCAAAAGGTCCGTTGTCAGTATCGTCGTGGTGCGCCACTGGCGCCAGTATCGACACTGGCGGGCTTCATCGGTCGAGAGCGTTATGAATCGAGGACGTCCGCCGGCACCCTGACCTTGCCCTCCATCAAAATGCGGGCACTGCGGCTCATGGTCGCCTCCGTGGCGGTCCATTCCCCGTCCAGCTGTTCAGCTCGCGCCCCGACCCGCAGGGTGCCGGAGGGATGACCGAAGACCACCGAACTGCGCCCCTCGTCGCCGCCGGCAGCCTGGCTGACCAGGGTCCCCGGCACCGCGGCGGCCACTCCGATGGCCACGGCCGCGGTGCCCATCATGGCGTGATGCAGCTTGCCCATGGACATGGCCCGCACCAGCAGATCGATATCGCCTTCGTCGATCTGCTTGCCGCTGGACGCCCGGTAGCCACGAGGCGAGGCGACGAAGGCCAGCTTAGGCGTGTGCTGACGGTTCGCGGCCTCCTCGAGTCTCGAGATCAGACCCATCTTCAGCGCGCCGTGGGCCCGTAGCGTCTCGAGCCGATCGAGGGTGGCGGGGTCTGAATTGATATCGTCCTGAAGCTCGGTGCCGTCATAGCCAAGGTCGGCCGCGCTGACGAAGATGGTCGGAATACCGGCATTGATCAGGGTTGCCTGAAGGCGACCTCCGGCCACCACCTCCTCGGGAACCTCGAGTTCATCCACCACCTGGCCTGTCGGGAACATCCGCCCTTCGCCGTCGGCGGGGTCCTTGAAGGCCAGGCCGATCTCGGCGGCGGGGAAGGCCACGCCGTCGAGCTCGAAGTCACCGCTTTCCTGCACCTGACCGTCCTGTATCGGCACTCGGGCGACGATGGTCTTTTCAATGTTGGCCTGCCAGATGCGTACCTCCACCTCGCCGTCGGCAGGAATTCGCTCAGGCGGGATCAGTCCGCTCTCGATGGCGAAGGGACCGACCGCCGAGGACAGGTTGCCGCAATTACCGCTCCAGTCGACAAAGGCCTCGTCGATGGCCACCTGGCCAAACAGATAGTCGACATCGTGATCCGGCGACTCGCTGGCGCTGACGATGACCACCTTACTGGTGCTGGAGGTGGCGCCACCCATGCCGTCGGTGTGCTTGGCGTAGGGATCGGGGCTACCGACCAGACGCATCAGCAGGGCGTCGCGCACGGGGCCGGGCTCACGCGCGGCCTCGGGCAGG
The DNA here is from genome assembly GCF_040070555.1 of Halomonas sp. H10-59. Taxonomy (NCBI): domain Bacteria; kingdom Pseudomonadati; phylum Pseudomonadota; class Gammaproteobacteria; order Oceanospirillales; family Halomonadaceae; genus Halomonas; species Halomonas sp. H10-59. Next base: position 3,302,033 of record NZ_CP098828.1, read on the forward strand.
TCGTCCTTGCGCAGGAAGGTGCCCTTGCTGGTGCCGCCACGCATGTAGATGGCGGGAATGCGGAGCTGCGGAGCAAAAGCGGCCATCACGCCACCTCCGATTCGAGGAAGTCCTGGGCGAAACGCTGCAGCACGCCACCGGCTTCGTAGATCGACAGCTCCTCGAAGGTGTCGAGACGACAGGTCACCGGCACCTCGACGCTTTCTCCGTCACGCCGCTTGATCACCAGGGTCAGGCTGGCCCCCGGCTGGATGTCGCCGCGGACATCGAAGGTCTCGCTGCCGTCGATGCCGAGGGTCTTGCGTGTGGTCCCCTCCTCGAACTGCAGCGGCAGTACCCCCATGCCGATCAGGTTGGTGCGGTGGATGCGCTCGAAGCCCTCGGCCACGATGACCTCGACACCGGCCAGACGCACCCCCTTGGCGGCCCAGTCACGGGAGGAACCCTGACCATAGTCGGCCCCGGCGATCACGATCAGCGGCTGCTTGCGCGCCATGTAGGTCTCGATGGCCTCCCACATGCGCATGACCTCGCCCTCGGGCTCGAGGCGAGCCAGTGAGCCCTGCTTGACCTCACCGTCGACCACCGCCATTTCGTTGATCAGCTTGGGGTTGGCGAAGGTCGCCCGCTGGGCGGTCAGGTGATCACCTCGATGGGTGGCGTAGGAATTGAAGTCCTCCTCCGGCAGGCCCATCTTGGCCAGGTACTCCCCCGCCGCGCTGGTCGGCAGGATGGCATTGGACGGCGAAAGGTGGTCGGTGGTGATGTTGTCCCCCAGCACCGCCAGGGCGCGCAGCCCGGTCAGCGAGCGCTCGGCGGCCAGCGCACCCTCCCAGTACGGCGGACGCCGGATATAGGTGCTCATCTCGCGCCAGTCGTACAGCGGGCTGATGTCCTTCGACCTGTCGAAGGTGGTGTCGAACATCGGGATGTAGACGTCGCGGAAGTGCTCCGGCTTGACGCTCTCGGCGATGATCGCATCGATCTCGTCATCCGCCGGCCACAGATCCTTCAGGGTGATCGGGTTGCCCTCGGCGTCTTCGCCCAGGGCGTCCTTCTCGATATCGAAGCGCACGCTGCCGGCGATGGCGTAGGCCACCACCAGCGGCGGAGAGGCCAGAAACGCCTGCTTGGCGTAGGGGTGGATACGCCCATCGAAGTTGCGGTTACCCGACAGCACGGCGGTGGCGTAGAGATCACGCTCGACCACCTCCTTCTGGATCACCGGATCGAGCGCACCACTCATGCCGTTGCAGGTGGTGCAGGCAAAGCCAACAATGCCGAAGCCTAGCTGCTCGAGCTCACCGAGCAGGTTCGACTCCTCCAGATACAGCTGCACCGCCTTGGACCCCGGAGCCAGCGAGGTCTTGACCCAGGGCTTGCGGGTCAGGCCCAGCGCGTTGGCGCGCTTGGCCAGAAGCCCCGCGGCGATGACGTTGCGCGGATTGGAGGTATTGGTACAGCTGGTGATGGCGGCGATGATCACCGCGCCATCGGGCATCTCGCCGTCCTTCTGCTCGTAGGGGGCAGCGATGCCGCGACTGGCAAGCTCTCGGGTAGAGACCCGGTTGTGCGGACTCGAAGGCCCCGCCAGGGTGCGCTCCACCTTGGACAGGTCGAAGTGCAACACCCTTTCGTAGTCGGCGTTGACGAGGCTGTCGGCCCACAGGCCGGCGGCCTTGGCGTAGGTCTCCACCAGTTCGATCTGCTCCGGCTCGCGCCCGGTCAGCTTGAGGTAGTCGAGGGTCTGATCGTCGATGTAGAACATCGCGGCGGTGGCGCCATACTCCGGCGTCATGTTGGAGATGGTGGCACGATCACCCAGTGTCAGGTGCCCCGCGCCTTCACCGAAGAACTCGAGATAGCTCGACACCACCCGTTCGCTGCGCAGGTATTCGGTCAGCGCCAGCACGATATCGGTGGCGGTGATGCCAGGCTGGGGCTTGCCGCTGAGCTCCACCCCGACGATGTCAGGCAGTCGCATGTAGGAGGCACGCCCCAGCATCACGCTTTCGGCCTCGAGCCCGCCCACCCCGACGGCGATCACGCCGAGGGCGTCCACGTGGGGCGTGTGGCTGTCGGTACCCACCAGGGTGTCGGGGAAGGCCACGCCGTCACGGGCCTGGATCACCGGCGACATCTTCTCCAGGTTGATCTGGTGCATGATGCCGTTGCCGGGGGGGATCACGTCGACGTTCTCGAAGGCTTCGCGGGTCCAGTTGATGAAGTGAAAGCGGTCCTCGTTGCGCCGATCCTCGATGGCGCGGTTCTTGTCGAAGGCGCCCTCCTCGAATCCCGGGTGCTCCACCGCCAGCGAATGGTCGACGATCAGCTGGGTCGGCACCACCGGATTGACCTTGGCCGGATCACCACCCTTCTCGGCGATGGCGTCACGCAGGCCGGCCAGGTCGACCAGCGCCGTCTGCCCGAGGATGTCGTGGCACACCACCCGCGCGGGGAACCAGGGAAAGTCGAGTTCGCGCTTGCGCTCGATGATCTGGGACAGCGCCGCCGTGAGATCCTCCGGCGGACAGCGGCGCACCAGGTTCTCGGCCAGCACCCGGGAGGTGTAGGGCAGTCGGTCGTAGGCGCCGGGAGAGATGGCGTCCACCGCCTCCCGGGTATCGAAGTAGTCAAGGTCAGTCCCCGGCAGGGGCTTGCGATAGTCGGTGTTCATGGGCGTCACGGTCTCGGGCGCCCGAGGGCACGGCCCTCGCGGCGCGAATATGGTAGGAAGGCGGCGGAGCCACTTGTGCCTGCGCATGACCATGACCACAACCATGACCATGCGCGCGCCCCGCCGCTCGAGCCTCGGGATACCGTTGGGGTACCTTCGGGAGAGCCCCGGGCTCAGTCACGCTCTTCGATGGGTACCCATTCGCTGTGGGCGGGGCCGGTGTAGTCGGCGCTGGGGCGGATGATGCGGTTGTTCTCGCGCTGCTCGAACACGTGGGCGCACCAGCCGGTCACCCGAGAACACACGAAGATCGGGGTGAACAGCTTGGTCGGGATATCCATGAAGTGATAGGCGCTGGCGTGGAAGAAGTCGGCGTTGCAGAACAGCTTCTTCTCGCGCCACATCACCGCTTCGACCCGCTCGGACACCGGGTACAGGCGGGTGTCGCCCACGTCGTCGGCGAGCTTCTTCGACCAGTGCTTGATGATGGCGTTGCGCGGGTCGGACTCGCGATAGATGGCGTGTCCGAAGCCCATGATCTTTTCCTTGCGCTCGAGCTTGCCGAGGATTTCGCGCTCGGCTTCTTCGGCGCTCTGCCAGTTCTCGATCATCGCCATCGCCGCCTCGTTGGCGCCGCCATGCAGCGGGCCACGCAGGGAGCCGATGGCCCCGGTGACGCAGGAATGCATGTCGGACAGGGTCGATGCACAGACACGAGCGGTAAAGGTCGAGGCGTTGAACTCGTGCTCGGCGTAGAGGATCAGCGAGACGTTCATCACCCTGGCATGCAGCTCGGAGGCCGGCTCGTCACGCAGCAGGTGCAGGAAGTGCCCGCCCACCGACTCGTCGTCGGTCTCGGTGTCGATGCGCACGCCATCATGGCTGAAGCGGTACCAGTAGCAGATGATCGAGGGCAGCGCCGCCAACAGGCGATCGGAGACGTCCTGCTGCTGGCTGAAGTCGGCCTCGGTTTCCAGGTTGCCGAGCATCGAAGCACCGGTACGCATCACGTCCATCGGGTGGGCGTCCGCCGGGATCTGCTCGAGTACCGTCTTGAGCGCCTCGGGCAGACCGCGCAGGCCCTTCAACTTGGTGATGTAGGCATCCAGCTCGCTCTGGTTGGGCAACTTGCCTTTGAGCAGCAGGTAGGCCACCTCCTCGAAGCGGGCCTTGTCCGCCAGTTCCTTGATGTCGTAGCCGCGATAGGTCAGGCCCGAGCCACTCTGGCCCACGGTGCACAGTGCGGTCGCACCGGCGCTCTGTCCCCGCAGACCGGCTCCTCCAATCGGTTTATCAGCCATGGCGTATCTCCATTTTCGTCATTGGTCGTTGTTATAAAAAAGGCATGAAAGGCGTGCTGGACGCCCGAGGGTCTCTCAGTCCTTGCCCTCGTCGAACAGCGCGTCGAGCTTGCGCTCGAAGTCGTGGTAGCCCAGCACGTCGTAGAGTTCGTCGCGGGTCTGCATGGTGTCGACCACGTCGCGCTGGTGTCCGTTGTCGTGAATGCTCTGGTAGACCTTGAGCGCGGCAGCGTTCATGGCGCGGAACGCCGACAGCGGGTAGAGCACCATGCTGCACCCCACCTCGGCCAGTTCCTGCTGACTGAACAGCGGGGTGGCACCGAATTCGGTGATGTTGGCCAGGATCGGGGCATCCACCCGCTCGCAGAAGGCGCGATAGTCGTCGAGGGTGTGCACCGCCTCGGCGAAGATCGCATCGGCACCGGCCTCGATGCAGGCGTTGGCACGGTCGATGGCCGCGTCGAGTCCTTCCTTCTGGAAGGCATCGGTACGGGCGATCAGGTAGAACTCCGGATCGATGCGCGCGTCGGCAGCCGCCTTGACCCGATCCACCATCTCCTGCTGGGACACGATCGCCTTGTTGGGGCGATGGCCACAGCGCTTCTGCGCCACCTGGTCTTCCAGGTGCACGGCAGCGACCCCGGCCCGCTGCATCTCCTTGACCGTACGCCCGATATTGAAGGCGCCCCCCCAGCCGGTATCGATGTCCACCAACAGCGGAAGGTCACTGGCCCCGCAGATGCGATGGGCGTCTTCCACCACATCGTTCATGGTGGTCATGCCCAGGTCCGGCAACCCGAAGGAAGCATTGGCAACGCCACCGCCGGACAGATAGATCGCCTGATGCCCGACCCGCTCGGCCAGCATCGCGGTGTAGGCGTTGATGGTGCCGACGATGGGCAGCGGGCTATTGGCGTTGAGCGCCGCACGAAAGCGGGCACCAGGGGTCGAAGTGGACGAGGATGTCATGGGGGGCTCCAGTCAGGGGAAAGTAAGATCAGGTCACGAGGCCGTTGCCGGCGACCACCTGGGGTTCGTCGCGCCCCTCCAGAGAGGCGGCGTAGCGCGCCATCACGTTCTCGCGGGAAGCGCTGACGTGGCGACGCATCAGCAGCTCCGCCAGCTCGGCGTCACCCGCCTCGATGGCGTCGACGATACGGTGGTGCTCGACGAAGGCCTTCTGCGGACGTGCACCGCTGGCGCTGAACTGGGTGCGGTACATCCGGACCAGGTAATAGAGGTCGTCGCACAAGAGGGCCATCAGCATGCGATTGTGGCTGCCCACCACGATACGATAGTGGAAGTCCAGGTCGCCCTCGCGCTGATAGTAGGCCTCACCGCTGGCCAGATCAGCCTGCTTCTCGTGCACCGCCAGCACTTCTCTGAGGCCGGCGATCTCGCTGGCGGTCATATGCTCGGCGGCGATCCTGGCGGCCATGCTTTCCAGTGCCTCGCGCACGTCGAACAGCTCCATCAGCTCCTTCATCGACAGCTTGACCACCCTGGCACCCACATGGGGTACCCGTTCGATCAGCCGGTGAGCCTCGAGTCGTCGCATGGCCTCGCGCAGCGGCCCACGAGAAATACCGTAGGCCTTGGACAGTCCCGGCTCGGTGATCTTGCTGCCCGGCGCCAGTTCTCCCCGGACGATGGCGTCCTGCAATTGATGAAAGACCCGCTCGGCGAGGGTTCTGACTTCGGGGGTGGCGGGGGTCTCGTATTCGGCGCTGGTCATGGGATCATTGTCGACAATGTTGGGATAACGGAAATGTAAGATACGCCAAGGCGCGGGTCAATGGCCTGATCAGGCTCATAACCTTAACCATTGGTTGTAGACAATGCCATCCATCTTCCTTGTCCTGTCGACAATGCAGCGTTGACTCGCGCCATCCTTCCACAACGACAAGCCCTGTCGTTGCCCGTAGAATATGCCGCCTGCAACGCCCGAGGCCCCGAATGAACGCCGAGCTCCAGACCACCTCCCTGCCCTACCACGCGACCCCCCTGCGCTATTTCGAGGCTCTGCGCTCGAGGCCCGGAGCGGTCCTGTTGGACAGCGGCCGGCCCCAGGCCCCCGGCGGACGATTCGATATCCTCTCGAGCGACCCCATCGAATGGCTGGAAGTCGATCAGCATGGTCTGCCCAGAGACTCAAGCGGCAGGGCCCTCGAGGGTTCCGCCTTCGACGCCCAGCAGCGCCTGCTCGAACGCCTGCCCCGTCCACGCCAGCCGCTTGATCTTCCCTTCGTCGGCGGGCTGATCGGCTACTGGAGCTACGACCTGGGCCGGCAACTGGCGGGAATCGAAGGGCCTTCACAGACCGCCACCGCCCTGCCTCAGGCCCGGCTCGGCCTGTATGACTGGGCGCTGATTCAGGACCACCAGGAGCGCCGCTGCCTTCTCGTCGCCTCCCCCGAACGGCGCGAGCAGGTACAGGCCTGGCTGGCGACAGCGACACCTGCCGGCGACTTTTCGCTGAGCTCCGCCTTCACCTCCAACCTGAGCGAAGCGGGCTACCGCGATCGCTTTGCCAGGGTGCAGGACTATATCCGTGCCGGAGACTGCTACCAGATCAATCTGGCTCAACGGTATTCGGCGGATTACCGGGGAGACCTGTGGCAGGCCTATCTCCGCCTGCGTGACGCGACGCCGACCCCCTTCGCCGGCTTCATGGCCTGGCAGTACGCAGGGCGCGAACAGGCGCTGCTGTCGCTGTCGCCCGAACGCTTCGTTGAAAGCCGCCAGGGCGAGGTGGAGACGCGTCCGATCAAGGGCACGCGGCCGCGGGGAGCCAATGAGCAGGAGGATGCAGCCCTGGCACAGGAGCTGTCCTCGAGCATCAAGGATCGTGCCGAGAACGTGATGATCGTGGACCTTCTGCGCAATGATCTGGGTCGCGTGTGTCAGCCCGGCACGGTGAAGGTCCCCCAGCTGTGCGGACTGGAAAGCTACGCCAATGTTCACCATCTGGTGAGCGTGGTGAAGGGACGCCTACCCGCCGAGACGCCACCGCTCAAGCTGCTGGAAGCGGCCTTCCCCGGTGGCTCGATCACCGGCGCCCCCAAGATTCGCGCCATGCAGATCATCGACGAACTGGAGCCGGATCGACGCAGCGCCTACTGCGGTAGCCTCGGCTACGTCGATGTGCGTGGCCATATGGATACGTCCATCGCCATCCGTACCCTGGTCGCCGATGCCGGCCGACTGCACATCTGGGGCGGTGGTGGCCTGGTGGCGGATTCTCGGGAACAGGCCGAGTACACAGAAACCCAGGACAAGATTCGCCATCTAATGGCCGCCCTGGGCACTGCGACTGACTCGCGCTAGACAGGAACAGGCCGACCTACCATAAAGAAACCCAGGACAAGATTCGCCATCTGATGGCCGCCCTGGGCACACCTGCCAAATAGTAATAAGAAACCTTACCGCTAATCGATAAACGATATATAAGAACCGAACCAATCGATATTGGGGCGATGGCGGCGGGTTTTGGTAGGGTATCGGCAAAACCCCCAGTGGAGGTCGCCGTGACGTCCTTTGACCCCAATGCGTTCGTCCTGGCCAATGACCAGGCGACACCCAAGAATATCCTGAAAGCCGCCTACGAGGCCTTCGGCGAACTGACCGTGTCATTCTCCGGCGCCGAGGACGTGGTGCTCGTCGACCTGGCACTCAAGGTCGCGCCCAAGGACAAGGTCAAGGTGTTCAGCCTGGACACCGGGCGTCTGCACGCCGAGACCTACGAGTTCTTCGAACGAGTCCGCAATCACTATGATATCGAGCTCGATATTCGCTTCCCCGATCAGCAGGCAGTGCAGGCGCTGACCAGCGAGAAGGGATTGTTCAGCTTCTATCAGGACGGTCACCACGAGTGCTGCGGCATCCGCAAGGTCGCGCCGCTGCGCCAGCGCCTGGCAGGCCTGCCGGTGTGGGTCACCGGCCAGCGTCGGGACCAGAGCCCGGGCACCCGTTCGAAGCTGCAGATCGCCGAGCGCGACACCGCCTTCGGCAGTGACGATCAACCGCTCTACAAGATCAACCCGCTGACCCACTGGACCAGCGAAGACGTGTGGAACTACATTCGCTCCTTCGATGTGCCCTACAACGCCCTGCACGAAAAGGGCTACGTCAGTATCGGCTGCGCGCCCTGCACCCGCCCCATTCTGCCGGGCCAGCATGAACGTGAGGGTCGCTGGTGGTGGGAAGACCAGGGTGGCAAGGAATGCGGGCTGCATGCCCTCAACCTGCCTCAGGCGGCCACCAGTTGACGTTCTGAGGTACCTGGCTGCACAGCCTCACAAGATCGCAAAGGCCCCGGACTCGCTTGAGTCCGGGGCCTTTCGGTTCATGACGACGCCGTTCATGGCGAAGTCAGTGAAGCTCGCCAGGCGCCACCTCGCCGCGGTCAGCGCACCGGCAGGCTGATCTTGTCGAACAGCGCGTGTTCATGGCGCGGTCCCGCTGCCAGGGCAGCGTCGACCAGATCACGGTCCAGATGGTCGGCAAACTGCTGCAGGAAGTCATACATGTAGCCGCGCATGAAGGTGCCGCGGCGGATACCGATCTTGGTCGTGGAGCTCTCGAACAGATGGCTGGCGTCCAGCGCTACCAGATCCTCATCGAGCACCTCGTCCACCGCCATGTGCGCCACGATGCCGACCCCCAGCCCCAGACGCACGTAGGTCTTGATCACATCGGCGTCGGCGGCGGTCAACACCACATTGGGAGAGAGTCCACGGGCACGGAAGGCGTCGTCGAGCTGCGAGCGTCCGGTGAAACCGAACACGTAGGTCACCAGCGGGTGCTTGGCCAGTTCGTCGAGTCCCAGACGCTCGACCTCGGCCAGGGGGTGATCCCGCGGCACCAGGATGCAGCGGTTCCAGCGATAACACGGCAGCAACACCAGGTCGTTGAACAGTTCCAGCGACTCGGTGGCGATGGCGAAGTCGGCCTGTCCCTCGCTGACCATCTGAGCGATCTGCTTGGGCGTCCCCTGCTGCATATGCAGAGCGACATCCGGGTAGCGCTGGGTAAAGTTCTGGATCACCGGCGGCAGGCAGTAGCGCGCCTGGGTATGGGTGGTGGCGATGGACAGGCTGCCCCGCCGCTCGTCGCTATGTTCCTGGGCCACATCCTTGATGTTGGCAGTCAGCCTGAGCACCTGGCCTGCCAGCTCGATGATCGCCTTCCCTGCGGGTGTCACGCGAGTCAGGTGCTTGCCGCTGCGCGCGAAGATCTCCACGCCAAGCTCGTCTTCCAGCAGACGAATCTGCTTGGATATGCCTGGCTGAGAGGTAAAAAGACTCTGAGCGGTAGCCGACACATTCAGGTTGTGGCGGGAAACCTCCCAGATATAGCGCAGCTGCTGTAATTTCATGGCCGGGGCTTACCTCGTCCGAAGTCGACGGATTGGCACGGTGGTCGCGGAAGCGGACTAGACTGGAGCCATCGCGTTGGCGGCGTGACAGCGTCCTTGCCCGGGTTCAAGCACTGGACCTCGGACATGACAACATGCCAAAGCGCCATAAAAAACCACCTTTGTGATTACTTTATAGCATAATGAGATGAGATGCAGCGATTCGTAAGCTGACTAAGAAACTATCGACCCAATATTTGCCAGCGTATGGGCCGACCGCTACCATCGTCCCACCGGACATGGCAGACATGTCCCACATTCCGCTCGATGAAGCGCAACGTAGATGGAGAAACACATGGCTAACAATGTCGATGTCACCAATGCCAACTTCGAGCAGGAAGTTCTGCAGGCCGACTCCCCGGTATTGCTGAAGTTCTGGGCTCCCTGGTGTGGCCCCTGCAAGGTCATGGCACCGGTGGTCGATGAAGTCGCCGAGGAGCGTGACGGCGCCCTCAAGGTCGTCAGCATCAACGTCGATGATGCCCCGGAAATCGCCGCCGAGCAGGGCGTGCGTGGCGTCCCCACCGTGATGCTGTTCAAGTCAGGTGCCAAGGTGGCATCCCTGGTAGGTGCCCAGTCGAAGTCCCAGCTGACCCAGTTCATCGACCAGAACGCCTGATACAGCGCTGTCGACCTCTGCCGTCACCAGACGGGACGTCCAGCCAGGGGCCAAGGCCCCTGAAACATGGCCCGGGATCCTCCTTCAGGATCCCGGGCCATGTCGTTATTGCCCCGAGCGTTATCGCTGAAGCCACGGGCTTGGGCAATGGCAGTGCCCACCCTCGCCAGTGGATGCCATCGTGCGAGGCTCGAGGCAGCGCCGGCATCAGTCCCGCAGCACGTAGCGCAGGATCTCTACCACCTGGTCGGTGGTCGTGGCCCAGGCCTGGGCATCCGCATCGACCTCCTTGAGCGGATGTACGATGTCCTCGCCGTGCAGCGTCACATAGGGCTTGCCGAGAGCCGAGCAGTAGCCGGCGTCGAAGGCCGCGTTCCACTGCTTGTACTTGTCACCGAAGCGCACCACCACCAGATCGCTCTGCTCGATCAGGGTCCGGGTCCGGATGGCGTTGACCCTGGAAGACTGGTGATCCCGCCAGAAGCCACTTTCCGGCACGCCCAGCATGTCTCCGGCGGCGTCGCTGGCATCATGGTCGGTCACCGCCTGGGTGAACACCACGTCGAGCCCGGCGTCTCTGGCTCCCTGCTTGATCTCTTCACGCCAGTCGGTATGGATCTCACCGGACAGATAGACGGTAAAACTCATGGCCTCATTTCCTTTTTCTCGGTCTTGCATGAATCATTGTCGGAGTGCCAGGACGCCGCCACCGGCCGTCACCCGAAAGAGGGACCAGGACATTCGGACTTCATCCTGGCCTTCGGAGCTGATAATTTGCCTATGGGCGGTCCAAGGAACCTGGCCCTCGTGGCTTCTTGCGTGGCGCTCACCATCATACCCGCGCCTCCTGTACTGACAAACCGGTTGCCCGGCGCAGTGACGGCGTGGCGGTATCGACTCGAGCACCACCAGTCCGTCTGACTTCATTCGACAAGGATCTTCGATGCACCCGCAGGACTCCCCTTCCAACCGGCCAACGCCTGTCAGCGCGGACACCCGGGAAGCCAATCGACGCCAGGACCATTTCGGCTCTCGCGAGGCGATCTGGCTGTTCGGCTACGGCTCGCTGATCTGGAAGGCGGACTTCGCCTATCGCGCACGTCGTCCAGCGCTGATCGAAGGCTACGCCCGCCGGTTCTGGCAGGGCTCCCACGATCATCGCGGCACTCCTGAGGCTCCTGGTCGCGTCGCGACGCTGATCCACCAGCCGGGCTCGCGGTGCCTGGGCATGGCCTACCTGATCGGGCCGGAGGTGTTGGCCCCCCTGGACCTGCGTGAAAAGAACGGCTATCTGCGTGAGCGTGTCACGCTGCATTTTCTGGACAACGATCTCGCCGACAACGATCAGCCTGATGTCGATGACCCACTCGACGATGACGGCCTGACCACCGCCAGGACCGCCGAGGGGCTGGTCTACATCGCCGGTGATGCCAACCCGGCCTATCTCGGTGATGCCTCCGATGACAGCATTGCCGAGCAGATCGCCCACGCCCATGGCCCCAGCGGCCCCAACAGCGACTACCTGCTGCACCTGGCAGACGCCCTGCATGCCATGGGAGGCGAAGACGACCACGTCTTCGGCCTGGCGACCGCCCTGCGCCGTCGAATGCGCCAGGCGGCGACTCACCCGGCTACCACCGACTGAGCGCCGCCCTTCCCCTCGGCAATGCCGGCCACGCCTGGCTCTCGGATCGAGCCGGCGACCCCGCCGGCGACACCTTGTGCCGGACGACCTCCGGCCATCTGTCTGTTACCCGCTGGAGATCCCGGATGAGTGTGACCCTTGAAGACATTCGACGTGCCGCCGATGCGACCGTCGGCCATATCGCCCGTACTCCCTTTCTGCATTCCGCCACGCTGTCGCGGCTGGCCGGTTGCGAGTTGTACATCAAGTTCGAGAACCACCAGTTCACCGCCGCCTTCAAGGAACGCGGCGCCCTCAACCACCTGCTGTCCCTGTCCGAAGACGAGCGCCAGCGGGGGGTCATCGCCATGTCGGCCGGCAACCACGCCCAGGCGGTGGCCTACCACGCCTCAAGGCTCGGCATCCGGGCGGTCATCGTGATGCCGCGCCATACCCCCAATCTCAAGGTCAGCAATACCCGGGCCCTTGGCGCCGAAGTGCACCTGGTCGGTGAGGGGGTGGACGAGGCCGGAGACTACGCGGCTCGCCTGGCCGAGGAGCACGGCTATGTGTTCGTCCACCCCTACGACGACGAGCGCGTGATTGCCGGCCAGGGCACCATCGCGCTGGAGATGCTCGAAGACGTGGCGGATCTGGATGCGCTGGTCATCCCCATCGGCGGCGGAGGCCTGATCGGCGGCAACGCCGTGGCCGCCAAGGGACTCAATCCCGACATCGAGATCATCGGGGTGCAGACCGCCCGCTTTCCCGCCATGCAGCAGGCGCTGGCGGGGGAAAAGATCCACTGCAGCCTCGCTACCATTGCCGAGGGGATCGCGGTCAAGCAGCCCGGGAAGATCACGCGAGAACTGGTGCGCGAGCACGTCAGTGACATCCTGCTGGTCGACGAGGCCACCATCGAGCGGGCGATACTGATGTTCCTGGAGATCGAGAAGACGGTCGCGGAAGGCGCCGGTGCGGCGGGGCTCGCTGCCGTATTGAGCCAGCCGGAGCGCTTCCGCGGTCGCAAGGTGGGGCTGGTCCTGTGCGGCGGCAATATCGACATGCAGGCGCTGTCGTCGGTGATCCAGCGCGGCCTGGTGCGCTCTGGTCGCATCGTGCGCGTTCGCGTGGGCATCTCCGACGTACCCGGCTCGCTGTCGGAGTTGACCCAACTGCTCGCTGAGCAGCGTGCCAACGTCATCAGCATCACCCACCAGCGTACCTTCACCGACCTGTCGCTGCGCGCCACCGAGGTTGAAGCCACCCTGGAGACGCTGGGCAGCGAACATACCCGAGAGGTCATCGAGGCCCTGCGCCACGAGGGCTACGATCCGGTGATGCCGGCCAATGAGGTGCATCCGGACGAACGTTGGGCCAGCGGCGTGGCTCCCGGCGACGTCTAGGCCCCGCCAGCGGCGGGACGTCACCTCATCGAAGGGTCCCGCCCAGGGCCGCTTTCAGGTCTGCAAAAGCCCCGCCGATCGCAGAGCCTGGCCGGTCGCCGGGCCCAGCCGGGCGAGTATCTCGAGCTGTGTCTCGAGTTCCGCCTGCTGGCCGTCGTTTGCCATGCGCTCCACTCGGGCGGCCTGCGCCTCCAGGGCCTGGCAGCCCAGCGAAGCAGAGACGCCCTTGACATCATGAGCAATCTGACCAAGTGCCTGGTGGTCGCCGACCGACAGCGCCTCTCGCATCTGCTCGAGCCGCTCCGGGAATCGCTGCAGATAGTTGGCCACCATGCGACTCAGGCCCTGGGGCGACATCACCTGACGCAGCTCCTCTACCGTGTCTCCGGCGAGCAGCGTCTCGTCGATCCGGGGCCGATCCTCGAGCATCGGGGCAACGACGGCGGGTGCCGCTTCGACAGTACCGCCGAAGGTCTCGCTATCCAGGTCGCGGTCCGGACCACTCGCTCTGCCATCGCAACCCCTGCCATCGCCCCCCCTGCCGGGATTGTCGCCACCCGATGGACTCGCGTCAGCGGAACTCGGTGCCGCGCGCGCCCGGCCATACTGGCTCAGCGCAGCAGACAGCTCCTTGCGCGAGAACGGCTTGCCGATGACGTCATCCATTCCCGCATCGAGACAGGCGCGATGATGCTCGGGCATGACGTTGGCGGTCACCGCGATCACCGGCAAACGCTGGACCCGCTGGCCCTGTTCGCGTAGAGCCTCTTCGTGCTGGCGCCAGCGACGCGTGGTCTCCAGCCCGTCCATCACCGGCATCTGCATGTCCATCAAGACCAGATCAAAACGTCGTTGGCCCAGGGCCTCCAACGCCTGCTCGCCATTGCCCACCAGTTCGCAGGTCTGTCCCAGTCTGGTCAGCATGGCGGCCACCAGCTCGCGATTGAGGGCATTGTCCTCGACCACCAGCACGTGCTGGCTTTCCAGCGGCTCCTGCTGCCCGGTGCTGGCAGCACCCTCTTCCACACCCGCCACCACCGGCAAGGGAAGATCGAACCAGAATCGGCTGCCGGACTCCGGCTGGCTTTCCACCTTGAGCTCTCCGCCCATGGCCGCGACCAGCTGCGAGCATATCGCCAACCCCAGGCCGGCACCCTCATGGCGGCGTGACAGGGCGGTATCGGTCTGGGCAAAGGGCTCGAAGATGCGCTGCTGGTCCTGCTGGGCGATACCGCAGCCGGTATCGTAGACCATGAAGGTCAGCCGGCCGTCCCCATTGTCGGAGACCCGGAGCATCACAAAGCCACTTTCGGTGAACTTGAAGGCGTTGTTGAGCAGATTCATCAGCACCTGGCGCAGCCGATGCACGTCGCCATCGACCCAGGTGGGCAAGGCGGGAGCGGCACGCATCAGGAACTGCACCCCGCTGCGGCTCTGGGTCTGATAGCCGGTCGCGAGTTGCTCCAGCATTCTCGACAGGTGGAAGGGTTGACGTTCGACCGCCAGGTGCCCTGCCTCGATACGGGTGTAGTCGAGCACGTCATTGATCACCGAACGCAGCCCAGCGGCGCTGTCACGCAGCCCTTCTATCTGGCGGCGTCCCTGATCACTCAAGGGTTCGTCGTGCAGCAGCTCGGCCATGCCCAGCACGCCGTTGAGTGGCGTACGGATTTCATGGCTCATGATGGCCATGAAGTCGGACTTCGCGCGATTGGCCACTTCCATGCGCTGATAGGCCTCGCGCAGGGTTTCGGACTGGGATTCGAGCAAATGGGTCTTGTGACGATGCTGACGCGCCTCCTTCACCAGCGCACGAATCAGCACGCCACCGGCGATCAGCGACAGCAGGATCGAGATCAGCACCGCGATGTACAATCGCCCGAGCACGCCCATGTCCGCGCTGCGCTCTTCCGCGGCGATTCGACCATGATGCAGCATCAATTGCCGACTCAGTTCCTGCGCTTCGCCGAGACGCTCTATCAGTTCGCGTCGCAGTGCAGCGTCATAGGCAACGTCTCCATCGGCCACCGCAATGAAGTGTCGATCCAGCCGTTGCATGCCACGATCCAGCTCGTCGATCAGCTCACGACCGGTCGCGTAGCGATCCAGGAAGTTGCTCGTCTGGCCCTCCAGCAGCACCATGAAGCGCCCGTACAGCAGTTCGAAATCCAAAAGGGTCTCGTCCAGCCGGCTATCGCCGCGCTCCCAGATGGCCAGCCGCAGATCGCGCAGCGAGCGATCGTACTGATACAGGGTCCAGGTGACGGTGTCGACGTCTCGGTGGTAGATCGCCTTGTTGCGGTCATAGATCAGCCCTCCTGTCACCATCACGGCGACAATGAAGACGACGGCGGCGATCGCAGGAATCCTGATGCGCAGACGATGGGCCATGAGAACTCAGTTGACGTCGATGCGGGCGACCTGCCAGACAGATCGACTGAAGTAGATATTGGTCTTGAGTTCCGGCTGGTCGTCGAAAGGATAGACCACGAACAAGGGGCCCTTGTCGCGGATTCTCATGCGCTCTCCATCGCGGCGCATGGCGAGGATCACGCCATGTTCGTGGGCGTCGCTCACCGGCATCAGCGTCTCGTAGTCCTTGATGGCGGCCACCCTGAGCTCGTCGCCCTCGGCCTCCACCGCCGCCAGTACATCGCTGAGCAGCGGCCCCTCGAAGCGAGACTGACCATCGATCCAGGGATTGCCGGTCACCACGACATGCTGGGGCAGCGCCTCGAGCATGGCGCGGTCGAAGTGGGCTTCATCACTCACATTGGTCACGGAGATGCGCCCACCCACCTCGAGGATCACCCTGCCACCGGGGGCGTCCAGCGCAAGAGCCTGTCCGACCATTCCCCATAGCATCACCAACGCGATGGTTCGCCATCCCATGACGCCTCTCCCATTGAAAATCGGCATTCTCGACGAATTTTTGCCGTACCAGCGACATGCTACTGCCAGTTCAACGGCCAGGGAAGGCATTCACGCTCAGGATTCAGCGAAAGCTGTCGAGCACTCCGGTGGTTCGCCAGGCAAGACCGGTGCGGGTGCCGATGTCCTCCAGTTCCTTGATCAGCGGCACCAGCGGCTCGTGACGGCCCATCTCACCGTGCTCGATGATTGCCTCCACCACCGCGACCACTGCCGTGCACCCCAGGGTGGTTGACGCATGACGAAGCTCCCTGGCCTCACCGACCAGCATGTCGAAGTCCCTTTCTTCGTGGGCCGTGTAGAGCCTCGCGATGCGAGCAGGAAAGCGGGCCAGGTAGCCGCGTACCATGCGCTCCAGAGCATCCGCCGAGACCATCGAGCGCAACTCTTGAAGCGTCGTTCGTGACAGCAGGTCGGCACTGGCGACTCTTTCTTCCGTCGCCGTCTGGCTGGGCGCGGAGGCCCCTTCGTGGGCGGATGTACTCGGAGGCGTCCAGAAGTTTTCGTCGGGGTCGAGGGAGGGATAGACCCGAGAGGGAAAGCGACCAAGCACCTGGCCTAGATCCTGACGCGTGAAAGGCTTGCCGATCAGGTCATCCATCCCCGCCTCGCGGCTGGCCCGGCGATGTTCCGGCAGAACGTTGGCCGTCACCGCGATGATCGGCAGCCGAGCATCGTCGTCGCCATCACCACGGTGGATCGCCGCTTCCCGCTCGCGCCAGCGCCGGGTCGTCTCCAGACCATCCATGACCGGCATCTGCAGATCCATCAGCACCAGATCGAAGTCACGCTGTGACAGCGCCTGCAGCGCTTGCTCGCCGTTGGACACGACTTCGCAGGACTGGCCCAGGCGGGCCAGCATACTGGCCACCAGCTCCCTGTTGAGAAGGTTGTCGTCCACCACCAGCACATGGTGCGGCGCCAGCGGCGCCGGGGCAGACGCCACCTCGACCTTCTCCTCTTTCTGATCGCTGGCCGGCAAGGGAAGTTCGAACCAGAATCTGGAACCGCTGCCCAACTGGCTGTCCACCTTGAGGTCGCCCCCCATGGCGCGCACCAGGCTACGTGCGATGGGCAGGCCAAGCCCGGCACCGTCATGACGCCTGGCCATCACCGGATCGGATTGTTCGAAGGGCTCAAAGATGCGCTCGACATCCTGCTGAGATATCCCGCACCCGGTGTCGTAGACGACGAAGGCAATGCGCTGATCCTGGGCACAGGAAACCCTCAACATCACGAACCCCTGGCGGGTGAACTTGAAGGCGTTGTTCAACAGGTTCTGCAGTACCTGGCGCAGTCGATGCTGATCTCCTTCCACGCAAGCGGGCAGGTCCGGGGCCAGGCGCATCAGAAACTGCACATCGCCCAGGCGTTGCGAACGATAGCCCAGGGTGGTCTGGTCGAGCATATGGCGCAGCGCAAACAGTTCGCGCTCGACCTCGATCCGGCCGGTCTCCAGCCGCGTATAGTCGAGCACATCGTTGATCACCGAGCGCAGTCCCGTCGCGCTGGCCTCCAGGCCTTCGATATGACGCTTGCCCTGATCGCTCAGGGATTCGTCGCGCAGCAGATCGGTCATGCCCATGACGCCACTGAGCGGTGTGCGCATCTCGTGACTCATGATCGCCATGAAATCGGACTTGGCGCGACTGGCGTTCTCGGCACGCTCCACCGCTTCCTTCAGTGCTCGCGACTGGGCCTGCAGCAACTCCGCCTTGAGGGTGTGGGCACGCCCCTCACGCATCAGCGCCAGCACCAGCACGGTACCGGTCACCATGATAAGCACGATGCAGGCCAGTACGACACCATACAGACGCAGCATCGACTGGGTATCTTGGGTGCGCAACTCGGCCACACTGGCCTTGTGTTGCAACAGCATGTCGCGACTGACGTTCTGCAACTGCCCCAGGGTCTGCTTGAGTGCATCCCTGTCGTCGTCGAGCAGGCGCCCCCCCTGCTCCAGAGGCTCGACTCGCCCCCCCAGATCGTCGATCAATTGCTCCGCGCGCCGATACAGTTCCTGGGAGGCACTGGTCTGACGCAGAAAGTCCCGAGTCTGCCCCTGACGCAACAAGTCGCTTCGTCCGTGCAGAATCTCGTAGTCGAGGACCAGGCTATCGATATCATCCGCGCTGACCTCGGCGGCCTGAATGCGCATTTCGCGCACCATGCGATCGAACTGGTAGAGGTTCCAGGTGACGGTATCGAGGATGCGATGCTGCAATTCCTGCTGCCGATCGAAGGTCAGGCCTCCCGCCACCAGTGCCGCCACAAAAAACAGCACCGTTGCGGTGGCCGCCACCCTCGAGCGATACGGCAGTTTCAGCATAATCTGACCTCGGCCACCGGCGGCTCAGTGGACATCGATGGACTCCACCTGCCAGACGGACCGCGTCAGGTAGACAGCGTTGTAGATTTCAGGGTGCTGATCAAAGGGATAAATCACAAACAGGGGCCCTTGATTGCGCACTTCCAGGCGCTCGCCATCGCGCCACATCGCCAGCACAAGGTTGAAGGTCGAGGCATCCTGCACCGGAACCGACGCCACAAAATCGTTCAATGCGGAAACACGCAGCTCGGTACCGCGCGCCTGGACCGCATCGAGTAGCCCCTCGAGCAGAGGCCCCTGATAGACAGAGGCACCGTCAAACCAGGGGAGATGGGTCGTGATCGTGCCCTGGGGTAGCGCCTCGAGCATGTCGCGGTCGAACCAGGCCTGATCACCGACATTGGTGACCCCGATGTCACCGGACACCTTCAACAAAGGCGTGCCCGAGGGCGGTTCGAGCGCCATCGACAGGGGCGACGCCAGTGTCAGCCCCAGGACCATGAGTCGCCAGCAATATCTCACATCTCCCCCTATGGCCTCCTGCTTGGGCGTGGAAGCAATCTTCGCTTATATGCTGAATCAGCTACCGATGATGTGAAAAGAGTAAAGCAAAAGACACAAACCGTCACGTTTAGAAACCTGAAGCGCCTCTCTACTACCCTTCCATGGTGAAAGACGACCCTCGGGAGACACCAGTCGACACGGACGCGTCTACCCACCAGGCAACAATGGCGTGCTGTTTTCGCAACGTCATGGACGTTTCATGGCCTTGTCATGACCACGCCCTGAACGGTGTGTTCCGTCCTATAAAACCACGTCTCAAACCCCTGTTTCGACCTGCCCTCCCACCAAGTGGTCTCCTACGCGTGCCGAAGCACATATCCTTGCTGGCTTGCCAGCCGGCCATACCAGGATAAGACCGCTTCGGGCCCTTGCCCACGCTACCAGATCACAGCACGCATCCTCGCGAACTTGCCAGCCGGCCATACAAGGGCAAGTGCGCTTCAGGTACTTGCGCACGCTACCAGATCACAGCACGCATCCTCGCTAGCCTGCCGGCCGGCCATACAAGGACAAGTGCGCTTCAGGTACTTGCGCACGCTACCAGATCACAGCACGCATCCTCGCTAGCCTGCCAGCCGTCCATACAAGGGCGAGGCCGCTTCAGGCCCTTGCCCACGCTACCAGCGCCAACGGCTGCGGGCCACGGCGTCGTGGGCGTGCAGGCTCTCGGCATGGATCACCTTCTGTTCGAAGCCATCGATCCCCGGGATGGTCATCAGGCAACCATGCACACGACGTGCGGCGTCCTCGCAGAACATCAGGTTCTGCCCGTTGGCCAATGCAAAGGCCTGTTCGTCGGGACGCTTGACCGCGGTCTGCAGCGCCGTGCCCAGGCTCTGCTCCACCCTGTCGATGACTTCGACCATGGGGACGTCCTCGACCTCGAGGCCCAGCCTTAGCGCCATGATCACCTGGCTGCGCTGGCTATGAGGCGTCGCCACGATCCCCGACTCTTGCCCCAGCCAACGGTGCACCTCATCACGCGCCGGATGAGGCTCTGCGGCAAAGTCACGGTTGAACTGTTGCTGGATCAATTGACGCGCCAGCGCCGCGGAACAGGGGCAAGTGGAGGAATAGCCCACCTCAAGACGCAGGATTGCCGACCGCTGGCCACCTCGCTGCTCGACTTCAAGGTGAAAGGGATAGGCCTTCCAGCCAGCCAGGTCGCTGACCAACGCCGGACGCTTCAACAGCAAACGTCCCTCGAGAGACAGACTGGCAGACCGGGAGAGACCCTCGTGACTGTCGAGAAAGCGTGCCAGGCAGGCGTCCAGTCGAGGCAACGTCAGCGCTTCTTCGGTCAGGTCGTCAAGCGCCAGGTACAACCTCGACATATGAATCCCGCGGGCCTCCGGGGCGTCAAGACTGACCCCTGCGTTCACCCTGGCTTCGATCCGCTGTCCCGCCAGTTCGACGGGAAGCGCGATGCCCTCCATGCCGACCCAGTCCAGGGCGACGCCCTGGCTCACCTGCTGCACGGCCACATCCGACAGCCTTTGTGGGTCGTCGATGGGCTCCCTCCCCCGGGTGTCTGTGTCGACCGTATCGCTGCCTGTGTCGTTGACGGCCTGGCTGGCCTCGATCTGTGCGTCATTCATCCTTTCACCGCCGGTTCAGTCTGATAAAAAAACTACGTTATAACATAACATTAACAACGACTGCATTCAGACCTCCTGCCCTAGCGTCAGCAGGCAGCAGCGCGACCTGGCACCCGTTCACAGCGTAGCGAGCCACACCATTGCCGGCTCGCACCTCGTATCAGCCCAGCACCTCGTATCAGCCCAGCGCCGGCGCTTCGGCCAGCTCTGCCGCCAACCAGTCGGCCAGATCATTTGCCAGCGGATGGCGCGCCCCCCGAGGCCCGGCTGCCAGTTCCAGCACCAGGCAAGCGTCGGTGGCGACAAAGCCCCAAGGCGCCACCAGGCGCCCTGCGCGCACGTCCTCTTCCACCAGGTAGTCCGGCGCAATGCCGACCCCAAGCCCCACCAGGGTCGCCTCCAGCAGGTAGTTGAGGTGCTCGAAGCCCTGGCCCATCGTCAGCCGCTCCGGCGCGATCCCCTGGCGGCGACTCCAGTCGCCCCAGGCGGAGGGACGTGAACGGGTATGCAACAGCGCTTGGCCGAGCAGTACCCGCGGGTCGGGCGGGCTTGCTGTAGCCGCGCCGGACCGATGCAGCTCAAGCTCACGACTGAGCACGGGACCGATGCGCTCCTGCCCGAGGATACGGGTGACCTCGCCCGGCGGCTCCCCTTCCGGCAAGCGCTGAAAGCGCAGCACACCATCGACCCCGGATAGCGTGGCGGCACCTTCCTCACCGGCGGTCAGATGCAACTCCAACTGCGGCAGAGCCTGCTTCAAGCGGGCCAGTCGAGGAATGAACCAGCGCGCCAGGAAGGAGCCTGGGCAGCTCAGCACGAAGGGCGACTGGACGCTGGTGCGAGCGACCTCGGCGCAGACCCGTGCCAGGGCGCCAAGATGGAATCCGGCGGCGTCGGCCAGCTCACGGCCGGCATCGGTCAGTCTCAACCCCCGCCCTTCCTTCTCGACCAGGGCAACCCCCAACTGGTCCTCGAGCAGCTTGATCTGACGACTGACCGCACCATGGGTCAGGTGCAGCGAGGCCGCCGCCCGCGACACGCTACCGTGGCGCCCCAGCGCCTCGAAGGCCCTGAGCGCCCTGAGCGAGGGCAACGGGACGTCCTGGTTGTGCGATGTCATGGCGAGCGTCTCTCCCGGCTTGGCATGGGGTGTCTTGTATTGTCTGGGCTGGGCTGGGCTGGGCTGGGCCTGGTGTGCCCCGGCGCCCAGAGGTCAGCTGACTGGTGCCACCGCGTGCCGTGCGTGCGGACTTCCGGGGCACGGCTCACGGCCTAGTTCGGGACCACAGTGAAGGGCCAAGTGGTCTTGCAGCTCCTCAACTGGTGAGATTTTCTCACACATCCTGGCCGTTATTTCGATTTTTTCCGGCCTTATGCAGCGCTACGCTGCTGACCATGCCATTCGGGGCGCAGATCGCGCCTGGTCAGCCTTGGAGCCCGTCATGAACCAGCAACGCCCAACTCCCAGCCTCCGTCACGGACCCGACCCTCGTGGTTTCTTCGGTGACTTCGGCGGTCGTTTCGTGGCCGAGACCCTGATGCCGCTGATTCTGGATCTCGAGCAGGAATACGACGCCGCACGCCAGGACCCGAGCTTCGCTGACGAGCTGGCCTCGCTGTCGGCCGACTACGTCGGACGCCAGAGTCCGCTGTACTTCGCCGAGCGCCTGACCGAGCATCTGGGCGGCGCGCGCATCTATCTCAAGCGCGAAGACCTGATGCACACCGGCGCCCACAAGATCAACAACGCCCTCGGCCAGATCCTGCTCGCCCGTCGCATGGGCAAGCGTCGCATCATCGCCGAGACCGGCGCGGGCATGCACGGTGTGGCCACCGCCACCGTCGCCGCGCGTTTCGGCATGGACTGCGTCATCTACATGGGCAGCACCGATATCCATCGCCAGCAGCCCAACGTCCAGCGCATGCAACTGCTGGGCGCCAAGGTGATTCCGGTCACCGCCGGCGACGGAACCCTCAAGGACGCCATGAACGAGGCGCTGAGAGACTGGGTCACCAACGTCGACTCCACCTTCTATATCATCGGCACCGTGGCCGGCCCCCACCCCTACCCAGCGCTGGTGCGCGACTTCCAGTCGGTGATCGGGCGAGAGGTGCGCGACCAGATCACCGCCAAGGAAGGACGCCTGCCGGACTCGCTGGTCGCCTGTATCGGCGGCGGCTCCAACGCCATGGGCCTGTTTCACCCCTTCCTCGACGACCCTGAAGTGGCGCTGGTCGGCGTCGAGGCGGCCGGCGAAGGCCTCCACACCCCACGCCATGCGGCCAGCCTCAAGGGTGGACGTTCCGGCGTGCTGCACGGCAACCGTACCTTTCTGCTGCAGGACGACGAAGGCCAGATCAGCGACGCCCACTCCATCTCCGCCGGCCTCGACTACCCCGGCATCGGACCCGAACACGCCTGGCTGCATGCCATCGAGCGCGCCGAGTACGTGGCGGCCACCGATCGTGAGGCGCTGGACGCCTTCACCCTGCTGTGTCGCAAGGAAGGCATCATCCCGGCGCTGGAGTCTTCCCACGCCCTGGCCGAGGTGATCAAGCGCGCCCCGCGACTGCCGGCGGATCATCTGATGGTGGTCAACCTGAGCGGCCGCGGCGACAAGGACATGGCCACCGCCACCGAATGTCTTGCCGATGAACTGGGCCTGGGAAAGCCCGACCAGCAGGACTGACACCCCGGATTCCAGGAGAGAGACCATGACCACGACCACTACCGCCGAGGGGCGCCTCGCACGTCGCTTCGCCGAGACTCGCCAGCAGGGACGCGCCGCCCTGGTGACCTACATCGCCGCCGGTGATCCCGACTATGACACCAGCCTCGCGACTCTCAAGGGCCTGGGCGAGGCCGGCGCCGATGTGATCGAACTCGGCATGCCGTTCACCGACCCCATGGCCGACGGCACCGCCATCCAGCATGCGACCCGCCGGGCGCTGGATGCCGGCCAGACCATGGACAAGACCCTCGAGATGGTCCGCCAACTGCGTCGGACCGATCAACAGACACCGGTCGTGCTGATGGGCTACTACAACCCCATCTACGCCCGTGGCGTGACACGCTTTCTCGATCAGGCCAAGGCTGCCGGCGTCGACGGTCTCATCGTGGTCGACCTGCCGCCGGAACATGACGACGAGCTGTGCCTGCCTGCCAATCAAGCCGGGCTCAACTTCATTCGTCTGGCGACCCCCACCACCGATGCCCGACGCCTGCCGGGGGTGCTCACCAATACCTCGGGCTTTCTCTACTACGTCTCGAGCAACGGGGTCACCGGCGGTGCTGCGCCAAGCGCCGAACGCGTGCAACAGGAGGTAGCCCGCATCCGCGAGCACAGCGATATTCCCATCGCCGTCGGTTTCGGTATTCGCACCGCCGCCCAGGCCAGAGAGATCGGCGCCTTCGCCGACGGCGTGGTGGTAGGTTCGGCGCTGATCGATGCCCAGGCCAGCGGCGACACTCCCGCCGAAGGTACCCAAGCCGTGCTCGAATTGACGCGCGAGCTGGCCCAGGCGCTGACCGGCGCCCGCTAAGCCCTGGCAAAGAACCCCGGTGAAGAACCCCGGTAAAGAACCCCTTATCGCGTGATCCCGGTACAAAGGCCCTGTCGGCGTCTGCTCGACAGAAAGACGCCTCGAGGAGACTCACGCCAGGCCTTGCGCCAAGCCACTCCCGGGAAGCCTCTCTTCCCCACGCAAGCCCCGCCGATCAGGCGGGGCTTGCTGCCACCGGGCCGAACATCTCCCCGACCCAGTCAATATTTTCAGCGGACACCTGGAATGCAGCCACACCATCTATGCAACTGCTGATCCATGCCAGATTCTTACTGCTGATATCATGCTTAAGTCGAACCGTTGGGTGTGGCCGACGGTGATAGAATCGCCCTCCTTCCGGCCACAAGCCGACGCCCATCCGTCCTGACGCGACGGTCGATGCACACTCCACGCTTCGAGACCAGAGCCATGTCCACCTCCTTGAGCGCCCCCTTCAAGGCGCTGAATCGTCTGGGGCTGATCCCTCAGATCGTGATCGGTATCCTCTGCGGTATCTCCGTCGCCACCCTGTCCCCCGAGCTCGCCGCCTCGGTATCGCTGCTCGGCCAGGTATTCATTTCGGCCTTGAAGGCGGTCGCCCCGGTGCTGGTCTTCGTGCTGGTGATGGCCGCCATCGCCGGCCATCAGCGCGGCCAGCCGACCCAGATCCACAGCGTACTGGTGCTGTATCTGATCGGCACCCTGGTGGCGGCGCTGGTGGCAGTAGTGGCCAGTTTCGCCCTCCCCACCGAACTGACCCTGAATACCGCTCAGGCCAGCGGCAATCCGCCAGGCGGCGTGGTAGAGATCCTGCGCAACCTGCTATTGAGCGCCGTGGCCAACCCGGTCAGCGCATTGATGAACGCCAACTTCATTGCCATTCTGGTGTGGGCCGTCAGCCTCGGCCTGGTGCTGCGCAGCGCCAGTGCCGCTACCAAGGGCATGATCGAGGACCTGTCCCAGGCGGTATCGACCCTGGTGCGCTGGGTCATTCGTCTGGCGCCGCTGGGTATCTTCGGACTGGTCGCCGGCACCCTGGCCGAAGCCGGAATCGGTGCGCTGCTGGAGTACGCCCAACTGCTGTCGGTGATCGTCGGCTGCATGCTGTTCGTCGCCCTGGTGACCAATCCGCTGATCGTCTTCCTGGCCACTCGCCAGAACCCTTATCCGCTGGTCTTCAGCTGCCTGCGCGGCAGCGCCATCACCGCCTTCTTCACCCGCTCAAGCGCAGCCAACATCCCGGTCAACCTGGAGCTGTGCAAGCGTCTGAAGCTGGACGAGGACACCTACTCCATCTCGATTCCGCTCGGCGCTACCATCAACATGTCCGGTGCCGCCATCACCATCAGCGTCATGACCCTTGCCACCGCCCATACCCTGGGCATCAGCGTGGACTTCGTCACCGCCCTGCTGCTGTGCGTGGTCTCCGCCCTGGCCGCCTGCGGCGTCTCCGGTGTGGCCGGTGGCTCGCTGCTGCTGATTCCCATGGCCGCCAGCCTGTTCGGCATTTCCGCCGACGTGGCGATGCAGGTGGTTGCCATCGGCTTCGTCATCAGCGTGGTCCAGGACTCCACCGAGACCGCCCTCAACTCTTCCACCGATGTGCTGTTCACCGCCGCCGCCAGCCGCAGGGGCGAACTGAGCGACTGACGCCCAGAGGCGCTGCCGCGCTTGCTCATCTCCTGAAACAACAGCTCTTCTGAAACAACAGCGAGGCCCCTCTCACCAAAGGGTGAAAGGGGCTCGCTGTGTTGTTCGAGCGGGCGACGTCGCCACGTCAGCCAGCGATGACCTCCGGGTGATACCGCGAGGCGATCGTCACCAGACGCTGCATGGTCTCGCCACTCGGTGGCGCCACCCCTGCCAGCGGATAGTGCTCTCCCAGCTCCTGCCACTTGTACTCGCCAAGTGCGTGATAGGGCAAAAGCTCGATACGCTCGACGTTGTCCATCGTCTCGACGAACTCCCCCAGCAGGTGCATGGATGCCTCGCTGTCGGTAAAGCCAGGCACGATCACCTGACGAATCCAGGTGGGCTTGCCGATCGCCGCCAGATGACGGGCAAAGGCCAGGGGACGGCGTCGGGGGATACCGGTGAGCTCACGGTGCACGCCCTCGTCGAGATGCTTGAGATCCAGCAGCACCAGGTCGGTGGCGGCAAGCAATTCGTCGAGGACCTCATCGTAGTGGCAGACGTAGCCATTGGTGTCGAGGCAGGTGTGCATGCCCTCGGCCTTGGCCGCCTGAAACAGGTCGCGCACAAACGCCGGTTGCAGCAGCGCCTCGCCGCCGGTGCAGGTGATGCCGCCCCCCGACGCCCGCATAAACGGCAGATAGGTTCTGGCTTCGGTGAGTATCTCGTCCACCGTCACCTCACGTCCGCCCTGGCGATCCCAGCTGTCGCGGTTGTGGCAGTACTGACAGCGCATCACGCAGCCCTGTAGAAACACCAGAAAGCGAATGCCTGGGCCATCCACGGCACCACAGCTCTCCAGGTGATGGAGACGGCCAGTGATCATCATCGAGACTCCTCACGAAAAGGGGCTCCGGGAGAGACCCGGAGCCCGGAAGGGGACCGCTGTCGCGGCCCCGGGCGAGACGACTGTCGGCTCAGAGCGTTTCGGTGAAGGTCCGGGAGATCACGTCGCGCTGCTGTTCCGCGGTCAAGGAGTTGAAGCGCACCGCGTAGCCGGACACGCGAATGGTCAACTGAGGATACTTGTCCGGATTGACCACGGCGTCCTCGAGCATCTCGCGGTTGAGCACGTTGACGTTCAAGTGCTGTCCGCCTTCCTGACGCTCGCTGTGGTGGAAGTAACCGTCGAGCAGGCCAGACAGGTTGCTGCGCTGGGCGCCCTCGTCCTTGCCCAGCGCCCTCGGCACGATGGAGAAGGTATACGAGATCCCGTCCTTGGCGTGGGCGTAGGGCAGCTTGCCCACCGACGTCAACGAGGCCACCGCACCCTTGGTGTCACGCCCGTGCATGGGGTTGGCACCCGGTGCGAAGGGCTCACCGGCGCGACGACCATCGGGCGTGGTGCCGGTCTTCTTGCCGTAGACCACGTTGGAGGTGATGGTCAGCACCGACTGGGTCGGCTCGGCGCCACGGTAGGTATTGAGCTTGCGGATCTTGTTCATGAAGGTCTCGACCAGCTCGCAGGCGATATCGTCGACGCGCGGATCGTTGTTGCCGAAGCAGGGGTAGTCACCCTCGATCTCGAAGTCCACCGCCACGCCGTCAGGATCACGCACCGGGCGCACCTTGGCGTACTTGATCGCCGACAGCGAGTCCGCCGCCACCGACAGCCCGGCGATGCCGCAGGCCATGGTGCGCTTGACGTCGAGGTCGTGCAGCGCCATCAGCGCCGCCTCGTAGCTGTACTTGTCGTGCATGTAGTGGATGGCATTGAGGGCGGTCACGTACTGGCGTGCCAGCCAGTCCATCAGGCCATCCATGCGCGCCCACACCTCGTCGAAGTCGAGCACCTCGGTGGCGATCGGCTCACTCCTGGGGCCGACCTGGATCTTCAGCTTCTCGTCGACGCCGCCGTTGATCGTGTAAAGCAGCGTCTTGGCCAGGTTGGCCCGGGCACCGAAGAACTGCATCTGCTTGCCGATCACCATGGGAGACACGCAGCAGGCGATGGCGTAGTCGTCGGAGGCGAAGTCCACGCGCATCAGGTCATCGTTCTCGTACTGGATCGATGAGGTGTCGATGGACACCTTGGCGCAGTAGCGCTTGAAGCCGTCGGGCAGCTGTTCGGACCACAGCACCGTGAGGTTGGGCTCCGGGCTCGGGCCCATGGTGTAGAGGCTGTTGAGGAAACGGAAGCTGGTACGGGTGACCAGGGTGCGTCCGTCCAGTGCCATCCCGCCCAGGCATTCGGTGGCCCAGATCGGGTCGCCGGAGAACAGCTCGTCATACTCAGGGGTGCGCAGGAAGCGCACCATGCGAAGCTTCATGATGAAGTGATCGACCAGCTCCTGGGCGCGGGCTTCGTCGATCACTCCCTGGCGCAGGTCACGCTCCAGGTAGATATCGAGGAAGCTGGAAGTACGTCCCAGTGACATGGCGGCGCCGTTTTGCGACTTCACTGCCGCCAGGTAGCCAAAGTAGGTCCACTGGATGGCCTCCTGGGCGGTGGCAGCCGGGACCGAGACGTCGAAGCCGTACTTGGCGGCCATTTCCTTGAGCTGGCCGAGTGCACGATACTGCTCGGCGACTTCCTCGCGCAGCTGGATCACCGCCTCCAGGTCCTCGCCCTGTTCGAAGCGCTGCTGCAGCGAGGCAAACTGCGCCTGCTTGTCACGCATCAGGAAGTCGACGCCGTAAAGGGCGACCCGGCGGTAATCACCGATGATGCGTCCACGCCCGTAGGCGTCCGGCAGTCCGGTCAGCACCCCTGACTTGCGGCACTTGAGGATGTCCGGGGTGTAGACATCGAACACCCCCTGATTGTGGGTCTTGCGAAATTCGGTGAAGACCTTCTTGACCTGAGGATCGAGTTCACGACCGTAGGCCTGGCATGAGCCCTCCACCATCTTGATGCCGCCGTTGGGCATGATCGCCCGCTTAAGCGGCGCGTCGGTCTGCAGTCCGACGATGGTCTCGAGACGCTGATCGATATAGCCGGCGTCATGAGCGGTGATGGTCGATACCAGCGAGGTGTCGAAGTCCAGCGGTGCATGGGTGGCGTTTTCCTTCTTGACGCCTTCCATCACAGTGTCCCATAGCTCGCGAGTGCTGGCCGCCGGCTCGCTGACCAGGAAACGCTCGTCACCCTCGTAGGTGGTCACGTTGGCCAACAAGAAGTCTCGTACGTCGACGCCCTTCTTCCACTCGCCCCCGGCAAACCCTTCCCACGCTTGCGCGAATTGCTCTTTCATCGACTTGCACCTCAACAGAGTAAATGACAACGCTAGTCCTGCATGCTGAGCGACGGCCATCCCTCGGAGATGGCAGCCGGCCCGCCTGTTCGGTGGCAGCAGCGGTCGCCGCATCGGAGGCGGCGGGTGTGCTGCACGCTTCTCGATCGGCGAAAAAACACCTGCCCTCGAGAGCACAATTCGACCTTAGCAGTAGTCTCGTCGCCCCTACTTGACCCGCATCATGGCGCCACAGGACAGCGATACAGCGCGAGCGAAGCGGCCCAGAAACCTGTACCAGGCCAATTTCGCGCGGCGAGGACGGCCGCCTGCGCTATGCTGACAAGGGCATACGTAGGCCTGAGCCCTGTCCCACCGCCGGGTGCCCGTGATGAACAGCTTTCCCACGCTTCTGGAGTACGGTCTGCCAGGCTTCGCCGTGGTGCTGCTGATCCTCGGCTACCACCTGCTCAACAAGACCCACACCCTGTTGCTCAATGAGCGCTCTGGCGAGACCCGAGAGGGCACCGAGTTGCGCATTCGCTATCTGCAGGAGATCTCCAAGAACGCCAGGCTGTTCATGGCGCTGAGTCTGCTGTTCTTCGTCGGTGGGCTGGCCATGGCGATGATGAAACCCTCGAGCCAGGTCAATCTTTCCATCGCCCCGCCCGAAGGCGTGCTGCCGGTCATCCGTCTGCAGGAGCGGGACATGCCGCTGGATGGCCGGGGCACGGTCGTGCTGAAGGTCCAGGACGACAATGTGCTGCGCATCTTGAACAACGATCTGCACGGCCGGCTGATCGCCATCGAGCAGGAGCGCGACGCCTTGAAGAGCCAACTGGCCGACGTCATCGCTGCAGCGGAGCGAGATTCTCCGCAGGTAGGCTTCTAATGAAGAACACGCAGGGCGCCTTGGCGTCGCGCGCGATGGCGACAGACCTGGCCGGGCCAGCGAAGGGAAAACGACGGCGCCAACCCACATCTACGATAAACGCCCTGCTGATCGTGCTGCTGAGCGTCGGGGTGGCGTGGCCGGTGGTTGCCCAGCAGGCCCCGCTGTCCAGGGCCAAGGCGCTGTTGCAGCAGGGTGACAACCAGGCCGCCCTGCGCGAACTACGTCCTCTGCTCGAAAGTCCTGATCCGCTGGCCCGGATGGAAGGCTTGAACGCCCAGGGCTGGATTCTCTATCGGGAAGGCCGCCACGCTGACGCCTCAGCGCTGTTCGAGCAGGCACTCAAGGCGAGTCAAGGTCATGACGGCTTGCGTGAGGTGCGCCTGAAGACCCTCAACAACGCCGGCATCAACGCCTTTTCCGCCGGTGAGCTCGACAAGGCTCGAAGCTACTTCGAGGCCGCCCTGGCCCTCGGCAGCGACGTGGCCCCGCGCTACCTGACCATCATCGCCCGCCAGGCGCCCATGCAGTCGGCCCAGCAGCAGGTCAGCGCGGGACGTGAAAAGCGCATCGAGCGCGACT
This sequence comes from Halomonas sp. H10-59, assembly GCF_040070555.1. NCBI lineage: Bacteria > Pseudomonadati > Pseudomonadota > Gammaproteobacteria > Oceanospirillales > Halomonadaceae > Halomonas > Halomonas sp. H10-59. Next base: position 3,332,380 of record NZ_CP098828.1, read on the forward strand.
TCGAGGGCGCGGTGGCCGACTACACCCGGGCGCTTGCGATCGATCCGAACAACAACGACGCCCTCTCCTATCGTGGCTACGCCTACTACCGATTGGGCCAGTACGACAATGCCCGAGCCGATATCGAGGCGGCCCTGGCGAGTTCTCCCCAGCGGCTGGACGCACTGATCAACCTGCTCAAGGTGAGCTGCGCCAGCGGCGATGACATCGATGCGGTGCTCAAGCGCCGAGGTCACGCCATCCAGCGCCAGCGCGAGGCCATGCTCGACGACAGGGAGCTTCAGCGCCAGTGCCCCGACCTCTTCGCCAGCCTGAAACGCTGAACAACCGCCATCGGCGCGGCAAGAACGACGCCTTGCAGTTGCCTGAACGCAGCGACGCCACCCGAAGGTGGCGTCGTGGTTGGGGCGCTTGAGCTCTTGACGTAGGCAGCCAGCTTGTCAGGCACTCAGCAGGGCGTTGAGACGCTTGACGTAGGCGGCCGGATCGTCGAGATGACCGCCCTCGGCGATGATCGCCTGATCGAGCAGGATCCGCGCCAGATCGCCGAAGCCGTCACCGTCGGCCCCTTCCAGGCGAGCGACCAGGGCGTGGTCCGGATTGAGCTCGAGGATCGGCTTGACCTCCGGCAGGCTCTGGCCCGCAGCCTCCATGATACGGCGCATCTGGAAGCCCATCTCGTGCTCGGGCAGCACCACGCAGGCCGGTGAATCGGTCAGGCGGTGGGTGATCTTGACCTCCTGAACCTCCTCGCCGAGCGCTTCCTTGACCCGCTTGACCAGATCCTCCTTGGACTTGGCGGTCTCCTCCTGGGCCTTCTTCTCGTCTTCGTCCTCGACGTCCCCCAGGTCCAGATCGCCCTTGGCAACATCGGCAAACTTCTTGCCGTCGAACTCGGTGAGATGGCTCATCAGCCACTCATCGATGCGATCGTGGAGCAGCAGAACCTCGATGCCCTTCTTGCGGAAGATTTCCAGGTGGGGGCTGTTCTTGGTGGCATTGAAGCCATCGGCAACGATGTAGTAGATCTTGTCCTGACCTTCCTTCATCCGCTCCACGTAGTCGGCCAGGGACTGATCCTGAGTGGCGCTGTCGGTGTGGGTGGAAGAGAAACGCAGCAGGCCGCTGATCTTGTCGCGGTTGGCGTAGTCCTCCGCCGGGCCTTCCTTCAGCACCGAACCGAAGGTGTTCCAGAACGTCTGGTAGGCTTCCTTGTCCTTGGCCAGTTTCTTGAGCATGTCCAGGGCACGCTTGGTCAGCGCGGACTTGATCTTCTCTACCTTCGGGTCCTGTTGCAGCAGCTCACGGGACACGTTCAGCGACAGATCGCGGGTGTCCAGCACCCCCTTGATGAAGCGCAGGTACAGCGGCAGGAACTGCTCGGCGTCGTCCATGATGAACACGCGCTGGACGTACAGCTTGACCCCACGGGCGCCGTCACGCTCGTACAGGTCGAAGGGTGCGCGGCCCGGCACGTACAGCAGGCTGGTGTACTCCAGGTTGCCCTCGACCTTGTTGTGGCTCCAGGTCAGGGGGTCGGAGAAGTCGTGGGCCACGTGCTTGTAGAAGGCCTTGTACTCGTCCTCGGAGACCTCGCTCTTGGGCCGCACCCACAGCGCGGTCGCCTCGTTGACGGTCTCCCAGGTGGTGACCTCGCTACCGTCGACCTCGTTGCCATCGTCGTCGGTGGCCTTTTCGGTACGCGGCATCTTCACCGGCACTTCGATATGGTCGGAGTACTTGCGCACCAGGCTCTGCAGGCGATAGTCGTCGGCGAACTCCCTGGCGTCCTCCTTGAGGTGGAGGATGATCTCGGTGCCGTGCTTCTCGCGCTCGATCTCGGCGACCACGAACTCGCCCTCGCCTTTCGAGCGCCACTCGACGCCGGCATCGGCGGCGTCACCGGCCTTGCGGGTACGCACGGTAATCTCGTCGGCAACAATAAAGCCAGAATAGAAGCCGACCCCGAACTGGCCGATCAGCCGGGCGTCCTTCTGCTGTTCGCCGGAAAGCTGCTTGAGAAACTCGGCGGTGCCACTCTTGGCGATGGTGCCCAGGTTGGCGATCACGTCCTCGCGGTTCATGCCGATACCGTTGTCACGAAGGGTGACGGTGCCGGCCTCGCTGTCGTGCTCGATCTCGACGCGCAGCTCGCTGTCGCCCTCGTAGAGCGCATCATTGTCCAGCGCCTGATAACGCAGCTTGTCGCAGGCGTCGGCGGCGTTGGAGATCAGCTCCCGAAGAAAGATCTCGCGGTTGGAGTACAGCGAGTGGATCATCAGGTTGAGAAGCTGCTTGACCTCGGTCTGAAAGCCCAGGGTTTCTTCGTGGGTAGCGGTGGTCATGGTAGATCGAACCCCTTTCGACATGGCGATTTCCGGGCCAGCGATGGATCGCTGGCGGTCCAGAGTGCACGGCTCGCGCCGCACGTCATTCAAGATGACAATCGATATGGGGTCCGCGCTGCGCTTTTCAAGGCTGGCGCCACCAAGTCAAGGCTGGCACCACCAAGTCAAGGAAGGCACCTTCGCGTCCAGGGCTGGCGCCAGCAGGTCGACCTTCCCGGACCTGGGCCGACGTCCCTGGCCGTGGTCACCTGGCTAACCGCTGCCCGGGCCGGCTCTCACCTACGCCGGCGCCCCCAGCACGTAGGTCAAGCGAGCCCGGGCAACCGGCGCGTCTTCGTCGTCCTGCCACGCCCACGCCTCGACATTGGCCATGCGCCGCCCTTCGCGCACCAGACGGCAGCGCGCGAAGGTTGGCTTCACCCCGGCCGAACTGAGGTAGTCCACGGTAACGTTGACCAGCCTCGGCAGGCGCGGCTCACGGGTCTGCGCCAGGGTATCCAGCGCTGCAGCAGTCTCCAGAAAGGCCGACACCACACCACCGTGCAGCGCCGGCAGCATCGGATTGCCCACGTTGTGGGGACGCGTCTCCAGAACAAAGCGCCTGCCGCGCTCATCGCTGTCCTCCCTCACCCCGATAAAGTCGGCGTAGGGCACCTCGCCAAGCCAGGCGTTGATCTCACCGCTGGCACGCCCACGTTCCAGCAAGCCGCTGACACTCTCGTGTGGAGCCGCCGCTATCGCGCCACTGGCGGCATCACCAACAGGGGCCTTCTCTTCGATAAGGGGATCGCCCTCGTCTTCCACAAGACCGGCGAACATGGCCTCGGCAAAACCTGCTGGCGTGTTGCGCGGCCCCAGCCGGGCAAAGTGCCCGCGGGCGCAGGCCACCACCTGTCCTTCGTGCTGCCAGGCCCGGGCCTCGGTGAACACCACCGAGTCGGTGATGGCCTCCACTTCGGCACGTACCCACAATGACGCCCCCTGACAGGCAGGACGACGATGACTGATATGCAGATCCAGGGTGGGACAGACCTCAGGACTTGGCAGTGCCGGCAGGACCGAGGCGCCGCAGGCGGTATCCAGCAGTACGCTGAGCACCCCGCTGTGCACTAGGCTTCTCGAGCGATCACCGCATAACTCGGCGCCCCCGGGCAGATATAGGGTGACGCCGCTGGCATCCACCGCAACGACGCGCATGCCGAGCGCCTGGGTATGTGGAATGACATCGACAAAGCGCTGAAGCGCCTGCCGCCAGAGCGACACGGAGGGTGGCTGCAGGGTGCGGTGCGAGGAGGACATGAGCGGGCTCGAATTCAAACGTTTGACTGACAATCTAGACCCAGCCCGCCGACGCCACAATACGTCCTTGGTCCGCATTTTTACCTTTTACCCGCCAAATGCTCGCCAAGCGTCAGAAACAGACGACGTACCCTGAAGCAAACGCAAAAAGCTCGAATCCGCACACTTCGAGCCAGAAAATCAAGAACAAGGCACCTTAGATGTCGTGGATATCCCGCTCCTCCCGCGGAGCATCGTCCTCGCCAATACCACGCCAGGCGCGATAGTCGGCCAGACTATTGTCCACCTTGGTCAGCAACCAGCCGACGATGACCACATCATCGAGAAGACCGAACAGCAGCAGCACATCGGGAATCAGGTCCAGCGGTGACACCAGATAGGCAAAGGCCACCGCCATCCAGCCGAAAGCCGCCCAGGGCACCGGGCGGTAGCGACCGCTGAGCACGTCCTGCAGCATCGGGATAAACAGCTTGAGCGCCCGCATTATATGCTTGAACGCTCGTGTGCGTTGGGTAAAGCGACCAATAACGGGGATTCGATCAAACAGGGCCATGGATAGTCTCCTCGACTCAATTCAGCACCAACGATTGCCGATGGTATTTATCGGGTGTCAACGGCTATCTTCATGGCGTCGACGTCGTCTTATCGCAACATGGGGGCGAAGCTGACCGGGGTCAAGTCTCGTAACCTGGCCGGGCAACTGTTCAAGGCCCGCCGGTTCGGTCACCATGTGGCTTCGATCCGACATCGATTCGCCGTCTACGGCACAAAAAGGCAGCAATGTCTTCTTCTTCACAGACCAGGAGGGTCTCCATGCCATTCGCCTTGTTTCGTCGCCTCGTGCCGCTGGTGGCAGCCACGGCACTGTGCATGCCATTGACGGCTACCGCCCAGGGCAGTGACGGCGCCATGCGCAGCGCCCTGGAAGCCGCCCGTAGCGGCAACTTCCACAACATCAACGACGCCGCCATTCGCGGCCACGAACTGGCCGGCTATGTGGCGTACTATCGTCTGCGCGATCGCCTGCCCAACGCCAGCCCTCAGGAAGTTCTCAGCTACATCTCGGCCAATGCCGATGCGCCGCTGGGTGACTGGATGCGTGAGCAGGCCATCCTGCGCTACGGCAAGGCCGGGCGCTACGGCGATCTGCTGGCCGTCGCCGGCGGCGTTCCCGAGACCACCGCCGAGCAGTGCTACTACTACACCGCGCAACTGGGCCAAAGCCCCGCCGTCGCCGCTCAGGGCGGCCGCGAACTATGGCTGGTGGGTCGCTCCCAGCCGGATGCCTGCGACTCGCTATTCTCCACCCTGCGCGCCCGCGGCGAGATCGGTGGCACGGAAATCTTCGAGCGCATGATGCTGGCCTGGGAAAACGGCGAAGACGGACTGGTCAGCTATCTTGGCCGTCAATTGGGACCCGCCTGGAGCTCCGCTGCAGCAGCGCAGCAAAGCGTGGCCGCCAACCCGTCGCGACTGGCAAGCGTAGCGCGCTGCGTCGGCCCCAACTGCGCCGGCACCGCCTCCTTTGTGCGGGCCGCCATCATCGCCACTGCAGAGTCATCCCCGGCGGCGGCGCTGTCCGCCTGGCAGCAGGTCTCCGGCAGTGTGAGCCTGCCGGCCCAGTCGCGCCAAGCGCTGGAGCGCGAGATCATCTATTACGCCCTGCGCCGCGACCAGCGCAGCCTGCTCGGCTGGATCGACGGCGCCCTGGCCGGCCAGCAGGATCCGGAGGTGTTCGAACTGCGTGCACGCCTGGCCATCCGCGATCGCGACTGGGCCGCCGTCGAGCGGACCGTTGGCATCATGCCCGCCGAGACCCAGGCCAAGGCGCGCTGGCAATACTGGCTGGGCCGCGCGCTGGCCCTGCGCGGGCAGCAGGCAGACGCGCAGGCCGCCTACGCCCGGGCAGCGGGTCAACGCGACTTCTTCGGCTTCGTCGCCGCCGACCGCCTCGGCCAGTCCTACGATCTCAACATGGAAGACACGCGTTTCAGCGAAGCCGAGCGCGCGCAGGTCGCCGGCTGGCCGACGGTGCGTCGCACCGAGGCGCTGCTGCGCGTCGGACAGGAAGGGCTTGCCAACCTCGAGTGGAATCACGCGGTACGCAGCGCAGGCCCCACCGACGCCCGGCGCCTGGCGGACTACGCCGCAGGACGCGGTTGGCACGTACGCCTGGTGCAGACGACCATCGTCGGCAAGATGCTCGACGCCCTGCCCTGGCGCTTTCCCGAAGCCTACCGGGAGGACTTCCGCCGCTGGGGCCAGGCCAACAATGTCGATCCCTACCTGCTGATGGGGATCGCCCGTCGCGAGAGCGCCTACAACCCCGAAGCACTATCACCCGCCGGGGCCAGGGGCCTGATGCAGTTGATGCCGGGTACCGCCGCGCTGGTGGGACGCCAGGTGGGCATCGGTGATCCTGGACCCTACGGCGTGCTCGACCCGGCCACCAACATTCGTCTGGGCAGCACCTATATCCGTGACATGATCGCGCGCTACGGCGGCAACCGTATCGCCGCGGCGGCGGCCTACAACGCCGGCCCCCACCGGGTCGACACCTGGCTTGCCCGCGCGCCGGGCGAATTCGACCTGTTCGTCGAGGAGATCCCCTTCAAGGAAACCCGCCGCTACGTCCGCGCGGTGCTCGAGTACCGGGTAGTGTTCGAGAGCCTGGCCCAGGGCTCGACCCAGGGCGTACAGGTGCTGACAGCGGCCGAGAAGAGCGCGCGCTACGACGGTTCCATGGTACGTCGATGATGTAGCGGAGCCCCGGTGCGTCGATGAGGTGAGATCGCCTCGCAAAGCAAGAACCCCCGGCCTGTGGTCGGGGGTTCTTGCTGTCGAGGTCCGGTTTTTTGCGGTAGCTTCGCTGGCCTGTGTCTCGGGCTATTGGCCTCCGCGCCGATCGCGTCGGCTCAGGACGGCGCTCGCGTCAACGCCAGTTTGACCCCGAACGCCACCAGCACACCACCGGTCAAGCCGTTGAGCACGCGCGAGAACGCCGGCCGAGCGAGCCAGTGGCTGGCGCTGCCCACCAATACCGCGACCAGGATCTGCCACAGGTTGGCAATCACGAAGTGGATACCGGCAAGCCACAGGGACTTCAGCAAGGCCGGATCCGTGGGGGCGATGAACTGGGGCAGAAAGGCCATGTAGAACACCACCGTCTTGGGATTGAGCACGTTGGACAGCAACCCCTCGCGCAGCGGCCGCCACGGCGATACGCGCTGGCGGCGGGCGCCACTCGCCGCCGACACCGCGAGCCCCTTGCCGGCCCAGGCCTGACGCAGGCTGGCGACTCCCAGCCAGGCCAGGTAGCCGGCCCCGATCATCTTCAACGCCGAAAACGCCCAGGCCGACTGCAGCAGGATCAGCGATACCCCCAGGGCGGAGATGGTGGCGTGGACGAACAGCCCCGAACAGATCGCCAGGCTGGTCAGCACACCGTCGCGCAGACCGCCCCGAGCGGTGTTGCGAATCACCAGCAAGGTGTCGACCCCGGGAGTGACGCTCAACAGCGTGATCGCCACCACGAAGCCCAGCAGCTGGGCATCGATCCAGCCTTCCATCAGCGCACGGACTCGAGGCTATCGGAGTGTTTCAGCGAAATCTGGTCGTTGAGCGTCCAGAAGTCATAGAGGATGCCGATCAAGAACAGACCACCGGTGAGCAGATAGATGATGCCGGTCACCCACTTGCCCATGTAGAAACGGTGCAGGCCGAATACCCCGAGGAAGGTCAGCAGCACCCAGGCCAGGGTGTAGTTGGTGGGACCACCGCGGAACCGCAGGTCGGCCTCGCGATCCATGCTCGGGATCAAGAACAGGTCGATGATCCAGCCGATGAAGAACAGTCCGAGGGTCAGAAACCAGATGGTGCCGGTCACCGGCTTGCCGTAATAGAACCGGTGGGCGCCGAGGAAACCGAACAGCCACAACAGGTAGCCCACCACCTTGGAGTGGGTATCGTCGCTATGGATCACGGGGGCAGTCATGTGAATTCCTTGTGTCATCTTTTCCGTTAAGAGGCAGCAACGGGCGTCCGGCTGGACGCTGCTGGCCTTTCGATCTACAGTAACTTGGCGAGTCGAGGTAAGCCATTCTCGCCTGCCAGGGGTGGTCGACACCAGAGGTGTCGTTTCCCGGGTAATCGGAATCGCGAACTCGACCGCAGCGTAGGACAGCAAGTAGAAACGTCAGCAGTGGTAGTTCGATCGCTCTATTGTCGAAACACGCAATGCGCCCTTCTTTCTTGTCATGCCCACGCAACAGGGTTCAGACCACACGACGGGAGAAAAGCTCCCCGGGTGGTTGAGCCTGCACCATCATTTAGCGAGTTAAGGAAATCGACAATGGCAACTGGCACTGTCAAGTGGTTCAACGATACCAAGGGCTACGGCTTCATCTCTCCGGACGACGGCGGAGACGATCTGTTCGCCCACTTCTCCGAGATTCAGGCTGAAGGCTTCAAGTCCCTGCAGGACGGCCAGAAGGTCTCCTTCGAGGTGACTCAGGGCAAGAAAGGCCTTCAGGCCTCCAACATCAAGGTCGCCGACTGAGCCTAGTGCCTGTCTGACCTTGTCACGGGGAGATCGCATTCTGCGTGATCTAGCCACCCCGTGAAGCAACAGCGCTTGAGCAGGATTGCCGCAAGTTGTGACGATCCTCGATCATGCGACAAGAAGGCCCACCATATGGTGGGCCTTTCTTGTTGGCCGACAGAGCCTGCCGGGGGGCCGATCAGGTGCCGTAAGAGCTTGCTGGCGAGCCTTGGGCCCATGACTAAGCCATGACTAAGCCATGACTAAGCCACCCGGACCTGATGCCCTGCCAATACCAGCTCAGGGCGAGTTGTCGGTACGGGTCTCGACGTCGCCTTCGGCGTTGACGTCGGCATCGAAGGACGCGTCCGCGTCGGAGGGCACCTCCTCGGGGACCTGGCGCTCGGCCTGCTCGAAGGTCTCGTCGATCTTGCGCTTGGCTTCCTCGAACCGGCGTTCGGTTTCCTGAAGGATGGCGTCGACCTCCTCGCTCGATCCCTCGAGTTGCACCGGTTCCTCGACAGGGTCCGGCACCGAGGGCACCGAGGCTTCTTCTCCGCCTGCGTCGCTCTGCTGCCCTTCACTGTCCGGTGTGCCTTGGCTAGCGCTCGTTGCCTCGGCCTGCTTATAGGTCTCGTCGATCTTGCGTTGCGCTTCCTCGAAGCGACGCTCGGTCTCCTCCAGGATGGCATCGACATCTGACTCGGTGCTCTCCCCCGGCAGCGCCTGGCCCTGCTCCAGGGTGTCGGTGGCACTGCTGCCGAGGTCTACATCGGCCCCATCGGCGTCACTGTTGGTCTGCGCCCCGTCGGCCCCGCTCGACGCCGCTTCACTCGATGACTCTGACTGGGCTGCGGACATCCCGCTCTCGGAATCGGATGGCTGTTGTTGAGTCGCTGAGGGCTCTTCGTCAGTAGCTGAGGGCTCTTGCTGAGCAGCGGACGGCTCTTCTTCAGTGGCTGAAGGCTCTTTCACAGCAGCTGAAGGCTCTTCCTGAGCAGCTGAAGGCTCACTCTGAGACGCCGGGGGCTCCTCTCCATCACACCCAACCAGCCACAGCGGTACGCTCAGTGCCACCAGGGCCGCCGCCATTCGAGGGGTCATTGCCATCGTCTTCTCTCCATAAAGCCTTTGTCCATGCGCCCAATCTCCATGATTGATCGCGCGCTATTGCACCAAAGCCACCCCGGCCACGCAACTTGCGTTGACGCTGCAGCACGCCGCAATCTCGCCTATCGGGCGACGTCTATGGCGGCTCCCGCCCTGATCATTCTCCCCGGGGTGAGGCCATTCGACAGCTGTCGGGCATGGTCAGACGCAGCGCCAACGGCATGACCCGGGCCTCGAACGCGCGCTGATAGCAGGCTTCGCCGTCCAGCGTCAGCGGCAGGCGCGCCTCGCCATCGGCTTCAAAGCGCAACCAGGCGCTGCGAAAGGCGTCGACGTACTGCCCATGGTAGGGCCTGGCCCGCAGTTCCTGCATCATCGCCCGAAGCTGGCGCAGCGAGCGGAAGTCACGCACCAGCAGCACGTCGAACAAGCCGTCGTCCAGTCGCGCCGCCGGCGTCAACTGCTGACCGCCACCGGCCTGGATGCCATTGCCGATACCCAGCAGAAAGATGCCCGCTCGACTCTCCCCGCCATCCCAGGCCAGGTGGCCCTGGTAGAGCTGATAGCGCCAGGCCTTGAAGGCACCGAACACCGAGTAGGCTCCCCCGCCCATCAAGCGCTTGAGTGGCTTCGGCGTCGATGTGGTGATCTCGGCACCGAAACCTCCGGTGGCCATGTTGATGAAATAGCGATCGTTCATCCTTGGCACATCCACCCAGCGGCTGGGCAGACGACAGGCGGCGTCCAGCGACGCTGCCTGGCCGAGCGGCAGGCCCAGGGACTTGGCCAGGTCATTGGCGCTGCCCAACGGCATGATGGCAAGCTCCGGACGCTCTTCGCGCGGCAACTGCATCAGCCCGTTGACCACCTCATGCACGGTACCGTCACCACCGCCGGCGATGACCCGCTTGACCCGATCGCGTCCAGCCTGGGTGGCCTGGCGTTCGCCGTCGCCCTTTTCCCAGGTGACACGCACATCGACATCGAGGCCGCCTCGCCGACAGGCGAAGACAGCGCTTCGCACTTCCGGCAATTGCGCCGATTGTCCGTTGAGGATCAGCCGATTGGTGCCCGGCGGCTGGGTCATCCTGACGCTTCCTTTTTCACATGAGGTTCATGAAAGTCGCACATCCTCCCTGTGCGGCGCCTATTTCATCACATCCTTCCCCCGGCATGGAGGCCCGCAGCGGCGATCCGATACCTGCCGGCCTCCGGCCACGTCCTGCTGCCGACGCCGCACCTATGCTGTTGCGGGACGGGCACAATCGCAGCCATAGCGCTGACTTGACCCGTATTTCCCTTACAATTGATCAAGACACGCCCCCCTTTGCGACCGAGTTCCTGCATGATTGAACCAATTTTTGTGCTGACCGCCTTTGTTTCAGGCCTGGCCGCCATGGCCCTCAGACTACCACCCTTGGTGGGTTTTCTCGCCGGTGGCTTCATCCTCAATGCACTCGGCTACGACGAAACGCCGGTCCTGACGCTGATCGCCCACCTTGGCGTCACCCTGATGCTGTTTACCATCGGTCTCAAGCTCAACGTCAAGACCCTGCTGCGTCCGGACGTCTGGGGAGGCGCCAGCCTGCATATGCTGGCAAGCGTCGTGCTGTTCGTAGGTATTCTGGCTGTCCTGAAGGCGATCGTCACCCTCGGCTGGCTGACGTCACCCAACGGTCTACTCGCTGGACTCGACCTGACGACGCTGCTGGTGCTGGCGTTCGCCCTGTCCTTCTCCAGTACCGTCTTCGTGGTCAAGGTCCTCGAAAAGCGAAGCGAGACCCATGCGGCCTACGGACGCCTGGCCATCGGTATCCTGATCATGCAGGACCTGTTTGCGGTGATCTTTCTCACCGCCTCCACCGGCAAGCTGCCGAGCCCCTGGGCCCTGGGACTGTTCGCGCTGCTGCCGCTGGCGCCGCTGCTGCGACGGCTGCTCGACCGCATGGGCCACGGCGAGATGCAGATGCTGTGTGGCGTGGTGATGGCCCTGGTGCTGGGCTACGGCCTGTTCGAGGCGGTCGGCGTCAAGGGGGATCTCGGGGCGCTGATCATCGGCATGCTGCTGGCGCCCCACCCCGCCGCCCAGACGCTGTCGCGCTCGATGTTCAATATCAAGGAACTGCTGCTGGTCGGCTTCTTTCTGAGCATCGGCCTTACCGCCCTGCCCAGCTGGTCGCTGTTCGGCATCGCCCTGCTGCTGGTGGCGCTGTTGCCGCTGAAGAGCCTGCTCTACCAGTTTATTCTGATGCGTTTCGGCATGCGCCACCGCACCTCGGTGCTGGCCACCCTGAGCCTGAGCAACTATTCCGAGTTCGGTCTGATCGTCGGTGCCATCGCGGTATCCAGCGGCTGGCTGGCGCCACAGTGGCTGGTGGTGGTGTCGCTCGCGGTCGCGCTGAGCTTCGTGGTATCGGCGATCCTCAATGGCGTCAGCGAGCAGTTCTACCGCTGGCTCGAGCCACGCCTGCCACCGGTCGACGAGGCGTCGCTGTCCCCCAGCGACCGCCCCATCGAGGTCGGCGACGCCGAAGCGGTGGTGCTGGGCATGGGCCGTATCGGTCGCAGCGTCTACCGTCGCCTGACCAAGGAGTATGGACTCAAGGTGCTGGGGGTCGACTCCAATCCCAAGAGCGTGAAGATGCTGGCCGACAAGGGCTTCAATATCGTCGAGGGCGACGCCGTTGACTCGGACTTCTGGGACAAGATGCTGATGTCCTCTCAGGTAGAACTGGTGGTGCTGGCGATGCCCCACCATGCCGGTAACCTGTTCGCCCTGAAGCAGCTGCGAAGCCGCCACTTCCCGGGCAAGATCACCGCCGTGGTCGAGTACCTGGAGGAGATCGACACCATCCGCGAACTGGGCGCCCACGCGGTCTACCACGTCTACGACGAGGCCGGCCGCGCCCTGGCCGACAGCGCGGCGGAGGAAGCGGGAATCATCTCGCGTACCGAACAACTCGGCTAGGCGCTGTCCGAAAAGTCGACGAGCGAAGGTTAGACAAGGCAAAAATCGGTGAGACAGCGCAGTTTACGGGGTGTAAATGAGCATTTTGATCCGATTTTTAACGCCGTATTACCGAGCGCAGGCACTTTTCAGACAAGCCCTAGCAAGTGGCGCGCGCAGACCTGTGCAACACCCAGACGCGCTCGGCCACGGGGCTTGCCGTGGACAGGTCGGATGCGGATACTCGGGGCTCCCATGGCCAAGGCTCGTGCTCAAGGCGCGCGCCGAGGCCCTTTGCAAGCTCCACGACAAGGATGCATGGCGGTGGAAGACGTCTTTACCTGGCTGGGCGAGGCCCTTGGCACCCTGATTCGCTTTGTGGTCGATACTCTGGGCACCTTCTTCAACAGCATCGATGACGCCGCCGCCGGCTTTATCGACGGCCTGTCTCGCTCGCTGGGCATCGCACCGACCTTCTTCACCCTGGCGCTGCTGGTGCTGGGCCTTTTCTTTCTTTGGCGGGGGCTGCGCGCGATCCTCACAGGCTCCCCCATCGCCGCCCTGCTGTGGGCTCTGCTGGGCCTCTTGACCCTGGGCATGCTGCTGCCCTGACGCGGGACGGTCTTCAAGGCCAGCCGAGCCGGTAGCACACAGCACAACGCCGCCCCGAGGGGCGGCGTTGGCATTTGTGACGGTGGATCCAGCAGCGATCGTCGTCGCTACATCAGGCCAGCGCCTTTTCCACGATCTCGTAGACGTTGGGTGAGAGTTCCTCGCCACGGATGCGCTCCAGCTCGGCGCGCATCAGCGCCTGGCGAGCCTCGTCGAAGCGCTGCCAGCGGGTCAGCGGCGTGATGATGCGTGCGGCGATCTCGGGATTCAGCCGGTTCAACTCGATCACCACGTCGGCCAGCAGGCGATAGCCTTCGCCATCCAGGCGGTGGAAGTTGACCCGGTTCTGCCCGGCAAAGGCACCGATCAACGCGCGCACCTTGTTGGGGTTCTTCAGCGAGAAGGCCGGGTGCTCCATCAGATAGCGCACCCGATCCAGGGCGTCCGCCTGGGGACGGGTCACCTGCAGGCTGAACCACTGGTCCATCACCAGCGGATCGTGGGACCACTTGCGCCCGAAGGCCTTGAGTGCCGGATCGGCGATATCCGAGCGGCTACTGTGGACCAGCAGGGTCAACGCATGGCGCACGTCGGTCATGTTGTGGTCGGCCTCGAACTGGGCCTGGGCCAGCTCGATCGCCACCTCGTCCTCGATGCTCATCAGGTAGGACAGCGCGACATTCTTCAGGGCACGCTGGCCGATCTGCTCGGGCGTGGGCGCGTAGGCGGCGTCGCTCTGGTTGTCGCGATACAGTGCCAGCAGTTCGTCACGCAGCTCTTGCGCCAGCGACTGCTGGATGAAGGTGCGCGCGGCGTGGATGGCGTCCACGTCGACCAGCGGCTGCTGTTCGGCGATGTAGGCCTCGCTCGGCAGTTGCAGCATCTCGGCCAGCACCGCCTTGTCGTCATTGCCTTCCTCGATCAGTGCGCGGAAGGCCTCGACCAGGCGCGTATCCATGACCTTCTCGACGCCATTGCGGTGGGCCGCGATCAGATCATCGAGTGCCAGCAGGGTCAGCCGCTGGCCAGCGTCCCAGCGGTTGAAGCCATCGCTGTCGTGGGCCATCAGGAAGGCCAGATCCTCCCGCGAATAGGGGAAGGACAGCTTGACCGGCGCCGAGAACCCGCGCAGCAGCGAGGGCACCGGAGCCTCTTCGATATCGCTGAAGATGAACTCCTGCTCGTCTTCACGCAGATGAATCACGGCGTCTCTACCCAGGCTCTCGCCGTCCAGGGTCATCGACAGGTCGCGGCCGCTCTTGGTGCCGACCAGGCCCAGGCGAATGGGGATGTGCAGCGCCTGTTTCTCCGGCTGACCGGGGGTGGCCGGCGTGCGCTGACGCAGGATCAGGCGGTAGCGGGAGTTGGCGTAGTCGTACTCGCCGAAGGCGTCGATCTCCGGCGTACCCGCCTGGGAGTACCAGCGCATGAACTGCTGGAGATCCTGCCCGGACACCTCGGCCATGCAGTCGACGAAGTCCTCGATGGTGACCGCCTGCCCGTCGAAGCGCGAGAAGTACAGATCCGAGCCCTTGCGGAAGGTCTCCGGCCCCACCAGGTTGGACAGCATCCGCACCACCTCGGCACCCTTCTCGTAGATGGTCAGGGTGTAGAAGTTGCCGATCTCGATGTAGGAGTCGGGGCGAATCGGGTGCGCCGTGGGGCCTGCGTCCTCGGCGAACTGGGCGGTGCGGAAGAACGACACTTCTTCGATGCGCTTGACCGGCGCGGAATTGACCTCGGCCGAGAAGCTCTGATCGCGAAAGACGGTGAAGCCTTCCTTCAACGACAGTTGGAACCAGTCACGGCAGGTAACGCGGTTGCCCGACCAGTTGTGGAAGTACTCGTGGGCGACGATTCCCTCGACCCGCTGGAAGGCAGCGTCGGTGGCGGTGTTGGGGTGGGTCAGCACCGCCGCCGAGTTGAAGATGTTGAGCCCCTTGTTCTCCATGGCGCCCATGTTGAAATCATTGACCGCCACGATCATGAACAGGTCCAGATCGTACTCGCGACCGTAGGCCTCTTCGTCCCAGCGCATGGCACGCTTGAGTGAGCCCATGGCGTGGTCGGTCTTGTCGAGGTTTTCTTCCTCGACCCAGATCTGCAGGGTGACGTCGCGGCCGCTCATGGTGGTAAAGCGGTCCTCGACCTTCTTCAGGTCACCGGCCACCAGCGCAAACAGGTAGGCGGGCTTGGGATGAGGATCGTCCCAGGTCACGAAGTGGCGGCCATCCGGCAGCTCACCCCGCTCCACCGGATTGCCGTTGGACAGCAACACCGGCTCACGGGTCAGGTCGCCGATCACGGTGGTCGAGAAGGTCGCCATCACGTCCGGGCGGTCCGGGTAGAAGGTGATGCGGCGGAACCCTTCGGCTTCGCACTGGGTGCAGAACATGCCACCGGAACGGTAGAGGCCGGATAGCGCGGTATTGTCCTCGGGCGAGATCTCGATCTCGGTGTCCAGAACAAACGCCTCCGGCGCACCGGTAATCGACAGTCCCTTGCGGGTCAGTTCGTACTCGCCTTCCTCCAGCGGCTGGCCATCGATGGCGATGGCCTTGAGCGAAAGCTGCTCGCCATCCAGCCAAAGCGGTGCACCGGCCTCGCGCTCGGGATGACGCTCCAGATGCAGGCGTGCCTTGACGCGGGTGGCGCCAGGCGCCAGGTCGAAGGTCAACTCGGTGCGTGAGACAAGGTAGGCCGGCGGACGATAGTCGCTCAGGTGGATCGGCTGGGGGTCGGACATCGGGGATGCTCCAATCAGAAAAGTCGTCGATATTGTACGGGTACGGACGTGCCGGGCTCAAAGAACCGGCGCGACCCGGAGCACGTCGGAACCATCAGGCGAAACGGATCAGGGCGGCAGACGTCAGGACGAGGAGGCGGGCTCGGGCCGGGTCACGATCCAGATGGCGATCCCGATCAGCATGACGGTCAACCCAAGCTTCAACCACCACAGTGACACCGTGATCAACAGCACCACCACCGACAGTGACAGCATCGCCAGCGCCATCCACTTGGCATGACGGGGAATCGCACCGGATTCTTCCCAGGCCACCACCGCAGGCCCGAACCGGGGATGACTGCGAATCCAGCGAGCGAACCGCGGCGACCCCTTCGACGCCGCCCACACCGCCACCAGCAGAAAGCAGGTGCTGGGCAGCAGCGGCACGAAGGCCCCGATGACACCGAGGGCAAAGCTGGTCCAGGCCAGCAACTGCCAGGCCAAGCGACGGGTGGTGGAAATCAAGGGCGAACTCCGGCGGCGCACTCGCCACGCCAATTGGTCAAGAATTCACTTATTGAAACGCAGCAGGTGCGACGAGGCCAATCGGACGCCGCTATCAGGCCAGTAGCCTGCCGAATCCGCAGGGCCACTCGCCTCACGATGCCGGCACAGAGACATGTCAGCCGCCGATCCTGTCAGTCGCGGAAGTTGTCGAACTGCAGCGCCAGATCAGGGCCCTCATCACCGCGCAGCAGTGCCATCACACTTTGCAGGTCATCGCGCTTCTTGCCGGTCACGCGTACCTTGTCGCCCTGGATCTGGGCCTGGACCTTGAGCTTCGAGTCCTTGATGCGCTTGACGATGTCCTTGGCTTCCTTCTGCTCCAGCCCCTGCTTGAGGGCGACCGTCTGACGCGCCTTGACGCCGGACAGCTCGGCGTCCTGAACGTCCATGATGCGCGGGTCGATGCTTCTGGCGATCAGCTTGTTGCGCAGGATGTCGAGCATCTGCTTGAGCTGGAAGTCGACCTCGGCGTGCAACGCCACGGATTCATCGGACAGCTCGAAACCGGCGTCGACACCGCGAAAGTCAAAGCGCCCCTGGACCTCACGGTTAGCCTGGTCCACGGCGTTCTGGGCTTCGTGGCGATCGAATTCGGACACAATATCGAAAGAGGGCATGCTCGCTCTGCTCCGCTGACAAAAACGCTAGTCTACCATCGACGGCGACCCGCAGGGTGTCACTACCGCGTCCTCCCGGGATGTCACGGAGGACGGCTCGGAAGGTGGTGTAGAAGACGGCGCAGAAGATGTCGCTGGAGCTGCCACGGACGGTGAACCCTGAGGCACGACGGCAGGCTGCTCTCGAGACAGGCCCAGCGCCTTGACCATGCGCCAGGCGGCACAGCCATCCTCATAGTAGTCGTCGAGCCAGCAAGCCAGGCGAAAGCCCGCCCGTCGATAGAGGCCGAGAGCAACACGATTGTCGGCCCGCACCTCCAGCGTCATGCGCTCGCAGCCACGCTTGCGCCCATCACGCTCGAGCGCCTCGAGCAAGGCCTTGCCCACTCCTTGGCCACGCGCCTCGGGGGCCACACACAGCGAATAGAGGCGCGCTGCGCGGCTGTTGCGACGAAACAGCAAGGTACCGTAGCCGAGAGGCACAACGGAGCCGGTGGCGTCCTCGGCGATCAGGGTCAGCCCATGGGCGCGCTGGAGCAGGTGGCGCAATTGGCGACGAGTGAAGCGGTCCCCCGAAAAACCGCGACTCTCCAGTCCCTCCAGGGCATCGAGATCGCTTGGGGTGGCCGAACGCAAGGCAAGTGGCATAGTGAGAGGTCCCGTCTCGGCAGCCCGACGCCCGACTCGGGCGACGTGTGTTATCTGTTGATTCTGTCTGGCCCACACGCCGCTGTCAGCCGCCGACAGAATGAATATTTTTCACTTTCTTGCCGTATTGCTTTGCCGCCAACCCAGGCGCATCCTGCCACCGTCGGCCCTGACCTCTCCCCCGACTCGTGCGGTGTCCTCCGGCTTCGGGCTATCACCTTGTTTCGGCCTTGCTTCGCCCTTGCTCCGCCGTTGTCTCGTCCCAGTTTCGTACCAGCTTCGCCCCTTGTCTCGCCCCTATCTCGCCCCCTGCCGAGGAATTCTTGCGATGTGCGCCCTGCGTATCGTTGTCGACCGCCAGCGCGACTGGCAGCCCTACCACCCCAGTGACGATGTGATCGACGCCGACCACTATGTCGACGCCGCGGACATCGCCGATGCCAAGGCCACCTCGGGCGCCACCAGCGCACAGGTCATCAACCTGTGTTCCGACCTCGGCTACCTGGGCCGAGGCTACTATGTCTCGCTGCTCGCCCAGGCGCGGGGTGCCAGAGTGATCCCCAGTGTCGATACCCTCAACTCCCTGCGCCGCAAGTCGACCACCGACATGCAGCTCGAGGGCCTTACCGGGCTGCTCGATGAGCTGAGCCGGCCCGCTGCGGTCGAGCGACTCGGCGATGACGTCCATTTCAGGGTGCTGTTCGGCGAATGCGTCGAGCCCCTGCTGGCACGCGTCGCCCGCCGCCTGTTCGAGCGCCTGCCCTGTCCGCTGATGGAGGCGCGCCTGAATCGCACCGCCCAGGGCTATCGACTGGTGCGGCTGCGTCCGCTTGCGCTTGGGCGGCTTCATGAAGACGAGCAGGACGCCTTCGCTCGCGCCCTCAATCGCCATTCGCTGAAGATCTGGCGTACCCCCAGGGCGCGGAGGCGCTATCGCTTCGACCTGGCCATGTTGATCGACCCTGAAGAACACCTGCCGCCCAGCAACAAGGGCGCGCTCAAGCAATTTATCCGCGCCGGTCGGCGCCAGGGCATCAATGTCTCGCTCATCACCCATCGCGACAGCGCCCGGCTGGCCGAGTTCGACGCTCTGTTTCTGCGCCAGACCACCGCCCTCGACCACCCCACCTGGCGCATGGCCCGGCGTGCCGAACACGAGGGCCTGGTGGTCATCGACGCGCCCCAGGACATTCTGCGCTGCACCAACAAGGTCTATCTGCATGAACTGCTTCGCACCCGGGGGGTCGCCGCTCCCGAGGGACTGTTGCTCAAGCGTTCGGATCGAGCACGTCTCCTCGAGCAGACGCAGGGTCTCAGCTACCCGAGGGTGCTGAAGGTCCCCGATGGCGCCTTCTCCCGTGGCATCGTCAAGGTGACGTCCAGCGAATCGCTGGCGCGGGAAGCCGATACCCTGTTCAAGAGCTCGGACCTGCTGTTGCTGCAGGAATGGCTGCCTACCGAATACGACTGGCGCATCGGCGTGCTCGACGGTGCTCCGCTGTTCGCCAGCCGCTACTACATGGCCCGTGGCCATTGGCAGATCTACGATCATTCCGGTGCTCGCACCCGCAGCGGCGGCTTCAGCAGCCACCCCATCGACGAGGTGCCGGCCGCCGTGCTGCGTGCGGCGCTCAAGGCCACCCGGCTGATCGGCAATGGCCTCTACGGTGTCGACCTCAAGCAGGTCGGCGACCGTGTGCTGGTGATCGAGGTCAACGACAATCCCAACATCGATGCGGGCATCGAGGACAGCGTGCTGGGTGCGGCGCTCTACGATCGCCTGATGGAGGTCTTCGCCAGGCGCATGGAGGCGCGCCGACAGGCACGCTCGGCTAACACGGCTTCGCCCCAGGCGGGACGCCAGAGCCTTCCAGCCAATGATCCCGGCTGAGGCGGAAAGGCATATCCGGGCTGACGCCGGCGTCCGCCTCGGCTACCCTGCGCTTTTCACCAGACAGCGGGAGCCGGCATGAGCGAGCAGGACAGAAACACCCGACACAAGAAGGCCATGGAGAAGCTCAAGTCCCACGTCGACGCCAAGGTCGCCGCCGCCGACGAGGAGCGCGGGCTGATGCTGGTGTTTACCGGCAACGGCAAGGGCAAGACCACCGCCGCCTGGGGCACCGTCACCCGCGCCCTGGGTTACGGCTACCGGGTGGGCGTGGTGCAGTTCATCAAGGGACTGTGGGAGTGCGGAGAGCGCGACCGTCTCGAGGCCGACGACAACCTCGAGGTGGCGATCATGGCCACCGGTTTCACCTGGGATACCCAGAATCGCGAGTCGGACACCCAGGCATGCCGCGAGGTCTGGCAGGAGGCCAGCCGCATGCTGGCTGACCCCGAGGTCTATCTGGTGGTGCTCGACGAGATCACCTACATGCTCAAGTTCGGCTACCTGGACATCGACACCGTGCGCACGGCCATCGCCAACCGGCCTGCCGAGCAGACGGTCATCATCACCGGGCGCAACGCCCATCGCGAACTGGTTGCCATGGCCGACACCGTGACCGAGATGCAGGAGGTCAAGCACGGCTTCACCAATGGCCTCAAGGCCCGCCGCGGCATCGACTTCTGACCACACCCGACGCCAGCAAGCGCCGCGAGCGACGATAGGCACCTCGCGCCGCGTGCCACAAGAGCCGCTCGACTCAACGACACAGAGCCCGACGCCAGCCGGGCTCTGTTCCTTTTCACTCGCCGAGACCGGACGCCCCGGCCCGGCGTCGGCCTCCCCCGGGCGCGCCGAGGGAGACCGCTGCCCTGCAACTCAACCTGCTATTCCACCTGCTACTCCACCTGCAACTGGCCGTCGTCGATCATCTGCTGCAGGAAGGTCGCCGAGTCCTGTCCCCCCATATCGACGCCATTGAGGGTAATGACCTGATCGGCATCGCCTCCTGTATTGCCGATGCCACCATCGCTCTTCACGTACAACACGGTATTGCCGCCGCCGTCCTCCTCGGCGTAAAGATAGTTGTTGACGGTTGCCTCGGTCGCTCCATCGAGTAGATCCGACATCTCCAGGCGATCGGCCTCGGCGTCACTGCCGACCTCCCCCAGGGTAAAGTCATTGATCTCATCACTGGCAGGCGCAGCACTGGTCCCAGCGTCGCCATCATTCCAGGCGACCACATCGGCACCGGTGCCCAGATCGATGATATCGTTGCCCGCGCCGCCATCGAGCGTATCGTTGCCCTTGCCACCAACCAGGGTGTCATTACCTTCGCCGCCAAGGAGGGTATCCCCCCCGGCGCCGCCGATCAGGGTGTCGTTGCCGTCGCCGCCGTCCAGGGTGTTGATCCCGCCTTCATCACGCGACTCGTCAATCAGGTCATCGAGATTGTCCCGGATATAACCGATCATTTCGCCATCGGTGGGTTCGGTACCACCATTGACTCCCCACTTGACGTATTCGTAGAGCCCTTCGTAGCCCAGACCGTCATGCCCACCCGCGGTAAAGACCTCTCCGGTGTCGGTATTCGTCCAGGCCAGGTGGTCACTGTTAAGCACATCGCCGATCAGGATGTCGTCGCCGCCTCCGCCCGAGAGGACGTCATCGCCAAGTGCCAGAAGCCCTCCTGCGGCTTCCTGGATGGCACTGTTGAGACCGTCCTCGTCGTTGACGATCTGCACCTGGCCGACCGGATCATTAAACGTCGTACCGCCAATGGTCAGGCCTCCGGTGCCATCGACGTTGCTGTTATCGAAGTACTCAAGCGTTTCCTCGTTGATCCCGTTGCCGATGCCGATGGCGGCCACCTCGACATCATTGGCGACCAAGTCATTGAAGGCGGCGATCGATTGCGTCATCACCGCGGTGCTGTTGTTGCCTCCGGGGCCGCTGAAGCCACCTGAGCTATTGACATGGTAAGTCGGCTCGCCATCGGTCAGAAACAGCGCGAGGTTCTTGTAACCCGAGGTCGAGCCAGCAATACCTTCGAAGAACGTCTCGGATTCGTTGAACCCAGCCTCGTAGTTGGTGCCCCCGAAAGCCACCATGGCCTCGATATAATCAATGGCATCCTGAAGATCATCAGGGCCGAAGTTCTCAATGATCAGCGAATCAACCGTCTGACCTGTGCCGTCGAGCCCAGGCCTCACCAGGGAGTCAAAGTCCACGATCTGCAGATTGATGGTCCCACCGTAGGTCTGGAGATGGATAAGAAGATTCTCCAGGGCGTCCTTGGCCAGCTGCATCCGCGTCTTGCCGGCGGTGCCCGACGCATTGCCCATGCTGCCCGAGCTATCGATGATCAGTGACAGGTTGTAATTCTCCGGCTGCGCCTGGGCCACCCCGCCGGCGTCGCCGATCAGCACGTCGTCGCCATCACCACCGGCCTGTTCGCTGTTGTCGTTGTCATCCACGTACAGGGTATCCGGTGCCTCTCCGTTAAGGGTCAGGGTGCTCTCGAGCCGATCGCCGTCGCCATCGACACCGACCAGACCGAGGGGCACCTCGAAGTCCTCGCGCTGCTCGCCGCTGCGATGGTTGATGTCACCCAGTGACAGATCGCCAGGGGACTCACTGCCACTCTGCTGCGCCTCGATGGAGACCGCCTCGAAGGGGCGATCGTCACCGGTGCTCAGGCGCACCTCCCAGCCATCCTTGAGGCCGTCGACCTCAATGCCATCGCCGGTATCGACCAACGACACCCTTCCCGTGACATCCACGCCCCGAGCGTCGAACACCTTGACGTCATCGACGCTCAGATCCATGGCGGCACCGCTGGTCGCCCCTGGATCACCGCTGCCTGCGCCTTCAGCATCGAACACGACGGCAGAGAGCAACAGAGCGGCGGTGACGCCGTTGGTCACATGGACCTTCTGCGAATAGCTCGTCAGGCCGACGTGGTCCTGCCATTCAGGCGTCGTCCCGGAAGCGGTGATGCCCTTGAGCGCATCGATGCGCAGGGTCCCGTCGGTACCAAGGGCGATACGGCCGTCGCTATCCTGGTCGGTCGTTCCCGACAGCAAGAGGTCGTTGACCGCGACGTCATCGCCGGCGTGCAAGGCCAGATAGTCACCGATCGTCTGTGCATCTGCCGGGCTTGAGTCGAACGCCTCGCCATTGGTGATCGCACCGATCACCTCGACGCTGTAGCCGTCACCTGCTGCGTTGAGCGTGACGCTGAAGCCGTCCTCGGCACCGTCGGCGCTTTCGGCATACAGCGTCGTTCCATCAGCGCTCAAACGATAGCTCAGCGGCTTGCCGTCGACTCGCAGCGCGTTGCCCTGGCTATCCGTCGCCGGCTGTCCGTCGAGGGCGGCGGCAAAGACCACCTCCCCGACCCCATCGGCTCCGACGTTGGGCCCGAAGTCCAAAGTGCCGTTGCCACTCTCCAGGGCGTGCTCCGCCTCGGAGAACACCTGGGGCACGTCATCCTTGATGTCGATGGTCAGGGTGGCCGGATCACTGGCGTCACCGTCGGAGTCGGTCACCACCACGCTGAAGGCGTCCTGCACAGCGTCGCTGGCGGTGCCCTGGCTGGTATGGTCCGTGCTGTTGTCGGTCAGGGTATAGCGATACTGATAGGTCCCCGCGCTATCCTTCCACACCTCCAGGGTGCCGAGGTCTCCGTCGACCTCGACCGGACTGGCCTCGGTGCCGTCGGTCACATCGATACCATCGATCTCCACCTTGGCCAGGCTGTCGCTGCCGGTGTCGATGGCGAGCGACCCCAGAGTGGTCTCGAGGTCGGTGGGGGCCTTGCTCCCGCCGTCGTCGAGACCCGCCTCGTCCACTTCGTTGTTGCCCGAGGCGTTGGGCGACTCGGGATTGACCTCGACCTCGGGTGTGGCGTCCACAGTGATCGTCAGGGTCGCGCTGCTGATATCACCGTCGGCGTCGCGGATCGAGTAGTTGATCACCGCGTCACCCTCGAAGCCGTCGGCTGGCGTGAAGGTGATATTGCCGTTGGCGTCGACGTTGGTGATGGTGCCGCTGCCGCTTTCCAGGCTCACGCTGTCGGTGACGAAGGTGTAGGGACCGTCGGCCCCGGCCACGTCAGGCTCGCCCGCCGTACCGTCGAGCACATTGACGGTGATCGGCTGGTTCTCGTCGGTCTCGGCGGTGTCATCCTTGGCCTCGGGCACGTCATCCTTGATGTCGATGGTCAGGGTGGCCGGATCACTGGCATCACCGTCGGAGTCGGTCACCACCACGCTGAAGGCGTCCTGCACAGCGTCGCTGGCGGTACCCTGGCTTGTATGGTCCGTGCTGTTGTCGGTCAGGGTATAGCGATACTGATAGGTCCCCGCGCTATCCTTCCACACCTCCAGGGTGCCGAGGTCTCCGTCGACCTCGACCGGATTGGCCTCGGTACCGTCGGTCACATCGATACCATCGATCTCCACCTTGGCCAGGCTGTCGCTGCCGGTGTCGATGGTGAGCGACCCCAGAGCGGTCTCGAGGTCGGTGGCGGCCTTGCTCCCGCCATCGTCGAGACCTGCCTCGTCCACCTCGCTGTTGCCCGAGGCGTTGGGCGACTCGGGATTGACCTCGACCTCGGGCGTGGCGTCCACGGTGATCGTCAGGGTCGCGCTGCTGATATCACCGTCGGCGTCGCGGATCGCGTAGTTGATCACCGCGTCACCCTCGAAGCCGTCGGCCGGCGTGAAGGTGATATTGCCGTTGGCGTCGACGTTGGTGATGGTGCCGCTGCCGCTTTCCAGGCTCACGCTGTCGGTGACGAAGGTGTAGGGACCGTCGGCCCCGGCCACGTCAGGCTCGCCCGCCGTACCGTCGAGCACATTGACGGTGATCGGCTGGTTCTCGTCGGTCTCGGCGGTGTCATCCTTGGCCGCGGGCACGTCATCCTTGATGTCGATGGTCAGGGTGGCCGGATCACTGGCGTCACCGTCGGAGTCGGTCACCACCACGCTGAAGGCGTCCTGCACAGCGTCGCTGGCGGTGCCCTGGCTGGTGTGGTCTGTGCTGTTGTCGGTCAGGGTATAGCGATACTGATAGGTCCCCGCGCTATCCTTCCACACCTCCAGGGTGCCGAGGTCTCCGTCGACCTCGACCGGATTGGCCTCGGTACCGTCGGTCACATCGATACCATCGATCTCCACCTTGGCCAGGGTGTCACTGCCGGTGTCGATGGTGAGCGACCCCAGAGTGGTCTCGAGGTCGGTCTGCGCCTTGCTTCCGCCGTCATCGAGACCCGCCTCGTCGACCTCGCTGTTGCCCGAGGCATTGGGCGACTCGGGATTGATCTCGATCTCGGGCTCGTCGTCCTCCACCTCCACCCGCCAGGTCGCCTGGCTGGTATCACCGTCGTTGTCGGTCAGGGTATAGAGGATTTCGGCGGTCCCCTCGAAGCCCGCCGCCGGAGTAAAGGTGATGGTACCGTCGGCGTTGAAGTCCAGGCTGCCGGCGGTGCTGTCCACCAGTTCTGCAGCGGTCAGCTCGGCGCCATCGGCACCGAGCGTATCGGCGCCTGGCCCATCGTTGATAACGTTCAACATGACCGGAGCATTGTCGGACGCGCCGATAGTCTCGTCATCCTTGGCCTCGGGCACGTCATCCTTGATGTCGATGGTCAGGGTGGCCGGATCACTGGCGTCACCGTCGGAGTCGGTCACCACCACGCTGAAAGCGTCCTGCACAGCGTCGCTGGCGGTGCCCTGGCTGGTGTGGTCTGTGCTGTTGTCGGTCAGGGTATAGCGATACTGATAGGTCCCCGCGCTATCCTTCCACACCTCTAGGGTGCCGAGGTCTCCGTCGACCTCGACAGGATTGGCCTCGGTACCGTCGGTCACATCGATACCATCGATCTCCACCTTGGCCAGGCTGTCGCTGCCGGTGTCGATGGTGAGCGACCCCAGAGCGGTCTCGAGGTCGGTGGGGGCCTTGCTCCCGCCATCGTCGAGACCCGCCTCGTCGACTTCGTTGTTGCCCGAGGCATTGGGCGACTCGGGATTGACCTCGATCTCGGGCTCGTCGTCCTCCACCTCCACCCGCCAGGTCGCCTGGCTGGTGTCACCGTCGTTGTCGGTCAGGGTATAGAGGATTTCGGCGGTCCCCTCGAAGCCCGCCGCCGGAGTAAAGGTGATGGTACCGTCGGCGTTGAAGTCCAGGCTGCCGGCGGTGCTGTCCACCAGTTCTGCAGCGGTCAGCTCGGCGCCGTCGGCACCGAGAGTATCGGCGCCGGTCGTATTGGTGATGACATTGATACTCACCGCCGTATCGTCGGTGGTCTCGACGGTAGGATCGTCCTCGGCGCGGGGCGCGTCATCCACGATCAAAATGTCGAGCGAGCCGCTGGCGCTACTACCGTCCACGTCCACCGCCTGGACATTCAGGCTCTCGAGATAGCCGCCATCGGTGGCGCCGGCAACGCTGTCATTGTCGACGTTGTTGGTCAGTTCATAGGTGTAGCTGACGGTGCCCCCTGCGGCCGACCCGGTGAAGCCGGTCAGCGTCACCACACCATGATCGGTGACGATGGTGACCGGCGAGGTCCCCAGGGCATCAAGCTGGGCAAGCGTCAGGGAAACCGGCCCCACCGTCAGGGTGGCCAGGCCGTCAGGTGAATCAAACCCAAAGGAGCCGGTGCGAATCAGCTGGGTGGCGTCACCACGGCTACCGCCGGCCAGGTCTGCTTCGAACAGCACCTGCTCGGCACCAGCGGCGCCAATCGGCAGCTCGCCAGGACCGCCAGGACCACCGGGGCCACCTGGGCCACCTGGGCCACCGGGTCCATCAGGGCCATCAGGACCACCGGGGCCAGTGGGATCTTCGGGGCCATCGAGACCGGTCAGGGTGACACCTTCGTCGTCATCGCCGGGATCCACCGCGTCGACACCGGTGAAATCGCGCTCGATGGGACCATCGCGCCCCTCAAGGCCAAACTGGAAGGCCAGCGGATCCACCGTCTCCACGATGCGCAGCAGACGGACAAAACCACTGCCCTCGTCGTCCCCTCCCCCGCCGGTGCCGCCGGCCGCCGGATCCTCAAGATCATCGAACAGGTCGCCTTCGCCGGAGTCGATGGCGGCCAACAGCTCGTT
Organism: Halomonas sp. H10-59; assembly: GCF_040070555.1. Taxonomy (NCBI): domain Bacteria; kingdom Pseudomonadati; phylum Pseudomonadota; class Gammaproteobacteria; order Oceanospirillales; family Halomonadaceae; genus Halomonas; species Halomonas sp. H10-59. The sequence goes on from NZ_CP098828.1 coordinate 3,358,805, forward strand.
GAGCTCTTCGTCACCCAGCACGTTGTCGGCCTGCTCGGCGATCTGGGCGAGAGCCGCGAGCTCATCGTCCGTGGAGCCGGACGCCTGGGTACCCTCGGGAACCGGTGCGTCAATGCCGACAGCCGCGCCAGCCGTCACCGGGCTGCCCAAAGGGGTCGCGGGTGCAGCAATGGGCGCCGAGTCGTCGGTGGTCTGCACAATCCCCTGATCGACCAGCGAAGGGCCGGCAAGCTCGGTGGTGGAAGGCAACAGGCGCACCTGTCCGCTACCGGAAAGTGTCACGGGGTCGCCGACGCCACCGGGCGAAATCGAGATTTCACCACCCTGTGACGTCACCAGGCGCTCCCCGTCGCTGATCACGTCTCCCGGCCTGAGTTCGCGAAGGCTTCCATCGGTGCCCTGAACAAAAGCCTGCCCCTGTACCATCACCACCGTCGCCGTGCTCATGTCGCTTCCCCTGATGCTCGTTGTCGTTTATCGAGCGCGCCCAAGGATATTTTTGTCCTCGATAACGCACCTTATCGGCACACTGTGGAAGCAGTATTAGCGAAGCTTTTTTATGACTAGCATTGGACTCAAGTACAGTGTTTTCGGGACCCATCTATTCAATTGGTGCTTTATGCAAACTTCTGAAAACAACGTTCATATAATTAACGCCAATAACTTCGCGTCATTCATACTTAACTAACACCAATGATGGCGAGAAACTTCATACTCGTCTGTGTACGCATGTGAGCTTCGGTCCCTCCCGGTAACCCTGCCCGCCTCTTACTCAAAACATAAGCCACTGTTCAACGAAGCATTCCTCCCCTCATCCGCTGATGGCGCCGTTTCACTGCCGGGTCGTCCAGGTCGACGTTCGCCGCGGCTCGACGCCTGGCAGACCTGCCGCTACTCGGCGTCGACAACGTCAGCATGGCGATCGTCATGCCGCAAAAACCGTCTCAAGCATGATGCTCCGATCGGGTGCTGATCGGAGAAACGTAAGAAAACAGTGTTTTCACTTTATTATCAATAACTTATAACACAAAAAACCATTGGCGTATCCATAGAGCAACATATAACTAATTGATTTCTAATGCTTTATACGAACGTCGCGCACCATTGTCTGTTAATGGCGACATTCCGGCCGACCATCGGTCATCCCGGAGAACGCTCACTAGAGCACGCATCCAAATAAGTTGTTGTTTTTAAAATACAAAAAGATAACTGGATCGATCCTTGCCCTCATTGCGGTCAGAACAAGGCTTTCCCGGCGTCCCTCCGACGCCCGAGGCAAGGCCGCCAATATCACAAGCGACGGCAAGGAGTGAGTTCATGAAAATCACGATTCACGGCTCGGGTTACGTAGGACTGGTCACCGGCGCCTGCCTGGCCGATGTGGGACACGACGTGATGTGTGTGGACGTCGATCAGGTCAAGGTCGCCCGCCTCAAGCGCGGTGAGGTACCGATCTTTGAGCCAGGCCTCGAGGATCTGATTCGCCACAATATGGAAGACGAGCGCCTGACCTTCTCCGATAGCCCGGAGGAAGGAGTGGCCCATGGCCTGTTGCAGTTCATCGCGGTGGGAACGCCCCCTGACGAGGACGGCAGCGCCGACCTGACCCACGTGCTTGGCGTGGCCCGTACCATCGGCCAGCACATGGACGGATATCGCGTCATCATCAACAAGTCCACCGTCCCGGTGGGGACCGCCGACAAGGTTCATCAGGCGGTGGCCGATACCCTGGAGGGACGCCAGGCCGAGGTCGACTTCGACGTCTGCTCCAACCCGGAATTCCTCAAGGAAGGCGCGGCTATCGAGGACTTCTCGCGGGGGGCGCGGATCGTCATCGGTACCGACAGCGACAAGGTCCGCAAGCTGATGCGCGAGTGCTATGCCCCCTACAGCCGCCAGCGCGACAAGCTGATGTTCATGGACGTGCGCAGCGCCGAACTGACCAAGTACGCCGCCAACGCCATGCTCGCAACCAAGATCAGCTTCATCAACGAAATCGCCAACCTGGCCGAGCACCTGGGTGCGGACGTCGAGCAGGTCCGCCACGGCATCGGCAGCGACCCGCGTATCGGCTACCACTTCATCTATCCCGGCTGTGGCTACGGCGGCTCCTGCTTCCCCAAGGACGTCAAGGCACTGGCCCGCACCGCCAGCGAGGTCGGCGCCCCCGCCCGCATGCTGCAGGCGGTGGAAACGGTCAACGACGCCCAGAAGACGCGGCTGTTCGACAAGCTGGAACTGGCGCTCCACGGCAACCTCAAGGGCCGCACCATCGCCCTGTGGGGACTCGCCTTCAAGCCCAACACCGACGACATGCGCGAGGCGCCGAGCCGAGTACTGATGGAACAGCTGTGGCAAGCCGGCGCCCGGGTCCAGGCCTACGACCCCGAGGCCGCCGCCGAGTGTCACCGCATCTACGGCGAGCGCTCGGACCTTTGTCTCTCCAAGCAGCGAGACGCTGCCCTGGAAGGCGCCGACGCCCTGGTCATCTGCACCGAGTGGAAGGCCTTCCGCACCGTCGACTTCGACAAGATCGCGCGCACCCTCAATCACCCGCTGGTGATCGATGGACGCAACCTCTTCTCACCCGAGGACGTCGAAGCGGCGGGTCTCGAATACTACGCCATGGGTCGCGGCGCCTCCCTGCAACACCCCCGGGTGTAAGGACGCCACCATGTCATCGCTACCCAAGCACACCTCCGTGGCCAGCAAGGCCACGGAGCTGACCACCCTGGCGCTGCTGCTGTCGCTGCTGATCGTGCTGGTCAGCGAGTTGCCCTCCGAGGTGTTCTCGCCGGCGTCGAAGAGCTTCTTCTTCGCCATTGGCGCGGTCGGTGCGTGGCGCTATTCATGGTGGTTCGTCCAGGCGCTGCGATCGGTGTGGTACAACCGCCGCGTCTTTCCACAGATGCGGGCCGAGGCCGACGCCCTGGGAGAGTCCGGCAAGCCGTCAGAGCTCTACGTGCTGTGCACCTCCTTTCGCATCGACCCCGACGTCTGCTTCCGGGTCTACGACGCGCTGATCGAGGAGACGCGGCACTATGGCGTGCCGACCACCATCTTTGCCTCGGTCTCGGACCAGACCGACGTGGACATCATCTCCCACGTACTGCAGGAACACCGCTGGCCGTCGCACATCGAGGTCCGCTACATGTTCCAGAAGGGCGACGGCAAGCGCTCGGCGATGGCCGAGGTGCTGCGTGCGATCTCGCGCCGGGCCCCGGCCCCCGACGCCCTGCTGGTGTCCATGGACGGGGATATCCTGCTCGAGCCCGGAACCCTGGAGCGCTCGCTGTCGTTCTTTGCCCTGCGCGATGATCTCGGCGCCCTGACCACCAACAACAGCGCCATCGTCACCGGCAACGATGCCACAAAGGAGTGGTACGACCTGCGTTACGCCCAGCGTCATCTGGTGATGAGCTCGATGTCGGTGTCCGAGCGGCTGCTGGTCCTGACCGGCCGCTACAGCGCCTTCCGCGCCGACCTGGCGACCCACCCGGACTTTATCGACATGGTCGAGAACGACCACGTCGAGCATTGGCGCTTCGGCAATTTCAAGTTCCTGTCCGGGGACGACAAGTCGACCTGGTACTGGTTGCTAAAGAACGGCTGGAAGATGCTCTACCTGCCGGATGTCTACGTCTCGGGATTCGAGGAGCTGCCGGACCGCAAGCGCTTCTTTGCCTCGACCACCGACCTGATGCGTCGCTGGTACGGCAACATGCTGCGCACCAGCGGTCGCGCCATTGCCCTGGGGCCGAGGCCGATGGGGCTATTCACCTGGTGGAGCCTGATCGACCAGCGGCTGTCCATGTGGACGACCCTGATCGGCCCCATCGTGGCGATCCTGGTGACGCTGTTTGTGCGGCCGTCGTTCATCTTCGCCTATGCCCTGTGGATCCTGTTCACCCGCGGGATCTCCACCTCGATCCTGGCCTGGCAGCGTGGTCGCTTCAGCCTTCTGTGGATCCCGCTGATCTACTACAACCAGGTCTACGGCGCCCTGCTCAAGACCTACGTGAGCTTTCGCTTCAACCGTCAGAAGTGGTCACGCCAGGGCATCTCCGCCGGCGAGCCAGGTGATGAAAAGGCGGTTCGCCGCCAGCGTCGCATGGGTCACCTGCTGCATGGCTTTCATGTGTGCCTGATGTTGTTCGTGCTGACCCTGGCCACCGGCGTACTGAAAGTACCTGACGCTACCTCGCTGAAGATCCTCGAGCGTGCAGGCCCGGTGCCCAGCGACAGTGCCGAGCTGCCTGACGCCAGTCGCTGGCTGGCCAGCCGCATCGAGGATGGCTCGGGCGAGCTGCGCCTGCCTGCCGGCGAGCTGCGGATCAGCGATCGGCTGATCGAACGCCTGGGCGCAAGCAGCATCGGCGAGGCCACCAATCTCAGCGGCAGCCCCCAGGGCACCACGCTAGAGGTCCCGCCGGCGTTGATCGACCGCCTCAAGGACGCCCAGGGGACCACTCCAGCCCCCGGCGATCTGTTGAGCTGCACCGACCAGCAGCGCTGCTCGCTCGATCTTCACGACACCAGGCTGTCGCTGAGTGACCTGCGCATCCAGGTGCAGCCACGCCACGGCTGACAACGACGACACGGCCACACTTTGTCGCTGGGCCGCATGTACGGCCAGACACCGCCACGGCTCAGCGAATACTGACTTCAGGACACCGATATGAGCGATTACTTCGACGACAAGGACACCTCCACACCTCGCCACGAGCCCACACACCAGCCGGAACCCGCACCGCGCGCCGAACCCCATCTGGGCGATACGCGCTCCCAGCCGCGCCAAGAAGAGGCACCGGCAGGCTCGGGACTGGCCCATGAGCGCCGCGATGAGCGCCGCTACATCCGCGTTTCGCCGACCTTCGAGGTGCGCTTCGATGACGGCAACCGCTTCCGCGGGCTGGACCTGTCCCAGGGCGGCTTCGCCATCGAGAGCCCGCGCCCGATGCGCCAGGACGCCAGGGTGCGCGGCAGCATCGCCATCACCACCGCCAGCGGCGAGCTGCTGGTACCCGTGAGCGCCCAGTGCCGCCATAGCCTGGCGCTGGAAGGTCGCGGTGGCGCACACCACGCCGGCTTCGAGATCACCGACATCTCCCCCTCCCACCTTGAGCTGCTGCGCCGCGTGGTCCGCGCCCATCTGGCCGGCCGGCCGCTGGACGTCGAGCAGATGGTCCAGGGCGAGGATGCCCAGACCCCACGCAAGCGTCGCGGCACCGGCAGCACGCCCCAGGCGGCGGCTCGTCCGCCGAGGCCCATGGGCCGCTACGTGGCGCTGTTCATTGGCTTCGCGGTGCTCGCGGTGGTCGCGGCGGCCACCGCCTATCGCAACTTCATGCTGATCGAACCCAACTTCGCCGCTGTCACCGCGCCACGCATCGACATTCGTGCACCGAGCCCCGGCATCCTGATGGCGCACGAACTCAAGGCAGGTGACCGTGTCACACGGGACGAGCAGCTCACCCGAGTCAAGGACGTCGATCTGGAGTCCGACCTGATCCTGGCCGAGGCCGCCCAGCGCTACAACAGCCAACTGATCGAGAACCTTCAGGAAAACCTCGACGGCGCCAATGGCGGACAGGTCAGCCTGGCCAACTCCGCCGAGCCCGGCAACGGTGACGCCGTGAGCTTCGAGACGGTGTCCCCGGACATCGCTCGTGCACGTATCGATCAGTTCGAGACCGCCCGAGACTTCCAGGCGTCCAGGGTCACCGCGCTGCAGGCGCGCCAGTCCCAGAACGAGATCTACAGCCCCTGCGACTGCCTGGTGGCGTGGGCGCTGTCGAGCTCCGACGGCACCTATATCAACGAAAGCGAAAAGATCATGACGCTGATGCGTACCGGCGACGACGAGGTCATGGTCGAGGCGCTGGTGCATATGGATGACATCGATCGCATCGAGCCCGATCAACTCGCCTATCTGTCGCTGCCCAACGCCTCCGGCCCGATCAGCGCTCGGGTGCGCAGCGTGGCGCTGGACATCGAGCGCCAGCCGCGTGCCGGCTTCCCGAGCTGGGTACGCCAACAGCAGAACGTCGCCAGCGTGCTGCTGGTACCGGAAAAGCCGCTGCCGGTGGAAAGCGTCGGTACTCCGGTGGACGTGCGCTTTACCGAACAGGCCCTGCTGGGCGCCACCGCCGAGTGGATCTGGCAGAGCGGCCGCCGGGTGGTCCAGCAGGCCAGCCAGCTGTTCTCGGGCATTGGTGACAACGACACCGCCGACACCGCCGGCTGAGTCACGCTCTTTCTTCACACGTATCCGTCCCACTTGCCACGACCACCGCGGTGGTCGTGAGCCAACAGGAGTACGAACGCCATGTCGACACTGACGACGCGCCTGTCCGCCACCCTGCTGGCCATCTGCGCTACCCAACCCGCCCTGGCGGACAACGGCGCCAATGACAGCGACGCCGATCAGCAGGGCCCCGGCGTCCCCCAGGTCGCCGCCTGCTCGGCGCGCCATCCGCTGGTCGCCTCACCCGCCCCTGCGCTGGGTGAGAAAAGCGCCCACGACGCCATCCGCGAAGGCTTCGACACCACCCGTACCTGGGGCACCGAGGAGAACGTCGAGCTGTTGTCGGGTCATTCGGCGACACCGGCGCTCAGGGTCCTCTATCCCGAGGACACCTCCTCGCCTGGCGACACCGACACCGGAGGCGCCGGCTTCTACACCGAGCCTTCTGCGCTCGAAGGGCGCGATCACGCCTGCCTGAGCTACCGGGTTCGCTTCGAGAGCGGGTTCAACTTCGTCAAGGGCGGCAAGCTGCCGGGGCTCTACGGCGGCGAAGCGCCCAGCGGCGGTGACGATGTCACCGGCGAGAATGGCTTCTCCATGCGCTACATGTGGCGCGAAGACGGCCAGGGCGAACTTTACGAATACGTGGTCGGCGGCGAGGGCGACTACGGCGACTCGGTGGCCCGAGGCCGCTTCACCTTCCCCACCGGTCAGTGGGTCACCCTGGAGCAGGAGATCATCCTCAACGACCCCGGCAAGGCCAACGGCATTGCCCGGGTGTGGGTCGATGGTCGGCCGGTGCTCGAGCAGACCAACCTCACCTACCGTACCGACGACGACGTGCACATCGATGGCCTGATGTTCTCGACCTTCTTCGGTGGCCACGGTGAGGACTGGCGCACCCCCAGTGACCAACACGCCGACTTTGCCGACTTCCGTTTCTACGCCCCCCGTTCATGATCGCGGCGCCCCCAGGGGCGCCGCCAAGGAGACGCTTGATGCACCCGTCCCATGGCTCATCCCCCGGTCCCCTCCCCACCCGAGGCCTGGGCCCATCGATGCCGGCATTCGAATCCGGCCGGTGCCACCACTTCGACCAACGCTCGGCAAATCCGCTCAAGCGTCTGGCACACAGAGTGATGGGATGGCCGACGGCCAGGTTGTCGGGAAAGCTGGCAACGGGCCTGACGCTCGGCCTGACGATGGGTGCCGCCCTGGTATCGTCCGCGCACGCCATGACCCTGGAAGAACGGGCCGAGCTGGACCTCAGCGACTACCGAGTGACCAGACCTGACGCCTCCTACTTCGATGTAGAGGCCCGCATGGAAACACTGGCCGACACCGACAACTCGATCCTGTTGCAGGAGCTCGATCAACTGACCAATGGGCCCAGCTGCCAGCAACTGCTGGCCCAGGAGCCGATCACCACGCGCCTGCGGATCCCCGGCTATTATCCCAGCCCCAAGGAGTGGGAACTGGCATCCGAACCCCTGTTCGACTTCGAGGACAGTGTGTCGATGCTCGCCGGCTCCTTCGTGGCCACCGGCGACACCTACTACGCCGACTGCCTGGTGTCCTTTCTCGATCAATGGGCCCAGCACGATGCCCTGACCGACTTCCACTACGATCCCAAGGAGCCTCAGGCCTGGTTCGCTACCGAATCGATGATCTTCGCCGCGGGCATGGCCTACTCGGTGGTGCGTCCCCGCGTCGAGGGCAGCGACCAGGCCAAGCAACGTGTCGAGCAGTGGCTCAACCGGCTCGCCCACAAGCACGCCGCCATTCAGGGGCAGCCCGGCAACAGCTGCTGCAACAACCACTTCTACCGCCGCGCCCTCTACGCCAGCATGATCGGCGTGATTACCGAGGACGATGAGCTGTTTCGCTTCGGCGTCAGCGCCATCCATTCGGCGCTCTCCGACATGACCGAGCGCGGCGCCTTTCCGCTGGAGATCGAGCGTGGTCGTCGCGCCACCCACTACCAGAACTATGCGCTGCTCTACCTGATCACCAACATGCAGGTCATCGCACGCCAGGGCTATGACATCTTCGAACTCGAGATCAACGGCCATGACATCCACGACGCCGTGGACTTCGCCATGACCATCTTCAACGATCCCGAGGCGCTTGGAGACCTGGCGCCCCACGAGCAGTACACCGGCTTTCTCAAGGACAACCAGTACTTCGCCTGGATGGAGATCTATCAGAGCCGCTTCGATGACCCGCGCATCGAACGGTTCCTGGCCCAGGTGCGTCCGGTCTACAACCGCAGCGCCGGCGGTTACCAGACGTTGTACTTCATGTCACCCGAGGCGCAGCAGCACCTCGTCGTCGATGAACAGGAGCGCGAGACCACCGCCTTCGAGGGTCTCGACGACGACAGCGCGTCGCAGTGACAGCACACGATCAACCAGGAGGCCTGCTTATGATGCTCCCCCGTTTTCGCCCCCACACCGCCCAGGGCCAACGCTGGTCCCGGGCCTTTCCGCTCACCGCCTCGGTCGCCGTGGCGCTGTGGCTCGGCGGCTGCGCCGCCCCCGGTACCGAGTTCCAGAGTACCGGCGTCGACCCGCTGCCTGCCGAGTATCAGGACTTCTTCGACAAGGAGCAGCCACGCAACCCCGAATGGATGCATGACAACACCCTGGAAGAGGCGCAGCAGCTCGTCGCTGCCGGCCAGACCCGAGAGGCGATCCTCAAGCTCAAGGGGCTGGCCGCCCAGGATATCCCCAAGGCCTACTACGAACTCGGCAAGATCTGGGATCAGGGCAAGGGCATCCAGGCGGACCCCGCCAAGGCCGCTGCCTACTACGAGGACGCCGTGCGCACGCCGTCCTATATCCTTGGCCACGCATCGCTCAACCTGGCCAAGCTGAGCCTGGAACAGCAGGGTGCGCCCTATCGTCCGGTACTGGCCTACTATCTGCTCGAGCAGGCCATGGAAGAGGAAATCGGCCGTGACGAAGGCGTGGTGATGGCCTCATTGCTGGCCCGCGGCGCCGACGGCGTCGCGGCGGACCCCCAGCGCGCCCTGGCGCTGTATCGTCAGGCGGCGAACAACGGTAACCCGGATGCCATCCTGGCACTGGCCAACGCCTACGCCGAGGGCGGTTGGCTCGACACCGACAAGGCACGCTCGCGCGAGTACGCCGAGCGTTACGCCGAAGGCCTGCGCGAGCGCGCCGGCGGCGGCGATATCAAGGCGATGACCGAACTGGCTGAGCTGTACTCGGCCGACGGCCTGCTGGCCGGCAACGACGATCGCCGCCTGCACTGGCTGACCCAGGCCGCCCAGGCCGGTGACCCCGACGCGGTGGCCAAGGCGGGCCGCGAGATGCTCGACAGCGGCCGCGCCGAACAGGGCGTGACCCTGCTGACCCAGGCGGCCGAGAACGGTGACGTCGACGCCATGGAGCGCCTGGGCCGGATTCTGCTGGAGGGCGACGGTCTCAGGGCACGGCCAATCGAGGCACGCAATTGGCTCGAAAAGGCCATCGACGAGGACTCGGTCGACGCCCGCGTGACCCTGGGTCGCGCCTTGCTGGAAGGCGATGCCCTGCCGGCGGAACCCCAGCGCGGCATCCGCCTGCTCGAGCAGGCCGCCCGACACGACGATCCGCTGGCACTGGCGATGCTCGGCCAGGCCTACCTGGCCGACGAGGTGGTGCCGACCCAGCCGGTGATCGCCGCCCGCTATCTCGAGCGCGGACATGAGCTGGGCCATCCGTTTGCCACCGAACAGCTGGGCGCGCTCTACCTCAGCGGCCGTGGCGTTGCCACCGATCCGGCCCGGGGCGAACGGCTGTTGCGCGAGGCCATCGACCAAGGGCAGAGCGGCGCCCTGCGCACCCTCGGCGAAGCCTATCTGGCCGAGGACGGCCCCCTGCCCTATCAGCCCCGTGAGGCGGAGCGCCTGCTGACCCAGGCGGTGGAAGCCGGCGATACCAGCGCCGCCACCCGTCTGGGCGAGGCCTATCTGACTGGCGAGCTGAGCGGCGAGCTGAGCGGCGAGCTGAGCCCCGAGACGACAGGCCCGAACCCCACCCAGGAACCGGGCGGCGACGCCATGGCCGTGGCCGATGGTGCTTCGACCCAGCGAGGAAATTCTCGGGTGGATCACGGACGGCGCCTTCTGGAGAACGCCGCCGAGCAGGGCGACGCCTACGCCATGGTCGTCCTCGGCCGCGCCTACCGCGACGGTACCGGGGTGAGCCGTGACCTTGCCCAGGCCACCGAGTGGCTCGAACGGGCCGAGGCCGCCGGCCACCCCTCCGCCGCCGAGGCGCTGATGCGCACCCAGCGCGATCGCGGCCAGGCCGGTGACATCCAGGCGCTGATCGCCTCTGCCCGTCAGGGCAACGTCAACTCCATGGCGGACCTCGGCCGCGCCTATCGCGACGGTGAGGGCGTCGGGCGCAACCTGTCCGAGGCCAGCCGCTGGCTCGAGCGAGCCGCCCGCCAGGGTCATCCAGGCGCCGCCGCCGCGCTTGGCCGCATGTACCTGGACGGTGAAGGCGTCGCCCGCGACCCGGCCAAGGGCGCCGAACTGCTCCAGGTGGCGGTGGCCGGTGGCCACGCCGGCGCGCGTGCAGACCTGGGCGGCATGCTGCTGACCGGAAACGGCGTGGAAGCCGACCCCGAGCGGGGTCGTCGCCTGCTGAGCGAAGCCGCCGAGGCCGGCAACGAGTACGCCGCCCAGACCCTTGGCGAGGCCTACCTCGAAGGCAATGGCGTCAGCGCCGACCCGGCCGAGGCCGAGCGCTGGCTGACCCGGGCCAGCGACGCCGGCAGCCTGTCGGCACGCGCCCTGCTTGGCACCGCCCTGGTGCGAGGCGACCAGAGCCTGGCTCAGGACCCGAGCCGGGGCGAACAGCTGCTGACCAGCGCCGCCGACCAGGGACACGCCGGCGCCCAGGCCAGCCTCGGCCGCGAGTACCTGCGTGGCGAAAACCTCGAGCGGGACACCCGCCAGGGCGCCGACTACCTGCTCAAGGCCGCGCGTCAGGGCCACGAGACCGCGCGGCTGGCGCTGGCCAAGGCCTACCTGGCCGCCAATGGCCTGGAGAACGCCAACCGTGAGCAGGCGCTGGTATGGCTCGACGGGGTCATGGACGGCAACTCCCAGATGGCGTCCCAGACCCTGCACGACCTGCTCTCCGACGAGGCTACCCTGGCCGCCATGCCGGAGACCATGAACGCCGGCGGCTGACCCCTGCCCCTGGCGTCACGCCCCAGGCGCCATGTGCCCACTAACTGGCACATGGCGCCCTGGGTTACCTCACGGCTTCTCATGCCCGCAGCTTCACCGTCGCCTGAGTCCCCCTGAGTCTTCTCCCGCTTGCCTTTCCAGGCGCTCACCATCTTGCCCGGACTGCGCCCTTGCCTGCGTGCTGTCCGCCTTCACCTGGCTTTTTCGGGGCGGCCCTTTTGGATACCTCGACAAACACAGCTAAAGTGCTGAGACGACAGCCACGGCGCCCGTGCGCCCTGACAGGAGACCATCATGAGCTATCGTCCCGCCGAAGACCGTTACGAACGCATGCGCTATCACCGCTGCGGTCGCAGTGGCCTCAAGCTGCCCGCCCTGTCCCTCGGGCTGTGGCACAACTTCGGCCACAACGCCCATGAAGACAACGCTCGCGAGATCTGCCGTACCGCCTTCGATCACGGCATTACCCACTTCGACCTGGCCAATAACTATGGCCCGCCGCCTGGCAGCGCCGAGTCCATGTTCGGGCGCATCCTCAAGACCGACTTCGCCGGCCACCGCGATGAACTGATCATCTCCACCAAGGCGGGCTATAACATGTGGCCTGGCCCCTACGGCGAGTGGGGCAGCCGCAAGTATCTGCTGTCGAGCCTCGACCAGAGTCTCAAGCGCCTGGATCTGGACTACGTCGACATCTTCTACTCCCACCGCTTCGATCCCGAGACACCGCTGGAAGAAACCATGGGCGCGCTGGACCAGGCGGTACGCTCGGGCAAGGCGCTCTACGCCGGTATCTCGTCGTACAGCCCTGAGCGCACCCGCGAGGCCGCTCGCCTGCTGCGCGAACTGGGAACCCCCTGCCTGATCCACCAGCCCAGCTACTCGATGATCAACCGCTGGATCGAGGACGACGGGCTGCTCGATGTGCTGGACGATGAAGGCATCGGCTCGATCGTCTTCTCGCCACTGGCCCAGGGCCTTTTGACCGCCAAGTACCTGGGTGGGGTGCCTGACGACAGCCGTCTTGCTCGCGGTGGTGCGATCCGCGAACAGCACCTGTCCGACGACAACCTCGAGCGTGTCAGGGCGCTCAACGCCATCGCCGAGCGGCGTGGCCAGAGTCTGGCGCAGATGGCGATTGCCTGGGTGCTGCGCGGCGGCCGCGTGACCAGCGCCTTGATCGGCGCCAGCCGCCCCGATCAGGTCAGCGACTGCGTCGAGGCCCTGGACAACCTCGACTTCAGCGACGAGGAGCTGGCCGACATCGACCGCTACGCGGTGGATGGTGGGGTCAATCTATGGGCCCAGTCCTCCAAGGCCTAGGGCTTGTCTGAAAAGTGCCTGCGCTCGGTAATACGGCGTTAAAAATCGGATCAACATGCTCATTTACACCCCGTAAACTGCGCTTTCTCACCGATTTTTGCCTTGTCTAACCTTCGCTCGTCGACTTTTCGGACAGTGCCTCGGTAAGCCAGAAAGCATCAAGCCTGCCGCGCAGTGACAAGGCCGAATCGAACAGTGCCTGGGCTCGATCACAAGGTGACCAGTTGCACCCCGCTGCAACACACCAGTGACTTGTCGCCACGATCGGGCCAGGCCTCGCGCGTATAGGCGTAGATCTGGATGTCCAGGGTGCTCTTGCCGGCGTGCAGATGGCGCTTCAGGGCCTGGGTCACCGGTACCCGCTTGAACGCCGGTGTCATCGGATGGGAAGGCCGGGTATCGAAACGTCTGAGACCATCCGGGCCATGGCAGTGTCCTGGCGAGCCCCAGCATTCGGCGTGGCCGAACAGCGCAAAGGTGCCAGCATAGCCCCGGCTTTGCGGGGTCACCTTGGCCGGCAGGCGCGCGCTGAAGAAGAGCCAGGCGGTGTAGCTCGGGCGCAGGTGGTGGATGCCATAAAGCTCGACGAAGGCTTCCTCGAACTCATCGGCGCGAAGCGCGCCCAGGTCGAGCCGCGGCAGGCGATAGCGTTGCTCGATCATCAGGCCTCCTCCAGACCGCTGCCGGCCAGGGTCAGGTCCGCCACCAAACGGGCATACTCGTAGCCCAGCGACTGGACATTGAGCACTTCACCGACGGTCAGGCCGAAGGGTTCCAGCACGATATCCTCGAGCCCCGGGGGAAAGTTGGTGATGCCGTGGCGCTTCTGCCACAGCGACCAGAGCCGGTCGATCATGCAGTGGTGAGAATAAAAGATCGGATCATAGGCGGCGTAGGTGGTGCTGGCCATGGTCGCACCGACATAGACGTGGAGCTGATCATGCACCGTCTCGATCAGGTCATTGAACTGCTCGAAGGTGTCCACCCGCTCCACCAGGAAGGCCGCGATCTCGCCCAGCGTCGCCCGGCCATCACCGTTCACGTCGGCCACCGGAAAGGAAAACACCGGCAACAGGCCGCCGGGATTGCGCTCGGTGACCAGGTCCACCGGTTCGGGCACCTGGGGGGGATAAAGTTGGATGCGCGAGGAGTGGAGCGGATTCTCCTCGCCATCGATCAGCGCAACATCGAAGGCCTCGGGAATGCCCTCGCCTTCGGTCCAGTCCCACCAGGGGATCGAGACCTCTTCATCGATATCCTGCAGCGACTGCTCCAGACGATGGAGGTAGGCCCGGTGCCAGGGCAGAAACAGCCTGGCGCTCAGGCTGGTGCGAGGCGAGAACTGATGATGCCAGCACCAGCGCCCCGGGGCGCCATGGATGCCGGCGTAGTGGTAGAAGCCTCGATTATCCTGTCGAGCCTTGGACGCGCCCAGTGCAGCGATGTAGCGGCGCATGTGCACACGCTCGGCAGCTTCCACCGGCAGGCGATACATCATCTGACCCGACATGCTTCCCCCTTGCCGTCGCTGTCGACGGCAGTCCCGGGCGCCGAAGGACGGTTATCCCCGGCTCGTTTCAGCCTAGTTCAGTCCCCGGGGCTCGGCCACGCCGCCGTTCGCCCTCATTACCGGCCAGCCAGCCGGCTCGGCTCGCCTCCCCGACATCGTCCTGATGGTCCCAGCCTGCACAGAGCGACCGCCCGTTATTGAGCAATTGCTCAAAATGCGTTTGAATGGCGTCCACCCACGACATCACCGAGTCGTCCCGCGCCCTTCCAAGGAGTCCCCATGGCAAGCGTCACCAATCGAACCCTGCTGGATCTGGGGCGGCTGACCGCCAACCTGGTCACCTACCCCGAAGGCCACAGCGTCTATCGCCACAACGACCCCATGGGTGGCGGCCGCTACTACAAGCTGAACCTCATCCTGAAGGCCCCTCGGGCCGGCGGGGTATTCGAGACCGAAAAGGTGATCTTCAACCTGTTCGACCGGGTGATCCTGTTTCGTCCCGACCTCTACCAGCACAGCGTCTCGAAAATCGAAAAGGGCAAGCGGGTGCTGTTGAGTATTGCCCTGCACACCCCCTAAGCCTACGGCTTGCGCCCCCACCGAAGGCTCTGATCTGAGGCGTTGGCGTTGGCGTTGGCGTTGGCGTTGGCGTTGGTGTTGGCGCGACACACCTATCGAAAATGCACGAAAGGTGCGCCTCAGGCCGGTGCAAGCGTAGCCCTGGCCTCGGACCTGGGCCTGCTCGATCATCCCCCCCCGCTCGGCTGAACGCCCCCGCCACCTACCGGCCAAACTGTTGGCGATCCCCGGCGCCTCACCCCAGGGCCGGCCCCCGGCATCCTGCCCCAGGCTTCGTCAGCCATGCCAACAGGAGGCGTCAGCTGTGACCACCACCCTCGTTCAAGCGGAAATCGCCGCCAATCGCTTTGGCCTCGGTGCGGGGCCAGGTGAGCTTGCCGAGATCGCCAAGGACCCCCAGGGCTGGGTGCTGGCGCAGATCGACGAGGCCGAACGAGCGCCACTGATCGAGCCTCTCGCCGCCCTGCCATCCACCATCACCTACCTGGAGCACTTCGAACGCTTTCGCCGAGACCACGCGGCCGCCCGTCGACGCATGAGCGAGGCCGCCGCCAATGACAAGCCCACACAGAGCCTGCCGACCCTGCTCGAGCGTTTTGGCGCGATGAAACAGGCCGAGATCCAGGCCAGGGGGCGCCAGCAGTGTCTGAGTCCGTTTCCGGTACTCGAGCGCTGGGTGATGTTCTGGAGCAACCACTTCACCGTGTCCGCCGACCGCGGCGGCGTACAGTTGCTGCCCGGGGCCTTCGAGCGCGAGGCCATCCGGCCCTATGTGTCGGGTAGCTTTTCGGCCATGCTGCTGGGCGTCGAGCAGCATCCGGCCATGCTGCTCTATCTCGACAATGCAGCGTCGGTGGGCCCCGATTCGCCGCTGGCCAGAAGTGCCAGAGCCTCTGCGGGGCGGCTCGGGCTCAACGAGAACCTGGCGCGGGAAATCCTGGAGCTGCATACCCTCGGCGTCGACGGTCCCTATCAACAGCAGGACGTGATCGAACTGGCCAGGGCCATCACCGGATGGCGGACACGGCTCGAACTGCCGCCATCGACCGAGGCGCCGGCCCTCGGACCCTACGGCAGCCTGTTTCATGGCGCGGCCCATCAAGGCGGCGAGCGAGAACTGCTGGGGCGGCGCTTCGCTGCAGGCGGGGCCAGGCAGGGGCGTGACATGCTGCGTTTTGTGGCCGGCCAGGAGGCCACCGCAACCTTTGTCGCCACCAAGCTTGCCCGTCACTTTGTCGCCGACGACCCACCCAGTGAGCTGGTATCGGCCTTGGCCTCCACCTTCCAGCGCGAGAACGGTCGCCTGTCGACGCTGTTTCGCACCCTGTTCAGCCACCCCCAGGCGTGGCAGCCGCAAGCGCTCAAGTTTCGCCGTCCACAGGAATATCTCGTCGCGCTCTATCGCGCCCTGGGCAAGGCACCCTCGCCCGATGGCAGTGACTGGGGCCAGCAGCTTCGCCTGCTGGGCCAGCCACCTTTTCTCGCCGGCGCCCCGGCCGGATGGAGCGATGATGCCAACGACTGGATCGGTGCCGACGCCTTGAACAAACGACTGCTGGTGGCCCAGCGCCACGCCGGTGACGCCAGCGGCGAGGCCATGGAGCTGGCCCAGCAGAGCCTGGGCCCTCGCCTGCGTGAAGCCACCGCCGTGGCGCTTAGTCAGGCGCCCCGCAACCAGGCGCTGGCCATGGTGCTGGCAAGCCCCGAGTTTCAGTGGCGCTGAGCGCCGTCGCGACACCACCCAATGGAATCCGCTATGTTCAACCGACGCGAGTTTCTCAAGGCGCTGGGCGCAGGCACCAGCCTGCTGCTGTGGCCCTCGCTGGCTGCGGCAGACTCCCCGCTCGGCAAGCGCCGCCTGGTCGTCGTACTGCTGCGCGGTGCCCTCGATGGCCTCGCCGCCGTCCCCTGCGACAGCGACCCCGCCTACCAGCGCTTGCGCGGTAGCCTGGCATCCCAGGCAGGAGTCGTTGCACCACGACTGGACGGGACCTTTTCGCTGCATCCGTCTCTGGCCTTCTGCCACCGTCTCTACCAGGCCGGCGACTTCGCCGTGGTTCACGCCTGCGGACTGCCCTATCAGGGACGCTCGCACTTCGACGCTCAGGAGTGCCTGGAAAACGGCACCGCCACCCCCACAGGAAGCCGCACCGGCTGGCTGAACCGTGCGGTGGGCAGCCTCGGCGACACCCAGGGACTAGGCCTCACCTCATCG
This sequence comes from Halomonas sp. H10-59, assembly GCF_040070555.1. Classification (NCBI taxonomy): domain Bacteria; kingdom Pseudomonadati; phylum Pseudomonadota; class Gammaproteobacteria; order Oceanospirillales; family Halomonadaceae; genus Halomonas; species Halomonas sp. H10-59. The sequence goes on from NZ_CP098828.1 coordinate 3,375,888, forward strand.
CGCCCGCTGTTGATCCGTGGGCCGGCCCCCTTCGCCACCTGGTCGCCGTCGGCGCACGGCACCACCCAGCCGTCACTGGCCCAGCGGGTCGCCGCGCTCTATCGACAGGACCCCCGACTGGGCCCGGTGTTCGAGCGCGCCCTGGCGATGCAGCAGATGGCCCCCACCGATATCGACAGCGGTGGCCGCCTGGAGGATACCCTGGCGGCGGCAGCACAGTTCCTGGCCGCCGCGGATGGCCCCCAGATCGCCATGGTGGAAGACGACGGCTGGGACACCCACGCTCGCCAGAATGCGGTGCTGTCACGCAAGCTTGAACAGCTGGATGGTGGGCTTGCGGCGCTGCACGGCAAGCTCGGCGAACGCTGGCAGCACACCGCCGTGGTGGTCATCACCGAGTTTGGCCGCACGGTGGCCGTCAACGGCACCGGCGGCACCGATCATGGCACCGCCAGCTGCATCCTGCTGGCCGGTGGCGCCATTCGAGGGGGGCGCGTCCACGGCCAGTGGCCGGGGCTCGCCAGGTTGCGTGACGACCGTGATCTGATCGCCGCCCAGGACACCCGCGCCGTCCTCAAGGGTGTGCTGCGCGACCACCTTGGCCTCGATCTCGATCCCCTGGCCGAGCAGGTCTTTCCCGACAGCCGGCAGGTGGGCCCTCTAGCTGGCCTGATTGGCTGAGCGGTTGGCCTGATCGGCTGGCCTGAGCGGCTGGCGGTAATGGCGTCGTGCACCGGGCCTTACCAGGCTGGAAAAGGGTCATCCGAGCCGACCCAGGCGTCCATGCCGAGGGCCAGCTCCGATTCGCTCAGCAGGCACTCATCCAGCGCCTGACGAATGCGATGCTCCGCCAGGTTCTGGCCGATGAACACCAGTTCCTGGCGCATATCACCGAAGGGCTCCTGCCATTTGGCCAGAATCGCCTCGCGATACTCCGGGTCCTCGGGCCACTGCTCCTCGGGTACCGCCCGCCAGAAGCGACCCGCCAGGCCATGGTGAGCGATGCCTCCCGCCTGACTCCACTGACCGGCGAACTGAGGACGGCTGGCAAGCCAGAAGAATCCCTTGGAGCGCAGCAAGGTGCCACCGAACCAGTCGCCATGCAGCAACTCATGAAACCTGCGCGGGTGGAAGGGGCGGCGCGCCTCATAGGCAAAACTCGAGATACCGTACTCCTCGGTTTCCGGCACATGCTCACCGCGCAGCTCCTTGAGCCAGCCCGGCGCCCGCTGGGCCCGCTCGAAGCTGAAGCGTCCGGTATCCAGCACCCGCGACAGCGCCACCTCGCCCTGGACCATAGGAACGATGTCGGCCTCGGGATTGAGGGCGCGCAGCACCGCCTCGACCTCCGCCAGTTGCTGCGCCGAGATCAGGTCGCACTTGCTGATCGCCAGCACATCGCAGAACTCGATCTGGTCCACCAGCAGGTCGGCGACATTGCGCTCATCGTCCTCGCCCAGCGACTCCCCCGCCTCCTTGAGGGAGCGGGCTTCAGCGTACTGGCTCAGAAAATTGGCGCCATCGACCACGGTGACCAGGGTATCGAGTCTGGCGATCTCGGACAGGCACTGACCGTCCTCATCGGCGAAGGTAAAGGTCTCCGCCACCGGCAGGGGTTCAGAGATGCCGGTGGATTCGATCACCAGGCTGTCGAAGCGCCCCTCCTCGGCCAGCCTGCGGACCTCGATCAACAGGTCCTCGCGCAGGGTGCAGCAGATACAGCCGTTGCTCATCTCCACCAGGCGCTCTTCGGCGCGGTTCAGCGTGACCCCGTCCTCCAGCTCGTCTGATGCCCCAGGCCCACCGCGCACCAGGGCGGCGTCGATATTGACCTCGCTCATGTCATTGACGATGACCGCGACCCGACGCCCCTGGCGATTGGCCAGAAGGTGATTCAGCAAGGTGGTCTTGCCGGCTCCCAGAAAGCCTGACAGTACCGTGACCGGCAACCTGGCATCATTCATGAACCTGTTCTCCCCATGTGCGCTCGCAAAGGAAAGCCCCTCTCTGCACGAGGCGCTTTCCTTGTTTTAAATGTTACGTTATAACATTGTAAACATATCCCATGGAGACGCCAAGATGTCGCTGTCCTGCTCACTGTCCACCTGCGTCGACGGGGACGCCCCGACCGCGTCTTGCGAGGCGCAGCCAAGTGTCCACTGGGCCCAGGGTATCGATGCCTCGATCCTGCCGCGCATCTTCGAGCAAGGCATCACCATCGCGGTGATGCAGCGCGCGCTGTCCCCCAGCCTGGAACGCAGCATCCAGGCACAGTGCGATACCGAGCGTCGCTGGAGCTTCCAGTGGCTGGGAGTTCCCGACGCCGCCATGAAGCGAGAACTCCGGCGCAGCATGCCCGCCCCGGAGCAAGCCTGCCCCCTGGTAGACGACGTCGTGCTGTTGACCCAGGCCATGGCGATGCTGTTTGACACCGACACTCTGGGAATACGGCTGCGCCTGCTGGACAGCGCCATGTGTCCACGCTTTCACTGCGACAAGTTGCCGGTGCGACTGGTCACCAGCTATCGGGGGCCGGGCAGCGAATGGCTGCCCGAGTCTGCGGTCAATCGCGCCGGGCTCGGTGCGCCTTCGCCGGACAAGCCCGAGACGCTTCGCCAGGCCCATGCCATTCAGCGGCTGGGCACCGGCGACCTGGCACTGTTGAAGGGAGACGGCTGGAGCGGCAACGAGGGCCGCGGACTGGTACATCGCAGCCCGGCGCAGCAGGCAGGAGAGACGCGCCTTTTGTTGACCATCGATCCGAGCTGAGTCGAGCGGCCGCCGACGCTTTGCCAGGGGCGTGGCGGCCGCCTGCGCACGCAACGCGTGGTCAGTGGATCTTCAGGCGTGGCCCGACCGAGCGGCCGAGGACGTCGCTCAGCGCCTCGGCGGTACCCTTGAGTGGCCCCAGCAGGATGAACTGGTGCTGGCGCTGCAGCCCCTGGTAGGCCGCCCGCGCGAGTCGCCCGCGCAACTGGACGTCGTCGGCGAACCAGCCTTTCACTTCGCCGACGCTGCCGGCCTCACCCAGCGACAGCAGGGTACCCTTGTCCTCGTAGACGAAGGGCGCCGGCGTTTCCCCCGCGAGAAAACGCGGCAATTCCTTGGCCAGATGTTCTGCCTGCTCGCTGGCCGCCTGGGCGGTGGGCGGTGCGGGCTCGTCGTCGATAACCGAGCAGTCACCCAGCGCAAAGACGTGATCACTGTCGACACTCTGCAGGGTCGGCTTCACCCGCCACTGGCGCTTCTTGTTGGTCGCCAGCGCGTCGATCGAATCGGCCACCGGCGGCCCCACGCGTCCGGCCGCCCAGATGGTCAGGTCCGCCGGAAACTCGTCGCCGCCATCGGTGGTAAGACGGTCGCGATCGACGCGACTGACCTGTTGTTCGGTATGAATGTCGATGCCGACATTCAAAAGGCGCTTGCGGATGGACTGGCGCACCTCATCCTCCATGCCCGGCATGAAGGTATCGGTCGCCTCCAGCAGGGTCACCTTGACCCTGGGCTGGCACTCTCGTGGGGCCACACTCGAGGCCCGCGCCTCGGTGGCCAGCAGCCCTGCCAGTTCCACCCCGGTGGCCCCTGAACCGACGATGGCGATATGGAAGGGATCACTGCGCTGCCCGGCGCGATGCGCCAGCAGCCCCGTCGAGAAGCGCTCGAACAGTCGCTCGGCGTCGGCCTCGCTGTCGAGCATCAGGGCATGCTCGAGCACGCCCTCCACGCCCATGTCCGGGGTCACCCCGCCAATCGCCAGCACCACCGCCTGGTAGCCGATGCAGCGACCGGGCACCCTCACCCGACCGTCGTCTTCGCGCCACTCGGCCAGGGTCAGGGTACGCGCCTCGGGATCGATGTCCGCGAGTTCACCGCGCTCGAAGCCAAACCCCCAGTGCTCGGCGAGCCCTGCGTAGTCCAGCTCATCGACCTCGCCACGCCGAAAACCGGCGGCAAGCTCATGCAACCGCGGTTTCCACACATGGGTGGCGCTACGGTCGATCAGCAATACGTCCTTGTGGCCTGCCTTGGCCAGCCGGATGGCAAGCTCGAGGCCTCCGGCACCACCACCTACGATCACCACGCCTTCACTGCGAACGTTCATGGGACCTCCTGTCATCGCCCCTGCGGGGGATCCACAGGGACGTCCGGTGTCGATTCGTCCCCACCCTACCACTCCGAGCCCGGCTTGAGGACATGCTCGTTGCAGCGTAGTTTGGGGAGGTCGGAAACGGAACTTCTTCAGGAGATTGCCCCTATGCACACCCCTGAGAACCAGCTGATGACGGACCATGCCTATCTTGGCGGACGTTGGGTCGAGGCCAGTGACGGCAAGACCCGGGAGGTCGAAGACCCGGCCACCGAAGAGACCATCGGCAAGGTGCCCCAGCTGACCGAGGACCAGTTGGGCGAGGCCATCGACGCCGCCAGTCAGGCCTTCGAGCGCTGGCGTGACACCCCCGCCCTGGAGCGCGCCGACGCGCTGATGGCCTGGTACCAGGCGATGCAGGACAACGCCGAGGCGCTGGCCCGCCTGATGACCCTGGAGCAAGGCAAGCCCCTGGCCGAGGCCCGTGGCGAGGTCGATTACGCCGCCAGCTTCCTGCGCTGGTTTGCCGGCCAGGCGCGACGCATCGCCGGTGATACCCTGGCCTCGGATGACCCCGACATCTCGCTTGGCACGCTGCGCCAGCCGGTCGGCGTGGTGGCCATCATTACCCCCTGGAACTTCCCGCTGGCGATGATTACCCGCAAGGTCGGGGCCGCGCTGGCGGCGGGCTGCACCACCCTGGTCAATCCAGCAAGCCAGACCCCTTTCTGCGCACTTGCCCTGGCCAGACTGGCCGAACAGGCCGGGCTGAACCGGGGCGAATTCAACGTCCTCACCTGCCCCGGCAAGCGCTTTTCCGAAAAGGTCTGTGACGACAATCGCGTTCGCGCGCTGTCGTTCACCGGCTCCACCGAGGTCGGCCGGACGCTGCTGGCTCAGGCCGCCGACACGGTCAAGCGCAGCGCCATGGAGCTGGGTGGCAACGCCCCTTTTATCGTCTGCGAGGACGCCGACCTGGACGCCGCCGTGGAAGGCGCCATCGCCGCCCGCTTCCAGACCAGCGGCCAGGACTGCGTGGCGGCCAACCGCCTGTTCGTCCACCGTTCTCTCTACGACACCTTCATCGAGCGCTTCACCCAGCGCATGAATGACATGCCGGTGGGCAACGGCTTCGATGAGGACAGCAAGATCGGCCCGCTGATCAACCGCGACGCGGTGGCCAAGGCCCGCGAACTGGTCGAGGACGCCAGATCCCGGGGGGCGCGCGTGCTCGGTCGCGGCCAGGACCAGGCCCCAGGGCCACGTTTCTTCATGCCGACCCTGGTGGCCGACTTCTCCGATGATATGCGCATCGCCAGTGAAGAATCCTTCGCTCCCCTCGCCCCGGTGCGCGCCTTCGACAGCGACGACGAGGCCATCGCCGCTGCCAACGACACGGTCTACGGTCTGGCCGCCTACGTCTATGCCAAGGACCAGCAGCGCATCCGTCGCTACCAGCAACGTCTGGAAGTCGGCATGGTCGGTACCAACACCATGGATATCACCGGGCCCCAGGTCCCCTTTGGCGGCGTCAAGCAGTCCGGCCTCGGTCGTGAAGGCGGCCTCGAGGGCATGGAGGAATACCTCGAGACCAAGTACCTGTGCACCGCCCATGGCTAGCCTGTACACACCCTGAGTCCCCCGGGAGAAGCGCAGCCTTCTCCCGGGGAGCACGGTTGTCTCCTGCTACCCCGTCCCGCCGAGGATACCCGGCAGGGGCTGCGGCGCCCCCACCGACTCACAGATCCCCCCTCCAGACTCCGTCAGAAACTTAAGAAAAGCTGGCTTTTCAGGAGATTGCCTCACCTCCTGCACAAGGCTGAGGGTAAAGTGAATGCGACACCTGGCCGATACTAATACTTTACTCTCAAGGATCTCACCTGCATGGACCACTCGCTTGCGTCCTACAACCCGGCACTGGTCGCCCTGAGCCTTGGCATCGCCGCCATCGCTTCGCTCACTGCCCTCGATCTCGCCGGACGCGTCAGAGCGAGCCAGGGCCTTGCCCGCCACCTGTGGCTTGCCGGCGGTGCCTTCGCCATGGGCACCGGCATCTGGTCGATGCACTTCGTCGGCATGCTGGCCATGGACCCCGACTCGCACTTCGCCTACGGGATCCCCCTTACCCTGGCGTCCCTGCTGGCGAGCCTTCTCGCTTCCGCCTTGGCACTGGCAACAGTGCAGTCAGGCCACCTCACCGGTCCTCGACTGGCCGTCGGCGCGCTGATCATGGGTAGCGGCGTCTGCCTGATGCACTACATCGGTATGGAGGCCATGCTGTCGGTAGACAGCCTGCGCTACCGACCGGACCTGTTTGCCCTGTCCGTGGTCATCGCCGTGCTGGCCTCAGCGGTCGCCCTCAGCCTGGCCTTTCGACTCAACCCGGTGGGGGGACGCTCCCCGCTGTGGCAACGTGGCCTGGCCTCGCTGGTCATGGCCGCAGGCATTTCGGGCATGCACTACACCGGCATGTCCGCCACCAGCTATCGCACCCTGAGCTACTCGGCCTCGGCCCCGGGCATCGGCACCGACCGGCTGGCCATCGTGGTGGCGCTGATCGCCACCTGCATCATGCTGGCAGCGTTGATGATGTCGATCTACGACGCCCATCTGTCCTCGCGCAATGCTCAGCTGGCACGTTCGCTACAACAGGCCAATCAGGAGCTCAAGGACCTGGTCCATCATGACGTCCTGACCCAACTGCCCAACCGACTGAAGCTCGAGGAGCACCTCGATGAACTGCTCGAGGACAACATCGATACCTTCGCGGTGTTCTTCGTCGACCTGGACCGCTTCAAGCAGGTCAATGACGGCCTCGGCCACCATGTGGGTGACGAGCTGATCAAGGGCGCGGCCCGACGCCTGCAGATGGCGGTGCGCGACAGCGACCTGGTCGCCCGGGTGGGCGGCGACGAATTCATGGTGGTCACCCATCAGGTTGCCAGGCGCGGCGACGCTGAAGCGCTGGCCCAGCGCATCGTCAGTTCGCTGGACAAGCCCTTCCAGATCGGCAACAGCATGGTCAAGGTCTCCACCAGCCTGGGCATCAGCCTTTACCCCGACCACGGGCGCAGCAAGCACGCACTGATGGTCCACGCCGACGCCGCCATGTATCGCGCCAAGCAGCAGGGACGCAACAACTTCCAGTTCTTCGCCTTGGACATGACCTCCGAGGCGGACCGGCGCAGTACCCTCGAGCGACGCCTGACCCAGGCCATCGAGGAGGATCGCCTGAGCCTGGCCTATCAACCGAAGATCCGCGTCGACAGCGGTGAGGTCTCTGGCGTCGAAGCGCTGCTGCGGTGGCACGATGAGGAACTCGGCCAGGTCACTCCTGACGAGATCATTCCCGTCGCCGAAGACTGTGGCCTGATCCTTCCCCTGGGCGCATGGGTGCTACGCACCGCCTGCCGGTTCTCGAGCGAGTGGCTCAAGGAGTCCGGCGAGCCATTGCCGGTGGCGGTCAACATCTCGGCCATTCAGCTCAATCATCGCGGCTTCGTGGCCACCATCGAGGCTGCGCTTGCCGAATCGGAGCTTCCCCCTCACCTGCTGGAACTCGAACTGACCGAAAGCACCCTGGTACAGAACCCTGATCGCGCCCTGGAAGTACTGAGTACCCTGCGCAACATGGGTGTGCTGCTGTCCATCGATGATTTCGGCACCGGCTATTCCAACTTGACCCAGTTGAAGTATCTGCCCGTGGACCGTCTGAAGATCGACCGCACCTTCATGCAAGGCGTGGTCGATTGCGAACAGGACGCGGCCATCGTCCAGGCGGTGATCTCGCTGGCCAGGTGCCTGGGGCTTCATATCATCGCAGAAGGTGTCGAGAGCGAAGAACAGCTGGCCTTTATCCGCCAGCTGCAGGGCCACGAGTACCAGGGCTACCTGTTCAGCAAACCGGTCCCGGCCGAAGAGCTCAAGGCACTGTTGGCCAAGGGTCACCTCGTGGCAGCGGCCGCAGCGGAACCCCGACACGCCCCCCGGGACACGCCGGTGCGCGAGGCCCGCCTATCAGGACTCGAGCCTGAAGGCAGACCTTCCCACCCCACTGGCATCGCCTGAGCGATCGTCCAATACCGTCGATGCAGGCTGCTTGACCTTGCCGGTCAGGCAGCGTCACCCTTCTGCCACCACGACAACAACACTCCGCAGCGCAGAGATCGCCGCCATGTCCAATGCCTTTCGCGCCCCGCCCCCGGCGCACCAGGAATCCCCGCCGCTGTCCTCCCCGGAGCGGCTGGTTCATCTGCTGTCCAGAGTCGCCGACAAGGACCGGGAGGCCTTCGCCGAGTTGTACGAGGCCAGCGTGGCGAAACTCTTCGGCACGGTGTTACGTATCTTGAAGCAGCAGGCCTGGGCCAACGATGTCATCCAGGAGGTCTACGTGACCATCTGGCAGAAGGCCGGACGCTTCGAGAGCGAGCGCGCCTCCGCCATCACCTGGATGGTGACCATCGCCCGCAATGCGGCCATCGACGAGCTACGCAAGGCACCGACACGGCCCACCGAGAGCGACAGTATCCTCGAGAACTGGGTCGCCGAGACGCCCTCCGCCTACGATCAGCGTCACCAGGACGAGACGTCGACACAGCTGACGTTGTGCCTTGATGAACTGGAAGAGAGCCGGCAGCAAATGGTGCGCCTGGCCTATCTGGAGGGCTGGTCGCGGGCCGAACTGGCAAGCCACTTCGACCAGCCGGTCAATACCGTCAAGACCTGGCTGCATCGTGCACTGAAACAACTCAAGGGGTGCCTGGGATCATGAGCGACCGCGACGACAAGGACATGCTGGCCGCCGAGTTCGTGCTGGGCACCCTGGATCGTGACGAGCGCGACAGGGTGCACCGCCAGCGTCAACACGACAGCGAACTCGAGCAGCGTATCGGTGAATGGGAGAGCCGGCTGGCGCCTCTGGCCGACGAGATCCAGGACCTCACCCCGGGCCCGGACCTGTTGCCGCTTATCCAGCAACGCATCAAGGCCATCGAGGACGCCGCGCGTGGCGATACGGCGTCCAACGCCCCCCCGAGCACCGCCAGCGTCACGCCGCTGCACCGCCGCCTGGCCTTCTGGAAGGCCGCCACCGGCCTGTCCAGCGCCGCGGCGGTCATCCTGGCGGCGGTGCTGCTGGCACAGCCGTCGCCGTCCACCAGTGAGTCCAACTTTGTGGCGGTGTTCCAGCAGGACGATCGCCAGCCCGCCTTCATGCTCAGCGTCAACCTGGAGCAGCGCCGCCTGCATGTCCGCCCGGTCAGCGCCGAACCTCTGCCCGACCGCTCCTATCAACTTTGGATCAAGCATGATGATCTGGGCTCCGCTCCCCGGTCCGTCGGTGTACTCGACGATGACCTGAGCCTCGACCAGGCGGCCCTGCGCGACTACGAACCTGAATTGCTGAAGCATGCCACCTTTGGCATCAGCGTCGAGCCTCCGGGTGGCTCGCCCACCGGCCAGCCTACCGGCCCCGCTATCCACGGCTACCTGTACCCCACCGAGCCCAGCGGCGGCCAGCGTCTCTGAGAATTTCAGCCCTCACTGAAACCTTTTCGCCTTCCCTGCGTAGCTAGTCGATGACCCCGCCACCGGCAATGGCCGATGGCGGGGTCATCGTGGCGGGCGTGGGTTTCGACACCCTCGAGGCGTACGCCCCGCACCACGACTTCCCTGCTTGGCCACTCGTTCGAGTGGCCTTTTTTATCTGGACGTCGGCTCTCGCCTTGGCGTCAGGGCACAACATTTTTTTCGATGACCTGAAACCCACCGTGGCATCGGCACGTAGCTGTTATCAACTCGGCAGCCATCCTGTCGTGGAGCACCTTCGGCAAGCCAATCAGCAACACCAGGAGACCATCACCATGTTCAAGCCATTGGCAGCACGTACCCTCATCACCTCAGCCCTCCTAGTCGGCGCAGCCTCCCTGGCCACCGGCGCCCAGGCCGCCCACCATGGAGAGATGGACGAAGCCGGCCATCTCGGCGTCTGGGCCGAAGATCAGTCGGTGGAGAGCGGCACCGTCACCGCCGATCGCATCGTCGCCGAGAACAACGGTTGGCTGGTCGTCCACCGTACCGACGAAAGCCACAAACCAGGGCGCGTTGTCGGTCACGCCCCGCTCAAGGCCGGTGAGAACACCGATATCGCGGCCATCCTGACTGAAGAGGTCAGCAGCGGCGAACATCTGATGCTGATGCTCCACGGCGAGGACGGCGGCATGCAGACCGGCATCTTCGAATACACCCTGGGCGCCAGCGAAGACGGCCCGGTCAAGGTCGACGGCAACCTGGTGATGAGCGTGATCACCGCTCAATGACACCAGCCCCCTCCTTTTGACGACTTGGCGAGGGCCCTGCCCCTCGCCTTTTTTGTGCCTGCTGCTCGCCCTTCGTACCCCACCGCTGTCCTTCCGCGCCGGCCTCCCGGTCTTTCCTGTGCCTGCCGCTCTTCCTGCTCGCGCCAGCCCCCGCAAAGAATCCTCTTTGATGACTTCACAACGCCTCTTGAAGATTGTATAAAATATAAAACCTGATCAACGACGCCCAGATGATCGTCGATCACCACAACCGACAACAAACCGGGGTACTCCATGCAACGCGTACACGTCATCGATTCCCACAGCGCCGGCGAGCCCACGCGCCTGGTCATGGACGGCTTTCCGACGCTTGCCGGCGCCACCATGACCGAGAAACGCGACTGTCTGCGCGACCGACACGACCACTGGCGCCGCGCGGTGATGCTGGAACCCCGCGGCCACGACGTGCTGGTCGGCGCACTCTACTGTGAGCCGGTATCTCCGGACGCAACCTGCGGGGTGATCTTCTTCAACAACGCCGGCTACCTGGGCATGTGCGGTCACGGCACCATCGGCCTGGTCGCCTCGCTGCATCACCTGGGCCACCTCAGCCCCGGCGACCACCGCATCGACACGCCGGTGGGCCAGGTCGAGGCGACCTTGCATGCCGACGGTGCCGTGACCGTACGCAACGTCCCCTCCTACCGCTACCGCCGGCAGGTCGCGGTGGAAGTGCCCGGCCACGGCATGGTCCATGGCGACATTGCCTGGGGCGGCAACTGGTTCTTTCTGGTCAGCGACCATGGCCAGCGCATCGCCCTGAACAATGTGGAGACCTTGACCGGCTATACCTGGGCCATTCGTCAGGCGCTTGCAGGCCAGGGCTTCACCGGCGATGACGGTGGCGAAATCGACCACATCGAGCTGTTCGCCGATGACGACGAGGCCGACAGCCGCAACTTCGTGCTGTGCCCCGGCAAGGCCTACGACCGATCCCCCTGCGGTACCGGCACCAGCGCCAAGCTGGCGTGCCTAGCCGCCGACGGCAAGCTCGCTCCCGGCGAACGCTGGCGCCAGGCCAGCGTCTGCGGCGGCCTGTTCGAGGCGAGCTATGAATGGCAGGGCGATCAGATTCGCCCCAGCATCACCGGACGCGCCTTCATGAGCGCCGACAGCACCCTGCTGATCGACGAGCAAGACCCCTTCGCCTGGGGCATCGGCGGCTGAAGCCCCAGCGGCTGGCGCCCCAGTACCCGACGACGGCCATTGACGTTTTTACCCACCGGCGGCTGCCCAAGAAGGGCGGCGCCTCCCTGACCCCGTGACACCGTCCCACTCAAGGACCCGACATGAACGACAATATCTTCACCGGCTGCATCCCCGCCCTGATGACCCCGTGCACCAAGGACCGCCAGCCCGACTTCGACGCCCTGGTCGCCAAGGGCCGTGAACTGATCGAGGCCGGCATGAGCGGCGTGGTCTACTGTGGCTCCATGGGCGACTGGCCGCTGCTGACCGAGGCCCAGCGCCAGGAAGGCGTCGCCCGCCTGGTGGAAGCCGGCATCCCCACCATCGTCGGCACCGGCGCGGTCAATTCCCGCGAAGCGGTATCCCACGCTGCCCACGCCGCCAAGGTCGGCGCCCATGGACTCATGGTGATTCCTCGGGTGCTGTCTCGCGGCACCTCGGTGACCGCCCAGAAGGCACACTTCGCCGCGATCCTGGACGCCGCGCCGGACCTCCCCGCGGTCATCTACAACAGCCCCTACTATGGCTTTGCCACCCGCGCCGACCTGTTCTTCGAATTGCGTCGCCAGCATCCCAACCTGATCGGCTTCAAGGAATTCGGTGGCGCCGATGACCTGCGCTACGCCGCCGAGCACATCACCTCCCAGGATGATCAGGTCACCCTGATGGTCGGCGTCGACACCACCGTCTTCCATGGCTTCGTCAACTGCGGCGCCACCGGCGCCATCACCGGCATCGGTAACGCCCTGCCCCACGAGGTGCTGACGCTGGTGGCCCTCAGCAAGAAGGCTGCCAAGGGCGATGTCGAGGCCCGCCGCCGGGCCCAGGAACTCGAGCAGGCCCTGGGGGTGCTGTCCTCCTTCGATGAAGGTGCCGACCTGGTGCTCTACTACAAGCACCTGATGGTGCTCAACGGTGACGAAGAGTATCGCCTGCACTTCAACGAGAGCGACGCCCTCAGTGATGCCCAGCGTCGCTACGTCGAGACCCAGTACGACCTCTTCCGCACCTGGTACGCCGGCTGGTCAGCCTCGCTCGACCTGTCCTGAAGCCCGATATGTCCTGAAACCACCGGGGAGGCTCGCTCGACGCCGGGCCTCCTGTTGTTTTCGGCATGGGCGACAGGGGCGTTGGCACCCCCCCCCTTTCGCCCATGCTGCTTCCCGCACTTCCCCCTCGACAGGAGAGTCAAATGACACTGGAAGGCAAGATGCTGATCGGACAGGACGCCGTGACTGGCAGCCAGGCGCCGATCCACGCCATCGACCCCGCCACCGGCAAGCGCCTGGAGCCGGCCTACCCGGGCGGCAGCCAGGCCGAGGTGGAGCGCGCCTGCGCCCTGGCAGAGGCCGCCTTCGATGACTACCGCGAAACCACGCTCGAGACACGCGCCCGTTTTCTCGAGACCATCGCATCGGAAATCGAGGCACTCGGCGATGCGCTGATCGAGCGCGCCATGCAGGAAACCGGCCTGCCCCAGGCCCGCCTTGCCGGAGAGCGCGGACGCACCTGCGGACAACTCAGACTGTTTGCCGACACCGTACGCGCGGGCGAATGGCTCGACGTTCGCATCGACCCTGCCCAGCCACAACGCCAGCCCATGCCCCGTGCCGACCTGCGTCAGCGTCAGATCGCCCTGGGGCCTGTCGCGGTGTTCGGTGCCAGCAACTTTCCGCTGGCCTTCTCGGTGGCCGGCGGCGACACCGCTTCGGCCCTGGCCGCTGGCTGCCCGGTGGTGGTCAAGGCTCACTCGGCCCACCCCGGCACGTCGGAGCTGGTCGGCCGCGCAGTACAACGGGCGGTGGCCCGGTGCGAGCTGCCCGAAGGCGTGTTTTCGCTGATCTTCGGCTCCGGCCGCGTGGTAGGCCAGGCGCTGGTCGAGGACCGCCGAATCAAGGCAGCCGGCTTCACCGGCTCTCGCTCTGGCGGCATGGCCCTGTGGCAAAGCGCCCAGCGCCGACCGGACCCCATCCCCTTCTACGCAGAGATGAGCTCGATCAACCCGGTATTCCTGCTGCCCGAGGCGCTCAAGGCCCGCGGCAAGGACCTCGGCGAGGCCTTTGTCGGCTCACTGACCATGGGCGCCGGACAGTTCTGCACCAACCCGGGGCTGGTGATCGCGGTCAAGGGCGAGGCCCTGGACGCCTTCATCGAGTCGGCCGCCGAAGCCGTCAAGGCCGCGGGCGCCCAGACCATGCTGACCCCGGGCATTCATGACGCCTACACCCAGGGCGTAGAGACCCTTGGCGACAGCGACAAGGTCCGAGAAATCGCACGTGGGCCGCAAGGCGAAGGTGTCAATCAGTGTCAGGCGGGTCTCTTCGTGGCCACGGCCAGCGACTTTCTCGGCGACGAAGCACTACAGGCCGAGGTATTCGGTTCGACGTCCCTGGTGCTGGAGTGTGCCGACATAAGTGAGGTCAAGGCGCTGGCCGAAGGTCTCGAGGGCCAGCTGACCGCCACCTTGCAGATGGACGACGGCGATACCGAGACGGCCCGCGGCCTGCTTTCGATCCTCGAACGCCGGGCCGGACGTATCCTGGTCAACGGCTGGCCAACCGGGGTCGAGGTATGCCATGCCATGGTGCATGGTGGCCCCTTCCCCGCCACCTCCGATGCCCGTACCACCTCGGTGGGCAGCGCCGCGATCCAGCGCTTCCTGCGCCCGGTGTGCTATCAGGATCTGCCCGAATCGCTGTTGCCCCAGGCACTGCGCGACGACAACCCCTGGGCCCTTGGCCGCCTCATCGACGGCAAGCGCGAGGCCTGAATCAGGTCCCTTGCCCAGGCGGCGGCCCCTGGGGCCGCCGCCTGCCCATGGACATTCATCGCGGTTTGTATACAGTGTGCAATAACATCCGATGGGCAGAGAGAGGCTATGGCGACTTTCAAGACACGCGCACAGTTCGTCGCGGATGACCTGCGCAGGCGTATCCTGGGCGGAGAGTTCCAGGGGGGAACCCAGCTGCGCCAGGATGCCCTGGCAAAGGACTATGACGTCAGCCGTATTCCCGTGCGCGAAGCCCTGCTGACCCTGGAGTCCGAAGGGCTGGTCGAGTTCCATGCCCACCGCGGTGCCTTTACCACCGAACTGTCGGTCGCCAAGATTCGCGAACTGTTCGACCTGCGAGTATTGCTCGAGACCTACGTCCTGCGCCATGCCATCAGCGAGTTGACGGAAGACGACCTGCTCAAGGCAGAGCGCATCCTCGAGAAGTACGACGATGCCCTGAACAGCGGCGGCGAGATCGACAACTGGAGCGAGTACAATTTCGCCTTCCACCAGGCCCTCTATGCACCGGCCAGGTTGCCCGAAACCCTGGCGTTGATCAGTCAACTCAACACCAAGTCGGATCGCTACATCCGCATGCAACTGCTCTACACCCAGGAGATCGAAAAGGCCGAGCGCGAACACCATGGGCTGCTCGACTTCGCCCGTCAGGGCAAGGCCGACGAGGCCTGCGAATTGCTCCAGCGCCATATTCAGGAAGCCTGTGAAGGCATCGTGACCCTGCTCGAAGAACGCGCCCAGCGCGGCGACGCCGACTGAAGCGCCATCCCTCCCCTTGTGCTTACCCTGTCGGCGCCTTGCGGGCGCCGACTCGCTAGAACCCTGGCGTCAACGCCATAGCCCCCTGAACATCCGCGGATGAGCTGCCCGCTTTCGCTGTCGTCGCCCTTGGCCTGCCAGGGGCGTTATCGCCCCCGTCGGCGCCAGCCGCCTGTCATCAAGGTTTCCTCCTGCGCTGGCTTGTTCAAGGCCCTGCCCTGAACGCACCGTCCTGACGCTCCATCCCCTTGGCACGTTTTCTGCGCTCCGAACACGGCGCATTCCTTTGCGCTCCGGCCCCAGCGCGTCGTTCATGCGCTCCTCCTCAATGCGTCGCCCATGCAGACCGTCCAGCGGATAACGCCAACGTTGAATATCGACCCTATTGATCCGAAAGGGCACCTATCTTATATTTTATACAATCGACAAAGACAAACGCTGCAGAGGCAAACCATGGGTTCACCCGGCTCGCGACAAGACCGCCAACCCGGCGACACGCGCATTACCGTGATCGGTGCTGGCGTCATCGGCCTCGCCTGCGCACTCGAGCTACGCCGCCAGGGCTTTTCGGTGCAGGTACTGGATCGTCAGGCTCCCGGCATGGGGGCGTCATACGGCAACGCCGGGCATATGGCCACCGAGCAGGTCTTTCCCATCGCCGACGCCTCGATCCTGACGCAGCTTCCCGCCATGCTGCGTGATCCGATGGGGCCGCTGCGACTGGACTGGCGCTACCTGCCCCGCGCCCTGCCCTGGTTCACTCGTCTATTGCTGAACCTGCGCTCTGCCCCCTACGCCAACAGCGTGGCCGGGATTCGTGCCCTCAACGAGGCCAGCCTGGACGCCTGGCGCAAGCTGCTCGATTCGATCGATGGTCGCCATCTGATGAAGGAAGACGGCTCGCTGCTGGTCTATGAGCAGGACCAATCAAAGCCCCGGATCGACCAGCTGGCCGCCGCCATGTCGGCCCAGGGCGTAGCCCTCGAATCCTGGTCGGGCGACGCCATACGCGAGCTCGCGCCGTCCCTCTCGGCCAAGCTCCGTGGTGGCCTATTCTTCCCCGCCACCGCTCATGTGGTCGCCCCCGCCGCCATCACCGCTGCCCTGGTCGACGCCGCCCGCCAGGAAGGCGTTACCTTCGCCACGGCAGAGGTACGCACTGCCCGTGTCCATGGCCAGGGCGTCAGCCTCCAGACCGATTCTGGGGCGCTGGACTGTGAACGGGTACTGCTGGCCTGCGGCGCCCACTCGGCCCGCCTGGCCGCCGAACTCAGCGGTCGCCGTGTGCCACTGGATACCGAGCGTGGCTATCACCTGATGCTGCCGGCAGAGCGACACCGATTGCCGGTGGCGGTCACCTCGCTGGAGCGCCGCTTCATCATGACGCCGATGAGTGACGGCCTGCGCCTGGCCGGCACTGTCGAATTCGCCGGCCTCAAGCGCCCCCCCAACATGGCCCGCGCCTGGCAGCTCCACCGCCTGAGCCAGGGTCTGTTCGAGCACGACCTGGACGCCACCGATGCCAAGCCCTGGATGGGCTTTCGCCCTTCCCTTCCCGATTCGCTGCCGATCATCGACAGCGCCCGGGACGGCCGCGTGCTGCTGGCCTTCGGCCACCACCACCTGGGACTGACCCAGGCCGCTGTTACGGCACAGCTTGTCGCCCGCCTGGCGACGGGGCGGACGGGCCCAGCGACCGGATCCGGTCCGGTGTCACTCCCGCCACTATCGCCACTCCCGCCACTGTCGCCCTATCGGCTCGAGCGCTTCTGAGCATGACCGCTCGGCCCCTGCACCGCAGAACCCACAACAACACCAAAGGAGATCCCATGACGTCGTCTTCCACCCCCATCCGCCTACCCGGCATGGCCGAGGTACTGGCCGTCATGATCGGCTTCATCGCCATCATGTTCTTGAGCATCAATGTCCTTGGCCTGCCCATCCAGCTTGCCCTGTTCGCCTCCTGGTTTCTGGTCATGGCGCTGGGCGTCAGGCTCAAGATCCGCTACGCCAGCATGCAGGAAGGACTGATCAACGGCATTCACAACGGCATGGAAGCCGTACTGGTGCTGACTACCGTCGGCGCCCTGATCGGCACCTGGATCGCCGGTGGCATCGTGCCGAGCATCATCTACTACGGTCTGACGGTGATGGACCCGCAGATCTTCCTGTTCGCTGCCTTCATCATCTGTGCCCTCACCTCGCTGGCCACCGGTACCTCCTTCGGTACCGCAGGCACTGCCGGTGTCGCCATGATGGGCATCGGCCACAGCTTCGGCATCCCGCTGCCGCTGGTCGCCGGCGCGGTGATCTCCGGTGCCTACGTCGGCGACAAGATGTCTCCGCTGTCCGATACCACCGTGATGACCGCCTCGCTGTGCAAGGTCAACCTGATCGACCATATCCGCTCGATGATGCTGGTCAGTGCACCGGCAATCCTGATCGCCGGCGTGCTGTTTCTGGTGGTCGGCTTCTTCTTTATCGACGGCGACGTCGACACCTCCCGTGCCACTGTCGCCATGCAGGCGCTGGAGACCCACTTCACCATCAGCCCCTGGCTGTTGCTGCCGGCGGTGATTGTGATCGGCCTGCTGACGCGCCGATTCCCCGCCATCCCGGTAATCACCTTCGGCGCCGTGCTGGGCAGCATCTGCGCCTGGTGGGCCCAGGACGTGTCTCCGGTCGATGCCATTCGCATCGCCTATGACGGCAACGCCATGGCCTCGGATGTGGAATTCCTCAATACACTGCTCAATCGCGGCGGCATCCAGTCGATGCTCGGCGTGGTGGCACTGATCCTTTTCGCCCTGGGCCTCGGTGGCCTGATGGACCGGGTCGGCATCCTCAAGGCGATCAGCAACGGCTTCCTGCGCTGGGCCAACAACCCGGGCCGGCTGACCCTGTCGACCATGCTCGGTGGCTTCTTCGGCAACTTTTTCGGGGGCGCCGCCTACGTCTCGCTGATCACCGCCAGCACCATCACCGAGAAGAACTACGATGATCAGGGCATCGATCGTCGGGTGCTGTCGCGCAACGCCGAAGCCGGTGGCACCGTGACCACCCCGATGGTGCCCTGGACCGATGGCGGCGTGTTCATGGCCACCACCCTCGGCGTGTCCACCATGGCCTACCTGCCCTTCCTCTGGTATCACATGCTGGTCATCGCCATCTCGCTGTTCTACGGCTACGCCAATATCGCCATCTGGCGCACGACCCCGCCCGCCGAGAAAACGACCACCTCCAGCGGCGAATTTCAGACCACCTGAGCCGTCACCAACAGCAGGCAACCAAAAGCCCCCGCTCGCATTCACGGTGAGCGGGGGCTTTATCTTGTAGCGGGGCTGGGCAGGCGCGCGCCAGGCTCGTCCCCGGTCGAGGCATCCAGGTCTGGTTCGAGCAGGACGCTTCCTGCCTGGCCTTCTGCTCACGACGGCGTGTCAGTAACGGCCGCTGCGGGTGTCGACCCTGGTCCAGGCAGACTGCAAGCCGAGGACGCCGAACGTCGATCAGCGGCCTTCTGTACCTTCCAGATAGGTCAGGGTGGTTTCCCAGCTTTGGCTACTGACCTCAATCGCGGCCCTGACGGCCGTCTCGTCGCCCGCTTGGAAAGCCGCGTAGATCGCCTTGTGGTCCTTGAGCGCCACCTCAGGCAAGGTCTGCATCGACGTCTCGAGGCCGGCCTCGACCAGTTGAATCAGCGTCTCGCCGACACGAATCGTCATGGGGTTGTGGGTGGCGGCCAGGATCGCGCGATGAAAGGCCGTGTCGTGGCAAGCGGTCTGCTCGTCATTGGCAATGGCTGCCTCGAGCGCGTCAATGGCAGCGCCAATCGCCTCATGATCCTCGGGCGTGGCATTGTCCATCGCCTGCAGCGTATAGGCGGGTTCAAACATCTTGCGAAACTCCAGAACGTCACGGGTCATGCCTCTGGCCAGGATCATGCCAAATGCCATCGGATCGACCAGCGGCTCTCCGGGCTCCTTGCGAATCAGCGTCCCCTGCCCCCGCTTGACCTCGACGATGCCGATCGCCTGCAGCATCTTGATCGCCTCGCGCACACTGGACTTGCCGATTCCCAGGCTATGGGTCAATTCCGTCTCCGAAGGCAGATAGTCTCCTGGCTTGAGCTCACCGGCGATCAGCGCCGTCTTGATGCGCTCGAGCAGCTGCACCGCGACCGACTGGCGGTCGATTGAACTCCCGAAGAGATCCATTGGCTTTATCCTTGTTGATGCGTTTCGAACTTGGCGTGGCGCGGCTGGGTAACACGTCAAAAGCGGTCAGCGACAGAAAATATCCAACCAATCTGCGCATCGACACAAGACGGCCGCGACGAAAATCTATTTTTATCGGTTTTATCATTACTTTTTGAGCGCCAGGACTTGCCTGGACAGCAACCTTGAGTCTAGCATGATGACAGACATCTGATGTCTTATGACAACAACAACGAGACGCGAACATGTCCTCCCTACCCCGTATTCTGGTGATGACCACCGGAGGCACCATTGCCAGTGCCCTGGATAGCTCCGGGCGCAGTCTGTCCGGTGCGCTCCCAGGCGACGCCTTGCTGGCAAGCGTTGCGCTACCCGAAGCGCTCCGCGATCGCGTCGACGTGGTTTCGGTCCTGCAAAAGCCAAGCAACGCCATCAGCCGTGCCGACCTTGTAGCGTTGCACCAGCGTTGCCTGGACGCCATGGCCGACCCAGGCGTGCAAGGCATCGTGATTACCCACGGCACCGATACCCTGGAAGACACGGCGTTCTTCCTCGATCTGACCCTGCCGTCGCACAAGCCTGTCGTGGTGACTGGCTCCCAGCGACCGCCACACCAGGCCGGGACGGACGCTTTCACCAATCTGGCCGACGCCATCCGGGTGGCCGCCGACGAGCAGGCACGTGGACTGGGCACACTGGTCGTGTTCAACCAGTCGTTGTTCGCGGCTCGGCAGGTACGCAAGGTCTCGACCTATCAGCTGGACGGCTTTGCCGCGCCTGCCGCTGGCCCCGTTGGCCGAGTGGATGGAGAGAACGTCCACCTGCTGCAGCGCCCCGTCGATCACCAGGTCTTCGAGTTGCCCTTGCAGGCACAACTTCCTCGCGTCGACATCGTTCCCGCCTACCTCGACGCCAGCCCCGCACTGCTCGAATGCGCCATCGACAACGGCGCCGCCGGCATCGTCATCGACGCCCTGGGTAGAGGCCATGTCCCTCCCGACTGGATGCCGGCTGTTCGTGATGCCAGCTCGCAAGGACTTCCTGTACTGGTCACGAGCAGTTGCCTGTCAGGCCCGCTCCACCAGAGCTACGAATTCTCGGGAAGCCTTGTCGATCTGTGTCAGGCAGGCGCACTGCCGGTCAGCGGGCTTGGCGCACGCAAGGCGCGAATTGTCCTGTCGATATTGCTGGCCAGCGACACTCCACTGGCGGCAACAC
Organism: Halomonas sp. H10-59; assembly: GCF_040070555.1. Taxonomy (NCBI): domain Bacteria; kingdom Pseudomonadati; phylum Pseudomonadota; class Gammaproteobacteria; order Oceanospirillales; family Halomonadaceae; genus Halomonas; species Halomonas sp. H10-59. The sequence goes on from NZ_CP098828.1 coordinate 3,396,501, forward strand.
TCGATGCACTGGCTCGCTGAATCGAAGCACCAGGTCTTACTCAGCCATCCCCGATGGTGCTCCACCATTTTCATCGCGTTGTACCGACCACAACAACAACTACGACAACAACCACGACAAAAAAGGAACCATCCATGAAAATGTCCCTGAAGCTGGCCCTGCCCCTGGCCATCGCCGCAGCCTCCATCTCCGGCCAGAGCCTGGCCGCCGACTACACCTTTTCCTTTGCCCATGTGTTGATTGAAGACACGCCCAATGGCAAGGCCGCCCTCGCCTTCAAGAAGGAGGTGGAGGAGAACTCCGACGGCCGTATCAGCATCAATGTGCTGCCCGCCGCCCAGGTCGGTGGCGATGTCGAAATCATCGAACAGATCCAGATGGGGCTGGTGGATATCGGCATCCCCCCCACCGCAACCCTGGGCAACTTCGAACCCCGCCTGCAGATTCTTGACCTGCCTTTCCTGATCTCGACCTACGATGACATGGAAGCGGTGCTTGATGGCGACGTGGGACGGGAAATCCTCGACACCCTCGAAGATGATGGCATGCATGCCTTCAACTTCTGGGGCGCGGGTTTTCGCCATATGACGAATAACATCCGTGCCATCGAGTCCCCCGAAGACCTCGACGCCATTCGCATGCGCACCATGCAGGCCCCGATCATCATCTCGACCTACGAGAACTATGGCGCAAACGCCACTGCGATGGCGTTCACCGAGGTCTACAACGGCTTGCAGCAAGGCGTGGTAGAAGGACAGGAAAACCCGCTGGCCAATATCTACACCATGCGCTTCCACGAGGTTCAGGACTACCTGTCACTGACCAGCCATGCCTACCACGCCTACGCCGCCGTCATGAACAAGGATGCCTGGGAATCCCTGCCCGAAGACCTCCAGCAGGTCATGCTCGAAGCCTTCGACAACGGTCGCGATGCCTCACGCCAGATGACGCTCGAGGACGAGGAAGTGATCATGTCCGAGATCAAGGACGAGATCGCCATCAACGAGATCAGCGATGAGGCTCGCCAAGCCTTTGTCGAGGCCAGCATGCCGGTACACGAGGACTACGAAGACGTGGTGACGCCGGAACTGCTGCACAAGGTCTACGACGTCGTCGGTATCGAATACTAAGAGAGAGCTCCGATGATCAAGACGCTGAATGCAGCGATTGATCGCCTGGAGAGCGTTTCGATGGTCGCGTTCATGTCGATCGCGACCGTCATTACGGCGGTTCAGGTGGTTTATCGTTATGGCTTCAACAGCTCGCTGTTCTGGGCCGAGGAAGTTGTCATCTATTCCATCATCTGCATGAGCTTCGTCGGTGCCAGCATGGGGGTGCGACACGGCGCTCATATCTCGGTCGATGTGCTCAATGCCATCGCCTCGCCCAGGGTCAATCGCCTGTTGCATCTGGTCTCGGCGGTACTCGGCATCATCTTCGCCGGATTCATGGTCTTCTACGGGTTCCAGCTATTCGGAAAGACCATGGATCGCGGACAGCTGACGGCAGCCCTGAGACTGCCGATGGCATGGTTCTACCTGCCGATCGGTATCTCGGGAGTGCTGCTGATCATCCGTTACCTTGGACTCTTGCAGACGATGTGGTCGAGCCCCCCCATGAGCCACGCTGAACAACTCGCCGCAGAGGCAGACAAGCTCGTCTAACCAGGAGACTCCCATGATTACGGCGCTTCTGCCAATCTTCTTCGCGGTGTTGTTGCTCGGTCTACCGATATTCGCCGCACTCTCACTCGCCGTTTTTGTCGCAATTGAGCTGTTCGGCTCGACCAGTGCGCTGATTGTTCCCATGCGCATGTTCACGGGCATGAACAACTTCTCGCTGATGGCGATCCCCTTCTTTATTCTAGCCGCCGAATTGATGCGTATCGGCGGGCTGTCCGACCGCCTGATCAACCTGGCCAAGGCACTGGTCGGCTGGGTGCCCGGAGGACTCGCAGCGGCCACCGTGCTGTCATGCCTGTTCTTTGGCTCCATCTCAGGTTCCAGCCCAGCCACCGTGGTGGCCATCGGCACCATCATGTTTCCCGCCCTGGTCGCGGCAGGCTACAACCGGCTTTTCGCCATTGGCCTGATCGCCACGGCCGGCACCCTTGGCCCGATCGTGCCCCCCAGTATCGCCTTGATCATCTATGGTTCGGTGACTGGCACCTCGGTGGGTCAGCTATTCGCTGCGGGGTTGCTGCCGGCCATCCTGATCGCCTCTCTGTTGATCGGCTACTGCATGGTCTACGCCAGCCTCAAGGGCTATGCGCGTGCGCCGATTCCCTCTTTGGGCGAGATCCTGCGTGCCTTCAAGGCGGCAGCCTGGGGCCTGGGGCTCCCCTTTATTCTGCTGGGCGGCATCTACAGCGGCGTCTTCACCCCCACGGAGTCGGCCGCGGTGGCCTGCGTCTACGGACTCTTCATCGGCATGGTCGTGTATCGAACCATTGGTCCCCGGGAGCTGGTCGCCACCCTGAGAAGCTCTGGCTTGACCTCTGCGACCTTGCTGCTGATCACTGCCGGCGCCTCTGCCTTCTCATGGCTGCTGGCGATCACCGGTACGCCAACCCAGCTGGCCAGTCAGGTGCTATCACTGACCGACGATCCCATTCAGGTCATGGCGCTGTTCAATGTGGTGATGATCGTCGCAGGCTTCTTCCTCGACAGTGCCTCGGCCATCATCGTGCTGTCCCCTCTCCTTCAGCCTATCGCCGAGCAGGTCGGCGTCGACCCCGTGCATTTTGGCGTGATCACCCTGATCAACTTCTCGGTGGGAATGATCACTCCCCCGGTCGGGCTGAATCTTTTCGTGGCCATGTCCATCTCGAAGATGTCACTGCAGGAAGTGTTCAAGGCGTGCCTGCCCTTCATAGCCATGATGCTGCTGGCGTTGATTGTCATCAGCTATGTTCCCTGGTTCAGCACCTGGCTGCCCTCACTCATCTATTGAGACGAGCACAATGCAACAGCACAGCACATTAGGGCGAGAGGTCGATATCGATCGCTTCTGGCAGGACGTTCAGACCCAGGCGCGCATCGGCGCGCTACCCGAAGGCGGCCTCGGCCGCCTGGCACTGGACGAAAGCGACATCGAGGCACGTCTGTGGCTGATGCAAGAGGCGGCTTCCCTCGGCGCGAGCGCCTTCCACGACCCCATCGGCAACCTCTACCTGCGCCGAGAGGGGCGCTCCCCGGAGCTCCCGCCGCTGTTGATCGGCAGCCATCTGGACAGTCAGCCTCGAGGGGGAATCTACGACGGGGCGCTGGGCGTCATCGCAGGCCTCGCCGTGCTGCGCACACTGCACGAACAGGACATCACGCTCGAGTGCCCTGTCGAAGTGGTGAGCTGGACCAACGAGGAAGGCGCCCGTTTCGCCCCGGGAACACCGGGGTCTGCGTGGTTCGCGGGGGTTAGAGACATCGCAGCGATCATGGCGTCACGCGATGATGCCGGAGTGTCATTCGAACAAGCCCTGGCCCCTTGTCTAGAGGCCATGGAAGCCCGGGGGTCGACCAAGCGAGAATCCCCCTTTTCACCATCGGCCTACCTGGAGCTGCATATCGAGCAAGGTCCCGTGCTGGATGCAGGCCAACTTCCCGCCTGTGTGGTCGTTGGTATTCAGGGTGTCAACTGGTACCGCTTTCGCCTCCAGGGACGTGCCAACCACGCCGGCACAACGCCCATGGACATGAGACGAGACGCAGTGATGGGGGCACATGCCCTGATCAGGGAGCTGGAGAACTGCGTCAACCGGCGGGGCTCGCAGGTACGTTTCACCATCGGCAAGTTCGGCGTGGCACCAGACTCGATCAATACCATCGCCGACGAGGTCACCTTCACGGTCGATCTGCGCCACCCCGATGGCTCAGTACTGGCAGCCATCGACGACGATTTTGCCGCCCTGGCAGCGACTCACTGGCAGGGCTGTCCGGCCACGCTGGAACGATTGTCCTCGATCGCACCGGTCACCTTCGATTCGGCCATCCTGGCATCACTTGAACAGAAGCTTGAGACGTACGCCACCAAAGCCCCCCGACTGGTGTCTGGCGCCTTTCATGACGCCATCCACCTGGCCAACCTGTGCCCTGCTGCGATGCTGTTCGTCGCCTGTCGGGACGGCATCAGTCATCACCCGGACGAACATGTCGAGAAGGACGATGCCGCAGTGGCCGTCCGAACCCTGACCGACACCGTCCTCGAGCTTGCTCAAGGCTAAACACGACTGGCCAGGGCACTCTCGTTCGTGGCAACGGGTTAGGCCAGCCGCGCGAGTGTGTCCTCCAGAGTTTCTACCACACCCTGGCACCGGCCATCGTCCATGGCGTGGGCATGCGGTGACGAGAAGCCCTTGCCATCGTTGTCATAGTACTGGCCGCCGGCGTTATCGAACTCCTCGGACAATGCTGCCCTTACCAGGATGTCGACGCCGATGGACAGGTCGTTGCCGGCCACGCCAAAGCCTTCCTTGACCATCTTGCTGGCCAGCAAGGAGCCGGGGTTGACCGCCACTACCATGGGATCACCGGCACTGGACCTGGCGGCCAGGTCGCGGGTCCACATGATCAGCGCCAGCTTGCTCTGGGCGTAGGCGTCGAAGTCACCGTCGGCGTCGGCGGTGCCGGCAAGCGCCGCCAGCGACACCGGCGCCTGGGCGGCAGAAGCCAGATTGACCACCCGCCCCTTGTCTCCGAGCAAAGCCGCCAGGCGACGGGCCAGCACATAGGGCGCCAGGGTATTGACCGCAAATCGCACATCGAGGCCGTCTGCGGTGCGGGTGTCCGGGGTGCGGTAGACCCCGGCGTTGTTGATCAGCACATCGATGCGCTCATCGCTCTGCTCGACCTCCGCCGCCAGCGCCGCCGCTTCGGCCAGGCGTGATAGGTCGGCGACATGCCCTGCGGGCACCTCGCCTTGCGAGATCACAGCCAGCTGCTCACGGGCCGCCGCGAGCTTGTCCGGGTTGCGTCCGTGCAGGATGACGCGATGGCCCTGGCGCGCCAGCTCGCTGGCGGTGGCAAGGCCAATCCCATCGGTGGACCCGGTGATCAATATCGTCTTCATGGCAATCTCCTGGCGGCGCCGGTCACCGGATAACGGTGCGGCGACATGTTTTCCCCCATGCTAGTGCAGCCCTGTGCCGACGATAAGCCGGCAAGCGGCGCAATCAGTTTTCGGTTTTCTTGCAAAGCCATCGACTGCACCACGCCGGCAGCCTCGCCTATCCCCACCCTAACGTATGGCCTGCGCCTTGCGCCCGACATGAAAAAGGCGCTGCCGACGGAGGACGGAAGCGCCAATGGGCGGCACAACAGGGTTAGGCTAGAAAAGCAGGTGGGTCGCCAGCGCCACCATGGGCATGGCCACCAGGGTGCGCAGCAGGAACACCACGACCAGGTCACGCACCGTCAGCGGGATGTCCGACTCCAGCATGGCGTTGGCACTCTCGGTGAAGAAGATGATCTGCACCGACGACAGGGTGCACACGAAGAACACCGCCATGGGGTCGACGTCGGCGCCGGAGATGATGATCGCCGGCAGCGCGATCTCGGCGATCGACACCAGCACGGTGGGGGCAATGGCGCCGGCATCCGGCAGCTGAAGCGCAGAGATCAACGGCTCCACCAGCACGCCCAGGTAGTCGAATACCGGGGTGTAGATCGCCAGCAGCAGCGCCAGGGTGGCGATGGCCAGGATGTAGGCGACGATCTTCTGGGCAAAAGTGATGGCCTCCCAGAAGCCCTTGTAGAACACATCGAGCCGGGTCTGGGAGGCGCGCTCGGCGGCGGCGCCACAGGCCCGGGCCAGGATGTGTCCATCACTGGAAACCTCAAGATCCTGAGCCGTCTGGGTGTTGCCCTGATGGTAGACGTCGAGCTTGCGCGACAACGGCGGAATCCTGACCATCAGCGCCGCCAGGGTGAAGTTGATGATGAAGGAGACGATGATCATGTGCGGCAGGTAAGCCATGATGCCGCCGATGGACGCCAGCAGGGCGAAGAAGCCCAGGCTGCAGATACTGAAGTTGGTGGCAATGCTGGCCGACTCCCGCTGAGTATAGTGGCCTTCCAGATAGAGCTTGTTGGTGATGAAGATGCCCACCGCCGGGGCGGCGACGAAGGAGGCAACCGCGTCCACCGCAGACTTGCCCGGCAGACGATAGAGCGGACGCATCAAGGGCTCCATCAGGGTGCCGACAAATTCCAGGAAGCCGAACTCGGTCAGAAACAGCACAAACAGGCCGGCGATGGCCACGGTCAGAAAGACGCTGCCCCCCAGGTACAGCGCCAGCCCACCGACATCCTTGTGCAGCAGCCAGTCGGGCCCGATCTGGAACACCAGCATGAAGGTGAACACCGCCGCCAGCAGGAAGGTCAGCCCGGTCATCGTGCCATCCTTCTCATGGTAGGCGGCGACGGCTTGGCGCCATGGAGACGGCGCCCCGGAGGAAGCCACCAGGCGTGACAGCAGCCAGGTCACACACAACAGGGCGACCAGGCCAAGCGTCAGATACTCGAGGGCCCCGCCGAGCGAAGACTTCAGATAGTCGATGATGATCACCAGCGGGATCTTCAGCGCGCCATCTGCCGTCGGGAAGGGGAAAAAGAAGATGCAAAGGCCAATCAGGCTGCCGACCAGCGAGGTCACGCCAGCGCTGCGTGGAGGGGCTGCCACCTTGGGATTGTTCATGTTGTGTCTCCAGTGGGGCTTGCGATGAGCACCGCCCGCGGGGGCGATGCTCGGTGGTGCCGGCGCCGTCATCGGCGCCCGCGGGATGGATGATATTCAGGGGTTGAATGGCCAGCGCCGTTAAGCACGGAACTGTGGTCAGCCGCGTCAGCGCTCGGCCAGTGCCTGGTCCAGCTCGGGCAGTGCCTGGAACAGGTCCGCGACAAGACCGTAGTCGGCGACCTGAAAGATCGGCGCCTCCTCGTCCTTGTTGATGGCGACGATGACCTTCGAGTCCTTCATCCCTGCCAGGTGCTGGATGGCGCCGCTGATACCCACCGCGATGTACAGCTCCGGCGCGACCACCTTGCCGGTCTGCCCCACCTGCAGGTCGTTGGCCACGAAGCCGGCGTCCACCGCCGCCCGCGACGCCCCGATGGCGCCGCCAAGGGTATCGGCGATACCTTCGAGCAGGGCAAAGTTGTCACCGCTGCCCATGCCGCGACCGCCGGAGATGACCACCCTGGCAGCGCCCAGCTCCGGGCGCTCGCTCACCGCCCGGGTCTCGCCGACGAGGCGCGAGTGCTGATTGACGATGGCGATGTCGACGGACTCGATGGGTGCTGCGCTTGAGGCCTCGGCCACCGCCTCGAAGGCGGTGACCCGCACGGTGATGACCTTGACCGGGTCCAGACTCTGTACCGTGGCGATGGCGTTGCCAGCGTAGATCGGCCGCTTGAAGGTATCGGCGGACTCGACCGCGATGACCTCGGAGAGCTGGGCGACATCCGCAAGCGCCGCTACCCGCGGCAGCACGTTCTTGCCGCTGGTCGATGCCGCCGCCAGCACGTGGGTGTAGTCCCCGACCAGCGCCGCCACCAGATCGCCCATGGGCTCGGCCAGTTGATGGGCAAGGCTCGCCTGATCGGCCAGCCGCACCCGGCTGACGCCCTCAAGCCTTGCCGCCGCCTCGGCGATGCCCGCGACACCCTCACCGGCTACCAGCACGTCGATATCGACGCCACTTGGGTCCGCTGCGGTCTGTGCGATCTGCCGGGCGGCGGCCACCACCCGCGCGGTGGCCTCGCCGAGCTGTCCTTTGTGATGTTCCCCCACGACCAGAATCTTCATGCGATCACCTTGGCGTCGTTCTTGAGCTTGTCCACGAGTTCGGCCACCGAGGCCACCTTGATGCCGCCCTGCCGCTCGGGCGGCGGCTCGACCGCCTTGAGCCTGAGCCGAGGGCTGACGTCGACGCCCAAGGCGTCGGGCGTGGTCACCGCCAGGGGCTTCTTCTTGGCCTTCATGATGTCCGGCAGCTTGGCGTAGCGAGGCTCGTTGAGGCGCAGGTCGGTAGTGATAACCGCCGGCAGCGCCAGCGACAGGGTCTCGAGGCCGCCGTCGATCTCGCGGGTGACCTTGATCTGGCCCTGCTCTACCTCCAGGTCGGAAGCGAAGGTGCCCTGGGGCATGCCGCCGAGGGCGGCCAGCATCTGGCCTGTCTGATTGTTGTCACTGTCGATGGCCTGCTTGCCGAGCAGCACCAGCTCCGGCTTTTCCTGCTCGACGACCGCCTTGAGCAGGTGCGCCACCGCCAGCGATTCCAGCGCGACCTCGGTGTCGATGTGCAGAGCACGGTCGGCGCCGAGAGCCAGCGCCGTGCGCAACTGCTCCTGCACCGCCTTCGGCCCGGCACTGACCACCAGCACCTCACTGGCCACGCCGGCCTCCTTGAGGCGAACCGCTTGCTCCACGGCGATTTCACAGAACGGGTTGAGGGCCATCTTGACGTTGGTGAGGTCCACGCCGGAGTGGTCCGGCTTGACCCGGATCTTGACGTTGTGATCGATGACGCGCTTGACCGCGACAAGGATTTTCATGGGCTATCTCCCTTGCTGGGCGGTCAGGCGGTGATGGCACGGCCAATGATGATCTTCTGGATCTCCGAGGTGCCCTCGAAGATGCGGGTGATGCGGGCGTCACGGTAGTAGCGCTCGATCGGCAGGTCGGAGATGTAGCCGTAGCCACCATGGACCTGCACCGCGGCGTCGGTGACCTTGGCTGCCGCCTCGGAGGCCACCAGCTTGGCCACCGCCGACTCCAGGCTGAAACGCTGACCGGAGTCCCGCGCGTCCGCCGCCTTGTAGGTCACCAGCTTGGCGGCCTCGAGCTGGGCGTGCATCTCGGCCAGCATCCACTGGATGCCCTGGTGCCGGCACAGCGGCTTGCCACCGACGATGCGCTCCTTCGACCAGGCCAGCGACGCATCCCGAGCGGCCCGCGAGATACCGACGCTCATCGCCGCCACCTCGACCCGACCGCGATCCAGCACCTCCATGGCGGTGGCGAATCCGGCCCCCTCCTCGCCCATCAAGGCATCCAATGGCAGCACGCAGTCGAAGCCGATCTCGTAGATATGGCTACCGCGCAGGCCCAGGGTCTTCTCGGGACTCGAGAACTCGAGACCCGCGGTGTGGCGATTGACCAGAAAGGCAGAGATGCCGCGGTGGCCCTGATCGGGGTCGGTCTTGGCATAGACCACCAGGAAGTCGGCGAAGGCGCCGTTGGTGATGTAGTGCTTGGTGCCGGTCAGGTGCCAGCCGTCGCTGGTGCGTACCGCCCGGGTGCGCATCTCGGCGGGATTGGAGCCGGCCCCAGGCTCGGTCAGGGCGAAGGCGCCCAGCTTCTCGCCACTGGCACACTGGGGAAGCAGTGTCTGCTTCTGATCCTCGGTGGCGCCGATCAGTACCGAGTCGGTGGCCAGAAAGTGAGCAGTCAGCGATGAACAGGTGGCCGCGCAGTGGTAGGCGATCTCTTCCACCGCCAGCGACATGGCGATGCTCGAGATTTCCACACCAACGTACTGCTCGGGCAGGTTCATGCCCCAAAAGCCCAGCTCGCCCAGGGCGTCGAGGCTCTCGCGGCAGAACTCCCGCGTTTCGTCGTAGCGCGCCGCATTGGTCTTGAGCACCTCAGCACAGACGCGGTGAGCGGCGTCCTGGAAGGCGATGTCATCTTCATTGAAGGTAAAGTTCATGCGTCGATCTCCTTGTCGAGGTGCTGTGATTCGAGACAGGCGTTGTGTTGGCCAAGCGTCGGCGCGGGGCGATCGCAGACGACCCGTCGGCCATTGAAGAACACCGGTTGGGCCGGCGAGCGCCAGTGCCCCATATCGAGCAGCAGCTGGCGGTCTTCGGCATGCCGGGATTCGGCAAGCTGAGCGATGTTCCAGATCGGAGACGCCGGCACTCCCGCCTGATCGAGACGCGCGCAGACCTCCTCCACGGTGAACTGGCCGGTCCAGTCTTCGATCAGCAACTTGAGTTCGGCCTGGTGGAGACAGCGCTGCTCGTCGTCGACAAAGCGCGCATCCTCGGCGAGTTCTGGCGCCTGCATGCACTCGGCCAGGCGAGAAAACAGCGTGTTGTTGATCACCGCGATGATCACCTGGCCATCCTTGGCCTCGAAGCTGTCGAAGGGCGCCGACAGCGGATGGCGGTTGCCGATAGGGGAAGGCGCCTGGCCGCTGGCGACGAACTGCGCCAGGTTGGTGACCTGCATCGAGAACAGGCAATCGAGCATGGACACATCCAGATGGCAGCCCTGGCGCTCGGGGTCACGTTCACGGGCGAACAACGCCGCTGCGATCGACCAGCTGGCGAACATTCCGGCGCACACATCGCCCAGCGACTCGCCGATGCGGGTCGGCATCCCGCCATCGGGTCCGGTGGCCGCCATCATGCCCGACAGCGCCTGGGCGATGATGTCGTAGGCCGGCTTGGCGCGCATGGCACCGCTCTGACCGAAGCCGGAGATCGAGCAATAGATGAGACGGGGGTAGCGCGCACGCAGCGTCGCCTCGTCGATTCCCAGGCGCTCGGTCACCCCGGGCCGAAAGTTTTCCACCACCACGTCAGCGCTCTCGCATAGCTGATGAAAACGCTCGAGGTCCTGGGGGTCCTTGAGATTCAGACACAGGCTCTTCTTGCCACGATTGAGCATCGAGAAGTACAGGCTTTCGCCCTCGACGTAAGGCGCAATATGACGGCTGTCATCGCCCTGCCCCGACTCGACCTTGATCACCTCGGCGCCCAGGTCGGCCAGCATGGCGGTGCAGTAGGGCCCGGCGAGCACCCGGGACAGGTCGAGGACGGTGATCCCCTTGAGTGGTTGCATAGCGTCTTGCCTCCGGTCTTGTTGTTGGCAGTGACATCGAGCGCTGACGGCCGCTCAATATGTATATACATATCTATCGCTAAAATGACCAGCTTTCCACCCAGACATTCTTGCCAAAAATCTCAGAACGAAATTTATTTATTGTTTTTTAAACGTTTTCTATAAAATAGGCTTTGAGATTTATCGACCAAGGTCTAATGACAAATGGTGACACCAGGCGCTTGTGGCACATATTGGTATATACACCTAACGTCATCGACGACCCGCATCGATGTCGAGGGAGTCCTCGGCACGACACCCTGAAGCCCGCCGGGAACCCGAGAGATGGTCATCGAGGGCAACGTCAGGGAGGGGGAGAACGACGGGCGCCAAGCGTTCGTCAGCGCTGCCAGTAGAGAGACAGCAGAGAGATAGCAGGGTGATAGGAGGGAGTTCGGCGAGAGAGCTTGCCGGGGGAGATCACCGAGAGAGGGAGGTGAAAACGCGAGCGCTGCATGACACCAAGCCACAGCCGTCGCCACCCTCACAGTAAAGACCTGCGAAGGGAAGCCGTCCGAACAGCGCGGCGATGCGCCAGGGTAGCTTCAGGTATTGCGGGAGGCGTTCAGCTTGTAGCGCTTGCCGGGATGCAGAAGCTGGGTGTAGCTGATCAACAGCTCCCCGGACCAGGTACGCCGCACCACCAGCAGGCAGGCGTCGCTGGGAGACATCTCCAGCAGCGCCGCTTCCTCGTCACTTGGCAGCATCGCCTCGACGCTGTTCTCGACGTCGGTGACCGGATAACGCGCCACCAGGATGGCGTTGGGCGTCTGGCGCTCGAAGTCCTGCTGCAGGTAGTCCGGCGCCAGCTTCGGGTTGACGTGGCGTCGCTCGAGCTGGATCGCCACGCCATTTTCCCGATGCACGATCTCTGAGTAGAACACCCGGGTCCCGGTCCTCACCCCCAGAAAGACGGCGACCTCCTCGGATGCGGCCACCTCCTTCAACGCGATGATCTCACTTGAGTGCTCGCCGCCTCGCAGGCGGATCTCGTCGGCGATATTGCGGATGTCGAACAGCGACGATTCGGACTTGCGCTGACTGACGAAGGTACCAGACCCCACCCGGCGCACCAGCAAGCCCTTCTGTACCAGATCGCGTATGGCCTTATTGGCGGTCATGCGGCTGACCCCAAACTGGGTAGCCAGCGCATTCTCGGCAGGGATTCGATCACCGGCGACGTAGGCCCCGCTCTCGATCTCGGACAGCAGATATTCCTTTATTCTTGCGTAGCTGGGCCGCGAGCTTGCCATGCAACGTCCTGTGGGCAATGGGAAACGCCAAGTGTAGCCATGCTCCCGGCCCCAGGGAAGCCGAGGTGAATATCAAAGCATCGTCGTCAACGGCAGGCACGTCTCGACGCAGGGATTCCGGCTCCCCTCCGAGCACAGCGTTAACACCGTCTCTTGGTCGCCCGGCGGCAGAACTTCACCTCCGTCGCGCCCCCCCTGCTTCTCACTCACTCCCGTCATGACTCGCTGCTGCCTCGATTGAAGCGTTGAGCCGCGAGCAAAAGGTCCGCCAGGCAGCCTGCATGGGTCTCAGCCTGGGAAGGCCATGCAGCGCGCTATGCACCATGCCTTCGGCGATCTCCAGAGAAACATGCACTGAAGTGCCCGACCATCGCTCCACGGCATCTGCCGCCATTGCCGTCAGCGGGTCGTGCTCTGCCGCCAGCACATGAACGTAGCGCGACGGCGGAAGGCTCACATCATGACAGGGAATATCGGCCGCGACCGACCGCCACAACGCCATGACATCGTCGCGTGTCAGCAGCGGTGCGTCCGGCCCCAGCGTCGTCATATGCGGCGTACCGACGACCGGATAGATCAGCCCCAGCGGTGGTACGCCAACGCCTTCCCGAGTTAGCGTGGCTGCTGCATCCATTACCAGCCTGCCCCCGGCGCTATCCCCTACCGCGGCGACAGGATCACAGGTTCGCCACACGCCAAGCACATCCGCCAGTGCTTCGCGGTAATTCGCTTCAGGCAGCAGCCGATAGTCCACGCTGACCACTTCGCGGCCCAGCGCCAGCACCAGGGCTTCGGCGACGCCGCGATGGCTACGACTAGACCCGAGCGACCAGCCTCCACCATGGGCATACACCACCACGCCATCGCCTCGACCCACGCCATCACGCGCCCACAGCCTGGTGACCGGCACACCGGTGATCTCGGTGACGTCGCAAGCGATTGCCGAGCTTCTCACCTGAAAACTTTCGCACAGGCGCTCATAGCCAAGCCGGGAGTCGGCGACTGTCATCCCGTCAAGCTGATTGAGCCCCTTTTGATAACAGTTGATGAACTCTTCGATTTCCATGCGGCTTTCCGGGCACCTTTCCACGTAATGAAGCGTGAGATCATGGTAGCGATTTCTGCAACTTTCAGTCATTTGCATCTGCAATCGTCCCCATTGCAAAGACTCGTGCGTCGCCCCTTGGCAGCGAGCCCCGCTGGCCTAGACTTAAGGCTCCACCCCATAACCGGACTTCTAGATGACACTTCAACGCCGTGCCACGACAACAATCACCGCCGGACTGCTCACCCTCTTTGCCATAACATCTCATGCTGACGACAACATCGTGGTCGGTGGCAAGAACTTTACCGAACAGCAGATCATCTCGAGCATGACCGCCCAGTACCTTGACCATCTCGGCTACGACGTGGACAAGCGCGCCGGCATGGGCTCGGCGGTGCTGCGTCAGGCCCAGGAAAACGGCCAGGTAGACCTCTACTGGGAGTACACCGGCACTTCCCTTATCGTCTTCAATGGGGTCGAGGAAAAGCTCGATTCCCAGGAAACCTATGACCGCGTCAAGGCGCTGGATGCCGAGAAGGGACTTGCCTGGCTCGAACCTTCCGGCGTCAACAACACCTACGCGATCGCCATGCGAGAGGCCGACGCCGAGGCCATGGAGATCACCAGCATTTCGGACATGGCAGAAGCGGTCAACGCCGGCGAGGACCTGCTGTTTGCCTCCAATGCAGAATTCTACGCCCGACCTGACGGACTGCGGCCGATGCAGGACATCTACGGCTTTCAGTTCGAGCGTTCCGACATCAAGCGCATGGATACCGGCCTGACCTACACGGCGCTGAGAGACGATCAGGTGGACATCGCCATGGTCACCACCACCGATGGACGCGTATCGGCCTTCGATCTACGTATCCTCGAGGACGACAAGGGCTTCTTCCCGCCCTACGCCATGACCCCCGTGGTGCGCCAGGAGGCGTTGGACACCCACCCCGAGCTGGAAGCCCAGCTCAATGCTCTCGCTGCCAAGCTCGACGATGAGGTGATGACCCGCCTCAACGAACAGGTGGACGTGAACCGCGACGTCGTCGAGACGGTCGCCGAGCAGTTTCTCGTCGACCAGGGACTGATCGACTGACCATACGCCAACATCCCCAAGATCCCTTCCCCACCAACCGGTCACAAACGGCCTGGCAGGCGGTTTGTGGCCGCTATTTCTTCTGCATCCTGAGGGCGCCATTGTCCGGGAATTCCGAATAGTGTGTTTGGCGGCCGCCGGTGTTTCACGACTCCATAGCACGCTAAGGTGCTGCCATTGATGAACACCTTACGGGAGATCCCATGAAAGCTATCGGTTACCACGCCCCCGGCCCCATCGACCACGACGACGCCCTGGTCGATCTGACCCTCGACACACCACAGGCCAGCGGTTTTGACCTGCTGGTCAAGGTCGAGGCGATTTCGGTCAACCCGGTGGACGTCAAGATTCGCCAGGCCCGTGCACCCGAAGAAGGCCAGCCTGCGGTAATTGGCTGGGATGCGGTCGGCGAAGTAGTCGCCGTCGGCGACCAGGCCTCACGCTTCGCCGTGGGCGACCAGGTCTGGTACGCCGGCGACATCTCACGCCCGGGCACCAACAGCGAGTACCATCTGGTCGACGAGCGCATCGTCGGGCATGCGCCTCGCTCCATCCCCACCGCCCAGGCAGCGGCGCTGCCGCTCACCACCCTGACCGCCTTCGAGATGCTGTTCGATCGCCTGCGGGTGCTTGATCCGGTCCCCGGTGCCGCCCGTGCGGTGCTGGTGATCGGCGGTGCCGGCGGCGTGGGTTCCATCACCATCCAGCTGTTGCGCGCCTTGACCGACCTGCAGATCATCGCCACCGCCTCACGCCCGGAGACCCAGGCCTGGGTGAAGGAACTCGGCGCCCACCATGTGATCGACCACAGCCAGCCGCTGCCCGAGCAGGTCGAGGCACTGGGCCTGGGTGCGCCAGCCTTCGTGTTCTCGACCAACTATTCGGAGCACTATGCCCCCCAGGTGGCCGAGTTGATCGCCCCCCAGGGCCGCTTCGGGCTGATCGATGACCCAGAGACGCTGAACATCACCCCGTTCAAGCCCAAGGCGGTGTCGATCCACTGGGAGCTGATGTTTACCCGCGCGCTCTTCACCACCGACGATATCGCCCGACAGGGCGAGATCCTCGACAAGGTGGCGGGGCTGATCGACACGGGGCGGGTTCGCTCCACCGCCACCGACAGCTACGGCACCATCAACGCCGACAACCTCAAGCGCGCCCATGCGCTGATCGAGAGCGGCAAGGCCAAGGGCAAGATCGTGCTCGAAGGTTTTTAAGGCGCAGACGAAAAGACGCCCGCCCCGCTCGGCAGTGCCGAACGGGGCGGGCGTCTTGCGCAGCGAAGACGGTCCGATCGAATCGATACCACGATCAGCGTCAGTCGAGCTCCAGAACCTCGGACTCGAACCTCGGTCTCAATCCTCAGAGCCGAATCAGGCCCTGACCTCGGCCCCGAATCTCAGCCCCCGACCTGGGCTTTGCACCTTCCACTCTGCCGTCAGGACAGGCGTTCGCGGAAGTCCTGATAGCCGAACTCGCGGATCACCCTGAGCTCACCGGTCTCGGAGTTCCACACCGCAATGGCCGGCAGGCGCGTGCCATTGAAGGTGGTGGTCTTGACCATGGTGTAGTGGGACATGTCCTTGAAGATCAGCTTCTGACCGATCTCAAGCGGCTCGGGGAAGCTGTAGTCGCCGATCACGTCCCCGGCCAGACAGGTCAGCCCGCCCAGTCGATAGGTGTGCGGATACTCGCCTGGCTCCCCCGCCCCCAGCAGACCAGGGCGGTAGGGCATCTCCAGCACGTCCGGCATATGGCAGGTGGCCGAGGTGTCGAGGATCGCCTGGTTCAGCGCATTGAAGCTCGTGTCCAGCACCGTGGTCACCAGCACCCCGGAACCGATGGCAACCGCCTCGCCGGGCTCCAGGTAGACCTGCACCTGGTGACGCTCGGCGAAGTCACGCACGCAGCGGATCAGGTCGTCACGCTGGTAGTCGGGACGGGTGACATGGTGGCCACCGCCGAAGTTGACCCACTGCATGCGCCCGAGCAGATGGCCGAAGCGCTCTTCCACCGCCGCCAGGGTACGCTCGAGCGGCGGGAAGTCATGCTCGCACAGGGTATGGAAGTGCAGGCCGCTGATGCCGTCGAGGCTCTGCTCGTCGAGCTCGGACAACGGGATACCGAGCCGCGACCCCGGTGCGCAGGGATCATAGATCGGTACATCGCCCTCGGAGTGCTCGGGATTGATGCGCAGCCCGAAGCGCAGCCCCGGACGACGCGCCAGCGCCTCGCGCACCAGCGGCTGGGCCCGCCGCCACTGGGCCGAACTGTTGAACACCACATGGTCGGCGATCTTGAGGATCTCGGCCAGATCGGCGTCGCTGTAGGCGGCACCGAAGACGTGGACCTCGCCACCATAGTGCTCACGCCCGAGCTGCGCCTCGTGCAGGCCGCTGGCGCAGGTGCCGCTCAAGTAGCGCGACACCATCGGCGCGAAGTGCCACATGCTGAAGGCCTTGAGCGCCGACAGCACCTTGGCACCGCTGGCCTCGGCGACCTCGGCGAGGATCGCCAGGTTGCGCTCCACCGCCACCTCGTCGACGACGTAGCAGGGTGACGGCAGCTCTTCGGCGTCCAGCCGCGTGATATCCGTGAACTGAAGGATCTCCACGCCTTAGAGGTCCTCGCCCTTCTGCACGTCCAGACGGAACGACGGATCCAGCTCGATGACCTTCCACGGCAGACCGTACTCGTTCATGTCGGCCATGAACGGATCGGGATCGCACTGCTCCATGTTCCACACGCCCGGGCGCTTCCAGTGGCCCTCGAGGATCATCTTGGCGCCGATCATCGCCGGCACGCCGGTGGTGTAGGAGATCGCCTGGGACTTCACCTCGGCGTAGCAGTCCTGGTGGTCGCAGATGTTGTACAGGTACATGACCTTTTCCTGGCCATCCTTCTTGCCGCGGACCACGGTGCCGATGCAGGTCTTGCCCTTGGTGCGCGGGCCCAGAGTGGAGGGGTCGGGCAGCAGGCTGGCCAGGAACTGGATCGGCACGATCTGCTGGCCGTTGTACTCCACCGGCTCGATGCCGGTCATGCCGACATTCTTCAGCACCTCCAGGTGCTTGAGGTAGCTGTCGCCGAAGCTCATCCAGAACTGGGCACGCTTGAGGCTCGGGAAGTGCTTGGACAGCGACTCCAACTCCTCGTGGTAGAGGCGGTAGATGTTGTAGTCACCGACCTCTTCGGGGCAGCTGAAACGGGCCATCTTGGACATCGGCGGCGTGGTGACGAACTCGCCATCTTCATAGTGGCGGCAGTCCGCGCTGACCTCCCGGATGTTGATCTCCGGGTTGAAGTTGGTGGCGAAGGGATAGCCATGATCGCCGCCGTTGACGTCGATGATGTCCAGCTCCTCGATCTCGTCGAAGTAGTGCTTGGCGAGATAGGCGGTGAACATGTTGGTGGCGCCCGGATCGAAGCCGCTGCCGAGCAGCGCGGTCAGGCCGGCCTGCTTGAAGCGATCCTGGTAGGCCCACTGCCACTTGTACTCGAACTTGGCGGTATCCAGCGGCTCGTAGTTGGCGGTGTCGAGGTAGTGCACGCCGGCGGCCAGGCAGGCATCCATGATGCTCAGGTCCTGGTAGGGCAGCGCCACGTTGATGACCAGCTCCGGCTTCTCGGCTTCGAGCAGGGCAGTCAGCTCGGCGACGTTGTCGGCGTCGACCTGGGCTGTGCGAATCGGGCGCGGCAACTGCTCGGCGATGGCCTTGCACTTGGATTCGGTGCGACTGGCCAACAGGATATCGGTAAACACCGATTCAAGCTGCGCACACTTGTGAGCGACGACACTGCCCACACCGCCGGCACCGATGATGATCACTTTTGACATAACAATACGCTCCCGCCTGAGTACAACGACCCGTCAAGATGGATAGGCCCGGTCGAGGTGAGCCGAATCGCGACCCACGAGGCTCGTCCACCCGACGAGCCCCCTACCCTACTACCGGACGGCGCATGCTAACCAGATTTGCCGTTTCACGCCACGGCTTTTCGCCCCTTAGCTGTGCGTCGCCGAGGTGGATGTCAAGGCGTGCCACCGACCTGGCGACAGTGTAGTCAATCACCACCAGATGACAGCTTGATGTGACGCTGTCGAGCGCCTGGTGCGAGCCCATGTACGAGCCGCCCTCACCTCGCGCCAGCTCACTCCACCTCACGCCAGCCCACTCCAGCTCACTCCACCTCACGCCAGCTCATTCCAGCTCACTCCAGCTCGCGCCAGCCCACTCCACTTCAGGCCTCCTGACGTCACTTGCCCCAGCCTCCACCCGACGCTACAAAGCGCGCACGCCACCCATCAATCCACAAAAAAAGACTACGTAGTCACTGAATTAAACTAAAGTATATTTAATTAATATTCAGCAACTTACTTCACATACATGGATCATGAAATTTTCTATTGTTGAATACGTATGTCGTTTGGATTTACAAGTGTGCACTCCGCAGCGCCACCACCTCGAGCGCCGCCGATTGCCCCTCGCTGCCGGCCAGGGGCTCACAACGACAACAGGAGAGCTCCATGCGCCACTTTCACCCCCTCCCCTTCAGCCTGACCGCCCTGACCGCCGCTGTCGGTCTTGGCCTGTCCGCGACCGCCCTTGCCCAGCAGGAACGCACCATCGACGTCAGCCTGCCGCTGGGACCCGAGTCACAGCAGGGCATCGGTATCCTCAAGTTCGGTGAGGAACTTGAGCGCCTGTCGGATGGCCGTCTGACCATCGAACCTCACTACGACAACGCCCTGGGCGCCGAGCGTGAGGTCATCGAGGGCATGGGGCTTGGCATCATCGACGCCGGCATCGCCTCCACCGGCCCCATGGGCGGTTTTGTCGACGAGTTCCTGCTGTTCGACCTGCCCTACATCTTCGAGGACCACGAGCACGCCTACGGCTTCCTCGACAGCGAACACGGCGAACAGCTCGCTCAACTCGCCGAAGAGCAGATGAACGTCAAGTTCCTGGCCTGGATGGAAAACGGCTTCCGCCACAACACCAACTCGGTACGCCCGCTCGAGCACCCGAGCGATCTCGACGGCATCAATCACCGCACCCAGGAAAGCCGCGTTCAGGTGGACACCTGGGAAGCGCTGGGCGCCAACGCCACGCCGATGGCCTGGACCGAGGTCTACACCGCGCTGCAGCAGGGGGTCATGGACAGCCAGGAAAACCCGCTGGCCACCATCTACGACGTCAACTTCTACGAGGTCCAGGACTACCTGAACATCACCCAGCACGTCTATTCGCCGGCGCCGCTGATGATGAGCCTGAACCTGTTCAACTCGTTCAGCAAAGAAGATCAGCAGATCATCCTCGAAGCCGCGCAGATCGCACTGCCGGTGCAGCGTGAGGCCAGCCAGGAGCTGGAGCAGCGCTACAAGGGCGAACTGGCGGAACTCGGCATGACCGTGACCGAGCCGGACCTGGGCCCCTTCCGTGAGGCCGTCCGTCCGGTGATCGACAAGTGGGCACCGACCGTGGGCGAGGACCTGGTCGACGCCGCGATCAACTTCGACCACTAAGCAACAAGGCGCCCGCCGAGCCCATGGCAAGGCGGGCGCCGTCTCTTCCTGCGAGGCATCCCATGCAATCCTTCCTGCAATTCGTCAACGCCGGGATCGGGCACTTCAACCGCTTGATCGGCTGGGGCCTGGCGCTGCTGCTTCTGGTCATGACCGTACTGATCTTCTGGCAAGTCTTCGCCCGATTCGTGGTCGGCAGTCCCTTGTTCTTCTCCGACGAGATCGCGCGCTTTTCGATGCTCTGGCTGACCTTTATCGGTGCCGGCTACGCCTACCGCAAGGGCACCCTGATTTCGGTCGACATCGTGCTGGAGTATTGCGGCGAACGCGTGGGCCGCCTGATGCGCATCCTGGTTGTGCTGTGCTCGGCGGTGTTCGCCTTCGTCATGATCAAGTACGGCTTCGAGCTGGTCGGCCGGGTCTCCAGCCAGACCGCCCCCAGCACCCGAATTTCGATGATGTGGCCTTACCTCGCCATCCCGGCAGGCGGCATCGTGATCATGGTCAATAGCCTCGGCCTGCTGATCGACGAAGCCCTGGGCCAACCGGTCCACCACCATCAGGAGGTGAACTGACCATGGCACTGTTACTGTTCGTCCTGCTGATTTCACTGTTCATTCTTGGCGTCCCCATCGCCTTCTCGCTGGGCTTGGCCTCGGCCATCACCGTCTGGCACGGCGACCTGATGCCGATGCTGATCGTCGCCCAGCAGATGCTGGCCTCGGTCAATTCCTTTCCGTTGATGGCGATCCCGTTCTTCATCCTGGCGGGCTACCTGATGCAGGGTGGCGGCATCTCCAAGCGCCTGGTCGACTTTTCCAACACCCTGGTGGGCAGCATGACCGGCGGCCTGGCCATGGTGGCCATCGTCACGTCGCTGTTCTTCGCGGCGATCTCCGGCTCCGGCGCCGCCACCACCGCCGCGATCGGCGCCATCCTGATTCCCGCCATGCTGTCCAAGGGCTATCCCGGTGGCTACGCCGCCGCCAACCAGGCCGCCTCCGGCGCCCTCGGCGTGATCATCCCGCCCAGCATCCCGCTGATTCTCTACGGCATCGCCGCCAACGTCTCGGTTGGCGACATGTTCATCGCCGGTATTCTGCCGGGCATCCTGGTGACCCTGACCCTGCTGGTGTTTGCCTACTTCTTTGCCCGTGCCAATGGACTTGGCGGCGGAGAAAAAAGCTCGCTCGGCGACGTCTTTCGCGCCGGTAAAAAGGCGATTCTGGCCATCCTGATGCCGGTGATCATCCTCGGTGGCATCTATGGGGGTGTCTTTACGCCCACCGAAGCCGCCGTCATCGCGGTCGCCTACTCCTTCGTCATCGGCACCCTGATCTACCGCGAGATCAAGTTCGCGAGCCTGGTCGGCATCCTCAAGCAATCCGCCGTGACCACCGCGGTGGTGCTCAGCATCATCGGCGCCGCCGGGCTCTATGGGCGCATCCTGCAAAGCCTGCGGGTCCCCGACATGATCTCGGACTTCGTGATCTCGGCCATCGACAGCCCGCTTCTGTTCATCCTGCTGGCGAACCTGTTGCTGCTTCTGGCCGGCATGTTCATCGAGGCCGCCGCCGCCATCCTGATCTTCGTGCCGATCCTGCTGCCGATCGCGGTGAGCTACGGCTTCGACCCGATCCACTTCGGCATCATCATGGTGGTCAACCTGGCCATGGGCATGTTCACCCCGCCGGTCGGGCTCAACCTCTTCGTCGCCTCCCAGATCACCAACATCGGCATCGCTCGTCTGACCTGGGCGGTCATGCCCTTTGTCGCGATCGTGCTCGCCAACCTTCTGATCATCAGCCTGCTGCCGGTGTTGTCCACCTGGCTGCCGTCGCTGTGACCCCACACAAGGAGAACACCATGAACGTCGTTGAAAGCCTCACCCCGCGCCAGGGACTGCGCGTGCTGGTCACCGCCGGCGCCTCCGGCATCGGCCTGGCCATCGCCAAGGCCTTCGTCCAGGCCGGCGCCAGGGTCCACGTCTGCGACATCGACAGCGAGGCCCTGGCCGCCCTGCCAGACGGCATCACCCATACCCGTTGCGACGTCAGCCGCGAAGACGAGGTCGCCCGCCTGTTCGATGACGCCCGCGCACTCGGCGGTCTCGATGTGGTGGTCAACAACGCCGGGATCGCCGGCCCCACTGCGGGCATCGACGAGATCGATCACGCAAGCTGGACCCAGACCATCGACATCAACCTGAACGGCCAGTACCGCGTCGCCCACCGCGCCGCGCCGCTGCTGCGCGAAAGCCAGGGACTGCTGGTCAACCTGGCCTCGGTGGCCGGACGGCTTGGCTTCGCCTACCGCACGCCCTACGCCGCGAGCAAGTGGGCGGTGGTCGGCCTGACCAAGAGCCTGGCCTGCGAGCTCGGCCCGGACGGCGTGCGGGTCAATGCCATCCTCCCGGGCATCGTGCGCGGGCCACGCATCGAGAAGGTGATCGAGGACCGCGCCGCCAAGCGCGGCATCAGCTACGCCGAGATGGAAACGGAGAACCTGTCGAAGATCTCCATGCGGCGCATGGTCGAGCCCACCGATATCGCTGCCATGGCGCTGTTCCTGGCGGCGCCGGGGGGCAGCAACATCAGCGGCCAGGCACTCAGCGTCTGCGCCAACGTCGAATCCCTGTGACCACGGAAGCCTCCTTATGACCAGACCCGTAGGTATTCTCGGCGCCGGCCTGATCGGCCGCGCCTGGGCCATCGTGTTCGCCCGAGCCGGCATCGACGTGCGCCTGCATGACGCCGCAGACGAGGCGCTCGAACGGGCCCGCGACGCCATCGCCACCTCCCTCGACGACCTCCACCAGGCGGGGCTGATCGAGGACCCGGAGCGGGCGATGTCGCGTATCCGCTACGACAGCGACCTGGCATCGGCCATGGCCGGGGTCGGCTACGTGCAGGAGTGCGGGCCGGAAGATGTCGAGACCAAGCGGCGCATCTACAGCGACCTTGAAGCCGTGGTGGCCAAGGACACGGTGCTGGCCAGTTCGACCTCCGGTATCGCCGCTTCGCGCTTCACCGATCACCTCCATCACCCTGACCGTTGCCTGGTGGCCCATCCGGTCAATCCGCCCTACCTGATCCCGCTGGTGGAAGTGGTGCCGGCGCCGGCCACCGGGCAAGCCGCGGTGGCGTCCACCATGGCGCTGCTGGAGCAGGCCCGGCAGACACCGATCCTGGTCAACAAGGAAGTCCCTGGCTTCGTGCTCAATCGCCTGCAAGGCGCCTTGCTCAACGAGGCGCTGAGACTGTTCGCAGACGGGGTGTGCTCCGCCGAGGATCTGGACAAGACGGTCAAGCACGGGCTGGGCCTGCGCTGGTCGTTCATGGGGCCCTTCGAGACCATCGACCTCAATGCGCCCGATGGCGTGGTCGACTATGGCAACCGCTATGGGCCGCTGTATCGCGACGTCGACCGCGAGCGCGGTGACGACGATCCCTGGCAAACCACGACCCTGGCGGCACTCGACCAGCAGCGCCGTCAACAACTGCCGGCCCAGCGCCTGGGCGAGCGACAGGCCTGGCGCGACCGACGCCTGATGGCGCTGATCGCCCACCAGCAGACGCTGACAAACGATTGACCCGGGCCAACGACGGACCCAGACCAGCCACTGTCCCACCTTACCCGCCTATCCATCATTCAAGGACCCGACCCATGGCAAAGCAACGCAAGGTCATCATCACCTGCGCGGTCACCGGCGCGATCCACACCCCGTCCATGTCGCCGCACCTGCCGGTCACCCCGGAAGAGATCGCCGAGGCAGGCATCGCCGCCGCCGAGGCCGGCGCCTCGATTCTGCACCTGCATGCGCGTGATCCCGACAACGGCAAGCCGACCCAGGACCCGGCCATGTTCGAGCGCTCCCTGCCCCGCATCAAGGACGCCTGCGACGCGGTCATCAACCTCACCACCGGTGGCAGTCCGCACATGACGGTGGAGGAGCGCATGCGCCCGGCCATGGAGTTCAAGCCCGAGCTTGCCTCCATGAACATGGGCTCGATCAACTTCGGGCTGTTCCCGATGCTCGACCGCTACGCGTCGCTTGAGCACCAGTGGGAGCGTGAGCACCTGGAGAACAGTCGCGACCTGGTGTTCAAGAACACCTTCGCCGACATCGAGAAGGCGATGACCCTGGGCGCCGAGAACGGTACCCGTTTCGAGTGCGAGTGCTACGACATCGGACACCTCTATTCCCTGCGCAACCTGCTCGACCGCGGCGTCATCGGCGGCCGCGTGTTCGTCCAGAGCGTGTTCGGCATCCTCGGTGGCATCGGTCCTCACCCGGAGGACGTGATCCACATGCGGCGCACCGCGGACCGGCTGTTCGGCGACGCCTACGAGTGGTCGGTGCTGGGCGCCGGCAGCAGCCAGATGCGCATCGCCGCCCAGGCCGCCGCCATGGGGGGACACGTGCGGGTCGGACTCGAGGATTCGCTGTGGCTGGGCCCGGGCAAGCTGGCCGAGACCAACGCAAGCCAGGTCGCCAAGGTGCGCGAGATCCTCGAGGGTCTGTCGTTTGAGGTGGCGACACCGGACGAAGCGCGTCAGATGCTCGGACTCAAGGGCGCCGACCAGGTCGGCTTCTAGGGAGACGGGCAATGACCCTGTATCGACTCGGGGGCAAGGCCCCCGATATCGCCGCCAGCGCGCTGGTGTTCGACGAGGCCACGCTGATCAGCGACGTACGCCTGGGTGAGCGCGTCAGCGTGTGGCCCGGGGCCGTGCTTCGTGGCGACAATGCGCCTATCGTGGTGGGAGACGACAGCAACCTGCAGGACGGCTGTGTGGTTCACTCGGACCCCGGCTATCCGGTTACCATGGGACGCCAGGTCACGGTGGGTCACCTGGCCATGCTGCACGGCTGCCGCATCGGCGATGAGGTGCTGGTGGGGATGAATGCCACGGTACTCAACGGTGCCGACATCGGTGATCGATGTATCATCGGCGCCGGCGCGCTCGTCACCTCGGGCAAGCGCTTTCCCCCTGGCTCGTTGATCGTCGGCAGTCCAGCCAAGGTGGTCAGAGAACTGACCGAGGACGAGATACAGTCGGTGCGCGACAATGCCAGCGTCTACACCGACAAGATCGCCGCCTATGCGTCTCTGGAGCCTGTCGAGCCGGCGTGATCGCCGGCCATTTCTGCCACCCGACACGACATGACTCGATGAAAAAGAAATCCGTCACCTCACACGATGTCGCCCGTCTTGCCGGGGTCTCGCAGTCTGCCGTCAGCCGGACCTTTTCGCCGGATGCCAAGGTGTCGGACAAGACCCGCAAGAAGGTCATGGAAGCGGCGCGGCAACTGGGCTATCGGCCCAACACCATCGCCCGCTCTCTGATCACGCGATCGAGTCGCACCATCGCGGTGGTCGTCTACAGCCTCGAGAATCCCTTCTACAGCTATATGCTGGAAAAGGCGTCCCGCTTCTTCAAGCAGCAGGGTTACCACCTCCTGCTGTTCTCGGCGTCCAGCAGCGACGGCTTCGATGACGTGCTCGACGACATCCTGAGAAGCCAGGTCGAAGGCATCCTGATGCTGGCGATTACCCTCAATGACGACCAGGCGGCTCTGGTCTGCGACTACGGCATTCCGGTGGTAATCATCAACCGTACGGTCGACTACGCGGGCATCAGCCAGGTCGCCTGTGACAACTTCCAGGGCGGCTACTGGGCGGGCCGCCACCTGGTCTCGCTGGGCCATCGCCGCATCGCCTACCTGTCAGGCCTGGTCGACTCCTCCACCGACATCCAGCGTCGAGCAGGCTTTGTCGAGGGTCTGGCCTCCATGGGTGCCGCGCTTCACGACAGCGGCATCGGCCACTATCAATACACCAGCGCCTGCCAGGCCACCCGTCTGCTGTTCGCCAGCACCACCCCGCCCGACGCCCTGTTTGCCGCCAACGACCTGATGGCCATCGCCGCCATGGAAGTCATCCAGAGCGAGTTCTGCCTCAAGGTGCCCGAGGACGTCTCGGTCATCGGTTTCGACGACGTGCCCATGGCCGCCTGGCCGAGCCACTCGCTGACGACCCTGCAGCAGCCGGTACAGACCATGATCATGCGTGCCACCGAATTGCTGCTGGCCCAGATCGACCAGCCGGACACCCCACCACAGCAGATCACCCTGCCGGTCACGCCGATGCTGCGCGGCAGCGTCAGGCGCCCTTCAGGCGACGTCAACGACACCTAGTGAAGCGACGACCCTCTCGCCATCCGCCGACGCATGCGTGAGCATGCGCCGGCGGATGGGCCAGCGCCTATTCCACCTCGAGCTGTCCATGGTCGATCAATCGATCGAGGAAGGCGTCGCTGGATGCTCCGCCCATGCGCACGCCGGCCAGGACGATAAACTGATCGGCGCCGGCGCCGTGTGCGCCGATACCACCATCGGACTTGACCGCGATGACGGTATCGTCCCCCTCCTGACTGGCGTGCAGGAAGTCCGACACCTGGTGGTCACGGGCGCCATCGAGCAGATCAGACAGATCGAGCCGGTCTGCCTCGGGGTTGCGGGCGGTGTTGCCCAGGGTGAAGTCCTTGATCTCGTCTTCTGCAGGCCTGCGCACACTGCCCGCATCCCCCGCCTCGTAGCCAAAGGTGTCGGCGCCAAAGCCACCCCACATCACGTCGCCACCGCGACCGCCGATCAGCACGTCGTCACCACCACCGCCGATCAGCACATCGCCCCCCCCTTGCCCAAGCAGGGTATCGTTGCCGCCATCGACACGGTCTGTATCCATCAGCTCCCGGTAGTGGTCCTGGATATAGGCAATGATCTCGGCGTCTCTCGCCTCGGCGCCATTGCCATGGTGAACCGACCACTTGAGGTACTCGGTCAGCCCTTCGTAGCCGAGGCCGTCGTGGCTGCCGGCGGCAAAGCTCTCGTTGGTATCGCCGTCTCTCCAGCGAAGGTGGTCGGAGTTGACGGTGTCGCCAAACAGAATATCGGCCTTCACCCCGCCGGCAAGCACATCGTCACCGAGCACCTCGAGCGGTGCGTCGGGGCCGCCCTGCGCCAGCGCGGCGTTCAGTACCTCCTGGGTGTTGACGATGACCGACTCACCGGCGGGTGACGTCCACTCGGTGCCGTCCTGCAGGGTGATGGTGCGAGTCCCCTGGGTCTCGGTATTGTCGAAGATGTCCAGATAGTCCTTGCGCAGCAGACCCGCAGGATCCGGCTCCCCCGCGACCTCTTCACCGATGCCGAAGGTATGCACCTCGGACAGCCGACCGAGTTGAAGGAACTGTTGATACGCCTTGTGGACAGGGGTAAAGGCCCCCGCCACATCGCTCTCCACGATGTGTCCACCCTCCCGGTAGGCGGTTGGGAGACCATCGGTCAGGAACAGGGTCAGCGACCTGTCACCTTCATCTTCCTTTGCGACATGGTATTTTCTGGCGGCGGAGAGGGCTGCCTGATAGTTGGTGGAGCCCTGGGCCGCCGCACCGTTGACGTAAGCGATAAGGCCAGCCACGTTATGTTCGTTCAGACCATCGACCGCTCTGGGTGAATGCGCCTTGTCGTCAAAACGCACCACTTGTACGTCCACATTTCCGTCGTGACCCGCCAGACGTGTGAGCAACAGATTGACGTTCTGCTGCAATAGCTGGAGCCGAGTCAGACCATCGGTGCCGGACGGCTGGCGCATGCTGCCGGACTCGTCGATCAGGATCGAGATATTGTAGTCGACACCTGACGCAATCAATCCCTGCTTGCCGCCCAGGTCGCCGATCAGGACGTCATCACCCGGGCCGGTCGACCCATGATTGTCCCCATTGTCACCGACATAGAGTTCACCATCTTCCCGGCCCGCCATCACATCGACCGTCAGTGACGCCGAGGTGATATCACCGTCGCCATCGGTGCCGTTGTAGTCGATCACTGCGTCACCGGCGAAGCCCTGGTGCGGGACGAAGGTCAGGGTGCTGTCGGGGTTGATGGTGACGCTGCCGACGCCAGCACCACCCTGAACGCTGGCCCTGATGACATCGCCCGGGCCATCGGCACCATGCTCATCGTTGGCCAGCACATCCACACGCACCGGCGTGCCGCTGGCGGTAGTGGCACTGTCGTCATGGGCGATTCCGCTGTCGTCATCGATGATGATCTGCACAGCTCCGTCAGCGCTGTCGCCGTCCCCATCCGTGACGGTGTAGCCCACCGTGAACTTGATATCGTCTTCAAACGTACCGCTGCGGTGGTCCAGCGGACCTTCGACAAACAACTTGTAATAGGCCGTTTCAGGGCCATGCAGTATCCAGATAACGCGGTCACCGTTGTCGTCGAATCCTTCCAGCGAACGACCGTTACCACTGAGCTGCCAATTGATCGGGACGCCGCCGGAGGTCAGTGCCGGCAGCCCGGCGGTGTGCCAGGTGAAGGAGCTCACGCCGTCGTTACCGACGTCATAGTTCAAACGAGCGGCGGTAAAGCTCTGGAAAGTCAAGGCGTCCCCTACGCCACCTCGAATGCCGCCGGGCAGGCCCTCTTCGTCAACCACCGACCTGATCAGACCGGCGGTCGGGGTATGGTCGTGTGGACTGTCGATCGAGGTGTAGGTGCTCGCATTGTCTGTTTCGGAATCGGTATTCATGACAGCCTCCTGTCCTTGGGTGGGTCGAAATTCGCGTATGACTCCTTGAAGCTAGGCGGTCGATACCGACCTCGACACTGGACTGGAGGCCACCACTTTTCGCCCCATTACTCCTCGATATCTGGCGCCAAACGCGACTTTCATAAAAAACCGATACTTGCGAATCAGCAAAAAACTATTTCGCACTTAAAGACACACGAAAGAAAACTCACTAAATGCGTTACTGACTGATAAAAAACACTTTTTTCTTTTCCGCCGATTTGAAAACATGAGATTCCGGCATCGAAAAACTCGAAACAACACAGTTCTGTAGGCCGGATAAGCGCCGGCGCTGATCTGGCTTATAAAAGCCAACATATCACCTTGTAGGTCACCGCCACCTTTTTGGAATATTGATCGATCAACATTGACCACGCGACAGGACAAACACCCATCAATCATCGATAAGTCGAGGTAGCGTTTCAGCCGGTTTATCGACTTAAAAAAGACGCAAAAAAATATTGCGATAGCCGACAAGACATCACCCAGCCAAAGGCCGGGTGATCGAAGGGGATCTTCGCTGGAGTGATCCACCGCTTACTCCACTCTCTACTCCACTGCCTACTCCACTGCCTACTCCACCAGCAGCGCGGCCTCCTGGCCGATGCGCTCCAGGGTGGTGTCGCCTGCGCCCGGCACACCGGCTCCGTTCAGGGCCAGGGTCTGTTCGCTGTCTGCGCCGCTGTCACTGCTGCCACCACTGCCGCCACCACTGCCCCCTGCCGACGCGGGGCCTACGCTGTCGGTCCGGTCCTGTTCCGGCGGCAGCCAGGCCGCTACCTCCTCGTCGCTCTCGTCATCGAGCAATTCCGACAGCGCCAGCCGGCCCGCCTGGGCAGCGACTTCCTCGCCTGTCACAAGCACACCCGTGTCGCCAATGGCAGAGGCACTGACGTCAGCATCCGCTGGCGCTGGCGCTGGCGCCACGTTGGCTCTAGCGAAACTGCGAGCCTCATCGTATTCGCTATCAGCAGCATCTACCCAGAGACTCGTTTCACTGATAAAGCCCCCGTCGTACAAGAACGTCACCGTATGATCGGGATTGATCGTCACCTGGCCACCATCACCGCTGGAGACTCTCACCTTCAGGGAACCGTAGCCATCGCCGCCGAAGTTCACCAAATCGAGGGTCACCGGAATGCCGCTATAAAAGGTAAAGCCTTCCAGATCAGCAGTGATCACAGGCGTGTCGTCATCTACCGTCAGCCGGAGTTGTCCTTCAGCAGTATCGCCGTCACCGTCGGTAATGACGTAGCCGACCGCGACATTGATATCACTCTCCCCAAGGTCATCTTTGTGGTCCAACGGACGATACAGCTCGACGCGGTAGTCGCCGCTGTCGATATCGGTCATCTCGATGCCAATCACAGTATTACCGTCGCTATCGGAGGCCAGGAGGCTGTGGCCGGAGCTACCGAGTGACCAGGCCAGGGGGCGTCCTTGCGACGTTAAAGACGGCATGCCTTCTGTCGTCCAGCGGAAGCTGCCACGCCCTCCCTCACCGAAGTCATAGCCCAGCGAACCGGTCACCACGGTCTGCTCACCGGGAACGTCATTGAAACCGCCGGGGTTGCCGCCGAGGCCATCCTCATCGACGACGGCCTCGGCCACCATGGTGGCGGGGTCGCCATCGGTTTCCGGGGTCGTCGGTCTGGTGGGGTCGCCACCCGTCACATCGATAGAGAGCGTCGCCTCGCTGCTGTCACCGTCGTTGTCGCTGCTGCTGTAGTCGATCTCCGCCACGCCGGAGAAGCTCGGGTTGGGTATGAAGGTCACGGTGTCATCGGCATTGACCGTGATGCTGCCGACCCCTGCCCCTCCCTGAAGGCCAAACCCGCCGATGCTCCCCGGCCCATCGGCGCCATATTTATCGTTGGTGGACACATCCACGGTAATCGGGGTGTCACTGTCGGTACTGGCGCTATCATCGCTGGCGCTGCCGGCGTCGTCGTCGACAAAGAGCAGGAAGACACCCTCGGCACGGTCCCCGTCGCGATCGGTGACGGTATAGCCAACCTCTAAGGCGCGGTTATCCTCTACAACATAAGACAACGAGGGGGACGGCTCGTGATCCAACGGCTGGAACAGCGCCACTCGATAGCTACCGCTGGCAACATCGGTCAATTGCACCGAGATCACCCGGTCGCCACTGCTATCTACGCCCAGCAGCGAACGCCCGTTACCGCTTAACCGCCAGGTCACCGGATCCCCGCCGGTCGTCAGCGTCGGCAGATCGTCGCTATGCCAGGTAAAACCACCCTGACCGTTATTTCCGAAGTTGTAGCCCAGCAAGCCGGTGGCGACGGTGCGTTCGGTGGCAACATCCCCATCTCCTCCCGGGATACCGCCTGGCAGCCCGTCTTCGTCGACGAAGGTCCTGACAGGGACAGTGTTCGGATCGTCATCGGTTTCCGGGGTAGTCGGGATGTCATCGGTTTCGACGTCCACGACAAGCGTGCCGGTACTGATGTCACCGTCGCCGTCCATTGCGTCATAGTGAACACGCGCAACGCCAGAGAAAGACGAATCGGATTCAAAGGTCAAGGTACTGTTAGGGTGGATCTTGAGGGTGCCGACGCCGTCGGCGCCACCCTGAATGCGGGCGCCGACAAGACGTCCCGGCCCATCGGCGCCGAACTCATCATTGGCCAGCACATCCACCCTGACCCGGTCACCGCTCACGGTGCTGACACTGTCATCATTGGCGCGAACGCTGTCGTCATTCACGCTGACATTGAGCACGCCTTGCGCAGCCTCGCCGTCACGATCGGTGATCACGTAGCCCAGCGCCATGTCGATGCTGTCCTCGCTCATGGCATCATCGTGATCAAGCGGTCGGAGCAGTGACACGCGATACTCTGCGTTGAGAATATCGATGATTCTGACGCGCAGGACGTCATTGCCCTCGGTATCGGAGGCCGTCACGGTATGGCCGGTGGCATTGAGCGACCAGCTCAATGGGCGGCCTTGTGACGTCAAGGAGGGCAGACCGTCGGTGCTCCAGCGGAAGGTTCCACGCCCATCAGAGCCAAAGTCATAGCCCAGCGAGCCGGTCACGACGGTCAGCTCGCCTGGCGCATCACCCGGACCACCGGCAACACCACCGGCCAGGCCGTCCTCGTCGACAACCGCCGTGGCGGGTCCGGTGGCTGGATCGTCATCGGTCTCCGGGGTGGTAGGACGATCCGTGCCCTGGTCGACACTGACGCTGAGCTGTCCAGCGGTAATGTCGCCGTCTGCGTCGCTGCCGGTGTAATCAATCAGCGCGGTGCCGCTAAAGCTTGCCTGTGGCACAAAGGTCAACACGCCAGCGCTGGTTAGCGTGACGCTGCCGACATCCGCGCCTCCCTGGACACTGGCAGCGATCACCCGTCCCGGGCCATCGGCGCCGTGGTCGTCGTTGGCCAGCACGTCCACTTCGACCGCTGTCGCGCGATCGGTGCGCGCACTGTCGTCGTTGGCACGACCACGGTCATCATCCACGGTCACGCGCAGCACACCCTCAGCAGTGTCACCGTCAGCGTCGCTGACGCTGTAGCCCACGACGAAGTTGAGGTCGTCCTCGACCCTGGCGTTGGCGTGGTCCAGCGGCCTTGCCACTGCCACCTTGTAGCTGCCGGTCGCCTGATCGACAAGCTGAACCGAGATGGCCCTATCGCCATTGCTGTCAAACCCCACCAGCGAACGACCGTTACCGTTGAGCCGCCAGGTCACCGGATCACCGCCGCTGGTCAGCGACGGCAGGCCGTCGGTGCTCCAGCGAAAGTCTCCCTGGCCATCGCTGCCGAAGTCATAGCCCAGCACGCCCGTCGCGACCGTGAGTTCGGTGGGCGCATCCCTGACACCGCCGTGGATGCCGCCCGCCAGGCCATCCTCGTCGACCACTGCCTTGGCGGGGTTGGACAGGGGGTCGCCGTCGGTCTCCGGAGTGATGGGAATACCGGCATCATCGCTCTTGACCACAACGCGGAGCTGTGCACTGCGGGTATCACCGTCGGCATCGCTCGCGGTGTAGTCGATCAGCGCACTCCCTGAGAAGTCAGGGTGGGGGATAAAGGTCAGGGTGCTGTCGGGATTGATGGTGACGTTGCCAACCGCTGCCCCACCGCGCACGCTGGCGGAGACGAGACCACCCAGGCCATCAGCGCCGTACTGGTCGTTGGCCAGCACGTCCACGCTGATCGGGCTGGCCTTGTCAGTAGTGGTGCTGTCATCGACCAGCAGCATACTATCGTCATCCACGCTGATCCTTAGCTGGCCCTGGGCAGTGTCGCCGTTGCCGTCGGTGATCATGTAGCGAACGGTCAGATCGATATTGTCCTCGAGGCTGGCATCGTCGTGGTCAAGCGGCCGGTGCAGCTCGACACGATAGAGCCCCTGCTCGAGATCGGTGATGCGGACGCTGATCACCTCGTTGCCAAGCGCATCCACGCCCGTCACCTCATGCCCGGTACCGTTGACCAACCAGCTCAACGGACTACCCTGTGAGCTCAGCGCCGGCAGGCCATCGGTGACCCAGTGGAAGGGAAACAGCCACGGGCCATCCTTGCCGAAGTCATTGCCCAACGATCCGGTGACGACCCTGGCCTCTCCGGCCACGTCCCCAGGGCCGCCGGCGATGCCACCGGCGAGGCCTTCCTCGTCGAGCACGGCCCGGGCCGAGACGGTGGCAGGGTCGCCATCGCTCAGCGGCGTGATCGGTACATTGTTGCCAGAGGCGCCGACCCTGACCTCGACACGTCCGCCGGTCTCATCGCCATCACCGTCAGTGTATCCGAGCTGCAACAAGGCCGTGCCGTGGAACTCGGGATGCGGCGTGAAGGTGGCATAAAAATCACCCTCTTCGTGGCTGACCTGGCCAACGCTATCGCCGCCGACGACCTCGGCGCGAAAGTTGGCGACCCGCTCGAAGTCGGCGCCGATAAGGATGTCATCCCGCAGATCAAACCTGACCGGGGTATCGGTGCCAGTGAAGTACCATCCCCTGTACCCACCACCACGGGGACTGTCGTCGTCCACCAAGATGTCCAGCGAGCCTTGCGCACTATCGCCGTTGCCATCGGTGATGACGTAGCCGACGCTGAAGGTGATGTCGTCTTCCAGGTAGGGGTCGCTGTGATCCAGTCCCTTTAGCAGTTCAACTTTGAAGATGCCCGGCTCCAGGCCCAGGAGCTTTATGCTGATCACGTCTACCTGGTCATAGTAGCCGAAAATATTGAGACCGCGGGCCTTGCCGATCAGGCTGTTACCAGCGGCGTTGAGCGACCAGGTCACAGGCTCACCATTCGCACTCAATTCGGGCAAGCCATCGGTGGACCAGCGGAAGCTGCCAGGCCCAGCCTCTCCAAAGTCGTAGCCCAGAAAACCGTCGTAATAGGCTTGGTAGTATCCGATATCGCCGGAACCACCTTCCAGGCCAGTCATTTCATAGGCATACAAGTAAAGCCGGTCCTCATCGACGATGGCGGTGGGCGCCACGTTCTCAGGATCACCGTCGCTGTCCGGGGTGGTGGGGCCGCCGGCGTCGCCACCTTCGACGACGACGCTGAGTGTGGCGGCGGCGGTGTCACCGTCGGCGTCACTGACGACGTAATCGATCAGCACCTCTCTGCCGAAAAGCTCCGGGTGAGGCACGAAGGTCAGGCTGTTGTCGGGGTTGATCGTGACGCTGCCGACCGCTGGCCCGCCGCGCACGCTGGCGTCGATGATTCCCCCTGGGCCATCGGCGCCCAGCCCGTCGTTGTCCAGCACCGCTACCCTGATCGCCGTGTCGACGGCGATTGTGGCGCTATCGTCTCGGGCCACCAGGCTGTCGTCGTCCACCACGATGTCAAGCCTGCCGGCGGCAACGTCTCCGCCACCGTCGGTGACGGTATAGCCCACCTCGATAGAGAGGTCGTCCTCGATGCCCGAAATGACATGATCCAGCGGCTTGTCCAGCGTCACCTTGTAGCGGCCGGTCACCACGTCGACAAGCTGCACCGCGATGACCCTGCCGCCACCGCTGTCGACGCCCAGCAGCGAACGGCCATTGCCGCTTAGCCGCCAGCTTACCGGATCGCCACCGGAGGTCAGTATCGGCAGGCCATCGGTGTGCCAGCGGAAGCCACCCGGACCATCATTGCCGAAGTCGTAGCCCAGCGATCCGATGGTCACGCGACTCTGGGTAGCCGTGTCGCCGGCCCCCCCGGCGATACCGCCTGCCAGGCCATCCTCGTCGACCACCGCCTTGGGCGACCGGGTGTCGGGGTCGCCATCGGTCAGTGGCGTGATCAGCCCGTCAGGATTGACGGCCGCAACAGACACGGTGAGGGTGCCGACGGGGAAGTCACCGTCACCATCGGAGCGGGCATAGTCGATAAGCGCATCGCCGAAGAATCCCACAGCGGGAACAAAGGTCAGGGTGCCATCGGAATTGATCGACACGGTGCCCACAGCGTCGCCGCCCTGAACGCTTGCCTGCATGACCTTGCGTACGCCCTCGGCGCCGATCTCGTCGTTGCTCAGCACGTCCACGATGACCGGGGTGGCACTGAGGGTGGCGGCGCTATCGCTGTTGGCGCGGCCGGCGTCGTCATTGACACGGATCTCGAGTACGCCTTCAGCCGTGTCGCCGTCACCATCGGTAACGACATAGTCGATCACAAAGTCGACATTGTCCTCGATGCTTGGATCCGAGTGATCCAGCGGCTGGAACAGCTCGAAGCGATATTCACCCGTCGTGATATCGACAAGTTCAAGCCTGAATACCGAGCCGAACTGCGCGTCCTTGGCAATCAAGGTCCGTCCATTATTCACCAGTGACAGGCGCGGCACTTCCCCTCTCACCTCCACATCTACCAAATAGGAGCTACGAATCCAGGAGAAACCAGCAACCCCATCGTCGCCAGCGTCATAACCCAGGAAACCGGTGGCGACCGTTGACTCGCCGGCGATATCGCCGATACCGCCAGCAATGCCCCCGGGCAGACCCTCCTCATCGACGACGACCCTGGCCGGTTGGGTGTCGGGGTCGTCGTCGGTTTCCGGAGTGGACCGCGTCGTCGAGGCAGCGTCGCGGACATTGACGGTCAGACCTCCTTGGGTGGTGTCACCATCGCCATCGCTGCTGGTGTAATCGATCAGGGCATCGCCCAGAAAGTCCGGGTGAGGCACGAAGGACAAGCGGCCATCGCCCCGGACCGTGACGCTACCGACATCGGCTCCCCCTTGAACGCTGGCCGCGACAACCCCACCCGAACCGTCGGCACCGAGAACGTCGTTAGCCAGCACGTCGACGATGACCTGGGTGTCCTTGGACGTGGAAGCCCTGTCGTCGTTGGCGCGAGGAGCGTCATCATTGACCGTGACCTCGAGCACGCCGAAAGCGCTGTTGCCAGAGACGTCGACGACGACATAGCCAACTCGAAGTGAATACTGTCATCGTTGCCAGCGCCTGAGTGATCCAGTGCGGCAATCTGGTCGCGGTCAGCAAAGTGTCTAACGTCAGGCAACCGTACCTCATAGCTGCCGGAGGCTAAGTCGGTAAGCACCACCTCGATGACCGCATACTCCTCCTGGGCGTCACTATCGTAGGCAACCCCACGCACCCTGTGGCTACTAGCGTCAATCAACCATGACACCGGATAGCCGTCGGCGGTCAGACGCGGCAAACTGGCGATATCCCAATCGAAGCTGCTCACCCGTTGAATTTCGTAGTCAGTTTCTTCTGAGCAATCGCTGCCGAGGTCATAGCCCAGCGACCCGGCCGCCACGACCGTTTCGCCTGTGCCTGAGCCGCTGGCACTGCCGTAGTAAGAGGCGGCTTCATCGACGATAGCGTGGGCCGGTTCGGTGGTGGGATCGCCATCGGTCTCCGGGGTGGTCGCCACCTCGCTGTTCTCACATTCTCGGATATCGAAGTGGGCCTCGATGTTCACCCGGTCGCCGTCACCATCGATGACAACGATCTGGAACTCGAACGATCCCTGGGCATCGGGGTCGGCCTTGAACACCCAATATTCCAAGTTGACGGCGAGCAGGCCTTTGTCGGTGTCGATCATCGCCCCCAGTGGATATTCGGTGTCGTCACCGGGCAGACTGACAAAGACGCGGTCGAGGCCTTCTTTGCCAGCATCCATCCTCCAGCGATCGACGACAAAGTTCCCCGGAACGACCGAACTGGGAGTATCGATGCCGTTGAACCCCGAGTAGGTGGATGGCGCTACATCAACCACATTGATGTCGACCCAGGCCTTCTCTTCCCTGCCCTCGTTGTCGGTGGCGATGAAAGGAAACGATAACGACAGAATGTCGTCGAAATCAGGCCCGGTAGGGTCCAGTTTCCGATTCACCGAAACAGTGACCAACTCGTCGTCGTCAGTCAGTTGCAGGATCAGCAGGGCTCTTCCCGGATCCTCGTCCAGCAAACTCTCCTCGAACAGCATCAATCGCTGCCCGTCGGGTGAAATCCGAAACCCCACTGGCTCACCGTCCGCCGTCAGTTCGGGGAGGTCAGGAGCCACCCAGCGATAGGGCTCATTGCTGGCAGGATCTCTGTTGTATCCAAAGTCGTGGTTCAGCCTGAAGCTATAACTCCCACCGCCATCGGTGACAGAGAGAAGGACAGCGGGCTCCACGCCGCGGGTATTCATCAGCGCAGTGGCGCTGGCATTAGCTCTTTCAGTGTCGGTATTCATGGGAGTGTCCTCGCCGCCGGTTGGTGGCGGCAAACAACGAAAACAAGGCAACAAGCACGGTGTGATTCCTGCGTCTGCCTTAAACCTAGGCACTGATTTTCGCTCTCGACACTGGACTGACGAACATCATTATCACTCGAAGCCTCCTTGTTTTCCGACATCAAAAATTTCTTTTTTATAAAACAGATAATTGCGCGTCAGAAAACGCCTCAGCCACCAATTCACACTTTGTGATAAAAAACTCACAAATTTTTAAATGATTGATAATTCGACACTTTACTTTATAAATAAATACCAAGGTCGCTGCCATCAAGCGACTACACAATCGATTAAGCACAACTTTGCATGCTTATTCCACGCCTCGGGAAACGATGACTGCGAACAATCACACAAAACACTCTAGATTTTACGTCACGATTTTCTTCCCTTGTCAGTTCGACAACTGAAAAAACAAAAACCACGCTTCCATCTTTCCATAAGCGAGTACACGCCGGCCTTTACGCACGTCGCTATAACGCCATAACAAAAAATTATCACCTTTTGATAAAAACCCCGATTGGCCGAATTCAAGTGCTGATGTTGTGGGTCGAGATCCCCCCGAAGAACAGCCGATAGCTGCTGCGCTTGCAGGATGCAGTGCACGGCCCTGTCGCTGGGAGAGAGGGCTGGGAGGAGGCTGGGAGAGAGGGCTGGGATGGCTCGTAGCGATGCGAGATAGCCGAGGCGTCTCGTACTCAAGGGAGGCTCGTCGCTATGCAAAAAACATCACCCGGCCAAGGGCCGGGTGATCGAAGGGGACTTTCGCTGGAGTGATCCACCACTTGCTCCACGGCCTATTCGACCGCTTGCTCCACTCTCTACTCCACTGCCTACTCCACCAGCAGCGCGGCCTCCTGGCCGATGCGCTCCAGGGTGGTGTCGCCGGCACCGGCGACGCTCAGGGCCAGCGCTTGTTCGCTGTCTGCGCCGCTGTCACTGCCGCCACAGCGCCATTGGGATGATCAGCCCAGCAGCCTTCGAAGCTCGAATGATCGCATAGACCGGTGTCCACTTTTGTTGGGCAAGATCAGGAAGCACCCGCCTGGCGATGGAGCCCAGGCCGTTATGCCTTTCGGGGGATGGCGCCCTCCCACCTCACTCGCCACACTGCGACCACGCCCGAGCAACACGCCAATGCTGCACATCCTGGCACCACCCGACGGATACCGGGAAGACATCAGGCGCCAGACAGCGTCCTGCTTCAGTGATCACATGTCTCCCCTGGCACCGCGGCTCTCTTCTTTCCCTGGGCCCGACACATGGAGTGGAAAATGAGGACTTCCATCGCTGCGACAATGCTGACCGTGGCCCTGTCGGCAGGCCTGTTGGCGGCCAAGGCCCCCATCGCCATGGCCAGCACGCTGTCCCGGGCGGTGGCGGAAAACGACCATCGCCAACCGGCCATTCCCCACCCCCAGCAGCAGGCCGCGGCCGCCCAGGCACTGGCGGACTTCGAGGCCCGCGCGGGCCAGAAGCCTAATATCCTGCTGTTTATCGTCGATGACCTGGGCTACGGTGACCCCGGCGCCTTCGGTGGCGGTGAGGCCATCGGCGCGCCCACCCCGCATATGGACCGGCTGGCCGATGAAGGCCTGATGCTGACGTCGACCTATTCGCAGTACACCTGCACGCCCACACGTGCGGCCATCTTTACCGGCCGTCTGCCGGTGCGCACCGGCCTGATCCGCCCGATCCTTGCCGGCGACAGCGTCAGCGTGAATCCATGGGAAGGCGAGACGTCCATTGCAAGGCTGCTGTCGAACCAGGGCTACTACAGTCTGCTGGTGGGCAAGTGGCATATCGGGGAAGAAGAAGGCATGCGCCCCCACGATGTGGGCTTCGACGAGTTCTACGGCTACTACCGGGCGCAGAAGGAATACACCCAGCGCTTCGATGAGCGTCGCTATCCCGACCTGGTACTGGATGACGACAAGCTTGAGCGCTACGACCGGATCAAGGCCGATGACAACCTGATCCACGGCCTCGCCGACGGCACCACCGAGGTGGTCAGCCAGGTCAGCTCCATCGAGGACATGGCCGAGGGTGACGCCCGACTCAGGGACTACACCGTCGACAGCATCCAGCGGCTGTCGCAGCAGGACGCGCCCTTTTTCATCACCCACGCCTTCATGAAGGTGCACGCCGACAACTGGCCATCGGAGGCGTTTCTCGGCGCCAGTCCATCGAAGTATCCCTACAAGGACGCCGTCGTCGAGGTCGACAGCTATATCGGTGACATCGTTCAGGCGCTGGATGACAGCGGCGAGCTGGAGAACACCTTCATCTTCGTCACCTCGGACAATGGGCCCCAGATGGATAGCTGGCCGGACAGCGGCTACACCCCCTTCCGTGGCGCCAAGGGCACCACCTGGGAAGGCGGCGTGCGGGTCCCGGGCATCGCCTACTGGAAGGGCATGATCCCGCCCGGCCAGCGCTCCGACGGCCTGTTCGATCTGATGGACCTGTTCAATACCTTCGCCACCCTGGGCGGCGCCGAAGACGGCATCCCTCAGGACCGCTACATCGACGGCATCGACCAGACGTCCTTCCTGCTTACCGAGAACGGTCAGTCCCACCGCGAGCAGGTCTACATGTGGCTGGGCAACCAGTTCACCGCCCTGCGCATGCGTGAGTACAAGATGCATACCGCCGTGGTGCGCGCCGACGATGGCCTGCGCTGGATCGACATGGCCACGGTGGAAAGGACCGCCCTGGCCCCTTGGCTGTTCAATCTCTACATCGACCCCAAGGAACAGCTGACCGTCGGCCACCGACGCAACGCCTGGCAGGCGTCCATGGTGGCCGAAGCCGGCGCCCATCGCGCCACCTTCGAGAAATTCCCGGCCAAGAACATCGGACTGGAGTAGCCCGGGCGCCGGGCTCAAGGCCCGCAGCGCCCCTCGCAGGAATCGTCTCTGCCAGGTCGGCAGACGGAGACGACCGTGGCGCCGACGACGTCTGTGCTATCGAGGCGACTTGCCTACTCTGAGGCTGTCGCCGCACGGTGCTTGAGCAGGCTGATGCCGGTCACCGCACCGAGAATCAGCAGCATGCCCCCGACCTGAGGCAGGGTCAGGCTCTCGTCCAGCACGAACAGCCCGAACAAGGTCGCGGTAACCGGTTCGACCATGGCGACGATGGAGGCCATGGTCGGCAGCGTATAGCGCACGCCGACAACGTAGCAGAAGAACGACAGCGCGCCGCCCAGCACACCGACCAGCAGAAACAACGAAACGTCAGCGGACGCCGGCACCGAGGCCAGCGTCGAGAAATCCGCCAGCGGCAGGATCAACAGGGCGGCGGTGGCCAGCGCCATCGGCAGCGCCGCCGTGGCCGAGCCATGCAATGCCGCAAAGCGAAAGCCGAAGATGAAGAAGGCGTAACCGACGCCTGCCAGCAAACCGGCGGCGATCCCGAAAGGCGTCACCACGCCGGCGTCGGCGCGGTAGATGCCGGTCAACAGCACGATACCGCCCATCACCACCGCCATGGCCAGCCACTGCACCAGTGACGGACGCTCGGCCCCGGTGAGGAAGGACACCACGAACACGAAGATCGGCGCGCTGTACATCAGGGTCGCCGCCACCGCCACGCTGCTCTCGCTGATGCTGATGAAATAAAAAGTGAAGTTGGCGGCGATACCGCACCCGGCGAGCATCGCCCACATCACCATCCGGCGGTTGACCGTCGGTCGCCCGCGCCGCCACCAGGACAGCGCCAGCCACACGAGCATCACACCCACCCCCACCAGCGCCCGCCAGAAGGACACCGCCTCAGGCGTCCAGTCGCGCTGCAACAGCAGGCTGCCGAAACCGCCGGCGAGCCCCCACTGCAGCGATGCCAGCATCACCAATAACGTCCCTGTCATTGCCATGACATGCCCTCGCTTCGAACAAATGAGCTCTCGGTCGGGCGTCGCTGCCCAACCGTACCCCAGCGTAGGAAATGATCACGGCGCGTCCTAGAGGCGCAGCAATGACTTCGTGTAAGCCTCATGTACCTTCGGTCGGGTGGCGACACCTTCGGCTAAGGCGCCCCGCGTCACCTCACGCCAGCAGCGCCTCGATATCATCGAGCAGCGCCTGGGGCACCCAGGCGCCACGGGATTCACTCAGCGCCCGCTCTCGGTAACGACGCTGGGCCGGCAAGCGTGCGCCCTGGCCCAGCAGCTCGTCGAACAACCGCTCGGCCCTGTCCATGTGCGCCTCGCTGGTGGCGCCTGCGGTGCGCGCCGGGTCGATGGCGATGATCAGTTCGCCGTGGTACGGAAGTCCTGCGCGACCGGCGTCGTGCTCGCTTGACTCGACGCTCAGCAGGTCACCGATCATCGGGCCGGCGATCAGCTCGACCATCAACGCCAGTGCCGAACCCTTGTGCTGACCAAACGGCAGCATGGCGCCGTGATCCAGCACTTCTTCGGGGTCGGTGCAGGGCGCCCCGTCGCGATCGACCCCCCAACCCTCGGGGATCGGCTTGCCCTCGCGGCGATGCAGCTCGATATCGCCCCGGGCGATGGCGCTGGTGGCAAAATCAAACACCAGTGGCTCGCGCCCGGGCCTGGGCCAGCCAAAGGCCAGCGGGTTGGTGCCCAACAGCGGACGACTGCCGCCGTGGGGCGCCATGTAGGCCTGGGTGGGGTTACAGGCGATCGCCACCAGGCCCTGTTCCGTCAGCCGCTCGAGTTCGACCCACAAGGCGGTGGAATGCACGCAGTGATTGATCGCCATCAGCGCGACCCCGGCGTCGCGGGCCTTGTCCACCAGCAGCGGCAGCCCCAGCTCGAAGGCCAGCGGTGAAAAACCACCGCCGGCATCGACCCGCACCACCCCGGCGGCCACGTCTTCTACCTCCGGGACGGCGTCGGCGACCGCCGCGCCCTGGCGCAGCGTCTGGACGATCCCCAGCAGACGGTAGAGCCCGTGTGAGTGGCTAGCGTCCATCTGCGCAGCCACCAGGGTCTCGCCGAGGGCCCTGGCCTGCTCGGCACTGAAGCCTTGGTGCTCCAGCACGCGGCGACTGAGCGACATCAGCGCCTCGCGGGTCAGGTAGGCCCCGTTGTCGACGGTGGTGTCGGAGTCCTTCATGGGGGCGTCTCCTTTGTCAGTGTCCGGGGTCATTTCCACGAGGGGCCGCTCAACTGCTCGGGTAGCCACAGCGCCAGCGACGGGAAACTCAGTACCAGCGCCAGCACTACCAGCTGTACTACGATAAAGGGCACCACCCCGATGTACATGTGCTTGAGCGTCACCTCCGGCGGTGTGATCGCCCTGAGGTAGAAGATCGACGGTGCCAGCGGCGGCGTCAGATAGCTAGTCTGCATCACCACCAGGAAGGCCACGCAGAACCAGATCTCGTCGAAGCCGAGTGCACGCACGATGGGCATGGCCACCGGGATGACGATCAGCACCACCGAGATCATGTCGAGCACGAAGCCGGCCAGGAAGGCGATCAGCAGGATCATGCCGAGGATCATCCAGGGGCTCATGCCGGTGTCCATCAACAGCGACTGCACCGTGGCCATGCCACCGGCGGCGAAGAACACCCCGGCGAACATGTTGCCCCCCAGCACGATCAGCAGAATCATCGCCGAGATATTCAAGGTCCGCTTGGCCGAGTTCCACAGCACGTCCAGCGTCAGGTTGCGATAGGCCAGCGCCAGCACCACCGATCCCAGGGCACCGCAGGCGGCCGCCTCGGTCGGCGTGGCGATGCCGAGCAAGATCGTCCCGAGCACCGTCATGATCAGCGCCATGGTCGGCAGCAGCGCACCGAAGGTCATCTTGAGCTTCTCGCCGAGGGTCGCCCGCTCGGCATCATCCTGCGCCATGCGCGGCGCCATCTCCGGCTTCAAGTAGGCGATCAGCACGATGTAGAGCAAGAAGAACAGCGCCATCAGGAAGCCCGGGAACATCAGGCCGCTGAACAGCGACCCCACCGAGACGCTGGCTACCGGGCCCAGCACCACCACCGTGATAGACGGCGGGATCGCCGTCCCCAGCGAGCCGCTGGCACAGATGGTGCCGGAC
Source organism: Halomonas sp. H10-59 (assembly GCF_040070555.1). Lineage (NCBI taxonomy): Bacteria > Pseudomonadati > Pseudomonadota > Gammaproteobacteria > Oceanospirillales > Halomonadaceae > Halomonas > Halomonas sp. H10-59. Next base: position 3,439,691 of record NZ_CP098828.1, read on the forward strand.
ATCAGCGACTTGCTGTACTGATGCTTGAGCATGACCGGGATGGCCAAGAGCCCGATCACCGCCTCGGTGGCACCGACCACGCCACTGGCTGCGGCGAACAAGGTCCCCATGACCACCGCGCCGACGCCCAGTCCCCCCGGCAGCCGACGGGTCCAGAAGTGGATCGCCGTGAACAGCCGCTCGGCGATACCGGAGCGCTCGAGCATGGCGCCCATGAAGATGAACAGCGGCACCGCCGCCAGGATCGAATTGGAGGCGGTGTCCTCGATCTTGGTCAGCAACTGATAGGCGGCAGCGTCACCGAACTGCATGATGCCGAACAGCGTCGCCACCAGAATCATCGAAAATGCGATCGGAAAGCCGGCGATGATGAAACCGATCAAAGCCGGGAACATCACCAGCGCAAGATAGTCGCTCATGCCGCGCCCCCCTGTTCGGGCGTGCGCCCTTGCATGATATGAACCGCCTTGAGGATCTCGGCCACGACCTGCAGCGCCAGCAGCACGAAGCCGGCCCACCAGGTCAGAAATACGGGCCAGATCACCGGGTTCCAGGCCGAGCGGCCGGAGCGTTCATTCGAGGCGAAGGCCTCCAGCGCATACTGCCCCAGCTCCCACACCAGCCAGCCCAGCACCGGCAGAAACAGCAGGTAGCCGACCAGGCGCACCGCTGCGTTGGTGCGATCCGACCAGCGCAACGTCAGCAGATCGACGCTGACGTGCTGGCCCAGGCGCAGGGCGTTGGCCATGCCCAGCATGAAGATGGCACCCATGACCATGTAGCTGACCTCGAAGGCCCACAGGGTCGGGCGGCCCAGCACGTAGCGGCTGAACACCTCATAGACCAGGGCCGCGATCAGCGGAAAGGTCAGCATGGCGCCCAGCCCTCCCGCCAGGCGGGTCAGCCGCTCGATAGCGTGAATAAGCTTCATCTCGTTTGCCCACAGGTGGTGGTAAAGACAGCGGCCCGACCAGGCAGCAAGGGGGTTAGCTCTTGCTGTCTGGCCGGGCCGCAAGGCGTGTGGTCAGTCGCGACCCATGGCACCGATCGGCAGGCGATACTGCTGCCAGTTGGTCATGCTGGCCTTGAACTCACGCTGGGACTCGAGCACCCGGGCAAACCACTCGTTGCTCTCGGCGTTCTCGTCTTCCCACTTGCGCGTTTCTTCATAGATGGCGTCGATGAACGACTGATCCAGCTGGACGATCTCGTTGGGGCCGTCGACCAGCTCCTGATAGGCCTCGAGGTCGGCGTAGGAGCTCGCGAGCCAGGAGTCGAACACGCTGAGCTTGCCGGCCAGACGCAGCAGCTCCTGCTGTTCGCCGCTCAGCGCATCCCAGGCGTCCTGGTTGACCTGGCACTCGAGGAAGCCACCCGACTGGTGCACGCCAGGCAGGATCACGTACTGCGCCACGTCCTGGAAGCCGGTGGGCTTGTTCATCTCGGGGCTGCCCCACTCGGCGGCGTCGATCACGCCACGGTCCAGGGCGTTGTAGATCTCGCTGCCCGCCATGACCACGGTGGACGCACCCAGCTGGGAGGCGATCTCGGCCCAGGCGCCGGAGGTGCGCAGGCGCAGACCCTGGAAGTCCTCCAGCGTCTCGACCTTCTTGTTGGAGTGCAGGAAGATCTCGGTGCCCAGAATCGAACAGGGGAAGGCCACCACATCGAAGACGTCACGGCGGAACTCTTCATACAGCTCCACGCCGCCGCCCTCGTACATCCACATCATGAACTCTTCCGGCGTCAGGCCGCTGGAATGCCCGGCCAGCAGCGCCGCGGTGGGATCGGTGCCGTAGTCGTAGTTGACATAGTTGTGGCTGACCTCGGCCACCCCGGCCTTGACCGTATTGGTGACCCGCAGCGCGCCCCCCAGGGTGCCACCGGGGAACACCTCGATGGCGATGTCGCCGGCCGTCAGCTGGTCGACATAGTCGGCGAAGGTCTGGGCATCGCGCTCAAGCCAGGGACCGCCGCCCCAGGGTGTGGCCATCTTCCAGTTCATTTCCTCTGCACTTGCACTCAGCGAGGCACCCGCCAGCGCGGCCGCCAGGGCGACACCGCCCGCCAGTCGATTCAGTTTGTACATTATTATCCCTATTGGATTTTCTTGTGGAAATTAGGCGCTGTCCGAAAAGTCGACGAGCGAAGGTTAGACAAGGCAAAAATCGGTGAGAAAGCGCAGTTTACGGGGTGTAAATGAGCATTTTGATCCGATTTTTAACGCCGTATTACCGAGCGCAGGCACTTTTCAGACAAGCCCTAGGAGCGCAATGACCGTGCTGGCAAGCGCTTTGGCAACCCCGGGATCACGCCGGAGCACCCGCTCACACGCACACACCTTGCTATTGTCGCGTTCGTGAATGAGGATTGCATATACGCAATATTCAGTCAAAACTATAAAAAAAGACCAACAATCAACGCTTTTTCTTGAAAAATTCGAGACGAAGGCGTCGGAGGCCAGCATGAGCGACACCGTCACCCCGCCCCCACGCGTCAGGGAGCGTCCGCGCAAGGCAGGTTCCATCGGCACCAACCTGAAGGCACTCAGAAGCGATAGGGGCCTGACCATCGCCCAGATGGCCGAGGCCTCGGGCAGTTCCGCCGCCAGCATCTCGCGTATCGAGAACGGCCGGCTATCCCCGACCTACGACGTGATCGTCAAGCTGGCCGCCGCCCTGGAGGTCGATGTCAGCGAACTCTTCTATCACAACGAACGCAGCGCCCTGAGCGGCTGGCGCACCCTGACCCGGGCGGGCCAGGGGCCGGTGGTCGAGACGCCCAACTATCGCTTCGAGCTTCTGTGCAACGACATGGTGGCCAAGGACTTTCTGGTGTTTTCCACGACGGTGCTCAACACCAGTATCGAGGAGTTTGGCGAGTTGCAGCGCCACGCCGGACATGAGCAGATCGTGGTGCAGCAGGGTGAAGTGGAGGTATGGACGGAGCACTACGAGCCGACCCGGCTCAAGGTCGCCGACAGCATGTCCTTCGACAGCCAGATGGGCCACGCAGTGATATCGGTCGGCGACGAGCCGGCGCGGATACTGTGGATCTGTACGTCCTGAGGGGCCCGGCAGCCGTAGGCTCGTCCCGACATCGAGCCCCATGCACACTGCGCCGGCCCGGGACAAGCGCCGGCGTGGCCGGCCACACAGGGGCCGACCACGCTAGGTGCCCGAAGCGCTTGCGTACAGGCAGACGAGCGATGGCTCAAGTGCGAGCGACACCAGGCATCAAGCCGACAGCGCTGGCTCCCGTTCGGCAACGGCCACGGGCTTGAGCCCGCCAACCAGACCGGATGCCAGGGAAAGCAGGTGCTCATCGGCCCAGCGATCGGCGATCAACTGCACACCGATGGGCATGCCATTGCTGCCCTGCCCGATCGGCAGGTTGAGACAGGGCACCCCCAACAGGGTCCAGGCACGGCAGTAGAGTGGATCGCCTGTGGCCTCCAGCCCCAACGGCGCCTCGCCCGTGGCGCTGGCCGCCAGGATCGCATCGACCCGGGTGTCGAAGATCTGCGTCAGCGATTGCCGGGCACTGGCAACTGCCCGCATCGCCTCGCAGTAGCGCATCCAGCTAATGTTGCGCCCTTCTTCGATCAACTCGACCAGCTTGGGGCCCATCTGGTCTCCGAAGCGGTCGTACTCACTGGCCAGGGTGCCCGCGGACTCGTAGGCCATGACCACCCGCTGATGTTCGACCAGTTGTTCAAAGTCGTCACCGAGCGCCAGCGGCACGATCTCGGCACCAGCCTCTTTCGCCAGCGCTTCGGCCTCGGCAATCACCTTCTGCACGTCGGGCGCCAGTGGCTCGCTCGCCGGCAGGCTGACAGAGCCGATGCGAACGCCGGCAAGGCTTTGCTGCGGGGCGATCTCGGCCGCGCCGGTCAGACTGGTGAATACCGTACAGATGTCACCGATGCTGCGCGCAAACCAGCCGAGGGTATCCAGCGATGGGGCGAAGCCCCTGACGCCTGCGGTGCTCAGCGTATTGAACGTCGGCTTGAAACCATAGACGCCGCAATAGCTGGCCGGACGAATCATGCTGCCGGCGGTCTGCGTACCGAAGGCGATGGGCACCATGCCCGCCGCCACGGCGGCGGCGGACCCGCTGGATGAGCCGCCCGGCGTACGCGCTTCGTCGTGGGGATTGCGGGTCTTGCCCGGGGTGAAATAGGCGAATTCCGTCGATACCGTCTTGCCCATGATCAGCGCGCCCTGCTGCTTGAGCAGGGTGACCAGGGACGCATCGACCAGCGCGCCGGCAGAACGCAGGTAGCCGCCGGTTCCCCAGGCTGTCGGCAGGTCCACCGTATCGATGATGTCCTTGATGCCCACCGGCACACCGTACAGGGGGCGATCCGCCAGCGCCGGATCCAGCGCCGGCGGCGACTCGGCGAGCGCCTCCCAGGCCCCTACCGAGGCCTCGCTGTGTTCGATTGTTGCCGTGCACTCGTGCCACCAGTCCAGCGCCTCGGCGTCGGACTGGTCGAGCCTGTTACGAAAGGCGCCAATGGTGTCAGGACCTGATTGCATATGGATCATCCTCGAGGATTGTTGAAAGCGTTGTTGTGACGTCAGAGGATCAACTTGAGCCCCACCACCAGCATCACCGCGGCAAACAACTGGCGCAGCCGGTGGGGGGGAAGAAAGTGGGCGAGCTTCGCGCCCAGCCGGGCCGCCGGCACACTGAACAGGGCGACGCCGAAGAAGGCCGGCCAGTAAAGGTAGCCGGAGCTACCGCTCGGCAGGCCGGAATGTCCAAGCCCGGTAAACAGGAAGGTGATGGCACCGGCGGCGGCGATCGGCAGGCCACACGCCGCCGACGTGCCGACAGCGTGGGTGACCCCAGCGCCGTTTCGGGCAAGCCAGGGCACGCTGAGCACACCACCGCCGACACCGAACAGCGCCGAAAAGGTACCGATGGCGGTGCCCGCAGCGAACATGGCCGGACGACCGGCGCCACTGTCGGCTTCACTGACACCCCTGGAAAGCAACATGTGAAGCGCCAGCAACAGCATGAATACACCGAAGTAGCGCTCGAGCTGCTGTGCGTCCAGCTGCTCGGCCACCAGCCCCCCGAGTACCGCACCACACATCAACCCGGGCAGCATGCGCGTCAGCAGATCCAGTGACACCGCCCCCTTTCTCCAGTGGCTGAAGGCCGAGGAGGCGCCGGTCACCACGATGATGGCCAGCGAGGTACCGATCGCCAGGTGCATCACCAGGTCCGCCTCCACGCCCTGGTGGGCCAGGGCCAGTGACAGTGCCGGCACGATGATGATGCCGCCCCCGATGCCAAACAGCCCCGCGACCAGCCCCGCCAGTCCACCGACCGCGCTGAAGAACAACAGTGCCGCTAGCATTCACTTTTCCTCCAGCATCGAAGATGGGCGGAGGTCATCCTCCACCCACCTTCTCGCTTATGGCGTACTCGACGCCCTGTTACGGTGGTCGACGAGCGACCCGGGAACGCGCCTTAGTTCACGACCTTGGCGGCGAAGGAGTCATCGACGATATCTTCGTAGTACATCTCGCCCTGGATGTTGCCGACGAACTGCTGCATCTCGATGGCGTTGGTAAAGGCGTCTTCGGTAATCGTCACGCTTTCGGGATAGACGTTGTTGTCGATCATGCGCTGCACCGCCGCGTCGACGACCTCACCGGACAGATCGCCGAACTCCTCACGCGCCACCGCCTTGGCAGCATCGGCGTCGGAATGGATCAGCGCCAGGGAGTCATTGATGGCATTGACGAAGCGCAGTACCAGGTCCGGATTGTCATCGATCATCTCCTGGGAGGTGTTGATGGTCGAAAACGCGTACTCGGGATAGTCATCGGTGAAGGCGTGGATTACCTCCAGCCCCTGGGAAATACCCTGCTCAACCTGAGGCTGGTACGCCACGGCGATGTCGCCACGCCCGGACAGCACCGGCCCCAGCTCCGAGCCATTCTGCACCTCGGTGATGGACACCTCGCCGTCGAGCCCGGCGTCTTCGATCAGCCGCTTGATCAAGGTATTCGACGTACCAGGCGCCAGCCCCACGACGACTTCCTTGCCGGCCAGATCAGCAGGCGAACTGTAGTCGAGATCGGGGCTCGCCAGCACCCAGACAGGGGCGCTGTTGGCCACCGCGCTGATGGCCTTGCCGCTGCCCCCCTGTTCCTGGGCAAAGCCGACATGCTCTGGTCCATGCACGGAGAACTGCGATTCGCCGGCCAGCACCGAGGCCAGAGCCGCCGGTCCAGAGCCCGCCGAACGTACCACCGGGACCTCGATGTTGTACTCGTTGAACAGCCCTTCGTGCTTGGCCACGTAGACCGGCAGGTAGAGCAGCGAGTGAAACGCCTCGTTGATCAAGATGGTATCCATGTCTTCGGCCTGAGCCTGGAACGAAGACACGCTGGCCAGGAGGCCGAGACCGACGACAATTTTCTTGGAGCACGCAAATGAATTCATGATGGTTCTGTTCCTTGTCGTTATATTTTCAGCTTCGGGACTGCACTCACTGCACTCACTACTTTCACTACACCTTCAATACTCACTACGCTTACTACCTTCACTACATCTTCTGCACTTTCCACACCTTCCACTCTTGCCACTCTTTCCTTTTGCCACGTCTATTGCTTGTTACACTCACCACCTGACACAGCGTTCTGCGACGGAAATTTCTACTTGTTCTCCCACGGCAACAGACGCTTCTCCACCTTCGATACCACCACGTAAAGTGCGATAGCCACCATCATCAGGACGATCACGCCTACCCAGACCACATTCAGGTTGAACAGGTTGCCCGCCACGAAGATCATTCTGCCCAGCCCGCGATCGGATGAGATGAATTCACCACCGATTTCGGCGATCAACGCAAAGCCGATGTTCAGACGGAAGGCCGAGATGATCCAGGGGAGGGTTGCCGGGGCGACCACCTTGGTAAAGATCTCGCGGCGGGTGCCACCCAGCGACCTCATCAGGTTGATCATGTTGCGATCGATCTGATGGGTACCCTGGTAGGCCGACAGCAACGCCACCACGAAGGTCGCGACGAAGGCCAGCATGATCTTGGAAAACATGCCCGAGCCGAACCAGATGATGATCATCGGTGCCAGGGCGATCTTCGGCAGACCGTTCAAGGCCACCATGAAGGGATCGATGATCCTTGCCGTGGTACGCGAGAACCACAACAGCAGGCCACACACCGAGCCGAGCACGCTGCCGAGAAGAAAGCCCGCGATGGTGGCAGAGACCGTGGCCAGGGTGTCATCCAAAAGCTGACCCGACTGCAACAGGCGCCAGGCCTCTTCCGCGATGCCTGCCGGCGAGCCCATCAAGAACGGATTGATCCAGCCGAGATTGACGCCCATCTGCCACAGCACCACCACCAGCGCGATGCCCGCGCCACGCCAGAGGTTGTCCGTCAGCAGGATCGAGCGACCGGGCGCCTCGCAGTTTTCCCTGTTGCTGCCCGACTGGATCGTATGGGTGTAGACCTGGGCCTCACTCATGCCGCACCTCCGGCTACCTGGATATCCAGGTCATCCCAGATGCGGTCGAACAGCTGTTGATAGCGGACGTCGCTGCGCGCCTTGAGGCAGGACCCCAGCTCCCTGGACAGGCCCACGTCGTAGACCTTCTTGACCGAGGTCGGTCGCTTGGTCATGACGGCGACACGATCCGACATGGCGATGGCTTCGCCGATGTCGTGGGTGATCAGCACCACCGTCTTGCGGTGCTCCTTGAGGATCGACACGATCTCTTCCTCAAGCACCAGGCGGGTTTGATAGTCGAGCGCGGAGAACGGCTCATCGAGCAGAATCAGATCGGGTTCGGTGATCAGGGTGCGTATCAGTGCCACCCGCTGACGCATACCTCCCGACAGCGTATTGGGATACTGATCGGCGAAATCGGCCAGGCCATAGCGCGCCAGTTGCTCCCTGGCCATTTCATAGCGCTTCGCCTTGGATACGCCTTTGACTTCAAGCCCGAGGCAGACGTTGTCGATGATGGTACGCCAGGGAAAGAGCAGGTCACGCTGCAGCATGTAGCCGATCCGCGCCCCACAGACTGGATCGCTCCCGCGCAGCGTGATCTTTCCATCCGTGGGTTCCAGCAGGCTGGAGATGATGTTGAACATCGTGCTCTTGCCACACCCGCTGGGCCCGACGATGCTGACAAACTCTTCCTGTTTGATATCGAGTGTGATGTCTCTTATCACCTCGACGCTGTCATTGCCTGGACTGGAAAAGGTCTTCCTTACCCCCTCCAGCGAGATGACACTCGGGCGCGGCGGAGCTATCGCCTGCGGCTGTTCCAAGGGTAGTGCGTGCGACACCGGGGCATTCATTCGTTACCTCCTGAGCAAGGCCAGTATCCAAGATCATGTGACCTTTACTCAGGCATAACCGGTGCCACAAAAGCGGTTTTCCTTATCAATCAACTCCATAACAAATAATTCATGTACATGAGTCAGATGTGTGCCGATTCGCTCACTTCTTTGTGGTGCAGCGCACCATCCCTATGCACCAAGGCGCTCTGCTGACGGATTCGTAAGCTTTCCAGCGTCCTCGCCCCGATTCTAGCCACCTCTCATCGCCCTCGGGACGCGCGACGAGGACACGCGGGTGGTCGCCCCCCTTCCTCTCTGCGCCCAAAGCAGCAACGCATGGGTTACCCGTTCAGGACGAGATATCGCTGGAAGACATTCTTGCGAGCCGTCGCCTGCCGAGATCCACCAGGCTGCACAGGACAAACACCACAGCGGCGAGGCTGACGATGGTCGGACCGGTGGGCGTGTCGAGCCAATAGGCCGCCTGAAGACCGCCGCTAGTAGACGCGGCACCGATCACCGCTGCCACCAGCACCATGGCTTCCGGGGTACGGCAGAAGGGTCTGGCGGCGGCGGCGGGAATGATCAGCAGTGCAGCGATCAACAGTACCCCCACCACCTTGAGCGCCACCGCCACGACCACCGCCAGGGACAGTGTCAGCACCAGCTGCTCGCGCCCGGGATGGATGCCATTGGCCCGCGCCAGATCCGCGTCCAGGGTCGCCGTCAACAGTGACGACCAGCGCCACCCCACCAGCACCATGACCAGCAAGGCGCCGCCGGCGATCAACACCAGATCCCCCTTGCCGACCGCCAGAATGTCACCGAACAGATATGCCATCAGGTCGATACGCACCCCGGACACTAAGGACACAGCCACCAGCCCGAAGGCCAGCGCCGAATGAGCCATGACCCCGAGCAAGGTATCCATGGCATAGCCGCGCCCGCTGAGCAGTGAGACCAGGATCGCCATCAGCAACGACACCACCAGCACTCCGGCGAAGATCGAGGTCGACAGCAACAGCGACAGTGCCACACCAAGGATGGCGGCGTGCGCGGTGGCATCGCCGAAGTAGGCCATGCGGCGCCACACCACAAAACAGCCCAGCGGGGCGGCGGCCAAGGCCACACCGATTCCGGCGAGCGCCGCACGCAGCATGAAGTCATCGAGCATCAGGCTGAGACCCCCAAGGAGCGGGCAGCGCCCACCTGCGCCAAGGCCGGGCTAGCGGCGTCTTTTTCGCGCAGATGTTCGTGGCGGTAGAAGGCGAGCGCGTCAGCGGTATCGGGGCCAAACAGCGCCTGATAGGCCGGGGACGCCAGCACTCGTTCGGGCGTGCCCTGGCAGCAGACGTGGCGATCGAGGCAGATCACCCGGTCCGAGGTGCGCATCACCACATGCAGCTCATGGCTGACCATCAGGATCGCGCAGCCCGTTTCGCGCCTCACCCGCTCGATCTGGCGATAGAAATCCGCCGTACCCCGGTGGTCGAGGCCCTGGGTTGCCTCATCGAGCAGCAACAGGTCGGGCTTCTCCAGCAGGGCTCGCGCCAGCAGAACGCGCTGTCGCTGGCCGCCTGACAACGACAGCAACTGTTGCGAGCCCAGCTGAGGCACGCCGGCCTGCGCCAGGGCCTGCTGCACGGCTTCGCGGGAACGTCGACGAGGCAGGTTGAGAAAGCGCGTGACCGTCATCGGCAGGGTCGGACCGATGGCCAGCCGCTGCGGTACATAGCCGATGGTAAGCCCGGGCCTTCGCACCAAACGTCCGCCAGCGGGCGTCAGCGCACCGATGATGGTACGCAAAAGCGTCGATTTGCCCGACCCGTTGGGGCCGACCAAGGTGACGATTTCGCCGCATTCGAGCTTGAGGTCTATGCCCTCGAGGATGGTCTGCCCTCCCAGGACGACCCGCAGATCATCGATCGACAATAGCGGCATGAACATTCTCCAGAGCCTTTCTCGATTCCGAAAACAATGTTATATCATAACAAAACATGCCACAATCACCCGCTCCGAGAACGCTCCAAGAGATCGATGACGATGCACACCTCGCTACGCCCCCTTCTCCTCCCTTGCCTGCTGCTTCCTGCGATGGCTGCCGCAGAGGTCCCCTCGGTGGCCGTGGATATTCCGCCGGTCCACAGCCTAGTGGAGCGCGTGATGGGAGACCTGGGGACGCCGCAACTGGTGATCCAGCCTGGGGCCTCTCCCCACGGCTACGCCATGCGTCCTTCCGAGGCGGAAGCACTGGCACAGGCCGACGTGGTGTTCTGGGTCAGCGATGGATTGACGCCCTGGCTTGCCAAGGCACGCCAGTCACTGGCGGCGGATGCGCAGCAGGTGGAGTTGATGGAAAGCGCCGGCACGCAGCGCCTTACCTATCGACAGGGCGCGACCTTCGAGGCCCACGATCATGATGAGCACGAGGAGCATGAGGGCCACGGGCACCACGAAGAGCATGACGGCCACGAGCACGAGCACGACGCGCATGACGGCCACGAGCACGAGCAGCATGCCGGCCACGACCATCACGACCATTCAGGCTGGGACCCCCACGGCTGGCTGGACCCGGTCAACGCCCAGGCCTGGCTCGATGCCATCGCCACCTCACTGGCCGAACTCGATCCCGACAACGCCGACATCTATCGACACAACGCAGAGGAAGCCCGCAGCAAGCTCGACGACCTGATCGATGAACTGGAGACCCGCCTCCAGCAGGCCCAGGGTACTCGCTTCATCGTCTTCCACGATGCCTACCAGTACTTCGAGCGCCGCTTCGATGTGCCGGCGGCCGGGGCGATCTCCCTGGGGGATGCCTCGGACCCGAGCCCTGCGCGTATCCGAGAGATCCAGCAGCGTGTCGCCGATCTCGGCGTGCAGTGCGTCTTCCGAGAGCCCCAGTTCAACCCGGCGCTGGTGGACAGCGTCTTCGCAGGCACCGGGGTCGAGACGTCGCTGGTCATCGACCCACTGGGCGTCGACCTGCCGCTTGGTACCGAGCTCTATCCCGCATTGCTGCGCCAACTGGCCGACGGCGTCACCCGCTGCGCCGCCGAGGCCGAGTGATGAAAGCCCTGTTCTTTCCAAGGCCTCCCCTGGGAGGCCACAACGCCCCACCGATCATCCCAAGGAGCAAGACGATGGACCCGATTCTGACCCGCCGCATGGCCGTCGCCGCAATCAGCGCCCTGACACTGGCGACCGCCCCCCTGGCCCTCGCACAAAGCGATTCCGCGGCCAGCGAAGCGCACGATCACGACCACGATCACGATCACGATCACGACCATCATGATCATGAGCATGATCACGCCAAGGACATCTACGCCGGCTATTTCGACGACGACCAGATCAAGGATCGGCCGCTGTCCGACTGGGAAGGCGACTGGCAGTCCGTCTACCCCTACCTGCTGGACGGCACCCTCGACGAAGTGTTCGCCCACAAGGCCGAACAGAGCGATGACAAGACCGCCGAGGAATACAAGGCGTACTACGAGATCGGCTACGAGACCGACGTCGACCGTATCGTCATCGATGGCTCTACCGTCTCCTTCCACGAAGATGGTCAGGTTCTCTCCGGCGAATACGCCTCCGACGGCTACGAAGTCCTGACCTACAAGGCCGGCAACCGTGGCGTTCGTTACATCTTCGAATACCAGGGTGAAGACGACAGCTTGCCGAACTACATCCAGTTCAGCGACCATGCCATCTACCCGACCGAGGCCGATCACTACCACCTGTACTGGGGTGACGACCGTGCGGCCCTGCTTGAAGAAGTCACCAACTGGCCGACCTACTACCCCTCCGAACTGGATGGCCAGGGTATCGTCGATGAAATGCTGGCCCACTAAGGCCCGAGACCCAGGCACAGAGAGACCAAAGCCCCTCAAACGAGGGGCTTTGTCTTATCGGTGAGTCGGTGCAAATGCCTGACTGCCCGCCCACTCCCGAATCGCGATGGCCGCCGCCAGTAGCTGTCCGGTGGCGGCCTCCTGCTCAGTGAAGCCGGGGCCATCACGCAGAAAGTTGAGAGTCCCCAGAACATTTTCTCCACGTACGATGGGTACGTTGAGCACGGCCTTGAGGCCGAGACCAAGGATGGTTCGATGGTCACCGAAGGCCCAGACGATGTCCTCCTCGCCGTAACCAAGGTTCACCCGTCGGTCGAGCAGCACCTTGCCGCCCCATTCGGTGTCGCGCTTGGGCTTGCGACCGCTTACCGGGTAGACGTCAGGTAGGGTGGAGTGGATTCGCTCGACCTCCATGCTGTCCCGGTGAAAGCGCATGGCAGTATAGAGTCCGTTGGGAATCGCCTCGGCGCAGCGCTCGAGCGCCCTGTCGAACGGTGTGGCCGGATCGATGATGGCGACCAGGATATCGGCAAGACCTGGGTTCATGACGTCTCTCCCGGTTTGGCGGCACGGACCCCGATCGCCGAGTTGCCCGCGCGACGCGGGTCGGCCACGGCGACGCAGCCGTCTTTGTCGCCCCTGTTATCGTCCCTGTTTTCATCATTACGCAGCGCCAGGCAGATGCCACCGGCCTTCCAGGTCAGTGCTGGCCAGGCCTCGAGCTTATGCCCGCGGGCGGCAAGTTGCTCGACCTGCTCGACCGGAAGATCCTGCTCGTACAGTACCTGGTTGGGATGTACGTCGTGGGGGGCGAAGCTGCCGGGAAAGGCGTAGGTGGCCACCCGGGGCGCCCGTACCGCCTGTTCGGCAGACAGGCCCAGGTCGCGCATATTGAGCAGCACCTGGATCATCGCCTGCACCTGAACGTCCCCGCCGGGGGTGCCCATGGCAAGCCAGGGCTTGCCGTCCTTGAGCGCGAGGATCGGATTGGGAGTAAGGCGTGGCCGCTTGCCCGGGGCCAGAGCGTTGAGGTGGCCGGGGATCGAGCGCGACTGGGATCCGCGCGAAGACACCGACAGTCCCGTGCCGGGGATCACCACGGTGTCGTAGCTGGGATCACTGGGTGTTGCCGAGAAGATATTGCCGTCGGCATCGATGACGCTGACATGGGAGGTATCAGCGCAGCCCACGCGATAGACCGCCGGCTCGCCACTGCGGCCTCCGGCGACAGCCGGCGCCGGCAAGGGATCCGAGCACTCGCCAATCGTTGCCAGCCGCGCCTTGATAAAGTTCGGCTCGAGCAGCGCCTCAGGGGCGATCGCCATATAGTCGGGGTCGGTGACGTAGGCCTCGCGGTCAGCGAAGACACGCTTTAGCACCTCAAGCACGAAGTGCAGGTCCAGGCGTTCCTGCCCGCCCTGCGTTTTCACGCTGGCCGACCTGCCCGCCGCCTCGATCATCGCCAGCGTCTGTGCCATGGAGATCCCCTGGCACCAGGCACCGCAGCAGTGCACGTCAAGACCACGAAAGCGCACCGCGTGGGTGGCCTCGTCACGCACCTGATAATTCGCCAGATCGTGCGCCGTCAAAAGGCCGCCGTTGGCGGCGTGGAAGGCGACGATGCGCTCGGCGATCGGCCCTTCATAGAAGGCCGCCCGGGCTGCCGCCAGCCCCGCCAGACGTCCACCGGGCGACGCAGCCTCGGCCTCGATCATCTGCTCGAGTGTCCAGGCCAGGTCGCGCTGGACAAACCGCTCGCCCACCTGCGGTGGCTTGCCCCCCGGCAGAAAGACTTCAGCCGTAGAGGCGAAACGCGCGTACTTCTCGACCCGAGAGGTGACAAAGTCGGCAAACAGTGGGTAGACCTCGAAGCCATCCCGGGCGGCGGCCAGGGCATCCTGGGCGACCTCGCCAAAACCCATGGTGCCCTTGTCCGCCAGCGCCTTGATCCAGCTTGCCGGCGCCGCCGGGATCACCGTTCTCAGGATGCCCTCTGGCACATGATCACCATGGTCGCGGTGCATCGCCTCGACATCCGCCGCCGCCGGCCAGCCGCCGACACCGTCCTGGCTGGTGACCTCGCCGGTTTCGGCATCGAACATGATAATCGGGGCGACCCCGGCGATGGAGACCAGGTCAGGCTGGACCACGCCGAGCGCCAGGCCAGCGGCGACGCCGGCATCCACCGCATTGCCGCCCTGGCGCAGCACTCGCTCCGCCGCCCTGGTGGCGATCGGATGTCCACTGGCCACCGCCCACGTCTCGGTCATGGTGTTGTCCTTGTACGGTTGATCATCTTTTCACCATCGTCGCCCATTAACTACGTAGTTGACAATAGAAATAGACCATATCTATCTTAGTTGAATGCAAAAGACGACCACCACCCTGCCCCTTGCGCCGCTGGTGACTCAATGGCAGTCCACCGGCACCAGGCGCACCAAGTACCTGCGCCTGGCCGAGGCGTTGAGTGCCTGCATTCACGCCGGAGACTACCGTCCGGGGGATCAGCTGCCGAAGGAAACCGAGATCTGCGACGCCCTACCGGTGGGTCTTTCTACCGTGCAGAAGGCGCTGGGTCAGCTGGTGGAAAAGGGCCTGATCGTGCGTCGACGCAAGCTCGGCAGTTTTATCACCGATGCTCGTCATCAGGTGCCTGAGGTCCACGTCTATCGCTTCCATGATCCGGCCACCGGCGAGCTGATGATGCCCTACACCCGGGTCGTCGGGGTCCAGCGGGTCACGACCTCGCAATACGGCGCCCTGCTTACCGGCTTCGACTGCGAGGAAGTGATGCGCGTCGACCGTCTGGTGTGGGTGACCGGGTCATCACCGGCCTTCAGCGCCTTCTTCATGCGTCCCGAGGTCGCCGTCGAACTGCCCGACAGTGACGAGGTACAGCATGGCGCTTCCTATCACCGCCTGCTGTGGGAGCGCTTCGGGATCCGTACCGCCAGCGTCAGACACAGTGTCACGACAGAACTGTTGTCTCGCCAGGCCTGCGAGCACCTGGATCTGGCTGCGCCCCACGTCGGCATGCTGTGGGACGCCTTCGAGTATGACAGCGAAGAACGGCTGCAGCTGGTGCAGCGCTTCGAGCTGCCCCGCGGCCATCGAGCGATGGAACTGGTCGAGACCAAGCCCTGAAACGCAACGTTCGCCCTATCCCCAGGGCGGCACTCGAGCCACACAACCACAACAACACCGGAGAGTCCCATGAAACGCATTCTTCTTACCGCAGCCTCAACCCTAATGCTGGCTGGCCCGGCCCTGGCCGAGTGGAACCCGGACGGCCCCATCCGCCTGTGGATCGGCTATGGCGCCGGCGGGGGCACCGATGTCCAGGGCCGCACCCTGGCCAAGGAGCTGGAAGCCACCCGAGGCTGGCAGGTGATCCCCGAGAACAAGGCCGGCGAGGACGGCACCGTAATGTCGGCGCAACTCAAGGGCGAAACGCCCGACGGCCAGACGCTGGGCTTCGCGATCACCACCACCTACGACTTTGCACCGATGAACAGCGACAACCTGTCGCCCGAGGACTTCACCTACATCACCACCACCGCCGGCTCGCAGATGGCGGTACTGGCCCGGGCCGACAGCGGCTGGCAGACCCTTGACGACCTTAGGGCCGCCGCGTCCGCAGGAGAGCCTATCGTCTGGGCCAACTGGGGCACCCAGGTCGAGGCCGGTGCCGAAATCGTGGCTCGCCAACTCGGTATCGAGGTCAACCACCTGCGCATGAAGGGCGGGCGTGGCACCCTGAACGCCCTGGTCTCAATGGATGCCAACGTGGGCTGGGGTGGCGGCGTACAGAAGCCGCTGGTCGAAGCCGGCCAGCTCAACATCCTGGCCTCCGCCGAGCAGGGACCGGTGGCCCTGGCGCCGGAAAAACCGACCCTCCAGGACCTGGGGATCGACCTCAATCTCGGTTACCAGTACATCATCACCGCCCCTGCCGGCATGGATGACGAAGTGCGTGACGAGATCGCCGAGGCCGTTGCAGAAATCCTCGCCGACCCCGAAAGCGAAACCCGCCAGTTCATTGAAAAGCAGTACCCGCCAGCGCCGATCGTCACCCAGGGCGAGGCGCTGCGCGAGCAGATCCTGACCACCTATGAGTCCAACGTGGCAATGATGCAGGAACTGGCCAAATGAGCGACGCCAGTCGCCAGGCCGCCCCAGCCCGGGGCGGCCGCTGGAACCTGTGGCTTGGCATCGGCCTTTTGGGGTTCTGCCTTTTGTGCGTGACGCTGTGGTTCCCCCGGGATATCGGCAGCGGTTTTCTCGAACAAAACCTCACCGGACGTACCGTGCCAGGTGATGCCTTCTTTCCGGTGCTGCTGGTGGGCCTGATAGCCCTGCTGGCGAGCCTGTTGATCTTGAGCGAACTCCGTCATGGCGCCCGGCGCTCGCACCCGCCGTCCGCCGGCGAAGCGGTGGGACGCATCTCCCCCGACAACCTCGCCTTCCTGCTGCGTGCCATCATCGTGACGGCCGTAAGCCTGCTGGCGATGAACGCAACCGGACCGCTGCAGGTCACGCTCACCAACGCCGTGGGTCTTACCGACTACAGCGGTTACCGTGCGGCTTCCGGCACCTTTCCCTTCGATATCTCCGGCTTTTTCGTCGGTGCCACCCTTTTGACCTGCGGCTATATCCACACCACCCGCCACCGACTGAGAGGGTGGGATGTGCTGGTGGCACTGGCCGCCGCCGGCGCCCTGGTGCTGCTGTTCGACGGACTGATCGACAACGTCCAGCTTCCTCCCAACGCCGACCTCTGAGGATTCTCCATGGAGCTGCTGCTGCAATACATCGGGCTCGGGGTCAGCTCGGTCTTTCACACCGCCGAGGGCGGACTCTGGCTGATGCCGCTGGCGATGACGCTGATCGGCGTGGTGGTCGGTATCCTGATCGGCGCCACACCGGGCATGTCCGGCCCCTTCGCCATGGCCATCGCCCTGCCGGTGCTGGTGTCGATCTTCGGCTACACCAACGAAGCGCTCTACCCGGTGCTGGGCTGCCTGGTGGGGATCATGAAGGGGGCCACGGTGGGCGGTGCAGTACCCGCGATACTGTTCAATACCCCGGGCACCCCCGACGCCTTTCTCACCACCCTGGACGGCCATCCCATGGCCCAGCGGGGCCAGGGCCGCAAGGCGGTACAGACCGCCCACTTCGCCTCGGTGATGGGCGACAACATCTCCGACCTGGTGCTGTTTATCGCCGCCCCGGTCATCGCCGTGGCGGTGGAGCGTGTCCTCGGGCTGCCCGAGAAGTCGGCCCTGATCATCCTGTCGCTGTGCTTCATGGCCGCGGTGGTAGGCCAGGCACCGCTCAAGGGGCTGATTGGCGGTCTGCTCGGCATGTTTCTGTCGCTGGTCGGCTCGACCCTGTCTGGCAACGGCCCGCGGCTGACCTTCGGCATCCCTGAACTCGGCGGCGGTCTACCACTGACCTCCGCCGTACTCGGCGTGCTGGTACTCTCCGAGGTGCTGATCAGCATCGAGGACATGCGTCGAGCCAGGCAGCACAACGCCGCCCCGCCCAAGCCGCCGCAAATGGGCCCGAAACTGCGCTGGCGAGAGCGCGGCGCCATGCTGCCGGCCATCCTGCGCGGCGCCGGTATCGGCACCATGATCGGCGCCCTGCCCGGTATCGGTACCACCACCGCCGCCACCCTGAGCTACGACACCGCCAAGCGTCGTTCGAAGACCCCGGATGAATTCGGCCACGGCACCCCGGACGGCGTGGTTGCCACCGAATCGGCGAATTCGGCGGTGTCCGGCGCCAACCTGATCCCGGTGATGAGCCTCGGTATCCCTGGCAACTTCGCCGCCGTCTTCATCATCCTGGCGGTCGAGACCATCGGCGACTTCGCCTTCGGCCCCCAGGTGTTTCGCTTCACCCCCATCCAGGAAATCGAAGGCTTCGGCACCCTGCTGAACAAGGACCTGGTGACCGCTTTCGGCATCTTCACCATGATGGTGCTGGCCAATGCCTTCAACTGGACCATCGGCGGCGTGCTGATGGGCCTGCTGGGCTACCTGGTGCGCATCCCCAAGGACGTGATGCTGCCGGTGATCCTGACCATCTCGCTGACCGCCGCCTATGTCCAGGACGGCGGCTATCTTGGCCTCGTCACCGCCTGCGTGTTCGCGCTGATCGGCTACGCCCTGCGAAGGCTCGAGATCTCGATTTTGCCCTTCGTCATCGGCTTCTTGCTCGCCCCCACCCTGGAAGGCCTGGTGCGCGGCGCCTTCACCGCCTCCGGCGGCGATCCCTTCTTCCTGCTGACCTCCCCCATCGCACTGGCAATGCTGGCCCTGTCGGTGTGGTTGCTGGTGCGGATGGTACGCCAATCGAAAAGAGAGCGACCCAGCCAGAGGGCCAGGACCTGATCAGGCTGTCGCAGCCCATGCCTCGAGCTCGCTGATAACGTTACGCACCCTTGCGTAAAGTTGCGTAAAACGTGACGCCCAATGTACGGAAGCGCTTGGATCGACATGGAACAGAGGCCGGAACAGGCGCCGGAGGCAGGAATCGTCAGACCACCAGACGGTGCGAGAATCGTCGAGAGCTTTAGCTAAACGCCAGCCTTTTCTGCAAGATTGGTGCGCAAATGCCCTTCCGGCAGCTGGCATGCGCCTTGATCGCCAACATCGGCCCTTGGCTCGCATGCGTTCCGCTATACTTCCCGGACACCGCTCCCCGGGGTGAGCGGTACAGCGCGCAGCAAATTTCAAGATGGCCTGGCCGATGTGCGAACAATCCGACGTTAGAAGAGCTGGTTGTGAGGAATACAGAGAGCTACTGGCCTCGCTACGCCACTACGGCAACATCCGCTTCGCTATGCTCGCCCTTTTTTCGACTGCCACGGCCGCCATCATCGGCCTGAACCGAGGCGATGCTTCGCCCACGGCCGGCGATGCGTCCTTGAGCACCCTGCTGTACGAACTCATTCCCATCGTCGCAAGCTGGGTCTTTCTTCGGTTAAACGTCCAGCTATCTGAATACATCAATGCACTGGGGGACCAGGTTGCCCACTATCCACACTGCCACCTGAACAAGATAGAAGGTTTCAGATCCCGCAAGGTATCTAGCCTCTTCTACACCCTGTACGCCTCCGTACTCGGGTTCTGGATGCTCAAGGCCCTGCTTTTCCTGTTCGAAGTGAAGGGGCTGTCCTCCGCACTTGTGCCTTGAACAATGCCGGCACCTAGGTGACCTGCCCAATGACAAAGACTCAACGATTTCCAGCTGCCCCAGGATCGGTAGACGGCCCCCTACCACCAGCATCCCCAGAAAATCTGGTGTATCGATCTCTGCAAGGCTCGCCATGCCAGTCGGGAATGGCGAGATGAAGCCGCCAAACCCGCCATGAGCAGGAAATCGCGACGCTCGTCATCCATCACAGTGACGGATCGCTGTACCTCCAGCCCCGGCGGACCGGCGTCTGACGGAAAGGCCAGGGAGAGAGAACGCCGCTTGCGATAACACGGCGTGAGACAAAACGTTACCCACACAAAAACGACAAGACCCGCCGAAGCGGGTCTTGTCATTCATCTTAGTCAGCTAACTAGAAGTTAGATAACCTTGATGTTAGAAGCCTGAAGGCCTTTCTTGCCCTGGGTCACGTCAAAAGAGACCTCTTGACCGTCCTGCAGGGACTTGAAACCTTCAGCCTTGATTTCGGAGAAGTGGGCGAACAGGTCGTCACCACCGTCGGCCGGAGAAATGAAGCCGAAACCTTTAGCGTCGTTGAACCACTTAACTGTGCCAGTTGCCATGATCGATTTCCTTAACGCAGAGCGTTGTCATTACAGTTTGCCGGGTGTCATCCCAGAAATATGGATATAACAAGGGGGATATTGCCAGGCTACCGAATGATTCGATCACTACTGAAATATACGACTTGCTAACCAACGAGAAGCATCGTCTCACGGCTCGCCGCGCCTTGTCAAACCTTTTTAAAGCATGGCAACAGAACTTTCGCACGTTGCGCTGCTGGTCCTCGGGACGATCGAAAAAACATCATCAAGATCCGATAAAAAACTGAATTATTAATCACTTACACGAAATCAGCCTGCGTGATCGACATTGGCATCGTCCGGTACGGCCAGGCGATGGCGGCAATCACCCACGCTTTCGTCCTGCTCTCGGCCCAGCACTCCTGTCAATCGCGCGCCGCATGTGTACGACGGTTTCTCCTAATTCAGTCGTGCAAAACGCCAGAGTCTGGCGATTCGCCACGCTTTCCCTCTAGCAAAACGCTTCGGTTGGCCGAACACGGCTACCTCAAGTCATCTCCTCGCTGCCATTCACTACCCCAACCTATTGAATAAAAAGACCAATTGGTCTTTCTGGCACGACTTGAGCAATAGCCATGTCAATCACAGGAGGACGCCAGGATGAAGGTCTCGCTGCCCCACAAACTCACCACCGCCTTAGCACTCACTGCAACCCTGGGTGGCTGCGCCTCCATCGGTACCGATCCCGTGGCACCCCGTGAAGGCTCGCGAGTGATGACCAACCACACGCCCTACACCCGCTGCCTGAGCGCACTCAGCCAACAACCCGGTGAAAACCTGCCAGTGGTCAGCGTAGGACAGATCCTCGACCGGACCGGCCAAGTCAGCTACTCGACCATCACCGAGAGCCGCACCTTGACCCAGGGCGTGTCTGAAATGCTTATCAGCGCGCTCTACAAGACGCGCAAGGTACGCCTGGCCGAGCGCCTCGACATTCGCATTCCGCTAGCCGAGCGCCAGCTCAAGGATGCCGGAGCCATGCAGCGCGCGCCCGCAGCGCTCAACGTGCAGCCCGTCAACTACGTCATTCTCGGCGCACTCACCGAGCTCAACTACAACATCCTGACCCAGGGGGCACGCCTTTATGTAGGACTAATAGGCGCAAGCAACCGAGAAGCGGTCATCAACGTAGGCCTGGATCTCCGAGTGGTGGACGCCACTACCTTTCAGACCGTCTACGTCACCAGTTTGCAAAAGCAGATTGTCGGCAACCAGGTGGAAGCGGGCGTCTATCGCTTCTTCGACAATCAGCTCGTGGAATTCGATGCCGGGACGGTGAGGAACGAACCTCTCCAGCTCGGTGTTCGATCCGTCGTGGAAATGGCTGCATACCAGATCCTGACGGAAGGGCTCGGCCTGCCGATCAACGACACCCAAGCGTGTCAGGTGGCAGACGGGCATTACCCTGCGGCTTGAAAACATCCGAAAAAACAAGGAACGCCGTCATGAAAACTCAGCAAAAAACCGCACTGTCCGCTGCTATCGCCCTCACTGGTCTGATGTCAGCCTCCTCGGCCTTGGCCTTCGACTCGGTGACCTGGGTGTGGGATGCCACGGTCAACAGCACGGTCGACACTTCGGCGCTGTCTGAAGTCAATGTCGCCCCCGAAGGCCTGAACATGACCGAAAATGACCAGACCGCCCTGGGCACCATCAGCGCCACTAGCCTGGTCACCGCCGTCGACAACACCATCATACCGCTGCTCGATGGAAACGCCTTTGAAGACCTGGCGGCGGTAGAAAGCATCGCGACCGCAGTGGGTAACAACGCCGCGATCGAGTCCGATGTGTCGACCCAAACCGACAACTCTCAGGTGTACGCGGGGCTCGACGCCTCAGTCGGCACGCCGCTGACCGGTGAACTGGTGGATGCCACGCTGCCTGGTGCCGTCACCGCGACCGCCTCGGCACTCGCCATCCTCAACGCCACAGTAGACGTTGACGCAACGGCCGTAGGCAACAACATGACCGTCGACCTGACCACCCTGTCTGACAACGACGCCTTCGCCATCACCAACAACGAACAGCTCTCTGTGGCACTGGTCACCAGCACTGCCACTGCCGACGGTGTGCTGTTCAACGGCATCAACGGTATGGGAGGAGGCGATACCGCCGCCGTATCCTCCACCGCCACCGCCGTGGGCAACAACCTGTCGGTCAAGGTGGATGGCAACTTCTGATTCCTCATCTCAACCCTGGCTCGGGCATCCGTGGCCTCCACGGATGCCCTGGGAGTTCTCTCATGACACGCACAGTTAACCGACATGTTTCCGACATTGACTGCCTCCCCCTCGACTCTGGTGCCCTTCCCTCTCGGCGATGGGCCAGCTGGATGGCCGCAGCCCTTGGCGCAGCGCTTCTATCTGCCGGTGGCCCCGCTGAGGCGAGAGATCGAGATCCGCTCGTCGGCCCCTACCCCTACGACTTCCCCGCGCGAGCCAGCATCCAGGGTTCCCTCATCCTGCAGGAGGCACGGCGTCGCAATAACGGTAGTGGAGGTTCAGGATCTGGCGGCAGCGGCAGCATTAATGCCGGTGCCATCGTCAACAACAATTCCACGTCGATCGCCGTGGGCAACTGGCAACAGATCGAAATGACTCTGGGCGATGGGGCAGAGGGTCTGATCATGACCGAAAACCATCAGACTAATGAAGCCGAGGCCAACGCCCTGTCAAAGATCAATACCACGCTGAACCTGGATGCCGAGAGCTCAGAGGACGTGCTTTCCAACGAACAAACAGCGAAGTAGCAATAACTTGCCCTAGCAATAATGAGAAATTCAGTACTCAAAGTGGAATAACTACGAATGGAGTACCAGCCAAATCCCAGACAATGTCAAACACTGTTAAAGCAACCTTTAAAACAAGGAAAGCTGCTTCGAGTCTGGCTAGGGTGGCAATTGACTCTTGTACGAATCAGAAAGGCTGCGGCAACCGGTACACCCGTTCATACCGAAGCCATCGGTGTCATCAAACCCGATCGCCAAGCGCTGATCGGACGGCGCACTGAAAGATGGCGACGCACGCATCCAAAGAGCACCTCGAGTGACAACTCGTACAAGCTCTGAAACCGGCTTAGAGCCAGCCAAGGGTATTGCCATGACGTCTTACAATGCGCAGGAGCATCACCTTACTTCAACCACATGTCTCCCCAAGCCTGGAGTGCTGATCATCGTAGTCGAGGATGACACCGATACCGCTCACCTCTATCAGACCATCCTGGCCACGCGTTACCACCACGTGGCCGTCTGCCACAGCGGTAGTGAAGCCGTCGCCAGGCTGGTCAGCCACCAAGGCCCTGCCGTAGTGGTACTGGACTACCACCTTCCCGACATGACCGGTATCGAAGTCATGGCCACCTGTCGTGACCTTGAACACCCAGTCGCCTGCATGATGGTGTCCGCCGACCGCCTGAACGACCAGGAGGCCGGATGCGGCGAGGCGATACGTCTGACCAAGCCGCTCGGCTGTCAGACGCTGCTGCAGTGGACCGCAAAGCTCGTGCACAAGGTACAGACTGCAGTTCACGGCGAAGGCCCCGGCGACCATGCCCCCGAAAATCTGCTGATCGGTCAGAGCGCCGCCATGCAACACCTCCGCACGCTCATCCCACGCTTGGCGCAGTCGCGTTCTCCCTTGTGGCTACACGGAGAAAGCGGGACCGGAAAGGAACTCGCAGCGCGCAGTGTGCACTACTGCAGCCCAAGATCCTCCGGTCCGTTTGTGGCCGTTAACTGCGCAGCATTTCCCGAGGCACTGATCGAATCCATGCTCTTTGGTCACGTCAAAGGAGCCTTCAGTGGGGCCACGCGGGATCACAAGGGTTTCTTCGAAGCGGCCGACCAGGGCACCCTGTTTCTCGACGAAGTCGGCGATATGCCACTTCCCTTCCAGGCCAAGCTGTTGCGCGCACTTCAGACCGGCACCATCACTCCCGTGGGAAGCACGCGAGACGTTCGTGTCGATTGCCGGGTGATCACCGCCTGCCACCGAGACTTGGCGCAGTCCGTGCGAGAGGGGGCGTTTCGGGAGGATCTCTATTACCGTCTCAACGTTCTGAGTCTTGCCTTGCCACCCCTGCGCGAGCGACAAGGGGACGCCTTGATGCTGGCAGATCACCTGCTGGAGTCGCTGGCCAGAGAAGAACGTATCGCAGTCTGCCCCCTGGATGAGGAGGCCAGAAACTGGATCCAGCAGCACGACTGGCCCGGCAATGTCCGAGAACTGGAAAATCGTCTGAGGCGCGCCTTGCTGCTATGCGACGGAAAAGCGATAACGGTCAACAACCTGATGCTGAACGATGACGAGCGCCTTCCGTCCGCACTCCCGCCCTCGCAAGCGCCGTCTGGCGTCGGTATACACTTCAGCCCAGGTCGCATGACCTTGCGCCAGATAGAAGACGCGGCCATCGAAGCGACTCTGGAAGCCTGCGACGGCTGTATAGAACGCGCCGCCCGGCAACTCGGAGTGGCGGCGTCCACCTTGCACCGACGGCGCAGGCGCCAGGCCGCCTGAGGCATGTCGAGACCAGCGGCCCGGACACCAGCAAACTCACACACTGTCCTCAGACAAACCTGGGGCGGACGCCGGTCCCCGCCTCCTCGGTACCTGACATGGGACACTCGAACGCCAAGGTCCATCGCCGATGACACTGCGACAAGACCTTATGCATCGGTGCTGCTAGGCCGCTCAGGACAGATCGACACCCCTGCCACGCCATTGGCAAACCGCGTCACTACCCCCGCGCTCGATACGGGCAATTTGCTCGCGACAGTGCGACATTTTTGCCTTCGGCGCCAACTGCTCCAGGCGCGCCGCTTCCGCGGCAAGCTGCCGACACCCCAACGAGGCCGCCGCGCCCTTGAGCGAGTGCGCCTCGCGTTTGATCCGCTCACGGTCACTGCCATCGACAGCCTCGCGCAACGCTTCGACCCGACCATCGAGTCGAGAGAAAAACGCTGCGAGCAGCGACTTCAACGTCTCATGCTCCAGGCTCTGCTTGAGTTCGATCACGGTGTCAGCATCCAGGCCGCCCCTCCCGACGCAGCTGTGATCCTGCACGGGCCTGGCGGCGTCAACATCGGCAACCTGCTCGGGCGCGTAGTCAAAAGGCACGACATGCAAAGCAGCCTGACGGCGCCTGGGTGGGTAAGCGCGAAGGACATCGGCCAGCTCCAGCCGCGTGAAAGGCTTGCTCAGAATGTCGTCCATTCCCGCATCACGACATGCCTGCCGATGCTCCGGCATGACATTGGCCGTCATGGCCACAATAGGCAGGTGGCCCTCGCCCTCTTCGGCACGAAAGCGCCGAGTCGTCTCCACGCCATCCATGCAGGGCATCTGCATATCCATCAGCACCAGGTCATAGTCCTTGCACTTCATCGCAGCCAGCCCCTGCTCTCCGTCTTCGACAAGGTCGAAGGTCTGACCGAGGCGCTTGAGCAAAGCGGCCACCAGATCCCGGTTGACAGGGTTGTCTTCCACCACCAGCAGATGTCGTGAGGCCAGTGCTTCAGACGGATCGTCGAGCAGACGCTCGCTGACACCCTCGGCGGCGCTCAGTGGAAGACAAAAGCGAAAGACGCTGCCCAGGCCCGGCATGCTGTTCAATTCAAGGTTTCCCCCCATGGCTTCTATCAGCCGGTAGCAAATCGCCAGGCCAAGACCGGTCCCCTCGTGACGGCGCGACAGAGATGTATCCACTTGCGTGAATGGCTCGAAAAGCGCGGCCTGGGCCTGTTTGTCGATGCCGACTCCAGTATCACGCACCTCGAAGATGATCGACGCAGGCTTTCGCGATCGGACAGCGAGCGTAATGCTGCCCGCCTGGGTGAACTTGAAGGCGTTGTCCATCAGGTTCATCAGCACTTGTCGTAGGCGGGTCGCATCACCGATCACCACCGCAGGCAAGTCATCACCTAACTGCACGATAAACGACACGTCTCTGGTCTGACGTGATCGATATCCTTCGGCAAGCCTCGCGACCATCCGCGTCAAGGGAAATGGAGAATGGTCAAGATCAAGACGTCCGGCCTCGATCTTCGAGTAGTCCAGTACGTCATTGATGACCGCGCGCAGCGAGGCGGTGCTTTCCCTCAGGGTCGCAAAGTGCTGCTCACGCTTTTCCTGGCTGGGCTCATCCTCGAGCACATCGAGCATGCCCACCACACCATTGAGCGGGGTGCGGACCTCGTGACTCATGATCGCCATGAATTCCGACTTGGCCTGACTCGCCGCTTCTGCCTGCTGCACAGCACGCTGAAGTTCCTGAGACTGCTGCTGCAGACGCTCACCGTGGCGAGCACGAGAGCGCGCCTGGCGCCACAGCGCCATGACAAGATAAGTTCCTGCCAGCATGATCAATATCATCAGCACGAACAGCAGGACGTACACCCGCAGCATGCCCTGCCGGGTCTGTTCACGAACGCTCGCGAGCGCCTTGTTATGGTCGAGCAGCAACCGTTCCGCATCGTCACGCATGGCGCTGATCAGCTGTGACAATTGCCGGCGCTGAGCAGGCAGCGGTGCCAGCGCTTCCTGGTAGAGTGGCTGCAGCAGTACATCAATATCTTCAAGGCGGGCATCGAGGTGCCACAATGCTTCGAGGAGCTCAGGTTGTGAAGCCAGATATTCTCGATATTGTCCTTGCTGCAGCAGCTTTATCCGGCCGTAGAGAATGTCGAAACGCTCCATCAGCCGGGTCCAGGAAGAAAGCTCGCCACGAGTACCTGATACGCCGTGCGTCAGCTGGCTGTCCACCTGCTCCAGCGCCACTTCGACTTCACGTGATTGACGATCCAGTTGATAGATCGCCCAGGTGACGTTCTCCAGCCCTTCATGTCGCAGTCGATCGTGACGCTGGAAAGCGGTCACACCGATGACAAGACAGGCCGCGAACAGCAAAAGTGCCGCTGCCGCGGATAACTTGAGACCGCGCGCCTCCTTCATCGACTAGTTGTCGTATACATCAATGGCGGCTACCTGCCAGACGGAGCGGGTGAGATAGGTCTCGGTAAGTAGATCTGGATTGTCATCGAACGGGTAGACGATAAAGAGAGGCCCTTGTTCGCGAATGCTCATCGGCTCACCATTCTTGTGGGTCGCCAGCACGACCCCATGTTCAGCAAAGTCAGAGGCCGGCACATCGGCGGCGTAATCGTTCAGCGCGGTGACGCGCAGATCACTCCCTTGTGCTCCCACCTCCGCCAGCAAGGCGACGCCCAGCGGTCCACTGAAAGACACCTTCCCCTCATGCCAGGGAGTCTGTGTCACGATCTCGCCCTGCTCGAGGCTCGCCAACATGGCCATGTCGAAATGTGCCTCGTCACCGACATTGGTCTGGGTGATGTCACCGCTCACCACCAGTACCGTCTTGCCGGCAGGCGACTCCAGCGCCATTGCCTGATTCGCAACAAGCCCAACCGCCAGGACCAGCAGGACAGGAGTCTTGCACCACAAGGTCTTCATCGACGCATCTCCAAACGTTTGAGCACTTACCTATTCGGTATATGCTAATTTTGGATGTAGGTTTGTGAAACTTTGTCAAACCTGCTCCTGCGAGGCACCAAGACAGGAAACTTCGGTATGCGCATCGCTATCCTCGAAGACGACCCCGACCAGCAGGCTTTGATCGCCGCGGCGCTAGGCGACGGCACAGCCACGCTGACCCCCTTCACCACGGCCCACGACCTGTTTCGGGCAATGCAGAACACAAGTTTCGAGCTACTGGTGCTCGACTGGCGTTTACCGGAGGTCGATGGGTTCGAAGTGCTTGAGACCTTGCGCAATGCGTATCAGTGGCCGGGCGCGGTGCTGTTCATTACTGCCGACGACGCCGAAGACAACGTCGTCCGAGCCCTCGGGGCAGGGGCCGATGACTTTCTGCACAAGCCGCTGCGGGTCCCCGAGCTCAGGGCTCGGATTGAAGCCCTGGGTCGCCGGCTAGGTCACGTAGACAGCGTTGGAACGACGCTGTTCGAATGCGGCCCCCTCCAGCTCGACCTGACGGCAGGGATCATCCGCCTACATGGCGATATCGTCGAGCTCACCGATCGGGAATATCGGCTGGCTGCCCTGTTTCTCCAAAATCCCGGTCAGCTCTTCACGCGCGCCTATCTGCTTGAGCGAATCTGGAGCGTCAGTGGTGACCTCAATACCCGTACCGTCGACACCCACATCAGCGGCCTTCGGCGCAAGCTGAAGCTGGATGGGCAACAGAACCACCGACTCAAGAGCGTCTATCAACAAGGTTATCGTCTTGAACTGAGCCAGCACTAAACCTCTGCCACGCGACGCCCCCTCCTCCGAGCCCCGCCAAGGCAACAACACGACGCGACACCCTCCTGTGGGCCGCCTGTAGCGTTTGTAGCGCGGCATGCGTCAACCCGGTAGTTAAACCGACATCAAGGGGATGGTCAGCGCCACGCGAAACATCAGCGCAGCCGACCGGTAAAGCTGTGAACGTCAACATCACTCACTGGTCTTGGCTTCCACACCAGGAATGGGCTGGGTTGACCTGGGAAACGCCCCTTTCAACACATCAACACCCGACTGGGGATTGGCCAGCGGCACCAGATCTTGCCGGGCCTGACGCCGCTCTTCTGTGTCGATTCCCATACGTTGGTCTCGATCTTCGACCAGGCCCGGCTGCGGCTCTCCGGTACGATTAAAGGACCAAGCCAGATTGGGCTTACCCAGTGGCAAGGCCTGGTCTTCTTCATCGCTGTGTGAACTGCTCCATGTGTGCCACGTCTTGCCATAGCTGTTCATCTTGGATTGCATCAGCTCATGATCAGCGGTTTCAGGCAGGTTGGGCGCGACCAATTGGCCAGACAGAATCTCCCCGTTATGGGGATGCCAATATTGCTTCTCTTCTTCAGGCAGGCTCTCAAAAACGCTTTCGGATATGATGTATTCCACCCCGGTGAGGTGGGCATCCGCGGTATTTCCATCGTAAAGCGCACACTGCATGAAGTCTTCATTGACCTGCTGGCAGAAATGATGCGCTTCGAATTGATGGCTTGGCTCATCTTTCATGGGATGGAAGCCAACAAGATAAATATTGAGCTGATCCGTCGGTGCATCGGTCTGCAATGCACTGGCTCCTGCTTCCAGCACATTGGTCTTGGTGCTTTCTGGCTGTCCGGGCACGTCGGCTGCAGGGCCCGTCTCGGCCATACCGGTACAGCCGTTTAGAACGACGACACACAGAGCCGCTGACGCTCCGCGATAAAACACTGGAGTTACAGGCGCACGCTTATCTTTCATGACCATTCCCTTGGCACGATGAATATCACGCTCACCCATCGCATAAACTGACAGATGCGCCTGGGAGACGTCTTTGCAATAGCATCACGACTATACAAGCCGGCCCTTATCTACATCAACACGTCGAATGCCAACTCTATATGACGTCAGCCTTGTCCTTGGCGGCTCTCCCAGCCTTTGTTTATCAGTTGCTTAGCGGTTTATTGGAATGGGAATGAGGACGGAGACAACATGCGGAAGCCACGGACGCTTGTCAGCTGTTGATTATTGCCATTCGTGCAATAACAAATTGCAGACAGGCGCCTTTTTTGTGTCTGCACCAATGCACTAAGCTCGCCAACCAGCCTCTTGGACTCGCCACAGCACAGGCGGCTGGCCCAAGTGCATGTCAGTGCTCATCCTCTGGCGACTCATCGTGAAGGAGGTCTCGATCATGTCAGCGCCCATCCTTACCCGCTTGGCGTTCGTCAATTATCAGCTCGATCGCCCGGAAGGTCTGCAGATCAAGGTGGACCCGGACGGCGAGACCGGTCGGCGCATTGAGCCGAAGCATGATCGCCAAAGCGTCAGCTTGCAGGATCTGCGCGCTACTCCGCCCAGCTTCGCGTCCCAGGGCCTGCTGTTTCTCGATACGCCCGAGCTTGCCGTGGACGTGCGCGACGCCAAGGCGCGCGACCGCCTGCACACGCCAGCCATCGAGGCGTTGCTCAAGCAGCAGCTCGGTGTCAGTGAAGTGCATGTGTTCGACCACACCTTGCGAGGCTTCGAAGGTGAACGCGTGCCGGCGCAGCATGTGCATGTCGACTACTCGCCACGCTCTGGCCCGCAGCGCGTGCGCGATCTGCTGCCGCCCGAGCAAGCCGAGCATTGGCTGAGCGGCCACTACGGCATCGTCAATGTCTGGCAGCCCGTCGAGCAGGCCGTCGCGCGCAACCCGCTGGCATTCGCCGATACCCAAAGCGTGCACCACGAGGACTGGGTCAACATCGACATCCTCTATCCGGATCGCTGCGGCCAGATCCAGGGCCTCGTCCATAATCCGGATCACCGCTGGTACTTCATCTCTCACATGCGCCCCGACGAAGCCATCGTCTTCAATGCCTTCGACAGCGCCGGCAAGCCACCGGTCGCGCATACCGCGGCCGAGCTGCTCGACACGCCCGAAGATGCGCCCACACGCACCAGCCTGGAGACGCGGGTATTGGTCCGCTATCCCGACTGAGGTGGACCGACCGCTGGTGGCGGCTGAGTTCCACGGTCAACATGGCGGATACCGGGCCCATCCAGGTAGCTGACCATTTCTCCTCGGTACCGGCACTCACCGCCAGTTGATGGTCATCCAGGCCTTCCTCCCGGCAGGCATCGCTGTCCCCACGTTTTCGTCTCACATTCTTTGTCATTCAGGAGCTTTGCCATGAGCTTGTCATTCCATGTCGTCAGCCACGAACGCGGCTTCTCCCCCACGCCCCTGCCCATCTGGACGGACAACGGCGACGTGTCTGACCTCTTCGAAGCCGGCGCGACGCCAGAGGTTGTCCGTCAGGAAGTCGAGGGTGTCCCCGGCGCCTTCCAGCTGCTCAATGTGCTGACACCTGCCGAGGCCGACAACTTCGTTGCCGTTCTGGAGGACATGGGCTTCGAGGAAGATGCGCCGGTCTCCCTGCCGCGCTCGGTACGCCACAATCACAACGTCAACTGGGTCGTCAGTGAAGCGGTGGATCAGGTCATCTGGCAGCGCTCTGCGCCGCGGGTCACCGAGCAGATCCAGGGCGAGGGAGCCAAAGGCATCAATGCGCGCTTTCGTGTCTATCGCTACGAGGCCGGCGACTTCTTCAAACCGCACACCGATGGCGCCTGGCCGGGCAGTCGCGTCATCAATGGCGAGGTCGTCCAGGACGCCTATCCGGGCCTGATGAGCCAGTACACCTTTCTTATCTTCTTAAGCGATGGCTACACTGGCGGACGCACCGAGTTTCTGGTCAGCCGCCGTGATCCCGACAAGCCGGCTCAGTCGCGGGACGATATCCAGACGGTCTCGGTCTCCACGCCCAAGGGTGGCGTACTGTGCTTCCCGCATGGCTCGCATCCGCAGCACTGCGTGCACGCCGGCGAGCCGATCCGCGACGGAGCCAAGTACATCATCCGTAGCGATATCCTCTACTGATGGCTGTCAGATGAGCACCATCTGATAAACACCGCCTGATGAGTATCGTCCAAGCAGTCGCGACGTGCGCACAGGGCCCGATCTCCCTTTAGATCGGGCCCTTCGTGTACCTGGACGGCGGACAGCGCTCACGGCTGGCTAGTGACAGGACAGCCGCTCGCGGCGGGCCAGCAGGAAGTCGATCCAGGCGCGCACGCGCGGGTTATGTTGATTCTCGCGCGCGTAGACGACATGGATACCGGTGTCGAAATCCGATGAGGTGACCTGATAGTCCTCCAGCACCGACATCAGGCGGCCGCTTGCCAGCTCTTCCCGTATAGCCCAGAGCGGCTGTACCACGACGCCGGCGGCGCCCAGCGCCGCCTGGGTGTGAATGTCGGCATTATTGGTGCGCAACGCACGGGCCCGCACCGAGATCCGATGCTCCCGATCCCCTTGCACCAGTCGCCAGTGATGATTGGCGGTGGTATAGCTGAAGGTCAGCAGACGGTGCTGCTCCAGGTCTTCCGGCCGATGAATGGGGGGCTGGGCCGCGAGGTAAGACGGCGCGGCGGCCAGCACGAAGCGCTGATCACTGATGTGCCGCGCGATCAGGCTCGAATCTTCCAGGTGACCGATGCGCAGGGCCACGTCGAAGTGGTCCTCGATCAGATCCACACGCTGGTCGCTGCTGACGATATCCAGCGCCACCTCGGGATAGCGCTGCATGAACTCGCTCACCAGCGGCGCCAGATAGAGGCGTGAATAGCGCCACGGCACCGAGATACGCAGCGGTCCCGCGACGCGCTCACTCAGCGTCTTAAGCTCATCCTCCAGTTGTTCCACCTCGGCCAGAATGGCGCGAAAGCGGATCAGGGCACGCTCTCCGGCGGGCGACAGCCGCACATGGCGAGTGGTGCGCACCAGCAGCGGCTCGCCCAGCTGGCGCTCCAGATGATTGACATGACGCGTCGCCGTGGAACTGGCGATATCCAGCTCCCGCGCCGCCACATTGAAGCTCTGATGCTCCGCCACCTTGAGAAAGGTGCGCAGGCGTTGGGTCAGTTCGTTCATGGTGCTCCTGCGAATCCTCGGCGTCCTTGTCGCATGCCCCACAGGTCAACCGGCTGGCAAATCACCTGACCAGTAGACTCGGCAATCGGTGGGCGAAGTCGCCTGGCGATGACGGTTGGCGATGGTCGGGGACGAGCATATCATCGTCGCAACGCTGGATGGCCGAAAGGGAGGACGAATGACATGGACATCATGAGCAGCATGAAAGGACTCGGCGGCGGCGTCCTGATCGGCCTCTCGGCAGTGATGCTGATGGCCTTTCTGGGACGTATCGCGGGTATCAGTGGCATCACGCGGGGAGCGCTTCTGGAATCAGGCCCGGACCACCGCTGGCGCATTGCCTTCGTGCTCGGGTTGATCAGCGGCCCGCTGCTCCTTGCGCTGTTCAATCTTGACTGGGGCAATGTGGCCGAGCGCTCAGATGCGCTGATCGGCAACCCCACCAGCGGGGGCCTGAGCATGATGTTCGCAGGCCTGCTGGTAGGCGTGGGAACCGGCATCGGGGGCGGCTGTACCAGTGGCCACGGCGTCTGCGGTATCGCTCGTCTTTCACCCCGCTCGCTGGTGGCCACTGTGGTGTTCGTGGCCGTCGCCATGCTGACGGTCTTCGTGAGCCTACACCTGCTGGGAGAGTCACCATGAAAGCGATCATCGGGTTCATCACCGGCCTGGTCTTCAGCCTCGGGCTGACACTCAGCGGCATGACCGATCCCGCGCGAGTCGTCGGCTTTCTCGACGTGGCCGGTGACTGGGACCCCACCCTGATCTTCGTGCTTGGCGGTGCCGTCATCACCACCTTCATCGGTTATCGCCTCGTCTGGCGGCGCGGCACTCCCCTGCTGGGCGAGCGCTTTCAACTACCCACGCGTCGCGATATCGATGGCCGCCTGCTGCTCGGCGCGGCCCTGTTCGGTGTCGGCTGGGGCCTGAGCGGTTACTGCCCCGGGCCTGCCATCGTCTCCAGCAGCGCCATGAGTCTGCCATTGGCGGGTTTTCTGCTGGCGATGCTACTGGGCTGGTGGCTGGCCACACGCCTGACTCGCGGTCACTGACCCGAGTGCCACGCTTCGCTCAGCAAACGCCGGCCATCCGGCCGGCGTCACAACGGCGTCACACGGGATCTTGTGCGGCAGCTGGTTTATTTATCACTCTGAAAACGGAATAAAAGACCGCTTTTAGCAGATAACTTAAACCTAAGCCGAGTCTCTGGCCCTGCTTGAGGCCAAAATCAGCCGAAGGAAGCTTGAGGGACGAGGCCAGGCAGAAGGCCTCTGCAGGAAAAAAGACGGGAAAACATCACGTCAATCCTGATAGTGCGTGTACTTTTTCGCGCTTCCCTTCACCTGGTCGGCGGGATACTTCTCCGCATTCTTCTCCATCTTCTCCTGGCATGCAGCTTCGATATCCACGTCCAGCTTGCCTGCCAGCCGGATCAGGTAGAGCTGAACATCGGCAATTTCATCGCGCACGGCGGCCAGTTGCTGCTCATCCAGCTCCCTGGACTGCGCCTCGGTCAGCCACTGGAAGCACTCCTGCAGCTCAGCGGCCTCCACCGTCAGTGCCATGGCCAGGTTCTTGGGCGAGTGGAACTGATCCCATTCACGCGCGGCGGCGAACTGGTCCATGGCGTCGCGGAGTTGCTTGAACGGGTCTGACATGTGGGGGTCACCTGGTTCAGCGGTATCGGATAGCGCTGAGCATGCCTGCTATGCCACTCGCTATCCAGTCAGCATCGGCATAGGCGACCACTCGGCCGTCCACTCGCTCACAGCACGAAGGGGAATTTTCCGATGCCAGTCAGGTCCCCGACCTTCTCGCTCTGATACAGCTTGATCGTGACACTGCCGCCGTGGTCCGGGTCCTCAATGGCGCGATGCTGCACCACAACGACCTTGCCTTGCCGTGTGCCACCAGGATTGGCGCGGAACAGTCGCCAGGCGCCGTTGGGGATGCGCCCTCACCGCACAAACGATGGTCTATCTACCATTGAGTAAGAACAGCGTGATCCATAGAGCCTGACGTGCGTCTCGAATAGACGATGTGATTCAGTACCAGTGGTGTATCTGTTCAGAGCGGATGCGAGTGGATGAATGCCATACTTCCCGTGCTATCCTGTGGTAACTGTGTAACACATAAGGATGGGTGTCATGAGCGATGCTACCTTCACCTTTCGGGTCGATGAAGGCCTGAAAGCAGAATTTGCCAGTGCTGCCAAGGCTCACGATCGTACCGGGGCACAGCTTCTACGCGACTTCATGCGCAACTATGTAGCCCAGCAGCAGGAAGCGCAGGACTATGATGCCTGGCTGGTTGCCAAGGTCGAGCAATCACGGGCCTCGGCAGAAGCTGGCAATCTCATACCTGCCGCCGATGTGGAAGCCAGGTTTGCTGCCCGCCGTGCGTCTACCCGTGCACGTCTGGAGAAGACTAAATGATGGGTTCTTCGTCACTTCATGTGGATTTGACCTGATCCCGCATACGCTCCACAGGCTGCCGATCTGGTAGATCATGGTGATGAAATAGGCCCCGTTCCGGTATCCACGTGTACCTGACCTGGCAGCCTGAAACAGTCCGTTCATACCTTCCAGCCGGGCGTTGGTCGGCCTCGAGTCCCACGCCTCATCACTTGTTCAGCATGGCGCTTGAGTGTCGACAACGCCTTCGCCATCGGTTAGAGCAGTGGCAGATCACTGCCGGCCGCCGCCATTGCCGGAGAGGTGCTGGGCCACCGAGATCAATAGCAGGCGCATGCCTTCGTTAATGTAGGCGCGAGAGAAGAACTTCTCGGCATCCTAATACTCCTCGGCGACCGTGCCGGTTGCCACCTGGGTGATATCCGCAGCGCATTCCGACTACTTGAGGGTGCCTCCCAGCACGTCCTTATGTGGCATGACGACATCTAGCCAGGCTTTCAGTGACATTATGACGACCCCACGTCTGCTTGTGCGATGAATTCAAGCTCACTCTCTGGCTGCCCAGTGACTGGGTCAGTGAAGCGTTGCCGCTGAATACGTACTGAGGGGAAGCGCGTCTTCAGCGTCTTCCATTCAATGAATTTTTCCCAGCTGCTGAGAAACTGCAATTCTGGCTCCAACTCCTGGAGCGCCACCTCCAGCCCCAGTCGGGTGATGAAGTAGCGCCCTGTGCGATTACCCTTCATCTGGCCACCAGCATGCAAGTCGGCGTGCTGTATCGGCTCAAGACGATAGACGTAGTAGGGCTGGTCAGGCCGGTTCGGCGCCCAAGTGGTACCCGTCTGCTTGAGCTCCTTGCCCAGCAGTACCTCAATACCCACGACGTTGGCCCAGCCGATGATCTTTCTCTCTTGCTGGTCATAGAGCGCCACCGCCTTTACCTCATGCAGCGGATAGCGTGGTGAGTCCGGACGCTGGGTGTAGAAAATCTGGCAGTTACGATGGTAGTGCAGCCTGGCTTCCCGATCCCTGGCGGGAATCATGCCCACCATTACCAGGTCCCGACTGGACTGCCGGCGCTGCTGGTAGGTACGGTCGTCGTAGTGGTAAAGCGACTCGGTAATCACCTCGCCAGGTTGCTCAAAGAGGCTATCCAGATACTGCCGGAACAGTAGGTTCTCGCGCGCTCTACCCGGCTGTAGCGGTACCGCTCCGATATTGACCTTCTCGATGCTCTGGTAGAAGGGGTGGGCCACAAAATCCTGCTCATTTTCCGGATAGGGGAACAGGATTACCCCGCCGATACTCTTGTTGGCCATCTTGACGGATTTCTGCTGCTCCCCCTTGTCCTCCCACAAAATGGCATCACGATAACGATGCAGCTGAGCGATGGTATCCAGCGGCGGACCATAGGGCGTGTCCTTGGGGCCGGTGGGGTACCCCTTCGAGCCACGATCGAAGCGGTACTTGGCATCCATCATCACCTTGAACGACTTTTTGTCACGGCTGCTGCCGAACCCGCTCCGAGAGAATTCGATGAACTGATCCGGCTTTTGGTCGAAGGTGTAGGTGTAGTCCTTCCGCGGGAAGGTGCGGTTGAAGTAGATGGCAATGTCATCGCCGGTACCGCGCTGCACGAAGTTGACCGCAGATTTCGTGCCCTTGCGGAGGTTCACTTTAAAGCGGTGGTGCTCTAGCTTGACGATGTCATTGCTGGCCAATTCGTACTTGGGATTTTCCCGCAGTAGCTTCACTGTCTTCAGGAAGCACCAGTACTCGTAGATGGTGGCGATGTCCTTATAGTCCATCTTGAACAGCGGGTGCTCGGCCATGGTAAGGCCCTTACGCAGCAGCAGGAAGCGGTGATAGAAGTCCTTGTACCCCGGCGCCATGGTCAGGGTGGTCGAGAAGAACATCTGGTGATTGAAGGCCCCTACTTCGGCCAGCACCGGACCTCTCAGGCGGCGCCGCAGGTGGGATTTGCTGCGCTCCAGCGCCTCCACTTCCACTTGGACCCGTTGACTGTCCAAGCCCCGACCGCCGCTCAGATGGCGGATGGCACGCTGAATCTGACGCAGGATTTCGGTGATTGCCCAGGCGACGAAACGGTTCTCCTGGGTGTCGTAACTGATACGCTTATGCTGCTCGCTCAGGTGTGAAAGTTGAACCCCAGGAACCACCTGCAGCCCACCGCCGCGGCAGTAGCGGTCGGGGCGCTGGGTGGCGGCCTTGATCGCCCGAGGTGTCGCCCGCTTCACCCGGTGAATGGGCTTTACCCGTGACTCCTTGCGCAGATCCGACTTGGGCGAGCGCAACAGCGTGTCCAGGCTCTGCTCTAAGCTGTGATAGAGCGCCTTGAACAGATTCAGCCACTCCGAGGTGAGCTGGTGGTAGGTAGAGCGTGGACGGGTCGATGCAAAGGTCCTGGTGAACGCATCGAAAGCTAGCGAGTAGAGGATCTCGGTGATCTCATCGAGCATCGCCGGGAAGTCGTCCTTGTAATCCAGCTTCTGGGGAAACACCTCGCTATCCAGGGCGAACAGCACCTTGCCACCGGCGTCACGCACCTCGAAGCGCGTCAGCCCGACGCTATTCTCGAGGTTTATGGTGCCCATCAGGCGGACCTGGCCATGTAGCGACCTCGACCTGACCCGCTTCTGATGCACGCCATTGACGTAGAGCGACAGAGGAGGCTCGCAGCGGCAGCCCGGGCCTGGCTCGAACAGCCACTCCAGCTGCTGCCATTCGAAGAACAGCGGCGAGTTTAGCGAGCCTTCCAACTCCGACTCAGATTCGTTGAACGCCAGGCCGTGTGCCTTGAAACGAGAACGCTGCTCGCGGTGACGCTGAGCCTCAATCGCCGGCGTCAGGGCCACCTCGCTTACGGCGAGTTGGCAGATGGTGCCATCGGGGTGGTCGAAACAGAGCGCCGTCATACCCACCTACAGCCAGAACGAGGTGAAGCCGTCGTCGTGGAAGCGCTGCAGCATGAACAGCAACTTCTTGACGCTTCTGGGGTAACGGGTCTGTTCTGGGCTTACCTCCTTCTCGACAACGCTGTATTCCGCTTCATCATCGAGCGGTTTGTTGGCCAGCAGGCCCAGCAGGCGTATCAGCACCTTGAGCACGCTCAGCGAACTGCCTTGAATGCGCGGCAGCACCTTCTGCATCAACTGGAAATCCAAGGCAGCGTCGGCACCGAAGCCATCTAGCCGTTCTAGGCCCTCTTCGCGGTGCAATGTCAGGTAAAAGGCGACCTCGTCGCGCACGCGGTAGCCAAAGTGGAGCCCGGCAGGCTCCAGGATGGCGTTAACCTTCATAAGAAACGCCATGGGCGTCTCGAGCGCCTGCTTTTGGCCGGCGGTCAGGTCAAAAGAGTTGAGGAATGGACTTCTCAGCGCATCGGCATGGATGTCGGAGACCGGCCCCACATTCAGAGGCGGGTTCACCCACGCCAAGTCGATATCGTTCATCTCGATGGCATTGGCCCGGTCCAGCACCTTACGGCTGAAGGCGTGTGTGGTCTCGTCCATGTTTACCGTGCCCACCACCATCAAGTTCTGGGGTAGGTAGATCGGGCGCCCACCGTTCACGTCGGCACGGCTGATCAGCGGCTCGGTGACGATGACGTCATCGTTGTCACGCCCGCGGGTCTCGATAAAGCTCAGGAACTCCGAAAAATAGTGCTCAACCCTGGCCAGGTTCATCTCATCCAGGATAACGAAGTAGAGCTCATCGGGGTGTTCGATGGCTCGGGCCATTACATCCAGCAGCGGCTTGGTCTCGAACTTGCCCTGGATGTTAGCGTAGCCGATCAAATCCGAGCTATCGGCCCAGTCCGGACGCACGGCGGTTAACACGCAGTGGTCGGAATCTCCATAGCCGATGGCCTTGGCGAACTGGCGCACCAACTGGGTCTTGCCAGTACCCGAGATCCCCGCCAGCATCGCAAGCGGCTTTGTACGCAGACAAAGATAGAAGTTGGCCACCTCCGCCAGCGAGTAGTAAAAGCCCTGGCTGGCCATATAAGCCTTCACCCGGGGCAGCCACTCCCTGGCCGGTGTCTGGGTGACCGCGACTGGCAGACGACGCTCCTCGGCTGCTTCAGAAGCGTCGTCTTCGTCGGAGGCTTCCTCTTCGTCCTCGATCAGGGGGTCGAGGGCCGGCAGCCAGCGCTGTATTTCGTCGGGTAGCGCCAGAGTGTACCCATCGAGCAGGATCGCCAGCGCCTCCCAGGTAAATTCGAACAGGTAGCCCTGATTTCCGGTGCCATCGCGATTGTAGGGTCCACGTACGTTGGCTAGGGCTTTCTGCAGCTGCGCTTTCTTCTGACGAATGGCGCCTAGCGCAACTGGCTGCTTAAGCTGGACTAGCACCTCTAGCTCGACGCGGTGCCCGTTTTCTAGCCACTCAGTGTCAAACGCATCCGGCCGCG
Organism: Halomonas sp. H10-59; assembly: GCF_040070555.1. NCBI lineage: Bacteria > Pseudomonadati > Pseudomonadota > Gammaproteobacteria > Oceanospirillales > Halomonadaceae > Halomonas > Halomonas sp. H10-59. The sequence continues at coordinate 3,479,011 of NZ_CP098828.1, forward strand.
GGGCCACCATGGGCATGGAGGCCGCCCGGGAGATGGCTTGGACCCCACCTCCCGCATGATGAACGATGATGTCACCCAGCCGGACATCGCCGACAGCCTTCCAGTGACTAAACGACCGCCCGCTTTTCCCCTCCAATGGGGCCCAGATGTATGACAGGGCTTTCTGATACGAGAACGTCTTCCCCTGCATGACATACCAAATCTTGGGCTCACGCTGCTGTTCGGGTTCGTCATCATCCACCAGGTGGCTGAGCAACGCCTGGTAGCAGGTCTGCAGCTGTAGGACGATATCTTCCTCTCGCGCGAACACCTCAAGCAGCAAATTAACTCGCTCCAAGTTGTTCCTGGCAGCATTGGCGCCGACTTGTTGTCCCGATATGTAGGAGTGTTCACCGCTACCAAAGGTCTTCCACTGCCAGCCCGACGGCGGGTGCTGGAGCGATCTGATCTCGATACAGACGAACTCTGGATATTCGCCGCTGACTTCGAACGTCTCACCTTGATGAGTAAAGCGGCTGACATTACTCTGCTCGTCAAACTCCGCGCGGATCATGGTGTCCTGAACGTAGCCAAACAGCACTCGGGCAGCACTATTGTTGACCACAAACACCGGGGCGCCGCGATCAAGCTTGGCAAACTTATCGCGGTTCCAGTAGAACCGATTCTGGTTGGCTGAGAACAAGCGCTTAAAGTTCTCCTGCACAAGAGGTGGCTTCTTCACCTCGTAGACCATCACGGTCAAACCAGTATCACCGATCTCGCCGGGATTGCCGACCACCGAAAATTCGCGTTCCTTGAGTGCCTCGACAAAAGGCTCGAAGGGTGCTTGCTCGAGCACCTCGGGGTCGACTTTGTGCTGTTTGGCTTGTGCCAGAGCCTCCGCCAACAGCTGCTTAGCATCGAAACGGCGCCCCAGATAGAGGCACGAGAAGCACTCACCAGGCGGTATGCGCTGGCCGTTCGCATCGATGGTGCGAATCAGATCGTTGCGCGTAAGCTGCTGTATCGCCTGCTCAATACTCATTGCGTCCCTCAGTACTCAGTCGCCATAGTGTCCACCTCATCTAGCCAATTCAGCAACCGTCCAGGGCACCTCAGCACCCGAGGAAAATCGGTCAACGATCTTTTGGTGCGAATCAACTGCCTCAAGCCGCCGTTTCAGCTTAAGCCGCAAATTACCCGGATCGACAGCGCGTGGGAATAGTTTTGACGGGTTGCGGGGCTGTCCCAGATCCAGGACCACCCCCAGCCGTAAGCGACTCACTGCCAGCCGCGCTCCCTGGTCAGGACCTCCAGACGCTCGAAGAGCAAGCGCTTCCCGGTTGGGGTCTCCGGCCGCACTCTGCACGGCATATCCGAAGAGATCATTGCCGAGAAGTTTGCTGAGCTCATCTGCGATATAGGCCGGAAGATCGCTTCCGGTGGCTCTCACCTCATCAAGTAGCTCGAGGCGGCCATCCACGAGATTGAGGATGTCCTCGATGTCGTGGCTCGATAAAGGATCGTCCTCACCCCGCCCCTTGTAGGCTTCAAGCTTGGTGGCAACGAAAAGCGGTGGTGCGACCACACGGATGGAAAGATCCCCACCTAACCAGACGGGCTGTGCCGTTTCCAGTGCCTGGGGATACCAGTGATTGCTGAAGCCGAGCACGTCGTCCTGGTCCGGCATCAGATCGACGCGCAACTCCCCCAGCGTCATGGCGCAGATTGACATATCCTCATCTAGAGAGGAGGGCTCATTGCCCCCCTTTGCCTTCAGCAATGCTGGGGACTATCTAGATGGAGACTGCGGGGGCAGTGGACGATCGCCCATTGCTTGACGCCCGTTCATTCAAGGAAGTAGTACTGGAACGATCTTCGTCGAGAGTCAAGCATCGAGAAGCCCCTGCGTACAAGAGCAATGTAAAACCCAGACAGGACAACCAACAGCAAGGAAGGAAGGAAGGAAGAGACGATGGTGGGCCCAGTAGGACTTGAACCTACGACCAAGGGATTATGAGTTCGCTTTTAAAACCATAATTTACTGACACAAAAGGAAAACTGACCGAAATCTAGCGTAAGGTACAGTTCTTTGTAATCAGTAACTTAGCGAAATTTAAGGATAGCACACGAAGCTGGTGTGTGTACCGATAATGTACTGATTGAGATGTGATGGTATTTACCTGACAGTTGACCACTGAAAGCGAGTTGGCCATAGCGCTCCCCGTGGACTGTAGGGAAAATGTCTGAAGATCGGCCGTAAAACCATAAGGAAACGACTAAGACCAGCGAATAAAAAGTAGCACAGCGCCAGCTCAGCCTCCTAAAGCTGGCCAAGGGGCTGCAGAATGTAAGCACGGACTGCAAGCTGATGGACTACTCGCGACAGCAGTTCTATGAGATACGGCGCAACTATCAAACCTTCGGCTCCGATGGGCTCGTCGACAAGCTTCCCGGGCCGCGGGGACCACACCCCAATTGCGTCAGCGAAGAGATCGAAACGGCCATTCTCGAGCACAGCCTGGCCTTCCCCCCACGGTCCGGTTCGCGTCGCTCAAGAACTGGCGCTACGTGGCATTCAGGTCAGCTCTACGGGCATCAGAGGCGTCTGGAGACGCCATGATTTGCTGACCCGTCATGAGCGCCTGCTGCGACTCGAGCGCGCCACGCGTGAGCAGAAAATCGAGCTCACTGAAGACCAGGTACGCCATCTCGAACGCTTTAGCCCTGAGTTCCGCGAACGGCATATCGAAGTCCACCACACCGGCGAGTTGGTCGCCGTCGACACCTTCTTCGTCGGAACGCTCAAGGGGGTCGGCAAGGTCTATCTGCAGTCCGTCATCGACTGCTTCAGCCGCTACGCCTGGGGTCGCCTCTACACCAGCAAACTGCCCATCACGGCGGTACATGTGCTCAACAACGACGCACGGCCTTTCTTCGAGGCCTACAACGCCAAAGTCAGCACGGTGCTCAACGACAACGGCCGAGAGTTCTGCGGTCGGAAGGATCAGCATCCGTATGAGCTGTTCCTTCAGCTCGAAGAGATCGAGCACCGCACCACCAAGGTTCGGCGACCGCAGAGCAACGGCTTCGTCGAGCGGCTGCACCGCACCCTGCTGGACGAGCACTTCCGCATCCGGGGCGCACCAAGTGGTACGAGGCCCAGGAAGAGATGCAGCAGGACCTGGACGATTATCTGGGCATCTACAACACGAAACGGCCGCATCAGGGCCGCAACATGAAGGGGGCGACGCCCTATGCCGTCTTCAAGAAGGGGCTCCCCAAGGCGACGAAGAAGGAGCCCAGGAAAACGGCAGAAAACACTGCTTAACTATAGGGAGCCCACGGGGGGCATGTGTCAGGCGAATACCATCACTATACAATCTAGCACTAATCAGCCAAGCGCTAACCAAACAACTCCATATTAGGTGACGCAAGGACATCAATTCCATATAGAGACTCAACTTGATTTAAAAACACATTCTTCCCACCATAGCTTGGATGGCGAACTTTAAAAACCTCACAAGTATTTCGAAACTTATTAGCAGCACTCGAAGCATCATTTCCAACTGCAATTAACCTTTTCGGCCTCAGATTATCAATGAGCATTGATAGAAGCTCTTCTCCTGCCTGCCTTTCTTTAGCGTTATGGTTTCGATTACTGAATTTGGCCCCTGGTTCAAATGGGTGTAGTGGGAAAACATTCCACAAAAAAACAGGTAAAGTGATTTTCTCCAAAACGCCCCAAATGACAGAAGCAGTTCTCTCCGGCATAGCATCCCCTTTGGTAGGACGATCACATTCAACCGACCATCTGTTAACGTGATGAAACAAATGTACATCATCAGTAAGTGCCAAGCCAGTCCGCCTACCACCTCTATAACCTAAATCTCTACCAATCCAAATAGCATCAACCTCTACTTTATCAGCAGCTTCCAACATTCCTCTTAACATCTTCCTGCGCTTTTGGGGCGCATCAAAATAATCATATACTTCGCACCTTTCCACATAAGGATTAAAGGTGTTATCAAATGATAAACCGGATAATTCCTTAACGAACTTATCAGCGCTCACAAGCATCTCCAAAAGAGCGGTACAGGAGAGTTCTTTTCTCTCTGTCACCTATCACAATACCACCATCATTTTCTCTAACTTTTCTAAAAACAGCATAACCTTGAAGAATGGCATCTTCCCATAGCTTTAATGGACATTTCTCCACCTCATAGCCTTGGACAAACCTCTGGATGGTTTTAAGTATATCATAAGAAATGCCATCATGCCCTTCGAAATAATCTAACCTTTTTGAACAAGAATAGAGCCATGCTGTTAAACCTTCTTCAACAACAATGGCCCTACCACTATCCTGGGCTTCATCAAACATACGGTCACTTTTTCTTTTTTGCTTGATCAAAGCCCTAAAAGTAGGTGACCAATGAAGAATTGCCGCATGTGCAAGATGCAGCACATCATGGAAGCGATAGCCGTCAGGGTCTTTAATATTGTCTGTCAATGGAGAACCAATAAAAACACCATTCCACCTTAGATAGCATTGCCCACTTTTTCTTTGCGTGATTTGAATTTCAAATTTCCTAGGGAGCTGCTCCTCCTCAGGAAAACTAGCATCAAAATCAGGTAACAATTCCTTCGCTGTAACCAAAAAGCGGCCTGAAACTTTTTCAATATTTTTTTCTAAAACATCGCTAAAGCAAAGCCCTACCAGACTCATGGATTGGAAATAAGACGACAAAAATTCAGAAAAAAAACTATCAATATTGGACGAAGACTTATCAATATTAAGAAGATCTGCAGTAACACGGCCTAAACGAAGCAACGATGCATCCAGCCCTCCTTCGTATAGAAGTGTGGTATTTTTCGAGGGAGATGCACCATTCTGATTCTTTAATTCAGTGCATTCATTAGGTTTCTGTGGCATATGCATCGCAAACACACAAGGGACCTTTAAATCCATACGCCTACATAAAGCTACAAAGTACCAAAGTGCGTCTCCAAACTCTTCCTCAACAGCATCTTTGTAGCCCACATAGGCCTTTTTTTCTCGATGGTACTTTTTCGCGGCAGACATGATACTGCCCACTTCGCCATATAGACCTAAAAGTATTGGCTTTAGAACCCCCATTGAGAACTTATCTGTTTTAGCAACAAGTTTCTCGTATCTTTCCAGAGAGGCTGTGTTAACTGATCGCCCTAGATTATCCTTGAACACTTTTACACCCCCATTCGCAGCGCGCGTTTTATATCATCTATAGAGACTTGAGCCCTTTTATAATTATGTGAACACACTCATCTATAAAAGGTGAAACCATCAGTTTTTTATAGTCATCCTCATCTAGGCCTGAGCGTTTTGCTAGAACAGACAAACTACACGCCTGAATAGACTTCAAAACTTGATCATAATCACACTGGTGACCATAGGAACTGGCATAATGTTGAAGCTCTGCATAGCCTTCATTATGAAACTTCTGCCACTCTTCGGTAAGCGTATCGGGCACATTGCCACTCAAAATAAACTCACAAACGTCACCTACAACGCCACCGAAAGCGCCAAGCAAGTATATCGGTTTCTCTTCCGCTATACTTATTGATATCTCCTCCAAAACTCCTGGCATTTTCCCCTTATAACCTTGTAACCTCCCACCAGCACAAATTCTAACTGTAGAAGATTTAATAGATTCGTATCGCATCTTTGACAGGGATCTAGACCAGATATAGGAACTTTGCGGCGATTCAGGTGACAAGAAAACATTTTTGTCAGGACTAGGTGATATGTCGTCGGGTATCTCGTATTCCACTGTCCTCATTACTTGGCTGTATTTTGCTCTCCACGCGACGATTTCAGGCTCTGATACATACAGAGGCCATGCCAAATGGTTCTCTACCATGGGTACAGCCGCGCCAATGCGATCATGTAGAATAGCTGCTTCATTAAGAATAAAAGCAGTAAAACCATCAGACTTTAAATCTCCGCCATATATCAAGGTGGCCGAGCGAGCTAATAAGTGCTTTGCAATGTCCTGAGAAAACCTAATCAAATGATCTGAGTGAATGTGATTTTTGGTAAACCCATCCCCTTGAACATCTGAAACTGATACTCCTATACGTAACTTGGCAAAAAGATCCTGCTCAGATAAATTCCACAGAGGTGTGAATGCTTCTATGCCTAAATGATCATGCCAATCAGCTTCATCTGAGTAAATTGGCGGTTCTGGGTAACAGATTTTTTTCTGCCCTCTACTTTTTGCCATTAGGACTTGCCGAATTTCTGGAGGCCTAGCAGACAATTCACAATCACTTGCTATCCATCCATTTTTTTTGTAGAACCTGAGACATTGCATCGTATAGCTGTAACGGATAGTCTCCAGAATAGCAGCAGATAAGATACGCAAGATATCCCGACGACTAATTGGAGATTCTGGTGATACGTGAACGCATGGGACATTTGACGCGGCAGGGAAAATTCTATCCTCATAATCATCGAGACTATTCACCACCACAATCGGACGATTATTCTTCTTCGCACATAGAATTTCTCGTTGGCACCAATAGCGTGAAGAATAAGCGTCACTCTCAATCGCAACAAGGGTTGAATCTTTAACGCCTTCCTCTAATTCATTATCGAAGTCAAACCCAGGGGAGATTTCTGTCGAGTCAAAAAAACGATTCATATTAGTATTATCTATAAATCGACTAATTTCTTCGGAATGCAGCCTCCCAGTATCTCCAGCTTTGGCATGGCTTAGAAAAATGGTTATGGAAGAATCTTTACCAACATTTTCTTTTTTGTTTGGCAAACAGCCATAACGATATATTTCGTGCGCCAAGCACACAATTGCATGCAGATCCCTATCATTTAATGGCCATTCATATACTCGGACACAGTTCTTTTTGTTTAACGCCCCTCCATGTGACAACCCATCTCTTGTAATTGCGATTGGTACAATTTTAAATTCAGAGGAACTAGGCAGGTTCTCCACATACTCCCGCCAGCCGTCATACCCACTGGTATTAACACTGGTAAAGACAAAAATGATATTATTCTGGGCCAGCAATTTCGGACTATCAGCTGGAGTTTCATTAGCGTTTTTAGAGCTAAAGTAAAATAAAGGGATGTTCAAGCCTCGAGAAAATGGCTTATTTTTGTTGCGAGCAAAGCTAGATTGAATAGCTTCAAGTATTGGCTCAACATGCTCAAAATCCGAGGGGTGCCAAACGAAGCTAATGGTCAGAGGTGGATAACCAAAATCAGCCATTGAAAAATCTCCCGAGAGCTGAATAAACACCATGTAAAATCGAATCACATAACATTTAGTACTGTCTGGACATGTCGTCCACCCTTATAGAATGAGCTGTGAAATAGCTATAGAGTGGATGGAATATATAGCGAGACCACATCAAGAGATCTTACCTGTTTCCTGGTCCGCTCTTAAATGAGAATATAAAAACTGACAAGGATCTTCCACAATTTGGTTCCAATTGCTTATGTTCTGGCTCACCAAAGATTCAATCATATTTCGTGCTTCTTCCGAAACCTCCAAGCTTGTTTTTTTGAAATCCCTTATCCTAAAATGCCTAATTGAATCCAAATCTATAGATGCCGCAGCAGCACCAAAATATATAAAACATTCAGACACTAAAACCTTGTCACAGCGACCTGTATCTATATCTCGATTAATGACATTCATTGTCCCATCAGGATTGCTATGATGCGAATCTTCCTGAACCCAATCTCCAGTCATATCTTTATGATAAATATTGTCTCCCAACATTTGTAGATGGCTTCCATTGCGTATCGGTTTCTTTAAAGAAAAACGCTTGTCATTCCAATACTGTTCAAAATCAAGTTTTTCAGTGACTTTCATGAGGAAAATGCATTTTCTTCTTACAGATGGTAGTGTTGCTCCCCCAACCCCTATAACCCAGTCACCCACTTCCGCAGACTTTCTGATATTAGGCTTACACGTCGCTAATGTGCAGTACCCGTGAAACGGGTTAGGTGCAAACCCAAAATCTCTTGTAATAGGATATGAATATAAAAAAGAATTCCTTTCGATTAGCACACCACATTCCCTCCTTGAGCTTTAGGAAAAGGCGTTCCGTCAGGAAATTGAAACTTACTTTTTCCTTCAAGAGCATCTATCACTGAACCTGATCGCCAACCAACGACTGATGCACCATATTTCTTTAAATTTTCCGGGAGCTCAACCTGGTCTTTAAGGCCATTTTCATATACACCTATTACAGGCTTTCCTAGCTTTCTTGCAGCATCTATTTCCCAATTAACCCATTTCCTTTGATGTGTTTCCTTCCCAATCACTACTATGACTTGGCTGGCCCAGCGCATTTTCATTCTCAACAAACGCTTAATAGTTCTTTCGCTTATTTTACCTTGATCGATTCGATTTTGATTCTCTGGCTTTACGCGAATCGAGCTATTCCTAAATTTATACCCTCGCTTTGAAACCATATCACTAAGACCATCAACACTCGCGTCATCTTTATGGTGATGACTTACAAAAACATTCTTAATTTTATCAACCATATCTTTCACCTAAGCTCAAGAATCTCTAAAAATCCTTTCACGCACATTTTTAGTGCTAGCTAGACATAGCTAATTCATTCTTTCTATATTAGCGGTAACGTCTTAATAAAAATAGCATTAAGGATTCGCATATAATCCATGACTCAACCCATCCATTTTAAGCTTCCGGAACATGAAGAGACGCGAACTGTCGACCATTCCTCATCTTCCAGCAGCGGCATGCTAAGCTTCTCGCGGTCGCTGAGGGCGTCGGTGAGCGCCTTGAGGATGAAGCCATGCATCACCTGGTCTTCGCTGTGGTTACGCACCTGGGCCATCACGGTCTCGTCGCGTTCAATGCGGTCGGCGATGCCGTTGGCGAAATGCAGCTTGTCGTCTTCGCTGACCTCGGCGCCGTAGAGATCGTTGAGCCGATCGATGATTTCGGCCAGGCGCTGCTTCTCGGGGTCGTGGGACTTGCCTGAGCCCACGTCACTGACCGGGGTGAGGCCGTAGTCGCCCTCGGCTTCCTCCAGGCTCAGGCGTTTCTCCTCGCGCTTGATGAGGCGGTAATGGGTCAGCTCCAACTCGCTGACGTCCTTCCCCTTAAGGTCGCAGCCGCCGGCCGTGCTGGCTCTCCGGCCATGGGCCGTCATGGCCTCGATGATGTCCCGTCGGAACTGGGCTTCCCTGGTGTTCGCCATGTCATGCCCTGCGCCTAGCGTAATTATGCGTAACAGCCTAGCGTTTAAAGGATATAAGGAGAAGTCTACTTAAGACGGTACGCCGCAGGGCTATTGGGCATTAGCTCCGAAGACTACCCAGAGCCTGCTCCAAGAGCTCAAGTGATTGACGGTGCTTGTCAGCCCCCATCTTCTGGATATTGGCGAGCTTCCAGCGCACAGCAGGCATCCGGTCAACCCCTGACAGTGGAAGCAGCGTCCAATCGGGCGTTCCCTGCTTGAACGACAGCAGAAAGCGAACATCCTCATCCGTCATCAGTTGGCCCAACCGCGTCAGGAGCTCGTGCCGGACGTCCTCCAGCTCCTGCAAAGGAAGGTCAACCCTGGCCATCCCGACAAACTCCTGTCGGTAGACGTCATCCAGTGGTTTCAGTCGCGGATTGATCACTTCATTCAAGGGCCTGGGATGCCCCAGCAGATAGACCAGGAAGCCTTCGAATACGCTTCGATCCAGGCCGCCCTGGTTCAGCAGCAGCTTTACATCGAAAAGGTCCCGGGGGTGCTGGCGGTCCAGCGCGGCGCAGATCTTTCCGCCATACAGGTCCGGCAGCGACACCACCCGCAGCGCAGCGAAGCCGTACTCGTCCTCCACGGCTTCAACGACATCGCGCTCCTGCGGCAGGTGCAGGGTGCCACGCAGTACCGGCGATACTTCGACCTTCACCTGGCTACGGCCGCGGCGTACCAGGATCCTCAGCTCGTCTCGGCGATTATCCTGAAGCTCGGCGCGCACGCCCGGCAGTCTGGCGCTGAAGGTCCCTGCCAGTCGCTTCAGCGCCTCGCGACAGCGTCGCAGTGCCTCGTCACGGGGCTCCAGCGGCAGGTAGGCCAGGTCGATATCGACCGATAAACGGGGTAATGGCTGCACGAAGAGATTGATGGCCGTACCGCCCTTCAGGGCGAAGCACGGCTCGTCATTGAGAAATGGCAGCAGCGAGACTAGCAGCCTGACCTGTTCGTGGTAGCGAGCGTCAATCGGCATGCAGGAACGCCTCCGGCACCGTCACGTGATATTCCCTGTCCAGCTTGCCGCTCTGGCAGAGCTGCCGCTTGCCTTTGCCAAGGTCCAGTCGGCGTGGTTCCAGACGACCATACCAGGCATGTCCGGCGTGGCGAGCCAGCACCAGGAAAGCCCGCTTGGTTCTCACCGAACGGCACCCCTCCAGCAATGCCTGCAGCCGACGCGGACGCAGCGTATTGAGGCCGCCGAAGGTGTCCACCAGCTCACTGCTGAACAGCAGCGCATTCGGCGTCACGGCGATCCACTCCAGCACCGCTCGCTCGGGGGTCGATACCTGCAAGCTGAAGGCCCTGCTAGCCGGCACGTAGTCCGTGAAGCTGCCGGGAAGCTGCACTGGCAGGCCCTTTTCCGAGTGGAGCACCATCCGCCCTGCCCACTCGGCGTCACTCAACCACCGGGGCAGCCGAGTGGCCTCCTTGCCATACAGGTGCGTCGTGCGCTCACCCATGGGCAGATAGTGGACAACGCCATGCAGTGCCAGGGCTGTCTGGCCACCCGGCCAAAGCGGTGGTATTCCCGTGTCGTCGCTCGCCTGCAGGGCGAAAACAGCGCTCTCCCAGGTAAGAGGCTCTCCCGCTTGGCAGTAGGCGCCGTGCCCCACGCGTTGCAGCCAGCCACTGCCGGCCAGCTTACGCGCCTGATCTGAGGTGACGCCGTGTGATGCCAGCCAGGCGGTCGTAACGACGGCGCCATACGGGATCTTGTGCAGCAGCTGGTTTATTTTCACGTCAAAAAGCGGCCTTAAATTCCGTCTTCAGAGTGAAGAATAAACCACGTTGGTTTATCTTCAAGCACAAAATCGCCATTCAGGGCCGCTTCTACAACAGAATATAAACCGAAAGCTGAGTCTCCGGCCCGGCTTGAGCCCAAATTTAGCGGGAGGAAGCTTGAGGGCAGAAGCCAGGCAGAGAAGGCCACTGCAGGGGACAAAGCGGCCACACATCACGTCAGTCTTGGTAGTGCGTGTACTTCTTTGCACTCCCCTTCACCTGGTCGGCGGGATATTTCTCGGCATTCTTCTCCATCTTCGCCCTGCATGCCGCTTCGATATCCACGTCCAGCTTGCCCGCCAGCCGGATCAGGTAGAGCTGAACATCGGCAATTTCGTCGCGCACGGCGGCCAGTTGCGGCTCATCCAGCTCTCTGGACTGCGCCTCGGTCAGCCACTGGAAGCACTCCTGTAGTTCAGCTGCCTCTACCGTTAGCGCCATGGCCAGGTTCTTGGGCGAGTGGAACTGGTCCCAGTCGCGCTCGGTGGCGAACTGGTCCATGGCGACACGGAGCTGCTTGAACGGGTCTGACATCTAGGGCTCACCTGGTTCTGCGGTATCGGATAGCGGTAAGCATGCCTGCTCAGCCGCTCGCTATCCAGCCAGCATCGGCATAGGCGGCGATCCGGCCGCCCACTCGCTCACAGCACGGAGAGGAATTCACCGATGACCTTCAGGTCCTCAAGCTCGTCCTCGAGCACGATGTCCTTGTAGCCGAAGGCGTTGGTCTGGGGCTTCAGCACGATGCGCTGGTTCACGAAATCGCCGTACTCCTCGACCTTCTCGCTCTGATACTGCTTCACCGTGAAGCTGCCCCCGTGGTCAGGGTCCTCGATGGCGCGATGCTGCACTACGACGACCTTGCCTTGCCGTGTGCCGCCGGGGTTGGCACGGAACAGACACCAGGCGCCATTGGGGATGCGCCGGTTCATCGACTCCCCCACTACCCGGCTGACGAACAGGTCGGGGCTCGCGCGCATGAAGTCCGGCAGCTCGACCCAGTGCTCGGCTTCGGCGATCTGCATCTCGCTGAACTCGCCGGCAGCGATGCTCAGGTCGTACACGGGCACATGGCGCTCGAACGGCACTGCCTCATCACGCGTCACGATGGGAAGGTGCAAGCCATCCAGCGTCTCGGCCTCTTCAGCCTGATCGATATGCTTGGTGGCTGCCTGCGAACGAGCGAAGGCCGCGAAGTACTCGCGGGTCTCGGGGTCCGTGGCATAGACATAACAGCCCTTCTGGCCCCGCGTCATCAGCGTGCGATAGGTGTTCTTGATGATCTGGTCCGCCAGGGCACGGGCATGCTCGGGCTGCTCCTTGAGCATCTTCTTGTAGCCATGCACCGAGCGGTCCTGCCCTGCCCGCTTGGCCGCGTCTGTCACCACGCGACCGTCACGAATCGCGAAGTCGTCCCCGATGATGACGCCGACGTAGTCGAACTCGAGCCCCTGGCAGGTATGGATGCAGCCGACCTGCTCAGCTGATCCATCGGCGATAGCCCACAGCATGCCGTCGTCATCGAGGTTCCACTGGGCTGCGAAGCCGTACTCGGGGAAGACGATGTCCATGGCGTGCTTGTCCTTCTTGCTGGACCAGGGCCAGCAGTAGCCCGCCACCATGCGGGCCTTGTTGGCCTTGCGGTTCTTCTCGAGAATCGCATGGCGCATGGCACTCGGGTCATCGAACACCTGGAAGTCGTAGTCGATGTCCTCCAGGTCGGTGTTGGCCGTTGTGCGAATCTGAAGGGCGTGATCGAGCCAGGCCAGATAGCCATCCGAGCCGTTGCAGCGAAACTGCGACGCCAGCTCGAGTTCGTGGACATCGGCGCCGCACTCGGCTGCCCGCCGCCGGATCTCCTCGACCGTCCCCACGTCCTTCAGCGTCACGCGCTGCGCTTCATCGATGAAGAAGATCGAGAAGCGTGACGCGGCGAGCACCTCCTTGATCTGGCTCTCGCCGAGGTTCTGATACATGCCCGACTTCTCGTTCAGGCGGTGCGCCTCGTCGACGATCAGCGCATGGAAGGTATCTGGCTCGGCGTTGACGTAGCTGCCCGAGCCCTTGAACAGGTTGTCGATGTGCGTCTTCTTGCGCGTGCCGGTCAGCTTCTTCTTGAAGACCTCACGCGGGGCCGAGTTACGCGAGACGTACTGCGTCATCAGCTCACGCTTCGTCAGCTCCACCAGCAAGTTGATGGCCACCACCGACTTGCCGGTGCCTGGCCCGCCCTTGACGATCAGGCACTGCTTGCTCCCGCTGGCCGCGCGATGCGCAAGATCGATGGCGGTTTCATAGACCAGCTTCTGGTCGTCGATCATCAGGAACTCGGCGTTGCCCTGCATCATCGAGGCCAGGGCATCCGCCAGGTTCTTGCTCGGTTTGATCACACCGTGCTCGATGCGATACATGATGTCGTTGCTGTCGCCGTACTTGATGTGCTGGCTCAGAAACTCCGAGAGCTTCAAGGCATCCTGCGAAATAAAGACCGGCGCACGGCTCGTATGGTGGGCATAGAAAGGATCATTGATGGCGTCCCCCTGCTTCATGTTGTGCAGGTAGGCGCAGGGCACCAGGCGGATCGACTCGGAGCGTACCGTCTCGTTGTAGTCCTCGATCAGCGCGCCATAGGACCATGCCTGATATGACGGATGGTTGGTCTCGCGCACTCCACCGCCCAGCTGGGTACGCACGATGGCGTCCTTCTTCGTTACCTCGACGGACTGCCACTGTTTCAGTTCCACGATGACCGCGGCATCGTCCCGCTGGTGGTTCTTGCCGGTCAGGATGAAGTCCACGCGGCGATTGGTCAGCGGGATGTTGTACTCGATGGCCACTCCCGCCGATGCGGGAATGCCCTCATCGAGCAGCACGCTCATCATGAAGCGAAGGGAGTTCTCCCAGGACGTCACCTCACTGCGCGGCGAGTTGCGGTTCAGTCTGCGCGCCACCTCGTTCTCGATGGCGTCGGTGATGACGTTGGCTCGTACATCGTCGATGAACTGCTGCTTGGTGGCGTTGTAGACCAGCATTCCCCACAAACTTCCTTTTTATAAACAAGTAGTTATAGAGATTTCAATATACATGCACCGTATAATTATGCACGCTACTGACTGCTATAACATCACCTGAAGCTCATGTGCCAGCCACAGCGGGCATGGGGAGCCATCCTGGTCGAGGCAGGCTGCGGTCCTGGCGTGGCACTTATCATTCATCGAGTTTGAAACTCAACTGCGTACTATCCGACTCGCTTTCTGGACGACCTCCTGAATCCCCGCCATATGCCGCGATCATCTCTTCGACCCATAGCTCTCCGGCAAACTTGGCGTTCTCGTACTCGACCCTCTTCATCCATCCAACATCGTGAGGTGCAGAAAACACCTCGTATCCTGGAATCTCCCAATCATCCTCAAAGTACCTTAGGACCCAGCCATAGCCTTCCTCCGGAGGGCACGGATCGACCTTGAAGCTATATCTCGGCATTTCCATTCTCCTATGCTCACACCAGATTCCAACGCTTGCGCCCACTGGAAACCAGTACCATTACGCGCTCATTAACCTCCCGCACTCTGTCTTGTAGCTCCTTGATGCTGATTTCTCCCTGGCCCTGATCCTTAATCCGCATGCGAGGCAAACCCAGCTGGGTACCGCCAGCGTTTTCAATGACGTCGGTCAGTGCGAAAGATGCTTGGATCAAGGCCGAGCGCTCATCTTCGTTCATGACCGGCTGACGTAGCAGCGTCGCCCGAATCAGAGCCGAAGCCCAACGAGTGCGATTCGGAAACCCCTCATAGGTGGCACGCTCTGTGATCAACTCCTGCTCCTGCCGAGTCAGCCGAACCGATAACTTGCAGGACTTGGGGCCTCGCATCATATCTCGCCCCTCGTCGGCGATGCTCTCGCCACAAACGCGTTGAATCATCTCCCGCAGCACATCTGACTCCGAACGGCCAGATGCCTCACAAAGGCGTTGCCAGGCTTCCTTCTCGGCTGATGTCAGCCTGGTTTTGACCACTGCTACTTCTGTCATCTCGTCCTCTTTCATCATGTACTTCCCATCGAGTGTGGTACCAAATGCCAGCACGCTGCCGGCAACGGCTGACACTTCGCGAATCCTGCCCTAGCCCAAAATCACGGTCACTTTTCGTACGTAAGAAATTTCTCCAACTTGCCACGATGGCTACTACTGGCCCTTGGTACGTTTTGCTAGCACTTCGCGAATCCTGCCCTAGCCTCAAAACCACCCACACTTTTCGTACGTAAGAAATTTTGACTTCGGGAAGACCCTCTGCGGCGCGATCAACTCAGGACGGCGGTACCATGTGCCGACACTTCGCGAATCCTGCCCTAGGCCACAGTCACGTGGATTTTTCATGCGCACGAAATCTCGCCGACCTCCTATGGCTCCCACAACCAGTGGTACGTTGTGGTACCAGCCCGCGAATCCTGCCCTAGTCCCAACCCCATCCAATCTTTTCGTACGTAAGAAAAATGGCTGCTTCTCGGGCGAGGCTATCAAGCACGGGGATACGCGTTAGGCTTCGCCATTAGTAATACGGACGGACCTGTCTCAAAACTGCTCATCGCCTGGGGCTGATCGGGTGGCTTCGCCATTAGTAATAGGGGAGGCACTTGTCTCAACCGCACCCGTCTCTCCGTGCTCCCGGCGACGCTTGGCCAGCTCAGCTTTCATCCACTGTCCAGAAGCGCGCATCTCAGCTCGCAGGTCCTCGATCTCTTCGGGTGTCAAGCGCCGGTAGCTCATGAGGTCTCCTTCTGAGGTGGATCACGCCGAAGCTCGGGATATATCGTTGCGCGCCAAAGCCACTGGAGAACACACACGGCAATACCGGCCACACAGACAAACAGGGTACGAGCAGCCTCGCCATCGCCAGCAAGAGCGACGCTGACCAAACCAGGCAGTTCAGGGAGCAACGCCACAGACAACAGGATACCCACCACCAGTAACAGGCCCGAGATGACCAGCCCCACCCCACGCTTTACCCGCGCCACACGGGCGCGCCAGGTATCTAACCACTTGATATTGGTATTCATGACTTAGCCTCCTGTCATCGTGTTGCCAGCACCGAAACGCTTCTGGTAGGCACGATAGGCAGACTTGGCGCCACGGTAAGGAGAGGTTGCCGCACTGCCTGCTAAGCGTGCATCACGTTGAACGCCGCGATACTGACGGCGGATTGCTGAGGGACGCATCGCGGACATAGCAGAGCCCAGAGCGCCCTGAGTTGCCAATGCCACACCACCGCCCAATGCAGAAGCAATGGCCGGCACCTGCTTCAGCACGAGGATTCCAAGGGCAAAAAAAGCAATCAGATAGGCACTTGTGGTCATACTGGCCATGCTGCCTGCCGAGGATTCCACGATGTTCATAAACGCTTCGCTGACATCGATGACCATTCGGCCAATGGCTGAGCCCAAAAGCAGCAGCATGCCGAAATTGATCACCATGCCCAACCAGCTCTCGAAAAAGCGTTGGGTGCTGTTAAACAGCAGACCGATGATAAAGAGCGGACCAATTGCCAGCAGCACTGTGGTAGCGACCTTGCTGGCCAGTAAGAGGAACGCCACTACGATGGCAACACCACCACCAAACACCATGATCAGAATTGCCACCAGATACATGCCGAAATCACCACTCATGACTCCCGCTTTATCCCAGGCCTGATCAGCTACGGCGAGAACGCGGGAGAACAGGCTGTCCAAAATGGCCGCTGCGCCTCCATTGGACCCCGTGATGACTGCTGCTACCTTTTCAGGGCCGTGAGCCAGTACGTCCACCACGACGCCCATATAGGTACCGACCGTCAGCCCCAGCGTCATGATGAAGCCGATGCGAAGGATGCGAAAAACGCCCTCCTGCAAGGGCTCACTGACCTTGCCAAACATCATCAAATAGCCCCAGATGGCAATCCAGACGATCAACATGCTGGTAAACATCGGAGTGATGTAAGCGATGAGGTCAGTAGCCGTGTTGATGATGTACTGGTCCAGTGCCTGATCAACGACGGAGAACATGCCTTCAAACAGGTTCATGAGTCCTCCTCGCTCTTAAGGCTAGACAGGTCAAGTTCGAAGGGCTCACCGCTAGACAGTGCCCGTTCTGCCTGGAGTGCATTGATGCAATTCGGCGTCTCCTGGAGTTCGCCAGGGTTGTTGCCGCATGTCTCCAGGGTCACCTTGCGCTCATTGTCATGCGCTTTGTACCAGTCCACGGTCTGCACCGGGCCAGTATCCGGGGTATCATCAAAACACCCAGTCAGCTCAAAGCTGATCAGAACCACAATGGCAATATTTCGTGCGCACGAAATTTTCCTGACATCCATAAGGCCTCCTTACCAATCAAGTTCGAACGGTTCCCCTGATGACGCGACGCGCATCTGCTGCACGCGCTGGTTGTGCATGGCCTGGTTGGCCTCGGCCTGCGAACGGAGCATGGACAGCTTGGCCATCTCGTTTTGCAGCATGACTTGTTCGGCGCCGATACGGGCCTGGAGGTCCAGAATGTCTTTCTGGTCCGGGCTGTTGTTGACCTCAGCCACCAAGCCGGTCAGCTCGCTGAAACGCTCCTGAGCCTGTTCCAGGGACTTTTGGGACTGACCAAGCCAGGTCGCCGTGTTCTGGTTGCCGCTGTCGTACAGGTCCGCCACGTCACCGAACAGGCCGTGTTCGCTCGCACCCCTGATACCGGCGTCACTCAGCACCTGGTTAGGATCGACGTTCACGGCGGTGTCATAGGCCGAGTCGATGACGTTGCCCAGGCCACGAACCCCGCTCATGCTGTCCAACTCCTTGTTGGCCGTTTCGAGCTGGCTTTTCAGTTGCTCGATTTGGTTAAGCATGTGCTGAACCTGCAAAATCTGCTGAGTCAGGCTCGACACGTCGATCACGGGAATCCCGCCCGCCATGGCTGGCTGCGAAAGACCAACGGTGGCCGCGAGAGCGACACCAGCGATTTTTCGTGCGCACGAAATTGTGATGCTCATGATCAAACCTCCTTTTGACGATTCTGGCGGGTCGCCTTGGCCTCCAGACGCCGCTTTGTTCTCTGGAGCGCGAGCGACCGTTTTTCAAAATCTAGACTTTTCAGGTCGATGGACTCCATCACCTCTTTCATCTCCTCGATACAGGTGAAGAAGTCTTCGGGAAGGGCTTCCAACCCTTCGGTGAGAAAATCGCAAGCGTAACCGGCGATGATTGCCAGAGTTTGAATCTCACTCTGGATGGCGTGCTGTTCGACAGCGTGTGATCGGTACAGCCGTGACAGGCCACTGTCGGTGAAGACGGGTGTGATACCCTGTCTGTTAGCCATGTATGCCTCCTATGCAGGCAGTCGTGGTTAGGCGCGGTCGGGGCCATCACCCCCGTTCCGCGCCGCTTGAATCCTATGTGCGGAGGGTTCTTCGCATTTCTTCTACTGCAGGAGCTCCAACCTTGTCACTGCCGTAACGCTTGGCAATGAGATCCGCCCTTCTCCGTCCTAGGTGCTCTGCTAACTCGGCTCGAGGAAGCTCAGCTCTATAATCTTCTGAGGCCTGGGACTTTGACATGGAACGGTTACTATCCGGTTTATTTTCTTCAGCGTTAGAAGAGTAAGATTTTCTACAAAAACTCGACTTCGCTCTTTTTTTCTTAGCCTCCCCCTTTCGGTTTTCTGAACACCAACGTGCAAGCAGGTCATTCCATCCCCTGTCGGTAAGACACCTATCCATTTCTGAGTAATGCCCAACGAAATTGGCCAGTTCCTCAGGACTAGGACTGACAATCTCAGTCATGTTTCGGCGAAGACAAGACTCGTAAAACATATCTAGATTCGGCTTCCAATCGTAATCTAACTGATACTTTTCACGAGGGCTGTCACATGGCCAGTCCATGTGAGTGTGTGTGTTTTTGGTTAAGGACGGTTTGGGTGCAGAATCTGCACCCCGCTCCGCAGGCATTTGCACCCCGTCATCGAAACGAGGTGCAGCATCTGCATCCCGTGATTTTCTGCGGGGTGCAGACCCTTCACCCCGGTGCCCGTTCTCTTCCTCATCAGTTACTAAGAATTTATCAAACCCAAGATCAATGCGAATGTCATATACTACAGGGCGCCGATCAGCTCGCTTTATTTTCGCTTCAGCAATACGTTGATTTCCTCTCACAATCACACCTACATCTTGTAGCAACTTGAGCTTGTCCAACACTGTTCGGCGCTTCAGCCCCGTATAGCGACAGAGCAAATTAACACTTGGATAAGCATCTCGACCCGTATTGTCTGCATGATTGGCTAATGCCACGAGAACATGACGGGCGCTGGCATCAGTCACGACCTGCTGCTCCAAGGCCCAAGAAATTGCCTGAACGCTCATTAGTTATCCAGGTTCAAGACATCTTTGACTTGAAGTGTCCGAAAATACACACGACGCCCCACCTTCACCATTGTCGGCTTAAGTTTTCGCGACACGTCAGTATCTGTGTAAAGGGATACACGTACACCGTCAGGTGAGCGACCCAGCAAATCAGCAAGGTCATTAATACTCATCAAAAGCCCGAAGCGCTGGATAAGATATTCCTCAGCACGCATGACCACACCTCCATAAAGCAACCTTCGACGGAGAAATTGTTAATCTATGCTAGCCAGAATTCAACGAACCAAATCCAGCCCAAGGAACTGCGACAATCAAAACGATATATTTTGACGAAAAAATGTAAACAGATAAGGAAAACCTTTTAATACATTGTCACCTCTACTTCCCAACGAACCTCTTCCAAATCATAGTATTATGAAGGATATAAGCATATTCCAAAAAAATATCAAAAAAACGGGTAAGCGGATTAAATGGTTGATCTTACCTTTGCATGAGAGTGAGACAGACCGGCATCTCATCGGATTATCTGGTTGATGCTTCACCTACTGCTGGTGCATGTTTCCTTCGCTAATTCCAGCAAGAACCCCACACGCCTCAACTTCCCGGTCATCGTTGCAACTCGCTCTCAGTGAAACGAGTTGTTTCTCAAGCGCTTGCAGAGCGGTTATCTGCGACCGCACATGAGAGATGTGATCATCGAGCAAGGCGTTGACGGCGGTACAAGGCTGATGAGGGTCGTCCTGATAGCTCTGTAGTTCGTGAATCTCAGCCAGTGACAGGCCCAGGATTCTGCAGCGACGGATGAAGGCCAGCCCCTCACCATGCTTCTCGGTATAGACACGGTAACCGTTGTCCTGCCGATCAGGCGGCGGCAACAAGCCCTGCTGTTCATAGAAGCGGATCGTCTGTGTTTCGACCCCTACCAACTGCGCCAACTGACCAATGCGCATCAGCCTCCTCCCCAACGGATTCTTTACTCTATTGACCTTATAGTAGCTTTATAGTTTTAAATGGTACCACAACATTGTTCAAGTGGAGTCGTATCATGAGCAAATCCTGTGGTGGCGCCTGTGGCGGTGATGCAACGTCCGCAGCGGATACCGATATACAGGCCTCCTCCGAGGCGCCAGGGAGATGGGTCAGTGTTTATGCCGTGCCGAAGATGGACTGTCCATCAGAAGAACGAATGATTCGCCTAGCCCTGAACGGCTTTGAGGAGATTCGGGCGCTGTCCTTCGACTTGTCGAACCGCCGGCTGAAGGTCGTGCATGACGGCGAGGTCGAGCCCGTCACCTCGAAACTGAAGACCTTGGGGCTAGGCGCCTCGCTTCAGGAAACCGTCGCTGCAAATCCGGAGACCATCAAGGCCGCCGAGTTTTCGGCAGCTTCTGCTAAGCAAGAATCCGGGACCCTGCGCTGGTTGCTCGGCATCAATGCACTTCTGTTCGTGGTGGAAATGACTGCCGGTCTGATCGCCCAGTCCACCGGCCTGATTGGAGAATCCCTGGACAATTTTGCCGATGCGGCGGTGTACGGGCTTGCCCTTTATGCGGTTGGACATAGCGTGAAAATGCAGGTACGTGCCGCGCATCTTGCTGGTGTACTGCAACTGATCTTGGCTGTGGGCGTGCTCGTAGAGGTGGTGAGACGCTTTGTATTCGGTAGTGAGCCTGAATCGCTGGTGATGATGGCTATCGCATTCGTCGCATTGATTGCCAATACCAGTTGTCTGCTGCTCATATCCAAACATCGGGAAGGCGGGGCGCACATGAAGGCAAGCTGGATATTCTCGGCCAACGACGTGGTGATCAACCTGGGGGTCATCACCGCCGGCGCCCTGGTCGCGTGGACCGGTTCCAATTATCCGGATCTGATTATCGGCACCATCGCGGGGGGCATTGTACTTAACGGTGCCAGACGCATTTTGGCGTTGAAGGGTTAAATAATGCTCATTATTGGCAAAAAGCTCTCGCCGTATGCCCTATTGTCCATATCGGGCCTGCTGGCAGCGTCTGATCAGGCTGTAAAGTGGCTGGTGCAGCAATCAATGGCCTATGGCGAGTATGTTTCGGTGACCCCGTTCTTTAACTGGGTGCACCTATGGAACACCGGTGCCGCATTCAGTCTTTTTGCGAATGGTGGAGGCTGGCAGCGCTACTTTTTTATCGGAATCGCGGTAGTGGTCTCGATTTTTCTGATCAAGCTGATCCTTGAAAATCGTCATAAAGGAGAAGCCATCGCTTACAGTCTTATCCTCGGTGGCGCCATGGGCAACCTGATTGACCGGGTCTTTCGCGGCTATGTTGTGGATTCCTTTGATTTCTATTGGCGAGACTGGCATTGGCCGGCCTTCAACCTGGCTGATATTGCAATTGTCCTCGGTGCCTTACTTTTCGTTTCCAGCAGCTTGTTGGGTAAAAAAGCAAACACCAATGCCGAGCCGGATGGATCTGACTGACACCTACGCCTATACAACACCATGACCGAACTTCCCGACAACATCCTTCACCTGCCGCAATACCAAGTACTGGGCTGCAAATCAACCGACGACGAAATGCACTTCCAGGTGGACGTGCCCGATCCCATCGCCTGCGAGGAATGCGGCGTGCAGGGTGAGTTCGTACGGTTCGGCAAGCGTGACGTTCCCTATCGTGATCTGCCCATCCACGGCAAGCGGGTCACTCTCTGGGTGGTCCGCCGCCGATACACCTGCCGGGCCTGCAAGACAACATTCAGGCCCCAGCTACCGGAGATGGTGGACGGATTCCGTATGACACTGCGGCTGCATGAGTACGTGGAGAAGGAATCCTTCAACCACCCCTACACCTTTGTGGCGGCACAGACCGGCCTGGACGAGAAGACGGTGCGCGACATCTTCAACGCCCGCGCCGAGTTCCTGGGGCGCTGGCACCGCTTCGAGACGCCCCGCATCCTGGGCATTGACGAGCTATACCTGAACAAGCGCTACCGCTGCATTCTGACCAACATTGAGGAGCGAACCCTGCTCGACCTGCTGGCCACCCGCCGCCAGGACGTGGTGACCAACTACCTGATGAAGCTGAAAGACCGGCAGAAGGTCGAGATCGTCAGCATGGACATGTGGAACCCCTACCGGGCAGCGGTCAAGGCTGTGCTGCCCCAGGCCCGTATCGTGGTCGATAAGTTCCATGTGGTGCGCATGGCCAACGATGCCCTAGAGAGAGTGCGCAAGGGCCTCAGAAAGGAGCTGAAACCGTCCCAGAGCCGGACTCTCAAGGGAGACCGGAAAATCCTGCTGAAACGCGCTCACGAAGTCTCAGACCGGGAGCGCCTCATCATGGAGACCTGGACAGGCGCGTTCCCGCAACTGCTGGCCGCCTACGAGCACAAGGAGCGCTTCTACGGCATCTGGGACGCCACCACACGGCTCCAGGCAGAAGCCGCCCTGGACGAGTGGATAGCCACCATCCCGAAGGGCCAAAAGGAAGTCTGGAGCGATCTGGTCAGGGCAGTGGGAAACTGGCGCGAAGAGACCATGACCTACTTCGAGACGGACATGCCCGTCACCAACGCTTACACGGAGTCCATCAACCGACTGGCCAAGGACAAGAACCGTGAAGGGCGCGGTTACTCCTTCGAGGTGATGCGGGCACGAATGCTCTACACCACGAAGCACAAGAAGAAGGCACCGACTGCGAAGGTCTCTCCTTTCTACAAGAAAACCATCGGTTACGGACTGCCGGACTTCGCAGAGGAACTCAACTACGGAGTCGATCTATCAACCATCTGAGGGTGGTATCAGATTGATGGGGTGAAGGTGCCCCATCAACCATTAAATCCGTATACCCTTTCTTCGTTATAGAACTCCCCTCCCCCCATCAACAACGCATAAACCCTATTCAAGACACCATAAGAAGAACCAGCTCTTCTATGAAAATAAAAAGCCAATGATAAAACTGCCAACAGCATCGAAAGAAATGCCACTGGAGAACCTAGACTGAATGAATAAAATGACTCCAACACTTCAACCCCTCCCTAGGCTGTTAAGATCGATTTAATCAAATGGAACTTCTATTGATACCATGAACTTTCACTATGGTATACAATCAAGCTTTGCCACTAAGTCTTCTGCTCTAAGGTGCGTATACCGCCTCAGCATCTGCATCGACTTGTGGCCACTGATCGCGGCGACCTCCTGATCGGATAGCCCCGCCTCTACCAAGCGGCTGACGGCCTCATGACGTAGGTCGTGAAAGCGGAAGTCATCGAGCCTGGCCTTCTTCTTGGCCTGGTTCCAGAGCTTGGTGTAGGCGTAAGGGCCGCGCTTGCCATCCTTTCCAGGCTCACCAAAGAACACCAGATCACAGTCAAGCGGGCGCACCGGGTTGTTCAGCGCCTGCTTGAACACCTCCGTGGCGGCCTGAGTCAGCGGCACCAGGCGGGCTTCGTTGTTCTTGGTGTCTGTGAGGCGCACCACGCGGCGTTTCACGTCGACCTGGGAGCGAGTGAGGGTCAGGATCTCCGAGGAGCGCATGCCCGTCTCCAGGGCAATTCTGGCGATCCAAGCCAGCATGGGGTTGCTGTGCTGACGTAGCACGGCGAACAGACGCTTCTCCTCATCAGGACTCAGGCGCCTGTCGCGGCCTTCTCCAGGACTGGGTTTGCGGATGTTCTGGACGGGGTTGTAGGTCAGGCCGAGGCCCCATTCCTGGATGGCCACAGTATAGAGATGGCCAAGCAGAGCGAGCTCCAGACGCACGGTATTGGCGCTGATGGGCTGCCCCCGGCGCCCCAGGCTGTTAAGCCGCGTGTCACGGAAGTTGGCGATCAGCTCCGGCGTCAGGGCTGCGAGGGAATACTTGCCCAGGTGCTCAATCAGCGTGTTGGCCTTGTGGCGTTCGCTCTTCTGGGTGCTGGGCTTCTTGGTGGGGGTAACGTCGGCCAGGTAACGTTTGAGCGCGGCTTCGAGCGTCATGCGCTCCGAGGCGCTGCGCTGGATATAGACGCCACGCACCATTTCGTCTTCGGTGCGGCGTGCCCAGTCCTGGGCATCTCGCTTGGTGCGGAAGGTCTTGGCGGTGGTGGGCCAGCCGGTTTTGCGGATGACGGCTTTCCAGCTTCCGGCGGGGGTCTTGACGATGGTGGCCATAAAAAACTCCAGGGGACTGAAGGATCGGCACTGTACCGAAACTGTACCCTTGGACTATGGGGCTCACCAGTGAAAATTTCTAAGCGATTGATTTTTATGGTGGGCCCAGCTGGACTCGAACCAGCGACCAAGGGATTATGAGTCCCCTGCTCTAACCAACTGAGCTATAGGCCCTTATCAGCGCGGGCGTATGATAGCGAAAGCTGCGGCCGTAGGCTAGCGGGTTTCGGGTGGACGCTTGCCACTGGTCAGTATGGCGGCTTTCGAGGCGCTTTGGCTGTGCCCTTCCTCGCATCACAGCCCTTGTCGCATCATCGTTCCGGCGCCTCGAAGTCCGGTTTTGGCGGCTGGGTGTACCGCAGGCGTACCCGCGGTTGCACCCGCATCGCCCTGCTCCTTCTCACGCTCTATCCCTCTCTACTCCACTCCAGGGCTATCCCGTCTCCGTCTCCGCATCCTGGTTCGATGTGGCGTGGTGCCATGCCTGAACCGCTTCGTGCCTACTGCACCAGTCCGAGGATGGTGTAGGGGGCTTCGCAGCAGCGGCGTTCATCGCGTTCGCTGACGCTGTGCAGGTCGTAGTTGCGGTCGTTGTCGTAGGCGACGAACAGCCGCTCGCGGTCGAGCACGGCGAGGCCTTCGGCCTTGTGTTCGAACTCGAGCACCTTGTCGTTCTCGTCGCGTACCAGGGTGGGTGCCCTGCCCTGGCGGAAGTCGTGCAGCGACATCACCCACAGATAGCCGCCGATGATCTCGTCGTCGCCTTCTTCGGTCTCGAAGCTGGTCAGCAGGTAGAGCTGGCCGTGGTAGGGGTCGTACTCGAGGCTCGACAGGCCACAGATGTGCTCCACGCCGTCGTACTCGCCGGGGTCGAAGCTGAAGACATCGTGCAGGGCGTCGACGAACTCCAGGTTGTCGTCGTCGTTGATGATGTAGTGGGCACCAATGACCCGGCGCACGTAGTCGAAGTCATCGTGGGCCTTGCCCTGCTCGCGGATGCCGAACAGCAAAAGGCCATCACCACGCTCCCCGGGGATCGCGGCCAGACCCTCGATCTTGTAGTAGGGCTCGCCTACGGCTGCGTCCATCTTGCGACGAAATTCGAGCGAGCCTTCCACACCGTCGCGGGGGTCGGGGTCCACCACCTGGACCCGGTCAGGCTCGTGAAGTGGCCAGATCAGCAGGTGGTTGTAGGCGTTGAGTTCGTGGGTCTCGTCGTCGATGCGATCGAAACCGGTGGTGGCGATCATGTGGCGCCCATCGGTGGTCAGGGCGAAGTCTTCATACTTCACCGCTTCCTTGATGGTCTGCTGGGTCAGGTAGTCGATGCGGCTGTCGTCGGGACCATCGGCGGTCAACGGCAGGCTGAAGGCGGCAGAACGCTCGTGGCCGGGAATCGGCTTGTCGCTGGCCATCAACAGTCGCTCGCCGTCGTAGGCCACCGCAGAAATCTCGGCGTTGACCAGCTCGCCCTGGTCGTCACGCAGGCCGGGAGGAAAGCAGTGGATCGTGCCCTGCTTGAGGATCTTTACTCGTGCCATCAGGCCTCCTGATCGTCGCGTGGTAGATGCATCCAGCCTACGCCTTGTGCCTCTGGTCGGCGAGGGGGGGAGCTTGACTTGCACAAATCTTAAAATTGAATACGAACGCTTCGCATTATTTTCACAATTCGCTATATTGCTTGCCGCTGCCGAAGCTGCACACCTGCCCCACGGGCAACACGCAGCTCCCTCGGCAGGTGGCGCGAGACGGGCCGCCAGAAGCCCGGTCCGCCCTGTCCCATCGGCTCGTCTCGACAAGCCGGTCAACATCAGCCAAGCGATCATTCCATGCCTTCCCAGATTCCGACCCAGATCCACACACGCCCGCGGCCCGTTACTACTGCGCCAGTCACCGGCGTTACGTCATATGGCGGCTCTCCCTTGTCAGCGTCACTTTCCCTCGGTGCAGGCCTTTTGCTGCTGGCCGCTGCTCCGTCGCTTAGCTGGGCGCAGGCGGTTGGCGCCGATCAGCCAGGCACCGACGCCAGGGCGGCCACCGACGAGGCAGCTGTCCAATCCCAGGAGACCATGGTGGTGGTCGGCTCGCGCACGCCGAAGTCGATCAGCGAGATTCCCGGTGCGGTGTGGGTGGTGGACCAGCAGCAGCTGGAGACTCAGATCGCGACGGGAGCCGACCTCAAGACCGCGCTGGGCCGGTTGGTACCGGGGCTGGATCTGGCCCCCCAGGGACGCACCAACTATGGCCAGAACATGCGTGGCCGCAGCGTGCAGGTGCTGATCGACGGCGTCTCGTTGAACAGCTCCCGGGGCCTGTCGCGCCAGTTCGACGCCATCGACCCGTTCAACATAGAGCGCGTCGAGGTGCTGTCCGGCGCCAGCAGTCTTTATGGCGGTGGCGCCACCGGTGGCATCATCAATATCGTGACGAAGAAAGGTGACGGCCCCGGTCGCCACTTTTCCACCGCGACGAGCGTCACCAGCGGATTCAATGACAGTGACGACGCCGACTTCCGCCTGGCCCAGTCGATCAGTGGCGGCAGCGAGCGTGTTCAGGGACGTCTGGCGGTGGCCTATCAGGACAATGGACGCTTCTATGACGGGCGCGGCGACGAGATATTCCCGGACATCGCCCAGACCGACCTGCAGGACAATCGCTCCATCGACATCATGGGCAGCGTCGATCTGGCGCTGAGCGCCGAGCAGACGCTGACGCTTGGCGCTCAGCTATACCGCTCGGCCTATGAAGGGGACCGTGGGCTCTACTTCCCCAACCTGGCGCTAGGCAATCTGGAAGGCGCCGAGATCCGCGACGGCTATTCGTCGGATCGCGATCCCGAGACGGATCGTCGCATGGTCAACCTGCAGTACCACCACGCCGACCTGCTGGGTCAGGACTTCTACCTGCAGGCGTTCTATCGGGAAGAAGAGGCCAGCTTCAATGCCTTCCCCTACGCCACCACTCAGGGCGTCGAATTCCGCGCCTCCAAGCAGGATACCGATCTGGGCGGTATCAAGGCGCTGTTCGATGCCGAGCTGGGCGAGCGCGTGTCGCTGACCTATGGCCTCGACATGGACCGTGAGTCCTTCGACGCCGACCAGATGTACTTCGACATCGCCACCTCGAATGCCAGTGGCGGTCTCGTCCAGGAAGAGCGCGAGATCGGCCCGCGCTATCCAAGCTACGAGGTCGACGGCTACGCCGGCTTCGCCCAGGGCGACTGGCGGGTCACCGACGGTCTGACCCTGTCCGCCGGGGTGCGCCAGCAGCATATGGACGTCGAGGTCGAAGACTTCAACGGCGTACCGGGTGGCAAGAATGACTATGACGCCACCCTGGTCAACGCAAGCGCCCTCTACGATTACGGCAACGGCCACCAGAACTGGATCCAGTTCAGCCAGGGCTTTGAGCTGCCGGACCCGGCCAAGTACTACGGCAAGAGCGCCGATGTCAGCGTCGACGACAACCCGCTGGACGCCATCAAGACAGACCAGGTGGAACTCGGCTGGCGCTTCAATGACGCCGACTGGAGTACCCAGGCGGCGATCTACTACGCCTGGTCCGACAAGGCGGTGGAAAATGCCGAAGACCTGTCGGTCAGCGTGGTCGAGGAAAACAAGCGCGACTACGGCCTGGAGGCGGCGGTGACCCGCTTCCTGGACGGCGGTTTCGAGGTCGGCGGCACCCTGCATCTGGTGCGCTCGGAGCAGGAAGACGAGAACGGCAGCTGGGAAAAGCGTGACGCCCGCTATGCGTCGCTGTCCTCCGCTACGGCCTTCGTCGGTTGGCAGGACATGGCGGCAGGACGCAGCGCCCGCCTGCAGGCCAACCATGCCCATAACCTGGAAGATGACGATGACCGCCAGATCGACGGCTACACCACGGTGGACCTGGCGCTGGCACAGGATATCGATATCGGCCGTCTGACGCTGGGTATCGACAACCTGCTCGACGAAGAATATTCCACCGTCTGGGGACAGCGAGCGGCGATGTTCTACTCGCCCTACTACGGTCCGGAGTACCTGTACGACTATCAGGGTCGGGGACGGACCTTCACCCTTGGCTGGACCATGGACTTCTAATATTCGTCCACGGAATTCCCATCCCCACCAAGCGCCGGGCCATTTCGGGTCCGGCGCTTATGGTTTCAGGCTGGTGGCGTCGCTCACCTGGCGTGACGACTTCGGGTAGCATTTCTCTCATTTGATAATGAATTGCATTTGCTTTTGCATCATGGCATGCTCTTGCCCCTCCGCATTTCCGCTTTCCAGGACTGTGAGACGGTTCATGTTCCAGGCCCGGCCCACCAACACACTCGCCAAGGCCCCTGCGTCGCGGGGTGCTGAGCTCTCTTCCGATGCCTCGTCGAAGACCCGCGTCGGGGGCGCCTGGGTGCTGGTCAGCGTGTTGTTGGGCACCTTTACCGTCAGCCTCAACAATAGTGCGCTGAACCTGGCGGTGGCGGAGCTGATGGCGACCTTCGATGCCAGCGCCAGCCAGGTGAACTGGGTCATCACCCTGTTCATGATCAGCATGGCCATGACCATGCCGCTGACCGGCTATCTGGCCGATCGCTTCGGCCGACGGGTGATCTATCTGCTGGGGCTGGTCGGTTTTATCGCCGGTTCTGGCCTCGGCGCCATGGCCGACAGTCTAGACAGCATCATCATCGCTCGGGGCGTCCAGGGCATGGCGGCGGGACTGATGATGCCGCTGTCGCTGGCGCTGATCTTCGCCGCCTACCCGCCCGAACAGCGGGGCCGCGTCAGCGGCATCTGGGGGTTTGCGGTGATGATCGCGCCGGCCATCGGCCCAAGCGTCGGCGGCCTGCTGCTGGAGGTCAGCCACTGGCGGGCGCTGTTCGTCATGAATCTGCCCTTTGCGCTGCTGGGGCTGGTGGTGGGCTGGCGCTGCCTCCATCGGGAGGCGCCCAACCGTGCCAGGCGCTTCGACCTGCCGGGCTTTTTGCTGATCACCCTCGGTATGGGCGCGGTGCTGTTTTCGCTGAGCCGAATCGACAGTCTGGCCGAACTGCTCACGCCCTCGGCGCTCGTCCCCCTGGGCCTCGGACTTGCCGCCCTGGCAGGGTTCGTGGTGGTCGAACGGAGTATGGAGTTCAAGGCAGGGCGAATGCAGGAACGGAAAGCCGACCCAACAGCAGCTCAGGGCACCCCGGCGCCTTTACTGTCGCTGTCCCTGTTTGGACACCGCGCCTTTCGCCTGAGCGTCATCCTGGCCTGCCTGCAGTCCATCATCCTGTTCGGCTGCGTGCTGCTGGTGCCGCTGTGGATGCACCAGGTGCTCGGGGCGAGTCCGCTGACCACCGGGCTTGTGTTTCTGGCCACGGCCCTGATGGCGTCGCTGTCTTCGCCCATCGCCGGGAGGATGATCGACCGCCACCCGCCCCAGTGGTGCCTGCTCGCCGGCCTGGTGCTGACCGCTGTCAGTCTGGCGGGGCTGGCGCTGATGTCGTCGGCGACGCCAGCCTGGGTAGTGGGGCTGTGGATGGGGACGCGTGGTATCGGCCTTGCTTGCGGCTATCTGCCCTCCACCACCGTGGGCATGCGCGCCCTGCCAGACCGGGACATGGCCCAGGCTTCGGCCATGAACAATATGGCGAGGCGGTTGATCGCCTCGCTGGGTCTGGTGGCGCTCTCGCTTTACTACGACACCCGCGTCAGTGGCGTCACCGCCGCTGGCGTGAGTGCCGCCGAGGCCAGCGCCCAGGCCCTGCACGAGACCTTTATCGCCCTGGCCGCCATTGCCCTGCTGTGCCTGCCGCTGGCCTGGGCGCTGGGGCGAGAAATCGGCCACTCGTCGGGCGCCAGACACGCCAATACAGGTGAAGGATCATCCCCATGACGTTCACGCCATCGCTGCGACCGCCGTCGCAACCCTCACCAGGCTCGCGCTCGCCATTTTCATCGCTCATGCCACCCAAGCCGCCGCACCGCTCCGGGCCCCAGCCTCGGCAGGCACCCTCGGTGCTGCGCAGTCTGCTGCTGGTGCTCGGGCTGTTCGCCGGCGTGCTGGCCTTTGTGGCACTCGCCCTGCTCGCCGGGATGCTGTTGTTTGCAGGCGCTGCCGAGGCCGACATCAGGGCTGATACAAGGTCTGATGTAAGCGCGGACTCGGCGGCCGCTGCGACGGTAGTCTCCTCGGCTTCGGCGCCGCGTCTGATCACCTTGTATCAGGGGGGCACGGACAGCGCGGTGGCGCTGGGGGTAACGCCCATCGGGGTGGTCGATGCCTGGATGGAGAAGCCGACCTATCGCTACCTGCGCAAGGCGCTCGATGGCGTCGAGCACGTGGGCCTGGAGACCCAGCCCAACCTGGAAAAAGTGGCCTGGCTCGATCCCGGGGTGATCGTCGCCACCCGCTTTCGACACGAACGGGTGCGCCCGCTGCTCGAGCAGATCGCGCCAACGGTGTTCTCGTCCACGGTGTCTGGCTTCAAGGACTCGCTCGAGCTGGTGGCGGCGGCGACCGGGCGCGAGGCCAGGGCCGAACAACTGCTGGCCTGCTGGGACGACCGGGTGGCAGATCTGCGCGCGAAGATTTCCACGGCGCTGGGCAACGCCTGGCCACAGAAAGCCGCGGTGGTGCGCTTCAAGAGCGACCACGTGCGTCTGTATTCCTCCGGCTTCGCCGGCAGCATCCTGGAGGAGCTGGGCTTCCGCCAGCCTGACGCCGCCAACGACAGCGGCTGGGGCATGAAGTTGACCAGCGAAGAGAACATCCCCGCGCTGGACGCCGACGTCATCTTCGTGCTGCTGGAAGACGACCCAGCGATCGAAAACACCTACCGCCACTGGACCGCCCACCCGCTATGGCAGCGGCTGACCGCGACCCGCGCCGACCGAGTGTACGAGGTGGACACGGTCAACTGGATCATGGGCGGCGGTATCCTCGCCGCAAACGCCATGCTCGATGACCTCTATCGCCACTACGGCCTGGCGCCGCAGGCGCTCTCCCCTTCCTGCGCGCGGGGTGACGCGCTGGGTGAGGAGCCTTCAGCTATTAAAGAGCCTTCAGCTGTGAAAGAGCCTTCAGCTGTGAAAGAGCCGTCGCCAACAACAGACGAGGGTGCGGCCTGATGCTGGAACGCACCTCGACCCGGGCCGCCGGACTGATCCTCGGTACCCTGCTGCTGCTGGCGGCGTTCGGCGCCAGTGTGATCCTCGGTACCACCGAGATCGCGCCGCTGACCGCCCTTGAGGCCATCACCGACTACAACGGTGGCAGGGTCAGCCATATCATCATCCTCAGCGAACGCCTGCCCCGCGCGGTGATCGCCACCCTGACCGGTGCAAGCCTAGCGGTGGCCGGTGCGCTGATGCAGACCATGACGCGCAACCCTCTGGCCTCGCCAAGCATCCTCGGCATCAACGCCGGCGCCATGTTCTTTGTGGTGGTGGCGGTATCGCTGCTGCCGCTGCACACCCCCGGTCAGTACGTGTGGGCGGCCTTGCTCGGCGCACTGGTCGCCGCGCTCGCCGTGGTGGCGCTCAGCCGTGGCCGGCGCGGCGAGCTGTCACCGCTTCGGGTCGTGCTCGCCGGGGTGGCGGTGACGGCGATGTTCGTGTCCTTCAGTCAGGGCCTGTTGATCATCGACCAGCAGAGCTTCGAGAGCGTGCTGTACTGGCTGGCAGGGTCGGTCTCCGGGCGCGAGCTAGAACTGGTGGTGCCGCTGTTGCCGCTGTTTGCCCTGGCCCTTGCGATCACCGCGGCCCTCGCCCGTCAGGCCAACGCCCTGCTGCTGGGCGATGACATGGTCACCGGCCTTGGCATGCGCGCCGGCACCCTGAAGCTTGCCCTGGGTCTGTGCGTGATCCTGCTGGCCGGCAGCTCGGTGGCGCTTGCCGGGATGATCGGCTTCGTCGGCTTGATCGTGCCACACATGGCCCGCGGACTGGTCGGCATCGACCATCGCTGGCTGCTGCCGGCCTGTGCGCTGCTCGGGGCCACGCTGCTGCTGGTCGCCGATATCGCCTCGCGCTTTCTGATGGCGCCCCAGGAGATCCCGGTCGGCGTCATGACCGCGCTGATCGGCACGCCCTTCTTTATCTATCTGGCCCGCAAGAAGCAGGTATCCGCATGAGCAGCTTGTCTGGCGCCAACGCCGAATCCGCCACACAGGATCAGACACCGGGCCATGCACAAGGCCATTCACAAGGCCATACGCAAGAACAGGCCAACCGGCGCTATCGCCGCCTGGTAGCGCTGCTGGCGCTTGCGCTGGTGGCAAGCGCAGGCCTGTCGCTGTCGCTGGGTAGCTTCCCCACTCCACCCATCGAGGTGCTGAAAGCCCTGGCCGCGCCCCAGGCCAGCGACATTGGCTTTATCGTCTGGGAATTGAGGCTGCCGCGCATTCTGCTGGCGGTGCTGGTGGGGGCGGCGCTGGCGGTGGCCGGCGCGGTGCTCCAGGGCATCGTCAGAAATCCCCTGGCCTCGCCGGATGTGATCGGTATCACCAGCGGCGCGGCGCTGGCGGCGGTGGTATTTCTGGCCGGCTTTGCCAGTCAGCTGAGCATCCACCTGCTGCCGCTGGCGGCGCTGGGCGGCGCTGTACTGGCCACCGTGCTGGTGGTGGCGCTGGCCTGGCGTAAAGGGCTCAACCCCAGCCGGGTGGTGCTGGTGGGTATCGGGCTATCCGCCGCCATGGGGGCGGCGACGACCCTGCTGATCGTGATCAGCGACGACGCCTCGGCGCTGCACGCCTACGTATGGCTCACCGGCAGCCTGTATGCGGCCCAGTGGCGCCATGTGCTGTCGCTGCTGCCCTGGCTGCTGGTGGCGATTCCGCTGTGCCTGAGCCTGGCTCGGCATATGGACGCCCTGGCACTGGGCGACGCCGTGGCCGTCGGGCTCGGTGTCGATGTGCTGAGAAGCCGGCTGATTCTGCTGGCCCTCAGCGTGGCGCTAGCCGGCGCGGCGGTGGCGTTTGCCGGGGGGCTCAGCTTCGTCGGCCTGGTGGCGCCCCATCTGGCGGCCCGCCTGGTCGGCCGCAGTCTGGCACGGCTGGTGCCGGTGGCGGCGCTGTGTGGCGCGCTGATCGTGCTCTACGCCGACTTGATCGGTCGGGTGGTCTTTCTGCCCAAGGACCTGCCCGCCGGGGTCTTCGTCTCCGCGGTGGGTGCGCCCTTCTTCGTCTATCTGCTCTATCGCACCCGGCAGTAATGGTGCTAGGTGCCTCGCCGTGATCCGGTCAGCACCCCCTCAGCAACACGTCCGACAGGAGGTCCGATGTTCCACATTGCCCCGCGCAGGGACAGCTTCAGCCAGGCGCAGATCGATCGCTTTGCCGGGCTTGCCACCTCGACCCTGGGCCACTTCAGCGACTTTGGCGCCATCGCCTCGCTGGAGCCGCTGCACCGCCCGGTACGTCTGGTCGGCACCGCGCTGACGGTCAGAATTCCTCATGTCGACGGCGCCATCATCCGCGAGGCGCTGACGCTCGCACGCCCCGGTGACGTGCTGGTGATCGACGTGTCCGGTGATCATCGTCGCGCCTGCTGGGGCGAATTTCGCGCCTACGCGGCGCTGACCAAGGGACTGGCCGGTGTCGTCACCAATGGCGCTGTCACCGACCGGGAGACGCTGTCTCGGCTGACTCTGCCGATGTTTGCTGCGGGTACCAGTCCGCTGACCACCCGCTCGCTGTCGCTGGAGGGTGAGATCAACACTCCGGTATCCATCGACGGGGTCACCATCGAACCCGGCGATCTGGTGCTGGGCGACGACGACGGTCTATTCGTGGTGCCCCCGCACCGAGCCGACGAGCTGGCCGAAAAAGCGCTGACGAAGCAGCAGGACGAAACTCGTCGGCGCGAGGCGATGCTCGCTGAGCATCCCGAATGGCTTCGCTGAATATCCCGTCTCTTGCGCACGAAAAAACGGCGGCATCGGTGTTCACCGATGCCGCCGCTCGTTTACCTGACGGTGAGATCAGGCTTGCTGCAGTGTCCCCAGACGGTCGGCTTCGCCAGCGGTACTGACACCGCATTCAACACCGGCAGTTGCCTCGGCGTTCTGATGCGTCAGCGCCCCCTGGCAGGCCCTCAGCGGATTGACGGTCTCGCTGACGCCAAAAGGCATGCTGCCGGGACCGCCAGCACGCTCGATGATCGGGGCGATCAGGCGCTTGTAGGGCCAGCGCTCGCGCTCGAACAGCGCGGACTTCAAGACATTGCGCTCGGCGGCATCGAAGGGCACGGCGTCGAGCTGGGCCTCGAGCTGAACCGCCAGATCCCGCCATAGCGCGCGCTGGCAAAGGCCATAGTGCCCCGCCAGGGTGTCGATGATGGCGCGCAGGTTGACCTGGATCGCCAGGGTCTGCAGCCAGAACAACAGCGCCTCCTGACTGTTGTGGTAGAGGGTGTTGGCGTGACCCGGCTTGATCCGGTAGCAGGGATCCTGCATGCCGTGACGCTCGAGCTGGCCGACGTTGATACGCAGCGAATCGTGGTCACGCAGCAACAGTCCCTCGACCCTACCCTGGCGCACCACCAGCACGGCGTTCTGGCCGTGCACCTCCGCCAGCATGCCGAGCCTCAGCATGCGCAGGTTGATCTCGAAGAAGCGCGCACACAGCTCACCAAACAGCGCCTGTGCGCTCGCGGCGCCGGCTTCCATGCCACGTAGCGCCATCCAGTCATCGAAGACGTGATGGGCGCTGGTGCGAGCTGGACCGGACGCCCCGACCATCGGTAGCGGCGTGCCCAGGGTCGCCATGGGTACCAGCTGGGTGCCGGCCTGCTCGAGCAGCGCCTGAGGATAGCTGCGCACCATGGCGCTCAGATGGCGCGGGGCCTCATCGAACAGACTGGCGTCCTCGGGCAGGTAGGCCCACCACTTGCCTTCGTCACACAGGTGCAGGGCGCTTTCCAGCAGTGGATCGCGCTGCCGAGCTTCTTCCAACAGCCGTGCGCTCAGATCGCCATTGATCATCTTCACCGCCGGCAGGTAGCGCGAGGCCCCCAGCGAGTGGATGGCCATGGGCAGCTTGAGGCTATGCGCGGCGCCATCTGATGAGGGCGCAGCCGGCAGCAGCGAGCGCAGCGACGAGGTTGGCCACCAGCGCCCGGCCCGTGTCTCCAGGGTGATGCAGTGACCGGCGGCAAAGTCCTCGGCGAGCCACTTCGGCAGGGCATGATCGTGCTGCCAGGGGTGCACCGGCAGTGCCAGGTGGCTGTCGGCGATGCCCTTGGCGCGCATCTCCTCGTCCAGTGCCTGACGCTCCTCGGCCGCGAGCAGCCAGTCTGCGGGTTGTTCCAAAGGGGCGCTCTCTCTATCGGCGCCCGACCCCGCGCCGGCTGTCGCTCTATCGGCGCCCGAAGCCGCGCCGGCTGCGAGCGCCCCCACCCCTGCGCCATGGGTCAGCCGGTGACGCGCGACCGCCACCCAGTAAAGCTCGACGGGGTTGGCAAACTCGGCCATATAGGCACGGTACTCGGCAGCGCTTAAACCCTGTTTAGCCTTGGCGGTGGGATGGTAGGGCCGGTCGAGCAGCGACGCCCACTGCTCCAGAATGGTGAAGTGCTCAAGGGTGCCCAGGGAGGCGAGATGGCGGGTGTCCACGCCGTGGACCATGGAGGCCGTGGCTTGCCACAGGCTGTCCTCCAGGGCGTCGAGAAAGACGCGCTGGCCAGGCGTCAGAGCCTGTTCATCGCCGCCGAACACCCGGCGCATCAATGCCACGGGATCCAGGGGCGACGGAGTCCCCCCATCAAGCGCCAGCACCGGCGTGCCGGGCACCTTCTGCCAGTCCTGGGCAATACCGGGCTCCAGCAGCATCACCAGGCTGATCTTTTGGCTAGCGCCCTGATCCCGCTCTTGGCGCCACAATCGCGCTGCTGGATGGGCGACCAGCACCTCATCACCAAACAGCTCAGCGGCAAACGAGCGGGCATCGCCGTCATCTCCGACCAGCGAGTCGATCTCGAGGATCCCCTCGACCAGCAGGCCATCGACCAGCGATTGAAGGATCTGCTCGCTGGCCAGGCGCCTCGCCTGGGGTGAAGGAACGGGTGAAGAAACGGAATCAAACGAGGCCATATTGGGCTCTCCTTGCAACTGCAACAATCGGGGGCACCGACGAAGGCGCGACAGCAGGGTTCGGGGTTCGGGCAACAGGGGTTCGGGACCCAGGGGCACCGGAAGCAAGCGGCAGCCACCTCATGCGCGTGCCTCCTTCAAGGCGCTCGTCAGGGCGCGAAAGGCGATGCCCCGCTCGTCGCCGAGCAGGAAGGTACGCACTCCGCGCTCGCGCCACTCGGCCTTGGCGTCCGCATGGCGCAGGAAGGCGGCGTAGGGAAGGCCGTGGTCCGCCGCCCGCTGCTGCACCCGGCAGAGCGCCTTTAGCACCTCGGGGTGGGCGGTCTGCCAGCTCACACCCAGGGACTGGGACAGATCGGCGGCGCCCTCCAGCACCAGGTCGAGACCATCGACGGCGCACAGCTCGTCGATGCGCTCGACCCCGGCCCGGCTCTCGATCATGGCAACGACCAGAATCTCGTCGTTGGCCTTGTGAACGTATTCGGCCAGGGAGTGCTTGCCGAAGGCACCGGGGCGCCCGGCGTTGAGGCTGCGCGTGCCCTGGGGGGCGTACTTGCAGGCACGTATCGCAGCGGCCAGCCGCTCGGGGTCTTCGACGCTCGGCAACACGATGCCCTGAGCGCCGCCGTCGAGCAGGCGCAGCAGGGTCTTGGGGTTGTCGTCGGCGACCCGCACCAGCGGCGTCAAGTCATAGCTCTCGGCGGTGCGGATCATATGCTCGACGGTTTCCGGGTTGATCAGCACGTGCTCGGTGTCGATCACCACGAAGTCGAAGCCGGCTTCGGCGATCAGCTCGATCGACGCCGCCGTGGGTAACGAGGCCAGCACGCCGTAGACCTCGCGCTGCTCGCTTAGCGCACGTTTCAGGCGGTTGGTTCTCAGCATGGGGTGCGCTCCTGTGTCCCTGCATCCTTCCCCGTGGTCACAGACGCAGGGCGCGACGCCGGCGCATGCACGGCCAGGGGATTGGGCACCCGCTTGATCTGAGGCACCTCGTCACCGAACAGCCGCCGGCGGGTCAGTGCTTCCACTTCCCACTCGGGGACGAAGACGTCGAACAGGCGATAGCGCTCGGCGTGCTCTGGATGGGCGTCCTGGTAGGCGGTGATGACGTCGGCGACCATGGCCCAGAAGGTGCCCTCGGTGAGTCCGAAGTGGCGCTCGAGGAAGATCGCCATCTCGGCCAGGGCGATAAAGAAGAAGGCGTCGCAGGAGTAGTCGCGCACCGCCGCCAGGTCGTCGGTGACGATAAAGGAGTTGCGGTTGCGCGCGGTGTGGGCCGCCGGCAGCGGCTCCAGGCTGGGGGCCAGCTCCGGGCGGGCCAGCGCCGAGGGACAGAAGCGCACCCCGTCGTGGAAGTCCTTGAGCGCGACTCGCACTGGCCAGCCATCACGATGGATCACCACGATATTCTGGCCGTGGGACTCAAGTCCCACCCCTTCGGCGAACAGCAGGTGGATGATCGGCAGTGTCGCCACCCTCACCAGTTGACGGGTCCAGGCGTCGCGCCCGTGACGGGCGATCCAGTCGGTGATGAAGGGCTCTGCGGGCGCCCCGTCCGGGTCGCGCAGACACTGGCTCAAGCCGTTGAAGGGAACCGCCTGCTCGCCAGGGGCGAGAAAGCCGTCGATATGCTCACGCCACAGGGCGCCGGCCTGGCCGTACACCTCGTCATGGCGCAGGCCGCCAAAGGCGCGTTCGTCCAGGGCAACACCGGCCACCTCGCCAAGGATCACGACGTTGGCCGCCCCGGCGCCAGCGTCGCTCTCCAGAAGCTGCTTGAGCCAGGCAGTAATGATGGGCCCGTTGGTGATGGTATGGCGCGCCAGGATACGAGTGCTGGAGGTGTTGGTGATCCCCAGCGCCAGCTTGAGATAGGGCGTCGGGGACGCGCGTCGATCGTGATCCAGCGGCGCCAGGGTACGAATCGCCTGCTGCGGCCGATAGCGGGTCTCGCCCTCGCCGAGCAGGACGATCTCGCCACTGGCAAGCTCCGGGTAGAGCGCGCCGACCAGCACGTTTTCCCACTGCCAGGGATGCACCGGCAGCAGCACCGCCTGCTCGCGGGTAAGGCCTCGCTCGACTAGCCACCCGGCCAGACGCTGCCTGGCCGGCGACCCCTCGTCGCCCAACTCGGCATCGGCCATGGCCGCGAACGTCGCCAGGGCGCCGAGACCAGGAACAGCCCCCTGATGTGCCAGCCGCGCCGGCAGCGCCAGCCACAGTACCCGCAGCGGCTGGCCGAACTCGGGACCGAAGCGACGGTTGTCGCCAAGCGTGAAACCGAGACGAGACTTGTAGCAGGGATGGTAGCTGTGGGCGTCGGTGAAGTACTGCTCCAGGGCGTCGGCGTCGAGAGCGTGCGGCGCGCTCTGGCCGTCGACGGGCGCTGCTGTCGAAGACTGCAGGTCCTTGATCAGGGTCTGCTTGAGCTCGTTGATGAACCCCGGCTGCAGCCGCCCTTGAAGGCCTCCCTCGGCCATGGCGCTCAGTGTGGACGCCAGGTCGTCCAGAAACTCCGAGAGTGACGGCGACTGGGTCGGGCCATCGTGTCCGGCCAGAGCCGGCGCCTTTGTCGACGCCCGAGCCGACGCCTGTGTCGACGCAACAGCCAGACTCTGATGATCGAGGCGAATCAGCGAGAAGCTGTGGCACAGCCAGCCTCGCACCCGATAGTCGCGCTCCCCCAGGGAGACGACAAAGGTGGTTTCACGCCCCTGCCCTTCACCCTCAATCGGGGCCAGGTGCTCGCAGCGATACTCGAGCACGTCTTCGTACAGCAGCGTCTGCAGCAATTGGCCGATGACCCGCCGCTCGATACGCGGGCGATGACGCCAGTCGTCGGAACTGGCAAAGGGAACGGCAGCGGGAACAGCACTGGGAGCAACACAGGGGGCAACTCGAGGTGCGGCGACGTCAGCGACGGCGTCAGCGGACCCCGTCGCGGGCTCGGCAACGTAGGAAGGTGATGACATGAATAACCTCAGCGTGCGGTGTCGGGTGACGCCCTGTCGGCGCCCATGAAGATCTGCGGCGGCCTTGGGTGGCACAGAAAGTCAGCGTGGGAGATGTTGTAGCCGTAGGCCCCGGCCAGCGGCAGCACCAGAAGATCCCTCGGGGCGACGTCGCCAAGCAGTCGATCGCGCCCCAGCACGTCCTTGGGCGTACACAGCTGCCCCACCACCGTCCAGGGTCGCTTCTCGCCGGACGACGCTTCGCCGCGCTCCCCGCTCGGCAGGTGGATGACCGGGTGGTCGTGGCCCTGGGCCGCGGGCAGCCGGAACTGGTGGGTACCGCCACGACAGACGACGAAACCCTGACCATGGCTGTGCTTGGTGTCCAGCACCTCGATGGCGTAGTAGCCACAGAAGGCACTGAGGAAGCGGCCGATCTCGAAGCGCACCCGCGGGGCCTGAGCCATCGCCGTGAGCCGCGCGTCAAGATGGGCGCACAGCGCCTGCCAGTCGAATTGCCGCTCGGGTTCGAACGGCGCCATATAGTCGACGCCGATGCCACCCCCGACATTGAGCTGGGTGACCCTGGCGGGCGAGGCGGCAAGCGCTCGCCACTCCGGCCAGCGCGCCAGGTAGCTGTCCAGCAACGCCTGGTGGCGCGCCACGCTCGTCTGGTGGGACATGGCGTGGATATGAAAGCCGACCAGGGTGAGATGGGCAGCGGCGTCCACCGCCGCCACTGCCTCGCCAAGCCTGGCTTCGTCGATGCCGAAGGGGGTGGCGGTACCGGCCATGCGCAGACGACTCGACAGCGCCTCGGGCAGGGTCGGATTGATGCGGATCAGCACCGCCTGGTGGCGTCCCCTGGCCGCGGCGAGTCGCTCAAGCCGCGCGATCTCGCCAAGGCTCTCCACGTGAAAGGCCTCGATCCCCTCGTCCATGGCCAACGCCATCTCCGAGTCGAGCTTGCCCGGTCCCGACAGCACCCAGGGCAGCGTGCTCGTCGCCTCACGCATGCGCTCGATCTCGCCACCGGAGGACAGCTCGAAGCCGTCCACGATGGGGGCCAAGGTCCCGAGGACCGGCGCCTCGCTATTGGCCTTGATGGCGTAGTAAAGCTCGACGCCCTCGGGCAGCGCGGCCTTGATCGAGCGCGCCCGGGCGGCGAGTGCATCCAGGTCGTAGACGAAGGCGGCGATGGGACCTTGCGCTTCGGCCTGGTGGGAACGGATCGCCTCCCGCACCGCTGGCGGCAGCCGCTGGGCCTCTCTGCGCCCCGAGACAGCAACACTGTCAGCCATGGGCCACCTCCAGACGCTCACCTGCGAGCTGATGCCAGGGGTTGGGCAGCCACACATAGTCGGCGTGACGATCGGCCCGGGCCATCAGCCTGAGCTTGAGGTTGGTCTTGCACGGCAAGTCGCCGCCGGCGAGCAGCACATCGAGCTCGGGCGTGGCGACTCCGAGCCGTTGCCTGACCCGCGAAAGCTCCTCCCCGGTAGCCATCCACAGACGCTCGGCCAGGGCCGGGCGGCGCCAGCTCAACGCCAGGATCGCCTCGGCCAGGTGGTTGACCAGCAGGCAGTAGGCGATACGCTTCCAGCCCTTGTCGCGGCTGTAGGTCATCGACTCGCGCACGCGCTCATCCAGTGTCTCGCCGGCGAGCCAGTCAAGGCCCTGATCCTCGGTCAGCTTGACGCCTTCGAAGTCGCGCAGCAGTACGCGACGGGGCCAGCCCTGGTCGTGGATCAGCACACAGTTCTGCAGATGCGGCTCGACCACGATGCCATGACGGAAATAGAGCGCCAGCACCGGCTCGACCAGGGCACCAAGATAGGCCTTGTACCAGTCGACGATCCTGTGTTCGGGCACATCGTCGGCGGGGGCGCCGCTCACAGCAGCGGACGCAGGCGAACTCGCGCGCGCCACCAACGATGGCGCCATCGGCTCCAGTTCGGTGTCACGGGCGAATACCGTCGCCGCCAGCAGGCAGCGCTCGGCGCCGAAGCGCCGGCAGAAGTTCTCGCGCAGGATGACCCCGGTCTGCTCACGGAACCAGCGGCGCTGGTCGTCGTCAGCGTCCTGCGGGGCCCAGTGCAGGGTGGCGGGCTCCCGAGCCAGCTCGAGGGTCTCGAGCGCCGGGTCTTCACTGTCGATCAAGCGACTCATGATGCGATCGATCACCAGGGTGCTTTCGAGCTCGTACCAGGCGTTCTTGCGCACGCAGTTGGTGATGCGCACGTTGAGCGAGCCCTTGATGAACCAGGGATGCTCGGGCGCATGCCAGGTACGCATCGAGGCGGTGGGCAGCGCCAGCGGGCCGCTTCTGCCCAGGTCGCGGATGCTGCCGTCGTTGATCCGCGCGGCAACATCCGGCGCCTGGCGAAACAGCTCGGCCTGGACCGGGTGCATGGCCAGCACCACCCGCCCGGCCTCGGGCTCCGCGCTCTGGTCGGCGGCCTGGCTGAGCACCTCACCGGGCTCCAGGCCATTGCAGGCGATCCGTAGCCCTTGCGCCGGAAACGAGAACTGGTGCAAGCGGGTACCCTGACCAAACTCGGGGGAGCAGTCCCTGCCCTGCCCCTTCAAGCCTTGCGGCCACTGCCTGGCCTTGGGGGTGGGGTGATTGGGATGGCCGAACCACAACCCCTGTTCGCTGGCGGCGTAGTCCTTGAGCGGGTCATGGGGGCGTCGCCGAGCGTCCTCGATGATGGAGGCCATCACCGCCTGGCTCTGCAGCACCTGGTCGCCGAACTCGGGGTTGGGGCTGGCCTCGCGCCAGGGGCCATCTTCCAGCAGGGCCGATACCAGCTCGTCGGTATCGGCCTCCCGCCAGGGCTGATCGAGGCTGCGGCGCAGATACAGCGGCGACACAACCTGATGGCAGCCCATCGCCGAGTGGCGATCGACCAGCACGAACAAGGTTAAAGAAGACGACCAGGCGACCTGCAATGGCAGGCCCTGGAGGCTCGTTGGCAGGCCACGCCTGTTGGCGGGCCAGTGGTGGCTCAACAGGTCGTGGGGGATAGCCACTTCCTTGATGATGCCGTTGAGCAGGGCATGCTGTGAGGCATGCCGAGCGATCTCGCCAGGGGTGCGAGTACATGGGGGGAATTGCATGTGCAACCTCCGCAAGGATTCCTTCCTTGTTTTGCTTCCCCGGACGTCGAATCATCGACGCCTTTCGTCAGGGGAAACCGCGCTTTCCTGGCTAGTCACTTGGCGAAGGGTTGTTGTTATGGCGTAGTTGTTATTGCGTACGTTGTTATGAAGTCGTTGATCTGGAAACTGATTCTGCAGATGGCCTGAAAACAGCCTCAGGCGTTGCCTGGTGTCATCGAAGCGGCACCACGGCCCGTCCGCGTGGACCGCCGCCGTCCTGGCGGCGGTCCGGGTCAGCCGACTAGCGGCGCTTACGAAAAGTAGCGCTTTCCAGCCGTAGTGCTTACAAACGCAGCCTTTAGAAGTCGACGCTATACCCTACCGTCAGGGTACGACCACGACCGGCGAAGTAACGGTCGTCGTTGACCAGCGCGCTCTGGGAGTAGTAGGTGATGTAGTCCTCGTCGAGCAGGTTGGACACGCCCACATTCAGCTTGCCGGTAGGCAGTTGGTAGCCCACCGCTGCGTCCACCAGCAGATAGCCGTCGAACTCGCGATCGTCCTCGTCATAGGTCTCATCGAACGAGTAGTTGGCCTGGAGGAAGGTGGACACCTTGTCGGTCCAGTTGGCGGACCAGCTACCGATCAGACGATCCGGCGAGACATCCAGGCCGGACAGTTCGGCATCGAGGTCGCCATCGTCGTCGCTGTCATACAGCCCGGTCATGTGGGAGTAGGCCAGGCGACCGGAGTGGCGCTCGGTAAAGGCGTAGTCCACCGAGGCCTCGATACCGGTGATCTGGGTCTCCTGGCGGTTCATGATGAAGACGCCGTCTTCTTCGGTCAGGCGGCTGCCGAAGTCGGAGGTGGACTCGTAGTAGCTCAGCTCTGCCGACAGGCGATCCCCTTCGAAGCGCACGCCGGTCTCGACGTTCTCGGTCACGATGGGACGCAGGTTGTCGATGCTGTCGACGGACTGTCCCGGGGTATCGATGCCGCGCAGCGCACGACCAACATCAGGGATCGAGAAGCCTTCGGAGTAGTTGGCGAACAGGCTGACGCGATCGACCGGCTTCCACACCGCGCCGACGTTGTAGAGCGTCTCGTCGAAGTCAGGATTGCCGCCCTCGACGTCGACGCCATTGTTGGCCCACACCGTCTGATAGTCATCGATATCCAGCTCGGCGTACTCATAACGCACCCCGGCGGACAGCAGCAACGAGTCGATCGGCTGCAGTTCGGCCTGGAAGAACGGCGACAGGTCGGTGTAATCGGTGGGCGGCACGTAGGTGCGGTTGCTCTGATACAGGTACTGCTCGGTCTCGTCGAACAGCGTATCGAAGCCACCGGTCAGCTTGAGCCGGTCATTCCACAGGTCGTCCTTGGTCAGCGAGATCTTGGTGCCGAACTTCTCGGTCTTGGCCGAGCTCTGGTCGTAGTAGGTGCCTACCGGCGCCAGTGACGGATCCTGGAAGCTGCTGGAGTCGGTGGCGCCGAACAACGCCTCGTAGTCCTGATAGTAGGCCTGGGCGCTAAGGTGCATGCCGGCCAGGTCGTAGTTCTCGTAGCTAAGCCCAGTGGTCCAGACCTCATTGAAGGGGGCGTCGCCCTCGGGGGTGCCACGCACGGAGGTGGTCGGAATCCCGGCGTCGCGATCGCCGGTCACGCTGACGTAGTCGTTGTGACCTTCGATGTCATAGTGATTGAGGGTGAACTGGATGCGCTGGTCATCGTCGATCCAGTAGGCAATCTTGCCGAGCAGGTCATAGCTGCGCGAGTCCATCAGGTCGCCCTGGGTGTTGTCGACACCGACCGGGTCGTCCTTGGCGTCCAGGTACAGCCCCTGGTCCTCGTAGCTCAGACCAAACAGGTAGTCGACGTTGCCCTTGTTGCCGCTGAAGCCGTAGTCGGTCTTGTAGCTCAGGGTGTCCTCGTCCAGCTCGCTGGTCGGGGTGGTCATCTGCACGCCGAAATGCTGATTGAAGGAACCCGGCTCCGGACGCTTGGTGATGATGTTGATCACCCCGCCGGCTGCGCC
This sequence comes from Halomonas sp. H10-59, assembly GCF_040070555.1. Taxonomy (NCBI): domain Bacteria; kingdom Pseudomonadati; phylum Pseudomonadota; class Gammaproteobacteria; order Oceanospirillales; family Halomonadaceae; genus Halomonas; species Halomonas sp. H10-59. Next base: position 3,523,708 of record NZ_CP098828.1, read on the forward strand.
GACGCCGTTGGTGGCGTTGGCGCCCTGGATCACCTCGATCTGCTCCACCTGGGAGAAATCGATGGTGTGGGCCTCACGACCGGTCGGACGCAGCGGATTCGACTGGGGAATGCCGTCGATCAGAAACAGCGGTGTGCGGCCCCTCAGGGTCTCGCCGCTGCCGGTCATCTTCTGGCGGTTGGGCGAATAGGACGGCAGCAGGTTGCTCAGGATCTGGGAGGAGTCGGTGGTCACGTCCAGCTGCTGGGCGATCTCCTCCTCGCTGATGATGCGCACGGTCTGCGGCGAATCTTCCGCGGTGGTATTGGTCCGCGAGGCGGTTACCACCATGGTCGGGGCCTCGTCGGCACGGGCGCCGTTCGAGGAAGAGGTATCGACGGAGGTCTGCGCCGCGACCTGCTGTGCGGCCACCAGGCCAAGCAGTGAAACGGTGGGCCAGAGAGCATGACGTTTCATGTCGTGCATCGTTCCTTTTGCTAAATCGAATGATCGCGCAAACGCTGACTCGAGGTCTGGCGAGTCCCTCACGCCAGGACGTTGCTCTCGGACGTCGTCCCTGCCCCGTGCTGCCGCTCCCGGCGAACGGTGGCGATGCGATTCGCCACCTTCCCGAAGGGCCGCACCTTACCGAAGCCTCGATGCCGCATTGCGTCGTTTATTGCCATCTCACATACAAATGAGAACGATTATCCTAATTAATCGCTTTCCTGATGTCCACGAAATGCGAACCATTCGTTCGGCATAAGCTAACAACACACTGTGCTAAAACGCCACGCGCCATGCCGACAAGCCGCGCCGATACGGGCTTGGCCGGATTGAAAATGAGAATTTTTTGTCATACCGTGCTGCTGCCACACACCCCCAGGCGGGCCTTGCATGACCTCATCTCAGCCTTCTTTGCCGACCACACCCTCGTCCAGCGCGGCACCCCAACACCGGTGCGATGCATCGTCAGGCGTGTCGTCAGACGGATCGACCGCGGCGTCCGCGCTTGACCACCCGTTGGCGGGGCAATCTCTCAAGGTCGGCTACGAGGAACGGCTGGTACTGGACGGGGTGGATATCGCGGTGGCGCCAGGCAAGCTGACGGTGCTGCTCGGTCCCAACGGTAGCGGCAAGTCGACCCTGCTGAAGACCCTGGCACGCACCTTGAAGCCCCAGGGCGGCCAGGTGCTGCTCGACGGTCAGGATATCCACCGTCGCTCCACCCGCGAGGTCGCCCAGCATCTGGGGCTGCTGCCCCAGGGGCCGACGGCACCGGAGGGGCTGAGCGTGCGCCAGCTGGTGGCAATGGGACGCTTTCCCCACCAGCGCCTGTGGCAACGCGATGCCCGTCGCGACGCCGAGGTGGTCAAGCAGGCGATGGCCTACACCCGGGTCACCGACTTCGCCGAACGCCACGTCGACACCCTGTCCGGTGGACAGCGCCAGCGCTGCTGGATCGCCATGGTGCTGGCCCAGCAGACCGACCTGATCCTGCTCGATGAGCCCACCACCTTTCTTGACCTCAAGGTCCAGGTGGACCTGCTGGAGTTGCTCTCGGGACTGGCCCACGACCAAGGGCGCACCCTGCTTTTGGTGCTGCACGACCTCAACCTGGCCGCCGCCTACGCCGACGAGCTGGTGATGATGCGCGACGGCCGCATCCTCACCAGCGGCGCACCGCGAGAGGTGTTCACCGCCGACCATCTGAAGCGCGTCTTCGACCTGGATGCCCACGTCATGGTCGACCCGGAAAGCGGCAAGCCGCTGTGTGTACCTCTGCTGGGACGCCGTGAATCGCAGACGGCGCAGCAGAGACCAACCGACGAGTCGCCGGCGCCGCACACTCAGGCAAGGCATCCTTCGACAACGTCAGGGCCGAGGCCATGAGCCACGTCTTCTGCACCGACCTGTCTCGCGAAGCGGGGGATCCGCTGCCCGGCAGCGGCGCCCACGCCGAGCGCAATCTCTTGATCAGCTGGCCCCGGGCCAGGTGGCAGCGCAACCTGCGCCACGCCAGCGACATGCCCCCCGAGCTGGCAGCACAACTCGACGCCCTGGCCGCCAGCGGTCGCCGGGTCAATCTGATCCATCGTCGTGATCAGCCTGCCGAGGTCCACGAGGTGATCCTGATGCCGGAGCGTCGGCGTCTCCAGCTCGACCGCAGCGCGCTGCTGGCCTTTGTCGAGGCGTTGGCGGCGGGCGAGGATCTCGAGCGCTGGCCGTCCACACCACAGCACCACGACCTGGTGCTGTGCTGCACCCACGGCAAGAAGGACAAGTGCTGCGCGCGCTACGGCTATCGCAGCTACAAGGCGCTGGCCCGCGCCGTGGAGGAACATCGCCTGCCCTTCGACGTGTGGGAGAGCAGCCACCTGGGCGGTTGCCGCTTCGCCGCGAGCATCATCGTGCTGTCACCGGTGCGCAAGTACGGGCGCATCGAGCCCGACCAGGCCTTGCCCATGCTGCAAGCCGAGGCGCAGGGACAACGCTTCCTGCCCGGCTATCGCGGAGCCTCCCACCTGACCCCGGCCCAGCAGTGCGCCGAGGTCGCCGCACTCCAGTGGCTGGCCAGGGACTCGGCCCTGCCCTGTGTCGAACTGGCGCTGGTGGAGGACAACGCCCTGGCACCGGAGGAAATGCCCGGCCAGCACACATACAACGACGGCGACAACGCCCCGCAATACCGCCGTCAGATTTGGCGCTGGCGCCAGCCCGGCGAGGGCGATGGCAGAGGCAAGGGCAAGGGCAAAGGCAAGGGCGGGGCAGCGAGCGGTGAGCTGGTCGTCCATTGCCATACCCTCACGCTTGCACGGATCGACATGTGCTCGGATATCGACCAGGGGCCCAGCCCCAGCCAGGTCTGGCGGGCCGCCAGCGTTCAGTCGATCGACGCCGGCTATCGGCAATATTCTTGATAACAATTCGCATTTAATTTATGGTGTGCACCGTTGGTCTTATGACCTCAAGCCTCCGGCCTGCAGGACACCCCATGACATCAGCGCTGCCTCGTCTGTATTGCGGTCCCCTGGAACACCTTGCCGTACCCACCGTCGCGGCCGAGCTACCCGACGACGCCATGCCTGCCGAGCGTCTGCTCGAACCTGGCGTGCTGGACGAATTGCTCGAGCGCTTCGCCGCCCAGTACCAGGGCGATGACCTCAAGGCGGTGGCCTCGCTCTGGTCCAAGTGGCATTTCAGCGCCATGGCCGCCCATACCCTGGCCTCCAACCTGCTGCTGGAGCGCGACCTGCCGGTAGCGCTGGATCAGATAGGCCTGTATCTCAGCGACAGCGGCCAGACGATTGGCATCGCCCTGCCCCACGAAGGCACCCCGCTGGGGTCGCTCGACGCCTTCGAGCGCTTCGAACGCCTGCTGCAGGGGCATGTGGCACCGCTGGTCGATATGCTGGGCTGCGTCTCCGGGGCCTCTCCCAAGGTGTTCTGGAGCAATTTCGGCAACTACTTCGAGTATTTTGCCAAAGCTGCCGTGCACCACCCCATGGCCTCACCTGGGCTCGGCGACGAGGCGCTGCGCCTGATCGACCACCGGGTCTACCCGGATGGCCGGCGAAATCCCCTGTTCATGCCGGTGCGCTACCTGCCCGACGAACACGGAGAGACCCAGCGCACACGGCGGCTATGTTGCCTGCGCTATCGACTCGAGGACTTCGGCTGCTGCGGCAACTGCCCGCTGGACGATGCCGCCGTTGCCAGGGCGAGCAGCACGACCAGCAACAAGACCAGCAGCACGACCGGCAACAAGACCAGCAATAAGACCAGGCAGCCCAGGACCACAGCGATGCCCCAGAGCACGGGGGCAGTGGTGCAGACCTTCCCCTCTCGCGGCGACGCCCGCCGCCTGGTCGCAAGCTGAAGATGAGCACTGCAAGCCACGCGCAGGCCTGCGAGTCGAGTGGTGATCAGCCTCGCTCGCGCCCGCTGGCCGGGGCCGCCGCGGGACTTGGTGATACCCGGGTCATCCGCGCGCGGGACTTTCTACGCTTTGGCCAGCGCCATGGCATCGACTACCGCTTCGACGGCGCCCGCTTCCCGGCGGTGGCCCACCACCTGGAAATTCTCAGAGGCCGCGTCATCGAGGAAGAGGTGCGCAGCGGCTGGCATCTGACCTTTTCCGATGTCGAGGTGCTCAAGCCCTACGACTCCTGCTCCACCATGGCCTCGCCGCTGTTCGTGTGCGTGGTGATGGAAGGCGCCATCGTGGTCGACACCGGAGGACGGCGGCAGCGGCTCACCGCCGGCAGCGCACTGAGCGCCCGGCTCGCCGATCAGGTTTCCCTGCGCGTGCATCAGGATGAGGGGCAGCGGTTGCGCACCCTGAACCTGTCGCTGGACCAGGCTGCGATCGCCTCGTTGAGCCAGCGCCCGGACATCACCGAACTGCTCGACGCCCCGCGTCCCCATCTGCACGTCTGGCCACTGCCCGGCTACCTGGCGCCGATGCTCGAACAGGCGGTCATGCCGCAGCCTTCCCCCGGCCAGCGCCAGCTCTTGATGGAGGCCATCGGCCTGCAACTACTGGCCCACGGCCTGCGACATCCCGGCCCGCGCCAGCGCGGTGACCTGCCCCTGCCGGAGCGCCAGCGGCTGGAGCGGATCCGCCAGCGGCTGCACGACTTTCCCGCCGAGTCCTACTGCCTCGAGCAGCTGGCGGCGATGGCGTCCATGAGCGCCTCGGGCCTGCGCGCCAAGTTCCAGCGCCTGTTCGGCGTTTCGGTCTTCGACTACCTGCGAGAACGCAGACTGACCCTGGCCCACGAGCTGCTGGCGCAGGGCGCCAGCGTGCAGCAGGCCGCTTTCGAGAGCGGCTACAGCCACGCCTCCAACTTTTCCACCGCCTTTCGGCGGCGCTTCGGGGTCTCACCCCGCGACGTTGGCTAGACGCTTCCAGGACCTTCGCCCTTCGCCCAGCCCCCTCTTGGGCACCTCTCCCCTAGAGACCTCAACTGGACACAGTACACCGCAACGGCACCCAGCCGTCGGGCGGTGCTTCGTCGATGAATGGATCCACTACATCAGCTAGCACTCGCTACGCCGATAGCACTCGCTACGCCGATCGCACTTGTCTACTGAGGTTTCATTATCGGTGCAGGTCCTGTCACCCCGCATAAGGTTCTTGGCGCCGCGCATAAACAGGCCCACTCGCAAAATGTAATAATTCGCATTACCGAAACATGACCGCTTTGTTCAGGTGCCTACCCCGTGGCGCCTTTCCCTGCTCCCAATGGTAAGCGACAACATGCGTATCACCTCGACCCTGCACTTCGCGCTGACGCCTTTCGCCCTGAAACCTTTCGCCTTGAAGGCTGGCCCGGCACTGCTGGCGGCCAGCGTATCCTCCGCCGCACTGGCCCAGACCGCCCTCAGTGACAATGCCGTCAATGCTGGCACCTCCGCCGATACCGAACTGGGCACCATGACGGTCACCGGCCAGGCCGCCACCAAGACCGATACGCCCTTCCTCGAGACGCCCCAGGCCACCTCGACGGTCAGCGCCGAGCAGATCGAGCGACGTGGTGCCCAGACGGTGCAGCGGGCGCTGGACTACACCCCCGGGGTCTATACCAACCAGCTCGGGTCGTCCAACCGCTACGACTATCTGGTACTGCGGGGCTTCTCCGACGGCAGCCTGAGCAATACCTTCCTCGACGGCCTCAAGCTGATGGGCGACACCAACAGCTTCAGCTCGCTGAAGGTCGACCCCTGGATGCTCGAAAGCATCGAGGTGGTAAAGGGACCGGCCTCGGTGCTCTATGGTCGCGCCTCCCCTGGCGGCCTGGTCGCGCTGACCAGCAAGCGCCCTGAGTTCAGCGACAGCCCCACCGGCGAGGTGCAGGTCGGCTTCGGCAACAATGAGCAGCAGCGCGCCGCCTTCGATGTCACCGGCAGTGTCGACGAAGGCCAGCGTGCCGCCTTCCGCCTGACCGGCATCGCGCGCTCCTCGGATACCCAGTTCGATCAAGCCGAAGAAGAAAGCTACGCCATCGCGCCGTCGCTGACCTGGGACATCACCGACGCTACCACCCTCAACCTCAATGCCTACGTCTCGCGTGAGCCCGAGGGCGGCTATCACGCCGGTCTGCCCTACGACGGCACGGTGACCAGCCATGCCGGCGGGCATATCGACAACACCTTCTTCGAGGGCGAGGACGACTACGACAACTTCGAGCGCGACCAGACCCTGCTGGGCTATGAGCTGGAGCACCGTTTCGGCAACGGCATCACCGCTCGCCAGAAGCTCAAGTATCTGGAATCCGACGTCGAGATGGATCAGGTCTACGCCTACGGCTGGGCCAACGACACCGAGCTCAACCGCTACTACTCCGGCGCCGACGAGGATCTCGAGGCCTGGACCGTGGACAACCAGCTCGAAGCCAACTTTTCCACCGGCGGCTTCGAGCACCGGGTGCTGACCGGGTTCGATTACCAGACCCGCGAGAACGACGTGGTCTGGTCCGGGGGCACCTTCCCCAACATCGACGCCTTCAACCCGAGCTACGGTGCTGGCCCCATCGGCGATATTGTCGTGACCACCCGTGAGAAGCACGAACTCGACCAGACCGGCGTCTACCTGCAGGACCAGATCAGCTGGGATCGCTGGCACCTGACCCTGGGTGGCCGCTATGACTGGGTCGATATCGAGAACACCAATCTCGATAGCGGCGACAGCTCGGATCTCGACGAAACCCAGTTCAGCGGCCGCGCAGGCCTGCTCTACGCCTTCGACAACGGCGTCTCGCCCTACGCCAGCTACTCGACCGCCTTCACCCCGACCAGCTTCGTCGATGCCTCCGGCGATCTGCTCGAGCCGATGGAGGGCGAGCAGGTGGAAACCGGGCTCAAGTACCAGCCGTTGGGTACCCAGGACCAGTACTCCATCGCCCTGTTCCATATCACCCAGGAAAACGTGGCCACCAAGGAGCAGCCCACCGATCCGTATCGCGCCGTGGGCGAGATCGAATCCCAGGGGATCGAGCTTGAGGCGCGCACTCAGCTCACCGAGGCACTGAGCCTCCAGGCCGGCTACGCCTACACCGACATCACCTACGCCGAAAGCGATGACCCCAGCGAGGAAGGCAACGACGCCATCTACTCGCCCAAGCACATCGCCTCGGTGTGGGGCTACTACGACTTCCTCAAGGGACCGCTGGCCGGGCTCAACACCGGCCTCGGGGTACGCTACCACGCCGATATCCAGGCCGACCGCGACAACACCAAGTCGGTCCCGGACTACACCCTGGTCGACGCCACCCTGGGCTATGACTTCAGCCAGGTGGGGCTGACCAACGTCAGCGGCCGCCTCAACGTCAGCAACCTGCTGGACGAGGACTACGTGGCCTCCTGCAACTCGCTCGAATTCTGCTACTTCGGCGCCGAGCGCAGCGTCAGCGCTACCCTGAGCTATCGTTTCTAGCCACTGACCCAAATGAAGGAAAAGCGCCCCGTCCATGAACGGGGCGCTTTGCGTTTCGGCCCGACCGCTATCCTCGCCTGCTGCTGCATCGGAATCCGCTGCAAGGCCTTGTTGGAGGGCAGCCCACCGCCCCTACTCCCAACGGGCAAGCTGCCTCAGGTGGTCATCGCGGGCACGCTCCGGCGACTCCGGCACCAGGCGCACCTCGGTGCCAGGCAGGCACTGGGCCAGACGGGCGCAGGCCAGCGGGGTCAGCGCCCCCAGGCGCGGGTAGCCGCCGATGGTCTGGCGGTCGTTCATCAGAATGATCGGCTGGCCGTCCGGCGGTACCTGCACCGCCCCCAGCGGAATGCCCTCCGACACCATACCGCTCATGCTGCCCTCAAGCTGCGGCCCGGTCAGGCGAATCCCCATGCGATCGGCGCGCTGATCCAGCGTCCAGACGTCATTGAAGGCGCGATACAGGCTGGTGCCCGAGAAGCTCGCGATCTGGGCCCCGGGCACCAGCGACAGCGCCAGTGGCCCGTCGCTTGCCGTGACCAGAGCCCCCTGCTCTCGATCAGCGTCCCGCTGCCCCTTGTCGGCGTCCCGCCGTGGCAGGCGACGATCGCCGCCCGAGGGCCGATCCTGCTTTGGCGTCAGCACGTCGCCCTGGGCCAGCGACTTGCCGAAACCGTCGAGGCCACCGAGCCCTTCTCGCACGGTGCTCGTGACGCTGCCCATGATGGCGCTCGCCTCGATCCCGCCCGGCAGCGCCAGATAGGCGCGCAGACCACTTTTCGGCCGTTCGAACACCAGCCGCTGACCACGCTTGAGCGTTACCGTCTCCGCCAGAGCCAGGGGTTCGCCGTCCAGGGTCGCGCCCAGGTCGGCCCCGGCCAGCGCCACGCTCACGTCGGCCTCGGCCACCAGCGCAAGGCCGCCCACCATGATCTCGATGCCGGGGGCGTCCGGGGCGTTACCCAGCAGCCAGTTGGCCCAGCCCAGCGCCACCCAGTCCATGGCACCGCCCTGGGTCACGCCCAGATGGCGCACGCCCTGGCGACCACCATCGACCACCAGCGCCAGGGGACCTGCGCGTTCCACCTTGAGACTCATGCGCCGCTCTCCTCGGCCGGGGGTTGGGGAGTGGTGTCGCCACCCTGCGCCTCGAAGGTGGCACGGTCGATGGCCACAAAGCGCACGCGATCGCCGGGCTTGAACAGGGTGTAACCCTCGCGCTCGCGATCGAACAGCCGGGTGGCGGTGCGTCCGATCAGGTTCCAGCCGCCAGGCGACGGCGCCGGGTAGACGGCGGTCTGGCGATCGGCGATGCCGACGCTGCCCGCGGCCACCTTCTGGCGCGGTGTCTTGAGTCGAGGCGTGGCCAGGGCGTCGTCGACCAGCCCCATGAAGCCGTAGCCGGGGGCGAAACCCAGCGCGAAGACGCTGTAGTCGTGGGCACAGTGGCGCTCGATGACCTGGTCGGCGGTGATGCCTGCGCGATGAGCGATCAGCTCAAGCTCAGGGCCGACGCTTGCGTCATACCACACCGGGATCTCGTGCAGGCTGCCGTCCTCCGTCGCCCGGGGCGCAAGGCTCGCCAGGGCATCGCCGAGGCGCGCTCGGGCCTCGCCAAGCGACAGCCTGCGGATATCAAGCTGCACCAGCACCGTGGTATAGGACGGCACCACCTCCAGGGCATCCTCGCCAAGCCGCTCGCGGATGGCGTCCACCGCCGCCAGCACCCAGGGCATATGCGACTCGTCGATGGCGTCGAACAGCCGCACGATCAGGCTGTCGAAGGCCACCGTCTCCAGACGTGGGCTCGGCGTCATGCCCCCTCCAGCTGATCGAAGGCCTCGCGGATGGCGCGCACCGCCGCCACTGAACTCTCGTTGTCGCCGTGCACGCACAGGGTATCGGCGGGAAGGACCAGTTTGGTGCCGTCGCGGGCGGTCAGCGCCTCGCCCCGGGCCAGGGTCACCGCCTGGCCGACGATGGTGTCCTCATCGTGATGCACCGCGTCTGGCTCACGCCGGGACACCAGCCGACCTTCGCCGTCATAGGCACGGTCGGCGAACACCTCGAACCACAGGCTGACGCCCTCCTCCTCGGCCAGCGCCCTCACTGCGGCGGTGTCGGCGGTGGACATCACCAACAGCGGCAGGCTCTCGTCATAGGCCTTGACCGCGCGCATGGTGGCGCGCAGCAATTCCATATTGGTGGCCATGTCGTTATAGAGCGCGCCGTGGGGCTTGACGTAGCCGACCCTGGTGCCCTCGGCACGACAGACGCCGTCGAGGGCACCGATCTGGTAGAGCAGCAGGTTCTCGGCTTCGCTCGGGGACACCGCCAGGCTGCGCCGACCAAAGCCCACCAGGTCGGGATAGCCGGGGTGGGCGCCGACCAGCACCTCATTGGCCACGGCGTAGCCTACGGTGCGTCGCATCACGTCAGGATCGCCGGCGTGGAAACCACAGGCGATGTTGGCGCAGTCGATATAGGGCATCACGTCGGCGTCACGGCCCATCTTCCAGGCACCAAAGCTCTCGCCAACGTCGCAGTTGAGTCGGGGTATCGGCATGGGGGCAGCCTCTGTTGTCGACGTCCTCTGGTGAACCTTCGCCAACGGACGTCAGGTGGTTAACGAACCTGTTATTGTCGTCTTCCGCTGTCTTCTGTCGCCATCGTGGCGTCCAGCGCGCGCTCCGAGCGCTTTCCTTCGAGCCCTTTCGTGGATGCTTCGATCGCGTTGCCGGGGCGCCACACAATCTCCTCTTGTCAGTTGAATCTAACGCCCGAGTCGATTCCCGACAAATTCGGCAAGAAGATTGACGCCACGATCCTCCCCGGCCAAGAATCAGTGATATACCCCCTTCACGCACTCCGGAGTTTCCCCATGGCCGTCAGCGATCCCTTCCATCTTGCCATTCAGGTCCGTGATATCGACGAGGCCCGCGAGTTCTATGGCAACTTTCTCGGCTGCCCCGAAGGCCGCAGCTCCGAGTCCTGGGTCGACTTCGACCTCTACGGCCATCAGTTCGTCTGCCACCTGAACCCCGGTCTCAAGGACGCCGCCGACGCTGCCCACAAGAACCCGGTGGACGGCCACGGTGTGCCGGTGCCGCACTTCGGCGTGGTACTGGAAATGGACGCCTGGGAGGCCCTGGCCGAGAAGCTCAAGTCCCATGGCGTCAAGTTCGAGATCGAACCCTACATCCGCTTCAAGGGCGAGCCCGGCGAGCAGGCCACCATGTTCTTCAAGGACCCGTCCGGCAACGCACTGGAGTTCAAGGCGTTCAAGGATCGCGAAAGCCAGCTGTTCAAGAAGGCCTGAGGGCCCCGCGGCATCGGCAAGGCGGCTTGATCTTCAACGCCATCCTGCCCGATGCTGCATAGTCAGACTGATACCTCCATCACGACACGTCGTTTTCACCGCCACGTTTCTACAACAACAAGGTAGGCATCATGACTCGATACTCCTCCCTGGGGCTGGCCGTTGCCGTGGCCACACTCTCCACCGCCACTGCGGTCAGCAGCGCCCAGGCCGCCGAATGGAACCTGGCGACGCCCTATGGGGATGCCAGCTTCCACACCGAGAACACCAAGCAGTTTGCCGAGGACGTGCGCGAAGCCACCGATGGCGAGCTCGACATCACCGTGCACTCCGGCGGTTCGCTGATCAGCCACGGCGAGATCAAGCCGTCGGTGCGCCGCGGCACCGTCCAGGCCGGCGAGATATTCATGTCGATCCTGTCCAACGAGTCGCCGGTGTTCGAGCTGGACACCCTGCCGGGGCTCGCCGGCAGCTACGATGAAGCCTGGGAGCTGTGGCAGGCGAGCAAGCCGGTGATCGAGGAGCTGTTCGCCGAGCAGGGCATGAAGCCGCTGTACGCGGTGCCCTGGCCGTCACAGGGCATCTACACCGATTTCGAATTGAACGACCCCGCCCAGTTCGAGGGGCTCAGGGTAAGAGCGCCCAACATCAATACCCAGCGCCTGACCGAGAACCTCGGCGGCCTGCCCACCGAGACCGAGGAATCGGACATCCCCACCGCCTTCTCCACCGGCCGGGTCGACGCCATGATCACCTCGGTGTCCACCGGCGAGTCGATGGCGGCCTGGGACTATGTCTCCCACTTCTCCGACGCCAACCTGTGGATTCCGAAGAACATCATCTTCGTCAATCAGAAGGCCTTCGATCGCCTGGATGAGGCGACCCAGCAAGCGCTGATGGAAGCGGCGGCCGAGGCCGAAGAGCGCGGCTGGGAGGCCAGCAAGGCCGATATGGAAGGCAGCGCCCAGGCCCTGGAGGAAAACGGCATCACCATTGGCGAGCCCAACGAGGCGGTGGCCGGAGCCCTTTCCGAGGCCGGCGACAAGCTCTTCCAGGACTGGGAGAGCCGCGCCGATGACCGGGCCAAGGCGCTGATCGAGGACTACCGCGCCAATACCGAATAGCGCTCGGGACGAGCGGTGAGGGGTGTCCTCGCCGCTCGTTCGTTGTCCCGTTCACGGCCTGTCTTTCGCAACACGCCACGTCGCGACGCCGTGCAAGAAGGGTGCGGTCAACGACTCACGGACAACGTATCGCTCCACTGACGCCAAGGATCGCCCATGAAGTTTCGCCTGATGCCGCTTTACCGCCTTGGTGGGCTGGGTGCGGCCGCCTCCATGGTCGCCATCTGCGGCCTGATCACCATCCAGGTGCTGTTTCGCCTGCTGGATGCCCTGCTGGTGCTGTTCGGCAGCGCGCGTCTTGGCCTCGAGATCACCGGGGTGTCGGAACTGGCGTCCTTCCTGCTGGTGGGCGCGACCTTTCTCGGCATGGCCTACACCTTCAGCCACCACGCCCACATCCGCATGTCGCTGGTGATCCAGCGCCTGCCGGCGGCGGTGCGCGCCTTCACCGAGCTGTTCTGCCTGGCGGTGGCTTCGGCGCTCAATGCGCTGTTGTGCGTATCGCTGTGGCAACTGATGCACGAGAGCCTCGAGTTCGACGACGTCTCCTCGGGACTGCTCGCCGTTCCGCTGTGGATTCCCCAGCTGGCGTTGCTGGTCGGCATGGCGCTGATGAGCCTGGCCCTGGCCGAAGCGCTGATCCACACCGCCAGACAGGCGCTGACGGCGCCACGCCGCTTCGAGGCCCCGGACGAGGAACCCAGCCATGACTGACTTGAGGATTCCTGTTCGCCTGCAGCGCCTGTCTCGCCAGGAGGGCTTGCCGAGATGCTGACGATCAGTCTTGTCACCCTGCTGGCGCTGGCGGTGCTGCTCGGCAGCGGCGTGTGGATCGCCTACGCCCTGCTCGGCACCGGCTTTATCGTGCTGACGCTGTTCTTCCCGCTGGAGCCCGGCCCGATCCTGGCCTCGGACTTCTGGGGCGCCAGCTACGGCTGGGACCTGACCGCGCTGCCGATGTTCGTGTGGATGGGCGAGATCCTGTTTCGCTCGGGGCTCGCCAACAACATGTTCCAGGCGCTGTCGCCCTGGCTCGGACGTATTCCCGGACGCCTGTTGCATTCCAACATCATCGGCAGCGGGCTGTTTGCCGCGGTCTGCGGCTCCTCGGCGGCGACCTGCGCCACCGTCGGCAAGATGACCCTGCCGGAGCTTGAAAAGCGCGGCTACGACAACGACCTGGCCATCGGTACCCTGGCCAGCGCCTCGACCTTGGGGCTGTTGATTCCCCCATCGATCATGATGATCGTCTACGGCGTGGTCACCGAACAGTCGATCTCGCGGCTGTTCATCGCCGGTGTCGGGCCGGGACTGATGCTGCTCGGTCTGTTCATGACCTACGTGATCGGCTGGTCGCTGCTGGTGGGCAATCGTCGTGGCGCGGTGGGCAAGCGCGACAGCGACATGCCGCTGCGCCAGAAGCTGTCGGGAAGCCTGCAACTGCTGCCGCTGCTGGCGCTGATCGGCGGCATCCTCGGCAGCATCTACGGCGGGCTTGCCTCGCCCACCGAGGCCGCCGCCTCGGGGGTCGTGCTGTCGATGCTGATCGCTCGAGCCAACGGCCACTTCAACAGCACTATCTTCAAAGACGCCCTGTTCGCCGCGGTGCGCACCTCCTGCATGATCGCCTTCATCATCGCCGGGGCCTCGTTTCTTTCCTCGGCCATGAGCTTCACCCAGCTGCCCATGGACCTGGCCGAGAAGATCGGCGCCATGGGTCTGTCACCGGCCTGGCTGCTGGTGGTGCTGACCCTGTTCTTGCTGGTGCTGGGCTGCTTTCTCGACGGTATCTCGCTGATCCTGCTGGTGACCTCGATCATCATGCCGGTGATCGAGACCGCCGGCTTCGATCTGATCTGGTTCGGCATCTATCTGGTCATCGTGGTCGAGATGTCGCAGATCACCCCGCCGGTGGGCTTCAACCTGTTCGTGATCCAGGGCCTGACCGGACGCGACATCATGTCGATCACCCGCGCCACGCTGCCCTTCTTCCTGCTGATGATAGTGGCCATCGTGCTGATGAGCCTGTTCCCGGGCATCGCCACCTATCTGCCCCAGGCGATGAGTGGCTGATAGACTAGTTGACAAGATGCTAGGCAGACAGGGGTACGCTACATGAACAGCAAAGTTGAAAAGTACGGCCTCCAGGCCGTGGAACGCCCGCGAATCAAGGCGACCAGAAAATTGGACCTCTCGGGTCCCGAGGGGCAGCAAATCGTCAAGTCGGAGACCAAGCTGGCGTTACGCACGCACAGAAATACCTTCCGGAAACTAGCCGACATGTAATGGAGATTATCCAGTTTCCATTTGAAAGAGTCATTGAGATCAACACCTTGATTCTGGCCACCGAGCCAGGGATGCAAGGTTCTGTGGATGTTGGAAAACTTCAGTGAGCACTGGGTCGTATTGACAATGCCATTGTCTACAGCGGGCTGGATGATGTGTTCGAAATTGCTGCCAAATACACTGCAAGTATCGCTGTCGCCCACGCGCTCCCCGACGCCAACAAGAGAACCGGCCTTGCCGTGGCATTGGAGTATCTTTCACTCAACGAATACGAACTTACGGCAGATAACGACCTTCTGGCGGACGCCGTCAGAGATCTGGTTCTCGGAAGCATCACCGAAACCGACTTCGCCGATGTCCTGTACGCCCAGTACGTGAAAGGGGCTCATGACTCTCCGTCTTGAGTGCAATAGCTCTCGTTTACCTCTTCTACGGAGATTTTCCAGACAATCGCTCCACCTCGCCACGCTACCGTTCTTCCTGCTGATGATCGTAGCCATCGTGCTGATGAGCCTGTTCCCGGGCATCGCCACCTATCTGCCACAGGCGATGAGCGGCTGAGGCCTACGACTGCCCTACCCATCAGGCCTGGTGGCGCTGCCTGAGCGTCTCGATCACCTCTCCCAGACGACGTCTGGCCTCGCCGTCTGGCTGCTCGGCGACCAGATCATCCAGCACCTGAACCACGTCGGCGTCACGGCGAGCCCGCGCCGCCTTGCCAGTCTTGTCGCCCGCGTCATTTGCCAGCAAGGCGCAGATCACCCGGTCCAGAGTACCGAACAGAAAATCGATGCTGTAGCCGGCGAGAAAGCCCAGGGCGGCGCCGCTCAGCGCCACCTGTGCGCCCTGATCGGTGGGAATCTGGGAGACGAACAACACGATGGCGCCACCGGAGAGCGTGCCCAGCACGATGCGATTGACATGCTCGCCGATCCGCGCGGGATCGAAGGTGCGACTGTACAGCCGGGTCGCGGTCACCCGCAGCACAAAGGCGAAGGCCCCGAGGGCACCATAAAGAAAGGGCTCGGTGTGGCGAAGTCCCTCGTAGATAAAGTCGAGCGCGGTATTCCAGTGGGTCCAGTCGAGCCCAGAGGACGGCCGACCCGTATCGATGGCGTACATCAGCACGTTGGAGCCGATCACCGCCATCACCACCGCTCCGGTCCACCACCAAAGGCGAATCAAGTACTTGCCGGTGCGGCTGTCGCGCATTCGACCATCGCTGTCCGGGCGCGTGGCCGCCAGGGTACGCGGCGAGATACCTGGGTAGAGCCGGGACAGGCGCCGGTAGCAATCCACCACGCCGGCCAGTTCTTCGGTGGTCAACAGCTCCTTGCGATCGGTCTTTTCCTTGGCCACGAAGTAGGCGGTCAGGTCGATCTCCGGCGGGTAACCTTCGAACTCCTGGGCGTAGTCCAGCAGCGCCGTGGTGTCGTCGAGCAACTTGCGGATACGCTCTCCGCAGCCATCTTCACTGCCGTTGCCGTTGCCGTTGCCGTTGCCGTTGCCGTTGCCGTTGCCGTTGCCGTTGCCGTTAACATTGTCACTATCGCTGCCGCCGTCGGCATCATCGTCCCTGCGATCGCGACGAGGCCCCTCCTGCTCTGAACTGCTCATCGACAGTGTCCTCCCTCGCTTGCCTGGGTGCGCTCGTCCACCACACAGATCAGGCCGTTGATGGTGTAGCTCTCGCCATCGGTATGAACGACGATGTGGCGATTCTCGACGTAGGCCCCCAGGTAGCTTCCACCTTCGCCCTGGCGCGTCTGGAACAGCAGCGGTGCCGGGCTGAGCTTGGCCAGGCGATCCAGCGGAGCCTGCCGCGGCAGGCGATAGCGCAGGTTCACTCCACCATCGCCGACGCTGAGCACGGCCACCTCGGGTCTCAGCGTCTGCACAAAGGTGTCGCTGGTGCTGGTGTCGGAACCGTGATGATTCAGCTTGAGCACGTCGACGTTGCCCACCTGGGCGGCGACGAAGGCCTCCATGGGTACGCTGCGAGCACCACCTCCGGTGAGGTCGCCGCCGGTGAAGTAGCGAAAGCGCCCGTGCTCGATGATCAGTGCCACGCTGCGGGCGTTTTCCCGCCGTGGATGAAGTGACTGCTCACCGACCTCACAGAAACCGATATCCCCGGCCAGGTGCCGGCCGCCCGCTGCGGCCACCTGGATACGGGTGTCGGCGCCCAGGCGCAGCTGGGGATGATCGGGACGACAGTCGGGGATAAGCTCGACCAGCCGCGCCCCCACGGCCCGGGCCGCCGCCAGGTACTCGCCGTACTGGGTGTCGCGGCCGGTGGGAGACAGCACCTCGGGCTTGATGCCGGGTCGTTCCAGTACCGTCTCGACGGTGACGCCCGCCTCGATGAGTTCATCGAAGCCACCGATATGGTCGGCGTCATAGTGGCTGGCGAGAAAATAGTCGAGTCGATCGATCCCCAGTGCGATCAGGGCCGGCGCCACCACCCTGCGGCCATCACCGCGATTTCCCGCATCGATCAACAGACTCTGACCGCTGCCGGTATCCACTACCAGGGTGGCGTCACCCATGCCCACGTCGAGGTGCAGGATGCGCAGGTCGGCGAGGGCCGGCGTCGTTGCCAGGCAACCCAGCAGCAGAGCCGCCCGGACCAGGGCACTCGGACGCCAAGCCGCCAGTAAACAAGCCGCCTGTAAACAAGACGCCGACACTCGCAAGGCCCGCATCGCCAAGGCGGGTGCAGCTAAGCCTGGTATAACAAAGCCCGGTACAACAAAGCCCGGTACAACAAAGCCCGACAGCAGACGATGGAACGCCCGGCGACGAACCCCGTCCCCGAGCAGTACGCAGCTCATCCTTCACGCCTCATGCAGCATAGGAAGTTACTACTTACTTACCCTAGACTGCACAGACGGTGCTGGCGAGCCGTATCCTCCACGCCTGAACCGGTTTCGGGGCCTGTTCCGGGGCCGGCACCGAGCCCGCGGCCAAGTCCCGCGCATCGCGACAGGTCAGCGCGACAGGTCAGGGCAACGTGGCTGCCACCGTCGCCGCCTCGCCGGTCTGCACCTGCCACTGGGCGGCGTAGCGCCCGCCCCGGGCGATCAGCTCGGTGTGGACGCCGCGCTCGACCACCTGTCCGCGCTCCATCACCACGATCTGGTCGGCGTGGACGATGGTCGAGAGCCGGTGGGCGATCATGATCACGGTACGCTCACCGCCGATGCGCGACAGCGAGCGCTGGATCGCCGCCTCGGTCTCGTTGTCCACCGCACTGGTGGCCTCGTCCAGCACCAGCACCGGGGGATCCTTGAGCAGCGCCCGGGCCAGCGACAGACGCTGGCGCTGCCCGCCGGACAGGCGCACGCCGCGCTCACCGACACGGGTATCGAGGCCGTCCGGCAGACGCTCGATGAACTCCCAGGCTTCGGCGGTGCGTGCCGCGGCGATGACCTCCTCATCACTGGCCTCGGGACGGGCATAGGCGATGTTGTCACGCACGCTGCCCTCGAACAGGTAGACGTCCTGGCTGACCAGGCCGATGGCGTCGCGCAGCGCTCCCTGGCGAAGCTCCGCCACCGGGACGGCGTCGAGCTCGACCCGCCCCTGGTCGGGGTCGTGAAAGCGCAACAGCAGCTTGATCAGGGTCGACTTGCCGGAGCCGGTGGGCCCGACCAGCGCCAGGGTACTGCCGGCGGGTACCGCCAGCTCCACAGCGTCGATGCCGGCGCCGCTGCCCGGGTAGTGAAAGCTCACTTCTGCAAAGCGCACCTCGCCACGCACCGGCGTCTCGAGCTCACGGCGTCCATCGTCACGCACCCGGATCGGGGTAGCGATCAGATCGAGGATGCGCCGGGTGCTGGCCATGGCCCGCTCGAACAGGTCGATGACCTGGGCCAGTCCGGTCAGCGGCCATAGCAGCCGCTGGGTCAGGAACACCAGCACGCCGTAGGCGCCGACGTTGAGCTCACCGGACAGCGCCTGCATGCCGCCGACGATGAAGGTGGCCAGAAACCCGGTGAGGATCGCCATGCGGATCACCGGAATAAAGGCCGAGCTGATACGAATGGCACGGCTGTTGGCGTCCACGTAGGCCTCACTGTCGGCCTTCAGCCGAGCCGCCTCGCGGGCCTCTGCGGTAAAGCTCTTGATGGTGGCCATGCCCTGAATATTGTTGGACAGCCGGCTGGACAGCACCCCGACCTTCTCACGCACGTCGGCATAGAGGGGACCGGCCTTGCGCTGAAACACGAAGGCACCCCACAGGATCAGCGGCACCGGGGTAAAGGCCAGCAGCGCGATCAGCGGCGACAGCACGAAGAACACCGCCCCTACCGCCACCACGGTGACTGCGACCTGGATCAGTGAGTTGGCACCGCCGTCGAGGAAGCGCTCGAGCTGGTTGACGTCGTCATTCATGGTGGCGACCAGCTCACCGGACGAGCGCGACTCGAAGAAGCCCATGTCCAGGCGCTGCACGTGCTCGTAGGCGTCCTGGCGCAGGTCGGCCTGCAGGCGCTGGGCAA
Organism: Halomonas sp. H10-59; assembly: GCF_040070555.1. NCBI lineage: Bacteria > Pseudomonadati > Pseudomonadota > Gammaproteobacteria > Oceanospirillales > Halomonadaceae > Halomonas > Halomonas sp. H10-59. The sequence continues at coordinate 3,542,359 of NZ_CP098828.1, forward strand.
GATTGCGCCACAGGATCTGATAGAGGTACTCGAACAGCGACTCGCCGGCCCAGATAAAGAAGGTCAGCACCCCCAACACGATGATCTGGGAGCTGGCCGAGACGAAGCCGAGCCCCGCCACGAAGCTCTGCTCCTGGTTGACCACCACGTCGATGGCCACCCCGATCAGGATCTCGGGGGCGATATCAAACAGCTTGTTGATCATCGAACACAGGGTGGCGGCGACGATCCGTCGACGATAACCGCGGGCGTAGCGCAACAGGCGCCCTAGCGCCTGCAGGCTGGATGAGCGGGACACGGCGTGAACTCCTTGCTGTCGCACCACAAGGGCGACGACCAATCCAGACGGCGCCCCGACCGGGGCACCAACGAAAAGCGCCGCGGCCCTGGGGGCCGCGGCGCGGGTCTTGCGCTAGCGCGGATGACGTCGAGACATCGACGTCAGGCCGGCTTCGCTCAGGCAGTGGCGGCCTGGTAGCGACGCTCGACTTCGTCCCAGTCCACCACGTTGAAGAAGGCGGCGATGTAGTCGGGGCGCTTGTTCTGGTACTTCAGGTAGTAGGCGTGCTCCCACACGTCCAGACCCAGCACCGGGGTGTTGCCGTGCATCAGCGGGCTGTCTTGGTTCAGGGTGTTTTCCACCACCAGGGCACCGTCCGGAGTGACGGAGAGCCAGGCCCAGCCAGAGCCGAAGCGGCCCAGCGCGGCCTTGGTGAAGGCATCCTTGAAGGCGTCAAAGCCGCCCAGTTCCTTCTCGATGGCCTCACCGACCTTGCCCTTGGGGTCGCCACCACCGTTCGGGGACATCACGGTCCAGAACAGCGAGTGGTTGGAGTGGCCGCCGCCGTTGTTGATGACCGGCTGGCGCTTGTCTTCCGGCAGACGCTCCAGGTTGGAGATCAGCTCGTCGACCGGCAGGTCCTCGAGACCGGTGCCTTCCAGGGCGCCGTTGAGGTTGGTGACGTAGGTGTTGTGGTGACGAGAATGGTGGATCTCCATGGTCAGCGCATCAATGGAGGGTTCCAGTGCGTCGTAGGCGTAGGGCAGTTCCGGCAGAGTATGTGCCATGGTGATACCTCCTTCCTTGTCGAAATTGGGCTGGGTTCAGGGGGGATAATCGTATCCCACTCACCAGCTTACGTCATCGTGGGCCTCATACTATAGGCAAGACGCGTTCTTCTCGCTAGCGTGCTCCACGCCAAACGCATTGCCCGCCTGGCGGTGTCGGCATCCCTGCCGCCGTTGAAGAGGCCCGATGTCGTGGACCACAGGGTGTCATCCTTTACGCCCCTTCTACAAGGGTTGATCAATAGTCTTTCAGCACAACGCCTCCCTGACGTGCATCATTGACAATAACAAACAAATTGATAACCATTCCTATCCATTGTCTTTCCTGCCCGGTCGCCCGGACCAGCCAGCCCAAGCCACCCTGCCCCAGTCACCCAGCGGAGCCGTCTTCATGTTCGATCTTCAGTCCGCTTCCTTCGCGATCCCGGGCAAGACCCTGCTGTCGCCGACCAGCCTGAGCTTCGATGCCGGCCGGGTCCACGGACTGATCGGCCACAACGGCTCGGGCAAGTCGACCCTGCTCAAGCTGATGGCTCAGCAGCAGCCGGCCAGCGAGGGGCGCATCCTTTTCAACGGCCAGCCGCTCGAGGCCTGGGGGCGCCGCGCCTTCGCCCGCGAAGTGGCCTATCTGCCGCAACACCTGCCCAGTGCCGAAAGCCTGACCTGTCGCGAGCTGATCGCCTTTGGTCGCTACCCCTGGAAGGGGCTTTTGGGTCGCTCGCGGCGCGACGATCACGAACACGTGGCCCGAGCCATGGCGCTGACCCACACCGAGGGCTTTGCCGATCGCCTGGTGGACACCCTGTCCGGCGGCGAACGTACCCGGGTGTGGCTGGCCATGCTGCTGGCCCAGGGCAGCCGCCTGCTGCTGCTTGACGAGCCACTGGCGGCGCTGGATATCGCCCATCAGGTGGAAGTGATGACCCTGGTACGCAAGCTGTCGCGAGAGCTCGACCTGGGCGTGGTCATCGTGTTGCACGACATCAACATGGCCTCACGCTTCTGTGATCGCCTGGTCGCCCTGCACAGCGGCCGCGTCATCGCCGAAGGCGACCCGCAGACGCTGATGACCGGCGACCTGCTCGAGGACATCTACGGCGTGCCGATGCAGGTGATGCCCCATCCCTCCGGCGAACACGCGGTGGCGCTGGTGCAATGAGGTTGTCCTTGAATGTCCGCCTTGCTCTGACTGTCCGCCGTTCTCTGGTGTCCCTGGCTTCCCTGCGCTTGCGTTCTGGCCTTTTTCGCTCGGGTCGTTGCCATAGCCTGGCGTGGCTGGCGCTATCGGCCTGGCTGCTGGCGTCTCCAGCCGGTGCCGCGCCGCGTATCGCCAGCCTTGACTGGACCCTGGCCGAGACGCTGATCGCACTTGACGCGCCACCGGTGGCGCTGGCCCAGGTCGACGACTACGAAAGCTGGGTGGGGCTCGAGGCGCCGCCAGGTGCCACCGACATCGGCCTGCGTACCCAACCGAACCTGGAACTGCTGTCCGAACTCGACCCCGACGCCATCGTGATCTCGCCGATGTTCGCCAACCTGGCGCCGCGCCTTTCATCGATCGCCGAGGTCAAGCAGCTCGCCATGTACAGCGGCGAGGGCACCTTCTGGTCGCAGTCTCTGGCGCTGACCCGACAGCTCGGCGAACTGGTGGATCGCCAGAACGCCGCCGAGGCGCTGATCGAGGAGACCGAGGCCTACATCGCGGACATCGCCGCTCGACTGCCCGAGGACACCCGCCCGCTGTTGCTGCTCCAGTTCATGGATGAACGCCACGTGCGCCTGTTCGGTGAGCACAGCCTCTACCAGGCGGTGCTGAAGCGCATGGGCCTGACCAACGCCTGGCAGGGCACCACCAACGCCTGGGGCTTCAGCCTGATCGGCATCGAACAGCTGGCCAACTATCCCGAGGCCCGCATCGTGGTGGTCGAACCCTATATCGCCGGGGTCCGCGAGGCGCTGGCCGACAGTGGCCTGTGGCGCCATCTGGGCAGCGTCCAGCGCGACGACGTCGTCACCCTGCCACCGGTGTGGAGCTTCGGCGCCCTGCCCTCGGCCAGGCGCTTTGCCACCCTGCTGGGTGACGCCCTCTCCAGCAACATGCCAGATACCCGCGCTCCCGATACCCACACTCCCGACACCAGCGCTTCCGATACCAGCGCTCCTGACACCAGCGCTCGCGACACCAACGAAAAGGCCACCACACCGGATCAGGCACAAGGAAATACCGATGCTCGCCGCTGAATCCCGCGTCCGCCGTACCTCCGCGCTGGGCATCACCGGCCTGGTGCTGGCGCTGGCCTGCATGCTGGCCGCCTTCTACTCCCTGGCCGAGTTGGGCGGCCCACAGGCGGCGCTTGCTGCTCTGATCGATTCGGGGGCGCTCGGCGCCAATGAACCGCCAGACCCGGATACGCTGGTGCTGCACTACAGCTGGTGGCCGCGCCTGGTAATGTCGCTGAGCGCCGGCGGCGCCCTGGGGCTGGCCGGGGTGCTGATGCAGCAGGTGCTGCGCAATCCACTGGCCGCCCCCACTACCCTGGGGGTGGCCAGCGGCGCCAACCTGGCACTGATGGTCGCCACCCTGATGGCGCCTGGCCTGCTGGTGCTGGGCCGCGAGTGGGTGGCGCTGGCCGGCGGTGGCCTGGCCATGGGACTGGTGTTCGCCCTCGGCTGGCGCCGTGGCCTGTCACCCGGCGTCGTGGTACTCGGTGGCCTGGTGGTCAACCTCTACTTCGGCGCCCTGGCGGTGGTGCTGTTGCTGTTCAACCAGGAGGCGCTCAAGGGGGTGCTGGTGTGGGGCGCCGGCTCGCTGGCCCAGAACGGCTGGGACGGCGTGCTCTACCTGTTGCCGCGTCTGGTGATCGCCGGCGCCCTTGCCATCTGGCTGCTGCGCCCGCTGGCGCTGCTGGAGCTGGACGATGCCAGCGCACGCAGCCTCGGCGTCTCGCTCAAGTGGCTGCGCCTGGGCGGGCTGGGCCTGGCGGTCTTCATCACTGGCTGTGTGGTGGCGGTGGTCGGCATCATCGGCTTTATCGGCCTGGCGGCGCCCAACATCGCGCGCATGGCCGGTGCCCGGCGTCTGCCGGCGCGGCTGGGTTGGTCGATCGCGTTCGGCGCGCTTCTGCTGGCGATCACCGACCTGGTACTCCAGGGCGGCGTCGACGCCCTGCCTACCCTGCTGCCCACCGGGGCGACCACCGCCGCCCTGGGGGCACCGCTGCTGCTGTGGCTGATCCCGCGCCTACGCCTGACCGCCCGGCGTCCACCGCCCAGCTCGAACCCGCAGGCCCTGCGTGCCGAGGCACCCAGGCGCCTGCTGCTGGTGCTCGCCGTGCTGCTGGCCCTGGCGGCCCTGGTCGGCATTCTGATCGGCCAGTCCAGCAGCGGCTGGTCGTCGAGCCTCGACGGCGACGTTCTCGACTGGCGCTGGCCGCGCATTATCGCCGCCGCCGGCAGCGGCGCCCTGCTGGCCATCGCCGGCACCCTGATCCAGCGGGTCACCGCCAATCCCATGGCGAGCCCGGAACTGCTGGGCATCAGCGGTGGTGCGGCGATTGCGCTGATTCTCACCATCTTCCTGGTGCCAGCGCCGAGCAACCTGACGCTGGTGGGCGCCGGCACCGTCGGCGCGCTGGTCGTGCTCGGCGTGCTGGTGGCGCTCAATCGCGCTAGCGGCTTCCAGCCAGAGCGCCTGCTGCTCAGCGGCGTGGCGATCACTGCGCTGTTCGACGCGGTGCGCTCGATCGTGCTGGCCGGCGGCGACCCACGTGGCCAGCAGGTCATCGCCTGGCTGTCAGGGTCGACCTACTACGTCGACCCGGTCTCGGCGCTGGTGGTACTGGGTATCGGGGCGCTGGCCGCCGTCGCCGCCCAGGCCCTGACTCGCTGGCTGGATATCCTGCCGCTGGGCGCGGCCACCGCCAAGGCACTCGGGATCCACGTCGAGCGTGCCCGCCTGGGCCTGCTGGCGACGGTGGCGATACTGACCGCGGTGGCCACTCTGATCGTCGGTCCGTTGTCCTTTGTCGGCCTGCTGGCGCCTCATATGGCGCGTCTGATGGGGCTGTCCCGGGCACGTGCGCACTTGGCCGGGGCGGCGCTAATTGGAGCGCTGCTGATGGTGCTGGCCGACTGGGTCGGCCGCCAGCTGCTGTTTCCCCAGGAGATCCCGGCAGGCCTGGTCGCCTCGCTGATCGGCGGCAGCTACTTCATGTGGGGGCTGCGAAAGTTGTAAGCTAAAGGCGTCTTCGGTGACAAAGCCGCTCCGCCAACGAGGGAATCCCGATGCACGACAGCCTGCCCCTGCTCCGCCCTTCCCTCGCCCGCCTGGCCCTCGGCGGTAGCTGCTACTGGTGCCTGGAGGCGGTCTATCAGTCGCTGCGCGGGGTCGAATCGGTCCACCAGGGCTGGGTCGCCGCCGACGGCGAGCACTCGGACTTTCATGAAGCCGTGGTGGTGGACTATGACCCCTCTCGCCTGCCCCTCGACGTGCTGATCGAGATCCACCTTTACACCCACCGGGCCACCGCAGACCACCAGCGCCGCGACCGCTATCGCTCGGCGGTCTATGTGCTGACCGAGTCTCAGGCAGCTTCTGCTCGAGACACCCTGGCCCAGTTGCAGGATGACTTCGACGCGCCCCTGCTCACCCGAGTCTTGCCGCTGGTGGACTTTCGCGCCTCGAAGGAGGACTACCAGGACTACTTCTACAGCGACCCGTCGCGGCCCTTCTGCGAACGCTGGATCACCCCAAAACTCAAGCTGTTGCTCGAGCGCTTTAGCGACGTCGCCGACGGCGAGCGCCTGGCCCGGGCCGGGGTAACGGCGGAGGGCGGCCGGGGCCAGGGCTAGAGAGATAGAAAGATAGAAAGATAGAAAGATAGAAAGATAGAAAGATAGAAAGATAGAAAGATAGAAAGATAGAAAGATAGAAAGATAGAAAGATAGAGAGATATGGCTATAGATAGAAAGACAGGAATAGCGATGGCGCTCGCCCCGTCTTAGCCCGCTGTTCTTCCACCGGCAGCCTCCATGCCAAGACGCACGACCGGGAAACCCCGGTCGGGCGTCTCGATTCAGAGAGTTGATGAGCGAGCCTGAAATCCCGTCACTGGATCAGAAGCGGTACTTGATGCTGCCGACCACGCTGCGCTCCTCGCCGTAGTAGCACCAGTATTCGCAGCCTGAAACGTACTCTTCGTCGGTCAGGTTGTTGACGTTGACCTGGGCGGTCCACTGGGACGTGATGTCATAGCTGACCTTGGCGTCCCACAGGGTGTAGGAGTCCACCGTGGCATCAGAGTAGCGCGGGCTGTCCTTGGTCTCGCCCACATAGCGCACACCGCCCCCCAGGTTCAGACCGTGCAGCGCTCCCGGGACCGCGTAGTCCAACCACAACGAGGCCTGGTTACGCGGGATCAGGCCGGCGCGCAGGTCGCGCTCCTCACGGCTGATATCGACGCGTACGTCGGTATAGGTGTAGGCGGCGGTGACCTTGAGGTCGTCGGTGACATAGCCCACCCCCTCGATCTCGAAACCCTGGGACTCGCGCTCACCGCCCTGGCGGTTGGCCGACTCACCGCTGGTATAGAGGGTATCGCTTTCCTCGAGGTCGAACACCGCAGCCGTGATATAGCCATCCAGCCAGTCCGGGGCATACTTGACGCCGACTTCCCACTGCTCACCCTCGCTGGGACGATAGGCGCGACCATCCGGATCGGTGCCGATCTGCGGTGAGAAGGACTCGCTGTAGCTCAAGTAGGGCGAGATGCCGTAGTCACCCAGGTACATCACGCCACCGGAGAAGGTGGTCTCGTCCTCGCTGCCGCCACCGTTGTCCTCGCCATCGATGCGGTTGGTCACGTCCACGCTGTCATGACGCAGGCCGGCCAGGAAGATCCAGCGGTCATCCAGGCGAAGCTGGTTCTGGGCGTAGAAGCCGAGCTGTTCCTTGCCTTCCTCGTGATCGGTTCCGTTTCGGGAGCTCGGGGTAAAGTTGCCGTACTCCGGATCGAAGATGTCGAACGGCGAACCGAAGGCGAAGTCGTCGTAGTTGTCGTAGTCGATATCCAGATCCTGGTAGTCGACGCCGACCAGCAGGGTGTTCTCGGTGCGATCGCTGTACCAGCGGCCGATGGCGCGGGTATCCACCGTGACCGCGTCGAAGTCGCCGTCGCGATAGGTCAGGCCGCGCTGGGCATTGCGGTCGTCCAGCAGGTAGGACACATAGACGTCACGCTCGAGCAGATCCAGATGGCTGTAGCGGAAGTTCTGCTCGATGTCCCAGGTATCGTTGAGACGGTGGGACAGTTCGTAGCCCAGCGCCCACTGCTCGTGTTCCTGGCGCTCGTAGTCCGGCTCTCCCAGGTTGTCCTCGGGGTCGAGCTTGCCGAAGGGGGTGTTGTCCACGGTGCCGTAGGGCAGCTTGAAGCCGTTGGTAGGCGTGCCGTGGTCCTTCAGGTAGCTGGCCAGGAAGGTGACGCTGGTATCCTGCGACAGATCGAGCTCCAGGCTCGGCGCCAGATAGACCCGCTGATTGTCGGTGTCCTCGATCTGGCCATCATTCTCGCGGAACAGTCCGACCATGCGATAGCGCACATCATCGCGCCCTGCCACAGGCCCCGAGACGTCGACGCCCACCTGCTCGTGGTCGTCGCTGCCGTATTGCAATTCGATCAGCCCTTGAGGCTCGTCGGTGGGACGCTTGCTGATGGCGTTGATGACACCCCCGGGAGGCGCCTCGCCATAGAGGATCGAGGCCGGCCCCTTGAGCAGTTCGACGCTCTCGAGGCCGAAGGTCTCGGTGCTCCACCAGAAGTAGCCGCCCTCACGAAACTGACGCAGGCCATCCTGGTACAGTGAGTCCTCGCCATTGAAGCCGCGAATATAGAACCACTCAGCCTTGTTGTCCTGGCCGAACGGCTGGGATACCACACCGCTGCGGTAGCGCAGCACCTCGTCGTACTTGTTGACCTGGCGGTTGTCGAGTTCCTCGCGGGAGACCTGGGAGGTAGCACGAGGCGTCTCGAGCACCGGGGTCTCGACCTTCAGCGCCGAGGTGCTCACCACCATGGTGTCGCTCGTCACCTCGGTGACCGCCTCCTTCTGGGCAAACGCCATCCCCGCCCCGGCAAGTGGGGCCAGCCCCAGCGCGAGGCGCACGGCGATGGCAAGCGGGCGACGGGAGACAGGGCTGCCGGGCAGGAAGTCGGTGAACAGTGGGCTGGCGGATGGACGGGGACTGGCGGGTTGCATGCGGTAGGCCTCGGAGCGCATCGAAGACGACAACGAACGACGTTGAACGTTCGTGAAACATCTGCGGCATGCTAATTGTTTTCATTTTTACACGCAATCAAGACCAGCTTTCATTTACAGAAATCCCGCCAAAGGCCGATGTCGATCAAGGGCTGCGAAACCACCTCGCGCCATCAGCGACACCAGAGCGACCCATTAACCACAGGCACACGAAAGCCCGAACAAGCCGTGCTCGGGTGCGAGGGAGCCAGGCAGGGGGGATGGATGAACCGCTGGATGGTGGCGAGAGCGCTCTACCGGCTGAGCGAATCGCCCTACAGCGGATCGAGCCGGGCCACGGCATCACGACTGGCGGCCTCGCGGCTGGACCCGGTGAGTTCGACAAGCTGCCCCGAGCGCATCTCGAATAGCCGGTCGGCGTGCTGAAAGTAGTGATCGTCGTGGCTGATGGCGAACACCGTCTTGCCCATGTCCTTGAGTCGCGGCAGTAGCTCACGATAGAACACCCGTCGGAACTGCGGGTCCTGGTCGGCGGCCCATTCGTCGAGCAGCAGGATATCTCGCTCCTCGGCCACCGCCATCAACAGCGCCAGCCGCTTGCGCTGCCCCTGGGACAGCTCCGGGTTGGTGACCCGCTGGCCGTCGAAGTGAAGCTTCTCGCGCATCGCCAGGTACTCGAGCCAGTCCTCGACCAGCGCGGGGTCGGCCTTGTCACCGCCGGGGCCTATCAGGGTGTCGAACTGGTGGAAGTCGGTGTAGACCGCGGAAAAGCGCTGGCGATAGGCGCCCATCTCAGCGGCCCCCACCTCCTGGTCGTCGATCAAGAGACGCCCCTGGTGGGGCCGGTAGAGACCGGTCAGCAGCTTCGCCAGGGTCGACTTGCCGCTGCCGTTGCCGCCGATCAGAAATACCAGTTCACCACGCCGCAGGGTCAGGTCCAGCGGCCCCACGGCGAAGCCCGGGCCTTTCGACGCTCGCCCTGCCCCGTCTTCTTCGTCGGAGGCTTTAGCGGGCTCGGGGTAGCGAAAGGCCACGCCTTCAAGGTGCAGTCGCTGCCAGCGCTCGCCCTCTGCCTCCTGCACGCCGAAGTCGCCCTTGGCCTCGGCCAGATCGAGTCCACGCAGTTTGTCGAAGGCCACCTGGGCGCTTAGCAGCGTCGGCAGTGCGCCCACCGCCGAGATCAGCGGGGTGCGCAGGAACAACAAGGTCAACGAGAAGGTCGCCGCCACCTCGGTGCTGGCCCAGCCAAGCCCATTGGCCAGATAGAAGACCACCCCGATGGCGCCGAGCATCATGATATTGGAGACATTGACCGCGCTCAGGTGATAGGTGTCGGCGCGGATGACATGGTGACGATAGCGGCGGGCATCATGGTCGTAGGTGTCCTCGAACAGGGCTCGCGCCCGGGCACGATTGAGCGCCAGTTCCTTGCGTCCATCGATGACCGCCTGATAGTCGCGATAGAGCGAATCTTCGGTCGCACGAACCTGGGCCAGATGGCGGTAGACCCGCCCTACCAGCCAGGCCCCTCCTGCCATGGTCAGCGTGACCCACAGCGCGGTGACCAACAGCAGCCCGGGGGACAGCCAGCCGAGATACAACGCCGAGCCCAGCGTCAGCACGATGCCCTGAACCAGCTCGGGCAGACGTACGAAAGCGATGGTGATATTGCGGATATCGCTGGACAGACTGGCCAGTAATTCGGCGCTGCCCAGGCGTTCGAGGCGCTCGATATCGGTATCGAGGATCTGCTTGACCAGGCGGCCTCTCAGGCCATAGACAAAATGATGCCCCAGGGTGGTCAAGGCCAGCTGAGAGGCCAGAGTCACGGCCAGCAATGCCACGATCACCCCGAGAAACTGCGGCAGCACGCCGAGCGCATCTCCGGACACCTCGATCAAGCGGCGGTTGATAAAGGCGATGGCGCCGATACCCAGTCCGGCACTGGCAAGGCTCAGCAGCATGACGCCGATAAAGGGCCAGCGATAATGACGAAAGACGACGCTCAACAATTCCACGAAACAGGACCTCGAGGGGCGGGCCAGACGGCGCTTTCGCACCGCTTATACGGTGTCGATCGTCGCCCTGGCCATGATAATGCGGACAAGGGGCCGGTATTGTCCCAGAGGCAACACACCATGGAAAGCCGCATGCGCACCTGACTTTTCAAACAGGGATCATCCCTGAAATAGCGCCAGGTCGGCTCTCTCGAGCACGTTTGAAACAAGCTCTGTGGTGGCGTCATCGATAGGCAACAGAGCCTTGCATGTTTCTTTCACAAGACTGGCTTGAAATCTTGTACATAACCTCCACAATGATTCGTGCAACATCGCAAGTCGCAGCACAGGAACCCGCTGCGACCGATGACATCGCTGGAACCATCCGCGAGAAGGAGAAATGGAATGATCCGCAAGAATCTGCTGACTACCGCTATCGCAAGCACCGTCTTCGCCGGCACCATGGCCGTGGGCACCAACGCCTTCGCCGAGCAGAACACCGCTCAGAATAATGGCGCCGGTAACCAGCAGCAGGCTCAGGGCCTCTACTCCGCCGATGAGCTGATGGACGCCGACGTTTTCGCCAAGGGTTCGAGCGAGGATGAAGTGGGCGAAGTCGAGGACATCCTTCTCGACAATGACATGAAGGTCCGCGCCATCGTCGTCGAAGCGGGCGACCTGCTTGACCTCGGCGGCAGCGAGTATGTGGTCGAAACCGGCAACTTCACCGTGCAGACTGCCAACGGCGACAGCCTCGACAACATCGAGTACAGCGTTCATCTGGACATGACTCAGGACGAGGTGTCCCAGCTGCCCGAATACACCGATACCTGGTGGAACCAGACCAAGTCCAGCGTTCAGCAGGCCTGGATGGACACGAAGGAAGGCGCCCAGAGCGCCTGGCAGACCACCAAGTCTGCTACCGCCAACGCCCTGACCAGCGCCGGCAACGCCATCGAAGGTGCGGGCGACAATGCCCAGGACGCCGCTCAGGACGCTACCAACTAAGAGCGATCCGAAGCTGACGGGCAGCACCCGTCAGTCAGCGAACACACCCGGCCTTCGCGCCGGGTGTGTTGCGTCTGGCTCCCCGAATTCGCTTCCCTAAAGGCCTGCATACCCGTTCGGCCCCGCCGACCAGGACCTGGCGACTAGGCCTCGCCGACTAAGCCTCGCGCCAACCAGGCCCTGCCGACCAAGACCTGGCGACTAGGCCTCGCGCCAACTAGGCCCTTCTGACCAAGACCTGCCGACCAAGACCTGCCGACGATTAAGCTCTCCGACTAAGCCCGGCCAGCAATGGCTTGCCGGTCAGCGGGTCTTCCACCAGCGAGCAGTCCACGTCATAGAGTTGCCTGACCAGTGCCGGCGTCACCACCTTTTCCGGCTCGCCCTCTGCCACCAGGCGCCCATCGCGCATGGCGATCAGATGGTCGGCGTAGCGGCAGGCGCTGGACAGGTCGTGGACCACCATGATCACCGTACGTCCCCGCTCCACCAGCCGATGCAGCAACTCGAAGACCTCCAGCTGGTGGCCCAGATCCAGCGCCGAGGTGGGCTCGTCGAGCAGAATGATCGGCGTCTGCTGGGCGATGGTCATGGCGATCCAGGCGCGCTGGCGCTGACCGCCGGACAGGGTATCGAGGGCGCGTTCGGCCAGATCCTCAAGCCCCGCCGCGGCGATGGCGCGCGCCACCACCGCCTGGTCCTCCTCGCTCCACTGGCGATACCAGGCCTGGTGGGGCTGGCGCCCGAAGCGAATCAGGTCGCTGACGCTCAGCCCCTCCGGGGCCGACGCTTCCTGGGGCAACAGAGCGATGCAGCGGGCCAGCTTGCGCGCCGCAAACCGCTTGAGGTCCTGGCCTTCGAGCCAGACGCGCCCGCCACTTGGTGCATGCAGGCGGGAAAGCCCGGCCAACAGCGTCGACTTGCCGCAGCCGTTGGGGCCGACGATGGCGGTGAGCTTGCCCCGCGGGATCGTCAGGTCGAGACCATCGATGACCTTGTGACGGCCGTGGCAGAGCACCAGGTCCTCGACCACATAGGGATGCAGCACTTCGGTGTCCCGCTGCTGGCCCGAATCCGGGCGCGAAGCCACCGCGTCCCGGGGAACCCCATCGGATCGTGTAGACAGCGTCAGCGACATCAAGGTCCCCTTGCACAAGCGCCCCCGGCCGCCAGTGGCCCAGGGCGAATCAATATGAATTCAGCGGCGAATCAGTATCCACAGAAGCCAGGGGCCACCGACCACGGCGGTGACGATGCCCACCGGCAGCTCCAGCGGCGCCAGCATCAATCGTCCTGCCAGGTCGGCCAGTACCATCACCGCCGCCCCGGCCAGGGCCGCAGCGGTCAGCGGGACCTGACGGTTGCCGCACAGATGGCGCGCGATTTCCGGACCCAAAAGTCCCACCATGCCGACCGGCCCCGCCACCGATACCGCCAGCGCCGTCAACGCCACCGATACCACCAGCACCTGCAGCCTGCGACGCCTGAGCGGCGTTCCCAGGCCGAGTGCCACGGCATCGCTGAAACGCATCAGGCTAAGCGAGCGCGACAGCCACAGCGCCACCGGGGTGAGCAGCGCAAGACCGATGGCGAGAACGGCGACGGCTCCGGCCGGCCGTGAGTTCAGGGTGCCCACGGTCCAGGGGTAGGCGGCGTTGGCCGCATCGATGGCGGCACGCGACAGTATCAGCTGGGTCACCGCGGCGAAGATCGCCCCGACGCCGATGCCGGCGACGATAAAGCGATAGCCCTTGGCACCACCTTTTGCACCGCCCCCGGCGGCCAGACCGAAGGTCAGGGCCGCTGCGGTGGCCGCCCCGGTCAACGCCATGGCAGAAGGCGCCAGGCTCAAGCCCATCCCCACCACCGAGGCCACCGCAAAGGCGGTGGCGCCGTTGTCGATGCCGATGATGCCGGGCGTGGCCAGACGGTTGCGCGCCAGCGTCTGCATCAGGCACCCCGACAGCCCAAAGGCGGCACCGCTGGCAAGCGCCGCCAACAGCCGTGGCAGGCGTAGCTGTTCCACCACGAAGGTATCGAGCATCGCGCCCTGTCCATTGATGACCGCCCAGATTTTACCCGGCGACAGCGGTTTCTCGCCGAGGCACAGATAGGCCAGGCTCGCCCCGACCAGCAAGACAGCGAGCAACAGGGCGCCAAAAAGCTGGCATCGATCGACCAGCAGGCTGAACCGCCCACTGCGCAGCAGCCACATGCCGTCGGGGGTGGCGCTGGCATCGCGGCGGTCGTGGCAGTCGCGATATTCATCCGACGAGCGGGTGGCGGCGGCAGACAAGGAACGATCATCCAGCATGGTCACAGGCTCGGCAGACGGCGGGCGCGAACGACGCTGATCAGCACCGGCGCCCCGCATAGCGCGGTCAGCACCCCCAGCGGCATCTCCGAGGGCGCCACCAGGCGGCGCGAGATCACGTCGGCGGTCAGCACCAGCAGAGGCCCCAGCGGCAGGCACAGCCACAGGGTGCGACGCAGCTCCGGGCCGGCGATGGCACGGGCGATAAAGGGCACCACCAGGCCGACGAAGGCGATCGGCCCGGCGATAGCGGTAGCCCCGCCCACCAGCAGGGCGACGATCAGGATGGCCAATAGCCGCAGTCGCCCCGGATGGTGACCGAGACCGGCGCTGGCGCGCTCGCCCAGCGCCAGGCTGGCCAGCGGCCGCACCACCATCACCAGCACCAGCGCCGCCAGCGCCATGCTGGGCAGTACCGCCAGCAGGTCGTCGAGCCGCCGTCCCGACAGGCTACCCACCACCCAGAAACGAATCTCGTCGGCGGCGCGCCGGTCGGTGATCAGGATCAACGAGGTCATCGCGCCAAGCAGCCCCGAAAAGGCCGCCCCCGCCAGCACCAGGCGCACCGGATCGGCGCCGAGCCCACGGATGCGGCTGACCCCGAGCACGCACAGACAGCCGAGCAAGGCCCCCAGCTGGGCCACGCCGATGCGCAGCTCCAGCAGGCTGCCACCCAGCAGCAACATCAGCGCGACGGCAAAGGCGGCGCCGGCGCTGACGCCGAGCAGGCCCGGCTCGGCCAGGGGATTACGGGTGATCGACTGCAGCAGGGTACCGGAGACACCCAGCGCCACCCCGACCACCAGGCCGACCAGGGTCCGCGGCAGCCTCAGGTCCCACACCACGAAGCGTGCCTCCTCGTTGCCCAGGCCCAGCAGCGCCTGAAACGACGGCACCGGTCCGATCTCCCCGGCACCCACGACAAGGCTCGCCATGATGGCGAGCCCAAGCAGAACGACAAGGCCGAACAGGATTCCTGCGGGTAAGCTGCGCTCTGCACTCACGGTGTCACGACGCCCTCCAGGGCCTGCTCGATGTCATCGAGCACCGCCTGGGCAGCGATGGGACCGCTGGCACTGGTCCACAACTGGCCGTCCACCGCCACCACACGGTCGTTGCCGACCACCGCCAGACGCTTGAAGGCATCGCTCTGCATCGCCTGATCCAGCGCCTCGGCCCCGTTGGCGTCCAGGGTCGCGACGAACAGCCAGTCACCGTCGACCCGGGACAGCGCCTCCAGGCTCAGCGGGTCGCTGTGGGGCCGTCCCTGCGGCACCAGCTGATCGTCCTGGACGTCGAGGCCGGCGGCGGCGAGCAGGCCAGTGGTGAAAAGCTCGGTGGACATCACCAGCGGCCCCTGGGGCATCCAGCGAATCAGGAAGGCGTTGTCCTGGGACGTCTGTGCCTCGAAGCTAGCGGCGAGCTCGGCGGCGCGCGCTTCGACCGTCTCGATGGCCCGATCGATCTCGCTTTCGTGGCCCAGCGCCCTGCCGAACAGCCGCGCCTCGTCCTTCCAGGCCTCGGGGTCGAAGCCCTCGGTCGCCGGCACCACGGTGGGGGCAAGCTGCGACAGCAGCGCGTAGGTATCCTCGGACAGTCGCGAGGAAGCCAGGATCAGGTCCGGCTCGAGCCCGACCACCGCTTCCACATTGACCTCGCCGGCGGTGCCCACGATCTGGATATCGGGCACCTCATCCTTCAGGTAGTCGGCCACGTCCTCGGCGGCGCGGGTCGCCACCGCGCCAAGTGGCGTGACCCCGGCGGCCAGGGAGGTGTCCAGTGCCCCTTCGTAGAGCGTGACAACCCGCTCGGGCTGGCCCTGGATCTCGACCTCACCGAAGGCGGTGTCGAGGACGCGAGGTTCCTCCTGGGCGCTGGCCACCCCCAGGGTGACCAGGCTGAGTCCGAGTGCCAGGCCGATCCCCGGACCTACTTTCTGGCCCAGCGCGACGGCGCCTCGGGCCAGGGGTGACATTCCACGCATGCTCATCTTCCTTGTCGGTTCCCCCGCAATGGGGCGGGGCATCACTATTGACGCTTATAGTAATCAATCTCGTTTGAGAATACCTGCCTTTCTCGTCCAGGCTCGCGCAACGATGCGTTCGATCATGGCGGACAGGCATTCCCATTTCTTCCCTTGGTCCCCCAGGGATCAGAAATCGACGTTCAGGCCCAGCCACAGCCGGCGGCCATCCTCGACGTAGCCATACTCGTCGTAGTCGATGTCTTCATCGAACAGGTTGTAGATGCCGACGTTGACGCGGGCGGCGTCGGTCAACTGATAGCCGAGGCCGGTGTCGACGAAGGTGTAGTCCGGCGCGACGATTTCACTCTGGGACGGGCCGGTGGTGGGCTGACTCTCGTCGCCACGGTAGGTGACCCGGGTCCACTGGGACAGGCGATCGTTGATCTCCCAGTCGAGACTGGCCGAGAACTCGTGCTCTGGCAGCTGAGTCAGGGGCTCGCCCTCGTACTCGCCACTCTTCTGCTCGGAGTCGGTGTAGGTGTAGCTCGCCGACAGCTCGAGCGAGTCGCCAAGCGGCGTCGACAGCGACAGCTCCACCCCCTGGGTGACCGCTTCGTCGACGTTGACCCGATAGGTGGGGTTGCTGCCGAACTGGTTGGGGCCGTCGGTACAGACGTCGGCCGGACACTCGATCCGCGTGATCTTGTCGTCGAAGTCGTTGTGGAACAGCGTGGCGCTGGCCGACAACCCGCCAGCCCCGTTATAGAGAAGGCCCAGCTCCTTGTTGAGCGAGGTCTCCGGCTCGAGATCCGGGTTGCCGTAAACGTCACCGCCGCGGCTGACCTGGCCCCAGTCCGGGGTGATTTCCCTGAGGTCCGGCGAGCGATAGCCGGTGGACACGCCACCCTTGAGGGTCCAGTCCTGGGTCATGTGCCACACGCTGTAAAGCCGTGGGCTGATCTCGGAGCCGTAGTTCTCGTCATGATCCATGCGCACGCCACCGGTCAGCGACCAGTCGTCGAGCAGCATCCATTCGTCCTCGGCGAACAGCGCCCATTGGCTGTTGCGGACATTGGTGAGATCCGATATCTGATTCGAGGTACGATCGTCCAGCTCCTCTTCCTCGAAGCTTGCGCCGACGGTGACGATATGGGCACCGAGCGGCACCACCAGGCTCGACTTGGCGTTGGTGTTGGTGATCTCCATCTCGCGGGTCTCGTTCTCGGACACCTCGCGCTGGACATAGGTCTCGCTGGTGCCGAAGGAAAAACGCCCGGTATGGGTCAGGGCGACGTACTCCTGGGTGTAGTCGTCGAAGCTGTCCTCACAGCCACCACGACAACCGTCCGGATCGACGCTGTTGCCCACCATCGCCTCGCGCTGCTGCTCGGTGCGACTGGCCTCCAGCGCCAGGTCGTGGTTGACGCTGGGTGTCAGCGACAACCTCGCGGTCAGGCTCTGGACCTGCTTGTCCTCGTAGCCATAGAGGATATTGTCTTCATCGCGCTGGGTCGCACGGCCGTATAGGGTCAGCCCGGCCAGCCCCTCGACCAGCGGACCAGAGGTATAGAAGTTGGCCTGGCGGCTGTCGCCGGACGCGCTGTCTTCCTGCAGCATGGTGTCGAGCTGCAGGTTGCCGTGCCACTCATCGGCCACCTTGCGGGTGATGACGTTGATCACCCCACCGATGGCATCGGAGCCGTACAGGGTGGCCATGGGACCACGCACCACCTCGATGCGCTCGATGGCCTGCAGCGGCGGCAGCCAGTCCTGCTCGAAGCCGGCGCTGCCGTTGGGGCGGGTCTCACGAGTACTGACACGGCGCCCGTCGATCAGCAGCAGGGTGTACTCCGCGGGCATGCCGCGCATGCTGATGTCGTAGCCGTTGTCGCCACCACCGCCGCCGGTGACGATCACCCCGGGCACGTCACGCAGGGCGTCGGTGACGTCCTGGTAGTAGCGCTTCTCCAGATCCTCCCGGGTCACCACGCTGATCGAGGCCGGCGCATCGGCCACGCTCTGATCGAAGCCTGAGGCGGTGACCACCACGTCATCAAGCGCCATGTCTTCGGCGCCGAGCGCCGGCACTGCGCCACACAGGACGATCCCCGACAGCCCCGCCGCCAGGCGGCGAATGTGAAGCGATAGCGGGTGAAGCGACAGAGGGTGAAGCGACAGGCAACGAGGTGACAGGCTGCGAGATAACAGAGGTTGAGCTGACAAGCGCTGAGGCAACATCTTCTTCATGACTCCGAAAAGGGGTGGCAAGCCACCCGGTGGCACGCGCAATGGCTGGCGTTTCAGGACCGCCGCCCTGGGCCGAGACGACCTGCGCACAACAATGAATGTGAATATTTATCATTTAGATTCTTCCATCAAAGTTGCACAATTGCTCGTGAACGTGACGTTGCAACTCTCGCAACCCCCTCCCGAAGCTGCCTTGCCTGCCTGATTCGCCCGCCCCTACTCGCCTTGCCCGCCTGCCCCCCCCCCCCCGGCTTGCGTCGCACCACGCGCAGGAAGTGCACGGCTGGGCATGCGGTAGAGGCCGCCAGCACAAGGGAGAATGATTTTCATCCGCACGATCCCGTGGCATACTGGCGGTTCGTGTTGCCCCTCTTCCCGCTTGCGTGATGCCATGCCAGATCTCGACGAACTGCTTGCCTTCAACCGCGTCATGGAGACCGGAAGCCTGACCCAGAGCGCCATCCAGCTCGGTCTGGCGAAGTCGACCTTGAGCCGGCGAATCAGCCAGCTCGAGTCGCGGCTGGGCCAGCCGCTGCTCAAGCGTCAGGCCAACCAGCTCCTGCCCACCGAGGCCGGACAGCGCTACTACGTGATCAGTCGGGAAATCCTGGAACTGGCCGAACAGGGTCAGCGCACCCTGGACAGCCTGCGCGAGGACGTCAGCGGCGAGCTTCATGTCGAAGCCCATCGCACCCTGACGCGAAGCTGGCTGGGCGGCGTGATGGAGACCTTTCTGGAACGTCATCCGGCGATACGCCTGACGCTGAGTACCGGCGAAACGGCACCACGGGATCCCGACTTCCAGGGCATCTGCGTATGGCTTGGCGAGACCGACGAGGGCAACCTGCGCCAGGAGCGCCTCGGCGCGCTGGAGCGCGGCATCTACGCTCATCCGGACTATCTGGCGAAGCACGGTACCCCGGAGGCACCCGACGCCCTTGGCCATCACGCCTGGATCGACCTGATGGGCGACAGTCAGGGCGGCATCACCCTGTCCCACCGTCACGGCGGCACGGTGCACTTCCAGCCACCGGCGTCACGCTTTCGCGTAGACCAGTCGATGCTGCATATCGACGCCATCGCCCGGGGACGCGGGCTCGGCATCCTGCCGGTGTGGACCACCGAAGCCCGCGAACGCCATCACCCCGGCGAACTGGTGCGCTGCCTGGAAGACTGGTCGCTGGCACCGCTGCCGGTGACCCTGCTTTACGGTTTCGGCCATCAGCCGCGCAAGGTCAGCGCCCTGCTCGACCATCTGCGCGACGCCGTGCCGGACGCCTGGCGAGCCCTGGAGACCACCGCCCTGCCCCGCCGTCAGGCGGGGTGAGCCCCTCCCGCCCTGCTTGCATGTTTGCTACGCTTGGTCTCGGTTACACGATTCACAACCGCACGGTTGAATCCCGGGGAGGCCCAGCATGGCGCTCAAGGAAGTCGCGCTTGGCGGTATCTATTTCAGCCCACTGCTGGTCTACGCCCTGATCGGACTGCTGCTCGCCGCAGTACTGCGCTTCGCCCTGCACCGCCTATGCGGCACCTCTCGGCTGTGGTACGAGGCGTGGCTGGACACCTCTCTTTTCGTTCTGTGCACCGCCGGGGTCGCCTGGTGGGGTGCGCTTGCCAGCGGAGGCGCCTGAATGCGCAAGACCCTGCGCGTGCTGATCACCCTGGCGGTGGTCGCCGCCGCCGTGGCTGCCGGACTGTGGCTATGGCGCTACTATCTGTACAGCCCCTGGACCCGTGACGCCCGAGTCGGCGCCGACATCATCACCGTGGCACCCGACGTCTCGGGCCGGGTGATCGCCCTTGCGGTCGACGACAACGACCACGTTGAAAAAGGCCAGGTGCTGTTTCGTATCGACGATGCTCGCTACCAGGCCGCCCTGGCCAAGGCCTCTGCCATCGTCGCCCAGCGTGAGGCCGAGCTTGCACTGAAGGAACACGAGGCGTCGCGGCGAGAGCAACTCAGCCGCCAGGCGATCAGCGCCGAGAATCGCGAAAGCGCCAATCGTGACCGCGATGTCGCCGCCGCCGCCCTCGACCAGGCCCGCAGTGACCTGACCAGCGCCCGCCTGGACCTGGAGCGCACCGAGGTCACCGCCCCGGCCTCGGGACACCTGATCAACCTCAAGCTCACTCAGGGCAACTACGTCAATCGGGGCACCTCGGTCATGGCGCTGGTGGTGGAAGATTCCTACTACGTCACCGCCTACTTCGAGGAGACCAAGCGCCCTGCCCTGGCCGTAGGCGATCCGGCCAAGGTCATTCTGATGAGCGGCAACCTCGAGCTGGATGGCCACGTCGACAGCATCGGACGAGCCATCGCCAATGACAACGCCACCCCCAACGACCAGCTGCTGCCCCAGGTCGAGCCCACCTTCAGCTGGGTGCGCCTGGCCCAGCGCATCCCGGTACGCATCGCCCTCGACGAGGTGCCGACGAACCTCGACCTGAGCGCCGGCATGACCGCCACGGTGCGGGTCCGGCCCGAGCCTCGCTAATGCCTTTTTCGGTATGGTGGCAGGCCTACCTGACGCCGCCGGCCAGTGCGGTCAAGTTCGCCATCAAGGCCACCCTGGCCATGGGTCTGGCGCTGTACATTGCTCTCTGGTGCGACCTCGATCGTCCCTACTGGGCGCTGATTTCCGCCGCCTTTCTGCAGATCCGCCCGATGAGCGGCATGGTGCTGGAGAAAGGCATCAGCCAGATCACCGGCACCGTCGTCGGCTGCCTCGCCGGCATCGCCATCATGTCGTTGTTCGTGCAGTCGCCGACACCGGCACTGATCTGTCTGACCGCCTGGATCATCCTGTGCGCCTACGCCGCCTCGGTGACCCGCAACAACGCTTCCTTCGGCTGCATCATGGCGGCCGTCACCGCCATGCTGATCGTGGTCATCACCGCCAGCGCCCCCACGGGTCTGTTCGCGGTGGCCGTGGCGCGCCTGTCGGAGCTGGCGCTGGGGGCCATCTGCGCCACCCTGGTCAGCGCCTTGCTGTGGCCGATTCAGGTCCGTGATCATCTCGCCGGCCTGGCCGATCAGGTGGTCAATCAGGCCTTCCTGCACGGCGCCCTGCGCCTGGACAACAGCGCCGATATCGCTGCCCTGCAAGCCACCCTGACCGCCAGTCTGCAACCCCTGACCCAGCTGGAAACCGACAGTCAGGCGGCACGCTACGAAGGCCCGGAAGGCATCGGCCGGCTACGCGCCAGCCATGTGCTGACGGTGCGCACCGCCCGCCTGCTGGCGATCCTCCACGCGCTCCAGCAACTGCTGCGCTCCCACGGCGGCGAGCTGCCAACGCCCACCAAACGCCTGATCGAGGACATGGCCAGTGACCTGCGCCACAGCGCCGAGGACAGCGGTGTGGCCCAGGCCCGCCAGCGGCTGCAGGCGCTCAGGCATCGGGCCCTTCAGTGCATGGCCGCAGACTTGGACGAGGGCATAGCCCCGGACTTAGACCAGGCCCCAGACCTGGCCTCGGACCAGGCCCCCGACCAGGCCTCGGACCAGGCCGCAGGCCAAACCACAGCCCGGTATGGGCAGAGTCCCAGTGGGCCCATCACCAGCGACCCCGCTACGACACGCACTACCGAGTCACCAGAGGCGCTGCTGCAACGGCGCATCCATCTCGGCCTGCGCGAGGCCCTCGGCCACGCCCTGGTCATCCTCGATGCGCGGGAGGCGATCCACACCCCCGGCAAACGCCGCCTCAAGGCGCCGGCGCTGGCCTTTCACCGGGATCATCTGGAAGCCGCCCTCAACGGACTGCGAGCCGGACTGGTGTTCGCCCTGCTGGCTATCGTCTGGCGCTACACCGCCTGGGACAATGGTCAGATCGCGATGCTGGTCGGCACCCTGTTCTCGGCCTTCTTCGCGACCCGCGACAATCCGGCAGCGGTCGCCGCCACCTTCCTCAAGGGCATGCTGGCGGCGGTACCCAGCGCCTTGCTGTTCGGCCATGTACTGCTGGCCCAGGCCAACGACTTCGTCACCCTCGCGCTGGTGTTCATGCCACCCTTGTTCCTGGGTCTGCTGGGCGCCGCCAACCCCCGCTTGATGGGCTATTGCCTGGCCTTCACCATCGGCAACATCCTGCTGACCATGCCCGGCAACGGCATGGACTTTTCCATCGATGGCTTTCTCGGCCGCGCTATCGCCCTGCTGCTCGGGCTCTCCACCGTGGTGATGGCCTTTCGCCTGGCGCCAGGCCTCCCCACCACCATTCGCAAGCACCGGCTGGTCAGCGCCACGGTGAACGACCTCCACGGGCTTCACCGGCGTAGCTTCCATGAAGCCGAGTCACGCTTCGGTGGTACCATGGCGGACCGCCTACTCAGGCTCGCCCAGCACGACGACAGTCTCCCGGAAGAACGCCGCTATCTATTTTCGCTGGGCCTGGTGGGGCTGGACCTTGGCTACGCCAGCCTCAATCTGCGGCGGCGCCTGGGCGGGCGCAGTGACGCGCTCGACCTCGCCCTTGACGACCTTGCCGCCGCCCTCGCCGACGACTACGGCGCCAGCGCCAGAGGCCACGCACCAGATAGAGCTCGTGAATACGGCAACCGGCTGCTGCAGACGCTTGAACAGCAGACGAATGACAGCGCCGAGTACCGGCTGATGGCGGGCCTGATCGAGCGCTTGACGATGTCGCTGGAGCGCCAGGCCGCTCGCTCTCGACAGGCCCGGCAAGCCGCGCCTGCCGTCGGCGTCGCTGGCCGGCAGCGTACTCCAGACCGACAGGGTGCCAAGGCCCCGGGTGTCGACCGATAAGGAGATAGATCCTCGCATGTTTGCCCAACTCTTCGCCGTGATGGCGCCGGTGATCACCGGCGCCGGTCTCGGATTCTTCTGGATCCGCCGCGGTTTCGACTATCCGGTGGCCTTCGTCACCAAACTGGTGTTCAACATCGGTACGCCTGCGTTGGTGATCGCCTCGCTGGCGGGTGCCGAGATCGACGCCTCGAGCTTCGGTCGCACCATGCTGGCGGCCGCCCTGGTGCTGTGCGCCATGGCCGCGCTGGCCTTCGTGCTGGCGCTGGTACTGCGCAAGGACTGGCGGGTACTGCTGGCTCCCACCATGTACCCCAACACCGGCAACATGGGGCTACCGGTGATCCTCTACGCCTTCGGCGAGGCTGGCTTCGCCTTCGGCATCACGGTGATGGTGACGGTGTCACTGTTCCAGTTCACCCTGGGCACCATGCTGGCCAGTCGTGGCAATCCGCTGAAGTCGCTGGTCAAGACGCCCACGGTCTACGCCATCCTGATCTCCATCGCGCTGTTGTTCACCGACACCGAACTGCCGCTGTGGCTGCAGAACAGCGTCGATCTGATTTCAGGCTTCACCGTGCCGCTGATGCTGATCACCCTGGGGGTGTCGCTGGCCAGCATCCAGGTCAGAAGCCTGCGCTCGGGTGTCTGGTTCAGCCTTTTGCGCATCCCCCTGGCGGCGGGCGTGGCCTGGGGCATAGGCATCTGGCTTGACCTGCCCCCCATGGCACTGGCAATCCTGGTGCTGCAGATGAGCATGCCGGTGGCGGTGTTCAACTATCTGTTTGCCCAGAAGTCCCAACGCGAGCCCGCCTATGTGGCGAGCCTGGTGTTCTGTTCCACACTGCTATCCTTGATCTATCTACCGGTGCTGCTGGCGCTGCTGCTGTAACGCGTGTTGACCTTGGCAGGAAAAGCGTCTCCGCCGACCTGTCACGCCATCGCCGCTCGGCGTGCCAGGGACTTGGAAGCGGTCCGCCACCGGAAACCCATACTTGCCGTGCGGAGTCTCCATGTTGCGAAGCCTTTTCCTCGCCCTGCTGACATTGTCATTGCCTACAGGCGCCCAGGCGGCGTCGTTGCCCGAGCAGGTACCGGGGCTTCATCACCCGGTCGCGCTCGAGCTGATCACCGATGAGCTGGACACCCCCTGGTCGCTGGCCTTTCTGCCCGATGGGCGCATGCTGGTCGCCGAGCAGCCCGGGACCCTGGCGCTGGTGGATGACGGTGATGTCCAGAGACTCGACGGCCTGCCGCAGGTCTCACACCGCGGCCAGGGTGGGCTCTTTGACCTGGCGCTGCATCCGCAATTCGGCGATGGCACCCACGACTGGCTCTACTTCAGCTGGGCGCAGCCCGGCACGGACGGCGACTCGGACGACGCCACGGCGGTATCACGGGTCAGGTTCGAGGACGACGCCCTGGGCGCGATAACGCCAATTTTTGTGCAGAATCGCTTTTCCACGCCAGGCCGCCATTACGGTGGCCGCCTGCTGTTCGACGACCAGGGCCTGCTGTGGCTGACCATCGGCGATCGCGGCGTCAGCAAGAGCCGCGCCCAGGACCCGGCAGACCACGCCGGCAGCCTGCTCAGGCTGACCGCAGACGGCGATCCCGCGCCGGACAATCCGGGCTTCGACGATGACGCGGCCCCCGAGGTCTACTCGATCGGCCACCGCAACCCTCAGGGCCTTGCCCAGGCTGCCGACGGCACCCTGTGGTCGACCGAGCATGGCCCGCGCACCGGCGACGAACTCAATCGTATTCTGCCCGGCGAGAACTACGGCTGGCCCGAGGTGACCCGCGGACGCGACTACGCCACCAATCTGCCGCTGGGTGTCGACAGTGCCCCGGGCATGCGCGATCCGGTGCATGTGTTCGAAGGACGCTTTGCGCCGTCCGGGCTCGCCGTGGTCAGCGGTGAAGAATTCCCTGCCTGGCAGGGCGGTCTGCTGGCGGGCGGGCTTCGCGGCGAGCGACTGCTGCGCCTGCGCCTCGAGGGCGACAGCATCATCGAGCGCGAGGTGGTGCTGGATGGCGAGGTCGGCCGCATCCGCGACGTGCGGCTCGGCCCCGACGGCGCCATCTACCTGCTGACCGACAGCGATCCCGGTCGTCTGATCCGGCTGACGCGGGTGCGCTGAGCGGCGCCGATACGGAGCGCGACAGGGACCGCGACAGGGAAATAGCTCCCCTTGCCCATGCCGTTCTGGCATGGGCTTCTCCCCCACTTCTACCCAATACCGCACCCGCCGGGGCTTTCTCGATTCAGTGAACGTGCGCCCATGCTGAATTTGAATGATCTTTCAAAGACCTTTAGGGTATTGCACCTTTCTGCGCCTCAACGGTGAAAGCTGGCATGCTGTTCAGCCGTGGGGATGCGGCAAGGAGTGCCGCCCCTGACGCAGCCGCGCCAGCTCTGGACGATGAACGCCGACGCCAGGATGCACGTGACGTCGACCTTCATCGTTCGACCGGCTGGACGTGTTTACGCAACCCAACAAGGCACCCCTACCCATGAGCGAGAACCGATCCGTCAAGATCAAGGTTCGCGGGCTGAGCAAGGTCTTCGGCGACCAGCCGAAGAAGGCACTCAAGCTACGCGATGAAGGGCTCAAGCGTCCTGAAATCCTGGACAAGACCGGCCAGACCCTGGGCCTGTCGAACATCGACTTCGACGTCCATGAAGGCGAACTGCTGGTGATCATGGGCCTCTCAGGCTCGGGCAAGTCGACCCTGATCCGCTGCCTCAACCGGCTGATCGAGCCCACCGAAGGCGAGATCATCATCGACGGCGAGGACATTCCGCAGCTCTCCGACAAGGCACTGCTGGAGTGCCGCCGCCGTCACTTCTCGATGGTCTTCCAGAACTTTGCCCTGTTCCCCCACCGTACCGTGCAGCAGAACGCGGAGTTCGGGCTGGAGATTCGCGGCATCGACGCCGACACCCGCGCCAAGACCGCCCGTGACGCCCTGACCCAGGTCGGGCTGAATGGCTGGGAAGACGCCTACCCCAATCAGCTGTCCGGCGGCATGCAGCAGCGTGTCGGCCTGGCCCGGGCGCTGGCCAATGACTCCACCGTGCTGCTGATGGACGAGGCCTTCTCGGCGCTCGACCCGCTGATCCGCAAGGATATGCAGCAGGAGTTGCTGGAACTCCAGCACCGCATGAAGAAGACCACGGTGTTCATCACCCACGATCTGGACGAAGCGCTGAACATCGGTGACCGCATCGTCCTGCTCAAGGACGGTGAGGTGGTGCAGATCGGCACGCCGGAGGAGATCCTGACCAAGCCGGCCGACGACTACGTCGAGCGCTTCATCGAAGGCGTCGACATGTCCCGGGTGCTGACCGCCGAGAGCGCCATGCGCCCGGTGCGTGCCACCGCCCGCGAGGACGACGGCCCGCGTACCGCACTGCGCAAGATGAAAGAAAACGCCATGGACTCGATCTACGTCACCAGCCGCGATCGCAAGCTCAAGGGACTGGTCGAGGCCGACGCCGCCAACAGCGCCATCCAGAGCGGACAGGATCGACTGGATAGCGTGATGACCCAGGACTTCCGCACCGTGGGGCCCGACGAGCCGCTGCACAATCTGTTCGCGCTGTTCAACGAAAAGAGCTTCCCCATCGCCGTCATCGACGACGAGCGACGCCTGCTGGGCGTGGTGGTCAAGGGCGCGGTACTGGATGAACTGGCACAGGCAGGAGACCACTAATGGCGATCGAGATTCCTCGCATTCCCCTCGGTGACTGGATCGAGACCGGCCTGAGCTGGCTGACCACCGAATACTCTGCCGTCACCCGCGGCATCTCGCGGATTACCCAGACCGGTATCGACGGTCTCAATGACGCCCTGATGTGGCTGCCCGACTGGGCCCTGCTGCTGATCATCGCCGGCCTGTGCTGGAAGATGGCAAGCCCCAGGCTCGCCATCGGCGCGGTCTTGGGCCTTGGCTTGATCTGGAACCTCGATCTGTGGGACCCGATGATCGAGACCCTGACCCTGGTCGTCATCGCCACCCTGGTGGCGGTGGTCATCGCCTTGCCGGTGGGTATCGCCGCGGCGCTGTCCGATCGACTCTACCGCCTGATCATGCCGGTGCTGGACTTCATGCAGACCATGCCGGCCTTCGTCTACCTGATCCCGGCGATCCCGTTCTTCGGTATCGGCTCGGTGTCGGCGATCTTTGCCACCGTGATCTTCTCCATGCCGCCGGCCATCCGCTTCACCACCCTGGGCATCCGTCAGGTACCGGTGGAGCTGATCGAGGCCGCCGACGCCTACGGCGCCACCCGCGGCCAGAAGCTGGTCAAGGTGCAGCTGCCGCTGTCGCTGCCCACGGTAATGGCCGGCATCAACCAGACCATCATGCTGGCCCTGTCGATGGTGGTGATCGCCGCCATGATCGGCGCCGATGGCCTGGGCAGCGAGGTCTGGCGAGCCATCCAGCGACTGCGTCCGGGCGATGGCTTCGAGGCCGGCATCGCGGTGGTCATCCTGGCGATGCTGCTGGATCGCCTGACCCAGTCCCTGCGCAAGGAGCGCAAGCAGTAAACGCTCGACGCGGGCTCCCTCGGCCGGGGGAGCCTGCGGGGCGGCATTTGCAAGACACTGTCGCCTGCTTCACGCTAATACCTCTTATCGCAAGGAGAGTCGCACCATGTCACCCAAGGCAACTCGTTCTCTCGGTCTGGCCCTGGCCATCAGCGCCGCCGCCACCAGTGTTCACGCCCAGGACAAGGGTTCCGTGCACCTGGCCTACGTCGAGTGGTCGTCCACCGTGGCGTCGACCAACGTGGTTCGTGCTGTGCTCGAACAGGCCGGCTACGAGGTCGAGACCTCCGCACTGTCTGCCGCGGCCATGTGGCAGTCCGTCGCCAGCGGCGACGCCGACGCTCTGCTCGCCGGCTGGCTGCCGACCACCCACGAGGACTACTACGCGCGCCTCCAGGACCAGCTGGTCGATGCCGGCGTCAACCTCGACGGCACCAAGCTGGGCCTTGCGGTCCCGGCAGATTCCGAGGTCGACTCGATTGATGAGCTCAATGAACACGCCGACCAGTTCAACGGCGAGATCATCGGCATCGATCCTGGCGCCGGCCTGATGCGTCTGACCGAGGAAGTGGTCGACGCCTACGAGCTCGACCTGGACCTGCGCACCGGCAGCGGCGCCACCATGACCGCCGCACTGGGCAGCGCCATCGACCGTGGCGAGCCGATCGTGGTCACCACCTGGACCCCGCACTGGATGTTCGCCCGCTGGGACCTCAAGTACCTCGAGGACCCCCAGGGCGTCTACGGTGGCGCCGAACAGATCCACACCATCGTCCGTCAGGGCCTCGAAGAGGACATGCCGGAGGCCTACGCCATCCTCGAGAACTTCGAGTGGACCACGGAAATGATGGGTGAAGTCATGCTGATGAATCAGGAAGACGACACCGATCCCTACGAAAACGCCCAGAAGTGGGTCGAGGATAACCAGGACGTGGTCAAGGAGTGGCTCGGCGAGGCCTGAGTCCGATAGATGCCACGCCACCGTCATGATGCTGTGGCAATGGTCAGGGGTGCCCCGGGGCGCCCCTGCTGTCGTTGCGGCCAGCACTGCGTCGCCCACGCGGTGCAAGCGGTCGCCCGCAGAACCTTGGGTCCGGGACGATCGTGGCAAGCTGATCCAGGCGTGCCCGGGCGGCCTTGGAATAGATGCCGTTGACGGCACAACTGGCAAGCTGGCTCAGGCAGGCCACACTTCAGGCAGGCTGGACCGAACGGTATCGATGACAGACGAGCCAGCCGCGACCCCGCTCCGAGTCGATGGCGTGACGCCACAGTTACCATTTTTAAACGCAAGGGAGATCGCACGTGGAAAAAGACCCCAACCACAAGCCTTCATCTGCCGATACCGGTAGTGAAGGAGTACCGGCCCCGGAGGGGCCAGCCAACCTGATCGATACGGACTACGTTATCGGTCAGGACAATATCGTCACCAAGTCCTTCGGCGTGGACGTGGACCTGCACGGCAAGGTGTTCACCGTCTCGTCGCTGCTGATCCTGGTCTTCGTGATCCTGACCCTGGCCTTTCAGGGCGGCGCCGAGCCGTTCTTCAATGGCATCCGTGGCTGGCTGACCAGCAACCTGTCCTGGGTCTTTCTGCTCGGCGGCAACGTATTCGTGCTGCTGGCACTGGGACTGATCTTCACCCCGCTTGGCAAGGTCCGCATCGGTGGTGCCGAGGCCACGCCCGACTACAGCTACATGGGCTGGTTCGCCATGCTGTTCGCCGCCGGCATGGGCATCGGTCTGATGTTCTATGGCGTGTCCGAGCCGATGACCCACTTCTCCACCGCGCTCGGGGGCACTTCGGTCGGCGAAAACGGCATACGTACCGACTGGGCTCCGCTGGGCGCCGCCGCCGGTGACGAGCAAGCCGCGGTCAATCTCGGCATGGCGGCGACCATCTTCCACTGGGGTCTGCACCCCTGGGCGGCCTACGCCATCGTCGGCCTGTCACTGGCCATCTTCGCCTTCAACAAGGGTCTGCCGCTGACCATGCGCTCGGTGTTCTACCCGATCCTGGGCGAGCGCGTATGGGGCTGGCCGGGCCACCTGATCGACATCCTGGCGGTCTTTGCCACCCTGTTCGGTCTGGCCACCTCGCTGGGGCTTGGTGCCTCCCAGGCCGCCGCCGGCCTGAACGAGCTGTTCGGTACGCCGAATACCGACACCACCATGGTGCTGCTGATCGCCGGCATCACCGGCGTTGCGCTGTGTTCCATCATGCTTGGCGTCGAGAAGGGTGTGCAGCGCCTGTCCCAGGTGAACATGGTGCTGGCCTTCCTGCTGCTGGCGTTCGTGATCCTGGTGGGCCCGACCCTGGCCATCGCCACCGGCTTCTTCACCAACCTGGGCCACTACCTGGCCGAGCTGCCAGCGCTGTCCAACCCCTTCGGTCGCGAGGACGCCAACTTCGTCCAGGGCTGGACCGCCTTCTACTGGGCCTGGTGGATCTCCTGGTCTCCGTTCGTCGGCATGTTCATCGCCCGGGTCAGCCGTGGCCGCACCGTGCGTGAGTTCCTCACCGCCGTGCTGCTGGTCCCGACCCTGGTATCGGTGCTGTGGATGACCTCCTTCGGCGGTACCGCCATCGAGCAGTACATCACCGACGGCTTCCAGGGCGTCCAGGACGCCGCACTCGAGCTCAAGCTGTTCGCCATGCTCGGCGAGCTGCCGCTGGCCTCGATCACTTCCTTCATCGGCATCGTGCTGGTCATCGTATTCTTCGTGACCTCCTCGGACTCCGGTTCGCTGGTCATCGACTCGATCACCGCCGGCGGCAAGGTCGACGCACCCAAGCCGCAGCGCGTGTTCTGGGCCATCATCGAAGGCGCCATCGCCATCGCCCTGCTGCTGGGCGGCGGTCTTACCGCCCTGCAGGCGGCGGCGGTCTCGACCGGGCTGCCGTTCACCCTGGTGCTGCTGGTGGCCTGCTACGCCATCATCAAGGGCCTGATGAGCGAGCCCAAGGCGGTCTAGACCTGCCTGGCGAAGACAGCAAGTGCATGAAAAAAGCGGCAGCCCTCGGGCTGCCGCTTTTCTTTTGGCGAGATGGCTGACGTATCGACGGGCAGCTCAACTCCCTTATTCAGCTCCACAGCATGCCGATGGGCGTCTCAGGCGCGTAGTTGCCGGCTACTTGTGCCTGCAGCAATTCCGCCGTGGCGATGGCGTCGGTCAGGGCGTGGTGGCCATGATAATGAGGTAGCCCGTAGCGCAGCCGACTGTCGTGCAGGCGGATCGACCTGGGTGGGCGGCCCATCCAGCGACGAAAGCGCGCCATGGTCGACTGACGGTGGATGCGCGCCTCCAGCGACATGGTGTCGATCACCGGGAAGCTCAGTGACTCCTTCCAGGCCGCGCGTACCGCGGCGTCCAGAAAGGACCTCTCGATATGGCGAAAGTGCACCACCAGCAGGTGGCCGGCCATGGCGCGGAAGACATCGGCGAGCACCTCCTCGATCCGCGGAGCCCCCTGGATATCGGCGTGGGTGATGTGATGAAAGGTCACCGACTCGGCGTTCAGGGTGCGATGGGGACGCACCACCCAGTAGCGCCGCTCGGCGAGCCGAATACGCGATAGCGAAAAGGGCACCAGGCCAATCGAGACGATCTCGTCACGCCTGGGATCGAGCCCGGTAGTCTCCAGGTCCAGTGCCATCAGCGGCGCTTCCTGAATCGGCAGGATCGGCGACAGATCGGCCCCGGCGAAGAAATCCACCAGCGCCTGCTGGCGGCTCTTCTGACGTCGGGCGACCAGGTAGTCGTGCCAATCCGGCGCCGAACGTGTCTTGGGGCGAAGCAACGGCATGGCGGCTACCTGCTGGTCAGGGGATAACGGAACTTGAGGAACTTCTGGGCGTTGCTGAGCGCCTGGAAGGCATCCTTGAGGTTGTGGCGCTCCTCGCTGGAGACGTTTTCCGGCTCGATATTGTTGTCCGGCTCGTGCTCATGCTCCAGATCGATGACCTGGTGACGAATCCGCGACATGGACAGAAACTCGAGCGCGTAGCGCAGCTTGTCACTGACCCCGGGCGCCAGCAACTGGGTGCGATCGATATCGTCCAGGCGGTCAAAGCTGTTCTGGGCGCGGGAACCACAGGCCAGGGCATGGATACGGATCAGGTCCACCATCGGCGCCGTGCCGCGACGCTTCAGATTGATCGAGTTGTTGTGCTTGCCGTCCTTCTCCATCACGAAGGTGCGGAAGATGCCCAGCGGCGGCGTCCGATTCAGCGCATTACGCGCCATGGCGGAAAGAAAGCGCTTGTGCTTCGACGCCTTGGTGGCGACCAGGTCCTGCAACTCCTCCACCAGTGGATTGTCACCGTGGACCGTATCCAGATCGAAGAAGATCGAGCTGTGCAGCAACCCTTCCGGTGACGGGCGCTCGATCCATTCGGTGAAGTAGCCTTTCCACACCGACAGCGGCTGGCGCCACTTCGGATTGGTGGCCATCACGTCCCCCTTGCAGTAGGTATAACCGCAGGCGGCCAGGCCATCGCTGACCCGCTTGGCCATGGTCGCGAAGTACTCGTCGTGCAATGCTGGATCGAAGTCATCGGACAGTACCAGAGCATTGTCCTGGTCGGTGACGATGCTCTGCTCGTTACGCGCCATCGAGCCCAGCGCCATGAAGCAGTACGGCACCGGTGGCGGTCCTAGCTCCTCTTCCGCCATCTCCAGAAGCCGTCGGGTGAAGCTGCGCCCGATGGTCGACAGCGCCTTGCCCACCATCTGCGAGTCGGCACCGTCGTGAACCATGCGCACAAAGGCGGCCTGGACGTCCGGCGCCAGCTTGGCCAGACACTCCACCGACGGTTGATGGAAGATATTGCTGACCAGATAGAGGCTGCTCTGGGTCTCGTAGCGAATGATGTCGGAGAGGTGCACGATGCCCACCGGCGAACGGCGGTGCATCACCGGCAGGTGATGGATGTTGTTGCGCAGCATGCACAGCATCGCCTCCTGCACCGACTCGTCGGACTGCACCGCGATCAGGCGGCGGCCGGCAACCTCACCCACCGGGGTATCCGGCGACAGCCCCTCGGCCACGACCTTGGTGCGAAAGTCGCTGTCGGTCAGGATCCCGGTGACCTGCCAGTAGCCACCTTCACTATCCTTGAAGGTGTAGCGCGGGTTGTTCTCGGGCTTGTCCAGCACCAGCACCGCCGAGGCCTGGGACTCGCTGATCTGGCGCGCCGCCTCCTGCACCGTGGCCCGCGCCTCGACCATGACGGGATAGCGGGTCAGCAGCTTGCGGATCCGCGTCACCATCATGTCGTTGTTCTTGCGCTGACTTTCCACCGCCGTCTCGAGCCGGGGGCGATCCACCTCGACGAACTCGGCGAACTGCTCGTCGGCTTCGCACAGTTGGTGAAACATCGCCTCGGGGATGAAGTAGATCAGGCTGTCTTCCAGCGCCTTGGCCGGGAAGCGCACGCGACTGTGGCGCAGCAGGCTGAAGTGGCCAAAGATGTCGCCCTCCCCCAGCAGGTTGTAGAGCTCTCCGTTGCGCCGGGTGACCTCCACCGCTCCGCTGCGGATGTAGCAGAACTCCTGATGCACGGCGTCAAGCTCGAGAATGGACGAGCCGGCCTTGAAGTAGCTGACCTGCACCTGTCCGGCGACCTCGTCCAGCAACTCCTCCGACAGCCCGTCAAAGGGCGCAAAGCGCCCCATATGCTGGCTGATTTCCAACAGTTCCGCTTCCATGGTGTCCTCCGCGCGGTCGCCGTGGCTGGCAGCAGGACGCTCCCTGGTCCCCCACCCTCTGACTATCGGAAGCATGGAGCCGAGGCCAGCGGCTGTAAAGCATTAGCAGTATCTTGATCGGCCTCTCGCCAAACGCCGCAGAAGCCATCGAGCGTGGCCCGGAGAGCCAGGCATTGCTGACACTGCGACCTGATGACCGATCCATCCTTCGTTGATCACGACTTCACACCCGACCGGCCGCTCGAATCCTCGCCCTGTGCAAACATCTTCAGCACTGCAAACAACAACGCCCGCCGGCCTCGAGGGCGGCGGGCGTGCGTCGATCTAGGCGGCCAGTCTCTTTGACTGGCGAGAGTGGCGGTCAGCTCACGACTGCGCCATCTCCTGTACGCGCTTCATCATGTCCGGGTTCTGCTGGATAGCCTGACCGATAGCGTTGAAGGTCTCGACCTCGAGCCCGCTCTGCTGGACGGCTTCGACCATCTTCTGGTTGGCCTCGGTGCGCACATCCTGCTGGGCCTGCTGGCCTTCGGCTTCCTGCAGCTGCTGGGTGTAGTCCTGGGAAATCGCGGCGATCTCCTTGGAAGCGTCGGCGAACTTCTCGAGCTGGGCATCAGAGAAATTCTGCGCCTGAGCGGCAGCCTCGACGTCAGCGTTGCCTGACGCCTGCGCGTTTGCTTCCTGGGCATGGGCGGTGGCGCTCATCAGACCAGCAGAAAGCAGGGCGGCGGTGATCAGGGCGGTGAATCGTTGCATGAAGTCCTCCAGGAGGTGGTTGAGAATTCGTCAATCGCTCGCACAGTGTGACGACGCAGTTGCATGAGGGTTCCCCACAATCGTGTTACGAAATGCAAGCCATTTTCGCCTCCGCGTCGCCGGTCGGCGACAACCGCCAGAGGCCACGGCAGGCCATGGGGATAAGCGTCATGATACGCCAGGCAATTCTTCGGCGAAGCACCGAAAAAGGCGTGTTGCCTGCCACTGCTGAACATCTTGCAAAAACGCCTCCGGCCGAGCCGGCCGGAGGCGTTGTCATGACACCGCCCGACTAGCCGTAGGCCAGGTTGGGCAGCCAGGTGACCAGCGCCGGGAACATGATCACCAGCAGCAGGCCCAGCGCTTGCAGCGCAAGGAAGGGAAAGGACGAGCGGAAGATCTGGCCCATGGTGATATGCGGCGGACACACCCCCTTGATGTAGAACAGCGCATAGCCGAACGGCGGGCTGAGGAAGGACATCTGCATATTGACCAGGTAGATCACCCCGAACCACAGCGAGACGTCGGCGGGGTCCACCCCGGGCAGGCCAAATACCCCGGTGAAGTCCAGCCCCTTGATCAGCGGTACGAAGATCGGCACCGCCAGGAGCAGGATACCGACCCAGTCCAGGAACATCCCCAGCGCCACCAGCAGCACCATCATCAGCGCCAGCACCGCGTAGGGGCCAAGCCCTGCCCCGGCGATCAACTCCTGCACGAAGGTCTGGCCGCCCTGCAGGATGTAGAAGCCGACGAAGATGCTGGCACCGAAGATGATCCACATGACCATGGCGGTCGCCACCAGGGTGGTCATGCAGGCGGCGTGCAGGTTGGGCCAGGTCAGCCGCTTGTGCATCGCCGCCACCACCAGCGCACCGAAGGTGCCGATACCCGCCGCTTCCACCGGGGTCGCCACCCCGGTGAAGATGATGCCGAGCACCAGCAACACCAGGGCGATAGGCGCCAGCATATTGCGCAGCAGGCGCAGCTTCTCGGCGGTGGAGACCCGGTCTTCCTCCGGCATCGGCGGCGCCACCTTGACGTTCAGGGTGCCCCTTAGCCAGCAGTAGAAGGCGTACATGCCGGCCAGCAACAGGCCGGGAATCAGCGAGCCCAGGTAGAGCTCGCCCACCGACTGCTGGGCGATGACGCCGTAGATGATGGCCAGGATGGACGGCGGGATGAGGATGCCCAGGGTGCCCCCGGCCATGATCGACCCCAGCGCGATCTCCGGCTGGTAGTTGCGCTTGAGCATGGCCGGCAGCGCGATCAGGCCCATGGTCACCACCGCCGCGCCGATCACCCCGACCATGGCGGCCAGCAGCGTCGAGGCGATGATGGTGGCGATCGCCAGGCCCGCCTTGAGACCGCCCATCCACTTGTAGACCACATCGAACAGCTCTTCGATGATGCCGGCCTTCTCCAGTACCGAGGCCATGAAGATGAACAGCGGAATGGCCGAGAGCTGGTAGTTGGTCATCATCGGGAAGATGCGCGAAGGCATCAGGTTCAGCATGTGCTGATCGCCCACCAGGTAGAGGAACACCACCCCCAGACCGCCGGTAACGAAGGCCAGCGGTAGCCCCGCTACCAGCACCACCATCAGGGTGCCGAACATCAACAGGGTCAGCGCGCCAATACCCACCGTGGACAGCGAGTTCTCCAGGCTAAGCGCCAGGCTCTCGTAGTCGGTCAGGGCGATATTGACGATTTCGTGGATGGTGTAGGCGCCGAGGATCACCGCCAGCACCACCAGAATGCTGGCAGACACCGTCGAGCCTTCGTGGTGCTCGCGGTGGTGACGATAGGCCTGGAGGTCCTTGATCAACTGCGCGATCCCCTGCAACAGCAGCAGCAAGGCACCGAAGAACAGCATGAACTTGACCGGGAAGTACTGCACCGCCCATTCGGTGAAGGACACCTCGTTGGCGTAGCTGTCACCGAACCACCAGACGTCGCTGACCGACTGCGAGAAGAAACGCCAGCCGGTGGTCAACAGCGCCAGGGTGAAGATGAAGAAGAAGATCGAGGTGACCAGGTCCAGCGCGGCCTTGTTGAGCGGCGCCGCCCGCTGGTAGAGGATATCGACGCGCACATGCCCGCCCTCGCGCAGCGCGAAGGCACCCGCCAGCAGGTACTGCATGCCGAACATCAGGGTCATCGACTCGTGAGCCCAGTTGGTCGGCGAGTTGAAGGCGTAGCGCAGCACCACCTCGTAGGTGAACACGAAGGGCGCGATCAGCGACCAGTAGGCCACGTAGCGCCCGGCAAAGCCGGAAATGCGGTCGATGCCGCGGGTCACCACATTGCCAGGCGCTGCGTAGGCCTGCTCGCTCGTCGCGACGGGGGTCTCGGCGGTATCGCCACCGCTCACCTCGCCACCCCGGCGGAAGCTTCGATCCACCAGCAGCATCACGATCAGCGGCAGTCCTGCCAGCACCGCCCAATAGAGCCAGTGCGGCAGAACGAAATCAATCTGTAGATTCATTGACGCTCCTCCGCTGGTCGCCAGGCGTTTCGCCAGGCGACCACGGAATATTCATCGACGTCGACCGGGTCGCCCCGGTCGACACGTGCAGGCCTAGGCGTTGAGCTCGAAGTCCTTGATGTCCTCTTCGGTGATCAGTGCCACCGACGGATCGAGCATGGTGTTGAGGTGGGCACGGAACAGCTTGGCCGCGTCCGGATCCTTGTTGGCCCATTCGAACCACAGCGGGATCGCGGCGTCGCGGAAGCGGTCGGCGTCGTCCTCTGACAGGTGGATGATCTCGACGCCCTTCTCGCGGTACTTGGGCCAGGCCTCGGCGTTGGCCTTCTGGATGGCGGCGTAGTGCTCGCGGGAGTAGGCCGCGACCAGGTCATGCATCAGGTCCTTGGTCTGGTCGGACATGCGCTCGTAGACCCGGCGATTGACCGCGATATCCATCAGGTCGACCGCCTGGTGCAGACAGGGAGTCGAGGGCGGGCCCATGATGATGTAGTCGGTCACCTGCCAGAAGCCCAGCTCGAAGTTGACCGCCGCACCGGTGTAGTCGGCGGCGTCGATGGTGCCCTTCTCCAGCGCCGGGTAGACCTCGGAGCCCGGCAGCAGCGTGGTACGCGCACCGATCTTGGCGAAGGTCTCGGCGACGATGCCGCCGGGCATGCGGATCTTCACCCCTTCGAAGTCATCGAAGCTTCTCAGCGGCACCTTGGAATGGATCAGGTTGAGGTCGTGGTGGACGTAGCCCAGCAGCTCCTGACCCTGCTTGCGGTAGAGGTCCTTGGCGATGCCGAAACCGCCGTAGGCACCGAACATCATGTCCCACTGGTGGGGTACCGACAGGCCCATGGGATAGGCGGTGAGAAAGACCCCGGCGGGCATCTTGCCCGGCCAGTAGACGGTGAACCAGTTCTGGCCGTCGAGCACGCCGTTGCGCACCGCGTCGGCTACCTCGAAGGCACCGGCCACGGCTCCGGCCGGGAACGGCTCGATGGTGACCTCGCCGCTGGTGGCCTCGGCGACGCCGGCGGCCCACTCCTCGAAGATGCGGTAGCCGGTGGTGCCGGGCTGCCAGGATGACTGCATGCGGATGCGGATGCCCTGCTGAGCCTGGACGTTGCCGACCCAGGGTGCCGCCACCGCGGCGGCGGAACCAACCGCAGCAGCCTTCAGAAAGCGGCGGCGGTCCGGGGTCGCGATGCGTTCGGACAGGGAGGCCGTTGGCGAGGCCGTATCAAGGTCTTGCTGGGGCTTGTCTAGCCGGGACATGGCATAACTCCTGGTGGATCGGTGCGGTCTCGATCTGCCGCACCCGGTGTGTTGTTGTTGTCGATCCATGGCATCGTCATGAGCGCTCGAGGCACTTTCGCCGCAAGCTAGGCCCACCTGTTGCAAGCGATTTGCGCCGCTGCGCTCTTGAGCCGGGCGTTGCCCGTGCGCGTCCTTGCGAGGACCTCCTCGGGGCATGAACGGGACATCGCTTCGATGCAAGCGAGGCGTCCCCCTCCCGGGGCGTCATCGAAAAGAAAGCTAGCGAAAAGGCCCCCGGCGGCCAACGGCCCCATTCAACGCAACCTGTCTGCATTATTGGTCTGACCAGCGGCCATTTCGCCTATAAACTGCGCAAAAACAAGCATCGGCGTGGTCAGACCAATCTCACTCTCCCTCCACGACCTACGACCAAAGCACGAGAGCAACGCTTGGCAATCCCCTCCTTGAGGGAGGCGGGATAGGGCATCATGATTGGGCGCTCGCCCTGCCGATGACATGAACCACAAGGAAGTCCCCGCGATGCCACCCTCAGTGATCACCGCCCAGCCCCCGCTTGCCGCATCGTGTGTCGGGTGGCCGCTTGCCGCAGCTTGTTCGGGGTGCCCGCCTACCGCGCAGTGTGTCGGGTGCCCGCTTACCGCACCTTGTGCGAGGTGCCCGTGAGCCGCCCCGCCCTGCCGTCCTGGCTATTGCCGGCCATGCCGCTGGTGTTCGTGGTGCTGTGGAGCACCGGCTTCATCGGTGCCAAGTTCGGCCTGCCCTACGCCGAGCCCTTCACCTTCCTGAGCATTCGCTTCGCCGCCACCCTGGCGCTGCTGGTCCCCATCGTCTGGCTGACCCGCTCGGCCTGGCCGTCGAGTCCCCGTCTGTGGGGGCATGTGGCGGTGTCCGGCTGTCTGGTTCACGGCGGCTATCTGGGCGGCGTGTTCTACGCCATCAGCCTGGGCATGCCGGCGGGACTGGCGTCCCTGCTGGTGGGGTTGCAACCCTTGCTGACCGCTGCGCTGGCGGGCCCCCTGCTGGGCGAGCGGCTGTCTGCGCTGCAGTGGATGGGACTGGCCCTGGGGCTGGCCGGGGTCAGCCTGGTGCTGGGAGGCAAGATGGACCTGTCGGCGCTGTCCTTCGAAGGGTTTGGCTGGCCGGCGCTGGCCTGCACCCTGGTGGCGCTGGTGGGGATTTCGCTGGGGACGCTGTACCAGAAGCGCTATTGCAGCGGCATGCCGCTGCTCGGCGGCACCGTGGTGCAGTACCTCGGGGCGCTGGCCTTGCTTGGCGCCGGCTGCCTGCTGCTGGAAACCCGCGAGGTGGAGTGGTCGCTGACCTTTGTGCTGACGCTGGGCTGGCTGGTGCTGGTGCTGTCCATCGCCGCCATCATGCTGCTGATGATGCTGATCAAGCGTGGCGAGGCGTCCCGCGTCGCCAGCCTGTTCTACCTGGTGCCGCCGGTTACCGCGGTGGAGGCATGGTGGCTGTTCGATGAAGGGCTGCCGCCGGTATCCCTGATCGGCATGGCGCTGGCCATTGCCGGCGTCGCCCTGACCGTGCGGGCCAAGAAGCCCCGGGCGTCCTGAACGGCCGCTTAAGGCGCTACACTTTCACCTTGCGAAAGCGGGCATTGATGACGCAGTAGGTACCGTAGTTCATCAGTCCACCGGCCACGGCGGCGAGCAGCCAGGGGCCGAAGGGCTGGGCGGCCAGGGTATCCAGGGTGCCGCCGAGCCCTTCGGCCTTGGCGGGATCGACCTGCCAGGCGGCCACCAGCAGGAAACTGCCGATCAGCGCGAACACCAGCCCCCTGGCGGCCAGCCCCCAGCGGCTGAGGCCCGAGGCCAGATCACGCTGGCGTTGGCTCATGTCCTGCTGACGCCAGCGATTGAGATAGCTGCGCGCCAGCGCGCGCCACGACTGACGCAGCCCCACGCCGATAAAGATCGCCCCCAGAATCGCCACCAGCCAGACGCCGCCGGGGTGCGACATCAGCATGGCGGTGCGCTCCTCTGCGCCGCCGGTGGTCTCCTGGGGATCGTCCAGCAGCTCGACACCATACCAGCCGAGACTGGCGTAGATGCCACCGCTGATGACCAGCGCCAGGCGGGTGCCCAGGGCCTTCCAGCTACGCCCGCGGTGCTCGACATCGAACAGCCCCTGCAAGCCCCGCCAGGCGGCGTAGGCGTAGAGCCCCAGCACCAGGGCTCCCAGCATCAGGGTGCCGAAGGGCTGGCGAGCCAGGTGTGCCAGCGCCTCCTTGGTACCGACGTTGTCGCCGCCAAGGCCCACAGCGCCGAGAGCCGCCAGCACGCCGATCAGCAGGTACACCAGCCCCTTGGCGGTATAGCCCAGGCGGGCGATGATGACGATCAGTCGGCGCCGGTGGCGCAGCAGGCACTGCAGCGAGGGCATGGGGGCTCCTGTCGGGATTAGGGTCCCCCATCCTCCCCAAAAATGCCTGATTCGGCAAAGCCTATCGTGCCGAATCCTCAGCCGACAGACGCGTCAGGGCGAACCCGGCGATGGCCGTGTCCTGGACACCGGTACCGGTCAGGTCGCATACCGTGATGGTGGCGTCCGACAGCCGCAGACGCTCGCCACGGGCAATGACCGCGCCCAGTTCGTGGACCTTGAAGGGCACCTCGCGACCGGCAAGGGCCTTGAGCTCGCCGTTGGACTCGCTCTGGGGCCGGGTATCGCAGACGAAGGCGTCCGCGCGGGTCAGCACGTTCTCGGCCAGTTCACGCTTGTCGGGACTGTCGGAGCCCATGGCGGTGACGTGGACGCCCTCCGGCAGGTCCGCCGCCTCGAGGATCGGCGTCTGCGACGGCGTCGTGGTGACGATGATGTCGGCCGCTCGGCAGGCCTCGCGCACGCTGTCGTGGACGGTCACCTCGAGACCCGCAGCGCGCATGCGGGTAGCGTATTCCTCGGCGGCCTGGGACCTTCGCGCCCAGACGTCGATGGCGGTGATGTCGCGCACCAGCCGCAGCGCCTCGACCTGCTTGACCGCCTGCTCGCCGGCCCCCAGCACCGCGACCCGGCGGCTGTTCTCCCGCGACAGGTGCTTGGCGGCGATGGCGCCGGCCAGGGCGGTACGTACCATGGTCAGGTAGCCCTCGTCGAACAGCACCGCATCGACCAGCCCGGTGCGCGCGGAGAACACCATCATCAGCCCGTTGAGGCTTGGCAGCCCCAGCTTGGGGTTGTCGAAGAAGCCGGGGCTGACCTTGATGGCGAAGCGCTCGTTGCCACGAATATGGGCGGTCTTGACGTCGACCTCGCCGTTGGCCTCCTCGATGGCCATGGACAGGATCGGCGGTTGCACCACCTCGCCACGCCCCAGGGCGGCGAAACCGGCTTCCACCGCCGCCAGCGCGTCCTGGTCGATGGCGACCGCCTGGCTGATCTGCTCACGCTTGTAGAGTTGCATCCTTGGCTCCTGATCGGGTTGTTGCTGGGCTTGTCTGTCGGTTGGTGGCCTTGACGGTCTATCGCTGGCCTTGACTGGCGCAATCCGCCGCCAGGCGGCGCGCCTGATCGAGGGTATCCAGTGACACCCCGTTGCCGGAAAGCACCAGCACGACCCGCTCCCCCTTGACCTCGAGGTGGCCCTCGGCCAGTGCCGCCAGTCCGACGGCGGCGGCGCCTTCGACCAGCAATTTCTCGCTTTCGAGCATGTCCACCATGGCCTGGGCGATGGCGCCTTCCGACACCTGACAGTGGTCGTCCATCACCGCTTCGACCAGCGCCAGGGTGCAGCGGTTGTCGAGGCCGATGCCGCCGCCCAGCGAGTCGCCCAGGCTCTCGACCTCTTCCACCGCCACCGGCTTGCCGGCCTTGAGGCTCTCGCACATGGCCGCTCCCGCCGACAGACTGACCCCGCTGATTCTGGCCTGGGGTCGAACGCCCTTCAGCGCGGCGCCGATGCCGCCGAGCAGACCACCGCCGGACAGCCCGACGATGACCCGATCGACCCGCGGCAGGTCCTCGAGGATCTCGATGCCGATGGTGCCCTGCCCCGCCGCGATCAGCGGATCATCGAAGGGCGGAATCAGCGTCATGCCCTCTTCCTGCACCAGCCTCGCCACCTCCTCGAAGGCCTCGTCCTGGCTGGCGCCGACGCGACGCACCTCGGCACCGAGCGCCTCGATGGCAGCGACCTTGTTGGCCGGCACCAGCCGCGACAGGCAGATCACCGCCGGCACCCCAAGGCTGGAGGCGGCGTAGGCCACGGCGCGGCCATGATTGCCGGTGGATGCGGTGGTGACGCCCTGGGCCAGGGCCTCGCGTCCATGGCGCTCGATCAGTGCGGCGATCATGTTGGTGGCACCGCGCAGCTTGAAGGCGCCGGTGGGCTGCAGCGTCTCGAGCTTGAGATAGACCTCGGCGTCGAAGCGTTCGGACAGGGACCGCGACAACACCAGTGGCGTGCGCGTTACCTGACCGGCGATGCGTCCCCGGGCCTTGAATATCTCGTCCAGGGTCACGCCGTGACTCGGGCAAGGGGGTGAATCCACCTTCATGACCTTCTCCTTGAACTCATATCGTGAAGACCGGTTGCCAAGGCAGGGAGGGCAGGCGTTGTCGGCGCTTCGGCGCTCGCCTACCTGTTCCGCGCTCGCCTACCTGAATGAAAACCGACAGGGGCCGCCTCCTTCAAGGAAGCGGCCCCTTTTGCACCTGCCAAGGTGCGGGCGTCAGGCCAGACACCGGCCTGGGCTCAACCAGGCATCGGACCAGGCATCGGACCAGGCATCAGGCCGTCTGCAGTACGCCTTCCTTGACCAGCTCGTCGGTGACCTTGTTCACCGCACGCTCGGCGCGGGCAACGATCTCGTCGACCTCGTCACGGGTGGTGACCAGCGGCGGAGCGAAGCCGAGGATGTCTCCCTGGGGCATCGCCCGGGCGATCAGGTTCTGCTCCAGCGCAGCGGCGGCGATGCGTGCACCGACCTTGTGGCTGGGATCGAAGGGACGGCGAGTCTCCGGGTCCACGGCGAATTCCAGCGCCGCCAGCATGCCGACGCCGCGGGTCTCGCCGACGATCGGGTGATCGCCGAAGGCGGCCTGCATGCGGCTCTGCAGATAGGCGCCGGTATCACGGGCGTTGCCGGTCAGGTCCTCGCGCTCGATGATCGCCAGGTTGGCAAGGGCAGCGGCGCAGCCCAGGGCGTGACCGGAGTAGGTCCAGCCGTGGCCGATCGGGCCCAGCTCGCTGGTGCCCTGCTCCAGCACCTGCCACACGCGATCGCCGACGATCACCCCGGACAGCGGCTGGTAGGCGCTGGTCAGGCCCTTGGCGATGGTGATCAGGTCGGGCTTGATGCCGTAGGCATGGCTACCGAAGTCGGCACCGATACGGCCGAAACCACACACCACCTCGTCGGCGATCAGCAGGATGTCGTACTTGTTCAGTACCGCCTGGATCGCCTCCCAGTAGCCTTCCGGCGGCGGCACGATACCACCGGTGCCGAGCACCGGCTCGCCGATGAAGGCCGCCACGGTGTCCGGGCCTTCGGCCAGGATCATCTCCTCGAGCTTGGCCGCGCAGTGGGCGGAGAACTCGCGCTCGCTCATGTTTTCCTGCTCGGCGCTGCGCTGGTAGTAGTGCGGCGCTTCGGTGTGCAGGATACCGGCCATGGGCAGATCGAACTGGTCATGGAAGGCCTTGAGCCCGGTCAGCGAGCCGGTGGCAAGACCGGAACCGTGATAGCCGCGCTGACGCGAGATGACCTTCTTCTTCTGCGGACGACCAAGCAC
Organism: Halomonas sp. H10-59; assembly: GCF_040070555.1. Lineage (NCBI taxonomy): Bacteria > Pseudomonadati > Pseudomonadota > Gammaproteobacteria > Oceanospirillales > Halomonadaceae > Halomonas > Halomonas sp. H10-59. The sequence continues at coordinate 3,585,516 of NZ_CP098828.1, forward strand.
GTTGTTGTAGTAGCGCACCAGCTTGAGCTGGGTCTCGTTGGCATCGCTGCCGCCAAGCCCGTAGTAGACCTTGGACATGCCGGGGCCGGCGAGCTTGAGGATCTGCTCGGACAAGGCGATCTGCGGCTCGTTGGAGTGACCCACGTAGGTGTGGTAGTAGGACATCTCCAGCGCCTGCTGGTAGATGGCCTCGGCCACCTCGGTACGGCCATAGCCGATGTTGACGCAGTACAGCCCGGCAAAACCGTCGATGAACTCACGACCGTCCTTGTCGACGATGTTGATGCCCTTGCCGCCGGTGATCACGCGGCCCGGTGCGTCGCCATGGGCGAAGTCACGCAGGTGGGTGGAGGCGTGGAAGGTTACCTTGCGGTCGCGGTCGATCAGGTCCTGATGGGTGCTCATCTCGTTTCCTTCTTTTCCTTGGACCGCCCTCGCCGGGAGGGCGGCGTCATCTGTTCATTTAAGGTGGCCGGCCCGCAGTCGGGCCGGCGATCACTGCCGCTCAGGGCATCAGCTGCCGGAGACGGAGCCCAGGGCGCCGAGGCAGTAGTACTTGGTTTCCAGATACTCGTCGATGCCGGTCGCGCCGCCTTCACGGCCAAGGCCGGACTGCTTGACGCCGCCAAAGGGCACCGGCGGGCCGGTCATCTTCACCGAGTTGACCGACACCATGCCGAACTCCAGCGCCCGCAACAGCTTCCAGATACGGCGGATATCGTGGGTGTAGACGTATGCGGCAAGACCATACTCGGTATCGTTGGCCAGGGCGATCACCTCGTCGTCATCGCGATAAGCGGTGACACCGGCCACCGGCGCAAAGCACTCCTGGCGCCACACCTTCATGTCCTGGGTCACCCCGGTCAGCAATACCGGCATGAAGAAGTTTTCGCCCGGCGCCTGGGACTGATCCCCGGCCACTAGGGTGGCCCCCTTCGACACGGCGTCATCCACCGTGGCACGGGCATTTTCCACCGCCCGGCGGTGAATCAGCGGGCCGAGATCGACTTCACTTTCCATGCCATTGCCCACGGTCAGCGCGGCCATGCGCTCGCTGAAATGCTCGACAAAGGCGTCGTGGATCGACTCGTGGACCAGGATACGGTTGGCTGCCAGGCAGTCCTGACCGGCGGTCTGGAACTTGGCCGCCACCGCGGCAAGCGCCGCTTCCTTGGGGTCCATGTCCGGGCCAATGATAAAGGGCGCATTGCCGCCCAGCTCCATCGACACGCGCTTGACCGTGGGCGCCGACTGTTCGAGCAGCAGGCGGCCGACCCGGGTCGAGCCGGTGAAGGATACTGCCTTGACGCGATCCTCGGCGCACAACAGCGAGGACACCTGGGCGGCGTCACCCAGCACCACATTGAAGATGCCCGCCGGAATACCGGCACGCTCGGCCAGCTCAGCCAGCGCCAGCGCCGAGAACGGGGTCTCGTTGGCCGGCTTGACGATCACCGGGCAGCCGGCGGCCATGGCGGCGGCGGCCTTGCGGGTGATCATCGCCAGCGGGAAGTTCCACGGCGTGATCAGAAGCGCAATACCCACCGGCTCCTTGATGGTGCCCAGCGCCGCATTGGGGATGTGGCTGGGGATGGTCTCGCCGTAGGTACGCTTGCCTTCCTCGGCGAACCAGCGCACGAAGCTGGCGCCGTACTCGACCTCGCCACGGGCGTCGGGCATCGGCTTGCCCTGCTCCAGCGTCATGATGGTGGCCAGATCCTCGCGATGGGCCTGCAGCAGGTCGTACCAGGCCAGCAGCCGCTCGCAGCGCTCGTCGGCGCGCAGCGCCCGCCACTGGGCAAAGGCCTCGTCGGCGACGTCGACACTGGCGCGGATCTGCTCGGGCTCGAGCAGCGGGATATGGCCGATCACCTCGCCATTGGCGGGGTTGACCACCGCTTCCTCGCGGCCTTCGTCACCGTGGGTCCACTTGCCGCCGATATAGGCGTACTGACGGAACAGGCGCGGATCGCTGAGTTTCATGACACTACCTCCCCTTGTGTGTCCCGCCGCAAGGTCAGGGGGGCGGAACACGAAAACGATGTCATGGCCTGCGCCATGCACTGCCGTCATGGTAAGGGAGAAGCCAGGGTCGGACTTTTTGAAGCGCACGCCTGTCGATGGCGTTTTTTTTGTCCAGCTCCGCGAAAACGCGGTTTTTTCTGCAACGCCTGTTTTAGCAAAAACCTGCCCACAATGGGGACTTTCCGGTTTGTGCCAGTGGCGCTCAGGGCGCCCCGTTAGCCAGTTCGTCGATATCGACCCCCTGGCGAGGGGCCTTGACCGTCTTGGTGACGATATAGGTGAAGTAACGCTCGATGCCGACATCCGAGGTCAGCCAGTCGTCGATCAGCCGCTGATAGGCGTCGATGGTCTCCGACTCGACCTTGATCAGGTAGTCGACCCCGCCGCCCACCGCCACGCATTCGGTGACCGCGTCGGTGGCATGCACCAGCGACTCGAAACGCTGGAAGCTCTCGGCATTGTGGGCCTTGAGTTCGATCTGAACCCACACCGGGGTGCGCCGGACCAGGGCGCCTGAATTGATCCTGGCGCAGTAGCCTTCAATGATGCCGGCCTTCTCGAGGCGGCGGACGCGCTCCCAGCAGGGGCTCACCGACAGGTTTATGGCCTCGGCCAGGCGGGACTTGGTGATGCGGCCGTCGCGGGACAGGATGGACAGGATCTTGAGGTCGTAGCGGTCGAGTTTCATGGCCGGGCTTGTGTGGTTGAACGGGATCGCCCCGCGAGAGGCTCTCGACGGGGCGCTGATAACGCAAAGCGGCGGGCGGGCTCGGGCGAGATGGTGCCCCGAGCACCGGCCCGTTCAGTCGCCCAGGGTCTCGACCACCTCGGCGATGACGGCGATGGTGTCGCCCATGTTCACCTGGGCGGGGAAGCGACGGGCCGCCAGGATACCGTCACGCTCGGCACGGTACTCGATCGGCTCGGCGCCGCTGCGGGTCATGTCGTAGACCCGGGCGATCACGTCGCCCTTGGCAATGCTGTCGCCGAGGGCGAAGGTCAACTCGAGCAGCCCGGTGTGCTCGCTCTGCACGTAGCAGCTCGCATCCGGCATATCGAGGTAGACCTGGGTCTCGGGCATGGCCACTTCGCCGTCCTTTAGGCCGAAGTGGATCAACACATTGTCGATGCCGCGCTCGGTGATGGCCAGGCTCTCCGGCGTGGAGGTGCCGCCGCCGCCGAGTTCGGTGGCGATGAATATCTTGCCCTGGTTCTCCACCACGGTGTCGAACAGCGCCGAAGCGTCCAGCTCGAACATCATCATCGCATAGGGCGCGCCGAAGGCCTTGGCCCCTTCCAGCGCCTGACGCTGCTGTTCGGGGTTGTCGAGCACGTGGGAGGCGCCGAAGGGAATGATGTCCAGGGTGCGGCCGCCGGAGTGGAGGTCCAGCACCACGTCGGCCATGGGCACCATCTCCCGGGTGAAGTAGTCGGCGATCTTCTCGGTCACGCTGCCGTCCGGGTCACCGGGGAAGCTGCGGTTCAGGTTGCCACCGTCCATCGGCGAGGTGCGACGGCCGACCTGGGCCGCCGGGGTGTTCATCATCGGTACGATGATCACCCGTCCCTTGACGTCTTCGGCCTTGAGCGAGGTCGAGAGCTTCTGCAGCGCGGTGATGCCCTCGTACTCGTCGCCGTGATTGCCACCGGTCAGCAGGGCGGTGGGGCCTTCGCCGTTGGCGATCACGGTCACCGGGATCATCACCGCGCCCCAGGCGGACTCGTCGTTGGAAATGGGCAGTTTCAGAAAGCCGTGCTGCACACCCTGGGCGTCGAAGTCGACGGTGGCGGAGATGGGGCTCTTGCGCTTGCTCATGGTGACTCCAGAAACAGGGACAACGGTCAGATTGGATTGTAGTGGTGTTGGGCAACGTCGGTCACCGAGGGCCGATCACAGAAGGCTAATCAACAGGGCCGATTGCATAGGGCTAATCAACAGGGCTAGTCAACAGGGCCTGATCGACAAGCCCTGCTCAGCCGACCCCGCCCTACTTGACGAACAGCTGTCGCGGAAACTGCGCCAGCGGCTCGGCGCCATTTTCGGTGATCAGGATGCTCTCGGTGATCTCGAGCCCCCAGTCGTCCATCCACATTCCGGGCATGAAGTGGAAGGTCATGCCCGGTTGCAGGATGGTCTCGTCAGACGGACGCAGACTCATGGTGCGCTCGCCCCAGTCCGGCGGGTAGCTGATGCCGATGGGATAACCACAGCGCGCACCGCCTCGGTCGAAGCCGTACTTGTCCATGGCCGCGCCGAGCGCCAGGGCGATGTCCGCGGTCCGGTTGCCCGGCTTGGCCACGGCCAGGCCTTTCTCGATGCCTTCGAGCAGTGCCGACTCGCCACGCACGAAATCCCGCGGCGGCTTGCCGAGAAACACCGTGCGCGACAACGGGCAGTGGTAGCGCTTGTAGCAGCCGGCGATCTCGAAGAAGGTGCCCTCGCCTTCGCGAAACGGCGTGTCGTCCCAGGTCAGGTGGGGGGCAGCTGCGTCGCTGCCGGTGGGCAGCAGCGGCACGATGGCGGGATAGTCGCCACCGTAGACGCGCCCTTCGCTGTCGGTCCAGCCCTCGATGCCGACCCGATAGATCTCGGAGACCAGCTTGGACTTGGCAAGGCCCGGCTCGATCATCTCGAGGATGCGCGAGTGCATGCCCTCGACGATACGCGCGGCGATGCGCATGTACTCGATTTCACGCGGTGACTTGATCGCCCGGCACCAGTTGACCAGCGCGTTGGCATCCTGGAAGCGCGCGTGGGGCATCTCCTTGATCAGGCTCTGGTAGGCCTTGGCGGAGAAGTAGTAGTTGTCCATCTCCATGCCCACGACCCCTTCGCACCAGCCGCGATCCGGCATGATCGACTGTGCCAGATACTCCATCGGATGCATCTCGGGATTCTGGACATAGTAGTCGGGGTAGTAGGTGATATTGTCAGGGTCCATCCAGCAGGTACGCAGGGCACCATTGCTGTCCTGACGTCGTCCGTACCACACGGGCTCGCCTTCGAGCCCCACCAGTACGCACTGATGGACATAGAACGACCAGCCGTCATAGCCGGTCAGCCAGGCCATATTGGAGGGATCGCTGACAATCAGCACATCGATGCCTCGCATGGCCATCTCGGCACGCACCTTTCGCAGGCGCTGAGCGTATTCCTCACGAGTGAACGGCAGGGATACCTGAATCATGAAACCACTCGCCACACAGTGTCATCACCGAAAAACCGGACTCATTGGAGTCCGGCGCGCCCTTGAAGCGACATTGCATCCCCTGTAGCGTGCTGACAGGTCACAATTGTCATGAGAAGCTCTTAACAACGTCATGACAATGACTGATCAATGCCGTCTTGCTGATACTAGCACTACGAATAAGCTACCGGTCAAAGGCTTTATTGGATCATGACAATTGACCTGCTGCCATATCTGGACGATAGCCAACCCAAGTATCTTGCGATTGCGCGGGCACTTTCTCGCGCGATCCGTTCCGGTGAGCTTACGCCAGGCACCCGGCTGCCGCCCCATCGACAGTTGGCGGAGCACATAGGCGTCAGCGTCCAGACGGTGTCACGGGCCTATTCACAGGCAGAAAAGATGGGCCTGGTGCAGGCCAGGGTCGGCAGCGGCACCTGGATCAACGCCCTCGATGACAACCGCGAATCCGCCTACCTGAGGGCCGGCGAGCCGCGAACCGAACAGGCGGTGATCGACCTGTCGATCGCCCATCCGGTCTGTCCCCCAAGCCATGACCAGCACTTTCGCGATGCCCTGAGAACGCTGGCCGACAGCGCACATCCCGACGTCTTCACCGCCTGCCGGCCGATCGCCGGCCTGCCCCATCAGCGCGAACGCGCCAGCTGGTGGCTGAACGAGCGCCTGGGCATGCCCGGTGAAGCGGACGACCGCATCCTGACCAACGGTGGCGCCCACGGCATCATGCTGGCGATTTCCAGCGTGGTACAGCACGGCGACCTGGTCCTGACCGAGGCACTGACCGACCATGGCCTGATCGCCCTGTCTCGCACCCTGGGCTTCCAGCTGCGTGGCGTCACCATCGATAGCCAGGGCATCGTACCCGACGCCCTCGACGCCGCCTGTCATCGCTTCAAACCGCGCGCCGTGTGCCTGACCTCGTGCCAGCTCAATCCCACCGGGGCCACCCTGGACGAGAGGCGCCGCGACGAGATCGCCGCCATTCTGGAGCGCCACGGGGTGTGGCTGATCGAGGATGACGTCCACACCCTGCTCGAGCCCGAGCCGCTGATGCCGATCAGCGCGCGCATCCCTTCCCATGCGTTCCACGTCACCAGTCTGACCAAGGCCACCCTGCCCGGGCTTCGCGCCGGCTATCTGACGGTGCCACGCAGTCAGCTGCACCACACCCTGCCCCGCCTGCGGGCGACCTCCTGGATGGCCACACCGCTATGCTTCGAGGTCGCCAATCTATGGCTGGAGGACGGCACCATCGAGCGCATGGCTCAGCAGCAACGCGAACTGCTGGCAGAGCGCCAGCAGCTCGCCGCACGCATCCTGCACAGCCATGGCAGGGCCTCCCGCCCCACCAGCCTGCACGTCTGGCTGTCGCTGCCGGGTAGCTGGCGGGCCGAGGAACTCCAGCAGCTGGCCGAACAGGAAGGGGTGGCCATCACCACAGCGACCCCCTTCATGGTCGAACAGAGTCCGGCGCCACGCCGAGTGCGCCTGAGCCTCGGCGCGGAGCCCGAGATCGAACGTCTCGAGGACGGCCTCAAGCGCCTTGCCAGCCTGCTGGATGACGCTCCGCCGCCCATGATGCAGATTGTCTACTGAACCCCATTCATTCGACCGGAGCGGAATTGTCATGAAGGTGATCGTACACACCGACCAGGCCGGCCAGTGGCAGCAGGCGCTAAGCGAGCGGCTGCCCCAGGCCACCATCTGGAAGAGTCAGGAGGCCGACCGCGAACAGCGCGCCCAGGCGGACTTTCTGGCGGCCTGGAAGCCAGACGAGACGCTGCTGCGGGAGTGCACCGGACTCAAGGGCATCGTCAACCTGGGGGCCGGCGTCGACGCCCTGCTCGGCAACCCGGCCCTGCCTCGCGACGTTCCCATCGTCAAGTTGCGTGACGCCGGCATGGCCGAGCTGATCGCCGATTACGTGCGTTACGGTCTTTTCCACTTCCAGCGCGACTTCGACCGCTACGCCCGCCAGCAGCAGCAGTGCGAGTGGCGTGAGCACGAGGTGATCGACAAGCCGGACTGGCCGGTGGGCGTGCTCGGCCTCGGCGCCATCGGCGCCAAGGTGGCCCGGGCCATCGCCGCCGATGGCTTCCCGGTGCTCGGCTGGAGTCGCTCGCACAAGGATATCGACGGCATCGAATGTCTGAGCGGTGACGAAGGGCTCGACCGGCTCCTGTCGCGGGTGAAGACCTTGGTGCTGCTGCTGCCCGATACCTCCTCGACCCGCCATATCATCAACGCCGAGACACTCGGCAAGATGCGCGAGGGGGCCAGCCTGATCAACCCCGGGCGCGGCACCCTGATCGACGAGGACGCCCTGCTCGCAGCGCTGGGCGACAAGAACCAGCGCCAGGAAGGTCGCCTCCGGGGCGCGCTGCTCGATGCCTTCCCGACAGAGCCGCTGCCGGAATCCAGCCCGCTGTGGCGCCACCCGCGGGTCATCGTCACCCCTCACATGGCAGGACCGACACCCTTGAGCGAAGCGCTCGATCAGGTCGCCGCAAGCCTCGACGCCCTGGACAAGGGCGAGGACATCGAGACCGTCGACCCCGACGCGGGCTACTGACCCAGGAGCCGGCAAGTGCCAGCGAGGGCCGGTAAGGAACGAGGCGGCAATCGTCTCGCGTTCCAGGCCCGACCCGGATCAAGCCCCAGATTGATTCACAAAAAAAGGGCGCCTCCTCGGAGGCGCCCTTGTCGGTGCTGAAACGACAGATTGTCGTTCAAAGGATCAAGCGTCGTCGCCGATCTTGTCCTGGGTACGCAGTTCGAAATCGCTGGCGTCGTGACGCTCGTGGAGCTGCTCTTCGGGCTCACCGAAGGTGCGGTTGACCATGCGTCCACGCTGTACCGCCGAGCGAGCATCGATGGCCTTGGCCCAGCGCTGGACGTGCTCGTACTCGTGCACGGACAGGAACTCCGCCGCGTCGTACAGACGCCCCAGGGCGAGCTGGCCGTACCAGGCGAAGGTCGCCATGTCGGCGATGCTGTACTCGTCACCGGCCAGGTACTCGTGCTCGGCCAGATGCCGGTCGAGCACGTCGAGCTGGCGCTTGGCCTCCATGGCGAAGCGGTTGATCGGGTACTCGTACTTTTCCGGCGCGTAGGCGTAGAAGTGGCCGAAACCACCGCCCAGGTAGGGGGCCGAGCCCATCTGCCAGAACAGCCAGCTCATCGCTTCGGTACGCGCCTTGTGCTCGGTCGGCAGGAAGGCGCCGAACTTCTCGGCCAGATAGAGCAGGATCGAACCCGACTCGAAGACCCGGGTCGGCGGCGTGGTGGTGTGGTCCACCAGGGCCGGAATCTTGGAGTTGGGGTTGATCTCGACGAAGCCGCTGGAGAACTGGTCGCCCTCGCCGATACGGATCAGCCAGGCGTCGTACTCGGCCTGATCGTGGCCCTGCGCCAGCAGTTCCTCGAGCAGGATATTGACCTTGACCCCGTTGGGCGTGGCCAGGGAGTAGAGCTGTAGCGGATGCTTGCCCACCGGCAGCGCCTTGTCGTGGGTCGCACCGGCGATGGGACGGTTGATGCTGGCGAAATGGCCGCCACTCTCACCTTCCCACTTCCACACCTTCGGCGGCTGATACTCGGCATCGTTGCTCATGATGTTCCTTCTCGTTGAGTGGGGCACCACCCGGCACCGCCGGGCTCATTGATGCAGTAAAGATACACAAGCCTAGCGAAAAATAGCGTCAGACGAAGCACCTTGGAGCGACCTGGCGTATTGCGCCGCGGCCGGACTGGCGTCTCCCGGGACGGCGACGCCAGTCGAACGCCAGCCCTTACAGCTCCTGGCGAGTGGGGCGCAGGATCAGTTCGTTGACGTCGACGTCCCCCGGCTGCTCTACCGCAAAGGCGATCGCCCGCGCCACTGCATCGGCATCGATGGCCAGGGTGTAGAGCTCGTTGACCCCCTCGGCGGTCTCATCATCGCTGATCGTCCGAGTCAATTCGGTGTCGATCGCGCCAGGAGAGATATTGGTCGCGCGAATCTCGCCATTGGATTCCTGACGCAGGCCCTCGGTCAGCGCCTTGACCGCGAACTTGGTCGCGCAATAGACCGACGCGGCGGGGAACACCACATGCCCGGCGACCGAGGACAGGTTGATCACGTGGCCTTCGTGCTGTTCGCGCATGGTCGGCAGCACCGCGGCGATACCGTAGAGCACGCCCTTGATGTTGACGTCGACCATCTGCTCCCACTCGTCGACCTTGAGCTTGTCCAACGGCGAAAGCGGCATCAGCCCGGCGTTGTTGACCAGCACGTCGATGCGCCCGAATTCGTCGCGGGCAAGCTTGGCCAGGGCCTCGACCTGCTCACGGCTGGTCACGTCGGTGACACGGTAGACGGCCTGGCCACCGTCTGCCTTGATGTCGTCGCACAGTGCCTTGAGGCGGTCCTCGCGACGCGCGCCCAGCACCAGGCGGGCACCGCCCTTGGCCAGGCGCTTGGCGGTGGCCTCACCCAGCCCACTGCTGGCACCGGTGATGATCACGACCTTGTCCTTGATACCGTCGGTGTTCAGGTTGTTCACGTCCATGCGGTCCTCCTGTCGGGCCTCCAAGGCCCCTTGAAATGTTCCAGATCGATGACGTTGGCAAGACGGCGAACCGCTTGGCCGTCATCGAGAAAAAGATGTCATCGCGCCAGCGAACTTCAAGCGCTAGCGGTCTTCGAGAAACGGGTAGTCGGTATAGCCCTTTTCATCGCCGCCGTAGAAGGTGTCGTAGTCCGGCTCATTGAGCTCTGCTCCGCGACGAAAGCGCTCCGGCAGGTCCGGATTGGCGATAAAGGGACGCCCGAAGGTCACCAGATCGGTCTTGCCGGCGGCGATGCGCTCACGCGCTTCCTCCGCGCTGTAGGCGCCATTGGCGATATAGACACCGCTGAAGCGCTCGCGGATGGCGCTGATGATCGACTCGGGGCGACCATTCTCGTGGTTGCCCTGGAAGGAATCTTCCACGACCTCGAGGTAGGCGATGCCGATCTCGTCGAGCGCGGCGGCGAAGGCCGGGAAGGTCTCCTCGGGCTTCTGGTCGTGGACATCGTTGAAGCTGCCGGTGGGACTGATGCGCACCCCGACACGGCCCTTGCCCCAGACGTCGACCACCGCACGCACCACTTCGAGAGGCAGTCGCAGGCGGTTTTCCAGGCTGCCACCGTAGGCATCGGTGCGCGCGTTGCTGTCGGACTTGATGAACTGATCGAGCAGGTAGCCGTTGGCGGCGTGCACCTCGACGCCGTCGAAACCGGCTTCGCGGGCGTTGATCGCCGCCTGGCGGTACTGCTCGACGATGCCTGGAAGCTCGTCGGTGTCGAGCGCACGCGGGGTCGGCACTTCCACCATGCCGGACTCGGCGCTGATGAAGGTCTTGGCGCCTTCAGGCTTAATCGCCGAGGGCGCCACCGGGTCGGCGCCACCGGGCTGCAGCTCCGGATGCGAGATTCTTCCCACGTGCCATAGCTGGGCGTGCATACGACCGCCGGCGTCATGCACGGCGTCGGTGACACGGCGCCAGCCAGCGATCTGCTCCTGGCTATGGATGCCCGGGGTAAAGGCGTAACCCTTGCCCTGGGGCGAGATCTGGGTGGCCTCGCTCAGGATCAGGCCCGCGCCGGCCCGCTGACGGTAGTACTCGACATTCATCGCCTGGGGCACGTCCCCCGGTTGGGCCGCGCGAGAACGGGTCAGCGGCGACATCAGCACTCGGTTTGGCAAGGTGATGTCACCGAGGACCTGCGGGGTATAGAGGGGATCTTGCTCGCTCATGGAAATCTCCTGTCGTGAAGCTGATACCACGAGGCGCTGCGGCCTCAGCGAGGATGCACGGCTGCACGGTGGCTGGCGCTTCGTTGGCTCGTCGCCAACGGCTGCCCAAGGTGTTCGACTAACGTTTTAGCGAATGTTCAGCACTTACCGTACAACTCATGCATCACATATCAAGCAGTTTTGTACAAAAATAGAGGCTTTTATAGACCAGTCTATTATTACTTAGGACCAAGAAAACGGCAGGGGAATCGAGGACCCACCCTGCCACGCCTTCACCTCGATGCGTTAGCGTTTGATACAGGCCAGTAACGTATTCTCGAATTCGGTCAGTGGCTCACAGGTTCTGGCCATCTTGGAGCGCAGCAGCGCCCCCTGCCAGCCCGCCAGAATAAAGGCCGCCATGGCCTGGGGCGTGATGTCGTCACGCACGCTGCCGTCGGCCTGGCCTTCCTTGAGGCAGCTGGTGAAGTAGCCTTCCCAGCGCTTGAAGATGGCGTCTAGGGCATCGCGCAGGCAATCGCTCTGGGATGACATTTCCTGGCCGAGGGTACCGATCAGGCAACCCCGGGTGTGGCCGCACTCGGCCATCGCCTGGCGCACGTCTTCAAAATAGTGGCGCAGGCGCGCAACGGGGGCGTCGTGGGAATTCACCAGCAGCGCCTGGAAGCGCTCGTCGTAGTCTTCGGCGAACACCTCGACCACGGCAAGGCCGAAGGCCTCCTTGCTGGAGAAATAGTGGTAGAAGGAACCCTTGGGCACGCCAGCAGCCTTGAGCACCGTATTGATGCCCGTCGCCGTATAGCCGTGCTCGGCAAAGGTGTTCATGCCGACCTGTATCAACAGGTCACGTGTGGGAGCCTTGGTTGTCATGCCCCAGACACTAGACCAGTCGTCTAGTCGTCGTCAAGTGGCTTTCTGCCAAGAGCCCAACGGTTGGGTTTCCAAGGGATCTGGCCTCACTCCTGGCCTGGGCCTGTACCCAGGCCAGAAGGGGCCGGACTGGCGGGCCTACAGCAATTCGTTGAGCTGGCGCAGCCACTCCGGGTGCGCGGGCCAGGCTGGCGCGGTCACGAACTTGCCGCAGGTGATGGCGTCGGTGACTTCGATGTCGACGAATTTGCCACCCGCCAGGCGTACCTCGGGGGCGCAGGCGGGATAGGCCGAGATACGATGTCCTGACAGTGACACCGCCGCCGCCAGAAGCTGGGCGCCGTGGCAGACAGCGGCCACCGGCTTCTCGCTGTCGACGAAGTGGCGCACCACTTCCAGCACGCGCTCGTCCAGGCGCAGGTACTCCGGCGCTCGCCCACCGGGGATGACCAGGGCGTCGTAGTCGGCCAGAGTGATGTCGGCGAAGGTCTCGTTGAGCGCGAACAGATGCCCGGCCTTTTCGGTGTAGGTCTGGTCGCCCTCGAAGTCATGGATGGCGGTCTTGACCTTGTCGCCTTCCTTCTTGTCGGGGCACACCGCATCGACACGATGCCCCATGGCCTGCAGCGCCTGGAAGGGCACCATGATTTCGTAGTCCTCGACAAAATCTCCCGCGAGCAGCAGCAAACGTGCCATGTGGCAAACTCCTTGGTCATTGAGGGGCGGCGCAGGGTCATGATGGCGACCATGCTGTAATGCAGCGTAACCACTGGACCGCGCTTCTGCCAGCCCGCCGGGGAACCTTCAGGCCGCACCGGCCTCCCAAGGTGACAGCTCGTTTCCATATGCCACTCAAGCAGCGGACGCTACTATGCCCAGCAACTCCATCGCCTACCGCTCGCCGTCTCTTCGCCCGCGCCTCGCGGCGGGGCTGCTATGGCTACTGTTCTTGCTGCCGTTTGCAGCACAAGCCGCATCGATGGCCAGCTTCGATGCCCGCTACCACCTGTCGGTGGACGGCTGGCCCGATGCCACCGTGCATCATCGGGTGTACCGCGAAGGCGATCACTGGCGCAGCGACATGCGCGCCCAGGTGGCCATCGCCGAAGGTCAGGAAACCGCGCGCTTCGCCGAGAACGGCGACGGCTTGCGTGCGCTGGGCTATTCCAGTGGCTATCGTCTGCTGGGCATCGGCAAGAGCTACCGACTGGACAACCGTCAGCTACTGCGTCACCCCGACCGTCAGACCGCACTGGTGGATCTGTCACGTAGCGTCCAGCGAGAGCGCTGCGCCAGCGGCTGCGAGATTCACTATCTCGATCACAAGGGCGACATCGAGACACTGGTCGCAAGCCCTCTGCCCACCGCCGCCATCGACGTGAACGGGCGCATGGTGGACGCCCTGCGGGTCCGCCTGGTCGAGCCCGGCAAGGACGACCGCCACATGGTCGTGGCCTTCCACCCGGACCTGCCCGGCCTGCTGCTGGGGGTGGACTACATCAAACGCGGCGAGCGGGTCAGTCGGCTGAGCCTGACCTCCTTGACCACTTCCAACAACTGAAGCTGCTCCGTCTCTCCCTTCCTCGGGCGCCTTTTTGCGCGCTTGGTCAGGGGCTTGTTCAGCCGCCCTGCCTCACCACCATCCGGCCTTCCGCCCCGCCGAGGCCGACGGCTCGTTGCCAGGATGCCTTGTCGACGTCCGGGGTATGGCGCCGATCTTGCCGACCACTGACGCTTTGGTCGTCTTTTCTCCCTTGTGAAACTTGCATAGAGTATTGCGCTTTTGGTCGCGCCGTTGACCACCGATTTGTCCTGCTCATCCTCGACGGACGGGCTCACGAGCGCAGCAACTCATCGATGCGGTGCCTGACCGACACGCACCGCCTCCATCGAGCAAGGAAGTTCGTTCATGTTCACCGGTCTGTTGATCGTGCTGCTGCCGCTGGTGCTGGGCTATCTGGTACCGGTACGCCGCGCAAGCGTCATGGCCTGGATCAATCGCGGCGTCAGCGCATCGATCTACCTGATCCTGCTGTTGATGGGGGTGAGCCTGGCGGGCCTGCCCGACCTGGGCACTCAGCTGTCGCGCATGGGCGGCCAGGCGCTGTTGCTGTTCGTGGTCATCTCGGCCTTCAACCTGGCCGCCCTGTGGTGGCTGTCGCGTCGACTGCGCCTGGACCTTGGCGAAAAACGCGTGATCGACGGCGCCCCGACCAGCAAGCTGGCGGCCATGGCGGGTTCGTTGTCACTGGTCGGGGTGGTGATCGCAGGGCTGGTCATCGGGCTGATGCTGGTGGGACGCTGGGGGACGACGCCCTTCGAGCTGGCGGAACACCTGGCAGAATGGGTGCTCTACGTACTGCTGACGCTGATCGGCTGCCAGCTGCGCAACTCCGGCATGCCGCTCAAACAGATCCTGCTAAATCGTCATGGCCTGTTCATCGCCATGACCCTGGCGGCAAGCTCGCTGATCGGTGGACTCGCCGCGGCACCGATGCTCGGGCTCGCCTGGAACGAGGGCCTGGCCATGGCCTCGGGCTTCGGCTGGTACTCGCTGTCCGGTATTCTGATCGGCGAACACCTGGGGCCGGCCCTGGGCGGCGTCGCCTTCTTCAACGACCTGACCCGGGAACTGCTGGCCTTCGTGCTGATTCCGCTGGTCATGCGACGCTACGCGCCCCTGGCAATCGGCTATGGCGGCGCCACATCGATGGACTTCACCCTGCCGGTGATCCAGCAACACGGTGGCGTGCGCTGCGTGCCCATCGCCGTGGTCAGCGGCTTTATCCTGTCGCTGCTGTCACCACCACTCATTCTGTTTCTGGTCGCCCTATGATGCCGGGTCGCAACAACCACTCATTCAGCGCTTTATGGTCGCCCTATGATGCCGGATCACGACAACCACTCATTCAGCGCTTTTCGGTAGCGCTGTGATGCTGGAATAAGATGCCCGGTTGTGCTGCCAAGCCGTGACGCCCGGTGGCCCAGCGCTTTATGCTGTCGAGTGCACGCAGCAAGGAAGACAAGCCCGTGGTGAATCCTGAGGACCGCCCCATCACCCTGAAGAATCTGGCCCAGCGACTTGGGGTCTCTACGGCCACCGTCTCCAACGCCTTCAATCGCCCCGATCAGTTGTCTCGCGCCCTGCGAGAGCACATCCTCGAGGAGGCCCGACGCCTGGGCTACCGCGGCCCCGACGCCAGGGCCCGCAGCCTGCGCACCGGGCAGTCCCGCATCGTGGCGGTGGTGCTGGCAGAGACACTGACCTACAGCCTCAACGACGCGGTTTCAAGCGAGCTTCTGACCGGCATCACCGAGGTGCTCGACGCCCACGGGCACACCCTGCTGCTGCTGTCGGGACGTCAGCCCGAATCTCCCCGTCACGCCGACGCACTCTGTCACCCGGGCTCCGCCAGCATGGCCGACGGCTTTGTCGTCTATGGTCTGATGCCCGGGGATCGGCTGATCAACGAGCTGCCGGCCCAGCGTCCACTGGTCGGGGTGGATTTCCATATCGATGCCCGCCCCACCGTCCATATCGACAACGAACCGGCCTGCTACGCCATCGCCTGCCACGCACTGAAAAAACGTCCACGGCGGGTCGGCATCCTCAGTCTGCGCTTGATCGATGAATCCTATAATGGCCCGGTGAGTGCCGAGCATCGCTGCCTCGATGCCCATCGCACCATCACCCGCTCGCGCCTGGACGGTTTCCACCGCGCCCTGGACGAACACGACATCGACCCCAGCGGCGTCCCGGTGTGGAACATCGACGAGAACACCCACGCGGTCTGCGCCCCGGTGATCGAGAAGATCCTCGACCTGCCGGCAGAACAGCGCCCGGATCTGCTTTTGTGCATGTCCGACCGCATCGCCCTGACCGTCCTGACCCTGGCCGAACAGCGTGGCATCCGCGTCCCCGAGGACCTGCGCCTGACCGGCTTCGACGGTATCGAAGAAGGCCAGTACCGAGCCCCACGACTGACCACCGTGCGCCAGGACAGCATCGAGAAGGGGCGCGTCGCCGCGCGCATGGTGCTGTGTCTGGAACCCGCCGAGAACCGCCTATTGGGAACGCGACTGCTGATCGGGGAAAGCTGTCCCTGACGGTATGACCGCTACGGACTGAGGTGAACGCTCGACTCATCCGTCGGCGAAGGCTGCACAAAGGTTTCACCGTTATTGGCGCCTTTTTGGCGCCGACGATGGCATGCTGTGTTCATCTTTTTCGCCATTTCGGTCAAGGAATCGTCGCATGTCCGCGAAACGCCTGTTTCGCCCGGCCTTCTCACGTCTGGGTCTGAAGCTCTTCGTCATCATCCTGGTGGTCAATGTGGCCATCGCCGGGCTGGTGTTCGTGGCGATTTCGCGCAGCCTCGACCAGGGCTTCATCGAGTACCTCGACCGCTCCCAGACCCAGCGCGCCGAGACCCTGGCGGAAGGCCTCGGCGAGGCCTGGGCGCGACGCCAGAACTGGCAGTGGCTGCGCCAGTCGCCGCGCGCCTGGCACCACCTGGTACGCCGCCAGCTTTGGCCCGGCGACAACCTGCCGCCGATGAGCATCGAAGGCGACCTGGGCGACCCCAGGGACTTCGTGCTCCATGACGAAAGCGGCCTGCCGGTGATCGGCCTGCCCCCGGACAAGGACGACATGGCCGCCGAACTGCGCTGGCTGCCGGTGATGAGCGCGGGCCGCCAGGTCGGCACCCTGGGCTATCGCCCGCCGGAGCAGTTAATGGCACGCATGGACCGGCTGTTTCTGGCCCAGCAGCAACGCAACCTGACCATCATCGTCATCGCCCTGGCGCTGACCTCGCTGCTGCTGGCCGCCGCCCTGTCCTGGTGGATGGGCCGACGCGCCCGCGGCATGGCACTGGCCACCCGCCGGCTGACCGAGGGCGACTACAGCATCCGCCTGCCGGAGCGCGGTCGCGACGAGCTGTCCAGCCTGTCCCACGACTTCAATGTGCTGGCGGAAACCCTGGAAGCCAGCCGCGAGGCACGTACCCGCTGGGTTTCCGACATCGCCCATGAGCTGCGTACCCCACTGGCGGTGCTGCGCGGCGAGATCGAAGCGATGCAGGACGGCATTCGCGCCCTCGACCAGGACAACCTGCGCTCGCTGTCCCAGGAGGTCGGCCAGCTAGAGCGCCTGGTCGCCGACCTGCGCCTGCTGTCCCAGAGCGACGCCGGCGCGCTGGAAGTCCAGCTCGCACCGCTGGACCTGGGCGAGCAACTGGCCACCCGGCTGGACGAAGCCGAGGGCTGGCTTGCCGATCATGGCCTGACCCTCGAGCACGATATTCAGGGCCCGGCGTGGATTCGCGGCGACCTGCAGCGCCTGCGCCAGCTATGGAACAACCTGATCGACAATACCTGCGCCTACACCCAGGCGCCGGGGCGACTCAAGGTATCGCTGCGGCGTGAGGCCGACGACTGGGTGCTGCGCTGGGAAGATAGCGCCCCCGGGGTGCCGGTCAACGAACTGCCGCGGCTGACCGAACGCCTCTACCGGGTGGAAGGCTCGCGCAACCGTTCAAGCGGCGGCAGCGGCCTAGGGCTGTCCATCGCCACCGCCCTGGCCCGCGCCCACGACACCGACATGCGCCCCTCCCCTTCCGAGCTTGGCGGGTTATGCTGGACCCTGCGTTTTCCGGCCCTGCCGGACCATCAGCAGCACGAGGACGATGAATGAACGACACCGACGCCAGTCTCGACGACATCCTGATCGTCGAGGACGAACCCAAGATCGCCCGTCTGGTGGCGGACTACCTGGAGGGCAGCGGCTACGCCACCCACCATATCGACCACGGCGACCAGGTGGTCGGCTACCTCAGCGAGGCCGAGTCGCGCCCCAGCCTGGTACTGCTGGACCTGATGCTGCCTGGCACCGACGGCCTGACCCTGTGCCGCGAGATCCGTCAGCGCTGGCCCGATATCGCGGTGGTGATGCTGACCGCCCGAGTCGAGGAGGTCGACCGCCTGCTGGGCCTCGAACTGGGTGCCGACGACTACATCTGCAAGCCGTTCAGCCCGCGCGAGGTGGTCGCCCGGGTCAAGGCCGTGCTGCGCCGCAGCCAGGCACACCAGCAGGACAGTGAAGCCAATCACGACCTGGTGCTGGACGAAAGCGGCTGGCGCGCCCTGGCCGACGGACAGGACCTGGGCCTCACCGCGGTGGAATTCCAGCTGCTCAAGGTGATGATGCACTCGCCGGGTCGAATCTTCGCCCGCGAGCAGTTGATGGATCACATGTACCGCGACCACCGCATCGTCTCCGAGCGCACCGTGGACAGCCATATCAAGAAGCTGCGCAAGAAGATCGCCGATATCTGGCCCGAGCGAGAAATCATCCGCTCCGTCTACGGCGTCGGTTACAAGTACCAGCCGGAAGAGTGATCCTCGGGGCTGCCTGTCATGGCAGCCGTCCCCCGGCAGCAGTCCCTCGGCGGCTGGACATCGTCCGGCCGCGCTGCCTTTCCCTTTTTCTGCTTGATGCCCCGAGTCTTATGCATCGAAAAGGAGACACTGCCCTGCAACGCCCTGCTGCAGGCAGGACAGTTGCTGCGGGCCGCATGATGTCACACTATGTAGTACACTACGAATGGCAAGGACACGGCCGGTGAGGATCTTCAAGAACGCCTGGTTTGAACGCTTCGCCAGAAAACAGAAACTTGACGCCGCCGCGCTGCGCGACGCTATCCAGCGAGCGGAACGGGGCTTGATCGATGCTGACCTGGGCGGAGGCGTGATCAAGCAGCGGGTGGCTCGTCCCGGGCAAGGCAAGTCAGGCGGCTACCGCACGATCATCCTCTACCGCCAGGCACACCGAGCCTTCTTCGTTTACGGCTTCGCCAAGAGCCAACAGAGCAATATCAGCGACGAGGAAAAGGTTGCGTTCAAACGGGCCGCCCAACACATCCTCGAGCTGTCAGAAGAGCACCTGGTCGAGTTGATTCATAAGGGGCATTTTTTGGAGGTGGAAGACGATGGCGAAGAAATACCGTAGCGAAGCGATGGCGGCGATCCATGAAACCATGGAAGCTCTGCACGAGGTAGGCGCCGTCGACAAGCAAACGATGCGCGACTTCGATGAGAGCTGCCTCACCACTGTAGAAATGATTTCCCCCGACGCCATCAGAGCGCTGCGCGAGCGCGAAAATCTTTCTCAGTCTGTCTTCGCTCGCTACCTCAACGTCAGCAAGAACCTGGTCTCAGACTGGGAGCGCGGCGTGAAGCGTCCTGGAGGGCCCGCGCTGAGGCTACTGGCAGTCATCCAGAAAAAAGGCATTCAGGCCATCGCTTGCTGAGCGCGCCTCTCCATACCTGCCGGTGGACGGGCCACTTGCGTGGAGAGGCGAGTCAAGCACCGTACTCAGGGGGGCCGCCATATATCACGTTGTGCCCTCTGTCACGCTGCCATGGCCGTAATCGAGAGCCCCCTCTATCTGTTTCGCCTCGACTGACGGCAGGCCCGAAGATTCAGTCGCCAGCACCAAGCAAGCCGGTCGGCTAAGTGTCTCGACCGACTCACCGATAACGCAAGAGGCCGCCCAAGGGCGGCCTCTTGCGTATGGCACTTGCGCTCGATCTAGAACAGCGCGGGAATCCCGTACTGTCCCTCGAACATGCCCACCGCCAGCATGGCGAACAGACACACCGCCAGCACCGAGGCGGGGATGATCAGACGGTCGGCCAGCGACAGCCGGGTGGCGCGTTCGCGATCACCGATCCAGCCGTTGTTGTCGAGCAGCATGGTCACCGCCCAGGCCAGCACCGGGTTGGTGACCGCCGCGGCGAACAGGCAAACGCCGGCGGCCTGGGCGTCGCGGCTTTCCTTGATCATCTGCACGCCGGCCTCCAGCATCGGCAGGAAGACTCCGACCAAAAGCGCCACGCACATCACCGGCGGCCACACCGCCACATCCATGGGGAAGCCGAGGATGGCGATGGCGATGGTCAACAGCCCCAGCAAAATGGCGCCGGCGGGAATCGGCCGCTTGGCGATGGCCGCCGGGATCATGTAGGTGCCCCAGGACGAGGTGATATTGCCACCGCCGAGGGCGGTGCCGACCACCTGACGCAGCGAGCACATCGTCATGGTGTCGTCGACGTCCATCAACACCCGATCGGTCCCCTTGGGATAGTTCATCTCCTGGAAGATGCGATGACCGAGAAAGTCCGGTGACCACATGGCAACCGCCAGGATCGCGAACGGCAGCGAGGCGATGAAGTGCTGCATGTTCGGCAGCCCCAGCATCCAGCCTTGGTCGGTGCTGCCCCACCAGTAGCTGGGGCTGAGCGGCGGCAGGCCGGTCTCGGTGGTGAACTCGAGATCGAAGCCCGCACCCAGCGCCAGCGCCACCACCAGGCCGGTGACCGCGCAGGCGGGAATCGCCAGCCAGCGCTTGCCCAGCCGCGCCAGCACGGCGTACAGCAGGATATTGACCGCCAGCACCACCAGAGCGACGTAACCCATCTCGCCCTCGAGCCCCATGCCCCACGCCTTGAGGCTGCCGATCTGGCTCATGGCGCCGGAAAAGCCGAGAAAGATCAGCAGGCCACCGGCGGTGCCCTGGGAGGTCAGGTTGACCAGGCGCGAGCCGCCCTTGACCCAGGAAAGGCCGAGGCCAAAGGCGCCGATCCACAGCGCCAGGGCCAGCGGGTGGGCACCGGCAAGGGCCATGCTGGCGATCAGCGGAATCATCGGGCCGTGATTGCCGGCCAGGTTGGCACGCGGATTGAAGATACCCGAGCCCAGCACGCAGAACAGCAGGACCGGCAGCAGCATCTCCAGGCGCGAGACGGCGATGGCGAACTCGCGCCCCAGGGTGACATCGGGCCAGGCGGCGGACAGGCCATTGGCCCAGGACATCATCACCGCCGAGTACATGGCGATGATGCCGATGGTGCCGGCAATCGCCGGTACCAGGTCCTCGAGTTCGAAGTGGAAGTCCCGGCCGATCAGATTGAGACCATAGCGCCGGGGACGCATGATCTTGAGTTCATGCTCGAGGTAGTCGGAACGGCTGGCAAATTCGCTGGCATCGCGGTGCATCTCGCGATAGCTTGGGGCCTCGCCGGCCTCCCGGGTGGACGTCACGGTGTCTGTCATGTGGATCTCGATGTCTGAGGTGACGCTGCTGTCCGACGCCGAGCCAAGTCCCCCTGACCGTTCGTCGAATTGACAGCGCGCCTTGAAAAAAGATGACAGACCTTAACAATGCCCCCCGCGGGCCTCGTTGACGGCTATCAGGCTTTGGCCTCGCCAAGGGTTGCGACGCCAAAAATGCCTGACAAACTCCCCTCTCCCTTGATCCAGCGCAGGCGTCTCTTGCCTGGCATCTCAGGATCGACGAGAGTGAAGACCTCGACGCAGCCACCGCGTCTTGCCAGGAAGACCGTCATGCCCCCCAGGATCGCTGCCACCTTTTCCCGCTATCTGCGCGACCCGCGGATGCCCCAGGTCGAGGCGCGCCGAGTCAGGGGCGGGCACCGGCTAAGCCACGCGCCCCACAGCCACGACACCCACTCGCTGGGCGCGATCGTCCAGGGCCACTCGAGCTTCCTCAACCGCCACCGTACCCTTGAGGTGCGCCAGGGAGACGTGGTGCTGATCAACCCCGGCGACGTCCACGCCTGCAACGCCTTGAGCGAGCGAGACTGGGGCTATGACATGCTCTACCTGGACAGCGCCTGGCTGACCGAGCGCTGCGGCCTCGACGGCGACGACGGCGCGGTGTTCTCGGCACTGACGACGCAAGACGCCCACCTTCACCATGCCATTCGCGTCGCCACCGACGCCCTTGCCGATGGGGATGCCAGCCTGCTTGAGCGCGAGACCGTGCTTGAGCGGCTCGCCGAGCGCCTGACAGGCCTGCTCGACCTGCCGGCGCAAGGCGAGGCAGAACATGGCGCGCCTCCCGAGCGACTGGTGCGCGCCTGGGAGCGGCTTCACGACGACTGGCAGCAAGAGCTGCGCCTGGACGATCTTTGCGCCGCCGCCGAGTGCCGCGCCACCAGCCTGATTTCGGGCTTTCGACGTCACTATGCCACCACCCCCCATGCTGCGCTGATCGACCTGCGCGTGCGTCATGCCAGGCAACGACTGCGACGGGGCGATCCCATCGCTGCGGTCGCCAACGACTGCGGTTTCGCCGACCAGGCGCACCTGCAGCGCACCTTCAAGAAGCTGCTGGCCACCACCCCGGGGCACTATATCCAGGGTCATATGCAGGATCAGATGCAAGGTTATATGCAAGATCAGATGCCAGGCCCGTTGAAGGGTCAGATTCAGCACCTTAAGCAGCGCGCCTGACCGTCGTACCGGTGGCCGCAAGCTGCCTCACAGCAGCATCAGCGCGCCGCTGCAAATCAGCAAGGCCGCCAGCAGGCGCTGGAGAACCCGCCGTCTTGCCTCGCACGACAGCCAGCCCCGGGCGTGTCCACCGAGCCACGCCCAGCCGATGGCGCTCGCCAGACAGACGCTGCCCCAGACCAGGGTGAACAGCGCGATATCGACGCTTCCCCGTCCCGCCGTAAACAGTCCCAACCCTGCCAGCGAGGCGATCCAGGCCTTGGGGTTGAGCCACTGCATCAGCGCGCCGGTGGCGGGACCCGGCGGTTCACGCCGCTGGTCCGTGCCCCAGTCGCCTGCGTCCGTCAACAGGCGCCAGGCCAGCCAGGCCACAAAGCTCAGGCCCGCCAGCCGCACCAGCCACTGAAGCCCGGGCAGCGCCAGCCAGACACTCCCGAGCCCCGCCGCAAGCAGGCCCAGCAGCAGGGTGAAACCGCCGCTGGCACCCACCACCAGGGGCATCGCTCGGCGCCAGCCGTGACCCACTCCGGTGGACAGGATCAGCAGGTTGACCGGGCCCGGCGATATCGAGGCCACCAGCGAGAAGGCGAAGATCGCCAGCAGTTCTTCCAGAGAAAACGTCATCACACATGCCTCACAGGATGGCGTTTCAGGCTGACGCGATGACTGCCTTCGGTATTGAAGAAAATTTCACCGGCGCCGACTCCTCGGCCGCTGCTCTACTCCCCCATCGAAAATTCGAACCCTGCGTTGCACGAACTCGTCTGCGCTTGCCGCTTCTCTGCACATTGGCTGCATCAGCCTTGCACGAGCCAGGGTCAAGATGGATCACGTCAACAAGGGCATCGCCCGCCATAACGCCACGTCCTGTGACGAGGCATCAACGCTGAAGGAAGTCGACCCATGAAAATGACATTTGCCCGCAAGGCCCTGCTGTCCGCCGCTGTCTCTGCCGCCCTGCTGCCGGTCGCCATGACCGCAACAGCCTCGCCCGACCGCCCAGAAGGCCCGCGCCACGACGGGGGCGAGATGCGCGCCGAGCTGTTTGACCGCGCCGGCATCGACGCCGAGACCCGCGAAGCCCTGAAGCAGGCCGCCATGGAGCACCGTCAGGAGGTCAAGGAACTCAACGATGATTTCCGCGAGCAGCGCATGGAGATCCTCGGTGAAGACGGTGTCGCCGCCCTCGAACGTGCCCGCCACGAGCTGCGCGAGGAGCGCATCAACGCCCTGGTCGACAAGTGGGAGCTGTCCGACGACGAGCGCGAAGCCTTCAACGCCGCTCGCGAATCTTTCAAGGAAGGCGCCGAAGCGCTGAAGGCCCAGGAGTTCGAGAACCCCGAAGCCCGTCATGACGCCTGGCGCGAACTGATGTCCTCCACCCGTGACCAGCTGGCCGAGATCCTCGACGAGCGCCAGCTGCGTGAACTGAAGCACACCATGATGCCGGGCCACGGCGACCACCCGCGCGGTGGTCCGGGTGAGCACCGCGCTCATGGTTCCGACAAGCATCACGCCCCCGAGGCCTGATATTGACGCCACCGGTTCGGCCATAGGCGCCGCTCCGGGGGACCAGAAAGCCCCATACCAACGCGCCATGTCCGAGCCTCGGGCATGGCGTTTTCGTGCGCCCCCTGCCCGCCGTTTCTCCCCCTCGGGTTGAAAGATGCTCCCCATCTCTGTATTTTATTGAACGTTCAATCAATAAAATAACCGCGCGCCCCTGGCCGCGGTGGGTCACCCAGACCCTTCGCAAGAGCCGCCCACAGGTGCCGAGCCACGACTCGGCCACTCCGCCATCATCATTTTGTTAATTGGTCGGTCAATTAACAAAATGGCGTAACGCTCACGGAAGCAGCATCAGGATGCCAGGACGGCATCGTGGAGAACGGCGATAGCCTCGCCGGGCAGGCTCTGTCTCACTTCATCCTCGAGGGAGCACGTGCATGTCACATCACGAGAGCGCCTCCCGCGATCGCCTCAACCCCGTCGTCTTTCACGGCGCGGTAGCCGGCATCGTGGTCTTTCTGTTCTTCACCATGACCTTCACCGAGCGGGCCGGTGCCCTGTTCGACAGCGGTCTTGCCTGGGTCAACGACACCTTCGGCTGGTACTACATGCTGGCCGCCGTGGCCTATCTGGTGTTCGTGCTGGTCATCAGCCTGTCCCGGGTCGGCAACATTCGCCTCGGCCCGGACCACTCTCGCCCGGAATTCTCGCTGCTGTCCTGGGCCTCGATGCTGTTCGCCGCAGGCATCGGTATCGACCTTCTGTTCTTCTGCGTGGCCGAGCCGCTGTCGCACTACCTGACGCCCCCGGACATGGCCCCGGAAAGCGCCGCCGCCCTTAGGCAGGCGGTGCCTCAGACCTTCCTCCACTGGGGCCTGACCGGCTGGGGCATGTACGTGCTGATGGGCATGGCGCTGGCCTACTTCAGCTATCGCCATCGCCTGCCGCTGGCCATCCGCAGCGCCCTCTATCCGCTGTTGGGCAAGCGCATCTACGGCCCCATCGGCAATGCCGTCGATATCACCGCGGTGATCTCCACCGTGTTCGGCATCGCCACCAGCCTCGGTATCGGCGTCATCCAGCTCAACTACGGCCTGAGCTTCATGTTCGGCGTACCCGAAAGCCTGTCGACCCAGGTGGTGTTGATCGTGCTGGTGGTGATCCTGGCGACCATCTCGGTGGTCACCGGCGTCGAGAAGGGCATTCGCCGGCTGTCCGAGTTCAATATGCTGCTGGCCGCCGCCCTGCTGCTGTTCGTGCTGTTCCAGGGTGACACCCTGGCGCTGCTCAACGCCCTGGTGCTCAACGTCGGCGACTATCTCAGTGGCTTCGTCGGCAAGAGCTTCGACACCTACGCCTTCGCCGGCAGCGACGCCCAGCAGTGGAAAGGCTGGTGGACCATCTTCTTCTGGGGCTGGTGGATCGCCTGGACGCCCTTCGTCGGGCTGTTTCTGGCGCGCATCTCGCGCGGGCGCACCATTCGTCAGTTCGCCCTTGGCGCCCTCCTGATTCCGCTGGGCTTCATGATGGCGTGGATGTCGATCTTCGGTAACGCCGGCATCGACATGGTCGCCAATGACGGCCTGGCGGTGCTCGGCGAGCAGGCGCTGGCCACTCCCCAGACCACCATCTACACCTTCCTCGAGCAGTACCCCTACATCGGCGTCACCGCCTCGGTGGTCACCCTGCTCGGAGTAGTGTTCTTCGTTACCTCGGCGGACTCCGGCGCCCTGGTGCTGGCCAACTTCACCTCGATTCTGCGCGACGTCAACCACGACGCGCCGATCCGCCTGCGCATCTTCTGGGCGGCGGTGATCGGCCTGATTACCATCGCCCTGCTGATGGCCGGCGGCCTCGACGCCCTGCAAAGCGCGGTGGTGATCACCGCCCTGCCGTTCTCGCTGGTGATGTTCGCCATCATGGTGGGACTCGCGCGGGCCCTGCGCACCGAGAAGGAAAAGGCCGACGCGCGCAAGCTGGTCGCGGCCAGCGGCGAAGGCGGCAACTGG
Organism: Halomonas sp. H10-59; assembly: GCF_040070555.1. Taxonomy (NCBI): domain Bacteria; kingdom Pseudomonadati; phylum Pseudomonadota; class Gammaproteobacteria; order Oceanospirillales; family Halomonadaceae; genus Halomonas; species Halomonas sp. H10-59. The sequence goes on from NZ_CP098828.1 coordinate 3,611,236, forward strand.
AAGGAACGCCTGGATCGGGCGCTGGACACCTCCAACCGCGCCGGTGCCGAGTCGACCATGGAGCACGCCCTGCGCCCGGGCCTGAAACAGTTCGTCGAGGAGCTCGAGCGTCGCGGCCAGTCGGCCACCCTGAGCGAAGAGCAGATCGAGGGCGAACCGCTGCCGCGGCTGACCCTGCAGGTGGACTTCGAGGCGATGCAGAGCTTTGTCTACCAGGTCCGCCCCCATCGCATGCGCACGCCGAGCTTCCTGCCGGCGGACGATGACTACTACCTGCGCCTGGACGTGCATCTGGCCGAAGGCGGCGTGGGTCAGAACCTCAATGGCTACACCCGGGGTCAGGTCATCGATGACGTGCTCGGCGAGTACGAGCGCCACCTGCAGTTCCTGGCCATCGCCCGCCAGGGCACGCCGACGCCGGCCATGCCGGGCTTTATCGGCGAGCCACCCCAGGGCACGACCCAGGAACCCTGAGCGTGACCCGGCAAGGTCGTCACCGACGACGCCGGAGCAAGTGACAGCGGCGGCCCCAGGGCCGCCGCTTTGGTATGTAACGCTGGTGGGCAGGCGGGCGTGACACCGCGATTGCCATGCATCGCCAGGGACGCGATCCTTGTCGACGTCATCAGCAGAGCGCCCAGGAGAGTCCCATGCCCGACGTCGAGCAGATTCGCTACTACCACGCCCACCTCTACTACGACGATGCCGAAGGGCTTGCCCAGGCCAGGACCCTGGCCGAGCAATGCCAGTCGCGCTTTGTAGTTCAGGTGGGGCGTTTTCATCAACAACCGGTGGGGCCGCATCCGCGCTGGAGCTGCCAGCTATCCTTCGCGGCCGAGGCCTTCGGCGAAATCGTGCCCTGGCTCGCCATCCATCGGGGCGAGCTGGACATCTTCGTGCATCTGGGCACCGACGACGACCTCTTCGACCATACCCAGGGCGTCATCTGGCTGGGACGCAGCCACGCACTCGACCTGTCCGTTTTTTCCCCGAGCTGACCTTCACGAGGCCTGGGGTCGCTCGCCCCGGGCGAGCCGAGCCGCGATCTGATCCAGCACACCGTCAAGCTCGGCGACGCTTGCGATCAGGTAGTGGGGGCGACAGGCGCTCAGTCGCTCGGCTACGTGGCGCCGGCGCCGCTCGAGCGCGTCCGGCGGGGTCGCTTGGTAACCCTCGAGATCCAGCCCCATGGCGTTGCCGGTATCGGTCACCGCCACCGTCCACATGCCGGCGGCGCGCCCCTCCTCGATGCCGGGAGCGGTATCATCGACCTTGACGCAAGCCGCCACATCGCCGATACCGAGCGCCACCACATTGGCCAGCGCCTGAGCCGGCCCGGGTCGCCCGCGCACCACCTCGTCACCGGCGACGGCGTGGTCCACCTCGAGCTCCGCCTGGCGCGCCGCACGGCGCACCGGCGCCAGCACCTCGGCGGGATAGCCGGAGCAGGAACCGATCTTGAGTCCTCTGCCCCGTAGCCCCGCGAGACATTCCCGCGCGCCGGGAATCGGCGCGGAATGCTCGGCCACCTTGGCCACCTGCAACGGCATGAACCGCCGATAGAGCACGTCGACGTCCTCGTCGCTCGGCGAGTGCCCGCAGGCCCGACGAAAACGCTCGGCGATGTCGGGCAGATCGCACAGGGCGCGGATATGGTCCCACTTGCTCATGCCCATGGGGCCGCGGGCTTCGTCGAGGCTTACGGCCACACCGATCTCGGCGAACACCTCGACAAACACCTGGGTCGGGGCGAAGGAGCCAAAGTCGACCAGGGTCCCGGCCCAGTCGAAGATGACGGCCTCCAGGGCCAGAGGAACGTGATGGTCGGTACTCATGCGGTCGGCTCCTTGCGGGTTCGAGATGCCATGGATGGTGCCGCGACACCAGCGTAGGCAAGGATGACAAGGACATCACATCAAGATGACAGGGCAGCGACACCCGGTGTCGCCGCCCTGCTGCATCGACCGCTGCTGCTCAGTCAACTTAGCCCTGCATATCGAGCACCACCCGGCCCTCGATCTTGCCATCGATCATGCGGCCGAAGATGTCGTTGATATTGGCCAGACGGTCGGTGGACACGGTGGCCTTGACCTTGCCTTCACCGGCAAAGTCCAGCGCCTCCTGAAGGTCCTGGCGGGTACCGACGATGGAGCCTCGCACGGTGATGCCGTTGAGCACGGTATCGAAGATCGGAAGCGGAAAGTCTCCCGGCGGCAGGCCGTTCAAGGCGATGGTGCCACCACGCCGGACCATGCCCTGGGCCTGTTCGAAGGCCTTCGGCGAGACCGCCGTGACCAGGGCCCCGTGGGCGCCGCCGATGTCCCGCTTGATCGCCGCCACCGGGTCCTCCTTCAAGGCGTTGACGGTGACCGTGGCGCCGAGCCGTCGTGCCAGCTCCAGCTTGTCGTCGGCCACGTCCACCGCCGCCACGTTCAGGCCCATGGCCACTGCGTACTGCACCGCCATATGGCCAAGACCACCGATGCCAGAGATCACCACCCACTGCCCCGGGCGGGTATCGGTCATCTTCAGGCCCTTGTAGACGGTGACACCGGCGCAAAGTACCGGGGCGATCTCGACGAAGCCGACGTTGCTCGGCAGATGGCCGACGAAGCCGGCGTCGGCGATGGCGTACTCGGCGAAGCCACCGTTGACCGAGTAGCCGGTGTTCTGCTGGGACTCGCACAGGGTCTCCCAGCCACCCAGGCAGTGCTCGCAGTGGCCGCAGGCGCTGTACAGCCAGGGAATCCCCACCCGATCGCCTTCCTTGACGTGGCTGACGCCTTCACCCACCGCGGCGATCTCGCCGACGCCTTCATGGCCGGGAATAAACGGCGGATTGGGCTTGACCGGCCAGTCGCCGTGGGCGGCATGCAGGTCAGTGTGGCAGACCCCGGAGGCGGCGATCTTGACCAGAACCTCGCCCCTGGCGGGACGCGGCACCTCGACCTCCTCGAGGGTCAAGGGCTGACCGAACTGACGAACGACGGCGGCTTCCATGGTGCTTTGCATTGTTGTGCTCCTTGCCCTGATCCGGGCAAAAAGGGTCTCTATCCGCCCGCTATCAAGGAAGGACGGTACAGAGGAGAAAGGTGTCCGGGGACACCCGGTGAACGGTAGCGGCGCTGAGAGTCAAACGGCGTCAGGCCGCTGGGGTGAAGCTTCCCGGGCCCGGTGGTACCGGGCCCGGATCGACTCCCGTTAGAAGAAACCGAGGGGATTGGTGTCGTAGCTCACCAGCAGGTTCTTGGTCTGCTGGTAATGCTCGAGTGCCATCTTGTGGGTCTCGCGACCGACGCCGGACTTCTTGTAGCCACCGAAGGCGGCGTGGGCGGGATACTGGTGGTAGCAGTTGGTCCATACGCGACCGGCCTGGATGCCACGCCCCATGCGGAAGGCCACGTTGATGTCACGACTCCAGACGCCGGCGCCAAGGCCGAATTCGGTGTCGTTGGCAATCGCCAGGGCTTCTTCCTCATCCTTGAAGGTCGTCACCGCCACCACCGGGCCGAAGATCTCTTCCTGGAAGACGCGCATCTTGTTGTTGCCCTTGAGCAGCGTCGGCTCGATGTAGTAGCCGGTGTCCAGATCGGCATTGAGCTTGGCCTGGTTGCCACCGGTCAGGAACTCGGCGCCTTCCTCCCGGGCCACGTCCATGTAGGACATGATCTTGTCGAACTGCTCCTTGGAGGCCTGGGCGCCGACTTGCACCTCGGTGTCCAGCGGGTTGCCACGCTTGATGGTGGTGACCCGCTCCATCACCTTGGCCATGAACGGCTCGTAGATGCTCTCCTGGATCAGCGCCCGCGACGGGCAGGTGCACACCTCACCCTGGTTGAAGAAGGCCAGCACCAGCCCCTCGGCGGCCTTGTCGATGAACTCCGGCTCGGCGTTCATGATGTCGGCGAAGTAGATGTTGGGCGACTTGCCGCCAAGCTCCACGGTAGAAGGAATGATGTTGTCGGCAGCGCACTTGAGGATGTGCGAGCCCACCGGGGTGGAACCGGTAAAGGCGATTTTGGCGATGCGCTTGCTGGTGGCCAGGGCCTCCCCCGCCTCGGCGCCGAAGCCGTTGACCACGTTGACCACGCCGGGAGGCAGCAGGTCACCGATCACCTCCATCAGCTTGAGGATCGAAGCCGGGGTCTGCTCGGCGGGCTTGAGCACCACGCAGTTGCCGGCGGCCAGCGCAGGCGCGAGTTTCCAGGTGGCCATCAGCAGCGGAAAGTTCCAGGGGATGATCTGGCCGACGACGCCGAGTGGCTCGTGGAAGTGATAGGCCACGGTGTTGGCGTCGATATCGGCGGCGGTGCCTTCCTGAGCACGAATGCAGCCGGCGAAGTAGCGGAAGTGGTCCACCGCCAGCGGAATGTCGGCGTTCAGGGTTTCACGCACCGCCTTGCCGTTGTCCCAGCACTCGGCCACCGCCAGCGCCTCCAGGTTGGCCTCGATGCGCTCGGCGATCTTCAAGAGGATGTTGCTGCGCTCGCCGGCGGACGTGCGCCCCCAGGCCGGCGCTGCCCCATGGGCGGCGTCCAGCGCCTTGTCGATATCCTCGGCGCCGGAGCGGGGGATCTGGCAGAACACCTGGCCGTTGACCGGGCTTACGTTGTCGAAGTACTGGCCCTTGACCGGGGCGACGAACTCGCCGCCGATATAGTTGCCGTAGCGCTCGTCGAAGCTGACCACGGCGTCGGGTTGTCCGGGGTTGGCGTAGATCATGGCGTGTCTCCTTGGAAAGGATGTTGTAGTTGTCTGCCACTCCAGTCTTGGTCAGGAAACTGGCTTGCGACATACTGCCCTGGCAGGAGAGCGTCTCCTCCTTCGGTAGGAGACCGACCAAGGACACAGACAACCGGGACGCCAGACATGCACAGCCTGATGGTGGCTGACGATCACCCGCTCTTTCGCGACGCCATTGCCGCGGTCATTCAATCGGGCCTCCCCGGCACCGAGCTGCGCGAGGCGGACTGCTTCGCCGCGCTGACCAGCGCCCTCGACGCCGACGACGACGTCGACCTGGTGCTGCTGGACTTGAATCTGCCTGACGCCTCGGCCCTGGACGGACTGCGCGAACTGCGCCGGGCCTTTCCGGCGGTGCCGGTGGCGGTGCTGTCGGCCGAAAGCGAGCGCGCCACGGTGCTAGGCGCCCTGGATCTGGGCGCCATCGGGTACCTGCCGAAGTCCACGCCACGCCCGGACCTGCTGGCGGCGATCAAGCAGATCCTCGACGGCCAGATCTATTTGCCCGCCGAGATCATGCGTCGCCCGGCCGAAGCCTCGAGTGCCCCGCCTGCGACGCAGGGGGCGACACAGGGGGTGACGGGTCCAGCCGATGCAGGCGCGCTCGAGCAGTTGACGGTCAAGCAGCTCGAGGTGCTGTCCCTGCTGATTCGCGGCGCCTCCAACAAGGTCATCGCCCGCGAGCTCGATATCGCCGAGACCACGGTCAAGACCCACGTCTCGGCGATCCTCAAGAAGCTTGGCGTCGGCAGCCGTGTTCAGGCGATCCTGGCAGCCGACGAGTCCACCCTGCTGGCCTGCCTGGCCAGGCGGCGGGTGCGCTAGAAGGCAGAACATCTCGCTGACCGGCGCAAGCCTGCTCAACCGGCGTCGAGCAGGTGCATCAGTGCCTGACGCAGGCGCAGAGGCTTCAGCGGCTTCAGTAGACAGGGGAAGCCAAGCTCACGACAACGCCGCTTGATCTCGGCGTCGTGGTTGGCGGTGATCAGTATCGGGGCCAGGTCTATATGAGAGCCGGCCAGGCGCTGCGCCAGGGCCAGACCATCTTCTTCGTCGCTGGACAGGTGGTAGTCGATCATCACCACCGTTGGCGACTGCCTATCCATGCCCTGTGTCTCGTGACGCTCGGCCAGGCTCTGTTCCAGTTCAACCACTCGCGACGCCAGGCGCGCCCGACATCCCCAGCCACCCAGCAGCGCGCTCATGCCCTCGAGGATGGCGGGATCGTTGTCCAGCACCCATACCTCGGTACTCTGCAGTTGACGCGTGCCGGCCTGCTGCAGGGTCGAGGCCGACGGGGCCACCGCACGCGCCGGGCGAGCGCAGGGCACGCTTACCGAGAACTGGGCGCCCTGGCCGGGTCGGCTATTGAGGGTGATGGGGTGATCGAGCAGGCGGGCGATGCGATCGACGATGGCAAGCCCCAGCCCCAGCCCGCGCTCCTGCCCCGGGGCTGCGGCGTTGCCGCGGCGAAACTCCAGAAATATCTCGTCACGGCGAGCCTCGTCGATGCCCGGACCGGTATCCCCCACCAGGATCTCGAGCCAGTACTGCTGGCCGACCCGACGTCTGCGACAGCCGAGCAGCACCCGCCCCGACTCGGTGTAGCGCACGGCGTTGGACATCAGGTTGCGAATCACCCGGGCAAGCAGCGCCAGGTCGGACTCGACCCAGGCGGAACTGGGCACATAGCGAAACGCCAGCCCTCGGGCGCCGGCCATCTGACGAAATTCCTCGGCGAGCGCATCCAGCAGTTGCGAGACGGCGAAGGGGGCCACATCCGGGGTCAACACCCCGGCATCCAGTCGCGAGATGTCGACCAGGGTCCCCAGCAGCAATTCCACGTCGCTGAGCGAGCGATCGATTCGCTGCACCAGACGACCGGATTCTTCAGGCAACTTTCGCACTTCCAGGGCGCTGGCAAACAGCCGCGCGGCGTTGAGCGGCTGCAGCAGGTCGTGGCTGACCGCCGCCAGGAAGCGGGTCTTGGAGGCATTGGCGGCCTCGGCGTCGCGCCGGGCCTCCTCCAGACGGGCATTGGTTTCGGCCAGTTCATCCAGGGTACGGTGCAGGGTCTCGGTGCGCTCGCGCACCTGCTCGGCGAGCAGCACCGCGTGCTCGAAGGCACCATAGGGTGCCCCGCCCGCCCCGGCGGACTCGACCCGCTCGATCAGCGCCTGGCAGATCCGGCGCAGCCGATGGTTTTCCTCCAGCAGTTCCTGTTCCAGTGCACTGCTGGCGCGATCCTGCCTTGGCTCACCGACCAGATCCAATCGCCACCCCCGTGAAGGTCTGGTTGATATGCATGCCGTGGTGCTGCTCGCCGTAGGTGTTGAAGCCCACCACCGAGGCCTTGGAAAGTCGTTCGGAGGCGTCGTCGATCTGCTCGAGCGCCTCGAACTCCAGACGCCTGAGAAAGCAGTCACAGCCGATGATCAACTGAGGTCGCCCCAGTCGGCGCTGAAGGCCCCCCAGGGTATCGTCGAGGGCCTCGAGAATCGGCGTGCCGGCCATGGCGGTCAGCACGATGCCGGTCTCCACCGCGCAGTAGAAGCTGAGGCTACCGTCGGCGTTGGCACGCTGGATCGAGCGGACGTAGTAGGCGTCGCCCAGCTTGACCGCCAACGGGTGGCGGGCAAACACGCCCTCATCGAGCTCGCTTGGCAAGACCCCGACCAGCCGGGCGTACTCGTCCACCGCGGGCAGGGCATTGAGCTCCAGCACGCGCCGGCCCGCAGGGTCGGCGCGGGTGACCACCAGCTTGTCACGGCGTGCCGCCAGGTGATGGGTCGAGAACACCTCGAAGGGATGGTGGGTGGTGATCAGCACCACCACCGCCGCCGCGCTGTGAAAGCGCCCACCGGCAAACACGTGGGTATGCGCCAGTCGGTTGTCGTCCCCGGCCGAGCCACCGAAGCTCGGGATCCCCCCCAGGGCAGCGTCCAGAGTGGTCAGCACCTGCTCTTCGCTGGCCGACAGCCCATCGAGCAGGGTCAGCGCGAAGGCCTCGCCATCCAGATGCCCCCTGGCGGTGGCCAGAAGCGACTCCACCCGACGCTGGGCGTCGATCAGGGAGACGCTCTCGAGGTCCTCGAGCAGGGTGGTGGCCACACCAAAATGACGGCGATCGAACCCGATGGCGACGATGGACCCGCGCTCGTACCCCAGCGGGGTGATCTCGCCCGCCGTGGTGCAACCCGCCAGCGGCAGCCCACCGAAGGTCGACTCCAGGGCCTGGGCCAGGGGGCCCAGCGCGTATTCGGCGCTGACGAAGAACAGCACGAAACCCAGGTCGGGATGATAGAGCTCGTGATGCAGCTCACGAGCCGCCTGTTCGGCCTTGGGGTGGCGGCTGGCCGCCACCTTGAGTCCCAGCGACGCAAGCTCTTGTTGTTCTGGTGTAGGGCGCTCCCGCGCGGTGATGTCGCCTTCCACGCGGGGCGCCGTGCTCGCACTGCCCATGGGCTGTCCTCAAGATCCGCGGCAACGCCGCATGACCTGAGTGTAGGCGCGAGCAGTGGCCAGACTCAATGCGAGCCGGGAGGGCCGCCTGTCAGCCTCAGCTGCGGCGCAGACGCAGGCTCAGGCGAGCGCCACGTCCGGGCGGCGCCTGAAGCCAGGGCGCCAGCAGGCGGGTAGACAGGGGGATGAAAAGGAACACCATCACCGGGGTCAGCATCAGGGTGCTGGCGAGTACCCGAGGAACCAGCGGCAAGGTCGCCAGGGTATCGCCCAGCAGCCACTGGAACATCAGCGACACCGGGAAGAACGCCAGCCAGATGGCGATCGCCTGCTTCCAGCGCGGCGGCACCCTGGGGCCGGGGCTGGTGAACCAGCTGTCGAGTCCCAGGGCACGCCGCTCCTGGGGGGCCTCGAACAGGCCGGCACCACGCTCGAGCCAGGCACGGCGCGAGGCGGAATGCTCCCAGCGTGCGAGGGTATCGGTGTCCTGAAAGCGAAAGATGATCTGATACTCGTCGTCGCCGGGGGGCGGCGCCAGGATGCCGGAGCCGAGATAGCCGGGAAAGTCCGCCGCCAGCTCGCGGCCTTCATCGAGCCACAGGGTGAAGTCGCGGTAGCGTCCACGCGCCACGCGGCGGGCCACCATGAGAGTCACGGGTTCGCTTGACATGGGATCTCCTCATCAATCGGACGTACCGCCTCGTGCCTGCTCGCGCCGACTTTCGCCGGCCTTCACAAGAAAACGGTCGTCCTTGTCAGGCCCCGGGTGGGGGCCGCCTGGGCCCGGTAAGGCCCTGTCCCGGCTGAGGTGGGGTCGCCACCTGCTCCGGGTCCTGCCTAGCATGAGGCAAGAAGCGCGCCATTATGCCATGCGCTCGGAATTTTTCCGTCTTTTTACTGAGAATCCAGCAAAATACCAGTCGATCATTTCGTTAAAGGGTCAAGAACAAAAAAAATGGCCCGACCTATAAGGCCGGGCCATTGAGCAATACCCTTCATCGTGCACCAGTGAGAGGCACCCAGGGCGCCACCTGCACCTTGCTGGCCGTCAACCGCCGGTGAGTGCCGAGCCCCCCATATCAGGCCCCCTCGCCCACCGGCATGGAAGCTGCCTCGCCGCGCTTGATGGCGGCGTAGCCGAGCCCGGTCACCAGCGAGCCCGCGACGATCGCCAGCAGGTACCACAACACTGGAGTAATCGCATTTGGAATCAACAGCACGAATACGCCGCCGTGGGGGGCCATCAGCTTGGCGCCCACCAGCATCGAGATGGCTCCGGTGATGGCGCCGCCCAGCATGCTGATGGGAATCACCCGCAGCGGGTCCTTGGCGGCGAAGGGAATCGCGCCCTCGCTGATGAAGCACAGCCCCAGCACGAAGGAGGCCTTGCCGGCCTCGCGCTCGGGGTCGGCAAACTTGCGCCCGGCGACGAAGGTGGCGATGCCCATGCCGATCGCCGGCACCATGCCGGCGGCCATGATCGCCGCCATGGGGGCGTAGGTCTCGGAGGCGAGCAGGCCCACCCCGAAGGTGTAGGCCGCCTTGTTGACAGGTCCCCCCAGGTCGAAGCACATCATCGCCCCGAGCAGAATCCCCAGCAGCACCGCATTGGTGGAGCCCATGCTCTCGAGGAAGGCGGTCAGTGCCTCGAGCACCCCGGCCACCGGCTCACCGACCACATAGATCATCACCAGACCGGTGACCAGACTTGCGACCAGCGGGATGATCAGGATCGGCTTGAGCGACTCGACGCTGGAAGGCAGCTTGACGTAGCGGGTCACCGCCTTGGCCACGTAGCCGGCCAGAAAGCCCGCCAGGATACCGCCGATAAAGCCGGCACCGATGTTCGACGCCAGCATGCCGCCGATCATGCCCGGGGCAATGCCGGGCCGATCGGCGATGGAATAGGCGATATAGCCAGCCAGCACCGGCACCATCAGGGCGAAGGCGGTGCCCCCACCGATCTCCATCAAGGCGGCAGGCAGGGTGCCCTCCTCCTTGAAGGCCTCGATGCCGAAGACGAAGGACAGCGCGATCAAGAGGCCCCCGGCCACCACCATGGGCAGCATGAAGGACACTCCGGTCAGCAGGTGCTTGTAGACGCCCTTCTCCTTGAAGCTCTTGGCAGACTCGGCCCTGGCGCCGCCATCCGCGCTTTCCACCTGGGCCTCGACCAGCGCTGTCTCGATGGTCTGGCGCGACTTCTTCAACGCGTTGCCGGTGGACGTGCGGTAGATCCGCTTGCCGGCAAAGCGGGTGGGATCGACCTCGATATCGCAGGCCAGGATGACCAGATCCGCCTGGGCGATCTCGTCGTCGGTCAACTGGTCCTGGGCGCCCACCGAGCCCTGGGTCTCGACGCGTACCTGATGGCCGAGCCCACGCCCGGCCTCGGCCAGTGCCTCGGCGGCCATGAAGGTGTGGGCGACCCCGGTGGGACAGGCGGTCACCGCGACGATGCGCGCCTCGTCGCTGACGTCTGCAGCCACGGGGCCATTCCCTGAAGCGCTGGCCGCCTCATCGTTGAGGGGGGTAAACACCTGGGCGTCGCGGGCCGCCCGCTCGAGAAAGTCCGACGGGTCGCTCAGGGCATCTTCCAGGCTGCCACGATACAGGCGCTTGCCGCTGAAGCGGTGGGCCCCGGCGATGGGTTCGCCCACCGCGATCACCAGCTCGGCCGCGGCCAGCGTCTGGTGGGACAGGGTCTCGACCGGTGCCAGGCTCGAGTGCACCTCGGTGGAGAGCTGCCAGCCCTTGGCCTCGGCGGCAGGGGTCAGGCGCTGGGCGGCCAGGTAGCTCGTGACGCTGCCGCCGGGGCAGGTCGTCAACAGGATCACGTTCATGCAAGTACTCCCCGGGCTTCGACGTCATTGAGGCGCCGCACCCTGGTGTCGGAAAGAAGGTCGGAGAAATCGGAGGCGTCGGCCCGGCCCACGCCGGTGTGGCGCACCGCCTCGGCGGACAGCGCCGTGGCAAACCTCAGCGCCTGTTCCACAGGCGCCTCGCACAGCACGCCGTGCAGCATGGCGGCAAACAGGGTATCGCCGGCACATACGGTATTGGCCACCCTGACCGCAGGAGGCAGCGACTGCCACAGGCCATGCGGGCCCAGCCAGGTCACACCGTCGGCACCGGCGGAAATCAGCACGTCGCCGACGCCGGCGGCGTAAAGCTCAAGGGCTGCACGCTGAACGTCGACGTCTGTTGCAATGTCACGATCCGCCCAGTCGGCCAGCTCCTCCAGGTTGGGCTTCACCGCGTCGGCCCCCGCCTTGACCGCTGCCTTGAGCGCCTCGCCGCTGGTGTCCACCCACACGGGTACGCCGGTGGCCTTGATCCGAGTGATCAGTTCGGCCAGCGCCGAAGCGCCGACTCCCGGTGGCTGGCTGCCGCCGATCATTACCGCGGCGGGGCGCAGCGCAGGCGTCGTCAGGCGCGCCTCGATGGTGGCGATCAGGCGCTGCCAGGCGTCGGCATCGACGCTGAGTCCCGGCGCATTGATATCGCTGACGCGACCGTCGGCCTCGCTCAGCTTGGTGTTGATGCGGGTGGCGCCGGGCAATCGCACAAAGGCGTCCTCGACCCCCATCTCGGCGAAGGCATCGACGAAGGCCGAGTCGTTGTCACTGCCCAGAAAGCCGGTGACACAGACCGGGTGGCCCAGGGCGGCGAGCACCCGCGCCATGTTGACGCCTTTGCCGGCGGCGGTCAGCTCGACTGACTCGGCGCGGTGCAGCGCACCTGGCGTCAGCCGGTCCACGGCGACAGACAGGTCCAGCGCCGGGTTGGCCGAAATGGTCAGCACCGGTGGCTTGACGGCATTGCCGGATATCTCGCTCATTGGTTCGCCTCCAGCTCTCTGCGCACGTCCCGGGCGGTGGGAGCGGCCAATGCCAGGGCGGCGAGTTCCCGGGCCCGGGTGGTGGAGACCGACGCCAGGCGTGCCTTGACCATGGGTACCTGGCGGGCGCTCACCGACAGCTCGTCGATGCCGAGGCCAACCAGCACAGGGATCGCCTGGCGGTCGCTGGCCAGCTCACCGCACACGCCGACCCACTTGCCATGGGCATGGGCCGCCTGGACGGTCATCTGGATCAGCCGCAGCACGGCCGGGTGCAGGCCGTCGGACTCCCCGGAAAGCTCAGGATGACCACGGTCGATGGCCAGGGTGTACTGGGTCAGGTCGTTGGTGCCGATGGAGAAGAAGTCGACCTCGGGCGCCAGGCTCGGCGCCAGCAGCGCGCAGGACGGCACCTCGATCATCACGCCCAGCTGCAGGCGGTCGCCGTCTCGGCTGACGCCGAGTTCGCGCAGCACCTCATCGAAGATCGCACGGGCGGCGCGGAACTCATCCAGGTCCTTGACCATGGGCAGCATGATGCGCAGCGGCCGGCCGTCGGCGGCCTTCACCAGGGCGCTGAACTGATCGCGCAGCACCTGGGGACGCCTGAGGGCCAGACGAATGCCACGCAGGCCGAGGAAGGGGTTGTCCTCCTGGGGCAGTGGCCAGTAAGCCAGCGGCTTGTCGCCACCCACGTCCAGGGTCCGCGCCACCAGCGGGCGGCCGTCCAGAGCATCCAGGGCTTCGCGATATTCGCGCTCCTGGGTCTCCACGTCCGGCAGCGAGGCGTGGGCCATGAACAAAAACTCGGTACGCAGCAGCCCCACCCCCTCGGCGCCGCGCGATACGGCGTCGCGGGCGTGGGCGGTATTGCCCAGGTTGGCGACCACCTCCACGCGGGTACCATCCTCGGTCCGGGCGTCCTCGAAGCGAGCGTCCCAGGCACGTGCCTTGAGCGCCTCCAGCGCTTCCATGCGCGCCTCGAAGCGCTCGCGACGCGCTTGCGAGGGTGCCGGCACGACCCAGCCTTCGTCACCGTCGAGCAGCATCTCGGTGCCATTTTCGAGCGCCAGCACGCCGGCACCGGCACCGACTACCGCCGGTATCCCTAGTGCCCGGGCCAGTATCGCGCTGTGGGCGGTGGCGCCGCCCCGGGCGGTGAGGATGCCGCGGACCCGCTCGGTGTCCAGGCGGGCGACATCGGACGGACCGATATCGTCGGTCACCAGCAGGTAAGGCACGGCCGGCGGCTCGGGCAGCTCGACGTCGCACAGGATACCCAGCACACGACGGCCGACGTCACGCAGATCCGCGGCTCGTTCGGCCAGCAGGCGATCGGCCAGCTGTTCCTGGGCGCGGGCGGCGACGTCGATTGCCTGCCACCAGGCGGCCTCGGCGGAAAGCCCCTCGTCGATGCCCTCGCGCGCGGCCTGGGCCAGTTCCGGGTCTTCGAGCATTTCCTCATGCATCGACAGAATGGCGGCGACCTCGCCTCCGGCGGTCCGGGCGATCAGGGCCTTGAGCTGCTCGCCGCCCTGGGCGATGGCCCGCTCGAGGCGCTGTCGCTCCAAGGCGGGGTCCGCCGCCTCGCGGGGATAGTCGAAGTCCGGGGTCTTGATCACGAAAAGCGGCGCCACCGCGAGTCCCGGCGATGCGGCCACCGCTTCCAGCGGCTGGTCGGCGGGCGGCATGCTTGCCGCCACCGGCTCCGTGACCGCCTGCTCGGCTTCGCCTTGCGACACAGCCGAAGACGCCAGTGGCGTCACCTGCTCCCCCAGACCATCGTTGATCGCCTCGACCAGCGATGTCAGCGCCTGTTCGGCACCCTCGCCTCGCGCCGACAGGATCAGCTCCTGTCCTCGTCTGGCACCAAGACCGATCACCTTGGTCAGCGACGCCGCCGACACCGGGCGTCCGCTGCCCTCGGCCAGGCGCACCTGCACGGCGACCCCGCTTTCGCGTGCCTTCTGGACCAGCACCTTGGCCGGACGCGCGTGAAGCCCATGGGCGTTGAGCAGGCGTACGCGACGACTCTGGGCCGAGCCACCTTCGCCAGCCAGCAGCGCCAGCCAGTCGTCGGCGTCCCGCTCGCGCAGATGGGCGGCGTCGGACTCATCCAGTGACGCCACCAGCGACACGATGGCGTCGGCCAGCGGGCGTCCAGCCTCGCCATGGGAGGCCAGGCACAACACCGCCTCGACGTCGCTGCCCTGATGCTGGACGGGCTTGGCCGGCGTCACCGCAGCGAGTGCCGGCGTGGACACGCCGGCTTCGCTGGACGTAAGCCACAGCCCCCGTCCCAGGTGCGTCGGCATGGAGGTGACCATCTCGGCAAGATAGGCGGTATCGACCAATGCCAGCTGGCGCAGCCGCTGAGCCCCGGCCAGCGCCAGATCGAGCAGGTCGTCGGCGCGATGGCCCAGCACCAGGGTGTCCTGGTCCAGTCGCGGGCGAACCACCGGCCGAGCCAGCAGCTCGGTGATCTCCTCGGCGCTGCTCGCCTGGGCCAGGCGTTCGGAGACACCGTCCCGGTCGAGCACGTGGGTCAGGCTTCTGAGGATATCCAGGTGCTCGTCACTCTGGGCGGCGATGGTCACCAATACATGAACGAGGTTGCCGTCGTGCCAGCGCACGCCCTCGGGGAACTGCAGCACCCGCACCCCGGTGCGACGCACCGCGCCTCGACTCTCGGGGGTGCCGTGGGGGATGGCGATGCCATTGCCAAGCCAGGTAGAGGACTGGGACTCCCGATCGACCAGGCCCTGGCGGTAGCCGTCATCGACCAGGCTGGCCGCCTTCAGGGTGTCAAAGGCGGCGTCGAGGGCGTGGCGCCAGCTCTCGGCACGACAATCCAGCAGGATGTCGTCGGCGTTCAGCGTCAGCATGAAGGGCTCTCCTGGGTGAGGTGCAGCGTTTCCTCACCGGTATCGGTTGAACGGTGTCGGCGAGGAGGTCCAGCGCCCCGGCACTGCCGGGATGCAACAGATACAGCGCACGCCGGATGCTGGGATCACCTGGCTTCGGCAAATGCAAATTGCTCGAAAGCTGAATCGTGTCACCTCACCATGCCACAATGCTGGTACGATTCAGCGCACATGGCAAGTCGCAAAAGCTACGACTTTGGCAGGGGGACACTGCTGCCATGCCAGGTAGACTAGAGGGAATTGACACCTTGTCGCCGTGACCACGCCCGACGCCTTCAATGGAGACACCCGCATGACCTTGGCCGAAATTGCCCGCCTGGCCGGCGTTTCCCGCACCACCGCCAGCTACATCGTCAATGGCAAGGCCAGGGAGCGCCGTATTCGTCAGGACACCGTGGACCGAGTGATGGCGGTGGTGGCGGAGCATGGCTACCGTGTCGATGCCCAGGCGGCGGCCCTGCGGCGCGGCAGCAGCCGCATCCTGGGGCTGATCGTGCCGGACCTGGAAAACTCCAGCTACGCCCGCCTGGCCAAGCACCTGGAACGCGGAGCGCGGGCCCAGGGCTACCAGCTGCTGATCGTCGGCTCCGACGACCAGCCCGACAGCGAGCGGGACCTGGCCCTGTCACTGCGCGCCCAACGCTGCGAGGCGCTGATCGTGGCAAGCTGTCTGGCGCAGCCGGCGTCCTTCTATACCGAATTGATGAATGAGGGTCTGCCGATCATCGCCATCGACAGGGGCCTGCCCGAAGCGAGCTTCGCCAGCGTCGTCAGCAACGACCGCGAGGCCGCCGAACAGCTCACACGCTCGCTGATGACGCCGGCAGTCAAGAGCGTGCTATGGCTCGATGCGGTGCCGCACCTTTCGATCACCGAAGAGCGCCGCGCCGGCTTCCGCGCAGGCGTAAAGGGACGCGAGCTCGAGTGCACCCTGGAAAGCGGCGACCACTATGCCCGCGAGGAAGGCGCCAGGCTGCTGGCTGACTACATCGACAAGAAGGGACTGCCCGACGCCCTGGTAACCGCGTCCTACATTCTGCTGGAAGGCGCCCTGGACGAATTGATTGCACGCGGCGGCCTGCCCCCGCGTCTGGCCATGGCGAGTTTCGGCGACAACCGCCTGCTGGACTTCCTGCCGCTGGCGGTCAACTCCGCCGTCCAGGATCATCGGGGCATCGCCGAGCAGGCCCTGGCGCTGGCGATGGATGCGGTGCGGGGTGAGTACCGGGCCCAACGGGTGGTGGTGCCACGACATCCGCGCTGGCGGCGTCCCCGTCCCCAAGGCAACTGAAACGGCACTTTCCCACGACCACTGAACAGTAGAGCTCAGCAACACAGCGGGACGCCGAAGCCGACCTCAGGTCTGGGAGGCGCGCCTCTCGCTGCGGGCAAAGGCCGCCAGGGTGCGTTCAAGCAGCTCAGGCAGCGCATCGATGACGCCTCTGGCATCCTCGATGCAGCCATCCAGGGCACAACGCTCCAGCGCTCGCGCCGCCTCGGCCAGGGCCATGGCGCCGACGCCGGCGGCCTCGCCCCTGAGCTGATGGGCCAGTTGGGCCAGCGGCTCCTCCTCGCCTCGCCGGTAGGCGCTCTGGATCTCCGGCAAGCGTTCGCGCGCCTGTCGCCCGAACAGGTCCACCAGAGCATCCCGGCGCTCGCCCCCAAGTCCTTCGTCCAGGGCATCGAGCGTATCGGCATTGATCAGTGAGGTGATACCCCTCGGAGTCGTCGAGGTCTCGGACTCTCCCAGCAGGTGGCGCTTGAGCACCATCAGCAGCGTGCCCATCAACAGCGGCTTGGTCAGATAGTCGTTCATGCCGGCGGCCATGCAGTCCGACTCATCGTGACTGGCGCCACCAGCGGTCATCGCCACCACGGGAACCTCACTACGCCAGTCGGAAAAGCTGCGAAGGCGTCGGGTGACCTCGCGACCATCGAGGTCAGGCATCTGGACATCCATCAATATCAGGTCAAAACGGCGCTGTGAGCAGAGAGCCAGCGCTTCCTTGCCGCAGGAAGCCAGGGTAGCCGAACAGCCGAGGCGTTCCAGCATCGCGATCGCCACTTCCTGGTTGACCAGATTGTCTTCCACCACCAGCAGATCCGCCTCGGCGAGCTGTTTGGGATGGGCGCGCGCCCTGGCCACCGTCAGCGGTTGACGGCGGGGTTCGTCACAGGGCACCAGCGGCAATCGGAACCAGAAGCGACTGCCCTTGCCTCGGCGGCTATCGACCCCTATCTCGCCGCCCATGGCTACTACCAGGCGCTTGGAAATCGCGAGGCCCAGACCGGTGCCGCCATAGCGCCGGGCGACGGAGGCATCGCCCTGACGGAAGGGCTCGAACAACTGAGGCAACAACGACGCCTCGACACCCTGACCGGTATCCACCACGTCGAACTGCACCCAGCCCTCGTCCACAGGCGCTACCGACAGCCTCACCATGCCGCGGTCGGTAAACTTGATGGCGTTGGCCAGCAGGTTGAGCAGCACCTGCCGAAGCCGGCCTGGGTCCCCCTGGAGTCGTGCCGGCAGCGTCTCGTCCACGTGGCCAAGCAAGCGCAACCGCTTGTCGAGTGCGCGCGGACGAAACAGCTCCAGGGCATCTTCGATCAAGGCATCGAGTGCCACCGGCTGAACATCCAGCTCCATGCGTCCTGCCTCGATCTTGGAGAAGTCGAGGATGTCATCGATCATGCCCATCAACTGGCGGGCGCTGTCATGAATGGTGTGCGAGTAGCGGCTGGCGGGCTCCGACAGTTCGAGATCACGCAACAGTTCGCTCATGCCGATGACGCCGTTGAGCGGCGTGCGGATCTCGTGGCTCACCGTGGCCAGAAAGTCGGACTTGGCCTGACTGGCGGACTGGGCGCGCCGGGCACTGATTTCCAGTTCGCCGCTCAGCGTCTCCAGTGCCTTGCGCGAGGCCTCGTTGTCACGGGCTTCCTTGAAAAGCACGGCAAGCATGACCCCTCCGGCCAGGCTCATACCGAGGATCATCACCAGCAGCAACAGGTACAGTCGCTGCAGACGAACACGCTCTGCGGTATTGATCTCGGCCAGATGGCCATTGACGGCCATGATCAACCTTTCGGTCTCGGTGGATAGCGCGGCAAGATGCTGGTCAAGAACGGCCTCTGCCTCGCTATCGAGGGACGCCAGGGCACTGACCTCGGCATCCAGGTCCTGCATCAGGCTGATGATGATCGACAGTTGGCGACGCGCGGCCGGAGCCTCCTCGACCAGATCGTGAATGTCGCTGTGGCGAAACAGGTTCAGTCGACTGAACAACAGATCGAACTCGAGCCTGAAGCCGGCCAGCTGTTCGGGTCCATGCTCCCCGAACAACAGGTGATTGCGCAGCAACACCACGTCTCGGTCCAGCTTGTAGGAATGCCAGGTGATATCCTCCACCACCTGGTGGGAAAGATTGTCATGGCGCCAGGCGACCAGACCGATCACCACCATGGCGGCGGCAAAGAAGGTCAGTGCCGCCACGGCACTGAATACCAGTCTCAGAGGATAGCGTCGCATACGGAACGGATGCGCCGAGCACCCTCCTCCTTGGGTCGGGAATCTGCTGGCAGAATGTTCGGGTCGACACCAGCCGACACACCGGGATCACTCACTATGGTATTGGGGCGCTGCACTCCCTGCCTTGCCTCCTGATGGCCTTCGACCGATCTCCCGGTGACATTGATCACGGGACCTCGATGGCATCTACCTGCCACACCGAACGAAACTGGACCGACTCGTTAAGTAGTTCTGGATGATCATCGAAAGGGTACAACACAAACAGCGGGCCGAAGTTTCGCACCGACATCGCTTCGCCGTCCTGCTTCATGGCAAGGATGACGTCATAGCGATAGGCATCGGAGACCGGGATATCGGCCACGAAGCCGTTCAAGGCGTGCACGCGAATGCTGTCGGCGGTGACACCGGCGGATTCCAGCACGCTGCGGAGCAGCGGCCCCTCGAAACGGCTGGCCTGGCTATGCCACGGGGTATCGGTCACCAGCGCACGACTCTCAAGATCGTCGAGCATGGCACGATCCAGCAGAAGCTGTGCATCCACATTGGTGTTCTGGATATTGCCCGATACTTTAAGCAGCACAGGCCCCTCCGGAGCTGGCAGAGGCTGGGAATGGACCTGGCCGATTCCCCCTGCTACCAACAGCCCCAGGAGGACACCCACCTGGCAAAGGAAAGCTGGCACCCGCATGACGTCTCCTGACTCTTTCTGCAGGAGTAGATTACGTGATCGAGCGCCAAAGGTCAGTCTGCGGGCCCCTCGAGCTTTGCTGGTTCAGGAAAACGCCCCCTGTCGGGGCGTCTTCACGGACCAGGTTGCCGCCCTCAGGCGCCGGGGTCGTCCAGCCGTTCGCACACCACCAGGTCTTCGTAGGCGTGCCAGCTCGCGTGCCCCAGTACCGGCAGAATCAAGGCAAGCCCGATATAGAAGGTGGCCATCCCCACCAGTACGCAGCCGGTGAGAATCGCTGCCCACAGCAGCATCGGTCGGAAATTGCGTGCCACCGAACGAATACTGGCCTCGATGCCCTCCATGAACGTCAGGTCCTGATCCATCAGGGTTGGAATCGCGACCACGCTAATGGAAAAGGCGCCAAACGCCAGCACACAGCCAAAGGCCAGCCCCACCACCAGCATGCCGAGGCCTTCCGGCGTGGTCAGAAGTGACGCATAGACCGTGGACGGATCCGGCGACTGGAGACCGAAGAACAGGGCAAACAGCAAGGTGGCCAGGCG
This sequence comes from Halomonas sp. H10-59, assembly GCF_040070555.1. NCBI lineage: Bacteria > Pseudomonadati > Pseudomonadota > Gammaproteobacteria > Oceanospirillales > Halomonadaceae > Halomonas > Halomonas sp. H10-59. Next base: position 3,630,971 of record NZ_CP098828.1, read on the forward strand.
AATCCAGGCGAGAAAGAAGATCATCATCATCACGCCCATCATGGCCAGTTGCCCGGTGTGGCCGCGCCAGGCGCCAAAGGCATCCCCCAGGGTCGGGGAGCGGCCTTCTTCCAGCGCCCTGCTGATCCCGTAGGAGCCCACCGCCACCAACGGCCCGATGAACATGAAGCCGGCCACCAGCGGCAACAGCCAATGCCACAGTCCCAGCGTCAGCGCCCCTGCCGTGACGGCGATGCTGAGCCCGACCCAGAACATGCCATAGGAAAGGCTGACCGCAGTGGCGGCCCGAAAGTCCTCGAATCCCGAAGATAACCACACCCTGGGCCGCCCCATACCGACGTTCTTGATGGAGATCTTTACCCTGGCCCCGCTCGACTCCTTGTCGTGTCGTGATGCTGCTGCACTCATCATCTACTCCCCCTTGTACCCACGGATGACGGTTGCCACCGCCCACCTGTCACGGGAGTCAAGGGGCAAGATGCGAGGTTCCTTCACACCATCGCCGGCGCCCATCGACTCTAATTTGACTGTAGTTGATGGGCCCTGGATTCGCCTTCAACCTACGCAAGCTTACGAAAACGCCCCCTCATGTGAGGGGGCGTCGATGGCGCTAGCGCTTGTCGTCTGGGTCAACGCACGATCATCACCGAACACTTGCTGTGATGGACGACGTGCTCGGCGTTGGGGCCGATCACGTAGTCGGCGAACTTGCGCTTGGTATGCGAGGCCATGACGATCAGGTCGGCATCGATCTTCTTGCCGACCTTGATGATGGCTTCCCAGGGGGAGCCATCGGCGATGATCGCCTGAGCCTTCAGGTCCTCCGGTACGTGCTCGACGATGAAGTCATGCTGCGCCTTCTGTACCGCTTCATGGGCCTTCTTGGCGAAGTCCTTGGGGAAGTAGGACCCCACCAGCGGCATGCGGTAGTCCGGCAACACCGTCACCAGGTGCAGGCTGGCACCAAAGTTGCGGCACAGCGAGAGCGCCACCGGCAGTGCCCTCTCCCACGACGACGGCTCATTGAGATCGACGGGTAACAGGATCTTCTGGTACATGACGGACCTCCTCAGGCCTTAGCCTCAGTGGTTTCGGGGGGCCGACGACGGCGCTGTGCCAACACGATCAGGGCGAACAGCAGCAGCGCCGGAATCCACATCAGCTCTTTCGGCCAGCGGTCCACCGGTGCCTGAATCTCGACGATCTCCTGATCGAAGTCGAAGCCGAGATCCGCAGCCTGACTGCCATAGGTCACCATGTCGACGATGGCGCGACCGTCCTCGACGATCAATTCCAGACCGAGATTGAGCAGGCGATCCTCACCGGTCTCGCCGTCTGCCACCGGCAGCGTCATGTAGGTCGTCAGCGGATCGCCGAAGGCGTCCTCGCCCTTGACCTGCAGACGCAGGGTGCTGTCCTCGTCCACGTTGCCGTAGGCCTCGACGAACTCGGACGGCGGCACACTGCGATAAGGATCATGGATGATGTCCATCCAGAAGCCCGGGCGGAACAGGGTGAAGGCCACCAGCAGCAGCAGGACGCTCTCGTAGACACGATTGCGGGTGATCATGTAGCCCTGGGTCGCCGCGGCGAAGATCAGCATGGCGATGGTCGCCACCACGAAGATCAATACGCCCTGCAAGGGCGCCACATCGATCAGCAGCAGGTCGGTGTTGAAGATGAACAGGAACGGCAACGCGGCGGTACGCAGGCTGTAGTAGAACGCCTGGAAGCCGGTGCGGATCGGATCCCCTCCAGAAACCGCCGCGGCGGCAAAGGAGGCAAGGCCCACCGGCGGCGTGACGTCGGCCATGATGCCAAAGTAGAACACGAACAGGTGCACCGCGATCAGCGGTACCAGCAGACCGTTCTGCTCACCCAGTTGCACGATCACCGGAGCCAGCAGCGCCGACACCACGATGTAGTTGGCGGTGGTCGGCAGCCCCATACCCAGGATCAGGCTGAGAATGGCGGTGAAGAACAGGATCAGCATCAGGTTGCCCATGGACAGGATCTCGACCACGTCCGCGAGCACCAGGCCGACCCCCGTCTGGGAGACCGCACCCACGATGATGCCGGCGGTGGCGGTGGCGATACCGATACCGATCATGTTGCGCGCACCGGTCACCAGCCCCGTCCACAGGTCCAGACAGCCTTCGCGCAGATCCTTGCCAAGATCACCCCGCCCACGGAAGGCGTGCATGATCGGGCGCTGGGTCAGCATGATGAAGATCATGAACACCGTCGCCCAGAAGGCGGACAGTCCCGGTGACAGGCGCTCCACCATCAGGCACCAGATCAGCACGATCACCGGCAGGATGTACTGCAGGCCTACCAGCACCGTGGGTCGGGTCTGGGGCAGCTTGTAGATAGGCTCGTTGGGATCATCGAGCTCGAGCTCGGGATAGTTTGCCCCCAGCTTCAACAGCGCCACGTAGACCACCGAGAGCGCCACGGCCACCACCCAGGGAGTCGCATCACCCAGTACCGGCTTGAGCCAGCCCAGGCCGTAGTAGACACCCAGCGCCACCACCATCATCAGCAGCAGACCACCGAGGAAGCCGATCACCTTGCGTACCAGCGGCTTGGGCGGGTTAGAGCTTTCCAGCCCCTCCATGTTGGCCTTGAGCGCCTCGAGGTGAACGATGTAGATCAACGCGATATAGGAAATCAGCGCCGGCAGGAAGGCGTGCTTGATCACCTCCACGTAGGAAATGCCGACGTACTCCACCATCAGGAAGGCGGCGGCGCCCATCACCGGCGGCATGATCTGACCATTGACCGAGGAGGACACCTCCACCGCACCGGCCTTCTCCGAGGAGAAGCCGACACGCTTCATCATCGGAATGGTGAAGGTACCGGTGGTCACGGTATTGGCGATGGACGAGCCGGAGATCAGGCCGGTCATGCCGGAGGCCACCACGGCGGCCTTGGCGGGCCCGCCCTTGTAGTGGCCCAGCAGCGAGAAGGCGACCTTGATGAAGTAGTTGCCGGCACCTGCCTTGTCGAGCAGCGCGCCAAACAGCACAAACAGGAAGACGAAACTGGTCGAAACGCCCAGGGCGATACCAAACACACCCTGGGTGGTCAGCCACTGGTGATTGACCAGGCCGTAAAGGCTGACGCCACGGTGAGCGAGGATACCCGGCATCCAGGGCCCCGCCAGCGAATAGAAGATAAAGATCGAGGCGATGATCATCAGCGGCGGCCCGAGCGCCCGCCGTGTTGCCTCGAGCAGCAGGATCAGGCCGGTCACACCGACGATGACGTCCTGCAGGATGGGTGCGCCAGGACGATCCGCCAGCTGTTCGTAGAACACGAACATGTAAGCCCCGGCGGAAGCGGCCAGAATCGCCAGCACCCAATCCTGAAGAGGAATGCGGTCCCGCGGCGAGCGCTTGGTCGCGGGGTAGGCCATGAAGGCCAGAAACAATGCAAAGGCCAGGTGAATAGAGCGCGCTTCGGTGGCGTTGAAGACGCCGACGCCGGCCATGAACGGCAACGGCGAAGCAATCCATAGCTGGAACAGCGACCATGCCGCCGCAACGCCTACCAGCAGCTTGCCGGGCGCACCCAAGGGGTTGCGCGAACCGGAGTCGCTGGAGGCGACCATGTCCTCGAGATCCACTTCGGACTGCGTGGATCTCTTGTTGTCCTCAGTCATAAGCGTGCCCTGCCTGGAAGAGGAATCGTCATGATGGAGGGCTTCGCCTCCATCCCCGAATGCCCGCTTTCGCGGGCCAGTCGTGCTGGCGCTGTCTGGTCTCTACCGAACGTCCGGTGTCGATCCATCGACGGGCCACAACGCACTGCGCGGCCGCCCAACGGCCGACCGCGCAGAGATTAGCTGGCTATTCCCCCGAGAGGGGAAGAACCCTTACTCGATCCAGCCCTGCTCGCGATAGTAACGAGCGGCACCTTCATGCAGCGGTGCGGACAGACCGTTGGATACCATGTCCTGCGGATCCAGGTTTTCGAAGGCCGGGTGCAGACGCTTGAAGCGATCGAAGTTGTCGAACACTGCCTTGACGGTCTGGTAGACCAGCTCGTCGTCGGCCTCGGCGCTGGTCACGAAGGTCGCGGCGACACCGAAGGTCTCGACGTCATCCGGGTTGCCCTTGTACAGACCGCCTGGAATGGTGGACATGGAGTAGTACGGATACTCCTCGACCAGGCCCTTGATGGCGTCGTCGTTGAGTGGCACCAGCTTGGCGTCGACGGTGGTGGTGGCTTCCTGGATGGAACCATTGGGGTGGCCGACGACGTAGGCCATGGCGTCGATGTTGTTGTCCGACAGGGCAGATGCCATCTCGGCTGCGTCGAGCTGCGAGGCCAGCGAGAAGGTGTCTTCGGTCCAGCCCTTGGCGTCCATCACCACTTCCATGGTGTTGCGCTGGCCGGAACCCGGGTTACCGATGTTGACGCGCTTGCCGGCCAGGTCATCGAGGCTCTCGATGTCGGCGTCGGCACGGGCCAGGATGGTCAGCGGCTCGCCATGCACCTTGAACACGGCACGCAGGTCTTCGTAGGCTTCGCCCTCGAAGTTGCCGGTACCGTTATAGGCCTGATACTGCACATCAGACTGGGCGACACCCATGGTCAGCTCGCCACTGCGAATACCATTGACGTTGGCCACGGAGCCACCGGTGGACGGCGCGTTACAGCGGATGCCGGTCTCTTCGCTGTTGCGATTCACAAAGCGGCAGACAGACTGGCCAACGACGTAATACACGCCGGTCTGACCCCCGGTGCCGATGGTGATGAACTGTTCTTCGTCCTGGGCCATGGCCGGGGACGTGAACATGGCGGCTCCGAGAATGGCGCTGGACAGTGCAGCGGCGGAGAAAGCATGGCGCTTCATGGTCACACCTCTTTTGGTATTGTCGACGTTGACGGCATGGACTCGTGCCTTGCCCCTCCTGGGCCGGCAAAAGATCCACCAGTCATTCCTTTTGCGATAAATTCACCTGGAGAGACCAGGCCGAATCATTGTAAAACGAGAGTTTAGCTACCGCTAACGTTTAGTGGGCGTTAATTTTTTCTGCACGCCCCTCAGGGCGTGGAGAAATATCCCTTCCCTCCCCGTCGGCCTGCAACGATGGCCAGGTACACAACGAGGACTTAAGGCGCTCGACCACTGACACTCGCGGAGCGGAAATCGAGCGTCGACGGTCTACCGTGAGCATAGCCCTTGGCACCGCTGACGCAATCGACTGCCGCCCATGTCGTCGCGCTGTCGATTCGGGTTACCCTGCCTCTTTCGCCAACTGCGAGGAATCCATGCGCCTGCTGGCTTGCCAGACCACAATCCCGGCGACCCGCAATCGGCTCGACCAGCGCGACCACCTGGACGCCCTGGCCGGGCGCCTGCGCACTGCCGCGTCGCAGCAACGCCCACAGCTGATCGTGCTGCCGGAGCTGTCGTCCCAGGAGTACGGCGAGCAGGCCTTCGAGGCGATGGATGAACTCGATGACGACCTGCAAGGGCCTGTGACAGCACACTATTGCGCGCTGGCCCGGGAACTCAGGTGCCCGATCGCCTTCGGCGTGGCGCGCAGATCACGCCGGGCCGACGGCTCCCTCTGGCGCCATATCAGCCAGGTGGTCGTCGACGCCGAGGGGCAACTGGCGGGAGCCTACGACAAGCTGCACTGCGCCCAGTTCGGCGCCAGCGCCGAGGCGGCCCACTTCAGCCCGGGCGAGCGCCTGGTGACGCTGGATATCGCCGGCTGGCGCGTCGGCTTCATGATCTGCTACGACCTCAGGTTCGGTGAGCTGGCCGCCCGCTACCGCCGGTTGGGCGTCGACCTCATGATCCACCCGGTGGCCTTCACTCGGGACTTCTCCTTCACCAGCTGGCACAGCTTCGTCATCACCCGGGCGATGGAAAACCAATGCTACTGGCTAAGCCTCAACCGGGCCGGTAACGGCTGGGGGCACTCGCTGTTGTGTCCGCCACTGGTCACCCCCGAGGCGTCGCCAGAGGTTCTGGGCGAAGAGGAAGCGTTGGTCAGCTGGCAGCTCGAGCGCGACACCCTGGAGCGTGCCAGGAAGCGGCTTCCACTGGCGGGCGACCGCCGTCAGGACATCGACCGGCTGGCCACAGGGCCGCTACCGTCACCGACGGTTACCACCGCAAGCCAATGACAGGAGTCTCCATGGACTATCCCTTGATCGAATGCATTACCGGTGACATCGCCCGCCAGGCCGACGTCGAGGCGGTGGTCAACGCAGCCAACGCCCAGCTGGAAAGCGGCGGCGGTGTGGCCGGCGCCCTTCACCGTGCCGCCGGCCCGGAGCTGGCCCAGGCCGGGCGGCCGCTGGCACCGATTCGCCCCGGCCAGGCGGTCATCACCGAAGGCTTTGCGCTGCCCAACGCCTGGGTGATCCACTGCCTCGGCCCGGTCTACGGCGTCGACGAACCGAGCGCCGAACTGCTCGCCGGCTGCTACCGAGAGGCGCTGGGCCTGGCCCAGCAGCAAGGCATCCGTCGAGTGGCGTTCCCGGCACTGTCCACCGGCGTATTCGGCTACCCGCTGAACGAGGCGGCGGAAATTGCCGTGTCCACGGTCCTGACCACCCTGCCCGCCTGCCCCGATATCGAACTGGTACGCTTCGTGCTGTTCGACGAGGCCAGCCGAGACGTCCATCAACGCTGGCTCGAGACGCTGACCGACAACGACTGAAGACCATGAACACAACAAGGCGCGAGCCATGCTCGCGCCTTGTGCCCCCACTGCCCAGGGTACTGCCCCAGGCGGCCTAGACGTTGTAACCCAGCACCCGAGGCAGCCACAGCGCGATCTCCGGGAAGATCACCACCAATGCCAGCGCCGAGGCCATCGCCGCCACGAACACCATGGCCCAGCCCAGGGTCTGCTCCAGCCTGACCTTGGCGACCTCGGTGGTCACCATCAGGTTGACCGCCACCGGCGGAGTAAACTGGCCGATGGCGATGTTCATGGCCAGCAGGATGCCGAACCACACCGGATTCCAGCCGAAGTGCTGCATCACCGGGATCAGGATCGGCATCATGATCAGGTAGATCGAGATGGCGTCCAGCAGCATGCCCGCGGCCAGCACCGCCAGCATGATCAACAGCAGCAGCAAGGTGCCGTTGTCGGATAGCCCGATGACCCACTCTGCCAGGTGACGGAAGGTGCCGAGCATGGTCCCGGACCAGGCGAAGATGCCCGCCAGGGCGATGATCAGCATGACCACCCCGGACACCACCGCCGCCTCGCCCATCAGCCCCCACAGGTCCTTGAGCGACAGCTCACGGGTCAGCACCAGGCCGACCAGGATGCCGTAGGCCACGGCGACCACCGCCGCCTCGGTGGGCGTGAACAGGCCACTGCGCAGACCGCCGAGTATGATCACCGGCGCGAACAGCGCCGGCAGCGCCTCGCGGAAGCTCTTGCCGATGGGTGGGCGCTCCATCTCGGCAGGGTCTTCCCAACCATAGCGCCGGGACAGCCACAACGCCGGAATCAGCAGCGAAGCGCCGGCCAGCACCCCGGGAAAGAGTCCGGCGGCGAACAGCGCCCGCAGATCCACTCCCGGCACCACGATGGAGTACAGGATCAAGGCCACCGAAGGCGGGATCAGGATGGCGGTAGACGCCGAGGAAGCGATCAGGGTCGCCGAGAAGGGCCGCGGATAGCCCGCGCGGGTCATGCTCGGCAGCATCACCATCGCCACCGCGGCGGCGTCGGCGGGGCCGGAGCCGCTCATGCCCCCCATGATCATGCACACCACCACCGCGACCACCGCGAGGCCACCATGGCGAGGCCCGATCAGCGCCTGGGCGAAGCGCACCAGGCGTGCCGCGACCCCCGCCCGCTCGAAGATCAGCCCGGTCAGGATAAATAGCGGAATGGCGATCAGCGGATACTTGGCCACGCTGTTGTAGGTATTGGTGCCAAGGGTCGCCAGCATCGCCGGCGACAGCCCGGTGACGATGCCCACGGCGCCGGACAGGCCCAGCGAAAAGGCCACCGGCACGCCGGCGATCAGCAGCACCAGAAAGGCGATCAGCATCCATACATCAGGCGTCATCGTGAGCACCTCCGCGCAGTCGCTCCAGGCTCGCCTGGCACTGGCGGAGGAACATCAGCCCCGACAATAGCGGCAGCCAGATCAGGTACCACCACTGGGGCAGCCCAAGTCCGGGCGACAACGACTGCCACTGGTACTCCTGCCAGGTCATGAGCGCACCGAACCAGGTGATCAGGCCCAGCACCAGCAGCCCGCACAAGCCCTGGAAGATCACCAGCAGGCGATAGCCAAGCGGCGGCAGCGCCCGCTCCAGCAGGCCGATACGGATATGGCGATGGCTTCGCAGAGCCACCGAGGCACCGGCGAAGGTCAACATGACCAGCAGAAAGACAGAAAACTCTTCGGTGAACGCAAAGGAACCACCGGTGATGTAGCGCACCACCACATTGACCAGGCTGATCGCACCGATGATCAGGATCGCCAGGGTGGCCAGGGTGCGCTCGATTCGTGCATCAGGACGTTTCATCGAGAAAGGGCGTCGGTAGGGAGTCAATCAACGCCGACCCTCGATCATGAGGGTCGGCACAAGGTTTACCGCCGCGTCAGAGCGGTTGCTCAGCGCGCGTCGATGGCGCTTCGGGCGGCCTCGACCAGGTCCTCGCCGATGCGCGGTACCCACTTCTCGTAAACCCCTTCGGTCGCCGCGACGAACGCCTCGTGCTGCTCCTCGTTCAAGTCGGTGACGGTCACACCACGCTCCTGAATGGCCGCCAGGCGCTCGCTCTCCTGCTCGCGGGTCATGGCGATCTCCCAGGCGCCGGCTTCGACCGCGGTCTCACGCAGCAACGCCTTCTCGTCATCGGACAGGGTGCTCCAGACCTGCTGGTTAGCGGCGAAGATCAGCGGATCGTTCATGTAGTTCCACAGCGTTACGTGCTCCTGGCCGACCTGGTCGATACGCGCCACGTCGAACACCGACAGCGGGTTCTCCTGGCCATCCACCGCGCCGGTGGTCAGCGCCGGCTTGGCGTCGGCCCAGCTCATCTGGGTCGGGTTGGCGCCCAGTGCGCTGAAGGTGTCCTGGAACAGCGGCGACCCCACCACCCGGATCTTCAGGCCTTCCAGGTCCGCCGGCTCGTCGATCACGCCCTGGGAATTGGACAGCTGGCGGAAGCCGTTCTCGCCCCAGGCCAGCGGCACCACGCCCCGCGACTCGATCGCCTGGAACACCAGCTCGCCGGCCTCACCTTCGGTGATCGCGTCCACCGCGCTCTCGTCCGGCATCAGGAAGGGCAAGGAGAACAGATTGAGTTCCGGCACCTGGGGCGACCAGTTGATGGTCGAGCCCACCGCCAGGTCGATCAGCCCCGAGCGCATCGCCGAGAACTCCCGGGTCTGGTCACCGCTGACCAGCTGGGAATTGGGAAAGACCCTGAGCGTCAGCTCGCCGTCGGAACGCTCCTCGACCAGGTCAGCCCACTTCTGAGCGGCCTGGCCCCAGGGGAAGGCATCGGAAAGCACCGTGGAGACCTTGAGTTCACGCGCTGCGACGTCCGCCGAGGCGGCCAGCGAGCCAAGGGCGATGGCCGCACCGACCAGGGTGAGAGAGAAACGAGACGGCGAGCGCGAGCCGAACAGAGATGTCATGACGTGTCCTTGCATTGATGCCCCCTTGGCCAGGCCAACGCTGACCGGCACCTGACACAAGCGCTGCATCAGAAGCCGGATCTAGCCTGGCGAAGGCTGGGGGTCGAGTGTGGTGATTAAGGGAGAAACGTATTGATCTTGTCGACTTTTCAATATGCCTGCAAACGGTAATCCGCGACAAGTGCCGCGCGATGCGCGAAAGGCCCGTTGGCCTTCGGACACGCACGCTCAGATGTCCTCGCCATGTCGTTCGTGCGAGGGCTGCACGGCTGGAGCTTGTGAGAGCGTGGACACCAAACGTCTGCGAAGGGGGTGCTAGCATGACGCGGTGAACAAGGCAGTCGAACGAAGGCGCCCCTCGGACCGGCCCAGGGGCTCTGCTATGCTGCTCGTTTTACCCATCAAGGACGACCGGTGCCCCTACGCGACCTCCTTCTCGGCCTCCTGGTCATCGTCATCTGGGCGTTGAACATCATCGTCATCAAGCTTGGCGTGTCAGACATGCCGCCCTTGCTCCTGACCACCCTGCGCCTGGCATTGGTGGCCGCGCTGCTGGTGCCCTTTCATCCGGTGGCGCGCCATCACCTGCCCTTCCTGGCACTGCTGTCGGTGACCTTCGGGGTGATGAACTTCGCCCTGCTGATCATCGGGCTCGGCCAGGCCGAGGCGGGTACCGGTGCCTTGCTGGTGCAGATGGGTACGCCCTTCGCCACCCTGCTGGCGGTGATCTTTCTCAGGGAGCGGCTCGGCGCAAAACGCCTGGTGGGACTGTTGCTGTCGTTCGGCGGCATTGGCGTGCTGGCCGGCGGGCCGACCCTGCCGGCGCCGCTGCCTACCGCACTGCTGCTGGCCAGCGCACTGGGCTGGGCGGTATCCCAGCTATTGATCAAGCTCGGACCCAAGGTCTCGCCGATGGCGATTGCCGGCTGGATCGCGCTGTTCGCCACTCCCCAACTGGCGCTGGCCTCCTGGTGGTTCGAGGACAACCACTGGCAGGCCATGCTCGACGCCGGCCTTGCGGGATGGGGGGCGGTGCTCTACACCGCCCTGATGTCCTCGATCCTGGCCTACGGCATCTGGTTTGGCTTGATCCGGCGCCACGACGTCAACCGGGTGGTACCGCTGACGCTGCTGGTGCCGGTGCTGGCGGTGATCCTCGGCATCGTGCTGCTGGGTGACAGCGTCAACGCCTACAAGCTGGGCGGTGGTGGCATGGTGGTCGCCGGGGTGGCGCTGATCGTCATCCGCTTCGGGCCTCGTCGTGCTCCCGCCACCCCGCCGGTACCCACCGCCCCCAGCAAGGACCCCTAGCCGCTGCAGCTCTCGCTGCTGCCCGGCCAGCTGACACAGTCGCCGGGACCGACGCCCAGCGCCTCGAACGTCCCGGCCTTGACCTCCAGGGCAGCGTGGTAGCGCGACGCCGGGCGGGTGGTCGGACATTCCTGGGCCTCGCCCTGGCAGGGCTCCATGCGACGAATCTCCTGGATGCGTCCGTCGGCACCGATAAAGGCGATATCCAGCGCCAGCAGGGTCTGATACATCCAGAAGCCGTTATGCACCCCCTGGGGACTGGCGTAGAGAAACAGCATGCCGGCGTCATCGGCCAGTCGCTCGCGCCCCATCAGCCCACGGTTGCGCTCCGCCGCCTCGTCGGCCACCTCGACCGTCAGACGACTCGGCCCCTGGGATCCATGGACCACCAGGGTTACCTCTTCCCTGTCGGCGGCGGCAAAGGCCGACGTCGCCAGAAAGGGAGTAGAAAACGCCACCGGCGCGAGCGCCAGGGAGCTGAGGAATCGACGGCGAGTCAGGGTCATGGAGGCCTCTCAGTCAGGATGGTCATCGGCAGGCAAGGCAGGCAGCTTATCCGCTTGCATCAGGTGGATGCCAGCAGCCAGCAACGAGACATTGACCCAGGCACCCTGCTCGAGTCCATTGCGCCTGGCGGCGTGGGTCGAGATATCAAAGCGCAGGGGCTGGCTTTCGTGGGGCACCCTCAGGGTCACGGAACTCTGTCCGCCCAGCACCAGCAGCTCGTCTACCCGCGCGGTGACCAGGTTTTCCCGCACCCCGCGGGAGGGCCGGTCGCGGCGCTGCAGCACGATATCGGATTCCGGCAGGTACCAGGTCACCCTGGCTCCCTCGCCGAGTCCCTCGAGGCCTGCGGCCACCTCAAGACACCACTCGCCCCAGCCAAGGCGCAGTCCCTGGGCGGTATCGACCACTCGCCCGCTGAAGATGTTCGGCCGGTCCAGCAGGCGCGCCACCTCGGGACTGTCGGGGCGCCGGAACAGCTCGCTCGGGGTGCCCTGCTGCAGGGTCCGGCCGCCATGCAGCACGCACAGGCGATCGGCCAGGGCGCTGGCCTCGTTGAGGTCGTGGGTGACCAGCACGATGGGGATATTGAGGCGTTCGCGCAACTGCACCAGCTCACGCTGAAGCCGACGGCGCGTCACCTGGTCCACCGCCGAGAAGGGTTCGTCGAGCAGCAGCACCTGTGGCTCCCTGGCCAGCGCCCTGGCCAAGGCCACCCGCTGACGCTGGCCGCCGGACAGCTCTCGCGGCAGGCGCCGCTCCAGCCCTTCGAGGTTGACTCGCTCTAGCCAGTGCGCGGCTCGCAGGCGACGTTCACGCCGCGGCAGGTGGCCCAGGGCGGTGGCGATATTGTCGGCGGCGTCGAGATGAGGAAACAGCGCATAGTCCTGAAACACCAGCCCCACCCTGCGCCGCTGCGGCGACCACACGACCCCCTGTTCGGCGTCAAACCACCGCTCACCGCCACAGTGCACCGTCCCCGAGGCGGGAGCATAGAGCCCCGCGATGGCGCGCAGCAGGGTCGACTTGCCGCTGCCCGAAGGTCCGACCAGCGCCAGCAACTCCCCGGGACGGCAGGCGAACTGCGCCTCGAGCGGGATCGGCCCGGGCTGGGCCAGGTCGACGTCGAGTCCCGTATGGACATCCTGGTGATGGTGCATGCTCAACGCCCCCGCCAGCGGCGGCGCGCCGCCAGCCCGTAGACCACCGCAATGGTCACGAAGGAGACCACCAGCAGCAGCGCTGACATCACCCCGGCGGCCCCCTCGTCGAAGGCCTGGACGTGGTCGTAGATGGAAATCGCCAGGGTGCGGGTCTCGCCATCGATGGCCCCGCCGACCATCAGGATGACGCCGAACTCCCCCAGGGTGTGGGCAAAGGTCAACGCCAGCGCCGAGATGACGCCAGGCATCACCAGCGGCAATTCGATGGTCATAAAAGTGCGCCAGGTCGATAGCCCACTGCACCAGGCGGCCTCACGCAGGTGGTCCGGCAAGGCCTCGAAGGCACGCTGGATCGGCTGTACCGCGAAGGGGATGTTGACCACCAGCGAGGCCAGCAGGATGCCGCTGAAGGAGAAATTCAGGCTGGTGCCGGTCAGCGCCTGCCAGGCGCCGCCCAGCGGGGCGTCGGCACTGAAGGCGAGCATCAGGTAGAAGCCCATGACGGTGGGCGGCATCACCAGCGGCAGTGCCACCAGGGATTCCGCCAGCGGCCGCCAGCGTGACCGGCTGTGGGCCAGGCGCCGCCCTAGCCAGATACCCGGTGCCAACAACAAGAGACTGGTCAGCAAGGCCAGCTTGAGCGAGACGACCAGCGCCAGAGCGTCCATAAAGCGGCTACTCGCCGGTCACGGGCGCAGTGAAACCATAATCCCGCAGAATCTCCTGCGCCTCGGGCGTCTGCAAGAAGTCAAAGAAGGCCTCGGCGCCGGCGCCCGCCCCTTCGAGCAGCACCATGCGCTGTACCAGGGGTCGATGCCAGTCTGCGGGGATCAGCCGCCAGGCAGCGCGCTCGGCCAGGCGTGGCGCCTTGACCAGGGAATAGGCGACCAGGCCACCGGAGGCCTCGGCGGACAGCGCGAACTGGGCGGCCTGGGCGACGTTTTCACCCAACAGTTGCAGGGGTTCACTTGCCTGCCACAGCCCTTGGCGCTCGAGCACCTCGCGGGCGGCCATGCCATAAGGGGCGTGGCGCGGGTTGGCCAGGGCGATACGCCGCGCAGGGCCTCCCTGCTCAAGCCCTGCGACCGCCTCGCGCACCGCCTCAAGCGGTGCGTCCTGCGGCGGCAGCGGTCGGCCGTCACGCTGCAGCCAGACCAGCCGGCCCTGGGCATAGTCGACGCCCTCGCCCTGGGTCAGCCCGGCCTGCTCGAGGTCCCGGGCGCGGCGCTCGTCCGCCGACAGAAACAACGCGAAGGGCGCCCCCTGTTCGATCTGGCGCTGAAGATTGCCCGAGGCGCCGAAGGTGACGCTGAGGTCGATGTCGCCATCCTTGCTGGCGTCGCTGTCGCTCGTCTTGAAGCGCTCGATCAAGGAGGGCATCGCGAGCTGTAGCGAAGACGCCGCCGCGACGTGAACCCGGTCGGCCACGGCGGACATCGGTGCAAGTCCGAGAGACAGGCCAAGGAGAAGGATCGACAAGGGAAAACGCATGATCAACACGGCTCGCGGCGGCAATCAGGAAGAAAGGAGTCTCGCCTCAACCCTCGCCGCCCAGGATCGACTTGAGGTCGATACGGCTGTCCCGTGGTCCCAGGTCGAGAAGGCCCATCAGGCTGTCGAGGTGATGCTCGATGTCGTTGCGACTGGCTGCGGCGTCGCCACTGCGCAGGTGCTCGAGCAGACGGTGGTGATCGCCCTCGAGATAGCAGCTACCGAGCCCCTGGCGCTTGTACAGCGCGATAACGATCGAGGTGCGCAGGATCAGGTCAGTGAGCATGGTGCCCAGCACCCGGTTGGGAGAATGCTCCGCCAGCAGGTGGTGGATCGCCAGGGAATGTTCGATGCGCGAAGGCTCATCATTGGCGAGAAAGGCCTGACGCTCACGGTCGGCACGATCCTCGATCTGCAGCAGTACCGTCGATGGCAGCGTGCCGGCGGTCAGCGCCGCCAGCTCACCTTCCACCAGACGCCGGGCGGCAAAGGTCTGGCGGGTTTCGTCCACGTCCGGTGAGCGCACCCGCGCCACCTGATTGGGACGCTGGTCGACCACGTACTCGGAGGCCAGACGCGTCAGCGCCTTGCGCACCACCGAACGACTCACGCCGAACACCTCGCCCAGCGTCACCTCGGGCAGTCGAGTGCCCGGCGGCAGCCGCTGGGCCAACACGGCTCGGCGAACCTGGCGTACGATATCCCCATCGCTGATGCGTCCCCCGGCCTTGATCTCGGCCAGCACCTCTTGCTGCCAGGCGTTGCTCATTGCTGCCTACCCATCATCTTGGAAAGCTTGACCTTCTCACGTTTTCTGCCATTGCACCACATTCAGCGCATCATATGTATACACCAGTGGTGGCACCCCACAACGACCGCGCCCGATCCATTGGATCGGGCGCGGAACCTGTGCATCGGGCTGAGTGAAGGTTCAGCCAGCGACGTGACCGTCGTTGACGTCCAGGATCTTCAGGGTATTGGTGCCGCCGTGGGCGTTCATGTGGTCGCCGCGGGTCAGGATGACGTGGTCCCCCGGCACGGCCACGCCGTGGTTAACCAGACGCTCCAGGGCGCGGTCGTTGAGCTCGGAGGCGGACATTTCGCTGGTGTCGAAGGGCAGCGAGATGACCCCGCGATACAGCGCCATGCGCCGCTGGGCGATTGGGTTGTGGGCCAGCCCGACGATCGGCAGGCCCGAGCGGATGCGCGAGGCGATCAGCGGCGTATAACCGGTGGAGGTCATGCAGGCGATGGCGGCCACCCCCTCCAGATGGTTGGCGGCGTACATCGCCGACAGCGCGATGGTCTCGTCGATGCGCTCGAAGCCTTCGTGGATGCGGTGCCCGGACTCCTGGGCGATACGCTCGCGCTCGGCGCCCAGACAGACGCGATCCATGGCTTCGATGGTTTCCACCGGGTAGTCGCCGGCGGCGGTCTCGGCCGACAGCATCACCGCGTCGGTAGCGTCCAGCACCGCGTTGGCCACGTCGAACACCTCGGCCCGGGTGGGCAGCGGCGACTCGATCATCGACTCCATCATCTGGGTGGCGGTGATCACCGCGCGGTTATGGCTGCGGGCATGCTTGATGATGCGCTTCTGGGTACCGATCAGCTTCTCGTCACCGATCTCGACGCCCAGGTCACCACGCGCCACCATCACCGCCTCACTGGCCTCGATGATGCCATCCAGGGTTTCATCGGAGGCCACCGCCTCGGCGCGCTCGAGCTTGGCGACCAGGCCGATCTCGGCGCCGGCCTCGCCCAGCAGGCGACGCGCCTCCAGCATGTCCTCGGCGGTGCGCGGAAAGGACACGGCCAGATAGTCGACGCCGATATCGATGGCGGTCTTGAGGTCTTCCTTGTCCTTGTCGGTCAGTGCCGGCGCCGACAGGCCACCGCCCTGCTTGTTGATGCCCTTGTTGTTGGACAGCTTGCCGCCGACCACCACACGGGTATGGATCTGGCTGCCGTCGACGCGGTCCACGTCCAGCACCACGCGGCCATCGTCCAGCAACAGACGGTCGCCACCGGCCACGTCGTCGGCCAGTTCCTTGTAGTCGCAGCCGACCCGGGTGGCGTCGCCAGCCTGGGAATCCATCGACACATCGATGACGAAGTCAGCGCCTTCTTCCAGATTGACCGCCCCCTCGGCGAAGCGGGCGATGCGGATCTTGGGTCCCTGAAGATCCCCCAGCGCGGCCACACTGCGACCGAGTCGATCGGCGATGGTCCGGACCTCGTTCAGGCGGCGGCGATGGTCGTCGGCGCTGCCATGGGAAAAATTGAGGCGAACCACGTCAACGCCGGCACGCAGCATCTCCTCCAGGACCCCTTCACGATCACTGGCGGGCCCGAGGGTGGCAACGATCTTGGTACGACGTACGGGGGTATGCGGGAGTTGGCTCATGCTGTCCTCGACTGGTTCGAAAATGACGCAAGCAGGATAGGTGGAAGCCACTTCGATGGCATCCAGATCCGAATCCTGTAATTTTACTACAAAATGATCGCTGTAGCGACCACCACTAAAGGCCAAGATGCTGGTGCCACCACCTCTACGATGCGCCAAGGTTAGGCGCAACCTGATGATAGACAAGGATCATCACGGAATTCGAGCACGCCAATTCCAGCGCAGGAAAATTTGATCGCGGCCTGTAATTAAACTACAAAACTTTCGTGATAGCGGGGCTCGCCAGCAGTGATACCTGTTCAAGGCTGCCTTGCTCAAGAGGCTATCGCAATCCCTCTTTCCGTCGATACGAGAGAGATGCCCAGGAAGAAGGACAACCAGGGCTCAGGTCAGCATCGCCTGGCATCAAGCGTCGCCTGACAGCAAAAAGAGCTCACCGATGGGAAAAATGGGGGGGCCCATCGGCGAGCAAGGATCGCCTGCGCGATCCCGACGAGTGACGACCTCACACCCGCCGTTCAGGGAGCAGTCATCTCCCTGCCCGGCCCCCGGACCTTGCCGGCCCGAGGGCTCGAACCCGTCTACTGACCGATTTCGTGATCGGCCAGGGCCTCGAGGGCACGCACAATACCGGCGTGATCCCAGTCGCTGCCACCCAGGGCGGCACAGGACTGGAACAGTTGCTGAGCGTTGGCGGTACCCGGCAGCGCCAGATTGAGCCCTCGCGCTCCTTCCAGTGCCAGATTGAGATCCTTCTGATGCAGGCGAATACGAAAGCCAGGATCGAAGGTCCGCTGGATCATCCGCTCACCGTGCACGTCGAGGATCTTCGACTGGGCCAGACCACCCAGCAGCGACTCACGCACCTTGGCCACGTCGGCACCGGCCTTGGAGGCGAACAGCAATCCCTCGGATACCGCCTCGATGGTCAACGCCACCACGATCTGGTTGGCCACCTTGCAGGTCTGCCCGGCCCCGTGACCGCCGATATGCGTGATGGTCTTGCCCATCACCTCCAACAGCGGCAAGGCACGCTTGAAGCCTTCCTCGGTGGCGCCCACCATGATCGTCAGGGCGGCATTGATGGCGCCCCCCTCGCCGCCGGATACCGGCGCGTCGACATACTCGCCCCCGGCCTCGTGAATACGACGGGCAAATTCCTGGGTCGCCAGGGGGGCGATCGAGCTCATGTCGATCACCAGGGTGCCGGGCTTGAGCCCTTCGATCACGCCGTCTTCGCCGAACAGGACGTCTTCGACATCCGGGGTGTCGGGGACCATGGTGATGATCACCTCGCTGGCCTCGGCCACGGCCCTGGGGCTTGCGACCTCACTGAGTCCCTTTTCCGCCAGGGTCGCGTCGAGCTTGCCGCGCTTGACGCTGACCAACTCATGCCCGGCATCCAGCAGATGTCCTGCCATGGGACGCCCCATGATGCCCAGTCCGATAAAACCGATCTTGCTCATTGTGATTCTCCTTGCCTGATCTTTCAGGGGGTTACGAATATCGGGATCACGCCCCGGCCTGGTCGAACCAGCCCAGGCCTTCCTGGGTGGTCGTGGCCGGCTTGTACTCGCAGCCGATCCAGCCCTGATAGCCGATCCGGTCGAGGTGGGCGAAAAGGAAGGGATAGTGGATCTCGCCACTGCCCGGCTCGTGACGTCCGGGGTTGTCCGCCAGCTGCACGTGGGCGATGCGTGCGAGATGACGCTCCATCGTCGGCGCCAGATCCCCTTCCATGATCTGCATGTGATAGATGTCGTACTGCAGCTTCAGATTGTCGCTGCCCACCTCATCGAACAGCGCCAGCGCCTGTTCGGTGCGATGGAGAAAGAAGCCCGGGATATCACGGGTATTGATCGGCTCGGCCAACAGCACGATACCGGCGTCGGCCAGGCGTTCGGCGGCGTAGCGCAGGTTGTCGACCAGCGTACGGTGAGCCTCGTCCTGACTGACGCCCTGGGGCACGATGCCGGCCAGACAGTTGACCTGACCACAGCCCAGGGTGGTGGCGTAAGCGATCGCGGTGTCGACGCCGGCACGAAACTCTTCGACGCGATCCGGGTGGCAGGCGATACCGCGCTCTCCGGCGGCCCAGTCGCCGGCCGGCAGGTTGTGCAGCACCTGGGTCAGGCCATGGGCGTCGAGCCGCGCCTTGATCTCCTCGGCGGGATGATCATAGGGAAAAAGGTACTCGACACCCTGGAAGCCGGCCTTGGCGGCGGCCTCGAAGCGATCGAGAAAGTCCACTTCGGTGAACAGCATGCTCAGGTTGGCGGCAAACTTGGCCATGAAAATCTCCTGTTGCGCGTAAGACACTTCGTCGATCGACGACCGCCAGACCACGGCGGCCGTCGCTCTCAGTTCGAGCTGAATCAGGTCAAGGCAGCGATGGAACTCGGTGCGTCCTCGAGGTTCTCGGCCAGCGCCTCGAACTCGTTGATACCGGTCAGGTCGGTGCCCATGGCGATATTGGTGACCCGCTCGAGGATGACCTCGACCACTACCGGCACGCGGTGCTGACGGGCCAACTCGCGGGCCTGCTCCAGCGCCGGCGCAATGTCATCGGGCCGACTGACCCTGAGCGCCTTGCAGCCCAGTCCCTCGACCACCGACACATGGTCGACGCCGTAGCCGTCGATCTCCTCGCAGTTGATGTTCTCGAAGGCGAGCTGCACGCAGTAGTCCATGTCGAAGCCGCGCTGGGCCTGGCGAATCAGGCCGAGATAGGCGTTGTTCACCAGCACGTGGACGTAGGGCAGCTTGAACTGCGCCCCAACCGCCAGCTCCTCGATCATGAACTGGAAGTCATAGTCCCCCGACAGCGCCACTACCTCGGCCTCGGGATCCGCCCGGCAGACACCGAGGGCGGCAGGAATGGTCCAGCCCAGGGGGCCAGCCTGACCGCAGTTGATCCAGTGGCGCGGTCGATAGACGTGCAGGAACTGGGCCCCGGCGATCTGTGAAAGGCCAATGGTGCTGATGTAGCGGGCGTTGCGACCGAAGACCTTGTTCATCTCCTCGTAGACCCGCTGGGGCTTCACCGGCACATCGTCGAAGTGGGTCTTGCGCAGCATGGTGCGCTTGCGCTCCTGGCAGGACGCCACCCAGCTGCTGCGATCCTTGAGCCGCCCCTGTTCACGCCACTCGCGGGCCACCTCGACCATCGTCTCGAGCGCCGCCTTGGCGTCGGAAACGATGCCGTAGTCGGGGCCGAAGATGCGCCCGATCTGGGTCGGCTCGATATCGACGTGCACGAAGGTGCGGCCTTCGGTGTAGGTCTCGAGATTGCCGGTGTGACGGTTGGCCCAGCGGTTGCCGATCCCCATCACGAAGTCCGACTCGAGCAGGGTCGCGTTGCCGTAGCGGTGGGAGGTCTGCAGCCCCACCATGCCCGCCATCAGCGGGTGATCGTCCGGCACCGCGCCCCAGCCCATCAGGGTCGGAATCACCGGCACTCCGAGCAGCTCGGCCAGGGTCTGAAGCTCGCCGGCGGCGTCGGCGTTGATGATGCCTCCTCCCGCCACCAGCAAGGGGCGCTCGGCCTCGTTGAGCATACCCAGGGCCTTTTCGCACTGGGCACGGCTGGCCCGCGGCTTGTAGGCCGCCAGGGGCTCATAGGCGTCTACATCGAACTCGATCTCGGTCAACTGGACGTCGATGGGCAGATCGATCAGCACCGGCCCCGGACGCGAGGAACGCATGATCTGGAAGGCCTGCTGGAAGGCGTGCGGCACCTGGGCCGCCTCCCGCACGGTGATCGCCCACTTGGTCACGGGCCCGGCGATGGCCTGGATATCCACCGCCTGGAAGTCTTCCTTGTGCAGCTTGCTGACCGGAGCCTGGCCGGTGATGCAGAGGATCGGTATGGAGTCGGCGCTGGCGGAGTAGAGCCCGGTGATCATGTCGGTTCCGGCAGGCCCGGAGGTGCCGATGCAGACCCCGATATTGCCGGCCTTCGTGCGGGTATAGCCTTCAGCCATGTGGGAGGCGCCCTCGACATGGCGCGCCAGCACATGGTCGATCCCGCCGACGCGTCGCATCGACGAATAGAAGGGGTTGATCGCGGCCCCGGGCACGCCGAAGGCCACCTCGATACCTTCCTTGATGAGTACGTGAACAGCGGCGTCGGCAGCAGTCATGCGAGTCATGATGCATCTCCTGAATCGTCTATTATTGTATACATTTTTGCAGCGCAACATCATACGAAACTGTTTTTTTGGAATTTCTTTCCATTATTTCTAGCAGCCAGACAAGCGGCCCGCAAACAGTTTTGGAAATTTTTTCCATTAGCCCGTTGGCGTCAGCCAACTTGCGTAGGCAAGTCCCTGATACAACGAGTGATCGGCGAGATGTGCCGTAACGGGCGTCACCCATCAGAGCGAATCGCGCGACAACTGGCGGTCGCGCGGACAAGGAAAGGTTCGAAAGCACGGCGCCGTGCGGATGAACCAGAGGAAACGTCAAGAAGAGTGAGTGGAACAGGAACACTCACCCGAACAGCAACGGGCTATACTCGATAAACTGTGCGGTTCAAAGCACATAAGGGACAGGCCGCCGGATTGGCGGGCACCCGCCCCAATCGCCTCTGATGACCAGACGGGAAGGCAACCTTGCCCTGCGTTTCATGGTGCGCCAGCCAATGACGCTCTTGCTCTTGCTCTTGCTCTTGCTCTTGCCCCTGCCCCGCTCTCCTGCGCGCAAGCGTCACCGGGCGCTCGAGATCGACTGCCACGGTGATCGACACGATGGCCAACTTTCGCGATATCGATGAGCGCTTGTCCAGCCTGTCGGCGCATCGCACCCTGCTGGCCATTCGCAACGCCTATCTGTCGATCCTGCCCTACGTCATCGTGATGGCAGCGGTGACCGTGGCCGCCAATCTGTTTCACTTCGCTGGCATCGACACCGGCATCGCCGTCTATGTCAGCCACCTGGCGCGCTATCTCGGAGAGCTGTTTCCCGAAGTGATCCTGCTGTCGTTGAGCTGGTCACTGAACAGCCACAACCGTATCCGAGCGCCGGCCGTCATGCTGGTGTCGCTGCCGGTGTTCTGGATCCTGTGTGGCTGGGACCAGCTCTACGCCGAAGTCGGCCAGCAGACCCGCAGCCTGGGGTCGACCATCGCCATCTACCCCGCGATCCTGCTGACCCACACCACCTTCAAGCTGTTCGCCCGGGAGAACACCCGGAGCCATCCCCAGCGAGTGGTCATGAGCCAGATGATCACCTTCAACCTGCGCTACGTGCTGCCTGGCGTCATGGCAGTCATGCTGGCCATTGTGCTGCGCTTTGCCTTCGTCGCCCTCGCCGATCGCTACGCCCAGGACATCTATGCGCTGCTGGTCGACCGTATTCCCTATCACCTGGAGGTCATCCTGTTTGTGATGTTTCTGCAGGTGCTGTCGCTGTTCGCCATCCACGGCTACGCCACCATGCTGGGGGTGTTCGAATACCTGCAGAACAAAAGTGACGTGCTGGGGCTGCCCTCGCCTGAGTTCTTCACCCTCTACGCCACCCCGGGTGGGGCGGGCTCGGTGTTGTGCCTGATGCTGGTGATGCTGGTGGTGAGTTCACGCCGGGAGTACAAGTCGCTGGCGCGCATCTCCGCCCCGCTGACCTTGTTCAACATCAGCGAGACCCTGGTCTTTGGCATACCGCTGGTGTTCAACCTGCGCATGGCCTGGGCCTTTATCTCGGTGCCGACGATCAATGCCAGCCTGGCCTACACCGCCATGTCCATGGGCTGGGTGGCGCCGCCACCCAACAGCGTCCACTGGGCGGTGCCTTATCTGATCTCGAGCTACCTGGCCTTCGATGGCGTCTACCTGCCATCGATGCTGCTGCAACTGACCTGTATCGGCTGCGGGGTGCTGATATACAGCGTGGCGTGGCGCCGCTATGTCCACCGCGAGCGCTCCAGCAAGGATGAATACCCGGTCTTTCCCTCGCGCAATGCAAGCGACTCGGCGTTTGGCGATGACGCCCTGGATATCGTGCTGATGGAAGAGAACGTCAGCCGCTGGAGTCGTATCAAGCAGGCAGACCGAACCCTGAAATGGCTGAACGAAGGCCAGCTCGAACTGGTTTTCCAGCCCATCGTCGACGTCAGGACTCACCGCATCAAGCACATCGAGGCCCTGCTGCGCTATCGCGATGCCCAGGGCCTGCTGCATCCCCCGCAGTTTCTGGACGTGCTGCGCCACCACGCCGGCGTCATGGAAGGCATCGAATGCTGGGTGATAAGGACTGCCGCTCACCATGTGCGGCAGTGGAATGAGGCGGGGTTTTCCAAGCGTCTGTTCATCAACGTGACGCCACTGTTCTTTTCCAGCGGCAACGTCCGGCGATGCTTCTTCAATGCGCTCAACGATTGCCCGGTCAACTCGCTGGGCATCGAGATCACCGAACAGGCCCTGCTCGAGGACCTTCCCCGGACGCTTTCCGATATCAAGCTGTTTCAATCCATGGACGTCCAGTTCGCACTGGATGACTTCGGCAGCGGTTACTCCTCCTTCAACTACCTGAGCCAGCTTGGCGTGGACTTCATCAAGCTGGACAAGACGCTGATCGACGATATCCACCTGCCCCGCCAGGCCAGTGTCGTCGAATCGGTGTACCAGTTGTGCCGGCACTTGAGCCTGCAGGTCATCTGTGAGGGCGTCGACAAGGACGCCAAGGAGGCTCGCCTCGAACGAATCGGCGTCACCCTGATGCAGGGCTTCCTGCTCTACCGTCCGATGGAGGCCCCCGCGCTGGAAACCCTGCTGCGCCAGGAGCAGCACGCAGCAGGTTCCCTATAAGGGGCGAGAGGGGGCGGGGTCGGGGGCCTCGATCGAGCTCGCTTTCCGGGTCGAGGCCCTGGTCGGTCAGTCCAGCGTCGGCAGCTTCATATGCCGATTGACGTCCTTGTACAGCAGGTAGCGGAACGGACCGGGACCACCGGCGTAGCATGCCTGCGGGCAGAAGGCGCGCAGCCACATGTAGTCTCCCGCCTCGACCTCGACCCATTGCTGGTTGAGGTGGTACACCGCCTTGCCCTCGAGCACGTAAAGGCCGTGCTCCATGACATGGGTCTCGTCGAAGGGAATCACTCCGCCGGGCTGGAAGGTCACCACCGTCACATGCATGTCGTGACGCATGTCGTCGGGATCGACGAAGCGGGTGGTCGCCCACACCTCGTTGCAATCCGGCATCACCGTCGGCGCGATATCGTTCTCGTTGGTGACGATGGGCTCGGGCAGATCGATACCGTCGACGCGTTCGTAGGCCTTGCGTATCCAGTGGAAACGCACGGCTTCCTTGCTGCGATTGTGCACCTGCCAGTCGCTGCCGGGAGGGATAAAGGCGTAGCCGCCGGGCACCATCACGTGCACCTGGCCCGCCAGGGTCAGCTCAAGCTCTCCCTCGACAACAAACAGCACGCCTTCCGCCTGAGGGTTGGGCTCCGGACGTTCACTGCCGCCCTCCGGGCCGACTTCCATGATGTACTGGGAGAAGGTTTCGGCGAACCCCGACAGCGGCCGTGACAGCACCCACAGCCGGGTGTTGTGCCAATGGGGCAGCTTGCTGGTGACGATGTCCCGATAGACGCCCTTGGGGATCACCGCGAAGGCTTCGGTGAACATCGCCCTGTCGGTGGTCATCACCTTCTGGTCCGGATGCCCACCGCGGGGCGCATAGTAGTGTCGTGTCGGTTGGGAAGCGCTCATTGAAAAATCCTTGTTGTTGGCCCATATGCCATGCAGCTGTATCGCTAAGCCGTGTCTTTCGCCCGGTCGACGGGGCTCGTCACTCACCCAGGGTGACGCGAATCTCGAGGGGGTATTCATCGCAATTGTTGCCGTCACCACCGCGATCGACGACGAGAAACTCGCCTTCACGCTCCAGCACGGACTGGATGGCGTGCCAGGTACCGGCGCGGTAGTTGACGCCCTGGCGGCCGTCGGTGACGAAGGCACGGACCTCGGCAGGGTCGATGCTATCGCCGGCCGGAGCCACCACGATGATGAAGCGTTCCTCATGCAGCGGCATGAAGGCCTGGCTGCCGAGAGGATGGCGCTCCAGAAAGGACAGCGTCAGCGGCAACTCGATGGGCTGGCTGACGAACAGGCTGATCATCGGCCGCGCGTTGTCGCCCAGGGTCTCGATCGGCACCAGATCATGGTGGCGCTGGGTGCGACCAGCATTGATCGGAAAGGAGGCGGAGTTGCGCGCGTCGATGACCTCGCCAAAGGGGGCGAAGGCCTCCGCCGTCAGGGGATGTGCGGTCAATTCGAGCATGGTATTTCCTGAAGTACGGGCGAGAAAGGGCTCCCCGAGGCGGTCGACACTCGGGGAGATCAGGGCGATGGCTTGCGTCAGCCGATCGGCGCCGGCGTCGGCGCGGGAAACTGCTCCGCCCAGTGGCGGGCAATATCGATCCGCCGGGTGACCCAGACCCGATCGTGGGCCTCGATATGGTCGAGAAAGCGCTGCAAGGCGCGAAAACGTCCCGGACGGCCAATCAAGCGGCAGTGCAGGCCCACCGACAGCATCTTGGGAGAGTCCTCGCCCTCGGCGTAGAGCACATCGAAGGCATCACGCAGATAGGTGAAGAAGTGATCGGCGGTATTGAAGCCCTGGGGCGCGGCGAAGCGCATGTCATTGCTGTCCAGGGTATAGGGCACCACCAGATGCGGATGGTGCTGGCCCTGGCTGTCGGCCTCGCAGGTCCAGAACGGCAGGTCGTCGCCGTAGTAGTCGCTGTCGTAGAGGAAACCGCCTTCGTCGAGTATCAGCCGCCGCGTGTTGGGGCTGTCGCGGCCGGTGTACCAACCCTGAGGACGCTCGCCGTAGAGCCGCTCGAAGATCTCGATGGCCTTGCGCATGTGCTCCCGCTCGACCTTCTCCGAGACCTGCTGGTAGTGGATCCAGCGATAGCCGTGACAGGCGATCTCGTGCCCCAGTTCCTTGAAGGCGTGGGCCAGTTCAGGGTGGCGTTCCAGCGCCATGGCGACTCCGAATACCGTCAACGGCAGCCCCCGCCGCTCGAATTCCCGCAGCACTCGCCAGACCCCGGCACGGGAGCCGTACTCGTAGATCGACTCCATGCTCAGATGGCGATCGGGATAGCTGTCGGCACCGATGATCTCGGACAGAAACTGCTCGGAGCCCGCATCACCATGGAGTACACAGTTCTCGCCGCCCTCTTCGTAGTTGAGCACGAACTGCACGGCGATCCTGGCCTTGCCTGGCCAGTTGGCATGGGGAGGCGTGCGACCATAGCCGATCAGATCACGCGGATAGGATGTTGTTGTCATGGGTAGCTTCTCCTGAAAGTCGGGCGATGGCCGGGGCCACCACTGCCGTGCGAGCGTGCAAGTACATAGGCGACAGAGCAAGGTGGCGTACCTGCGGTCCCGGGCGCCTGCGGTTGAATGGTCAGCTGAAACACGGTTTCTGGAACCTGGTGCTCGGGTCGTGGTGGCAGGCACACGGGACCAGGCGCTTTTAGCCAGACACATGAGCAACGACGCCTGGGGCTCCCCGAATGGCGCGCTTGGGCTGATCGTTTCAACGAGACACTTCCGCTGAACGCTACCCTCCGGGCGCAGCGTTTGCGCCTGCCTTCGCTCCTCCCTTGCGCCTGCCTTCGCGCGCCGTGCGTGACGTCACCGCACGCCATTATGTATACAAACTAAAAATAGACTGTACTCACTTTCTTGGCAACACCTTCATCGATCCCCTACCAGGGGAAAAGGCACATCGTACTTCGCCGCAGAACTCGCCCACGCCCCTCCCCTCACTGCCCATACCGTTCATGACGACAGGCCGCATGAAGTCCAGACACGACATACTGTATACAATAATTACCATGAAATTGTACTGACCATATCGACAATCTAGTATTCATTTACAGTTCACACTCCTCATGATCGTGACCGTCGCACCATAAAAACACTCACTGCACTGTTTTTTAAGGCGTTTCCCCGCCAACCGCGCTCGACCAATTCAGCCCTTGATGCGTATCCGATATCGATCTATTTTGTGTACAAAGATATTAATTCCTCGTCCATGAAGGAAGACAGGCATGCATCTCCACCTGATCAACCCCAACACCACCGCCGGCATGACCGAGACGATTCGCCTCGCCGGCAGTGCCATCGCCGCGCCAGGCACGCACATCACCGCCTCCCAGCCGGTCAGTGGTCCGGTTTCCATCGAGGGCCATTTCGACGAGGCGATCAGCGCCGTGGGCGTGGTCGAGGAAGTCCTGCGCATGGACAGGGAAGCCCAGGTCGATGCCTACGTGGTGGCCTGCTTCGGAGACCCGGGCCTGTTGGCGGCGCGAGAAGCCACCCGTGCACCGGTGATCGGGATCGCCGAGGCGGCCTTCCATATGGCCAGCCTGATCAGCACGCGCTTCTCGGTGGTGACCACCCTGGGACGCACCGTGATCATCGCCGAGCACCTGCTCGACCAGTACGGTTTCCGCCACCAGTGTCGCCGAGTGCGTGCCGCCGAGATCCCGGTGCTGGACCTTGAAGACGATAGCGACTGCGCACTCGACAAGATCATCGAGGAGAGCCGTCGTGCCAGGGACGAGGACGGCATCGGCGCCATCGTGCTGGGCTGCGGCGGCATGGCCGACCTGACCGAGACCATCAGCCGCGAGGTGGGCCTGCCGGTGGTGGAAGGGGTGACGGCGGCGGTGAAGCTGAGCGAGGCACTGGTAGGGCTGGGCCTTGGCACCTGCAAGACCGGTGACCTCGCCTTTCCCCGACCCAAGGCTTTCAGTGGCACCTTCCAGCATCTGTCCCATCTGGATCTGGAGACCACCGGCCGCTGACCCCTTCCCTCTGCCCCCTGACCGCATGACAAGGCTTGACCCATAACAATCCACAACGAGCGAGGTCCAAGATGACCACTTCCACTTCCCGGCCAGGCGAGCCCCAGGGCGTCGCCGAGGCCACCACCAAGAGCGTCGGCGACGAATCGCTGGCCCCCCAGAAGACCCGTATCATGGGGCGCACCTCCTACCTGCTGGCCTGGTTCGGCGGCTGCGTCTCGATCGGCACCTTCACCATGGGCTCCAGCGTGGTCGGCACCCTCAACCTGATCCAGGCCACGGTGGCCATCGCCATCGGCTGTTTCGTCATCGGCATCGTCCTGGCCATCAATGGCGCCGCGGGCTACAAGTACGGCATTCCTTTCATGGTCCAGGCGCGCAGCGCCTTCGGTTTCCAGGGCACTCGTCTGCCAGGACTGGTCAGGGCGGTGCCGGCCATCGTCTGGTACGGCTTTCAGAGCTGGATCGGAGCGGGCGCCCTGAACCTGGTGTCGGCCACCCTGTTCGGCTACGACAACCTGATCGTGTTCTTCATCGGCTTTCAGTTTCTGCAGATCGGCCTGTCGGTGCTCGGCTTCCAGGGCATCAAGTGGCTGGAGAACGTGGGTAGCGCCTTCATCCTGGCCTCGCTGGTCTACATGTTCTACAGCACCGTGGTCCGCTACGGCGATGCCCTCTCGGCCAACCTGTTGACCATGGAAGGCTCCTGGGGGCTGCCTTTCTGGGGTGCCACCATGCTGTTTCTGGGCATCTACTCGACCATGATGCTCAATGTCAGCGACTACTCCCGCGAGCACGTCAAGGGCACCGGGCCGGGTCTGTTGACCACCATCTACGCCATGTCAATCCTGCCGTGCACGTTGTTCATGGGGTTGATCGGCTACATGGTGTCCGAGGCCACCGGCGTGGCCGACCCGATCAAGGTCTTCGCCAACGCCGTCGACAACACGCCGCTGCTGATGACGACCCTGCTGTTCATCGCCTTCGCCCAGGTCACCACCAACGTGCTCAATAACGTGGTGCCGCCCACCTATGTGCTGATGGACACCTTCAAGATGAGCTTCCGCAAGGCAACGGTGGTCGTCGGCCTGCTGGCCTTCGCGACCTTTCCCTGGGAGCTGGTTAAGGACGAGTCCGCCGCCGGCCTGCAGGTGTTCGTGCAGACCTACTCCTCCTTCCTCGGCCCGATCTTCGCGGTGCTGGTGGTGGACTACTACCTGATTCGCCGCCGTACCCTGGATCTGGACAAGCTGTACGACGAGAACGGCCCTTACCGAGGCGTCAATCTGGCCGCCTTCATCGCCACCGCGGTGGGCGTCGTCGCCGCCTTCAGCATGCCCACAGTGTCCTGGTACGCAAGCCTGATCCCGGCGGGCCTCACCTACCTGCTGCTGATGCGCTACTGGAAGGGCTGCCAGCGCTTTACTCAGTGAACAAGGCGAGGCCCCGACCCCAGGTGGTCGGGCGCCTCGCACTCGTCGAATTCCGAGGACAACAAGATGACACTCTCTCTTCCTTCCCTGCTCCAGGCTGTCGCCATTCCCGGGCTCGCCCTGATGATGGCCGTTGCGCCGATGGCCAGCGCCGAAAAACCAGCATCGCCCCCCCTGAGCACCATCGTGCTCATCAACCCCAACTCCAGCGATACCGCCACCCAAGCCATGGCAGCGCTGGCCGAGCGGGAAGCCCAGGGAAAGGCGCGGGTTGTCGGGGTCAGCAATACCTCGGCGCCTCGACTCTTGACCACCCCCGAGGATATGGTCGCGGCGAGCCAAGGCGTAGTCGAACTGGGCCGCCAGGCCGCCGAGGACCCATCCACCGGCGCCATTATCGTTTCGGCCTTCAGCGATCCCGGACTTGATCAACTGCGCGAAGCCGTCGACATTCCTGTATTCGGCATCGGCGAAGAGGTCTTCCACGAGGCAGCGCGCGATGGCCGCCCCTTCGGTATCGCCACCATCACCCCTGACCCGGCACTGATCGAGTCCTTTGCCGCCAAGGCCGAGGCTCTGGGCTATCAGGATCAGTACAGAGGCACCCGCGTCACCCCCGGCGATCCGGTTGCTTTGCTCGACTCGCCGCAGGCACTCGATACCGCCCTGGCTGACGCCATAGAGGCCTCGGTCGGCGAAGACGGCGCCGAAGCCGTGATCATGGGCGGGGGGCCCTTGTCAGATGCCGCCATTCGCCTTCAGGACAGCACCGAAGTGCCCTTGGTGATAGCCGTCAGTGCGGCGGCCAGGGCGGCGGTCGCGGCCCTGGGCCGCGACTGAGCGCGTCCTTTGCATCAATAGTCACGACGGCTGAAACAACAACAGAAACAAGAAAGAGACACCTTTATGTCCCATGACGATCTAAGCCTCGATACCTCCCGGGTCGATCCGGACCTGTACAACGAGGACCTGGCCCCGCTGCCCCACGCTCGGCGCAACTGGGGCGCCTTCGAGATCTTCAACGTCTGGTCCAACGACATCCAGAGCCTGTTCGGCTACACCCTGGCCGCCTCGCTGTTCTTGTCCTACAACCTGAGCGGCTGGTCGGTGATGGCGGCGATCATCCTGGCCGGGGTGATCGTGATGTTTCTGGTCAATCTGACCGGTGCCCCCAGCGTGCGCTACGGCATCCCCTTCCCGGTCATGGTGCGGGCGAGCCTGGGCGTGCGCGGCTCCAACCTGCCGGCGCTGTTGCGCGCCCTGGTCGGGATCTTCTGGTACGGCGTCCAGACCTACTTCGCCTCCACCGCCGTCACCCTGATGATCACCGCCCTGATCGGCACCGACGGCGGGGCCGGCATGCTCGGTCTGTCACCGGTCGCCTGGCTGTCCTTCGTGCTGGTGTGGCTGTTTCAGATCGCGATCTTCTGGTCGGGGATCGAGCGCATCAAGCACTTCCTCAACTGGGCGGGGCCGCTGGTCTACGTGGTCATGGTGGCGCTGATGGTGGTGGTCTGGTGGCAGGCCGGCAGCGAGCTGCTGCCGGCGGTGGGCACCATCTTCTCGGCCAGCGGGGAAGGCGGTGGTGGCATCGGCGCCTTCGCTGCCGTGGTCGGTACCATGGTGGCCTACTTCGCCGCCGTGGTGATCAACTTCGGCGACTTCACCCGCTTCGTCAGAACCGAACGTCAGATGAAGCTTGGCAACCTGCTGGGGCTTCCCCTCAACGTCGCCTTCTTCTCCTTTATCGCGCTGATCATCACCGCCGGTACCCTGGTGCTGTTCGGCGAGGCCCTGACCAACCCCACCGATATCGTCGAACGGGTCGACGCCTTGCCGTTGACGCTGCTGGCGGCGGTCACCTTCTTCGCCGCCACCGTCGGCATCAACCTGGTGGCCAACTTCATTCCCCCGGCCTACGACCTGGCCAACCTCTTTCCCCGGGTGATCAGCTTCAAGGTCGGCGGCCTGATCACCGCCTGCGTGGCCTTTTTCGTCGGCGCGCTGTGGGTCTCGGTGATCAGCCAGATCGGCGTGCCCGGCTTCGTCAACGCCGTGGGTGCCATCGTCGCTCCGTTCTACGGCATCATCGTGGTCGACTTCTACCTGATCAAGGGCCGCCGACTCGACGTCCAGGCGCTGTTCTCGTCCCGTGAAGGCGACGCCTACACCTACACCAACGGCTGGAACCTGCGCGCCGTGGTGGCCTTTGCGCTGGCCGCGATCTTTTCGCTGGCGACGGTAGTGGTGCCGGCCCTGCAGGGGCTGGCCGGCTTCGGCTGGATGATGGGGGCAGCACTCGGTGGCGCCATCTACTACGCGCTGATGCGCCAGCACAAGCAGGCGGTGACGGCCCACTGAGGCCAGGCCCGACAGCCGAGCTTCCTCGAGCAGCAACTAGTAACAAGGCTCCCGGCGATCGCCGGGAGCCTTGTCGTTTCAGAGCCAGGAATTCTAGAGACGCGGTGAGCGTCAGGGCGCAAAGATATCGAACAGGTTGGGTGCCTCGTCCTCTTCCTCGACGATCGACAACGAGGCCTCGATGGCCTTGAGGTGGCGGCCCATGAAGGCGGCGGCGCGCTCGCCCTTGCCGTCTTCCAGGTACTGGATCAGATCCTGATGGTCGTGTGACTCGCAGCCCAGGTGCCCGGCGTTGCCATAGACGGCCAGAATCAGCGAACTGCGCGAACACAGGCGCTCGACGAAATCCGCCAGGGTGCGGTTGCCGGAGACCCTGGCCAGGTAGGTGTGGAAATCGGCGGACAGGCGAATCGCGACGCTCTGCTCACCGCTGCGCAGCGCTTCCCGCTCGCGCTGGGCCATGTCCTTGAGGGTGACGATGTCGTCCTGGGTGATTCGCCTGGCGATATCCGACATCAGCCCGCACTCGACCATCTGGCGGGCATCGAACACGTCCTTGGCTTCGTCAGCGGTAGGACGCGTCACGCTGGCGCCACGGCGTGGCGTCAGGGTGACGAGCTGCTCCAGCGCCAGGCGCTGCAGGATCTTGCGAATGCCGGTACGACTGACCCCGAACACCTCGGACAGGGCATCCTCGCGCAAACGTGCGCCCGGCTTGAGCCGGTGCTCGATGATGGCGTCGCTGATCGAGCGATGAATGGCCTCGTGACGCTCGGCGCCGTCACCGTTCTTGCCCTGTCTGGGGGCAGGTGAGGCGGGGGGCGAAGGCTTCACGCGCTGATTCATCGACACTGTCCTCGGATGCAATATATCCCCATTGTATACGAGATATACCGACAGGAAAGAACCGCAGTTCCCCGCGTCTCGCCGGGGCAACTGCGGCTCATCCTGGTCCTCTATTCGCCCCAGTTGGCGACCAGAGCACGCTCCTCGTCGGTCATCTGGGTCAGGTTGCCAAGCGGCATATAGCCGCTGGCGACCACCTGCTGGATCGCGGCCTTCTGCTGTTCGACCTGGGCCTCGGTTTCCAGCGCCACACCGGCGGGCGGAGCGGTGAATCCGGCGTGGGCGGGCTGGGCGGCGTGGCAGCTGACACAGCGCTCCTGCATGACAGCATGCACCTGGGCCAACGGCGAAGCGTCGGATGCGACCGGTGCACTGCTGCCGCTGTTGGCGTTGTCGGCGGCCGGACTGGTCGTCAGGCTCGGAGCCCCCACCGCGAAGGCCACCAGAATCAGCGCCACCCCGGCGGCCGGGTAGCTCGGCTTGTGCTGACCGCTGTGCATCAGCACGAAGTACTGGCGAATCAGGGCGCCGGCAAAGATCAAGAGCGCCATGATCACCCAGGCCCATTCGCTGGTATAGGCGAAGGAATAGTGGTTGCTGATCATCAGCAGCACCACCGGCAGGGTGAAGTAGGTGTTGTGCACCGAGCGCTGCTTGCCGCGCTTGCCGTCCAGGGGGTTGGGCGTCTCGCCCGCCTTCATCGCCTTCACCATGCGGCGCTGACCCGGAATGATCCAGAAGAAGACGTTGGCGGACATGGCGGTGGCCATGACGGCACCGGTCAGCAGGAAGGCGGCACGTCCGGCGAAGATATGCACGCTGAGGTAGGCCACCACCACCATCATGACGGCGACACCCAGGCTCAAGAGGCCATCGCGCTCCATGTTGGGACTGACACGCTTGCACATCTCGTTGTAGACGACCCAGCCACCCAGCAGGAACAGCAGTGCCACCACATTGGCCTGCCAGCCGGACAGATTGGCGGCCCACTCCCAGGGACTCTGGGGGTTGACCAGGTAGAAACTGGGGTTGGCCATGTACAGAATCACGAACAGCGCAAAACCGGACAGCCAGGTGGTATAGGCCTTCCAGAAGGACCAGTGCAGATCGTCCGGCAGCTTGGCCGGCGCCGTGGCGTATTTCTGATTGTGGTAGAAGCCGCCCCCGTGGACCGCCCACATTTCGCCGAACACACCCTTGCCGCGGTCTTCTTCGTCCTTGGGGGTCTTCAACGAGTTGTCCAGCATGACAAAGTAGATCGACTCGCCTATCCAGGCGATGGCCGCGATGACATGCAGCCAGCGCAGCAGAAAATTGCTCACGTCCAACAGGTACGATGACATGGCCCTATCCCGACTTCAGTTGTTGTTGGAAGGCAGTCAGTATCGATGGCTGCCTGGTTGATCGTGCTCGATGACGCTCAGCTTCCGCGGTAGGTGGAGTAGCTATAAGGCGACAGCAAGAGCGGCACATGGTAGTGCTCACTGGCATCCGCCACGCCGAATCTCAGGGGAATCCGATCGAGGAAACGCGGCTCCGAGGCCTCGACACCCAGGGCGCGCAGATAGTCACCGGCGTGAAACAGCAGTTCGTACTCTCCTTCGACGAAGTCGTCGCCTTCGAGGATCGGGCTATCGCAGCGCCCGTCATCGTTGGTCATCGTCTCCCCGAGGCGCTGACGTTCGTCGCCAAGGATGCGAAAGAGCTCAATACGAATCCCCTGGCCTGGGCGGCCAAGCGCGGTATCCAGTACATGGGTGGTCAGGCGTCCCATAAGTGTCCTCCCCTCTCGCGGGTCATCAGCGGGTCGATCAGCGGGTCAATGTATCCAGTCCTGGACTGGCTAAAGTGAATCACTGATATGGAGCATCATCGTCTCTCGTCACACCTGGCCAGAGGCTTTCGCCGGTCGTGGCTTGCAGCAACACGAAGATGACTTCAGCGATGCCGGCATGGCGGAACCAGTGCATGGTGGTGTGGAACCATGACAACATACATCATTGACCAAATTAAGAGTACATTTCAAACTATTTTTTGTATACAGTTTGAGCATGCATAGCTGCCTGGTGTTTGCCGACAGCAACAAAGGCTCGACCGACCTCTTGCCGTCTGCGCCTACGCCCGCTGCCAACAAGGTGTGACCGACACCAACGAGTCATCAGAGCTATGCTCGTCCCCATCTACCTTGCCGTCATGACAGGAGCCACTCCCCATGCCTAGCCTCACCCAACGCCCCAGCCAGATGGACAAGACCCAATTCGTGACCACCTACGGAGACGTCTTCGAGCACTCACCCTGGGTGGCGGAGCGTGCCTTCGATCGTGGCCTGAACGAGCAGCATGACGACCCGGTACGTCTTGCCGAGCACATGGGCCAGGTCCTCAGCGACGCCTCCCCGGAGGAACAGCTGCAGGTCATCCGGGCGCACCCTGATCTTGCCGGCAAGGCTGCCGCCGCAGGCGAGTTGACCAACGACTCCACCCGCGAGCAGGCCGGGGCCGGGCTGGACCAGTGCACCCCGGAGGAGCTGGAGCGCTTCACCCGCCTCAACGAAAGCTACAAGGCGCGTTTTGGTATTCCCTTCATCATGGCGGTCAAGGGCGGCAATCGGCACACCATCCTCGCCGCCTTCGAACAGCGCCTGAACAACTCAGCCGAGCAGGAAAGGCAGGAAGCCGTGGTGCAGATCAATCGGATCGCTCGGTTCCGACTGGAAGATCGCGCTAGCTGAAGTAGCAAGCACACAAAAACGGCCGGTCACCTGGTGACCGGCCGCCAAACCCTACGTCGATGACCAGAGGCCTTGGCGCTCTCGTCATCCTGAAATCGTCACGCTTTTCGCGTCCGGGCTGGTTGTGGACGAACGGCCCCATGTGGATGGCGGCCTACCAGACCCTTTCACGTGGTGCCCATCGGCCACGTTCAGCGAACCACCGAGTCATGCTCTGGACCCTGCCAGCTGCACGACAGTAGAGTTGCGCTACCTCACTTATGGGGCTCGTCGCTCTCGCTTGAGTTGCACTACCTCATCTCATGACCATGCTGAAACTGCACCCAAGGCGGGACCATTACGCTCGTGCCCACCTTTCCGCGACTTGCGCAGCGCCTGTCGCTCGGGGCCTGGCACCCTTTTTTACTGCTTTATTTCTGACTAATCTCTTTTTAGCTAATTTCGTTTTAGCTAATTTCGTTTTAGCTAATTTCCTGCTAGCTAAACGCTTGCTGGTGACGTTCCTGCTGGCTCCATTCTTCTTTTTTGATATCTCTGCTTGAGCCTGCCGGTGTCATCATCGACTGTCGACGTCGGTTTCTCCGGACCATATCGCCGAGCCATGAATCCGGCCATGTATCCGGGCCGTGTCTCCGAGCCATGTCTCCGGGCAAATTTCTCACCGATGACGCTAGCCGATGTCTCCGACCGACGCCCCTGGCGTCCAGAACGTACCAGCTTCGCCACTACTCCTTGGCCGAATCCAGCGCTTCCTTGGCCACTCCCTGACACTTTTCCTGGTACTCCTTGCTCAACTTGAGCAACGTCTCGCTCTCCTCGCGCAGGCTCTCTCCGATCACCGACAGGGTTTCCTGCTGGGACTGGCTGGCGTTCTTCAGACTTTCGGCATCGCGCACTTCGCACCAGGACCGGGCCTGTGCGATACCTGCCTTCATGGCGGAGTCCATAGTCTTGAAACGCACATCCAGCATCTTCTGGGAATATTCCAGCGTCAGCAGGCTCCCCTCACGCCACGGACTCAACAATTTGTCCATGGAGGGGATCATGTTTTCCATTGTCGGCATTGCCTTGTTCTCGCTCATGTTGGTACTCCCTATAGGTATGCCAGCACGCTCGGCCCACGGGCAGCCTGATCGCCGTAACAACGACGAGACGAGGCAGCCTGGCAGTATCTTGTGCTCACCGGTTACATATCGTCTTCAAACGAGCACAGAATCGTCTCGCATGTGAAGACTAGAACGCACCTTGCTGCACCGCAACATCATATAAGGCATATACGAGCCACTAATTACACTAACGCGGGTATAGTCACCCAGCATTCTCAGCATCTACCCAGCGGCGCACCATTCGCACCATAGCAGTAGATGATTGACGCTCTGATGACAGCAGCGGCGCCAGCTCCAGAAGCACAATAAACACGCTTTTGTAAGAAATAACGACAAATACAATCGCCAATAACGACGGTCGCCGATAGCGACAATCGGCAGTAGCGACAATCGGCAGTAGCAACAATCGACAGCTTCGTCATTAAGCACAGAACCGCTGTTTCGCCATTTCCGACGGACCACCGGGGCAACTTGCACGCAGATTCACCAGCTCGGTACAGCTACCGCAGCGCTGTCCGATGCCCTTCCAAAAGATATCTGCAAGATTAGCCAAGACGAGGGCCCTTGCCGGCGATCCTCTAAAGCCATGATCGACATGCGGTAATAACCGAGGGGTCATGATCGCCGCAGACTAAAGGCGAAGGCTTACTGAAGGAAACTGAGGAGGGAGGCGCATCGAGGAGTCGAGAGCAGAGAGCAGAGAGCAGAGAGCAGAGAGCAGAGAGCAGAGAGCAGAGAGCAGAGTGCGAGACAGAGGGCAAAGAGCGAGACGACGATATCAGGGCGTCGCCTCGCTCGGCAGCAAGGATCAGGCGCGATAGGCGCCTTCGATATCACAGATGCGCACCGCGTTGCGGCCGACACCGCCATTGGCATCAAGCATCCGCTCGATCCAGGCGTAGACCGGATCGGCATTGGACACCAGATCCGCGGTGGATACCGAACGCGCCCACATGAAGTTGGCGAACACCAGGTAGTCCGCCGCACCGGGCGCATCGCCATCAATGAAGTCGCTTCCCGACAGCTGGCCACGCAGTGGCTCCAGGGCGCTATCGAGCTGGCTGAGCCCCTTGGCCGGAGAATGGAACTGCTCCAGGGTCATGCCCAGGCGTTTTTCACGAGTGGTGCGGAAGTAGTCGCGGTCCTTGGGATGGATGGCGTTCATCAGGTCCATCACGATGGTGCGCAGGATCGGCAACTGCAGGGCACGCTCACTGTAGTGCTTGAAAAAGCGGGCGCGGGATTCGGCCAAGGGACCGCCAAGCAGCGTCGGGGCCTCAGGGTAGGCACGATCCAGGTAACGCAGGATCTCGAAACTGTCGGTGATCACTTCGTCGCCATCGATCAGCACCGGGACCTTGTCATGGTCCGTGAATTCGAGCTTTTCCTTTTCGGTAAAGCACCAGGGCCGCGCCTCCACCTCGAGCCCCTTGTGGGCGATGGCCAGCTTGGCTCGCCAGCAGAAGGGAGAAAAACGCAGTGATTCGTCGATGCCACACAGGTCGTACATCACCAGGGCCATGCCAGATACCTCTAGAAGGGGAATGTCTGCCGATAGTGCCATCAACCGCCCACCTCGCCAACGCCATGATTTCCTGAGGGATGGAGACAAACCTGTCCATTAGTCTAAGAAACTAGCCTCGTTCGCACCCGCCTCCAGCGTCTTTGTCGCCTCTAACCTACTGTTAAACAATAAATTTGAAGAATGATCGGACGAGGAGTCGTCAGCACCGCATTGGTCTGACCAATATCCCAGTCTAGAACGATTTCGCTAGTCGGCTTATCGTGCCGCCTTGTCCGAGCCTTACCCCGGCGTGAGACCGCCAACTTCGACACAACGGATATTACAAACAAGGACACGACAAGAGACCCCAACACCATGACCGACACCACTCTAGCCTTGATAGCCTTTGTGCCGCTCATACTGGCCGGCATCCTGCTGATCGGCATGCGCATGGCCGCCAAGGTCGCCATGCCCATCGTCTTTCTGGTCACCGCGCTGATTGCCCTGGTGGCCTGGGACATGACCTTCACACGGGTCCTGGCCTCGACCCTGCAAGGATTGATCCTGACCGTGGCGATCCTGTGGATCATCTTCGGCGCCATCCTGCTGCTCAACACCCTGAAGCACTCCGGCGGTATCGCCGCCATTCGCAATGGCTTCTCCGGCATCAGCCCGGACCGCCGCGTCCAGGCGATCATCGTGGCCTGGCTGTTCGGCTGCTTCATCGAGGGCGCCTCGGGCTTCGGCACGCCGGCGGCGGTGGCCGCCCCGCTGATGGTCGCGCTGGGCTTCCCGGCACTTGCCGCTGTGGTGGTGGGCATGATGATCCAGTCCACTCCGGTGTCCTTCGGCGCTGTCGGCACCCCCATCGTGGTCGGTGTCGCCGGTGGCCTGGACAGGGTCGGCATCACCGAGACGCTGGAAGCCGGTGGCTCCACCTGGATGGAGTACTTCCGCCTGATTGCCGGAGAAGTCGCGCTGGTGCATGCCGTGGTCGGTGTGCTGATGCCGCTGATCATGGTCAGCGTCATGGTGCGCTTCTTCGGTGCCAACCGCTCCTGGAAGGAAGGCCTGGCGATTGCTCCCTTCGCGATCTTCGCAGGCGTCGCCTTCGTGGTGCCCTACGCCCTGGCTGGAGTCTTCCTGGGCCCCGAATTCCCGTCGATGATCGGCGCCATGGTAGGCCTTGCCATCGTGGTCCCGGCCGCCCGTCGCGGTTTCCTGATTCCCGAAAAGAGCTGGGACTTCCCGGAAAGTGACAGCTGGCCTGCCCACTGGATCGGCAAGCTCAGCATCAAGGCCGACGAGGTCGTGGGCCGCGCACCGATGAGCACCTTCATGGGCTGGCTGCCCTACGTGCTGCTGGCGGTACTGCTGGTGGCGTCACGTACCATCGAGCCGTTCAAGCAGGCACTGACCTCGGTAAGCCTGGGCTTCAGCGACATCCTGGGTGAGGCCGGTATCTCCGGCAGCCTGCAGCCACTCTACCTGCCCGGCGGAATCCTGCTGATGGTGGTGCTGATCACCGCTCTGATGCATCGCATGAACGGCAATCAGCTCAAGGCGGCCTTCAGTGAATCCAGCCGTACCCTGCTGGGCGCCGGCTTCGTACTGGTGTTCACCATCCCCATGGTGCGCATCCTGATCAACTCCGGCGTCAACGGCGCGGATCTGGCCTCCATGCCGGTGGCCATGGCCACCGCGGTGGCCAACGGTGTCGGCGACATCTATCCGCTGTTCGCTCCTGCCGTCGGCGCGCTGGGTGCCTTTATCGCCGGCTCCAACACCGTGTCCAACCTGATGCTGGCAGACTTCCAGTTCAACGTGGCCCAGCAACTCGGTGTGTCCACCGCGCTGATGGTGGCGCTTCAGGCCGTCGGCGCCGCCGCCGGCAACATGATCGCCATCCACAACGTGGTAGCCGCCTCGGCCACCGTGGGCCTGCTGGGACGCGAGGGCATCACCATTCGCAAGACCATCCTGCCGACCATCTACTATGTGCTCGCGGCGGGGCTGATCGGGCTGGTGGCGATGCAGGTCGTCGGTATCTCCGACCCGCTGATGGGGCTGTTGCAGTAGGCACTACGCCAAGCCAGTCACCATCTGGCTGACCGACAAGGGGGTGTCATCGACGATGACACCCCCTTCTTGTTGGCGACAGACGCCACCTTTGCTCCAGAACTGCGCCACTCTAAGCACAGTTCGACTACCTCTGTGCCGATATGGCGGCCCTTATACCCTGCGCCTAGAGTTAATTCAGTGTAGTACGCACGTGCAGCATTCTTGCTTTCAGGTTCACAGGCAAGGCGCGTCGCCTGCGTACTGACCAGGGGATGGCTCTTCGTGAGCGCCCACGCACGCATGGCCTCGACAAGGGCCACGACTCTCGACCAGGGGAAATTCAGATGTCCTATCTGCTGCTTGCCATGATCACCGTGATCGCCGTCGTGGTGATTACCAACGGCGCGAGATCCTCGGAATCCATGCTGTTGCTGAGGCACAAGGCTCCCGGTCCACACAGGGTCAAGCGGCACAGAAGGCCGACCCGACGGCATCTCTAGGCCGGGGAGGCTCCCTCCAGGGTGTTGACGAGTTGCCCGCAGACCACAGACAGCGCGGCGAAGTGTCCGTGGCCTCTTGCGAAGGGGCGCCAGGCGCTGTCCGAAACGTCGACGAGCGCAGGCTCTGATGACCTAGCCGATGCGAGCCAGCCGGGTACGATGTAGCCGCGCCTTGGTCACGTAGCCCTCGGCATTGGTCTTGAGTGCGGCGATGGCCTTGTCGTCCAGTTGCCGGATCACCTTGCCCGGCGAGCCGACGACAAGGCTGTTGTCGGGGATCTCGGCGCCTTCCTTGACCAGCGCCCCTGCCCCGATCAGGCAGTTCTTGCCGATCACGGCGCCGTTGAGCACCACCGCCTGGATGCCGATCAACGAGCCCTCGCCCACGGTGCAGCCATGCAACATCGCCTGGTGCCCCACCGTGACGCCCGGTCCTACCGACAGCGGGTAGCCGGGGTCGGCGTGCAGCACGGCGCCATCCTGGATATTGCTGCCTTCACGCACTTCAAGCGATTCGGTATCGCCCCTGAGTACCGCCTGGTACCAGATGCTGGCGTCTTCATGGATTTTCACCTGGCCGATGACCTCGGCGCTCTCGGCGACGAAGACGGTGCGATGAATATGGGGGGAATGGTTACCCAGACGATAGATGGCCATGGCCCGCTCCTGACGAGGTTATCCTTGTGGATGGGGGGCGCTGGGCGCCCACCCTGCCTATATAGTGGACGCTGTTTCCAAACTCTGCCTACTCCGTTGTCGGTTCCTGTGCGAGAGAGGCAAAGTACGCTGCGATCTCCGTCGCCACTCGGCGTACATCCGACTCGCTGACCCCCAGATGGGTCACCAGGCGAGTGCGCGGCCTCACCGCGATCAAGATGCCACGCTCGGCAA
Organism: Halomonas sp. H10-59; assembly: GCF_040070555.1. Lineage (NCBI taxonomy): Bacteria > Pseudomonadati > Pseudomonadota > Gammaproteobacteria > Oceanospirillales > Halomonadaceae > Halomonas > Halomonas sp. H10-59. The sequence goes on from NZ_CP098828.1 coordinate 3,671,756, forward strand.
GAAAGCCCTCCAGTGCGGCGCAGTGAGGAGCCGGCACGTCGAGAAAGACCATGTTGGTGGCCTGACCTGCCACCCCGATGCCTTCAATACCACCCAGCCACTCGGCGAGCTGGCGGGCATGACGGTGGTCGTCGGCCAGTCGCTCCACATGGTGATGCAGGGCATACCGACAGGCCGCCGCCAGCAGCCCCGACTGGCGCATGCCGCCTCCCAGCGTCTTGCGCCAGCGACGGGCCGCGGCGATAAAGCGCTCGCCGCCGACCAGCAACGAGCCCACCGGCGCGCCCAGCCCCTTGGAAAAGCACAGCGATACAGAATCGAAACCGGCACACAGCTCCGCCAGCGACTTTCCTGTGGCGACGCTGGCGTTGAACAGGCGGGCGCCATCGAGGTGACAGGCCAGGCCTCGCTCGGCGGCAAGGCCGGTCACCTCCTGCACATAGTCCTGGGGCAATACCCGGCCCTGAAAGGTATTTTCCAGTGCGATCAGTCGGGTTCGCGCATGATGGATATCGTCTCCCTTGATGGCCTCGGCGATATCCTCCAGCGCCATGCGTCCATCTGCCTGCTGGGCCAGGGGCTGGGGCTGGATGCCGCCAAGGACTGCAGCACCGCCGCCTTCATCGCGATAGATGTGCGAGCGTTGCCCGGCGATCACTTCGTCGCCACGCGCGCAGTGGACCAGCATGGCGGTCAGATTGCTCTGGGTGCCGGAGGGAAAGAAGGCCGCCGCGGCGAAGCCCGCGCGATCGGCCACCTCAGCCTCGAAGGCGGCGACGCTGGGGTCATCACCCCAGACGTCATCGCCCACCGGTGCGATGGCCATGGCATCACGCATGGCCTCGGTCGGTTGGGTCACGGTATCGCTGCGTAGGTCGATCATGGCGCTCTCCTTGTTCGCGCTGGCCTTTCCCCGAGTATGCCAGTTCGGATTTCGTCTGAGGACTGCCCTCACGCGCATTGGCCCCCTGCCCTCCCGACGACTCAGGCCAGCGCCTCGGCCAGCACCCTGGCGACATGACGCGCCTCACGTGCGGCACCGTCACGAATCTGGTGACGACAGCTGGTGCCGTCGGCCACGATCAGCGCATCCTCGGCGTCGCGCACCGCCGGCAGCAACGAGAGTTCCGCCATCTGCATGGAGGCCTCATAGTGCTCACGCTCGTAGCCGAAGCTGCCGGCCATGCCGCAGCACGACGACTGGATGGTCTCCACCTCGAGTTCGGGAATCCAGGACAGCACCTGCTGCACCGGCGTCAGGGCATCGAACGCCTTCTGGTGACAGTGGCCGTGGAGCAGCGCCCGCGACACCGGTAGCGCCTCGAGCGACAGCTCGAGCCTGCCGGCATCCTTCTCGCGCACCAGAAATTCCTCGAACAGCAGGCTCGCCTCGGCCAGTCGCTTGGCGGGTTCGCCCAGGCCGAAGCCGAGGAACTCGTCGCGCAGGGTCAGCAGGCAGGATGGCTCGAGCCCGACCACGGCAAGCCCTTTCTCCACGTGGGGGGTCAGCGCCGCCAGGGTCCGCTCGGCCTCCGCCCGGGCCCGATCGACCTGACCGCTGGCCAGGTAGGTACGCCCGCAGCACAGCGGACGACGATCCGCAGCGCTCGCCAGGATCACCCGGTAACCCGCGGCTTGAAGCACGCGCATGGCGGCCTCGGCGTTGTCGGCTTCCATATAGTTGTTGAAGGTGTCGACGAACAGCACCACCTCCTTCATCGCCTGGTCGGCAACGGCCGGTCGCTCGCCCTGTCGGGCCCGCCCCAGGTAGTCGTCGGTGACGCGTGGCAGCGCGCGCTCCTCGGCCAGCCCCAGCGCCCGCTTCAGCGGTGAGGCCAGCCAGGGCGTGCCGTCGATGGCCTTCACCAAGGGTGACAGGCGTCGCAGCACCGGCGCGCGCCTTGGCAGGTCACCGATCAGGCGCTCGCGCAGCGACACCCCTTCCTTGGCGACCCGTGCCGCCCGGGCCTCGATCTTGATCCGCGCCATATCGACGCCGGTGGGACAGTCACGTTTGCAGCCCTTGCAGGAAACGCACAGATCGAGCGCCTCCTTGACCTCGTCGCTGGCCAGGCCGTCGCGACCGAGCTGGCCGGACAACACCAGACGCAGGGTATTGGCGCGGCCGCGGGTCAGGTGCTTCTCGTCGCGGGTGATGCGATAGCTAGGACACATGGTGCCGGCGTCGAACTTGCGGCAGTGGCCGTTGTTGTTGCACATCTCCACTGCGCTGGCGAGGCCGCCGGTGACATCGCGGCCGCTACCCGGTGGGGTCTGCTCGCCGTTCAAGGGATCTCGCTCGACGTTCCAGGGCGACCAGTCCAGCACCGGCGTCAGTTCGATGCGCTGGTACTCCCCGGGAAAGCGGAAAAGCCGAGAGTCGTCCATCTTCGGGGTATCGACGATCTTGCCGGGGTTGAGCAGGTTGTCCGGGTCGAACAGCCCCTTGACCTCGCGGAAGGCGTCGTTGAGTGTCTCGCCAAACTGCCAGGTCACCCACTCGCCGCGACAGATGCCGTCGCCGTGCTCACCGGAGTAGGCGCCCTTGTAGGCCTTGACCAGTGCCGAGGCCTCCTCGGCGATGGCGCGCATCTTCTCGGCGCCGTCCCGGCGCATGTCGAGAATCGGGCGCACGTGCAGGGTGCCGACGCTGGCGTGGGCGTACCAGGTGCCCTCGGTGCCGTGACGATGGAACACCTCGGTAAGCTTGTCGGTGTACTCGGCCAGATGCTCGAGCGGCACCGCACAGTCCTCGATGAAGGACACCGGCTTGCCGTCGCCCTTCATGCTCATCATGATGTTGAGTCCCGCCTTGCGCACGTCCCACAGCGCCTTCTGGGCCTTGGGTTCGGGCATGTCGACGACACAGTCCGGCAACCCCAGGTCGGCCATCAGCTCGTTCAACCGGGCCAGGCTCGCCAGCAGCTCGTCGCGATTCTCGCCGGCGAATTCCACCAGCAGCACCGCCTCGGGCTTGCCGATCAGGGCCTTCTCGATCACCGGACGGAAGGACGGATTCTCCAGCGACAGCGCGATCATGGTCTGATCGACCAGCTCCACCGCCGTCGGTGACAGGGTCACGATGTGCTGGGTCAGGTCCATGGCCTGATAGAAGGTGGGGAAGTTCACCACCCCCAGCACCTTGTGCTGCGGCAGAGGTGACAGCTTCAGGGTCAACTGGCGGGTCAGCGCCAGGGTGCCCTCGGACCCCACCAGCAGATGGGCCAGGTTGGCGCGACCGTCGGCCTCATAGGGCAGCGGGTTCTGACAGTCGAACAGATCGAGGTTGTAGCCCGCCACCCGCCTGAGCACCTTGGGATAGTGCTCGCGGATGCGCTCGCCTTCACGCCGGGCGATGGCCTCGACCTGCTCGGCCAGCCGCGCCGCCCGGGAACCGGCGGCCAGCTCGCCGACCAGACCGAGGTGCACCTTCTCGCCGTCGGCCAGCAGGACGTCCAGTGCCTGGACGTTATGCACCATGTTGCCGTAGTGGATCGAGCGCGAGCCGCAGGAGTTGTTGCCGGCCATGCCGCCCAGGGTGCACTGGGCGCTGGTGGAAACATCCACCGGGAACCACAGGCCATGGGGCTTGAGCCAGGCGTTGAGGTGATCGAGCACGATGCCGGGCTCGACCACCACCGTGCGCGCCTCCTTGTCGAAGGACACCACACCGTTCAGATGGCGGCTGGCGTCGATCACCAGCGCCTCTCCCACCGTCTGGCCGCACTGGCTGGTGCCGCCACCCCGAGGCAGCACCGGAATGCCTTCCCCACGAGCGATCTCCAGGGCCGTGGCCAGATCATCCTGATGGCGCGGGATCACCACGCCCACCGGGGTGATCTGATAGATCGAGGCGTCGGTGGAATAACGGCCGCGACTGGCGGCGTCGAACAGCACCTCGCCCTGGATTTCCCTGGCCAGGCGCGCGGCAAAGTCCGGCAGCGGCTGGATCCGTGCATCCCGCCCCTTGGCGGCAGACGTCAACGAGTTCATCACCCTCTCCTTGATAACCCTGGGTAGACCGTCGGCGACAGCGCCGCCGACGGGCGGGCGGTGGTTCAATCGCGAGCAAGGCGGGCCACGTGGGGCGCCGGGTTCTCGGAGAAGTACGCCATGGCAGCCTCGACGCCGCTGCCGGCAAGGCTCACCCCGGAAAGCTTCAGCCCCATCTCGCAGCCGGCCAGGGTCGCCATCAGCGTCAGGTCGTTGCAGTCGCCCAGGTGGCCGATACGGAACATGCGTCCCTTGGCCTTGCCAAGCCCGGTGCCGAGCGACAGGTCGAAGCGCTCGTAGATCAGCTTGCGCACGGCATCGGCGTCGACGCCCTCCGGCATCACCACGCCGGTCAGCACCGGCGAGTAGACCTCGGGGTCCTGGCACTGGATCTCGAGTCCCCAGGCGTTCACCGCCGCGCGCACACCCGCCGCCCAGCGCTGATGGCGGGCCAGGACGTTATCCAGCCCCTCGTCCAGCAGCATGTCGATGGCCTCGTTGAGGCCGTAGAGCAGATTGGTATTGGGGGTATAGGGCCAGTAGCCCCCCTGGTTGGCCTCGAGGATCTCGTCCCAGGCCCAGAAGCTCTTGGGCAACCGCGACTCGCGACTGGCGGCCAGGGCCTTGTCGGAGATCGCGTTGAAGCTGATCCCCGGCGGCAGCATCAGTCCCTTCTGGGAGCCGGAAATAGTGACGTCGACACCCCACTCGTCGTGGCGATAGTCGGCGCTGGCAAGCCCCGAGATAGTATCGACCAGCAACAGCGCCGGATGACCGGCGGCGTCGATCGCGCGGCGCACCGCGGCGATGTCGCTGGTAACACCGGTGGAGGTCTCGTTGTGGACCACGCACACCGCCTTGATTCGCTGCTCGGTGTCTTGCTTGAGGCGTGCCTCGATCATGTCGGCCTGGACACCGTGGCGCCAGCCCTCGGCCCCCGGCAGGCCCAGAAACTCGGGCTCGAGTCCAAGACGCAGGGCCAGACGATGCCACAGCGAGGCGAAGTGGCCGGTCTCGAACATCAACACCTGATCCCCCGGCGACAGGGTATTGGCCAGGGCGGCCTCCCAGGCCCCGGTACCGGAAGCCGGATAGATGATCACCGGCTTGTCGGTCTTGAAGATCTTGCCGACCTTGCCGAGCAATTCGCGCCCGAGGGCGCCGAACTCCGGGCCACGGTGATCGATGGTCGGCAGGCTCATGGCCCGCAGGATACGATCCGGTACCGGCGAGGGGCCGGGGATCTGGAGGAAGTGACGTCCGCTGGGATGAAAGTCGAGATTCAGCATGTAAGGCCTCCTGGCCAGGCGTCGCACTGGGCGACGCCTGGATAGCTGTTCGGGCGCCAAGCGCTGCCGCGCCCCTCTTGTAATAATCTGTAATAATGAATGCAATTTTTATGGTGGCACCGCCCCACCGATTCGGCGACATGCCAGACGCTAGCTGCCGATCACGGTGGTGCCGGTGTCAGCGCACGGCACCCTGCTGACGCAGCGCGTCGATCTCGTCCGCTGCCAGCCCGATCTCCCCAAGCACCTCGTCGGTGTGCTGGGCGAACAGCGGCGCCGGCTGGCGAATCGCCAACGGGGTCGCCGAGAACTTGCTGGGAAAGCCCAGGGTCTTCATCCGCCCCATGGTCGGATGATCGACCTCCAGCACCATCTCGCGGGCCAGGTAGTGTTCGTCATGCATGGCCTGGTCGAAGTCGTTGATCGGCCCTGCCGGCACCCCGGCGGCGTCACAGCGATCGAGCCAGTAGGCGCGATCCTGTTGCCCGAGGATGTCCTCGAGGATGGCTTCCAGCGCCTCGACGTTAGCCCCGCGGTCGAGGTTGGTCTTGAAGCGCTCGTCGACCATCAGCTCGGGGCGCTCGATGACGTCCTCGCAGAAGCGCTCCCAGGTACGCTGGTTGGCGCAGCCGAGCATCATGTAACCGTCGCGTACCCGCATCGCCTGGTAGGGCGCGGACACCCGATGGCGCCAGCCGGTGGCCTCGGGCACTCGGCCTTCGGAGAAGTAGGCACCCGCCTCCCAGGTGAACCAGGGCAGGCCACACTCGGCGATGGCGATGTCCAGGTGCTGGCCTTCGCCACTACGCTGACGGTGGATATAGGCCGCCAGGATCGAGTAGATGGCGGTCAGCCCGGCGCCGATATCGTAGACGGCGACCCCGGTCTTGAGCGGACGCCGGCCCGGTTCGCCGGTCATCGACATCAGCCCGCTCATGCCCTGGGCCACCAGGTCGAAGCCGCCCTTGTGACGCGACGGACCGGTCTGGCCGTAGCCCGAGATCGAGCAGTAGATCAGCCCCGGGTTGATCGCCTTGAGGCTGTCGTAGTCGATCTTCAGCGACTGGGTGACGCCGGGTCGATAGTTCTCGACCACCACGTCGGCTTCCTTGGCGAGGCGATAGAACACCTCGCGGCCCTTCTCTTCTTTCAGGTTGAGCGAAATGCTCTTCTTGTTGCGGTTGATCTGGGCGAAACAGGTCGATTCATCCTCGACGTAGGGGCCCATCTGGCGGCTGTCGTCGCCGCCGTTGGCCTTCTCGACCTTGATCACCTCGGCGCCCATGTCTCCCAGCACCATGGTGCAGTAGGGGCCGGCCATGATCTGCGAAACGTCGAGTACCTTGATCCCATCGAGTGGCAGCATTGTGGTTCTCCTTGCCCCAGGGCCTTTACTGACCCTGCCAGCGGAAGGGTGTCTTGTTGACGAACTTGTCCACCGCGGCCTTGAAGTCGCGGCTGGTGTAGCAGGTGGCGATCCAGTCGTCGCTGGCGTCGAAGGCCGGGCGGCGCTGTTCGATGACCCGCTGGATCACCTCCTTGGCCGCCCGCACGGTCAAGGGGGCACGCTCCTTGAACGCCTGCGCCCGCTCGGCCACCGTCGCCTCGATGGCCTCGGCGTCGACGATCTCGCCGACCAGCCCCAGGGCCAGGGCCTCCTCGGCACGTACCAGTTCGCCCGCCATCAGTACCTGCTTGGCCCGGGCGATGCCGGCGTGCTCGACCAGCCGCGAGACGTTGGTGATCGACAGGCAGTTGCCCAGCGTCCTGGCGATGGGGATACCGAACTTGAGACTCGGTGTCGCCAGGCGGAAGTCACAGGCCAGGGCGATGGCCGCGCCACCGCCGACACAGAAGCCTTCCAGCAGCGCCAGCGTCGGCAGCGGCAGGGTCTCCACCCGCCCGACCACCCGGTCGATGCGACGCTCGTAGGCGATGGCGTCTTCGCCCTTGTCAAAGGCGGCGAACTGCTTGATGTCGGTGCCGGCGACAAAGGCTTCGCCGCCGGCGCCACGCATCACTACCGCGACCAGCTCCGGGTCGTTCTCGATGGTCTCGCAGTGGGCCTCGAGCTGGTCGTACATCTGCCAGGTCATGGCGTTGCGGCTGGCGGTGCGATCGAAGGTCAGCCAGGCGACGCCATCTTCGCTGTGGTAGTGCACCTGGCCCTGATCGTTGTCGCTCATGTCGTTGTTCTCCTTGTGGTGGTCGCGATCACACGCCGTAGATCAGGTTGACCAGCGCCAGGGCCACGGCGGGCACGTAGGTGTTGATCAGCAGGATCACGAACAGCACCGCCAGGAACCACAGATTGGTGCGCGTGGTGGCCCAGATGTCGGCCTTGGCGATGGAGCAGGAAGCGATCAGTACGCTGGCCACCGGCGGGGTCTGCTGGCCGATGGCCAGGTTCAGCGTCACGATCAGACCGAAGTGCAGCGGATCGATGCCCACCGCGGTCACCAGCGGCAGCACGATGGGCACCACCAGGATGATCGCCGCCGCCGAGTGCAGGAAGATGCCCAGCACCAGGAAGATGACGTTCAGAAGCGCCAGTACCACGTACTTGTTGTCGGTCATCTCGGCGATCGAGTTGGCCAGCTGCTGGGGAATCTGGGTCTCGGTCAGATACAGACCGACCACCGCAGAGGAAGCCACCAGCAGCATCACCACCGCCGTCTGCACGCCAGCATCGAGACAGGCCTTGTAGAAGATCTTGAGGCTGAACTCGCGATAGATCACCGCGCTGATGAAGATCGCCACGACCACCGCCAGCGCCGCGCCTTCAGTGGCGGTGACGATGCCGCCGAAGATGCCGCCGAGGATGATCACCGGAATCAGCAGCGCCCAGATGGCGCCCTTGAAGGCCTCCCACAGACGCGAGGCCTGGAAGCTCTGCTCCGCCGGCAGGTTGTGACGACGTGCCAGGAAGTAGCACATGGCCGCCAGCCCCAGGGCGCCGAGCAGACCAGGGAAGATGCCGGCGACGAACATCTTGACCACCGACTCGCCGGACATGACCGCGTAGAGGATCATCGGGATCGACGGCGGCAGGATGATCGCCAGGCTCGCCGCCGAGGACGAGATGGCGGCGGCGAACTCCTTGGAGTAGCCCTTCTTGCGCATGGCCGGAATCAGGATCGAGCCGATCGCCGAGACACCGGCGACGGCGGAGCCAGAGATCTCGGCAAAGAAGATCGAGGCGCCGATGGTCACCATGGCGAGACCGCCCTTGATGAAGCCGACCATGGCCGAGGCCAGATCGATCAGACGGCGCGAGATGCTCGAGGCGTTCATGATGGCGCCGGCCAGGATGAACAGCGGAATCGCGATCAGCGGGAACTTGGTGGCACCGTCGAACATCACCATGCCGACATTGGGCAGGGCCAGGGTGCCGTAGCTGGCCACGGTTGCCAGGGCGCCGACGAGGCCGAGGGCGATGGCCACCGGCACGTTGATCAGTATCAGCCCGATCAGGCCGAAGAACATGGAAGCAATGATCATGGGGTTCTCCTCGTCAGCTGGCGCGCTGCGGACCGGTGGGTGAATCGTCGGTACGCACGTCGTCGGCCAGCACCCCGGCCTCTTCGAGCTCGTGATCGACGAAGCCGGCTCCCTTGGCCGCCCGGATAACCTCGGGGAGCCTGAGCAGCTGGGCGAGAATGAACATCGCGGCACCGATCGGAATCACCGACTGGGTGAACTGCACCGAGATGCTGGGCAGGCTCACCAGGGTGGAGCCTTCAAGAATCTGCACCACCTGAAAACCGGTGACGCCGAGCAGCACGAAGAAGCCGATGGTGATCGCCTCGGCGAGCAGCGCGATGGGCAGGCGAATGGACGGCGAAACCATGTTGATCACGCTGGGACAGGCGATATGGGCGCCCTTGAGGGCGGCCAGGGCGGCGCCGTAGTAGGTCAGCCAGGCCAGTCCGATCGAGGCGACCTCGTCGTACCAGCTGAAAGGAGAGCCCAACAGGCGTGACGCGAACCCGATGGTCACCACCAGGGTCAGCGCCAGCACATTGAGAAAGACGATGACCTCCAGAATCTTCTGGTAGGCCGCGGAAATGGTGGTAAGCACAGAGCATCCTCCGAAGGTGGATGCGGCCTCACCGAAAGTGGAGAGGCCGCAGTGGACAGGCGTTATTCGCGCAGTGCTTCCACCCGCGACAACAGTTCCTCACCACCTTCCACCTCGGCGGCGAATTTCTCGTAGATCCCGCGGGAACCCTCGACGAAGGCGTCGGTGTCGACCTCGTTCACCTCCATGCCTTCCTCTTCCATGGTGCTGACCAGGCTTTCGTCAAGCGCGGCGCCCTGCTCCAGTGCGAAGGCCTCGACCTCTTCGGCGGTCTCGATCAGCACCTCGCGGACGTGCTCGGGCAAGCGGGTCCAGCTGGCACCGGCCAGCACATAGGCCGGGGAATAGACGTGATTGGACAGCGACAGGTAGTCCTGGACCTCCTGGAAGCGCTGGGAATAGATCTGTACCAGCGGGTTTTCCTGACCGTCCATGGCGCCGGTCTGCAGCGCGACGAAGGCCTCGGACAGCGCCATGGGCGCCGGTGATGCGCCGTAGCTCTTGAACATCTCGACCCGCCAAACACCGTTGGGGGTACGCAGCTTGATGCCGTCCAGATCCTCAGGGACCACGATCGGGCGGACGTTGTTGGTGATCTGGCGGAAGCCGTTCTCCCAGATGCCGATGATGCGGTAGCGCTTGTCTTCGGCGACCGGATACAGGACATCGCGCAGTACCTCGTCGCGGACTCGGGCGAGGTGCTCCCGGTCCTCGATCAGGTAGGGCATCTCGAACAGCGAGAATTCCGGCGCCACGCTGCTCATGATCGACGACGGCAGCGACAGATCGATGGTGCCGAGCTTGAGCTTGTTGAGCATCTGCTCGTCGGAACCCAGCTGGCTGGAGCCATAGGTCACCACCTCGGCCTCGCCTTCCAGGCGCTCGTTGGCCAGACGGGCGAACTCGTTGGCGGTCTTCTCGAACAGTGATCCCGGGCCACCGACGTGGCCGAACTTGATCTGCACCTCGTCGGCCTGAGCGGCACCGACGCCAAGCGCCAGTACGGATGCGGCCAGTACGGTCTTCAGCAGTTTCATAACCCTCACTCCGATTGTTGTTGTCCATCGTGGTCTGGCGGTGGGCGCCGACTGGCACCCTGGAGGAAGCCTCAACGGGAGCTGGCGTGCTCTTCACGTAACGGTTCCGTCAGTCGCGGATTCCGTCACTTGAGCTTTCCGTTTCCAGGGCGTTCAGGGCCTGGGGACAGGAGTCGCTTCCCGCTGGGTCAGGGTCAATATGGATACATAATTCAAAATTAGGTATTAGACTTTTGTCTTTCGCAAACTCGCCTTAGAGAACATTTGTTGCTTAAATTTCAATGGTTTATATCGAAACAACGAACTATCCAAGCCACTCGTTCCCTTGCTGCATCCCTGGAGACATACACAAAAAAAGCGAGCTCGAAGGCTCGCTCTGTCACTTGCTGTCGGGTCTGGCACCCGTCCCTGTCGCCAGACAGTTGCCAGACCGGGATCAGGGATCGGGGGCCATATCGGGCTCCAGCCCGGCTTGCCAGCCTGCCGCCTCGATGCCAGCGATGGCGGCGGCCTGATCGTCGGCCGAAGAGGCGCCACTGACACCGACCGCGCCCAGAATGCGCTGGTCGTCATCGAGGATCAGCACGCCCCCCGCTACCGGCACGAAGCGGCCCCCGGAGGCCTCGGCCACCGCCGCCAGGAAGGCGGGACGCTCGCGGTTACGCTCGCCGGTGGTACCACTGGATACCCCGATACCCAACGCCGCGTAGGCCTTGCCGTTGGCCACCGGCCAGCGCAGCGGGCTGCAGCCGTCCTCACGCTCGGCCGCCACCGGATTGCCGCCGGCGTCCAGCACCACCGCGGTCAGAGGAGGCAGTTCGCCCTTGCGGGCAAAGGCGAAGGCGGCGTCGAGCAATTGCCGCGCCGACTGACGCGACAATTGTACCTGTGCAAGAAATACGTTTCCGGCCATAGCAACTCCAGCGCAAGATATGAGAAAAGACAGAAAAGAAAAGGCAGGCAGCAAGACAGCGGTCGAAAATCGATCGACGCCGCTCGGCTCCCCGCCCCTCTCTGCCTCACAGGGTTACCCGAGTGCCTGGCCAAATACGCTCACCAACACTCGCATAATTTGAATAATGAATTCACAATACGGAAAAGTTGAACCGTCAAGCGTTCGACCGTCAAACGATGATGAGCCCGGGAAATCCGCCATGGAAAAGATTCAGCCGCGTAGCCTGTACCTGGAAGTCGCCGACAGGATCCGCGACCTGATCGAGCAAGGCAGCCTGCTGCCCGGCGAGAAGATCGCCGAAAAGGCCCTGTGTGAAACCTTCGGTGTGTCACGCACCCCGCTCAGAGAAGCCCTCAAGGTGCTGACGTCCGAAGGGCTGGTCGAGAACCTGCCCAACCGAGGCTCCCGCGTGGTGCGACTGACCCGGCGTGGGGTCAAGAATACCTACGACGTCATGGGCGCCCTGGAAGGCCTGTCCGGTGAGCTGGCCTGTCAGCACCTGACAGACGCCGACGTCGAGGAGATCCGTCGTCTGCATCAGCTGATGCTGGGCCACTACCAGCGTCAGGAGCTGGCCCCCTACTTCGAGGTCAACCAGCAGATCCACGAGTGCATCCTGGCCGCGTCGAACAACGACGTGCTGATCGAGATGTACAACAACCTGAGCCAACGGGTGAAGCGCATTCGCTACAGCGTCGAGATGGGCCCGGCCAACTGGGCCAAGGCCGTCGCCGACCACGAGGCCATGCTGGAGGCGATCGAGGCCCGCGATGGCAAGCGCCTGGGCGACATCCTGCGCGCGCACCTCGGCCACAAGCTCGAGGTAGCCGCCGTCAGCGGCATCATCGACGAGGAATAGCAGGTCCCCGGACGGCGCGCAGAAGTCTCTGCTGTCGTCCCGGCACTTACCACTCTTCCAGGCGCATGGCCGAGCGCTCCAGACGCTGATCCTCGGCCTCGATCTCGCGCAGCATGTCACCGATGGTGGACAGGTGCTCCAGCGCCACCCGCCGCGCCAGTTGTGGCTTGCCCTCTACCACCGCGCGGTGCAGGCGGGCGTGCTGGCGGTTGATCATGTCCCTGGCGTCAGGACGATGATAGAGGTGCTTGACCGAGGCGAACACCGAACTCAGCAGCAGGTCGGTGAGGCTCTGCAGGGTATGCGCCAGCACCGGGTTATGCGACGCCTGACAGATCGCCAGGTGGAAGGCGTGGTCGAGCCGCGCCAGGCGCTCCACCTCGAGGGGGTCCGCCTTGTCCACGTAGTCCGCCATCTCGCGGTAGCGACGGGTGATCAGCACCCTGTCCGAGGCGGTGCCGCGGCTCGCGGCCAGGCTCGCCGACTCCCCTTCCAGCAGCGCACGCACCTCGAGCAGGTCATACAGGGTGCGTGGGTGCTCGCGAAACAGGTGCATCAAAGGCGTGGCATGGGGCGCCTCCACCAACGGCGCCACCTCGGAGCCACGCCCCTGGCGAGTCACGATCACGCCTTTGCTTCGCAGGCTGCCAAGCGCCTCGCGCAGCGAGGAACGCCCCACCCCCAGCCGCTCGCACAGCCGCCGTTCCGAGGGCAACAGCTGGCCAGGGCGGAAGACACCGTCAAGGATCAGCGTCTCCAGCTTCGAGGCGATGGCCTGGGAGGTGCTGCTCGGTGCCAGTCGTTCTTCGTTGTCCCACATGTCCTGCCTCCCGCAGCGTGCGTGGTTCGTCGTCCGTATTGATGCCCTGAACCGAGCACATCTGCCAATAACTGGTCAGACCAGCAAACCAAAATCTGGACACCGAGGTCAAGACAACGCAGATTGTAGTGCAGACAATAACCATCATTAGCCGCACGACCGTGCTAGCTCAACCGAGGAAGCGTCATGAACATCCTCTATGACGAACGCCTGGACGGCGCCTTGCCACGGCGCGACAAGAACGAGGTGCTCGCCGAACTCACCCGCGTGGTCCCCGACCTCACCCTGCTGCACCGCGAGGAAGACCTGCGCCCCTTCGAATGCGACGGCCTGTCGGCCTACCGCGTACTGCCCATGCTGGTGGCCCTGCCAGAGCGCCTGGACCAGGTCGAGGCGCTGCTCAAGCAGTGTCGTGAACTCGGCGTGCCGGTGGTCACCCGCGGCGCTGGCACCGGACTTTCCGGTGGGGCCCTGCCGCTGGAACAAGGCGTGCTGCTGGTCATGTCGCGCTTCAATCGGATTCTCGACATCGACGCCGACGCCCGCATCGCCCGGGTCCAGCCCGGGGTGCGCAACCTGGCCATTTCCGAGGCGGCGTCACCCTACGGGCTCTACTATGCGCCAGACCCCTCCTCCCAGATCGCCTGCTCGATCGGCGGCAACGTGGCCGAGAACGCCGGCGGCGTGCACTGCCTCAAGTACGGCCTCACCGTACACAACGTGCTGAGGCTAGAGGTGATGACCATCGAGGGCGAGCGCATGACCATCGGTTCCGAGGCGCTCGACAGCCCCGGTTTCGACCTGCTGGCGCTGATGATGGGCTCCGAGGGCATGCTCGGCGTGGTCACCGAGATCACCGTCAAGCTGCTGCCCAAGCCCGAGACCGCCAAGGTGCTGATGGCCAGTTTCGATGACGTGGAAAAGGCCGGCGCCGCGGTCGGTGACATCATCGCCGCCGGTATCATCCCAGGTGGCCTCGAGATGATGGATAACCTGGCCATCCGCGCCGCCGAAGACTTCATCCGAGCCGGCTACCCGGTGGACGCCGAGGCGATCCTGCTGTGTGAGCTCGACGGCGTCGAGGCCGACGTGGACGACGATATCGAGACCGTGCGTGAAGTGCTGGCCAAGGCTGGCGCCAGCGACGTTCAGCTCGCCCGCGACGAGGCCGAACGCGCCAAGTTCTGGGCCGGTCGCAAGAACGCCTTCCCTGCGGTCGGCCGCATGTCGCCGGACTACTACTGCATGGACGGCACCATTCCTCGCCGCGAGCTGCCGAGGGTGCTCAAGGGCATCAGCGATCTGTCAGAGCAGTACGGGCTCAAGGTGGCCAACGTCTTCCACGCCGGCGACGGCAACATGCACCCCTTGATCCTGTTCGATGCCAACCGCGAAGGGGAACTCGAAACCGCCGAGGCACTGGGCGGCAAGATTCTCGAGCTATGCGTGGAAGCCGGCGGTTCGATCACCGGTGAACACGGCGTCGGCCGCGAGAAGATCAACCAGATGTGTGCCCAGTTCGACAGCCTGGAGATCACCGCCTTCCACGCGGTCAAGGCCGCCTTCGACCCAGAAGGACTGCTCAACCCAGGCAAGAACATCCCGACGTTGGCCCGGTGCGCCGAGTTCGGCGCGATGCACGTGCACAACAACGAGCTGCCGCACCCGGAACTGCCAAGGTTCTAGCCATGACAGCCACGAGAGCGTCCCGACGCTGGCGCGCTGCGCGCGATCAAGGTTCAGTGCGATGCACGTGCACAACAACGAACTGCCGCACCCGGAACTGCCGAGGTTCTAGCCATGACAGCCACGAGAGCGTCCCGACTCTGGCGCGCTGCGCGCGATCAAGGTTCAGTGCCATGCATGGTGCACAACAACGAGCTGCCGCACCCGGAACTGCCAAGGTTCTAGCCGGAGCCGCCACGCTTCCAGGCGCCGCAGGAAAGGGGCACGGTTCAGACAGGAAGGCGGCAAGCCTCGTCTCCTGCCGTCGACCGTGACGCCCTTGCAGCGCTGCCGTGCTCCGTGTGTCGCGCCTTGTCGACGTTTGTCCCTCTTTGTCGGAATTCAGGTACCACCATGTCCAACAATGACGTTTCCCCTTCCGCCTTCGACGGCCTGGCGGCTCTGTCCGAAGCGATCCAGTCGGCAAGCGCCGAACGTCCGCTTCGCATCGTCGGCGGCAACACCAAGGCCTTCTATGGCCGCCCGGTGGAAGGTACGCCGGTATCCACCCGCGAACACCGCGGTATCACCAGCTACGATCCGGTCGAGCTGATTGTCTCGGTGCGTGCCGGCACCCTTCTCTCCGAACTCGAGGAGGCGCTGGCCGACCAGGGCCAGATGCTGCCCTTCGAACCCCCGCACTTTGGTGCCGAGGCCACCGTCGGCGGCACCATCGCCGCCGGACTGTCCGGCCCCCGCCGCCCCTGGGCCGGCTCAGTGCGAGACTTCGTGCTGGGCCTGCGGGTACTCGATCACCAGGGGCGTGAACAGCGCTTCGGCGGCGAAGTCATGAAGAACGTGGCAGGTTACGACCTGTCACGCTTGATGGTCGGCGCCCAGGGCACCCTGGGACTGATCACCGAAGTCACCCTCAAGGTGCTGCCGCTACCCACCGCCAGCGCCAGCCTGCGTCTGGAAATGTCCCAGTCAGAGGCTCTGAGTCGTCTGGCCGAATGGGGACGCAAGCCGCTCCCCTTGAGCGCAGCGGCCTGGCACAGTGGCGCCCTGCATCTGCGTCTCGAAGGCGGTGCAAGCTCGGTGGCCGCCACCCGCGAGGCGATCGGCGGGGACGCCCTCGAGGCCGACTTCTGGCGCGGGCTCAGAGACCTGTCGCTGCCCTTCTTCAGCGACGCCAGCACGCCGCTGTGGCGGATCAGCCTGCCGACCAACACCCCGAGCCTGGACATCGCCGGCGTCGAGCCACATCAACTGCTGCTCGACTGGGCCGGCAATCAGCGCTGGCTCAAGGGGCAGGTCGACGCCGAGTCGCTGCGCGACGCCGTCGCCCAGGCAGGTGGCCACGCCACCTGCTTCACACCGGGCACCGCCGAGCCCTTCACGCCACTGCAGCCGGTGGTCGCCAAGTACCACCAGCGGGTGAAACGCAAGCTCGATCCCGACGGCATCTTCAATCCGCGCCGACTGTATCCGGACTGGTAGACCGGGCGCTGAACGATCACAGCCGCCCGGCGAAGGCGGCATGATCGGACAGCCATCGACAGACGACCTGATCCCCCGTTTGGCCCCGGCGAAGGTCCGGGCCTCGACCATGACTAGCGGATAACAACATGCAGACCCATTTCAGCGAAAAAGACCTCGAGAAGCCGCACATTCGCGAGGCCGACAGAGTCCTGAGAAGCTGCGTCCACTGCGGCTTCTGCAATGCCACCTGCCCGACGTACCAGTTGCTTGGCGATGAGCGCGACGGTCCGCGAGGCCGCATCTACCTGATGAAGGAGATGCTCGAAAGCCCTGAAGACGACGACCAGATCACCGAGGAAACCCGTCTTCACCTCGACCGCTGCCTCACCTGTCGCAACTGCGAGACGACCTGCCCCTCAGGCGTCGAGTACCACAAGCTTCTGGATATCGGCCGCGCCGAGATCGAGCGGCGTGTGCCGCGCAGCACCTCCGACAAGGCGCTTCGCTTCGGCCTGCGCAAGGCACTGGTCGAGCCCGGCCGGTTCAAGGCCCTGCTGGCGCTGGGCCAGACCTTCAAGCCGCTGGTCCCCGGGGCGCTCAAGAGCAAGATGCCCCCGGCCCCGGTCGACGCTGGCAAGCGCCCCGACGGCAAGCGTCATCCGCGCCAGATGCTGATTCTCGAAGGCTGCGTGCAGCCCGGCCTGTCGCCCAACACCAATGCCGCCACTGCCCGCGTGCTGGACCGCCTGGGGATCGGCCTGACGCCTGCCCCCGAGGTCGGCTGCTGCGGCGCCATCGACTTTCACCTGAACGCCCAGGAAGCCGGACGCGAGCGAGCCAGACGCAACATCGACGCCTGGCTGCCTCACCTGGACGCCGGTTGCGAGGCCATCATCCAGACCGCCAGCGGCTGCGGCGCCTTCGTCAAGGAGTATGTCGAAGTGCTGGCCGACGACCCCGACTATGCCGAGAAGGCACGCCGGGTCAGCGAGGCCGCCAAGGACCTGGTCGAGGTGCTGGGGCAGGAAGACCTGACAACCCTCGACGTGCGCGCCGACCAGCGCCTGGCCTTCCATTGCCCCTGCACCCTGCAGCACGCCCAGAAGCTCAATGGCGCGGTGGAAACGGTCCTGGCCAGGATGGGCTTCACCCTGACGCCGGTGCGAGATGGTCACCTTTGCTGTGGCTCCGCCGGCACCTACTCGATCACCCAACCCGAACTGTCACGCCAGTTGCGTGACAACAAGATGGACGCGCTGGAGGAAGGCAAGCCGGAGGTGGTTGTCACCGCGAACATTGGCTGCCAGACCCATCTCGCTGCCACCAACCGCACCCCGGTGCGCCACTGGATCGAGATCGTCGATGAAGCGCTGGGCTAGCATGTGATCATGGCGTAATGGACGAATGGTCACCGCGCTGACATCTTCAGCTGCCAGACCCATCTCGCCGCGACTAACCGCACCCCGGTGCGTCACTGGATCGAGATCGTCGATGAGGCCCTTGGCTAAGGACGGATGGTCACCGCGCTGAAATGTTCAGGTGCCAGACCCATCTCGCTGCGACCAACCGCGCCCCGGTGCGCCACTGGATCGAGATCGTCTATGAAGCGCTGGGCTAGCGCGAGAGCCACTGGATCGAGATCGTCGACGAGGCTCTGGTCAGACAGGCCCAGAGCGCCTAGACTAAAAACGAAAATATTTTCCATATTAACCACAACCCTCAATCACAAGGACTCCCCATGCCGACCAAGCCTTACCTCGACCAGTCCCAGGTCAACGCCATCCTCGACGCTGCCCAGAAGGAAGCCGAGGCCAATGGCTTCGCCGTGACCATCGTCGTCAGCGATGATGGCGGCTACCCGCTGGGCCTGCGCCGCCTCGACGGCGCTGCACCGTTCAGTGCCGACGTCGCGATGGCCAAGGCCCGCTCCGCCGCTATCGGTCGCAAGGAGACCCAGGTCTTCGAAGACATGATCAACGGCGGCCGCAACGCCTTCCTGTCGGCGCCCATGGAGGGCCTGATGTCCGGTGGCGTACCGGTGATCATCGACGGCCAGGTGGCCGGTGCCGTGGGCATCTCCGGCGTCAAGCCGGACCAGGACATCCAGGTCGCCAAGGCCGGTGCCGCCGCTATCGGCTAAACGCCTGGGCAGGACACAGTGATACGTCACTCGAATCCTGTACAAGCCTGCTGTACAACTGGTATTGCGTTATCGACCGCCGCCTTGACTGGCGGCGGTGCCTTTTCCGCCAGACCTTCTCGATGACATGGCCCCGTCCCGATGCCCCTCCTGCCCTTTCTGGCCCCCCTGGGCGCCGTCTTGATCTGGTCCGGCAACATGACCATCAACCAGCTGACCGTCGGCACCATCGCCCCCAGCAGCATCGCCTTCCTGCGCTGGTTACTGGCGGTGGCCGTGTTGACGCCCTTCGTCTGGCGCCAGAGCTGGCGCGAGCGACACGCCATCGCCGCGCATTGGCCCAAGCTTGCGCTTCTGGGACTGCTGGGCATGGCCCTGTGGCAAGGATTGGCCTACGTCGCGGCGGCCTCTACCAGCGCCACCAACATGGGCATTCTGGCGGCCATGGTGCCGCTGTTGACGATTCTGCTCAGCGCCCTGGTGCTGCGTGAGCCACCTAGCTGGGGCGGCTGCCTGGGCGGCGTGATGGCTCTCGCGGGCGTGCTGTGGCTACTCGGCAGAGGTGACATCGCCGTCCTGGCCAACCTGGAAGTGGCCCCTGGCGATGCGCTGATGGTGGTGGCCGCGACCTGCTACGCCCTTTACGGGGTCATGCTCAAGCGTTGGCCGCTTGCCATATCGCCCTGGGTCATGCTCTACGTTCAAGCGGTGTTCGCCGTCCTGCTGTTGCTGCCGGCCTACCTGCTGGGCCCAATGACACCGATCGACACAAGCAACGCCGGCCTGATCCTGTACGCCGGCATCCCCGCCTCTATCATCACCACCTATCTGTGGATGTTCGCGATTCGCCACATCGGCGCCAGCCGCGCCAGCATCTTCATCAACCTGATGCCGCTGTTCAGCGCCCTGATCGCCATGCTCTGGCTCGGCGAACGGCTTGGCTGGTACCACCTCAGCGGCGGCGCTCTGGTGCTTGCCGGCGTACTGACGGCCCAGACCTTCCGGCAGCCGATCCGCCGTCACGGCGAGGCCCGCTGACTTTCGTCCCGCGGCCCCGTCACAAGGGCCGAGGACGTCAAGATGTCGCTGAAACGGCTAACCATAGTTAGACAAGAATAACGTCCGTATTTGCAAAACCACCATGCGTTGTATAGGTTTAGTACAACCGTTGAGCACAGGACGCCAACGGCCTCTGCAAATCCAGCGACGAGAGGTTCCGCATGAAACACATCGTCAAGGCCGCAGCACTCATGAGCACAATGGCACTGTTCTCCAGCATGGCCATGGCCGCTCACCATGAGGAAAACGAAGCCCAGGAAAGCGGCGTCGATACCTCAAACAATGTGACCGAACAGCAAGACTCTTCCAGCATGGCCGATGACAGCGCCATGAATGCCGACAAGCCCCTCGTCGAAGACGGTGGCGTCGACTCTTCCAACAGCGCCGAGCAAGCCGACGACAGCATGTCCGAGACCCAGCCGAAGGGTGAGCTGGCAGAGGATAGCGGCGTCGACTCCGCCAACGACACCGAATAATCGCCAGGCCACGGATGGTCATAGTGGCAGGGACTCGCCACGGCATGGCGGCCAGGATGGCTGCCGGTGGTTCCAGGAAGGAACCGCAGGGCAGGACGCCCACGACTGAGCGATGGACAGGCTCGCGCCCGATATCCCCATGGACGATCTCGGGGCCCACGGAAGGGCCCAGGCCTTGACCCGAACAGCCGCGTGGCAGTCATCGCCGCGTGATAGCGGCCAGGATGGTCGCAAGAGGTTCCAGGACGGAACCGCTGGGCAGGAAGCCCAACAGAGCCAGCGGACAGGCTCAGTGCCCGACACCGACAGGGAAGAACACAGGGCCCACGGAAGGGCTCAGGCCACCCACTCGATGGCGTCACCAGGAAGGTGACGCAATATGTCGCGAGCAGGCCTGCTCACGACCCGCCCCACATCCCGCCCCCCACCCTTCAGTCCCCGCATGAAGCGACGGACAATGAAAGGTCGACGACGGGAATGCCGTTGGGCCGTCATCAGAGCATCATCAACAGCTACAACCCGGAGGTACTACGATGAACACCTACCAGACCACACTGCTGAAGCGCCTCGCCCTGGCCGGCTTGATCGGCCTGTTCTCCAGCGCCGCCCTGGCCGATCACCACGCCGAGGGAGACGAAGAGATGAAGCAGGAGCAAGTCATGCCTGAAGATAGCGGCGTCGACTCCTCCAACGATTCAGCGAAGGCCGAGGGCGAAGATGGCGCCATTCCCGGAGGCGAGATCGTCAAGGATGGCGGTGTCGACTCCAACCACGCGCCCAGCGACGACGCTTCCGCCAGCGACAGCCAGTCGGCGCTGGACGAGGGCGACCTGGTGGAAGACAGCGGTGTCGATTCGGCCAACGAGCCGGAAAACGACGTCTAAGCCTCCAGATTGCAGGACACCTGCGCTGCAGAGCTTGCACGCAGCATCCCAAGGCTCCGCTACGGCGGGGCCTTTGTCGTGGCAAGGCCCGCTGTTTGTTGGACGCGTTCTTTCCAGCGCTCTCTCCAGCGCTTCATGCTTCCCTTGATGTGCACTACTGCCCCCCGAGCTTTAGATGCATAACGCTTATGCTTTTGCGCTATGCTGCACACCTCGTTCCGCCTTGCCCTGGGCGGCATGTTAGACTATGCGGTCCATTTCCGGAGGAACGCTTCATGTCCCTCGATGATCTTCAGCTCAATCTCCGTAACCTCACCTGTGACGACTACCCTCAGCTCAAGGGGCTGATGGACAAGGTCTACCACGACATCGGCGGAGCCTGGCCCAGGATCACCATCGACAGGCTGGTGGCGGAGTTTCCTGACGGCCAGATCGTCATCGAGGACGACGGCCGGGTCATCGGCGTGGCGCTTACCGCCCTGGTCGACTACGAGGAGTTCTCCAACCCGCACAAGTACGACGACCTGATCGGCAAGCGCGAGACGATCCAGAACGCCAAGGACGGCGATGCCATGTACGGCATCGACGTGCTGATCGACCCCGACTACCGCGGCTATCGCCTTGGCCGTCGCCTCTACGAGGCGCGCAAGGAGGTCTGTCGCCAGCTCAACCTCAAGGCCATCCTGGCCGGCGGACGCATCCCCGAGTATCACCGGGTGGCCGACAGCATGTCGGCGAGCGAGTACATCGACAAGGTCTCGCGCAAGGAGCTGCATGACCCGATCCTGTCGTTCCAGTTGTCCAACGACTTCCAGGTCAAGCGCCTGCTGCGCAAGTATCTGCCGGAAGACGAGAAGTCCCAGGGCTACGCGACCCTGCTCGAGTGGAACAACATCCTGTTCGAGCCGGCCGAACGCATGCTGGAAAGTCGTCCGACCCAGGTTCGAGTCGGCGCCGTGCAGTGGCAGATGCGCGAGTTCGCCTCGGTGGAGGCGGTGCTGCAGCAGGTCGAGTACTTCGTCGATGCCTTGTCCGACTACCAGAGCGACTTTGCGGTCTTCCCGGAGCTGTTCAATGCACCGCTGATGGGCCTTCAGGACCGCGCCGCCCAGCAGGACCAGATGGCGGCCATCCGCTTTCTGGCCGGCTTCACCGAGCGCTTCAAGACCGAAATGTCGCGCATGGCGGTGGCCTATAACATCAACATCATCGCCGGATCGATGATCGAGGAAGGTGACGACGGACGCCTCTACAACGTGGCCTACCTGTGCCACCGCGACGGCTCCATCGAGCGCCAGGCCAAGCTGCATATCACCCCCCAGGAGCGCCGCGACTGGGTGATCGAGGGCGGCGAGGATCTGTGCGTATTCCAGACGGATGCCGGACGCATCGGCATCCTGATCTGCTACGACGTGGAGTTCCCGGAGCTGGGCCGACTGCTCGCCGATCAGGACATGGACTTGCTGTTCGTGCCCTTCTGGACCGACACCAAGAACGGCTATCTGCGGGTTCGTCACTGCGCCCAGGCCCGAGCCATCGAGAACGAATGCTACGTGGTGCTGTGCGGTAGCGTCGGCAATGTGCCGTCCATCGAGAACCTGGACATCCAGTACGCCCAGTCATCGGTGTTCTCGCCTTCCGACTTCGCCTTCCCCCACGACGCAGTGATGGCAGAGACCACCCCCAACACCGAGATGATCATGTTCTCCGACCTGGATCTGTCGCGGTTGACCGTGGTGCGCGCCGAGGGCTCGGTGACCAACCTCAAGGACCGCCGTAAGGACCTGTTCGACCTGCGCCTGCGCGACTGGTCGTGGAAGTCCGGCGCCAGGGACCAGGACGACAGCTAGTCGTGCTGTCACGACTCAAGCGCTGGCGGGCGGCCCGCTTCGATGCCCGCCACCCCTTCCCCGCCGCCACCTGGGCAGGCGCCCGAGCGCGCCTGCCCTTGCTGGCCCGCGTGCCCGAGGCTTCGGCCCAGCGCCTGGGCCAGCGTGCCTGGCGGTTTCTTCACGACAAGCGTCTGAGCCTTCACCCGGACCTGGACCCTGCGGCACTGGATAGCGAGGAACGCCTGGCCCTGGCGGCCCAGGCCTGTCTGCTGACGCTGGGCTGGAGCGAGCACGAGCACCAGGAAGCCTTTGCCAACGTGCACGAAGTACTGGTGTTGCCCGACGCCTTTCGTCGCCAGGTCGAAGAGATGGACGAGGCCGGGGTGATGCACGTCTACGAGGACGAGCGCGCCGGCGAGACCTTCTACCAGGGGCCGGTGGTGATCGCCTTTCCCGATCTGGTCGAGAGCGGTGGCCTGGATGGCTTCAACGTGGTCATCCATGAATTCGCCCACAAGCTCGACATGGGCAATTCTCAGGACGTCGACGGATTTCCACCACTGCCGGTCACCATCGCCTCCAGGGAGTGGCATCGCGAGTTCACGGCGGTCTGGCAGGATCTGCAAAAGCGCCTCGAAGCAGGCGACCCCACGCCCATCGATGACTACGCCGCGAGCCATCCCGGCGAGTGCTTTGCCGTCTGCTGCGAGACCTTCTTCAGCGCCCCCGACCGTCTGATGGAGGCCTACCCGGGACTCTACGATCTGCTCTGTCGCTACTTTCAGCAGCAGCCCCTCACATGGGCGCTGACTGCCGATAACGACCATCCCGCACCCTCACCCGCCACTCAGGAATCCCCCCGATGACGAGGCGCTGGCTACTGCCGACCCTGGCCATCACCGTGCTGGCAGCGCTGGGACTGACCTGGCAGTGGCTGGCCATGCATGACCTGCTTACCGTCGACACCCTGATGAAGCTTTCCCAGGGTGGCACGGCGTGGCGCGACAGCCCCTGGGCCATCGTCGTGGTGGCTGCTGTCTATGCAGGGCTATCGCTTGTGATGTTTCCGCTGAGTCTGCTGGTGGCAGCGACCGGGCTGGTATTTGGCCCCTGGTGGGGCTTCGGCTACGCCCTGATCGGTACCCTGTCGGCCTCCTGCCTGACCTGGTGGGTCGGTCGCAAGCTTGGCCGCGATGCGCTGTTGCGCTACGGGGGAAAGCGCTTGAACGGCCTGTCACGCTACCTGTCGGGACGCGGCATCCGCACCATGACGCTGGTCAACCTGCTGCCGCTGGCCCCCTTCACCCTGACCAACATGATGGCCGGAGCCTTCCATCTGCGCTTTCGCGACTACCTGATCGGTTCCACCCTGGGCATCGCCCCGGGCCTGGCCGGGGTCACCCTGCTCGGCAGCCAGTTGGGCGAGTTGATCACCGCCGACAGTCGCAGCGAGATCTTCTATGCGCTGGGTGGCCTGGCGCTGGGTGTCGGCCTGCTGGTCGGACTCAAGCGCTGGGCCGACGGGAGAAAGGCCGATCGGGGATCATCCAGACAAGTGGAAAGCAAGTAGCACCGCCACGGCTGACCTACTGCGTCACGTGCACGAACTCGACTCGGTTTCGACCATTGGTCTTGGCCTTGTACATCGCCTGATCGGCCTGATTGACCAGGCTGTCGAGGTCAGCGCTGTCACTGTCGATCAGCAACGCACCGATACTGGCGGTGACGCGTATCACGCTATCGGCGACGGGTATCTCCAGCTCGGACAGGGCAAGGTTGAAACGCTCGAGGGCGGACATCAAGGCAGGCTTGTCGACGTCCGCCATGACCACGCAGAACTCCTCTCCCCCCATGCGGGCGATAAGGTCCGACTTGCGAAAGCTTGCGTCGAGCGCCTTGGCCACGGCGACCAGCACCCTGTCCCCGGATTCATGGCCGTAGGTATCGTTGATCGACTTGAAGTGATCGAGATCGACCAGCGCGACACCCAGCGCTCCCTTGCCGCGCTGCCAGCGCTTGGCCAGGGTGGCAAAACGGGTAGCAAAGGCGCGACGATTGCACACCCCGGTCAGGGGGTCGGTCTCGGACAGCACTTCCATCTCTTCGATCTGATGATGGATGCGTATGCTGGCGGCGACCCAGTGGGCCATGGCCTGCAGGCGCTCACGATCTTCATCGGTGAAGGCATTCGGGCTTTCGTGGGCGATGTTCATGGTGCCCACGCAGCGACTGCCGCTGATCATCGGGACATCGAGACAGCACCCTAGCCCCTTGGCACTGAGCATCTGGCAGTCGAGATCGGGACTCCCGTCAAAACGCTCGGCGTACTCCGCCTGGCGAGTGCGATAGACACGTCCGACCATGGTGCCGTAGATCGGCACAGGCTGATCCATCGGGATGGCGTTGTTACCTTCCATGGCGATCAGGGTCAGCTCGGTCTCGGACTGCGCCAGAGTGATGGAAGCGCGGTTGGCGCCAAACACCGTACTTGACCAGCGTGCCACCGTATCCAGCACGTCCTGGAGCGATTCGGCCGCGGACAGCTCATGCACGAAGCGTATCGGTAACTCGATGGTCAGATCCGCGCGCAGGGACACGGCGTCGTCATCACGCTGCGCCGACGATGATCGCTTGCTGTCCTGCCGTGTCTGTTCCAACGTCATACCCTCACCGAGCGCTGTTCGCTCTATCCAACCGAAGAAACGAAGCCTTTGGAGATTCTATCGTGCTCTCCTGGTGAAGCCGAGTCACATGAGCATAAAATGAATGAACGCACTATTCGGAAAATTTTGTGCGTTTAAACCTAGGTGTCTTGAATCAGCAAGCGGCGTCACCTCGACGGCAGTTCGGGTTCGTCTTCATGTTGGCCGGGCCACCAGGATGGCCGCTCCTCACGCCACTCTTCACGCCACTCCTCCTGGACCAGGTGGCGTAGCACCCTCCCTCGGTAGCGTAGCATCTGCCACTCCGCGCCCAGTCGGCTGCGTACACGCTCCCAGCCGCCGTCATCGGCGTGGGTGAAGGGGCCGCCGCGGGCGATCGCCAGGCGGTAGACCCGCAGGCAGCGCTCGGCGCAGCGAGCCTCGTCGTAGGCCTGGGCCGTGCTCAGGGCGGTCTCGTGCAGGGCCGGCCAGTATCGTGCGTCGGTACATTCGGCCAGGGCCAGGGCGAAGGCCTGCTCATCCTCATGCGCCAGCAGCCGTCCATTCTCGCCATTTCGCACGACTTCGCGAACGCCAGGGGCATCGAGGGCCACCACCGGCAGCCCCGCTGCCATTGCTTCGGCCACCACCATGCCCTGGGTCTCGCTGTGTGATGCAAAGGCAAAGACGTCCATGGCGTGGTAGGCGTCGATCAGCGCCTGCCCGTGCAGGCAGCCGGTAAAACAGACACGCTCGCTCACCCCATGACGATCGGCGGCGGCTTCCACCGCTTCTCGGGCATCACCGTCTCCTACCACCAGCCACCAGGCCTCGGCATCCTCGACCAGCGCCTGGCACACCGCGCCCGCCAGAAATGCCAGATTCTTCTCCTTGGCCAGCCGACCAAGATGGCCGATCACCCGGGCATCAGCGGGGATCGCGAAGTGGTCCCGCCAGCGATCACGCTTGCCCGTCGCAAAGAGTGAAGTGTCCACTCCGCTGGGCACCACCGTCATGTCCGGGTTGCCGGCGCGCTGGACCAGCAGCTGCTTGACGCTCTCGCTGGGAGCAATCACCTCATCGCACAGCCAGGTGTACTGGGTCGCCAGCGCCACCGCAAAGCGCTGCATCCGCGAGGAATCCCCCGGCACGTAGTGGGTGTAGTGCTCGTACAGCGTGTGGTGGGTGAACACCAGTGGCAGGCCGTAGGTTTCCGCCGCGCGCGCCGCGGTGTCGCCCAGCAGGAAGGGATGGTGTGAATGAACGATGTCTGGCTCGAAAGCCTCGATGGCGTCGAACAGTTGTCCGGGGATTGGCACCGGCAGCGAGAAGTCGCTGCCGTTGAAATGCTGCACCGCGACGACACGCACCACATCCGGCTCGTGTTGCGGCTGTCCCTCCAGCCGAGGCGCCACCACCAGTACACGATGCCCCGCCCGCTGCAACTGGTGCTTCAGGCGCTGCACGGACTCGCTGACACCACCGACGATCGGCGCATAGGTGTTGGTGAACATCAACACATTCACGGCGGCAGCAGTCTCCCGAAACAGATGATGGACCGCACCCCGGCGGCGACAATCCCAGGGTGCGGTGCAGGCGGGAGCCGGACGGCACCCTAATTCTCAATTCTATGCTCTTACGAGCGCCAGCGCCCGCCAGCGATAGCGCTCGATCAGCGGGCACGATCATACCGACTCGATCGGCTCAGCCCCAGTCCTCCTGGAGCAAAGTGCCGAGGCCTGACCTCTTGCCGACAAAGTTGTCACGATGGCCCTGGCGCCACCTCGCCCGCCAGCCAGCGCCATAGCCGTTCGCTTTCGATACTGCCCTGCGCACTGCGCGGGCGACACAACCAGAATCCTTCGCGGGTGGGCACCTCGATGTCAAACGGGGCAACCAGCCCCTGGGGATCTTCCAGCAGGCAGCGGTGCACCAGCGCCACCCCCGCCCCTTGCCGGGCCAGGGCCATCACCATGGACAGGTTGTCGCAGATCAGACTGTGACAGTGGCTCGACAGATCCTTGCGCCCGGCGTGCTCCAGCCAGGCCGGCCAGCCGGCCGCGAAGCCCGCCGCGTGGAGCAAGGTCTGCCCGGCCAGGGCATCCAGCGAGACGAGCTGCCCTGCCAGCGGCGGCGTACAGACCGGCAACAACGACGACGCCCCCAGAGAGATCGACTCCATGCCGCGCCACTCTCCCTGGCCGTAGCGCAGTTCGATATCGGCCCCTTCGGCACCGAAATCCGAACTCCAGACGGCGCTGACCACACGCACGGTCACCTCGGGGTGGGTAAGGTGAAATCGTGCCAGACGAGGCGCCAGCCATTGGCTCTGAAGCGCCGGCGTAGTGCGCAGCGTCACCGAACGATCCGGGGTCACGCCGAACACCTCCAGGGTGCCCTCATCGAGCCGCGCAAAGGCTTCCTGGACGCTCGGCAACCAGGCCTGGCCCGCCGGCGTCAGCGTCAGGCTGCGCGGGTGGCGCACGAACAGTGGCTGCCCCAGGCGGTCCTCCAGCAGCCGAATACGTTGACTGATGGCGGCCTGGGTTACCGACAGTTCCTGGCCCGCTGCGGTAAAGCTCAGGGTTCTTGCCGAGGCCTCGAAGGCCTGCAGCCAATGCAGAGGAGGAAGTCGGTGCATGTGGTTTCTGGCCCTATGGTTTAGCGTCAATGAAAAAGACAGTCATAAGCCAAGCTTGGCCTAAGGCGTCATATTAGTCGTTTGTCGCCATCGCCTCGAGCCTCCACCATCGGCGTCAACACTCGTCACCTATTTCGTCAACACTCGTCACCTGGGAGCCATCCATGAGCACCACCTCGTTGACCTCGACCGCCGACGCCGGCCACATCGATATGCACGAACTGGCCCCCTGGCCCCAGCACCTGACGCTGACCGACGTGGTCGCTGAAGGCTTGCGTCTCTCGCTGGTCTGGAACAACGGCGACCGAGGACAATTTCCTCTGTTGTGGCTGCGCGATCACTGCGCCTGTGATCAGTGCCGCCACCCGCTGACCCGGGAACGCCTGGTCACACCGATGGCCGCCGTTCCAGGGCTCGACGAGGCCCGCATCGAGCACGGTCAGCTCCACCTTGACTGGCAGGACGGACACCACAGCCGCTTCGCCGCCGGCTGGCTGCACCAGCGTCGCCCCGGCGAGGCCGTCATCGACAGCCTGCCGCGGCCTGTCGCCTGGCAGACGCCGTTTTCCCCCCAGCATGTGCGGCATGCCGATCTGGTGGCCGGTGGCAACGGCGAAAAAGCCTGGATCACGGCGTTGCTGCGCGACGGCCTGGTGCTGCTCGACGAGGGGCCGCTGGAACTCGAGGAGGTCAGTCGCCTGGCACGGCGCATTGGCCCGCTCAAGGCCACCAACTTCGGGGCTCGCTTCGACGTCATTTCAAAGCCCAACCCCAACAACGCGGCCTACACCTCGATTGCCCTGGCGCTGCACACCGACCTGCCTAACTGGCGCCAACCGCCGGACATGCAGTTGCTGTATTGCCTGAAGAACGATGCCGAAGGCGGCGGCTCGATCTTCGCCGACGGCATCCAGGTCGCCGAGGCGCTGCGCGCGGCCAACCCCGATCACTTCCAGCTTCTGGCCGAGACCGCCATCGACTTTCGCTTCCAGGACGAGGAACACGATATCGGCGTCCGCGAGCCGGTCATCGACGTCGGCACGGATGGGCGCATCCGCGAGATTCGCTTCAACAACTGGATTCGTGACACCCTGCACCTGCCTGCCGACCTGATCACCCCCTGGTACGAGGCCTACCACCACTTCTGGACCCTGCTGCATGCACCACAGCATCAGATTGCCCTCGACCTGCGTCCCGGGCAGATGGTGGCCTTCGACAACCGCCGGGTACTGCATGGACGTGAGGCCTTCGATCCCTCCACCGGAGAGCGTCACCTCCAGGGCACCTACCTGGACCGCGACATGCTGGAATCCCGGCTGCGAGTGCTGGCACGCAAGGGCTGACGGGGCCGGCAGTCGTTCAATCGAGTGACGGGATCCTGGCCGCCAGGCGCCGAGCGAGGAAGTCGACCAGCGCACGCAAGCGCGCGGGGACGTGCCGGCGCTGGGCGTAGACCGCGAAGAAGTCGGCACGCACCCCCTGCCAGCTCGGCAGCAGGCTGACAAGGCGCCCCTCCTTCAATTCATCGTGAACGTCCCACCAGGAGCGCAGCATCACCCCGTGACCATCGAGCGCCAGTCGCTTGATGACCTCACCGTCATTGCTGGTAAGGCGCCCGCCGACCTTGACCGACGTCTCGACACCGTCGGCGTCGACGAATCGCCACAGCGCAAAATCGCTGTCATTCTCTCGCAGAACCAGACAGGCGTGGCGCTGCAGCGCCTGAGGAGTCTCGGCCCGACCACAGCGCTCGATATAGTCGGGAGAGGCGCAGACAACACGTCGGCTGGCCACCAGACGGCGGGCCACCAGGCGCGAGTCGGGGGGCTCGCCGATACGGATGCCCAGATCCACGCCCTCAACCAATGGCGCGGGAAAGTTCGAGAGTTCCAGTGACGCCTCGATGCCCGGATGCAAGGCACAGAACTCGGACAGCAAGGGCGCCACATGGCGACGGCCGAAACCGAAGGTCGCGTTGAGCCGCAGCGGTCCCGCCAGCGCCTTGCGATCCTCGCCCAGGCTCTCTTCCAGTTCGGCCAGCTCATCCAGTAGCGCTACCCCCCTTGCCAGGTAACGCTCACCTTCGGCGGTCAGGGTAAGCCGCCGGGTGGTGCGCGTGGCGAGTTCCACCCCGAGCCGCGCCTCCAGCTGCTTCAGGCGCTTGCTGACCGCCGACAGCGACAGTCCCAACTCGCGTGCGGTGGCGGTCAGGTTGCCGGCCTGGGCCAGTTGACGAAAGAACGCCAGATCATCGAGCGATGCCACCCTTTTCTCCACTTGAGGTCAACAATGAATTGCCATCGAGCCCCATTATCGCCTCGCTGTAAAGAGCTAGACTAATCTCACCCGTTGCCCCCGCCGATTCCACGCCAAGCACCACCGTGGCCTGCGCGCGAGGCGCACACGACACGCCAGTAGACAAGATCAAGGAGCTTTCATGGCCCATCGCATCGCCATCATCGCCGGTGACGGTATCGGCACCGAAGTCATGCCCGAGGGCGTGCGCGCCCTCGAGGCTGCCGCAAAGCGCTTCGCTATCGACCTGGATACCCAGACCTTCGACTTCGCCTGCTGCGACTACTACCTCGAGCACGGCAAGATGCTGCCGGACGACTGGCGCGAGACGCTGATCGACTTCGATGCGATCTTCTACGGCGCCATCGGCTGGCCCGAAAAGGTACCGGATCACATCTCGCTGTGGGGCTCGCTGCTCAAGTTCCGCCGCGAGTTCGACCAGTACGTCAACCTGCGCCCCTGCCGCCTGCTGCCGGGTATCAAGAGCCCGCTGGCCGGTCGCGAGCCCGGCGACATCGACTTCTACGTGGTCCGCGAGAACACCGAAGGCGAATACTCGAGCGTCGGTGGCACCATGTTCGAGGGCACCGACCGGGAGGTGGTGATCCAGGAAACGGTGATGACCCGCCACGGCGTCGACCGGGTGCTCAAGTACGCCTTCGACCTGGCCCAGAGCCGCCCGCGCAAGAAGCTGACCTCGGCCACCAAGTCCAACGGCATCGCCATCACCATGCCCTGGTGGGACAGCCGTGTGGCCGAGATGGCCAAGCAGTACGGCGACGTCGAGGTGGACAAGTTCCACATCGATATCCTGACCGCCAACTTCGTCATGCATCCGGACTGGTTCGACGTGGTGGTGGCCTCCAACCTGTTCGGCGATATTCTTTCCGACCTGGGGCCCGCCTGCACCGGAACCATCGGCGTGGCGCCCTCGGCCAACATCAATCCCGAAGGCACCTTCCCAAGCCTGTTCGAGCCGGTTCACGGCAGCGCCCCGGATATCGCCGGCAAGGGCATCGCCAACCCCATCGGCCAGATCTGGTCTGGCGCCATGATGCTCGAACACCTGGGTCACAAGGACGCCGGCGACGCCATCCTGGCCGCCATCGAGGCGGTGCTGGAAGACGGCGACAGCGAAGTGCTAACCCCGGACCTGGGCGGCAACGGCACCACCGAGCGTCTGGGCGCCGCGATCAGCGAGCGTATCGCCCAGGGCTGATCACCCTGCCGGCCCGGCATCCTCGAGCCGGGCCGGTCTTCAGAACCCCACGATCTGCTCTGGCAACCATGTCGCCAGACTCGGCACCAGCGCCACCGCCAATAGCGTCACCAGCTGGATCGCGATGAAGGGCAGCACCCCTCGGCACATCTGGCCGTAGGTGATGTCATCCGGGGCGATGGACTTCAGATAGAAGATCGACGATGCCATCGGTGGGGTGAGATAGCTGGTCTGGATGGTCACCAGCACCAGGGTGGCGAACCAGACCGGATCGATGCCCAGTTGCTTGACCACCGGCGTGAAGATCGGAACGCAGATCAGCACGATGGACGTCCAGTCGAGCACGAAGCCGAGCAGGAAGGTCACGCCGAGGAAGAACAGTATGACACCGGTGGGGCCGCCGAGCTGCTCAGCGATCTCGGCCACCATCTCGCCGCCGCCGTTGACCGCAAAGATCCCGGTAAACATAGTGCCCCCCGCCACGATCAGCAGAATCATGGCGGTGATGCGCACCGTCAGGGACAGCGATTCCCCTAGCGCCTGGACGCTGATACCGCCATTCATCACAGCCAGCAGCAAGGCGCCGCCCACGCCGACCGCCGCCGCCTCTGTCGGTGAGGCAATGCCCATCAGCAGCGAGCCCAGCACCGCAAACATCAACAACAGCGGGGGTACCAGGGCCTTGGCGGTGATCGCGAGCTTCTGGCCCAGCGGCAAGGGTGTCGCCTCCACGGCCGGAGGGCCGTCCTGGGGGCGCAGGGCGCAGCGCACCAGAATGTAGAGAGCAAACAGCGAGACCATCAATCCGCCTGGCAGAATGATGGCGGCAAAGAGTTCGCCGATGGAAAGCTGGGCAAGTGCCGCATACACCACCACGATCACGGTCGGCGGAATGATCGTGCCCAGGGAGCCCCCGGCGCAGATGGTCCCGCTCATCAGGCTATTGCGATAGCCATAGGCGCGCATCGCGGGTATCGCCATCAGACCGATCATGATCTCGACAGCACCGACCACTCCAGAGGCGGCGGCAAAGATGGCCGCCATGGCGATCGTCGTCAGCGCCAGCCCCCCAGGCAGTCGGCCGATCCAGAGCTGGATGGCATCGAACAGTTGACCCGCGATTCCCGACTTCTCGAGGATTCCTCCCATCAGCACAAACAGCGGGATGGAAGACAGCACATAGTGGGTGGCGGCGCTGTAGACGCTACCGTACAGCTGCTGAAAGATCATCGGTCCGAAGGCGTACCAGCCAGCGGCAACCGAGACCAACGTCAACGAATAGGCGATGGGGATGCCCAGGAAGATAAGCAGAAATAAGCCGGGAAACATCAGACCGGCAACGAGGGCATCCATCAGCGACTCTCCTCGGTGGTACGTGCTGTACAAAGCTGCCGCACTCCGTCCACCGCAAGCTGGCAGGCGAAGAGGGAAAGCCCGATGGCGATAAGGGCGTAGAGCGGCCACATCCTGGGTGCCCATACGCTGACCATTTCCACCTCATTGGTGTGCCAGGCCCGCAGGGTGCGCAGCCATCCGTGATGCGCCATCAGCGCCACCACCGGCACCATCAGCAGTAGATAGACGGCACCGTGCAGGCGCTGGACCAGACGCGGCGGAAGCAGGCGACTGAAGGCATCGACCCTGACGTGGCCATCCACCTTGGCGGTCCAGGCGATGCCGAGAACAAAGGCAGTTCCCGTGGCCATGTAGGACAGATCGAAGGCCCAGATGGTCGAGGCATTGAAGGCATAGCGTGCAATGACTTCGTAGAGCATGGCGCCGGTCAGGGCGACAAGCGCCAGGCGACTGCCCCACGCCAGCAGCGTCGACGCCCTGTCGATGAGGTTCATCAGTGTATTCATGAATAGGCGTCACCCCGCAGGCCGAGGTGACGTTCCTCCAGGATCGGTTGAGGGGTCAGTCGCGGATCAGGTAGTCGTTCTGCTCGCTCCAGCGCTGCTGGTAGGTGCGGTAGTCTTCCAGCAGCGCCTGCATTGCAGGATCGTCTGACGCTTCAACCGTGGCCTCCATCCAGGCCCGACCGCTCTGGGCCAGATCCTCGACAAACTCGGGGTCCAGGCTCACCACTTCATTGCGGCCCGAACGGTAAGCCTCCATTGCCAGCATGTCCTGGTGATAGAACTGGCTCAGGCCTTCATAGGTCGTGAGCTTGGCGGCGGCTTCGATCAGCGGCTTGAGGTCGTCTGGGACGGCCGCCCAGGTGTCCTCGGTCACGACAACCTCCCAAAGGAAGGTGGGCTGATGCACGCCGGGAACCACGATGTACTTGGCGGCTTCATGGAACCCTTCTGGCTGGTTGCTCGATGGGGTTGCCCACTCCACCGCGTCGACACCCTTGCGCTGAAGCAGGGTGTAGGTGTCCCCCGGCGGCACCACGGTCGGCACTGCGCCGTAGTATTCACGCATCACCTCCGCCCAGGGGCCCGACGTACGATACTTCAAACCTTCGAGATCATCGGCACCATCGATCCTGACGTTGGCGTGAGCGAAGACTTCGGTGGAGCCGATACCGACGATCAAGGAATGCAGCCCCTCGCTGGCACGCAGCTCCTGCAAGGCCTCTTGACCGCCCCCTTCGTAGATCCAGTTGATATAGGTCTCCGGCCCCATGCCACCGGGGAAGCCGGCAAAGATGGCGTTGATGGGCTTCTGGTTTACCAGGTAGCTGGGCGTGGAGTGCCCCGCCTCCACGGTGCCTTCCAGCACGGCCTCGTATACCTGCAACGCAGGTACGATCACCCCTGCGCCGAAGGGTTTGATCTCCACCCGTCCCTGGCTGAGGGTGTCGGCGTTATCGGCAAACCGCTCCAGAAAGTTCTCGTAAAAAGGGGAGCCCGCCGGTACCGAGGTCGGCACCTTCCACTCGACGTCAGCCGCCAGGGCAGGCGCCACCAGCCCCATCACCAGACTTCCGATCGCTGCTGCACTCAAGGCCTTGTTGTTCATTGTATTGACTCCATCGGTGTATCCAGCGCCCATCGCCAGATTCCACATTCCCCAACGCTTCGACAGGCCGATACGCCCAGACTCAGGCAATGCCGCCAAAAACGTAGATTGTATAAAATATATTTACAGGATACCCAAATGCAAGAGCGCCGTGAAAGCCCGCCCCTGTGATCCATCAAGACAACGGTCAGACCAGAACCCCGGTCAGGTGGCGCATGCCAGTTCGACGTGACACAACCGCACCAGGCCACCCTGTACCAAGGCGTCGCACGTCGGCCGAGAGAGCCAGAAAAAAAGCACGGAGGGAAGGCAGGAAACAGAGAAGGATGCCGAGAGAAGAATGCAGAGAGACGACCAGAGAGCACAGAGCATCAGCAGGCTTGGCAAGCCCGTGCCCCCTGAGGAGGCAACCATGGGAGAGGGAGCCTCCTTGAGGAGGCACTCCGCTGCACGACATACAGCGGCGCTTATTCTATGAATCCAGGTGCTTGAATTCAGGGGGTCAAACTGTCAGGTTCGCGGCAATGGCTGGTGTTGCCACACCCCCTGGACCACTCGTACCCGGTCGTCGCTGAGGTTGTCGAGCAGGTTACGGCCCATCTCCACGAAGACCTCACCAAAGATCAACGCAGGACCGGGCAAGCGGGGACGAATGGGAGGACGGGCAGCAGGTCCTGACGCCTGAGGTGACGACTCGCCCCCCTCCTGCCTGGGCGGCTGCGTCTGGTCCGTGTTGCTGCCACCATGGGCTCGGCGGTCAGCCCCGCCCTGCTCGCGACGCCGGTGATGGCTACGCCAGGCCAGCGCCTCGGCGCTGACATCCTCCAGCGCCTGGCGCTGAAACCCGGCGGCCTGGAGGTGTTGCTCGAGATCCTTCAGGGACAACAGTCGGCTATGCTCGGGCGTTCTCGCCCAGGGCACCGGCAGCGATAACGGCGCAGGATTGTCGCCTCGAACCACCTCGTGGAGCACCAACCTGCCGCCCGGAGCGAGCACCCTGCGACACTCGCTCAACACAGCGGCGAGGTCCGGCATATTGAGCAGGGCATGCTGGCACCACACCGCCTCGACACTGGCATCCCCCAGCGGCAACTCGGCGGCATCGGCGCACACGAAACGGGTAGTTTCCTCCAGTCCACAGGCCCGACTCAGCCAGGTCGCGACCTCGATGAAGCCCGGCGTGATATCCACCCCCACCACTTCGTAGCCAAGCTCACGGGCCAGCAGACGACTGGCGCCGCCGGTACCGCAGCCCAGATCGAGCAGGCGCGCTGCTCCGCTGGAACCCGTGCCCGCACCCGCGAACGCGTCCCAGCGAGGACCGTCCCCCTTGTTCGGGGGCTGGCCGGCATCCCACCCCGCCAGGGCCATCAATCGCCGGCTGGCCGCCCTGCCCCCCAGATGCAGTTGATCGATACCGGCCATCTCGTCATGACTCAGATGGTCGGGGTCGCATCCCGCCTCGACGAAGGCACGTTCGAGCCGAGCCAGCAGGCTTCCTTTGGCATCATAGTGCTGGCCCAGCTGGCTACCTGGCGTTCCTTGCGGGGCCTCTCCTGGTGTCCCCTTTAGCGTCATGCGGCGCTCCTTGCACGTTTATGGCTGCTCAACCTCAAGCGGGAAGCCTCTTGGACAACAGCAGCAAAAAAGACATACACTTCTTGTACGAAAATTATGCAATACATCCAGCGGTGACTCGACTTCCACCCGCCTGCCACCCTTCAGGAGCCCTCATGGATACGCAAGGACGCCGGCCTTCGTCGGCCCCGGCTCGAAAGCCGACGCGACGCTCTGCCCTGCTCGCAGCCGTTGGCGCCCCGCTGGTGCTGTCGGCCTGCACAGGCCTGCCCTCTGGCACCCAGCCCATCGATGACTTCACCCTGGAGGACTATCTGGGTCGCTGGTACGAGATCGCGCGCTTCGATCACAGCTTCGAGGAAGGGCTAGACTGCGTCACCGCCGACTACGCCACCCGGGATGACGGTGGCGTCCAGGTGATCAACCGTGGCGTCGACCTGTCCAAGGGCGAGCCCGACGTGGCCGAAGGCAAGGCCTACCTGCTGGAGGAAGACAACGTCGGCCGCCTGAAGGTGAGCTTCTTCGGCCCCTTCTATGCAAGCTACAACATTCTGGCGCTGGATGACGCCGGACAATGGTCGCTGGTCACCGGACCGGACCGCGACTATCTGTGGATCCTCGCCAGAAGTCCCCAGCTTGACGATGCGACCTACCGCTCGCTGGTCCAGCGCGCACAGGATCTGGACTACCCGGTCGAGGAGCTGATAGAGGTCGAACAGGGCGAGGAGTGCGAGCCCTATCGCCAGGGCTGAGCAATAGTCAGGCGCTGCCACAGGCCGCCTGACCTCGTCAGAATGTATAACATACAGACCAGTGAACACCTCATACGCTGAAAGGGCGACCACCTCGGTCGCCCTTTCACTGCATGGAGGTCAAGCAATGTCACTGGGAAGACGAGAGTTTCTTGCCGCCACGGCGGCCATCGGCGCCACCGCTGCGGTGCCGTCGCTATTTGCCCACGCCGGCGGCACGCCCGAGCGCTATCCGATCGACGCCTGGCAGGTGGTGGATGATCGCTTCAAGCAGTACATGCTGTTCAACGCCCCGCTGGAACGGGAATGGACGGGCGGACTCTGGCTCGAGGGGCCTGCCTGGAACGCCGTGGGTCGCTACGCCGTGTTCAGCGACATCCCCAGGGCCCGGCAGATGCGCTGGGACGAGGCCAGCGGCCAGGTCAGCGTGCTGCGTGATCATATCGGCCATTCCAACGGCAACGCTTTCGACGATCGTGGTCGCCTGATCGCCTGCGAACACTCGCCGGCCCAGGTGGTTCGCTACGAGTGGGACGGCAGTCGCCATGTGCTGACCAGCACCTTCGACGGCAAGCCACTCAATGCCCCCAACGATCTGGTCACCCTGCCCGGCGGCGCCATCATCTTCACCGACCCCGGCTACGGCGCACACTCCGACTACGAGGGCAAGCAGCGCTCGCTCGAACTCGAGACCGCCATCTACTACTGGGAGGACGGCATGCAGGAGCCGACCCGTCTGACCACAGAGCTCTACAAGCCCAATGGTATCGCCCTGGGGCCGGACGGCAGCTCGCTGTATGTCACCGATACCGCCCCTTCGCACCATCCCGATCAGCCCGCCACCATCACGCGATTCACCTTCAGCGCCGAGAACAGGACGCTGGCTGGTGCCGAGAGGCTGGTGGAAAGCACCAGCGAGGGCTATGACGGCATGTGCTGTGATGAGGACGGCAACCTCTGGGTCGGCACCTCAGGGGGCGAGGGCAAGGATGGGGTCAGCGTGTTTGCTCCGGATGGCACCCTGATCGGTCGCGTCCTGCTGCCGGAAGTCTGCGCCAACGTTTGCTTCGTCGGAGAGAAGCGCAACCGTCTGCTGATGGCCGCCAGTCAATCGCTGTATACCCTCTATACCGGCGCTCGCGGTCTCTAGGCGCCTGCCGCTGTGGCCGTTCATCTCCAACCCGGCGGCGAATGCTGCCGGGCCTTTCATTATCGCACCCCCGGTTTTCACCAGATCGACGCTCGCTCTTGCGAGGTCCCTCGCTGCCTAAGAAGGTGAAGCGGCATCCGCGCCTCCAGCGATGATCGAATGCCCGGCCATCGGCCGCTGACAGGCCACGCCCTGCCCTGTTTCCGTTCGCCCCCGCTCGGCTGGCGAGTCGGCCCGGAGGGTCGCTAGTGGGTAGGTAGTGGGCCAGCTCTGGGCCGATGAGAGGCAACGGGGCCCTCCTGGGGGCTCGCTATGATGCGGCGACAAGAATTCGATAAATGCCTTGGCAACAAGAAGACTCCCGATGACGTTTGTTCTGACACCCGACTCAGGTTCCCTTTGTTCCTCGCCTCTGGCGGGAGGTCGCCATGCTGGCTGAGTGGCTGACGGCAAGTCTTGAGGCCGATGCGTCGTCCCCCGACCGGCCGATCAAGGGCCGGGAAGGCTCGCTTTCAGGCGGCCGCTATCGGATCGAGGGGCCGGGCCTGCTGCGCCTGATCCCGGACACCGTCGGCGCAGATGCACGCGCCTGCGTGCTGTCCGTCGGCATCCACGGCAACGAGACCGCGCCGATCGAGCTGCTGGGTGATTGCCTGGCGCGCCTGGAGGCAGGGCTTGCCTCTGTCGGTGCTCCGGTGCTGGTGATCCTCGGCAACCTCGAGGCGATTCGTCGCAACACCCGCTTCGTCGAGACCAACCTCAATCGACTGTTCCGGCGGGAACTCGACCAGCCAGGTGACGAGGCCGACCGCGCGCGTGAGCTGATGGCCGCGGTGGATGCCTTCTTCGCCGACCACAGCCAGCTGCCAAGGCTGCACTACGACCTGCACACCGCGATCCGCGACAGCCACTACCCACGCTTCGTGGTGGATCCTTTCGCCGAGACTCGTACCGATAGCGAGCAGTGGCACTGGATGGCCGGCGCGGGCATCCAGGCGGCGCTCAAGCAGCATCAGCATAGCTGGACCTTCTCCCACTACAGCAAGCACTACCACGGCGCCCAGGCGTTTACCCTGGAACTCGGCAAGGCGTTGCCGTTCGGCCACAATGATCTCGAGCCACTTGAACCCATGGGCCGGCTGATTCAGTCGCTGATCGCCGGACAATTGCCCGAGTCGGGCGAGATTCAGCAGCTGGATGGCTTTGCGGTGGCTGTCGAAGTGTTCCGTGAAAGCGAGGACTTCGCGCTGTGCTTTGCCGATGACATTCCCAACTTCACCGAGTTCGCCCCCGGTACCGTGGTGGCGCGTGACGCCCAGGCCGGCGATACCCGTATCGGTGACGAGCCGCTCAAGGTGGTGTTCCCCAACGCCAGGGTAGAACTCGGCGCTCGAGCGGCGCTGCTGGTGCGCCCGGTGAGGCTGACATCAGCGTGAGACCGCACCTCTTTTACTTACAATAAATACATACATAACAACAACCTGGAGATAGACGCATGACAACTCCCGCCCCTATACTCGACGAAGGTCTATACCCCCTCGGATCAGCTTCGTCTGCTGCGCCGTTCCAAGCCTGTTAGAATCCCCCGTTTTTTTCGCGCCAGCCCGCGCCATCCGGCCGGCCCACCCGGCACGGCCGATTCTATCTGGAGCCCGATTCATGGCTGATACACCAATTCCGCTGGAAGTGCGCAATATCAAGAAGCGCTTTGGCAACACCGAAGTGCTCAAGGGGCTGTCTCTCGAGGCCCGCAAGGGGGACGTCATCACCTTGATCGGCGCCTCCGGCTCCGGCAAGAGCACCTTCCTGCGCTGCATGAACCTGCTTGAACAGCCCAACGAGGGCGAGCTGTTTGTCCACGGCGAACAGATCCGCTTCAAGGAAACCAAGCACGGCCGCGAGCCTGCCGACTGGAACCAGGTGGTACAGATGCGCGCCAAGCTGTCGATGGTGTTCCAGAGCTTCAACCTCTGGGCCCACATGACGCTTCTGGAGAACGTCATCGAAGCGCCTGTCCACGTGCTCAAGAAGTCGAAGAAGGAGGCCATAGAACACGCCCGCGCCCTGCTAAAGCGGGTCGGCCTGGCCGAACGCGCCGACTACTATCCTGCCCAGCTTTCCGGTGGCCAGCAGCAGCGTGGCGCCATCGCCCGGGCACTCGCCATGGACCCGGAGG
Source organism: Halomonas sp. H10-59 (assembly GCF_040070555.1). Taxonomy (NCBI): domain Bacteria; kingdom Pseudomonadati; phylum Pseudomonadota; class Gammaproteobacteria; order Oceanospirillales; family Halomonadaceae; genus Halomonas; species Halomonas sp. H10-59. Next base: position 3,711,748 of record NZ_CP098828.1, read on the forward strand.
TCATGCTGTTCGACGAGCCGACCTCGGCGCTGGACCCGGAGCTTGTCGGCGACGTGCTCAAGGTCATGCGTGACCTGGCCGAGGAAGGCCGCACCATGATCGTGGTAACCCACGAAATGGCCTTCGCCCGCGACGTCTCCAGTCAGGTGATCTACCTGCACCAGGGTCAGGTCGAGGAAGCGGGTCCGCCCGACCAGGTGCTGGGCAACCCCAGCTCCGAGCGACTCAAGCAATTCCTTGCACCCAAGCGCTGAGGCGGCCAGGAGAGACCCATGATTGACCTTCACGGTTACGGGCCACGCCTTCTCGAGGGGGCGCTGGTCACCATCGAACTGGCGGTGCTGTCACTGATCCTGGCCATCGGGCTTGGCCTTGTCACCGCCAGCGCCAAGATGTCGCGCAACTGGGTGGCCCACCGCCTGGGCACCCTCTATACCACCATCATCCGCGGCGTACCGGACCTGGTGCTGATGATGCTGCTGTTCTTCGGCGGCCAGATCGGCATCAACATGGTCACCGACTGGCTGTACGCCCGCTTCGGTATCGACATCTTCATCAACGTCAACGAGTTCGTCGCCGGCGTCCTGACCATCGGCCTGATCTTCGGTGCCTATATGGGCGAGACCTTCCGTGGCGCCTTTCTGGCGGTGGACAGCGGCCAGATCGAGGCAGGCCGCGCCTACGGCATGAGCCACGCCCTGGTGTTCCGCCGTATTCGCTTCCCGCAGATGATGCGCCATGCCCTGCCGGGCCTGTCCAACAACTGGATGGTGCTGTTGAAGACCACCGCCCTGGTCTCGGTGATCGGCCTGTCCGACATGGTGCGGGTCGCCGCGGAGGCCTCCAAGGCCACCCGCGAGCCCTTCCTGTTCATGATCATCGTGGCGGTCATCTATCTGCTGATCGCCAGCGTCTCGGAGTGGTTCTTCGCCAGACTGCAGAAGCGCTACGACGTCGGCTTCGGAGGGCATGACTGATGGATTCACTGCTTGCCTCAATCGAAGCACTGCTGGCCGACAACACCATCTTCACCCTCGACACCCTGTCGTACTACGGTGAGGGGCTGACCACCACGGTCCAGCTGGTGTTCCTGTCATTGATCGTCGGCCTGATCGCCGCGGTGCCACTGGCCATCGGCCGGGGTTCCAAGCGCCGCTGGATCAAGATGCCGATCTTCTTCTACACCTATGTATTCCGCGGCACGCCGCTGCTGGTGCAGCTCTACCTGATCTACTACGGCGTGGTGTTCGTCGAGGGCATCCAGGACACCTGGCTATGGGTACTGCTGGAGAAGCCGTTCTTCCCGGCGCTGGTGGCGTTCTCGTTGAACACCGCGGCCTACACCACCGAGATCTTCCATGGTGCGATCAAGGCCACCCCGCGTGGCGAGATCGAGGCGGCCAGGGCCTACGGCATGCGCTACTCGCTGATGATGCGCCGCATCGTGCTGCCCAGCGCCTTCCGCCGGGCGCTGCCGGCCTACGGCAACGAGGTGATCTTCATGCTCCACGCCAGCGCCATCGCCAGCGTAGTGACCATCATGGACCTGACCGGTGCGGCTCGCTTCGTCTATGCCCGCTACTACGCGCCCTTCGACGCCTTCCTGTTCGTGGCGGCGATCTACCTGTGCCTGACCTTCGCCATCCTGTACCTGTTCCGCTATCTGGAAAAGCGACTGCTGGCCCACTTGAAGCCGGCCTCCGGTTAAGCCGTCGTGACGCCGGAGGCCACCGCCTCCGGCGCCGTCGCGCTATCGTCAAACAAGCGTTGGGAACTGGCGTTTCATTTCTGCCGCCCTGCCCTTCCTGAGAGGGCCCCGATTCGCTAAGGTGATGGTATGCGTCCACAAGACGCCCTCCCATCGCATCAACACCCGCTTATCAATAACAAGGGTTTACCTATATGACACTGCGCAAGCTCTTTACCGCTGGCCTGATCGGCACCGCGGTTCTCGCTTCTACCGCCCAGGCCGAGGTTCGTGACATCCGCATCGGCGTCGATGTGCCCTACGAGCCGATGGAATACCGCACCCCCGACGGCGAGCTGACCGGCTTCGACATCGATCTGGGTAACGCTCTTTGTGCTGAAGTCGGCATCCAGTGCGAGTGGGTGGTTCAGGGCTGGGACGGCATCATCCCCGGCCTGATGGCGCGCAAGTACGACGCCATCATGTCCTCCATGACCATCAACGACGAGCGTCGTGAGCAGGTGCTGTTCTCCGACCCCTACTTCACCCCGCCGTCCGCCTGGTTCGCCCCGACCGACCTGGAGATGGGCAACCCTGACGTCGAGTCCCTCGAGGGTCTGACCATCGGCGTGCAGCGTGGCACCCTGCAGGACAACTACGTCACCGACCTGTACGGCGACGTGGCCGATGTCAGCCGCTACGCCACCGCCGACGACCTGGTGCTGGACATGGACTCCGGCCGCGTCGACATCGGCTTCCTCGACTATCCGGTCGGCAAGTCGACCCTGCTGGACAGCGAGGCAGGCGACTACAAGGTGGTCGGTGAGCAGATCACCGAGCCCAAGGAGTACTTCGGTGACGGCTTCGGCATCGCCTTCCGTCAGCGTGACGAGGACCTGGCCAAGGCCTTCAACGAGGCGCTCGCCACCCTGAAGGACAACGGCACCTACGAAGAGATTCATGCCAAGTACTTTGCTGAATAAGTCTTTGCTGAATAAGCATCTTGCTGAAGCAACAAGTCCTGCCCGAGCCAACGCCTCGAGCAGGCACCGCGCCGGACCCTCTTGGGTCCGGTGTCACCACCGGCACTCGCTGGAACACTTGCTGTAGCACTCGCTAGAACACTCGACAGCACCTTGAAGCGACAGGACATCTTCGTGCCCCTGACCTGGCTCCCCATCTTCGCAGAGTCCCTTCCCCGGCTGCCCTGGCTGGATGGCTTTGCCCTGAGCGAATGGTTCGACGAATAGCGTCCCCTGCGCATACTCCAATGCCTTGAAAGTTCTGCTTGTTCGCCCTCCCCTGGCGACATTGCCCTGTCTGTCGGCAGCTCCCTGCTGATGCATCGTTGCAGGGGTCCTACTCTGTGGTTATTCACTCTTGTCCAAGGAAATCCCCATGAATCGTTCCCCCCTTCTGCTGGCCTCCGCCCTGTCCGCGCTGATGATCGGCGCAGGCCCATCACTCGCCGAAGAGCCGCTTCGCCTGGCCGTCGATGTGCCCTACGAACCCTTCGAGTACAAGACCGCCGACGGTACCCTGACCGGCTTCGAGATCGACCTGGGCAACGCCGTCTGCGAGCGCCTCGAGATCCAGTGCACCTGGGTCGAGCAGCCCTGGGACGGCATGATCCCGGCGCTGATGGCGCGCAAGTTCGACGCCATCATGTCGTCCATGGCGATCACCGAGGAACGCAGCCGCCAGGTGCTGTTTTCCGAGCCCTACTACACCACCCCGAGCGCCTGGATCACGCCGCGCGGCCGCGACATCGACATCGCCGACAAGGCCAGCCTCGAAGGCCTGAGCGTCGGCGTGCAGCGCGCCACCCTGCAGGATCGCTACGTCACCGACCTGTACGGCGATGTGCTCGAAGTACGCCGCTACGCCAGTGCCGACGACGTGGTCGCCGACCTGCGTGCCGGCCGCCTGGACCTGACCTTCATGGACTACCCGATCGCCGAGGCGATGATCGACATCGATACCGAGCAGAGCGACTTCGTGCGCATCAGCGACTTCATCAAGGAGCCCGAGACCTACTTCGGCCAGGGCGTCGGCGTGGCCTTCCGCAAGCGCGACCGTGAACTCGCCGAACGTTTCAACGAGGCCCTGGCTGAGCTCAAGTCAGACGGCACCTACGACGAGATCATGAACGAGTACTTCAGCTACGACGTCAAACTGTGAACGTTGCCCTTTATCGTTCAGGCCGGCCTGCCCCAGGGCCGGCCCTGTCTCGGGAGCCGCCATGCTGATCCTTCTGAAGAATGCCCGCCTCTACGCCCCTGCCGCGATGGGCCTCAAGCACCTGCTGATCACCGACCGCCGCATCGCGGCGGTGCTGGAGCCCGAGGCCAGCGTCGATGAACACTTTCCCGGCCTCGAGGTACACGACCTCGAGGGCCGGCGGGTCATCCCTGGCCTGGTCGATCCACTGGTGCACATGACCGGCGGTGGTGGCGAAGGCGGCTTTGGCACCCGCACCCCCGAGCTCCGCCTCGAGGATGCCATCGCCTCCGGCGTCACCACCCTGGTGGGGGCGCTCGGCACCGACGCCCTGACCCGCACGCCGGCCAACCTGCTCGGCAAGGTACGCGAGCTCGCCGCCGGCGGCCTGAGCTGCTACGCCTACACCGGCTCCTACCAGCTGCCGCCGGTGACCCTGACCGGCTCGGTGGCCGAGGATATCGTCCATATCCCCGAGTTCATCGGCGTCGGTGAGGTCGCCATCAGCGACCATCGCGGCTCCCAGCCCAGCGCCCATGAGCTTGCTCGGCTGGCCTCCGAGAGCCGCACCGCAGGAATGCTCGCCGCCAAGTCCGGGATCGTCTTCATCCACACCGGCGACGCCGAAGGTGGCCTGGAGATCCTGCGTGAGGTAGCACGCACCACGGCCTTGCCCATCGCCCAGTTCATGCCGACCCACATCAACCGCACCGCGGCGCTGTTCGAGGATGGCCTGCGCTTCGCCCGGGACGGCGGGCGGATCGACTTCACCACCAGCACCACGCAGGAGCTTCTGGCCGACGGCGAGGTGCCGGCCTCCGAGGCCGCCGCCAGGGCGCTCAAGGCCCGCGTCGACCCTTCGCGCATCAGCCTGTCCTCCGACGCCAACGCTTCCCTGCCCCGCTTTGACGCCGAGGGGCGATTCGTCGGCCTCGAGGCTGGCCGCCTGGACAGCCTGTTCGAGGTACTGGGCGAGTGCGTCAACGACCACGGCATCGCCCTGGAGGTCGCCGTGGGCCTCGCCAGCACCCACGCCGCAGACGCCCTCGGGCTCAAGCGCAAGGGACGTCTGGCGGTCGGTCAGGACGCCGATCTGCTGGTGCTCGGCGACGATGACTGGGCGATCGACCAGGTCTGGGCGCTGGGCCAATGCCTGCATCGGCGTGACACGAATCGTTAGGCGTGTAAGGATCTCTCCATCACCACGACTGATTACGGTCCCGCAAGCTGGCGTGTAACCTTGATGGCAAGCCATCGCGCCGAGCCTGCGTCTCCCCCACCCACGAGGAGAGCCCATGAAAAGCTATGAAAAGTCACCCGAGGCCATCGCCCGACTGAACCGCGAGCAGTATCGGGTCACCCAGGAAAGCGGCACCGAGCGTCCCGGCACCGGGGAGCACCTGCACAACCAGGAGCCCGGCATCTACGTGGACATCGTCTCTGGCGAGCCGCTGTTCGCCTCGTCGGACAAGTACGAGTCCGGCTGTGGCTGGCCCAGCTTCACCAAGCCGATCGAGCCGGCCTACGTCAACGAGCTGGTGGATTCGTCCCATGGCATGATCCGCACCGAGGTGCGCTCATCCCACGGTGACAGCCACCTGGGTCACGTCTTCAACGACGGCCCCAGGGACAAGGGAGGCATGCGCTACTGCATCAACTCGGCGTCGCTCAGGTTCATCCATCGCGATGACATGGAAGCCGAGGGCTACGGCGAATATCTGAATCAAGTCGAGGAGGTCTGAACATGGCACAACAACGCGCAGTTCTCGCAGGCGGGTGCTTCTGGGGCATGCAGGATCTGATTCGCCAGTTGCCAGGGGTCGAGTACACCCGGGTCGGCTACACCGGTGGCGACGTGCAGAACGCCACCTATCGTAACCACGGCACCCACGCCGAGGGTATCGAGATCCTGTTCGATCCCGACGTGATCAGCTATCGCAAGCTGCTGGAGTACTTCTTCCAGATCCATGACCCGACCACGCCCAATCGTCAGGGCAACGACCGTGGCATGTCCTACCGCTCGGCCATCTACTACGTGGATGAAGAGCAGAAGCGTGAAGCGCTCGACACCATCGCCGACGTGGAAGCCTCGGGTCTGTGGCCCGGCAAGGTGGTCACCGAGGTCGAGCCGGTGGGGGATTTCTGGGAGGCCGAGCCCGAGCACCAGGACTACCTGCAGCGCATTCCCCATGGCTACACCTGCCACTTCCCGCGCAAGGACTGGGTACTGCCCAGGCGCACCGAAGAGGCCTGATGCGCGTCGTCTGACAACGCCAACCAGGCCATCGCATCACGGCACCCACCAGCGCCGCCCCTCGGGGCGGCGCTGTCGTGTCCGGCTCCAGGTGTCCTGTCCGGGCTCTCTGCAAGGGGAGACGCGGGCTTGCGCCAGCCGGGCTCAACGCCGCGGATGGACGCCACCTACGTGGGCATGCTCCAGCGTCTCGGGGGGATCGACCGGCTGGGACAGTTCATTGAGGATGCCGCACTCGCCGACCTTGCCCTGGCCTGCGCAGCGACGGCGCAGGCCTTCCAGTTCGACCTTGAGCCTGGAGAGCTGAGCGATCCTCTGCTCGACGTGCCCCAGGTGCGCCTCGATCAGGGCGTCGGCCTCCTCGCAGGGCTGCTCGGGATCGTCCTGACACACCAGCAGCGCGCGGATCTCGTCCAGCGTCATGTCCAGGGCGCGGCAGTGACGGATAAAGTCCAGGCGCTCGGCGTGGGCCTCACGATAGAGTCGATAGTTGCCCTCGCTGCGCGCAGGCTCGGGCAGCAGGCCTTCGCGCTCGTAGTAGCGCACCGTCTCCACCTTGACCCCGCTGCGTCTTGCCAGCTCGCCGATCTTCATGGGTTTTCCTCCCGCCAAACGTCCGTCCATTCTGGCCAGGCATCGACTGTCTCGTGCCAGCCCTTGACCCTATAGTGACTACAGGGTGTCAACTCTGACTCAGAGACCCGAGTGGAGTTCCCAGGATGGTAGATTCCCCCAAGATGGTAGATTCCCCTGAGATGGCAGATTCCCCTGAAGAGCGCAGCGCGAAAAGTACGAGCAAGGCCGGCTGCTGCGCTTCCCGAAGCGCAGACGGCGATTACAGTGTTGACGCAAGACCGGCAAGCACAGATGCCTGCTGCGGCTCCGACGCCAGGTCCGAAACAGTAAGCGAAACCAGGCCGGCGGGAACCAGTACCTGCTGCGGGGCAGCCGAAACTGCCGACACCCCACAGAGCAGCGAAGCGTCCCCTTCGGCTAGTCGTCTTGCGCTGACCATCGACGAGATGTGCTGCCCCACCGAAGAAGGCGTGCTCAGAAAGGTGCTGGCCGATCTTCCCGGGGTCGAGGCACTGAGCTTCCAGCTGATGCAGCGTCGTCTGGTCGTCCATCACCACGGTGTCGATCGCGACGCCTTGGCCGCCCGTGTCCGCGACACCGGCATGACGCCTCGCTTCGAGGATGACCAAGGCGCCAACGCCGCCGATGATTCCCGCAGCACCACGACGACGCCCTGGGGGCGCCTCGCGCTGGCCGGCATTCTGGCCCTGGGCGCCGAGGCCATCGGCTGGCTCGGGCTGACCGCAGGCTTGCTTACGCCGCTGCTGGCCATCGTCGCCATCGCCCTGGTCGGCATTCCCACCTGGAAAAAGGGCCTTGTGGCGCTGCGCCACGGCACCCTCAACATCAATGCGCTGATGAGCGTGGCGGTAACCGGCGCCATGCTGATCGGCCACTGGGCCGAGGCGGCCATGGTGATCGTGCTGTTCACCCTGGCCGAGCACCTCGAGGCCGGGTCGCTTGCACGCGCGCGCCAGGCCATCTCAGGACTGCTCGACCTGGCCCCACCCAGGGCACGGGTGCTTGATGAAGGAGAGTCTGGCAGCGGCGAGTGGCGCGAGATCGACGCTGACGACGTCGCCATCGGTGATCTGGTCAGGGTACACGCCGGCGAGCGTCTGGCGCTGGACGGCGAGATCGTGCGCGGTGACCCTAGCCTGGATGAGGCGCCGATCACCGGCGAGAGCCTGCCGCGTGATCGCTCCCTCGGCGAGAGCGTCTACGCCGGCTCCATCAACCTGGCCGGCGACTTCGACTACCGCGTCACCCGGCGGGCCAATGACACCACCCTGGCGCGCATCATCCACGCGGTGGAAGAAGCCCAGTCCCGTCGTGCGCCTACGCAGCGCATCATCGATCGCTTCGCCGCCATCTACACCCCGGTGGTGTTCGTGCTGGCCGGGCTGGTCGCGCTGGGCTGGCCACTGCTCGGCCTCGGCCCCTGGCTCGACGGGGTCTACCGCGCCCTGGTGCTGCTGGTCATCGCCTGCCCCTGCGCGCTGGTGATCTCCACCCCGGTAACGGTGGTCAGCGGCCTCGGTGCCGCCGCACGCCAGGGTATCCTAATCAAGGGCGGCGTCTTTCTCGAGCAGGCCACCCGACTCACCCACCTGGCGCTGGACAAGACCGGCACCCTGACCGAGGGCAAGCCACGGCTGGTGCGCTCAGCTGCGCTCGGTGACAGCAGCGACGCCGAGGGACAGCGCCTGGCCCTCGCCCTGGCGGAGCGCTCCAACCATCCGGTGTCCCGCGCCCTGGTGCAGGGGCTGGGCTCTCAGCCTACGGTGTCACTGGAAGGTGTCGAGGAGCGCGGCGGTCGTGGTCTGGTGGCAAGCGAGGCCGATAGCGGTGCGAGGGTGTGGCTCGGCAACGCCCGCCTGGCCGGCGAGATGGGGGTCAGCCAGGCCCAGCTGACCAGCAGTGACGCCGACAACGACGACGCCGGTATCGTCTGGCTGGGGCGCGACGATCGGCTGCTGGCCTACTTCGCGGTCAGGGACGCCCTGCGCAGCACCAGCCGCCAAGCCATCAAGCGCCTGCATCGCCAGGGGGTGAGCGTCAGCATGCTCAGCGGCGACGCCCAGGCCAGGGTCGATGCCATCGCTCGTGAGGCCGGCATCGACGAGGCCTACGGTGAGCTGTTGCCGGAGGACAAGCTGTCGCGCCTGGACGCGCTGTCCCGCCGCGGTGTGTGCGCCATGGTCGGCGACGGTATCAACGACGCCCCGGCGCTGGCCCGGGCCGACATCGGCATCGCCATGGGCGCGGCAGGCAGCGACGTGGCCATCGAAACCGCCGATATCGCGCTGATGAACGACGACCCGGCCAGCCTGCCACGGCTGATCGACCTGGCCCGCAGCACCCGCCGCCTGCTGGTGCAGAACATCGCCCTGGCGCTCGGCATCAAGGCGGTATTCCTGGCCCTGGCGCTGACCGGCCACGCCACCCTGTGGATGGCGGTGTTCGCTGACCTGGGCTCGAGCCTGCTGGTCGTGGGCAACGGACTGAGGATACTCAGACAGCGGTTTGATGGTTGATAGGCAAAGAGGGAGCATCTGAGTCTGGCTCTTCTGGCGAAGGCAGCTCCCATACTCCCGACCAACACCGCAGCGCGCCTTGTTGCCATGCAGTCAAGTGACTACGATGAATGCACTGAATGCAGTGGGAGACGCTACCGATGGCCATGCTGACGGTTCGCAACCTTCCCGACGAGGTACATCGCGCCCTGCGCATCCGTGCGGCTCGACACGGTCATAGCATGGAGGCGAAGGTACGCGAGATCCTCGAGACGGCGGTATCGCCCGAGGGCAAGGTCAAGCTGGGTTCGTTGCTGGCCGATATTGGCAAGCAGGCCAGGCTGAGCGACAGCGAATTTGCCGTGTTCGAGCAGGCCCGCGACAAGACGCCTGCGCGACCGGTGAGTCCATAACCCGACGCGCCATCACGGTATCCCTCGCGACGAGTCGAACTGGGAGAAGGTGTCCCATACCGACATACGATCAAAGTCCTCCGGCACGCTGAACTGGCCATCAAGAAAGCCAAGCCGCCTCAGGTGCTCGGGCTCCGGTCTTTCGATGGAGGTAACCCGAACCACCGGCTTGCCCGCCATTGTAATGAAGCATCCTTCTCCCTGACGGACTCGCTCGACGAGCTGTACCAATTGCGTGCTGGCTTCTTCGATGTCAAAGGATCGCATGCTCTTCCCCCCGCCTGGTCACGACAAACTGCCTGCGACATGAGACAAGCGTATAGCCGTATTCAGCTTGCTGCAGTCATCGTCACTCCTCCCTGACCACCATCGCCTCGCGCATGAAGCGCAGTATCCACTCGGCCATCACGCCGTCGTCGATGCGTCCGGCCAGCGAGGCCTCGCCTGGCGTGTCCGCCAGCTATTTGGCGGCCAGACCTCAATCGCTACCATGTTCTCGAATATACTGTTTCAGGGCCTGGTCGATGCGGCGCTGCCAGCCATCACCGCCCTGCTTGAAGTGGTCAATGACGTCCCGAGACAGACGGATCGACGTCTTCACCTTCGTCGGCGTTCGTTGCGCCCCCCGCTGCCCGATGGCCCGCTTGAGGTTTGCAGGCAACACCTCATCCATGGGGCGCATACGTTCGATATCCTCATCGGTGAGTTCCCGGACCTCACCTGTCCTGTCCGTGAGTCGCCTTGTCATAGCGCCGCACCTCCCGAGCGTTGGCCTTTCTCAAGCTGATGACGCGAATTCCACCTTCAATCGGCGTGAAGCACACCACGTGGGCCCGCTGACCGATCATCCCGATGGCAACAAACCGACGCTCCGGGTAATCGTTGCGCTTGTCCTCGGTCAGTAGCGCCCCTTCCCAATCGAAATGAAACACCTCGCTGAAGGGCAGGCCGCGCACTCTGGCATTCCAAGCGCTCTTCCCCGGATCGAAGTCGATGATCATGCTTTAAATGTATGGACAAAAAAAGGACAAGAAGGTTCGTTCTCCCACAACGCACTCGTTGCCGAAACTAATGCTTGCCAGGTGCCTTGGCTGCCACCACCAAATAATGGCCTCCATCTTGCGTCTCGTCACCCCTCCCTGACCGCCATCGCCTCGCGCATAAAGCGCAGTATCCACTCGGCCATCACGCCGTCGTCGATGCGTCCGGCCAGCGAGGCCTCGCCCTGGCGTACCCGTTCTTCCCCGACCAGGCCCTGGCGCAGTCGCATCAGGTCGCGGGAGTAGTCGGGGCGAAACTCGGGGTGGCCCTGGACGCCAAGAAAGCAGCGGCCGACGCGGATCAGGTAGTGGGGGCAGAAGCCGCTGCCGCCCAGGGTCGAGGCGCCTTCGGGCAGCGCCTCGACCTGATCCTGGTGGCTGACCAGCAGATCGAGGTCATGCTGCCAGGGGGTCATCCAGGGCTCGCGCTCGCCGACCCGATTGTTGGAAAGCCCCACGCCCCAGCCCTTGGGACTCTTGATCACCTCGCCGCCCAACGCCTTGACGATCAACTGATGGCCGAAGCACACCCCCACCAGAGGCTTCTCCGCGCGATAGAGCGCGCGCACGAAGTCCTCGAGCCGGGCGATCCAGGCGTGGCCGTCGTTGACCCCGAACTTCGAGCCGGTGGTCAGCCAGGCGTCCACTGCCTCGACGTCATCGGGAATCTCGCCGTCCAGGCAGCGGTAGACCTGCCACTCGAGGCTGACCCCCAGAGAAAAGGCCGCCGGCGCCAGCAGCGCCTCGAACATGGCCGGATAGTTGCCGTGGGCGTCGATCAGCTCCGGCGCCACGTCGTCGCACTGCAGTAGACCGATTCGCATGATGTTCTCCATCACCAGTACTCCCTTGACGCTGGCCGGCCACCTTGCCAGAGACGACCCGGGCGCCGCCAGGGCTACGTCATCGGGCGGGGCCGGGCGCTATACCAACGCTATACCAAGCGCTATAGCCGGCCCTGCTGGGCCGCCAGGAAGATGCGTTGATAATCCTCGGCCGTAAAGGCGATGGGATTGCTTGCCGCGGACGGATCGACCACCGCCATTTCGCCGATCTTCACCGCCTCGGCGGCGTCGATGCCGATGGCCGCCAGGTCGTGGGGGATCGCGAGCCGCTCACGCAGCTCGAGCACCCAGTCGATGGCACTTGAGGTGCCCGGCTGGCGGATATCGAGATAGCGACACAGGCGCACCATGGGCTCGCCGATGGCGCGCTCGTTGGCCTTGAGCACATAGGGCATCAGGATGGCGTTCAAGGTGCCATGGTGGGCGTCGTACAGCGCCCCCAATGGATGGGCCAGGGCATGCATGGCGCCGAGCCCCCGCTGGAAGGCGGTGGCGCCCATGCTCGATGCCACCAGCATGTTGAGCCGGGCCTCCAGATCGTCGCCGTGGGCGTAGGCCCGGGGCAGATAGTCACGGACCCGGCGCATGCCCTCCACCGCGATGCCCTCGGCCATGGGGTGATAGCCCGGCGCGCACCAGGCCTCCAGACAGTGGGACAGAGCATCCATACCGGTGGCGGCGGTGACCGCAGGGGGCAGGCCCACGGTCAGGGTCGGGTCCAGGATCACCCGGGCCGGCACCATGCCGGGGTGGAAGATGATGCGCTTGACCCGCTCGGCCTCATCGGTGATCACCGAGGCGCGTCCTACCTCCGAGCCGGTACCGGCGGTGGTCGGCACCGCCACCAGCGGCACGATGGCGTCGCCGTCGGCGTTCTTCCAGTTGTCGCCGACGTCCTCCAGCGACCACAGCGACAGGCCGTCGCGCTGATTGGCCATCAGCGCCACCGCCTTGGCCGCGTCGAGTCCGGAGCCTCCGCCGAAGGCGATCACGCCATCGTGTTCCCCCTGGCGGAAGGCGTCGACGCCGGCGATGACGTTGGCACCGGTGGGATTGCCCTTGATCTCGGCAAACAGCCCCGCCCTGAGTCCTTCGCCGGCGCAGTGATCGAGCACTTCGCGCACCATCGGCAGCGCCGCGAGCCCCGGATCGGTGATCAATAACGGCGCCGTCATGCCAAGCTCTCGACACTGGGCCGGCAGATCACGAATTCGACCGGCGCCGGTGAGGATGGCCGAGGGGTAGTTCCAGCTGGTGGTGTAGCGGCTGATATCGCTCATGGTTGCCTCAGGCGTGTTTCAGGTGGAAGGACTTGGGCCGGGTCAGGCTGTCGAAGCCGAGCCGCGACAGCGAGCAGCCGCGCCCCGAATGCTTGACGCCGGTCCAGGCCAGCTCCGGGTCCAGATAGTCGCAGCGGTTGACGAAGGCGGTGCCGACCTGAAGCCGTGCGGCCAGCGCTTCGCCGGTGGCCAGGTCGCGGGTGAAGACCGCCCCGGTCAGGCCGAACTCGGAGTCATTCATCAAGGCGATGGCCTCGTCATCGCCGTCCACCGCCATCACCCCGACCACCGGGCCGAAGCTCTCCTCGCGCATCACCGCCATGCTGTGGTCGACCCCGGTCAACAGCTGTGGCGCCAGATAGGCGCTGCCGGGGCGCGACAGCGGATAGTCGCCGGGGTCGATCCAGGCGCGGGCGCCGGCGGCCACTGCCGCCTCCACCTGGCCCCGTACGAAGTCGGCGGCGGCGGGCTTGACCACCGGCCCCAGGCTGGTAGACGGGTCGCAGGGGTTGCCGAGCCTGAGCTGCTTCAGCCAGGCCACCGCCCTTTCGACGAAGTCATCGAAGATGGCGCGCTCGACGTAGATCCGCTCGATGCCACAGCAACTCTGGCCCGAGTTGAAGAAGGCGCCGTCCATCACCCCTTCCACCGCGCTGTCCAGGTCGACGTCGGCGCGCACATAGGCGGCGTCCTTGCCGCCGAGTTCCAGCGCCGTGGCGATAAAGCGCCCGGCGGTGGCGGCTTCGACGGTGCGACCACCGCCCACCGAGCCGGTGAAGGACACATGGTCGATGCGAGGGTCACCCATCAGGGTCTCGGTGGCCTGGTGGCTCAGGTGCAGGTACTGGAACACCCCCTCGGGGATACCCGCCTCTCGGGCGGCCTCGACCATGCGCTCGGCACACAGCGGGGTCTGGGCGGAGTGCTTGAGAATCACCGCATTGCCGGCGAGGATCGCCGGCACCACGGCGTTCACCGCGGTCATGTAGGGGAAGTTCCAGGGCGCGACGATCAGCGAGACGCCCAGCGGTTCGCGGCGGATATAGCGGGTAAAGCCGGGCTTGTCGGCCAGGCGCAGCGGCGCGAGCGCCTCAGGCGCCATGGCGATCATTGCCCGGGCGCGCTCCTCGAAGCCGCCGATTTCCCCGCCGCCCTGAGAAATGGGCCGGCCCATCTGCCAGCACAGCTCCTCGGCGTGCTGATCGCGCCGGGCGACGAAGGCGTCCACCATTGCGCTGCACAGGCGGCAGCGCTCGGCGACGTCACGCTCGCGCCAGTCCTGCTGGGCCTCGACCGCGCGGACCAGGGCCGTTTCGATCTCGGCCGCGCCGGCCTGCTCGCGCTCCACGTACACCGAGCCGTCCACCGGCGATATCGTCTGTTGAATGGCCATGCAGTTCTCTCGTCTGTCGGTTGGCGGGATGCCGGGCATCCGCGTCAGATGATCTCGATACCGGGCATCCGCGTCAGATAATCTCGAAATAGCGATCGAGCTCCCAGTCGGTGATATGCCGACGGAATTCGCGCTCCTCCCACTCCCGGGTGGCGGCAAAGTGCTCGACGAAGTCGTCGCCGAAAAGCCCGCGCGCAGGCGTCGATGCCTTGAGCCGCTGGGCCGCCTCCCACAGGGTTCGCGGCAGCGCCTGGTGCTCGGGATGGTCGAGCTCGTAGGCGTTGCCGGTAACCGCGGTATCGGGCTCGAGCCCCTGCTCGATGCCATAAAGGCCGGCACCGATGGCGGCGGCCAGCGCCAGGTAGGGATTGGCGTCGGCGCTGCCGAGCCGGTATTCGACCCGCTGGGACTTGGCGCTGCCGGGGATCACGCGCAGGGCGGTGGTGCGATTCTCGACGCCCCAGGTGGCGTCCGTCGGCGCCCAGAAGCCGGGAATCAGCCGGGTGTAGCTGTTGATGGTGGGGGCGAACATGGCCAGAAACTCCGGCATCAGCCGCTGCTGGCCGGCGACGAAGTGACGCTGGATGGCGCTCATGGAGTGCTCGGCGTCGGAGTCGTAGAAGGCCGACTCGCCGCTCTCGAGGTGCTTCATCGACAGGTGGATATGGCCGCTCTGGCCGGGATAGTCCGGCGACCACTTGGCCATGAAGGTGGCCATCAGGCCGCGTCGCTGGGCCCACACCTTGGTGAAGGTCTTGAACAGCGCCGCCTTGTCGCCGGCGGCCAGCGCCTCGTCGACGCCGATGGCGGCCTCGAGCACGCCTGGCCCGGTCTCGGTGTGCAGCCCCTCGATGGGGAAGTCCATGCGCTGGGACAGCTCCAGCAGCTCGTGGTAGAGCTCGGCATGCACCGAACTCCTGAGCATGGAGTAGCCCATCATGTCCGGGGTCAGCGGGCGCAGGTTGCGAAAGCCCTTCTCGCGCACCGATTCCGGCGTCTCCTGGAACATGAAGAATTCATACTCCAGCGAGCCGTGAACCGAGAAGCCCATCTCGGCGGCCCTGCCCAGCACCCGCCGTAGCAGGCCACGCGGACAGATCGCCTCGGCCCGCTCGGTGAATTCGGCCATGAACAGCAGCATGTCGCCTTCGAAGGGTACCTCGCGACAGCTCTCCGGCAGCACGCGCAACTGGGCGTCGGGATAGCCGGTGTGCCAGCCGGTGTAGCGCGTGTTGTCGTACAGCTCGTCCTTGCTGTCCCAGCCCAGCACCACGTCGCAGAAGGCGAAGCCGCCGTCGAGGGCGGCAAAGAACTTGTCGCGGTGCATGTACTTGCCGACCATCACCCCGTCCAGATCGAGAAAGCCGATCTTGACGTGGGAGAGGTTGCGCGCCTCGACCACCCGGCGGGCGTCATCCGCCGTGCGCACGTCCCTGGGATTGAGTCCTGACATCGATCACCCTCCTCATGGGCGAAGGAACAAGGGCGAAGAAACAACGGGCCGACCTTGATTGCCGGGCCGGCCCGCAACGCCCGATATCTACCGAGAGTGTCAGCTGTAGCGGTAGGGAGGTCCCGCCTGCTGCATGGTCTGACGATAGTCCTTGAGGATCTGCACCACCTTGGCGTTGCGCTCGCTCTGGCCTGCGATCTCGTCCCAGAAACTCAGTGCCTCGTCCTCGATGGTCTGCCACTCGCTTTCCGGGATCGAGGTCAGCTCCAGCTTGCCGCCCTGGGTGCGGTAGTGGGCCTCGCCCCACCAGTACCAGTGCTGACGATAGTAGTGAGAGCTGTCCATGCACATTCTGAACAGCGTCTTCAGGTGATCCGGCAGCTCGTTCCAGCGCTCGCTGTTGGCGAAGTAGGAGCCGGCCCAGGCGCCGGAAATATTGTTGGTCAGGTAGTAGCTGGAGACGTCCGCCCAGCCCACGGTGTAGGCCTCGGTGATGCCGGCCCAGGCGATGCCGTCGAGTTCGCGGGTCTGCATGGCGACCTCGATGTCCTCCCACGGCAGGGTCACCGGCACCACCCCGAAGCGGGTCAGGAAGCGCCCGGCGGTGGGGAAGGTGAAGACCCGTTTGCCCTCCAGGTCCTTGATGCTGCGGATCGGCTCCCGGGTGACAAAGTTGCAGGGGTCCCAGCTGCCGGAACCGAGCCAGGTCACTCCCTCGATCTCGCCGTAGGCCTCCTCCCAGATTTCCTTGAGGCCGTAGTGGTTGAACAGGGTCGGCACGTCCAGGCTGTAGCGCGAGGCGAACGGGAAGTAGCCGCCGAACACCGAGACATCGACCGGAGCATTGATCGAGTCGTCGTCGCTCTGTACCGCGTCGATGGTGCCCCGCTGCATCGCCCGAAACAGCTCGCCGGTGGGCACCAGCTGGTCGGAGAAGTACAGCTCGATCTCCATCTCGCCGTTGGCGGCCTTGTTGAAGGCCTCGATGGAGGGCTTGATCACGTGCTCCGCCAGGGCTGGTCCTGCGTAGGTCTGCAGTCGCCAGCGGATCGGCGTCTTCGACTGGGCGTGGACGTAGGGGGCGGCCAGGGTGCCCGCCCCCACGGTGGCGGCGGTGGCGACACCGGCCTTCTTGAGGAAGTCGCGACGATTGGTCATCCGTTCTCTCCCGTTTTCGTTGTTGTTGCCTGACGTTGCGTCCGTAAAGGACGCCTGTGGTCGTCTTCTCCTGCCTTCTTTAAAGCTCCTTGCTTCACATCCCTGCCTGCCGGGCCAAGACCGCGACAGTCTTGCCTCAGTAGTCCCTGAACAGACCCGGCAGCCATAGCGCCAGCTCGGGAAAGGCGGTGATCAGCGCAAGCCCCGCCAGCATGATGGCGACGAACGGCCAGACGCTGCGGTAGATGTCGCCGAGACTGATCTCCGGCGGGGCCATGGCGCGCATCAGAAAGAGGTTGTAGCCAAACGGTGGGGTCATGTAGGCGATCTGCACGGTGATGGTGTAGAGCACCCCGTACCAGATCGGGTCGAAGCCCAGGGTGATCACCAGCGGCACGTACAGCGGCGCCACGATCACCAGCATGGCGGTGTCGTCGAGGAACATGCCCAGCAGAATGTAGGACAGCTGCATCATCACCAGGATCTGCCAGGGGGTGAGGCCGAACTGGTCGAGGAATACCGACTCGATGGCGCGCACCGCGCCGAGACCGTCGAACACCGCGCCAAAGCACAGCGCCGCCAGGATGATCCACATGAACATGCAGGTGATGCCGAGCGAGCGGCGCACCGTGGTCTCGATCACCGCCAGCGTCAGACGGCGCTTGAACGCCGCCGCCAGGGTTGCCGACAGCGCCCCCACCGCGGCGCTCTCGACCAGGCTGGTGACGCCCATCACGAACAGCCCGGTCATGAAGAAGAAGATCGCCAGCGGCATGATGCCCGCGCGCAGAAGCTTCAGCTTGTCGGCGGTGGACAGGTTGCGCTCCTCCGGCGGCAGCGCCGGGCCCAGGCTCGGCTGCAGGCGACAACGCACCACGATGTAGATGACGAACATCGCCGCCAGGATCAACCCGGGGATGGCGCCGGCCAGCCACAGCTGGCTGACCGGCTGTCGCGCGATCATGCCGTAGAGCACCAGCACCACGCTGGGCGGCACCAGGATGCCAAGCGAGCTTCCGGCCTGGATCACCCCGGTGACCATGATCTTGTCATAGCCCCGGCGCAGCAGTTCCGGCAGGGCGATGGTGGCACCGATGGCCATGCCGGCCACACTCAGTCCATTCATCGCCGAGACCACCACCATCAGGCCGATGGTACCCACGGCGAGCCCGCCCTTGAGCCCGCCCATCCATACGTGGAACATCTCGTAGAGTTCGGAGGCGATGCCCGACTCCGACAGCATGTACCCCATGAAGATGAACAAAGGCAGGGTCAACAGCGGATACCAGTTCATCAACTGGATGGCAGCGCTGAACGGCATCTCCATGCCGCCATCGCCCCACAGCAAAAGCGCCGCCGCCGCGCCGACGAAGCCGATGACGCCGAACACCCGCTGTCCGGTCAACAGCAGCAACATCATCGAAGAGAACATCGTCAGCGCGATCATTTCATAGCTCATCGATCGCCCTCCGTCCCTGGCTCTGGCTTAGAAACAGCAACATCATCGACGCTCTCGACAAGGGCAGCATAAGCGCGATCATTTCATGGCTCATCGATCGCCCTCCGTCCCTGACTCTGGCTTAGAAACAGCAACATCATCGACGCTCTCGACAAGGGCAGCGTAAGTGCGATCATTTCATGGCTCATTGATCGCCCTCCCCGTCCTTCCGGTCCTGCTCTTCCCTGCCGTCCTTCTCCCCCTCGGTCTGCTCGAGCGGGTGTCCTCTCAGCACGGCGATATCCTTGAACAGGGTCGACAGGCACTGGGCGAGCATCAGCGCTACCCCCAGGGTCATGATGATCTTGATCGGCGCCAGCGGCGGCGCCCAGGAGCTGTAGTTGGTCTCGCCGTACTTGATCGCGTAGCTGGTGCTGGAGATGCCGCCGGCCAGCAGGGTGGCGAGGAACACCAGCAACAGCAGCATGGTCAGGACGTCGCTCATGGCCTTGGCCCGTGGCGACAGTCGGGTATAGAAGAGGTCCATGCGCACATGGTCGTCGAGCTGCATGGAGTAGGCACCGCCCAGCAGAAAGTAGGCGACCATCAGGAACTGAGAGACCTCGACGCCCCAGATCAACGGCCGATCAAACAGGGTGCGCGAGAGCGAGGCGTAGAGCAGGACCCCGATCATCACGAAGATCAGGTACATGACGATACGACCGATACGCCGATTGAATCGGTCCACGTAGCGGACGTAGAGGCGAATGGCTGCCGGCATGGGCGCTCCCGGACACAAGAGGAATCTCCTGAGTCTTGGCCCAGCCTGGCCGGACGTGCCAGTTGCATCGACTTCAACGACGTGATGACTATCGAAGCTTTCGATACTGCTCAAGCAAAGTGCAGAGAAAAGCAGCCACTGCACCGAAACCGGCCATGAAACTGGCCATCGCCGGGAAGATCCTCAGACGGAAGTGACGATCTGCTCCTCGACCCAGGGCAGCTCCTCGGTGAGCGTGGCACGAAAGTCGCCGTCCAGCAGGCGGCGGGCGTCCCGCGCCAGCTGCCCAGGCAAGCCACCGAGTTCGTCGCGCCTGGCGACCAGCGTCAACGAGCGCTTGAGCGGCGCCAGCGGCAGCGCTTCGATGCGCACCCTGAGCTGATCGAGCCCCGCCTGATACAGGCACAGCGGGGTCGTCACGGTAAAGCCGACGCCGTCGCTCACCGCCTTGAGCAAGGCGCAGGTGTTGTCCAGGTGCAGCCGCGCCGGCAGCTCCACACCGGCCAGGCGCAGGTGGCGCTCGATACTCTGGCCGATCAGCGACTGCGGCACGTAGCGCACGAAGTCGAGCTGACGCGATAGCCAGCGCAGATTGTCAGCAGGCCCCGTCCAGCTCGCCGGCAACACCAGCACAAAGGGCTCGTCCAGCACCCTGTGACGCTCCAGGCCGTCGTAGTTTTCCAGCCGATCGTCGGAGATGATCACGTCCACGTGCCGCGTCAGCAGCGAGTGCCCGTGCATGTGCGAAAGCCCGGTGGTCAAGGTGTAGTCACGGGTGTGGCGGCGGATGACGTCGATCAGCGGCTTGCCCACGGCGGTGGCCAGCGAATCCACCAGCGCCAGGCGCATCTGATGCAATTGACCGAAGGCACCGGTGATCAGTTCGCGGCGGGTATCCCTGGCCTCGCCCAGCAGACGGCGGGCACGGTCATAAAAGAAGCGTCCGGCGCTGGTGGGTTCCAGCGGCCGCGAGCGGCGCTCGAACAGCGCCAGCCCCAGGCTCTCTTCGAGGGTCGCCAGGCAATGCGACACCGACGACTGGGTCAGGCCGAGCGCCTCGGCGGCGGCGCTCTGGCTACCGCGTTCCAGGGTCTCGACGAAGATTTCCATACTGCGCAGGTCGAAGCCGAAGCCATTCTTCATGGCGTCTCCTCGGTGGTGATGTTGTTATTGTCTCGGCGCTGTTGTCGGCTCTTGCTGGGGCTGTCGCAGGGATCCTTGACCCGGTGCTGATCCTGGTCGGTGTCGAAGCTCTACTCTGACTCCTGCGGAACTTGTCGGCCCGGCACAAGTCTACCCTGGCAAGCCGAACAACAGGGAAGTCCGATGACCTACGTCGCCAGCGCCAGCTACCACGAACGACCGTCCTCCCACTGGACCGGCTGGGGCCAGTGGATCGCGCTTGTCACCATGACCCTGGACCACCTGGCACGCTACCTGGCCACCGACGCCTGGCACCTTGGCTGGGTCGACTCGAGCGTGGGCCGTATCGCCTTTCCACTGTTCGCCGGCATGGTCGCCTGGCACGGGCTGTTCAATACCCGTGATCCGCTGCGCTACGCACGCCGGGTGATGATCATCGGTCTGCTGGCCCAGTTACCCTACCAACTGATGCCCCGCGAGGCGCTGTTTCAGCTCAACATCTGCTTTACCCTGGCGCTCGGGCTGATGGCCGGCCACTGGCTTGAGCAACTGACCCGGCGACAGGAAGCCGGAGAGCTGGGCCATGTACGCCTGGCGCTGGAAACCCTCGGCGTGGCAACCGGCTGGTACTTTGCCGGCTTCTGGGTCGAATACGGCCACCATGGCCTGTTGCTGGTGCCGTTTTTCATGCTCGGCATGGGCCAGCTCCATCGTACCGACGACGCCCTGCTCTCGCGCCTGCTGGCGGTGGTCGGCTGCCTGCCGCTGCTGCTGGTGGCAGGCATGATGAACAGCTCCGACATGGCCAAGTCGGTGACCGTGGCCACGGTCCTGGCGGTGCTGCTGCTGGCCGCTGGTGCTCACCGGCTATGCCGCGCGCCCGGCATCGTCATGCCGCGGCGGATGTGGCTCGCATGGTATCCGGCCCACTTCGCGGTGATCGCCGCCATTCTGCTATGGACCGGCAACGCCCAGATAATGTGAACCCGAAAGCGCGGTGATCGCCGCCATTCTGTTGTGGACCGGCAACGCTCAGATAATGTAACGGCACCGGCAACGGTCAAAGAACCCGCCAAGGTGGCTCGCCTGCTCTTGATACCCCCAGGCCCACTTCGCAGTGATCGCCGCCATCCTGCTGTGGACCGGCAACGTCCAGATCCTCTAGGCGTCCTGCGCCGGCAGCGCGAAACGGCTTCTCTGTTCCATCAAGAAGACCTTGAAGGCCTGCCAGGCCGGGCTGCGGTAGCGGTCCGGATGCCACACCAGCGAGAAGTGGCGGGTCAGCGGCAGGTCATGTGACAGCGCCAGCAACTCCCCTCGCTCGAGCTCTCCCCGCACGCTCAGGTGCGACAGGCAACCCAGTCCCAGGCCCGCCGCCACAGCCTGCTTGATCGCCTCGTGCTGCCCCAGCTCCATGCGTACCTTGAGCCTCGGCACCCGGGGCAGCACCGCCGCCTCGAGCACCTCCCGGCTGCCGGAGCCGATCTCGCGCAGGATCCACGACTGCTCGACCAGATCAGCATCCTCGACCCGGCCCTTGGCCACCAGCGGATGCCCGGGCGCGCAGACGATCACCATATGGTCTTCGCACCACACTTCGCTGGCGAGTCCCGGCTCGTGACAGCGCCCCTCGATCATCCCCAGGTCGGCGTCGAAGCGCTGTACCTCGGAGATCACCTCGCCGGTATTGCGCAGTCGCAGGCGCAGGTCGACCCCCGGATGCAGTCCGCCGAACTCCCCAGCCAGCGGCGGCAACAGATAGGTACCGATGGTGGCGCTGGCGGAGATCGCCAGGCTGCCGTGGAGCTCGTCTCCCGGTTCCTCGGCGGCGGCGATCAGCTCGCCCAGATCATCCAGCAGCTGTTCGGCGCGCGGCAGCAGCCGATGGCCCATGTCGTTCAGGCCAAGCCGCCGCCCCGGGCGTTCGAACAGGGTGACACCAAGTTGACGCTCCAGGTCCGCCAGCGCCTGGCTGGTCGCCGACTGGGACAGGCTCAGTTGTCTGGCCGCGGCGCTGACGGTTCCCAGCCGGGCCACCGCCACGAAGACCTCGAGCTGGCGCAGGGTGATATGGGAGCGGGTGGGACTGTCTGGCGAGAAACTCATCACGGTGCTCGACGGTTGCAGGGAAGATGGCGGGGAAGCGACACGGTTCCTATATCGGCTCAGCTTATAACAGGTTTCGTTATTACACGATAATCATCTGGTATATCCACGCCTAGAATCTCCCTATCGAACCGACGCCTCAGGCTCCACCCAGACGAGCCGGTAGCGGCGATACCCTGACACGAAGAGGAGATCCGCTCATGTGGCAAGGACTTGCGCTATGCGCACTATTGACGCTGGCCGGGCAGGCCATCAGCCGACTGCCCGGTATCGCCGACGCAGGCGTGAGTCCGCTGGTGTTCGCCCTGCTGCTGGGCATCGTGGTCGGCAATCTGCCGCTCAAGCGCACCGTCGAGGGCGCCCAGCCGGGGCTCGCCTTCGCTACCCGCTGGCTGCTGCGCGGCGGCATCGTGCTGTTCGGCCTGTCGCTGACCTTCGCTCAGGTGGTCGGACTCGGGCCCAAGGTGCTGCTGCTGGACGCGCTGATCATCACCGCGGTACTGCTGGTCGGCTACCAGATCGGCACCCGGGTGCTCGGCATGGATCGCGAGACCACCCTGCTGACCAGTGCCGGCAGCGCCATCTGCGGCGCCGCTGCGGTGCTCGCCACCGAGTCGACCATTCGCTCGAAGCCGGCAGCGGCGTCCATGGCGGTGGCCACGGTGGTGCTGTTCGGCTCCCTGGCCATGCTGACCTACCCGCTGCTGTATCCGTGGCTGGGCATGGACGAGGGACTGTTCGGGGTCTATATCGGCGCTACCGTGCATGAGGTGGCCCAGGTGGTCGCCGCCGGCGACGCCGTCGGCCCGGATGCCCTGGCCAACGCGGTCATCGTCAAGCTGGTACGGGTGATGCTGCTGGTGCCCTTCCTGCTGGTGGTCGGCCAATGGTGGCTGCGTCAGCCGACCCAGGAAGGCGCCGAGGCAGGCGCTCAGGGCGCACACAAGGCCAAGCTGGTGATCCCCTGGTTTGCCCTCGGCTTTATCGCCATGGTCGGCGTCAACAGCGTCATCACCCTGCCCGCGCCGCTGCACTCGGGTCTGGTGCTGGCCGGCCAGCTCGCCCTGACCATGGCCATGGCCGCGCTCGGCATCAACACCCGGATGTCTCGCCTCAAGGCGCTCGGCGTGAAGCCCTTTCTGCTCGCCCTGATCCTGTTTGTGCTGCTGATGGTTGGTGGCGGGATGGCCAGTGCCCTGCTGATGGGCTGACCGGATCGATGGACCGGGCAGGAACCCGATACACAGCGAAGAAGGCGGCCTTGCGGCCGCCTTCTTGCGTGGTGCTGATCCATCATTGAGCAGCGATCGACTTGCCCCCTCGACATGCCCCCTGCTACAGGGAGAATTCCTCGCCGACGTAGGAAGTCTGTACCTCGATGCTTCCTTCGACGATCTCGGCGGCGAGGCGATCGAGTTCGGCGACGATGTCGTCCTCGACCCAGGGCGCCAGCGACAGACGCACCGCCTCCGGGTTCTCCAGGCCGATACGCACCACCTCACCCGAGCTCCAGCTGCCCTGCTTGACCGCCTCGGCAGCTACAAAACCTGCCATGGACACGTTGGCGATGGCGGAGCCGGCGAACACCTCCGGGTAGTCCTCATGCCACTCGCGCACATTGCCGAACTGCCAAACGCCTTCGGCCTCCTGCATCGCCTCGATGGCCCCTTGGCGACCCGCGTTCAACATGGTGAAGATGATATCGGCACCGGCCTCGATCTGGGCGCTGGCCACGTCATGGGCCAGTGACACATCGTCCTGATCGCCGGCGAAGATGGTGAGGAAGTCGGCGTCCGGCCGGGTATGCTTCAGACCGTGGTAGAAGCCCCCGCGACCCTTGAGACCCGGAGTGACGCGAATCCCCGAGATATGGCCCACCACGCCGCTTTGGGTCAGCAGACCCGCCGCTGCACCGGCGAGCCAGGCGGACTGCTCCTGAAGGACTTCATAGCTCGACACATTGTCGCCGGTGACATCCCCCTGGGTGACGGAGAACAGCACCTCGGGATAGTCCGCGGCCACCGTCATCACCGCCTCGGAATTCTGACCTCCGTGGGCGATGATCAGGTCCGGCCCGGCATCCGCCAATCTCCGCAGGGCGGCCTCAAGCGCGTCGGGCTCCGGCGCTATCCCGTCCTCGTAGCTGATCTCGGCGCCAAGTTCGGCCTCGATGTGCTCGAGTCCACGGTAACCCGCCTCCATGAAGCCGCCGTCATCCTTCTGCCCCGGCAATAGCATGGCCACCTCGAAGGCATCCGCCACGGCCAGGGAAGGCGAAAGCGAGAGACCACACAGCGCCGCCATGTATCCAACTTTGCGAATCATCGAACACCTCATTACTTGTTTTTGTATACAGAACGCACCAACTACTCTAGCGCCGTGGTGGCGTCATCGCCACCCTGAAACGACGACGGGCCCCGTGTTGGGGCCCGTCGTGGAGGGAGCGAAACAGCGCCTGACTCAGTCTTCGAAGCTGAAGCGCACCTCGGGGGCGTCCGGCACCAGGGCGGCGCATTCGCGCACCCGCTCGAGCAGGCTCGCGTGATCGTCAGCGACCAGGTTGATGTGACCAAGCTTGCGACCGGCGCGCTCGCTCTTGTCGTAGCGATGCAGGTGGGCGTCGCGCATGGCCAGCACCTGGCTCGGCTCGGGCTCGCGTCCGATCACGTTGACCATGCAGGTCGGCGCCCGGGCACTGGTGTCCCCCAGCGGCAGGCCCTGGATGGCACGCAGATGATTCTCGAACTGGCTGGTCACCGCGCCATCCATGGTCCAGTGGCCGGAGTTGTGCACTCGCGGTGCCATCTCGTTGGCCAGCAGGCTGCCGTCGGCGCACTGGAACAGCTCCAGGGTCAGCACACCGACATAGTCCAGCTCGTCCAGCAGCGCCCGGATGTATTCATCGGCGGTGTGCTGGACGCTATCGTCAAGATCCGGCATCGGCGCCAGCGAGTAACGCAGGATGCCATCGACATGGACGTTTTCCGCCATGGGATAGAACACCACCTCACCGTCGCGTCCGCGCACGGCGATGATCGACACCTCGCGCACGAAGTCGACGAAGGACTCGACGATCAACCGCGGGTGATTGATGCGCTTCCAGGCATCAGCCGCTTCCGCCGGGTCCTTCAGCACCGCCTGCCCCTTGCCGTCATAGCCCTCGGTGATCGACTTGGCCACCACCGGCGTGCCCAGCTCACGAGCGGCGGCTTCCAGCGACTCGGCGCTGTCCACCAGGCGATAGGCCGGCGTCGGAATACCCAGTCGATCGAACAGCGCCTTCTCCTCGGCACGATTCTGACACACCCGGATCGCCTCACTGCCGGGGTAGACCGGCTTCTCGGCTTCGATCGCCTGGACCAGCGACACCGGCAGGTGCTCAAACTCGTAGGTGACCAGGTCGACGTCTTCGAGGAAGCTCTGGACGTGCTTCTGGTCGGTGTCGATCATCACCTCGCCGATCCCGGCGCTGGGGTGGCCGGTGGTATCGAGAAAGCGGAACCGGTTGGCCAGCGGATAGCCGGCCAGCGCCAGCATACGGCCGAGCTGTCCGGCCCCGAGAACGCCAATCTTCATGACTTGCTCCTGTTTTCCTGCGGGTACACGACGCCGTTCAGCCCTGGCGAGACTCGGGCGGACGAGGATCGGGATTGTCGAGCACGGTCTGGGTCTGCTCGGCGCGGAAGGCCTCGACGGCCTCGCGAACCTGGCTGTCCCCGAGCCCCACGATCTGGGCTGCCAGCAGGCCAGCATTGGTAGCGCCGGCCTTGCCGATGGCCAGGGTGCCGACGGCGACGCCGCCCGGCATCTGGGCGATCGACAGCAGTGAATCCAGCCCCTTGAGCGCCTTGGACTCCACCGGCACGCCGAGCACCGGCAGCGCGGTCTGGGAGGCGACCATGCCGGGCAGGTGCGCTGCACCGCCAGCCCCGGCGATGATCACCTGAATACCACGCTCGGCGGCACCCTTGGCGTAGTCGAACAGCAGATCCGGGGTGCGGTGGGCGGAGACCACCTGGGTCTCGTAGCTCACGCCGAGGCGCTCGAGCATGGTCACGGCGTGTTCCATGACCGGCCAGTCGGACTTGGAACCCATGATCACGCCGACCCGGGGCGCTGGGGAAGTGGATGACATCGGCAACTCCTCGAAGAAACGACGGCGCCGCGGCAAAGAAATCGCCACGACAAGGGAACAATCGGGAAGCGGCATAGTCTAGCAGAGCCGGGGGAGCAGTACCTCTCCCTATGCGGAGACGTCGCCAGCCAGCGACAGCGCCTTTCACCCTGACTGCGCATTGGCCTGCTAGGGTAACGCTGCTGTCGCGGCCATCGCCGACACTCCACGCCGCCTGACAGGACGACCCGCTCACCCAAGGAGAGAGCCATGAAACCGACCCTGCTGCTTATTGCCGCCCTGACCTCCGGCCTGGCGCTGGCCGGTTGCGATGAGGGACAGAGCACCGCCAGCACCGCGCAGGAGGGCTCGAACGCCAGCCAGCAGAGCACCACCGAACAGGCGCAGAAAATGACGCTTGACGGTACCCTGAGCTTCGCCGAGGCCGGCCAGAGCCTGCCCGACAATGCCGAGGTCACGGTGTTGCTCAACGACGTTGCCCTCGCCGACGCCCCGGCCAGGACCATCGCCGAAACCACGGTGACCATCGAGCGCCAGGCGCCGACCGACTTCTCGCTGAGCTACGCAAGCGACGCGGTGAACCCGCGCCACACCCACAGCCTGCGTGGCGAGATCCGCAACGACGAAGGTCAGTTGGTGTGGACCAGTACCGAAGCCACTCCGGTGGAAGTCGGTGCCGACGCCGACCAGCCGCCGGTGTCGGTGGTGCTGCGCCCGGTGGGTGCCGACGGCAATGCCCAGAGCGACAGCATGCAGAAGGCCCAGGAGGCGCTGCTGTCCAGCGGTGATGAACCCACCGCCGCCGAGAAGCAGGCCGTGGAAGAGGCCGACGCCGTGGCCGAACAGGCCGCCGGCATGCAGGAGCCCAGCCAGGGCGCCGCCGCGGCGAGCGGCGAAAATGCCGACACCGGTGCCAATACCGAGACGTCGTCCAGCCAGCCGCAGTAAGCGAGCGCCCTCGACGGACCGGCTCCTCCCGATACGACAACGCCGTGCCCAAGGGCACGGCGTTGTCGCTGCTGGCGGCTGCCCTGGCGCCGCTAAGCTGTTGCCGGCGAGCGGCGAGCCTGCCAGAAGTTGAGGCTGATGATCGCCAGCATGACGGCGGCACCGGCGACGTCGAACACCAGCGACGGCAGGAACACCCCGACGATCGCCGGCAGCAGCAGCACGCGCTGCCAGATCGCCATGCGGGTGAACAGATAGCCTTCCAGGGTGGCGGCGAAGGCGCCCAGCGCCAGAAGCCCGGTGAAGCCCTTCCAGATCAGCAGCCAGACCGGCCCGCCGACGATGATCTCGGGGTTGTAGACCATGAACAGCGGCACCAGGTAGAGGCCCTTGGCAAACTTCCACGACTGGAAGCTGGTCTCCATGGGCTTGGCCCCGGCGATGGCGGCCCCGGCGAAGCCGGCCAGCGCGATCGGCGGCGTCACGTTGGAGTCCTGGGAATACCAGAACACCACCAGGTGGGCGATCAGCAACGGCACCCCGAACTCATTGGCCAGCGCCGGTCCCACCAGCACGATCAGCACGATATAGCTGGCCGTCACCGGCAGCCCCATGCCCAGCACGAGACTCGCCAGCAGCACCATGATCAGCGCCAGCAGCAGGTTACCGCCCGAGAAAGCCAGCATCATGGCCGAGAACTTGAGGCCGAGACCGGTCAGCCCCACTACCCCGACGATGATCCCTGCCACCGCACAGGCCATGGTCACCGCCACGGCGTTGCGCGCACCGAGTTCGAGGCCTTCAAGCAACTTGAGCAGACCGTTGCGACAGGCCAGCCCCAGACGCTCGGCGGTCACCGGCTGCCCCTCGCCTGGCGCCACGAACAAGAACCACACCGCGAAACGCAGCACCGCCACCAGCAGCATGCAGACGATGGCGTAGTAGCCCACTCGCATCGGCGACATGTTCATCATCAACAGCCACACCAGCACCGCCAGCGGCAGCAGGAAGTGCCAACCGTGCTTGAGCACGTCGCTCATCTGCGGCAGCTCGTCCTTGGCCATGCCCTGCATACCCTCCTTGAGGGCGATGATATGCACGAACAGATAGACGGTGGCGAAGTACATGAAGGCCGGCAGGATGCTGACCTTGACCACCTCGAGATACGGCAGCCGGGTGTACTCGGCGATCAGGAAGGCACCGGCCCCCATCAACGGTGGCATGATCTGGCCACCGGTCGACGCCGCCGCCTCGATGCCACCGGCCTGGTGGGGCTTGTAGCCCAGGCGCTTCATCAGCGGGATGGTAAAGGCGCCGGTGGTGACCACGTTGGCGATGGCGCTGCCGGAGATCGAGCCCATGCCGGCAGAAGCGATGACCGCGGCCTTGGCGGGCCCGCCACGCTGGCGTCCGGTGGCGGCGTAGGCCAGATCGATAAAGAACTTGCCCGCCCCGGTGATCTCGAGAAAGGCACCGAACAACACAAAGATGAAGATATAGGTCGCGGCCACCCCCATGGGCAGGCCGAAGATCCCTTCCTGCCCCAGGTAAAGCTGGCCCACCAGACGATCGAGATTGTAGCCGCGATGCTCGAGGATGCCGGGCAGGAACTGGCCGAGCCAGGGTAACTCGCCACGGGGCCCGGCAAAGGCGTAGAGGATGGCGATCAGGCCGATGATGGTCATGCCCAGACCCACCGCGCGACGGCTGGCCTCCAGCACCGTGATGGTGGCGATGATGCCGACGGTGATGTCGGTCTGGCTCCAGAAACCGGCGCGATTGATGATCTCGTCCAGAAACAGCGCCATGTAGCCGCCGGTGATCATCGCTCCGGTAAAGAACACAAGGTCGATCGCCCCACCCAGCACGCCCCTGTCACGCTTGGGACCGAACACCGGAAACATCAGGAACGCCAGCATCATCACCAGCGCAAGGTGGATGCTGCGCTGATAGAACAGCCCCAGCGGCTGAATCCCCGCCGAGTAGAGCTGGAACAGCGACAGGCCGACCGCCACCAGGGTGATCAGCCATAGTATGGTCTTGGGGTGGTTGGCCTGGCTGCCAGGCACCACCGGTGAAGCTGCCGTTTCGCTCATTGTCGTGATTCTCGTCAGGCCTTGCCGGCGCTTGGCCGGTCGGCATAATTCGGAATGCTGTCGCAGGTCGCCGGCCCTCGAGGGGCCGAAGTGCCCACGCGGTTGGTGGCGTTATTCGATAGCCTGGGCCAACGACAGGCTAGTCGCGCCGCTCGAGTCCAACGCTGACCAAACGCCCCGCCGCCAGATCGCTCAGGCTGATGGGCGTGGAGGCCGCCGGCACGGCCAGGGAGTCCCCGTCCGCACAGTCGGCCCGAGCCTTGATCAACGTCTCCAGGGTCGGCTCACCACGGCTGACCAGGCGATGATCGACGCGCTTGGCGCCGACCCTCAGCCGATAGCGATTGCCGGGGACGGGCTCGTCGATGTCCTCGATCCAGTAGCCGCCCTGACCGTCGCTGACCTGGCGTCCGCGCCCGGGCACATGGTCGAGGCCCGCGGCGAAGTCCGGCAGGTGGCTACGTTCAAGCACCGTGGCACCGCCGAGGTTGCGATAGCAGTCAAGCACCTCGAAGCCTTCTACCGAGTGATTCCAGGCCAGGCACCAGCCGGCGCCATCGGGCATCGGCAGTTCCACCAGCGCGGCGCCCTCGGCGTCGCGCACGCTCAAGGTGAATAGAGCATCGCAGTCGGCATCACTTGCCTGGCCAGCGCCCGCCACGGTCATCAGCGTGACCAGCCCAAGCGCAGGCAGGGCGAGCCCGGAGGCCCGCCCTGCCATGTGTCGACGCCCCGCCATCAGGGACGCTGCTTGTCCTGCACCTCGGCACCGACTTCCTCGTAGTAGCGCAGCGCGCCCGGGTGGAAGGCGATGGGTGTGGAGTTCACCGAGAACTCGACGGTGGTGTCATTGGCCGCCGGATGGATGGCGATCAGCTCGTCGGTCTGCTCGAACAGGGTCTTGGTGATCTGGTAGGCCAGTTCCTCGTCCATCTCGCTGCTGGCGATCAGCACGTTGGGTACGCCAAGGGTCTGCACCGCTTCTTCCATGCCTTCGTAGAGACCGGCCTTGAGCTCATACGGGGCAAACACCGGTTCGTCCTCGCGCGCCTTGGCGACTTCCTCGTCGCTGAGGCCGATCAGCCGAACATCGCTGGTGGTGGCCAGGTTCAGAATCGAGCTGGTGGGCGGCCCCACGCTCCAGAAACCGGCATCGATATCGCCATCACGCAGGGCGTCGGCGGTCTCGTTGAAGTTCAAGCGGCGCGGGTCGAAGTCGTCGTAGCTGATGCCGTTGGCTTCGAGGATGGCGCGGGCGTTGAGCTCGGTGCCGCTGCCGGGCGCACCCACGGACACGACCTTGCCTTCCAGGTCATCCAGCGAGTCGATGCCGGAGTCGGCCATGGTCACGATCTGCACCGCATTGGGATAGATGGAGGCGATGGCACGAATGTTCTCGAGCTTGCGCCCCTCGAAGTCACCGGTACCGGTAGCGCCCTGGTGGACGGTGTCGGCCAGCGCCAGCGCCAGATCGGAGTCACCACGCCAGACCAGTCCCATGTTCTCCACCGAGGCGCCGGTCACTTCGGCCACGGCGTCGTAGCCGTCGACGTGCTTCTTGATCAGCTCGGCCAGGCCTCCACCGTAGGGGTAGTAGGTGCCGCCGGTTCCACCGGTGGCGATCGACAGCTGGCTCTGGGCCACGGCGCTGTGGCTGGCAACCAGCAGGGATGCCGTCAGGGCAAGGGTCAGTGCTCGCATGGTCTTCCTCCGTTCCTCGTGGGAACCGCTTAGAATTTATTGTGCGGAATTGAAGTGTCGATACAGCAATCGCCTAGGCAAGCTAGCAAGAGCCGGCCTCGCTTGCCACTGCAGACATTTCGACGTTTTTTATCTTTGTCTGCAATTCTCACAAGGTCTTAGAGACACTGGCCCGCCATCCTGCCCGTCGAACCCACGAAGGGCGCGCTTCTCAGGGAGCTGGCGTCGCGCCGGCTTTTCACGCCTCAGCGTTGACTGTCGACCTGCTCGCGTACCTTGGCGACGATATGGGCACCGATCGGCAACGCCGAGGTCGCCGCCGGCGATGGCGCATTGCCTACGTTGATGGTGCGCGGCGTGTTGACGAACAGAAAGTCGTCGACCAGCTTGCCGTCTCGTGTCACCGCCTGGGCACGCACCCCGGCCGGGTAGGGCTTCAGGTCATCGAGGGTGAGACTCGGGCAGTACTTGCGCACCTCTTCCAGATAGCCACGCCGTGACAGCGAGTTCTTCATCTCGCGCATGCCAGGGCCCAGATGACGCCACAGCACCTTGAGAATACCCGGATGGCTGACCATGCCGACCAGATCTGCTGCCGAGACATCACGCTTGCGATAGCCCTCGCGGGCCAGTGCCAGCACGGCGTTGGGCCCCACCGTCACGCTGCCATCGATCATGCGGGTAAGGTGGACGCCGAGAAACGGCATGCTGGGGTCCGGAATCGGGTAGATCAGATGATTGACGATGGCGTTGCGGTGCTCGGGCAACTGAAAGTACTCCCCGCGGAAGGGACAGATGGTGAAGCTCGGGGTCTGCCCCAGCATGCGCACCACCCGGTCGGCCATCAGCCCCGAGCAACTTACCAGGTAGCGACTGCTGAAGGTCTCGGTGGTGGTGGTCACCACCACTTCCTGGCGACGTTCGTCGAGCCCGGTGACCTCCCGTGAGTAGCGGATCTCGCCACCGCGTCGCTCGAACTCGGCGGCCATGGCGCGAGTGACCTCGGCATAGTCGACGATACCGCTGGACGGCACGAAGATGCCGCCGACGCCGGTGATGTTGGGCTCACGCTCTGCCAGGGCACCGGCGTCGAGCCATTCACGCTCGAGCCCATTGGCTTCGGTGCGTTCCCACAGGGCCTTCATCCGCCCCAACTCCACCTCGTTGGTGGCGACCAGCAGCTTGCCGCAGCTGTCGTAGGCGATGTCGTGGGCCTCGCAGAACGCCTTGGTGGCACGGTTGCCTTCCAGACAGAAGCGCGCCTTGAGGCTGCCCGGTGTGTAGTAGACCCCGGCGTGTATCACGCCACTGTTGTGACCGGTCTGATGGCGAGCCGGACCGTCCTCCTTTTCCAGCAACAGCATGCGCTTTTCAGGATAGGCGTCCTTGAGCTGCATGGCGGTGGACATGCCCAGAATGCCACCGCCGATGATGATGAAGTCGTACATGGGGGTCTCGTTGTCCTTGGTCTTGCCCCGCCGCCGGGACGGGGCCGGATACATCGTGGGCGGCCGGGTATCGCGGGGCCCATCACCCTAGAGTACCGCGTCGGGCCGTGCCCCGCTGCACCCCTCTTCCCTGAAGGACACCTCAGCCCTGGCGCGCTCGCAGGGTGCTGCCACAGGTGAAGACACCGCGCTGGCGCATCAGCTCACGCCTGAGCTGCGGGTGAGCCTTGAACTTGTCGCGACCGTGCAGCCAGAAGTGGTTGTTGATCAGCAGGAAGCTGCCGACAGGGTTGGGCAGGGAAATGACGCCGTCGCTCGACTCCAGCGAGTCCGACAGCTCGCAGAGCCAGTTGCCCTCCTCCAGATCACGTGGCTGGACAAACTGATCGATGTAGGCCATCACCGGGCGGCCATCACGGTCGACGTCGAATACCGGGTGAAAGACGTCGCGCACCACATTCTTGCTGGGCGGAGCCGACCAGCGCATCTCACTGAACGCCAGCGGGTGACGGCAGAACCGCTCCAGCTCGTGCCAGTCGTCCAGATGGAGCAGCCGCGAGTTGCCGCCTTCCATGTGCTGCTCGTCGATCTTCATCATCAGCACATAGTCGGTGACCTGCTCGACGAAGGTGCCGTCGT
Source organism: Halomonas sp. H10-59 (assembly GCF_040070555.1). Classification (NCBI taxonomy): domain Bacteria; kingdom Pseudomonadati; phylum Pseudomonadota; class Gammaproteobacteria; order Oceanospirillales; family Halomonadaceae; genus Halomonas; species Halomonas sp. H10-59. The sequence goes on from NZ_CP098828.1 coordinate 3,745,018, forward strand.
TGTGAAGCTCCATCACCCGATGCGGCGCCCGCAGATAGCTGTCGGAGGTGTCGACATTCTCGACCACGAAGCGGGCATAGTACTGACCACTCATGGCATCGAAGTTGGATCGTCCGATCAGGTGGGCAACGGCGGTGGCAAACTTGACCATGTCCTCGGCCTGCTCGACCCGGTCCAGCCCTTCCGGCACGACCTGCAGCGCTCCCTGGCGACGGTCCAGCAGGATATTGGCCAGCCGCGGCTTGAGCGTCCCCTCGCACAGCTCATCGAGTATTCCCGCGACACGAAAACGCAGCATCGACTTGTACTCCAGCGCCTGAATCGGCCATTCGGCACAGGCGTCGAGAAAGGCAGCGACGACCGACCGCTCGACACGCAGCTCCTGCAGACGCTCGGAAGAGGTCGACGGGACCAGGGTGAACCCGCGTGGATCGCGTGCGCCAGGGGCGGTGGTCTGATCATCACGATCCTGAAGCTGGGCAGAGGCAAGGATGGACATGGCAGGGCTCCGTATTGTTTTGACGTTTTGTGAAAATATCTACATTCTTAACTTTGGTCAACAAAAACCCGGCTGCCGCCGGGTGCTGATTTTCGGGACAAGGTCCAGAGTTCTTGAAGCGTCCGCCGGCCGGCAAAGCCGCCGACCGGCGTTGCGGTCAAGGCGTCAGGTGCCTTCCAGCTCACGACGCATCTGTCGCTGGCTGTAGGCCGTGCCATAGCGGCGGCGGGACCACAGGTACAGGCAAAGCCCGGCGCCCATCCAGCCGGCGAACAGTCCCCACTCGATGGGTGACAGCGCCGAGGGGCTGCCGGGCAGGTAGAGCCCGATCAGTCCCAGCGACAGCACCACCGCCAGCCAACCGACCAGGCGAGGATGGCTGACCTTGAACGGCCTTTCGAGTTCCGGCTCCTTGCGCCGAAGCACCAGAAACGAAATGGATACGAACAGGTAGGCGATGACGATGCCGAGACCACCGGCCACCACCAGCCACACCATGGCCTGGCGGCCCAGCAGAGGCGCCAGGCTCGACAAGGCTCCCATCAACAGGATGGCGTTGACCGGCGTCCTGTGACGAGGATGCAGCTTGGCCAGAAAGGCCGGCAGCATGCCGCAGTGGGCCAGTGCATAGATGGCGCGCGAGCCACCGACGTAGAAGGCGTTCCAGCTGGTCAGGATGCCGGCGATACCCGCCAGTACCATCAGGTTGGCCGCCCAGGGGGTATTGAACACCGCCCCCATGGCGTCAGGTACCGCCAGGGAGCTGTTCTCGAGCTCCGCCTTGGGCAGCATCAATGCCGTTCCCAGCACGATGAAGGCGTACCAGAACACCGCCAGGACCACCGACAGCATCAAAACCCGACCGATCTCGCGAAACGGCAGGTCGATCTCTTCCGCCGCCTGCGGGATGACGTCGAAGCCGACGAACAGGAAAGGAACCATGATCAGCACCATGGTGATCCCGCCCAGCACACCCTCTTCGGTGTTGAACAGCGGCGTCAGCGAAGCGCTGCTACCCTCGAACAGTGCGCCGGTGATGAACATCACACCGACGGCCAGAATCAGCAGCGTCACCACCTTCTGGACCAGCGCCGCGGTGCGCACGCCAACATAGTTGATGGCCATCATGACCACCGAGCCGGCCACACCGACGGCAACCCAGGTGGCCTTGACGTCCCAGCCCGCCAGGGTCCACAGGTGACCGACGGCGTAGCCGGGGAACAGATGCTCGACCACGGTGGGCAGCGCTACCGCCTCGAAGGCCACCACGCTGAGATAACCCAGCACGATCGCCCAAGTACACAGGAAGGAGGCAAAATGGCCCAGGGCACGGTAGCTGTAGACGTGCTCACCACCGACCTGGGGCATCGCCGAAGCGAGCTCAGAGTAGGTCAGCCCCACCAGCACGATCACCATGCCGCCCAGCACGAATGCCAGTATGGCGCCAAGGCTTCCTGCCGAGGTGATGAAGCCCCCCGTCAATACGATCCAGCCCCAGCCGACCATGGCACCGAAGGCCAGCGCCAGGACGTCCTTGCGGGCCAGCACTCGGCTCAGCTGGGCTCCGCCATTGCTGTTATTGTCCATAAGATAAACCTCTCGCCGCAGTGGTGCGTTCCCGCAGAACAGTGATTGTTGACCGGGGACAGGACGCACCGTTGAATTTATCAATCGCGCGTGCAACTTATCATGAGGATGTTTGCCGTCCGCAGCCTTCGTTTATACCTCTTTGGTCTAAGTTTGTAGGGCCTGCAGATGGCGCCATCGCCGTCAGCCGCAGTCTCCCGCGGCGTCTGCGGAATGAGGAGTTTTCGTCGCTGCGCCACGCCCAGAACGGACACCAAATTGGACTGGCAAGAGGGCAAAAAAGGTTGCATGCTGTAGGGGTCGAAAACGCCCATTGGAGTACCATGAGCACCGCAGATTCCTTGTCTCGAGCAGACGCTTCCGAACCGCCTCCTCGACGATGCCCTGACCTCGATGTCAGGGACCTGGAACAGCGCACACGACTGATGCGCATTGTTACGCGGCTTATCGCCGTATCTGATCTCGGAAGCCGCGAGATCGCACGCCGCGCGGGTCTCCCCATGCAGAAGATCAGTGATCTGCTGTCGGGACGACTGGAACACTTCACCTGCGACGAGCTGCAGGCCATTCGCCGCATCATCGACGATGGCCATCTGTCACTCTCCTGAATGGCCCGTGCTGGACGGCGCCCCGGAAGGCAATTCTGCCAGGGCGCCGCGTCTTGTTGGCGCGAGCCATTGCCCCACCTTTCCCCTTGATCTTCATGCCATGAGGAATCATCGATGCGCCGTCTGCTAGCGGCTTGTCTGCTATGTGTGTCTGCAAGCGCCCTGGCCGATGGCCAGGCCACCCTGGTCGATGGCAGTGGCGACCCCGAGAGCGCCGTCACCGCACGCTGGATCGGTGATCAACTGCGCCTGGACTTTCCCCGCCACGCGGCCAAGGGCTATCTGCTGCTGAGAGACGGCAAGGGCCACGTGGTCACCAACTTCGGTGGTCAGACGGTGGTGCTGGGCATCCGCGATGTTCAATCCATCGCCGGGCAACTCGGTGGCCAGGACCTGTCCGACCTCGGCAGTTACCAGGCCCAGCAGGTGCTGTCGCTGGAGCCTGTCGGCACGCGGGAAAGCGTCGCCGGCATCGAGGGCGAGGTCTATCGCCTTGACTGGATTACCCAGGAGGGCGATCGCCGAGAGGATGAACTGGTACTCAGCCAGCGACCGGAGGTCATCGAGCTTTTACGGGTCGTCGACCGCTATCAGAGCATTCTGTCGGGGCAACCGGACCCGGTGGCGGCAAGGCTCGAGCAACAGGGGCTCGGACTTCTGCGTTTTGGCGACAAGTTCCAGGTGGTCAGCCTGACGGCGACGTCGCCCGACCCTGCCGTGCTGGCATTGCCGTCTCAGAGTGGCAACGTTGGCGAGCTGTTGCGTTCGGTCATTCAATAGACTTAGGGCCAGGCGCCAACTTTCCCCCTCTCCAGCACTAGATCCACAGCATACCTAGGATGGTGTACTTGATCGCGCACCGCGTGGAATAGGTGTGTGTCAATTGCGTGTAAAACCGCGAAAATGCGATGCAGGAGTCTCCAATCCACGATATATCTTGAAGGTAGCCTTCAAGACATGGTGCGGCCGCACGGCTCGATGTCGTTCCGCAGTGGTCGCACCCATCCAGTGAGAGTTGCCATGAGGCCAATCGACAAGTCCCTGCTGGAACAGATGCACATCAGCGAGGTCGAGATCCAGCGTCGCAAGGAATTCCTGAGCCTCGACGAAGCCGACCTGGCCGATCTGGCAGCGCTCAAACCCCTCATCAACGAGCATATCGAGATCATCGTCGAAGAGTTCTACGAGCGGCAGACCGAGATCGACGAGATCAGCCTGCTGATCGGCGACTCCGAGACCCTGCAGCGACTGCGCTCGGCCCAGCGCCAGTACGTCCTCGACATCTTCACCGGCTACTACGACGCGGAATACGTCAACAGTCGGCTGCGCATCGGTCTGGTGCACAAGCGTATCGGCGTCGAACCCAAGCTGTTTCTGGCCGCCATGCGCACGCTCAAGGAAATCCTGTTTCGCGTCATCGACGAGAACCTCGAGGACGTGCAGGCGACCAAGTCGGCGAAGAACAACCTCGACAAATTGATGTACTTCGATATCACCCTGGTCTTCGATACCTATATCGATACCCTGCTCAACGAGGTCCACAGCGCCAAGCGCCGAATGGAGCTCTACGCTCGCAACCTGGAAGAGAAGACCAAGGAGCTGGCCGCCTACGCAGAAAAGGACGCCCTTACCGGGCTGTTCAACAAGCGAGGCATGAGCGAGGCCCTGAACAGGGAGATCCGCATGGCCGAGCGACGTCACTCGCTGGTCAGCCTGATCTACTGCGATATCGATGACTTCAAGCAGATCAACGATACCCACGGCCACCACAAGGGTGATGAAATCCTCGTCACCTTCGGCCAGATCATGCGTGAAACGGTCCGCAGCAGCGACATCTGCTGCCGCCTCGGGGGGGATGAATTCTGCTGTATCCTGCCAGACTGTGATGCCAAGAGCGCCAAGACCATCGGCAGCAAGATTGAACTGGCCTTCCAGAGCAAGTACCCGAACTTCTCGATCAGCCTGGGCGTCGCCGAGACCGGGGATCGAGACTACCTGCGCGAGGAAGAACTGCTGCGCGCCGCCGACGCCATGATGTATCGCAACAAGGAAGCCAGAAAGCGCAGTGCCGCAGAGGCCGCCTCGAAGACCTCAGCCAGGACGTTGCCAGCCCCCGCCCAGGCAGCAGAGAAGACAACCAGCTCAACGGCCGCCCAGAGTGACGATCACTGACTTCCACTCGCCTGGCTCGGCATTGTCTCGATAAAAATTTAAATTTCTGCTAATAAAGTTGGATCTAAAATAAAAAGCCTCAATCAGGGCATGCGGGAAGCTCGGCAGACGCTCCTGCTTCGACCAGGTCCTGATGGTGGCATGTGCTGGTTGTCGTACGGTCTCGAGGAAAATGCCCCATGTCCTACCATGAAGCCAAGGAACACGCGCCCGGTCGCCTGCATCGGCTATTCAGTTCGCCCTATACCGCCTTCGACAACCAGACCAGCGAGCGACGCCTGCATCTACTGCTGGCCCTCAATCTGCTGGTCTTCGCGCCGATGCGCCAGGGCCGACTGACGTTACGACTGCTCGATGGCTGGGAAAACGGCGACTGCGAACAGCACACCCTGAACTTCCGAGACGCCGACATCCACCGCCCCCAGGACCTCATCAACGCCGCACCACACACCCAGTCACGCCCACTGCTCGCCCCGGCCCTGGAAGAGGCGTTGTCCAGCGCCGAGGCCAATGCCATGGGGCTGGATAGCGATATTCGCCTTCACCCGGCGAAGTGGCCGGCCTTCCCCGGCGGACTCTCGCTCTACACACGCTACAAGGTCTGCCATCGCCTCATCTATGGCGAAGACGACAGCTACCGCTCGATTCGCTGCGAGACCCCGGTAGGCCTGCGCGAGATTCACGAGTTCCACCTCGAAGAAGGCGACTTCGCCGTCAGCCTGCCCCACGATGACTCCCCCGCCGACAGCGATGACACCGTGGGCCTGGTCCTTCATGCGGCCCAGCGCTCCGCCCTCACCCACTGGCTTGCCGATCTGGCAGAGCAACCACTGTCGAAGCTGATGGGCTGAGTTCAGACGTCTCTGGGCACCCTGCCCATCAAGTAGAATTCCGGGTTGGGTGGCGTACCGGTCAAGGTCACCAGGCGGTTGGACAGCCCAAAGAAGGCGCAGATCGCACCGATATCCCAGATATCGTCGCGGCTGAACCCCACCGCCTGCAGACGTTGCTCCCACTCATCGGTCAGCTCGCCCAGATCGATTGCGCAGTGCAGCGCGAAGTCCAGCATGACGCGATGTCGCTCGCTCAAGCCAGAACTGCGATGGTTGACCGCCACCTGGTCGGCGAGCAGAGGATCCTTGCTGTAGATCCTGACCAGCGCTCCATGAGCCACCACGCAGTAGAGGCAGTGGTTGCGGGCGCTGGTGGCGACCACGATCATCTCCTTCTCGGCCTTGGTCAGGCTATCGGACTCACGCTCCATCAGCGCATCGTGATAGGCGAAGAAGGCACGAAACTCCGCCGGCCGATGGGCCAGCATCAAGAAGACATTTGGCACGAAGCCCGCCTTCTCCTGAACCGCCAGGATGCTGTCTCGGATATCGTCGGGCAGATCGTCGAGAGATTCAGGGACGGGAAAGCGGCTGAGAGATGGGCTGATCGAGGGGCTCATGGGGGCTCCGGGCTGACGTGGGCATGGAAGAAGGGCCAGGCAATACATTGACGTTAACGTAAAGGTCAATCTGGCGCTCTGGTACTTTGATCGAATGCCGAGTCGCCGCTGCCGAAAACGACGATGCCCCCTTGACGGGGGCATCGCAGCCTGCAGCAGGGCCAGGCCGGAGAGCTCGAGTCAGGCAGGACCTGGCCGCTGCGCCAGCATGCCTGCTCGGCCCAGGATCAGCCGAGCGAGATGGTGCTGTTGATGCCGCTCGAGACGTTCTCCGGTTCGAACCAGCGCGCGGTCACCGTCTTGGTCTGGGTCCAGAAGCTGATGGCCTGCTTGCCATTGGGGCCAAGGTCACCCAACTTGGAGGCGCGCGAGCCGGTAAAACTGAAGTAGGCCACCGGCACCGGGATCGGCACATTGATGCCCACCTGACCGACATCGATATCGCTCTCGAAGCGACGCGCCACCCAGCCGGAATTGGTGAAGATGGAAGTACCATTGCCGTTGGGGTTGGCGTTGACGAAGGCGATGGCCTCGTCCAGCGTGTCCACCTCGACCACGCACAGCACCGGACCGAACACCTCTTCACGATAGATGCTCATGTCCGCCGTCACGCCGGCGAACAGGGTTGGGCCGACGAAGTTGCCGTCGGGGTAGCCCTCGACCTGGCAGCCACGTCCGTCGACCAGCAGCCGAGCGCCTTCCTGTTCGCCCTTGGCGATCAAGCCTTCGACACGATCCTTGGCCGCCGGTGACACCAGAGGCCCGAGATCCGCCTCGCGGTCGGTGCCCGGCCCCACCTTCATGTTGCGAGCCCCCTCGACGATATCCTCGAGCCACTCCCGGGCCTGGCCGACCAGCACCACCACCGAGTTGGCCATGCAGCGCTGGCCGGCGGCGCCGAAGGCCGACCCCAGCAGGTTGTTGATGGCCTGAGAGCGGTTGGCGTCAGGCATCACCACACAGTGGTTCTTGGCACCCATCATGGCTTGAGCGCGCTTGCCGGACTCGCTGGCACGGCGATAAAGCTGGGTGCCGACATGGGTGGACCCGATAAACGACATGGCCTTGATATCCGGGTGCTCGCACAGGTGATTGGCGACATCAGGGCCGCCATGCACCACGTTGAGCACACCGGCGGGGACACCGGCCTCGAGCGCCAGTTCCACCAGGCGCAGGGTGGAGCTCGGGTCCTGTTCGGAGGGCTTCAGCACGAAGGTGTTGCCGGTGGCGATGGCCAGCGGGAACATGAAGCAGGGCAACATGATGGGGAAGTTGAAGGCGGTGATGCCGGCACCTACCCCCAGCGGCTGGTTGAGGGTGTAGACGTCCACCTCGTTGGCAGCGTTCTCGGCAAGCTCCCCCAGTTGCAGCGAGGTGATCGAGCAGGCGTGTTCGACCACCTCGAGACCACGACCGACTTCACCTTCGGCGTCGGGCAGGGTCTTGCCGTGCTCCTCGGTGATCAGGGCGGCAAGCTCCGGGGTATGCTCGCGAATCAGCGCCTGCAGCTTGAGCATGATGCGCATGCGCTTGGCCAGCGGCACCTTGCGCCAGGTGGCAAAGGCCTGATGGGCGCTGGCAACGGCCCGGTCGACCTCCTCCAGGGTACAGAACGGCACCCGCGCGACCACTTCCTGAGTCGCCGGATTGATCACATCGCGCCATTCGCTGGACTGCGAGGGGACGGCCTGGCCATCGATGATCATGGGAATTTCGCGGACTGACATGGGCGTGCTCCGGCTGTTGTCGTTGTGCATGAGCGTGGCGTCGTATGAGATGGACTGGGCGTACTGCCATGCCAGCAGCCGCCTTGATCGCTGTGGCGGTGTGCACCACGGCACGGCTATCCATGCTCACCAGTCTAGACACAGGTAGGATGGCCAAACAACGGCCAGCCAGGCACATTGCTTGTGCACTGATGCACAACCACAAACACATCGAAGTCCACGACGTCGTCGCTCAGCGGAGGTGATTTTTGCTCGACTGGCAGGACCTTCAGGTCTTTCTCGAGGTGGCCAGGCATGCCCGCCTGTCCGACGCCGCCCGACGGCTGGGCGTTGACCACTCGACCCTGTCGCGGCGAACCCGCCGCTTCGAACAGCGACTCAACACCCAGTTGTTCGAACGCAGCACCCACGGCTACCGCCTGACTCCCGCCGGCGAACGTCTGAAGAGCCACGCGGAACAGATGGCCCGACACGCCGACGAGGCCGCCGACAGTCTGACCGATCAGAACCTGCGCCTGGAGGGCCAGATCCGACTTGGCGTGACCGAAGGCTTCGGGACCTGGGTGGTGGCCCCGCTGCTCAGCGCCTTCTGCCGGCGTCATCCCGGCCTCACCCTGGACCTGCTGGCGCTGCCTCGCGTGGTCAATCTCAGCCGCCATGAGGCAGACCTGGCGATCACCATCGAACGACCGGGCAACCCCGGCCTGGTCACCTCGCGACTGTGCGACTACCGGCTCAAGCTCTACGCGGCGAGGCACTACGTCGAGCGCCACGGGGCACCGCAGCAGCTTGCCCAGCTGGGCACACATCCGCTGATCGGCTACGTGGACGACCTGTTGTTCAGCGAGCAACTCAACTACCTGGATCCGTTGCTGTCGCCGCAGGTGCAACAGGCGCAGCAGACCCACTTTGCGCTTCGCAGCACCAGCGTGACGACCCAGATGATGGCCACCGAGAGCGGCGCAGGCCTGGGCATTCTGCCGTGCTTCATGACGGCGGGACGAGACGGGCTGATGCCGCTGCTGGAGGACGAAGTGTCGGTGGTGCGTCAGTTCTGGATCACCGCCCGGCAGGAGCAGCGCCAGCTTGCCCGGGTGCGTCTGCTGTGGGACTTCCTGCGCGAGGCGCTGGCAATGAATCAGGATTTTCTGATGGGACGCCATGACCGGCTGGTGCTGTCGGACGACGTCGAATGAACACCGGCTGGCTGCCACCAGGGCCGGCGCCAGCATAGGACTGGGCCCCCGCCCCAGAACCACGACACCCCGCCTGGGCGGGGTGTCGTCGATGCGCAAGCAACCGCGTCAGGATTCGACCTTGGGTGGCTCGACCTCGAGCTTCTGGGCAGCGATCACCGCCTGGGTGCGCGAGTGCACGCCCAGCTTTCTGAGGATGGCGGTCACGTGGGCCTTGATGGTGGCCTCGGAGACGTTCAGCTCGTAGGCGATCTGCTTGTTGAGCAGGCCTTCGGTCAACATGTTGAGTACGCGGAACTGCTGAGGCGTCAGCGAGGCGATGGCCTCGGCAAAGCGCGCCTCTTCCTCGTTGGCCTCACCCAGGGCGTCGGCCATCTCTTCCGGCAGCCACACTTCGCCGTCGAGGATCTCGCCCACCGCCTCGGCGATCAACGCCAGCGACGAGGACTTGGGAATGAACCCCGAGGCACCGTAGTCGATGGCGCGGCGCACGACGTGCACTTCATCGCTGCCGGATACCACCGCCACCGGCACATCCGGGGTCTGACCACGCAGCTGGATCAGCCCGGAGAAGCCGTGGGCTCCAGGCATGTGCAGATCGAGCAGGATCAGGTCCGCGTCGGGGTGGCGAATGACCACGTCCGAGGTGGCCTCCATGGTGTCGGCCTCGATGATTTCGGCCTGGGGCGCGAGCTGGCGAAGCGCCTGCGTCAGGGCGGCACGGAACAGCGGATGATCATCGGCTACGATGAATTTCTGGGCAAAGGCCATGGACTCTCCTCCGGATTCCGATGCAGCGTGTCAGGCCTGGACGCCGCAACGCAAGACGCTTGTTTGCACAGCATGTTACCCCATGGTTGCCGGCTTTCCCAAGCGCCCTGACGCAAGCATCCTCAACGGCTACCCGTGGTGCCGACTCTGCGGCCTCCATCACTATGCAAAAACGGGCCGGCGCCGGAAGTTTCCGGCAGCCGGCCCGCAGGACCTGCTGTTACGCCATGAGCCTTACTTGGCGGCGCGGTGCTCGATCAGATCCTCGACCACCGAAGGATCGGCCAGGGTACTGGTGTCGCCGAGGCCATCACACTCATTGGCGGCAATCTTGCGCAGAATCCGGCGCATGATCTTGCCCGAGCGGGTCTTGGGCAGTCCCGGTGCCCACTGGATATGATCCGGCGAGGCGATCGGGCCGATGTCCTTGCGCACCCACTGGGTCAGTTCCTTCTTGAGCTCGTCGGTGGGTTCGGCCTCGTCGTTGAGGGTCACGTAGATATAGATACCCTGCCCCTTGATGTCATGGGGGAAGCCCACCACGGCGGCCTCGGCCACCGCTGAGTGTGCCACCAGCGAGGACTCGATCTCGGCGGTGCCCATGCGGTGACCGGACACGTTGAGGACGTCGTCCACCCGGCCGGTGATCCAGTAGTAGCCGTCCTCGTCACGGCGACAGCCGTCACCGGTGAAGTAAGTCCCCTCGTAGGTGGAGAAGTAGGTCTGGATGAAGCGCTCGTGATTGTTCCAGATGGAGCGCGCCTGTCCCGGCCAGGAATCGAGGATGACCAGGTTGCCGTCGGTGGCGCCCTCGAGGCGCTTGCCTTCGTTGTCCACCAGCGCCGGCTGCACACCGAAGAACGGCAGGGTCGCGGAGCCCGGCTTCTGGTCGATGGCACCGGGCAACGGGGTGATCATGATGCCGCCGGTCTCGGTCTGCCACCAGGTATCGACGATCGGGCATTTGCTGTTGCCGATCACCCGGTAGAACCACTCCCAGGCCTCGGGGTTGATCGGCTCGCCCACCGAGCCAAGCAGGCGCAGGCTATCCCGAGAGCTGGAGTCCATCACCTTGTCGCCGTGGGCCATCAGGGCGCGCACTGCGGTGGGGGCGGTGTAGAGGATACTGACCTTGTGCTTGTCGACGATCTCACCCATCCGCCCGTGGGTCGGATAGCTCGGCACCCCCTCGAACATCAGGGTCACCGCACCGTTGGCCAGGGGCCCATAGACGATGTAGCTGTGGCCGGTGACCCAGCCCACGTCCGCGGTGCACCAGTAGACCTCGTCCTCGTGATAGTCGAACACGTACTGGTGGGTGAGGCTGGCGTAGGTCAGGTAGCCACCGGTGGTGTGCTTGAGCCCCTTGGGGGTGCCGGTGGAGCCGGAGGTATACAGGATGAACAGCGGATCCTCGGCACCCATCTCTTCGGCGGGGCAGTCGGTGTCCTGATCGGCCACCACGTCGTGGTACCAGACGTCACGTCCCTCGTGCCATTCGATGTCACCGCCGGTACGCTTGACCACCAGCACCTTCTCGGCCACGTCGGTGCCGTCACGGGTCAGGGCGGCGTCGACGTTGTCCTTCAGCGGTACCTGCTTGCCACCGCGTACGGACTGGTCGGCGGTGATGATGACCCGTGAGGCAGCGTCCTTGACCCGCTGGGCCAGGGCGTCGGGAGAAAAGCCGCCGAACACCACCGAGTGCACCGCACCGATACGGGCGCAGGCCAGCATGGCCATGGCGGCTTCCGGGATCATCGGCATGTACAGGGTCACGGTGTCACCCTTGCCGATCCCCATGGACTTCAGGGCGTTGGCCAGCTGGCAGGTACGCTCGTACAGCTCGCGGTAGGTGATCACCGAAGATTCGTTCGGATCGTCCCCTTCCCAGATGATCGCCGGCTTGTCGCCACGCTTGTCGAGGTGTCGATCCAGGCAGTTGGCCGCCACGTTGAGGGTGCCATCCTCGAACCAGCGGATATCGACATTGTCGCTGGCGAAGGATACCGACTTGATGGTCTGCGGCGGCTTGATCCAGTCAAGGCGTGCGGCCTGCTCCTTCCAGAAGCCCTCGGGATCTTCCACCGACTGCCGATAGAGCTTGTCGTAGGTGGCCTTGTCGGCCCAGGCGGTCTTGGCAAACGCATCGGAAACCGGATAGACGTGCTGATGATCGCTCATGGTGCTCTGTCCTTGGATACCCATCGAAGTGAAGAGCCAGCCGCCTGAATAAGAGAGACCGACCGGCGCGAATAACCTGACAGCCAGCATAACGTCGCCAGGCCAGGGTTTCCCCTTAGACATTGGTATGACTATTTTTTTATTTTATAACAAGAGGTTAAGCGCAAATTTCAGCACTTCTTCCGAACCAGGCACAGTCGGCCGCGACAGTGCCGGCAGCGATACTCCTGACCGGCCTGGGCGTTGGCGTGACGCCGTGCCGAGAATCCGTGCTCGCGACAGGCGCAGCGATAGCGATACGGGACAGGGCTCGAGCGGGCGGTATCGAAGCGATGGGTGACCCGGGGGGCCAAGCCGAACAGCCTGAGCATGACGGTCTGCCACTCCCTGCCATGGGGGCGAAAGGTAGGCCCATCTTCCAGGTGCCAGACCAGCCAGTGGGCCACCTCGTGGGGCACCACCTCGGTGAAGAAGGCGTGGCGGTTCTCTTCCAGCAGCTGGCCATTGAAGCGCAGTCCGCCGCGACCGAAGTGGGCCTGCCCTGCGCCCTTGCCGCGCAGATCGCACCACACCTTCGGCTCCGGCAGCCCAGGATGATAGTCACGACACAGCGCCACCGCCTCCACGACTCTTGCCATCAGCGCCTGGCGCAGGGCGGCGACGTCGAGTGACTGAAGCCAGGCGTCGTCGACGTCGGGCAACACCGGGGTGGGAGAGTCACCGCGAGCGCGCGGGCGAATTGATGGCCGGGTCGAGGTCATGACGCAGTCAGAATAGGTAAAGGAGTGCTAGAATGCCGCCTCGAACGGGGACGGTAAAGACCACCGTCCAGTCATCCCCTCGCCAAGTGAGCGCCCCATGTCCGACGCCGAAACGCCGCTCCCCCTCCCCTTGCTCGAAGACGACGCTCTGGACCTGCTCGATGACTTTCTCGAGGAGCGCGCCGGTCCCGATGCGCTGGACCTGATCGGCGCCCACGGCTTCCTGGTCGCGCTGGCGGTGGCGCCGCGGGATGTCGAGGCTGCCGCCTGGGTCGCGGAGCTGTTTCACGGCACCCCCGAGTTCGAAAGCGACCAGGAAAGGGAGATCATCCTGGGCCTGCTCGAGCAGCTCAGGACCAACGCTATCGGCGTGCTGGAAGGCGGCGGTCTTCCCGAACTGCCCTTCGAGCTGACGCTGGACGGCATGGCGTCGGAAGAGACGCCCATCGGCGACTGGTGTGCCGGCTTCATGGAAGGCGTCTTCCTCGACGAGGCCGCCTGGTTCGAGGGCGATGAAGAAACCGTGGCCACACTGCTGTTGCCCTTCATGGCGCTGTCGGGACTGTTCGCCGACGAGCCCGACATGGCCGATCTGGCCGGGGAAGGTGAGCGACTCGAGCGCCTGGTCGGTCAGTTGCCGGAACTGGTGCTGGATCTGTACCTGCACTTCCGGGTACCGCCGGACACCCCCAAGCCCAAGCCCCGCGGCAAGGCGCCAGCCGGCGGCAGGGGTGGCAAGGCAGGCCACAAGGGTCATGGCAACAAGGGCCCTGGCAACAAGAGCAAGAGCGGCCAGGGCAGACCCCAGGCCAAAGGCCCCAAAGGCAAGCGATAGCGAATAACAGGCCAAGCGCTAGCGAATAACAGGCCAAGCGATAGCGCGTCACAGGCCAGGCGCTGGTCAGCACCGGAGCAAGCGATAGCCGGCGCCTCAGCGCAAGCGGGTCAGCCAGCCATCAAGGGTGCCGTACAGCCAGGTCCTGATCCTGGCCCACCAGGAGCGGCGCGCCCAGCTTTCCCGGGTGATCTCCCGACTCGCCGCGAAATTGCGCTCGAACAGCGCCGCGACCTCGTCGGCCAGGACGGCGTCCTCGACCTCCTGATTGGCCTCGAGGTTCCACTGCAGGCTCCAGTGGTCGAAGTTGCAGGACCCCAGGCTGACCCAGTCATCGGCGACCACGAACTTGGCGTGGATGAAGCTTGGCTGGAACTCGTAGATGCGCACCCCTGCCCGCAGCAACCGAGAGTAGAAGCGCTGCCCGGCGTAGCGGATACCGGGATGGTCGTGGTCCCGTCCTGGCAGCAGCAGGCGCACGTCACGGCCCTTGCGCGCCGCGCGCTGCAGCCTGAGCCTCAGCCCCAGGGTGGGCACAAAGTAGGGCGTACACAGCCACAGGCGCCGTTCGGCGCGGGCGATTCGCTCCTGCAGTGAGTGGCGAATGGCCTGAAAGCGGTAACCCCGTCCCCAGATCACCCGTGCCCTGACTCCAGGGTCATGGCGCCTCTCGCCACTCGACGACGGCAGCGCCGGTGCCTGCGGGGCGCCTCTGGTCAACGGCGAGTTCCACACCTGGGCAAACAGTGCCACCCAGTCGTCCACCACCGGGCCCTCGACACGCACAGCCACCTCGAACCAGGCCGCCAGGAACTCATCGACGGCGCCAAAGCCCCCGGTAAAGGCCAGTCGCTGGTCCACCACCACCAGCTTGCGATGATCACGACTGACGTTGCGTCCCAGCGAGTGCCAGCCCAGCGGGTTGAAGTCTCGCAACCACACGCCGGATGCGACCAGGCGTTCTCGATCCTGGCCTGAAAGCCCCATGGCGCCGAAACCGTCCAACAGTAGATAGACGGCGACGCCGCGCTGCGATGCGGCCACCAGCGCCTCGATGACGCGGTCGGCCAGTTCGCCGGACTCCATCAGATAAAGTTCGATCAGCACGCTTTGACGGGCCTCGGCCACCGCCTCGAACAGCGCCGGCAGGAAGCGATCGGCCTCCGGCAATAGATCGACGCGATTATGCTGTCGCCACGCGGTGGTCATGCTGCACGTCTCCCTGGCGGTGTCATATCAACCGGATATCAAGCAGATCATGGCGCCACCCTACCCGATCGTTATACTGACGGCACGACATGGATGGCCCGCAGACGGTCCTCGCCTACTGCCCCGAACAACGGAATTGCTATGCCTGGCATGCTTCGCGCACCGCTGCGCCGACTCATCGAACTGTGGACCGAGGTTCGGCTGGCGGAACCGACGCCGGATAAACTGGCGCTGGATCCGCAGCTACCGACGCTCTATGTGCTACCGCGCCCCTCGCTGAGCGACGCCCTGCTGCTGGACAGCTACTGCCAACGTCATGGCCTGCCCCCGGCGCGTGGCCGGTTGGCGCTGCCCGACAGCAACCTGCCGCGCTGCGTGGCGCTGCCGGCACGCCGGTTCCGGCTGTGGCCGGGCCAAGCCACCGGTGTCGCGCCCTTCACCGAGCTGATCACCAGCGACACCCGGATACAGCTGGTGCCCGTCAGTGTGTTCTGGGGGCGAGCCCCGGGCAAGGACTTCGGCCTCTGGCATCTGCTGGCAGCGGACAGCTGGCGCCTGACCGGACGACTGCGGCGAGCGCTGTCGGTGCTGGTCAACGGCCGCGACGTGGAAATCCAGTTCGGCGCCCCGCTGCACCTCGAAGAACTGCATGACGGTGACGCCCCACGCACCAACCGCAAGGCGGCAAGGCTGTTGCGGGTACACTTTCGCCGGGTGCGTACGCGGGTGCTGGGGCCGGACCTGTCGCACCGCAGCACGATGATTCAGGGAGTGGTGGCAAGCGACGAGGTGCGTCGGGAGATCGACCAACTGGCAGAGAAGGCCAGCTCACGCAAACGACTCAAGCGACGCGCCAGACGCTATGGCCACGAGATCGCGGCCAACATGACCTATCCGGTGCTGCGCTTTCTGGCCGGCGCCTTGAAGCGCCTGTGGAACCGGCTCTACGACGGCGTCGACGTCAATGGTCTGGAAGAGGTCAAGGCCCTGGCCGAGGATCACACCCTGATCTACGTGCCCTGCCACCGCAGCCATATCGACTACCTGCTGCTGTCCTACGTGCTCTACCGCGAAGGCTTGATGCCGCCCCACATCGCCGCAGGACGCAACCTTGACATGCCGTTGATCGGCCCTTTGCTGAGACGTGGTGGCGCCTTCTTCCTGCGTCGCAGCTTTCGCGACAACCGCCTCTACGGCGCGGTGTTCAACGAATATCTGCACCGCCTGCTGGCCCGGGGCTATCCGATGGAGTACTTCATCGAAGGCGGTCGTTCCCGCAGCGGTCGCATGCTCACGCCTCGTCCCGGCATGCTGGCGATGACACTGCGGTCCTTCCTGCGCTGCCAGCGGGTCGACGAGCGGCCGATGGTCTTTGTTCCGGTCTATATCGGCTACGAGCGTATTCTCGAGAACTCCAGCTACCAGCGCGAACTGGGCGGTGGCAAGAAGCGCAAGGAGTCCCCGCTGGATCTGCTGCGGGTGCTCGGACGTCTGCGCGAGCCCTACGGCCGGGTATCGGTCAATATCGGCGAGCCGCTGCCCATCGGGGGCTTTCTCGATAGCCACGCCCCCGGCTGGCGAGACGACGAGTCGCCGCGCCCCGACTGGCTGGCACCGACGGTCACCACGCTTGGCAGATCCCTGACCCGGCGCATCAACCGGGTGGCGGCGCTGAATGCCATCAACCTGACAGGCCTAGCGCTACTCTCGTCGCCGCACCGCGCCCTGGAGTACGCCACCCTGACCGACCAGCTCGCCCTGCTCTGTCGCCTGGCCGACAGCCCCGCCTGCGGCGAAAGACCCAGTCTGCCCGACGAGTCTCCGGAAGCCTGCATCGCCAGGGCGGTGGACCTGGACATGGTCGAGCGCCACGCCCATAGCCTTGGTGACATCGTCAGCGCCACGCCCGAGCAGGCGGCACTGCTGGCCTGGTATCGCAACAACGTGCTGCACCTGTTCGCCCTGCCGGCGCTGGTCGCCTTCGCCTTTCGCAGCCGCCACCAACGCAGCCTCCACGAACTCTGCGACCTGTTGACGCCGCTTTGGCCACCGCTGGCCCGGGAGTTCTGTGTCGATGAAAGCGCGGACATGAAGGAACGCCTCGCGGCCATTCTTGCCGTCCAGGTGGACCTGGGGCTGCTGGAGCGCCATGGCGAAGGCTTTACGCCGGTGGAAAGCCTCGAAGGCCGAGAACGCCTCGAGCTGATCGGCCGTATGATCCAGCCATCGCTGGAGCGCAACGCCCTGCTGATCGAGGTGCTGCTGCGATCCGGATCGGGGGCACTGGACCGGGCCACTCTGAAGGAGCGCTCGCGCGCGCTGTCGGAGCGCCTTGGACTGCTCAGCGGTCGCGAGGCACCGGAGTTCTTCGACCCCAAGCTGTTCGAGACCCTGATCGATACCCTGGAACAGGAAGGCTGGGTGTGGCTCGAGCAGGACCGGCTGCACTTCGACGAGTGCCTCAAGCGCGCGGCCCAGCGGGCCTCACGCCTGCTCGACGCCTCGCTGCGACGGCGGCTGGCGTTGATCAGCCGTCACCGCGAGGAGGCCGTCGAGGCTCCCTCGGAGGTCAGCGCTCAGCCTTGAGCGAGCGGTGCACGTAGATGTCGTAGCGGCTGGTCTTCTCCTCGAGTCGATGCCTCGGCTCGGGGCCTGCTATGGGAGGCGCCTTGCGCGGACGCTTGACCACCACGCGGTGGCTGGCGACGTCCAGCGCCGCTTCCAATAGCCGCGGTGCATCGTCATCGTCCCCCGCCAACTCGCGAAACAGCCGCATCTCCTTCTTGACCAGGGCCGACTTGTCGCGGTGGGGGAACATCGGGTCCAGGTGGATCACCTCCGGGGCTACCCCGGCCGCTGCCACGATGGCGTCAAGCTCGCGACTGCTGTCGCCATGGGCAAGGTGCATGTGCGCCGCCGCTTCCTGAGTGTCGCTATCCTCCCGGGCACGCCGGAGTCCGTCATCCAGCAGGGCCGCAATCGCGGCTACCCGCTCGATCAGCAGCACCTCGGCGCCCAGGCTCGCCAGCACGAAGGCGTCACGGCCTAGACCCGCGGTGGCATCGATGATGCTCGGGGTGACGCCCTTGGCCAGACCACAGGCCCGAGCCACCAGTTGACCGCGCCCGCCGCCGAAACGCCGTCGGTGGCCGGCTCGCCCACCGACGAAGTCGACCCATAGCGGCTTGCCATAGCGGGCCTCGCCACCGACCAGCACCAGCCGACCCTGGTCATCCCGTTCCAGCGCCAGCGCCGCCTCGGGGTCGGTGTCCATAACGAAGGGCAGCGCCAGGTCAGGGCTCAGGCGAACACTCACGAACGCGCCTTTCGCTCGGTCTTCTTCCAGGCCACCTGGTCGCGCAGATAGACGGGCTGGGCGTCATGGGGACGCTGGGCATCGCCTGCGGCAAAGACCTCGACGGCCAGGCGCACCATGTCCTCGGCGGCAGGGTCGACATCGGTCACGGTCAGATTGAGACTGGCCTGGATCTCGGCGGGCATCTGATCCCACAGCGCCCAGCCAGACCCCAGTCCCACCCAATCATGGTCTTCATGCTCGCGGGGCAGCACCAGCCGTTCGGGCGGCAGCACCGCTTCGTCCATCAGTGCCAACGGCCGCCCGTCCTCGACCCGCCAGGCACCGACGTAGATTTCGCCCATGCGGGCGTCCAGCGCGGTGACCATGTAGCGATAGCGATGGCGCAGGTGGCCGCCCAGCGCCAGTGCCTCCAGCGTCGATACACCGACCAGCGGGCGGTCCAGTCCGTAGGCCAGCCCCTGGGCCACACCCGCGGCAATCCGCAAGCCAGTGAAGGAGCCTGGTCCGCGCCCGTAGGCCACGGCGTCCAGTTCGCTGGCCGCCACCCCGGCCTCGGCCAGCACTTCGTCGACCATCGGCAACAGACGACGGGTATGCTCTCGCGGGGTCTGCGCAAAACGCGCTATCACCTCGTCCGGGCTACCCTCCTGGCGACGCAGCAGGGCCGCGGAGCAGGCGCTCGAGGAGGCATCGAGGGCCACAATCAAGGTCATGTCAGGCTCATCCTGGTAGTGAATCCGGCACATTATAAACGACTCACGGCCCGCCTTGGGGCGAGCCGTGAGTCGAATGCAGCAAGCGTGGTGCGGTAGATCAGCCTTCGAGGGCCTCGCGCACCTGACGGGTGATGTCATCGACACTACCCACGCCTTCCACGCGATGATAGCGCGGGGCATCCTCAGGCGCCTGCTGGGCCCATTGCTGGTAGTAGCCCACCAGCGGCTCGGTCTGCTCGTGGTAGACCGACAGACGATTACGAACGGTATTCTCGCGATCATCATCACGCTGAACCAGCGCCTCGCCGGTCACATCATCCTTGCCGTCTTCCTTGGGCGGATTGTGGTCGACGTGGTAGACGCGGCCGGACGCCGGGTGGACCCGACGACCCGCCAGACGATTGACGATTTCCTCGTCGGCCACGGCGATCTCGAGCACGTGATCGATCTTGACGCCACCTTCCTTCATGGCATCGGCCTGGGGAATGGTGCGCGGGAAGCCGTCAAACAGGAAACCGTTGGCGCAGTCAGGCTGGGCGATGCGTTCCTTGACCAGGGCGATGATGATGTCATCGGAGACCAGGCCACCGGTGGTCATGATTTCCTTCACCTTGAGGCCCAGTTCACTGCCTTCCTTGACCGCTGCACGCAGCATGTCACCAGTGGAAATCTGTGGGATATCGTAGCGCTCACAGATGAATTGGGCCTGGGTGCCCTTGCCGGCACCCGGGGCACCCAAGAGGATCAAACGCATCGTTGGAACTCCTTCGAGAAAGCGAAAAGTCGGGGTGAAGAATGGGTTAAGCGAACAATACCCGTGCCGTCTTGGCGACACAACCTGAGGTTACTCGCAACTCACCGAAAACCTGCAGAAAAAGCGTTTAACATCAAGCTGCTGGCATCTAGATTGCACTTTGGTCAGGAGTCATAGAAGCGTCACGATTCGCCCGGCCTGGCACATCCACATGGCACGCTGTCAGAGCTGACGGCAGGACGAGAAACGGCGCCTTGCGGCGCCGTTCTGTTCTCGCATTCGGCCTGAATTACAGCAGAAGGCGACGCACGTCGGTCAACAACTGTCCCAGCAACGCGGTGAAGCGCGCGGCATCGGCGCCGTTGACGGCACGGTGGTCATAGGACAGCGACAGCGGCATCATCAGTCGCGGCTGGAAGTCCGCGCCATTCCACACCGGCTTCATCGACGCCTTGGAAACCCCGAGGATCGCCACCTCCGGCGGGTTCACGATGGGCGTGAAGGCGGTCCCGCCGATGGAGCCCAGGCTCGAGATGGTGAAGCAACCACCGGTCATCTCGTCACGCTTGAGCTTCTTCGACTGAGCCTTCTTGGCCAGCTCCACCGACTCCTTGGCCAGGTCGATCAGCGACTTCTTGTCGGCATCGCGGATCACCGGCACCATCAGGCCATCGGGCGTGTCCACGGCAATACCGATGTGCACGTACTTCTTCTGCACCACGGTCTCGCCGTCGGCCTTGAGGCTGACGTTAAACTGCGGGTACTTGTTCAAGGCATAGGCGCACGCCTTGATCAGGAACGGCAGCGGAGTCAGCTTGGCGCCCTGGGCTTCCGCCTCGGCCTTCATCGACTTGCGGAAGGCCTCGAGCTCGGTGATGTCCGCCTCGTCGAACTGCGTGACGTGGGGAATATTGACCCAGCTGCGATGCAGATTGTTGGCGCCCATCTTCATCAGGCGGCCCATCTGCTTCTCTTCGATCTCGCCGAACTGGCTGAAGTCCTGATCCGGGATCGGCGGAATGCCAGAGCCCCCGGCAGCAGGTGCCGCAGCGGCGTCGCTCTTGCCCTTGCCCTGGTTGGCCATGGCCTGCTTGACGTAGTTCTGCACGTCTTCCTTGAGCACTCGGTCCTTGGGACCGGAGGGCTTCACCAGGGCCAGGTCGACACCCAGTTCGCGGGCCAGCATGCGCACCGCAGGGCCGGCGTGGACGCTCTTGGCATCACGCGGCTTGTCGGCCACCGCAGAGCCCTGACCGGACGCCGCCTGCTGCTTGGGCGCGTCCTTCTTCGGGGCATCCTTTTTCGGGGCGTCCTTCTTGGGAGCGTCCTTCTTCGGCGCCTTCTTCTTGGGCGCCGCGCCGGCGACCTCGATGTAGCCGATCAGGTCACCCTCGGAGACACTGTCGCCTTCCTTCACCGACAGCTCCACCACCTTGCCCTTGAACGGACTCGGCACGTCCATGGAGGCCTTGTCGGACTCCAGGGTGATCAGGGCGTCCTCGACGTCCACCTCGTCACCTTCGCTGACGGCCATCTCGATGATCGGCACGTCGCTGGAACCGGACAGGTCGGGGACACGAACCTCCTGACGACCACCTTCGGCGGCCTCGTCGTCGGAATCGTCCTCTTCCTGCTCTTCCGACGCGCTTTCGGCGGACTCGGCTGCACTATCATCGGCAGACTCATCGGCAGACTCATCGGCAGACTCATCGGCAGAGTCGTCATCGCCATCATCGCCATCATCGCCTTCACCGGCGACTTCCATGGAGCCGATGACGTCACCTTCGGAGACGGTATCCCCTTCCTTGACGTTCAGGCTGACCAACTTGCCGGCGTGGGGGCTCGGCACGTCCATGGAGGCCTTGTCGGACTCCAGGGTGATCAGGGTGTCTTCCTCGCCGACCTCGTCGCCTTCGGACACCGCCACCTCGATGATCTCAACGTCGCTGGAGCCACCCAGGTCCGGCACCTTGATCTCGACGGTCTTGCTGCCACCGCCGCTCTTCTTCTTCGGTGCCGGCTTGTCGTCGGACTTGGGCGCTTCCTGCTCGTCGCCGCCGGAATCGGCCTGCGACTCTTCAGCCGAATCGGCGTCGGCGTCAGCATCCTCGTCGGCGTCGCCACCACCTTCGGCCTCGATCTCGACGATGTCATCGCCTTCCGAGACGGTGTCGCCTTCCTTGACCAGAACCTTGAGGACCTTGCCGCCCTTGGGCGCCGGCACGTCCATGCTGGCCTTGTCGGATTCCAGGGTAATCAGGGTGTCTTCCGGCTCGATCACGTCACCTTCGGACACCGCGACTTCGATGATTTCCACATCGGTGTCACCACCGATATCGGGCACTTTGATGATTTCGCTACTCAAGGTCGCGCTCCTTCAAACTCTTGACGGAGGCGGGCCACCGGCCCGCCATGCCACCGGACAGTCCAACCGATGCCTTACACCTCGAGCGGGTTGGGCTTGTTCGGGTCGATGTCGTACTTCTTGAGTGCCTCGGCCACGACCTTGCGGTCGATCTCGTCACGATCGGCCAGCGCCTTGAGCGCCGCCACGGTGACGTAGTAGCGGTCGACCTCGAAGAACCGGCGAAGCGCTTCGCGGGTGTCGGAGCGACCATAGCCGTCGGTGCCCAGTACATGATAGTCGGTCGGCACCCAGGCGCGGACCTGGTCGGCGTACAGCTTCATGTAGTCGGTCGAGGCGATCGCCGGTCCCTTGCGCCCTTCCAGACACTTGGTGACGTGAGGCTTCTCGGGGTCCGCATCCGGGTTGATGAAGGCCTGACGATCGAGCCCCAGGGCCTCGCGACGCAGCTCATTGAAGCTGGTCACGCTCCAGATGTCGGAGCCCACACCCCACTCTTCGGCCAGTATCTCGGCGGCAGCCTCGACCTCGCGCAGGATGGTACCGGAGCCCAGCAGCTGGACGTGGCCCTTCTTGCCCTTGGTCTCGCGCAGCAGGTACATGCCCTTGATGATGTCCTCGGCGGGAATCTCCTCGAGCTCGGGGTGCTCGTAGTTCTCGTTCATCAGGGTCAGGTAGTAGAAGCAGTTTTCCTTGTCGGAGAACATCCGCTTCAGACCATCCTGCACGATGACCGCGACTTCGTGCCCGTAGGTCGGGTCATAGGTGCGGCAGTTCGGGATCATCGCTGCCTGCAGCAGGCTGTGACCGTCCTGGTGCTGGAGACCCTCGCCGTTGAGCGTGGTACGACCGGCGGTACCACCGCACAGGAAGCCGCGAGCCTGCATGTCACCGGCGGCCCAGGCCAGATCACCGATCCGCTGGAAGCCGAACATCGAGTAGTAGATGTAGAACGGCAGCAGAGTGGTGTTGTTGTTCGAGTACGAGGTGGCCGCGGCAATCCAGGCAGACATGGCGCCGGCCTCGGTGATGCCTTCCTCGAGGATCTGACCCTTCTGATCCTCGCGGTAGAACATGATCTGGCCCTTGTCGACCGGCTCGTACTTCTGGCCTTCGGAGGTGTAGATACCGAGCTGACGGAACATGCCCTCCATACCGAAGGTGCGCGCCTCGTCGGGGATGATCGGGACCACCCGCTTGCCGATCTTCTTGTCCTTGACCAGGCCATTGAGGATCCGCACGAAGGCCATGGTGGTGGACACTTCGCGGCCCTTGGAGCCGCCGGTCTGGGAGGCGAAGGTCTTGTCATCGAGGCCGGGAATCTCGAGCGCCTCGAAGTCATTGCGACGGCTCGGCAGATAGCCGCCTAGCTGTTCGCGCTGATAGTGCATGTACTTCATTTCGGGCGAATCGTCGTCCGGCTTGTAGTACGGCACTTCCTTGAGCTGGTCGTCGGAGATCGGGATGCCGAAGCGATCACGGAAGCGCTTGAGCGCCTCGTACTCCATGGTCTTGACCTGGTGCGCCTCGTTGGCCGCCTCGCCGTCGCCGCCACCCATGCCGTAGCCCTTGACGGTATGCGCCAGGATCACGGTGGGGCGACCATTGGGTTTGGTGGTCGCCTCGTGGTACGCCGCGTAGACCTTGAACGGATCGTGGCCACCGCGATTGAGCTTCCAGATGTCCTCGTCGGACATGTCCTTGACCAGGTCGGCGGTCTCCGGGTACTTGCCGAAGAAGTGCTCACGGGTGTAGGCACCGCCGTTGGCCTTGTAGTTCTGGTAGTCGCCGTCGACCGCCTCGTCCATGCGCTTCTGCAGCATGCCCTTCTTGTCCTTCTCGAAGAGCGGGTCCCAGTGACGACCCCAGACGACCTTGAGCACGTTCCAGCCGGCACCGCGGAAGACACCCTCGAGCTCGTCGATGATGCGGGAGTTGCCGCGCACCGGGCCATCGAGACGCTGCAGGTTGCAGTTGATAACAAAGATCAGATTGTCGAGCTTCTCGCGGCTGGCCAGGTGGATGGCGCCGAGAGATTCCGGCTCGTCACACTCACCGTCGCCCATGAAGCACCAGATCTTGCGATCCTGCATGTCGTGCAGCTCGCGGGAGTGCAGGTACTTCATGACGTGGGCCTGGTAGATCGCCTGGATCGGGCCCAGACCCATGGAAACCGTCGGGAACTGCCAGAACTCCGGCATCAGCCACGGGTGCGGGTAGGATGACAGGCCGTTGCCATCGACTTCCTGGCGGTAGCTGTCCATCTGCTCTTCGGTCAGCCGGCCCTCGAGGTAGGCGCGGGCGTAGATGCCCGGTGCCACGTGACCCTGGATGTAGATCAGGTCGCCTTCGAAGTCGCCGTTGGGGGCACGGAAGAAATGGTTGAAGCCCACGTCGTAGAGAGTCGCGGAGGACATGAAGCTGGCGATGTGGCCACCCAGTCCCGGCTTCGCCTTGTTGTTGCGAATGACCTGAGCGATGGCGTTGTAGCGGATCACCGAGCGAATACGACGCTCCATGAACAGATCGCCAGGCATCGGGGCCTCGCAGTGCACCGGAATGGTGTTGCGATGCGGGGTGGTGACCGAGAAGGGCACCTGCATGCCGTCCTGGCGATAACGGTCGGCGAGCCGCGTCATCAGGTACCGGGCACGATCCTCGCCCTCACGATCCAGAACAGACTCCAGGGAATCCAACCATTCCTGGGTTTCGACCGGATCGAGATCTTCTCTTGAACCAAGACTCATAGAACGTCTCTCCGAATGACGATGGGGGTCCATTGCCCCACGATCGAGGCCAATGAGCGAGCGGGATAGAGGGGGTGATTCCCCGCCCGCCTCGCAGCGTCAGGCATGTAGTAATATTACTAGAATGTCCGTGCCAAACGAGCACGATTGGGCAAGAAGATACCTCAAACGCCCTGCACTGCCAATTGAAGCAGCTATGGAAATATTTTTCAATTACCTCATATTGCACTGCAACACAATAGCTTAACCTAAAGGGGGTATGACTTAAGCGCCTCAAGTCAGCCACTTGTAAACAAACTACCGTTTGACCTGAAGGTGATGGCTCGCGCTATGCCGAAACGATGCATGGCATCTTCATCTAGCGGTGCTGCAAACAGCGCCGCAGGTACGCCCAGTCGAAGGAGGGGCCGGGATCGGTCTTTCGCAGGGGAGCGATTCGCGCGTGACTGGTCAGTCGTTGGGGGGTGATCTCGGGGTAGGCGTCAAACAGCGCGTGCAGCACCTGGGCCAGGGCACGGTACTGGGCGTCTCGATAGGGCGACACCTCGTCCCCTTCGAGCTCGATCCCGATCGAGAAGTCGTTGAGCTCGCGGCGCAGGCAATGGCCATCGAACCAGCTGGAGCGTCCCGCGTGCCAGGCCCTCGCCTCGAAGGGCGCAAACTGAACACACTCTCCGTCGCGACGGATCAACAGATGCGCCGAGACCTTGAGTCCGGCGATACTCGCGAAGTAAGGGTGGGCCTCGGGATCCAGACGGTTGGTGAACAGTTCCTCGATGTGCTCGCCGCCGAATTGACCCGGCGGCAGACTGATGGAATGCACCACCACCGCCGATATTTCTCGTTCGGGTCGTTCATTGACGTTGGGCGAAGGCGCTCGCCTGGCCCCGTCGAGCCACCCGTCGTGACACTGCATGCTGGTGTCTCCATTGTCTGAATATGGGATCGTCACCTCGCCCACTGACGTCGAGGTGCTAGTGCCCCTATAATGTCGGCTCCACGCGCCGCAATACAGAGATACCCATGCACTTTCAGGACGCCCTTGCCGAAGACATCCGCAACAGTGCCGCTCGCCTGCTGGCCGAGGACGTCGGTCCGGTGGACATCACCGCCCAACTGATTCCCGAAAAGCATCTGGGCAAGGCCCGCGTCATCAGCCGCGAGCCGGCGATACTCTGCGGCGTGGCCTGGGTCGACGAGCTGTTCCGCCGCCTCGATCCCCGGGTCGCTCTGACCTGGCATGCCGCGGACGGCGATCGACTGACGCCAGACGAGCCCTTTCTCGAACTGGCAGGCCCCGCACGCAGCCTGCTGACCGGCGAGCGCGCGGCTCTCAACCTGCTGCAGACGCTGTCGGCCACCGCCACGCGCACCCGCCACTACGTCGACCTGCTCGAGGGCACCGGTGTGCGGCTGCTCGACACCCGCAAGACGTTGCCAGGTCTGCGTATCGCCCAGAAGTATGCGGTGGCTTGTGGCGGTGGCTGCAACCATCGGATCGGCCTCTACGACGCCTTCCTGATCAAGGAAAACCATATCTCGGCCTGCGGCGGCATCGCCGGCGCCGTGAAGGAGGCCCGCAGCATCGCGCGTGACCTGACGGTGGAGGTGGAAGTCGAGACCTTCGAGGAACTGGATCAGGCGCTGGCCGCCGGCGCCGACGTGATCATGCTCGACAACTTCTCACTGGATGACATGCGAGAAGCGGTGCGCCGCGTCGCAGGCCAGGCGACGCTGGAGGCGTCCGGCAATGTCGACGAGACGACGCTGAAAGCCATCGCCCAGACCGGTGTCGACTGCATCTCGAGCGGCGCACTGACCAAGGACGTGAAGGCCATCGACCTGTCCATGCGCATGGTCGAGGAAGGCCCGGCAGGCTGACGCCCTGCCCGTTTCGAGAAGCGATCCCCCGGCCTGGACCCTGGCCCATGCCTGGGGGCTATTCTTGAAGGGCACTCTCGGGGGCACTCCTGCAGATTACTCTCAGGGGGCTCTCCAGCGGGGTCACTCCAGCGGGGGGGGCTCTCCAGCGTCCAGCGGGGGGGCTCTCCAGCGTCCAGCGGGGGCACTCCAACGTCCAGCCGGGGTCACTCCAACGGCTTGCTCATGCATAGCCGTGGCAGCAGCTCTCCGGCGCGCTCGACCCACTCTTCACCGTGGGATTCCCAGCCGGCGTCGAGCAGTGGCTCTGCCAGCATCAGGCTGGCTTCGATGATCATCCGCCGGGCGCCGGCGTTTCTCAGGCGCTCCTCGGCAAGCGACAGCAAGCGGCCGCCGATGCCCTGGCCGGTCAGCGAGGGCCACACATAGAGCGTCTCGACGCGCGCGCGACCGGGGTCCAACTCGACAAAGCCGACGCAGCGACCGTCACACTCGGCCACCAGGGTAGCAAACAATGCCTGACGAGCACGCCAGGCGGAACCGTCCCTGGGCAGCGCCGAAGCCCAGGCCTGACGCTGGGCCAGACTGTAGTGGCGACTGGCCCCCATCATGACGGCGTGATAGAACACTTCGGCTTGATCCGAGCCATCCTTGGCGAGGGCCTCACGATAGTGAATACGGGAACGTCGCTCGACCGGCATGGCTTGCGACATTCTGGGTTCGGACATGTAGGGAACTCCTGCAGGACTGGAGACGGATAATCCGGCGCGTCGAGGTTCGCCAAGCCTAATCAGATAACGGGCTCGATCCAACACTCCTGACCACCCTGATGCCCGGCGACGCTGTTTCATGCCCAACTGGAGCTTTGTCATGTCACGATACCTGCAAGCACGTTGCTGGAGTCATTCAGGTCACCCCTGACCCACTTCCTGCGTCATCAGAGTTTCGACATCAAAGCATCGATGTAACAGCATCCACCTCAACGCCTCGACATCAGAGCCTCACCAGATCATGCCCGACGACCTCTATACCCTGACGCCCATCGGCACCATACGCAGCGACTTCCCGGACAAGTTCGGCGTACCCCGTCAGCCAGGGCTTGCAGAAGATGCCAGAGCTCGTCTGGTGCTGGAGGGCGACTTCGCCAATCCCATGGCCGTACGTGGGCTGGAGGGGTTCAGCCACCTGTGGCTGACCTTCATCTTTCACCTTAGTCCGCCCCACTGGAAAGCGATGGTCCGTCCGCCTCGACTGGGAGGAAATGCACGAATAGGCGTATTTGCCAGCCGCAGCACCCACCGCCCCAACCGTCTCGGGCTCTCGCTGGTGGAGTTGATCGACATCGATACGCGCGACGGCGTCAGCCTGGTGCTCAAGAGCGCCGATCTGGTCGACGGCACACCAGTGGTGGATATCAAGCCCTACCTGCCCTGGGCCGAGAGTCGCCCCGACGCCCGTACCGGTTTTGCACCTGAAGCGCCGACGCAGCATCCGGTGGTGTTCTCGGCCGAGGCCGAAGCGGTGCTTTCCAGCAGCGACAACGATGGTTCCTTGCGTCGCTTGATCGCCCAGGTCCTCGCCCAGGACCCGCGCCCCGCCTATCGCAGCAAGGGCAGTGACGACGATCGCCAGTACGGTGTCAGCCTGAGAGGTTTCAACGTGCGTTTTCGCGCCGAAAACGACAAGGGCGCCCTGCGCTTTCGCGTGGACGCCCTTGAAACCGGGCAGGAACCAGGAAGAAACGACTGACCCGCTGTGCTCGTAACTCCACTGGCCGCAGCATCATATGCCGCTACTTCAACTTCCGCGCCCACTGTCACTGTGCATCGACGCCGATCACCATCCGTGATCGCGACACCGTCAGTACCGCTGTGCCTTGCGACACAGCCACACCCAAGGTGAACGACCAGGTTTTCGTTTGACCTGCCCACTGGTCTCAATCGATGACCCCGGAGATTCCCAGACCGACCGTTGGGCCACCGTGGGAGGCGCCAATCCCCATCCCGACACTCCAGCGGCCAGTATCAGCGGTTCGTCGTACGCTCACACCTAGTGCCGATTCTCCGTTGTAGTAGCCAGTCCCCACATGATAGGTGAGCTTTCCTGCGACATAGGGTGCATCGCCCATGGCGGCCAGGGCCGCGATCCCCGCACTGGCATCTCGCTCTACTTCGTCAATCTTGTGGTCGAGTTGGTTGTAGTCGGAAGTGAACTTGCGGTTCAGTTCATTGAGCTGCGACATGTTGACCGCGTCGGTGGGTGCCGAACCGGCAGCCACGTTATGCAACTGGGTGGGGCCACTGCCATTGCCCAGGCTGACAGAGTGGTAGTCGACGCTGCCATCCTCGCTACGATCGTAGTTGACCGCTCCCTCTTGCACGGCACCAAGCTGGCGCACATTGACTGCATCGGTGTCCTCGGTGCCCCCCGCGACGTGGGTGATCTGACGTTCACCACCCTCGTTGCCGACCGCAACAGCTCCCTTGGATGACTCCACCGCCACGTGCGAAAAGGCTTCCTCCTCCCCCTTCATGCCTTCTCTATCGGCCACAGCGCCATCACCAAGTGCAACACCTCCTTCAGCTTGAGCCTTGGCGCCACCTCCGATGGCAACGGTGTCTGCAGCACTGGTAGTGGCAGCGTCTCCCTGCGAATTCGCCTGGAAGTACTTGGTGTCCTGACCACTCAGTGCCAGGTCGCCGATATCCTCCATCAAGTCCCAGATCTGACCACCATTGACCGCATCAGTACTGCCTTGATGGATATCGCCTTCGGCCAGATTGCTGATCACGGTACCACCGTCGGCACCAGCCAGAGTGATCTTTCCCTGGTTGGAATCTGGGTCATATTGCACGACATTCTGGGCCGGGTTGCCACTGCCGCCCCCCAAGCTGTCGAGGGTCGTCTGGATATCACCGACATCGCCTTCAAGATTGGTGAGACGACCATTGGTGGCGTGGAGCTGACTGCCGTTGACCGCCTCTAGACTGGAGTCGGAAAGCGACCCATCCGCAATATTACCGAGCACGGTACCGCCGAAGGCTCTACCAGGCGACTTCAGGGTTACGTGGTTCCAGTCGACGCTGCCGTCGTTGAAGTGGTCATACGCCACCACTTCCTCAAGCGCCATATTGGTCGCATGGAGCTGGCTGCCATTAACCGCATCGGTACTGGTAGCGGAGATTCGACCCGCGGCCAGGTGGGTCAAGGTTCGCTCCTGCCCTTCGTCACCGATGCTGACGGTAGCAATGGGGTTTGTGCCGGCGTATTCATGCTGTTCACCGAAGATAATGCCTGACTCGGTGCCTATTGCCTCCTGTGAGGTCGACTGGGCCCCCAGCGCCACATCCATAGCCTGATTGGCGCTGGCTCCAGCACCCAGGGCCATCGCCTGCTCGCCCGAGGACACTGCCGTACTACCGACCGCAATCGCATCTTCCAGCAGGGTGTGGCTCTGGTCGCCAATGGCAACCGCACCGGCTGCCCCTATCTCCACCTTGGCGCTCACCCCCATACCGATGGCGTCATCGCCATTGACCGTGGTATCAGGCCCAATGGCGATGGAGCCTTCGCCGGTGGCAAGGGCGTCGACTTCCCCTCCCCCGTTGGCATGAAAATACAGCGATCCCGTATCCGAGAGCGACCCCACGGCCCCCTTGAGCTGACGCATGGTCACCGCATCGTGATCCTCGATACCATCGGCGATGTTGATCAACTGGCGATACTCACCGTCCCGACCCACGGAGACCGCTCCCATTAGATCGGCGTCCGAGGTGTTGTACTGAATGGTGGCATTGCCCACGACGATCTGGCCGGAGACCTTCGCCACCTCGCGGTTCGCGATCGCTCCGCTGCCCAGTGCCACGCCGCCAAACACCGAGCTTGAAGCGCCATTGCCGATGGCCACCGCATTGGTTGCCGACGACACCGCCGCCGGCCCCATCGCGAGGCTGTCGGTGCCGCTGGCACTGGCGCCGCTGGCGGAAGAGTTGGCCTGGTAGTACGCGCTATCGGCGGCGATATCCCCCAGGTTGGTGGTGAGATTGGCGATATCGCCTTCGTTCTGAGTCACGCGCACATTCGTCGCGTTCAACTGACGACCGGTGACCGCATCGGTGCTGTCGGTGGACAGGGTGGCGTCGGTGAGATTGGTGATTCGTGTACCGTCATCGCCGGCCAGGGTAATACTGCCCTCATTGAGCGTGCCACCGGTGCCGCGGTCGTAGACCACTGCGCCCTCGGCCAGATTCCCCAGGTTGGTGGTGAGGTTGGTGATATCGCCTTCGTTCTGACTGACTCGAGCATTGGTCGCGTTCAACTGACGGCCGGTGACCGCATCGGTGCTGTCGGTGGACAGGGTGGCGTCGGTCAGATTGGTGATTCGGGTTCCGGTATCACCGGCCAGGGTGATGCTGCCCTCATTGAGCGTGCCACCGGTACCGCGGTCGTAGACCACTGCGCCCTCGGCCAGATCCCCAAGGGCCTGGTTGGTGGCATGGAGCTGGCTGCCGTTGACCGCGTCGGTACTGGTGGCCGAGAGTCGACCTGCTGCCACGTGGGTGATGGTGCGCTCGCTGCCGCTGGTGCCCACGCTGACCGTACCGGTCGGGCTGCTACCGGCCAAGGCGTAGTCAGTACCGGCCACGGTGGCCGTGGTGGTGGCCACCGCCGCTTCCGTGGCGGCACCGTTACCCAAGGCTACGCTGTTGGCGACGCTGGCCTTCGCGCCATTGCCGATAGCCACCCCGTTGGTTGCCGAGGACACCGCCGCCGGCCCCATCGCCAGGCTGTCGGTGCCGCTGGCACTGGCGCCGCTACCGCTGGATTTGGCCTGGTAGTACGTGCTGTCGGCGGCGATATCCCCCAGGTTGGTGGTGAGATTGGTGATATCGCCTTCGTTCTGGGTCACCCGCACATTAGTCGCGTTCAACTGACGGCCAGTGACCGCGTCGGTGCTGTCGGTGGACAGGGTGGCGTCGGTGAGATTGGTGATTCGGGTTCCGGCATCGCCGGCCAGGGTGATACTGCCCTCATTGAGCGTGCCGTCGTCGCTACGGTCGTAGACCACCGCACCGGCCGACAGATCCCCCAGGTTGGTGGTGAGATTGGTGATATCGCCTTCGTTCTGACTGACTCGAGCATTGGTCGCGTTCAACTGACGACCGGTGACCGCATCGGTGCTGTCGGTGGACAGGGTGGCGTCGGTCAGATTGGTGATTCGGGTTCCGGTATCACCGGCCAGGGTGATGCTGCCCTCATTGAGCGTGCCACCGGTACCGCGGTCGTAGACCACTGCGCCCTCGGCCAGATCCCCAAGGGCCTGGTTGGTGGCATGGAGCTGGCTGCCGTTGACCGCGTCGGTACTGGTGGCCGAGAGTCGACCTGCTGCCACGTGGGTGATGGTGCGCTCGCTGCCACTGGTGCCCACGCTGACCGTACCGGTCGGGCTGCTGCCGGCCAAGGCGTAGTCAGTACCGGCCACGGTGGCCGTGGTGGTGGCCACCGCCGCTTCCGTGGTGGCACCGTTACCCAAGGCTACGCTGTTGGCGACGCTGGCCTTCGCGCCATTGCCGATAGCCACCCCATTGGTTGCCGAGGACACCGCCGCCGGCCCCATCGCCAGGCTGTCGGTGCCGCTGGCACCGGCGCCGCTACCGCTGGATTTGGCCTGGTAGTACGCGCTATCGGCGGCGATATCCCCCAGGTTGGTGGTGAGATTGGCGATATCGCCTTCGTTCTGGGTCACGCGCACATTCGTCGCGTTCAACTGACGACCGGTGACCGCGTCGGTGCTGTCGGTGGACAGGGTGGCGTCGGTCAGATTGGTGATTCGGGTACCGGCATCGCCGGCCAGGGTGATACTGCCCTCATTGAGCGTGCCTCCGGTGCCGCGGTCGTAGACCACTGCGCCGTCTGACAGATCTCCCAACGCCTGCACGCCTTCCGACAGTTCTCCCAGCGCCTGATTGGTGGCATTCAGCTGACTGCCGTTGACGGCATCCGTGCTGGTGACAGCTAACCGTCCGGCCGCTACGTGAGTAATAGTACGCTCGACGCTGGCTACCGCATTGCCCCCGCTATCGGTCGTTGCCGCCGAGCCAAGGCTCAGAGTGCCTGTCGGAGCCGCACCGGCGAAACTGTAGCTCTTGCCCGCGATGGTAGCCTGGGTGGTTCCCACCACCGCCTCGGTGGTGGCGCCGTTTCCCAAGGCCACGCTGTTGGCCACGCTGGCCTTGGCATTGGTACCGATGGCAATGGCGTTGCTGGCGGACGCCTCTCCGGAATCACCGAGCACCATGGAGTAGTTGCCACTCGCTTTCGACCAATTTCCCACTACATTGGTAGCGGCGCCGGCGACGGTATTTTGAAGACCTACTACATTGGCACCAGTAGCAGTCGATGACAGCGTGTTACTTGAGCCGAAAACACCGGAAAAATCGCTGGTCACGTTATTGGTATTGCCAACGACCCGGACTGCATTGCCTTGAACGGTATTGTTGAGACCAATCGCAGACGCATATGTCGATGCGCCTTCGATCCTGTTGGAAGTACCAATGGCAATCGCGTTCTTGGCGCCTGTCGATGTGGAGTTGCTCTCACCCAATGCAAGGCTATTGTCGCCATTGGAAACGTTGAGATGGCCAACACTGACACTTTTCGCGCCGTTGGCAACACTGCCTGATCCCAGTGCCGTGGAGTGGCTACCCGTCGCTTTAGCCGTGGCCCCAAGTGACGTCGCATTGGTCGCCGTGGACGTCGCCTTTGCGCCAATAGCAAGACTCGAGGTGGCGCTGGCAACGGACCCTCCGGTCAGGTCTCCGCCAATGGCAATGGCGTTTACACCTATCGCTTGTGCGCCGTTTAATCGAGCGACCGTGCCGCTAGACAGTGCCCCGCCACCAATAGCGACGCCATTCTTGCTTTTCGCATAAGCCCCACGCCCGATCGAGACACCGGCCAAACCGCTGGTAACAGCCTGATCGCCCAGGGCAATACCAGAATCTGCCGCCGCACTCGTGGTCGCATAGTAGCCCATCGCGATAGAGGCATCACCATCGCCAACGGCACCGGTGCCTATATGGATGGCAGATGCCCCCGCAGCGGGCTGGATGCCCACCGGCGCCAGATAACGATTGACGACAAACTGTTCAGGCTTGTCGGCAGGCGTCGACGGCTCACCTGGCATGACACATCTATCTTTAGTCGGTGACGTCAGAGGTATCATTGCCTCCTCTGACGCTATGTTGCGGACCTCACCTGCCACCGTCGGACAGTCATCAACGAGGGGGCCAGCCTCCGCTTTACTCGACCCCAGCCCAGGCGTGACAGCCGATAGAGACATCAGGATACAGGTGATACAAACGTTTTTTTTCCCACTTCTTGCTGTTTTGAGCGAGTTAACGAACAAAAAAGTACGGCCATCCAATTCACTCACTCCGACCTCCTTTCCACCAATACTTAGGTGACATCTTCGTGCGCCACCAAAACACTCACTTTCATCCGAAATCCATCTTCAACCACCCAAAACTCTCTTATAAAAACCCTGAAAACAGAAATACGAATCAAAAAACCAATAGCGTGCAGAAACCCGACTTTCCGGACACAAAACTTGCAAAAAGAAACATGATTAAAAAAATCTACACGCGCAGCGCTGTCACTTCCATTTTTAAACGTGACACAGATCATTTCTTGCTTGTAATTGGCGCAAGGCGCGCCAAATAAAGCACAAAAACTGACGGTCCGTTTCAGAAGCTGTACGGGCACTGATGAGATTCATCTTTCCCCCCAGCCATAGCCAGGTGCCATCAAAAACTGACGAGCGATGGTCAAATAAACAGGAATTTTCCCGACAGCTCAGTGCAAAGGAAGGTGTTGTACTGCGGTTAGACGCAGCCACACCAGGCACAGGGGGTTTCAGGACTTGCGGGAATGCGAATAACGTTGCCGCACACCTATCCGAGTCGACACTTCCCAGTACCCAATATCAGCGTAGCGCCAGGAACTTCATTCACTCGTGGGAGCCCAGCCATTGGTACAGACGTGGGCAGCGGAAAGCAGATCGCCCGGGCCAGGCCCGGGCGATCCTCTACATGCTTTCGGCGTTATCACCACTTGCACCACCGTCGTTGCATCATGCCCTTGCGGCAGTCAGCGCAGACCAGTGCCGGCAAGCGGCTGTCAGCTAAAATCGATGCCGATACGACGGCCGACTTCCTCGTAGGACTCGATGACGCTGCCCAGCCCCTGGCGGAAGCGATCCTTGTCGAGCTTTTCACGGGTCTTGGCGTCCCACAGACGGCAGCCGTCCGGTGAGAATTCGTCACCCAGCACGATCTTGCCGTGGAATACGCCGAACTCGAGCTTGTAGTCCACCAGCAGCATGCCGCCGTCGGCGAACAGCTGCTTGAGCACCTCGTTGACCTTGAAGGTCAGCGCCTTCATCTCGGCCAACTGCTCGGCGCTGGCCCAACCGAAGCTTTCGGCCAGGGACTCGTTGACCATGGGATCGTGGAGCTCGTCGTTTTTCAGAAACAGCTCGAAGGTCGGCGGTGTCAGCGGCTCGCCTTCCTTGACGCCGAGACGCTTGACCAGACTGCCGGCGGCGATGTTGCGTACCACGCACTCCACCGGAATCATGTCGAGCTTCTTGACCACACACTCGGTGAGCGACAGCAGCTCTTCCACGTGGGTGGGGATGCCGGCCTCTTCCAGCTTGGCCATGATGAAGGCATTGAAGCGGTTGTTGACCATTCCCTTGCGCTCGAGCGACTCCATGCGGCGTCCGTCGAAGGCGCTGGTGTCGTCACGAAAGTGCAGGATCAGACGATCCGGGTCATCGGTGGCATAGACCGACTTGGCCTTGCCGGCATAGAGTTCTTCGCGCTTTTCCATGGGTGCCTCCACAGGCAAATCAAAAAAAGGGGTTCAAGCAGGACCGGGGTCCTGAATCAGTGAATCGCTTGCCAATCCAGGCCGTCATCCTGGGCAGCCACGGTCAGGCGGGTCTCGTCGCCATCCAGCAGAGGCGTCAATGCCTCCAGAGCGAGTTCGGGGCGGTTATTATGCTCCGACAGGTGGGAGCAGACGATACGCTGCAGCCTATCCAGCCCCAGTTCGGTCAACAGCGCCGCCGCCTGGCCATTGGCCAGGTGCCCCCAGCGTCCGCCGACACGACGCTTGAGACTGGGTGGATAGGGGCCTTCAGCCAGCATGCGCACGTCGTGATTGCACTCGAGCACGAGGGCATCGCAGCCACGAAAGGCCTGGCGCACGTGTTCGCTGGGGTGGCCCAGGTCGGTCAGCAGCCCCAGCTTCCTGTCACCTGCGGCGATACGAAACTGCACCGGCTCTCGGGCGTCGTGGGGCACCGTGATGGCGTCGACGTCGAGTCCCTTGATGGCAAAACGCGACTGAGGGGTGATCCAGTGGGTCCTGGGCAGTCGGCCGAGCTTGCCGGACAGCCAGGTGCCCGGGGTCAGATGTACCGGCAGGTCATAGCGACGGGCCAGGGGGCCGATGCCACGCACATGGTCGCCATGCTCGTGGGTGACCAGCAAGGCATCGAGCTGACGCGGATGGACACCCAGCCGCGCCAGCCGGCGTTCTGCCTCCTTGAGACCGAAACCGCAGTCCACCAGCAACATCGACTCGCCGTCGCTGACCAGGGTGGCGTTGCCCTTGCTTCCGCTGCCCAGGGAGGCGAAACGCAAGCCTCCCCGGGAACCATTGGCATGCCAGACGCTCATCAGCGCAGCAAGCCCTCCATGCGCTGCAGCAGCTCACGCTGGTCATCGCCGGAAAGCGGCTCGTCGTCGGCGCTACGTGCCTCCATCAGGGTTTCCTGGCCCTGGGGCGACAACCTGAGCTCGATGCGTTGCATCGACTCAAGCAGATCCATCGAGGTCAAGGAGTCGATGAAGCCACGGGTACGCTCGCTCTCGGTGATGTAATCGATCACGAAGCGCTTGCCGCTTTCATCCACGGAGACCAGTTCCCGGCGATCTTCCATCTCGAAGTTGTTCTCGAGCTGGAAGGCGAGCTCGGCGTAGGCCCGCTCGATGTCGAAGGGCATCACCATCACCCAGTCATCGCCGCGGGGCTCGAAGCGAACGCTGTCGGCTTCGGGCGTCTGCTGGGCCGACGCCGAGGCGATGCTGGCCGAGGCGCTACGCGCTTCAAAGTGACGCTGCAGAGAGTTCAGGCACAGCCGGTTGAGCTGGCCCGCGGTATCACAGCGCACCTCACTGGTGCCCGACCTGAGACCCTGGCGCAGTACCAGGCTGGCGTCGGAGGTCTCGATGACACCGCTGGCGCTGTCGCTGCGGGTGATTTCCAGTCCGCGCTGTTCGACGAAGCGCTCGAGCTCCGGCCATACCACCGCAGGCGCGGCCCCTACCACCAGCCAGCGATCGGCGTCGGTCTCGCGCACCGCCACGTCACCGGCGGCCACTGCGGTGCTGGCAGACAGCGTCTGGGGCAAGGGCGCGGCGAAGTCCCCCTCGCGGGCGTAGAAGTCCCCGCGAGCCTGAGGCACCGGCATGATATCGCGATAGCGGCTCTGGTCGCGGCTGCCGGGGAGGGTCAGCGGAGCCGCCTGACGGGCGCCCGCGTAATCCTCGTTGCGATCGTGATAGTGACCGTCCTTGGCACAGCCGGCCAGGGTCAGGGCCGCGATCATCGCCAGCGGCAGTCCTTTAAGCGCAGAATTCATGCATCCACCTTGATTGAAAATTGGGTCCACGACATCACGACCGGAGGCACGGTTCAGGCGTCAGTCCTCGATCAGTCCTGCCAGCTGCAGGGCTTCGCTGATGGTGGAGTGATACTTCTCGCTCAGCCAGGTCAACGGCAGGCGGATGCCGGGCTCGATGATACCCATGCGGTTGAGCGCCCACTTGACGGGGATAGGATTGGCCTCGATGCCCAGGTTGGTATGCAGGGGCAGAAGCCGGGTGTTGATCTGGTGAGCCTTGTCGCTTTCACCGGCCACGGCGGCGGCGCACAACTCGTGCATGGCCTTCGGCGCCACATTGGCGGTCACCGAGATATCGCCATGACCGCCCATCAGCATGAAGTCGCAGGCGGTGGCGTCATCGCCGGAGTAGAGCATGAAGTCGCTGCCCTTGAGGCGTTCGATCAGGTCCTCGGCGCGCTCCAGGTTGCCGGTGGCATCCTTGAGGCCGATGATGTTGTCGACCTCGGCCAGACGCAGCACGGTCTCGTTGTAGATGTCCGAACAGGTGCGTCCCGGCACGTTGTACAGGATCACCGGCAGATCACTGGTCTCGGCGATCACCTTGAAATGCTGATACAAACCTTCCTGGGTCGGCTTGTTGTAGTAAGGCGCCACGGTCAGGCAGTAGTCGGCCCCCACTTCCTTGGCGTAGCGGGTCAGCTCCACCGCCTCGGTGGTGTTGTTGGAACCGGTGCCGGCGATGACGGGAATGCGGCCATTGACCTCTTCGACCACGCTGCGAATCACGTCGAAGTGCTCGGCGAAGGTCATGGTGGTGGGCTCACCGGTGGTACCCGCCGCCACGATGGCGTCTGTGCCATTGTCGAGGTGGAAATTCACCAGTTTGCGCAACACTTCCCAGTCGATATCGCCGTTGGCCTTCATCGGTGTCGCCAAGGCGACAATACTGCCCGTGATCATCCTCGTTGTTCCTCTGTTGTCTGCCCTCCCGCGACCCTGACGATGGCGGTCGGGGTGAACGAATGTGGCCAAGGGGGTCGCGACCCGGGGAAGCGTGGTCGTGACCAGAGCACAAATGGTACTCAGGCGGCCATATCCTGTACAGCCGCGTCTTTACATGAAGAGCGTCATTGCGTGTAATCGGACGCCTATTTTTGCGATTCTGGAGCCACCATGACAGTGTCCATCGGCGAGCCGGTCCCCGACTTCAGCGCCAGCGCCACCGGCGACAACACCATCACCCTGTCGCAACTGCGCGGTCGCCAGGTGGTGATCTACTTCTACCCCAAGGCCAGCACCCCCGGCTGTACCACCGAGGGCGGTGACTTTCGTGACCACAAGGCAGACTTCGACGACGCCAACACCGTGGTCATCGGCGTCTCCCGTGACGGCATCCGCGCCCAGGAAAACTTCAAGGCCAAGCAGGGCTTCAATTTCGAGCTGATATCAGACAAGGACGAAGCCGTGTGTGGCCTGTTCGACGTCATCAAGCTCAAGAAGCTCTACGGCAAGGAGCACCTGGGTATCGAGCGCAGCACCTTCCTGATCGACAGCGAAGGTCGCCTGGCCAGGGAATGGCGCAAGGTCAAGGTCAAGGGCCACGTGGAAGAAGTGCTGGAAGCCGCCCGCGAACTGCACGCCCAGTCCTGACACGCCGGCCTACGGATGCAAGCCTCGTCCTCCCCGGCAAAGGACGAATGCCCGGCCATTGGCCGGGCATTGTGTTTCGCCTCGAGAGCAGCGCTCAACCGTCGGTACCGGTCCCCGTACCTGCATCAGAGTGGGGCGGCAACCTTGCCATGCTGCGCTCCTTGATCCCGCGAGGCCAGGCATAGACCAGCGCCTTCAACAGGGTCGCCAGCGGGATCGCGAAGAACACCCCCCAGAAACCCCAGACGCCGCCGAAGAACAGCACCGCCAGGATGATCGACACCGGGTGCAGATTGACCGCCTCGGAGAACAGCACCGGCACCAGCACGTTGCCGTCCAGCGCCTGGATCACGCCGTAGGCGACGATCACATAGAGAAACTGGTCCCCCAGTCCAAAGTGAAAGCCCGCTACCGCCGCCACCGGCAGTGTCGCCACCGCGGCGCCGATGTAGGGCACCAGCACCGAAAAACCCACCAGTACCGCCAACAGCGCCGAATAGGGAAGGCCAAAGAAGGCGAAGGTGAAGAAGGTCACGCTACCGACGATAACGATCTCGGTGGCCTTGCCGCGCACATAGTTGGCGATCTGGCAGTCCATCTCCTTCCACACCCGGGTCATCAGGTCGCGCTTGGCCGGCAGCAGGGACACGGTAAAGCCCACCAGACGGTCACGGTCCTTGAGCATGAACAGCACCAGGATCGGCACCAGCACCAGGTAGATGAGCAGTCCCAGCACATTGCCGAGCGACGCCAGCGACAGCGTCAGCGCACGCTGGCTCAATTGGGTCGCCTCGCGGCTGAGCACAGCGATCCAGTCCTGGACCAGGTCAGGAGTGATCAGCTGGGGGTAGCTCATCTGCAGGTCATCCAGCATCTGCTGGCCGGCAGCAAACATCCGCGGCGCTTCCTGGATCAGGCTGGCGAGCTGGTTCCAGATCAACGGCAGCAGGATCAGCGCCAACGCCAGCAGCACCCCGACAAAGGCCAGAAAGACCGTCATGACCGCCACCAGGTGTGGCACCTTGCGTCGCGTCAGGGCGTTGACCGCGCCCTGCAGCAGAAAGGCCACCACCAGCGCGGTGAGAAAGGGCGCCAGCATCTGGCCGAGCCAGATCACCACCGCCAGCCCCACCACCAGCAACACCAGCAGCAGCACCGCCTCTTCATCGGAGAAGTAGTGATCGACCCAGCCGCGAAATACGCTACGCAGACTCATGCATCACCCGCCTTGCGCAACCAGTAGACATAGACCTTGTCGCGTTCTTCGCGCCCTTCCAGCACGTGGGCGCTGTGCTCGGCAAAGCTTTCAAAGTCTCGCCAGGAACCGGCGTCGGTGGCCCTGACCTCCAGCACCTGCCCAGGCGACAGGCGCGACAGCGCCTGCTTGGCCTTGAGCAGCGGCAGCGGACACGGAAGTCCGCACGCATCTAGCACATCGTCAGGTTGCACTGCCATGATCTCTCCCGAGAGAATGCGATATCGGATCGCTGCACATCGCAGCGCCGTTGCCCCGAGGGGCGAGCCCTTGCGATTTAAAGGCACTTTTCCGGCTGAATCAATGTCCCAAGGCAACCCCCTCCAACGCTATCGACGAGGATTTCGATGCCCAAGCGCACGCTGTTTGCCGTCACCGCTCGCCCCGCGGGGGCACGCCGTCAGGCATCGCCTTGGCATCGTGGCCGCTGGCGCCCGATGCCGGGTCTGGCCCTGGCGTCGACGCTTGCGTTGAGCCTGAACGCCACCACGGTCCAGGCCCAGTATCTGGACCAGGGCACCCTGCTCGATCAGCCGAGGGAGCTGAACCTGCCATCGCTGATGTCCACCGGCAGCAACGCCATCAGCGGCGAGGAAACCCGCCTTGGACGTGCCTGGCTACGCCAGTTTCGCGCCCACGTGCCGGAATGGCGCGACCCCCTGGCCCAGCACTATGTGGAGACACTGGTCGGCCGCCTGGTGCCCTACAGCGACCTGGGAGGCATCAACACCACCATCACCCTGGTCGACAACAAGACCCTGAACGCCTTCGCCGTCCCCGGCGGCGTGGTCGGCGTCAACACCGGCCTGTTCGCCTTCGCCGACCAGGAGGCCGAGGTGGCCTCGGTACTGGCCCACGAGCTGGGCCACCTGTCACAGCGCCACTACGCCCGTAGCAAGGCACGCGCCGAGCAGACCCAGGTGCCGGCCATGGCCACCATGCTGGCAGGCCTGATCCTGGCCGCCAGCGGCGCCGGTGACGCCGGCATCGCGGCCCTGGCCGGCAGCCAGGCGGCGATGATCCAGGACCAGTTGCGCTACTCGCGTCGCTACGAGGAAGAGGCCGACCGCATCGGCCTGCAGGCCATGGCCAGCGCCGGCTACGAGCCCCAGGCCATGGTCGACATGTTTCGCTCCATGCAACGCCTGATGAGCCTCCAGGGCGGCACCCCGCCGGAGTTCCTGCTGACCCACCCGATCACCGAATCACGCATCAGCGACACTCAGGCCAGGGTCAACCAGACCCGGGTGACGGGCTCGGCACCGGATGAACTGCAGTACCAGTTCATCCGTGCCCGGGCACTGCTGGCGATCCACGAGCGTGCGCCCGGCCAGGCGATGACCGTGATGCGCCAGGACCAGGCGCCGGCGGACGCCCAGCGCTATCTGCAGGCGCTGATCGACGCCCGGGCCGGCCAGACCGGCTCGGCACTGAATACGCTCGACGGCCTGGCACGGGCCCACCCGGATACCGCCCTGCTGCCCGCCAGCGCCGTCCAGGTGGCGCTGGAGGGCGGGCGCGTCGACGAGGCCATCGAGCGTGCCCGACGCCAGTTGCGCCTGATGCCGGGCTACCCACCGACCAGCCAGCTGCTGGGCGAGGCGCTCTTGCAGCGCGACCCCGACGCGGCCTACCGGGAACTCCACGAACTGGCCCAGCGCCGTCCCGAGGACCCCACCGTGTTCGGGCTGCTGGCGGAAGCCGCCGGGCGCAGTGGCCGCGAAGCCTGGGGCCATCTGGCCAGAGCCGAGCAACTGCAGCTGACCGGTGAGATCGATCGCGCCATTCGCCAGCTGGAGGTCGCCGAGGCGATGGCCGAGCGCGAAGGCGACCTCAACGCCAGGTCAAGCATTCAGCGTCGTCGAGACGCCTTCCTCGACTACCGGCGCACCATGGAGAAATTCCGCTGAGCCGGAAGCTCCGCTGAACCCGACAGCGATGGGCGCGGTGACGACACAGTACTCAGGCCAGCCCACAGACGACTCGGCCCATGAACAAAAGCGCCCACGAGACTCTCTCGTGGGCGTGGGCTCGTGGGCGCGGGGTGTCACCAGGAAAAGTAACGGCTGGCCTCAGGCCTGAAACTCCAGCATACGCGTCAGCGGCTTCAGCGCCTGGGTGCGCAGGGCGTCGCTGACCTGGATTTCACCGCTGCCCTCTCGCAGCGCGGCGGCCAGATTGTCCAGGGCGTTCATCGCCATCCACGGGCAGTGGGCGCAGCTTCGACAGGTCGCGCCATTGCCCGCCGTCGGGGCCTCGAACAGGGTCTTGTCGGGCACCGCCTGCTGCATCTTGAAGAAGATGCCGCGATCGGTAGCGACGATCAGCTGCTCGTTGGGCAGCTCCTTGGCCGCCTTGATCAACTGGGAGGTGGAACCGGCGACGTCGGCCAGACTGACCACCGCTTCGGGCGACTCCGGGTGCACCAGCACGGCAGCGTCCGGATAGACCGACTTGAGGTCCTCGACCCCCTTGGCCTTGAACTCCTCGTGGACGATGCAGGCGCCGTCCCACAACAGCATGTCGGCGCCGGTCTGCTTCTGGATATAGCCGCCCAGGTGCTTGTCCGGGGCCCACAGGATCTTCTCGCCCCTGGCCTTGAGGTGCTCGATGACGTCCACCGCGATGGAGGACGTAACCACCCAATCGGCACGCGCCTTGACCGCCGCCGAGGTGTTGGCATAGAC
Organism: Halomonas sp. H10-59; assembly: GCF_040070555.1. Taxonomy (NCBI): domain Bacteria; kingdom Pseudomonadati; phylum Pseudomonadota; class Gammaproteobacteria; order Oceanospirillales; family Halomonadaceae; genus Halomonas; species Halomonas sp. H10-59. The sequence continues at coordinate 3,788,090 of NZ_CP098828.1, forward strand.
CACCACGGTGCGATCCGGATGGGCGTCGCAGAAGGCCGCGAACTCGTCCTCCGGGCAACCCACGTCCAGCGAGCAGGTGGCCTCCAGGGTCGGCATCAGCACGCGCTTTTCCGGTGACAGGATCTTGGCGGTCTCGCCCATGAAGCGCACGCCGGCCACCACCAGCGTATCGGCCTCGTGGCGTGCACCGAAGCGCGCCATCTCCAGCGAATCGGCGACACAGCCGCCGGTCTCTTCGGCCAGCTGCTGGATAGCGTCATCGGTGTAGTAGTGCGCCACCAGTACGGCATTGTGAGCCTTGAGCAGGCGCTTGATCTCTTCGACGCGCGCAGCGTCTTCCGAGGGAATACGGGTAGGGCAGTACGGGCGCGCGAGATGCTCTCTGATCTCGGCGCGAGAAGTCATGATCGTCATCGTGTCTACCACTGTGATCGACAGGGGATCCCCCTGCTGATGGGACAGTGCCGCGAACGCTCCGTTCGGCGACACGCCAGGAGAACCCTCGAGCGTGGAGCCCGGCGCCGATAGCGCCAGCTGCGACTCCTGATGCGGCGCTGGAAAGGCGTCACTGCCGCTCCAGACCCGCTGCCGGTGGTTCTCTCCCTCGCCCATGCGTCTATCGCAGCGGCGAGTCACTTGACAGTTTAACGCAGGCGGACGGTTATGCCGAGTCTCCACGCATGGCATCGGCGCAAGATTGCGCCTGAGGCATACCTGTTCTCGACTCCCTGCCGACACGATGGCATCGGCTCGACGCCGTCGGCGCGGCGTACTTGCGCCGCTTGAGGGATGGCCTGTTCAGGCTGACAGCGCCGTCGTGGCTGCGGCGGCGACTCTAACCGCGGACTGCGCAAACGAAAAACGGCCCCCGCTGCAAGCAGCGAGGGCCGTGAATCTGGTGGGTCGTGTAGGATTCGAACCTACGACCAATTGGTTAAAAGCCAACTGCTCTACCAACTGAGCTAACGACCCGATCATGACAGGACATCGTCCTGACCATGCACAGGTTCGGATGGTGGGTCGTGTAGGATTCGAACCTACGACCAATTGGTTAAAAGCCAACTGCTCTACCAACTGAGCTAACGACCCTTCCGAACGGGTGCAGATATTACGGATATGCCCCTTTCGACGCAAGTGTTTTTTTCGATTACCGTATCTTTAGCGCTTCTTGTCGCCGCGATCCGGCTTGCCGCCACGCTTCATCGTGTGCACCGGGCGACGCTTGTTCTTGTCGCGGCTCCAGCGATTCTTCTCGTCCGGCGTCAACTCAGGCACCTTGCGCGATTCTAGTCCCGCCAGTCCGGCCAGGTCGTCGACCTCGTCCTGAGAAAGCTCGGTCCACTCGCCGGCCTTGGCCCGCTTGTCGAGGAAGATGTTGCCGTAGCGGACCCGTTTGAGGCGACTGACGGTCAGCCCCTGGGACTCCCACAGACGCCTGACCTCGCGGTTGCGGCCTTCCATGATGACCACGTGGAACCAGGTGTTGATGCCCTCGCCACCGAACTCCTGGACGTCGCTGAAGCGTGCCGGACCATCCTCGAGCATCACGCCTTCGACCATGGCTACCACGTGCTCACGCTTGACCTCCCCCATGACTCGCACCGCGTATTCGCGCTCGATCTCGGTGGAAGGATGCATCAGCCGGTTGGCCAGCTCGCCGTCGGTGGTGAACAGCAACAGCCCGCTGGTGTTGATGTCCAGGCGGCCAATCGCGATCCAGCGCTCGCCCTTGAGGCGCGGCAGGCGGTCGAATACCGTACGCCGCCCCTCTGGATCCTTGCGCGTGCACAGCTCGCCCTCGGGCTTGTTGTACATGATCACCCGCCTTGGCACCTCGTCGGCGGCGCGCAGGGTGATCGGTCGGTCATCGAAACTGACCCGGTCACGGGCCTCCACTCGGTCGCCCAGGGTCGCCACGCTGCCGTTGACCTTGACCCGGCCATCGGCGATGGCGGCCTCCATCTCCCGGCGGGATCCTAGGCCGGCACGCGCCAGCACCTTCTGCAGTTTTTCGCTGGTGGTCGTCATTCGTCGTTCTCACTCTCTGTGGGTTCCACCCCCGAGGCAGCGTCATCATCGACGCGGCCCCGGGCGCGTTCGGACAGCCTGGCTTCCAGATCGGCAAAGCTCAGGCGAGCCCGTTCGGACGCCATCCCGGCGTGCTCGTCGTCGGCCGTCCCGGCCGTCGGTTGATTGACGTCGGGCGTTTGGCCCGCCGTCGTCTCGGCTTCCTCGCGGGAAGCCGTCACTTCATCCTTATCGGGCGATGATGCCTCGCCTTCCTCGGTCTCGCCTCTTTCGGTTGCAGCTTCAGCGCTGCCAACTTCAGCGCTTCCATCTTCAGCGGGTTCACCCTCGGCAGTTTCACCCTCGGCGGTCTCACCATCGTCGTCCAGCGGCTCGTCGGCCTGGGCCAGCAGCGCCGAGGGCGGAGGCGGTGGTTCGTCCTCGGTGTCGAACTGCTCGAACTGCTTGAGCTCGTGCATCGGTGGAAGTTCGTCGAGGGTCTTGAGACCGAAATCGTCCAGAAAGCCACGGGTGGTGGCGAACACCGCCGGCCGTCCCGGCACGTCTCGGTGCCCTACCACGCGAATCCAGCCACGATCGAGCAGGGTGCGCATGATCGAGCCACTCACCGTGACCCCGCGGACCTCCTCGATATCGCCCCGGGTCACCGGCTGACGATAGGCGATCAGCGCCAGCGTCTCCAGCAACGCCCGGGAATAGCGCTGGGGGCGTTCATCCCACAACCGGGCGACCCAGTTGGCCAGCCGCGGGCGAATGCGCAGCTGGTACCCGGAGGCGGTCTCGATCAGCTCCATGGCGCCTCTCAGGTGACGCTCGGACAATCGCTCCAGCGCTTCCTTGAGCGCCCGTCGCGGCGGGCGCTCGTGTTCATCGAACAGCTGTTCGAGGCGGTCCAGCGCCAGCGGTTGGCCGGCGGCCAGCAGCGCCGCCTCGACGATGTCGTCCAACGCATCGGGCGTCTCCATCACGCTCATGCGGGCTCATCTCCCTGTGTCTTGTCAACCGACTGACCGATACGCCCATGCGGTTCACCAGCATCATCGAAGGCGCTGTCGTCGCCCGCCTCGTCGTCAATAGCGCTGTCCTCGGCGGCGCTATCATCAAAGGCATCACCAAAGGTATCGCCGAAGGTTTCGTCGTCGAAGGTTTCGTCGTCGAAGGCGCTCTCGCCCTCGTCCTCAAGCCCTTCGTACGGATCTTCGTCGCCGTCCTCGGCCAACCTCGCCCTGACGTGGATCGGTGACATCGGCGCATTCTGGACGATTTCGATCATCGCCTCCTTGGCCAGTTCCAGGATCGCCATGAAGGTCACCACCACCCCGGCCCTGCCCTCATCAAGCGAGAATAGCGCCTCGAAGGGGGTGTAGTGCTCATGGGTCAGGCGCTCCATGATCGCCAGCATGCGCTCCCGGGTCGACAGCACTTCACTTTCGATCTGGTGGGCCTGGTTGAGTTCGGCCCGGCGCAGAATGCCGGCCAGTGCGCCAAGCAATTCATCGAGCTCGACGTCCGGGTGGATGACCCGGGCCTCCACCGGGGGCAGCGCCGCCCGGGCGGGAAACCAGTCACGTCCAACCCGGGGCAACTCCGCCAGGGCCTCGGCGGCGAGCTTGAGCCGCTCGTACTCCTGCAGACGGCGAATCAGCTCGGCGCGGGGGTCTTCGTCCTCGTCACCGTCCTCGCTCCTGGGCGGGCGCGGCAACAGGGTGCGCGACTTGATCTCGGCCAGCATCGCCGCCATCAGCAGGTACTCGCCGGCCAGTTCGATTTCCATGGCCTTCATCAGTTCCACGTACTCGATGTACTGGTGGGTGATGGCGGCCACGTTGATCGACAGGATATCCAGATTCTGCCGGCGAATCAGATAGAGCAGCAGGTCAAGCGGTCCCTCGAAGGTCTCGAGAAAGACCCTGAGCGCCTCCGGGGGAATGTACAGATCCTCGGGCAGCTCGGTGATCGGCTCATCGAACAGGCGTCCCAGCACCTGGGCGTGGGCTTCGACCTCGGCGCGAGGGGCCGCACCGGCCTGGGCCTGGGCCTGGACCTGAGCCTGGGCATCGAAATCGCCCTCGGCGTCAGGCCGAGTCGCTGCACCTTCCTCGTCAGTCCCACCCTGGGGTTGTTGTGTCGTCGGCGAGTCGCTCACGCGTGGGGGACCTGGGTTGCCATGGTAGTGGTTACGATGAACAAGGGAGGATGCGGCCGCTTGGACCGAGGCGCCACCAATCCCCCAGTCTATCAAGCTCCGCGCGATCTGGCTAAATCAGCGAGGCCCAGTCGGTGCTTCAGTCGGCACTTCAGGCGGCGCGTCAGTCGGCGCTGTCGGCGGTGCGATAGCGGCCGCGATAGTCGAACAGCTTTTCACGCACCTGCCAGTGACGCCCCACCTTGCGTCCGACCACGAAATCCGGGGCCCTGAGTCTTTGCTGCTCGCGACATACCTGATCGGGTGACGTCGGCGACCAGGGCACTCCGGGCGCCCGGGCGTGATCACGCAGAAACACCGCCTCGAAGGCCCGCCGCTGGGCGGGCGTCTCCAACGCGAACCACTCGGCCAGGGTGGCGCCATCCTCGTCATGGTAGGTGACCTTGAGCCGCGGCAGTCCGCGCCCATTGACGGTGGACTCGAGCAGCATGCCGCTGACCCGCAGCACCCTGGCGTCCTTGAGCTTCAAGGCCTCGCGCAGCTTGTCATCGGCGTCCACCAGCAGCGTCTGGCAACCATGGCAGCGTCGGGCGGCGATATCGTTCTCGGCGCCGCAGTCGCCGCAGGTCTTGAAGCGAAAACGAAAGTCGCACTGGCGCGCCCCTGGCTCGGCGGCGGCCAGCGCCCTGCCTTCGGCGTCGACCAGGCCCTGGCAGCGACGGCCGAAGTGTTCGATCACCAGCTCGCCGTCGCGCTTGCCCCAGAACAGGTTGGCGTGGCCACACAGCGGACAGGGCACCTGCACCGGCTCGCTGTCGCTGTCCGGCCGCGGACTGCCCACCTCCGGCGCATACAGGTCCCAGGGATTGCCGGCGTAGTCGAGGATCAGACAGTCGCGCTTGCCGGGCGAGAGCCTGAGCCCTCGCCCGACGATCTGCTGGTACAGGCCGACGGACTCGGTGGGCCTGAGGATCGCGATCAGGTCCACATGGGGCGCATCGAAGCCGGTGGTCAGCACCGAGACGTTGACCAGGTACTTGAGCCGTTTCGCCTTGAAGTCCTCGATCAGCCGGGTGCGCTCGTCACTGTCGGTATCGCCAGTGATCAGTGCCGATATCTGTGCCGGCAGATAACCGAGGATCTCCTCGGCGTGGGCCACGCTTGCCGCAAACAGCATGACCCCCTCGCGCTGCCGCGCCCGCTCGATCACCTCGGCGATGATGCCCGGCGTGGCCCGGTGCCCGGCCACCACACGATTGAGCTCTTCCTCGCGATATAGCCCGCCGGTCCCCCGCGCCAGTTGCGAGAAGTCGTAGCGGGCCACCGCCGCATCCACCTTGAGCGGGCTTGCCAGGTAGCCCTGGCGCACCATCAGCCGCAGCGGCTGCTCGAACACGCAGTCGCCAAAGAAGCTGTCCGCGTCACCGCGCACCATGCCGTGGTGGTGGCGGTGGTAGATGAAGCCCTGGCCCAGTCGATACGGCGTCGCGGTCAATCCCAGCACCTTGAGCGAGGGATTGCGAGAACGCAGATGGTCGATGACCCGCCGATAGGAGGAGTCCGCGTCCAGCGATACCCGGTGGCACTCATCGATCACCAGCAGGGTGAAGGGGCCATTGGCGTTCTGCTCGTCACTTACCGCGTCCAGGTGGCGAACCACCGACTGCACCGAGCCGAACACCACCTGGCGGGCGCTCTCCTTGCGCCCGAGTCCGGCGCTGAAGATGTCCGCCTCGAGGCCGTAGGCCAGGTACTTGGCGTGATTCTGCTCGACCAGCTCACGCACGTGGGCCAGCACCAGCACCCGCCCCCGGGCCAGGCGGGCCAGTTCGGCGATGACCAGGGACTTGCCGCTGCCGGTGGGCAACACCACCACCGCAGGCTCGTCGGACTGGCGAAAGTGCCCGACGACGCGTTTCACCGCCTCGTGCTGATAGGGCCGCAGCTCTGGCCCTGCGGGGGCGGGAGGCGACGATGGCGGGAGCCGGGGCTCGGTCTGGGGCATGACGACGCCTTTCCTCTGCAGGGTTCGGCAAATATTGATCCACGACACATCAGCGTGCACTCGGCGCCAGTAGCATAGGCGCCTGCGCGTCGAACCGACGCACTCTACGCCAAGCGCTCGATGCTCCACAACAGGGCCGGACCCTCCCCACCCTCCGGGCAGCCCTGGGGCACCGGCCTCGGCGAGTCACGCCGCACGTCAAGCGGCTCCGTCTTCAAGGACTCAGCCATGTCGCTTCGCCAACTCTGTCAGATGGCCTCCCTGCTCGTCTTTGCCGGTCTGCCCCTGCTGCAGGGCTGCTCCGAGGGAGATCCGCCCCTGGCCAAGCAGGTCACCCGCCCGGTCAAGCTGCTCACCCTGGACGAGATGGGCAATCGGTCCCTGACTCGCTACCCCGGCGTGGTCGAGGCCTCCGAACGCACCGACCTGGCCTTTCGCATCGGCGGGGAACTCAAGGAGTTGAACGTCCAGGCCGGCCAGGCGGTTACCAGTGGCGAACGTATCGCCCTGCTCGACGACCGCGACGCCCGCAACGCCTTGTCCAACGCCCAGTCGAGCTACGACCTGGCGCTGGCGACCTACCGCCGCATGCAGATATCGCTGGAAAAAGGCGCCATCAGCCGCGCCGCCTTCGATGAAGCCCGGGCGGCCTTCCTGTCGGCCCAGGCCCAGTTCGACCTGGCCAAGGATCAGCTCGGCTACACCGAGCTGAAGGCGCCCTTCGACGGCGTCATCGCCAGCGTGCCGGTGGACAATTTCCAGGTGGTGGCCCCCCAGCAGACCATCGCCGTGCTGCAGCAGCCCGGCAATATCGACGTGACCTTCGACCTGCCCGAACAGCAGATCCGCCAGCTCGATCTGGAACGCGTGCGTGCCGCCCTCGAGAAGGCCGACAGCGTCGCCTGGGTGCGCTTCGGCGATGACGAGCGTCGTTTCCCCGCGCGCTACAAGGAGCACGATACCCGCGCCTCCAGCGGCACCCTCAGCTACACCGTCACCCTGACCCTGCCGACGCCGGACGACGTCTACGTGCTGGCCGGCATGAGCGCCGTGGTATCGATGGACCTCAACGCCCTGACCGGCGAAAGCGACGGCCTGTGGCGGGTGCCGCTGGGCACCGTGGTCACCCTGGAGGACGACCCCGAGGCCACGGTGGTGTGGCGCTATATCGCCGACGACGAAGCCTCGGGCAAGGTGGAAGCGGTACCGGTACAGGTCCGCACCGCCAGCGACGACGGCATATTCATCGCCGGCGACCTGGCGGCCGGCGACCGACTGGTCGGCGCCGGCGCTCATCTGATGCGCCAAGGTCTTCGCGTCACCGCCTGGACCCAGGAAGAGGGGCTCTAGGTCATGGTCGGCTATTTTCTGCGCAACAAGACCATCAGCTGGATGGTCACGATCCTGCTGTCGGTGGGCGGTATCGTCTCCTTTCTGGGCCTGGGGCAGCTGGAGTTTCCCGACTTCACCATCCGCATGGCGCTGGTCAGCACCGCCTACCCCGGCGCCAACCCGCAGCAGGTCGAGGAAGAAGTGACGCTGCGCCTGGAAAAGGCGATCCAGGAGATCCCCAACCTCAAGCGGGTCAGCTCGGTGAACAGCGCCGGGCTCTCCCAGATCACCGTGGAGCTCGACACCGACGTCCAGGGCACTGCCCTGCCCCAGTACTGGGACCTGCTTCGGCGCAAGATCGGCGATGCCCAGGCGGGCCTGCCCCCCGGCACCTCGGAGTCGCTGGTGGTGGACGACTTCAGCGACGTCTACGGTCTGTTGTTCAATCTATCCGGCGATGACTACAGCCTTTACGACCTGAAGAATCAGGCCGACTTCCTGCAGCGCGAACTGCGCCTGATCGAGGGCGTCAAGAAGGTGGTGATCGCCGGTGATCGCCCGGAGCAGGTGACCATCTCGCTCAACCGCGAGCGCATGCAGGCTCTGAACATTCCCCCGGATGCGCTGATCGGCCTGCTCAACGCCCAGAACGCGGTAGCCGACGCCGGCAGCGTGCGTCGACACGGCAAGATCATCTCGCTGCAGCCCAGCGGCGAATTCAGAAGCGTCGAGGCGCTGGAGGACCTGATCGTCGGTCGCCCCGGCGCCAACCCGGTGCACCTGGGCGACATCGCCACGGTGACGCGCGCGCTCACCGACCGTCCCGGCCAGCTCTACCATGCCGACGGCAAGCCGGCGATCTCGCTTGGCCTGTCGTTCGTGTCCGGGGTCAACGTGGTCAAGGTTGGTGAAGCGGTGGACGCCCGCCTGGCCGAACTGGAATCCCGCCTGCCGCTGGGTATGCAACTGACCCCGGTCTACCACCAGCCCCAGGTGGTCAAGGAAGCGGTGTCCGGCTTCGTCATCAACCTGATGGAGTCGGTGGGCATCGTCATCGTGGTGCTGCTGGTGTTCATGGGCCTGCGCTCCGGCCTTCTGATGGGGCTGATCCTGTCGATCACCATCCTCGGCACGCTGATGCTGATGGCCGCCCACGGCCTGCAGTTGCAGAAGGTCTCGCTGGGGGCCCTGATCATTGCCCTGGGCATGCTGGTGGACAACGCCATCGTGGTCACCGAGGGCATGCTGATCGGCCTTGGCAAGGGCAAGAGCAAGCTCGAGGCAGCCAAGGAGGTGGCCGGCCAGAACTGGCTGCCACTGCTCGGCGCCACCGCCATCGCCATCACCGCCTTCGCCCCCATCGGCCTGTCGCCGGACGCCACCGGCGAACTGGTGGGCTCGCTGTTCTGGGTGCTGTTCTATTCGCTGCTGCTGAGCTGGATCACCGCCCTAACGCTGACCCCCTTCTTCTTCGACATCTTCTTCAAGGATCGTGAGATCGGCGACGGCGACAGTCACGAGGATCCCTACAAGGGAGTGATCTTCCAGCTGTTCGGCTGGCTGGTCGACAAGGGCATTCGCTTTCGCTGGCTGACCATCGCGGTCTGCGTGGGCCTTCTGGTCGGCGCCTTCGCGCTGTCCTCCAACATCAAGAACGCCTTCTTCCCGGATTCCACCACACCGCTGTTCTTCGTCGATGTGTGGATGCCGGAGGGCACCGACATTCTCGAGAGCGAGCGGGTGGCCTCGCGCCTGGAGGCCCAGGTGGCGAAGATGGACCAGGTCACCCACGTAACCAGTGTGATCGGCGGCGGCGCACAGCGCTTCACCCTGACCTACTCACCCGAGGACCGCTACGCGAGCTATAGCCAGCTGATCGTGGAGACCGAGGATCTCGACAGCCGAGCAAGCCGCATGGCCGAGATCATCACCCTGCTGCGCGATGACTATCCCGAGGTGCAGTACAAGGTCCAGGCGCTGCAGGTCGGTCCTGCGGCCAAGGCCAGCCTGGAGGCGCGCCTGTACGGCCCGGACCCGGACACCCTGCGCAAGCTCGCCACCGAGGTCAGCGAGGTGTTCCGCGCCGAGCCCTTCGTCGACAGCATCCGCCTGTCCTGGGGCAATCGGGTCGAGGAGCTGACGCCTGAGTTTCTCGAGCAGCAGGCGCGGCGCGTCGGCGTCACCCGCCAGGCGCTGCACCAGGCGTTGCTGATCCACAACGACGGCCAGATGGCCGGCGTCTACCGCGAGGGCTCCGACCTGATCCCCATCGTGCTGCGCGATGAACGGCAAGAGCGCTACGGCCTCAACGACATCGCCAGCCTCAACGTCTGGAGCGCCGAGCAGCAGACCTACATCAGCGCCGGCAGTGTGCTGGGGCCGCTCGAGACCCAGCTGCATGATCCGCTGATCAAGCGTCGCGACCGTCAGCGCATGCTGGCGGTCTACGCCGAGCCGCTACCGCTGTCCGGCGAGACGGCGGCCAATATCCTTGCGCGGCTCAAGCCCCAGATCGAGGCCATCGAGCTTCCCGAGGGCTACCACCTGGGCTGGGGCGGCGAGGACGAGACCTCGCGTGACGCCAAGAAGGCGCTGTTCAAGCTGTTGCCGCTGGGCATCCTCGGCATGTTCATCCTGACCATGCTGCTGTTCGGCAACCTGCGCCAGTCGCTGGCGATCTGGGCCATCGTGCCCTTGACCGTGATCGGTATCGTCGGCGGTCTTCTGACCTTCAACGCCCCCTTCACCTTCATGGCGCTGCTCGGCACCCTGAGCCTGGTCGGCATGGTGCTCAAGAACGCCATCGTGCTGGTCGAGGAGATCAAGATCCAGATGCCGCTGTACGAGGCGCCCTTCGATGCGGTGATGGCCGCCGCCATCAGCCGGGTACGGCCGGTGTCCATGGCGGCGATCACCACCATGCTGGGCATGATCCCGCTGTTCGGCGACGCCTTCTTCGCCTCCATGGCGGTGGTCATCGTGTTCGGTCTGGGTGCGGCCACCCTGCTGACCCTGGTCATCCTGCCGGTGATCTACGCCACCCTGTTCCGTATCCATCCTCCGTCGCCAGTCAAGGGGGCCACCGGAACCTGACCCCTATCGGAAGGTGACTGCAAGACAAGGCCCTCGCGGGCAATACCCGCGAGGGCCTTGTCATTGGCTTGCGGCATAGGCCGCCGGCGCTCAATCGAAGCGTGGTGGGCGCCCGTCCAGGCGTGCCCGGGTCGCTTCTCGCTGCTCGCGCCCGGCCAGCAGGTTGCGCTGCAGTTCGGCTTCCATGGCCAAGCGTCCGCGCTCATCCAGGCGCGGCGCCTCTCGCCACAGCCGACGCGCCGCGGCCACCGCCTTGGGCGAGCGCCGGGCCATGGACACGGCGAGCTCCAAGGCCGCCTCGCGCGGGTCCTCGTCCAGCCGCGAGGCCAGCCCCAGCACCATGGCCTCGTCGCCGGCCAGATGGCGGCCGGTCAGCATCAGATCCTGAATCACGTCCTGGCGCAGCGCGGCGGCGGTGACGCTGACCGCCATATCCGACATCAACCCCCACTCGATCTCCGGCAGCGCCAGCGTCGCCTCCGGGTGAACGATACGCAGATCGGCACCCAGCGCCATCTGCAGGCCGGCGCCAAAGACGTGACCATGCAGCGCCGCTACCACCGGCGCCCCCAGGTCACGCCAGCCAAGCGCCAGGCGCTGGGCCGGATTGACCCCACTGGCGTCCGGCGTCAGCAGCCAGGCCACGCGCTCGGGGCTTGCCACCACCGAGGCCACGTCCAGTCCCGAACAGAAGCTCTCGCCCTCGCCGGTAAGCACCACGGCGCGCAGGCCCACCCGCTCGCCGAGCCAGCGCTGAACCTCGAGCAGGGCGTCGATCATCGGCGGATCCATGGCGTTGTGGCGATCGGGCCGCTCGAGGTGAACCCGTGCCACATGGTCGATCAGGGAAACGCTCAAGCGGTCATGAAAACTGCGCTGGGTGGATGAGGACATGGAAGCTCCGTCGATAAGGTGGCCGGTCAGGTGATCGATAAAGGGGGCGAAACTGCGAAAGCGGGAACTTCAACTTGGCACCTGACGCCGCTCGATACAACACCTGACGTTGTCCCGGATACGACAACGCCGCCCGCAGGCGGCGTTGTCGTGGGTCTGGAGGGACTGGAGGATCAGCCCAGCCACACCCGGGCATTGCGGAACAGCCTGAGCCAGGCGCCGTCCTGGCTCCACTCGGCCGGCCGCCAGGAGTTGGTGACGGCACGCACCACCCGCTCCGGGTGGGGCATCATGATCGTCACCCGGCCATCCGGCGTGGTCAGGCCGGTGATACCGGAGGGCGAGCCGTTGGGGTTGGCCGGATAGCGGGTGGTGCACTGGCCGTAGTTGTCGATATAGCGCAGGGCCACCTGGCCCGAGCCCTGCATGCTGCGCAGGTGGGCGCTATCGCGAAACTCGGCGCGGCCCTCGCCATGGGCCACGGCGATGGGTAGGCGCGAGCCTTCCATGCCGGCCAGCAGGATCGACGGGGTCTTCTCCACCTGCACCATGGCCACTCGGGCCTCGAACTGCTCGGACTCGTTACGCACGAAGCGCGGCCAGTTCTCGGCGCCGGGGATAAGCTCCTTGAGCTGGGACAGCATCTGGCAGCCGTTGCACACGCCGAGTGCGAAGCTATCTTCGCGCGCGAAGAAGTCGGCGAACTGCTCGCGGGCACGGGGGTTGAACAGCACCGACTTGGCCCAGCCACCGCCGGCGCCGAGCACGTCACCGTAGGAGAAGCCACCGCAGGCGGCCAGCCCCTTGAACTCGTCGAGACCGACACGTCCCTCGAGCAGGTCGCTCATGTGCACGTCGACCGCCTCGAAGCCGGCCTTGTCGAAGGCCCAGGCCATCTCCAGGTGACCATTGACGCCCTGCTCGCGCAGGATGGCGGCACGCGGACGTGCGCTGTTGACGAAGGGTGCGCTGATGTCCTCGTCGACCTCGAAGGTCGGGCTGGCACTCAGGCCCGGGTCACGGGTGTCGAGCAGGTTGTCGAACTCGTTCTTGGCGCACTCGGGGTTGTCGCGCAGGGCCTGCAGGCGGTAGCTGGTCTCGCTCCAGGTGCGCTGGGTCAGCTGCCGGGTGGTCTCCAGCAACGGCTCCTCGAACAGGGTCACGCGGATCTGGTCGTCGTAGCGCGGACGGGCGATGACGCCACAGGTCTCGATACCGGCGGCGGCGAACTGGGCCAGCACCTCTTCGGTGTGCTCACGGCTGACCTGGATGACCGCCCCCAACTCCTCGCTGAACAGCGCGTCCACCGCCTCGGCGGCCTCGTCGATCAACCAGTCGAGCTTGATCTCGAGCCCGGCGCGGCCGGCGAAGGCCATCTCCAGCAGGCTGACGATCAGGCCACCGTCGCTGCGGTCGTGGTAGGCCAGCAGTCGACCGTCGGCGTTGAGCCCCTGGATGACACTGAAGAACGCCTTGAGGTCCTCGGCGTCGTCCAGGTCCGGGCAGTCGTTGCCGACCTGACCGTAGACCTGGGCCAGGGCGGAGCCGCCCAGACGATTCTTGCCGGCGCCCAGGTCGATCAGCAGCAGGTCGCTCTCGTCCTGGTCGAGGCGAATCTGCGGGGTCAGCGTCTTCATGGCGTCGGTGACCGGAGCGAAGCCGGTGATCGCCAGGGTCAGCGGCGAGGTCACCGCCTTCTGCTCACCGTCCTGCTCCCAGGCGGTGCGCATGGACATGGAGTCCTTGCCCACCGGCACCGCGATGCCCAGCGCCGGGCACAGCTCCATGCCGACGGCGTGCACGGCGTCATACAGCGCCTGGTTCTCGCCTTCATGGTCCGCCGCGCTCATCCAGTTGGCCGACATCTTGATGTCGCCAAGCTGGGCGATCGGGGCAGCGGCCAGGTTGGTGATCGACTCGGCCACCGCCAGGCGTGCGCTGGCGGCGGGGTCGATCAGCGCCACCGGCGAGCGCTCGCCCATGGCCATGGCCTCACCGGCGTGGGTATCGAAGCTTGCCGTGGTCACCGCCACGTCGGCCACCGGCACCTGCCAGGGACCGACCATCTGGTCACGCGCGACCTGGCCGGTGATCGAGCGGTCGCCGATGGTGATCAGGAAGCTCTTGGAGGCCACGGTGGGCAGACGCAGCACCCGATCCAGCGCCTCGCGCAGGTCCAGGTTGTCGAGCATCACACCGGGCAGCTCCAGCGGCGCACGCTCGAACTCACGCTGCATCTTGGGTGGCTTGCCGAACAGCACGCTCATCGGCAGGTCCACTGGACGGGTGTCGAAGTGGCCGTCCACCACCGCCAGGTGGTGCTCTGCGGTGGCCTCGCCGACCACCGCGTAGGGGCAGCGTTCGCGCCGGCACAGGGCGTCGAAGGTCTCGAGATCCGCAGGTGCCACCGCCAGCACGTAGCGCTCCTGGGCCTCGTTGCACCAGATCTCCAGCGGGCTCATGCCGGGCTCGGCGTTGGGCACCTCGCGCAGGCTGAACAGACCACCACGATCGCCGTCCTTGACCAGTTCCGGCAAGGCGTTGGACAGACCACCGGCGCCTACGTCATGGATAAAGCAGATGGGGTTGTCGTCACCCAGCGCCCAGCAGCGGTCGATGACCTCCTGGGCACGCCGCTCGATCTCGGGGTTGTCGCGCTGAACAGAAGCGAAGTCGAGATCGAAGCTCGACGAGCCGGAGGCCATCGACGACGCTGCACCGCCGCCGAGCCCGATCAACATCGCCGGGCCACCCATCACGATCAGCTTGCCGCCCACCGGGATCTCGCCCTTGGCCACGTGCTGCTCGCGGATGTTGCCGTAGCCGCCGGCTATCATGATCGGCTTGTGGTAGCCGCGACGCTCGATGCCGCTGGCACCGAGGGCGTCCTGCTCGTAGGTACGGAAGTAGCCGGTGAGGTTGGGACGGCCAAATTCGTTGTTGAAGGCGGCGCCGCCGATGGGGCCCTCGAGCATGATCTCCAGGGCGTTGACGATGCGCTCGGGCTTGCCGTAGTCGAACGCCTCCCAGGGCTGCACGAACTCGGGGATACGCAGGTTGGACACGGTAAAGCCGGTCAGCCCCGCCTTGGGCTTGCCGCCGACGCCGGTGGCGCCTTCGTCGCGGATCTCGCCGCCGGCACCGGTGGCCGCGCCGGGATGAGGCGCGATGGCGGTCGGGTGGTTGTGGGTCTCGACCTTGGTCAGGATGTGGATCGGCTCCACTTCCCCGCCGTAGCTGGCGCGCTCACCGTCACGCCCGGTCAGCGGGGTGGCGAAGAAGCGACGCGCCTCGCTGCCCTTGATCACCGCAGCGTTGTCGCTGTAGGCCGACAGGATGCCGTCCGGCGAGGCCTCGAAGGTGTTCTTGATCATCTTGAACAGCGAGTGGCTCTGGGCCTCGCCGTCGATGACCCAGTCGGCGTTGAAGATCTTGTGGCGGCAGTGCTCGGAGTTGGCCTGGGCGAACATCATCAGCTCGACGTCGCTGGGGTTGCGGCCCAGCTCGACAAACGCCTCGACCAGGTAGTCGATCTCGTCCTCGGCCAGGGCGAGTCCCAGCTCGCGATTGGCGACCTCAAGCGCTGTACGGCCGCCCTCGAGCACGTCCACCTGGCCCAGCGGCGCCGGCTCATGGTGGGCGAACAGGGTGGCGGCGTCGGAGCTGTCTCGCAGCACCGTCTCGGTCATGCGGTCGTGCAGGCCGGCGACAATGGCGTCGAAGTGGGCTTCCTTCAGCGTACCGCGCACCTTGATGCGATAGAGGATGCCGCGCTCCAGGCGGTTGATCTGGGTCAAACCGCAGTTGTGGGCAATGTCGGTAGCCTTGGATGACCAGGGAGACTGGGTGCCGATACGTGGCACCACCAGCAACGCAAGCCCCTCCACATCGCTATCCTGCTGTGCCGGCCCGTAGTCGAGCAGGCGCTCGAGTAGGCTCAGTTCGGTGGCCTCGAGCTCCCGCTCCAGATCGGCAAAGTGCACGTACTCGGCGTGCAGCGCCTCGATCTCGGGGACGGACACACGCAGTTGAGCCAGCAGCTTGGCGTGACGGAAGGTGGACAGGGCGGGCGCTCCGCGCAGTTCGAGCATATCCAGGAGCCTCTGAAGATCAGCGATAAAAGAAGGGGGCCGCGGCGGGCGAGACGGCATATGATACTGGAAACCGACGGGTGCGAGAAATCGATGCGGATGACAGCGCCCCGTGGGCTGGGTAAGGTGGGCGCTCCACCATGAGCGATTTTGCCCCGATGAAGGACGGTTTCCGTCATGCGCGGCGCCTGCGCATCCTTGCCACCAGTGGCCTGGGCCTGCTGTGGGCGCTCTGGCCGACGCCGCCCGGCCCCTCCTCAAGCGCTGCCCTGGAGCGAGTACTGGCACGTGATTTCATCACCGTGCACACCCGCAATACCCCCTTTACCTACTACGAGGGGCGCCAGGGACCTACCGGCTTCGAGTACGAACTGATGCGTCGCTTCGCCGACCGCCTCGGGGTCAGCTTGAACCTGAGCGATGACCACCATGTGCAGAGCGTGCTCGACGCGGTGCGCCACCAGGGCGACCTCGGCGCGGCCGCCCTGCCGCTGGATCCGCTGGCGGAAGGCCTGGTGTTTTCGCGCCCGATCCTGTCGATGCAGCCGATGGTGGTGTATCGCCGAGGACTGCAGCCGCCCAAGGCGCTCGATGACCTCAAGGACTGGAACATCGGCATCGCCAAGGGCACCGGCATCAGCCGCGTCATGCACGAATTGCAGCGCGAGCACCCTCGCCTCAGCTGGAAGGAAGCGGAAGACCTGGAGATCGCTTCGCTGCTCAGGCGCATCGAGGATGGCGAGCTGGACGCTGCGGTGGTGTACGCCCACCAGTTCCGCCTCAATCGTCTGTTCTTCCCCGAAGTGGAAGACGGCTTCGACATCGGCGAGCCGGTGACCATGGCCTGGGCCTTCTCCGGGAAAGACGGTCTGGCGCTGATCGAACGCGCCAATACGTTCTTCGACGAGCTTCGCGCAGAGGGTGAACTCGACCGCCTCACCGCCCGCTACTTCGGTCACGACGACTATCTCGAGTACGTCGGCGCCCGGGTCTTCATCAACCACGTCAACAAGCGCCTGCCGCGATTCGATGCCCTGTTTCGAGAGGCCGCCCGCGCGCAGCACTTCGACTGGAAGCTGTTGGCAGCGGTGGGTTATCAAGAGTCCCACTGGGACCCGGAGGCAACGTCGCCCACCGGGGTGCGTGGGCTGATGATGCTGACCAACGCCACCGCCGAAGAAGTCGGAGTATCGAACCGGCTGGACCCGGCCCAGAGCATCGAGGGCGGCGCACGCTATCTGCGCAGCGTCGAACAGCGATTGCCCGAGTCGATCACCGGTGAGGACCGTCTCTACATGGCGCTCGCGGCCTACAACGTGGGCCTCGGCCATCTGTATGACGCCCGTGACATCGCCCGCATGCGGGGTGGCAACCCGGATCTATGGCGTGATGTGCGTGAGGCGCTGCCCCTGTTGCAGGAAAGCCAGTGGCACAGCAAGACACGCCACGGCTACGCAAGGGGTGGCGAACCGGTCATCTATGTGCAGAATATTCGCCGCTATCTCGAGATCCTCGACTACGTTGATCGCAGCCAGCAGCAGTTCCACCAGCTGAATGCCCGCCTGCCCGATCAAGCCGACGCCGAGATCTTCGAACTCGTGCCCCCCATGCCCTAGGACACCTTGCCTTCATGTCTCGAATTGCCCTGTCCATGACGCTGCTGGTCATCCTGCTGGCCACGGCGGGACTGATCGTCGATCCCTCGATGATCCAGGATCAGAGCCACAGCGCCAGCTGGACCCTGCTGCTGCTGACCGGCATCGGCCAGGCAGTGTGGTACTGGCGTGGGGTGAGGTTGTCGGTCGTGTGTCTGCTGCCGGTGCTGGCGATCCTGCTGCTGGGCCTGGCCAGCTACCTGCTGCCCGAAGCACTGATCTCTTACGTCACGCTCGACCAATGGGCATCGTGGCTACCCGGGGTCCAGGGCCTCGACGATCTTCGACCGCCCTTGATGGAGCTGCTCATCCTGCTGGCGCTGACTGGCGGGCTGCTGGGACGCACCCGGGCGAGCCTGGCCGCCCCACTGCTGCAGGCGCTGGCGGCGCTGTTACTGGTCACCGAAGCGCTGCTGGTGATCACCGACGAGATCCGCTCGCCGCAGAACCTGGCAGGCACCCCCGCCAGCATGCTGTTGCTGGCACTCTTGCTGGTCGCCCAGTTCGTCGGCGTGGTCTCGGGGTGGCGCCACACCCGGATCAGCATCCTGCGCAGCCTGATTCCCTCGCTCGCCCTGGTGCTGGTCAGTCTGTTTGTCTGGAACCAGCAACGTGTGTACGTGGACCAGCAGCTTCAAGACGAGCTGCAGGGCGAATCGGATCGTCTGGCGACTCAGCTTGGCGCCGAGATAACGGCCCACCTGGAGGCAGTAAGACGCTTCGCCAGCTTCTGGAGCCTGCTGGAAGAGGCCCCCAGCGCCGAAGAGTGGGAGCGCCAGGCCGCCTTTTACCACCAGGACTTCAGCTACTTTCTCAACATCGCCTATATCGAAGCCGACGGTACCATCCGCCTTGTCCACCCACGCGATGACAGCAACCGGGCGATCATCGGCATCAATGCACTAGACGTGGACCGCCCCTACATCGACGCACTGGCGAAGGCACTGTCCGACAACCAGGAGGGCCACACCGGCGTCGTGCCACTGCTGCAGGGGATGCCCGGCATGATCTACTACCTGCCGATCACCTCCCCCGACCAGCAGCGCGTCACCGGCGCTGCGGCCATGGTGCTCAGCCTCCCGGTGCTGGCCGACAAGCTCTACGCCGAGACCCTGCTGGACCGTGAGCATATCCGCATGCGCTTCGCCGTGGACGGTGACACCATCCGCGACTGGCCGACCAGCGAGTCGCCAGGCCCATGGACCACGCTGAGCCTGCTTGCCCTCGACGAACAAGAGCTGACCGTCGCCTTGAACGCCTCCACCGGCTACCTGCTGGGCCTGCGTTCGCGCCAGCCGGTGGCCAGTCTCAGTATCGGGCTGCTGCTGGCTTACCTGCTGTACATGGTGGTATTCGGCCACCACCGCATGTCGGTACAACACTCGTCGATGTACCGCTCCAACGAGGAGCTGCGCCGAGAGGTCCGCCATCGTACCGAACTGCAGCGTGAGGTGGAGTGGCTTGCCGGCCACGACGAGCTGACGCTGCTGCCCAATCGCCGCCTGTTCATGTCGACGTTGCGAGAACAGCAGGAGTGCCGCCCGCTGAGCGTTCTTCTGTGTGACATCGATCACTTCAAGAGCATCAATGACCAGCTCGGCCATCAGGCGGGGGACGAGGCGCTTCGTCGCTTCGCCCGGGTGGGACGCCTGGCGATGCCCGAAGGGGTGGTGCTGGCCCGTTACGGCGGCGAGGAATTCGTCGCCCTGCTGACCGGGGTGGCCGCAGACGAGGCCGTCGAGATCGCCGAATCCCTGCGCCAGAGCGTGATGAACTGCGGCGTTGAGCATGCCGATGGGCGCCCCATGACGGTGAGTATCGGCATCGCCAGCCACGGCGCCGGCGACCTGATCGCCGAAGACCTGCTCCATCGCGCGGACCTGGCACTTTATCGGGCCAAGCGACAGGGGCGCAATCGCATCGAGGCGTGCACGTCACCCGCCTGAGCGCGGCCTCGCGCGGATCTGGCGCGCTGACTTGATACACCAGGAGCCAACCAGACACCCACCCGCCCTCTCGATGTCCTTGATCTACATCAGGAAAGGCATGGTTCCGCGCCCACTTGGCCGCATTTTCCAGCACAATCCCCCTAACGTCTATTCTTCTCGCTGATCGGTTCGGCGAGATATTTCGCTGACCACAACGTCCAACAACCGCCAGCTCCTCGCCTGGAAAGTGGGTACATGCTACGTCTCAGAATCCCGCTGACGCTGTTGTCCCTGGCACTGTACATTGCGGGGCTCTGCGCCAGCCTCGCCGGGACTACCGCCTCGACCACCTTGCCCACCCTGGTCCTGGGCGGCTTGATCGGTCTTGCTCAACTGGCCTGGTACCGCCAGCGGCTGGGCTTGAGTCTGACGCTGGTGGTGGCGGTGTTGGCCGCTCTGCTGATCGGCGTGGCCGGCGAAACCCTGCCCCAGGGCTGGCTGTCTCTGGCGACTTTCGATCCACCGGCGCCGCTCGATACTGGCCACCCACGCCTTTCCTGGCAGTGGCCAGGGTTGGCCGACAGCCTGCTGCTGGCGTGCCTGGCCTTGAGTCTTGCCCTGCGCACCCGTGCCAGCCTGGGCACCCCCTTGCTGCACGCCATCGCCGTCCTGCTGTGGGGGAGCCTGGCCTACCAGGTGGCGGCGCCCGAGACACTGCCGCCGCTGGCGCCACCTGCAGGCCCGTGGGCGCTGGCGGGCAACGGGCTGCTATTGCTGACCCAGTTCATGGCGGTGGTGACCGGCTGGCGCCACAACCTGGCGAGCCTGTTGCGCGCCCTGGGCCCCGGTCTTCTTATTGCCACGGCAACGGTTCTGCTGTGGTGCCAGCAGGATAGCGAGGCCAATCGGCAGCTATTCGAACGTGCTCAGCGGGAGACCGATCGCCTGTCGGCAACGATGACAGACCGCATCGACGATACCCTTCGAGCCATGCATCGCTTCCATCTGATCTGGGAGATCGATCAACGCCTGCCCTCGGCATCGATGTGGCACCACGAAGCCCAGAGCTTTCTGCACGACTTCCCGGAGCTGCCTCTGCTGGCCCTCATCGATCCCTCCGGGTGGGTCCAGCACCTCTATCCCGACGATAGCTTGCACCAGGCCTATCAAGGTATCCGGTTGCTGGACGGGACCCTCGACAGGCCATGGGTGCAAGAGCTGCAGCAGAGCTTTCACCAGCGCGACGCGGTGTCGTCGGATATCCTGCCACTGCCCGATGGAGGCTGGGGCATCATCCACTTTCTGCCGATCCACACGGTGGATGGTGATCGGCTGCTGGGTTCGGTCGCCATGGTCTTCAGCCTCGACGCCTTAGCTTCCAACCTCCTGTCCGCGCTCGCCGATATACCGGACGCCATGACGCTGACATTGAAAGACGGCGACAGCACCCTATGGCGGGTACCGGCGTCAGCGACGAATTCGCCCTGGAAGCTTGTCAGCGATGTTCGTCTGCTGTCCCACACCCTGAGCCTGGAGCTCCGCCCCAACCGCCCGCTGCTGGAGCACCTGAAGCTGCACTATCCGAGTTCAACGCTGTGCACTGGCCTGATCATGGCTCTACTGCTCTATCTGTTGTTGTTCAGCCGCCACCAGCAGCGCCAGCAGCACCGCCAGATTGCCGATACCAATCTCGAACTACGCCGAGAAATGCGGCGTCGTTCACGCCTGCAGAAAAACATCGAATGGCTGGCTGGACACGACGACCTCACGGGCCTGGCCAATCGACGCACCTTTCTCGCCAGCCTGCCGACGGATGCCGGCCAGAACCCACTCAGTCTGCTGTTATGTGACCTCGACCATTTCAAGCGCATCAACGACCAACAAGGCCATCAAGCCGGGGACCAGGCGCTCAAGCGCTTCGCCGCCTGCGCGCAGAAACTGCTTCCACAGGGGGGCGTGCTGGCCCGCTACGGCGGCGAGGAATTCGTGGTCTATCTGCCACAGGGCGATATCGCCTGGGTACATGACTGGGCAGAACACCTGAGGCGCGAGGTGCAGGCCTGCGGCGTGCAACACGAAGACGGCAGTCCCATGACGGTATGTATCGGTCTGATCACCCAGACCGAAGGCCCCGTTGTGCCAAGGGACTTGCTGCATCGAGCGGATTTGGCGCTGTATCGCGCCAAGCGGCTGGGCCGCAATCGGGTGGAAATCGCCGAAGCGAAGCCCGCTGCTGAGCCCAGCGAGGCCACAGAGCCCAACGGTCTGTTGCACTCCTGACTCAGGTCAACCCCACTGGCGCGAGGCGGCGCACTTCTTCCTGAGCCTCGATCAGCGCCTGGGTAAGCTGATCGTAGCGCGGCCAGTCAGGCCGCGAGCCGCCAGGGTTGGAACGCCTGAATGTGGTACACCTCGACACCCGTTGTTCGTCACTACCGGCTATTGAGCCAAGGGCTGACCCTGCTCGCCCTGGCACTGGCAGTCGCCTCCCTCACCGTGCTCGATACTCGGGTAGCCTCTCTGCCGGCGAATCAGACGACCCTGGCGCTGGCCCTTATCGTAGCCATCGGTCAATGGCGCTGGACACGCCTGGGGGTACTCACCAGTGCCCTGGTGCTTTGGCCATTGCTCCTATGCCTTCTAGGTTTGGTGTTCAGCGCCTGCGCACCGGAAGACTGGCTATCCGTGGAGCGCCTGTCCGAACCCTTCCGTTGGCTGACAGCGCCTTCGACTCTGCTGGACTGGCGCCCTCCGCTGGTCGAACTGGTCATGCTGACGCTGCTGACCCTGGGGATACTGGCGCGCACGCGCTCGAGCCTGGGCGTCCCCTTGCTCCACATGTCCTGTTTCCTGCTGTTGCTGGTGGACCAGACACCACTGCATCGCTGGCTGCCTTCAGCGGCACTGCTGCACGCCCACTCGCTCACCGTCACCGCCGTCCTCGGCCTGTTGCTGGCCGGCCAGTGGGTGGGCGTGGTAAGCGGCTGGCGTCCCACCCGCGACAGTCTCAGGCGTGGGCTTTGGCCTTCGACACTTCTGGTCGTGATAACCCTGGCACTTTGGCAGTACCTGGAGATTCAGGCCGATGGCGAACTGCAATATCTAGGACAGCGCGAAGGCCGTGCCATGGAGGAACGCCTGGCCAGCGAATTCAATGACTTTCGACACTCACTGCAACATTTGCAGGTTTTCCTCGAACAATCGCCGCTCCCGCCCTCTACCGAACGCTGGCAGCACCTGACGCGACCTCTTCGCGACCACTTTCCCTACCTTGCGACGCTGCGCTACGTCGCAGTGACCGGCGGCAATGTGCGAAGCCCCGCGACCACAGTCGTCCCCAGGTCCACTGATATGCCTCAACCTGCCGCGGTGCTTCCCCCGGAGGCCCCGATCACTACCCTCGCCATCGACGCTCCTGCACCGACGATGAAGATCACGCTCTCGCTACCGATTCGCCGTCCCGGTGGAAAGCTGCTCGGGCACTTGGCAGCGACCTTGTCACTGTCAGCCATGGCCGAGAATATGTATACGCATCCCCCCTCGGGAGCGGGGAGCCTGCAGGTCCGACTTACCTACCATAACCGTCTGATCAAGGAATGGCCCATGGAGGGGCATCCGGCCCCGTGGACAGTATCCGTTCCCCTCGACGCCATTCCCCTGCATCGACCCGACAATAAGGCGGTGACAGTCGACACAGCCTATCTACCGCTCGAGCTGACCTTGCGCCCCGATACCCGATTGCTGACGCGCCTGCGCAGCCGTCTTCCGGCTGTCACCCTGATGCTGGGTCTGCTGTTCAGCCAGTTCCTCTATCTGACATTGTTCAGCCAGCACCAGATGGCCTCCCAGCATCGTGCGCTTGCACGCTCCAACGGAGACCTTCGCCGCGAGGTCCGCACTCGCCATCGCCTGCAGCAGCAACTCAGCTGGCTCGCCGACCACGACGAACTCACCGGTCTGCCGAACCGACGTCACCTTCAGGCCACCGCCCAGACCTGGCGGGCGCGCTTGCCCCTGAGCGTCATTCTTGTCGACATCGACCACTTCAAGCGCATCAACGACTGCCTCGGCCATGCCGAAGGCGACAGAGTGCTCAAGGCGGTAGGTCGACTTGCACAGGAGACCCTGGGGGATGACGGCCTGCTGGGGCGCTACGGCGGGGAAGAGTTTCTGGTGATCATTCCCGAAGGACGGCTAGCCGAAGCCAGCGCTGTGGCCGAGCGTCTGCGGCGTGCCGTCCGACAGGCACCGCTGGCTCATCACGACGGCACGCCACTGACCATCAGCCTAGGGGTGGCATGCCAGGACCAGGCACCGCTAGATCTGGCACGCCTGATACAGCAGGCGGACCAGGCGCTCTATACAGCGAAGCACCAGGGACGCGACCGGGTCGAGCTCTTCGTGGATACCGTCGACGGCGCATCGGACCTGGACACACCGCCCTTCACCGCCTGAACGAGGCTCGACGCCTGTAACGGGAGTCTTGAGTACCCTGGTCTGCACCGCCGACGTTGCCTCAGTGCTTTGCGCTTCGGCAAAGGCTCATCGGCGCTCGGCAAAAAACGTCTTGAGCAGGCGAGAGGCTCGGCTCGCCAGCACCCCACCTTCGACCTCCACCTGGTGGAAGTGCCAGGGCTGGGCGAACAGGTTGGCTCGGGACTCGACCATGCCGGAACGAGGCTCCGCCGCACCGTAGACCAGACGCCGGATCCTGGCGTGGATGATGGCCCCGGAGCACATCATGCAGGGTTCCAGCGTCACGTACAGCGTGCAGCCCTCGAGCCGATAGTTCGACAGGCTCACCCCGGCGTCCCTGAGCGCCTGAACCTCGGCATGGGCGCTGGGATCATGGCTCGCCACGGGGCCATTGGCGCCGCGACCGATGATCTCTCCGGCCGCGTCCACCACCACCGCACCGACCGGCACCTCTCCTGCCTGGGCCGCCCGCTCGGCCAGTTCCAGCGCTCGATGCATGTAAAATTCGTCACTGCGCAAGGTGTTGCACTCCCGTACACTGAGCCCAGGCAAATGCTGAACCATTGTCGCGGGCACGGCAATCGCCACCGTGTCACCGCCATCAACTAGCCGGGCTATCCCGGCGCAAGGAGGATACGCGAATGTCGGACGCCTTGAAGGGTCTGGTAGACCTGCTGGGCCTGGAAATGCTGGAAGAGAACCTGTTTCGTGGACGCAGCCAGGACCTGGGGCTTCCCCAGCTGTTCGGCGGCCAGGTACTGGGCCAGGCGCTGTCGGCGGCCACCCAGACCGTCGCGGCGGAGCGTCAGGTGCACTCGCTGCACGGCTACTTCCTGCGTCCCGGCGACGCCGCCATGCCGGTGGTCTATCAGGTCGACCGCGTTCGTGACGGAGGCAGCTTCACCACCCGCCGCATCACCGCGATCCAGAAGGGCCGTCCGATCTTCTTCTGCAGCGCTTCCTTCCATGGCCAGGAACACAGCCTGAGCCACCAGGCCAGCATGCCCGCCCTCGAAGCAACAGAGCCCGGCGACAGCGACGAGATCCTGCGCTTCCCCGGCCACCCGATCGAATTTCGCCATGTGGAAGACACCGCCGAGGACGGCGCGCCCGCACGCAAGCGGTTGTGGTTCCGGCTCAATGGCGAGCTGCCCGATGACCCCGCTCTGCATCGCTACCTGCTCGCCTACAGCTCGGATTTCAACCTGCTGACCACCGCCCTGGTGCCCCATGGCATCCGTTTCGGCGACCCCAAGCTGCAGATCGCCAGCCTCGACCACTCGCTCTGGTTTCACCAGGACGTGGCCGTCAACGACTGGCTGCTGTACGACATGGACAGCCCCTGGGCCGGCGGCGCCAGAGGCCTGGCTCGTGGCAGTATCTACAATCGAAAAGGCGAACTGGTGGCCTCCAGCGCCCAGGAAGGCCTGACACGCCTGAGGGAGCCCCGGGGCTAGCGCACAGGGGGGCCATCAGGGACGCCTGGAAACCCCGCTAGCCGGGCTGGCGGTAGGCCCGGGGTGATCGAGAAGGTGGTGTCAAGCCGGTGTAGCTCAGCAGGTAGAGCAACGCATTCGTAATGCGTGGGTCGGAGGTTCGAGGCCGTGATGCCCGGTGGTCCGCCCGAATGTCACCCGGTCAGCATGGCCAGGTAGTCCTTGAGCACCACGGCGTTGTTGTGGGTCTCATCCTTCGAGGAAAACACCAAGGTGACCTTGTCCTGCTGGCTGCGCTCGGCCAGGGGTCTGAGCGTTTCCCGCTGCGCCTTCAGCTCAGCCAGATAGCGCTGACGAAACTCGCCCCAGCCCAGTGCTTCGCTGTGAAAGGCCTTGCGCAGGTCATCACTGGGGGCGGCCTCCTTGATCCATTCATCGATACGCGCCTCGTCCTTGGCGATCCCCCGCGGCCAGAGCCTGTCCACCAGCACCCGATAGCCGTCGTTGTTGGCGGGCGCATCGTAGGCCCGCTTGAGCTGAATCGTCATCGTGCCTCCACGTCCGAGAATGTGCTCCATCCTTAACAGACGCATGGCCCGGCCGTCACCCCATGTGGCTTTGGCACTCGCAGCCGATACAGAAGCCGATGCCGATCGTCAGACCAGGCGCCAGCACCCGACTATTCGAGGCGTTCGAGAATGGTGCAGGAGCAATCCCGCTCCCCGACCTCGTCGATCAGTACCCGATAGCGCGGCAGACGTATGTCGTCACCGTCACCTTCGACCAGGGCCGAGGTATCGATGATCTCGGCGGTGTTACCCGAGGACAACTGGTCCTCGGCTACCATGACCAGATCACGGGCAATCAGCAGGGTGTCGCCAATGTGCATGGGGGCTTCCTCTTGATGGCTCTTTTCTCTTGATGGGGAGCGGCCACGCCCAAGGGCGAAGCCATCTACCGACATTGGCTGGCACCGGATCATCCCAGTGCCGGCGTGCGCTCGCGCGCTGCCAGGTGCTCGGGCCGTGGGGACTTGGCGCCGAAGGGGGTGACCAGGCGGTTGTCGACGCTGTTATAGACGAAGAACAGGTTGGAGCGCGGCCACGGTGACAGGTTGCTGTTGGACGCATGCAGCGCGTTGCAGTCGAACAGCAGAATCGACCCGGCCGGCCCCTTGGGCGCCTCGATGCCCTGCTGTTCGATGATCGGTCCCAGCTGCTCTCGGGTGGGTACGCCGATGTGCTGCGCCTTGAGCGAGGTCTCCCAGTTCTGGTCCGGGGTGCGTCCCACGGTGGGGACAAACTGGCGATGGGAGCCCGGTACCAGCATCAGCGGTCCATTGAACTCGCCGTTGTCGGTGAGCATCAGCGAGACACTCAGCGCGCGCATGCCGGGCATGCCGTCTTCTGCGTGCCAGGTCTCGAAGTCCGAGTGCCAATCGAAGCCACTGCCCTGGAAGCCGGCCTTGTCGTTGATCCGCGACTGGTGCACGTAGACACCGCCCCCGAGCAGTTGCTCGACGATCTTCAGAAGCCGCGGCGAGCGAGTCAGGCGATCGAAGCGCTCGGACAATTCGTGCATGCCGAACACCGAACGAATGGCGCCTGAGACAGGATCGGTGATGACCTTGTCGCTGCCGGTCAGCTCGGGATCGCGCTCCATGGCGCTTAGTTCATCGAAGAAGGGCTCGATGTCGTCGGCCTCAAAGAAGCTGTCGAACCAGAGAAAGCCACGTTCTTCGAATGCGGCCAGCTCCTGCTCGTCGAGCGGCCCGGCCTGGCGCTGCTCGGGCGTCGCATGGACGACCGGGCAATGGCGGGCGATATTGCCCATTGGCGCGTCAAGCCGTGTGGGATAGCCATCATCCGAACGGATCGACAGTTGGTTGGGTGCGTAAGTCATGACTCCGCCTCCGTAACGATTCCAGAATGGATCGCCGTGACCGGAGACGCTGTGCCTTGACCGACCTCGGCGATGGACCCCCATCCTGGGCGTGTATCTACCGCGCCGACATAACCTGAGTTAACGTAAACCCCTAATACGCATTCTCCATCGGGCCTGTCGTGCAAGGAGCCTTGCCGTGTCGAACCGGGACAGCTGCATCGTCAAGCATTTTCGCCACTATCACCCGCTCAGCGATGGCGATCGCCAGCTACTGGGCGCGCTCGAGAAGTCACCGCTGGAGGTCAAGGCCGGCGATAGTCTTTGGGAAGAACGCGATCCTGCCCAGGACTTCTTCACCCTGAGCCAGGGCTGGGCCTTCTCCTACCGGCAGCTGGAAGACGGCGCGCGCCAGATCCTGGAGGTCTACCTCCCCGGCGACGTGATCGGGCTACGCGAATACGCCTTTCATCAGCGTCTTACCGGCGTCCAGATGATCGAGGACGGCATCATCTGCCGCTTCCCCCACGCCCGTCTGACCGACATCTTTCAACAGTCGACCACCCTGACCTCGATCCTCTTCGCCATGGCCAGCCGCCAGCAGGTGCTGCTGACCGAGCGCCTGGTCAACCTGTCGCGACGCAGCGCCAGACAGAAGCTGGCCCACTTCATCATGGAAATGTACGAGCGCCTGGCCAAGACCGCTGGCCGGCAGGAAGACCACAGCCTGCGTCTGCCACTGTCCCAGGAAATGCTGGCCGACGTGCTGGGGCTGAGCCCGGTGCACGTCAGTCGCACCTTCAGTGCACTCGACGAGGAGGGCCTGCTGCACCGAAACCGTCATCGTCTGCTGCTGCCTGATCCGGCCGCCCTGGCCGATGCCGGCCAGTTCGACGAACGCTACCTGGCCGACAGCGTATTCGCGGCCAACGACGCGGTGGGCTAGGGCTTGTCTGAAAAGTGCCTGCGCTCGGTAATACGGCGTTAAAAATCGGATCAAAATGCTCATTTACACCCCGTAAACTGCGCTTTCTCACCGATTTTTGCCTTGTCTAACCTTCGCTCGTCGACTTTTCGGACAGCGCCTAGGACTGGTCCACCACCGGGGAATCACCGGCCGCTGCATGCAATTTCGACCAAAAGTCTAACTTCGCCCAGCCATAAAGCCCTCTACTCTTATGATTGTATGCAATGTAAGAGATTTCCTCGTGACTCCGACCACCCCGCTCGAAGCCAGCGGTGCCCGCACGGCCACCGCCCAGGTCCATGAAGCCATCAAGCAACGCATCCTCGACGGCGCCTATCGACCGCTCGAATTCGTGCGTGAGGCGGCGGTTGCCCGGGAACTCGAGGTCAGCCGTACCCCGGTCCGCGAGGCGCTGCGGGAGCTGGTATCAGAGGGCTGGCTCGAGGCCATCCCCCATCAGGGCGCCAGGGTGACCGAGTGGACCGAAAAGGACGCTCGTGAAGTGTTCGAACTGCGCCTGGTACTCGAACCCATGGCGGTCGGACTCGCCTGCCGACACATCGACGCTGACACCCTCGCCCATCTGGACGACCTGGCCTCGCGCATGGAGGCCCTGACCGAGAGCCCCCTCGATGGTGCGGGCCACAGCGAGCTGGCCTCGCTCAACCACGAGTTTCACCGCCTGTTGATCCAGGCCAGCGACAACCAGCGTCTGGCCCAGATCCTCGAGAGCGTGGTGCGTACCTCGATCATCCGACGCAATTTCGCCAGCTACGACCGCTCGGCGCTCAAACGCAGCATGCAGCACCACCGCGAGATGCTGATCGCCATCGGCGCCGGCAACGCCGCCTGGGCGGAGAACGTGATGCGCGCCCATCTGCTGGCCGCGCGGGTATTGCACGTGACCGTCGACACCTCGACCGCGACCTCATCGCCCCCGTGATCCTCCCGACGCGGCCCTTTTTTGCGTTTCACCCTTCATCTTCCACCTTCGACCTCTGACCACGGACCTCCAACATGAACGAGCTTATCGCCTCACTCCCGCTGGACGACCTCAAGGTGCTCGAACTCGGCCAGCTTATCGCCGGGCCCACCTGCGGCCAGGTACTGGCCGACTTCGGCGCCCAGGTGGTCAAGATCGAGCCACCGGGCAAGGGCGACGCCATGCGCCAATGGGGCCAGACCGACGAGAGCGGCGAACCGCTGTGGTGGAACGTGATCGCCCGCAACAAGCAGTCGCTGACCCTCGATCTGCGCAAGCCAGAGGGCCAGGACCTGCTGCGGCGCCTGGCGGCCAAGGCCGATGTGCTGATCGAAAACTTCCGCCCCGGCACCATGGAGCGCTGGGGCCTGGACTACCAGAGCCTGTCGGCCGACAACCCGGGGCTGATCATGGTGCGGGTCACCGGCTTCGGCCAGGACGGTCCCTACGCGTCGCGTGCCGGTTTCGCGGCGGTGTGCGAAGCCATGGGCGGACTGCGCTACATCAGCGGCTACCCGGACCGTCCCCCGGTCAGGGTGGGAATTTCGCTGGGCGACACACTGGCCGGGGTCCAGGGCGCCATGGGCGCGTTGCTGGCGCTGCACCAGCGCGAGAAGACCGGGCGTGGCCAGGTGGTGGACAGCGCCATCTTCGAGGCGGTGATGGCGATGATGGAGAGCCTGATCCCCGACTACGCCCGGGCCGGTAAGATCCGTGAGCGCGCAGGCAGCTTCCTGCCCAAGATCGCGCCGTCCAACGCCTATCCCGCCAGGGACGGCCGGGACGTCATCATCGGCGCCAATCAGGATACCGTCTTCCGCCGGCTGTGCGAGGCCATGGGCCAGCCCACCCTGGCCGATCATCCGGACTATGCCGACCATCGCGCGCGAGGCGAGAACCAGCAGGCCATCGACGAGCTGATCGCCGCCTGGACCGCCCACCACGACGCCCAGCATATCGTCGACCTGCTGGCCGACGCCGGTGTCCCGGCGGGCCTGGTGTACACCGCCAAGGACATGCTCGAAGACGAGCACATCAAGGAGCGCGGCTCCATCGTCGAGGTGCCGGACCGCCACGGCAAGCCGCTGCCGATGCAGAACGTCTTTCCGCGGCTGTCGCAGACGCCTGGCAAGGTACGCCAGGTCGGTCCGGCCCTGGGCGAACACACCGAGGCGGTGCTCGGCGACTGGCTGGAACTCGACCACAACAGCATCGATGCCCTGCGCAAGGACAGCGTGATCTAGCACCGCCAACCAGCGACCACTCTGCCGACAACAACAACCTAGAGGCTCTTGCATGGAACCCCTACTCGTCCTGGCGCTGCTGATCGTATTGATCGCCGTCGGCCTGCCGATATTTCTGTCCCTGGGGCTGGCCGGGCTCGCCGGCCTGTACATGGCCCGGGGCTCCATGGCGTTCTTCTTCGCGCCGTCGTCGCTGTTTGGCCAGCTCAATGCCTTCGAATTGATCGCCCTGCCGCTGTTCATATTGATGGGCAACCTGCTCGGCGCGACGCCGGTGGGCAGCAACCTGTTCCAGGCGGCGGTGAGGTGGCTGCACTGGCTCAGGGGTAGCCTGGCGATCTCCTCGGTGGGTGCCTCGGCGGTGTTCGGCGCGGTGTCCGGGGTGAGCCTGGCCGGCGTCGCCGCGGTCGGTTCGATCGCCGTACCGCAGATGCTCGAGCGCGGCTACAGCCGCTCGCTGGCCGCCGGTGCGGTGGTCAGCGCCGGCGCCCTGGCGATGCTGATCCCGCCCAGTGTGCCCTTCATCATCTATGGCGCCGTGGCCAGCGTATCGGTGGCCGACCTGTTCATCGGCGGTATCGTCCCCGGGGTGGTACTGGCCCTGGCGCTGTCGCTCTACATCTTTATCCGGGTGAGTCTGAAGCCCGAGGAAGCGCCCAGTGTCGAGCAACGCTTCAGCTGGCGCGAGCGCTTCGCCAGCCTTGCCCACATCTGGCACGCCGCCCTGCTGGTGCTGGTGGTGCTTGGCTCTATCTATTCTGGACTGGCCACCCCCAGCGAGGCCGCCGGCATCGGCGCCTTCGGCGCCTTCGTGATCGCCGCGCTGATCTTCCGCTGCCTGACGCTTGCCTCCTTCGGCCGCATCCTGGCCAGCACCGCACGAGTCAGCGGCGCCATCCTGCTGATCATCGGCTGCGCCAAGATCTTCGGTGACTACCTCAACATGGTGCGGGTGCCGCAGCTGCTGACCGAATCGCTGACCGCCTCGGGCCTGCCGGACTGGGCGATCCTGCTGGCGGTCATGCTGCTGCTGATCCTGCTCGGCATGATCGTCGATGCGGTCTCGCTGATCGTGGTCACCACGCCGGTGCTGCTGCCGCTGATCCAGGCCATGGGCTATGACCCCCTGTGGTTCGGCATCGTCATGGTGCTGAACCTGGAGATCGCGGTGATCACCCCGCCGGTAGGGCTCAACCTCTACGCGCTCAGGGGGGTCTGCCCGGAGCTGTCGGTGGAGGAGATCATCAAGAGCGCGCTGCCCTTCGTGGCGGTGCAGTTCCTGGTGCTGATGCTGTTCGTGTTCTTCCCCAGCATCAGCCTGTGGCTACCGAGCCTGATGCACTGAAGGGGCCCGATTCACTCGCCCCGCTGGCCAGGGGCAACAACGACAATGACAAGACGGAGACATTCCCATGAACTTGACCCGCCGCCAACTGCTCAAGACCACCGCCTTCGCCACCGCAGGGGCCTCGCTGCTGGGCCCCCAGGCGCTGATGCCACGCCATGCCCGCGCCGCCACCACCTTCACCGGCGTGACCTACCTGCCA
The DNA here is from genome assembly GCF_040070555.1 of Halomonas sp. H10-59. NCBI lineage: Bacteria > Pseudomonadati > Pseudomonadota > Gammaproteobacteria > Oceanospirillales > Halomonadaceae > Halomonas > Halomonas sp. H10-59. The sequence goes on from NZ_CP098828.1 coordinate 3,819,795, forward strand.
CCGTCCTACAAGGCGCTGACCTACGGCTCCGCCGGCTTCGTCAACTACCTGCGCGACAACGGCGGCGACGTGCTCGAGGTCGATTTCTACGACTCGGGCCAACTGCTCAAGGCCGACGAACAGCTTCCCGCGCTGCGCTCGCGCAATATCGACTTCATGTTCCACACCACCTCCTACATCACCCGCTCGCTGCCGATCCTCGGCATCACCGGGCTGCCCGGTGTCGTCGGCGAGCTGTACCGCCACCCCGAGCGGCTGCGTCAGGGCAGCCCGCTGTTCGACCTGATCAATGAGGAGCTGGCCAAGGAAAACCTCTACATGCTGACCTCCGGCGGCGGCATCCTCGAGCCCGAGTACATCTGGAGCACCCAGGACAACGCGGTGCGCAGCCTCGAGGACATTCGCGGCAAGAAGGTCAGGGTGGTCAGCTTCGAGGCCACCTCGGCGCTGGAGGCCTACGACATCGGTGCGGTGCGCATTCCTTCGTCCGAGACCTACATGGCGCTGCAGCGCGGTACCGTGGACGCCGGCGTGTTCAATATCTCCACCATCATCGGGCGAAGCCTGCAGGAGCAGGTGGACGTGTGCTACCAGCTGCCGATCACCGGCTTCTCGGTGGCGCCCTTCATGCTGCGTGACCGCTGGGACAGCCTCGACGACGACAGCCGTGCGATCCTCGAAGATGCCGCCCGCTGGTACGACGAGAACTTCATCAGCCACTGCAACGACGATATCTATCCCAACGAGTACTGGCCCCAGGTGCGCGAGGAGAACGTCGAGATCATCGCCCCCAGCGACGAGGATCTGGCCGCCTTCAACGAGGCCACCCACAAGGTATGGGACCACTGGAAAGGCGAGGTCGGTGAGGAACTCGGCGAACGCGCCATCAAGCTCGCGCTGGGACAGGCCTGAGGTCGCCATGAAAGCGCACGCACAGAGGATCCCCCTCAAGGGCTGGGATGGCGTACTCGCCATCCTGCGCCTGGCCTCGATGGCGGTGCTGGTGTTCATGACGGTGTCGATCTGCTACGACACCGTCATGCGCTACGCCTTCTCCGCCCCCACCCACTGGAGCCTGGAGATCAACTCCTTTCTGCTGGTGTATCTGGCGGTGATGGGAGCCGCCGAGGCCCAACGCTTCGACGCCCATATCCGTATCACCTTCTTCAAGGACAAGCTTCCCGCCAAGGCGCGTCGGCTGCTGGAAGTGTTCACTGGTCTTGCCGGGATGACGTTCTGCGCGATCCTCGCCTGGCGCGGTTATCTGATGGCGGCCCAGGCCTTCGAGTACGGCGAACGGGTGTCCAGCGCCCTCGGCACCCCCATGGGCATCCCCTACGCGCTGCTGCCGATCGGCTTTACCGCACTCGGCCTTCAGTTTCTGATCGACACCCTGGCGAGCCTTTCCCGCGGAGCCCCACTGCCGCCGCCGGACGGCTCCGATCACATCGATGCCACCCACCCTTGAACCCGACGGAGACTCCCGCATGACCACCACGTCACCCGCCCCGATCGAACTGGTCGAGGTCGCCCCGCGCGACGGCTTCCAGTCGATCGCCGATCCGCTGCCGACAGAGCGCAAGATCGAGGTCATCCAGGCGCTGCTCGACGCCGGCATCCGACGCATGGAGATCGGCTCCTTCGTCAGCCCCCGAGCGATTCCCCAGATGGCGGACACCGGCGAGCTGATTCGCGCCTTCGCCCATCGCCGCGATGTGAGATTCTCCGCGCTTGTTCCCAACCTCAAGGGAGCCGAGCTTGCGCTTGAGCACGATGTCAGCGAGCTGGTCTACGTGGTCTCGGTGTCCGAGGCGCACAACCGCAACAATGTGCGCCAGTCGGTGGATGAATCGTTGGCGGCCTTCGCCCGTGTGGTCGAGGCGGTGCGCGCCAAGGGCAACACCGCCCTGCGCCTGGACCTTGGCACCAGCTTCGACTGCCCCTTCGACGGCAGGGTCGACTGGCGCCGGGTCGATGAGGTGCTCACTAAGGCGCTCGCCATCACCGGCGAGTTGCCGGTGGAAGTCGCCCTGTGCGACACCACCGGTCGCGCCACACCCTTCCAGGTGGCGGACCACTTCACCGAGCTGACCGAGCGCCACCGATCCCCCGCCCTGTCCTGGGCGTTCCACGGCCACGACACCTTCGGCATGGGCGTGGCCAACGCCCTGTTCGCGGCCCGCCACGGTGCCACCGCACTCGACGCCGCCTGCGCCGGCCTCGGCGGTTGTCCCTTCGCTCCGGGGGCCACCGGCAACACCGCCAGTGAAGACCTGGTCTACGCCCTGCAGGGGGGCGGGATGGCAGGTGACATCGATCTTGGCGCGCTGCTGCACGCGGCCGACTTGATCGCGGCACTGCCCGGCGGCAAGACCGAAAGCCACCTGCGGCGGGTTCCACGTGAGGGCCTGGCCGGGGCAGACGCGGGGGCATGAACCAGCAGACGGCGCCCTCTCCAGCTCCCTCTTCACCACCCTCTCCGCCTCCCCAGGTCGGTATCGCCCTGCTGGCAACGACCCTGGTGCTGGCCTTCTCGTCGCTGGTGGCGCTGTTTCCCTCGGCGATCGCGCCGACCCTGGCAGGCTCGCTGGGGGTTTCCACCGCCACCGTGGGTATCCAGGTCAGCCTGATCTTCGGTGGCGCCATGCTGACCTCGCTGGTCGGCGGGCCGCTGACCCGACGCTATGGCCCCTGTCGGGTCAGCCAGCTGGCGCTGGGGCTGCTTGGCGGCGGCGCGGCACTGCTGACCCTGCCGTCACTGGCCACCTTCGCCCTGGCCTCGCTGATCGCCGGGCTCGGCTACGGCCTGACCAACCCCTCCGCGTCGCTTTTGCTGTTTCGGGTGACTCCGCGTCACCGCCAGGGCCTTGTGTTCTCGCTCAAGCAGACCGGGGTGCCCTTCGGTGGCGTGCTGGCGGGCCTTGTCGCCCCCGCCCTGGCGCTGGCTATCGGCTGGCAGGCGGCTCTGGGCTGCCTGTTCCTGGTCGCCGTCATCGGTATTCTGCTATTGCAGGTTCAGCGCCATCACTGGGACCGCGAGCGCGACCCTCGCACACCTTGGCTGACCACGCCCCTGGCCGGGCTCCAGGTGGTCTGGCAGCGCCCGGCGCTGCGCTACCTGGCCCTCTTGAGTCTCTGCTTTTCAGCCATCCAGCTATCGGTCTCGGCCTTCACCGTGGCGCTGCTGGTCGAGGATCTGGGCGTCGGCCTGGTCGTCGCCGGCGCCACCATGTCCGCGGTCCAGGTCTTCGGCATCATCGGCCGAGTGCTGTGGGGCCTTGTCGGCGATATCCTCGACGATCGCCTGATCACCCTGATGGGGCTGGCCTGCCTGAGCGCCGGTAGCGGCCTGGCCATCGCCACCATGGACGCCGACTGGCCGCGCTGGGCAATGGTCGCGGTGCTGTGCCTCATGAGCCTGTCGGCGCTTGGCTGGAACGGCGTGTTCATGGCCGAGATCACCCGTCTGGCCCCCGCCGAACGGGTGGCCGACGCCGCCGGCGGTTGCCTGGTGCTGACCTACAGCGGTGTGCTTGTCGGGCTACCCCTGCTGGGTGCGCTACATGGGCTGTTCGGCAGCTATACCGCCCTGTTCGGGCTGTTGGCGGGACTTGCCCTGGTGGGCCTTGGCTTTCTGCTGAAGGCGCGACGGGCCATCGCCGCTCCCGGCTAACCGTCGACGCGGTGTGACCAGCGTTCGGCGGCCAAAGGTCGCTGAAGCGTCTGGTTCAAGCGGCTGGCTCAAGCGGCTGGCTCAAGTGGCTGACGGGGCCTAGATAAAACGCCAGCGCTTGAGCACCACCAGCTCCACCGCCACCAGCACCACCATGAAGGTGCAGAACAGGGCGAAGGACATGGGATTGTCGACGCCAGGCATGCCGCCGATATTCACGCCCAGCAGGCCGGTCAGAAAGCTGATCGGCAGGAAGATGCCGGAGATGATCGACAGCAGGTAGGTGTTGCGGTTGACCTTTTCGGTGTGCTGGTGGGTCTGGTACTGCTGAACCATGCCTACGTGCTCAAGATAGAAGTCCACCGACTCGTTGATTCGCTGGATGGTGTCGCGGGCATTGGCCAGATCGAATCGATCATCGGCAAGCAGCGGTGGCAGGCTGTCGATCATCGCTTCAATGGCGTAGCGCTGGGGCTTGAGGAAGCGACGCAGCTTGATCAACCGCTTGTTCAGCGACATCAGGACGGCGTTGTCGGCCTCAGGCTCTTCTTCCTGGGCGGCGATGGTGGCGTCGAAGGGCTCGACGAAATCCTCGATGCGCTCGTGGAGCTTTTCGATGATATCCACCACCACTGCTCCCAGATCGTCAGGCCCCTTGCCCTGCTCGAGCTCACGGCGTATGTCGGCGATGGCCCGGGAAGGCAGCTTGCGGGTGGAAATCAGCACCCCATCGTAATAGAGGATGCGGATACTGAGCATGTCGTCGGGCTGCTCACCCTGGTTGAGGTTGACCCCACGCAGAATCAGCAGGAAGTTGCCGTCGCCGAGGGTCTCGAAGCGCGGCCGGGTGTCCTCGGCCAGCACGCCGTCGATGGCGGATTCGGGGATTCCTGCCAGCTCGAGGCGCTCGCAGGTGGCTTCGGCATCCCGCTGAAAGTGGTACCAGGCGCCTGCCTGAAGCGGGCCAGGCGCTGGCTCGGGCAACTGGTGGACTTCCTGGCCAAACGACCAGGCGTCGATAAAAAAAGGCGCGGTCATGCAGGCTCCATCAGGTGTTCGTCAGGCGGGCCGCGCCCGCCGCTTACAAGGTCGAGAAATCAAGCTCGGACAGCGGCGCCGGCTGTCCGTACAAAAAGCCCTGGTAGCGGTGGCAACCGTGTCGATGAAGCCAGTCCCGCTGCTCCGCTGACTCCACTCCCTCCGCGATCACATCAAGCCCCAGGCTGCGCGCCAGGGCAATGGTGCTTGCCACGATGGCGGAGCTGGTGGCGTTGTCGAGCACGTCGCGAACGAAGGACTGGTCGATCTTCAGCTCGTCCAGCGGCAGCCGCTTCAAATAGGCCAGCGACGAGTAGCCGGTGCCGAAGTCGTCCAGCGCGAAGGTCACACCCAGTGCCTTGAGCCGCGTCATGGTGCGCTCGACCCCGTCGCGATCCGCCACGAACAGCGACTCGGTCACCTCAAGCTTGAGACGCCGGGCCGGCGCCCCGGTGCGCGCGAGGATATCACTGACCCGGGCAACGAAGCCGGGATCCTGAAACTGCCTGGGACTGACGTTGACCGACACGGTCCTGGTGCTGTCATCACCCTGCTGCACCCAATCCACCAGCGTCAGGCAGGCCTGCTCGATGACCCAGAGACCGAGTTCATGGATCAGTGGGCGCTCCTCGGCCAGCGGAATGAACTCGGACGGCGGAACGAGGCCCCTGTCGGGGTGTCGCCAGCGGATCAGCGCCTCGACCCCGGTGACACAATCAAGCTGATCGACCTGTTTCTGGTAGACCAGATACAGCTCAGAGCGCGCCAGCGCGCCAAGCAGGTCTTCGTATAGCTGAGCACGCTGCTGCATCCGTCGCTGCATCCCCGGGTCGAAGAAGCAGACGTCGCTGGCGGTCTGACTCTTGGCCTGGAACAAGGCCATGTCGGCCTGCTGCAACAACCGTTCGCGAGAGACCTCGTCGCGAAACGGACTGATACCGACGCGCGCATTCGGCGACACCGGACGTCCTTCGATCCAGACCGGCATATCCAGCGTGTTCAGCAGCTTGCGAGCAACGGTATCGGCCACGCGCACCGCGGTCTCGAGTTCCACGCCCACGCCTTCGAGGACCACCACGAACTCATCGGCGCTGAGACGTGCCAGAGTATCCTCCTCGCGCAATACCGACTCGAAGCGACGGGCGGCTTCTCTGAGCAGCTCGTCACCGCCGTGGTGGCCGAGGGTATCGTTGACCTGCTTGAAGTTATCGAAATCAATGAGCAGCAGTGCGCCGTAACAGCCATCCCGCTGACAACGTTCCAGTTTTTCGCCGAGTCGATCGAGCAGCAGGCGTCGATTGGCCAGGCCCGTCAGCGGGTCGAAGAAGGCAAGCTGATGAATTTCTTCCTCCGCCGCCTTGCGCTCGGTGATGTCGCTGAGCGTCGCCACGTAGTTGCGCAGCTGGCCCCGCTCGTCACGCACCGCGCTGATGGTCAGCCATTGAGGATAGATGTCTCCGCTCTTGCGACGATTCCAGATCTCGCCCTGCCAGGCACCGGTATCGCCGATCCGCTGCCATAGCTGTCGATAGAAGTGTTCGTCATGTCGCCCCGAGCGCAGGATGTCTGGGCGACTCCCCTGGACCTCGTCTTCGCGATAGCCGGTGATGTCGGTAAAGGTCCGATTGACCTTGAGAATGCGGCCATCGACATCGGTGATCATCATGCCCAGGTGGGTCTCGAAGGCTACCGCGGCAATGCTCATGTTGGCCTGATGCAACCGCTCCAGGGTGACATCACGCACTACCAGCAGGACACCGTCATGCTCCCCATCACCGCTGAGCAGCGGACTGATCAATGCACTGAAGTCACGGGGGCCGCCACCTACGGTCAGAGAATAATCAAACCGACGTACTTCACCGCTGGCCGCCACCTCGGCCAGCGCCTCGTCCAGACGTCTGGCGATGTCCGGCGGCAGAAAGGCGCGGTAGTGGCTGCCGACCAGGACCTCCGGCGGTGCCAGCAGCAAGGCTTCGTCTCCGGCATGGACAAAGGAGAAGTGGCCACCGCGATCCAGCACCAGTACCAGGTCCTGCATGGAACCGATCAACGCCTTCAAGCGAGCTTCACGGCGGTGGGCGGCCTGTTCGGCGCGCTGCCGTTCGACCACCTCCCCCTGCAACGCCAGCTGGGCACGCCCCTGCGCCAGCACGTGACGCAGCAACCATAATCCGAGCAGGGCCAGCAACGCCCCCAGCACTACCAGTGGCCACAGGCGCTGGCTCCAGCCCGACAGCAACGCCTCGTGACTGTAGCCCAGCACCAGCCACAGAGGCAGTTCGGCCACTCGCCTCGCCACGAACAACCGCTCCTGACCATCCAGCGGGGATTGCTGACGAAAGTGAAGCGTATCCGGCGCGTCCGCGGTCAGCGATCGACTTCCCGCCTGCGACACCAATTCTCCCGGCGCCAGCCCAGCCGCAGGCACGCGGACCACCAGCCGTGCCTCGCTGTCGACCAGGGCGATGCTTTCTCCCTGCATCAGGCCGAACCCCTTGATCGCTTCAGCCAAGGGCCCGGGGTCGATCGATGCCATGGCAACATGCATCTGAGTGGTCTCTGCCGTGCTCCGTTGCACCAGGGTCATGCGGTATTCGCCGGCAGACGGCGAATAGTGCAGAGACGAGACCAGGGTCTCTCCCCTCCTCAATCCGGCCAACTGTCGAAGAAACGCATCCTGGGGTAACCAACCCTCGAAAAAGCGAGCTTCTGCGCTTGTCGGGTCCGAGAGGATCGCCAGGTCTTCTACCAGGGGAAGGGACCTGGTTCGCTCCCTGAGCAAGGGTGCCATCGGCGGTCCATTGCCGGCAGGATTGATCATTTCATCGAGAGCCAGTAGCCCGGCAAGCGCGTGAGTCGCGACGTCAAAAGGCTCGGCCACCAGCGCCTCGACCACCTCCGCTCGCGCGTCGAGACGTTGCTCCACACGCTCCACCTCGGCCAGATACTGGCCCCTGAGAGTCCACACGATGCCGGCGACCAGCAGCATCAAGGCGGTCACATAGAGCGCAATGGCACGACGACGCCCCGAGTCGGACGCATTCGTCACAAAGGGGGATGGATCAACTGACACGGACACGTCGTCGTTTCGCCTCTAGAGCATTCATGTGGAAGGTGCGCATCCAGATTCCGTCGACTGTCTTGGGCATGGACGAGTGATCATAGCCAACCCTGCGCTACTTGCGCAGTACTTGCGCACCACTCGCGCATTAAACCGCCTAGTTTCTTGATCACACCAAGCTGACCATGGTCCATCATTCCCCCAGAAAACCTCCGACCTGGCGGCGCCACAGGGAAGCATAGAGGCCATCCCGGGCCAGCAAAGATTCGTGCTCACCCATCTCGACGATGCGCCCCTTGTCGATGATTACCAGTCGATCGAGCATGGCGATGGTCGACAGACGATGGGCAATGGCGATGACGGTCTTGCCCTCCATCAGGGTATAGAGATGCTGCTGAATTGCCGCTTCCACCTCGGAGTCCAGCGCCGAGGTGGCCTCGTCGAGCACCAGGATCGGCGCATCCTTGAGCAACACCCGAGCGATGGCGATCCGCTGGCGCTGCCCCCCAGACAGGGTCACACCGCGCTCTCCCACCTGGGCATCCAGGCCCCGACGCCCATGAGGATCGACCAGATCCTCGATAAACTCGTGAACATGCGCCTGACGCACCGCCTGCCACAACCTTTCTTCGCTGCAGTCTCGACAACCGTAGGTCAGATTCTCGCGCAGCGATCGATGCAGCAGGGAAGTATCCTGGGTCACCATACCGATCTGTCGACGCAGCGATGCCTGGGTGACCTCGGCGATATTCTGACCATCGATCGTTATCTGCCCGGCCTGCAGATCATGAAAGCGCATCAGCAGCGACGCCAGGGTCGACTTGCCGGCGCCGGAGCGGCCGATGATGCCCACCTTTTCGCCCGGGGAAATGTTCAGATCGAAACCGTCGAACACCCTGGGGCCCACCTGGCTTCCCCGGGCGTAGCCAAAGACCACGTCCTCGAAACGAATCTCGCCGTGCTGGACCCGCAGCGCAGGGGCCGCTGGTCGATCCTGCACTTCGGGGATACGCGACAGGGTGTTGATACCGTCCTGAACGGTGCCGACATTCTCGAACAGGCCAGCGACTTCCCACAGGATCCAGTCGGACATGGAGCGCACCCGCATGACCAGACCGATCGCCACCGCCGTTTCACCAAGGGACACCCAGCGGTGATACCAGGCCAGTACGACCAGTCCCGCCATACCCACCAGCAGCAGGGTATTGAGGGTCGCCAACGACACCGATAGCCAGGTGGCCAGGCGCATCTGCCGATGTACCGTTCCCATGAAGCCATCCATGGCTTCCCGGGCGTAGGCCCGCTCCGCCCCGGCATCGGCAAACAGCTTGATCGTCTGGATATTGCTGTAGCTGTCCACGACCCGCCCGGTCATCACCGCCCGCGCGTCCGCCTGGGCCATGGACACTCGGCGCAGCCGGGGGATAAAAACCCTCATCAATGCCAGGTAGCCCGCAAGCCATAGCACCAGAGGAGCCATCAACCAGGGCTCGGCGGCCCCCAGCACCACCAGCGCGCCGGTGAAATACACCAGCACATAGACCAGCATGTCGAGCACCTTGGTGACGGTCTCGCGCATGGCCAGCGCGGTCTGCATCACCTTCTGCGAGACGCGCCCGGCAAACTCGTCATGAAAGAACGACAGGCTCTGCTCGAGCATCAGCCGATGGGAGAGCCAGCGCCCGAGCATGGGGTAGTTGCCGAAGATTCCCTGGTGGGTGATCAACGACAGCAAAAACACCAGAAGTGGCAGTCCTGCCAGCACCGCCGCTCCCAGGCCGATCAAGCTGGTCAGGTGGGTGTCGACAAAGCCCTCACGGTCGGCTTCGGCCAGCCAGTCCACCAGTTCGCCCATGGCGGTGAAGAACACCACCTCGGCGATGGAGACCAGCGCCGTGACCACCGCCATGGCCGCCAACAGCCCGGTGAAGGGACGCGAGTAGTGCAGCACGAAGGGCCACAACCGGTCCGCGGGTACCGATTCGGGCTGGTCGGGATAGGGATCCACCAGCCTCTCGAAAAAACGCAGCATGTTCCGCTCTCGTATCGCATGACGCCAGCCGCTCATCATACCCTTGTGCCGTTCATGCGGCGTGTCCTGTCATGGTCGGTGCACCAGTGCCATGTCATGGTTGGTCAGGCGCATCGCGCCTCGATCGGTGACCCTCACCGTATTGCTTAGACCGATGCCGAAACCTCCCGGCAAACGCAGACACAGCGGCAGGTGGAAGACCATGTTGCGGGCAAGCGGCGTGGTCTGCCCGGCGGCGAGAAAACCAGTGCCTTCCACCCAGCTCGGCGGAAACTGGGCACCGACCGCGTAGCCGTAAACCCCCGAATGGAAGAAGCGTTCGCGGTGTGGCGCCAGGATAGCATCGGCGAGCCGGGCGACGTCTTCGAAAGGTGTGCCCGGCGTCATGGCCTCGCACATGCGGGCCTCCATCTCGACACACAGGTCGGCGGCGAGGCGCATCTCGTCGCTGATCGGCCCGACCACCACCGTGCGCATGGTCGGCGCGGTGTAGCGCTGCCAGACGGCGCCAAACTCGAGGAACACCGCATCGCCCGAAGCGATGCCCCGGCGCTTGTGGTTGACGTGGATGATGCCACTGCGCGACCCGCTGGTGACGATCGGGGCCAGGCTGAAAAATTCGCTGCCGGCCTCGAGCATCACCTGGGCACCGACGGCGGCCACCTGGTTGTCGGTGACACCGGGCTCGACCACCTCGATGGCACGCGCAAGCCCAAGCGATGTCATCTTGGCGCTGCGCGTCAGGCAATCGAGTTCGGCGTCGCTCTTGACCAATCTCAGGCTCGCCATCAGGCCACCGGCACGATCATGGAAGCGATCGCCACCGAGTCGCCCCTGCAGATGACGCATCAGGCCAAACCGTAGACCGCTACTGCTGCCATCGATGCCGATGTCGTGACTGTCCGCCAAGGCGTCAGCCAACGGATCGATCACCTCATCGAGGGCTTCCCAGCGATAGCCGACCACTTCATCGACCCTCGCCGTCACCACGGCGGGCCCGGTCTCGATGGACGCCACCTGCAGCAGCGTGCGCGAAGGGGTGACCACCAGGGCCGCGTGCACGGAGACTTCGAAGGTGTGATAGCCACACAGATAGAAGATGTCCGCCGCCTGGCACAGAAGCAGGGCGTCCAGCCCCTGTCGCTGCATGGCATCGCGAGCGCGCGCCAGCCGGCGATCGAACTCCTCGGCGGCAAACGGCAGTTCGCTTCCGGCGTGCTCTACCGCCAGGGCCTGGCGGTACTGATGGTGATCCATTGGCCGTCTCCTTGATCGATTCACCACAGTGTAGACAGTCAAGCCGGTTCGTCTTCCAGGCGATCCCGGGCAAGCCGAGGGGAAATAAGACTTCTCGCCGAGGGGCGGACTCTCGTAGAATTCCAGACTCGTGTAGACACGCCACAGGAATACGCAATGGGCAGGGCCTTCCAGAACCGCAAGGAATCCATGGCCAAGACGGCCGCCGCCAAGACCAAGGTCTACAGCAAGTACGGACGCGAGATCTACGTCTGCGCCAAGTCCGGAGGCGTCGATCCGAACGCCAATCTGTCGCTGCGCAGCCTTCTCGACCGCGCCAAGAAGGACCAGGTACCGGGTCATGTCATCGATCGGGCGCTGGAGAAGGCGTCGGGCGTCGGCGGCGAGGACTACTCGCTGGCACGCTATGAGGGCTTCGGTCCCGGCAACGCCATGGTGATCGTCGAATGTCTGACCGACAATCCCAACCGGACCTTCGGCGACGTTCGTGCCTGCTTCACCAAGACCAAGAGCAAGATCGGCACACCGGGCAGCGTTAGCCACATGTTCGACCATCTGGCGATCCTCGCCTACACCGGCGAGGATGAAGAAGCCGCGCTGGAAGCCTTGATGGAAGCCGACGTGGATGTCACCGACATCGAGAACGAGAACGGCCTGATCACCGTGTTTGCTCCGCCGACCGACTACGCCAAGGCGCGTCAGGCGCTGCGCGAATCCCTCGGCGCCGAGGAGTTCGAGATCGACGAGATCCAGTTCCTGCCCCAGGCCACCACGCCGGTGGAGGGGGATGACCTGGCCATGTTCGAAAAGCTGCTCGACATGCTCAACGACCTCGATGACGTCCAGAACGTTTACCACAGCGCTGAATTACCCTAGCGCATCGACGCCTTTCGACTGACGAAACTGCTACAGTTAAGTAGCATCGCAGTGCCCGGCAGGGGCTCGTACCCAGGCATGAGCCCTGCCCTGACACTGCTTCCGGGCATGGGATTCGATAGAACTGCGAGGACTCTACCGTTCGTTGGAACGCTTCGACGACTACTTCCACCGAGAGCGAGTTTCCGTGCATGGCCCCATTTTCAACCCTGACCCAGGCTGCCGCACAACGCCCGGACAACATTCGACACCGCAATCTTCGCAAGCACCTGCTCACCCGCTGGGCCAGTCTGATGGGTGCGGCGGTGCACTTCCTCTTCATTCCACTGTTCTGGGTGCTCGATCACTCGCTGCTGGCACTGATCAACGTGATCAGCGTGGCCATGTGGCTTGGCGCCTATCTCGCCAATCAACATGGCGAGCAGGACCGCGCGGTCTACCTGATCACCACCGAGGCATACTGCCACGCCATCATCGCCACCGTGATCCTGGGTACCTCCGCCGGCTTTCACTTCTACCTGCTGACACTGTCCTGCTGGGCGGCCGTCACCCACTCGGTCAAGTGGGTCGCGCTGGTGCTCGGCCTGATGGGGATGCTGATCTTCCTGTTCCTGGAGTTCCCGCTGTCCCAGATGTTTCCGCTGGAAAGCGGCCCCGGCTTCCCGCTGATGCTGGCGACCCTGAACCTCTCCTGTGCGCTGTTCACCATGGTCGGCTTCGCCATGCTGGCCCGCCACGTCTACGAGACCCAGGAAGAAACGCTGACCAGCATGGCGACCCGTGATGCCCTCACCGGCCTGCACAACCGTCGTTTTGCCGGCGAATACCTGCGCCAGTTATCAGGCGACAGACAGGATGGCACCAACACGCCCTACAGCCTCGCGCTGATCGATATCGATCATTTCAAGCTGATCAACGACAAGCATGGGCACAAGGTCGGCGACCAGTGCCTGATCCAGATTTCCGATTTGCTGGTGCGCCACTTTCGCCGCTCGGATGTACTCTGCCGCTGGGGCGGCGAGGAATTCCTGCTGATCTTCCCCGGCGCCGACTTGAACGAGATCCTGCCGGTGCTCGAAGGTTTCCAGGAGCGCCTTCGCAGCCTGCCCATCATGCACAACGGCGACGTCATTTCCTTGACCGTCAGCGTCGGCGTGACCAGCCATACGCCCGGCATGCACTATGATCTGCTGATCAATCGCGCCGATCACCTGCTTTACCGAGCCAAGGCCGAAGGTCGGGACCGGATCATCAGCGATGAGTCAGAGGAGCAGGTCCCTCCGCCGCTCTAGCCGGCAAGCGCCAAGCGACCACCCGGACAGCGCCAGGTCATCGCTCCCACGCCAATCTAATGCCGCCCGTCAAAGCCTGCCTTGAGGCAGGACTCAGGTCAGGTGCACCACCTCGAATCGCGCCAGCACCTTGTCATTTTCATCGAGCAGTTCAAGTTCATCGGCCAGTAGACGAAACGCTCTGGTGGCCCCCAGTGCCTCGACCAGCGCGCGCTCCTGGGCCATGACAGGCCCCTGGCAGGCCTTCCTGGTAGTGGCCAGCGGGGCCAGCGACAGCGCATCCCCCTCCCGCTGGTAACTTCCCATCAGGCGGTTGCACCCTCCGGATCCGGCCAGGCGGCCCTCCTGGGTGTGCAGCACGATATGCGCAGAACCGTCGACAGCGACTTCTCCGTCGACTTGCACCAGCTTCCAGTAGCGCTCTTCCAGTGGTTCGTGCAGCGGTTCGGGCAGACGCGCCAGGCGGGCAGCCTCGCCATCTGGCGTACGCGACGCCTGCGACACAAGATCGCCACCCTGCGCGACTTGCCACCGCTGCGCCGCCTCCGGGGCAGGCTCGCCCAGCGCCAGTTCGCCATCCGTCAACTGCCACTGACCACGGTGGCGGCGTCGAGGTTGCTCGCCGGGTCCCAGGTGGGTCTCCTTGAGCAGATATCGCCCCCCGTCATCGAGCGCCAGATCGAGACGTACCGCCTTGCAGTCATCACAGGGCACTTCACCACGAAAGCTCGCAGGAAGTGGCGCCAGGATGGACGCCTCTGCCTGGAACGACTCGCTCGACCCGGTGCCACTCGAGGACGCCCCGGTACAACCGGCCATCAGCAGCAACAGCCAGGCCGTCCCCCACAGACGCGACTGGCGTAGAGTTCCTGGAGTCAGTTTCATGGTGCCCCCTTGGTGTTGAAGAAACGATGCTGGCACACGGCTGTGGCAACATATAACGCATCTTGGACCGCCATCCTGCCAAGGGTTCCCCGCCTGCGCATGTCGAAGATCAGGGAACCGGCCAGACGCCAGACTTCAGAAGGTACCTTCATGAGGTTGTCGAGGCGACGCCACCGGAGGCATTCAGCACCACCCGATCGCGGCCGGCGTACTTGCCTCGATACAGCGCCTGGTCGGCCCGCCGCAACAGTGCTGAGGCGCTCTCGCCCTCCAGTCGTTTAGCCACCCCCAGAGTACAGGTCAACAACACCTGCTCTCCGGTGAGCAGCGTCAAGGGCGTTGTCGCCAGACCCTTGCGAATGCGTTCGGCGATATCCAGCGCCTGATGCTCGTCGCGCTCCTTGAGCAGAATCACGAACTCTTCTCCCCCGTAACGACACACCGGATCGATGTCGCGCACGACCTCCTCAATCACCTTGCCCAGATGCTGCAGCGCGCGATCACCTTCGGCATGCCCCCAGCCATCGTTGAATCGCTTGAAGTTATCGATATCCAGCATGATCAACGACAGTGGTCGCCCGCTTACCTCGGCCTGGGCCACTGCAGCGGGCAAGGCTTCATCGAGATAGCGGCGATTATGCACACCAGTAAGACCATCGAGATAGCTCATGCCGTGCAACCGCGCCTTCTCCTCCAGCAGCGTCTCTCGCTCGCGCTGCAACAGACTGATGCGATCGGCCAGGGCCAGCGACAAGAGGATGGCCTCCAGCGCGGAACCGATCTGGAAACCGTGCAGCGTCCAGAAGTTGTGGGGGGACAACCCATAGGTCACCAGCAGCAACAGGACCACCCCGACCACCAGCACCGACCACGCCATCAACAGCCACTGAGCGGGGCGAAAGCCACGCCACAAGCCACGCACCGACGACAGCAGAAAAGCCGTTAGCGTCAGCACCCCCAGCAGCGAATAGAACACCACGGTCAAGAAGCTCGGCAGCAGCCAGGCGATGGCGGCGGCCAGCGCCAGGAGCCAGCACAGCCACCGCATCAACGAGTCCACTCTCGGGTCCTGGCGCGCCGTCATCAGAAAACGCCGGCAGAACTGCAACCCGCAGATGCTGATCACCGACAGGGCCGTCAGCAGCAAGGCCTCGTTCAGGCGTGCCCCCATCTGCGGAAAATAAAGCAGCAGCAAGCCGTTCTGACACAAGAAGTAAGCGCCCGCTCCACTCAAGAACCCCAGATACCAGAGGTAGTTGGTATCGCGAAGACTGAACAGCAGAAGGCTGTTGTAGATCACCAGGCCCGCAATCAAGCCGAAATAGAGCCCCTGCCCCAGCAACAAGTCACGCCAGTAACGGTGTAGATCGACGTCATCCAGTACCTGCACATTGAAGCGTATCGCCTGATCGGTCTCGACGCGCAACAGCAGTTCATTCGTTGCCACAGGCAAGCGGAACTGGGGCAAGGCAGCAGCGAGCCCCGGATCATCGGCAAAATGCGTCTCCCTCGCGACGGGGCGACACCCCGAGTCGTCACAGACCAGCAGCTCGACTCCCTGAACCAGAGGATTGGACAGCACCAGGCGCTGCCCGGGCAGAGCACCCACCACCCTCAGTCGCAGCCATACCGGATGCGCCTTGAGTCCCAGGCTGACCTGCTCATCGAGAGACTCTGCGGTAACCGTAGAAAGCGCTCCTTTCTCCGGTGGTTGCTGCCCCTGGTGGTCGAGTACCCACAGCGACACATTGGGCTGTGGGCGTGAGGCCTCCCCCGCCAGCTCCCACGCCAGCAGCAACACCATCGCGGTCAACAAAAGCCAAAGCCGCCCCATGCCTCTGCCCGACTCACCTCCGCCGCCCCACTGCATCGCAGCACTCCTTGTCGCCCAGACTCAGTGTAGCCGCTTCCTTCCGGCATACCTTTCCTGCGGCACTGTGCCGCCAGCGAAGTTTCAACCCAGAGGAAGGATAGTGCCCAAATCCCCCAGCAAGGACTCACTTACACGAGACGACCCAACAGGGTTGAGGTAGCGCCCCCGAGGGAGGGAGTGGCAAGGACGTCATATGCGAGTATGCTGGGACCTGAACGTGATGAAAGAACAGGAGATCGCTCACTTCACCAGCAAGGAGGTTCACATGAAGGTCTACAAACCTCAGTGGCAATGTACCCTCAACGTGACCGAGGGCGCAGAGCAGACCGCAAGCTGGAAGAATCGCCTGGCCTGGCAGCTCAGGCAGATGGCAGACCGTCTCGAAGGAGGCCGCCGCACCCTGATTCTGGATGTGGATGTCCAGCCCTCCATCGCCAAGGACGATGTGGATCGTTGCCTGGGCAAGGGCTTTGCCCTTTCCCAGACCCTGATGACCGAGCTGGCCCAGCAGGCCGCCTGCGAGGACATCATGCGTGACGCCAAGGCAGAACTGTACGAGAGCGATTGAACGACAGAGTCCCCGACCGGCGCGGCTTGATGGTGCGCCAGGCCCGGGCCAATAGTCTGCACCTGAACGCACAACACCCGCCAAGTGGCGGGTGTTGTGGTTTTCGAACATTGCACCGACGCCGTCAGGTCGTCGGAGAAGGGATCATTCCCACTCGATCGTCGCCGGCGGCTTGGACGAGACGTCGTAGGTGACGCGGGAGACACCGGACAGTTCGTTGATGATGCGGTTGGAGACCTTCTCCAGCAGTTCGTAGGGCAGGTGGGCCCAGCGGGCGGTCATGAAGTCGATGGTCTCGACCGCACGCAGGGCGATGACCCATTCGTAGCGGCGGCCATCACCGACCACGCCGACGGACTTGACCGGCAGGAACACCGCGAAGGCCTGGCTGGTCTTGTGGTACCAGCCGGAGTTGTGCAGCTCTTCGATGAAGATGGCGTCGGCCTCGCGCAGGATGTCGGCGTACTCCTTCTTGACCTCGCCGAGGATACGCACGCCCAGGCCCGGCCCCGGGAAGGGGTGACGGTAGACCATGTCGTAGGGCAGGCCGAGTTCCAGGCCGAGCTTGCGCACCTCGTCCTTGAACAGCTCACGCAGCGGCTCGACCAGCTTGAGCTTCATCGTCTCCGGCAGGCCACCGACGTTGTGGTGGGACTTGATCACGTGGGCCTTGCCGGTCTTGGCGGCGGCCGACTCGATCACGTCCGGGTAGATGGTGCCCTGGGCCAGGAAGTCCACACCCTCGATCTTGGCCGCTTCGCTGTCGAAGACGTCGATGAAGGTGTTGCCGATGATCTTGCGCTTGGCTTCGGGGTCGGCCTCGCCTTCGAGCTTGCCGAGGAACAGATCTTCGGCGTCGACGCGGATCACCCGTACGCCCATGTGCTGAGCGAAGGTCTCCATCACCTGATCGCCTTCGTTCTTGCGCAGCAGGCCGTTGTCGACGAACACGCAAGTCAGCTGATCGCCGATGGCCTTGTGCAACAGGGCCGCGACCACCGAGGAGTCGACCCCGCCTGACAGCCCCAGCAGCACGTGGCGGTCACCGACCTGGTCACGCACCCGGGCGATCTGGTCCTCGATAATCTTGGCCGGCGTCCAGTTGCGCTCGGCGCCACAGATCTCCAGCACGAAGTGCTCGAGGATGCGCTGACCCTGCAGGGTGTGGGTGACCTCGGGGTGGAACTGTACGCCGTAGAAGCGCTTTTCCTCCCAGGCCATGGCGGCGATCGGGCAGCTCGGGGTGGAGGCGGTGACGGTGAAGGTTTCCGGCACCTGGGCGACCTTGTCACCGTGGCTCATCCACACGTCCAAAAGGCCGCGCCCGCTGTCCGGATCGACGTGATCCTTGATGTCCTTGAACAGCGCCGTCTCGGCGTCCAGGCGGATCTGGGCGTAGCCGAACTCGCGCTTGTTGGAGCCCTCGACCTTGCCACCCAGCTGCTCGGCCATGGTCTGCATGCCGTAGCAGATACCGAACACCGGCAGCCCCATCTCGAACACGCAGGCCGGCGCCCGCGGCGAGTCCAGCTCGGTCACCGACTCCGGGCCACCGGCCAGGATGATGCCGTTGGGGCGATACTCGCGGATCTCCTCCTCGGTGATGTCGAAGGCGCGAATCTCGGAGTAGACGCCGATCTCGCGAACCCGGCGAGCGATCAGCTGGGTGTACTGGGAGCCGAAGTCGAGGATCAGGATCTTGTGGGCGTGGATATCGGTCATGGGGACTTACCTTGCAGGCAGTGGGGCCGGTGGGCCGAGCAATCGAAAAGCGAAAAGCTGGAAGCGGCGGACCGCTTCCAGCTCAGGGTGACGAGGGGCGAGTCGCCCCGCGCGCCCTCTGGTGCAACGCGTCTGGTGCGATACGCCTGGCGCGTCACGTCAGCGCCTACCCTGCTCGATAGTTGGGCGCTTCCTTGGTGATCTGGACGTCGTGAACGTGGGACTCGTTGAAGCCGGCGCCGGTGATCTTGACGAACTCGGGCTTGGTGCGCATCTCGTCGATGCTGGCACAGCCGGTGTAGCCCATGGAGGCACGCAGGCCACCCATCAGCTGGTGCACGATGGCACCCATCACGCCCTTGTAGGGCACCCGGCCTTCGATGCCTTCCGGCACCAGCTTCTCGACGCCGTCGTCCTTGTCCTGGAAGTAGCGGTCGCTGGAGCCCTGGGTCTGGGACATGGCGCCCATGGAACCCATGCCACGGTAGGCCTTGTAGGTACGCCCCTGGAACAGCTCGACCTCGCCCGGCGCCTCCTCGGTGCCGGCCAGCAGGCCACCGACCATGATGCAGCTGGCACCGGCGGCTACCGCCTTGGCGATGTCGCCGGAGAAGCGCACGCCACCGTCGGCGATCAGCGGGATGTCGAACTCCTTGAGCGCCTCGGCCACGTTGGACACCGCGGTGATCTGCGGCACGCCGACACCGGCGACGATGCGGGTGGTGCAGATGGAGCCGGGACCGATGCCCACCTTGACCGCGTCGGCACCGGCCTCGGCCAGCGCCCGGGCGGCGTCGGCGGTGGCGATGTTGCCGCCGATGACCTGGATCTGCGGGAAGTGCTCCTTGACCCAGCGCACCCGCTCGATCACGCCACGGGAATGACCGTGGGCGGTATCGACGACGAGGGCGTCGACACCGGCCTCGGCCAGCGCCTTGACTCGGTCAGGGGTTTCCGGACCGGTGCCCACGGCGGCGCCGACCAGCAGGCGACCGTCGGCGTCCTTGGCGGCGTTGGGGAAGGTACGCGCCTTCTCGATGTCCTGGAAGGTCACCAGGCCACGCAGGCGGAAGTCGCCGTCCACCACCAGCATCTTCTCGACCCGGTGCTCCTGCATCTTGCCCTTGATGACGTCCAGCGGGGTGCCTTCCGGCACGGTCACCAGGCGATCGCTCGGGGTCATAATGTCGGCGACGCTGTCGCCATGGTTGGGCTGGAAGCGCATGTCACGCTCGGTCACCAGGCCGACCAGGGTCTCACCCTCGACCACCGGGAAGCCGGAGAAGCCGTGTTCCTTGGCCATCGCCAGCAGGTCCTGCAGCTTGGCCTTGGGTCCGACGGTGACGGGATCCTTGACGATGACGCTCTCGTGCTTCTTGACCTTGCGCACTTCCAGCGCCTGCTGAGCGATGCCCATGCTCTTGTGGATGATGCCGATGCCACCTTCCTGGGCCATGGCGATGGCCAGGCGGGCTTCGGTGACGGTATCCATGGCGGCGGAGGCGAGGGGAATATTGAGGAAGAGGTCGCGAGTCAGGCGGGTCCGGAGACTGACGTCCTTGGGGAGAACGTCGGAATAGCCGGGAACGAGCAATACGTCGTCAAACGTAAGTGCTTCTTGGGCCATACGTAGCATAATCGGCAACACCCACTGAGGCTTTAGAGGGAGGGAAGAAGTTAATCGCCCATTATAACGTTCCGCCCCGGCCTCCGGCAATGTGCCAGCTTGACACATCGATGCTCCTCGGTTGCCATCCGCCGTCTACTCCGGCGCCAGCGCCCCGCTACCCCGTTCGACCGCTTCATCCAACGCCTGCTCGCCCTGAAAACGCGCTCGCCAGTGGTCGGTGAAGGCCTCCCGGCGGGCAGGATCGACGAAGGCCAGCAAGGTGGCGTTGGGTAGTATCGGGTAGAGCCGCTCCCCCACCTGGGTGCGCAGCCTGGCGGCGGTGTAGGGGCCGGTCACCCCCGGCAGCACGCTGAACAGTGGCGTCTGCCCCGCCAGCACCCGCTGGCCACGCTGACTCAGCAAAAACTTGACGAAGGTCTCGGCAGCCTCGACGTGGGGGGCATCGCGATGCACGAAGGCCATGCGCATCAGCACCAGCGAATAGTCCCTAGGCACCTGCACGATCACCTCGGGATGTTCCTGGGCGTAGACCATGGCGTAGGACCCCAGCAGGTTGTAGCCGAGCCAGTAGCGTCCCTGGCTGAGCCCTTCGAGCATGGCCCGGGTGGTCGTCTCCAGGCGGGTATCGACACGCCCCATGGCGCCGACCAGCTCCCAGAAGCGCGAGGAGTAGCGCGCATCCTGCTGGGCCAGGGTGTAGCCCACCCCGCTGGAAAGCGGCGAGTAGGTGGTCACCTTGCCCGTCAGCCAGCGGGCCTGGGTCGCCAGCAGCGCGTGCAGGTCGCCATGGGTCTGGGGCGGCAGCATATGCCGCGACAGATCCAGCCGATAGGCCATCACCACCGGCTCGAAGGTGAAGGCGAAGACCTCGTCGCGCCAGCGCGCCCACTCGGGCCAGCGCTCGATCTCCGGCCCGTTCAGGCGCCGCGCCAGTCCTTCATTGACCCGGGCCATCTGCCACGGCATCGCCGAGCTGATCACCACGTCAGGCGCCCTGCTCGTCCCTTCGCCCGTCGCCTGGCCTCCCTGAAGATGTCCCACCACGCTGTCGTCCACCTCCCGGGTGGTGCGATCCTCAAAGCGCAGGGGAATCTGGGGATAGGCCTGGCGAAAGGCGTCCAGCAGCGGCGCCACCACGTCGAGATCCAGCGCCGCCGAGATCACCAGCGGATCTTCATCTATGGGGGTGCGGCTGTCGCCGCTGTGACAGCCACCCAGCAGCAGAAGCATGAGCAGTAAAAGTGGCAGCCACGGCGACACCACCAGGGGCTGCCGCCGTGTGACCTGCGTCGCACACCGGGCCGGGAGACGTCCACAGGATCGAAGGCGTTGTCCGGGCTGCAGGGACATCAAGTACTCTCTCCTGGATTCACGCCGGCAGCAAAGGCACCGGTGACATCCTGTTCGTCCTTCGCCAGCGGCAGCCACAGCACCACCTCGAGTCCCCGCGGCGAGCGGTTGGCGAATTGCACGCGGGCGCCCATGCGCCGGGCGGTGGTATCGACGATGGCAAGACCCAGTCCAGAGCCCTCGGTGTCCTGGCGCCCACCCCGCTGAAACGGCTGTCCCAGCGTCGCCAGCGCCGCGTCGGCGACACCGGGGCCGTCATCGACGATCGACAACCGCGCCCAGTCGCCCTCGCGCGCCAGATGCAGGGTGATCTCGCAACCTGTCGGCGTGTAGCGCAGGGCGTTGTCGATCAGGTTGCCCAGGGCTTCGCGCAGAGCCCAGTCCTCGACACACACCTTCAGCGGCTCGGCTGGCAGGCTGCCAAGCCCGAGGTCATGCTCCGCCGCCCGCTCCCGCGCCGCCCAGTCCAGGGCGACGTCGCGTACCAGCTCACCCAGGTCGAGCGCAGGCAGCGCCGTCTCCCGGTCGAGGTGGCGCAGTCGTGCCAGCGACAGCAATTGGCCGGCCAGTCGACTGGTGTCCTCGGCCCGGGCGTGAACGCGCGTGAGCGCCTGGCGCCATTCATCCGGATCACTGCTGCGAAGGCCCAGCTCGCTGACGGTCTTGAGTCCCGCCAGCGGCGTCTTGAGCTGGTGGCTGGCGTCGGCGGTGAAGCGCAGAAGATCCTCGCGTCCCTGGCGCTGACGGGCGAACAGGTGGTCCAAGGCCTGGGCGAGCTCATGAAGCTCCCTGGGCACCCTGGCCGCCAGCGGACTGAAGTCATCGGCGCCGCGTCCACGAATCTGGCGGCGCAGGCGGCGCAGGGGAGACAGCGCCGCGCGCATGGTCAAGCCCATCAGCACCCCGGTCAGCAGCACCATGGCAATAAAGCGCGACAGCGAACGCTCGAACAGTGAGCGGGCCAGGGCTCGACGCCCCTCGAGGGTATGCCCGACCCACACCTGCACCGGCAGCTGGGTGACCCAACCCGCCGAGGCCACCCGCTGGGCATGCAGACGCAGCTCTCCCAGCGTCGTGGTCAGGTCCCGCGACATACCGCCTTCATCCAGCGCCTGCTGCCAGGTGGTGGGGATGTCCACCGGCCAGTTACGCGACAGCGTCCTGCCATCATCGTCCAGCACCGCGTAGAACACACGCGCCTGGCTGCCGGTGGCGAGGATCTGCAGCGCCGCCGCCGGCACCACCACCTGGGGGATGCCGTCCTGCCAGCGCACCGCCTCGGCGATGGTCAGCGCCGCCGCCTGCAACTGGGCGTCGAAGGCCCGCGCCGCCGCCCGCTGACTGCTGACCCAGGCCTCCACCATCAGCGCCAGCCCCAGCACTCCGACGGTGACCACCAGCCAGCCACCGAGCCGACGCTTGAGTGATCCCTCAACCTCGATCACCCGTCGTCCTCTTCCAGACGGTAGCCAAGTCCGCGAAAGGTGCGGATACGCAGACCTGCGCCCTTGAGCCGCTTGCGCAGCCGGCTGACGTAGACCTCCAGGGCGTTGGAGCCCACCTCGCCGAAGCCGAAAAGTCGCCCTTCCAGGGTCTCGCGAGGCGCGATGGCTCCAGCGTGCAGCAACAGGCTTTCGACCAGCAGCAATTCGCGATGGGGCAGCGCCATGGGCTCGCCGAACAGACTGGCGGCGCCGCTGGCCGGATCGAAGGACAAGGGACCCAGGCCAAGACGGTTGTCGGCACGCTGCTGGCTGCGCCTGAGCAGCGCGCGTACCCGCGCCTCAAGTTCGGCCAGCTCAAAGGGCTTGGCCAGGTAGTCATCGGCGCCCAGGTCGAGTCCCCTGACCCGGTCATCCAGGGCGTCCCGGGCGGTCAGGATGATCACTGGGGTGCGATCGCCCGCGTCACGCAACTCGGCCAGCAGTGACAGGCCGTCGCCGTCGGGCAGGCCGATGTCCAGAAGCATCAGGTCGACCCCACCCTGGCGCAGCGCCGCCCTGGCATCACTGCAGCAGGCGAACACCTCCACGGTATTGCCAAGGGGGGTCAGGGCCTCGACCAGCGAGCGGCTGATGAGGGCATCATCTTCGACGACGAGAAGGCGCATGCGACTAATGTCTTATCCAGGCAGGGAGGGCATGACAGGTTGATGAAAGCTAGTCGGCCTAGCATCTCTCACGCTAAAGCACCCCGGTTTCATCAACCCATAATAATAGTTGTCAGGAGTCCGCATGAAGAATATCACAGCTCTGCCCGCCGCCCTGCTGCTCGGCGCCAGCCTCAGCGTCGGCACCGCCCAGGCCGCCGACGAGGCCGAATGCATCGCCCCGGCCAAGCCCGGCGGTGGCTACGACCTGACCTGCCGGCTGGCCGCCAATGGCCTGCTCGAGACCGGACTGATCGAGGACCCGATGCTGGTCACCTACATGCCCGGCGGCATCGGTGCGGTGGCCTACAACCACGTCAACGGCGTGCGCACCGACGACCCCAACCTGATCGTCGCCGCCAGCACCGGCGCTGCGGTCAACCTGGCGCTGGGCAAGTTCGGCCAGTACGACGCCAGCGAAGTGCGCTGGGTCGGCGCCCTGGGGGTCGACTACGGCGCCATCGTGGTCAAGGCCGACGCGCCCTGGCAGACCCTGGATGAGCTGATGACGGCGCTGCAGGAAGACCCCACCCAGGTCGCCTTCGGCGCCGGTGGCAGCGTGGGCAGCCAGGACTGGATGAAGGCCGCGCTGACCGCCAAGGCCGCCGACGTCGACCCGCGCAGCCTGCGCTACGTGGCCTTCGAGGGTGGCGGTGAGGCCCTGGCCGCACTGCTCGGCAACCATATCCAGGTGTTCTCCGGTGACCTGTCGGAGCTCAAGTCCCAGCTCGAGAGCGGCGACATCCGCGTGCTGGCGGCGCTGTCCGAGGAGCGCATGGGCGGCCCCTACGCCGAGATTCCCACCGCCGCCGAACAGGGTTACGACGTCCAGTGGCCGATCTGGCGCGGCTACTACATGGGCCCCGAGGTCAGCGACGAGGCCTACCAGGCCTGGGTCGAGCGCCTCGAGAACCTGGCCGGCAACGAGACCTTCGCCGAGCTGCGCGAAGCCCGCGGCCTGTTCCCCATGGCCCGCTTCGGTGACGACTTCGACGGCTACGTCAAGGATCAGGTCGCCGGCTTCAAGGAGCTGGCCACGGAAGTGGGTCTGACCCAATGAGTATCGCCGCCGACCGCTGTCTGGGTATCGCCCTGATGGGGTTGGCGGCGTTTACCGCCGTCAACGCCCTGTCCCTCGAGGTGCCCTTCAGCTACGACCCCGTCGGCCCCAAGGCCTTTCCGCTGGGGCTCTCCATCCTGCTGGGGCTGCTGTCGCTGGTGCTGGTGATACGTCCGGGAGAAAACGGCCACTGGCCCGACAAGCGCCTGGGATTGCGCCTGATCGGCGTGCTGGTGCTGCTGCTGGTCTACGCCGTGCTGTTCCCGCGCCTGGGCTTTTTGTTGAGCTCGATGCTGGTGATCGCCGCCCTGGCCTGGCTGTTCGAGGCCAGTCCGCTCAAGGCCGTGGCCACCGGTGTGTTGATGGCGCTGGGCGGCCAGTGGCTGTTCACCCATGGCCTTGGCATCGGCCTGCCCGGCCTGCCGTGGTAGCGCGAACCGCCGCCCTGAAGCCAGCTCCTGTAACAGCTCAGCTGCCAGCGCTGCCCCAGCCCTGACCGCCACCGATCCCTGATCAAGGTGTTCCCATGTTCGACTTTCTTATTGAAGGCTTCGGCGTCGCCCTGACGCCGCTCAATCTTGGCCTGGCCTTCCTCGGCGCGCTGCTGGGCACCCTGTTCGGCGCCCTGCCGGGCATCGGGCCAATCAACGGCATCGCCATCCTGATGCCGCTGGCCTACACCCTGGGCCTGCCCGCCGAATCCGCGCTGATCCTGCTGGCCGGCATCTACACCGGTGCCGAGTACGGCGGGCGCATGTCCAGCATCCTGCTCAATGTGCCCGGCGACGCCGGCGCGGTGATGACCACCCTCGATGGCCATCCGCTGGCCAAGCGTGGCCTGGCCGGTCCGGCGCTGGGCCTGTCGGCGGTGGCGTCGTTTGTCGGCGCCACCATCGCCATCATCGGCCTGACCCTGTTCGCCCCGCTGCTGGCCCGGGTGGCGGTGATGTTCGGCCCCGCCGAATTCTTCGCGCTGATGGTGTTCGCCTTCTCGTCGATGTCGGTGATGATGGGCAAGGACCCGATCAAGACCGCCATCGGCGCCGTGCTCGGCGTGCTGATCGGCACCGTCGGCGTCGACTCCGGCACCGGCGTGATGCGCTACACCTTCGGCATGCCGGAGCTCTATGACGGTATCGACTTCGTGGTGATGATCATCGGCCTGTTCGCCATCAGCGAGATCCTGCTGATGCTCGAGCACGCCCATCGCGACGACGTCGATGACACCCTGCCGCCGCTGGGCCGGGTGTTCGTCAGCCTCAAGGAAGTGATGGCCTGCAAGGGCACCATGCTGCGCTCCGGCGTGCTCGGCTTCATTATCGGCGTACTGCCCGGAACCGGCGCCTCGGTGGCCGGGGCGGTGTCCTACACCACCGAAAAGCGGCTGGTGGACAAGGACAACACCTTCGGCACCGGCGACATGCGTGGCCTGGCGGCGCCCGAAGCGGCCAACAACGCCTCCGCCGCAGGCTCCTTCGTACCGATGCTGACCCTGGGCATCCCCGGATCCGGCACCACCGCGGTGCTGCTCGGCGCGCTGATGCTCTACAACATCACCCCGGGTCCGATGATGTTCACCGACAACCCGGAGGTCGCCGGTGGCCTGATCGCCTCGTTGTACATCGGCAACCTGGTGTTGCTGGCGCTCAACCTGCCGCTGGCCGGGGTCTTCGCCAAGGTGCTGACCATCCCGCGCTGGGTGCTGGTGCCGGCCATCGCCGTGCTATCCTTCGTCGGGGTCTATCAGCTGCATTCCGACCTGACCGCCATCTATCTGATGCTCGTCATCGGTGTCTTCGGCTACCTGCTGCGCAAGCTCGGCTTCTCGCTGGCGCCGGTCATCCTCGGCTACGTGCTGGGCGGCCTGATGGAAGAGAACCTGCGTCGGGCGTTGGCGATCAGCGGTGGCGACACCGCCATTCTGTGGCAGTCCGGCATCTCGCTGTCGCTGTGGATCGCCGCCTCGGCGCTGCTGGTACTGCCCTGGCTGGTACCCAAGCTGCTCAAGCAACGGCCCTCGAGCCAGGCTTGATGCAACGGGCTTCAGGGCCATGCTCGAGTCGCCCCGGCAAAGGCCCTGGCATCGCTCTTATATGGCCCGCACGAAGCCCCTGCGTAGCCCTTGTGTAGCCCTTAATGTAGCCCTCGTGTAGTCCCTGCGCGGCGCCATCTGGCGCCGCGCGCCGTCGTCAGGCTCGATCACCACCACCTGTGCACAGAGTACAGGCAACGCACACAGGAGACGCCATGCCCGCCGCCCCCACACTCCTTCCCCCCGGCGCCTGGCGCTTCCTGCCCACCCTCGCCCTGGGCGGTCTGGGCGGGGTCATCGCCTACCTGATCGACCTGCCGCTTCCGTGGCTGCTCGGCGCCCTGATCACCACCACCCTGGCCAGCCTCGCCGGGGTGCGCCTGGGCTCGCCGGGGCGGTTGCGCAAGGGGGTTCTGGTGGTCATCGGGGTGATGCTGGGCTCGGCCTTCACCCCGGAGCTGTCCGGCGATATCACCGCCTGGGCCGCCAGCGCCGCAATCATGCTCGCCGCCACCGCGGTAATGATGGTGGTGGCGGTGGCCTTCAGCTACCGCGTGGCCGGTCACTCGCTGGACACCGCGCTCTACGCTGGCGCCCCGGGCGGACTGTCGGCGCTGTTGATGATGGCCCACGAGTCTGGCGCTGACCTGCGTGCCGTCGGTATCACCCACGCGGTGCGTATCCTGGTGCTGCTGCTGGCGATTCCACCGATCCTCGGCCTGTTCGGCCACGTGGATCTGGCCGGCGCCAGCAACGGGCCGGCCCAGTGGAGCCAGCTACCCTCGCTCGCCGGCACCGCCTGGCTGGTGGTAGCGGCGGCGCTCGGCGCCGTGGTCGGCCGGGTGCTGCGCCTGCCCAACGCCCTGCTGTTCGGCCCGGCGCTGGTGTCGTCGCTGCTGCACTTTTCCGGGCTGACCCACGCGGTGCTGCCACCGGCGCTGATCGCCCTGGCTCAGGTGGTCATCGGCACCTCGGTGGGCGTGCGCTTCGTCGGCGTGGCGCTGTCCGACATGGCGCGGCAACTGGGTCTGGCGGTGGTCCAGGCGCTGATCCTGGTGGTGCTGGCGGTGGCGGCAGCCTGGGTCGGCCAGGCGCTGACCGGCATCTCGGTGGCTGCGGCGCTGCTGGCCTACATGCCGGGCGGGGCGCCGGAGCTGAGCCTGGTGGCGCTGTCACTGAATATCGAACCGGCCTTCGTCACCTCCCACCATCTGCTGCGCATCACCGTTCTGCTGGTGGCGCTGCCGCCGCTGGTGGGCTGGGCTCATCGCCGCCTCAGGGCCTGACGGCATCTGGATTCAGGTGTGGCGATTGGGCTCAGGCTTGGGCGTTCAGAAACGTCATCAACCGGGGAAAGACTTCACGGTCGACCCGGGCGCCCATGAACACGTCCTGATGACCGTAGCCGTCGATGATCGCGAGCTCATGGCGGCCCGGGGCGACCTCCTCCAGGGCCCGATGGCAGTGCACGTTGCTGTCGGTGAAGACGCGATTGTCGCGTCCCGTCAGCAACAGGCAGGGGGTATCGACGCGGCGCGCCTCGAGCAGGTAGTCGTCGGGTAGCGCGGCGTATTCGGGCGCCTCGCGCATCTTCACCGTGCGATGGCCCCGGCCAAGCATCTTCAAGACATGCCGGTGGTAGTTGAGCCCTACCGGGCCGTAGAGGTCACCACCCCGTCGGTGGGTGCGCTCGTCCAGGTTCTCGTGGTTGTACAGTGCCGGCCAGCCGGTGCCCCACATCAGCGACAGCATATGGCAGGCCGGCACGTCGCATTCGCGGTGGAACAGCGATACGCCTTTCGACAACAGCTTGCCCAGCGTGAATCTTGGATCCTCGCTCCAGCGCGGGCTGACGTAGGGCTGCTGGAAGATGCGCTCGATCACGAAGGGAAAGATGTGGCCCTTGATCCTCGACCAGCGCGGTACATGGGGCGTCAGCGCAACGCTGTTGAGGATGCAGGAGCGAATGCCGCTGACGGTGCCGCCGAACAGTGCCATGGCGAAGCCCATCGAGCCGAGACAGTGGGCGATCACGTGCAGCTCGACGTCGTCACCGGCGACCTGCCGGATCTTTGCCACCGCCGCGGGAAAGTCAAACAGCGCACAGTCATCCATGGAGTAGCGGTTGGGCTGCAGGTTGTAGGGGTGGCGGTTGCTCATGCGGAAGTCCAGCGTCCACACCTCGTCGACCCCTTCGTCCAGCAGGAAGCTGACCAGATTGCGATGCTCGGGCTGGATGAACATGTCGCTGGAGGTGGTCAGGCCGTGAACGATCATTACCGCCATGCGCCCCTGGCCACGACGAAAGCGCAGCAGTGACAGCCCCAGGCCGTCCTCGGTACAGAAGCCGTGCTGGGTGACCTCGGCGTCGACAACGCCGTCGAGGGTATAGAGGGGGATCTCGCGGGCCATGATGTTACCTCCCGGTGGGTCGCCGCTTCCGTCTGCTAGGCCAGCATCCGCGCCATGGCGCGCTCGGCCAGAGCGGCGATGGTGCGCGAGGGATTGAGCCCCAGCGCGCGCGGCACGATGGCACCGTCGAGCACGTACAGTCGCGGATAGCCGAACACCTCCCCGGCATGGTCGACCACCCCGTCCCAGCGATTCTCTCCCATGGGACAACCGCCCAGTGGGTGCGGGGTGATCAAATAGTCCAGCAGGCGCCAGCTCGGTGGCTCGATGGCGACGCCTCCGGTGGCCGCGCTCAGGCGCTTGTGGCGTTCGCACAGCGCCTGCACCGTGGCTCGCGACGCGGCCACCCGATAGTCCAGGCTCAACGACGGCTCTCGCTCCAGCCAACGCCGCGTCAGCCTGAGCACCCCGTCGGCGGTGTCCATGCCCTGGCCGAACCAGGGCATCAGGCAGCGATCGGGGTCATTCTCCTTGAGCGCCTCGGCCAGCACCGCACGCCAGCCACCCCGCAACATGCTCGCGGTGGCGGAGCGCGACAGCAATTGCGTCAAGGCGTGGGCGATCAAGTCAGGGTAGCCGCCGTCCTCGACGAAGTAGCGCTCACCGCCGTCGCTGCCGTCGAGATAGTCGATGGCGGCGCTGATGGTCGGCCCGCGACAGGCATCGATGCGTCTGTTCGGGTAGATCGCGGGGGTCAGGAAATCGCCATTGGCGCACCAGTGATGGCCGAGCAGCGGCGACAGTTCCGGCAGGGTGCGGTACTGGTCCCTGGCCCGCAGCAACAGCTCGGTGGACCCCAGCGAGCCAGCGGCAAGGATCACTCGCTCGGCGCGCTCGTGACGGATCGTCGGCGCGCCTTCCAGATGCTGAAAGGTCACCCGGTAGCCCCCGGATTCCGGCACCAGCGATCGCACCATGCTCAATGGACGGACCTGTGCCCCCAGCTGCTCCGCCCGGGCCAGGTAATTCAGGTCAAGGGTATTGCGGGCCCCAACCGGGCAGCCGATATCGCAATAGCCGCAGTGGATGCAGGTCCCCTGTTCCTTGCCGTGGACATTGAGGGCCTGCCGACTGTGTCGACGGTGGTGAGGCTCACTTAGCTGATAGTTCCAGTCGGGGTCGAAGCGCACCGCCAGCGGCAAGGGGCGAAAGCGATCGCCGTCACCGCTGCGCACGGCGGCCTCCTGGACCAGTCGATAGCGCTCGCTGACCTGGCCCGCGGGGACCTCGGCCACCTCCAGCATCTGGCCTACCCGGTCCTGGTAGGGGACGAGCTCATCGAAGTCGATCGCCTCCGGCCAGCCACTGTCGAAGGCGAAGCGCTCAGCCGGCACCGAGACATTGGCGTAGACCAGCGAACCACCACCCACGCCAGCGCCCTGTGCCACCGCCATGCGCGAAAAGAAGCGCAGGTCGAGCCAGCCATGACGCTCCCGAGGGGCGTCCACATCGAAACACCAGTCATCATCCGGCCCCCGGGGAAAGTCCTCGCGCTCCCAGCGTCTTCCGCGCTCAAGCACCAGCACCTTGAGCCCAGCCTCGGCGAGCCGGCAGGCCGCCACGGCCCCACCAAACCCTGACCCCACCACGATGGCGTCATAGTTCATGCCTCGGGCTCCCGGCGAATGACCCAGGGCGCATAGAGGTGCCACAGTTCACCAAAGAAGAAGCGACCGAAATCCGCCACCGTGCGCAGATCCCCTTGGCCCGTCGGCGTCATGGTCTTGAGCATGGCCATCAACTCGGCCACGCCCAGGTGCAGGATGCCCGCCCCGAGAATGTCGGCCGTGGCGCTCTCGCCCTCATGCAGAGTGGTATAGAGGGTGGTGGTATCACGCCAGAGATCAGGCCCCGGATCGTCGTTGACCCGCTTCACCCCGTGCAGGAACAATCGCCGCTCATCCAGTTCCAGAACCGCGTCGTAGACCATCTGACGCCCCGCCCCGGGGCCCTGGGAAAACAACTGAAAGTCGCCCTCGAGAATCACCAGCCCAAGGCCCAGCGGGGCAAAATCGACGACACCACCCAGCCTGCCGTGGTGGCGGTCGTCGGCCAGGAAGGCGCCCATGTCATCGATCTGGACCTTGGCATGGAGGGCCAGTTCGGTGCCTTCTGCATGCCCCAGCCGTTCACCACGCTCGGGCGCCTGGCTTCCGAGCGAAAAATGGCCTCGCATGGTTTCCTCGAACAGCAATCCCGCCAGCATGGGGTTAGTCGTATTCACCGCCATTTCTCCAGGAAAGGACCTGCTCCTGCGCCTGTCGTCCGGGCCGCCCGCCCTTTGGCGACCGGCCCGTCAGCACTCTTCCGACGAGCACTCTTCCGACGAGCGCTCTCCAGCCCAGCGCCCTTCAGCCCCGCTTTCGACATTGCCGCTACCGGCCATATCGCTCGCTACCAGGGCACCAGCGCCAGATCGTTATAGGGCACCACGGAGCCATCGGGGTCCGTCACCCTGACTTCATCGCCGTAGCGATCGATCACCTTGACCCGCAGACGGTGGTGAGCGCGGTCCAGCTCCAGGCGACAGAAGTTTTCCTGCTGATAGAAGCCAAAGGCCCGGTAGTGCAGCGTCACGTCACCATCAAACAGCGGAAAGCCATCCACCTGACCGGGCAGACGGGAGTCGTGAACAAAGCCGTTGGGGTCCCCGTCGGCCCAGAAGAACGGCCAGTACAGCGCCGAGGAGGTGACGTCATACAGCCGTCGCGGCTCGCCACCGCCCCCTTCCACCACCATCTCGGCGATATTGGCGCAGTGCACGTCGCCGCTGAGGAAGATCACGTTGTCGATGCCGGCCTCGACGATATGTTCGACCAGCGCCTTGCGGGTGGCCGGAAACCCCGACCAGCTATCGCTTTCGGCACGCCGGGAGAGGTTGGTCCGCACCAGATCCGTCGGCGCCTGGGCGTCATGGCCATCCAGGGCCGGATCGAGCCTTTCATCCAGCGGACTGGGCGCGAAAACTGTCGAGGTAACGACAAACTTGGGCATCGCGCCGCACCTGGCCTGCTGGTCGCTCAGCCACGTGAGCAGCACGTCCAGCTGGGAAGGATGCTGGGGGTCGATGCTGGGCCGTCCCAGCAGATGGTTGTCCATCACCCGGTTCTCGCGACCGTAGGTACGATGGGTACGGGTGTCACAGACGAAGAAGGGATAGCCGCCGCAGTCGAAGTGATAGTGCAGATGACGCCCGAAGCTGCGCGGGCAGTGTGACCACTGGTAGCTCATGTAGGCGCCAATGGCGACATTGAACAGCTCGCGCTTGGCGGCGAGGCGGTCACGATGCCAGTTGTCCTCGATCTCGTGGTCATCGAGGATCATGTACACCGGTGCCTGGCGCAGGAAGTGGCGCATCTGCGGGGAACCAAAGGCCTGGCGATAGCGGTCCTGAAACTCGGCGAAGGTCTCGGCGCGACCGATCGGCACGAAGCGACTGTACTGATCGGCGTAGATCTGATCGCCCACCAGCAGGCTGAAGCGCGCCGCCGGCCGACTGCCTCGACGCCTCAAGTGACTGGCCATGGGGCCGAAGATGCGATCGGCTTCCTTGGTCTTCCACAGGGTACCGGGATAGCGACAGGACCCCAGCAGAAAGGCCAGTCGTGGCTCCACTGCGGCGGCGAAGGTGGTGAATTCGGCCTCGCAGTGCTCGCCATCTAGGTCGGCGAGCAGCGACGCCATGCCGTTAACGTCGGGCAGCCTGGCGGCGATCTGGGCGTCACTCAGGCTTTCCACGTCGGGCGTCGTGTCATCCAGGGTGAGGGTCGCGACACGCACCTTGTAGCGGGTATCGGGCGTCAACGGCACCACCCCATCGGGTTGGCCCAGCGGCGCCACGCCATCG
Source organism: Halomonas sp. H10-59 (assembly GCF_040070555.1). Taxonomy (NCBI): domain Bacteria; kingdom Pseudomonadati; phylum Pseudomonadota; class Gammaproteobacteria; order Oceanospirillales; family Halomonadaceae; genus Halomonas; species Halomonas sp. H10-59. Next base: position 3,852,552 of record NZ_CP098828.1, read on the forward strand.
ATCGCTCCCAGACCTTCCTCGGCCCCCAGCTCGAAGGTCCCGGTACGATCAAACTCCCGGTGCAGACGAAAATAGAAGGCGTGGGGACGTGACGGATCACCGTCGATCAGGCGGGGCAAGCCATTGTCCTCGACCACCGCCAGCAGGCCCACGGTGCGCAAGGACGCGGTCAGGTCGACGCCATCATCATTGGGAGCGATACCGCGAACCCACAGCCGACAGCTGTGAGCCGTGGTGTGCCCCACGATAGGCCCGATATCGGGCGCGCGAAGTCCCGACATGTGCCCTCCTCCGTCGCAGCGGCGCGTGCGAGGCAGACCGGTTGCCCGCCTGTCCCGTTAAGCGTAGTTCGACTTTGCTGAAGCGGCGACCTGGGCTCTGGTAACCTGTCACTTGCCAGCGTGGTCCTGCCAGTCGCTGATGCTCGCCGATTCTCTTCAATGCCAGCCCAGGAAGCCTCCATGACAGCGACGTCGGATAGCGCCCAGGACGTACTCTCGGTCAGCGACCTCAATCGACGCGCGCGCGCTACGCTGGAAGCCGATCTCGGCGAACAGTGGATCGAAGGCGAGCTGTCGGGGGTCTCGCGCCCGGCCTCGGGGCACGTCTACTTCACCCTCAAGGATGAACGCGCCCAGGTGAAGGCGGTGCTGTTTCGCACGCGTGGACGCTTTGTGTCGACGCCCATGCGTGACGGTGATCTGGTGCGGGTGCGCGCCCGAGTCTCGCTGTTCGAGCCCAGGGGCGACTACCAGTTGATCGTCGAGGCGGTGCAGGCCGCCGGAGCCGGCGCCCTGCTCGCCGCCCTGGCGGCGCTCAAGCAACGCCTGGGCGACCAGGGGGTCTTCACCAACGCTCGCTCGCTGGCCTTTCCCCCGCGACATCTGCTGGTGCTGACCTCCGCCAGCGGCGCCGCCCTGCGCGACGTGCTGGCGGTACTCCGGGCACGCTGGCCGCTGGTCACGGTGACCCTGATACCGGTACCGGTCCAGGGGGCCGAGGCGGCGCCCGCGATCATCGCCGCCCTGGGCCTGCTCAATCGCCAGGCGACGCTGGACCAGGACCGGGACGTGGTGCTGATCACCCGTGGCGGCGGCAGTCTCGAGGATCTGTGGGCCTTCAACGATGAACACCTGGCCCGAGCGATCCACCACTCGCGCCTGCCGGTGATGTCTGCGGTGGGCCACGAGACCGACCAGAGCCTGTCGGATCTGGCCGCCGACGCCAGCGCACCGACGCCCTCCGCCGCCGCCGAACGTCTGGTGCCCTCGCGCCAGGAACTGACGGCCCGGCTAACCCAGGCAGACAACCGTCTGAAGGGTGCACAAGCACGCCTGTTGCAGCGGGAAGGCCAGCGGCTGGATCACCTGCGCTCGCGCCTGCGTCACCCCGGCGAGGCGATCGCACGTCAGCGCGATAGTCTTGGCCAGCTGAAGGAACGCCTCGGACGCGCCATCAGCGGTCGAGTGGTCGCCGAGCGGCGCCGCCAGACAGACCTGGCTCACCGTCTATCGCTGCGCTCGCCCGGACTCACCCTGGACGAGAATCGGCGCCAACTGAGCCGCTTGAGACGCCGTCTCGACGGCGCCCAGCGGCTATCGCTGGTCCATCGGCGCGAGCGCCTGGCAGCCGCCGCCCGGGAGTTGCAGGCGGTCAGTCCGCTGGCCGTACTGGGCCGTGGCTACGCCATCCTCACCGCCAGCGACGGCCAGGCGGTGCGCCGCGCCGATCAGACCGCGCCCGGCCAGCGACTGCACGCTCGCCTCGCCGATGGCGAGCTGGACGTCGAGGTGATCGAGACATGGCCGGCAGCCGAGCAGGCCCCGGACAACCGATCCGACGACGAGGCCTAGGGCTTGTCTGAAAAGTGCCTGCGCTCGGTAATACAGCGTTAAAAATCGGATCAAAATGCTCATTTACACCCCGTAAACTGCGCTTTCTCACCGATTTTTGCCTTGTCTAACCTTCGCTCGTCGACTTTTCGGACAGCGCCTAGGTTGTCGGTATCTTGCCGGCGGTATCTTGCCGGCGGCACCTTGGCGACGAACCGCCGCCGGCTGAATCAGCCGGATGGGGCCGGAGCGGGGATCTTCGGGGGCTCGGCCCATCGCACCGAGCCTGCCCATCGGGCTAGCGAGAAGGGCTTGCCACCCCCGGCTTGAACGAGGCGGGTTCCAGCTCGTGGCGGGACAATAGCTTGTAGAAGTCGGTGCGGTTACGTCCGGCGATGCGCGCCGCCTGGGTCACGTTGCCCTCGGTGATCTTCAGCACCTTGACCAGGTAGCTACGCTCGAATCCTGCGCGAGCGTCGTTGAAGGTCGGCATGGCGTTGTCTTCCGCCGCCAGCGCCTGGGCCACCAGGGCTTCCGGGATCATCGGCGCACTGGACAGTGCCACGCACTGCTCGACCACGTTGACCAGTTGACGCACATTGCCGGGCCAGGCACAGGTTGCCAGCAGATTGAGCGCCTCCGGCGAGAACCCCTTGACGAAGGGCTTGTGGCGCGACGCCGCCTGGGCCACCAGATGCTTGACCAGAAGCGGCACATCCTCGGCGCGATCCTTGAGCGCCGGCAGCTTCAGGTTGACCACGTTGAGGCGATAGTAGAGATCCTCACGGAACTCGCCTTCATGCATGGCCTGATCCAGATCGCGATGGGTCGCCGACAGCACCCGCACGTCCACCGGCACCGACGTGGTGGAGCCCACCGGGCGCACCTGTCGCTCCTGCAACACCCGCAGCAGCTTGACCTGGATCGCCAGAGGCATGTCGCCGATCTCGTCCAGGAACAGGGTGCCACCGTCGGCCGCCTGGAACAGCCCGCCGTGTTCGCTGATGGCCCCGGTGAAGGCGCCCTTGGCATGGCCAAACAGCTCGCTTTCCAGCAACTGCTCCGGCAGCGCGCCGCAGTTGATCGCGATAAAGGGCTTGTCGGCGCGGGCGCTGGCCTTGTGGATGGCATTGGCCAGCAGCTCCTTGCCGGAGCCCGATGGTCCAGTGACCAGCACGCTGACATCGGACCCCGCCACCATCCGCGCCTGCTCGAGAATACGCTCCATTTCAGGGCTGCGGGTGATGATCTCGTCGCGCCAGCTGTCGTCACCTTCGCCGCTGCTGGCGGTATTGGACAGAGCATCGTCGATGGCACCGAACAGCTCTTCGCGGTCCACCGGTTTTGTCAGAAAGCTGAACACGCCCTGGCGAGTGGCGCTGACCGCATCCGGAATCGAGCCATGGGCGGTCAGGATGATCACCGGCAGGCCGGGCATGCGCCGCTGGATATCCTGGAACAGCGCCATGCCGTCCATTTCATCCATGCGCAGGTCAGACAGCACCAGATCCGGCCGCCCTTCTTCCAGCCGTTTGAGCGCCTCGCGACCGCTCTCGGCGGTGGTCACCCGATAGCCGCGGCTTTCCAGGCGCATGCCCAGAAGCTTCAGCAGGCTGACATCATCGTCTACCAGCAGTACATGGGCCGATGTCCTGGCGTTCGCGGTCGCTGCGACTTGCTTCATATCACCGTCTCCACAATTTCACTCCATCCGCTGTTGCTGGTTGGTGCTCTGCTCTCATTCCGCCTGCTGTCGCAGATTGATGTTCTGCTCGATGGCGGTCATCGCATCGAGCTTGTCTGCCAGTTCCTTGTTTTCCTGGCGTAGCCGAGCCACCTCGCCATGATGGCGACCGGCGCGGTCATCCAAGGCGCGCCGCCCTTCGAGTTCGTTGAGCCAGTAGCGCAGCAGGGGCTGGAGTTCAACGGGCGCCAGGCTCAGGTCCGCCTTGTAAAGCTCCGACGCCTGGTCCCACTGGGCTTCGCTGCCCCAGCTCAAGGCCACGGCGCGCCCCAGGCGTTGCTCGGGCGCATGACCTTCCAGCCGCGCCAGCATGGCGTCACGCCACTGGCGATCGCCACGCTGGGAGGCCAGACCGAAGGCGATCCAGTCGGTCAACATGCAAGAAGACTCGGCAAAGGTCGGCACCTCTGCATGGCAGGTGGTCAGATCAAGCGCTTCGACCGCCGGTGTTTCGTCACCGACTGACTCGATAGGCAGCATTTCACAACCGCTGATCACCAGCATCAGACTGACAACAGCGGCAGGGCCGACGACTCGGGTAAGCGAGCGTCGAGGTGTCAGGGTCACACCCCTTGAGTTCATAGCGTCAGATTCCTTGCGTCCTGACCCGTCAATGCGGGCCTTGTATCGTTATGTAGGCCGTAATGTCGGCCATCTTCCGGTGGTGCTGCCGGCAGCGTCAGTCGAAAGCACACCGGCCACTCGGGATCATCGATCAGCTCGAGCCGGCCGTGCTGCAGACGAGCGCAGTCAGCCGCCACGGAGAGTCCGATGCCGGAGCCCTTGAGCGCACCCTTGCGTCGTGCTCGTCCCTGGTAGAAGGCCTCGAAAAGGTGGTCGCGATCCTGCTCGGCGATCGGCTCGCCGGTGTTGGCTACCTCGAGCTCGAGCCTGTCGTGGCGTGCACGGGCGCGAATCAGCAGCTTGCCACCATCCTCACCATAGGCCACGGCGTTGGACACCAGATTATCGAGCAATCGGGCGGTGGCCTGATGATCGGCACGCCACTGCAGCGGGCCCGAGAACACTTCGACCGACATTTCCTTGGACTGCAGGCTCAATCGATGCTTGGCCAGCACCTCGCGTGCCACCGTGGCCATGTCGAGGCGCTCGATGGCCGCACTGCGGTGGTGCTGCAACAGATTATAGTCGAGCAGTTGCTCGATCAGGCGCTGCAGTTCGGCGCCGCTGGCGTCGATCAGGTCCAGCACTTCACGCTGACGCGGGCTCAACTCACCGGCCACGCCATCGGACAAAAGCGCCGATCCCTCACGAACGCTGGCCAGCGGTGTCTTCAGTTCATGGGACATATGGCGCAGGAACTGCTGTTTCTGGGCTTCGAGCTCTTCGAGGCGATGGGTCAACCAGTCGAGCCTCTCGCCCAGCGCTACCAGCTCTGCAGGACCCTGAACGTGGCGCTGCTGGCTGTCCTGATAGCCACTGCCGATGCCGAGGATGCGCCGCTCGAGCTGACGCACCGGGCGTATGATCAAGCGGGTGAACAACAGCATCAGCATCAGACTCGCCGAGACCAGCGCCCCGGTCTGCCACCACAGGCGTTGCTGAACTTGTCGAGCCCGTTCACGGATGGCGTCCAGGCGCAGATCGATGCGCCTGTTGGTGGCCTGGCGCATACCCTCGACGTGTCGGGAAAAAGCTACAAAGTCGTCGAGCGAAGCCGCGTAGGCCTCCGGCGGCTGTTGCGGCAGGGTCGCGAGTTCGTCGAGCAGGCGTTCCAGCGCCTGGATGTCGGGGTCATCGGGCAGCAGCAGGCGCTGGCGCGCCAGCAACTCGCGGAACTCGGCCAGACGATCGGCATAGATGTCGAGCAGGCTTTCTTCCTGGATCACCGCGTACTGGCGCGCACCACGCTCCATTTCCACCGCCAGCGACCCCAGGGTGCGTGCCCGACGTGTCTCGGACACCGCCTGACGAGCGCTGACCTCGGCCAGCCGCGACAGCTCCGACAGCGCCTGACCAGCCTGGTACATCAGCACACCAAGCGGCAGCATGACCACCACGAAGGCCAGCAGCACCAGTTGCAACAACGAGCGGGGGCGCCAACGGCGCGTGGCAGCAGAGGTCATGACCAGAGTTCTGTGAAGGAAGGTGAATGAAGCGTCCATCAATCCATCCAGAAGAATACCAGAATTGGCCCATTACCCCCGCGTCAAACGCTCAGCCGACTTCGCAAAAAACCGTATGAAAAAAAAGGGGCCGGCTAGGCCGGCCCGAATACGCAGGGAACTGAAGGGTCGAAAACAGATCAATCGATGGCCTGGTCCGCCCATTGAACGGTTTTCGGGTGGCCCAAAGGGCCCGAAGCCAAGGTGGGATCGTCGTTACCAGGAACCTGATCTCACCTCTTGGATGGTCTCCCATCCTGCCTCGTTCTGGCTCCGTCGCCTGGGCGGCGGAGCGAAAGACTCCCCCGAAGGGGTCGGCTTCCTTGCCAGAGCATCCTTGCTCTTCACGACACCTCTCCATGCCTGATCGGCCGGTGCCGTCTCATCGCAACCTTGTGTCGCACATCACGCGGAGCAGGCGCTGGGTTCGTCGGAGTCGCACAGGGCAGTGATTTCTCCGCCGATCCCGGAAGGACAACGACACTTGATCGCCACCTTCCCTGCTCGCCAAGACTATTGCGATCACCGTGCCAAAAACAAAGCAACTTATTTATTATCAATAACTTAAAATTATCAAAAATCGCCAACCACAGACATCTTGAACGTCATGGCCGACTTTCGAGGTCTGATCCCTGAACAAACGTCGCCAAATCCAGACGCAAAACGAGCCAAAATCAAAATATCCTTACTTAACAAACCATTACGGCGTCTCCAAATGGAGACGCCGTAATGGTTGGCCGAAACGTCGACGAGCACCTTCCCTGGTACGCCCTACAAGGCCTTGCTCATTACCTTCGACTTCCGCGCATGATTGTAGGCGTCGCGTCGCAGCGGTGGCAGTTCATCGAGCGCCGAGGGGACAAAGCCGTGCTCAAGAAACCAGTGGGCGGTGTGGGTGGTCAGGGCAAACAGACGATCGATGCCCTGGCGCCGGGCCTGACGCTCGATCTCTGCCAGCAGGCGTTCACCACGGGCCCCGCTACGATAGTCCGGGTGCACCGCCACGCAGGCCAGCTCACCGACGTTGGCGTCGTCGAAACGGTGCAGGGCGGCGCAACCGATGACCATGCCATCACGCTCGATCACCAGGTAGTCGTCGATCTCGTGCTCGAGCCGTTCGCGGGATCTCGGGACCAGCATGCCGCGCTTCTCCAGCGGATCCAGCAGTTCCAGTAGCCCGCCGATATCCTCCACGCCCGCCGCTCGAAGCTGTTCGTAGCGATGCTGGGTGATCATGGTGCCGACGCCGTCACGGGTGAAGAGTTCGCCCAGCAGAGCGTCGGCGTCTCGCCAGGACAACAGGTGGGTGCGTGCGACGCCATGGGACGCCGCCTCGCAGGCGGCTCCCAGGTGGCGTGCGCGCTCCTCACCGAGAGAGGCGTCGTCCAGCAGCGGCCGCGCCTCCGCCGGAGACAGCTGTCGCAACAACCGCCCGCTGTCATCGCGCAGACCGTCGGATTCCCCCAGCAGGATCAACTTGTCGGCCTTCAGCGCCACTGCCACTTGCTGGGCGACCTCTGCGGCGTCCAGGTCGAAGACCTCGCCCGTGCTGGAAAAGCCGAGCGGCGGCAGCAGCACCAGCGAGTGCTGCTCGAGCAGGGCTCTGACCGCCCCCGAGCGGACCCGGCGTACCTCGCCGGAACGCTGGAAGTCGACGCCGTCACGCACCCCCAGGGGCTTGGCCATGACCAGATTGCCGGACACCGTGGTCAACTCGATACCGTGCAGCGGCGTGTTGGGCAGCCCCAGTGACAGCCGCGCCTCGAGCCACAGGCGCTGCTCGGCGGCGACCCGCTCGACCCTGGCCATGATGGTTTCGTCGGCGACCCAGCGCCCCTGATGGCGCACCGGCGAGATACCCTCGGCCTCGAGCACGCTGTGTACCTGATGGCGAATGCCGAAGGCCACCACCAGCTTGACCCCCAGAGTGTGCAAGAGCGCCAGGTCCTGGATCAGCGACTCCCCTCGACCCGCCGCCATTGCCTCCCCTTCGACCAGCACGACGAAGGTGCGGCCACGGTGGGCGTTGATATAGGGCGAGGAATGGCGAAACCAGTCGACGAAGGAAAAGGACGTGTTCAAGGACCGGACCTGCTGCGGCGGACAAGGAGAAAGGTGGCTTCACTATATCAGAGCCTGCTATCGACCCACACCCGCGCCGCCTGTTACGCCCGGTTGCCACCTGCGCAGCTGCGGACGACAGACACGACAACGGCGCCCGAAGGCGCCGTCGTGGGGGGGGAGGAGTGAGCGACATGATCGCCAGGCGATCTCCTCGTTCCCGCATAGGGGGAAGCACCCCGCTGCCTAGTTGAAGAACCCTTGCCTAGTTGAAGATCCCCTTGAACATAAAGAAGAACATGATCGCAAGGCCCGCCCCTGCCGGCAGGGTGATCAGCCAGGACATCACGATGGTACCGATGACCCGCAAGTTGAGGGCGGCAAGACCGCGGGCCAGACCCACGCCCAGCACCGCACCCACCAGGGTGTGGGTGGTCGAGATCGGCAGGCCGGTTCCCGAGGCCAGCACCACGGTGGTGGCGGCGGCCAGGGTGGCGGCGAAGCCACGGCTCGGGGTCAGCTCGGTGATGCCGGTGCCGACGGTGGCGATGACCTTGTGACCATAGGTCACCAGGCCGACCACGATGCCACCACCGCCCAGCACCAGCACCCACCAGGGCACCGCCGAGGCGCCTTCGATGCTGCCATGCTCATGCACCACGCTGATGACCGCCGCCAGAGGGCCGACGGCATTGGCCACGTCGTTGGAACCGTGGGCGAAGGCCATGGCACAGGCGGTGAAGATCATCAGCACGCCGAACACCCGCTCGACACCCTCGAAACCGAAGGAGTCGGTCTTGCGCTGGCTACGGCCGATGCTGCGCTCGCGCCAGATACCCAGGCCCATCAGCGCCAGGCCAAAGAGCACCGCGATCAACAGACTCTCGAAGGGAGCAAGGTGCAGGCCCACGTGCTTGAGGCCCTTGGTCAGGGTCACCATGGCGACGATGAAACCCACCAGGAACACGTACATCGGCACATAGCGCTTGGCAGCGGCGAACGGGTCGTCGGCTTCGAACACCAGACGCTGCACCGACTTGAACAGCATGAAACCGATGGAGCCCGCGAGCAGCGGCGAGACGATCCAGCTGGCGGCGATCTGGCCCACCTTGCCCCAGCCCACCGCCTCGATGCCGAGCCCGGCCAGGGCAAAACCGACGATGGCACCGACGATGGAATGGGTGGTGGACACCGGCCAGCCCTTCATCGAAGCGATCAGCAGCCAGGTGCCGGCGGCCAGCAGCGAGGCCAGCATGCCGTAGACCAGGAACTGGGGGTCGTTTTCCAGAAGGGCCGGATTGATGATGCCCTTGCGGATGGTTTCGGTGACCTGGCCACCGGCCAGCCAGGCACCGAGAAATTCAAAGATGACGGCGATGATGATCGCCTGCTTGATGGTGACCGCCCGTGAACCTACGGAGGTACCCATGGCGTTGGCCACGTCATTGGCACCGACGCCCCAGGCCATGAAGAAACCGAACGCGCAGGCCAGTAGGATGAAGATGTCACCGTGCTGGGCAATGATCGACATGGGAGAAGATCCCTTGATTGCTGACTGAGGAAAGTCTGAATGACGTCAGACCGCCCGCAGGCGGTCGGATGGAAAGACGGTCTTCAGTTCGCCGTCATGATCTGGAGTCGGCTGCCGACCCGCTCGGCGCGGTCCGACACTTCTCCGATCCATTCGATGATCTGATAGAGGAACATCACGTCTACCGGCGGCAGGTCCTTCTCGAGGGCGAACAGCTGGCGACGAATGGCGATCTGCTGCTCGTCGGCACGCTGCTCGAGATCATGCAGCCCACGGATCAATTTCTGCATCAGCTCGGTGACATTGCGTCCGAAGCCGGATTCGAGCAGGTCCTTGAGTTCCTCGAGGGCCTGACGCGCCTGGGCGACACAGTCGACGGCGGTGGCGATGTACTCGCGCATCGGGGTCGCCAGGGCGTCGGGTACCTGCATCTGGCGGCCGAGCATGATGCCGGTGATGTCGCGGGTCTTGTTGGCGATCTTGTCCTGAACGCTGACCAGGTCCAGCAGGTCCGAACGGGAAACCGGCAGGAACAGGGTGTTGGGCAGGTTCAGCCTCAGCTCGGTCTTCAGCGAGTCCGCCTCGTGTTCGAGCCGGGTAATCACTTCACGATGCGAGGCCGCCGCATCCCAGTCGCCCCTAAGGGTCGCCTCGAAGAAGGGCAGCAGCTCGGCAGAGCAGTCGTGCGCCTTTTCGATATGGGCCAGCAGCGGTTGAAAGGGGGAGCGGCCAAACATCGCCGAAAACGGATTTGATGTCACCATAGGGAGTCACGGACACTGGAGAAATGGCGGCGACAGTATAGTGACCCCAAACTGTCACGTCATGGAAAAAATACTGCCTCACTAACGTCACATTGATGTGATTCACCCTCCATTATCCCTGCCAGGACGCTCCGCATGAGCCATGAAGTCGAACTCAAACTCGCCCTGGGGCCGGATGGCCCGGATGCGCTACGACGCCACCCCCGCCTCGCCGGAGAGGCTTCCCGCCGTCAGACGCTGGTCAATACCTACTACGACACCCCTGAGGGAGATCTCAAAGAGGCCCGCGTCGCCCTGCGTCTGCGGCGTATCGGCGACGAGTGGCGCCAGACCCTGAAGACCAGCGGCCAGGGCGGTGGTGGCCTGTCCACCCGGGGAGAATGGGAATGGAAGGTGGCCGGCGACACCCTCGACCTGGACGGTCTCAAGGGGCTCGAGCCGATCCAGGCATTGGACGAGACCCTGCTGACCCGCCTCGCCCCCTGCTTTACCACCGACTTTCAGCGGGAGGTGTGGCTTTTGCAAAGCGATGGTGGCGAGGTTGAAATCGCCCTCGACGAGGGCGAGATTCGCGTGGGGGAGCTAAGCGTTACCATCCGCGAGGTCGAGCTCGAGCTCAAGCGGGGAGACGCCAGACAGCTACTGGAGCTGGCCGATGGCTTCGCCGAGAGCGTGCCGCTGCGCCCATCGGACACCAGCAAGGCGGCTCGCGGGACGGCACTGGCGGAGGGCTGGCGGCTGCCGTCCGGCGACAGCCCCTCGACCCTGCTGCATCGCCTGGTGGTCGCCCTCGACGCCTACGCCGACACCCAGGACAGCGGCTGGATGGTCACCGCCCGGGAGACGCTAGAGCGGCTTGCACAGTGCTCGTCGGCGCCCGGTGTCGGTGAGGAAGTCAAGCACCTGCAAGGCTGTCTCGAGGACGCCGAGCACCGTCCCGACTGGCTCAGTGCCGAGGTCGGCGCCGGCCTGTTGAGACTCGGTCGCCGGCTACCCGACAACGTCGAGATGGAGTAACGTCAATAGCGAGCAACGCCGACGATGGCCCCATTTCCTGTAGGCGATAGCCCAATCCCTGCAGGAGAATGCCCCGAGACCACAAGGACATGCCCGTGATCAACGGCTACAAGCCGGCCGCCGAAGGCCTCAAGACGCGCATCTTTCAGATCATCTTCGAGTCGGATACCCGGCTGGCCAAGGGCTTCGACATCGCCTTGATCACCGCCATCCTGGCCAGCGTGCTGGTGGTGGTGCTGGAGAGCGTCGATAGCCTGCGCATGCAGCACGGCGAGCTGTTCCGGGCCATCGAATGGACCTTCACCATCCTCTTTACCATCGAGCTGGTCCTCAGGCTCTACTGCCTCGAGCGGCCACTCAATTATCTGAAGAGCTTCTACGGCACCGTCGACCTGATCGCCATCCTGCCGAGCTGGCTGGCGCTGCTGATCCCCGGGGCCCAGTCGCTGATCGTCATCCGCCTGCTGCGCAGCCTGCGCATCTTCCGGATACTGAGACTGATGGAATTCGTCGGTGAAGGACGCCTGTTGATCGACGCGCTGAAGCGCAGCGGCCACCAGATCTTCCTGTTCCTGTTCACGGTGTTCATGCTGGTGACCATCTTCGCCTCGATGATGTATCTGATCGAGCCGAGGGAGGCCGGTTTCACCAGCATTCCGGTAGCCATCTACTGGGCGGTGGTGACCCTGACCACGGTGGGCTACGGCGATATCTCGCCGGTGACGCCGCTTGGCCAGGCCATCAGCGTGGTGGTCATGTTGATCGGCTACTCGATCATCGCGGTCCCCACCGGGGTCTTCTCCGCCGAGGTAATCCGCTCGATTCGTGCCGATCGCTACTCCGACGAAGCCTGCCCAGGCTGCGGCCACGACCGCCACGAGCAGCGTGCCAAGTACTGCCTGATCTGTGGCACCTGGCTCGACGAGGACACCCCCGACCCCAACGCGCCGAAGGAAGAACCAGAAGAGGAACCGGAGGACGACGGCGGTGAGGAAGAAAAGGCCAAGCGCGAAGATGACGATGATGGCGACGATGGCGTCAGCAATCCCGACCGCAGCGGCCCCTCTGTCTAAGGCCCTGGCCGCAACGGGCCCTCTGTCCAAGGCCATGGGCGCAGCGGGCCCCTGTCCAAGCGGGGGTTCAGCAGAGCGAGCCAGGAACGGGACCCCATCATCGTGGCGGTATTCGCCAGTCGCCTTGCTGACAATGCGCCGCATGCTTTCGCTGATTTGCGTCGAGCGCTACTCCTGGAAGGGTGAGATATCGCCGCGCCCTTCGCGCACGATGACCGGCGGCATGTCGCGCAGATCGATCACGCTGGTCGGCTCCAGCTGACAGGCGCCACCGTCGATCACCAGATCCAGGTGCGCACCGAAGCGATCGCGAATCTCTTCGGGGTCGGTCATCGGCAACGCCTCCCCTACCGGAATCAGGGTCACGCTCATCAGCGGCTCGCCCAGGCGTTCAAGCAGGGCACGCGAGATCTCGTGGTCCGGCACCCGAACGCCGATGGAGCGGCGCTTGGGATGCAGCAGCAGCCGGGGCACCTCGGTGGTGGCGTGCAGGATAAAGGTGTAGGCGCCTGGGGTGTGGGCCTTGAGCAGGCGGAAGACGGCGTTGTCCACCTTGGCGTAGGTGCCGATCTCCGACAGGTCCGAGCACACCAGGGTGAAGTTGTGCTTGTCGTCCAGCGACCTGAGCCACTTGATCTTCTCGATGGCCTTCTTGTCCCCCAGGTGGCAGCCCAGGGCGTAGCCCGAGTCGGTCGGATAGGCCACCACTCCGCCCTTGTGGATGATCTCGACCGCGCGGTCGATCAGGCGCTTCTGGGGGTTGTCGGGGTGAATCTGAAAGTACTGGGTCATGTTGCCTCCCTGGCGAACAAACGGGCAAAAGAAGTTGGCGAAGAAAGCACGAGGCGCAGCGCGGGCCTTCCCTCTGAGACTAGACCGAATGGGCGGCGTTCTTGTCTTCGGGGCTCTGGTCTTCCGGACTCTCGCCTTCCGGGCTCTGGTCTTCAGGGCCTAGTGCGCGCGGGGTGTCATCGTCCACGCTCGCATTTATCGCGCCAGGGCCCGCCACGTCCGTACTCGCCGCGCTGGCGAACCAGGCGGCAAGGCGCGGATGGGCCCACACCGGCGCCACCGCGGTGCGCGGAATCGGACTCATGCTGCCCGGCGCCAGGTGTCCTCCCGGAAAGTGAAAGTCGCTGCCCAGCGATCCGTACAGGTCGCGCTCCATCAACTGTCGCGCCAGGTCCCGGGTGACATCCGGGTTCTGGAAGCCGCTGACCAGCTCCGCCGCCTGGCCCCCCGCCCGACAGAACTCGTCGAGCAGCAGGCCGCGCTTGCGCCGGGTCAGCTTGTAGCGAAGGGGATGAGCCAGCACCGCCACGCCGCCGCTGTCGAGGATCCACTCCACCACCTCGGACAGGTAGGGCCAATGCGACTTCACGTCGCCGATCTTGCCGTTGCCAAGATACTTGCTGAAGGCCCCGGACAGATCCGCCACCAGCCCTTCTGCCACCATCACGTGGGCGAAGTCGGGGCGATTGAGCGGCCGGTCGCTGCCGGCCCAGGCACGCGCCTTGGCCAGCCCGTCGCTCAGGCCGATGCGCTCGAGTCGCCGGGCAATGGTCTCGGCACGCTTCTCGCGGGCGATGGCCTGCTCGGCAAGGCCGGCCTCCAGCATGGCCCCCGGCCCCGACGGCAACAGCCCGACCACATGGATATTGAGTCCCCGCCACTGACAGGACAGTTCGCTGGCGGGCAGCACCGACAGCCCAAGCTCGCGGGCGCAAAGGTCGGCCTCGGCGACCCCCTCGAGGCTGTCATGGTCGGTCAGGGCGATATGCGAAAGCCCCTTGGCGTGGCACAGCGTCACCAGTTCCGACGGCGCAAGAGCGCCGTCGGAAGCGGTCGAGTGCATATGCAGATCGATGGCGAGGGCCGTGCCCTCGAAGGACTCAGGAAGGGCTGGCATGGGACAGGAAACTGGCTCCTCGACATGACGCCGGGCGGCGACTTTGACAGAATATGGCCTCCATGGTGCGCGTGGCGCCTGCCGCGGTCAATGCTGGTCGCGTCGCGCATGCGCCTCCCCGAGCCGGGTGATCGTCATCCAGGATGCCATAGAGCGGCATCCGACCGCCCGGCGAGTCCGCCCGGGCCAACGTCAACCGGGCCCTATCGAGGAACTATCGATGCTCTACGCGATCATCAGCGAAGATGTGGACAACAGCCTGGAACGTCGACTGGCCGCCCGGCCCGACCACCTGGCTCGACTCGAGGCCCTGCGCGATGAGGGACGCCTGGTGCTGGCCGGACCGCACCCGGCGGTGGACAGCGAAAATCCCGGAGACGCCGGCTTCAGCGGAAGCCTGGTGGTCGCCGAGTTCGACGACCTGGCCAGCGCCCAGGCCTGGGCCGATGCCGACCCCTACATGATCGCCGGCGTCTACGCGTCGGTCACCGTCAAGCCGTTCAAGAAGGTCCTGCCCTGAGGCGAGCCGAGTGCCTGCCCCGCGCACCTGGCGGGATCGCGGGCACCCTGCTTCTGGCACCTGTTCGTGGACAGGCGATGTCCTGGCTACCGTTCACGGACAGCCTGTTTGCACCGGGTTTGTTCACAGCCAGCTTGTTCACAGCCCGCTTGTTCACAGAGTCTGTGGAAAAGTCTGTTGAAACGCCGCGGACGCATTGCTGTAACCCTGTTGCCACGCCCTCGACAACAGAGTGATCAATTCTTGACCAGCCCCGCCAGCCGGAAATCTTCGACGTGACATCATCTCCAGATGGCCTCCCCGCCCTGACCGCCGCCACTACCGCCGAACTGGACTGGCGCGAGGACGACAGCGGAATCAGCCCTCACTCCCGTGCCTTCGACGATGTGTACTTCTCGCGCCACGACGGTCGCGCCGAGACCGAGCACGTGTTTATCGCCGCCAACCGGCTGCCCCAGCGCTTTGCCGCCTGGCACGAGCAGCGCCCCTTCGTGATCGGTGAAACGGGCTTCGGCACCGGGCTCAACGTGCTGTGCGCCTGGCACAGCTTCGAGGCGCTGGCGCCCCCCCGGGCACGGCTGCACATCGTCTCCACCGAGCGCTATCCGATGAGCGCCGAGGATCTGACTCGGGCCCTGGCAGGCCAGCCGGATCTGGCCGACAAGGCGGCGGCGTTGATTCGCCAATGGCCGGCGGCGGTCACCGGGGTGCATCGACTGGTGCTGTCGCCCCGGGTCATTCTCGATCTGCACCTGGGTGACAGCAGCGAACGCCTTGCGCTGCTCGACGGCCTGGTGGACGCCTGGTTCCTCGACGGCTTCGCCCCGTCGAAGAATCCCGAGATGTGGCAGCCTGCACTGTTCGCCGCGATGGCGGCGCACTCCCGTCCTGGCGCCACCTTCGCTACTTTCACCTGCGCCGGTATCGTCAAGCGCGGGCTCAAGGCCGCCGGCTTCACCTGGCGCAAGGTACCGGGCCACGGACGCAAGCGCGAGATGCTCGCCGGCGAGATCGACACGCCTCCCGACGATACCGGCAGACGTCACACCCCCTGGTTTCTCCCCCCTGAGGCGCGACCCTGTCGGCGCGTGGCCATCGTCGGCGCGGGCATCGCCGGCTGCAGCGCCGCCGAGGCACTGGCCCGACGCGGTGTCGAGGTCACATTGATCGACGCCGCACGCCCCGGCAGCGGAGGCTCCGGCAATGTCCAGGGCGCGCTATACGTGAAGCTCGCCGCCGACACCAACCACCAGAGCCGGGTCTATCTGGGCGGGCTGCTCTACAGCCAGCGCTGGCTCGCCCGGCTCGACCCCGAGCAGCGCCTGTGGTCGCCCTGTGGCGTGCTGCAACTCGGTGCCAACGAGCGCGAGGCCCGTCGTCAGCGACGCTTTCTCGATCACCACGGCCTTCCCCACACGGTGGTGCGTGGCATCGACGCCGACGAGGCCTCCAGCCTCGCCGGGCTCTCGCTGCCCCACGGCGGCCTTTACTATCCGCTGGCAGGCTGGGCCAGGCCGCGCGAGCTGTGCGAGCAGCTCGCCCGCACGCCGGGGGTGACCTTCGTCCAGGCCAGCATCGACAGCATCGAGCCTCTGGAGGACGGCGGCTGGCGTCTTGTCGGCAGCCACGCCCTGAAGGGCGATCACTCCAGCGTCGCCATCGAGGTGGATCAGGTCATCGTCGCCGCCGCCTATCGCTCGGCTGACTTCAGCCAGGTCACTGGCCTGCCGCTGCAGGCGGTACGCGGCCAGGTCAGCCGCGCGCCCCTGGCGCTCGAGGCCCCGGCGCCGAAGCGAGTGGTCTGCGCCGGTGGCTACGTGGCACCGCCGCTGGATGGCGCGCTGACCTTCGGCGCGACCTTTGCCCCGGGGCGTAGCGACAACGACACCCTCGACGAAGACCACCGGGCCAATCTGGAGGAACTCGACAGGACCCTGCCGGGCTACCTCGACCAGCTGCGCCAGGCCGGCCACCCTCTGGCGATAGAGAACCTCGACGGTCGTGGCGGTGTGCGCTGCGCAAGCCCCGACAAGACGCCCTACGCTGGCCCGCTACCCGATCAGCCGGCATGGCTTCGCGACTACGCGGTGCTGGCCAAGGACGCCACCCGGGTGCCGGACGTCGCTGGCAGCCACCATCCCGGCCTGTGGATCAGCGCCGCCCACGGCTCACGGGGGCTGGCCAGCGCGCCGCTGTGTGCCGAACTGCTGGCTTCGCGCATCTGCGATGAACCGATGCCGCTGGAAGCCCCCCTGGCCGACCACCTGCACCCGGGGCGGCGGCTGATCCGCGATATCGTCCAGGGCAAGCGCCAGGGCTGACTCCAGGATGAGCACCAGAGCTTGCTCCAGGGCTGGACGCGTGCAGCAACGCCCAGACGCCGACGGCCCGCCTTGAAGGCGGCCCGTCGTCTTTTTCACCCGCCGCAGCAAGCGTCAGGCGGCCGGGGGCATCGGCAGATCAGATGTCTCCTTCTTCCTCGTCATCTGCGATGTCTCTGCCAAAGGATCGCCACTGGGCCAGGGTCAGCACCTCGGTGCTCTCGGTCTCCAGATCGTGGGCGATGATCAGCTCCGAGCGCTCGAGCTGGCCCTTGAGCTCCTTGACCCAACCATTCATGCCCTCTCCGGTGTCGGTGGTGTCGTAGCCCTGACGGGTGACGAAACTCTCGAGCAGGGCGTCCAGCGTCTCCCCGGGCAACATGCGATAGGGTACTTCGACGAAACGGCTCATGCTTGCTCCTCCGAACTCTCGGATTCCCACTCGTTAAGGCGCGCGAGGAAGGTCGCCTCGTCGATCACCTCGACCCCCGCCTGCTCGGCCTTGGCCAGTTTGCTGCCGGCACCGGGGCCGGCCACCAGGCAATGGGTCTTCTTCGACACGCTGCCAGCCACCTTGGCGCCCAGCGCCTGCAGGCGCGCCTTGCCCTCGTCCCTTGTCATGGTCTCCAGAGTACCGGTGAGCACCCAGGTCTGGCCTTCCAATGGCGTGGAGCGCTCGCCGACGTCGACCTCGTCCCAGTGCACCCCCGCGGCGATCAACGCCTCCAGCGTTTCGAGGTTGTGCGCCTGGTGGAAGAAGGTGGCGATATGGGCGGCCACCACCGGCCCCACGTCGTCCACCGCCTCCAGCGTTTCACGGTCGGCCTGCTTGAGGGCATCGAGGTTGCCGAAGTGGCTCGCCAGGTTGGCCGCGGTGGCCTCGCCGACCTCGCGGATACCCAGGGCGTAGATAAAGCGTGCCAGGGTGGTGGCCTTGGCCTTTTCCAGCGCCTCGACCAGATTGCTCGCCGACTTCTCGGCCATGCGCGGCAATTCTGCCAGTCGCTCGGCGGACAGGCTGAACAGGTCCGCCGGGGTCTTGACCCAGTCACGCTCGACCAGGGCATCGATCAGCTTGACGCCGAGGCCGTCGATGTCCATCGCCCGGCGCGAGGCGAAGTGCTTGAGCGCCTCCTTGCGCTGGGCGGCGCATACCAGCCCGCCGGAGCAGCGTGCCACCACCTCGCCCTCGATCCGCTCTATCTCGGACTCGCACACCGGGCAGCGCTCGGGAAAGACGATATCCTCGCCTTCGCCTGCCGCCTCGACCACCCTGACCACCTGGGGGATCACGTCGCCGGCGCGGCGAATGGCGACCCGGTCGCCGATGCGCACGCCAAGCCTCGCGATCTCGTCGGCGTTGTGCAGGGTGGCGTTGGACACCGTCACCCCGGCCACGCTGACCGGGTCGAGCCGTGCCACCGGGGTGATCGCCCCGGTGCGCCCCACCTGAAATTCCACGTCGGTGAGGGTCGTGGTCTGCTCCTGGGCCGGGAACTTGAAGGCGATGGCCCAGCGCGGCGCCCGCGAAACGAAGCCCAGCTCGCGCTGCAGGCGTAGCTCGTCGACCTTGATCACCACCCCGTCGATATCGACGTCCAGGCGCTCACGACGCTCCCCCAGGCGGCGGCAGTAGTCGATAACACCGTCCGCCCCCTTGACCACTTCGAGCTCGCGACTGACCGGCAGGCCGACCTCGGCCACCCGCTGCATCAGTTCGCTATGGGTGCTCGCGCCTCCATCGGGCTCAAGGCGCGCTACCTGGTAGCCACGGAATTCGAGTGGCCGCGTGGCGGTCACCCTGGGGTCGAGCTGGCGCAGGCTGCCGGCGGCGGCATTACGAGGATTGGCGAAGACCTTGCTGCCCTGCTCACGGGCACGCTCGTTCATCGCCTCGAACTCCTGGTGACGCATGATGACCTCGCCGCGCACCTCCATCAGCGTCGGCGGCGTCTCGCCCCGAAGGCGCAGCGGAATGGACTTCAGCGTCTTCAGATTGGACAGGATGCCCTCGCCGGTACGGCCGTCGCCACGTGTGGCACCGCTGACCAGCACACCGTCTTGGTAGACCAGCGAGACCGCAGCGCCGTCGAACTTGGGCTCACAGGAGAACGACAGTGCCTCGGCGTCCAGCTCCATACGCTCGGCCACCCGCTTGACGAAAGCTCGTATCTCATCGTCATCGAAGGCGTTGTCCAGCGACAGCATGGGCAGCGCGTGGGTCACCTCGGGGAAGCCGTCGGCGGGCTTGGCACCGACCCGCTGGGTCGGCGAGTCGGGGCTCGCAAGCTCGGGATGGGCCTGTTCGAGCTCCGTCAGCCGACGCAGCAGCCGGTCGTACTCGGCGTCGGGCAGGCGCGGGTCGTCGAGCACGTGATAGCGGTAGTTGGCGTCATCGAGTTCGGTGCGAAGCCGCGCGACCTCGTCACGGGTCGAAGCATCGGTGGTCATGTAAACCCTTGTCCTGGCGAAGTGCGAAGTGCTGATGATCAGCCATTCTACCCCATGCCCGCCGGGAGAAAACCGCCAGACATCACCGCCCCCGACAGGCAAGCCCGGTCCGCCCCATCAAGACACAGAAGGCAAACGCAGACGGCCCCGTGTCTCCACGGGGCCGTCGCGTACCAGGCAGCGCCTGCGCGGTCAGTTCACCTGATAACGATGCAGGCGGTGGCGGCGCTCGAACTCCTGCACCCGCTGGCGGGCAAACTCCACGGTCTGGGCGGTCATCACGCTGTGATTCTCGTCCTTCAGCTCACCCCCCATATGGCGCACGATCACCATCGCGGTCTCGACCATGGCCTCGAAGGCCGCCGAGCTGTCCTTGGCGCTGGGCAGCGGCATCAGCAGGGTGATGCCAGGTGTGGTGAAGTCGTCCATGGCTTCGATCGGGAAGGTCCCGGGCTTGAGCACGTTGACCATGGAGAACTGCAGGGCGCTGCCCTCATCCTCGGTCTCGAAGCGATGGAAGATGCCCATGTCTCGGCTGTAGCGCAAACCGCAGGCCATCATCAGCTCCAGCAGGGTCGTGCCAGGGAAGCCGTCCTCGTCACGGGACATCACGCTGATGACGATGATTTCCTCGGCATTGCTCAGGCTGTCACGGGCATGCTCGGCGTTGACGTCGTGGCGCAGGGCCTTCTCGAGCACCGGATGGGTGCGCACCCTGGAGTCTTCGACATTGGCGTCCGCTGCTTCGTTAAATGCGGCTTCGTCATACGCGGCTTCGTCGTACGTGGCATCGTCGAACGAGGCTTCGTCTTCCATCGACGAGGCGCCACGCTGATCGGCAGCGGCCTGCCTGGCAAGCAAGGCTTCCTGACGGCGGCGCTCGGCCTCCTCCTGACGCAGCCCTTCTTCCTGCTGCCGCTGACGCTGCTGTTCGGCCTGATGCTGTGCCTGTTCGGCCTGCCGGCGAGCTTCTTCCTCGGCCTTGAGCTTGGCTTGTTCGGCCTTCTGCTCGGCCTTGAGCCGTGCCTTCTCGGCTCTTTCCTTCTCACGCTTCTCGCGTTCGATACGCTTCTGTTCCCGGCGCTCTCCCAGCGACTTCTGCAGCGAAGCGCCAAAACGATGCACGGAGGACCCCATGCGACGAGAGCGATCCTTCAACGAATCTCCCATCCCCTCGAAGTCCACCAGACGATACTGATCTTCGTCGAATTCTTCGTGGTCCTGTGGATCCGCCGCCAGAGACGGCATGGCAGCGTCGCCGGGCTCGCTGGCGACGTCATCGTCACGACGCGCGCTCAAGCTGGGCTCGCGGCGCCCATCACCCGCGTCGGCGACATCGTCACGCACCGCGTGTTCGTCCTGGGCAGTCTTGCCGGTGGAGGCGTCAGCGTCCACCGGAGCGTCCATCGTCGTCTCGCTGGTGGCCCTTGGCTCCTCGCGGCTGTCGGCCGCCATGGGCTCGTCGGTCAGGGAGGACTGCTCGGCCACTTCTTCAGCGTTCGGGGCCTGCGCGGGCGCTTGATCGACCCGCACCGACGGCTCTGCCTGTGCTGGAGTCGGTTCTGCCTGTGCTGGAGTCGGTTCTGCCTCGGCGGGCGCTTGTTCTGCACCCTCTTCTACACCCTCTGCCTGGGTGGGCTGCTCGGCCCGGGCTTCAGGTGCCGGCTGACTGGCTCGCGGGGCAACGGTGTCCGCCGGCCGGTCATTGGTCGACGATCCATCGGCGCGCTGGCTGTCCCCAGCCTCCTGAGCGCGACTGGCCTGACTGGAGCGGAATTCGGACAACACCCGGGATGGCCCGGGGTGCTCCTGGCGCTGCAGCTTGGGCTTGGGCTGAACATTGGAGAAGTCCGCAGGCCTGACGACCCTGGCCCCTCCATTGGGCAGCTCCCAGTTGATTTCTTCCTGGCGCGCACGCTCCTCGGGGTCGTCCTCTACCGAGGCCACCTCCCGACGCTCTGGCGCGCTGGGTCCGGGGCTCGCCGCCATGGCGGGTTCCTGATCATGGCGACTGCCATGACCACTGCCATAGCCGCTTTCGTAGCTACCGTAGCCACTATCGAGGACGTCTCCCTGCACCTCATCAAGGCGGGGAGTGCGACGTTGGCGCTGGAGGCGACGCGCCCCATCGATAACGATGAGGGTCACCAGTGCCAGCCCCAGAATGATCAGCCACTCTCTTAGTTCCATGGGTCGTCATGCCTTTGCTAAGGCGCCATGCCTGATGGTTGTCCGTCAACAGCATAGCGTGATTGCGAAAAAAAGGGCCACTTTTTTTATTTGTCAAGCGCCGGATTTTCTCCGGTCTTCTCGACAGTGCCCTTCGCATTCGCCCTTCCAACTCCCTTTGCTTACCTTGCCATGCAGTATCATGGTCTTACTTGGTAACCCTATTATAACCACCTTTCAAGTGCATCATGCTTCTGCCAGCGCGGCCGCCTCGTCCACGCCCACCGAGACCAGTCGCGAGACGCCAGGTTCCTGCATCGTCACACCCATCAGTCGTTCACCGGCCTCCATGGCGATCTTGTTATGGGTGATATAGATGAACTGAACGCTCTCGGACATTTCCTTCACCAGCTTGGCATAGCGCCCGACATTGGCATCGTCCAGGGGCGCATCCACCTCGTCGAGCATACAGAACGGCGCCGGGTTCAACTGAAAGATGGCGAATACCATGGACAACGCCGTCAGTGCTTTTTCTCCCCCGGACAGCAAATGAATCGTGCTGTTCTTCTTGCCCGGAGGTCGCGCCATGATGGCCACCCCGGTTTCCAGCAAATCATCGCCTGTCAGGGTCAACCATGCGGTTCCACCACCGAAGACTCGCGGGAAAAGCGACTGCAGGCCGGCATTGACCCGCTCAAAGGTATCGCGGAATCGCATCCGCGTCTCCTGATCAATACGTCGGATCGCCTTGTCCAGGGTTTCGAGGGCCTCGTTCAGCTCGGCCTGCTGCGCTTCGAGATAGTCGCGCCGCTCGGCCTGCTGCTCGTACTCCTCGATGGCGGCCAGGTTGATCGCCCCCAGCCGGCGAATCTTCTCGCCCAGCTCCTCCAGCCGGGTCTGCCAGGCGGACTCGGTGGCATTGGGGTCCAGCCCTTCTGTCAGAGCCTCGGCATCGTGGCCAAGTTCCCTGAGCTGCTCATCCTGGGTCTCGGCCTTCAGCGCCAATGCCTGAACCTGCATACGCGCCTCCTGCAGACGCTCGCGCACGCCATCGAGATTTCGCTCGTGGCTCTGCCGCGCCTGCTCGTCGTCGCGCAGGCGCTCGACCAGCGCCGCCGCCCGTGCCCGCGACTCATTGAGCTGGCGCTCCTCCTGCTCGCGCCGGTGCAACAGCTCATCGAGACGCTCGCGACGTTCCTCATCCGGCTCATGCAGCCCCTCACGCGCTTCCTCGAGTTCGGCCACCCGCTCCTCCAGGCGTGAGCGGGTATCCCCCGCGCGCCCCTGCTGCTCGGCCAGGCCAGCACGCTCGGTGGTCAACCGCTGGTGCTCCAGGGTGAGCTGCTGGGAGCGCTCGCTCAGCGGACGCTGGCGGGTACGCAGCGAGGCCAGCCGCTCGCGCGCCTGGGTGCGCTCGCGCTCGAGACGCTCGCGTACCTCGGCGCCCTCTTCCAGCCGAGCCATGGCGCTCTGCCACTGCTCGCGCATTTCCTCGATGGCCAGCCGCGCTTCCTCGTCGGCTTCGGCCAGGCCCTCGAGCTCCTCGTGGATCTCCGCGCCGCGACTGGACAGATGCTCAAGCCGGCTGGCCAGACCATTGTCCTGGACCGCCAGTTGCTGACGCGCCTGATCCAGCTCACGCTCCGACAACCGCAGTTGCTCGAGCCCCTGCTCGGCCTGATCGACCAACGCCTGGGCACCTTCACGGGCCTGCTCGACGGACGCCAGCCGCTGTTCCTGCTCTGCCAGGGCGGCACTTGCCTCGTCCAGCCGGGCACGGCTCACCAGCAACGCATCCGGCCCATCTCCCTCGCCCCGCTGGCGCGCCCAACCAGGGCCTAGCCACAGGCCGTCGGCGGTCACCAGGCTGGCCCCCGCCTCGAGCCGATCCTGTGCCTGCCAGGCCTCGTCACGGGAGGCCGCACAGCGAATGCCGGCGAGCCACTGCGCGGCCGCACCGGCGCCCTTGACCCTCGCCGCCAGGCTGTCGCCGGCAGCGTCGACGCTGGCCTCTGAATCGAGCAGTGCCAGTTCGGCGGCAAGCGGCGAGGCCATCACCTCACGACAGTGACTCGACGACGCCATGCGGGCCCTGAGCCAAGGACCCAGCACCCAGGACACCGTCTCCTCCCAGCCGGGCTCGACATTCAGGCATTCGCCCAGGCGTGGCGCCTCGGCAAGGCCATGCTCGGCCAGGTGCCGGTCCAGGCTTTCGTCGTGGTCGGCCAGGGCCGCCTCGATCAGCGCCTCCAGCGAGGCGATCTCGCCACCCAGGGCGCTGTGACGGGCAAGCGCCTGCTCGCGCGCGCGGTCATGTTCGACAACCTCGCGACGGTTGGCGTCGCGCTGCTCGATCAGCCGTTCACGACGCTCCTCGAGCTCCTCGGCGCGGGCCTCGTGCTCGGCCAGCTGACTCTTCACTTCTTCGCGCTGAGCGCTGAGGCCGGCCAGGTCCGGCAATTCATCGAGCTGCTGACGGCGTTTGGCACGGTCGGCGGCGATGCGCTCGAGCCGAGCTTCCAGCTCACGCAGTCGGTCCTGGGTGCGTTCAGCCTCGTGGCTGTCGCTGCGCCAGCGTTCGTTGAAGGCCTCCCATTCGGCGTCGGCCTCCTCCACCGCGGGCTCGGCCTCCTCCAGCGCCGCTTCCAGCTCGGCCAGTTGCTCTGCCAGTTCTTCCTGCTCGGGGCCCAGGGTCTCCAGGCGATCCTCGAGGGCCAGCAGGCGCTGACTGTCGTCCTCGCCGAGACGATCGAGCTCTTCGAGCTCGCGGCGGGCACTCTCGAGATCCCGCGCCAGCTGCTGATCCCGGGAGCGGGTGTGTTCGAGCTCCTGCTCGAGGCGGGCGATGGCAGTGGTGGTCTCGTAAAAGCGTGCCTGGCGCTGGTCGAGCTCAGAGGCCAGGCCATCGTGCTCGGCGCGGGCCTCTTCCAGCCGGGTCTCGCACTGGCGCATGCCGAGCACCTCGCGCTCCACCGCGGTCTCGAGCTCGCGCACCCGGGTGTCCTGCTCGGTCTGGGCGGCACGCAAGGCGCGTCCGCGCAGCAGTGCGAGTTCGCCCTTGACCCGGTGCTCTTCTTCTTTCAACGACTGGTAGCGTCTGGCCGCCTCGGCCTGACGCTTGAGCCGCTCGAGCTGCTTGTCCAGCTCCTCACGGATATCGTCGAGCCGGTCCAGGTTCTCCTGGGTGCGACGCATGCGATTTTCGGTCTCGCGACGGCGCTCCTTGTACTTGGAGATACCGGCGGCCTCTTCCAGGGTGGCGCGCAGCTCTTCGGGACGCGCCTCGATCAGCCGCGAGATCATGCCCTGGCCGATGATGGCGTAGGAGCGCGGCCCCAGGCCGGTGCCCAGGAACAGGTCGGCGATGTCGCGTCGGCGACACTTCTGGCCATTGAAGAAGTAGCTGGACTGGGCGTCCCGGGTGACCTGACGCTTGACCGAGATCTCGGCGTACTGGGCGTAGACCCCGCCCATGGTGCCGTCGCGGTTGTCGAAGGTCAGCTCGATGGAGGCCATGCCCACCGGCTTGCGCCCGGTGGAGCCGTTGAAGATGACGTCGGTCATCGACTCGCCACGCAGGGTCTTGGCCGAGGATTCGCCCATGACCCAGCGTACGGCGTCGATGATGTTCGACTTGCCGCAGCCGTTGGGACCGACGATGGCGGTCATGTTGCCGTCAAAGGGCACCGTGACCGGATCGACGAAGGACTTGAACCCGGCCAGCCGGATCGACGTCAGACGCATGGACTATTCAATCACTCGATCGATGATAAGCGCGACAGGATCCATGTCCGGGCCGCCTACTGCAACCCCTTGTCGTTCACCCATGAGATCGCCGGCCTGGGGCTGGGCCTGGCCGCTGGACGATACCCGCGCCAGCAGACGCACCTCATCGACCTGCGCGAGGCTTGCCATGGGCGACATGGCATCGCTGGCGTCAAGGGTCAGGCTGGCCGGCAGGTCGGCCAGGGTCAGGCGCTCGATGGCCAGCGGCGGCAGCTTGCCTTCGCTGTCCCGTGCCACCACGAACACCGTGGTCTCCGGCGCCAGACGCCCGACCAGTTCGTCGGCCAGCGACAGGCTGACCAGCACATTGCGCTCGCTCGCCGCAGGGGCCAGGCGTTGCTCGGCCTGGGCGACGCCCTGGCGCATGGCCTCGGACAACGGCGAGTCGTCTGCCGTCGACAGACCGCGCCGCCAGAAGCCCAGGGCGCCCTGGTAGTCGTCCTGCTGGAAGGCCTCGACCCCCAGAAACCACATGGCCGAGGGCAGATTCGGCGCCTCGCGACTGGCCTCCCGGGACAGCGCCAGAATGCGATCGTCGAGCCGCCCTTCGTTGATGAAGTACTGCATCTTGGCCAACTCGCCGATCCACCAGGGTGAACGCCCCTCCAGCGCAAGCACACGCTCGATGGCATCGCTGGCCTCGGCGTAGGCGCCGCTGTCGCGGTAAAGCGGATACAGCGTCTGCCACACGCGAGGGTTGTCGGGTTGGCTCTCGGCCTGCTGCTCGAGGCGCTGGATCATCAGCGCGAGGCTCGCCTCGGGGTCGTTGCGTACCTCTTCGATGGCCTGATACAGCACCAGGTCGCCCTCGGCGCCCTCCCAGCGGTACCACAGCACGCTGACCACCACCACCGCCACCAGCACCAGCGGCACCGCCAGCTTGCCCGCAGCGGCAGACTTCAGCGGTGAGCGCTTGAGCCGCTCGGTGTCATCGAGCAGGCTGCGCTGGAGTTCACTGAGATCCTCGTCGAAGCGTGCTGCGTCGATGTCTCCCCGAGACTTGGCCGCTTCCAGCGACGCCACCCGACGACGATAGACCGCCACGTTCTGGGCGGCGGCGTCATCGCTGTCCTCCAGCGCACGTTGCAGGCGTTCCACCTTCGCCGCACGGCGCAGGGGCAGGATCAGCAGCCAGGCCGCGAGCAGCAGCAGAACGGCAAAGGCCAGCCATAACAGGGTCATGCGGATCCCTCTCTATCGATCAGGTCGTCCAGGCGCGCCTGCTCCTCGGCGGACAGCCTGCGTACCTGGGTGCGTCGCCGTGAGCGGATGATCAGCCACAATACCAGGGCGCCGATGACGACCAGCGCGCCGGGCAGCCCCCACAGCAGCAGGGTGCGCCCCTCGAGACGCGGATTGTAGAGGACATAGTCGCCGAAGCGCTGGACCATGAAGTCGATGATCTCCTTGTCCGAGCGGCCGTCCTGAAGCTGGGCGTAGACCCGCTCGCGCATGTCGGCGGCGATCGGCGAGTTGGAGTCGCCGATGGCCTGGTTCTCGCACTTGGGGCAGCGCAGGGTGGCGGTCAGCTCCTGATAGCGCTTTTCGGTCACCGGGTTGTCGAAGCCGCGTACCTCGATGGCTTCCGCCCGAGCGTCGAGCGCAGCGACAAGCATCAACAGCGCCAGCACCATGCCCGCCAGCCAGCCAAGGCCCGAGCCAGGCAGGTTACGTGCACGGGCGCTGCGGTCGTCGCCGCTAGCGCGGGTGCGGGCGCTGGAGCTGATAGCGCGGGTGCGGGCGCTGATAGCGTTCGAGCCGCACAGATCGATCAACGCCATTTTTCCACCTCCGGCAAGATGATCTTCTCCACATCATCGGCGGTGATATAGCCGGTGTGGTGGTAGCGAATGATCCCCTCGGCGTCTACCAGGAAGGTCTCAGGAGCGCCGTAGACGCCGAGATCGAAGCCGAGGGTACCCTCGGGATCGAAGATATTGAACTCGAAGGGATTGCCGAACTGGGTCAGGAAGGCACGTCCCCTGGCCCTGCGCTCACCGTCGCTGGCACCTTCTTCCTTGTAGTCGACCCCGACCAGGCGTACCCCGCGCTCGGCCAGATCCAGAAGCTGCGGCATCTCCTGACGACAGGTCGGACACCAGCTACCCCAGACATTGACCAGGGAAAGCTCGCCGGACAGCGCGTCCTGGCTCACCTTGCGCTCGGGTTCCTCAAGGGTCGACAGCTCGAAGTCGGGGAACTCCCTGGCCATCAACGCGGATTCCCGTTCAAAGGGGTTGATCGACAGCCCCTGATAGAGAAAGATCCCGAGCGCCAGAAACAGCACCAGCGGCAACAGCAATAGAAATCGACGTTTCATGCACGGGTCTCCCTGGCCGTGACGACAATGACAGGAGCGAAGGCCATCGGCTGACGATCTTTCATGATGCACTGGCCTCCCTGGCCGTCACGACAGGTTCGGGCTCACGTACGCTCAAGCGGCGACGGTAGCGCCTGTCGGCGACGGCGATGATGCCACCGGCGGCCATCAGCAGTGCGCCCAGCCACAGCCAGCGCACGAAGGGCTTGATCTGCACCCTGAGCGCCCAGCTGCCATCGTCGAGCTCCTCGCCCATGGCCACGTAGAGGTCGTGGAACAGGCCAGGCCGCAGCGCCACCTGGGTCATCGGCATGCCGCGCGCGATGTACAGGCGCTTCTCCGGGTACATCTCGAAGCTTGCGCTGGCGCCCTCTCGGGTCACCTCGATGGTGGCCGCGTCGGAGACATAGTTCGGCCCACGACGCTCGTCCAGCGCCGTCATGTGAAAGCCGATTCCGTTGACCTCGACGCGGTCACCGACATTCATGCGCACGTTGCGCTCCACCGAATAGTTGGACACCAGGGCGACCCCGATGATGGTCACAGCAAGCCCCAGATGGCCGAGCACCATGCCCCAGTAGGCAGGCGTCAGGCGCTTGAGGGCGCCAAGGCGCGAGCCGGCTCGGGAGGTCTTGCCCCACAGGTCACGCACCAGCGACAGCACCAGCCACAGCGCCGCGACCAGGCCCAGCGACGCCTTCAGGTTCCACTGCCCGGTGTAGACCAGCGGCGCCGCCACGCCGATGACCAGAGCGCCGAGACCGGCGAACCACAGGCGGGTCAGCAGCTCGCGCCCGGCCATGCGCTTCCAGCGGGCGCTGGGGCCAAGCCCCATGAACACGCAAAGCAATACGGTCAGGGGCACGAACAGGGCGTTGAAGTAGGGAGGCCCCACGCTGATCTTGCCCAGGTTCAGCGCGTCGAGCAGCAGCGGATAGACGGTCCCGAGCAGCACCGTCACCGTCATCACCACCAGCAGGATGTTGTTGACCAGCAACAGGGCATCGCGGGATACCCAGTTGAAGCCGCCGGGCTGGCTGACCCGTGGCGCGCGCAGGGCGAAGATCAACAGTGACAGGCCCACGGTGATGCCCAGCAGCACCAGAATGAACAGGCCCCGCGAAGGATCATTGGCGAAGGCGTGCACCGAGGTCAGCACCCCTGAGCGCACCAGGAAGGTGCCCATCAGCGACAGCGAGAAGGTGGTGATCGCCAGCAGCACCGTCCAGCTCTTGAAGGTGCCGCGCTTTTCGGTCACCGCCAGGGAGTGGATCAGCGCGGTGCCGGCGAGCCAGGGCAGCAGCGAGGCGTTCTCTACCGGGTCCCAGAACCACCAGCCGCCCCAGCCCAGTTCGTAGTAGGCCCACCAGCTACCGAGCGCGATGCCGACGGTGAGAAAGGCCCAGGCGATATTGGTCCAGGGGCGCACCCAACGGGTCCAGGCGCTATCCAGGCGTCCGCCCAGCAGCGCAGCGATGGCAAAGGCGAAGACCACGCTGAAGCCCACGTAACCCATGTACAGCATCGGCGGATGGATGATCAGACCGACGTCCTGCAGCAGCGGATTGAGGTCGGCGCCGTCGGCGGGGATATTCGGCAGCGAACGCTCGAAGGGGTTGGAAGTGATCAGCACAAAGGCCAGAAAGCCCACGCTGACCAGCCCCATCACGCCGAGCACGCGCGCCACCATGTCCGGTGGCAGCCCCCGGGAGAAGCAGCCCACGGCGAAGGTCCAGACTCCGAGGATCAGGCTCCACAGCAGCACCGAGCCTTCGTGGTTGCCCCACACCGCGCTGAACTTGTAGTACCAGGGCAATAGCGAGTTGGCGTTGTTGGCGACGTTGACCACGCTGAAGTCGTCGAGCATGTAGCTCGCCGTCAGACAGCCGTAGGCGATCAACAGAAAGGCCAGCTGGCCCGCCGCCATCGGCCGCGCGTAGGCCATCCACAGCGGGCGCCGAGTGGCAGCCCCGGCCAGCGGCAGCACCGCCTGCACGCAGGCCATCAGCAGCGCCACGATCAGCGCGTAGTGTCCGATTTCCGGAATCATCTTGATCAGCATGGATTCACCTTGGCCCGCCTTCCGTCCGCGTCAGTCCACTGGCGCCTGGCTCTGCGACTGAATCGCGTGGGCCCATGGGCCCGGAACGCCTGCGTTATGGTCGATTGACCCTGTCCCCTTCTGGCTCGAAGAAGCGCCTTCGGCCCTGCCCCCTCGGGCAAACAAGGCCCCGCACCACGGAGCCCTGTTGTCGGGATACCTTTTTTGTCGATGCACGAAGCCTACTGCGACGTGCCTGGGCCCGCCTGCTTGTAGTCTGCCGGCGAATAGCCGGCGTCTTCCAATGCCTCGGCGACCTCGGGCGGCATATAGTTCTCGTCGTGCTTGGCCAGCACCTTGTCGGCCGCGATATAGCCGTCGCCGGTCAGTTCGCCGACCACCACCACGCCCTGCCCCTCGCGAAACAGGTCCGGCAGGATGCCGCTGTAGCGCACCTCGACATCGTCGACGTAGTCGGTCACCACGAAGCTGACGTCCAGGCTGTCACTGTCACGATGGACGCTGCCTTCCTTGACCATCCCGCCGGCACGTAGCTGCCGGTCCACGGGGGCTTCTCCGGCGGCAATCTGCACCGGGCTGAAGAACAGGTTGATGTTGGAGCGCAGGGCGTACAGCGTCAGTCCCACCGCCACCGCACACAGCGCCACCAGTCCAAGCACCAGCAGCATCTTATTTCGGCGTTTAGCCCTCATCTTGATCCTCCGAGGGGGAACTTGTGACCGCGGCGTCACGCCTCAGCCGGCGGCGCAAGGTGCGCCGAACACCGCGGCTTTCACCGCGAACCAGAATCACGCTCAACAGCAGAAAGCCCAGGGTCGCACCCCAGGCGGTCCACACATAGGGGCCGTGGCTGCCCATGCTGACCAGCTCGGCCAGCGATTCGAAAGCCATCATGGACGCTCCTCGAACAGCTCTTTCACCCAGCGCTTGTGGCCTTCACGGCGCAGGATCTCGGTACGGGTGCGGGTCAGGGTGAAGGCCGCGAAGAAGGCGTAGAATCCCAGCACCATGATCAACAGCGGCATCCACATCTCGACCGGCATCGCCGGGCGTTCGGTGATGGTGAAGCTGGCGGGCTGGTGCAAGGTGTTCCACCACTCCACCGAGTACTTGATGATGGGTATGTTGATCACCCCCACCATGGCCAGCACCGACGCCGCCTTGGCGCCGCTCTGGGGGCGGGCGAAGGCGCGCCGGATCAGCATCACGCCAAGATACAGAAACAGCAGGATCAGCATCGAGGTAAGGCGGGCGTCCCACTGCCACCAGGTGCCCCAGGTAGGCTTGCCCCAGACCGACCCCGACAGCAAGGCGATGGCGGTCATGGCGGCGCCCAGCGGCGCCATCATCGCTGCCGCCATGTCGGCGATCTTGATCTTCCAGACCATGAATACGAAGCCGGAGGCGGCCAGCGCCATGAAGATCGACTGGGCCAGGAAGGCCGCAGGCACGTGCACGTAGATGATGCGAAAGCTGTTGCCCTGCTGGTAGTCCGCCGGAGCGAAGGCCAGCCCCCAGACGCTGCCGACCAGGATCAGCGCCAGCGCCAGCGCCCAGCACCAGGGAGAGAGACGCGCGGCTATGCCGTAGAACCAGCGCGGCGATCCCAGCTTGTGAAAGAAGGCCCACATGAGCGTTGTACCTCGATCAACCTTGAATTCGTGATGGCCACGACGGCCCGATCAACCATGGATACTGATGCGCAGCGACGCGGCAATGGCCACAGGAGCCGCCATCAGCGCTACCGACAACAGCGCGCCGATCACCGCCAGGTGCCCAAGCCATTCCCCGCCGCCCAGCGCCGCGCCCATGGCGCCGGTGCCGAAGATCAGCACCGGCATGAAAAGTGGCAACACCAGAAGCGACAGCAGCATGCCACCACGCGCCAGCCCCACCGTCAGCCCTGCGCCGATGGCACCGATCAGGCTGATGCAGCCACTTCCCAGTGCCAGGGTCGCGCTCAGCGCCAGGTAGCTGCCCTGGGGCAATGCCAGCAGCACCCCCAGCAAGGGGGCCATCAACGCCAGCGGTAGCCCGGTGGTCAACCAGTGCACGGCGACCTTGGCCAGCACCAGCAACGACAGCGGGTGCGGTGCAAGCAACAGTTGCTCAAGGGTGCCGTCCTCGAAGTCGCCACGAAACAAGCCGTCCAGCGACAGCAGTGCCGACAGCAAGGCGGCCACCCACAACACGCCAGGGGCGATCAGCGCCAGGCGTTCGGGTTCCGGCGAGATCCCCAGTGGAAACAGGGTGATCACCATGGCGAAGAACACCAGCGGGGTCAGGGCGTCACCCGGTCGACGGGCGACCGCCGTCAAGTCACGGCGGAAGGTGGCAGCCATCGCGCGACCAAGGCCATCACCGGCCTCTCTGACCGGCTCGGCGGCTTCGATCGACCCAGACGTCGGCGTGTTCATGAAGCCACCTGTCGGTGTCCGTCCAGGGTCAGCCGGCGCACGCCAGGCACATTGGACAGCGGATGGTGGGTGGTGACCAGCACCGCGCCGCCGCTGGCGGCATGGTTGGCCAGGCGGCGCTCCAGGGCGGCCACGCCGGCCACATCGATCGCGGTAAAAGGTTCGTCCAGCACCCACAGGGCACGGCGACTCGACACCAGACGAGCCAGGGTCACCCGGCGCTTCTGGCCGGCCGATAGCTGGGCGGTGGGGACGTCCTCGAAGCCGGCCAGGCCGACTTCGGCCAGGGCCGCCTCGAGCTCGGCATCGGGGCGCCCCTCGCCCCCCAGCGCCTGATACCAACGCAGGTTTTCCAGGGCACTCAGGTTGGCCTTGATACCCGGGGCATGGCCCAGATACAGCAGGTTGGCCAGCAGGTCGGCGCGGGCGCGGGGCAGCGCCCGCCCCTGCCAGCGCACCTCTCCATCGACGTCGGCGATCTGGCCGCACAGGATCTTCAACAGCGTGGTCTTGCCACTGCCGTTGGGTCCCTCGACTCGGAGCACTTCCCCCGCCTTGAGGACAACATCCAATCCTCGAAACAACCAGCGGCCATCGCGCTCACAGGCCAGTTGTCGGGCTTCAAGACACAGACGCAAAGGGCACTCCACAACCAGGGACGGGGCAGCAAATCACGCACAGACTTTACACCGATTGCACTACCCGAACCAGACAGCCAGCGCAGCTGACAGCCGCAATCGCACAGGCAATGCACCTTTCGTTGATCCATGGCACTTGCACGAGCGGCGAGGCCTGCTATCTTTCACATACTGTATGAATCGACAGTATCAAGATCCCTCGACGTTGACACCAATCGCCACCCGCTACTCCATCCCGTGACAGCCCGACCCTCACAACAAGGGAGACCCCGCGCCATGGATATCGCGACCTGCCAGTTCCTCGAACGCCTGCCCAACCTGCCCATCGCCGACAGCTGGGCACCCGTCGACTCCACCTCGGATGCCCTGGTGGAGGTCCCCCTGCTGGGGCAGGTATCCGCCGGCATGCCGATCGAGGCCTGCCTGGACAACGCCACCCTGCAGGTGCCATCGCGCATGGTCAGGCGCAACACCTACGCCCTCAAGGTGTGCGGCAACTCGATGATCGATTGCAATATCTTCGACGGCGATGTGATCATCATCGAACGCCAGGAAAGCGCCGAGAACGGCGAAACGGCGGTGGTGATGATCAATGACCAGGAGGTCACCCTGAAAAAGCTCTATATCGAGAAGAATGGTGTTCGCCTGCAGCCGGCCAACGAGACCATGCCCCCGATCTACCTGAAGAACAGTGACATCCGTGTGCTGGGCCTTGTCATGGGTGTCGCCCGCCAGGAAGAAATGGCCGCCTGATGCGCTACCCGATACCCGAGCTTGCCCCCGGTGAGTGGCACGAAAGCGAGATCGAGGTGGAAAAGAGCCGCTTTATCGCCTGGGTGGCCCACGCCCCCAAGGTGGCGGACTTCGAAGCGCTGCTGGCCGAGGCTCGCAGGCAGCATCCCAATGCCAGCCATCATTGCAGCGCCTACATCGCAGGCCCGCCCGGGGAGCAGGTGCACATTGGCTTCTCCGATGACGGCGAGCCGGGCGGTACCGCCGGCCGACCGATGTTTCAGGCACTCGATGGCGATGGCATCGGCCAGGTGGGCGCGGTGGTGACCCGCTACTTCGGCGGCACCAAACTCGGGACCGGCGGACTCGCCCGCGCCTATACCCAGGCGCTGGTCACGGCGCTGGAAAGCCTGCCCAGGGGCGAATGCATCGAGCGCCGCCCACTCAAGATACGGGTCGACTTTGCCGGCGAGGCCGACGCCCGGCAGTGGTGCCAGGGGCAGGATATCCCGGTGCAGGCGGTCGACTACGGGGCCGAAGGCGTCACCTTGACCCTGGGCTGGCCCAGTGAACGGTCCACCGACCTGAGCGAGCTCAGCACTCGCCTGAAGGGCCGCATCGAGTCCCTGGACCATCAGGCAGGCTAGGCCCGCTCGATGCTAACGTCGTGGGAGCCTCCAGCCCCGTCTGTTCCGCCTCCGGGACCGGTCCGACGCGACCCCTGCTAAAGTGGCCTCTCCAGGACGGCGTGTTCGTCCTTGGTGAGAGCGTCCTCTCCAGACGAGACAGCGTCTTCACCGATATAGCGTCTGCGCTTGTCGGCCTTGAGCCGTGCCACGTCCACCACCACCAGGCCATCGATGCAGTAGCCGAAGGCGGTATCCACGCCGAAGGCCTTGAAGCTGACGCCGCCAGGTTCGGCCACCTCCACGTACTGCTTGTAGAGCGCCGGCACCCCCGCCCCCATGGCCTGCAGTGCGCCTTTCAAGCGCTGAAAGTCCTCGCCGGCATCGTTGCCGGCGAACAGCCGATCCGCCTCCTCGCGCCCGGCGCGCGACATCGTGCACACCGCCTTGGCCCGGATCGGGCTGTCACCGTCCCCGTGGTAGTGACGGTAGTAGCTGACCAGCAGGTCCTTGGCCAGGGGCGGTAGATGATTGGGAATGGTCACCGGCCCGAACAGCCAGCGCACCTCGGGATGATGGCGCAGGTAGGCGCCAAGACCATGCCAGAGATAGTCGAGACTGCGACGTCCCCAGTAGCGTGGCTGGACAAAGCTGCGGCCCAGCTCCAGCCCGTGGCGCCAGCGATCCATCGGCGCCTGTTCGAGATGAAAGATGGTGGCGCTGTAGAGCCCTTCGATGCCTTTGCTATCGAGGATGCGTCCGACCTCACCGAGACGATAGGCCCCGGCGATTTCCAGGTCACGATCGTCCCACAGCACCAGATGACGATAGTGCTCGTCGTACTCGTCCAGATCCCGCTTCCTGCCGGTGCCCTCGCCGACCCGGCGAAAGGCAATTTCGCGCAGCCGCCCGATCTCGCGCATCACCGCAGAGTCGGGACGATGGTCAAACAGCAGGATCTGCTTGCCGTCAGGCGTCCTGCCCAGCACCTCGGCGTCGACCAGCTCCTCACGCAGGTGCTGGCGATTTTCCGGATGGGCGATACCGGCCTCGGAGACAAACACGCCCTTGCGTCCCCGCCCCAGACGGTAGACGTGCTTGCGCAACAGCTTGAGCTTGGCGACGGTGGCCAGGTCCTCGCGGTCGAAGCGTGACAGCGGGATCTCGCCCCCCACCTTGAGCGTGATGTGCCGCCCTTTCTGGCGAAACATCTCGTGGGGCAACAGCAGCGTGCCCAGCGGCGAGTACAGCGAGGCCAACGAATAGAACAGCGAGGAGTTGCGACCACCCACGTGCACCGGCAGGATCGGCGCATTGGTGCGCCGGGCCGCGTGCAGGAAACCCGACAGCCAGTTGCCGTCCTTTACCCCCTTGGGTCCTGCCCGCGACACCTCGCCGGCGGGGAAGACGATCACCGCCTGTTCATCGTCGAGGGCATCAACGATGCCCTGCAGGCTCTTGCGAAAGCCCCTGCGCGACAGGTTGTCCACCGGCAGCAGCAACGGTGCCAACGGCGAAAGCTGCATCAACAGATCATTGGCGACGATCTTCACGTCAGGGCGTACATCCGCCACCATGCGTACCAGCGCCAGCCCATCCAGAGCACCGAGGGGATGATTGGCGACGATCACCACCCTGCCGGCGACCGGAATGTTGTCGCGATCACGCGACGACAGCGAATAGCCGAAGTTCAGCTGATCGAGCACCGCGTCGATGAACTCGAGCCCTCCGGCGCGGCGATGACGCTCGAGAAAGGCATTGATCTCGCGCTCGTGCACCAGCCCCTTGAGGCCGGCGCTCAACAGGCGGCGGCACCAGGCTGGCCAGCTCTGTGCCTTCGGCACCTTGGCCATCAAGGCCTTTTCGACATCGATCATGCCCGTCCTCCGTCGGTGGCAATAGCCGCCAGACTAGAAAGCGCGCATGACAGCACCGTGGCGATCGCGTGTAAGCGGGATGACGGGCTCGACCAGAGTCAGCTACAAAAGCAGCGCCCCCACCTGGCGGCGGGGGCGCTGCGTTCGGTCAAACCTGGGCTGCGGGCCCGGATGACTCTACTCCCGGGTCTTGATCACCATCCCGGGACCATCATGTCGGGGACCCGATCATCATCCCAGGTACTTGATCATCACCCCGGCGGCTACCGCCGAGCCGATGACACCAGCAACATTGGGTCCCATTGCGTGCATCAGCAGGAAGTTGTGGGGATTGGACTCGAGCCCCACCTTGTTGGACACCCGCGCCGCCATGGGCACCGCCGAGACACCGGCGGAGCCGATCAACGGGTTGATCGGATGCTTGCTGATGAGGTTGAGCAGCTTGGCCATCAGCACACCGCAGGCGGTGCCGATGGCAAAGGCCACCATGCCGAGCCCGAGGATGCCCAGGGTCTCCACCGCCAGGAAGCGGTCGGCCATCAGCTTGGAGCCCACCGACAGTCCGAGGAAGATGGTCACGATGTTGATCAGGGCGTTCTGCGCCGTGTCCGAGAGCCGTTCGACCACCCCGCACTCACGCATCAGGTTGCCGAAGCAGAACATCCCGAGCAGCGGCGCCGCATCCGGCAGGAACAATACCACCAGGATCAGCAGTGCCAGCGGAAACACGATCTTCTCGAGCTTCGACACCGGACGCAGCTGGGTCATGGCGATGCTGCGCTCCTTCTGGGTGGTCAACGCCTTCATGATCGGCGGCTGGATCAACGGCACCAGCGCCATGTAGGAGTAGGACGCCACCGCGATGGCACCCAGCAGCTCGGGGGCCAGGATGCTCGAGACATAGATCGAGGTCGGACCGTCGGCTCCACCGATGATGCCGATGGCCGCAGCCTGGTTGAGGCTGAAGTCCATCCAGCCCATGGCGGTCATGCCCACCGCCCCGATCAGAGTGGCGAAGATGCCGAACTGGGCGGCGGCGCCGAGGAACAGGGTGCGCGGGTTGGCCAGCAGCGGACCGAAGTCGGTCATCGCGCCGACCCCCATGAAGATTACCAGCGGCGCGATACCGGAGGCGATGGCCACGCTGTAGAACTGATACAGCATGCCATGGGAATAGCCCCCATCCATGGCCAGGTCGTTGGCGGTACGAAGCAGCGCCGGCGAGATATCACCGTGCAGCGTCTCGCTGATGGCGTAGCGCCAGGTATCCACGTCGGCGCCAGCTGGCAGACTGGTGCCGAGCGCCTGGGCCATCTGCGCCAGCAGCTCGGGACGGCCCAGGTGGGCCGCCTGCTCTGCCGCCGACAACGCCAGCCCTGCCTCGGGAATATTGGCCAGGATGCCGCCGAAGCCGATCGGCACCAGCAACAGCGGTTCGAACTTCTTGGCGATGGCCAGCCACAAGAGCAGCAGGCCCACCACCAGCATCACCGCCTGGCCCAGGGTCAGGTTGTACAGCCCGGAGCCGTACCATAGGGTCAGAATCTTCTCCATGGGAGGTCCTTAAAGCACGATCAGGGTGTCGCCGACGGAGACGCTGTCGCCCTCGGCGACCTGGACGTCAGACACGGTGCCGGCAGCAGCAGCGCGGACCTCGGTCTCCATCTTCATCGCCTCGAGGATGACCACCACGTCACCCTCGGCCACGCTGTCGCCGGGCTTGACGTTGACCTTGAAGATGTTGCCGGCCAGCGGTGCATCGATGGTCTCGCCGGAGGAAGCTGCCGGCGCCGCCGGTGCAGCGTCAGAAGAGCCAGCGGCGGGCGCTTCCTTGACCTGGGAAATGTCGCCACCCTCGGCGACCTCGACCACGTAGGCGGTGCCGTTGACCTTGACGGTGTAGGTCTCGGGTCCGGCGGTACCAGCCTTGGCCGCCGTCGCCTTGGCGGGCGCAGCGGGCGTCGCCGCCTCGACACTGGGCGCGGGTTCGAAGGCGTCGGGGTTGTCACGGTTCTTGAGGAACTTGAGCCCGATCTGCGGGAACAGTGCGTAGGTCAGAACGTCGTCTACCTGACGCTCGCCTTCGGCCAGACGGATGCCGTCATCCTTGGCCTTGGCGGCCAGCTCATCGGTCAACCGCGACATCTCGGGATCCAGCCGATCCGCAGGACGCTCGGTGATCGGCGAGGCACCGTCCAGCACCCGGCTCTGCAATTCGCTGTCGAAGTCCGCCGGCGCAGCGCCGTACTCGCCCTTGAGCAGCGCCTGCACCTCCTTGGAGATGGACTTGTAGCGCTCCCCCATCATCACGTTCATCACCGCCTGGGTGCCGACGATCTGGGAGGTGGGGGTCACCAGCGGAATAAAGCCGAGGTCTTCACGGACCCGAGGAATCTCCTTGAGCACCTCGTCGAGACGGTCACCGGCGCCCTGCTCCTTCAACTGGCCTTCCATGTTGGTGAGCATGCCGCCCGGCACCTGGGCCACCAGAATGCGCGAGTCGATGCCCTTGAGCGAGCCCTCGAAAGCGGCGTACTTCTTGCGCACCTCACGGAAGTAGGCGGCGATATCTTCCAGGGCCTCCAGGTCCAGGCCGGTATCGCGCTCGGTGTCCTTGAGCATCGCCACCAGCGATTCGGTGGGGCTGTGGCCGTAGGTCATCGACATCGAGGAGATGGCGGTATCGACGTTGTCGACGCCTGCCTCGGCGGCCTTGAGCGCGGTCGCCGATGAAAGCCCGGTAGTGGCGTGGCAGTGCAGATGGATGCGAATATTCAGCGCCGACTTGAGTTTGGTGACAAGCTCGAAGGCGTCATAGGGAGTCAGAAGCCCCGCCAT
This sequence comes from Halomonas sp. H10-59, assembly GCF_040070555.1. Lineage (NCBI taxonomy): Bacteria > Pseudomonadati > Pseudomonadota > Gammaproteobacteria > Oceanospirillales > Halomonadaceae > Halomonas > Halomonas sp. H10-59. The sequence continues at coordinate 3,891,366 of NZ_CP098828.1, forward strand.
GTCCTTGATCGCCAGGGAGTCGGCGCCCATGTCGGCGATGGACTTGGCCAATTCCACCCAGCTGTCCAGGGTGTGCACCGGGCTCTTGGTGTAGGAGATGGTACCCTGAGCATGGCCATCGTTGGCCTTGACCGCCTGGATCGCACGCTCGAGGTTACGTGGGTCGTTCATCGCATCGAACACGCGGAAGACATCGACCCCGTTGGTCTTGGCGCGCTCGACGAAGCGGTCGACCACGTCATCGGCATAGTGGCGATAGCCCAACAGGTTCTGGCCCCGCAGCAACATCTGCTGGGGCGTATTGGGCATGGCTTCCTTCAACGCCCGTATCCGCTCCCACGGATCTTCGCCGAGGTAGCGGATACAGGCGTCAAAGGTGGCGCCGCCCCAGGATTCCAGCGACCAGAAGCCGATCTTGTCGAGCTTCTCGGCGATGGGCAGCATGTCGTCGATACGCATGCGGGTGGCGAACAGAGACTGATGGGCGTCGCGTAGCACGACATCGGTGATGCCTAGCGGGCGTGCAGATTCGCTCATGGCTGGGTCCTTATCGTTATGAAGCGCTTTGTCGAAATTCACGGTCAGGGTCGTCGCCTGGTACGGACGACCTCAGCGACGCTGGCGGTAGCGGTGAACCGCGGCCGAGATCGCCGCCATCACCGCATCGTCCTGTCCCGGCGCGGCGGGTGCCGCCCCGCGCTTGGGCGCCTCGACCGGCACCGGTTCGGGAAAGTAGCGACCGATGACACGAGACATCAGCGTGGTGGTGATCACCAGCACCGTAAGAAAAACAAAAACAAAACCCATGCCGAGCGCCATCAGGCTGAGGCCCTCGTTGAGCAACTGAGTGTCTTGCATGCGGGATCCTCCGCGTTGTAGCGCCAAAGTTGCCTTGATCTTTCTGGATCATACGGCTTGCGCAAAAATTTTGATGCTATACCCTGCCACATCCCCGGCACAGCACCATGGTCTAAAGGTAGCAGTTTTGGTTGTTAAATTACTACATAAACAGGGGTTAGACGAAGGTCGCATCGGGCTCGCGCCCATGGAGGGCGTGATCGACGCCCACACCCGCGACCTGCTGACCCGTGACGCCGGCTTCGACTGGACGGTCACCGAGTTCGTACGGGTGGTGGACGCGCGCCTGCCGCCTCGAGTGTTCTACAAGCACTGCCCGGAACTGGCGACCGAGGGCGTCATCACCCCCAACCACATCCCGGTGCACCTGCAACTGCTCGGCTCCGACCCCGACGCCCTGGCTGCCAATGCCCGCCAGGCGCTGCGCCTCGGCGCCATCAGCCTGGACTTGAACTTCGGCTGCCCAGCCAAGCTGGTCAACCGCCATGACGGCGGCGCCTCATTGTTGCGCGATCCGCGACGCCTGGAGCGTGCCGTGGACGCCGTCCACCGTGCCGTGGGCGACAGCATCCCGGTCACTGCCAAGATCCGCCTGGGCTTCTCCGACCGCCGCCGGGCGCTGGACTGCGCCCTGGCCGCCGAGGCCGCCGGCGCCACCCAACTGGTGGTGCATGCCCGCACCCGGGACGAGGGCTATCGCCCGCCGGCCCATTGGGAGTGGATCGGCCGCATCAACCAGCGCCTGCGCATCCCGGTCGTCGCCAACGGCGACATCTGGACCCTCGAGGACTACTGGAAGGCACGCACCCTGTCCGGCTGTCGCGACGTCATGCTTGGCCGCGGCGCCCTGGCCGACCCGAAACTCGCCCCGCGCATCCGCCACTGGCAGTGCACCGGAGAGCGCCTGCCGGCCACGACATGGGCCCAGCGAGCCGGTATCCTGACGTCCTATGCTGCAATGCAGCGTACCACACTCCCGGCAAAAGTGGTGGTATCGCTACTAAAGCAGTGGATGAACCACATGAAGGCGCGCGACCGCGAGGCCGCCTCCCGCTTTCAGGCCCTGCGCCGCATCACCGATCTCGATGAATTCCTTGCGGGGCTCGGCGCCCAGCGCATCGAATCAGACGCAGCGCCAGAAACCGCACCTGACGCCACACTGCGCCAGAATCTCGCCTCACCCAAGCACCGAAGCGAGGCAGTCGCCGCCGCCCAATAGGGATAGGCAGACCAACCTCCCCTCCCGGAGAGGAATCCGATCGGAGCAGCGCCTAGCTCTTGTCCTTGAGATCGGCCCAATCCACATCGGGATCACGCCGCCCGTGGGCGCCTGCATAGGCCGGAGATTCGGGCGGCTGCCACTGCGCCAGCCGCTCGGACTCGACCTCGAACACTTCCACCGCCAAGGGGTGGCAGGTGGACAGCGGATCCCTGGCGTCCGGCCCCCATAGATCCACCGACAGATCGCCACCGGGACAGCAGGACAGCGCGCACAACAGGTCGATCTCGGCAAACAGCTCAAGATAGTCCCCAGGCCGCGCCGGGCAGGCCTTCATGAAGTACTGGTCATCGTCGTTGAGCCCGGTGCACTGGAAGACATTGAGCACGTCATGCACGTCAAACTCGGTCAACCCCCAGGGCGCGACCGCCCTCACCAGGTTGGAATGGCAGTGAAAGTCGAAATCCTCGCCGGTCAACAGGCGATTGACGTAGGGATCGCAGCGGGTTCCCAGCAGGTCATGCACACGCCCGCCTTCGGCGTCCTCACCGTAGCCTGCCAGAGTGTCGTCGATGATGGTGGCCATGGGACGCAGAAAGGGCAGCGTCGACCACAGCCTGTCGTAGGTGCTGACATGGGCCCGCTGCAGCTGACGGGTGCGCGAGGCCCACATGCGCTCGCGCGGGTCATGGCGATGCCACATGTTGAAGTCACCGACCTGGGCGCCATCGACGATGGCGATGCGAAAGACCTGCCCCGCCTTGACCTCCCATGCCAGCCCATCACGAATCGGTACCCGGTGACTGGCCACCCGCCGCCGACTCCCCGCCCGTTCGGTCAGGCCGTCATAGAAGGCGCGATCCACGTCGAGCACTGACCCCCTGGTCGCCTGATACGCCGCCACCTTGCCGCCCATGCGCCACCCTCCCGATGCGTGAATGTCAGGCTTCAGCCTAGACCAGGCCAGGGGAGACAACGACCGACGCTCGACACAGCACCGTTCATAACGAATCGACGCCAGTCGGCCGGTCAGCCGGTCAGCCGGTCAGCCGGTCAGCCGGTCAGCCGGTCAGCCGGTCAGCCGGTCAGCACGAAACTGGACAGGAAACTTGGCAGGAAACAGCATAAAAAAAGGCGCCCATCCTTCGACAGGCGCCTAAACGATCGCAACCGGCAGTGATCGCCAGCCGGTCAGCACGAAACTGGACAGGAAACTTGGCAGGAAACAGAAAACCCGCCCTCCGAAGAGAGCGGGTCTGAATCTGGCGCGCCCGGGAGGATTCGAACCTCCGACCACCTGATTCGTAGTCAGGTACTCTATCCAGCTGAGCTACGGGCGCGTAGGCAATGAAACTCATTGCGATGTCGTATTCCAGGAAACTATCGGAATGCAACGTAGGAGAAGATGGCGCGCCCGGGAGGATTCGAACCTCCGACCACCTGATTCGTAGTCAGGTACTCTATCCAGCTGAGCTACGGGCGCGTATCAATCTCTTGATGCACCAGGCATCCAACATGCCTGATCATCGGTACCCATGAAGCCGCTTCACGACATGCATCGTAAAATGGCGGAGAGGGAGGGATTCGAACCCTCGATGAGGCTATAAACCCCATACTCCCTTAGCAGGGGAGCGCCTTCAGCCACTCGGCCACCTCTCCCTCATCGGCACGGTGCGTATCCTACCGAGACGTAAGGCCTTTGTCCAGCCCGAGGCGAAAAAAGTTCTCCGCTCGGCCACCACCTTCACTCATCATCGGCAGCGCCATCGTCAGCCTTCTCGCGCTGGATGCGCTGGTAGATCTCTTCACGGTGGACGGCAACGTCCTTGGGCGCATTCACGCCGATACGCACTTGATTTCCCTTCACCCCCAGAACGGTGACGGTGATATCGTCCCCGATCATCAGGGTTTCGCCGACGCGGCGTGTCAGGATGAGCATGACTGATCTCCTTCTCAGACTTGTTACGTGAGTCGCTACGCCGTCACGCTTCCGGACGACGTGCCCTCTTTCTTGGTGGCGAGCACTAGCGACTCATGACACCTGATTGTGCCGTTTAAGGGAAGCCCCCGGCCGAATTGGCGAGGGGACTCCTTAAAGCGTAGAAGGTGTGCGCCGCGCCGAGAAACTTATTCGCTCTCGATATCGGCCTTGTCGAGACCAAATGCCTTGTGCAGCGCACGTACTGCCAATTCCATCTGCTTCTCGTCGATCACCACGGAGATCTTGATCTCCGAGGTCGAGACCATGCGGATGTTGATGTTTTCCTCGGACAGCACGCGGAACATCTTCGAGGCGACCCCGGCGTGTGAGCGCATACCCACCCCTACCAGAGACACCTTGGCGATATTATCGTCGCCACGCAACTCGCCACCGCCCAGATCGGGGATGACCTGCTGCTCGAGGATGCGCATGGTCTGCTTGTAGTCACCCTTGGCTACGGTGAAGGTGAAGTCGGTGTAGTCACCGGCCGGCGCCACGTTCTGCACGATCATGTCGATCTCGATGTTGGCGTCGGCGATCGGGCCCAGGATGCGCGAGGCCACGCCCGGCACGTCCGGCGTGTTGAGCAGGGTCAGCTTGGCTTCGTTGGCGGTGAAGGCGATGCCTGAGATCAGCGGTTCTTCCATGGAATCCTCGTCTTGTTCGGAGTCTGCAACGATCAGGGTGCCGGGGCCGTCCTCGAAACTGGACAGCACGCGCAGCGGAACATTGTACTTGCCGGCAAATTCGACGGCGCGAATCTGCAACACCTTGGAGCCGAGGCTGGCAAGCTCCAGCATCTCCTCCACGGTGATCGAATCCAGGCGCTGGGCCTTGGAGCAGACCCGCGGGTCGGTGGTGTAGACGCCGTCCACATCGGTGTAGATCTGGCACTCGTCGGCCTTGAGCGCGGCCGCCAGCGCCACACCGGTGGTGTCCGAGCCGCCACGACCCAGGGTGGTGATATTGCCTTCCTCATCGACCCCCTGGAAGCCGGCGACCACCACCACCTGGCCAGCGTCCAGGTCTTCGCGCATCTCGTCGGTCTCGATGCGCTGGATACGCGCCTTGGTGTGGGCGCTGTCGGTCATGATGCCGACCTGAGAGCCGGTGTAGGACGTTGCCGGCACGTCCAGCTTGTGCAGCGCCATCGCCAGCAGCGAGATGGTCACCTGCTCGCCGGTGGACACCAGCATGTCCATCTCACGGGGGGTCGGCTCGTCGTTGATCTCGTTGGCCATCCCGATCAGGCGGTTGGTCTCGCCGCTCATGGCGGAGACCACCACCACGACCTGATGGCCCTGGTCGCGGAAGCCCTTGACCTTCTCGGCCACGGCCTTGATGCGCTCCACCGAGCCGACCGACGTCCCACCGAACTTCTGTACGTATAGTGCCATATGCCGTCTTCCTCGCTCGTTGGATTCAATGAATGAAACTGTTGTCTCTGCGAAGTTTTGTCAGGGCAGAAAAAAGGGCCGGGGACCCTCTCGAGCCCCCGACCCCAGAGGGATCACAATTTGGCGTCCACCCAGGCCGGGACGCTCTCCAGCGCCGCCGGCAGTGCATTGACGTCGCTACCGCCGGCCTGGGCCATGTCGGCACGACCGCCGCCCTTGCCGCCGACCTGTCCGGCGACGTGATTGACGAGCTCCCCGGCCTTGACCCTGGCGGTCAGATCATCGGTCACCCCGGCGATCAGGCTGACCTTGCCGGCGGCCTCGTCGGCCACCCCCAGCACGATGATGCCGGAGCCAAGCTTGTTCTTGAGCTGGTCAAGCACGCCACGCAATTCCTTGCCCGACACGCCATCCAGGTGCGTCGCCAGTACCTTGACGCCCTGAACCTCTGTGGCGCTTGCCAGCATGTCGCTGCCGGCGGCGCTGGCGAGCTTGGCCTTGAGCCGCTCGAGCTCCTTCTCCAGGCCGCGATTACGCTCGACCAGGCTGTCGACGCGCTCCTCGAGCTGCTCGGGCTTGGCCTTGAGGCGCTCGGCCACACGCGCAAGGCGCGCCTCCTGTTCGCCGAAGTAGGCCAGCGCGCCCTCACCGGTGATCGCCTCGATCCGACGCACGCCTGAGGCGATGCCGCTCTCGGCGACGATATGACAGCAGCCGATGTCGCCACTGCGGGCCACGTGGGTACCACCACACAGCTCGATGGAGAAGTCGTCGGCACCGATGGTCAGCACCCGCACGCTGTCGGCGTACTTGGCCTCGAACAGGGCAGCGGCGCCCTTCTCCTTGGCCTCATCGAGGGTCATGCTCTCGATCCGGGTCGGCGCATTGGCCAGCACCTGCTGGTTGACCAGGCGCTCCACTTCCTTGAGCTGTTCGGCGCTCATTGCCTCGAAGTGGCTGAAGTCGAAACGCAGGCGCTCAGGCGTCACCAGCGAGCCCTTCTGCTGGACATGATCGCCCAGCACCAGACGCAGGGCCTTGTGCAGCAGGTGGGTCGCCGAGTGGTTACGCACCGTCGCCGCACGCAGGCTCTCGTCCACCTGGGGCGTGACCTCGCTGCCGACCACCAGCTCACCTTCGAGCAACACCCCCTGATGCAGGTGATGCCCCGCCTGTTTCTGGGTGTCCTTGACCAGGAACCGTCCGCCCTCGACGTTCAGGTAGCCGGTATCACCGATCTGGCCCCCGGACTCGCCGTAGAAGGGGGTGCGGTCCAGCACCACCACGGCGGGATGCTCAGGCGTCAGGCGCTCGAGCGCATTGCCTTCGCTGTCATAGAGCGCGACCACCCTGGCGTTGTCCTCGAGGCGGTCGTAGCCGGTGAACTCGGTCTGGCCCTCGAGCTCGATGGTGGCGCTGTACTCGGCGCCGAACTGGCTGGCCGCCCGGGCCCGCTCACGCTGCGCCTCGAGCTCCCGCTCGAAGCCTTCGGCATCCAGGGTGACGCCACGCTCACGGCAGACATCGGCGGTGAGGTCATAGGGAAAGCCGTAGGTGTCGTAGAGCTTGAACACCGTCTCGCCCGGCAGGGTGTCACCGTCGAGCGCGGCCAGCGCCTGCTCCAGCAGGCCCATGCCATGATCCAGGGTGCGAGCGAACTGCTCTTCTTCCTTCAGCAACACGCGCTCGATCTGTGCGCGAGCCTGGCGCAGTTCCGGGTAGGCCTCGCCCATCTCGGCGTCCAGCGCCGCCACCAGGCGATGGAAGAAGGCTCCCTGGGCGCCCAGCTTGTGACCATGGCGGATCGCCCGGCGAATGATCCGCCTGAGCACGTAACCACGACCTTCGTTGGAAGGCAGCACGCCGTCCGCGATCAGGAAGGCACAGGAGCGGATGTGGTCGGCGATCACGCGCAGCGACGGCGCCTCCAGGTCGCTCGCACCGGTCGCCTCGGCGGCGGCCTTGAGCAGATTCTGGAACAGGTCGATCTCGTAGTTGGAGTGGACCCCCTGCATGACCGCGGCGATGCGCTCCAGCCCCATGCCGGTATCGATGGACGGTTTGGGCAGCGGCTTCATCTCGCCGCTGGCGTCGCGATCGAACTGCATGAACACCAGGTTCCAGATCTCGATGTAGCGATCACCGTCTTCCTCCGGACTGCCGGGAGGGCCGCCCCACACCTCGGCGCCATGATCGTAGAAGATCTCGGAGCTGGGTCCGCAGGGGCCGGTGTCGCCCATCTGCCAGAAGTTGTCTTCGTCCAGCTTGGAGAAGCGCTCGGGATCGATACCGATCTCGTCTTTCCAGATGCGTTCGGCCTCATCGTCACTGACGTGGACGGTGACCCACAGCTTCTCCTTGGGCAGTCCCAGCACCTCGGTCAGGAAGGTCCAGGCAAAGCCGATGGCGTCGCGCTTGAAGTAGTCGCCGAAGCTGAAGTTGCCCAGCATCTCGAAGAAGGTGTGATGACGCGCGGTGTAACCGACGTTGTCCAGATCGTTGTGCTTGCCACCGGCGCGCACGCAGCGCTGGGAGGAGGTAGCCCGCACATAGTCCCTGGGGTCACGCCCGAGAAAGACGTCCTTGAACGGCACCATGCCGGCGTTGGTGAACAACAGCGTCGGATCGTTGCCCGGCACCAGCGAACTGGACGGCACGCGGGTATGACCCTGTTCTTCGAAGAACCTCAGAAAGGCCTGTCTGATATCTGCGCTTTTCATGAAATATCCGTGGCGATGAGCGATAGAGCGCGTCGAACCGGCCCACTGCCGTGGCACGCCGGAGCATCCGAGCATGAAACCGCGACCCGGGGCTGTCGCAAAAGGGGACATTATAGCGTAGTTGTCAAGCGACTAAAGTGGGTCGTGCAAAACCGCATCCGAGAAGGCCCGTCTGGCGGCGGTTCAATCATCGCCGAGGGCCCGTATCGCCTCGCGCACCTGGTCGAAGTCGAAACCGCGCCCGGCCAGAAAGCGTTCACGCCGAGCACGTTCCCTGGGATCCGCTGGCAGCTCTGGGCCGAAGCGCCGCTCCAGCGCTTCGCTCGCCAGTCGATACCAGTCGACGGACTCCTCGTGCTCCAGTTCTGCCAGCGCCTCCCTGGCCAGCGCTCGATCGACGCCCCTCTGGCCCAGTTCCGCCAGCATCTTCACCGGCCCCTGCCCCCGCATCAACCGACCGCGCAGAAAGCTCTCGGCGAAGCGCCGGTCGCTCTGCAGGCCTTGATCGGCAAGCGCTTCCAGGGCCTGCTCAATGTCCTCGAGGACGTGCCCCTTGGCCAGCAATCGCCCTCGCAGCTCTTCACGGCCGTATTCGCGTCGAGCGAGCAGATCGATGGCGTGCTCGCGTGGGGACATCTGGCTGGCAGCCTTGTGCATGTCATCTCCTGTTGGCACGGGACGGCGAGCACCGACGGCGCGAGCCCCCTTTCACAAACGCCTCGGGCCCCTGTCGAGGGGCCCGAGGAAAGTCGTACGTTGCGACGTCACAGGCCGGCGTGCCGGCTTGCCGCGAGTCGACCTGCTACAGCAGATCGTCGCCAAGGTCGTCGCCAGCGGGCGCCGCGGCTTCCGCTTCCTTCTCGCTCTTCTTCGGCTCCGGCTGGGTCAGCAACTGGGCACGAATCTGGGACTCGATCTCTTCCATGATGGCCGGGTTGTCCTCGAGGAACTGGGCGGCGTTGGCCTTGCCCTGGCCGATCTTGTTGCCCTGGTAGCTGTACCAGGCGCCGGCCTTGTCCACCAGCTTGCACTGAACGCCAAGGTCCACCACCTCGCCGGCGTGGTAGATGCCCTTGCCGTAGAGGATCTGGAATTCGGCCTGACGGAAGGGCGGCGCCACCTTGTTCTTGACCACCTTGACCCGGGTCTCGTTGCCGGTGACCTCGTCGCCCTGCTTGACCGAGCCGGTACGACGGATATCCAGACGCACGCTCGAGTAGAACTTCAGGGCGTTACCGCCGGTGGTGGTCTCGGGGCTACCGAACATCACCCCGATCTTCATGCGGATCTGGTTGATGAACACCACCATGCAGTTGGCGTTCTTGATATTGCCGGTAATCTTGCGCAGCGCCTGGGACATCAGTCGGGCCTGCAGGCCGACGTGGGAGTCGCCCATCTCGCCTTCGATCTCGGCTCTGGGCGTCAGCGCCGCCACCGAGTCGATGATGATCACGTCGACGCCACCGGAACGCACCAGCATGTCGCAGATTTCCAGCGCCTGCTCACCGGTATCCGGCTGCGACACCAGCAGATCATCCAGATTGACGCCAAGCTTCTCGGCGTAGCTGGGATCGAGGGCATGCTCGGCGTCGATAAAGGCGCAGGTCTTGCCGTCCTTCTGGGCCTGGGCGATCACCGACAGTGTCAGGGTGGTCTTGCCCGAGGACTCCGGACCAAATATCTCCACCACTCGACCATAGGGCAGACCGCCGATGCCAAGTGCGATATCGAGACCCAACGAGCCGGTGGATACCGACGGCATCACCACCCTGGGAGCGTCTCCCAGACGCATCACCGTACCCTTGCCGAACTGGCGATCGATCTGGGAAAGGGCGGCGTCCAGCGCCTTGCTGCGGTTCTGATCCTGCGCCATTTCGGAGCTCCTGTAGACAATGGATCGGGGTCGAGCGCCTTGCCCGAGTCCCCATCGGGCCCTGCGCCGGACCCTGGCAATTACTGTATGACTGAACAGTAGTATGACGAAATTTGCGGACGACGACCAGCCCTTCGAGGTGACGAATCGAGCGCATAGGGCAAATCAATAGTGGATGAGGGGTTGATCGCTGCGCTGGCACAGCCGCGGGGCCGGAACGCTTGCGCCACACGCCCGGCGCACGGCGCTGGGCGCTACGCCCACGGCCACCTCAAGGGCACCGCCGGCTGGGCTCAGGTCAGGCTCTCGAGCCGCCTGATCAGGCCTTCGAGCGCATGGACCACGGCGGCCTGGCGAACCTCATCGCGACCGCCGGCAAAGCGCTGGCGATCGGCCTCGAGCCGCCCGTCGACGGCGAAGGCAAACCACACCGTACCGACAGGCTTTTCAGCGCTGCCGCCATCCGGACCGGCGACGCCACTGACCGAGACGCCAAGTCGGGCACCACTGTCGCGACAAGCACCCTCTACCATCGCCTCCACCACCGGCTGACTGACGGCGCCATGGGCGTCCAGGGTCTCGCCGGGCACCCCCAGCAGCCGCTGCTTGGCGGCGTTGGAGTAGGTCACGTAGCCGGTCTCGAAGTAGCGTGAACTGCCGGCGATATCGGTAATGGCAGCGGCCACGCCGCCACCGGTACAGGACTCGGCGGCGGTCACCGAGACCCCACGCTCGACACACAACTCACCCAGCCGAATCGCCAGGCGACGAACACGATCGTCTGCATTTGTCATCGCAGGCCCGTCTCTTGTGGTGAAAACAGGGTGTCACGATACGACATCACGACAACAATGACAGGCTCGTCGTTGCCTCGGAAACGTCTTGCCACGACAACCGCGACAACAAGCCGACAGGTACAGCGCCCACCAACGCATCGCGGCGACCGAGGTCGCCGCGACAGTGATACCCGTCATCCAGGCAGGTTCAGCGCTTGGCAATGATCCAGATGGCGTGAACGATACCGGGAATATAGCCCAGCAGGGTCAGCAGGATATTGAGCCAGAAGTGCAGACCAAAGCCCACCTGCAGGAAGACGCCCAGCGGGGGCAGCAGGATCGCGAGAATAATGCGTACAACGTCCATATGACAGCTCCTTTGAATAGTCCGTAAAGACAGTTCCTTGTAGGCGACTCCTTGAGAGAGTCCCGCAAGGGAAGAGAGTTCCTTGAAAATCGCTCCGCACTCACCAGAAAAGGCGTCGACCGATCACCCACAAGGGTAGACGGACACCCTCTGGCCCCACAAATGCTGCATCGTGGATACATCATGCTGACACGCCTGGCCCCCGGGAAGAAAGCCCGAGACGGATCTCGGCACAGCGGTACAGGCGCGCCCTGCGCCCATGCTATCCTTGACGCCTTTCGCCAGCGTCCCTCGCGATGCCGGCCCGCCGCCGACGACTCATCAACATCGCTTCGAGATCCCATGAACGACATGGCCAAGCCCAGCGCCCCCAGCCATACGCCGATGATGACCCAGTACCTGCGGATCAAGCGCGAGCACCCCGAGGTGCTGCTGTTCTACCGCATGGGGGACTTCTACGAGCTGTTCTACGAGGACGCCAAGCGCGCCGCCGCGGCCCTCGACATTACCCTGACCCAGCGCGGGCAGTCCGCCGGCAAGCCGATTCCCATGGCCGGCATTCCCTATCACAGCGCCGAGGGCTACCTGGCACGCCTGGTCAGCGCCGGCGAGTCGGTGGCGATCTGTGAACAGATCGGCGACCCGGCCACCTCCAAGGGACCGGTGGAACGCAAGGTGGTGCGTATCGTCACCCCCGGCACCCTCCATGACGAAGCCCTGCTCGACGCCCGCCGCGATAACCTGCTGGTGGCGATCGCGCCCCAGGGCGAGCGCATCGGCCTGGCCTGGCTCGAGGTCTCCAGCGGCCGCTTCAGCGTGCTCGAGGTGGAAAGCGAGGCAGAGATGCTGTCGGAGCTGACCCGGCTGGACCCGGCGGAGCTGCTGGTACCGGAAAGTACCGAGCTGCCGCCGGCGCTTGGCGAACGCCGGGGCCTGCGGCGTCAGAGCGACTGGCTGTTCGACCACGAGAGCGCCCATCGGGTGCTGTGTGACCAGTTCGGCGTGCAGGACCTCAAGGGGTTCGGCTGCGCCCACCTGCACGCGGCGATCATCGCCGCCGGGGTACTGGTGGACTACGCCAGAGACACCCAGCGCAGCGCCCTGCCCCATGTCACCGCCATCGGCGTCGAGAGTCGCGACGACACCGTGGTCATCGACGCTGCCAGCCGGCGCAACCTGGAGATCGACACCAACCTTGGCGGGGGCGGCGACAACACCCTGGCCAGCGTGCTCGACACCACCACCACCGCCATGGGCTCACGCCTGCTCAAGCGCTGGCTCAATCGACCGCTGCGTGATCGCGAGCAGGTCATGGGACGCCAGGCGGCTATCAGCCTGCTGCTCGACCATGACGGCCATGAGCCGCTGCGCGACGACCTCAAGGCGATCGGTGACGTCGAACGCATTCTGGCCCGGGTGGCCCTCAACAGTGCCCGCCCGCGGGACCTGGCACGGCTGCGCGACGCCCTCAACGCCCTGCCGGCACTCGAGGCGAGCCTTGCCGGCTATGCCAACGGCACCACGCTCGACAGCCTGCGTCAGCACATTCGCCCCTTCCCGGAGCTGGCCGAACTGCTGACCCGAGCCCTGGTCGACAATCCTCCCGTGGTGATCCGCGACGGCGGCGTCATCGCCGAAGGCTTCGACGACGAGCTCGACGAGCACCGGGGCCTGGCCGAACACGCCGGCGACTACCTGGTGAAGCTCGAGACCCGCGAACGCTCGCGCACCGGGCTTGCCGGGCTCAAGGTCGGCTACAACAGGGTTCACGGCTACTACATCGAGATCCCCCGTGCCCAGGCCAAGGAGGCCCCGGCCGACTATATTCGCCGCCAGACGCTGAAGAACGCCGAACGCTTCATCATCCCGGAGCTCAAGGAGTTCGAGGACAAGGCGCTGTCGGCCAAGTCCCGCGCCCTGGCCAGGGAAAAACTGCTGTACGACAGCCTGCTCGACAGCCTCAACGCCGAACTTGCCAGGCTCCAGGCGACGGCCAGGGCGCTGGCCGCACTCGACGTACTGTGCACCCTGGCGGAGCGAGCCCGGGCGCTGGACTTTGTCCGCCCGACGCTGTCAGAGACCCCAGGCTTCGATATCCGCGGTGGTCGCCATCCGGTGGTCGAACAGGTCAGCGACGGCCCCTTCGTGCCCAACGACCTGCGCATGGACGACGATCGCCGCATGCTGGTGATCACCGGTCCCAACATGGGCGGCAAGTCGACCTACATGCGCCAGGCGGCCCTGATCACCCTGCTCGCCCACAGCGGCAGCTTTGTGCCCGCCGACAGCGCCACCATCGGCCCGGTGGATCGCATCTTCACCCGCATCGGCTCCAGCGATGACCTGGCCGGCGGGCGCTCCACCTTCATGGTGGAGATGACCGAAACCGCCAATATCCTGCACAACGCCACCGACCACAGCCTGGTGCTGATGGACGAGATCGGCCGGGGCACCAGCACCTTCGACGGCCTGTCACTGGCCTGGGCCAGCGCCGAACACCTGACCCGTACCCGCGCCTTTACCCTGTTCGCCACCCACTACTTCGAGATGACGGCGCTGGCCACAGAGGCGCCGGCGGTGACCAACGTCCACCTGACCGCCGCCGAACACAATGATGGCATCGTCTTCATGCACCGGGTCGAGGACGGCCCCGCGAGCCAGAGCTATGGCCTGCAGGTGGCCCAGTTGGCCGGTGTGCCCCAGACCGTCATCGCCGAGGCACGGACCAAGCTTGCCGCCCTGGAGCAGCAGGAGATCGATCATGGCCGCAGGAGCGCTGATCCGGATGGCGGAAGCCGACACCACCAGTCCGCCCCCCAGCAGGCGGACCTGTTCGCCAGCGCCCCCCACCCTCTGGTGGAAGAACTCGGCGGCCTGGCGGTCGACGACCTCAGTCCACGCCAGGCACTGGAACTGCTGTACCGCTGGAAGGCGGCACTGTGAGGCCCTTGTGAGGCATACTCTTGCCCGATAGCGGCGCGAGGACTAGAATGTGGCACCCAAGGACCGTAGATTATAAAAAGCCATTTCTATATAACGTTAAGGCTTAAGACGCGCCGGCATGTTACGCCGGACGCGAAGGTTGCATGGCCTGCATGGGCGCCACGCCGCACGCACGTCACCAACGACCCGGGCGAAAGCCACCACTGTACAGAGAGGCCGGCAAGGCGCTGGCCCGAGGAAGGGAGACTGGCATGACATTCGTCGTCACCGAAAACTGCATCAAGTGCAAGTACACCGACTGTGTCGAGGTCTGCCCGGTGGACTGCTTCTACGAAGGCCCCAATTTCCTGGTGATTCACCCCGACGAATGCATCGACTGCGCCCTGTGCGAGCCGGAATGCCCGGCCGAAGCGATCTACTCGGAGGATGAACTGCCCGAGGGCCAGGAACAGTTCCTGGAGATCAATACCGAGCTGGCGGAGGTGTGGCCCAACATCACCGAGAAGAAGGATCCGCCGGAAGACGCCGAGCAGTGGGACGGCAAGCCGGGCAAGCTGGAAAAGCTCGAGCGCTGAGCTTAGCCGCCAGGCAGTACCTGAACAAACGCGACAGCCGCCTTATCCGGGCGGCTGTCGCGTTTGTGTAAAGCAAATCTTGAAGGAGGGTGTCCGGCCCACTCGCCCCCGGACAAGCAGCGACCGGCGCGGATTTCTGCCCGACATCGGCGCAGGAAGGACGTGGCGCAATGGCCTCTCGAAGCAGGTGCCCGACAGGCAGGCATAAAAAAAGGCGGCCCGTAGGCCGCCCGCTCCAAGCGTTTCCTTGGGCGGCTCCCTCCGCCCTACTCCCTGAGCGCCCTCCGTGCCCAGAAGCGACTTCCTGTCGCACCAGGCGCGCTCTTGACTCCTGAACGCATCCCGAAAACACCTACCTGAACCGAAGAGTGGCAAGTCCGGCCCATCCGGGTGTCAACCACCGAGGACATCCATGCCCCTTCACTGCCGACGTCGACTCCACCTCCTTGCGGAAACGATGCCGAAACAATGAAGTTTCCGTGGGACAGACGGGCGACTTGCCGCCGCGAAGCCTGACCTCTCGATTCGTGTGGCCATTCTGTCAGTTTCTGGGGTCATCACAAGCACCCTACTTTTCTCACCCATGACGCAGACCGAGAGGGCCTTGCGGAAAAAACATCGAAAAATCAAGGCGATAAAAAAGGCCCGCAACACGGTTGCGAGCCTTTTCGGCGCCAAAATAGTCAATGTCTTACAAGAACTGTAGTCAATCTCTTACAAGACGCGTCGACACTAGCACCATCGGTGCCTTGCCAAGGGCCTACGCCTGCCCCTTGATGGCGGAGCGGCCCGGATAGCTCGCACGCTCACCCAGCTCCTGCTCGATGACCAGCAGACGGTTGTACTTGGCCACACGATCACTGCGGCACAGAGAGCCGGTCTTGATCTGACCGGCACAGGTGCCCACGGCCAGGTCGGCGATGGTGGTGTCCTCGGTCTCACCGCTGCGGTGGGAGATGACCGCAGTGAAGCCGGCGTCCTGAGCCATGCGAATGGCATCGAGGGTCTCGGACAGGGAACCGATCTGATTGAACTTGATCAGGATGGAGTTGCCGATGGACTCGTCGATGCCGCGCTTGAGGATACGGGTGTTGGTCACGAACAGATCGTCACCCACCAGCTGCACGCGATCGCCGAGCTTGGCGGTCAGCGACTTCCAGCCGTCCCAGTCGGACTCGTCCAGACCATCCTCGATGGACACGATCGGGTACTCGTCGGCCAGGCCCACCAGGTAGTCACCGAACCCCTCGGCGTCGAAGCTCTTGTCCTCGCCGGCCAGCAGGTACTGCCCGTCCTTGTAGAACTCGCTGGCGGCGCAGTCCAGCGCCAGGGTGACGTCCTTGCCCAGCACGTAACCGGCGTCTTCGACGGCCTGCTTGATGACCGCCAGCGCCTCGGCGTTGGAGGCCAGGTTGGGGGCGAAGCCGCCCTCGTCACCGACGGCGGTGGCCAGACCACGCGCTGACAGCACCTTCTTCAGCGCATGGAAGATCTCGGCGCCGACGCGCAGCCCTTCGCGGAAGCTCGCCGCGCCGACCGGCTGGACCATGAACTCCTGGATGTCGACGTTGTTGTCGGCGTGCTCGCCCCCGTTGAGGATGTTCATCATCGGCACCGGCATCAGGTACTTGCCCGGCTGGCCGTAGAGCTCGGCGATGTGCGCGTAGAGCGGCACGCCCTTGGCGTTGGCGGCGGCCTTGGCCGCGGCCAGGGAGACCGCCAGGATGGCATTGGCGCCCAGGTTTTCCTTGTTGTCGGTGCCGTCGAGCTCGAGCATGGCATCATCCAGCCCGCGCTGATCGCGTGCGTCCATACCCAGCAGACGCTCACGGATCTTGCCGTTGGCCGCGTCCACCGCCTTCAGCACGCCCTTGCCGAGGTAGCGGCTCTTGTCACCATCACGCAGCTCCAGCGCCTCGCGAGAGCCGGTGGAGGCGCCGCTCGGTGCGCAGGCGACACCGATCGCGCCGCTTTCCAGGCGGACTTCCGCCTGCACGGTGGGGTTGCCGCGAGAGTCCAGCACCTCGAGGGCACGAATATCGACGATCTTGGTCATCTTGAGGATCCTTGTGGGTGAAAAACTCGTGTCAGCGTTGTCGATCCGCCCGGGTGACACCATAGGCCCCAGGGCCAGAACACACGATCCAACGGAGGTAGCGTCAGCGTATCTCGATCGACGGTAGTTTTTTTACTACGTCATCCAGCGCCTTGATCTGCGACAGGAAAGGCTCGAGCTTATCAAGCGGGAGTGCACAGGGGCCGTCGCATTTTGCTGAATCGGGATCGGGATGGGCTTCCAGGAACAACCCGGCGATGCCCACCGCCACCCCGGCCCTGGCCAGGTCCAGCACCTGGGCGCGGCGGCCATCGGCGCTGTCACTGCGCCCGCCCGGGCGCTGCAGCGAGTGGGTCACGTCGAACAGCAGCGGGAAGCCGGTGTCCTTCATCTCGCCGAAGCCGAGCATGTCCACCACCAAGTTGTTGTAGCCGAAGCTCGAGCCGCGCTCGCACAGCAGCAGCCGCTCGTTGCCGGCTTCCTGGAACTTGGTGATGATGTGGCGCATCTCGTGGGGGGCCAGGAACTGCGGTTTCTTGATGTTGACCACCGCACCGGTCTCGGCCATCGCCACCACCAGGTCGGTCTGGCGAGCCAGAAACGCCGGCAGCTGGATGACATCGGCCACCTCGGCCGCCGGTGCCGCCTGGTGCGGTTCGTGGACATCGGTGATCACCGGCACCCCGAAGCGCGACTTGACCTCATCGAGGATCGCGAGCCCCTTGTCCAGGCCGGGACCGCGGTAAGAATGCACCGAGCTGCGGTTGGCCTTGTCGAAGCTGGCCTTGAACACATAGGGGATGTCGAGCTTGCCGGTCACCTCGACGTAAGCCTCGGCGACCTCGAGGGCCAGCTCACGAGATTCGAGCACGTTCATCCCTGCAAACAGCACCAGAGGCAATGAATTGCCGGCCCTCAGGCCGGCAAATTCGATGGTACGCTGGGCGTCTGACATGGCGATCACTCCTGGTGCGCGGACTGGGCGCGGGTGCGCTTGGCCTTGTGACCCAGGGCCGCGTTGACGAAGCCGGTGAACAGCGGATGGCCATCACGCGGCGTCGAGGTGAACTCCGGGTGGAACTGACAGGCCACGTACCAAGGGTGGTCCGACAGCTCGACCATTTCCACCAGGGAGTTGTCGACGCTGCGTCCGGAGACCACCAGGCCTGCCTTTTCCAGGTCCTCGATGAACTGGTTGTTGACCTCGAAGCGATGACGATGACGCTCGACGATGATGTCGTCACCGTAGGCCTCGCGGGCCTTGGACCCCTTGGCCAGACGGCACTCCTGGCCACCCAGGCGCATGGTACCGCCCAGATCGGAGGCCTCGTCACGCACCTCGATCTTGCCCTCGGGGTTGAGCCATTCGGTGATCAGGCCCACCACCGGGTGCTGGGTGTCGTGGGTGAACTCGGTGGAGTCGGCATCGTTCCAGCCGGCCACATGGCGCGCGTACTCGATCACCGCCACCTGCATGCCCAGACAGATGCCCAGGTAGGGAATGTCGTTCTCGCGGGCGAAACGCGCGGTGGCAATCTTGCCTTCCACACCGCGCTCACCGAAGCCGCCGGGCACCAGGATGGCGTCCTTGCCGGCCAGCCGGTCGGTGCCGTGACGCTCGATGTCCTCGGAGTCGATGTAGTCGACGTTGACCTTCACGCGGGTCTGGATGCCGGCGTGGATCAGCGCCTCGTTCAGCGACTTGTAGGCGTCCAGCAGCTCCATGTACTTGCCGACCATGGCGATGTTCACCGACTTGAGCGGGTTGAGCTTGGCGTCGAGCACCTTGACCCACTCGCTGAGGTCGGCCTCGTCGGCCTCGAGGCGCAGCTTGTCGCAGACGATGTCATCGAGCCCATGCTCGTGCAGCATCAGCGGAATCCGATAGATGGTATCGGCGTCCTGCAGCGGCACCACCGCGCGTTCTTCCACGTTGGTGAACAGCGCGATCTTGCGACGCTCGGTCTCTTCCAGCTCGACCTCGCTGCGGCAGATCAGGATATCCGGCTGGATACCGATGGAGCGCAGCTCCTTGACCGAGTGCTGAGTCGGCTTGGTCTTGGTCTCGCCGGCGGTCTGGATGTAGGGCACCAGCGTCAGGTGCATGAAGATGGCGTTGCTGGCGCCCTTCTCGCTGCGAATCTGACGGATGGACTCGAGGAACGGCAGCGACTCGATGTCACCCACGGTGCCACCGATCTCTACCAGTGCCACGTCGAAGCCTTCGCCACCTTCGTAGACACGACGCTTGATCTCGTCGGTGATGTGCGGGATGACCTGTACCGTGCCGCCCAGGTAGTCGCCACGACGCTCCTTGCGCAGCACGTGCTCGTAGACCCGGCCAGTGGTGAAGTTGTTGGACTGGGTCATCTTGGTGCGGATGAAGCGCTCATAGTGGCCCAAGTCCAGGTCGGTCTCGGCGCCATCCTCGGTGACGAACACCTCGCCGTGCTGGAAGGGACTCATGGTGCCCGGATCCACGTTGATGTACGGGTCGAGCTTGAGCATGGTGACCTTGAGGCCGCGAGCCTCGAGAATCGCCGCCAGCGAGGCCGACGCAATGCCCTTGCCAAGAGAGGACACAACGCCGCCGGTCACGAAGATATATCGTGTCATGGAGAACCTGTCGAAACGTGATCGGTAGGCCCGGCAGGAAGCCGCGCCAGGATGGGACGACAGACTAGCAGATATCGACTAACGGCTCAATTTGCACAACAGGAAGTCATCCTGGAGAAACCGCCCCGCCCCTCCGCCATGGTTCTCACAACGGGGGACGGGGCTCGGCAGAGCCTCAGATGTCGAGGTAGTCGAGGATGCCCTCACCGGCCTGGCGACCTTCATAGACCGCAGTCACCACCAGATCGGAGCCGCGCACCATGTCGCCACCGGCAAAGATCTTCTCGTTGGTGGTCTGGAAGGCGAAGCTGCCATGCTCAGGCGCCTTGACCCGGCCACGCTCGTCGACCTCGATGCCCACCGACTCGAACCAGGGCGCCGGGCTCGGCTGGAAGCCGAAGGCGATGACCACGGCGTCGGCGGGGATGATCTCCTCGGAGCCCGGCACCACCTCGGGACGGCGACGGCCGTTCTCGTCGGCTTCGCCCAGGCGGGTACGCACCACCTTGACGCCTTCGACCCGCTCTTCACCGACCACCGCCACCGGCTGACGATTGAACAGGAAGTCCACGCCTTCCTCGCGGGCATTGGCCACCTCACGCCGGGAGCCCGGCATGTTCTCTTCGTCACGGCGGTAGGCGCAGGTCACCTCACGGGCGCCCTGGCGAATGGCGGTACGGTTGCAGTCCATGGCGGTATCGCCACCACCCAGCACCACCACACGCTGACCTTCCAGCGAGACGAAGTCCTCGGGATTCTTCTCGAAGCCCAGACGGTGGTTGACGTTGGCGATCAGGTAGTCGAGCGCCTTGTGCACCCCAGGCAGGTCCTCGCCGGGGAAGCCACCTTCCATATAGGTATAGGTGCCCATGCCGAGGAACACGGCGTCGTACTTCGCCAACAGGTCCTCGAAGGCGACGTCCTTGCCCACCTCGACGTTGAGGCGGAACTCCACACCCATCTCCTCGAACACCGCACGACGACGTTCCATCACCGTCTTCTCGAGCTTGAACTCGGGGATGCCGAAGGTCAGAAGGCCGCCGATCTCGGCGTACTTGTCGAAGACCACCGGCTTGACGCCGTTGCGCACCAGGATGTCGGCGCAGCCGAGGCCAGCGGGCCCCGCGCCGATGATCGCGACCTTCCTGTCGGTCCAGGTCACCTGGCTCATATCCGGGCGCCAGCCCATGGCGAAGGCGGTGTCGGTGATGTACTTCTCCACCGAACCGATGGTCACCGCGCCAAAGCCGTCATTGAGGGTGCAGTCACCCTCGCACAGGCGGTCCTGGGGGCACACCCGGCCACACACTTCGGGCAGCGAGTTGGTGCGATGCGACATCTCCGCCGCCTCGAGGATGTTGCCCTCGCTGACCAGCTGCAGCCAGTTGGGAATGTAGTTATGGACCGGGCACTTCCACTCGCAGTAGGGATTACCGCAGTGCAGGCAGCGATGCGCCTGGCTGGCCGCCTCCATGGGCTTGAACGGCTCGTAGATCTCGGCGAACTGGCGGGCGCGGGTGCGCGCCGCCTTCTTCTGCGGATCCTGACGACCGACGTCGATGAACTGAAAGTCGTTGTTCAAACGGTTTGCCATGATGTTCTCCTGCCTTGTTCGGGACGCCGTCGGGTTATTCGGGCTGACGCGTGGACTGGGCCAAGAGGCCATTCAGGCTCGCCGCCTTGGGCTTCACCAACCAGAAGTGGCGGATAAAGTCGCTGAAGTCCTCGAGGATCGCCTGACCGCGCAATGATCCGGTCTCGGCCACATACTCCTCGATGGTTTCCCTGAGGTGTCTCCGATAGGCCTCCATGGCCTCGGTGTTGACCCGATGGATCTCCACCAGTTCGTGGTTGTAACGGTCGACGAAGCAGCGATCCTCGTCGAGCACGTAGGCGAAGCCGCCGGTCATGCCCGCACCGAAGTTGACGCCGGTCTCGCCGAGCACGCAGACGATGCCGCCGGTCATGTACTCGCAGCAGTGATCGCCCGAGCCTTCGATGACCGCGTGGGCGCCGGAGTTGCGCACGCCGAAGCGCTCGCCGGCGGTACCCGCGGCAAACAGCTTGCCGCCGGTGGCGCCGTACAGGCAGGTGTTGCCGATGATCGCCGTCTTGTGGCTCTCGAACTGACTATTCTTGGGCGGGGTGATGACGATCTTGCCGCCATTCATGCCCTTGCCGACGTAGTCGTTGGCGTCACCTTCCAGGTACAGATTGAGTCCGCGTGCGTTCCACACCCCGAAGCTCTGACCGGCGACACCGGTGAAGCGCGCGGTCACCGGCGCGTCGTCAAGACCCGCCTCGCCGTAACGCTTGGCGATGGCGCCGGAAGTCAGCGCACCCACCGAACGATCACAGTTGGTGATGGTGAAGGACACGTCGGCCCCGCCCTTGGACTCGATGGCGTCCTTGAGCGCCTCCAGCACCTCGAGGTTCTTGGCGCCCGGGTCATGCGGCACGTTACGGCTGACCTGGCAGTACTGAGGGGCACCTGCCGGCACATGGTCGTTGGCCAGCAAAGGCGTCAGGTCAAGCTTGTGCTGCGAAGGCGTCAGCCCCTCGAACACCTCGAGCAGGTCAGTGCGCCCGATCAGGTCGGTGAGCTTGCGCACGCCAAGCAGCGCCATCAGTTCGCGTACTTCCTCGGCGATGAAGCGGAAGTAGTGCTTGACCATGTCGACGGTGCCACGGAAGTGCTCGTCGCGCAGGTACTGCATCTGGGTGGCAACACCGGTGGCACAGTTGTTGAGGTGGCAGATGCGCAGGTACTTGCAGCCCAGCGCCACCATCGGTGCGGTACCGAAGCCAAAGCTCTCGGCGCCAAGAATCGCCGCCTTGATCACGTCCAGGCCGGTCTTCAGGCCGCCGTCGGTCTGCAGCCGGATCTTGTCGCGCAGGCCGTTGATGCGCAGCGCCTGATGCACCTCCGGCAGGCCCAGCTCCCAGGGTGAACCGGCGTGCTTGATCGAGGTCAGCGGGCTCGCCGCGGTGCCGCCGTCGTAGCCGGACACCGTGATCAGGTCAGCGTAGGCCTTGGCCACGCCGGTGGCGATGGTGCCGATGCCGGGTTCGGAGACCAGCTTGACCGACACCTGGGCGTCGGGATTGACCTGCTTGAGGTCAAAGATCAGCTGGGCCAGGTCCTCGATGGAGTAGATGTCGTGGTGCGGCGGCGGCGAGATCAGGGTCACCCCCGGCACCGAATAACGCAGCCGGGCGATCAACTCGTTGACCTTGCCACCGGGAAGCTGGCCACCCTCGCCGGGCTTGGCGCCCTGGGCCACCTTGATCTGCAGCACCTCGGCGTTGACCAGATAGGCCGGGGTGACACCGAAGCGCCCGGAGGCGATCTGCTTGATCTTGGAGCTTCTGATGGTGCCGTAGCGCGACGGGTCCTCGCCACCCTCACCGGAGTTGGACCGCCCACCGGCCTCGTTCATGGCCTGGGCCAGGGCCTCGTGGGCTTCCGGCGACAGCGCACCCAGCGACATGCCGGCGCTGTCGAAGCGCGGCAGCAGGTCCTCGACCGGCTCGACCTCCTCGAGCGGCAGCGGCTCGGCGGCGGGCTTCAACTTCAGCAGGTCACGAATGGTGGCGGGCGCGCGATCATTGACCAGCTGCGCAAACTTCTTCCACTTGGCGTAGTCGCCCTCCTGCACCGCCTCCTGCAACGCCTTGACCACATCGGGGTTGTAGGCGTGGTACTCGTGACCATGGACGTACTTCATCAGGCCGCCCTGGGAGATGCCCTTGCGCGGCTTCCAGGCGTCCTTGGCCAGCGCCACCTGGGTCAGCTGGATCTCGTTGAAGCCGGTGCCCTCGATGCGCGAGGCCATGCCGGTGAAGCAAAGATCCATCACCTCGGAGGACAGACCCACCGCCTCGAACAGCTGCGAACCACGATAGGACGCCAGGGTCGAGATACCCATCTTGGAGAGGATCTTGAACAGCCCCTTCTGCAGGCCCTTGCGGTAGTTCTCGCGGGCGTCCGCCGGATTGCCGGACAGCTCGCCGGTGCGATGCATGTCGGCCATCACCTGATAGGCCAGCCACGGATAGACTGCGGTGGCGCCCACTCCGAACAGCACCGCCATCTGGTGGGCGTCACGGGCGTAGCCGGTCTCGACGATCAGGTTGACCCGCGGGCGCAGGGCCTTGCGACCAAGCTCGTTGTGGATTGCGCCCACCGCCAGCGCCGGATGGATCGGCACCTGCCCCTGGGGCAGGTCGGCGTCGGACAGCACCAGGATCACCTTGTTCTCGTGAACCGCCGCCTCGGCCTCTCGACACAGCTCGAGCAGCGCCGCCTTGAGCCCTGTCTGCTCCGGGTCATAGCCCAGCGACATGCGCTGGCTGGCAAAGGCCGGGTCGTCCTGGCCGACCAGAGCGGTAAACTTGCGCGGCGACAGGATCGGGGTCGTCAGCACGATACGGTGGGCGTGCTCCGGGGTCGCCTTGAACACGTTGCGCTCGGCACCGATGCAGGTCTCCAGCGACATCACGATGGCTTCGCGCAGCGGATCGATGGCCGGGTT
The DNA here is from genome assembly GCF_040070555.1 of Halomonas sp. H10-59. Classification (NCBI taxonomy): domain Bacteria; kingdom Pseudomonadati; phylum Pseudomonadota; class Gammaproteobacteria; order Oceanospirillales; family Halomonadaceae; genus Halomonas; species Halomonas sp. H10-59. Next base: position 3,915,282 of record NZ_CP098828.1, read on the forward strand.
GGTGACCTGGGCGAACTTCTGACGGAAGTAGTCCGACAGCATCCGGTGCTTGCCGGAGAGCACCGCCATGGGGGTGTCGTCACCCATGGAGCCCACCGCTTCCTGACCGCTTTCGCCCAGCGGACGCAGCACCTGGTCACGCTCCTCGAAGCTGACCTGGAACATCTTCTGCTGCACCTGAAGGGTGTCAGCGTCCATGTTCTTGAAGGCGGCGAGCTCGGTCAGCGCGGACTCCAGGAACTGAGCCTCCTGCTTGAGCCAGCGCTTGTAGGGATAGGCCGACTTCAGCCGCTCGTCGATGTCGCTGGTGTGCAGCACTTCGCCGGTCTCGGTGTCCACGGCGAGAACCTGACCGGGGCCAACACGCCCCTTGGCCACCACGTCCTCGGGCTTGTAGTCGTAGGTACCGATCTCGGAAGCCAGGGTGATGAAGCCGTTGCGGGTGATCACCCAGCGCGCCGGGCGCAGGCCGTTGCGGTCGAGCATGCACAGGGCCTGACGGCCATCGGTCATGACCACACCGGCGGGACCATCCCAGGGCTCCACGTGCATGGAGTTGTACTCATAGAAGGCACGCAGGTCGCCGTCCATGATCTCCACGTTCTGCCAGGCCGGCGGCACCATCATGCGCACCGCCCGATGCAGCTCCATGCCGCCGGTCAGCAGCACCTCGAGCATGTTGTCCATGCTCGAGGAGTCGGAACCGGTGGTATTGACGATCTGGTCGAGGCTGGCGATGTCGGGCAGCCGCTCGGAGACGAAGTTCTCCTTGCGCGAGTTGGCCCAGCCACGGTTGGCCTCGATGGTGTTGATCTCGCCGTTGTGGGCCAGCAGGCGGAACGGCTGAGCCAGCGGCCAGCGCGGCGCGGTGTTGGTGGAGAAACGCTGGTGGAACACGCAGATGGCGGTTTCCAGGCGCTCGTCACCCAGGTCCTGATAGAAGGCCGGCAGATCCACCGGCATCACCAGTCCCTTGTAGGAGACGACGTCGCTGGACAGCGAACTGACGTAGAAGTCCGGCTCGTCGATCAGCGCCTGCTCGGCCAGTCGGCGGGCCATGAACAGCGAGACGTCAAAGGCTTCCTCGGCGTCACCGGGCTCGACGAACAGTTGACGGATACGCGGCAGGCACTCCAGCGCCATCGGGCCGCACACGCTGGGGTCCACCGGCACCTCGCGCCAGCCGAGCACCTTGACACCACGCTCTGTCAGGCTCGCCTCGAGCACCTGGCGGGCGCGCTCCTCACGCTGGTCGTCGTCGGGCAGGAAGATCACGCCCACGGCATAGCTGTCGCCCAGTTCGATACCCAGGCTTTCCTTGGCGGCGTGGCGCATGAAGCCGTCGGGCATCTTCAACAGTAGGCCACAGCCGTCACCGGTCTTGCCGTCGGCAGCAATACCGCCACGGTGGGTCATGCAGGTCAGGGATTCGATGGCAGTACTGAGCAGTTCATGGCTAGCCTGCCCTTCCATGTGGGCGATCAGGCCAAACCCGCAGTTGTCACGGAACTCGCCGGGCTGGTGAAGACCTCTGTTCATGGGCGCGCCTCAGGTGAAAGGGTTGTAGTCACAGCATAATCGCGATATTATTATCGGTTTTTCTTTTGATTTTAAGCCCTTAAGAGCTTTCGCTAACTGCACGAAAAATGGGTACCCAGCATAGCCAGCCCCCCGCCCTCGCGCAATCTCCCCGCCGCGCACGCCCCATAAAAAAACACCGTAAATCTGATGCTTGCACCAAGGCTTCGAAAAAAAACCTTATCAGGTCAACGACTTGGAAGCCGTTTCCAGCAAGTCTTGCTGTACGCCTTTCACCACTAGACTTTAGTCGCAAAAACTGTCGACACCCCATGCCGATCAGGCATACGACATACAGATCCACGCAGGAGCGGCGCCTCTTCCCCCTTCCCGAAGCCGTCGACAGCACCTCGTAGCGCACTCCGTGAAGCCCTGTTCGGCCAATACCTGTCCCGTCTCTAGCCGTTCCTTTCCACGCCAAAGCCACGCCAAAGCCACGCCAAAGCCACGCCAAAGCCACCCGTGCCGAAGCCAACCTTGCCGCTCGGCGTGCCCCAGACACGACAACGCCCGCGCAAGGCGGGCGTCGCAGTCGATACACTGGAGACTGGCATCATCAGGCCCGTGGATAGGCCTCGATGCATTCGCCGAGCAGCGCCGGCGGGGTCTGATCGTAGACGCAGGCCTCACCGAGCGCGCGCATCAGCACCAGGCGCATGCGGTCATCGGTATTTTTCTTGTCGAGCTTCATGCGCGACACGAAATCCTCAACCGTCATCTCCCTCGGGGCCGCCACCGGCAGACCCGCCCGCTCGATCACTCGACGGGTGCGCGTCACATCGGCCTGCTCGATAAAGCCCTGACGCATCGACAGGTCCGCCGCCATCAGCATGCCCACACCCACCGCCTCGCCGTGCAGCCAGGTACCGTAGCCCATGTAGGCCTCGATGGCGTGCCCGAAGGTGTGCCCCAGATTCAAAAGCGCCCGCACGTCCTGCTCGGTCTCGTCGAGGGCGACGATCTCGGCCTTGATCGCACAGCTACGCTCGATGGCCTTGGCGAGCGCAACATCGTCGAGCTCACGCAGCGCAGCCATCTCATCTTCCAGCCAGCCGAGAAAGTCACTGTCATGGATCAGTCCGTACTTGATCACCTCGGCAAGACCCGCGGACAGTTCGCGCTCGGGCAGGGTCGAGAGCGTGGCGGTATCGATCAGCACTGCGCGGGGCTGCCAGAAGGCGCCAATCATGTTCTTGCCCAGCGGATGATTGACCCCGGTCTTGCCCCCTACCGAAGAATCCACCTGGGACAACAGAGTGGTGGGCACCTGGATAAAGGAGATGCCGCGCTGGTAGGACGCCGCGGCGAAGCCGACCATATCGCCGATCACCCCGCCACCCAGCGCCACCAGTGTGGCCTTGCGGTTGAAGCCGGCCTCCAGCAGGGCGTCCCAGATGCGCGAGACGCCTTCGACATTCTTGTGGGCTTCACCATCCGGCAGCACCAGGGTCTCGATCCTGAGGCGGTCGTCGGCCGCTGCCAGCGCCGAGGTCAGCCGCTCGAGATAGTGCGCGGCGACGGTGTCGTTGGTCACCACCATCACCTGGCGACCGCTGAGATAGGAGGCCAGACGCTCACCGTCATCGACCAGCCCCGGTCCGATATGGATGGGGTAGCTGCGATCGCCCAGGGCGACGGTCAGGGTCAAGGGATTCACGGACATGGGTGTGCTCATGATGAGGCCTTGCAGGTGAGAGGGTCGAGGAGGCGATGGACGCGACGAACGATATCGTTGACCACCGAGCGCGGCCCGCGGCGGTCGGTGCGGATCACCAGGTCCGCGGTGGCGCGATACAGCGGGTCACGCAGGGCGAACATGTCGCGCAGCAGTTGCTCGCGATCGCCGCGCTGCAGAAGCGGCCGGTTGCGATCCTTGGCGGTGCGCTTCAACTGCTGCTCCACGGTAGTGAACAGATAGATGACGGTACCGCCCTCGCGGATACGCTGGCGATTTTCCTCGCGCAGCACCGCGCCGCCGCCAGTAGCGATCACTACCTTGTCGTAGTCCACCAGCTCGCTGATCATGGCGCTTTCCCTGTCACGAAAGCCGCTCTCGCCCTCGACATCGAATATCCAGGGGATATCCGCGCCACAGCGTGACTGAATCTCGTGGTCACTGTCGTAGAACGGACGTGACAATTCGGCCGCCAGCAGGCGGCCGATGGTGCTCTTTCCCGCCCCCATGGGGCCTATCAGAATCAGGTTGGGTACTTCCTGCATCAGTGAGTCGCCAGGCCGTCGTCGAGTATCCGGGGAGTGATGAATACCAACAACTCTACCTTATCGTTGACGTCCTCGGTATAGCGAAACAGCTTTCCCAGCCAGGGGATATCGCCAAGCCAGGGCGTCTTGTACAGCGTATGCAGCTGCTGGGTGGTGAGAATCCCCCCCAGCACCACGGTCTCGCCGTCCTCGACCAGCACCTGGGTCTGGATCTCATTGGTATCGATGGCCGGCTCGCCGTCGAAGCTCTGCTCGGCCAGGGTGTCATTGTTGATGGTCAGATCCATGACGATGCGGTCATCGCTGGTAATTTGCGGGGTGACCTCAAGCGCCAGCACCGCCTCCTTGAACTCTACGTTGGTGGCACCGCTGGAGGTGGACTCCTGGTAGGGGATCTCCTTGCCCTGCTTGATCAGGGCGGTGTGCTGATTGGCGGTAATCACCCGCGGCTCGGAGATGGTCTGGCTCTTGCCCTCGCTCTCCAGCGCATGCAACTCCAGATCCAGCAGCACATCCCCGGCCAGATAGCCGAACTTGAAAGAGCTTCCCGGATCCAGGGCATCGCCCAGATCCACCCCCAGGCCACCGTAGGCATCCCCTCGATTGCCGAAGACCCCATCACCGATCTGTACCGATTCACCCAGCGCCCCGGACAGGGCACCGTCCCCGCTCCCCACAGGCAACTTGTCGTGGCGGCTGCGCGCGCCCCAGTTGACGCCAATCTCCTCGGCGGTGTTGTCTCGGGCCACCACGATGCGCGCCGAAATCTGCACCTGGCGTACCGGCACATCCAGGCGCGCCAGGGTCCAGCGAATCTCGTCAAGCTGACTGGCCACGTCCTGGACCAGCAGGGTATTGGTGCGCGGATCGGTGGCCACGCGCCCGCGATCGGACAACAGCCCGAAACCGTTCTCGCCACGCAGCAAGGCGGCGAGCTCCGCCGCCTTGGCATACCGCACTTCGATGTGTTCGGTCACCAGGGGCTCAAGCTCGTCCAGCCGCGAGGCCGCCTCGAGCTTGAGGCGATCACGCTCGGCCAGTTCCGAGGCCGGCGCCACCAGCAGGATGTCGCCCTGCCGACGACTATCGAGCCCCTGGCTCTCCAGCACCATGTCCAGCGCCTGGTCCCAGGGCACCGCTTCCAGGTTCAGGGTCACCCGCCCAGCGACGCTATCACTGGCGACGATATTGAGGCCGGTGAAGTCACTCAACACCGACAGCACCGAGCGCACCTCGACATCCTGAAAGTTCAGAGTGATCGGCGCGCCCTGATAGTCCTCGCCCTGCGCCCAGCCCGGCGACACCAGCAGCACACCGACCACCAGCCCCACCAGCCACCGCGCGATCGCCTGCCCAGGCGAAAACGCCGTCTCGCCTGTCCGACATGAACCGATATCAGATCGCCTGCTCACTCGCCTACCCTCATGACACGCTCCTTCCAGCGATAGTCCTTGCCTGCGACCGCCTCCAGCCTGACGGCCTCACCGCTGATCGCCGCAACCCTGGCGGGCGGATTGGCCAGCATCTCCCCTTGCGCCACCCGATAGAGATGACCATCGGGCGCCTCGAACAGCGCCCAATGCCGTTGCCCTCGACCCAGCACTCCCACCAGATCAAGTTCGTCCAGGGAAAAGGCAGCAAGACCGCTGCCTTGCCCAAACCGCTGACCGCCGAAGCCCTGGCCCTCGAAGCGAAAGGGACTTCTCGCGTTGGCGTAGCGATACTGCAGCACCGGCAGGCTCACTACTTCAGGCAACGCTACCGGCCGCCGATCTAGCTCCGGCGCCAGCGCCTCGGCCAGACGCCGATCCAGGGCGTCGAGGTCCGCCTGCTGGCAACCCGTCAGGGCCACACCCAACAAGGCGCCCATCAGCATGCCCACCAGCCGGCGCCGCCTCATGAACCCTCCACCAGCGCATCGGCGGCATCCGGCGTCGAATCCGCGACGCGCGCGCCGTCACCAATACTGTAGGTCTGCGCCAGCGCGTGCAGCTCAAGCCCTCCCTCGACCGGCGACAGGCTGAAATCGTGCAACGTCACCAGTCGGGGCAGGTTGGCCAGATCAGCCACGAAACCACCGATGGCGTGATAGTCGCCCCGCACCCGCAGATCAAAAGGCCGCTCGACATAAAGCTCCAGGGGGCGCGCCGGCCTCAGTTCGAGCTCCTCCAGCGATAGCCCGCGACGCTTGGCCACCTGGCCGATGCCTTCCAACAGCGATGGGATGGCGGCGCCATCCGGCAACATGCGACGCCGCTCGCTGACACGCTGATCGAGATCCACCAACAGCCGCTTGAGGCGATCAAGCTCCGCCAACTCGCGTGCGCGGCCTTCGAAGTCGGCGACCACCTCTCGCTCCTGACGCTGCAGCTCCACCAGACGCTGTGACAGGGGATGCAGATAGCCCACCACCATGGCCACCAGGGCGAGCACGAAAGCCAGGATCGCCACCAGGGTCCGCAGCGACATCGGCCAGCGCCCGGCCTCACTCAGCTCCAGCCGACGCCAGTCCAGCGCCTTGAGCCGGCGCCACTCATCGAGCCAGCGCTCACGCCAGCTGACATCACCACCCTGCTCTGAATTCATGGCAAGGGCTCCAGCGCCGGCAATGCCGCGAGGGTCATCTCCAGCGCAAAATGCTGATAGCCCTGCTCGGCCCCCACCCGCGACAACAGTGGTTCGGCAAAGACCTGCGCACGCTCGAGGGAGCGCAGCTGCTCGACCAGCCTGGCACTGTCCACGGCCTCGCCCTCGAGCATCAATCTGTCGCCAATGCGCTCGACACGCTGGTAGCGAACCCCCGGCGCCAGGGTGGCTGCCAGGGCATTGACCACCGCAAGCGTCTGGCGCCGCTCGTCCTGCAGCCGCTCGAGCAACGCCTGTTCCTGATCCAGCAATGAGAGCTGGCGTTCGAGATCGACCATCTCGGCGGATTTTTCTTCCAGACGCTCGACGGCGGCGGCGACATGTCGCTGGCGGGCCTCCATCTGCCTCAACCCCCACTGCAGCCACAACGTGGCCATCAACGCGAGCCCGACACCCGCCAACGCCGACAGCGCCACCGCCAGCCAGAAGCGTCGCGTGCGCCTGGCGCGAGCGGCCTCGCGCCAGTCAAGCAGATTGACCTGGACCTCGTTGATCGTCACATCTTTCATGGTCGTCCTCGCATGGCCAGGCCGCAGGCGGTCAGCAGGGCCGGCGCTTCGCCGCGCAGTGCCCCCGCGTCCAGCGATGGCTTGAGCGCCATCCCCTCCAGCGGGTCCACCTGGCTGACCGGCAGGCCGAGGGCCTGGCTCAGACGATCGGCAAGCCCCGCGACCAGGCTGCCACCTCCGGTCAACAGCAGTCGCTCGAGCGGGCGCACATGGTCCGACACCTGATATAGCTGCAACGATCGCTGGATGTGCTCCACCAGGGTCTCGACGAAGGGCCCCAGCACCGTGTGCGAATAGTCGTCCGGCAAACCGCCCCGCTTCTTGCCGAAGCCGGCCTCATCCATGCCGATACCGTAGTGACGCTGGATCGCTTCGGTGAGCTGCATGCCGCCGAACAGGCTGTCATGGCTGTAGACGATGCGCCCGGCCACCACCACGTGCAGCGTGTTGAGGTAGGCGCCCACGTCCACCAGGGCCAGAGCGCCGTCCCCCAGTCGGCGACGACGGCAAAGGCCAGCGATGGCCCGCTCGATGGCGAAGCTCTCGACATCCACCGCCGCAGGCATGAGCCCGCTGGCCTCCAGCGCCTGGGTCAACTGCTCGACGTCCTGGCGACGACAGGCCACCAGCAGCACCTCCTGCCACTGCGGATCGTCGGAGCAGCGTCCCAGGCGATAGAAGTCAAAGGCCACCTCACGGAACGGAAACGGTATGTGCTTGTCTGACTCCCATTCGATACGGGCCTCGATCTCTTCATCATCGAGCGCTGCCGGATAGCGCAGTACCCGGGTTATCGCCGCGCGGGATGGTACCGCCACGGCGGCCTCTCGACTCCCTGGAGAGGCCAGCTCGACCACCCGCGACAGCACCTCGATGACCTCGCCCATATCACGTATGCGGCGCTCCACCACGGCCCCTTGACGCAGCGGTCTGACCGCGTAGCCGGCCACGCGGTGGCCGGCGTCCTCCTCCACCAGCTCGATCAACTTGACCGAGGCGGAGGTGATATCGACACCGACCAGACCCTTGTCCTTCGAGGAAAACCACATGAGCCCATCACACTGCCACCATGGCACCGCGCCCGATGCACGACGCTGTGGCGCCAGCCTAGCCAAAACCGGGCCGGGCCTTACTGATCCATGACGGCACTTTGTGCAACAAGGCGGGCAATTCGTCACAATGGTGGTGACAGGCCCTCCCAGTTCCTATAATGGCCGACGCAAAGGACTGCCTTACCCCATCTCTTCGCCCCGCCGTTTTTCGTTCTCAGCATGGACACCGCGATTTCATGAAGTATCTCAGAACGCTCATTTTCTCCGCCGTGTGGCTGGTGATATCGCTTGGCGCCGCCGCGGCCCTGGGCGTCGTCGGTGCCGCCCTCTACTTCGCTCCTGGGCTTCCCGATGTCCGTCAACTGCAGGACTTCGAGCTGCAGACGCCACTGCGCATCTACACCCGCGACGGTCAGCTGATCGGCGAATTCGGCGAGGAACGCCGCATGCCGGTCGACTTCGAGGACATTCCCGAGCCAATGCTCCAGGCACTGATGGCAGCAGAGGATTCGGCGTTCTTCGAACACCCCGGCGTCGACCCCAAGGGCCTGGCCCGGGCCGCAGTGGAACTGGTGTCCAGCGGTGGCGATATCCAGTCGGGCGGTTCGACCATCACCATGCAGGTGGCGCGCAACTATCTGCTGACGCTGGACCGCACCTTTACCCGCAAGCTGCGTGAGATCCTGCTGTCGCTGCAGATGGAACAGATCCTGAGCAAACAGGAAATCATGGAGCTCTATGTCAACAAGATCTTCCTGGGGCACCGTGCCTACGGCATCGCCGCCGCCGCCGAGGTCTACTATGACAAGCCGCTCGACGAGCTGACGCTGGCCCAGCACGCGATGATCGCAGGCCTGCCCAAGGCGCCTTCGGCCTTCAACCCCCTGGCCAACGCCGAGCGCGCGCTGATTCGCCGCAACTGGATCCTGTTTCGCATGCGCGAGCTGGGCTACATCGACCGGAGCGCCTATGACGAAGCGGTTCAGGCGCCGATCACCGCCAGTCGCCACGTGGCCAAGGCCGAGGTTCAGGCCGACTATGTCGCCGAGATGGCCCGTCAGTTCGCCACCGATCGCTTCGGTGACGAGGCCTATACCGGCAGCTATCGCATCACCACCACCATCGACAGCGAGCTCCAGCCCATGGCTCGCCAGGCGCTGGCCAATGGCCTGATCGCCTACGACACCCGCCATGGCTGGCGCGGGCCTGAGGACACCGAGATTCCTCAGAGTCTGGCCGAAGCCCAGGAAAAGACCGAGCGCACCGGCCTGGAGGAAGAGCTGTCCGAGTCTCCCGAGGTCATGGAAACCGCCCGTCGCGCGGCCGAGCGCAGTCAGACCAGCGTCGAGGGCGTCGATGGCGACGTCAGCAACTGGCTGCAGGTGCTGGAGCGCACCCCGACCTACGGCCCGCTGGAACCCGCCATCGTGGTGAAGAGCGAAGGCCGCGAGATGCAGGTGCTGGCCCATGAGGGCGAGCTGATCACCCTGTCCTGGGACGGGCTGGACTGGGCCGCGCCCTACAAGAGTGCCCGCTATCGTGGCGCCTCACCGTCCTCGGCCTCAGAGATCGCCAGCCGGGGTGACCTGGTGCGCATCCTCCAGCGCGAGGACGGCAGCTGGCGCCTGTCCCAGCAGCCCGGTGCCGAGGGCTCACTGGTGGTGATGGACCCGCAGACCGGCGCGATCCTCGCACTCCAGGCCGGCTTCGACTTCGACGCCAGCAAGTTCAACCGCGCGATTCAGGCCCGTCGCCAGGCCGGCTCCATCTTCAAGCCGTTCATCTACCTGGCGGGCCTGAACAGTGGCGAGGTGACCCCCGCCACCGTCATCAACGACGCCCCGGTGGTGCTCAACGACGGCAGCAACGAACTGTGGCGCCCGTCCAACTCCAGCGGTGACTTCCTCGGCCCGACCCGACTGCGGGTCGGCCTTGCCCGCTCGCGCAACCTGGTCACCATTCGCCTTCTGCAGAACATCGGGCTGAGTCGCACCATCGACTTCCTGGTGGACTTCGGCTTCTCCCGTGATCGTCTACCCAACGGCCTGTCGCTGGCACTGGGCAGCGCCAGCCTGACCCCGCTGGAAATGACCAACGCCTACGCGGTGCTGGCCAACGGCGGCTTCCGGGTATCGCCCTGGTTCATCGAGAAGATCACCCAGGGCGAGCAGCAGACCCTGGTGGAAGAGGCAAGCCCCCGCGTGGCCTGCCGCGAATGCAGCGAAGGCCAGACCACCACACAGATCGACGGCAAGACCTACGAGGTGGCGCCCAGGGTCGCCAACGAGCGTGCCGTCTACCTGCTGCGCGACATGCTGCGCGACGTGGTCGAGCGCGGCACCGCCCGCCGCGCCCTGGCACTCGAGCGCACCGACATCGTCGGCAAGACCGGCACCACCAACGACCAGCGTGATGCCTGGTTTGCCGGCTTCAACGGCGACTACGCTGCCACCGTGTGGGTGGGCAAGGACGACAACACCCCCACCGCCGAGTACGGCGCCCAGGCCGCCTTGCCGATCTGGGTCGACTTCATGGGGCAGGCGCTGGCCGGCAAGCCGGAGAACATCCCCGAACAGCCGCCAGGCATCATCACCGCCAGGGTCGACGCCAACAGCGGTCGCCTGCTGCGCGACGGCCAGGGTGGCGGCGTCGAGGAACTGTTCGACGAAGACCACATGCCCACCGTACAGCCCCGCCGTGTCGAAAGCGCCGTCGAGCGCCACAGCGGCTCCCAGGGTACCGGCGCCTACGAAGCCATCTTCTAAGGCCATTACCCCTCCTTCCCGTCGGGAAGGAGGGGCCCCTTGTCACTTCGCGCTACCCACCACGCCTTGAACCTTCCTAGAGACCACCTTATGGTGATTTCCCGTTTTCATTTGCCCGCGACGGCACTATGCATTTTCGGGCTTTTTGTGCCGATAAAAGCCGCGCTGGCGGACGCCTTCTACGCCCCGATCCCCGTCCATGACGACTCGCCGGACTTTCTCGGCCATGTCGAGTTCGGCTACACCCATCTGTCGGGCAACTCCAACAGCGAGACCTTTCTCGGCAAGGCTCAGCTGACCTGGCTGCAGGGGGCCTGGCTGTCACGCCTGCGCGGCGAGGCCCGCCACGCCAGCGAGGACAGCGAGACCAGTGCGGAGCAGTATCTGGTGTCCTTTCGCCAACGCCGCGAACTGGTCGGCCCGCACTATCTGTTCGGCTTCGGCCGCTGGGAGAAGGATCGCTTCAGCGGCTACGACCACCAGTTCACCGCCATCACCGGCTACGGCCGCCAGCTGATCGACGACGATCGCGCCCACCTGGCGCTGGAGGCAGGCCCCGGCTATCGTGCCGACATCCTGCCCGGCGAGAACGACCAGCGTCTGGCGGTGGCATACGGCGCCCTGGAGGCCGGCTATGCGCTGAGCGATAGCGCCACCCTCGAACAGGAACTGTCGCTGGAGACCACCCGCAAGAACTCGACGGTGCGCTCCTATACCGCCCTGGATACCCGCATCAACGCCCATATGTCGCTGCGCCTGTCCCACGAGATCAAGCACAACTCGGATCCCCCCGAGGACGCCGAAGCCAAGACCGACCGCATCACCTCGGCGTCACTGCGTTACGAGTTCTAGGGCAGCCCTCGATCAAGAACAGACCGGCTCCTGCGCCACGAGTTCTCAAGCAGCTCTCATCCCTTGAGGACGCCTAGGCCAAGACCGACCGCATCACCTCGGCCTCGCTACGCTACGAGTTCTAGCGACCAGGACCGATCGGATTACGGCCACCAGACGCGACAAGGCCCTCCACTGGAGGGCCTTGTCGTTGCTGTCGAGACGTCTGGATCTAGCGGCGCCTGGATCTATCGGCGCCTGGCTCAGCCGCCGTAGACGTCGTCGATGGTCTTGAGCGGATAGTGCGACGGGTAGGGCTTTCTGGCCACGCCGGAGTCCACCGCCGCCTGGGCCACCGCCGAGGTCACCCGCTCCAGCAGACGCACGTCCACCGGGGTCGGAATGATGTACTCACGGCCGAAGCTCATGGCGTCCTGCTCGTAGGCTTCCAGCACCGCCTGGGGCACCGGCTCCCGCGCCAGGTCCTTGAGCGCGTGGACGGCGGCGACCTTCATCTCTTCGTTGATGCGGGTGGCGCGCACGTCCAGGGCACCGCGGAAGATAAAGGGAAAACCGAGCACGTTGTTGACCTGGTTCGGATAGTCCGAACGTCCGGTGGCCATGATCACGTCCGGGCGGGTCTCCCGCGCCAGGTCGGGATGGATCTCCGGATCCGGATTGGTGCAGGCGAAGACGATCGGGTCCTTGGCCATCTTGCGAATATGATCGGCGGTCATCAGGCCAGGGCCGGACAGACCGATGAACACATCGGCACCATCGATGGCGTCATCCAGGGTGCGCTTGTCGGTGTCCACCGCAAACATCGCCTTGTACTGGTTGAGGTCCTCACGACCTGTATGGATAACGCCCTTGCGGTCGAGCATCACCAGGTTCTCGGGGCGAGCACCACAGGCCACCAGCAGCTTCATGCAGGCGATCGCCGCGGCGCCGGCGCCCATGCACACGATACGCGCCTGATCGAGGGACTTACCGGCAATTTCCAGCGCATTGAGCATACCCGCCGCAGTGACGATGGCGGTGCCATGCTGATCATCGTGAAACACCGGGATCTTGCAGCGCTCGACCAGCGCCTGCTCGATCTCGAAACACTCCGGTGCCTTGATGTCCTCGAGGTTGATGCCGCCCCAGCTGTCGGCAATCCGCGCCACGGTATCGATGAATGCCTGGGGACTCTCGGCGTCGACCTCGATATCCACAGAGTTGATGCCGGCGAAGCACTTGAACAGCACACCCTTGCCTTCCATCACCGGCTTGCTCGCCAGCGGCCCCAGGTTACCGAGGCCAAGGATGGCGGTGCCGTCGGAGATCACCGCAACGGTGTTGCCCTTGCCGGTATAGCGATAGGCGTTTTCCGGGTCCCGCGCGATCTCTCGCACCGGCTCCGCCACGCCGGGACTGTAGGCCAGCGCCAGGTCCTTGGCCGTGGCGGTCGGCTTGGTCAGTTCGACCGACAGCTTTCCGGGAATGGGGAGAGCGTGATAGTCCAGCGCAGCCTGCTTCTTTGCGTCCGTCATGCTTGGTGTCCGGATGTCCTTGTGGAACGGTGGCAACACAATATAGAAAAATATTCCATTTCTCAACATGATTGAGAAAAGCGTCAGTTATACGCCCGTTTCAGGATTTTCGCTGACAATGTCGACAACTTTTGCTGCATTGCACCAACCCTTGTCATGAAGAAAGATGCAAGGAAGGTGAGCGCAGAGATGGGCCAAGGGTGACGCTGGAAGCTCACCGCTCGGGCAAGCGCGAGTTCGCCCCGTGACAACGATGAGGCCCGACCATCGCCTCCCTTTGCTGCTTGAAGCCTAGTCGCCCGCCGCGCGTTGCGCATTGATGCAACGCAATAACGGGATCGCTCACGCGGTCGCGGGCCCTGTCCTTTGCCCCCGTTCCTCTGCGCGCCCCAAGACGCAACGAACCCGCCATGAAGGCGGGTTCGAAGGGGACATTGCCCGAGCATCGTCGACCAGCGTTTCTCGCTGGCGCGTTCAGCTCCGTACGATCAACGCTTGAGCGCGGCACCGAAACGCTTGTTGAAGCGCTCGACGCGACCACCGGTGGTGGCCTGCTTCTGCTTGCCGGTGTAGAACGGGTGGCACTGAGAGCAGACGTCCAGGCTCAGGTCGTGGCCAGCGGTGGAACCGACCTCGAAGGTGGCGCCGCAGGAACAGGTCGCATTGACCGTCTTGTAATCCGGGTGGATACCTTGTTTCATCGTGAACCTCACTTTTCGGTATGCCGCCACCTGATCCATTGCCAGGCACCGCATACGGGTAATGGCACGGGCACTCGTTGGTGCGTCGTCAAGCCCCTGTGCCGGCCGGTGATCCGCTCCCATCAAGGAAGCGGCGGAGTATTCTAGCAGACTTCATTGTGGAGGCCAATTGGCTGACTCTCCTGCCCCGCGCGTGCTGCGGATCGCCATTCCATCCCCCCTTCGCCGCCTGTTCGACTACCTCCCCCAGGGGGCGCCCCCGCCAGGGGGCTGGTCGCCGGGGCTGCGCGTGCGCGTCGAGTTCGGCCGCCGTCAGGTGGTGGGCGTCATCGTCGACTGTCGTGACGACAGCGACCTGCCGCTGGCCAAGCTGAAGCCGATCCAGGCCTGTCTGGACAAGGCGCCGCTGCCAGGCGATTGGCTGTGGTTATGTCGATTCACCTCGCGCTACTACCAGCACGCCCTCGGCGACACCCTGGCCCATGCCATGCCGGTGTTGCTGCGTCAGGGACGCCCGCTGGAGGCGCGGGTACGCGAACGCTGGCAGGTCGCCTTGAACGGCGATCCTGCCCGCCTGGGCCGGGCTCCGCGCCAGGCCGAACTGCTGGAGATGCTGCGCCAGCATCCCCAGGGCCTCACCACCCATGTGATCCAGGCGCAATCCTTCACCCGCGACCAGCTCAAGGCGCTGGAAGCCAAGGGGCTGGTGAGCTGCCACGAGGAAACCCTCACCGGCCCCACCCCCGACGACAGCCAGGGCCTGCTGGCGAGCCCGGCGCTGGCCCTGAACGACGAGCAGGCCAAGGCGCTGAACCAGCTCCACCAGGGGCTCGATCGCTTTCACCCTTGCCTGCTGCACGGGGTGACCGGCAGCGGCAAGACCGAGGTCTACCTGCAGTTGATCGAGGCGGTGGTGGCCAAGAAGCGCCAGGCGCTGGTGCTGATTCCCGAAATCGGCCTGACTCCGCAGACCCTGGGGCGCTTTCGCCAGCGCTTCCGGGTCCCGGTGGTGGCACTGCACTCGGGGCTGACCGACCACGAGCGCCTGGACGCCTGGGAGGCGGCGGCCAGCGGGAGGGCGCCGATTGTCATCGGCACCCGCTCGGCCATCTTCACCCCGCTGGCTCGCCCAGGCCTGATCATCGTCGACGAAGAGCACGATGGTTCGTTCAAGCAGCAGGACGGGCTACGCTACCACGCCCGCGACCTGGCGGTGGTGCGCGCCAAGCGCCATGGCATTCCGCTGCTGCTGGGGAGCGCCACGCCGTCGCTGGAGAGCCTGCACCGCGCGCGCACCGGTGACTACGCTCACCTGCGGCTGACCCGGCGGGCCACTCGCCACGCTCCCGCTCGACTGGAGCTGGTCGACCTCAAGGGGCGCCCTCGACGCGGCGGTCTGATTCCGCCGGTCATCGACGCCATCAAGGCAACGCTGGATGCCGGCCACCAGGTGCTGGTGTTCATCAATCGCCGCGGTTTCGCCCCCACCCTGGCTTGTCACGCCTGCGGCTGGATGGCCGAGTGCGACCACTGTGACGCACGCATGACCTGGCACCGCCAGCCGCCGATGCTGGCCTGCCACCACTGCGACCGCCGCCGGGTCATTCCCGACGCCTGCCCGGACTGCGGCAGCGCCGACCTGCGTCCGCTGGGTAGCGGCACCGAGCGTACGGAGGAGAGCCTGGCCGAAACCTTTGCCGAGACCCCGGTCCACCGTATCGACCGCGACAGCACCCGAGCCAAGGACGCGCTCGAGAAGATGCTCACCGAGGTCCGGCGTGGCGAACCAGCGATCCTGGTCGGGACCCAGATGCTGGCCAAGGGCCACCATCTGCCCCACGTCACCCTGGTCGTGGTGGTCAACGCCGACGCCGGCCTCTACGCCAGCGACTTTCGCGCGCTGGAGCACTCGGCCCAGTTGCTCGAGCAGGTGGCCGGGCGCGCCGGCCGCGCCGCCCACCCTGGCCGAGTGCTGGTGCAGACCATGCACCCGGACGATCCCAGCCTTCGTCTATTGGCCGAGCGCGGCTACGACGCCCTGGCCGAGTCGCTGCTGGAAGAACGCCGCATCGCCGCCCTGCCGCCGCTACGCTTCATGGCCCTGGTCCGCCTGGAAGGCCCCCGGGAAGACGCCCTGACGGCACTCGCCCGGGAGATCGCCGGCGAATTGCGCGAGCAGGTACGTAGCCTGGCTCTGGATCTCGACTGCCTCGGCCCGGTACCTGCCCCCATGGAGCGCCGTCAGAACCGCTACCACCTGCAGATCGCGCTGATGGCGGAGCGACGCAGCCAACTGCACCCCGCGCTCGAATGGCTAGCCCACCGTCTGGAAGCCTGGCCCGAGGCGCGGCGTATCCGCTGGTCCATTGACGTCGATCCGCAGACCCTGAGCTGAGGTCCGATACGCTGAGCTTTGCCGCCCCGGCCTTTAAAGGCCAGGCGCAATCATCGATAATACGCGGTCTGCCCGCCGACAGGTGCTCCCGCCAGGATTCGCCACGCTCGGCCACCGTGCCACAGGACATAGACGCCTCATGAAAGACACCATCGTTGCGCTGCTGGATGCCGCTCTTGCCGAGCTCAAGCAGCAGGAAGTCGTTCCCCAGGAGCTTTCCCCGGCCTACAAGGTCGACCCGACCAAGGACAAGGCCCACGGCGACTACGCCACCAACCTCGCCCTGATGCTGGCCAAGCCGGCCAAGGCCGCACCGCGCCAGGTGGCGGAAAAACTGGTCGCGGCCCTGCCCGAAAGCGCCGCCGTGTCCAAGGTCGAGATCGCCGGCCCCGGCTTCATCAACTTCTTCGCCGCCACCGACGCCGCGGCCCAGGTGGTGCGCCAGGTGCTGGACGCCGGCGACGCCTTCGGCCGCAGCCTGGCCGGCGCTGGCGAAAAGGTGCAGGTGGAGTTCGTTTCGGCCAACCCCACCGGCCCCCTTCATGTCGGCCACGGCCGAGGCGCCGCGGTGGGCGACTGCCTGTGTCGCCTGCTCGAGGCCACCGGCTACGACGTCACCCGCGAGTTCTACTACAACGACGCCGGCGCCCAGATCACCAATCTGGCGCTGTCGGTGCAGGCCCGCGCCAAGGGGCTGGGCCCGGACAGCGACGGCTGGCCGGAGGACGGCTACCGCGGCGGCTACATCGAGGACGTGGCCAAGGCCTACCTGGCCGGCGAGACCATCCACGCCGACGACCGCCACGTCACCGCCAAGGGTGACCCGGAGGATCTCGACGCCATCCGCGAGTTCGCCGTGGCCTACCTGCGTCGCGAACAGGACCTGGACCTGCGCGCCTTCGGCGTCGGCTTCGATGTCTACTTCCTCGAGTCCTCGCTGTACCAGCAGGGCAAGGTCGAGGAGACCGCCCGTCGCCTGACCGATAACGGCCACACCTACGAGCAGGACGGCGCCCTGTGGCTGCGCACCACCGACTTCGGCGACGACAAGGATCGGGTGATGCGCAAGAGCGAGGGCGGCTACACCTACTTCCTGCCCGACGTGGCCTACCACCTGGACAAGTGGCAGCGCGGCTTCACCAGCGTGATCAACGAGCAGGGTGCCGACCACCACTCCACCGTGACCCGGGTACGCGCCGGCCTCCAGGCGCTGGATGTCGGTATCCCCCAGGGCTGGCCGGACTATGTGCTGCACCAGATGGTGCTGGTCACCCGTTCCGGGGTCGAGGTCAAGCTGTCCAAGCGGGCCGGCAGCTACGTCACCCTGCGCGACCTGATCGACGAGGTCGGCCGCGACGCCACCCGTTTCTTCCTCGCCGCCCGTCGCGCCGACTCCCAGCTGACCTTCGACATCGATCTGGCGCGCTCGCAGTCCAATGACAACCCGGTGTACTACGTCCAGTACGCCCACGCCCGGGTGTGCAGCGTGCTGCGCAAGGCCGAGAGCGAAGGCCTGGCCTTCGACCACGCCACCGCCATGGCCAACCTGGGCCTGCTCGAGGCAGACCAGGAAAAGGCCCTGCTCAATCGCCTGGCGCGCTATCCCGAGGTGGTCGAGCACGCCGCCAAGGCCCGCGAGCCGCAGCAGATCGCCCAATATTTGCAGGATCTGGCAGCCGACTTCCATAGCTGCTACAACGCCTGCAAAGTCATGGTCGACGACGACGACCTGCGCAATGCGCGCCTGGCGCTGGGCCTGGCCGCGCGTCAGGTGCTGCGTAATGGACTCGACCTGATGGGCGTCGGTGCACCGGAGGAGATGTAAGCCATGGCCACTCGCAAGGCGCCCCCGCGCAAGCGCGGAGCAACCACCAGCCAGAAGCGCAGGCAAGCACCCAAGCAGGCCCGCGGAGGTATCCCCGGCTGGCTGTGGGCCGCCGTCGGCGTGGTCGCAGGCTTCCTGCTGGCCCACCACCAGAACGGTACCGCTCCCTGGCAGGATCCCCGTTCACCGGTGGCGGCGGTACTGCCCAAGCCCTCCAGCGGCGAGCAGCAGGGCAGCAATGCGAGTGGCAGTGCACAAGGCGGACAGGCCAGCGAAAGCGAGCCGCCGATGCCGACGTTCGAGTTCTATACCCTGCTGCCGGAGTCCGAAGTCATCGCCTCCGACGAGGAGATGCCGGCGTCCACCGCCAAGCGCCCCGAGGCGGCCCAGCCGAGCGAGGACGAGATCTCCGCGGACGACCCCATCGCCGCGGTGATCGCCGCCAACTCCCGCGAACAGGAAGCGTCGTCCACGCCATCCGAGACACCGCGCAGCGCCGAACGTCGCTACATGCTGCAGGCGGCCTCCTTCCGCGAGGTCAACGATGCCCGACAGCTCGCCGGACGACTCAAGGACTTCGGCCTGCTGGCCAAGATCAGCGAGGTCGAAGCCACCGGCGGCGCCACCTGGCATCGCGTGCAGGTCGGCCCCTACAGCGATCGCAATGAACTGTCGCGGGCCCAGGATCTAATGAGCACTCAAGGCATCGAGCCGCTGCTGATCCAGCTGCAGAACTGACGTCGGCACACCTCCTCCTTCTGAAGCTACGCCCACCAGGCCCAGAACGTCATGTCTGGGCCTGGTGGGTGCTGGCCACCGCTCAAGCACCCATCGTGGCGGTATCTCTCTTCCTTCTGCTGCGCCGCCTTCTCGTCGAAGCGAGCCGCATTCCCGAGTCGCCCGCGCTTGAAATCCTTGCGACCCGCCCGCACCTACCAGCCTATCGCTTATGCAGAGGGCTCTGCCCCTCGACAGTCACCGGAGGCCTCGGCTTCCCCAAGGAGAATTCTCCATGACCACGATCGTTTCCGTTCGCCGCGGCGACCAGGTGGCATTGGCCGGCGATGGCCAGGTGTCACTGGGCAACACGGTGATGAAGGGCAACGCCAGCAAGGTGCGACGCCTCTATCACGGCCAGGTGCTGGCCGGTTTTGCCGGCGGCACCGCCGACGCCTTCACCCTGTTCGAACGCTTCGAGGCCCAGCTGGAGAAGTACCAGGGCAACCTGGTCAAGGCCGCGGTGGAGCTGGCCAAGGACTGGCGCACCGATCGCGCCCTGCGCCGCCTCGAGGCGCTGCTGGCGGTGGCCGACAAGAAGGCCTCGCTGATCATCACCGGCAACGGTGACGTGGTGGAACCCGAGCGTGGCATCATCGCCATCGGCTCCGGCGGCAACTACGCCCTGTCCGCCGCCCGCGCGCTGCTCGAGAACACGGAACTGTCGCCCCGCGAGATCACCGAGAAGTCGCTGGAGATCGCCGGTGACATCTGCGTGTTCACCAACCATCACGTGACCCTGGAAGAGCTTTGATCATGACCCAGATGACGCCCCGCGAAATCGTCCACGCGCTGGATCAGTACATCGTCGGTCAACAGGATGCCAAGCGCTCCGTGGCCATCGCCCTGCGTAACCGCTGGCGCCGCATGCAGCTCGACGGCGAGCTGCGCCAGGAGGTCACCCCCAAGAACATTCTGATGATCGGCCCCACCGGCGTCGGCAAGACCGAAATCGCCCGGCGCCTGGCCAAGCTGGCCAAGGCTCCCTTCATCAAGGTCGAGGCGACCAAGTTCACCGAGGTGGGCTACGTCGGCCGTGACGTCGAGTCGATCATCCGTGACCTGACCGAGGCAGCGATCAAGCTGGTACGCGAGCAGGCCAAGGAAGAGGTCGGCCACCGCGCCGAGGACGCTGCCGAGGATCGCATCCTCGACGCCCTGCTGCCGCCGCCCCGTGGCCAGGAAAACGAGCCGCGCGAAGACTCCTCGACGCGCCAGATGTTCAGGAAGAAGCTGCGTGAAGGCCAGCTCGACGACAAGGAGATCGAGATCCAGGTGTCGCCCCAGGCGCCCAACCTCGAGTTCCAGACACCGCCGGGCATGGAAGAGATGACCAGCCAGCTACAGAACCTGTTCTCCGGCATGGGCAAGGGCAAGACCGAGACCCGCAAGGTCACGGTCAAGGAGGCCTTCACCATCCTGCGCGACGAAGAGGCCGGCAAGCTGGTCAACGAGGACGACATCAAGTCCCGCGCGGTGGAAGCGGTGGAGCAGAACGGCATCGTCTTCCTCGACGAGATCGACAAGGTCGCCAAGGGCAGCGGTCAGTCCAGCGGCGGTGAGGTCTCCCGCGAGGGCGTCCAGCGCGACCTGCTGCCGCTGATCGAAGGCTCCACGGTGTCGACCAAGTACGGCATGGTGAAGACCGACCACATCCTGTTCATCGCCTCCGGCGCCTTCCACCTGTCGCGTCCCTCGGATCTGATCCCCGAGCTGCAGGGCCGTCTGCCGATCCGTGTCGAGCTGTCGGCGCTGACGCCGGACGACTTCAAGCGCATCCTGACCGAGCCGTCCGCCGCCCTGACCCGTCAGTACGAGGCGCTGCTGGCCACCGACGGCCTCGAGGTGCGCTTCACCGATGACGGCATCGAGCGTATCGCCGAGATCGCCTTCAACGTCAATGAAGGCACCGAGAACATCGGCGCCCGTCGCCTGCACACGGTAATGGAGCGGCTGCTCGAGGAGGCCTCGTTCAAGGGCTCGGATCTCGGCAACCCGCTGATCATCGACCGTGCCTACGTCGATTCTCAGCTCGGCGAACTGGCCATGGACGAGGATCTGAGCCGGTATATCCTGTAACCACCGGCCAAGCACCCTCGATGACCGGGCCGCCGCGCACTGCGCCGCGGCCCGGTCGTGCTTTCGATGCCGCCAATACTGACGTCCGGGCACGCCCACCGTGCTGAAACAGAGAGGATCGCCATGAGCGCCCCCACTCCGACCCTGGTGCACTACCACAGAAAGGCCCGCGAGCTCGAGATCGGCTACGCCGACGGCTCCCGCCACCGCCTGTCGGTGGAGTACCTGCGGGTGTTTTCTCCCTCCGCCGAGGTCCGTGGCCACGGCGGCGACACCGCCACCCTTCAGGTGGGCAAGAAGGACGTGGGCCTTGCCGACATCACCCAGGCGGGCCGCTACGCCCTCAAGCTGCACTTCGACGATGGCCACGACAGCGGCCTTTACAGCTGGGACTATCTGGACTGGCTGATCCGCGAGCGCGAGGCCAACTGGACCGACTATCTCAAGCGTCTGGACGAGGCCGGCGCCAGTCGCGAGCCGCTGGGTATCGAGATCCGTCAGCTGTAGCGATCGACACCGGTGTGGCGACAAGCCGGGTGACGGTCAAAGACAAGCCACCTCGGCAAGGCTACAATGGCCGCTGCCAAAGAGCCCCCATCGGCTCTTCTCGCCATCGTTCACGACTCGGGAGTCCCATGGATAAGCGCACCACCCACTTCGGTTTTCAGGACGTGCCGGTCGAGGAAAAGGCCTCACGTGTCGCCGATGTCTTCCACAGCGTGGCGGCTCGCTACGACGTGATGAACGACCTGATGTCCTTCGGTATCCATCGGCTGTGGAAGCGCCTGACCATCGAACGTTCCGGCGTCCGGCCTGGTCATAGCGTACTCGACATCGCCGGCGGTACCGGCGACCTGGCGCTGAAGTTCTCGCGCATGGTGGGACCGCGCGGCAAGGTGGTGCTGGCCGACATCAACGCCTCCATGCTTGGGGTGGGACGCGACAAGCTGATCGACCGTGGCGTCGGTGGCAACGTCGAGTACGTCCAGGCCAATGCCGAATGCCTGCCATTTCCCGACAATACCTTCGACTGCATCACCATCGCCTTCGGTCTGCGCAACGTCACCGACAAGGACGCCGCCCTGGCCTCCATGGCGCGCATCCTCAAGCCCGGCGGCCGCCTGCTGGTGCTGGAATTCTCCAAGCCCGACAATCCGCTGTTGACCCGCGCCTACGACGAGTACTCCTTCCGTCTGCTGCCGAAGATGGGCGAAATGGTGGCCGGCGACGCCGACAGCTATCGCTATCTGGCCGAGTCGATCCGCATGCACCCGGATCAGGAAACGCTCAAGGGCATGATGGAAACCGCCGGACTCGAGCGCGTCGAATACACCAATCTCACCGGCGGCATCGTCGCGCTGCATCGCGGCATCAAGCTTTGAGGACATGATGGCCTTGACCCCGACCCTGCTGCTGGCCGGCATCGAGAAGACCGTCAACGCCCTGCTCGCACGCGACCCTGCCTCGCCTTCTCGGCTGCGCTCGCTGGCCGGCCAGCGGGTGCTGATGTGCCTGGAGTCCCCGCGTGTCCAGCTGGCGCTGTGCTATCACCCCCAGGGGGTTGATCTGCTGCTGGTGGACGAGGTCGATGAAGGCGCCTGGGACGCCATCGTCGAACTGGACAGCGACACCCTGGGCCGGCTAGCCGGCGGCGCCGACATGGAACGGCTGATGTTCGAGGGCCGTCTCGCGGTGCGCGGCAAGATCCACCTGCTCGAGGCGACCCGCGACCTGCTGCTGGATCTCGACCTGGACTGGGAGGCTGAGCTTGCCCGCTATCTCGGCGACCTGCCGGCTCACCAGCTCGCCGAAGGCCTGCGCGGCCTGTCCCGCTGGGGCCTGCGCACCCACCGTGAGCTGTGTGCCGACGTCTCCGAGTACGTCTTCGAGGAAGCCCGCTGGCTGCCCGGCCGCCATCAGCTCGAGGCCATGCGCGAGGCGCTGACCGAACTGGAGCTGGCCACCGACCGTACCGAGGCACGTCTCAAGCGCCTGACCCGTCGCCTGGCCCGGGAGAACGACGTCTCATGATCCTCCGCCCGCTGCGCATCATCTGGGTCGTCACCCGCTACCGTCTCGACACCCTGCTGCCGCTGGAAAAGCTGCCCTGGTGGCTGCGGCTGATATTCACCTGGTCGCCGCTCAAGCTGATTCCCGTCGGCGAGCGCTCCCGCGGCGAACGCCTGCGTCTGGCGCTGGAGTCGCTGGGACCGATCTTCGTCAAGTTCGGCCAGATGCTGTCGACCCGTCGCGACCTGTTCCCCGACGATATAGCCAATGAACTCAAGCGGCTGCAGGATCAGGTACCGCCCTTCCCCGGCGAGCAGGCCGAAGCACTGATCGAGGAGTCCCTGGGCGAGCCGCTCGAGGTACTGTTCGCCGAATTTTCCCGTGAGCCGCTGGCCTCGGCCTCGATCGCCCAGGTCCACACCGCCAGGCTGCCCGACGGCCAGGACGTGGTAGTCAAGGTGATTCGCCCAGGCATCGAGCGGGTCATGCGCCAGGACATGGCGCTGATGTACCTGGTGGCGCGAGCGCTGAACAAGGTGCCGGAAGCGCGCCGGCTGCACCCGGTGGAAGTGGTCCGCGACTACGAGACCACCCTGTTCGACGAGCTCGACCTGACCAAGGAAGCGGCCAACACCTCCCAGCTCAAGCGCAACTTCGACAAGTCGCCACTGTTGTATGTGCCGTCGATCCACTGGCCGCTGACCCGCCACAAGGTGATGGTCCAGGAACGCATCCACGGCGTGCCGGTGGCCGACATCGAGGCGCTCAAGGCCCAGGGCACCGACCTGAAGCGCCTGGCCGAGCGCGGCGTGGAGATCTTCTTCACCCAGGTGTTCCGCGACAACTTCTTCCACGCCGACATGCACCCGGGCAACATCTTCGTCTCCCGCCAGGCGCCGTCCGACCCCCAGTACATCGCCATCGACTGCGGCATCGTCGGCAGCCTTACCCGGGAAGACCAGGACTACCTGGCGCGCAACCTGCTGGCCTTCTTCCACCAGGACTACTACGAGGTCGCGGCGCTGCACATCGAGTCCGGCTGGGTGGCCGAAGATACCCGCGCCAACGAGTTCGCGGCGGCGGTACGCACGGTATGCGAGCCGATCCTCGAGAAACCGCTCAAGGACATCTCGTTCGGCCAGGTGCTGCTGGGCCTGTTCCAGACCGCGCGGCGCTTCAACATGGAAGTCCAGCCCCAACTGGTGTTGCTGCAGAAGACCCTGCTCAATATCGAAGGCCTGGGCCGTCAGCTCTACCCGGACCTGGACCTGTGGGCCACCGCCAAGCCCTACCTGGAGCGCTGGATGAAGGAGCGCGCCGGCGCCCAGGGCCTGTGGGAGTCGTTCAAGCGGCAGGCGCCGGAGCTGACCCGGCAGCTACCGGAATTGCCGGTGCTGGCCCACCAGGCGCTGTCCCAGACCGAGAAGCGATCGCGCCAGATCACCCAGCAGGGCGAGGTCATGACCCACATTCTCGGCCAGCTGACCCGCCAGGCCAGGCGAATACGCCGGACCCGACTGGGGCTCGCCCTGGCCGCGGTGGCGCTGGCCTGGCAACCGCTGTCCGGCTGGTTGACCGATCAGCCCTGGCCGGTCCTGGTCGCTGCGGGCATCGGCACACTGCTGGTGATCTGGAACTGATCTTTTAATGGAATCTTCACCGATGAGCGATATTCTGAACCAGCTCGACGCCGCCCTCAGCGAACGTCGGCACGCCGACCCTGACACTTCCTACGTTGCCTCCTTGCATCACAAGGGGCTGAACAAGATACTCGAGAAGGTGGGCGAAGAGGCGGTGGAGACCGTGCTTGCCGCCAAGGATGTTGACGCGGATCCAGCCAGTCGCGAGGCGTTGATCGCCGAAACGGCAGACCTGTGGTTTCATAGTCTGGTGATGCTCTCGCACCTGGGACTCGACCATCGGCAGGTGCTGGATGAACTCGCCCGACGCTTCGGCGTATCGGGGCATGAGGAAAAGGCCTCGCGCCGCTCCTGAGCCTCGGCGGGAACCAACGATTCACGGCGCCTGGCGCCGCATATTGAGGAAGTTCTTATGTTAGGTGGTATCAGTATCTGGCAACTGCTGATCGTACTCGGCATCATCATCCTGATCTTCGGCACCAAGAAGCTCCGCAACGTTGGCAGCGACCTGGGTGGCGCGGTCAAGGGCTTCAAGAAGGCCGTCAGCGAGGATGAGGACAAGTCGGAGGAGGCCAAGCCCCAGGCCCAGGTCCGTCATGACGAGACCGATACGCCCAACAACACCTACGACGTCGAGGCGGAGCGCAAGCCCGAGTCCTCCGACGAGCGCAAGTAACGCCACATGTTCGATATCGGCTTTCTGGAACTGCTGATCATCGGGGTGGTGGGACTGCTGGTGCTGGGTCCCGAGCGGCTGCCCAAGGCCGCGCGTACCGCCGGCCTGTGGATCGGACGCATCAAGCGTTCGGTGGCCGGCATGCAGCGCGAGATCAGCGCCCAGCTCGAGGCCGAGGAACTGCGCCAGAAGCTCAAGGAGCAGGAACGCAAGCTGGACGACAGCGTCAACCAGGCCAAGCGCAGCGCCGAACAAGCCAAGCGCAGCGTGGAATCCATCGCCGACACCCCGAACAAGGGCAACGGCGGGCAGGCGGATTCCACCGGCGCCCAGTCTGCCTCGGCCGGCCAGCGGCTGGACGACGCCGTCGACAGCGCCGCACGCGCCTCGTCGTCCAGCGCTTCGGCTTCCACGCTCTCCCCCGCTCCCAGCGATGACACCGCCTCTTCCGAGCACAAGGACTCCGCCACCCGATGAGCGATACCGGTGACACTCCGCCGTCAAGTCAGGGCCACGCCCCACTGATCGAACACCTGGTGGAGCTGCGCTCGCGGCTGATGCGCGCCGTGATCGCCATCCTGGTGATCTTCCTGGCGCTCTACGCCTTTTCCAACGACATCTACCAGTTTGTCGCAGACCCCCTGATGGAGCTGCTGCCGGAAGGCTCCCAGATGATCGCCACCGAGGTGGCGTCGCCCTTCCTGGCGCCGTTCAAGTTGACCCTGGTAGTGGCGGTGTTCGTGTCCATTCCCTTCGTCCTGCACCAGGCCTGGGCCTTCGTGGCGCCAGGGCTGTACGACAAGGAAAAGGCCCTGGCGCTACCGCTTCTGGCCTCGAGCGTCCTGCTGTTCTATCTCGGCGCGGCCTTCGCCTACTACGTGGTCTTTCCCCTGCTGTTCGCCTTCTTCACCCAGACCGGGCCGGAGAACGTGCAGGTGATGACCGATATCAACCAGTATCTCAACTTCGTGCTGAAGCTGTTCTTCGCCTTCGGTATCGCCTTCGAGATCCCGATTGCCACCTTCCTGCTCATCCTCACCGGCGCCGCCAGCGTCAAGAGCCTGAGCGCCAAGCGCCCCTACGTCATCCTCGGCTGTTTCGTCATCGGCATGCTGATGACCCCGCCGGACGTGGTCAGCCAGAGCCTGCTGGCGGTACCCATGTACCTGCTCTACGAGGTTGGGCTGCTGTTCGGCCGGCTGGTCAAGAGGCGGAGCAGCGATGACGAGGAAGCGCCGGACGAGGCGTGATCGCCACACCGGCAGAGCCCCCGTCAGCAGAATGCACAAAGCCCGAGGCATTGGCCTCGGGCTTTGCTTTTTTACCGCTCTCGCACCGGTGGTGTTCAAGGCGCTTGGCGACAATGATCCGCCATCGTCTGGCGTCTCAGCGGGGCCTGGCCCCGCTGAGACGGCGCTCAGGTGTTGACGTCCATCATCTCGTCGATGCGATCCACCAGCTTGTTGATGCCCAGCGCCGCCTCGCTGATGCGGGTGGCCAGCATATAGGCGGGGGTGGTCACCAGGCGATGCTCGAAGTCCACCACGATATCGTCCACCGCACAGCTGCGATGCAGACCGCCCATGGCGCTGATGCAGCCACACACCTCGGGGTCGGTACCGATGGTGACGGCGATGCCCGGCCCCAGCACCTTGGGCACCAGCACCGGTGCGATGCACATCAGGCCGATCGGCTTGCGCGCATCGTGAAACTCGATCAACAGCTCGGCCAGGTCTACGTGGACCTCCATCTCGGACTTGGCCGTGGCGTAGTTCGAAAGATTCTTGGCCGCCCCGAAGCCACCGGGCAGGATCAGGGCATCGAAGTCCGATGCCGACAGTTCGTCCAGCGGCGAAATCTCGCCCCGGGCCAGGCGGGCGGACTCGACCAGCACATTGCGCGTCTCCTCGACGGCCTCCCCGCTGTGGTGGTCGATCACCTCCTGGTGAGCGATATCCGGGGCAAAACAGCGATAGGCGATGCCCAGCTGGTCCAGGCGCAGCAGGGTCAGGGTGGTCTCGTAGATCTCGGAACCATCCTGTACGCCGCAGCCCGACAAGACGATCGCTACCTGTTTACTCATGTCATTCTCCTTTATAGCGCGTCGCGAACGGGGCCGGACGCGGCCAAGACTGCCACTACTCTAGAGAGTCGCCACGGGTGCGACAAGACGCGACTTTCGGCGAACGGGAGAGGAGGAATATACTCAATCAATGTCATGCTTTTGTCATGAAGTGCCACCAGACTAGCGCGTGGCGCCGAATCCTTGCTTCCGTGGAGTGCCGTCTTGAGTGCCATTACCCCTCGTCTTTACCCCGCCAGCCGTCCTCGCCGCATGCGCAAGGACGACTTCTCCCGCCGCCTGATGCGCGAGAACCAGCTGAGTGCCGACGATCTGATCTGGCCAGTCTTCGTGCTCGAGGGCGAAGGCCGCCGTGAGGCTGTACCGTCCATGCCCGGGGTCGAGCGCCTGTCGCTGGACCTGTTGATCGAAGAGGCCCGCGAGGCCGTCGAGCTGGGCATTCCCGCCATTGCGCTGTTTCCGGTGGTCGACGCCGACAAGAAAAGCGAGCTGGCGGAAGAAGCCTACAGCGCCAGCGGCCTGGTCCAGCGTAGCGTGCGCGAACTCAAGGCCGCCCTGCCCGAGCTCGGCGTGATCACCGATGTTGCCCTGGACCCCTACACCAGTCACGGTCAGGACGGCATTCTCGATGAAGACGGCTATGTGGCCAATGACCGCACCGTCGAGACCCTGATCAAGCAGGCGCTGTCCCATGCCGAGGCCGGGGCCGACGTGGTCGCCCCTTCCGACATGATGGACGGGCGTATCGGTGCCATCCGTGAACTGCTCGAGCGTGAAGGCCTGCCCAACACCCGCATCATGGCCTACAGCGCCAAGTACGCCTCGCGCTACTACGGCCCCTTCCGCGATGCGGTGGGCTCGGCGGCCAACCTGGGCAAGGCCGACAAGTCGACCTACCAGATGGACCCGGCCAACAGCGACGAGGCCCTCCACGAGGTCGCCATGGACATCACCGAAGGTGCCGACATGGTG
The DNA here is from genome assembly GCF_040070555.1 of Halomonas sp. H10-59. Classification (NCBI taxonomy): domain Bacteria; kingdom Pseudomonadati; phylum Pseudomonadota; class Gammaproteobacteria; order Oceanospirillales; family Halomonadaceae; genus Halomonas; species Halomonas sp. H10-59. Next base: position 3,943,579 of record NZ_CP098828.1, read on the forward strand.
ATGGTCAAGCCCGGCATGCCCTACCTGGACGTGGTCCGCCGGGTCAAGGACGAGCTGCGGGTGCCCACCTACGCCTACCAGGTGAGCGGTGAATACGCCATGCACATGGCCGCCTTCGACAACGGCTGGCTGGACGCTGACACTGTCATCCTCGAGTCGCTGATGTGCTTCAAGCGTGCCGGCGCCGACGGCGTGCTGACCTACTTTGCCAAACGCGCGGCCAGGCTATTGGCCCGCTGATCAGGGGAGGGAGCGGCGCCCTTCCCGAGCCCCGATGAGGAACCACCATGGAAGACGCGCAGAGCGACAACGCCACGATTGAACATGCGACCCTGGGCAAGTCCGACGTCTCGATGAGCGACGCGCCCCAGGCCGATACCCCGGTGCCGCGCCTTAACCAGACGCGCACCGGCATCAAGCCCAAGGCAATGCCGGACCCTGAGGCCGACCTCACCGACCCGAGCCTCTACTTCAATCGCGAGCTGTCGCATCTGCAGTTCAACATCCGGGTGCTGGAACAGGCGCTGGACCAGGCGCACCCGCTGCTCAACCGCCTGATGTTCCTGTTGATCTTTTCTTCCAACATGGACGAGTTCTTCGAGATCCGGGTGGCCGGACTGAAGAGCCAGCTGGCCCTGGGCGACGACACCACCGGTGCCGACGGCCGCAGCCCGCGTTCGGTGCTCGACGAGATCTCGAAGATCGCCCACGAGCACGTCGAGCGTCAGTACCGCATCCTCAACGAGCAGCTGATCCCTGCCATGGAAGCCCACAACATCCGCTTCCGTCGGCGTGGAGACTGGACCAAGCAGCAGCGCAAGTGGGTCCATGATTACTTCTCCACCGAGATCATCCCGGTGGTCAGTCCCATCGGGCTGGACCCCTCGCACCCCTTCCCGCGGCTGGTCAACAAGAGCCTCAACTTCATCGTCGAGCTCGAGGGCAAGGACGCCTTCGGCCGCGAGGGCGGCCTCGCCATCCTGCCGGCGCCACGTTCGCTGCCCCGGGTCATCGCGCTGCCGGAAGAGCTGTGCGAGGAAGGCTTCACCGAGTACCTGTTCCTGTCGTCGATGATCCACGCCCACGCCGACGAAGTGTTCCCGGGGATGAAGGTCAAGGGCTGCTACCAGTTCCGATTGACCCGCAACGCCGACATGACGGTGGATCCCGAAGAAGTCTCGGACCTGGCCTCGGCCCTGCGCGGCGAGCTGCTGGCTCGGCGCTACGGCAGCGGCGTGCGTCTGGAGGTGGCCGACAACTGCCCCGAGGAGCTCTCCGACTTCCTGATCAAGCAGTTCCAGCTCGAAGCCAGTGACCTCTATCGGGTCAATGGCCCGGTCAACCTGACCCGCATGATGTCGGTACTGGGTGACGCCGACCGGCCCGATCTGATGTACCGCTCCTTTACCCCCGGCGTGCCCAAGCAGGTCAAGCAACCCAACTCCATCATGCAGTCGATGCAGGAAGGCGACATCCTGCTGCATCACCCCTTCCAGTCGTTCACCCCGGTGGAGGACCTGCTGCGCGAGGCCGCCCGCGACCCCGACGTGCTGGCGATCAAGCAGACCCTGTATCGCACCGGTGCCGACTCACCCATCGTCAACGCCCTGGTCGAGGCCGCCGGCCAAGGCAAGGAAGTGACGGTGGTCATCGAACTGCGCGCCCGCTTCGACGAAGCCGACAACCTGGCGCTGGCCTCGCGCCTGCAGGAGGCCGGCGCCATCGTCATCTACGGGGTGATGGCCTACAAGACCCACGCCAAGATGATGCACATCGTGCGCCGCGAGAAGGGCGCGCTGCGCCACTACGCTCACCTCGGCACCGGCAACTATCACTCCAAGACGGCCAAGCTCTACACCGACTACAGCCTGCTCACCGCGGACCCTGTGCTGTGCGCCGACGTGCACAAGGTGTTCCAGCAACTGTCCGGCATGGGCCGCACCCGCCAGATCGAGAAGCTGCTGCACGCCCCCTTCACCCTGCACGAACGGGTCGTCGAAATGATCGAGCGGGAGGCAAGCTACGCGCGCAAGGGCAAGCGCGCCCATATCATCGTCAAGTGCAACTCACTAACCGAACCCAAGCTGATCCAGGCGCTCTACCGCGCCTCCCAGGCCGGCGTCGAGTGCGACCTGATCATCCGCGGCATGTGCTGCCTGCGCCCTGGCCTTCCCGGCATCTCCGAGAATATCCGGGTGCGCTCGGTGATCGGTCGCTTCCTCGAACACACCCGGGTGTTCCACTTCCACAACGACGGCAAGCCCGAGATATGGGGCTCCAGCGCGGACTTCATGGCGCGCAACATGTTCCATCGGGTCGAGACCTGCTTCCCGCTGCTCGACAAGAAGCTCGCCGCCCGGGTGCGCAAGGACCTCGAGACCTACCTGGTCGACAACTGCCAGAGCTGGCTGCTGCAGGCCGACGGCACCTACATCAAGCAGGATCCGGGCGAGGCCGCACCGATCTCCGCCCAGGAAACGCTGCTGTACGCCTACGCCGCTCGCGCTTGAATAACGCCCCGCATTGACGCGCCATCGGCGCGTCGATAACACCACCCAGGCCCCTCGCCAGCGACGCTGGCGAGGGGCTTTTCATGTTGTCGTCATGTGTCCTGACGGCTGCCGGTTGCCGCTCGACCTGCGCCTTGGCCGACCCACGCAGTGCCTGGACCAGTCGTCGCCCGACTCAGCCCCCCGAAACCACGAGCACCCCGGCTCCCTGAAAAGGGAGCCGGGGTGCTGGGGCGGCGCAAGACGTCAGACGTCGACAACGCCCCTGGAGGTTGCCCGAAAGGCCGACGCAAGCCGGCACCTTTCGGACACGTCCTAGACGCCGATCTGGCCGCCGTCTTCGCGCTGGATCACCACCGTGGCGGCGCGCGGTCGCACGCTGGCGTCAGGCGCCTGGGTCGCGTCGTCACTGGCCGGCCAGTTGCCCGGATGCTGGATATTGATAAACAGCGCGGTCTTGTCCGGCGTGGGGAAGATGCCAGTGACCTCGCAGCCGTTGGGGCCCACGCAGAAACGCTTGAGCTTGTCCTGGTTGGCCCCGGAGATCACCGCGGCGGCACCATCGGCACGCTCGAGCTCCGCCGGCACGACCGCCAGCACCTGGTCATTGGTGCTCTCGGTGACGCCCTCGTAGCCGTTGTCGGTCTGGATCCACAGGATGCCCTGGCCGTCGCCGCGCTCATCGAAGTAGAGCCCATCGGGACTGGCGAATTCGTTGTCGGCGGTCAGCCCGGACAGGTTGTTCTGGTCACTGGCCGCGGCACCGAACACGAATACCTCCCAGTCGAAGGCGGTGGCATCGCTGCCCTCGCGCCAGCGGATGATCTGACCGGCCTCGTTGTTCGCCCGCGGGTTGGCCGCATTGACCGGTGCCGTGGCGTAGCCGTTGCCCAGCGCGGTGATGTTGTCGCCGTCGCCGGTCAGGGTCGCCTCGGTGCCATCTTCGGTACGCTTCGAGTTGTTGGTCAGGGTCATGTAGACCTCGCCGGTGGACGGGTCCACCGCGCCCCACTCCGGGCGATCCATCGGCGTGGCACCCATCAGGTCGGCGGCGTCACAGGTGTGGATGATCACCCCGGCCAGGTCATCGGCGTCGAGTTCCAGCGCCTCGGCCAGGGTACGGCCATCCTGGGTGGAAGCGTCCGGCGTCAGCGGCAGCCACTCGCCGCTGCCATCGGCGTTGAAGCGAGCGACGTAAAGGGTGCCGCTGTCCATGTACTTGTCACCGATCGCCAGGCGATCGGCCTCGGCGCCGGGAGCGATGGCATCCGCCGGGTCCCAGGCCGCCTCGGAGACAAACTTGTAGATGTACTCGTTGCGCGAGTCGTGACCGGAGTAGAACACCACCGGCTCGCCTGCTACCAGCTTGCCCGGCCAGCAGCCCTCGTGGCGGAAGCGGCCCAGCGCCGTGCGCTTGATCGCCTGCCTGCCGGTATAGGGGTCGATCTCGACGATATAGCCGAACTGACGCGGCTCGTTGCGGTAGTCACCGCTGGCGTCGTCGGCGACGGGGTCGCCGATCAGACGGGTAAATTCGTCGTCGCGTTCGCTGTCATCGCCCGCGGCGGTCTCCCAGCCGTAGCGTCCGCGACCACTGGCGATGCCAAGACGGTCATCGTCCAGGGTACGGCCTTCGTTCTTGACGAAGTAGGCCGGCCAGTTCTCCTCGCAGGTGAGGTAAGTTCCCCAGGGCGTGTAGCCGTGGGCACAGTTGTTGTTGGTGCCGCGAGCCTGGGTGCCGCCCGGGGAATACCTGGTCTTGACGTAGTCGCTGCCCGCCACCGGCCCTGACAGGTGCATCGGGGTGGCGCTGGTGTAGCGACGGTTATGGGCGGAACCCTTGACGTGGCTCCAGCGACCATCGGCGTCCTTCTTCACCTCGACCACGGTCACCCCGTGGGCGTTGATCTCGGTGCGCACCTCGTCCGCCGGACGCTTGCCTTCGGTCATGTTGGTAGGGCCGCCCTGGGGCGCCCACAGCGCGTTCTCGTCGATGTATTCGTTGTTCATCACCAGCAGGAAGCGCTCGGAGGCCGTGCTCTCATCCAGCGCGAAAGGATGCATGCCGTCGTGATGCATGCCGACGCTGGCCGCCTGGGCCTGGGGCGTCATCGTCAGATCCTCGCTCCATTCGGGCGCGCTGTCGTCAAGCGGCGTACCCCAGGGCACCAGCACCTGGGCGGTATAGCCCGGCGGCACCACCACGGCGTCGCTGCGCGAACCGGCAATCGACTCGAAGGCCAGCGCCAGCGGCGTCTTGGCCATCCCTGACGACGGCTCGTTGGCGAAGGCCGAGAGACCAAAGCTTCCCAGCATGGTCATGGCCGCCATGCCCATGCCCCCCTTCATCACCGCTCGCCGGGAAAGACGACGGTCGAGCACCGAGGAGAAGGGTTCATTTCGGCTGGGGTTCAACAGACGATGATCTTCAATTTCCTTGCTCATTGCGCAGTCCTCTTCTTGCAGCCCTCTGTTCGCCGTCAAGGCGTGAGCTGTCGGTGCCAGTCACTGTTGCCGGCCTCGGGTATCGGAGGGGAAAGTCGATCACAGGGGCGACGGCGGTCCGCCGACAACACTAGGTAGTCCAGATGACACTCGTATGACGATAGACGAGGTTGACGCAGAGCACAGGAAGTAGCGCTATTGTAAAAAGAGTAACAGTTGGTGAAAGAAAATGGCTTCGCTCGTCGACACAGTGCACCAACAATCGCTATCGACAGGACCAGAACCATGTGGAATCTGGGACACCGACATCAGCGCATACTTCTTATGCCCCAACGCGCCCCTTCAGCCGACGAAGATCCCGAGCCTCGTTGGTACTGGGTCCACTGTGTCGATCAACAGAGCCTCGACCGGGGCAGCGCCGCCAATGTCCAATCGCTTTCGTGCCTCGACCAGGCACTTCCCTGTTGTCTCGTCATACCGCCACAATCGGTCACCCTGGTAACGCTGGACGGCGCCCTGGCCGAGGAGGTCGACAGCAGGGAGTCACTGGATGAACTGGTTGAGCGGGAGCTTTGCGTAATACCGCACACTCTCGCGCTCCATGTGCTCTATCGTGATGACAGCGCCCTGGATGTCATGGTGGTGCAGCGTACCCTGCTGGCCCAGTGCAGCCGACGCCTGGGACGCCATCACCTCTCGCCCCGCTGGTGGGCCAGCGCCTTCCAGGGTCTGCCGCCGCCCGAACCCGACACCCTGGGCGTGCTGCCCTGGGGCGACGACTGGATGCTTAAGTGGCGCCACCCCGAGACCCCTAAACGGGAGCGCTGGCTGTGCTGGCCCAAGAGTCAGGACATGGAGGACCTGAGCGACCATCTTCCGGAAGTGCTGCGCGAGTCGCCATGGAATTGTCCACTAGCCCCCCAGGCCGTCAACGGCCTCGACTGCCTGGACTTCTGTGCCCGCCACCTGCCCGAGGACCTGCCACTGGTGCCCTCGGACATCGGAGGTGAGGGTCAGCCAAGGGAGAAGAAGCCCGAGCCCGCGTAGAGGCAGCGTGATCGCTATCGCTAAACTTCGCTGCCGCTGGCCCAAAAAACGTGTAGAGGCGTTTGAAGCGACGAGAGGGAGTGCTGAAGTCATATCGTGAGCGATGACGAGCCGGATGCCGCCGGAGCGCAAAGGCTGGAGTTTACCTCCGACGAAATGAGAACCTTTAGCGCCGGCGGCGGAGTTGCAGTGCATCGCCATCTATCCCGTGTTTCTTCAATCTCCGAGCATGACTCCTATACTTTCCGTTTGCCTACCAACTCCGTTGACCGCCGTAATATCTTGGGGACAGCATGACATGACTACGTAACAGGTCATCATTGCCTTGAACACAATCCTGTCGTCTCTTTTGGCCACGGGTGGCACAAATGTCAGTGAGCCATCACCATCAAGTGGAACATTCATCCACACATTGAATGGTGATGGAACATGCGAAACCTCCTTGCCGATGGCAAGCAATGCCATTCGAAGATTATCAACACAGTTGTCATGGTATTCGCTTACGCCAAGCTGTCTATAGCGATTGATATCGCAGGCGGCAATCAATGTGTCATGCACCCCAGGCGAAGTATCTTCCACTAGTTCCAGCATCTCGTTTCTTCTATTGGAAACCATACTGTCACCGACAACCGGCACCAAGCGCCCAAGATGGGTTCGAGTATGTTCCATGGATAGAAATTCGTCTGGATCACTCGTATTGAAAGCCCACATATCGCAGACCTGCAATCCACTTACGTTAATCAGCGTAAGCATCTGCCCTTTTTCCAGTACAACGGCAGCGCCACACCTCGCGGGAATGAAATAGACCTTTCCTGGCTGCAGAACACCATTGCGCGAAAGCGGTTGGCTCACTGACAACTGTTTTTCTTCCAGCGCACCGAAAGAAGCCGCCAGATCAGGCTCCCTATCTCTACTTATATAACCACCCATCATCCACCTCGCTCACTGATTTTTCCGACTTATCATGAAGAATACATTGTTGGAAATCAGACACTCCCTCTCACCACATCGGCCCTCTTACGGCGAGCCGCGCAAATTTTTCATCCCGCGTGACTATTCTTATTTCAAGTTCTGCAATACAGACGTTTGCTGGACAGGGAATCACATCTGTTGCCGAGCATCTGGTACCCAGCAGGGGACGATCGAAGAAGCGGTCACGGAGGTGCGCTCACCCCGAGACCGGATCGGAAACAACGCGAGGAACGTCCAGACTGGCCGCCAGCCTGTCGACCAACGCCTCAACGCGTTGCTCCGCCTGAATCAGAGACTGCTGCAGCCGCTCGTCGGCAAACTCGTCATACTCCACGGCGATGCTGTGCAACTCCTCTATGCCGAGATAGGCGAAAACGGTACGCAAGTGTGGTTCGACGTGGTTGGTGTGCTCCATTCGCTCACCAGACTCGTAGCCATAGTCACCCCGGGCACCAAGCACCACCAAGCGCTTGCCCATGGCGCTCAGCATCGGCCAGTAGGGCAAGCCTGGGCGGGAGCGATCAAAACCGAAAGTCCGCCCGACTCGCACGATATTGTCGATATAAGCCTTGAATCCGGCCGGAACGCCGAAGTTGTACATCGGGACGCCAGCGATGATCAGATCCGCCTCGAGCAGTTCGTCGACCAGGGAATCACTCTCCGCGAGAACCTCGTGCATCCACCTATCCCGCGCTTCCGGCTTGGTGAAGGCGGCATGAATCCAATCACCGGTGACAGGACGAGGCGGCTGCTGGCCGACATCGCGATAGACGACCCTGTCGTCAGGACGTGCCCGTTGCCACTGTGTGACGAAGTGGGCGCTGAGGCGTCTCGAATGCGATCCGTGGGGTTGACTACCGGAAAGTCCGGAGCGTGCGCTGGCATCAAGGTGCAACAGTGTAGCCATGAAGATTCTCCTTTGGGATTAGTACCGCTCATGCTTGGTGGTGCACGAACGACAGAATCTTCCAATCGATTCGGGACGACAAACGATCTATTCTTTGCAGATACACAAAAATTTTTTGTCCATAGGGATGCGATGCAACGACGCCGACTACCACTCTCGCAGTTGCGTGCCTTTGAGGCGGCAGCACGTCACCGTAGTTTCAAGGGGGCGGCTGAAGAGCTGGCGGTAACGCCCGCCGCGATCAGCCACCAGGTACGTGAACTGGAAAGCTGGCTCGGCGTAGCGCTATTCGAGCGTCGCACCCGCCAGGTGATCCCTACCGACGCGGCAACGGAGCTTTCTCCCGTGCTACGCCAGGGCTTTGACGCCTTCGCCGAGGCATTGGAAAGTCTGCTCAAGCGAACGACACCCGCCAGCGTCACCCTCTCCTGCACTCCGGCCTTCGCCAGCCAGTGGCTGCTTCCTCGACTGACCGACTTTCATTCGACGAATCCCGATATCGCCTTGAATATCCATGCCAGCGAGAGCGTGCTTGATCTAACGCATGGAACCCGCCTGGCGATTCGTTACGGTATGGGCCCCTATCCGGACCATGAGGTGGTGACCCTGGCGACCGATCGCATTGCCCTGGTCGCCAGCCCGCAACTCCAGCTGGCTGGCGTCGACGACCTCAGGGGTGTTCGTCATATCGATTTCGACTGGTACTGTCCGAACCTTGGCCTGCCCGGCTGGGCTCAGTGGTGTCAGGCGTTGGGGTCTACCCCTGCCGTGCTAGGGCCTCGACTCGCCTTCTCCGAAGAAAGTCACGCGATCCAGGCCGCTATCTCCGGTCAGGGCGTGGCCCTGCTGGGCTTGACCCTGGTGCAGGATGAGATCGCTCGTGGTGTGCTGGAGGTGCCATTCGGCCCGTTTCTACCGGGACTGCACTACCACCTGATCAGGAGCCAAACAATGTCCGACAATGCCATCCTCGACAAGGTGGTGGTTTGGCTTCAACAGGCGTTTTCAGCGGCAACCGCTACCATAGGCGAACAACAGGCACCTTGATGCAACCCGTTTGCCTTCCCGCAAGAAATGACCGTCCTGGCCTTGAGCGTGGCGCTGGATGATCGAACTCAGACGTCATCGGACATCGAAGGCGTTCGCCCCATCGCCCCCTCTCCGATGACCCGAAGCAGCCGGTGGGACATGTGAGGATGACCCGACACTGCACGGGAGGGCATACTGGGGGCGATATCACTAAAACGGGAAAATGTTGTGAAACGGGCCATGCCAGGGATGCGGTCTGCTCTACTCACTACGGTGCTTGCCGCGGCGCTTGTTACTCTCAGCGGCTGCGCCGCCTTCGCCCCGGCGCCGCCGAGCCATCAGGACAATCTGTGCGAGATCTTTCGCCAGCAGCCTGACTGGTACGACGCCACCCAGGCCTCCTATGAAAAGTGGGGCACGCCCCCCTGGACCCAGATGGCCTTCATCAAGCGCGAGTCGTCGTTTCGCAGCCACGTCAGGCCGCCACGTACCAAACTACTGGGCTTCATTCCGTGGACGCGCCCGTCCTCGGCCTACGGCTATGCCCAGGCCCAGGATCCGGTATGGGGCGAATACGATGACGCCGCCGGCGGGCTGTTCGCCAGTCGCACCGACATGGACGACGCCACCGACTTCATCGGCTGGTACAACGCCCGCACGCGGCGCATGACGGGAGTGTCACTGTCCAACCCCGAGCACCTGTACCTGGCCTACCACGAAGGCCAGGGCGGCTATCAGCGCGGCAGCTATCGCGCCAAGCCGGCGGTGCAACGCGCGGCGCGGGAGGTGGCCAGCACCGCTTCCCGCTACCGCAGCCAACTGGCAGCCTGCGAGGCGGAATTCCGCTGCGACAGCTTCTATCAGGTATGGCCCTTCTGCCGCTGAGTCAGGTGGCCACCCACTATGCTTCCCGCTACCGCAGCCAACTGGCGGCCTGCGAGGCGGAATTCCGCTGCGACAGCTTCTATCAGGTATGGCCCTTCTGCCGCTGAGTCAGGTGGCCACCCACTATGCCTCCCGCTACCGCAGCCAACTGGCGGCCTGCGAGGCGGAATTCCGCTGCGACAGCTTCTATCAGGTATGGCCCTTCTGCCGCTGAGTCAGGTGGCCACCCACTATGCTTCCCGCTACCGCAGCCAACTGGCAGCCTGCGAGGCGGAATTCCGCTGCGACAGCTTCTATCAGGTATGGCCCTTCTGCCGCTGAGTCACGTCCCCACCCGCGGCGCGAGCCAGTTACGCCGGACATAAACGACCAGAGGCCCGAAAGGGCCTCTGGTCTGGTTCGTTCGCATCGTCGGGCTCAACCCTGCTGGGCAAGACGCTCGGCAGCCAGGCTCAACAGGTGTTCGGTGGTCTCCCAGCCGATGCAGGCGTCGGTGACCGAGACACCGTAGCGCAGCTTGCCGGGCTCCAGGGGTTGTTTGCCCTCGTTCAGGTGGCTTTCGAGCATCACCCCGATCAGCGAGGTGTCACCGGCCAGACGCTGGGCCAGCACCTCGAGCAGGACTTCGCTCTGACGGCGATGGTCCTTGCGTGCGTTGGCGTGACTGCAGTCCACCATCAGCCGCGGCGGCAGGCCGGTGCCGATCAGCGCCTTCCTGGCGGCGGCGACCGCATCGACCCCGTAGTTGGGCTCACCGTGGCCGCCCCGCAGCACCACATGGGTGTAGGGGTTGCCGGCAGTCTCGCGCATGACCGGCTGCCCCTGCTCGCCCACCGCGAAGTGCTGGTGGGGGTGGGCGGCCGAGCGCATGGCGTCCAGTGCCACCTGGACGTCGCCGCTGGTGGCGTTCTTGAAGCCGACCACCGCGCCGATGCCACTGGCCATCTCGCGATGCAGCTGGGATTCGGTGGTGCGTGCACCGATCGCGACCCAGGCCAGCAGGTCCTCAAGGTAGGGCGCGATCATCGGCTGCAGGATCTCGGTGGCCACCGGCAGGCCCAGCTCGACGATCTCGCGCATCAGCTGGCGTGACAGCTCGAGCCCACGCGCCATGTCGCCCTTGCCATCCAGGTCCGGGTCATAGGCCAGGCCCTTCCAGCCCACGGTGGTGCGGGGCTTCTCGACGTACACCCGCATCACCACCAGCACTCGATCACGGATGCTGTCGGCCAGGGAGGCCAGGCGCCGGGCGTATTCAAGCGCCGACCTGGGGTCATGGATCGAACAGGGCCCGACCACCGCCAGCAGGCGATCATCACGACCCTCGAGAATGTCACGGATCTGCTGACGCTGAGCGTCGACGCGATCGCTCAGGGTCGTCCCGAGTGGGCACTGGCGCTTGAGCGCCTGCGGGGTCGGCAGGGTCATCTGGGGGGCGGTCTCTTGCGTCGCGGCAGCGTTGAGGTCGGCGGTGGCAAGCGAAAGGCTGGCGGTCATGGTATCAGCTCCGTGTGGTCGTACATCGTTGGGTGCGTCGACCACCGAGGCGCTCACGGTCGGAGGTGGCCAGTTGGGCCGACCGCGCGTCGATAAATCGCCAGCTATCGCCATAGGCATAGCCATGGGAAATGGTGCTGGCGAAGAGTCGATATGCGGTCATGTCATTGCTCCGGTTGCCTGCCTTTCGCAGGTGAGTGCTACTGGGTGAAAACGTCTGGCCACACAAACAAGGAACCCCCGGACGGGCAGCCGTCCGGGGGTTCTGGGAGGCGGCCCTGGGGGGGGAGCGCCTCGCGAGTGCCAGATACTTGGATCAGGCCTCGCGCACCAGCGCCCCGGTATCAAACCAATACCAGGAAAAGCTGGGCCAATAAAAGGACACCGCGTCCGCATGCACACAATCCGAGCCCAAGACGGCACCGACGAGGGCGCTGTCGCTGCCATCGGGTCGGGGTCGGGTCGGGTTTGCGTGATCGGTCATCGGTGTCTCCTCGAATCTTGTTTCATCCTGCCCCGCGCCGGAGCAAATGGCAACCCCTGTGCACGGGCAGGAAAAGCGCCGTGCCGTCGACCATGGTCTGCTGACGCCCCTGGCTAGCCTGTCGCCAGCTGCACCCAGCCGATGGTCGCCGGCAGGCAGGTCATGCCGACCATCACCACCAGGCCGAGAAAGATCGTCAGGAATCCGCTTTCGTCATGAAAGCCGTCGTGAGAGCTGTCGCCATGCAGGTCGTCGTCGTGATGGGCCATGGGTCGCCTCCTTGTGATGTTGTTGTCAGGGTCATCCAGAGTCTAGGGGGATTCCTCGGGTCAGGCGAGTCCGCCGGCGATTCAGCGCAGGTGGCGGCCACCGTCCACGGCCAGGGTCGTCCCGGTCACATAGCGGTTGTCGAGCAGGTAGCGCAGGCTCTGGTAGATGACCCCGGGCCCCGGCACCATGTCCATCGCCGACTTGGCCCTGGCCTTGGCGGCATAGTCCTCGTCGTCGCCCTGATTGAGCATGATCAGCGCTGGCGCAATGGCGTTGACCTGGATCTCTGGGGCATAACGCGCGGCGAAGGACAGCGTCAGATTGTCGAGCCCGGCCTTGGTGGCGGCGTAGGCGGCGTGCTTGCGCGAGCCCTTCTGCACCACGTAGTCGGTCATGTGGACGATGTCCCGCTGGGGCTCGCTGCAGGCGTCGAGCAAGGCCTTGGCGTGGAGGTTAATCAGGTAAGGCGCCAGCATATGGATACGGAACAGCCGCTCGAAGGCGGCCCCGGCATCATCGCCATCGCTGTCCGGTGCCCAGTCGCTGGCGTTGTGGACGATGGCGCGAAGCGATCCGGTCTCGCTCTTGAGCCGCTCCAGGAAGTCGAGGATGCCGTCTTCGCTGGAGAAGTCCGCCTGGAGGGTGACGATGCCGCGCTCGCGCATGGCCTCGAGCTCCGGGCGCTCGCGGCGATAGCTGATGATCACCGGCTGGCCGTCCTGCACCAGGCGCTCGGCGCAGTGACGCCCCAGACGCTGGGCGCCACCGGTAATCAGGATCGGCGACGCGCTCATGACTGCTTTTCCCCGACCAGGCTACCGACCACCGGCACCAGAGGGTCGCGTGGCGCGTAGGCGAAGACGTCCGAGAACACCCGTGACGGGTCCAGCCCCAGCGAGGCGAGCACGTCGACACAGGCATAGACCATGCCGGGCGAGCCCGACAGATAGACGTCGTGGCCCGACACATCGCCAAGCTCGGCGGCGAGTGCGGCGTCGATACGGCCATGATGGGCGTGCACGCGCTCGTCGGCGAAGCCCTGCTCGAAGCCTTCCTCGCAGACCGCGTGGAAGCTGACCTTATCGGACTCGGCGACCCACTGCCGGGCCAGGCTCTCGGCGTACAGATCACGGCGTTCCTTGGCCGCCCACCACAGGCTGATGGGACGCTCGGGGTTGGCGTGGAGCGCCGCCTCGACGATCGCCTTCATCTGGGCGAAGCCGGTACCGGCGGCGATCAGCGTCAGCGGACGATCGCTTTCACCATCCAGCACGCAGTCGCCCCCCGGCAGGCGCACGGTCAGGTGCTGGGCCTCGACCAGCATGGCCCTGAGCTGGGCCGAGTTGGAGCGTTCGGGCCAGTGCTGAATATGCAGCTCGAGCCGCCCATCGTCACGATGGCGGCTGGCGATGGAAAAGGGCACCCAGCAGTCATCGTCCAGGCACATTTCCAGGTACTGGCCCGGGGCATGGGCCATGGCCTCGGCGCGTCCTTCCAGAATCACGCGAAACACGTCAGGGGTGAGGTCCTCGACCTCGATGACCTGGCAGGTCAGGGTCCTTGCCGTCATGTCGACCTCTTGTTGCTGTCGGGGAGAGGAATGTCGAATTCGTCCCAGCGCTCGCTGACCCGGGACTTGATGCTGTCATCCATGGCAATCGCCACGCCCCACTCCCTGTCCGTTTCACCCGGCCACTTGCTGGTGGCGTCCAGGCCCATCTTGGAGCCGAGCCCAGCCACCGGAGAGGCGAAATCGAGGTAGTCGATCGGGGTGTTCTCGACCATCACGGTGTCGCGGGCCGGGTCCATGCGGGTGGTGATGGCCCAGATCACGTCCTCCCACTGGCGAGCGTCGACGTCATCATCCAGCACGACCACGAACTTGGTGTACATGAACTGACGCAGGAAGCTCCATACCCCCATCATTACCCGCTTGGCGTGGCCCGGGTACTGCTTTTTCATGGTCACGACCGCCATGCGGTAGGAGCAGCCTTCCGGGGGCAGATAGAAGTCGACGATCTCAGGGAACTGGCGGCGCAGGATCGGCACGAACACCTCGTTCAAGGCGAGCCCGAGGATCGCAGGCTCGTCCGGTGGACGTCCGGTGTAGGTGGAGTGGTAGATGGCGTCCTTGCGCATGGTCATGCGCGTCACGGTGAACACCGGAAAGGTCTCCACCTCGTTGTAGTAGCCGGTATGGTCGCCGTAGGGACCTTCCGGCGCGGTATCATCGGGGTACAGGAAGCCCTCGAGGATGATCTCGGCAGACGCCGGCACCTGCAGGTCGGCGTGACCGCAGTTGACCAGTTCGGTGCGCGAGCCACGCAGCAGCCCGGCGAAGGCGTACTCGGACAGCGAATCAGGCACCGGGGTCACCGCCCCCAGAATGGTCGCCGGGTCGGCGCCCAGCGCCACCGCTACGGGGAAGGGCTCGCCGGGGTGCGCCTGCTGGAATTCCTGGAAGTCCAGCGCGCCGCCACGATGGGACAGCCAGCGCATGATCAGGCGGTTCTTGCCGAGCTTCTGCTGGCGATAGATACCGAGATTCTGACGACTCTTGTGCGGGCCCTTGGTGATCACCAGCGGCCAGGTCACCAGGGGGGCGGCATCACCGGGCCAGCAGTGCTGGATCGGCAGTCGATCCAGGTCCACCTCATCGCCCTCGAAGACTCGCTGCTGGACCGGTGCCGAGCGCACGGTCTTGGGACCCATGCTCATGATCTGCTTGAAGATCGGCAGCTTTTCCCAGGCATCGCGAAAGCCCTTGGGCGGCTCCGGCTCCTTGAGAAAGGCCAGCAGCTCACCGACCTCGCGCAGCGCCTCGACAGACTCCTGGCCCATGCCCATGGCGACGCGCCTGGGGGTGCCGAACAGGTTGCCGAGCAGCGGCATTTCGCTGCCCTTGACGTTCTCGAACAACAACGCCGGGCCGCCGGCGCGCAGGGTGCGATCGCAGATCTCGGTGATCTCGAGATAGGGGTCCACCTCGGCGGTCACCCGCTTGAGTTCGCCGGCGGCCTCGAGACCCGCGATAAAGTCACGCAAGTCACCATATTTCATGCGATTGCCTCGCTCCCCTGAACACAAAAGGGGCAGCATAGCATGCTGCCCCTCGTCTTGACCTCGGTCACCTGGACCTTGCGTCTGGCGACCGCCCAGGCGCGGCGTTGGCCAACGCTAGCGGCGCTTCATCGCCTCGAAGAATTCGAGGTTGGTCTTGGTGTCCTTGAGTCGGTCGATCAGGAACTCGGTGGCCGCGGTATCGTCCATCGGGTTGAGCAGCTTGCGCAGGATCCACATGCGCTGCATCTCCTCGTCGGAGGCGATCAGGTCCTCACGACGGGTGCCGCTGCGGCGAATGTTGAGCGCAGGATAGACGCGACGCTCGGCCAGACGGCGATCCAGATGGGCTTCCATGTTACCGGTGCCCTTGAACTCCTCGAAGATCACTTCGTCCATCTTGGAGCCGGTGTCCACCAGGGCGGTGGCGATGATGGTCAGGCTGCCGCCTTCCTCGATGTTACGCGCGGCACCGAAGAAGCGCTTGGGCTTTTCCAGGGCGTGGGCGTCGACACCACCGGTCAGCACCTTGCCGGAGGACGGCACCACGGTGTTGTAGGCGCGCGCCAGACGGGTGATGGAATCGAGCAGGATGACCACGTCCTTCTTGTGCTCGACCAGACGCTTGGCCTTCTCGATCACCATCTCGGCCACCTGAACGTGACGCGCCGGCGGCTCGTCGAAGGTCGAGGCGACCACTTCACCGCGCACGGTGCGCGACATCTCGGTGACCTCCTCGGGGCGCTCGTCGATCAGCAGCACGATCAGCTGGCACTCGGGATTGTTGCGCGTGATCGAGGTGGCGATGTTCTGCAGCATCAGCGTCTTGCCCGCCTTGGGCGGCGACACGATCAGGCCACGCTGACCCTTGCCGATGGGCGCGGTCAGGTCGATGATGCGCGCGGTCAGATCCTCGGTGGAACCGTTGCCGATCTCCATGCGCAGACGGTCCTGCGGAAACAGCGGCGTGAGGTTCTCGAACAGGATCTTGTGCTTGGCGTTCTCCGGCCGGTCCAGGTTGATCTGGCTGACCTTCAACAGCGCGAAGTAGCGCTCGCCTTCTTTCGGCGGGCGAATCTTGCCGGAGATGGTGTCGCCCTTGCGCAGGTTGAAGCGCCGGATCTGGGACGGCGACACATAGATATCGTCGGGGCCGGCCAGGTAGGAGCTGTCGGCGCTGCGCAGGAATCCGAAACCGTCCTGAAGGATCTCCAGCACGCCATCGCCGAAGATGTCTTCGCCGCTCTTGGCGTGCTTCTTCAGGATGGCAAAGATGATGTCCTGCTTGCGGGACCGGGCCAGGTTGTCGATACCCATCTCGCGGGCGATATCGAGAAGCTCCGGCACGGGCTTTTGCTTGAGTTCGGTCAGATTCATCAGAGTTCAGAAATTACTCGTGGAAGCCGGGCGGCAAGGCGCCGAGGGGCGAAAAGACACGCCGATTGAGTGCGTTCAGAGCCCGAGGCTGCTCGTGCGAGGCCAGGTAAAGATAATAGGGCCATTGACTGGATTCTCCGGAGGGGAGATCCACGCCAGCGTCTGGACGAGGGAGCAGGTTCATTCGCCGTTGCCAGCGTCTCGCGGGCTTGGGCCGGGGCCTTGGCCGGGAGCGGAGCTGACGTCGTGCGGGCTGTCTGACGACTTGGGATGGTCACGTCGCGGCGGCGGCGCGACCGGGAAAACACATTCGAAACAGGCGAATGACCCGATACTAGACAAGCCGGAAGGGGAACGCAAGCCCCGTGGCGGACCCGGATCATTGACATCCCCCGGGGCGAAACGCAACCTTGATCCATCTCCAGTGAAGGACCCGCCATGAATCAACCCTCGGATACGCTCAGCACCCTGCGCGAGTCGCCCCACGACGCCACCAAGGACCCCGCCCGCCTTGCCGCCATCGATCTGGGCTCCAACAGCTTTCACCTGCTGGTGGCCAACTATCAGGATGACCGGCTGCAGGTGGTGGCGCGGCTGGGCGAAAAGGTCCAGCTGGCGGCGGGCCTGGACGACGACGGCTACCTCAACGAGGACGCCATGACGCGGGCGCTGGACTGCCTGGCTCGCTTTGCGCCCTTTCTCGAGGGCATCCCCGCCTCGCGTATGCGGGTGGTGGGCACCAACGCCCTGCGCGATGCCCACAATAGCCAGGAGTTGATCGACCGCGCCGAGGCCATGCTCGGCACGCGCATCGAGATCATCGCCGGGCGCGAGGAGGCACGCCTGATCTACCTCGGCGCGGCCCACGCCCTGGCCGAGAACGGGCGCCGGCTGATCGTCGATATCGGCGGCGGTTCCACCGAGTTCATCATCGGCGAACAGTTCGAACCCAAGGCGCTGGAAAGCCTGTCCATGGGCTGCGTGACCTTTACCCGACGCTTCTTCGGCGACGGCGATATCAGCGAGAAGCGCATGCGCAACGCCGAACTCGCGGCGTTGTCGGAACTGGCTAATATCCGCAGACCCTACCAGCGTCTGGGCTGGGATGACCCGGTGGGCTCCAGCGGCACCATCAAGGCGGCGGCGGCGGTGATGCACGCGGCAGGCGACGCGCCGGAAGGAGTGATCACTCGCGACGGTCTGGCCAAGTTGAGAAAGCGCTTGATCAAGACCAAGCAGCTCGACAAGGTCTCCATGGACGGGCTCAAGGCCGATCGTGCCCGGGTCTTTCCCGCCGGTGTCGCGATTCTGTGCGCGATCTTCGAGGCCTTCGACCTCAGCGAAATGCGCTACGCCGACGGCGCCCTGCGTGAAGGGGTGCTCTACGACATGGCTGGCCGCAACAGTCCCGAGGACTCGCGTCTAAAGAGCCTGGAGACCCTGGCCCGCTACAACGCCGTCGACGTTCGCCAGGCCGACAATGTGGCCGCCTCGGCCAAGGCGCTGTTCGCCCAGGTCGCCGACGACTGGGGGCTCGATGAGGAACGTGGCCGCTATCTGGAGTGGGCCGCCTGGGTGCACGAGATCGGCCAGTCGATCTCGCACAGTCAGTTCCATCGCCACGGCGCCTATCTGCTCGAGCACTCGGATCTGGCCGGCTTCTCGCGCCCGGAACAGCGCCTGCTGGCCTTCCTGGTCCGCGCCCACCGACGCAAGTTCCCGAGCAAGGAATGGCAGCTGTTGCCGAAGGCCGAACAGCGTGACAGCCAGCGCCTGGCACGCCTGCTTCGACTGGCGGTGATCCTCAACCATTCGCGCCCGGAGCAGCCGCCGGCGACGCCGCGGCTCGAGGTGGACGGCGAGGTCCTGCATCTGCACTACCAGGGCAGCGACGAGCCAGGCCTCTTGTGCACCGACCTGGAACGCGAGGCCGACTACCTGGCCAATACCGACTTCGCGCTCAAGCTGCACGCGGGCACGGCCCACGCCGAGGCCTGAGCCCTCTCACACGGTCCCTGGCCAGAGCCCTTGGTCAAAAGCCACTGCCAGAGCCCTTGGCCAAGCCATCAGCCGGCCCCAGGCGTTGCCCGTAAGGGCGACGCCGTCCAGCCCTCGGCCAGGGCGATCCAGCACCCCCTGCCGGCGTCCAGCGCAGCCACACAGACCTCGCCCTGCCACACCACCAGCACCTGGGCACGCCGCCAGGGCGGCACACCAGCTTCCTGCAGCAGCCGCTTCAGGTCGCGACTTCCTCGCCCGGCAAGCCTCAGCCTTTCGCCGCCCTGGCGCTGGCGCAGCCACAGTGGCAGCGGCGTTTCCTCCTCTGTCGTCGGCAGCTTCATCGACACCCCCGCGACCACCAGGGCGCTCCCTGGCGACCAGGGGCCTTCGGCAACCTCCAGCGGATCTCCGGCACCCTCCCCCATCAGCCACAACGCACCGCGCCAGAGCCGCGCCTCTGCCCCGGGCCAGCTCACCTTGACCTCGGCGTCACGCCGGGCATGACATTGCTCGAGCAGATCGTCCAACCGTGGTCCCGGTGCCGGCGCAAGTCCCAGCCGACGCATGCACAGCCCGATCAACCAGCGCTGACGGCGCCGTGACAGCGACAGCAGGCCCTCGAGTTCCAGCCTGGCGGGGTCGCCACCCAGCCGCGCCAGATCCTCAAGCGCGTATTCGTCCAGCAGTGCCGCCGCCTCGCCGGCATGCCGTGCACTCGCCGCCAGGGCGTCCGCGGCGTCGGGCCAGCGCTGCTCCAGCGCCGGCACCACCTCATGACGCAGATAGTTGCGATCGAACTCGCGACTGGCGTTGCTGGGGTCCTCGACCCAATCGAGCCCGCGACGCCGGGCTTCGGCTTCCAGTTCGCTTCGCCGGACCTCCAGCAAGGGGCGCTCGATCGAAAGGCCACGCTCCTCACGCCGCGCCGGCATGGCGGCAAGGCCCGCAACGCCTGCGCGCCTGAGTGCGGCCAGCAGCAGCGTCTCGGCCTGGTCATCACGGTGCTGGGCCAGCCACAGCACATCACCGGCGTCCAGGCATTCGACGAAGGCGTCGTAGCGCGCCTGGCGCGCCGCCGCCTCCAGGCCCTTGCCGGAGGTACGGTCCACCCTTGCCCGGACGACCTCGAGGGTTATCCCCAGCTGCGCGCATAGCCTGCGACAGTGGCGCTCGAAGTCATCCGCCGCCGCCTGCAGGCCATGGTGCACGTGGATCGCCCGCAATCGGCGCGACCGCTGCCCGCAGACCCTTGCCGCCAGCACCAGCAGCACGCAGGAGTCGAGCCCGCCGGACAGCGCGATCCACAACGACCGCTGTCGCGGCACCCGGTCGAGGGCCCGCTCGATTCGCGCTTCAAGGGTGGGAGACGTCGGCATGTCGGCGATTCCTGCAAGTCGGACGTGACGGCTGGTGCCTGGTACGCAGGCGGCCCCCATCGCAGGACGATGGGGGCCGCAGGAACAACGCTGGACGCAGGGAGCTTGCCCGCACGTCACTTACGCCGGGGCGCCATAGCTCATCAGACGCTCGTAGCGACGCTCGAGCAGCGCCTCGGTGTCCATGGCGTCGAGGCGCTCGAGGCTTTCGCCGATGGCGTCGCGGACCCGGGTGGCGGTTTCATGGGGGAAACGATGGGCGCCGCCCAGGGGTTCCTTGATCAGGGTGTCGACGAAGCCCAACTCCTTGAGTCGGCTGGCGGTGATTCCCATGGCCTGAGCGGCGTCGCTGGCCCGCTCGGCGCTCTTCCACAGGATCGAGGCACAGCCTTCCGGCGAGATCACCGAGTAGGTCGAGTATTCGAGCATCATCAGCTCGTCGCAAACGCCGATGGCCAGGGCACCACCGGAACCGCCTTCGCCCACCACGGTGGAAATGATCGGCGTCTCAAGCCGCGACATCACCGCCAGATTGTAGGCGATGGCCTCGCTCTGGCCGCGCTCCTCGGCGTCGATGCCAGGGTAGGCGCCAGGGGTGTCGATAAAGGTCAGCACCGGCATCTTGAAGCGCTCGGCCATCTCCATCAGACGGCAGGCCTTGCGATAGCCTTCCGGACGCGGCATGCCGAAGTTGCGGCGCACCTTCTCCTTGACGTCGCGGCCCTTCTGGTGGCCGATGATCATCACCGGACGATCATTGAGTCGCGCCACACCGCCGACGATGGCAGCGTCATCGGCGAACTCGCGATCACCGTGCAGTTCGTCGAAGTCAGTGAATACGTGCTCGAGGTAGTCCAGGGTGTAGGGACGCTGGGGATGGCGCGACAGCTGGGATACCTGCCACGGCGACAGGTCCTTGAAGATCGACTCGGTGAGCTTGCGGCTCTTTTCCTCGAGTCGGGAAATTTCGTCCGCCAGGCTGACCTGGCTGTCGTTGCCGACCAGACGCAGTTCTTCGATCTTGGCCTGCAGTTCGGCGATGGGCTGTTCGAAATCGAGATAGTTGGGATTCATGGGCCAGCCTTGTGGTCATGGTCAGGCGGGCGCGACGCAGTCGTCGCAAGCCCACCCATGGCAAAGAAAAAGTGGTGTGCATTATCGCACCCTGACCGGGCCACGCAAGGCGCAGCGGGTCAAGATCGTCGTAGAGGCGCCCTCGCAACCCCGCGCCGCTAGCGATACTTGAGGCGGACGCCGTCCTGGCCCTCGACCTCACGCAGCGCGATCAGCAGGTCGTCGGATGGCAGCACCTTCCACTGCTCGTCGAGTTCGAGCCAGCCGGTGGCCTCCAGATTGCGGTAGCGCAGGCGCACCGGCAGGCCTTCCTGGTGACGATGAGGCTCGAGGCTCGTGCGCAGGCTGTCGATCAGTCGACCGTTGGCCTCGCGACCATCCACCGAGACTTCTACCGCCTGACCGAAGCGCGAGCGCGCCTGGACCATGGGGGTGACCTCCTTGCCGCGCAGGCGCAGGCCGCCGGAGTAGTCGTCGCTGGACACCTCGCCTTCGATGATCAGCACCTCGGCGTTGTCGAGCTGTTCGCGCACGCTGTCGTAGAGCTCACCGAACAGCGACGCCTCGATGCGCCCGGTACGGTCGTCCAGGGTCACGAACGCCATGGTGTCGCCACGCTTTGACTTCATGGTGCGCTGGGCCACCACCAGGCCGGCGACCCGCTGGGGCTCGCGGGACGGCTTCAAGTCGGCGATGCGGGTCGAGACGAAGCGCGAAAGCTCTTCCTCGTATTCATCGATGGGATGGCCGGTCAGGTAGAGGCCCAGGGTGTCCTTCTCGCCGGCCAGGCGCTCGCGATCGCTCCACTCACGCACCCGCAGATAGTCGGCGTAGGGATCGCTGGCGCTGTCGTCCTCGTCCGGGGCGAAGGCCTCGCCAAACAGATCCATCATCCCGGCGCTCTGGTTCTTGTGGCTCTGGGCCGCGGCCTTCAGGGCGTCATCCAGCGAGGCGGCCAGCACGGCGCGGTTGGGCCCCAGGTTGTCCAGCGCCCCGGAGCGGATCAAGGCTTCCAGGGTGCGCTTGTTCATGCGCTTGGGGTCGATCCGCCGACAGAAGTCGAACAGGTCGCTGAAGGGGCCGTCTGCGCTGCGCGCCTCGACGATGGCGCCGATGGGACCTTCGCCCACGCCGCGGATCGCGCCCAGGCCGTAGACCACCCGCCCCTCTTCGTCGACGGTGAACTTGTAGCCACCGACATTGACGTCCGGCGGGGTCACCGTCAGCTTGAGGTGACGACACTCCTCGATCAGCGGCACCACCTTGTCGAGGTTGTCCATCTCGGTGGACATTACCGCCGCCATGAAGGGACCCGGATAGTGGGCCTTGAGCCAGGCGGTCTGGTAGGACACCAGGGCGTAGGCGGCGGAATGCGACTTGTTGAAGCCGTAGCCGGCGAACTTCTCCACCAGGTCGAAGATGTTGCCCGCCAGGTCGGCATCGATGCCGTTGGCCGCGCAGCCCTCCATGAAGCCGGCGCGCTGCTTGGCCATCTCTTCCGGCTTCTTCTTGCCCATGGCACGCCGCAACAGGTCGGCCTGGCCCAGCGAGTAGCCGGCCATCACCTGGGCGATCTGCATCACCTGCTCCTGGTACAGGATGATGCCGTAGGTGGGCTGCAGCACCGGCTTGAGCAGTTCGTGCTGGTAGTCCGGGTGCGGATAGGATATCTCCGCCCGACCGTGCTTGCGGTTGATGAAGTCGTCGACCATGCCGGACTGAAGCGGACCGGGACGGAACAGCGCCACCAGGGCGATCATGTCCTCCAGCGAGTCCGGCAGCAGGCGCTTGATCAGCTCCTTCATGCCGCGGGATTCGAGCTGGAACACGGCGGTGGTCTCGGCCTTCTTGAGCATCTCGAAGGTCTTGCCGTCATCCAGCGGAATGGTGTCGATATCGAGCGGTCCCTGGCCCTCCTTCGAGCGCACCTTGTCGACCATCTCCAACGCCCAGTCGATGATGGTCAGGGTGCGCAGGCCAAGAAAGTCGAACTTGACCAGGCCGGCGTCCTCGATGTCGTTCTTGTCGAACTGCACCACCAGACCGGAGCCGTCTTCATCGCACAACAGCGGCGAGAAGTCGGTCAGCTTGGTCGGAGCGATCACCACGCCACCGGCGTGCTTGCCGGTGCCTCGGGTCACGCCCTCGAGCTTGAGCGCCATGTCCCAGATTTCCTGGGCCTCCTCGTCGGCCTCGAGGAACTCCTTGAGCTGAGGCTCCTCCTCGATGGCCTTGGCCAGGGTCATGCCGACCTCGAAGGGGATCAGCTTGGACAGCTTGTCACCCAGCGAATAGGGCTTGCCCTGGGCCCGGGCCACGTCGCGCACCACCGCCTTGGCGGCCATGGTGCCGAAGGTGACGATCTGGGACACCGCGTTGCGGCCATAGCGCTCGGCCACGTAGTCGATGACCCGGTCGCGCTTCTCCATGCAGAAGTCGACGTCGAAGTCGGGCATGGAGACACGTTCCGGGTTGAGGAAGCGCTCGAACAGCAGGTCGTACTGGATCGGGTCGAGGTCGGTGATCTTCTGGGCGTAGGCCACCAGCGAGCCGGCACCGGACCCCCGCCCCGGCCCCACCGGCACGTCGTTGTCCTTGGCCCACTGGATGAAGTCCATCACGATCAGGAAGTAGCCAGGGAACCCCATCTGCAGAATGATGTTCAGCTCGAAGTCCAGGCGCTCGCGGTAGCGTTGCTCGAGGGCCGCCCATTCGTCGCTGTCGCGGGGGTGCTGCGCCACCGGATAGAGCGCCTCGAGGCGCTCGGTCAGGCCGTCGTGGGAGATCTTGCGGAAGAACTCGTCCTGGGTCATGCCCTCGGGGATGCCGTACTCCGGCAGGAAGATCTCGCCCAGACGCACGTCGACGTTGCAGCGCGCGGCGATCATTACGCTGTTTTCCAGCGCCTCGGGGATATCGGCGAACAGCTCGGCCATCTCCTGGGGCGACTTCAGGTACTGCTCTTCGGTGTAACGGCGCTCACGTCGGGGATCGTCGAGCGCCTTGCCCTCACCGATGGAGACCCGGGTCTCGTGGGCCCAGAAGTCCTCGCGCTTCAAAAAGCGCACGTCATTGGTGGCCACCACCGGCACCCCGGTGTCCAGCGCCAGCGCCACCGAGGCGTGTACGCAGTCTTCTTCCAGCGGGCGGCCGGTACGGGTCAGCTCCAGATAGAAACGTCCCTGGAAGGCCTGGCACCAGTCGTCCAGCAGGCGCCTGGCATCGGCGTGAAGATCGCTGAGCAGGTGGCGACCGACATCGCCATCGCGACCACCAGACAGCGCAATCAGCCCCTCGTTCTGCTCGAGCACCCAGGCCTTCTCCAGGTAGGCCCGCCCCTGGCGCTGGCCCTCGACCCAGCCACGCGAGATCAGCTCGGTCAGATTGCGGTAGCCGACGTCGTTCATCGCCAGCAGGGTCACCCGATAGGGGTGATCCAGGTCGTGGCCGTTGACCAGCCACAGATCTGCGCCGATGACCGGCTTCATGCCGGCGCCCTGGACACCGTTGTAGAACTTCACCAGGCCGAACAGGTTGGCCTCGTCGGTCAGCGCCAGCGCCGGCGCCCCGTGCTCGATGCCCGCCTTGACGTACGGCTTGAGGCGCACCAGGCCATCGACGAGGGAGAACTCGCTGTGGACGCGAAGATGAACGAAGGGAGCGGACATGAGAAAGCCTTACCTCGACCCGCCGTGGCGGGTGTGTGAAAACGGGTCAGAACAGCGCCAGTTGACGCTTTACCGGTGCAAACGACCGGCGATGCTCGGCCAGCGGCCCGAGGCGTTCGAGCGCGGCCAGATGCTCAGGCGTCGGGTAGCCCTTGTGGCGGGCGAAGCCGTAGTCGGGATAGCGCTCGTCGAGGGCCAGCATGGCCGCGTCACGGGCCACCTTGGCCAGGATGGAGGCGGCGGCGATGGCCGGATGGCGGGCATCGCCCTTGACCACGGCCTGGCCCGGAACATGATGCCCGGGCAGCCGATTGCCGTCCACCAGCAGGTACTCAGGAGCCGGCGCCAGACCATCGATGGCCCGGCGCATCGCCAGATGGGTGGCGTGATAGATATTGAGCCGGTCGATCTCTTCGGGGCTCGCCTCGGCCACATGGTAGGCCAGAGCATGCTCGCGTATCTGGCCGTCGAGCGCCTCGCGACGCTTGGCACTCAGCGCCTTGGAGTCATTGAGTCCGCTGATCGACACCGAGGGATCGAGGATCACCGCCGCTGCCACCACCGAGCCCACCAGCGGCCCTCGACCAACCTCATCGACACCGGCCAGCAAGCTGCCATCATAGTTCACCACCAGCGGCGGCAAGGCGGGCTTGTTGCTGCGCCTGGACTTCGCTTCAGCGGCCACCGCCAGCCTCCTGACGGACATCATCCGTTTCATCAGCCGTGGCCTCGGCCACCTCCTCGGCCAGCCGAGGCGATACGCTTTCCGGCAACGGCTGTCCCGCTACCAGCGCTTCGATGGCCTCCGCCGCACGCCGGCTGGCGTCACGCTGCAACCCCTCGTGCATGGCGGCAAAGCGAGCCTCGAGCGCAGTCCGCGCCGCTTCATCGTCGAGCAACTCGCCCAGGCGGGTGGCAATGGCCTCGCTGCTGGCCTCGTCCTGGATCAACTCCGGCACCAGCGATTCGCGGGCGATCAGATTGGGCAGCGAGATCCACTCGGTCTTGACCATCAGCCGAGCGATGCGATGGGTCATCGGCGCCATGCGGTAGCCCACCAGCATGGGGCGATGACACAGCATCGCCTCCAGCGCCGCGGTGCCGGAAGCCAGCAGCACCAGGTCGCTTGCCACCATGGCCTCACGAGCCTGGCCATCGAGCAGGCTGACGCAGGCCGCAAGCGCCGGCCGCACGGCCAGCAGCGCCTCGAGCTCCTGCCTGCGCTCGGGCGTGGCCGCCGGGATCACCACCGCAAGCCCCGGCCTTGCCTTGACCAGGCGCTCGGCAGCCTCCAGGAAGGTCTCCCCCATGAAGCGGATCTCGTTGCGCCGGGAGCCGGGCAGCAACGCCAGCACCCGGGCGTCGGCGGCAATCCCCAGCGCCTCGCGCGTGGCCCGGCGGTCGTTGACCAGCGGCAGCTCATCGGCCAACGGATGGCCGACGAAGGCCACCGGCACCCGGTGCTTGACGTAGAAGGCCGCCTCGAACGGCAGAAAGGTCAGCATGGCGTCCACCGAGCGGGCGATGCCCTTGACCCGCCCCTGACGCCAGGCCCATACAGACGGGCTGACGTAGTGGGCGGTGGTGACACCTGATTCGCGCAGCTGGCGCTCGAGGCCAAGATTGAAGTCCGGGGCGTCGATTCCGACCATGATGTCGGGTTCCCAGTCCAGTGCATCCCGACGCAGGGTGCGGCGCACGCGGATCAGCTCTGGCAGGTGCTTGATCACCTCCACCAGCCCCATCACCGACAGGGTCTCCAGCGGATACAACGACTCGAGCCCCTCGGCGATCATGCGCGGGCCACCCAGTCCTCGGAATGCCACCTCGGGATGACGCGCCTTGAGCGCGCGCATCAGGCTTGCGCCGAGAATATCGCCGGACAGTTCACCGGCCACCAGGTAGACGCGGCGGATTGAGCCTGCCTCGCTGGCGACATCGCGTGCAGCGTGTGTCATGACGGATCCCTGACTGGCTGAACAAGTCTGACGATGGAAGGGTGCCCAAGCCGACGACGGCCATCAAGATGACCGACGACACTGGGGCAGACGCCCGCCGCTGCGGGCGCCGACCGCCGGGCCGATGACTGCCTAGCGGATGATGCCCCGCGAGGACGCCTCGATGGAGGCCACGAAGGCTTCGGTCTCGGCCAGCGAGAAGCGCTGGCGGATCTCGCCGATGGCCTGTTCCACGGTGAGCCCCTGACGGTACACCAGCTTGTAGGATTCGCTGAGGGCGCGGATGGCTTCCGTCGCAAAGCCGCGGCGCTTGAGCCCGACCACGTTGAGTCCGTGGGCCTGGGCCGGATTGCCGTTGATCATCACGAAGTCCGGGGTGTCCTTGGTGATGATCGAGCCACCGCCTGCCATGGCGTGGGAGCCGAAACGACAGAACTGATGGATGGCGGATAGCCCGCCAATGATCGCGAAGTCGCCCAGGTGCACGTGGCCCGCCAAGGTGACCTGATTGGCCAGGATGCAGTCGTCGCCGATCACGCAGTCATGGCCGACGTGGACGTAGGCCATGAACAGGTTGCGCGAGCCGATGGTGGTCTCGCTGCGATCCTGAACGGTGCCCCGGTGCAGGGTGACGCCCTCGCGCACGACGTTGTCGTCACCCATCACCAGGCGGGTCGGCTCACCCTGGTACTTCTTGTCCTGGCAGGCCTCCCCCACCGAGGCAAACTGGAAGATGCGGGTACGCTCGCCCAGCACGGTGGGGCCCTGCACCACGACGTGGGGGCCGATGACCGACCCGGCGCCAATCTCGACGTCTGGGCCGATCACACTGAAGGGCCCCACCTCGACATCGTCGGCCAGGCGGGCGCCGGGGTCTACGATGGCGGTCGGATGTATCAAGCGATCTTCCTCTCGGCACAGATGATGTCGGCCTCACAGGCCAGCTCGCCTTCCACGGTGGCACGGCACTTGAACTTCCAGATACCCCGCTTGGCCCGCTCGACCTCGGCGCGCAGCTCAAGCTTGTCGCCCGGCATCACCGGGCGCTTGAAGCGCACGTTGTCGCTGCCGACCAGGTAGTATACATAGCCATCGGCGGGTAGCTTGTTGACGGTCTTGAAGCCCAGGATACCGCAGGCCTGGGCCAGCGCTTCCACCACCAGCACGCCGGGCATGATCGGGTGGTGGGGGAAGTGACCATTGAAGAACGGCTCGTTGATGCTGACGTTCTTGTAGGCAACGATGGTTTCGCCAAGGGTCAGTTCCGTGACCCGATCCACCAGCAGAAAAGGATAGCGGTGGGGCAGATATTCGCGAATCTCGTTGATGTCCATAACCATCGTAGCGACCTCTGAAATGACAAGAGCCCTTCTCCCTGGAAGGACATGACCGGCGGGGGCCAAGGGCACCATACCGGCAATAGGCGGTGGATTATACCGACCTGTACCCGCCCCTCAAGCCTCGCCGGAGCCTCGCTTCTCCAGACGATTGACCCGCTTGGCGATACTGTCGAGCTGCTTGAAACGCACCGCATTGCGGCGCCACTGACTGTTTTCCATGGCCCCGGTGCCCGAGGAATAGACCCCGGGTTCGAGGATGGAGTTGGTCACCAGGCTCATGCCGGTGACCTGGACGCCGTCGCAGATGGTCAGGTGGCCGGACAGCCCCACTCCGCCACCCAGCATGCAGTGGCGGCCCACCCGGGTGGAACCGGCGATGCCGACACAGCCGGCCAGGGCGCTGTGGTCACCGATGTGCACGTTGTGGGCGATCTGCACCTGGCTGTCGATCTTGACGTCGTTGCCGATCACGGTGTCACCCAGCGCCCCACGGTCGATGCTCGAGCAACTGCCGACCTCGACATCATCGCCGAGCACCGCGCCACCGAGCTGGGCGATCTTGCGCCAACCGCCACCGTCGTGGGCAAAACCGAAGCCATCGCCACCGATCACGCAACCGCTGTGCAAGATGACACGCTTGCCGACGACCACGCCGTGATAGAGGGTGACGTTGGCGTGCAGGAAACCGTCCTCGCCAATCTCGCAGTCCGCCCCGACCACCGAACCGGGCCCGACCACCACACGATCCCCCAGGCGAGCACCTGACTCGATCACCGCATTGGGGCCGATCGAGACGTCGGCACCCAGACTGGCGTCCTCGGCCACCACCGCACTGGGATGGATGCCCGGCTGGTGCGCGTCGGCCTGGGGGTCAAGCATGCGCGAAAGCTCGGCGTAGCCGAGGTAGGGATTGTCCAGCACCAGCGCTGGCACCGGGCAGGCGTCGAGATGGTCGGCGTGCAGCAGTACCGCCGCCGCCCGGGTGGACGGCAGGTCCTTCAGATAGGCGCGATTGGCAAGAAAGCTCACCTGATCGGGGCCGGCGTCCTTGAGCGTCGCCAGGCCAACGATACGTTGGCTGCCGTCACCGTGCAGGCGAGCGCCCAGGCGAGTGGCGATATCGGAGAGGTTTGGCTGTGTACGTGTCGATTTCATGTATGACCGTAATGCGGTGACGACGGAATTCGGGACAGGCGCTGTCGGCGATTCCCTCAGTACGTGTTGAGCAGCCGGGTGACCTCGGCCGTCAGGTCCGGCAGATCACGACCGCTGTGCAGGACACCGTCCGGTGTCACCAGCACCTCGACCTCGTGACGCTCGATGACCTGAGCGACCGCCTGGTCGACCCTGCCTTCCAGGCGACTTATCAAACGCTGTTCGGCTTCCTGGCGAGCCTCGAGGATATCACGTCTGAGGCGATCGAAACGCTGCCCTTTTCGCTGAAATTCCTGAACCCGTGAGGGGCTCGGCTGCCCTTCGGCAGCCGCCAGGTCGTCGGCCAGGGCCTCGAGCTCAAGGCGTAGCGTTTCGGCCTCGCGCTGCCAGGGTGCGACCTGTTGCTGCAGGCTCTGCATGGCACTGCGGGCGGCCTCGGTGTCGAGCACGGCGCGACGCCAGTCGAGCACCGCCACCTGGGACGCCGATGCCGACACCGGGCTGCTCAGTGCAGCGGCCAGCGCCAACCACACCAGCCAGCGGCGACGGCCGCCTGTCCTCATCAGAAGGTCTGACCCAGCGAGAACTGGAACACCTGGGTGTCGTCCTCGTCCTCGTCATTGAGCGGCTCGGCCACGCTGAAGGTCAGGGGACCCACCGGCGTCAGCCAGGAGACGCCCACGCCCACACTGTAGCGTATATCGCTGAATTCCACCCCGGAGTTGCACTTCTTGCGATCCTCGTCCTCGGACAGCACGTCGTAGCACTCGGTGAGGAAGGTGTTACCGGCATCGACGAACAGCGACGGCTGCACCGAGCGCTTGTCCTCGACGAACGGCATCGGGAAGATCAGCTCCATGCTGCCCTCGAGCAGCACGTTACCGCCGAGGGTCTCGTCATCACCGTCCTCACGTTCGGTGGTGAGCTGGCCCAGGGTGTTGTCGGTGAAACCACGCACCGAGCCCAGGCCACCGGCGAGGAAGTTCTCGTAGAACGGATAGGGGTCGCTCGAATTGATGGCATCGGCGTAGCCCAGCTGGCCACTGAACTTCAACGACCAGGTCTGCTCTTCGTTGAACGGGAAGAAGTGCTTGGCCTGGGCCCTGGCCTTGTAGTACTCGGCGTCACTGCCGGGCACCCCGAGTTCCAGCGACAGCCGCTGGTAATTACCCGCCGTCGGCATGATGCCGCGGTTGAGGTCGTTGCGGGTCCAGCTGCCGGTGGCCGACAGGGTACTGGCGTCGTCACCCTCGTCGAGCACGTAACGCTTGATCTCCGACGGGGTATCGTCGTAGGTGTCGATCTCGAGCTTCTCGATGTTGGCGCCGAAGTTCATCCGCGTCAGCTCGTTGATCGGGTAGCCGAAGTTGATCCCGGCACCGAGGGCATCGGTGGAGTAGGTGGAGATGTCGGAATCTTCGTAGTCCGTGGCCCGGTAGTAGAAGTTGTAGCCGCGGGAGATACCGTCCAGGGTCCAGTAGGGATCGGTGAAGCCGAAGTTGACGCTGGTGTAGGTATCACTCTTCTGGGCGCCGATATTGACCCGGTTGCCGCTACCCAGGAAGTTGTTCTGGGACAGCGAGGCACCGTAGATGACGCCGGCACTCTGGGAGAAGCCGAGACTCGCCGACAGCGAGCCTGAGGGCTGTTCCTCGACGGTGTAGGTGACGTCGAGCTGGTCGCTCTCGCCGGGGACCGGCTCGGTCTGCACCTGCACCTGCTTGAAGAAGCCAAGGCGCTCGAGGCGCTGGCGCGACTGGGAGATGGCCTCGGTGGAGGCAGGCGCGCTCTCCATCTGGATCATCTCACGGCGCAGCACTTCATCCTTGGTGGTGGTGTTGCCGACGAACTGGATACGCCGTACGTAAGCGCGACGCCCCGGCGCCACCTGGAAGCTCAGGTCCACCGTCTCACCGTCGCTGCGCACCTCGGGGATACCGTTGACCTCGGCGAAGGCAAAGCCCTCGGCACCCAGGCGCGAGCGCATGGCCTCAGAGGACGCCACCACGTCGCTGCGCGAGAAGATATCACCGGATTCGAACTGCAGCAGCTCGCGGGCCTCAGCCTCGGCCACCTTGAGATCGCCGACGAAGCTGATGTCGCCGACCCGGTAGCGATTGCCTTCATCGACGTTGATGGTGATGAAGATGCGCGACTTGTCCGGGCTGATCGATACCTGGCTCGAGGTGATCTCGAAGTTCACGTAGCCACGATCGAGGTAGTAGGAGCGCAGCCGCTCCAGGTCACCGGCCAGCGCCTCGCGGGAGTACTCGTCGGCGGAGAACCAGCCGAAGAACAGACCGGGATCGTCCTCGAGCTCGAACTCGTCGAGCAGGATCTCGTCGGAATAGGCTTCATTGCCGACGATGTTGATCTGGCGGATCTTGGCGACGGCGCCTTCATTGATGTTGATATCGACCCGCACCCGACCCTGGCCCACCGGCGTAAGCTCAGTGTCGATGCGCGCGCTGTAGCGGCCCTGGGACTGGTAGAGGCCTTCTAGCTCACGCTTCATCTCGTCGATGGTCGAGAGCTGCAGCACCTGGCCTTCGCTGATGCCGGCCTGCTTGAGGCCCGCACGCAGGTCCTCGTCGGGAATCTGGGAGTTGCCTTCGATATTCAGCGCCGAGATCGTCGGGCGCTCCTCCACCTGGATGATCAGGACGTCGCCTTCACGGGCCAGCTGGATATCTTCGAACAGTCCGGTGGCAAACAGCTGGCGAGCCGCTTCGGCCAGTTCACTGTCGTCCACTCGATCGCGAGCGTTGACGGGAAAAGCATTGAAGACGGAAGCCGCAGAGACCCGTTGAAGGCCTTCCACGCGAATGTCCGACACGGTGAAAGGGGCCGCGTGCGCCACCTGGGCACAGGCGGTCAAGAGTGTCGCCAATCCGATGGTCTTGATTTTCATGCAGTCGTTTCGCTCGCGTTGAGTCAGCGTACCTGTCCAGACAGGCACCTTATACATTTCTCCGCCTCACTGACAAGTTGGCGGCGGCGTCTCGCTTGGTGACGTCCCCGGCAAAGCGCGATTCACCTGGGCGCTCGTTGTTGCGCACGCACCACGTCGATGGCGGGGGCAACTTCTACCACAAGCGCATCACATCGAAGTACAGGGCCATGATCATCAGGGTGCCCACCAGCGCCAGCCCGACCTTGAGGCCAACGGCCTGGGTGCGCTCGGACACCGGGCGCCCACGTACCGCTTCGACCAGGTAGTACAGCAGATGGCCGCCATCGAGCACCGGAATCGGCAGCAGGTTGAGCACCCCAAGGCTGATCGACAGATAGGCCATGAAGTTGATGAAGCTCTCGAGCCCGGAACGCGCCGTGTCACCGGCGATCCGGGCGATGGTGATGGGCCCGGACAGATTGGTCGGCGAAATCAGGCCGACCACCATCTTGCGCACGGCGTCGAACGTCAGAAGCGTCATCTCGGCGGTACGTGAGGCCGCCTGCCCCACTGCGTCCAGGGGGCCGTAGCGGATTTCCCGCTGGTACTGCTGGGGCCAGTCTACCGGGGCAACGCCGGCACCGATATAGCCGATCTCGCTTCCATCATCCAGCCGGTTGATCCGCGGCGTCAGACTCAGCGCCTTCGACTCGCCGTTGCGCCCGACCTCCAGCGACAGTGTCTGGCCGGGTCGCGCTCTGACCCGCTCGACCAGATCAGGCCAGTCACTCACCGCACGATCGTCGATACTCAGCACACGATCACCGGCTTGCAACCCTGCCTCGGCCGCGGGCTCCCCTTCCATCACCTGGCCGATGACGGCAGGCATGTCGGGACGCCAGGGGGCGATACCGAGGGTTGCCAAAGGCGCGGGCGGGTCCTGCCCAACCAGCCAGTTCTCGACCGGCGCGCGATAGCTGCGGGAGGCACTCGAGCCCTCCTCGCGGGCCTCGATCTCCAGGCTGCCACTGGCACCGATGGCCGCCACCAGCTTGAGATTGACCTCGTCCCAGGAACGCACCGTCTCGCCACCGATGGCGGTCAGCTCCATCCCCGACTCGAGGCCCGCTTCGGCCGCCGGCGTCTGCGGGGTGACGTCACCCACCACCGGCACCACCGTGGTAGTCCCGGCGACGAACAGCGCCCAGTAGGCCACCAGTGCCAGCAGGAAGTTGGCCAGCGGGCCCGCCGCAACGATGGCCATGCGGGCCCACACCGACTTGCGATTGAACGCCTGATCGAGCTGGTCCTCGGGCACCTCGCCTTCGCGCTCGTCGAGCATCTTGACGTAGCCGCCCAGCGGAATCGCGGCGATGGCAAATTCGGTGCCATGGCGATCGAAACGCGACCACAGCGGGCTACCGAAACCTACCGAGAAGCGCAGCACCTTGACCCCGCAACGCCGCGCCACCCAGAAGTGGCCAAACTCATGGAAGGTGACCAGAAGGCCGAGTACGACGATCACGGCCAGAATATTTTGAATCAGGCCCACGCAAGCCTCCTTGGCTGTATCACGACGGCCGCCGTCGCCGCCGCTTCCCAGGCTCCGGCAGCGCCAAAGGCAAAAGGTTCAACCGGGTGCGCGATCATCACAACGCCTCCAGCCAGGCACGGGCACGCGCGCGGGCGTCATGGTCGGCGGCGAGTACCGCCTCCAGATCATCGGCGCCACCACCGGGGGCACCTGCGCGCACCGCCTCGACCAGCCGGGGGATCTCGGTGAACCCAAGCCGCCCGTCGAGAAAGGCCTCGACCGCCACCTCATTGGCAGCATTAAGCACCGCCGGCTGCAGCCCACCCTCGTCCATCGCCTCACGGGCCAACCGCAGGCACGGAAAGGCGGCCTCGTCGGCGGGTTCGAAGTCGAGCCTGGCCACCTGAAACAGGTCCAACGCCTCGACCCCTGCCTCGATCCGCTCGGGCCAGGCCAGGCCGTAGGCGATGGGGGTGCGCATATCGGGATTGCCGAGCTGCGCCAGCACCGAGCCATCGCTGTAGGCGGCCATGGAATGGATCACGCTCTGGGGATGCACCACCACCTGGATCTGCTCGGGGCGGGCGTCGAACAACCAGCAGGCCTCGATCAGTTCCAGCCCCTTGTTCATCAGGGTGGCGCTGTCCACCGAGATCTTGCGCCCCATGGACCAGTTGGGATGGGCGCAGGCCTCATCCGGGGTCACCCGGGCCAGACGCTCGGCATCGAATCCACGAAAGGGGCCGCCCGAGGCGGTCAGCAGCAGCTGAGTCACGCCGTGGCGCCCGAGTCCCCCACGATGCTGGCCAGGCAGACACTGGAAGATCGCATTGTGCTCGGAGTCGATGGGCAGCAGCGCCGCACCACTTTGCTCCACCGCTTTCATGAACAGGGCCCCGGACATCACCAGGGCCTCCTTGTTGGCCAGCAGCACGCGCTTGCCGGCCCGCACCGCCGCCAGCGTCGGCAACAGGCCCGCCGCGCCGACGATGGCCGCCATCACCACCTCGGCCTCAGGGGCGCTTGCCACCTCGGCCAGGGCCGCTTCGCCGTGACGCACCTCGGTGGCAAGCCCGGCCTCTTTCAGCTGCGTGGCCAGCCAGTCGGCGTCGGTCGGCGTGCCGAGCACCGCCACGTCGGGGCGATGGGTCAGGCACTGACGATAGAGGGCCTCGCGGGAGCGATGGGCGGTGAGAGCGTGGACCCGATAGCGGTCGGGGTGGCGGGCGATGACGTCCAGGGTACTGGTTCCGATGGAGCCGGTAGCACCGAGCACCGAGACGCCCTTGATGGTGGTCGAAGAGGTTTGGGACGAGGCAGAAACTGCAGATGCCGTCATGCTTGCACCAGCCAGGTAAAGAACAGGGCGAACACCGGGACCGCCGCGGTAAGACTGTCGATGCGATCGAGCACCCCGCCGTGCCCCGGCAGCAGCGCGCTGGAGTCCTTGAGGCCGCGATGGCGCTTGAGCATACTCTCGAGCAGATCGCCGAGCACCGACACCAGGGTCACGCCGAGGGTCAACGCCACCAGCGCCAGACCGGCCGACAGCGACAGCTGCTGCCACAGCGCGAACACCAGCGCCAGCGCAGCGGTGACCGCCATGCCCCCATAGACGCCTTCCCAGGACTTGCCGGGGCTGACGTTGGGTGCCAGCTTGCGCCGCCCCAGGGCACGCCCGACAAAGTAGGCGCCGATGTCGGCACCCCACACCAGCAGCAGCACGAACAGAAGCCAGGCGCTGCCGCTCTCGCGCAGCAGATTGAAGCCGACCCAGGTCGGCAGCAGCACCCAGGCTCCCATGGCCAGGCGCATCGCCCGCGAGGACCACTGATGGCTGCGCCCAGGATGACCGAGCACCCACCACAGATTGAGCGCCCAGCCCAGCGCGCCAATGACCAGCGGCCACAGCGCCAGGTGCTGGCCGAAATGCCACAGCAGCGCCATGCCAAGGGCCAGCACCAGCGGAGGCAGCAGGCGCGAGGCCCCGCGCTCGAGCCCCGCCAGATTGGCCCACTCCCAGCCCGCCAGCACCACGATGGCGGCGGTAAACAGAGCGAAGGGGCCGCCCTCCAGACCGAACAGCCCGGCCAGCGCCAGCGGCGCCAGCCAGGCTGCGGTGATGATCCGCTGTCTAAGCACCCTGGGCCTCGAGCTGTTCGTCGGTCATGCCGAAGCGGCGCTTGCGCCGGCAGAAATCCTCCAGGGCGTCATCGAAGGCCTCGCCATCGAAGTCCGGCCACAGGACGGGCGTGAAGTACAGCTCGGCGTAGGCCAGCTGCCACAACAGGAAGTTCGAGATGCGCCGCTCACCGCTGGTGCGAATGCACAGATCCACCGGCGCGGCGTCACTCAGACTGACCTGATCGGCCAGCGCCTGCTCGTCGATGGCGCCGGGGTCGAGCTCGCCGGCGGCCACTCGCTCGGCCAACCGCCGCGCAGCCCGGGCGATGTCCCACTGACCACCGTAGTTGGCGGCGATCACCAGGCGCAGCCCCTGGTTGTCGCAGGTCAGTCGCTCGGCCTCTTCGATGCGCTTCTGGATGGCCGAGGAAAACCCCGAGGTATCGCCGATCACCGACAGCCGGATGTCATGCTCGTGCAGCTTCTTGACCTCACGCTTGAGCGCCATCAGGAACAGTTCCATCAAGGCGTTGACCTCGGCCGCCGGGCGCTTCCAGTTCTCGCTGGAGAAGGCGAACAGCGTCAGCGTCTCGATGCGGCGCTCCGCCGCCCGACGAATGACGGCCCTGACCGCTTCCACGCCGGCGTGGTGTCCACGCACTCCTGACAGGCCGCGCGCCTTGGCCCAGCGATTGTTGCCGTCCATGATCACCGCCACATGGCGAGGCAGGCTCGCGGTCGGCGGTAACGGGCGGAGTTCGGGAGACGGCGTTGACTTCATGGTGTCTCGCATGACGGTTGAATCAGGCCCCGAGGCATCCCTGACCCGGGGAGTCCAGACAGTATGACCGATGGCGGGGTCGCCAGGGATCGCTGAACGACGTAGTACCCAGCGGCCGACCGGCCACGCCAGGCGTGACCGCTCGGTATCGCGCCCCCTCCCGGCCGCACAGGCAGGCCGGTACGGGTATCGCCAGGGCGCCTCAGACCTGCATCAGGTCCTCTTCCTTGGCGGTCAGGGTCTTGTCGATCTCGGCGACAAAGCGATCGGTGATCTTCTGGATCTCGTCCTCGCCCTGACGCTCCTCGTCCTCGGAGATATCCTTGTCCTTGAGCAGCGCCTTGAGGTCGTTGTTGGCGTCACGACGCACGTTGCGAATCGCCACCCGGGCGTTCTCGGCCTCCTGACGCGCCTGCTTGATGTAGCCCTTGCGGGTCTCCTCGGTCAGCATCGGCATCGGCACGCGGATCACGTTGCCGGCAGACGCCGGGTTGAGGCCCAGGTCGGAGGTCATGATGGCCTTCTCGACCTTCGGCACCATGCTCTGCTCCCAGGGCACCACGGCCAGGGTGCGGGCGTCCTCGACGTTGACCGAGGCCACCTGGTTGAGCGGCATCATGGAACCGTAGTATTCGACCTGCACCGCGTCCAGAATACTGGGATGAGCACGACCGGTACGAATCTTGTTCAGGTTGTGATGCAGCGACTCGACGGTCTTCTGCATTCTTGCTTCTGCGTCTTTCTTGATCTCGTTGATCACGATGTCACCCTCTGTGAATCAGCGTGCCTTCCTTGCCGCCCACCACCAGGTTGAGCAGGGCGCCAGGCTTGTTCATGTTGAAGACCCGGACCGGCATGTCATGGTCCCGCACCAGGCAAATCGCGGTCAAATCCATCACCCCGAGCTTCTGATCGAGGGCGTCATCATAGGACAGTTCGTCGTACTTCACGGCATCGTCGAACTTGACCGGATCCTTGTTGTAGACGCCATCCACCTTGGTGGCCTTGACCACCACATCGGCGTCGATCTCGATACCGCGCAGACAGGCGGCGGAATCGGTGGTGAAGAAGGGATTGCCGGTACCGGCGGAGAACAGTACCACGTCACCGGAGGTCAGGTAGCGAATCGCCGTGCGCCGATCGTAGTGCTCCACCACGCCGCTCATGGGAATGGCCGACATCACTCGCGAACGGATATTCGAGCGCTCCAGCGCATCACGCATGGCCAGGGCGTTCATCACCGTGGCCAGCATCCCCATGTGGTCACCGGTCACGCGCTCCATGCCGGCCTCGTGCAGGGCGGCACCGCGGAACAGGTTGCCGCCACCGACCACGATACCGACCTGGACACCGATACCGACCAGTTGCCCGATCTCCAGCGCCATGCGGTCCAGTACCTTGGGGTCGATGCCAAAGTCGGCATCCCCGGTCAACGCCTCACCCGAGAGCTTCAGCAGGATGCGCTTGTACTTCGACACCGCGGCACGGGGCTTCTCGGACTTGGACAGGGGGGAAGAATCGACGCTGCTCATGGCATTTCTCCGCTTTGGGCTTGACTGGGTCGGGTGGCGGTCGGTCAGGCCGCGAGACACCCACCGCTGACGCATACACGAAGGCGTGCGCTTTCGCGCACGCCATCATTACACTGTGCAGGCACAGTTTGGAACCTTGGACCTTAGCTACGCTTGGCCTGTTCCATGACTTCCTTGGCGAAGTCGACCTCTTCCTTCTCGATGCCCTCGCCCACTTCAAAGCGAGTGAAGCCGACCACTTCACCACCGGCGGCCTTGACGAACTCGGCCACGCTCTGGTTCGGGTCCTTGACGAAGGGCTGCTCGGTCAGGCTGTTCTCGGCCAGGTACTTCTTCAGACGGCCCTGGACCATCTTCTCGGCGATCTGCTCAGGCTTGCCAGCCATGTCCGGCTGAGCCAGGATGATGGCCTTTTCCTCGTCGAGGGCAGACTGGGGCATGTCCTCAGGACGGGCCACGGTCGGGTTGATCGCGGCAACGTGCATGGACACGTCCTTGGCGGCTTCCTGGGTGCCGCCCTTGAGCTCGGTCAGCACGCCGATACGGCCACCGTGCACATAGGCACCCACCAGGTTGCCTTCAGCGGCGTCGACGACGACGGCACGGCGCACGCCGATGTTCTCGCCGATCTTCTGCACCAGCTGCTCGCGGGCGGTTTCCAGCTCGCCTTCGGTCACCGCGGCCACGTCGTCGCTCTTGGCGGCGAAGAAGGCGTCGGCGATCTTGTCGGCGAAGGCCTTGAAGTTGTCGTCACGGGCAACGAAGTCGGTCTCGGAGTTGATCTCGACCATCACACCGTAGGCACCGTCTTCGGCCACACGAGTGACGACGACACCTTCAGCGGCGGTACGACCGGCCTTCTTGGCGGCCTTGAGGCCGGAGTTCTTGCGCAGATCCTCGATGGCCTGCTCGATGTCACCGCCGGCTTCGGTGAGTGCCTTCTTGCACTCCATCATGCCGAGCCCGGTACGCTCGCGCAGTTCCTTGACCTGGGAGGCGCTGATAGCTGCCATGGTATTCACCTCTAAATGGTTCGACCTGGGTGTCGGAGAGACCCTCGGTATTACCGCGGGCCTGAAGTAGAGAAAAGGGGGCCACGGCCCCCTTTGCGCCTGTCCGGCGTGGATCGCTTGCGCGATCGGCTGGCCCAGGCGGGCCGAAGCTTACTCGGCAACGGCAGCGGCGGCGTCGCCTTCGCTGTCGGTCACTTCGACGAACTCATCGGGGCGACCTTCCTTCGCACGGCCACAGGCATCGGCGATGGCCTTGACGTAGATCTGGATGGCGCGGATGGAGTCATCGTTGCCCGGGATCACGTAGTCGACGCCGTCCGGATCGGAGTTGGTGTCGACCACACCGATGACCGGGATGCCCAGCTTGTTCGCCTCGTTGATGGCGATGCGCTCGTGGTCGACGTCGATCACGAACAGTGCGTCCGGCAGGCCGCCCATGTCCTTGATACCGCCGATGGAACGCTCGAGCTTGTCCTGCTCGCGGGTGGCCATCAGGACTTCTTTCTTGGTCAGCTTCTCGAAGGTGCCATCTTCGTGCATGGTTTCGAGTTCGCGCAGACGCTTGATGGACTGACGAATGGTCTTGTAGTTCGTCAGCATGCCGCCGAGCCAGCGGTGGTTGACGAACGGCTGACTCACACGGTTCGCTTCTTCCTTGATGATCTTGCTCGCGCTACGCTTGGTACCGACGAACAGGATCTTGTTGTTGGAAGCGGCCATCTTCTCGACCACATCGATCGCCTCGTTGAGCGCCGGAAGGGTATGCTCGAGGTTGATGATGTGAATCTTGTTACGAGCGCCGAAGATGAACTTGCCCATCTTCGGGTTCCAGTAACGGGTCTGGTGACCGAAGTGTGCGCCTGCCTTGAGCAGGTCACGCATATTGACGTGTGCCATGGATGACTCCTGAAAAATCGGGTTAGGCCTCCACGCACCCCATGGATCCGACCAGAGGTTTCCCTCAGGCACCCGGGACCATGTGTCGGTGCGTGTGTGTTTTCAAGGCGCGAGGCTCCGTCATGGAGACCTCTTCTACTGTTTGTCGCTCGCCAGCGGGCTATCCCGTTGCAGGCGATCGCAAGACCAGGGTCTCGACGAAAACACCAGCAAGGAACGGCGATTGCAGGAAAGCGCGCAGCTTTATACCATGGATGACCTTCGAATTGAAGTCGCCCAACGTCTCGCGCACCTCGACGCGTCCCTCCCCGGAGTCGCCGCGGTCATCGTCGCCGCGAGCCAGCGACTCGGCTCAGCCGCCTGCGCCGGGGCGACACCACCCAGACCGAGATTCCATGAACGTACCCATCAAGACGCCCGAAGAAATCGAGAAGATGCGCGAAGCCGGCCGCCAGGCCGCCAGTGTGCTGGAGATGATCGCCCCCCACGTGGAAGCCGGTGTCAGCACAGGCCACCTGGACAAGCTGTGCCACGACTACATCGTCAACGAGCTCGGCTCCACCCCGGCGCCGCTCAACTATCACGGCTTTCCCAAATCGATCTGCACCTCGATCAACCACGTGGTCTGCCACGGCATCCCCGACGACAGCAAGAAGCTGAAGAAGGGTGACATCATGAACATGGACATCACCGTAAGGACCGCCGACGGCTACCACGGTGACTCCAGCGTGATGTTCATCATCGGCGAGACCATCCAGGGCGAGCGGCTGTGCCGGGTCACCCAGGAGTGCCTCTACCGCAGCATGGCGCTGGTGCGCCCTGGTGCCCGCCTGTCGGAGCTGGCCCAGGCCATCGAGAGCCACGCCAAGGCCAACGGCTATTCGGTGGTGCGTGACTTCTGCGGCCACGGCATCGGCGCCGGCTTCCACGAGGACCCCCAGGTGCTGCACTATGACGGCTACGCCCCCGAGGCGGATATCGAACTGGCCGCCGGCATGTGCTTCACCATCGAACCGATGATCAACGTCGGCGACCATCGCACCAAGGTACTGCGCGATGGCTGGACCGCCGTGACCAAGGACAAGGGGCTGACCGCCCAGTGGGAGCACACCCTGCTGGTGACCGAGACGGGGGTCGAGGTGCTGACCGCCCGTTCCGACGAAGACCTGTCCTTCCTCGAGCGCTGAGAGCCCATGCTGCTGCACCACTATCGCTTCGCACCGGAATTCGAGCTGTTCGACTTCGACGACTTCGCTCGCCAGCTCGAGGGCCAGCGCTCCCCCATCGCGCCCTTCAAGGGCGCGCTCAAGGAGATCCAGTCGCGGCTGGACGAGCGCTTCCTCGGCGGCGCCGACATCCGCGACCTGGTGCGAGGACGGGCCTGGTGCCTGGACCAGCTGCTGGCGCTGGCCTGGGCGCGCCAGCCAGGCCTGGACGATGGTGTAGCGCTACTGGCGGTGGGTGGCTACGGCCGCGGTGAGCTGCATCCTCATTCGGACATCGACCTGATGTTCCTGCTCGAGGACGACGATGACACGCCCTACCGCGAGCCGCTGACCGCCTTCATCACCTTCCTGTGGGACATCGGTCTCGAGATCGGCCACAGCGTGCGCTCGCTCAACGACTGCGAGCGCGAGGCGACGGCCGACGTTACCGTCATCACCAATCTGCTCGAGTCACGCACCCTGGCCGGCCGCGAGGCCCTGCGCCAGGCCATGCGCGAGCGCCTGTCCGGCGAGCGCATGTGGCCGGCAGACCGCTTCTTCGAGGCCAAGTGGCAGGAGCAGATCACCCGCCACTACCGCTTCAACAACTCCGAGTATCACCTCGAGCCGAACATCAAGAGCTCCCCCGGGGGGCTTCGCGATATCCAGATGATCGGCTGGGTGGCCAAGCGCCACTTCGATACCGAGTCCTACGAGGACGTGGTCGCCAAGGGCTTCATGAACGATGCCGAGCACCGCATCCTGAGCCAGGGGCAGGCCTTCCTGTGGCAGGTCCGCTACGCCCTGCACATGCTCACCGGGCGCGCCGAGGATCGGCTGCTGTTCGACCACCAGAACACCATCGCCGAGCTGTTCGGCTACCGCGACAGTCCCGAGCGCCTGGCGGTGGAACAGTTCATGAAGCGCTACTACCGCCATGTCACCGCCCTGGCCGGGCTCAACGACATGCTGCTGCAGCACTTCGACGAACAGATCCTGAGGCCCGACACCCCGATCAGCGTGACCCCGCTGAACGAGCGTTTCGAGATCGCCGGCGGCTACATCCAGGTGCGCTCGCGGACCCTGTTCCGCGACCAGCCGGCGGCGCTGCTCGAGCTGTTCTACCTGATGGCCGAGCACCCCGAGATCGAAGGCGTACGCGCCGACACCATCCGCCTGATCCGCGACCATCGCCACCTGATGGACGACCGCTACCGCAACGACCCGCGTCACCAGGCGCTGTTCATGGCGCTGTTGCGCTCCGGTGGCAATGTCGCCCGCCAGCTGCGCCGGATGAATCGCTACGGGGTGCTGGGCAAGTATCTGCCGGCCTTCGGCCAGGCGGTCGGCCTGATGCAGCACGATCTGTTCCATATCTACACCGTGGACGCCCACACCCTGCGCCTGCTGAAGTGCCTGCACGGCTTCCGCAAGCCCGAGGCGAAGAAGGAGTTCCCGGTGGCGGCGACCCTGATCCACCAGGCGCCGAAGATGGAGATCCTGTGGATCGCCGGGCTGTTCCACGACATCGGCAAGGGCCGCGGCGGCGATCATTCGCTGATCGGCGCCCGCGAGGTCGAGGACTTCGCCGAACGCCACGGGCTCAGTCAGCGTGATACCCGACTGGTCAGCTGGCTGGTGGAAAACCACCTGCTGATGTCGATGATCGCCCAGAAGCGCGACATCACCGACCCTGAGGTGATTCGCGACTTCGCCGCCAGCGTCGGCGACGAGACCCGCCTGGACTACCTGTACATCCTCACCGTGGCCGACATCACCGCGACCAATCCCACCCTGTGGAATGGCTGGCGCGCCTCGCTGATGCGCCAGCTCCACGCCGAGACCCGGCGGGCACTGCGGCGTGGCCTCGAGAACCCGCTGGAGCGCGCCGACTGGGTCCGCGAGACCCGTGAGGAGGCGCACTCGCTGCTGGCCACGATCGGCGCCGACATGGCGCGGGTCGACGCCCTGTGGGAGTCGCTCGGCGAGGACTTCTTCCTGCAGTACGCCTCCAGCGAGGTAGTGTGGCAGACCCAGGGCATGCTGGCCCACGCCGGCAGCGAGCTGCCGCTTATCCTG
Source organism: Halomonas sp. H10-59 (assembly GCF_040070555.1). Classification (NCBI taxonomy): domain Bacteria; kingdom Pseudomonadati; phylum Pseudomonadota; class Gammaproteobacteria; order Oceanospirillales; family Halomonadaceae; genus Halomonas; species Halomonas sp. H10-59. Next base: position 3,986,692 of record NZ_CP098828.1, read on the forward strand.
ATCAACGCGCCCACCGACGACATGGCCGAGGGCGGGACCAAGGTATTTATCCATACCCGTTCGGTGGATGACCTGTTCGCCGCCACCGCCGCCGCCATGGAGCAGCTCGGGCTGTCGATCCACGACGCCCGCATCGCCACCTCGCTCAACGACTGGACGCTGAACACCTTTATCGTGCTCGATGACCACGACAAGCCGATCCGCGATGCCAGCCGCCTCGAGGAGATTCGCCGTCACCTGGTCGAAGAGCTCGACGACCCGGACGACTACCCGACCATCGTTACCCGCCACACCCCGCGCCAGCTCAAGCACTTCAAGGTGGCCACCCAGGTGGCCATCGAACAGGACCCGGGTGGCGAGCGCACCCTGCTGGAGCTGACCGCACCGGACCGGCCCGGCCTGCTGGCTCGGGTCGGCAGTATCTTCATGGAGCAGGGCATCACCCTGTCGGCGGCGAAGATCGCGACCCTCGGCGAGCGCGTCGAGGACGTCTTCTACGTCACCGACCGCGAAGGCCGACCGATCACCGACCCCGAGCGCCAGCAGCAGTTGCGCGAACGGCTGATCGACGTCCTCAGTGTCTAGCGGCCCCGCCGAGCTGACCTGAATCACACAGCAGGCAAGGCGCGTCGATTTGAGGCTGGTACGCCCCTTCCCTATAATCGATGCCCGGTCGCGCCCCGCGCCGACGGCACCCACTCCCGTGATGACAACGACGCCCCAAGGGCGCGCCTGGACCCCATGAACCCTGATCTCGACGCCTTGCAACCCTACCCCTTCGAGCGCCTGGCGGCGCTGAAGGCGGACCTGACGCCACCAGCCGACCTCGCCCATCGTCCGCTGACCATCGGCGAGCCACAGCATGCGCCCTACCAGGCGGCACTCGACGCCCTGACCCGACATCAGCATGACTTCGCCCGCTATCCGGCCATCGCCGGACTGCCCGAGCTGCGTCAGGCCATCGCCGACTGGGCCAGTAGCCGCTTCGGCCTGGACGGGCTCGACGCCGAGCGCCAGGTGCTGCCGGTCAACGGTACCCGCGAGGCCATCTTCGCCTTCGTCCAGGCCTGTCTCGATCGCTCACGCCCGGCGCGGGTGGCGGTGCCCAACCCCTTCTACCAGATCTATGAAGGCGCCGCCCTGCTGGCCGGCGGCACCCCGCTGTACCTCGACTGCCGTGCCGACAACGACTTCCGCCCGGATTTCTCGGCCGTCGACGCCGACACCTGGCGCCAGGTGCAGCTGGTGTTCTTGTGTTCGCCGGGCAACCCCACCGGCGCGGTGACCCCGATCGAAGAGTTCCAGCAGTTGATCGCCCTGGCCGACGAGTACGACTTCATCATCGCCTCCGACGAGTGCTACTCGGAGCTGTACCTGGATGAGCAGGCGCCACCACCGGGACTATTGCAGGCCGCCGCTGGCATGGGGCGCCACGACTATCACCGCTGCCTGGTGTTCCACTCGCTGTCCAAGCGTTCGAACCTGCCGGGGCTACGCTCGGGCTTCGTCGCAGGCGACGCCGAGCTGATCAGCCGCTTTCGTCGCTACCGCACCTACCACGGCTGCGCCATGGCGCTGCCGATCCAGCAGGCCTCGATCGCCGCCTGGTCCGACGAAGCCCACGTGCGCGACAACCGAGACGCCTACCGCGCCAAGTTCGCCGCGGTCACCGAGATCCTCGCACCGGTGATGGACTTTCCCGCCCCCGAGGCTAGCTTTTATCTGTGGCCAGCGGTCCCCGACGGTAACGACGCCGCCTTCACCAGGCGACTCTACGCCGAGGCCCACGTCAGCGTCCTGCCGGGCAGCTACATGGGCAGAACCGGCAGCGACGGCACCAACCCGGGCGCCGGTCGGCTGAGACTGGCACTGGTGGACGAACTGGCCCCCACTCGGGAAGCGGCCGAGCGCATCCGCGACCTGCTCGCACGCGGCTGATCCCGACCGACGCCACGACCAACGAACATTGAGGACGGGCCCCATGCTGACGCTCTACGTGATCAAGAACTGCGATACCTGCCGCAAGGCCCAGAAGGCGCTGGACGGCAGCGGCCACCCCTACCAGGTCCATGACCTGCGCGCCGATGGCGTATCGGCGGCACTGCTCGAGCACTTCCTCGAGTCGGTGCCGGTGCTGACCCTGCTCAACAAGCGCAGCACCACCTGGCGCCAGCTACCTGACGACGACAAGAACGACGTCGACGCCAACAAGGCCCGCGAATTGATGCTCGCCAACCCGACCCTGATCAAGCGCCCGCTGCTCGACACCGGCGACGACATCCTGGTCGGCTATCGCGACGGCGACTACGACGACCTCTGATTTTTCCGCGCCCCTCTTTGCGAATTCCAGTACCTACGAAAAGGACATACGGCATGCACAGCTTTGCACTCGGCATCGGCACCCAGAACACCCAGGGCGACTGGCTCGAGGTCTACTACCCGGCGCCGCTGCTCGCCCCCGACGCCAGCCTGGTAGAGGCCGCCGCCCGGGTACTCGACGCGCCCCAGGGCACCGCCGCCGTCAGCTTCCTGCCGGAACACTGCCAGGCCCTGGCCGACGCCCTGCGCGACGCCGGCCACCCGGAGCAGGCCGAACTGGCCGCCAGCCTCAGCGCCAGCCAGCGTCCGCTGGTGGCGACCTTCATCAGTGAGGACCTGCCGCCCCAGAGCGCCCCGGAGGTCTACCTCAAGCTGCACCTGCTGTCCCATCGCCTGGTCAAGCCGCACCAGCTCGACCTCACCGGCATGTTCGGTCTGCTGCGCAACATTGCCTGGAGCAGCGAAGGCGCCATCGACATCATCGAGCTGCCGGCACGCCGCCTCAAGGCCCGCCTGGAAGGTCGCACCCTGTCGGTGGACTGTGTCGACAAGTTCCCCAAGATGACCGACTACGTGGTGCCCAATGGCGTGCGCATCGCCGACACCGCACGGGTGCGTCTGGGCGCCTACCTGGGCGAGGGCACCACGGTGATGCACGAGGGCTTCGTCAACTTCAACGCCGGCACCGAAGGCCCGGGCATGATCGAGGGCCGTATCTCGGCCGGCGTGGTGGTCGGCAAGGGCTCCGACCTGGGCGGTGGCTGTTCCACCATGGGTACCCTGTCAGGTGGCGGCAACATCATCATCTCGGTGGGTGAAGGCTGCCTGATCGGCGCCAACGCCGGTATCGGTATCCCGCTGGGCGACCGCTGCACCGTCGAGGCCGGGCTCTACATCACCGCCGGCGCCAAGGTCACCCTGCTCGATGACCAGGGCCAGGAAGTACGCACCCTGGCGGCCCGCGAACTGGCCGGCCAGGACGATCTGCTGCTGCGTCGCAACTCGACCAACGGCCGTATCGAGTGCCTGACCAACAAGAGCGCCATCGCCCTCAACGAAGCGCTGCACGCCCACAATTGATCCCGAGCGCGGCGGCCCTGGCCGCCGCCTTTCTTCGAGACCGCTATGCCGACTACCGACTTGCCTGCACCGACCGACGCCCCCGCGACCACCGAGACACTCTCGCCCACCCTGGAGCTTGCCCTCGAGCTGTTGCGGCGTCCTTCGGTAACCCCGGACGACATGGGCTGCCAGGCGCTGATGATCGAACGCCTCGAGCGCCTGGGCTTCAACATCGAGTCGCTGCCCTTCGGCGAAGTGGAAAACTTCTGGGCGGTGCACGGTCACCACGGCCCGGTGCTGGCCTTCGCCGGCCACACCGACGTGGTACCCACCGGACCCGAGCACCAGTGGCAGACCCCGCCCTTTGCCCCGATCATCGATGACGACGGCATGCTGCGCGGTCGCGGCGCCGCCGACATGAAAGGCAGTCTGGCCGCCATGGTCACGGCGGTGGAGCGCTTTGTCAGCGCCCACCCCGATCACCCCGGACGCATCGCCTTTCTGATCACCGCCGACGAGGAAGGCCCGGCGGTGGATGGCACTCGTGCGGTGGTCGAGCACCTGCGCGAGCGCAACGAACGCCTCGACTACTGCATCGTCGGCGAGCCCTCTTCCACCGAGCGCCTGGGCGACGTGATCAAGAACGGCCGGCGCGGCTCGCTGGGCGGCGTGCTCAAGGTCCGCGGCATCCAGGGCCACGTGGCCTATCCTCACCTGGCGCGTAACCCGATTCACCAGATCGCGCCGGCGCTGGACGCCCTCGCCAACGAACACTGGGATGCCGGCAACGACTGCTTTCCTGCCACCAGCTTCCAGATCTCGAACCTGCGCGCCGGCACCGGTGCCACCAATGTGATCCCAGGCGAGGTCGAGGCCACCTTCAACTTCCGTTTCTCCACCGAGACCACTGATGCCGAGTTGCGCGAGCGCACCGAGGCCATCCTGCGTGGCTTCGACCTGGACTTCGAGATCGACTGGACGCTCAACGGCCAGCCCTTCCTGACCCGCGAAGGGGCGCTGGTCGACGCCGCCGTGGCCGGCGTCCGCGACGTCACCGGCACCACCCCGGTGCTGTCCACCTCCGGCGGTACTTCCGACGGTCGCTTCATCGCCACGCTAGGCGCCCAGGTGGTGGAACTTGGCCCGCTCAACGCCACCATCCACAAGGTCGACGAGCGCGTGCGCGCCGCAGACCTGGATGACCTGAGCCGGGTCTACGAAGCCATCCTGACGCGGCTGTTCGCCGACGCAAGGAGCTGAAGTGATGACCGAGCGCTACCCGGATATCGAGATCTATCTTGGCGAGGCCAGCGCCGAGCGCATCGGCGAGTGGCTCGGCGCCACCCTGAATGCCCCGCCGCTGACCCCCTGCGGCAAGCTCAAGTGGCGCACCGAAGGTCACCTCGATGGTGCCGACATTCCCGTGCTGCTGGTCGGCAAGGCCGCCGATGGCTTCGCCAGCCTGTGGCTCGACAGCGGCCAGTCCCCCTGGCCCACCGACGCCGACTTCGCCAGGGCCGCCGCCCTGGCGCTGGACTGCGAGGTGCGCTGCTCGCTGGGCGGCTGGCAGCCCGGCGACGACCCCGACCGCTTCCTGCAGGTGTTACCCGACGGCAGCGAATCGGCCATCGACTGGCCCGACTCGGGACACTGACGAGGCGCTCCCAGCTGGGCCCTGAAAAGGGTCCTGCAACGGGCGCAGAGCCGGGCGCAGAAACGGATACTGAGCCGGGCGCAGAGACAGACCCGCGGCGCCACAAACGACGACGCCCCGCACTAGGCGGGGCGTCGTGGCAATGGCGAGAGCATCGCGCTCAGGTGATGACGGTGACGTCGTCGGCCTGCAGGCCGCGCTCGTTCTCGATCACGTAGTAGCGTACTCTCTGGCCTTCGGCCAGGGTGCGATGGCCCCGGCCGCGGATGGCACGGAAGTGAACAAAGACGTCCTCGCCCCCGTCACGGGTGATGAAGCCGTAGCCCTTGTTGACATTGAACCACTTGACCTCGCCGATCTCGCGATCGTCATCCTCGACCTCGGCCAGGTTGACCAGCCTTGGCGTCAGGGCATTGAGGGCCAGGGTGGCTACCAGCAACACGCCAAAGACCGCTCCGGCAGCGGCAAGGTAGCCATGCAGCAGTGCCTCCTCGGCGATGGCGCCGTGCAACTCCTCGACGGACAGCCCGGTCACCAGGCTGACGGCAAGAGCAATCAGCAGCGGTGCAGGCGCGGCCAACAGCAGACTGATCACACAACAACGAACGAATACCCTTTTTTTCATGGACGTGAAAAACTCTCTTCTTATGGTGAAAACAGGTGGAATGACCATGGGATCTGCGGCCATGCACGATACACAGACGAGATCCTTCCGCCACGACTTCTCGAAAAAAGCCCAAGGCAGGCAGTTGACACGATGAACAGTGACACACCGCAACATGAGTCTATCACGGGTATTGACAAGTCGTCCGCCGATCTAGCAAAGCGTGTCGAAGAACTGGAGAGCCGTCTGGCCTACCAGGAACACTGGCTGGACAGCCTGGACGCCACCATCGCCGGCCAGGAGCGCCGAATGATGGAGCTGGAACGCATCAATCGCCTGATGCAGGAAAGGCTACGCGAACTGGCGGCCAGCAACGACCGCGGACTGGGCGATGCCCCGGGCCCCGAGGACGAGTTGCCGCCACACTATTGAGGCCCGGCCCGGCGGACAGGACAGTACTGCTCCGCCGTTGCTCCCCCGGCGGATGCCATCAACAAGAACACCGCCAGGCATTTGCCTGGCGGTGTTTTTTGTATCAGATCGATATCGATAGTGCCGGCTGAGGCAGTGATATCGCGCCTGACGATAGCGTCAGTCGAGGCTGTCCAGGCAACGCTCCACGTCCAGCGCCGCCATGCAGCCGCTACCGGCTGAGGCAGTGATATCGCGCCTGACGATAGCGTCAGTCGAGGCTGTCCAGGTAGCGCTCCACGTCCAGCGCCGCCATGCAGCCGCTGCCAGCGGAGGTGATCGCCTGACGATAGACGTGATCCATGACGTCGCCGGCGGCGAACACACCGGGCACGCTGGTGGCGGTGGCGTTGCCCTCGAGGCCTGACTTGACCTTGATATAGCCGCCTGCCATCTCGAGCTGACCCTCGAAGATGCCGGTGTTGGGGCTATGACCGATGGCGATGAACACGCCGGGTGCGGTGATCTCGCGGGTCGAACCGTCCTCGACCGCCTTGAGCCGCGCACCGGTGACCCCGGTGTTGTCCCCCAGCACCTCGTCCAGAGTGTGGTTCCAGATCAGTTCGACGTTGCCGTTCTCGGCCTTCTCGAACAGCTTGTCCTGCAGAATCTTCTCCGCCCTGAGGCTGTCGCGGCGGTGCACCAGGGTGACCTTGGAGGCGATATTGGACAGGTAAAGCGCCTCTTCCACGGCGGTGTTGCCGCCGCCCACCACGATCACTTCCTGGTTGCGATAGAAGAAGCCGTCGCAGGTGGCGCAGGCCGACACGCCCTGGCCCATGAACTGCTGCTCCGAGGGCAGCCCCAGGTAGCGCGCACTGGCCCCGGTAGCAATGATCAGGGCGTCGCAGGTGTAGGTGCCGTTGTCGCCCTTCAAGGTGAAGGGACGTTCGCGCAGTTCCACCTCGTGGATATGGTCGAACAGCACCTCGGTATCGAATCGCTCGGCGTGACGGCGCATGCGCTCCATCAGCTCCGGCCCCTGGACACCGGCGTCGTCGCCTGGCCAGTTGTCCACGTCGGTGGTGGTGGTCAACTGACCGCCTGTCTGCATGCCGGTGATCAACAGCGGCTTGAGATTGGCCCGCGCAGCGTAGACCGCCGCACTGTAGCCGGCAGGCCCCGAGCCCAGGATGATCAGACGTTCGTGGCGCACTTCGCTCATGGCTACCTCACAAGACTAACTTGACTAAGCCGGGGGCTCCCCTGGGGGGCCGCGACGCTAAAGGAAAATGGATTCGATGATGACGGCGACGCAGCGTCGTCATGAGCCAATCCACCCGGAACTCGGGTCGGCAGGGTGCGGTCTGCCGCGCAAGGGTCTGTCGCGACTGGCCAGCACACCAGCATACCGAGAATATACGCAACGGGGCGGCCAGGCCGCCCCGTCGTGACACTGCTCGGGCTGTCCCGAGTCGGCTCACCTGGCGGTGAGCGCTGGCAGCGTCTTACAGCTCGCTGGAGTGAGTACCCAGGTACTTGGCGACACCTTCAGCGGTATCCTTCATGCCTTCCTGGCCTTCGTCCCAGCCAGCCGGGCAGACTTCGCCGTGCTTCTGGTGGTGCTGCAGGGCCTTGACCATACGCACCATCTCATCGACGTTGCGGCCCAGCGGCAGGTTGTTGACCACCTGATGCTGCACCACGCCATCCTCGTCGATCAGGAAGGAGGCGCGCAGGGCGACACCGGCTTCCGGATGCTCGATGCCGTACGCCTGGGTAATCTCGTGCTTGACGTCGGCCACGATCGGGAAGCCGACCTCACCGATACCACCGGCGTCCGGGCTGGTCTTGCGCCAGGCGTAGTGGGTGAACTGGGAATCGATGGAGACACCGATCACCTCGACACCCAGATCCTTGAACTGCGCCAGACGGTTGTCATGGGCGATGATCTCGGACGGGCACACGAAGGTGAAGTCCAGCGGCCAGAAGAACAGCACGCGCAGCTTGCCGTTGCTGTCGGACAGCTTGAAGTTCTCGACGATTTCGCCGTTGCCGGTGACGGCGGCGGCTTCGAAATCGGGAGCTTGACGTCCTACCAGTACGCTCATGAAAGTCTCCTTGGAGTAGTGAAACGTGAGGGTTCAAGAATCAGGGGCAAATACCGGATGTCACCCTAGGCCAGCGAACCACACCGGGCCAATCGACCTGGGCCATCGACCCGATAGTCGCCGGCTATTGTCACCCGACGGCGATGACGTCGCAATGACGCCGTCATCGACATCCGCCAGGCTCGAATGAGATCGTTACGCGGCCCACAGCGGCGCATGACACTTCCATCACATGAGCCCTGTCACATGACCTCGTCATCGTCGCCGGCGACCACCGAGACGATATCCTCGGTCACCGCATCCACCTCGATACGGTAGTGGATCGGCGCACAGCACTGAGGGCAGTCTTCCCAGGTCTCGTGGCTGCCCTGGGAGGTGTCCACCACCAGCTCGATATGGGCATCGCAGTAGGGGCAATCAAGCCGCCAGCTCGGCAGCGTCTGTTCGTGCACGATGCACCTCCCCTCTGGTCGCGATCGACGTGAACCTTCACCATGGGGGTGACCCGACAGCCTTTCAAGGCGTGATCCGGCATCCGTTTACACGTCAACGGTTGAAGAACACAACTATGATGACCAAGTACCACTACTAGTACCACCAAGGGATCGATATTGGCCCCGCGCCGATCCCAGCGAACCTGGACCGTTCGATTCAATGCCTCAGGAGGACAGCATGAGTAGCGATTCCCTACCGGATACCCGTCGCACGCTAGATGTAGGCGGGACTCAGTACGACTTCTACAGCCTGGCCCAGGCTGCCGAGGACCTTGGCGATATTCAGCGTCTACCGATGACGCTCAAGGTACTGCTGGAAAACCAGCTACGCTTTGCCGACGATGAGAGCGTGTCCAGAGACGACCTTCAGGCGCTGGTGGACTGGCAGAAGGAAGGCCGCTCGGACCGCGAGATCGGCTACCGTCCCGCCCGCGTGCTGATGCAGGACTTCACCGGCGTGCCGGGGGTGGTCGACCTGGCCTCGATGCGTGCCGCGGTGGAGAAACTCGGTGAGCAACCGTCGAAGATCAACCCGCTGTCGCCGGTCGATCTGGTCATCGACCACTCGGTGATGGTCGACAAGTACGGCGACCCGTCCGCCTTCAAGGACAACGTGGCGCTGGAGATGGAGCGCAACCGCGAGCGCTACGAGTTCCTGCGCTGGGGCCAGCAGGCCTTCGACAACTTCCGCGTGGTGCCGCCGGGCACCGGCATCTGCCACCAGGTCAACCTGGAGTACCTGGGCAAGACGGTGTGGACCCGGGAAGAGGACGGCAAGACCCTGGCCTACCCGGATACCCTGGTCGGCACCGACTCCCACACCACCATGATCAACGGCCTCGGCGTACTCGGCTGGGGTGTCGGCGGCATCGAGGCCGAGGCCGCCATGCTCGGCCAGCCGGTGTCGATGCTGATCCCCGAGGTCATCGGCTTCAAGCTGACCGGCAAGCTCAGAGAAGGCATCACCGCCACCGACCTGGTACTCACCGTCACCGAGATGCTGCGCAAGAAAGGCGTGGTCGGGAAGTTCGTCGAGTTCTACGGCGACGGCCTCAAGGACCTGCCCCTGGCCGACCGCGCCACCATCGCCAACATGGCCCCGGAGTACGGCGCCACCTGCGGCTTCTTCCCGGTGGACGACGAGACCTTGAACTACATGCGGCTGTCCGGCCGCGACGACGACCAGATCGCCCTGGTCGAGGCCTACTCCAAGGAGCAGGGCCTGTGGCGCGAACCCGGCCACGAGCCGATCTTCAGCGACACCCTGGGACTCGACATGGGTGACGTCGAGGCCAGCCTCGCCGGTCCCAAGCGGCCCCAGGACCGTGTCGCCCTGAGCCAGCTCGCCACCACCTTCGAAAAACTGATGGAGGACGAGGGCAAGTCGGCCAAGGACAGCCGCGACGACAAGATGGGCTCCGAGGGCGGCCAGACCGCGGTCGGCGTCGAGCGCAGCTATCGTCACGCCGACAGCCAGGACGTCAACTACAAGGGCGAGGACTTCAGCCTGGACCCCGGCGCGGTGGTCATCGCTGCCATCACCTCGTGCACCAACACCTCGAACCCCAGCGTGATGATGGCTGCAGGCCTCTTGGCCCGCAAGGCCAAGGAGAAGGGCCTGGCGACCAAGCCCTGGGTCAAGACCTCGCTGGCTCCCGGCTCCAAGGTGGTCACCGAATACCTGGCCGCCGCCGGCCTGCAGGACGACCTCAACGCCCTGGGCTTCAATCTGGTGGGCTATGGCTGCACCACCTGCATCGGCAACTCGGGCCCGCTGCCCGAGCCGATCGAGGATGCGGTCAAGACCGGCGACCTGACGGTGGCCTCGGTACTGTCCGGCAACCGCAACTTCGAAGGCCGGGTGCACCCGCTGGTGAAGACCAACTGGTTGGCCTCACCGCCCCTGGTGGTGGCCTTCGCCCTGGCCGGCAATGTGCGCTGCGACCTGGACAATGACCCCATCGGTGAAGGTAGCGACGGCGAGCCGGTCTACCTCAAGGACATCTGGCCCACCCAGGCCGAGGTCGCCGAGGCGGTGGAGAAGGTCAACACCGAGATGTTCCGCAAAGAATACGCCGCGGTGTTCGACGGCGACGAGGTGTGGAAGGCCATCAAGGTGCCGGAAAGCGAGGTCTACGAGTGGGACGACAACTCGACCTACATCCAGCACCCGCCCTTCTTCGAGGGCATGGGCAAGGAGCCGTCCAAGGTCGAGGACGTCAAGGACGCCCATGTACTGGCCATGCTCGGCGACAGCGTGACCACCGACCACATCTCGCCGGCCGGCGCGATCAAGCCCGACAGCCCGGCGGGCCGCTACCTGCAGGAGAACGGCGTCAAGCCGGTGGACTTCAACTCCTACGGCTCGCGGCGCGGCAACCACGAGGTGATGATGCGCGGCACCTTCGCCAACGTGCGCATCCAGAACGAGATGCTCGATGGCGTGGTCGGTGGCGAGACTCGCCACGTGCCCAGCGGCGAACAGATGGCGATCTACGACGCCGCCATGAAGTACCAGGAGGAAGGCACCCCCCTGGTGGTGGTGGCCGGCAAGGAGTACGGCACCGGCTCCTCCCGCGACTGGGCAGCCAAGGGCACCCTGCTGCTCGGCGTGCGCGCCGTGCTGGCAGAGTCCTACGAGCGCATCCACCGCTCCAACCTGATCGGCATGGGCGTGGTACCGCTGCAGTTCCCCGAAGGAGAGGATCGCAAGTCACTCGGCATGACCGGCGACGAGACGGTCTCCATCGAGGGCCTCGACAGCCTCGAGCCGGGCGGCAAGGTCAAGGTGACCATCAAGGGCGACAAGGGTGAGAAGACCCTCGACGCCCTGTGTCGCATCGACACCGCCAACGAGCTCGAGTACTACCGCCACGGCGGCATCCTGCACTATGTGCTGCGCAAGATGATCGGCGCCGCCTGATCACCCGGCGGGCCCAGGCCCGCCACACAGACGGCCGGCGCATCGCACTGGCCGTCACACCGAGACCTCGCCCACCGGCGAGGTCTTTTTTTGTGCGAATCTTGTTTTCTACTCCATCTACAGACCCTTCAGCGCAGCGCTTGAGCGACCGCATCTATTGCTACCCGCCTGTGTTGCTACCCGACTGCGCCTCACGCCAGTAATTAAAAACCCCGCCTTGTGGCGGGGTTCAGTGATCGCTTGAGCGTGCGGACGCCTAGAAGGCGCGGCGACGATAGTCGCGATAGTTGGGCATCCAGCAGCTCTTTTCGATGTCGCGGCGCAGCTTGGTACCGTCGCTCTTGAGCGCCACGCCCTCGTGCTGGGCCTGGGCCGCCACGTCGAAGGCGATCGACTTGGAGATATCGCGGATGCGCGACAGCGCCGGCAGCATGGCACCCTCGCCCTCCTTGACGATCGGTGCCTCCCGGGCCAGAGCCCGTGAGGCCGCCATCAGCATCGCATCGGTGACGCGGCGTGCACCGCTTGCCACCACCCCGAGGCCGATCCCCGGGAAGATGTAGGCGTTGTTGCACTGGGCGATGGGAATGCGACGACCATTGATCTCGACCGGGGCGAAGGGACTGCCGGTGGCCACCAGGGCGTCACCGTTGGTCCACTCGAGCACGTCGGAGGGGATCGCCTCGGCCCGCGAAGTGGGGTTGGACAGCGGCATGATCAGCGGCATCTTGCAGTTGGCGTGCATCGCCTTGACCACCGCCTCGGTGAAGATACCCTTCTGGCCACAGACGCCGAGCAGCACCGTCGGCTGAACCTGCTTGACCACCTCGAGCAGGTCCTGACCTTCCCAGCCCTCGACCATACCGGCCGGGTGGGCAAGGCGGCGCTGGAAGTCACGCAGCCAGGTCTGGTCGTCCGTCACCAGGCCCTCGCGATCGACCATGTAGACCCGCTCGCGGGCCTGGGACTCGGTCAGGCCTTCGGCCATCATCGCCACCACCACCATCTCGGCGATGCCGCAGCCGGCGGAGCCGGCGCCGACGAACACCACCCGCTGACGGGCCATGCCCTCGCCACGTGCCTGGCAGGCCGCCATCAGGGTGCCGACGCAGACCGCAGCGGTGCCCTGGACGTCATCATTGAAGCAGCATAGCTCGTCGCGATAGCGCTCCAGCAGCGGCATGGCGTTGGCCTGGGCAAAGTCCTCGAACTGCAGCAGTACCTTGGGCCAGCGCCGCTTCACCGCCTGCATGAAGGCATCGATGAACTCGTCGTATTCTTCCTGGCTGATACGCGGGTGGCGCCAGCCCATGTAGCGCGGGTCGTCCAGCAACTGCTGGTTGTTGGTACCGACGTCGAGCATTATCGGCAGAGTATTGGCCGGGCTGATGCCGCCACAGGCGGTGTACAGCGACAGCTTGCCGATGGGGATGCCCATGCCGCCGATGCCCTGGTCACCGAGGCCGAGGATGCGCTCGCCGTCGGTGACCACGATCACCTTGACGTTGTCCTTGGTGGCGCTGCGCAAGATGTCGTCCATGTACTCGCGGTCGGGGTAGGAGATGAACAGCCCCCGGTGGTTGCGATAGATATTGGAGAACTCCTCACAGGCCTTGCCGACCGTGGGGGTGTAGATGATCGGCAGCATCTCCTCGAGATGCTCGGAGACGAGGCGGAAGAACAGCGTCTCGTTGTCGTCCTGGATCGCCCGCAGGTAGATATGGCGGTCCAGGTCATTCTGGCACTGCTGGTACTGGTGGTAGGCACGCTCGACCTGTTCGTCGATGGTCTCGACGTTCTGCGGCAAGAGGCCGATCAGGTTGAACTGCAGGCGCTCCTTCTGGGTGAAGGCGCTGCCCTTGTTGAGCAGCGGCATCTCCAGCAGAGAGGGTCCAGCGTAGGGAATATAGAGGGGACGCTTGGGTTCTGTGCTCATCTCTCGTCTCGTTTGGTGACTCGGTCAAGGGACTCTGGCGAGTCCGGGCACTCTTCTCGGTACCCTTGGGGAAACACTGACGACATCGCCCGTGCGCGATGCACCGGGCTCAGGCGGCGCCTGCCTGACAAGGCGTTATACCATTCTTCCTTTGTGCCCACTCTAGCACGCCGTCGAGAAAGCCCCGCAAAAGCGGGCCCTCAACGCAGGGCCCATGCGCACTTTAGCTCAGACAAGAGCGACTCGACGATGAGACGCGTAGGAAACGGCTCAAACGAAGCGACCAAGCCCCGCGGCGACACGCAGTCGATCCATCAGCGGAGCAGCCTCGGCACGAGCACGCTCGGCCCCTTGAAGCAGCACCGTCTCGATATGGCCCGGATCTTCCATCAGCGCCTGGTAACGCTCACGCGGGGCGCGCAGCTGTTCGTTGAGGTGTTCGAAGACCCGGTTCTTGGCGTCCCCCCAGCCGATGCCCGCGGCGTAGTCATCACGCATGGCCTGGGTTTCCTCGGCGCTGGCGAAGGCCGAATAGATCTGGAACAGGGTGCAGGTGTCGGGATCCTTGGGCTCGCCGGGCTCCAGCGAGTTGGTCTTGATCTTGCGCACCAGCTTGAGCAGCTTCTTTTCCGGCACGAACAGCGGGATGGTGTTGTTGTAGCTCTTGGACATCTTGCGACCGTCGAGGCCACCCAATACCTGGACCCGCTCGTCCACCACCGCCTCGGGCAGGGTGAAGAAGTCACCCTTGTAGAGATGATTGAAGCGCCCGGCCATGTCTCGGGCCATCTCGATATGCTGGATCTGGTCGCGTCCCACCGGCACCTTGTTGGCCTGGAACATCAGGATGTCGGCTGCCATCAGCACCGGATAGCCGAACAGGCCCATGGTGACGCCCTTGTCCGGATCCTGGTTGCCGGCTTCGTCGTTCTCCGCCACCGCCGCCTTGTAGGCGTGGGCGCGGTTCATCAGGCCCTTGGCACAGACGCAGGACAGCATCCAGGTCAGCTCGGGAATCTCGGGGATATCGGACTGGCGATAGAAGATGGCGTTGTCGGTGTCCAGCCCCAGCGCCATCCAGGTCGCGGCGATCTCGAGGCGCGACTGCTGGACCCGCTGCGGGTCCTGACACTTGATCAGCGCGTGCAGATCGGCGAGGAAGTAGTAGGACTGCACGTTGGGATCGAGGCTGGCCTCGATCGCCGGCTTGATGGCCCCGACGTAGTTGCCCAGATGGGGGGTACCGGTGGTGGTGATACCGGTCAGCACCCGGGTCTTGTCGGAAGCGGTGGTCGTTGCGGACATGGACGGCACTCTAGTATCGGCAAATGCCCGCTATGGTAACGCCAAGGCCTGTGGATGGCGACCGGGGCGACAGCGCCGCCCCGGCCGACCCTTGGCCAATCACATCAGCCGAGCACACTCTCCACGCTGATCACCGGCAGCGAGAAGGCCTCCCCTACGGCTGCGTAGGTGAGCTGGCCGTCATGGACATTGAGACCGGCGGCGAAGTGACGATCCTCACCGAGCGCCCGACGCCAGCCCTTGTCGGCCAGCGCCACCACAAACGGCTGGGTGGCGTTGGTCAGGGCCTGGGTCGAGGTGCGCGCCACCGCACCCGGCATGTTGGCGACACAATAGTGCACGACGCCGTCCACCACGTAGGTCGGCTCGGCATGGGTGGTGGGCCTGGAGGTCTCGAAGCAACCGCCCTGATCGATGGCCACGTCCACCAGCACCGCCCCCGGCTTCATTTCCGACAGCATGGCGCGGTTGATCAGCTTGGGCGCCGCCGCCCCCGGGACCAGCACCGCCCCGATGATCAGGTCCGATTCGCGCACCGCTTCTTCCAGTGCGTCGGCGCAGGAAAACACCGTCTTCATGCGCCCCTGGTAGCGATCATCCAGGGTCTCGAGGCGCGGGATCGACTTGTCCAGCACGCTGACATCGGCGCCCAGCCCCAACGCCATGCGGGCGGCGTTCTCGCCGACCACGCCACCGCCGATCACGGTAACCTTGGCAGGCGGCACCCCAGGCACCCCGGGCAGCAATACACCCGCACCGCCCTGGGCCTTTTCGAGACTGTGGGCACCGGCCTGCACGGCCATGCGTCCGGCCACGGTGCTCATCGGCGCCAACAGGGGTAGTCCGCCCTGAGGCGCGGTGATGGTCTCGTAGGCGATGCAGGTCGCGCCGCTGTCCAGAAGCCCCTTGGTCAGGGTTTCTTCGGCGGCCAGATGCAGGTAGGTGAACAGGGTGTGCTGGGGGCGCAGCCGGGCCACCTCTTCGGGCTGGGGCTCCTTGACCTTGAGGATCAACTCGGCGCCATCGAACAGCGCGTCCACGTCGGCCTCGATGGTGGCACCGGCAGCCTGATAGGCCTCGTCGGTAAAACCGGCGCCCTCACCCGCACCGGCCTGCACGACCACCGCGTGGCCTCGCTCGGTCAGCTCCCGCGCACCACTGGGGGTCAGGGCGACGCGGTACTCATGGTTCTTGATTTCCTTGGGGACGGCGATCTGCATGGCGACTCTCCCATCGATTCGTACAACAGATTTTTTATCGTCACCCACAGTGAAGCACAGGAATTTTTTGCCAATAAACCCCCGGCGAAAAAACGGAAAGATCAGAAAACTTCACCCTCAAAGACCTTTGAACTTTCTTCCCAGGCCCCTAAAAACAGCAAGACACACCAGGGCGTGAAGTTCTCTCCCGGCGGCACCCGATGGCAAAGAGCCTCACACGTCCTGAGCGTCGTAGCGGTATCCGGCGCCGCTGATCGTGGTGACGTCCCCCCACCTTGGCCCCGCAGCGGGTGAGCCAGCGCTCCCGGCCGCCTGGTGCTGCGTCTCGCCGCCCAGAGGCCATCCGCCTATCCTCGAACCAGAGCGCCGGGCTAAAAAGAGTTCTGGATCCGCCTATAGCCTTCCACCAGGCTATTGTTGGTGCGGGCCACGTCTTCGGAAAATGCTGAATCCTGGACCGTTACGCGGGACAGGGTGTCCAGATCGGTCCCTGGGCCAATCCGCTCGGTGGATGGCACATAGAAGTCGTCGGGAAGATCACAACCATCCACCACGGCGTTATGGCGCACCACCGCGCCCTTGCCGATGGTGCAGTTGAACAGCACGCTGTTGAAACCGATAAAGGCGCTCTCTCCTACCACACAAGGGCCATGCACGATGGCGCGATGCGCAATCGACGTGCGTGCACCAATGATCACCGCTGCCCCGGACTTGGAGTGGATGACGACGCCGTCCTGGATATTGGAGTGGGCGCCGATGATCATCGGCTCCATCTTGCCATCGGCATCGACCTCATCGGCACGAATGACCGCGTAGGGGCCGATGAAGACGTTCTCCTCGACGATCACCCGCCCACAGAGAATGGCCGTGGGATCGACAAAGGCGCTGGGGTGGACAACCGGCAAATCACCGTAGGGATTCTTGCGAATCATTCATGCTTCCTTGGTTGTGATTCCTGCGAATCAGATAGTAATCGTCGCCCGGCGTAGTCGGCATGGGCGAATCTTGATGCGACATACGCCACCGCCTTCGCTGAGCCGGTTGGATCATCCGTGGACAAGCCCACCGAGCAGGCACTCGTCCGGACTCAGCATCGCCCTTGGGGCGGCCATCACGGTCACAAGCGGTGGATGCTTACCGGCGCCGCTACTTCCGCGTCCTGGCGAAGTGATGTTCTCTCTGTTCCTGGCGCTGCTTGGCTTCGAGGCACAAGCGCGCCGTGGGCCGGTGCAACAGCCGGGGAAGTCCGATGGGAACGCCGGTCTCCTCGCAGTAGCCGTACTCACCCGTCTCGACGCGCTTCAAGGCGCTGGCAATATTGGCCAGCAAGCGGGTTTCCCTGTCGGCCTGGCGAAGCTGCAGCTGAAGCTCTTCCTCCTGGGCTGCCTGGTCCAGATCGTCGCTCGACCTTTCTCGAGCCGACATGCGCAGGCGAACCTCCTGCAGTCGCTCCTCGACCAGCGCCCGTTCCTGCAGCAATCGGCATCGAAAGAACGCCAGTTGCTCACCGTTCATGTAGTCGTCGTCCGGCATCTCGAGAAGATGCGCTGCGTCATCCATCGTTGGCATCTCACCGCTCCTCCCGCCGCGCCGATTGCACAAGGCGTCTGAGACCATCACACTCGCACAAAATGTTATGTTATAACATATTTGTTAAGTGGCACAACACACCCGCAAATCTTGACTCCCAGGGCCACCTCGCTGAGGCGGTCGTTGACCACGTCGCCGTCCACGGCCACCAGGCTGACCCTCCCGCCTCTACCTCGTGGTCCAAAGTGCTGCAGTTCTTCCATGAACCCAGGGAGTCTTTAGACGCATTCAGGAACAAAGTGCGACCTATCACACCCAGGGTCAGGACAAAAAAGCTGCCAGTATTGAGATTCGCCAACTCGACACCCATGGTGCCAGAAAATTGCCGGAAGGGGCGGAGGCCAGCTGTGTACGCTCAGGTCTGTGTGGTCAGGTCCCTGTCGTCAGGACGTTATCGTCAGCTTTCCGCGACCAGGGCGCCGCCGTAGGCGCTGACGAATTCGGGAGGAAGACGGCGGGGACGGCCGCTTGAGAGAGCGATGCAGGCGTAGCGGGTACGTGCACGCAGCAGGGTGACACCATCCTGCGGGCGTATCAGTTGAAAGCGGCGGGTCAGGGTCAGGCGCGAGTCGCAGGCGACGATCCAGGTGGCCATGGCCAGGCGTTCGCCCTCGAAACCCGGCGCCAGATAGTCGAGTTCGTGACGGTGCACCGCCATGGCGCGATCCAGCGCCCGGTAGTGTTCCAGGGTCAGACCCAGCTGGCCGGAGTGCTCCCAGCTGGCCTGTTCCACCCAGCGCAGGTACTGGGCGTTGTTGACGTGGCCATAGTGGTCGATGGCCTCGGGCGCCACCAGGATGTCAATCACGAAGGGCCGGGGCAGATCCCAGTCGAAGGCACCGTGTTCAGCGGTCATGATCGTCCTCCTTGCGGCCACCGCAGTTCCAGCAGGTATCGAAGGCCCCTTCGAGCTCCTCGCCGCAGGCCCGGCAGCGCCAGGCGCTGTCCGGCGCTGGCTCCTCGAGCACCTGTTTCACCAGCGCTTCGGCTCGCTCACGGTTGTGCTCGGCGACCCACACCTGGGGCTCGCACTCCAGCGGCGGCAGCTCCCCGGCGCCACCGCCGAGGGTCATGTTGCGCAGTTCGCAGGGGATCCCGGCGGCGTCGAGCAGGTTGCGCACGTGGCCCACCAGCAGGGCGTTGCCGTGGGAAAAGATCAGGGTCCAGGGAACCTCGGTCATGGTGTCTTCCTTGGCGCGGGCTTGCCCAGGCACGATGTGACACTTCCATCGCCCGAGGCAAGCCCCTGGGCCTTTTTCGGCCCAGCTAGTTCGGCCCAGCGTGTTCAGCCACGGCGAGTCACGTCGCGCCTATCTAGCTCATGCCTTGTTCAATCGCGCCTTGCTCAGTCGCGAAAGACGCGCACACCGAGCGCCTTGAGGTAGGCGGTTTCGGGGATCGCCGGGTGCACCGGGTGATCCGGTCCCTGGTGGCCCTGGAACAGGATCTGTCCCTGACGATCCTGGTGACGTACCGCACCGCGCACCACGTCGACCAGGCGATCCTGTGCCAGGTGCATGGAGCAGGAGGCGGACAGCAGCAGGCCATCGCGGCCCAGCAGGCGCATGGCGTCGCGATTGAGTCGGGCGTAGGCACGCTCGCCGTTGGCGATATCCTTGCGCCTCTTGATGAAGGCCGGCGGATCGAGCACGATCACGTCGAACTTCTCGCCGTCGGCCTTGAGCGCCGCCAGCGCCTCGAAGGCGTCGCCGTGACCCACAGCGACCCGCTCGTGCTGGCCGTTGAGCGCGGCGTTCTCGGCGACGCGATCCAGCGCTGACTCGCTGGCATCCACGCACAGCACTTCGCTGGCGCCATGGGCCGCCGCCTGCACGCCCCAGCCACCGACGTAGCTGAACAGGTCCAGCACCCGCTTGCCGGCCACCCGCTGATTGAGCCAGGCGCGGTTGATGCGGTGGTCGTAGAACCAGCCGGTCTTCTGGCCGTCGAGCACGGGGGCGACGAACTGCACGCCGTTCTCTTCCAGCAGCACCTGCTCCGGCAGCTCGCCCTTGACCACTTCTACCACCTCGCTGAGGCCTTCCTGACGACGACCACTGGTGTCGTTGCGCAGCACCACACAGGCAGGGGACAGCACCTTGTCGAGTGCGTCGAGCAGCTCGTCCTTCACCGCTTCCATGCCGGCGGTGTTGAGCTGGACCACCAGCACCTCGGCGTAGCGGTCGATGACCAGCCCCGGCAGCAGATCGGCCTCACCATGGACCAGGCGATAGAACGGCTTGTCGAACAGGCTCTGGCGCAGCGCCAGGGCCTGATTCAGGCGATGCACCAGCAGCGAGCGATCCAGCCGCATGCTCGGGTCACGCGAGACGATGCGGGCGCAGATCAGCGAGTTGGGATTGACGTAGGCCAGACCCATGGGCTTGCCATTGGCGGCCTCGACGATGACCTGCTCACCGACTTCGAGCCCCTTGAGCGGCGTCTCGGCGATGTCGATCTCGTTGGAATACAGCCACAGGTGGCCGGACTTGAGGCGACGATCGGCGTTCTTTTTCAGGCGCAGCGGACGAGTCACGGTGATCACTCTCTCTAGAAGTTTTTCAAAATCGCCATCAGCTCAAATCTCGGGAAGCGCTGAATAAATGTCGCGAGCGATGACAGGTCGGTTGTCGCCGGAGCGCAGAGGCCGGAGTTTACATGCGGTTAAATGAGGACCTTGAGCACCGCCGGCGACCGAGATGTCGAGCGCAGCAATTTATACAGTGTTTCCTCTAACGCTGACAGCGGGGACAAAACACACTGGCACGCTGCCCCAGGGTCACGTGCTTCAGCTCACCGCCACATCGGCGGCAGGGTGCGCCGGCACGCCCATAGACGTTGAGGCGCTGGGCGAAGTAGCCGGGTTCGCCGGTGCCGCTGACGAAGTCGCGCAGGGTGGTGCCGCCCTGGGTGATGGCCGCGGCCAGCACCTCCTTGGCGGCGGCGGCCAGGCGATCGTAGCGCTCGCGTCCGATGCGACCGGCCGCGCGGCGCGGATCGATACCGGCCAGAAACAGCGCTTCGCTGGCGTAGATATTACCCACCCCGACGACCACGGCATTGTCCATCAAGAACGGCTTCACCGCCGCCTGGCGCCCCCGCGACAGGGCGTACAGCCGGGCGCCGTCGAAGGCCTGCGACAACGGCTCGGGGCCTAGCCGCGACAAGCGGGTATCGTGGGCCTCGTCGTCCCGGAGCCAGTCGACGAAGCCGAAACGACGCGGGTCGTGATAGCGCAGGATGACGCCGTCCTCGAGCACCAGGTCCACATGGTCGTGCTTCCTGGGCAGCTCACCGAGGCGGGCAATACGCAGGCTACCGGACATGCCCAGGTGCCACAGCAGGGTGCCCTTTTCGCGCACTCCGCCGCCGTCGTCCGACCGGGACGCGGCCGTGCAGGTACCCTCGGTGCTGGCGACCGTCTCGCCGTTCTCGACGCTTTCACCGCCCTCGCCCGACAGCACCGGCAGCAGCAGGTACTTGGCGCGACGGCGAATCTCGCCGAGGCGGGCGCCGATCAGACGATCGGCGAGATCCTCAGGCACCGGCACCCGCAGGCGCGACTGGCGCACCAGCACCTCACGGATCTCGCGCCCTTGTACATGGGGGGCGATGCCGCGCCGGGTGGTCTCGACTTCGGGAAGCTCGGGCATGGCACACCTGGGGCCTGAGGTTAGAGCGGCGAGCAGCGAGCGACATCACGCCATCGCCCGGGGCCGCTGACAGGGACATACGCAAGAACCCGACCTCGGGGCCGGGTTCTCGGTGACAGGCGACAACTCGCCTGCGGTGGAAGCGAGATCAAGCCTTACTTGATCTTGGCTTCCTTGTACATCACGTGCTTGCGAACCACCGGATCGAACTTCTTCATTTCCATCTTGTCCGGAGTGTTACGCTTGTTCTTGTCGGTGGTGTAGAAGTGGCCGGTACCGGCGCTGGACACCAGACGAATCTTGTCACGCATGAGACTTCTCCCAGTTTGCCGCCTGGTACGCGTCGTGCACACCAGGCCAGTCATTCAAGTCGGCGGAGGCCGTTCGCTCAGGCGAACCAGTGGGCTCCCGAGGACGTCATCCTTAGATGGCGTCGCCGCGCTTACGGATATCGCTGAGCACCTCTTCGATGCCCTTCTTGTCGATGATGCGCATGCCCTTGGAGGAAACACGCAGGGTCACGAAACGCTTTTCGGACTCGACCCAGAAGCGATGGCTGTGAAGGTTCGGCAAGAAACGACGACGGGTCTTGCGCTGGGAGTGTGAAACGTTGTTACCAGTCACCGGGCGCTTGCCGGTAACCTGACATACTTTGGACATGAGAGCCTCCAACCGCGTGGCGAGTTGTTCAAAACCTGTCGGGCAAACCGGGAAGGGCGAGAACCGAAGGGATGTGTCGCAGACTGGCCGCGCGGTGCCGGCGAAAGTCCGCATTCATCATGCCCTCAGCAACCTCGAGCCCTGTCATGAGCCCCGTGCTTTTGACCCAAGGGAATTCAAAGGGTGCACTTTATACCAGACCCTGCCTCCATGGGCAAGGGATACACCAACGTTCGCCAGGTCGCTCGCTCACGGCCCGTGTCGAGGTGCTCGAAACGGCTCCGCTGCGTCGACGGCGATGACGTGACGTGTTCGGGTAGAGAGTCGCCCGGCCAGGACGCGATAGGATCGAGACGATCCTCGCCCCGCCTGGGCCAGCTCTCTTTGCGCGCGGCGCATTATACCCAACCTCGCTCGGCAAATGACACCACTTCTGCGTCTCCAACCACAAAATGATCCAGTACACGGATATCGAACAGGCCCAGCGCCTCTTTCAGGCGATCGGTGATACGCCGGTCGGCATCACTGGGCTCGGCCACCCCGGAGGGATGGTTGTGGCACAGGATCAAGGCGCCCGCCCCCAGCGCCAGGGCACGTTTGGCCACCTCACGTGGGTACACCGAGGCGCTGTCCAGGGTGCCGCGAAACAGCACCTCGAAGCGGATCACCCGATGCTGGGCGTCGAGAAACAGTGCGGCGAAGGCCTCGTGGTCCAGATGACGAAGCTGAGCGGAAAGAAAGGTCCTGACCCGCGCGGGAGAATTCAGCGCCTGACCCCGCTCCAGATAGCTCGCCAGATGACGGCGCGACATCTCCTGGGCGGCCTGCAGCTGAACGAAGGTGGCAAGCCCCAGGCCACGCTGGGCACAGACCTCCTGCTGATGCGCCTCGAGCAGGGCACGCAGTCCGCCGAAGGCACCCAGTACGTCCCGTGCCAGGTCCACCGCGGAGCGTCCTGCCACCCCGACCCGCAGCACAATCGCCAGCAGCTCGGCGTCGGATAGCGCGGTGGGCCCCAGCGTCAGCAGCTTCTCGCGAGGGCGCTCGCCCTCTGGCCAGTCTCGTATCGACATCCCTGTCTCCTGCTCCGTTTCTCGTCACGCCCTGTCGTCACACCCTTTTGTCACATCCTCTTCTCACACCCAGCCGCCACATCCTCTTCTCACACTCTCTTCTCACACCCTCTTGTCACATCCTCCCCTCACGCCCTGTCGGCGAGCGCCGACATACCCGTTGAGTCTAGTGCGGTCTGCCTGATCTGGAGCCAGGGTGCGCGGCTACGCATGATCCGGTACCGGTGGTAAGGTAGAGGGCTGACTCTGGCTGCGGACTTTTTTCATGTTGCACGCTCCCTCCTCTTCCGGTTGCGGCCTGACCGGCTCAGGCCCCGGCGGCCTGCGCCCCGGGCAGCGGGTTGTGCTGGGCATCAGCGCCGGTATTGCCGCCTACAAGAGCGCCTCTCTGGCCCGACTGCTGGTGCAGGCGGGCTGCGAGGTGCAGGTAGTGATGACAGAGGGAGCCCAGGCCTTCATCACGCCGCTGACGCTGCAGGCGCTGACCGGACGCGCGGTACGCACCTCGCTGCTGGACCCCGACGCCGAGCTCGGCATGGGTCATATCGAACTCGCCCGCTGGGCCGACCTTATTCTGATCGCCCCCGCCACCGCCGACCTGATGGCGCGCCTGGCCCAGGGCATGGCCGACGATCTGTTGACCACCGCTTGCCTGGCCAGCGACGCCCGGCGGATGCTGGCCCCGGCGATGAACCAGGCCATGTGGCGCCATCCGGCGACCCAGCGCAACGCCGCCCGGCTGGTCGAGGATGGCTGGGCCCTGCTGGGGCCCGACCAGGGCGACCAGGCCTGTGGCGACGTCGGCCCGGGACGCATGATGGAACCGGAGGCCATTCTCGGCGCCCTGCTGGATGCCGGCTCTCCCTCCACGCCCCGGACAGCGACAGGCGTCGTGGGAGAGAAAGGCGAAGCAGTGCCCCCGGACGCAGACCTTCATGTGGTGATCACCGCCGGCCCCACCCGGGAGCCGCTGGATCCGGTGCGCTACCTGTCCAATCACAGCTCCGGCAAGATGGGTTTCGCCCTGGCGGAAGCGGCCCGGGACAGTGGCGCCCGTGTCACCCTGATCGCCGGCCCCGTCAGTCTGCCGACGCCCTCGGGCGTTGCCCGCCACGACATAGAAACCGCGGAAGAACTGCTCGCCGCAGCCGAAGGGCTGATGGATGGCTGCGACATCTTCATCGGCTGCGCGGCGGTGGCGGACTATCGCGCCGAGGCTCCGGCCGAACACAAGATAAAGAAGCGCGATGACGACGACGGTCTTACCCTGAAGCTGGTCAAGAACCCCGACATCATCGCCACCCTGGCTGCCCGCGATCCGCGTCCGCTGATGGTCGGCTTCGCCGCCGAGACCCGCGACGTGGTGCGCTACGCCGAGGGCAAGCTCGCGCGCAAGGGGCTCGACATGATCGTCGCCAACGACGTCTCCCGGGAGGGACTCGGCTTCGGCTCGGACCGCAATGCCGCAACCCTGGTGTGGCGCGACGGCGAGTCTCTCGCCCGCCGCGAAGAGACCGACCAGGACAAGGCCAGCCTGGCCCAAGCCATCATCGCCCAGGCCCGAGCCTGCCTCGAGGCGCGACGTCAGACGGTGCGGCCGAACCCGAACTGAGCCACGACACCACTTATTTATCAGGAAGCCTGTCTGGCTGCCCAAGACCAAGGACCTTTCATGCACGACACTGCCTCGCGCCCTCGCCTCGCCGTCAAGATCCTCGATGAACGGATCAAGGAGCGCATGCCCCGCTACGCCACCGACGGCTCGGCCGGGATGGACCTTCACGCCCTGCTCGACGCGCCGCTGACGCTGGCCCCCGGGGATTGCGAACTGGTCCGCACCGGGCTCTCGATCCATATCGCCGATCCGGGCCTGGCCGGCATGATCCTGCCCCGCTCGGGGCTTGGCCACAAACACGGCATCGTGCTCGGCAACCTGGTCGGCCTGATCGACTCCGACTACCAAGGCGAACTGATGGTGTCGGTGTGGAACCGATCGACCACCGCCTTCACCCTCGAGCCCTTCGAACGTCTGGCCCAGTACGTGCTGGTGCCGGTGGTCCAGGCCGAGCTGGAAGTGGTCGAGGACTTTTCCGAGAGCCTTCGCGGCGGCGGCGGTTTCGGCAGCTCCGGACGCCACTGACGCCCCAGGTTCGACTACCCGTTCATTCAAGCGCCACGTCAAAAGGACAGGACCCTCACATGACTCAAGTCCCCTCCACGATCTTTCGTGCCTACGATATTCGAGGCGTCGTCGACGAGACCCTGACCGAAGCCGGGGTCGAGGCGATCGGCCAGGCCATCGGCAGCGAAGCCCAGGCCCGCGGCGAATCCCGTGTAGTGGTGGCCCGCGACGGGCGACTCTCCGGCCCGCGCCTGATCAAGGCCCTGACCCGCGGCCTCACCGCCAGCGGCTGTGACGTGGTCGACATCGGCATGGTGCCGACGCCGGTGCTGTACTTTGCCACCCACACCCTGGAAGGTACCCGCTCCGGGGTCATGCTGACCGGCAGCCACAACCCGCCGGACTACAACGGCCTGAAGATGGTGCTGGGGGGCGAGACGCTCTCTGGCGAGGCGATCACCGCGCTCTACACTCGCCTTCAGAACGGCGATCTGCGCGAAGGCCAGGGCCAGGTGTCCGAGCACGATGTGCGTGACGCCTACCTGAAGCGCATCCTCGAAGACGTCTCGCTGTCGGGCTCGATCAAGGCGGTGGTGGACTGCGGCAACGGTGTGGCCGGTGAACTGGGCCCGCGCCTGGTCGAACAGCTCGGTGCCGACACCGTGCCGCTGTTCGAGGACATCGACGGCAACTTCCCCAACCACCACCCGGACCCCGGCAAGCCGGAGAACCTCAAGGACCTGATCCACGCGGTGGCCGAGCACAGCGCCGACATCGGTCTGGCCTTCGACGGTGACGGCGACCGCCTCGGCGTGATCACCCCCAAGGGGCGCCTGATCTACCCCGACCACCTGCTGATGGCGTTCGCCGAGGACATGCTCAGTCGCAATCCGGACGCCCGGGTGATCTTCGACGTCAAGTGCACCGGCAAGCTGATCGAGGTGATCGAGAAGGCCGGCGGCACGCCGGAAATGTGGCGCACCGGCCACTCCCTGATCAAGGCACGGATGAAGGAAACCGGCGCCCTGCTGGCCGGCGAGATGAGCGGCCATATCTTCTTCAAGGAACGCTGGTACGGCTTCGACGACGGCCTTTATGGTGCCGCCCGCCTGCTCGAGATCCTGTCGCGCTTCGACGGCGACGCCGACACCTTCTTCGATCGCTATCCGCAGAACCTGAGCACCCCGGAGATCAACATCGAGGTCACCGACGAGACCAAGTTCGACCTGGTCGCGCGCCTGGCCCGGGAAGGTGACTTCGGTGACGAGGGCGTCAAGACCACCCTGGACGGCATCCGCGTGGACTACCCGGATGGCTGGGGTCTGTGCCGCGCGTCCAATACCACGCCGATGCTGGTGCTGCGCTTCGAGGGTAACGACGCCGCCGCGCTGGAGCGCATTCGCACGCGCTTTGCCGAGGCGCTGGCTGACGTGGACGCCTCGCTCACCCTACCCAACTGACGTGCAGGAGACATGACGCCCATGAGCGAACAGGCACGCGATCCGCGCCTGGTGGTGGAGGTCCTCTCCGAGGCCCTCCCCTATATCCAGAAATTTTCCGGCAAGACCGTGGTGGTCAAGTATGGCGGCAACGCCATGACCGAGGATGCCCTGATCGACTCCTTCGCCCGGGACATGGTGCTGATGAAGGAAGTCGGCATCAATCCGGTGGTGGTCCACGGCGGCGGCCCCCAGATCGGTGATCTGCTGGCCAAGCTCAACATCGAGTCGCGCTTTGTCGGTGGCATGCGTGTCACCGACGCCGAGACCATGGACGTGGTCGAGATGGTGCTCGGCGGACTGGTCAACAAGGACATCGTCAACCAGATCAATCAGTGCGGCGGCAAGGCCATCGGCCTGACCGGCAAGGATGGCGCCCAGATCCGCGCGCGCCAGCTCAAGGTCGAGCACCAGAGCCCGGAAATGACGGCGCCCGAGATCATCGACATCGGCCATGTGGGCGAAGTGGAACACGTCTCCACCGACCTGATCGAGATGCTCGCCGCCCGGGATTTCATTCCCGTGATCGCCCCCATCGGGGTCGACGGCGAGGGTCGCAGCTACAATATCAATGCGGATCTGGTGGCCGGCAAGGTGGCCGAGGCGCTCGGCGCCGAGAAGCTGATGCTGCTGACCAACGTGGCCGGGTTGATGAACCGCGACGGAGAGGTGATGACGGGACTTTCCACCGCTCAGGTCGACGAATTGATCGCCGACGGCACCATCCACGGTGGTATGCTGCCGAAGATCCGCTGCGCCCTCGACGCGGTCAAGGACGGGGTCGTCAGCGCCCATATCGTCGATGGCCGGGTGCCCCACGCCACCCTGCTGGAGATCTTTACCAACGCGGGTGTCGGCACCCTGATCACCAACGAATCGCCCAACTGAAGTACCCGTACCAGGGCGATACGAAAGCGACACGATAACGACGCAAGGAAGTGCGAACCGGGCACAAGCTCCGGACGCAAGGGAACTCGCCCGCCGGCGCCCCGGCGGGCCATCAACGACAAAAGAATTCGATATCATGACGCAGGAAAAGACCCCAAGTCGGCGGGACCAGATACTGCAGGCGCTGGCCCTGATGCTGGAAGAAGACAGCGGCAAGCGCATCACCATCGCCGCCCTGGCGCGCCAGGTCGGCGTCTCGGAGGCAGCGCTCTACCGCCACTTCCCGAGCAAGGCCAGGATGTACGAGGGCCTGATCAGCTTTATCGAGGAGACCCTGTTCGAGCGCATTACGCGCATCCTCGACGAGCAGCAGGAGGCGCTGCCGCGCTGCCATCAGATCATGACCCTGGTGCTGGCCTTCACCGAAAAGAACCCGGGCCTGTCGCGGCTGTTGGGCGGCGACGTGCTGACCGGCGAGACGGCGCGACTGAGGCAGCGTATCCACCAGTTGTTCGAGCGGCTGGATACCCAGTTCAAGCAGGTACTACGCGAGGCGGAGCTGCGCGAGGGTCGCCGGCTGGCGATGCCGGCCAGCGCCGGCGCCAACCTGCTGACCGCCCAGATCGAGGGACGCATCGCCCAGTACGTGCGCAGCGACTACCGCCACCGCCCCACCGAGCACTGGGAAGACCAGTGGCCGGCACTGTCGTCACACCTGCTGAGAGACAGCGCCATCCCCGCCTGAGCAAACGACGCCCGCGCGGCGGGTCACGTGGCAAGCTGCAAGACAAGGTGTCGATGGGGGAGTCAGCTCCCCCATCCCTTCGCTGCCCCTTCGGCGCCGCTCGCTGGCACGATCGACAGCGGCCTTTCGCTCGCTACCAGCTGCCGGTGTTCTCCATCGAGGCCCAGGGCTCGGCGGGTTCCAGGGCGTCGCCCTTCTGCAGCAGTTCCACCGAAATGCCGTCCGGGCTCCTGACGAAGGCCATATGGCCGTCGCGGGGGGGCCGGTTGATGGTCACGCCGTTGTCCATGAGCTTCTGACACAGGGCGTAGATGTCATCGACGCGATAGGCCAGGTGGCCAAAGTTGCGTCCGCCCTGGTACTCCTCTGGGTCCCAGTTCCAGGTCAGCTCGAGCTCCGGCGCGTTGAGCTGGCTTGAGCGCTCCTCGTCCTCTGGCGCCGCCAGGAACACCAGGGTAAAGCGTCCCTTGTCGTTGTCCTTGCGACGCACCTCCTTGAGACCCAGCAGGTCGCAATAGAAATGCAGAGAGGCGTCGAGGTCGCTGACACGCACCATGGTGTGTAGAAATTGCATTCGGGTCTCCTCGGGGTTCAGGGGGCCGCGTCTGCTGCGCGGACTCAGGGGTAACGGGCCACTACCATGGCGCGCGCGTCATCGGCTGTAAAGCCGAGCACCGCGTAGTCATCGAGACGGCCGGTCTCCATCCCGGGCGAGCCATGGGGCATGCCCGGCACCGCCAGACCATCGATGTCCGGCGACGCCTCCAGCAGCCAGGCCACCTGCTCGGCGGGCACATGGCCCTCGATCAGGTAACGCCTGCCGGCATCATTGGTCAGGGTAGCGGTATGACAGGACGCCAACGCCTGGGGAACCCCCAGGCGCTGCTTGATCGACGCCATGTCGGGGCTGTCGTGAAGACGCACCTCGAAGCCGGCCTCACGCATGTGCTCGGCCCAGGCGCTGCAGCAGCCGCAGTGAGGATCCTTGTGCATGTCCAGGCCGGCGGCCAGTGCAAGCGGGCTGAAGACACCCATGAGAGCGGCACCCAGGGCGCGAGAAAGACGTGTCATCGCGTATGATCTCCTGACGGAAAAAGAGAAGGACAGGCCTCAGGATCGCAGAATCGCGCCATCAAGGGTATGCCGAGTCGGTACCCTTTTGTCGTAGCGCAGGTCGGTCCCAGGGAATCGAGACACCTTACCAACAAGAGCAAGCCGCATGAGCGAGTACTGCGACCTGGCCCCGGGGCATCCGCTGCACGGGCCCTACCATGACAGCGAATACGGGTTCCCGATCCGAGGCGAGTCCGACCTGTTCGAGCGCCTGGCACTCGAGATCAATCAGGCCGGTCTGTCGTGGCTTACGGTGCTGAAGAAGCGCGAGGGCTTCAAGCGCGCCTTCGACGGCTTCGACGTCGATCGGGTCGCCGCCTACGACGACGACGATCGGGCACGTCTGCTGGCCGACGCCGACATCATTCGTCACCGCCTGAAGATCGAGGCGGTGATCCACAACGCCCGGGTGATCCAGGCCATGCGGGAGTCCCACGGCGGCTTTCAGGCCTGGCTCGATGCCCACCACCCACGTGAGCACGCTGACTGGGTGAAGCTGTTCAAGCGTCACTTTCGCTTTACCGGCCCGGAGATCGTCAAGGAGTTCCTGATGAGCGCGGGCTACCTGGCCGGCGCCCACCGCGACGACTGCCCGGTGCAGGCCCGAATACTGGCGGCGGCGCCACCATGGACTCGCTGACCCAGGCCGCCCTCGGCGCGGCCCTGGGAGGCGCGGTTCTGGGCCGTCACCTGGGCCGCAAGTCACTGCTCGCCGGCGCGGTGGTCGGCAGCCTGCCGGACCTGGACGTGCTGATCGACTACGGCGACGCCGTGGCCAACGTCACCTACCACCGTGGCTTCAGTCATTCGCTCTTCGTATTGACGGGGCTCTCGCTGGTGCTGACCGGGCTAGCTCAGCGACTGGCCGAGCGACTGGCCGAGCGTCGGGCCAGACGCCCTGCACAGGGACTGGGCTTGAGCTTAAGCCCGGCACAGGGCCTGGGCTTGCAGCACCTTGGCTTGTTGCGCTGGTGGCTGTTCTTCTGGCTGTGCCTGGTGACCCATCCGCTGCTGGACTCGCTGACCACCTACGGCACCCAGCTGTGGTGGCCACTCGAGGTCACCGCGCCCAGCGCTACCCCGCTGGTGTTCATCATCGACCCGGCCTACACCCTGGCCTTGCTGGTCGCTCTGGTGATCGCACTGTGGCGTGGCCATCGGCCAGCGACCTTGCAACGCGCCGCCAGCTGGGGCCTGGTGATCTCGACGCTGTACCTGCTGCTGGCGCTGGGCGCGCGCGGCTGGGTCGATGCCAGGGCCGACGAGGCGCTCGACCGAGTGGACATGGCCGAGGCACCGCGCCTGATCCAGCCGGCGCCCTTCTCGATCCTGCTGTGGCGGGTCACCGCCGTGGACGGCGATCGCCACGCCGAGACGCTGATCGGCCTGCTCGACGGAGATACCCGCCCGGTCGTCGAACTGTTTCGACGCGGTACCGAACTCGAGGCTGCCGCCCTGGAGCTCGACAGCGGTCGCCGCCTGGCCTGGTTCGCTGGCCCCTTTGTGCGCTACGAGGTGGAGCGCAAGGGAGACGCCGAACGTCTGCTGGCCACCGACCTGCGCCTGGGCTTTCCCGGCTTCCATCCGTTTCGCTTCGCCCTGGCACAGCGCCAGGATGGCAACTGGCGCGCCCTGGAACCGACCCTGCAACTACCGATGAGCGCAAGCCAGCGCCCCATGGGGCAATTGTTCGAGCGCATGCTGTCACCACAGCCCGCGCTGTGTGTCGCTGACTTCGTCGATTCCCGCTGGCAGCTGGGCGCAGGCGACGACTGCGACGCTCGCTGACACCCGGCCGGGTGTCGGCCTCTTCCCTGAGCAACGATCACCACAGCCAGCCGCCGTGGCCAGGGCCACGGCGGCTTGCGAATCAGTGTCTTCAGACGTCGGGCGCGGCTTACAGCCTAGCGATCAGCGCCTCGATCTCGGCGTGGGCAGTGGTGAGGGCCGCTTCCTTGTGCTCATCTCCCATGCTGAGCCCTTCGGCAAACACCGTGTCGACCTCATTGATGCCGATCAGGCCCAGCATATGGCGCAGGTGCGGTGTCTGGGTATCCAGAGCACTACCGGCGTACTGACCGCCGCGAGCGCCCAGCACGATGGCACGCTTGCCCTCGAGCAGCCCCACCGGGCCATTCTCGGTGTAGCGGAAGCTCTTGCCCGCGCGCAGGATACGGTCGAACCAGGCCTTGAGCTGGGAGGGAATGCCCAGGTTGTACAGCGGCACGGCGAGCACCAGCACGTCGTGGGCCTCGAGCTCGGCGAGACGCTCATCGGAGCGCGTCGCCAGCTCGCGCTGTGCCTCGCTGCGCTCTGCGTCCGCCACCTGCCAGCTGGACAGCTCCTCGAGGCCCAGGTGTGGCAGGTCGTCGGCGACCACGTCGCGATGGGTGATCTCGATATCGTCACGCTGGCGCGCCAGGCGCTCGAAGTGGCGTGCCAGCTGGGTGGACTGGCCCTGGTCGGCGAGGATGGATGAGGTGACAAGCAGTACGCGGGTCATGGCGAGTTCCTGTGGAAGATGATGTCTATGCACAGTTTGCCGCCAATAAAATCGACGAAAAGCGAATAAATCTCGGAATATCTTTCGATAAAAACGAATAAAGCGCCGCTCGGCGCTTTATTCGCGTGTGCTGGCTACACAAGACAAGGACGCTTTCGTCGGCTTGCCAAGCGCGTCCACGTCGCCACCCTTCAGGGCGCGATGCCCTGCCCACACCCCTGCAGCTGACGTCCGTTGACGTTCAAGGTGACCTGGGCCGGCCAGGGCGTGCCCGCCATATCATCGAAGCAGGCACCGGCCTCGATGCGCAGCTCGAAGGGCGCATCGGCGCGGCCGCTTTCCAGGATCACTCGACCGGCACCGTTGTCCAGGGTGGTGACGCGATAGGGCAGGCTCACTTCACGCTCGCCGTAGTCCAGACTCATGTCGATGCGCGGCACGTCATTGGCCAGTTCGAGGTGCCAGCCTGGCTCGTTGCCCCGGGCCAGGAACATCACCCCGGGCTTGTCGCTGCGCCGTAGGGAGTCGCGGCGGGTACGGGCCTCGCACTCGAGCCGACCGCGGGAGCTCTTGATCACCGCCCGATCACCGAGAATGTGGGCGCTGAGCTCCCCCCGCTGGTAGCGCTCGCCCTGGTCCACCACCGCCTGGGGCAACTGCTCGGCACCGTGGGTGGTCCACAACCTGAGCGAATCCTCCTGGGTCGCCGAGACCATGTCCTGACTCGGCGAACAGCGCCAGCCAACGAAGGTAGCGCCATCACCGACAAAGTAGGCAGAGGGCAGCAGCGGCGCCTTCTGCTCCACCGGCGCATCGGTAAAGGAACCGCGCCGCTCCGCGCGATCGGTCTGCTCGCTGGCAGGACCGGGAGCGCTGGTAGTGGCGCACCCCACCAGTCCACTCAGCATCACGACAAGGAGGGGTGAGACGACAGCGGGACGACACATGACAGGCTCCTTCGATCACGACATCAGTACGATTCCGAGGCCCCGCCAGGTGCCGTCTGGCGTGTCCCTGTCGGGGCCTACTGGCGAAGCTTACCAGCCACATCGTCAAAAGGCGCGGCTCTGCCACCATGGGATCGCCCCCTCGCACAATCGACGAACTTTCAACCGCGCTTCCCGGCGTCATGGGCCCTCTAGTGCTGTGCGGTCGTCAGGCGTGGCGTCGACGCAGCTCCTTGGCCGCCTGGACCATATTGGCCAGCGCCGGCGTCACCTCATCCCACTGACGGGTCTTGAGGCCGCAGTCCGGGTTGACCCACAGCCGCTCCAGCGAGATGCGCTCGGCGGCCTTTTCCATCAGCGCCACCATCCAGTCCACCTCGGGCAGGTTCGGTGAATGGATGTCGTAGACCCCCGGTCCGATCTCGTTGGGATAGTCGAAGTCACGGAAGGCGTCGAGCAACTCCATGTCGGAGCGCGAGGTCTCGATGGTGATGACGTCGGCGTCCAGCTCGGCGATGGAGGCGATGATGTCGTTGAACTCGGAGTAGCACATGTGGGTGTGGATCTGGGTCGCGTCCGCTACACCGCTGGCCGACAGGCGGAACGCCTCCACCGCCCAGTCCAGATACTCCTGCCACTCGGCCTTGCGCAGCGGCAGCCCTTCCCGCAGCGCCGGCTCGTCGATCTGGATGGCGCGAATGCCTGCCGCCTCCAGGTCACACACCTCGTCACGCAGTGCCAGGGCGATCTGGCGGCAGGTGGTCGCGCGAGGCTGGTCATCGCGCACGAAGGCCCACTGCAGCATGGTCACCGGGCCGGTCAGCATGCCCTTCATCGGCGCCCCGGTCAGCGACTGGGCGTAGCGGCTCCACTCCACCGTCATCGGTGCTGGACGGCTCACGTCGCCGAACAGGATCGGTGGCTTGACGCAGCGTGACCCATAGCTCTGGACCCAGCCGAAGCGGGTGAAGGCGTAACCGTCGAGCTGCTCACCGAAGTACTCGACCATGTCGTTACGCTCGGCCTCGCCGTGGACCAGCATGTCCAGGCCCAGCTCTTCCTGCAGCCGCACCGCCTGGGCGATCTCCTCGCGCATCCTGGTGTGGTAGTCGTCAGCGGACAGGCGTCCTGCCTTGTGGTCACGACGGGCAGCGCGAATCTCGGCGGTCTGGGGGAAGGAGCCGATGGTGGTGGTCGGAAACAGCGGCAGTCCGAGGGCGCGACGCTGCTGCTCGGCGCGCTGCAGATAGGGGCTCGGGCGCTGGCTGTCGGCCTCGCCAAGCGCCGCCAGGCGTGCACCGACCTCGGGACGATGAATCCGTGGCGACTCACGCCGCGAGGCAATCGCCTGCACGCAAGCCGCCAGCAGCGCCTCGTCTTCGGGTCGCACCCGGCCAGCGAGCAGTCTTGCCAGGGTCACGGTCTCGTCGAGCTTCTGGCGAGCGAAGGCCAGCCAGCTTCTGAACTCGGCGTCGAGCTCGGTCTCGCGCTCCAGGTCCACCGGCACATGCAGCAGCGAGCAGCTGGGGGCGATCCACAGACGCTCGCCCAGACGGCTGGCGGCGTTGGTCCACTGATCGCGCAGGGCAGCCAGGTCGGCGCGCCAGATGTTGCGTCCGTCGATGACGCCCAGCGACAGCACCTTGTGAGGCAGCAGACGGTCGACCACCGTCTCGACCTCCTGTGGGGCACGCACGGCGTCCAGGTGCAGCCCCGCCACCGGCAGATTGACCGCCAGGGTCAGGTTGTCGCCGAGGCCGCCGAAGTAGTTGGCCACCAGCAGCTTGACCCCCGCCCCCTGCAGATGATGGTAGGCACGTTCGAAGGCTACCTTCCAGTCGCTGGGCAGGTCCTGGGCCAGGGCCGGCTCGTCGAGCTGCACCCACTCCACACCCAGCTTGGCGAGTCGGGCAAACACCTCGGCGTAGACCGCCAGCACACCATCGAGCAGCGCCAGACGATCGAAGGACGACTCGCCCCGCTCCTTGCCGAGCCACAGCCAGGTCAGCGGCCCGACCAGCGCCACCTTGACCGCGTGCCCCTGCTGCTGCGCCTCGACGACCTCGTCGAACAGCCGCGTGCTGGCCAGGCGGAAGTCCTGCCCCTGGTGCAGTTCCGGTACCAGGTAGTGGTAGTTGGTATCGAAGTACTTGGTCATCTCGCAGGCGGCGGCGGGCTCCCCGCTGGGTGCGCGGCCCCGGGCCATGCGAAAGGCGGTGTCCAGATCGACTTCACCGCGCTCGAGCTCGGCCTTGGCAGCAAAACGCGCCGGCACCGCACCCAGCAGCAGCGACACGTTGAGCACCTGGTCATAGAAGGCGAAGTCGCCCACCGTCACCAGGTCCAGTCCCGCCTCGCGCTGGTCCTGCCAGTGACGCTTGCGCAACTCGCGACCGGTGGCCTCCAGGCTGGCTCGATCGGCGTCGCCCTTCCAGTAGGCTTCGGTGGCGCGCTTGAGCTCGCGGTCGGCACCGATGCGGGGATACCCCAGAATATGAGAAAAAG
Source organism: Halomonas sp. H10-59 (assembly GCF_040070555.1). Taxonomy (NCBI): domain Bacteria; kingdom Pseudomonadati; phylum Pseudomonadota; class Gammaproteobacteria; order Oceanospirillales; family Halomonadaceae; genus Halomonas; species Halomonas sp. H10-59. The sequence continues at coordinate 4,022,029 of NZ_CP098828.1, forward strand.
TCATAGTGATTCACCTTGATCATGAATGATACGACGAAGTGTCGCTGGCATCCGAAGGGTGAATCAAACTAAACTTCTTAATCTTTACTATGAAAGAAGCTCACGATAATGCTCGAACTCCGTCATCTGCGCACTCTGATAGCGCTGCGCGACGCCGGCTCCCTGGTGGAGGCCGCCGAACGGGTCCACCTGACCCAGTCGGCGCTGTCCCACCAGCTCAAGGATCTGGAGGAGCGTCTGGGCGGGCCACTGTTCTTGCGCAAGACCCGGCCGGTGGAGTTCACCCGGGCCGGGCTGCGCCTTTTGAACCTGGCCGAACAGATCCTGCCCCAGGTGCGCATGGCCGAGCGTGACCTGGCGCGCCTGGCCGGCAACGAGCAGGGCCGCCTGCACATGGCGATCGAGTGTCATAGCTGCTTTCAGTGGCTGATGCCCACCGTGGATCACTTCCGCGACCATTGGCCGGAGGTCGAGATCGACATCCCCGGCGGCCACCACTTCGATCCGCTGCCGGCGCTGGCCCGCGAGCAGCTCGATCTGGTGATCACCGCCGACCCCCAACCCCTGCCCGGCGTTCACTACGAGCCGCTGTTTCGCTACGAAGGCCTGCTCGCCGTGGCGCGTCAGCATGCCCTGGCCGGGCGCTCCCACGTCTCGCCCCAGGATCTGGCCGACCTGACCCTGATCACCTACCCGGTGGAACGTTCGCGTCTGGATGTGTTCACCCAGTTCCTCGACCCGGCCGGCGTCACCCCCAGGGAGGTGCGCACCGCCGAACTGACGATCATGATGATGCAACTGGTGGCCAGCGGTCGCGGAGTCTGCGCGCTGCCCAACTGGGCACTGACCGAGTACCTGGAGCGGGACTACGTCAAGGCCGTCGCGCTGGGCGAGGATGGTGTCTGGAGCACGCTCTTCGCGGCGATCCGCGAGGACACCCGGGAAGCCCCCTGGATGGTCGACTTTCTGCGCACCGCGCGGGAGACGTCCTTTGCGGTGCTGGAAGGGATCAAGCCGGCCTGAAAGACGGGAGCACACTCTCTATTCCAGCAGCGATCCGCGAGGACATCCGGGAAGCCCCGTGGATGGTCGACTTCCTGCGCACCGCGCGGGAGACGTCCTTTGCGGTACTGGAAGGGATCAAGCCTGCCTGAGCGGGAGACATCCTTTGCGGTGCTGGAAGGGATCAAGCCGGCCTGAGCAGGAAGCATCGTCGAGGCGCTGAACGAATCAGGCCCGCCCGAAACAGGGGCCGTTCACCGGCATTCAGGTTGGCCCGCGGGCAGATTCTCATACCCGGCGGGGGATGATCAGCGAGAATCGCGCGCCCTTCAGGCCGGGACTCTCGTCCACGCTGACGGTGCCGCCGTGCCAGGCCATCACCTTCTGCACGATGGACAGCCCCAGCCCGTAGCCGCCGGAGCGGCGGGTTCGGCTGTCGTCCAGGCGGGCGAAGGGCTTGAAGATATCCTGGCGCGCCTCCGGCGGGACCCCTTCCCCATCGTCCTCCACGTCGACCCTCACCTGGTTGGGTTCGTCGAGCAGGCTGACCTTGACCCGGGTGCGGGCGTGGCGGCAGGCGTTGGCCACCAGGTTCTGGGTGGCCCGCTGCAGATAGCGGGAATCGGCGTGGACCTCGATCTCCGGCCCCGCAGACAGACGCACGTCAAGATTGCCGTGCAACGGCATCAGGGAGTCGATCACCCGCTCGCAGATGTCACGCAGCTCCACCGGTTCCGGCGAAGCTTCGACACCGTGGATGGTCTCGCTGTCGAGGCGCGCATAGGTGAGGATTTCGTCGATCAGATCGTCGAGTTCGTCGATGTCGCTGTCGACCCCCTGCAACTGGCGCCTGACCAGGGCGTCCTCGGACATGTCCTCGACCATCTGCACCGCAAAGCGAATCCTCGCCACCGGCGTCCTGAGTTCGTGGGACACTGCCCGGATCATGTCCTGCTGGGCCCGCAACAGCGACTGCACCTGGGAGGCCATGCCGTTGAAGGCCATGCCGACACGCCCGAGAAAGTCGCCGCTCTCGACCTTGACCCGGGTATCGAGGCGACCGCTGGCAAGCCGGGTGGCTGCCATCTCGAGTCGCGCCATGCGCGCCTCGATACCTCGCACGATCAGGTAGATGACGATCGCCAGTGCGCCCATCAGCAGCACCAGCATCGACGCCAACAGCGCCGGCGGAAGCGCCTCGTAGCTGGCCATCGGCCCTACCGTCAGCCAGAAGGGGGCTTCGCCAGGCGGCGTCACCTGCATGAACAGCACCACCGACCAGTGCTCGGGCAGTAGCTGCATCATCACCTCGCCACCGGCCAGGCGGTTGCGCTGACGTGGCTCGAGGATATCCGGAGGGGACTGGCTGATCGATACCGGCAGGTCGCCGCGGGTCATGCTGTCGATGCTCGCCTGGCGCGCCCCCGCCGGCAGGCTGGCGAGCCATTCCCCGCTGAGCTGGGTCAGGCCCCGCAACTGGCGCTCCGACATGCCGGACAGCGACACCTGCAGGACCGCGCCACCGGCGGGCATCAGCCGCCAGAAGCGCCACTCATGGGGACTGTCACGCCCGACCAGCACGCCGCCGCGCTGCAGTCGAAGACGGGTGAAGTAGCTCGGCGACAGCGACGACAGGGGCACGATCGACATCGACATGTCCAGCGCCTCGGACTTCTCGGCCATCCACTCACGCCGCTCGCCCCGCGGCATGCTGTCGATCATCGTCGCCAACAGGTGCATGGGCGCCTCGGCCAGCTGTTCGCGATAGTGCTCGATGCGCACCTTGTCGATCAGCGTCATGCCCACCATCGCCACGCCGAGCGCCAGCACCAGGGTCGCCGCCAGCATGACGTAGACCCGCAGGAAGGTACTGTCGGCCAGGGCGCGACGCATGGGTTCAGCTGTCCTTCACGAACAGATAGCCCTTGCTCCTGACCGTCTTGATGCGGTGCGGATGATGGGGGTCATCGCCTATCTTGGGCCGAATCCGCGACACCCGCACGTCGATGGAGCGGTCCTGGCCGTCGTAGCGGATGCCACGCAACTGGGAAAAGATTTCTTCGCGGGTCAGCACCCGACCGGCATGGCTGGCCAGCAGCCACAAAAGGTCGAACTCGGCGCTGGTCAGATCGATACGCTCGCCCTTTAGCCAGGCCTCGCGGGTGGCGTTGTCGATTTCCAGGTCCTGGAACGTCAAGCGGCTTTCGCCACTGACCTCGGCTCCGTCGAGACGACGCAGCAGGGCACGCATGCGTGCCAGCAGTACCCTCGGCTGCACCGGCTTCGGCACATAATCGTCGGCGCCCATCTCGAGCCCCAGGACCTGATCCATGTCGTCGGTCCGCGCGGTCAGCATCAGGATCGGACCACCGTAGTCGCTGCGAACACGACGACAGATCGACAGGCCATCCTCGCCCGGCAGCATCAGATCCAGAATCACCAGATCCGGCTGCAGCGACAGAATACGATCGACGCCGCGACCGCCGTCATCCTCCAGGCTCACTCGGAAGCCGTTGGCTTCGAGGTAGTCCCGCGTCAGACCAGCGAGACGCTCATCATCTTCGATGATAAGTACGTGATCCTGTTCTCGTTGCTCTGAACGTTCTTCCATAGGGGGTCTCATTCCTTTTGGCGAATGCCGGGCATTATCCAACCTGGCCGAATGACTGGTGCTGAGCAATGTCACACGCGATAACACAAGGATACCCGAATTTTGCGCTGTCGCCTGCCCTCGCCCTGATGCGCATCAAGGCCGCCACCACGGCGCCCACGCCGGTTGTGCCCAGTTGCCCCCTTGATGACCACACCTCATCCACAGACTTATCCACTTGATGACGGGCAAGAAGCACACTATCTTGTGTCCGAATATCCAGAGAGACACCACATCATGTGTCTCTAGCAATATCACAGAAGCCTGTCAACTGCCTCTTTCTCGCAGTTAGTCACGCCTGTTTTCACGACTTTTTTTACCTCATAGGGAGCCTCGGCGCCATGGATACCCTCGCTAGCCCGGACCGACCGTCCGTCTCCGTCACCGCCCCCGACACGCTGCGCGTGATCAAGCGCACCGGGGACGTGGTGCCCTTCGACGCCGGCAAGATCGCCGTGGCCATCAGCAAGGCATTCATCGCCGTCGAGGGGGACAATGCCGCCACCTCTAGCCGGGTCCGTGACTTCGTCAAGGAATCCGCCGAGGCCATCGAGCAGACCTTTGCCCGTCGCCTGGCCGACGGCGGCACCGTGCACATCGAGGATATTCAGGACCAGGTCGAGCTGGCGCTGATGCGCAGCGGCGAGCAGAAGGTCGCCCGTGCCTACGTGCTGTACCGCGAAGAACACGCCCGCGCCCGCGAGGAAAGCGGCATCGAGAAGCCGCACCCGACCCTCAACGTCACCGCCGCCGACGGCAGCCGTCGTCCGCTGGACCTGGGGCGTATCGAGACCCTGGTGTTCGACGCCTGCGAAGGCCTCGAGAACGTCGACCCCAACAAGATCGTCCAGGACTCGCTGAAGAACCTGTACGACGGTGTGACCATCGATGGCGTGTCCCAGGCGCTGATGATGACCGCTCGCACGCTGGTCGAGAAGGACCCGAACTACACCTACGTCACCGCTCGTCTGCTGCAGGACAACCTGCGCCGCGAGGCGCTGTCATTCCTCGACGTGGCCGAGGACGCCACCTACGGCGACATGGCCGAGCTCTACAAGCCGGCCTTCGTGCGCTACGTCGAGCGTGGCATCGAGTTCGAGCAGCTCGACCCCGAGCTTGCCAACTTCGACCTGGAACGTCTGGGCGAGGCGCTCGACCACAGCCGCGACAACCAGTTCACCTACCTGGGCCTGCAGACCCTGTACGACCGCTACTTCATCCACCGCGATGACGTGCGCTACGAGCTGCCCCAGGTGATGTTCATGCGTGTGGCCATGGGCCTTGCGCTGAACGAGGACGACCGCGAGACCCGGGCCATCGAGTTCTACGAGCTGCTCTCCAGCTTCGACTACATGGCCTCCACCCCGACCCTGTTCAACGCGGGCACCGTGCGCAGCCAGCTCTCCAGCTGCTACCTGACCACCGTGCCGGATGACCTCGAGAGCATCTACGGCGCGATCCGCGACAACGCCATGCTGTCCAAGTGGGCCGGCGGTCTCGGCAACGACTGGACCCCGGTGCGTGCGCTGGGCTCCTACATCAAGGGCACCAACGGCAAGTCCCAGGGTGTGGTCCCCTTCCTCAAGGTGGTCAACGACACCGCCGTCGCGGTCAACCAGGGCGGCAAGCGCAAGGGTGCCGTCTGCGCCTACCTCGAGACCTGGCACCTGGATGTCGAGGAATTCCTCGAGCTGCGCAAGAACACCGGCGATGACCGTCGTCGTACCCATGACATGAACACCGCCAACTGGGTGCCGGACCTGTTCATGAAGCGGGTGTTCAATGACGAGGAGTGGACCCTGTTCTCGCCGTCCACCTGCCCGGACCTGCATGACCTGTACGGCGTGGCCTTCGAGAAGCGCTATGCCGAGTACGAGGAGATGACCCGCAACGGTCAGCTCAAGCTGTTCAAGCGGGTCAAGGCCAAGGACCTGTGGCGCAAGATGCTGTCGATGCTGTTCGAGACCGGCCATCCCTGGATCACCTTCAAGGATGCCTGCAACATTCGCAGCCCCCAGAGCCACGCCGGCGTGGTCCACAGCTCCAACCTGTGCACCGAGATCACCCTCAACACCTCGCCCGACGAGATCGCGGTGTGCAACCTGGGCTCGATCAACCTGGCGCAGCACGTGGTCGACGGCGAGCTCGACAACGACAAGCTCAAGAAGACCGTGCGCACCGCGGTGCGGATGCTCGACAACGTCATCGACATCAACTATTACGCGGTGCCCCAGGCGCGCAACTCCAACTTCAAGCACCGCCCGGTGGGCCTTGGCCTGATGGGCTTCCAGGACGCGCTGTACGCCCAGGGCATCGCCTACGCCAGCGGCGAGGCGGTGGCCTTTGCCGACCGCTCCATGGAGCTGATCAGCTACCACGCCATCGAGGCCTCCAGCGACCTGGCCGCCGAGCGCGGACGCTACGAGAGCTTCGAGGGCTCGCTGTGGAGCCAGGGCGTGCTGCCGATCGACTCCGTCGACAAGCTCAAGGCCGAGCGTGGCGAGCAGTACATCGAGGTCGACACCAGCCAGACCCAGGACTGGGATCGCATCCGTGACAAGGTGCGCAGCCAGGGCATGCGCAACTCCAACGTGATGGCCATCGCCCCCACCGCGACCATCTCGAACATCTGCGGCGTGACCCAGTCGATCGAGCCGACCTACCAGAACCTGTTCGTGAAATCGAACCTGTCCGGCGAGTTCACCGTGGTCAACTCCTGGATGGTCAACGACCTCAAGGAACGCGGCCTGTGGGACGAGGTCATGATCAACGACCTCAAGTACTACGACGGCAGCGTCCAGCCCATCGACCGCATCCCGGACGACCTCAAGGCCAAGTACGCCACCGCCTTCGAGGTCGAGCCCAAGTGGCTGGTCGAAGCCGCCGCACGGCGCCAGAAGTGGATCGACCAGGCCCAGTCGCTGAACCTCTACATTCAGGGCGTGTCCGGCAAGAAGCTCGACGTGACCTACCGCATGGCATGGTTCCGTGGCCTCAAGACCACCTACTACCTGCGCGCCCTCGGCGCCACCTCGGTGGAGAAGTCCACCGTGGACCGCGGCAAGCTCAACGCCGTCTCCAACGGCACCGCACCCCAGGCGGCCGCACCGGCGCCGGCACCCGCAGCCGAAGAGCCCCGCGGCATCGACGACTTCCTCAAGGGCAAGGGTGGCCAGCGTCCGCCGTCCGCCGGGGAAATCGACGAGCTGGGCTGTGAGGCCTGCCAGTAACACCGGCGACAACGCCATGACGGACGTGCGGGCCAGGCCCGCACACCTCGCCCCGGCACCGCCGGGGCCACCAGACAACCCCACGCCGACGCCAGGCGCGTCGGCCGATCAGATGATCGGGAGACCGCAACAATGCTGAACTGGGACGAGTTCCACGAGGACGACACCGCCACCGCAGAAGTGCCTGAGCCGAAGAAGGCCCCCGAGCCGACCCCGGCTCCGGCTGCCGAGGCAACGGATGAGGTGCGCGAAAGCGCCGGCAACTACCAGGCTGCCGACCAGGACCGCATGGCCCGGGCACGCAAGTCGCTGGAAGAACTCGACGTGGCCGCCGGCCTCGAGGAACTCGAGATGGGCGCCGCCCGGATCGAGGTCGACGACAAGAAGATGATCAACGCCCGTGCGGACCTGAACCAGCTGGTGCCGTTCAAGTACGAGTGGGCCTGGCAGAAGTACCTGGACGGCAGTGCCAACCACTGGATGCCCCAGGAAGTGAACATGAACGCGGACATCGCGCTGTGGAAGAGCAACGACGGCCTGACCGCCGACGAGCGCCGCATCGTCGAACGTTCACTGGGCTACTTCTCCACCGCCGACTCGCTGGTCGCCAACAACCTGGTGCTGGCGCTGTATCGCCTGATCACCAACCCGGAGTGCCGCCAGTACCTGCTGCGCCAGGCCTTCGAGGAAGCGATCCACACCCACGCCTACCAGTACTGCGTGGAGTCGCTGGGCATGGATGAGGGCGAAGTCTTCAACATGTACCGCGAGGTCCCGTCGGTCGCCGCCAAGTCCGCCTGGAGCCTCAAGCACACCCAGTCGCTGGCCCGTCCTGACTTCCAGACCGGCACCGTCGAGACCGACCAGGAGCTGCTGCGTAACCTGATCGCCTTCTACTGTGTCACCGAAGGCATCTTCTTCTACTGCGGTTTCAGCCAGATCCTGTCCATGGGCCGGCGCAACAAGATGACCGGCGTGGCCGAGCAGTTCCAGTACATCCTGCGCGACGAGTCGATGCACCTGAACTTCGGTGTCGACATGATCAACCAGATCAAGATCGAGAACCCGAACCTGTGGACCCCGGAGTTCCAGGACGAGGTCACCCAGATGATCCTCGAGGGCACCGAGCTCGAGATCAGCTACGCCCGCGACACCATGCCCCGCGGCGTGCTGGGCATGAACGCGGCGATCATGGAGGAGTACCTGCACTTCATCTGCAACCGTCGCCTGGCCCAGATCGGCCTGAAGGAGCAGTTCCCGGGTGCCCAGAACCCCTTCCCGTGGATGAGCGAAATCATCGATCTGCGCAAGGAGAAGAACTTCTTCGAGACCCGCGTCACCGAGTATCAGGTCGGCGGCGCGCTGAGCTGGGATTGATCGAGACGACGCCCGGGCCTGACGGCTCGGGCGTCTTTCCTTCACTCCACCGACAACCCCACCAGGGAATGGCGACACCACCAATGTTCTGACGTGATTTCAGGAGGGCAACAGCATGGCTGTTTCCAATGGAAGACCCCAGCAGCATGACACCCGCGCCTGGCAGTCCGCCCTGGACCGGGCTCTGGCCGCCCACGGCGGCGAACGCGCCCTGGCCCGCTACGACCACCTGGCCCACGCCTTTCCTTCCCCCGAGTACGATCCCCGCGACGAGCACCACCCGCACCTCAACCTGGACGCCTTGAAGCGCTGGGCGCTATATCGCGGCTGGCGGGCGCAGCCCGATACCGACCGCATGAGCACGGCCAGTACCCCACCGATCTGCTTTACCCGCTTGTCGCGCCATCGCGTCAGGAGTCATTGACGACGGCCTCACTGGCATAAAAATGCGCAAGGCCCGTCACCGGGCCTTGCGTGTATCGAGCGCTCTGCCGGCGTCGTCGGCGTCTTCAGGCAAGCCCTAGCGGCTGACCAGCAACCTCGCCTTGGGCTCCACCCTGATCACATCCTGCAGCGCACTGCGCATGGCCTCGCCGGAGCAGGCCGCCGCGCGGCAGAACTGCAGCGCGATTTCATCATCGTGGGCCCTGCCGACCAGGGCGTCGCGGCAGCCGTCGTCACACAGCCGCTCGGCGAGATCCTCGGGGTTCACCCCTCGGGGCAGTCGAAAACGTAGTTCGAAATCGTGTTCTTTCATGACTGGCGTCCTCCTTGAAGACCGACGTTATTGTCGAACGCCGAGGCCAGTTTGAAAGACGCGCTTGAGGCTCCCTATTGTCCCAAGGATACAGTCGCCCGGCTGGGTATCAGTCCGACGCCCGGGACGACCTTCTACGCCCAATCCAGCCGCTGCCGATCAGCATCCCAAGGGTGATTAGCACCGCCGCCCCGGCAAGCCACAGGGTAGGCGCGGCGAAGCCGGTCACCACCAGCACCAGGGTCGACAGCAGCGGCGTGAAGTAGGCCAGCAGACCCAGCAGCCGCAGGTCCCCCTGCTTGACCCCGATATCCCAGGTAAAAAAGGCGCTGCCCACCGGTCCCAGGCCGAGAGCGATGACACCGAACCAGTCGCTGCCCTGGGGCCAGCGGCCGGGTTCGAAGGCCAGATGACACGCTGCCGCCAGTATCGCGGTGACCAGACAGAAGCCCCCCACCGCGGCGGTGGGTACCGTGCGGGTGGCCCGGGACAGCACCGAATAGCCACTCCAGACGAAGGCACAGGCGAAGGCGGCGGCGTAGCCCAGGAGGCTACCGCCGGCGTCGACGTCTCCGCCGATCAACAGCACCGCCCCGCCGAAACCGAGCAGGCTGCCGACCACGTGAAACCCGCGCAGGCGCTCGCCGGGTAGCAGAGCGACAAACAGCACGATCAACAGCGGCCAAAGATAGCTGATCAGGCCGGCGTTGGCCGGCGGCGCGTTCTGCTGGGCGATAAAGTAGAGGGCGTGGTAGCCGAACAGCCCGCCGACGCCCAGCGCCCAGACAAGTGGCGGCTGGCGCATCGGCGCCAGCACCGCCTCGCCGCGAAGGCACTGATAGACCACAAAGCACACAAAGGCTACGCCGAACGCCAGGGCGGTGAGCAGAAACGGTGGCACGGGCCCCGACAACTGGGTAAAGAGGGCCAGCATGGCCCAATTGAGCACCGTGGTGGCACCGATCCAGGTGGCGCGCCTACGCGAGATGTCGACCGCATCGGAGGATGCCCCCGCCTGGGCAGAGGAAGAAGATGAAGAAGAGGAAGAGCGCATAAAGACCTCCAGAGCACCGAGGTCTCGAGTGTGGGCCAGCCGCCCACACTAGGTCTTGTACGATTCTGACCTGTTGTGCGTGGCGGTTGCGGCTTGACGCCGCCAGGCGCCGGGAGAAACGTCATGGGCCTCGCGGAAGACGCGGGAAAAGTGGGCGGCGTCGTGGAACCCGCAGACCAGCGCGACCTCGCTGAGGGCCATGGCCGAGCCGGAACGAGTCCGGGCGACCAGCAACTGTCGCGCCAGGGCCAGCCGCTCACGACGCAGCCAGACCGCCGGCGGCACTCCGAGCAGCTCACGAAACTGACGGGCGAAGACCGCCTCGGACAGGTGGCACAGCGCCGCCATCTCCTTGACGCGCCAGGGGTGGGCCAGCTCGCCGCGTAGCCTTGGCAGCAGCTCGAGCAGACGCAGACGCGGCGCCGGGAGCGGCCTGCCGCGCCCTTCATCCAGCGCGTGCTGCAGGCGGGAAAGCCACCGGGCCAGCGCCTCGACGCCGGCGCCCGGGGCGGGCGCGGCCTCGACCAGGCTCGCCGGCGCGCGATAGCCCCTCGCTCGCTCGTTTTCGAAGATCCCCTCCACCCCCAGGGCCTGGCACCAGGCCACCGGCAGGTCGAGCACCAGAATGTCGTTGGCCCCCGGCGCGAGATAGTGGTGGGTCTCGCCGCTGGGGACCGGGGCCAATACGCCCGGCCCTACGCGCAGACCACGTCCGCCAACCTCCAGTTCCACCATGCCGCCGCGGCCCAGCAACAGCTGCTGAAAGTCGTGGCGGTCACTCAACACTCGGTCTGGATAGTGTCGATGTTCGATCAGGGGGGCGTGGGCGCTCATCGGTCTAGCCACGCACTCGCTGCGCAGGCAATGGTCGCTTCCCTTGATGCAGGTCAAATGTGATTTGATGACAAAAGATATATGCTCTCATTTACAACCTCATCAGGCTCTGGTAGTGATGAGGACTATCGGAGGTCCTCTCCATGGAACATGCAGGAGGTCCGTCATGGCGACATCCAAGAGTGTCATCAAGCGAGTCTACGTTCCCACCCACGTAAAGACGCTGCCCAATGGCGAGCGCGTCAAGATCCCCGGCCACTATAAACAAAAGGCGCCCGGCGACTGAACAGAGCGCCAGCCTCTGTCCTGCACCAGTCAGATCGAGGACGGCTCCCTGCACACCCGCCACCAGCCAAGCCCCACGGGTACCCCGTAAAGCAGCGCATGGACCAGCAACTCTTCGCCCAGGGCGTAGCCGTGCGACAGCCCGACGCTCAGGTTCCAGGCGCATATCGCCAGCCAGGCGAGGCTGAATATCCACATGGCGGTGTGCTGTCGCGGCTTGGGACAGCGCCACAGCAACACCAGGACCACGACCACCCCGACGACGACAATCAACATGGTTCTCATGGGTGCCCCCTGCGTAACCTGCAATGTTGTTTTTCAGCATAGCCATGGCCGGGCGCGGCGGGACCGACGCCCGCCCTCGCTCACTTCGTGCCACCCCCTTGGGGCAAAGCCTCGGGCGCTGCGTACACCACCAGTTCGGCGGCCTGGTCTGAAGGCGCTGCACCTTGCGGCAGGACAAGCGCCACCACGTTCGCCTCGCTCCTGCCCTGGTGAGTGAGTTGGCTTGTACCCCGCGCCCCCTCGACCATTCGCTGGCGCCACAATGCCCGACCATCATCCAGAGCGAAGGCGTAGAGCGCGACTGACCTTGTCTGGTCCGCGACAACCACCGCTGCGTCGCCGGAACTACCCGCGAGCATCATCGGCGTGGACAGGTTCGCCGTTCCGACAGGCAAAGAAAGCTCGAACGGCAAGCGCAACTCCTGGGGCAGTTCGACGTCGAGGTCACCGACGGTGCGACGCCAGACGATCGCCGATCTATCGCTACCATCACTACCATCACTGCCGTGCAGAGCGTAAAGCGCGGACAACTCGACCTTGACCAGCTCCCCCCAGGGAGGCGTACGGCAGGATAGCCAGGGATGACGAGGGTCGGCACCACGGGAGCCGACGCTGGCGTAGAGCGCTTGCCCATCCGGGCCGAGCCTCAGCGCCACACGGGGTGACGCCAAGGGTAGCGTCGGTCGGATCAGCCGCTCCAGCGACGCCGGCAAGGTGACTGGCCCAGCGCTGTCCCTGGCCCGCAGACGAATACGGCAAAGCAGTTGATCCATCGGCGAAAGTCCCCACATGTCGCGTTCGCGCAGTGCCTTCGGGTCAGAGGGCGGGGTTCGCCAGGTCTCTGCCGACAGTGGCGGTGGTGGCCTCAGGTCGAGCGACGCCAGGGTCTCCCCGCTGGGCATGTCCAACATCAACAGCCGGCCCTCGCTCGTCGCCACCACCGCGGCCTGGGGTCTATCGTCCAGGCTGACCATGACAACGTCCTTTGCTGCCGTCGACGCTGTAATCGCCGCATCGACAGGCATCGCCCCCTCGCCGGGCGTGGGGGCAAGATCCAGCGCTCGCGTCCATAGCGGTTCGCCGGTGGTCACCTCCAGCGCCGTCACCCGGCCTCCCGAACCCTGCTCACTCTCATCTCGGACGTTGTCCGGGCGGCGCTCGGCCCCAGAGGCAGCAGGGTCAGCAGGGTCAGCAGGGGCAGCCACCATCAGCAGGCCCTGGGCCTCATCGACGGCGACGATGCGAAGGTTGTCGGCGCCTGGCGTCTCGGGCCGCCAGCGCCAGATGCGATCGCCGGTGGCGATGTCCAGCGCCACCACCTCGGGGCCGAACCCCGTCAGCAGTACCAGTCGCGAGATGACCTGGATGCCGGCGGCTCCCTTCAGCACCTCGGCGGATGTGTCGGCACTTACGTCAGCCGCGTCAGCCGCGTCAGCCACGTCAGCCACGTCAGCCACTTCGGCCAGGTCGACCTGGCCGTCGGTGCCGAAACTCTCGCAGTGTCTGCCGGTGTCGGCATCCAGCGCCAGCAAGCGCCGATCTCGGGTGACAACGAACAGCCGCTGCGGACAGACCAGATCGCTTTCCGCGACCCCCTCTTCCCCGGCACCTTCATGGGTCGCCGACATTTCCAGGGGATCCGGCTCGCCCTCCCCGGGGGTAGGCGCAAAGACGCCCTCGACCATATCCTGCGTTCGCTCAGCGGCATCGTGATAGGCAAGCGTGCGACAGGGCCCCAGCGGCTCGATATTGTCCTCGTTGCCCTTTCCGTCGCTGTTCGGGTGTGACCAAAGACGCTCGCCGGTAGCGACCATGCGAGCTTCGATGCCGCCCGAGGTACAGACAATCAGTCGGTCGTCGATGATGACCAGAGGGAAGGCGGTGGCCAAGTGGTTCTCTGTCTCTGTCTCTGCCTCCGCCCTCTCCTGCTCCAGCTCGAGACGCCATAGCGCATCAAGGCCAGTGGCGGACTCACCCTGGGGGTTTGCCGGGGCCTTGGGCACCGAGGAGCCAGGACTCTCGGGACGCGAAGACAAGGACGGTTCGACAGCAGGGAGAAAGGCCAGTAACAGCAGCAAGGACAAGCAAGAGAACGTCATCAATGCCAGCGCCTGCCTGCAGAAGGCGTAGGCACCGCGGGCGAACCAGGGCAACAGCAGCACCAGCCCCAGCAATGCCGGCAGGCCCAGACGCGGCAGCAGGCGCCAGGCGTCCAGCCCCACTTCCCACAGCGCCCAGCCAAGGGTTGCTCCAAGCAGTAAAGCGTAAAGCCCCGGGGCGAGGCTCCATCGTGCCATCAGGCCGCATCCCGTCAGCGCCAGCCCCCCCGCTGCCAGCACGTAGTACGCCGAGCCCCCCAGCGCCAGCAGGTAGCCCCCGGCGGCCAGTGCAACCAACGCTGTCGCCAGCACCAACAGGCCAAGCAGTCGTGCTGGCCACCTTGCGGCACGCCTGTCATCCATCGCCTTACCTCCGGCATCCTTGACTTCGAGTCGGGCCAGCTCGACGCTCTTGCCCATCCTGCCGCTCACGCCGCGCTTGCCCTTTTGGCCGCTCTCGACACTATTGCCGCTCTTGCCGCTCTTGCTACTGGGGCGCAGCTCCATGCTACAAGGGTTAGACTACCCTTCGGTACGGGGCGGCCCTGACCGCCTGGAACAGGATAGAAGCTGCCAGATGCCACTGCGACTCCCGCAGCGTCGCTCAGTGCCGAATCGCGCTGTCGACCTTCCCGCCTCCCGCAATAGTGACACCATAGACTCTTCATCCATGCACCAGGGGACACCTCCATGAATCTCTACGGCGATACACGCTCGGGAAACTGCTACAAGATCAAGCTGCTGGCATCGCTGCTGGACATTCGCATGGTGTGGATAGGCATCGACATCCTGGCCGGGGACACCCGCGAAGAAGACTTCCTGGGCCGCAACCCCAACGGCAAGATCCCCCTGCTCGAGCTGGATGATGGACGCTTTCTGGCGGAATCCAACGCTATCCTCCACTACCTGGCCAGCGGCAGTGAGTGGCTGCCCGAGGATCGTTACCGCCATGCCAAAGTGCTGCAGTGGCAATACTTCGAACAGTACAGTCATGAGCCCTACATCGCCGTGGCGCGCTTCATCTCGCTCTACCTCGGATTGCCGGAGGACCGGCGGGCCGAATTCGATGCCAAGCAGCAAGGCGGCTACAAGGCGCTCGGCGTCATGGAGCGTCAGCTGGAGGCTACGCCCTTTTTGGTGGGCGAGCACCCCACCATCGCCGACATCTCGCTCTACGCCTACACCCATGTGGCCCACGAAGGCGGCTTCGATCTCGGCGCCTTTCCCGGCATTCGTGCCTGGATCCAGCGCATCCAGGCGCTGCCAGGCTATGTCGCCCTCGGTGAGGACAGCCTCTCGTCCGAATGAACAAAAACCCCCGCTGCGGTCCACGGCGCTAAAGGTGCCGTGACGCCGGGGGCTGTCCAGCACCGCGAACCAGCCCCGGCACCAGCACACCGCAGCAAAGCTCCGCCTCAGAGCCCTGCATCAACGCCCTGTAACAGAGCCCTCCTGCAACAGAGCCCCGCCCCAGCGCCCACGCTGCTATTGGCATAACATGCATGCCGGTGACATCAGGTATGCTATGGGGCCCACCCACGAGCCGCCCTGGAGACCCGACCTTGGCCACCGCGCTGCTTCTCAACGTCTTGATCTTTCTCACTGCGGCGGTGCTGGTGGTCCCGATCATCAAACGCCTTGGCCTGGGGGAAGTGCTCGGCTACCTGATCGCCGGCGTGCTGATCGGTCCCTCGGCCCTCGGCCTGGTACCGGACGCCGAAGGGGTACTGCAGTTTTCGCAGGTCGGTATCGTCTTTCTGCTGTTCGTCATCGGCCTGGAGCTGAAACCGGCACGGCTCAAGCTGATGCGCAAGGCGGTGTTCGGCTTTGGCAGCTTGCAGGTGGCCATCACTACCCTGGTGCTGGGCCTGACCGCCCTGGCACTGGGCCTTCCGCCGGTGGCGGCGGCGGTGGTGGGCTTCAGTCTGGGGCTTTGCTCTACGCCACTGGTACTACACCTGCTGGGCGAGCGCCAGGAACTCAACAGCCGCCACGGACGCCATGCCTTTGCGCTGCTACTGTTCCAGGACATGGCGGCCATTCCGGTACTGGCGGTGATTCCGATCCTTGCCGCCGACTCGCTGGTCAGCGGCGGCATGACTGCGGTGCTCAAGGAAGTCGCCATCGCCGTCGTCGCCTTCACCGGTCTGATCTTTGGCGGGCGCAAGCTGCTGCCGCCGCTGTTCCGCCTGGCCGCAGCCACCGACAGCCGCGAAGTGTTCGCCGGCATGTCGTTGCTGGTACTGATCGGTGCCGCCCTGCTGATGGAGCTCGCCGGGCTGTCCATGGCACTTGGCGCCTTTATCGCCGGTATCCTGCTGGCCGATTCCGAGTATCGCCACAGCATCGAGGCCGACATCGAACCGTTTCGCGGTCTGCTGCTGGGGCTATTCTTCATGGCGGTGGGCATGACCGCCAAGGTCGGCCTGCTGGCACAGTCCCCTGGGCTGGTGCTGGGGCTGACCGCGCTGCTGCTGCTGGCCAAGGGCGCCAGCTTGATGATCGCCGCTCGGGTCTACCGCTGCGGCTGGCGCGAGACCATCACCCTCGGCGTGCTGTTGTCACAGGGCGGAGAATTCGCCTTCGTGCTGTTGACCGCCGCGGGTTCCGCCGCCTTGCTGGCGCAGGACCTCGTGCACGTTCTGGTGCTGGTAGTGTCGCTGTCCATGGCGGCCACACCGATCCTGTTTCTGGGCCACGAACGGCTGGTTCGGCCATTGTTCAAGAAGCCTCGGCCCAAGCGTGACTTCGATGCCATGGACGATGATTCCCCACGCATCATTCTGGTCGGCTTCGGTCGCTTCGGTCAGATCATGGGGCGTGCGCTTCAAGGGCTCGAGATCCCCTACACCGTCCTCGACATCAATGCCGACCACGTCGACTTCGTGCGTCGCTACGGCAACAAGGTGTACTACGGCGACGCTACCCGACTGGACCTGCTGGATGCCGCCGGCGCGCGTCATGCCCAGGTGCTGGTGGTCGCGGTCGGCGATCCGGATATCTCGATGCGCATCATCCATCGCGCCAGCAAGCGCTTCCCCCACCTCAAGATCTATGCACGTGCCCGAGATCGTCACCATGCCCAACTGCTGATGCGTGCCAAGGTCGGCTTTATCCTTCGTGAGCTGCTGCCGGCGAGCCTGGAAATGACCCGTGAGGTGCTGATCGGGCTCGGTGTGCCCCGCGACCAGGCCCAGCACACCATCGACACCTTCCGCCCCCACGACGAGGAGACCCTGCGGCGTCAGCTCGAGGTCTTCGGCAACGAGAAGAAGCAGATGCAGACGGTGCGACAGGCAGCCAAGGAGCTCGAGACCCTGTTCGAGGCCGACGAGGACATCCTGACCCGGGTCGAGGAAATCCCCCGGCGCCAAGCCTCGGATGGCGACGACACCAAGCGCTCGGCCAACGAGTCCTGACCTCCGGCCCTAGTGCCAGAACCTCCGGCCCTCATGCCAGAAGTCGCTTGCCCTGCCATTCACCGGCCACGTCGACGGCCAGTCTGCCCAGGCAAGGGCAGAGAACGGACAAGGGCAGCGACAGGTCAGACACAGGGACGACGTCAGCGCCGGGCCGTTTCCCACCAGCGGGGCAGCCTCGCCTGCACCTCAGGCCTGGCGAAGCGATCGTCCAGCAATACCAGGGTGCCGGTATCCTGGGGCCCGCGAATGACCCGCCCGGCCGCCTGGACCACCTTGATCAGCCCGGGGATACGATAGGCGTAGTCGTCACCGCGACCGAAGCGTTGCTCGAGGCGTGTCTTCAGCGCCTCCTGGCGGGCATCGCTGGGGGGTAGCCCCAAGGTGGCGACAAAGGCACCGATCAAACGCTCGCCGGGCAGGTCGACGCCTTCGGCGAAGGCGCCTCCGAGTACCGCGAAGGCGATTCCCTCACCCCCTGGCACAAAGTCCTCCAGAAAGGCCTCCCGCTCCGCCTCGCTCATGGCGCGTCGCTGAGTGCGCTGAGGAATGTCGGGATGGGCCTCGGCCAGGGCTTCTCGCACCTGCTCCAGGTAGGCGAAGCTCGAGAAGAACGCCAGATAGTGGCCGGGACGTCGACGGTACTGCTCGCTCATGACGTCGAGTATTCCCGGCAGGGATCGCTTCCGATCGCGGTAGCGGGTAGACAGCTGCGCGCACACCCGCACCTCGAGCTGCTCGGCGACAAAAGGCGACGCGACCTCGGACCATACCGTGTCCTCGGCTAGCCCCAGCAGGTCGATCTGATAGCGTGGTGGCGCCAGGGTCGCGGAAAACAGCACGCTTGCGTGAGCCGCGGCGAAACGGGGCCGCAGGAAGTCGGCGGGCACCTGGTTGACGATGGCCAGTCGTGCCCGCCCGCGCCCGTGACGGGTGAGCTCGCACAGCGAATGATCACCGAAACGCTCCGCCAGCCGAACGAAGGCCAACGCCTCGAACAGGCAGTCGGTCAGCGCCGGCTGGGTGTCCTCCGGATGCTCGCCCAGGTGGTCGCCGATGGCACCACAGAGTCCCTGAAGGGAGCCGATCAACTCCGCCGGCAAGGCGTCGAGGGCAAACCAGCATGGCGCTTCGCGACTGCCCGGGTCCTCTCCGCCGTGCTGACGCACCAGTGCCTGCCACTGCTTGATCACCCTGGCCAGAGGCTGGCGCAGCGCCCCCGGCGCCTCCTTTTGCAAACGAGCAAGACGGCGCTGGTCGAGGCTCGCCGAGTACATGCCACGGGCACGCTCGATCAGGTTGTGGGCTTCGTCCACCAGCACACCCAGGCGCCACTGTCGCGCCTGGGCCAAGCCGTGCAACAGCGCGCTCGAGTCGAAATAGTGATTGACGTCGCCGACCACCAGATCGCACCAGCGAGCCATCTCCTGGCCCAGGTAGTAGGGGCAGACGCGATGCTCAAGCGCCACCTGCCTGAGCCCGTCACGATCTAGCCAGCCCTGCTCCACTGCCGCCTGCCTCGCCTCCGGCAGTCGGTCGTAGAAGCCCTCAGCCAGAGGACAGCTATCTCCGTGGCAGGCCAGTTGCGGATGCTCGCAGGCCTTGTCCCGAGCGATCAGCTCCAGCGTGCGCAGCTTGCGCTGTGGGCCAGGGTCGAGCTGCGCCAGTGCCGCCAGCGCCAGCTGTCGGCCGGTGGTCTTCATGGTCAGAAAGGCGGCGCGGTCCAGCGCCTGGCGGGGCATCGCCTTGAGCAGCGGGAACAGACTCCCCAGCGTCTTGCCGATGCCTGTAGGCGCCTCGATCAGCAGATCCCGGCCAGTGGCGACGGCCTTGTAGGTGGTCTCGGCCATCTCGCGCTGCCCAGGCCTGAACGCAGGGTAGGGAAACGTTAGACGGTCCAGCGCTTCATCTCGCCGCCGGCGATGTGAGGCTTCGGCCAGCGCCCAGGCTCGATAGGCGCGACAGGCCGACTCAAGCTCCTGCCACAGCGTGGCGGCCTCGGCCTCGACGCTCAGGCAAGTCTCGCGACCGCTGACCAGATCCAGATAGACCAGCGCCAGGGTAATCCGCTCGCGCCCCTGCTGGCGGCACCAAAGTGCGCCGTAGGCCCGCACCTGGGCCCAGTGTAACGCGCGCTGATTGTCGGCCATGCGTTCCAGGCGTCCCCGGTGGGTCTTGATCTCTTCGAGTCGCCCACCGTTCTCGGCCACACCGTCGATGCGCCCCTGGACCTTGAGTCCCTCGAGGGTGGCGACCACCATCACCTCACTGCGGTAGCCTTCGCCACGTCGGGCCACGACGCGGGCATGGCCCTCTATCCCTTCCCGCGAGCTGGGGGCCGGGGTGAAGCGGTGATCCAGATCACCGCGTCTACCGGTGAACTCGCACAGTTCGCGCACGCCGACGCGGAGAGAGACCGACTCGGCCGTGTCCGAGGTAGCTGTCTCGGCATCGTCAGACGATGAAAACCCCTCAGCCATCGGACCACCTCACGTGGCACACCGACACCGGAATGCCGTGGCACTGGAAGTGCTCAAGCCAACGTCGCTGGTTGTCCTGCAGCCGGTCACCTGGCGCCTTGACCTCGATCAGACGATAGCGGGGCTGGCCCTGCCCAGCATCGGGAAAGAACTGGATCAGGTCCGGCCAGCCAGATCGGTTGGCCTTGAGATCCTCGAGAAGGCGCTCGAACAGCACCGCCAGGTGTTCAGGCGCAATACAGTGAAGTGCCAGTTCCAGCAAGGCTTCGTCGAGCACTTCCCAGTAGACGAAGGGGTTGGCCAGCCCCTGCTTGTCGCGCCAGCGGGCCCTGATACGCTCGCGGTAGTCGCCGCTCGCCAGCGCCTCCAGGCAGGCATCGAAGCGATCACGCCGCCGCGATACGAAGTCTGGCCGATACAGATCCGCCGGCCCGCGATGGAAGGGATGAAAGAAGGCTCCCGGCAAGGGGGCGAAGATGACGTCCCAGCAGAGCAGCCCGAAGAGCCCGGCGAAGAGGTGATTCTCGACGTAGAAGGCTGGGGCTTCATCCCGGGCCAGGTGATCACGCAGCGCCAGCTCCACCGAGCCACTGGCCGCCAGCGATTGTGGCGGCAAGCTCAGGCTCCAGCTCTTCGGCGGCGCCTGTGCTGCCGGCTTGAGCACCGGCAGACCCAGGCGGCGCTGCAATCGCGGCACCAGCCGGGCAAGCGCCTGGCGCTCGGCGTCGTCCAGCGGTGCCTCGAGCGCCTGGGTCGCCAGCGTCAACGCCTGGTAATGCTCGCCCTCTCGCTCCAGCAGGCGCAGTCGACGCACCCGCGCTTCGCCCGGGCCAGCAAAGGAGAAGATCTCCAGCGCCAGCGCCGCCTGCCCCTCTCGCTGGGCCTGCTGGCCCAGACGCAGCAGCAGGCGAGACCGCCGCGCCGCGAGCCAGGGGTTGTCGTCGGGCAACCTTGGTACTGCCGACCAGATATCAGCCACGGCTTCGCCGTCGTCGAATCGCTCTCGCAGCCGATGCAGGCAGAGATAGGCATCCACCTCCTGACGCTGCTGAAACCCCCGCGACGCGGGATCGAAACTCACCCGTTCATAGCGCATATGGCCAAGCTCGGCCATCACGAAATCGGACCAGCTCTGGCGCAGATTGCCGAAGAACATCAGGCGCAGTCGATCACACTCCGACATCACCGAGACCCGCACCAGGGTCTCGTCGGACTCAGGCCACCAGACGCTCCAGCGCCGCGGCGTGAACTGGCCGTCCAGCGCCTCGCACAGACGCGACTTGGAGACCGAGGTGGGCAGACCGCAAGCGGACACAGTTTCGGCGAAGACCCGTCGAGCCTCGGGCAGGCGCAACTGTGCAAGCAGGTCATCGAGACTCAGCACGGGATCAAGCTCCACCAGCTGCGCCGCCGCCAGTCGACTCAGCGCCTGCTCGAGATCATCGACCTCGGTGTAGACCAGGCGACTTGTGCGAAACAGCTCGCCCTTGCGCGAGACCATGCGGACCAGCAACGCCTGGGCTGCCTCCGGCAGCTCGCCGAAGGCCATGATAAAGCGCTGTTCTGGCTCTGCCAGCAGGTCGGCGTGGCGTGCCATCACCCAGTCGAGCACAAACTGAAAGTGACGCAGGTAGTAGAGAGGATCGTCGCGCAGGTCGGCAGGTAGCGTGGGCGACTTGGGATTCATGCAGACATTTTACCAGTGGTTCGCTGCGCTCCCAAGGAAGTTACCGACGCGCGCCCGGGTATTCGTCAGGCGGCAAACGGCTTTGCTGCTAAGCATTGATGAGCATTATGTGGATAAAGCCATTTCAGCAAAAGCCGAATCTTGCATGCCAGTCTATGCTGGTGACACTGTCGAACAAGGCCATGACCAACGAGCCTGCTGCCGGCCTGTCGCCTGATCGGACTCGGTGAAACACGTCGAGCTCTGTGGAGCTGGTCGATGTCGATGACGGCATCGACAAAGCTCGTCGATACAGCCCGACGATGAAGCCATCGAAAAAGCTCGTCGACGAAGCGAGGCCAGTGAAGCGACCTATCGGTCAAGCCATGAACACGCTGCAAGTTCCTGCCGGCCAGCGCCGGCGATCTCGTCTCTAGAGGAAGTGATCCATGCCCCAGCAGAAGACCGCCATCATCACCGGCTCCACCAGCGGTATCGGTCTCGGTATCGCCGAAGGCTTCGCCAAGGCGGGCATCAACCTGGTCATCAACGGTATCGAGGCCGCCGCGGACGTGGAGGCCACCCGCGCCAGTCTCGAAAAGCACGGCGTCAAGGTCGTCTATGACAACGCCAACATGATGGACCCCGGCGAGATCAGCGCCATGCACAAGCGGGCCGAGGCAGAATTCGGCAGCGTGGACATCATCGTCAACAACGCCGGTATTCAGCATGTGGCACCGGTGGACGAGTTCCCCGAGGACAAGTGGAACGCGATCATCGCCATCAACATGAATTCCGCTTTTCACCTGACCAAGGCCGCCTTGCCTGGCATGAAGGCACGTGGCTGGGGGCGAGTGATCAACATCGCGTCCGCCCATGCTCTGGTGGCATCGCCTTTCAAGTCGGCCTATGTGGCCGCAAAGCACGGCGTTCTGGGACTGACCAAGACCGTGGCGCTGGAAGTCGCCGAACACGGCATCACCGTCAATGCCATCTGCCCGGGATACGTGCTGACGCCTCTGGTCGAGAAGCAGATTCCCGACACCGCCAAGGCACGCGGTATCTCCGAGGACTCGGTCATTCGCGACGTCTTGCTCGCCAACCAGCCGACCCGCCAATTTGTCACCACCGAACAACTGGCGGCCACGGCGCTGTTCCTGTGTTCGGACGGCGCCGCCTCCATGACGGGAATCGCCCTGCCGGTCGATGGCGGCTGGACAGCACACTGAAGCACCGTTCGACAGGGTGAAGCATGCGGCGAACCTGCCGCCGACGCCGCTGCTGCCGCACTTTTCCCGGCAAGGGAAGACGGCCTCACGGACGACCGCACCAAGATGACAGGAGAGCTTGATGGCCAAGCCACCCAAGAAAATAAGTCTGGCACTTCAGGGTGGAGGCGCTCACGGCGCCTTTACCTGGGGGGTCCTCGATGCCCTGCTCGACGACCCATGCATCGAGATCGAGGCCATTTCCGGCACCTCCGCTGGCGCCATGAACGCTGTCGTTCTGGCCGATGGTCTGGTCCAGGGCGGGCGAGAGGCTGGGCGCGAAAAACTGGAAACGTTCTGGCGTGCCGTGTCCCAGTCGGCGCGCTTCAGCATTCTGCAGCGCACCCCCTGGGATCGTCTTAGCGGAAACTGGAGCCTCGACTACTCGCCGGGCCACGTGTACTTCGACCTGATGACGCGATTCTTCTCGCCGAGCCAGTTCAACCCCATGAAGTACAACCCCCTGCGGGACATCATCGTCGAGCAGGTCGACTTCGACAATGTGTGTGGCTGCGACCAGATGAAGGTCTTCGTGGCCGCGACCAACGCCGAGACCGGGCGCGTCAAGATCTTCGATCGCGCCGAACTCACCCCCGACATGGTGATGGCGTCGGCCTGCCTGCCCTTCCTGTTCGAAGCGGTCGAAGTCGACGGCGTGCCCTACTGGGACGGCGGCTATTCCGGTAACCCTCCGCTGTTTCCCTTCTATCACACCACCGAGTCCCGGGACATTCTGATCGTCCAGGTCAATCCGGTGGAGCGTGAGGGGTCGCCGACCAGCGCCCAGGAGATCCTCAATCGCACCAACGAGATCACCTTCAACGCCAGTCTGCTCAAGGAGTTGAGGGCGCTTGCCTTCGTCAAGCGACTGATCCACGAAGGCCACCTCGACCCCAAGAACTATCGCGACATGCTGGTCCATATCATCGATAGCCAGGACCTGCTGAAACCCCTCGGGGCCTCATCGAAGCTCAACGCCGAGTGGGACTTCCTGTGCCATCTGCGAGATCTCGGCCGCAAACGCGCCCAGGACTGGATCGAGCAACACTACGACGACATCGGCAAGCAGGACAGCGTCGACCTGAGAGCCATGTTCGAGGGCACCCACTGATCGGCAACGGGTCCCGATAGGCGTTATGGCATAGCGGTGCCGGTAAGGTTGCAGGCCCGGCACCGACCAAGCTGAGCAAACGGATCAGTCAGACAAGAAGTGATGACTCAGCAAGATAAAACAGTCGTATGTTTCAAACGATATAGAGATTGGTAGCGGCAAAAAAATGGCTTGTCTTCCTGCTGCTGCCGATTACGGAAAGGCCGACACGGAACGCGATTATCCCGACCACTATCGTCGCCATGAGGATGCTGGAAAATGAGTTCCACCGCCGTTTCACCCAACATGGAGAAGGGACTCGCCTTCTTCCGTAAGCACAATCCCGCCGCCGCACAAGCGTTGGAGGAAAAGCTCGGTGACTTCGCCCCCGACCTGATGCGCCTGGTCGCCGAATTCCCCTTTGGCGAAATGTACGGTCGTGATGGCCTGGACCCCAAGCTGCGCCAGAGCGCCACGCTCTCGGCACTGGCCTGTGGAGGCCACGAGAATCAGCTACGCATCCATATCGGCATCGCACGCTCACTAGGCTTCACCCGTGACGAGCTGGTCGAACTGTTCATGCAGCTGGCGCCCTATGCCGGCTTCCCGGTCACCATCAATGCGGTGCTGGCCGTCAAAGACATCTACCCCGATACCTGAAGATCACCACGGTGATACACGCCCCACCAAACCCAACGCTGCGCAAGAAGGAATTACGCCATGTTTGAACATCAGAAAAATCCGCCGATGGAACCCGTTGACGAGGTCGATACCACACTGGCCTACATCGACCTTGCGGACGTCAAGCTGCCGGCAGGCGCTGCACCGCTCGAGCAACGTCACCTGCGCTTCCGCCGCGTCGACGTGGCACCAGGTGGCATCGTGCCTTACCACTCCCACGAAAACCGCCCGGCTATCCTGTTCGTGTTCCAGGGCGAGATCGTCGAGTACAACTCCAAGCATGAGCAGCCGCGCGTTCACAAGGCGCCGTCGATCATCGCCGAGTTCAACGAGATCTGGCACTGGTGGAAGAATGAGACAGACGGTGACGTCATCATCTACGCCGCGGACCTGGCCGAGACCGAGAAGTGCGCCGAAGGCGAGTGCTGATCGACAGACCGAAAGCATGCTCGGCGATGTCCTTCGCCCCGCCGCAAGGCGGTAATACATCGGTAAAGCAATAATCAACCGATATCAGCAGAAGCCGCGGCCACTCATCGCCGAGTGCCGCGGCTTTTTTATGCCAGAGCGAAGCCGCAGGTTATGCAAACGCGCCGCGTGATTTCCGAAGCGTTAGCGCTGCCTCGCGACCCTGACCTGCCCCAGGAACCGCAATCTACGCTTGTCGCCAGGTTGGCGTTGCGAGCGCACAGGAAGACGTGCTCCTCATTGCTCCTCGAGTTCTCCCGCCAGCCACTGGAGTTGCTCGGCCACCGGTACCTCACGACAGTGGCGTCGATTCTGGCCCGCCCACAGCGGAGAAAAGTCACCGCTGCAACGGGACTCGTGGGCCGCGCGCAGCTCGCACAGGGCGCTGGCAGCCAGCGGAAAGTCGGGTACCTCATCCGACAGCGGCCCCAGCTCGCGCATGGCACGATTGACGATCCCGCGGGCGGGCCGACCGGAGAAGACATTGGTGATGTCGGTGGAGGCTTCATCATCCTGCAGCGCCCTGCGGTGGACGGCCCTCACCGATGCCTCGGGGCAGCACAGCAGTGCGGTACCGATCTGGACCGCCTGGGCGCCCAGATCCAGTGCCTGCCGGACCCCCAGGGGGTCGCCGATCCCTCCGGTCGCCACCACCGGCAACGAGATAGCCTCGACCACCCGGGGCAGCAATGACGCCAGCGGCAACTGAAGACTCAGGTCGTCACTCAAGAAATGTCCCCGGTGCCCCCCTGCTTCAAGGCCCTGGGCGATCACCACGTCGGCGCCATGGGCTTCCAGCCACCGGGCCTCATCCACCGTGGTGGCGGTAGACAGCACCAGCGCACCGCAGGCCTTCACCCGCTCGACCAGTTGTGCCTCAGGTAGACCGAAATGAAAGCTCACCACGGCGGGACGGTGGCGCTCGACGATGGCACAGGCATCGCTGTCGAACGGCCGTCTAGTAGGCGTGTCACTTGGAGGTGGCGGCGCGATTCCCAACTCTTCATGGTAAGGGGCCAGCAACGCTCGCCACTTCTCCAGTCGACTCGGTTGAGGCTCGGGCGACGCATGGCTGAAGAAGTTGACGTTGACCGGGCCTTGTCCTTCCACCGCTGCAAGGGCCTGATCCAGCGCCTCGAGGGCCAGCATGCCGGCAGGCAGGCCTCCCAGACCTCCGGCTGCGGTGACCGCAAGCGCCAGTGTCTCGTCCTGGGCGCCGGCCATGGGAGCCTGGAGGATGGGCCACTTCAGCCGCAATCGAGAGAGCGCGGTCATGGTTGAATCTCCTTGTGTGGAGCGGCGTCGGCTCTCGGTGACGAGGAGCCGCGCGCCTGCAATTCCAGGATATCGCCACGGATGGCAATGTCGAAGCGTCCGAGAAAGCTCATGCCCAGCAGCGCCGTCTCACCTTCCATGCCCGGGCTGATGGAGCCATCGACCCGAGTCGCCGACAGGCCGCCCAGGGTAACGCTGTCGAGGCGTGTCAGGGTGCCTTGTGCACGACCATTGGCGGTATGAAACCAGGCGCTGCCGAGGTCCGGCAACGACAGTCTTGCCGCCAGATCTCCCGGCAGAGCGACACGGGTAGCGCCGGTGTCGACAAGGAAGGTCACCGGCGTGCCATTGATACTGCCGGGCGCAACGAAGTGTCCGCCAGGCCCGCGCTTGAGCCTCAACGGCTCGCCCTCGGCCACCTGATTCAGGTTGGCATTGGGGTTCAGGCGCTGCTCCAGCCAGGACGTCGCCCACCAGCCACCGAGCCCCATGAACAGCACCCAGAACAACAGCATCATGGCGAGCCCGGGGCCACGTGTCCCCTGTCGCTGGGTCATCGGTTTCTCCTCACGGGCGGTTTCGTCCTCCTCGCGCCGGGACGACGAAGGCAGCATGGCGAAGGCGCCAGGTGAACGCTGTACTGGTGTCTGTACGCGGCATCGTCCGCGCCAACCACCACCAGGGAAGGTTCATGATGACAGTTTATGCGTCCGCTCTCCATGACCGGCGCCAGCCTGGCGCCGCCGTCGCCCTTGGCCTCCTCGTCGCCTCGATCTGGCTTATCGCCTCGCCGGCACTGGCCAGCGCCGACAACGATGACGAGGCGGTCTCCACCGGCCTGGACAATGTCACCAAACAGGTCTTCGAGATGCCAAGCTACACCACCGTCGGCGGTGACACCATCGCCCCGGTCAGAGTCGGCTGGGAGGCCTATGGCGAGCTTAACGAGGCAGGCGATAACGCCATCCTGATCACCCACTTCTTCTCCGGCACCAGTCACGCCGCCGGCCGCTATGACGGTGAAGAGACCCCGGGCTACTGGGATGCCATCATCGGCCCCGGCAAGCCGCTCGACACCGACCGCTATTACGTCGTGTCGTCGGACACCCTGGTCAACCTCAACGCCGGCGACCCCAGAGTCACCACCACCGGCCCTGCCAGTCACAACCCCGACACCGGCGAGCCCTGGGGCACCGACTTCCCGTTGGTGACCATTCGCGACTTCGTCAATGTGCAGAAGGCCTTGCTGGATGATCTCGGTATCCAGCGCTTGCACGCGGTGATGGGTGCCTCCATGGGGGCGCTGCAGGCTTACGAGTGGGCCAGCGCCTATCCCGAGCGGGTCGAACGCCTGATTCCGGTGATCGGTGCGGGCGTGGCCGATCCCTGGCTGATCGCCAGCCTGGACGCCTGGGCCGCCCCCATCACGCTGGACCCCAACTGGCGCGGCGGTGACTACTACGCACAGACGCCACCGCTCGACGGTCTACGCGAGTCGTTGAAGCTGATCACCCTGCAGGCCAACCACTGGCGTTGGGCGGACGCCACCTTCGACCGCGACTGGGCCGACGCCAACACCTCACCGATGAGCTCACTGGAAGCCCAGTACGAGGTCGAGGCGACCCTGGACAGCGTCGCCGAACAGCGGGCTGCCACCGCCGACGCCAACCATCTGCTGTACCTGGTCAAGGCCAACCAGGCCTTCATGACTGGCCATGGCGACAGCCTGGAGGCGGGCCTGGCCGCCATCGAGGCCCCGACCCTGATGCTCTACAGCGAAGACGACCTGGTGTTCTCGCCCCAGAAGGTTCGCGAGACCGCCGCACTGATCGAGGCCGACGGCACCCCGGTGACCCTCGAGGCCCTGGAGGGTGACCGCGGCCACATCGACGGCGTGGTGAACATCCAGCAGGCCGAAAAACAGTTGCGTGACTTCCTCGAGGCACCGATTCCCTGAACGCTCGCCGACGCCGACCAGGCACCGGGGCCTGATTGGCGGCCCTGGCGCCTTTCCAGCACCGGCGCGATGGCCTCGGTCGTGTATCTCCGCCAAGGCTGGACCTGTCGGGCTCGGCGTGCTGGGATAACGCCTGGACCGCCCCACGCCAACTGGCACCATCACAACGGGTGCTGTTGCAACGACAATGAACACAAGGAGTTCGACAGTGAGCGACGACGCCACCCTCAAGGTCAGCGAGCTGGACGCCGGCCTGATCTATCGACTGTTCTCCGGAGCCATCGCTCCGCGTCCCATCGCCTGGGTGTCGACCCTGAGCGAGAGCGGTCACGCCAATCTGGCGCCCTTCTCGTTTTTCAATGTGGCCAGCGTCGATCCCCCCGTGCTGGCGTTTTCTCCATTGCTCAACGGCGAAGGCGCCACCAAGGACACCATCGCCAACCTCAAGCAGGTCGGCGAGTGCATCGTGCATATCGGTGGTGAGGCGCTGGCCGAGGCGCTCAACGCCACCAGCGCAAGCCTGCCGCCCGAGGGAGACGAGTTCGACCATGCCGGGTTGACCAAGGCCAGCCTGGGAGACCTGCGGGTACCGCGTATTCAGGAGGCACCGGTTGCCTTCGGCTGTCGCCTTCACGATATCCTGCACTTCGGCGACCGTCCGCTGTCAGGCAACCTAGTACTGGCCGAGGTGACCGTCATCCACGCCGATCCCCGGGTGTGGAACGGTCGACACGTCAGCTGCGACGCCCTGGCCCCGATCGGGCGCATGGCCGGCAGCGACTACGCACGCTGCACCGACCTGTTCTCACTGGAACGTCCGAAGTAACGAACCCTGGGGCGCCCCGGCAACGCCTGACGGCGCCTGCAACGGCCCAATGCAGCTCTCGATGAAGCTCGGGTCGCCCGGGTCGTTGCTCAAGCCGCAAGCAGCGAACGCGTCACCAGGTAGCCGCCCATGGCCAGCAGGCCAAGCAGAAACACCTGGCGAAAGCGCGCCTCGGATAGCCGGCGTCTGAGCCAGGCGCCCCACCACATGCCAAGACTCGCCGGCAGCAGCGCCAGGCTCGACGCCAGCAGCAGGTCGGTGGAGAGCAAGTCCCTCTCGCCGAGTGCCAGCGCCAGGCTCAGGGTCGACAGGCTGAACAACAGCCCCATGGCCTGAACCAGGGCGTCCCGTGACAGACCGATGGCCTGCAGAAAGGGCACCCCGGGGAAGACGCTGGAGCCTGTCAGCCCGGTCAGGACGCCATTCATCGCGCCGACGGCGCCGGCCTGGACCGGGCTTCCCGAGAAGCGCAGCCGTCGCCCGCTCAGATTCATCAGTGCGTAGAGCATCAGCAACAGCCCCAGCAGCAACGACAGCCAGTGAGCCTCGACGCTGGCCAGCACCCATACCCCCGGCCAGACCGCCAGCACCGCCGCCAACAGAAACAACCAGAGCCGACGGCATAGCGCCAGCAGATGCCCTCCCACCAAGGCCTGCCAGACGTTGGTGACCACCGTGGGCACCAGCATCAGCGCCATGGCCAGAGGCAGCCCCAGGGTCGCGGTCAACAGCGCCAGCAGTACCGTGGGCATGCCCATGCCGAGCACTCCCTTGACCAGTCCTGCCAGGACGAAGATGGCCGACAAAAGGATCAGAGTATCGGGTGCGAACAGCGCGTCCGGCAGCATTCAAACGTCCTCGGAGCGGGTCTCTCGGCCAAGGTCCTCGATAGCGTTCCCTCGGCCCAGGTGGTTCAGTGCGTATCGTCCAGCCTGGCTTCCCACTCCCCTGCCACCCGCTGGCCGCGGCGCTGATTGACGCCAGCGCAGATCACGATGGCGATGATGAAGAAGGCAGCGCACAACAGGATCGAAGCCTTGAGCCCCACCGCCGCCTGCAGCAGTCCCAGGCCGACGATACCGATGACCCCCGCCAGCTTGTTGGCCAACCCCCAGAACCCGAAGAACTCGGCCGCCTTCTGGCGGGGCGAGAACAGGCCTACCAGGACCCGGCTGGCCGACTGGCTGGAGCCGAGGCTGAGGCCCGCCAGGCAGCCGACCACCAGAAACAGTTGCTCGGCCTGCCAGTCGAGTCCCCAGGTAGCGTTTAGCCAGGCGGTGACCTCGGGGGTGGCCCAGATGGCCAGGATCGCCAGCACCCACAGCACCAGAGTCATCAGATAGGTCACCAGGGTACCGATGCGGTCCTGGATAAAGCCAAATCCGAGTGCCCCTGCCGCGGCGGTGATCTGGACGATGATGAACATCAGGTTGCGGGTGCTTTCCTGCCAGCCGATGACCTGGGCGCCATAGATGAAGGCGAAGGCGATGATGATGTAGACGCCAGCCATGGAGAACAGCACCGAGGTCAGAAACAGACCCAGGTCACGGAACCGACGCAGCTCGTGCAAGGTGGTCGATACCCGCTGCCAGGCGATGCGGGCGAAGGGCTGGCGATGGGGCTGTGGTTCGGCGCGCTCCTTGAGCCAGACGAAGGTTGGTATCGCCGCCAACAGGAAGAATCCCGCGGCGAAGGGCCCGACCCAACGGATCCGCTCGAAGTTATCCGCGGTGGCCTCGCCCAGTATGGCCAGGGTGAAGCCCGCTGCCACCAGTCCGCCGACGTAGCCCAGCGCCCAGCCGAAACCGGAGATGGCGCCGAGCTTCTCTGGCGGCCCAAGCCCCGGAAGAAAGGCCGCGATAAAGGACTCACCCATGGAGTAGGCGTAGTTGGACAGGATGATCAACACAAAGCCCAGCGCCACGTAGCCCGGCTCGACAAAGTAGAGCATGGCGGTGGTGGCGATGGTGGCCAGATAGCTGGCAAACAGGAAGCGCTTCTTTTCGGCGCGGTAGTCCATCACCGCACCACACAGCGGACCGGTCACCACCACCAGCAGAAAGCTCAGCGCCAGCGCCAGGCTCCACAGCAGGTTGGCCAGGCGAAAGTCGTCGCCTCGGTCGCCGACGATCACCGTGGTGAAGAGTTCACCGAACACCACGGTGATGATCAGCAGGGTGTAGGCCTGATTGGCGAAGTCGAACATCGCCCAGCCGAAGATCTCGCGCCGGCTCGCCCTGTCGCCGCCCCTTGGAGTCGTCATGCTCACGCTCATGCTGCCGTCCCGTTGGCAAAGGAGTCCAAGATAGCAGCCCGACTCGCCCCAGCGCCACGTCACGCCGAGCCCGGCAGACCCTCGGGACGACCACTGACACCAATAACGAAGTGATACAGTGTGGGCTTCAGACTTTCGACCCAGCGAGCCTCATGACTCCCATCGACTACCTGGCATCCAGCGCGGCCCAGGCCTGGCACCAACGACTGGCTGGCCTGATTCAGGGTGCCGATCGCAGCGACCTTCCGCGACAGCTGGAGCAGGCACTCGCCGAGCTGGTGCCCATGGACACCCTGATCCTGCATGCCTACCAGGGCCGAGGCCGTCCGCGAGTGGTCCATGACAACTATCCCCCCGAACGCCGCCAGCGCGACATCGACCCTTATCTGAGTCGCGTCTACCTGCTCGACCCGATGTTCCAGGCCATCGAGTCTGGTCAGGATAACGGTACCCATCGACTGCGCGATCTGGCGCCGGACCGTTTCGAGAGCAGCGAGTACTACCACCACTACTATCGCGGCCTGGGACTCAAGGATGAGATCGGACTCTTCGCACGGGTCAGCGACGACACCGTGATGGTGCTGTCTCTCGGCTTCCGTACCCAGTCGCCACCGCTGACTCGGCGCACCGTACAGGCGCTACGCCACCTGACGCCCATCGTCGAAGCCCTGCTTCAGCGGTTCTGGAGCTGGCAACGCAGTGCCTTCGAACCGCAACACCAGGAGGTCGAGCCCGTCGACGCCGCCTTCTCGAGTTTTGGCCAGGGTGTGCTCACCCGCCGCGAGCAGGATATCGTGCGCCTGCTGCTCGCGGGCCACTCGGCCAAGTCGGCGGCGCGAGAGCTCGGCATCAGCGACGGCACCGTCAAGGTCCACCGCAAGCACGTCTATCAGCGCCTGCAGGTCACGAGTCAGGCCGAGCTGTTTCGCGCCTTTCTCGATCACGTAGCGCTGATCTCCCGCCAGCAGCGTGACTGACGCACCCGCTCAGAAGCGGTAGGAGAGATACAACCGCCCCTCCCAGATATCCAGGTCATCATGGCCGATGCTGAGATAGCCGGCGCTGGCCTCGAGCAGGGTGGCCTCGCCGACAAACCAGCGGGCGCCAGTGCGCAGGGTACCCGTCAGGTCAGAAGGGTCCTCCCACTCCAGATCCTCGTTGAGGTAGCGCCCGTCGTTGGGCTGCTTGAAGGCCCAGTCCACCCCCAGTTCGGCGTAGGGCATGATCAGACCCGCGTGGTCAGTGTGGTAGATACGGCTAAGCTCACCACTGACCGACGCTACGCCGGTGCTGTAGGAGTCGCCGGGCACTTCCACCTCCACCGGTATCCCCAGGATCTTGCCGTCCAGGTCATAGTCGTCGCTGCGCTCACGGGAGTAGAACAGCGAGACGGTGGGACGCAACAGGGCCTCCCCCCAGCGGTACTGACCGTGGGCATTGAGCGCGCCGCCGAAGCTACGGGTGTCGAAGCTGCCTTCCAGGGTCGCCAGTTCGGTGTCATTGTCACCCCAGCGCCAGATCAGTGATGCGTCCAACGCCCAGCGCTCGGACAGTCGATAGGCGACATAGGGCGAGATGCTGAAGCCATCGCTGTCGCTGTCCCAGGCGCCGCCAAAGTTGTCAGAGCGGCTCGAGTCGACGCTGAAACTGACCCCCGCCACCGTCTGCTCCGACACCCAGCGGTCGACACCCACCGCCACTACCTGGGCCTCGCCATCCAGATCCTGGCCATCACGGTCATCGGAGATATCGGTATAACGAGCATCCACCCAGGTGTTCCAGGGAGAGACCGGCTCTCCCTGACGCCCTGCGGTGATCGGCACCTGTTCCATCAAGGTGGCCTCCAGCGCGTTCCGGGTTCTTGCCTGGGCGTGCTGGCGCAGCAGGTTCTCGGGGCAGGTCACCACCGGCAGGGTACCGTCGGCCAGCGGTGCGCCCCCGAGCCTGGGGTCGTGACGAGGGTCGATGCAGCGATTAGCCGGCAGCGGCACCCGCCCGGCATACCACTCGGCCGCATCGACACGGCCAACGATCTGGCCCTGGGGCATCGATGGCACAGAAGGTGTCAGACCCGACGGCGGACGCTGTTCAGGCGGTACGACGCCGATGGGAGGTGTCACCCCGGAAGGTGGCCTGACATCCGGAGGCACGAGACCGATGGGGGGCGCTACCTCGCCCGGCCGCGCAACGTTCGGAGGAAGGCTCCATTGCCCCAGGGTGGGCCGTCCCGGCGTCACCCCCACCGGCGGACGCTCGGGGGCGGGCACCGTACCTACCGGCGGCGTTACCCCGGTCGGCGGCCGGAAGCCCGGAGGCACCGTGCCTATCGGCGGCGTCACCCCGGTGGGTGGCCTGAAGTCCGGAGGCACCGTGCCTATCGGCGGCGTCACCCCGGTGGGTGGCCTGAAGTCCGGAGGCACCGTGCCTATCGGTGGCGTTACCCCGGTGGGTGGTCTGAAGTCCGGTGGCACCGTACCTACCGGCGGCGTTACCCCGGTGGGTGGCCGGAAGCCTGGCGGCACCGTCCCTATCGGCGGCGTCACCCCGGTGGGTGGCCTGAAGTCCGGAGGCACCGTGCCTACCGGCGGCGTTACCCCGGTGGGTGGTCTGAAGTCCGGTGGCACCGTGCCTATCGGTGGCGTTACCCCGGTGGGTGGTCGGAAGCCTGGCGGCACCGTCCCTATCGGCGGCGTCACCCCGGTGGGTGGTCGGAAGCCTGGTGGCACCGTGCCTACCGGCGGCGTTACCCCGGTGGGTGGTCTGAAGTCCGGTGGCACCGTACCTATCGGCGGCGTCACCCCGGTCGGTGGCCGGAAGTTCGGAGGCACCGTACCGATCGGCGGCGTCACCCCGGTGGGTGGCCGGAAGCCTGGCGGCACCGTCCCTATCGGCGGCGTCACCCCGGTGGGAGGCCGGAAGCCTGGAGGCACCGTACCTATCGGCGGCGTCACCCCGCCAGGGCGGGAAAAATCAGGAAAGATCTTGCCGATGGGAGGGGTAATGCCCGGACGCTCCGGCATCGGGATCTGCCCGGCCGGCGGCAATGTGAAGCCACCCTTCTGGTTCTGGGTATCCAGCAGACAATCCTTGTTGCCCCCCAGATCCAGAAGCTTGTGCACACCACCGTTGCCGTTGGATACCACTGGCGACAGGGTCAGGTGCAGGCCGCCGGCATTGCGCGTCCACTCATCGACGCTCTGCTTTCCCTGCGCCGCCTCCAACCCGAAGTCACCCGGCGAGGTCCCCGACAACCACACCGAGCGCGAACCATCGTTGGTGACACCGACAAAAGCCAGCCCTCCCGAGGCACCACAGTTGGCGGCGATAGCGGGTAACGGGGCCGACATCAGAAAGGCGACAAGGGTGCCCAGGGCACGACGAGTAAAGGGTGGTGCTGGCAACATGGCAAAGTATCCGGACTGACCATTCAGCATCCGCCGCGCCAGAATCTGGGCCACCTCTTCCGGCACCTGCGGATCATTACGGCACAGCCTACACCAACGTCGGAGGATCGCTACGTCTGCCTCAAGTCTCGGTAGTGCCGTTTCGCGCCCCCCTCTCTCAATCATGAGGTAGATCAAGGTCATGGCAACCTGAGTCGATCATAGGCTACCCCATCGGTGATACCGGCACTGCCGCCGCCTGGCGGCCCGAGGAGACCTACCCTCATAAGGATATGTCATCGACAGGGGCAGTCTGGCGAGACTGGAGACCTTCCCAAGGAGGTTTCCAATGACAACACCCGACACTCGCCTCTCGTCCCGCCCCTCGACTCCCGTCGCCGACACGGCTCCGGTTCCGGCCCCGGCCCCAGTCCCAACAACATTGGATGCCGAGACCCTGTGGCGCCAGGATCGGGACCACTTCGTCCATCCCTTCACCGACTTCAGCGTCTTCCACGACAAGGGCTGCGAGCTGATCACCGATGCCGAGGGCATCCACGTTCAGGACATTCACGGCAACCGCTTTATCGACGGCATCGCCGGGCTGTGGTGCGTCAACGTTGGCCACGGTCGCGCCGAGATCGGCCAGGCCATGGCCGAACAGGCCACCCGCATGGCCTACTTCTCGACCTTCAACAATCTGTCCAACGCACCGGCTACGCGGCTGGCCGCCAAGCTCGCCGAACTGGCCCCGGCCCACCTCAACCATGTCTTCTACAGCTGCGGAGGCTCCACCGCCAACGACGCCACCATCCGCCTGGTGCACTACTACTTCAACCGCCTGGGCAAGCCGAACAAGAAGCGTATCCTGTCGCGCCACAACGCCTACCACGGCACCACCTACCTGGCCGCGAGCCTGACCGGCATCGAGAGCAACAACTGGGAATTCGACACCCTCGATGGTCTGGTCACCCATCTAAGCGAGGCCAACCTCTATCGTCGCCCCGAAGGCATGGATGAAGCACAGTACTGTGATCATCTGGTCGCGGAACTCGAGGCCACCATCGCCGAGATCGGCGCCGACAATATCGCCGCCTTCATCGCCGAGCCGATCATGGGAGCCGGCGGCGTACTGGTGGCCCCCCGGGGCTATCACGCCCGCATGCAGGAGGTGCTGCGCGCCCACGACATCCTGTATATCGCCGACGAGGTGGTCACCGGCTTCGGTCGCCTCGGCCACATCTTCGCCTCGGAAGCGGTATTCGACACCCAGCCCGACGTCATCAACCTGGCCAAGGGCCTGTCCTCGGGCTATGCCCCGCTCGGCGCGACCCTGATCTCCGACCGCCTCTACGAGGTGCTGGGCACGCCCCAGGGCAAGGGCGGAGTACTCAGCACCGGCTTCACCTACTCCGGACATCCGGTCAGCTGCGCCGCGGCGCTCAAGAATATCGAGATCCTCGAGAGAGAAGAGCTTTGCGCCAACGTCCGCGAGGTCGGCCCCTATCTGGAGCAGGCACTGGCGACGCTGTCACGACATCCCACCGTCGGCGACGTGCGCGGCAGCCACTTCATGATGTGCATCGAGAACGTGGCAGACAAGGACACCAAGGCGCTGTTTCCGGTGGACGCGCGTGTCGGCGATCGGGTGGCCTTCGAGGCCCAGCAGCGCGGACTGATCATTCGTCCGGTGGGGCATCTCAACGTGATCTCGCCGCCCCTGATCTGGACCCGCGACACCGTCGACGAGGCCGTCGCCATCCTCGACGAGGCGCTTGCCGCCACCGCCGAGTCCCTGCGTCGCGACGGCTATCTCTAGCCACGAACCCTCCTGCAACACGAGTCCGCACGCTTTTTTGCCGCGCGGCCAGCGCAGGGCTCGCCCCTGCGCGATAGCTTCCGTCCAATAACAACCGTCGCCACAGGCGATACAAGGAGCTTGCATGGAAACCTACGGCGTCTGGAGCCTGGTTCCCACCCTGGTGGTGCTGGTCACCGCCATCATCACTCGTCGCACCATCGAATCACTGCTTGCCGGCTGCCTGGTCGGGCTCTTGATGATCGCCCCCAGCGAGGTCGTCACCCGCGGGTCGGACATCCTGCTCACGGTCCTCGGTAATGACACCGTCACCTGGATCATCCTGGTCTGCGGCCTGTTCGGCAGCTTGATCGCCCTGCTGGTCAAGACCGGCGGCGTGCTGAGCTTCGGTGACGCCATGACCCAACGACTGCACAGTCGTCGCCAGAGCCTGCTGACCACCTGGGTGCTGGGGCTGGTGATCTTCGTCGACGACTACCTCAACGCCCTGACCATCAGCGCCTCGATGAAGAAGATCACCGATCGCTTCGGCGTCTCCCGCGAAAAGCTGGCCTATCTGGTGGATTCCACCGCCGCCCCGGTGTGTATCCTGGTGCCCTTCTCGACCTGGGCGGTGTTCTTCGCCGGCCTGCTCGAGGACAACAACGTCGCCGACAACGGCATGTCGCTGTACATCTCGGCGATCCCGTACATGGCCTACGCCTGGGTGGCGGCGGCCCTGGTGCCCTTGGTCGCGCTGGGCTGGCTGCCTGACATCGGCCCGATGAAGACCGCCGAGGCCCGTGCCAAGGCCGGCCAGCCGGTGCCCGATGGCGGCGAGGAGCACGCGCTGCAGATCGACACCAACTACGATGGCCAGAGCCCGCATCTGCTCAACTTCCTGCTGCCCATCGCCAGCCTGATCGTCGCCACCTGGTACTTCGATATCGACATCCTGCGCGGGGTCATCGTTGCCCTGGCCGTCACCCTGGTGCTGATCGCCGTCCAGCGTCTGCTGAGCTTCAATGACACCTTCGATACCGCCCTGGAAGGCTTCAAGGCGATGATCATGCCGCTGGGCACCCTGGTCGCCGGCTTCTCGCTCAAGGAGGTCAACGACGTCCTGGGCCTCACCGAGGTGGTGATTCAGGCGGTACAGCCGCTGATGACCGCCGGCCTGCTGCCCGCCGTGGTATTCGTCACCATGGCCTTCCTGGCCTTTGCCACCGGCTCCTTCTGGGGGCTGTTCGCGGTGGCCATGCCGATCGTGCTGCCGTTGGCGATCAGCATGGACGCCAATATGCCGCTGGTGGTCGGCGCCTTGATCTCGGCCAGCGCCTTCGGTAGCCACGCCTGCTTCTACGGGGACTCCACGGTGCTGTCGGCCCAGGGTAGCGGTTGCAGCCCCATGGCCCACGCCCTGACCCAGATCCCCTACGTGTTGATCGCCGCGGCCCTGGCCACCGGCGTGTTCCTGCTGATCGGATTCTTGTGAGAGCCTCCATGAACCAGACACACCATTCGTCTTCACCGACCCCGGCCCCTGCCGCGTCGCGTTCCGCCGGCAGCGACGCGCACAGTCCCGCCCGACTTGGCTGGTCCATGCCGGCGGAATTCGCCCCTCACGACGCCTGCTGGATGCTGTGGCCCCAGCGCCCGGATACCTGGCGCCTGGGAGCCAAGCCCGCCCAACAGGCCTTCGTCGCGGTGGCCAGCGCCATCGCCGAGAGCGAGACCGTCTACGTGGGCGTCAACGACGATCAGTACGAAAACGCCCGTTATCAGCTTCCGGAATCGATTCGCGTGGTCGAACTATCCAGCAACGACGCCTGGATGCGGGACGTGGGCCCGACCTTTCTGACCCACCCCGAACATGGCCTGGCGGTGGTGGACTGGGAATTCAACGCCTGGGGCGGACTCAAGGGCGGGCTTTACTTTCCCTGGGACAAGGACCGCCGGATTCGCCCCAAGATCGCCGAAATGCTGGGCATCCCCCGCTTCGATGCCGGTATCGTGCTGGAAGGCGGCGCCATTCACGTCGACGGCGAGGGCACCCTGATCACCACCGAGGAGTGCCTGCTCAACCCCAACCGCAACCCGGGTCTGGATCGTGCCGCCATGGAGGCGCGCCTGAGTGAGCAGCTGGGCATCAGCAAGGTCATCTGGCTTCCCCGGGGCTGCTACCTCGATGAAACCGACGGCC
Source organism: Halomonas sp. H10-59 (assembly GCF_040070555.1). NCBI lineage: Bacteria > Pseudomonadati > Pseudomonadota > Gammaproteobacteria > Oceanospirillales > Halomonadaceae > Halomonas > Halomonas sp. H10-59. Next base: position 4,060,391 of record NZ_CP098828.1, read on the forward strand.
ACGTCGACAATCTCTGCTGCTTTGTGGGCCCCGCCGAAGTTGCCTTGACCTGGTGCGACGACGCTGCAGACCCGGAGTACCAGATCTGCCGCGACGCCCTGGCGGTGCTGGAAGCCAGTACCGATGCCTGCGGTCGACCGTTCACCGTGCACCGCCTGCCCCAGCCCGGCCCACTGTTTATCGGCGAAGACGAGGCCAGCGGCATCGACCGCCTGTCCAGCTCGCACCCACGCCAGCCCGGGGACCGCATGGCGGCCTCCTACGTCAACTTTTACATCGGCAATCGAGTGGTGGTCATGCCCCTGCTGGATGAACGCCGCGACAACGAGGCTCGCGACATTCTGGCGAGGCTTTTTCCCGAGCGTCGGGTGATCGGCGTGCCCGCCCGAGAGATCCTGCTCGGCGGCGGCAACGTCCACTGCATTACCCAACAACAGCCGAGGGATCCAAGACGTACCTGACAGGCGGGAGTCGTCGCCGGTGACGACACGGCACCAGAAAGTGTCTGCTGGAAGCGACACCGCATCGGAGAATCAAGGGGTTGTGCTCGGCTCTCTTGGCCAATAGGCTCGATATGGCACATAACAGCATAGGAGAAACATCATGAGGAAGGGTTCCATCAAGACACTCTCCAGCCTGCTGCTGGCCACTTTCATGACCTTGGGCCTCGCCGCCTGCGGCACCGGCACCGGTGAACGCGCCGCCAGTGGCGCTGGCGTGGGTGCCGCCGTAGGTGCCGGCGCCGCCGCCGCCACCGGTGGTGACGTCGCCGAAGGCGCCGTGATCGGCGGTGGCGTAGGCGCGGCCACCGGCGCCGCCACCGATGAGGACGACGTCGACCTGGACAACTAAGGTCCTGGGCCTGGGGCGAGGCGAGGGTGCCTCGTTCCAAACCTGCTCGACGCACAGGAACACCGCCGGCTTGCCGGCGGTGTTCTTGTATCTGGCCGGTCGGGTATCTCGCCCGGGTCTGGCCGGTCGAGTATCTCGCCTGGGTCTGGCCAGTCGGGTATCTCGCCTGGGTCTGGCCGGTCGGGTATCTCGCCTGGGTCTGGCCGGCCGGGTATCTGAGCTGTCGTGTGTCTGGCCTGGTTCGACCAAGCGGGGTTCGGCTAAACGGGGGGCTGCCAAGCGGGCGCGGCTCCCACAATTGGCGCCAATTGGCGACAATTGCTGCATATTTGCTTCACTTGCTCCTTTCTGTGCCGTTGTTACTGTTAGGGTCATCCCCCAGCATGAGGACGACGACATGAAACTTCTGAAGATGACCGGGCTGAGCGCTACTGCCCTGACCATGGCCCTGGCACTGTCGGCCTGCGGTACCGGTACCGGAGAACGGGCGCTGAGTGGCGCGGGGGTCGGTGCAGCGGTAGGTGCCGGCGCGGCGGCGATCACCGGCGGCGACGTGGGCAAGGGCGCGGTCATCGGCGGCGGCGTGGGTGCGGCGACCGGTGCTGCCACCGATTCCCGGGACATCAACCTCAGTCGCTAAGTCCAGGCCCGAGGCGTCCAGGCAGCTTTCGACCCCGCCCCGATCCGAGCCAGGATGCCGCCCTCAGCGGCAGACCCGACCGCCCACGCCGAGATGAAAGTGATCGGCGTGGGCGGCATTGTAGTCAGGCCCCAGCACGGTGCCGAAGACCTTGCAGGCGCGCTGCCCCACTTCCTTCAGGAAACGTCCTTCGGCTCCCTTGCCCCAGTGGCCCGACAAGCTGACGCGACGACCGTCCTCGAGTTCGAAGGCGGCCACATCCAGGGCCTCGGCGCTGGCATGCTGGCTGCGACGTCCCTCGGCTCGACCATAGATGTTGCGGCAGGCGAAGCTGCCGAAGTGTTCGATCTGGGCCACGTCCACGCCAAGATGGGCGCGCGCAGCGGCGTTGAGCTCATGACGCTCGAACACCGCCCAGGCCACCGCCAGCGGGCAGCGTGTCATCACGCTCGGCTGCATGCGCGACTGGCCACCGGCGTAGCGCACCAGATTGGAAAGCTCGCACTGGCCCCGGGTGACGTCATCCAGTGGGGTATATCGCTGGGGCGGGTCCGCCGCCAGCACCGCACGGCAGGCCTCGGGGTCATCCGCCAGCCGCGCCAGCTTCCAGCCGAGGAAAGGACCAGGCGGCGTCTCGATCGATATCGGTGTCCAGGGCAACCAGCGATCCGGAATTGCGATCATCCCCTTGTCCAGGGCAACGCCCAACACCAGCAGCATGATCAACAGCCACTGCCCCATATAGTTCCTTCCTGTGCCCGACCCTTTCTGTGCCCAACCCTTCCTGCGCCCGACCCTTGGCCACGGTTCATCCCACGACCGGGGCGTCGAGTACGATCAGGGGTCCACCAACAAGGATAGCGCCAGAGCGACGATACCGACCGTCACGGCGGTTACCACCGCCAGGATGACGATACGGTCCAGCCAGCGATCGAAGGTGACCCAGTTGAATGTCAGCCGCCTGCGACGAGACGGAGGCCCGCGGCGGGTCGCGCCGCGGGCAGGGGGTGAAGACATGGCCGAGATCCTTCCGACGATACCCTGAGCTTACGTCCTGGCACTCTTCCTGACTACCAATGCATCGTAGATACTGCATTTTGCGCCAAGTTTCGTTTGACGGTGCTCGCCCGGGGTCACAGATCGCCGGTGCCGGTCGACGTCACCTCAGTGGTTGATGCGCCGGTTGACCACGTTGGGGGCGCGCCGCAGACGCTCCTCCTCGGCCAGATTGCCGGCCTCGAACGGATCCGCGCCCACCGGGGTCTCGCCATGCTGACGGTACAGCTGTGACAGCATGTTGCGGCGATCCGCCTGCAGTTCCTTGACCAGCACGAACATCATCCCGAACAGGATGAACGAGAACGGCAGGGCCGCCAGCACGGCGGCAGACTGCAGTCCCTTGAGCCCACCTGCAACGATCAGCGTCAGACAGATGGCGGCAATCAACAGCCCCCAGCAGATCCGCTTGTACAGCGGCGGCGCGATGGAGCCATGGTCGGTCATCTGGGCGACGATAAAGGAGGCGGAGTCTGCCGAGGTGACCAGAAAGATGAAGATCAGGATCATGGCGAGCACCGACAGCACCGTGGAAAACGGCATCAGGTCGAACATCTCGAACAGTGCCACGGTGATATTGTCCTGGGTGGCGGCGGCCAGGCCGGCATCACCGCCCAGCTCCATATGCAGGGCCGCCCCGCCGAACACCCCGATCCACAGACACGCCAGCAGCGGCGGCACCACCAGCACACCGAGTACGTATTCGCGGATGGTCCGCCCCCGCGAGACCCGAGCCACGAAGGTGCCGACAAAGGGCGACCAGGCGATCACCCACGCCCAGTAGAAGATGGTCCAGCTGGAAGCCCAGGGGTCATCGTTGTAGGGCGACATCTTGAGGCTCATGCCGATGAAGTTCTGCAGGTAGTCGCCGATGCCCAGGGTGATGGTCTCGAGGATCTTGACCGTGGGGCCGGTGAACAGCACGTACAGCATCATCGCGATGCACAGCGCCATATTGAGGTTGGACAATCGCTTGATGCCCTTGTCGAGCCCCGACCAGGTCGAGGCCATGTACGCCACGAACATCACCCCGAGGATGCCCGCCTGCCAAAGGCCGCTTTCCGGCAGTCCGAAGACCGCATTGAGGCCACCATTGACCTGCAGTACCCCGAGCCCCAGCGAGGTCGCCACCCCCATCACCGTGGCGACCACGGCGAAGATGTCGAGCCAGTCGGTGTAGGGGCGCAGCGCCGGGCGCTTGGCGGTCATCGACGACAGCACCGAGGAGACCAGCCCGGCCTGGTCCTTGCGAAACTGGAAGTAGGCGATGATCAGCCCGACCAGCGAGAATGCCGCCCACTGGTGCACCCCCCAGTTGAAGTAGCTCATCTGGATGGCGTAGCGCGCCGCTTCCACGCTTTCGGCGGGGACCGCGCCATAGGGAGGCTCGGCGAAGTGGGTCATGGGCTCGGCCATGCCGTAGAACACCAGACCGACGCCGAAGCCGGCCGCCAGTAACATGCTGATCCAGGAAAAGGTGCCGTAGGTGGGGGTGCTATCCTGGGGCCCCAGGCGCACCTTGCCGTACTTGCTCATCGCCAGCGCCACCAGAAAGATGACGAAGGCGAACACCGCCATCAGGTAGAACCAGCCAAAGTAGTGGGTCACCTGGCTCAGCGCGGTGTTGGCGGCGTCACCGAAGGCGTCGGGGAAACTGGCGCCCACGGCGACCAGGGCGATGATGATAAGGGCAGATAGACGAAAGACGCGATCCTTGCCAGACAGCGGCAGGCGCTCCTGCAGCGCTCGACCGTTCATGGACACTCCTTGCCAGACGGCGGTCATGATGTGAGGGGCGTAGCACCCTAACAAAAGTCGGACTCTCCATCACGGTAGGCGAATATTCGATTCGGCACAAAAAATTGCCGGCACCCTAGGGTACCGGCAATAGTGCTGGAAATAGTGCCGGCAATAGTGTCGGAAATAGTGCCTCCAATAGCGCCGTCAGTTAACGACATAGCAGAAGGCCCGCCATGGGGCGGGCCTTCTGGTTTCCTGCGGTCAGGTCTGGCTCCGCCTGTCCCTTACCAGCCGGGGCTATCACAGACGGGTGATCGAGGCCCGGCCGCCACCACGTGGTTACTGCGGTTTCGGTGTGGCCATCGCCTCGCTGGAGCCACCCTCCTCACTGTCATCCATTTTCAGCGCTTCCTCGGGGGGCTCCATGCCTTCGGTCTTGGCCTGGTCACGCGCCTCGAAGGCGTCTGCACCGACCGGCATCTCGCGGTAGTGCTGATAGAGACCGTCGAGCATCAGCTTGCGATCCTTGCGCAGCTCTCTCACCAGTACGATCACCATCATGTAGAGGATGAAGGTGAACGGCAGCGCCGACAGTACCGATGCCGACTGCAGTCCCTTGAGGCCGCCAGCGGCGATCAGCGTCAGGCAGATGGCGGCGATCAGCACACCCCACAGCACCCGCTTGTAGAGAGGAGGATTGATCGAGCCGTTGTCGGTCATCTGGGCAACGATATAGGACGCCGAGTCTGCCGAGGTCACCAGGAAGATGAAGATCAGCATCATCGCCATCACCGACAAGAGTCCCGAGAAGGGCATCAGATCGAACATCTCGAACAGCGCCACGGTGATGTTGTCCTGGGTCGCCTGGGCCAGGCCGAGGCCCTCGTTGGCCAGTTCCATATGGATGGCGGTGCCACCGAACACGCCCAGCCACAGGCAGGCCAGCAGTGGCGGCACGAACAGCACGCCGAACACGTACTCCTTGATGGTGCGCCCCTTGGAGATGCGCGCCACGAAGGTGCCGACAAAGGGCGACCAGGCGATGACCCAGGCCCAGTAGAAGATGGTCCAGTTCTGGGCCCAGGGATTATCGTTGTAGGGCGACATGCGCAGGCTCATCACGAAGAAGTTCTGCAGGTAGTCGCCCAGTCCCAGGGTAATGGTCTCCAGCAGCTTGATGGTGGGGCCGGTGGCCAGCACGTAGACCATCATGGCGATACACATGATCATGTTGAGGTTGGACAGTCGCTTGATCCCCTTGTCCAGGCCCGACCAGGTGGACGCCATGTAGGCCAGGAACATGCAGAACAGGATGATGAACTGCCACAGGCCGTTCTCCGGGATGCCGAACACCGCGTGCAGGCCGCCGTTGGTCTGCAGCACGCCCAGCCCCAGCGAGGTCGCCACCCCCATCACCGTAGCCACCACGGCAAAGACGTCCAGGGCGCCGTTGAACTTGCGCAGCCCCGGTCGCTTGGCGGTCAGCGGACGCAGCACCACCGACACCAGGCCCGCCTGCTCCTTGCGAAACTGGTAGTAGGCGATGATCAAGCCCACCAGAGCGAAGGCCGCCCACTGATGAATCCCCCAGTTGAAGAAGCTGTACTGAATCGCGTACCGGGCCGACTCCGCGCTTTCCGGCGTCATGTCTGCGTAGGGTGGTGCAATATAGTGGGTCATGGGCTCGGCCATGCCGTAGAACACCAGGCCAACCCCGAAGCCGGCGGCCAGCAGCATGCTGACCCAGGAAAAGAAGCCGTATTCTGGCTTGCCGTCCTGCGGCCCCAGGCGCACCTTGCCGTACTTGCTCATGGCAAGGCCGAGCAGGAATACCACGATGCCGGTGACCGACAGCAGATAGAACCAGCCAAAATAGTGGGATACGCCTCCCAGGGCGCGACTGGCGACTTCGCCGAAACCTTCAGGGAACATGGCCCCCAGGGCCACCAGAATCAGGATGATGATCGCGGAGACGTAAAAGACCCGCTGTCCTTCATTGCGTTGCATATCGCCTTCCTTTTGTTCGACTGCTTGTTGGAAGGCCTGTGCAGCGCCGCTCCGGCGAAGACCACGCTCGGACGCTCCTTATCGAACGCTTCTGCCCGGGCATTCGCCGAGCAGCCTTTGCAGACCCGTACTTTGATAACAGTTAGGTTGTTATCTATCATCCCCGGGCAGCCCACCGATCCGGCTTGGCACTAAGCTGACACTGGACTGCCACTGGAGAGTCGAAGCACCGATGAGGCACCTCGGTGACATCATAGTGAAGTTCGCCACCAAGACAGCGGAATCCACCGCCCGCCAGCCGGCGCAGCAAAACATCCGCCAAATTCGTCGCCTCAGGTACGAATTTTCCCGGCCAAAAGCCCGGCTACAGGCCCGGCCAGAAACCTGACCAAGAACCCGGCCAGAAACTCGGCCAGAAACTCGGCCCAAGAAAAGGAGAGCCCCATGGCCCGTCTCGACACTACGCCCCTTTCGGTCCTGGACCTGGCGCCGATCCGGGATGGCGGCACCGTCGCCGACAGCTTCCATGACAGCGTTGCCCTGGCCCGCCTGAGCGAATCGCTTGGCTTCACCCGCTACTGGCTGGCCGAGCATCATGGGCTGGAGGGGATCGCCAGCGCGGCGACCTCGGTACTGATCGGACACCTGGCGGAGAAGACCTCACGCATCCGCGTGGGCAGCGGCGGCATCATGCTGCCGAACCATCCACCGCTGGTGATCGCCGAACAGTTCGGCACCCTGGAGACGCTCTATCCGGGCCGCATTGATCTGGGACTGGGCCGGGCACCGGGCTCGGACGCGGCCACCATGGCGGCGATGCGCCGCGATCCACACGCTGGCGTCGAGGACTTCCCCCAGCGTCTGGCCGAACTGGAAGGCTTTCTTGGCGATGCCCGACCGGAGCAGCGGGTCCGGGCGGTGCCCGGCCAGGGCACCCGAGTACCGATCTGGCTGTTGGGCTCGAGCCTGTACAGCGCCCAGCTAGCCGCCCACAAGGGGCTGCCCTTTGCCTTCGCCGCCCAGTTCGCCCCGGCCCAGCTCGACGAAGCGCTGGCCATCTATCGCCGCGACTTCCGCCCCTCCGAGGTGCTCGCGGCGCCCTACGCCATGGTCGGTCTGCCGGTGCTGGCCGCCGCCACGGACGAGCGCGCCGACTACCTCGCCAGCACCGCCCGACAGAAGTTTCTGGGCCTGATTCGCGGCCAGCGCGGACGCGCCCGGCCACCGGTGGCGACGCTGGACTGGACCCCCATGGAGCGCGCCCAGGTGGAAGGGTTTCTTGGCGCCGCGGTGATCGGCAGCCCGGCGACGGTGCGCGACGGTCTGGAGCGCCTGCTCGAACGCACCCAGGCCGATGAGCTGATGATCAACACCGACACCTATGCCCTGGAGGATCGCCTCGAGAGCTACCGCCTGGTCGCTGAGGTATGGCAAGGCTGAGCCCCGCCAGGCAACGTGGCGCGACGGGGCCTCAACGCGGAGGCTGAGCCTTGGGCGTACGCCATTAGGGCTCGCGCTCGAGCCAGTCGGGTGCGGCCTGCTCGAAGGCATGAGCCCAGCGCAGCAGGTCGCGATCACGGCGATGGGGAGCGATGAGCTGGACGCCCATGGCCTGGCCGTGCGGGTTGAAGCCTGCGGGCAGATTGATCACCGGGCACCCCGACAGGGAGCCGGCGATCACCACCTCCATCCAGCGATGGTAGGTGTCCATCGTTCGCCCGGCGATCTGCCCGGGCCAGGGTGTGTCGACGTCGAAGGCAAATACCTGGGCGCTGGGCAGGGCCAGCGCATCGAAGCGCTCGAACAGTCCGAGCAGACAGGCGTACCAGGCACTGCGCTCGACGTTGGCGCGGTGCACATCCAGCGCCGTTCGGCCCATGCCCTGCTCGACCTCCCAGCAGGCCTCGGGCTTGAGCTGGCAACGACGGCTATCGTCGGCCCAGACCTCTGACAGACTGCCCGCCACCGCCCACTGGCGCAGCACCAGCCAGCTTTGCCACAGCCGCTCGGGTGACATCTCCGGCACCACCGGCTCGACCCGGGCACCGAGGCGCTCGAACACCGACAGCGCCCCCTGGCAGACGTCCAGCACACCCTCTTCCATCGCCAGGTAGCCCTGCCAGTCGCCGAGCCAGCCGATACGCAGGCCCGACGCCGCGTCAGCGTCATCGAACGGATCGGCGAGACGCTCGGGATCATCGGCGAGTGACAGGGGAGCGCGGGGGTGGGCCCCGGCCTGGGTCGCCAGCAGCCTGGCAAGGTCGCCGACGCTGCGCGCCATGGGCCCTTCGGTGGCCAGCTGATGGCCGAAGATATCAGGGCCTGGACCATGGGGAACGCGACCGAAGGAAGGCCTCATCCCGAACAGGTTGTGGTAGGCGGCGGGGTTTCGCAAAGACCCCATCATGTCGCTGCCATCGGCCACCGGCAGCATGCGCATGGCCAGGGCGGCAGCGGCCCCGCCGCTGGAGCCACCGGCGCACAGGGCGGGATCGAAGGCGTTGCGGGTCGCGCCGAAGACGCGGTTGTAGGTCTGGGAACCGAGGCCAAACTCCGGCGTGTTGGTCTTGCCGACAAAGATGGCACCGGCCTCACGCATCCGCCTGACCATGATGCCGTCCTGCTGTGGCACCTGACCCTTGAACAAGGGCGAGCCCATCGAGGTCGGCAGGTCACGCGTGGCCGAAAGGTCCTTGATCGCCTGGGGAATGCCGTGGAGCCAGCCGCGAGAGCGCCCCGCCGCCAGTTCGCGGTCGCACTCCCCGGCCTCTTCCATCAGCACCTCGTGGTCACGGCGAGAGACGATGGCGTTGACCACCGGGTTGGCCGCGTCGATCTGTGCCAGGTAGGCGTCCATCACCTCGCGGCAACTAAGCTCTCGTGCATGGATCGCCCGGGACAGCGCAAGCGCTCCCAGCGCCAGGATCTCGCGCTGGGCAGGGCTGGTGGCGCCCTCGCCCACGGACGGAGCAGAGGATGAAGCGCCGGGCGGTGAGGTGGGCGAATCAGACGGTAAAGGTGACGATGGCGGTGGAATAGGCATGGCGTCCTCGCTGCACGGCATTGAGACGAGCGGGCTGGCCCGACATGTTCCAACGCTAGCGGGCGGAGCCTCAGCTGTCATCCATGCAGACGATCGAGGGCGACCAGCCAGCCCAGGTAGACCTCACCATAGCGCTTGACTCGGCCTGCGTCGGGCTCGGCCCGGGAGCCTTCATCCAGCTGGACCAGCGTCTGACACAGCTCGTCCAGCTCGCCCTCCCTGGCACACCAGGCCGCCTGGATGGCGCCGCCAAGCGCGGCGGCGTCGGTCACCCGGGGGCACACCACCTCGGTGGCGGTGATGTCCGCCACCATCTGGCGCCAGGCGGCGCTGTGGGCGCCGCCGCCGATCAGCCGAATCTGGCGTGCCTGGTCGGCCAGCGGCCCCATCAGGTCAAGGCCGTAGCGCAGACAGAAGGTAGCGCCCTCCACCACCGCGCGACACAGATGGGCGGGGCTGGTGTTGCGGCTGGTCAGGCCGAGAAAGGAGGCGCTGGCCTCGGGCAGGCTCGGTACCCGTTCGCCGTTGAAGAACGGCAAGACCGTCACGCCATCGGCGCCCACAGGCGCCTGGGCCAGGGCCTGGTTGAACCCCGCCAGGTCGAGACCGAACAGCTCACGCACGCGATTGGTGGCCGAGGTGGTGTTCATGGTGCAGACCAGCGGCAGCCAGCCCGCGTGGCTGGCGCAGAAGTTGGCGACCATGGCGGAACCGGCCAGCACCGGGTGATCGGAGTGGGCGCAGACGGTACCCGAGGTGCCAAGGCTCACGGTCACCTTGCCCGGCACGATGTTGCCGGTGCCGATGGCGCCGAGCATATTGTCTCCGCCGCCGCTGGCGACCGCGACGCCTGGGGAAAGCCCCAGCTCCCGGGCCAGCACCGGCCGGACCTGCCCTGCCGTGTCGCGGGAATCGATCAGTCTTGGCAGCGCCCGGGCCGGGTCTAGCTCCGGGGCGATCCACTGCCACACCTCAGGACTCCAGTGCCGTGAGCGACTATCGAAATAACCGGTACCCGAGGCGTCTCCCGCCTCGCTGACACGCTCGCCGGTCAACCACAGATTGAGGTAGTCGTGGGGTAACAGCACGCCATCCACGCGATCATAGATGTCGCGATGGTGCTCGCGCAGCCAGGCCACCTTGGAGGCGGTGTAGCCGGTCTGAGGCACCAGGCCGAGCCGCGTCAGGCAGCCCTCTTCCCCGCCCAGAGCGCCTATCAGGGCCTGGTTGTGGGCATGGGTCTCGGTATCGCACCACAGCTTGGCCGGATACAGCACCTGGTCCCTGGCATCCAGCGCCACCATGCCATGCTGCTGGCCGGAGACACCGATGCCGCGGATATCACCGGCGCTGACACCGGCCGACGCGATCGCCGCGTGGAAGGCGCCGATAAAGGCCTCGATCCACTGTGCCGGGTCCTGCTCGCGCCGTCCTCTGGCGCCCTCGATCATGCGGTGGGGTCGACTGGCCTCGCCGATGGTGGCGCCACGCGCCAGATCCACCACCACCACCTTGGTGCTCTGGGTGCCACAATCCACACCGAGATACATGAAAAGATTCCTCGTTGGCGCATCGACACGGTGCGTCGAAGCCGACGCGCTCACCGGTGGGTCAGGACGCCAGCGCCTCCAGGGTCGCCCTGGCGCCCTTGTCCTGCAACAGCTTCAGCGCCTCGACGTAGGCCACCACGAAGCGCGGCGAGTCGGCGAGATCCCCGAATAGCTCACGGTTCTCGATAAAGGCGGTGGGGTGCTCGCGCTGGGAACCGGCGAGCTCGGTCAGCCGATCCTTCCAGCGATCGACGATCACGATGGGCTGGCCCTGCTCGTCCACGCCTTCGGCGTAGCGCGCCCAGCTTGCCACCACCGCGGCAGAACGCTTGAGTTCGCCGCCGTGTTCGAGCTGGTGACGAATGACCGGCAACAGCCACTTCGGGATTCGGTCCGAGCTTTCAGCACAAAGCCGCGATAGCGTGTCCCGCACCTCGGGATTGGCGAAGCGCTCGATCAGGGTGTGCCGGTACTGATCGAGATCGACGCCAGGGACCGGAGGCAGTGTCGGGCTGCCCTCCTCGGCCATGTAGCCAAGCAGGAAGTCGATGAACAGCGGGTCCTGACAGACCTCATGGGCGTAACGATAGCCGGCCAGATAGCCGACATAGCAAAGCGCCTGGTGGCCTGCGTTGAGCAACCTGAGCTTCATCAGCTCGTAGGGCTCGACGTCCTCGACCAGCTGCACGCCGACCTCATCAAACGCCGGTCGGTCACTGGCAAAATGATCCTCCAGCACCCATTGGGTGAAGGGTTCGCAGATCACCGGCCAGGCGTCTTCCAGTCCGAAGCGCTCGGAAAGCTCCTCGATGTCGCCCGGCGTGGTCATCGGCGTGATGCGATCGACCATTGAACTGGGGAAAGGCACTTCCGCCTCGACGTACTGCCCGAGCGCGCGATCACGAGCGTAGGCAAAGGCCGTAAACATGCGCCTCGCCACCTCGCCGTTGCCCGGGATGTTGTCGCAGGACATCACCGTGAAGGGCGGGATGCCGCGCTCGCGCCGGCGCTCGATCGCCGCCACGATCAGGCCAAAACTGGTACGCGGACGCTCGGGGTTGCACAGGTCATACACCACCTCGGCGGCATCGAGATCGAACTCGCCGGTGACCGGGTGGACGTTGTAGCCGCCCTCGGTCACCGTCAACGAGACGATCCGGATGGTCGGGTCCGACAGTGTCTCTATCACCGCCTCGGGGTCGTCCGGCGCGAACCGGTAATCGATGATCGAACCGATGACGCGTGGTTCCAGCGCGCCATCGGGATGCTTGACCACCAGGGTATAGAGGTGGTCCTGGCTGGCCAGCGCCTCCTGCATGCGCTTGTCGCCTGGCATCACGCCGATGCCGACGATACCCCAGTCATGGGCCTGCCCGGCTTCCATCAGACGATCCAGGTACATGGCCTGATGGGCCCGATGAAAACCGCCGACGCCGAAATGGGCGATGCCCGGTGTCAGCGCCCGACGATCGTAGCTGGGCACCGAGAGATGCGGAGCGAGGCCAGCCAGTTCCGCGTTGCAAAGTCGTGTCATGAAGGCTCTCCGCCAGATGAACAATGAGAAAGCAGAGCCGCTTTCCAAAAATGGGATTGGCTAGTGCCAGTGGAGATCGGCGGTGATCGAGCGGGTCTTGATCAGGCGCGCGTTGAGCATGTCCTTGTCCCGGGTCTTGGCGATGGCCCCGGCCTGGTCCTGGCCCATGCCGAGCCAGCGCTCGATCAATCGCTGCTCGAGCACCGTATCGGCGACCTCGAGAAACAGGCTGAAGTCGAAGTAGTCCGCCAGCGCCGGCCAGGGCCCGTGATCCAGCAGCAGGTAGTTGCCCTCGACGATCAGCACCCGATGACCGGGCGTGATCACCCGGGCGCCCGCACGCGCCAGGTCCAGCGGTCGGTCGAATACCGGTACGGCCACGTCCCGGTCGGCTCGCTTCAGCCGCGCCAGGTCATGGCGCAGGCCATCCACATCGAAGGTTTCCGGTGCGCCCTTGATGGGCAGCAGCCCCTGCGATTCGAGTACGCCGTTGTCGAAGTGATAGCCATCCATGGGCACCACCTCAGCGACGCCGGGTTGCCGCTCGTTGAGCTGACGCGCCAGCCAGGCGGAGCGAAAGGACTTGCCGGCCCCCGGCGGGCCGGCCAGAGCAACGATATAGCGCGCCCTGCCCTCGCTGCGCGTCAGCAGTTCGTCAGCGATCGCTTCCATGGTGGGGGTCATCTGTCACCTCGCTCGTGCCCGTGGCTCAACTCATCCAATTGCCGCCATCGACGTTCAGGGTCTGGGCGATGACATAGTCGCTGTCGGCGCTGGCCAGAAACACCGCAGCGCCGGCGTAATCGTCCGGTCGCCCCATGCGGCCACAGGGCACCGCCTCGCCGACCAGTCGTTTCTTCTCGCCCAGGGGGCGTCCCTCGTAGCGGGCGAACAGGGCATCGACCTCGTCCCACATGGGGGTATCGACCACCCCCGGGGCGATAGCGTTGACACGGATACCGTGGCGAATCAGGTCCAGCGCGCAGGACTGGGTCAGACTGATCACCGCTGCCTTGGTGGCGCAGTAGGTGCTGACCAGAGGCTCGCCACGCCGCCCGGCCTGGGAGGCCATATTGATGACGACACCGCCACGTTTCGCCTCGACCATGGCCCTGGCCACCGCCTGCAGGGTGAAGAACAGCCCCTTGACGTTGACCGCGAACTGGCGCTCGAAGTCGGCCTCATCCACCTCGAGCACCGGCGCCATGCCAAATACCGCCGCATTATTGACCAGCACGTCGATACCGCCAAAACGTTTCTCTACCTTTCGAACCATAGCAGTGATGGCGGTGTTGTCGCGGACATCCAGCGCAGTACCCATCGCACGCTCACGGTCGAAACCTTCCAGCGCCTGCTCGATGGCCTCGCTGTCGACATCCGCGATCACCACGCGCGCGCCCTCCTCGGCGTAACGCCGGGCGATGGCGAGCCCGATCCCGCGTGCACCACCGGTGATCACGGCGGTCTTGTCCTGGAGCTTGCCCGCCACCGGGCCAACAGAGCCGTCTTTCATACGCTGGCCTGCTGACGCTGCTGCCAGTTGGACACCAGGGCGGGCAATTGCGCCATATGGGTCATCACCTGCCACACACCGAGTTGGCTCAGCCGTTCTGCGTGATCGGCGGGCAGATGGCTTGCCCCGACGAAGCCGATGACCGTCATGCCGGCGGCCAGCGCGGCGCTGGCACCGGCGATGGAGTCCTCGACCACCAGGCAGGCACCAGGGCTGACCCCCAGGGTCTCGGCGGCCAGCAGGTAGACGCCGGGATCGGGCTTGGGCTTGTCGACCTGCTCGGCACAGAAGATCGGCGCCGTGCCCAGTACCTGATCCAGACCGGTACGCGACAACGAAGCGACGACCCGCTGACGACGACTGTTGGAGACCACCGCCTTGGCACCGGGAATCGCCGACAGCGCCTGCGCCACGCCATCGATGGCGGTGAGTTCGCGAGCGAGGCGGGCTTCGATCTCGTCGTCGAGCAGGGCCAGCGCGTCCTTGGGCAGCGCGTGGGCGCTCTGGCCGTCGAGAAGTTCGAGAATCGCCGCGGTGGTGCGGCCCAGGGCTTCATTCAGGGCCGCCTCGACGTCGAGGTCGGGTAGCCACTCGGCCAGCCGCTCGGCCAGGGTCGCCTCGGCGATCACCTCACTGTCCACCAGCACGCCATCGCAGTCGAAGATCAGGGTCGTCATGGTCGCTCCTCAGGCTTCCGCGGTACTGGCGGCACGATTGTCCTGGCGGGTCAGCGATGCCAGCGGGTGACGCTCCAGGCTTGCCAGCGCCAGACCCTGCTCACCGAACAGATGTGCCCGGCCCGGCTCGAAGCCGAAGCGGATCTCGTCTCCCACCCGGTGGGTCACGTCGCCATCCACCATCAGCGTCAGCAAGTCGCCGTCCATCTCCACGTACAGCGAGGTCTGTCCGCCCAGCCGCTCGATCACGCTGACGCTGGCCTTCAGCGGTCCCTGGTCGTCGAGCATCAGATGCTCGGGACGGATGCCGAGCTCCAGCGCCTGGCCCTGGGCCACCTCATCGCCTTCCACCGGCACCTTGACGGTATCGCCGCCCGGCACACGCACCTCGACCCCCTGGGCGTCGCCGGCAACGGCCTCGACCTTCAGGAAGTTCATCTTGGGCGAGCCGATGAACCCCGCCACGAAACGATTGCGCGGATGGTGATACAGCTCCATCGGCGAGCCGACCTGTTCCACCACGCCGCCCTGGAGCACCACGATCTTGTCGGCCATGGTCATGGCCTCGATCTGGTCGTGGGTCACATAGATCATGGTCGCCTTGAGCTCTTCGTGCAGACGCGCCAGTTCGATGCGCATCTGTACCCGAAGCGCCGCGTCCAGGTTGGACAATGGCTCGTCGAACAGGAAGATGCTGGGGTTGCGCACGATGGCGCGGCCGATCGCCACACGCTGGCGCTGACCGCCGGAAAGCGCCTTGGGCTTGCGCTCGAGCAGGGGCTCCAGCTGCAGGATCTTCGCCGCGTCCAGCACTTTCTGGCGGCGTTCCTGCTGGGACACCCCCGCCAGCTTGAGGCTGAAGCCCATGTTGTCCTCCACCGTCATGTGGGGGTACAGCGCATAGCTCTGGAACACCATGGCCAGCCCCCGCTCCGCCGGCCCCAGGTCGTTGACCCGCTGGCCGTCGATGACGATATCGCCGTCACTGGTGCTTTCGAGTCCCGCGATCATCCGCAAAAGAGTTGACTTGCCGCAGCCGGACGGGCCGACGAAGACCACGAATTCCTGGTCCTTGACCTCCAGATCGACGCCCTTGATGACGTGGGTGTCGCCGAAGCTCTTGACCACCTGGTTGAGTGTCAGTGTTGCCATCTTGTTGTCCTCGAAGTTCTGTCAGGGGCGCCTCGGCGCCGCCTGGAATATCTGTCTGGTGGTGCGTCGTTCACCGCGCCGAAGGTCAGACCACGGACCATTTGTTTCTGGGCTTGTGAAGAGCGCCAGCCGAAGTTTCTCGTCGATCAGTTCGCTCACTTCACCGCGCCAAAGGTCAGGCCACGGACCATTTGTTTCTGAGTCAACCACCCAAAAATCAGGATCGGCGCGATGGCCATGGTCGAGGCCGCCGACAGCTTGGCCCAGAACAGTCCCTCGGGGCTGGAGAAGGAAGCGATGTAAGCGGTCAACGGCGCCGCCTGAGAGGTGGTCAGGTTCAGGCTCCAGAAGGCCTCGTTCCAGCTCAGGATCACCGACAGCAATCCGGTGGAAGCGATCCCCGGCAGGGTCAGCGGCAGCAGCAGGTACCACACCTCCTGGAAGGTGCTGGCACCGTCCATGCGGCCCGCTTCCAGAATCTCCCTGGGCAGGTCCTTGAAGAAGGTGTAAAGCATCCACACCACGATCGGCAGGTTCATCAAGGTGTAGACGATGGTCAGGCCGATGCGGGTATCGAGCAGGCCGAAGTCGCGAAACAGCAGATAGATCGGTACCAGCACGCCCACCGAGGGCAGCATCTTGGTGGACAGCATCCACAGCAGGGTGCCCTTGGTGCGCTTGGTCGGCAAAAAGGCCATGGCATAGGCCGAGGGCACCGCGATCAACAGCGCCAGCAGGGTCGAACCAAAGGAAACGACAACACTGTTCCAGGCGAACTTGAGATAGTCGGCTCGCTCCTGTACCTCGACATAGCTTTCCAGCGTCGGGGTGAAGATCAGACTGGGATCGGCGATGGCCTCGGCTTCGGTCTTGAAGCCGGTGACGATCATCCAGAAGATCGGAAAGAATATGATCAGGGCCACGCCCCAGCCCAGCAGGGTGATGCCGAACTTGCGCCTGCGCTGGGCGCGCAGGGCCGAGGCACCTCGCCCGGCGTCGGCGACCGGCGCCTTGACGCTGTCGCCGGTGGTAGTGGTGGTGGTCATGTGGTGCACCTCGTCAGCTTGTTGTTGGTCGATGGGTCGTCAGCGGCCGCAAGGCGCTACTGCTCGAGGTTCTTGGCCACCATGCGCACCAGGAAGATGGCGACGATGTTGGCCAGGATGATGGCGATGACGCCGCCGGCGGAGGCGGTGCCCACGTCGAAGTCGAGCAGCGCGCGGATGTAGATCAGGTAGGCCAGGTTGGTGGTGGCCAGCCCCGGTCCGCCCGAGGTGGTGACAAAAATTTCGGCGAAGATCGTCAGCAGGAAGATCATCTCGATCATCACCACCACGCTGATGGCACGCTTCAGGTGCGGCAGGGTGATGTAGAAGAAGATCGCCACCGGGCCCGCACCATCCATGCGCGCCGCCTCGACCTGATCGTCATCCAGCGACTGCATCGCGGTCAGCAGGATCAGCAGCGCAAAGGGCAGCCACTGCCAGGACACGATGATGATGATCGAGGTCAGCGGCAGGCTCGAGAACCAGTCCACCGCCGGCAGCCCCAGGCTCTCGGCGAGCCAGGCGAATACGCCGTTGGCCGGGTGCATCATCATGTTCTTCCACACCAGGGCGCTGACCGTGGGCATCACGAAGAACGGCGAGATCGCCAGCACTCGGGCGACGCCGCGCCCCATGAAGTCCTGCTGGAACAGCACCGCCAGCAGGGTGCCACCGACCACGGTGATGGCCAGTACCCAGCCCACCAGCAGCAGGGTGGTGCCCATCGCCGACCACAGCGCCGGGTCGGTTAGCAGGTATTCGTAGTTCTCGAAACCGGCAAAGCCGGTCATGCTCGGCATCAACAGGTTGTAGCGCTGAAACGAGAACCAGACGGTCATCGCCAGCGGCACGATCATCCACAGCAGCAGCAGAGTAACGGCCGGCGCCTGCAGCGAGAGGGTGCGAAGCCCTCCGACGGTGCGCCCGGAAGTACGGTTCTTGTTCATGGGGGATCACGCTTGGTCAGGCCTGCGGGGTAAGTCCGCAGGCGATCGGAGCCAGGGGCCGACCGTGGGAGGCCGGCCCGCGAACGAGCTTCAGTCGGTGTAGCCGGCGCGCTTCATGGTGCGCTCGGTGGCCCGCTGGGCGGCGGACAACGCCTGCTCGACGCTGGTCTCGCCGGTCAGGGCCGAGGCCACCATCTGGCCGACCTGGGTGCCGATGGCCTGGAACTCGGGGATGCCGACGAACTGGACGCCCACGTAGGGGTTCGGCTCGAGGCTCGAGTCGAGCGGGTCGGCCTTGCTGATGGCGTCGACCACGAAGCTGGCGAAGGGCGCGGCCTCGATGTACTCGGCGTTGTCGTAGGTGGACTGGCGAGTGCCGGGGGGCACGCTGGTCCAGCCTTCACGCTCGCCGACCAGGGCCACGTACTCCGGCGAGGTGGCCCAGGTCACGAACTGACGAGCCGCATCCTTGGCATCCGAAGAAGCGGGGATGGCCAGCGCCCAGGCCCACAGCCAGTGAGAGCCCTTGGGGGTCTCGGCCACCGGCGCCGGGGCGAAGCCCAGTTGGTCGGCGACCTGGGACTCGTCGGCATCGAACAGCTTGCCCGCCGCCGAGGTGGCGTCCACCCACATGGCACAGTTGCCGCGCGAGAACAGCGCCAGGTTTTCATTGAAGCCGTTGGAGCTGGCACCGGCCGGACCGTAGTTGTCGAGCAGGTCGACGTAGAAGGCGACCGCCTCCTGCCAGGCCGGGCTGTCGATCTGGGCGTTCCAGTCCATGTCGAACCAGCGGCCACCGAAGGTGTTGGTCAAGGTGGAGACGAAGGCCATGTTCTCGCCCCAGCCCGGCTTGCCACGCAGACAGATGCCGGCCACTTCGCCGTCGTCGTCATGCAGGGCTTCTGCCCAGTCGCGCACCTGGCTCCAGGTGGGCTGCTCGGGCATCTCGATACCGGCCTCGGCGAACAGATCCTTGCGGTAGTAGAGCATCGAGCTTTCGGCGTAGAACGGCAGCGCGTAGAGGCTGCCTTCGTGGCTCAGGCCATCGCGCACGGGTCCCAGCAGGTCATCGACCTGATAGCTCTCGGGCAGATCATCCAGCGGCTCGAGCCAGCCCCGCTCGGCCCAGATTGGGGCCTCGTAACTGCCGATGGTCATGACGTCGAACTGGCCACCCTGGGTGGCGATATCCGTGGTCATGCGCTGACGCAGCACGTTCTCTTCCAGTACCACCCAGTCGAGGGTGATGTCCGGATGCGCCTTCTCGAACGCTTCGGTCAGGCTCTGCATGATCACCATGTCGTTGTTGTTGACGGTGGCGACGGTGATGGTCTCGGCCTGGGCGGCTGACGCGCCCAGCGACAGCACCAGCGCGCTTGCCGGCACCAGCGGCCTGGACAGCGCCGCGCAAAGAGGACGGAGGGTGTAAGACGGCTTCATGGCGCACTCCTGATCGTTACCCGCTTGGCGGGGATATTGTTGTACCGCCGACGCGAATCCTCGGACTCGTCGTGGTGGTCGGGCCTTGCGTGCATCCGAGCAAGCCAACGCTGCGGATACCTCTCCCAGAAAATGATCAATCAAATCACTTGATGATCAAATGATCGGACACAGCCACACAAAACGCAAAGCCGATAGCTTTAGACTTTAGCGGTACACGGACGCCTTTCAGCCCCTGCCCCGGCAACCACTCATCGACGTAAATCAGCCAAACGTCTGGCCTTCACCGAGCTCGCACAAAACAGCAAATATTAGATATTCAGCCTCTTCATTACCTTGTTGTTTAAAGGCTTTTCATCCTCCCATGGTAGTTTCCCGCCCCTGGCTTCAGCCTGGCCCCTTACCTCGAAAAGCCGTTGTAACAGTCAGTACTTTCTTTAAAATCAAACAATTACTTTAACCCTCTCCTTATTTTCCATATATAGAAATCTTATTCCCTATATGGAATAAAATTGACGCTCTCAGACCCGCCTCCTAGGCTTCGATCGATCGCTGATCCGGCAGTTCGATGCGTCCTTTGCGGCACTTCTGCAGATCCACCGCGCGACCTGTCATTTAGTTCCCTGCCTTCTCGTCCGGTGCCCCGGGGCCCTTGCGTGAAGCGCCGGCCAGGGCCTCGCCGAGCATGCCTGCAGGCCCCACGCCACCACGCATGCCAAGCCAATCGATCCTGGATCGAGGGAGCCACAACAATGACAGACCACGCTGCTCTGCCTCCGGCCATCGCCAACAAGTCCAATCGCAAGCGCTACTTCCAGTTCAGTCTGATGCTGCTGGCGGCCGGGTCCATCTACCCCCTGCTCTACCTGCGCCAGAATTTCGAAACACCGATCCTCGAGGTCTTCGACATCACCTCGAGTGAACTCGGTAACTTCTATTCCATGCTGGGTGTCGTGTTCTTCCTGTGCTACCTGCCCAGCGGCTGGCTCGCCGACAAGTTCTCGCCCCGCCTGCTGGTGACGGTCTCCATGGCCGGCACCGGGCTGCTCGGATTACTGTTCGCGACCATCCCTTCCGGCGTCATGCTGACGATGGTCTTTCTCGGCTGGGGACTGACCTCGGGGCTGACCTTCTGGTCGGCGATGCTGAAGGGGGTGAAGATGCTGGCCAAGAAAGACGAGCAGGGCCGCTTCTTCGGTATCCTCGATGGCGGGCGCGGACTGATCGAGGCGATCCTGGCGACCATTGCGATCAGCCTGTTCGCCTACTACCTCAACGACCAGCAGGACAACACCACCGAGGCGCTCAAGGTGGTGGTCTACATGTATTCGTTCACCTGTCTGGTGATCGCCGCCTTGACCTTCATTTTCTTCACTCGCCATGACGGCTCCGAGATACGCGCCAAGAAGATCAAGACCAGCGGCAATGTACTCGCCGACCTCAAGCATCTGGCGTCGATTCCGGCGCTGTGGCTGGTTGCCCTTATCATCCTGTGCGGCTACCAGCTGTTCTGGGCGACCTATTCCTTCTCGGCCTATGTCCAGGAGGGATATGGCGTCACCGCCGTCGCCGCCGGCGCCATCACCGTGGCCAAGCTGTGGATGCGCCCTATCGGCGGCATCACCGCCGGCTTTCTCGGTGACCGCTTCGGCAAGACCAATGTGCTGGCACTGCTGTTTCTAGGCGCCACCGCCTTTCTGGCCACCTTGATCCTGATGCCGACCTCGGTGGGCACGGTGGCCTTGCTGGCGGTGGTGCTGATGATCGGTGTGCTCACCTATGCGTTGCGCGGACTGTACTGGGCGATACTCGATGACTGCGATATTTCCATAGAGGTGGCGGGACTGGCCATCGGCGTAATCTCGCTGCTCGCCTACACCCCGGACATCTTCCTGCCACAGATCTACGGCTTCCTGTCGGCACGCTTCGAGGCGGTCACCGCCTACCAGCTGTACTTCGGCTACATCGCCTGCATGGGCATCGTCGGGATGCTGGCATCGCTCAAGCTCAAGGCGATCACCGCGCGCAAGGAGCAGCAGTTGCAGCACCAGCAGGCGTGAAGGCATGAAGGCCAGATCCACACGAAGTGACGAAGAAGCGCGTCAGACAACACCCTCGCGCCCCGGCGAGCCGCCGGGGCGCGAGGGTGCCAGGAAGGGTGTCAGGAAGGGGGCCAGGCAAAGGCGCTCGACGATACAGCGGCCGCGCTGCCTAGATTTGCGAGGAAAGGCGCTCGACGATATAGCGCGCCGCCTGATCGTCGGTGATCAGACTGGTCAACCAGCCGCCGCGCAGCGCGGCCAGGATGGCCGGCCCCTTGTCGCGGCCACCGGCCACCGCCACCATCGCCTGACGCTTCAGCGTGGTCAGCGGCAGGCTGGTCACTCGCTGACTGGTGGAGCAGTCGATCAACCGGCCATCGGCATCCATCGGCCAGCCCACCAGCTCTCCCACGGCGTCCAGCGCCAGCAGCTCGTCGAGTTCCGACTCGCTGATGAAATGATCCTGAAACAGCGTCGCCTGGCGATCGATCCGCCCTACCCCGACGAAGGCCGCGCTGGCCTGTTCGGCCACCTCGCCGATGGCGCGGAACAGCGGCTGTGCCGCCAGCGCCCGCTTCTCCTCGACCGAACTGGCGACCACCGGCGTCGGCAGCAGGTAGCGCTCGCCGCCGGTCTTGTCCGCCGCCACCATGACCCCGTCGTAGCGGTTGGACGAGCCGTCCCTGGCCACGTTACCGACCAGCGAGACGAAGCGATGACGTGGACGGTCGATCCGGCTCAAGGCCTCCACCGTCGCACGAATCGAGCGGCCGGAGCCCAGCGACAGGGTCTGCGGCTCGCTGCGCTCGATGATGCGTGACAGACGCTCGGCGCCGGCCACCGCCAGGTAGGGGGTACTGTCCTCGGCGGTGGCGGACGCAGGCACCACGTCGCAGTAGTCCAGTTCGAAGCGTTCACGGATGGCCTGGGACAGTGCGGTGCAGTGGGCCACGGGGTGGTCGATATGGACCTTGACCAGGCCTTCCTGCCTGGCCAGCGCCAGCAGTCGCTGCACGCCCGGCCGGGAGACCCCAAGCTGTGCGGCGATCTCATCCTGCGTCTGTCCACCCACATAGGAAAGCCAGGCGGCTCGTGCGGCCTGGTCCAGCTTGACCTCGAACTTGTCCACGCATCGTCTCTCTGGCTGATCGTACAGCCTGCATCATCGCAAGCCAGGGACACCGGCACAACGCAGGCTTACTCGGCCAGCGCCTTTTCCAGCAAGCCGCCGGGCAGCGTGACGCTTACCCTCAGTCCACCGAGCGCCGCGCGATCCAGGGTCATCGTACCGCCGTACAGCGACACCAGTTCCTCGACGATGGAAAGCCCCAGCCCACTGCCGGGGCGGCGCTCATCCAGACGCACGCCGCGCTTGAGTACCGCCTCACGCTCTTGCGCGCTCATGCCCGGACCGTTATCTTCCAGACGCAGGCGCACGCTGTCGCCTTCGAGCCAGAGATCGAGCTCGACCCGGGTACGCGCCCAGTCGATGGCATTCTCCAGCAGGTTGCCGGTCAGCTCCTGCAGATCGTTGGGATCGATGCGCAGCGCCAGCCCATCCGCCACGCGGGTCTCGAGATGGATACCACGACGCCTGGCCAGCCGAGACAGGCCGTCCAGCACCGGCGCCAGCACTCTGGCCAGACGTACCCTGGCGGCCAGGGCGGCGCTGCCGACGGCGCTGGCACGAGCCAGGTGGTGGCGCACGGCAGCATCGATACGTCCTAGCTCCTGGCGCATCCTGGCTCGCTCGGTCTCGGGAAGGCGTTCCGCCTGGGTCATCAACACGCTGACCGGCGTCTTGAGCGCGTGGGCCAGATTGCCGGCGGTGGCGCGACCGCGCTCGATCAGCCGTCGGTCATGGTCGAGCACCTCGTTCATGGTCACCGCCAGTTCCGCGAGCTCGGTCGGCAGCCGGGTATCGAGGCGCTCCCGCTGGCCGCCCTTGACCGCCGCCAGGTCCGCGTGAAGCGACCTCAAGGGCGCCAGCCCCCAGCGGATCTGCAGCGCCAGGCCGGTCAGCAACAGCACGCCGAGCCCAAGCAGCGACAGCCATAGCAGCCATTCGAAGCGTGCCACTTCGGCATCGAGCTCCTGACGGCTGACCGCCAGGCTGACGTGAACGGGGTGGGGATGCCCCGACAGCCTGAGGGAACGCTCGACCAGCCTCAGCCGCTGCCCACGAGGCCCTTCGATGGTGCGCCAGACGGTGTCCGGGGAGGCGGTGATCGGCAGGCGCTGATCCCACAGCGAACGCGAGCCCCGGGACAGGCGCTCGCCGTCGCTGATCTGCCAGTACCAACCGGAGAACACCTGATCGAAGCGCGCATCGCCGAGACTGTCGTTGACCACCAGGGCACCGCTCTGGGAGTCTCGATCCAGGGCCGCCAGCAGCACCCGGTGCATCGACGACAGGCGTTCGTCGAACGAGGCCGAGGCGGATTCGCGAAAGCTGTAGGACAGCCCACCGCCGACCAGCGGCAGGATCACCAGCACCAGCACCAGCGACGCCAGCAGCAGCCGCCGGGTCAGCGAACCGCGCGGCGGCGTCACGGCGCATCCTCTCCCGCCGGGGTCACCAGGCGATAGCCCTCGCCGCGCCGTGTCTCGATCCGCTCGCTGCCGAGCTTGCGCCGCAGGCGACTTATCTGGACGTCGATCACGTTGGAATCGGGTTCATGGTCACGGTCGTAGACGTGCTCGGCCAGCTCGGCGCGACTGACCACCCGCTCGCGGGCGTGCATCAGGTAGGACAACAACCGTGACTCCTGAGCCGTCAGCGCCACCGGCCTGCCGGCCAGCGTCACGGCCCCCGTGTGGGTGTCGAAGCTGAGCGCCCCGGCGCTGAGCACCGGGTGGGCGTGGCCGTGGCTGCGGCGCACCAGGGCCCGCAGCCGAAACATGACTTCGGCGGTCTCGAAGGGTTTGGTGACGTAGTCGTCGGCCCCGGCAGAAAAGCCCGCAGCCTTGTCGGACCAGCGCTCTCGCGCGGTCAGCACCAGCACCGGCAGGTCGATGTCGTCGTCGCGCCACTGGGCCAGCCAGCGGGTGCCATCGCCATCCGGCAGTCCCAGGTCGAGCACGACTGCGTCGTAGCGCTCGGTGCGCAGCAGAAAATCCGCCTCGCCTCCGGTCGCCGCGACCTCCACCAGCAGCCCGCCTTCCTCGAGGGAGGCGGCGAGCGCTTCGCTCAGCGCCTGGTCATCCTCGACCAGCAGAATCTTCATGCCACGCCTCCTCCGGCGTCATCCCTGTATTGCGGTGATCCCCGCGGGCTAGTCGGTATCGCGCGGCGCGGGGCGCTGCATGGCATCGATGCCGACCCCTTCGATGCTCAACAGCTCACCACTGCCTGCGTCGAACTCGAACTCCACGACCTGTCCCTGGGCGCCGACCAGTTCGATCTCGTAGAGGATTCTGCCGTCGTCACGTTCGAGCTCCACTTCGAGCACCTGCCCGTCGTAGCGCTCATCGAGCCAGTCCAGCAGCGTCGGCAACGCCACCAGCCGGCCCTCACGCACCTCCTGGTGCAAGTCACGCCAGTCGTCATCCGCGCGGGCGAAACCGATACCCAGCGACTCGCTCGCCAGCGCCGCGAGGCTGACGTCGTCGCTCGGGCGCGGGGCCTGGGCCAGGCTCGCGGCCATCACGGACGTGCATAGCAAGAAAAGTGTCTTGGAGGTCATGAGGCGAAGTCTGACCCACTGCAGATGAATGAAAGATGAACGATCCCGTCAGGCTGGCGACAGGTCCCCCCTGTCAGGATGGTCCCACTCGCCGAGATCACCAAGCACACGGTGAGCTTACCTCAACAGCGAATGGAGTCCCCAGCATGAACAAGACTGTCACCCTGAGCCTGGCCGCCCTGACCTTGAGCGGTACCCTCGCCACCAACGCCATGGCCGACGATGAAGCCGTCAACCGGGAGGAGATCGACCGCCTGCTGGCCAGCACCGGGGAGTACGGCTTCACCCACTACGATGAGCTGGGTATCGACGACGGCGATCGTTTCGAGGCGGAAGGCTGGCGCGACGACGGCTGGCGCCTGGACGTCGACATGGACCTGCGTGACGGCAGCCTGCTGGGCGAACAGCGGCGCCAGAGCGAGATCCCGACCTGGAGCCTCAGCGGCGACGATGTCGGCAAGGCGCTGGACGCCGCCCAGTCGGCCGGCCTGGAACTGTTCAGCTCGCTGGATGTCGACCGTACAGGTGATATCGAGATCGAAGGCTACGACGCCCAGCACCAGGAGCTCGAGGTCCGCCTCGATCGCCATACCCTTGACGTGACCGGAGTCCAGCATGACGACTGATCATTCCTTCAGCACCGACGACTACCAGCACAACGCCGCCTGGAGGGCGGCGTCCCGTTGGCAGCAACGCGCTCGCCAGGCACGCCCCACCCGCCGGATGGGTGGCTTCAAGCTGGCTCTCGCCACCCTGGTCGGCGCCGTCACCCTGGTGCTGGCCACCATGATGGCCCTGGTGCTGAGCCTGGTGGGACTGGCGCTGATGCCGCTGGTGCGTCACCGCATGAAGAAGCGCATGGAGGCCTACCGCGCCGATCATGCCGACGACATCACGCCGGGGGCGACCACCCGAGCCCCCGGTCAGGACGATGCCCGCGTGTGGGAAGGCCAGTATGAGGTCAAGTGAAGCACCCGGGAGGCGATGCAGCGGCGAGTGTGCGTCACTCGCGCGGATCGCCTCCCGGCAGCTGTTCGGGACCGGGCTCGGGCACCTGATCAGACCCGCCTGCCCGGTCTTCACGGGCAACCTGTCCGCTTGACGGGGCGTCGCTGCTCCCATCGAGTGCCCCCCTCAGGGCCACCACCTCGGCCTTGAGTTCTCGCACCTCGCGGTGCAACTCTCGCAGCATGTCTCGATTGACCCGATGCAGCCGTTCGGACTCGTCCTCCTGATCATCGATGAACAGTGAACCGACGTAGGCCGCGAAGCTACCGAACAGACCCACACCGGCCACCATCAACAGCGCCGCCACCACCCGTCCCAGCGACGTCACCGGATAGTAATCGCCGTACCCCACCGTGGTGACGGTGACGAAGGCCCACCACAGCGCCTCCTCGGCGGTATCGATGGCGCTTTCCGGATTGGGGCCTTCCACCACCAGGATCACCACCGAGCCGAAGATCAACAGCAGTACCGTGGCCGAGGCCACCGAGGCGAAGATGCCCTTGGCCTTGTTGCGAAACAGCAGGTTCCAGATCAGGTGTACCGACTTGATCGCGCGCAGCATGCGGATGATCTGCACTACGCGCACCAGACGGCCAGCCATCAAGAAGCTCACCGGGATACTCGCCAGCAGATCGATCCAGCCCCAGCGCATAAAGCGCCACTTGCTTTCCGCACGGTGAAAACGGATGCAGAAGTCGGCAAAGAAGAAGCCGCAGACCACCAGGTCCAGCTTGAAAATCAGGTCATCGACCTCCGGCGGCAGGTCATTCAGCTCCTGCACCGCCATGGCACCAAGCACGTAAAAGGAGAGGATCAGAATCAGGATCTGAAATGGGGTCAAGCTCTCTTGTTTCATGGGGTTCGACATCGACCGGGAAGCAGAATCACGACCTTACGCGATGCACCGGAAGCTGCCTAGCGGCAGGACACGCCCCGAGCCCTCACCAGGTCAACGTCGACCCCATTGCACCTTTCCCTGTCGATGCCCCGATGTCGGTATTGCCCCTGACCGAGAGCCGCTTTTCCCTCGCAGGTCCCTCGCCGGCAGATACCTCTATGACGCTACTCCAGGGGTTCGTAGGGCAGCCCCACGTAGTTTTCGGCGATGGTGGTCAGGCCCGCTGTCGAGCCGGTCAGATAATCGAGCTCCGCCAATTGCATGCGCGCCTCGAAGTCTTCCTCGTCGCTGAAACGATGCAGCATCGACGTCATCCACCAGGAGAAGCGCTCGGCCTTCCAGATACGCTTGAGGCACACCTCGGAGTAGCGCGGGATCAGATCGCTGCGCCCTTCGTTAAACACCTTCACCAGCAGGCGATACAGGGTGTTGACGTCACTCGCCGCCAGGTTCAGCCCCTTGGCACCGGTGGGCGGCACGATATGGGCGGCGTCCCCCACCAGAAACAGGCGACCGTACTGCATCGGCTCGACCACGAAGCTGCGCAGTGGTGCGATGCTCTTTTCGATCGAAGGTCCCGTCACCAGAGTCTCGGCCACGTCTTCCGGCAGGCGCCGTTTCAGTTCGTCCCAAAAACGCTCATCGGACCAGTCCTCGACCTTCTCATCGAGGCCCACCTGCACGTAGTAGCGGCTGCGATTCTCCGACCGCATGCTGCACAGGGCGAAGCCCCGCTCGTGGCGTGCGTAGATCAGCTCATCGGTCACCGGTGGCGTATCGGACAACAGCCCCAACCAGCCAAACGGATAGACCCGCTCGAAGGTCTTCAGACGCTCCTGCGGGATCGATTGGCGTGACACGCCGTGGTATCCATCGCACCCCGCCACATAGGCACAGCGCAGACGGTACCCCTTGCCTTCATGCTGAAAGGTGAGGGAGGGCGACTCGCTCTCCAGATCATGGGGGGTGACGTCGCTGGCCTCGTAGTAGCTGATACCGCCTTCTCGCTCGCGTGCTTCCATCAGGTCCCGGGTGACTTCGGTCTGGCCGTACACCATCACCTGCTTGCCATCGGTGTGCCCCGCAAGGTCGACGCGTACCCGGCGGTTGTCGAAGGCAAGCTCAAAGCCGTCGTGGGGCAGGCCCTCGGCATCCATGCGTTCGCTGACGCCGGCTTCACGCAGCAGGTCGACCATGCCCTGCTCGAGCACCCCGGCACGAATACGTCCCAGCACATAGTCGCCGCTCTTGCGTTCGACGATCACATTGTCGATCCCGGCCCGGCTGAGCAGTTGCCCCAGCAGCAGTCCGGAGGGCCCGGCCCCGATGATGGCGACCTGGGTCGTGAGTTCACTATCGATACGCTCGGGGGAAGATGTTGTCGTCATGGTGGCTACCTCGTCAGCGGAACGTTATGGTTATGCCTTGTATTTTTCGCTGAAACACCACCCCAGATAAGGCATATTCCTCGCCACAAACTGGACTTTTCGCGGAATCCACCCTGACATTTGTCGTAGTCACGCTCAATCACCTCCCCGGCAACCGCCAGGAGCGCGGACCATGAACCCCGAGACCCCGTCCACCACGATATCGTCAGCGGTTCCCACCTTTACCCTTTACGGGGAAACCGGTAGCTGGCCGACCCCCGACCTGCTGCACTGCGAGTCCATCGCCGAACGCAGTCGGCTTCACGATTGGCGCATCCATCCCCACCGCCACGTCGACCTGACTCACCTGCTGCTGCTGCACGCGGGCGAGGTCGAACTGCAACTGGAAGACAGCCGACAACGGCGGGCCGCCCCGCTGCTGATCCTGGTACCTGCGCTCACCATTCACGGGTTTGCCTTCGCTCCGAACATCCAGGGCCACATCCTGACCCTGGCGGCACCGCTGGTCAGCCACCTCGAGCAGGTACTGCCGGACGCCAGCAGGGTCTGGCGCAGCGCGGGAGTCACTGCACTAGCCGACGCCAGACACCGACTGCAGGCATTGGTGGAACATATCGACGGGGAATACCGACGGCCGGCGCGGGACCGCGACGTGCTGCTCGACGCCTTGATCCAGGCGCTGACGGTGGAAGCGGCTCGCCTGGCGACGCATCCGGCCACCCGGGCCAGGTCTGCCGTGAGCACCGATCCCGGCCACGGCCACCTGGCCCGCTACCAGGCACTGATCGAGCGGCGCTTTCGCCAGCAGCCGAGCATCGAGGAAATGGCGCGCGAGCTGGACATCAGCGCGGCCCACCTCAACGCCCTGTGCCGGCGCCTGGCGGACCAAAGCGCCCTGTCGGTGCTGCACCAGCGTCTGCTGCTCGAAGCCAAGCGCGAGTTGACCTATACCAACCTGACCATCGCCCAGATCGCCGATGGCCTGGGATTTTCCGAGCCCGCCTACTTCACCCGCTTCTTCAAGCGGCTCAGCGGAGTGGCTCCCCGCGACTTCCGCCGCCGCCAGTTCCATCATCAAGGCGACGGATCACCAAGCTCGCCCTAGACCAGATCCCGGGGGAAGACCTCATCCCAGCTTCGCGAAAAGATTCGAGTATCGCCCTGCCAGGCGTCCAGGGTGGCACGCACCCGAAAGCTGTCGGCGTCGCTGGTCAGCCGAGTGCGGGTCAGGGTGTGGATCTCCCAGTCCCCCCGGCGGAAGGTACGTTGCCACTCGGTCCAGCCGGTAACACTGTCGTAGTTGCCGTAGGAGTAGCTGTAGCGCTCGGTCACCGAGCCGGAGATGTCCAGCGCGATATCGTCCAGCCGGTAGCTGCCCTCGTCGTGGAACACCTCCAATGTGGTCTGATCATTGGCCAGATCTCGGATCACCTTCCAGCTTTCCTGGGAAGGCTGCAGCAGCGTCTTGGCCAGCGGTGGCGCCCCTTCCGGCTCCTCGAAGGGGCGCAGAGCCGCTTCTTCCGCCGGCCTGGGGACCCTGGTCGGCAGCACCAGGCGACAGGCACCAGGCCACAGTGTCAGGCGTACCGGCCTTGGCGCAGGCCATACCAGCGGCCAGTAGCTGGTCGAGATCGCCAGCCGGATGGCGTGCCCCGCCGGAAACTGCTGGGCAATATGCTTGAGACATACCGTCACGCGGTAGCGGCGCCCCGGCACCAGAGGCTCCGGGTGTTCGTCGCTGTCACGATGGGTCAGGTTGAGCACCCCATAGGACACCCGTGTCGCCTTGTCGTCCTCGGCGATATCGACAAGACGCAGCGCCACCATCGCCACCGGCTGGTCGGCGGACAGTTCCAGCTGCACCGATGGGGCACCACAGATTTCCAGATCCTGCTCGAGCCGGGGCGTCTGGAAAATCAGGGCGCCACCGTCCTCGTCACGCTGGTCGTGAGGCAAATCCGGCGGTGCGTTGTAGGAACACCACTTGCCGGCATACAGGCCCACCGACAGCGGCGAGCGGATATCCAGGCTCTCGTCGTCATCGCCGTCCTTCGCGTCGATGCCGTCCTCGCCACGCAGGTCATGCCCGCTGGTCAGCCGCCAGCTCCGGGACATGATGTGGGGAGAGGGCCAGCTCGGCTCGGCGACCCAGCGACCGGGACGAGCGCTGTAGCGCGCCGATGGCGGCATCGATTGCTGCATCCAGACCCTCAGCATCGGCTCGTCCATGATCCCGGTATCCTGGTCCTTCAGCCAGTGGTCCCACCACCGTAGTCCCTCCTGCAGGAAGCCGATGGCCGGTCCCGGCACCCCGAGGTGGGGGTACTTGTGAGCCCAGGGGCCCACCAGCCCCTTGCGTGGCGAGGTCAAACCGGCCAGCAGCCGGAAGACAGCGTTGCAGTAACCATCCGCCCAGCCGCTGATGGCGTACACCGGCACCTGAATACGGCTGTAGTCCTCGCACACCGAACCATGTTTCCAGTAGTCGTCACGTCGCTGGTGCTGAAGCCAGCGCGAAAGCCAGAGGCCGCTGCCGTCCAGGCGATCGAGCCACATCCTGAACCAGTCGCCACCCACCAGCGCCGGGTCGGGCGGGATGGCATTGCCATCGAACATGGTCGACGCCCAGGAAAGATTGTCGGCCAGCAGGCAGCCGCCCATATGGTGGATATCATCGGCGTAGCGGTCATCGGTAAAACAGATGGTGATGACCGCCTTGAGCTGCGGTGGGCGCATGGCGGCGATCTGCAGGCCGTTGAAGCCCCCCCAGGAAATACCGACCATGCCGACACTTCCCGTACACCAGGGCTGGCGTTCCAGCCACTCGAGTACCGCCACCCCATCGTCCAGTTCCTGCTGCAGGTACTCGTCGGTGAGTACGCCATCGGATTCGCCGGTGCCTCGGATATCGACGCGAACCCCGGCATAGCCGTGCCCGGCCCAGTAAGGATGCACCTGGGCGTCTCGCTCCGCGGTCAGGTCACGCTTGCGATAAGGCAGGTACTCGAGGATCGCCGGCACCGGATCATCGTCGGCATCGACCGGCCGCCAGATACGGGCAGCCAGCCGTGTGCCATCGGCCAGTGGAATCCAGGTTTCCTGCTCCATCACCTTGCGCGGAAAATCGCTGACCACCCGCATCGTCGCTCCTTGCACTGGCTTCAAGCTCACTCTGTCGAGACCGCCCTGTCCATACTGCTCTGCCGAGATCGCCCTACCCCTGCAACCTGGCCACTCCAGCGCTCTCGGTGACGCTCGGTACAGCGGCGGCGCGCCGACTCAACTATCGATATCGCCGAATGCGAAGGTCAGTCGGGCCGCCAGTTGCTGATAGCGACGAAGCAGCGTCTGATAGTCGTCGCCCCCCATCCAAATATAGGCCAATGCAAAGCTGTAGCTATCCTGTTCTGGCAGGCTCGACAGACGCTGCCCCTCCTCCACCTGCAGACTGATCACCGTGCCGGGGTAGTCCTGTTCGAGTTGTGCGAGGGTCTGCGCCGAGGGAACCCGTTCGACGGTGGCGTCATGGAAGAACACGCGGTAGAAGAACTTGGCCGCGACCGCGTAGGCGCCCTCCCGGTGGGGCAGTCTCGGACGCTGCCCCAGCGCCAGGTCCACCGTCACCTGCTGATGGCTGAGCCCGTCGACCTTCTCGAACAGGTCGCAATGTGACTGGGAAATGCGTGTGTTGATCTCGAGCAGCCAGATGCGATCCTGGAGTTCGTCCCAGAAAAACTCGACGTTGAACGCGGATTGATCGAAGCCGGTGCGGGTCATGACCAGGCGGGTGGCGTCGATCATCTGCTGCTGAACCCTTTGTGGCAGGGCCGAGGGGTACAGATAGTGGAAGAAGCTCAACACCCCTGGGTAGCGAATCGAGTCGACCACACCATAGACCACGACCTCGCCATCGTGGACGTAGCCTTCCAGCGTGCATTGCCAGCCGCCGATGATTTCCTCGGCCATGCAGTAATGGCCATCGATCGCCGCGATCTCCGAAGGCAGGTTGGCCTGATCCAGCACGCTGTTGAACGGCTCGGCGATGGAACCGATCTCCGCCTTCAGACGGTCAATGGCAAGCGCAAAGTCTTCCGGCGTCTCGATGCGAAAACCGAGCCGTGAGCCCGACGACTTGATCGGCTTGACGAAGAAGGGAAAGGACAGCCCCGCCGCACCGATCTGACCCAACGCCGCCTCGTCGAAGGGGTCGAAGGCGGTGAACCCGGGGATGTACTGCGGCACCACCTCGCGCTGAACGCAACGGCTCCAGTACTTGTGCTCACACTTCAGCAAGCTTTCCAGCGACGTCGATCGGGTACCGAATCGCTTGCACAGGATCGGCAGCATCGTGGATACCGGAAAATCCATATAGCCGATGATCGCGTCTATCGGCCTGCCGAATCGGTCCAGGGTCTGGCCGGCTTCCTCGAGCATCGCGGGAATATCGAATTCTTCGGTGTCATAGACCGCCTCCGGCGCAATAATTCGGTGAAAGCGCCATTCTTCGGCACCCTTCAAGCGCAGCAGACGCTCATGATTGTCATCGTTCAGCCCCACCACAAAAATATTGCGCGCACTCACGTCAAGCCCTCGCGTCATTACGATGGTGTCACGCTGCAAGCTTAGTGAAACGCGCCTCCCACAAAGGCTCATATTGGACTAGAGCGTCATATCAGAAACCTCATCCAACCGACATTAAATGCATCAAAAAAGCCCGCCGTATGGCGGGCTTGGGGTGGGCTGAGCGTAATACTGGCCGCCGCTTCGATGCCGACTACAGCAAAAAGAGGGTGCTCAAGGTCGGGAACAACAGCAACAGAGCCAGGCGCACAAAGTCAGACACGATAAAGGGAGAGACGCCTCGGAAGATCTCCCCCAGTCCCACATGGGGCGCCATGGCCTTGATCACGAAGACGTTCATCCCCACCGGCGGCGTGATCAGCCCCAACTCGACCGTCAGCACCGTGACGATGCCAAACCACACCGGGTCGATACCCAGGCTCTGAATGATCGGGAACACCACCGGCACCGTGATCACCAGCATGGCGATCGAGTCCATGAACATGCCGAGCAGGAAGTACATGGCCAGGATGCACAGCACGACAACGAAGGGCGTCAGCTCCATGGCAAACAGACTGTCGCTGATGGAGAACGAGATGCGTGAGAGCGAAATGAAGTAGCCCAGCGCCTCGGCACCGACCAGCATGAAGAACACCACCGCCGACAGCGCCAGGGTCTCTTGGACCGCAGACCACAGCTCCCGTGCACGCAGCCCCTTGACCAGGGCGTAGATCAGGGTGGCAAAGGCACCGACACTGGCCCCCTCGGTGGGAGTGAAGATGCCCAGGTAGATGCCCAGGATCATGACCAGGAAGACCGCGAAGAAGGGCACCAGCCCGCCGAGCGAGGCAAGCTTCTCGCCCCAGCTCGTCGCTTGCCCTGCCACCGCCAGTTCCGGCTTGACCCGCATGACCACGCTGACGGTCAGGGCGTACAGCACCAGCCCCAGCAGCCCGGGCACCAGACCCGCCATGAACATGTCACCCACCGACTGCTCGGTCAGGATGGCATAGATCAGCAGGGCGATACTGGGCGGAATCATGATGCCTAGGGTGCCGCCCGCGGCCAGCGCCCCGGTGGCCAGGCCACGATGGTAGCCGTATCGCTCCATCTCCGGCAGGGCCACCCGGGTCATGGTGCTGGCGGTGGCCAGAGAAGATCCGGAAATCGCCGAAAAGACGCCACAGGAGCCGACGGCGGCGATCGCCAGGCCGCCCTTCCAGCCACCGCAGATCACCCGAGCCGACTGGAAAAGCTTGCCGGCCATGCCAGAATGCGCCGCCAGCACGCCCATCAGGATGAACATCGGAATCGCGCTGAAGCTGTAGTTGGACATCACCTCCACCGGCACCGACTTCAACATCGATACCGCCGCGCCGAGATCGATGATCGTGGCAAAACCACCGACACCGACCAGCAGCATCGCCAGAGCTACCGGCACCCGCAGGATCATCAACACCAGCAACAGCAGCAGCCCGAACCCGCCGATCGTTTCAGTCGCCATGGGACACCTCCGCACTCTGGCCGAACAGCGCCCCCAGGAGCGCGTGCAGCAGGCTGCGCAACGCCAGCAGAGCACTGAGCACTGCAGCGACAAGATAGATCGGCCCGAGCGAGATCCTCAGGTCCTGGGTGACCTCGCCGTACTCGACAGCGGCGTGGGCCGCACCCACCAAGCCCGTCGCCAGCACCCCGCCAAGCACCGCAAAGCCCAGCAGATAGACGCCATGCAGGCGCGCTGCGATGGACGCAGGAAGACGGTGGGAAAAGGCCTCGACCACCACCTGGCTCTTCTCCACGCTGGCCGACATGGCCGCCAGCAAGGCAAACAGCATCAGGTAGCTGACCAGTTCGACGCTACCGAAGACTTGAAAGGAGATGGCGCCATCGGTCAGACGCTGCAGGTAGCGTGTCACCACGTCGGCGATGGTCACCGCCAGCATCAGTATCAGACAGCCGCCCGCCACCCAGCGACAGACCAGGGCCAGCCAACGGCTGGCCCCTTCCAGAAAGGGTTGCATGGCGTCACTCCGTCCCGGCGCAGCTTTCACGTGCCGCCAGCGCCGCCTGATAGACGTCATGCGCCTGGCTCAAGCCGCGCTCCTCGAGTCCGCTCAGGTAATCCTCGATGCCCTGCTGGAGCGGCGGCGCCCAGTCGGCGTTGTCGAGGGGCGCATCGACCACCCGAATGGTGTGGCCGGCATCCACCGCTTCCTGCCGCCCCACCTCGTCGATGGCGTGGAACACCTCCCCCGCATTGAGGGCCCACTGCATGCCGGAGTTGGCATCGATGACCGCCTGCTGCTCCGGCGTCAGCCGATCGTAGGCACGCTGGCTCATGGTCGCCACAAAGATCAGCGAATAGAACGGCACCTGGGTGTGGTATTCGACCAGCTCGTTGATACGAAACCCCTTCATGCCTTCCCAGGGAAAGCTCAAGCCATCGAGCACGCCCCGCTGCATGGAGGTATAGATATCCGGGGCAGGCATGCCTACCGGGCTTGCCCCCATGTTTTCGAGGATATCGCCTGCCACCGCGGTCGGGCGACGGATTCGCAGCCCTTCCAGATCGGCCGGTACCTGGACGTCGGTATCCACGGTATGGATGTAACCGGGACCGGTGGTGAACATGAACAACACGCGAGTATCGTCGTACTCTCCCCCCAGGCCGCCATCGTCGTGCAGGGTCTGCAGGATGCATGAACCCTGTATCGCGGAATCGGCCACCCCGGGGAGTTCGACGATCTGCGACAGCGGGAAGCGCCCGGCGGTGTAGCCCTGAGCGGTGGCGCCGATATCGGCGATGCCGTTTACGGTCGCCTCATAGATGTCGTCAGCCTTGGCCAGGGTACCGGAAGGGAAGACCTGAACACGCAGATCACCGCCGGAGTCTTCCTCCACCGCCTTGGCCCACTGCTCGAAGATCTGGGTATTGATACCAGAGGCACCAGGCCAGAAGTGGGCCATGCGCAGCGTGGTCGCCGCTTGAACCGAGGCACAGGAAAGGGCCGTCAGGGATGCGGCCATCAGGCACGCGAGGGGGGTCTTCATGGGGATCCTCCGGACTTTATCGTTATCATCGACGCGCGCTCATTATTGGTCTCTCGCTCGACACCGTTTCCGGCAACTCGACCAGCGGCGCTCGTTCGCATAGTGAACTTCTGTTCGTTTTTCAGCTCAAAAGATAAACTACCTGGCCACACAACGAAAAGCGACTTTGGTCTAGCGGAAGGCCAGGCACCGACGGGAACCAGGCTCTCTTCCCAAGAGTGGTGCCAAGGAGGCGACTTCTCTAGAATTGTGCTTAAACGATAAAGATGCTCTTTCGAGCCACCACTCCCTTCTCGCCTCGCCGTTCAAGGATGAACCTGATGACCTCTCGCCCGGCCGCCGCCCTGCTGCTGCTCCCGCTGACAACGCCTGTCACCGCACAGACTGCCGCAACCGACGACCGCGCCGTCGAGCTGCAGCAACCCGTGTTGACGGTGTCGGCGCCGCGCCTGGAGCGCGAGCTACTCACCACCCCGATGGCTGTCTCGATGGTCGATGAAGACGACATCCATCAAGGTCAGCAGCGGGTCCGTCTCGATGAATCCCTGGTTCGAGTGCCTGGGGTGTTCATCCAGAATCGCGACAACTTCGCCCAGGGTGCTCGTGTCTCCATCAGGGGCTTTGGTGCCCGCGCTCCCTTCGGTGTGCGCGGCATCACCATATTGGTGGACGGTATTCCCTACACCCTCCCCGATGGCCAGGCCCAGCTCGATGCCATCGACCTGGACAACGCAGAACAGATCGAGGTCATCAGGGGACCGGCGGCGGTTCAGTACGGCAATGCCGCCGGTGGTGTCATTTCGGTCACGACGGCGGACGGGCGTGACGAAGGTGACGACTCGACGACGATACGTGCCGGTATCGGTAGCGACGGCTACAACAAGCAATCCCTTTCCACCGGCGGCGAGCACGACGGCTGGGCCTACCACCTGGGTGCCTCGCGACTGGAACTGGCCGGCTATCGGGATCACAGCCGCACCGAGAAGCGCTTGCTGAACGCCAGCCTGTCACGGGATATGGGCGATCAACGCCGTCTCACCGCCATCATCAACCTGCTCGACAACCCCCGTTCCGAAGATCCTGGTGGCCTGACCCAGGACCAGGTCGATGAAGATCGCCGACAGGCGGGCCGCTTCACCGAGGACTACGACACCGGCCAGGAGGTGGACCAGCAGGTCGTGGGATTGCAGTACGAGGATCTAGGCTTCGGCCCCGGGGAGCTCTACCTCAAGGGATTTACCACCTGGCGAGACTTCGAACAGCAATTGCCCTATCCGGGCGACAGCTTGATCGACTACCGACGTCACCACTTCGGTGGCAGCGCCGAATATCACCAACGCTTCAACCTCGCCGGCATGACGCTGGACAGCATGGTGGGTATCGACGGCGCTCGCCAGGAAGACGACCGCCATCGCCGCGATGTAGCCTTCGATGGCAGCGTGACGGGAGAAGTGGCCGACGAGACCCAGACGGCGACCAGCCTGGGTATCTTCGCCCAGGGCGACCTTGCCCTGAATGAGCACTGGACACTGTCGGCCGGCGGACGCTTCGATCGCATCGACATGGAAATCGACGACGACTACGACAACGATGGCGACCAGAGCGGTGAACGCACCTTCCACGAAACCAATGGAAGCGTGGGAATCAGCTACCGCTTCCATCCCTTGCATCAGGTCTACGCCAACACCTCCACCGCCTTCGAGACACCGACCTTCTCGGAGTTTGCCAATCCCGCAGGTGGTGGCTTCAACCCCGACGTCGAGCCCCAGGAGAGCTGGAGCCGTGAGCTCGGGGTGCGCGGCACCCTGCCCACCGGACTGGATTACGACGTCACCCTGTTCTCGATCGACGTTGACGATGAACTGGTCCCCTACGAGATCGATGGCAGCGATCGTACCTTCTACGAAAACCTTGGCGACACCAGCCGCGACGGGCTCGAAGTCGCGCTAGGATGGCAGCCCTCGGCGCGTCTGGAGCTCAATACCGCCCTGACCCTGGCACGCTACGAGTTCGACCAGGTTTCCGGTAGTGACCTGGACGGCAACCGTCTGCCCGGGCTTCCGGAGACAACCTGGGTCAACCAGCTCACCTGGTACGGGACAGGCAGCCAGGACACCCGTTACTTTGCCACCCTGGAAACCCAGTATGTGGGCGACATGGTCGCGGACAATGCCAACCGGGTAGACGTCGACAGCTACTGGCTGGTCAACCTTCGTGCGGGTGACGGCTGGCGACTGGGCGGCAACCAGATACTGTCGACCTACCTCGGCATCCGCAATCTGTTTGACGAAGACCACTATGCCAATATCCGCATCAATGCCAGCAACGACCGCTATTTCGAACCGGCGCCGGACCGTTCCTTCTATGCAGGCGTAGGACTATCATTTTGATGTAAGCACAACTTTTTCGCCGAACTGTTGTGATTCGGGAGTCAGCGCCGAGCGAGAGTCGCTCTACCCCAGCATCTCTTGAGCCAGATCAAGCACATCGACTTAAACCCTTGAGACGATGAAACGATCCTTGGCAAAAGGAGGCGCAGCACTCGCTGGCCAACCTCCCATGATCATTCGACGCTCATCCGAGACACCCGCGCGCCTCTGGTCCGGCGGCACGACGCGGGAGCTGTTTATCGCTCCCGTTGACAGTGACTATGCCGACCGGAACTTTCAGGTCCGCCTGAGCACCGCCACGGTAGAGTCCGAAGAGTGCCTGTTCACCCCTCTGGCAGGCTACGAACGACACCTCATGGTATTGGAAGGCGAGGCCCACCTTGAGCATCAAGGGCACCGCTCCAGGGACCTCAGGCGCTTCGAAGTCGACACCTTTGACGGCGCCTGGCAAACCCTGAGCCAGGGGCTCTATCGCGACTTCAACCTGATGGTGAGATACGGCAGTCGCGGCTACCTCACACACCAGTTGCTGAGCGAACAGGAAACCCTGCACCTGTCACCGGAACCCGCACTACTTCGAGCCTGGTACCTGATCAGTGGTCGTGTGGAACTCGTCTCCGGCGAGGTACTCGCGGCCGGTGATCTTCTGGTCATCGAACCCGGCGACCGCCTGGGCCTGCGTTCGCTGCAAGCGAGCCAACTGGTCGTCTCCACCATCGCGTTCTAGGCACAGAGCCGCGACAACCGTCTTGCTGAAACTTGCCTGAAACCAAAGAAGCCCGCCTCCTCTCGGAAGCGGGCTTCTTCGTGATACATGCCTGATCTGTTCCCGACAGGGTAGTCGCATGGGGGTGAGTCACCCCAGGGTTTGCAGCGAAGCTGCAAGGGGGGACGAACGACGCGAGTTTGCGAGCGGCCGGACCGCGCCGGGGGGGGTATCGGCGCGGCCCCACATATAAAGAGAGGGACTGAACTTGTAGAGAGCCCATGCATGCGCTCTTTACAAAAAGAAGGCCCGACTCCTCTCGGAATTGGGCTTCTTCTGAATAAATGCCTGACGTCAGGGTGGACCCTCCGCTCGCTCGTCCAGGGCGCCGCTCTGCCCCCGAAGACTGCCGGATGACGCCACCAAGGTAACAATGTTTCTCGCATGGGGGTGAGTCACCCCAGGGTTTGCAGCGAAGCTGCAAGGGGGGACGAACGACGCGAGCTTGCGAGCGGCCGGACCGCGCCGAGGGGGTTATCGGCGCGGCCCCACATATAAAGAGAGGGGTCTGCCCCATGCATGCGAAAAAGCCCGATTATCTCTCGATAACCGGGCTTCTTCTTAATAAATGCCTGACGATGACCTACTCTCGCATGGGGAGACCCCACACTACCATCGGCGCTGAGCGGTTTCACTTCTGAGTTCGGCAAGGGATCAGGTGGTTCCCACTCGCTATGGTCGTCAGGCGGAAAAAAGACAATATATATCATGCTGACGATACGCTTCATCGTATCCGTCAATTGATTCGAGACATCATCGACCAAAACCCTTTGGGTGTTATATGGTCAAGCCTCACGGACCATTAGTACCGGTTAGCTCAACGCCTTGCAGCGCTTCCACACCCGGCCTATCAACCAGCTGGTCTTGCTGGGTCCTTTAGGAGGCTCAAGGCCTCAGGGAGA
Organism: Halomonas sp. H10-59; assembly: GCF_040070555.1. Taxonomy (NCBI): domain Bacteria; kingdom Pseudomonadati; phylum Pseudomonadota; class Gammaproteobacteria; order Oceanospirillales; family Halomonadaceae; genus Halomonas; species Halomonas sp. H10-59. The sequence goes on from NZ_CP098828.1 coordinate 4,100,279, forward strand.
TCTCATCTTGAAGGGGGCTTCCCGCTTAGATGCTTTCAGCGGTTATCCCGTCCGTACATAGCTACCCGGCAATGCCACTGGCGTGACAACCGGAACACCAGAGGTACGTCCACTCCGGTCCTCTCGTACTAGGAGCAGCGCTTCTCAAATCTCCAACGCCCACGGCAGATAGGGACCGAACTGTCTCACGACGTTCTAAACCCAGCTCGCGTACCACTTTAAATGGCGAACAGCCATACCCTTGGGACCGACTTCAGCCCCAGGATGTGATGAGCCGACATCGAGGTGCCAAACACCGCCGTCGATGTGAACTCTTGGGCGGTATCAGCCTGTTATCCCCGGAGTACCTTTTATCCGTTGAGCGATGGCCCTTCCATACAGAACCACCGGATCACTAGAACCTACTTTCGTATCTGCTCGACGTGTCTGTCTCGCAGTTAAGCACCCTTATGCTCTTGCACTCACTGCACGATTTCCAACCGTGCTGAGGGTACCTTCGTGCTCCTCCGTTACTCTTTGGGAGGAGACCGCCCCAGTCAAACTACCCACCACACACGGTCCTCGAACCGGATTACGGTCCTGAGTTAGAACGCCAATGATGCCAGGCTGGTATTTCAAGGTTGGCTCCACCCCATCTGGCGACAGGGTTTCAAAGCCTCCCAGCTATCCTACACAAGCAACATCAGCGTCCAGTGTGAAGCTGTAGTAAAGGTTCACGGGGTCTTTCCGTCTAGCCGCGGGTACACAGCATCTTCACTGCGATTTCAATTTCACTGAGTCTCGGGTGGAGACAGCGTGGCCATCATTACGCCATTCGTGCAGGTCGGAACTTACCCGACAAGGAATTTCGCTACCTTAGGACCGTTATAGTTACGGCCGCCGTTTACCGGGGCTTCGATCAGGAGCTTCGCGTGAGCTAACACCATCACTTAACCTTCCGGCACCGGGCAGGCGTCACACCCTATACGTCCGCTTGCGCGTTTGCAGAGTGCTGTGTTTTTAATAAACAGTTGCAGCCACCTGGTATCTTCGACCGCGTCAGGCTCCGGTCGCGAGGACCTTCACCCTAATGCGGCGTGCCTTCTCCCGAAGTTACGGCACCATTTTGCCTAGTTCCTTCACCCGAGTTCTCTCAAGCGCCTTGGTATTCTCTACCTGACCACCTGTGTCGGTTTGGGGTACGGTCTCACAGTATCTGAAGCTTAGAGGCTTTTCCTGGAAGCGTGGCATCGATGACTTCCTGACCGTAGTCAGTTCGTCTCGCCTCTCGGCCTTGAGGATCCGGATTTACCTGAATCCTCAGCCTACCGGCTTTCACCAGGACAACCAACGCCTGGCTCACCTAGCCTTCTTCGTCCCCCCATCGCAATACTGTGAGGTACGGGAATATTGACCCGTTTCCCATCGACTACGCCTTTCGGCCTCGCCTTAGGGGCCGACTCACTCTGCTCCGATTAGCGTCGAACAGAAACCCTTGGTCTTCCGGCGGGGGAGTTTTTCACTCCCCTTGTCGTTACTCATGTCAGCATTCGCACTCGTGATACCTCCAGCATGCTTCTCAACACACCTTCATCGGCTTACACGACGCTCCTCTACCGCTCGTCATTCGACGAACCCGTAGCTTCGGTACCTGGTTTGAGCCCCGTTACATCTTCCGCGCAGGCCGACTCGACTAGTGAGCTATTACGCTTTCTTTAAAGGATGGCTGCTTCTAAGCCAACCTCCTAGCTGTCTAAGCCTTCCCACATCGTTTCCCACTTAACCAGGATTTCGGGACCTTAGCTGACGGTCTGGGTTGTTTCCCTTTTCACAACGGACGTTAGCACCCGCTGTGTGTCTCCCACGCTTGCACTCACCGGTATTCGGAGTTTGCCTCGGGTTGGTAAGTCGGGATGACCCCCTAGCCGAAACAGTGCTCTACCCCCGGCGGTGATACGTGAGGCGCTACCTAAATAGCTTTCGAGGAGAACCAGCTATCTCCGGGCTTGATTAGCCTTTCACTCCGATCCACAAGTCATCCAAATCTTTTTCAACAGATCCTGGTTCGGTCCTCCAGTTGATGTTACTCAACCTTCAACCTGCTCATGGATAGATCGCCCGGTTTCGGGTCTATTTCCAGCGACTGGTCGCCCAGTTAAGACTCGATTTCTCTACGCCTCCCCTATACGGTTAAGCTCGCCACTGAAAATAAGTCGCTGACCCATTATACAAAAGGTACGCGGTCACCAAACAAGTTGGCTCCCACTGCTTGTACGCATACGGTTTCAGGATCTATTTCACTCCCCTCTCCGGGGTTCTTTTCGCCTTTCCCTCACGGTACTGGTTCACTATCGGTCAGTCAGGAGTATTTAGCCTTGGAGGATGGTCCCCCCGTCTTCAGTCAAGGTTTCACGTGCCTCGACCTACTCGATTTCACAACACTCAGGTTTCGGTTACGGGGCTATCACCCACTATGGCCAGACTTCCCAGTCTGTTCACCTACCAGTTGTGTTGCTTAAGGGCTGGTCCCCGTTCGCTCGCCGCTACTAGGGGAATCTCGGTTGATTTCTTTTCCTCGGGGTACTTAGATGTTTCAGTTCCCCCGGTTCGCCTCTCATGTCTATATATTCAACATGAGATACCCAAGTTACCTTGGGTGGGTTTCCCCATTCAGAGATGTCCGGGTCGCAGGTCGTTTGCCACCTCGCCGAACCTTATCGCAGGCTTCCACGTCTTTCATCGCCTCTGACTGCCTAGGCATCCACCGTATGCGCTTCATCGCTTGACCATATAACCCCAAAGGGTCTGTCAATCGATGATGTCACGACAATTGCCGGATACGCTTGAAACGTATCTTACTTTGTCAGCATGATATACATTGTTAAAGAGCGTTAGAGCAAAAGCTCTAAGCGAGAGACTTGATATCGCCTGATAGCGAACAAGCATCTTGCTTAGAACTTGACGACTGTTTTACTCGAGATCGAGAAATGGTGGAGCCAAGCGGGATCGAACCGCTGACCTCCTGCGTGCAAGGCAGGCGCTCTCCCAGCTGAGCTATGGCCCCATATCCTGTCGGGTATGCTTGACCAGAACCAGCTATCAAACGATGGGCCTGGGCAAATCCGATGCTACCCGGCGAGCTCACCGATCTTCACCACACCAAAGGCGTGCACTCGCTGAACTTATGAAGATGGTGGGTCTGGGCAGACTTGAACTGCCGACCTCACCCTTATCAGGGGTGCGCTCTAACCAACTGAGCTACAGACCCATTGCCGAGCAATATTGGGCATAAATCCCAAACAGTCGTTACTCTTGCTTGATCAGGTAATTCATTGTGAGCACTTACCGACAGTCAGATGACGTGTCGTTTAAGGAGGTGATCCAGCCGCAGGTTCCCCTACGGCTACCTTGTTACGACTTCACCCCAGTCATGAACCACACCGTGGTGATCGCCCTCCGAAGTTAGGCTAACCACTTCTGGTGCAGTCCACTCCCATGGTGTGACGGGCGGTGTGTACAAGGCCCGGGAACGTATTCACCGTGACATTCTGATTCACGATTACTAGCGATTCCGACTTCACGGAGTCGAGTTGCAGACTCCGATCCGGACTGAGACCGGCTTTATGGGATTAGCTCCACCTCGCGGATTCGCAACCCATTGTACCGGCCATTGTAGCACGTGTGTAGCCCTACCCGTAAGGGCCATGATGACTTGACGTCGTCCCCACCTTCCTCCGGTTTGTCACCGGCAGTCTCCCTAGAGTTCCCGACCGAATCGCTGGCAAATAGGGACAAGGGTTGCGCTCGTTACGGGACTTAACCCAACATTTCACAACACGAGCTGACGACAGCCATGCAGCACCTGTCTGAGAGCTCCCGAAGGCACCAATCCATCTCTGGAAAGTTCTCTCGATGTCAAGGGTAGGTAAGGTTCTTCGCGTTGCATCGAATTAAACCACATGCTCCACCGCTTGTGCGGGCCCCCGTCAATTCATTTGAGTTTTAACCTTGCGGCCGTACTCCCCAGGCGGTCGACTTATCGCGTTAACTGCGCCACAAAGCTCTCAAGGAGCCCAACGGCTAGTCGACATCGTTTACGGCGTGGACTACCAGGGTATCTAATCCTGTTTGCTACCCACGCTTTCGCACCTCAGCGTCAGTGTCAGTCCAGAAGGCCGCCTTCGCCACTGGTATTCCTCCCGATCTCTACGCATTTCACCGCTACACCGGGAATTCTACCTTCCTCTCCTGCACTCTAGCCTGACAGTTCCGGATGCCGTTCCCAGGTTGAGCCCGGGGCTTTCACAACCGGCTTATCAAGCCGCCTACGCGCGCTTTACGCCCAGTAATTCCGATTAACGCTCGCACCCTCCGTATTACCGCGGCTGCTGGCACGGAGTTAGCCGGTGCTTCTTCTGTGAGTGATGTCCTCCCTCGAGGGTATTAACCTCAAGGCTTTCTTCCTCACTGAAAGTGCTTTACAACCCGAAGGCCTTCTTCACACACGCGGCATGGCTGGATCAGGCTTTCGCCCATTGTCCAATATTCCCCACTGCTGCCTCCCGTAGGAGTTCGGGCCGTGTCTCAGTCCCGATGTGGCTGATCATCCTCTCAGACCAGCTACGGATCGCAGCCTTGGTGAGCCGTTACCTCACCAACTAGCTAATCCGACATAGGCTCATCCGATAGCGCAAGGTCCGAAGATCCCCTGCTTTCCCCCGTAGGGCGTATGCGGTATTAGCCTGGGTTTCCCCAGGTTATCCCCCACTACCGGGCAGATTCCTATGCATTACTCACCCGTCCGCCGCTCGACGCCTCCTAGCAAGCTAGGATCGTTTCCGCTCGACTTGCATGTGTTAGGCCTGCCGCCAGCGTTCAATCTGAGCCATGATCAAACTCTTCAGTTTAAAGTCTGATAGTCCGTTAAGCGGACCAAACTTGGCTCAAGGTTCAAACGTCTCGTTTGACGAGTCGCTTGCCTTGATATTTCAGTGACAGTGTCACTGACTCATCGGCAAGCGCCCACATGAATTACCTGATCAAATTATTAAAGAGCATGCTCTGGACTCTATAGAGAGCTTAAAGAGCGTCTCGCTTTGCTGCGCCGCAGCCCGAATCGTTAACCCGAGCCCTTGTCACAGCGCCCTGCGAGGAAGGCGTATTCTACAGAATCGAAGCGCTTCGTCAAGGCTTTCTTTTTTCGCCGTGCAAGCGATGCCTGCAGGACCCAAGAGAAAGCGAAGCGAGCCTGGCGCGCATCCTGCGATGCCGTCCTGGCGACTCCGATCGAGTGGCGAGCATTTTACCGATTTCTCGTTGCCCGTCAAGTGGAGAATTTTTCGAAGACTTGAAAAAGCCTTTTTAAAACAATCACTTTTACCACCCTTCACCGCCTGTGACGTTTGCTCGTCGCCGGCAGCGGATGCGTACTTTACGCATCACCTCCGGCCTTGGCAAGCGCTTTTCGTAAAAAAATGCCAGATCATCGAGCAGTGTCGATCCAACAGCGGCACCATCTTGTCCACACCGCTCTATGGCCCCCCCTGTGGATGAATGCCGAGACTGCCCCAGAAGGCGCTTTCGGCACTCATACAAGAACAGGAACGCCCGCGCTAGGCGGGCGTTCCTGTCGGTCGTCAGTATAACGAAGCGTTGGGCTTGCTGCTCACATCGGCCTCTATTGTTACCGCAAGATGATCCTGGGCTAGGTCTTGAGCTTGCGCATCAGCGCCATCGTCGGACCGGACGCCACATAGGTACCGAACAGCAGCAACAGCATGACCGACGGCTCGATCGAGATCACGACAAATCCCAGCACGATGGCCAGCAGGGCCACAAAGGGCACCGGCCCCTTGAGATCGACATCCTTGAAGCTGTAGTAGCGAATGTTGCTGACCATCAAAATGCCAGCCGCCCCCACCACCAGCAGCATCAACAGCTTGAAGCCAAGAGCGGTGGCGTCGAAGCTGTGGAAGGTCCATACACTGGCCGCCACCAGCGCCGCCGCCGAGGGGCTGGGCAAGCCGATGAACCACTTCTTGTCGACGCTGCCGATCTGCACGTTGAACCGCGCCAGGCGAAGCGCCGCACAGGCCACGTACAGGAACGCCACCACCCATCCGGTCTTGCCGATGTCCTGCAGGATCCAGGTAAAGGCGACAAGTCCCGGCGCCATGCCAAAGGAGATCATGTCAGCAAGGCTGTCATATTCGGCGCCAAACTCGCTTTGTGTATTGGTCAGCCTGGCCACACGGCCGTCGAGGCCATCGAGCACCATGGCGATGAAGATGGCCACCGAGGCGGCGGTGAAATCGCCATTGAGGGCGGCGACAACGGCGAAGAAGCCCGAAAACAGCGCCGAGGTGGTGAACAGGTTCGGCAACAGGTAGATCCCCCGCCGTCGCACCTTCTTGCCGTCCTCGACCGCTTCTTCCACGACTTCGGATTCCCGCATGAAGGCGCTGGCCAGATCTTCATCCTGGGGCTCTCGTGGTTCCTGCTCACGCTTGCCTGCGTCTTCGCTCATCTCTGTCATCCATTGGCTTCGAGTATGGGATCATTCTACACGACCGGCCGGCCGTTACCGCCAACCTCGCGGCAGCCGCCCTCTCCCCCAGCCTCGGGCACCTGCGGGCCAAACGCAAGGCACAGCGCAGGATTCATGCGGCAGCACCATGACCACTCAGTCGTTCACCCATGACGCAACGGGGGAGGAGCACTGAGTGTGCTCCTCCCCCGTTTCTGTCCCCATCGGCGGGCAAGCCCGACGATGGGTTACCAGGAACCCATCAGTTCTTGGATTTGTCGACCAGCTGGTTGGCGGCGATCCAGGGCATCATGCCACGGAGCTTCTCACCGACCTGCTCGATCTCGTGCTCGGCGTTCAGGCGACGACGTGCGGTCATCGAGGGGTAGTTGCTGTTGCCCTCGTTGATGAACATCTTGGCGTACTCGCCGGTCTGGATACGCTTGAGGGCGTTGCGCATGGCGGCACGCGACTCGTCGTTGATGACCTCAGGGCCAGTCACGTACTCGCCATACTCCGCATTGTTGGAGATGGAGTAGTTCATGTTGGCGATGCCGCCTTCGTACATCAGGTCAACGATCAGCTTGAGCTCGTGGAGACACTCGAAGTAGGCCATTTCAGGGGCGTAGCCCGCTTCTGTCAGGGTCTCGAAGCCGGCCTTGACCAGTTCGACAGCGCCACCACACAGGACAGCCTGCTCACCGAACAGGTCGGTTTCGGTCTCGTCCTTGAAGGTGGTCTCGATGATGCCGCTGCGGCCACCACCGATGGCGGCGGCGTAGGACAGGCAGAGTTCCTTGGCCTGGCCGGTGGCATCCTGGTGGATGGCGATCAGGTCAGGAATACCGCCGCCACGGGCGAATTCGGAGCGCACAGTGTGGCCCGGCGCCTTGGGGGCGATCATCACCACGTCCAGATCCTTGCGTGGCTCGATCTGGTTGTAGTGGATGTTGAAGCCGTGGGCGAAGGCCAGGGTAGCGCCTTCCTTGAGGTTCGGCTCGATTTCCTGCTCGTAGATAGCCTTCTGGTTCTCGTCCGGCGCCAGCACCATGACGACGTCGGCGGACTGGCAAGCCTCGGCCACAGAGGCCACCTTCAGGCCGGCGGCCTCCGCCTTGGCGGCGGAAGAAGAACCCGGGCGAAGCGCGACGGTGACGCTGACGCCGGATTCCTTCAGGTTGTTGGCGTGGGCGTGGCCCTGGGAGCCGTAACCGACGATGGTGACCTGCTTGTTCTGGATCAGCTGAAGATCGCAGTCCTTATCGTAATAAACGCGCATCTGGTGCTCCTGAAAACGAGTGCCTGCTCGGCGATAGAAGAGATCTTGTCTGTGTCGTGTTGCGTTCAGCGTTGATGGCCACCCGCGCCGTCTTGTGCGGCGCTGGGCAGACGAGGGGCTCGCCCTCCGTCGATGCATCCCACCTTACGCCAGCGCCCGTGTTGCGTAAAACGCTATATTTGCAATACTACGTGCCAAAATATGCAATTACAGGTCAGGACTCCCCATGGACTTCCGCCCCCTGAAGCACTTTCTGATGCTGGCCGATTCACTGCACTTCGGCCGTGCCAGCGAGGCCTGCCACGTGAGCCCATCGACCCTGAGCCGCTCCATTCGCCAACTGGAACAACAGCTCGGCGTGGTGCTGTTCAACCGTGACAATCGCCACGTAGTGCTGACCCCCCAGGGAAAGCGCTTCCAGCGCTATGCCAAGGAAGCCCTGGAAGAGTGGGAACAGGTCCGCCTGTCGTTGCAGAGCGAGGCCAAGCGCCTCAGTGGTGAAATCAGCATCTACTGCTCGGTGACCGCGAGCTACAGCTTTCTCTACAGCCTGCTGGCCGACTTCCGCCAGCGCTATCCCGCCATCGAGCTCAAGCTGCACACCGGCGACCCAGCCCGAGCCATCCAGCGAGTGCTGGCCGGCGACGAAGACATGGCCATTACCTCACGCCCGCGCCGCCTGCCCGATGGTCTCGCCTTCAAGTCGCTGACCCGTTCGGCACTGGTGTTCATCGCCCCACAAGAGCAACGACCGTGGGTGCCACAGCAGCCGATGAGCCCGAGCCAGACACAGTGGCAAGGGGTGCCAATGATCCTGTCGGAGGCTGGGCTATCGCGGGAACTGGCCGACACCTGGTTCAAGGCGCTGGGCGTGACCCCGACCATCTACGCCCAGGTAGCCGGCCACGAAGCCATCGTCAGTATGGTCGGACTCGGCTTCGGCATCGGTGTGGTGCCACGCATCGTGCTGGAGGCGAGCCCGCTGGCCGAACGCGTGAGAATACTCCCGGTCAAGCCGGAACTGCCGCACTACGACGTGGGCCTCTGTGTGCTGGAGCGGCGTCTGAAGAGCCCGTTGATCGACGCCCTGTGGCAGGAAGTCGTGGAGCGTTGAGGCCGGGCACGAAAACGCCGCCCCGAGAGGCGGCGTAACAGGTTCACCGGCTGCCCACCAGGGCCAGCGGTTTGCTAGAGGCTCAGCACCTTGTCACCACGGGCGATACCCGAGACGCCGGTGCGCGCTACTTCGAGAATGCCCACGGGGCCCATCGCCTGCAGGAAGGCGTCGAGCTTCTCGGCATCGCCAGTGATCTGCACGGTGTACAGACTCGGGGTGACGTCGACGATCTGGGCACGGAAGATGTCTACCGTGCGCTTGACCTCATCGCGGGCAGCGCCCAGCGCCTTGACCTTCACCAGCATCAACTCACGCTCGATATGGTTGCCTTCGGTGAGATCCACCAGCTTGACCACGTCGATCAGCTTGTTGAGGTGCTTGGTGATCTGCTCGATCACCCGGTCGTCCCCGACGGTGGTCACGGTCAGACGCGACAGGGTCGGGTCATCGGTGGGCGCCACGTTGAGGGTTTCGATGTTGAAGTTGCGCTGGGAGAACAGCCCCACGACCCGCGACAGCGCACCCGGTTCGTTTTCCATCAGAATCGAGATGATATGTCGCATCAGGTCCGCTCCGTCTTGGAAAGCAGCATGTCACGCATGGAGCCCAGAGGCACCTGCATCGGATAGACGTGCTCGTGCGGGTCCACCGCGACGTCGAGGAACACCAGCTCATGGGTGTCGGCGAAGGTACGCGCCAGCGCCTCTTCCAGATCCTCTTTCTTCTCGACCCTGAGCGCGGTGAAACCGTAGGCCTCGATCAGCATCTGGAAGTCCGGCAGCGACTCCATGTAGGAGTGAGCATGGCGGGACTTGTAGTTGAGGTCCTGCCACTGGCGCACCATGCCCAGCGAACCGTTATTTAGATTGATGATCTTGACCCCACCACCGAACTGCTTACAGGTGGAGAGTTCCTGCATCATCATCTGGAAGCTGCCTTCGCCGGTCACGCAGACCACCTCCTCATCGGGGAAGTTCTGCTTGACGCCCATGGCCGCGGGAAAACCGAAGCCCATGGTGCCGAGTCCACCGGAGGTGATCAGCCGATTAGGCTTGTCGAACTTGTAGTACTGGGCAGCGAACATCTGGTGCTGACCCACGTCGGTGGTGACGTACGCCTCGCCACGAGTCACCCGGCAGATGGCCTCGATCACCTCCTGCGGCTTGAGCACCTCGCCGGGCCTGGACGGCTCGTAGAGCTTGCCCTTGCGCTCGTCGCGCCACTCGTCGATGGTCTTCCACCAGTCCTTGAGCGCGTCGGGATTGGCGATCTCATGGCCCTGCACCAGGCTGATCATTTCGTTGATCACGCTGGCCGCAGGTCCAACGATGGGTACGTCTGCGCGCACCGTCTTGGACACCGAGCTGGGGTCGATATCCACGTGGATGATCTTGGCCGTGGGGCAGAACTTCGAGGTATTGTTGGTCACACGATCGTCGAAACGCGCGCCGATGGCGATCACCAGGTCGGCGTGATGCATCGCCATGTTGGACTCATAGGAGCCGTGCATGCCGAGCCAGCCCAGGCACTGATCGTCGCTCTGGGGATAAGCCCCGATGCCCATCAGGGTGGTGGTGATCGGAAAGCCGAGCTGCTTGACCAGATCGGTCAGACCCTCGCAAGCACGCCCCTGGATCACGCCACCACCGGTGTAGAACACCGGACGACGGGCCTTGAGCATCAGCTCGACGGCCTTCTTGATCTGTCCGGTATGGCCGCGACTGACCGGGTTGTACGAGCGGATCTTGACCTTCTTCGGATAGACGTACTCGTAGCGCTCGGTGGGCGCCGTCATGTCCTTGGGTATATCCACCAGCACCGGACCGGGACGCCCGGTGGCGGCGAGATAGAAGGCCTTCTTGAGCACCTCGGGAATCTCGCTCGGGTGCTTGATCGAGAAGCTGTGCTTCACGATTGGCCGGGTGACACCGACGATATCGGTCTCCTGGAAGGCATCGTCACCGATCAGATGGCTCATCACCTGACCACAGAGCACGACCATCGGGATCGAGTCCATATAGGCAGTGGCGATGCCGGTCACCGCATTGGTGGCCCCCGGCCCCGAGGTGACCAGTACCACCCCGGGCTTGCCGGACGCCCGTGCATAGCCGTCGGCGGCGTGGGTCGCGGCCTGCTCGTGGCGAACCAGGATGTGCTTGACCTTGTCCTGACGGAACAAGGCATCGTAGATGTGTAGTGCGGCGCCGCCCGGATAGCCGTAGATGTATTCCACGCCCTCATCCTGGAGGAAGCGGGCGATCATGTCCGCGCCTGAAAGCAATTCCACAGATGTATCTCCCCTGGAGGTCTCGAGTGCGATTCGCACCTGTCGTGGGTACGAAGTCGAGTGCAGCGGTATGCTGCTGCCGGCGCACCGGCACCTGATGCCAAACCCTGGCGTCCGTCGGCCCGGTTGGGGCCTGCACTCTCATCACGGCGGGTCACCGCGTCGGGGCGTTGGCCAGGCGGGGCGGTTAACCCGAACCTGGTAGTCCTTCGGCGGGTAGAGGCCCATTGGCCTACCCTTCACGCGGCGTTGGGGGTCACCCATCGTGCCGCGCCCGCAGTCAGGAACCCTCAAGATTCCAATAGCGCTCTGTGACTGTCAACCGCCGTTCCCATCGCGCTCGGTCAGAGCATTCTGAAAGGCCTCTTTTCGCGGGTGCAGCAAGACCAATGTCTAACGCCGTTTTCTCGAAATCTGGCCATGACGCTGCTGTAATGACGCCAGGTGACACGATTCACTTACTTTACCAGACACCGATGGAGAGGGTGCGGCGGAAAGTCGCCACGACAGCCGGAGCATGACGACAGGAGAGTTTCTCTCTGCCCCGCCCCGGGTCTGATCGGCACCGCTGACGATCAGCGAACGACTCGCCGACGCTTTCAAATCGGGTCGCTGACACTTGCCATCTGGATCGCTGACGCCTCAAGAGAGAATCGATTCATCCAAGGATTTCTCTAGGCGCAGTCCGAAAAGTCGACGAGCGAAGGTTAGACAAGGCAAAAATCGGTGAGACAGCGCAGTTTACGGGGTGTAAATGAGCATGTTGATCCGATTTTTAACGCCGTATTACCGAGCGCAGGCACTTTTCAGACAAGCCCTAGACAACCACAACAACGCCCCCCTTTCACAGGAGGTAGCACTACATGTCTCGCATCGTGCAATGGTCCATCACCGTGGCGCTGGCAGGATTCCTGTTCGGCTTCGACACCGCGGTCATCTCCGGGGCCGACAAGCCCATCCAGGCGCTGTGGGGTCTCAGCGACCTGCAGCATGGCCTGCTGATCATGTCCATGGCCCTTTGGGGCACCGTGATCGGTGCCATCTTCGGCAACTGGCCCACCGATGCGCTGGGAAGGCGCGCCACCCTGCTGATGATCGGTGTGCTGTACCTGGTCTCCGCGGTGGGCTCGGCGGTGGTGTCCGACCCCTGGCTGTTCGCCTTCTTCCGCCTGATCGGCGGCATCGGCGTCGGCATCTCGTCGGTGGCGGCCCCTACCTATATCTCCGAGATCGCCCCGCCGCGCCATCGTGGCTTTCTGGTCGCCATGTACCAGTTCAATATCGTCTTCGGCATCCTCATGGCATTCGTCTCCAACTATGTGATCGGCAGCCTGATGAGCGACGACGCCTGGCGCTGGATGCTGGGTATTGAGGCCATCCCTGCACTGATCTACACCCTGATGATTACCCGTGTCCCGCGCAGTCCGCGCTGGCTCATCCTCAAGAAGAACGCTATCGAGGAAGCCGGCCAGGTACTTCGCCAGATCAACCCTGACGCCGATGTCGACGCCGAGATCAACGCCATTCGCGCCGCCGAAACCGACGAAGCGTCCGCCAAGGCCCCCTTCTTCTCGCGTCGCTATCGTCTGCCGATTCTGCTGGCCTTCCTGATCGCCTTCTTCAACCAGCTCTCGGGCATCAACTTCATCATCTACTATGCCCCCCGGGTGCTCGAAGCCGCCGAACTCGGTAGCCAGGCAGCGCTTCTGTCCACCGCCGGCATTGGTCTGGTCAACCTGGTCTTCACCATGATCGGGATGTCGCTGATCGACCGCTTCGGCCGCCGTACCCTGCTGTTCATCGGCTCGGCCGGCTATCTAGTGTCGCTGGTGCTGATCTCTCGCGCCTTCTTCGCCGACGCCCTGGGCGGACTCGAAGTCCCGCTGCTGCTGGGACTGTTCATCGCTGCCCATGCCATCAGTCAGGGTGCGGTCATCTGGGTGTTCATCTCCGAGGTCTTCCCCAACCACGTGCGTGCCCGCGGCCAATCCTTCGGTGCCTCGATCCACTGGGTCTTCGCTGCGCTGATCACCCTGGTAATGCCCTGGGTGCTGGGTACCTTCAGCGGCGGGCCGGTGTTCGCCTTCTTCGCGATAATGATGCTGCTGCAACTGGTGTTCGTGATATTCCTGATGCCAGAGACCAAGAACGTCAGTCTCGAGGAACTGCAAAAGCACCTGGTGGGCGACAACGTACGCCTGCGACGCGTGCACCTGTCCGGCGCCCGGGCGACGCGCTAGGCGCTGTCCGAAAAGTCGACGAGCGAAGGTTAGACAAGGCAAAAATCGGTGAGAAAGCGCAGTTTACGGGGTGTAAATGAGCATTTTGATCCGATTTTTAACGCCGTATTACCGAGCGCAGGCACTTTTCAGACAAGCCCTAGGGCTTGGCAAGAATAAGCCCGCGCTCGTTGCCCTTTCGGGCAGAACCCAAGCCTTGAGGAACGCCACGAAAAAGCCCGCCGGGTGGGGAACCGGGCGGGCAAGGGGGTCACAGGACGCAACCTGACCTTCAGTATAGCGACCGATTAACCATTTGCTTGAGAATGGGCATTCGAATTACCCATCATGCACGAATGCCAGCCGAAGGCATCAGGCCCCTCCTTGATGAAGGGGCCTTCTTGCGTGATCGACCCGTGGTCAGCGGTCGAAACGTAACTGACCATCGTCGGCGACCACGCGGATCACGTCGCCAGCGCTGAACTTGCCGGCCAGCAGGTCCTGTGCCAGCGGGTTCTCGATCCGGCTCTGCAGGGCGCGCTTGAGCGGACGAGCGCCATAGACGGGGTCGAAGCCGACCACCGCCAACAGTGCCAACGCCTCGTCGGAGACCGTGAGCCCGAGATCGTGTTCTGCCAGCCGCGTGCGCAGACGTTCAAGCTGGATGCCGGCGATCGCCTGGATCTGATCCTGGCCGAGGGCGTGGAACACCACCACTTCATCGATGCGGTTGATCAACTCAGGCCGGAAGTGGCTTCCGACCACCTCCATCACCGTCTGGCGCATGCTGTCGTAGTCGGCGTCGTCACCACCGAACTGCTGGATGATGTCGGACGCCAGGTTGGAGGTCATCACGATGACGGTGTTGCGGAAATCCACCGTGCGCCCCTGGCCGTCGGTCAGGCGACCATCCTCCAGCACCTGCAACAGGATGTTGAAGACGTCCGGGTGGGCCTTCTCCACCTCGTCGAGCAGCAGCACCGAATAGGGTTTGCGGCGCACCGCTTCGGTCAGGTAGCCGCCTTCTTCATAGCCGACATAGCCGGGAGGCGCGCCGATCAACCGCGCCACCGAGTGCTTCTCCATGAACTCGGACATGTCGATGCGCACCATGGCTTCCTCGGTGTCGAACAGGAAGTTGGCCAGCGACTTGCACAGTTCGGTCTTGCCCACCCCGGTCGGGCCGAGAAACAGGAAGGAGCCGTTGGGCCGGTTGGGGTCGGCCAAGCCCGCGCGGGAGCGCCGCACCGCGTTGGCCACGGCGGTGACCGCCTCGTCCTGACCGATGACCCGCTGGTGCAGGGCCTCCTCCATACGCAGGAGCTTGTCGCGCTCGCCCTCGAGCATCTTGGCCACCGGAATGCCGGTCCAGCGTGACACCACCTCGGCGATTTCCTCCTCGGTGACGTTGGAGCGCAAAAGCTTGTGGTGACGGGTGTCCGCCTCGGCATCGCCGCTCTCGGCAATCTTCTTCTCGAGCTCCGGAATCACCCCGTACTGCAGTTCCGACATCCGCCCCAGGTCGCCCTGGCGGCGAGCCTGCTCCAGGTCGACCCGCGCCCGGTCTAGCTCGTCCTTGAACTGGGCCGCGCCCTGGATGCTGGCCTTCTCGGCCTTCCAGATTTCGTCCAGGTCGGCGTACTCGCGCTCGAGCTCGCCGATCTGTTCCTCAAGGGTATCGAGGCGCTTGCGCGAGGCCTCGTCAGTTTCCTTCTTGAGGTGCTCGCGCTCCATCTTCAACTGGATCAGGCGACGATCCAGACGGTCCATTTCCTCCGGCTTGGAGTCGAGCTCCATGCGAATGCGCGACGACGCCTCGTCGATCAGGTCGATGGCCTTGTCCGGCAGCTGACGATCGGTGATGTAGCGCGTCGACAGCTTGGCCGCCGCGATGATCGCGCCGTCGGTAATGTCGACGCCGTGGTGCACCTCGTAGCGCTCCTTGAGGCCACGCAGGATCGCCACCGTGTCTTCCTCGCTGGGCTCGTCCACCTGCACCTTCTGGAAGCGCCGCTCCAGCGCCGCATCCTTCTCGATGTACTTGCGGTACTCGTCCAGGGTAGTGGCACCGACACAGTGCAGCTCACCCCGGGCCAGCGCCGGCTTGAGCATGTTGCCGGCGTCCATGGCGCCCTCGGCCTTGCCCGCACCGACCATGGTGTGCAATTCGTCGATGAACAGGATGACCCGCCCTTCTTCCTGGGACAGCTCGTTGAGCACCGCCTTCAGGCGCTCCTCGAATTCACCGCGGAACTTGGCCCCGGCCAGCAGCGAGCCCATGTCCAGCGACAGCACGCGCTTGTCCTTGAGCCCCTCGGGCACCTCGCCGTTGATGATGCGGCTGGCCAGCCCCTCGACGATGGCGGTCTTGCCGACGCCAGGCTCGCCGATCAGCACCGGGTTGTTCTTGGTGCGCCGCTGCAGCACCTGGATGGTGCGACGGATCTCGTCGTCACGCCCGATCACCGGATCCAGCTTGCCGTCGGCGGCCCGCTGGGTCAGATCCAGGGTGTACTTCTCCAGCGCCTCGCGGCTGTCCTCGGCGTTGGCGTCATCCACCTTCTGGCCACCGCGCACGCTATCGATGGCGCCCTCCAGCGACTTGCGCGCAAGACCAGCCTGGGTCAGCGCCTTGGCCACGGCATGCTTCATGGCGATTGCCGCCAGCAGTACCAGTTCACTGGCGATGTATTGATCGCCACGCTTCTGGGCCTCGGCATCGGTGAGGTTGAACAGCTTGATCAGATCCCGGGACGGCTGCACTTCGCCGTCGAACTGGGCGACCTGGGGCAGATCGTCGATCTGGCCCGCCAGGGCGTCACGCAGCCGACCGGCGTCGCCCCCCGCCTTCTGTACCAGCGCCTTGACGCCGGTGTCGCGGTTGTCGAGCAGCGCCAGCAGCAGGTGCGCAGGTTCCATCTGATTGTGCCCGCGCCCCACGGCGAGGGACTGGGCGTCGGCGATAGCCTGCTGCAGCTTGGCGGTAAACTTGTCAAAACGCATCGATATCTCCTTTCGGGATGGCGATGCGTTTGGACGCACCGCTTGACCCTGTCAATGTGACTTGACAGAGATATGGCGGTGCTTTAGGGACGTTTCAAGTCTAGTGAAGCAGTTTCACGTCTAGAGGGAGTCTCGGGAAAAGTGCGACGTCGGTCCGCTCTATCGCAGCCAGATCACGCTGGCCATGCGCCCGGTGACGCCGTCGTCACGACGATGGGAATAGAAGCGTGATTCACAGGCGGTGCAGAAGTGTCCGCCGCTGACGTGGGAGACGCCAAGACGTTCAAGCCGCAGACGCGCCAGCTTGTAAAGGTCCGCCATATAGTGCCCCAGGCGATAGGGGCTCGGTTCAAAGGCGCTGGCCGCCTCGGGGTGCACGCCGCAGAAGGCCTCACGCACCTCGGGTCCGACCTCGAACTGAGCGTTGGAGATCGCCGGCCCCAACCAGGCCATCAGTTCCCCAGGCGCAGTGCCCAGGGAGGCCACGGTAGCCTCCAGCACGCCACCGGCCAGGCTGCGCCAGCCTGCATGGGCCAGCGCCACGCGCTCACCGCCACGATCACAGAAGAACACCGGCAGACAGTCCGCCGTCAGTATCACGCAGGCGTAGTCACGGGTGGTCGCCACCGAGGCATCGGCCTTGGGTATGGTGTCACTGAAACCATGCTGGACGCTGGCGCCGTGGACCTGATCGAGCCACAGCAGCGGACGCTCATCGCCCAGTTCCTTGCTCAACTGGCGCCGACAAAGCTCCACATGTTCCGGCTTGTCGCCGACGTGACTCGCCGGGTTGAAGGCGGCGTAGGGTCCCTGACTGGGGCCGGTCTCGCGGGTGGTGACGAAGGCACCGACATTGGCCGGAGCAGGCCAGTCGGGCACGATCACGCTGGGGCGCAGGTCGAGGGCATCGATCATTGCATGGTCTCCGCATCGTCACGCAGGAAGTCCAGCAGCATCAGCAGGTCATCCGGCAGCGGCGCCTGGAAGCTGACCTCCTCACCGCGACTCGGGTGGACGAAGGCCAGTCGACGCGCGTGCAGCGCCTGGCGCGGAAACTCGCGCAGGATCTCCTTGAGCGTCTGCTCCGCTCCGGGCGGCAGCTTGAGTCGCCCACCGTAAACCGGGTCGCCGATCAATGGAAAGCGCCGGTGCGCCATGTGCACGCGAATCTGGTGAGTGCGGCCGGTCTCCAGCTTGCAGCGAACGTGGGTATGGGCACGAAAGCGTTCCACCACCCGATAGTGGGTCACCGCCGGCTTGCCCGAGGCGGTAACCGCCTGGCGCTTGCGGTCCTTGGGATGCCGGCCGATCGGCGCATCCACGGTGCCGCCAGAGGTCATCTTGCCCACCACGATGGCGTCATACTCCCGCGACACGCTACGCGCCTGCAGCTGCGCTACCAGGTCAGCGTGGGCGGCCAGGGACTTGGCCACCACCATCAGACCACTGGTGTCCTTGTCGAGGCGATGCACGATACCGGCACGAGGCAAGGTGGCGGCGTCGGGAAAGTGGTGCAGCAAGGCATTGAGCAGGGTCCCGTCGGGGTTGCCCGCAGCGGGGTGAACCACCAGCCCCGGCGGCTTGTTGACCACCAGTACCTGGTCGTCCTCGAACACCACCTCAAGCGGAATATCCTGCGCCTCGAAGCGAGTGTCATCCTCGATGAGGGCCTTGAGCACCAGCCTTTCACCGCCGTGGACCTTGTCCTTGGGCTTGGCCGCAGCCCCATCCAGGGTCAGGGAACCGTCCTTGATCCAACCCTTCAACCGCTCCCGGGAATAGTCGGCAAACAATTCCGCTGCGGCCTGGTCCAGGCGATAGCCTGCCATGTCGAGGGGAATGCGACTGTGGACGTCGAGGGTCTGTGACATGGTTCGGAACACTTCTCTGTGGGGATCGAAGATTGATGGCAACTCGCGCACAAAACACGTGGCCCGCAGCAGGAAGACTGCGTTTCCAGGCAAGGTGCTTTATAGTGGGCGGATCGCGGCCGATTCTACCACGGCCGACCCGGGTTGTTTGACACGAGGACCAAGATGCGCGTTTTCACTACTTCCGCCGCTCGCCTGGGCGCCCTGGTGTTGATGGGCGCGGTACTCGGCGGCTGCGCCAGCAACGACGTCGAGGAAGAGCGCTACGACGGCGCCACCGAACGCCAGCTCTACCAGGAAGGTCGCCAGGCCCTGGAGAACGGCAGCTTCACCACGGCCATGAACCGCCTGGAAGCCATCGACACCCGCTTCCCCTTCGGCGACTACGCCGAACAGGCCCAGCTCGAACTCATCTATACCTACTACGAGATGGATGACTGGGAAGCCGCCCGGGCCGCCGCCAGCCGCTTCATTCGCCTGCACCCCAACCATGCGCAGGTCGACTACGCCTACTACATGCGCGGGCTGGCCGCCTGGCAGGCCGGTCGTTTCAGCCTGGAGTCGCTCAAGGTCATCGATATCTCGGAGCGGGACCTCGGCGCTACCCGAGACGCCTACACCGACTTTACCGACCTGATCAGCCGCTATCCGGACAGTCCGTACGCCCCGGACGCGCAACAGCGCATCATCTACCTGCGCAACCTGCTGGCCCAGCAAGAGCTGCATGTGGCCGACTTCTACCTGCGCAAGAAGGCCTACATGGCCGCCGTGCAGCGGGGTCGCTGGGTGTTGGAGAACTACCCCCAGGCCGAGGCTACCCGCGACGCCCTGGCGGTGATGGTCGAAGGCTACCTCGGCATGGGCCTGCGTGATCGCGCCAGCGAGACGCTGCAGGTGCTGATCGAGAACGACCCGGACAACGAGCGCCTCAACGGTCGTCGCTTCGAACCCAAGTACGTCGACGACGCCCCTCTGAGCGCCTGAACGACCGCAAGGCAGGCGGTGCCGAGAGGTTGCCGGCAGGCCAAAGAAAGGAGAAGGGGCCGCCCATGGGCGGCCCCTTCTTGTTGCAGCGCTTGCTGTCATCCGCTCTGCGCTTCGCTTCGTTTCCTTTCTCTTCGTCCAGCTCCCATCTTGGCGCTCCAGGGCTGCGATCCACCGTCCTTCCGCCGTCGCTGGCCTGTGGCTGCCCTTGGCGTCCACCGCAGGCCAGGCTCCGGCTATTTTCTGCCTCTACTCAACCTGTCGATGCCTGGGACGGTGTGCCCTCGGGCTCCCGACGCTTGAACTGCTTGGAGCGCTGCAGGCCCCAGTAGGCGAAGACGAAGTAGACAACCGTGCACCAGATGGTGATGTCGTAGAACAGCTCACGATTGACGTAGTACTGATACAGGTCGGGGCTTTCAAACATCACCCGCCAGGCCAGCACCGCTGGCACACCCAGTCCGACGATCCCCCACATCACCTTGATGCACTTGGATAGCAGTGTCTTGTCCTCCACGCCTTCGCGGTACTTTTCCGCCGCCTTGCGCCGGTGATGTTCGACCACCCGCTCGTTGAACTCCTGCTGGGCCTTTTCCTTCTCTGGATAGGCCTCACAGGCACCGGCCCTTCGCGCCAGCACCACGTAGACCAGGATCGACACAAACCAGGTCGGCAGGAACAGGTAGTAGAACGGCATCACGTCGAGGACATTGAGCCCAAAACCGAAGATCAGCGAGATACCCCAGCTGGCGATCGCCGGACGGTTGTCGGCAAGGCCCTTGAAGTTGGCCCAGTAGCGGGTCATGCCGAGCCGCGGGAACAGCTGGTACTCGGCAAAGGCGATGCCGCCCACCGGCACCAGGATCAGGCCGGCGTAAGTCAGCAGCGGCAACATGCTGCGGTAGACGAAGGGGAAACAGCTCGCGCCCATCACCCCGAGCCCCACCAGCATGGTCACCTTCCAGCGCTTGACCTCGGGCATCAGCGCCTGGGCGGCCAGACCGGCGCGGTACAGGTTGGAATTCGCCGTGGTCCAGCCGGCCACGATCACGATCACGAAGCCGGACATTCCCAACGCGTAGAACGCCACATCGCCGGGGTCGACCACCAGGATACTGAGCTTCATGGTGGCGGCGGTGGCCGCCCCCATCAGGCCCGCCGAGATCCAGGCAACGTAGTGGCCGAACATCATGCCGGTACTGGTGGCCAGGGCGTAGCGCTTCTTGCGGGCATAGCGCAGAAGCGCCATGTCGATCAGTCCGAAGTGGGCGAAGGTATTGGCGGCCCAGGCGAAGCCGATGACCTCCCACAGCCCGATCCCCGGTTCGCCATCGGCGTTGATGCCGGTGAATACGCTGGCACTGGCGATGGCGACGAAATCCGAAAAACTCGTCAAGGTGGTAAAACCGGTCACCGACTCCGACAGCGCCGGTATCAATACCATGCCGCCGGCGGTGAACATCACCATCAGCCAGGGTGCACAGATGCTGGCGAACTCGCTCAGGGCGTTGAAGCCGAAGGCCGCGACCAGCACCACGATGGCCCCTACGGCAAAGGCGATGATGACGAAGGCCATGTCGGTGGGATAGGGCGCCACCTGAGGTGGCACATCGAAAAGCACCCGCACCGCGGTGGCAGAGACCGTGATCATGGCCGCCGAGATGGCAGCAAAGATCACCACATTGGCGCCGTTGTAGAGCTTCGCCATGACGTTGCCGGCGATGCGTTCCAGGTAGGCGAAAAGACTGAGCCGGGTGCCGACGGCGATCGGTGCGGTGATCAGGGTAAAACTCAGTATCGCCAGGGTGTTGCCGATGACCAGACCGATCAGAATGTCCCAGATGCCGGCACCGAGGCCGACGAAGGTGGCACCGATCACGAACTCGGTCGCGGCCACGTGTTCTGCGGCATACAGTCCGAGAAAGTGCTTGGCACCGTGCTGCTTGTGGGGCGGAACCGGCAGCTGTTCATCGTCGACGCTGTCTAGAGATTGCTGCGGGTCAAATCCGGATGTCGCCATGGGCGCCTCCTTGTGTGTCACTCATCTCGCTTGCGGGTGAACGTCGCACCTGCGGGCTCACCCGTTCCGCCGGCTTCCTTCGAGGAGCCGATCGCCACTACTGCTGAGCAAAGCGTGCCTGCTCGGTCACCTTCTCGGTGACCCACTGAGCATCTTCGATGGCTTCCTCGGCGGAGATGTCTCCGGCCAACGCCTTGGCGAAGCGGTTACCCACCGCCGTACCGATACCCTGAAAAGCGGGGATCGCCACGTACTGAACGCCTCGATAGGGCACCGCCTGTACCGTCGGGTCATCCGGATTGGCGCTTCTCAACGATTCCAGCACCAGCTCACTGTAGGGCGCGGCCTCGCGGTAACTCGGATTGTCGTAAAGCGAGGCACGGGTCCCCGGCGGCACCTGGGACCAGCCCTCTCGCTCGGCTACCAGTTCCTGATAGCCCCGGGAGGTGGCCCAGGCGACAAAGCGCTTGGCCGCCTCGCTCTGCTCGGAACTGGTGGGAATCGCCAGCGCCCAGGCCCACAGCCAATTGCTGCGCTTGTCCAGTCCGTTATCAGGCGCCAGAGCGAATCCCACGCGATCGGCGACCTCGGAGGCCTCGGGATCGGTCACTGCAGATGCGGCCACGGTGGCATCCACCCAGATGCCGCACTTGCCCTGTTGAAACAGCGCGAGATTCTCGTTGTAGCCGTTGTCTTCCGGATTCGGCGGGCCGTACTCTCCCAACAAGGTCAGATAAAGATCCAGCGCATCGCGCCAGCCACCTCCCTCGAGCTGTGGCTGCCACTCTTCATCGAACCAGCGACCTCCGAAGGCGTTGGCCATGGCGGTCAACAGGGCCATGTTCTCGCCCCACCCCGGCTTGCCCCGCAGGCAGATGCCGTAGTGTTCATCGGAGTCCGAGAGCTTTTCTGCCGCCTGTGCCAGAAAGTCCCAGCTCGGCGCCCTGGGCATCCTCAGGCCCGCATCCTCGAACAGGTCCGTGCGGTACATGGTGAAGGCGGACTCCGCATAGAAGGGAGCCGCGTAGAGAACATCCTGATAAGACAGCGCCTGGCGCACGGTGGGCAGCAGATCCTCGGGCTGGTAGTCGCCAGGCATGTCGGCGATGGGTACAAGCCAGCCACGTTCCGCCCAGATGGGGGCTTCGTAGGTGCCGATGGTAACGATGTCGAAGCGCCCCCCGGAGGTGGCGATATCGGTGGTGACCTGCTGGCGCAGCGTACTCTCGTCCAACGTCACCCAGTTGAGCTGAATATCGGAATTCCCCGCGACAAAGTCCTCGCTCAGCTCTCGCATCCGCAGCATGTCCCGGTTATCCACCGTGGCAATGGTCAACTCGGCAGCCACGCCATGCTGGGAAAACACCGCCCCACCCCCCATTACCAGCGCACAAGCGGTTTTAACTCGAAAGGACGTCATCATTCGCGCTCCCTCTGCCGGCGTTATAGGTTCCTGTTCTAAAAAATCTTAGCACCATGGCGTCGTCCCAACATTGAAATGTCGCGCTTTATTTACCGGGACATTGGTCTAAACACACCCAGAAACCACTATTAAAAATTAATTTAATTAGGCATATATGATTTCAAAAAAACCATGAAAAACAATGGCAAGGAATAAATCTGCGCCTATCCCCCTGAAAACAACCATACTAGTTCAGCAAGAACTGCGATATCGCCTACACCTCGCACCGCACTCTTCTCCATTACCTTTACGATGCCTATTGGCGCTTCAGTCATGAAGGCTTAAATCATCTCTTCCGACGAATATGCAAAGTGACGTCGATCACCGTGTAAAAACGGCGTACGCATCAAAGAAAATACCATCTAATGGTCGCGGGGCTTTAGGCGCTGTCCGAAAAGTCGACGAGCGAAGGTTAGACAAGGCAAAAATCGGTGAGAAAGCGCAGTTTACGGGGTGTAAATGAGCATTTTGATCCGATTTTTAACGCCGTATTACCGAGCGCAGGCACTTTTCAGACAAGC
Source organism: Halomonas sp. H10-59 (assembly GCF_040070555.1). Lineage (NCBI taxonomy): Bacteria > Pseudomonadati > Pseudomonadota > Gammaproteobacteria > Oceanospirillales > Halomonadaceae > Halomonas > Halomonas sp. H10-59. The sequence continues at coordinate 4,123,547 of NZ_CP098828.1, forward strand.
CCTAGCGAGCGCAACAGAAATCCCGGCCCGGGAAATCATGACCAACGACGGGAAGTGACGTCGCAAACAGCGAAGGGTGGGCATAACATCGCCACCCGCCGAGCCGATCTGGCCCGACGGGTGGCGTACCGACAAAAGGAAAGAAGCAGGTCTCGTCAGAGGCCCGGTTGCCATCCATTGACGATAGGATAACGACGGTCACGGCCGAAGCCGCGCTGGGTCACGCGCACGCCTACCGGTGCCTGGCGGCGCTTGTACTCGCAGCGGTCCACCAGCTTGACCACCTTGTAGACGTCCTCGGCGCTGAAGCCTGCCTCGATGATCGCCTCAGCGCTCATGTCGCCTTCGATGTAGCGCACCAGAATGGCGTCCAGGGTGTCATAGTCCGGCAGCGAGTCGCTGTCCTGCTGGTCCGGCGCCAGTTCCGCCGACGGCGGACGCTCGATGACACGCTCCGGGATCACCAGGTTCTCGGTGTTGCGCCAGCGCGCCAGGCGATACACCCAGGTCTTGTAGACGTCCTTGATGGCGTTGTACCCGCCGACCATGTCGCCATAGAGGGTCGCGTAGCCCACCGCCATCTCGCTCTTGTTGCCGGTGGTCAGGACCATCAGGCCCTTCTTGTTGGACAGCGCCATCAGCAGTACACCGCGACAACGCGACTGGAGATTTTCCTCGGTGGTATCGCGCTCGGTACCCTCGAAGCTCTCGGCCAGGGTGTCCATGAAGGCTTCAACCATGGGCGCGATCGGCATCACTTCATAGCTGACCCCAAGCAGACGGGCCTGCTCGGCGGCGTCTTCCTTGGAAATGTCGGCGGTGTAGTGATACGGCATCATCACCGCATGGACCCGCTGGGGGCCGAGTGCATCCACCGCGATGGCCAGCGACAGGGCCGAATCGATGCCGCCAGACAGCCCCAGCACCACGCCCTTGAACCCACTCTTGTTGACGTAGTCACGCAGACCGGTGACCAGGGCACTGTAGAGGTCTTCCTCCGGCGCCACGTCCAGATCCACCTCGCCCTGGCGCGGGGTCCACTTGCCCTGCTCCTCGACGAAGTGCACCGGGCTCAGCCAGATATCCCAGTGCGGCGCCTGCACCGCCAGCTTGCCTACGGCGTCGACACAGCAGGAGCCACCGTCGAACACCAGCTCATCCTGACCGCCGATCTGATTGACATAGACCAGCGGCAGGCCGACGTCACTGGCACGCTGCTCGAGAAGCTCGAGCCGCTCGGCCGGCTTGTTCTGGTGGTAGGGCGAGGCATTGAGGGTGACCAGGATATCGGCACCGGCGTCGCGAGCCTGGCGGACCGGCGCTTCCTGCCAGATATCCTCGCAGATCAGAATCCCGAGCCTGGCGCCCTTGTGTTCCACCACCAGCGGCGTGTCTCCGGGCTGGAAGTAGCGCTGCTCATCGAATACCTGATAATTGGGCAGGGCCTGCTTGGCATACTCATCCAGCCACTGGCCGTTGTAGAGCACGCCGGCCATGTTGTGCAGCGCGCCCTCGCGACGGCCGGGATAGCCCACGATGACCATGACGTCGCGGACCATCTTTTCCGCCATGCGGGTACGCGCCTCGCGCAGGCGGGTCTCCATCGACGGCCTCAGCAACAGGTCCTCGGGCGGATACCCGGTCAAGAACAGTTCCGGCAGAACAACCACGTCGGCACCGTGCTCGAGGAAAGCCTCGCGTACGGTCTCGATGGCCCGGTCGGCGTTGCCGGGGATGTCGCCGACCAAGGGGTCGAGCTGCGCCATCACCAGAGTCAGGTCTTGCATGAGCGGAGAAATCTCTCGAGAATCGGGGGGATCAGCCCCCATTGTCCCGCAAGGGCCGCCAACAGGCAAAGGCCGCCTCCAATCCGTGTGGAGTAAGGATGAACCTCTTGATAATCCGCCTTCTGATCTTCGCCGTGGTGTTCTTTGCCGGGCTCAAGCTTTATCGCATGTACCGCGAGTGGAAGTTTGAGCAGCAGGATCAAGGCCCCACCTCCCATGAGGGAGGAAAAATGGTGCGCTGCACCTGGTGCAAGGTACACCTGCCCGAGCAGGACGCCCTGCGCGAAAAGGGCGAGTGGTTCTGCTGCGGTGACCATCGTGACAAGTTCATCACCGAAAGCCGCCAAGGCGACGATGCTGACGGCGATAACGGCGATGACACCCAGGGGCGTTGAACGCCCCGACAGTCACGCCGACGCCCAGTTGACCGACGCCCCGCTGCCCATTGCTACCTCACCCTGCCCCTGCTTCGATCGCCTCACTCCCGGTCAGCTTGGGCGCTCTTCCACACGTCCTTGCAACCGATAGGGCGCGGGATCAATGATCGGCTCTCTTCCCAGCAGTTGATCCACCAGCAGGCGCGTCGAGGCCGGCGCCAGCACCAGCCCATTGCGGTAGTGCCCGGCGTTGACGTGCAGGTTGTCCCAGCCGGGGGCCTGGCCGATATAAGGCACCCCGTCCGGTGATCCTGGCCTCAGCCCGGCCCAGTGGTGCTCGATCTCGCAGTCGGCCAATGCCGGAATGATGGCGGTAGCGCTACGCCATAGTGAGCTACGGGCGTCGTCGTCGGTGCCCTTGTCGAACCCGGCGTCTTCCAGGGTGGAGCCGGCCAGGACCCGCCCGTCGCCGCGAGGAATCACGTAGCGTCCATCCATCAGCACCACCCGCTCGACCAGTCCGGGTGGTGCCTTGAACAGAATCATCTGACCCTTGACCGGGCGTACCGGCAGATCGAGCCCGGCCATGTCGGCAAGCCCCGCCGACCAGGCGCCGGCACAGATAACCACTTGATCGGCACTGAGGTTGCCCTGGTCGGTGTTCACCACCGCCACCCGCTCCCCTTGCCGCTCGAACCCGGTGACCGTGCATTGCTCGCGCAACGTCACCGACGTCATGTCTTCCAGTCGGGACCTCAGCGCGCGCATCAGACGGGGGTTACGAATGCTGCCCAGGGTCGGCATCCACAGCGCCTCGTCGATATCGCGGCGGGCGTTGGGTTCCTTTCGGCGGATCACTTCAGCGCCTACCCGCGACAGCGGCTTGCCAACCTCCCGCGCCCACTCGAGTGCGCGCGCTTCGTCATCCACCCTCAGGTAGAGAAGCCCTTTCTGACGATACTCCGGGTCGACCCCGGTCTCCTCCAGCAGGCGCAGGGCCAGTTCGGGGTAGGCCCCCTCCGACCAGCTCGCCAGGCGCGATACCGGCGAGCTGTAGCGCCAGGGATAAAGCGGCGAGACGATCCCGCCCCCGGCCCAGGAGGCCTCGCTACCGCAGCCGCCTCGCTCGACCACCGTCACACTGTGACCGGCATCGGCCAGTTGCAGTGTCGTCATCAGCCCTATGACGCCGCCGCCAATCACCAGGAAATCACTCAAAGCGCTTCTCCAACGTCTGCTCTCCCTTCTCCGAGCTAGGCTCAAGGAACCCTGAATTCAAACAACAACCACAAGGAAGCGTTCGCCATGGACGACGACGCCCGACGCCCCCGTCATGTCTGCATGTCCCGAGCTTACTGGCACACACCTCACCACCCCGAACCTTACCGCCCCAAGTCTTGCCATCCCGAACCTCATCGAATCGCTTTCCGCCAGTCCGGAACTACCTTGCTGGAGCTGTTGCTGGTGGTGGCTATTGTAGGCCTTCTGACCAGCGTGGCCCTGCCGGGCTACCGGGCAATGGCCGCCCGACAGGATATCGCCAGCGAGCTTTCGCGACTAGAAGGCGCCCTGATGCTGGCCCGGGGCACGGCCATCACCCGGGCAAGACCCGTCACCCTGTGCCCGAGCGACGACGGCGTGCACTGCGGCGAGGACTGGAGGGGGAAGCTGTTGATCAAGGCTGGAGCGCCGAGTTGGGAGGGCGCGACACTTCATGTCTTTGCGCCAAGCCGGCTCTCAAGCATCGGCTTTCGCGAGGATGCAAAGCCGGTGCGTTTTCTGGCCAATGGACGCGCCAGTGGACATAACGGGACTTTCGATATCTGCGCGCGAGAAAACACGGGCGCTAGGCTGGTACTCAGCAATTTTGGAAGGATCAGAAGTGAAAAGGGTCGGTGTGCTGGACCCTCGTTTCCGCCTTAGTCATCACGATCGATCCAGATTACGCCGCCGTCACCTTCTCCACCTTCATCGGGGCTGATTTCGACCTTGCCATTTATCGTGACGGGACCTTCGGCAACTAGTCTGCCATTGATCGTGAGCCCCCCGCCCCCGCTTATCGCCATAGACCCGGTACTCCAGATGTCTCCATTGAGTTCCACCTGTCCGTGAGGAGCGAGCGTTGGCGCTCCAGAAACAACGATCGAGGTGTCATAGCTCCCAGCTGGGGCTTCGATTGTCACGCTCTGGCTCGGATCGGCAGGATCCACCACGATCACGATCTGATCCGCATCAGGGTAATCCGCTAGATTCAGACTGCCATCAAACCCGTGAGTTCTAGCGTCGCAATAGACGATCCCTTGGTGACTCGCACAGCCATCCGGCCCAAAGTCGGCATCCTCGAAGTCTTTGGCGACCTCATCGATATAGCTGTCTGGACCGTAGTCGTTACCGGGGTGGGCAAGTCCGTTTAGTTGGCAGTTGACGGGCTGATCCAGCTCAGGATGTGCCACCACAGGCCCCCCCGCATAGACCATGCAATCGTCAGGGATGAGATCGGGCAATTCCAATCCAGAGCTTTCCTTCTCTCGCCCCACCATCAGAAAGTGCCTTGCCAATACCTGCTCACCATCGCTGACCTGCCCCATGATCAGCTGCACGACAACATCCTGTTCTATACAGTCGATATGTCGATAGCCCACTGTGTCGCTATTGGTCAGTGTGTGTACGTCCGACCAATCAGCGGATACGCCGCCCTGTTCCGCTCGGTCTTGAATCTCGGCACACTCCAGTAGCCCGCTCGATTCAGGCGTTTCACTTAGCCTCTCGGCCCCACCCCAATCCGCCGCCATCTGGGCCTGGGCCATGGCGCGCATATTGCCGGCCAGGCGTTCGTCCACCAGCGCCGACTTGACCCCGGCCATGGCCACCACCGAGGCGATCGCTACCAGCGACAGCACCACCAATAGTGCCGCGCCTCGCTGCCTCGCTGGCGCCTTCATTCGGCATTCTCCGCCGCGGACACGGCCTGGAGACGATCCACCGCGTGCAGCCGGATCGGTGTCCTTGCGTGGGGCAGGTTCAGGGTGATGCGATAGAGTCCCCCACCCAGATCTTCCAGCACCTGATCGTCCTCGCAGGAACCATCGTAGGCCAGGCCATCGACCAGAGGCTCGCCGCTGTCGACCTCGTGCAGCGTACAGGACTCGACATCTGGCGCCGGGCGCAGCACGTAATCGCCGGGGGAGGCGTCGCCCCGGCGCACCGCCGCGGTGATGGTATCGAGGGCGTAGCTCAGGACCGCCTGGCGATCGGCCAGGCGCAGCACCTCGCGCGCATTGGCGTTGACCTCCTGAAACAGCGAGCCCGCAGCCAGGATCACCAGGCTGCCGACGACCATGGCCACCATCAGCTCGACCAGCGACACGCCGCGCTGGCGACGCAATGACTTGCACGGGGAAAGGACGCGGTGCGGGCTCATGGTGCTTTCCGAGCGGGCAGCTTGACCCAATACTGAAACAGGCTGGGTTCGGTGAAGCGCTCGTCCTTCCAGCCGATACGCAATTCGAAGGCGCAGTCGTCCCGAGCGATCACCGCCTCATTCAGGGGAATGAGACCGGGAAGGAAATCGGCCCAGTGCTCGCGCCAGTGCTCTCGGGAAAGGCTCTCGGGCACACCTTCAGGACAGTACCCGCCATTGGCCACTAGGCTTGCCCACAGCAGTTCCCGTGCATCCTGGGCGGCCAGGTCCGCCAGCGATCTCTGGATACTGGAATGGGCGCTTTGCAAGCTGCGCAACTGCATCCCCGCCACCCCTAAAAGTCCCACCGACAGCAGCACCAGCGCCACCAGTGCCTCGAGCAGGGAAAACCCGGCCTGGGATCGCAGGCTTCTCACGCGGCATCTTCCTCATCGCCGGAACGTACCACGCCGCTTGGCTCCACCGAGACCCAGCGACCCTCGCCTCCTGTCCCGCGAAGCTGCCAACGGCAAGGGCTACCGTAGCTGCAGTCATCCAGGCGCCCCATCAGATCGAAGCTGACCCCACCGGGCGATACCCGGGTACCGTCAGTGTGCGCTGCTTCATCGACCATCAGTACATCACCATGCGCGGTTGGAGTGGACTGGCAGCCGCCGGCGTCCGCGTCTCCCGCCAGCACCTCGAGCCGCCAGCGTCCCCCGCAGTCGACCACCAGCACCCTGACCTCCTGGCGTCGGGTCAAGGCGGTGGTGCGTGCCAGGGTCAGTGCGCCGACCAGGCGATTGGTATCCGCCACCAGGCGTTCACCGGCCAGCCAATGGTGCAGACTTGGCACCGCCACCGCAGCCATCAGACCGATCACCGCGACGCAAACGACCAGCTCCAGCAGGGTGACCCCGCGCTGGCGGCTACCAGCAGTCATCTGGTGCCCGTTCGCCGGTCTGGTCCATGGTCAGGCTATCGCAGCCTTCCTTCACCGACTGGGCGTCGAGGGCCCTGGCCTCGAGAAAATAGCGCCCTGGGTGGCGTTCCACCGACAGTTGGTAGAAACCGGACTCCGACGGTCGCTCAAGCCCGTCACAGGCGGCAATATCGTAGGCCTGGTCACGGCTGTAGCAGCGCTCCAGCGACGAGGCGGTCGTCATCAGTAGAGCGCGGCCATCGGCGACACGGGTCTCGCGTAGATGCTCGGTGTACATGGGGTAGGCCACCGACGCCAGCAGACCGATGATGGCGATGCACAGCAACAGTTCGATCAGGGTGAAACCGCCCTGACGTTCCATCGAGCCTGGTGACGAAGCCCGTGTCGAAGCGGCACTGACTTTCTGGTCCAGCTCACTGAATCCATGCTCATCCCAGCGCGTCTCTGCGTAAATTGAGCCTCGCGTTTTTCGTATTCCCTGCATCGGGCTTCTCCGGCTCGTTTTCCCTTCGAGTATGTCGCACGTCCGCCATGGGCGGCAGGCGCTGGATCAAGGTTGTGTCGCGACACCACGCTTAAGCACAGACTTGAGGCTTTCTCCTACGCCTGAAAACAAGGACGCCGCCCTTGGGGGCGGCGCCGAGATGCTGCACTGGAAAAACGAACGGTGGAATGCCTTCACGGCAATCCTCTGGTGGCATCAGTCGCTTACGATCACCCGCTCGCGCAGTTCACGCGGCATCGAGAAGGTGATGGTTTCCTCTCGGCCGGCCAGTTCCTCGGGGGCCTCGGCACCCAGCTCGGTCAGGCGGTCGATGACCCCCTTGACCAGTACCTCCGGGGCGCTGGCCCCGGCGGTCACGCCGACCGCGCCGATATTCGCAAGCCAAGCCGGATCGATCTGCTCGGCACTGTCGATCAGGTAGGCCGGGGTGCCCACTCGCTCGGACAGCTCGCGCAGGCGATTGGAGTTGGAGCTGTTGGGGCTTCCCACCACCAGTACCAGGTCGGAGCCCGCCGCCAGTTCGCGCACCGCGTCCTGGCGGTTCTGGGTGGCGTAGCAGATATCGTCCTTGCGCGGCCCCTGGATGTCAGGGAAGGTGGCGCGCAGGGCATCGATCACCCGAGCGGTATCGTCCATGGACAAGGTGGTCTGGGTGACAAAAGCCAGCCGACTGGGGTCCTTGACCTCCAGACGGGCCACGTCCTTTTCGTTCTCGACCAGGTAGATCTGGCCACCGTGGGAGGTGTCGTAACGCCCCATGGTGCCTTCGACCTCGGGATGCCCTTCATGCCCGATCAGGATGCACTCCTGGCCACGGCGAGCGTAGCGCAGCACTTCCATATGCACCTTGGTCACCAGCGGGCAGGTGGCGTCGAAGACCTTGAGCCCGCGCCGCTCGGCCTCCTCCTGCACCGCCCGGGACACCCCGTGGGCAGAGAAGATCACGATGACGTCATCGGGAACCTCGTGGAGTTCCTCGACGAAGATCGCCCCACGCTCGCGCAGGCTATCCACCACAAAGCGGTTGTGGACCACCTCGTGACGCACGTAAATGGGCGGCCCGAACACGTCCAGCGCGCTGTTGACGATGTCGATGGCCCGGTCGACGCCGGCGCAGAAGCCGCGCGGGTTGGCCAGCTTGATTTGCATGGTTTGCCTTGCCTCGGTGCCGTCTTGGCACCTGGTTGAGCGGATGATTCGCGTGGTCATCGCGTGGTTGTCACGTACTGCGCCTTACCGGCACACCGGGGACGTGAATCGCCTAGTGGGTGGTGGCGGGCTTGACGCCCAGCACCTCGACCTCAAAGGTCAGGGTGCGCCCGGCCAGCGGATGATTGAAGTCCACCTCCACCATGTCGCCGTCGATCTCGGTGACCACCCCGGGCAATTCGTCGCCGTTGGCGTCGGCAAAGGACATCACGGTGCCGACCTCCGGCTCGTCGCCGTTGAACACCTCACGCTTCATGCGCTGGATGTTCTGCGGGTTGTGCTGACCGAAGGCGTGCTCGGGACTGACCTCGAAGCTGCCGCTGTCGCCGTCGGTCATACCCTTCAACGGCTGCTCGAACCCGGGCGGCAGGTTGCCATCGCCCAGTTGAAAGGTCGCCGGGGCCTTGTCCCGGGTGGAGTCCACCACGGTGCCATCTTCCAGCTTGAGGGTGAAGTGAAGGGTGACTTCCATGCCCTCGTCGATACGGTAGTCGCTCATTGGGATCTCCGAAAGAGTGACGGACCGGCAGGGACCGATACGTCGCTGCCGGCAACAGATAATTAGCCGCGCCGGGCGCGGCGGCGCTCGCCGAAGATCGACTCCCAGATCAGGCCGATGGCGCCCAGGGTGATGCCGATATCCGCCACGTTGAACGCCGGGTAGTACCAGCCCGCCGCGTGAAACGACAGAAAGTCCACCACGTAGCCGTGCACCAGGCGGTCATAGAGGTTGCCCAGGGCGCCGCCGATGATCAGCGCGAGACACGCCCCCAGCAGCTTTTCGTCACGCCGCAGGCGACGCATCCAGATCGTCAGGCCGACGGTGGCCGCCACCGCGATGGCGGCGAACAGCCAGCGCTGCCAACCGGGGTGATCGGCCAGGAAACTGAAGGCCGCCCCGGTATTGTGCAAAAGCGTCAGATTGAAGAACGGCAGCACCTCCACCGGCGTGGCGTAGGTCAGCGTCTGGCTCATCAGTGCCTTGGTGCCCAGATCGAGCACGACCCAGGCCAGCGCCAGCCACCACCAGCGCAGCGGCTGGCGCATCGGTTCCACCTGTGAACTCATGTGCCCGTCACCCTCCTTGGTCGTGGAATCCGTGGCGTCAGGCATAGTGACGCACCTCGCCAGGACCGTCCGGCAGGTTGCTGACGCAGCGCGAACACAGGTCCGGGTGCTCGGGCAGCGAGCCCACCTCGGGGCGATGGTGCCAGCAGCGCTCGCACTTGGCGTTGTCGCTGGCGCGCACCGCCACCTTGAGCCCTTCGACGTCGGTCTCGGCGGCATCGACTCCTTGGTCGAGCGGCGCCAGGTGGACCTCGCTGGTCAGCATCACGAAGCGCAGCTCGTCGCCCAGGCGCGAGAGCAGTTCGTCAAGCTCGTCGCTGACGTGCAGGGTCACCTCGGCGGCCAGGCTGCCCTTGATGGTCTTGGCGTTGCGGGCGTCTTCCAGGCACTTGTTGACCGCCTGCTTGACCGTCAGCACCCGCTCCCAGAAGTCACGGCCCATGCTGGCGTCGTCGCTGAGGGTGGACAGGCCTGTGTAGTAGGTCTCCAGCAGCACGCTGCGGCCTTCGGCCAGCCCCTTCTCGCCGGGGATGTTCTCGAAGATCTCCTCGGCGGTGAACGACAGGATCGGCGCGACCCAGCGCACCAGCGCCTGGACCACGTGATAGAGCGCGGTCTGGGCGCTGCGACGGGCCTGGGAGTCGGACTGGGTGGTGTACTGGCGATCCTTGATCACGTCCAGGTAGAAACCACCCAGTTCCCGCGCGCAGAAGCCGTGCACCTGCTGGTAGACGTCGAGGAAGCGGTACTCGTCGTAGGCCGTCTCGATGCGTGCCTGAAGCTGGGCGGCGCGGTCCACCACCCACTGGTCCAGCGCCAGCATGTCGTCGAAGGCCAGAGCGTCACGCTCGGGGTCGAAGCCGTTCAGGTTGGCCAGCAGGAAGCGCGCGGTGTTGCGGATACGCCGATAGACGTCGGCAGTGCGCTTGAGGATCTCGTCGGACACCGCCATCTCGCCGGAATAGTCGGTGGAGGCCACCCACAGACGCAGGATATCGGCGCCGAGCTTGTCCATTACTTCCTGCGGGGCCACCACGTTGCCCATGGACTTGGACATCTTGCGGCCCTGAGCGTCGACGGTGAAGCCGTGGGTCAACAGGCCCCGGTACGGCGGGTGACCGTCGATGGCGCAGCCGGTCAGCAGCGACGAGTGGAACCAGCCGCGGTGCTGGTCCGAGCCCTCCAGGTACAGATCGGCACGCGGGCCGCTCTGATGGCCGTGGGGATGCGAGCCGCGCAGCACGTGGCGGTGGGTGGTGCCGGAATCGAACCACACGTCCAGGGTATCGGTGACCTTGTCGTACTGACTGGCCTCTTCGCCCAGAAGCTCCGCCGGGTCCAGGCGGAACCAGGCGTCGATGCCGTCGCGGTCGACCAGGTCGGCGACCTTCTCGGTCAGCTCCACGGTCTGCGGGTGCAGCTCGCCGCTTTCCTTGTGCAGGAAGAACGGGATCGGCACGCCCCAGTTGCGCTGACGCGAGATGCACCAGTCCGGGCGGTTGGCGATCATGCTGTGCAGCCGCGCCTTGCCCCAGCCCGGGGTGAACTCGGTCGCCTCGATCCCTTCGAGCGCGCTTTCGCGCAGGGTGCGACCGTCATGGCCAGGAATGTCCATGCCGACGAACCACTGGGCAGTGGCCCGGTAGATCACCGGGGTCTTGTGGCGCCAGCAGTGCATGTAGCTGTGGGTGATGGTCTTGTGAGCCATCAGCGCGCCGGCCTCGGACAGTGCTTCGACGATCTTGGGGTTGGCCTTCCAGATCAGCATGCCACCGAACAGCGGCAGGTCGTCGACGTAGACGCCGTCGCCCTTGACCACGCTGATGAAGTCGCTGAAGTCCATGCCGTAGCGGCGGCAGGAGTCAAAGTCATCGACGCCATGAACCGGCGCCGAGTGGACGATGCCGGTGCTGCCCTCGTCGCTGGTCACGTAGTCGGCGAGATACATCGGCGCGGTACGCTCATACAGCGGATGATGGAACTCGATCAGCTCCAGCCGTTCGCCACGCGCTGTGGCGATGCCCTCACCGCTCAGGCCGAAGCGCTCGAGGCAGCTCTCGACCAGTTCCTCGGCCAGCAGCAACAGCCGCTCGCCGGTGTCGACCAGGGCGTAGTTGAACTCCGGATGGACATTCAGCGCCTGGTTGGCCGGGATGGTCCAGGGGGTGGTGGTCCAGATGACCACCGCTGCGGGCTTGGGCAGGCTGTCCAGCCCGAAGGCGGCGGCCAGCTTGGCGTCGTCTGCGCAGGTGAAGGCCACATCGATGGCGTCGGACTTCTTGTCGGCGTACTCGACCTCGGCCTCGGCCAGGGCCGAACCACAGTCGAAGCACCAGTTGACCGGCTTGAGCCCCTTGAACACGTAGCCGCCCTTGACCATGTCGGCCAGGGCGCGGATCTCGCCGCCCTCGTTGGCGTACTCCATGGAGCGGTAGGGATTGTCCCAGTCGCCGACCACGCCCAGACGCACGAAGTCCTGAAGCTGGCCCTTGACCTGCTCGTCGGCGTACTCGCGACACAGCGCCCGGGCCTTTTCAGGCTCCAGGTGCTTGCCATGGGTGGTCTCCACCTTGTGCTCGATGGGCAGCCCGTGGCAGTCCCAGCCCGGCACGTAGGGTGCGTCGAAGCCCGCAAGGTTCTTCGACTTGACGATGATATCCTTGAGGATCTTGTTGACGGCGTGACCGATGTGAATGCTGCCGTTGGCGTAGGGAGGGCCATCGTGCAGCACGAAGACCTCCTGGCCCTGGCGTGCTTCGCGCAAGCGCTGGTAAATGTCCAGCTTCTGCCACTGCTCGACCCGCGCCGGCTCGCGCTTGGGGAGCATGCCGCGCATGGGGAATTCGGTTTCTGGCAGATTCAGAGTGTGCTTGTAGTCGCTCATAGTCCTGGGGTCAGCCGTCGTCATGATCGGCGGGGGCCTGCCCCGCCGGGGAATCCTGGGTTGCGGCCTCGCGCGCACGTGGCGCCGATGCCAGAGGATAGGGTCGTGGGCCGTCAGGGTCCCGGGCAAACACTGCTCGCGCCCGGTCGATGTCGGCATATATCTGGGTCTTCAGCGCGGCAAAGTCCGCGAAGGTCTCTTCACCGCGCAGCTTGGCGCAGGGCACCACCGTCAGGCGTTTGCCATACAGGTCCGCCTGCATGTCCAGCAGATGCGCCTCCAGCACCGGACGCGGCGATCCTACCGTGGGCCGCCAGCCGATATTGACCACCGCGGGATGACGCTGGGACGCCTCGCCATCGCTGCCGTCGTGGATCTCCACCGTCGCCGCATAGACACCGCGCAGCACCAGCGGACCCGGCAGCAGCGGCAGGTTGGCGGTGGGCACACCGATGGTGCGCCCGCGCTGCTGGTCACGCACCACCCGGCCGCTGACGCGGTAAGGCCGGCCCAGCAGGCGCGCCGCCGCCTCGAAGTTGCCACAGGCCAGCAGGGTGCGCACCCGTGTGCTCGACACTCGATCATCGTCGATGCGAAAGGTCAGGGTGTGTTCGACGCTGAAGCCGCTGCTGCGGCCGGCTTCGGTCAGCAGGGCGAAATCACCGCGACGATCACAACCGAAGCGGAAGTCGTCGCCCACCACCAGATGGCGTACGCCGAGCCCCTCCAGCAGCACCCGTTCGATGAATTCTGCCGCCGTCAGCTGGCGCAGCGATTCATTGAACGGCAGACACAGCACCCGATCGACGCCGCACTCCTTGAGCAGGCCGACCTTGTCGCGCAACCGCGTCAGGCGCGGTGGCGCCTGGTCGCCGGCAAAGTACTCGCGCGGCTGGGGTTCGAACACCACCACGGTCACCGGCAGTCCGCTGCGCGCCGCCTCGGCGTGGCACTGCTCAAGGATCGCCCGATGGCCCAGGTGCACCCCATCGAAGTTGCCGATGGTCGCCACCGTGCCACGGTGCTCCTCGCGCAGATTGTGCAGGCCTCGAATTACTTCCATGAGTCGGGTCACACCGAACCTAAAGGGAGTCGATTATAGCGAAGTGCGGGGCGCCGCGTCTTCCCACCGTCTGAAGGCGTCTGGGTGGGCAGACAGCTTTCTGACAAACCCCAGCCCTAACCCTTGAGCCGGAACTGGCGGACTCTGACTCCTGTCAGCCCCAGCCAGGCGAAGTACGCAAGCCCACCGGCCGCCACCAGCGCCGCCATCCACAGCACACGAGGCATGAGCCCCCAGCCGAGCCACTGGTGCCACTCCGGCGCCAGCAACACAAGCACCAGGCCCATGGCCACACAGCCGCCTCCGAGCTGCACGGCAAAGCGCCCCCAGCCGGACTGGAAGCGCAGCACGCCCTGCCTGCGCAGCAGCCAGGCCAGCATCCCGGCATTGAGGAAGGCCGACAGCGCGGTGGCCAGCGCCAGCCCGGCGTGGGCCAGTGGCCAGATCAGGATCAGGTTGAACACCATATTGGCGACCATCGCGATGATACCGACCTTGACCGGCGTCTTGGTGTCCTGGCGGGCAAAGAAACCCGGCGCCAGCACCTTGATCAGCATGAAGGCGACCAGGCCGAGGGCATAGGCACGCAGGCTCATTGCCGCCATCACGATATCGTTGTCGGTCATGGCGCCGTAATGGAACAGCGTGATCAACAGCGGCTCGGCCAGCAGCGCCAGCGCCAGCGCCGCTGGCAGCCCCAGCAGCAGCACCGCTCGCAGCGCCCAGTCCAGCATCTGGCTGAAGTGCTCGGTGGACGCCTCGGCGTGGCGCCGCGACAGCGCCGGCAGGATCACCGTACCGATGGCCACGCCGAACACCCCCAGTGGCAGCTCCACCAGGCGGTCGGAATAGTAGAGCCAGGACACGCTGCCCGCCGCCAGCAGCGAGGCCAGGATGGTATCCAGCAGCAGATTGATCTGCGACACCGAGACTCCGAACAACGCCGGCGCCATCAGTCGAAGGATGCGCCGCACACCCTCGTGGGCGAAGTTGGGCCAGGGCCGGGGCATCAGCCCGAGCCTCACCAGAAAGGGCACCTGAAACAGCAGTTGCGCGGCACCGGCGATCAGCACGCCCCAGGCCAGCGCCATGGCCGGCTCGCTCATCATCGGCGTCAGCACCAGCGCCGCACCGATCAGCGACAGGTTCAGCAGCACCGGGGTGAAGGCCGGTACCGCGAAGCGATTCCAGGTATTGAGCACGCTGCCGGCGAAGGCGGTCAGCGAGATCAACAGCAGATACGGGAACGTCAGCCGAAGCATGTCGGTGGTCAGCGCGAGCTTGTCGGGATCTCGCGCAAAGCCAGGAGCAAACACCCAGGTCAACCAGGGCGCGGCGACGATAGCCAGGGCGGTAATCAGCGCCAGCACCGCCGCCAGGCTACCGCACACCGCATTGAGCAGTTCGCGTATCTCTTCGCGGGTGCGGGTGGTCGAGTACTCCGACAGCACCGGCACGAAGGCCTGATTGAAGGCGCCCTCGGCGAACAGCCGACGCATGAAGTTGGGGATCTTGAAGGCCACGAAGAAGGCGTCGGCGCCCTGTCCTGCACCCAGCAGGGTGGCGATCACCACGTCGCGCACCAGCCCAAGCACCCGGGACAGCATGGTCATGCTGCTGACCACCAGCCCAGAGCGCATCAGGCCCCGACGCACGGGCGCCTTGGCGCCCCCCACCGAGGTGCCCGCTCCCTGCTCCAGGGCCTGATCAATGTCCTCATCCGAGGCCTGCCGTCGACGCTCGTCGGTCACGTCACTGATTCCTTGCTTGCGGGTTCCCTGCTCAATTCCCGGCTCGTTTGTCTAGCCTTCTTGCCACGCTGACAGTCCCCGCGCTCTGGCTCGCCATCGCCCGGAGAAGGGCGACGAAGGGGCACCGGGGCGCCGCAGGTCATCAATTGGCAGGCACAAAAAAACCGGCCGTAGCCGGTTTTTCGCGTGCGCGACACGGACGCATCCGCGTCACGCCGAAAGCGCGGGACCGGCTTACGCAGCCAGCGCCTTGATGCGCTTGTTCAGACGGCTCTTGATGCGAGCGGCCTTCTTCTTGGACAGGGTGTCCTTGTCGGCGATGCGGTCGATGACCGGCTGTGCCGCCTTGAAGGCGTCCATTGCCTGAGCGTGGTCACCGCTGTTGATCGCCTTGATCACGCGCTTGACGTAAGTGCGGACCATGCTGCGCTGGCCTGCCTTCAGGACACGACGAGATTCTGCCTGACGGGCGCGCTTACGGGCTTGCTTGCTGTTAGCCACTGACTGTCTCCTTGGAGAAAGTTGTCGTCACCGTCGCACGATGACTTGATAACGTATTGATCCAACAGGGAAATAAAAAAATCCCCGTCGGCCTGGCCATCTGGCCGACCGCCATCGCAAGCACTGTCGCGAGGCAATCGTTACGGGCCGTGTCTGAGAGGATGGCGCATCCTATCATGTCAAGGTACTGCGCGCCAGCCTTTTAGGGCCTGGCGCGCCTGGCTCACTCCACCGACCCTGTGCCCGGCCAGCGGCGGCCAGCGCAGCGGTCATCGCGCCACTTGTCCCAACGCCACGGGCGCCTCAGGTCACCGCAGACGT
The DNA here is from genome assembly GCF_040070555.1 of Halomonas sp. H10-59. Taxonomy (NCBI): domain Bacteria; kingdom Pseudomonadati; phylum Pseudomonadota; class Gammaproteobacteria; order Oceanospirillales; family Halomonadaceae; genus Halomonas; species Halomonas sp. H10-59. The sequence continues at coordinate 4,139,356 of NZ_CP098828.1, forward strand.
CGCCGCCGCCATCATCACTCGAATCACTTCAGCTTCGACTGGATCATCTGCTTGACGAAGCGCTGACGCTCCTGCAGCCGCAGCCCCTGGATCGCCTCCGCCAGATCATGAGCCTCTTCGCCCACGTGCCAGTAGAGCTGACGGCGAGTGCTGATCGCCTGGTAGGCGGCCTCCGCCACTTCCTTCGGGCCCAGAGTAATCTCCTGCTCCGTGCACACCATGGAGTCAGGATTGTTGGAGTTCATCGGTGTATTGATCAGGCCGGGTTCGATGATCCCTACATAGATGCCATCGGATTCCAGCTCGATACTCAGCGACTCGCCCAGCGACGTCACGAAGGACTTGGTCGCCCCGTACACGCTGAACATCGGCAGCCCGGTGATCGCCGACGCCGACGACGTCAGCAGGATGGCGCCTGCCTCGGACGCCATCACGTAGGGCAGCGCCTCCTTGATGATGTAGATCGTGCCCATGGCATTGATCAGGTTCATCATCTCGTACTTTTCGAGCTCGACGTCCTTGAACAGGCCACTCGCCTGAATCCCGGCATTGGAGTGGACGACATCGATCACTCCACCGCAGACGGTGGCGAACTGCTCGATGGCGTCATGCACACCAGCACGACAGGAGACATCGCACTTGTAGGCAAACAGGTTCGCCTGCCCTTGCGCCTGCAGCTCGTTCAGCGCCTTGACGTTGATATCCAGGCCACCGACCTTGAAGCCCTTCTCCAAAAACAGTTTGACGACCTCAAAGCCGACGCCGGAACCAGCACCCGTTACCAGAATAGACTTCATCGACAACGCTCCCTCTTCTCCAAAGACCGCTGAGACCACGCACCAGGGCACGCTTCAGCTTCAAGGCTCACGCAACAGGACAGATGTCGCGCATGCGCCGCCGACAGCGGCTGCTGTCGGCGGCGCATAAGAGCACGGAGAAAAGACGGGAACCATATCCCTAAAGAGAGGCGCCGGGGGCAACAAGGCGCCTGATACCGACCTGGATCAAGCCAGCACCACAAGATTGTCGCGGTGAATCAGCTCCGGCGCTTCCATATAGCCGAGTAACTCACAGATGCGCCCGCTGGGCTGGCCGAGAATCTTGCGTGCGTCCTCGGCGTTGTAGTTGACCAGCCCCTTGGCGATCCGCTCGCCCTGCTCGTCGACGCACAGCACCATATCGCCGCGCGCGAAGTCACCCGAGGAGGCCTTGACCCCCACCGGCAACAGCGACGAGCCACTGCCGCGCAGCACCCGTACCGCGCCGGCGTCCAGGGTCAGGGTGCCGCGCACCTGCAGCTGGCCGGCCAGCCAGCGCTTGCGCGCAGCGATGGGGGCCCGGTCCGGCGTCAACAGGGTGCCAAGCCGCTCGCCATCGGCCAGCCGCTCCAGTACCCGGGGCTGGCGACCGCTGGCGATCACCGTGACCGCCCCGCTGCGCGCGGCCAGGCGCGCCGCGCGCACCTTGGTGGTCATGCCACCGCGCCCCAGGGCGCCGCCGCCGCCGGCCACCGCCGCCAGACGAGCATCGTCGGCGCGCCCCTCCTCGATCAGCCGGGCGCTGGGGTCGTGGCGCGGGTCGGCGTCGAACAAGCCCTCCTGATCGGTCAGGATGACCAGCGCATCGGCCTCGAGCAGGTTGGCCACCAGGGCGCCAAGGGTATCGTTGTCGCCAAAGCGGATCTCGTCGGTGACCACGGTGTCGTTTTCGTTGATCACCGGCACCACCTTGAGGTCCACCAGCGTGCTCAGCGCCGAGCGCGCGTTGAGGTAACGCTTGCGATTGGATAGATCGTCGTGGGTCAGCAAAATCTGCGCGGTCACAAGGCCGTGACGACCGAAGTGATTCTCGTAGGTTTCGGTCAGCACGTTCTGCCCCACCGCCGCAGCGGCCTGGAGCTCTCGCACCGATGACGGGCGAGCCCGCCAGCCGAGACGCACCATGCCTGCCGCCACGGCCCCGGAAGACACCAGCACCACCTCGATGCCGCGACTCGCCAGGGCGGCGATCTGATCCACCCAGCCACCGATGGCGGGGTCATCGAGGCCACGCCCGTCGTTGGTCAACAGGGCGCTGCCAATCTTCACCACCACCCGCCGCGCGCTGGACAGGGCGTCACGCCCCGGGACCCGCTCTCCGCTGTGCATCCTTTTCTCGCCCCGCTGCTCTGGCCGAACGGGGAGGCTGTCGACTCCCCTGACGACCGCTATTGAACGTATTCGACCTCGACGTCGTAGTCGTCGTCATCGAGATCGTCATCGTCGTCTTCGTCACGCTTGCGACGACGACCCAGGCGCGCCTCTGTCCTGGCCACCGCCTCATCTTCCATGCGCCGGCGCATCTCCTGCTCGCGCTCCATGGCCTCTTCATCCTCGTTCTCGAGGGTGCGCTGCTCGGTCAGCCAGCGATGGGCCGCCTGCACCAGTGCCTCGGTGCCGACGTTGGAGATCGCCGAGATACGAAAGACCGGGCCTTCCCAGCCGAGTCGACGCACGATCTCGTCGGCGGCAGCCTCGCGCTCGTCCTCGGGCAGCAGGTCGAGCTTGTTGAGCACCAGCCAGCGCGGGCGCTCGGCCAGGGTCGGCGAGAACTCGCCCAACTCATGGATGATCGCCTCGGCGGCTTCCACCGGATCGGACTCATCGAACGGCGCCACATCCACTACGTGGAACAGCAGGCGGGTACGCGTCAGGTGCTTGAGAAAGCGCAGCCCCAGGCCGGCACCGTCGGAGGCACCCTCGATCAGCCCCGGCACGTCGGCCATGACGAAGTGCTCGTGCATGCCGAGCTTCACCACTCCCAGGTTCGGCACCAGGGTGGTGAAGGGGTAGTTGGCCACCTTGGGCTTGGCCGCCGACACCGAGCGGATCAGCGTCGACTTGCCGGCGTTGGGCAGCCCCAGCAGACCGACATCGGCCATCACCTTCATCTCCAGGCGCAGGTTGCGCCGCTCACCCTCGGTGCCCGGCGTGGTACGCCGTGGTGCCCGATTGGTGGAGGACTTGAAGTGAATGTTGCCGAGCCCACGGCGGCCGCCCTGGGCCACCTGCACCACCTGGCCGATCTCGGTCACGTCGGCGATCACCTCGAGGGTATCCTCGTCGATCACCGTGGTACCCACGGGCACCTTGACGTGGAGATCCTCGCCGGCGCGGCCGCTCATCTGGCGACCCTGGCCGGGCTGGCCGTTCTGCGCCTTGTAGAAGCGCTGATACTTGAAATCGATCAGCGTATTGAGGGCATCGTCACCAATCAGGTAGACGCTGCCACCATGGCCGCCATCGCCGCCATCCGGGCCGCCCTTGGGCACGTACTTCTCGCGCCGGAAGCTCAGGCAACCGTTACCTCCGTTGCCTGCCTCCACGATGATCGAGGCTTCGTCGACGAACTGCATCTATCACTCTCCTGGCGGATGCTTTCCACCATGATACAAGAAGGCCCCGCGCTTGGCGGGGCCTTCCGGGACCTGTCGGCAAGCGAGTCACGCTCGCCGGCGGCCCATGGCGTTCGGGCGGTCTCAGGCAGAGACGACGCTGACGAACTTACGGTTCTTCGGACCCTTGGTCTCGAACTTGACCACGCCTTCGTCCAGAGCGAACAGGGTGTGGTCCTTGCCGATGCCAACACCGGTGCCGGCGTGGAAACGGGTGCCACGCTGACGCACGATGATGTTACCCGGGGTCACGGCCTGGCCGCCGAACAGCTTGACGCCAAGGCGTTTGCTTTCACTGTCGCGACCGTTACGTGTGGAGCCGGCTGCCTTCTTATGAGCCATTGCAAAGTCCTCGCTCGTTGAGGGAATAGTCCGCTACGCATTCGCCCGAGGGCGAGGCGTATTTAGGCAGAAATTCCGGTGATTTTAACTTCGGTAAACCACTGACGGTGGCCCTGACGCTTCATGCTGTGCTTGCGGCGACGGAACTTGATGATAGTCACCTTCTCGCCACGGCCGTGGGCGACGATTTCGGCGCTGACCTTGGCACCCTCGACCAGCGGGGCACCAACGGTGACGTCGTCATCGTTGCCGACCAGCAGAACCTCGTCGAACTCGACGGTATCGCCGGTGGGGATTTCCAGTTTCTCGAGCTTGAGAGTCTGGCCTTCCTGAACGCGGTACTGCTTGCCACCGCTTTTGATCACTGCGTACATGCTGTTTCTCCAGAAACTCATCGGGGTTGGCTCTTGATCGACCTGCTTCGAGTGGCGCCCCTTTTGGCAGCCATCTGACAGGGAGCATGGATGAGTGGGCCGCGTATTATAGCGACACCCTCGCGTGGGCACAACCCGACAACCAGCGTCAAGTGGCGAGACCGGAAAAAACCCCGCGCGAGGCCGCCGCCGGGCGCTAATCGTCTTGACGCCCCCATGGGCGGCCCATAGCATGACCGGCAACCCAAGGCCCACGGCCTCCCTCACCTCCAGTCGAAGCCGCCTTCATGTCAGTCAACGCCACCCCGTCACCATCAGCAGCTCCTTCGCCGATTCACGCGGTGGTCGCCGACGACTTCGCCGCCGTCAACCAGACCATCCTCGACCAGCTCGCCTCGCGCATCCCGCTGGTGGAGACCATCGGCCAGTACATCATCGAAAGCGGCGGCAAGCGTCTGCGCCCCCTGCTGGTGCTGCTGGCGGCACGCGCGCTGGAGTATCAGGGCGATCGTCACATCACCCTGGCGACGCTGATCGAGTTCATGCACACCTCGACGCTGTTGCATGACGACGTGGTCGACGAGTCGCACATGCGTCGCGGCAAGGCCACCGCCAATGATGCCTGGGGCAACGCGCCCTCGGTGCTGGTCGGCGACTTTCTGTATTCGCGCTCGTTTCAGATGATGGTCGAGGTCGGCTCCATGCGCATCATGGAGGTGCTGTCCGCCGCCACCTGCACCATCGCCGAGGGCGAGGTTCAGCAGCTGACCAATGTGGGCAATCCCGACACCGACGAGGCCGCCTACTTCGACACCATCCTCGGCAAGACCGCGATGCTGTTCGAGGCCGCCTCCCACAGCGGCGCCATCCTGGCCGGCGCCGACGAGCGCCAGGAACAGGCGCTGGCGCTGTACGGACGCTACCTGGGTCTGGCGTTCCAGCTGGTCGACGACCTGCTCGACTACGAGGGCGACGCCAAGGCCATGGGCAAGAACGTCGGCGACGACCTCGCCGAAGGCAAGCCCACCCTGCCGCTGATCCAGGCCATGGCCGCCGGCACCCCCGACCAGACCCGCCTGGTGCGTCGCGCCATCCGCAAGGGCGGACTCGACCACCTCGACGAGGTGCTGGCCATCGTCAAGTCCACCGGCGCACTGGACTACACCCGCCAGAAGGCCGAAGAGATGGCCGCCAAGGCCCTGGCCGAACTCGACCATCTGCCGCCCTCGCCCTACCGCGACAGCATGGCCGAGCTGGCCCGCCTGGCGGTGGAACGCAAGACCTGAAAATCACCGGGCAAGTGCCCTCAAGTGACGGGGAAGCTGGAAAAAAGTGGCTGACTCGGGCTCGCGAGGGTTGCATCATCCACAAGGATCCGTATACTACGCATCCGTTGAGGGACACACCTCAAACATCGGAGTATAGCTCAGCTTGGTAGAGCGCTGCCTTCGGGAGGCAGAGGTCGTAGGTTCGAATCCTGCTACTCCGACCAAGAATTTAGTAGAATCAGGCTCTTGCGAACATTCACGCAAGAGCCTTTTTCGTTTCTGAAGCCCCAATCTCTTCCAGGTGTCAATCAGGTGTCAGTACGCGCACCGGAAGGGATACAGGATCTCAAAGGACTCGGACGGAAAGCCGTAGCTGTCGTAGATCAGCGCAGAGCTGGCGCCCAGGGTGATGGTCAGTAGCGCTTCTGCCCATTTACCATGATGGCCTGTATCATCAGCCCCCTAAGTGCAGTCATCGCCGCCAGAACGACAGGGACGCCCCATGAGCCATATCGACGCCCAGCTACGTGAGCTGATCCTTTCCCTCGTGCCCGACAACGGCAGCACCATCGGTAACGCCAGGCTGCTCGCGCTGCTCAGCGGAGAGGCAGCCGAGGTCGAGAAGGCCGACTATGAGCGAGTGCGCGACGGGCTGATCGAGGAAGGTGTACTGGGCAAGGGGCGCGGCCGGGGCGGTTCCGTGTATCGCCTGTCACCCCAATCGGATGACCCCAGGGATGCACCGGCACCAGACTCGGATACCCCAGACCTCACCCTGCAGATCCAGGAGGTCCCCGCCGAGTTGCCGTTTCACCAGCAGCAGGTCAAGCCACGCAAGGCCGCTCGGTCCCGGTCAGGCCAGAAGAAGCCCGAACACTCCCAGGTGCTGTCCTACCGCTACGAAGACAAGCGCAAGAACAACCCCCACGTCGGCATGGTCGATACCGCCAGCGACGGGGTGGAGGAGACCGCCACCTGGGCCTATGACCCGCACCTGGACCCGGAGTTGCAGTTCGATGCCTCCGCCAATCGGGCCGAGGTCGAGGCGCTGATCGATGATGCCCTCGCCTCCGGTGACCAGGAGCAGATGAAGGCAGCGCTCGAGGAGCTCAAGCGCCGTCAATCCCCCTACCTGCAGTGGACCGGCAAGGCCGAGCGCACCAGTTTCGAGGTGGATACCGTCTCCCTGCACGTTCACGAGCGCATCGACCCTGCCACCATCCTCGGCGAGGTGCAGAAGCGCATGAAGGCGGGCAAGAAAAGCGGCAGCGCCTTCCAGCCCGACATGTTCCATGCCCCTTTCGAGAATCTGCCGCTGCGCGAGGCCATCGACTTCTACAAGCACGAGCGCGACTGGGCCAATCGCCTGATCGCCGGCGACTCATTGCTGGTGATGAACTCCATGCTGCACAAGGAAGGCATGGCCGGGCAGGTGCAGATGATCTATATCGACCCGCCCTACGGCATCAAGTACGGCTCCAACTTTCAGCCGTTCACGAACAAGCGCGACGTCAAGGATCGCAAGGACGAGGACCTGACCCAGGAACCGGAGATGATCAAGGCGTTCCGTGATACCTGGGAGCTGGGCATCCACTCCTACCTCACCTACCTGCGTGACAGGCTGCTGCTGGCAAGAGAGCTGCTCAGTGATAGTGGGTCGGTCTTTGTGCAGATTTCGGATGAGAATTTGCACCATATTTGTGAGATTTGTGATGAGGTTTTTGGTGCCAGCAACTCGATCGGAATTATTACTTTCAAAAAGACTACTGGCGCCGGGAGCCCTAGTGGAGGGACCGATGTGCTGGCTCGTGTATCAGATTATTTGGTTTGGTATGGCAAGGACGTAAATAAGACAAAGTATAATCAGCTCTATCGAGAAAAAGTGCTGGATGGCGCCGGCGCCTCTGGCTACTCGATGGTTCAAGACAAGAGTGGTTCTAGAAGAAGAATTAGGAGTGCTGAGGCTCCTGTTGAAGGTGTTTTTACCCCAGACAACTTGACTTCACAGAGCTCTGGTGGCCCCCAGGTTTTTCCTTGGCCTTTCATGGGGCAGGGCTTTACCCCGCAGAAGTCGGGATGGAAAACGACACAGTCAGGGATGCGAAGGCTTGAGTATTCCATGCGCTTATACGGTGCAGGTAACACGCTGCGCTATGTCCGTTTCCTTGGAGATTTTGCCGCCTTTCCAATCAATCGGCTTTGGGATGATACAACCACCGCTGGCTTTGGCGACCCAAAGAACTACGTAGTTCAGACAAACAGCAAGGTCATCGAACGTTGCCTACTGATGACCACCGATCCCGGCGATCTGGTACTGGATCCCACCTGCGGCTCCGGCACCACCGCCTATGTCGCCGAGAAGTGGGGCCGTCGCTGGGTCACCTGCGATACCTCCCGGGTGGCCGTGACCCTGGCCAAGCAGCGGCTGATGACCGCCAGTTACGACTACTACGAGCTGAAGTATCCCCAGGAGGGGCTGGGCGGCGGCTTTATCTACAAGACGGTGCCGCATATCACCTTGAAGTCGATCGCCAACAACCCGGAGATCGATGAAATCTACGAGAAGAAGCATCCGGCAATCCTGCACTGCCTGGAGCGGCTAAACGTGGCCTTGCAGAAGGATCCCCCTTCCCGCCCCTTCGTCGTGATGGAAGGAGCCCGCAAGGGGCAGCAAATCGACTTCGTCAAGGATGCCGGCAAGACCCAGACACTGCCTTCGGGGGAAGAAGTGCCGGTCAATGCCCTGCTGGAGTGGGAGGTGCCTTTTGACTATCCCGAGCACTGGAACCAGGAGGCGCTGGACGCTCTGGCCGGGTTCCACTCCTGCCGTCAGGCCATGCAGCAACACATGGATCAAAGCATCGCCAACCATGCCGGGCAGGAGGTGCTCTACGACCAGCCGGAGGTGAGTCGCGACAAGCTGCGTATCACCGGCCCCTTCACCGTCGAAGCGGTGCCCTTCGCCACCGTGCTGGGCCTGGACGAGGCCGAGCAACCCAAGGAGGCCGACGTTGCCGTGGCACGCTCCGGGGCTACTTCTCGCCATGCCCAGTGGCGCGAAGAGCTGCTCAAGGCCGGTATCCGTGGCAAGGGAGGGCAGCACCTCAAGCTGATGGACCTCGAGACCCTGCCCGGGGCCAAGTACCTGCATGCCGTGGGTACCGTGGCGGAAACCGGCGAGCGAGTCGCCGTCAGCTTCGGCCCCGAGTACGCCGCCCTGGAGCAGCGCCAGGTCGAGATCGCCAAGAACGAGGCGAGCGATCTCTTCCCGGTACCCAAGCTGCTGGTGTTCTGTGCCTTCACCTTCGACCCGGAGGCCGCCAAGGATATCGACAGCATCAAGGGCATCCAGGCCCTCAAGGTGCAGATGAACACCGATCTGCTCACCGAGGACCTCAAGAAGAACGCCCGCAGCAACGAGTCCTTCTGGCTGATGGGCCAGCCGGACGTCGAGGTGCACGCGCTGAAGGATGGCAAGCTGCAGGTCGAGGTGCACGGCTTCGACTACTTCGATACCAAGAGCGGCGAGCTCAAGTCGGGTGGCAAGCGCGATATCGCCGTGTGGGAGCTGGATACCGACTATGACGACCGCTCCCTCTACCCGCGCCAGGTGTTCTTCCCCATGGCCGGCAAGAAGGATGGCTGGTACAAGCTCAAGAAGGATATTCGTGCCGAGCTCAACGAGGAGCTGCTGGGCGAGTACCACGGCACCCGGTCGCTGCCCTTCGAGCCCGGTGACAACCGCTGCATCGCGGTAAAGATCGTCGATAACCGCGGCATCGAATCGCTGAAAGTCGTTCGACTGGACTGACCCATGACACAGCACACCAGCCTCTTCGAGGTGCTGGCTCGCCATGAGGGGGTCGATACCGAATACAAGGCGGCCCGGGGCGGGCTGCCCAAGAGCCTGTGGGAGACCTACAGCGCCTTCGCCAATACCGCAGGCGGGACGATCTACCTGGGGGTAAAAGAAGACGAGGACGGGCCATCCACAGCCGGCCTCTCCGAGCCGGATGTGGATAAGCTGCGCGGTGAGTTCTGGGGCACGCTCAACAACCCGCAGAAGGTCAGCGCCAATATTCTCCAGGAGCACCACGTCAGCGTCGAGACCTACCAGGGCGACGCCATTATGGTGATCGAGGTGCCCCGCGCCACACGCAGCGAGCGGCCGGTTTATATCGGCGTCGATCCCTTCAAGGGCAGCTACCGGCGCAACCACGAGGGCGACTTCCGCTGCAACGAGGCCGAGGTGCAGCGCATGTTCGCCGATCGCCTCGAACAGCAGCCGGCCGACAGCCGCATTCTCGCGCACTTCGATGTCGATGACCTCGACCCTGCCTCGCTCCAGCAGTACCGCAACCGGGTGGCCTCACGGGTGCCCGATCACCCCTGGCTGACCGAGAACGACCTCGGCCTGCTGGCCAAGCTGGGCGGCTGGCGCAAGGATCGCCGCAGCGGGGAGGAGGGGCTGACCCAGGCCGGGTTGCTGATGTTCGGCAAGACAGAGGCCATCCAGGACCCAGCAGCCCTGCCAGGCTTCCAGCTCGACTACCGCGAGCGCCTGGCCGAGGACGACGAGACCCGCTGGAGCGACCGCATCCACATCGATGGTACCTGGGTCGCCAATCTCTTCCAGTTCTACCAGCGCATCGCCCAGAAGCTCGGCTACGACCCTGCGCTCAAGGTTCCCTTCCGGTCGGATCGACGCGCCCAGAGCGATGCTCACGAGGCGCTCAAGGAAGCGCTGGTCAACGCGCTGATCCATGCCGACCATTCAGGCCAAGGGGGAATCATCGGCGAACGCTTCAAGGATCGCTTTGAATTCTCCAACCCCGGCACCCTGCTGCTCTCCCAGGAGCAGTTGATGACGGGTGGCGTCAGCGAGTGTCGCAACAAGTCGCTGCAGTTGATGTTCCAGCTGCTCGGCGTGGGCGACAAGGCAGGCTCCGGCCTCGACAAGATACGGCGCAGCTGGCATGCCCACCTCTGGCAGCCGCCCAGCCTGAAGGAAACTCTGCGCCCTGATCGCGTCATCCTTACCCTGCCGCTGATCAGCGTGATGCCCGAGGACGTGATGGCACGCCTGCAGCAACGCTTCGGCCAGGCCTTCGAGGCACTTTCCCCCGACGAGGCGCAGACGTTGGTCATCGCCGCCCTGGAGCAGCAGGTCACCAACCGTCGCTTGCAGGAGATGCTAACGCTGCATCGGGTCGATATCACCCAGATGCTCAGCGGCCTGGTGGAGCAGGGTATGCTGGTGCCCCATGGTCGCAGCAGGGGGGCCTACTACACCCTGCCGGCGTCGCTCGCCGCCCCCACCGACCTCAAGGCGGAGAGCCGCGCCCCACTCTCCGACACTATGTTCCCTCATAGCGAGCCGAACTCCCCCCACAAGGGCGCTACCTTCCCGCATAGCGAAGAGAGCTCCCCCCACAGCGGCGCAGATGCCCACGCGCCGAGCTGGGCTGCGTTGCTGCGCATCGCAGCCCCGGTCGCTGCCGGCAGGCGCACACCGCCCGAGACGATGCAGGCGACGCTGCTCAAGCTCTGCCAAGGCCGCTTCCTCACGCTGCGTCAGCTTTCCGAGCTGCTCCAGCGTTCGCCCAAGAACATCGGTGAGCGGCATGTGGCCCCGCTGGTGAAGGCAGGCAAGCTCGAACTGCGCTACCCCAATGTCCCAAACCACCGGCAGCAGGGCTATCGCACGGTAGAAGGAGTTACCGAATGACACCCCAATCACTGATCATCAACTCGCCCTACGATGCCCCCACGGCCTACTGGGAGCGCGACGACAAGCAGATGACCTTGAAGCAGGGCAGGCGCCCCGCGGCCTACGAGATCTTCGATACCCGCAACAACACCCAGCGCACCGAGCCCCTGGAGCAGGTCAACCGCATCCGTCAGCGCGTGGACGAGTGGCGGGCGGATGGCTACCCCGGAGTGACCAGCGTTACCCGTCAGTTGCTTGAGCACTGGCACGCCAGGGGCGACTGGGATCCGGATGCCTGTCGCTGGGAGGGTGGCCCGCGCCAGTACCCGTTCTACTTCTGCCAGCTCGAGGCCATCGAGACGCTGATCTGGTGGCTGGAAGCCCAGGAGTCCTACCGCCAAGGCATCTTCCTCAGCGGGGATGGCGGCCCCTGGGAGCGCATCTGCAACAAGATGGCCACGGGCTCCGGCAAGACCTCGGTGATGTCGCTGATCATCACCTGGCAGACCCTCAACGCCATCCACTACCCCAAGGACCGTCGCTTCTCCAAGGCGGTGCTGATCGTCACCCCTGGGCTCACGGTGAAGAGCCGCCTGCAGGTCTTGAAACCAGGCCTCCCTCAGAACGTGTACGACGAATTCGACCTCTGCCCCAATGACGCAATGCGGCAGCAGCTCAACCGGGTCGAAATCGTCATCGAGAACTGGCACAGCCTGATGCCGCTGAAGGAGCAGGCTCGTTCGGTGGTCAAGAAGGGCAATGAGAGCGACGAGGCCTTCACCCGTCGCGTGCTGGGGTCGCTGGCCAACGAGCGTGACCTCATCGTGATCAACGACGAGGCCCACCACGCCTATCGCCAGCAGGCCGAATCCAAGGTCAGCAAGAAACAGGCCGAGGAGCTGGGCATCGACCTGGAGGAGGCCACCCGTTGGATCGAGGGGCTGGATCGCATCCACAAGACCCGACGCATCCGTCGCTGCTTCGACCTGTCCGCCACCCCCTTCGCCCCCACCGGCAAGAGCAACACCGAGTCAGGCCTGTTCGCGTGGATCGTCTCCGACTTCGGCCTCAACGATGCCATCGAGGCGGGGCTGGTGAAGACCCCGCGGGTGGTGGTACGCGACGACGCCCTGGCCAACGCCAAGACCTACGCCAGCAAGCTCTACCACCTCTACCGTGAGGATGAGGTGAAGGAGGACCTCAATCGCAAGGCCGAACCCACCGCCCCCCTGCCCGACCTGGTGCAGAAGGCCTACGCCTTGCTGGCCTACGACTGGAAGGAAACTCGAAACCAGTGGGAAGCGGTCGGCCACACCATTCCCCCGGTGATGCTTACCGTCTGCAACCGCACCGAGACCGCCGCGCGCATCGAGCACTTCTTCAACGGCGGCGACTGCCTGATCCAGGATACCCAAGCCCCTGATGCTACCCTACGGGTCGACTCCAAGGTGCTCGAGAAGGCCGAGCAAGGCGAAACCACCAGCAGCAAGGACAAGCAGTACGCCGCCCGGCTGGAGGCCTTGATCAAGGCCGCCAAGCTCCCCGCCGACAAGGAGGCCGACCTTCAGGCCATGAAGCAGGAGGAGCAGCTGCGCGCCCTGGTCGATACCGTCGGCAAGCGTGGTCAGCCGGGCCAATACCTGCAGAACGTCATCTCGGTGGCTATGCTCTCCGAGGGCTGGGACGCCGCCAACGTCACCCACATCATGGGGTTGCGCGCCTTCACCAGTCAGCTATTGTGCGAGCAGGTGATCGGCCGGGGGCTGCGTCGTGTGTCCCACGACATGGACGCCGACCGCAAGTTTTTGCCCGAATACGTCAACGTCTTCGGCGTGCCCCTTTCCATCTTCCAGGACGCCAGCCAAGGCGGCGAGGCGCCACCACCACCCAAGCCCAGCGTGCGCATCGAAGTGGAGCCAGGACGCAATCACCTGGACATCCGCTGGCCCAACGTCGATCGCATCGACAATGTGCTCAAGCCGGAGCTGGTGATCGACTGGCAGAACGTACCCACGCTGACGCTCGATCCCGCTCAGACCCCGCTCAACGCGGATATCGCCCCCTCGCTGACCGGCTCACCCAACCTGGCCATGGTTACCGAGATCGACCTCGAGCGAGCGGTGGAGGAGTTCCGGCTGCAGAACCTGATCTTCCGCGCGGCCCGCAAGCTCTACCTGCAGAATCAGGCCACCTTCGAGGGCGACAAGCAGTACCTTGCGGTGCAGCTGATCCGTCTGGTCGAACAGTTCCTGGCCAGTGACAAGCTGGATATCCCCAGCCTCTGGCACCAGGACCCGGTGCGTCGCCGGCTACTGTTTGCCCTCAACATGGATACCGTCGTGGGACACGTCAGCCGCAACGTCACCGAGCAGAACGTGGAACGCCAGGAGCTGATCTTCGAGGAACACCAGCCCATCGGTTCCACTGCTTACATGCGTCCCTGGCTCACCACCAAGCCTTGCGCCCCGACCGAGCGCTCCCAGATCAGCCACGTCGTCTACGACAGCGCCTGGGAGAAGATGGTCGCCGATGTCTGCGAGGACCACTCCAGCATCACTGCCTGGGCCAAGAACGACCACCTCGACTTCAAGGTGCGCTATCTGTGGCGCGGCTCCTCGCGCAACTTCGTGCCGGACTACCTGATTCGACTCGCCAACGGCAAGACCCTGGTGCTCGAGGTGAAGGGACAGGACAGCCAGCAGAACGCCGAGAAGCGTGCCGCCATGGAGACCTGGGTAAAGGCCGTCAACGCGCAGGGCGGCTTCGGTCAGTGGGCCTTTGACACCGTGTTCGAGCCATCCCAAACGAGAGACGTCATAGAGCGGTACCTGTGAAAAAAGAGCCGTACAAGCTGGCCTACACCAGTTTGTACGGCTCGAGCGCCGAAGGCGGTCTGCTTGCCAGCAGGAGCAGACAGCACTCCATTCTGTAAAGCCTGAATTCAAGCAACAAGCGCAGCACCTGCGGTATTCAGGGCTCCTCAATATTCCCCCAGGAAAACCTGTGCCGGTGTGCGATAGCCGAGACGCTTTCGGGGGCGGTCATTCAGCTTCTCGACCACCTTGCGCAGCTTGGCATCGGTGACCTGTCGAAAGTCTGTTCCCTTGGGGAAGTACTGTCGTATCAGGCCATTGGTGTTCTCATTGGTCCCACGCTGCCCGGAGCAGTAGGGATCGCAGAAGTAAGTCGCTGCCGTTACCGCCTTGGCCACGGTCTCGTGATCCGCAAATTCCGAGCCGTTGTCCAGGGTGATGGTCTGGACAGCACCGCGGCGAGGTTTTAGCAGCCGAATCATGGCCTTTTGCGTCAGCTCCGCCGAAAGCTTGGGCAACCGTGCCGCCAGCAGATAGCCGCTACGGCGGTCGACCAGCGTGACCAGGCCCGACTGCTTGTGCCCCTGGACCACGGTGTCGCCCTCCCAGTGGCCAATGAAGCGCCGTTCATCGATCTCAGCCGCGCGATGCTCGATGCCCACGCGGTTGGGAGTCTTGCCAAGTCCTGCGCTCTTGGCTTGAGCCCGGTACTTGCTGCGCCGCTTGGGCTGGCGGAGATGCTTCCAGAGATCGCCACCGCGGGCCTTGTCATCCCAGATCAAGGAGTAGATCCACTGATGACTGACGCCGACACCAGACAAGGGCGCCATGAAACCGCTGATTTGCTCTGGGCTCCATTCCTCTCGCAGCCGGTCGACGACAGCGGCAATCATGCTGGGCAAGCGCTTTGTCCTTTTCCAGGCAGTGCGTCGCCGATGATCACTGCAGGATTGCGCCTGCTCAGGATCGTAACCGCTGTCGGTGGCGTTTCGACGCAGCTCCCGGCTGACCGTGCTGTTGTCGATGCCAAGCTCTCTGGCTATCTGGCGTCGGCTCACGCCCAGGTCATAACGGGCATAGATCTGGGATCGTTGGGTCTGGGTCAGCTGTCGGTATCCCATGCTCTGCTTCACTTTGGACGGTGAGCCGAGAAGGGTACCGGCGCTGCCCGTCCTGCCTCTACCTCGTGGGCCAAAGTGCCGCGCTTATTCTATGAATCCAGGGCTTTCCGAAAGGCGTCTGGTTATTCGTACAGTAACCTTACCCATACCTACCCCGAAAACCAGGTGTCAGTTAGGTGTCAGCAGACACGATTTCGAGGTATATGCACGCCTTATGACTCTATATAACATATTGTTTTTAAAGAGAATTAGCATAGCTCAGCTTGGTAGAGCGCTGCCTTCGGGAGGCAGAGGTCGTAGGTTCGAATCCTGCTACTCCGACCAAGAATTTAGTAAAGACGGCCACTTAGCTCATCAGAGCGGTGGCCGTTTTTCGTTGTCGAGATTTTTGGTAGCAAATAAAGTAATACCTTCCAACCGATTCATCCCATGAGTCGAACCCCCTCTGGACACTCTGCTTGAGACCAGGGCCGAAGCGATGACCAGCAGATAACGACAACGGAACGGTCTATGCCGACTTACGGAAACATCCTCTTCACACAGGGCGAGAACGGCACCTTCACCACGGCTCGGCGGGCAGCATTGGGCTTCACCGATGGTCGCAACGAGGCCTGGCTGCGTGACCTTCTCGCTGGCCACCCCGACCTGTTGCCGATCGAGGAGGTGGACCCCTCCTTCGCCCCGCTGGTGCCGCTGTGTACCGAGCTTTCGACCGAGGCAGGCCCGGTGGACGCCATCTTTATCAGCCCCTCCGGTCGACTGACGCTGGTGGAGTGCAAGCTATGGCGCAACCCTGAGGCGCGGCGCAAGGTGATCGCCCAGATCCTCGACTATGCCCGGGCCGTGTCCCAGTGGAGCTACGCCGACCTGCAACGCCGGGTCGCGGCGGCGACCGGCCTCAAGGGCAATGCACCCTTCGAGGCCGCCCGAAAGCTCAAGCCTGACCTGGACGAAGCCGCCTTCGTCGACGCCACCGCCCGCGCCCTGCGCGAGGGACGCTTCCTGCTACTGATCGCCGGTGACGGCATCCGCGAAGGTATCACCGGCATGGCCGAACTGATCACCCGCAACGCTGCTCTGGGCTTCAGCTTCGGGCTCGTCGAGGTTGCGCTCTACGAGTTCGGCGACCAGGGCTTGGCGATACAGCCTCGTGTCGTCGCCAAGACGGAGACCATCGAGCGCACCTTCATCCATGTTCGGCCAGGTGATAGTGACTCGCTGCGCGACATTACCGACGAAAGTGGAGCGGAGAGCGGCGAGTCCATTGCGGTGACCGACGAGCGCATCTGGTGGGAGCCTCTCACCCGCATCAGCTTTGATGATCCCGAGCAGGCGCCTCCGGTCTATCGCCCACGCAATCACGTCCGAGTTCCACTACCCCACACGAGCCTCTGGCTCACCGCCTACCGCTCCATGGGAGAAGGCATCTGCGGCGTGTTCCTCGCCGGAAAGAAGTCAGAGCTTCCGGGAATACTCGATTTGCTGAACGAAGAGCGCGAGCAGATCCTCGCCGAACTGCCTGGAAGCACCCAGGAACGCCTTCAGGGTGACCCTGAGCCACTCGGCTTCGCCTGCTACGCACGACTTGGCGATTTCACCAACGACGACGAATGCCGTGCCTGGCTGGAGCAACAGCTCAACCACTTCGTCAACGCCCTTCGCCCGCGGCTGAAGGCGATAGCCAAGTGAGGTCGTTATACAAGCCGTTAAAGGACGTCGATAAATTCTCGCAGACGCTCCGCTGTCACGATCAGGCCACAGGCTGCCAGGGTGCCGAGGTACTCCTCGGCACTTTTCGGCGGCTTGCGCAGGCTGGCGCGGTGACGGCGCGCGGTCCTGACCATTAGCCCCTCATTCGACTCGAACTGCTGCTCCAGAAAGGTGTCGGGATGGACGGCCTCGATCCCGAAACCGGCCAGGGTATCGGCGGAAAAATCTCTCAGATTGAAGGTGACGATGAACTGGGCTCCAGCGCAAATGGCCGCAGCCAGCACGTGACGGTCGTCAGGGTCGGGGAGCTCAAGGTTCGGGACGATTCTTGAGCAGGTTGCGCGTCCACTCGTCATGGATCTGTTCTGTCCAGCGTGCGGCGAACAGCCCCGAAGTGGCCAAGCACATCAATAGGTCCCGCAGAGGCGCGGGATAGAGCACGCAGGCGTCGTAGACGACTACGAAACGCATCAGTAGCCCATGTCCAGCTCCTGAGCCTGGTCGGCCAATTCCTGCAGAGCGGCCTCGGAGGTCTCCTCCTGCTGGCGCTTGTAAGCCAACAGGTCCTGCAGGCGAATTCGGCGATGGGTGCCCACCCGGGTAAAGGGAATCGCGCCCTCTTCCACCAGCTTGACCAGGTGGGGCCGCGAGACATTGAGCATGTTGGCGGCTTCCTGGGTCGTCACCTCGGCATGGGTGGGAAGGATGGTCACGGCATTGCCCTGGGCCATCTCGGTCAGCAGGTCACGCAGCAGCACCAGCGCTTGGCGGGGGAGCACCAGGTCGGCCCCATCCAGCTTGATATGCGCCCGGTCGTTCTTGGGCCGCTCGCGAAGCAGCTGACTGAGCTCGGTGGCGCTGGCCCTGGCCAGGCGGGTGAGCTCGAAGTTGCCGGGCACGCTATCTTGGCTGGCGCTGTTCATGACTGGACCTCCACGCAGCCCGCTAGCGCTGGCTGCCGCCTTGTGTTCTATCGTTGCTTGCCAGGTTATTCGAAATAAACAAAACTCGCAATATTCAAAACAACGTGACTGCCTATGCGGCACTGTGTGCCAGCCAGGAAATTAGCAAGAGTGAACACCATGGCAGGGCCCGAACACATGGACGTACAGAAGCCTTTCATCGACCAGCTGGTGGGCCAGGGCCGGAAGTACCTGTCCGGCTCGCGGGATGTTCCGGCTACCGGCAAGCAAGGTGCTGAAGGCCAACAAGCTCTCTATCTGACTGCTGCTGAATGGGCTGTCCGTCGTGGGGCTTGAGGGTTGGAACACCGGCCGGGGATCACGCGAACCCAGGCCTGGTGCTGTTCACCACCGGAATCGAAACCTGGGTCTCGGCACCCGCCCCGCCGTACAACTCAGCCGTCACTGATACACTCCTACTTAACACTCGTTATTGCACAATCGAGCCCACGCCACACAATGCAGAGTTAGCGGATTCGATCTCGCCCTCCCCTAACCGACAAGGACCTCTCCCATGGAATGGATCTCCAGCCACGGTACCTTTCTGCAATTCATGACCAGCCTCGGCACTCTGGCGGTCTGGATCTTCTACGCTCAGTTGCTCTACGCCGGCTTCCGTCGTCAGCGGCGCCCCAAGGTGGTCATCAATCAGGTGATGGGCTTGTCCACCCAGGGTCGCTGCCTGATCAGCAACATGAGCGCCGAAGGCATCCATATCGAGACCGTCCAGGTATGGCTGCACGAGAAGTGCGGAATACGCCGCTGCACCGTGTCGGAGCTGGATACCGACGAAAACGGCGAAACCCCAACCTCCGTCTCCAGGGGGACGCTGCAGGGTCCGCTGCCATCCAACGCCCACCTGGATGCCGGCGAAATCGATAGTCTGGTGCGCCGGGCACGCGCCGCCGACATCGAGGACGAAGACAACACCCTGTGTGAGGGTGAAGACAGCGACTACGTGCTCGAGTTGCTGGTGCTGTACATCTACAGCTCCGCCCCCGGCATCATGGGGGCCAGCCGCTCCTTTGTGTTCGACGACAACGGACAGGCGCGTCCCCACCACCTGGAAACGCAACAACTCAGGGGCTACCGCGACCGCAAGCGCATGGCGCGCATCTATCGCAACTATCTGGACCGCTAATCCGTCGTCCGTCCAGGCCACGCCTTCGTCAAGGCTGCCCTTCGCCACCGCCGAGAAACAGTAATGTCTCGGCAAATAGCTGAGGGGCATGCTTTTCCAGATTAAGAAAGTGCGATCCCTCTCCAATCACCACATAGCGCTTTTCCTCAGCTGCCAGCTCTGCGAAAAGCCCTCTGGCATCAGCGTCGGTCGCCGTAGGGTCGTCATCGCCGCGAATAACCAGCGTCGGTACGCTGATGCGCGAAGCCTCATAGATCGGTCGCGCATTGAAGATCTCCCACAGATCAACCAGAACGCCGTTAGGCGCCTTGACGACGTCGGAATCCTCGGCGGGCTCCATAGCCAGCATCTCGTTGAACCAGCGGTCGAAAACCGCCCGATCACGCCACTGTTCAAGTGCCTCGGGCGGGATCTGGTTGGCCCAACGCTGGTCTGCCTGCTCTCGATTCACTGTCCGGTAGGCGCCCACGTCGGCCAACTTGCCAGGATCATTCGCATCGGCCAGGCTGCTGGTCCAGTTCTGGTTACGATGGCTATAGACCGGCGCGAACAGCACCAGGCGATCCACCTTTTCATCGTTACGCGCCGTGTACATGCCACTGGTGACGGTACCCCAGGACCAGCCCACCAGATTGACCCTGTCGACTCCAGTGCGCTCGCGAATGAAATCGATGACACCCTCCATATCGTCGATGACCGTCTCTGCCCGCGCGAAAGGTGCGTTGTCTTCAGAGGGCTGCGCCATCACCTCCGGCCGAGTCGAATTGCCATACCCCCGCTGATCAAGGTAGTAGGTGGCAAAGCCTGCCTCCGCGGTGTGATCCATCCAGCTCTTGCCGTCTGCCAGGTCGGTGTCGAAGGAAATGCCGGGATAGGTGGCACCGTGAACAAAAAGCACCGCCTCGGACATGTCGGCGGGCGACACTCCATCAGGCAGACGCTCCCTGACATAGAGCTCGATGGCATCGTCCACAGAGCTCTTGATGCGGTGCTCCTGCATGACGGTTTGAGCCAGAAGCGACATCGGGGCAAGCATAGTGGCGAACGTAGTGAAAACGAGGGCGGTTCTGCACGAGGCGAGCATGAGCATCTCCTTGTCATTGGCGGTCACTGAACCGACAGGAGAAGCATAGACGGCGAACTCAGCGGCAACCGCTAGACCTTGGGCAAGGGCCGGAACGCCCGATATGCCAGCCATCCGCTGCCCCTTGGCATGCGCATCGCCCCTGTCTCCCGAGGCCTGGCCGGTAGCGGAAGACGGGGGCGATAAAGGCGTTGATGGACAGCGTGTGCGACTTACGATGCCACGCTCAATTGAACACCGACAGCAATACCAGCGACAGCTGCGGTACGTAGGCGATCACCAGCAAGGTCAGGATCATCACGATCACGAAGGGCACGATGCCCTTGATCACGGTGCCAAGCGAGGCATTGCCGATGCGCGAGGCCACGAACAGATTGATTCCCAGCGGCGGCGTGATGAAGCCGATGGCCAGGCTGACCACCATGACGATGCCGAAGTGCACTGGATCGATGCCCATGGAGGTCGCCACCGGATAGAGAATCGGTGACAGCACCAGAATCGCCGGTGTGGTATCCATGACGCAGCCCACCAGCAGCAGCATTACCAGGATGACCAGCAGCAACACCGCAGGGCTCGACGAGAACTGCAGCATGAAGTCGGCGATCGCCACCGGGATCTGCTCAATGGTCAGGATGCGGGCGAAGGTCGAGGCGCAGCCCAGGATCACCATCACCGTGCCGGTGGTGGCGCAGGACCCTGCGATGGTCTTGAAGATATCCCGGGGCGACAGCTCGCGATGGATGAACACCCCACAGACAAAGGCGTACACCGCCGCCACTGCCGCCGCCTCGGTGGGAGTGAAGATGCCCGCATAGATGCCCCCCAGGATGATCACTGGATTGAGCAGCGCCTACTTGGCCTCCCACACCAGGCACAGCGTCTTGCGCCCATCGAAGGGGGTATCATCGCCCTTCCAGCCCATCTTGCGGGAATAGAAGTAGGCGTAGGCGATCAGCACCAGACCAATCAACAGTCCCGGCAGGACACCGCCAAGGAACATGTTGGAGATCGAGGTGCCGGTGGAGACCCCGTACAGCACCATCGGGATCGAAGGCGGAATGATCACGCCGATACTGCCGGCCGCCGCCACCAGCGCCAGCACGAAGGACTTCGAATAGCCGGCCTCGAGCATGGTCGGCACCACCATGGACCCCACCGCTGCGACCGTGGCCGGGCCCGAGCCCGATACCGCGGCAAAGAACATGCACACCACCACGGTGACGATGGCAAGGCCCCCGGTGAAGCGACCAAAGAAGGCCGAGGCCACCCCGAGAATCCGCCGCGACACGCCGCCGGCCCCCATCAGGTCGCCGGCCAGAATAAATAGCGGTATGGCCATGATCGGGAAGCTATCGGTGGCCGATACCAGGGTCTGGGCCACATAGAGCTCGGACAGGGTGCCGAAGGACAGGATGGTCACCACACAGGACAGACCGATGGCGATGCCCACAGGGACGTTAAGGATCAACAATACGACCAGGCTCAAGAACAGTACCGTCGCGGTCATCTCACACCTCCTTGTCGTGCACGGCGTCGGGATGCGCAAGTCGCCAGCGAATGCTCTGCACCTGACGCAGAGTGGTCAGCGCAAAGCCGACGAAAGGCGCCGCGTAGACCACCCACATGGGAACACCGATGGCCGGGGAGGCCTGGCCGAGCATCAGCTGACGCTCTATGACCGCCCAGCTGGTCCAGACCACATAAAGCGCGAAGGCCAGAAACAGCAGGTCCCCCAGGATGACCACCCAGTGACGCGCCGAGCGCGGGAACAGCTTGAGCGCCGCGTCGATCTTGATATGCCGCATTTCCCGGGCGCCGTAGCTGATCCCAAGATAAATCAACCAGATAAAGAAGTAGCGCGCGAGCTCCTCGGACCAGGACAGCGACGCGCCCATGATGTATCGCATGAACACCTGCACCGCGAGCAATAGCGTCATCGCGGACATCAGCGCCACGCAGATCGAGATCTCCGCGTACTCATCGAGCCATCTCACAAGTTTCATCCGCTCTCTCCCTGGCAGCGGGGTGATGACAGAAGTCGGCAAGGCTACAGCGAAGCGCCCGCGTGCGGCGGGCGCCTTCTGGCCTCACCGGGTCATGGCTTCAACAGCTCGTCGAGGTACTCGGGATGCTCCATCTTCGATTTGACCAGCGAATAGATGTCGGCCTCGACGGCGGCATCACGCCACAGCTCCTTCTGCTCCGGGGTAATCTCGGTCACCGTCACCCCCTGATCGGCAAACTTGTCGAGGATCTCGCCTTCCAGCTGCTGGGAGCGCTCGCGCTGGTAAGTCGTCATCTCATCGATGGTGGCGTCGAGTGCCTCACGCAGGGAGTCGTCGAGGGCGTTGTACCTGTCGAGGTTCATGAACACCAGGTAGGGCGTATAGACGTGCTGGGTCAGCGACACATGGTCCTGCACTTCCTGGAAGCGATTGCCGTCGATGATGCCCAACGGGTTTTCCTGGGCGTCCACGGTCCCCTGCTGCAGCGCGGTAAACAGCTCGGTGAAGGCCATCGGTGTCGGATTCGCACCGTAGGCGCGCCAGGCCGCCAGATGGACCTCATTCTCCATGGTCCGCACCTTCATGCCGTCCAGATCTGCCGGCTCGGCCACCACCTTGCCGCTGTCGGTGAAGTTGCGAAAACCGTTCTCCCAGAACGCCAGCCCCTTGAGGCCCTTGCTTTCCAGCGACTCGAGGAGCTTGTCGCCGACCTCGCCGTCCAGGGCACTGTAGGTGGCCTCCGTCGACAGGAACAGGAAGGGAGCATCGAACACGTACAGGTCCGCAAACAGCGTGGCCATCGGACTGGTCGAGGAGATACCGATGTCGATATCACCGAAGATGGTGCTTTCCACCACCACCCTGTCATCGCCTAGCTGGTTATCCGGGAACAGCGTGATCTCGAGCTCGCCGTCGGTCCGCTCTTCGACCAGGCGCTTGAACTCGACACTGGCGTCCTTGGCCGAGGTCGAGGTCACGCTGGACATGCGCAGCGTTTCGGCCTGAGACAGCGCCGGGGTCATCGCCAGTGCCGCGGCGATCAGGGACAGCTTCATTCTGGAGGGTCTTGGCATGATGTCTTCCTTTGTTGGTGTTGTTGGCATTGAAGAGCACAGGCACCAAGGCGCCCGTTGTCACAGCGATCCTGCATCCGCTTCTCGAGGGTTGGTCACGCGAGCCGATTGACGGCCCAGTACACCGCCTCCCCTCTGGCAAAGCGCACCGCCTCCTCGGCCACCTTTCGTTTGAGCTCGGCAGCCGCGTCCTCGGAATACCAGGCCATGTGTGGTGTGATCAGACAGCTTGGCTGGGCCCACAACGGGCTATCGGGTTCCAGCGGCTCCCGTTCGGTGGTGTCGAGGCCTGCCCCGGCAACGTGACCGGAGGCGAGCGCCTCGGCCAGTGCCACCTCGTCGATGATCCCGCCCCGTGAGGTGTTGACCAGAAAGACCCCGGGCTTCATCGCGGCCAGTGCCCCTGCGTCGATCAGGTGACGGGTGTCCTCCGTCAGCGGGCAGAACACCGCCACCACATCGGCCCGGCCGTAGAGCGAATCGAGTTCGACGGCTTCGATATATTCGGTGCCATCCTCGGCACTGGGGCGGTAGAAGGCGTCGTAGCCGATGACGCGGAAACCGAGGGCGTCGACTTTCCGAGCGTACAGTCGACCGATCCGCCCCAGGCCGATCAGACCCACCGTCTGAGTCGACTGCCGCCGCAATGGAATGGCCTCGACGTAGTCCCAGCGACCCTGGTGACAGGCAAGGTTCATCGGCACCAGCTTGCGCGTGAGCGCCAGCGTCAGCGCCAGGGCATGGTCGGAGACCTCGTTCATGCCGTAGTCGGGTACGTTGCATACCTGCACCCCGGCGGCGGTGGCCGCCTCGAGGTCCACGTTATTGACGCCGACACCGTAGCGCACGATCAGCTTGAGTCGTGGCAGTGCCTCGAGCACCCGACGGGTGAAGGGGGCGTACTGGTTGAGCGCGATGTCCACGTCAGTAAGCTGATCGACCAGATCCTGCTCGCTGCGACAGGCCAGCATCGGTGCGTCGAATCCGGCGGAAGCCAGGATGTCCTGCTCGACGTCATGGTCGGCGTGATCCAGATCGGAGAAGACAATGTTCATGGCAGGTGTCCTTTTCAAGATCCCAGACAACCACTGTCCACAGGCGGAACGGCCTCTCTGACATCGTCAGAGACAGGTGATGCCAGCATCATCGGTGGTCCATTCATGTCATCCCCGGCGCTGCAGGGGCCGGTATCGACCAATACGTCCATCTCACGCTCCGGTGTGGGTGGTGGCTGCCAGGCACAGAGCGCCACGCGCGACCGCGCCTGGACGCTATGCTGCTTGCTAACTTTCACCTCGAAGAGCTCGCGAGATGGTGTCGGCGGTGCGTTTGACCTGGGGGCCCAAGGCTGCCATGCGGTCTCTCGGCATAAAGCTGATGACACTGGTGACACTGACGGCGGCCACGGCGTTATCGACATGATTCTTGACCGGTGCCGAGACACAGCGGATGCCGTACTCGTTTTCTTCCCAGTCGAAGCTCCAGCCGCGCACGTCGGCTTCCTTCAGATCGCGGCGGACCTCCGCGAATGACTTGAGTGCAGGAGCATCCTCGCGTGGCCTGGCTACCCGCTGCACGGCGGCATAGTAGGCGGGCCAGCTGGAGGGATCCTTCGATGCCAGCATTGCCTTGCCCAGGGCAGTGGCCAGCGCCGGCATGCGCCCTCCGGTGCGCGAGCGCATCTCAAGAGTCCGCTTGCCCGGCAACTTGCACAGATAGAGCACATCACCACCGTCGAGCACCCCGAAGTGCACGGTATCCCGCGTCTGCTCGGCCAGCGCCTCCAGGTACGGCCTGGCAATATCGACCAGGGGCTGCTGCTCCGCCGCCCGTTCGCCCAGCTCGATCAACTTCGCCCCGAGGTAGTAGCCCTTGTAGGGCACCTTGTGCAGGTAGCCGTCTCTGACCAGGCAGGACAGGGAACGGGCCACCGTACTGCGAGGGAGCTGCATCGCCTGGGACAGCGCCTTGATCGTGGAAATACCACGCCCGACGCACTGCAGCACTTCGAGCCCTCGACTCAGGGTCTGGGTGCCGGAGCGGTCTTTGGGGGGAATCAGTTCATCCATGGCGCCTCCTTGATTCATCCCATTCAAGGCAAGGCCCCATACACGGTCAAATAGTCAACCAATCCGCCACATAGTGAGTCACTTGAATAAGTAACTAACGGAAAAAGCAACAAAAAACCGCCAACTTCGTGAAAGTGGCGGTGGCAGAAAAAACAACGTCTCACCGATCAGTACGTCATCGCCGACATCTCCTGCAAGACATCTCCTGATGACTCAACCAAGGTCGATATCAGATCGGGCAATGATGCGCACTTCAGGCAATTTATTTAGCTTGAGGGAACCGTCTTTACTCCTGCACCTTTCATCCAGGTGACGCTTACACGGGCTGGTGCTTGAACTCAGGGTCACCAGTGGTCCGCTTGAGCGGAGCCGAAGAAAAAATATGGCGGTCTCAACGAGTTATTATCGCTATTGGGGAAAGGCCAAGCTAGCTGTCGACAACGAGCCTTACCGAGGTCGAGAGGGCGGCACCCCGTCCTACCGTTACCCGCAACCGCGGGGCTCAGCAGTATGGCTCGGCACTCCTTCTCCTCGTGTCATTACAGCGGACACCTACTCCCCGCTGTCCTGATGAAACCGTTCCGGTACCTGATAGCGCGTGCTGCGGCCACCTCCTGGAAGCTTCACCAAGCAACCCTTCTCGACCAGCCCAGCGAGATGACGGGTGGCAGTTGCCTTACTGACCTTGGCGACTTTCTGGTACTGCGACGCACTGATGCCGTGTTCGAAGCCTCTCTCACCGCCATCCAGCAGGCGGTTCAACACCTTCACCTGCTCAGGCAACAGGCCGGCCGCCCTGAAGTGCTGCCAGAAACGGGCCTTGGCCAACGTCCGATCGACCTTCCCCAGGACATCCAACAAGGTGGCATCCAGCGTCTCCAGGAACCAGACAAGCCAGGCCGTCAGGTCAGGCGTGCCACACTGGTTCGCTTCCAGGCGCCGATAATAGTCAGCGCGGCGCTCCAGGATGGCAGCCGACATGGCATACAGGCGGATACTCTGCTGATCCGCCTGCGCCAAGGCGCGATCGGCGATAGCCCGGGCAATTCGACCATTGCCGTCTTCAAATGGATGCAGTGTTACAAACCAGAAGTGTGCCAGGCCCGCTCGAACCAGGGGATCCAACTCGGGGTCATGACGGCTGGACGCGAACCAAGTGAGGAACTGATCAACCTCATGTTCCAACCCCTCTCGCGGCGGCGCTTCGAAATGCACCTTGGGTCGATCGAGGCGACCCGAGACCACCTGCATGGGCTCCACTCCGCGCCACTGCCCGGGCCTTAACGTCGTAAGCCCCGCGTCAGCATCAGGGAACAACCACCGATGCCACTGAAACAGCCTGGTGGTGTCCAGCGGCGTGTCAGGCTTGAAGGTGGCATCCAGCATCAACTCCGCCAGGCCTTCAGCACGTGGTGAGGTAGCCCCCTCCGGCTCCTCCACACCAAGGCGTCGGGCCAAGGAAGAGCGAACTGACGCCACGTTCAGACGCTCTCCCTCGATGGCCGAAGAGGTAACGATGCTCTGCAGTAGCGTATCCAGGGCGGCTCTTGCCTCAGCGTCCTGGTCATCCGCGGATGTCAGAGCCCACGAGCGTCCCAGCAAGATGCCGAGATCCCTCCAGCATGCCTGGACCCGCGGCTGAATCTCGGCCGCGTGCCAGGTGAAGTTCGGCCAGTCAGGATGCTGCCAGATCCATGTCGAGGCGTGATCGGTCATGCCAGGCCTCCAAGAAGGCGGAGGAGCCGAATGACAACGATATTCGACTCGCATTGTGAGCCGAATAATGATTGGTTTCGGCTCAGCTGGCAAGTCTGGGAGTCATAAGGCCTCGGCGACCATGAGGACAGGTTTCAGATCAGGCCACCCAATCCAAAGGTGGTCAAAGGTGGCCCTCATGGCGGCCCGGGGAGCGATGCCCCGCTGCATGAGGCGGCGTGCCGTCCACGAATACAGGGCATGGGTAAGACCGGCCAATAGCCCCAACAGCAAGCCGTGGATCAGGTCCGATCGGCGGATGGCCTATGGATAACGCGACACGGCGTACTTCTTCCTGAAGATCCGCGCCGCATTTCCCGGCAAAATGCGATGAACCCAAAAAAGCCCCCGAGTCTCCTCGGGGGCTGCTGTGCTGACCGCCTGTTCAAAGGGGTCTGCCATCGCCGGACCTCAGGCCGGCATGTCGTTGGCCTTGGCGTCGCGCGACCAGACCCGGTGGCCACGAATCGCCTCCTGGAAATCGGCGTAGAGATCGTCAACGGTCTGTGCCGAGAACACGCCGTCTTCCGGCACCTCGATGCCAGCCGCCTGCAGCACATTGGCACCGTCGCCGAGTGCAGCGATCGGCTTGAGGTGCTTGTAGGCCTCCTGCACGTAGTAAAGCCCCAGGCCGGAACCCGCCAGCGCCTTGACGCTGTCATCGCCAGGGGCCACCGCCACGGCGTCCAGAGTCACCGACGGCAGTCCGTTGAGCATGGCATCCGGGGTCAGGGTGCCGCCTTGAACGGTCGCCACGGGCGCCATCGACGGCGCGATGATGAGCCCCAGGGCCCCCTCGGCTTCCAGGCGCTTCTGCAGCGCTTCCACCTGGTCACCGTCGACCCCGTCGGCGGCCAGGATCGCCACCTTGCGATAGCGAATATCCGGCTGACCGCGATGCATCAAACTAAGCGCCGAGGAGGCGTCCAGCGACGTGGTGCCCAACTCTTCCGAGGGTGCCGGCGGATGCTCCGGCGGCTTGACACCATGCACCTCGCCCACCCGTCGCGCGAGCTCCATGTCGATATTGGGCAGGATCTCCTTGATCACCCGCTCACGGATCCACGGACGCTCGACCTTGGACAACTCGAAGGCGTAAGCGGCGATGATGTGCTCTTTCTCGACGTCACTCTGGCTATGCCAGAACAACCTGGCCTGGGAGTAGTGGTCGCCGAAGGACTCGCTGCGCGCCCTGACCTTGTGGGCATCGATGCGCTCCTGATAGCTCTCGAAACCGCCGTTTTCTTCCGCCGGCGGGGTCTCCCGGGGCCAGCCATCCTCGATCGAGTTGGGTTCGTAGGAAACCTGGCCCTTGTTGATGGTCTGTCGGTGCGGAGCGTCGCGCTGGTGATTGTGGAACGGGCACACCGGCTGGTTGATCGGGATCTCGTGGAAGTTCGGGCCACCCAGACGCAGCATCTGGGTATCCAGATAAGAGAACAGGCGCCCCTGAAGCAGCGGATCGTTGCTGAAGTCGATGCCGGGCACCACATTGCCGGGGTTGAAGGCGACCTGCTCGGTCTCGGCAAAGTAGTTGTCCGGGTTGCGATCCAGCACCATCTTGCCGATGGGAGTCACCGGCACCTGCTCCTCGGGAATCAGCTTGGTCGGATCGAGGATATCGAAGTCGAAGGCATGCTCGTCTTCTTCCTCGACCACCTGAATGCCGAGCTCCCATTCCAAGGCATCGCCATTCTCGATGTCGCCCCACATCTCGCGGCGGTTGAAGTCTGGATCACGACCCCACAGCTTTTGGGCCTCGTCCCAGATCAGCGAGTGGGTGCCCGCCAGCGGCTTCCAGTGGAACTTGACGAAGCGGGCCTTGCCTTGTCGATCGATCAGCCGGAAGGTGTGGACGCCGAAGCCTTCCATATAGCGGTAGTGCCGCGGGAAGGCCCGGTCGGACATGGTCCACAGCACCATATGGGCGCTCTCGGGCATCAGCGAGACGAAGTCCCAGAAGGTGTCGTGGGCCGACTGTCCCTGGGGAATCTCGTTGTGGGGCTCGGGCTTCACCGCGTGCACGAGGTCGGGAAACTTCATCGCGTCCTGAATGAAGAACACCGGCATGTTGTTGCCCACCAGGTCCCAGTTACCCTCGTCGGTGTAGAACTTGGTGGCAAAGCCGCGCACGTCGCGCACGGTGTCATTGGAGCCGCGCCCGCCCTGCACGGTGGAAAAGCGCACGAATACCGGCGTCTTCTTGCCGGTATCCTGAAACAGTCCCGCCTTTGAGTACCTTGCCGCCGCCTCATAGGGCTGAAAGTAGCCGTGGGCCGCCGCACCGCGGGCATGGACGATACGCTCGGGAATGCGCTCGTGATCGAAGTGATTCATCTTCTCGCGGAAGATGAAGTCTTCCATCAGCGTCGGGCCGCGCTCGCCGGCCTTCAGCGAATTGTGGTTGTCCGCGATCCGGGTGCCCTGGTTGGTACGCAGGTCATGCCCGGTCGCATCACTGCGGTAGGTCTCGAGATTGTCGGACTTGCTGTTGGCGTCGGTACGACGCTCAGTGTCATGAGCCTCGTCTCGATTCGGTTGGGTGTACGGATTCTTCGCCATGACAAACACTCCGTTGTTTGCTCGGGAAATGAGCCTTCCACGCCACCAGGCGTGGGCCGTCATCGGTCCGGTCGGCGCCAACTACCAGTCACACCGCCAAACAAGCCATTCCCTTATAGGCAAGAGATCTGCAACTCTCAAACCTCCATCTCGGCACCTTACGTGCAAAACATCAGAATATTTCTTCTATATCAGTAAATTAAACCCTATACACAAAGTTAACAAAAGTTAGACATTTACATTCCCACACCTGCATTACATTGTCTTACGACACAACCTCGGCGCGTGCTAGCTGCACTTGTTCAACCAATACTGATATTTTTCCGCTTCGGCACTGATCGCTCTGCTGCCGACAACGATATTGCTCATCATCAAGACATCAGGGAACGACATATGAAAAGGATCATGCTGGCCGCCATCATTGTGGCGGCCGCCCTTCTGCAGGGATGCGCCACCAGTCGTAGCACCGTGGACGTACAGACACCCGATACCGGGACAGTCAGCCAGGCACACACAGGCCCCAGCCTGTACATACGCAACGTCACTGATCAGCGGCACTTCGAGGAGGCCCCCCGCTCCGCCGACATTCCATCACTGGGCTTCGAGGGCGCCGAGGCGGCGACGGACGAGCTCAAGTCCCGGGCCATCGGACGCAAGCGCAATGGCTACGGCAAGGCGCTCGGCGACGTGCTGCTGCCGGAAGACAAGACCATCACGGAGCTGGTGCGCGTCTACGCCAGCGAAGGCTTCGAGGACGCAGGCTGGAATGTAGTCAACAGCGCCGACGCCAGCGACGACGTGACCACCGTGGATATCGGTGTGACCCGCTTCTGGACCTGGGTCAAGCCGGGCTTCTGGGCTATCGCCCTGAACACCGATATCGAGACCGAGTTCACCTTTTCCGACGCACGACAGCTGGAACCGATCCACGCCCACTTGAAGGATCGCATGCAGATGGTGGTCGACAGCGATTGGGCGACCAGCAATCAGCTGACGCTTGAAAGCTATCGCCAGGCCATCGCCCAAAAGGCGAGGCCCTGATCAGGCACGAGCTGTCAGCCTCGCTGCGCCGATGCCCGGCCACTCGCTCGGCATTGACGTACACGGACAAAAACGGGCCGCCTCGGTGGCCCATTCTGGTTCGACAAGAAAGTCAGGTTGTGCCTTTGCAGCAGCTCGCACCCCGAATAGCGCCGACGGACTACCACCGAGGCCTCCTACACCACATGCGACCGCTGTGATCTGGACAGCAATGAAACACGCCACCATGTCGTCCCACACATGTCGCATCTTAAAGCCCTGTTTGATGTGGCTTTATGCCCTGCTTGATGTGGCTTTGGTGTCTGATCTCGGTACTTTCCGGAGCAACTTTCCTTGAAAGGCCTTATCGAGCCCAACCTTGCTTACACCGCGCGCCTATCGACATCTGCACCAATCAGAAAAAAACGCGACCAAACACCCCTTTTTCGACGTAATACTGATAATTAACGTGCTTGGATAGGTGCAGATTTAGCGGTAAAATTCCCCTTTTCGCTCAGGCGGATTTTAAGCATGGAACAACTACGCCTAAGTGAATGGCTTGGTTGGGATCCTCTCCGCGAAGAAAACGCGACGAAGGATGCCCGACTACTGCCCTCAGACAAGCCGGGAGTCTCGCTACCGGCCATGCTCCGGCGCCGACTGGACAATGCCGGTCGGGCCACCTGCGATATTCTTGCAGGGCTCGATCCCGAGGCGCGTTGTCCCTTGATCCACGCATCCCGCCACGGCGACGCCAACTTTACTCTGTCGATGCTGAAGGCTCTGGCGAATCAGGAACCGCTCTCGCCTACTCGGTTTTCGATGTCAGTGCACAACGCCACCCTGGGCGTCCACGCCATCGCCAACCATCACTACCGCCCTCTACAGGCGCTCGGCGCCAGCGGCAACGAGTTCAACGCCTTGCTGTGGGAAGCCCGTGGCTACCTGGCCGAGGGCCATGAAGCGGTGGTCATTGTGTTCAGCGAAGGGACGCTTCCCGGCGACTATATCGACTGCACGCCGCACCCGGGGCACGCCTGCGCGGTGGGCCTGCGACTGTCACTGACCCAGGGCCGGGCGCTGGTAGCCGAGGACGCCACGCCAGGGGCGGCACCGACGCCGCTCGACGTCATCGACTGGCTTGGTGGCTGCAGTCCACGTCTCGCCGCCGCCCCGGGCTGGCGCCTGGAGGAAGCATGACGCTGGACCAGTGGCGGCGCGGCATCGGCACCTTCCTGTCCTTCACTGCCTTCGGCATTGGCGGCTTGATCATCGGCCTGGTGGTGGCACCACTGCTGCACTTGGGGATGCGCGACCCGGTGCGTCGCCAACGCCTGGCCAGGCGTCTGATCCAGCGGGTCTTTCGCGCCTTCATTGCGCTGATGAAGGGCCTCGGGGTACTCGACTATCGCCTGGAAGGTCGTGGGCGACTCGCCCGTGGCGGCCGTTTGATTCTGGCCAACCATCCGTCGTTGATCGATGTGGTGTTCCTGCTGGCCTATACCCCCAACGCCGACTGCATCGTCAAGGGCCGGCTCGCCACCAACCCCTTCACCCGCGGGCCGATCGGTGTCGCCGGCTATATCACCAACCGCGATCCCCAGGCACTGCTCGAGGCCGCGCGGGACAGCCTTGCCCGGGGCAATTCGTTGATCCTGTTTCCCGAGGGCACGCGCACCACGCCCGGTCGCCCGATAAAGTTCCGCCGTGGTGGAGCGAACATCGCCCTGCGCACCGGCAGCGCCATCACCCCGGTGCTGATCAAATGCTCGCCCACCACCCTGACCAAGGGTGAGCCCTGGTATCACATCCCCCGGCGCAAGGTTCAGATGGACCTGCACATACTCGACGACCTGCCGCCAGAGCCGGCGTCAAACCAACCGACCAGCCAGCAAGCCCGACAACTGACGCGGGAACTGAGCCACTACTTCAACAGGGAACTGGAGCGCCTCCACCATGAACCAAAGCGTACCGCTGTCGCTTGATTTGAAGCACATGATCATCGACACCCTCGAACTCGAGGATGTCACCCCCGAGGACATCGACGACCATGCGCCGCTGTTCGGCGAGGGCCTCGGGCTCGACTCCATCGATGCCCTCGAACTGGGGCTGGCGCTGCAGAAGCGCTACGGCGTCACCCTTGACGCCGAGGCCGAGGATACTCGCCGCCACTTCGCCAGCCTGGCGGCGCTGCAAGCACTGGTGGAGGAACGCCGTGTCAACTGAAGCCGCCATCAGCCGTGAACAGATTCTCAGCCACGTGCAACGTACCCTGGTCGAGCTGTTCGAAGTCTCTCCTGCCGAGGTAACCCCGGAGGCCCGTCTTTACGAAGACCTCGACATCGACAGCATCGACGCCGTCGATCTGGTGGTCGAACTCAAGCAGTTCACCGGTCGGCGCATCGATCCCGAGGCCTTCAAGTCGGTGCGCAGCATCGATGATGTGGTCAACGCCGTCGATCAGCTGATGCGCGACTGAGCCCGGTCTTGCGCACGCTGTCCACTACCGCCGTGGTGCTTGCCACCGCGTTGTCGTTGAGCTGGCCGCTGTCGGTGTGGTGGCTGCAGGGCACCCTGGGGCCCTGGCCACTGCTGCTGATTGGCTGCGGGCTGATCGCCTGGCGCCTGCCCCAGGCACGCGGCCTGGCGATCCTTGCCGCTCTGGCGCTGCTGGCGGTGGGGCTTGCCGTCGATGCCGAGCTTGGCATGCGTGGCTACCCGGTGGCCGTCAATGCGGTACTGCTGGCGTCCTTCGCCGCCAGCCTGTGGCGAGGCATGCCGGTGATCGAACGCCTGGCGCGTCTCAAGGAGCCCGACCTGCCCCCCGCCGGGGTGCGCTATACCAGGCGCGTCACCCAGGCCTGGTGCCTGTTCTTCCTGATCAATGGCGGTATCGCTGCCTGGACGGCGGCCTTTGCGGACCTGGACGTCTGGACCCTGTACAACGGCGTTATCAGCTATGGCCTGATCGCCCTGATGTTTACCGGCGAATGGCTGTGCCGTCGCCGGTTGCGGAGCTCCTCCTCATGACACGCCCCATCATCGGCGCCCCGACAACCCGTGACGGCTATCTGTGTCTGGCAGATCGCCCCTGGCGCCAGGCCTGGCCGGACGCTCGGCACCTGCCCTCCCGCTGGTGTCATTCCCAGGATCTTGGCCGGCGAATCGACGCCTGGCTCGCCTGGCTCGCCCCTCGCCCGCACGGTCGCTGGCTGCTGCTCGACCCAGACCCGATCACTTTTACTGCAGCCTTACTGGCACTCTGGGAGAGCGGACAAAGCGCGCTGCTTCCCGGCGATGATCGTCCCGCCACTCTGGCGCGACTGATGCCGCTGGTCGTCGGCCGACTCCCCGCCGAGCCATCGCCGGAAGACACCCAGGATCTGTCTGCCCGGGATTCCCTCGCCACTACACAGCGGGAAACCGATCGGAACTCTGCCGGTGCGACGGTGGTGGCGGCTGACAGCGAGGCAGCGGAAAAAGAGGCGGTGGTGCTGTGCACCTCGGGTTCCACCGGTCAACCAAGCCTCGAGCCCAAGTGCTTTCGCCAACTCGACGAAGAGCTCGAGCGTCACGCCGCATTGTGGCCGCTGGCACAGACAGCCGTGGTCTGTCAGGTCAGTCACCAGCATATCTACGGCCTGCTCGCCGGTATTCTGGCACCGCTGTGTCACGGCGCCCCCTTCTGTGGCGACGACAGCCGCTTCCCCGAGGTGATGGCCCAACGGGTCAGCGAGGCAACCTCGGTCGGGCTGGACGCCTGCCTGGTCGCGAGCCCCGCGCAACTGTCGCGGCTGCCGCAGCACCTGGCCCTGCACCACCAGCGCATTGCCCGGGTACTGTGCTCCGGAGCGCCGCTGTCCAGGGACGACGCCATACGCTGCGAGCGTCTGCTCGATAGCCCGGTGATCGAGATCTACGGCAGCACCGAGACAGGCGGCATCGCCCATCGTCGGCAGTCGAGCGGTGATCTCTGGACCCCGTTCCCCGGGGTCGAACTGGACCTGAATGACAGCGCTCTGAAGTTACGCTCGCCCTTTCTGGCCCGGCCGGAGCAGTGGTGGGACCAGGCCGACCGGGTCGAGCGCCAGGGCGAGGGCTTTCGCCTGCTGGGGCGCCGCGACCGACTGGCCAAGATCGGCGGCAAGCGTGTTTCGCTGACGGCGCTGGAACAACGTCTGTGCCAGCACGAGGTTGTCCAAGACGCCCGCTGCGTGGATCTCGACTTGCGCGACGGAAGGCTCGGCGTGGTGCTGGCCGTGGCCGGCGATGCACTACCCCAGCAGCATGAGGCCAGAAGACGGCTGATCTCGACCCTGCGCGAGCACCTCGCCAGCGAACACGAGCCGTCGGCGATTCCGCGCTACTGGCGCTTCGTCGAGTCGCTTCCACTCAATCCCCAGGGCAAGCACGATCACGCTACCCTGCGTCGCTTCTTCGATGACCTCGACGACGATCGTCTGCCGCGCTGGCTGGGCGCAGTGGACGTCGACGACGAGCAGCGCATCACCCTCGAGGTGCCCGAGCGTCTGCGCTATCTGGAAGGCCACTTCGAGGGCTTCGTGCTGGTTCCCGGGGTGGTACTGGTGCAGTGGGCCATCCACCACGCGCGTGAGCGGTATCCGGCGCTTTGCGCCTTTCGCGGCGTCGACCGGCTGAAGTTCCAGAAGGTCCTGCGTCCCGGCCAGCGCCTGACGTTGACGCTCAAGCGTCGTACCGATGGCATCGCTTTCTCGTTCGACTCGCCGAAGGGTCGCCACGCTGGCGGCAGGGTCCGGCTGGAGGCGCGCCATGACTGAGCCCCGCCCCTGCGCCGTGGTACCGGTCTACAACCACCCCGACAGTGTGGCCGGAGTGGTCGGGCGGCTCGCCGATCTGGGCCTGCCGGTGATCCTGGTGGACGACGGCAGTGAACCGTCCTGTCGCCGGGAGCTCGAGCGTCTGGCCAGAGACGGCCACGCGCTGGTGACCCACCAGCACAATCGTGGCAAGGGCGCGGCGGTGCGCAGTGGGCTGCTCGAGGCCGAGCGGCTGGGCTACAGCCACGCACTGCAGGTCGACGCCGATGGCCAGCACCACCCGGACGACCTGCCTGCCTTCATCGATGCCATGCACCAGACGCCCCATCGTCTGCTGGTCGGCTACGCCCGCTATGATGACAGCGTGCCCAGGGCCCGGCTGTACGGCCGCTACGCCACCCATGTCTGGGTCTGGATCAACACCCTGTCGCGGCGGATTCGCGACTCCATGTGTGGGGTACGTCTCTACCCCCTGGCTGCCGTCAATGGCCTGCTGCGTCGGCACCCCTGTGGTGATCGCATGACCTTCGACACCGAGGTGCTGGTGCGCTGGTACTGGGCCGGTGGCGAACTCACCAACCTGCCGGTACGGGTGCACTACCCCGAGCAAGGAGTCAGCCACTTCGCCCTGTGGCGCGACAACGCCCAGATCAGCGCCATGCACGCCCGCCTGTTCGTGGCCATGTGGCCCCGCCTGCCCGGTCTGCTGTGGCGCCACCGGAGGCAGCCATGAACCGCCACTGGGCCGCCATCGGCGAGCGCGGCACCCTCTCGGGGATGCTGTTCATGGTCTGGTTGAGACGCTTCGGCGACTGGCCCTTCCAGCTACTGCTGTGGCCGGTGATCCTGTGGTACTACCTGTCCCACCGCACCGCCCGGCGCGCCTCCCAGGACTACCTGACACGGCTCGATCCGGCGCTCGAACGACAGCCACTGCGGCTGCGGGCGCGTAGCTTTCGTCATTTTCTGTGCTTTGGTCGCTCGCTGATGGACAAGGTGGCCGCCTGGAACGGCGAGTATCCCCCCTCGCGGCTGTCCGGCGACGGTGTACAGCACTTCGCCGAGGCCGTGGACGGCGGCCAGGGGGGCCTGATTCTGGTCGCCCACCACGGCAACCTGGACATCGTCAACGCCCTCAGCGAACGCCACCCCTCGCTGGACCTGACGGTGATCATGCACACCCGCAACGCGCGCAAGTTCAACGAACTGCTGGAGCGCGCCACCGGCCGCCGTCGCCCCGAGATTCTCGAGGTCAGCGAGATTTCACCGTCCAGCGCCCAGCGCCTGGACGCGCGCATCCGCGCCGGAGGCTTCGTGGTCATCGCCGCCGATCGCATTCCCTTGCGCCAGGGCCGTACCCGTGCGCTCGAGTTTCTCGGTGCACCGGCGCCCTTTCCCGAGGGCCCCTTCCTGCTCGCCAGCCTGCTGCGCTGTCGGCTCTACCGGCTTGCCTGTGTGCGTGATGGCGACGGCTTTGTGGTCGACTTCGACCTGATCGACGACACCTCGCGGTTAGGGCGCCGTGGCCGCAGCGCCTGGATCGCCGAGGCCATGCAACGCCATTGCGCCGACCTGGCCTGGCGCGTCCAGCGCCACCCGTTGCAGTGGTTCAACTTCTTTCCTTTCTGGATCGCCGACGAGACGACTGACCATGACCCACCCCGCTGAGCCGACCGCCCCCTTGATCCTCGATGGCGGCGCCCTGAGCCTGGAGGACGTACTCGATGTGGCCCAGCGCCGCCGGTGCGTCGCGCTGTCGCCAGCTCCCGAGTTTCGCACGCGCATCGAGCGCGGCCAGCGCTTTCTCGCGCGCCTGCTTAAAGAAGACGGCGTGGTCTACGGCGTCACCACCGGCTACGGCGACGCCTGTACCCGACCGGTGGCCCATCAGGACATCGACGACCTGCCCCGCCAGCTGTACACCTTCCATGGCTGCGGCATGGGCCAGGACCTCGACATCGAGGCTTCCCGGGCGGTGGTGCTGGTGCGTCTGGTATCGCTGAGCCAGGGCGTGTCCGGGGTCAGCTTCGAGCTGCTCGAGCGGCTGGCCTGGCTGCTCGAGCACGACGTGCTGCCGGTGATCCCCGAGGAAGGCTCGGTCGGCGCCAGCGGTGACCTGACGCCGTTGTCCTATCTGGCCGCGGTGCTGTGTGGCGAGCGCGAGGTCATCGACAATGGTACCCGCCGTCCGGCCGCCGAGGCCCTGGCCGAGCGCGGCCTGGCCCCCTATAAACTGAAGCCCAAGGAAGGCCTGGCGCTGATGAATGGCACCGCGGTGATGACCGCGCTGGGCTGCCTGGCCTTTGCCCGCTGCGCCTACCTGGCACAACTGTCGACGCGCATCACCGCGCTGTCGGTCCAGGCGCTGGACGGCAACCCCTACCACTTCGATGCCGAACTGTTTGCCGCCAAGCCGCACCCGGGACAGCAGCAGGTGGCCGCCAGGCTGCGCCAGGACCTGCACGCACCGCGTACCCCGCGTAACTCACCGAGGCTACAGGATCGCTACTCGACCCGCTGCGCGCCCCACGTAATCGGCGTGGTCGAAGACGCCCTGCCCTGGTGGCGGCAGTTCCTGACCAATGAGCTCAACAGCGCCAACGACAACCCCTTGATCGATGCCGAGGCCGGCAAGGTGATGCACGGCGGCCACTTCTACGGTGGCCACGTGGCTTTTGCCATGGACAGTCTGAAGCAGGCCGCCGCCAATCTGGCCGACCTGCTCGACCGACAGTTGGCACTATTGGTGGACAGCCGCTACAACCATGGCCTGCCGAGCAACCTGAGCGGCGCCAGTGCCGAGCGCCTCGCGCTCAATCATGGCTACAAGGCGGTACAGATCGGCGCCTCCGCCTGGACCGCCGAGGCGCTCAAGCTGACCATGCCGGCCAGCGTCTTCTCGCGCTCCACCGAGTGCCACAACCAGGACAAGGTCAGCATGGGCACCATCGCCGCGCGCGATGCCCTGCGCGTGCTGACCCTGGTCGAGCAGGTGGCTGCCGCGACCCTGCACGCCGCGGTGCAGGGCGTCGAACTGCGCAGCCGACTGAACGACGCCGGCGCCGTTCCCGAGCGCCTGGCGGCCTTCGTCGACAGCGTGCGCCGCGACGTCGCCCCCCTGGCCGAGGACCGCGCCATGGACAGCGACCTCAACCACCTCTGTGGCCTGATACGCCGCCGTCACTGGAGGCTCTATGACGCCTGACGATCGCCCGCTACCCCGAGCCGAGGTGGAGCTCGAGGTGCCCTTTCACGACGTCGACATGATGGAGGTGGCCTGGCACGGCCACTACGTGCGCTATCTCGAGATCGCCCGCTGCCGGTTGCTCGACGCCATCGACTACAACTACCTGCAGATGCGCGCATCGGGCTTCGCCTGGCCGATCATCGATCTGCGCCTGCGCTACGCCGCGCCCGCTCGTTTCGCCCAGCGCCTGGCCATCGAGGCTCGCCTGAGCGAATGGGAAAACCGCCTCAAGATCGACTACACCATCCGCTGCGCCGAGAGCCGCAAGCGCCTGACCCGCGCCTGGTCGGTCCAGGTCGCGGTGGGCCTGGACGATGGCGAGATGCGCCTGGCCTCGCCACCTGCGCTGATCGAGCGGCTGATCGCCTGGCAGGAGGCGCAACCATGAACCACAGCTCCACGCACCACCGTTCACACCGGCCTCACTGGGCTCACGGGAAAAGCCGAGCCTTGAGGGGTGCCCTGGCGAGTACCCTGCTGGTGCTGCCGATGCTGGCAACGGCTGCTGTTGCCTCCACCGGCACGGTACCGAGTCTGCCGCAGTTGAGCCGGCAACTGGAGCAGCATCAGCCGGCCTGCGTGAGTTTCGAGCAGAACCGCTGGATGGCGGACCTGCAGACCGAACTGCCCAGCGCCGGCTACTTTCGTCGCCAGCCCTCTGGGCTGGTGTGGCAGACCCTGAGCCCGATCGAGGATCGGGTCGTGCTGTCCGCCGACAACCCCGAACTGCCACCCGGGCTCAAGGCCCTGCTACCCGTTCTGACGGGACTGTTCGACGGCAACTGGGCGACCCTTGAAGGGCATTTCAGCGTGCGCCTTGGCGGCAACCTCGATGAGTGGCAGGCACAACTTGCGCCCCTGGACAGGGCCATCGCCGAGCGCCTGCAAGGGATCGAACTGGACGGCGCCGAGCAGGTCGAGCACCTTCAGGTCAGCTTCACCGACGGCGACCGTCTGCGCCTCGAGTTGTCGCCGCTGCCCTGTGACGCCCTGTCCGGTGCCCCCGGCGCATGAGTCTCGGGGGCACTGATTCAGGCCGCGGCGCGCTGCTGGCGAGTCGCGGCTGGGGACTGGTGCTGCTGGCCTGTATCGTGCTGCTGGCCATGCAGGTGCTGCGCGGTGCGCCACTGGATACCCGCATCACCGCCCTGCTGCCCGAACATCAGCAGGGCGAGTTGATCGCCCGCGCCGATGACAGTCTTGCGTCCACCTTCGAGCGCCGCTTCTTGTTGCTGGTCGCGAGCGACGCGACGCCGCACGCCGCCCCCGTGGAGGCGGTCAATGAGCTTCGCCAGGCGCTGACGGCCAGCGGCATCATCGCAAGCCTGGATAGCCAATCACCGCCGCGCCCGGACCAGACCCTGGCCCCCTATCGCTATCGCCTGCTGACCGATTCGCTGGCCCGGCAAGATGCCGAGGCCTGGCGCCAGCGCGGCCTGTCACGGCTGTTCGCCCCGGGCGTCGACGCCGATCTCGAGCGCGACCCCTTCGGCCTGCTCGACGGCTGGCTCGAGGCGCGCTTCCAGGGCCCGGTCAGCTGGCACCCCGGCGGCCCCGGGGTGGCCACCGACAAGACCGAGTGGAGCCTGATCGGCGCAACCCTGGCGGCCAGCCCCTACGACATGGCACTGCAGCAAGAGCTGAGTGCGGTGCTGGAGCGCTTCGGCCAGGCGCATCCCGAGCTGACCCTGCTGCGCGCCGGGCTGGTGTTCCATGCCGCCGCCGGTGCCAGGCAGGCGAGTCACGAGATCGCCACCATCGGTCTGGGTTCGCTGTTCGGCATTCTGGCGTTGCTGGCGCTGGTGTTCCGCCGCCCGCTGGTGATCGCCACGCTGCTGTTGCCGGTGGCCACCGGTCTGGTCTTCGCCAGCGCGCTGACCTGGCTGATCTTCGGCTCGCTCAACCTGATCACCCTGGCCTTCGGCGCCAGCCTGATCGGTCTGTCGGTGGACTACGCGCTGCACCTGCAATGCACCCGCCAGCTCAACCCGGGGCGCTCGCTGCGCTTGTTCTGGCCGGGCCTGGCGTTGGGCCTGGCCTCGAGCCTGTGCGCCTACCTGGTGCAACTGGCGACTCCCTTGCCGGGGCTGCGCCAGATGGCCACCTTCACCGCACTCGGCCTGATCGGCGCCTGGCTCAGCGTGCGTCTGTGGCTGCCACGGCTGCCGCTCTATCACCACCCGGCTACCGCCACCATCGCCAGGTGGCTCGATCGATTGCGTGTCGGCCGCGGCCAGCGTTGGGTGTATCCCGCCCTGGCGCTGGTGCTGGCCGTGGCTGCCGTGCTGGCGCTGACCGGGAGTACCACCAGCCATGACCTGCGCCAGCTCAATCCGTCGCCGGCTGCGCTGATCGCCGAACAGCAGCGGGTGCAGACGCTGCTCGAGCGTCCGGCCAACTTCCGCTACCTGATCGTCAGCGGCGAGACCCCGGATGCCTTGCTGAAGCGCCTGGAACAGCTTGACGAGCCGCTGTCCCGGCTCGAACGGGAGGGCCACCTGTCCTCCCATCGCCACCTGGCCCAGGCGGTACCGTCGATGCAGACCCAGGAGCACAACCTCGAACGGGTGCGCGAGCGCTACGCCGCGGCCCTGCCGGAGCTGCTGACGGCCGCCGGCTTGCCCTCGACGCTGATCCCGCGCCTTGAAGATCCTCTGCACGAGGTGCCCTACCTGTCCCCGCAGACCTGGCTGTCGAGCCGCGCCGGCGAAGCCGACCGTGCGCTCTGGCTCGATGGCCTCGAACGCCCCGCCGCCCTGATCACCATCGGTGAGGTGGACGCCACCGCATCGAAGGCGCTGACGCAGCTCGCCGAGTCACCGGACGTGATCTACCGCGATCGGGTCGCGGCGCTGTCGCAGCAGCTCGCCTTGCTCAGCGAAGAGCTGGTGCGCTGGCTGGCACTCGCCCTGGCACTGCTGGTGGTGGTGTTCGGCCTGCGCTACCGTCGCCACGCCTGGCGGGTGCTGCTGCCGCCGGTGGGCGCAGTGATCATCACCCTGGGTCTCTACGCACTGAGCCACACCGGCCTGACCCTGTTTCACCTGCTGGGCCTTTTGCTGGTGCTCGGCATCGGCCTCGACGCCGGTATCTTCAGCACCGAGCACCCGCAAGACCCTGGCGCATGGCTAGCGATCAGCCTGTCCTGCGCGTCCAGCCTGCTGGCGTTCGGCCTGTTGGCTTTCAGCGCCACGCCGGCACTGCACTTTCTTGGTCAGACCTGCCTGATCGGACTGGTTGCCACCTGGTGCCTGGCCCCCCTGGCCCGAGGCGCGACGGAACGCGCTGGCGTGGCCGCCCACCGGGGTGTCGCAGGAAGCGACACCCAAGAACTGGAGAGTTCATCCCATGGAAGATCGACCTGATACCGACGTCGCCATCATCGGTGCCGGCCCCTCGGGCGCGGCGGCCGCGGCCTGGCTTGCGCGCAAGGGCTATTCGGTCAGGGTGCTGGAGCGCACCCACTTTCCGCGCTTCGTCATCGGCGAAAGCCTGCTGCCCCAGTGCATGGTGCACCTGGAGCGCTGCGGCCTGCTCGAGGCGGCCAAGGCCGGTGGCTACCAGCCGAAAAATGGCGCCGCCTTTTGCCGGGGCGACGACTACGCGGCCATCGATTTCCGTGACAAGTTCAGCGATGGCCCCGGCACCACCTGGCAGGTGCCCCGTGACGACTTCGACCAGCGCCTGATCGAGGGCGCCAGGGCGGCGGGCGCGCGCGTCGACTTCGGCGTCAGCGTCAGCGACTTTCGCGCCGATCCGTTCAGGCCGCGACTGAGCTGTGTCGACGATGACGGGAAGTGCTTCGACATCGAAGCCCGCTTCGTCCTCGATGCCAGCGGCTATGGCCGCGTGCTGGCACGCCTGGAGGCGCTTGACCGCCCCTCCAGCCTGGCCACTCGCTGTGCGCTGTTCACCCACGTCGAAGACCGTATCGATCGCGCCGAGCATGACCGCGACAAGATTCTGATCGGCGTCCACCCGACCCACCCGGACGTGTGGTACTGGCTGATCCCGTTCCGTGACGGGCGGGCCTCCGTCGGCGTCGTCGCCAGTCCCGAGCTGCTCGAGAGCGCCGGCGACAGCGACGACCAGCGGCTGTGGGCGATGCTGGGTCAGGAGCCCCGCTACGCTCGCTTGCTCAAGGACGCGACGGCCACCCGCGAGGTCCAGCGCATCGACGGTTACTCCGCCGATATCACCCGCCTGCACGGGCCGGGCTTCGCGATCCTCGGCAATGCCGGCGAGTTTCTCGATCCGGTGTTCTCTTCCGGCGTCACCATCGCGCTGGACTCGGCGCTGCGCGCGGCGCCACTGGTCGCAGACCAGCTCGACGGCGACGCCGTGGACTGGGCGCAGGACTTTGAAGCACCGCTGCGCCGTGGTGTCGCCACCTTCCGCGAGTTTGTCGATGCCTGGTACGACGGCCGCCTGCCACGCGTCATCTTCCATCCGGATCAACAGCCCCGGGTGCGTCAGATGATCGCCTCGGTGCTGGCGGGATACGCCTGGGACATCGACAACCCCTTTGTCGCCGCCAGCCGTCGACGCCTCACCAGCCTGGCCGAGCGTTGCGAACTGGACAGCCAGGCCGTCGCTCCGTGAAGGTGCGCTCTACGCTCCCGCGCCACCCGCCAAATGGCGGGTGGTCGTGCCCCTGGGCCAGGCTGCGTGGGCCAGGCAGGTCCTTCGCGGCGCTGGTGATACTCTGCCTGCTCGGCGCCTGCGGGTTGGGTCCAGGCGTGGCGCCGATGCCGGCACTGCACACGCTTGCGCCCATCAGCGCTCAGACCCAGCGGCTGACCTTCGAGCACCAGGGCGAGCGCCGCGTGCTGCTCGGC
This sequence comes from Halomonas sp. H10-59, assembly GCF_040070555.1. Taxonomy (NCBI): domain Bacteria; kingdom Pseudomonadati; phylum Pseudomonadota; class Gammaproteobacteria; order Oceanospirillales; family Halomonadaceae; genus Halomonas; species Halomonas sp. H10-59. The sequence continues at coordinate 4,182,683 of NZ_CP098828.1, forward strand.
GTGCTGCGTCATGACCACCAGCAGCTTCAGTTGGCGCTGATAAGCCCTCAGGGCCAGCGACTGCTGACCCTGGTGCAGGATGACGAGGGCGCGCGCTTCGCTCCGGGCGCCGCCTTCGAGCCGCCTTTCAGCGCCGACTGGCTGGCCAGCCGCCTGAGTTTCAGCCTGTGGCCCGAAGCACGCCTGCGCGAGGCCTTCGCCGGCAGTGACTGGTCGCTCGCGCAGCGCGACCACGAGCGCCGCATCTATCATCAGGGCCGCCTGGCGGTGCGACTCGAGATGACGCCGACCTGCCACGTGATTCATGATATCGAGGCTGACTACCGGCTCAGCGTGGCGACCCTCGCGCCCTCCCCGGATGCCCGCGAGAACAAAAGCCCGAACAGCAGCGTCAGCACGACCACCACCAACCATAACGCAGTGACCGATTCACCATGCCCCTCGACGTGACACCTGCGCAGACACCCTGCCGACTGCATGCGCCGGCACTGGTCTGCCCCCTGGGGGATGACCTCTCGACCATCGCCGCGCGGCTGTTCGACGGCCAGCACGGTCTGGTACGAAACGATGAATACACCCCCGGCAGGCCGCTGTGGCTGGGCACCGTGACCACGCCGTTGCCCGACGACGGTGACTGGCCGGCGCGCCATCGTTCGCGCAACAATCGCCTGCTGGACGCCGCTTTCGCGCGTCTGCGGCCGACCCTTGATGACTACCTTGCCAGCCATCCCGGGGCACGCCTGGGTGTCGTGCTGGGCACCAGCACCTCCGGTATCGGCGAGACCGAGGCGGCGGTGGCCCATCGTGCCGCCAGCGGCCAGTGGCCGGAGCCCTTCAACTACTGCCGCCACGAGATCGGCGCAGCGTCCGACTTTCTGGCCTGGCGCCTGGCCGCCGAGCGGCCGGATATCCGTCTGATCACCGCCTATACCCTGTCGACCGCCTGCACCTCCAGCGCCAAGGCCCTGGCCAGCGCCAGGCGGATGCTCAAGGCGGGGCTGTGCGACGCCGTCATCGCCGGCGGCGCCGACAGCCTGTGCGGACTTACGGTGAACGGCTTCGCCGCCCTCGAGGCGGTCAGCGACGAGCCCTGTCGCCCCTTCGCCGAGGATCGCGCCGGCATCAATCTGGGCGAAGGCGCCGCACTGTTCCTGGTCACCGCCGAACCCGGTGGCGTTCAGCTCAGCGGCTGCGGCGAGACCAGCGACGCCCACCATATCTCCGCCCCTCGCCCCGACGGCATGGGCGCTCTGGAGGCCATGCGCGCCGCTCTCGAGATGGCCGGCCTCGGTCCGGATCAGATCGACTATCTGAATCTCCACGGCACCGCCACCCGACAGAACGACAGCATGGAGTCCCGGGCGGTCGCTCAAGCCTTCCCCGATGGCGTGGCCTGTGGCTCGACCAAGAGCCTCACCGGCCACACTCTGGGCGCCTGCGGCGCGCTGGAGGCAGCCTTCTGCTGGCTGGCCATGCACCACAACCGGCGGCCGCCACATCTGCACGCAGCAGACCCGCAACTGCCCGCGCTTTCGCTGTGCGGATCTGATACGACGCCAGCCACCGAGGTGCGCCGTACCCTGACCAACGCCTTCGCCTTTGGTGGGAACAATATCGCCCTGGTGATGGAGCGCGCGCCATGACGACACTTCCGACTCCCGTGACAGCACCCCTTATGTCCACTGATGCCTCTTCATCCGGCAGTGCAGACGCGCTGCCCCCTATCGCCGACCTGGTGCCCCACTCCGGCGCCATGTGCCTGCTCGACAGCGTGCTGGAGATCGGTGAGGAACATCTGATCGCCCGTATCACGCCCGACCGGCAGGACCCCTTTGCCAATGACCACGGCATTCCCGGCTGGGTCGGCCTGGAGTGGCTGGCCCAGGCCATTGCCGCCTGGTCCGGGCGGGCCGCCCGCGAGGCCGGAGGCGAACCCCGGATCGGCTTTCTGTTGGGCTCACGGCACTATCACTGCGACGTCGAGCATTTCGTCTTCGATTCCCCTGTCGAGGTCAAGGTCGAACTCGACTACCGCGCCGACAATGGACTCGGCGCCTTTCGTGGTGAACTGCGCGACACCGAGGATCGGCACCTGGCCCACGCCACCCTCAACGTCTTTCAACCCGACAGCGCCGAGACCCTGTCGGCCATGCTCGAGGATTCAGCGCCATGACCGATACCCTGCTCGTCACCGGCTCCAGTCGGGGCATTGGCCGCGCCATCGCCCTGAGGCTCGCCCGCGATGGCTTCGATATCGTGGTCCACTGCCGCAGCCGCCGTGACGCCGCCGAACAGGTGGCCGACGAAGTTCGCGCCCTAGGCCGTGACGCCCGCGTGCTCTGCTTCGACGTCATCGACAGAGACGCCGCCAGAGCCGCTCTCGAGGCCGACATGGAGGTCCACGGCGCCTACCACGGGGTGGTCTGCAACGCCGGCATCACCGCCGACGGCGCCTTCCCTGCGCTTACCGATGACGACTGGGACAGCGTCATCGATACCGGTCTCAACGGTTTCTACAACGTGGTCAAGCCGATCACCATGCCCATGGTGCGACGCCGCAGGCCAGGCCGCATCGTGGTCATGTCGTCGGTGTCGGGGATCATGGGCAATCGTGGCCAGGTCAACTACAGCGCCGCCAAGGCCGGCCTGATCGGCGCGGTGAAGGCCCTGGCGGTGGAGCTGGCCAAGCGCCGGATCACCGTCAACGCCGTGGCCCCGGGACTGATCGACACCGACATGACCGAGGGTCTGGCCAGCGAGGAAGCGCTGAAGGCGATTCCGATGCGCCGCAGCGGTCGCGCCGAGGAAGTGGCCGCCACCGTCAGCTTCCTGTGCTCCGAGGACGCAGGCTATATCACCCGCCAGGTCATCGCCGTCAATGGAGGCCTCTGCTGATGCATCACAATGGACATCGAGCCGATGGACTTGGCCGCCGCGTGGTGGTCACCGGCATGGCCGGCTTTTCTCCCGTCGGCAACGACTGGGACACGATCAAGACCCGACTGCAGCGCGGTGAAAGTGGAATTCGCCACCTTCCCGAGTGGGACGTCTACGATGGGCTCAACACTCGCCTCGGCGCCCCGGTGGAAGACTTCAGCCTGCCCGCCCACTACCATCGCAAGGCCCTGCGTAGCATGGGGCGCGGCGCGCGCATGGCCACCCGCGCCAGCGAGCTGGCGCTCGAGGATGCCGGGCTGCTCGACAGCGACCTGCTGGGCAGCGGCGAGATGGGCATCGCCTACGGGGCCTCCGCCGGCGAGCCCGACGCCGTGGCCGACTTCGGCAACATGCTGATCAACAAGTCCACCGACGGCCTCAACGCCAATTCCTACATCCGCATGATGGCCCACACCGCGCCGGTCAATATCGGCGTCTTTCTCGGCCTACGGGGACGGATTCACACCACCTCAAGCGCCTGCACCTCAGGCAGCCAGGGCATCGGCTACGCCTACGAGGCGATCCGCTTCGGCCGTCAGAAGGCGATGATCGCCGGCGGCTGCGAGGAACTGTCCGCCTCGGAGGCGGCGGTCTTCGACACCCTGTTCGCCACCAGCACCCGCAACGACACCCCCGAGGCAACGCCGCGCCCCTTCGACCGCGACCGCGACGGCCTGGTGATCGGTGAAGGCGCCGGTAGCCTGATCCTCGAGGACCTGGAGCATGCCCAGGCTCGCGGCGCCCGCATCTACGCCGAACTGGTCGGCTTCGGCACCAACAGCGATGGCCGCCACGTCACCCAGCCCGACGCCGCCATGATGGAGCGCGCGATTCGCCAGTCCCTCGACGATGCCGGCGTCAGCCCCGCCCAGATCGGCTACGTCAGCGCCCACGGCACCGCCACCGATCGTGGCGACATCGCCGAGAGCCAGGCAACCCGGGCAGTATTCGGCGAGCGCCAGCCGGTCAGCGCCTTCAAGAGCTTCACCGGCCACACCCTGGGGGCCTGCGGAGCCCTCGAGGCCTGGGTCGCCATCGAGATGATGCGCGAGGGCTGGTTTCACCCCACCCTCAATCTCGACCATCCTGACCCGGCCTGTGCAGAGCTCGACTACCTGCGCGGCGAGGGCCGACGCATCGACTGCGAGTACGTGATGAGCAACAACTTTGCCTTCGGCGGCATCAACACCTCCTTGATCTTCCGCCGCTGGCCGTAGCTGAAGCCCAAGGGGCCACCAGGCCTCCCACCAAAAAGAAAGGAAACGACACCATGAGAAAGGGAATCCTCGCACCGACGCTACTGATCGCAGGCCTTGGCGCAGCCGCCAGCGCACAAGCCAGGGACACCCCCTACTTCCTGCCGATCCAGGAAGCCCTGGCCACACCGGCCGCCCAGGAGAAGCTGGACCCGAACATCCGCTTGGTGTTTGCCGATGCCGGCGGCAACGTCAGCCAGGACTTCGGTGAGGTGGTCACCAGCCGCAAGACCAACGCCTTCAACAAGACCGACGAAGAGGCCTGTCGCTGGGTCATGCTGTCGGCGCTGATCGCGCTCCAGGATAGTGCCCGCCAGCAGGGCGGCAACGCCGTGGTCAATATCGAGAGCTTCTACGACAGGAACGCACGCGCCTCGACCAGCGAGTACGAGTGCCACGCCGGCGCCTTGATGGCCGGTGTCGCGCTGAAGGGCGATGTCGTCACCCTGCGCTGAGGCTCGTCTCCCACGCCTGCTGCTGGCCATCGCCGAACTGCCGGCCAGCGGCACGCCCGATCAGGGTGCGGCACGGGGGAGACTACAGGGAATTGGGTCGCAGCAAGCACGCCAAGGACACGACAACGGACGACAGCCGCGACGCATTCAAGCAGGCATTCGCGGCGAGGCTGCCTCGCACCTGGGTCGTGAACGGCTCAGCCGACTCGCCGCCGGACTCGGCTTTGACTGCCCTGTGGCGGGCTGGTCGCCCCGCGGTGCCGGGCCGCCTCGCCACCCCGGGCTACCCTCGCCCTGGACCACGTGCCTCAGCCACAGCGGCAGCCTGGTCGTCGCTGGGCTCGCCGAGGTGCCGGTAGGGCTGGATATCGAATGTCCCGACCGGCGACAGCGACAGCGTCACCGAAGCCGCCTCGATGGCCTGATCGCGACGCTGCCCGAAGCCAGCGTACGCAGGGCCATCCAGCGGGCGCCGGATGCCCTGGCAGCCTTCTACCGCGCCTGGACCCTGTACGAGGCTCACTACAAGCTCGGCTGTCTCGAAGGCCAGCCCCCGGACCACGTCCTTGCCACCCGCATCGGCTCATTGATGGCGCCTGATCTGACCGACATAATCAGCCATTCAAATAGCCATTCCAATAGCCATTCGAATAGTCAGCAGTCGAGCGATCCCCTCTACGCCTGGCAGGCCCAGGATGACCGCCTCACCCTGAGCCTGTGCGCCCGTGAACCCGAGCTGACCATCGAGATGCACTTGGGTGGATTGGAGTTGCCGGACTGGACGGGGCTTCCTCAGACATTCGATTGAGAGAGCGTCATCGGCGCCGGATGGGGCCATCTGGAAAGCAGGAGGTGGGCCTTATTCACTGCTGTCCTGCCTTATGCTTGTCTTCTCAGCTCCGCCACCTGCTCAAGCTCGAGTTCACAGATTTCTGCGATTTCGCGGTCATCCATGGCGGTGCGCGCAAGCAGGTTACGCGCGGCTTCCAGGCGCCCTTCCTCGCGCCCTTCCTCGAGTCCCTTCTGCTTCCACTGTTCAGGCCATCGTTTGGCACGTTCCGACAGCATGGTGTGTACCTCCTCAAGGTCATTGAGCGCCTGCCACTGCTCGTGGTCGTCGTTCCCGCCCGGCACCCAATTGGGCAGCAGGACACGCTTGATCCATGTCGCGAAGTGGCGCCGCAGCCGAGCCTGCCCGGGTGATTTCAACCACTCCACCAACTGGCCGATGGTGTCGATCACGTCCTGTTGGCTGTGGTGATACTCCAGCCGAAAGATAGCGGCAACCAGGTTGCGGGTGTCCGTAGGCCAGCGCTCGTCGGCGACGATTGCACCTTCATCCAGCAGCAGATAGGACTGCGAGGGTTGGTAGCGAGCCAGTTGTGCCGCTGCGGGATGAATCAGTTCGGACAGCTCCTTCGCGGCACTCCAGCGCCTTTCTCCATTGTAGAGGACGATGGGCAGTACCGGCGGCAAGCTGCGCTTGCTGGCCAACTTTCTCTGCTTTACCAGGTCCTGATACAGCAGACCCACGTAGGTCATGATGCGTAGCGCCATGAAGGGATCGACGCTGCTCTGAAACTCGATCAGTAGATAAAGGTAATGACGGAGGCTGCCGAGAATCAGGCAGCCACTAATCGGCGAGCTAACAAGCGCACGCGTTCAGCACCGCTCCTTCCACCAAGGTCTACCCCATTCGAGGCATTCCTGCCTTGCCTAAAATGTCAGACATTAACTATAGTAACGTCGAACATTATGGAGGCCTGGATGGACGCTCTCGCTTCACTCCCGAGGCCCGCCGAGGGTCGCGGTGCCGCGGCGCTGGCCGAGGTACTGGCACGGGCGATTCTGTCGGGACACTGGCAGCCGGGGGATCTGTTTCCTCGGGAGCTGGATCTGTGCCAGCACTTCGAGGCCAGCCGCAATCGGGTGCGTAACGCCCTGGGCGAACTCAGCGCGGCGGGTCTGATCGAGCGCACCGCCGGTCGCGGCACCGTGGTGCGCGATATCGTCGACTGGCATCTGCTGGATCCGCAGATGAGCGGCTGGATGGCCAGCCTGGACGCGCCCCACCCGCAACTGGTCGAGGCGGTGTTTGCCTTTCGCCTGGCAGCGGAACCCTATATCGGCGAGCTGGCGGCGCTTAACGCCTCCGGCGAAGACCTGGCACGCATCGAACGCGCCTTTGAAGGCATGCGGGAGACCGCCGATGCGCCCTCGCAACGACTGGCCCACGCCGAGCACGATGTGGCCTTTCACGACGCCATCTATCGCGCCAGCCACAACCTGGTCTGGCGCCAGATGGGGCTGCTGTTGAGGCCCTCCATCGTGGCCCTGATCCAGCGCTCGCAGCGCCATGCCGGGAGTTCCTCTGACGACCACACGGACGACGCAGCAGGCGGCCATGCGCGTGGACTCAGCGACAGCCTGGAGCGCCACCGCCAGCTACTCGAGGCGATTCGCCTGAGGCAGCCAGAGCAGGCCCGCCACGCCACCGAACTGCTGCTCGAGCGCACCGCACGTGACCTGGACAAGACGCTCCCGGCCAGTGGCATCACGACACCGGCGTCGCGACACCTTTAAGCCCGTCCGCTCGCTTCACCCAACCCCATCGACATCGGGCCAAGCAGGCCCCCACAAGAGGCATCGACCATGAAGATCACCCGACTCAAGACCTGGCAGGTTCCGCCGCGCTGGTGCTTTCTGAAGATCGAGACCGACGAGGGCGTCTACGGCTGGGGCGAGCCGGTCATCGAGGGCCGGGCCGCCACCGTGGAAGCCGCAGTGCACGAGCTGTCGGACTACCTGATCGGCCAGGATCCGCGCAATATCGAGCACCTGTGGAACGTCATGTACCGGGCCGGCTTCTATCGCGGCGGCCCGATTCTGATGTCCGCCATCGCCGGCATCGACCAGGCGCTGTGGGACCTCAAGGGCCGCGAACTCGGCGTCCCGGTGCATCAACTGCTGGGCGGCAAGGTGCGTGATCGCATGCGCATGTACGCCTGGACCGGCGGCGATCGTCCCGCCGACGTGGGTGCCGGCGCCAAGGCACTGACCGATCAGGGATTTACCGCCTTCAAGATGAACGGCACGCCGGAGATGCAGATCGTCGACAGCCATCGCAAGATCGACGAGGCGGTGGCCCGCGTCGCCGAGGCTCGCGACGCCGTCGGCCCCGACGTGGGCATCGCGGTGGACTTCCATGGCCGTGTCCATCGGCCCATGGCCAAGACGCTGATGCGCGAGCTCGAGCCCTATCACCTGATGTTCATCGAGGAGCCGGTGGCACCCGAGCACCTGCCGGTGCTCAAGACCATCGCCCAGGATCTGGCCACCCCGATCGCCACCGGCGAACGCCTGCACACCCGTTTCGCCTTCCGTGACCTGCTCGCCGACAACATGGTCGATATCGTCCAGCCGGACCTGTCTCACTGCGGCGGCATCAGTGAAGGCTTGAAGATCGCCACCCTGGCCTCGGCCTACGACGTGGCCCTGGCTCCCCACTGCCCGCTGGGCCCGCTGACCCTGGCGGCGTCGCTGCAGCTGGATGCGGTATGTCACAATGCCTTTATCCAGGAACAGAGCATGGGCATCCACTACAACAAGGACAACGACGTGCTCGACTATCTGGTCGACAAGAACGCGCTGGCGATCGAGGACGGCTTCTGTGCCATTCCCGAGGGACCCGGCCTGGGCGTCGAGATCAACGAGGCGTTCGTCGAGGAACGCGCCAAGGTCGGACACCGCTGGCGCAACCCGGTATGGCAGCACGATGACGGCTCCGTCGCCGAGTGGTGAGCGACGGCTGATCGCGTTGCCGAACAATGACAACAGTCCTGGTGGATGCGCGCCCCAAGGAGCCATCCGCCAAGTTCGAGGAGACGTCATGTCCCGTTCCGCATCCCCCTGCCTTGGCGAGGCTCGCGCCATCGTCGAGGCACCCTGCGAACTCGGCGAGGGCCCCAGCTGGGACGCCCGGCGTGGCGAGTTTCGCTGGCTCGATATCCTCGGGCGCCGCTTCCATCGCTACCGCCTCGAAGACGGCGATCATCGGTCCCAGGCGCTGGACGAGCTGGTGTCCTTCGCCGCCCCCTTGACCAGCGGTGATGATCTGCTGGTCACCGAACACGGCCTCAAGGAACGCGACCACGCCCACGGCGGCGTGTCACCTTGGCGCGAGGTCGAGGCTGCCAACCCGGTGACGCGCAGCAACGATGCGCGCATCGATCGCCACGGCGGGCTGTGGTTCTCGACCATGGGCAAGGCCGCCGAAGCCGCAGCCGGCAGCCTCTATCGCCTGTACCGCGGCGAGGTCTTCTGCCTGAAGCAAGACATCACCATACCCAATGCCCTGTGCTTTTCACCGGATGGTCGCCTTGGCTACTTCACCGACACCGCCACCGGGGTGGTCATGCGCTGGGCGCTCGACGCCGAGGGCTTCCCGTTGCGCCAGGATGGCGGCGCCTTCCTTCAGGACGGGGTGGCGGCAAGGCCCGAACAATTGGCCGAGCCCGAACCCTGGGCGGACTTCAACGACGACCCGGGAAACCCGGACGGCGCAGTGATCGATGCCGATGGCTACATGTGGCTGGCGCTATGGGGGTCAGGGCGGGTTGCCCGGCTGACGCCGGATGGCGAGGAGGTCGGTCATGTCAGGGTCAACGCCGACCAGCCCTCCTGCCCGGCCTTCGGCGGGCGTGAGCTGACCACCCTGCTGATCACCACCGCCACCGAAGGACAGCGAGAACACAAGGAAGGCCGCCAGGACGGCGCTACCTTCCTGTTCGACCTGAGCGAAGCGCTTCCCGGCGTACGTGGGCTCGATGATCCACCGATCGCACTGCGCTGAATCGCTGCTCACATGCCGCCGCTTTCGGCTTGTCCATCGGCGGCGCCCCCAGGTTTACGACGCACCCCCAGAGGCCTGAAGCATGAGCGAATCCGACTCTCCCAAGGTCGCCATCATCACCGGTGGCTCACGCGGTATCGGGGCCGACATCAGTCGGCGTCTGGCCAACGATGGCTATGCAGTGATCGTCAACTACGCCCATCACCGCGAGGTCGCCGACGGCCTGGTCGAGGAGATCCTGGCCCAGGGCGGCGCGGCGCTGGCCGTTCAGGCAGACATCTCACGCACCGACGAAGTGGCGCAGCTTTTCGACACTGCCATGCAGCGCTTCGGTCGCGTCGATGCGCTGGTGAACAATGCCGGCGTGCTCAAGGCGGTGCCCATCGCCGAGGCGGCGGACGACGACTACGACACGCACTTCGAGACCAACACGCGCGGCACCTTCAACACCCTGAGGGAAGCCGCCTCGCGCCTGGAAGATGGCGGCCGAATCGTCAACCTGTCGAGCAGCGCGCTGGCGCTGAATCTGCCTGGCTACGGGCTCTACAACGCCACCAAGGCTGCGGTGGAGTCGCTGACCCGGGTGTTTGCCGGCGAGTTGCGCGGCAGGCGGATCACCGTCAACGCGGTAGCGCCGGGACCGGTGGATACCGAACTGTTCCGCTCGGGCAAGACCGAGGAACAGATCGAAAGGTTCACCCATATGCCACCACTGGAGCGACTGGGCCAACCGCGTGACATCGCCGCGGTGATCGCCTTCCTGCTAAGCCCCGAGGCCGAGTGGATCAATGGCCAGGTCATCCGCGCCAATGGCGGCTTCGCCTGAAGCAGCGTCGTCAAGGCTCAGCGCAGTTCTTCGTTGGCGGCGTCGCGGATGCCGTCCCCGACGCGACTGCGCAGCCACTCGGTGGCGGCCTCGGCGGTCATTGGTCGTGAAATCAGGAAGCCCTGCAGCATATGGCAGCCTTGCTCCGCCAGGTGGTCCGCCACCGTCTGGTCTTCCACCCCCTCGGCGACCACGCTGAGCCCCAGATGGTGAGCAAGCTCGATCGTGGAGGACACGATGACGTCGTCCTCGGACCCCTTCACCAGCTGCATGACGAAAGACTTGTCGATCTTCAGCTCCTGGACCGGCATGCGCTTGAGCTGGGCCAGCGACGAATAGCCTGTTCCATAGTCATCGATGGCCAGCTCCACCCCCATGGCGCGCAATGACTGCAGCTTGCGCGCCCCCATCTCCGGCGATTCCATCAGCGCGCTCTCGGTGAGCTCGATGCACAGACACTCGCCGCGCAGGCCATGGCGGTCCAGCGCCCGCTCGACCCGCTTGATCAACCCTGGCTGCTGCAGGTCCATGGCCGAGATATTCACCCCGAGGCGCACATTGAGCCCTGCCTCGCTCCACCTGGCCAGCTGCTGGCAGCCGGTGTCGATGACCCACTGGGTCAGCTGGTGGATCAGCCCCGAGCGTTCGGCCAGGGCAATGAATTCATCCGGAGGAATGCGTCCGAGCCTGGGGTGATCCCACCGCAGTAGTGCCTCCATGCCGAGGGCCCGTCCTGTCAGGGCCGACACCTGGGGTTGATAACGCAGCGAGAACTCACCGTTGCTGGCGGCGTGCTGGAGATCACGCACCAGAGACAGATGGCGCAGATGGCGTTCGTCCTGGCCGTGCAGGTAACACTGATAGGACTGGCGTAGCTGACGTGCTCGATCCAGTGCGATCTCGGCCCGCCGCAGCAGCAGGTTGGCCTCGCCGCCATGCTCCGGATAGCGCGCCTCGCCCATGGCGCAATCGAGTGTCACCGGCGACCCATCCAGACGAATCGCCCGGGTCAGTCGACGATGCGTATCCTCAAGCCACAGCGGGTCGAGGTGAGACACTGACAGCAGCAGCAGGAATTCGTCGCCACTGAGACGGTAAGCCCCTGCCTTGGGTGCCGGCAGATCCGCCAGGCGTCCGGCCAGCGTACTCAGTACCTGATCACCGAAGTCATGGCCGAAGGTGTCGTTGATCCGGCGCATATGGTTGATGGTCAGCCGCAGCAGGGTAAAGGGACGCCCGGTGGCGATGGCAGCCTCGATATCCTCGTTGGCGCATTGGCGATTGCCTAGCCCGGTCAACTGGTCCTGGCGTGAGCGCTTGCGAATGTCGGCTTCCCGGCGCACCAGGTCGTTCTGCATCTTCAGCATGGTCGAGGACAGTAGACCAAATTCTCCCTTGCGGGGAAGTCGATCGAGATCCAGAGGTTCCCCACGCCCCACACTCTTGGCCGCCCCGACCAGCCGCAACAGCGGCAGACTCACGCCTCTAGCGATCAAGCTGGCGGCCACCAGCATCAGCGCCAGGCTGATCGCCAGGATGATGGCCAGCTGGCGCTTTATCGCCTGATAGTCGGCCAGCAGAGTCTCGTAGGAACGTTCCACCACGAGCTGGATACGCCCCTTTGCATCCTCGAACAGCGTCGAGGCTCGGCGCAGACCCTCGCTCCCCACAAGGCCAACGTCCTCACCTTCACCCACCTGCACCTCGAAATGGGTGTCGCTGCGAATCAGCGCCGACAGCGCCGTTGCCATGTCCTCGTCCAGGCGAAACCCCATGACCAGCCAGCCCACGGACGTCGTCCCCCGCACCGGATGCAGGACAAGTTGAAAGGCCTCGCCATCATGAATGAACAGGGTGATGGTCCCATCGGTGCGTCTCGCCTGATCCCGGAGGTCAGGGAAAGCATCCGTGGCCCCGGCATCATGATGGCTCGACACCATCACACGGCCCTCATCATCGAGCAGGCTCACCATGTTGGCACCCATGCGCTCCGCGTACTCGCCAAGCACGTCCACTCGCACCGCGCTGTCGAGCGGGTCGATGGCCTCGCGGAAACGCGGATCTTCCACCAGCAGATCCACACTGTGCAGCAATTGCTGGCCCCAGCCATCGAGCAGGGCTTGCGCCACGCCGGAGGCCACGCCCAGTTCCTTCTCGCCCTGCTCCATGGCGGTCGTCTTGAGCGCACTGAGTACCGCCCATGACACGACCAGCTGGATCCCGATGGTCAGGACCAGCATCACCAGCAGTAGCCGAGCACGAAAGGACATCGAAAGGCCTCCACAGATTGTCGATGGCGCCACCACCACACAAACGCTGCACACAGAGTGGCAGATAAAGTCACCCGTAACCCCCTCACGGGCACTGCGGTCTAACCGGCTTAGGCCACTTCAGGCACAGGCTTCACCCTTTGGCTTCTAGAATAGCCATACTGTTACTAAATGTAACTAATATTCACAAAATCTTTGCCGTCCAGCCCTGCGCAGTCGCGGCAGCCCTGACCGACGAGGTGGCGGCCAGTCCGTCATGAGCTCTGATATGCTGTGGTTTCATCATCGACGAGAGACCAACATGACCGGATCGACACCTCGCAGACGACCCTATCAATTGGCAGAGACCATCAAGGGCTGGATCGTCGAGCGCGAGCTGTCACCGGGTGATCGCCTGCCCGGTGAGGCGGAGTTGATGGAGATCCTCGGCGCCTCCAAGGGCACGGTTCGCGAAAGCACCCGGGTGCTGGAGGCCCAGGGGCTGGTCGAGACGCGCACCGGCCCCGGCGGCGGCGTGTTTATCCGCGAGATGAGCGAATCCCGCGCCATCTCGCTGCTCAGCCACTATCTCTATTTCAAGGACATCTCGATCCGCGACATCTACCAGATCCGCCTGGCGCTGGAACCGGAGCTGGTAGCCTCGCTGGCGGGTCAGGTCGAGGCTTCGGACATCGTCAGGCTGCGCCAGTCGCTTGTGAGCTACGCCGAGCCCGCCTGCGACCTCGACGCCGAGCGCCAGCAGCACATCGACTCGCTGGACTTCCATGAGCAACTGGCGCAGCTTTCCGGCGGCAACCCCTTGCTGGCCTTCATCATTCGCTTCACCGCCCAGGTGCTGTCAGACCTCACCGTCTATCGGCGGCTATACGAGCCCGGTGACCACCATATCGGTCCCGCCGGCTGCCAATATCACGCCTGGCTGCTCGACGCCATCGAGGCCGGCGACGGAGAACGCGCCCGCACCCTGATGCGCGAGCATCTGCTGGAAGCCCAGGCGGTGATGCACGACAACGAGGCGCAGGTAAGACGCGGGTTTCTCAACGAAGGTTAACGACCATCAGAGGCGGAGGTGCGAGTGCCTTGCCCTCCCTCGACGACGCCTATTGCGCTTTCGGAGTCAGGTCCTTGAGAAATTGCATCAGTACACGAGTGGCCGCCTCACCGTCGGCCGCGGTGATGGCTTCGTCCGGATGGTGACTCAGGCCATCGGTACAACGCACGAACAACATGCCGATACCGGTCAGGTCGCACATCGCCAGACCGTCATGACCGGCGCCGCTGAACAGCAGATCAGCCGGCTCATCACACCGTTGGCAGGCATCCCCCAAGGCCTCGATCAGCCAGTCCGCGCAGGCCACCGCCTCGGCCTCATAGGTCGTCTCCACCGTCAGTGACAACTCGCGCGCCTGTGCCAGTTGTCGGCAGGCGGCCAGAATGTCCTCGCGACCACGACGCCGAACCTCGGCGTGGGGAGAGCGCAGCTCGAGGGTGAACACCACCTCGGCAGGAATCACGTTGACCGCGTTGGGGCGTACCTCCAGCTTACCCACCACCCCGACAAAATCCTCGGTGGCGTTAAGGATGCGGTCGACCTCGGCGATCATCTCGGCAGCCCCCACCAACGCATCGCGACGGCCCGGCATCGGCGTGGTGCCAGCGTGGCCTGCCTTGCCGGCCACCGTCAGCCGGTGACGCTCGATCCCGGTCAAGGAGGTCACCACGCCGAGAGCGTGATCGCGCCGTTCGAGCACCGGCCCCTGTTCGATGTGGACCTCGACGAAGCCCAGCACCGAGTCAGGGTCTCGGGCCAATGACGGAATTTGCTCAGGATCACCACCAAAGGCCCGAAGCGCCTCGCCCACGCTGATGCCATCGGCATCCCTGGCCTCCAGGCTGGCAGGATCGAAGGTACCGGCCAGGGCACGACTGCCGATCAGCGTCGACTGAAAGCGGGTCCCCTCCTCATCACCGAAGGCCACCACTTCGACGCCGTAGTCGAGCTCGATCCCATCCTTCTTCAATCGCTCCAGCGCCAGCAGCGGCAGCGCTACGCCGAGCATGCCGTCATACTTGCCACCTTCGACCACGGTGTCCTGGTGTGACCCCATGATCAGCGTGCGCGCGCCGGCGCGCGCCTTGTCGCATCGCCCAACCAGATTCCCGGAGGCATCCATTTCGGGCTCAAGTCCGGCCCGGCGCATCCAATCGGCGATAAGTTCGAGTACCTGGCGGTGTTGCTCCGAGCAGAACAGCCGGGTCACGCCGGCACCAGGCTCCGAGAAACACGCAGCCTCGTCGAGGCGCTCGAGCAGTTGTGCGCCGAGCGTCATGGTCTCGTGGTCAGCGGTCATGATATCTCCAGATCGGGTGCCTTGAGGCACCGGAATAAAGAAGGAATGGCGTCAGCGACGCGGCAGGGACGCCAGAAAGTCGGCAAAGGCTGGCGCGCGCACACGCCTGGCCAGGGCGCGCAACTCGCCCGCGATATCGCCCTCACACCAATCGACACGCAGATCGAGGGGGGCCTGGGTAAACGACTCGATACGCAGGGCGGCGGAGCGCGTGCCTCTGACGTCGCCTCCCTCTACCAAGGCGACCTCCAGGGCGTCGATCAGTCCCTCGAGCAGGTACGCCTCATAGTCGTCGCGGTACTCGGGCGTTGCGCCCTGGCGCACGGCGTCGGCGTTGGTACAACAGGTGTCGACAAAGGCGTGGGCCAGGGCCTCGACCACCTTGGCGCTGGCCAGCAGGTTGCCCGCCGCGGCCACGCCGGGGTAGCAGCAGGAAGCGACGGTGGCGAGGTTGTCGGCACCGCTATGCAGCGCTGAGCGCCCCCGGGCATCCATCACCAGGCACTGGCGCAACGAGGCACCCTTGTCGGCGTCGACCTGCCGGGCAAGCGCACCGCGGGCATCCTCCCCCCGTTCCAGCGCCCGGCGGACACCGTCGGGATACCAGGGGTGGGTAACCCGCCCCTGGGTCGCGCAGGCGCCGACGCCACGCCACACATGGTGAACGTAGCCGCCCACCGCCACACCTCCGGTGGCGGTGAGGGCGGCTACCGTGCCGGTAGCCGGATGAACATGCAGCAGCGACAGTGTCATGGCGCGACCTAGTAGCCGACCATATGGCCGATCACCAGACCACCCCAGGACAGCAGGTAGACCAGCGCCATGAAGGGCAGGATAGCCTTCAGCCACTTCTCGTAGGACACCCGGCCCAGCGCCAGCATCGCCAGGGTGCCACCGGAGGTCGGCACGATCAGGTTGGTCAGGCCGTCACCCACTTGGAAGGCGGTGATCATCAGCTGGCGGCTCATGCCGACCAGGTCGGCCACCGGCACCAGGATCGGCATGGTCACCAGCGCCTGGCCAGAGCCGGATGGCACAAACAGATTGATCACCCCCTGGACGACGCTGGCCATGATCGCCGACAGCGCCCCCGGGATATCCTGAATCAGACCGCTCAGGGCGTAGACGATGGTGTCGATGATCTGGGCGTCCTTGAGGATCACCTGGATCGAGGCGGCCAGGCCGATGACCAGGGCGCCCGCCGTCACGCCGGATGCCCCCTCCATCATCTGCTTGACGATCTCGTTGGCCGACAGGCCGTTGACGATGCCGATCACGATGGCGATCAGCAGGAACATGCCGGCGATCTCATTGATGTACCAGCCCTGGGTAAAGACCCCCACCAGCATGGCGGCGAGGCCACCGACGAACACCACCAGCGTGAGCTTGTCGCGCTTGCTCATGTGGTACTCGTCCAGCGACTTGCTCATGGCCTTGGCGTCGTTGGGCTCCTCGAAGTCCATGCGGGTGACGAAGCGACAGATATACCAGGACAACAGGCCCAATGAGGTCAGCACCAGCAAGGCGCGCAGCCAGGCGCCGGAAAAGGTCGGTAGCTCGGCGATGCCCTGGGCCACGCCCACGGTATAGGGATTGATCGGCGACAGTGCAAAGCCCACGCCGATGCCACCCACCGCCATGGTGGTGCCCACCAGGCTGGAGCAGCCCACCGCGCTGGCGATCAGCACCGCGATGGGCACCAGCGCAATATTGTTCTCGAAGCCGACGGCCACACCGAAGAAGCCGTAGATGAAGGTGCCGGCGGTGATGATGACGTTACGCCGTTCGACGCCGACCCGATTGACCGCCACCCCGATGGCGTTCTCGAGGGCGCCGGTGCGTTGAAGGATATGGAACAGCCCGCCGGCGATGAACACGATGAACAGGTACAGCGAGGCCGCGTTCAAGCCCTTGGGAATCGCCACGAAGATGTCAAAAGGCGAGATCGCCGCCACGTCGCTCAGATAATGAAAGGAGTCCGGCACCACGCGGGTGCGTCCATCCTGCATGACCCGCTCGAACTCGCCGGCGGGAATGATGAAGGTCAGCGCATAGGTGGCGAGCAGGATCAGGAAGATCAGCACCATCGGGTCTGGCACCGTGCGATACCACTTCTTGCGCTCTTTCAGCGTCTGGTCGTGGGCACTCATGGAGTTGTCCTTGTTGTGGAAGAACCGTTCTGGATCGTTTGTCGAAGAAGGCCTGGCGATGGAGTGACGCCGCGAGCGTATCGCGGCCACCTCCAGATGAACAAAAGTATTTATCATGATAAATAGAGGGTCAAGTCGGAACCGACGAGGTATCCGGACTGCCAGCGTTGGCAGGTGACGCGCGATTTGCCTGGCGCCCCGCTATGCTCAGCAACAAGGGCGCAGGATAGTGCGCCCGCCGCCTGAACATGGCCCGGGAGGATGCGATGGAAGAACTGGAACAACTACCCTTCGTGTCGCTGCTGCTGGGAGAGGTTCAGGCCTACCTGTCAGACATTGGTTCTGCTGGCCCACGACTGGCCGCCGGCCTGCTGCTGATCCTGGTGACCTGGCTGGTGGCGAGATTCGGCCGCGCCCTGGTGGCGCGGGTGGCCGACAAGGCCAAGCTCCGACGCAATCTGCGCGATGTCCTGACCATGCTGACGGGGCTCTGTCTTTGGCTCGGGGGACTTCTGATCACCATCACCCTGATCTTCCCCACCGTCACTCCCGGCAAGGCCCTTACCACCCTGGGCCTCGGTTCCATCGCCATCGGCTTCGCCTTCAAGGACGTGTTCGAGAACTTCCTCGCCGGCCTCTTGATCCTGTGGCGAGAACCCTTCCAGATCGGCGACCACATCGCCCTGGAGGCCAACGACGTGGAAGGTCAGGTAGAGCAGATCACGGTGCGCGACAGCCGTATCCGCCGCACCGACGGCCAGATGATCGTGGTGCCCAACGCCCTGCTGTTCCAGCAGCCGGTCATCGTCCGCACCAACCGCGATATCCGGCGCACATCCATCATCGTTGGCGTCGCCTACGACGAGGACGTGGACCAGGCTCGCGAGATCATCCAGGGCGCGGTCGCCGAGGTGGACTCGGTGCGCAGCGACGTACGTGCGGTGCAGGTCTTCGCCAAGGCCTTCGGCGCCAGTTCCATCGACTTCGAGGTGGCCTGGTGGACCGGGTCCCGCCCCGTCGACATCCGCGCTTCCCGCGATCAGGTGGTGGCATCCATCAAGCGCGCGCTCGATGAGGCCAATATCGAGATTCCCTTCCCCTACCGCACTCTGGTGTTCAAGGACCAGGCAGAGGCCGAACGCTTCCATCCTTCGGAAGCAGGTCGCCCACCAGACTTATGAACCAGCACTATTTACGCGGTTCGTACTAGAAACTACGTGATCGCCTATCTAGACCAAGGGAGAAAATGGGTAGGATTCAAGTCGGAAGGACGCAGCTTATCGAACCAGTCTCCCTCAACTGCACACCGGCATCACGCTGGATCTACAGGACGAGATACCGATGCATCGCCCTACTGCTCCCGGATTTCACGACCCTGTCGCCCCCGGTCACTCATCGCCCCAGGCCTTCGAGCTCAGGCGAGTGTTGCCGGGCTACTGGTTCGACAGCCTGGCGGGGCGCGAGAGTCGTCTCGACTTCTGTCTCAACGCTACCCTGGCGCTATCGTTCTACTATGCCGCCCTGTGGGCGACCACCATCACCGCCCCCGCCCTCGAGGACGCATTGACGATCAAGGCAGGCCTGCTGGGGATCTGGTGGGTTGTCATCAGCCTTCAGCCTTTGGTGCTCCACGGCACTCGTCGCCTGCACGACCTGGGCCAGGCGGGCTTGTGGAGCCTGATGCTGCTGGTCCCCGGCGCCAACCTGCTGCTGACGGTGGTACTCGCCATGCAGCCCGGGGAGTCCAGCGACACCGAGCACGACGAACAGGGCTCCACCAGCGGTGCGGTATTGGTGTTGAAGCCACTGCTGATCCTGGCCACCTGGGTCGGGTTCTTTTACGTCTTCCGTCAGTAAGTGCCGCAGAGCTCGGCCCTTCATCACCAGTCACCCGATCCGCAACCCATGCTGCTTGAGCTTGCGCACCACGCTTGGCTGGCTGATGCCCAGCTGTTCGGCGATGGCGTAGGTGGTGGGAAGGGTACGGCAGCAGTCGGCAAGGATCTCACGCTCGCGCCGGGCCAGGGCGGCCTTCAGGCCCTCGCCCCGGGCAAGCGGCAGCTCGGGTCGCGCTGCACCTGGTGCGGATAGTGTCGCGGGTGAAGTAGCGCCATCAGCCAGCGCAGCGGAGGCTCCGGTGACAGACGCCGCCGTCTGCTGCGCTTCACGCTGCTGCGAGCCGAGCGGCCCTAACGAGGCCCCCGTGGGCGGCACCAGCAGATCGCCCTGGATGACATCGTCACTGGATAACCAGGCCCTTTCCAGGGTGTTTTCCAACTCACGCACATTGCCCGGCCAATCCCAGCCCATCAGTGCCTGCCACACGTCTCGCGCCAGCATCTTGTCGCGTCCATAACGCCGATTGAGGCGCTTTAGCTGGCGCTCGACCAGGCCGGGAATATCCTCGCGGCGCTCGCGCAGGGGCGGCAGGGTGACCGGAATCACGTTCAGCCGGTAGTACAGATCCAGGCGAAACAGGCCCTGCTCGACCCGTGCCGACAGGTCCTGATTGGTGGCCACCACCAGGCGAAAGTCGACCCGTCGCGGGGCCCTGTCCCCAAGCCGCGTAATACTGCCGTCCTGGATGGTCTTGAGCAGCTTGGTCTGCACCGCCAGGGGCAACTCGCCGATCTCGTCGAGAAACAGGGTGCCGCCCTCGGCCTGCTCGATCAGCCCCTTGCGGCCCCCCGGCGCGGCGCCGGAAAACGCGCCCTTTTCATGGCCGAACATCTCCGATTCGAACAGGCTTTCAGGGATGGCGGCGCAGTTGACGTCGATAAAGGGGCCATCGCGGCGAGAACTCCAACGGTGCAGCTGGCGGGCGAAAGCGGTCTTGCCCACCCCGGACTCGCCCAGCATCAAGACCGTGGCGTCGGTGGGCGCGACCCGCTTGAGCAGCAGCGCCACCTCGCGCATCAGCTGGCTTTTCACCTCCAGGTCATCGAGCTCGGCCTCGAGTGCTTCGCTGTCGCTCTCCAGCGCATGGCCCCGGCGCAAGTGCTCGCTGAAGCGGCGCTGCAACAGCGCGTACTCCTGCTGCAGCAGCTGCAGATCGGTCAAGTCCATGGAGCGGCTGACCACCGCCACCAGCCGCTCACCCTCGAATACCGGATGGGCCTGGGCGATGACCCTGCGTCCGGTGCCGGTGCGCTGGACCAGCTGGGCCGGCCGCCCGCTGCGAATGACTTCCAGGCTGACCGACGGGGTCAGCACGCCATCGGCCTCGAGCCGCTGCACGCTGGTGGCGCAGAGCTCTTCGCAGGACATGCCGTAGACCGCCGCCGCCCCGGGACTGACGTCGCGGATACGACCATCCGGCGCGACGATGAAGAAGTGGTCGTGGGCGGTGTCGATGATGGTCTTGAGAATCTTGGTGTCGTCGTCGCTCATCCAGCGATCCATAAATGCATCATTGATTCAGAAGTGTATCACGATGCGTCGGGATCGCGATTCACTTCTGGATCACGTCTATCACCACAGCAGACCTTCCCTTGGAATCCCTGCACCTCTATTACATCTTTAGTATAAATGCTTAAAAGATGGCACGACGTCTGCATCACCCATAACAACCGTCAGGCCCAGGGCCGCGACCGTCCCCATCCACGATGCCAGGAGTTCCCTGTGAGCGACTTCAATCAACCTCTCGGCGGCAACGAGATGCCGCGCTTCGGTGGCCCTGCCACCATGATGCGTCTGCCCACCCAGACCAGCGCCGAGGGTCTGGACGCCGCCTTTATCGGCATTCCCATGGACATCGGCACCTCCAACCGCCCGGGCACCCGACTGGGGCCGCGCCAGATCCGCGACGAATCGCGCATGCTGCGCCCCTACAATATGGCCACCCGTGCTGCACCCTTCGACAGCCTGCAGGTGGCGGACATCGGCGACGTGCCGATCAACACCTTCAACCTGCCGAAGAACCTGGACATCATCAGCCGCTTCTACGACGACGTCCTGTCCCACGACTGCGTGCCGCTGACCCTGGGCGGTGACCACACCCTTACCTGGCCGATCCTGCGCGCCATCGCCAAGAAGCATGGCCCGGTCGGGCTGATCCATATCGACGCCCACGCCGACGTCAACGAGCACATGTTCGGTGAAGAGGTGGCCCACGGCTGCCCGTTCCGCCGTGCCCAGGAAGAAGGGCTGCTGGACGCCAACCGGGTCGTCCAGATCGGCCTGCGCGGCACCGGCTACGCCGCCGAGGACTTCGACTGGTGTCGCCAGCAGGGCTTCCGCGTGGTCCAGGCCGAACAGTGCTGGCACAAGTCTCTCGAGCCGCTGATGGCCGAGGTGCGCGAGCAGATGGGCGATGGCCCGGTGTACATCTCGTTCGACATCGATGGCCTGGACCCGTCGGTGGCGCCCGGCACCGGCACGGTGGAAATGGGCGGCCTGACCTCGGCCCAGGGCCTGGAGATCGTGCGCGGCGCCCAGGGGCTCAATATCGTCGGCGGCGACCTGGTCGAAGTCTCCCCGCCCTACGACCCCAGCGGCAACACCGCCCTGATGGGCGCCACCCTGCTCTATGAAATGCTGTGCGTGCTCCCCGGAGTCGCGCGCCGCGACTGAATCCTCACAGGGCCAGGGAGTGGCCCTGGCGACAGCCAACGAGGCGCCCGCGTCAGGGCGCCGACCATTACAACAGCAAAGAGTGATCGCCCATGTCCTCCCACCTGCATTCTGCCGACAAGATCACGACCGACGGGGGCAAGCTAAGCACCCATGGTCTGATCAAGTTCCTCGTCCCGTCGTTGATCGGCATCCTGCTGTTCCTGGTGCCCTTCTCGGTCGGTGACACCATCAACATCGGCATGGGTCTGGCCGCCGACTGGCTCAAGGCCACCCTCGGCGACGCCCTGCCCGCCATCGCCACCGTAGTGCTCACCCTGTCCATCGTGCTGACCCTGGTGGTCAAGCTGACCAAACCAGGCTGGGCCCGCCAGGGCGCGATGAAGGAGCTGTTCGACATCGCCCCGCTGTGGGTGGTGATGCGCGCCCTCGGCGCCGCCTTCGCGCTGATGACCTACTTCCAGGTCGGCCCGGAGATGGTCACCGCCTCCTTCACCGGCGGGGTGATGCTCAATGACCTGGCGCCGGTGCTGCTGACCTTCTTCTTCTTCGCCGCCATCCTGCTGCCCTTCCTGGTGGACTTCGGCTTCATGGAGTTCATCGGCTCCATGGTGCGCACGCCCTTTCGCAAGATCTTCGGGCTGCCCGGGCGCAGCGCCATCGACGCCACCGCCTCCTGGATGGGCTCCGGCACCGTCGGCGTACTGATCACCACCCAGCAGTACGAGCAGGGCTTCTACAACGCCCGCGAGGCCTCGGCCATCGCCACCAACTTCTCGATCGTGTCGATCGCCTTCGCCCTGCTGGTGACCAGCTTCATCGGCATCAACCACCTGTTCGTGCCGTTCTACCTGACCGTGGTGGTCGCCGGCCTGGTCGCCGCTGTCATCGTGCCGCGCCTGCCGCCGCTGTCACGCAAGTCCAACACCTACTACGAGCCGGTGGGCTGCCAGATCCAGGAAGAAAACACCGGCAACCAGAGCCTGTTGCGCTACAGCCTGGGCATCGCCGTGGCCCGCGCCGAGACCGCCCCGGGCCCGCTCAAGCTCGCCCGCCTGGCACTGTTCAACGTCGCCGACATCTTCTTCGGGCTGCTGCCGCTGGTCATCGCCATCGGTACCGTGGCGCTGGTACTGGCCGAGTTCACTCCGCTGTTCACCTGGCTGTCCATGCCGATGGTGCCGGTGCTCGAGTGGATGGGTCTGCCCGAGGCCGAGGCCGCCGCGCCGGCGACCCTGGTGGGTTTCGCCGACATGTTCCTGCCGGCGGTACTGGCCAGCGATATCGAGAGCGAACTGACCCGCTTCGTCATCGCCTGTCTGTCACTGACCCAGTTGATCTACATGTCAGAGATCGGCGCCCTGCTGCTGAAGTCACGGATCCCGCTCAAGCTGTGGGAACTGGTGGTGATCTTCCTGCTGCGCACCGCCATCACTCTGCCCATCATCGTGGTCATGGCCCACTGGCTGGTGGGTTGATCGGGAGGCCGACATGACAGACCCAAACGATGCTCACGCCGCCGGCAAGGCGGCCTTCACCCGCATCGACCAAAGCACGGCAGAAGACTGGGCGGTGATCGCCGCCCACGACGCCGACTACCTGGCCGGCCTCGCCGACAGCGTACTGGATACCCTCGCCCGGCTGGGCGAGGGCCACCAGCCCTACCAGATCACCCGGCTGGAGCACTGTCTGCAGAGCGCGACCCGGGCCGAGCGTGCCGGCGCCGACGAAGAGATGATCGTCGCCGCCCTGGTCCACGACATCGGCGACGAACTGGCGCTTTTCGATCACGCCGCCTTCGCTGCCTCGATCCTGCGCCCCTTCGTCAGCGAGAAGACCCACTGGATCGTCCAGCATCACGACGTCTTCCAGGGTCACTATTACTGGGACAAGGTCGGCGGCGACAAGGACGCCCGCGAGCGGTTCCGCGGCCACCCCTGGTTCGACGACTGCGAAGCCTTCTGTCGTGACTGGGACTGTCCGTCCTTCGACCCCGCCTATGACACCCTGCCGCTGGCGCACTTCGAGCCCATGGTCAGGCGGATCTTCGCAAGAGCCCCCTACTCGGTGGCCCCGGACCCCGCCCTCGCCCCTGGCTCGTCTCAAGCCTCTGATCCGTCTCAAGCCCCTGGCCCGTCTCAAGCCCCTGATCCGTCTCAAGGAAGTACCGCATGACCTGCGCTGAACTGCTGATCCGTCTGCTGCGTGACACCTACGACGTGGACACCGTCTTCGGTATCCCCGGCGTCCACACCATCGAGCTCTATCGTGGCCTCGAAGGCGGCAATGGACACGACCACCAGGGCAGTGGCATCCGCCACGTCACCCCGCGCCACGAACAGGGCGCCGGCTTCATGGCCGACGGCTACGCCCGCACCACCGGCAAGCCCGGCGTGTGCTTCATCATCACCGGCCCCGGCATGACCAATATCGCCACCGCCATGGGCCAGGCCCTGGCCGACTCGGTGCCGATGCTGGTGATCTCCAGCGTCAACCGCCGCGACACCCTGGGACGCGGCCAGGGCCGGCTGCACGAACTCCCCGGCCAACGCGAGCTGATGGCCGGCGTCTCGCGCTTCAGCCACACCCTGCTCGACCCGAACGGCCTCGGCGAGGTGCTGGCCCGTGCCTTCGCCGTGTTCGATGGCGCCCGCCCCGGCCCGGTGCATATCGAGATCCCCATCGACCTGTTCGACGCCCCGGTCAGCGAGCCTGTCAGCACGCGCCGCACGGCGCTGGCCAAGGCCGCACCGGCCCCCGCCGCACTCGAGCAGGCGCTCGACTGGCTGGTCGACGCCAAGCGCCCGCTGGTGCTGCTCGGCGGCGGCTGCGTCGATGCCCCGGACGCCGCCCGTCGTCTGGTCGAGAGCCTCGACGCCCCCACCGTCACCACCATCAACGCCAAGGGCCTGCTCGGCCGCGACCATCCGCTGGATCTGGGCGCCAACGCCTCGCTGCCAGCGGTGCGGGAGCTTGCCCATGAAGCCGACGTGGTGCTGGCCATCGGCACCGAGCTTGGCGAGACCGACTATGACGTGGTGTTCGACGACGGCTTTACCCTCGACGGTCGACTGATTCGCATCGACCTGGACCCCGAGCAGCTTGCCCGCAACCAGCATGCCGACCTGGCACTGGTGGCCGACGCTGCCTCCAGCCTCGAAGCGCTGGCCACCGGCTGCGACCAGCGCCTCGGCGGTGAGCAGCTTTCGCGCGATGGCCGCAAGCGTACACATGATGCGCTGAGCGCCCTGGCGCTGGCCGATGATCCGGCCTTCCGCCCCTATGTGCCGCTGTTCGACACCCTGCGCGAGAGCCTGCCGGGGGCGATCCTGGTGGGCGATTCCTGCGCCACCACCTACGCCGCCAACCATCTGGTCAGCCAGGACGCGCCGCGCCGTTTCTTCAACGCGTCCACCGGCTACGGCACTCTCGGCTACGGCCTGCCCGCGGCCATGGGCGCGAGCCTCGGCCAGCCGGACCTGCCGGTGGTGGCGCTGGTGGGCGACGGTGGGGTGATGTTCACCCTGACCGAGCTTGCCTGTGCGGTGGAGGAAAGGCTGCCGGTCATCGTGCTGCTGTGGCACAACCAGGGCTACGAGGAAATCCGCCGCTTCATGGACAACGCCGGCGTCACCCGCCTCGGCGTGGACATCCAGGCACCGGACTTCCAGACCCTGGCGGCCGGCTTCGGCTGTGCGGCGACCCGGGTCGGCAACCCCGCCGGCCTCGCCCGGGCAATCGCCCATCGCCCCGAAGACGGCCCGATGCTGATCGAAATCGACGCCACGGCATGGAACGCCGCGGTGGCCTGATCGAGCAACGACCCCTTTGCCGGCGCCACGGCGCCGGCCCTTTTGCTCCTTTTGTCCGCCCCTTTTATCTGCTCCGTTTTGCGCTCCCAATTTCGCGCCCCTGCGGTACCTACCAACCATAACCACAAAGGTTTCCTAGATGATTTCACTCAAGCGGCTGATCGGCCACGACACCCTGGATGAACACCAGCACAAGAGCATGGGAGGCATGGCCACCTTTGCCCTGTGGCTCGGCGCCAACGTGGTCGTCACCACCATCCTCACCGGCATGCTGCTGGTGCCCGATCTGCGCTTCCCGGTCGCCATGACCTGGGTCCTGATCGGCTCGCTGATCGGCGCCATTCCGCTGCTGCTGGTAGGACTGATGGGCCAGCGCACCGGCCTGCCCTCGATGGCCCTGACCCGCCGCGCCTATGGCCCCACCGGCTCGAAGATCATTTCGCTGGTCAACATGGCGGTGCTGATCGCCTGGAGCTGGATCCAGGCGCTGCTGGCCGGCATGAGCCTGGACTACGCCATCGAGGCCACCACCGGCTACTCCAACCTGCCGCTGATGACGATCCTGTGCGAGACCATCGTGGTGCTGATCGTGCTGCGCGGCCACCTGGGTATCGAGCGCATCGAGCGCTGGGCGGCGGCGGCCATGATGGTGCTGGCGGCCGGCGTGGTCTACCAGCTCAACCGCCACTACGAGGTCGGTGCGCTGTTCGAGATGCCCGCCGAATCCCGCAACGGCATCACCCTGGGCATCGCCTTCGACATCGTCGTCGCCACCGCCTTCTCGTGGATTTCCACCTCCGCCGACTACAACCGCAACTGCAAGAGCGGACGCATCGCGGTACTCGGCACCTACGGTGGCTACGTCTGCGCCTCGATGATCGCCATGGGGCTGGGTGCCGCGGTATCCGGCCTGTCGGTGCTCGGCGGCATGGAACAGACCTACGACCCGACCCGGCTGCTGTCCGGCTTCGGCTTTGGTCTGCCCGCTGCGCTGGTGATCTTCTTCTCGGTGATGACCACCAACGTGATGGCGGTCTACAGCGCCACCCTGTCGTGCATGAACGTGTCCCCCGGCATGGCCTTCTGGAAGCCGGCGCTGGTGATCGGCGTGGTGACGGTCTTTGGCGCCCTGATCCCCGGTATCCTCGACCAGTTCCAGAACTTCCTGTTGCTGATCGGCGCCTTGTTCATTCCGGCCTTCTCGGTGATGATCGTCGACTACTACCTGGTCGGCCGTGACGGCTATAGCGCCGAGCTGCTGCGCTCGCCGCACCAGCTCGGTCGGCCCACCGCCGGTATCGCCATCGGCGCCTACCTGATCGGTGCGGCCCTGGCGGCCTACTGGACCCTGGTGGCACCGCTGTCCATCGGTGCCTCGCTGCCGGTGTTCGTCATCACCGGCGGACTCTACTGGCTGGGCTGTGCCCTGTTCACCCGTTCCAGCCTCGCTGCCCAAGGAGACTGATCCATGCGCCTGATGCTGGCCCAGACCGACCCCGTCCACGCGGATGTCGCCGCCAACCTCGATGCTCTCGATGGCCTGTGCCAGCAGGCGGTGGCCGCCGGCGCCCAGCTGCTGGCCCTGCCGGAACTGGCGCTGACCGGCTACAACGTGTTCGAACGGCTCGATGAGCTGGCCGACGAAGGCGAGTTGATCGATCAGGTCGCCCGATTGGCGCACCAGTATCGCCTGCACCTGCTGTTCGGCCTGGCCCAGCGCCAGGCCGACGGCCGCCTGACCAACTCGGCGGTGCTGATCGACGATGCCGGCACCACCCTGGCCTGCTACCACAAGCGCCAGCTATGGGATCGTGAACATCAGTACTTCATCCCCGGTGACGAGCTGTGCGTGGTCGACACCCGGCTCGGCCGCCTGGGTCTGATGATCTGCTACGACAACGAGTTCCCGGAGATAGCCAGAGCGCTGGCCCAGGCCGGCGCCGAGGTGATCCTCTCGCCCACCGCCAACATGGTGCCCAACGCCGAACGCCAGCAGTTGCAGATCCGCGCCCGGGCGCTGGACAACCAGCGCTTCGTCGCCTGCATCAACCGCGCCGGCATCGAGGGCGAGCTGCACTACTGTGGCAACAGCCTGGTGGCGGGACCGGACGGCGAGGTGCTGGGGCGCCTTGGCAACGACGCCGGGGTGCTGGTGGTGGACATCGAACACTCGCGTATCGACGAGAGCCGCAGCCACCAGGACTACCTGAAGGACCTGCGCGCCCTGCCGGGAGGCAACACGTGAGCACCTTCACCCTGCCCCGGGGTGACGCCGCCAGCTGGTATCGCACCCAGCGCCTGGCCGACGGCATCACCCTGATCGACGAACCGGCCATCAAGCCGTTCTACCGCTGCAATATCTGGCACGTTCGCGGCCGCGAGCGCGATCTGGTGGTGGACTTCGGCCTGGGCGCGGTGCCACTGCGCGAGCGCGTGGCACTGCTGGCCGAACGCGAGATCGTGGCGGTGGCAAGCCACACCCACTTCGATCATATCGGCGCCGCTCACGAGTTCGACTGCTGCCACGTTCATCGCGCCGAGGCCGATATCCTGGCAAGCCCCGACAACCGTCGCACCCTGGCCGAGGCCTTTCTCGACGACGCCATGTTCGACGCCCTGCCACCACTGCCCTACGCCCACAGCGGCTATCGCATTGCGGCGCCGCCGCGTATCGAGACGCTGGAGGACGGCGACGTCATCGAGCTGGGCGATCGCCATTTCGAGGTGATCCACACCCCCGGCCATTCGCCCGGCGGCATCGCCCTGTGGGAGGCCGCCAGCGCCACCCTGATCAGCGGCGACATCATCTACGACGGTGAGCTGATCGAGGACGCCTATCACAGCGACCTGGACGACTACGCGGCGAGCCTCGAGCGCCTGCGGCGGTTGCCTATCGCCACGGTGCACGGCGGCCACTTCCCGAGCTTCTCGGGCCGTCACTGCCACGCCATGATCGATGACTGGCTCAAGCGCCACCAGGCGTGAACGCGGGACACCCCCTCATCTCGCCGATCATTTCATTCGCTTATTCCCTCTAATGTCTTTGCCCCTGGAGTCCCTCCGTGCAACAGCTGACACAACAGTTTATCGACAACCGCTGGGTCGATAGCCACAGCCGCCGGCGCCTGGCTGTGACCGATCCCTACCGCCAGACCCAGATCGCCGAGATCACCGCCGGCGATGCCAGCGACGTCGACGCCGCCGTGGCCAGCGCGCGTGCCGCCCTGCCCGCCTGGCAGGCGCTGGGCGGACAGCGTCGGGGCGACTTTCTCGAAGCCTTCGCCACGGCCCTCGAAACCCGCCGCGGCGATCTCGAACGGCTGTCCTCCACCAACAACGGCAAGGCCCTGGCCGAGGCCGCCATCGACCTGGACGACGCCATCGCCTGCTACCGCTACTACGCCGGCCAGGCCCGCGCTCTGGAGCAGCGTCAGGGTCGCCTGCTCGAGCACGGCATGGACGGCGTCGAGGCGCGGGTGTTCGAAGACCCCGCCGGCGTGGTCGGACTGATCACCCCCTGGAACTTCCCGCTGGTCACCAGCGCCTGGAAGATCGCACCGGCACTGGCCGCCGGCTGCACCCTGGTGTTCAAGCCCTCCGAGGTCACCCCGCTGCCCGAGGTGGCGTTGGCCGACATCGCCGTGGAGATCGGCCTGCCTGCCGGTGTGCTGAACCTCTTGCTGGGTGACGGCGAAGGCATCGGTGCCCCTCTGTCCGCCCATCAGGGTGTGGATAAATTGTCCTTCACCGGCAGCAATGGGGTCGGCGAGAAGGTCATGCGGGCCGCCGCCAACGGCGTGCGCGGCGTATCACTGGAGCTCGGCGGCAAATCGCCGATCCTGGTGCTCGATGACGCCGAGGTCGAAGCCGCCGCCGACTGGGTGATGGCCGGCATCTACTTCAACTCCGGGCAGATCTGCTCCGCCACCTCGCGACTGATCGTGCATCAGACGCTGGCCGAACCGCTCTACCAGGCGCTGGCCGACCGTATCGACGGCCTCACCCTGGGTGACCCGCTGGCCGAGGGCACCGACATGGGCCCGATGACCAGCGCCCGTCAGCGCGAAGCCGTGGAGCGCTACCTCGAGATCGCCAAGGAGGAAGGTCTGACGCCGGTGCGTGACGGCCGCCATCGTGACCTGCCGGCCCAGGGCGAGTTCGTCGCCCCGACCCTGTACCGCGATGTGCCCACCTCAAGCCGTCTGTGGCGCGAGGA
The DNA here is from genome assembly GCF_040070555.1 of Halomonas sp. H10-59. Classification (NCBI taxonomy): domain Bacteria; kingdom Pseudomonadati; phylum Pseudomonadota; class Gammaproteobacteria; order Oceanospirillales; family Halomonadaceae; genus Halomonas; species Halomonas sp. H10-59. The sequence continues at coordinate 4,212,380 of NZ_CP098828.1, forward strand.
AATCTTCGGCCCGGTGCTGTGTGCGCGCAGCGCAGAGAGCGAAGCCGAGGCCATCGCCCTGGCCAACGATAGCGCCTTTGGCCTCGCCGCCACCGTGATCTCTGGTGACGCCGAGCGCGCCAGGCGTGTTGGCCGCGCCCTGCGTGCAGGCAGCATCTGGTTCAACTCCGAACAGCTGGTGATGCCCGAGGCCAGCTGGGGCGGCTTCGGCGCCAGCGGCATCGGACGTGAACTCGGCCCCTGGGGACTGTCCGGTTATCTTGAGGTAAAGCATCTGATTGGCCCTGCCGCTTAACCTCTCCCGGTCCTGTTTCCGGACCATCGCCTCAGCGACGACTCAGTATCACCGCGGCAATATCTCAACAACATCACCCCGATGGCAGGCCAAGGCGCCCGGCCATCGGGGTGTTTTTTTGTCGCAGCGACGCAATTTCGTGCCAGTTCGGCCAACCCGAGGTCAAATAATTAGAAAATTCTTAAAAAGAGAAAGGATGTAGGACATCCCCCATATCCCCTGACGAAATGGCTTTCTAGAGTCGCAGTGAAGCCTTCGCTGCAGGCACCAATGATGCGTTCCTCATGCAAGGACAACATGCGCCACCGCCAACCATTGCCATGACGACTGACCATCCATCAAGGCATGGGAAAATCCGACAACGCCTTGACACCTTTGATGAATCGAAGACCGATTTAAAGAAGGAAACAGGAGAAGAAGATGAGACTCAACTCCATGTCGTCAGCCACCTCATCTTCCGTCACCTTGCCGCTGCCGCTGTATAGCGTACCCGGTAGAAGCAGCAGACTCTGGTCAACTCGTGGCCGTATCGGGCGCATTCGCTACTGTAGCCGACTTGCCGCAGTAGGACTCATCTATAACCTCGCGCTCTTTCTCCCACTTTATCTCGACTACCTGTACCCTGCGACACTCACCCAGAGCACCTTTACCATCCTGATCTACGCCTACGCAGGCCTGTACTCAGTCTTCACCCTTTTCGCCATTCTTCAGGCAAAACGTCGCCTTAACGATCAGGGGCGTTCTGGGTGGGTACTGCTTCTTGGACTGATTCCCCTGATCAACGTATGGCTGGTCATCACCCTAGTCTTCTCTCGTGGCACACCAGGAAGCAACCCCTTCGGACCACCACCTTCTCCATCGACTTCATCGGAAACGAAGCGCTTCTGGTGCTTGCTCATTCTTAACATTGCCGTGGCGTCAGCGGCCATCTGCTATGGACCACTACAGTTTCACCTGGGTCTTTAGACCCTCCCAGTGGACTGCTAAAAGCATAGATATTAACCGACTCGGCGAAAGGATCGCCGGAACTCTTACCCCAAGGAAGGAAGCAGCAAGATGACAAACGAAAGCACTACGTTAGATAACTCAAATGAAATCAACTTCCCTTCAGATACAGAAATCTCCAACACGCAAGGTGATGCAAACGACCGCCAGGCAGCAAATAAAAACCCTGGACTATGGTCGACCAATGGTCGTATCGGTAGAGTAAGATACTTTAATCGCTTAACCTTGCCGGTATTGTTCGTCTATGCCGTACACGGGATACTTATCTACTATAGTCTGACGGCAACACCGGCCGCTGCAGAGACAGCCGCCAGCGCCTTTACCATCAGCCAATTCGTGCTTGGAATTCCATTGACTATCTTTGCGCTAATCCAGGGAAAGCGCAGGCTAAATGACCTGAACAAGTCAGGCTGGCTCATGCTACTTTTCTTTATCCCCCTTATAAACCTCATCCCATTTATCATGGTGACCTTCATCAAGGGGAGTGATGGTGACAACCGCTTCGGTGCTGAACCTTCCCCCCTCACTTCTAATGAGATGACCCTGTTCTGGTTCCTGACCGGACTGTCGGTCGTTGCTTGCGTAGCGCTGGCCTCTCTAACGCTCTAAAAAAACATTCCCTGCGCTACTACCAACAACGACAACCACAAGAGCTCCACAGCCCCGCCAGCATGGCGGGGCTGTCTTTTACTGCCAGGTGAGCGGAGGCCGATCAGACGGCTGCGACCTCGGTGGTGCCCTGCTTGCGCCGCCGAAGCAGGATCGAGACAGCCAGCACCACCAGCATGGCCCAGGGGTACGGGGTCAGGAAGGAGGCAAAGGCTGACGGCGCGGCGACCTCGTTCTGCACCGCGGTGGAAGCGATGACCTCCTGCCAGACCGCCACCACGATGTGCCAGGGAAGCAGAAAGAACACCGTGCAGACCGCGCAATCCATCAGGTTGGCGGCCCGCGCCGGCGAGATGCCGAACTGCTGAGCCAGGCTTCGTACCAATCCCGGCCCCACCAGCAGAAGCGCCGGGGCGTTGGCCGACAGCGGAGTAGATGCGGCAATCGTCACTGCCACGATGCTGGTCTCGGCGCTGGCCCGGTCCTTGACCAGGCGCTTCCTGGCGCCGTCCAGCAGTTTTTCCATCAGACCGGTATCGAGAATCACCTGAGTCAGCGCCAGCACCATCAGCGCAAACAGCACGGCGCCGGTTACCGAAGCAATACCATTTTCGATCAGGCCGGTGCTCTCGCCTCTGGCTTCGGGCAACGAGAACAGATCACCCAGGCCAATGGCACCGATCGCCAGGGCGCACAGCATGGCCACCAGATTGCCGATAAACATGGCTTCGACGATGTGTCGGCGCTTCAGCGCAAAGAACACCACCGCCGCGAGCGGCATCAGCATGACCAGGCCGGAAGCATGACCGGAAGGCACCTCCACGGCTGACGCCGAGGCCTCGCCGCTGGCACCGAACAACAGGAAGATCAGCATCGAGATCGCCGCAGCCGACAGCGCCAGCGGTAGACGGGTGCGGATCACGTCGGCGATTTCCGCCCCTTGGGTATAGGAGGACACGATGGTGGTATCCGACACCGGGGACAGGTTGTCACCGAAGGCCGCACCGGACAGGATCGCCACCGCCAGCATGGACGGATCCGCCCCCAACAGGACGCCCGCCGGGTACAGCACCGGCGACAGCCCGATGACGGTACCGGTACTGGTGCCGGTCCCCAGGGCAAACACCATGGCCATGGCAAAGGCCAGCAGGGTGAAGGCCGCACCCTCGGCGCCCACCGCTGCTCCCAACCACATCAAGCCATCGATCAGGCCGCCGGCGGCCATCAACTTGCCGAAGACACCGGCCAGCAGCCACAGTGCGATGATGGCCGTCGCGGTGGAATTGCCCATCCCCTTGAGCAGGCTGTCACAGTACGCCGTGCGTTGCCGACAAAGAAAGAGTCCCACGCCCATGGCCACCCAGGCGCAGGCCCAGAATGGCTTGGTGCCGGCACGCTCGAACACCGACAGATAGATAAGGCCTAGCACCAGCAGGATCAGGGGCGTCAAGGCACCCAGGGTGCCCCCACGAAAGGACAGTGAAGGTGTTGCGGTTTGTGTTGTCATTATCAGGGACCTTATTGTGTTTTATTGGTGTATTAGCGAGAACAGCGTTTCATCGCCGCTCAGCTACCCAGCCCACCGAAGACCACCACCCCCAGCACGATGGCCAGCAGCAGCAGGGTCTCCAGCACCATCAGGATGACCGGCTTCCAGCCGACCACCGCGAGCTTCTGAAAGGAGGTCTTGATGCCCAGGGCGGCGATGGCGGTGACAAGACACCAGCGCGACAGCGTCGACAGTCCTTCGTTCACGCTGTCGGGAATCAGCCCCAGGCTGTTGATCAGCACCAGCGCCACGAACCCCACCAGGAAGCCAGGCAGCATCGGCACCTGGCGCTTTCCCTCGCTGTTGCGCGAGGCGCGATAGAGCCAGCTGAAGATCATCACCACCGGCACCAGCATGGCCACACGCACCAGCTTGACCAGGGTCGAGACGTCGCCGGTCTCCTCCGAGATGATGTACCCCGCCCCGACCACCTGGGCCACGTCGTGGATGGTGCCCCCCAGGAAGATGCCGGCCTGGGTATTGGCAAGGTCGAGCACCCCCACCAGCAGCGGGTAGGTCACCATGGCCACCGTCGACAGCGTGGTCACGCCCACCACTGTGAGGATGGTGTTGCGCTCGCTGGTGTCGTTTTTCGGCATCACCGCCGACAGCGCCAGCGCCGCCGAGGCCCCGCAGATCGCCACGGCACCACCGGTCAGCAGGCCCAGATCACGGTGCAGGCCAAGCGCCCGGGCCAGCAGCCCCCCTGCGCAGATCACCAGTCCCACCGCGGCGAGCACCGTCAGCACCGGTCCAAGCCCCAGGTCACCGACTTGCTCGAGGGTCATGCGTGCGCCCAGCAGCGCCACGCCAAGGCGCAGCACGGTGCGCGCGGCAAACTCGATCCCCGGCAGGCAGCGTCCCTCTTCGCTCAAGAAGTGCAGCGACATGCCAAACAGCAAGGCGTAGAGCAGGGTCGGCCCACCGTAGTGATCGGCGATAAAGGTGGTGGCCAGGGCAATGGTCACGCACACCAGCAGTCCTCGCCCGATCGGGCTCAGGGACGCCAGTCGACGGCTTAGCCGCTGTCGCGAGGTCGCCGTCGAGGGGGAAGAAGAGGGTGAGGTCATGGGACGACTCCGGATCGTGAAAACGAGCGACCCCGGTCCTGCCGGATGAGGCCGGCGGACGAAGGCGTCTCTTTGGTGAACGGGACAGGAAGATCGACGTGCTGGCGGCGCTCGACGCCGCCCTGTTTCAACCTCTGTGCAGTGCTCTCGTTACAGCGCTCTCGTTACAGTACTCTCGCTTCAGCGCTCGACTCGGTTCTCCGAATCAACCGCGCGGTGCCTTTCCGGTGGCCTCGGCGACCACGTCTTCGGCCAGCACCTGTACGGTATCGATGATCGGCACGCGACCATCGAGCGCATCGCGGATCACCGAAAGCTCAGTACAGGCCAGGACCAGCACGTCGGCACCACGCGCCTGGACATCATGGGCGGCCTCGATGAAGGCGGCACGGGTGGCGGGCGCGCGCCCGGCACCACGCTTGACCGCTCGGATCACGTCGAGCACGCGATCCTCGTTGTCGGGATAGACCAACGACAGCCCCCTTGGCTCGATGAATCCCTCGTAAAGACCAATCTTGCGAAGCGCCGGCGAGCACAGCATGCCCACCCTGGCCCCCGGCATCTCGGCGGCGACCCGGTCCAGGGTGCGCTCGACGATATGCCACACCGGAATGTCCACCGCCTGCTGGGCGGCCGACCAGTAGTAGTGGGCGGTATTGCAGGGCATGACCAGAAAATCGCAGCCTGCCTGCTCGAGTCGTCTGGCCATGGCAGCAATGGCAGGCGCCGGTGACTCGCCGTCACCGTCGATCAGCGCCTTGATCCGTGATGGCACCTTGGGATTGTTGTCGACCAGCATATGCACGTGGTCGATATCGTCCTCGCCGGGCGTCACCTCGATGACCTTCTGCATGAAGGCCACCGTGGCGTCCGGTCCCATGCCGCCCAGCACGCCGACCATCGTATGGTCGGCGATTGTTGCGGAGTTATCGGTGGAAAGCGTCATAGCGGGTCCTTTGACGAGTGATGACCGGTATCAGAAGCCGAGAAGGTTGGGCAACCACAGGCTGAGCTGCGGGAAGAAGGCCAGCAGCAAGGCGATGACCACCATGGAACCCACCAGCGGCAAGGCGCGCACCGAAATCTTCTCGATGGAGACATTGGCGATCGACGAGCTGATGAACATGTTCTCGCCCAGCGGCGGCGTCGAGAAACCGATGCCCAGGCTGACCACCAGCACGATGCCGAAGTGCACGGGATCGACGCCGAGCTCCACCATCACCGGCAACAGCACCGGCGTGACGATCATGATGGTTGCCAGGATCTCGATGAACATGCCGACGATCAGGAGAAAGCCGATCACCAGAATCCACACCAGCCACAGGCTGTTGGTGATATCCAGGATGCCCTGGGCGATCATCGCCGGAATGTGATTCTCGACCAGGATGCGGCCGAAGGCGGTGGCGGTGAACATGATGATCAACACACGCCCGGTCAGCCAGGTGGTGCTCTGGAAGGCCTCGTTGAGCCCGCGCAGCGACGACTCCTTGTGGATGAAGACACCGACGAACAGGGCGTAGAAGATCGAGACCACGGCCGCCTCGGTGGGCGTGAACATGCCCGAATAGATGCCGCCCAGGATCACCACCGGCGCCATCAGCGACCAGAAACCATCCTTGAGCACCGCGACCACCCGCTTGCGATCGTAGGAAGTTCCCTCGGTCTGGTAGCCGTTGCGCTTGGCGGTGATGTAGTTGGCCACCATCAGGCCCGCCCCCAGCATCACGCCGGGGATGACGCCGGCCATGAACAGTGCAGAAATCGACTCGTTGGCGGTGACGCCATAGATCACCAGCGGCATGCTGGGCGGAATGACCACCCCGAGACCACCAGCGGTGGCGGTGATCGCCGCCGGGTAGCTTCTGCCGTAGCCGCGCTCGATCATCGCCGGTATCACCAGCATCCCCACCGCTGCGGTAGTAGCAGGTCCCGAGCCCGAGATCGCGCCAAAGAACATGCAGGCCATCACCGCAGCGGCGCCTAGCCCACCAGCGGCGGGACCGGCCAGCTCCTCGGCGATCAGGATCAGGCGTCTGGCGATACCGGCATCCCCCATCAGTGCGCCAGCCAGGATGAACGACGGCAAGGCCATCAGCGGAAACGAGTTGATGGCCGAAAAGGCCAGCTCGATCAGCGAACTGAGATCGTCGCCGTTGAGCACATAGACGGCCATCGAGGCCACACCGAGAGAGACGACGATAGGGGTGCCGAAGAACAACAGCCCGGCAAACATGGAAAACAGTACGGTTGCGGCCATGGCTTAGCCCTCCGCCTTGGACGACGTCTTGCCGTCGCTGTAGTGGCTCGTTTCCTCGGTGATCCTGGACACTTCCTGAGCGTCCACGTCACCTGGCTCGATGCCCTTGAACAGCTTCAGGTACTGCACCTGCAGCACGCGAAAGGCCATCAAGGTAAAGGCGATGGGGAAGACGAAGTAAACGTAGGCCAGCGACCAGCCCAGGGCCGGCGAGTCATAGGGGAATTCCAGCAACAGCCCGATCAGATCCAGGCTCTTGTAGGCCAGCACCAGACAGAAGGCGACCCAGATCAGATCCACCAGCAACAAGAGGGTATTGGCCACCTTGCGTGGCATCAGCTTGATATGGGTCTGCAGACGGTTATGCGCGCTCAAGTGGGCGGCGTGGGCGGCGCCCAGAAAGACGAACCAGACGAAGGCGTAGCGCGCGAGCTCTTCGATCCAGGCCATGCCGATGCCCAGGGTGACGCGCATCACCACCTGAACGAACAGCAGAATGACAAAGAGCCCGAGCAGAAAGCGGCAGGCGTAGTCTTCGATATAGTTGAGTTTGGCCAGCATGGAGGCCTCCTTCCCGACGGGAATGCAGCAGCGATGACAACAAGACCCGGGCGGCGGTCAGCGACCGCCGCCCGCGGCGACAACGATCAGTGACCGAGCGCCGCCTGCATTTCCTCGAAGGCTTCCTGGCCACCGATGTCCTCGTAGAACTGCGGCCACACCTCTTCCTGGGCGATGCGGATCCATTCATCCTCATCTTCCAGGGTGGCCACCTCGACCCCTTCGGCTTCCATGGCAGCGCGCGCCTCGGAGGCCTTGGTCAGCTGGAACTGCAGCGCGTACAGCTGCGCCTCCAGGCCGGCGCGATCGATGATCGCTCGCTCCTCGTCGGACAGACGCTCGTAGCTGCGCACCCCCATCACGATGGGCTGCAGCGAGTACTGGGCGTGAAGTTCGGTGAGGTGGTCCTGCACCTCGTGAAACTTCATGGTGCTGTTGACGATGTAGGGGTTGTCCTGGCCATCGATCACGCCCTGCTGCAGGCCGGTGAAGACCTCCGGCCAGGACATGCTGATGGGGCTGGCGCCCCAGGCCTCGTAGCTGGCCAGCATGATCTCGTTCTGCGGCACGCGAACCTTGAGTCCCTCGACGTCGGCGAGGGTCGTCACCGGCCGCTGGGAGTTGGTCAGGTGACGGAAGTTGGAGTACAGCCAGCTGACGATGTGCACACCGGCCTCTTCCTCGGCGATGGTGTTCCACCGATCGGCCAGGGGGCCGGTGGTGGCCTTGACCGCATCGGCGTGGCTACGCAGGGCATAGGGCATGGTCAAGGCGCCCAGACGCGCTGCGTAGGGCGTCAGGTTGCCGACACCGACCAGCGCAAAGTCCAGCTTGCCGATGCGGGTGTCCTGGATCATGCCGGTCTCGGAACCGAGCTGGCCGCCGGGGAACAACTCGACCTGCATCTCGCCGTCGGACAGCGATTCGACCAACTCCTCGAAGCGCTGGGCCAGGGCCCCCTGGTCGGAGTCCATGGGATCGCCCATGCCGACCTTGAAGGTCTTGGCCTCTGCGGCGGTGGCAGTGGCTGCCATGACGATGGCGGCGGTAAGTAGAGTCTTCTTGAACATTATTGTCACTCCGGATGTCTTGTTATTGCGTCGTCAGACGTGGCTCAGCGAGAGCCGAGCGCCTTGTCGGGTGTTGCCTCGGGGGGCTGCACCGCCTCATCCATGGCGGCGCTCATCAGCGCGACGATGTCGTCGCAGTCTGCTTGATCGAAGGTCAGCGGCAGGCGCAGGTCACACAGGGTGGCGAGTACTCTGTCGGCGATCGGCAGCGCACGTGTGCCGGCCAGATAACCCCAGCTGTCGTAGCGGCTGGTGTAGTCCTCCGGCAAGGGTTTGCCATACCACTTCAACGGAATGCCGCGGGCCTCGCAGCCCTCGACAAAGCGCGCAATGGTGTCGGCGCCCAGCGCCGGCAGGCGGAACTGGATGGAGCTGCCGACGAAGTCCTCCCTGGCGGGCCGGTCAATCAGGCACACCTCGGCGATATCTCCAAGACGCTGCTCCATGCGCCGATACAGCGAATTCCAGCGCGTCTTGCGGTGCTCCATCTCGGCCAGCTGAGGACGCAGGATGGCCGCCCGCAGATTGTCCATGCGGCCACTCATGTTGGGTGTCATCAGACGCGTCTCGGCGAAGCTTTCGGGCGCGGGTGCGGCCAGGTGCCGATCGAACAGCATGTAGGAGCCGGACAGGATCACCGCACGCCGCATGACCTCGGCATCGGCTGTGGCCAGAAGTCCGCCCTCTCCGGAATTGATGTGCTTGTAGGTCTGGGTGCTGAAGCAGCCTGCCTTGCCGAAGGTGCCGCTGGGTCGGCCATCGTAGGCCGCCCCCATGGTGTGGGCACAGTCTTCGATCAGCACGATGCCGTGGGACTCGCACACCGCGACGATGGCGTTCATGTCGCCGATATGGCCGCGCATGTGCGACAGCACAAAGAAGCCGGCACCGCTCTCGCGAGCGGCGCGATCCAGGTCGCCGGGATCGACGGTGGTATCGTCCAGGATGTCCACCAGTACCGCCTCGCCCCCTGCCGCGACGATACTGCCGGGCACCGGCGACAGGGTGAAGGCGTTGCACAGCACCTTGTCGCCGGCCTCGAGTCCGCAGGCGCGCAGCGCCAGCTGCAACGCATAACCGCCGGAGGCGCAGGCCAGTGCGTAGTCGACACCCAGGCTCGCGGCGAACTCGGACTCCAGCAGGGCGGTCTCACCGGCCTCGCCTTCGGCCAGGTTGTAGCGATGCAGGCGACCGCTCTGGAGCACGGCCACCGCCGAGGCGATGGCGTCGTCAGAGATGGCTTCCTGCTGGGTGAAGGATTTGGCAAAACGGCGCATGGCAGGCTCCTTCGCTTGCGACTCAGTAACGAGCCTGACGGTGAACAGGGAAATCCCACTCCTGCTCGGGGAAGTACTTGGCCAGGCGCCAGTCACAGGCCCGGGCGTGGCCTTCCATGCCCTCGGTGCGGGAAATCCGGGATCCCACCGCGCTGAAGGTCAGATTGGCCTCGACGCTCAACTGCTGGGTGGTCAGCACCTTCATGAACTTGTGGACATTGAGTCCACCGGAGTAACGCCCGGCGCGCTTGGTCGGCAGGATATGGTTGGTACCGGAGCACTTGTCACCGTGGGTGACGGTGCTGCCCTCCCCCAGAAACAGCGAGCCATAGTTGCTCAAATGCTGCTTCCACCAGTCCAGATCCTCGCACAGCACCTGCAGATGCTCGCAGGCGTACTGATCGCTGATCGCGACGATCTCCTCGCGGCTGTCGCCCACGATGACCTCACCGAAGTCGCGCCAGGCAGCGTGAACGATATCCGCGTTGGGCATGTCGTCAGCGACTTTCGGCAGAATCTCCATCACTTCGCGGGCGATCGCTTCGCTGGTGCTGAACAGCCACACCGGTGAATTCGGGCCGTGCTCGGCCTGGGACACCAGGTCGACGGCGATGGTCATCGGGTCGGCGGATTCGTCGGCGATGATCGCCGACTCGGTGGGGCCGGCAAACACATCGATACCCACTTCACCGAACAGCAGGCGCTTGGCTTCGGCCACGTAGGCGTTGCCGGGACCGACCAGGATGTCGGCCTCGCGGCCACCGAACAGACCGAAGGCCATGCTGGCCATGGCGTGGACGCCGCCCATCTCGAGGATCATGTCGGCGCCGGCCACATGCATGGCGTAGGCCACCGCCGGGTTGATGCTGTCGCCCCGGGGCGGCGAACAGGCCACCACGTGTTCGACACCGGCGGCCTTGGCGGTGGCCACGCTCATCAGCGCCGAGGCGGCGTGAGCGTAGCGGCCGCCCGGCACATAGCAGCCGGCGCTGTGTACCGGCAGCACACGCTGACCGAGCAGCACGCCCTCTTCGGTCTCGATCTCGAAGGAGGTCAGGCTGTCACGCTGGGCCTCGGCAAAACGGCGGATCTGGCGGTGGGCGAAGTCGATGTCGTCCTTGACCGACTGGGGCACGCTGTCGATCAACTGACGCCGCTTGTCGTCGCTCAACACAAAGTCGCCGGTCCAGCCGTCAAACTTCTCGGCGTATTCGCGCACGGCCGCCTCGCCGCGGGCACGAATATCCTCGAGCATGCCACGCACCGCTTCCGTCACGCGCTGGTCTTCGGCGGCAACGCCAGCGGCGGCCTCCGCCGTCTTGAGATGACGAATGGTCATTGTTGTCTCCGAATAACGTCGTCGAGGGCGCCCGAACTCAGCGGGCGCCTGCCCTGAAGCGCCCTGGGCCTAGCCCTTGTAGTCGGGGAAACCGAAGGTATCGGGATAGCCGAACAGCGCAACGGCGCCGCCGGTGTGCAGGAAGACGACGTTCTCGTCCTGCTTGAAGTGGCCCTTGCGGATCAGGTCGATCAGCCCCGCCATGCCCTTGCCGGAGTACACCGGGTCCAGAAGGATGCCTTCGTGACGGGCCAGCAGGGTGACCGCCTCGATCATGCTGTCGGTGGGCACACCGTAGCCCTCACCCACGTAGTCGCAGTTGGCGACCACCTGGTCGCGGCTGACGACGCCGGACAGGCCGAGCTTGGCTTCGGTCTTCTGGGCCAGGGCAAAGACGTTGGCTTCCTGCTTATCCTTCGGCGCGCGAACGCCGATGCCGAGCACCGGGATACCGGCGTTGCAGGCGCTGAGGCCGGTGACCAGGCCCGCCTGGGTACCGGCGCTGCCGGTGGCGTGGACCAGATGATCGATGCGCAGCCCCATGTCGTTGGCCTGGGCCAGCAGTTCCAGGGCGGCATTGACGTAGCCCAGGGCACCGATCTCGTTGGAGCCACCGCCAGGGATGATGTAGGGCTTCTTGCCTTCACTCTTCAGACGATCGGCCAGGCCTTCCATCTCGGCGGCCATGTCGGCACCGCCCGGGCGCTTCTCGACGCTGGCGCCGTGGAGCTGATCGAGGAAGACGTTGCCGTTGTAGTTGTAGTTGGGGTCCTCGCTGCCGGTGCGGTCTTCCAGCAGGATGTGGCACTCGAGCCCCAGCTTGCAGGCGGCGGCCACGGTCTGGCGGGCGTGGTTGGACTGGGTGGCGCCCTGGGTGATGATGGTGTCGGCGCCCTGCTCCAGGGCGTCGGCCATCAGGAATTCCAGCTTGCGGGTCTTGTTGCCCCCGGTGGACAGGCCGGTGCAGTCGTCGCGTTTGATCCACAGGCGCGGACCGCCGAGCAGCTTGCTCAGGTTGTCCATGGGCTCCAGCGGAGTGGGCATATGGCCGAGACGGACACGGGGAAAACGGGACAGGTGCATACGGGCCTCCAGGCGAGTCATTGTTGGCATTGGCGTGCTCTCTTGACGACCTACGTCGAAAGACACAGCAGGCCTGAAGGCCTGCCCTCGAGCGATCGCTTCCAAGTTAAGCCTCGCCTGGAACATGAGACCAATGCCAAGTTGCTCGCCAGCTGTTAAATTTTTGCATAGCCACTGCTTAGCCCCGGCCGCTCCCCACCAAGGCAGACCAAAACACCAATGAAGATCGAATGGATAGAGGATTTTCTCGAGCTTATCGAAGCGGGCACCTTTTCCCAGGCGGCCGAACGGCGCCACGTCACCCAGCCGGCATTCTCGCGCCGTATCCGCCAGCTGGAAGAGTGGCTGGGGGTGGCGCTGATCGATCGCAGCGCCTCGCGCCTGGAGTTGACCGCCCACGCGCGGGCGTACGAGCCCCAATTGCGAGAGTGGCTGGCACGCCTTTACGCCATGCGCAGTCGTCTCAGAAGCGATGCCCGCCAGGGGCCCAGGGCCATTCTGACCACCCAGCACACCCTGACCGTCAGCTACCTGCCGCGTCTATTGCGCCACCTGCGTCATCACGCGCCTGAGGTGGGACTGCAGATCACCTCATCCGACCGCAGCCAGTGCATCCACGACTTCGAGCAAGGCAAGGCCGACCTGTTGCTGTGTTCAGAGCTGGAAGGGGCTCCCCTGTTCAGTGGCAGCGATAGCGTCGAGCGGCTGTCACTGGGCGTCGAACGGCTGTTGCCGGTGTGTGCGTCGGATCATCACGGTGGTCTCATGCACGAACTCGAGGAAGGTCAACGACTGCCCTTGATCGGCTACGATCCGGACAGCTTTCTTGGCCAGGCCCTGGCGACGCCTTACCTGCTCGATGCCCAACGCCACTACGAGATCGAGCTGGTCTGCGAGACCGCCTTCACCATCGGCATTCGCCAACTCGCCCTGGCCGGTCTCGGCATCGGCTGGCTGCCCCACGGATTGATCGAGGAAGACCTCGAGAGCGGCAAGCTGATTTCCTTGCAGGAAATCCTCGGCGGCCCCTCTCTGGAAGTGGCCTGCTATCGCCATCGCGACGAAGCGGCAGTGGCAGCCCCCCTGTGGCACCTGCTGGAAGAACGCCCTCCCGCGGTCTAGCACTCCCCCGCAGTTCGAAGCCCCTCGATCTCGCACCTCAAACTCCCTGAGGGGCGGCGGAAAGCGTCAGCTCGATGGCGTCGTGGCGCCAGTACTCATCATCACAGTCGATGGCACGGCCGTTCTGGTCGTGGTTGATGCGGGTGATGCGCTGGGCGGGGCTGCCGCGTACCGCGTTGAGCGCGCTGGCGGCGTCGCTGGAAAGTACACAGGTGCCGAGCTCGTAGCTGACCCGCCCGACCCGGATGCCGTACTCGCGGCGGTAGAGCTCGGTCAGCGATTCCCGCGCCAGATCGAACTCCAGAATGGCGGGAAAGCAGCGCGGCAACAGATGGTGTTCCACGTAGAGCACCCGGCGTTCGTCCACCAGCCGGGCACGACAGATGCGGTAGACGCGCTCGCCTTCGGCGAGTCCCAGCCGGCGGGCGACCGTGACGGGCGCGATCACTTCCTCGGCACTGAGCAACAGGGTGCGGGCGCTGCGCTGCTGGGATCGCACCATCTCGTGAAACGGCAGGCAGGCCAACAGGTCATAGCGTAGCCGTGGCGGCGACACGAACCAGCCGCGCCGATTCTCGCGATACACGCAGCCCTCCGCCTCCAGCTCATTGAGTGCCTCGCGCAGGGTGATGCGGGTGGTCTGGAGGCGCGCCATCATGTCTCGCTCGCTGGGCAGACGGCGATCGCCCCGTGTCGAGGCCAGACTCAGCAAGGGCGCAAGACGCTCGCGTAGGCGATGGGAGGGTGAGGCGTCGTGCGAGGTGTCGTCAGGGACAGTAGGCAAGGCGGACTCTCGAAGCTCTGACCAGGATCGCCGCCGGGCAGTATCCGGCGGCGTCCAGCTTTCTGGTATAGACCAAAGAAGGTTCAACGTAATTTCAGCAGTCTAGTGGCAAGCCGGTGACAACGCGATGACAGTGCTCGAACGAGTCGGGTTTTTCGTCCTTTACCTAGCTCATATGGACTGAGACGAGACTGCCACGCAACTGACACGAGGCTGTCACGCTAGCTCCTTAGGGTGATCGTCAACGGAAACTGATCTAGACCAGAAAGGCGCATCGGTTTCCGTCGACTTCACGCCCCTGACCCGGAGACCCTCCCGTGATCGTCACTTCTCTGCGTTACCCGACCCTGACCGCCCTGGCCTGCGCTGGCCTGCTGTCCACCGCCGCCCAGGCAAGCACCGCCGAGCTTGAGTCACTGATCGAGGCCGCCAAGCAGGAAGGCCGCGTCGACAGCGTCGGCATGCCCGACACCTGGGCCAACTGGAAGGACACCTGGGCCGACCTGGAAAGCGTCTACGGCCTGGCGCACACCGATACCGACATGAGCTCTGCCGAGGAAGTCGCCAAGTTCAAGGCCGAGGGCGAGAACGCCACCGCCGATATCGGCGATGTCGGCTTCGCCTTCGGACCGATCGCGGTGCAGCAGGGGGTGACCCAGCCCTACAAGCCCACCACCTGGGACGAGATCCCCGACTGGGCCAAGGACGAAGATGGCCATTGGATGCTCGGCTACACCGGCACCATTGCGCTGATGATCAACAAGAACCTGGTGGAAGAGGACCAGCGCCCGAGTTCCTTCGCCGACCTGCGCGAGGGTGACTACTCGGTATCAGTGGGCGCCGTGGGCCAGGCTTCCCAGGCCAACAATGCGGTACTCGCCGCCGCCTACGCCGCCGGTGGCGACGAGGGCAATCTGGCCCCGGGCCTCGAGCTGTTCGCCGAACTGGCCGAGCAGGGCCGACTGTCGCTGGCCGACGTGTCCATCGCCAATCTGGAGAAGGGCGAAGTGGAAGTGGCCCTGCTGTGGGACTTCAACGCCTTGAACTACCGCGACCAGATCGACCGTGACGCCTTCGAGGTGGTAATCCCCTCGGACGCTTCGGTGACCTCCGGCTACGCCACCATCATCAACACCCACGCCCAGCACCCCAACGCCGCCAAGCTGGCCCGTGAGTACATCCTGTCCGACGAAGGCCAGTTCAATCTGGCCGAGGGCTACGCTCGCCCGATCCGCGCCGAGCACCTGACCCTGCCCGACGATATCGCCGCCAAGCTGCTGCCCAACGAGCAGTACGCCAGCGCCCGCCCGATCCAGGACTTTGCCGCCTGGGAACAGAGCGCCAAGGTGCTGCCGCGCCAGTGGCAGTCCGAGGTGCTGATCCACCAGCAGTGATCAAGCGCTGAGGACAGCCCCGCTACAACGATCGACCGCTGAAGACAGTGCCCACGAGGCCTGTCTTCAGCGCATTCCACGCCATTTCGCGACAGCGCCGCGCCCTGTATTGCCGCGCGGCCGGGAGTCATCATGACCAGACCCGTCATACTGGTGGTGCTGGACGGCCTCAATCACGCCGTCGGCCATCACGCCATGGGCCACTTGAGCGCCCTGGTGGAGGCCGGACGCGGCTACATCACCCACCTCGACTGCGAGCTGCCGGCCATGTCTCGGCCGCTCTACGAGTGCCTGCTGACCGGCGATCGCCCAGTGGACTCCGGGGTAGTGCACAACGACATCGTGCGCCGTTCCCATGGCACCAGCCTGTTCGACCTGGCCCGCGGCCAGGGCCTTGCCACCGCAGCGGCGGCCTATCACTGGGTCAGTGAGCTCTACGTCAAGGCACCCTTCGAGCGCACCCGCGACCGCTTCCTCGACGATCCGGCGGCGGCCATCCAGGCCGGCATCTTCTACTGGCAGGACCACTATCCGGATGATCACCTGTTCAGCGACGCCGAGGCCCTGAGGCAACGCCACGCGCCCGACTTCCTGCTGGTACACAGCATGAACATCGACGACACCGGCCATCGTCACGGCGGCGACTCGCCCCAGTACAGAAACGCCGCCCGCCACGCCGACATCGCCCTGGCCGACTACCTGCCACGCTGGCTGGCCGACGGCTGCCAGGTGATGATCACCGCCGACCATGGCATGAACGCCGATCGCTCCCACTCGGGCCTGCTGGAAGAAGAACGCCGGGTGCCGCTGTGGCTGTTCGGCGACGCCTTTGCCGACCCCGCCGGACGGGTCATCCGCCAGACCCACCTGTGCGGCACCCTGGCAAGCGTCCTTGGGCTCTCCCACGACAAGCCCTGGCATCCCGAGCTGCTGGCTGCGTCCAATATCACCGGCGCCGCGCCCACCGCGCACGCCACCTGCAACGAGGAGGCCGGATCGTGAAGGCGCCATTACCGGCCTGGCTGTGGCTTGTGCCTTTCGCCGTGATATTCACCGCCTTCCAACTGGCGCCGATGGCCTGGGTCGCGATCAGTGCCTTCAACGTCAACGGCGACTGGGGCCTTGGCCACTTTCAGGAGATCGCCCAGTCGGCGTTCTTCCGCCAGGCGATCTGGAAGAGCCTGACCATCTCGCTGGTATCCAGCGCCATCGGCCTGGTCATCGCCACCCTGACCTGCCACGCCCTGGTGCGTTCCGGCGGACGCCTGAGGCGAGCGATGATCGCCTTCACCAACATGACCTCCAACTTTGCCGGCGTGCCGCTGGCCTTTGCCTTCATCATCCTGCTGGGGGCCAACGGCGTGCTGACCCTGGCGCTTCAACGACTCGGCATCATCGAGGACGTGCGTCTTTACTCCACCGGCGGGCTGATCGTCATCTACACCTGGTTCCAGATTCCGCTGGGCATCCTGCTGCTGTTCCCGGCCTTCGCCGGCCTCAAGGCCGAATGGCGTGATGCCGCCAGCCTGCTCGGCGCCGGGCGCATCGCCTACTGGCAGCGCATCGGCCTGCCGGTGCTGTGGCCGGCCCTGGCCGGCACCTTCACGGTACTGTTCGCCAACGCCATGGGCGCCTACGCCACCGTCTACGCGCTGGTCAACACCAGCTACAACCTGATGACCATTCGTATCGCCAACCTGGTGGCCGGCGACCTGTTCCTCGAGCCCAATCTGGCAAGCGCCCTGGCGCTGATCCTGGTGCTGCTGCTGGTGCTGGTCACCCTGGTCCAGCAGTGGCTGTTGAGACGGAGTGCACAGCATGGCTCACGCTGAGACCCTGCCGGCTCACAAGAGCCCGACCGCAGCGCCGCTGTCGGCGACCTTCAACCCCTACGCCTGGATCGTCGGCAGCGTCTTCGCGGTGCTGGCCCTACCGCTGGTGGCGACCCTGGGTTACGCCCTGGCCACCCGCTGGGGCGCAACCCTGGTCCCCGATGGCCTGACCCTGGCCTGGTTCGTGGAGCTGTGGACCACCCCGCGCTTTGTGGCCGCCTTCGCCCGGTCGCTGGCCGTCGCCGTGGGTGCCCTGGCGCTGTCGCTGGTGCTGGTGATGCCGGTGGCCCTGCTGGCCCACACCCGCTATCCGTGGCTGGACCGCTGGATGAACACCCTGATCCTGATGCCCTTCGCGGTGCCCCCGGTGGTGTCCTCGGTGGGGCTACTCAAGCTCTACGCCGGCGGCCCGCTGCCGCTGGTGGGCACCCCCTGGATCCTGATTCCCACCTACTTCACCATCGTGCTGCCGTTCATGTACCGCGCCATTGCCAACAGCCTGCGTGCGGTGGACGTGCAAAGCCTGATGGACGCCGCCCAGCTGCTGGGTGCCGGGCCGCTGAAGGCCTTCTTTCTGGTCATCCTGCCCAACCTGCGTGGCGGGGTGCAGATCGCCATCTTCCTGTCGTTTTCGTTCCTGGTCGGCGAATTCGTCTTCGCCAACATGCTGGTGGGCACCCGCTTCGAGACGCTGCAGGTCTATCTCAACAATATGCGCGGCGCCAGCGGTCACTTCACCAGCGCCCTGGTGATCACCCTGTTCGCCTTTACCCTGATCCTGACCTGGCTGGGCAATCGCCAGGCCGAGCACACCATCACGGAGGCCACACGATGATGGCTGCCACCACACTTGCCACCCAGCGCGCCGCCCCGTCCACTGTCGCATCCACTATCCCGTCCTCGGTCCAGACCACGACCCCGTCAGCGCCAGGCCGCCAGGAAAGCGGCAACGCGGTCTCGCTGAGGGGGCTGGCCAAGCGCTTCGGCGAGACCTCGGTGTTCGCCGACATCGACGCCGATATCGCGCATGGCGAGTTCATCACCCTGCTGGGGCCGTCCGGCTGCGGCAAGTCGACCCTGCTGCGGGCCATCGCTGGGCTGACCTCGCTGGGCGCCGGCAGCATCCATATCGGCGGTGACGACATCACCCGCCTGCCGCCCCAGCGGCGCGGGGTCGGTATGGTGTTTCAGCACTATGCGCTGTTTCCCAACCTCAAGGTCGCCGACAACGTCGCCTTCGGCCTGCGCATGCAGAAGGTCCCCGGTGACGAGCGCGCGCGCCGGGTGGACGAGGTGCTTCGCCTGGTCGAGATGCAGGACCAGGCGCACAAGTTTCCCCACCAGCTGTCGGGCGGGCAATGCCAGCGGGTGGCACTGGCACGCTCGTTGGTGGTGGAACCCAAGGTACTGCTGATGGACGAACCGCTGTCGGCGCTGGACGCCCGCATTCGTCGACATCTGCGCGACCAGATCCGCGAGATTCAGAAGACCCTCGGCCTGACCACCCTGTTCGTGACCCATGATCAGGAAGAGGCCATGTTGATGTCCGACCGGGTATTCCTGATGCACCAAGGGCGGATCCTGCAAAAGGACACCGCCGAGGTGCTCTACACCCGGCCCCGGGACGAAAACGCCGCCGGCTTCATGGGCCACTACTGCCTGCTCGACGCCGTCGAGGCCGCGCCACTGCTGGGCTTTCGCAGCCAGGCCGGGCGTGTCGCGCTGCGCCCCGAGGCGCTCTATCTCAGCGTGCAGGGCCGCCCTTTGGGTGGCGAGCGGCCGGCGCGGGTGGGACCGGGCGTCAGCGGTCGTGTGCGTCGACATCGCCTGCTCGGTAACATCGTGCGCTACGACATCGACTGCGATGGCACCAGCCTCGCCGTCGATACCCTCAATCGCTCCGCCCGCAGCCTGCTGCCCGCCGGCTGCGAGGTGACGATCCACGTCGATCTCGACGAGGTTCAGGAGCTGGATGCATGAACGACCTGACGAGCCCTGTCACCATGACCACTGACGCCTGCCACGGCGATGCCGCCAAGGCCCCCGACGCGCCCATGACCCTGGCCCTGTTCGACCTCGATGACACCCTGCTCGACGGCGACATCACCGGACTATGGAGTCAGTGGCTGATCGATCTCGGCTGGATCGAGGACGGCGACGCCTACCGCGCCGCCTTCGCCGAACACATGGCCGCCTACGCCGCCGGAACGCTCGACATGGAAGCCCATCTGGCGCTGTTGCTGACGCCGCTGGCCGGCCGCAGCGAGGCCGACGTCAGGCAACAGGTCGACGCCTTCCTCGAGGCCAAGGTGGTGCCCCGGCTCTTCCCTCAGGGCCACGAACGCCTGGCCTGGCACCGTGACCAGGGCCATCGGGTGGTGATCATCTCGGCCTCGCCGATCCACGTGGTCGGCCCGCTGGCCGAGCGCCTCGGTGCCGATCAGGCGCTGGCCACCGCCCTCGAACTCGATTCGCGCAGGCGCTACACCGGCAAGGCCGAGGGCATCCGCACCTTCCAGGGCGGCAAGCTCGAGGCGCTGCGCGAATGGCTGGCCGAGCACACCCCGGTGGAGAGCTTCGGCTACTCCGACTCGCGTAACGACCTGCCCCTGCTGGAATTCGTCGACCGTCCCTTCGCCATCAACCCCGACCCGACGCTTGACGCCACCGCCCGCGAGCGCGGCTGGCCGGTACAGTGGTGGCGGCAGGTCGACTGAGCGTGGAGGCACCGGGCGGAAGAGGTTAGGCTGTTACCTACTTTCTAATCTACAACGAGCCGCCCGTATGACCTCTCCTGCCACCATCGCCCTGCTGGGCACCGGTATCATGGGCCTGCCCATGGGCCGTCATCTGATCCGTGCAGGCTTCCCCCTGCGTGCCTGGAATCGCAGCATCGACAAGGCAGCCCCGCTGGGCGAACTTGGCGCCACTCTGGCCGAGACACCCATCGAGGCAGCGGCAAACGCCCAGGCGGTGGTGATGATGGTAAGTTCGGGCGCGGTATGCGAGACGCTGCTGTTCGGCGACGACGGCATCGCCCGTCAGTTGTCTCCCGGTACCCTGCTCATCGTGATGTCGACCATTGGCCACAGTGAAGCAATCGCCTTGGCCGAACGCTGTCGCGAGCTTGGCCTTGGCTGGGTGGACGCCCCGGTCTCCGGCGGCGAAAAGGGCGCGCGCGAAGGATCTCTTTCGATCATGGCCGGAGCAGACGCCGTCGATTACGACAGGGCAAAGCCCATTCTCGAGGCCATGGGCCATCCCCTGCATATTGGCCCGGCAGGCAGCGGCGCCCTGGCCAAGCTGGTCAATCAGTTGACGGTGGCCAGCACCATCGCGGCGGTGTCGGAAGCCCTGGTGCTGGCCGAAGCCGGCGGCGCCGACCCCGCCAAGGTGCGCCAGGCCATGCTGGGGGGCTTCGCCTACTCGCGGATTCTCGACCAGCATGGCCAACGCATGCTGGACGGCGACTTCGCACCCGGCGGACCGGCCAGGCATCAGCTGAAGGACACTCGCGCCGCCTGCGACGTCGCCCGGGAACTCGGCCTCGACTTGCCGCTGCTTGAGTTGACCGACCGCCTGTTCGGCGATCTGGTCAACGCAGGTGGTGCTGACCTCGACCACAGCGCCCTGCTGCTCGAGGTCCGGCGACGCAACGGCATGGACGCCGGCGAACTCGACCGCAACGGCTGACGGACGGCGAGCCCGCCTGGCGTTATCGGCTATTGGCTGAACGGCTATTGGCTGCTCGGGCCATGGCCATCCTCCCCCTGCCCCTCCTCCAGGCGCTCGATAATAAAGGCCGCCATGGCAGCGGCGGCCGGCGACAGGCTGCGACCGGCCAGGCGCACCAGTCCCACCTGGCGCTCCACCACCGGGCACTCCAGCGGAACGAACCTCAGCCGCTCGTACTCCTCGGCGAACGCCAGTCGCGGCAGGGTGGTGATGCCGAGCCCCGCCACCAGGCTGGCGGTCAGCGAGATCATGTTGGAGATGAAGAAGGTGGGACTTGCCAGCAGCGCCTCGGCCTCGGTGCCCTCGAGCAGCCGCGAGGTGCCGTTGCCGATCAGGGTCTCGCCGGCAAGCTCGCGCCAGTGCAGGCTCTCGCGCCCGGCGAAGGGATGGTCATCGCGACACACCACCCCCACCTTGTCGCGCAGCAAAGGGGTGAACGCCAGGGCATCGTCAGGCTGCCACAGGCTTGAAAGCCCGATATCCACCTCACCGCCCAGCACCTGCTCGCGCACGAAGTCGGCGTTGCCGTCGTGCAGCGCCACGCGGATGCCCGGATAGCGCTCGACGAACTCCGACAGCAAGCTCGGCATCAGGCGGCTGGCCACCGACGGTACCGCCGCCATATCTAGATGCCCCGCCTGGCGCTCGACCTGGGCGAGCAGGTCACGGCTCAGGCGATCATGCTGGAGGATCAGCTCGCGAAAGCGCGGCACGCAGTACTCGCCGAAGGGGGTGAGGCTCGCCTGGGCACCCTTCTCGAACAGCGCCTCACCAAGGCGCGCCTCCAGCTCGCGCACCGCCATCGACACCGCCGGCTGGCTGCGGTGAAGCTGGCGCGCGGCGGCGTGAAAGCCGCCGTGGTCGACGATCGCCAGCACGTAGCGCAGCGGCTGGATCTTGAGGTCGGGGAGCATGGCATTTCCTCACACGGGCCGTCACACGGGCCGTCACACAGACAGGCGGTAAGCCTTATTTATCATATGCTCGTTATTATTGATTATCTTTATTTTGGTGACTCTCCTAGGCTGTGTCGCATTCGTCACAGGAGGTCATCATGTCTCAGCAGTCAGCCTACCCACTCTATATCGACGGCCAGTGGATCGACGGCGTCGACCAGATCGAGAACCGCAGCCCGTCGGATACCAGCGACCTGATCGGCGTCTACGCCCAGGCCTCGACCGAGCAGGTCAAGGACGCCATCGCCGCCGCCCGCCGGGGTGGCCGCGAATGGGCCAAAAGCGGCCTGGAGCAGCGCTACGGCGTGCTGATGGCGGTGGGCGACGAGCTGATGGCGCGCAAGGCCGAGCTCGGCGAGCTGCTGGCCCGTGAAGAGGGCAAGACCCTGGCCGAGGCGGTCGGCGAGGTCCACCGCTCCGCCCAGTTCTTCCACTACTACGCCGCCGAGGTGCTGCGCCAAATCGACGAGCGCGCCGAGTCGGTGCGTCCCGGCGTGGAAGTAGAGGTGCGCCGCGAGCCGGTGGGGGTGGTCGGCGTCATCAGCCCCTGGAACTTCCCCATGGCCACCGCGGTGTGGAAGATCGCCCCGGCGCTGGCTTTCGGCAACGCCGTGGTGTTCAAGCCGGCCAACCTGGTCCCCGCCAGCGCCTGGGCGTTGACCGAGATCCTCAGCCGCCAGGCGCTGCCCGCCGGCACCTTCAATTTGATCATGGGGCCGGGCTCGAGCGTCGGCGACGCCCTGATTTCGAGTCCCGAGATCAACGCCCTGACCTTTACCGGGTCGCTTGAGGTCGGTCGCCGGGTGGCCGGCGCCACCGCCGCCAACCTGGTCAAGTGCCAGCTCGAGATGGGCTCGAAGAACGCCCTGATCGTAGCCGACGACGCCGATCTCGACCTCGCCGTGGAGGCCGCCTTCAACGGCGCCTACTCCGGCACCGGCCAGAAGTGCACCGCCTCGTCGCGCTTGATCGTCACAGAAAAGGTCCACGACGCCTTCGTCGAGCGACTGATCGAGCGCCTGAAGCAGGTACGTGTCGGCCCCGCCCTGGAAGACGGCGTGCACATTGGCCCGGCGGCCGACGCCCGCCAGCTTGCCTCCAACCTGGCATGGGTCGAGCGCGCCCAGGCCGACGGCGCCCGCCTGGTGTTCGGCGGCGAGCGCGTCAGCGCGGCAAGCGACGGCTACTTCATGGCACCGGCGCTTCTGGTGGATACCACCAACGACATGGCCATCAATCGCGAGGAGGTGTTCGGCCCGATCGCCTGCGTGATCAAGGTCGCCGACGCCAACGAGGCCATCGAGGTGCTCAACGACACCCACTTCGGCCTGACCGCCGGCATCATCACCGACTCGCTGAAGCTTGCCAGCGAGTTCAAGGCCCGCGCCGAGACCGGCTGCGTGATGGTCAACCTGCCCACTGCGGGCACCGACTACCACGTGCCCTTCGGCGGCCGCAAGGCGTCGAGCTTCGGCCCCCGCGAGCAGGGCCGCTACGCCCGCGAGTTCTACACCGTGGTCAAGACCTGCTACGTCAAGGCCTGAGGAGAGACGTCATGTCCCGAGAAATGCTGACCGTCGACGGCCTGCAGTACTCCAACTGGTCGCGGGAGATCTTCGAGCAGATGCGCGAGGGCGGCCTGGACGCCGTCCACGCCACCCTGGTCTACCACGAGACCACCCGCGAGACGCTGTCGCGCCTGGGCGAGTGGAACCGCCGCTTCGAGGCCCATGCGGACCTGATCATGCCGGTGCGCGGGCCCGGCGATATCGCCAGGGCCCAGGCCAGCGGGCGCATCGGGGTCTTTCTCGGCGCCCAGAACTGCTCGCCCATCGAGGACGATATCGACATGGTCGAGGTGATGCGCGATCTCGGCCTCTTGATCATGCAGCTCACCTACAACAACCAGAGCCTGCTGGCCTGCGGCTGCTACGAGGCAGAAGACAGCGGTATCACCCGCTTCGGGCGCCAGGTGATTCGCGAGATGAACCGGGTCGGCATGGTCATCGACATGTCCCACAGCGCTGAGCGCTCGACCCTCGAGGCCATCGAGCTGTCGAGCCGTCCTGTGATCATCTCCCACGCCAACCCCGAGAGCTTCCACCCGGCCAAGCGCAACAAGTCCGACCGGGTACTCAGGGCCATCGCCGAGTGCAACGGCCTGCTGGGCTTCTCGGCCTACCCCTTCCACCTGCGCAACGGCCCGGACTGCACCCTTGCCGAGTACTGCGAGATGATCGCCCGCACCGCCGACCTGATGGGGGTCGAACACCTGGGCATCGGCACCGACCTGTGTCAGAACCAGCCCACCTCGGTGCTCGACTGGATGCGCAACGGCCGCTGGTCCAAGGACATGGACTACGGCGAGGGCAGCGCCACCAACGCCGGCTGGCCGCGGCCACTGGCCTGGCTCAAGGACAGTCGCGACTTCCCCAACCTGATACAGGGCCTGCGCGACGTCGGCATGAACGAGGACGAAGTGGCCGGCATCATGGGCCGCAACTGGGTGGCGCTGCTGGAGCGCGCCGCCACGCCTCAGGGGATCGCCAAGGTCGCCTGAGGCGGCACTCGGAACAGCCCCCGACCAGTCCTCGACCAGCCCTCGACCAACCCTGGACCAGCCATCCGTCAGCCACCGACCCGCCGGCATCCCAGATTTCAACAACAACCGAATGCCTGCGGCCATCAATCACCATAACAGGCACCGCCCCGACGGTGCCGCACGCCAGAGGTTCATGCCATGACCACCTCCACCACCGGCACCTCGTCACCCGCCGATCGCTCGGCGCCAGCCACCGGGGACTTGCCCGCCGGCCAGTATCGCCTGGGCGACCCCGTCGTGCTCTGTCTCAGTATCGGTTTCATCCTGCTGTTCGTTGGCCTGTCGCTGTACGACATCGACGGCGTCGCGGGGGCCATCGGCACGGGCTTCGCCTGGACCGCCAAGGCGCTCGGCAGCTACTTCCAGATCCTCTTGCTGCTGACCTTCTTTATCGCCATGGGGCTGATCGCCACCCCGGCGGCGAGTGCACGCATCGGCAACACCCGCACGCCGGAACTGTCCACCTTCAAGTGGGTGTCGATCATCATGTGCACCCTGCTGGCAGGGGGCGGGGTGTTCTTCGCCGCCGGCGAGCCGATCTACCACTTCGTGGTCACGCCGCCGGCCTTTGCCGGCAGCGCGGCCATCGAGGCCGGCAGCGACTCCGCCATCGCCCCGGCCCTGGCCCAGTCGTTCATGCACTGGGGCTTTCTGGCCTGGGCGGTGCTCGGCAGCCTGACCGCGGTGGTGCTGTCCCACGCCCACTATGACAAGGGCCAGCCTTTGCAGCCGCGCACCCTGCTCTATCCGGTACTCGGCGAACGGATGATGAAGGGCCCGCTGGGCGGCGTGGTCGACGCCCTCTGCGTGATCGCGGTGGTGGCCGGTACCGTCGGCCCCATCGGCTTTCTTGCCACCCAGGTCAGCTTCGGTCTGCATGAGCTGTTCGGCGTGGCCAACACCTACATGACCCAGTTGATCATCCTGATCGGCCTCGGCGCGGTCTACGTCACCTCGGCGGTTACCGGCATCGACAAGGGCATCCAGATCCTGTCGCGCTTCAACGTCTTCCTGGCGCTCGCCATCGCCGCGGTGATCTTTCTGTTCGGGCCGACGCTGTTCATGGTCAACGCCTTCACCCAGGGTTTCGGCGAGTACCTGACGTCGTTCTTCGCCATGTCGACGATGACCGCCCAGAGCGCGCCGGACTGGTGGATGCAGTGGTGGACGGTGTTCTTCTTCGCCTGGTTCATCGGCTATGGCCCGCTGATGGCGATCTTCGTCGCGCGCATCTCCAGGGGCCGCACCATTCGCCAGATGGTACTTACCGTGGCGGTGCTGGCACCGGTGGCCACGGCCATCTGGTTCACCCTGCTGGGCGGTTCCGGCATCTTCTACCAGATGACCGGAGCCATCGACCTGACCGAGGCGCTCAACAACTTCCAGTTCGACGTGGCTACGCTGACCGTGGCCCAGGCGCTGCCCGGCGGTACCGTCATGGCGGTGGCGATCCTGGTACTGACCACCATCTTCGTCGCCACCACCGGTGACTCCATGAGCTACGCCATCGCCGTGGTCGGCGCCGGTCACGACGAGCCGAGCCCGCTGGTTCGCGCCTTCTGGGGCATCGCCATGGCGCTGATGGCGGCTATCCTCCTGTACATGGGCGCGGGGCAGATCAGCGCCCTGCAGCAGTTCATCGTGCTGACCGCCATCCCGGTGTCGCTGGTGCTGCTGCCGTCGCTGTGGACCGGCCCCCAGGCCGCCCTCGCCATGGCCCGCGCCCAGGGCATCACCAGCCACAAAGCCAGCGCTACAGGGGAGGCCTGAGATGAGACGCGAAGACCTCGCCAGCCGCCTTTCCGACGTCGAGCAGCGCCTGCGTCTGCGCGCGCCCGACGAGGTGATGCAACTCGATCGCCTGGGCAGCCTGCACGCCAGCCGGCTGAGCTTCGTGCGTAGCCTGGTGCGCCAGATGGCGCGCCAGCGCTGGCAGATCAGCACCACCCGCTTCGAGCTCGACGCCGAGGGCCACGGTGTCGCCATCTATCGTCTGCAGACGCCCCAGGCCCGTTACCACGGGGTGATCTTTTCCCAGCCATTGGATGACGCTGCCCGCTCCGACCGGGTCATCGCCGAGGCCTGGGACGTCACCTTCGGCGTGGTCGAAGGTGACGTGGACGACTCGCTACTCGAACAGATGGCCGCCAATGTGCCGCTGCAGGAGGCCGGGCGCCAGCATCCACGTCTGCTGGTGCTGTCCCGGGCCAACCGCAGCCTCAGAAACTTCGCCGCCTTTCTCGACGCGCTGTGCGCCGGGCGCCAGCCGGACCCGGCCTGGCTGACCCGGGTCGGCTATCTGTATCGCACCACCGCGGTCTACGGAAACGGCAAGTTCGGCATCGCCGACTTCGATCGGCTGAAGCACAACCCGGACTTTCAGCGTCCCTTCTCGGCCCAGATGCTGGCGGTCTACCTGCTGCGCCACTTCTCCATCGAGCAGATCGAGCATATGGCCCGAGCCCGCGCGCCGGGCAGCGCCGTCGCCATGGCCGCGCCGCTGCGCCGCTATCTGGGCATCGGCAATTCCACCGGATTGGGCATGGCGCCCTTTCTGATCAACCACCCGCAGCTGATCCAGCGCTGGGTCGAGAGCCGCGAGAAGGCGCTGGCCCAGGTCAGTGGTCAGGTCCCTGGTGAACCGGAGCGACAGCGCCTGGTGGCGCTTGTCGCCCGGGCCGAGCGCCACCTGGCCCAGACCGTGACCGAGGATAGCGAGCAGAGCGCGCGCAACCGCGAGACCGCCAGCGCCCTGCCGGCGGTGCGCGCCTGGCTCGAGCAGGTACCACTGGCCGAGGAGCTGTGGCAGGAGTTGATCGACTGGAGCCGCCAGACCCTGAGCCTGGAAGCCCAGGAGCTGATCCACACCCTGCTGCTTGAGCTCTACCCGGAGATCGTCGATCCCTTCGAGGACCAGATGGGGGTCGAGGAGGGCCTGGAGCTGACCCCGGACATGCCGCTGGTCAGACTCAAGCAGTTGATCGAGACCCACTACGACTGGGCCCTGCGTCATGACTTCGGCGACCCCGAGGAGCGCTACTGGTTCTGGTATCGCTCGGTCGAGAAGGAAGAACCGCGCCTGGGCGTGCGCGACGTCGAACCCGGCGCCGACCGTGAACTGAAGCTCGCCATCGCGCCTCGGGTGGCCGATACCCATGGGGTCATCGACGACTTCCTCAGCGCCCATCCGCGCGCCCTGGTGGTGGAGTTCCTGATTCATCACCCGCGTCACAAGGACATCATCCGGCGCATCCAGAGCATGGCCGAGACGCCCTTCGGCGAGATCCGCGCCAACCTGTGGGCCCGCGAGATGAAGCCGATGCACCTGCTTCGCACCAAGCTTTCGTTCTTCGGCGCCAGTCGCTTCGATCCCAAGTCCGATCGCTGGGTGCGCATCACCCTGTTCCAGGGCGCGCCATTGGTCGAGGAACTCAACGCCGAGCCCAGCGACCTGATCGCCTTCGACGACTGGAGCTTCCCGCTGGAGCCCGACCAGGACGCCGCCGGCACGCTCAAGGAAGCCGATGCCCAACCCCGCCAGCACGCCGGAGCCAACTCATGAAGGTGTCTTACAACGAACTCCAGGGACTCTGCCGCAAGGCCTTCCAGGCCATGGGCTTCGAGGACGGAGACGCCAGCGACGCCGCCGACATGGTGGCCTGGATGCAGCTCTACGAGCTCGGTGGACTGGCGGCGCTGGGACGAGGCCTCGACTTTCTGCTCGCGGATCAGGGCGAGCGCCCCCCGGAACTCGTCTACTCCGACGGCGACCTGGCGGTGCTCGACAGCCACGGCGCCAGCGTGCTCAAGAGCTCGACCCTGGCACTGGAGCTGGGCTTCGCCAAGGCCCGGGCGCGAGGCCTTGCGGTGATCAAGATCCGCCACTGCCACAACCGCCAGTTGATCATGGGCTACCTGGCGCGACTGGCCGGGCGCGGGATGAACGTCACCGCCTTCTGGCGCAATGCCCAGGCGCCTGACGGTGAGGCCCGGACCGCTGGCGCAGAGCAGGCGGCAGCCACCCCGCTGATCGAGCAGGTAGTGGGCTTTCGCGCGGGAAGTTCGGTGCCGGAGATCCGCGTCTACGCGGTGCACGAGGTGCCCGAGGAAAACGAGCCCAACGACGGGGTGACACTGATCATGGCCAACCACGTGGACCTGCTGCCGTCGCTGCGCTCCGAGTATCAGCTCGACCTGCTGGCCCGCCACCAGGAGTCCGACCTGCTGGCTTGCCGCGAGCGTGCCATGCAGCAAGGCATCGAAGTCGACGACGGCCTGTGGGCGCAGCTCAAGGCGCTGGCCACCCGGCTGTTGGTGGAGTCTACCGAGGCCTCTCGCAGCGGCGCCGGCGCCGGCACCCACGACAACGACTGACGCACGACCCTCACCCCTTGGCACTCTCTTTGCCCTACTGCCCCCGACTTCCAACGTTCGAGGATACCCCATGGTTCACCCGGTCAAGACCGAGCTGTTCGCCTCCCGCGCCCCACTGTCCTGGGCCAGCGTCGGCAACGGCATCCTGTTCACCGCCCAGATCCCCATCGACAAAAGCGGCGAGGTGGTCGACGGCGGCATCGAGGCCCAGACCCGCCAGACGCTGGAAAATCTGGTGCACACCCTCACCTGCGCCGGTGGCGGCGTTGAATCGCTGACTCAGGTATTGATCTACGTGACCCGACGCGAGGACCTTGCCACGGTCAACCGGGTCTACGCCGAGTACGTCAGCGAGCCCTACCCCAACCGCGCGGCGGTGATCGTCTCCGGCTTCGCCCGGGAAGAAATGCTGGTCGAGATGGTGGCCTACGCGGCGCTACCGGTGACGCCCTAGGGCTTGTCTGAAAAGTGCCTGCGCTCGGTAATACGGCGTTAAAAATCGGATCAAAATGCTCATTTACACCACGTAAACTGCGCTTTCTCACCGATTTTTGCCTTGTCTAACCTTCGCTCGTCGACTTTTCGGACAGCGCCTAGCCGCCTATTGCACCGTGCCGCCGACGGCGTAAATGGCCGAACCCCCGACACCAACGAGCCCTCCGATGGAGGGCTCGTTGCATGGTGGGCTCGTCGCATAGCGGGCTTTCACGCCTCTCGTCTTCCCCCCCCCGTGGGCGGTCGACTCCGCCGGTGCTATTTCTCGAAGTAGCGTGCCCACAGCGCCTGGTAGTCGCCGTCGTCCTTGAGCCCCTGGATGGCCTCGCTGAACGCGATGGCCAGTTCGCGATCGCGCTGGCGGAAGGCGGCGCCGACGCCGGGCCCGTAGATCGACTCGGGGCCGGTCACCAGCTCGCCCTTGCGCGCAAAACGCTCATCACTGAACAGCCGCTCCTGGGCCAACGGGAAGGCGGTAAAGACCAGGTCCAGCCGACCGGTGAACATGTCGTTGACCACGCCGCCGGAGTCCGAGTAGCGACGAATGTCCGCCTCGCCGTGGTAGGTGGTCACGTACTCGTCCTGGATGGTGCCCTGCTGCACACCGATGGTCATCTCCGACAGGTCGCCTTCGGGATCGATCTCCGCGTCGGCCTGGCCGACCCACACCGAGGGCACCTGATAGTAGGGATCGGAGAACAGCACCTGTTTCGCGCGTTCGTCGGTGATGTTCATGGCCGAGGCGATCAGATCATACTTGCGCGCCAGCAGCCCCGGGATGATGCCGTCCCAGCCCTGCTCGACCCACTCGCACTGGCGCTGCATGCGCTCGCAGGCGGCCTCGACCAGCTCGACCTCGAAGCCGGTCAGGCTGCCGTCGGGCAGCTTTTCCTGGTACGGCGGATAGGGCACGTCGACACCGATACGCAGCGGACGATCATCGGCCTGGGCGGTGGGGGCAACAGCGGCGCTGGCGCCGGCAAGGGCCATCGCCAGGCCAAGGGAGGCAGACAGCGAAGCGTTAACTTTCATGGTCATTTCTCGCTCTATTGTGATTGTGTGGTCAGGTGATCGGAGGGCGCCAGTGCCAGCTCGCCCAGCGTGATGGAGGTCAACGGTGGGCGAATGCGGTAGTAGCCGACCTCGTCCATGTCGCGGCCCTGCTCGCTAGCCATCAGCCGCGACACATTGGTGCCGCATAGCCGTCCCTGGCAGGGGCCCATGCCACAGCGGGTGAAGGCCTTGAGCTGGTTGGGCCCGGCAGGCCCCGCTCCCAGCGCCGCCTTGAGTTGGGCCCGGCTCACCCCTTCGCAGCGACAGATCAGGGTCTCGCCAGACTGTCGCTCGACCCAGTCCGCCGGTGGAGTGAACAACGCATCCAGCAGACGTCGGCCGGACAGATCCTGGCGGCGTCGACGCCTCAGCGCGGCGCTTTCCCTGGCGACCGCCCGGCGGTTATCGGCGTCTGGTATCGGCGCCGCGGCGCCTTTCGCGTTGGCTGTCGTGTCCTGCGGGTCAGCCATCAGGTCAGCCATCAGGTCGTCCAGCACGGCCAGCGCCGCCAGTCGCCCTTCGCGTTCGGCGTTCACAGCGCCGCCGATGCCACCGCCGTCACCGGCCAGCCACACCCCCGGGCGCACCGACAGGTCGTCGCGACGATCGGGCACGAACGCCTGCTGCGCCTCCTGCCAACGGTGCTCGATGCCCAGCCCTTGGGGGAGCTGCGGCTCGGGCACCACCCCCATATGGGTCAACAGCCAATCGGTCTTGAGCTTGTGCTCGTCGCTGTTGCCACGCCGGCGATAGCGCACCCCGGTCAAGCGCTGGTCACCCTCGGCAGCCAGCGACTGGACGCCACGCACGATCGGCACCCCAGCGCGCCTCAACGCCGCCAGCATGCGCGCGCCCTTGGCGAGGTAGCCGCGAGCCCGCCAGGCCCTGAGCGGGTGACGCAGGGTCCGCGCCAGTCCCAGGTTCGGCGCCGTATCGAGGATCATCCGGGGCGGGCAGCCGGCGTTGAGGTACTGCCAGGCCAGCAGGTACAGCAGTGGCCCGTTGCCCGCCAGCACCGGCGGCCCCTCGGTCAGCAGCGCGCCCTGCTTCATCAGGATCTGGGCGGCGCCGGCTTGCATCACCCCAGGTAGCTGCCAGCCGGGGAAGGGCCAGCCCCGCTCCATGGCACCGGTGGCGATGATCAGACGCTCCGCAACCAGTTCCCGGCTGATGCCATCGTGCCCCCGCACGCCCAGCCGATGGGCGTCGTCCAGGGCGTCGTTCAGGGCGTCGTCCAGCGCCTCGATCCACCACACCCGCGTGCCTGGGCGATAGTCGATCTCCCCCCGTCTGGCGGCGTCCAGGAAGGCGCCGACCAGGGACCGACCGCGATGGTAGTCCTTGCCCATGACTGCGGCGTCGAGCTGGGGCTGGTCGAGATCGCGATAGATCTGCCCGCCCGGCGCCCTGGCCTGATCCAGTACCAGCGAGCGCAGGCCGGCCTCGGCCAGTCTCAGGGCCGCCGCCATGCCGGCAGGGCCGGCGCCGAGTACCACCACTCGGGCGCGGTCCTTGCTGCCGTCGGTGCCGACGGTCTCCCTCGGCTCACAGGTCTGCATCTTCGCGCCCCCTCTGCTCGTCACCACTGGCATGGTTGGCGGTGTCCCACCGGGAAGCCGTCGCTGTCTCTTCGTCGAGCTGGCGGCGTACCCGCATGCCCTGCTCCACCGTGACCAGACAGCCCTGTCGATTGGGGGCACCGTCGATGGTGATCAGGCAGTCGTGGCACACCCCCATCATGCACAGCGGTGCGCGATGGCCACCGGCGACGTGGCGGCGATAGCCGGCGGCGCCCTGGTGCATCAGCACCGCGGCCGCCACGCTAAGCGTCGAGGGCACCTGATAAGGCGCGCCGTCGATGGTGATGGTGACCTCGGGTGTGGCCGTGGCCCTTTTATGCCGCTTGAACATCGAAGCGTCCTCCCGAGAAGAGCGGATAGCGCTCGGTGAGCCGATCATCGTCCAGCGCTGCGGCCAGCTCATCGGCGTGAAAGGCGGCCAGGGTGATGCCACTGTGGCAGCTCAGGTTGTAGGCCCCGGGATAGCGCTGCGAGGCCTCGTAGACGGGGCAGCCGTCCGGCGTCATGATCCTCAGCGCCGCCCAGCTGCGCACCAGCCGCGCCGCCGCCAGATCGGGATAGATGGTCACCGCCCGCCGCGCCAGGGCGTGCAGGGTATCGAGGGTGACCCGGGTGTCGTGGCCGACGTGCTCAAGCACGTCGCCGATCAGGTAGCCGCCGCTCGCCGTCTGGCGAATCTGCGGTGTCGGCAGGCGGCCGGCGGCGGGCAGACGCTCGCTGACCAGCACCTGGCCACGCACCGGCGTGACCCGACCGCAGAGCCCGAGCGGCGGTGCCAGCCGCGCCGCCCCCAGTCCGCAGGCCAGTACCAGCCGTTCGGCACGCACGGCGCCACGGGCGGTATGGGCAACAAAGCCCGCCTCGCCGGGGTCGATCGAGGCGACCGGATGATGAGGCCGTACGTCCACGCCGAGCGCCTGGCAGGCACTGTAGAGTGCGCGCAGCAAAAACAGCGGATTGCAGTGGCCGTCGTGGGGTGTCCAGATGCCCCCCGGGACGTCGCCGCCCAGGCCCGGCAGCAGTCGCTCAAGTCGCGCGCCCTCCAGGTACTCCCAGCGCACGCCGGCCTCACGGGCCCAGGGCGCGTCGTACAGTGCCTGGTACTCGGCGCAACGCGTACGCACCTCGTCGTCGTCAAGACACAGATCGACGCCTCCGGGCTGCTCGAACTCCAGATCCACCCCGGTGCGCTCGCCAAGCTCGCCGGCGAATCTCGGCCAGGCTCGACTCGAGGCCAACGACATCGCCGCATAGGCGGGCATGCCGGCGCCCTTGCCCTGGACCCAGACCAGGCCCGCGTTGCCCCGGGAAGCCTTGAGGGCGGTATCGTGCTCATCGAGAACGCAGACGCGACGGCCACGGCGCGCAAGCCCGTAGGCCACCGCCATGCCGACCACACCACCGCCGATGATCATTACCTCGTGTGCCATGGAAGCCTTGGACCCCTAGCCGTCGATTGCCGATGACTCGACGATAGAAGCCACATCCCATACGATCCAATACCAATCAATGGCAAACCCATGCCCTGATGTTATGGCTCCTTTCGATGCAGGGCTGGATGCAGGGCTGATGGGTGGGGCTGATGGGTGGGTTCAGTGGAGGTTTCGATGGAGGACAGCGATGGACAGCCCCCGGCTCAGTGACCGCCAGTTGCAGGCCTTTCAACACACCATGGACAGCGGCAGCGTCACCGCCGCCGCCAGCCGCATGCGCATCGCCCAGCCAGGCGTCACTCGGCTGTTGAAGCAGCTCGAACACGACCTCGGCTTTGCGCTGTTCTCGCGGATCAAGGGACGCCTGGTACCGACGCCGGAGGCGCGCCTGTTCTATCGCGAACAGCAGCGCCTGTGGCAGGGACTCGAACACCTCAGAGACAGCGCCCGGCGGATTCGCCAGCGCGAGCTTGGCGGGCTCGGCATCAGCGCCATGCCGCTGCTCGGCCTGACCTTTGTCCCGGACGTCATCGCCGGGATGGCCAAGGATCACCCGGACCAGCACCTGCGGTTGTCCACCTTCCGCTCCGAGCAGGTGGTGGAAGACGTGGTCACCCAGCGCTCGGAGATCGGTTTTTCCCTGCTGGGCGGCCAGGACGAGCGCCTTGGTGCGTCAGCCTTCACCCTCGATAGCGTCTGCCTGCTGCCCCGGGATCATCCGCTGGCAAGGCGCGAGAGCATCGCCCTTAAGGACCTCGATGGCCAGACGCTGATCCACTATGAACCGGGAGACCCCAGCCGCCAGACGCTGGAGCGAGCCCTGGCCGAGCGAGGCGTCACGCCACGCTCGCGGCTGGAGGTGTCGCTGGCGCTGCAGGCAACCCGTCTGGTTGGCCAGGGCGCCGGCATCGCCATCGTCGACGCCCTCAACGCCCGCGCCATGGGAGGCAGCGACAGCATTGCGCTACCGCTGCAAGAGCCCCTGACCGAGACCCTCTACCTGCTGACACCCCGGGACCAGCCGCTGTCGCGGCTGGCCGAGGAGTTTGTTCAGCGCTTTCGTCATCGGTTTGCCGAGGTGCAGGCCGGGCAGGATAGGCCTGGCACGACATAGCGTTGACGTTCAGCCAGTCGACTAACCAGTCCTCAGCTCCGGTATGACCAGCGAGAACCACGGCACGAAGGTGATGATCAACAGCGCAATGATCATGGCAAAGATGAAACCAATCACCGCACGGGACAGTTTCTCGATCTCTACCTGGCCGACCTGAGAGGCCATGAAGAGGTTCGCCCCCAGTGGCGGGGTGACGAATCCGATGGCCAGGTTGACGATCATCACGACACCAAAATGCACCGGCGACATCCCTAGCGACGTGACAATAGGAAGCAGCAGCGGCGTCAGGATGACAATCGCCGCCAGCGTTTCCATAAAGGTGCCCACCACCAATAGCAGCATGAGGATAGCCAGTAGTATCAGAACCTTGCTATCCGTAACGCCGAGCACCCAGTTGGCAATGTCGGTCGGGACTCTCTCGATGGTGAGGATTCGACCGAAGGCCGTCGAGGCGCCAACGATCACCAGCACGGCACCCACCAGCAGCGCCGACTGTAGGATGATTCCGTAGAGATCCTGTGGCTTTATCTCGCGATAGACGAACACTCCGAGCACCAGTCCGTAAACCACGCCAACGGCCGCGGACTCGGTGGGTGTAAACAGGCCGGAATAGATACCGCCAAGGATGATGAACGGCATCAGCAGGGGCAATATGCCCTGCTGGAGAATCTGCAGCGCTTCCGCTTTGGAAAACTTGGTATCCGACCCCTGGTAGCCATGACGCCTGGACTGGATATAGGTATAGACCATCAGCGCTACGCCGATGATGATGCCAGGCAGAATCCCCGCCAGGAACATATCGGTCACCGATACCTGCGCGGTGATGGCATAAACGATCATCACCACACTAGGAGGAATGATGACACCAATCCCCCCGGCAGAAGCGACAATAGCGCCAGAGAAGGCACGGTCGTATCCCTTCTGAACCATGGCAGGAATCATGGCAAGTCCGATCGCCGCTACCGTCGCCGAGCCTGTACCCGAAATTGAGGCAACCACCATGCAGGCCACGATGGCAACGATACCCAAGCCTCCCGTCACCCGCCCCAGAAACAGCTCCGCAACACGAATCAGACGATTGGCGATACCGCCACGGCTCATGATGTTTCCGGCCAGGGTAAACAGGATGACGGCAAGCAGAGGAAAAGAGTTCAACCCATACACCAGCCCCTGAAAAAGAAAATCCGGATTAAGAAACGGCAGGCTATAGATCACGATAAGGCTGGCAACCGCAAGCGCGATACCGATGGGAACCCCCACCACCAGCAATCCCAGAAATGAACCGAACAGCAAGGTGGCCGTCATGACAAGGCTCCTTCCGTGGTGGGCGAAGCGTGCCGTTCCTTGAGACGTTGGGAAATCTTCTGCAGCAGCCGGATCACGTTCAAGGCACCACCGAGAACAATGGACCCGTACAGAATGGCGACAGGGATCTCGAGCCCGGAGGATATCTGGCCCAGCTCGAGGCTTCGCTCAATGATGTTTGCGCCGTAATAGACCACCAAGACGGAGTACACCAGAAAAATCATATCCGCCAGGATCAAACAAGCCACTTGTCCCCTCTTCGGCAGCAAGGCGATGGCCGCGGTTATCCTGATATGTCGATCGTCTTTAATGGCGTAGCTGATACTTAAATAGATTACCCAGACGAACAGGTAGCGTGAGAGTTCTTCGGCCCAGCTGATGGGATTGTCGAAGACACGCAGCACTATCTGCAGCGAAATAAAAAAAGTGATAAGTGTTACACCGATGACGATAAGCACCGGCTCGAAGTGCCTGTCGAAGGCACGCAACAACGCCATGATCTTCATCTTTATTCTCCTGAAGACGGCACAGAGAAACACCAACAATCATGGCTTGAACGATCTATCGCCGCGCCCCAGGACCAGATGCTCGACATCGGTTCAAGGACGCCTGTCACCACCGGCAACCGATCCATCAAACCCAGCCGTCATGACGGCATTTCTCCGAAGCGGTCACACCGTGACCGCATGTCGGCGGCAGTTACCGCAAGCGTTCAACAGCGTCCACCATCTGCTCGAACAGTTCAGGGCCTGTACGATCCCGAAGCTGCTCGCGCACGGCGCCGTTCATGCGTTCGGCCATGACTTCCTTCAAGGAATCAGGCATCTCTGACACCTCGACACCAAGTTCTTCCAGTTCGCCAATGACCTGATTGTTGGCTTCCATCGCCAGTTCACGTTGATACGCTATCGCCTGATCAGCCGCTACCTCGACGGCCTGCTGCTGCTCTTCCGTCAGACCCTCATAGAATTCGGCGTTCATGAACCAGACAAAGTTGGTGTAGATGTGGCCAGACATCGTCATATGGCTCTGAACCTCATAAAAGCGCTGAGACTTTACCGAAAACGCCGCGCTTTCCTGAGAATTGATCAGGTTCTGCTGCAATGACGTATAAATTTCGCCCCAGGCCAGCGGAATTGGCGTCGCCCCCACTGCCTCCCAGGCAGCTATCTGCATCGGGTTGTTGGCGGAGCGCAAGCGCACATTACCCAGCGCTTCCTCGCTATCGATGGGGCCGAGGTTGGAGGTGATATGACGAAACCCGACCTCACCAAACCCCAGACCATGCAAACCCCGCGACGTCATCACATCGAGCAAGGCTTCACCACCGTCCTCACTGTCCAGCACCCGATGGGCATGCTCTTCATCGTCGAACAGGAAAAACAGATCCAGCACATTGAACTCGGGAATATAGGGTGCAAGCAGAACAGACGCTGCCGCAGTCATCTGCATATTGTTGTTTTGCACCATGTCGGTCACCTCGGCGACACCACCAAGCTGACCGCCCTCATATATCTCGACGCCAAGATCCACTTCTTCGGCTTCGAGATCCTCCTTGAATTTCACCAGCGCCTTATGAAGAGGCGTGTCGGCCTGATTATCGTGAGCGATTCTGATGACTTCTGCATGGGCCGACGAGGCGGCCAATATTACGGAAGACATGAGAACTGACGTGAGTATTTTATTCATTATTTTCTCCGTAAAGCGTAAGCTATTTATAACTTCCCACCTGGCGGCAATACTGCCTGGGGGGATATATCGCTGGAAGCGAGGTGACAGCGTGATGTCATTCAGCCTGGCGTAGCCATCGAGCCAATCCCTCGGCGACACTTTCAGGCTGCTCCAATGGCAAGTAGTGGCTCGCGCCTTCCACCCACACTAGTCGACTTGTGG
This sequence comes from Halomonas sp. H10-59, assembly GCF_040070555.1. NCBI lineage: Bacteria > Pseudomonadati > Pseudomonadota > Gammaproteobacteria > Oceanospirillales > Halomonadaceae > Halomonas > Halomonas sp. H10-59. The sequence continues at coordinate 4,250,167 of NZ_CP098828.1, forward strand.
GTGACGCGGCGTCGGCAGATGTTGGTTTCTCTGGCAAGCACAATGCATCACCTGTACTGGCCAAGAGCAGAGTTGGACGAGAAAACGCTGCCAATACGTCGTGCTGATCTCTTCGAGTAATCGCCATCAAGGTCTGCCGCTCAAACCCTTGGAGGCCGGTGTCGATCGCCATCTGTCGTATCAGCCTTTCACTCTCTGAATATCCCGGATGCGAAGCGCGAAGGCCGGCAGGAACAAACTGCTCGCTGACCAGCGCTTCGAGACCACGGCTCCTGGCCAGCTCAAGCTGGTCCTGACGAGCCTGGCTCCCTGCTGGAGTATCGGCCTGGGCATGGCTGCAGATCAGCGCCAGACGGTCGACTGACTCAGGCGCCTGACGCACCAGTTCTAACGCCGCCAGTCCGCCCAGTGAAAACCCGGCCAATGCAAATCGGGCCGGAAGCTCCTTTCTGAGCGATGCCACCACCTCGGTCATGCTGCTGCCTTTGCCGTAGCGGGGCGTCACCACCTCGACGGCGTCAGGCATGAACGACAGCATTCGAGCCCACAGCCGTTCATCGCAAAGGGTCCCCGGCAACAGCACCAGTGGCAGGACACTCATCAGCTAGCCTCTCTCAGCATCTGAATACGCTGCATCGCTTCGCTGCGCATCAGCTGCGTATCATTGCCAGGCGTTACCAGGGACGCACCCGCCGACTGCATCGCATGGGCCATGGCCAGATCGCCACAGAAAATGCCTGAGTATTTTTCGTACCGTTGGCAAAGCTCCAGCAGGTCATGAATGTGATCTGCCAGGACGGACTCCTGCCAGGGGGTTGCCGGTGAGATCCCCAGGCTCAGTGCCAGATCGTTCGGGCCTATGTAGATACCATCCAGGCCCGGCACCTGCAGGATATCTTCGGCGTTTTTCAAGCCATCCTGGGTTTCGATCATCGCCAGCACCAGCACCTCTTCGTTGGCATGCGCCAGGTAGTCGGAGCCGCCGTACAACAGTCCACGAGCGGGGCCAAAGCTTCGGCGTCCCAGCGGCGCGTAACGGGTGGCACTGACCAGCTGCCGAGCTTGTTCGACGGTTTCGATCATCGGACAGATGACGCCGTAGGCACCCATATCCAGCAGCTTGTTGAGCTCGGCCATATCGTTTCCGCTACAGCGCACCCACGGCATCGCGGGCGTGGCGGAGATAGCCTGCAGCAGGCGGGGAACCGCATCGATACCAAACTGACCGTGTTGAAGATCCACCGTGACGGCATCAAACCCGCAGTGACCCAGTACCTCGGCAACGTAACCGCTATCGCTGGAAAGCCAGGCGTTGATCGCGGTGGTACGCTGACTTGCCAATTGCTTCAAACCGTTGTGACGCATGATGGAACTCCTTATCAGGCACGCAAGGCGATGGTGCTGGTCGACGCAACGTAGCCGTTTGGATCCAGGGCGTAGCCAGCGGCCTCTGCCTGCTCGACAACCTCGGGGGACCACTCCAGTTGCGTCCGGGCATCGGAGCCAGTGATGACCAGCACTCGGCCGCAATCAGTCCCGATGTTCTTCAATGAGCGCCAGACCCCGGCGGGCACTGACACCAGGTCCCATTCACCCAATCTTGTGGTGACATCAGCCTCGCCATTGAAGGCGACCTCCCACTCGCCATGGCGTACAAGAAAGACCTGACTGTCATGGTGACGGTGGGCCAGCAGCCCTTCCCCCGGCTCGGCCTCCAGCCACGCCATGGCAAAGCCGTGGGGGTTGAACACGCGCGGTTGCTGATCGCGGTCTTCCGTGAGGCCGTGGCCGATCACACTGGCCAGCCTTTTCCGACCACCGGGCAGCACCGAGTCGAGGGTCGGCCGGTCGGACCAGACAAGGTCTTCCTCCAATGTCACCCGTGCGCGCATGTCCTCCAGAGACCAGCGCTTGAGTTGGTCAATATCTTCCTGGGGCATTGGCTCGAGCAGCTCGGGCAACGCCTCGCCTTCAAGCGCGTTCAGGTCGACCAGCTTGGAATCGGCAGCAGCAAGCGCCAATCCCGTTTCTCTGGCCTGTCGGATGACATCGGGACTCCAGATAACACCACCGGTCTTGTTCTGCCCCAGGCAGGTGAAGAGAAAACCGTCGTCGGGGCCGGTGTTGGTAAAGCCGCGGTAGATCCATGTGGGCACAGAGAGAATCCCTCCCTCGCCCATGGTGAACTCGCCTTCCTTTCCATCGACGCCCCAGCGGAAGGTCCACTCCCCGGAGAAGCAGATGAATACTTCCGCGGTGAAGTGCAGGTGCAGATTGTTGGTGACGCCATTGGGCATGGCAGCGCCACCTATATTGAAGCCATGAGCTTCCTGAAGATTGATCACCTGCTTGTTGGATTGCGACACCCCTCCGCCGATGAAGGCATAGTTGTACTTTGGCATCGATCCTGGGATGCGGCAGTCGATAAAGGCTTCTGAGCAGCCTTGGTGGTCCGCGCGCCGCACGACCCTGCGCTCTGCTTGTGAAGGCTGAATGGTAGTCATCAGGCGTCCCTTTCGTAGTGGTTCAACGAAAGGTAGTAGGGACACAAAAATACTTACAATATATATTTAATGACCATATCATTCGCAGAAAGTATCAAAGGGCAACAATATGCTGGAGCTCAGACACTTTCGATACTTCATCGCCGTCGCAGAAGAGCTGCATTTTGGTCGGGCCGCAGAGCGGCTGTGCATGACCCAGCCGCCGCTGAGCATGCAGATACGTCAGTTGGAAGAAGACGTGGGCGTACCGCTGTTCGTTCGAGGGCACCGTCCCATCAAGCTCACTGCGGCCGGTGAAGTACTGCTAGAGCATGCCAGGGCGGTACTTTCCCAAGCCGATTCGGCTCTGCAGAAAGCACGTCTGACCGCCCGAGGCGAGGCGGGTCATCTCACTATCGCGGTTACCTCCGCATCCGTGCTTGGCCTGTTGCCACGGCTTATCGCGGCGTTCAAGCGGCGCTACCCGGCGGTAGAGCTGAACGTCCGAGAAATGGTGTCTCGGGATCAACTGGCTGCCCTGAGCCAATCCGACATCAATATTGGTCTGATCAGACCCCCCGCCGACCACCCGGATATTGACGTACAGACCATTCACGTCGAGCCCATTGTCGTGGCCATTCCTGCCAACCACCCACTAGCCGAACGGGACAGCATTCCCGTCAGCGCCATGAATCGAGTGCCCTTTATCAGTTTCGACAGCAGGGCAGCGTCCTATTTCAATCGCCTGGCACACGATCTTTTGGACGCCCGTGGGGTGAGGCCAGACGTCGTGCAGTCGGCGACCCAGTTGCACACCGTGGTCGCCCTGGTGTCGGCAGGACTGGGATTGGCGCTGGTTCCGCAGGCCGCTTCGCGTATTCAGTTCGAGGACGTGGTGCTAAGACCACTGGACATGGAGCCACCACCGATGGCCGAGCTATGTGTTGCCTGGAACACCCAGGACAAGAACCCCGCTGTCGGGACGTTTCTCGAACTCGCAAGGGAGAAATGGTCGCCAGCGGGGCCATCCGCGTCACCGGAGGGTTGAACCTTGAGATCAGACGCGGTCTGCGCCGGGAGATCGTATCCTGATCGCTGCCCCAGGCCCTACCACTACAGCCGCAGCCTGGGCTGGATAACATCGAGAAACGCCTGAATGCGGGCAGACAGGGCGGTATTACGGTAGTACACCGCCTGCACCAGTTCCCGGGGACCGCCGTGGCGCATGGCGTCAGGCAAGATGACCTCGAGGCGTCCGCTGGCGATATCATCGCCCACCATGAAGTTCGAATGGCAGGCGATGCCCTCCCCGGCCAGGCACAGGTTTCGCATCACCTCGCCACTGGAGGTCGCAAGCGTGGGCGTGATCTCCTCGTCCAGGCCCTCCACTGGCCAGCGATTGAGCGCTGTCGGCGCGAGAAAGCCAATCAGCTGATGATCGGCCAGCTCCGCCACCGAGGCTGGCCGTCCGGCCCGCTCGAGATAGGCGGGGCTCGCCACCAGATACAGTCGCGAGCGCCCCAGCAACCGGGCATGCAGGGTGGAGTCCGCCAGGGCACCGATGCGAATGGCCACGTCGGCACGCTGCTCTAGCAGATTGATGATGCCGTCGCTGGCGGAGAGCTCCAGCTCGATACCGGGATAGCGACGACGGAATTCTCCCACCAGAGGCACCAGCTGATGCAGCACGAAGGGGCTGGCAGCATCCACTCGCAGGCGCCCGCGGGGCTCGCCGCGTCCCAGCGCCAGCGACTCTTCGGCGGCGATCAAGCGCTCGAGCCCGACGCGCACCTGCTCGATAAAGCGACAGCCTTCATCGGTCAGGGCGACGCTTCGCGTGGTGCGGTTTAAAAGCGGGACCTCGAGGCGCTGTTCCAGGCGCTGCACCGCCCGGGAGACCCGCGCCACCGGGACGTCCAGACGCGACGCGGCGGCGCTGAAGCCGCCGCTATCGACCACCGCCAGCAGCAGTTCCAGATCTTCTGAGCGGGTCTTCATCGTTGCGGTTCCTGTTCGGTTCGGCGCTGCTGAGTTCGTTTCTGTTTATCTCGTTTCTGTTTAGCGCGCAATTGTCTCGATATCGACAAAGGTGTTTCTCGATTGGACGCGTTTATCGCAAAAGTCTCCTCCCCCAGACTCCGCGTCGTCAAGTCGTCTCCCGAGACGACGCCATCTCTACAGGAGAAACAGATGCCCATCGCGTTATTTGCGCTGACCCTCAGCGCCTTCGCCATCGGTACCACCGAGTTCGTCATCGTCGGACTGGTGCCCACCATCGCCCAGGACCTGGGCGTCAGCCTGCCCTCTGCGGGACTGCTGGTCAGCCTCTACGCTGCCGGTGTCGCGGTAGGGGCACCGGTACTGACCGCCCTGACCGGCCGTTTCAATCGCAAGTGGGTCCTGCTCGGCCTGATGATGCTGTTCATCGCCGGCAATCTACTGGCCTGGCAGGCCCCCGGGTATGGTTCGCTGATCACCGCCCGCATACTGACCGGCCTCGCCCACGGCGTGTTCTTCTCGATCGGCTCCACCATTGCCACCAGCCTGGTCGCCAAGGACAAGGAAGCCAGCGCCATCGCCATCATGTTCACCGGCCTGACCGTGGCGCTGGTCACCGGCGTGCCGCTGGGCACCTGGATCGGCCAGACCTTCGGCTGGCGCGCGACCTTCCTGGTGGTCTCGGCGCTCGGCCTGCTCGCCCTGATCGGCAGCGCCCTGCTGATTCCTGGCAACCTCAAGCGCTCGGCTCCGGCGACGCTGGGTCAGCAACTCAAAGTACTGACACATCCGCGACTGCTGCTGGTCTACGCCATCACCATCCTGGGCTACGGCGGCACCTTCACCGCCTTCACCTTCCTCGCCCCGATCCTCGAGCAGACCACCGGCTTCGCGCCGTCCATGGTCAGCCTGATCATGCTGGTCTACGGCGCCTCGGTGGCCATCGGTAACCTTTATGGCGGCAGGCTGGCCGACCGTCTCGGCCCCATCCCCGCCCTGACCCTGATCTTTGCCGGACTCGTCGCCATCCTGCTGGTGCTCAGCGCCAGCGCCGTCCACCCGATTGCGGCAGTGCTGACGATCCTGGTGTGGGGCGCCTTCGCCTTCGGTAACGTGCCGGGGCTGCAGGTCTACGTGGTCAAGCTGGCCGAACGCTATGTGCCCGAAGCGGTGGACGTGGCCTCAGGGCTCAATATCGCTGCCTTCAATATCGGCATCGCGCTGGGCTCGGTGGTCGGAGGCCAGGTGGTCACGCACCTCGCACTGACCGACACCGCCTGGATCGGCGCCATCATCGTGCTGGCGGCGCTGGTACTGACCCGGCTGTCCGGCAGGCTCGATCAGCGTCGCGCCGCTCGCCTGGCCAGCGCCTGAAGCCCGCGACCCGCGACCCGCGTCCCGCGACAGCCACCGAGCGAACGGAAGAGCCTCGTGGCTGTCGCATTATTGCTTCGCCTGCTAAATTTTTTTGACGAACCCTTGAAGTCGCAAGGGTCTCCCCGCATGTCATTAACGACACATCGAAGCACGTATCGGCAAAACACCGGCCTGCCGGTGACAAAGGAATCCAGGGTCCCGCTGTGCGGGCCTCGCCACGACAATGGAGCCAAGATGTCTCAGCCTATCCCCAACCCCGGTCTCGGTACCTTTCGCCTGACGGGCGACACCCTGCGTCACGCGGTCACCACCGCGCTGAAGCTTGGCTATCGGCATATCGATACCGCCCAGTTCTACGGCAACGAAGCCGAGGTCGGCTCCGCCATCGAAGCGAGTTCGGTCCCCCGCGACGAGATCTTCCTGACCACCAAGGTGTGGTGGGATCGTCTGGATCCGGTATCACTCAAGGCAAGCGTCGAGGAGAGCCTGTCCAAGCTGGGCACCGGCTACGTCGACCTGCTGCTGATCCACTGGCCGTCGCCGGACGATGAAGTCCCCATGCGCGACTACCTGACCGCCCTCAAGGAAGTGAAGGACGCCGGCAAGGCGCGCCACATTGGGGTGTCCAACTTCACCAAGGCGCACATCGATCAGGCGGTGGATATCCTCGGCAAGGGAGAGATCCTGACCAACCAGATCGAGGTCCACCCCTTCCTGCAGAACCGCGAACTGATCGCCCACTGCGAACGCCACGGCATCATCCCCACCGCCTTCATGCCGCTGGCCGTGGGCAAGGTGCTCGAGGACGAGACGCTCAAGGCCATCGCCGAGAAGCATGGCGCCAATCCGGCCCAGGTCGCCATCGCCTGGCTCAACCAGCTCGGTATCCCGACCTTCCCCTCCTCGACCAAGGAGCAGAACCTCAAGAGCAATCTCGAGGCGCTGAAGCTCGAGCTGTCCCAAGAGGACATGGACGCCATCGCCAAGCTGGATAGGGGCGAGCGTGTCGCCAGCCCCGATTTCGCACCGAAGTGGGATCAGTAGACCGGCAGACCGACGCTGCCATCGCTGATCTCTTGACGGGCTGATCGTCGATCAGACCTGACCAAAGGCGCCACCTGCGGTTCACCGCCGGTGGCGCTTTTTTTCGCTTCTTGCGTCAGGTGTCTTGGCACAGGGTCTGACAATCTAGGCATCACCTGGCCCACCTCATGGTGAGTCGAGCAAATGTTTCCGATAGTGAAGCAACGGGTCGACCACGGGGTCACTCGTTTATCGTCTTCACGGGAGCACGCGCATCATGGCCGATACTCTTATCAAGATCGATCTGCACCAATCCCCCTACGACAACGCCCAGGTGCACAACCGCTGGCATCCGGACATCCCCATGGCCGCCATGGTCAAGCCTGGCGACGACTTCATCATCGAGTGTCACGACTGGACCGGAGGGCAGATCCACAACGACGACAGCGCCGAGGACGTGCGCGACGTGGACCTTTCCCAAGTGCACTTTCTGTCGGGTCCGGTGGGCGTCGAAGGGGCCGAGCCCGGCGACCTGCTGGTGGTCGACATCCTCGACATCGGTGCCTTTGGTGACAGCCAGTGGGGCTTCAACGGCTTCTTCTCCAAGCAGAACGGCGGCGGTTTCCTGACCGAGCACTTCCCCCAGGCCCAGAAGTCGATCTGGGACTTCAACGGCATGATGACCTCTTCCCGTCATATTCCTGGCGTCGAGTTCGCCGGTCTCATCCATCCCGGCCTGATCGGCACCCTGCCGTCCCGGCCCCTGCTCGAGGAGTGGAACCAACGCGAAAAGACGCTCTACGACAGCGACCCTGACCGTGTGCCGGGCCTGGTCAACCTGCCCTACGCCGACACCGCCCATATGGGAAAGCTAAACGGTGATGCCCGCGACCGCGCCGCCGCCGAGGGTGCCCGCACGGTGCCGCCACGCGAGCACGGCGGCAACTGCGATATCAAGGACCTGTCTCGCGGCTCGACGGTGTACTTCCCGGTCTACGTCAAGGATGCGGGTCTGTCGGTGGGCGACCTGCACTTCAGCCAGGGTGATGGAGAAATCACCTTCTGCGGCGCCATCGAGATGGCCGGCTGGATCCACCTGAGGGTCAAGCTGATCAAGGACGGCATGGCCAAGTACGGCATCAAGAACCCCATCTTCAAGCCGTCGAAGATCGCTCCGCGCTACGACGACTACCTGATCTTCGAGGGAATTTCCGTCGACGAGCAGGGCAAGCAGCACTACCTCGACGTTCACATCGCCTACCGTCAGGCCTGCCTCAACGCAATCGAATACCTGACCAAGTTCGGCTACAGCCGCTCCCAGGCCTATTCGTTGCTCGGCTGCGCGCCGGCCCAGGGTCACATCAGCGGCGTGGTGGACGTGCCCAACGCCTGCGCCACGCTCTGGCTACCCACCGATATCTTCGACTTCGACATCAAGCCCGGTGCCGATGGCCCGACGAAGCAGGTCGACGGCAAGGACCTGCCGCTGGCGCCCGACAAGGCCTCGGACCAGGCATCGGACAAGGACCATTGAGGAGGAGCTGACAGATGCCCGTCTACGACTACAAGTGCCCTGAGCACGGACTGTTTCATGAACTGGTCGCGATGGATGCCAGCGGCGATACCCAGCCCTGCCCAGAGTGCGGCGACCTGGCACCAAGGGTGTTGCTGGTGTCACCGGGGCTGCTCGACATGGCGCCGGAGCGTCGTCAGGCCATGGACAGAAATGAACGCGCGACCCATGAGCCACGCCACGGCAACCACGCAAGCGAGCAGGACGGCGGCTGCCGGCATCGACCGCGCGACAAGCCCAGGCTGTTCTACACCGCCGACGGTCACAAGACCTTTCCGTCTGCGCGCCCCTGGATGATCAGCCACTGATCCTTGATGTGCCGGCGGCAATGGAGGCGGTCACTGGATAAACCCGTCCCGCCTCCCCTCTCGCCGGGCGGCCGCGCCACCGCCCCCTTGGCGCTGTCTTCAATCCTTGGCGCCTGGTACCGCTGGCGTGGCGTCATCCTCGGGTGCTGCCAACGGCTTGATCGTCCAGCCGGTGTAGCCGTAGAGCACGGTGACCAGCGGCGACAGCCAGCAGAAGAAGTTGAACGGCAGATAGGCAATCGTCGCGACCCCCAGCGTCGCCGCCTGGTAGGCGCCGCCGGAGTTCCAGGGCACCAGATTGGCGGTGACGGTGGCCGAATCCTCCACCGCCCGGGACAGGTTCTCCGGCGCCAGTCCCCGCTCTCGGTAGGCCTCGGCGTAGGTGCGTGCGCCCATGACGATGGCCATGTACTGATCGCACAGCACCACATTGGCGCCGATCGACGTCAGCACCGTGGACAGGATCAGCGAGCCCCGGGTCCTTGCCGCCTTCAGAATGGTCTCGGCGATGGTCCTGAGCTGCTGGGTGCGCTCCATGACCCCGCCGAACATCATCGCCACGATGACCAGACTGATGGTGTAGAACATCGAGTTCAGGCCGCCGCGGCTAAGCAGGCTGTCCACCGCCTCGACACCGGTATCGGAGGTCACGCCACCAAAGGCCACCTGCATCAGTTCAGCGTAGTCGGCCCCCTGCATGCCCAGTGCACAGAGTCCACCGGCGATGACCCCCAGGGTGATGCCGGGTATCGCCGGCAGACGCTTGTAGGACACGAACAGCACCAGCAAGGGCGGCAGCAGCAGCACCGGGTTGATGACATAGTGCGCCGCCAGGGTCTGCTGCATCACCTCGACCCGCTCGAGCCCGCCGGACGTGCCCGAGTAGTAAAGACTCAGCGCCATCTCGATCACCAGGGTCAGGCCAATGCTGACCCCGGTGGTGTAGGACATATGCTTGATATGGGTGAACAGGTCGGTACCGGCCATGGCCGGCGCCAGGTTGGTGGTATCCGACAGAGGCGACATCTTGTCGCCGAAGTAGGCCCCGGACAGCACCGCCCCGGCCACCAGCGGCAGTGGAATCCCCAGCGAACCGCCGATCCCCATCAGCGCCACCCCCAGGGTGCCGGAGGTGCCCCAGCTCGACCCGGTCGCCAGCGATGAGATGGCGCAGATGACCACCGCCGCCGGCAGGAAGATCGTCGGCGACAGCAGCTTGAGGCCATAGGAGATCAGCGTCGGCACCACCCCGGCCTGAATCCACACCCCGATCAGCACCCCCACCACCATCAGGATGATCAGCGCCGGCAGGGCGTTGTGGATACCTCGCACCATGCCTTCCTGGATATCGTCCCAGCGGTAGCCGCAGCGCAACGCCACCAGGCTTGCCACGATCACCCCCAGCAACATGGGAATCTGCGGATCGAGGCCGTAGACGACGATGGACACGCCGATGCCGACCACCAGGGCGATCAGCGATACCAGCGCCTCCGTCAGGGTCGGGGGGCGCTGCACTGGGGAAAAGAGGCGGTGGATCAAAAGGGGCACTCCTGAGCAGGGTCGGTCGCCGACAGAGCCGGAGAGAATCTGCGAGCCCTGGCCACTGCTCGAGCGCTCCCCCCGACGATTCAGGAAAGCTAGGCGGCGATTCACAACGCTGCCATCAAAGCGTCATCAATCGTTTCAATTCAGCAAAGTCGCTGGCGTATGTCGGCGCCCTATAACGTCAATGTCCAACCGACTAGGGGTCATGAAGCCTCCCCCACACCGCCAGCCCCTCTTGTCCCTAACTGGATGTCCCCCGCTCCGCCTCGGCCAGAAAGTCCTCGACGTTGCCTTGAAAGCCCTTCAGATGGGCCTTGATACGCTCGTCCGACCAGTCCCACCAGGCCAGTCGTTCGAGCCGTTCGGCGATGGCGGGATCATCGAAGCGTGGCCTGAGCACCCGGGCGGGGTTGCCCACCACGATGTGGTAGGCCGGCACGTCTCTGGTCACCACGCTGCCGGCGCCGACGATGGCGCCGTGACCGATGGTCACGCCGGGCAGCACGATGGCGCCGTGGCCGATCCAGACGTCGTGGCCGATGACCACCCGATCGGCCTCGCGCCAGGCGAATACCTCGCCGTCGAGGGCCTCGTCGCTGAAACCGAACTTGCCGGGGCGATAGCTGAAGTGATGCAGGGTCGGCCGCCACCAGGGGTGGTTGCTCGGATTGATGCGCACGCTGGCAGCGATGGAGGTGAACTTGCCGATGGTAGCGAACATGACGTCGCCGTCACGTTCGATATAGCTGTAGTCGCCGAGACTGACATGGTTGAAAACGCAGCGACTGCCGACCTCGGTGAAGCGCCCAAGCTCGCTGTGGTGCAGGCGAGCGTCGGTAGCGACGTTGGGCCGCTCGGACAGACGCGGGGACGTCGGCTGGTCCAGCGCGCTGGATGAGTCTCTGGATGAGCCACTGGGCGAGTCACTGGGCGATTCACAAGATAAGGAGCCGTCAGACACAGACTGCGTGGGGATATCGGACATGATCAGGGGTGCTCTCGCAGATAAGTCAGCATGAAGGAAGCCAAGGCAAAAATCGGTGAGACAGCGCAGTTTACGAGGTGTAAATGAGCACTTTGACCGGACTGTCGCACCAGCCGATTTTTAACGCCGTATTACCGAGCGCAGACACTTTTCCTGCAAGCCCTAGCAGACCGCGTCCAGGCGATCCCAGTCCTCCAGCGTCTCGCCGTCCCGGGCGATGCGCACCTTGGGCGGCAAGGGGGTCGGCTGGTCCAGGCGCTCGGCGTCCAGTTCATGGCTGATGTGGGTGAGATAGGCCCGGGGCGGGTCGAGCCGGGTGATGATCTCCAGCGCCTGGGTGATGCTGTTGTGGTTGCGCGTCTCGAGCTGGCTGGCCGGGTGGCAGGCGTCGAGCACGACGACGTCGGCGTCCCACTGGCGCAGAAAACGCTCGGTGGCGCCGGGCAGACCCTGGGTGTCGGTCAGGTAGGCCAGGCGGGTGCCGCCATCATCCAGGCAGTAACCGAGCGTCGGCTTGCTGTGATTGAGCGGCACCGGGGTCACCGTCAGCCCGTCGAAGTCCAGCGGCTTGAACGGCTTGAGCCCCGGCTGGAAGTCGAGGATGCCGCTGTTGCGATAGAGATCGGCGCAGCCGTTGGGATCCTTGGGGCCGTAGACCGGGATCGACGTGCCGGTCCCCCAGCGCAGGTGAAACAGCCCCTGCACATGGTCGGCGTGGTAGTGGGTGACGAAGAAGGCGGCGGGACGCTCCAGCTCGCAGCTATGGGCCAGGTCCATGCGCCCGGCGTCGAGCAGGTAGCGCCGGCCGTCCACGCTCAGCTCGGCGCAGCAGGGGCCACGCTGATGGCTGGTGAACACCCTGGCCCGAGTGCAGGCGCGGCAGTCGCAGCCGAAGCGAGGCACCTGGGCACTGTCTCCGGTGCCGTTGAAGCGAAACTCCATGGAAGTCTCCGAGCTGAAGCAAGAGGCACAAGCCGCTTGCGCTGATGAGGTGATACTCGTCGTCGCTGTAGTCGGCGATCGACACAAGGCCGGCGTCGACAGGCTCGACGCCGGCTCCGTCAGTGGCGGGAGGCGATGATCGCCTCCAGCGCCCGGACGCTTTCGTCCAGGCTGCCACCGTTGTCGACGCGATCCAGTGCCGGATGGCAGCGCTCGAGTTCGGCCTCCACCTCGGCGTGGCGCGCAAGGCGCGCCTCGATCTGATCGTCGCTCTCGCGCCCGCGCCTCGCGAGCCGCTCACGCAGCACCTCGGGCGGGGCGGTCACCACCACCGGTTTGAGGCGCTCGCCGAAGCGCGCACGGGCGGCCGCCAGCTCGCGACGACTGCCGTTGAGCAGCACCGTGGCCCCGGCCGCGAGCCAGGCCTCCACCTCGATGCCGACTCCGTAGTGAAGCCCGTGGGCGACCCAGTCAAGGCAGAACAGGCCGCGTGCCCGCCGGGCCTCGAACTCGGCCGGCGACAGCGCCACCGAGTCCTCGCCGACGCCGCTTGGCCGGGTGATGTAGCGGTGCGCCACCAGCAGGTCCGGGCGCCGCTTTCGCACGGCGTCGAGCAGGCTGTCCTTGCCCACGCCGCTGGCGCCGATCAGGTAGACCAGCATCAGTGCACCTGCCTGCCCGCGCACCACACGCGCTGGACCAGCGGATGGCCATCGACCTCGCGCACCCGCACCAGATCGGCGCGCAGCCCCTGAGCGATACGCCCGCGATCGTCCAGGCCCACGGCCTCGGCCGGCCTAAGCGAGGCCGTGGCCACCGCGCGGGGCAGGTCGTAGCCGTCCTCCATGGCGGCGATACGGAAGACCGCATCGAGCAGCGCCGCCGGGTAGTAGTCAGAGGACAGGATGTCGAGCACGCCCAGGCGCACCAGCTCGGCCGCGGCGATATTGCCGGAGTGGGAGCCGCCGCGGACTACATTGGGGGCGCCCATCATCACCGCCATGCCGTGGCGATGGGAGGCCTCGGCGGCCTCCCGGGTGGTGGGAAACTCCGCCACCCGGGTGCCGTACTCGAGGCTTTCCGCCACGTGGGCGACGGTGGCGTCGTCGTGGCTGGCCAGGGCCAGGCCGCGCTCGCTGCACAGCTCGGCGATGGCGCGACGGTGGGCACTGGAATAGGCGGCGCTGTTGCCCAGCTGCTTCTCGATAAAGGCCTCGAGGCTGGCATCGTCCAGGCCGTACTTGCCCTGGTAGTAGACCCGGTAGGCATCGAGGCTGGCGAACTGGCGCTGGCCCGGCGAGTGATCCATCAGCGACACCAGCCCCAGCAGCGGCGAGTCCATGAAGCTCTTGAAACGCGCCAGAGTATCCGGGTGGCACACCTCGCAGCGCAGGTGTAGACGGTGGTCGACCCGGGCCATGCCGTTGTCGTTGATCGCAGCCAGGGACGAGACCATCTCGTCGAGGGCCCCGTGGCGCATGCTCTGCTCGTCGACGTCACCGATCGACACCGCGTCGAACACCGTGGTGATGCCGCTGGCGGCCATCTGGGCGTCGTGGGCCAGCGCCGCCTGGCGGCCCGGCCAGGACACCTTGGGCCTTGGCTGGAAGTACTTTTCCATATTGTCGGTGTGCAGCTCGATCATGCCAGGCATCAGGATATCGCCCTGGCAGTCGATCACCCCCGGCAGCGACACCGGGCCGCGTTCCAGCGCCTTGATCACGCCGTCCTTGATCACCAGGCTGCCGTGCACCACCTCGTCGTCGAGCACCAGCCTGGCGTTGGTCAGAATCTGATCCTGGTTCATGAAAGGGACTCCCCGGAGTCGGTCTGACGAAATGAGGTCTGGTCTGACGCGGTGTGGTCAGCGTAGGTGCCACCAAGCAGCATATGCCCTTCCAGCTCCAGCAGGCGATCGGCGACCCGCTCGCGCACCTCCTCGTCGTGGAAGATGCCGAGCATGGCGGTGCCACGGGCCTTGGCCTCCTCGATCAACTGCACCACCACCTCGCGGTTGGCGGCGTCCAGCGACGCCGTAGGCTCGTCGAGCAGCAACAGCGGGTGTTCGGCGATAAAGCCACGGGCGATATTGACCCGCTGCTGCTCACCGCCGGAGAAGGTGCCCGGCGCCAGCTCCCACAGTCGCTCGGGCAGGTTGAGCCGCGCCAGCAGGGCCTCGGCACGGGCGCGGGCCTCGCCGGCGTCACAGCCCCGGGCCAGCAGCGGCTCCATCACCACCTCCCGGGCCGAGACCCGGGGCACCACCCGCAGAAACTGGCTGACGTAGCCGATCACGTCGCGCCGCAGCAGGTGCCAGGCGTGGGCCGGCAGCGCCGACAGCTCGAGCTCGCCGTCCTCGAAGTGCAGCGTCAGCTGCCCGCCGCTGACCCGGTAATTGCCGTTGACCATCTTCAACAGGGTGCTCTTGCCGATGCCGCTGCGCCCGGCCAGCACCAGGCACTCGCCCGGCGACAGGGACAGATCGAGACCGCGCATCACCGGCAGCGCCTGGCCGCCCTGGGCGTGCAGCACGAAGGTCTTGTCGAGCCGCCGGGCGGTAAGAAAGGGGGACGTCATCTTGGACTCCTGAGAAAGCGAATTCATGGCGTCAGCACCGAGGACACCAGCAGCTGGGTGTAGGGATGCTGTGGATCGTCGAGGATCTGATCGGTCAGCCCGGCCTCCACCACCCTGCCCCGGCGCATCACCATCAGGCGGTGGGCCAGCAGCCTGGCCACCGCCAGGTCGTGGGTGACCAGGATCACCGACAGGCCGAGCTCCCGGGTCAGGGTGCGCAGCATGTCCAGAAGCCGCGCCTGGACCGAGACGTCGAGGCCACCGGTGGGCTCGTCCATGAACACCAGCCTGGGCTGGGTCACCAGGGTGCGGGCGATCTGCAGGCGCTGCTGCATGCCGCCGGAAAAGGTCTGGGGCGCGTCGTCGATGCGCGCGGGGTCGAGCTCGACCCGGCCCATCCAGTCCTGGCCGGCGGCGCGCAGC
The DNA here is from genome assembly GCF_040070555.1 of Halomonas sp. H10-59. Classification (NCBI taxonomy): domain Bacteria; kingdom Pseudomonadati; phylum Pseudomonadota; class Gammaproteobacteria; order Oceanospirillales; family Halomonadaceae; genus Halomonas; species Halomonas sp. H10-59. The sequence continues at coordinate 4,265,401 of NZ_CP098828.1, forward strand.
TCGCCATAGTGGCGCTGGCCCAGCGCCATCAGCCGCTCGCCGACGTTGGCCCCGGCGGAGACGCCCAGGCGCAGGCCGTCCCGAGGGTTCTGATGGACCAGGCCCCACTCCATGCGCAGCAGGGCGCGGCGGCGTGCCTCGCTGATGGCGTAGAGGTCGAGCGCTTCGTCCTTGCCGGGGCTGCCGCCGACCGAGCCGGCCTCCCCTGCGTGATAGACCACCTGACCGCGATCCGGCGCCTCGAGCCCGGAGAGCACCCGCAACAGGGTCGACTTGCCCGAGCCGGACTCGCCGACGATGCCCAGCACCTCGCCCTGGTGCAGGGTGAAGTCGATCTCCTCGCAGCCCTTGCCGGGGCCGTACAGGCGCTGGATGGCGCGGGCCTCGAGCAGGGCGGGACGTTCAAGCTGTGGGCGCTTCATGCCTTCTCCTCGCTGCGGGAGTTGCAGTAGTCGGTATCCGAGCACACGAACATGCGTGCGCCCTGATCATCGATGATGACCTCGTCCAGGTAGCTGTCGGTGGCCCCGCAGATGGCGCAGGGCTCGTCCCAGGCCTGGATCTCGAAGGGGTGGTCCTCGAAGTCGAGGCTCTCCACCCGGGTGTGTGGCGGAATCGCGTAGAGGCGCTTCTCGCGGCCGGCGCCGAACAGCATCAGCGCCTCGCTCATGTGCAGCTTGGGGTTGTCGAACTTGGGAATCGGCGAGGGGTCCATCACGTAGCGCCCGTCGACCTTCACCGGGTAGGCGTAGGTGGTGGCGATATGGCCGTGGTGGGCGATGTCCTCGTAGAGCTTGACGTGCATCACCCCATACTCCTCGAGGGCGTGCATGACCCGGGTCTCCTCCTCGCTGGGCTCGATAAAGCGCAGCGGCTCGGGGATCGGCACCTGGAAGATCAGGATCTGGTCGGCGCGCAGGGTCTTCTCGGGAATCCGGTGACGGGTCTGGATCACGCTGGCCTGTGCCGTGGCGGTGGTGGTCTCGACCCCGGCGACGCGCTCGAAGAAGGCACGGATGCTGACCGCGTTGGTGGTGTCGTCGGCGCCCTGGTCGATCACCTTGAGGGTGTCATCGGCGCCCAGCACGCTGGCGGTCAGCTGCATGCCGCCGGTGCCCCAGCCGTAGGGCATCGGCATCTCGCGCCCGCCGAAGGGCACCTGGTAGCCAGGGATCGCCACCGCCTTGAGCAGGGCGCGACGGATCATGCGCTTGGTCTGCTCGTCCAGGTAGGCGAAGTTGTAGCCGCTGTCGATGGCGGTGTTCATCGGACGTTCTCCTGGACGTTCTTGGCTTGGGCGTTCGCGGTCTGGGTCTTTTCGGGATCGGCCTTGTCGCCATCGCCTGGTGCAGGACGTGCGCTGGCGGCTTGGGTGTCAGACACGGCCTCGGCCGTGGCGGCGGTACGCTCGGCGTGCTCTCGACGCAGGCGGCGAATCAGCTCAAGCTCCGACTGGAAGTCGACGTAGTGCGGCAGCTTCAGGTGCGAGACGAAGCCGGAGGCCTCGACGCTGTCGGCGTGGGCCAGCACGAACTCGGCCTGCTGGGCCGGGCTCTGGATCGGCTCGCCAAGCTCCTCGGCGCGCAGGGCGCGGTCGACCAGTGCCATGGCCATGGTCTTGCGCTCGTTGCAGCCGAAGGCCAGGCCGTAGCCCCGGGTGAACTGGGGGGCGGTGTCACCGCTGCCGGCGAACTGGTTGATCATCTGGCACTCGCTCATGGCGATCTCGCCGACGCACACCGGCCCGTCGAAGCCCTCGACCTCGATCTCGACCTCCACCGCACCCTGGCGAATCTCGCCGGCGAAGGGGTGGTTGCGCCCGTAGCCCCGCTGGGTCGAATAGCCCAGCGCCAGCAGGTAGCCCTCGTCGCCACGCGCTAGCATCTGCAGCCGGGTGGCGCGATCCACCGGAAAGTCGGGGGGATCGCGGGTGATGTCGTAGGGCTCGCTGCCATCGTCCTCTTCTTGCTCGATCAGGCCTTCATGGTTGAGACAGTCGAGGATCTGGGGGCAAGCCTCGAGACCTTCTTCGGCACCCTGCGGCGCCGGTGTATCGGTCTCGGCCTCCTCGCCGGCCAGCAGCATGAAGTCGAGCAGCCGGTGGGTGTAGTCGTAGGTCGGCCCCAGCACCTGGCCGCCGGGCACGTCCTTGAAGGTGGCGCTGATGCGACGCTCGATGCGCATGGCGCCGGTATCCACCGGCAGGGTCTCGGCCAGCCTCGGCAGGGTGGTGCGATAGGCACGCAGCAGAAACACCGCCTCGACGGTGTCGCCGCTGGCCTGCTTGAGCGCCAGGGCGGCGAGCTCGGGATCGTACAGCGAGGCCTCGGCCATCACCCTGTCCACCGCCAGCCCCAGCTGTTGCTGGATCTGGGCCACCTCGAGTTCGCGCTGGTCGCGCTCTCCACGACGACGATCGGCCATCCAGCGGTGGGCATTGGCGATGGCCTTCTCGCCTCCTTTCACGGCGACATACATCAGGCGGTCTCCTCTTGGCGTTCGGCGTCATCGGTGGCGGCCAATCCAGGTCCGGCCAGGCGGGTGCTGCGGGCGATGGCAGTGAGTCGCATCCCGCTGCTGATAAAGGCGTCCAGTCCCCGGGGGAAGTGGGCACGATTGGCGGCGAGCACACGCATCAACGGCAGCGCGCGCTCGGCGTTACCCAGCGCAAGGCCGCGCTGACCGGGTACCCCGGGACCGGATAACCACCAGTCCTCGCCCTGGGCAAGCGCCTCGACCATCACGATCAGGGTGGTGCTGCGATCGGGCCAGGCGTCCGAGCCCAGCGCGAAGCCGTCTTCGCGGGACAGGGTGTCAGGGGTCACCAGGGCGAAGTCCGCCTGGGTCGGGTCGTCGGTCAGTCGCGCCCCGGTGTGGAAGGCCAGGGCGGCGGCGAGGTTGGCGCGCGCAAGCCCCTCGTCCACCCACACCCGGGCGTCGAGGTCGCACAGCGCCAGCAGCGCGCCCCAGGCGGCGGGCGAGATCGCCGCGCCGGCCGGCAGCTCCGGCAAGACAAGCTCGGTCAGGGTGCCGGGCTCGGACATGGCGCCGAGCAGCTGACGAAACAGCCGCTGGCTGTCGTGAATGGGATCGGCGAGTCCCGGCCAGTCGTGGGGCCGGACGGCCTCGGAGGTCTGCTGAGTCATGTTCATTCGCCCCTTACCATGGTGAAGAAGTCGACGCGGGTGGCGGCGGCGGTCTGCGAGGCCTGCTGGCGCTGCTCATCGAGTGCCTGCTCGAGCGGTGCCATCAGTTCGCTGTCGATACGCCTGGCCCAGTGGTCGTGGTGGGCACAGGCGTCGACCAGGGCGATCAACTCGGCGTGGGCCTTGTCGCGACCACGCACCCAGCCATGGCCAAGGGTGCCGTCATCGAGGGCGACGCTGGCCCGGGTCAGGGTCATCTCGCCCAGGTTGAAGGCCGATCCACTGCCGCCCATGCGGCCACGGACCATCGCCATGCCGGTCTCGGGGCCACGCACGCAGCGGTGGCTCGCCTGGATGCCCAGGGACTGCCAGCCTTGCGCAAGACGGTCGAAAGGAGTCAACGCGAGCAGGCGATGACGTCGCGTCGGGGTCATGGTCGGTGTCATGAGAAGCCCTCGTCGTCGTGGGACTGCGGACGCTCGTCCGCGGGAAAGTCGAAGTGATAGGCCAGCCGATCGGCCCGGGCCCGACTGACGGAGATCTCCACCAGTCGACCATCAGCGTCGACGTTGTCACTGGTCAGCACCACCAGCGGCGCCAGGCGGGCGCACTGCAGCATGCGGCTGTCGTCGGCGTCGGCCTGGACCGCTTCCAGGCGCACCCGGGAGCGCCTCAGTCGCAGCCCGTAGTGCTGGTCCAGCAGCGCCCGGGTCGAACCACCGCGATAGCGATCCAGCCAGCCCGGCACCCGTTCGGGGTCGAACCAGTGGCGCAGCCGCAACAGCGGGGCCCGGTCGACGTGGCGCATGGTGTCGACACACAGAAGGCTCTCGCCCGGCCCACGCGCAAAGCGCTGGGCGATGGCCTCCGGCGGTACCGCCAGGCCCTGGGTCAGGCAGCAGGTCTCGGTGGCCAGGCCCAGTTCCGCCAGGTTGTGGGTGACCTTGCTGGCGGCGTTGACCGCATAGTCCAGGCGTCGGTCCACCACCTGGGTGCCACGGCCCTGGTGACGGGTCACCATGCCGGCGGCCACCAGTTCGTCCAGCGCCCGGCGTACGGTGTGGCGGTTGACGCCGAAGCGCCTGGACAGCGCCGCTTCGCTGGGCAGCAGGTCACCGGGTGAGTACTGCGCCCGGACTTCGCGCGAGAGGACGTCGGCCAACTGGCGATAGCGCGGTGGGCTGCCTGCCTCGGTCACTTGTCTAGACATCTTCGCTCCAAAAAAGAAGGTATCGGGTGGTGGCCGAAGCCACCGGCAGACCAGCCGTTCTGGTCTGCTTACTCGGCTCTGCTGTGTCAGGTCTGCTGTCTCGGCTCTGCGGTGTCAGCCTAGATGAAGCGCTTGCGTACGAACTGCGAGGCCATGTCCAGCGCCGTCACGGCGATGATGATCACCAGCATGATGGTGGCCGTCTCGGCGTACTGGAATCCGCGCATGGTCTCCCACAACGCCACCCCGATACCGCCGCCACCGACCATGCCGAGCACCGTGGCCGAGCGAATATTGGACTCGAAGCGATACAGGCTCACCGAGATCCACAGCGGCAGCACCTGGGGAATCAGACCGAACACGATCTCCTCGATGCGCCCTGCTCCGGTGACCCGAATGCCTTCCATGGGCCCGGCCTCGGCGGCTTCCACCGCTTCGGAAAACAGCTTGGCCAGCACCCCGGTGGTGTGGATGAACAGCGCCAGGGTCCCGGCGAAGGGCCCAAGCCCCACCGCCACCACGAACAGCATGGCGAACACCAGCTCATTGATGGCACGGGTGGCGTCCATCAGTCGGCGCACCGGCTGGTAGACCCACCAGGGCACCAGGTTCTCGGAGCACAGAAGGCTCGCCGGAATGGCGACCAGGATGGCCAGCAGGGTGCCCCAGATGGCGATCTGGATGGTCACCAGCATCTGCTCGATGTAGTGGCCGAGGTTGCCGAAGGCCGGGGGAAAGAAGTCGCCGGCCAGGGTCGCCATATTGTCGGCGTTGGTCACCAGCAGGCTCGGGCGCATCTCGACGCCCTGCCAGGACCAGGCCAGCACCGCCAGGCCGACGCCCCACAGCGCCAGGGTGGTCCAGCTACGCTTGGGCGGCAGGCTGATGCCGGAAAGTTGTGTCTGGGTGGTCATGCGTTTTCCTGGGAGAACCTGAGATTGCGTGTGAGAGGTTGAGTAGTCCGAGCCGCGCCGGACCTTCGCTCGACGCGGCCTGACGTAACATCAGCCGGCGTTGGCGGCGGCTTCCTCGGGCATCGCCTCGGCGGCCTGCACTTCCTTCATGCGCGCGTCGAGATCGTCGAGCTGGCTGTCGATCTCGGCCAGTCGGGCCTCGCGATCGCCTTCACTCAGGCTTTCGTCCTTGGCCACCTCGGAGCGCTCCTTGAACAGCGCCAGCTGACGGATCGGCAACAGCTGGTCGTTGTCGGAGGCATCGAAGCCAGACCACTGCAGCGGCTCGAGAATCTGCTGTTCTTCGGCGTCATCGCCGTAGTTCAGGAAGAACTCACGCAGCTTTTCCTTGGTGGCGTCGTCCAGGTCGCCACGCCACACCAGCGGGTCGGACGGGATCAGCGGCGACTTCCAGATCACCCGCAGCTGCTCGGCCTTGTCCGGCGCGGTCACTTCCAGGCGCTCCATGCTTTCAGTATTGAAGGTGGCGACGTCCACCTGCTTATTGGCCACCGCCAGGGCGTTGGTCTCGTGGCTGGAGTTCAGGGTGCGCTTGAAGGCGGTAGAGGCGTCGATACCGTTCTTGGCGAAGACGTAGTAGCCGGGCACCAGATAGCCTGAGGTGGAGTTGGGATCGCCGTTGCCGAACACCAGCTCGGAGGCGTTGGCCAGGACGTCATCGACGCTTTCGATGTCGCTGTCCTGGTGGGCGATCATCAGACTCCAGTAGCCCGGGGCACCGTTGGCCGCCACGGTCTGGGCGAAGATCTCGCCGTCGGCACGATCGACGGCTTCCATGGCCGACTTGTTGCCGTACCAGGCCAGGTCGATCTGATCAAAGCGCATGGCCTGGATCACCGCGGCGTAGTCGGTGGCGAAGAAGGGCTCGACCTCCATGCCGATCTGCTCGGACATGTCGGCCAGGAACGGATCCCACAGCGGCGCCTGGTTCTGGCTGGACTCGGTGGAGATGATGCCGAACTTGAGGGTCTCGGTCTCGGCGGCGGCCAGCTGGGCACTGGCGGCAAGGCCAATACCGGCGATCAATGGCAGCGACAGGCGACGAAAGGATGCGAGAGACATGGGATTCTCCTGAAGGTTATCGGTCGTTGTGGGAACAGGTGTCGCAGGATGTGGTGGCTCAGCTATGGACGACCTGCGCCGACACAGTCGCCTGGGCCTGGGTGTAGCTCGGCTCACGCAGCGGTGACGGCAGGTCGGGTTGACTGCCGGCACGCAGCTCGTCGAGGCCGGCGTTCTCGTACAGGGTCTTGAGGCGTGCGTCGGTCAGCTCGGAGGTCTTGCCGTCGAAGTACAGGCGCCCATCCTTGAGCGCGATGGCCCGATGGCAGTAGCGCCGGGCGATATCGACCTGATGCAGGGTGATGACCACGGTGCGGCCATCCTCGGCGTGAATCCGCTCGAGGATCTCCATCACCTCCCGGGCGCTGCGCGGGTCCAGTGAGGCGATGGGCTCGTCGGCGAGGATGACGTCGGCGTCCTGCATCAGCACTCGGGCGATGGCCACCCGCTGCTGCTGACCACCGGAAAGGGTGTTGGCACGCTGGTAGGCCATGCCCTCGAGGCCGACCCGAGCCAGGCACTTGAGGGCCCGTTGGCGTTCCTCGTCGCTGAAACGACCGAGCAGCGCCCGCGCCCGCGGCATGCGCCCGAGCTGGCCAATCAGCACATTGGTCAGCACGCTGAGGCGATTGACCAGGTTGAACTGCTGGAAGATGTAGCCGACCCGGCAGCGCTGGCCACGGCTGGCCCGGCGCAGGCGACCGCTGGCCTGGATCTCGCGCCCCAGCAGGCTGACTCGGCCACCGCGATCACGGTTGCAGCAGGTCAGTCCGACCAGATGACGCATTAGGGTGGACTTGCCGGAGCCGGACGGGCCGATCAGCGCAACGATCTCCCCCGGGGTGATCTCGAAACTGACATCCTCGAGCACTCGGCTATGGCCGAAGTTCTTGTTGAGCCGCTCGACGATGATGGTGGGAATGGACATGACGCCTCTCCTCTAGGAATGGCGCCAGTCTGGACATCAAAGATGAAGGCCAGTTGTCTAGACAATGTCATTGAGATGACAAATTTCCCGGCACACGGAGCAAGCGCTCCGGCACTACCTCGCCAGAGGTATAAAAAACAAAGAGTTGGGGGCGACTGTCATGCGGCGGTCACGTCATTGCCGCCGATTCGTCATACTCAGGCAGGGCGACCTGTCGACGAAGACGTCGTCCACTTGTACGAAAAGGAAGTTGGACAAGACGCCCTGGAAAGGGCTGCAAGGAGGCACCTGCAAGCGGCCAATCGCCACGCCCATAGCGCCAGGCGATAAAGGCCATAAACAGGCTTGAAGGGAAAACCGGCGGCTTCGGCGCCAGACTGAATCCGACACATGATCCCACGGAGGCATGTCATGCAGCATCTCAGTCTGGAGCCGGGCGCCCTGGAGGTCAGCGACCTGGCGGGAATGCGTCGGTTCTTCGAGACGACACTGGGCCTTCGGGTGCTGGTCGCCAGCGACACTGGGGTGACCCTGGAATTGGGAGGCGGCGAGAACACCCAGGTGCTGATGTTGCTGGCGAGCCACACCCCGACGCCGCCGAGAACACTGAATCTCGAGGTCGACGCCGCCAGCTTTCCTGCGCTGCGTCGACGCCTGGAAGACTGCGGACACGAGTGCGGCTTTGTACAGAGCTGGGAGGGAGACAACAGCACCTCGCGTCAGTGCGCCTTTCGGGTGGTGCTGTGCCGGATGCCGGAGGGGCACTGGCTGAGGCTTACCGCCATCGATCCGGCCCGCTGCGCCTCATCGACCCGAGAGGTCCGGGCCTGACGCCGTTGATCAATCGCGACCCTCGCCGTCTCCCGCTTCTTCGTCCCCCTCATCATCACCCAACAGCCGCTGGCGCCGTTCGTCACGGAACTTCTGCAGGCGGTTGTTGCGGTAGCGCCGGACGATCGCTACTACCAACGCCACCACCAGCATCAGCCCCAGGGTGAGCCCCTGCCACGGGCGCGGGTGGTCCAGGGTGGTGCCGAGCACAAAGATCATCACGAAGCCGAGGGCCTGGCTGCCGATGGCCAGGGCGCGCAGGGGGTCGAAGGTCTTGGGTGGTGACATCACAGATCCTGATCAGAGAGATGGCTCGAAAACCGATGGCCCGGCAGGCGGCTCGAGATGACAGCGCGCATCGGGCGCAGTAGCCTTGCCGGATCGAGCCCACCAAGTGTACCTGCTCGCCTGCGCATTTTCGTGCTTTCGCGTTTCCCCAATGGAGTTCGCCCCATCCATGGATGCCATCGCCATCGGTCCGGTGCTAGTGAGCCTGCCGCGTCTCTATGCCCTCGTCGTCACCCTGTTGCTGCTGGCCGCCAGCGCCTTCCTGCTGGGCCTGCCCCGCCGCCGCCACGGTCGCTGGTTCAACGGCCTGATGCTGGCCTGGCTGGTCGGCGCTCGGCTCGGGCACGTGCTGCCGCACTGGGCCGCCTATCAGGACAAATGGCTGGATATCATCAAGCTGTGGCTGCCCGGCTACAGCGGGGTCTGGGGGCTGGTCGCCGCCGCCCTGTGGACCCTGTGGTCACTGCGTGATCGCCTTGGCGCCCTGCTCGGTGCCCTGGGTCTGACGCTGGTCGCCTCGCTTGCCTGGCTGGCGCTGGTCAGCTGGGCGCCGCTGTCGGCAAGTCCGGCGCCGCAACGCGTGCCAGAGCTGACCCTGGAAGACGTCGATGGCGCCCCCATCGAACTGGCCTCGCTGGCAGGCGGCCCCACCGGCAAGCCGCTGATCATCAATCTATGGGCCACCTGGTGCCCGCCTTGCCGGCGCGAGATGCCGTTGCTGGCCGACATCGACCAACGCGACGACGTCACCGTGGTCGTGGCCAATCAGGGAGAGCCGCTGGTTCAGGTCGCGCGCTACCTGGACGAGGCCGGCCTGGACTTTCGCTACCCCCTGCTCGACCCGCGCCAGCAACTGCTGGCCGCGAGTCAATCTCCCGGGCTACCCACGACACTGCTGTTCGACGCCGAAGGGAAGCTGCTCGAGCGCCATGTGGGGGAGCTGACCCTGCCTCTGCTGGACGACTGGCTGGCGCGCTGAAACTTTGCCAACCTGAGCACATACTGCAGGTGAACCGCACCCGCAGTCTCAGGGCCGAGGGGGACACCCCGCCTCGGCCCGCCCAACCTGTCTTTTCCTGCACTGACGTAGCCTGAATCCGCCACCTCACGGCCAAGCTCATCGCTGGCCCGGGCACGGCGGCAAGCGCGGGGGCGTTTCGGGAACGCCTCGATGCGAAGGTTTCAGCCGCCATGCGACATCTGATCACGGGCATGACGATGGCGCTTAAGCCAGACTGAAGATTGCTGTAAGATACCGCGCCCTGTCGGCGGCGGGCCTGGCCCGCGACCACGAACCGTAACGACGCATCTCCCGAGGCATCATGAGCGACTTCTCTCCCGGCCAGCGCTGGATCAGCGACGGCGAGGCCGAACTCGGCCTGGGCACTATCCTGAACTGCGACGCGCGCAGCGTCACCGTGCTCTTCGGCGCCAGCCAGGAAACCCGCACCTACAGTACCCGTCTTGCCCCGTTGACCCGAGTCGCCTTCGGCAGTGGTGATCGCATCCAGTCCGCCGAGGGCTGGCAGATGACGGTGGACGACACCAAGGAAATCGATGGCCTGATCGTCTATATCGGCGAAGACGACAAGGGCGAGCTGTGCGAATTGCCGGAGGCCCGGCTGGCCGACAGCATGCAGTTCGACCAGGCCCGGGATCGTCTGCTGACCGGCCAGGTCGATCGCAACGACTGGTTCGACCTGCGCTTTCGCACCCTGCATCACTACCATCGCATCGAGCAGAACCCGGCGCTGGGTCTGGCCGGCCCACGCATCGATCTGATCCCCCATCAGCTGTACATCGCCGACGAGGTCTCCTCGCGTCAGGCGCCTCGCGTGCTGCTGGCCGATGAAGTCGGCCTCGGCAAGACCATCGAAGCCGGACTGATCCTGCATCGCCTGCTGCTGACCGGGCGGGTCGAGCGCGCGCTGATCCTGGTGCCGGCGAGCCTGACCCACCAGTGGCTGGTGGAATTGCTGCGACGCTTCTCGCTGTCGGTGACCCTGCTCGACGAACAGCAGAGCCAGGCCCATGGCGATGCCAATCCCTTCGAGGCCGGCCAGCTGGTGCTGGCAAGCCAGGACTGGCTGTTCGCCAACACCCACCGTCAGCAACAGGCCGAAGCCTGCGAGTGGGACCTGCTGATCGTCGACGAAGCCCACCACCTGGAGTGGAGCGAGGACGAGGTCGGCCCCGGCTACGCCTGCGTCGAGCGCCTGTCCGGCGCCACCGACGGCGTGCTGCTGCTGACCGCGACGCCGGAGCAGATGGGGCTGGCCAGCCACTTTGCCAGGCTGCGCCTGCTCGATCGCGATCGCTACTCGGACCTGGAGGCCTTCCGCGCCGAGGAGCAGGGCTATGTGGCGGTGGCCGAGGCCATCGACGCCCTGGGCGATGTCGACGGGCCGCTGGATGCCGGCGCCCGGGACACCATCGGCGCGGTCGCCGACGACGGCGACAGCCAGGCGCTGCTGGCGACCCTGTCCAACCCCGAATGCAGCCTGGAACAGCGCCAACAGGCCAGCGCCCAGCTGCGAGACCAGCTGCTCGACCGCCACGGCACCGGCCGGGTGATGTTCCGCAACAGCCGTCGCCACGTCGGCGGCTTCCCTGAACGTCGCCTGCACGTCGACAAGCTGGAGCTGCCGTCGTCCTATCGCCGAGTGCTGCGTCGCCTGGCGCGGGACGAGGACTACCTCGACGAGCTGCTGATCGAGACCGGCCTCGACCACCCCGAGGTGATGGTCTATCTGGACGGCATGTACAGCGCCCTGACCGAGGACCCTCTCAACGCCGAACCCTGGTGGCAGTTCGACCCCCGGGTGACCTGGCTGCTTGAACGGCTGACCGAGATGGGCGACGACAAGGTCCTGGTGATCGCCCACGACCGCGAGACCGCCCAGGGGCTGTCCGACGGCCTGCGCGTGCTCGGCGGGGTACAGGCGCCGGTGTTCCACGAGGACCTGTCGCTGGTCGAGCGCGACCGTGCCGCCGCCGCCTTCGCCGATGACGAGGACGGCTGCCAGGTGCTGGTGTGTTCCGAGATCGGCTCCGAAGGCCGCAACTTCCAGTTCTGTCGTCATCTGGTGATGTTCGACCTGCCGCTCCACCCGGACCAGCTCGAGCAGCGCATCGGCCGTCTCGATCGCATCGGCCAGCGCCACGCCATCGAGATCCATGTGCCGGTGTTCGAAGGCAGCCCCGGCGAGAAACTGCTGCGCTGGTATCAGGAGGGGATGGACGCCTTCAGTGCGCCGCACGGTATCGGCAATGACCTGTTCGACGCCTTCGGCGACGACCTGGCCGAGAGCCTGCTCGACGACGAGGCCCTGGAAGAAGTCATCGGCGAGACCCGCGCGCTGTTCGACGCCAAGCTGGCGGAACGCGACGCCGGTCGCAATCGCCTGCTGGAGCTCAACGCCTGCCGTCCCGAGCGGGTCGAGTCGGTCAAGCAGGGGATCGTCGAACTCGACGAGGACCGCGCCCTGCCACGCTACCTCGACCAGGCGCTGGACATCTTCGGCGTCGACAGTCGCGAACTTGGCAACGACCTGACCCTGCTGTCACCGGGCTCGCACATGCTCGACGGCCTGCCAGGGCTGGTGAAGGGCGAGGAAGGCTTCACCGTGACCACCTCGCGCTCCCGCGCGCTGGCCCGGGACGACGTCCAGCGGCTGTCCTGGGAACACCCGCTGCTGCGCGAGATGATGGGCCGCATCCTCGACGGCAACATGGGCAACACCGCCCTTGCCCTGCTCAAGCATCCGGCGATCCCTGCCGGCCGGCTGATGGCGGAGCTGGTGTTCCGCACCCATTGTCCGGCACCGAAGCGCCTGCACCTCAATCGCTTCCTGCCGCCCACCGCGGTGCGGGTGCTGCTCGACGAGTCCGGTGCCAACCTCACCGACAAGGTGTCTTTCACCGGTCTGTCGAAGAACCTCAAGAAGGTCAAGAAGGCGGTGGCGCGGGACCTGATCAAGAGTCGGCACGACCAGCTGCGCGACCTGCTCGACAGCGCCGAGGCCGAGGCCCAGCGTGAGCTGCCGACGATCGTCGAGGCCGCCCAGGTGCGCATGCGCCAGACACTGGACAACGAGCTGACCCGACTCGAGGCCTTGGCACAGCGCAACCCGTCGGTACGCGAGGACGAGATCACCGCCCTGCGCGACGAGCGCCAGGCGCTGGACCAGGCCATCGAAGGCACCCGCCTGCGACTGGACGCCGTGCGTGTGATCGTGACCATCGACGACGACAGCCGCTAGGGCTTGTCTGAAAAGTGCCTGAGGATCGTCTCGGATATGGCGGCCCCGCGCTGCGACCGACAGCGCGGGGCTCCTGCTGTTTGCGAGATGTGTCCGGTGCAAGGCCTTGGCGTAACGTGAGTCGCCTGGGGTCTCGACCGGCAGTAGCGAGCGCCGGTGTCGAACAGCGGAACTCGCGCCGTCTTAAAGAATGTCGTCCAGCGCCTTGTCCAGGGTCGGGTAGCGAAAGCTGAAGCCCTCCTCCTCGAAGCGCTGCGGCACCATGCGCGCGCCGGTCAGCAGCAACCGCGACATTTCGCCGAAGGCGGTCTCCAGCACCATCGCCGGCACCGGAAAGGGCGTCGGGCGCTTCAGGTGACGCCCGATCGCTTCGGTGAACTCGCGGTTGGTGACGGGCTCCGGGGCACTGCCGTTGAAGGGCCCGCTCAGGTGCTCCTTCTCGATCAACCACAGGATCATTTCCACCAGATCCTCGCGATGGATCCAGGGCATGTACTGATCGCCCTTGCCGAGCCGCCCCCCCAGCCCCAGCTTGAACGGTGGCAGCAGCTTCTTGAGCATGCCGCCGCCTTCATCCAGCACCAGGCCGGTGCGCAGGATCGCCAGGCGCACGCCGAAGTCCTTCACTCCAGCGGCGGCCTGTTCCCAGCGCTTGCACAGGCGGTGGGCAAATTCATCATGGGGCGCTGTCTGCTCGGTTACCGGCGGCGCATCCTCGCCCCCGCCCTGATCGCCGTAGAAGCCCATGGCCGAACCACTGACCAGCACCCTGGGGGCCTTGGCGGTCTGCGACAACTGTTCGCACAGCATCACCAGTTCCCTGGTGGCGTTGATGCGCGAATCGATAAGTCTTTCCTTCTGGGTGTCACTCCAGCGCTTGTCGGCGATGGGCTCGCCAGCCAGGTTGACCAGCACCCCGGGCGGCGCGTCGACGAAGTCCAGCGCGCTGACCCGTACATCCGCCCCCTCGGGCAGCACCTTCGCCGCCTGCGCCGGTGAGCGGGAGACCACCTGTACGCGGTGACCGGCGTCCACCAGGCGTCGACACAGACGCTGGCCCACAAAGCCACTGCCACCGGTGATCAGTACTCGCATAGCTTGTCCTCTCGCAATACACAACGATCCCTGGCCCCGACCACATACCGTCGGCCCTCTTTGACGGCAGCGACCACCGCAGCGTGCGACCAGCCTGATTTCAGCCTAGTCGGTTGTGCGCTGGCCGGTCTACGGCTTGTCTGAAAAGTGCCTGCGCTCGGTAATACGGCGTTAAAAATCGTCTGGTGCGCCAGCCCGGTCAAAATGCTCATTTACACCCCGTAAACTGCGCTTTCTCACCGATTTTTGCCTTGTCTAACCTTCGCTCGTCGACTTTTCGGACAGAGCCTAGGACTTCATTTGACTCAAGTTGTACATCACTTATACGCTACATCCAAGATATTGACACCACAGGCTCGAGGAGGGCTTCCGTCGATGCTGCAGGTCGCCATCATTGGAGCGGGGTTCAGCGGCCTGGCTTGCGCCGGCCAGCTCCGCCGACACGGTCACCGTGCGGTGCTGTTTGACAAGGGCCGAGGGCCCGGTGGGCGTGGCAGTTCTCGCCGAGAGGGAGACGAATCCCTCGACCTGGGTGCTCAATACTTCAGCGTGCGTGACGCTGCCTTCGCCGCCGAGGTCGACCGCTGGGAAGCCGCAGGGGTGGCCACGCCCTGGCCGCCCTCCAGCTATCGGGTCGACGCCTCGGGCGCCTGGCATGAGGAAGGCGACGATCAACATCGTTACTGCGGCACTCCACGCATGAGCGCCATCACCCGCCACCTGGCCGCCCCCCATGAGCTGTTTGCGGCGACTCGCGTCACCCGCCTGACCGATCGCCTGGACGGCTGGTGGCTAGAGGACCCGCAGGGTGACAGCTACGGCCCCTTCGACCGGGTGGTGGTGACCGCGCCGGCGGCCCAGGCCGAACCCCTGCTGCGCCCCCACGACGAGGCGCTGGCGCAGGCCTGTCGTGAGATCCGCATGCTGCCCTGCTGGAGTGCCTGGGTGCGCTTCGACACAGCGCTGACGCTCGAGGGCATCGACGCCGACTGGCCAGTGGTACGCTTTGACCAGGGGCCGCTGCGCTTGGCGGTTCGCCAGAATCGCAAGCCCGGACGCGAGCACCAGAGCGAGACGCTTTCGCTGCTGGCCCAAGACGAGTGGAGTCAGCGCCATCTCGAGGACGACGCCGAGGACGTGGTCAGCAGGCTGACGGCAGCCCTGCAGAAGGCCCTCGCAACCCGGTTGCCGACAGGTTCCTCTCTGCCCCAGATCACGGCCAGCGGTGCCCATCGCTGGCGCTACGCCACCGCGGACCTTACGCTGGCGGCGCCCGATCACCGTCTCGGCGAGGATGGCCTGGCACTGGCCGGTGACGGTCTGCGCGGCGGACGTATCGAGGATGCCTGGCTGTCGGGCGTGCACGTCGCCGAGGCCCTGCATCGTACTGCCACCGACGCCTGAAGCGGGCGCCAGTCGCAGGCTTACCCATTTTCAGGTCATCAGGAAACCGAACATGTCATACGCACTGGTACTACTTGCACACGGCTCCAGCGATCCCAACTGGCGGGCGCCCTTCGAGCACTTCCGCGACGCCCTGGCGCCACGCCTTGGCACGCCGATCCGGCTGTCCTACATGGAGCTGTGCGAGCCGTCGCTGGAGTCCACCGTGGCCGAACTGAGCGCAGCCGGCGTTACCCGCATCGAGGTGCTGCCGCTGTTCTTCGCCGCCGGTCGTCATCTGCGCAAGGATGTGCCTGCGCAGATCGACGTCCTGCGCGGCGAACACCCGGGGCTCGAGCTGACGCTGCTGGCGCCGGTAGGAGAACACCCCGTGTTCGTCGAGGCGCTGGCAAGCGCAGTGGCCGACCAGGTCGGCGAGACGCTGTCACCCGCCCCCTAGACGTTCAATCAGCGTGAGCGAAAAGCGGTAAAACTGTTGTACACTTTGTAGCGTCTGTACAGCTACGGAAACGTCGAGTCACCTACGCCATCGACAACTTCCAGGGACAGGGCGCAGCTTGCGCCTTCACAATCGCACCAGGACACGCATCGAGGCCCTCATGAGTCATACGGCGCCCCCCACCGAATCTCCTCTCTACCCCATCCGCGAAGTGTCGCGGCTCACCGGGGTCAATTCGGTGACCCTGCGTGCCTGGGAGAGGCGCTACGGACTGATCGAGCCGCGCCGCACGCCCAAGGGGCATCGCCTCTACGCTCGGGAAGACATCGAGCGGGTCGAGCGTATTCTGCAATGGCTCAACCGCGGTGTCCCGGTCAGTCAGGTCAAGGACCTGTTGACCCAGCCCGAGCCCGCCGAGACGGCACCGCCCGCCGCCGGTGACTGGACCTCGCAGCGCCGCCAGATGCTGGGTGCGGTGGATGCCCTCGACATGGATCATCTGGACGGCCTGTACCAGCAGTCCCTGGCCCTCTACCCGGTCGGCACCTGCATCAGTGAGCTATGGCAGCCGGTGGTCCAGGAGCTCGAGGAGCGCTGGGAAGGGCAGCTTGGCGCGGCCTTGCAGCGACGCAGTCTGGAGAGCTTCCTGCGCACGCGCATCGGTATTCGCCTGTTTCACGCCAATCGCACCGCCCGTGGTTCCGCCCTGCTGCTGGACACCCTGCCGGACGATGACGGTTCGCTGTGGACCCTGATGCTGGCGCTCGCCGCCAGTGAACGCGGCTACCGCATCGCCCTGATGGATGCGCCGCTGCCGTTCACCGATCTGCCGCTGGCGCTGGAGCGCCTGCGCCCCGGTGCCGTGGTGCTGTGCAGCGGCAAGGCCGAACGCTCCGACGTGGTCCGTCGACTGCTGCCTCGCCTGGCCGAACAGCTCGACACTCCGCTGGCGCTGTGCGGCCCGGTGGCACGCATCCGCGCCGCCGAACTGGCCGACAGCCAGATCGAGGTGCTCGGTGACGACATCCCCATGGCGCTGGACCGGCTGAGGCCGCTGATTCGCCAGCACTGAGCCACGACAAGACAGCCTGATCATCCCCGTCGCGGCGCGATGCCCACTCTAACCACGACACGATTCGCGGGAGCTCCCCATGCCTGTCACTCTGGTCTGGTTTCGCAGCGATCTGCGTATTCACGACAATACTGCGCTTTACCACGCCGCCCGACGCGGCCCGGTCATCGGGGTCTTTCTGCACGCCGAGCAGCAGTGGCGCGAACACGGCCACGGCGACAACAAGCTCGACTTTCTGTGTCGTGGCGTGGAGGCCCTGGGCGAAGCCCTGGCCGAGCGCAATATCCCGTTGATCCAGCGTCAGGTGCCGCGCTTCGATGACGCCCCCCAGGCACTGATGGCGCTGGCCGAGGAGCTCGGCGCCGACGCCCTCTATTTCAATCGCGAGTACCCCCTCGATGAGGTCAGGCGCGACCAGGCGGTGCTGGCTCAGGCCGAGCACAGCGGCCTCGAGGCACGTGCCCTGCGCGACGCCGTGGCCTTCAGTCCCGGCGAGCTGCTCACCGGCAAGGGCGACTACTATGGCGTCTTCACCCCCTTCGCCAAGGCCTGGCACAAGGCCATCAGCGCCGAGCGACTCGAGGTGCTGGACCCACCGGAGCGCCAGGCGCCACTGGAGCTGTCCTCCAGCGCCAGCCAGCGCCCCGACTATCCGAACAAGAGCGTGGATAGTCGCCACTGGCCGGCCGGCGAGGAGGCCGCCAGTGACCGCCTGTCGCGCTTTCTGCGAGGTTTCCCTGACAGCCCGGCGAAGCGCTACAAGGAGCAGCGGGACTTCCCGGCCAGACGCGGCACCAGCGAGCTATCGCCCTATCTGGCGCTGGGCATGATTTCCTGGCGTCAGTGCATGCAGGCGGTGATGGCGGTCAACGACGGTAGCTTGAGCGACGGCGACGCCGGCCTGACCGCCTGGGTCAGCGAACTGGTGTGGCGAGAGTTCTACCAGCACGTGGCCACAGGCTTCCCCAGGGTTTGCCGCCATCGAGCCTTTCAACGCCACACCGAGACCCTGGACTGGCGCGACGCCCCCGAGGATTTTGCCGCCTGGTGCGAAGGACGCACCGGCTATCCGCTGGTCGACGCCGCCATGCGCCAGCTGGTCGCCACCGGCTGGATGCACAATCGCCTGCGCATGGTGACCGCCATGTTCCTGTCCAAGCATCTATTGATCGACTGGCGACGTGGAGAGCGATTCTTCCTCGAGCACCTGGTCGACGGTGAATTCGCCGCCAACAACGGCGGCTGGCAGTGGGCGGCGTCCACCGGTACCGACGCCGCGCCCTACTTCCGCATCTTCAACCCCACCACCCAATCCGAACGCTTCGATCCCGAAGGCGAATTCATCGCGCGCTGGGTGCCGGAGCTTGCGTCACTGGCGCCGAAGAAGCGACATGCCCCGACCCGGGATCTGCTCACCGACCTCGACTACCCCGCCCCCATCGTCGACCACCGCGCCGCCCGCGAGCGCGCACTCGACGCCTTCAAGAGCCTGTCGAAGGACGCGGGATAAGGACACTGTCTGGCTTGGCCTGGCGTGAGATAGCCCGGCACAAGCCAGCGTCATCCTGTGGTCCCTTTGCTGATCCGCCCCAGCCCGATCCACCTCAGTCCGATCTGCCGACGACAACAACACCGACAAGGAGCCCCCATGATCCAGGACCCTGTGCTGGCGACCTTCTGCGACACCTTCAATAAACTAGACAATACCTGTACAGAAAAGCTATACAGTATATATTCTAGTGACATCGTCTTTATCGACCCCTTGCATCGGGTGGAAGGCATTGAGGCACTGAAGCGCGACTTCGACGCCCTGTACGCCAACGTGATCGACTGCCGCTTCCGCTTTCACCATGGCCTGCGGGACGGCGACCGGGGCTTCGTGTGCTGGACCATGGCGCTGCGCCACAGGCGCCTTTGCAAAGGCCGCCAGATCGACGTGGAAGGCTGCTCGGTATTGCGCTTCGCCTCACCGGACGGCGGCAAGGTGGTCCACCACCAGGACCACTTCGACGCCGGTGCGCTGCTCTACGAGCGCCTGCCGTTGCTCGGCGCGGTGATACGCAGCATCAAGCGACACGCCGCCGGTTGAGGCTGACAGCGCCGGTCGATGCCCGCGCCTTCGGTAAATATACGCACCGTCGGCTGAAACCATGGACGGCGCCGATACGTAGCTGACAGCAGGCCCAGAATTCTGATCCGACCTTGTACAACAAGAGTGAGTCTCGACAAGCGTGAATCGCAGCGAGCTTGAATCGAGCCCACAGCAAGCTCAGACAGCAAGGCCGCACCGCAAAAGGAGCGACAGTAGATGGCACGCGACCCCAACCCTCAGCGCATCTGGCTGACCGGCGCCACCTCCGGCATCGGCGAGGCACTGGCACGACGCCTGCTCGACGATGGCCATCGCGTCGCCCTGACCTCGCGCGGCAAGGCTGGCCTGGAACGACTGGCCAAGGACCATGACAACGCCATGCCGGTCCCCGCCGACATCACCGACCGCGCGTCGATGCAGGACGCCGCCGCACGCATCGACGAGGCCTTCGACGGCCTCGACATGGTGATCTTCAACGCCGGGACCTGCGTCTACCTCGACGGCGGCCGCGTCGACACCACCCTGGTTCGCGACAACTTCGAACCCAACTTCTTCGGCACCATCCATGGCATCGAGGTGGCTCTGCCGCTGTTGCACAAGGCCCGACGCCAGGGTGCCCGCCCGCAGATCGTGGCGACGTCCAGTGCTTCGGCCTATCTGGCGCTTCCGCGTGCCGAAGCCTACGGCGCGTCCAAGGCGGCACTGAGCTACTTTCTCGAGTCGCTGCGACTCGACCTGGCCCATCAAGGCATCGACGTCAGCGTCATCCACCCCGGCTTCGTCAAGACGCCGTTGACCGAACGCAACGACTTCCCCATGCCCATGGCGGTCACGCCGGAACAGGCGGCCAAGGCGATCTTCGAAGGACTGTCGGCACGCCGACGGGACATCCACTTCCCGCGGCGCTTCACCTACCTGGTCAAGTTCATGGGCATCCTGCCCCTGCGGCTGAGGATCGCCCTGGGCAAGCGCCTGGTCAGGCGCGAAGACGATGACGATTCCACCCCCCACAAGGAACGCAACCAATGACTCGCCTTCAACCGCCGTTCGAGGCCCAGCGCATCGCGGTGATCGGTGGGGGTATCAGCGGCCTGGCCGCCGCCCGCTACTTGAGCGCGCGTCACCAGGTGACGCTGTTCGAGGCCGCCGACCGGCTGGGGGGACACACCGCTACCGTGGATGTCAGCCTGGACGGACGGGACTACGCCATCGACACCGGCTTCATCGTCTTCAACGATCGCACCTATCCGCACTTCCAGCGCCTGCTGGCACACCTCGGGGTGAACGCTCAGGCCACCGAGATGAGCTTCTCGGTGCATCGCACCGACCGCGACTTCGAGTACAACGGCCACACCCTGACCTCGCTGTTTGCCCAGCGTCGCAACCTGCTGCGCCCTGCGTTCTACCGCCTGCTGGGCGAGATCCTGCGCTTCAACCGACTGGCCATCGCCGATCTGGCGCGACCGGGCCAGGATACGTCCAGCGATGCCCTGCTGATGCCCCTTGGCGACTATCTCGATGGCCATGGCTTCAGCGACGACTTTCAGCGCCACTACCTGCTGCCCATGGGGGGCGCCATCTGGTCGGCCAGCCTGGCCGATATCCGCGCCTTTCCCACACGTTTTTTCCTGCGCTTCTTCCACCACCATGGGCTGCTGTCGGTCAACGACAGGCCACAGTGGTACACCGTGGAAGGGGGATCGCGCGGCTATATCGATGCCATGGTGGCGCCCTACGCCGACGCCATCCGCCTGGCGACGCCGGTGCGTGGTATTCGTCGGGAACACGACGGCGTGGTGCTGCGCACCGATGCCGGCGAGGAACGCTTCGACCAACTGGTGCTGGCCTGCCACGCCGACCAGGCGCTCGGGCTGCTCGATGACCCCAGCTACGCCGAACGCGAGGTGCTGTCGGCGTTGCCCTACGCCGACAACGAGGTGGTACTGCACACCGATACTCGCCTGCTGCCGCGCCGTCGGCGCGCCTGGGCCAGCTGGAACTATCGCCTCGACAGCCGCAGCGACGCTGACCGGGTCTCGGTCACCTACGACATGAATATCCTCCAGCGCCTGAGCGCGCCGCACACCTTCTGCGTGACCCTGAACGACGCCGACAGCATCGACCCGGCCAAGGTGCTCGGGCGCTTTCGCTACGCCCATCCCCAGTTCACGGCCCAGGGTAGCCTGGCCCAGGCGCGTCATGCCGAGATCTCCTCTGCGGCGCTGCGTACTCACTTCTGTGGCGCCTACTGGCGCAACGGCTTTCACGAGGATGGCGTATGGAGCGCGCTGCGGGTGGCAAAGGCGCTGGGCTGCGAGGAAAGCGACCATGAGCGGCTGGAGGCGGTGGCACCATGATCGCCAAGCCGCGTTCGCGGATCTACCGCGGCACCCTGCGCCATCGGCGCTTTCTGCCGCGACCCCACGAGTTTGCCTATCGCGTATGGATGGCCTGGCTCGACCTGGAGGAGCTGCCCGAACTGTTCGACCGGGTGCCCGGCTTCAGTGCCCGCAGGCCGGCGCTGGCCCGCTTCAGGCGCGAGGATTACCTGCCGGCACGGGGCAGCGAGATAACCCTGGCCGACGCCGCCAGGGCCGAGGTCCGCGAGCGCCTGGGCCAGGCGCCCCAGGGCCGGGTCTGCCTGCTGACCCAGCTTGGCTCTCCCTGGGTGTCGTTCAATCCCATCTCGCTCTACTACCTCTACCACGAACCCGACGGCGAGGGACGCGAGCGTCTGGGCGCGGTACTCGGTGAAGTCACCAATACCCCCTGGCGCGAGCGCACCCGTTACGCTGCCGCGGTAGACCCCGAGCGTCACAGCCACCGCGCTGAGTTCGACAAGGACCTGCACGTATCGCCCTTTCTGCCCATGGGCATGACCTACCACTGGCGCTTCAACAGCCCGGGGCGTGAGCTCGCCATGCACATGGAGACCTGGCGGGATGGCCAGCGCCACTTCGATGCCACCCTGACCCTGGCAGGCCGGCCGGCTACCCGACCGGCGCTGCTCGCCGGCCTTGCGCGGCAACCCTGGATGGCCACCAAGACCCTGGCGGCCATCCACTGGGAGGCAATCAGGCTGTGGCTCAAGGGCGTCCCGCTGCACGATCACCCACCGCCGGCCGAAGGCCTCTCATCCAGATCCGAGGAGACTCCGTCTTGACCACACTCAGGAGCGAACAAGGCGTCACCATCAGCCGACGCGGCGACAGGCTCAGCCACTGGCTCAAGCCTCGGGTGCTGGCGCAATTGGGCCAACTGCGCCACGGCAGCATCACCCTTGTCGACGGCCATGAGCGCCATCAGCTTGGGGAACAGGGGGAACTGAGCGTGACTCTGGTGGTACGCCGCAGTCGGGTGTGGAAGCGCATGGCGCTGGGCGGCACCCTGGGGGCGGCAGAAGCCTACATGGACGGTGACTGGGACGTAGACGATCTGGTCGGACTGGTGCGTCTGTTTGCGCGCAACATCGACCGGGTCAATGACGATGTGGAAGGCGGCCTGGCCGGCCTGGGACGCGCCCTGCTGTCCACGCTGCTGCGTCTGCAGCGCAATACCCGCAAGGGCTCCCGGCGCCATATTGCGGCCCACTACGACATCGGCAATGACCTGTTCGCGACCTTTCTGGACCGTGAACACTGGATGTACTCCAGTGCCATCTTCCCCTCCCCGGAGGCTACCCTCGAGCAGGCCTCGACCCACAAGCTCGATGTCATGCTCGACAAGCTGGACGTCAGGCCTCACCACCACCTGCTGGAGATCGGCACCGGCTGGGGCGGACTCGCGATCCATGCCGCCCGTACCCGCGGCTGCCGGGTGACCACCACCACCATCTCCCGCGAGCAATACGAGCATACCGCTCGCCGCCTGGCCGAGGAGGGACTCGAGGACCAGGTCACCCTGCTCAACGAGGACTACCGCGAACTTAGCGGGCGCTATGACCGGCTGATTTCGGTGGAGATGGTGGAGGCGGTCGGCGCCGACTACCTGCCGCGCTACCTCAAGACCCTGGACCAGTTGCTGGCGCCCCAGGGGCTGGCGTTGCTGCAGGCCATCACCGTACGTGACCAGCGCTATGAAGCGGCGCGCAGAGAGATGGACTTCATCAAGCGCTACATCTTTCCCGGTGGTTTTCTGCCATCGCCCACGGTACTGCTGCAGAACCTGACGAAACACACCTCGATGAACCTGGTCGATCTGGATGATATCGGCCCGCACTACGCCCGCACCCTGCGTGAGTGGCGCCAGCGTTTCGAGGCGAGCCTCGATCAGGTCGGCAAGCTGGGCTACGACGAGCGTTTTGTGCGCATGTGGCGCTACTATCTGTGCTACTGCGAGGCGGGTTTCGCGGAGCGCACCATCAGCACCTGCCACCTGTTGCTGGCCAAGCCCGATGCGCGGCCGCGAACTCGGCTCGGCAAGCCGTGATCAGGGGACCGATGCCCCCCCGCTGGCAGGCCTCGCTGCTCAATGTGGCGGGCTTCCAGCTGGGCTGGTTCGGCTGTGTGCTGATGGGCGCCTGGGCCGGCGGAGCCATTGCCCTGGCGGTGATCGTGGCTCACCTGCGCTGGTTGGCCAAGCCCGGAGAATGGCGCTGGTTGCTGGGGTTTCTGCTGGCTGGGGTCGTGATCGATGGCTCGCTGGCGGCGTTGGGCGGCTATCGCTTCGACCCGCAGAGCCCGAGCCTCGGTCCGCTGGCGTTGTGGCTGCTGTGGCTATGGCCGCTGTTCGCCACCCTGATTCATCACTCGCTGGAGTGGCTATGGGCGCGCCCCTGGCTCGCCGCCCTCGGCGGCCTGATCGGCGGCCCCTCGTCCTACCTGGGCGGCGCGGCACTGGCGGGCGTCGAGCTGGCCGACTGGCTGCTGCCGACCCAGGCGCTGATCTGGGCCTCGCTGTGCCTGGTCATCGGCATCGGCCTGCGTCGGCGCTCAGGCTGAACAAGGGCTAAAGGCGCCATCAGGCCACCGCCTGACGGGTATTGGCCTCTTGACGGGTAGCGCTTTCCCGCCACAGGGCTTCGAGCTCGTGGGCCGGCATCGGCCGGGCGTAGAAGTACCCCTGCACCTCATCACAACCGGCCTGGCGCAGGTAGTCGCGCTGTTCTGCGGTTTCGACGCCCTCGGCCAGTATCTCCAGTGACAACCCTCGGGCCATCGCCGTGACCGCGTTGACGATGGCCGCATCGGCGCTGTCACCCGGCAGCGCCTTGATGAAGGCACGATCCAGCTTGAGCTTGTCCAGCGGCAACTCCTTGAGATAGCCCAGCGACGAATAGCCGGTACCGAAGTCGTCGAGGGCGATGCGATGGCCCAGGTCACGCAATCGCTCCAGGCGCGGCACGATATCGCCGCCACGATCGTCCAGCAGCACCGACTCGGTCAGCTCGAGCCCCAGCCACTGGGACGCCACGTCATGGCGCGCGCGGCCGGTGGCCAGGGTCTTCTCCAGGTCGCCCTGGAACAGCTGCATCGCCGAGATGTTGATCCACACCGGCAGCGGCGATAGCCCCCGCGAGCGCCAGTGGGCGAGCTGGGTCAAGGCCTGATGAATCACCCAGTCACCCAGCGGCGCCATCAGTCCATGACGCTCCGCCAGGGGGATGAACTCCGCCGGGGAGATCATCCCGTCGCGGGGATGACGCCAACGCAGCAAGGCCTCCATGCCGATCATGGCGTCATCGGCGAGGCGATGTTGCGGCTGGTAGTGAAGCTCCAGCTGTCCTCCCTGGGCCAGCGCTTCCCGCAGGTCATTGAGCAGTGCCAGATTGGGGCCGTCGCCGACGTCCAGGGCAGGCCGAAAGCGCTGGCAGCAATTTCCGCCATGGCGGCGGGCGGACGCCAGCGCCGCCTCCATGCGCTGAAACAGGACGCCATCATCGTTGCCGTCTTCCGGGGCACGACAGCTGCCGATGGTAATGCCGAGCCTCAGGGTGCTGCCGTCGATCTCGAACGGTTCTCCCAGATGACTCTTCAAGCCCTCGACCCAGCGCTCGTGATCGTCATAGGTAGTGGTACGCAGGACCATGAATTCGTCCCCGCCCAGCCGCCCGACCACACCGCCGGCCACATGCCCGGCCAGGCGCTTGCCGAAACGTGCCAGCAATCGATCACCGGCGCTGACACCGAGGCCGTCGTTGATCTCCTTGAAACCATCGATATCGATCAGCGCCAGATCCAGGCACTCACCGGCACGCAGATGACGCAGACGCGAGGCCAGCAATTCATGAAGACGGAAACGGTTGGGCAGCCCGGTCAGCGGGTCTTCCCGACCGATCCGCCTGAGGTCCTGCTCCCGGGCCTTGCGCAGCGAGATATCGGTAAAGGTGGCGATATGATGCTCGGCGCGGCCATGGGGGTCGGTGATCACCTGGACCTCCAGCCACATGGGGTACTCGCTACCATCCTTGCGTCGCTGCCACAGCTCGCCTTCCCAGCGACCGGCGCTGATCAGCGCCTGCCAGAAGCGCTCGAAGAAGGCGCTGTCATGGCGCGCCGCCGCCAGGTTGCTGGCGCTGAGGCCGGCCACCTCGGACAGCTCGAACCCCGAGAGCTCGGTAAACGCCGGGTTGACCGCCTGGATACGGTGCTGATCGTCGGTGATCATCACCGCCTCACCCGACTGTCGCATCACCTGCTCGGTCAACCGCGAGCGACGCTGCTCGAGCTTCACCTGACGCCAGCCGTCCCACATGGCCACCGCCATCAGCAACAGCGCACCGAGCCTGAGCGAGACGCTCGGCAGCCACAGAACGGCTGACATCGCCGAGAGCCCGAGCCAGATCAGCGGGCGATTGAAAGATAACCGAGGCCACATGGTCGAATTGGACTCCCGCGATAGAGAACGCGAAAAAAGTGTGCTGTCGTTATCGGCGCTTTGCCCGGAATCTGTAGTGTCAAAGCAGACTTTCTGTCTACCACGACCATGATCGAAGGCCCACGGGGTGCATTCAGCCCCCACGAACAGTAGACTAGGCAGGCCGCATGGCGGCAGATTGCCGTGCGCGGCGTACATCACTTCGACTCTCGGAACGCTCCAGTGACCAAGCAACACTCTTTTGATCGCGATGAACTGCTGGCTTGCAGCCGCGGTGAGCTGTTCGGCCCGGGCAATGCCCAGCTGCCGGCCCCCAACATGCTGATGCTCGACCGCATCACGCGCATTTACGAAGAGGGTGGCGAGTACGGAAAGGGCGAACTGATCGCCGAGCTCGATATCCGCCCTGACCTGTGGTTCTTCGATTGCCACTTTCCGGGCGACCCCGTCATGCCCGGCTGCCTCGGCCTCGATGCCATGTGGCAGCTGGTGGGCTTCTACCTCGGTTGGCTCGGTCACCCCGGACGCGGCCGGGCGCTGGGCTGCGGCGAGGTCAAGTTCAGCGGGCAGATCATGCCTGACGCCCAGAAGGTCACCTACCGCATCAATATCAAGCGCGTCATCACCCGCCGCCTGATTCTGGGCATGGCGGACGGCACCGTTTCCGTCGATGGCCGCGATATCTATCAGGCCAACGACCTGCGTGTCGGCCTGTTCACCTCCACCGCGAATTTCTGATCAGGAGGCTCCCATGCGACGAGTGGTAGTCACCGGTCTGGGCATCGTGTCGTGCCTGGGCAATGACCGGCAACAGGTACTCGAGGCACTCAAGAACGGCCAGTCCGGCATTCGTTTCAAGGAAGAATACGCCGAGCGTGGCTTCCGCAGCCACGTCGCCGGCGTGGTCGACATCGACCTGGACGAACTGGTGGACCGCAAGCTGCGCCGCTTCATGGGTGACGCTGCGGCCTACGCCTATGTCTCCATGGCCCAGGCCATCGAGGATTCCGGCCTCACGCCCGAGCAGGTGTCCAACGAACGTACCGGCTTGATCGCCGGGTCCGGCGGCGCCTCCAGCGCCAACCAGGTGGAGGCCGCCGACGTGATGCGCGAGAAGGGTCTGCGCCGTGTGGGCCCCTACCGGGTCACCCGCACCATGGGCAGCACCGTCTCGGCCTGTCTGGCGACCCCGTTCAAGATCAAGGGCGTGAACTACTCCATCTCTTCTGCCTGCGCCACCTCTGCCCACTGTATCGGTTCCGCCATGGAACAGATCCAGCTCGGCAAGCAGGACGTGGTATTCGCCGGCGGCGGCGAGGAGGAGCACTGGACGCTGTCGTGCCTGTTCGACGCCATGGGTGCGCTGTCGACCAGCTACAACGACGACCCGCAGACCGCCTCTCGCCCCTATGACAAGAGCCGCGACGGCTTCGTCATCGCCGGCGGCGGCGGCATGCTGGTGCTTGAAGAGCTCGAGCACGCCAAGGCTCGCGGCGCCAAGATCTACGCCGAGGTGGTCGGCTACGGCGCCACCTCCGACGGCAAGGACATGGTCGCGCCGTCAGGTGAAGGCGCCATTCGCTGCATGCGCCAGGCCATGGCCAGCGTCGACGGCGACATCGACTACATCAACACCCACGGCACCTCCACGCCGGTGGGCGATGTGGCCGAGCTCAAGGCGGTGCGCGAGGTCTTCGGTGACAGCACCCCGGCGATGAGTTCCACCAAGTCTCTGACCGGGCATTCCCTGGGCGCCACCGGCGTGCAGGAAGCGATCTACTCGCTGTTGATGATGGAGAATGACTTCATCGCCGCCTCGGCCAACGTCAGCGACCTCGACGACGAGGCCCAGGGCTTCGATATCGTCACCAGCCGCCGTGATGGCGTGAAGCTGGATCGCGTACTGTCCAACAGCTTCGGCTTCGGCGGTACCAATGCCTGTCTGGTGCTGCAGCGCTTCAACGACTGAACCAGCCCGGCCAGGTAGTAACACGACGGCGCCCCTCGGGGCGCCGTCGTTGTTTGTGGATAGCGCTATTCGCACTGCCAGGGAGAGCAAGACGATATTGCTGACAAAGTGTTGTCTGAAAAACACGAAAAATGGGTAGGTTTGTTGCGCTGCAATAGCGCGTGCTACAACTCCGAACACGGTCAGCTTGCGCTCCAGAAACTCCCGTCGCGATCCTGCGCGCGCAACCGCCGATCAGGACCTTGTCCTGCAGGAACCTTCCCGACTCCCTCTTTCATCAAGGATGATGAGCATGAACCTACGCCTTACGCTTTCTGTCGCCGTGCTTGGCTGCACCACCCTGCTGACCGGCTGCGAGAACATGTCCACCGACAGCATGATCAACACCGGGCTCGCCGGCTTCAACGCCGCCACCATCAGCGACGCCGAGGTCAAGGCCATGTCTGACCAGAGCTGCCAGCAGATGGACAGCCAATCCGTCCTGGCGTCGCCCGACTCTGAGTATGCACAGCGCCTGGAACGCATTGCCGACCGCCTGGGCCACCAGATCGAAGGCACCCCGGTTAACTACAAGGTCTACATGACCGACGACATCAACGCCTGGGCCATGGCCAACGGCTGCGTGCGTGTCTACAGCGGGCTGATGGACATGATGAACGACAACGAGATCGAGGGTGTGCTGGGTCACGAGCTGGGTCACGTGGCCCTGGGGCATAGCCGCAAGGCCATGCAGACGGCCTACGCTACCTCGATCGCCAGAGACGCCATGGCGGCATCCGGCAACAGCGCGATGGCGACCCTGTCAGACTCTCAACTGGGTGATCTGAGCGAGAAGTTCATCAACGCCCAGTTCTCCCAGAGTCAGGAAAGCGACGCCGACAACTTCTCCTTTGATCTACTGACCGAGCGAGACATCCCGCGCGAGGGCCTGATGACCGGCTTCCAGAAGTTCGCCGAGCTCGACGGCGGTGAAAGCAGCCTGATGTCGTCACACCCGGGCTCCAAGGAACGCGCCGACAATATTCGCGAGCGCCTGGCCAACGGCTAGGACTGGCGATAGGTGGCAGCTTCAGCCCTTGCATGCTCGGAGCTGCCACACTCGCTTGGCCCGCACCAACGACAAAAGGAGAAGACCATGAGCGACAGCACCTCGAATGAAAGCGTTATCGCAACGCTGAAGCCTTCGATTCTGGCGGGAGTGGGTTCGCTGATAGTTGGATTGGTGCTCGCATCAATCGGAACATACTATTTAGTACATGTTGCCGTTTATCTTTATGGGTTTCTCATCAGCCTGCACATTCCAGGCAGTTCAATCATCTTGAACCGATCCTGCGCCATCATCACTGTTTGGGTGATCTGTCTTATTATTCCCATCTGCAAGATCATTGGCTTGGCCAACACCAAGTTTGATATCACACCGCGCCGAGTCTACTACTATCACGGCGTCTTGAATCGCCGCGTGGATCAGTTGGAGATCGCACGCATCCGCGACCTGTCGACATCAGAGCCTTTGCTGCTCAGGCTCTTTGGTTTGGGCAACCTGATACTGCTGACGGCAGACCGGACCCATCCGCAACAACTTATTCCCGGCATCAAGGACGTCCACGGCATGCGAGAGCGTGTACATGACCTGAGCGTTGCCGAAAGACAGCGGAC
Source organism: Halomonas sp. H10-59 (assembly GCF_040070555.1). Lineage (NCBI taxonomy): Bacteria > Pseudomonadati > Pseudomonadota > Gammaproteobacteria > Oceanospirillales > Halomonadaceae > Halomonas > Halomonas sp. H10-59. Next base: position 4,294,645 of record NZ_CP098828.1, read on the forward strand.
AGGCTATCAGGAGATGGAAAACACCACCGAAGCGACGGCTTGACCGCCTTTGCTCTCGACGATCGGCGATGATGCCGAGCGCCCCAAGACCGGCCCCAGTGGGGCCGGATCGCGTTCAGCGACTGACACTGCGCGCCAGTTCTTCGGGCGCGGGTCTCGGCACGCTGGAGATCTCTTCCAGGCGCGCCTCGATCCAGGCTTCGGTCTCGACCAGCACCTCTTCAGGGGTGCGTCCTTCGGTGGCGATGGGCTCGCCCACCACCAGCGAAATGCGGCCAGGCCGCTTGATCCAGTCACGCCCCGGCCAGCATTCGCCGGCGTTGTGGGCCACCGGCACCACCGGCACCCCGGCGCGACAGGCGATCACCGCCCCACTCTTGTTGTAGCGGCGACGCTTGCCTGGCTCTACCCGGGTTCCCTCGGGAAAGATCAGCACCGACAACCCCTCCTTGAGCCGCTGGCCTCCCTGGCTCAGTACCTGGCGCATGGCCCGGGCAGGCTTGGAGCGGTCCAGGGCGATGGGGTGCAACAGACGCAGCCCCCAGCCAAAGATCGGAAAGTTCAACAGTTCCTTCTTGAGCACCGTGCACACCGGAGGCTTGAGCAACTGCAGGTAGACGGTTTCCCACTCGCACTGGTGATTGGACAGGATGACCACCGGCCCATCGGGCAGTTTTTCACGCCCCTTCATCTCGTAGCGCACCCCGCACACCAGGCTGAACCAGGCGATGATGAAGTGGTTGTAGAGGTTGAGCAGCCGATAGCGCGAGCGCAGAGGCAGCAGCGGCGCCGGCGGCAGAAACAGCAAGCCACACACCAGCATCGCGGCAAAATAGCCAATATAGAAGATCACGCTGCGCAGCAGATTCATGCGTCCTTCCCCTGACTCGTCGCCTGGCAGGCCACGTCTTCCCGCGCTCGACACCAGGTGTCGAGCATGCGACCCACCTCGAGCCGCCAGGGTTTCTGGTGTACCCCGAACACTTCCAGCACCCGGCGACAGTTGAGTACCCGGCGCAGCGGCTGATCATGGTGGTGGCTGAGCGCCTTCACCTCGCCCAGCGCGATGTTTTCGCCCTGGCCTTCCAGACGCGTGCCCAACTGGGTGCGCACCATGCACACGAAGGTATAGGCGCTGACCGGCTCTACCCCGGCCAGATGGTAGCTGCCCCAGGCATTGGCGCCGCAGGCCTGCTGCTGCAGCATGCCGATCAGCGCCATGGCCACGGCATCAGCGGACGTCGGGCACAGGGTCACGTCGGTCTCGGCGGGCACGGTGCCGCCATCGATCAGGGTATCGAGCAGTTCGCCGAGCCAGGCGTGGCTACCCTCCAGCGCGAACATGGGACCGACCCGCACGATCAGGTGCTCGGGGCACTCGGCACGGATACGGTCGCCCGTCGCCACCAGCCGGCGCAGCCCCTCGTCCCGGGGGGCAGGAATCACGTGCTCGTCGATGGGCGAATCGTGGCCATCCTCGTAGAGCTGGTCACAGACGCACCACACCAGCGGTATGCCGACGTCACGGCACGCCTCCATGCAGGCCTCGACCGCCTCGGCGTGTTCGACCACCGCGGCGGGCGGCACGCTGAAGGGGCGCGACAAGGGGGGAATGATCAGCGCGTCCGGCGCCAGCGTACGCAGCGCTTCAGGATCCACGCGGGTCGCGGGATCGATCACCAGCTCGGTATCACCGCGCCGATTGCTTTCCCGCGCCAGGGCCAGGGACAGACAATGCCCGGCGTCCAGAATCAGCAGCTTCACGACGACTCCTCGTCCATGAGAGCGCCGCACGAGACTCGTACGACGCCCTGGCGTTACGGCCGGTGTCCAGACGCTGCGACAAGAATAGCGGCGAGAACCACCGCTCGCACATCACGCCCGAGGACACCAAAGGGCCATATTCTACACCAACTGCTCATCGATCAGCGCCCCTCTTGGAGGTAGCAGACTCTCGCCATCCATCGAGGTGGAAACGTCTGGCTGCCGGTTGGCGCGATCAGCCGACGCTGGTCGCAAGGCCCACCAGGCTGACCGCCACCAGCACCACCCCGAGCACCCGGAAGAACACCTCGGAGCGAGCACCGAGCAGCGCCTGGTGGACTCGCTCGCCGAGTACATGGCCCACCATGGCGCAGGGCAACAGCCACAGGTGATGCTCGAGCTGCAGGTCCACTCCGGCGATGATGAAGGACACCATCTTGATCACCACCAGGATGAACCACAGCACAAACAGGGTGTCGCGCAACTGGTGCTTGGCCACATGGGAAGCGAATACCGCGACGATCAGCGGAGCGCCGATCAGCGATGCTCCGCTGACGTAGCCGCCCAGCGCCAGCAGCACCACGTCCACCGTCTTGCTGCGGCTACGAAAGGGGCGATTGAGGGCGTAGCTGGCGCCGTAGACGATCACGATCACGAAGATCACCGCCGTCATCAGCTCAGCCGGCAGGGTCAAGAGGCCGACCACCCCGATCAGCTTGGGCACGATCATGATCGCCAGCGCGCGCTTCAAGTAGCGCCAGTCGATATTGCTGTCGCCGGTATTGCCGGTCTGCTGGATCTGACGATGGCCGCGCCAGGCGATCCAGCTCGAGAAGATCAACAGATGCACCGCCACCAGCGGCAGGAACACCAGTGGCTCATCGAGCACCAGCAGCAGGAAGGGCAGCGCCAGCACCGCCCCACCGAACCCCAGACTGGAGCGCACGAAACCGCTCCAGCAGAAGATCAGCCCGATCAACGCGTACTGGTACCACAACAGATCCTGCATCCGCCGCTCCCTCTGGATCACCACTAAAATTATTTGTCTGCTTATCACTTTAGCCTGTCTGGCTGCACGGCAACATAAGACATCAGTGGAGATAGAGAGGCATCCGTCTCGCAAGGAGTGGGTTGGAAGACCCGGCCTTCAGCCCCTATGCTGAATTTGCCAAAACGAGCATTTCCCACTCTCATCATCGCAGGAGAGCACGCCATGGAATGGCTGGAAGATCTTGTCGACTACCTGACCGAGCACGACATCAAGCTGGCCACCGCGGAGTCCTGCACCGCCGGTCTGATCGCCTCGGAACTGGCCCGCGTACCTGGCAGCGGCCAGGTCATCGACAGCGGACTGGCCGTCTACTCGCCTGAGGCCAAGAACCGCTACCTCGGGATCCCCTTCGAGACCATCTCGCGCTACGGCCTGACCGGCGAGGAGATCACCCGGGAGATGGTGCTGGGCACCCTGAACAACTCCAACGCCAAGCTGGCGATCGCCAACACCGGCATCGCCGGCCCAGGCGAACCCGAGGATGGACCGCCCAAGGGCACGGTGTGCCTGGGCTGGGGTTTTCGCTACGAGGACAAGATCTACGTGGTCACCACCACCGAGCATTTCGACGGGGATCGCAACGAGGTCCGCCTGGCGGCGGCCCATCATGCCCTCAAACGGGTGTGTGACTGGCACCGCGACATTCGCGACGGCAAGCTCGCGCCCTACTGGCGTGAGCACGACTGACACCCCAATCCCGCAAGGAGGCACGGATGACCCACGACGATATCGACCAGTTGCAGCGCATCATCGCGCGTGAACTCGAAGTCCAGCCCGGGGCGGACATCAGGGATGAAATTCAGCGGCGCCAGGCGTTTCTGATCGACCAGCTTCACACCACCGGCCAGCACTGCCTGGTGCTCGGCATCAGTGGCGGCGTGGACTCGACCAGCGCCGGCCTGCTGGCCCAGCGGGCGGTCGAGGCAGCGCGGGAGCGACTGCCCGAAGCACGCTTCATCGCCATGCGCCTGCCCTATGGCGAGCAGCAGGATGATGACGACGCCAGGCAGGCGCTGGACGCCATCCAGCCGGACGAGTGCCTGACGGTCAATATCAAGCCGGCCAGCGACGCCATGCTGGAAGCGCTGGAGCAGGCAGGCCTTGAGTTTCGCGACCAGGCCCACCGCGACTTCGTGATGGGCAATATCAAGGCGCGCCAGCGGATGATCGCCCAGTACGCCGTGGCCGGTGCTCAAGGTGGCCTGGTCATCGGCACCGACCAGGCCGCCGAGGCAGTGATGGGCTTCTACACCAAGCACGGTGACGGCGCCTGTGACCTGGTGCCCCTGGCCGGCCTGACCAAGGGCCAGGTCCGCGAAATGGCTGCACAACTGGGCGCCCCGGATACCCTGGTCAACAAGGTGCCGACGGCGGACCTGGAGTCACTGCGCCCGCAGTTGAGTGACGAGGAAGCCCTCGGCGTCAGCTACGCCGCCATCGACCGCTTCCTCACCGGCGAGAGTGTCGCCCCCGAGGACGCCGAGCGCATCATCGCCACCTGGCGGCGCACCGCCCACAAGCGTGCCATGCCCAGGACGCCCTGATACCCCGGGCACTTGAGGCGAAGCGCCTTGGCCGAAGAGAGACGCTGCAAGAGAAAGAGGCACTTGGCGAGAAGAGGCACTGCACTGAACAGGCGCTGACCAAAAAAGAAGACCCGGAACGCAAGGAGGCCCTGCCGATGCAGGGCCTCCTTGGTTTGCTAATGACGCCATTTGATGGCATCCACAACGGGACTTAGAACGGGATCTCGTCGTCGAAGTCGTCGAAGTTGCCCGGGTCCGGTGCACCGAAGCCGCCCTTCTGACCACCGCCCTGGTTGGGCGCCTGTTGGGGCGGACGGTTCTGCTGAGCGCCACCCTGCTGGCCACCGCCAAAGTTGCCGCCCTGCTGGGGCTGGCCGCCACCGAAGTTGCCACCCTGCTGGGGCTGGCCACCACCGAAGTTGCCGCCCTGCTGGGGCTGGCCACCACCGAAGTTGCCGCCCTGCTGGGGCTGACCACCGCCGAAGTTGCCGCCGCCCTGAGGGCCGCCGCCGAAGCCGCCACCCTGGCCGCCTTCACCGCGACCATCGAGCATCTGCATGTCGTTGGCGACGATCTCGGTGGAGTAGCGATCCTGGCCGTTCTGGTCCTGCCACTTGCGAGTCTGCAGGCGACCTTCGATGTACAGCTTCGAGCCCTTCTTGAGGTACTGCTGGGAAATTTCGGCCAGCTTGTTGAACATCACCACCCGGTGCCATTCGGTGCGTTCCTGGCGCTGGCCGCTCTGGCGGTCCATCCAGGTATCGGTGGTCGCGAGGTTCAGGTTGGCCACGGCGGTGCCGGACGGTGTAAAGCGCACCTCCGGATCCTGGCCGAGGTTGCCGATGAGGATGACCTTGTTGACGCCACGGGCCATGGTTGACTCCTTGATGCAGACAATGGGTGCCGGGCCGGCGGGCAGGATAGCTGCCACGCCCCCGGTGACAATCGGTCGGCGTCGATCGGTCGACGCCACAAAAGCGGATGTCGCTACTATACGCGAGATCGAGACGATTCGCCGCCGTGAAGAACGCCTCGGCACTCGAGCGCAGACAGTGTGCGGCGACGTGATGTCGCGACAAGGTGCCGACACTATCTACCGCGACTATCTACCGCGGCTATCTACCGCAACTATCTACCGCTACTAGGAGCGCTGGGTCGAAGAACGGGTCAGCCGCGCCAGCGCCTCGGTGTCCAGGGTGGCGCGATCCACCTTCAAGTAAGCCAGCCGCTCTTCCGGCACCACCAGCACGTCCTCGACACCGGCGACAGCGGCAAAGCGCGCCATCAGGTTGTCCAGGGTATCGCTCTCGTGTTCGTCGGCCAGGGCCACCACCTCGCTGGACAGGTGGCGCGGTGCGCGCATGCCGAGCATCAGCACGAACCAGCCAAGCCCCAGCAGCGCTGCCCCCAGGAACACCGCCGACAGCCCGAACTGCTGGGCCAGGAAGCCGCCCATCACGCCACCGAGGAAGGCCCCCAGGAACTGGCTGGTGGAATAGACCCCCATGGCCGTGCCCTTGGCCCCGGCCGGCGCCAGCTTGCTGATCATCGACGGCAGGGTGGCCTCGAGCAGGTTGAAGGCGGTAAAGAAGGCCAACAGCCAGGCGCCCAGGGCTACCAGGCCCGAACCGGCGAGGCCCAGCCCGACAAGACTCAGGGTGATGGTGGCGATGGCGCCGAGGCACATCAGCTTCATCTTGCGCTTCTTCTCGGCCACGATCACCAGCGGCACCATGGCGACGAAGGACAGCCCCATCACCACCAGGTAGACCAGGCCATGGCGGGCTTCGACGACACCGGCATCGACCAGCTTGAACGGCACGGCGGTGAAGATCGCCATCAGGATCAGGTGCAGGCTGAAGATGGAGGCGTCCATGCGCCACAGATCCATGCGCCCGAGGATGCTGGCGAGCTGCCCGCGATCGAGGCCGACGTCACGATGGCCGCGCCGGCGCGGCGCCGGCGGCACCAGTTTCCACAGCACCAGCATCCCCAGCGCCGCCAGCAGGGCGGTGAAGTAGAACACCCCGGCCAGGCCAAAGTGGCTGGCCACCAGCGGGCCGAGCACCATGGCGACGCCAAAGGCCACGCCGATCGACAGACCGATGGTCGCCATGGCGGCGGTGCGAACCTGCTCGCGGGTCTGGTCGGCCAGAAGCGCCATGATGGCGGCGGCCACCGCACCGCTGCCCTGCAGACTGCGACCGACAATCATCATGGCGATGGAGTCCGCCTGGGCGGCGACCACGCTGCCGATCAGAAACAGCCCCAAGCCAGCAGCAATCACCGGCTTGCGCCCGATGCGATCCGACAGCAGACCGAAGGGAATCTGCAGTACCGCCTGGGTCAGGCCATAGACGCCGAGCGCCAGCCCCACCAGCAGAGGGGTGGCCCCGACCAGGTGGTCGGCGTTGAGGGCGAGTACGGGCAACACCATGAACAGCCCGAGCATGCGTGTGGCGTAGAGCCCCGCCAGACCGACGATGGCGCGCCGCTCGGAGGCTAACAAGAGTCTGGCCTTGGACATGAACGAATTCCGGCTTGAGAGCGGGGAGAGAGCCCCGAAGGTGGACCGCATATTCTAGCGCCTGGGGGCGATCCAGAAAATGCCGACACTCGAGTCATTTCACAAGCGTCTTTTCACCGGTGGCTTTGCCGGCCGGGCGACCGGCCACGTATAATCGACCTTTTGCCGCGTCTTCGAGGTGGGAATGGACAAGATTCTGGTCAGGGGTGCCCGCACCCACAACCTCAAGCAGATCGACGTCGAACTACCCCGTGACAAGCTGATCGTGGTCACCGGACTGTCTGGCTCCGGCAAGTCGTCGCTGGCCTTCGATACCCTCTACGCCGAGGGGCAGCGCCGCTACGTGGAGTCGCTGTCCACCTATGCGCGCCAGTTCCTGTCGATGATGGAAAAGCCCGACGTGGACCATATCGAGGGGCTGTCGCCGGCGATCTCCATCGAGCAGAAGTCCACCTCCCACAACCCGCGCTCCACCGTCGGCACCATCACCGAGATCTACGATTACCTGCGCCTGCTGTTCGCCCGTGCCGGCACCCCGCGCTGCCCGGAACACGGCGAGGACCTCGAGGCCCAGACCATCTCGCAGATGGTCGACCAGGTGATGGCGCTGCCGGAAGGCAGCAAGCTGATGCTGCTGGCCCCGGTGGTCAGCGGTCGCAAGGGCGAGCACCTGCAGCTGCTGGCAGAGCTGCGCTCCCAGGGCTTTGTACGCGCCATGGTCGACGGCCAGGTGCTGGAACTCGACGACGTGCGCCCGCTGGACAAGAACCGCAAGCACGACATCAGCGTGGTGGTGGACCGCATCAAGGTACGCGAAGGCCTCGAGCAGCGCCTGGCGGAATCCTTCGAGACCGCCCTGGGTCTGGCCGACGGTACCGCCATGGTCCACTTCATGGACGGTGAACAGGACGACATGGCGTTCTCGGCACGCTTCGCCTGTCCGGTCTGCGGCTACTCCATCGCCGAACTCGAACCGCGGATGTTCTCGTTCAACAACCCGGCCGGCGCCTGCCCCACCTGCGACGGCCTGGGGGTGCAGCAGTTCTTCGACCCGGAAAAGCTGATCAGCCACCCGGAGCTGTCCCTGGCGGAAGGCGTGATCAAGGGCTGGGACCGGCGCAGCGTCTACTACTTCAACCAGCTGAAGTCGGTGGCCGAGCACTACCGCTTCACCCTCGAGACCCCGTGGCAGGATCTGGCCCGTCACGAGCGCGAGGTGATCCTCAACGGCAGCGGCAAGGACGACATCGCCTTCAGCTACGTCAATGATCGCGGCAAGAAGGTCACCCGCGAGCATCCCTTCGAGGGCGTGCTGCCGAACATGCAGCGCCGCTACCGCGAGACCGAGTCGAGCATGGTCCGCGAGGAACTCGCCCGCTACATCGCGGTGCAGCCCTGCCGCACCTGCGAGGGCTCGCGCCTGCGCAAGGAAGCCCGCCACGTGTTCGTCGACGACACCACCCTGCCCGAGGTGGTGCGCCTGCCGATCGGCGACGCCCAGCGCTACTTCAGTGAACTCAGCCTGCCTGGTCGGCGCGGCGAGATCGCCGAGAAGATCCTCAACGAGATCTCGGCCAGACTCGAGTTTCTGGTCAACGTCGGCCTCGACTACCTCAACCTGGAGCGCAGCGCCGAGACCCTGTCCGGTGGCGAGGCCCAGCGCATCCGCCTGGCCAGCCAGATCGGTGCCGGCCTGGTGGGCGTGATGTACATCCTCGATGAGCCCTCCATCGGCCTGCACCAGCGCGACAACGACCGCCTGCTGCAGACCCTGGAACGCCTGCGCGACCTGGGTAACACGGTGATCGTGGTCGAACACGACGAGGACGCGATCCGTGCCGCCGACCACGTGCTCGACATCGGCCCCGGCGCCGGTGTCCATGGCGGCGAGATCGTCGCCGAAGGCACCCCGGAGGAGGTCATGGCCAACCCGGCCTCGCTGACCGGTCAGTACCTGTCCGGTACCCGCGCCATCGAGGTACCGCCCTGGCGCATCCCCGGCAACCCGGAAAAGATGCTCAAGCTCACCGGCGCCTCGGGCAACAACCTCCAGGACGTCACCCTGGAGCTGCCGCTGGGGCTGTTCGTGTGCGTTACCGGGGTGTCCGGCTCGGGCAAGTCGACCTTGATCAACTCGACCCTGATGCCGATCGCCGCGCGCGAGCTGAACAAGGCCACTACCCTGACGCCGTCACCCTACACCGGCATCGAGGGGCTCGATCAGCTCGACAAGATCATCGACATCGACCAGAGCCCGATCGGCCGCACGCCGCGCTCCAACCCGGCGACCTACACCGGCATCTTCACCCCCATTCGTGAACTGTTCGCCGGCACCCAGGAGGCGCGCTCACGCGGCTACAAGCCCGGCCGCTTCTCGTTCAACGTCAAGGGCGGGCGCTGCGAGGCGTGTCAGGGCGAGGGCATGATCAAGGTCGAGATGCACTTCCTGCCGGATATCTATGTGCCCTGCGACGTGTGCAAGGGCAAGCGCTACAACCGCGAGACCCTGGATATCCACTACAAGGGCAAGACCATCGATGAGGTGCTGGAGATGACCGTGGAGGAGGCGCTGGAGTTCTTCAGCCCGGTGCCCGCCATCGCCCGTCGTCTGCAGACCCTGGTCGACGTGGGCCTGACCTACATCCGCCTGGGCCAGAGCGCCACCACCCTGTCCGGCGGCGAGGCCCAGCGGGTCAAGCTGGCCCGGGAGCTGGCCAAGCGCGATACCGGCAAGACCCTGTACATCCTCGACGAGCCCACCACCGGCCTGCACTTCGAGGACATCCGCCAGCTGCTGACGGTCCTGCACCGGCTGCGCGACCACGGCAACACCGTGGTGGTCATCGAGCACAACCTTGACGTGATCAAGACCGCCGACTGGCTGATCGACCTGGGCCCGGAGGGCGGGTCCGGCGGTGGACGCATCATCGCCGAGGGCACCCCGGAACAGCTCGCCGAGATGGAGGTCTCCCACACCGGGCGCTTCCTCAAGCCGCTGCTCAAACGCGCCGCCCCCACCTCGCGCAAGGGCGACAAGGAAACCGCGACCGCCTGAGGACGCCTCGGAACACAACGAGCGGGTGTCGCAACATCGCCAACGCAAGACGCCCGAGATAAGGCAAATGAAAAAAGGGGAAGGCCAAGGCCTTCCCCTTTTATCTTCCAGGCGTCGCGCACTTTTATCACGGGGAACAGGCGCGGCCTCATCCTGCGACTGCCGTTGTCATCTGAATACCAGATATCAACACCAATAGAAGACTGGCACCTGAACTCGATCACTTTTTGTGCCTCCACCTTTCGATATGCTGAGACACACAATCATCGGTTTGCCCACACAGGGAGGTCCGCCATGCCACACGAGAACAAGGAGCCATCACTTGATGATGAGCATCGCGCACTGGAAGCGCTATTCGAAAGGATGGAGCAGATGCCCCCGCCGGCGCCGCCAGAGCCCAACCTTTTTTCCATTTCAGGGCCGGGGCAACACGAGAACCGACTGTCGGACCTGATGGCGATCTTCATGGGTAGCCACGAAGGCGCCCCAAGGTGGCTGGCCAAGGCGCTAGTGGCGTGCCTTCTGAAAAAGGGCGCTTTCCCGGGTGAGCTAGAAGACGACCTGCTCTTGTGCACTGACTGGGACAGCCTCTCGGTCGAGCGCGAAGTCCCGTCGCCGGACGTTCGGGATGGCAACGACAAGCGGCTCGATCTGGTCATCTCGAGCGACAGCTTTGTGATCGGCATCGAACACAAGGTATGGGCGTCGGCGTCATACAACCCCTTCACTACCTACGCCGCCATGATTGACGCCTATCAGCAGCCCTATCAGGTCCGCTGCGTACTGAGCCCCCTGACCCAGCGGGACGATGTCCCCGTCGACTGGGTATGCGTCTCCTACGACGAGTTGATCACCGCCGCTCGAGAGCGATTCGGCGAGGAAGTCGCCACCAGCACCTTTACCAAATGGCAGGTCTTCTATCAGGAACTGCTGCAGCACCTGCACGCCATCGCCCACCAGGACAAGGCCATGATCATGGACGACAAGGAACTCACGTTCGCCCTCAAGCACTTCGCTCAACTCAAGCAGGCGGCGAGGAAACTCGGACTACTGGAAAGCGAACTGGTTCAGCAGTGCACTCGCACGTTGGCGTCCACTCTGGATATTTCGGAAAACGAGATCATCAAGTCGAGCAGCACCTGGCGTGACGAACAGCGGGTACTCCGCTTCTCTTTCCCCCACTGGGAAGGGCATAACAACCAGGCCTGCCTGGTCTATTACCCCACCTCGGAGTCTGACGCTGCCGACAGCGAAAGTATCGGCTTCTACGTCAGAGGCTACATCGACCGGCAGGCTACTTCTGCAGATCTAGAGGACATCGCCGAGGACTTCATGAGCACCGTTCCGGACACCTGCAGCGATGCTTGCTCCTTCTATCGCGATGGCGAACCTAAAGACTTCAGGTTTGAAAGCAACAAGCGCTATCTGGTCCTCGATGCCTGGCCCCACCCCTATACCCGAGAAGGCGCCCTGAACGCGCTGGGCGACCTGGCCCGCTGGATCGATCAGCGCCTCAGTCAAAGCGTCCAGTAAACCACAGGAAGACGCGGCCGCGATCGCTGGGTGGCGGCAAGGCGCACGCCTAAAGACTGCTCTCGTGCAGGATGCCCTTCAAGGTAAGCGCCCGCTGGGCGGTCTGTTCAAGCTGACAGGCGGCGGCGACGACGCTGCGGATGGTGCCATCCTGATAGCGGGCATAGGCGTAGCCGCACTCGGCGTCGCGAAAGGTGATCCAGGCGCGCTGCACGTCTCTTAGCGCGTCCACCCGGGAGATACCCACGTCAGGATTCCCCTCGTCCTGCTCGCGCATCAACGCGCGCAGCTCCTGATACTGGGCGTTGAGCAGTTCATCCCAGACCCGGGTCTCCTGGGCCAGACAATCGACGATGCCCAGGAGACCCGGGGTCTGCTGGCAGGCGTCGGCGGCGAGTCCGATGCAGTCACCCACCGCCCCCTGGCCCATCTGTACAAAGCAGTCGCGCACCTCGGCTGCGGCGACCGTGGGCGCCGCACTGCCCCCCACCTCGGCCAATGATGACGCCTGGGCAGCCTCCTTGCCCGCTTCTTCTGGATCGCCCGGCGTCTGCGCCACGGCGATGACTGGCGACAGCACCAGCATCGACAACAGCCTCTGCCACGTCCTTTGCATGCCTTCCCCCGATACCTTGTCCCTGACTGACAGCATAGGGGAAGCCACGCCGTGCGGACACACAGCCCTGGCGCTTATGTCATCGCTGCCCCTGGATGCCAGCCCTCTCGGGCCGGCCCAGCTTCCGACCATCATGCCCAAGAGTCCCGTCGACAAATGACAGACATAAAAAAACCGACACCCGGAGGTGTCGGTTTCGCGTCGTGTCGAAGCGCTGTCGAAAGGATTACTCCTCGCCGACGGCCTCTTCTTCAACGACGGGGCGATCGACCAGCTCGACGTAGGCCATGGGGGCGTTATCGCCGGTGCGGAAACCGCACTTGAGAATACGGACGTAACCGCCCGGACGCTCGACGTAACGCGGACCCAGCTCGTTGAAGAGCTTGCCGACCGCTTCCTTCGAGCGGGTACGGCTGAAGGCCAGACGCCGGTTGGCGACGCTGTCTTCCTTGGCCAGGGTGATGAGCGGCTCGATATGACGACGCAGCTCCTTGGCCTTGGGAAGGGTTGTCTTGATCACTTCGTGCTCGACCAGCGACACGCTCATGTTGCGAAACATGGCCTGGCGGTGCGAGCTGGTACGATTGAGGTGACGACCACTCTTACGATGACGCATGGTTGTGATTCCTTACCAAACTGGGACTCGAGCCGACGCTTAGGCGGTGGCCTTGTCGTCCTTCAGGCTAGCCGGCGGCCAATTTTCAAGCCGCATGCCAAGGGACAGACCACGAGCAGCCAACACGTCCTTGATCTCGTTCAAGGACTTCTTGCCGAGGTTCGGGGTCTTCAACAGCTCCACCTCGGTGCGCTGAATCAGATCGCCGATGTAGTAGATATTCTCGGCTTTCAGGCAGTTGGCGCTACGAACGGTCAACTCGAGATCGTCTACGGGGCGCAGCAGGATGGGATCGATATGATCCTCTTCCTCGACCACTTCCTGTTCCTTGTCGGCTTCCAGGTCGACGAACGCTGCCAGCTGCTCTTGCAGGATGGTCGCGCTGCGACGGATCGCCTCTTCCGGATCCAGGGTGCCGTCGGTTTCCAGGTTGATGATCAGCTTGTCGAGGTCGGTGCGCTGTTCGACGCGGGCGGCTTCGACGCTGTAGGAAACGCGGCGCACGGGGCTGAAGGTCGCATCCAGCTGCAGACGGCCGATGGCGCGTGTCTCGTCGTCGGCTTCGCTGCGGACATCCGCAGGCTCATAGCCGCGACCACGGGCCACCTTCAGCTGCATCTTGAGCTCGGCGCCTTCATTGACGTGGGCGATGACGTGCTCGGGGTTGACCACTTCGACGTCGTGATCGACGGCGATGTCACCAGCGGTGACGACGGCCGGGCCCTGCTTGTTCAGCGAGAGCATCGCCTCGTCGCGGCTGTGCATCTTGATCGCCACGTCCTTGAGGTTCAGGAGGATTTCGATGACATCTTCCTGGACACCCTCGATCGCGCTGTACTCATGGTCGACACCAGCGATCTCGGTCTCCACCACGGCGCAGCCGGGCATGGACGAGAGCAGGATACGACGCAGAGCATTGCCCAACGTGTGGCCGAAGCCACGCTCGAACGGCTCGAGCACGATCTTTGCGTGGTGTGCGCTGATCTCTTCGACCTTGATGTCGCGAGGACGGAGAAACTCTGTCACTGAACGCTGCATATGAACACCTTTCAGGCTGCCAAACGAATACTCGGTAATAACCGCCGCCCTCCCGGAGGAGGGCGGCGCGGACGGACCGCTTACTTCGAGTACAGCTCGACGATCAGTTGCTCGTTGATGTCGGCAGTCAGGTCACCGCGCTCAGGCAGGGCCTTGAAGGTGCCTTCCATCTTCTTGGCGTCGAGTTCGATCCAGGCCACGTCGCCACGGTTGGCGGCGATGCTCAGGGCGTTCTGGATACGCGCCTGTTGCTTGGCCTTTTCACGAACGGATACCACGTCGCCGGGCTTGACCTGGTAGGAGGCCACGTTAACGGTCTTGCCGTTGACGGCAATCGCCTTGTGGCTTACCAGCTGACGAGCCTCGGAGCGAGTGGCGCCAAAGCCCATGCGGTAGACGACGTTGTCCAGTCGGGACTCAAGCAGCTGCAGCAACAACTCACCGGTCGCACCCTTCAGGCGGGCGGCTTCCTTGTAGTAGTTGCGGAACTGCTTTTCGAGTACGCCGTACATGCGACGTACTTTCTGCTTCTCGCGAAGCTGCAAGCCGTAGTCGGAAAGACGCTGACGGCGCTGGCCGTGCACACCCGGAATCTGTTCGGATTTGCACTTTTTCTCGAAGGGAGTGACACCGCTCTTGAGGAAGAGGTCGGTACCTTCCCGGCGAGACAGTTTGCACTTCGGTCCAATGTAACGAGCCATGAATCTGTCTCCTTAAACGCGGCGTTTCTTCGGCGGACGGCAGCCATTGTGGGGAATGGGCGTCGCGTCGGTGATGCTTTGCACGCGGAAGCCGGCGGCGTTGAGTGCACGCACGGCGGATTCACGGCCAGGACCGGGGCCCTTGACCAGCACGTCGACGTTTTTCACACCATACTCGGCTGCAGCAGTTGCTGCACGCTCGCTTGCCACTTGAGCAGCGAACGGGGTGCTCTTGCGAGAACCACGAAAACCCGAACCACCGGCTGTCGCCCAGGAAAGAGCGTTGCCCTGGCGGTCTGTGATCGTAATGATCGTGTTGTTAAAAGAGGCATGGATATGCGCAACGGCATCCACTACCTGCTTTTTAACCTTTTTACGGTTGCTACGCGGGTTAGCCATGTTGATGTCAATTCCTGTCTTTACGCCAGAACGTGCGTGTTATTTGCGGATCGGCTTACGCGGTCCCTTACGGGTACGCGCGTTGGTCTTGGTGCGCTGACCGCGCATCGGAAGACCACGACGATGACGCAGACCACGGTAGCAACCCAAGTCCATGAGACGCTTGATGTTCAGCGTCACATCACGACGAAGGTCGCCTTCAACGGTATACTTGCCGACTTCACTACGCAGGCTGTCGATCTCTTCAGATGACAGATCCTGGATCTTGGTGGTCGGCGCGATGCCGGTCGCTTCACAGATTTCCTGCGCGCGAGTACGGCCAATCCCGAAGATGTAGGTCAGCGAGATCGCCGCATGCTTGTTGTCCGGGATATTGACGCCTGCAATACGGGCCATCAGCTTACTCCGAAGTTTGAGCGGCTTGCTCGGTTAATCAACTACAAAAGGCGCAATAGCATACCCCCTTCCCGTCATTAGGGCAAGGGGTATGCCAGCACCCGGTTCAATTCAGGCCAGGATTAACCCTGGCGCTGCTTGTGCCGCGGCTCGGTGCAGATGACGCGAACAGCGCCATTGCGACGAATGATCTTGCAATTGCGGCACATTTTCTTCACGGAAGCTCGAACTTTCATCGTTCTCTCCAAAATCGGCTTGCGGCGTGCCAAATCGGCCTGCGGCGCCTTAGCGCATGATGCCGCCGCTACCGTAGCCTTTCAGGTTGGACTTCTTCATCACCGACTCATACTGGTGCGACATGAGGTGCGACTGCACCTGGGCCATGAAGTCCATGATGACCACGACCACGATCAGCAGCGAGGTACCGCCAAAGAAGAACGGCACGTTCCACGCTACGATCAGGAACTGGGGCATCAGGGAAACCGCAGTGATGTAGAGAGCGCCGAACAGGGTCAGACGAGTCATGACCTTGTCGACATAACGAGCGGTCTGCTCGCCAGGACGAATCCCCGGCAGGAAGGCACCCGACTTCTTGAGGTTGTCGGCCACATCCTTGGGGTTGAAGACCAGCGCTGTGTAAAAGAAGCAGAAGAATACCACCGCCGCCGCGAAAAGCAAGATATAAAGGGGCTGACCTGGGGCCAACGCCTGGGACGCGCGCTGCAACCATTCCATGCCGTCGCCCGCACCTACCCACTGACCGAGGGAGGCGGGGAACAACAGGATGCTCGAGGCAAAGATGGCCGGAATGACACCCGCCATGTTGACCTTGAGCGGCAGGTAGCTGCTCTGCCCTGCATACATCTTGTTGCCTACCTGGCGGCGCGGGTAGTTCACCGTGATCCGGCGCTGGCCGCGTTCGATGAACACGACGAACGCCACGGTGGCGATACCCAGAAGGCTAAGCGCCAACAGCGGCAACACATTCCACGCGCCCTCGTTGCGGGCAAGCTCGAAGGCTTGAGCCACAGCTCCGGGCAGGCCGGCGACGATACCCGCGAAGATCAGCAGCGAAATGCCGTTGCCGATGCCCTTCTCGGTGATCTGCTCACCCAGCCACATCAAGAACACCGCGCCACTCACGAAGGTGATGATCGCGGTGAAATAGAAGCTGAGATCGGCCGTATAGGCAATGCCTTGGCTGGCCAGACCCACGGACATGCCGGTGGCCTGAACCAGGGCCAGCACCACCGTGCCGTAGCGCGTGTACTGGCTGATCTTGCGGCGGCCGCTCTCGCCCTCCTTCTTCAACTGCTCGAGGTGGGGCGAGACGGCGGTCAGGAGCTGCATGATGATCGACGCCGAGATGTACGGCATGATGCCGAGGGCGAGGATACTCATGCGCTCCAGGGCACCGCCCGAGAACATGTTGAACATGCCCAGGATGGTGCCCTGCTGCTCCCTGAACAAGGCAGCAAGCTGGTCAGGATTGATACCGGGAACGGGTATGTGGGCACCGATACGGTAGACCACGATGGCGAGGAGCACGAAGCGCAGACGCGCCCACAGTTCACTCAGACCGCTGCCCATCGCCGGCATGTTTCCTGACTTGGCCATTTAGTCCTCTACCTTGCCACCGGCGGCTTCGATCGCTGCGCGGGCACCCTTGGTGACCCGCAGACCGCGAACGGTGACCGCCTTGTTCAGATCGCCGGAAAGGATCACCTTCGCATGCTGCGTGGAATCCTTCAGCACATTGGCTTCCTTGAGGCTTTCCAGAGTGACTTCGTCACCCGCGACCTTGGCCAGCTCGGCCAGGCGGACTTCCTCGGAAACCAAAGACTTGGCGGAGGTGAAACCAAACTTCGGCAGACGACGCTGCAGGGGCATCTGACCGCCCTCGAAGCCGGGCTTCACGCTGCCACCGCTGCGCGACTTCTGGCCCTTGTGGCCACGGCCGCCGGTCTTGCCCAGACCGGAACCGATGCCACGACCGACGCGCTTTTCAGCGTGCTTGGAGCCCGGTGCCGGGCTCAGGCTGTTAAGTTTCATGGATTACTCTCCCTCAACACGCACAAGGTAGTTGACCTTGTGGATCATGCCGCGAACGGCAGGGGTGTCTTCCAGTTCAACCGTGTGACCGATGCGGCGCAGGCCGAGGCCCTTCATGGTGGCCTTGTGCTTGGCCAACGTGCCGATGGTGCTGCGGGTCTGGGTAACCTTGATCGTAGCTGCCATGGTGTATTACCCCGTGATCGCTTCGACTGAGAGACCGCGCTTGGCGGCCACGTCTTCCGGCGACTGCATGGAAGCCAGGCCATTCACGGTCGCACGGACCACGTTCACCGGATTGGTGGAGCCATAGCACTTGGCCAGGACGTTGTGCACGCCGGCCAATTCCAGCACGGAGCGCATGGCGCCGCCGGCGATGATACCAGTACCGTCAGAGGCCGGCTGCATGTACACCTTGGAGGCGCCATGACGAGCCTTGACCGGATACTGGAGGGTACCGCCGACCAGGTTCACCTTGATCATGTTGCGGCGCGCCTGGTCCATCGCCTTCTGAATCGCGACCGGCACTTCACGTGCCTTGCCACGACCGAAGCCGACGCGACCGTTACCGTCGCCCACGACAGTCAGAGCGGTGAAGCCGAAAATACGGCCACCCTTGACCACCTTGGCGACACGGTTGACCTGCACGAGCTTTTCCTGCAGATCGCCGTTTTGCTGTTCGTTCTTCGCCATCGTAAAACCCTTTAGAATTCCAGGCCGCCTTCACGTGCGGCGTCGGCCAGGGCCTTCACACGACCGTGGTACTTGAAGCCAGCGCGGTCGAAGGCCACCTGGGTGATGCCCGCTTCCTTGGCGCGTTCAGCGATCAGCGCACCAACTTTGGCTGCGGCGTCTGCATTGCCGGTCGAACCCTCGCGCAGGCTCTTGTCCAGCGTGGAAGCGCTGGCCAGGACCTTGCCACCATCCGGCGAGATAATCTGCGCGTAGATGTGACGGGGGGTACGATTGACGCACAGGCGAGACACGCCCAGCTCGCGGATCTTCGCGCGAGCGCGGCGGGCACGACGGAGACGAGATTCTTTCTTCGCGTTCATAACCCTGCCTTACTTCTTCTTGGCTTCTTTACGGCGGACCTGCTCATCCGCGTAACGCACACCCTTGCCCTTGTAGGGTTCAGGCGGACGGAAAGCGCGGATTTCCGCTGCGACCTGGCCGAGCTTCTGCTTGTCCGCGCTCTTCAGCACGATGACGGTGTTCTTCGGCGTTTCAGCCGAGACACCTTCAGGCAGTTGATAGTCGACCGGGTGAGAGAAGCCCAGTGTCAGGTTGAGCGTCTGGCCTTTCGCTTGAGCGCGATAACCGACGCCGATGATTTCGAGAGACTTGGTAAAGCCCTCGGACACGCCGGTGACCAGGTTCTGAACCAGGGCACGGGTGGTGCCGACCATGGCCCAGCTCTTAGCAGATTTGCTCGGCTGGAAGGTCAGCTGGCCATCTTCCTGCGCGACCACGACATCGTCGTGAACGGGCATGGAGAGGGTGCCCTGACCGCCTTTGGCGGTCAGCGTGGCGCCGTCGATCTTGACCTCGACGCCAGCGGGCACTTTAACCGGATATTTGGCTACGCGGGACATTCCAAACTCCTAGAATACGGTGCAGAGGACTTCGCCGCCGACACCAGCCTGACGCGCGGCACGATCGGTCATCACACCCTTGGAGGTGGTGACGATCGCGACACCCAGGCCATCGGCGACCTTCGGCAGCGCATCCTTGCCCTTGTAACTACGCAGGGACGGCTTGGAAACCCGCTGCAGATGCTCGATGACCGGCTTGCCTTCGAAGTACTTGAGGCTGACGGTCAGCTCGGGCTTGGCTGATTCGCTCACGGCGAAGTCAGTGATGTAACCCTCTTCTTTCAGCACGCGGGCCACTTCAACCTTGATCTTGGAGGACGGCATGGTGACCGTCTCCTTGGTGGCCTGCTGCGCATTGCGGATACGGGTAAACATATCCGCCAGAGTGTCTTGCATGCTCATTTAACTTGCGCTCCTGATGATTCTACGTGGCGTTACCAGCTGGACTTCTTCAGTCCGGGCACGTCGCCACGCATGGCGGCTTCACGCAGCTTGTTACGACCGAGGCCGAACTTGTTGTAGTAGCCGTGCGGACGGCCAGTCACGCGGCAGCGGTTACGCTGACGCACGGGGCTGGAGTCACGCGGCAGCGACTGCAACTTCAGCTGCGCATCGAAGCGCTCCTCATCGGAGCTGTTCACGTCCTGGATGATCGCCTTGAGCTCGGCACGCTTGGCAGCATACTTCTCAACCAGTTGCGCGCGCTTCTGCTCACGCTCAATCATGCTCTTCTTTGCCATGATCCCACCCCTATTTCTTGAACGGGAAGTTCAGTGCGCTCAGCAGCGCACGACCTTCGTCATCGGTGTTGGCAGTGGTGGTGATGGTGACATCCAGACCACGAATCCGGTCGATCTTATCATACTCGATCTCCGGGAAGATGATCTGCTCACGCACCCCCATGCTGTAGTTGCCACGACCGTCGAAGGACTTCGGGTTGAGACCACGGAAGTCACGAACGCGGGGGATCGCGATATTCACCAGGCGATCGAGGAAGTCCCACATGCGCTCACTGCGCAGTGTGACCTTCACGCCGATCGGCCAGCCTTCACGCACCTTGAAGCCCGCGATGGACTTACGTGCCTTGGTCACCATCGGCTTCTGACCGGAGAGCTTCTCCAGGTCGCCGACGGCAGCGTCGATCAGCTTTTTATCGCTGGTCGCTTCGCCGATACCCATGTTCAGAGTCACCTTGGTGATCCGGGGTACCTGCATAACGTTGGCGTAGCTGAACTGCTCTTTCAGTTGAGCCACCACCTCGTTTTGATAACGTTCTTTCAAGTTCGCCATTTTGCTACCCGACTCGCGTTAGGCGTCGATCTGCGCTTGCGTCGACTTGTAGATACGTACCTTGGTACCGTCTTCCTTGATCTGGAAGCCGACGCGATCCGCCTTACCGGTCTCCTGATTGAAGATGGCTACGTTGGACGCGTGAATCGGAGCCTCGCGCTCGACGATACCGCCCTGATTGCCGGCCATGGGGTTCGGCTTGGTGTGACGCTTGATCATGTTCACACCCGCTACCACGAACCGCTCGTCCTTGAGGACGCGCTTCACGGTACCGCGCTTACCCTTGTCCTTGCCGGCGATGACGATCACTTCATCATCACGTTTGATCTTTTGCATGTCGCCTCGCTCCCTTACAGCACTTCAGGCGCTAAGGAAATGATCTTCATGAACTTCTCGTTGCGAAGTTCACGCGTCACCGGCCCGAAGATACGGGTACCGATCGGCTGCTCGTTGGTGTTGTTCAACAAGACGGCCGCATTTCCATCGAAGCGAATCAGCGAACCGTCGCTGCGACGGACGCCACTGCGGGTCCGGACAACTACCGCTTTCAGCACCTGGCCTTTCTTGACCTTGCCGCGCGGAATAGCTTCCTTCACCGTGACCTTGATGACGTCACCAACGCGAGCGTAGCGGCGGTGTGAACCACCCAGCACCTTGATGCACTGCACCCGGCGCGCTCCGCTGTTGTCGGCGACATCCAGCATTGTCTGAGTCTGAATCATCGGTTTTCTCCAAACCTAAACTGACTGCACGAGGTTAAGGCCGTGGCCTTAACCCTTGGCCTGTTCGACAACCTCGACCAGGGTCCAGGCCTTCTTCTTGGACAGCGGACGACATTCCTGGATGGATACCGTGTCACCGGCCTTGGCCTGGTTGGTCTCGTCGTGGGCGTGCAGCTTGGTGGAGCGCTTAACGTATTTGCCGTAGATCGGGTGGCGCTCACGACGCTCGATCATTACAACGATGGACTTGTCCATCTTGTCGCTCACCACCTTGCCGGTGAGCGTACGGGCTTTTTTCTCTTCGGCCATCTCAGACACCTGCCTTCTCGTTGAGCACAGTCTTCACGCGGGCGATATCCCGACGAACCTGCTTGAGCAGATGAGTCTGGCTCAGCTGGCCGGTGGCCTTCTGCATGCGCAGGTTGAACTGCTCGCGGAGGAGTTCGAGGAGCTGCTCATTGAGCTGCTCGGCGGACTTTTCACGAATTTCCTGGGCTTTCATCACATCACCGTCCGTTTCACAAAGGTGGTGGAGACCGGGAATTTCTGGGCGGCCAGTGCGAAAGCTTCGCGGGCCAGTTCCTCGGAAACGCCTTCGATCTCGTAAAGGACACGACCGGGCTGGATCTGTGCGACCCAGTACTCGACGGAGCCCTTACCTTTACCCATCCGGACTTCCAGGGGCTTCTTGGAAATCGGCTTGTCCGGGAAGACACGGATCCAGATCTTGCCGCCACGCTTGACGTGACGGGTGATGGCACGACGGCCAGCTTCGATCTGACGGGCGGTGACACGACCGCGGCCGGTGGCCTTGAGGCCGAACTCGCCGAAGCTCACTTTGCTTCCGCGATGCGCCAGGCCACGGTTGCGGCCCTTCTGCACCTTACGGAATTTTGTACGCTTGGGTTGTAACATCGAATCGCTCTCCCCTTACCTGGAACCTTTCTTCTTGGAGGGCGCTGCCTGGCTCTGCTTCGCCTTGGCGCGGACCTCCTCGATGCCCCCGAGGATTTCACCCTTGAAGACCCAGACCTTGACACCGATGATGCCGTAGGTGGTCTTGGCTTCGTAGGTGGCGTAATCGATGTCCGCACGCAGGGTATGCAGCGGAACACGACCTTCGCGGTACCACTCGGTGCGGGCAATTTCCGCGCCGCCGAGGCGACCGGAGAGCTGCACCTTGATGCCGCCAGCGCCCAGACGCATGGCGTTCTGGACAGCGCGCTTCATGGCGCGACGGAACATCACACGGCGCTCGAGCTGGCCGGCAATGTTCTGTGCGACGAGCTGAGCATCCAGCTCGGGCTTGCGAACTTCCTCGATGTTGACGTGAACAGGCACGCCCATCATCTCGGTGACGTCGCGACGCAGGCGATCGACATCTTCGCCCTTCTTGCCAATCACGATGCCCGGACGGGCAGTGTGAATGGTGATGCGCGCGTTGTTCGCGGGACGCTCGATGGTGATCTTGCTAACGGAGGCGTTTTTCAGACGCTCTTCCAGGAAGCTACGCACCGCGAGGTCGTTGTTGAGCTTATCGGCATAGGCGCCGCGCTCGGCGTACCAGACAGAGGTATGGTCTTTGACGATACCCAGTCGGATGCCTGTCGGATTGACTTTCTGACCCATCTGGTCGACTCCTACTTCTCGGCTACCTTGACGGTGATGTGGCAAGTGCGCTTCAAAATGCGATCCGCACGGCCTTTGGCGCGCGGACGGATGCGCTTGAGCGTCGTACCCTCATCGACACAGATGGTCGAGACGCGCAGCTCGTCGATGTCCATGCCGTTGTTTTCTTCCGCATTCGCGATGGCGGACTGCAGCACCTTCTTGACCAGCTTGGCCGCCTTCTTCGGTGAGAAGGTCAGCAGGTCGATTGCTTCGGCGACAGGCTTACCGCGCACCTGATCAGCCACCAAACGGGCCTTCTGGGCGGATAAACTGGCGCCACGCAGCTTTGCTGTGACTTCCATCTCTTAATCCTCTCTGGCTTACCGTTTGGCTTTCTTATCCGCCGCATGGCCGCGATAGGTGCGGGTAGCAGCGAATTCGCCCAGCTTGTGGCCAACCATTTCCTCGGAGACGTGCACCGGGACGTGTTGGCGACCGTTATGGACTGCAATGGTGAGCCCGACCATGTTGGGCAGGACCATTGAACGACGCGACCAGGTCTTGATCGGTTTGCGATCGTTCTTTTCCGCTGCAGTCTCAACCTTTTTCAGCAGATGAAGGTCTACAAAAGGACCTTTCTTCAGTGAACGTGGCACAGCCGTTACCTCTTAATGTCTTGGCGTGGGATCTTAACCGCGAGCCTTGCGGCGGCGGACGATCAGCTTGTCGGTGCGCTTGTTCTTGCGGGTCTTGTGGCCCTTGGTGGGCATACCCCACGGGGACACCGGATGACGACCACCGCTGGTGCGGCCTTCACCACCACCGTGCGGGTGATCCACCGGGTTCATCGCGACACCGCGAACAGTCGGGCGCACACCTCTCCAGCGCTTTGCACCGGCCTTGCCAAGTTGACGCAGGCTGTGCTCGGAATTGCTCACCTCACCCAGGGTCGCGCGGCACTCGGCCAGCACCTTGCGCATCTCGCCGGAGCGCAGACGCAGGGTGGCGTAGTTGCCTTCACGAGCCACCAGCTGGGCGCTGGTACCGGCGCTGCGTGCGATCTGAGCACCCTTGCCAGGCTTCAGTTCGATGCAGTGCACCGTGGAACCCAGCGGGATGTTGCGCAGCGGCAGTGCGTTGCCCTTCTTGATCGGCGCATTGACGCCGGACTCGAGGCGATCACCGGCACTCACGCCCTTGGGGGCGATGATGTAGCGACGCTCACCGTCGATGTACTTCAGCAGCGCGATGTGGGCGCTACGGTTCGGGTCATGCTCCAGGCGCTCGACGATGGCCGGAACGCCATCCTTGGTGCGCTTGAAGTCGATGATCCGATAGTGGTTGCGATGACCACCGCCGACGTGGCGAGTGGTGATGCGACCCTGGTTGTTACGACCACCGGACTTGGACTGCTTCTCGAGCAACGGCGCGTAAGCGCGGCCCTTGTACAGTTCCTCACCAACAATCTTGACGACGTGGCGACGACCGGCGGATGTGGGTTTTGTCTTGACGATTGCCATGATCCGTACTCCTGCCTTTACTCGGCGCCAGAGAAGTCTTCAAGCGTCTCGCCGGCGGCCAGTGTCACGTACGCCTTGCGATAACCCTTGCGCATACCAACACCATGCGCGGTGCGCTTGGTCTTGCCCTTCACGTTCAGAACAGAAACGCGATCGACCTTCTTGCCGAACAGCTCCTGGACGGCAGCCTTGATCTCGGGCTTGGTTGCGTCACTCGCCACCTTGAACACGTACTGGTTACGCTCGGCGGCCATGGCGGCCTTCTCGGTCACGTGCGGACCAAGCAGAACCTTGAATACACGCTCCTGGTTCATGCCAGCTTCTCCTCGAATTTGCGCAGTGCGGAGACGGTAGCCAGGACCTTGTCGAAGGCGACCAGGCTGACCGGGTCGGCGGCGGCGACGTCCACCACATCCACGTTGGGGATGTTGCGGGCTGCCAGGTACAGGTTCTCGTCGACTTCTTCGGTGACGATCAGCACCTTCTCCAGGCCCAGGTCGGAAAGCTTGGCGACCAGCTGCTTGGTTTTGGGTGACTCGACAGAGAAGGCATCAACGGCAACAAGACGCTCCTGACGGACCAGCTCGGACAGAATCGAGCGCATGGCCGCACGGTACATCTTGCGGTTGACCTTCTGGGAGTGGTCCTGCGGACGGGCCGCGAAGGTCACACCACCGCTGCGCCAGATCGGCGAGCGAATGGTACCGGCGCGAGCGCGACCGGTGCCCTTCTGGCGCCACGGCTTCTTGCCGCCGCCACGGACGTCGGAGCGGTTCTTCTGGGCGCGGGTGCCCTGACGACCACCAGCCAGATAGGCGGTGACGACCTGGTGCACGAGCGCTTCGTTGAATTCTTTGCCAAAGGTAGCGTCGGACAGCTCAACGGTCCCGGCGCTTGCACCTGCAAGATTCAGATTCATTGGAAAGTTCCCCTTCAGCCAGCTTTGACGGCGCTGCGCACGATGACATCACTGCCGGTAGCACCAGGAACGGCGCCTTTGATCAGCAGCAGGTTGCGCTCGGCATCGACACGGACGATTTCCAGGCTCTGAACGGTGCAACGTGCGTTGCCCATCTGGCCGGCCATCTTCTTGCCCTTGAACACGCGGCCCGGGGTCTGGCACATGCCGATGGAACCCGGAGCACGGTGGGACAGAGAGTTACCGTGGCTGTTGTCCTGGGTACGGAAGTTCCAGCGCTTCACTGCGCCCTGGAAGCCCTTACCCTTGGAGGTGCCGGTCACGTCAACGCTTTGACCAGCTTCGAAGAGGGATACGGTGAGTTCGCCGCCCACTTCCGGAGCTTCGTCGCCTTCGCTCAGGCGGAACTCCATCAGGGAACGACCAGCCTCGACACCTGCCTTGGCGTACAGGCCAGCTTGGGCCTTGGACAGATGCTTGGCTTTGCGGGAGCCGGTTGTCACCTGGACCGCGGCGTAGCCGTCGGATTCGACAGACTTCACGCAGGTCACGCGGTTGGGATCAACCTCGATAACGGTTACGGGCACAGACGCGCCGTCTTCGGTGAAGACACGGGTCATGCCGGCCTTCCTACCGACCAAACCGATAGTCATGCTTAGTCTCCTTTAGTGTACGGGGCTATCACCCGCTATGGCTGCCCTTTCCAGAGCATTCCACTAGCACGTTGTGTAACGCCATCCCGGCGTGGCGGCTGCTGAACCTCTACTGGATGAGAGGGACGCTGGGCCGCGAGTGTCTAGTGATATCAGTCGAGCTTGATTTGCACGTCCACGCCAGCGGCGAGGTCGAGCTTCATCAGGGCATCAACGGTCTTCTCGGTCGGCTCGACGATGTCGAGCACACGCTTGTGGGTACGAATCTCGTACTGATCACGGGCGTCCTTGTTCACGTGCGGGGAAACCAGCACGGTGTAACGCTCGCGATTGGTCGGCAGAGGAATCGGACCACGAACCTGGGCGCCGGTACGCTTGGCGGTTTCAACAATCTCCGCGGCGGACTGGTCGATCAGGCGATGGTCGAAAGCCTTCAACCGAATGCGAATCTTCTGGTTCTGCATTTGCCCTAACTCCAATGGAACTTGACGGCGCGAGCCGTCAACCCACGCATTCAAAGGATGCGCATTATATGCGCCGCGCCATCGAGAGTCAAACCCTCAATGACGATGCGCAGAAAAGGGGGCTCCTTGCGGAGCCCCCTTCGGTGATCACCGGTCTGATTTAGACCAGGATCTTGGCCACGACGCCAGCACCGACGGTACGGCCGCCTTCGCGGATGGCGAAGCGCAGACCTTCGTCCATGGCGATCGGAGCGATCAGGTTGACGACCATCTGGACGTTGTCGCCCGGCATGACCATCTCGACGCCTTCCGGCAGTTCACAGGTACCGGTGATGTCGGTGGTACGGAAGTAGAACTGCGGACGGTAGCCCTTGAAGAACGGAGTGTGACGACCACCCTCGTCCTTGCTCAGCACGTACACTTCCGCCTCGAACTGGGTGTGCGGAGTGATGGTGCCCGGCTTGGCCAGAACCTGACCACGCTCGACTTCGTCACGCTTGGTACCACGCAGCAGGGCACCGACGTTCTCGCCAGCACGACCTTCGTCGAGCAGCTTACGGAACATCTCGACACCGGTAACGGTAGTCTTGGTGGTGTCCTTGATACCAACGATCTCGATCTCTTCGCCCGGCTTGACGATGCCGCGCTCGACACGACCGGTCACAACGGTACCGCGACCAGAGATGGAGAACACGTCTTCGATCGGCATCAGGAACGGCTGGTCGACAGCACGCTCCGGCTCGGGGATGTAGGCATCCAGAGCCTTGATCAGGTTGGCAACGGCGGTAGTACCCATGCCGTTGTCGTCCTTGCCTTCCAGAGCCATCAGGGCAGAGCCGGTGATGATCGGAGTGTCGTCGCCCGGGAAGTCGTACTCGGACAGAAGTTCACGAACTTCCATCTCGACCAGCTCGAGCAGCTCTTCGTCGTCGACCATGTCGGCCTTGTTCAGGAACACGACGATGAACGGAACGCCAACCTGACGAGACAGCAGGATGTGCTCGCGAGTCTGCGGCATAGGGCCGTCAGCAGCGGAACAGACCAGGATAGCGCCGTCCATCTGGGCAGCACCGGTGATCATGTTCTTGACGTAGTCAGCGTGTCCCGGGCAGTCGACGTGAGCGTAGTGACGCTCCTCGGACTGATACTCGACGTGAGAGGTGGCGATGGTGATACCACGCTCACGCTCTTCCGGAGCATTGTCGATGGTGTCGAACTCACGCCAGTCACCGCCGAACACCTCGGCAGAAACGCGAGTCAGGGCCGCCGTCAGGGTAGTCTTGCCGTGGTCGACGTGACCGATGGTGCCGACGTTGACGTGCGGTTTGGAACGTTCGAATTTTTCCTTAGCCACTGCTATGACCTCTTTCGTTAGCTAACGGTTAACCGTTCTGGTTGATGACGGCTTCAACGACGCTGGACGGCGCCTCTTCGTAGTCCGCAAACTCCATGGTGTAGCTTGCGCGGCCCTGGGTCTGAGAGCGCAGGTCGGTTGCGTAACCGAACATCTCAGCCAGCGGCACGGTGGCGCGAATGACCTTGCCGGAGGAAGAGTCATCCATACCCTGGACCAGGCCCCGGCGGCGGTTCAGGTCGCCCATGACGTCACCCATGAATTCTTCAGGGGTCACGACCTCGACCTTCATCACCGGCTCGAGCAGAACTGCCTTGGCCTTGGGAGCGCCTTGCTTGATCGCCATGGAAGAGGCGACCTTGAACGCGGTCTCGTTGGAGTCCACGTCGTGGTAGGAACCGTCGAACAGCGTTACCTTGACGTCGATCATCGGGTAGCCCGCGATGACACCGTTCTGGAGCTGCTCATAGGCCCCTTTCTCGACGGCCGGCACGTATTCCTTCGGAACCACGCCGCCGACGATCTCGGAAGCGAACTTGAAGTGCATCTCTTCGTCGTCGCCCTTGTCTTCGGCCGTCAACGGCTCGATGCGCAGGTGTACGTGACCGTACTGACCGCGACCACCGGACTGACGAACGAACTTGCCTTCCTGCTCGACGCTCTGACGAATCGTCTCACGGTAGGCCACCTGCGGCTTGCCGATGTTCGCCTCGACCTTGAACTCGCGACGCATGCGGTCAACGATGATGTCGAGGTGAAGCTCGCCCATGCCGGAGATGATGGTCTGGCCAGTCTCTTCGTCGGTCTTGACCTGGAAGGACGGATCTTCCTGGGCCAGCTTGCCCAGTGCAATACCCATCTTCTCTTGGTCAGCCTTGGACTTCGGCTCCACTGCCACGGAGATAACCGGATCCGGGAACTCCATGCGCTCGAGAACGATCTTGTCGTTCAGGTCGCACAGGGTATCACCGGTGGTCACGTCCTTCAGGCCGATACAGGCGGCGATGTCGCCGGCCAGAACTTCCTTGATCTCCTCGCGCGAGTTGGAGTGCATCTGGACGATACGGCCGACGCGCTCCTTCTTCTGCTTGACGGAGTTGTAGACGCTGTCGCCTGACTTCAGCACGCCCGAGTAGACGCGGATGAAGGTCAGGGTGCCAACGAAGGGGTCGGTCGCGATCTTGAACGCCAGCGCGGCGAAAGGCGCACTGTCATCGGCCTCACGGGTCGCGATGGTGCCGTCCTTGTCGTCGAGCTCACCTTCGATCGCCTTGACCTCGGTGGGAGACGGCATGTACTCGATGACGCCATCGAGAACGGCCTGAACACCCTTGTTCTTGAACGCAGAGCCACAGGTGACCAGCACGATCTCGTTGTCGAGGGTACGACGACGCAGACCAGCCTTGATCTCGTCGTTGGTCAGCTCACCCTCTTCGAGGTACTTGTCCATCAGCTCTTCGGACGCCTCGGCGGCGGCCTCGACCATCTGCTCGCGATACTCTTCGGCGGTCTCCTGGAGCTCCGCCGGGATATCGACGAGGTCGTAGTTCATCCCGAAGTTGTCTTCATCCCACAGGATGGCCTTCATCTGGATGAGGTCGATGACGCCCTTGAACTCGTCCTCGGAGCCCCAGTTGATCTGGATCGGCACGACGTTGGCGCCGAGACGATCCTTCAGCTGGTTGACGACCATGAAGAAGTCAGCACCGCTGCGGTCCATCTTGTTGACGAACACCATGCGCGGAACTTCGTACTTGTTGGCCTGGCGCCAGACGGTCTCGGTCTGCGGCTGCACACCGGAGGAGCCACACAGCACGACGACGGCACCGTCAAGCACACGCAGGGAACGTTCGACTTCGATGGTGAAGTCAACGTGTCCAGGGGTGTCGATGATGTTGATGCGGTGCTCATCGAACTGCTTGTTCATGCCCTGCCAGAAGCAGGTGGTCGCCGCGGAGGTGATGGTGATACCACGCTCCTGCTCCTGCTCCATCCAGTCCATGGTGGCGGCGCCCTCATGGACCTCACCGACCTTGTGGGACAGACCGGTATAGAACAGGACACGCTCGGTAGTAGTCGTCTTACCGGCGTCGACGTGGGCCACGATACCGATATTGCGGTAACGCTTAAGCGGAGTCTTGCGAGCCACGATGTAACTCCCGTTGGTTGGCGATGCGCTTTAGAAGCGGTAGTGAGAGAAGGCCTTGTTGGCTTCTGCCATGCGATGCACGTCTTCACGCTTCTTGACTGCCGAACCCTTGCCTTCGGCTGCATCCAGCATTTCGCCAGCCAGACGCTGCACCATGGTCTTCTCGCCACGACGGCGAGCGGCGTCCACCAGCCAGCGCATGGCAAGCGCCTGGCGGCGGGACGGACGGACTTCGACCGGCACCTGATAGGTCGCACCGCCGACGCGGCGAGACTTCACCTCGACCATGGGCTGGATGGTTTCCAGCGCCTTGTCGAAGATTTCCAGCGGCTCTTCATTGGAACGCTCGGCAACCCTGTCCAGCGCACCATAGACGATACGCTCAGCTACGGACTTCTTGCCGCTGATCATCAGGTGGTTCATGAACTTGGCCAGACGCTCGGATCCGAACTTGGGATCCGGCAGAATCTCGCGCTTGGCCGCAACTCTTCTTCTAGGCATGATAAGCCCTCGGTTGAAGGGTCCTTCAGGTAAACCCGAGACTCGCGCTTGGCGGCTCGACCTTACTCTTATCAGACCGGGTCAAACTTGGTAATGGAAAGCGACGCAGCCCTTAGGACTTCGGACGCTTGGTGCCGTACTTGGAACGGCCCTGACGACGGTTCTGGACACCGGAGGTGTCGAGAGCGCCGCGAACGGTGTGATAACGCACACCCGGAAGGTCCTTTACTCGACCGCCACGAATCAGGACCACAGAGTGCTCCTGGAGGTTGTGGCCTTCACCGCCGATGTAGGAGGACACCTCGTAGCCGTTGGTCAGGCGCACACGGCAGACCTTCCGCAGTGCGGAGTTCGGCTTCTTCGGGGTGGTGGTGTAGACGCGGGTGCAGACGCCGCGCTTCTGCGGGCAGGCCTGAAGCGCAGGCACGTCGGTCTTCGCTGCCTGACGCTTGCGCGGCTTGCGCACGAGCTGATTAATCGTTGCCATAGCTGTTAGCTGACTCCAATGGGTTGCCTAAGCCTTTTCACAGTGGCGCGGATACACCCACCCCACTGTTAAAGGCTGCGCATTCTACTGGCTGATGCCAAGGCGCGTCAAGCCCGGAGCCGCAAAGGCTCCAGGCTTTTGCCGACATCAGATCTCGTCGTCGTCCGAGTCCAGCGCGGTGAGCTGGGCGCCCAGCTCCTGCTCGACGTCGTAGGCCGACGGCTGGAGCAGTCGCTCGGTGTCTTCACGCTTGCGACGACGCTCCTCGTGGTGGGTCAGGCCGGTACCGGCCGGGATCAGACGTCCCACCACCACGTTTTCCTTCAGGCCGCGCAGGTAGTCGCGCTTGCCGGTGACCGCCGCTTCGGTCAGCACGCGGGTCGTCTCCTGGAAGGAGGCCGCAGAGATGAACGACTCGGTGGCCAGGCTGGCCTTGGTGATACCCAGCAGCAGGCGCTGGTACTTGGCCGGGAACTTGTCATTGGCCTGGAGCACGGCATTCTGCTCCAGCACACGGACCAGCTCGACCTGATCACCCGGAATGAAGTCGGAGTCACCGGCGTCGGTGATCTCGACCTTGCGCAGCATCTGACGCACGATCACTTCGATGTGCTTGTCGTTGATGCCAACGCCCTGCAGACGATAGACGTCCTGCACCTCGGCCACGATGTACTTGGCCAGCTCGGCGATGCCGAGCAGTCGCAGGATGTCGTGCGGGTTGCTCGGACCATCCGAGATCACCTCGCCCTTCTCGACCGTCTCGCCCTCGAACACCGCGATCTGACGCCACTTGGGAATCAGCATCTCGAAGGG
Organism: Halomonas sp. H10-59; assembly: GCF_040070555.1. Taxonomy (NCBI): domain Bacteria; kingdom Pseudomonadati; phylum Pseudomonadota; class Gammaproteobacteria; order Oceanospirillales; family Halomonadaceae; genus Halomonas; species Halomonas sp. H10-59. Next base: position 4,325,997 of record NZ_CP098828.1, read on the forward strand.
GTCGCCTTCGGACGGGGTGATGGTCAGACGACGCTTGCCCTTGGTTTCCTTGCCGAAGCTGATCACACCGCTGATCTCGGCCAGGATGGACGGCTCCTTCGGCTTGCGCGCCTCGAACAGGTCGGCGACGCGCGGCAGACCACCGGTGATGTCCTTGTTGCCGGACGCCTCCACCGGGATACGCGCGACGATCTCACCGATGCCGATGGACGAGCCATTGTCGACGGTGACGATTGCCTTGCCGGGCAGCGGGTACTGCACCGGAGTGTCGCTGCCGGAGACGGTCACCGGCTTGCCGGCGGCGTCGTTGAGCATGATCATCGGGCGCTTGTCGCGACCGGCCATCGGCCGCGCCGCGGACTCGATGATCTCGATCGAGGACAGACCGGTCATCTCGTCGACGCTGCGGTGCATGGTCAGGCCTTCGTCCATGTCGACGTAGTGCACCTGGCCTTCCGCTTCGGCGACGATCGGGTGGGTGTGCGGATCCCACTTGGCCACGGCCTGACCGGGATCGACCGCATCACCGTCACGCACCGAAAGCTCGGCACCGTAAGGCAGCTTGTAGTACTCACGCTCGCGGCCATGCTCGTCGGCCACCGCCAGGGCGCTGGAGCGCGACACCACGACCAGCTTGCCGTCGGCGCGTTCCACGTACTTGATGTTGTGCAGGCGCACCTTGCCGCCATGCTTGACCTGGACGCTGTCCACCGCAGAGGCCCGCGAGGCGGCACCACCGATGTGGAAGGTACGCATGGTCAGCTGGGTACCCGGCTCACCGATGGACTGGGCGGCGATGACGCCGGCCGACTCACCGATGTTGACCTGGTGGCCACGGGCCAGATCGCGCCCGTAACAGGACGAACACACACCGTGACTGGTTTCACAGGTGATGGTGCTGCGCACGATGATCTCGTCGACGCCCATGGTGTCGAGCTGCTCGCACCAGGCCTCGTCCAGCAGGGTGCCGCGCGGAATCAGCACTTCGTCGGTGCTCGGGTCGATGACGTCCTGAGCGACCACACGGCCGAGTACACGCTGGGCCAGCGAGACGATGATGTCGCCGCCTTCGATGACCGGGTGCAGGGTCAGGCCACGCTCGGTGCCACAGTCGACCTCGGTGATGACCACGTCCTGGGCGACGTCGACCAGACGACGGGTCAGGTAACCGGAGTTGGCGGTCTTCAGGGCGGTATCCGCCAGACCCTTACGCGCACCGTGGGTCGAGATGAAGTACTGGAGTACGTTCAGACCTTCACGGAAGTTGGCGACGATCGGGGTCTCGATGATCGAGCCATCCGGCTTGGCCATCAGGCCACGCATGCCCGCCAGCTGGCGGATCTGGGCGGCGCTACCACGGGCACCGGAGTCGGCCATGATGAAGACGCTGTTGAAGGAGTCCTGTTCGACTTCCTTGCCTTCGCGGTCGATCACGGTCTCCTTGGAGATGCCCGCCATCATCGCCTTGGCGACCTGGTCGTTGGCACGCGCCCAGATATCGATGACCTTGTTGTACTTCTCGCCCGCGGTCACCAGACCGGAGGAGAACTGGTCCTCGATTTCCTTGACCTCTTCCTCGGCCGCCTCGACGATCTCGGCCTTGGCGTCCGGGATGACGAAGTCGTTGACGCCGATGGAGGCGCCGGACCAGGTGGCCAGACGGAAGCCGGTGTACATCAGCTGGTCGGCGAAGATGACCGCGGCCTTGAGACCGGCGCGACGATACACTTCGTTGATCAGCTTGGAGATGGCCTTCTTCTTCATGGCCTGGTCGACCAGATCGAAGGGCACCCCTTGCGGCAGGATGCGGAACAGCAGCGCACGGCCGACGGTGGTGTCACGCAGACGGCGGTGCTCGGAGCGCTCGCCGGTCTCTTCGTCGATGTCGACCTCGTCCAGGCGCACCTTGACGCGGGCGTGCAGCGACACGTTCTGGGTGCCGAAGGCGCGCTCGACCTCGTTGAGGTCGGAGAACACCATGCCCTCGCCCTTGGCGTTGATGCGCTCGCGGGTCATGTAGTACAGACCCAGCACCACGTCCTGGGACGGCACGATGATCGGCTCGCCGTTGGCCGGTGACAGCACGTTGTTGGTGGCCATCATCAGCGCGCGCGCTTCGAGCTGGGCTTCCAGCGTCAGCGGCACGTGCACGGCCATCTGGTCACCGTCGAAGTCGGCGTTGTAGGCGGCACACACCAGCGGGTGCAGCTGGATCGCCTTGCCTTCGATCAACAGCGGCTCGAACGCCTGGATACCGAGACGGTGCAGGGTCGGGGCGCGGTTCAAAAGCACCGGGTGCTCGCGGATGACGTCGGCGAGGATGTCCCACACCTCCGGCAGCTCGCGCTCGACCATCTTCTTGGCGGCCTTGATGGTGGACGCCTGGCCGCTGGCCTGCAGCTTGGAGTAGATGAACGGCTTGAACAGCTCAAGCGCCATCTTCTTGGGCAGACCGCACTGGTGCAGACGCAGGGTCGGGCCCACGGTGATGACCGAGCGGCCGGAGTAGTCGACGCGCTTGCCCAGCAGGTTCTGACGGAAACGCCCCTGCTTGCCCTTGATCATGTCGGCCAGCGACTTCAACGGACGCTTGTTGGAGCCGGTGATGGCGCGACCGCGACGACCGTTGTCGAGCAGCGCATCGACGGACTCCTGCAGCATGCGCTTCTCGTTGCGCACGATGATGTCCGGCGCGTTGAGGTCGAGCAGACGCTTCAAGCGGTTGTTGCGGTTGATCACGCGACGGTACAGATCGTTGAGATCCGAGGTCGCGAAGCGGCCGCCATCCAGCGGTACCAGCGGACGCAGGTCCGGCGGCAGCACGGGCAGCACTTCCATCACCATCCACGCCGGATCGTTGCCGGAGCCCTGGAAGGCTTCGAGCAGCTTCAGACGCTTGGACAGCTTCTTGATCTTGGTCTCGGAGTTGGTCTGCGGGATCTCTTCGCGCAGACGCTCGATCTCTTCCTCGAGATCGATATCCTTGAGCATCGCCTGGACGGCCTCGGCACCCATGCGGGCGTCGAAGTCATCGCCGAACTCCTCGAGGGCCTCGAAGTACTGCTCGTCGTTGAGCAGCTGGCCACGCTCGAGGGTGGTCATGCCGGGATCGACGACCATGAAGCTCTCGAAATAGAGCACGCGCTCGATGTCGCGCAGGGTCATGTCCATCAGCATGCCGATGCGAGACGGCAGCGACTTCAGAAACCAGATGTGGGCGACCGGGCTAGCCAGCTCGATGTGCCCCATGCGCTCGCGGCGCACGGCGGCCTTGGTGACTTCGACGCCGCACTTTTCGCAGATGATGCCGCGGTGCTTCATGCGCTTGTACTTGCCGCACAGGCACTCGTAGTCCTTCACCGGACCGAAGATCTTGGCGCAGAACAGGCCATCACGCTCGGGCTTGAAAGTCCGGTAGTTGATGGTCTCCGGCTTCTTGACCTCGCCAAAGGACCAGGAGCGGATCATGTCCGGCGACGCGAGCGTGATCTTGATCGCGTCGAACTCGTCGGACTGTGACTGCGATTTGAGGACTTTCACCAAATCTTTCATTAGGTCGGCTCCGTTGCGGAGTTGTCATGGGCGGGGAGCTATTGCTCCCCGCGGACCGTCATTCATTGAAGCGCCTTTCGGGCCGCCTCAGCTCTCCAGTTCGATATCGATGCCCAGCGAGCGGATTTCCTTCACCAATACGTTGAAGGATTCCGGCATGCCCGCCTGCATGGTGTGATCGCCATCCACGATGCTCTTGTACATCTTGGTACGACCTTCCACGTCATCGGACTTGACCGTGAGCATTTCCTGCAGAGTGTAAGCGGCGCCGTAGGCCTCCAGGGCCCAGACCTCCATCTCACCAAAGCGCTGACCACCGAACTGCGCCTTGCCGCCCAGCGGCTGCTGGGTGACCAGCGAGTAGGAGCCGGTGGAACGCGCGTGCATCTTGTCGTCGACCAGGTGGTTGAGCTTCAGCATGTACATGTAGCCCACCGTCACCGGACGATCGAACGACTCGCCGGTACGCCCGTCGTACAGGGTCATCTGGCCGGAATCCGGCAGATCGGCCAGCTTCAGCAGGTGCTTGATCTCGTGCTCCTTGGCACCGTCGAACACCGGCGTCGCCATCGGCACGCCCTTCTTCAGGTTCTTGGCCAGCGCGATGATCTCGTCATCGGACAGCGACTCGATCTCCTCGACGCGGGTACCCTGGGTGGAGTTGTAGACCTCACCGAGGAACTCTCGCAGCTGAGTGAGCTGCTGCTCGCGGGCGTCACGCAGCATGTGCTCGATCTTCACGCCGAGACCGCGGGCCGCCATGCCCAGGTGCGTCTCGAGGATCTGACCGACGTTCATCCGCGACGGTACACCCAGCGGGTTCAGCACCACGTCGATGGGCTCACCGTTGTCGTCGAACGGCATGTCCTCAATCGGCATGATGGCCGAGATGACACCCTTGTTACCGTGACGGCCGGCCATCTTGTCACCCGGCTGCAGGCGACGCTTGATCGCCAGGTAGACCTTGACGATCTTGAGCACGCCCGGCGCCAGATCGTCGCCCTGGGTGAGCTTGCGCTTCTTGTCTTCGAAACGCTCGTCCATTTCCTTGCGACGGTTCTCGAGCTGCTCGTCGGCCTGAGCCAGCAGTTCATTGAGCTTCTCGTCCTGCATGCGCAGCTTGAACCACTGCTGACGCGGCAGCTCCTCGAGATAGTCCTCGGACAGCACATCATCCTTGGACAGGCGCGGACCACCGTTGACCGGCTGACCGGACAGGGTGCGCTTGAGACGCTCGAAGGTGGCGTCCTCGGCGATGCGGTAGGTCTCCTGCAGGTCCTTGCGCACCTCGTCGAGCTGCATCTGCTCGATGGACAGAGCGCGCGAGTCCTTCTCGACGCCGTCGCGGGTGAACACCTGAACGTCGATGACGGTGCCCTTCATGCCGGTGGGGGCACGCAGGGAGGTGTCCTTCACGTCGGACGCCTTCTCACCGAAGATCGCACGCAGCAGCTTCTCTTCCGGGGTCAGCTGGGTCTCGCCCTTGGGCGTGACCTTGCCGACCAGGATGTCGCCGGCGCCGACCTCGGCACCGATGTACACCACACCGGCCTCATCCAGCTTGCCCAGTGCCGATTCACCGACGTTGGGAATATCGGAGGTGATCTCCTCCGGCCCCAGCTTGGTGTCACGGGACACACAGGTCAGTTCCTGGATGTGGATGGTAGTGAAACGGTCTTCCTGGACCACCCGCTCGGACAGCAGGATGGAGTCCTCGAAGTTGTAACCGTTCCACGGCATGAAGGCGATGCGCATGTTCTGGCCAAGCGCCAGGTCACCCATGTCGACGGACGGACCGTCGGCCAGGATGTCACCACGCGCGACGTTGTCGCCGGGGCGAACGATCGGACGCTGGTTCTGGCAGGTGTTCTGGTTCGAACGCAGGTACTTGGTCAGGTTGTAGATGTCGACACCGGCCTCACCGCCGATGATCTCGTCTTCGTTGACCCGCACCACGATGCGCTTGGCGTCGACCGAGTCGATCACGCCGCCACGACGGGCCACGGCACAGACACCGGAGTCACGGGCGACGAAGCGCTCCATGCCGGTACCGACCAGCGGCTTGTCGGCACGCAGGGTCGGCACCGCCTGACGCTGCATGTTGGCACCCATCAGGGCGCGGTTGGCGTCATCGTGCTCGAGGAACGGAATCAGTGCGGCGGCGACGGACACCACCTGGCGCGGAGACACGTCCATCAGCGTCACCTGTTCGGGACGCATGAAGGTGGTCTCGCCGCGATGACGCACCTGAACCAGGTCGTCGACCAGCTTCTTGTCGGCGTTGACGGTGGCCGAGGCCTGGGCGATGACGAAGTCACCTTCCTCGATGGCCGACAGGTGCACCACCTCGTCGGTGACCACGCCATCCACGACCTTACGGTACGGCGTCTCGAGGAAGCCGTAGCTGTTGGTGTGGCTGTAGGTCGCCAGCGAGTTGATCAGGCCGATGTTCGGACCTTCCGGCGTCTCGATCGGGCACAGACGGCCGTAGTGGGTAGCGTGAACGTCACGCACCTCGAAACCGGCGCGCTCACGGGTCAGACCACCCGGGCCGAGAGCAGACACACGACGCTTGTGGGTCACCTCGGACAGCGGGTTGTTCTGGTCCATGAACTGGGACAGCTGAGAGGAGCCAAAGAACTCCTTCACCGCAGCGGCCACCGGCTTGGCATTGATCAGGTCCTGAGGCATCAGGCCTTCGCTCTCGGCCATGGACAGACGCTCCTTGACCGCGCGCTCGACACGCACCAGGCCGACACGGAACTGGTTTTCTGCCATTTCGCCGACGCAGCGGATGCGGCGGTTGCCCAGGTGGTCGATGTCGTCGACATCGCCAAAGCCGTTACGGATGTTGATCAGCTCGCGCAGCACGTCGAGGATGTCGGTACGATCCAGCACACCGGAACCGGTGTCGGAATCACGACGCAGACGACGGTTGAACTTCATCCGGCCGACGCCGGACAGGTCATAGCGGTCTTCGCTGAAGAACAGGTTGTTGAACAGCGTCTCGGCGGCTTCCTTGGTGGGCGGCTCGCCGGGGCGCATCATACGGTAGATCTCGACCAGCGCCTCGAGCTGGGAACCGGTGGTGTCCAGCTTGAGGGTGTCGGAGACGAAGGGACCGCAGTCCAGATCGTTGGTGTAGAGCGTCTCGATGGTGGTGATGCCGGCCTGACCGAGGGCCTCGAGCAGCTCCGGGGTGATCTCGGAGTTGCAGGGGCAGATCAGCTCGCCGGTGGCAGGGTTGATCTGGTCCTTGGCCAGGGTCTTGCCGAACAGGTAGTCCATCGGCACTTCCAGACGCTCGAGACCCGCCTTCTCCAGCTGGCGGATATGCTTCTGGGTGACACGACGCCCCTCTTCGACGATGACCTCACCGTCGGCGCCCTTGATGTCAAAGGTCGCGGTCTCGCCACGCAGGCGAGACGGCACCAGCTCCACCGAGAAGCCAGACTTCTCGATATGGAAGGTGCTGGTGTCGAAGAACTCGTCGAGGATCTCCTCGGCGCTCATGCCCAGCGCGCGCAGCAGCACGGACGCCGGCAGTTTGCGACGACGGTCGATACGCACGAAGACGTTGTCCTTCGGGTCGAACTCGAAGTCCAGCCAGGAGCCGCGGTAAGGAATCACGCGAGCGGAGTACAGAAGCTTACCGGAGCTGTGGCTCTTGCCCTTGTCGTGATCGAAGAACACGCCGGGACTACGGTGAAGCTGAGACACGATGACGCGCTCGGTACCGTTCACCACGAAGGTACCGTTCTCGGTCATCAGGGGGATCTCCCCCATGTAGACTTCCTGCTCCTTGATGTCCTTGATGGCCTTGTTCGACGACTCCTTGTCGTAGATGATCAGGCGAACCTTGACACGCAGAGGAGCGGAGTAGGTGACGCCGCGCAGCTGGCATTCCTTGACGTCGAAGGCCGGAGTGCCGAAACGATAGCTGACGTACTCGAGCGCAGCGTTGCCGGAGAAGCTCTCGATCGGGAACACGGACCTGAAGGCGGCGTGCAGGCCGACTTCCATACGCTCTTCGGGAGAGCGGTCCTGCTGGAGAAAGTCGTAGTAGGAATCAAGCTGGATGGCCAGCAGGTAAGGCACATCCATCACTTGGGGCAGTTTGCCGAAATCCTTGCGGATGCGTTTTTTCTCAGTGTATGAGTAAGCCATCTGTATTCCCCAGCTTGTTCACCATGGGTGACCGATGCGTGTCGGCGCCACCCGACGGACGGTCTCCGTCAGGCGCTGACGGCAAGTCCTCGGATGAGTGACTCGCCGTCGGAATTCTGCAAGCTACAGGCCCTTGGGGGCAGGCAGCTAGTGACAACAGAAAAAGGCCGGTAGCGGGCGTCCCGCCACCAGCCGTGGAAGCTTACGCAGCGCGTAAAGCCATGGGCACAAGGATTACTTGAGCTCCACGGACGCGCCGGCTTCTTCCAGCTTCTTCTTGGCTTCTTCCGCGTCGTCCTTGCTCATCGCTTCCTTGATGGTCGCCGGCGCGCCGTCGACGGCACCCTTGGCTTCCTTCAGGCCGAGACCAGTGATCTCGCGGACGGCCTTGATGACGTTGACCTTCTTGTCGCCAGCGGAGGTCAGCACCAGGTCGAACTCGGTCTGCTCTTCGGCAGCGGCGGCTTCGCCACCAGCGCCCGGGCCAGCCACGACAGCAGCAGCGGCGCTAACGCCGAACTTCTCTTCCATGGCTTCGATCAGCTCGACGACTTCCATGACGGACATGTCGGAGACGGCGTTGATGATATCTTCTTTGGTCAGTGCCATTGTCTAGATTCCTAACTTTGCGGGCGTCTCGGTCACCCGAGAACGCGAAATGGATCGTGGTCGGTCGACAGGACGACGCCTTAAGCGGCTTCTTCCTGCTTCTGGTCGCGCAGCGCAGCGAGAGTACGAACCAGCTTGCCGGCAGAAGCTTCCTTCATGACGGACATCAGCTTGGCGATCGCCTCATCGTAGGTCGGCAGGGTCGCCAGACGGTCGATATCGCTTGCCGGGATCAGCTCACCTTCATAGGCCAGCGCCTTGACTTCGAAGTTCTTCTCATCCTTGGCGAACTCCTTGAACAGACGAGCGGCAGCGCCCGGATGTTCGTTGGAGAAGGCCAGCAGAGTCGGACCAACGAAGGTCTCTGACAGGCACTCCCAGGGAGTACCGGTCAGGGCGCGGCGTGCCAGGGTGTTGCGCACAACACGCACCTGGACGCCATTCTCGCGAGCCTGCTTGCGCAGTTCGGTCATCTTGTGGACCGCGACGCCGCGAGAGTCGGCAACTACGACGGAGAGTGCATCCTTGGCGACTTCACTGACCTCGGCAACAATTGCCTTCTTGCCTTCGAGTGCTAGTGCCACTGTGATCACTCCTTCGTGCCGGAACCCGAGGGCTCCGATGGTTACCATCTCCCCTTCCGTAGAAGAGGGGCTTCAATGATGGTGCTCACCAGATGCCTGGCGGCAACACCATCTGCGCAGGTGCCCGGGGGCGATTAAGCCGCCGGCAGACCCGAAGGTCAGGCGGCGGCGCCTGCGGTCTTTGACGGTGCCCCGCCGGCCGGGTGAATCACCCGGCACGGGGACCGCAAAGTGTCTTGCCTGTTGTGTCGCATCACACCAGCGCGGAGTGATCGACGGTCAGACCCGGGCCCATGGTGGTGGACAGGGTCATCTTCTTGAAGTACACGCCCTTGGAAGTGCTCGGCTTGAGCTTCTTCAGGTCGGCGAGCAGCGCATCCAGGTTGCCCTTGATGGCGTCGGCTTCGAAATCGACCTTGCCCAGGGTGGTGTGGATGATGCCGTTCTTGTCGGTACGGAAACGCACCTGACCGGCCTTGGCGTTCTTGACGGCGGTAGCGACGTCGGGGGTCACGGTGCCGACCTTGGGGTTCGGCATCAGGCCACGCGGACCCAGGATCTGACCCAGCTGGCCGACGACACGCATGGCGTCCGGCGAGGCAATGACCACGTCGAAGTCGAGCTGGCCTTTCTTGACCTGCTCGGCCAGGTCGTCCATACCGACGATGTCGGCACCGGCTTCCTTGGCGGCTTCTTCGTTGGCACCCTGGGTAAAGACGGCAACGCGCACGTCCTTGCCGGTACCGTTGGGCATCACGGTCGCACCGCGAACCACCTGGTCGGATTTACGCGGATCGACGCCCAGGTTGATGGCGACGTCCAGCGACTCCTTGAACTTGACGGTGGACAGCTCGGAGAGCAGGGCCACGGCCTCGTCGATGGAGTAGACCTTGGTGGCGTCAACCTTGTCGCGAATCTGCTTTGCGCGCTTGGTAAGCTTTGCCATGATCAGAGACCCTCCACGTTGAGGCCCATGCTGCGGGCGCTACCGGCAATGGTACGCACCGCGGCGTCGAGATCGGCAGCCGTCATGTCCGGCTCCTTGGTCTTGGCGATCTCTTCGAGCTGCTCGCGGGTCACGGTACCGACCTTCTTCTTGTTCGGCTCACCAGAGCCGGACTTGATGCCAGCGGCCTTCTTCAGCAGCACCGCGGCGGGCGGTGTCTTGGTGACGAAGGTGAAGCTGCGGTCGGAGTAGACGGTGATGACCACGGGAGTCGGGAGACCCGGCTCGATGTTCTGCGTCTCGGCGTTGAACGCCTTGCAGAATTCCATGATGTTGACACCGTGCTGACCCAGCGCGGGACCCACGGGGGGACTCGGGTTGGCCTTACCAGCTGCAACCTGCAGCTTGATGTAAGCCTGTACTTTCTTGGCCATGATGGACTCCAGTTGGGTAGTAGCGCCTTGCGGCTCCCCGGACAAAACGGCCGCCCCTCGAGGCGACCCCTACGCACTGAAAACTTTCAGCACATGACGGCGGGCCTGCCTGAGCAGACCCACCGTAAGAAACTTGTCGACCTACTCCTTCTCGACCTGGGAAAACTCCAGCTCGACGGGAGTGGCGCGCCCGAAGATCAGCACACTGACCTGCAGACGACTCTTGTCGTAGTTGACCTCTTCGACCACGCCGTTGAAATCGGCGAAGGGGCCATCGATGACGCGCACCGACTGACCGGGCTCGAACATGGTCTTGGGACGCGGCTTTTCGGCCCCATCCCTGACGCGACTGAGAATGGCGTCGGCCTCGCGCTGAGTGATCGCCGCCGGCTTCTCCTTGGTCCCGCCGATAAAGCCCATGACACGGGGCGTCTCGTTGACCAGGTGCCAGGTCTCGTCGACCATTTCCATCTCGACCAGCACGTAGCCGGGATAGAACTTGCGCTCACTCTTGCGGCGCTTGCCGTCACGCATCTCGACGACTTCTTCGGTCGGCACCAGAATCTCACCAAAGAGATCTTCCATGCCGTGCATCTTCACACGCTCGATCAGCGAGCGCATGACGTGCTTCTCGAAGCCGGAGTAGGCGTGGACGACGTACCAACGCTTGGACATGAAGACTCCTAACCGATGACGCCGGACATCGCCCAGCTGAGCAGCGTGTCGATCAACCAGAGCAGCAGCCCGACCACCAGCACAGCCACCAGCACGATGGCGGTGGTCTGGATGGTTTCGGGGCGCGTCGGCCAGACGACACGTTGAATTTCCTTCCTGGCGCTCTGCGCCAGCTCCACCAATTCACGCCCCTTGGTGGTGGTCAATGCGACCAGGGCAGCAACGACAGACAGGGCAACAACGCCCAGAACACGATACAGAAGCGGCTGGTCGGCAAAGTAGGTGTTGCCAACGACGGCCAGCACCAGAAGAACGGCGACAACCGCCCACTTGAGCCCGTCGTGGCGCGACTCCTGCACCTCGGCGTTATGCTTCATGAAAACGAGACTCCTCAGGGCGCGGCAATCGAAACACGAAAGTATATAAAAAACTGCCAGCCTGGGGAAGACTGGCAGGCCAGGAGGGAATCGAACCCCCAACCTGCGGTTTTGGAGACCGCTGCTCTGCCAATTGAGCTACTGGCCTGTACTCGATGCAAACCACCCTTTGCGGGCAGCCTCTGCAACAGCGGGCGCAATGATAGCGAAACGGATCTCGCCTGGCAACCCCCTCCGCCCTGCAGACGCGGCGGAGAAAGAAAAAGCGAGCCTAGGCTCGCTTTTCTTAGATGGAGCTCATGGACGGATTTGAACCGTCGACCTCACCCTTACCAAGGGTGTGCTCTACCCCTGAGCTACATGAGCGCACTCTTCGGCAATCCAACTACTTCACATTGCCTAAACTCTGGAGCGGGCAGCGGGGATCGAACCCGCATCATCAGCTTGGAAGGCTGAGGTTCTACCATTGAACTATGCCCGCAAAATCGGTACTAAACCTTCTTTGCTGAAGCAAAGCCCACCGAACCCAAACCAGCCTGGCAGCGTCCGACCGCCTGCTCCGCATCAACCAGAAACCACAACTCTGGTCGATCAAAATCTGGTGGAGGGGGAAGGATTCGAACCTTCGAAGCTTTCGCGGCAGATTTACAGTCTGCTCCCTTTGGCCACTCGGGAACCCCTCCAACTGGCGACGTATTTTATCGCCCTGCTCCGAGAAGTCAAGTGGTTGTTTTAAAAGAATCAAGCTGTACGCAAAATTCTTACAACCTGTCTCGACGGCAGCCTGCAACCCGCGGGTCGCTGTACCTCGGAACGCGGCGCATTGTGTCAAAGCAGAATGGATAACGCAAGGCTTCCATAGGCTTTTTTTACGGCGCACCGGAAAACCACGGTCACAGCAGCATCGAAAACGCCAGGCCCGCACGGATCTTTTCCAGCGCCACCGGAGCCGGTGGCACCGGCGCCCCCGCCATCTTGCCGGCACGTTCTGCTGCCGTCAGAGGGAAACACGCTTCAAGGCCGGCGTAGACCATGTCCGGCCAGATCGCGTGGGGTACGCGAATACCACGAGACACCACCCTGGCATCGCCGCCGGTGACCAGCATGGGTAGCGCCACCCCTTCACGATCACAGACCTCGCTGTAGATCCGATTGACCGCGCTGACAGCGGCCATGTAGATACCGTGATTGACCGCCTCTACCGTGCGCCGCCCAGGAGCGAGCAGCTCGTCTGCCTCGCTGTCCGGGTCGATGGCCACGTTGCGGGTGCCCAGCTTCAGGCTTTCTTTCATCAGACGCAGCCCCGGCAGGATGTACCCCCCGAGATGACGCCCGCCTGGCAGCACGAAGTCGATGGTGATGGCACTGCCACAGTCCACCGTGCAGCTGGCACCGGCGAGCTGATAGCCCGCCAGCACCCCCATCCAGCGATCCACGCCCAGTCGACCCGGCTCGTGATAGCCGTTGGTGACGCCCAGCGCTTCGTGGCAGGAGCGCGCCACGTGCACCGAACGCACCCGGTCCTTGAGCAGCGACTCGGTCTGCGCCAGCACCGAACGCCTCGCTACACTGGAAATGCGCACCGTCTCGACCACGTCGAGGTCGGGAATGTCCGACCCGGGCTTCCACTCCTCCCGGGTCCACACCGCGCCCCTGGAGCGAATCTCGCTGCTGTCAGCGTCCTTCAGGCGCCACTTGGACAGGGTATTGCCGATATCCAGATCAAGAATCATGGGCGAGCCCGCACGCTGATCTCTCCTCCCACCAGGCGCTCTTGCCGCTCTCCGTCAATGCCCTTGCGCACCCAGAGATTGCCACTGCCATCCACGTCTCCTGCCTGGGCCAGCTCGCGCTGCTCCCCTCGAATGATCTCGATGTCCCAACCGGCAAAGGCGTGACGTGCGTTCCAGGCGTCGCGCCAGGCATCGAACCCCTGCTCCTCGAAACCTGCCAGCATGCCCAGCAGACCGTCCAGCAATTCGGCCGCCAGCACGTTACGGGATAGCCCCGGAGCCTGATCATGCACACAAGCGACCGGCTGATCGATCTTCGCCCGGAAGCTCTCCGGCAGATCCACGTTGATGCCCATACCGAGCACCACCTCGCAGGGGCCAGCGGCGTCACCGCTCATCTCGACCAGAATACCGGCCAGCTTGCCAAAGCCTTGCTGACCCGCCCCCTGCCCGGTCGCTCCCTGCTCATCCAATCCTTGCTGAGCCGATCCTTGCGGCCCCAAGGGCAACAGCACGTCGTTGGGCCACTTCAGCCCGGGCTTGAGCCCATGGCGCTCCAGCACCTGGGCCAGCACCACACCGATGGCCAGGCTGAGGCCTTCCAGGGCAGCGACACCCGAATCGAAGCGCCAGCCCACGGAGCACATCAGCGTGCGCCCCCAGGGGGTCGTCCAGGTGCGCCCGCGCCGCCCACGGCCGGCGCTCTGCTGTTCGACCAGGCAGGCCTCAGCGTGCCCTGCTCCCTGACGAAAACGCTCGCGCAGGAACTCGTTGCTCGAGGGCAGGGTGTCTTCCACGAAGAGGCGCGAGAGGTGCCGACGCGACTCGCGTGACAGCGCGGCCACCACCGAGGGCCCATCGAGCAGCTCAAGGGGTTCGGCTAGCCGATACCCCTGCCCCTTGACCGCCTCCATGGGGATGCCGAGATCCTCAAGCTTGCGCAGCTGCTTCCACACCGCCGCCCGCGACACGCCCAGCTTTTCCCCCAGCTGCTGGCCGGAGTGGAACTCGCCGTCACTCAACAGCCGAATCAGCTCACCAATGGTCATCCCTCGCCCCTTCCACGGGAAAAGGGCATAGTCTATCGAATGTCGCCTGTCGCCGGAAATCCACGCGTCTGCAACACGTCTGTGGGGAACCAGCCACCAGGCCGGCGTCTTCACGACACCATGGCCTCGACGCTCTTGCGCGTGGCACCGACCAGGTTGTCGAAGGCGGCCAGAGCGGCCTGCTCATCACGCCGCCGCATGGCCTCGAGCAGGTCTTCGTGGTGGGCAAAACTTGCGTCAAAGACTTCATGACGATCGTCCGGCGAGTCCCAGGACAGGTACAGCTCGTCGTGCATCATCTGGATCAGCCCAACCAGCACGCGATTGCCGCAGGCCTGATAGATCGCAAGGTGAAAGGCCGCGTCGGCCTCGCTGACCGCGAGGAAATCCTCCCTCGCCCGAGCACGTCGATAGTCATCCAGGTGGCCGGCCATGGCCTCGAAGGCGGCCTCTTCGGCATGCCGCACGGCCAGCAGGATGGCCTGAGCCTCCAGCGCCTGGCGAACCTCGAGCATCTCCAGCAGATGCGCCCTGGCGTCGTGGATGCCAAGACTGGCCAGCAGTTGAAAGGTCCGCTGTTCGCTGACGAAGATCCCCTTGCCGTTGACCACCTCGATGATGCCCTCGGCCTGGAGCTTCTTGAGGCCCTCCCGGAGGGTAGATCGACCTACCTCCAGGCGCTCCATCCACTCCCCCACCGAAGGTAGGCGCGCCCCCGGCGCCAACTGCTCTTTGGCGATATAGGCGCTGATCTCTCCGGCGACGGTGTCCGATAAGTAGAGTCGTTTCATGACGTTGGCATCCAGGCAGGAAAGGCGTCCAGGGGCCTGATCGACGGTAACGGCAAACCTCTTCTGGATCAATTGTGGGGCCAGCAGGGCCGTGCTAGCTTAGCTATCAGACAGGCTGATAGCTCAATCCACCCTGCTTGCGGAGACCGCACCGTGGACCCACAGGATCGCCATATCTGTAGTCACGCCTTCGAACAGCGCCAGGATCATCACGGCGCCGTGGCACCTCCCGTCTACCAGACCAGCATCTTCACCTTCCCGGACCTTGATAGCTTCAGCCGCGCACAGCTGGCCGAACGCGAACGCTTCATCTATAGCCGAGGGCTCAATCCCACCGTCAAGTTGCTGGAGGACAAGCTGGCGGCGCTGGAACGTGGCCAGGCCTGCAAGGCCTTTGCCTCCGGCATGGGCGCCATCTCCGCCACGCTATTCTCGTTGCTGAAGCACGGCGACCACGTCCTGCGCATCAACCAGACCTACGGGCCGAGCGTCGAGTTGCTCGACCATATGGCCCGCTACGGCGTCAGCCACGACGGTATCGCCGGTGACCAGCAATTGAGCGACCACCTGCGGCCCGAGACCCGCCTGATCTACATCGAGAGTCCGTCATCGCTGCGCATGGAGCTGGCAGACCTCGAGGCTATCTCCGCCATCGCCCGGAAACGCGGCATCCTCACGCTGATCGACAACACCTGGGCCACCCCGCTGTTCCAGAAGCCGCTTACCCACGGCATCGATATGGTGGTGCATTCGCTGTCGAAGTACATCGGCGGGCACAGCGACGTGGTCGGCGGCGCAGTCATCGCCGACGCCGAGCTGATCGACAGGCTCTTCGCCAACGGTCACCAGTTGCTGGGCGCCGCCCTGTCGCCCCACAGCGCCTCGCTGATCCTGCGCGGTCTACGCACCCTGCCGGTGCGCATGGCCGAGCATCAGCGCAACGCCTTGGCGGTCGCCCGTTTTCTCGCTGACCACCCGCAGGTCGCAGCGGTGCATCACCCGAGCCTCGCCAAAGGCGCCGCCGCCGACTGGGCCGCCCGCCAGCTGCACGGCCATTCTGGCCTGCTCAGCCTTGCGCTTCACCACCCCAGCTACTCGCGCATCGCGAACTTCATCGACGCCCTCGAACTGATGCGTATCGGCGTCAGCTGGGGCGGCTACGAAAGTCTCGCGCTGTCTCCCATGCGCCCCGACGGCAGCGGCCAGCCGCTGATTCGCCTGGCCATCGGGCTTGAACACATCGACGACATCATCGACGACCTCGAGCGGGGGTTCGCCGCGCTCGAACGCTGATCACCACGAGGAGGACATCCCATGCCAGCCATACAACGACAACCTGGACTTGTTCCATCCCTGATCCTGCTGACCGCCATCGCCTTCGCCATCGTCTACGGCATCGTGGTGGCGGGCCTACCCACCGAACTGGTGCTGATCACCCTGGGCGCCGCCGCCACCCTGTTCAGTCTGCTGCACGGCGGGACCTGGGAAGGCGTCATGGACATCATGGGCAACAAGGTACGCACCGCCCTGTCCGCGCTACTGGTGCTCTACAGCATCGGTATCATCATCGGCACCTGGATGATCTCGGGCACCATTCCCTACTTCATCTACCATGGCCTGGAGCTGATCGATCCCCGCTACCTGTACGTCATGGCGTTCTTCGGCACCGCCATCGTCTCCACCTTCACCGGCACCTCCTGGGGCTCCGCCGGGACCCTGGGGGTGGCCATCATGGGCATCGCCGCGGCCATGGACATCAACCTGGCGATCACCGCCGGCGCGGTGCTCTCAGGCGCCTACTTCGGCGACAAGCTGTCGCCGCTGTCGGACACCACCATCATGGCGTCCATGGTGGTAGGCGAAGACCTGTACCGACACATCCGCCACCTGATGTACACCTCACTGCCCGCCAGCGTGGTGGCCGCTGTGGTCTACCTGATACTCGGCCTCAACATGGACCTGGCAGAGGGCACCCCGGAGGCCATCGCCGCCAGCGCCGAGACCATCGGCGGGCTCTATCAGCTGAACCTCCTGTTGCTGCTGCCAGTGGCCATCGTGCTGTTCGGCTCGGTGCGCAAGAAGCCGACCCTGGTGGTACTGTTCCTGGCCTCGGCCTGCGCCGCCCTGCTGGCGATACTGCTCCAGGGTGCCAGCCCCGAGGCGGTGGCCAAGGCCGCAGTCTCGGGCTTCAACGTCAGCCTGCTGGCCGGCTTCAACCCGGGCCTGGACGTCGCCACCCTGCCCCCGGCACTGGTCAGCCTGCTGAACCGTGGCGGGCTCTACAGCATGCACGGAGCAGTGCTGTTCGCGCTGTGCGCCTTCTTCTTTGCCTCGGCGCTGGAGGCCGCCGGCATCCTCAAGGTCGTGCTCGATCGCAGCCTGGCCTACGTGCGCTCCGCCCGCGGCACTATCCTGGCCTCGCTGGCGGCCAGCAGTACCATCATCCTGGCCACCGGCAACAGCTATGTGACCTTCTTTTTGACCCGTGAGCTGTTCGCCGAGCAATATCGCAAACGAGGCCTGCACCAGCTCAATCTGTCGCGCAGCATGGAAGACGGCGGCATGATTCCCGAGCCGCTGGCCCCCTGGACCGTCTCCGCCGTCTACATGGCAGGCACCCTGGGTGTCGCCACCCTGGACTACGCCCCATGGGCGCTGTTCAACTACCTGGGTATCGTCTTCTCGATCCTGCTGGCCATGATCGGACCCTGGACCGGCTGGTTCGGCGTAAAGCGCATCGAGCCCACTGGCGAGGAACAGACCGATTCGGTCACTCCATCAATGAACGCTTCTTCCACCGTCAAATAGGCCCGTCGAACTAGCCCTTCGAACCAGCCCTTCGAACCAGCCCGTCAAACTAGCCCGTCGAACTGGCTCGGCTACATCACCAGCCAACACCACCTCGACACGCAACAGGCCCCCGGCGACCAAGTCGCCGGGGGCCTGTTGCGTTCCGCCAGGTTGCTGTATCGAACAGCGTCAGGCGTGCTGCTTCTCGTGACGCCCTTCGTGGATTTCCTCGACCAGCTTGTGGCAGAAGATATCCAGATCATCGGGCTTACGGCTGGTCACCAGGCCGTTATCCACCACTACCTGCTCGTCAACCCAGTCGGCGCCTGCATTGCGCAGATCCTGTTCGACACTCGGGTAGGAGGTCAGCCTGCGACCTTCGACCACCCCGGCGTTGATCAGGATCCAGGGGGCGTGGCAGATCGCTGCCACCGGCTTGTGGGCCTGGAAGAAAGCCTTGACGAAGCTCAAGGCCTTCTCGTCCTGGCGCAGGGCGTCGGGATTGAACAGGCCGCCAGGCAACACCAGGGCGTGATAGTCATGTTCGCTGACATCATCCAGGGCCACGTCGACGTCGTAGGTGTCACCCCAGCCGTTTTCTGCCCAGGCCTTGATGCCCTTGGCCTCCGGGGAGACCACGTGCACCACGATGCCCTGCTGCTGAAGCTTCGCCTTGGGTACCGCCAGCTCCGACTCCTCGAAACCGTGGGTGGCGAGAATCGCGACACGTTTGCCTTCCACTTGCTGCGTCATGACATCCTCCATGGATCGATAAATTAGACAATCGACTCTATCTGTCACGTGCTTGTACAAGATGGAGGTCCAGCCGCCGTGCTTCAACCCGCGTATCGCACAAGCCTAAATCAAGTTTGTCGGTCGCCACTCTCCCCTTCTGGTGGAAGATTCCGGTGATAGCGATGGCTCAGCTGCTCGATGAGCTGACATGCTGCCGGCCACATCACGCTGCCGTGGTCCTCGCCGCCAGACAGCACGAATGGCAAAGACAGGCCTGTACAAGTCGCGCCTGATAGTCGTTGATGCACCGCTCAATCCGCGGCGGCAGCTAGCCGTCGCCCCCTCACAGCTAGGGGCTGATGGCGAACAGGCTATCGAGGTAGCCCTGTCCCGGGTGCAGCGCATCCGGCACGCAAACGTCCAGGCGATGGCGCTCACCGGTGGCGCGGGTAAGACTCTTTACACAAAAGAAGGCCCAACTCCTCTCGGAATTGGGCTTCTTCTGAATAAATGCCTGACGATGACGCTTAGACAACAAGTCCGCTCGCATGGGGGTGAGTCACCCCAGCGCTCTTCACAAGGGCTGCAGCGAAGCTGCAAGGGGGACGAACGACGCGAGCCCGCCCTTGAGAAGAGCCAGGCCGGACCACACCTCGGGGGCGGCGGCGCGGCCCCACATATAAAAAGCGGGGCTGAACTTGTAGAAAGCCATGCATGCGTTCTTTACAAAAAGAAGGCCCGACTATCTCTCGATAATCGGGCCTACTTTTGAATAAATGCCTGACGATGACGCTTAGACAGCAAGGTCGCTCGCATGGGGGTGAGTCACCCCAGCGCTCTTCACAAGGGCTGCAGCGAAGCTGCAAGGGGTGACGAACGACGCGAGCCCGCCCTTTAGAAGAGCCAGGCCGGACCACACCTCGGGGGCGGCGGCGCGGCCCCACAAATAAAAAGCGGGGCTGAACTTGTAGAGAGCCCATGCATACGCTCTTTACAAAACGAAGGCCCAACTCCTCCTGGAATTGGGCCTTCTTTTGAATCGATACCTGACGATGACACTTAGACAGCAAGGTCGCTCGCATGGGGGTGAGTCACCCCAGGGTTTGCAGCGAAGCTGCAAGGGGGGACGAACGACGCGAGCTTGCGAGCGGCCGGACCGCGCCGAGGGGGTTATCGGCGCGGCCCCACATATAAAGAGAGGGGTCTGCCCCATGCATGCGAAAAAGCCCGATTATCTCTCGATAACCGGGCTTCTTCTTAATAAATGCCTGACGATGACCTACTCTCGCATGGGGAGACCCCACACTACCATCGGCGCTGAGCGGTTTCACTTCTGAGTTCGGCAAGGGATCAGGTGGTTCCCACTCGCTATGGTCGTCAGGCGGAAAAAGGCAATGTATATCATGCTGACGATACGTTTCATCGTATCCGTCAATTGATTCGAGACATCATCGACCAAAACCCTTTGGGTGTTATATGGTCAAGCCTCACGGACCATTAGTACCGGTTAGCTCAACGCCTTGCAGCGCTTCCACACCCGGCCTATCAACCAGCTGGTCTTGCTGGGTCCTTTAGGAGGCTCAAGGCCTCAGGGAGATCTCATCTTGAAGGGGGCTTCCCGCTTAGATGCTTTCAGCGGTTATCCCGTCCGTACATAGCTACCCGGCAATGCCACTGGCGTGACAACCGGAACACCAGAGGTACGTCCACTCCGGTCCTCTCGTACTAGGAGCAGCGCTTCTCAAATCTCCAACGCCCACGGCAGATAGGGACCGAACTGTCTCACGACGTTCTAAACCCAGCTCGCGTACCACTTTAAATGGCGAACAGCCATACCCTTGGGACCGACTTCAGCCCCAGGATGTGATGAGCCGACATCGAGGTGCCAAACACCGCCGTCGATGTGAACTCTTGGGCGGTATCAGCCTGTTATCCCCGGAGTACCTTTTATCCGTTGAGCGATGGCCCTTCCATACAGAACCACCGGATCACTAGAACCTACTTTCGTATCTGCTCGACGTGTCTGTCTCGCAGTTAAGCACCCTTATGCTCTTGCACTCACTGCACGATTTCCAACCGTGCTGAGGGTACCTTCGTGCTCCTCCGTTACTCTTTGGGAGGAGACCGCCCCAGTCAAACTACCCACCACACACGGTCCTCGAACCGGATTACGGTCCTGAGTTAGAACGCCAATGATGCCAGGCTGGTATTTCAAGGTTGGCTCCACCCCATCTGGCGACAGGGTTTCAAAGCCTCCCAGCTATCCTACACAAGCAACATCAGCGTCCAGTGTGAAGCTGTAGTAAAGGTTCACGGGGTCTTTCCGTCTAGCCGCGGGTACACAGCATCTTCACTGCGATTTCAATTTCACTGAGTCTCGGGTGGAGACAGCGTGGCCATCATTACGCCATTCGTGCAGGTCGGAACTTACCCGACAAGGAATTTCGCTACCTTAGGACCGTTATAGTTACGGCCGCCGTTTACCGGGGCTTCGATCAGGAGCTTCGCGTGAGCTAACACCATCACTTAACCTTCCGGCACCGGGCAGGCGTCACACCCTATACGTCCGCTTGCGCGTTTGCAGAGTGCTGTGTTTTTAATAAACAGTTGCAGCCACCTGGTATCTTCGACCGCGTCAGGCTCCGGTCGCGAGGACCTTCACCCTAATGCGGCGTGCCTTCTCCCGAAGTTACGGCACCATTTTGCCTAGTTCCTTCACCCGAGTTCTCTCAAGCGCCTTGGTATTCTCTACCTGACCACCTGTGTCGGTTTGGGGTACGGTCTCACAGTATCTGAAGCTTAGAGGCTTTTCCTGGAAGCGTGGCATCGATGACTTCCTGACCGTAGTCAGTTCGTCTCGCCTCTCGGCCTTGAGGATCCGGATTTACCTGAATCCTCAGCCTACCGGCTTTCACCAGGACAACCAACGCCTGGCTCACCTAGCCTTCTTCGTCCCCCCATCGCAATACTGTGAGGTACGGGAATATTGACCCGTTTCCCATCGACTACGCCTTTCGGCCTCGCCTTAGGGGCCGACTCACTCTGCTCCGATTAGCGTCGAACAGAAACCCTTGGTCTTCCGGCGGGGGAGTTTTTCACTCCCCTTGTCGTTACTCATGTCAGCATTCGCACTCGTGATACCTCCAGCATGCTTCTCAACACACCTTCATCGGCTTACACGACGCTCCTCTACCGCTCGTCATTCGACGAACCCGTAGCTTCGGTACCTGGTTTGAGCCCCGTTACATCTTCCGCGCAGGCCGACTCGACTAGTGAGCTATTACGCTTTCTTTAAAGGATGGCTGCTTCTAAGCCAACCTCCTAGCTGTCTAAGCCTTCCCACATCGTTTCCCACTTAACCAGGATTTCGGGACCTTAGCTGACGGTCTGGGTTGTTTCCCTTTTCACAACGGACGTTAGCACCCGCTGTGTGTCTCCCACGCTTGCACTCACCGGTATTCGGAGTTTGCCTCGGGTTGGTAAGTCGGGATGACCCCCTAGCCGAAACAGTGCTCTACCCCCGGCGGTGATACGTGAGGCGCTACCTAAATAGCTTTCGAGGAGAACCAGCTATCTCCGGGCTTGATTAGCCTTTCACTCCGATCCACAAGTCATCCAAATCTTTTTCAACAGATCCTGGTTCGGTCCTCCAGTTGATGTTACTCAACCTTCAACCTGCTCATGGATAGATCGCCCGGTTTCGGGTCTATTTCCAGCGACTGGTCGCCCAGTTAAGACTCGATTTCTCTACGCCTCCCCTATACGGTTAAGCTCGCCACTGAAAATAAGTCGCTGACCCATTATACAAAAGGTACGCGGTCACCAAACAAGTTGGCTCCCACTGCTTGTACGCATACGGTTTCAGGATCTATTTCACTCCCCTCTCCGGGGTTCTTTTCGCCTTTCCCTCACGGTACTGGTTCACTATCGGTCAGTCAGGAGTATTTAGCCTTGGAGGATGGTCCCCCCGTCTTCAGTCAAGGTTTCACGTGCCTCGACCTACTCGATTTCACAACACTCAGGTTTCGGTTACGGGGCTATCACCCACTATGGCCAGACTTCCCAGTCTGTTCACCTACCAGTTGTGTTGCTTAAGGGCTGGTCCCCGTTCGCTCGCCGCTACTAGGGGAATCTCGGTTGATTTCTTTTCCTCGGGGTACTTAGATGTTTCAGTTCCCCCGGTTCGCCTCTCATGTCTATATATTCAACATGAGATACCCAAGTTACCTTGGGTGGGTTTCCCCATTCAGAGATGTCCGGGTCGCAGGTCGTTTGCCACCTCGCCGAACCTTATCGCAGGCTTCCACGTCTTTCATCGCCTCTGACTGCCTAGGCATCCACCGTATGCGCTTCATCGCTTGACCATATAACCCCAAAGGGTCTGTCAATCGATGATGTCACGACAATTGCCGGATACGCTTGAAACGTATCTTACTTTGTCAGCATGATATACATTGTTAAAGAGCGTTAGAGCAAAAGCTCTAAGCGAGAGACTTGATATCGCCTAGTGGCGAACAAGCATCTTGCTTAGAACTTGACGACTGTTTTACTCAAGATGAGAAATGGTGGAGCCAAGCGGGATCGAACCGCTGACCTCCTGCGTGCAAGGCAGGCGCTCTCCCAGCTGAGCTATGGCCCCATACTACAAGGGTCCAGCTACTCTAGCCTCGAGCGTTGACCCTTCAGTCGCTACTCTTGCTTGATCAGGTAATTCATTGTGAGCACTTACCGACAGTCAGATGACGTGTCGTTTAAGGAGGTGATCCAGCCGCAGGTTCCCCTACGGCTACCTTGTTACGACTTCACCCCAGTCATGAACCACACCGTGGTGATCGCCCTCCGAAGTTAGGCTAACCACTTCTGGTGCAGTCCACTCCCATGGTGTGACGGGCGGTGTGTACAAGGCCCGGGAACGTATTCACCGTGACATTCTGATTCACGATTACTAGCGATTCCGACTTCACGGAGTCGAGTTGCAGACTCCGATCCGGACTGAGACCGGCTTTATGGGATTAGCTCCACCTCGCGGATTCGCAACCCATTGTACCGGCCATTGTAGCACGTGTGTAGCCCTACCCGTAAGGGCCATGATGACTTGACGTCGTCCCCACCTTCCTCCGGTTTGTCACCGGCAGTCTCCCTAGAGTTCCCGACCGAATCGCTGGCAAATAGGGACAAGGGTTGCGCTCGTTACGGGACTTAACCCAACATTTCACAACACGAGCTGACGACAGCCATGCAGCACCTGTCTGAGAGCTCCCGAAGGCACCAATCCATCTCTGGAAAGTTCTCTCGATGTCAAGGGTAGGTAAGGTTCTTCGCGTTGCATCGAATTAAACCACATGCTCCACCGCTTGTGCGGGCCCCCGTCAATTCATTTGAGTTTTAACCTTGCGGCCGTACTCCCCAGGCGGTCGACTTATCGCGTTAACTGCGCCACAAAGCTCTCAAGGAGCCCAACGGCTAGTCGACATCGTTTACGGCGTGGACTACCAGGGTATCTAATCCTGTTTGCTACCCACGCTTTCGCACCTCAGCGTCAGTGTCAGTCCAGAAGGCCGCCTTCGCCACTGGTATTCCTCCCGATCTCTACGCATTTCACCGCTACACCGGGAATTCTACCTTCCTCTCCTGCACTCTAGCCTGACAGTTCCGGATGCCGTTCCCAGGTTGAGCCCGGGGCTTTCACAACCGGCTTATCAAGCCGCCTACGCGCGCTTTACGCCCAGTAATTCCGATTAACGCTCGCACCCTCCGTATTACCGCGGCTGCTGGCACGGAGTTAGCCGGTGCTTCTTCTGTGAGTGATGTCCTCCCTCGAGGGTATTAACCTCAAGGCTTTCTTCCTCACTGAAAGTGCTTTACAACCCGAAGGCCTTCTTCACACACGCGGCATGGCTGGATCAGGCTTTCGCCCATTGTCCAATATTCCCCACTGCTGCCTCCCGTAGGAGTTCGGGCCGTGTCTCAGTCCCGATGTGGCTGATCATCCTCTCAGACCAGCTACGGATCGCAGCCTTGGTGAGCCGTTACCTCACCAACTAGCTAATCCGACATAGGCTCATCCGATAGCGCAAGGTCCGAAGATCCCCTGCTTTCCCCCGTAGGGCGTATGCGGTATTAGCCTGGGTTTCCCCAGGTTATCCCCCACTACCGGGCAGATTCCTATGCATTACTCACCCGTCCGCCGCTCGACGCCTCCTAGCAAGCTAGGATCGTTTCCGCTCGACTTGCATGTGTTAGGCCTGCCGCCAGCGTTCAATCTGAGCCATGATCAAACTCTTCAGTTTAAAGTCTGATAGTCCGTTAAGCGGACCAAACTTGGCTCAAGGTTCAAACGTCTCGTTTGACGAGTCGCTTGCCTTGATATTTCAGTGACAGTGTCACTGACTCATCGGCAAGCGCCCACATGAATTACCTGATCAATTTTTAAAGAGCTTCTCGCTTTGCAGCGCCTGTTGGCGCAGCGCCCTGCGAGGAAGGCGTATTCTACAGAATCGAAGTATTTCGTCAAGGCTTTCTTTTTTCGCCGTGCAAGCGATGCTTGCAGGACCCAAGAGAAAGCGAAGCGAGCCTGACGCGCATCCTGCGATGCCGTCTTGGCGACTCCGATCGAGTGGCGAGCATTTTACCGATTTCTCGTTGCCCGTCAAGTGGAGAATTTTTTGAAGACTTCAAAAAGTCTTTTCAAAACAATCACTTTTACCACTCTTCACCGCCTGTGACGTTTGCTCGTCGTCGGCAGCGGATGCGTACTTTACGGATCGGGGCCGGCCTTGGCAAGCACTTCGTGTAAAAAAATTTCACGCCGGCTTCATCACATCGTCATGAGCCAGAAGCCTCCAACACCCACCCCATACTTCACGTCTCTACTGCGCTATTCCACACCATTGCTCAATAGCTGATTGGTGCAGCGAGCCGGCCTGTCCTTTCACTTCCCGCTGAGCCCCCGGGAGCCGCACCTGTCGTTACCAAGCCACCCTTGCTGCGTCTCTTCCTTGCTGCGTCTCTTCCTTGCTGCGTCTCTTCCTTGCTGCGCCGTGCTTGATGCACCTTGCCTGCTGCACCTTGCTTGATGCACCTTCCTTGCTGCGCCAGCTTTCCTTGCTGCGCCAGCCTTGGCCCTGGCCTTCGCCTGCCCCACGACTCGCGCCTTCATGTTACCCACAGCCATCTTCTCGCACCCGCCTGTGGACAGGTCGCAGGCAGGCGGGTGCCAAAACGAAGGACGCCCGCCAGTGGCGAGCGTCCCGGAAGCGATGGTCACACCGGCGGATCAGCCGCGCAGTGTCACTCTGGCGTAACGCTTCTTGCCTGCCTGGATGACATAGCTCTGGCCGAGCGCCAGCATCAGATCCTTGGCCACCACTTCGCCATCGACGCGCACACGTCCATTACCCAGCATGTCCTTGGCCTGGGCGCTGTTGTTGGCAAGTCCCGAGCGATTGAGCACTGCCGCAATCGGCGCCTGATCGCTGCCTTCAAAGACCACCTCGACCTCGGGCAGGTCTTCGGGCAGCTCACCTTCCGCCAACTGGTTACCGGCGCTTCGGTGTGCGTTCGCCGCCGCTTCATCACCGTGATAGCGGGCAATCAGCTCGCGCGCCAGCTCCATCTTGATGTCACGAGGGTTGTCACCGCGCTCGATCCGCGCGCGCAGATCCTCGATGGCGGCATTGTCCTTGAGCGACAAGAGTTCGAAATAGCGCCACATCAGGCTGTCGGGCATCGATACCAGCTTGTTGAACATCGCCCCCGGCGCTTCGTCGACGCCGACATAGTTGCCCAGCGACTTGGACATCTTCTGCACGCCGTCGAGGCCTTCCAGCAGCGGCATGGTAATGACGACCTGGGGCTCGAGACCGAAGTGCTTCTGCACCTCGCGGCCCATCAGAAGGTTGAACTTCTGGTCGGTTCCACCCAGCTCGATGTCAGCCTTCAAGGCGACGGAGTCATAGCCCTGCACCAGCGGGTAGAGGAACTCGTGTACCGAGATGGCCTGGCCACCCTTGTAGCGCTTTTCGAAGTCATCGCGCTCGAGCATCCGCGCCACGGTGGTCTGACCGGCGAGTTCGATCATGTCAGCGGCGCTCATTTCGGAGAACCACTCGGCGTTGAAGCGAACCTCGGTCTTGTCGGGATCGAGGATCTTGAACACCTGCTCCTTGTAGGTCTGGGCGTTGGCCTTGACCTCGGCCTCGGTCAGCGGCTTGCGGGTGACGTTCTTGCCGGTGGGGTCACCGATGCGTCCGGTGAAATCGCCGATCAGAAAGATGACCTCGTGGCCGAGATCCTGAAACTGGCGCATCTTGGTCAACAGTACGCTGTGGCCCAGGTGCAGGTCCGGCGCGGTCGGATCGAAGCCCGCCTTGATTCTCAGCTTGCGCCCGGAAGCGAGCTTTTTCTTCAGCTCATCCTCCAGCAGAATCTCGTGCGTGCCGCGCTGAATCAGCGCAAGGGCCTCGTCCACATCGCTCATGGTATTCACTCCACTTATCAATTCGGCTTTCCAGCTCGGCTTGGCTTGGTCAATCGGCCCTTGCGCGGACATCGACGCCCCCCTCAGCAGGGGCACGTCGTCACGGCGCCGGCGCCAGGTATAGACAGTGGCGGGGATGTTACCATGAACCTTTCCACCGGTTGAGATGACAAGGCCCATGCAACGCTTCATTGGACTGATGTCGGGCACCAGCATGGACGGGATCGACGCCGCCCTGGTGCGCTTTGACGCCACAGGCACGGCAGCTCTGGAGGCCAGCGTCGGCATTCCCATGCCGCAGGCTCTGCGTGAGCGGCTGTGGCAACTGGCCCACGCCGATCAGGTCAGCTTTGCTGACCTGGCCTGGGCCGAGGAGGCTTTCTGCCAGTGCCAGGCCGAGGCAGTCCAGCGATTGCTCGAGCAACAGGGACTTGAACCCGAGGACATCGCTGCCATCGGCAGCCATGGGCAGACCATCGAGCATGCCCCCTACGGCCACCAGCCAGGCTCGCCCCCCTATACATTGCAACTGGATAACCCCAGCCGGCTGGCCGAGCTGACTCGCTGTGCCGTGGTCGCCGACTTCCGCCGCCGCGACCTGGCCGCCGGTGGTCAGGCCGCACCACTGGCACCGATCTTCCACCAGCAGGTATTTCGCCACCCCGAACGCTGGCGGCTGGTGCTGAACCTTGGCGGCATCGCCAACCTGACGCTGCTGCCGCCGACCTCGGACCCGCGTGCCCCGCTGGGCTTCGACACCGGGCCTGCCAATGCCCTGCTCGACGCCTGGCACCAACGCCATCGCGGCACCCCCTTCGACGCCAACGGCGATTGGGCTGCCGGCGGCCAGGTGGATACCGCACTGCTAGAACGTTGGCTGGCAGAGCCCTACTTTCACCGCCCACCGCCTCGCAGCACCGGGCGTGAGCTGTTCTCTCTCGACTGGGCAGAGGCGAAGTTGAACGGTTCAGAGTCACCACAGGACGTCCAGGCCACCCTGGCGGAACTGACCGCCACCAGCGTCGCCCTGGGCATCGAGATGGCGCGGGAGCACTTTACCGCCCCTGCCTCCCTCGACCTGGTGCCCTGCGGCGGCGGTTCACGCAACCTGGACCTGCTGGCACGCCTTGCGCGCCAGCTGCCGGAGGCCACTCTACTGGACAGCGAATCCCTGGGCTGGCCGGCCGACTGGCTGGAAGCCGCCGCCTTTGCCTGGCTGGCCCATGCCCGACTGAATCTGCGACCCGGCAACCTGCCGTCGGTCACCGGAGCCAGCGCAGAGCGCGTGCTCGGCGGGCTCTACGCCCGCTAAAGGGTAACGACTGGCTCTGAACCACCGCCTCACCCCCAGCCTTCGCCCTGGGGGCTCACCCAGCCCTCGTTCTGCCCGCCGCTCCAGCCGGCGCTCGGCCCGCTATCGACCAGAGATTCACGGGTCAGGCGCCGGGCATCCTCCGGCGCCACCTCGCCACAGGCCACCAGTCTCGCCAGGTCGGCGTCCAGGGTCTGCATGCCGGCCTGGCCGCCGGTCTGCATCGACGAGTAGATCTGGGCCAGCTTGTCCTCGCGGATCAGATGACGGATCGCCTGATTGATCAAGAGGATCTCGCGTGCCGCCACTCGCCCGCCCCGGCTGCTGGGCAGCAGCGCCTGGGAGACGACCGCCTGCAACGACTCCGACAGCATGGTCCGCACCGCATTCTTTTCATCACCCGGGAAGGCATCGATGATCCGATCGATGGTCTTGACCGCGGAGGCGGTATGCAGGGTGGCAAATACCAGATGCCCGGTCTCGGCCGCGGTCATGGCCAGGCGCGCCGTTTCCAGGTCGCGAATCTCTCCGACCAGAATGACGTCGGGATCCTCGCGCAGGGCGCTGCGCAGGGCGACGGCAAAGCCCTCGGTGTGGCGGTGTACCTCACGCTGGGACACCAGCGCCTGCTGGCTGTGGTGGATGAACTCGATGGGATCCTCGATGGTGAGGATATGGTCGCGACGGTGGCGGTTGATATGGTCGATCATCGCCGCAAGCGTAGTGCTCTTGCCGGACCCGGTGGGCCCGGTCACCAGTACCAGCCCCCGCGGCAGGGCGACAAGACGTTCGAAGATCTCGCCCATCCCCAGCTCCGAAAGCGTCGGGATGCGATCGGGGATGGTACGCAGAACCGCCGCCGCCCCACGCTGCTGGACGAAAGCATTGACGCGATAACGCGACAGACCCGGTATCTGGTGGGAAAAATCGGCCTCGTGGGTGCGCGAATACTGCTCGCGCAGCTCCTCATCCATCAACGACTCGAGCAACAATCTGACCTGACCATCGCCCATCGGCGGGCCAGGCAGACGCTCCAGTTCACCATTGACGCGCATCACCGGTGGCAGTCCCGCCGACAGGTGCAGATCCGAGGCGCCCTGCTTTGCCGAGAGTGCCAGCAGTTCGGTAATATCCATGGGCTTACCAGGCTTGAACCCCCGACTCGGGGGCAGGGAGCCCCACGATAGGACAGACCCAGGCCGATGACCACGACGATTGCCGAATCCTTGACCCAAGCCCGGACACGCCTGAATCAGGCACTTGCAAAGGCGGGAAGAGCGCCCGACGCGGCCCTGCTGCTGGCGGTCAGCAAGACCAAGCCAGCCGACATGATCCGGGATGCCTATGCCCTGGGCCAGCGCGACTTCGGCGAGAACTATCTACAGGAAGCGCTGGATAAACAGGCCCAACTGGGCGACTGCCCTGGCATACACTGGCACTTCATCGGACCGCTGCAATCCAACAAGACACGTGACGTGGCCAGCCATTTCGACTGGGTCCATGGTGTCGATCGTGCCAAGATCGCTCAGCGCCTGAGCGATCAGCGCCCGGATGGCCTTCCCGCACTGAATATCTGTCTGCAGGTCAACGTCAGCGGCGAAGCAACCAAATCAGGCGTCAGCCTGGAGGAGCTGCCTGAGCTGGCGAGCCTGGCGGCGGCGCTGCCTCGCGTACGTCTGCGCGGATTGATGGCCATCCCGGCCCCCAGCGAAGACCCAGAAGCGCAGCGCGAGCCCTTCCGGCTACTGGCCGAGGCCTTGTCATCGCTGCGTCGAGAGCTGCCGGACGCACCGCTGGACACCTTGTCCATGGGCATGAGTGCCGACCTGGAGGCCGCCGTCGCCGAGGGCGCCACCATCGTGCGCCTGGGCACCGCGATCTTTGGCTCGCGCCAGTGAGCCCGTCGCCACGACAGGCCTGGTGACGCTACCCTGTTTGTCCGAATATCCAATGCCCTACCCTTCAAGGAGCCCCGCATGGCCAGCAACGTGACCTTTATCGGCGCCGGCAACATGGCCAGCGCCATCTTCGGCGGCATGGTGCACAGCGGCTACCCTGCCGATGCCATCACCGCCACCGCCACCCGTGACGCCACCCTGGCGCCGCTCGCCGAGCGCCTGGGCATCCATACCACCACCGACAATCTGGCGGCAATCGAGCACGCCGACGTGGTCGTACTGTCGGTCAAGCCACAGATCATGCGCCAGGTGTGCGAGACTCTACGGGAGTCGGTGCAAAAGCGTCGGCCGCTGATCGTGTCGGTGGCGGCTGGCCTCAGCGCCGAGACCTTGGAACAATGGCTGGGTGGCGGCCTGGCGGTGGTCCGCTGCATGCCCAACACTCCGTCGCTGGTCGGTGCCGGTGCCTCCGGGCTGTATGCCAACCCGCGCGTCAGCGACGAGCAGCGCGCCCTGGTCGGCGAGCTGATGACGTCCGTCGGCATCATCGAATGGGTCGAAGACGAAGCCCTGCTGGAAGCGGTCACCGCCGTCTCGGGTAGTGCACCGGCCTACTTCTTCCTGATGTTCGAGGCCATGGAAGAGGCCGCCGTCAAACTCGGGCTAAGCGCCGAAAGCGCTCGCCGACTGGCGATGCAGACCGCCTACGGGGCCGCCTCGATGGCGATGCAGAGCGACCGTGATCCCGGTGAACTGAAACGCAATGTGATGTCCCCGGGGGGTACCACCGAGAGGGCCATCGAATATCTGGAGCAGGCAGGACTGCGGCAGGCGCTCGACGGCGCCATGCAAGCCTGTGCCAAGCGTGCCCAGGAAATGTCTGCCGAACTCGGCAAGGGTTAATCAAAGACGGAGGAGCCCACATGGGCAGTCAACTGGGAAACGCTGGCCTGCTGCTGGTCAACACCCTGATCAACATCTTCTTGTTCCTGCTGATGCTGCGCTTTCTGCTGCAGGCCTCGAAGGCGGACTACTACAACCCCTTGAGCCAGTCGGTGGTCAAGATCACCCAGCCGGTGGTGCGTCCCTTCCAGAGCGTGCTTGGCCCGGTGATGGGCCGCTTTGACCTGGCCACCCTGGCCGCGGGCTTTCTGGTCAAGGTGATCAGCATCATCATCCTGCTGCAGCTGGCCGGTGTCGGCATGCCGAGGCTCGATGGCCTGGCCATCGCCGGCGTCGCGGCCCTGGCCAGCGCGATCCTGAAGATCTACTTCTTTGCGCTGATCGTGATGATCATCCTCAGCTGGGTCGCCCCCAACGCCAGCCATCCCGGCGCGCTGCTGGTGATGCAACTGGTGGAGCCGATCATGGCGCCGGTACGCCGGGTGATTCCGCCGCTGGGAATGCTCGACCTGTCACCCATCGTGGTGTTCATCGGCATCAACCTGATCGATGGCATCGTGGTGGGTTCGCTGGTCCGGGCCGCCGGTATCTCCGGGATGCTGGTCGGGCTCTAGGCTCGACCAACGCTCGCGTACACGGCCACGACAACACCAACTTTCACTGGACACACACGACTGATGCCCGAGACGACTCGCGATTCGGTCGGACTGGTGACGCCGCAGGTGGCGCACTTCGACGACCCTCTGCCCCTGGTCTGCGGCAAGACGCTGCCGGCCTACGACCTGGTCTACGAGACCTACGGCACCCTCAATCAGGACCGCAGCAATGCGGTCCTCATCTGCCATGCCCTGTCCGGCCACCACCACGCCGCGGGCTATCACGACGAGGCCGATCGCAAGCCAGGCTGGTGGGACGCCCACATCGGTCCCGGCAAGTCCATCGACACCGATCGTTTCTTCGTCATCTCGCTGAATAACCTCGGCGGCTGCCACGGCTCCACCGGGCCTTCCAGCATCAACCCGGACACCGGCCGCCGCTGGGGGCCGGACTTCCCCATGGTCACCGTCTGCGACTGGGTCGACAGCCAGGTTCGCCTGGCCGATCGGCTGGGCATCAGCCGCTTCGCCGCCGTCGTCGGCGGCAGCCTGGGCGGCATGCAGGTGCTGCAGTGGTCACTGGCCTATCCGGAACGCATCGCCAACGCGGTGGTCATCGCCGCCACGCCCAAGCTGTCGGCGCAGAACATCGCCTTCAACGAGGTCGCGCGTCAGGCCATTCGCTCGGACACCGACTTCCACGACGGCCACTACGCCGATCACGAGACCCTGCCCCGTCGCGGACTGAAGCTGGCGCGCATGGTCGGCCACATTACCTATCTGTCCGAAGACGCCATGGGCTCGAAGTTCGGCCGCGATCTGCGCAGCGAAGACCTCAACTTCGGCTTCGACGTGGAGTTCCAGGTGGAGTCCTACCTGCGCTACCAGGGCGACGCCTTTTCCACCTCCTTCGACGCCAACACCTATCTGCTGATGACCAAGGCGCTGGACTACTTCGACCCGGCCTCGTCCCACCAGGGCGACCTGGCCAAGGCCCTGGCCCCGGCTGAGTGTCCGTTCCTGGTGGTCAGCTTCAGCACCGACTGGCGCTTCCCGCCGTCACGCTCCAAGGAGCTGGTCAACGCCTTGATTCGTGCCGGCAAGTCGGTCAGCTACGCCAATATCGACTCGCCCCACGGCCATGACGCCTTCCTGATGCCGGAGCCGCGCTATCAAGCGATCTTCGCCGGCTTCATGAGACGCGTCGCCGATGACCTCAAGCTGCCGTCACGCCAGGAGGCCGACCATGCGCTCTGACCTCACCCTGATTCACGGCTGGATTCCCGAGGGTGCTCATGTGCTCGACCTGGCCTGCGGTGACGGCACCCTGCTGCACGCTCTGGCGCGCGACAAGGGCGTCACCGGTTACGGTCTGGAAATCGATCCTGACGGCATTACCGCCTGCATCGAGAAGGGCGTCAGCGTCATCGAGCAGAACCTCGACGAAGGACTCGCCAACTTCGAGGATGATGCCTGCGATCTGGTGATCATGACCCAGGCGTTGCAGGCGCTGCGCCGCCCCGACCGCATGCTCGACGAAATGCTGCGGGTGGCCCGGGAATGCATCATCACCTTCCCCAACTTCGCCTACTGGCGCCACCGGGTCCATCTTGGGCTACGCGGCTACATGCCGGTGTCCAAGTCGCTGCCCCACGCCTGGTACGACACCCCCAACATCCACCTGTCGACGTTCAATGACTTCGAGGCGCTGTGTCGTGACAAGGGGGTGACCATCGTCGACCGCGCGGTGGGCATCAAGGACCACGAAGGTAGACGGCTGTCACGGCTGTGGCCCAACCTGTTTGGCGAGATCGCGATCTTTCGCGTGAGCCGCGACGGCTGACACCTGGCGCGGGCGCGCCACAGGCCTCGGCGCGACAGGATGGGCCGAGGGTCAAGGCCGTAATGGGTCGGACGTCAGCAGGCAGGCCTGCTGCCAAGGAGGATGAGATGAACGTCAATCGAGCCAGCCACCGACGATACGCGCTCGCCTTGTCTCTGCTGGTGCTGCTGGCGCTGCAGGCATTGCCGACGGCGCCAGCCCAGGCCCAGCAGTTCGAGCGCTTCGGCGATATCGAAGCGCACTACAGCGCCATCACCACCGACTTTCTCCCCGAGGAGATGGCCCGCCGTCTGGATATCCAGCGCAGCCCGCACCAGGGCCTGGTCAGCCTCAGCGTTCGCGACGCCGATGGCCAGGCCCTCAACGTCGCCACCGAAGGCAGCGTCTCGGTGGTGGGCAAGCCCGGCGAGACACCTCTGGCCTTTCGCACTCTGCGGGAAGGCGATGGCATCTCGCGCTACGCCACCTTCGCCATCGACACCAGTGCGCCGATGCGCTTTCGGCTCTCGCTGCAGCTTGACCGCAACGCTTCCCCCGAGGCAGTCAGCTTCTTGAAACGGTTCTATCGTGACCAGTGATACCCTTTTCTCTTCCGCGCTACCCGTCACCTCGGCGGTCGGCGACGCCCTGAAAGAGTGCGCTCAGGGCGCCACCGGCGGCCTCGAGACCCTTGCCAGGCTGACGGTGCCTCACCTGACCGCCATCGCCCGCCACTTTCTCGACGCGCCAAGGGATGTCGAGGACGTGATCCACGACACCCTGGTGCTGGCATGGCACAACGTCTGGCGCTTCGACCCCGCCGCCGAGTCCCCCCATGCGTGGCTGATGCAGGTGTTCGCCTCGCGCCTGGCGAGCCAGCGCCTGGCGTTGGCCACGCCGGCCGATGCCACGCCCTGGCGGCTCGATGTCGACCGCGTCGTTCTGCCGCCTCCGCTGACGGATGCCCAGCGCCCGACGCTGGACGCCTTGATGGCGCTGTACCAGCAGTTGCCTCCGGCGTCGGTGGATGATGCCCTGAAGGCACGACTGTGCTGTGCCATCAGCCTGCTGGATGCCAGCCGCGACATGCCGCTGACGCCCGGCGGCGAACCCGCCGACCCCAGCCTGTACGATCCCAGTCTGGGCCCGCGCATGAGCCTGTCACGACTGGCCCAGCGGGCCAAGGGACTGATCAATCGCTCGCTGACACTGCCGCTGGAGCACCTGGCCCTGCGCCTGTGGCTGTCCGAGGCCCCGGGCAGCCGGCCCCTCGAGGCCCGCGGCCTGCCCCGACGCGGCATCGAATCACGCTACGGCGAGGCCCTGGACGTCAGCGTCGACCCGCGTCGGCTGCTCAAGCAGATCCACTATCCACGCTCCTTCCCGGATCGGCGCGAGCGTCACCGGATCAGCGATCGCCTGTTATGGGACGGCGACTGGGATCTGTCGACGACCCACGCCCTGTCGAGCCGTCGCATGCACTTCATCGCCGACATCTGGGCACACCGTCGCGACCCAAGCCAGAGCCGCAGCTACCACCAGCTGGCCGAACGCCTGGCCAGAGGCAAGCCGGTGGCCTCGCACTCCGACGGCATGGTGCTGGATCGTCCCGAACGCGTCCTCGCCTATCTGCGCCGTTACCTCTTGTACATGGAGGCCATGGCCTGTTTCGGATTCGACAATGGCCTCGGAAAGGACCGTCTGGGCGCGGCGGTGGATCGGCACGGCGAGCTGGTCAAGATCAACAAGGGGCTGCACCGCATGGCCATGGCCCAGGTGATCGGCATACCACGGGTCGAGGTGCGCGTCCGCGGCATCCATCGTCAGTGGTGGGAACAGGTCAGCGAGGGAGCCAAGGGCGACACCGCCATGCAGCGCGTCCTCGCGGCCCTGCCCGACTGCCGCCCGTCTGCAGCAGACTGAACCCGCCCCTCACAGAAGCGCCGATTCAGGCCTCGACGAACTGCGCCATCGGCCGCACCGGCAAGGATGCATCCAGGGTCAGCGCCAGTGGCCTGCCCTGGTCGTCTCGCCGGGCGCGGATGCGGTAGGCCAGCACCTCGACGCCCTCGGCCATCACCCGTCTCAGGGTATCGCCGTACCCCGGATCCAGGTGCATCGCCGGGGCGACATCGTCGATGCCCTCGTGGGCGACCAGGAACAGCAACACCGCTCGCTTCCCCTCGGCCACCAGCTGCGCCAGGCTTTCCAGGTGCTTGCGCCCACGTTCACTGACCGCGTCGGGAAAGTAACCGTGGCCATCGCTTTCCTTGAGGGTGACCTGCTTGACCTCGACGAAGCAGCTCGGGCGCTCGTCATCATCCAGGCGAAAGTCCAGCCGGGCGTTGGCCACCTTGGCCTCGCGCTTGATCGCCGAATAACCCCTGAGTTCGGCCACCGTCCCCGAGCGCAGGGCCTCCTCGACGATCCGGTTGGCTCGCCCGGTATGCACCGAGGCCAACGCCGACGCAGCACCGGCCTGGGCGTCGCCAGACGGCAGTTCGATCAGTTCCCAGGTCCAGGCCAGCTTGCGCGCCGGATTGTCGCTGGGGGACAGCCAGACCCGGGCGCCGGGAACATTGACCGCGCGCATCGAGCCGGTGTTGGGGCAGTGGGCGACCACTTCGCGCCCGTCGTTGAGGCGCACATCGGCCAGAAATCGCTTGTAGCGGCGCAGCAATACGCCGCCGACCAGGGTGGGGTAGTTCATGAGCCCTGCCGTGCCAGAAAACGTTCCAGACGCGCCAGGGCGTCCTGCAGACGCGGCACCTCGGTGGTGAAGGCGATGCGCACGTGGTGCTCGCCGCCCTGCAGGGCAAAGTCGGTCCCCGGGGTAATCGCCACGTTCTCCTCTTCGAGCAGGCGCAGGCAGAACGCCTGGCTGTCGTTGCTGTAGGCGGAGATGTCGAGCCAAAGATAGAAGGCTCCCTGGGGCGGCAGCGACGGTGCCAGGCCGAGCCGCGACAGCCCTTCCAGCAAGGCGTCCCGGCGTGTCTGGAGCTCTCGCCGGCGCTCCTCGAACAACGCCTGACACTCCGGGCTGAAAGCGGCCAGCGCCGCGTGCTGGGCCGGCGTGGAGGCGGCCAGGAAGACGTTCTGAGCCAGCCGTGTCAGCGGCTCCACGGCGTCCTCGGGCGCCACCAGCCAGCCCAGGCGCCAGCCGGTCATGCCGAAGTACTTCGAGAAGCTGTTGACGATAAAGGCCCGGTCACTGAGTGACGCCACCGACAGCGGCGCCATGCCGTAGTTGAGCCCCTGGTAGATCTCGTCCACCAAGAGTTCACCGCCACGCTCGGCCACCACGTCCACCACCGCGCCGAGCGCCGAGCGCTCGAGCACATGGCCGGTGGGGTTGGACGGCGAGGCCAGCATCGCCAGGCGCGTATCGTCGCGCCAATGCCGCTCGATCAGCTCGGCGTTCAGCTGCCAGCCGCTGTCGGCTCCCACCGGCACCGCGTCCACCCGGGCACCGGCCAGCGCCATGAAGTGGCGGTTGCAGGGGTAGTTCGGGTCGGCCATCAGCACGCCGTCTCCGGGCCCCGCCAGCAATTGACTCGCCAGCAGCAGCGCCCCGGACGCGCCGGGGGTGACGATAATCCGCTCCGGCGCCACCTCGGCATCGAAGTGCTCACGATAGTGGCCGGCAATCGCCTCGCGAAGCGCAGGAATACCGGTGGCAGGGGTATAGCGGGTGCGTCCCTCGTCCAGGGCACGGTGGCCGGCCTCGCGCACCGCAGGTGGGGTCGAGAAGTCCGGCTCGCCGACCTCCAGATGGATCACGTCCTCGCCGGCCGCCTCGCGCTGCTGAGCAAGTTCCAGCAGATGCATCACACGGAAAGGGGCGACCCCTTCGACCCTGGCGTTAAAGCTCATGGCTTCCTCTCTTGATCGCGGCCCGCAGCGAACCCGAGCCCTGCTTGATGGTCCAATGGAGGTATTGAAACATGGAACCTCGTCGCCGTCCGTCACCGTCCAGGACGCCAATCATTGATCCGGACGATGCGGGCTACGACTTTCGGGGAGAAAACTGGTAGTTATCGCGCAAAAGTATTGCACTACGGCCAAATATCCGCTAAACAACCTTCCCTTTGGCGTGAGATACCTTAGCCTAGCGTGGGGTATTGATCAGCAGTCACTAAAGTAATGAGGCAATCCCATGCCAGTTGCACAGAAAAAACCGGAAGCGCCCAAGAAGTTCATCCCGTACGAGCCGGCGGCGGGTGAAGAATACATGAACGAGAAGCAGCTCGAGCACTTCCGCCAGATCCTGCTTGGCTGGAAGCAGGAGCTGATGGAAGAAGTCGACCGTACTGTTCGCCATCTGCAGGAAGAGGCCAACAACTACGCCGACCCGGCTGACCGTGCCACCCAGGAAGAGGGCTTCAGCCTGGAGCTGCGGACCCGCGATCGCGAGCGCAAGCTGCTCAAGAAGATCAACGAGACCCTCGAGATGATCGATGAGGACGACTACGGCTTCTGCGATGCCTGCGGCGTGGAGATCGGCATCCGTCGCCTGGAAGCGCGTCCCACCGCCACCCTCTGTGTCGACTGCAAGACCCTGGCCGAACTGAAGGAAAAGCAGCTCGGCGGCTGATCCCCCCCTCGCCGGACCTTCGACAACGGGCACCTCAGGGTGCCCGTTTGCGTGATCACCTGCCCCCCGGCTGCCTGTTCACGAGGGTTGCCTGTTCCCGATAGCGCTGGAGCCCCCATGCACCACGTCCATGGTCGCTTTGCCCCCACCCCCTCAGGTCCGCTTCACGCCGGCTCGCTGGTGGCCGCGGTGGCGAGCTATCTGGATGCGCGTAGCCAGCAAGGCCGCTGGAGCCTGCGCATCGAGGATGTCGATCCCCCCCGCTGCCCTCCTGGCAGCGTCGATACCATCCTGCGCCAGCTCGAGACCTTTGGCCTCGCCTGGGACGGCGAGGTGCGCTACCAGAGTCATCGCCATGACGCCTATGCACGTGCCCTTGCGCGGCTGACCGAGCAGGGCATGGCCTACCCCTGCAGCTGCTCGCGCAAGCAGTGGCGGGACTACGGCATCTATCCAGGCTGGTGCCGCGACGGCGTATGCCAGCCCGAGGCCCCGCAGGCCTGGCGCCTGCGCAGCGACCTGGGGCAGCGCCCGGTCAGCTGGCACGATCGGTTGCAGGGTCTGCAGCGCTTCGACCCTGCCGCCCTGGGTGACGTCGTGCTCAAGCGCAAGGACGGCCTCTGGGCCTACCAGCTGGCGGTGGTGGTGGATGATATCGACCAGCACATCACCGACGTGGTGCGCGGCGCCGATCTTCTCGACAACACCCCCTGGCAGCTGCAGCTGCTCGAAGCCCTCGGTGCCGAGCCGCCGCGCTACCTTCACCTGCCGCTGGTGATAGGGCAGGATGGGCAGAAGCTGTCCAAGCAGAACCTGGCCCGACCGCTGCCCGAAGATCCCCGTGACGTACGCCGGCTGCTGCATGCCACCCTGGCACTGCTGGGGCAGTCCCCCGACCCGGCGGCGAGCGAGGCGCCGGTGGCCGAGCAGCTCGAGGCCGCCTGCCGCCGCTGGCGTCCTCGACAGATCCCCCGCGCAGACATCGCCTCGCAGGGGCTGCAAGTGGACGGCGACGACGCTGACACCAACGAGTGAGCCTGCCATGTACGTCTACCGCATCATGCTGCTGCTTGTGTTTTGCGGGTATCTGCTCTCGCCGCTGCTGATGACCGGCTGGGGCCAGCCTGGCAACGCCTGGTACCGCCCGTTCCTGATCTGGGGGGCACTGATCGCCCTGACGCTGTGGCTCGAGCAGAAGCGAGCGCTGGATGAGCGCTGAGCTCGTCTCCCTTGTACTGCTGGGGCTTGGCTACCTGTCGGCACTGTTCGCCACCGCCAGCGCGGTGGAGCGCGGCTGGATTCCGCGGCGGCTGGTCCATCACCCACTGATCGGCATCCTGGCCCTGGGCGTCTACGCCAACGCCTGGGCGGTGATCGGCAGTCTTGGCGTGGCCCACCAGCGGGGATTTGGTTATCTCGCCTACTACCTGGGTGCCGCCGGCGCCTTTGTGCTGGCACCGGTCCTGCTGCTGCCGTTGCAGCGCATGACGCGAACCCACCAGCTGTCTTCTCTGGCGGACCTGTTCGCCTTTCGTTTTCGCTCCCGCTGGGTCGGCACCTGCGTCACCCTGCTGAGCCTGGTGGCGGTCATGCCGCTGCTGGCGATGCAGGTGGAGGCCATGAGACATGCCATCCATCGCTACACCGACGCTGCCTCTCCAGGCCTGCTGTCGCTGTTGCTGTGTGCCTTGATCGCACTGTTCGCGATACTGTTCGGCGCCCGTCATACCCACGTCCATCGGCGCTACGACGGCTTGACCGCCGCCATCGGCCTGGAGTCGCTGATCAAGCTGGTCGCCTTTCTCGCCCTGGGCGCCTTTGCGCTCTACGCCATCTTCGACGGCCCCGGCGACCTGCAGCACTGGCTGGACGGGCCCGGCCGCGTCCACCAGGCACAGGCGAGCCAGTTCGATGCCGCCCAATGGAGAACCCTGCTGCTGCTGTTCTTCGCCGCTGCGCTGCTGATGCCTCACATGTTTCACGTGACCTTCGCCCGCCCGCTCAGTCGCCGAACCCTGCTCAGCGCGGGCTGGGGGCTGCCGCTGGTGCTGCTGCTGATGGCACTGCCGGTGCCGCTGGTGCTGTGGGCCGGTCAGCGCATGGGGGTGGCCGATGATATCCAGGGGGCCGCCTACGTCATCTTCGCGCTGTCCGATAGCCCCGCCGTCACCGCCCTGGCCTTTGTCGCGGTACTGGCCGCCACCTGCGGCACCCTGATCCTGAGCGCGCTGGCGCTCGCCGGAATGGTGCTGAACCATCTGGTGCTGGTCGCCCATCCCCCGGTGGAGCACCCCGACCTCTATCGCTGGCTACGCT
Source organism: Halomonas sp. H10-59 (assembly GCF_040070555.1). Classification (NCBI taxonomy): domain Bacteria; kingdom Pseudomonadati; phylum Pseudomonadota; class Gammaproteobacteria; order Oceanospirillales; family Halomonadaceae; genus Halomonas; species Halomonas sp. H10-59. Next base: position 4,366,359 of record NZ_CP098828.1, read on the forward strand.
GGCTACGGCGCGGCCTGATCGGCGCCATCATTCTCACCGGCTGGCTGTTCGCCCAGGCCGTCGACGCCAATACCGAGCTGACCCGACTGGGGCTGGTGGCGGTGGTTGGCATGGCTCAGTGTCTGCCGGGTCTGCTGGCCCTGCTGTACTGGCCCGGTGCCAACCGCAAGGGGGTGATGACCGGCCTCGGCCTGGGTGTGGCGATCTGGTGTGCCGGCCTGTGGCTGCCGCTGCTCAGCGACCTGCCGCCGCTGCTTGCGCCGCTGGACGCCTTGCTCGGGCTTCTCGGCGACGAGGCTGTCACCGACTCGCCCGCCTGGTATCCGGTCGCCCTGGTATCGCTTGGCGTCAACGGCCTGAGCCTGATTCTGGTGTCGCTGATCACCCCCACCTCCGCCGGAGAACGAGCGGCCGCCGAGGCCTGCTCGGTGGATGCGGTCATCCGCCCCAAGCGCCTGCCGCTGAATCTGGCCGACGGTGATGACGTCAGGCGGCGCCTGGCCATGGCGCTCGGCGACGAGGTCGCCGAGCGCGAAGTGACCCGGGCGCTGGCAAGCCTCCATCAATCTGCCAAGGATGCCAGGCCCTACGCGCTGCGACGTCTGCGCGACCGTATCCAGGCCAACCTGTCCGGCCTGATGGGCCCATCGGTCGCCCAGGACATCGTCGATCACTACCTGCCCTATCGGCGCGATGGGCGAGTGCCGAAGGAAGATATCCACTTCGTCGAAAGCCGCCTGGAGGCCTACCGATCTCGCCTCACTGGCCTCGCGCGGGAACTCGATGAGCTGCGACGTCACCATCGCCGCATGCTGACGCGACTGCCTGTCGGGCTGTGTGCCTTCGGTGACGACGGCGAGGTACTGATGTGGAACGACGCCCTGGCCGAGCTCAGCGAGATTTCCGGCGAGGAGATCATTGGCGCCCATCGCCAGGCCCTGCCCGCGCCCTGGGCCGAGCTGCTCGGGACCATTCTGGAAAGCGACAAGGACCGGCTTTACCAGGAAGCTGTGGAGCTGCCCCGGGGGTTGCGTTACGTCAGCCTGCTCAAGGCCAGCCTGGTGGACGAGCCGGCGGCAGACGCCGCTGGTGGCACGGTCATCCTGGTCGAGGACCACAGCGAGATGAAATGGCTGGAGAACGAACTCATCCACGCGGCTCGCCTCGCCTCCATCGGCCAGATGTCCGCCGGCGTGGCCCACGAGATTGGCAACCCCATCACCGGCATCTCATCGCTGGCCCAGAACCTGCGCTATGACACCACGGATCCCCACGTGCTCGAGACCGCCGAACAGATCCAGACACTGACCAAGCGCGTGTCGCGTATCGTTGGCTCACTGGTGGGCTTTGCCCACGGCGGTCGCCACGTCACCGGCAGCGACTTCGCGCCGGTATCGGCCAGGCATCTGGCCGACCAGGCGCTGCACTTGCTCAAGCTGGCCCGCAAGAGCGACGATGTTCGCTACGACAATCGCTGTCCGGCGCGGCTCGACATCACGGGAGACGAGCAGCGCCTGCTGCAGGTATTGATCAACCTGCTGAGCAATGCTCGTGACGCCAGCCCGGCCAACGGCCTGGTGGTCATCGACGCCGGCGAGGAAGGTGAGCGTCACTGGCTGTCGGTCACCGACCAGGGGCCCGGCATCGATCCTAGCGTGCGCGAAAACCTGTTCGAGCCCTTCACCACCACCAAGCCGCCAAGCCAAGGTACCGGTCTTGGTCTCGCCCTGGTGGTAAGCATCGTGGCCGAGCACCAGGGCAAGGTCGAGGTGGAGTCGCCCCTGCCGGGGCAGGCCGGTGGCACCAGAATTCAGGTATGGTTACCTTCTCCCGATGTCCATCGACCTGCCGGGGATATGCCGATCCATGAGCCGAATCCTGATCGTTGAAGACGAAGCCATCATCCGCAGCGCCCTGCGCCGCCTGCTCGAACGCCACGACCACCGCGTGTGCGAATGCGAGTCGGTGGAGCAGGCATGCGGGCAGGGCTTTGGCGAGTACGACCTGATCATCAGCGACCTGCGCCTGCCCGGTGCACCCGGCACCGACCTGATCAAGGCCGCCGCCCCCTGCCCGGTACTGATCATGACCAGCTACGCCAGCATGCGCTCGGCGGTGGATGCGCTGAAACTCGGCGCGGTGGACTACGTCGCCAAGCCGTTTGATCATGATGAACTGCTGGAAACCGTGGCTCGAGTACTGCACCGCCAGGCGAGTCAGCGCAGCACGCCGCCCGCCATCGCCGACGAGGGTGGACGGCGCCACACCATGATCGGCAACTGCCCGGCGATGCAGGCGGTCTACACCCGTATCCGCAAGACCGCCCCGGCAGACGTGACGGTACTGATTCAGGGTGAATCCGGTACCGGCAAGGAGCTGGTGGCCAAGGCCCTGCACCAGCAGAGCCGCCGTGCCGAGGCGCCGCTGGTCTGCGTCAACTGTGCAGCCATCCCCGAGACGCTGATCGAATCTGAGCTGTTCGGTCATGAGAAGGGCGCCTTTACCGGGGCCAGCGCCATGCGTACCGGACTGGTCGAGGCCGCCGACGGCGGCACCCTGTTCCTCGACGAGATCGGCGAATTGCCGCTGGACGCCCAGGCCCGATTGCTGCGGGTGCTGCAGGAAGGCGAGATACGCCGCATCGGTTCGGTGGAGACGCGCCACGTCGACGTTCGGCTGATCGCTGCCACCCACCGTGACCTGCGCGCCCTGTCACGCAGCGGAGACTTCCGTCTCGATCTCTACTACCGCTTGAACGTCATGCAGATCGACCTGCCTCCGCTGCGCGAGCGCGAGGACGACATTCTCGAGATTGCCGACGTGCTGCTGGCCAAGGCCTGCAAGCGCCACGCCCGCGACGGTCTGCACCTGTCTCGCGCCGCACGGCGGGACATCGCCGACTACCCCTGGCCAGGCAACGTCAGGGAGCTGGAAAATGCCCTGGAGCGTGGCGTGATCCTCGCTGAAGGCCAGTTGATCCATCCGGACGACCTGGGCCTGGCAACGGTGCCGGTAACGCGCCCGCCCAGTCCCCCCAAGGAGGCAGCCACGTCACTGGAGGCGCCCGCCTCCGAAAGATCCGACACGGCTACCGAGGACGACCTGTCGCTGGAAGACTACTTCCAGCACTTCGTACTCGAACATCAGGACCAGATGAGCGAGACGGAGCTGGCCAACAAGCTGGGAATTTCACGCAAGTGCCTGTGGGAGCGCCGCCAGCGTCTGGGCATCCCGCGCAAGAAGGCGGCGCGGCGCCACTGACGCGAGACCACAGGCTCGACACCCTGGGGCCCTGGCCCCGCGCTTCGCCCCGGCCTCCCTTGGGCCACTCACCTTGCCCTCCCTTCGACTCACCCCTCGACTCACCCCTCGGCTCGCCCTTGCCTGCCGCTTCCTGCCATGCCCCCTGCTTTGGTTCATTCGACCATGGTGCAAGTGTCTGTAGCGATCAATACAGGCATTGTAGGCCCTGCACGCCAGCTACCTCTTGATGCACCGGTTGTTACCATCCCACACAGGGGAGTGCGCCAAAATGGGTAGCCCGAGGTAACACAAATGACCCGGCGGCTTGCTTCGAACCAACGACAATGAAGCAAGTGGCTGATAAAAAAGAAAAAAATCAAAGTAGGCACGACAACTGCAGTAAGTCTGGGCAAGAACAACAAATTCCGGCGATCGTGGGCAGCCAACAACAATAACCTGCACTGCCACGATCGAATCCGCCGCCCCAACAACAACAACGCTTCCAGGTGAAGCAGGCGGATTGGGCACTAGGCACCGCAGCCTTGACAACAACAATACGGACCTGCGGAGCTATCACTCGTCGAACAACAACAAGACGACGAGGCCCGGAGTACCAGGACGCGACGCGCCAACGATGACCGACCAACAAGAACAACAGGGTCGTCAGAGCGCACTCCCGGCAACAATGCCAATAATCCGGGAGGAGGCATGATCCCATGCCGTCGTGGTTGGACTATTGTTTTGAATACGAGACGGTCGCCGTCAGGAGCGCCAATAACAACAACATCATTGCTTGCCTGAAACTCCTTGGTGACTGTGGTGCGTATTCAAGGCGATGCGCCATCACGAAGAAAAATTAGCAGCACGGACGCTGCATCCTGCTTTGATGGGGAGGCCCTTGGCCTCCCCTTCTGCTGTCTGGCCTCCGAGCATCAAGCCAGTCGTTGCCCCGCCAGACGAGACAGCCCCCAAGGGCGAAATCGCCATGGGCAACAAGACGCTTTGCGCCTCTTCGCAGCTCGAACACTGCGCCGACTGTCGTCCTTGACACCCGAGCGGCTTTGACCACTGCGCTTTGCAAGGCCGGGAGCGTCCGCTACACTCATCACCTTTCCGTACCCCGCGAGTCCAAATCGCCGCATGATCAAAGGATTTACCCGCTTTCTACAGAGCCCAGGCGAGCACTTGAAGTCGCTGTTCGGCGCTCAGGAAGCCGCCGCAGGACCGCCGATGCCCCGCGTACTCACACGCGACGAACACCCCGTGTCCCGTCGCCAGTTCAGCGAAGCCTCCCTCAAGGTGCTCTACCGCCTGCACAACGCCGGCTACGAAGCCTATCTGGTCGGAGGCTGCCTGCGTGACTCCCTGCTCGGGATCGCTCCCAAGGATTTCGACGTGGCCACCGACGCCACGCCGGAGCAGGTCAAGCAGCTGTTTCGCAATTCACGCATCATCGGCCGTCGCTTCCGTATCGTGCACGTGCGTTTCGGCCGCGAGGTCATCGAGGTCACCACCTTCCGTGGCAAGCCCCGTGACGACCACGGCGAGCATGTCGCCTCCCAGTCCGATGACGGCCTGCTGCTGCGCGACAACGTCTGGGGCAATATCGAGGAAGACGCACTGCGTCGCGACTTCACCGTCAACGCCCTGTACTACAGCATTGCCGACTTCAGCCTGCATGACTTCGCCGGCGGGGTCGACGACATCGAGTCGCGTACCCTGCGCCTGATCGGCGACCCGGAGACCCGCTACCGCGAGGACCCGGTGCGCATGCTCAGGGCCATCCGCTTCGCCGCCAAGCTCGACTTCGATATCGCCCCGGATACCGAGGCGCCGATCGCCGAGATGGCGCCGCTGCTGTTGCAGATTCCTCCGGCGCGGCTATTCGACGAGATCCTCAAGCTGTTCCTGTCCGGCGAGGGTCTGACCACCTTCCGTCTGCTGCGGGACTATGGCCTGTTCGCGATGCTGTTCCCCGAAGCCGACGAGTGCATGGCCGAGCTACCCTGGGCCGAGCCGCTGATCGAGCAGGCACTGGAAAGCACCGACCGTCGCATTCGCGAGGATCGCCCGGTCACGCCCGCCTTCCTGCTGGCCGCCTTCATGTGGGGGCCGGTGCAGTTGCGCCAGCGTGATCTCGAGGCCGACGGCATGCCTCCCGTTCCGGCCCTGCAGACCGCCGCCCAGCAGGTCATCAGCCGCGAGCTGCAGCACGTATCACTGCCCAAGCGCTTCAGCATGCCGATGCGAGACATCTGGGACCTGCAGCAGCGTCTGCCGCTACGTCGTGGCAAGCGTGCCTTCCAGACCCGTGACCATCCGCGCTTCCGTGCCGCCTACGACTTCCTGCTGCTGCGCGAGGCCGCCGGCGAACTCGAACCGGGACTGGGTGACTGGTGGACCGCCTTTCAGGAAGCCGACGAGCACGAACAGCGCCGTCTGCTGGGCAAGGTAGGCGCCGACCCTGCCGGCACCGCCGCCCCGCGCAAGCGCCGTCGCCGGCGGCGCAAGCCGCGCCCGCAACAACCGCCGCAGTCGGACGAGTGAGCCAGGTGGGGCGCCATACCCAGGCCTTTATCGGCCTCGGCAGCAATCTCGACGCCCCCCGTCGTCAGGTCGAGCAGGCTCTCGAGGAGCTCGACCGGCTGCCGTTGACGCGTCGAGTCGCGGCCTCTCGGCTGTACGCCAGCCGCCCGGTCGGTCCCCAGGACCAGCCCGACTACGTCAACGCCGTGGCCGAACTCCACACCCGGCTGTCGCCGCTGGCCCTGCTCGACCAACTACAGGCGCTGGAGCAACGTCATCGACGCGTACGCCAGCGCCACTGGGGGCCCCGCACCCTGGATCTCGACCTGTTGTGGATGGGCAACGCCGAGTGGCGCCACCCGCGCCTCACGCTGCCACACCCGGAATTGGTAAACCGCGCCTTCGTGGTACTGCCGCTGGCCGAGATCGCCACAGACCTCAGATTGCCCGACGGTCAGACCCTGGCATCGCTGGCCGAGCGCTGGAACGGCGCCCTCACCTCGGGTGATCTATCCCCATTGAACGCCACCGAGGCCGTTCGCTGAGCACCTGGACCCCAGGTGGCCCGAAGCCTCCAGGCACTCACTAGACGCCGATCGACCTCTACCACTTTGGTCGCTGTTACCTTGAACCCTGCTCTGCCTTGGTCAACGTTACCTATCGACACAGATTCACCCATCGGTAACAATCCGCGGTGATCACTCTGGGGCGGTCATAGAAGTCGCCCCACCGCCAACACGAGAACACGCCATGACTTCCGTCACCCTGAGCTCGCTGAAGGCTCGCAAGCGCGCCGGTGAACCCTTCAGCTGCCTGACCGCCTATGACGCCTCCTTTGCCGCCGCCGCCGGGCGCGCCGGCATCGACGTGCTGCTGGTCGGGGATTCCCTTGGCATGGTCCTGCAGGGGCACGACAGCACCCTGCCGGTCACCATGGACGACATCCTCTACCACACCCGCTGCGTGGCACGCGGCAAGGGCGACAGCCTGCTGATGGTCGATCTGCCATTCATGGGCAATCCCAGTCGCGAGCGCCTGCTGGACAACGCCGCCGCGCTGATGCGGGCCGGCGCCGAGCTGGTCAAGGTCGAGGGTGAGGGCTGGATGGCCGATGACATCCGTGAACTCACCCGTCGCGGGGTGCCCGTCTGCGCCCATCTGGGGCTGACCCCCCAGACCGTGCATCAGCTCGGTGGCTACAAGGTCCAGGGACGCGAGGCCGAAGCCGCCAGCCGTATCCTCGAGGACGCCCGAGCGCTGGTCGAGGCCGGCGCCTCGGTGATCCTGCTGGAGTGCGTGCCGGCGAGTCTCGGTCGTGCCGTCAGTGAAGCTCTGGAAGTGCCGGTGATCGGTATCGGCGCCGGCCCCGACACCGACGGCCAGATCCTGGTGATGCACGACGTGCTCGGCGTGACCCACGGGCGGACCCCGCGCTTCGTCAAGAACTTCCTGGCCGAAGCCGAGGACATCGAAGGCGCCTTCCGTCGCTACCACGAAGCGGTGCTGGCGCGGGAGTTCCCGGCTGCCGAGCACTGCTTCTAGGAGGTCTGCGATGCACGTCCATTCCGCCATCGCCAAGCTTCGCGAAGCGCTCGCGCCTCACCGCCGCAGTGGTGCCCGCATCGGCCTGGTGCCGACCATGGGCAACCTTCACCAGGGCCACCTGGCGCTGGTGGAAGCGGCCCGCGAGCGCTGTGACCTGGTGGTCGCCTCGATCTTTGTCAATCCGCTGCAGTTCGGCCCCAGCGAAGACCTGGACAACTATCCGCGCACCCTCGAGGCGGACCTGGCCAAGCTCGAGGCCGCTGGCTGCGACATGGTGTTCACCCCGACCCCGGCGACCATGTACCCCGACAGCCTCGACGGCCAGACCCTGGTGCGGGTACCCGAGGTCAGCGAAGGCCTGTGTGGCGGCGCCCGACCCGGCCACTTCGACGGCGTCTCGACCGTGGTCAGCATGCTGTTCCATATCGTCCAGCCGGACGTCGCCTGCTTCGGCGAAAAGGACTACCAGCAACTGGCGGTCATTCGCCGCATGGTCCGCGACATGCACATGCCAATCGAGATCGTCGGGGTGCCCACGGTGCGCGAGGCCTCGGGTCTGGCGCTATCGTCGCGCAACGGCTACCTGAGCGAGGCCGAGCACGCCACCGCCGCCGAACTGCAGGCCACACTGGCAATGCTTGCGCGCAGCCTCGAGGCCGGCGCCGACATCGACGCCACCCTGACAGAGGGCCGCGCGCGTCTGGCCTCCCACGGCTTTGCTCCCGACTATCTGGAGCTGCGCGCCCGTGACCTCGGCGCGGTGACCGCCACCACCCGTGACGCCATCCTGCTGGTGGCCGCCCGTCTCGGCGCCACGCGACTGATCGACAACCTCACTGTGACGCTACCTCGATAGGAGCCCCCTAGATGTACACCATCATGCTCAAGGCCAAGCTGCACATGGCTCGCGTGACCCACGCCGTGCTCAACTACGAAGGCTCCTGCGCCATCGACGGTGAACTGCTCGACCTCGCCGGTATCCGCGAAAACGAACAGATCCAGATCTACAACGTCGAGAACGGCCAGCGCTTCACCACCTATGCCATCCGTGCCGAGGAAGGCTCCAAGGTGATTTCGGTCAACGGCGCCGCTGCCCACCTGGCGAGCGAAGGCCAGCGCGTGATCATCTGCAGCTACGCCCACTACAGCGACAGCGAACTCGACCAGCACAAGCCCTCCCTGGTCTACCTCCAGGAAGGCAACGAGATCAGCCACACCAGCAACGCCATCCCGGTCCAGCTGGCCTGATTCGACCGCACCATCGCACCACCCGACAGGAGCGCACCACCATGGCATCGCTGAAGGAACAACTCGGCTCGCTGGTCTACTCCACCGAACACGGCGACATCTGCCCGGACTGCCGTGAACCGAAGGACGCCTGCCGCTGCGACGAGATCCAGGACCAGGCGCGCCTGGCCAGCCTGGATGGGGTGGTGCGAATCCGCCGGGAAACCAGCGGACGCAAGGGCAAGGGCGTCACCACCATCGACGGCGTGCCGCTTGCCGACAAGGAGTTGAAGGCCCTGGCCAAGGAGCTGAAGAAGCGCTGCGGCACCGGTGGCGCGCTGAAGGACGGCGTCATCGAGATCCAGGGCGACCATCGCCAGGTGTTGAAAGACGCCCTGGAGAAGAAAGGCTACAGGGTCAAGCTGGCCGGAGGCTGAGCTCTGGCTCGTCTAAGAAGTGGCTGGGGCGGCGCCTAGCCCAGATCCTGGACCAGCGCTTCCAGCGCCTGATCCGCCGGGGCCTCGAGCTTGACGTCGAACAGTTCATCGGCGCGGGTGCGCCCCAGATTGATGCAGGCCACCGGGCGTCCCGCCTTCACGCTTTCGCGCACGAAGCGAAAGCCGGAATAGACCATCAGCGAACTGCCGACCACCAGCAGGGCGTCGCTGTCCTCGAGCAGCCCTCGGGCGCTGGCCAGCGTCGCCGCTGGCACGTTGTCGCCGAAGAACACCACATCGGGCTTCCAGATACCGTCGCCACAGCGGCCACAGGAGGGCACCCGAAAGCTCGAGAAGTCCGCCTCCAGGTCCGCATCGCCATCCGGCGCAGGCCGCACCGGAGACGTTTGCGCCACCCACTGCGGATTGCAGCGTGCCAGCTCATCGTGCAGGGCATGGCGCATCTGGCGCGCACCGCAGCTCATGCACACCACCAGATCCGCCCTGCCGTGCAGATCGATGACCCGCCGGGTCCCCGCGCGCTGGTGCAGACCATCGACGTTCTGGGTGATCACCCCGGAGACCTTGCCGCGCAGTTCGAGCTCGGCGATGGCCCGGTGCGCCGCGTTGGGGCTGGCCTCATTGAGCACACGAAAGCCGATCATCGCCCGCGCCCAGTAGCGCTGACGCGAGGCGTGGCGAGACATGAAGTCGCGATGGTCGATCGGCGGCGAACGCTTCCACTCGCCCTGGGCGTCGCGATAGTCGGGGATACCGCTGGCGGTGCTGATGCCGGCGCCACTAAGCACCGCGATGCGCCGGTGACGACAGACGAGAGCGTACAGCGCATCCATCGCCGACGCTGACGCGTCTCGGTTGACGCAAGTTCGAGCCTCGCTACCGCCGCCGACATTCGTCATTGCTCCTCCCCTTGTGACCGCGCACCAACACCCGGGGCAGGCCCGTCAGCCCAGCCCCCAAGGCCAAGACTACCCCCGGGCGATCGATAAGACCAAGGGCGCCATGGCCCAACAGGCACGTCGTTGTCTACAATGGACGGGATTCTTCACGGGCAAGGAGTGCCGATGGCCTGGCTGGACTACCTGCTGCCGCTGTTCTTTCTGTTCCCCCTCGCGGCGGCCGCCACGGTGGTGGTGGCACTCCGAAGCCTGCACGACGCGCGAGTACGCTCGCCGTTCGACGCCCATCCACTGCGTGAGCCTGGGCAGGCCCTGCGCGATCGGCTGGATCGCGCCTTCGCCACCCTGTTCCTCAACGCCGCCCTCGGCCCCGTACTGGTGCTGACCCCACTGGTCTACGGCATGGGCAGGATGCTGTTCTCGCGCCACCAGAACTGGATCGAATGGGCGCTCTACGGTGTGCTGTGCACACTGCTGGCGATCGTGGTCAGCTTCCGACTGATGCGTGACTACCAGCGTATCCGTCGACTGAAGCTGGGGCTCGCCTGCGAACTGGCCGTGGGCCAGGAGCTCGAACGCCTGATTCGTCCCGAAGCCCACCCCTACTTCGTGTTCCACGACGTACCCGCCGACACCTTCGTGATCGACCACGTGGCGATCACCCCCCACGCCGTCTTCGTCATCGAGACCCGTGCCCGCACCCCGGCCATCAGTCCCGCCGGCGAGACCGAGGACACCGTGGTGGTCGAACACGAGCGCCTGCGCTTTCCCGGCTGGATGGAGCGACGCCCCCAGCGCAAGGCCCGCCAGGCCACCCGCTGGGTCGCTTCCTGGCTATGTCGCGAACTGGGGCAGCCGGTGCCGGTCAAGGGCATCCTTGCCCTGCCCGGCTGGAAGATCGAACGTGAGGTCCCCGACGACGATCTTGCCGTGGTCAGCGGAGAAGGGCTTGCCGCCCATCTGACCGACGCCTGCCCTGGTATCGCGCCGATGGATCCGACGCTGCACGACCGGGTCATCGAGGCCTTGAACCGGCGAACACTGACGCGGGAACTTGGCCACCTGGAAGGCCCGTCCATCTAGAAGCGGCGCAGCTCGATCCGGCTGGGGCAGCGTCCATGATCCACCGGAGCGAAGCTCTTTCTGGCCGGGAAGTCATCGATATGCTCCGCCTCCAGGCCGATGCGCACCTCGGTGAGCAGTCGGTTGCCCGAGCCCCCGCACTGCAGCGACAGGGAGCTGCCGGTACCCCGGCCGAAAGCCTCCTCGAAGGCCGCGATCAGCGCATTGCGCCTGACCGTCGAACCTCGGTTGTCGCGCATGAAGTCCCCCAGGGCCCCGGCGTTGACGATCTCGGTCAGCGCCAGGGCACCGTCGAAGAAGTCATCATCGCTGATCGACAGGCAGGCACCGTGCTTGGCGTACTCGTAACGGTCGAGGCAGCTGGCCCTGCCGGGCATGGCGTCGTCGAGCTCCTGTTCAAGCGATGAGCCGATATCGATGGCAGGCCCTGCCTGGCAGAAATCGCCCGCTGGCCTCGGGCGTTCAAGAAAGCAGCCCTGGCGGCGCCACTCGCTGACACTGACGCCCTGTGAGATCAGCCTGACGGGGCGTGACGGCCACAGCCCGTGGATCACGAAGCCATCGTCGGCCCCGACCATCAGCGACGGATCCCGGCACTCTCGTGGCGGCTGACGACGGCTGGCGCAGAACCCGGGATGCCAGGTCAGCGCCAGCACATAATGATCGAAGTGCTCTCGCTCGAGATCCTCCAGTGCCTCACGCTGCTCCTGCGGCTCGTGGGCCTGGGCGCCAGCGACCATGGTGAGGGCCAGCAGCACCGCAGCCAGCGCGCGCCATGGTTGCCGTCGACGGGCTCCCCGGCCGCCCTGCCGCCTTGCAATCGGCGACCACAGTTGGCAAGGTGCGCCGCCTCGCTTCAATCCTCTTTCGTCTTTCTCGGATGACTGTCTCATGAACCTGATCACCTTCGATCCGTTACGGAGTCTGGGGGTCCCGGGGGCGCGATACATCAAGCCTGAGCACATGAATGACCATCGCCAGGCCCTGGCCGATGCCGACGCCCTGCTGTTCCCCGAATACTGGCAGATCAATGCCCTGGCCTACGGCCTCAATCCGCGCGTCTTTCCCAGTCTACCCAGCTATCACCTGGGTCACGACAAGATCGAACAGACCCGCGCCTTCCAGGCCTGCTGCCCCGAGGCAACGCCCGATACCGCCATCCTCGGGGTCAATTCAGACGCCATCCACCAGGTGGAGGCGCGCTTCGGCTACCCGTTCGTGGTCAAGCGGGTGCGCAGCTCCATGGGCGAGGGCGTGCGCCTGATTCGCTCCCGCGAGGCGCTGATCGATCACCTGTCCAGCGAGAATCTGCTCTACGCCCAGCGCTACCTGCCCATCGAACGCGACCTGCGCATCGTGGTGGTCGGGCGCAGGGTGCTGGCCGCCTACTGGCGCGAGAGCCCGCTGGGCGACTTTCGCACCAATGTGGCACGCGGCGGCGAGATCCGCCACGACCCGGTGCCGGCCTCCGCCATCGAGCTTGCCACCACCCTGGCCCAGCGCCTGGGCATCGATCACGCCGGCTTCGACATCGCCATGGTCGACGACGCCCCGATGGTGCTGGAGTTCAACCGCCTGTTCGGCAACCAGGGCATCGACTCCCCCGAGACCAGCGTGGGAGAGGCGATCCTCGAACACCTCGAGCAGGATAGCTGGCGCCAGGCGGCCTGATCCTTGCTGGTCGCCGCTCTCGGAGCTATCCCCCTTCACAGGATCGACCACAAGAAAACGGGCCACCGTCGCAATGACGGTGGCCCGGGCAGTCGGCGTTGAGCGCTGATTACAGCCGTGAAGGATGGCTCGCCGGGTCGCCCTCCTGGTGGGGCTTGTCGTCATGATCGACACCGTGGTGCTCCCCTTCCGGCAACTCCCAGGTGCCTTCCTCGGTCCAGGGATCATCCTCGGGGAATTCCTCGATATAGATTTCCTTGTCGGTGTAGTCGGGCTGATAGCGCAGATCGTAGTGGGCCGCCCGGACGGTCGAGATGCACAACAACAGCGCCACCAGCAGCAAGGGCACCCCCCCTACCACCGAGGCCGTCTGCAGGGTCTCGAGTCCACCGATGAACATCAGCACCGCCGGCATGAACGACAGCGCAAAGGCCCAGAACAGTCGATTCCAGCGCATCGGTTCCTCGTCGACCTCCTTCTGTACCACCGCCGCCAGGATGTAGGAGATGGAGTCGAAAGTGGTGGCGGTGAAGATCAGCGCCAGCAGGGTGAAGGCGAAGATCACCAGGTAGCTCAGCGGCAGGGTCGACAGGGTAGCGAAGATCGCCGCCGTGGGGCTCTGCTCATTAAGGATGGTGACCAGATCCAGGGTGCCGGACAGCTGCAGGTAGAGACCGTAGTTGCCGAGGATGATGAAGAAAAGGGCGCATCCCAGGGTACCGAAGAAGATCGAGCCCGCGACCATGGAGCGGATGGTGCGGCCGCGGGAGATGCGCGCGATGAACAGGCCGACGCTGGGGGCGAACACCAGCCACCAGGCCCAGTAGAAGATGGTCCAGTCCTGAGGGAAGTGGGTGTCCTGGAAATTCTCGAAGCGGGCGAAGGGCTCGGTCCAGGTGCCCATGTGCACCAGATTGCTGAGCACCCTGCCAAGGGCATCCAGGCCGGTGCTGGCCATGAACTGGGTCGGCCCGACGATGAAGACGAAGGTCAGCAGCGATACCGCCAGCCAGAAGTTGATGTCCGACAGCACCTTGATGCCCTTCTTGAGGCCGACGAAGGCGCTGTAGCCGAAGACAACGGTACACAGCATCAGCACGAAGATGCGCGTCGCCAGGGTCTTCGGAAAACCGAACAGCTCATGCAGCCCCTCGTTGATCAAGGGCGCCGCCAGTCCCAGGGTGGTGGCACCGCCGCCCAGCATACCGAACACGAACAGCACGTCGATCAGCTTGCCCGGCCAGCGGTGGGCTCGGCTCTCGCCCAGCACCGGCATCAGCGCCTCGCTGATCTTGAGCACGCTGTGATTGCGCACGTAGTAGAAGTAGGCAATGGGAATCGCCGGGATCAGATAGATCGACCAGGCCACCGGCCCCCAGTGGAAGATACCGTAGGCCGCCGCCCAGCGTGCCGCATCCGGCGACTGAGGTTCCACATGGAAGGGTGGCGCCTGGTAGTAGTAGATCCACTCGATCATCGACCAGTAGAGGATCGAGGCGCCGATACCGGCGCAGAACAGCATCGCCGCCCAGGACAGGGTCGAGAACTCCGGCTGCTCCTCAGGGTCACCCAGCTTGATCTGGCCGATATCGCTGAACACGATGAACAGCATGAAGCCGCTGGCCCCGAGCCCCAGGGCCAGATACAGCACACCGAGCTCATTGGTAATGAAGTTCTTGGCCGCGATGACCCAGGTTGCTCCCTGTTCGGGGAACACCACCAGAGGCAGAGTGACAGCAAGGAGGAGAAACAGCGAACCGAAGAAGGTGGGCTTGTCGATCGCATCAAAGCCTTGATCGGAAGAGGCGGGGGAGGATTTCCTTTTCACGGGCCATACCTTGTTATCGTTTTCCCCAGTATAAGCAGTCTTGCTGCATCAAACGTCATCCATTGACTTAGGCCGTGCAGCGACAAACGCCCTATCGTCCGCCGCTGGACTCTGTTGGCCGGAACGCCCTGGTTCAATCACCCCGCGCTTACCGCCTGAACACACTCAGTTTTTCAATCACCACGTAGCTTGCCGCCCATCTCTTGCGCCAGGTCGACCGCGTAGTGGTCCGTCATCCCACCGATAAAGTCGAGCATGCGTCGATAGCTGTCGTACAGGGACCAGGACGGCAGCGGGGTGTTCTCGCCGATCAGCGCCAGCACCCGTTGGTGCTTGAAGCTCGAATGGCCGGTGTGGTGCAACTCGTGGGCCGCGCCGATAAAGGCCTCGAGCAGAATGCCGAGGGTGGTGTAGGCACCGATCTCCAGCTTGGCCTTGCGGGTATTGCGGAAGATGCGCTTGCGCGCCAGCTGCTTGGCCAGCTTGACCCCCCAGTCCAGATCCGGGTGGCACAGCTCCAGCAGGTCATCCTGAAGCGTCCCGGAAAGCAGCTCCTGCTCATGCTCGACGAACACCTGGCCCACGTCGGTGACCGCTCGCTCCATGGCCGCCCCTCGCAGCGCCGCGATACGCCGGCGTTGAGACACACCGGTACGGTTCATCTCGGCGTAGTCCGACGGCTCGCCACCGGCGATCTGGGTCAGGATCTCGGCCACCTCGTCGAAGGCCAGGATATCCATCTCCACCCCGTCCTCGAGGTCGAGCAGGGCGTAGCAGATGTCATCGGCGGCCTCCACCAGCCAGGCCAGCGGATGGCGACACCAGCGGTGCTCGCCCTGGGGAATCAGTCCCAGATGGTCGGCCACCTGCTCAAGTGCACCGAGTTCGCTCTGATAGCAGCCGAACTTGCCGGCCTTGCCACCGTGGGTCACCGTCCACGGATACTTGAGCAGGGTACCGAGGGTCGCTGCGGTCAGGCGCATGCCGCCGCGAAACTGGTTGTACTCGATCTGGGTGACGATACGAAAGCCCTGGGCGTTGCCTTCGTAGGTCAGCAGGTCCTCGCGCTCCAGCGGCGACAGTCCCTCGAGCAGCCCGCTGCCGTTGACCTCGGCGCACTTGAACCAGTCGCGGATGGCGTATTCACCGGCATGGCCAAAAGGGGGGTTGCCGATGTCGTGCCCCAGACAGGCCGCCTGGATGATCACCCCCAGATCCGCCGGAGTGATCCAGTCGGGCAGGCGGTCACGCAGCAGCTCGCCCACGCTCATGCCCAGCGAACGGCCGACGCAGCCCACTTCAAGCGAGTGGGTCAGGCGGGTGTGGATATGGTCGTTGTCGGTGAGGGGATGCACCTGGGTCTTGCGTCCCAGGCGGCGAAAGGAGCCGGCGAAGACGATGCGATCGTGATCCTTGTGGAAGGGACTGCGTCCCACCTCGTCACGAGTCCCGCCGCGCGGATCGTGCAGTCGGCCCGGATCGAGCAGTCGTTCCCAGTTCATGGTCTTCATCGATGGCCCCTCCTTGTGGCCCTCCATTCTGACACCCGGGACGACACCTGCAAGGCCACGACCGCGAGGTCTGCAAGACCCTCGCGACAGGCCCTAGGCGCATCGATGGAAAGTCGATGGAAAGTCGATGGAAAGGCCCGGTGGATACACCTCCACCGGGCCCTCTTTCTTTAGCGACGCTTTAGCGACGCTTCTCTACGCCAGCCGACGCTTGAGCATCATGGCGTAGACCGCTCCGGCCACGATCAGGGTGGCGGCGAAGGCGTAGATCCCGATCGAGATCCCGCTGTTGACCAGGATGCTCCAGTCACCACCGCTGATCGACATCGCCCGGCGCAGATTGAACTCCATCTGTCCGCCCAGCAGCAGGCCGAGCACCACCGGCACGGTGGGAATCTCGAGCTTTCTGAGCACATAGCCGAGCACCCCGAAGGCCAGCATCATGTACAGATCGAAGGGGCTGTTGTTGAGCGAATAGACCCCGACAAAGGCGATCAGTACCACCATCGGCATCAGCAGCCAGCTGGGGGCCTGCAGCACCCGGGCGAACAGTCCCACCAGCGGTACGTTGAGCACCAGCAGCATGATGTTGCCGATAAACAGCGCCGCCACCAGGCCCCACACCATCTCGGGCTGCTGGGCGAACAACAGCGGCCCCGGGGTGATGTTCATCGACAGCAGCAGGGCCAGCAGAATCGCGGTGGTGCCGCTGCCGGGAATGCCCAGCGACAGCATCGGAATCAGCGCGCCACCGGCGGCGGCGTTGTTGCCTGCCTCGGGCGCGGCCACGCCGCGCGGGTCGCCGTTGCCGAAGTCCCCCTTGGCTCCCAGCCAGCGCTTCTCGAGCATGTAGGACAGGAAGCTGCCGAGCGAGGCGCCGGCGCCGGGCAGCACCCCGGAGACGAAGCCGATCAGCGAGCCACGACCGATGGTGCCCTTGCACGACAGCGACGCCTTCATCCCCGGCCAGGCCGAGCCCAGCTTGATATGCGGCTTGTCGGCGTCGTGGCGCTGTTCGAGAAACACCAGGCATTCGGAGATGGCGAACAGTCCCACCAGGGCCACGATAAAGTCGATGCCGTCATAGAGCTCGAAGGTGCCGAAGGTGTAGCGCGCGACGCTGGACACCGGGTCGATGCCCACGGTCCCCAGCAGCAGGCCCAGACAGGCGGCGATGAAACTCTTGGTAAAGCTGCCGCTGGTCACCCCGCCGATGGTGGCAAAGGCCAGCAGGAACAGCGCGAAGTACTCGGCCGGACCGAACTTGATCGCCAGGTCCACCAACAGCGGCGCGAACAGCGTAAGCCCGATGGTGGCGATGGTGGCGCCGACGAAGGAAGCCACCGCCGACAGCCCCAGGGCCTCGCCGCCGCGCCCCTTGAGGGCCATCGGGTAGCCGTCCAGAGTGGTCATCATCGCCGGCTCGTCGCCGGGGATATTGAGCACGATGGAACTGATCCGCCCACCGTACATGCAGCCATAGTAGACGCTGACCAGCAGGATCAGCGCGGCGGTGGGATCCAGGCCGAAGTTGAAGGCCAGCGGGATCATCAGCGCCACCCCGTTGACCGGGCCGAGCCCTGGCAGCGCCCCGATCAGGGTTCCCACGGCGCAGCCGATCAGCGCCAGCAGCAGAAATTCCGGCTGGGTCGCCACGGCGAAGCCCTGGGCAAGAAAGGCAAGCGTTTCCATGATCAGTGTCCCCCTCCCCACCAGGGCACGTCCGGCAAGGGCATGCCGAGGGCAAACTCGAACAGTGCGTACAGCCCCAGCGCCAGTCCTGTGCCGGCGATCAGCGCCTGGCCCCAGGCCGCGCCGAACAGCCGCGTCAGTACGATGGCGCAGGCCAGGGTGGCGGGAACAAACCCCAGCGGCTCGAGCAGGCCAGCGTAGGCCGCCAGCAGCAGCAGCACCGCCAGCTGCCGGGCCAGGCCGGCACGATCCGGCCAGCGCTCGTTGAAGCCCGGGCGCAGGATCAGGTAGGCCGACAGCGCCGCCAGCGGCAGGCTGACCAGCCGGGGGAAAGCCCCCGGCCCCACCGGCTGCATGAAGCCGGTGACGAAGCTATGAGAATGCCACCAGGCCCCCAGCGCCAGCACCAGCAGCACCGCGCCGGCCAGGCGATCGCCGACCTGGGCCGGCCGGCGATGCTGGTGAGCGTCGAGGTCGCTCATCTGACTCATTGAATAACCCCGATCTCGCGCGAGATGGCCTCGACGCGCTGGATGGATTCCTCGACGAAGCTCGAGAAGTCGTCACCGCCACGCCACAGCGGCACCAGGCCATTCTGGGCTGCCACGTCCTTCCACTCGTCGCTGGCGTAAAGGGTCTCGAGGTCTTCGACCATGCTGGCGTAGTCCTCGTCGGAGACCTCGCCGCCGGTGTAGAAGCCGCGCCAGTTGTAGCCGGTGACGTCATAGCCCTGGCTGACCGCGGTGGGCAGCTCGTCGAAGGGCTCGGGCAGCGGATCGTCCGACATCACCGCCAGTACCCGCACGTCACCGGACTCGATGAAGCCGGCGACCTCGCCCAGGTCGGTGGAAACCACGTCCACGTGGTTGCCCATCATCTGGGTTACCGCGGGGCCGCCGCCGTCGAACTGCACCCAACGCAGGGCGCCGACCTGGTCGCCGGGCAGGCCCGCGGCCTTGGCCAGCATCAATGCCCGAATGTGATCCCAGCCACCGGCACCGCTGGAGCCGGCCATGGCCACCGAGGTCGGATCGGCGACGATGGCCTCCAGCAGTTGCTCGAGGGACTCGTACTCGCTGTCGTCGTCGACCAGGATGACGCCGACGTCGGTACCGAGCATGCCCAGCCAGCGCATGGTCTCGGCACCCCCGGGATAGCGACCCTGGGCAATCTGGGTCATGCCCACGGTGCTGGTGGCGACGATCAGGTTGCTGTCATCGGCACGCTTGGAGGCCACGTTGGAGAAGGCCACCGCGCCGACACCGCCGGGCATGTTGGTGACCTGCACCGAGCCGTCGGTCAGTTCCAGGTCGGTGAGCAGCTTTCCGACGCTGCGGCAGGTGAAGTCCCAGCCGCCACCGGGGTCGGCCGGGGCGATGCACTCGTCGATGGGCACGGCGCTGGCCGAGGTCGAGACACCGAGGCCGAGCGCGAGCAGCGGCAGGCCGAGGCGAGTGGTCAGAGTCGAGGGCATGGAAGGCTCCTTGTTTTTCGTTGTTGGCGTTTTCGTTGTTGGCGTTTCGGGTGTTGCGGTCCTGCGGTCCTGCATCGTTGTCACCAGCCGGCACCGGCCATCTGGCGGATTGCCTGGCGGTTGTCGAGTCGCCATCTTGCGCGGCCACCCGCCTGGCGTTGTCCGGCGGGGACCGCCACCCAGCCTAGACGATCCCGCGCTGGCGCAGCGCCCGACACTCGTCGGCACCGAAGCCGAGTTCGGCCAGTACCTCGTCGGTATGCTCGCCAAGCTGTGGCGCCGGTCGCTGGATCATCGCCGGGGCCTCGCGCATCTTCACCGGAAAGCCGGTGGTAGCGATCTGTCCGGCCTCGCCCTGATCCAGGGTCAGGCGCATGCGCTGGTCGATGATCTGGGGGTCATCGAAGGTCTCGCGCAGATCCTGCACTCGGCCACAGGGCACGCCGGCGGTGTTCAGGTGTTCGATCCAGTCGTCCACACTGCGCCGGCGCGTCACCTCGTTGAGGATCTCGCGCAGCGCCTCGCGGTGCGCCATGCGCTGGGCGTTGTCGGCGAAGCGCGGCTGCTCGAGCAGATCGACACGACCCAGCGCCTCCAGCAGACGACGCACCATGGTCTCGCTGCTGGGGGCGATGGCGACCTCGCCATCGCTGGCCTCGAACAGGCCGTAGGGGTAGAGCATGGGATGGTCATTGCCGGTACGCCGGGGGACCTCGCCGGTGGCGAAGTACTCCGCCGCCAGATAGCCCAGCATCGCCACCAGGCCGTTGGTCAGGGCGGTCTCGAGAATCTCGCCCTGGCCGGTACGCTCGCGACGCACCAGTGCCGCGCTGACCCCGAAGGCCAGGTTGAGGCTCGCCACCATGTCGCTGATCGGTGGCGCGGCGCGCATCGGCTCTCCCCCCTCGGCCCCGTTGACGCCCATGAAGCCGCTCATGGCCTGGGCGACAAAATCGTAGGCGGGTCGGTCGCGGTAGGGCCCGGTGGAACCGAAGCCGTTGATCCGCCCCACCACCAGGCGCGGGAAGCGCTGCCTCAGGGTGTCGTCGTCGAGTCCCATCTTGGCCAGCACCCCGGGGCGGAAGTTCTCCACCAGCACGTCGGCGTCCTCGAGCAGGCGGTTCAGGATCTGGCGTCCTTCGGGCTCGCGCAGATTGAGGGTGATCGAGCGCTTGTTGCGGTTGAACTGGGCAAAGTAGGCGCTGAAGCCGTTGACCATATTGCCCTGGCGGCGCACCACGTCGCCCTCCCCCGGGGTCTCGATCTTGATCACCTCGGCGCCGTGATCCCCCAGCATCTGGCTGGCGAAGGGGCCGGAGATCACCCGGGTCAGATCGATCACACGTATGCCGGCCAGGCTGCCCGGGGCAAGGCCGGTGGCGTCCTGGGTCGATGGCCGCGGGTCGTCGCTGTCATCCCTGCCGGGGCTAGCATCCATAGGTTTGCGTATCCGTCGGTATGTCTGTGGTGGTGTCGTCTGGTCTTGCCAGGTTCAGGGATCTGGCTCAGCCCTTTGCGGTGGGCACCGCATCGGGTCGATGCAGCCTGAGCCGAGTGCCGGCTCGGGCCAGCTGAGAGCCCGGCGCACGTTCCAGTCGCCGCGCGGCAAGCCCCGCCACCTCGATCAAGGACTCCAGCGAGACGCCGGTGTCATGCCCCAGCTCCTCGAGCAGGTAGATCAGCTCCTCGGTGGCCAGATTGCCGCTGGCACCTGGGGCGAAGGGACAGCCGCCGAGACCACCGACCGCACTTTCGTAACGCGTGACGCCAAGCGACAGCCCCTGCATGACGTTGGCCAACGCCAGACCCCGGGTATTGTGAAAGTGCAGGATCGGCCGCGCCGCGGGGGCCTGTTCGGCGATCTCACCCACCACCCGCGAGACCACGGCGGGCGTGGCCATGCCGGTGGTATCGCCAAGGGTGAGGTCATCGATACCCAGTTCGCCGAGGCGACGCGCCAGCTCACCGATGCGCCCGGCCGGCAGGTCACCCTCGAAGGGACAGCCGAAGGCCGTGGCGATGGCGCCCTGTACCTCGATACCGCTGCCGGACAGACGCTCGACGATATCGGCGAAACCGGCCAGGGAGGCGTCGATCGAGCGATTGACGTTACGCGCGTTGTGGGTCTCGGAAGCGGACACGAACAGCACCACACGATCGATGCCCACCTCCAGTGCGCGCTCGGCACCGCGCAGGTTGGGCACCAAGGCGCTGAAGCGGGCATCCGCCAACCCCTTGGCGGCGGCCACCAGTTCCGCGGCGTCGGCCAGCGCCGGTACCGCCCGGGGACTGACGAAAGACGTCAGCTCGAAGCGCCTGAGTCCGGCCCGGTGAAGCCCGTGCAGCAATTCGAGCTTGTGCTCGGTGGACAGCACCCGCGCCTCGTTCTGCAGGCCATCACGAAGCCCCACTTCGGTCAGTTCGATTCTGGCAGGTGCTCGCTGGGGCGGCGATGACGTCATGGCGAAGAAGTCCCTAAAAGTCGATATTTCACCAATATAGAGGCTATTGGCTCATGTTGGACATACGCCTTTTCGCTGAGACGTCCGTACGCTGACGGTGCCAGACCGCAGAGGTATTCCCCTTGACCGGTGATTTCCATAGAATTCACCGCCCAAATCGTGATCCACAGCAATTTTTGTTGCGGACTCGCACATTATCGTGTTCTTCACACGTTTTTCTGTTCGCATGCCGCCTCCGTCCCGGGGCGCTTGATGTAGAGGCGTCGACGTTCGCCTTCCCACCCTGAAAAGGCCTGGTTTCATGCAATCCACTTCCTCCGACGGCTCGGCCGCCGACAAGGGCTTCTTTGGTCACCCCCGCGCCCTGGGGCCACTGTTCTTCACCGAGATGTGGGAGCGCTTTTCGTTCTACGGCATTCGCCCCATGCTGGTGCTGTTCATCGCCGCCTCACTGTTCGACGGCGGGCTCGGCTTCGACCCCAAGACCGCCGCTGCCATCGTCGGCATCTACGGTGGTGCCATCTATCTGGCCGCGCTGCCCGGCGGCTGGCTCGCCGACAACTGGCTCGGCCAGCGCCGGGCGGTGTGGTACGGCTCCATCCTGATCGCCTTCGGTCATCTGTCCATCGCGCTGTCGGCCCTGCTCGGTGCCGTCGCCTTCTTCGTCGGGCTGATCTTCATCGTGCTCGGCACCGGGCTATTCAAGACCTGCATCTCGGTGATGGTCGGCAGCCTGTATGACGAAAGCGATGTGCGCCGCGACGGCGGCTTCGCCATCTTCTACATGGGCATCAACATCGGCAGCCTGTTCGCGCCGCTGTTCACCGGGCTGCTGATGGACTCGCTGGGCTGGCACTGGGGCTTCGCCATGGGCGGCCTTGGCATGCTGATCGCACTGCTGCTGTTTCGCCTGTGGGCGGTGCCCGCCATGCAGCGCGCCGACGCCGAGCGCGGCCGCGCCTCCACCTGGGACGCCCCGGCCCAGCGCCGTCGTCACGTCGGCCCCGTCGTGTCGCTGTGCCTGGCGCTGATCGCCGCCCTGGTGGCGCTGGTCGCTACCGGCGTGGTGACCATCCACGCCCGCGCGGTGGCCGAGGCCATGACCAGCGTGCTGATCGTCGCCTCGCTGGGCTTCTTTGCCTACCTGATGCTGTTCTCCGGACTCAGCGGTGACGAGCGTATTCGCGTCACCATCTGCTTTGTGCTGATCGTCGCCGCCGCCTTCTTCTGGGCCGCCTTCGAGCAGCAGCCCACCTCCTATAACCTGTTCGCGGCCAACTACACCGACCGCAACGTGATGGGCTGGGAGGTCCCCACCCTGTGGTTCCAGTCATTGAACCCGGTGTTCATCGTGCTGCTGGGTCCGCTGTTCGGCTGGCTGTGGCCGGCGCTCGGTCGGCGCCGACTGGAACCGGGTAGCCCGATGAAGTTCGTCCTCGGCCTGTTGCTGGCGGCCTGCGGCTTCGGCCTGATGGTGCTGGCGGCGCAACAGGTACTGACAGGCACAGGGCTGGTGTCACCCTGGTGGATCGTCGGCAGCATGCTGCTGTTGACCCTGGGCGAGCTGTGCCTGTCGCCGGTGGGGCTGTCCACCATGTCGGGGCTGTCGCCGCGCCGCACTCAGGGCCAGTTGATGGGCCTGTGGTTCACCGGAGCCGCCCTCGGCAACCTGGTGGCTGGCCTGATCGGCGGTCACGTCAACGCCGAGGAGCTTCAGCAGTTGCCGGAACTGTTCGGGCGGTCGGCCATCGCTCTGGTGATCTTCGCCGGGGTGCTGCTGTTGCTCGTGCCGGTGTTCAAGCGCATGCTGAAGCATCACCGTCTTATCGATCCGGCGGCCGCCCACCGCGCGGACGCCGAAGCCATTGTCAGAACAGGAGTCTGAGCATGACCTCAGCCAGTGCCGATACCGCTCGCCAACGCTTGAGCGATCTGCGCGAGGCGATGCGCCGCCACGCCATCGATGCCTGGTGGCTACCGTCCAGCGATCCGCACAACAGCGAATACCTGCCCGAGCACTGGGCCGGTCGCGAGTGGCTGTCCGGCTTCGACGGTTCGGTGGGTACCCTGGTGGTGACCCAGGACGAGGCCGGCCTGTGGGTCGACAGCCGCTACTTCGTGCAGGCCGAGGCGCAACTCGCCGGCACCGGCATCAGCATGATGAAGCTGACCCAGGGCCAGGCCAGCGCACCGATGCAGTGGCTGGCCGAGCGCCTCGAGGCCGGCGACACCCTGGGCTACGACGCCCAGGTGGTGTCCCTGGCCCACGGCCGCCAGTTCGAGGACATCCTGGGTGAACGGGGCGTCGTCCTGCGCGGTGACAGCGACCTGCTCGACGAGATCTGGCGCGATCGCCCGAGCCTGCCGAGCGGGGCCATCGAACCCCACGCCGGCCGCTATCTGGACGAGACCCGGCGCCAGCGTCTGGACCGGGTACGCACGGCCATGGCCGAGCACCACGCCGACTGGCATCTGGTGTCGACGCTGGACGACATCGCCTGGCTGACCACCCTGCGCGGTGCCGACGTGGGCTTCAATCCGGTGTTCCTTTCCCATCTGCTGATCGGTCGCGCCACCGCCACCCTGTTCGTGGCACCGGGTAAGCTCGCTCCCGAACTGGTCGACGCGCTCAAGGCCGATGGCGTCGAGGTGGCCGACTACGCCGACTGGGCGGCGCGGCTGTCCGCCCTGCCGCGGGACGAACGGGTGCTGATCGATCCGGCCCGGCTGACGCTGGGGACCCGCCAGGCCCTGCCGGACGAGATGACCGTGGTCGAAGCCTTCCAGCCCAGCACCCTGGCCAAGGGCATCAAGACAGCCCACGAGCTCGGCTTCGTGCGTCAGGCCATGGAGGCCGACGGCGCGGCCCTGTGTCGCTTCTTCGCCTGGCTGGAGGCCGCCTTCGCCGCCGGCGAACGGGTCACCGAGCTGGACGTCGAGGCCCGCCTGTACGAGGAACGCGCCAAGGACGAGGACTTCGTCTGCGAGAGCTTCAATACCATCGCCGCCTTCAACGCCAACGGTGCCCTGCCCCACTACCGCGCGATCCAGGAGGCCCATTCGGTGATCGAGGGCGACGGCCTGTTGCTGATCGACTCCGGCGGCCAGTACCGCGGTGGCACCACCGATATCACCCGCATGGTCCCGGTCGGCACCGTCAGTGAGGCTCAGCGCGAAGACTGCACCCTGGTGCTCAAGGGCATGATTGCACTGTCGCGGGCGCGCTTCCCCGAGGGCATCGCCGCCTCGCGGCTGGACGCTCTGGCGCGGGCGCCGCTGTGGGCCACCGGCCGCGACTACGGTCACGGTACCGGCCACGGCGTGGGCTACTTCCTCAACGTCCACGAAGGCCCTCAGGTGATCAGCTCGGGCGCTTCCGTCGCCGAACATACCGCCATGCGCGAAGGCATGATCACCTCCAACGAGCCTGGGGTGTACCGTCCCGGCCAGTGGGGGGTGCGCATCGAGAACCTGGTGGCCAACCGCGCCGCGGCCCCCAGCGACTTCGGCGACTTCCTCGAGTTCGAGACCCTGACCCTGTGTCCCATCGACACCCGCTGCCTGAACCTGTTCACCCTGGATCAGGCCGAGATCGACTGGCTCAACGCCTACCACGACGAGGTCCGCCGCAGGCTGGCGCCGAGGCTCGACGGCCAGGCGCTGGCCTGGCTCGAAGCCCGCACCGAACCGCTGACGCTTGCCTGATAGCGGGCCTGCTGGTCGGCCGCAGATGCAAAGGGGCCCCGCCATGGCGGGGCCCCTTTGCGTAGGCTGCCAGCGCCGTTACATGAACGGGTTCTTGACCACCGGGATGAACATCAATCGAAGGTTCCAGTCCGCATCCCACTCATCACCGCGGATCACGCTGTGCTGGATCTCGGCGGCCAGGCGAACCGGGGTGCTGCCCATGCGGACCACGTTGGAATAGCCCAGGCCGATCGGGAAGTTGACCTTCTCGCCGCTGTCGGCCTCCCAGTTGATGCGCACGTTGGGCGTCATGCCCACCAGCTCGGTGCCGCTGAGCCGGTAGTTGAGGAAGTACTGCAGATCGGTCTGACTGGTGTGTTCGCGGTCATCTTCTCCTGCGTAGGACCACCAGTGCTGAGCCAGCAGGCCCATGTTCCAGCCGCCGGGATTGGGCGCCAGGCGCGCGATCAGAGCCGCCGGGCCGGCCTGGAACTTGCCCTGGCCCAGCACATCATGCTCGGCGGTGGGGAAGATCTGGGTCAGCCCCAGGCCCCAGATGACGCCGTCGGCGCGGGCCGGACCGGCCAGGGTCACCAGGGCGGTGTCACCCAGGCCCTCGGTACGCCCGCGATGGGGGGCATTGCGGCTCCACTCGTCGGGATCGATCTCCAGCGGGCTGCCGCCCCGGGCCAGGGTACCGAAGCTCTCGTCCATCGGGCTCGAGTTGTACTGGAACACCGGGCGCACCACCAGGTTCCAGTTGTCGTCTGCCATCTCGAAGGGGAAGGACATGACCGGCTGGAACTTGAAGGAATTGGACCAGCGACCATCGAAGTCGTCGCCGTCCAGGTGGGTATAGTCGTTCTGCATCCACAGCATCCAGGCCGATCCCACCGGGTTGGTGGTTTCCTTGGCGATGGCAGCAAGATCCTCGCTGCTGGCAGCGGGCTCACTGTTGGCCGGTACGGTGCGTGGCGAGGACCGCTCCTGGGCAAGCGAGAGGCTCGAGATGAAAACCAGCGACATGGCCACCAGGCCAAGCCGACGAGAGCGTGAAAGGTTCATGGGGGTAGGCCTCAGAATCGTGACGCTACCCCCGACGCCGAGAGTAGCGGTGCAACGTCGCCACCACTCTAGGCCACCGATAACAGGCTGATGATATGCCCCTTGGGGTAGGCCGGTCCGGGCAGGCTGGTTAAACCGGTGCCCCCCGGACTCGCCGCCCCGGCCCGCTCAGACCTCCTGGTCTTCCGCCAGCGACGGCAGCAGCACCTTCAGCTTGCGGGTCAAGGTGTTGCGCCCCCAGCCCAGCAGCTCGGCAGCCTCACCCTTGCGCCCGGCGGTGTGCTTGAGCGCGGTCTCGATAAGGATGCGCTCGAAGTCCGGCACCGCCTCCTCGAGCAGGTGGGTGTGGCCCGAGGCCAGGGCGCTGTCGGCCCAGGCGCGGAAGGCTTCACGCCAGTCCCCACCTGCGGCGCTGTCATCACCGCCGCGCAGCTCCGGCGGCAGGTCCTCGACCAGGATCTCGCGCCCGGAGGCCATCACCGTCAGCCAGCGACAGGTGTTCTCGAGCTGACGCACGTTGCCGGGCCAGTCCACCCGGGTCAGGAACTCCTCGGCTTCGCGGGTCAGCACCTTGACGTCGGTGGATAGCTCCTTGGCCGCCTCGACCAGGAAGTGCCGCGCCAGCCGGGGAATATCCTCGCGCCGCTGGGACAGCCTTGGCAGGTGCACACGGATGACGTTGAGGCGGTGGAACAGGTCCTCACGAAAGCGGCCATCGGCGACCAGCGTCTCGAGGTCCTGGTGGGTCGCGGCGATGATGCGCACGTCCACCTTGACCGGCGTATGACCACCGACCCGATAGAACTCGCCGTCGGCCAGCACCCGCAACAGCCGGGTCTGGGTCTCCGACGGCATGTCGCCGATCTCGTCGAGGAACAGGGTGCCGCCGTTGGCCTGCTCGAAGCGCCCCTGGCGACTGGCACTGGCGCCGGTGAAGGCGCCCTTCTCGTGGCCAAACAGCTCCGACTCGATCAGATCCCGGGGGATTGCCGCCATATTGAGGGCAATAAAGGGATTGGCGGCGCGGGGACTGTGCTGATGAAGCGCACGCGCCACGCGCTCCTTGCCGGTCCCGGACTCGCCGTTGATCAACACCGTGATATGCGAGTGCGCCAGGCGCCCGATGGCCCGGAATACCTCCTGCATCGCCGGCGCCTCACCGATGATCTCGGCGTCGAGTCCTTCGGGCACGCTGACCGGCCGCTGGCGCTCGCGCACGTGGGCCACCGCACGTCGCACCAGGGCCAGCGCCTCGTCCACGTCGAACGGCTTGGGCAGGTACTCGAAGGCCCCGCCCTGATAGGAAGCCACCGCACTGTCCAGGTCGGAATGGGCGGTCATCACGATGACCGGCAGGTCCGGGTGCACCTGGCGCACCTTGGCCATCAGATCGAGTCCGTCGATACCTGGCATGCGGATATCGGTGACCAGCACGTCGGGCGGCTCGGCCAGCAGTCGATCGAGGATACCGTCGGCCCGCTCGACCGCCTCGACCTCAAGGTCCGGCTGCGCCAGGGCGCGCTCGAGCACCCAGCGTATGGCCCGGTCGTCGTCGACGATCATTACACGAGCGGTATCAGTCATGACTCATCTCCAGGGGAATCAACAGACGGAATTCGGTGCGTCCAGGCTCGGACTCGCATTCGATCAGCCCTTCGTGCTGGTGCAGCACCGACTGGGCGATCGACAGCCCCAGGCCGCTGCCCTCGGCACGACCGGACACCATCGGATAGAACAGGGTCTCGCGCAGCGTCTCGGGGACGCCCGGGCCGTTGTCGATCACGCTGACGTCGCAGACCAGACGATGGCGCTGGGCGCCCAGGGTGAACTGGCGGCGTGCGCGAGTCCGGAGGGTCATCACCGGATTCGGTGTCTCGGACTCGACCAGCGCCTGGACGGCGTTGCGGGCCACATTGAGCACCGCCTGGATCAACTGGGCTTCATCGCCGGTCAACTCCGGCAGGCTGGGATCATAGTCGCGCTCGATGCTCACCCGCGGCTGCTCGACCAATAGCAGCGCGCGTACCCGCTCCAGCACCCGGTGGATGTTCAGCGGCTCTCGCCGACTCACCCGGTTGGGCCCGAGCATGGAATCGACCAGATCCCGGAGCCGATCCACCTCTTCGATGATGATCCGGGTGTACTCCTTGAGCGCCGGCGTCTGCTCCAGGTCACGCTCGAGCAATTGCGCTGCACCACGAATCCCCCCCAGGGGGTTCTTGACCTCGTGGGCCAGCCCCCGCGCCAGCACCTTCATGGTTTCCTGGCGCGACTGCAGCGCTTCCTCGCGGGAGATTCGCAACAGCCGATCCCGTGGCTCCATCTCCAGCAGCAGCTCGTCAGGCGACAGCGGCGTCACGGTGTAGTCCACCGTCAGGGGGTCTCCACCGGCAAGGACCAGCCGCGCCTCCCGCTGGGTATAGGGATGCTGCCCATCCCGGGCACGTATCAGCACCTCGGCGATATCATCCTCGCCGCTGAGCCAGTCGGTCAGCGCCACGCCGGCAACCCGACTGGCGCTGACCGCCAGCAGGGTCTCGGCCGCCGGGTTCATCCAGGTCGGTCGCAGCTCGCCGTCGAGCAGCATGACCGCAGTTGTGAGGTGTTCGATGATGCCAGGCGTCATGGGTCCATCCTGATGGGGCAAAGCGCCCACTCGATAGAGGCCGCCACGGCGCCAAGCCGGCATTCCATGGTGGCGGTCCAGGTCTCGGCCTCGAGCAGGCGTCAGACAACAACATTCAAAGCAAGAAGCGGGCCAGCCTTGGTGCCAGTGGCACACTCCCGCCGCGCAGGCGCCAGGACGGTGCTTTTGTTGAGGAGGCGGGTCACCGTCGGCGCACCTACGCACCATTTTAGTGCACCAACCTGGTGCAGGGCAGTCTCGCCTGGATCACTGTCCGCACAAGGCCCGCAGATCGCGGGTCAAGGCGGCGCAGGACGAAGGGGGTTGGCGGGAAGCAGGCGGCTGGCGCGCTGTACGTGAATGACGATATCGGCACTGCGTTGACGCACCTCTCCCGATGGGGCCAGCACCACCAGGCCCAGGCGATGCTCGCCACGCTCCAGATTGGTGAGCCACAGTGGGCCGATGCCGGTGACGCTGGTGGCGAGCACACCGTCGACCTCCAGGCCGAGGCGATCCCCCGTCGCCGGAGGCGGGCTGATCGCGGCCAGCACCTTCAATCTTCCCCCGGCCCCCGTGGGCAACACGCTGCCATCCGCCGGAGAGGCGATGGCCAGGACATCGTGGGGCTGGAAGACATCGGCGTCGCTATCCGGGCCTGGTACTGAAGGCGCCGTCGGCCTGGAGGGCGCCGCCACATCCAGCGCAGGGGCGCTGGACAACGGCGGCGGTGCCAGCTCGCGGGCGCCGGCCGAGGGGGTATCGCTGTAGCGCACGACGCCGTCGGGACCGACACTGCGATAGATGGTGCTCGCCGGCACGGTTTCTGCCACCGGCAACGCCAGCCCTGACGCTGCCAGCAAGGCAATGGCCATCAGTGATGGTCGACTCGGCGACGAGGGAGCGCTCTCGCCCCTCTCCCGGCCTGCCCTGCGCGTCCACCGCTGCATCATCGTGATTGCCCTCGCCGACCTTCCCCTGACGAGGATGACGGCAGCCACGACCCGCGCCAAGGGGATCCCTTGCCCAGGCGCAAGGCCCGCGCAAAAAAAATCGGCCCCGCGATCATCGCGGGGCCGACGGAACGCACGAGGCGCTATGCCGATCAGCAGCTGTAGTACATGTCGAACTCGATCGGGTGGGTCGCCATGCGCAGACGCTCGACGTCCTCGTTCTTGAGCTCGATGTAAGCGTCGATCATGTCGTCGGTGAAGACGCCACCTTCGGTCAGGAAGCTGCGGTCCTCGTCGAGGGCTGCCAGCGCCTGGTCGAGGCTCTCGGCCACGGTCGGGATGGCCTTGCCTTCTTCCGGCGGCAGGTCATAGAGGTTCTTGTCCATGGCGTCGCCGGGGTGGATCTTGTTCTTGATGCCGTCGATACCGGCCATCAGCATCGCCGCGAAGCACAGGTAGGGGTTGGCGGTCGGGTCGGGGAAACGCGCCTCGACACGCTTGCCCTTCGGGCTTGCGGTGTACGGGATACGGATGGAAGCAGAACGGTTTCGGGCGCTGTAGGCCAGCATGACCGGCGCTTCGAAGCCCGGCACCAGACGCTTGTAGGAGTTGGTAGAAGCGTTGGTGAAGGCGTTCAGGGCGCGGGCGTGCTTGATGATACCGCCGATGTAGAACAGTGCCATTTCGGACAGACCGGCGTACTCGTCACCGGCGAACTGGTTCTGGCCGTCCTTCCAGAAAGACTGGTGGACGTGCATGCCGCTGCCGTTGTCGCCGACCAGCGGCTTGGGCATGAAGGTGGCGGTCTTGCCGTAGGCGTGAGCCACATTGTGGATCACGTACTTCATTTCCTGAACTTCGTCGGCCTTCTTGACCAGGGTGTTGAAGGCAACACCGATCTCGTTCTGGCCGGCGTTGGACACCTCGTGGTGGTGCACCTCGACCTTCTGGCCGATCGCCTCGAGGGTGTTGCACATGGCACCGCGCATGTCATGGAAGCTGTCCACCGGCGGAACCGGGAAGTAGCCGCCCTTGACCCGCGGACGGTGACCGAGGTTGCCACCTTCGACGGCGCGGTCGGTGGACCAGGCACCCTCTTCGGAGCTGATCTTGTACATGGCGCCTTCGATATCGGCCTTCCAGTGCACCTCGTCGAAGATGAAGAACTCGGGCTCGGGGCCGAAGAAGGCGGTGTCGCCCAGGCCAGAGGACTGCAGGTAGGCCTCGGCGCGCTTGGCGATGGAGCGCGGGTCACGCTCGTAGCCCTGCATGGTGGCCGGCTCGATGATGTCGCAACGCAGGATCAGGGTCGCGTCTTCGGTGAAGGGGTCGAGGAAGCCGGTGCCGTCCTCCGGACGCAGGATCATGTCGGACTCGTTGATGCCCTTCCAGCCGTTGATGGAGGAACCATCGAACATCTGGCCATTCTCGAAGAACTCTTCGTCGACCTCGGCGGCCGGAATGGTGACGTGCTGCTCTTTACCGCGGGTATCGGTGAAGCGCAGGTCAACCCACTTCACATCATGTTCGTTGATCAGGGCGAGGGTCTTGTCTGACATGTGGTCCTCCAGAGTGGAACTTGTCTCGTGACTCGAGCGTTGCGCAACGGCGCCAATCCCATGTCACCGGTTTGAAACGGGGGATGATCCAGGGAACAAAAGGGGTACCGGGATCCTTTGTAGCACGCTCCCGGGACACTGCCCATGGCAACGTGCGCGACACGATGACACTGCCAACCACAATGCAGATTGCGTGCCAGCATTGCACCAGCATCGACCAAAAAAATCCCAACCCATTGTTTCAAATCTTTTTTATCCAAACAGGCCCTTTGCGCCAGCTTAGGGCACAAAGGCCCACCACCTTCAGGATCTGCCGACCAATGCACCACAAAAGTGCAATAAAGACTGCGACGCACCACTTTGGACCTTTGTGACAGGATCTATAAACTCTGCCGGGCCGATCGCGAGGTGTCAGTGGGCGCTGGAACCTTTCGCAACGCAAAGATACACTTTATTACGTTCGACTCCGACCGCCTCCCCTGCCGGCCGGCGTCACCCTCCTCGGAGTGTCGTCGTGAAAATCAGCTTGATCATTGATGCCCGACTTACCGGCAAGGAACTGCCTCGCCGGCTCGCGGAAGCACGCCAGCAGGTCGCCCTCTTCCAGGGAAGAGGCGAGATCCTCGTCATCGACGATGGCGATATGGCGCCACCACTACTGGGCGAACCGGGCGAACACGCCGTCGTCGGCTATCGCCAGGTGCGCAGCCGGCCCGCGCCCATGGGGCGGCGCCTCAACCTGGCCGCCTCCCACAGCAATGGACGCATGCTCGGCTTCTGCCTCGGCCCTCTGGACACCCACTGGGTCGAGCGAATGATGGCAGCCGCCTGCGATGATTCGCGCCCGGTGGTGCGTCCTGCTCGCCCCTGTCCGCTATCGCTGCTCAGCCTGCTGCGACATACTCCGACCCGGGCCCTGGGCGTCGAACGTACCTGGTTCGATCGGCTGGGAGGCTTCGACCCGTCGCTGGACTTGAGCGCGGTAGAGGACCTCGCCACTCGCCTCAAGGCCTGTCGCGCCAAGATGGTCGTGCAGCGCGCCTGAGCGTCAGATCGTCCTTTCTGTCGATTTCGCCTACTTTTTTCGCCTCGCAGGTGCTTGATAGTTCAGCATCTTGAGGATCGATGCCGAGATTGGCGCCAACAAGGCTGGTCGTTGTCATCGCCCAGGCCCTATAATGCTGCCCCACTTTTTCCAGCAGGATCCCGTCGTGATCGAGAATCTTCGCAACATCGCCATCATCGCTCACGTCGACCACGGCAAAACCACCCTGGTCGACAAGCTGTTGAGTCAGTCTGGCACTCTGGACCGCAAGGCCGAGGGTCAGGAGCGCATCATGGACTCCAATGACCAGGAGAAGGAACGCGGTATCACCATCCTGGCGAAGAACACGGCGATCCGCTGGAATTCCCCCGAGGGACAGGACTACCACATCAACATCGTCGACACCCCTGGACACGCCGACTTCGGCGGCGAGGTCGAGCGCGTGATGTCGATGGTGGACTCGGTACTGCTGCTGGTCGACGCCGTCGACGGCCCCATGCCGCAGACCCGCTTCGTCACCCAGAAGGCCTTCGATCAGGGCCTCAAGCCGATCGTGGTGGTCAACAAGATCGATCGCCCCGGCGCACGCCCGGACTGGGTCATCGACCAGATCTTCGATCTGTTCGACAACCTCGGCGCCAGCGACGAGCAGCTCGACTTTCCGATCATCTACTGCTCCGCCCTCAACGGCATCGCCGGTCCCGAGCCTGACCAACTGTCCGACGACATGACGCCGATGTTCCAGTCCATCGTCGACATCGTCGAGCCGCCCAAGGTGGAACTCGACGGCCCGCTGCAGATGCAGATCTCGGCGCTCGACTACTCCAGCTACGTCGGCGTCATTGGCCTTGGCCGCATCACCCGCGGCGCCATCTCGCCCAACCAGCAGGTGGTGGTCATCAACAAGGAAGGTCAGACCCGCAAGGGCAAGGTTGGCCAGGTCATGACCCACCTGGGTCTCGAGCGGGTACAGACCGAGCAGGCCACCGCCGGGGACATCGTCTGCATCACCGGCATCGACGACCTGGCGATCTCCGACACCATCTGTGATCCGGCCGCCGTCGAGGCGCTGCCGGCACTGACCGTCGACGAGCCCACCGTGTCCATGACCTTCCAGGTCAACGACTCTCCGTTTGCCGGCAAGGACGGCAAGTTCGTCACCAGCCGCAACATTCGCGATCGTCTCGACCAGGAGCTGATCCACAACGTGGCGCTGCGTGTCGAGCAGGGCGAGTCCCCGGAGAAGTTCATCGTCTCAGGCCGTGGCGAGCTGCACCTGTCGGTGCTGATCGAGAGCATGCGTCGTGAAGGCTTCGAGCTGGCCGTGGGTCGTCCCGAGGTCATCATCCGCGAGATCGACGGTGAGAAGCAGGAGCCCTACGAAGAAGTCATCATCGACTGCGAAGAGCAGCACCAGGGCGCCATCATGGAAGAGCTCGGCTACCGCAAGGGCGAGCTCAAGAACATGAACCCGGACGGCAAGGGCCGGGTCCGCCTGGACTTCATCATCCCGGCGCGCGGCCTGATCGGCTTCCGTGGTCAGTTCCTGACCCTGACCTCTGGTACCGGCATCCTGACCAGCCGCTTCGACCACTACGGCCCGCTCAAGCCCGACGCCTCCATCGAGCGTCGCAACGGCGTGCTGGTGTCGATGGTTCCGGGCAAGGCCCTGGCCTACGCCTTGTACGCCCTGCAGGAGCGCGGCAAGCTGATCATCGACCACGGCACCGAGGTCTACGAAGGCATGCTGGTCGGCATCAACAACCGCGCCAACGACATGGTGGTCAATCCCACCAAGGGCAAGAAGCTCGACAACATGCGCGCCTCCGGCAACGACGAGAACATCGTGCTGACCCCGCCGGTGCGCTTCACCCTGGAACAGGCCATCGAGTTCCTCGATGACGACGAGCTGGTCGAGATCACCCCGAACCATATCCGTCTGCGCAAGAAGTTCCTGACCGAGAACGAGCGCAAGCGCGCCACCAAGAAGTAAGCGCTGCGTTTCTCGCTTCATCGATGCCCGCCTCCCGGCGGGCATCGTCGTTTAAGGCCATTGTGGCAATGCCCGGCTCTTCATGGCGGGCATCGTCGTTTGTGGCCATTGTGGCAATGCCCGACTCTCAATGGCGGGCATCGTTGTTTTCGGCAATGCTCATATAGACAATATCGATGCCCGGCTCTCAATGGCGGGCATCGTTGTTTTCGGCCTCTCTAGCGATGCCCGGCTCTTCATGGCGGGCATCGTCGTTTTGCGGCAATGCTCATATAGACAATATCGATGCCCGGCTCTTCATGGCGGGCATCATCGTTTTGCGGCAATGCTCATATAGACAATATCGATGCCCGGCGCCCGATGGCGGCCAGTGTCGTCTGCAAGTGGAGACATCAGCATCTGGGGTGAGGACGGCACCCTGGCCGGACTGAACTATCCTTTGGTGACCACCCAGCAAGGAGGCTCACCATGGCCGCCCGACGCTTCATCGCCTTACTGTCCCTGCTGCCAGTATTTGCCCTGGCCTCGCCATCCACCGATGACACCCTGCTCGCCAATGCCGAGCAGGAGCGCTCGGCCTTTCTCGAGACCCTGGAGTCGCTGGTCAATCTCGACTCCGGTACCGGCGATGTCGACGACCTCGCTCGCGTCGAGGCGCTATTGCAGGAACGTCTCGTCGAACTCGGCTTCGAGGTCGAACAGCACCCGGCCGAGGCCTTCGGCGGCAACACGCTGGTGGCTCGACACCAGGGCAGCGGCGACGCCGATCTCATGCTGATGATCCACTACGACACCGTCTTTTCCTCAGGCACTGTGGCAAAGCGCCCCTTTTCCAGCGACGCCTCCAGGGCCTATGGCCCCGGCGTCGGCGATGCCAAGGGCGGCATCGCGGTCGTCCTGCATAGCCTGGGCCTGCTCGATGACCTCGGGCTCTCGCCCTGGGGAACTTTGACCGTGGTGTTCAACCCCGACGAGGAAAAAGGCTCCTTTGGATCCCGTGAGCTGATCGCCGAACTGGCCAGCGAACAGGACGCGGTCCTGTCCTTCGAGCCCACCCTGGGCAAGCCCGGCGAGTCAGCGGTCACCACCGTGACCAAGGGCATCAACTACGCCTTTCTCGAGGTCGAGGGACGTGCGTCCCACGCCGGCGGCGCCCCCGAGGAAGGCCGCAATGCGGTGATGGAGCTGGCCCACCAGTTGCTCCAGCTCGATGACCTTGGCGACAGCGACAAGGGCACCACCCTCAACTGGACCATTGTCGAGGGTGGCACCAAGCGCAATATCATCCCGGACTCGGCCAGGGCCGAAGGGGACATGCGCTACTTCGATCATACCGAGTACGAGCGCGTCATGGCCGAAGCCCAGTCGATTATTGCCGAGCAGCGAGTCACGGACACCGAGGTAGCGTTTCGGCTCGAGCGCGGGCGCCCGCCGCTGCCGCCGAATCCGGCCACCGAGCAACTGGCGGCCCTCGCCCAGTCTATCTACCGCCAGGAACTCGACCAGACGCTCGCCCTGGCCGAGATCGGTGGGGGCACCGATGCGGGCTACGCCTACGACCCCGAAACCGGCCAACCCGCGGTGCTGGAGTCCCTCGGTCTGGTCGGGGGGCGCTACCACAGCGACGAGGAATTCATTGAACTCGACAGCATTGTGCCGCGACTGTATCTCACCACCCGTCTGATCCAGGAACTTTCCGGGCCGAGCGCTGCCACAATTGATGCAGACTGATAACCGTTAGGGGTGAAGACGGCGACCGCCCTAGTTGCGGTCTATGCTAATGGGGCACCGTCATCCTTCGCGAACAAGGAGATACGCGAATGCACAAGCACGTCGAATGGGATGATCCCGGCGCTGACAGCGTTCAGCGCTACTTCGCCGACAAGCCCGACGAATACCCCACCGCCCACGTCGGCAGTATCATCGCCGGCCGCTACCATGGCTATTCGGTCAGGGTCAGGGTGGAAGCCAGGGTCGACGACGACACCGCCAGCATCGGCGACGTGGTCGCCCTGATCTCCGTGCGCACAGGCGAGCGCACCAAGAACATCGGCGACCTGTCGATCGGCGATACTGTGCGTCTTGGCGACGATCACCGCGCCCTGGCTCCCCATACCAGCAGCTGACGACGAGTTCCAGAACCCGCCAGTGACGGAAACCCGTCCCGCCAACGCCTGCTAAACGCATCGCCCCTAGTCAGGCGCCATGGTTGTATCGCAAAGTTGACATGTCAGACCGGGCCTCGGCCCGGTCAGCCATTACCGCGTCTCGACGCCGACATGTCGACGGAAGCCCCATGAGCAGCGATAACATCTGGACCCACAAAGGCACCTTCCTGCTGGCCGCCGTCGGCTCGGCGGTGGGCCTGGGTAACCTCTGGCGCTTTCCCTACCTGGCCGGCGAGCACGGTGGTGGCGCCTTTCTGCTGGTCTACGTGCTGTGCGTCTTTGCCGTCGGCATACCGATTTTGATCGCCGAGATCATGCTTGGGCGCAACAGCCGGCGCTGCCCGATCATGGGCATGCGCTTTCTCACCCGTTGTCATCGCACCTCCCGCGCCTGGGAGACCATCGGCTGGCTCGGTGGCCTGTCCGCGCTGCTGATCCTGAGCTTCTACTCGGTGATCAGCGGCTGGGCGCTGCACTATCTTGGCGAGATGCTGACCGGGTCACTGCGCGACGCCGACGCCGCCATGCTGGCCGACAACTTTGCCAACCTGATCGCATCGCCGCTGAAGCTGACGCTCTACCACACGCTGTTTCTCGCCATCTGCGCCTACATCGTCGCCCGGGGTGTCCATCGTGGACTGGAGAGTGCCCTGCGCATCCTGATGCCGACCCTGCTGGTCATTCTGCTGGTGGTGCTGTTCTACGCCGCGACCAGCGGCGACATGGCGGCAGCCAGTCGCTTCATGCTGTCCTTCTCGCTGTCCGAGTTGAGCCTGGAAGGCTGGCTCGAGGCGATGGGGCAGTCGTTCTTCACGCTGAGTCTGGGGATGGGCGCGATCATGGCCTATGGCGCCTACATGCCCAGCGAGACCTCGCTGACCCTGACCGCCTTCGCCATCGCCCTGATCGACACCCTGGTGGCGGTAATCGCGGGGCTGGCGATCTTCGCCCTGGTGTTCGGCGCAGGACTTGCCGCCGACGAAGGGCCGGGACTGATGTTCGTGTCACTGCCGCTGGCATTCTCGGTGATGCCTTCAGGCTCGCTGGTCGGCGCCATCTTCTTCGTGCTGGTACTGGGGGCCGCGATCAGCTCGGCGATCTCGCTGATCGAGCCGGTCGCGGCCTATCTGGTCGAGCGCTTCGACCTCAGTCGCGTACTGGCGGTAGCCCTGGTGTCGGTGCTGGCCTGGGGGCTGGGGCTCGCCACGGTGGCGAGTTTCAACGTCTGGGCCGAGGCCAGCCCCGTGCATGACGTGTTCGGTCGCAGCGCCTTCGCCGTGCTGGAACTGGTGACCCACATCACGCTGCCCCTGTGCGGCCTGCTGGTGGCGCTGTTCGCCGGCTGGTCGCTGACCCAGTCCGAATCGATGAAGGAAATGCACACCCGCTCCAGCTGGCTCAGGCTGTGGCGGTTTCTGGTGCGCTTCATCGCGCCGACCGGGGTCGCCTTCGTCTTTCTGCGTGCCCTGCCCTATGTCCAGGGCTACTGGCTGCCGACCATCGGTGCCTGCGTACTGGTAGGCGCCTTCGCCGCCTACCGGCTGATGGCCGAGCAGCACGCCGCCAGCGGCTGAGGGACGTCGGGAAGCCCGACAATCAAGACCGCAACGACACCAAACAACACCAACGCAACAACGACAATAGACAACACGGCGGGACCCAAGATGTCAGCCATCATCGATGTACGACACGTCAACAAGGCCTTCGGCGGCCTTCACGTCATCAACGACTGTTCGATTCAGGTCGAGGAAGGCTCCGTCACCGGTCTGATCGGCCCCAACGGTGCGGGCAAGTCGACCCTGTTCAACATCATCGCAGGCGCCCTGCCGCTGGATTCCGGGCAGATCCTGCTGGACGGAGAGGACATCACCAATCGTCCGGCCAACGAGCTGTTTCACAAGGGCCTGTTGCGCACCTTCCAGATCGCCCACGAGTTCTCCCAGCTCACCGCCCTGGAAAACCTGATGATGGTGCCCCCGGACCAGCCCGGCGAGTCCCTGGCCAAGGCCTGGTTCGCGCCGAAGGCGGTGCGAGCACAGGAGGCCGAGGTCAAGCGCCGGGCCCAGGAGGTGATCGAGTTCATCGGCCTCAATCATGTGCGCAACGAGCTGGCAGGCAACCTCTCCGGTGGCCAGAAGAAGCTTCTGGAGCTCGGCCGCACCATGATGACCGACGCTCGGGTGGTGCTGCTCGACGAGATCGCCGCCGGGGTCAACCGCACCCTGCTGGGGGACCTGATCGGCAATATCGAACGGATGAACCGCGAGTTCGGCTACACCTTCCTGGTCATCGAGCACGACATGGACATGATCGCCAGACTGTGCGATCCGGTGATCGTGCTGGCCCAGGGCTCGGTGATGGTCGAGGGCTCCATCGAGGAGATCCAGAACAACCCCGAGGTCATCGAAGCCTATTTCGGCGCCGGCGCGGCCTGACAGCGGCCCGGCAACAGACACCGCGCCACCCGGGGCACCCTCCCGTTGCAGGCGCGGCGATAACAACAACCAGGGCGCGACAGGCGCTCTTATGCAGAGAACAGGACTATGCCTCTACTCGATGCACGCGAGGTGCACGGCGGCTATGGCGGCATGAACATCCTCAACGGGGTGGACATGGCCATCGAGGCCGACCAGATCGGCGTCATCGTCGGCCCCAACGGCGCCGGCAAGTCGACCATGCTCAAGGCCATCTTCGGCCAGTTGAACGTGACCCAGGGCGATATCCTGCTGCGCGGTGAACCGATCCAGAACCTGCCCACCAACCGCCTGGTAGAACTGGGCATGGGCTTCGTGCCCCAGGAGCACAACGTCTTTCCCAGCCTGACGGTCAAGGAAAACCTCGAGATGGGGGCCTTCCTCAAGCCGGGAAACGTGAAACGCATGCTGTCCAAGGTCTACGAATTCTTCCCGCCCCTTCACGAAAAGCGTCATCAGCCCGCCGGCGAGCTGTCCGGTGGCCAGCGCCAGATGGTGGCCATGGGCCGGGCGCTGATGGCCGAGCCCGAACTACTGCTGCTCGACGAGCCGACTGCAGGGCTGTCGCCCAAGTACATGTACGAGATCTTCGACCGGGTCAAGGAGGTCAACGCCGCCGGCGTCGGCATCCTGATGGTGGAGCAGAACGCCAAGCAGGCCCTGGCCATCGCCGACAAGGGCTTCGTGCTGGCCGCCGGCCAGAACCGCTTCACCGACACGGGGCAGGCGCTGCTTGCCGATCCTGACGTGGCCAAGAGCTTCCTCGGCGGCTGACGCCGAGTCCTAGCGCGGAGATATCGCCTTGAACGAATTCGTGTTCTTCATCAACAACGTGCTGATCGCCGGCAGCGTCACCGGGTCGATCTACGCCATCGGCGCGGTGGGCGTGACGCTGGTCTTCAGCATCATGCGCTTTGCCCACTTCGCCCACGCCGACATGATGACCTTCGGCGCCTTCATGGTGCTGCTGCTGGCGACGCTGTTCCCCCATGCCGGCGACGTCATCGGTGTGCCCACCGCCATCGTCATGCTGCCGCTGGCCATGGTGCTGACGGCGGCGCTGGCGGTGGGCATCGACAAGGCCTTCTACAAGCCGCTGCGCGCCCACGGCGTCAAACCGATCGTGATGGTCATCGGCTCCCTCGGCGTGACCCTGATGCTGCAGGGCCTGATCCGGCTGTTCTCGGGCACCGGCGGCCAGAGCCTGTACGTCGATGACCGCAAGGAGATCTTCCGCCTGGCGCTGCCCTTCGAGGGCGCCCGGGTGCCGGTGGTGATCACCGAGCCGCAGATCTATCTGTTCGTGCTGACCCTGGTGGCGGTGATCGGGCTGCAGCTGTTTCTGTCGCGTACCCGGCTCGGCAAGGCCATGCGCGCCATGTCCGACAACCCGGACCTGGCCCGGGCATCGGGCATCAACACCAACACCATCGTCGCCGTGACCTGGGTGATCGTCGGTGGCCTGGCCGCCATCGCTGGCACCCTGCTGTCGATGGACGTGACGTTCAAGCCGGACTTGAGCTTCCACCTGCTGCTGCCGATCTTCGCCGCCGCCATCGTCGGCGGTGTTGGCCACCCCTTCGGCGCCATCGCCGGCGGCTTCGTGGTGGGCTTCGCCGAGACCCTGGCGGTGTTCAACTGGCGGGTGCTGCTGCGGCCCTTCAGCGACAGCCTGCCCGAGTGGCTCGAGCTGCCCAGTAACCTGGCCTTCGTCGGCACCGAGTACAAGATCGTGGTGCCCTTCTTCATCCTCGTCGCCATCCTGGTGTGGCGCCCCACCGGCATCTTCAAGGGCAAGGTGATCTGATGACGACCAACAACTTTCATCGCCGCGACGACGCCAACACCGCGCCCCAGAGCCGCTTTCCGGTGCGCGAACTCAGCCTCTTGGTGGTCCTCGCCGTCGCCGTCGGCGCGGTCTACATGGCCATGGGTTCGGCCTATTCGACACGCATGCTGGTGGAAGCCAGCTGCTACGCCATCCTGGCCCTGGGCCTGACCATCCAGTGGGGCTACGCCGGCCAGTTCAACGCAGGCGTCATGGGCTTCGTCGCCCTCGGCGGCTTCTGCGCCATGACCTTCAGCGTGCCGGTCAATCCGGCCTTCTGGGATAGCCCGCTGCCCGGTGAGCTGGCCAAGGTACTGGGGTATCTGGCCGTCGGTATCGCGCTGGTATTCGCGCTGTCGCGCATGACTCGCCTGGGCGTGCCGTCCTGGCTGCGCACCCTGATCACCGTGGTGATCGGCCTCGTCGTCTACATGGTGGTGATCAGTGAACTGCGCGAGGTCACCGACGCCATCGAAAGCCAGATGGGCTTCATCGGCGGGTTCGGCCTGCCGGTGTGGGTCGGCTGGGTGGTCGGCGGAGCGCTGGCCGGCGGTATCGGCTACTTTATCGGCCACGTCTGCCTGGGGCTTCGCAGCGACTATCTGGCCATCGCCACCCTGGGCATCGCCGAGATCATCAAGGCCTTTCTCAAGAACTCCGACTGGCTGACCCGTGGCACCGCCACCGTGTCGCCGCTGCCGTGGCCGGTACCCGATCCCGGCGAGGTCGGCTTTACCCTGGCGCGGGCGCTCTATCTGTCGGTGACGGCGGTGATGATCCTGGGCATCTTCTTTTTGCTCAACCGAGCCTACAACGCCCCCTGGGGCCGCATGATCCGGGCGATTCGCGACAACGAGGTGTCGTCTGCCGCCATGGGCAAGGACATCAATCGCCGCCGGCTCGAGATCTTCGTGCTGGGCTGCGTGCTGATGGGCCTCGGCGGCGCGGCACTCGGCAGCTTCAACAGCATCTTCGACCCCAACGGCTACCTGCCGCTCAACCACACCTTCCTGGTGCTGGTGATGGTCATCCTGGGTGGGCCGGGCAACAACCTCGGTACCCTGTTCGGCGCGGTGGCGGTGTACATCATCTGGATCATGTCAGAGCCGCTGGCGCTCTACGTGATGGAGTTGATCGCCCACTTCGGCCAGGCCAGCTTCGGCTGGGAGCTACCCAGCAACCTGGAAAGCCGAGCCCTGCAGGCCAGGGTATTCGTCATCGGGCTGTTGATCACGGTGGTGCTGCGCGTCGCCCCCAAGGGGCTGCTGCCGGAGAAGGTCAAGCACCACGACTGAGGCACCCAGGATCTAACCCTGGCGGCCCCGGAGCCGCCAGGACCGACCCACGGATCCACTACCCACCGCTGGCTATCTTGCACAAGATCTCACCCTCGACGTCAACGATAAGGGCGTAGCAAAGATAAAGCCCCCAGCCAGATGGCCGGGGGCTTTCCTTGAGCGCCTCTGTTGCGAGCATTGGCGCGGTCATTGGGCGGAGGCGACCGCCCGGATGCGTTGTCGTCCGTCGACGACTCGCCTTACTTTACGTCATGGCGGCTATTCAACAAAGCCCTTGCCGGTAAAAGTGCCGTTTTCCACGGCCATTTCCTGTACCACACCAGGCACATCGCCGTTGTCGTCGAAGTCCTGGGTACCGGAAGCGCCTTCATAGTTGATCTCGGTCCCCGCCGCGATCAGCTCCACCGCCTTCTCCCACTCACCGGGCAGGATGACCTCACCGGGGGGAGAGGACACGCTGCGCAGCGCCTCAGACACACCCTCGCGCTCGGCACTGCCGTTCTGCTGGATGGCCAGCCCCAGCAGGAAGGCCGCATCGTAGGCCTGGGCGGCGAATACGGCGGTGGGGTCGATGTCGGCGTTGTTGGCAAGTTCAGTGAAGATCTCGGTGCCGGGAAGGTCCGGGCTGCCCGGACGGGTGGCGATCATGCCGTCGAGCACGTCGGCGCCGATGGCCTCGACCAGGCTGTCGCCGACCATGCCGTCGGCCCCCACGTACTGGGTGAACATGCCGCTCTCGTAGGCCTGGCGCACCACCGTCTGGCCGGAGGTGTCGGCGTAGGCGAGTACCACCAGGGTCTGGGCGCCGGTGGCCGACAGGGTGCCGAGTTCGCTGCGGTAGTCGGCGCGGTTGTCCTCGTGGGCGAGGTTTTCCAGCACGCTGCCGCCGCCGTCCTCGAAGGCCGAGCTGAAGGCGTCGGACAGGCCGCGTCCGTAGTCGTTGTTGACGTAGGTGACGGCGACTTCCTCGATGCCCTTGTCGATCAGCAACTTGGCCAGCATCTCGCCCTGGAAGGCATCGGAGGGCACGGTGCGGAACACCAGGTCATTGTCGTCGAGGTCGGTGACCGCCGGCGCCGTGGAGGCCGGAGACACCATGGTCACGCCACCCGGAATCGCCGCGTTGTTGGCCGCGGCGATGGTGGCACCGGTACACAGCGCGCCAACGATGGCGGTGACCTGCTCGGTGTTGACCATGCGGTCAGCCGCGTTGGACGCCGCCGAAGCGTCGCCGCAGGTGGTGTCGCCGGTCGGCATCACTACGTCCTGGCCATCGAGGATGCCACCCTGGTTGTTGATATGGTCAACCGCCAGCTGGGCGCCGTCGTAGATCGGCGGCGTCAGGCTCTCGATCCCCCCGGTGAAGCCGCCGAGAAATCCGATCTTGACCTCTGCGTGGGCCATGGAGCCGACCGCCAGGGTGGTTGCAGCCACGGCGGTCGCCAGTACGCGCTTTTTCATGATTGTTGGTCTCGCTCTGGTTGTCCTGAGATGAAGCCGAGACGAGCGCGGTCAGCCGCGGCTCGCCCACTCGATCTTCATACCCCCAATCTGGAAGGCCGCCGGGGAAAACTCAAGTCCCCGCCGCCAACGCTAGGCCGGCTGGATGCAACAAGATGGGGTTCAGGACTGGCGTCTGTGGCCAGGCTTCTATACTCAGCACAGGCCCTGCCATCTGGCGGGGCCAACGCCCCTCACTCGCCAAGGAGCACACCATGTCTCGTTGCGCCCTGCTCGCCCCTGCCCTGATCGGTCTCGGCTCTGTTCTCGCCAGCGCCGGCGCCATGGCCGGACAAAACGTTGACTACCAGGTGGACGGTGAAGCCTTCCAGGGCTATTTCGCCC
The DNA here is from genome assembly GCF_040070555.1 of Halomonas sp. H10-59. Taxonomy (NCBI): domain Bacteria; kingdom Pseudomonadati; phylum Pseudomonadota; class Gammaproteobacteria; order Oceanospirillales; family Halomonadaceae; genus Halomonas; species Halomonas sp. H10-59. The sequence continues at coordinate 4,410,519 of NZ_CP098828.1, forward strand.
CCGCCGCGTCCTCTTCCAAGGGCAGCGTGCTGATCATCCACGACTGGGATGGCCTCACCGACTATGAAAGAAAGCGTGCCGACATGCTCGCCGAGGCGGGCTACGACGCCTTCGCCGTGGACCTCTACGGCGCCGGCAACCGCCCCGAGGAGATCGACGCGCGCAAGGCCGAGATGGCGGTGCTCTACGATGACCGTGAACGCATGCGACGACTGACCCTGGCGGGGCTGACCCAGGCCCGTGAACAGGGCGCCGGCGAAGACACCGTGGTGATGGGCTACTGCTTCGGTGGCGCCGTGGTGCTGGAGATGGCCCGCGCCAACGCAGATGATAGTGTGCGTGGTTTCGCTACCTTCCACGGCGGCCTCGACACACCGGAAGGCCAGGGCTACTCCGCCGATACGCCACCGATCCTGGTCGCCCACGGTGGGGCCGACGCCTCCATCGGCATGGACCAGGTGGCGGCGCTGTCCGAGGAGCTGGAGGCGGCTGGCGCCCCCTACGAGATCCAGGTCTACTCCGGTGCTCCCCACGCCTTCACGGTATTCGGCAGCGATCGCTACCAGGCTCGGGCCGACCAGGCCTCCTGGGCGGCCTTCCACCAGCTGCTGCGGCGCACCCTGGAACAGCAGGATCAGGGCTGAACCGCTAGCGTCGTCAACAGCCCGGCCACCTGGAAGCCGCGCCCAGGTGGCCTCTGAGCACCAGAAGGTGTGCAACGGATGAAAACACCGAGGCAGATTATTCGGTAGAATCCGCCTCCATCGTGCCGATCGCCCATTCGATAGCAGTCAACGAGAACATTTTGCTGGCTATCGATGGGTATCGCGTCTTCCCACCTTGCACGGCAGGCCATCCACCCTGTCCTTCTGGAGCCTCCCCATGTCCACCCCCGATCGTTCCCCCGGCCTGTGGCGCCGTATCCCGCTATGGCAGAAGATCCTGGTCGGCCTCGCCCTGGGTGTCCTCGTCGGCACCCTGATGGGCGAAAGCGCCAGCGTGTTCAAGCCCATCGGTGACATCTTCATCAGCGCCATCAAGATGCTGATCGTGCCGCTGGTGTTCTCTACCCTGGTGGTCGGTATCACCGCCATGCGTGACCCCCAGAAGATGGGCCGCATCGGCGCGCGGACCATCGCGCTGTATCTGGTCACCACCGCCTTCGCCATCGCCATCGGCCTGGCCGCCTCCTGGCTGTTTCAGCCTGGCGTTGGCCTCGACATGACCTTCGAGGCCAACCCAGACGCGGCCAAGGAAGCCCCCAGCCTGGTGCAGATCGTGGTCGGCCTGGTGCCCCAGAACCCGGTGGACGCCCTGGCCAGCGGCAATATCCTGCAGATCATCGTGTTCGCCATTGGCCTCGGTGTCTCGCTGACCCTGATCGGCGAGAAGGGCGAGCCGGTGGTCAAGGTGTTCGAAAGCTTCGCCGAGGCCATGGTCAAGCTGACCAGCCTGGTGATGGCGCTGGCGCCCTTCGGCGTGTTCGGTCTGATCGCCCACGTCGCCGGCAGCTACGGCGCCGAGGTGCTGCTGCCCCTGGTCAAGGTGATCGGCGTGGCCTACCTGGCCAGCGTCGTCCACGTGCTGGTGGTCTACTCCGGTCTGCTGTCGCTGCTCGGTCGTCTCAATCCGGTGCGCTACCTGCAGGGCATCCTCGATGCCCTGGTGGTGGCCTATTCGTCGGCGTCCTCGTCCGGCACCCTGCCGGTCTCGCTGCGCTGCGCGACGAAGAACCTCGGCGTGTCCGAGGGTGTCGCCGGCTTCGTGCTGCCGGTGGGCGCCACCATCAACATGGACGGCACCGCCATCTATCAGGGGGTGGTGGCGGTATTCATCGCTCAGTTGATCGGCGTCGACCTGAGCCTGGCCGACTACGGCATGATCATCGTCACCGGTACCCTGGCGTCCATCGGCACCGCCGGTGTCCCGGGCGCAGGCCTGGTGATGCTGTCCATCGTCATGGCCCAGATCGGCCTGCCGCTGGAAGCCCTGGCGGTGGTCGCCGGCGTCGATCGCATCCTCGACATGGCCCGTACCAGCGTCAACGTGGCCGGAGACTTGATGGTCACCACCCTGGTCGGCAAGAGCGAAGGCGAACTCGACGAGAACGTCTACAACGCCGCCAACAAGACCTGACCAGCCCCCCGAGCCCCTGCCAGACGACGATGCCCCGGCCAGTTGGCCGGGGCATCGTCGTTCAGGGTTCCGCCAGCATCATCGCTTTCAGCTGTGGCCCTGTTGCTCCTGGCTTGCCGTCTCGCGGGCGTCGAAGTCGGCATCCTGCGTGGCACCAGCGTGTTCAGCCGCGCAGTAAGTGGTGTGATGATTGGCGCAGGGCCCTTCTGCAGGGGCCAGCGGCTCAGCCAGCTTGGCGATCTTGCCGTCGACAACACCTGCCTGAGCGGACAACGGCAGGGCCAAGAGGGCCAATACGAGCAGCGCGTTTCTGGTCTTCATGTTGTGTCTCCTGAGATGGCCGGTAAGGCTCTCTGGCAGCATACAACTTCGCAGACTAATAAAGTGAAACGCTCTGTGGGAGTCTCGCCAGGAATTGTCGAGAAGGGTAGCGAATCGTGTAAAAACTGAACGATATCAATATATTAAAATTCATCCAAGACACCTCGACGGCCACCTCTACGACGCCATGCCAAGCGCAGAACTGCTACGCTGAGGGGATATCCACCCATGTCAGCGACCCGGCGCCAGCCGCTTCGATCGCAGGGAGCACTTCATGACCCCCTCCACGTCCTCTCCCACCCCCTCCTGCTCGTCGTTGACACCCACCAGGCTCTCCGGCAGCCGCCTCGACATCGGCCGTGCCCACGGCAGCCAGCACCGTGGGGCGATTCTTGCCAGCATCGACGTCTACGACCGACTGTTTCATGACCTGGCGGGCCTGCGCTGGCACGAGGCGCGACGCGACGCCGAACGCTTCCTGCCGATGATCGAGCGGCGCTACCCGGCCATCCTCGAGGAGCTCGACGGCATCGCCCAGGGCATCGGCGGTGATCTGGCCGACGTGCTTACCCTCAACTGTCGCAGCGAGGTGTCGCTGACCCGCGCCGGCGGTGGCTGCTCGGCCTTTTCGCTCTATCACGCCGGCCGCCAGTGGCTCGCCCAGAACTGGGACTGGCGCGCCGACCAACTCGACCATCTGGCGATCCTCGAGATCCAGGCTCCCGGTGCGCCGCCGTTGATCAGCGTGGGCGAGGCCGGCATGGTCGGCAAGATAGGACTCAACGCCAATGGCGTCGGAGTCGGACTCAATGCCATCCGCTCGGCGACCTGTGGCGAGGGTCTGCCGATCCATATCGCCCTGCGCGCCATGCTCGAGTGCGAGACCCTCGACGCCGCCCGGCAGATCGCCCACGACGGTGTCTGTGCACCCGCCCACTTCCTGCTGGCCGACGGCAGCGGCCAGGCGGAAGGGCTCGAGGTTCACCCCGGGCAACCGGGAACCATCGCATCGGCTCGCGGGGTCGTCACCCATACCAATCACCTGGTCAGTGACACCGCCACCCACTGGGTCGAGGACTTCCCCAAGCCGGACTCCTGGTCCCGCCTGAGTCGTCTCGACGCGCTGGTCGAGCAACTGCTCGACGACCTGGGTATGGATGGCTCGGGTGCGGATGAGAGGGGGACAGAACGGGGTACAGCGAGCACAGCCCCCAACGAGAGCGCCACCCTCGACGCCGAGCGGTTGTTCGATCTGCTCGGCGATCATACCCCCGGCGAGGACAGCCTGTGTCGCCACTTCGACCCGAGCGTCGCTGAAGCCGAGCGGATGGAAACGCTGTTCAGCGTGGTCATGGACCTGACCGACAAGGTGCTGTGGCTACGCCACGGCAAGCCCTGCCAGACCACCCATTCAATGCGCCTTGTGCCCACCGCCGTGTGACCCTGACGCCTCGCTTCCGTCCCTGCCGAGTTCGCCTTTCAGGTACTGTTCGGTGGTCAGCAGAAACAGCCGCCGAAACAGCTCGTGGATCGCCTCCTCTCGGCGCAGCGAGGCGAGTTCGGGATCCTTCTCTTCGCTGCCCACCTCCTTCGGGTACTCCCAGGCCATGCGCATGGAGCCCGAGCTGACGTCGAAGATCTCGAGGGTCGGGTTGGCTCCGTGAAGCGCGGTCTTGATGCGATAGGACATGACGACCTCCTGCAGACGCTGACAGCCCAAAACAATGAGAATCATTAACGTTTGCAATATGGTCGTGTTTGGATGGCCTGTCAAGGCTCGTCCTGATCATCGCTGTTCAACGACCAGAAGAAGCTCGCAACCGTCGCCGTGTCTATCGCAGGACTCAGCGTGTCAGCAAGGCGCTGATGGCGACACCGGTGTGCATGACGTGTTCGTGCATGTGGCGGCGGGCAAGGTCGGCGTCCCTGGCGATCAAGGCATCGAGGATGGCGCGATGCTCATCGGTGGACTCCTGCCAGCGACCGAGGCGATTCAGCGCCAGATAACGCGCCCGCTCCAACCGACCCAGCAGGCGCTGGTGGGTTTCCACCAGCACCGGATTGCGCGCTGCCTCGACCAGCAGCGCGTGTATACGGGTATTGGTGGCGAAGTAGCCGTCGCGATCGCCCTTGGCGTGCTGCTTTTCCAGGCGAGTCTGCAGTGAGGCCAGCCGCTTGAGCTCGGTCTCTGTCATGCGCCCGGCCGCCAGTTCCACCGCCATGGCCTCGAGCCCGGCCTCGACCTCGAACAGATGACGCAGCTCGTCACCATCAAGCAGGGTGACCAGGGCGTTGCGATTGCGCCGCAGGGTCACCAGGCCTTCACCCGCCAGCTGGTTCAAGGCATCGCGCAGGGGCGTGCGCGAGATGCCCAGACGCCGACACAGAGCCGGCTCCAGCAGACGCTCCCCCGGGGCCAGCTCACCGTGGACGATCAGCCCCTTGAGCAGGTCGTAGGCTTCATCGGCCAGGGACGGCGCCTGGATACGGCGGCGGTGAGGCGCTCGCTGACGCGCGCCTCTCTCGGAGGGTGAAGCGACGGTGGCGTCGTCGGTTGTCGACGTCATGGGCAGGATCCAGCGACCGGTGAGGGAAAGGAACAAGGATAGGGCCAGCGTCCAAGTATAGCGACGGGGCTGGCCCGGAGACGAGAGGTCAGCGCCGGCCGATCAGCGTTGCCAGCTCCCTGCTCAAGCCCTTGTGCGGCTTGTCGGGGGGCGCGGCGTAGCTGCCGACGGTGGCCTTGGCGCGGCCGAGATCGACCAGCGCCTGGGCCTGGGTGATGGCGCAGGTCACGCCGTCCAGCGCCGGCACCGGCAGCTCGGCGGCAACCTGGCGGGCCAACCCCGCCAACGGGGCCCCGGCCAGGATCAGCACATCGGCGCCGTCCTCTCTGACCGCCTGTTCGGCCAGCTCGATCAGGCGCCCGCCCTGGTCCTGCTGCACGCTACCGATGGCCGCCAGAGGTTCATCCAGGGCGCGGATACTGGCCAGCCGCGAGCCCAGGCCGTAGCTGTCCACGGTTTCGCGGTACCAGGCCTGGATGCGCTGGGAGATGGCGATGATCGAGAAACGCCCGCCGTACTGACAGGCGCTCATCAGCGCCGCTTCGGTCAGCCCCACCACCGGGATCGGCAGGGCCTCGCGCAACGCGGGCAGACCGGGATCGCCGAAGGCGGCCACCACCACAGCGTCGTGGCCGGGGTAGCGCTCGGCGGCGAGACCCAGGGTCGCATAGCCGCCGATCAGCGCCTCGGCGCGGGTCTCGATGTAGGCCACACCGAAGGGCGCGGTGGCGATGCTCAGCTCGCTGCCCGGGCGCAGGCTTGCCCGTGCTTCACGCTCGATCAGCGCACTGACGTCGTCTGAGATATTGGGATTGATGACCAGAAGCTTCATGGCAGTCTCTTTGTAGTGGGCCGGTCCGAGGCGGCGGATGCGACACCTCGGCCTTTTCGTAGCTTGTCGTTCGGTCGATGCCGTACTTCAGTCGCCAGTACCTCAGACGTCAGTACCTCGATCATTCAGTACCCCAGTGCCCGCGGCAGCCAGGTGACCAGCGAGGGGAAGGCGATACACGCCACCAGCACCACGTACTGGAAGACGATGAAGGGCCAGGCGCTCTTCATCAGCTCGTTCAGGCTGATATTGGAGATGCCGCACATCACGAACAGCAGCACCCCCACCGGCGGCGTCATCATGCCCACCACCAGGTTCATCACGAACAGAAAGCCGAACAGCAGCGGATCGATGCCGTAGGACAGCGCGATCGGTGCCAGCAGAGGCACCAGCATGATGTAGGCGGCGTTGGACTCGACGAACATGCCGACCAGGATCAACAGCCCCATCACCAGCAGAAGGAACATCAGCGGGTCGCTGGTCAGCCCCTGCAGGGCGCTGGTCAGACGCATCGGCACCAGATCGATGGTGAAGGCAAAGGTCATGGTCGAGGCGAAGGCGATCAGCGCCCCCACCATGGCGGCGGTGACCGCGGCGTTGAACATCGCCCGCGGCAGGTGCGACAGGCGTAGCTGGCGGGTGACGAAGAAGCCGATCACCAGCGCGTAGAGCACGGCAATGCCGGCCCCCTCCGTCGGGGTGAAAGCACCGGCGACGATGCCGCCGACCACGACGATCGGCATCAGCAGAATGGGCAGCGCCCGCCAGGTCTGCACCAGCACGTGGCGCAGCCCGATGACTCCGCCGGCCAGCGGATAGCCACGGCGCATCGACAGGAAGCTGGCCAGGCCCATGAAGCCCAGCGCCAGCACCAGTCCCGGCACGATACCCGCCATGAACAGCCCGCCTACCGAGACGCTGGAGCCGGCCATCAAGGCGTAGACGATCATCGCGTTGCTGGGCGGGATGATCGCCCCCAGGTTGGCCGCCGAAGCGACCACCGCGCTGCTGTAGCCGGTGTCGTACTGCTGACGCATGGACGGCACCAGCGAACTGCCCAGGGCGCTGGCACTGGCCACCGCCGCCCCGCTGACCGCCGCCAGCACCATGCCGGCGACGATCGCCACGTGGGCGAGCCCACCGTGGACGCGGCCGATCAACGAGTTGGCGAAATCGACCAGGCGCTGAAGAATCCCTGCCGCCACCATCAACTCGCCGGCCAGCATGAACAACGGAATCGCCATCAGCGGAAAGCTGTCCACCGAGTGCATCATGCGCTGTGGCAGCACCGCCAGGTCCATGCCGCCAACGACCAGCCCCACCAGCGAGGCAAGGCCCAGGGCAAAGGCCAGCGGCATACGCAGAAGCGCCAGTACCGCAAAGCTCAGAATAATCGCCAGGGTCATGGGCGCACCTCCTCACCGCGGTCATGGCCTGAGTCGGGTCCAACCGGGGCGGAAGGCAGCGGCTCAAGCTCCAGGCACTGGGCGATCAGATGCAGCGCACAGTGGATCGCCGAGATCAGCACCGCGATATAGAACACCGCCGCAGTGATCGGCATGGTTGGCATCAGCTGCGGCCACTTGTCGATCACCGCACCGGTTCCAACCACCCCCAGGATCACCATCAGTACCACCCCCAACGCCGCCATCAGCTGGGCCAGCCGGCGCTGGGCGCCGGCGGGCAAGTGGCTGACAAGGGCATCGATACCGACGTGGATGCCACTCTTGATACCGTGGGGAATGGCCAGAAAGATCGCCCACACAAAGCACAACCGGGACAGCTCATCGGCGGAGTCGATACTGGTGCCGAGCAGGTAGCGTGCCACCACCTGGGCGCACACCAGCACCGTCATCAGGCCCATGGCCAGCAGGATGGCGTAGTAGGAGCCACGGTCCAGCCATGCCAGCAGATGCAGGAAATGGCGCCGAACCGGATGGCCCGCGTGGGCCTCCAGGCGTTGCCAGGCCCGTGTCATGCCCCCAGCTCCTCGAGCACCTTGTCGACCAGCTCAGCGCCGAGCTTTTCGCGCAGATCATCCACTACGCTCTGGCTGGCCTCGCGCAGGGCCGCGCGGGTCTCGTCGCTGATCGGGGTGAACTGCATGCCGCGCTCGATCAGGGTATCGCGGGCCTGGGTATCCTCGGCCGCCGCGGTCTCACGCTGCCAGGCCACCGCCTCGTCCATGGCCGCCATCAGGGTGGCACGCTGGTCGTCGCTCAGGTCTTCGAACTTGTCGCGATTGGCGACCACCACGATGTAGTCGTAGAAGTGGCCGGTATCGGACAGGTACGGCTGCACCTCGTCCAGACGCTTGGTCTCGATGATGCTGTAGGGGTTCTCCTGACCATCGAGTACCCCCTGCTGCAGCGCGCCGTAGACCTCCTTGATGTCCATCGACACCGGATTGGCACCGATGGCGCGGAAGGTGTCCAGGTGGGTCTGGTTGGGCTGCAGGCGGATCTTGAGGTCCTGAAAGTCCTCGATCGACTCAAGCGGCCGCTCGGCGTTGGTGACGTGGCGGAAGCCAAGCTCCATGTAGCCCAGCGCCACGAACCCGGCCTCGGCGAGCTTCTCGTCGAGCAGCTCGCCGACCTCGCCGTCGATCAGCGCAAAGGCGTCCTCGCGGCTGTCGAAGGCGAACGGCAGGCTCAGCGCCTCGAGTTCCGGCACGGTACGCGACAGGTAGGAGATGCCGATCCAGCTGCCCATGATGGCGCCGGAACTGACCTGATCGAGATTCTCGCCGGCGCCGCCAAGCTGCATGTTGGGGAACAGCTGGGCTGTCAGATCGCCATCGCTCTGCTCCGCCAGGGTCTCGGCGAAGCGCGCCATGGCGCGACTGCTGGAGTGATCATCGGTGAAGTTGCCGCCAAAGCGCAGGTCTTCGGCCTGGGCCAGCAGCGGTGTGCAAAGACCCAGGGCCAGCGCGCCGGCACCCAGCAGGGAAAGACGGGAGGGAGTCGTCATGTCGCAATCCTTGTTGTTGGTATTGGGTAAGGAATCGGTGATGGAACGCTCAAGCGAGCCCACCTGCTTTGACCTTAGTCGAACACACTCAAGAATTCCAAATCTTGAATACTATTTTTTTTAAACACTCTATTTTTCAGATATTTGCTGTTTTCAAATCCAGCAAGAAGCGACTCATGACATGAGGGGGGCCATGCGACAGGAGATCTTCCGGGCGCCGAGCCGTGGGTGTCGAACCATGGGTGGCAAGCCGTGCATGGCGGGGAGTGTCCGGTAGCAAGGAGCAGTGGGCCCAAGCCCCTTGGTGCAGGGCTTGAGGGGAGGCTCGAAGGGAAAAGAGCCCTGGGAAAAGAGCCCTGGGAAAAGGGGCTCGAGGGCAAAGGTTTGGGAGAAAGCGTTCGGGAGAAAAGGTTCGGCAGAAAGGGTTCCGGGGACGGCGCGGCCAGCACCTGCGGCCCCGCGCCAGGCAACGCTCGCGGTCAGTCGTCGCCAGCGTTGTCGGGCAGCCCCTGCAGCACGGCCTGGCCGGTCTTGCGCATATGCAGGCTCAGGGCCTCGGACAGCGCCTGGGCGTCCCGCGCCTCAAGCGCCTCGACGAAGTAGCTGTGCTCGCGAGCGGACTCCTCCCAGCGACTGGCGTCCAGGTTGGCCATGTAGCGCGCCCGGGTGATACGCAACGTCAGCGATTGCTCCAGGTCCTTCAGCACCCGATTGCCGGACAGGTCCGCCAGACGCTGGTGAATGCGTTGATTGAGGGCAAAGTAGCGCTTGCGCTGATTGTCCGCGAAATAACCCATCATCTCGTCATGGAGCCGGCGGATCTCGGCGATGTCGGCATCGGAGGCGCGCACCGCCAGCAGGTTGCCCGCCAGCGATTCCAGTGCCGCCATGACCTCGAACAGATCACGCACCTCGTCACGATCCACCCTGGTCACCCGGGCTCCACGATGGGGCAGCATCTCGACCAGGCCTTCGCTGGCCAGCACCTTGAGCGCCTGGCGCAGGGGCGTCGGCGACACCCCAAAGGCCTCGCACAGCGGTTTTTCCGCGATCCGGCTGCCGGGGGCCAGCTCTCCTTCCAGTACCATTTCGCGCAGGCGCTCGGCCACCGCCTCGTAAAGGCTCGAGCGCTTGAGCGGCGCCGGGCGAGGCGGTGACAGCACGTCCTGATCCAGGGACTCGTTCATGGCGGCTCCTTTTCTCCTCGGTGCTCCTGGGTGCTCATGCTGGCTGCTTGCGGAGGACTGGGGCGTCGCTTCAGCCCACAGCGCCCTGGAGCGGGCACCCAGTGCTCAGCACGCCGACCATCGACCACCAGCACTCAACAAAGCGCTGAAATCAAAGTTGTTTCCACACTCCATCGAAGATCCCAAGGCGCGGATTCCACGACGGTCGCCAGGTGTTCACTGCCGCCTTCACAGCAAGATGTCACGGCGATTGATGCAGTGTACTTGCAAAAACTCGACGTTATGCAATGCTGAAAAGGTCGTAGAAATCTGGAATTCCGAATTTCTTTCAAGATTCAGTGTAGCGCGCCACAGGCAAGACCGGCCACCGCCGATCCGCCTCCGGGGCGCGCCACACACAACAACAACACGACCTTGCACAGGATCGCCACGCCCATGCAACGCACCCTTCTCGGAATGCTGACCCCCTCGTCGAACACCGTGCTGGAGCCCTACACCAGCGCCATCCTGCGGGACCTCATGCCAGCGGTCAGTGCCCACTTTCAGCGCTTCACGGTCAAGGAAATCTCGCTGAGCGAGGCGGCCCTGGCCCAGTTCGACCCCGCACCACAGCTTGACGCCGCCCGCCTGCTCAGCGATGCCCGCATGGACGTGATCGCCTGGAATGGCACCTCCTCGAGCTGGCTCGGGTTCGACGCCGACCGCCGCCTGTGCGCCGCCATCACCGAAGCCACCGGCATACCGGCGACCAGCAGCGTGCTGGCGCTCAACGAGGTGCTCGAGCGCACCGGGGTCAAGCGTCTAGGGCTGGCCACCCCATACCTTGACGACATCCAGACCGCCATCGTCGACAACTACCGGCGTGAAGGAGTCGAGGTGGTGGCCGAGCGCCACCTCAACGACCGCGGCAACTTCTCGTTCTCCGAATACGATGAGCAGACCCTGGCCGAGATGGTCCGCGAGGTCGCCCGAGCCGAGCCGGAGGCGATCACCATCCTGTGCACCAACCTGCGCGGGGCCGGCATCGTCGAGGAGCTGGAGCGAGAGCTCGGCATCCCCATCTACGACTCGGTCAGCGTCACCGTGTGGAAGAGCCTGCTGCTGGCAGGCCAGGACCCGAGCGCCATCAACGGCTGGGGCCAGCTGTTTCACGACCCTCGGCTCGGCTGACACCCCCTGCCCCTCTCGACAGCAACAGCAACAGCAACATCAGCACCTGCAACAACCACCAACAACAAGATGAGGTTCTCCCATGACGACTCCCACCCTCGTGACGGCGACCCGCCGGCTTACCCTTGGCGCCCTGATCGCCGCCCCCCTGCTGGTGGCCACCAGCCAGGCCCAGGCCGAAACCCTGCTGCGAGTAGCCGGCAATTTCTCCGGCAACAAGCTGCACGTGGACAACGTGGAGCGGCCCTTCTTCGCCGAGCTCGATGCCCGTGACGACCTGGCGGTGAGCTACAACCCGATGGACGCCATCGGCGTGGAAGCCGCAGACGCCCTGCGCAACATACGCTCCGGTGCCTTCGACGTGATGTCGGTACAGATCGGCATGGCCTCCCGCGACGAGCCGTTCTTCGAAGGCATCGACCTGGCCGGGGTCACCGCCGACCTGGACCAGCAGCGCGAGGCGGTGGACGCCTTCCGTGCCGACTTCGACGCCCGCCTGCAGGAACGCTTCAACGCCAAGCTGATGACGCTGTGGCCATTCGGCCCGCAGATGATGTTCTGCAACGGTGACATCAACGGTGCCGACGACCTGGCTGGCAAGAAGGTGCGGGTGTTCACGCCATCGATGTCACGGCTGGTGGAAGGGCTCGGCGCGGTGCCGGTGACGCTGCAGTTCAGCGAGGTCTACCTGGCGCTGCAGCGCGGCGTCGCCGACTGCGGAGTGACCGCACCGTCGGCCGGTAGTAACGGCAAGTGGCCGGAGGTGACCGATCACTTCGTGCCGCTGCCGCTGTCCTACTCGGTGCAGGGCCACTTCATGAACCTGGACACCTGGAACGGCTTCGACGCCGAGCAGCAGGCGTCGCTGAGCGAGGCCTTCGCCCGCCTCGAGGACCAGATGTGGGACCTGGCCTACACCGTCAACGACGATGCCATCGCCTGCAATACCGGTCAGCCGAGCTGCAAGAACCACACCGCCTACGACATGACCCTGGTGGACATCGACGAGGACTCCCGCGCGCGCATCGAACAGATCACCTCCGAGGCGGTGCTGCCGGTGTGGGCGGAGACCTGCGACGCCCGCTACCCCGAGTGCACCGCGCTGTGGAACGCAAGCGTCGGCGAGGTCACCGGCCTGAGCGCCAGCGCGCCCTGAGCGGCGGCTGATCGACCCTGTCGCCCACGACCAGGGGCCGCCCATGCGGCGGCCCCGACCCCAGGAGCATCCCGATGTCCGATTCCCGTCCCTCCGGTGCGCATTCGCCACCCGACGCCAGATCGCCCGGCGCTGCATCCGCTGCCGCATCGATGGCTGTATCACCGGACTCCCGGCTCGACCGGGGACTTGCCCGTCTGTCCCGCGGTGCCGCTCTGGCCGCCGGCTACGGCGCGCTGTTGCTGTCTGCGCTGATCACCTTCGAGGTGCTGGCGCGCAAGTTCTTCGCCTTCTCGCTGCAGGGGGTCGACGAGATCGGTGGCTATGTGCTGGCTATCGGTGTCGCCTTCAGCTTCGCCTTCGCCCTGACCCAGCGCGCCCATACCCGGGTCGACGTCCTGCTGACGCGACTGCCGCCCCGGCTGCGCGCCCTGCTCAACCTGGTGGCGCTGGTGCTGTTGTGCGTGTTTTCGCTGTTTATGCTGTGGCGGGCGGGCGCGACCCTGGGCGAGACCCTGGAGTTCTCCAGCCTGGCCAGCACCCCGCTGCAGACCCCGCTGTGGATCCCCCAGTCGCTGTGGCTGATCGGGCTGTCGGTGTTCGCCATCGTCACCCTGCGAGCCGCCGTCCGGGCCGGCGTCCAGCTTGCGCGCGGCCAGATCGGCGCGCTCAACGCCGGCTGCGACCCGCTCAGCGCCGATGACGAGCTCGACGAGGCACGCCGCCACTATGTTGCAGCGGAGGCTGCCACGCCTGGCCATTCGGCGGATGGCCAGATAGCCGGCCGGGAGAAGACACCATGATCTCCGTCACCGAGGTACTGCTGGGCTTTGCCCTGATGATTTCCATGATGGCGCTGGGCATCCATGTGGCGGTGGCCATCTTCACCACCGCCGCCCTCGGCGCCATGCTCTACCTGGGCACGCCGCTGCTGTTCTCCTTCGGCGACCTGTTGTGGGGCACCCTCAACGACTTCATCCTGACCGCCATTCCGCTGTTTATCCTGCTCGGCGAGCTGCTGCTGCGGGCCGGCATCACCGAGCGCATGTACTCGGCGCTGTCGGTGTGGCTCAACCGCCTGCCTGGCGGTCTGCTGCACACCAACATCGGCGCCTCATCGGTGTTCGCCGCCATGTCCGGCTCGTCGGTGGCCACCGCCGCCACCATCGGCACCGTGGCCCTGCCGGCCTTCGCCGAGCGCGGCTACAGCGAGCGCCTGGCGCTGGGCACCCTGGCCGCCGGGGCGACGCTCGGCATCCTGATTCCACCCAGCATCAACATGATCATCTACGGGGCGATCACCAACACCTCCATCGGCGCCCTGTTTATCGCCGGTATCGTGCCCGGGCTTGCCCTGGCGGCCACCTTCATGCTGGTGATCATGGGCATGAGCCTGCTGCGCCCCGGGGTCGCCGGCGAGCGCGAGCCGCGCGTGCCGCTGGCCCAACGTCTGCGCTCGCTGGTCGATCTGCTGCCGCCGGCGTTCGTCTTCGCCATCGTCATCGGCAGCATCTACAGCGGCTGGGCGACCCCCACCGAGGCCGCCGCCCTGGGGGTGGTGGCAGCACTGCTGCTCGCGGCGCTCAACCGCAAGCTGACCATCGCCATGCTTCACGAGTGCTTTCTGTCCATGGCACGTACCACCGCCATGATCATGCTGATCATCTCTGCGGCGTTCTTTCTCAACTATATCGTCGGCATTCTCGGCATCCCCTTCGCCCTGACCCAGTGGGTCTCGGAACTGGGACTGTCGCCGCTGGGGCTGATCCTCGCACTGGTGGTGTTCTACCTGGTGCTGGGCTGCTTTCTCGAGACCCTGTCGATGATGATCGCCACCGTACCCATCGTGGTGCCCATGGTGGTGCAGTTCGGCTTCGATCCGGTGTGGTTCGGCGTATTTCTGGTGATCATGATGGAAATCTCGTTGATCACCCCGCCCATCGGCATGAACCTCTACGTGGTGCAGGGGGTGCGCGGACGCGGCTCGATCGTCGACGTGATGATCGGCAGCCTGCCCTTCCTCGCGGTGATGCTCGGCTTCGTCGCCCTGATCACCGCATGGCCGGCCATCGTGCTGTGGCTGCCGGGGGTGATGGGATGATCGACACTAACAACCAAATGGCCATGAAGCAGTGCCTCCCCTCACTGCCCCAGAGCAACGCAAAATCCATAACAACAAGGACAAGACCCCATGACAGATAACAGTACCGTCTCCGGGCCCCCTACTACTGATCGTGATGGCCTGGCCCCGGTGGCGGAAGCGCTGCGACCGATGACCCAGACCCGCTACGCCATGGTGTTCTGGTCATCGGGCATCATCGTCCAGATCATGGTCATCGGCCTCTACCTGCTGCACCCGATCGGCGGCCTCAACTTTACCCAGGTCATTGCTGCCGGACTGGTAGCAAGCGTCCTGGTGGCACTGCTGATGACCCTGCAGGGCCACGCCGGCCTGCGCTACGGGATTCCCTTCATCGTCCAGGGCCGCAGCGCCTTTGGCACCCAGGGCACCCGCTTCGTCGCTGTGCTGCGCTGCATTCCGGCCATTGCCTGGAACGGCATCGGCACTTGGATCGGCGCTCTGGCGCTGGACCAGGTGACCACCAGCCTGTTCGGGGCCGGCAGCGTCTGGGGCTACTTCTTTCTCCTGCTGATTCTTCAGAGCCTGCTGGCCTACCGCGGCATCGGCACCATCTCGCGCTTCAACGGCGCCATGTCACTGATCATCTTTCTGATGCTGGCCTACTTCTTCTACGTGGTGCTGTCGCGGGGCAGCATCGACTTCAGCGCCGCCTCGGAGGTCCCCGGCTCCTGGGGGCTGGTCTGGATCGCCGGCATGATGTCGGCCTTCGCCAACTGGACCACGGTGATTCTCAACGCCTCCGACCTGACCCGACAGATCAATACCAGGGGACGTTCCCCCATGTCCGTCAGCGCCATCGCCAACTTTCTTGGCGTGCTGCCGCCGTGGATGTTCATGATCCTGTCCGGCATGTTGATCGGCCTGGCCACCGGCAACGACGATCCCATCGCCGGGCTGGTCGAACTGGCCCCCAATCCGGTATTCGGCATCGTGCTGCTGGTGTTTATCATCCTGGCCCAGATCACCTCGAACTTGACCCTCAACATCCTGCCGCCGGCGCTGGCCTTCCAGGACCTGTTCAAGGTGTCGTGGCGAGGTGGCATCGTGCTGGTCGCGCTGCTGTCGGTGGTCACCGCGCCCTGGTACCTGTTCACCAGTGACTACTTCTTCACCTTCCAGAACGTCTATTCGAGCTTCCTTGGCCCGGCCGCAGCGATCATGCTGGTGGACTACTTCGTGATCCGGCGCACTCGCCTCGACCTCGATCGTCTGTACGACGACCACAGCTATCGCTATCTCGGCGGCTTTCGTCCTGCCGCCATGCTAGCCCTGGTGGCGGGCGCGCTGGTGTCCTTCGCCTTTCTCGACTATTCCTGGCTGGTCGGCTTCCCGTTCACGGCCATCGTGTTTCTGCTGCTGGACAAGGCCGGCGTCGATGAGCGCATAACCCAGCACATAGCCCAGCGTCGTTCTCGCGGTCAGGCCTAGCCGCCGTTCCGATCCCACCAACAACAGCGTACCGGACCAGCTAGCCGGTCTCTGGAGAGCAAGATGCAACGCCTCGATACTCTGATCACCAACGCCACCGTGATCACCGCCGCCGACCGCTTTGTCGCCGATATCGGCATTCGCGACGGGCGTATCGTCGCCCTCGGCGAAGGACTCGCCGAGGGTGCAGGCCCAGTCGGCGAGACCATCGACGCCAGCGGCCTGTGGGTGATGCCCGGCGGCATCGACGCCCATTGCCACCTGGCCCAGCCGCTGGGTGACGGCGCGGTGATGGCTGATGACTTCGCCAGCGGTACCCGCTCGGCGGCGGCCGGTGGCACCACCACGGTGATTCCCTTCGCGGCCCAGTTCAAGGGACAGTCGCTGCGCGCGGCGGTGGAGGACTACCACCGCGAGAGCGACGGCAAGGCGATGATCGACTACGCCTTTCACATGATCGTCACCGACCCCAACCAGACGGTGCTGCGCGAGGAGCTGCCGGCGCTGATCGAGGAGGGTTACAGCTCGTTCAAGATTTACCTGACCTACGATGACCTGAAGCTCAACGACCGCGAGGTGCTCGAGGTGCTGGCGCTGGCCCGCCGCGAGGGCGCCATGGTCATGGTCCACGCCGAAAACGCCGACTGCATCGCCTACCTGACCGAACTACTGGAAGCCCAGGGCCACACCGCCCCGCGCTACCACGCCGAGGCCCACTCCTCCATCGCCGAACGCGAGGCCACCCACCGCGCGATCTCGCTGGCCGAGCTGATCGACGTACCGCTGCTGATCGTCCACGTTTCCGGCCCCCAGGCGATCGAGCAGATCCGCTGGGCCCAGAGCCGTGGCCTGCGGGTCTACGGCGAGACCTGCCCCCAGTACCTGATGCTGACCGCCGATGACCTGGACCAGGACGGCTTCGAAGGCGCCAAGTGCGTGTGCAGCCCACCGCCCCGGGACCCGGCGGCCCAGCAGGCGGTGTGGGAGGCGCTGGAAAGCGGTGTTTTCCAGGTGTTCTCGTCGGACCATGCGCCCTTCCGCTACGAGGACGACAAGGGCAAGAAGCTGCATGGCGAGGAGGCGAGTTTTTCCTGCATCCCCAACGGTATTCCGGGGCTCGAGACGCGCCTGGCGATCCTGTTCTCGGAGGGCGTGGTCAAGCAGCGCATCGACGCCACCCGCTTCGTCGCGCTGACCGCCACCAACCCGGCCAAGATCTACGGCCTTTATCCGCGCAAGGGCACCATCGCCGTGGGCAGCGACGCCGACCTGACCCTATGGGACCCCGAGGCCCGGGTCACGGTGCGCAACGACGATCTGCACCACGCGGTGGACTACACCCCCTACGAAGGCCTGGAGCTGACCGGGCGGGTGGTCATGGCGCTGTGCCGAGGCCAGGTCGTCGCCCGCGACGGCAAGCCCTGCGGCCAAGCCGGTGACGGCCAGTTCCTGCGCTGCGACAAGCCCACCCCGGCGAGGCCCAGAGGGCAGGCCAAGGGGTTCTAGGGCTAGGTAATGGACGTGTTGTACGGTGGAACAATGTGTCCAGTCAAAAGGAAGGAGTCCCCTCGCCCGCGGCGAACAGAGGGCAGCGAAAGGAGCACGGCGAACAACGCCAAGTTGGCCAAGTTGCTCGCCCCCTTGTCTTTTCCACACGAGTCCCGGGGCGAGGGCCCAGTACCCCCGCCCGGGCGCTGGGCTGCACAGGTGCATCGCTTGTATGTCACTCAACCGGGATAGTATGAGAGGTGTCGCTTCCCCCGAGGCGATAGTTGTACTGTCGCGCGGAGGGCTACAATGGATAGAAGGCACCACGCCGAGAAAGCCTTGTGTGAAGCCATGGAAAAGATCATCGTCGGGATCATCGTCGGCCTGACCATAGGCGCCACGATCAACAGGCACGCCCCGGTGGGGCTGTTACTATTGGCTATAGGCCTGGCCACAGTGACCCTGGCGGGGATTGCCACTTACCTCGGCCATCTGCGCGCGGCCGAAGACGCCGCCAAAGGAGGCAGCTCATGAGTCACAATGCCGCCATCATTGTCCTGGGGCTCATGCCCGCCGTCGTTTTCGGCGTGAGCTTGCTACTGATTCGCTGGCGATACCGCTAGGGCTTGTCTGAAAAGTGCCTGCGCTCGGTAATACGGCGTTAAAAGTCGAATCAACATGCTCATTTACACCCCGTAAACTGCGCTGTCTCACCGATTTTTGCCTTGTCTAACCTTCGCTCGCCGACTTTTTGGACAGAGCCTAGCCTTCGATCTTCCTTCACGCTCACAGAGCCCGAGCCCTCGGCCACCTCTCGCCTCGTGGATTCTGGCGACAACACATCAGCCATATCAACAGAGTCGCGGCCTCCAGACAGCCAGGCGCCCATTCAATCGGTAAGCCCCTGGTACTGGCGCCCTTCCCAGGCTTTCGCGCCCCCCGGCTGCTTGAGCAGCCCACTTGCAACCCTGCCTACCCCAGCGCTTCCTCGACGATGGCGCGGGCCTCGTCGCTCATGGGCAGGCCCAATGCGAGCTGGTGGGCGGCGGGGGACATCTTCTTCCAGGTCATCTGGACGATGCGGATCAGGTGGTCGTGATCGACCTGACGCGAGAAGTCGGCGAAGTAGTTCTCGAGGAACACCAGGCAAGCGCAGTCTTCCACCGCCTGGGTGCCGGGGTCGCGTCCCAGTCCCTGCTTGCGGATCATCCGCGCCACCTCCTCGGCGTCGGCGTCGCTGTAGCCGCAGGCGCGCATCACCTCCGCCGCCAGTTGGCCGGCGCGCTTGCCCTGGTCACGTCGCCAGGTCAGGTAGCCGATGCGGCCCTCTTCATAGTCACTGCGCGGCACCTCCCAGCGTTTCAGGTGCTGGTTGTGCACGGCAAGCTGCACCAGCTCCGGTGCTTCGGAATCGAGACGCTCGAGCCAGGCGCTCATGCGCCCGGCGTGCCACAGCTCCTGGGGCTGTGACGCCCCGTCCACCTCCACGCGGCGAGGGTCCTCGGCATGCAGGGCGTCGAGCCTTGCCTGGGCCTGGTCGAAGGGCGTTGTCGTCATGGGATTCCTCGATGGCGTCGATGCGTTGCCATCATGGTAACGGTCTGACGGCCATCTCAGTAGTCTTGCGCTGCTCCATGGCCGCGCAGATGACGGCAGGCCAGCGCCAGCGGCAGCAGAAAGATGGCGAAGCACCACATCGCGGCGGCAACCAAGACGACAAGCAGGAGGCGCGTCCACGGACGCTCAAGGGAGGTCAGCAGCGGGCGAAGCCCCTCGAGCAATACACCCAGTACCAGATCCATGCTCGGCAACAGCATGGCATTGAGTACCCCGGCCCAGATCGCCAGGTCGACGGGCACGCCATGGGGCACCAAGCTGACCAGCGCCAGCAGGGCCAGCACGAGAAGCGCCATCCATCGACAAATGCGGCGAGGTTCCGTCGACAGGGCGGGCAGCGGTGGGAACCGGTGGGGCAGCGTGAGCATGGGGAGCACCGAGCAGGAAGATATTCATACTCTATACTGCTCCTCCCCTACCCCCTTTGACTGACCTTTGTGTGCGTAATCACTTACAACACAATCAGCATGACCTACATCACGTTTTGCGCAGAACGCCCTCTGAACCGACGAAAAATCGTCAATCGACTAGTACCAACGGCCGATACGTGACGCCAAAACAGCGCAGGGCCGACGCTTTTGCGTCGGCCCTGCGGAGTAGAACGCACCTGATGGAAACCGGTACCTGAGTCGCATCAGCCAGGCTAGAAGGTATAGACCACGCTGCCGGTCAGGCTATCGACGTGCCCGATCTCGTCGGCATCGATGCGCTCGACCTCCAGACGCCCGGTCACATCGAACAGCTGCACCCGGGCGCCCAGCCCGAATACCGGGTCGGTGCCGGAATAGTCCTTGTTCAGGCCATTGCCGCTGCGGTCGGCGTCCCAGTCCGCCATGCCGGCCTTGCCGTAGACGCCGAAGGGGCCAAAGCTGAAGCCGGCGATACCCATGGCCTGCAGGCTCTCCACCTCGAGCCGTGCCGAGGTGCCGTCGACCTCACCGTCGAGCTCACCGCCGTTGAGGTAGGACAGCTCCGCCCCCAGATCGAGGAAGGGCAGCCAGCCGAAGTTGTAGCCGGCAAAGACCTTGGCCGCCGACGCCTCGTCGTCAAAGTCGTCATCGCCCTGCATCTGGCCGGCGCCGACACCGACGTACAAGCCGGTACTGCCGCCCGCCACGCAGTGGGTCGACGTCAGCAGGGCCAGCCCAAGGGCCGCCCCGACCAGCGCCATCCGCCGCAATATCCGTGACATCCTGAAAACTCCGTAGAAACGTTGTCCTGTTGTGCGAGACCAAGCACACCTGACACTTTATTTCAGTCTATCGTGGGAAGACATTCTTTGCAGTACCGATTGTAGGAAAGTTCCACGCCTGCCTCGAACGCTCTGGCGGCTACCTCAAGTGGATGGCCCGAGGGAGGGAAGTCGTGGAACCCCAGCTATTGTTATGTTATAACTTTCAACCATTTTGCTCGACCGATTCGCCCCGGAGCTACCCTGCATGACCCATCGTCACCGCCCCGAAGGGCCTTGCCACTTCTCGCTGATGTCCCTGTCCATGCGGCGCCGACTGATGCTGGTGCTGATTCCCCTGCTGCCACTGTGGCTGGCGGTGTCCTGGTCCGCCGGATGGTGGCACTGATGTCACGCCTCGTCTTGCATGATCTGCAGTTGGCACGCGGCGGGCGCACCGTGCTCGAACATCTCGAGGGGCGCTTTCAGGATGGCGCCATCACCGCGCTCATCGGCGCCAACGGCGCCGGCAAGAGCACCCTGATCCAGGCCATCATGGGCGACTTGACGCCGGTCGCGGGCCGCGTCGAATGCGCCGTTCCGGCGCCGCGCCGCGCCTGGCTGCCGCAGCAGTTGGCGCTGGACCTGAGTTTCCCGATGAGCGTCGAGGAACTGATCATGACCGGCACCTGGCCGAGCCACGGTGCCTTCAAGGGCTACTGCGCCGCTCACTATCGCCGTGGGCGCGAGATCATGGAACGCCTGGGCATCTCGCGGCTGGCCCACCGCCCGCTGGGCGAGCTGTCCGGAGGCCAGCGCCAGCGAGCCCTGATCGGTCGGACGCTGATGCAGGAAGCCGAACTGCTGCTGCTCGATGAACCCTTTGCCAACGTCGACGTCGATACCGTCGAGATGCTGATGGACGTGCTGCGCGAGATGGCCGAACAGGGGGCGACCCTGATCATCGTGCTGCACGACATGGAGCAACTGGCACGCCTGGCCGATGACGTCCTGATCCTGTCCCAGGGCCACGGCCGCTGGGCCACGCCGGATGCGCTGGTGGAGCGTCACACCGGTCAATTGACCCGCCCACCTCGACTGCCGCTGACCTTTCCTGGATCTGTCTGAATGCTCGACTCGCTGCTTTCCACCCTGTACCTGTGGCTGATCGCCCCTTTCGACTATGCCTTCATGAGCCGTGCACTGCTGGCCAGCCTGGCGCTGTCGCTGGCGGCGCCGCCGCTGGGGGTCTTCCTGATGCTGCGTGGCATGAGCCTGATCGGCGACGCCATGTCCCACGCCATCCTGCCCGGTGTTGCGCTGGGTTTTCTGATGGCCGGTTTCTCGCTGCCCATCATGAGCCTTGGCGGCATGCTGTCAGGGCTATTGATCGCGCTGTTGGCCGGCAGCGTGTCCCAGCTCACCGGCCACCGGGAAGACTCGGCCATGGCGAGCTTCTTCCTGATCTCGCTGGCGGCCGGTGTGATGCTGGTCGCCCTGGGCGGCAGCAGTGTCGATCTGACCCATGTGCTGTTCGGCTCCATTCTGGCGGTGGACACCACCGCCCTGGTGCTGATCACCGGCATCAGTAGCCTGATCGTGATCACCCTGGCGGTGATCTTCCGCGCCCTGGTGGTGGAATGCCTCGACCCGCTGTTTCTGCGCAGCCAAGGCACCAGAAGCGGTCTGGTCCACGGTGTCTTCCTGGGACTCGTCGTGCTCAACCTTACCGCCGGGTTTCAGACCCTGGGCACGCTGATGGCGGTCGGTCTGATGATGCTGCCGGCCACCACCGCTCGCTTCTGGAGCACGCGCCTCGAGGGCCTGATAGTGCTGTCGGTGGTGATCGCGCTGGGCGCCAGCCTCGGTGGCCTGCTGATTTCCTACCACCTGAGCCTGCCCTCTGGACCGGCCATCATCCTGCTGGCCGGTGTGGCCTATCTGCTGTCGGCGCTGTTTGGCCGCCAGCACAGTCTTTCTGCTCGCCTTCGTCGTCGCGCCACACCGCTGCGCGCCGACGACCACGCCTGACGCGCCCCGCCGTCCCCTGACCAACCGGAGATCAACGTCCATGCCACTGTCACTGCCTCATGCCTTCGTCAAACGCCACGCCTGGATTGCCCTGACGGGACTCGCCCTTGGCCCCCAGGCCGTGGCAGACGAGCCCACCCAGGTGGTCGCCAGCTTCAGTGTATTGGCCGACATGGTACGCAACGTCGGCGGCGACAGGGTCGAGGTCACCTCACTGGTCGGCCCCGACAGCGACCCCCACGTCTACTCCCCTCGCCCGACCGACGCCAGGGCCCTGGCCGAGGCAGACCTGGTGGTGCTCAACGGCCTGCAGTTCGAGGGCTGGATGACGCGCCTGCTCGACGCCAGCGGCTATCAGGGCAAGACCGTTGTCGCCACGGACGGAGTGCCGCTGCTGGCCTATGGCGGCCAATCACTGCATCGCCAGGACGAGGAAGGGGACGAGCACGACGGCCACGACCATGACAGCCATGAAGAGCACGACGGCCATGAAGAGCACGGCGGACACGGTGATCACGACAGCCATGAAGACCATGAAGATCACGACGGCCACGATGATCACGACAGCCACGACCATGGTGAGTACGACCCCCATGCCTGGCTCGACCTGTCGGCAGGACTGATCTATGTCGCCAATATCCGCGACGGGCTGATCGCCGTCGACCCTGACAACAGCGAGCACTACGCGTCCAGGGCCGACAGCTACATGGAGGATATCCAGGCGGCCCACGACCAGGTGCTCGCGCTGCTCGACGACCTGCCGGAACACGCCCAGGTCATCGTCGGCCACGACGCTTTCGGCCACTTCTCTCGGGCCTACGGCATCGACTTCCTGTCGCCGGTCGGTCTGTCCACCGAAGCGGAACCGTCAGCGGCAGATATCGCGCGCATGGTGGACGTCATCCGTGAACGCCAGATTCCGGCGCTGTTTGTCGAGAACATGTCCAGCCCGGCGCTGATGGAACAACTGTCCGAGGAAACCGGCGTGCCCATCGCCGGCTCACTCTACAACGGCGCCCTGTCCGAAGAAGGGATGACGTCTCACTACCTGGGAATGATCCTGCACAATGCCGAGGTGCTGCATCAGGGGTTGGTCGATGCCGAGGGTCATGACCATGACGATAGCCATGACCACCACGATAGCCACGACGACCACGACCACGACCACGACCACTGATCCTGTCATCACGACCCGCTCGCTCGACAGCTCGAGTGGACGCCACACGTCGTCCTGTCGACCTGCAGAAAACAAAGGACCGCCCTGGGGCGGTCCTTTCGTCTTTCACTCCAAACGGCGGTCTTCAGTCGACGCTTGAGGCAACCGACATCAGGCTTCGGGGATCTCCAGTGCATCGCGCACCACGGGCCAGGCCTCCTCGCCGTCGCGCGTGGTGACCCCCTCGAGGAAGCCCTTGGTCTCCTCGGGGTGTTCACGCAGCCAATCGACGGCGACCGCCTCCGGCTCGCGCTCTTCGTAGCTGAAGCCACGGATCATGGCGCTCTGGTCATCGGCGGTGAACACCAGCTGATCGAGCAGACGGGTGGCATTGGGGTGGCTCTCGGCGAACTCGCTGCGCACCAGGGTGCGCACGTCGCTGCGGCCGCCTTCCGGTCCCCACATGTCCTCGGGGTCATCCAGATAACGCACGTCGAACTCGATGTTCATCCAGTGCGGGGTCCAGGCGGCGAACACGATCCACTCTTCACGATCGATCGCCGCGTCCACGGCGCTCAGCATGCCTGGCGTCGAGGTCTCGGACAGGTTCCAGTCGCCCAGACCGTAGGTGTCCTCATCCACCGCGCTGTTGAGCGAGTCGCTCATGCCGGAGCCCACCTCGATGGAATAGATGGTGCGGTCCAGCTTGTCGGCAAACTCTTCCTTGTCCAGATCCTCCGCCGTTTTCACGCCGGCTTCGTAGACGTAGGTGGGTACGGCAAAGCCGAGGCGCGCACCGTCGACGTTGTTGCCAAGGTCCTCGAGCTTGGACTCGCCATCCTCGAAGC
The DNA here is from genome assembly GCF_040070555.1 of Halomonas sp. H10-59. Classification (NCBI taxonomy): domain Bacteria; kingdom Pseudomonadati; phylum Pseudomonadota; class Gammaproteobacteria; order Oceanospirillales; family Halomonadaceae; genus Halomonas; species Halomonas sp. H10-59. The sequence continues at coordinate 4,434,740 of NZ_CP098828.1, forward strand.
TGGCGTCGTACATGCCCTGCTGGGCCGGCAGCCAGGCCGCCAGAAAGGCGTCGAGCTCTCCCTGGCGCAAGGCCTGATAGGTGATGGTGGAGCCCAGCTCTTCCTGGACCGGCTCATAACCCAGGGTCTCGAGCAGGGTGGATGCCAGGGCCGTCTTGACCGTTACACCGGGCCAGGCGGGCACGGAAAAACGAACCTGGGCATCTTCCTGGTCCTGAGCGTGGGCGCCGAAGGAAGCCGCGAGCGCGATCGAGGCCGCCAGGGCCAAGGGCATGGAATGGTGTCGCATAGTTCACCTGTCGATAGCTGTAGAAGCCATCAACCATACCGGCTCGGCACACCGCCTCAAGAACGCGCCTTCAACGACTGGGTCACGGCACCGCACTTACCTGTTTGCCAGAAGTCCTTTGCTGGACCAGTCTTAAGAGGCCCGTTTCGCCGGAGGAAACACCAAGATGGCTGACATCGACTACACCCTGGAGCGCCAGATTACCCTCAAGGCACTCGCCAAGGCCTTGTCCCGCGGGTTTTCGCCCATCGTCGAGGTGGAGTCGATGGATGGCATCTACACGGTGCGCTTTCATCACGCCAACGGCACCACAGAGCTTGCCGACGACAAGGGGCGAACCCGCACCTTTCTCGGCACCGGCGAGATCCGCGAGTTACTCGGCGGCGTCGGCCTGACCCATGGCGTCCTGACCTGGACCGACCAGTGCGGTGACGAGATGATCGGCGTGGAGGGCAAGGCCATGACCCCCGACGAGATGCTGGCCAACGGCACACGCATCTCCTTTCGTTAGGGCACACGTATCTCCTGTCGTTAGGGGGCACCGGCCTGTCGGTCGCGTCCGCCCCTGGTCGCCTTGTCGTTGTCGTTGTCGCTACGCCTGCGGCGCCAGCGACACATTACGCCTCGGCCCCCTTGGCCTGCCTGGTAGGGCAGAGTACCGTAGAGGGCGCCTCGTCTGTGCAGGGAAAGCCGCAATGACCACTTCGATGCCGTGGTACACCAGGTCCTCTTCGACAGCCCTGATGGCACTGCTGCTGGTACTTCTGGGGGGCTGTGCCTCGGCCCCGCTGAGCACCGATGACGGCGGCCAGGGACTGTCCATGGAACGTGCCCTGATCCTGTCCGAGGCGCGCAGCGCCGTCGGCACCCCCTACCGGTTCGGCGGCAACGATCCGCGCGGGCTGGACTGTTCCGGCCTGGCCCAGATGACGTATTCCCGGGCGGGTATCCCCTTGCCGCGCTCATCCCGGGAGCAATACCGGCGCCTGCCGCCCATCGACGAGGCACGGCCGGGTGATCTTCTGTTCTTCGCTACCGGCAAGGGTCCCGGGGTCAGCCATGTCGGCATCTACGCCGGCGACGATGTGATGATCCACGCGCCCGGACGCGGGCGAACGGTCACCACCACCTCGCTGTCCATAGACTATTGGCAGGATCGCTTCGTCGGGGCGGCCGCGCCGGCGCCCTGACGCTCGCTGCCACGAGGCCGCGCCCCGGTCTCACCGATCGACCCGACGGGTCCGTCCGGGCCCGTCGCCATCAACCGCCAAGGAGACGACCATGACGCTACGACTGGGTGATACCGCACCGGACTTCACACAGGAAAGCACCGCCGGCACCATTCACTTTCATGAGTGGGCCGGTGACAGCTGGGTCATCCTGTTCTCTCACCCCAAGGACTTTACCCCGGTGTGCACCACCGAACTCGGGGAAGTGTCGCGCCTCAAGGGTGAATTCGACAAACGCAACGCCAAGGCCATCGGCCTGTCGGTGGATCCCATCGAGGATCACCACGCCTGGGCCGGCGATATCGAGGACACCCAGGGCCACGGGCTCAACTTCCCGCTGCTCGCCGACGCCGATCGCAAGGTCAGTGACCTCTACGACATGATCCACCCCAACGCCAACGACACCCTGACGGTGCGAAGCGTATTCATCATCGATCCGGCCAAGAAGGTGCGCCTGACGCTGACCTACCCGGCCAGCACCGGACGCAACTTCGACGAGATCCTGAGGGTGCTGGACAGCCTGCAGCTGACCGACGGCTACAAGGTGGCGACCCCGGTGAACTGGAACCATGGCGACCGTTGCATCATCGTGCCTGCCGTCTCCAACGACGAAGCCAAGACCCTGTTCCCGGAGGGCTGGGACGAACAGCGTCCGTACCTGCGTTACGTCAAACAGCCCGGCAAGAAGTAACCAGCAACAGGACTGAGACCGTCCGAGGGGGACGAACAGCGCCCCCTCTCTATCTACCGTTTTGTCAAACAGCCGGGCAAGAAGTAAGGACGGATAGTAGCCTACCCCCTCAGCGATGGCCGCCCCCGGGCGGCCATCGTCGTATCGGTGCCCCTTCGACGGCTAATAAGCATATAACGGATTGATCGCACGCCTGCGTGTCGCCCTCGTCCCCCGATCGTTATCATGCTGATCATTAACTTCTTTGCTCCGGGAGGGCTCCATGCCCCAGCTCCTTTACCGCTGGCTGACCGCCGCCGCCCTGCTTCTGCCTGGTACCGCCATCGCCGCCGACGAAGGTCCGCTGGAGGTTGGTTATATGCCGATCCTGCCGGTGGCTCAGCTATTCGTGATGGAGGGCGAAGGCTGGACCGAAGAGGCCGGTCTGGAACTTGAGCTGACACGCTTTTCCAGCGGGCCGGCGATGGTCCAGGCGCTGGCCTCGGGTGATCTCGACGTCATGTACTTCGGTATCGGCCCGGCCATGGTGGCTCGCGCCAACGGGGTACCGATCAAGGTACTGGCGGCCGCCATCCAGGAGCAGATCGGCCTGGTCGCCCGCGGCGAACTGGCCAGCCTGATGGCCGACGCCGACCCGGCCCAGGCCATCGCCGACTTTACCGAGCGCGAAGGCCGTCGGCCCAAGATCGCCACCTTCCCCAAGGGCTCGGTACCCGACACGGTATTGCGCTACTGGCTGGACGAACGCCTGGGCATCGGCAGCGACGCCGTCGAGATCGTCGCCATGGGCGCCGATCGTGTCCAGCAGGCGCTGCTGGCCGGTGCAGTGGACGCCGCCTCGACCCTAGAGCCGATACTCTCCACCGTGACCGAACGCCTCGACGACGCCCAGATCGTGGCCCACGCCTCGGACATGTTGCCGGGTCAACCCGGCGCGGTGCTGGCAGCACGCGAAAGCCTGCTCGAACAGCGCCCCGATGCCGTCAGCACCTTGCTCGAACTTCACCTGCGAGCGACCCACGCCCTGGTCGATACGCCACAGCAGGTCGCCCCCTCGGTGCGCGAGTTCGTCGGCAAGCGTCTGGTGCCGCTGGAAACCGTAGAGGCTGCACTGTCCTCGCCCTTCGCCAACTACGGCGCCGATCCCCACGCGATCGTCGAGGGCACCCGCACCATGCATGACTTCCAGCTGGCCAACGGCACCCTCAAGCAGGGCCTCGACATCGACACTCTGTTCGACACCCGCTGGTACGACGACCTGACCGCAAGCACTGACGCAGACGCCGAAGAAGGCGACACGACCCCATGAAGTCGGTATCTCGTAGCCGGCGCACCGGCCTCGGTGCGCTGGGGCTCGTCGCCTTTGTGGCACTCTGGGAGATCTCACTGCGCCTGGGGCTGCTGCCCGGCAATCTGGTTCCGCTGCCCTCTGCGATCCCGACGGTCTTCTGGGGCGAGGTGGTCGACGGCATCTGGTGGGAAGTCGTCAGCTCGAGCCTGTCTCACTACAGCGTAGGGGTGGCCATCGGCTCGCTGGCAGGCATTGCCATGGGCGTAGCGGCGGCCCTGCTGCCGGTGTTCGACGCCCTGCACGCCTGGCTGGCGCGCCTGCTGCGCCCGATCCCGCCACTGGCCTGGATCCCCTTTGCCATCATCTGGTTCGGGATCACGCCATCGGCGGCGGCCTTCATCATCAGTATCGGGGTGTTCTGGATCAACTACTTCGCCAGCTACAGCGCGGTGCGTGCGGTGGACCCCGGCTATGACGAGGTAGCCAGGGCCTTCGGCCAGGGTTCGCTGCTGGCCCGCCTGACCAAGGTCAGCCTGCCCGCGGCAGCCCCCGGCATCCTCGGTGGCCTGCGCGCCGGCCTCGGCCAGGGCTGGATGACCGTGGTCGCGGCCGAACTGTTCGGCATTCCCGGCATCGGCCAGCGCATGATGGAGGCCTCGGGCCTGCTGGCCACCGATATCGTGGTGGTCTACATGCTGACCATTGCCGCGCTCTACGCCCTGTTCGATCTGGGCTTTCTGCATCTGCAAAAAAGGCTGCTGATATGGACACCCTGACAGCCGAACGCAACGCCGACGCCTGCGTGCTCAAGGCCCATGACCTGGCCCTGGGCTTCGGCGGCCAGCGCGTGCTCGAACATGTCGACCTGCGCCTGGCTCCACGGGAGTTCATCGCCATCGTCGGTGCCTCCGGGGTCGGCAAGTCGACACTGCTGCGGGCACTCTGCGGCCTGCTGCCGGCGGTGGCAGGCGAGCGCTGGCTGGACGAGAGCCCACGTGATGGAGCGCGGCCCTGGTCGATGGTCTTCCAGGCGCCGCGGCTGTTTCCCTGGCGACGCATCCGCGCCAATGTGGCGCTCGGGCTCGAGGGACTGGGGCTGTCCCGGGAGGAGCGCCAGCGCCGCGCCCTTGCGCCGCTGGAGCTGGTCGGCCTGGGCGACATGGCCGAGCGCTTTCCTTCCACCCTGTCCGGCGGCCAGCAACAGCGTGTCGGCATTGCCCGGGCGCTGGCGGTAAAGCCCCGGGTGCTGTTCATGGACGAGCCCTTCTCGGCGCTGGATGCGATCACTCGCCGTCGCCTGCAGAACGAGTTGATCGACCTGCGCCAGCGCACCGAGGCCGCCATCGTCTTCGTTACCCACGACATCGAAGAGGCTGTACTGCTGGCCGACCGGGTGATGGTGCTCGGTGGACATCAGGGCGGGGCCCCGGCGCGGGTCATCGATACCCTCGAGATCACGCTGCCCACCGACAATCGCCGTGAGCATGCCGACTTCGGCGCCCAGGTCCATCATCTGGAAACATTGATCGGCGCCGCCCCGGAGGCGTCATGAGCGATACCGGCCTGCCCCCCCGCGAAGCGGGTGATTCACGCTTGAAGGTGATGCTTCACGCTCCCTGCGCCGAGAGCCTTGCCCGCGCCAGGCGCAATGCCCGCAACCTCAAGGCCGCCAGCCCCGAGGCCGAGGTGCTGATCATCACCAATGCCGGCGGCGCGGCGGCCGCCGTCGCCACCCCGGACGACACCGACGCATGGTTAAGACTGTGTCGCAACAGTCTCGACGCCCAGGGCATCGTCGACACCCGGGGACTGGCCATCGTCGAGGCAGCGGTACTCACCCTGGCCGAGGGCCAGCGCCAGGGCTGGGCCTATATCCGCGCCTGACGCACGCGTTTGATCCACGTCCAGACAGACCGCCTTGGCAGGAGGCCATTGCGGTCGCCCTTGCAGATCACCCTTGCTGGTCACCCTTTCAGGTCGCCCTTGCAGGTCGCCCTTGAAGGCGACGACGGAGCCAGGCGCGACGCGCCCTCTGCCCCCACGATTCCCACGCTCTGCCAATGGCGTTCGACCAATGTCGCAGCTCGCCGACTGAACATTTTGCAGATTCGCGCATCAGACCTTGTCACAAATCTTTCAATAAAGCTTAAGCGCGCGTTAAGGCAAAGCCGCTACGCTGCAGCCCTAGCGATGGTGTCAGTAGATGTCTTCTGGCCCGCCCCCTGCACCGACAAGGAATTCCGAACATGCCCTTCCTACAGCAGGCCTCCCGTACTCGCCCCCGCTTCGCCACCAAGGGGCTTCTTCGTATCTCTCTGGCCCTGGTCGGCGGCCTCGCCCTGATGGCCTTCTGGTCGTCCATCAGCCTGCCCCTCGGCAGCCTCAGCCTGATTCTCGGTGGCCTCGCCCTGTGGCCCCGAACCGCAAGCTCGGAGCGTCGAGACGACGCCACAGACAGCGGCAACGGCGTACCGGTTCGCGAGCTCGCCCTCGCCGCCCTGGGGGTATTGATCGCACTGCAACTGCTGGGCTGACGCCCGGCGAGCTGTCGCGGTTCACCGTCTCCCGGCTCAAGGGGGATATCTCAGGCCATCGCCGCTTTACAGCGGCGCGCAGTGACCGGATCATGACTCCCTGCAAGGCGACCCTCACCGCCTTCGTCCAACGCCAGGGAGGCCTGTCATGACGACGACACTCACCGGCGCCGACATCGGCGCACGGCTGACCCGGCTGCGCCAGGCGGCGCCGCTGGTCCATAGCCTGACCAACTACGTGGCCATGAACAGCGCCGCCAATGTGCTGCTGGCCGTGGGCGCTTCACCGGCCATGGTCCATGCGCGTGAGGAAGCGGCCGAGTTCGCGGCATTGGCCGACGCTGTGCTGATCAATATCGGTACGCTCTCGCCTCACTGGGTCGAGGCCATGATCGAGGCTGCCACCAGTGCCGGCGAGCACCAGACCCCCTGGGTGCTCGACCCCGTCGCCGTTGGCGCCACCGCCTATCGGCGAGAGTCGGCCGCCAGGCTGCTGGACTTGAGGCCCAGCGTCATTCGCGGCAACGCCTCGGAGATCATCGCCCTGGCCGAGGACGGTCTTGGCGGGCGCGGCGTCGACTCCACTGCCGCCAGCGACGACGCCGTGCAGGCGGCCGTCGCCCTGGCCCGGCGCCAGGAGGCGGTGGTAGCGGTAACCGGTGAGGTCGATCTGGTCACCGACGGCCGGCGGCTGGTGCGCGTGCCCGGTGGACACCCGCTGATGCCCCGCGTGACGGCGCTGGGCTGCGCCCTGTCCGGTGTGGTCGCGGCCTTTCTCGCCGCCGATCAGGATCCGCTGGTCGCCACCTGCGCGGCCCTGGCCTGTTATGGCGAAGCCGGCAGTCGCGCCGGCCGCACCGCCCAGGGTCCTGGCAGCTTCGCCGTCGCCTTTATCGACGCCTTGCATCAGCTCAATCCCGAGACGCTGTTACGGCGGGAAGCTCTCGCCATCGAGTCTCTCGACTGACCCGACCGCCCTACCCGATTCATGTACCAGGAGCCCCTCGTGACCCACTCTCCTCGACGCCTTGATGCGCACCTGTTCGACCCCCGCAGCCTTCGCCTCTATCTGGTCACCGACCCCGGGCTGTGCGCATCCATGGGGATTGAAGCGACGGTGGAGGCGGCGGTACGCGGCGGAGTCAGCCTGGTGCAGCTACGTGACAAGACCGCCAGCGATGACGAACTGGTGCAACTGGCGCGCCGACTGAAACCGGCGCTGGCCGAACACGGGGTTCCTCTGGTCATCAATGACCGTGTCCAGGTCGCGCTAAAGGCACAGGTCGACGGCGTGCATCTGGGGCAGGACGACGGCGACGTGGGCGAAGCCCGCCGCCTGCTTGGCGAGACGGCGATCATCGGCCTATCGGTGCAGCACCCCGACCAGCTGTCGCGCCTGGATGTCCAGGCACTGGACTACCTGGGACTCGGACCGGTATTCGCCACGCCGACCAAGAGCGACCACGCCACGCCGCTGGGCTTCGATGGTCTTGCCTCGCTGGTGGCGGCGAGCCCGCTGCCCAGCGTGGCCATCGGCGGGCTCAAGCGCGAGCACGCCTCGGCGGTGCGTCAAAGCGGCGCCGATGGCATGGCCGTGGTCTCCGCCATCTGCGGCCAGGCGGACCCGGCGTGCGCCGCGAGGGACCTGCTGACGGCCTGGGAAGGCTGAACCGGCCTGGGAGCCCGGCCAGGCAGCCCACCGCCGAACGCGACCCTCAGACGCGAGGCCTGACCCTTCGACGCCCATGGACCATTGCGGCGATCAGGTTGTCGCCCAGTCGTCGCCCCTCCAGGATGGCACCGCCCACGTGCAACGGCACCAGACACAGTATCGCCGTGGCGAGGCCCTCGTGCAGCTCCTCCATCCAGTGCACATCGTGGAAACGCTCGGTGTGCACCATCAAGATGCCGGTGGTACCGAGCCCCACCAGCAAGGCCAGCATCAGCAACATCATCACCGCCCCCAGCGGGGTATGGGTGATGCGCTGAGACGAACACTCTTCCTGTGCTGCGGCCTGTTTCTTGAGTACCGCCCCAAGGCGCGAGGGTGTCGGCCAGAAGCTCGACCAGCGCACCGACCAGGGCCCCACCAGCCCCCAGACGACACGCAGCCCTATCAGCCCCATCAGGGTGTAGCCGATATAACGATGAGGGCCAATTTCGGCGTAATTGAGGGCAAACCCCAGCACCATCGCCCAGTGAAAGACGCGGACCAACGGGTCCCACACCTTGATCTGCCGGCCTTTTGAATGTGACGGAATCGATGCCATCGTCCTGCGCCCTGAAGGTGATACGCCTTGTGGCGTACCAGGCAGCCTGACGACAGCAACTTAAGGCAAACTTAGGACGCCAAGGCCCCCGCCATGGCAACCTGATGTCGATCAAGCGCGAGCGCTTTCCATCGGATCTTGTGTCCATCGAGCCTTCTATCCACCTTGCCTGCCGCCCTCGCCTGCCACTGGCCTGACCGGCGCAAGCGCTGCCGCGCAGCCCTGCACGGCCAGTGGCCGGCTCAGGCCGAAGGGCGCCGCTTGAGGCTGGTGCGCCCCTCCTGGTAGGCGATCGCCAGGCCGCTTGCGATGATCAGGGTGCCGCCGATCAGCACCCCGATATCCGGCACCTCGTCCCAGATCATCCAGCCGAGCAGGACCGCCCACAGCATGGCGGTATAGTCGAAGGGGGCGGCAATGGCCGCCGGGGCGTGACGAAAGGCCAGGGTAATAAAGGCGGTAGCGCCGACCCCGAGCACCCCGGACATGAGAAAGGCCGGCCAATGCTCCAGCGCCGGCGCCTGCCATACCAGCGGCAGGGCGACGCCAGTCACCACAAAGGGCACCAGGGTCATGTAGAACACCATCGCCCACAGGTGCTCGCGGGCGCCGTAGCGCCGAGCGGTGATCATCATCAAGGCATAGAACACCGCCGCCCCGAGCATCGACAGGGCACCCAGCGAGATGCCTTCACTGCCTGGACGCACGATCACCAGTACCCCGGCAAAGCCCACCAGCGACGCCAGCACCACCGGCACGCTCACCCGCTCGCCCAGCAGCGGGACCGACAGCAGGCTGACAAACAGCGGCGCGGCAAAGGCGATGGCGGTGCCCTCGGCGAGCGGCATCATCGTCAGCCCCAGCACGAAGCAGCCCATGGTGCCGGTATAGATCAGACCACGGATCAGATGCACCCCAGGACGTCGGGTCGACAGGGTGCGCAGGCCGCCCCCCTGGTGCGCCAGCAGCATGATCAACGGCAACGACACCAGGGTGCGAAAGAAGATGATCTGCAACGGCGAATGCACCTCGCCGAGCCACTTGGAAATGGCGTCACCGAGCGCCAGGCACAGCACGCCAAGACACATGAACCCGATACCCTTGAACGATGACCCCATGCTCTCCTCCCTGTCCGCAGCGCTGATGGCAAGTGGCTCACGACCACCACTTACCTGACCCAAAAACGAACCCCGCCGGCACGGGGCCGACGGGGGTAACAGGGACAACGTTAGGGGGCGAACGCTTCGCTGGCAAGAACAGACGCACCAGAACTGTGCACTGGTGTATGCCATGCAGCAAAAGGCCCGCCGGAGGCGGGCCTTGTCGGAGAACGACATGAAGGTGGCGCGAACTGACGCTTAGAGGCTGGCCTGCACGACCATGCAGTCCATGCCCTGCTGCAGCAGTCGCCGACAGGCCGAACGGGCCTGGCCTTCCTGCAGGTCCACCACGCGGGCACGGTAGATGTTGGCATTGTCGGCTCGCGCCACCGCTACCCGGGCGTGGGCCATCTCGCCCGCCAGACGATCGGCCGCCTGGCTGGCCTGGCTGCGCGCGCTGTCCATGTCGCTGAACGCCCCCACCTGGACCCCCCAGTCGCCGGTCTGCGCGATGGTGCTGTTCGCATTCGCGCTGGTGGTGTTCGTGCTGGCCGCGCTGGACGGCGCGCTCGACACGGAACTCGACACAGGGCGGGGCTCAGGCCTCGCCGCTGCCGCGTCGGGCACCGAGGCCGCCACCGGAATCGATGCCAGGGCGGGTGCCGAGGCACTCGGCTGGTCGATCAGGTTGCGCAGCGGGTCGGGACCGGACGAAGAACGACGCGAATCGGAGATGATCGGGGCGGCGGACTCGAAGCGCACCGGCGCTGTCGCCGATTGGCGGCTGGCCAGCGTCGGCGTGGCCGGACGAACCACGGTCTCGACCCGTGACGGCCGCACCGCGGTGGATGGCACCTGAGCGACACGGCTCGGCGTCGGCGCAGAGATCAACCCACGCTGGCGAGGCGCCATCAGTTCGCCACCGGAGACGTCGGTATTGGCAAGGAAACCACGACCGTCGACCAGCGAAGCCCGCAGGAAGCCACGGTCGAGCAGGCTCATCATCTGCTCATCACGGGAAGCGGCGGTGTAGCCGCCCATGACCACCGCCACCATGCGCCGTCCATTGCGCGTGGCCGAGGTCGCCACATTGAAGCCGGAGGCACGAATGAAGCCGGTCTTGAGACCATCGGTACCCGGGTACTTGGTCAGCAGACGGTTGTGACCGGTATGGCGAGTGCCACGCCAGGTGAACTCGGTAAGAGAGAAGTAGGGGTAATACTGGGGGAAGTCCAGCATCAGACGACGCGCCAGGATGACCATGTCCCGCGCCGTGGTGACCTGGCCGGAGTTGGGCAGGCCCGAGGCATTGCGGAAGGTGGTGTTGTTCATGCCCAGGCTGCGCGCCTTGCGGGTCATCATGTCGGCGAAGTGAGACTCGGAACCGCCCAGGGACTCGGCCACCACCACCGCCACGTCATTGGCGGAGCGCACGACCAACGCCTGGATGGCCTTCTCCACCGGGATGCTGTCACCGGGCTTGAGCCACAGCTTCGTCGCCGGCATCGAGGCCGCATGGGAAGAGACCGGCAGCGGCTGGCCCAGACTCATGGTACGACCGTCCAGAGCCTCGAACAGCATATAAAGGGTCATCATCTTGGTCAGTGAGGCCGGATAGCGGCGCTCATCGGCGTTTTCCGCGTACAGGATCTCATGACTCTCGGCGTCCACCACGATGCCTGCGTAGCGCGGATTGCCTGCCTGGGCGGACTGCACCACCATCAGACAGGTCACCACCAGCGCCACCAGCATCGTCAGCGAACGCCACCCGGAATTCCTTGTGGTCACCATTTATCCAAACCCCTGCGATTTCCAGACTGCACTGACGGCATTATGACCCACTTGACCGGCCTGTACAGGCCAAATTGGCGAGCGTTCACCATCATTCTCGGCATTATATAGACCATTTCGGGCGAACCAGCCGTTCATGCAGGCGCCTTTGTCGTCGTCCACTTGGGTAAAAGCCGGGGCGGGCCTACTCCTGCGCGCTTGCGTCAGGTCAAACTCCCGCACGGGCCAGCAGCGCCTCGGTATCAACGCTATCACGCTGGGCCGGCGTCAAGAAGCGTTCGGCGTAGTCGCTGTAGATCCGCTGCTCCAGCATCAGCCGGAAGATCTCGGGGTCCAGATGGCCCTCCCGCACCATGTCGGCCAGCGTCGCCAGTGCCCGGGAAAGGGTCATGGCCGACTTGTAGGGGCGGTCCGCGGCGGTCAAGGCCTCGAACACGTCCGCCATCACCATGACCCGCTCCTCGAGGCTGGCGTCCTTCATCGCCAGTCGGCGTGGATAACCGGTACCGTCCATGCGCTCGTGATGATTGCCGGCGATGGCCGGGACCCGACGCAGGTGCGCGGGCCAGGGCAGCGCCTCGAGCATCATGATGGTCTGGACCACGTGCTCCTGGATGCGGAATCGCTCGACCTCGTTGAGGGTGCCGCGGGACACCCTGAGATTGAAAAGCTCGCCCTGATGGCCGGCCAATTCACTGGGCCGCATGTCGAAACGCCAGACATTGTCGGGGTCGTCCGGCGCCACCGCCGGGCGAGAGCGGTGCCAGGGGATCTCGTGGCGTGGCAGGTCGGCCAGCAGGCGCTCCTCCGCGGGCAGCCTGCGCAGAGGTTCGCGGGACATGCGTTTGAGCTCATCTCGCGATACCCCAAGCCGATCATCGAAGTGCCGCCACCAGCGCCACTCGGCGATGACGGTCAGGCGCTCCAGCAGCTCATCGCTGATGGCCTCGCCCCCCCGATTGGCCTCGGCCACGCATTCAAAGGCTGCGATCAGCTCCTGCTGTCGCGCATGGCGCCGTCGCTCCAGCGTCACCGGATCGCCACCGTGGGCGCGCCCCTGCCAGTAGGCCACGTCGGCATCGCGCCACAGCACCTCGAAGCGGGTGCGAATCTCATGGATACGGTCGTAGCGGGCCTCGAGCTTGGTGGCCTTTTCCATCACCTCGTCGGGAATCGCCAGCTTGCCGCAGTCATGCAGCCAGGCCGCCAGATGGAAGGCGCTGCGGCGGGTCGCGTCGAAGTGAGTCTCGGCGTATACCCCGTGCTCGCTGCGATCGATGCCCTCGACGATCATCTCCGCCAGTACCGGCACTCGCGAGCAGTGGCTTCCGGTATGCGGCGACTTGGCGTCGATGGCATGGGCCACCAGCTGGACGATGCCCTCCAGTAGACGCGCCTCACCACGCAACAGTCGCCTCAGGTCGATGGCCACCGCAGCCGCCGCCGACACTTCGGCGACGAAGGCACGCCAGTGAGCGTCGTCATCGTCCAGCGAGCGCCGCGCCAACGCCAGCAGACCCAGCGTCGCTCCCTCGCGGTTACGCAGCGGCTGCAACAGATAGCCGGCCGCCTCAAAGCGCTCGATCAGCGCCTCGAGCTCGGCCTCGGAGCCTTCCTGCAGTCGCAGCTCCCGACTCCGTGGGTCCGCATCGAGGTCCCTCGCCTCCCCCTCCCTGGCGATCCGAGCGAAGCGTCCCTCGTCCTGTTCATCGGCCAGGTAGATGGCGCCGGCGCGACTGCCGGTGCCGCGCAGCAGATCCTCGAGGATGCTGGTCAGCATGCGATCCAGGCGTGGCTCGCTGTTGAGCACCCGGGTGATGCGTCCAAAGCCCTCGATACCACGCGCCAGCCGGCGCAGTGCCACGCTGAGCCCGCGCACCTCGGTCACCCGCGAGCCGACACCGTCGCAGGCGGAAAAATCGTAGCGCCCGAGCGCCTCGACCTGTCCGGACAACTCCCGCAATGGACGCCCCAGTCGTCGTCCCAGCAGCACCCCCAGCGGCAACAAGGCCAGCGTCACGATCCCCGCCAGCAACGAACTCTCCAGCATCATCTGGCGCACATCGGTGGTCAGCTCGTCTTCCGGGACCGCTGCAATCAGGCGCGTGGCCTCGCCGCCCAGGGTGACAAAGGGCAGCACCAGCCCCCACCACTGGCGACCGTCATGGGACAACCGCCGCGGCGGCTGGTCGACGTTCGTGCTCAACAATTGCGCCAGCACAGGCATGGCCAGATCCTCGAAAGAGGACAATTGGCGGGCGTTGCCGGGCCCAGGATCCAGTGTGGCGTCCAGGGTAGTCGCCAGCGCCTGGCCGGAGGCGGTGACCACCGCCATGCGCGTCTGCGGCGTCAACCGCAGGTCATCCAGGCCGATGCCAAGGTCCCGCGAGGCGACATCCAGGCCGACCACGGCGTCACCGCGGCGGCGCGCCATGCTGATGCCGATTTCGCCAGTGTTGAAAAACACATAGGGAGCGGTCAGGAAAGGAGCGTCACCCTCGGGTGCCTGCTGAAACCAGGGACGGCTGCGCGGATCGAAGAAGTACTGGTCGAGTCGCTCGCGCCCGAGCGGAGCAAGCGATGGATCGAACAGATGCCATTCACTCTGCGGTGGCTGGCCAGGGCGTGCATCCACCACCAGCGCCAGGTAGGCCGCGTCCTGGCCGCCGCTATCGACCAGGTCGGGACGCTTGCTCTCCAGCATGCGATCCACCGCGCGAAACATCAGGAAGTCGCCGCTGCCATAGCCGATGTAGACGGCGTCGACCAGTCGATGGGCTTCCAGCGCCGCCCTCATCAGCGGCAACGCTGCCAGCCGGCCGTCCCAGTCGTCGGCCTCGCCCGGGGCCCCGTTGGCCAGCATGTCGATGGCCACCCGTGCCGGCCTCACCAGCGCTTGGGTGCGCGCCTCCAGGGTGTCGACCAGCTGAGCCGAGGTCTCTTCCAGGGTCGCCCCCAGCGTGCGCTGGGACTGGTGCCAGGAGAACCCCAGCAGCGCCACCGCCATCACCACCATCACCCCGACGATAACGATACCGATCAGCCACTGCACCGGAATGACGAGACGATGGCGGTACATGGTCGGACCTCTCGTGACGAGGCAAAAGGGACTTTCAAGCGTGACGAAACGCCCTAAGCCGAAAGGGGTAGCGCTCTCTCCACTATATGTGCAGATCTGCAGACGCGTATCCCGAACACAGCGGCAGGCTCCACGTTAGGTCAACGCCGAGCTCGGGCCCGGATGGCATCGATATCGACCTGGTCGATCTGTCGGTCGGCCACAAAGGTATCGGCGTAGCGCCGCCACACGCCGCTATCCAGCAGCAACTCGAAGACCGCCGGGTCCAGGTGGCCGTCCTTGACCATGTCAGCCAGGATCTCCAGTGCGCGGGACAGCGGCAGGCCATTCTTGTAGGGACGATCGGAGGCGGTCAGCGCCTCGAACACATCCGCCAGCGCCATGATCCGCTCTTCCAGGCTGGCCTCGCCGAGTCGCAGCCGCCGCGGATACCCCTGTCCGTCCATGCGCTCATGGTGATTGCCGGCGATCTCCGGCACTCGCTTCAGGTGAGCGGGCCAGGGCAGAGACTCGAGCATGATGATGGTCTGGATCACGTGCTCCTGCATGCGGAAGCGTTCGACGTCGTTGAGCGTGCCTCGGGCGATGCACAGGTTGTAGAGCTCCCCCTGATGCTCCGCCAGGGACGGCGGCTCCATCGAAAAGCCCCAGTGATTGTCGGGGTCCTCGGGATGCACCGGGGGGCACGGACGCTGCCAGGCAATGCGATGACGGGGCAGATCGGCAAGCAGACGTTCTTCTGCAGGCAAGGCGCGACGGGGTTCTTCGGCCATGTTGTCCAGTTCGGCCCGTGACAGCCCCAGGCGGTCATCGAAGTAACGCAGCCAGCGCCACTCGCCGATGGTCTTCAAGCGCTGGCAGTCGGCCTCGCCCATCGCCTCGCGGCCATGGTTGGCCTCGGCAACGCAGGCGAAGGCCTCCTGCAGCTCCTGGCGCCGACGCTGCAGTACCTGGTCAAGCTTTGTTGCTTCGCCCCCCTGGGCGATGGCGCGCCAGTAATCGAGTTCGGCGTCTCGCCACAGCACCTCGAAGCGGGTGCGGATCTCGTGGATCCGGTTGTAACGGGTCTCGAGCTTGGTGGCCTTCTCCATGATGTGGTCTGGGGTGGTCAGCTTGCCGCAGTCGTGCAGCCAGGCCGCCAGGTGGAAGGTGGCACGCTCTTCCTCGCTGAGGTGAACCGCAGCAAAAGGGCCCTGGCGCGCCCGATCCACTTCATCGATCAGCATCTCCGCCAGTTGCGGCACCCGGGTACAGTGTCCCCCGGTGTGGGGTGACTTGGCATCGGTGGCCCTGGCGACCAGCTGAATCATGGCGTCCAGCAGACGCGCCTCGCCCTCGAGCAGGCGGCGCATGTCGATGGCCACCGCCGCCACCGATGACACCTCGGCGACGAAGGTGCGCCACTGGTCATCATCCTGACCACCGTCCCGGTGCGCCAGCAGCAGTATCCCGAGACGCTTGCCGGCGCGGTCGCGCAGCGACTGCACCAGATACCCTTGCGCCTCCAGCGCTCGCCGCACCTCCAGCAGAGGGCCCGAGTCCTGGTCGACCTCGAGCGTCGCCGGCAAAGGGGCATCGCCCCACCCCTGACCCGCCTCGGCGACCGGCGACAGGCGGCCTGAACTGTCCTCGTTGGCCAGATAGATGACCCCGTGGTGGCTGCCGGTGACGTTCAACAGCTCATCGAGGATGCCGTCGAGCATCACGTCGAGCCGGCGCTCGCGTCCCAGCATGCGATTGATGCGCCGAAACTCGCCGACGCGATGCACCAGAGTGTCCAGCGCACCGGACAGGTGGGCCACCTCGCGCACCCGGGAGTCGACCCCGCGATAGGCGTCGAGGTCGAACTCGGAGATGGTCCGCACCTGCTCGCCCAGTTCGCGCAGTGGGCGCCCGAGTCGGCGACCCAGCAGGATGCCGAGTGGCACCATCAGCGTCACCAGCCCCAGCGACAGCAACAGACGGTGCCACAGGGATTCACGCAGGCTCGCCATCAGCTCCCGCTCCGGCATGGCCACCAGCAGCCAGGCCAGTCGACTGCCGAGCATGTCGAAGGGCAGCGCCAGCCCCCACCAGTACTGCTCACCACAGAAGTAGCGGACCGGCGTCGCCAGCACCCCCTGATCCTTGAGCTCGATCAACGGCGCCTCGCCCAGATCCTCCAGCGAGGTCCCCGGCAACAGCGCCGCATCCTTGTCCGCGTTGTGGGCGAGCACATCGCCCTCGGGAGTAGTGATGGCCAGCAGTGACCCCTGGGTGGTGGCAAACGCATGGATTTCCTTGCCGAGATCCGCGGAGGTCATGTCGATGCCAAGCACGGCGCGTCCGTCACGGGATCGCTGGGACAGGGTGACGCCCTGCTCACCGTTGGTGAAGAAGGTATAGGGCGCCGATAGCTGCGGGCCGTGCTCGTCCAGCGCCTGACGAAACCAGGGGCGATCGCGCGGGTCCAGGCCGTGGCTCTCGATGGCGATGCGACGTAGCTCCCTCGCCTCATCGTCGAGTACCTGCCAGTAGCCAGCCAGGCCTTGCCGCCTGTCGCCGTGCAGGATCAGCGCCAGGTAGGTGCCGCCGGCCAGATTCAATGAGTCGGATACCGCCCCGGGCGACAGTCGCTCGATGGCGCGAACCATCAGAAAGTCGCCGTTGTCGGAGCCGATGTAGGCGCCTCCCAGCACCTCCTGGGCGTCGACCACCGCCGCCAGCATGGGCAGCAGATGATCGCTTCGGGCACTGTCGAAGTTCTCGATGCTCGTTTCTCTGCTCAGCACACCGAGCATCGCCCTGGAAGGTTCGATCAACGAGCGGGTCTTGACCTCCACCGTCGCCGACAGCTGCTGGCTGGATCGCTGCAGCGCCTCGACCAGCGAGTCCCGAGCCTGATCCCACGACTGCCACAGCAGCAGACCGGCCATCATCAGCGTCATGCCGACGATGGAGGCGGCGATAAGCCATTGGATCGGGAGTTCACGGCGGACAAATAGAGGCATTGAAGGACTCGAGGGTGGCAGTCGACCAGCAGTGACGACTACCTATCACTCTATGCCAATTCAGCCGCTCTGGAGCGGGGGGCAACTACCCCCTATGCACTACTTCGCCCACATCTTTCGTCTTGACCCTCGCCCATGGCGGCCGTGCCTGCCCAGACGTTCAGGTCAGCAGCCGCGTCATGCCCAGCCACACCAGACGCAGCGACAGCGCGGTCAACACCACCCGGAATCCGGTGTCGAAACGCCGCTCCGAAACGTGATGCAACAGGCGCAGTCCAAGCCAGGTGCCCAGCACCCCGACGCCGATCATCAGCAGGATCAACCACAGCCAGTCGGCGAACAGGAAACCGGCGACGCCGAAGACGAAGGCCTTGGTCAGGTGCTGGAAGGTCATGCAGGCGGCGAAGGTGGCCACCGTGCCCTGGCGGGAGTTGCCGTGCTGCTTGACGAAGGCCGCCACCATGGGCCCACTGGCGCCGACAAAGCTGGACAACAGGGTGGTGACGGCGCCGGCGATCAGGGTGCCCAGGCGGCCCAGGGCGCGCTTGGGCAATCCCGGCCCCCACAGGGTATAGAGCACGAAGGCGGCAATCGACAGTTCCAGCACCCCGCTGGGCAGGCGGATCAGCAGCCAGCCGGCCACCAGGGCGCCGATCAGGGCACCGGGGACAAAGGTCGCCAGCAGCGGCCAGTGGACGTGTCGCCAGCTCATGGCCAGGCGTCCGCCGTTGGAGCCCAGCTGGACCATGCCATGCACCGGGATCAGCGCCGCCGCCGGCATCACCTGGGCCATGGTCATGATCAACAGGGTGCCGCCGCCCACGCCCAGCGACGCGCTGATCATCGAGGTGACACCGGACAGCAGGATCAGGCCGAGACTGACGACGGGGGACAGCGGCGAGATGGCGGCGAGCCACTCCATGGCGACAAACTCCTGAGACAAGAAAAGCCAGAAGCTTACCTTTGTGTGCCACGGCTCGCACTCGCTGAGGACCCGCCCGCCAGCATCGCCTCGCTACCCGCAACGCCAACGCCAACGCCAACGCCGATCGATCTTCCGGGCGGAAGATCGATCGGCGCGGGTACTTTCCGTGAAGGCAAGAGCCGTGACGACAGGATCAGCGATGGGCACATTCAGCGGCTGATACAGAGAAGAGGCTCAGGCCAATCATCAGGATCAGCGTTTCAGGCCAAGCGCCGCCAGGGATTCGCGCTCGCGGCGGGCGTAGAGCTCGAGTTCATCGCGCACCGAGGCCCCCAGCGCCGCCTCGAAGGCGTCGCGGTTGGCGTTGCCCTGCCCCACCGCACTCTCCTCACCGCCCAGGTTGGACTGGAAGATGCCCGCCGCCGACACCGGCAGGAAGTCCTCGTAGGTCAGCGGCTCGGCCACCACCTTGCCGGCGGCGATCTGTACCTCCACAGAGGCGTCACCGTCGAACTCGCCCAGCGCACGGTAGACGAAGTAGGCCAGGCCCTCGCGGCGCAGGGTGGTCTCGTCATCGGGGAAGTCGGCGAAGACCTCGGCCAGGCGTGCCTGATGGGCGGCGTTGTCCAGCCCCTGGGTCGCCTTGCGGGCCTCGCCCAGCAAGCGGTCATAGAGCGCACGGCCCTTGGGGGTCAGGGCCACGCCACGCTGCTCGATCTCGCCGAAGCGGGCGGTATGGCTACCCTCGGCGTCACCGACGAAACGGGTGGTCTCTTCCAGCGCCTTGAAGCTGGTCTGACGCAGCAGGATCGGGCAGGCGCGCCGGGGCGGGCCCTCGATCACCGCCTTGGGCGTCATGCCATGCTCGGGCATCCGGCGCTGGGCTTCGTCGATGTCCAGGGTCCGCGGCGTCAGATGGTTGATGTGCGGGCCACGGAAGCACACCACGTCGGCGATCAGACGATGGGCCGAGTGCAGCCGCTCGTAGGTGGCGCGGTCCACGGTGGCGTCCTGGTGCCAGCGGAAGGTCTCCAGGGCCTCGGCGACGAAGCGCTCGGCCTGTTCCTCGGTGAGGCCACCCTGCTGCTCGAAGGTGGCGATCAGTTCACGCACCCCCGGAGTGAAGATGTCGCGCTTGGCCAGGATCTCGCTGGCCAGGGTGCGCAGCTCGACGTCCTCGATCAGCTCGAGGCGCAGCAGCGAGGTAAACAGGCGGAAGGGATTGCGCGCCAGGGCCTCGTCGGAGACCGGGCGAAAGGCGGTGGAATGCACCGGCACCCCGGCCTCGGACAGGTCGTAGTAGCCCACCGGGAACATCCCCATCACCGCGAACAGGCGCCTCAGGGTGGCGAGTTCCTCGGCCGTGCCCACCCGGATCGCACCGTGACGCTCGACGCCCAGGCGAGCGTGCTCGCCGCTGGCCTCGAGCCGCTCGGCCAGCGCCGGATCAGCCTCGAGGGTCTGCCGATTCACCTGCTCGACCAGTGACAGCAGGGTGCCGTACTGGGGCACCTCGGCCTGGTACATGGCCGACATGGCAGAGGCAAAGCGGTCACGAATCTCGTCGGCGGTCACAAAGTCGGAAGACATCCGGGCTCCTATCGGTTGGCAGGCGGTGATGCCACCGATAAGACCAGAGCGGGGAGGCGGCGACAAACGAAAATTATCGCTGGTTGTATTCCTTCAAGGAATGCCACGGCGGTGGTCGCCGCCATCGCTCTCGACACTCCGCGCCTTTATCGGCGCAGTCTTTCTCGCAGCGACGCCATGGGAGCCACCCCGCGCTACCAGTCCTCCAGCTTATGTGCCTCGCTTGCGGTACCACCCGTCCGCCTTGCCGCGCTCTGCGGGCGCAAGCGCGCGGCCAGGGCGCCTCAGTGCCCGAGGATCTGACTCAGGAACAGCTGGGTACGCTCCGAGCGCGGGTTGTTGAAGAACTCCTGGGGCGGCGCCTGCTCGATGATCTGGCCCTGATCCATGAAGATCACCCGGTCGGCCACGGTTTTGGCGAAGCCCATCTCGTGGGTCACGCAGAGCATGGTCATGCCTTCCCGGGCCAGCTCGATCATCACGTCCAGCACCTCCTTGATCATCTCCGGGTCCAGCGCCGAGGTGGGCTCGTCGAACAGCATCACCTCCGGGCGCAGACACAGGGCGCGAGCGATGGCCACGCGCTGCTGCTGGCCGCCGGACAGCTGGCCCGGGTACTTGTGGGCCTGGTCGGCGATCTGCACCCGCTCGAGAAACTCCATGGCGGTGGCCTCGGCCTCGCGCCGGGGTTTCTTCTGTACCCAGGTCTGGGCGATGCAGCAGTTGTCGAGCACCGACAGGTGAGGGAACAGATTGAAGTGCTGGAACACCATGCCGACGTGCCGGCGGATCTGTTCGATGCGCTTGACGTCCTGGGTCATGTGCACCCCGCCCACGGTGATGCGGCCCTGCTGGTGTTCCTCCAGGTGATTGATGCAGCGGATCAGGGTGGATTTGCCGGACCCCGAGGGCCCGCACACCACGATGCGCTCCCCTGGCTGCACGGTCAGGTCGATGTCGCGCAGCACGTGGAAGTCCCCGTACCACTTGTTGAGGCCGTCGATCTCGATCATCGGCGTGTTCGAATCCGCCGTGGTCGCCGCTTGAGCAGACATGGCTGCCTCCCGATCAAATTTGTTGTTGTGGGCCGTCAATGGCCGGTATGTAGACGCCGTTCGATATATTGGCTGTAACGTGACATGCCGAAGCAGAAGATCCAGAACATCAGCGCGGCGAACACGTAGCCCTCGGTGGCGAAGCCCAGCCAGTTGGTGTCGGTGAGCCCGGCACGGATGATCGCCAGCAGGTCGAACAGGCCGATGATCAGCACCAGCGAGGTGTCCTTGAACAGCGCGATGAAGGTGTTGACGATGCCCGGGATCACCAGCTTGAGCGCCTGGGGCAGGATGATCAGGCCCATCCGCCGCCAGTAGCCCAGGCCCAGCGCCTTGGCGGCCTCTTCCTGGCCTCTGGGGATCGCCTGCAGGCCGCCACGCACCACCTCGGCCATATAGGCGCTCCAGAAGAACATGATGCCGATCAGTGCGCGCAGCAGCTTGTCGAACTCGACCTCGCTGGGCACGAACAGCGGCAGCATCACCGAGGCCATGAACAGCACCGTGATCAAGGGCACGCCGCGCCAGAACTCGATGAACACCACCGACAGGCTGCGCACCAGTGGCATCTGCGAGCGCCGGCCCAGCGCCAGGATCACCCCCAGCGGCAGCGAGCCGACGATACCGACGATGGCCACGGTCAGGGTCAGCATCAGCCCGCCCCACTCACGGGTGGGCACCGCCGGCAGGCCGAAGTGGCCTCCCAGCAGCAACAGCCAGGCGATCACCGGAAAGCCGACCAGGGCGAAGATCACCACCCAGCGCTTGGCCGGCAGTCGGGGAATCATCAGCCAGGCGATGGTGGCCACCAGCAGCGCCAGGGTGATATCGACGCGGTAGCGCTCGGTCTCGGGGTAGAAGCCGTAGACGATGGTCTCGAAGCGGGCGCTGATGAACACCCAGCAGGCGCCCTCGCCGGTGCAGGCTTCGCGGGTGGTGCCGATCCAGTCGGCGTCGATCAGCGCCCACTGCACCAGCGGGGACAGCGCCCATACCAGCACCGCCAGGGTGATCAGCGAGACCACCGAATTGAGCGGGGTCGAGAACAGCCGACTGCGCAGCCAGCCGGTGACACCATGGCGCGCCACCGGCGCCGGCCGGGCGGCGATCATGGAATGCTCGGTGGACGCGGCAGCCGGCGCCACCTCGGGCTCACTCGGGGGGTGCACCGGGGACTGGGAAGGAGGTGTGGGACGCTCGGTCATGGCAGCAGTCCTCCAACGAAGACAGGCAAGCGGCTCATGGCAGAGCGCATGGTTGGCGTATTCATCTCAGCGCTCCTTGAGCAGGGTCCGGGCGTTGTAGACGTTCATCAACGCCGACACCACCAGACTGATGGTCAGATAGACCGCCATGGTCATGGCGATGATCTCTATCGCCTGGCCGGTCTGGTTGAGGCTGGTACCGGCGAACACCGCCACCAGGTCGGGATAGCCGATGGCGGTCGCTAGCGACGAGTTCTTGATCAGGTTCAGGTACTGACTGGTGAGCTGCGGCACGATCACTCGCATCGCCTGGGGGATGACCACCTTGCGCAAAGTGATGTTGCCCGGCAGGCCGATCGCCCGGGACGCCTCGATCTGCCCCTTGGGCACCGACTGGATCCCTGAACGCACGATCTCGGCGATAAAGGAGGCGGTGTAGATCGACAGCGCCAGCCACAGTGCCATCAGCTCCGGGATCACGGTGATACCGCCGGAGAAGTTGAAGCCCTTGAGCGACGGCACGTCCCAGGCAAGCGGGCTGCCGCTGGCCACGAACACCAGCAGCGGCAGGCCGATGATCAGGGCGCTGCCGAGCCAGTACACCGGCAGCGCCTTGCCGGTACGCTGCTGCAGCCGTCTGGCGTAGATACCAAGGGCCACCACCGCCAGGATCGCTGCCACCAGCGCCAGCTGGGTCAAGCCGAAGCCTGGCTCGGGCACCGGCGCCGGCACGATCAGCCCGCGCACGTTGAGAAAGAACGCCTCGAGCAGCGACATGCTCTGGCGCGGACTGGGCAGGGCCTGGAGCACGGCGAAGTACCAGAACAGGATCTGCACCAGCAGCGGAATATTGCGAAAGGTCTCGACGAAGGCCGCCGCCAGGCGAGCCAGCAGCCAGTTGGGCGACAGCCGGGCGATACCCACGGCGAAGCCGATCAGGGTGGCGGCCAGAATGCCGAGCCCGGACACCAGCAGGGTATTGAGCAGCCCCACCACGAAGGTGCGGGCGTAGCTGCTGTCGCCGGAGTAGTCGATCAGGGTCTGGGGGATCGAGAACCCGGCGCGCTCACCGAGGAAGTCGAAACCGGTGGTGATGCCCCTGGCCTCGAGATTGGTCAGGGCATTGCCGATCATCATCGCGATCAGCGCGGCGAGGCCTGCCAGCAGCAGCGCCTGGATGATCAGCGCACGAAAGGCAGGACGCCGCCATAGCGGCGTCCGTTCGATAGGGGGCGTGGACATGGGCGAGCCTCTTGCTGGACGACGCTTGCCTCCGGCCCGTCTCGCGGCCGTGGGCATTCACCCGCGAACGGCGAGGGGGCCGGCGCGCGACGTCGTCGCTCTATCCGTCATGGGTCGGACGACCCCGGCCATGGCCGGGGTCGCAGCGGACAGTATCAGCGGATCGGCGGGGCGTAGAGGATGCCGCCTTCGTTCCACAGGGCGTTCATGCCACGGCTGATGCCCAGCGGTGAGTTTTCGCCCACGGTATCGGCGAACACCTCACCGTAGTTGCCCACCTGGGAGACGATGTTGTAGGCCCAGTCGTTGGTCAGACTGAGCTGCTCGCCGTAGGTGCCGTCGACACCCAAAAGGCGCGCCACCTGGGGATTGGGCGGATCATTCTTCATCTGCTCGGCGTTGTCGCTGGTGATGCCCAGTTCCTCGGCATTGACCATGGCGAAGACCGTCCACTTGACGATGTCGAACCACTGGTCGTCACCCTGGGCAACCACCGGGCCCAGCGGCTCCTTGGAGATCAGCTCGGTGAGGATCTCGACGCTGTCCGGTTCCGGCAGCTGCAGGCGCAGGGCGCTGAGCTGGGAGGTGTCCGAGGTGAGCACGTCACAGCGCCCGCTGGCGAAGCCCGAGGCGGTCTGGTCCGGGGTATCGAAGGTCACGGTGTTGATGTCGATGCCCTTGGCCGGGAAGTAGTCCGCCAGGTTGAGCTCGTGGGTGGTGCCGGACTGGATACAGATGGAGGCACCGTTCAGGTCCTCGAGGCTTTCGATGCCGAGATCCTTGGCCACCATGAAGCCCTGACCATCGTAGAAGGTGGTCGTCGTGAAATTGAGGCCCAGGGAATTGTCCCGGGTGGCGGTCCAGGTGGTGTTGCGCGAGAGCACGTCGATCTCACCGGACTGCAGCGCGGTAAAGCGCTCCTTGGCGGTCAGCGGGGTGAACACCACCTTGTCGGCGTCACCGAAGATCGCCGCCGAGATGGCGCGACAGGTTTCCACATCGAGTCCCTGCCAGTTGCCGTTCTCGTCCGGCGAGGAAAAACCGGACAGGCCGACGTTGACACCGCATTGGAGTTCGCCGCGGGAGGTGACTTCGTCCAGGGTGGCGGCCGAAGCACTGCTCGTCACGCCCAGCGCCGCTGTGGATAGCGCGGCGAGGGAGAGGGTCAGCAACGTCTTGTTATTGTGTCGCATGGAATCAACTCCAGTAATGGATGAGCGTTGTACGCCCATTCACTATCCGAGCCTCGGCCGGCGTGGTCAATGCTGGTGTCGACGTTTGTTTTAAACGATGGATTGAAGTTCGATGGCAGCCCCCATCGAAAAGAGGCCCGGGAGGAGCGTACCCGCTGGCACGCCCCCTCCGGGCAAGACGCACTGATCTCCACCACAAGCACGCCTTGTATCAGGACAGCGCCACGTCCTTGGGCGTTGTCCGTAAAGCCGCCGATCGCAGGCACTTTTCACATAGGCCTCTAGGCGCTGTCCGAAAAGTCGACGAGCGAAGGTTAGACAAGGCAAAAATCGGTGAGAAAGCGCAGTTTACGGGGTGTAAATGAGCAATTTGATCCGATTTTTAACGCCGTATTACCGAGCGCAGGCACTTTTCAGACAAGCCCTAGTGCGAGGTGCCTTCTTCATAGTGGGTCTTGTTCCACACGTTGTACTTGCCTGACGGCTTGTCCATCGGCACCCGGGTGATCTCCTCGAGGCTATCGGCGTCGTAGGCGATCACCGCGCCGTCGCGCTCCCACAGGCTCAGCAGCAGGGTCTCGCCGTCGCGGTCGAATTCCACGTGGGCAGACGTCTTGCCCGGCTCCGGGATCAGGGTGCGCACGATCTCGAGGCTGTCCTTGTCGATCACGTGGACACGATCACGGTTGGGCCCGAAGAACACGTCGGTCCAGGCGTAGCGGGAGTTTTCGTGGCTGCGCATGAAGAAGC
Source organism: Halomonas sp. H10-59 (assembly GCF_040070555.1). Classification (NCBI taxonomy): domain Bacteria; kingdom Pseudomonadati; phylum Pseudomonadota; class Gammaproteobacteria; order Oceanospirillales; family Halomonadaceae; genus Halomonas; species Halomonas sp. H10-59. Next base: position 4,459,964 of record NZ_CP098828.1, read on the forward strand.
CCGGTCCGTCGGTATGCAGCGTCTTGATCAGCGAATAGTCGTCCATGTCGATGATCGAGACTTCCGGCTTGGCCAGGTGGGGAATCGCCATCACCCGACGTCCGCCGGTCTCCCAGGTGATGCCGGAACCCAGATGGGGCATGCCCGACAACGGCAGGTCGGCCAGCTTGTCGCCGCTGTCCAGGTCGATGACCATGGCCCCATCGCCGCCGCGGGACGCGCCGATGACACGGCGGTACTCGGGGTCGAAGAAGAAGTCGTCGAGGTAGTCAGGCACCGGCAGACGCCGGACCTCGAAGCTCTCGCCCCTGGCATCTCGGGCCTTGCGCGCGGGATCCAGCGGCTCGTCCATATGCCCCGTGGCCACCACCGCTTCAGGCGTCACCGGCCAGGGGATCTCCCACAGCTCCTTGACGTCCTTGAGCGCGGCGATAAAGCTCGAGCGCGGCGGCGCGGCGTAGACGGCGCTGACCCGGGAGCCGTTACCTTCGGCGTCGGCGGCGGGATAGACCCGCATGGGATCGAGCCGGTGGGCGTCGAACAGCACCAGGTTGCCTGGCAGGGTGTTGGCGGCCATCACGTAGCGGCCATCGGCGGACACCGCGATATTGCGCATATTGATGCCGGCGCGGACCTCGGCCACCACGGCGAAGTGATAGAGATCGAACTTGGTGATCCAACCGTCGCGGGAGCCGAAATAGACGTAGCGGCCATCCGGGCTGTACTTGGGCCCGCCATGCAGGGCAAAGCGAGTGGGGAAGCGCGCCAGGCGCTCGAAGGTATCGCCGTCGAGCACGCTGGCGTGGTGATCGCCGGTCTCCACCACCACGAACAGGTTCTGCGGATCGGCGTCGAACTCGGGCGTGTCGCCAAGGCTGCCGGGGGGATGCGACACCACCTGGCTTGCGCGGATATCGTCTAGCGTCCAGTCGGGAGTCACCGGCGGGTCACTCAGCACCCAGTCACTCAGCGCATCGACCTGGGCCTCGGCAAGCGTGTCGGTAAAGCCGGGCATCTGGGTCGCGGGGCGGCCATCGGCGATCACCCGACGAACCTCTTCGGGCTTGATACGCCCCAGGTTCTGGGGCAGCAGCGCCGGCCCCATGGCGCCCAGACGATCGGCGCCGTGGCAGCTGGCACAGTGATCCTGGTAGAGCTGCGGCGGCGCCGAATTTGCCGTTATCGCCTCCTCCTGAGCCCCAGCCAGCGCTGGCATCAGGGCTGGTATCAGGGCTGGCATCAGCCCGATCAGGGCCGCGCCCAGCAGTCTTGCCGTGTTCATGCCACCGCCTCCGTCATGGCGTCCATATCGAGCCGCCCGGCCAGGGACACCACCTCGCCTACCACGATCAGCGTCGGCGGCTTGAGCCCCTCGGCCTGGATGGTCTCGGGCAACTGGCCCAGACGGGTGATCACCCGGCGCTGTTCCCGGGTGGTGCCGCGTTCGATCAGCGCCACCGGCTGGTCGGCGGGCAGGCCGTTGGCGAGCAGTTCGCGGCGAATCAGCTCGGCGTTGGTCAGCCCCATGTAGAACACCAGGGTGTGACGGCGACTGGCCAGCGAGCGCCAGTCGAGATCGAGGCTGCCGTCGGCGCGGGCGTGGCCGGTGACGAAGGTCACCCCCTGGGCGTGGTCGCGATGGGTCAGCGGAAAGCCGGCGTAGGCGCTGCAGCCCTGGGCCGAGGTGATTCCCGGCACCACGCGAAAGGGCACCTGGTTGTCCACCAGCATCTCGGCCTCTTCGCCGCCACGCCCGAAGATGAAGGGGTCGCCGCCCTTGAGGCGCACCACCCGCTTGCCGGTCACCGCCAGGCGCACCAGCAACTGGTTGGTTTCCTCCTGGGTCAGGGCGTGGCAGCGCGCCGCCTTGCCCACGTAGAAACGCTGGGCCGCCTTGGGCGCCAGCGCGAGCACCTCCGCTGACACCAGGCGATCGTAGACCAGGCAGTCCGCCTGGCTGAGCAGGTACAGCGCGCGCAGGGTCAGAAGGCCGGGGTCACCGGGGCCGGCGCCGACGATGGCCACCTCGCCGGAGGCGAGCGGCGCTTCGCCGAGCTGGTCGTAGAGGGCTTGCAAGGACATGGTGATCTCCCGTTCAACCGGTCGTCAGAATCATCTTGGGCGAGACGGCGTCGGTCAGGCCGATCTCGTCATCGTCGAGGTAGCAGCCCGGGTCCTCGGCCCAGGGATCGCCCAGGGTCTTGAAGGCACGCACCCGGGTATTGCCGTTGCAGATCGGCAGGTAGCGACAGGCGCCGCAGCGTCCCTTGAGCGGCCGCGGACGACTGCGAAAGCCCTGCATCAGATCGTCGTCGGCCTCGCACCAAATTTCCGAGAAGGGCCGCTCACGTACGTTGCCGAGGTGGTGGTCCCACCAGAAGGAGTCCGGGTGAACATTGCCCAGGTTGTCGATATTGGCGATGTACTCGCCGCTGGCGTTACCGCCCCAGGCGAGCAGCCGCGCCTCGAGATCGGCGACCCGCTCGGGGAAGTGGCGCCTGGCCCAGTGCAGCAGGAAGGGGCCGTCGGCGTCGTTGTTGCCGGTGACGTACTCGCGCCGGATACCCGCCTCGAGCTCGGCGCGACAGCGGTCGAACAGTCGGGTCATGGCGTCGCGGGTCATTTCGTGCCAGGCGTCGTGCTTACGGTGACGATGACCGCGTCCGCCATAGTTGAGGTGTGACAGGTAGAACTTGTCGACGTCGTGCTCGGCGGTCAGCGCCAGGATGTCGTCGAACTGGGCGTAGTTGTCCCGGGTCAGGGTGAACCGCAGCCCTACCTTGATGCCCCGCTCCTTGCACAGCCGGACTGCGGCCATGGACTCGCGAAAGGCGCCACGACGCTGGCGGATCTGGTCATGGGTCTCCTCGAGGCCGTCGATGCTGATGCCGACGTAGTCGTAACCGGCATCGGCGATGGCGTCGATGTTGTCCTCGGTGATCAGGGTGCCGTTGGTGGAAAGCCCGGTGTACAGCCCGAGTTCCTTGGCCCGGTGCGACAGTTCGAAGATGTCGGGCCGCATCAGCGGCTCGCCACCGGACAGGATCAGCGCCGGCACCCGGAAGGCCTTGAGGTCCTCGAGCACCCTCAGCGCCTCCTCGGTGGACAGCTCACCGGCGAAGTCGACGTCGGCCGACACCGTGTAGCAGTGCCGACAGGTCAGGTTGCAGCGGCGAATCAGATTCCAGATCACCACCGGGCCTGGCGGGGTGCGGGCAGGCGCCAGTGGCGTCGGCTCGAGCAGGCTGTCGATGTAGCGGGTCACTCGGAACATGGCGAGGCTCCCTTGGCGGTGGCGAGCCGTAGCCCGGTCTTCTTGAGGATGCGGCTGCTGTAGAGAATACGGTGGTCGCGGCAGGCGTCGCCCAGCCATTCACGCAGCCGCTCGGCCTGGGCCTCGACCTCGTCGCGGTGGTGGCCGTGCAGCATCACGAACAGGTTGTAGGGCCAGTCCGGCAAGCGGCGAGGCCGCCGGTAGCAGTGACTGACGCCCGGCCAGTCGGCCAGCTGCCGGCCGAGTTCGTCGATACGCTGATCATCGACGTCCCACACGGTCATGCCATTGGCCAGGTAGCCCAGGCGGTAGTGGTTGGGTACCGCGGCGATGCGGCGCACGACGCCGGTCAGGCGCAGGCGCTGAAAGCGTGCCAGCACCTCCTCGCCGCTCATGCCGATGGCCGCGCCCACCGCCGCCCAGGGGTCGGCCACCAGCGGCAGCCCCGCCTGGGTGGCCTCGATCAGGGCGCGGTCGCCGTCGTCCAGCACAGAGATGTCGTTGCGGTCCCTAGACGGGCAGGTGGAGATGGACATGGAACTCCTCCTCCTTGGGCAGGTTGATCACCTCGAGCCCGGTGGCCTCGGTGATGGCCTCGATCACCGAGGCGACACGGCCGGGGCGATCACAGGCGATGACGAACCACATGTTGTAGTGGTGCTCGCGGCGATAGTTGTGGGCCACCTCGGGGAAGGCGTTGACGACCTCGGCGACGCGCTCGAAGTCGGCTTCCGGCACCGCCAGGGCGGCCAGCGTCAGGGCACCGCCGAGACGCTCGGCCTGGAACATCGGGCCAAAGCGACTGAGGATCCCTCGATCGAGCAGCGACGACAGGACGTCGAGCAACTCGCGCACCCCGAGCCCCAGTTCCAAGGCCAGGTCGCCGTAGGGGTCCGGGGTCAAGGGCACACCCAATTGCAGGCGGTTGATGATCCGACGCTCTACCTCAGACAGCGCAGCCACCGCGTCATGGCGAGCGGTGGCAGCGTCGTGTGGATGGCGGTCGGGGTCGCCGGGAAAACCCCGGGACGGTGTTTCTGAGCTCATGGCTCCTCCGGGGGTGTCATGGTTCCTCTGGCGTGTAGCGTCCGCCGCGCTGGCGATAGGCCTGGCGGCTGAACAGCACCTGGTGGTCGACGTCTTCGAGGCCATGGCGCTTGATCAGCGCAAGGATCTGGGCCTCGACACGCACTCGCCGGACGCCGTGGATCATGCAGAACAGGTTGTAGGGCCAGCCGAGGCGACGCACCCGCTGGTAGCACAGGGTGACCTCGGGCTCAGCGGCCAGACGCCGGCCTACCTCGTCGACGCGATCTTCGGGCAGGTTCCACACCACCATGGCGTTGGCGGCGAGGCCCAGGCGGCGATGGCGGACCACCAAGCCGAAGCGTTTGATGAAACCGCTGTGCTGCCAGTGCCCGATCCAGGTGCGGACCTCCTCGACGCTCAGGCCGGTCTGCTCGGCCAGCACCTTGAACGGCTCAGGCACCAGCGGCAGCCCTTCTTCCAGACAGGCCCTGAGTCTGATCAGACGGCGATCCTGGGCCTGCAGCGGGCCTGCCGGACGGCGCCCAGCGGTGGACGTGACGGCCTCGATCATGCTTCCTCCAGCTCCGCCCAGGGCAGGGCGAAGGCCAGGTCGATGTGATAGCTCTGGACCATGGGCAGGCGCAGCAACGGGGTGGCCAGTTCGGCCTCCAGCCGCGTCAGGCGCAGTTCCAGGCTGGTGCTGTCCGGCGCCGTCACCACGAACCACAGGTTGTAGCGGTGCTCGCGCCAGTAGTTGTGGTTGACCCCGGGGCAGGCGTTGATGATCTGTGCCACCGCCTCCCGGCGATGGTCCGGCACGGCCACCGCCACCAGCTCGCTGGCGCCGGCCTGGCGGTGATCGAACACCGCGCCGACACGGCCCACCACGCCTAGGTCACACAGACGCTGCAGGCGTTCGATCAACGCCTGTTCATCCAGTCCGAGCTCTTCGGCCATGGCCGCAAAGGGACGCTCCACCAACGGCAGCGATCGCTGATAGCGATCGATCAGACGCCGGTCGATGCGGTCCAGGTCGTCGACCACCTTGTCGGTTGCCATGGCCATCTCCCGAAAAGCGAAAAATTGGGGCGGGCCGCCCGTGCGAGCGGCCCGCGAGGACGTCAGTAGACGTCGTGCTGGGTGTTGTAGACGTTGAACTTGCCGGTCGGCGTGACCAGTCGCTCGTCCTTGATCACCGCTTCCAGCTGCAGCGTCTCGTCGTCGACCACCACCAGCGCGGAAGACTGATCGGCGGTGTTCCACACCGAGAACCAGACCTCGTCGCCGGCACGGTTGTACTCCGGCTGCACCACCCGCTTGGGCCCTTCGCCAAGATCCGCCCAGTCGGCGATCGGCAGCACCTGGAAGCCCTCTTCCAGGTCGTTGACGTCATACACGGCAACGCTCTGGCTGATGGCCTCGTCGGGGTTCAGCGCGGTGTCCACGTAGAGGTGCTCGGACTCGGGGTGGGTCTTGATGAATAGCGAGCCGCCACCCTGACCTTCCAGGGTGCGCACCACCGTCCAGGCCTGGTCCGGATGACCTTCCGGGTCGGTACCGATCAGCGAGATGGTGTTGTCGCCCAGATGGCTGGTGGCCCACACCGGCCCGAACTCGGGGTCGACGAAGTTGGCGCCACGTCCCGGGTGCGGGGTCTTGCCCACGTCGATGATCGCCTCGAGCTCACGCTCCTTGGCATCGATGACGACGATCTGGTTGGACTGGTTGGCGGCGGTCATGAAGTAGCGACCGCTGCTGTCCCAGCCACCGTCGTGCAGGAAGCGGGAGGTGTCGATCTCGACGCTGGACAGGGCGTCCAGGTTCTCGTAGTTGACCAGACGGACCTTGCCGGTTTCCTTGACGTTGACGATGAACTCCGGGTGCTGATGGGACGCCACGATGGCCGCCACGCGGGGCTCCGGATGGTACTCCTGGGTCCCCACCGTCATGCCGCGGGTGCTGACGATCTTCTTCGGCTCCAGGGTCTCGCCATCCATGATCACGAACTGCGGCGGCCAGTAGGTGCCGGCGACCGCGTAGGTGTCCTCGTAGCCCTCGAACTTGGAGGTCTCCACCGAACGCGCCTCGAGACCCACCTTGATCTCGGCCACGGTGGTCGGCTCTTCCATCCACAGGTCGATCATGTCGACCTTGGCGTCGCGACCGATGACGAACAGGTAGCGCCCGGAAGCGGACATCCGCGAGATGTGCACCGCGTAACCGGTATCGATGACCTTGACGATCTCCTTGCTGTCGCCGTCGATCAGGGCGATCTGGCCGGCGTCACGCAGGGTCACCGAGAACAGGTTCTCCAGGTTCAGGTCGTTCATCTGCTCGGTGGGGCGATCTTCCGGCGCCACGAACACGGTCCAGCTGTCCTTCATGTCGGCAAGGCCGAACTCCGGGGGTACCGGTGGCTCATGCATGACGTAGTTCGCCATCATCTCGATCTCGTCATCGGTCAGCTGGCCGGAGGTACCCCAGTTGGGCATACCCGCCGGTGAGCCGTAGGTGATGAAGGTCTTGAGATAGTCCATGCCGCGTTCACGGGTGATGTCGGTGGTCAGCGGCTTGCCGGTGGCCCCCTTGCGCAGCACGCCATGACAGCCGGCACAGCGTTCGAAGTAGATCTCCTTGGCGTGATCGAACTCTTCCCGCGTCATCGCGGGGGCGCCCTCTTCATCGGGCATCATCACCGCCGCCGGGTCGACGCCGGACGGATTGCTCTGGTAGGCCGCCTCTTCCGGAGACAGGTTCTTCTCGGCGCCATGGGCGCTTCCCAGGCCTGCAATCACGATGGCTATCGCTGCGGCAAGGGGCTTGAGAGTCGTGACGCTTCTGGTCATCTTTTCACCTCGAGTCATGATCCACGTGTCTTTCATCCTGTCGCCAACGTCGTGCCACAAGATGAAAATGTCGCCAGGTTTTCCGCTTTCTCTTGAGCGAGTTATTTCCCTTGGTACGGCAATCCCTTCCCTGGATAAGCGACACATCTTCCTTCCAGATGAAGGCCGCGAAGACGCCCGCTCTCTTCGCGTTTGCCCTGCCTACCATGGAAGCGCGCATTCCCGACGATTTCACTGGGTCTCTTGCCGACTCTTGACCCCTATCAACAATCACTCCTCCGCACACCACCAGAAATTTTTCCCCTTTAATTTCTTAAGCTTAATGACCAAATAAGACTTTCGGAGCTACCTCGAAAGGAGCATTTCAGTACTTTTTGATCAAGACGTTGACGCGCATCATCCAATGGCTCCAGCCGCTATCGACAGCGAGGCGAAACTCGACTACTGCTTGCCACTTCAAGAAACACCAATACCTTCGGGATAAAACGACGACCCATATCAATAAATATTTTCGATGAATCAAGGACACTGTCGGGTCCTACAGGGACCTTCGCCGGGGGACACTTGTCGATGGCAACACCTATTTCCCAGCACCCTTTCAGGTGCCATACGTGCTCAGTGCTTTTGCCACGATGGCGTGCCGCCCTCGCCTGCCTTCTGCTGATGGGAGCATGGGCTGTCGATACATCGGCGGCGCCAGCGCCCAGCGCCTCGGCGACACACAAGACCAGCGCCTCGGCGACGCAAACGACCAGCGCTTCAGCGACAGCTACCAACGGCGCAGCAGTGGACCCGGAGGCGCTCGGCAACCTGCTCCTCCAGGACTGCGGTTCCTGTCACGGCATGACCCTCAAGGGGGGGCTCGGCCCTGCTCTCACCCAGGAGCGTCTGGCGGTCTACGACGTCGACACCCTGACCACCATCATCCTCGAAGGCCTGCCCGGCACCGCCATGCCGCCCTGGCGCGATCTGCTGAGCGCCGAAGAGGCCCGCTGGATCGCCGAAACGCTCAAGCACACCGACGCTCAGGAGCTCCCATGAGGCACCGTTCTGCATTGCCCCATCCCCCCGCCGCCAAGGGTCTTCGGCGCTTTCACGCCCCGGGCTTCATGCTTGGCCTGGCACTGGCCTGCGGCCTGATCGCCTGGGGCCAGAGCCCGCACGGCTCAGCCGCCGTTGCCCACAGCACCGACGCCGGCGCACCGGAGGCCAGCTGCGCCAACCTCGCCACCGGCGGACTCGGGGTCGTGGTCGAACGCGCCGATGGCCGCCTGGCCCTGGTCGACCGCCGCCAGCATCGCGTGATCACTCGTGTCGAGGGGCTGGGTGATCTGTCCCACGCTTCGGTGAAGTTCTCCAGCGACGAGCGCTTCGCCTACGTGTTCGGCCGCGACGGCGGTCTGACCAAGGTGGATCTGGTGTGCGCCACCATCGACGCCAGGGTGCTGCAGTCCGGCAACAGCATCGGCGGGGCCATCTCCCAGGACGGCCGCATCATCGCGGTGGCCAACTACGAGCCGGGCGGCGTAAAGCTGTTCGACGCCGACAGCCTTGAGCTGTTGGCCGAGGTAGCGGCGCGCTACACCCGGGATGACGGCAGTCAGGCGCTGTCCAAGGTGGTCGGCCTGGTCGACGCCCCAGGCAACCGCTTCGTCTACAGCCTGTGGGACGCCGATGAGATCCAGGTGCTCGACGCCTCGACGCTCATCGCGGACGAACAAGGTGCCAGCGAGCTCCCCGCCATCACCCGCTTTTCCGATATCGGCGAGAAACCCTACGACGCCCTGATCGACCCCATCGGGCGCTTCTACGTGGCCGGCCTGTTCGGCGAGGACCACCTGGCGCGCCTGGATCTGTGGCATCCCGAGAACGGGGTCGAGCCGGTCCTGTCCGGCTATCGCCAGGGCGACGACAAGCTGCCGGTGTACAAGATGCCCCACCTGGAGGGCTGGACCATCGCCAACGACCACGCCTGGTGGCCGGCGGTGGGTCGCCACGAGGTGCTGATGGCGAACCTCGACGACTGGCGCCTGGAGCGACGGATTGCGGTGCACGGGCAGCCGGTGTTCGTGATGAGCCGGCCGGACCAGCGCCAGCTGTGGGTCAACTTCGCCCACCCCGACAACGATGTGGTCCAGGTCATCGACAGTGAAAGCGGCGAGATCATCCGCACCCTGACCCCCGGCCAGGCGGTACTGCATATGGAGTTCAGCCCGCGCGGCGAGGAGGTCTGGATCTCGGCGCGGGACTCCGACCAGGTGGTGGTCTACGACACCGCCACCTTCGAGCGCCTGGCGACCCTGGAGGCCGAGTCGCCCAGTGGCATCTTCTTCACCGATCGAGCCCATCGCATCGGCCTGTAGGCCGCGGGAGAACGCCATGCACCCTGCTTCGCTGGAAACTCGCCAGTCGCAATCACAACAGAATGCCGTCGTCACGACGCCTACCGGGCAGCGCAAGGTGCTGCTGCTCTACGCCCTGATGCTGGGCAGCGTCATGGCGGTGGTGACCGCCCCCGTCAGTGCACTCGTCACTCATCTTTGGCTGGCCATCAGAAGACCCACCGATGCGGTGCTGGTGAGCCACCTGCGCTTTCAGCTGGCGACCTTCTGGTACGGCGTGCTGGCCGGGGCGATCGGACTCGGCCTGTGGGGGCTGATCGGCCACATCGACCTGCCGGGCCTCACCGGCTGGGCCTACGGCTATCTGGGCTTCACCCTGGCGCTCATCTGGATGGTGGGACGCTGCGCCCTGGGTATCCGCCGGCTGTTGCACCACCTGCCCGTCCCGCGCCCCCTGTCCCCGCTGCTGGGTGGCTGCCGCGTGCGCTTTACGGACGCCGACCGGTGAACCTCGATCGCGGCGCTTGCGAGCTGCCGGGCTCTGGCTTGCCCAACCCTGGCTGGGGGCCGCTGTCGGGCCTGCCGGGCAACCCGCTGATCTGGGTGCTGATCATCAGTGAGCTGCTGGTGTTTGCCGCCTTCTTTGGCGTCTTTGCCTGGCAGCGGGTGCTCGACCCCGTGGGCTTTATCGCCGGGCAACGCCATCTCGAGCCGCTGATTGGCGGCCTCAATACCCTGGTGCTGCTGACCAGTGGCCTTGCCGCGGCGATGGCGGTCACGCAGTCCCAGTGTCCACCCCACGCCCTGCGCGAGCGCCGGATACGCCAGTGGCTGGCGCTGGCCGCGGTGCTGGGCATGGCCTTCTGTCTGATCAAGGCCGTCGAGTATCACCTCGAGTTCTTCACCGGCCCACTGCCGGACAGCGGCAACTTCTTCACCTTCTACATCGGCCTGACCGGCTTCCACGCCGCCCACGTCATCTTTGGCCTGTGCCTGCTGGGCGTCGCGATATGGCGCCCGCGAGCGGACACCGTGGAGACCGTCTGCGCTTTCTGGCACATGGTCGATCTGATCTGGGTACTGCTGTATCCCCTGCTCTATCTGGTGCGGTGACGACAATGCATGACACGGATACTCAGCGCAGACGCCTGTGGCGCACCTGGGCCCTGTTGATGGGCATGACCCTCATCGCCATGGCCAGCGGCGCGCTGCATCGCGGCCCGCTGGCGCTCTGGGCCCTGGCGCTGGTGCTCGTTGCCAGCCTGGTCAAGGCGCAACAGATTCTCTCCATCTACCTCAACCTGCGTATTGCCCCCGCCTCCTGGCGAGGGGGACTCTTGGTACTGGTCGGGGTGATGGGGCTTGGGCTGGCGGCTGCTGGACTGCTGCCTCGCTGGATCGAGGCTCCTGGTGCGACCTCCGGTGCGACCGCCATCCCGGTCTCGATCCACAGCACCACAACGAATAACACCACTGATCGACGCAGCGATAGACACACTGAACGACACAACGAACGACAGGCACAGGAGCCCAGATGAACAAGGCCGTGGAAATCGACATGACCTTCGAGGAAGACCCCGGCGAGACCATTCGCCTGGTGGCGGTGGTCAACGACCGAGGCGACCTGACCTCGACTCAGGTCTACGGCTTCGCCCGCGACCGCGCGGAAGAGGAACTGGTGACCTACCCCTTCGTGCTGGATCGAGCGGGCGATGATCACTACCAGATCCGCTGGGGCTACGGTGACTGCACCGAGAGTGCGCTGAACTTCTCATCCCCCGCCGTGGCCCTTGGCCAGCGCGTCTATCGCGTCGACACCTACCGCACCGGCAGCGCCCGTTTCTGCTACGAGATCACCGGCATCAACGACCTGGTGCGCTGAACGGCTCGCGACTGACGGCCACCAACGGCGAGCGACCACTCAGCCCCGCAGCGCCCAGCGTTCGAGCCGGCGCCAGAGCCGCAGGGTGAGCCAGACCGCAAGGGGCACCAGCGCCATCAGCACGATGCCCCAGTCACGGTGATGGATCAGCCAGGCCAGCGGCGTGAACAGTATCAGCGCCGCAAGGCCGGCGGTGGCGAGCGCCAGCCGCTGGCGCCAGCGAGTCTGTGACGAAGACATGACGTTCATTGGGCCACCAGCTGTCGATAGATGCCCGGCAGCGCCAGGGCGAGATGCTCCGGACGCGGCACGATAGCGTAGCCCCCTCGACCGAAGATGCGGCCAAGATAGCGACTGGCCTCGCGATCGATGGTCACCCCGAATACCCGCACGTCTTCTCGCGCCGCCTCGCGCACCGCGTGGCGGGTGTCCTCGATGGCGTAGCGCCCCTCGTAGTAGTCGGTGTCGTTGGGTTTGCCGTCGGTCAGCACCAGCAGCAGCCGATGTCTTCTGGGGTGTTGGCCCAGCTCCCTGGCCAGGTGGCGAATGGCCGGCCCCATGCGGGTGTAATGCCCCGGCGTCAGCGCCGAAATGCGGCGCTCCACCCGCTCGCCCATGGCCTCGTCGAAGGCCTTCAACTGCCTGACCCAGACCCGATGCCGGCGCTGGGAGGTAAAGCTGTGGATGCTGACGTCGTCGCCGCAGCCGGCGATGCCGTGGCCCAGTACCATCAGCGCTTCCTGGGCCACGTCGAGCACGCGGCGACTTTCCAGCCAGGCATCAGTGGACAGCGACACGTCGATCAGGATGGACACCGCCAGATCACGCCCCTGGGGCCTGGCGTCGACGAACAGGCGGTCGCTGGCCTGACCGCCGGCGGCCAGGTCGCAGCGACTGCGGACCAGGGCGTCCAGGTCCAGCTCGTCACCGTCCGCCTGGCCCCGCAACCACTCTCGCCGAGGCCGCAGGGCCTCGAACTGGCGGCGTACCCGGCGTACCCGGCGCGTCGCCGCCTCGTCGCCCTGCCAGGGCTCGCCCTCCTCGATGGCAGGTTCGGCGATCACCCGGCAGTGGGCCGGCAACAGCCGGCCCTTGCGGTAGTTCCACTCAGGATAGAGGTGCTCGACGCTGGAACCAGCGGCCAGCGACTCGCCACAGGCGGCGTCGGGCGCCAGGTCCAGCGACATCTTCAGGCGTGAGGCGGCCCGTCGACGGTTGCGGCTCAAGGTGATCTCGTCGATCTGGTCGGCCGCCTCACGTGCGGCGTCTTCCTCCTCGTCATCCAGGTGGCGGTTGACGTTGACCATCTCCGCCCAGGACAGCATCTTTTCCGAGGCATTGAGCATCAGCGGGTCGTCTCGCTCGGCCTGATCCTGATAGCGGCGCTCGGCCTTGCGCCGGGCACCTTCCACCTCGGCGGCCTGGGGCGGAGCCGTCTCTTCGTCCTCGTCATCCTCATCGGTCGACCTCGAGACGCACTCGAGCGTCGACGCCTCGCCCCACAGCGGCACCGGCAGAAAGGGCCGATACCCCCGTGGCGCGCGCACCGACGGGCGCCCTTGGTCATCCGCCGCCTGCAACCAGGACCACCACTGGCGCGCGTCGCCTTCGGGACTGTCTTGCGTCTGGGCCTCGCTATCGAAGGATCGGTCGTCGCCCAGCAGGCGCCGGACCAGTGTCTCTACCGCAGCTTCTTGCGGAGGCAGGCCGCGACGCCGAGGACGCACGGCGAGCAGCGCCTGGCACAGCCGGGCATGGCGCCGGACGAAGCCCGGGTAGCGCGCAAGCGTCACCTCGGTTGAGCGCCGGGCCTCGGCCAGGCGCACCAGATCCTGTTCGAGTGGATCGTCGCAGCGCGCCACCGGACGGCGCTCGGCCAGCGACATGGCCAGCCAGCGATATAGATCGCGATTGAGCTCAACCTCAGGCAGCAGCGCCAGTCGCTGCGGCAGCAGCAGGTGCTCGTCGTCACGCCGCGAGACCTCCAGCGCCTCCTCGTCGAAGCCCAGGCGCTGACGCAGTGACAGGCGATGGCGCGAGGCGCGCTTGCCGATCGCATCCAGGGTGACGCCGGGGTCTCCGCCGCTGGCGCGAAACAGCACCCCCAGCGAGCGCGACACCTCCTCGAGGGTCACCGCCGCCTCGAGATATTCAGGATAACTGGCGGCACGTGACGCCCAGCGGTGCCAGTGACGCCCGACGAACTCCTCGACCTCGAGAAACTCCAGCATGGTGGTGGCTATCCGAAGGTGGCGGTAACGACGTCCTCGATGCCCTTGAGCACGTCGGGATCGTCACTGAGAGGCTCGAGCAGGGCCGCCCGGGCGGCGTCGAGCACCGGCATGCCGGCCTGGATCAGGCTGGCGCAGTAGATCAGCAGGCGAGTGGACACCCCCTCTTCCAGGTCCTGGCCCTTCATCGCCCGCAGGCGTGCCGCCAGGTTGACCAGGGCCTCGCAGCGCCCACGCGAAAGGCCGCTTTCATGGGCGACGATGTCGACCTCTGTGTCGGCATCGGGGAAGTCCAGCGAGATCGCCACGAAGCGCTGGCGGGTGCTCGGTTTCAAGGTCTTGAGAATGTGCTGATAGCCGGGGTTGTAGGACACCACCAGCATGAAGTCGACCGGCGCTTCGAGTCGCTCGCCGGTACGTTCCAGCGGCAGCAGACGGCGATCGTCGGTCAGCGGGTGCAGCACCACGGTCACGTCCTTGCGCGCCTCCACCACTTCGTCGAGGTAGCAGATGCCGCCTTCGCGCACGGCCCGGGTCAGGGGGCCGTCGGACCAGGCGGTATCACCGCCCTTCAACAGATAGCGTCCGGTCAGATCGGAGGCGGTCAGGTCGTCGTGGCAGGCCACGGTGTGCAACGGCAGCCCGAGACGTGCCGCCATATGGCGCACGAAACGGGTCTTGCCGCAGCCCGTCGGCCCCTTCAGCAGCAGCGGCAGACGCTGGCGGTAGGCGTGCTCGAACAGCGCGACCTCCTGGCCGGTCGGCTGGTAGAAGGGGATGTCGTCACGCACAGGGTCCTGGTGCAAGGCGCACCGAGACAGGGTTGCTTGGGTCATGAACAGGGTCCTCGAGACCATCGAGGCCGCCTGACGGCGGCCTCGATCGGGTTCAGCTGGCGGACATCGCCGGCTGGCCAGAGGCCGACCGACGGGCCGGACCGAACAGCGCGTAGAGCAGCAGCACCGCGCCCACCGTCACCGCGATGCCGGTGCCCAGACGCATGGTGTAGAACAGGCCGAGCTGGTCCTGCACCTCCATGTAGTTCATCCCCAGCACCCGCTGCAGATGGGTCTGCACCGCACCGGCGAAGGTCAGGGTGAAGGTCATGAAGCACATGGCCGAGGTCAGGATCCAGAAGCCCCACATGTTGAGCACCTGGTTGAACGGCTGGCTCCGACGCAGCTGCGGCATGGCGTAGGTGATCACGCCGAGGATCAGCATCACGTAGGCGCCGTAGAACGCCAGGTGGCCATGGGCGGCGGTGACCTGGGTGCCGTGGGAGTAGTAGTTGATGAACGACAGGGTGTGCATGAAGCCCCACACGCCGGCGCCGAAGAAGGCGACCGTCGGGCAGCCCATGGTCCACAGCATCGCGGCCTTGTTGGGGTGGTTGCGCGACCCCTTCCAGAACATCACGAAGGCGAACACCACCATGGCGAAGAACGGAATCACCTCAAGGGTAGAGAAGATGCTGCCGATGGCCTGCCAGTAGCCCGGCGTACCGATCCAGTAGTAGTGGTGGCCGGTGCCCAGCAGCCCGGAGAACAGCGACAGGCCGACGATGACGTAGAGCCACTTCTCGATCACTTCGCGGTCGACGCCGGACATCTTGATCAGCAGATAGCCGAGCAGCGACGCCATGATCAGCTCCCACACGCCTTCCACCCAGAGGTGAACGACCCACCACCAGTAGACCTTGTCTACCGCCAGGTTGCCGGGGTTGTAGAAGGCGAACAGCCAGAATACCGCCGCCAGCCACAGGCCCAGCATCAGCACCAGGTTGATGGTGGTCTTGCGGCCCTTGAGCAGGGTCATGCTGGTGTTGTAGAGGAAGATCAGGAAGGACACCGTGATCAGCACCTTGACGAAGAAGGGCTGCTCGAGGAATTCACGTCCCTCGTGGATGCCAAGCTGATAGCACACCAGGGCGGCGACCCCGGCCACCACAAAGATGCCCAGCTGCAGGTAGGCCAGCATCGGGCTATGAATCTCCCGTTCGGCCTCTTCCGGCATCAGGTAGTAGGTGCAGCCCATGAAGCCGATCAATAGCCACACGATCAGCAGGTTGGTATGGCTGACGCGGATAATGTTGAACGGCATCAACTGGGCCAGGAAGTCTGGAAAGACGTAGACCAGCGCCGCCATGATGCCAAACACCAGCTGAAGGGCAAAAAGCCCCATCGCCACCAGGAAGAAGGCGTAGGCCACCTTCTGTGTTTCATATTTCATTTTTCATGTTCCTCCACGGTTTCCCCTCACGCGACGGGTACGCCATTGCGATCTTGTCGATATGTCACGCGAACCCACCGACCTATCCCGATACGTGGGGCGGCCAGTTCTGATCATCGATAGCGTCGGTCCACTCGAGGAAATCGATCAGCGAGGTCATTTCCTCGTCGCTCAGATCGAACTGCGGCATCTTGCGCCGCCCTGGTACGGCCAGCGGCTGAGCGCGCATCCAGGCCGCCAGTCCCGCCCTTGCCGCCTCAGGGTTTTCGCGCCCGTGATAGCGGGTCCAGACATTGGACAGTTCAGGCGCAAAATAGGCCCCCTCACCCATGATGCTGTGACAGTTGATACACATGTTCTTTTCCCACACATGCTTGCCTTCGCGTACCGAATCGGTCAGCGGAAGTGCGCTGGTGGACTCCGTCACGATGTACCAGTGACTGTGAGCAGTCAGCGCTACAAAGATCAGGAAAAAGAACAGTGAGCCCCCGTAGAAGATGTTGCGTGCTGCGGATTTTGTCAGACCCTCGGCCATGACCACGTCTCCTCATTGTTTGGCCCATGGTGCCGGAGAGTCAGACCTCCCTGGCCCCGTTGACCATTGTATTGAGGAGCGCTCTTCTATACCTGAGTTAAACACTCGGAATATGACATGCATCACCAAAATTCTTGATTGATTCGCCCCATCAACCACTTAAACATTCGCCGGGACTATCGGCGATAAACGATGAAATTGACGAGACAAGATGACGACAATATCGCCGCTGACAGGAGAAAAAACCAACGCCATTGAGGTAAATCAATGCATTGCAATAAAGAAGCCATACCAGCCAGGACAGGACGCTGTGTCGGTGCGCGGCGCCAAGCATATAGACGAAGATCAGCAGCGCCAGGCAGGCCGACAGCGCCCGCGTTCGGACGCTGGCAGCTCGTCGAAGCGCCAGACTGCCGAAGCCGACATAGGCCAGCAGGGCGGTCAGCTTGGCCGCAAGCCATGGCGTCTGTTGAGGCCACTGGGTGGTGAGCACCATCAGCGACAGCCCCGCCGCCAGCAGCAGGGTATCGAGCAGATGGGGCAGCACACGCACCCAGGGGCGCTTTAGCCAGGAAGAGCCGGTCACTGACCACAGCGCGCGCAGGGCGAAGAGAGCACCGCTGACCAGCGCCAGCGACACATGCAGGGACTTGAGGGTGAGATAGAGCGGTAACATCTGAGCCTAGCCGTCCTGACCGTCGACACGCGGACTGCCGAGAATCGGCACGTAGTGGGCCAGAAAGATGGCGTAGCCGAGACACCACAGGAGGATGCTCAGGCTGTAGACCCAGTGGGTGACCGAGGGCCACAGCGCCAGCACCAGCGAGCGCGACAGTCCCGCCGCCACCAGCAGGCCCAGAGCCACGCCGATGCCCGGCAGGCAGCGCATGGGACGGCCGGTATGGCCCAGCGACACCCGCGACATCATCGACAGCATCATGGTGCCCATGGCACCCACGGTGATGGCGTGGACACCCAGCTCAGCCCGGCCCACGCCCCACAGCCCCAGGGCCCACAGCAAAAGCCCCAGCGGCACGAAGGCGTAGCTCAGGTGAAGGCTCCACAGCAGGGGTTCACGTCCGGTGGCGCGGCCTTGCCAGCGTATCAGGCGCAGCGGGTGGGCCAGCGCCGCCGCCAGCAGCGCCAGCGCCAGGACGCTGTCGGGCAGACCGACACCCAGGGTGCGTGCAAGCTGCAGCACCACCGCCAGCGCCAGGCTGCCGAGCGCCAGCCCCTCGAGCCAGGGCAGCGCCGGGCGGCGCTTCAGGCCCAGCCGGTTGGCGGTGAACATCGGGATCACCCGACCGCCCAGCACCCCCATGATCAGCGTCACCAGCAGCACCGCCAGGTAGGACGACTGGCGCACCAGCTCAGGGTCACCCTGGAGCACGCCCAGATGGCTGCCCAGGTTGGCACCGGCGAGGATCGCCAGCACCGGCACGAAGATCAGGTTGCGCCAGCGCTTCGCCCGGATCACCATCACCGCCATCACGGCGCAGACGATCAGCAGAAAGCCGACGTCCAGTGCCATCACCAGCGCCTGTGGCAAGACAGGAAAGGCCAGCCCCAGCCTGGCCGCCAGCCACAGTGCGACGAGCCCCAGCAGCGGGGCGCCATGCAGCCCCCTGAGGCCGGTCCAGGTCTGCACCGCGGTCAGCAAGAACCCCGAAACCACCGCCCCCACCACACCGAACAGCATCTCGTGCTGGTGCCACCACAGCATGCCCGCCCGGGGCGACAGCACGAAGATGCCGTGCCAGAAAGCGAGCCACACCAGCAGGGCCACCACGCTGAAGGCCGCCGCCAGCAGGAAGAAGGGACGAAAGGCGAGGCGCGCAAGAGGCAGACGAGCGGCGACGGATGACATGGCGAGTACCTGAGTAATTCACTTGGTCTTGTGAAGTCTGGCCCGCTTTGGACAACATCACCATGATGCACATCAAAGGCACTGCCGATGCCGCAAACCTGACTCACCCTGGCAAGCCCTGCATCTCCCACCCCAGCCCCAACCCCGCGACAGCCTCGCACGCCCTTGGCGATGACCAGGACAGAATCAGGCCTTTAGCCCCAGCCGCCGCGCCAGGCGATGCAGATTGCCGGGGTCCAGCCCCAGCCGGCGAGCCGCCCCTGCCCAGTTGCCTTCAGTGTCCAGGGCCTGCCGGATGCGCTCGCGCTGAAAGGCCTCGGTGGCCTCCCGCAGCGAGGGCTCTCGATCCAGCACCTCGCCCGCTGGACGATCGGCCGGCGACACGGCGCTTCGGGACGTGTCGCCTTGCGCTGCGGGCGCGCCAGTGACCCGGGCTGTCGCCGGCGCCAGCCCCAGGTGCTCGACCTCGATGCGTACGCTACGGCGGCGAGCATCGGGCGTCCCGAGCACGTCCACCGAGGCCAATGCCAACAGCGAGGCACGTGCCAGCAGCGACTCCAGCTCACGTACGTTGCCGGGCCAGTGCCAGGCCGCCAGCGACACCCGCGCGGCCTCGCTCAGGCGCAGGTTGCCGACGCCGAGACGCACCCGGTTCTGCTCCAGGAAGTGTCCGACCAGCAGCGCCAGGTCCTCGGGACGCTGGCGCAGCGGGGGTACCTCCAGCGGAAAGGCGCTGAGCCGGTGATAGAGATCCTCGCGAAAGCGTCCCTGGGCGACCTCCAGGGCAAGATCCCGGTTGGTCACCGCGACCACCCGAACGTCGACATGCTGGAGCCGATCGCTGCCCAGCGGCTGGACCTCGCCTTCCTGCAGCACCCGCAACAGCTTCGGCTGCAGCTCCAGCGGCAGCTCCCCCACCTCGTCCAGCACCAGGGTGCCGCCGTCGGCCATCTGGAAGTGCCCGCGATGGTCGCTGGTTGCCCCGGAGAACGCCCCACGCCGATGGCCGAACAGGGCGCTCTCGATCAACGAGGCCGGCAGCGCGGCGCAGTTCACCACCACCAGTGGCCCATCGGCACGTCGCGAGCCGTGATGGAGGGCATGGGCGATGCGTTCCTTGCCGACGCCGGTCTCGCCCAGCACCAGCACGCTCATGTCGGTGGCGGCGACCAGCTCCACCGAGGCCATCAGCTTGCGCATGGCGCCACTGCGCCAGCCAGTCAGCCGACGCGGCAACTGGCCGTGGTCATCGCGCTGCAGGGCGAGCTGCAGGCGGGCGCCGTCCAGGCGCCGGGACAGCCGCAGGCAGGTGCCCAGCAACTCGGCCGCCGCCAGCAGGCCCTGGTCATCCAGCTCGGCCAGCGCCCCCGGGGTCAGGGCGTCCAGGGTGACCATGCCGATCAGCTCATCACCGTCGCGCAACGCCACCCCCAGGCAGTCATGGACAGGGCTAAGACCGTCATCCAGCAGCCCGTCGTAGGGATCAGGAAGGGGCGAGTCCGCGGCAAAGCGGCAGACCCCCGGCGCCTCGGCGATGGCGGCGAGGCGAGGATGCTCGCTCAAGGCGAAGGTCCTGCCGGCCACGCCCTCGGGCAGGCCGATGGTGGCCACCGGCCTGAGACCGGAGCCCTGCGCCACCAGCAACGCGCTGGCATCCGCCGCGGTGGGGGCCACCAGTGATTCGAGCACGCCCTGCCAGGCCTCGGCGAGCTCGGGGCCCTGCTCATCGCCCAGGCGCTGCAGCAGGGCACGCAGGCGTCGTAGAAAGCTGACCACCTCGAATGTCCTTTTGACTATAAACAGTGTCAAAACGATAGCACTTGCAGTGTCAGATCGACATGCAATCTCGATTTCATTCGCAAGAGTTACCACTGCCCAGGGCGAATACCGGGACAGAATCGGGTCGGAAACGTGGCCGGGAACCGGGCCAGAAAAAAAGGAGCCGGGTAGCGTGACCAGCGCTCTCGACAAGCGCCCTGTGGATCCACACTGCCCGCTCATTACCCGCTCTGGATCACCCACACTGTGGCAAGTTGGCGCACCTCAAGCGAAGCGGCATATCGCTTGCTCCATACAGGGTACAGAAAGGCGACGAGCGATACGCCCCGACCCCGTGGAAGCACCGCAGGTGTCGAGGCATATCAACCGATGCTCTGTTCACAAGCTGTAGAGAAAAAGTAGGCCCAAACGAGCCAGGCCTCCGACGCGGTGAAGGTTTTTTGCCACAGTGGGAGCGCGCTGCGCCATATCCCTGACAGGAGACGCCATGACCACCGCTGCCCAAGACGCCATCATCGATGCCACCGCCCCTCTGGTCGCCGAACACCTCGACGCCATCACCGCCCGTTTCTATCCGCTGATGTTCGAGCGCTACCCGGAGGTCAAGGCGGTGTTCAACCAGGCCCACCAGGCCGACGGTGGCCAGCCGAAGGCGCTGGCGCGAGGGGTGCTGGCCTATGTCGGCCTGCGCCGCCAGCCCCAGGAGGTCATCGACTCGATGCAGACGGTGATCAGCAAGCACGTCTCGCTGGGCATCCAGCCCGAGCAGTACCCCATCGTCGGCGAATGCCTGATGGCCGCCATCGGCGAGGTGCTGGGCGAGGTGGTGACGCCGGAGATCGCCGACGCCTGGGCGGCCCTGTACAACGACCTGGCCGCGCTGTTGATCGCTGCCGAAGCCGAGCGCTACCAGGCCTTCGCCGAGCGCCCCGGCGGCTGGCGTGGTCTGCGCGAGTTCCGTGTCGCCCAGATCCAGCGCGAGTGCGAGGTGATTCGCTCCTTCACCCTGGAGCCAGTCGACGGCCAGCCGGTGGCCGACGCCGAGCCCGGCCAGTACATCGGCCTGCGTCTGGCGGTGGACGAGGCAATCGTGCATCGCCACTACAGCCTGTCCGGCAGCCCCAACGGCCGTAGCTATCGCATCTCGGTGAAACAGGAGCCGGGCGGTCTGGTCAGCAACTTCCTGCATCAGCAGATGCGCGTCGGCGACACCCTGGAACTGCTGCCCCCCGCCGGTGAGCTGACCCTGGAAGATGGCGACGCGCCGGTGATGCTGATCAGCGGCGGTATCGGCCAGACACCGATGCTGCCGCTGGCGCGCCAGGCCCTGGCCCAGGGACGCCGGGTCTGCTACGTCCACGCAGCCCGGAACATCGACCACCACGCCTTCCGTGGCGAGGTCGAGGCCCTTGCCCGAGACTATCCGCAGCTGCTGACCCGGGTCTGCGCCTACGAGGAAGGCGACGGCGGCGACATCAAGGGCCGCCTCGAGCGTGAGCTGCTGGCCCGCCTGCTGCCTGGCGGCGACGCCCAGTGCTACTTCGTCGGCCCGCCGCCCTTCATGAGCGCCATCGACAGCCATCTGGCAGAACTGGGGATCCCCGAGCAGCGCCGTCACTACGAGCACTTCGGCCCCTCGCGTCCGCTCGACCATAGCAAGAGCGTCGCCTGAGCCGCAGCTGGCTATCTTGTTCGACGTGTCTGCGCTGCGCCGCCGTCATGAAAACTTCGGTCCCTCGCGTCCGCTCAGCAACACCAGTAGCGTCGCCTGACAAGCACGTCTGGCCATCGCGTTCACTCAGCCCACCACGACAAGGCCGCGCCCGAGGGCGCGGCCGAGGGCGCGGCCTTGTCGTGTCTTGCGGCGGTCGCTCACTGGCCAGGACATCAGGCGTGCTGTCGCGCCTCGGGCTTTCTCACCACCATGAAGTAGTAGAACACCCCGGTCAGCGCCAGGAAGAACAGGCTGTCGGGACTGGTGAGGAAGATCAGCGGGTTGCCGTCGGACAGCGACAGCGAGCGTCGGCAGTATTCCTCCAGGCTCGGGCCGAGCACGAAGCCGAGCAGCAGGCAGGCCACCGGATAGCCCTGACGCCGCAGCAGGAAGGCGAGCACCCCGAACACCAGCGCCAGTCCCATCTGGAAGATCGAGTAGGTAGCCACGTAGCAGCCGACCAGCGCGATCACCGCGATGCTGGCGTAGAGCACATCGCGGCGAATCGAGACGATCCGCACGAACCAGGGTCCCAGCACGTAGAGCGTCAGCGGCACCATCACCAGGGCCGCCACCAGCAGCGCCATGAACATCGGTGCCACCAGCGCAAGCTGGCTGTCGAGGAACTGCGGCCCGGGCTGCAGACCGTTGATCACCAGCACGCCCAGCACGATAGCGGTGGTGGGATCGCCAGGAATGCCGAACGACAGCATCGGCACGAAGGCGCCGCTGCACATGGCGTTGTTGGCGCCCTCCGCCGCCGCGATGCCTTCCACCGAACCCTTGCCGTACTTCTCCGGGTGGCGTGAGCTGCGCATGGACTCGGCGTAGGCGACAAAGGCCGCCATGGAGCCTCCGGCGCCTGGCAGCACGCCGACGCTGTAGCCGATGATGGCGGTCTTGACGTAGCGATAGACGCCGATTTCACGCACCTCGTGCCAGGGTGGAATAAAGTCCCGGCGGCGAATGACGCTGGCCTTGATGGCGTCGACCTCGACGGTGCGCGAGGCGCGGTTCTGCGACTGCACCAGCAGCTCACTGACGGCGAAGGCGCCGATGACCAGCGGCATGATGTCGATGCCCTGCATCAGCACGCCGGTGCCGAAGGTGAAGCGGGTGACCGGCTGCATCACGTCGATACCGACGGTGGCCACCATCACCCCCAGGGTGGTGGCGACCAGGCCCTTGGAGATGGCCCCACGCTGGGAGATGACGATCACGATCAGGGCGAAGGCGATCAGCGAGAACTTGCCCGGCGTGCGAATCAGCAGCGCCGCCTCGGTGGCCAGCGGCGCCATCACCATCAGCATGATGGCGCCCAGGGCACCGCCGATCATCGACGCCAGGGCGGCGTGGCCCAGCGCCTTGGCGCCCTCGCCCCGCTGCTGCATGGGGTAGCCCTCGATGGCGGTCATCATCGAGGCCGGGGCACCGGGAATATTGATGGTGGTGGCGGTGATGCTGCCACTGCACATGCCGGCCATGAAGATGGCGGCACAGGCGACCAGCGCCGCGGTGATGTCGAGGCTGTAGGTCAACGGCAACAGCAGGGCGATGGCCAGCATCGAGGTGAGCCCCGGCACGGCGCCAAAGAAGGTGCCGATCAGGTAGCCGCCGATCAGGTAGGGCAGGATGTCGGGCTGCATCAGCACGGCAAGGCCCTTGGAGAGTTCGATCAGATAGTCCATGGGTCAGATCCAGGGCGTCGGCAGGCGAACCTGGAACACCAGCTCGAAGAGCCCGTATCCCAGCAGGGTGATCACGCCGGCCACCAGCGCCTTGAACGCCAGCGCCTGCGGCGAGGGCCGCCCGGTGGCGAAGGCCAGCGTCATGCTGAAGGCGTAGAGGAAGGTGGCGATGAAGTAGCCAAGGTGGGCAAACAGGGCGATATAGACGGCGGTGAGCAGGGAGACAGCCACCGGCCCTCGCCACGCCGCCACCTTTGCATCGCCACTGTTGTCGCCGCCCTCGTCGCTTTCCCCGGCACCGGCCTCACCACTGGCCGCCTCGCCACTGGCCGCCTCGCGTCGATCGGCGAGGATCACACCACCCAGCGCCAGCAGCATGACCACGGCGAGCGCCACCGGGAAGAAGGAGGCGGTCAGGGCCCCATTCCTGATGGGCGGGGCGATCTTGAACGCCTCCAGCAGATAGATCAGGGTCAGGGCCAACAGGCAGACGACGACACCTGTCGGCCCCGTCAGCCAGGTCCCCAGGCGGGAGAGCGATTTCATCGGGAGTCCTCCGGAAAAGAGCCGCCACCGCGGTGGCGGCGCGGGCTTACTGGCCGATCAGGCCGGCTTCCTTCAGCTCGTCCATGCGCGCGAACAGCTCACCCTGGGTCTGTTCGGCCCAATCCTCGACCTCATCGGTGCCCAGCCAGTTGGGGGTGACACCGACGTCGACCAGCCAGTTCTGGAATTCCTCGCTGTCGTAGGCCTGCTGATAGGCCGCCTCTAGGGCCGTCACGGCGTCGTCCGGCGTATTGGCAGGCGCCGCCAGGATCACGAAACTGCCCATCTGGATGTCGTAGCCCAGCTCGGTTGCCGGGGGCACGTCGGGGAAGCTCTCGCTCTGGACGTCGGTGAACTCCACCAGGCCACGGGCGTCACCCGCCGAGATCAGCGATTCGAAATCACCGAGGCTGGTCAGCGCCAGGTCCACCTCGCCGTTGAGCAGAGCCTCCTTCTGGGGCGCCGCACCACCGGGATAGGAGACGATCTTGAACTCCACCTCGGCCTGGTCCTGCAGCTGCAGCAACGTCAGGTGGGTCCGCGAGCCCATGTTCTGGATACCGGCGCGGATC
Source organism: Halomonas sp. H10-59 (assembly GCF_040070555.1). Lineage (NCBI taxonomy): Bacteria > Pseudomonadati > Pseudomonadota > Gammaproteobacteria > Oceanospirillales > Halomonadaceae > Halomonas > Halomonas sp. H10-59. Next base: position 4,484,498 of record NZ_CP098828.1, read on the forward strand.
TCCCCCGGCGCGGCCTTGGCGGCTTCGATCAATGCCTCGAGGCTATCGAAGCGCGAATCCTCCGGCACCACGACGGAGTCCGGCTCGCTGGTGATCCGCGCGATCAGATCCAGCTTGTCGATATCGTAGCCGGCCAGCATCCCCTGCCACGGGATGGTGACGACGCTATCGTAGGTCAGCGCGATCAGGGTGTAGCCATCGGGGCGCGCACCCAGCGCCTGCACCAGGCCGTTGGCGCTCATGCCGCCTTCGATGTTCTCGACGTAGACGGTGCCCCCCAGCGGCTCCTCGGCCAGGTTGGAGATCTTGCGCACGATACCGTCGGTACCGCCGCCGGCGCCCCAGGGCACGATCATGCGAACGTCGCGCTCCGGATAGTCCGCCGCGACCGAGGCACTGACGACCAGCGCCAGGCCACCCAGGGTCATGCTCATCGACTTGCGCATCTCTTCCACTCCTTGCCACCGTCAGGGCAGTGCTTGTTGTTGGCTTGCGGGGACGGCCGACGCAAGGCGGTGTGGCCGTTCCTGTGGGGACTGCTGCTCTTGTGGTTGCTGCTCTTGTGACGACTACTTCGGCTTTTGCACTTAAGGTATTACATCATACAAAGCATTCGTGTACCCAAGATAGCCAGAGCATGACGACTGCGAAATGCGACTTTAGTGAGGGATATCCGTCTGTCGGCGCGGCATCGGGTGCCATAAGAAGGCGCGGCCCCGGGCGCCACAAGAAGGCGCTTCATCAACTGGGCGCCACAAGACGGCGCGGCATGAATCGGGCACCATGAAAAACGACAGGGGAGCCGATCGGCCCCGCTGTCGTTTGCGGTCGACTCTCTATCACCCTCGCCGCATCGTCCGCTGTATCCGCCTTGAAGGACGGAGCGCTTTAACCGAGCCCCGGCGGGTTCAGCCGAGGCAGGCGCGCCTGCAGCAGCGCGGCCGCCTGCATGACCCTGTCATCGCGGAACTTCGGCCCCACCAGATGCAGCCCCACCGGCAGGCCCTGGTCGTCCAGCCCACAGGGCAGCGACGCCGCCGGCTGCTGGGTCAGGTTGAATGGATAGGTGAAGGGGGTCCAGTCCATCCATTCCCGGTAGGGGCCCCGCGGCGGCACATTATGCCCGGCCTCGAAGGGCGAGATCGGCATCGTCGGGGTCACCAGCAGATCGAAGCGCCGATGAAAGTCGGCCATGCAAGCGGTCAGCTCGGCGCGCCGGCGGCGGGCGTCGAGATACTCGGCCAGGGGAATATCGGCGCCGCGACGGGCGATCTCGAGAAAGCCGGGGTCCAGCAGCGCCTGCTGCTGTGGCGACAGCCTCGAAAGCGCCTGGGAGGCGCCGGAGAACCACAGCGTATTGAAGGTGTCGATGGGATCCTCGAAGCCCGGGTCGAGGCGCTCGACCCGAGCCCCCAGCGCCTCGAGTTCACTGGCGGCCTGCTCCACCCGGGCGCGGATATCCGGCGCCACCTGAACGTAGCCCAGATCCAGGCTCAGCGCGACGCGCCAGCCACGCAGGTCCTGCGGCGGCGGCGCGCGCCAGTCGATGGGACAGGGGCCGCCAAGGTAGCCGTCGCGAGCGTCCGGCTGCGCCAGCAGGCTCATCATCAGGGCGCTGTCCTCGACACTGCGGGTCATCGGTCCCAGATGCGACAGGGTGCTCATGGCGCTGGCCGGCCACTGGGGCACCCAGCCGAAGGTCGGCTTGATACCGAAGGTGCCGGTGAAGCTGCAGGGGATGCGGATGGAACCGCCGGCGTCGCTGCCCTGGTGCAGCATGCCGAGGTTGAGCGCCGCCGCCGCCCCGGCGCCCCCGGAGGAGCCCCCCGGGGTCAGCGCAGGATTCCAGGGATTGCGGGCGATGCCGTGGAGCGGATTGTCGGTCACCCCCTTCCAGCCAAACTCCGGCGACAGGGTCTTGCCGACGATGATCGCTCCGGCCTGGCGCAGAAAGCCGCTGACCGGGGCGTCCACCTCCATCGCGGCGTCCGGGTCGCTGGTGCGCGAGCCCATGCGGGTCGGCATGCCACGGGTCAGCGTCAAATCCTTGATGGTGACCGGGATGCCATCCAGCGGGCCGCATGGCGTGCCCTCGCGCCAGCGCCGGGTGGAGGCCTCGGCGGCACGCAGCGCCTCGTCGCCGGCGACATGGGCGAAGGCGTTGACCCTTGGGTTGTCCCGGGCGATCCGCGCAAGGCAGTCCTCGATCACCTGGCTCGGGGTCAATCGCCGCTGACGAAAGGCCTCGAGCGCCTGGCAGGCGCCCAGCTCGGCCAGGGCCGGCTCGTCGCTGGCCTGACGCCCAGGGGGGAGCGTTGCCTGACTCATCGCTGCCCTCCCTCGGCCCGAGCGGCAACGCCGGCGCTGTCCAGCACCGCGTGGAGCAGCACGTTGCAGCCGGCGTGCAGGTCCTCCGGCGTGGCGTACTCGATCTCGTTGTGACTGATGCCACCTTCACAGGGCACGAAGATCATCGCAGTGGGCGCCACCCGGCCAAGGAAGATGGCGTCGTGACCGGCACCACTGACGATGTCCATGTGCGACAGGCCATGGGCCTCGGCGCCGGCACGCACCGCCTTGACGCAGGTCTCGTCGAAGGCCTCCGGCGGGAAGTCCGCGGTGGGCGTGAGCTCCGCCCGCAGACCGTGGCGCTGGCTGACCTCGGCCACCACCTCGGCGAGCCGGGCGGCCATGTCCTCGAGGGCGTCCGATTCCAGATGCCGCAGGTCGACGGTCATCCGCACCTGGCCGGGAATCACATTGCGCGAGCCCGGGTGGGGCGTCAGTACGCCGACGGTGCCGCGCCCGTGGGGCGCCGCCTCGTTGGCCATGCGGTTGACCGCCAGGGTGATCTCGGCGGCGCCGACCAGGGCGTCCTTGCGCAGGTGCATGGGAGTGGGGCCTGCGTGGGCCTCGACGCCGGTCAGGGTGACATCGAACCACTTCTGCCCCAGCGCGCCGATCACCACGCCCAGGGTGGTGGCGGTATCCTCGAGCAGCGGCCCCTGCTCGATATGGGCCTCGAAGTAGGCCTTCACCTCGTCGAGGTCCACACGGTCGCTGCCGCGATAGCCGATGGCGTCCAGCGCCTCGCCGACACTGACCCCTTGGTCGTCGCAGCGGGCCAGCATCTCATCGAGGCCAAGCTCGCCGGTGAACACCCCGGAGCCCATCATGCAGGGCGGAAAACGGCAGCCTTCCTCGTTGGTCCAGGCCACCACCTCGACCGGGGCCCGGGTGGTGATGGCGTGCTGGTTGAGGGTGCGGATGACCTCGAGCCCGGCCAGCACGCCGAAGCAACCGTCGTACTTGCCGCCGGTGGGCTGAGTGTCGATATGACTGCCGGTCATCACCGCCGGCATGCCGGGCTCGCTGCCCGCCCGTCGGGCGAAGATGTTGCCGATGGCGTCGATGCGGATCTGGCAGCCCTCGGCCCGGCACCAGTCGATGAACAGGTCACGGGCCTGACAGTCGAGTTCGGTCAGCGCCTGGCGATTGACGCCCCCCTTGGGGGTCGCGCCCAGCTCGGCCAGGGTCATCAAGGATTGCCACAGGCGCTCGCCGTCGCTCTTGAGCACGGCGCCGGCAGCCTCGGATGGGGTCACGGAAACGGTCATGGGTATCGTCCTTGCAAAAGAGTGGTCTCAGGCGCTCAGGGCCAGGTAGCGATCACGCACGCCGGGATCGTCACGGAAGTCGTCGGCGCTGCCGGTGTAGACGATCTGGCCCTGCTCGAGGATGTAGTGGCGGTCGGCCACCGCCTCGCAGACCCGCAGGTTCTGCTCGACCAGCAGCACCGACAGGCCCTCCTCGCGGATCGCCTTCAATATCTTGACGATCTCGTCGACGATGACCGGGGCCAGGCCCTCGGTGGGCTCGTCGAGCAGCAGGATCCGCGGGTCGTTGAGCAGCGCCCGGGCGATCGCCAGCATCTGCTGCTCGCCCCCGGACAGGGCGTTGCCGCGGTTGCGGCGGCGCTCCTCGAGGCGCGGAAACCAGCGATAGATGTCGGCCATCTGCCAGCGACTGCCGGCGCGTACCGCGATCTGCAGGTTTTCCTCCACGCTGAGGATGCTGAAGATGCCGCGGTGCTCCGGCACCAGCGCCACGCCCTGGCGGGCGATGCGAAACGGCGGCTGGCCAAGCAGCGACTGACCGTTGAGCTCGATGCTGCCGGCGGGAGTGTCGACCAGCCCCATGATGCTCTTCAGGGTGGTGGTCTTGCCGGCACCGTTACGCCCCAGCAGGGTCACCAGCTCGCCCTCGCCCACCGTCAAAGAGACGCCTTCGAGCACATGGCTCTTGCCGTAGTAGCTGTGGATATCCTTGATCTCGAGCATCAGGCGGCCTCCCCCAGATAGGCGTCACGCACGCGGGCATCACTGCGCACGGTCTCGGGGTCGCCCTCGACCAGCACCTGCCCGCGGTTCATCACGGTGATGGTGTCGCTGATCGACATCACGATGCTCATGTTGTGCTCGATCAGCAGGATGCTGTGGTCCTTGCCCAGCTCGCCAATCAGCGAGGTCATGCTGGGGATATCGTCGATGCCCATGCCCGAGGTGGGCTCGTCCAGCAGCAGCAGCTTGGGCCGCGGGCAGATCGCCATGCCCACCTCGAGGATGCGCTGCTGGCCGTGGGACAGCTCCCCTGCCGCCACCCCGGCGCGCTCGGCAAGACCGATGCGCTCAAGGATCTCGTCGGCCCGAGCCAGGTGCTCGCGGCGCTTGTTCAGGCGTTGCCAGAAGTTGAGCGCACGCCAGCCGTCGATGCCCTGGGCGGCCAGGCGCAGGTTTTCGTGGACGCTGAGCTCCTGGAACAGGCTGGTGACCTGGAAGGAGCGCGACATGCCCAGGCCGACCCGGCCGTGGGGCGGCTCCCTGGTAATCTCGCGGCCATCGAGCAGGATGCGCCCGGCGGTGGGCCGACGCTCACCGGTGAGGCAATGGAACAGGCTGGTCTTGCCGGCGCCGTTGGGTCCGATCACGGTATGGATGCTGCCGCGGGCGATACGCAGGCTGACTCCGTCCACCGCCCGAAAGGCACCGTAGGCCAAGGCCAGGTCGCGGGTTTCCAGCAGTACGTCAGTCATGGCTGGCCTCCTTGTGCGGTTCGGCGTGGTTGCCACGGCGTCGCTCCAGCAGGCTCGACAGCCCGCCCCACAGACCGCCGCGCATGAAGATCACCACCGCGATCAGCGCCACGCCCAGCAGTAGCATCCAGCGCGGCCAGATCGACGACAGCAGGTCGCCCAGCAGCACGATGGCGCCGGCGCCCAGCAGCGAACCGAACAGCGAGCCGGTCCCGCCGATGATGGTCATGATCAGGATCTGCTCGGACATCAACAGCTCGATATTCGACAGCGGCACAAAGTTCAGCAGCATGCCGTAGAGCGCCCCGGCCAGGGCGGTGATGCCGCCGGACAGCACGAACACCATGATCTTGAACAGGCGGGTGTCGTAGCCCAGCGCCGAGGCGCGCTGCTCGTTTTCGCGGATCGCCAGCAGGGTGCTGCCGAACGGCGAGTCGGTGATGCGCCGGGCCACCACGTAGATCAGTGCGAACAGCGTGGCCACCAGGGCATAGAAGGCCAGCGGCGAGGCGAAGCTGATCAGGGTCGTCTCGCCCACCGCCAGCGGCGGGCGCGGCACGTCGAGCAGGCCATTGTCGCCACCGGTCCAGTCGCTCAGGGTGTAGGCCAGGAAGTAGGCCATCTGGGTCAGCGCCAGGGTCAGCATCACGAAGTAGATGCCCTTGCGCCGGATGCACAGCATGCCCACGCCGAGTGCCAGCACACAGCCTGACACCACGGCGATCAGCAGCGCGCCGATCAGTCCCGCGTCGAGATGGATCATCGCCAGCGCGCTGATGTAGGCACCGGCGCCGAAGAAGATCGCCTGGCCGAAGGACAGAAGTCCGGTGAAGCCGAGCAGCAGATTGCAGGCCAGTGCGGCCATGGCGAAGATCAGGATCTCGGTGGCCAGGGTGGCGGAGGGCAGCACCAGCGGCAGCAGCACCATCACCGCCAGCATCGCCAGGGTGGTGCCGGCGCCGAGACGCCCCTTGAAGCGGCGCCGGCCCGGGTTGGCAGCGGCGGTATCGAGTGTCTTGGTCATCATCTCATGCTCTCCCGAACAGTCCGTGGGGACGCAGCAGGATCACCACCGCCATGGCGGCGTAGATCATCAGGCTGGCGCCCTGGGGCCACAGCGAGGTCATCAGGCTCTGCACTACGCCGACGATCAGCCCCGCCACCAGGGCGCCGGTGAAGGACCCCATGCCACCGATCACCACCACTACGAAGGCCAGGCCCAGCACCTCCGGCCCGATGAAGGGGTGCGCCCCGCGCAGCGGCGCCGACAGCACCCCGGCAAGCCCCGCCAGACCCACCCCGAGGGCGAAGGTGATGGAGAACAGGCGAAAGATGTTGGAACCCAGCAGCGATACCATCTCGGTGGACTCGCTGCCGGCGCGCACCAGCGCGCCGAAGCGGGTGCGTTCGAGCAGCAGCCACAGCACCACCGCCACCAGGGCGCTGAAGCCGATCAGAAACAGCCGGTAGTAGGGGTAGGCGAAGTTGCCGATGCGTACCACGCCCTGCAGTGCCTCCGGGGTGGGGATGCTCTTGCCCACTGGGCCCCAGATCATGATCGACAGCTCCTGGATGATCAGCGCGATGCCCAGGGTGACCAGAATCTGGAAGGTATGCGGCAGGTGGTAGATGCGCTGGATCAGGCTGCGCTCCAGCGCCCAGGCCAGCAGCGCCACCAGCAAGGGGCCTGCGATCAGCGCCAGCCAGAAGTTGCCGGTCAGGCTGACCAGGGTGTAGCAGAGGTAGGAGCCCACCAGAAAAAAGGCCCCGTGGGCGAAGTTGACGAAGTTCAACAGTCCGAAGATCAGCGTCAATCCCACCGAAATCAGGAAATAGATCATCCCGAGCCCCAGACCGTTGAGGATCTGGAACAGATAGACGTTAAGCATGGTCCCGACTCCTGTCGTGCCGGGGACGCCGTCCCCGGCAGATTGGCAAGCTGACAGCCTTACAGCTGGCAGGGCGAGTCCTCAGGGGTGACGAAGGAGCGCCCGGCGCTGATCACGTCGGCGTAGTCGTCGGGGTCTTCCATCTCGCCCTCGGCCTTGCCCTTGAGCAGGTAGTAGTCCTTGATCACCTGATGGTCGGAGGCGCGGATGGTCTCCTCACCGGTGGGGCCCTGGTAGTTGTAGCCTTCCAGCGCCTCGATCAGCGTCGGACCTTCGCTGGCCCCGCTGGCATCGGCCACTTCAAGCATCACGCGGGTCATGGTGTAGTCGGCAGCCAGGGGATAGGTCGGAGTGATGTCGTAGGCCTCGCGCACCGAGGCCACCAGCTGCTGGTTGAAGGGGGTGTCGACCTCGTGCCAGTACTGGGCGCCGAAGTAGATGCCGTCGACGTTGGCAGCGCCGAGTTCCTCGAACTGGTCGAGGCCCGCCGACCACACCATCAGGATGTCCATCTGCTCGTTGAGGCCGAAGTTGCGCGCCTGGCGCAGGGCGTTGGAGGACTGGGAGCCGAAGTTCAACAGCACCAGCACGTCCGGCGCCGCCGACATGGCGTTGGTCAGGTAGCCGGAAAACTCCTGCTCCTGCAGCGAGTGATAGCTGTTGCCGACGTGCTCGACGCCGAACTCCTCGAACACCGCCTTGGCGTTGTCCAGCAGCGCCTCGCCGAACACGTACTCGGGGGTGATGGTGTAGAAGCGCTTGGCCTCGGGTAACGCCTCGATCAGCGGCACCAGGGTCTCGCGGATGGCCCCGTAGGTCGGCACCGACCAGCGGAAGGTGGACGCGTTACACTCGCTGCCGGTCAGCTCGTCGGCGCCGGCGGGGGTCATGAACACGCCCTCGACGCCGGCGACTTCCTTGCCCACCGCCAGCGCCGTGGATGACAGGGTGGCACCGTTGAACAGTCGCCCGCCGTCCTGGTTGATCGCTTCCTGCACCTTGCGGATGGCGCGGCCGGCGTTGCCCTCGGTGTCCAGGCTGACGTACTCGATATCGCGGCCGAGGGTTTCTCGGGCCTCTTCCACCGCCAGCCGGGAGCCCATCTCGGCGTACTTGCCGTAGCTGGCGAAGGCACCGGAGAGGGACTTCACCCCGTAGAAGGTGAGCGGCTGTTGATCCTGGGCCAGCAGCGGCTGGGTCGCCAGGCCAAGGGCCAGGGCGGAAAGCATCAGGGAGGTCTTGCGCACAGTCATTGTTGTTCCTCTTTTTTCGACGTCATCGGAGTGGATGAGGGGTCGCTGGCGTGGGGTGGCAGTTGTTGTCATTGTTGGTTGGTTTGCCGCAGGTCGGGGGCCAGGAGGCTAGCCGCCCGCCTCGCCGAGGGCGTCAGGTGAGACCAGGAACTGCTTGGCCATCTCGCCCTCCAGGGCCGACATATGGTGCTCGGCGTCACACATGTGCTCGTACATCAGGCGGCGCACCGCCTCGCGGTCGCTGGCCTCGAAGGCCTCCAGCAGGGCGATGTGATAGCGGATGTTCGATTCATCGAAGGCGTGGCGCTCCGGCTTGTAGGCCTTCTTGATGACGACCAGGTCGCGCAGCAGGTCGTTGAGGAAGGTGCTCATGAAGCGCAGCAGCGGATTGGGGCAGTACTCGGCCAGGATGTTGTGAAACTCGAGTTCCAGCATGCGGTGCTGGCGCTGGCTGAGTTCGTCCTCATGGGGGCGCTGGCACTGATCGATGTTGTCCCGCAGCCGGGTCAGCCCCGCCGCATCGAGCCGGTCCAAGGCCGAGACCGCCACCTCGACCTCCACCATCCGCCGCAGCTGATAGACCTGGCTACCGTCCACGTGCTGGAAGTGCAGAAAATTGCGCAGCGCTCGGCAGGCCGGATCGACGGTCACCTCGCGGATGATGGCGCCGCCACCGGGGCCGGTCTTGAGCGCGACCAGGCCTTCCACCTCGAGCACCCGCAGCGCCTCGCGAATGGTGCCCTTGGCGCATTCATAGCGCTCCATCAGGGCCTTCTCGTTGGGCAGGCGGTCACCCGGCGACAGGTTCTCCATCACGATCTTCTGCTTGATGTCCTCGCAGATCAGGTCCGCGAGCTTCTGTCGGCGCTGGGGAAAGGAAGTCGGCACGGATCGCCTCGGTCATTTATTCGAATAAATATAAGGATTAGACCCGTTGCGTGAATTGGTCAAGAAAAGAAATCACCGTCACTAAACGTTTATCTTTACTCACGTGAACGACAACAAAGAGTGATTTTACAAACCTGAAGCCCTGTCCATGCTGAGTCCATGCCCGCCCTGCGGCCCCTGACTGGAGACTCGCCATGCTGACCTTCGACACCCTCGATACCCGTCCCGACGCCCACGCCGAGCGCGCTGCGGGGGCCGGGCTCAACCATCACTACTGGATGCCGTTCACCGCCCACCAGGACTTCCACCAGCATCCGCGGATGATCCAGGGCGCCGAGGGCCGCTACTTCATCGACGACCGCGGCCGCCGGGTGTTCGATTCGCTGTCGGGTCTGTGGACCAGTGGCGCCGGGCACAACCGTGAAGAGATCCGCGAGGCGGTGGCCCACCAGCTTGGCAGTCTCGACTTCGCGCCGAGCTTTCAGGTGTCCCATCCGCTGGCCTTCAAGCTGGCCGAGAAGGTCGCGAGCCTGACCCCGACGGGACTCGACCATGTGTTCTTCACCGATTCCGGCTCCGAGTCCGCCGATACCGCGTTGAAGATGGCCAAGGCCTACTGGCGACTCAAGGGTCGCCCGGAAAAGACCCGCATGATCGGCCGGGCCAAGGGCTACCACGGGGTCAACATCGGCGGCACCAGCCTTGGCGGCATCGGCGGCAACCGCAAGCACTTCGGTCAGTTGCTGGACTCGAGCCACCTGCCCCACACCCTGCAGCCGAACCAGGCCTTCACCCGGGGCCAGGCCGAGACCGGGGCCGAGCTTGCCGATGCGCTGCTCGAGCAGATCGCGCTGCACGACGCCTCCAACATCGCGGCGGTGATCGTCGAGCCGATGTCCGGCTCCGCCGGGGTCATCGTGCCGCCCAGGGGCTACCTCGAGCGGCTGCGCGAGATCTGCTCGGCCCACGACATCCTGTTGATCTTCGACGAGGTGATCACCGCCTTCGGTCGCAGCGGCGCGCGCACCGGCGCCGAGGCCTTCGGCGTCACCCCTGATCTGATGACGGTGGCCAAGCAGATCACCAACGGCTGCGTGCCGATGGGTGCGGTGATCGCCTCTGGCGAGATCCATAACACCTTCATGCACGCCGGCGGCCCGGGGCACGCCATCGAATTTCCCCACGGCTACACCTACAGCGGCCATCCGGTGGCCTGCGCCGCCGCCCTGGCCGCGCTGGACCTGCTCGAGCGCGAGGACTTCCCGGCCCAGGTCAGGGCTATCGCCCCGGCCTTCGAGGATCGCCTGCACGCCTTGAAGGGCCGCTCCCATGTGGTCGACATCCGCAACTTCGGCCTGGCCGGGGCGATCCAGCTGGCCCCGCGCGACGGTGATCCGGCCATCCGCCCGCGCGACGCCCACCTGGCGCTGTGGGAGGCCGGCTTCTATGTGCGCTTCGGTGGCGACACCCTGCAGTTCGGCCCTCCCTTCGCCACCACCGAGGCGGAGCTCGAGCGCCTGTTCGACGCCGTCGCCGAGACCCTCGACCGGCTCGACTGAGGCCGCTTGACTGGGGCCGCTCGACCAAGACCGCTTGCCTGAGCCCGCTCGCCTGGGGCCGCTTGCCGGTACCCAGCGCCCGGCTTATCCACCTGAAACCGACAGCCTGTGGACAACCTTTACACCCACTGTTCACAGCCTTATCCACAGCGCGGACGGGCCATGCCCGTCCGCCCTTTCGACACTTGAGGACCCTCGATGGACAACGTCAATCACTGGATCAATGGTCAGGATCTCGAGGCCGGCCGCCACCTGCCGGTCACCAACCCGGCCACCGGCGAGACCATTCGCCAGGTCGCCGACGGCGACGCCGACACCGTCAAGGCCGCCATCGACGCCGCCCAGGCGGCCTTCCCGGCCTGGCGCGATACCCCGCCGGCCAAGCGCGCCCAGGTGATGTACCGCTTCAAGGCGTTGCTGGAGCGTGACGCCGATCGCCTGGTGCAACTGATCAGCGAGGAGCACGGCAAGACCCTCGAGGACGCCATGGGCGAGCTCAAGCGCGGCATCGAGAACGTCGAGTACGCCTGCGGCGTGCCGGAGCTGCTCAAGGGTCAGTACTCCCACAACGTGGGGCCGTCCATCGACGCCTTCTCCAACTTCCAGCCGCTGGGCGTGGTGGCCGGAATCACCCCGTTCAACTTCCCGGCGATGGTGCCGCTGTGGATGTACCCGATGGCCATCGCCTGCGGCAACGCCTTCGTGCTCAAGCCCTCCGAGAAGGACCCGTCCGCCGCCCTGGCGGTCGCCCGCCTGCTCGAGGAAGCCGGCCTGCCCCAGGGCATCATGAACGTGGTCCAGGGCGGCCGCGAGACCGTCGAGGCGCTGCTCGACGCCCCCGAGGTCAAGGCCGTGTCCTTCGTCGGCTCGACCCCCATCGCCGAGACCATCTACCGGCGTGGTGCCGAGAGCGGCAAGCGGGTGCAGGCCCTCGGTGGCGCCAAGAACCACGCAGTGGTGCTGGCCGACGCCGATATCGACAACGCCGCCAACACCCTGATGGGGGCCTCCTACGGCAGCGCCGGCGAGCGCTGCATGGCGATCTCGGTGGCGGTGTGCGTCGGCGATGACACCGCCGACCGCCTGATCGAGGCCATGGGTCCCAAGATCGCCGCGCTGAAGATCGGCCCCGGCACCGACAAGGGCCTGGACATGGGCGCCCTGGTCACCGCCCAGCATCGCGACAAGGTGCTCGGCTATATCGAGAAGGGCGTGCAGGAAGGTGCCACCCTCGTGGCCGACGGCCGCGACCTGGTGGTCCCGGGCCACGAGAACGGCTTCTTCGTCGGCGGCTGCCTGTTCGACCGGGTCACCCCGGAGATGACCATCTACCGCGAGGAGATCTTCGGCCCGGTGCTGTGCGTGGTGCGTGTCGACAGCCTCGACGAGGCCATCGCCCTGACCAACGCCCACGAGTACGGCAACGGCACCTGCCTGTTCACCCGTGACGGCGAGGCGGCACGTCGCTTCACCGACGCCATCGAGGTCGGCATGGTGGGTATCAACGTGCCGCTGCCGGTGCCGGTGGCCAGCCACAGCTTCGGCGGCTGGAAGCGTTCGCTGTTCGGCGACCTGCACGCCTACGGCCCCGACGCTGTGCGCTTCTACACCCGCCGCAAGGCGGTGTCACAGCGCTGGCCCTCGCCCTTCGAGACCACCCAGGCGGAGTTCCACTTCCCCTCCGGCGGTCAGTAGGCACCGGCATGAAGACCACGGGCCCTGCGGGGCCCGTTTTCGTTTACGACAGCGAGCCGCTGATAACCACTGACACGCGACTTATACACCGCCTTCCACAGCCCCTGCACCGCCTGCCCACCACTTTTCACAAGGTGCCACACAGGGTTATCCACAGAACGACTCACAAGTTCATCCCCACCTTTATCGACACGCCTGGCCCGCAAGTCGGCCCCCCACTATCGCCAGGTTATCCACACCCGGCCCCGGTGCAGCGCGTCATCTCTTCGCTCCATCCCCTACTTCATTGGCGGACACTGATACGCATCAAGCCGACGGTGTCCGCGCGGGGCTAGCATGGCGCCTCTCTTCGCTCGGAGATCGACATGGAACTGGTCTGTCCTGCGGGTAGCCTGCCCGCTTTGAAGCGCGCCGTGGACGAGGGCGCCAACGCGGTCTACTTCGGCTTTCAGAACGCCACCAACGCCCGCCAGTTCGCCGGGCTGAACTTCACCGACAAGCGCGCCCGCGAGGGTATCGACTACGCCCACGCCCGGGGCTGCCGGGTGTTCTGCGCGATCAATACCTACCCGCAGCAGTCGAGCCTGGCTCAGTGGCGCGCGGCGGTGGACCAGGCGGCTTCGCTTCAGGTCGACGCCCTGATCCTGGCCGACCCGGGCCTCCTGGCCTACGCCGCCGAACGCCACCCGGACATCCCCCGCCACCTGTCGGTGCAAGGCTCCGCCACCAGCCACGAGGCGCTGGCCTTCTACCACCGCGAGTTCGGCATCCGCCGCGCGGTGCTGCCCAGGGTGCTGTCGATCCACCAGGTGCGCGACCTGGCCCGCCACAGCCCGGTGGAGCTCGAGGTGTTCGCCTTCGGCAGCCTGTGCATCATGGCCGAGGGCCGCTGCTATCTGTCGTCCTACCTGACCGGCGAGTCGCCCAACACCCACGGCGTGTGCTCGCCGGCGGCCCACGTGCGCTGGGAGGAGACCGCCAGCGGACGCGAATCGCGCCTGAACGGCGTGTTGATCGATCGCTACCGCGCCGACGAACAGGCCGGCTACCCGACCCTGTGCAAGGGACGCTTCAACGTCGAGGGCGACGTCGGCCACGCCATCGAGGCGCCGACCAGCCTCAGCACCCTGGACCTGCTGCCCCAGCTGGCGGCGCTGGGCATCAAGGCGATCAAGATCGAGGGTCGTCAGCGCAGTCCGGCCTATGTGGCCAGCGTCACCCGCGTGTGGCGCCAGGCGCTGGACCATCTGGACCGGGCCGGCGACGACTATCGCCCCCAGGCCGACTGGAGCGCCGCCCTGGCGCCGCTGGCCGAAGGCTCCACCCATACTCTCGGCGCCTACGAGCGCGACTGGAAATGACAGGAGGCGAGATGACCGCTGCTTCACTGGAATTGAGCCTTGGCCCGGTGTCCTTCTACTGGACCCGCGAGCGCTACTTCGCCTTTTATGAACAGGCCTGCCACTGGCCGCTGACCAGCGTCACCCTGGGCGAAACCGTGTGCTCCCGGCGGCGCGACATGAAGCTCGCCGACTGGCTGGAGATCGGCCACCAGCTCGCCGCCGCCGGCAAGCAGGTGATCCTCGGTTCGCAGACCCTGATCGAGTCCAACGCCGACCTGCGCGACCTGACCAGGCTGTGCGACAACGGCGACTTCCTGGTCGAGGCCAACGACATGAGCGCGGTGCACCGGCTGTCCGAGGCGGGCCTGCCCTTCGTCGGCGGCCCGGCGCTCAACCTCTACAATGTGCCGACCCTGGAAATCCTCAAGCGCGCCGGCATGTTCCGCTTCGTCGCCCCGGTGGAGTTGCCTGGCGCCGACCTGGCCCGGCTGCTGTCTGACGCCCGCGAGGCGGGGCTGGCGCTGGACTGCGAGGTGCTGGCCTACGGCCACCTGCCGCTGGCCTGGTCGTCGCGCTGCTTTACCGCGCGTCACCATCAGCACCCCAAGGATCGCTGCCAGTTCGTCTGCCAGGACTATCCGGAAGGGCTGTCGCTGACCACCCAGGACGACAGCCGTCAGCTATTCACCCTGAACGGTATCCAGACCCTGTCCGGGGCCTGTCAGGACCTGCGCCACGAGCTTGCCGAGATGGCCACAATGGGCGTCAGCGCGGCCCGGCTGAGTCCGCGTTCAGAGGGGATGGATGAAGTGGTGGCGGACTTCGACCTGGCCCGCCAGGGACGCTATCCGGCGCCCTCGCCGCTGGCGCTGGTGGACGCCGAGCTGTGCAACGGCTACTGGCACGGCCAAGCGGGGATGGATCTGGCACCGCTGCTGGAAGACTAAGAGCCTCTTCCCTCTCACACCACCTCTCTCGGGAGGCCGGTTCGCCGGCCTCCATCGCTAGATGGCTCACCCCGACAACCAGCAGGCGGTAACCAGGCGCCTAGGCCCGGCGGGGCAGCCAGCGCTGCAGCTGGCCCAGCGCCTCGAGCAGGTAGGGATGCAGCAGTTCCATTTCCTGGCCATCCAGCAGGTTCTTCACCGTCAGCCCCAGTTCGGTGTCACCTTCCAGGCACAGCCGGCGCTGGAAGAACAGGCTGTCCGGGTCTTCCTCGCGGCTGGCCAGGCAGGCGAACTCCCGCCAGCCCCCCGCCACCTTCACCTCCCAGGGCGCGTCGGTGACCTGCAGGCGACCGTGCGTGAGGGTCAGGGTGACCGCCAGCGCCAGATCATCGATGGACAGACACACCCGGCGCCCTTCAAGCACGTCGAACTCACCGTCGGCCAGTGGCTCTGCCAGGGTGCGGTTGAGCCAGGGCTCGAGACTCGTGCGCAACAGCGGCAGGGGCAGCGGGCCGAGACGGCGCATCAGTGACAGATGCAGACGATGGGGCACCCGGGTCACGGCGCCAGACGTCAACGATGACGACAGCGAAGGAAGGGTGGGCAAGGCAGGAAGGGCAAGAGAAGGCAACGACAGCGAGCCGAGCGGCGACAGCGACATGACGGGTTCCTGGTCAAGCGGCACGACGCCGCCGGGTCATGCTAGCGATACCGTCGCCCTCGGTTCATGACGCCCATCAAGCCCTCTGGTGTAGCGCTCGTTGAACGCTCTGACACAGCCGAATGCCGGGGTCGAAATGGGAACTCTGCTACACTGCGGACATCATGGGGTTCGGCCCCTTGGCTTCACCCAGGTTCCGCAGAGCATCGAGTTCACAAGCGGAAAAGGAGCAACGATGTCCATCGAAACCAGCTTCGAAGGCTACCTCAAGGCCAAAGAGGGTGGCCACCTGCGTAGCATGAAGATATCGCATCGCGGCGCCGTCTCCGTGGACAGCGCCGAGCTGGTGCGGTCGCGCAAGGTCAAGAGCAACGTCAGAGCCCTTCGCCGCAGCCTCGATCGCAGGGACAGCAAGCCGGAATGAGCGGCATCAAGCTGCTGCCACCTTTCGTCCTGCTGGTGGCCGGCTTTCTGCTATGCCATTCGATCCCTTCCTGGCGACGCTACGTCATTCGTGCCAACGGACAACAGCTGACATTGCGCAGCGCCATCGCCGGCTTTGGGGCCGCCCTCCCGGTCTTCGCTGTGCTCTACCTCCTGCACGCTTTCTCTGCCCCCTCCGCTTCTCCTTACGCCTACCCAGACACCCAAGGCGAGCCCTTTGGCGAGCCCTTCCTTCAGGCGTCGCTGGTTACCCTCACTATTGCGATCATCTGCCTGGCGTTTACGAAACTGGTGGCCTGGTACTATGCCTTCTATCTGGGCCAATCCCGTCTGCGCCAGCGCCTGGCCGGGTTTGCGCGTCGCAGCGTCGGGGCTAGTGTCTATCACCGACTGCAACGAGCAGCACAGTGGTGCCACTGGCAGAGCTATCGCTTCACCGTCCACGCCATGCGCAAGCTGATAGAGGGTGACCATGCCGAAACCCTCTACCTTGGCAGCCTGCTTGGCACCGGCAGCGGCCTCTGCATGTTCGTGCTGGATTCTCGCAAGGTGATCATCGGCAACGTGACTGGCATGCCCGAACCCTCGGCGCCCAAGGAGGAAAGCCAGATACGTGTGTTGCCCTACTTCACCGGGCACCTGTGCGAAGCCCATCTCCAGTTGCATATCACCACCGACTACACGCCCTACCTGGACGCCCAGAGTCGGGGCGAGGCCCACCGCGACTACGCCTTTGACATCGTGCTGGCCGCCCACAAGACCAGCTACGTCCGGGAGTTCGACATCCGTTTTTTCCGCAGCCGGTTCATCAACCACCACTGCCCCTGCGGCCACCCCGTCTACAACATCACCCGCTCCGACCAGGCTCAGCCGCCTGGGGCGTCATAGCGCCTGCTGTCACGACGCTGGCTGAACGAAAACCACCCCTCCAGACACAACGATGGGCCCCGAAGGGCCCATCGTTGTGACGCTGGCTTATTCGCGCGCCAGCCGTGCTTTCTAGCCACGTATTCTAGTCGTGCTTTCCAACCAAACGTCGACTAGCCACACTTCGACCAGCCGCAGCCGGCGTAGCAGGTGGGGCAGCCGTCCATCATGATCAGCTCGCCGCGACACTCGGGGCAGTTGCCGACCACGGCGGGGCCGGCGCCTTCGGCGGCGGACTCGGCAGGCTTGCCGTCCAGCGGCTCGACCGCGCCGCTCGGGGTCTCGTCCTCGACCTCGGCGGGGTACCAGCCGTGGCCGGAGGCCTGGCGTCGGGCGTAACGGCTGACCAGGTCCTCCACCGGCACCTGGTTCCCGTCGATATCGAGAAAGCCGCGACGGTAGAGGATCTGCTGGATCGACCAGGCGATGGCGGCGACCTCGGAGTCGTGGAACATCGGCTTGTTCCAGCGGTTCATGCCGCAGCGCACCAGGCCCTTGTCCCAAGCCACCTTGCGCAGATCCGCCACCGCCTGGGTGACGTAGCCGCCGCGGGCCGCCAGCGACAGGCTGCGCATGGTGGCGGTGATCCACTGGTGCTCACTGGACAGCTGACCGGAGGGGAAGAAGAACTCCACCGGGCGCTCGATGATCACCCGCTGGCCGTTGAGCACGCCTTCCACCGGCATGAAGGACACCAGCAGGTAGACCTTCTTGCGGCCTTCGGCGCCGACGTAGGAGATCTTCTCGGACACCGCCTCCAGCGTTCCCTCGGGGCGCGAGGGGATGCGCATGGTCAGCGGGTTTTCCTCGGGCAGCGGGGCCGGCGCGGGGGCGGCCTCTTCGCTCTTGACGCGGTAGCCCACGATCTTGGAATTGATTTCGACAGCCATCAGCGGGCTCCTCCAGAAAGATGATGCGGGCGTGACACGCTCACGACCCAGGCATGATATTGCGGCTCGCCGACTGGCAGGCAGGCTGGCTTGCCGCTGGACCGATTACCACTTGCCATAGGTCCCCTCCTTCAAGCCGTCGTAGAGGTTGGCGGCGTTGTGTTCCTCGCCGTCGTAGATCACCGTCTCGTCGCCCTTGAGTTCGAGGGTCTCGCCGTTCTCCAGCTCGAAGATATAGGTGGTGTTCTTGAGGTCATCCTCGCGCACCAGCACGCCCTGGAAGGCCTCCGGGTTGAAGCGGAAGGTGGTGCAGCCCTTGAGACGGCTCTGGTAGGCGTCCAGGTACAGGTCCTTGAACGCCTCGAAGGCAAAGTCGGTGGGCACGTTGACGGTCTTGGAGATCGCCGAGTCGACCCAGGCCTGGGCCGCGGCCTGCACCGCCACGTGCTGCTTGGGGGTCACCGCGTCGGCGGTGATGAAGTAGTCGGGCAGGTCGCTTTCCACCGCGTCGGCGTGCATGAAGTGGCGGTAAGCGGCAAGCTCGAAGGACACCACCTCGACCTGCTCCTTGGTCTTCTTGCCGGCCTGGATCACGTTGCGGAAGTAGCGATGGGAGAACGACGGCTCGATACCGTTGGAGGCGTTGTTGCCCAGCGACAGGCTGATCGTCCCGGTGGGGGCGATCGACGAGTGGTGGGTGAAGCGCGCACCGTGCTCGGCCAGCTCCGCCACCAGCTGCGGCTCGACCTCTGCGATCTTCTGCATATAGCGGCTGTAGCGCGCGTGCAGGATACGCCCGGGCACCTTGTCGCCGACCTCGTAGCCGTCGCGGCCGAGCTCGGGACGCTCGCGCAGCATCTTCGGCGTCAGCTCGAACTCCTGCTCGAGGATCGGGGCCATGCCCTTCTCGCGGGACAGCTCCAGCGCCTGCTTCCAGCCCTCCACGGCCAGCACTCGGCTGACTTCCTCGGTGAAGCCCAGCGACTCGGCCGAGCCATAGGGCATCTTGAGCATGGTCATGGTCGAGCCGAGGCCCAGGAAACCCATGCCGTGGCGGCGCTTGGCCTCGATCTCGCGGCGCTGGCCGGACAGCGGCAGGCCGCTGATCTCGACCACGTTGTCGAGCATGCGGGTGAAGATCGCCACCACCTCGCGGTACTTGTCCCAGTCGAAGCGCGGCTTGTCGCCGAACGGATCGATCACGAAGCGGGTCAGGTTGACCGACCCCAGCAGGCAGGCGCCCTCCGGCGGCAGCGGCTGCTCGCCGCAGGGGTTGGTGGCGCGGATCTCTTCGCAGAACCAGTTGTTGTTCATGCGATTGACCTGGTCGATCAGGATGAACCCGGGCTCGGCGTAGTCGTAGGTGGAACGCATGATGGTGTCCCACAGCTCGCGGGCCTTGATCACCTCGACCACGCGGCAGGCCACGCGACCTTCGGCGTCCTGGGTGTAGCCGTCCTCGATCACCGGCCAGTCGCGGTAGATCAGCTCGCTGTCATCGACGTCGCCCTTCTCGCCCTCGTGCAGCGGGAAGGCCAGCGGCCAGTCGGCGTCCTGCTTCACCGCTTCCATGAACTCGTCGGTGATCAGCAGGCTCAGGTTGAACTGGCGCAGGCGACCGGCCTCGCGCTTGGCCTCGATAAAGTCGCGCACGTCGGGATGGCCGACGTCGAAGGTGCCCATCTGGGCGCCACGACGGCCGCCGGCGGAGGCCACCGTGAAGCACATCTTGTCGTAGATATCCATGAACGCCAGGGGGCCGTTGGTGCCGGCACCGGCGCCGAACACGAAGGCACCCTTGTGGCGCAGGGTCGAGAACTCGTAGCCGATGCCGCAGCCGGCCTTGAGCGTCATGCCCGCATCCACCACGCTGTCGAGGATGTCGTGCATGGAGTCGCGAATGGTCCGCGATACCGTGCAGTTGATCAGGCTGACCGCGGGCTTGTAGCCCTCGGCTCCGGCGTTGGAGGTGATCCGGCCTGCCGGCACGGCGCCGTTTTCCAGCGCCCAGCGAAACTTCGGCAGCCACTTGTCGGCGGCGTCGCCCTCGACGGCGGCCAGCGCCTTGGCCACGCGGTCCCAGGTGGCCTGAAGGTCGGCGTCGACGGGCTGGCCGTGGCGGTCCTTCAAGCGATACTTGGCGTCCCAGATGTCATACGAGGGGCCCTGCATGGGAACCTCCTGCGACAGGGCGGCGGCCTTGGCGGATGTGGTCATGAAAGCTTGTCTCCGATGAAGTTACCGGCAAATAAACGGGGTCGTAAAGGGGCGGATGCGCGCTCCGGATAAGCTCGGGCACCCTACCAGATATAGTAAAATTTTCGACCGGCGGCACAATATAAACGAAAAATCGGGCCATGGAAGACCCGATCGTTAATTCGGCTTTGGCGCATGAAAGGTAGCGCGGGCTACCCCGGGCGTCTCGCCCCGGGGCAGTCGCGATAGAGCCGGCTAGACGGTGCGCGAAAAGCGCCCACTGCCGGGGACCAGGTAGGCATCGAAGGCCATGGCCACGTTGCGCATCATCAGGCGTCCTGCCGGCAGTACCTTGAGCGCTTGCTGCTTGATCTCGATCAAGCCGTCGGCCTGCATCTCGTCGAGCTGGTCGAGGGCGCTGGCGAAATGCGTGCGGAAGTCGATAGCGTGACGGGCCTCGAACTCGGCGAAGCGCACCTCGCCGTGACACATCAGCGAGGTGATCAGTTCGGCACGCAGCTGGTCTTCGTCGCTCAACCGATAGCCCCGCAACACCGGCAGCCGCCCGGCCTCGAGGTGCTCGGCGTACTCGGCGGTGGTCTTGACGTTCTGGCTGTAGGCGTCGCCGACCTTGCCGATGGAGGTGACCCCGAGCCCGATCATGTCGCACTGGGCGTGGGTCGAGTAGCCCTGGAAATTGCGCTGCAGGGTACCGTCGTGACGGGCTCGGCTGAGTTCGTCCTCGGGCAGGGCGAAGTGGTCCATGCCGATATAGACGTAGCCCGCCTGGGTCAGCCGCTCGATGGTCAGCTCGAGCAGCTCGAGCTTGCGCCCGGGCGGCGGCATGTCCTCGTCGCGGATCAGCCGCTGGGCCTTGAACAGCGACGGCAGGTGGGCGTAGCTGTAGGCGGCGATGCGGTCGGGTCTCAGCGCCACCACCTTGGCCAGGGTGGCGTCGAAGCTGTCGCGGGTCTGCAGCGGCAGCCCATAGATCAGGTCCACCGACACCGAGGCGAAGCCGGCGTCCCGGGCGGCGTCCACCAGGGCCGCCACCTGGGCCTCGCTCTGCACGCGGTTGACCGCCTTCTGCACCAGCGGATCGAAGTCCTGGACGCCGAAGCTCAGACGATTGAAGCCCATCTCGCGCAGTTCATGGATCTGGGCGGGGGTCACCGTACGCGGATCCACCTCCAGCGAGAATTCCCGGCGCTGCTCCGGGGCGAACCGGAAGTGGCGCGCCAGGGCGTCGATCAGCCCCTTGAGCTGGTCATTGGACAGAAAGGTCGGGGTGCCCCCACCCAGGTGCAGCTGGTTGAGCTCCCGGGTCTCGTCGAACAGCGCCGCCTGCAGGGCGATCTCGCGCTTGAGCAGCGCCAGGTACTCAGCGGCACGCTCGCGATTGTGGGTAATGATCTTGGAGCAGGCACAGTAGTAGCAGAGGCTTTCGCAGAAGGGCACATGGACGTAGACCGACAGCGGCTTCGGCTCCCCCTGCTGGCTGCGCTCCACCGCCTGGCGATAGTCGGCGACGCCGAAACCGTCGTGGAAGTGCGGCGCGGTGGGATAGGAGGTGTAGCGCGGCCCTGGACGGTCGTACTTCTCGACCAGCGCACGCTGAAACGGCAAAACATCGGATGACATCGACAAGGCCCCTCGTGACACGACCGCCCGACGGCGGCATCTGTCGGCATTGTCGCACGTCGAATCGGCACGTCCCGGCAAGACGAAGCCAGACATGACCTGCATCAAATCACGCCAGCGGCATCACGGCGCTTGCCCCTGTGGCGTGTTCTCGCCCGAGGTAGTGCAAACGCGAGCCAACCGCAATGATGCCCCTGCCATCCCAGTGATCCCAATCAAGCATAGTACGGAAGACGTACCTCTCCCCGCCTAAAGTTGACCAACGTCATAGGGTATTGTCGCTGAGCGCTCCAATACTCGAGAGTCCCAAGGGACATCCCGCACAAACCGTGATGCCTGACCCAAGCCGCACGCCGCTTGCGTCAGGTATCACGCCCCAAGACCGAGGAGCGCTCATCATGAAATGGATCCCCCTGGCCGCGCTTGGCGCCGCCTGTCTGTTCAGTCTCAACGCCCAGGCCGCCGGCGACGCCGCCGCCGGTGAAACCAAGATCGGCGCCTGCGCCGCCTGCCATGGCACCGACGGCAAGGCCACCGGACCGATCTATCCCAACCTGGCGGGTCAGAACGCTCCGTACCTGGAAAGCGCGCTCAAGGCCTACCGCGAGGGTCAGCGCGGTGGTGGCATGTCCGCCATCATGGCGCCCCAGGCGGCGGCCCTGTCGGATCAGGATATCGCCGACATCGCCGCCTACTTCTCGTCGCTGACGCCCTGATCCCACCCTGGTGCGCGAAGCGTCCTCGGGGCGCTTTGCGCCTCGAGGTCATGCCATGACCCAAGCCCCCCGCCAATTTCCCCGCCACTGGTCTTCTCCCCTGCGCCTGCTTGTCGTGCTGTTGGCGATGTGGTTGAGCCTGCCCGCCCTGGCGCTGGAATTCGATCAGTATCCCGGTGACCTTGGCAGCGCCAAGGGTGACCTCGCCCTGTTTCAGCAGGCCTTTCCCGGCACCGACAGGGTCGAGCCGGTGACCGACCTCCCATGGCCGGTCAACGCGCTCTACCGTGGTGAAGAACTGGTCGGCTACGCCTTCGAGAGCGCTGAAGTCGCACCGATTCCCGCCTACTCGGGCAAGCCGGTCAACCTGCTGATCGCCATCGATCCTTCCGCCAGCCTGCGCCTGGCCAAGGTGCTCAATCATTCCGAGCCGATCATGCTGGTCGGCATCCCGTCAGAGCGCCTGGACGACTTCGCCGGCCAGCACCTGGGTACCTCGGTGACGTCGCGCCTGGAGGTGGGAGAGGACGTCGATGCCATCTCCGGCGCCACCGTGACCGTCATCGTGGTCAACGACACCATCATGCGGACAGGACGCCTGGTCGCCGCCGCCCTGGGGCTGATCGATGACCCCGCGGCAGCGCCAATCGCCCGTGTGCGCGACGAGGTCTACGCGCCCGCCGACTGGCAGGGCCTGCTCGACCAGGGGGCACTGGGTCACCTGACTCTGAGCCAGGGAGAGGTCGACGACGCCTTCGTCGGCACCCCGGCGGAGCACTACCTGAGCGGCCAGCGTCCGCCCCGCGACGCCACCTTCATCGATCTTTACCTGGGCTACCTCAATGCGCCGAGCGTGGGCCGCAATCTGCTCGGCGAGCGCGGCTACGACCAGTTGATGGCGAGCCTCGCCCCCGGCGAACACGCCGTTGCCCTGCTCGCCGATGGCAGCTTTTCCTACAAGGGGTCGGGCTACGTGCGCGGCGGCATCTTCGATCGTATCGAGCTGGTCCAGGGCAACGCCTCGATCAGCTTCCACGACAGCGACCAGCGCCGCCTGCCGCGTCTGGCCATCGACGGAGCCCCCGCACTAAGCGAACGCGACATCTTCGTGATCCACGAGGACGCCCACTTCGACCCGGGCACGCCCTGGCGGCTGAACCTGCTGGTGCGCCGGGCCTCGGGGCCGCTGACCCAGGAGTTCACCCGCTTTCATCTCGACCAGGCGCTGCCCGAGGCCTTTATCGAGCGTCCCGAGCCGGTGGAGCCCGCCCCGCTGTGGCTCGAGATGTGGCAGCAGAGTCGGCTAGAGCTGATCGGGCTTGGTGCTGGACTGGTGACGCTGTCACTGATCCTGGCGTTCCAGGACGCCCTGGCGCGTCGTCCGCGCCTGCTGCGCCCGCTGCGCAAGGCCTTCCTGCTCTACACCCTGGTCTATATCGGCTGGGTCTCGCTGGCCCAGCTCTCGGTGGTCAATGTGCTGGCGCTGATCCATGCCGTCATCCCTGCCGTCGCCAATTCCGCCAGCCATGGCTTCAGCTGGTCGGCCTTCCTGATCGACCCGCTGATGTTCGTGCTGTGGGTCTTCGTGGCGGTCACTCTGGTGCTGTGGGGCCGCAGCATCTTCTGCGGCTGGCTGTGTCCCTTCGGTGCGCTGCAGGACCTGGTCAACCAGCTCGCCCGTCACCTGAAGGTGCCGCAACTGACGCTGCCCTTCGCCGTGCACCGGCGGCTGTGGGTGGTGAAGTATCTGATCCTGTTTGGCCTGGTCGGGGTGTCCTTCTACGACCTGGGACAGGCGGAGCGGCTGGCCGAGGTCGAGCCGTTCAAGACCGCCATCACCCTGCACTTCCTGCGCGACTGGGGCTATGTGCTCTACGCCGTGGCACTGATCGCAAGCTCGGCCTTCATGCACAAGGCCTACTGCCGCTACGTCTGCCCGCTGGGTGCGAGCCTGGCCATCGCCGGTCGCCTGCGCCTTTTCGACTGGCTCAGGCGGCACCGTGGCCAGTGCGGCACGCCCTGCCAGATCTGCGCCAACGACTGCGAGCTGGTGGCCATCCATCCCGACGGCCGTATCGAGGCCTCGGAGTGCCACTACTGTCTGGACTGCCAGATCACCTACGACGACGACCGTCGCTGTCCGCCCCGGGTCAAGCGCAGAAAGCGCCTGGAACGGAATGCGGCGAGGACGCACGGCGACGTGGGTGACGCAGAACCCCGCGGATCAAGCCAGGACGGCGACCCGCGGCGTATACCCTGCCTTGAGGAGAACTGAAGTGAGTGACGATTCCCGCAGTATCCAGAATCTGGCCCGACGCCACTTTCTACGCAACAGTGCGGTGACCGGCGTCGCCGGCGCCGGCCTTGCCAGCGGAGTGGTCGGCGGTGTTGGCACCAGCGCCCTGCTCGGCAGCCGCAGCGCCCGCGCCAGTGAAGGCGACGCCATGGTGGCCCCCGGTGAACTCGACGAATACTACGGCTTCTGGAGCGGCGGCCACTCCGGTGAAGTGAGGGTCCTGGGCATCCCCTCCATGCGCGAGTTGATGCGCATTCCGGTGTTCAACACCGAGAGCGCCACCGGATGGGGCATCACCAACGAGTCTAAGCACATCCTCGGCGAGTCCGCGCGTTTCCACAACGGCGACGCCCACCACCCCCACGCCTCGCTCACCGACGGTCGTTATGACGGCAAGTACCTGTTCATCAACGACAAGGCCAATACCCGGGTGGCGCGGATCCGCCTCGACATCATGAAGACCGACAAGGTCACCACTATTCCCAACGTCCAGGCCATCCACGGCCTGCGTCTGCAGAAGGTGCCCTACACCAAGTACGTCTTCGCCAACGCCGAGTTCCCGATCCCCCAGGTCAACGACGGTCGCGACCTGGAGAATCCTGCGAACTACTACACCATGTTCAACGCCATCGACGCCGAGACCATGGAGGTGGCCTGGCAGGTGATCGTCGATGGCAACCTGGACAACACCGACGCCGACTACACCGGCCGCTTCGTTGCCTCGACCTGCTACAACTCCGAGAAGGGCATGACCCTGGCCGACAGCATGCGTGCCGAGCGTGACTGGGTGGTGGTGTACGACGTCGAAGCCATCGAGGCCGCCGTCGAGAAGGGCCAGTTCGAGACCCTGGGCGACTCCCCGGTGCCGGTACTGGACGGACGCAAGGGCTCACCGCTGACCCGCTACATTCCGGTGCCCAAGAACCCCCATGGCCTGAATACCTCACCCGACGGCAAGTACTTCATCGCCAACGGCAAGCTGTCGCCGACGGTGTCGATCATCGCCATCGACAAGCTGCCGGCGCTGTTCGCCGACGAGATCGAGCCCCGCGACAGCGTAGTCGCCGAGCCAGAGCTGGGCCTGGGGCCGCTGCACACCACCTTCGACGGTCGCGGCTTCTCCTACACCACCCTGTTCATCGACAGCCAGGTGGCCAAGTGGAACATCGAGGAGGCGATCCGCGCCTACAACGGCGAGGACGTCAACTACATCCACCAGAAGCTCGACGTGCACTATCAGCCGGGCCACAACCACGCCAGCCTGTGCGAGACCCGCGATGCCGACGGCAAGTGGCTGGTGGTGCTGTGCAAGTTCTCCAAGGACCGCTTCCTGCCGGTGGGACCGCTGCACCCGGAAAACGATCAGCTGATCGACATCTCCGGCGACACCATGAAGCTGGTGCATGACGGCCCGACCTACGCCGGGCCCCATGACGCCATCATGATGCGCGCCGACCAGCTCAACCCGATCCAGGTGTGGGACCGCCAGGATCCGTTCTTCGCGCCCACCCGCGCCATGGCCGAGGCCGACGGTATCACCCTTGAGAGCGACAACAAGGTCATCCGCGACGGCAACAAGGTGCGCGTCTACATGACCTCGGTCGCGCCCCAGTACGGCATCACCGAATTCAAGGTGAAGCAGGGTGACGAGGTCACGGTGGTGATCACCAACCTGGATACCGTCGAAGACCTGACCCACGGCTTCTGCATGGTCAACCATGGCGTGTCCATGGAGATCGGTCCGCAGCAGACGTCCAGCGTCACCTTCACCGCCGAACGCGCCGGGGTGCACTGGTACTACTGCAACTGGTTCTGCCACGCGATGCACATGGAAATGTTCGGTCGCATGCTGGTGGAGAAGGCCTGAGGAGCGGCCGGGCCGGGCGCCGATGGCGCTCGGCCCGGCCCAGGCGACATCACCATGTTTCGAGCTCTCTCCTTTCCTGCAGGTGGCTCGGCATCCGGCCGAGCAACACCGATGGCGCTGGCCCTGACCGCAGGGTTGGCGCTACTGGCGATACTGAGTCCCAGCGAGGTGCTGGGCGCTGAGCTGAAGGTGACCGCGGGCACACCGCTCAAGCGCTGGGTCGAGCAGGCCGAGCCCAACGATATCCTGCGGCTCGCACCGGGCCACTACACGACAGGCCCGGTGATCATCGACAAACCGCTTAGCCTGGTCGCCGACGGTGCCGGTGTGGTGATCGATGGCGGCGGCAGCGGGACCCTGCTGACCTTGCGCTCACCTGGCATTTCCCTGTCCGGGCTGACCCTTCAGCACTGGGGCGCGGACCTGACCGCCATGGATGCGGGCGTTCACGTGGAAAGGACCGCCCATGGCGCCAGCATTGAGCGTTGCCGGCTGTCCGGCCCTGGCTTCGGCATCTGGCTCGATGGCGTCGACGACGCCCGGGTCCTCGACAATCAGATTCGCGGCGATACCCGGGTACGCTCCCAGGATCGCGGCAACGGCGTGCAGCTATTCAATGCGCGTCGGGCGCTGGTCTCCGGCAACGATATCCGCCAGGTGCGCGACGGCGTCTATATCGACACCAGCAGCGACAGCGTGATCGACGGCAATCTGCTCGAAGACCTTCGCTACGGCGTCCACTACATGTACGCCCACGACAATAGCGTGACCAACAACCTGACCCGTCACACCCGCACCGGCTACGCCCTGATGCAGTCCCGTGGGCTGACGGTGAGGGCCAATCGCTCCATCGAGGATCGCAACTACGGCATCCTGATGAACAACATCACCGAAAGCCGGATCATCGACAACGACATCATCGGCGTGCGCCAGGCACGCGACGCCCATGACCGGGGCCTGGTCAGCGGTGGCGATGGCAAGGCCATCTTCGTCTACAACGCCCAGTTCAACGTGATTCGCGGCAACCGCCTCGAGGACAGCGACATCGGGCTTCACCTGACCGCAGGCTCCGAGGACAACCGCATCAGCGGCAACGCCCTCATCCACAATCGCCGCCAGGTGAAGTACGTGGCCACTCGACAGCAGGAATGGTCCGAGCACGGTCGCGGCAACTACTGGAGCGACTACCTGGGCTGGGACCTTGACGAGGACGGCATCGGCGACACCCGCTACCAGCCCAATGACGCCATGGACCAGCTGCTGTGGCGACACCCGGAGGCCAAGGTGCTGATGGCCAGCCCGGCGGTGCTGGCGCTGCGTTGGGTACAGCGCGCCTTCCCGGTATTTCGCCCCGCCGGCGTCAGCGACAGCGCCCCCCTGATGACGCCTTCGAGACCTCGTTCCGCCACACGGACATCCTATCCATGACCCGCGCCACGACCTGCGCCATCGTCTTTGACGACGTCAGCCTGGAACACGGCGGCGTGACCCGCCTGTCCCATCTCAGCCTCGAGGTGAACAGGGGCGAGGTGCTCGGCCTGCTCGGCCACAACGGCGCCGGCAAGACCACCAGCATGAAACTGATGCTGGGACTGCTGTCGCCCACCCAGGGAAGTCTCAGCGTGCTTGGGCAACGGCCGGACCGAGCCGGCGACCGTGCCTTTCGCCAGCACCTGGGCTACCTGCCCGAAAATGTCCGCTTCTACCCCAACCTGAGCGGGCGAGAGACCCTCACCTACCTGGCCCGACTCAAGGGTCGGCCCACGACAGAGGTGGACGAGCTGCTGGTGCAGGTGGGGCTTGGTGGGGCCGCCGACCGACGCCTGGCGACCTGGTCCAAGGGCATGCGCCAGCGCCTGGGGCTGGCCCAGGCGTTGCTTGGCGAGCCTCGGCTGCTGCTGCTCGACGAGCCCACCAGCGGGCTCGACCCCGCCGCCACCGAGGCGGTCTACGCCACCATCGGAATGCTGAAGGCGCGTGGCGTGACGGTGGTGCTGTCTTCCCACCTGTTGCCGGGGGTCGAGCCGGTGATCGATCGTGCGCTGATCCTCGGCGAGGGCAAGTGCCTGGCGCTGGGCGACCTGGCGAGCCTGCGCGAACGCTTTGCGCTGCCCTACGTGATCGAGATGCGTGGTGCTCCCCAGGATCTGGCACTAAGGCTGATTCGCGAGGGCATCCCCGCCCGCTCTTCGTTGGCGGACGGCGGTCGACTGCGACTGGAAGTGGCCCCCGAGCACCGCATGGACGCCTTGAGGCTGTGCACTGCCTTTAAGGGGCTCAAGGATCTGGAAATTCGCCCCCCCAGCCTCGAGGCACTGTACCGACGTGTCCAGGACCCCAGCGGCCGCGATCCAGGCAATGGCAGTGACGGGAGCAGCGAGAGCGACGCCAGCGACCGCTACCAGGTGATCGACGAGTCCGACCACACCACCGTCTCACTATCCGCCGAGGACACGCCCTGATGCGCCTTCTACTGACCATCGCCCACAAGGAATTCCGTGACGGCCTGCGCCACCGCTGGGTGCTCGGGATCGCCGTGCTGCTGGGGGTACTGGCGCTGGGCATCGCCGCCTTTGGGGCTGCTGCCAGTGGCGGTACCGGCTTTACCGGCCTGTCCACCACCCTGATCAGCCTGTCGACGCTGTCCATGCTGCTGATTCCGCTGATCGCATTGATGCTGGCCTACGACGCCATCGTCGGCGAGGACGAGGGCGGCACCCTGCTGCTGCTGGCCACCTACCCCATGTCGCGACGTACCTGGCTGCTCGGCAAGTTCATGGGCCACGCCTGGGTGCTGGGCCTGGCCACCCTGTGCGGCTTTGCGGTCGCTGGCGTGGTCATCGCTTTCGCCACACCGGAAACCGCGCTGGCCGAGGTAGCCGCAGGGCTCACTACCCTGATCGTCTCCAGCGTGCTGCTGGGCTGGTCGTTTCTGGCCCTGGCCTACTGGATCAGCGCCCGTGCCGGCAGCAAGCAGGCTGCTGCCAGCCAGGCCCTGATCACCTGGTTCGTGTTCGTGCTGGTACTGGACCTGGCCCTGCTCGCCCTGCTGGTAGGCGTGCGCCAGGGAGGGGCGTGGCTGCCCTGGCTGATGCTGGCCAACCCGGCCGAGTGCTTCCGACTGCTGGTGCTCTCGGCGGTCGAGCCTCATCAGGCCTCCGCGATCACCGCCCTGGCCAGCGCCACCCCCAGGTCGCCCTTGCTGCTGGCGCTGCTGCAGGTCGTCTGGGTGCTGCTACCCCTGGGTCTGGCGATCAGGCGATTCGAGCATCGAGCGCTGTAACCCGCGCGCCTAGCTCATCGGAAAGCCGACGCTGCCTGCCAGCCATTACTGCGGGTTATTGCTGCTGGCTTTTGCTGCCAGCGGTCCCCCCACTCCGTCCGCCAGGACGCTCGCCTGGAGAACTCCCATGTCCCTTCCTTCTATGCTGCAACGCTTTGCCATCGGTGGCCTGATGCTGTTGTTGATCGGCTGCAACGACGGCACCTCTGACACGACTATCGGCCCCGCCCCCATCGGTGATGACGACATCTGCCATGTATGCGGGATGTTGATCGAGGCCATGCCAGGCCCCAAGGGAGAACTCGCACTCGATGGTGACAGCGAGGTCACCAAGTTCTGCTCGGCGGCGGAAATGCTGGTATTTCTTCTTCAACCCGAAAACGTCGAACGCCTTGCCCATGCCTGGGTTCATGACATGGCTCGCACTGACTGGGATCACCCCGGAAATGGTGCCTTTATCAGTGCACAGGAGGCCTGGTACGTGTCTGGCCATTCGCGGCCCGGCGGCATGGGACATCCGCTGGCGACCTTTTCCACAAGAAACGATGCGGAGGCTTTTCAGAGCGACCACGGCGGCATCATCGAGCGCTTTGATGAGCTTGAAATCGACCAGTTAACCCATATGAGCCGAGCAAACCACCCTTGAATAGGTATAGAAAATCCCGCAAATATGCAGCGACAAAAGCCGACCAAAAAAATTGCTAAATTTATGGATTTACCATGCTACATTCAAGAGACAATAAGATGGATGGAACATCCATGACAAGGAGTTAAACCGCGCATGTTATCTCATTGATATAGGTCATCTGGCGTAGGAATAATCGCACATCGCTACGCTTTAATGCGCCAAGCCTGCGTGAGATTTCTCGTCCCTTGCTAGAGTCGAAAGCATGAGCGAAAGCCTCCCTTCTCTTTACCAAGTCGCCCAAGGGGCGCCGGGGCACGACCAATGCATCTGACAAGATTTACCGACTACTCATTGCGCGTTCTGATGTACCTTGCCGAATCCGGCAGCGAACGCACCACGATCGCCGAGATCGCCTCACGCTTCGAGGTCTCACGCAACCATCTGATGAAGGTGGTTCAGGAGCTCAGTCGCCTTGGCTATGTCTCCGCCGTCCGTGGCAAGCACGGGGGACTGTCGCTCAAGCAGGCGCCGGGCAGTATCCACCTCGGCGCCCTGGTCAGGGATACCGAACATAGCCTCGCCCTGGTGGAGTGCGAAGGGGACGACAGCGCCTGCTACATCGCGCCCATCTGCCGCTTCAAGCAGATCGCCAACGAAGGGTTGACCGCATTTCTGGAGGTCCTGGATCGCTACACCCTGGATGACCTGATGACCCCTCAGTGCCGCCAGCGCCTGCACACCCTCAAGCTGATCGAGCTCGAGCCGGAGCCTGAAGCCGAGCCCGCCTGAGGCGACGAGGCAAGACAGGGTAACGCCACGACAGCGTACTCCGAGAATGCTAGCCTCCTGACCTCTGAGTTCTCTCGGTCGTCAGGAGCCAGCATGCCGATTCCGCCATTGTTTTCACCTCGCCGCGCCCGCCTTCTTCGCCTGAGTGTCGCCGCCGCACTGGTCTCCGTACTCGGCCTGACGGGCATCAGCACGCAAGCCATGGCGGTGGATTTCGATACCTCGGCCCACCAGACCCACCAGGACTGGCAGACCTTGATCGCGACCCTCGGCGACGAGTCCCATGTGCGAGCGGTCCAAAGGACGAGCTACAGCGACGCCATGCTCAGCGTCAACGCCACGCCAGGGCATTGCCGCACGCCCTGGATCGAGGTCAGAAGCGACCTTGGCCAGCGCCAGGCCGTGAGCGAAGTGGTCAATCGCGTTCCCATCGACCTGCTGGTAGACGAGCAACGTGCCCAGACCGGCACGGCGGTGCTGTCCACCCAACGCGGTGACGACGGCCTCTACGTGCGCGTGAATGGCATCGACATGGACCTGCTGGCCTCGCGTCTCGCCACCGGTGAGCAGCTGCATCTGCGCCTGCGCATGACGCCCGATACCAGCGACTACTGGTTCATGAGCTTTTCACTGAATGGCGCCTTTACGGCATGGCAGCGGATGCAGACCCTGTGCAGGGCTTCCTGATCCGGCAGCAATTCCAGAGGCAATATAAAGGTGCGGGCGTCATGATGCCTGAGAGGGCTAGCGGCGCGCCTGCTTCGGGGACCTTCTTCGGGGACCTTCCCCGAATAGGTCCCCTGAAGCCGCTCAGGCGGGCCGCTCCATCGCCTGCAAGGTATCTCCCAGACCATCTTGCCGCTGCCCATCGCGGCTCAACCAGCGCCGCGCGAAGTCATCACCGCTCAAGGGCCGTGACAGCAGATACCCCTGCCCAAGATCGCAACCCAGGGCACGCAGTGCCTCGAACTGCGCCGGCGTCTCGATGCCCTCCGCCACCACCGTTAGCCCCAGACGATCGGCCATGGCGATGATGGTGGCGACGATGGCGTGATCGTTGCTGTCGGTCAGCATGTCGCTGACGAAGGACATATCGATCTTGACCGCCTGTACGGAAAAGCGCTTGAGGTAGGCCAGCGAGGAATAGCCGGTCCCGAAATCGTCGATGGCCAGGGCGAATCCCTGCTGGCGCAGGGTGTCGGTGATGCGTATCGCCTGCTCTGGGTCTTTCATGAAGCCGCTTTCGGTGATTTCCAGCCCCAGCAGCGAGGGGGAGACGCCAGCCCGGGCGGCGATCTCGCAAAGCTTGATTGCCAGCTCGGGATCCTCGAACTGGGCCGCCGCCAGATTGACGTAGAGTCGCTCGGGAAGCCGGTCCAGCGATGCCTGCTGCCACTGCTTCAGCTGTCGGCAGGTCTGCTCCATGACCCAGCTGCCGAGGGCCTCGATCATCCCTTGTTCCTCGGCCACGGCGACAAATTCCATCGGGCTTATCCATCCCAGTTCGGCGTCGTGCCAGCGACACAGTACCTCGGCGCCGATCAGGTCCCCGCTCTTGAGGTCGACACAAGGTTGAAAGCGGAGCTCGAGACGTTTCGTGTCCAGCGCCTCACCCAGTCGAGAAGCAAGCACCAGTCGGCGCCGCAGATCACGTCCCATCTCAGGTGCGTAGAAGCGGTAGCCGCTGCGGCTTTCCTTGGCATGGTACATGGCGATGTCGGTGTGCTTGAGCAGCTCCCTGGAGCTATCTCCGTCGTCGGGGAAGAAGGCGACGCCGATGCTGACGTCGACGTTGAATCGATGCCCCTCATGCACCACCGGGTCATTCAAGGCGCTGAGCAGACGCCCCACGACCTGGGCGGCTCCGATCTCGTCGGTCTGCTCCACCATGACGACGAACTCATCGCCCCCCATCCGCGCCAGGCTTTCCAGCCTGCCAAGGCAACCGCTGAAGCGAGCGGCCACCTCCCTGAGCACTTGATCACCGACGTCGTGGCCCTGACCGTCGTTGATCTCCTTGAAGCGGTTGAGGTCGAGGAACATCAGGGCCACCCGATATTGCTCGGTGCGAGCCCGGGCAATGGCCGCCTGCAGACGCTCCATGAAGTGGACCCGGTTGGGAAGACCGGTCCCGGGATCAAAGAAGGCCAGATGCCGTATATGGGCGTCGCTGCGGCGCCGTTCGAGCTCCGCCGAGGCGCCTGCGGCAAAGATCCTCAACAGGTGGCAGATGGGTTCAGGATCATGCAGCGGCTGACGATACAGCGCAAACAGGATACCGATGGCGTCGCCGTTGGCGTCTTCCAGGCGTCGGCCGACGTAGGCTTCCACGGCGAAGCCGACCATCTCCTCGGCGCGGGGATAGCGTTGGCTCATGCCTCGAGCAATCACATGCTCGCTGTCGCGAAAGGACCTCTCGCAGGGCAGCCCTTCGAAACTGTAGTGAAAGGGCTCCACCGGCTGGCCCGATACCAGGCCGGCGATCAGCGTCGCCTGCAACGGGACGCTTTCCTCGACGCGTGACACGAACACGGCGTCCGCGCCGAGGGCGTCGGTCAGACGTCGCACCAGCAGGGTAAAGAAGGCGTCGTCGCTGCGCGCCGTCACCAGTTCGGCCATGTCCAGCACCGCCTGCTGGGTGTTCTGCTGGTGCTGGTGGGCGCGCATGGCCTGCAAGCCAAACGACAGGTTGTCCGCAAGCTCCCTCAGCAGCGCCAGTTCGTCGGCGCCAGCGTGGTAGGGCTGATCCATCAACAGCACCAGCACGCCCCGTCGCTCGCTTCCCAGACTCAGCGGCAAGGCCACCTCCGCCACGACCCCGAATCGCTCGGCCCAGGGCGGAGGCGCTACCGTACCTGTCGTGTAGTCGGCTACCCGTTGCTCCTTGCCTTCATGCACCGCTTGCCCGCTGGGGCCCTGGCCCTCAGGCGTGGTCACATCCCAGCTGAAACGGGCGTGACGCAGCAATTCATCGGCGCCACCGGCGCTGACCAGCGGCAGGATGCTGCGCTCGGGGTCGTCCTGGGCCAGCCCCGCCCAGGCATAGCGGTAGCCGCCCTGCTCCACCGCCAGCCGACAGGCCTCCTGGAAGATTGCCATCTCGTCGGAGAGCCGAATCACCGCACGGTTGACCAGTCGCAGCAGGGTCAAGGCGCGGTGGGCGCGCTTGAGCTGTCGGTTGGTCGTGTCCAGTTGGGTGGCGGTCTTCTCCAGCGCCTGCTCGGTGCGCCGATTGGACAGTTCGGCCCCGCAGCGCGCCGCGGCAATTCTCAGCACCTCCTCGACCAGGCGACGCTGGTGCAGTCGATGGCGGTGCAAGGCAACCAGAACACCATGCAACTCACCTTCGGGCCCTCGCATCGCCACTCCGGCATAGGCTTCTGCACCAAAATCTCGCAGCAGGACGTCGTCCGGAAAGGCACTGCAGACGTTCTCCGGATAGATGCAGGCTCCGCCGTCCAGGGCATCGCGACAGGGGGTGCCGGCAGTCTCGTACTCGACGTCTGGCTGATGCTTGCCGTCTGCCATCAGCACCATGGACCGCAGGCGTGAGCCGTCCGCGACAGGGGTCGCTATCATCATGGCGTCAGCGTTGAGGATTACCGCCAGCCGATCGACCAGATGCATGAAGAAGTCATCACCGATATCCCGCGACAGGCTGTCGGCTAGGCTTTGAAAGGCTCTGCGGGCATCCATCTTCATAGGCCGGGCGACGATCCACTGAACAAGGTAATCAATGGTATCGAGGATAGCTTAACTTCGGGGCACCCCGCCGCCTCGCCCTGGCATTCTGTGCCGTTTCCCCCAGGACCAGACATCATCCGGCACCAGAAAACGGCGACATCTCCAAGACAACTGTCCCAGAAAACAGAACGTTAGTACTAAGTCGCAAGCATCAACGGTTCATGCCGGTAATCGCACAGATTCGTACATCCTTCCGTCGTACGAGCCTAGGCGCTGTCCGAAAAGTCGACGAGCGAAGGTTAGACAAGGCAAAAATCGGTGAGAAAGCGCAGTTTACGGGGTGTAAATGAGCATTTTGACCGGGCTGGCGCACCAGCCGATTTTTAACGCCGTATTACCGAGCGCAGGCACTTTTCAGACAAGCCCTAAAGCACCCGGCTTCTCAACCATCCGGTCAACACCTCTCCCAGCAACACCAGAATGACGATGCCACAGAGAATGGTGGCCACCGTCGGCCAGGCAAAGGTGTCGATGGCCCCCTGGAGGATAACGCCGATACCGCCGGCCCCGACCAGCCCCAGCACGGTGGACTCGCGAATATTGATGTCCCAGCGCAGGATGATCACGGCAAAGAAGGCCGGAACGACCTGAGGCACCACCGCGTAGAGGATGACCTTGGGCCGACTGGCGCCCACCGCTTCCATCGCTTCGACCGGCCGTCGGTCGATTTCCTCGATGGCCTCGCCCATCAGCTTGCCGACGAAACCGATGGAACGACACATGATCGCGAGGATGCCCGCCAGCACGCCGGGGCCGAAGATCGCCACGAACAGCAGCGCCCAGATGATGGTATTGACCGAACGACTGGCCACCAGCACGAAACGGGCAAACCACAGGCAGGCACGATTGGGCGTGGTGTTCTGGGCCGCCAGGTAGGCGACGGGCAGGGCCACAAAGATCGTCGAGAACGTGGCCAGGGTGGCGATATGGACGGTCTCGACCAATGCCTCGACAATCTCGCCGAGGCGCCGCGGGTCGGGTGGCCACATGCGGTCGGCCAGGCTGTAGATCTGGGCAGGCGCATCCCACACCCAGGGCCAGAAGATATCGACATCCCTGGCCGCCCAGCTCAACACCGCCACGACCAGCAACAGCAGCACGAAGCGCGTCCAGCGCTCCCGTCGGCTGTAGCGCTGCCATACCCGTTGTTCTGTCGGCGTCGCTACCATAGTCGTCTCCTGACCCAGCCACTGATGCCCTCACTGACCAGAATCACCGCGATGATCACCAGCAGGATGGCGAAGGCAAAGTCATAGTCGTAGCGCCCGAAGGCGTTCATCAGGGTGCCACCGATACCACCGGCGCCGACGATACCGACCACCGCCGAGGCGCGCAGATTGCTGTCCAGCTGATACATGGAAAGCCCCAGCTGGCGTGGCAGGATCTGGGGGAAGACGGCGTACAGCAACGTGGACATGAACCCTGCACCGACCGACCGCATGGCCTCCACCTGCCCCCAGTCGATCTCCTCGATCTCTTCGGCCAGCAGTTTTCCGACAAAGCCGATGGAATAAAGCGTCAGGGTCAGGATCCCGGCCAGGGGTCCGAACCCCACCGCCTTGACGAACAGAATCGCCACGATGACCGGGTGAAAACTGCGCGACACGATGATCACCGCTCGCCCCACCAGATAGACCGGACGCGGGGCGATATTGCGCGCCGCCATCACCGCAAAGGGGATCGACAGTGCCACCCCCAGCAGAGTCGCCAGCAGGGCAATCTGGAAGCTTTCCTTGAAGCCGGTCAGCAGCAGTTCGAAGCGCTCGAAACTGGGCGGAAAGCCGCCGCCGAAGATGCGCGCGGCCCGCGGCAGCCCATCGCTGATCCGCTCCCAGTCGAACGGCAGGGTGGCCAGCGCCCAGCCCAGGTAACCCAACACGCCCAGCGCCAGCAGCAGGCGCACCACAGGACTGGCGATAAAGGGCGGCTTGCGCCAGGTCCGAGCCTTGTCGTTGACCATCAGCGTTCCCCTTCCGCGACGGTCGATGCGGAGGTCTCGTCCGGGGCCTCGATGCCACCGTAGATCTCCTCCAGCGCTGCGGCATCAAAGCGCTCCGGCGTGCCATCGAAGATCATGCGACCGTGGCGCAAGCCGACGATACGCTCGGTGTAGGCCCTGGCCTGGGCCACATTGTGAATGTTGATCAGCACCGGCAATGACAGCTCGCTGGCCAGGGCTCTCATCAGCTTCATGATCTGCTCGCTGGTGACGGGGTCCAGCGAGGCGGTCGGCTCGTCGGCCAGCAGAATGTCCGGCTCCTGCATCAAGGCTCGGACGACCCCGACGCGCTGGCGTTCGCCGCCGGACAGTTCGTCCGCGCGCTTGTTGGCGTACTGGGCGATGCCCACTCGCTCCATCAGGTGGAAGGCGCGTTCGATATCCTCCGGCGGGAAGCGGCGCCGCCATGCCTGAAAGAAGCCGACGTAGCCAAGCCGACCGGCCAGCACGTTCTCCATCACCGTCAATCGGTCGATCAGGTTGAAGCCCTGGAAGACCATGCCGATGCGCCGCCTGGCCTGGCGCAGTGGTGCGCCCTTGAGGCTGGACAACTCCTGGCCATTGAGCCTGATCGACCCCGAGGTGGGTTCGATCAGCCGATTGATGCAGCGGAGCAAGGTGCTCTTGCCCGCCCCGGACGCCCCCACGATGGACACCACGGAGTTGCCTTCCACGCGCAGATCCAGCCCCTTGAGCACGGGGTCATCGTGGCCATAGCGCTTGACCAGCTGGCTAATCTCGAGCATTGCACATCCTCGTTCCCCGGGAAGGCCGAGCGCCGTGCGCCGGCCCTCCTGTCCCTGGGATACCCTGTCGTCACTCCAGATTGTCGGCGGTGTAGCTGACGCCGTTCGAGGCCTGGATGGTGCGAATGACCTCCCACTGGTCCTGGTAGGTGATCGGGATGAACTTCTCGACGCCTTCGAATTCCTCACCCAGCGCGGTACCGGCGAAATCGAAGCTGAAGAAGGCTTCCTCGATGCGCTCGACCAGATCCGGCGCCAGGTCATGGGCGTAGGTATAGGAGGTGGTGGGGAAGGGCTGGGACTCGAAGATCATGCGCACGCTGTCTTCGTCATACAGCCCCCGTGCGGCCATGCGCTCCACCACCTCGGACGCCACCGGTGCAGCGTCGTAGTCACCCGCTACCACTCCCAGCATCGACTGGTCGTGACTGCCGGAATACACCACCTCGTAGTCCTCGTCCGGCACCACGCCTTCCTCGGGGAACAGCGCACGCGGCGCCTGATTGCCCGAGTTCGAGGTGGGTGAGGTGTGGGCGACCCGCTTGCCGGCCAGGTCGGACAGCGACTGGATATCCGAATCGGCCTGGGTGTAGACCTGCAGGGTATAGCCGAAGCGTCCGTCGTCGGAGCCCATCAAGGCAAAGGGAACGGCGCCGGCCAGGTTGACGGCGAAGGGCGTGGGGCCGGTGGAAAAACCTGCAATATGCAAACGCCCGCTGCGCATGGCCTCGACCTGGGCCGAGTTCGACTGGACCGCGAAGAAACGAACGTCCTTGCCCGTCACCTCCCGGAGGTGATCGATGAAGGGCTCCCAGATATCGGCATAGATGGCGGGGTCTTCCACCGGGGTGTAGGCGAAGATGAGGGTGTCGGGGTCGACCAGTTCGTCCTGATTGGCGGGCGGGTCGGCCACCAGATCGCCATTGCGGTCGCAGTAGAGCGCATCCAGATCACCTCGGGGGCAATCCTCCGCGACAGCGACGGATGCAACAGCGCCGAAAGTGAGCAGGAGACCTGCGTTGAGGACCTGACGTCCCCGGCTTGAGCGTTGTGTCATGGCGTGGCTCACCTATGCTGAGTCTTGTTATAGGGTGGGAATCGACCCCGGCCTCTCGCGCCGACATCGCGGGTCCCGGCGGCAGCGGACAGCCTGGCGGTCGACGACTGGCGACTTGGGGAAGGCTCTGTCAGATGGGCTGAAGGCTTCACTCGTTACGCTGAAGGCTCTGCCACATGGGCTGAAGACTTCCCGCGTTACGCTGAAGGCTCTATCACATGGGCTGAAGGCTCTGCCAAGTGCGAAGACGAGCGCCAGCGACGCAGCGATGTTCGAAAACAAACATCGTTGAGTTCAATCTAGGAGGTGACACTTTTATGTCAAACGTTGAGGCCAACGACTTTCCACGCTGCCGCAATCACTACCTGCTGATGCGCCACGGCCATAGCCAGGCCAATGCCATGGGCCTGATCGTTTCCTCCCCCGAGCAGGGACTCGAGGGCTACGGTCTTTCGCCCAAGGGGCAGGAACAGCTGCACGAACGGCTGACCGGCTGGCACCTGGCCGCGCCTGACCAGGTCTTCCATTCGGACTTTCTGCGCACCACCGAAACCGCAGCACTGGTCGGGCAA
The DNA here is from genome assembly GCF_040070555.1 of Halomonas sp. H10-59. Classification (NCBI taxonomy): domain Bacteria; kingdom Pseudomonadati; phylum Pseudomonadota; class Gammaproteobacteria; order Oceanospirillales; family Halomonadaceae; genus Halomonas; species Halomonas sp. H10-59. The sequence goes on from NZ_CP098828.1 coordinate 4,523,620, forward strand.
CACTTCAACGTCACCCCACACCCTGAACCGCGCCTGCGAGAGCGCTTCTTCGGTGACTACGACCAGGGGCCGGACCCGGCCTACGCGGACGTCTGGGCAATGGATAGCGAGAATGCCGAACACCGCACCCACGGCGTCGAAAGCGTCGGCGACGTCTCCCGCCGACTCATCGACCTGATCATCTCGCTGGAACAGCGCTTCGATGATGCCACCATCCTGCTGGTCGGCCATGGTGACCCCCTGCAGATCCTGCTGACCGCAGCCAGCGGAAGTCCATTGAGCGAGCATCGAAGCCAACCACCGCTGGCACCGGCAGATGTCCGGCCGCTGATCTTCGCTCGCTGATCACCGCTCGCAGCCCCTCTCTTGCAGCCGCCCCTGTCAGGGCTGTGAACAACTCGGTGGAAAAGTTCTCCACCCGCTGTGGATAGGCTCTTGACAAGCCGCCGCTCCCCCCATGAACCGTGGCGCTGTGCCGCTACATGCCACCTGTAATGACTGTGGGCAAGTTTTCCATTTCCCCGGCTCGACGCTGCGAAGTTCGTCAGCCGGACTCGGCGGGGCACGTGCTATGTTCCTCGTAACCTCTGAAAGACCCATTCAACTAATGCTTGGCAAATGATCTTGAGCGGTGCTTGAGAACGATCATTCCCCATGCTCCTCATTGCCACAGGAGCCCACCCGTCCGCATGATGGCATCTTCATTTCTTTTCCTGAGTCGACGCCCGGCGTCTCTTGTGCATGAGCGCGAGGTCTGAACATGGGCCCGTTCAAGGCGCGTCAGTTTCTGCTGCTTCAGGGGCCATGCTCTCCCTTCTTCACGCAACTGGCTCGCACCCTTGCTGACCAGGGACACGGTGTTCATGTGCTCGACCTGTGTGGTGGAGACCTGCTCTATCGTTGGCGCCTCGGGGGCCAACGCTACCGTGGCGACGCCGCCAGCTTTGGCGAACTGATCGATGACTTTCTCGGTCAACGGGGTATCTCCGACCTGGTGGTCTTCGGCGACCAGCGCCCTCTGCATCGGCTCGCTGTTCAGGCCGCAGAGCGTCAACGGCTGCGGGTCCATGTATTCGAGGAAGGCTACCTGCGTCCCCACTGGATCACCCTGGAGCCCCAGGGTGTCAACGGATGTTCCCGTTTTCCCAGGGACCCGGCCTGGGTCTTCGAGGCCGCCCATTGTCTTGGGCCGGCAGAGCCTCCCGTTCCTTGCATCAGTCCCTTCTTGACCCGCGCCACCCACGACGTGATCTACCATCTGGCAGGTGTCCTTAACCCTCTGCTGTTCCCGGGCTATCGCGGCCACGCCCCGGTCAGCGCTCCCCGGGAGTACGCCGCCTATGCGCAGCAACTGACGCGCAAACGCCTGCTGGCTGGCCTTGAAGCTAACCTCATCAAGGAATTTCTTTCGGCGCCAGCGCCCTACTTCGTGTTGTTGCTGCAACTGGACAGCGACGCCCAGATCCGCTGCCACTCGCCCTTTCCCGACATGGCCCGGGTACTCGAAGAAACCATGACGTCCTTTGCTCGCGACGCGCCGGCCCGGACACGTCTGTTGATCAAGAACCACCCTCTCGACCCCGGCCTCAGCGCACACCATCGTCGCGCTCGCCGACTGGCTCGGGAATTGGGTATCGACCGGCGGGTACTGTTCATCGAGGGCGGTGACCTCAATCACCTCCTGCCGAGCGCCACTGGCGCCATCACCGTCAACAGTACTTCCGGTTTCGTGGCCCTGGAGCACGGCTGTCCGTTGCTGACCCTGGGCGAAGCCATTTACACCATGCCCGGACTGGCGACAGGCCGGCAACGGGTCCCCGCGGGCTTCTGGCACGCTCCACCGGCACCGAACGCCGCCCTGTATCAGGCGCTCAGGACCACCCTGCTGCGAACCGTTCAGCTCAACGGCAGCTTCTACTGCCGCCTCGGTATTCGTCTCGGTGTGCACCACAGCGCCAGGCGGCTCGTCGCCGAACGCTCTCCCCTGGAGGAGTTACTGTCATGCCTGCCCGCCGCCGCCTGACCCTTGTTTTCCCTGTGCCAGATACGGCTTTGGCGGCTTCAGGGGCCGACTCGCGGCACGTCGTAGCTGCTCGGCTCGCTGACCCGCTTCTTTCTGACCGCCGATGCTGACGTGGATCGCGTCCCGAGACCTGGCGTTCATCCTGTGCGTACTGGGACTCCCCCTCGGCACGGGACTCAGCCTCGCCATGGACGCCATAGGCTGTCGAGGCTTGGGCAACTGGCGCGACCGCCCTCTGGCCCCCTGGCTGGTCCATGCAGGCACCTGGGGGCTGTGCTACGTACTAGCCGTAGCGGTGCTGCAACGAGGTGCGCTGGCCCTGGCCACGGTGCTTACCCTGCAATGGGTGGTGCAGCGCAGCCATCAGGCGAAGTGGCAGAGCCTGAAGGAGCCCTTCCTGGTGCAGGACTTCGAGTACTTCCTCGATGCCATCCGACATCCAAGGCTCTACCTGCCGTTCTTCGGTATCGGCCTGGCCCTGGGTGCCAGCCTCGCCGCCCTGATGGCGGTGTCGGTCTTCGTCTTCCTCGAACCCTGGCTGCTGGATCAGCTCTCCCTATCCTCCATGGCGCTGCTGCTGGGCGGCCTGGCACTGGGGCCAGCCATTGCTCTGGGGCTTGGCCTGCGGCGACTCCCGGCAGCCTCCCTGGTTCCGTGCCAAGACCACCACCACCTGGGACTGTGGAGCTGCTTCTGGGCCTACGCTCGCTTCCCCGATACTCCCATCGACACCACCCAGGCTCCAGCGCTCCTGCGCCAACCGCCATCACCAGTCTCCCAGGAGTCACTGCCACACCTGGTGATTGTCCAGGGCGAGTCGTTCTTCGATCCACGCCCCTGGTACGACCAGATACCCCGGGATGTGCTCGCCCACTGGGATCGCCTGAACGAACAGTCCATCACCCACGGCTACCTCAAGGTGCCGGCCTGGGGCGCCAACACCATACGCAGCGAAACGGCCTTTCTGTGCGGGCTGGACGAGGATGCTCTGGGCATGCATCGCTTCAATCCCTATCGTCAGCTGTCCCGCCAGCCGGTTCCCAGCCTGGCCAGTGCCTGCGCCCACCTGGGTTACCGCACACTGGTGCTGCACCCCTACCCCGCTGACTTCTACCAGCGCGACCAGGTCATGCCTCGGCTGGGATTTCAGGCATTCGAGGACATCGAAAGCTTCAGGCATTGCCGTCGAGATGGCCCCTTCATCGCCGACGTCGAGCTCGCCAGGCGCGTCACACGAGCCCTGGATGATCCAGACCCGCGCCCACTGATGGTGTTCGTGATCACCATGGAAAGCCATGGCCCCTTTCTGCTGGAGCCAGCGCCCGATCCACTGCGCTGGCTCGCTGCCGACGCCTCGCGCCCCATGGCCGTGACCCACGAACTCGATATCTATCTCCATCACCTGGCCAATACCGACGCCATGCTCGGCGCCCTGGCGGCGACCCTCACCAGGCAATCGCGCCCGGGCCTGTTGTGCGCCTATGGCGACCACGTCCCTATCCTGTCTCCCAGCTATCGCTGGCACGGAGAGCCCGATGGAACAACGCCGTTCATGATCTGGAGCAACCGCCCCCAGACCACACGACGGCCGGAGCCACCGTCCGACCTGTCGCAACTGGCCGAAGCACTGCTCCACTCCATCGGGTGCCAGACCACGACCGTCGCCACAGGCTCCCTCGGGCGCTCCCTCCACCGCCATTGCAAGGAACCGCTATGACCAGGCGCGTCGCCATCATCGGAAACGCTACCCGCTTTCCTGGAGTCCCCGGAGAAACCCTGTGGCAGAGCCTGCTGGCGGGGCGGGATCTGGTCACAGAGGTGCATGCATCGCGCTGGGACTGGCGCCGGTTCTATCATCCCGACCGTCGTTCGCCCGGTACCAGCGTGACCTTCGCCGCCGGATCACTCGGCGACATCGGCGGCTTCGACGCCGACTTCTTCGGAATTTCTCCCAGGGAAGCGGCGACCATGGATCCCCAGCAGCGCCTGCTGCTGGAGCTGACCTGGGAAGCGCTCGAGCACGCGGGCGTCCCCCCCTCGCGCCTGCGCGGTAGCCGCTGCGGGGTCTATATCGGCATCTCCAGTCCTGACTTCGCCTATCGGCATACCGCCGACCTGGCCTCTCTGGGCAATCTGTTCGCCACCGGCAACACCTTCAGCATCGCCGCCAATCGATTGTCTTACGTGTTCGATCTCAAGGGACCCAGCATGGCCATCGACACGGCCTGCTCGTCTTCCCTGGTAGCCTTTCATCAGGCCTGTCAGGCCATTCGCGCCGGTGAATGCGACACCGCCCTGACCGGCGGCGTCAGCCTGCACCTGCATCCCTTCGGCTTCGTCGCCTTCTCCAAGGCCGGCATGCTGTCGCCGCGAGGCCGTTGTCGCGTGTTCAGCGAAGACGCGGACGGCTACGTGCGCTCGGAAGGGGCCGGCATCTTCGTGCTCAAGGCGCTCGATCAGGCGCTCGCGGACGGCGACCCCATCCTCGCCGAAGTCGCCGCCAGCGGCACCAATACCGACGGACACAAGTCAGGACTCACGGTACCCAGCGCTCAGGCTCAGGCCCAACTGTTGACCGAGGTCTACGCCCGGGCGGGGATCGATCCCGACGGACTGGACTACCTGGAAGCCCATGGGACCGGCACCGCCGTCGGAGATCCCATCGAAGTCACCGCCATCGGCCAGGCCCTTGGGCGACATCGTCACCACCCATTGCCGATCGGCTCGGTCAAGAGCAACATCGGCCACCTGGAGACAGCGGCCGGCATCGCCGGACTCTACAAGGCGCTGGGTTGCCTGACCCAGCGCTTCGTCCCCGCCACCATCGGTGTCGATCGCCTCAATCCTGAGCTGCACCTCGACGAGGCCAATGTGGACGTGGTGCTGACACCGCGGACGCTCCCCGAAAGCGGCCCCTTAACCGTCGGTATCAACAGCTTCGGTTTCGGGGGGGCCAACGCCCACGTAGTGCTGACCACGCCGCCGCCACCGTCACTGGTGCGATCGCGACCGACGCCACGAGTCTCTTTCGAGCAGCCGCTACCGCTGCTTGTCTCGGCCCACGACGAGGAAGCGCTGGCTGCACTGGCAAGTCGGCTAAGCGACCACCTCGAAACGCACCAGCCAGCCCTCGATGCCCTGACCTGGACCCTGGTTCACCACCGCGAGCGCCTTGACGAACAGGCGCTGACCCTGGTGCGGGACCATGACGAGGCCAAGGCGGCCCTGGACTCGCTGAAGGACACGACGACCGCTCCCCACAGCAGCGCCCCCAGGGTGTGGCGCCAGCGACGCCTGGATGCGCCCCAGGGGCCGGTATTCGTCTACACCGGCAATGGGTGCCAATGGTTTGGCATGGGGCGTGACCTGCTCTCGACCAGTCCCACCTTCGCCGATACCGTCGCGCGGGTGGATGAGCACTTCCTGCCCATCGCCGGCTTCTCGTTGCTCGAGGTACTGGCCAGCAGCGATGATCCGGCCCTGCTCGAAGACACCGTGGTGGCCCAACCGGCGCTATTTGCGATTCAGGTCGGGATCACCGCCTGGCTTGACGAGGCGGGGATCACGCCCACCGCGGTGGTCGGTCACAGCGTCGGTGAGGTCGCGGCGGGCTGGGCCTGCGGCGCACTATCACTGGCTGAGGCGGTGACCGTGATTGCCCACCGCAGCCGCCTGCAGGGCAAGATCCGTCATCAGGGAGGCATGACCGCGGTGTCCTGCTCCGCTGACACCATCGCCACCTGGCTCGCACAGCCACGCTTCGCCGAGATTTCCCTGGCCGGGGACAACAGCGAAGGGAATGTCACGCTGGCGGGACCGTTGCCGGCGCTGGCCGAACTGGAAGACGCCTTGCGGGCCGCGGGCCATCGATACCTTCGCCTGGCGTTGGACTACCCATTCCACAGCCCACTGCTGGATGGCTTGAAGACCCCGCTGCTCGAGGCGCTTGCCGATCTGGACGGATCAATTCCACGCTTGCCGATGATCTCCACCGTCGAGGGTGGCGAGACCCACCGCCCCCTCGGCGCTGACTACTGGTGGCAAAACCTGCGGGCGCCTGTGCGCTTTCGCCAGGCCATCGAGTCGCTGATCGATCGCGGTGACTCGGTGCTGGTGGAAATCGGCGCCCATCCATTGTTGAAGCGATACATCGAGGAGCAGTGTCGCCTGCGGGGGCATCAGGTCCTGCATATCGCTACCCTGACACGCCAGGGCCGGGCCCTGGACGAACTCACCGAAGCACGGGCGCGTCTGTGGCTCAGTGGAGCCCTGGATGGCTTTTCCCCCTGGTTCGAACGGCCCCTTACCCCCATCGAACTCCCCGCCTACCCCTGGCAACGTCGCCACCACTGGACCCGCCCGAGTGGCCTGGGCCACAACCCGCTGGAGCAGCGTGACGAACATCCCCTGCTGGGTGCTCGCCAGGCCCCGGACGAGTCGACGTGGATCCAGCGTCTGAGTGTTGCCACGCAGCCCGCTCTCGCGGACCACCGGGTCGGGGAGACACCGGTGCTGGCCGCAGCGGCGCACGTCGAGATGGTACTGGCTGCCGCCATCACTTCGTCGCCAGACACCACCTTCGAAATCAACGACCTGGAGATCCTGGCGCCGCTGGTACTGGACGCCTCTGTGGGCAAGCTGGCGCGGCTCACCCTGGCCGATCAGGGGCGTGTTCAGTTGACGGTACGCGACCTCGACCCGGCAGCCGCCTGGCAGTTACACCTCAGCGCCCGCCTGGCCCCTGCCTGCCAGGGCAGTCTGCTGCGTTCGGCCCCTCCGCTTGAGCCGGCCAGTGAGGAGCACCTGGATGGCGAGACCTGGCTGGATAAAAAGGCCTGCATAAACAGCGACGCCCACCTGGCGCTCGCCAGGTCGATGGGGCTCGACTACCGCGGCGAGTACCGTAGCCTGGGCCGGATCTGGTGCCAGGACGATGAAGCCATCGGCGAGTTCACCGTCAGTGAAGACACTCCTTGCTGGTGGTTGCCACCCGGTCTGCTCGATGGCGCCCTGCAACTGTGCCTGCCACTGATGAACAACGCTCAGACGCCGCCGACGCAGGGCTACCTGCCCGTGCGCCTGTCGCGCATGCAGTTCGACAAGGACGGCGGTCGACCGACCCACGCCCGCGCCGTCATTACGCGACGCTCACCACACTCCTTCACCGCCGACCTTTGGCTGTACCGCAAGCATCGTTGCGTTGCTGCCCTCGAGGAGGTCCGCTTCGCGACAACGCCACTAGCCCTGCCAACCTCCTCGTCCACCGAGTGGCTGACCACCCGCCTGACCCCGGCGCCACTGGTACCTACCCCCTTGGGCGAAGAAGGCAGGCGACTGGCCAATGCCCTTGCCGGCATCATGTCAGGCCCAGTGGGGCGCGACCTGGAGGAGCTCAGCCTGCTGTTCGAGCGTCTCAACGTTGCCTGGCTCGAGGAGGCCTTCGTCGCCGCTCGGCCCGATATCGAAGGCGACGGCCTCGGCAATAATGAACTCTACCGTCGACTTCTGGCTCAGTACCCGACAGACGCGACAGTGACCTCCTCGGAGGTGCAAGCGTCTCCTGCGGCGGTCGATATCTGGCGCCTGCTGCTGGCGGAGTACCCTCGGCAGTTCCCTCTGCTTGGCTCACTCGGGCGTTTTGGCCTGCATCTTCCCGGCCTGCTGGAGGGCTCGGTCGAGCACATCGAAGGGCTGACCCTCGACGCCGCTTCGCTGATCCCGGAAGCGTTGTGGCAGGCCCTGCACGACGAGGTTCTCGCCAGCGTTTCCCGGATCCTGTCGACGCTACCCTCGGCACAACGGCTGCATCTGGTCGAGGCGGGATGCGCGGCGCCTCGGTTGGGCGAGGCGTTGAGCCAGACACTGGACCCCGATCGCCTCATGGTGGACATCCTGCCCCCAAATGATGGCTCCAGCCAACGCACCCAACCGCTGATCGAAGCGTCCAACGGTGCCGCATCGCTGCCCCCCTTCCATACCGCCCCCGGCGCCCAGCTGGCCTGGGTGGTGAGCACACCGACGGATCTCGAGGTCAGCATCGAGGCAATCGACAAGGCCACGGCGCGCCTGGCACCGCACGGGCAACTGCTGATACTGGTCCTGCCCCCTACAGGGTGGTGGCGAGCGCTGGGCTCCCTGCGTCCTGACGCCAGACCGGCCACTGTCGAGGCGATCTGCCACCACCTGAGCCAGGCCGGGTTCAGCGTCGAGGCGCGTCCCCCGACAGAGGCCTCCCATCTTCCGACTCTGCTGAGTGCCGTGCCCTCGGCAAGCGCTCGCCCCACCACCGAGACCGGTTCGGACGAGCCTCTTGCACAGCGCGACGCAGCCACCTTGCTGGTGGTGGATGCTGCCAGTCGTGCTCTGGGTGAGCGGCTTGTACAACACATGCCCCCGGGTGCTACCCGCTGCGTGACATACAATGATCTCGAGTTGACGCTTGCCGCCCCGTCCTCGCTTGCGGAGGTCACCTCAGCGCGCGCCTCGAACGCGCAGCAAGCGCCGAGTGCCCGGAAAGTGGTCGCCCCGCAAGTTGTCGACCTGCGAGCCGCCGTACCGTCTCGGCAGACAGGCGGTGACCTCGAGACCCACCAGGCGGGCCTGGATGCCCTTGAGCGACTGGGTGACTGGGCAAGGACATTGGCGGATCGCCACGGGACGCTGGTCGTGGTGACTCGCGATGTCGCCGCGCTGTTCGGCGCTGATACCCCCGATATCGACCTGTACCAGGCTGGCTTGTGGGGGGGCTGTCGCTCCCTCGACAACGAACTGCCGAACACCCGCGTACGGCTGGTCGACCTGGCCTCGGGAGAAGCGGCGTTGGTGGCCTTGGCGCAGGATCTGCATCACGACGATGGCGAGGATGAGGTGGTCATCGACCACCACGGACATCGCCGGGCACTGCGCGTGCGTCCTGTCGCCGACACACCGCCAGCGCTCACACCACCCCCCACGCCAGACCGAGTAGCGTCCAGGGTGACCCTGGAAATCGCTCATCCCGGTCAGCTCTCGCGCCTGCAGTGGCGAGCCCACCCGGCACGGTCGACGCTCGCCAAGGACCAGGTCCGAGTAAGGGTCCTGGGCACGGGTCTGAACTTCCGTGACGTCATGTATGCTCTCGGCGTGCTCACCGATGAGGCGCTCGAGCAGGGCTTTTCCGGCGCCACCCTGGGGCTCGAGTTCTCCGGTATCGTCGAGGCGCTGGGCGAAGGGGTCACCCAGTTCGATATTGGTGACCCGGTGGTCGGGCTGGGGTCGGCCTGTTTCTCTAACCATCTGGTGGTCGAGGCCGACTCGCTGGCCAGGGTGCCGACAGGTCTCGACCCGGTGGCCGCTGCCGGGTTGCCCACGGCGTTTCTCACCGCCTGGTACAGCCTCGAGCATCTGGCTCGGCTATCGCCCGGGGAACGGGTGCTGATACACGGCGCTGCCGGCGGTGTCGGTCTGGCTGCCGTACAGTTGGCCCGGTGGCGAGGGGCTGAAGTGCTGGCCACCGCCAGCAGCCCGCACAAGCGTGATCTGCTGACACTGCTGGGTGCCGAACGCTGCTACGACTCACGCAGCCTGGCCTTCGCCGAACAGATCCTCGCAGACACCGATGGCCAGGGTGTCGATGTGGTGCTCAACTCCCTGTCCGGCGACGCCATCCATCAGAACCTGCGTGTGCTGGCGCCTTTCGGGCGCTTTCTCGAGCTTGGCAAGCGAGACTTCTACCAGGATACCCCGATGGGGCTGCGCCCCTTCCGTCACAACCTGAGCTACTTCGGCATCGACTCCGATCAACTGCTGTCACATCGTCCCGCGCTCGCCCGCCAACTGTTCCGACAGGTCATGGACCGTTTTGCCGAGGGCGCCTTCAGCGCCCTGCCCTATACCACCTTCACGACCACCAGAGTGGTCGAGGCCTTCCGCCATATGCAGCAGGCGCGGCATATCGGCAAGATCATCGTGACGCACCCTTCAGCCGCTGCCAGTCCGTCTCCTGACACACTCCGCACAGGCTCAGCCTCCAAGACCACCATGCACCCGCATGGCGGTCCGAGAAACACCACCAATAGCTCTACCAATCCGGCTTGCATGGCGCTGGATACCGAAGGCTGTTACCTGGTGAGCGGTGGGTTGTCCGGCCTGGGCCTGGCCAGTGCAGAGCGACTGGTGAGGCGCGGCGCTCGCCATCTGCTGCTGCTGAGTCGCTCGGGCGTCAGCAGCCCGGAGGCCAGTGCCGCTATCGCCGCCATGGAAAGACAGGGCGTCACGGTAGAAGCGCCAGCGCTGGACGTCACCGATGAGCAGGCCCTGGCTGGACTGATCGAGGAATGCGGTTCCCGGCGCCCACCGCTACGTGGCGTCATTCACGCCGCCGCCGTCATCGAAGACGGCCTCGCGCGACAGCTGACTCGCGAGCAGCTGGACGCGGTACTCGGCCCCAAGCTGTTGGGCGCCATCCTGCTGGACCGCCTGACCCGCCATCACGACCTGCAGCACTTTGTGCTCTACTCCTCGGCCACCACCCTGTTCGGAAGCCCCGGGCAGTCCGCCTATGTGGCGGCCAACCTTGGCCTGGAAGCGCTGGCCGTGCGGCGCCGTCAGGCGGGGAAACCCGCCACCTGCCTGAGCCTGGGCATCATCGAGGACACCGGCTTTCTGGCTCGTCACCAGACCAAGCGTCAGGCCCTGTCCCAGCGTATGGGAGGTGGGCAGCTGAGCGCAGAGCAGGCGCTGGACGCGCTGGAACGAGCACTCGCGGCAGGCGTCAGCAACGCCGCCGTCATCGGTGCCATCGACCATGGCTTCATCCAGCGGCGCTTTATCGAGTTGCGCCAGAACTCCGGTGAAGCGGACCGCCAGGCAAGTAGCAACGACGACCTCGATCTATCGGCGCTCGATGAATCGTCCCGCCGCAAGGCCGTCGAAGCCATCCTGCGTCGACAGTTGGCGAGCATCCTGATGCTGGACCCGGAACGCATCGACAGTGGGCGCAGGCTCTCCGAGTTCGGCTTCGATTCGCTGATGGCCGTCGAGCTGGTATCGGCCATCGAGACCCGGCTTGGCGTGAAGGTGTCCGCATTGGCCCTCGCCGACGCCGCGACCCTGCATCGCACCACCCTGTTGATCTGCGACCTGCTGGAAAGCCCTGAGCTCGATGCAACCGACGAACACGCTGCGCTGGCCTACCGCCACGCAGTCTCCCCTCCTGCTCCTGCACGGGAGGTGACATGAATCCTGATGACCGGAAGGCATTGAAAGACCGCCTGCTCAACCAGGCCAGGGCGATCGACAGCGCTCGTCATGCCCAGGCAACGCCCATCGACCGCGCTGTTTCAACCTCAGAGCACTACCCGCTGACCGAAACACTCGTCACAACCACCGACTTCCGCAGCCTCGAAGGCTATCGCCGCATCGCCATGATGAGGACGCTAGGGGACTCCCTCGGTATCACCAGCCCCTTCTTTCGCTGTCATCAGCGTAGGGCGGGGGCTACCAGCCGACTCGGCGATCAGGACGTCATCAACTTTGCAAACTACGACTATCTCGGCCTGGCCGGCGATCGACGTGTCCTGGACGCCACCCATCAGGCGATCGAGTACTACGGCACCTCGGTATCGGCCAGTCGCATTGTCGCCGGCGAACGCCCCTTTCACGGGGCCCTGGAGCGTGAGCTGGCGCACTGCTACCAAAGTGACGATGCGCTCGCCTTCGTCAGCGGCCACGCTACCAATGTCTCCACCATCGCCATGCTGGTGGGCACCAGGGACCTGATCATCCACGACAGCCTGATCCACAACAGTGTGGTGGTGGGCGCCAGCGTATCCGGCGCCACTCGCATGAGTTTCCCCCACAACGATGCCCAAGCCCTGGATCGTCTGCTGTTCGACCATCGCGATCGCTTCGAGCGCGTACTGGTGGTAATCGAAGGCCACTACAGCATGGACGGTGACACCCCGGACCTGGCACGTTTCGTTGAGGTGAAGCGCAGGCACCACTGCTGGCTGATGGTGGATGAAGCCCACTCGCTTGGCGTGTTGGGGGCAACCGGGTTAGGTCTTCACCAGCATTGCCGAGTGGCTCCGGGAGATGTGGACATCTGGATGGGCACCCTGAGCAAATCCCTTGCCTCCTGCGGAGGCTATATCGCCGGGTGCCAAGCACTGGTGGATACGCTGCGCTACCTTGCGCCAGGGTTTCTCTACAGCGTCGGGCTGGCACCGCAACTGGCCGCACCAGCACGCCGCGCTCTGCAAGTGCTGCAGGAAGAACCCTGGCGAACCGCCAGGCTGACGCAGAACGCTCGACGTCTGCTGGACGGTATCCAGTCCCTGGGGCTGAATACCGGCAGCAGCGAGGGACATGCCATCGTGCCACTTATTCTCGGCAGCTCCGCCAGGGCAGCCAAGCTGTCCCATGCGTTGCTGGCGGCGGGTATCAATGTGCAACCCATCCTGCACCCTGCAGTGCCAGAACGTAGCGCTCGGCTGCGCTTCTTTGTCAGCTGCGAGCACCAGCCGGACCAGATCGATCAGACCCTGTCGGCCCTGGAAAGGCTGATCAACTCAGATTAACGCTACGGCTCGTCTGAAAAGTGCCTGCGCTCGGTAATACGGCGTTAAAAATCGTCTGGTACGCCAGACCGGTCAAAATACTCATTTACACCCCGTAAACTGTGCTTTCTCACCGATTTTTTCCTTGTCTAACCTTCGCTCGTCGACTTTTCGGACAGAGCCTAGACTCCCTTGCAGGCAGTCCAACCTCCAAGGCGGATAGCGAGCGGCGGCCAAGGATGGGGAGAGGGAATAGGGATAGGGATAGAGATAGGTACCAAACTTCAATGAAATAACAGGAAGCAGGGCTAGATAAGGAAGAGAGAGGAAGAAAGGAAGTTAGGAAGGAAGGGAGAGGAAGGAGAAAAGGAAGCACCAATCACTGTTGTCTATACAGCATCTGCTCCCTTTGAAACTGTTGTCTGTTTCAGCACTGACGCTCACTCCAGAAGGCATGGTGGTGGGCCGCACTGCCGATATCCCGGGCCTTTTCCAACGCCCGTTGGGCCATGCGATGGGTTTCCCGTGGAGACGCCAGCAACCGGACGAGGCAGCGCTGCCAATCCGCGGGATCATCATCGACCAGCAGTCCATCTTCCCCGTCGCTCACGATATTGCTGTAGGGGGCACGCCTGCTGAAGAGACCCACACCACCCATGGCGGCAATCTCCAGAAACTTGATATGGGACTTGGCAGTGTTGAACGTTGTCGGCCACAAGGGAGCCAGCCCCAGATGCAACCGCGATCCTTTCAAGTGCCTCAGATAGGTATGCCAGGCCATGGGGGCGAGCGCGCCCACACGATCATGCTCACGCAAGGATTGCGGAGTGTAGCGCCCCATTGCCACTTCCAGCATCAAACCAGAGTGGGCCTCGAGAACGCTGACCAGTGCCGAGCTGATTTGCTCCAGATCCCGCCGGTGGGCCCGCGTACCGTGGTAACCCAATCGCCATCCCGTCGATGTTGCCTCGGGGGTGGCCATCTCCGGGGAAAAAAGCAGCGCAGGGGCCAGCGTCACCACCCGGGAGTGGCGCGGCCTGATTCGTGCCGCCAGCTCCTCGTTTGGTACGACGACTTCGTCGGCCAGGGCCAGTAGCCTGGGCATAATCCGGCGCGACACCCACCCCATACGCTCACGATAGCCCGTCGGTAAGCCAGGATCCCTGGCGGCAGCATCAAGATCATCATCCAGCAGGTAATGCACGCTGGCGACCTGAGCTCGTCGCGTCTCCAGCAGATCGATCCAGGCTTCGGATAGGCTTCGACAAACGATGATCTGTGCCCCGGACAAGGTGCGATCCAGCCAGGGCCAGCACAGCAAAGGAGACGCCCACCGACGGGTATCAAGGCGAGTCACTGTCGCACCTGCATAGCGAAGCCAGGGCGCAGCCGTCGCCATGAAGTAGATGTCCTCGGTGGGCAGAGCCCCATCACTCAGCAACAGCCAGCGAGAACCACAAATGCCAGAACCCCGGGCCATGGTGAACGCCTCTCAACGCAGAGAAAAATCCTCGTGAACCAGCGTCAGATTGGGGTTGTAGGCCGGATCCCGATCAAGCTGCTCACCCCAGGTGTGGCGCATGTAGAGTACCTCTCCGATGGCCCTGGCTCGCTTGCTGGCATTGTCATCGGCACCACGCGACTCGGATTCGTGGTGATAGAGTTCGGCGTCGGGCGTCCATACGTTTCGATAACCCGCCTCCCGAACCTTTAGACACAGGTCCACATCATTGAAAGCGATCGGCAAATCTCGCGCGTTGAGGCCGCCCACCTGCCGATAGAGCGCCTTGCGTATCAACAAGCAGGCACCGGTCACCGCAGAGTAATTCTGCGCTAGCGCCAGGCGAGAAAAATACCCGTTGGCATGGCGGTTGAAATACTTGTGAGCGTGGCCCGCAACGCCCCCGATACCCAACACGACACCGGCGTGCTGGATGGTATCGTTGGGATAATAGAGCTTGGCGCCGACACAACCGATGTCCGGCCGCACGACGTGCCGCACCATTTCCTCGAGCCACTCTTCGTTGATGGGTTCAATATCGTTATTGATAAGTCCGAGCACATCACCCCGTGCGTGATACGCTCCGAAATTGTTGATGCCGGAATAGTTGAAGCGATGGTTCCAGGCCAGAATCCTGACCCGGGGGTCTCCCTTGCCGATCTCGGCCAGATAAGCCAGTGTCTCCTCGCATCGCGTCCCGTTGTCGAGGATCAGCACCTCAAGCCTGGAATAGCGGGTACGAGACAGGATCGCATCGACGCATGGTGCCAACAGATCGACACGATCACGCGTAGGGATCATCAGGCTAACCAGCGGGAGCGGAACCGGCAGAGGCCAGCGGACACGATAGGTATTGGGCAGGCGCCCAAGCTCGACGGTGGCACCGGGACTGCTTCGTGCCAGATGGTCGGCGACCGCTCGCAGTCCTGCACGGGACGTATAATCCTTGGCGTTGCTGGTCATCGCCGTGGAGCCAGGACTGACACGCCAATGATAGAGAATCCTGGGAATATGGACGATGCGATCAGGCTCTGTGTGGGCACAGACTCTCAGGGCTAGATCATGGTCCTGGCTGCCCTCCAGCCCCTTGCGGAAGCCTCCCAGTTGCCGTACCAGCGCGGTGTCGAAGACACTCAAGTGCGCCATGTAGTTCTGGGCCAGCAGCAGATCAGGATTGAAGCAGGGCTTGAAGTGAGGTTCGCAGCGCACACCACGCTGATCCACCTTGTCTTCGTCGCTGTACACCAGTACCGGTCGTGGTGAGCGACTCAGCGCCTCGGCGACATAGCTCAAGGCACACGGAGTCAGCAGGTCATCATGGTCCAGTAGCGCCACGTAGGGCCCAGCGGCCATGCTCAAGGCCGCGTTGGAGGCCTCACAGACATGGCCATTAGTTTTCTGGCGACGCAGAACTATTCGAGAATCGCGAGCCTCAAATTGCTCCAGCAACGCTATGACTTCGCGGTTTCTGGAGGCGTCATCAACGATACAGAGTTGCCAATGATCATAGTCCTGGCGAAGCACAGACTCGAGACAGTCTTTCAGATGTTCCGGCGCAGGATCATGTACCGGCAGCAAGATCGACACAATCGGCCTGAACGTATTCATCCTGGCTTCAACTGCGGTGTCCACACATGACTGTGCAGCTCGCTCGGCAGTAGCACAACGACGCTCAAGCGCCAGGCTACGGCGGCGTTCATCCTTGCCTCGCCACCCGTCAAGCCCACCACGAATCTCGTCCAGCTCAGCTCTTCTATTCCTGGAACGCCACCCACCTTCGAGCGCCGAGACCATAGAGGTCTTGTCGCAATCATCCGAACTACTATCCGAACTACTATCTGAACTGCTATCCGAATTCTTATCCCATCCGCGCTCACGCAGCCATTGCACATAGCTTCGTCCCGAGCAGAATCGTTCGAACGTTTCCTCGTAGTCCGACAGGGCAAGGTCGCGCCAACAGGTGCCGTCCTGGAGGGCGCGGTGGCGAAGCACTCCCAGCACTTCCTGCTTCGACACATCACGCCAGCGATGGTGCATATTGACCAGACGCTGGCTCAGGCGATCATGCGCGAACCAGGGGGAGAGCCAGACGACGCGAAAGTGGCGGATCACAAAGTATCCCGGCGACTCCATCGGGTCGAATCTCAACCGGCGCAGTCGCCGCTTCACGTAGATCAACCGCTTGGTAATACGTCCACCCTTGAGCGGAAGGGTCAACGACTCGTCTTCACTGAAGCCTTCCCCCGTATCGAAGTAAAGCCTTACAGCAACGCTATGCTGGTCGTGGTCCAGGTCCAGCTCCACCATATGCCAGCCAGGCAACGGTAGGTGCCGACACAGCAGGAACTGGGGGTCTTCATCCAGTGACTCCCACTCCCAGTCCCCTCCACTCGCCTGCTGTCTCAGGCCATGATGAGGCTGCCAGTGTCGCTGAGGCTGAACGACCAGGTGGCACAGATCGAGAAGACCTTTCAGCCACGACCGTGTTCCGCCACCTCGATTGGCACCTTCCATACCCGCCGCTCAGTTGCTGGCCACAGCGACTCGACGCGGCCCCGGCGGGAACCATTGTCCGGTCTCGGCAACACGACACTGGACCCTGTCACCCGCAGACAGATTCACCTTCAGCTGGAAGCCGACATAGCCGCCACGGGGAAGCTTCAAGCGAGCCATGGACGGACGGAGCTGGGTGGCCGACACAGTGTCGCGATGTTCGTCATTGACCCAGACTTCGACGTCCACCGGGGTATCAGCACCACCTTCCCACCAGGCCCACCCCCCCACCCGCTCGGCATCGAACTGCGTCAGTCGAGCGTGAGCAAAGGGGAGATTGTCGCGATAGAGCTGGATGCGCGATTCGAATAGCTTGCGACAACGCTCGTAGAGCGCCAGATCCAGCGGGTTGAGTTTGCGGAACTCCTGTTCATCCTCTGGCGCGATGTCATGCAATTCGCCCACCTGCGGCTTTCCCCGGTTGTCCTCACGCTGGGCGATATCGATGCCAAAGCGAGCATTGATCAACTCCAGGCTCTCCGAGTAACGTTCGGTCAAGCCGACCATCCCGATTGCCTCGACATCGACCCCCTTGAAGATGCTCGACTGGCGATCAAGCATCAGAGGAATCTTCATGAAGTCGCGGAAGCTGCCCTTGTACTGATGAATCCGCTGAAAGTGCGAATACTCGGAAGCCGCCCGCTGCAACGGTTCGCGAACAAAGGTCACCGCGCGATCGACGCCGCACAGCGGGACATACTTGGCCGCGGTGACGTGTCCTGCCAGCATCATCGCCTGGTTGTCCAGGCTCCTGCGATACAGGCGCCAAGGATCGGGGGACTCGCCATACATGCACTCGCGTGTCAGGACGCTGGTCTGAGATGCATCCTGGCCGTAGTCATAGACGATCTTGTCGAAGCCAAAGGCGCGCTCAGCACCGTGACGAAAACTGGTTCCCGCCGTCTTGGGTATATGTACGAAAAACAAGGGTTTCATGGTGGAGTCTCCTGACAAAAGCGCCGCAGGAATCAGTCCTGCGGCGCGGCGTGGCAAAAGGGATAGGGGAAGACGACACGGGATCCGGTGGCGGAGCCACCTCCACACTCCAGACGCGTCACGATGTGCCGACAACAAGATCACTCCCCCCCACCAGCACTGAAGCATTGGCATGGAGAGAAACGGTCACATGATCGCCTTCTTTCAAAGGCGCCGGATGCAGCCAGCGAAACCCGCAATAACCATCCACGGATTTGCCGGAACGTCGTAGATCGGGTCGATAGAACCCCACCCTTGCACGCCCCGCGTGAACACCATTGACGAAGATGTTCACTGCCAGACCACTGGCCTTGCCGTTGCGGTCCGTCACCCAACCACAGACTGCGTTGGCGTCAAAATGATCGATGGCTCCCACCAAAGGGCGATCTAGCACGGTGTGCTCTGCCAGACGCTGTTTCAGCGCCGACATCTCCCGAGCCAGGCGGGCAAGCTTGCCGGCCTGGAACTCATGAGCAACGTCGTTGATGTCGTAACGTCCGAAATATGCCTCGCCCTTGTCGAAGTTGGCGCCTCGCGTAGCACTCCCCCTCAATCGCTTGCGCGAGAACTCCTCACGCGACTTCACCGCGTAATGGTGAACCCGAAGCGGTCCCTGATGGATCGACCGCGTACGCCCACCACGTGGGTCCGACTCACCACTGCCGTCCGGCGAGCCAACGAAGTCCTCGATCACGTCCCCTGTGGCATCGACATATTTCCAGGCCGATACCAGGGTAGAGGAATGACAATAGGGCGCCTTGACATGGTCGACGCGTACCAGGCTCTTGGTGTGACAATCTGCGCTCGCGCCTTGTGCAGTGCCACAACGGGTGAAACGTTGCAGTACCGGTTCAGATCGCGCCTCTTCAAGCCCCGAGGAGCCGAAGCATTTCCAGTTCACGCTGACGCTTCCCACATCACCCGACGCCACCAGCCTTTCCAGCTCGCGACATTCCTCACCGTGACGCTGGCTTTCGTGCACAAGAAACTCATCGGCATCGAGAAACATGACGTAGTCATGCTTTCCCAGAGCCAGCCCAAGGATGCGACGATAGGCCAACTGCTGCGACCTGCGCTCAAGCACCGGCTGGTACAGCAGGCTGACCTCTCCCAGATCTGCCAGCGCTTCGAGCAAAGAGCGGGTGCCGTCGTCGGAACCGTTGTCGGCCAGAATGACATGCCCAAACCCGGCAAGCCGATGCCAAGCTACCCACTCGACAAGGTAATCCACCTCATTGCGGACGATACCGGCAACACAGAACTTCGCCATCTCTAGCCCACCCTGACCGGAGAATTGCCAAGATCGACAACGTCGTTCACTACTCTGGCTCTGACACTGGCGTCCTCGCTCAAGCTTTCACCGGCAGGAAGGGTGAAGGTGAAGCCACATGGCTCGTTCGCGGGAGCACCGCCACCGGGGTTCGGTTCGTTCGCCACCACCACACCCACGGACCGGTCATCAACAAAAACTTCTACCTCAGCATGCTGTTTCTTGTGTACATAGCGCGCCCAACCGCTGACACGTCGTGAATCACATGAAAGAAGTCTTCCCTGTGACTTGGTGATCCGGGTTGCCTCTATATAGTCTTCTGGTTCAGGATCGATAAAGGCCAGTGCCGTCTGGTGTTCCTCCTGCGAGGGAGAAATTCCGCAAAAGGACTCGAGAGTGGAAAGAAAGGCTTCGGGATAAGCACTGGCCTTTTCGTAGGAGACGAGCATGGCACGCGGAGACTTCTGCCTGACAAAGCGAAGCGTCTTTCTATACTGTGACAGCGCTCTGTCCATGCCCTCGGTAATTTCGGCCAACATGGAAATAGAATTCCGCTGCGCTATTGAAAGAATATCCTTGTAGATAAACACATACCTGGCATTCGGCAATAGAGCGTCTACTTCATCCAGATGGTCGATGATGGAAGGTCGCTTCCAGCCCCAGCGGGTGTACCTGGTCTGGTACTCCTTCACAATCAAACCTGTCTGAGCCATGTCCTGCTTTTCGAAAGCCTCGGAAAGTCTGACGTCTTCGTACACAGGGTGTGAGGCACGGTCGCCCATGAAGACGCCAAGCTTGGCCAACACGCCAGCGACCATCGAGGTCCCGCCTCGCGCGGTTCCAATGACGATGATAGGAGATGGCATCTTGTCATCCTGGTCCCCTATGACCACGACTCCCTTGTTGATCAAGGCATCATTCTTGGGCATGTCCCCTCCTGGGATACGTAGTTTCTCCGAATACGACGACCCATCAAGAAAGCCATCAACGACCTCCGATGGAGAAGTCTTCTCGGCTTCTTGTGAGGCAAGGGCTGTAGCTGGGGTCGTGTTCGATTATTTTTCCCCAGGCCTTCTGCATGTAATCTATCTCGGTGTTGAATCTGGCAACTTTTTCTGGGTTATCTTCTGCTCCACGACTGATGGATTCGTGGTGATACAATTCAGCGTATGGGGTCCAGATATTACGATACCCGGCATCGAGCACCTTCAGGCAGAAATCAACGTCATTGAAAGCGACCTTGAGGTCCTGTTCGTTCAGGCCTCCGACTTCCTCATACACCGACTTTCTCACGAGCAGACACGCCGCTGTCACGGCAGATACAGACTGGACCACCTTCAAACGGTTGAAATAACCGCCGGACTCTCGAGGAAAGTGCTTGTGAGAGTGCCCTGCTACTCCGCCAAGCCCAACGATGACGCCTGCGTGCTGAATGGTGTCATTCCCATAGTATAGTTTTGCGCCGACACAGCCGACATCCTCGCGACAGGCATGAGAAACCATCTCCCGGAGCCAGTCTCCATTGATCACTTCAACATCATTATTTACCAAACCAATGATGCTTCCCTTGGCATGCTCTGCACCAAAATTATTGATAGCTGAGTAGTTGAAAGGGTGGTCGTACCTGAGAACGCTTACCCTGGAGTCTTCAGCCTGAATTTTTTCAAAAAATTCATGCGTCTCAGGCTCTACACTGCCATTATCAAGGAGAATAATCTCGTAGTCTGTATAACGTGACTTCTCCAGGATGCTGCGCACTGCCAGCTCTGTGACGTCCTTCTTGTCTCTCGTAGGAATCAACATGCTCACCAACGGTGCCGGCTCAGGAATAGGCCAACGCACACGATAGGTATTTCCCACAATCCCCTGCTCTACGATCGCACGCCCATCTGCTATTCCTTCAATATGGTCTTTCAGCGCCTTTACACCAGCTGAGGTCGTGTAATCCTTGCCCTCTTCAGCCAGTGCTGTCGAACCCTCGATAGCGCGCCAGTGATAGAGAACTCTGGGAACGTGGGAAATTGAGCCAGCGGTCAGGTGTGGTATGCAACGCAGCACCAGATCATAGTCTTGCGATCCCTCTACCCCGACTCGAAAACCCCCAATTTTCTCGATCAACGAGCGTCGATATACGCCCAGATGAGAAACATAGTTTTGCGAATAGAGAAGGTCGATGTTCCAGTCTGGCTTGAAGTGAGGCTCGCAGCGCATGCCCTGAACATCGATCTTGTCTTCATCACTGTAGATCAACTGGGCATCGGGATTCTTTTCCAGCTCTTTTGCAATAAAGTACAACGCATCTCTGGCCAATTCATCATCGTGATCGAGCAATGCCAGATAGTCACCAGTGGCCATCGACAGGGCGTCATTAGTTGTCTTGGAAATATGCCCATTATCCGGCCGAAAATGTATTTTTACGCGTTTATCTTTGCTGGCATAGTGCCTGAGTACTTTTTCGACATGTGGTGATGGAGAGGCATCATCCACAAGGCAAAGCTCCCAGTGGGGATAAGACTGTGCGATGACCGAGTCGATGCAAGCTTTCAGAAGCGTTTCATCGGTATTGTAAACCGGCACCAACACCGAAATTAATGCAGGACTCTCAAGGCCCTCAAGATAGCTGCGGATGGTTTCAGAGCTCGGCAGGCCATTGACTTCTACCTCATCTATCCATTTCTGGTAGGAGAGTTCGGCCTCGTTGACAATAAAGGTTTCCGCGTACCCTTCGAGAAGGCGGGTCTCGCGTGCGGCGTCGTCCTCGGCATCCGCCAACTCGGCTTTCTTTGCCGTCCCGTCACCTTCATCCGTTTCCGGAGCAGATCTACCCACTCCCGCAAGGACCTCGGCCTTTTTCAAGTCCATGTACTCAGGAGCAGTCTCGACAAGACGCCCGGCAATCGCATCCCAAGCCTCTTCGGCATCGACATTGTCGATGCATAGTCGCTCCAGACGGAAGCTTCCTTCCCGCTCCCATGGGTCAAAGCGTATGTTGACAATACTTCGCTCAAGCTGAATCACCCTTGTCGCCAGTTTCCCTGACTGGAAGGGTATGGGATAGGCGTGAGTTTCACTGAAGCCCTCTCCGTGATCGATATATAGCTTGGCGACCTGGTGCTGATACTCGCCACTGAGAACAAATTCGATACGACACCACCCAGGCTCGATGACTCGACCTCGGCGATGACGAACGACGAAGGCCGGATCGGTACCGTGGGAACGCCAATGGAACTCCCCTTCCAGGCGGCGCTCGAGCTGCTGGGCAGCGGCAAGCGTAAATTCACAGCCTTCGCAGCACTTCAGATATCCATCCAGCCCCGACCAGGGGTGCGGAATCTGTGGCGTCTCGATCTTTTTCAGCACCGGATCCTCCAACCGGAACTCTCCAGGTCGAGTCATCGGGTCCAGCCGCAATGCCTGTGTTCCCATCGGCAAGTAAATGACCAGGCTCTGGTGGCCGCTCTTTTCCACATGACGGGCCCACACGATATCTGCCTGGAAACCATCGCCATAATCAATATAGAGACACTGATCCACTGCCTGAGTCGCCGAAAAGTCGTATTCGAGGCTGAACCATCCACCTTGGCGAAGCACAGCGGGATTGATCGGGGTGAGCAGGAACTGTGGATCTCCACCGCGAGATACCCAGACCACCTTGTTATTGCGGGTCATCAGCTCCAGTTCATGGATCGGCAGCAAGTCCATGCGGGAGCATTTTTTGATGTACTTGTGATACAACCCACCGAGATCTCGCAGCGGTTTGGTCGCTCGCCAACTGAAGGAAGTCTGCATTCGCCTCAGGCGTGCCGACAACGCCAGTGTAGCCAAGTGTGGTGATTGCGAAGAGGGAGGGGGCGGTCTCAACCTACAAGCGCAACACTATTGGAGTGCCGGAGATCCGGGCACTGACTTCTGGAGAACCTCCGCGTATACCTCCAGAGGCGTCTTGGCGTTCAACGTCTCTCTAGGCCTGGTATTGAGTGAGTCTGCGATCTCATCGAGCTCCTCCTGGGTGTAGGTCGATAGGTCCGTTCCTTTGGGCAGATACTGTCGAAGCAGACCATTGGTATTCTCGTTAGACCCACGTTGCCACGGGCTGTGTGGATCGGCGAAGTAGATGGCTGTCCCGGTACGTTGGGTTATTTCGGCATGCTTGACCATCTCGCTCCCTTGGTCGTAGGTCATCGACAGCCGTAGTGAGCGTGGAACACGGTTCAATTTGTCACTAAAGCCGACCATCGCATCCGTCGCGGTCGTACCGTCCATTTTCACCAGTATGACGAAGCGTGTCGTGCGCTCAACCAACGTGCCTACGGCAGAACGGTTGCTGGCCCCCATGATGAGGTCGCCTTCCCAATGCCCGGGCATCAACCGATCTTCGATCTCAGGCGGCCGGAGATGAATACTGACCAAGTCAGGAGTTTGGCGGCGACGATCCTTGCCACGACTGCGTGGACGCCGCTTTCCCTTCCCCTGCCGAAGGCAAGCAATGAGCTCTTTTTTCAGCGAGCCTCGGGGCATCACATAGAGCGCGTTGTAGATGGCCTCGTGGGAGACCTGACGTGTAGGGTCATTTGGATACATGCGCTTCAGTGTGATGGCTATCTGCCTAGGAGACCAGTACTTGCGCAACAGGTAGGTCACCAGATCGAAGAGAGGCGTACCAAGGCGCAACTTAGATTGTCGTCGTGCTCGATGTCGCGTCAGCGTGGCCCTGAAACCCGCCAGACTGGCGTCGTAGCCAGCATGAGAAGGTACCGCATGCCGAGCCAGTTCTCGAGAAATCGTGCTGGCAGCTCTCCCAAGGAACTTGGCGATGGAGCGTATCGAGTGACCTTCACGCATCAGCATGATGGTGGCACGTTCTTCAGTAGTAAGGTGGTGGTAGCAATGAGTCATAGCGATAGCGTACCTGATCGATCAGGTGTTGCACTTGCTCATTGAGACCGCCGGGCCACTTCTTGGTTCATGTTCTACCACGTCTACTTCCTCAGGCAATTACTAGTAGCCAGGAGCCTCGACAAACGACATCCCTCGAGCATCCTTATCGGAAACTCGTGGCTCAATGTTGTCCAATGGCCAGTCGATTGACAGGATAGTATCTGCCCAGTGCACCGACATTTCGTCTGAAGGCGCGTAATAGTCAGTACACTTGTATACAAACTCGGCATCGTCACTGGTAACGTAGAAACCATGTGCAAATCCAGGTGGTACCCAGAGCATCTGTCGGTTGTCTTCGTTCAAGAAAACGCCTACCCACTTACCATAGGTGGCACTGGACGTTCGCATATCGACGGCTACGTCGAATACCTCTCCCCTGATTACTCTCACCAGCTTTCCCTGGGGATGCTTCAGCTGATAATGCAGTCCCCTGAGTATCGATCGACTCGACCTACTATGGTTGTCCTGAACAAACTTGTGTTCACCACAGACTTCATCAAATGTTTCCTGGCGAAAGGTTTCCATAAAGAAACCTCTTTCGTCACCGAACACTTTTGGCGTAAATAGCACGACATCAGGAATAGCCAGCCTTTCAACTTTCATGCACGTCACCTCCACCATCAGGTAGCCTTGTCACTGACCAACAGCCTTCGCGGCCAGAAGCTGTAGCAGGTATTCCCCGTATCCTGTCTTGGAAAGGCTGTTTGCCTGTGAAAGCAGGAACTCGTCACTGATCCAGCCTTGAGTCCAGGCAATCTCTTCCAGACAGGCTATCTTCAGCCCCTGTCGATGTTCGACTGTCTGCACGTACTGCGCTGCCTCAAGTAAACTGTCATGAGTACCTGTATCCAACCAGGCAAATCCTCTCCCCAAACGCTCTACGTGAAGTTCACCACGGTGTAGATATTCATTGTTGATCGAGGTTATCTCCAACTCTCCCCGAGCCGATGGCTTGACGCTCCGCGCGATGTCCACCACGGAGTTGTCATAAAAGTACAAGCCCGTCACCGCATAGGATGACTTTGGTTTTTTGGGCTTTTCCTCAATAGAGACCGCACGCCCTTTCTCATCAAACTCGACAACACCAAAGCGTTCCGGGTCTTTGACGAAATAGCCGAACACTGTGGCACCTCGAGCCTGGTCGGAGGCTCTCAGAAGTTGCTCGGAAAAGTGTTGTCCGTGGAAGATATTATCGCCAAGGACGAGACAGACAGGAGAATCACCAATAAACTTCTCGCCGATAATAAAAGCCTGGGCCAGTCCCTCTGGCTTTGGCTGCTCTGCGTAGGACAAGGAAACACCAAATTGGTCACCGGTACCGAGCAACTGACGGTAGACCGGTAGATCATCCGGTGTAGATATCACCAGTATTTCTCTTATTCCTGCCAACATTAGCACCGAGAGCGGATAGTAGATCATCGGCTTGTCGTAGACAGGGAGAAGCTGTTTTGAGACCCCATGGGTAATGGGGTGAAGTCTCGTACCGGAGCCTCCGGCAAGGATGATTCCCTTCCGATTCATGGCGGTAACCTCTAGTTTTCGGACAACGCCTTGCGGCGGCAGGCCTACCTTAGGTAGTCCTTCATGGTGAGAGACAACTGTCCCCTCCAGTCAGGGAGCGAGATGTCGAAGGCGTTCTCAAGACGAGAGACCGACAGCCGGGAGTTGGGTGGACGCTTTGCTGGTGTGGGATAGTCCTTCGTCGCCAGACGAGACAGCTGGTCGTCGCAGAGCATGAGAGGAAGGCCGTGCAGACGGGCGAGACGAAAAATCTCTCGGGCAAAGTCATACCAGGACACGAAACCCCGTGGTGCCAGATGGTAGAGCCCGGTCAGTTCGGGACGAGAGCGGTAGACTTGCCACGCATGCAAGGTCACGTCAGCAATCAGGCGTGCTGGCGTAGGGGCCCCCACCTGGTCGTCGACAATTGCCAGGGACGCCCGCTCCCGCCCCAGACGCAGCATGGTCTTCATGAAGTTGTTGCCCCTGGCACTGTAAACCCAACTTGTCCGGAAGATTTGTGCGTCGCATCTACTGGCGAGCACCGCCTCGTCGCCGGCAAGCTTGGACTGGCCGTAGCAAGATAAAGGGTCGGTTGGACTATCTTCCGTCCAGGGCCGAATGCCATCGCCTGGATAGACGTAGTCGCTGGAATAGTGCGTCAACAGTGCCCCGTGATCGGCACAATAGCGTGCGAGACAGCCAGGCAGCTCTGCATTGAGTCGAAAGGCAGTCGCCGTATCGGTCTCTGCCTGGTCCACCGCGGTGTAGGCAGCAGCATTGATCACCCACTGGGGGCGATAGTGGTCCAGACAGCGTTTCACCGCATCAAGGTCGGTCAGATCCAGGGTCCTGCGGTCAGGCGCATGAAGATCCAGATGGATGGCTAGCGCCTTGTGAAGCTCATGGCCCACCTGGCCCGAGGCACCAAGCAAGAGCCCACTCATGACAACACCCCCAGGCGCTCGGCCCGGTAGCTACCATCCTGCACCGCCTTCCACCACGACTCGTTGGCCAGATACCAGGACACTGTCTTGCGAAGGCCAGACTCGAAAGTCTCTCGTGGCTCCCAGGCCAACGTGTGCTGAATGTAGGATGCATCGATGGCATAGCGCCGGTCGTGGCCAGGCCTGTCGGCGACGTAGGTGATCAGATCACGATATTCGCCCTTGTCCGGAGCCATTTCCGTCAACAGGTCACAGATTGTGTGTACCACTTCGAGGTTGGTTTTCTCGTTATGGCCACCAATGTTGTAGGTATCTCCAACCTTTCCCTCGCTGGCAACCAGCACCAGGGCGCGCGCATGGTCCTCGACATAGAGCCAGTCTCGTACCTGTCCACCATCACCGTAGACAGGAAGAGCCTCTCCATGCAGCGCATTGAGGATCATCAGAGGAATCAGTTTTTCAGGAAAGTGAAACGGACCATAGTTGTTTGAACAATTGGTCACCAGGCAAGGCAAGCCATAGGTGCGCGTCCACGCCCGCACCAGGTGATCCGATCCCGCCTTGCTGGCCGAGTAGGGCGAACTAGGCGCGTAGGGGGTCTGTTCGGTGAACAGGCTGCCATCATTCTCGAGGTCTCCGTAGACTTCGTCGGTGGAGATGTGGTGAAACCGAAAACCATCGGCCTTGTCGCTGTCCTGTTGCCTGATTCCTTCCCAGTACCCGCGTACCGCCTCGAGCAATACCAGAGTGCCCACCACATTGGTCTGAATAAAGGCGCGAGGCCCGTCGATGGAGCGATCAACGTGGCTTTCAGCGGCCAGATGCATCACCACATCGGGGCGGTACTTGTCCAGAATTCTGCTCATTGCCGCGCCATCACAGATGTCCGCTCTCTCGAAGATATAGCGAGGATCGGAGGCGACAGACGCTACGGATGCCAGATTGCCGGCATAGGTCAGCTTGTCCACATTGACGACACGATGAGGGGTGTGGGTAATCAACTCCCTCACCACGGCCGAGCCGATAAAACCGGCACCACCGGTCACGAGAAACGTCTTGATCATGAAAGAACCCCGAGAGGACTGGAAATTCTGCCCGCCCCGCCAGGGAGGACGCTAGAAATGGCATACGGGCGGGAAGGAAGAGAGGATGACAGGAAGCGTGAGCCCTGAGCTCTTCAACATGAAGGGCTTCATTGCGGCAGCCGTCCGACGACAGCTATCGGTAGTTCCATCAGCAAGAGCGTCAGTCTCTGTGGTCCTGGACGATCAGCCACAGCATGCTGGCAATGAAGGCAAGGAACAGAGTGACGATCACAAAGATGGTCAGGTTGTAGAGGCGCTCAGGACGCGTGGCGTACTCGGGCAGTAGAGGGCTCTGCAAGATACTGATCTGCTTAAGCTTGCGAGCAGCCTCGATGCGCGTGCCCTCCAATGCACCGAGAGCGCTGGCATAGGTCTCCTGGGCAAAGCGAGCCCGCAGTTCAAGCCGCTGATACTCGGAGGACAGGCGGTTGAGGGAGTCTCCTGTGGCCTTTGCCAGTCGCTCACGCTCCTGATCGATCTGACGACGCAACGCAGTGATTTCGCTCTCGACTCTCACCATGTCCGATGAACGCTGGCTGGAAAAGCTGGCCAAGGCGCTACGCCGGGCTTCCAGTCTTGCCAGCTCACCTTCCAGACTGGCCACCACCTGGTTGAGGCTGTCCACGGTCGAGGTAGGAGACACCAGACCATGCTCGTTCTGATAGTCCAGGAGATCCGTGCGTGTCTGATCCAACCGATCGGACAGGCGCTCTACCTGAAGCTCGAGGAACCGTACTTGATCCTGAGCCAGGCGCTGCCCCATGGCATTCATGTGCGCTTCACCTTCCGCCAGTAAAAGCGAGGTCAGTTGCTGGGCAAACTCGGGAGAGAAGCCCTGGACCTCCAGCTTCAGGACCCCTGCGTAGTCATCGAGCGTTACCTCTACGCGACTCAGGTAATACTCATGAAGGTCTTCGATGGGAGCCTCGGCGTCCCACAGACGAGCAGGAAAGTCACCGTTCTCACTGTAATGAGACCTCAGGTCGAGCCGTTCATCAGCCTTCTTGAGCATATCCACAGAAAGCAGATACTCCCGCAAAAGCAACATATCGCTATCGACGCTGGCACCGGAAAGCAGGCTCGAGAAGTCGAAGGTTGGGGCAGCGATCTGTGGGCTTTCCAGTACCACGACGGCCTCGGATACGTACCGATCCTCGGCCCAGACTAGCCAGTAGAAGGACATGGCCAATATCGACAGGCAGGCAAATGCCCAATGGGGCTGCCGAGCAATCCATCGCAACATTATCTTGGCTTCCTTGCTGGAGCGACGTCGCGGGGCATCCGGACGCCTCTGAATGCGAGCACCACCGTCGGGATCTAGTCCTCAGTGAGCGACGCCTTGCCATCGCCTGGTGGCTACCGTTCTTTCTTCTCGAAACCCTTCTCCGACTCCTTCCGCGAATCCTTCCCCGAATCGTCCTTGCCACTGGCGGGTGTGGCTCGCTTTTTCGTCTGTACCGCGCGACGAACCTCATGCAAGCGCTGCTTCGCCAGGTGAAGGCGAGCAATGAGCTCCTGACGGACCCTCGGGTCGACCAGTTCGTCTGCGTTCTCACGCCCCATCTCCAGAGCATCGAGGCGCTTCTGGATACGCTCCAGCTGCTGTCTGCGCTTGCCCAGCAATGCCTTGAGCGTATCCAGGGACATTGTGTCGATACCCGGTGTCGGCGCAGGTGACGGATACCGGGGTGCTTGCGGCTCGCCATCGTGGCGTGGCCCATTGCCGGGGCCGCCGGTGGCCTTGGCCTTGGCCTTGCTGTCACTGTCCTGGTGATAGCTGCGAATGGCGTCTCTGATATCGTCAAACCAGAACGCCTCGCCATGCTTCAGATAGATGCCTGCCTGGCACAGTTCGCGCAGTATGCCTTCGCTGTGGGAGACCATGACTAGGCTTGCGCGATTGACCCTGTCCTTGAAGGCACGGGTCGCCTTGGCCTTGAATACCCGATCGCCCACCGAGGTCGCCTCGTCAGACAGATAGACATCGAAATCAAACGCCAGCGACAGACCAAAATTGAGTCGCGCACGCATCCCGGAGGAGTAAGTACGAATCGGGTCATCGAAGGCCGGCCCGAGCTCTGCAAATTCCTGCACCTTGTCGATGATGGCTCCGACGTCACGACCACCACCATGGACACGGGCAACAAACTTGACGTTCTGACGGCCACTCAAGGCCCCCTGAAAACCTCCGGCCAGTCCCATCGGCCAGGAGACCCGAGCATCGCGCCGGATAGAGCCCCTTTCAGCCGTATCCATGCCGGCAATCAATCGCAGCAGGGTCGACTTTCCCGCGCCATTTCTCCCCAACACTCCAACGCTTACGCCGTGGGGGATGGTCAGGTTGATATCCTTCAACACCCAGTCCCTGACCTTGTGATGGTGATAGCGCTTGTAGAGGTGTTCTATCTGGATCATTGCGCCATCAGCCGATGTCGAAACCGAAGGTGTAGCATCAATCCTAGTGACAGCAGTGCCAGCGTCACCATCCAGTAATAGGGGGCACTGGTACCAGGGACCTGCCAATACCCTTCAAAAAAACCGCCACGTAGTCGCTCCAGACCATGAACAATCGGGTTGAGCAACAGGTACTCACGCATCCAGTGGGGCATGTGATGGATCGGGAAAATGACACCGGATAGGATCAACAATGGCATGATCATCATCCGTAGCACGATCGCCACCTCGGCGATGAGGGTGGCAAGCACGGAGACAATTAGCCCAAGCGCCAGGCCCAGCAGCCAGAGCGAGAGCCACCACGCCAGTGCCAACAGGGCGTCGTCAGGTGCCAGCGCCTCGACCTTGAGCAACATGCCGCCGAAGATGAACAAGAGAAATATCAGTGATCGCAGAAGCCCCTCCAGGGCGTTGCGCACCAACACCGGGTCCACGGGCCTGACCTGCCGATAGGCGAACAGCGCCTGGTTGGCCTTGATGGCTCCCAGCCCTCTAATCATCCCTTCGCGAACCAGAAAAAATCCCATCAGTCCGACCACCATCCATGGGATGAAAGGGGCTCCCACGATAAGGGCGTCTCCGCGGATGAGACTGCGGATGGCCACCATGATCAGTGTGAAGAACACAGGTTCCGCGATCATCCAGAACCAGCCCAGGCGATCCGACATGGTGCGCGCAATGGCCTCTCGCAGGAACATGGCGTACCAGACGCTACGCGTCACCACCCAAGGGTGGCGTTGCACGGAGTTGCCAATCATCGACATGCTGCCCCCCTCTAGAGATCGATCGCCACCTTGGTGGCCACGGCAATCTGATAAAGGATCTGGGTCAGGCTGGTTGCCAACTGAAGATTCTTGGTGGGGACAGCCGGCATCACCAGAATCTCGTCTCCTGCACGCAGGGTGATATCGTCGGCATTCCGCACCGCGCCGTTCTGGCGAACCACCAATATGTTGTCCTCATCGCCACGCTGGGTAAGACCACCTGCGGCATCAAGATAGTGGTCGAGACCAGAACCCGGCTGATAGACCACCGCCTGTGGCACGACCACCTCTCCGCTGATGAGCACCGAATCCATGGCCTCCGGCAACGTGATGACGTCACCGTCCTGCAACCGAATGTCGGCAACCCCTTGATCACTGGCGACCACCAGTCGACCGCTGGGTTCGAGCTGTCGCGCCCGCGCCACAAACATCTGAATCAGCTCGGCCTCGCGAATCCTGATTCTGGCCTCCTCATCGGTGGATGACGATGTTCCCAGATAGGTCGTTTCCAGACGACGGAGACTATCCTCGAGCGCCTCTTTCTGCTGCCGTGCTACGCTTTCTCGGCGAATCGACACATTGTGGCTGGCCGACATGTCGGACAGGATGGCGACGGCGTCCAGCAACTCTCCGAGCCGGGCATCCCGCGGCAGGGCAAACCTCGACGGGCCCAGAAAACTCCCCTCGAGGGCAACCACGATGGTGCCTTCCTGATGATCTGCATTGAAGATCACCTCATCACCAGGCTGGACCTGGCGCGCGAGAAATTCGTCGAGCGTCAGGTAGGTGGCAACCGGGCCTGTTGCACGCTCTCCGCGCAGCAATACGTGAGACACACCACTCTTCAGGCGGGCCAGGCTTACCAGATCGCTGCCACTCAACTGGCCAGACTGTAGTTCGTATCGGTAGGCGCGTTCCACATCACCGGTCACCGCGATGGAGGGGCCTCGTTCACCCACCACGATAGTATCGCCGTCGCGCAACTGAGGCCGAGCGATCCTGCCATCCAGCAAAAAGTCGTAGAGATCGAAGCTGGCCAGGCGTTGCCCCTGACGCATCAGGCTGATGCTGCGATAGCTGCCAAGGGCGTTGTCGATCCCCCCGGCCTGATCGAGAAAGTACAGAATCGAATCCGAGGGGGTGCCCGCGTAACGTCCAGGGCTGTGCACATAGCCGGTGACATAGACACCGACGGGCTGAACGCCTTGCAGGTTGGTGTACACCTGCACGTTCTCGGGATAGATGCTCTGGATCGCTTCTCGAACCCGAGCATCCAACTGGCCATGACTCATTCCCTGCACGGCGAGGGGGCCGATCGACGGGAGAAAGATATTGCCTTGGGCATCCACGGGCACCACTCGATCGAATTCCACCGCCCCCCATGCTCTCAGGGTGACCTGATCACCAGGTTTGATGCGATAGTCACGGTTGAGCCCATCTGCCATGGTGCCTCGAAACCCACCGGTAAAGAGGTTGGCGCCAAAGGGAGGAAGCAGTTCCACATCGATCGGTGACGGTATCGAGGGCGGCCCGTAGCGATCGTTGCTCCAGTTGGCGCGAGGCGAGTCATTGATCGTCCCTTCATCCGTCTGCTCCCGAGCCTGAGGCAAGATATCGTCCGGCAGAGCAATACCCTGCGCAGCGACCGAGTTCGCCATCGACCAGCTCACCATCAGCAACAACACAGGCAACGCCAGCCGTCTTGCCAGATACAGCACCGCCCTGCCGAGCCGTTCATCCATGATCGTCATCACCAGGTCTCCGCTCCGTTGTACAGCGCCGTTACCAGGCGACTGGTAAACCAGGCGCCTTCTCCCGACTTGCAGGCAACGGCCGCCAGTCGATCCCCGTTGCTCCGGCGAGTCACTGTCAAGTGACGACATATGCGCCTGCTGGCAGAGAAGTAGGGGGAGTCAGCCACCACCTCCACATTCGCTCCCCAGGGGCTACTCGATAGTGTGGTGGCGCTCCCGGCGGGGGTTTGGGCAAGAAACCGCGACAAGTCGCTGGAGGCAGGGATCCCGGAAGGCTCGCTCATGATCCCCTGGGCACTGTTCGGCTGGGTAAGCGGACGCTGAACACAGCCGGTGATCAGCACCGTAGCAAGAAGAAGCGTGACCGTGGCACCCCGGCGAAAGACGCTTTTCCTCGAAAGACCCGAGGCCCTTTCAGGCGCCCTTCCATCGGCTGAAATCGACCTTAAAAACGTGCAATATCGAAGCATAATCATAGCGAAATTCCCGACGTCGTCATGCGATAAACGACGAATAACTGTTACAGATGTTTTAGCAATTTCGCAATAATATCTTGCTCGCTAATTATCTCTGTATTGACGGAAACCTCTGGCTTTACAGGCGCCTCATAAGGACTATTGATGCCAGTAAAATCCAGAATTTTGCCTTCCCTCGCCTTCTGATACAGTCCCTTAGGGTCTCTCTCTTCACAGACATCCAGAGGCGTATCGACAAACACCTCGACAAAATCATCGCTAAGAAAGAGCGCCCTGGCCGCCTCCCTATCTGCTCGAAACGGCGAAATAAATGCGGTAATAACGATCACCCCAGCCTCTGCGAACAGCCGAGCAACCTCACCGACTCGCCGAATATTCTCCGCCCTGTCCTGCTCCCCCATGCCAAGGTCCTTGCATAGCCCATGCCGGACATTGTCGCCATCCAGCAGCATGGTGTGATACCCGCGTCGATTGAGCTCCACCTCCAGAGCATTGGCGAGGGTCGACTTGCCGGAGCCCGATAACCCGGTAAACCAGACGCAGCAGCCACGGTGGCCATTGATCCTCTCTCGCATGGTCTGGGTTACCGTGGTGCGGTTCCACACCACGCTGGCCTTGCTGTCGTGTTTGCGGAATTCGTAGGGCAGCTCCGCATCCGACGGACTGTGGATCATCCCGGCACCGACGGTAAGGTTGCTAAGTCGGTCGATCAGAATGAAGCAACCCGTGCCAGGGTGGGTACGATAGTCGTCGACAGGTATCGCGGTGGTGAGCTCGACACGGCAACGCGCGATAGCATTAAGATCCAGCTGCTCCCCATGCCGTTGCTCCAGGGTGTTGACGTCCACCAGGTAGTCGATGGCGACAACCTTTCCCGCAAGGTCCCGAGTGGCCAGCTTGATGTCATACAATTTCCCGGGTTCCAACGGGGACTCGTGCATCCACACAATATCGGCCACGAATTCCGACCGAAGCGGCACCTGATCATCGACCCCTACGATCCAGTCTCCGCGCGATGCATCGATCTCGTCGCACAAGGTGATGGTCACCGCTTGTCCGGGAAATGCCGCATCGAGATCACCATCCATGGTAACGATGCGCTTCACCTGACTGGTGGTACCGCTCGGCAGCACCTTGACCGCCAGTCCGGGAGTCAAGACACCGGAGCTGAGGGTGCCCGCGTATCCCCGGAAATCCAGATTGGGGCGGTTGACGAACTGAACCGGCAAGCGCACATCTCGCAGATTCTGGTCGTGCCTGATCTCGACCTCTTCCAGCAGCGTGAGCAGGCTGGGGCCGTCATACCAGGGCATCTCGCTGCTGGGCTCGACCACGTTGTCGCCTTTCAGCGCAGACAGCGGGACAAAATGTATATCCCGGGCTTCGAGTCGATCCATGACGAGCCGATACTCGTCGACGATCTGCAGATAACGATCTTCGTCATACGCCACGAGATCCATCTTGTTGACCGCTACCACAAGGTGCTCTATGCCCAGCAGGTCGCAGATGAAGCTATGGCGACGCGTCTGGGTCTGCACACCGTGTCGAGCATCAATCAGTATGATCGCAAGACTGGCCGTGGAAGCGCCGGTCGCCATGTTGCGGGTGTACTGCTCATGCCCCGGCGTGTCGGCAATGATGAACTTGCGTCTCTCGGTGGAGAAGAACCGATAGGCCACATCGATGGTGATCCCCTGCTCACGCTCTGATTGCAGGCCATCCACCAGTAGCGCGAGATCCACCTCGTCACCGGTGGTGCCGCTGGTGCGAGATGCCTGGGTGATGGCGGCCAGCTGATCCTCGTAGATCATCTTGGAGTCATGCAGCAGGCGCCCGATCAGAGTGGACTTGCCATCATCGACACTGCCGCAGGTAATAAAGCGCAGCAGGTCCTTGTTCTCGTGTTCCTTCAGGTAGCGTTCGATGTCGCTGGCGATCAGCTCGGATTGATGGGACATGACGAATTCCTGGTAGAGGCGCAAGCCACAGCACCCGGACAAGGATGCCGAGGAGACTAGGGCTGAACCGGAGTGCAATCTGGAGACTGGAAGAGCGGAGCGTGGAGGAATGCGGCGAGCCACGCAGTCGCGGCCTTTGCCGTCTGGTGAAGAGATGGGTGTAGCCGCCTTCCCGGCCCCCCCCCCCATCGGCAATTCGCGAGTTCAGTACAAGACGGCAGACGAACATCCATTCCAACTAATTTAGAAATACCCCTCGCGCTTCTTCTTTTCCATCGACCCCGCCTGATCATGATCGATGGCTCGACCGCTGCGCTCGCTGGTCCGCGTCAGCAGCATTTCCTGGATGATTTCGGGGAGAGTCGCGGCTCGAGATTCCACCGCACCGGTCAGGGGATAACAGCCGAGGGTACGGAATCTTACCCAGCGTTCCTGGGGCGTTTCGCCCTTCCGCAGCGGTAGCCGGTCGTCGTCGACCATGATCGTCATGCCATCCCGCTCCACCACGGGCCGCGGTGCGGCGTAGTACAACGGCACAATGGGGATTCCCTCGAGATAGATGTATTGCCAGATATCCAGTTCCGTCCAGTTGGAGAGAGGAAAGACGCGAATCGACTCCCCCTTGTTCACCTTGGCGTTATACAGGCTCCACAACTCGGGACGCTGGCTCTTCGGCTCCCACCGATGATGCCTGTCACGGAAGGAGAAGATGCGCTCCTTGGCACGACTCGCCTCCTCATCCCTGCGGGCACCCCCAAAGGCTGCGTCGAATCCATGGTGATCAAGTGCCTGCTTGAGAGCGGCGGTCTTCATCACGTCGGTATACTTGGCGCTACCGTGATCAAAGGGATTGATATCGGCCGCGACCCCCTCCTGATTGATATGCTCGATCAGCTCCATGCCGGACTGCTTCGCCATGAGATCGCGAAAGGCGATCATCTCGCGGAACTTCCAGGTGGTGTTCACGTGCATCAACGGAAAGGGGGGCGTGCCGGGAAAGAAAGCCTTGCGCGCCAGATGCAGCATCACCGATGAATCTTTGCCGATCGAGTACATCATGACCGGAGAACGGAACTCGGCTGCGACTTCTCTGATGATATGGATCGATTCGGCCTCCAGCTGTCGGAGGTGTGTCTGGCGATCGGGTAGTAGTTCCATGACGGATCGAAGTCCTCGGAAAGGGAAACACTCGCCGGCTGAATGCGTGGACTCGGCCGACTCGACCCGCGTGACGTAGCCGCAGCCGTTGGCCCGAATAGCCCACAGCAGCACCAAGGCTCCAGGCACCGGAGAGTGGGCGCGGCATGTGATCCGCGAGTTGGTGCAGGAGAGGGGCACTGGACCTGATGGCGATGAAGCACGCTACCGCCCCGGGATGTCACGGACGCCTTCCCATGCCCTGCTTCAACGAATTTTGCCCTCGACCGTGGTAGCAAACAGACGAGTAACATTGATAACGGTTCATTAACACTTGATCACAATCATCGATACTAATGTTTTTGTACTTCTCCATCCAGACACGGGCGAGGTTATTGGCGGGCAATAAACGGTTACTGCATAGAGAGTAATCCGCCTCCCTTTAACTATGCTGCAATACAAAAAAATATCTAAAAGGCCATAATCCACACACGCCAAAAAAATCAGCAAAAGATCAAAAAAATCAAAGGCATAACAAAAAAACAAAGACCGAAAAAAGCATGCTCATTGCAATAATTTCGTTGCGGCACATTTAAAAGCTTCGTGCCTAGTTCTTCGGTACAATAATTAAAGTAAGCATTGGAGAATTTAGGTTAGGTGTGAGGCACGGCCGGCATAGAACTTTATTAATTAACTTCGACGGTATTGTTTTTCATTAAAACTTCACCATCTTGGCGCAGAACATTTCTTGATCGTCAGAAGTGCCAGCATCCAACAAATGTAAGCTTCTAACGCCCCGACTCGGCGCCAAGGTCATGAGGGGGCGCCCAGAGGCCCGCTTTTATGAGGGAGTTGCCATTGAGCAGGGCAATTAACTGTGCCGAACTTTAGCTCCCAGGCCGCTCCAGGCGCGCGCTTCCTCCAGTCTGATCCTTCTCAAGGAGGCCCTCCTGGCCCCCAATCGACGTTCCGCCGTCACCGGGCACGTGGTGACGGGCGCCCTGCAGGGCGCGGAGGAACACAAGAATCAGGAGGCAGAGAGGGACAGAGGGAGGGACAGAGGCAGAGAGGGACAGAGGGACAGAGGGACAGAGGGACAGAGGGACAGAGGGACAGAGGGACAGAGAAAGGTAGAAAGTAGATAGCGTGGGGCCTGTCATGGGAGAGACCACCAAAGGACACCGCGCGCCCCGGCATCTCTCGTCGAGAGGAGGCCGGGACGCAGAGTGCCTGCTGGCCTGGGGTGACAAGCAGGGCAGGGAACAGCTCAGGCTCTGCGCCGCCAGGGGGAAGAACCTGGGCTGGAACTGGAGGGTTGAAGTGGAAGGTTGAAGTGGAGGGTTGAAGCGGGGGCCGGAAAGACCCGGCCCCCGGCTCACTATCAGGACATCAAGCGGGGGTTGGCGCGGCAACCCGCTCGGGGTGATTGGCCGGCGCTGAGGCAGAGCTGGCAGCCTCACTCAGGGTAAATCCTGCCACCATCCGCCCCAGTCGGTCGGCCTGTTCCAGCAGGTGCTCGGTGGCAGCAGAGGACTCTTCGACCAGACTCGCGTTCTGCTGCGACATGCGGTCCAGCTCCGCCACCGCGATATTCACCTGTGCGATACCTTCGCTCTGCTCTTCCGCCGCCACGCTGATCTCGTCCAGGCTCAACGTGACGCGCCCGACCTGTTGAACGATCTCGCCCATGGTCTCGCCCGCCCGGCGCACCAGCTCGGTACCGCTGGCCACGCGCTCGCCGGAGGTCTCGATCAAGCTACGAATTTCACGGGAAGCCTCGGCGGACCGGGTGGCCAGTTGGCGTACCTCACTGGCCACCACGGCGAAGCCACGGCCATGCTCCCCGGCCCGGGCCGCCTCCACCGAAGCATTGAGCGCCAGCAGGTTGGTCTGAAAGGCGATACCATCCATCACCTTGACGATGGCGCCGATCTGCACAGAGGACTCGGTGATCGACTCCATGGTATCCACCACCTGGTCCACCACCTCACCGCCTCGCTCGGCGACGTCGGTGGCCTCCCCCGACTGCCGCCTGGCATCGCGCGAGGCGGCCGCCGTATGCGCCACGGTGCTGGTGATCTCCTCGATCGATGCCGAGGTCTGCTGCAGGCTCGATGCGGTCGTTTCGCTGCGTCGCGACAGGTCCTGCCCTCCCAGTGCGATCTCGCCGGCGGCGACCCGCACCGACTCGCTGCTGTCCCGGATGGTGATCATCACCGCCTCCATGCGCGACACGAAGCGATTGAACGCACTCGCGATCTGGGCCACCTCATCCTTGCCGTCCTCCGGCAGGCGGCGGGTCAGGTCTCCGTTGCCACTGGCGACGTCGGCCATGGCATCCCGCGCAATCGACAGTCGCTTGAGCGCGAGGGTCAGCAGCACGCTCAGCAGCAGCAGTGCCACCAGGCCGACGATCACAAGGGTCCAGAGCGCTGCCTGTGTCACCTGCTGAAGGCTGGCACCGGCCTCCCGGCTGTCCAGGGCAATCACCAGTCGCCAGTCGGTACCGCTGATGGGCGTGGCGAGAAGCTCGCGCTGCCGTCCGCCGATGTCTACGGTGACAGGGCGTGCCTGGTCACCCAGCTGCGTCAGGAAATCCGGCGTCAGACGCGCAGACAGCTCGGTCGCCGGCGCCAGGCTCAGCGTGGCATCAGGATGCGCCACCAGGGCTCCCTCACCATCGACGAGGAAGGCAAAACTGCTCGGCGTCGGCGCGATGTCGGCCACCACATCGATCACACCGTCGATGGTGATATCGCCACCCGCCACCGCCTCGAGCCTGCCCTCATTAAAGAAGGGCGTGGCGAAGGTCACCACCAGCCCCCCCGTGTTGGCATCCTTGTAGGGAGGGGTCACCACGGTCGCTTCAGCCTCAACGGCCTGCTGATACCAGGGGCGCTGACGCGGATCATACTCTGCGGGGGCATCCCAGCCGTCGGAGAAGATCACATCTCCGCTCGCGGCCTCGGCCAGATAGGTGGTGAGAAAGCCGCCACCGGCCTGCAACTGCAGCAGCGCCGCCAGGGGTTCGGCATCGGACACTGCCGGCGCCAGTGCCTCGAGCTGGCGTGCGTGGCTCGACACCCACTCATCGATGGCCACCCGATTGCCTTCGGCGACCGAGGCCAGCTGCTGCGCATCCTGGCGCTCCTGATGGTGATGCAGAATGCTGAGGTTGACCGCTCCATTGATGGCCAGGGCCACCACTATGACGGCCACGGTGGTCAGCAGGAGCCGAAATCTCAAGGAATGAATCATGTCGCTCTCTGTCAAGGGTTACGCCTTGCGGCTGCAAGGTCGACACAAGCGACTATCGGCCATCGAGAATGCCTCTTTAGCCCAAGTTTGACGATTACCCCCTTTCGCCTTCCGAATGGCTCCCGGACGGCTCCCGGACGGCTCCCGAATGGCTCCCGAGCGACTCATCGACGATAGGGAAACGGGCCGCGCCCGTCAGGCACTGACACCCTGCGCGAATCGTCTGGCCTGCCGGCGCTCGCGCCAGGCCTGCAGCCCCCGCCACCACGAGCGCCGCGTTTTTAGCATCATCTCGCCGATGCAGGTGTCGTCGTCTTCGTCGGACAGCTGCATGTGCGCGCTGGACTGCCCCAGCGCCAGGGCGGTGCCGGTCAGACGTTCGGCTTCCTCCCGTGAGCGCTCGACCATCTGGGCGTTGCGCTGGGTGACAGCATCGATCTCGGCCATCGCCCGATGAATCTGATCGAGGCCCTGATGCTGCTCTCCGGCGGCCTGTTCCAGTTCTGCGGTTCGGCCCCCCAACTGCCCGACTGCCGCCGCTATCCCCTGGATCGACAGATCGGCGGCGCGGGACTGCCTCGCGCCATCGGCCACGCTCTTGCTGGAAGCACCGGTCAGGCTGCGAATCTCGCCGGCCGCTTCGGCGCTGCGCGCCGCCAGGCCGCGCACCTCCGCCGCTACCACCGCGAAGCCTCTGCCGTGCTCGCCGGCACGGGCAGCCTCCACCGAGGCATTGAGGGCCAGCAGGTTGGTCTGAAAGGCAATATCGTCGATCAGCTTGACCATCGCCTGCACCTGGTCGGCATGGCGCTGGATCTCGTCCATGGCCGCCGCCACCGCGGCAACGCCCTCACTGCCCTTGCTGGCACGCTTGCCCACATCGCCCGCCAGGCGGTTGGCGTCCCCCAGATGCTGCACCGTCTGGGCCACCGTCGCCGTCAATTGCTCGAGGCTGGCGACCGTCTGCTCCAGGGCCGATGCCTGGCGCTGGGTACGGGTGGCCAGTTCGCGACCATCATCGAGCATGCGTTCGGCATTGTGACGCAGGTCATCGCTGGTCTCGCGAATCCCGCGAATGTTCTTCACCAACGCCCGTCGCAGTGACTCCGCGCCCCGATACAGCTGGCCCACTTCGCTGCTGCCCATATCGGGCAGGCGACGCTCGAGTCGGCCCTGGGCCATCGACTCGAAGTGTTCCAGCAGCTGCTTCAACGGGACCAGCAGGTAGCGTCGAACCGTCAGAGCCATTGCCATGGCCAGCACCAGAGCCAGGGTGAGCGCCGCCGCCAGGGCGAGGTTCATGCTGTCTGCCAGGTGCCTGAAGCCGGCAGCCAGTCCCTCTTCCTGCTCCAGCGCCAGGGTGGAAAAGGCCTCCACGCTATCGACAAAGGCCTGGCTCATGCTGGTCAGTCGAGCCTGGCCCGAATCATAGGCGCCAAGGTCTCCCTCCTTGAGCAACATCAGCTGCAGTTCCAGGCCGGTGGATACCAGCGAGCGGAAGTGGCGCTCGAGCGTCGCCTTGGTGTCTGCCTGAGCCTCGCCGACATCGATTGCCATGAAGGCCTCGAAGGCCTCCCTGGCCTCGCTTAGCAACGTCTCGGCAGAAGCGATCACCGGACCCGGTCGATCGAAGGACGGCACCCGCGTCAGCCTGGCCGCCCGATCCATCTCGACGCGTGAACGAAAGACCCTGGTCTGGGCAAGATTGAGCAGACGGAACTGACCGACGTGCTCGTCGCGCATTACATCGAAAGCCTCTCGTCCCTGCTGGTTGGCATAGAGGCCCAGTCCACCCAGTCCGACCATCAATATCAGAAAGAGAGACAACGCCAGCAGCCCGCTGGCACGTATGGAGAGCGTTCGAAAAGACGTCATGGAGCGAATATCCCTGGTTGCCCCGCTTCTCGGGCGAGCGGGTGCCGAAGGAATATCAGCAAAACATTACATAAAGATGTCGGCAGACGATGGGGGGATCGCCGAGGGGGTAGCCGAGCGCGGCACCTACACCTGCATGTTCATCACATCCCTGTAGGCCGATACCAGGCGATTGCGCACCTGCTGGCCCATCTGAAAGGCCACGCTGGCCTTCTGCATGTCGACCATGACGTCGTTGAGCTCGACCCCCGGCACCCCGGCCTGGAAGGCCTTGGCCTGCGAATCGGCGGTGGCCTTGAGCTCGTTGATGCGCTGGATCGACGACTTCAAGGCGTCGGCGAAGCCGGCGTCGGCCTGGGCCGCCTCGGTGTTGCCCCCCAGTGTCGGGGACGACACCTGGCTGGCCTCGCGGGCCATGGTGGTCATCTGGGCAAGGGCCGATTGCATCGCGGGAGTCGACATGACGGGTCCTGTGTCTCGTTGGCCGGTGACGGAGGCGCATCGCCTCCACGACAGCAAGCCTAACAAGAGCGAGCGCACCGTCATCGAAGCAAATGGCCGTCAAAACATGGGCTATTTCGATCATTGGCTGGCCACGGCCCCGGGATAATGGGCATCAACACAGAACCGGGCACCGCCCGCGGCCACCCGACCCACGGACCACCGGTCATGCCAATGAACAGCCCCCATTTGCCGTCCCCCGACGGGAGTCGTCCATGAGCTCAGCGGCCTCCGCCTCAAGCTCCGGCCCCCTGTCCGGGCTGACATCCCGCTTACGCGGCAAACCCCTGATTCCCTTGATGATCGGGGGCGCCGCCGCGATTGCTCTGATCATTGCCCTGGTGATGTGGGCCTCGCGCCCGCAGTACCGAGTCCTGTTCAGCAATCTCAGCGAAGCCGACGGCGGCGCCATCATCACCGAACTCGATAGCCGCGGGGTGCCTTATCGCTTTTCCGCCGGCGGCCACGCCTTGATGGTGCCGGACGACCAGCTGCACACCCTGCGCCTGCAGCTTGCCGAACAGGGCCTGCCCCACGGCGGCAACGTCGGCCTCGAACTGATGCAGGATCAGGCCTTCGGTATCAGTCAGTTCGCCGAGCAGATCAACTACCAGCGCGGCCTGGAAGGCGAGCTGGCCAGATCCATCGCCTCGTTGGGCCCGGTGGCCAACGCCCGTGTCCATCTGGCCCTGGCCAAGGACTCGGTGTTCGTACGCGAGCGTCAGCCGGCCAAGGCTTCGGTGGTGCTGACACTCGAGCCTGGCCGACGTGTCGGCGAGGGTCAGGTGGCCGCCATGGTCCACCTGGTCTCTTCCAGCGTGCCCGACCTGGCCGGTGAAGACGTCACCGTGATCGACCAGAACGGGCGCCTGCTGTCATCTGCCGACGCTGGCGGCCTGGGGCTGGATGGCTCGCAGCTGGACTACGTCGCCGAGATCGAGCGTTCCTACCAGCGGCGCATCGAGGACATCCTGGCGCCGCTGGTAGGCCATGCCAACGTGCGTGCCCAGGTCACCGCCCAGATCGACTTCTCCCAGCGTGAAGAGACCCAGGAGCGCTACACCCCGAACCAGCCGCCCGCACAGGCGGCGGTCCGCAGTCGCCAGACCAGCCTGGACATCAATGGCCAGGGTGACCTGGCCAGCGGCATTCCCGGCGCCCTGAGCAACACCGCGCCAGGTACCGCCGCGTCACCCATCGACAACGGTGATGCCGCGCAGCAGGACAACGACGAGGCCGCCGCCGATACCGCCGAACAGGAAGAGGCGTCACCGCAACGCCTGCGGCGCGATGACGTCACCAACTACGAGCTGGATCGACAGGTATCACATGTGCAGTACCAGAAGGGAGGCATCGAACGCCTGTCCGCCGCGGTGGTGGTGAACTACCAGGACGGCGTCGATGAGCAAGGCGAAGCCACTCTCACCCCCCTGTCAGCGGAACAACTCGCCGAGATCGAGGCACTGGTGCGTCAGGCCATGGGCTTCTCGGAAAGCCGCGGCGACGCCCTGTCGGTGGTCAACAGTGCTTTCGCCCAGGCACCCGAGGTCGCAGCCCCCACCTGGTGGCAGGACCCGATGGTCCATCAACTGGCCAAGGAACTCGGTCGCTATCTGCTGATCATCCTGGCCGTCGCTCTGCTCTACCTGCTCGTGCTGCGTCCGCTGATCCGTCGTTATACCGAGGCTCCGGTGGCCCCGGCCCCCATGCCCAGCGCCTTCTCGGCACGGGTCGGCGACGACGAGAGCGACGACGAAGAGGCGTCCGAGGGTGACAGCGAGACGACCGACGGTGAGGACGCCACCTACGGCCGCGACAACCGCCGCCGGCGCAAGGCCAGCGCCTACGAACAGAACCTCAACGACCTGCGCGAGCTGGCCCAGGAAGATCCCCGCATGGTCGCCATGATCGTACGCAGCTGGATGAACGCCAATGACTAACATCGAAGCCTCGAGCGGCATCCGCCGCAGCGCCGTACTGCTGCTGGCCCTGGACGAGGACAGCGCGGCGGAAGTGTTCAAGTTTCTCAATGCCAAGGAAATCCAGCAGCTATCAAGGGAGATGACCCAGCTCGGGCAGATCTCCCACGAAGAGATGCGTCGCGTGCTGCACGACTTCCACACCGAGACCGAGGAGTTCATCGGTCTCAACATGAACTCCAGCGAGCACATCCGCTCGGTGCTGACCAAGGCGCTCGGCACCGAACGGGCCTCCAGCCTGATCGAGGACGTCCTCGAAACCGCCGGCACCAGCAGCGGCATCGACGCCCTCAACCTGATGGAGCCGTCCATGGTGGCGGAGCTGATCCGTGACGAGCATCCACAGATCATCGCCACCGTGCTTGTGCACCTCGAGCGCCACCAGGCGGCCGACGTGCTCGAGCTGTTCGACGACAAGCAGCGCAACGATGTGGTGCTGCGCATCGCCACCTTCAGCGGCGTCCAGCCGGCGGCACTGCAGGAACTCACCGA
The DNA here is from genome assembly GCF_040070555.1 of Halomonas sp. H10-59. Taxonomy (NCBI): domain Bacteria; kingdom Pseudomonadati; phylum Pseudomonadota; class Gammaproteobacteria; order Oceanospirillales; family Halomonadaceae; genus Halomonas; species Halomonas sp. H10-59. Next base: position 4,567,598 of record NZ_CP098828.1, read on the forward strand.
AGTGCTCACCAGCATGCTCGACGGCCAGAACCTCAAACGCAGCAAGATGGGTGGTGTACGTACCGCGGCGGAGATCCTCAACCTGATGAACACCACCCAGGAAGAGGCCGCCATCGACACCGTGCGCGCCCACAGCGAGGACCTGGCTCAGAAGATCATCGACGAGATGTTCCTGTTCGAGAACATCGGCGACCTGGACGACCGCAGCATCCAGCTGTTGCTCAAGGAGATCGAGACCAACAGCCTGGTCATCGCGCTCAAGGGAGCCCCGGAAACGCTCAAGGCCAAGTTCCTGGTCAACATGTCCCAGCGCGCCGCCGACCTGCTGCAGGAAGACATGGACGCCAGAGGGCCCATTCGTATCTCCCAGGTGGAGACCGAGCAGAAGGCCATCCTGCAGGTGGTGCGTCGCCTGGCCGACAACGGCGAAATCGTGCTCAGCGGAGGCGACGAAGCCTATGTCTAGGACACCTCGATTCAGTGAACCTGGCACGCCGGCGAGGAGGGTCTCGGCATGAGCCAATGGCGCCGCTGGAACATGGGCGAGCTGCCCGAGGAAGGCGACGACGGCACTACCGAGGCCGCAGCGACCCCGCGCCCGCCCACTCGCCAGGAACTCGACGACGAGCGCCGCCGGGCCCGCGAGACGGGCCACCGCGAGGGCCATGCCCAGGGCCACCAGAAGGGCTACGACGAGGGCTACCAGAAAGGACTGGCCCAGGGCCTCGAGCAGGGCCTGGCCGAGGGCCGCGCCCGCGCCGAGCAGGAGATCGCCGACGCCCTGAACAGACGCTGTGAAGAGGCCCTGGCACCACTTGGCCGACTCGTCGACGAGTTCCGCACGGCACTGTCCGAGCTGGACGATGCGGTGGCCGAGGATCTGACCGATCTGGCCCTGGCCACCGGCCGGCAGCTGGCGGATGACGCCCTCAAGGCCCGGCCACGCCAGGTGGTGGAGCTGGTCCAACGGCTTTTGCACACCGATCCGCCACTGGTGGGACGCCAGCGCCTGTGGCTGCACCCGCTCGATCTGCGCCTGGTGGAGCGCCACCTGGGCGAGCAGCTCGAGGCCGCCGGCTGGACCCTGCGCGCCGACGAGCGTCTGCACCGTGGAGGCTGCCGGGTCAGCGGCGAACAGGGCGATATCGACGCCACCTGGGAGCGTCGCTGGCAGGCGGTGAATCGCCAGGTGCGCAGAAGGGCCCCGCGCCACACCCCCGAACCAGAGGATCATGGCGTCGCCCACGAGGACGATGCGCCATGAACGGCCCCCAGATCCACCAGCAGCGCTGGCAGCACGCCCTCAAGGCCGTCGCCCATCGCGTCGAGCCCCTGCCCATGACCAGGGCCACAGGCCGCGTCGTGCGCGCCACCGGCATGGTCATCGAAGCCGTCGGCCTGCAGGTGGCGCTGGGTGACAGCTGTCGCATCGAGCTCCCCGGCACGGCAGATCATACCGCTGCCGGCTCAGCGCACGACTACGCCGAGGCCGAGGTCGTCGGCTTCGCCGGCGATCGCCTGTTTCTGATGCCGCTTGGCGAGATCAGTGGACTGATGCCCGGCGCCCGGGTGCTGCCCCTGGGCGACGGTAGCGTCAATGCCTCGCGGCGCTTTCCGCTGGGCGAGAGCCTGCTGGGCAGGGTCGTTGACGGCACCGGGGCTCCGCTGGACGGTCTCGATGAGCTGGATGACGCCCCCCGGGCGCCATTGGCCACACCGCCGCTCAACCCCCTGTCTCGTGCTCCCATCGAGGAACAGATCGACGTCGGCATCCGCGCCATCAACGCCCTGCTCAGCGTCGGCCGCGGCCAGCGCATGGGCCTGTTCGCCGGCTCCGGCGTCGGCAAGTCGGTGCTGCTCGGCATGATGGCGCGCTACACCCGAGCCGACGTCATCGTGGTCGGACTGATCGGCGAACGTGGCCGCGAGGTCCAGGACTTCATCGACAACATCCTCGGGCCCGAGGGCCGGCGACGTGCCGTGGTAGTGGCGGCCCCCGCCGACACCTCGCCACTGCAACGACTCAAGGGCGCCGCCTATGCCACCCGCCTGGCCGAAGGCTTTCGCGACGACGGCAAGAACGTGCTGCTGATCATGGACTCGCTGACCCGCTACGCCATGGCCCAGCGCGAGATCGCCCTGGCCATCGGCGAACCTCCGGCGACCAAGGGCTATCCGCCCTCGGTGTTCGCCAAACTGCCGGGGCTGGTGGAGCGCGCCGGCAACGCCGAGCCCGGTGGGGGATCGATTACCGCCTTCTATACCGTGCTGACCGAAGGCGACGACCAGCAGGACCCCATCGCTGACTCCGCCCGCGCCATCCTCGATGGCCACGTGGTGCTGTCGCGCAGCCTGGCGGAATCCGGCCACTACCCCGCCATCGACATCGAAGCCTCGATCAGCCGGGCCATGAACGCCATCGTCGACGACGGCCAGCGCCGCCAGGCCCAGGGATTCAAGGCCATGTTCTCGCGCTACCAGCGCAACCGTGACCTGATCAGCGTGGGCGCCTACCAGCCCGGCCACGACCCTCGCCTGGACGAAGCCGTGCGCCGCTATCCGGATCTGGAAGCCTTTCTGCAACAGCGAATCGACGAATGCGCCACCCTCGAGGCCTCGCGTCAGGCGCTCTCGTCCACCCTGGGAGGAACCCCATGAGAACCCCTCTGGACACCTTGACAGAGCTGGCCCGGGACGCCCGCGACCAGGCGATGCAGCACCTTGCCAGCGCCCGCCGAGACGAGCGTCAGGTCGCCGATCAGCTGTCGTCGCTGGAACACTACCGACAGGAATACGCCGAGCGTCTGCACCAGAACATGCGCAGTGGCATCGATCCGGCCACCCTGCACAATACTCAGCGCTTCCTGCTGTCGCTTGACGATGCCCTGGCCACCGCACGACGAGCGCTCCAGCAACAGCGCCAGAAGGTCAGCGACAGCCAGCGCGAGTGGCAACACGAACAGCAGCGCCTCAGCGCCTACGACACCCTGGCCGAACGCCGTGCCCAGGAAGGCCTGCGCCTGCAGGCCCGCCAGGAACAGCGCTCCAGCGACGACCTGATCAACAGCCGACTGCAGCGCGGCAGCGCCATGCCCGGCGGCTACTGACCTTAAAGGAACTCACCATGGACCTCACCCTGTTGGGCCTGGCAGGCCCCGTTTCTTCCCAGGCCAGTGGCAGCAAGGGCGCCGCCGCACCGGTCGGTGGCGACTTCGCCCAGCGCCTGGCCGCACTCGGCGGCCAGGCGGCCCCCCTCGACAATACCGGGCGTCCCGCCAATGGCCAGACCAGCGACAAGGCGTTCAGTGATCAGGACCATAGCGAGCCCCAGGACTGGACTCTGGCACTGCTGGCCGTTGCCTCATCGGCCCCGGGCCCCCACGGGCAGCCCGCTGCTGGCGCAGACCAGCTGGCGTCATCAGCACTCGGCGCACCAGGCTTGAACGGCGCACCGCGGGACGCTACAGGCGCAGCGCTTGCCGGGCAGCTCCCCGGCGGGGCGCATGCACTGCTGACACAAGGCGGCGCCGCAAGTCAGCAGGCACTGCCGCTGGACGTCGCAGCCCAGGCCACACCGGCGCTCTCGACGTCTCCGCTATCAGGGCCGTCGGCGCAGTCTCAGCTTTCGCCCCAGGTTCGGGCCCAGGCCCAGGTCCAGGTCCAGGTCCAGAATCAGGCCCCAGCACTGCAGAGCGCCGCCCTCGACGCCACCGCCGCCACGGAAAATGCGCCCGCCCAGTCACGCCTGGCACAGGACGCGCTCCCGGCGCTGCATCGACTCCCCAGGGCCGAGCATCCGGTGGATCGCGCTCCCTCGGCGGCGCAGCAGGCAGCCATGGCCGCCGGCAGCAATGCGCAGGGTAATTTACAAGGACAGGCACCCGTTGCCCCGGCGGGCCTCGCACCCGGCGCCCTGGCTCCAGACACGGCCGGCTGGATGGCCCAGGGCACAGGGTCAGGCGCTGCGGAACTGCGTCCCGGCGAGATCCTTGCTGGCGCTGCCCGGGGCGAGGCCGACGCTTCGCTGGATGCCGTGCTCTCGCCCACCGCCTCACAGGCACGGGGCGCGTCGCCCTTTGGCTCCTCCCTGGCCGCCGCCATGCCCCCGGGTACCAATGCCTCACTGTCATTCAACCAGGCCGCCTGGCCGCAGCAGCTCGGCCAGACCCTGGCAAGACTGACCAGTCAGGGCGGTGCGGGCGAACAGCAGGTCGAGTTACGCCTGCACCCTGCCGAACTCGGCTCGCTGGGGGTGACCCTCAAGCTGGGCGAGCACGGTGCCCAGGCCCAGTTCTTCTCGGCCCACGCCCAGGTGCGCCAGGCCCTTGAGCAGGCCATTCCCCAGCTTCGCGAAGCCCTGGCCGAACAGGGCATCCAGCTCGGTGACGCCTCGGTGAGCGACCAGGGCGCACAGTTTGGCGGCCAGCAACCCTCGGACTCTCGCGGCCAGACATCGCTGGCAGCCTCCGGCCAGGGCAAGGGCGAGTCGATGGAGCCGGCCACCACGGCAAGCTCTGCCCCTGACCAGCGCCACGACTCAGACGATGGCCGCGTGGACATCTACGCCTGACGCATAGGGCTGGGTACGCGCCTGGCCTGCGCCTGACCCACGCCCTTCCAGGCACCCCCTGCCGCTACACAGCGTGAGCGGCGGGGCTCTCCCTCACAAATACCCAAGATAGGCACGAACTCGGTGCCTGTTCTCGCCATCGATCGCCGATGCCTGACGGCATACTAAAGATGTGGCACGCCCGCACGCTAGTACATTACCGCCCCTCGAGGGGCCACAGGCTCAGGACTTCAGGACATGGCGAAATCTCGACGGCTCATCTGGTGTCTGGTGATCCTGGTCATCCTCGCATCCTTCGGTGCCGCGGCCGGGTTCTACCTGCTGTACCAGGAAAAGGCGCACGCAGAATCAGCAGACACCTTCGGCGAGCACATGGCCCAGGCCAGCACCGGCGCGGTCGAAGATACGGCGCCCATCTACCTGAAGCTGGAGCCCTTCACCGTCAACCTGGCCGAAGACAACGCCGGACCGCGCCTGTTGTACGCCGGCCTGACCCTCAAGCTCAGCGATGACGCTAGCCTCGAGACGCTGGAACAGCACCGTCCCCAGGTGCGTAACCAGCTGTTGTTGCTGCTGTCGGACCGCGAGGCCGAGACACTGGTCAGCGCATCGGGCAAGAAGGCCCTGGCCGAGGATATCGTCGCCACCCTGGAAGACGTGCTCGGCCCCGAGCGTCCGCGCATCCATATCGATGATGTGCTGTTCACCGAGTTCATCGTCCAATAGGTCGCCCCCATGTCTCAAGACGATCTCCTGTCCCAGGAAGAAATCGACGCACTGCTCAAGGGCGTCAGCGGCGACGACGATGCCGAGGGCGAAGACAACGCAGCTCGAGGGCGCTTGCGCCCCTTCGATCCGGCCAATCAGCAGCGCATCATCCGCGAGCGTCTGCAGGCCCTGGACATCATCAACGAGCGCTTCGCCCGTCACTTCCGCACCGGCATGTTCAACCTGCTGCGGCGCAGCGCCGACATCAGCGTCGACGCCGTGCGCTACCTCAGCTACAGCGAGTTCTCGCGCAACGTGCCGGTGCCCACCAACATCAACATCATCGCCATGAAACCGCTCAAGGGCTCGGCCCTGATCGTGTTTCCCCCGAGCCTGGTGTTCATGGTGGTGGACAACCTGTTCGGCGGTGACGGCCGCTTCGTCACCAAGTCCGAAGGGCGCGAGTTCACCAATACCGAACAGCGCATCATCCAGCGCGTGCTGAACATGGCCATCGATGGCTACAGCGAGGCCTGGAAGTCCGTCTACCCGCTGGACATCAGCTACCTGCGCTCGGAGATGCAGTCCAAGTTCGCCAACATCACCAACTCGCCCAACGAGATCGTGGTCAGCACCAGCTTTCATCTGGAGGTCGGCAACCTCTCGTCCAGCTTCCAGATCTGCATGCCCTACAGCATGATCGAACCGCTCAAGGACCTGCTGACCAACCCGTTGAGCGAGAACAGTCGCGACAAGGACGGCGCCTTCCACCGGCGCATGGCCGGCGAGCTGCGTCATCCAGAGGTAGAGCTGGTGGCCAACTTCGCCACCATCGACTCGCGCATCGCCGAGGTGATGGCGCTGAAGGTCGGTGACATCCTGCCGCTCGAACTGCCCGATACCGTCACCGCCCAGGTCGACGAGGTGCCGGTGATGGAATGCGAATACGGCAGCCAGCGCGACCAGCGCGCCCTCCGAGTCCTGCGGATGTTCGACCACGCCGCCGGTCACCAGCCCAGCAACGCCTTCGTCAAAGGCTCTCGGCCTCCTTCCAAGGAATCGCACCATGACTGACCCCAATAAACCCGACTCCCCTGTCGGCGACGACGACTGGGCCGCCGCCATGTCCGAACAACAGGACGATGCCACCAGCGATGGCGCTCGCGAGGACGACCCCTGGGCCGATGCCATGGCCGAACAGCAGGCCGCCGAGGAGAACCCGGGCGAGCAGGCCTCAAGCGATACCCCTGCCGCAGCGCGCGCCGCAGGAGACAGCGTGTTCCGCCCGCTCGGTGAAAGCACCTCCTCCAGCGCTGCCCGCGAGCTCGACATGATCATGGATATCCCGGTCAAGCTGACCGTGGAGCTTGGTCGCACCCGCCTGACCATCAAGCAGTTGCTGGAACTGGCCCAAGGCTCGGTGGTGGAACTGGAGGGGCTGGCCGGTGAGCCGATGGACATCCTGATCAACGGCTACCTGATCGCCCAGGGCGAAGTCGTGGTGGTCGAAGACCGCTACGGCATCCGTATCACCGAGATCATCACCCCCTCAGAGCGGGTGCAGAAGCTCAACCGATGAACGAGACCACCTCCAGCGCCGCCGTCGACGGACTGGCCCAGGGAGGCGACAGCCTGCTGGGGCTGGCCATGCTGGGCAAGACCGCCGCCGCCCTGGCACTGATCATCGCCATCCTGCTGGGGCTTTCCGCCTGGCTGAAGCGGCGGGGCGGCGGCTTTCACGGCCAGCAGTCCCGACTCAAGGTGGTCGGCTCCACCGCCGTCGGTCAGCGCGAGCGCGTGGTGGTGGTCCAGGTCCAGGATCGCTGGCTGGTGCTCGGCGTCGGCGGCGGTCAGGTCAATCGGCTGGACAGCCTGCCCGCTCCGACCGACGAGGCGACGCCCGCCCAGCCGGACGCGCCGCAGGGTGACAGCTTTGGCGAGCGCCTGGGCCAGGCTCTCAAGGCCAACCTTGGTCGGCGAGAGCGGTGATGCGACAGTTGATACTTCTTCAACGCAGCCTCTACTCCCGTCCCTGGACGCCACTGGTGGCCAGCCTCGGACTGGCCCTGGTTGTCTGTCTGCTGGCTGCCGGCCCGGCCCAGGCCCAGCAGATCCCGGGCCTGATCAGTGAACCCATGGCCGACGGCGGGCAGAAATGGTCGCTGTCGCTGCAGACCCTGCTGCTGCTCAGCGCCATGGCCTTTCTGCCCACGGCGCTGCTGATGATGACCAGCTTTACCCGCATCATCATCGTGCTGAGCCTGCTGCGTACCGCCATGGGCACCGCCTCGACGCCACCCAACCAGGTGCTGCTGGGCCTGGCGCTGTTTCTGACCGCCTTCATCATGTCGCCGGTGCTCAGCGACGTTTACCAGGACGCCTGGCTGCCACTGTCCACCGACGCCATCGATTTTGGCCAGTTCATCGAGCTCGCCCAGCAGCCCTTTCGCGAGTTCATGCTGGGCCAGACCCGAGAGCCGGACCTCGCCATGTTTGCCCGCCTGTCCGAGGTCGGCCCCCTGGCCGGTCCCGAGGACGTGCCGTTGCAGGTGCTGGTACCGGCCTTCGTCACCAGCGAACTGAAGACCGCCTTCCAGATCGGCTTCACCATCTTCATCCCCTTTCTGATCATCGACCTGGTGGTCGCCAGCGTGCTGATGTCACTGGGCATGATGATGGTCCCGCCGGTGACCATTTCGATGCCGTTCAAGCTGATGCTGTTCGTGCTGGTGGACGGCTGGCAGCTGATCATCGGCTCGATGGCGGAAAGCTTCTATTTATAGGCCCCCGACGACAGGGCCCCGGCACAGGCCTACGGGCCCAGACAAGGCGGCGCCAGCAAGGAGACTCGTCATGCATCCCGAAACCGTCATGAGTTTGGCCTACCAGGGCATGCGCGTGACCCTGCTGCTGGGTGCGCCGCTGCTGCTTACCGCGCTGTTCACCGGCCTGCTGGTCAGCCTGTTCCAGGCCGCTACCCAGATCAACGAGATGACGCTGTCGTTCATTCCCAAGATCCTGGCCGTGTTTGCCGTGCTGGTGCTGGCCGGTCCCTGGCTGCTGCAGCTGATCATCACCTTCACCCGGGAGCTGTTTACCAGTATCCCGGCGCTGGTGTCCTGAGCCGGGCCACCTGCGCTGAAGCCACCGGCCCTATCCCCGAGGCGCCCGCGTCCTGATGGTCGAGATCACCTTCACCCAGCTGCATGCCTGGCTCAGCCTGTTCCTGTGGCCGTTCATGCGCATCACCGCGCTGATGCTGAGCGCCCCCCTGTGGGGCCACAGCGCGGTGCCTACCCAGGCCAAGATCGGGCTGGCCGGTGCCATCAGTGTGGTCATCTCGCCGATGCTGCCACCGCTGCCCGATGTCCCGGTGGCCTCCTGGGCGGGCTTCGGCCTGGTGGTCGAACAGCTGATCATAGGCGTGGCCATGGGCCTGTGCGTGCGGGTCATCCTGGTGGTGGTACAGGCCACCGGTGAATTTATCGGACTGCAGATGGGCCTGGCCTTCGCCACCTTCTTCGATCCTTCCAGCGGTACCAACATGGTCGTGATCTCGCGCTTTCTGTACATGATCACGCTACTGATGTTCCTGGCGGTGAATGGCCACCTGATCGTGCTGGAACTGTTGATCACCAGCTTCGAGACCCTGCCCATCGGCATCCAACGCTTCAACCCTGAAGCCTTCATCCTGCTGGCCCGCTACGGCGGCACCATCTTTGCCACCGGCCTGCTGCTGGCGCTGCCGCTGGTCGCCCCGCTGCTGACCATCAACCTGGCACTCGGCATCCTCAATCGCGCCGCGCCCCAGCTGACCGTATTCAATATCGGCTTCCCCACTTCTCTCAGCGTCGGCCTGGCACTGCTGATGGTCCTGATGACCGACCTCGGTCGCTTTCTGCAGCGCCACTTCCACCAGGGTCTGGATTTCCTGCAGTCGCTGCTCGACACCCTGGCGCCCCTGGCAAGCTGACGCTGCCGGAAGCGATTGGAAGCGACGGGAAGCGACGAGAAGCGACGAGAAGCGACCTGCAGCCAGGCGCGATATAAGACTCGCGAACGACCCCGATCAAGCCGAGACTCACCGGGCTGCAGGCAGCGGCACACCCGAGACCAGGGCGGCTAGCGCCACGCTGATACGATGGACCCCCGATCATCGGCGAGATGCAGGCACGCATGGGCGCTTCACCACACACGGACGAGCAGGACAGGCAGCCCACCGCCCTGACGGCGAACTATGCCTCGACAGACAACCAGGCCCTGACAGACAACCAGGCCCCCACAGACAACCAGGCCCTGACGGCGACCGATGCGCTGGCCCGGCTGCCGATACTCGCCCCCTGCCTGCCGGAATTTTCCCGCATACGGCCCTGGCGTCAGCGCCACCGTTGCCGCCCCGCCGCGGTGCTCGGCTGGGGCAACCGGGGGACCACCCGTCGCGCCAGGCGCCTGGCGACGGACAAGGGCCTGCCCTTCGTCGCCCTGGAAGACGGTTTCCTGCGCTCCTGGGGGCCCGCCGACGAAGGCTTCGCCAGCCTCTCCCTGGTGGTGGATCATAGCGGCATCCACTACGACGCCTCCCGGCCCTCCGATCTCGAGACCCTGATCAACCACGCCGACATCGACGCCACCGAGGAGGCACGGGCCAACGCCTTGATGGCGCGCCTGCGGCTCGCTCGACTGTCCAAGTACAACCACGCCCCCGACATCCGCCTGTCCGAATCATCCCGGCCCAGGGTGCTGGTGGTGGACCAGACCCGGGACGACGCTTCCATTGTTGGCGGCGGGGCCTCGGAGGCCACCTTTGTTGATATGCTTGAACAGGCCCTGGAAAGCCATCCCGAGGCCGAAATCCTGGTAAAGGTCCATCCCGAGGTGATCGCCGGGCGACGCCAGGGCCACCTGCTGGGGGCCGCCGGCCGTCCCCGCTGCCGCCTGATCACCGACGACATCAATCCCTGGGCCCTGTTCGACGTGGTCGAGGCGGTCCATGTGGTCACCAGTCAACTCGGCTTCGAGGCGCTGCTGGCGGGCCTGCCGGTCACCTGTCACGGCCAGCCGTTCTATGCCGGCTGGGGCCTAACCCAGGACCGACAACGCTGTGCGCGGCGTCAGCGACCGGCATCCCTGGCCCGGGTATTCGCCGCCGCCTACCTGCGCTACACACGCTACGCCAACCCCTATACCGGCGAGCCAGCGACGCTGGGCGACACCCTGGACCTGCTGGAGGATCAGCGCCGTCAGATACAGCGCGGCGCCGGGCACTGGCGATGCTACGGTCTGTCGCGATGGAAGCGCGGCTTCGTGACGGACTTCCTCGGCCCCCTGTCGCGGGTCGAACAGCTGCCACTGAGCTCGCTGAAATCGACCGATTCATCGTCTGAAACGGCATCCGACCCAGCACCCACGCCAGTGAATCATCTGGTGTGGGGCAGCCAATATCCCCGAAGAGACGATGTCCATCGCATGGAAGACGGTTTCCTGCGCTCGGTGGGGCTCGGTATCGATCTCACTCGGCCGCTGTCGCTGGTCATCGACGGGGCCGGCATCCACTACGACCCCACCCGTCCCAGCGAGCTCGAGGAACTGATCGAGAATGGCGAGTTCAGCCCGCGGGACCACCTGCGCGCACGCAGGCTGATCTCGCGCCTGGTACAACGGGGTCTGTCCAAGTACAACGACGGCCACGACGCCTCGCCCAAGCCCGGTTTGCCGGTGCTGCCCAGCGATCGTCCCCGGCTGCTGGTGATCGGCCAGGTGGAAAGTGACGCTTCGGTACGTCACGGTGCCTGCGAGATCCGCACCAATCGCGCCCTGCTTGCAGAGGTGCGCCGCCGCCACCCCAACGCCTTCCTGCTCTATCGTCCCCATCCGGACGTGGTCGCCGGCGTACGCCAAGGCGAGCAGGTTCCCGCCGAGGCCTACGATGTGCTGGCAGCCGAGGGCAACATCACTGCCCTGATCGATCGGGTCGACGAGGTTCATACCCTGACCTCCCTGGCGGGCTTCGAGGCGCTACTCCGCAATCGCCCGGTGATTACCTATGGCCTGCCTTTCTACGCCGGCTGGGGACTGACCCGGGATAAGGCAGCGACACCCCCTCGGCGATGTCGGCGCGCCACCCTGGAAGAACTGGTCGCAGCGGCACTGATCCACTATCCCGGCTACGTGGACCCCGCTACCCGCCAGCCGATCAACGTCGAGACCGCGATCACCTTGCTCGAGCGCCAACGCCAGCAAGGGCCAAGGCTGAGGCTGTGGCAACGCCTCTACCGACACGTCCGGCACTATCTGTACGGGCGCTATTGAGACGGAGCGCCAGTCCTTGCCCCTTTTCCACCACAGGAGGACTCGACAGATGACGGCCCCCCAGCGCCTGATCCTGATTACCGGTGCCACCGGCGCCATCGGCGGCGCCCTGGCGCGCCACTACGCCAGGCCAGGGCATCATCTGGCGCTTCATGGGCGTCGCCAGGACACGCTGGCAGAGATAGGGCAGCGCTGTCGCGACCAGGGCGCCGAGGTCAGCCTGGCGAGCGGCCCCCTGGAAGACAACGACGCGCGACAGGCCTGGCTTGCGGGGCTGTCACGGACGCCGGATATCGTGATCATGTGCGCCGGCATCAACACCGGCGTGGTCGATCGCCGCGACGGCGAATCGCTTCAGGCAGGACGTCAGCTGATGGAAATCAATCTACGCGTGCCGATGGAAATGGCGCGCCAGCTTGCCCCTGCCATGCAGCGCCGAGGCCGCGGCCAGCTGGTCTTCATCAGCTCGCTGGCCGCCTGGCATGGGCTGCCGGTCACCCCCAGCTACAGCGCCAGCAAGGCTGGCATCAAGGCCTACGCCGAGGCTCTGCGCGGAGGACTCGCCAGCGATGGCGTCGGCGTCACCCTGGTGATGCCAGGCTACGTGGATTCGGCCATGGCCCAGGCGATGCCCGGCCCAAAGCCATTCATGTGTTCCCCCGAAAGGGCGGCTCGGCGCATCGCCAGGGCCATCGACGCCAATCGCCCCAGGGTCAGCTTCCCGCTGCCACTGTGCCTCGCCACCCAGGGACTGACCCTGTTGCCGCCGAGGCTGGCACAGGCCTTGATGCGATGGTTCGGCTACGGCGTGTCCTGATGTCGTCGGCACTAGGCACCAGGGAAGCAGTGGCCACATAAGCCCCTGCTGCTGATGCCCGAATTTCATCAATCACGTCGGTCTTGCCACCAAAACTTGCCGATAAAACGCCAACTTTCCCTCGCACAGGCATTATCTGCACAGGATTTCGCACACCACGCCCCTTGATGCTTAACAATGGCCGTCACTCATGCCAACCCCTGAAGTCGACGTCATCGCCCCCTGATCTTCACGATCGCCCCGCCAGCGTCAGACGCTACGCCAGACATCCTGGCAGGAAGCCGGCTTCGCCCATCAAGGATGATCCCATGCACAAGCCACAGTTCTCCCCGCCCCGCAGGACTCCCTGCCATGCCGCCTCAATGCTGTGTGCCTGGCGATCCCTTCCCCTCGCCCTGATCCTTGGCAGCGCCTCGTCGAGTGCCCTTGCACTTGACGTCGACCTCGCGCCACTCGACCAGAGCCCCACCACCTTCGTCGACACCCTGGAAGATCGCCCCCTGACCCTGGAGTTGCTCGGTCAGCAGGCAGTGACAGGAGGAAGCCGTGTGTTCGTGCGCATCAATGACAGACCCGTCACCCTGAGGCTACCTGCGGGCATCACCCTGGCAGAGGTCGATGGTCAGACCCCGGTGGTGCTCACCGACGGCGAAGGCAAGGTGCTGCTCGCCGGGCGCCTCGATGCGCTCGGCCGTGATGGCACCCTCGCCCTGGCCGATGCACTGGGCCTGCTGGAACTCGACCAGACCCTGTACGGCGCCCAGAAACAGGCTATGGCCCAGAACTTCCGGCCGGTCACCCAGCGCATCGACGCCACCATGGCGCCACTCGGCGACGGCCCCTATCAGCGTCCGCCGGGGATAAGTGTCTGGAGCACCGCCGAGATCGGCGATCTCGACGGCGACACCCGAAGTTCGGACTACTCCGGCGATGGCAAGGTCGCCCTGCTGGGCATCGACTACCGCTACCGCAACCTGCTGGTCGGCGTGGCCGCCGGCAAGAGCGAGATGTACCTGGATGGAAAAAGTGGAGGCCACACCGACCTGGGCGGCGAGATGGTCGCGCCCTACGCCGCCATCGCCCTGCTGAACGACCGCCTGGTGCTGGACGCTACCTTGCTGTTTCAGGACCTGGACGGCAACGCACGACGCGACTATCTGGTCGAGGGCATCGATCTCGACGGCGATCGCTGGGGCGCTCGCGGCGCCGCCACCTACCACCTGCCGAGCTATCAGCTGACGAGCCAGCACCGGATCGACTCAAGCCTGACCCTGGGCGGGACCTATCTGGATGACGATGTGGATGGTGACTACCTGCAGGGGGAAACCGACTACGGCGAAGAAACCGGTGAAGTCTTTGCCGGCGTTCGTCTGGGTGCCGACGTCTTCACCGGCCGCCTGTTCGGTGGCCTGCTCTACCACTACGACGTGTCCAGCGACGTGGACGACGACGCCGACTTTCTCGAAGGGAGCGATGACGATCGTACCGTGCTGGAGCTCGGTGCCACCCAGCGACTAGGCCGCGGCGTGGACGTTACCCTCGCGGGCCAGGCGACACTGGGCAGCAGCGCTACCGAATACGACATGATCAGCGCCTCGCTGTCCTACGACTTCTAGGCCTTCCAGGACCGCCTGGCGCACGAGGCGTAGGCCCGAGTATTCAAACTAGTCAGGTGCAGGGGCGGACTCGCGCTGGGCCAGTCGCGCCAGCAGCAACAGCGAGGCCGAATAGTAGTCGTCGCCGGGGGCCAGGCCCGCAGGCATCGCCCGGCGGTCGCGGCCGGCCAGCGCACGAATCGCCAGCACCCCGCGGGAGGCGGCGTACTCCGCTCGGGCCTCGCTGTAGACGTCGATCCAGGCCGGTGGCGGCTGGCGAGCGGGGTCGTTCCACAAGGCCAGGATCGGCGAGACACCGGGACGATCGAGCTGGTCTGCCCAGGCAAGGTAGAGCGGGATGCGCACCGCATCAAAGCCGAAGCGGGGTGGCCAGCCCGGCGCCGGAGCCAGGCTGCCGTCGGCGTCAAGCCGCAGCCAGTCGGTGGGCAATCGATAGCGGCCGAAGCGGCCTTGCTCGAGCAACCTCAGGCCGTCTTCCACCAGCGTCTCCCAGCCGGCATCCGGCTCCGCCTGCGCAAAGTCGAGCAACGCCGGCATCACCCAGTAGGACAGGTTGAGGTCGACGTAATCCTCGCCACGAAACCCCTGCACCCCCGGCAGCAGCACCCGGTAGCCGCCGCGCTGCACTACCAGGTATTCGGCGATGGCCTCGCGGATCATCGCGGCCGCCTGGGCGTAGCGGGGTTCCTGCCAACGGCTGGCGGCGCGCTGCAGCGCCCAGGCGATCAGGATGTCGCCATCACTGGCATTGTTGGGGTCCGCCACCGGCGGCACGTTGGTGGGGTCGTAGCGCCAGGAAAACAGCGCCACATCGGTCCGCGCCAGATGCAGTCGGGTCCACTGCCACAGCCGATCGAAGGCCTCGCGATCGCCCTGGGCCTCCGCCAGCAGCATGCCGAAGCCCTGCCCCTCCGAGTGGCTAACGTCGCCGTTGCCGCTGTCGAGAATGCGACCGTCGGCGCTCATGAAGCGGCTCTTGTAACGCTCCCAGCTCTCGTCGGCCGGCGCCGCGAGGGCAAAGGTCAAGGAGGCCACGGCGACCAGCAACATCGCCGTCAATCGGCGCCAACACAGGCCGGCATCAGTGGCCGGCAACTTCTTCCCTTGCATAGACGAACTCCAGAGGTTTTCCCGCCTCTGCCGTCACCACCCGAAGGGGCACCGTGCTATCGCCCCCCTGGCGTTCCAGCCATACACCATAGGCCCCGGCCAGTAGCGCACTGGCGGCACGGGCGCCGCGGGCTCGCTCGGCCTCGCTGTGACCGGCAACGGGGTAGGCACCATGCTCGATGGTCAGCCGAGTTTCCCCGGCGGTCAATGACACCCAGCCCCAATCGCGCGCACGCCAAAGCTCGTTGAGGGTGCGCTCGAGCCCCTCCAGGGTCTGCTGGTCGGGCAGCGTCAGTTCACTGGCCATTCTGGCCCCGATATGGCGCAGAAAAGCGCCTGCATCCTGCTCGCCGCCGGAGACATACAGCTCTTCCAGCAGGAAGCGCAGCACATCGTTCCACTGTGACGCACAGTGGGTGCTGTCGAAGTACGCAAGCGAACGGCGCCGGGCCGCGTCAAGGTCACTCATCTGCTCCCCCAAGGGTGTAGTCCAGGTACAGCCATGCCGAGGTCTCGTCGTAGTCGCCGAAGGTGTCGTAGCCCAGGCGTCCGCCCACCTTCATGTCATTGGTCAGCTGGTAGGAGGCATCGCCTCCCAGGGTCAGGCCAAAGCCGCTTTCGCTGGAGGCGCTGTAGCGCGACTCCACCGCCGCGTCGGCATCGGCCAGGTCATCGAGCAACGCCTGGGATTCGCCGTCGGTGGGGAAGAAGTCCTCCGCCGCCTCGGAGTAGCTCTGGAAGCCCGGCGACACCCTGGCGGAATAGGACCAACGCCCACGCTGCTCGCTGAAGCTGACCGGGAAGGCCACGCTGATATGGTCCTGCGGGCTGAAGTAGCCCCCGTGCCCGAACGAGTAGCGACTCAGGTTGCGATCGAAGTCGAGGTAGTTGACGTGCACCCCGGCCTTGAGCTCGCGGTCACGCTCGTTGATCGGCCGCAGGTAAGCCCCCATGCCCGCCTCCAGCGAGTCGTTGTCGGCCACGTTGTCACCGGTGTAGCGATAGCCGCCCAGGCTGACGTAGGCACCACTGTCGCCATTGTCGAAGCTGTAGCCCAGCGCCCCCCCGGTCTTGACCACGCCGCCCCAATGCTCGCCGCTGACCGGATCACGGGTGCCGGCGTAGGACAACAGGCTATCCTTCACCGCGCGGCGTTCCGCGGTCAGGGTGAATTCCCCGGAATCGCCTACCTTCGGGTGCAGGCGCAGGCCCCCGACCAGTTGGGACTGGTCGAAGCCCAGCGGAGTGGTGCCGACGTCCACGTCCAGCAGATCGCTGCGAAAGCCCAGCGACAGACCCACCCCGGCGTCGCTCTGGGAATCCGCCGACACGTCCAGGCCGTCGCCCCCCACCTGCCCCAGCCGGGACAGGTAGTCGCCGGTGACCGCGGCGCTGACATCGTCATCACTTGCCAGCCCACCGATGGCCTCGACGATCGCCATGCGGCCGAAGCGGCGCTCGGCGTCGCCGGAGGGCGTACCGGCGGAACCGTAGGCCGGGGTCAGCGTCAGCTCAGCGCGGGAGCGACCAAAGACCGATGAAAAATCGCCGGAGGTGAAGGTGGTGGGCGTTTCCACCCGATCGAACTGACTCAGGCCTTCCTCGCCACTGCGCACCACCAGGGCAAGCCCGCCCTGTGCCTTGGGCGATACCGCGCGGCGCACCTCGGCCATCATCCGCTCGACCTCGTCGATCAGCGGCGAGGCCTGGGGAGCTGCCTCATCGGCCGAGGCCCCAGCTCCTGATCCAGCCCCTGATCCCGTCCCTGAGCCAGCGCCCGCGGACAACGAGCCGCCAGGCAGCCAGGCGGGTCGTCCGCCACCAGCGCCACCACTGGCGTTCTCGAAGGGGTTGTCGCCGGTGGTCGAGGCCAGCGCCAGCGACTGCTGCGGATCGGCGCGCAGCTCGCTGCGCGCCTCACGCAATAGCGCCAGGGCCTGGCGGTCCTGTCCCTGGGCCCGGGCCAGCCCCGCCCGCGACAGCAGCCAGCGAGGTCGATCCTGAGCGTTGGCCGGCGGCGCCACCAAAAGCCGCGACGCTCGCATGCTATCGCCCTGGGCCAGGGCCGCATCCGCGGCCCCCAGGCGAGCGTCATCGCTCTCGGGAAAACGGCTCAGCGTGTAGTCGTAGAGCTGCCCCGCCTGACGCTGGCGCCCCCCGTCCTGATACAGCCGCGCCATCGCCAGCAGTAGCGCCTGATCCTCGGGGCGCTCGCGCAGGGCGCTGGCCAGCACATCATAGGCGCTGGCCAGCTGGCCCTGCTGGCGCAGCCGGTCCGCCTGGGCGACACGGGCGCCGATCATCGCTTCGTCCAGCGCCGCACGCGCCGCCAGGCCAAAGTCGTCGCGCGCCTCGAGTCGCTGCACCAGCGCCTTGGCCTGGCGGTCGCGGCCGGCGCTCGCCAGCACCGCCACGTAGCCGGTGTAGGCTTCCACCGGCGCGTCCAGCTCGCCGGCGGTATCGGCCTCGACCAGCTCGAGGGCCCGGCTGGTCAGGCCCATCTGCTGATAGCGCTGGGCCACCTCGGCGCGGACTCCCGGATCGCTGGTGCTGGTCAGTACCTCATCGAGACGCTCCAGCGCCGAGGCGCGATCTCCCCGGTTCCAGGCCGCTTCGGCGGCCGCCAATGCCGACTGAGCCTCGGCCTGATCGGCCAGTCGCTGGATGTCCTCGTCGCGCAGCGCCAGCGGGATCGCCGCCAGATAGCGTCGGGCCTGGTCCCAGTCGCCCTGTTCACTGGCATACAGCGCCGCGGCCTGAAGCTGGGGCGCGCTGGCCTCGCTCAGGTTGAGCGGGCGAACCAGGTGACCAGCCTCGTCGACGCGCCCCTGGCGGTCCAGCAGCCGAGCCAGATCCAGACGTACCCAAGGATCCGCGGGTGCCAGCGCCAACGCTTCGCGAAGGGTCGCTTCCGCCTCGCTGGCGCTCTGACCGGCGGCCTGCTGCCGCAGCGCCTGGGCCCGGGCGGCGCCCAGGTCGCCAAGCTGGGCACGAGCGCTGGCCGGCAGACTGGCGGCCAGCGCCTCGGCCTCGGACCAGCGCTGCTGGCGTCGATAGACGTCGACCAGACCGAGCCGTGCCGAGGTGTCATTGCCCAGGCTGAGGTAACGTTGTTCGGCCTGATCGAGACGTCCCTGGCGCTTGAGCAGATCGGCCTGCAGCAAGGTCGCCGCCCGCGCCCCGTCGCCACCACCGCGGGTCAGCGGTGTCACCAGTTCGAGCGCACGATCCAGTCGTCCCGCCCTGGCCTGGGCCCGCGCCTCCCCCAGTCGAGCATAGAAGGCCGCGCTTTCGTAGGCGGCCTGCCATTGGTCGCGTCGCTCGGGTGCCAGCCGGATCGCCTGCTCCAGCGCGTCTCGCGCCTCGGCGAAACGTTGCTGGCGCAGCAGGGTCAGCCCCAGTCCGCCCTGGGCGTCGGCGTCGTCCGGGGTCTGCTCGAGCACCTGCTGGAACTGCGCCTCGGCCTGGTCCAGCCGCTGCTGCTCCAGGCTGTCGTACCCCTGAGCCCTGGCCTGGGCCGCCTCACGTTCCGGCGGCAGGGTCATCTTGTCGGCGAACAGCTCGGCGATCTGGCTATCCTCAGGGTGCGCCTGCTGATAGGCGGCATACAGATGTTCGTCTGCGGGGGTCGCCTCGAGCCACTCCAGCGCCTGACGCCAGGCGCGATCGGCGGCCGCATCGCCGGTCGCAGCGCGCTCGGCCAGGCGCTCGATACCCTGGCGACGCGTGGCTTCACGATAGCTCAGCACCTGGCCCAGCGCGGTGGCCAACGCCGGCTCGTCGGGATGTTCACGCGCCATCGCCGCCAGGCGGTCGCGAGCCTCGCTCCAGCCATTGTCGGTGCCGGCCAGGGTCAGGTAGACCTCCGGCGCCAGCCTCGGCGGAACCGCGTCGCCCTCGAGCACCGCCCGATAACTGGCCATGGCCTCGGCGTAGTCGCCCGCCGCCGCCTGGGAGCGGGCCTCGGCCAGCCGCTGGCCGTCGGCACGCCGCAGCTTCTGTTCCTGCGCCAGCGCCTCGACCCGGTCATCCTCCGGGGCCACCTCGGCCAACCGTGCCTGCCAGCGGCTGGCCTTCTCCATATCGCCATCGGTCAGCGCATATTCCGCCAGCAGGTAGAGGGCACGCCGGTTGCCCGGGTCGGCATCGAGCACCCGCTCGAGGGACTGTTCGGCCAGATCGGCGCGCTGCCGATCCCGCCAGAAGCGAGCCTGCTCGAACAGCGGCGCCAGGGCCTGATCGGTCCCCTGGGCCTGGGCCGGACTCTGGTCCTGCGCCAGCACCGGAAGGGAAGACAGCGTCAATGACAGCAGGGAGCACGACAGCAGTCCTGCCGCACCGGCGCGGCGAGCCTTGAACAAACGCAAGTGTTTCATCGGCGTGGCGCTCCCCTGGTGTTGTCACTCTGTCCCTTGCCGTCGGCCACCGGGGTGTCGACGCGGCCTCCAGGAGCGTCGGCCTGGTCTTCAGGAGCGTCGGCCTGGCCCCCCTGCAGGCGCCGTGCAGCACGGCGAGCCAGTCCCCGGTGGCAGACCAGCCCCAGCAGTGTCACCACCACCAGCAGCAGAACCGCCATGGCCACCAGGTTCTGGCCCAGCATCCAGCGCAACCTCATGTGCCAGGGCATCTCACCGACGCCCTGACGCGGCCCTGCGCGAAAGCTCTCGGCACTGCCCTCGACAGGAATCAGCGCCAGATCGCCATACACCGAGCGGCTTACCTCATCGTCGCCCAGTCGCGCCACCAGCGACGGCAGCGCCTCGGCGTCGTCGGCGACCGCCGCGACCACGAAGCGCGAACGGTTCAAGGGTGACGGCAGGCTGACCAGCCCCTGGGACACCTCGCTGTCCTGCAGCGCCTGGGCGGCCTCTCGCCACAGCGGCCGCCAGTCACCCAACAGCCAGTAGCGCCAGCGTTCCATCCAGGGCACCTCGGCCACCGTCAGACGCCCTTCGTCGGCCCGGTAAACGCCGGCGTCGAACAGCGACGTCTGCGCCAGGCTGGCGAGGTCGGCGACCACCAGCAGATCCTTATCGACCAGATCACCGGTGAGGGAAAGTCCTCGACGCACCTCGATGCCAAGGGCGGGATAACCGGTAGCGCCGGCGATACGGCCCACGCTGGTCAACAGCGCCGACAGCTCGCTCTCGTCGGGGGCCTCGGGCACCAGCGCCACGCTGGCGCCAAGATCCGCCTGACGCGAGAACGGAAACCCCGCGCTGACGAAGGACGACAGCGACGGCATGACGCTGAAGTGCTCTGCCCGCCGCAGGTCCAGCGTGGTGGTGGGCAGGATTCGGCTGATAGCGTCCTCACCCAGCCCGGGCGCGCAGTCGACCCCGTCTGCCACCGCCAGGTGAAAGTAGAACTGCAGGCGATTGTTGCCGTAGAGCAGGTCCCTGGGCAGCAGGACCTCGGCGCTCTGCTCCCGGCCGGCGCCTACCAGGCGTTGCCACAGCCGCTCCAGCGCCTTGCCCGACTCCACCGGCAAGGCCGCGAGATATTCGCCGTTGAGGCTGACATCGAGGCTCGAGGCGATGGGGTCGAGCCAGGGCTCGTCGGGAAAACGATAGTCGACCCTCAGCCGATAGTTCTGACCGGGCCACAGAAACAGATCCGGCGGCACCCTCAGGCTCAGGGCGTGCTCCCGGGCGGACAGCCCGCGTGCCACGAAGCCCTCGGGTTCGCCCAATGTGGCCAGGCTGGCCGGGGTTTCGACATCGACCCAGCGCGGCGCGTCATAGGGCTCGCGAGGGGCTGGCGGGCTCAGTCGTTCGTCATCCAGGCGCAGCCGTTCGCCGCTCAACGTCACCGGCGCTGCGCTATCGCGACTCTCCCCGAGTCCCGACAGCGCCAGGCCGCGGGCGGCCCGGGCCACCTCGACGTCACTGTTGCCCACCACCAGCAGCAGCTTGAACAGCGGGTTGCGCGGATTGGGACGCATCAACAGGGTCGGCCCCTCGACCTGCGGCAGGGTCAAGCCCGCCAGGCGCTGTCCCGAGCGCCCGATCACCACCGCGTTGTCCAGCGGCAGGCGATCGTAAAGTGCATCGACCTGTAGCTGCCCGGCCTCGGCGTAGCGTCCGAAGTGCGAGGCAATGATGGCCGCCCCGCGCAACTGGGCCTCAGACGCATCGCGGGCCATCACCATCGCCACCCGACTGACATCCGCCGTCGCGGCATCGATGAAGGGCCTCGGCAGGCGGGCCAGCTCGTCGGGGGTCGGCAGCCGCTGCAGGGTCAAGGCCAGCCTGGATTCGGGGGCGATCTCCACCCTGCCGACGGCCTGGTCATCACCGTGGCACTGCTGGGTCGCCTGCCCCAGCAGGCGAAACTCCAGGCGATTGAAGGGCAGGATCAGGGCCGAAGGGATATCCAGGCGCTGGGTCATGCCGCCGGCGTTGAACTGGTCAAGGTCGATGGTCTGAAGCGTCTCGCCGTTGAGCAGCACCCCGAGTTGGCTGCCGGCCGGCAGGTCACTGTGTGACAACGACAGCGACAGCGACGCAGCCACCGCCACCTCATCATCGCGCAGCGAGAATGCAGTGCCCGAAAGCCGGGTGTTCGGGGTCAGGCGCAAGGTCTCGTCAGCGGCCAGCAGCGGGATCGACAACTCGCGCCGGGTCGGTTGCAACGGCTGGCTGACACTGTCCAGATCCAGCCGGCCGTCCTCGCCGAAACGCAGCGGAGGCAACGTCTCGCCCGGTACCGAGGTGTCACCCGGCACGTCACCAAAACCGCCTGCCTCGTGCGTCACGCCGATCGTCGGCGCCGGGACCTGGGCCCAGACCCGGTGCGAGACCATCAATACCCCGAGCACGATGGTGGCCACCAGCATCACCGGCGCCAGCCAACCTCGGCTAAAGCGCCCCTGGGTCAGCCCCCGCACAGGGCTACGGAAGTGCAGCCCCTTCTGCTGCCACTGGTGGAAGAACAGTCCCACCACCGAGCGCACCACATGCCACAGTGACGCCAATGGCCGGTCCTGGGGGTGCGGTGCCTCGGGAATCCAGGCGTCGGCACGCCCCATGACCACCCGCACCAGTTCTCTGCGCTGACGCAGCGGCAACTCATCAAAACGAAAGCGCAGTGAGTCATCGGCACCGGAAGCATTGACCGAACACACGGGGAACATCAGCCCCCGTCGATTGAAGGTGATCTCCAGGCACTCCACCTCGCTGCCCAGGGCCGAGCGCTTGCCCTCCACCAGGGCGCCCCCCATGGACAGGTTGGCGGTCCAGCTCTGCACCGCATGGCCACTGGCCAGGTGCAACACCACCGGAAGACGCGCCTCGACCCGCACCGAGCGCCGCAGCTGGCGCGTTTCCCGCGCCACCGCGATGGCCGCCAGCAGCACCAGAATGCTGACGGAGGCCCACATCACGTTGAACAGCATGACGCTGGTCTGGACATCGAACAGATCATTCCAGAAGACCCGCACCAGCCCCCACACCACCGCCGCCACCAACAGGCCAAGCACGAACAGATGGGGACGCACCGCCTCACCGTCGAAGTAGCCCTCCTCCAGCAGTCCGCCCTTTTCGGTGACATTGAACTTGCCCCGACGCGGGCTGAGCAGAGTCACCAGGGTCGGCTTGAGCAAGTGAAAGGCCAGCACGCTTTCGTAGATCTCGCCCCAGAAGGAGTAGCGGAAGCGCCCCACCAGCCGCGAGTTGGTGTAGATCGCGTGAAACAGATGCGGCAAAGCGTAGACGGCGATCATCTGCGGCGACGAGGCAATGACGTGCAGATCAAACAACAGGTAGGCCAGGGGTGCGGTCAGGAACACCAGGCGAGGCATGGCGAACTGGAAATGCAGCATGGCGTTGAGGTAGCAAAGCCGCTGCGGCAGGCGCAGACCACGCCCCCACAACGGATTGTCCAGCCGGAAGATCTGGGTCATGCCCCTGGCCCAGCGGGCCCGCTGGCCGATGTGCAGAGACAGTCGCTCGGTGGCCAGGCCAGCGGCCAGGCGCACCCCCAGGAAGGCCGTGTTCCAGCCACGCCGCTGCAGCTTGAGGGCGGTATGGGCATCCTCGGTCACGGTTTCCACCGCGAAGCCGCCGATCTCTTCCAGCGCGCTACGCCGCATCAGTGCACAGGAACCACAGAAGAAGGCCGCATTCCAGTAGTCGTTGCCCTTCTGCACCGGCCCATAGAACAGCTCCCCTTCGTTGGGGATGTCCGCCCCGGCGACGAGGTTGCGCTCGAACGGATCCGGGGAATAGAAGTGGTGAGGCGTCTGCAGCAGTGCCAACCGCTCGTCGGCGACAAACTCCCCCACCGTGGCCTGCAGAAAGGCCCGGGTCGCCACATGGTCGCAGTCGAATACGCAGATCAGCTCGCCGTCTGTCAGCCCCATGGCGTGATTGAGGTTGCCCGCCTTGGCGTGGCTGTTGTCTTCCCGGGTGATGTAGCCGACGCCCACCGCCGCGGCGAAGGCGCCGAACTCGGGTCGCTTGCCATCGTCCAGCACATAGATACGCATGCGATCCGCCGGGTAATCGATGTTCTGGGCGGCCAGCACCGTGTCCCGCACCACCTCGAGACTCTCGTTATAGGTGGGGATGTAGATGTCCACCGTCGGCCAGCGCGTCGCATCCGGCGGCATCGGCCGGATCGCCCGCTCCAGCGGCCAGGCGATCTGGAAGTACCCCAGCACCAGGATCACCCAGGCGTAGCACTCGGCGGCCAGCAGACCGTAGCCGAACACCGCCTCGACCTGGGTATCGAACACCAGCGTCTCGCTCAGACGCCAATACAGGTAGCGGGTAGAGACCAGCACCGACAGCAGCATCATCGCCTGGCGTACCCAGCCACCACGAAGGCGAGCCAGCACCAGCAACGCCAGCATGCCGACACCGGCGAACACCAGCTGGCGCTCCAGGGTCAACGGCGTGGTGACAAGCAGGGCAGCCAAAGGCGCCCCCAGGATCAGCGCCAGCAGACGCGCGCCCAGTGACGCAGAGGAAGAGACGTTCATGGGCATCCTATAGCGCCGGGGCGACCACCCCATGGGACTGGAGTGAGGGGAGCAGACGACTGACGCTGCGGGCCAGGGTGTCGATATCGTGGGCCGCCGCCGAGGCTGGCGCGTAGTCGAAGATCGACTGCTCACAGGCCAGCGCCTCGGGAATCGCCTCGTCACGATGCACGTTGCCGAGCAACGGACTGCCCAGGCGATCCTGCAGGAAGTCGGCCACGTCGCTGGAAAGCCTGCGGCGTCGATCCACCTGATTGATGATGTAGTAGGGTCTGACACCAGGCCCCATGAAGTCGCCGCCTTCGATACGCGGCAACACCGACAGCGAGGCACTGTCGGCCAGCAGCACCGCCACCTGGATGGCATCGGCAGCGCCCATGGCGGTTAGGCTCGGCGACGGCCCAGGCGGTAGATCCGCCAGCACCACACAGCGTGGCTCGTTCAGCAGAGGCCCCAGACGCTGGGCCACCGCTTCGGGGTGCGCGCTGAGCCAGGACTCGAACGCCAGGCGCTGGGCGTCGCTGACCTCACCATAGGGCAACAGCTCGATACCGCTGGCACTGGGCACCAGCAGGCGTCGCCAGTCATCGATCTCCACGGCCTGGGCGACAAAACCTCGCCCCTCGCCGAATCCCAGCCCGAAGTGCAGTCGCAGAGCGTTCTGCACGTCGAAGTCGATGACCACCACCCGGTGCCCGAGACGCTTGAGGGCGTGAGCCAGATTGGCGGTCAGCGTTGTCTTGCCGACGCCGCCCTTGGGCGACGACAGGGAAACCAGATTCATTGAGAGATTCGTTTGAGCAGAGGTTTCAGCGGCGTTTCCTTGCCGGTAGCGGCCTCGGACGACGCCTTGTCCGAGGCACTGCGAAACAGATGGCCAAAGCGCCCGGCAGGCGGCACACGAGCCTCCCCCGGAGGCGAGGCCTCGCCCACGCTCAAGGCGTTGGTGGCAGGCGCCTGGTGCTCGACCCGCCGCCCAGCGGGTGGTTCGCTGCGCTCAGCGACGGCAGAGGGGGCGGGCCGGGCGGCAGGACCAGAGGCAGGCTCGGGGGCCGGGGCTGCGGGAAGCTTTTCCAGCGTCGCCCAGGCCTTCCCCTTGCGCGCAGGGGCCACCTCGGCTGCCGTTTGCAAGGGCTCTGGGCGAGCACCTGACTCGGCGCGTGACGGCCTGTCACCAGGATCGACGTCGTGGCCCGAGAGCTGGCCAAGCAGCCCCCAGCGTGGCTGCCCCGCCTCCTCATTGGTGCGACCAAACGCCTGGTAGCCTGCGGTATCGGAACCGGTCTTGCGCAGGAAATCCTGGATATCGTCCGAGGCACTCATCTTCCGTCTCCAACGGGCCAAGGCACGCATCTCCCATGCCTGGTCCGTCACGGCACCGGCAAGAGAGAATGCGGGAAAGATGCTTCGACCAACGAAGCACATGTCGACCAAAGAGGCATATTACTACCACTTTTGTGCCGCTACCGCAGCAAGCGATCTCTCAACGCGCCTTGCGACAATTGCCTGATTCCTCGCCACTTCTCAAGCAAAGCCACGCCAGAGCCTACCTTCAGGCGGGCCGACGGCCGCGCCTCCAGTAAGCAAAAACTCAGAAAAATGAGTGAGAAACCTATAGGGCCAGGACAGCCAGGGATAGCGTACCGCCAAGGGCCACAGCCCTCGGGACACCTGAAACCGCAGAAAGAAAACGATCGATGTGGCAAAAAAAGGCCGATCCGAGCCATGGCCCGAATCGGCATAATTTTCTAGAATTCAAGCGCTACTGTGCCAGGGCGGCAACCAATGCCTGCTCCCAGCGCGCGTCGCGCTGGCCACACACGACAAAGAACGGATTGAGCAGCGACTCACCACGATTGCAGCGCAGCGGCTCCAGGGTCCCTGCGTCCAGCACCTGTCCACCGGCGGCGGTGACCACCGCCTGGGCAGCGGCGGTGTCCCACTCGCAGGTCGGTGCCAGGCGCGGGTAGAGATCGGCCTTTCCCTCCGCCACCAGGCACAGCTTCAGCGAGCTACCCATCGAGGTGCACTCGGTGGCCGGCAAGCGTGCACAGAAAGCTTCGAAGGCCTCGGCACCGTGGCGGCGGCTACCCACCACCACCCAGGGGGACTCGGCGGGGTTCGGCAGTTCACGCGCATGGATCGGCTCGCGCGACTCGCCCTCGGATCGCCAGGCGCCATTGTCCTGTTCACCGAACCAGGTCACCCCCAGCACCGGCGCGTGGACCACCCCGAGCACCGGGACGCCATGCTCGATCAGCGCCACATTGAGGGTGAATTCACCGTTGCGATTGACGAACTCCTTGGTGCCATCCAGCGGGTCCACCAGCCAATAGCACGACCAGCCGAGACGTGTCTCGGTGGCGATCTCCCCGGATTCCTCGGACAGCACCGGCACCTCCGGCGTCAGTCGTCCCAGCAGCGCCACCAGGGCGTGGTGGGCGGCCAGATCGGCCTCGGTCAATGGGCTATCGTCGTCCTTGTGCTCGACCTCGAAGTCGCGCTGATAGATCTCGAGCACCAGTCGACCGGCCTCTTCCACGCCGGCAACCAGGGCATCCTTGTGTTCACTGCTCAGAGAAACGGGCACGCAAGACTCCTTGATATAAGGCCCGGTCGGGGTCGACACGACGGGCCGATACACAGTACCGGGAAGGCCAGGCCTTCCCGGAAATCGATGGTGCCAAGCTTAGCGTGAGTGGCGTATCGAGCGCAGCGCTGCAAGCGGATCGGCACGGGTCCGACGCCGCACCCTCAGGACGAGATCAGCGGCAGCCACAGCCATAGCGCCAGCAGTGCGGCCAGCAGCACCGGCGGGGTCAGCTTGAGCCCGACCTTCATGTACTGACCCCAGCTGATGTGGGTGCCCTTTTCCGCCAGCACGTGCAGCCACAGCAGGGTGGCCAGGCTACCGATGGGGGTGAACTTGGGCCCCAGGTCGTTACCGATGACGTTGGCGTAGATCATCAGCTCCCGGGTCAGGTCGCCGACCTGGGCCTGGTCGATGGCGAGTGCCCCCACCAGGGTGGAGGGCATGTTGTTCATGATCGAGGCCAGCAGCGCCGAGGCCACACCGGTACCCAGCGTCGCCACCAGGGTGCCCTGCTGGCCGAGCCAGGTCAGCAGGGCGCTGGCATCCTCGGTCAGCCAGGCGTTGCCGAGCCCGTAGACCACTAGGTACATGCCTACCGAGAACAGCACGATCTGCCAGGGCGCGCCCTTGAACACCCGCGACAGCGAGATCACCGTGCTGCCCCCGGCCTGGTGCCAGCGACCGGCCAGGGCGACCAGCACCAGCGCCGCGCTGCCGGTCACCAGCGCCACCGGCACGCCCAGCGGCGCGGTGACGAAGAACGCCACCAGCAACGTCGCCAGCACCGGGAAGGCGGCGCGGAACACCAGCGGGTCGCGGATGGCGTGGCTTGGCGCCTCTAGGCGTTCGACGTCGTACTGCTCGGGTATATCGCTGCGGAACATCCAGGTCAGCACCAGCAGGGTCGCCCCCAGCGAGACCAGGTCCACCGGCACCATCACCATGGCGTAGTGGTTGAACGAGATATCGAAGAAGTTCGCGCTGACGATATTGACCAGGTTGGAGATGATCAGCGGCAGGCTGGTGGAGTCGGCGACGAAGCCGGTGGCGATGATGAAGGCCAGCGACGACTGGGGCGAGAACTTCAGGCGCAGCAGGATCGCCATGACGATGGGGGTCAGCAGCAGCGCAGCCCCGTCATTGGCGAAGAAGGCCGCGATCACCGCCCCCAGCAGCACGATCAGCGGAAACAGGCGGCGTCCGTTGCCACCGCCCCAGCGCGCCACGTGCAGCGCCGCCCAGGAGAAGAACCCGGCCTCGTCGAGGATCAAGGAGATCAGGATCAGGGCGACAAAGGTGAAGGTCGCGTCCCACACGATGTCCCACACCACCAGCACATCGGGCAATTGCACCACCCCGACGGCCAGGGCCACCGCGGCGCCCCCCAGGGCGCTGGTACCGATACCTAGGCCCTTTGGCTGCCAGATCACCAGCACCAGGGTCACGACGAAGATGGCGAATGCCAGCATGGAAAACTCCCTGTCAGAGACTGTCCTGATTGACCCGCGAAGACACCTGCTCGGCGCTTTCGACCCGCTCGGAGTAACGCTGGGTCAGGTAACCGTCACGGCCACGGTTGAGCCAGGTGAACTTCATCAGCTCCTCGCACACGTCGACCACGCGCAGATACAGCGGGGACAAGCGCATCCGCCCCGCCTCATTGAATTCGTTGAAGGCCTTGGGCACCGACGATTGATTGGGGATGGTCAACATGCGCATCCAGCGCCCCAGCTGGCGCATCTGGTTCACCGTGTTGAAGCTCTGGCTGCCACCACACACCTGCATCAGCGCCAGGGTCTTGCCCTGGGTCGGGCGAACCCCGCCGAGTGACAGCGGAATCCAGTCGATCTGGGCCTTCATCACCGCCGTCATGGCGCCGTGGCGCTCGGGACTGACCCACAGCATGCCCTCGGCCCAGCTCGCCAGATCGCGCAGCTCGGCGACCTTGGGGTGGTCGGCCTCGGCGCCATCGGGCAGCGGCAGCCCCTGGGGCGAGAAGGTACGCACCTCGGCGCCGAAGGCCGCGAGCAAGCGCCCGGCCTCCTCGGCCAAGAGCCGCGAGTAGGAACGCTCGCGCAGCGAGCCGTACAGCACCAGGATGCGAGGCGCATGGCGTGGCGCGCTGGGCGGGGCCAGCTCGTCCACGGCGATAGGCCGCCACAGCTCCGGATCGATGTTGGGCAGGTCCTTGAGCAGGGTATCGGGGCTCATGTGCGGTTTGCCTCCAGCGTGACGGTCTCGCCGTCTTCCTTGGTGAAGCTGTCGCCCTCGATGGCCGACAGCGGCGCCTCGACCAGCGCCAGTACCCGCTCGGAGGGACGGCACAGCGCCGCGCCCCTGGTGGTCACCACGATGGGTCGGTTGATCAGGATGGGGTGAGCCATCATGGCGTCGATCAAGGCCTCGTCGTCGAGGCGGTCATCGCCGAGGCCCAGCTCGTCGTAGGGCGTGCCCTTCTGGCGCAGCAGTGCCCTGGGCGTGATGCCCATGGCCTCGATCAGCTCGCCCAGCCGCTCGCGGCTGGGCGGTGTCTTCAGGTATTCGATGACCTCGGGCGATTCGCCGGAGGCCTTGAGCATGGCCAGCACGTTGCGCGAGGTGCCGCAGGCCGGGTTGTGGTAGATCAATGTCATGGGGTCTCCGGGAGGCGCTCTTGGCTATCGAGGCTGTCGTGGCTCAGAAGGTCCTGGTGTCGTCACCGGTGGCGGGGCCCAGCAGGTCGGCCAGGGGGTTGCACACCTCGGGCCGGCTGGCGCAGCAGTCGCGCACCAGAAAGTCGAGGGTGGCCACCATGTGCGCCAGGTCCGCCCGATAGACGATGGAGCGGCTTTCCCGGCGCTGGCTGACCAGCCCCGCCCGGCTGAGCACGCCAAGGTGGGCCGACAGGGTGTTGTGGGGCACCTCCAGGCGGCGGGCCAGCTCGCCGGCAGGCAGGCCTTCGGGCTCGTGGCGCACCAGCAGGCGAAAGGCAGCGAGCCGGGTGGGCTGAGACAGCGCAGCGAAGGTGTCGAGGGTCGGTTGCAGATCGTCTTTGTCCATATGTCCGGAATTATGGACATATTGATGTGCGGGTCAAGTACTTCTTGATCCAGGGCATCTCGCTTGCCGTCATCCTGGCCAAGAACGACAAAGCGGCGACGTCCAGGGAAGGACGCGCCGCTTTTTGGTTGAGGGGGCTGTCACACGACAACGGTCGAGTCGTGCTACCTGCGCGCTATACCAGCGCTACATCGACCCTACATATAGTTGAACAGCGACAGGTCGCGGATGCCGATAAAGGCCTGCTGGGCGGCCTGCATGCCCACCTGACGCATGCTGTACTCGGAGATTGCCTGGTTGTAGTCCAGATCGACCAGATCCGACATGGTCTGGGCGTAGTTGAGCTCGCGGTTGCCGCTCACCGAGTCGATGACGTCGAGCTCGTTGAGCCGCGCGCCGACCGAGGCCCGCTTGGTCAACACGTTGTCGAGACTGGCGTCCAGCTCGCGCATGGCGCCGTTCAGGGTGTTATGCAGCGTCGCCTGCTTTGCGGGGGTGTCGGCCGGGGCTTCCAGCACCGCCAGCACCTTCTCGAAGGTGGTGAAGACGTTGGTGTTCATGGTGTCGGCGGGGCCGAAGGTCACGCTGTCATCGGTCGCAGGCGCGCCTTCAAGCTCCAGGCGCAGGCCACCCACCTCGACGCTGGTGCCTTCGGGGTCGTAGGGCTGATCTTCCAGGGCCGCACCGGCGCTGACCCAGGAGCCATCGTCTTGTTCGACCTTGACGCTGTAGGTGGGAGCGTCGTCGGTACCACCGAACTCCACCTGGTAACGCTTGCCGTAGCCGGCGTCGCTGTTGTCGACCACATCGGGGCCGGCGAAGGTCACACTGCCGCTGTTGTCACCCTGCTCGGCCACGTAGCCCGCACCGCTGGGCACGCTGGTGAAGATGTCGGCGCCGGTATCCCCCACCGACATCAGTCGCGAGGCGTCCACCTGCTGCTCGCGCACCTTGTCACCGCCCACGTACTCGATGCCGTTACCGCTGTCGGTGAAGGGCTCGGCGCCATCGGCGTAGCCACCGAACAGGTAGCGACCGTTGCCGTCGGTGGCGTTGGCCTGACCGATCAGCGTCTCGTAGACGCCGCGCAGTTCACTGGCGATGGACTGCCGGTCGGCATCGCTCAGGGTGTCGTTGGAGGCCTGGATCACCAGCGCCTTGGCGCTGGCCAGGGCGTCGCTTGCGCTGTTGAGCACGCTTTCTTCCTGGGACAGGGCGTTGCGCGCGCTGACCCGGGCATCGGTGTACTGCTGGGTCACCGCCTGGGCCTGGCTGACCGCCACCGCCCGGGACGCCGCCTGGGGGTCGTCGGAGGGATTGACCACCCGCTTGCCGCTGGCGAGCTGCTGGCTCAGGTGAAGAAACTCGGACTGCTGACGGTTGAGCGAGCTGACGCTCTGGTCGTACATGGTGACGGTGCTGATACGCATGCTCTGCTCTCCTTAGCCGCGCAGTCCGAGGATGGTGTCGACCACCGAGGTGGCGGTGTCGATGACCTTGGCGTTGGCCTGGTAGTACTGCTGATAGCGGATCAGGTTGGCCGCTTCCTCATCCAGGTTGACCCCGGACTCGGACAGCTTCACCGCGCTCAACTGCTCGGTCAGCCCCTGCTGGGCCGCCAGATTGACCTGCACCACGTTGGTACGGTTACCCACGTCTCCGACCAGCGAGGCGTAGGCCTGGCTCAGGGTGGCACTGCCGCCCACGCTCATCTCGTCCTGCAGCCCCTGCAGGGCCAGGGCGTTCTCGTTGTCGCCGCTAGCGCCGGTTTCCCCGGCGGCGGCGATCTTGTCGGGATCGCTGATGGCGGTATCGAAGCCACCCGCGGCGCGGCGCACCGGCTGCACCTCGAAGCGATCGCCGTCGGCCAGGGCGCTGGGGTCATCGATGCCGAGCGTCACGCCGCCAAAGGTCAGGGTGTTCTCGGTGGCGTCGAAGCTCGCGTCCACCGCCTCGCCGGTGTCCTTGCGGGTGACCTCGAAGGTCGGCGGCGAGGCCGAAGCGTCGCTGACCTTGACCTCGTAGTCGGCCGCCTCGAGGTCTTCGATCTTGTCGATGTTGAAGCTCGCGGTGACCGTGGCGCCGCCGCTGTTGGCGTCGTTGGCAAAGACCCGCGGTTCGCCGATGTCGAACATGTCGCCACCGCTATTGCCATCCAGATCGTAGCCATCGGCGTGCTGTTTATTGAAGGCCACCGCCATGGACACCGCCAGCTGGCCGATCTGGTTCTGGGTGCGATCCAGGGTCTCGGAGCGGAACTGGATCAGCCCGCCGAGCGAGCCGCCCTGCAGGCTGGCCTCATCGAGTCGCTGCAGGCCGCCGCCGGGGTCCTGGTAGCCCACCACCACCCGCTGGGGATCGCTGGCCGAGGCCACCGCTTTCAACTGGTAGGACTCGGTGCCGGCCACCAGCGGCTGTCCGCCGGGCAGGCTGACCCGATAGGAGGAACCGTCCTGCACCGTCAATTCCACCCCGATACGCTCGCTCATCTCGGTGACCAGCTGGTCACGCTGGTTGAGCAGCGCGTTGGGGGCCTCGCCGGTCTTGGCCTTGGCCAGGGAAATCTCGCGGTTGAGCGAGGCCAGCTGCTCGCTCTGGTTGTTGATCTGGGTGATCTCGTCGCGGATCTGGCTGTTGATACCGTCCTGCATGTCCTGCAGGTAGCTGTCGAAGGCGCGGAACTGGGCGCTCAGGGTGTCCGCCGCGCCCAGCACGCCCTGACGGGCGGCAGGGTCCGAGGGGGCCGAGGCCAGGTCTTCCAACGACGAGAAGAAGTTCTGCATCAGCGGTGCCAGACCGGCGTCCTGATCGGCCAGCAGGCTGTCGATCTGGTTGATCTGGGTCTGGTAGGCGTCCAGCGCCGAGCTTGAGCTCACCGCACCATTGAGCTGGTCGGCCACGTACTGGTTGAACTGACGCTCGATGTCGTTGACCTGGACGCCCTGGGTCCCGCCGCTGCCCTCGCCCAGCACCGTGATCTCGCGGTTGTAGCCCGGTGTATAGACGTTGCTGATGTTGTTGCTGGTGGTGGTCAGGGCGTTCTGGGCGGCATTCAGGCCGCTCAAGCCGATGGAGAACATGCTCATGGTGGAATTCCTTTCGCCGATAGCCTGTTTATCGGCCGAATGGCCGCTGGCTTGAG
This sequence comes from Halomonas sp. H10-59, assembly GCF_040070555.1. Taxonomy (NCBI): domain Bacteria; kingdom Pseudomonadati; phylum Pseudomonadota; class Gammaproteobacteria; order Oceanospirillales; family Halomonadaceae; genus Halomonas; species Halomonas sp. H10-59. The sequence goes on from NZ_CP098828.1 coordinate 4,600,485, forward strand.
AGCCTCGGTGCCGCAAAAACCATTAATTTTCCGGGCGACTAGGCGCTGTCCGAAAAGTCGACGAGCGAAGGTTAGACAAGGCAAAAATCGGTGAGAAAGCGCAGTTTACGGGGTGTGAATGAGCATTTTGATCCGATTTTTAACGCCGTATTACCGAGCGCAGGCACTTTTCAGACAAGCCCTAGAAGACCTGGGTGGGGTTGGCGCTTATATCCGCCCTGGCCAGCCAGTCGCTGCCACGCTCACCCGCGGTGGCACCCGCATCCACCTTCTTGGCGGCTTCTGCTGGCGATGCGCCGACATTCGCGGGTCGAGCCTCGCCGGCCGCCACGCGGGTGGCGCCTGCGCCGTCATCGATCGGGCCGAAGGTGTGCATCACCGCGATCAGCTTGGCGGCGTAGGCCGGGTCGGTGGCGTAGCCGCCCCGCTGCAGCGCGTGGGCCGCGGCCTCGGCGTCCGGCGCGGTGGTGACCTCGGCGTAGCGGGAGTTGTTGCTGATCAGCCTGGCGTAGTCGGTGAAGGCTTCCTCGAACGAGCCGTAGACCCGGAAGTCATCGCGAATACGCTGGCGCTGGCCGTCTTCCACCTCATGGGTGGTAATACGGGTGGTGGGGCCGTCCCAACTGCTGCCGGCCTTGATGCCGAACAGGTTGTGACTGTTGTTACCGTCGGCGGTGGCGATCTCGTGGCGGCCCCAGCCGGTCTCCAGTGCCGCCTGGGCCAGGATCAATTCCGCCGGCACGCCGGAGGCGCGGCTGGCGGCCTGGGCCGGGGCGGCCAGCTTGTCGAGGAAGGCCTGGACGTGCGCCGGGGTGTCGCGGGCCTCGCGCCCGCTGATGCGCTCCTCGGCTTGGGCGGTGGTCATGCCCTGGCTGACGGCGCCCAGCTCGTCGAGGAAGTTGGTCGGCGCCTCGACCTCGCTGTCTGCCGGCGCGTCCGCTCTCAGGGCGTTGGACAGCGGACGCGGCGTGCCACGGGGAATCCCCGCGATCAGTGCCTCGACATCCTTGGCCTGGCTGGCCTCGGGGCCACGTAGCTGGGCCATGAGCTGGTCGGCCAGGCCGATGCCGCGGCTGGCCATGGTCTGGGACCACTGCTGGTCGAGCAGCGTCTGGTAGAACTGGGTCTGCTTCGAGTCGGTCAGGCCAGAAGACGGCACGGCGTCGCGCATGCTCTTCATCATCATGTTGATGAACATCGCCTCGAACTGGCGCGCCGCCTCCGCCGCCGCCGCCGGGTCCTGCTGGCGGGCGCTGGTCTTGAGTCGCGCCAGCCCCTGCATGTCCAAGGCGAAGCCGGCCTGGCCGACGCTGCCGGTGGCCCGGCTGGCGCCGGACAGGGCAGCACCCGAGAGTCCTGTTGTGGACCCAGATGAAAGATCCGAGATAGCCATCAGATGATCTCCAGCTCGGCTCTGAGCGATCCCGCGGCCTTGAGCGCCTCGAGGATCGACATCAGGTCGTTGGGGGTCGCGCCGAGGGCGTTGAGGGCGTCCACCACGTCGAGCAGATTGGCGCCTTCGACCACCTGCAGGGTGCCCTGACCCTCGTCGATGGTGATATCGGAGTCCGGTACCACCGTGGTCTCGCCGCCACGGCTGAAGGGCGCCGGCTGGCTGACGCCGAAGGCGGTGTCGATGACGATGGACAGGTTGCCGTGAGCCACGGCGGCGCGCTTTAGCGTCACGCTGCCGTTGAGCACGATGGAGCCGGTGCGCGAATTCAGCACCACCTTGGCCCGGGCCGGCATCGGGGTGACGTCGACGTTCTCGACACGGGCCATGAAGTTGACCCGGGAGTTGGCGTTGGTCGGCCCGTTCAGGGCGATGACCCCGCCGTTTCTGGCCGAGGCCACCGGGTAGTCGAAGGTGTCGTTGATCGCACGGACCACGCGCTCGGCGGTACCGAAGTCGGCCTGGTTGAGCTGCAGTTCCAGCACGCCGTCACGGCTGCCCAGCGCCAGCGGCACCGTCTGCTCGACCATGGCGCCACCGGCGATGCGCCCGGCCGCCTGGTGGCTGATCTGCACGCTGGAGCCGGCGGACTCAGCGCCGGCGCCGTTGATCAACAGGTTGCCCTGGGCCAGGGCGTAGACGTCGCCATCGGCGCCCTTCAATGGCGTCATCAACAGGGTACCGCCGCGCAGGCTGCGGGCATTACCGATGGAAGACACCACCACGTCGAGGCGCTGGCCGGGCTGGGCGAACGGAGGAAGGTCCGCGGTGACCATCACCGCCGCCACGTTGCGCAACTGCATGTTGGTGCCCGGCGGCACGGTGATGCCGAGCTGGGACAGCATGTTGTTGAGGCTCTGGCCGGTGAACGGCGCCTGCATGGTCTGGTCACCGGAGCCGTCCAGGCCCACCACCAGGCCGTAGCCCACCAGCTGGTTGTCGCGCACCCCGGCGAAGCTGGCCAGGTCGCGGACCTTCTCGGCGCGAGCCAGGTGGGAGAAGGCCGACAGCGCGATCAGCAACACCAGCATCAGGCTGCCGAGGGTCAGGGTGGGGCGACGGGAGACAGGGTTTCTCATCATGCTCGGCCTAGAAGGGGGAAACGTTCAGGAAGAACCGCTGCATCCAGCCCATGTGCTGCGCCTCGTTGATGTAGCCGTTGCCCACGTACTCGATGCGCGCATCGGCCACCGCCGTGGACGGCACGGTGTTCTGGGTGGTGATGAAACGCGGATTGACCACCCCGCCGAAGCGGATGAACTCGGTGCCCTGGTTGATCGCGATCTGCTTCTCGCCGCGCACCCTGAGGTTGCCGTTGTTCATCACCTCGATCACCGAGACGGTAATGGTGCCGGTAAAGGAGTTATTGGCCTCGGAGCCACCGCCGCCCTCGAAATCTGTATCGCCGTCGATCTCGAAGCCGTAGTCCATCAGTTCCTCCAGGCCTTCCGGCACCTGGGAGAAGGTCAGGCTGGAGCCGCCGTCACGGTCGGCGTTGGAGCGGGAGTTCTTGCTGGCGCTGACCTCTTCGTCCAGCACGATGGTCAGGATGTCGCCGACGCTGCGCGGACGACGATCCTCGAACAGCGGCTGGTAGCCCCGGGCCTTCTGGAAGATCGAACCATTGGCCACCGGCAGCGGCCGATCGGGGATCTCGATCTGCTCCTGCTCGCCCACCACCGAGGCGTGGGGAATCTGGGCGCAGCCGGCAAGCGTCAGCAGCACCAGGGCCAGCGTCAGCGTCGCCAGGCGCAGAACAGCATGAGCCCCACCGTGTGGCGCGCCAGATGATGAGGTCGTGTCAGGGTGCATGGCCGTCTCCAGTGCCACCGCAGAATTTATTATCAGAGTCGTGACTAGGCGCTATCCGAAAAGGGTCGATGAGCGCAGGCACTTTTCAGACAAGCCCTAGAGTTGTGCCAGGCGTGCCAGCATCTCATCACTGGTCTGCACCGCCTTGGAGTTGATCTCGTAGGCGCGCTGGGTCTGGATCATGCTGACCATCTCCTCCACCACGTTGACGTTGGAGGTCTCCACATAGCCCTGGAGCAGGCGGCCGGCACCGTTCATGCCCGGCATCAGTTCGTTGCGCGGCCCGGACGAGCTGGTCTCGAGGTACAGGTTGCCGCCGATGGACTGAAGGCCGGTGGCGTTGACGAAGGTGGAAATGGTGATCTGGCCCACCTCGTCGGACTCGCTGGTACCGGGCTGGGTCACCGAGACCACGCCGTCCTCGCCGATGTCCACCGACAGGGCGTTGTCGGGGATGATGATGGCCGGCTCCAGCGGGTAGCCGTTGGCGGTGACCATCTGGCCGTTCTCGTCGAGCTGGAAGCTGCCGTCACGGGTGAAGGCGGTGGTACCGTCGGGCATCAGCACCTGGAAGAAGCCCTTGCCGTTGATCGCCAGATCACGCGAGTTCTCGGTGGCCTCGAGCCCACCCTGGGTGTGCAGGCGCTCGGTGGCCACCGGACGCACGCCGGAACCGATCTGCATGCCCGAGGGCAGGCGGTCCTGGACGTTGTTCTGGGCGCCGGGCTGGCGCATGTTCTGGTACAGAAGGTCCTCGAACACCGCCCGGGACTGTTTGAAGCCGTTGGTCGAGACGTTGGCCAGGTTGTTGGAAATCACGTCCAGCTGGACCTGCTGGGATTCGAGTCCGGTCTTGGCCGTCCACAGCGACTTGATCATCGTTCTTCTCTCCCTCGGTCAGGAGGCTCCCCTGACCGCTCAATAATTCGGCCCTGGCCGTCGGTTGAAGGGGTCAGCCGTTCAACGACAGCAGGCTGTTGGCCTTCTGGGCATTCTCGTCGGCGGTGCTGATCATCTTGGTCTGCAGCTCGTAGCGCCGCGCCACATCGATCATCGCCACCATGGACTCCACCGGATTGACGTTGCTGCCCTCCAGCGCCCCGCTGACCACCCGTACCTGGTCGGAGGCCGCCAGGGCGGCAGGCTCGCCATTCTCTCCGATGGAGCGAAACAGACCGTCGCCGCCACGGGTCAGCTCGCCGGGCTGCGGCTCGACCAGCTTGAGCCGGCCGATCTCGGCCAGGGCGTCGGGGTCCTGGCCCATGCCGATGGCGCTGATGGTGCCGTCGGCGCCGAGGAACAGCTCGGCCTCCAGCGGCACCTGGATCGGTCCGCCCTCGCCGATCACCGGGCGCCCAACCGAGGTCAGCAGGCCGTTGCCGTCCACCTGCAGGTCGCCGCGACGGGTATAGGCCTCGCTGCCGTCGTCGCTTTCCACCGCGAAGAAGCCGTCACCGTCGATGGCCACGTCCAGGGTGCGACCGGTACGGGTGATGGCTCCGGGGGAAAAGTCCGCTCCCGGGGTCGAGGCGGCGGTGGACACCCGGGTGTCGAGACGCGCCTCGCCCTCGACCGGCACCGCGCGCATGGCGTGAAGCTGGGCGCGAAAGCCCGTGGTCGAGGCGTTGGCCAGGTTGTGGCTGACCACCGACTGCTGCTCCATGGTCTGGCGTGCGCCGCTCATGGCGGTATAGAGCATGCGATCCATCTACGACTCCCCTGGAAGGTGTGAGAGGCCGCCGCCCGAGGCAGCGGCCGGCGTGGTCATCAGCGCAGGTTGATGGCGGTCTGCAGCACTTCGTCCTGGGTCTTGATGGTCTGCGAATTGGCCTGGTAGGCGCGCTGGGTGACGATCATGCTGACCAACTCCTTGGCCATGTCGACGTTGGAGGTCTCGATGGCGCCGGACTGGATGCCGCCCAGCAGGCCGGTACCCGGGGCACCGACCAGCTCCTGGCCGGAGGCGTCGGTGGCGGCCCAGGTGTTGTCACCGGCGGGTGACAGGCCCTCGGGGTTGCGGAAGCTGGCCAGGGCGATCTGGCCGGCCGGGCGGGTCTGCTCGTTGGAGTAGCTGCGCACTACGGTGCCGTCACTGTCGATGCTGATGCCGACCAGGGCGCCGGAGGTGTAGCCGTTCTGGTTGAGTGCGGTGGTGCTGGCGTTATTGCCGAACTGGGTGGAGCCGGAGATATCGAAGTCCAGCGTCATGTCATTGGCAGCGCCATTGAAGTAGTCGGCCGAGGCAAAGGTGACCGGAAACTTGCCATCAGCAGGGGTGACCAGTTGACCATTGGTGTCAAACTCCATGGAGAGGGTCTGCGCTGCGACAGGTGTCGCGGTCTCGTCCATCAACACCTTGCCATCCATCGCCATGGTGCCGGTCCATGTCTTCGCGTCCGTCTTCTGGTAGTAGACGGTGACATTGCGCGGGTTACCCAGCGAGTCGTAGGCGGTGAAGTTGTTGGAGTAGTGGTAATCGACCGGGACACTGGCGGAGCCGTCGGAGCCCGCCAGGGTGACGCTGTTGAGGTCTTCGCCGACGACCTTGCGCGAGTCCAGGTTGAAGGTGGTGGACACCTCGGTGGTGGCGCTGGCCGGCATCTCGTCGGCCTCGATCTGCAGCACCTCGGGCTGGCCGCCCACCTGGACCGCACCGGCGGCGTTGACGCCGTAACCCATGATGCGCGCGCCCTGGGCGTTCTGCAGGTAGCCGTCCGGGGTCATGGTCAGCTGGCCGTTGCGGCTGTAGACCACCTGGCCGTTCTGTTCCATGCGGAAGAAGCCGTCACCGCTGATGCCCAGATCCAGCGGCCGGTTGGTGGACTCCAGGTTGCCGCCGCTGAAGTCCTGCAGCACGGTGGAGACCTTGGTACCCAGGCCGATCTGGGAGTTGGCGAAGACGTCGGCGAACTGCGCACTACCGCTCTTGTAGCCCACGGTCTGGGAGTTGGCGATATTGTTGCCCAGCACGTCCAGGCTATCGGCGGCGGCGTTCAGACCACTCAGCGCTTGTGAAAAACCCATGTCACTCTCCTTATACGTTTCCCTGCGTCGATGACCCGACGGTCATCCTGCGTTCGCTACAGAATCTGGCGGATATCGCTCAGCGCCACCTGCCCGTAGACGGCACCCAGATCGAGTTGCACCTGGCCGCTGTCATCCGCCGGGGACACCCCGCCGACCTGGGCGTAGTTGAGCGCGGTCACCGCAAGCTCCTCGCCCTCGACACCGGTGGCCTCGATGCTGACGTGATAGGCACCTTCGGGGGCCGCCACGCCTTCACCGGTCATGCCGTCCCACTGGAACGACTCGGTCCCGGCGGAGGCCGGGCCCAGGTTGTAGCTGTTGATGACCTCACCGGACTCGTTGGTGATGGTCACCTTGACCTCGGCGGCGGGGCTTTCCAGCTCGACGCCAAAGGGCGTGGAGACCGGCGCGCCTTCATCGTTGTGGGCCATGACGATGCGATCCCCCGGCACCAGCACGCCCTTGCCGATCAGCCCGGTGGCCTGCAGCGCCTGGCCGGCGTTGATCTGGCCGGTGATCGACGACATGGTCTCGTTGAGCGACTCGATGCCGGAAACCGTGTTGATCTGGGCCAACTGCGAGGTCATCTCGCTGTTGTCCATGGGATTGAGCGGATCCTGGTTCTGCAGCTGGGTCACCAGCATGGTCATGAAGTTGTCGCCGAGCTCGTCGGACGCCTGCTTGGAGCTGGCCTGAGCGGTGGCGGCGTTGACCGATTGGTAAACGCTTGCATCGATGGTGTTGGCCATGGGATCAGCCCTCGCCCAGGGTCAGGGTCTTGAGCATCAGCTGCTTGCTGGTGTTCATGACCTCGACGTTGGCTTGATAGGAGCGGGAGGCGGAGATCATGTTGACCATCTCGCCCACCGGGTCGACGTTGGGCATCGCCACGTAGCCGGCGTCATCGGCCAGCGGATGCTCGGGGCGATACTCCTGGCGCAGCGGCGAGGGGTCCTCGACCACCTCGCGCACACCGACGCCGCCGATGCCGTCGCTGGCGGCGCGGGACTCGAACACCGCCTGGCGGGCGCGGTAGGCCTCGCCGTCGGGGCCGGCCACGCTGTCGGCGTTGGCCATATTGCTGGCGGTGACGTTCATGCGCTGGGCCTGGGCGGACATCGCCGAGGCGGAGATATCGAAGATCGAAAACATCGACATGGGGCGCTCTCCCTGCTTGGAAACTGAGATGGACCGGGCTTACTGCTCGGGCTGCATGGCCTGCTTGAGGCCCTGGATGCGACTGTTGAGGATCGTCAGCGCGGCCTGGTAACGCACCGAGTTGTCGGTGAAGGCGGCCCGCTCGCGGTCCATGTCCACGGTGTTGCCGTCGAGGCTGGCCTGCTCCGGTACGCGGTACTTGAGCTCGCTGCCGCCAAGCGACATCGCCTGGCCATGACCCGACAGGTGGTGACTGGACGTCCGCGCCAGGGCCAGACCGGGCTGATTCGCCCCCTTGGTCGCGGCTTCCAGGGCCTGGGAAAAGTCCATGTCGCGTGCCTTGTAGCCGGGGGTATCGGCATTGGCGATATTGCTGGCCAGGACCTTCTGGCGTTCCTGTCTAAGCGACAGGGCCTGCTGGTGAAAAGCGAGCGAGGCCTCGAGCTGATCGATCATCCCGGTGCGCTCCGTAAGCAAGGGAACAAAGAGACAAGGGGTTCGACGATGAAGAATACCCAGCCCCCTGTCTGCACAAAGCCGTGAACAGCCCCCATTACCACGCCCATTTCAGACCATGCGTCGATGCCGGCTTCTCTACACTGGTGTGCCATGGCCCTTGAATGGCCAGGCAAGCGCCCTTGAAAGGCCAGGAAAACGCCCTTCAAACGGCCCCGGGCGCTAAAGATCGCACCGACCACCGGTATCCCGATGTCTCGATCCTCATCTCTTGTACAAGCCACTGCTTCCCTGTCCTGGATCATCGCCCGGGCGGCGCTGGTGCTGTGTGTCAGCACAGGCTTTGCCGCCAGTACCGCCCAGGCCAGCGGCCAGGCGGTCGATGACGGCGGTGTCGATGCGGGCACCGGCGAAGCGCTGACACGGGTGGAGAGCTTTCTGTTCGAGCAGGCCCTGGCCGACGGCGCCCGTCCGGGCGATCTGGAGATCCAGGTATTCCCGCCGGCGGCGAGCCTGGCCGACTGCCGCCAGCCCGAGCCCTTCCTGCCCCGGGCGGGGAGCCGACTGGCCGGACGCGTCTCGGTGGGGCTTCGCTGCGAGGGAGAGCGTCATCGCAGCCGCTATCTGCAGGCCGAGATCACCCGGCTGGGCGAGCGACTGGTGGCGGCGCGGGACATCGCCCCCGGCGAGCGCCTGAGCGCGGACATGCTGACCAGCGAGCGCTTCGACGTAAGCCGCCTGCCGTCCCAGGCGCTGACCGATCCACAAGCGGCCATCGGTCAGATCGCCCGACGCGGGATTCGCCAGGGCCAGGCGCTGTCGGCCCATCAGCTGACATCACCCAAGCTGGTGAGACGCGGCGAGCAGGTCGCAGTGGAAGCCAGCGGACGGGGCTTTCGCATCAGCCGCCAGGGCGAGGCGCTGGAGGCCGGCGGCCTCGGCGATATCGTGCGGGTAAGGGTGGATCGGCGCCAGATCCTCGACGCCCGGGTGGTGGAACACGGCCGGCTGGCGGTAACCTACTAGGACATTGATGAAAAGTGCCTGCGCTCGGTAATACGGCGTTAAAAACCGGCTGGTGCGCCAGCCCGGTCAACATACTCATTTACTGCTAGTAAACTGCGCTGTCGCTCCGATTTTTGCCTTGTCTAACCTTCGCTCGGCGACTTTTCGTAAAACGCCCAGGACATGTCCACGAAGCGGCTGCGCTCGGCAATACGGTGTTAAAAATTTGGCTGGTGCGCCAGACCTAAAGTTCTTGTTCTTGCGGCCGATGATGTACATAGACGCAGACATTCGGATCAACGGCGACAGCCAGCGCCTGGTCCCATCGCCATTCTCGTGAGGCCTTGCCCGTGAAGATCGATTCGCAACATCCTCTGACACGCCCCGCCCAAAGCGAGGGGCCGCAGCAGAGCGACAAGCTCCAGCAAAGCGAGACGCAAAAAACCGCTGGCGCCGGCGTCGAAGCCGGTGCCCAGGCCCACCTGAGCCGCCCGGCGGCGGACACCAGCCAGGACATCGACAGCGCCCGGGTCGAACAGATTCGTGACGCCATCCGCGAGGGACGCCTGGAAATCCATCCTGAACGCATCGCCGACGGCCTGATCGACAGCGTCCGCGACATGCTCGGCGATGGTTCAGAGGGCTCGCAGTCGTGAGTCTGGCCCGACTGCTCGACCAGCAGCGTGAGCGACTCGCCGAGCTGCTGGCCCTGCTGGGCGAGGAACAGGAGTGCCTGGTTCAGGGCCAGGTCGACAGCGAGGCGCTGGTGGCGCTCGCCGGCCAGAAGTCCGAGATCCAGCAAAGGCTTGCCGAGACGGAAGCGCGCCGCCATCAGGTGCAGTGCCGACTGGGCTACCCCGATGACCGCGAGGGCACCCTGCAAGCCGCCCGTGACGCCGGCTGCGAAGCCGCCTGGAAGGCCACCATGGCACTCGCCAGGGAAGTCTCCCGCGCCAATCTGCGCTGTGGCGAACTGCTGGCCCTGCGCATGGAGCACAACCAGCGCATGCTCCACCAGATCCACCGCATCGCCAACGCCAGCGTCTACCAGCCCGACGGCCGCACCCGGCTGCAGCCCTCTCGGCTCAACGTCTCGGCCTGATTTCCTGGTTCAAGGTCTTGGCTCGCAGCTTAGGCTCGCAGCTTGGACTCTCGACATCGGGCCTGACGCCTCCTCTCGGAAACACCTGCCCGGCTCTGCCACCTTGCCGGCACCGCCACCTTGCCGGCACCGCCACCTTGGCGGCATCAATGGCTGGCTCAGATCGCTATCGCGGGATGCGCGCCGGAGGCCGCCCAGCCCACCAGGGCCTCGCTTTCCAGCGGCGCACCGACAAGACGCCCCTGAATCCGGACAAGCCCCAGCGCCTTGACGGTATCGAGCTGTTCGGCGGTCTCGACCCCCACCGCCACCGCGACGAACTCCAGCGCCTCGAGGCAGCGCATCAGCGCTGCCACGCTCTGGCGCATGCTGGTGGAGGGATCGGCCAGGGTCTTGAGGGTCTCCGGCCCCAGCTTGCCCAGGGTCACCGGCAGCGAGGCCATGCCGAACAGGTCCACCGGGGAGCGGCCCAGCCCATCGACGCCGAGCCGCACGCCCAAAGCGACGATACGCCTTAACAGGTGGGACTGGCGGTGGCCCACCTCGAACAACCCCGCGCCATCCACCTCCAGGCACAACCAGTCGAGGCACTCGTGGCGATAGTGGCCGCCCGCCTCTTTCTCGGCACCCGCCTCCCCCTTTGCGCCAGACTCGCATAGCTGGCGCAGGTAGAGATCCAGGGCGCGGCCATCGAAGCCGTCCTGATCCAGCAGGCAATGGTGAATGTTCACCGAGATATCCCAGTCACCCAGCTCGGAGCCGGCCTCGCGCCAGCGCCTGCGCTGGGCCATGACTTCCTTGAGCACCCAGCGATCTAGCCGGTCGACCAACTGCATTTCGGCGGCGAGTGCGACAAATTCCCCCGGCGCGACCTCGCCACGCTGGGGATGGCGCCAGCGCACCAGCGCCTCGAGCCCGCAGCAGCGCCGGGTGAGCAGATCGAACTGGGGCTGATACACCAGATAGAGCTGCTGATCGGGGAACATCAGCGCTTCCTGCAGCTCGTGACGGAAGCGCTGCTGGCGCTCCATCAGACGCTGCAGGCTGCCGTCGTAGAAGGCGAAACCACCCGGTACGGCCTCTTCCAGCGCCTTTTCGGCGTGGGCCAGCAGCTCGCCGGTTTCCTCGCCGTCTTCCGGACACAGGACGATGCCGATACGCGGCTCGATCAGGGCGGGCTGATAGCCGGACAGGGTAAAGGGCGGTTCCAGCGCCTCGAGGCAGCGGTCGGCCACCAGTTGCAGGGTCTCCGGCGTGACGGGGTGCTCGAGCAGCACCCCCCAGCGTTCGCGATCGACTTGCACCACGCTGTCTTCCCGGCGCAGCACGTTGACCAGTCGGCGTCCGGCCCGGCGCGACACCCGCGACGCCATCTCGCCACCATGGTCCACCAGGATGCGCGACAGGCCGTGCAGCTCGACCAGCATCACGCCGAGGCGCTGACCAAGACGGTCGGCACGATCGAAGGCGTGGGACAGGCGGTCCTCGAAGATCCAGGTACTGGCCACGTTGCCGATATCGGCATGGCGGCGATCCAGTACCGCGTCGGCGTCGGCGTCGAGATCGACGAAGGTGACCAGCCACATCAGCGGATCGGTGCCGCTGTCCAGAGACGCATCCGCGCCTCGGTCGAAGGCCACGCAGGACATCAGCCCCAGCCGGGCGCTGGCGCTGTCATCCACCGCAAGCCAGGCCTGCTGCCAGTCCTCGCCGGGTGACAGGGTATGGTAGCTGCCCCGCTCCCCCAGCAGATTGACGAAGGGGCGAAACAGCTCGTTGAGGTTGCGGCCCTGCAGCTCGCCGCCGGTGGGACAGGCCAGCTCCGTCAGCGCGGCGTTGGCCCATACAAGGCGGTCGTTGGCATCGATCAGCGCCAGCCCCACCGGGGCGCGGTCAAGCACCAGCCCCGCCACCACCGAGGGGTGATGGGCGACCTTGCCGGCGGAGGCCGCCTGCAACAGCGTCGTCGGGCCCAAGCCCGCTGATCGATCCTTAGCCATGAGCCCTGCCCAGATAGAGGTAAGCGGTGCGCATTACCTAATATAACCACTATCGGCTAGGCCGGCGTACTCTTGAGGGCCGAGATGAACGGTTTTTACATGAACAGGGCTAGCGCGGACGCAGGCGCAGGGCGTCCATGCCACCGTCCACCGGCAGGCAGACCCCCACCGTCGAGCGATTGGCGGGATCGGCCAGATAGGCCACCGCCTGGGCCACCTCGGCGGCGGCGACCAGCCGTCCGTGGGGCTGGCGGGCCTCCAGCGCCGCACGCTCGGCCTCGGGGTCAGGCGCCTGCGCAAGCAAGCGGCCGATCCAGGGGGTATCCGCGGTGCCGGGCGAGACACAGTTGACCCGAATGCCCTGTTGCAGGTGATCGGCCGCCATGGCTCTGGTCAAGGCCAGCACGGCGCCCTTGGTCGCCGAGTACAGGGCCCTTTGCTGAATCCCCACGGTGGCGGCGATGGACGCCATATTGACGATGGCGGCGGCGTCCGACTCGCGCAGATGAGGCAGCGCCGCCCGAGACACCCGCGCCATGCCGGCGACGTTGACCTCCCAGGCACGCGCCCACTCCTCATCCGGGTTGCCCGCGACATCGCCCTGGGCACCGATGCCTGCGTTGTTGACCACGATATCGATACGTCCCAGCGCACTGGCGACCGCCGCCACCGCGCGCTCTACCTGCTCGCTGCTGGCGACATCGCACGCTTCCCAGTGGTGTTGAGTGGCGGGATCTTCGCGATCCAGCACGGCGACGCGGGCGCCTTCAGCGGCCAGGCAGTCGGCGATCGCCGCGCCGATGCCAGAGGCGCCGCCGGTGACAATGGCCACCCGTCCTTCGAATCGAGCTGTCATGGATTAGCCCTCCCAGGCACGAAAGGTCTGACGCTGGCGGCCCAGGCCGTCGATCTCCACCTCGACCACGTCGCCCGGCTTGAGGTAGTCGAAGCGCCCCGAGACCGCTACCCCTTCGGGGGTTCCGGTGGAGATGACGTCGCCGGGCTCGAGCTGCATGTACTGCGACAGATCGCGTACGATCTCGGCGCAGCCGAAGATCATGTCCGAGGTGCGGGAGTCCTGGCGCGGCTCGCCGTTGACCCAGGAGCGCAGGCCCACATTGGCGGGATCAAAGGCGTCGGCGGTCACGAAGCAGAGAGGACGAGATGAAGAGAGGCGAAAAGAGGAAGTGAGCGTGCAGAAGGAAGTCAGAGGGTAGACAGAGGGTTGAGAGAAGGAAGAGAAGCAGGGATGCGGAGGCGTCACACCGGGGCGGGGAAAGGCTCGACAAGCGCAGACACTTTTCAGACAAGCACGAGGCTTTGTACGACAAGCCGGCGAGCGATGGTTAGACAAGGCAAAAATCGTTGAGAAAGCGCAGTTTACGAGGTGTAAATGAGTGTTTTGACCCGATTTTTAACGCCGTATTACCGAGCGCAGGCACTTTTCAGGCAAGTCGCAATGCCAGCTCCGCCTGCCCCACCAAGGCCTGCCGATGGATTTCGAGCAGATGGCGGTAGTCCTCGCCAAGGGCGTCCTGCATACCCGTCGCCTCAAAGCGTTCGATCAGATCGCCGGCCCAGGCCACTACCTCCTGATACCGGGAAAGCGCGTCCAACAGGGCCTCATCGGAGACAGCCTCCACGGCGCCTTCGACCAGGGCATCTTCGATCAGGACATCCTGCGAAACACTTAACGGGTTGGCGCTATTCATTCGTGACTCCTGGGGCCAAGACGGCTGTTGATGGGGGCCTGTGACCGAGATTGCCGTGACCGAGCCTACCGTGACCAAGATTGCCGCAACAAGGTTGGCCGGGCCTATAAATGCCGACAGGCGCCAGAGGCGCCTGTCGGGGTTGGGCCGCAAATGCGCGACCCGCTGAGGAGCACGTCAGCCGAGGGCTGACAACCCACCTAGCCTTAGCCCAGCAGAGACAGCACGGACTGCGGCACCTGGTTGGCCTGGGCCAGTACGGAGGTGCCCGCCTGCTGCAGAATCTGCGCGCGGGTCATGTTGGCCACTTCCACCGCATAGTCAGCGTCTTCGATACGCGAACGGGCGGCAGACAGGTTGGTCTCGGTGGTACTCAGATTGGTGATAGCAGACTCGAAGCGGTTCTGGATCGCACCGAGATCGGAGCGCAGGGCATCGACATCACTCAAGGCCTTGTCCAGTACCTCGAGCGGATCTTCAGTCTTACCACCCTCACTTTTAGCTTCAAACGTGAGCTGACCAGCGTCTGTTACGTAGAGCGTGGCACCATTACCATCTGCAGCATCGGTAACAGAACCATCGTCACCCACGTACAAATTGGTTTCGTATGAGGCATCGGTAGTGGCTTCAAAACCGTCTTCGGTACCATCAACATACAGCTTGGTAGTTCCGTCGGTAGTTACTTCACCATCCCCCGAAATTTCAATTGCTGTGTTACCAGTATCAGCAAGATTTGCAGTAATATTCGTTCCGCTTGACGAAGATGCCGCCAACAGGTCTTCAGAACTGATTTTTGCACCAGTTACTGCAACCCCATTACCCGCATCAGTAGCTGCAAAGTTAGCCCCCTTCAATTCACCGCTGGTGATTGTCAGGTTTGCTCCAGAAGCAGCATTTAAGGTGCCTGCAGTACCACCAGAAATCTGGGCATCATCAAATGCTTCCATCAGATTATCAATGGTTGCATCGACAGTAGTTCCAGCATCATTCTGCGAGAGGTTGCCATCGTCAGTGATGTAAAGCTTATTTCCGTCCGTAGTTGTGATATTACCCTGACTATCGATATTCACATCGATGGTATTACCAGAACCAAGCTCATATGTTGCAGTGACAGATCCACTACTAGGCTTAATAGCAGAAGCTACAGTGTCATGAGTGTCAGTCGCAGCGTTGACGTCGTAACTGAAAGAATCGCTTTCAGAATCGTAAGCATAGACACCAGTGGCCGCCGCACCGAAAGGATTATTGGTGCCTGTGTAGGAAACTTCGTCATCTTTAAGATTTGAAAATGCTTGCGCTGAACTAATCTCTTTGTTGTCAGTTGTCAGGACATAATCCCATGCATCGCCGGAGCCTGCAGTTGCGATACTATCTCCTGCAGCAGCTTTAACGTCATCCTCGGTCGCCTTAGTATTAGCCACTGCAGTGCCATCAACATTAAACCCAGTCAGACCAAGCGTTTCAGCATTAATTTTCTTGAGATCGATTTCGATAGCCTCACCATCATTCGCACCAACTTGAATATTGAGGCTGTTATTTTCTTGAAGAACCTTGACGCCGTTAAAGCTAGTTTCTTCGGAGATGCGGTTGATTTCGTTGAGGCGCTGACCGATTTCATTCTGAATGGAGGTCAGGTCGTCCTGAGAGTTGGTGCCATTCTGAGCCTGCACGGACAACTCACGGATACGCTGGATATTGTCGTTAACCTGATTCAGCGCGCCTTCCGCGGTCTGTGCGACAGAGATACCGTCGTTGGCGTTACGCTGAGCCTGGGACAGACCAGTGATCTGGGAGGACATGCGGTTGGCGATGGCCTGGCCGGCGGCGTCGTCCTTGGCGCTGTTGATGCGCAGGCCGGAGGACAGGCGCTCCATGGAGGTGGTCAGGGCGCTCTTGGACGCGTTGAGGTTCTGCTGACCAATCATGGAAGTGATATTGGTATTGATCACGGACATGGTGTCATCCTTCCTTAAAGAGTTGGGCTCCATTGGCGGACCGTCTTGGCCTGCCGCAACGGCGCCGTTGGCCGTTACCCTCTTTATCGGTGGCTCGCCGAAAAGCTTTAGCCCTGGCCTGCAAATTTCTTTGGGAGGCCTCTTTCCAGGGGTCCTGCCTGGGCTCTTCCTGGACTCTTGCCAGGGCTCTGGCTTGACCGCCTGCTGGGCCACCAGCGGCTGCTCTTTACCGGGTCTGCGCCGGCTCTTTACCGGCTCTTTACCCGCCTTCCATCGGCTCTGTGACTGTTCTGCATGCTTTCCTGTGCCTTGTTTGTGCCTATTCGCTGACGCATCTTCTCTACGGTTGTCCCCCTAGCGTCCTTACTGGACGCTGACTCTGGTGGTGGATGCTGACATCAGGGGCTAGCACTCGCGGGTGATTGAGGTATGTTGAAGACTGTTTTGGTGCCATTTCGAGCAAACGCGTCCAGGGATACCGGACCGATCGTCCAAAGGCGCCTTTGCCTCGGGCGGCAGACGCACCACGGTGGCCGCTATCAACGCTGTCGCCTGCCATGCTGTGAGGATGGCGAATCTTCGTCATAGCGTCGGAAGGACAAGGAAATGAGCGCCCGGAAACAGGGTCGCCAAGGGGGTCGTGGGTAGGATGCCGTTTAGACTGCGCGATGTGGCGGAAGATGCCTGGCTGCTGATGGCCTCCAGCGGACTGCTGATGGTCGGCGCTGCGGGTCTCGCCGCCTGGTTGATCCACCCGGTGGAACAGCCGCTGCTGGTCCCCGATGTGGCGCTGGCAAGCCTCGCTGGCGGCGGCGGCCTGTTGCTGCAGGTGCTGCGCAGACCGCGTGGCCGCAGCGTCTGCGGTCTGATGATGATGCTGCTGGCGCTGTACGCCATCGTCCATGATCTGGTCGCCAGCGGCCCTGCCGACGTGCAGTCGCTGTTGACCGGCGGCCCGCGCATGACCAGCTGGGCGGGGCTGACGATGCTGCCGGGCTGCGTGGCCCTGATGATCGGGGTGCAGCATCGCCAAGGCCCCTTCTGGTGGCGGTTGTCGGGGGGGCTGCTGCTGCTGATCGGCGCGATCTTTACCGTCTGGCTGGTGATTCCTGGCCAGGCACCCAGAGTCTGGGAGGTGACCCGCAGCACCTCGCCCATGGCGGTGTGCCTGCTCTACCTGATCGCCGGCCCGGCCTCGCTGGTGTCGGCCTCACGCCCACCCCACCGCCCGCTGCGCCTGCAGCGCGCCAGCATCGCCGTAGCCTGCGCCGGGGTGCTACTCAGCAGTCTAGCCTGGCTGTCGCTCAATCATGTGCGCCAGAGCCACGTCCAGCAGGACGCCGCCAACACCCTGACCAACATCGAAGAGCGCGCACGCGGCCAGATGGCGCTGCACCAGCGCTGGCTCGACCGCCTGGCCAACCGCACCGGCGAGCAGACGACCGACGCCAATGCCCTGGCCGACGTCATCACCTTCTACCTACGCGACGTGCAGAGCCTCGAGAGCCTGGCGCTGTATCGCGGCGACGAGCGGCTATGGCTGCGCTCACGGCGTGCTCAGGACAGCGTCTGCCACTTGAGCGAGGCACTGCCCAGACCGGCCCGTGGCGAACTACGGCTGGAGTTGCCCGACAACCCGCTGGCGGCGTCGGCACGCATGGTCAGGACCCTGGCCGATGAGGACCTGCGCCTGGTCGCCTGCATCGATCTGCCCGGCACTCTGACCCCCAACCACCGCAGCGTTGCCGACCGCACCCTGCTGGCCATCACCGACAGCCAGGGCGTCTGGTGGTGCGGTTTCGGCGACGACACCTGGGAGGTCAAGGACCCGACCCTTCCCCGGCTGGCCGAGAACACTCTGGAACTGGACGGCCGCACCCTGTCCCTGCGCGCGCTGCCAGGCCCGGACAGTGACTGGTGGCTGGCCGGCAGCCTGCCGGCGCTGATCACCCTGATCGGGTTGATCATGTCCTACAGCCTGGCCATCAGCCTGTCGCTGATGCGCACCCTGCTGTGGCAGACCCAGAGCCTGGTGGCCGCCCAGGACCAGCTCGAAAGCTACCAGGGCATCCAGTCGATGATCGCCAGGGAGGCACCACTGACCGAGACCCTGGAGGCCTGCTGCAGGCTGTTCGAGGGTCACCTGCCCGACGCCATCGCCACGGTCCTGACGCTGGACCCCGGCGGCGAGACCCTGAGCCTGGTGGCGGGTCGCAGCCTGCCGTCTGAGATGGCGCCGCTGCTCGCCAGGACCCCGGTGGGCGGCACCTTCGGCACTTGGGCCAGCGCCGCCGAGGCGAGGGCCCCACGGGCCAGCGACGACATCCCCGAGGACCCGGCCTGCGCCGGCGTGCACCCGCGCCTGCGCGACGGCGAGCTGAAGGCCTGCTGGGCCTACCCGGTCATCGCCAGCGATGAACGTCTGCTGGGGGTGGTCAGCCTGTTCTTTCGTCACGAGCCGACCCGGCAGGCCGAGCCCAGCCGGCGTATCGAGCGCTGCCTGGAGCTGGTCGCCCTGGCGGTGGAACGCGACCAGGACCGCCAGGCGCTGTTCCAGAGCGAGCAGCGCTACCGTTCACTGTTCACCTACAACCCCGACGCCATCTATTCCCTCGACCACGAAGGCATCTTCGTCGCTGCCAACACCACCTGCTCGACCCTTACCGGGGTACCACTGGGCGACATCCTGGGGCGCCACTACGAACTCTTCGTCAAGGAATCGGATCGCTCCTGGGTGCGCGACGCGGTGCGCAAGACGCTCAAGGGCGAGGTCACCCGCTACACCCTGCCCATCACTACCCCCCTGGGCAGGCGGGTGATGGACATCACCAACCTGCCGATCATCATCGATGGCGACATCAGCGGTACCTTCGGCATCGCCAAGGACGTGACCGAGCGCCACGCCCAGGAGACCCAGCTGCGCATCCTGCAGCGCAGCGTCGAAGCCAGCATCAATGGCATCGTGATCGCCGATGCGCGCTCGCCGGAGCTGCCGATCATCTACGCCAACCCGGCCTTCATGCGCATGACCGGCTATCCAGAGGAAGAAGTGCTGGGGCGCAACTGTCGCTTCCTCCAGGGTGAGGAAAGCGACCCCCAGGTGGTGGCACGCATTCGTCGCCAGCTGGCAAACCACAGCGAAGTCCGCGCCACCCTGCTCAACTATCGCAAGAATGGCGAGGCCTTCTGGAACGACCTCTATATTTCGCCGGTGATGGACACCGATGGCGAGGTCTCTCACTTCGTCGGCGTCCAGCACGACATCTCCGAGCACAAGGCATACGAGGAAAGCCTGGCCTACCATGCCAGCCACGACGCCCTGACGGGCCTGGCCAATCGCGCCCTGTTCGAGGATCGCCTGCGCCACGATTTCGCCCTGGCCAAGCGCCAGTCCCACCATCTTGGCGTGCTGTTCATCGACCTGGACGAGTTCAAGCCGATCAATGACAGCCTCGGCCACGACGTCGGCGATAAGGTGTTGATCCAGGTCGCCCAGCGGCTCACCGAGGCGCTCAGGCCCGGGGATACCGTGGCCCGCTTCGGCGGCGACGAGTTCGTGGTGCTGCTGCCGGACCTCGACGAGCCCGAGCAGGCGGTGACCCTGGCCGAACGCCTGCTGCCGAAGGTGGCCCAGGCCTACCGGGTCGGCGAGCATGAGCTGCACGTTACCGCCAGCATCGGGGTGGCGGTGTCCAGCGACGTCACCATCGAACCGATGCAGTTGCTGCAGCAGTCCGACATGGCCATGTACCAGGCCAAGCACCAGGGACGCAATGCGCTGCAGCACTTCAGCCAGGACATCACCTGGGGGGTAAACGAGCGGGTGGCGATGCGCCATGACCTGCAGGCCGCCATCGACGGTGAGCAGCTACGCCTGCACTACCAGCCGGTGTTCGACAACCACCGGGCGATCATCGGGGTCGAGGCGCTGTTGCGCTGGGAACATCCGGTACGCGGCCAGGTGCCGCCCCAGGACTTTATCGCCCTGGCCGAGGAAACCGGCCAGGTCATCGCCATCAACCACTGGGTGCTGACCCGCGCCTGCAGCGACCTGCAGCTCCTCAACGAGGCCGGCCTCGAGGGCCTGGCGGTGGCGGTCAACCTGTCGCCGCTGCAGTTCCGCCGGGCCAACTTCCTCGAGACCGTACGCGACACCCTGAACCAGACCGGCATCGAGGCCCACCAGCTCACCCTCGAGCTGACCGAGGGCATCCTGATGCACGACACCCCGAACGCCATCGAGACGCTGCAGTCGCTGCGCGACATGGGTGTCGAGGTGGCCATCGACGACTTCGGCACCGGCTTCTCGAGCCTGGGCTACCTCAAGCACCTGCCGGTCAGCACGGTGAAGATCGATCGCACCTTCGTCCAGGGGCTGCCGGATAACCAGGAGGATGGCGCCATCCTTCAGGGGATCATCGCCATGGCCCACCACCTGGAGTTGATGGTGGTGGCCGAAGGCATCGAGCACGAGGCCCAGCATGAGTTCCTGCTGCGCCATCACTGCGACGCCTTCCAGGGCTTTCATCTGGCCCACCCCATGCCCTTCGAGCGCTTGACCCGCTTTCTCGGCGAGCACCGCCTGGCCAGCCAGCGCGACGCCATCGACCGCTCCCGGCGCAAGCGTCACTCCCAGGCCTGACAACGCTTGACCTGTGTCAGCATCCCCGCCGACTGATTAGCCAGAGCAAGGTTGCCAGCCTAAAGATCCGGCACATTCTGCCGATACTCCGAGACAACGTATGCCAGATGTCGTCGAGGAGTCCCGCTGGTGCCGGACCAACAAGAATTCGAAGAAGTACGCGCCCCCCAGGAAATCGCCAGGCTGCTGGACTGCTTGAGCGGCCCCCAGGGGGCAGGGCTGGCGTGGGAGGAAGGCAGTGGAACGCCGACACCGGTGCTGCTGATGGAGGTTGCCCCGGGGGAATCCATCACCCTGGACATCACCGCGGTGGAGGGCCTTCACCGCCAGCTTAAGCAGGGCAAGTCCTTTCGTCTGGTCGGCTACTGCGAGGGCATGATCACCCGCACCCCGGCACTCACGGCCGCCGACGGTGAGGTGACCACGGCGCCGAGTGAGGCAGAACTGTCGCGGGAAGCCAGCCGCTCCCCCGGCCAGGGCGTGCCGCTGCGCCGGCTATGGCGCTGCCCCTATCCGGACCAGCTGGAGCGGCTGCAGCGCCGTCGGAGCTTTCGCGCGCGCCTGCGCCTGGGCATGTCCGCCGAGGCGGTGCTCAAGATCGACGATGGTCAGGAATTGCATGGCGACCTGATCGATCTGTCGGTGGACGGCTGCCGCCTCGACCTCCCGCGCACCGCGGCTCCGGTGCTGACCAACAGAGAGCTGCCGGTGCCCCTTGAGCTGGGCTTTCCCGATGGCACCCGTCTGGCGCTCCAGGCCGTCGTGCAACATCATCGCTTCGACCCCGAGCGGCGCCTGGTCGAGGCCGGCTTTCGCTTCGTCGGCGTCGGGGCCCACCAGGATCGCACCCTGTGGAAGCTGGTACGCGAGGTCGAACGCGAGGCCGCACGCATCGCCGAAGGGGTGGATTCCAGGCGTCCGCCATCGCCGTTGTTCCAGCGACCGGCAGGGCGCCGCGGCCCGCGCCTTGGCCGTCGCGAGGCGGAAACCTACCCCACCGTCATGACCCAGCGGCTGTCGCGGGTAGCCGGCTACCTGCACGCCCAGGCGATGGAACTGGTCCAGGGCGGCTGCATCCATGGCCCGCGCCTGTCGCGCCAGGCCGACCATCTGCTGGCCCTGTACGACGAGGACCGCGATGGCGTGCTGTTCGCGCTGAGGTTCCTGACCCGGGAGTCCTGGCCGGTACGCCACGGCCTGTCGGTGGCGATCCTGTTGATCGATCTGCTGGAAGACAGCCTGCCCGGCGAGCTGCGCAAGTCCATCGTCGCCAGCGCCATGATCCATGACCTGGGCAAGGTGCTGCTGCCCGAGCCCCTGCGCCTGACGCCGACCTTCGGTGACGCCGAGCGCAATCGCCTGGTCCAGCACGTGGGCTGGCTGCGCGAGCGCCTCAGCCACTGCGCCTGGATCAACGACTCGGTGTTCGAGGCCACCGCCTGCCAGATCAACGAGCGCCTCGACGGCAGCGGCTATCCTGCCGGCATCCGCGACGACGAGCTGCGTGAGCTGGCCCGGGCCAGTGCCGTGGTCGACGCCATCGATGCCATGCGTGCCCAGCGCCCCGACCGTCCGCCCTGGCGTCTCGCGGCGATCTACCGCTACCTGCTCGACCATCCCGACAAGTTCGACACCAGCTGGGTCAAGCGCTTTATCCGGCGCTTCGGCCTGTACCCGATCGGCTCGCTGGTGCGCTTTGACGATGCATCGCTCGGCTGGGTGCTGGCACTGGACGACCAGGGCCGGCCCTCGCGGGTGCAGCGCATGGCCGGCAAGCCGCCCAGCCAGGTCCCGCGGGAGCCGCTGATGGGCCCCGTGGTGGAAGGCGAGACGCTGGCCGCGCTGGGCGAGATCCAGGCCGAGGTGATCATCGGCGCCTGACCCTCAAGTCCGATGAGCAACCGCCGATAACCCGATATACCAAGCACAAGGACGCCTGTTCGAGCCACTGGCCTGCCGGCGTTCTGTCACACTGCCCCCATCACACAGGAAGGACGACATGGCCTCGATCTCATCGCTCGGCATCGGTTCCGGTCTCGACCTCAACGGGCTGCTCGATCAGCTCGAGGCGGCGGAGCAAAAGCAGCTGGAGCCCATCGTGGCCCAGCAGGCGAGCTATGAGGCCAAGATCTCCGCCTACGGCACCCTGGAAGGCGCGCTGAATAGCTTCCAGGAGGCGGTCGACAAGCTCGGCGACCCGGCGCTTTACCAGAGCCTGTCCAGCAGCGTCGAGGGCGAGGGTATCAGTGCCAGCGCCAGCGAACTGGCGACCCCCGGCCGCTACGACGTCGAGGTGACCCGGCTGGCCCGAGCCCAGAGCCTGGCCAGCGACGGCTTCGACGCCAGGGACAGCGAGCTGGGCGCCGGCACACTGAGCCTGACGGTGGGTGACAGCGAGCCCGTCGAGATCAGCCTGAGCCAGGAAGACAGCACCCTGGAGGGTCTGCGCGACGCCATCAATGACGCCGAGGCCGGCGTCAGCGCTTCGATCATCAATACCGGCGACGCCGACAATCCCTACCGTCTGGTGCTGTCCAGCGACAAGACCGGCTCCGAGGCGTCGATCAGCGCCGTGAGCTTCGTGCCGGATGACGCCGCCGACACCGAGCTGCAGACCAAGCTGGCCTTCGACATCTCAAGCCCCGACCCCGACGACACCGGCGCCGGCATGCACCAGTCGGTGGCCGGTGAAGACGCGGCACTGACGGTCAACGGCATCGCCATCACCAGTGCCTCCAACAGCGTCGAGGGGGCCATCGAGGGCGTCGACCTGACCCTGACGGACGTCGGCGAGACCACGGTCAAGGTCGAGTACAACAACCTGGCCCTGCGTGAAGCGGTCAGCGGCTTTGTCGACAGCTACAACGAGCTCAAGGACACCATGGGCACGCTGACCAGCTTCGACGCCGAAAGCGGTGCCTCGGGCGAACTGCTTGGCGACGCCACCCTGCGCAGCATCGAATCGCGGCTGCGCGGCACCCTGTCCGGCGGCGTGGCCCAGGGTGACTTCCGCACCCTCAGCGATATCGGCATCACCCTGCAGCTCGACGGCACCCTTGAACTCGATGACGAGCGACTCGACGAGGTCATCTCCAGCGAGCGCGGCGACCTGGCCGACTTCTTTACCGGTGGCGAGGACGGGGTAGGTCTTGCCGACAGCCTCGACGACACCCTGGGCGCCATCCTCGATGACGGCGGCCTGCTCGACAATGCTACCAGCGGGCTCGAGACCCGCATGGAAAGTCTCGATCGCCAGTACGAGCGCACCGAGCAGAGCATCGATGCCACCGTGGAGCGCTACCGCAGCCAATTCGGGCAGCTGGACAGCATGATCGCCAGCATGAACCAGACCAGCAGCTACCTGACCCAGCAGTTCGATGCGCTGAACGCCCAGCTGAACCAATAGCCCTGAGCCCGCCAGACCCAGCCGAGGAGACAACCAATGACACAAGCACAGGCCACCTATGGCCGCGGCGCCGGCGCTTACGCCCGCATGGGGGTGGAGAGCGGCGTGATGTCGGCCAGCCCCCACCAGTTGATTGTGATGCTGTTCGACGGCGCCCAGGCGTCGATTCGCGCCGCCCGCCTGCACCTGGAAGACGGTAATATTCCGGCCAAGGGCGCCGCCATCTCCAAGGCACTGGATATCGTCAACAGCGGCCTGCGCGCGGTGCTGGACGGCGAGCAGGGCGGAGAGGTGGCACTGCAGCTCGACAGCCTCTATGACTACATAGCGCGCCGCCTGCTCGACGCCAACCTGCGCAACGACGCCAGTGGCCTCGACGAAGCCGAACGCCTGATCGAGGATATCGCCTCGGCCTGGCGCGAGATCGGCACCACCACCCACTCCTGAGCGCTTGAGGTCCTAGATGCCACCGCTTGCCGAGTACCACGGCCCAGATACCCAAGGCCCAGATACCCAAGGCCCCCTGCTGTCTCGCTATGAGGCGCTGCTGGCGATGACCGAACGGATGCTGTCGCTGGCCGCTGACCACGCCTGGGACGAGCTGATTGCTATTGAGGGCGACTATGTCAGCCAGGTTGCCGCTCTCGACAGCACTGCACGTGATGGAGCGACACTCGATGGCGCGGCACCGATGGCAAGCCTCGACGCCGACGAGCGCCAGCGCCTGGGCAGCCTGCTGGAGGCCATTCTGGTCAATGATCTGGCGCTGCGAGAAAAGCTGGTTCACCGCCGTGACGAACTCGGCGAACTGCTCAAGGTGTCGCGCAACCAGCAGGACCTGCACCGCGCCTACGCCGGTGGCCGGGTGGTCAACGCCGGCACCCGCTTTCGACGCGAGACGCCGTGAGCGGCATCACACCGCTGATCGATACCCTGCTCCACCAGGTGCTGGGCAAGCGTGTCGACGTGCCCCCGACCAAGGACCCCAACGCCCCGGTCCAGCCGGTGGACCCGGGACGGGGGCCAGGCGCGGTCCATAGCGACTCGCGCCTGGACGCACGGCGGCCCCAGCAAGCCGCCGCCACCACCGGCCAGCGCCCGGCAACACCGAACGCCGAGGTCCCCACCGACAGCGATCGTCCCGCCTCCACCATCACCCGATTGAGCGCACCGGGCGCTCGCATCGCCGAGCTGCTGGCGCGTTTTCCGGCGCCGCCCTCGGCGTTGACATCGACGGGTCCCCTGCTGACGGCGAGCCCCGCCCAACAAGCGCCCCAGAGCGCGTCGCCGTCGACGCTAGGCGCCACACACGGCGCCCCGGCCACCACGGCAACCACGGCGACCAGCGCAACGGCCGGGCTGGCCACTGGCCCGTCAGGGCCCGCCGTCACGATACTCGCCGAGCGTCTGGGCGAGCGCGTGCGCGACAGCGGCCTGTTCTACGAGTCCCACCTCAATCGCTGGTTTCACGGCAACCTGGACCGCGCCCAGCTGGCACGGGAGCCCCAGATGTGGCGCGCCCTGGTGTTTCGGCCAATGGCCAGCGAGGCGAATGCTCAGACCTCTGGGCACTCCCCCGCTTCAGGCTCTGGTCGGCTCTCTACTCAAGCGGGCGCAATGGCCGGGCAACCGAGCGCTCAACCGAGCTCTCAACCGGGCACTCAACCGAGCTCTCGACAGAACATGGCGCCCGCCTTCCCGCTGGCGCCCTGGCGCAGCTCCCAGCCGGCCGGCTATCTGCCCAGCCTGGCGACGACGATCGCCGCCGATGCCCAGGGCGTCTCGAGCACGTCGGACGATGCCGCCGCCGCCCGTCGCGAGGGCGCATCCCCAAGCGGCGTCCACGAGAGCCTCGCTCCGCTGGTGCGCCACCAGCTCGAGATGCTGGCCACCCCGGTGCTGCGCTGGGAAGGCGACGTCTGGAGCGGACTGTTCATGGCGCTCGCCATTCATCCCCCGCAACGGGAGCCGGATCATCAAGGCGGCGGCAAGGGCCGCGACGACAGCAAGGACGAGGAACACGCCTGGCGCACCGAGCTGGAACTGGAGCTGGCCGAACATGGCTCGCTCAGGGTGTCCGCGCTGCTCGGTGAAGAGCACCTGAGCCTGCGCCTGGCGACGTCCGCCGAGGGCCTGAGGGATCGACTCGAGCAGGGGCGCGAAACACTGATACAGCGCCTCGAGGGTCATGGCTTCGCCCGGGTGGAGCTGACCATCACCGATGGTGACAGCAGGTCTGCCGAGGAGCTTCCGAAGTGAGCGATGACCAACCCGCACCCTCACGCCGCCATGCGGTGGCGCTGAGCTATGGTGAAAATGATCAGGCACCGAGGGTGATCGCCAAGGGCTACGGCGATATTGCCGAGCGCATCATCGACGAAGCCCGCCGCCAGGGAATCCACGTCCATGATGAACCGGCGCTGGTGGGCCTGTTGATGCAGCTCGATCTGGACGAGCAGATTCCGCCTCGTCTCTACCAGGTGATCGCCGAACTGCTGGTGTGGGTGGGCGAGCTAAATGCGAGCGACTCGCGAAACAGAATGTAATAAAATGTACAAGGCTAATTAAACTTGGGTTTTTTTGGCGTCGTAAATATCGGTTTTCTTTGAATATTCACTTTTCTTGATACACATCAAACGGACACCGTTGAAGCTTTTTCCTCCCTCCTGGCTTGCGCCACACTGATAGCAATCGACAATACCTCGAATGGTGGACACGGACCTGACACTTAAACGTCAAAAAGTTCCGATAGTGTCCGTCCGCACCTATTCAGGTATATCGGCAATACCTAAAGCTGGCGATGATCAGCAAAAAAAACGATCAAGGCAGGGAACCCATGAGCAATCAGTCACTGATCGACGAGATTCAGGAGTTGAATCTTGCCTATCTTCTACTGGCCCAACGTCTGTTGGCCGAAGACCGCACCACCGCCCGTCTACGTCTGAACATCAGCGAAGAACAGGCTGAGCTGCTGGAAAGCTTCAATGCACGCCAGCTGACCCGGCTGTCACGCACCAACCAGCTGCTCTGCCAACTGGGGCTCGGCTCCACCGAGCAACTGCGTCAGGTGGTGGACAACCCGCGGGAACAGGGCCTGGCTCACCTCCACTCCTCGCTGTTGATGGCCTGCAGCGCGGCCTCTACCGGAGGCGCGCTGACATGAGCACCAAGAGCCTGGTCCAGGAGATGCATCAGGTGCAGCTCGCCATCGACCTGATCGAACTCGGTGCGCGTCTGCAGGTCCTGGAAACCGAGACCGACCTCAGTCGGGCCCGCCTGATCCGGCTGTTCAAGGAGGTCCGCGGCATGTCACCGCCCAAGGGCATGCTGCCGTTTTCCACCGACTGGTTCATCACCTGGCTGCCGAACATCCACTCGTCGCTGTTCTATGCCTTCTATCAGCGCCTGCAGGACCAGGGATGCGAGCGCATGGAGGCCTTCGTCAAGGCCTACCGGCTGTACACCGAGCAGATCGACATCGACGCCGCCGAGCCGGTGCTGGGGCTGACCCGGGCCTGGACGCTGATCCGCTTTTTTGAAAGCGACCTGCTGCAGTTGACGCCCTGCACCCGCTGTCATGGCAATTTCGTGGCCCACGCTCACTCGCCGAGCCACGACTACGTCTGCGGCATCTGCCAGCCGCCGTCACGCGCCGGCAAGACCCGCCGTCGCCAGGCGCAGAAGGACGAGGCCGCCAAGGCCGCAGAGACGCCAGCGATTGCAGGGCCGGTCAAGCATCTGGCTTGACCCCTCTTTACCACCGCAGGCCGCAGGGCCGCTCCTTGTCGGGGCGCCCTGCGGCAGTCCAGTCTGCGGTTATCCGCCCTGTTTCACTCGCCCTACTCCCTTCTCGCTAGGCCCCACCCCCTCGCCCTCTCACTCTCTTACCCTCTCTTTCTCCGCTCTCTCCCTCTCTACCTCTCTACCTTCACTCTGTCTTTACTCTCTCCCCCTTCTTCCTTGGGCCCACCGATCCTGCATATTTTTTCGTTGAACGGTGATTTCACGGCTCAAGTCTGTCGCCGGCACGCCGATAACTGAAGCAGAACGTCTTCCACGTCTCTGCAAAGGATAGTCGTCGTGCTGATACCTATTGGATTCGCGGTCGTGCTGCTGTCGGTATTCGGGGGCTTCGTGCTCTCCGGCGGCAGCCTCGGCCCGCTGTTCCAGCCGACCGAACTGCTGATGATCGGTGGCGCCGGCGTTGGCGCCTTCATCGCCTCCAACCACGGCAAGGCGCTCAAGGCGACCTTCCGCATCTTTCCTCGTCTGAGGCGCTCCAAGCGCTACGACAAGGCCATGTACATGGAGCTGATGGCGTTGCTTTACCGGCTGCTGGCCAAGGTGCGCCGCGACGGCATGCTGGGCATCGAGCGCGACATCGACAATCCCGCCGAAAGTGCGCTGTTCAGCGAGTACCCCAAGGTCGTCGCCGACCCGATGATCATGAACTTCCTGACCGACTACCTGCGCCTGATGGTGGCCGGCAGCATGGACCCGATGGAAATCGACGAGCTGATGCTCCACGAGATCGAGATGTTCGAGCAGGAGGCGCATATTCCTGCCGACGCCATCGCCAAGGTCGGCGATTCCATGCCCGCCTTCGGTATCGTCGCCGCGGTGATGGGGGTGGTGAAGGCGCTGAGCGTCACCGCCGCCGATCCCGCCGAGATGGGGGTGATGATCGCTCACGCCCTGGTCGGCACCTTCCTCGGCATCCTGCTCGGCTATGGCTTCATCAGCCCGCTGGCCTACCGCATCGAACGCCAGACCGGCGAGTCGATCAAGATGCTGCAGTGCCTGAGGGTCACCCTGCTGGCCAGTCTGCACGGCTATCCGCCGCAGCTGGCGGTGGAGTTCGGCCGCAAGGCGCTGCACACCAGCGAACGCCCGAGCTTCAAGGAGCTCGAGGACCATGTGCGTGACGCCAAGGCCAGCGCGGGGGCCGCATGAGCAGCCCCAACCAGCGCCGACCGATCATCATCCGCCGCAAGAAGGTGGTGCATCGCCACCATGGCGGTAGCTGGAAGATTGCCCTGGCTGACTTCATGACGGCGCTGATGGCGCTGTTTCTGGTGATGTGGATCCTGTCTTCCGCCAGCCGCGAGACCCGCGAGGGCGTGGCCGACTACTTCAGCATGCCGCTGCTGGCCGCCATGACCAATGGCGACAGCGTGGCCATGAGCCCCCAGGTCATCCCCGGCGGTGGGCCCGACGTGACCAGCCAGCAGGGCGAGCGCATGCGCATCGACCTCAAGCGCCAGACCCGCCCCAGCGAGCAGCAACGACGCGCCTTCCGAGACCTGCAGCAGCGCATCGAGCTGGCCATCCAGCAGGACCCCAGCCTGCGCGGACTGCGTGACCAGCTGCGCTTCGACATGACCCAGGAGGGGCTGCGCATCCAGTTGCTGGACGACGAGCAGCGGCCGATGTTTGCCCTCGGCAGCGACCGCGTGGCGCCCTACCTGCGCAATCTGCTGCGCACCATGGCGCCGCTGCTCAACGACCTGCCCAACGACCTGAGCATCAGTGGCCATACCGACAGCCTGGCCTACCTGAACGGCCGGGGCGGCTACAGCAACTGGGAGCTTTCCTCGGACCGCGCCAACGCCTCGCGCCGGGAGCTGCTCGATGGCGGCCTCGAGGGCGACAAGCTGCTGCGGGTGGCAGGCCTCGCCGACCAGGTGGTGATGCCTGGCACCGACGCCGATGACCCGATCAATCGACGTATCGAACTGGTGGTGCTGTTTCCCAGCGTCGCCGAGCTGATTCGCCACCCCGGCACCCTCGATCCGCGAGCCCCCAGGCCCGCCAGGGGCGGCGGTGAGGCCCAGCTCGCCGGTCCCCTCGAGGACATCGAGGCACGCTTTCACACCGCCCTGGCCAATTCCCCAGCATCGCCGCCAGACGAGCCGCACTGAACCAGAACAAGGGTGACACAGGCATGGATATCACCGACTTCTACGACACCTTCTTCGAGGAAGCCGAAGAACTGCTGGCGGACATGGAACGCCATCTGCTGGAGCTGGACCCAGCAGCGCCGGACACCGAACAGCTCAACGCCATCTTCCGCGCCGCCCACTCGATCAAGGGCGGCGCCGGTACGTTCGGCTTCGAGATCCTGCAGCGCACCACCCACCTGTTCGAGAACCTGCTCGACCATACCCGGCGCGGCGAGCTGCGCCTTCGCCCCGACATCGTCGACACCTTTCTGGAAACCAAGGACATGCTCAACGACCAGCTCGACGCCTACCGCAACGAACAGGCGCCGGACCAGGAGGCCTACGAGCGCATCTGTCAGACCCTGAAGACCCTGGCGCTGGAGGAGATTGGCCAGGCGTTGGACGGTGGCGCCGAGCCTGCGGCACCGGCGGCGCCAACTGTGGTAGCAGCGGCCGATCCGGCCCCCGCCCCGGCGGCGACGGCTCCGCCCGCCGACTCGCCCGCGGATCAGGCCGCCACCAGCGAAACGCCGGCACAGGACGACGGCACGGCCCTGGTGGTGGCGCTGATCGACGTCGCCGACAAGGACCGCGAGCTGCTGGTGGAAGAGCTGGCCCAGCTCGGCGAGGTGCTGGAGCGACGCGGCGACGCCCAGCGCCATGAGGTGGTGCTGTCCACCAGCGTCAGCGCCGAGGATATCGAGGCGGTGATGTGCTTTATCGCCGAGGCCGACCAGGTCGAGATAGGTCCCTGCCAGAGTGTCGCTGACACAGCCCCCGTTACCGGCACTGACAGCGCCCCGGAAAGCGCCGGCGACAGCGCAGAAAAAGCCCCCGCCGCCCCAGCGCCTGCGGCCGAGCCAGTCGCTGCGACGCCCGGCGCTGATGCCGGCCCCGCCGCCGCTGCTGCCACTGCCCCCGCCGCCGCCGCCACTAGCGCGGATGCCGGCTCGTCCCCGCCGCGCCAGCAGCGCAAGACCAGCGCCAAGCCGGTCAAGGAGGCCAGCTCCATCCGCGTCTCGGTGGACAAGGTCGACCAGATCATCAATCTGGTCGGTGAGCTGATCATCACCCAGTCGATGCTCGACCAGACCGTCAGCGAGCTCGACGCCGCCGCCGATCCGCGCCTGCTCAACGGCATGAGTCTGTTGCAGCGCAATGCGCGGGATCTGCAGGAGGCGGTGATGTCGGTCCGCATGGTGCCGATGGACTACGTCTTCAGCCGTTACCCAAGGCTGGTCCGCGACCTGGCCTCCAAGCTCGACAAGGACGTGGAGCTGACCACCGAGGGCGAGTCCACCGAGCTCGACAAGAGTCTGACCGAGCGCATCATCGACCCCCTGACCCACCTGGTACGCAACAGCCTGGACCACGGCATCGAGTCGCCCGAGGCGCGTCTTGCCGCCGGCAAGCCGGCGACCGGGCGGCTGACCCTGTCGGCCCAGCACCAGGGCGGCAACATCCTGATCGAGGTGATCGACGACGGCGCCGGCCTGGACCGCGAGCGCATCCTGGCCAAGGCCCGCGAAAGCGGCCTGAACGTCTCCGACGCGATGAGCGATGACGAGGTGTGGCAACTGATCTTCGCCCCCGGCTTCTCCACCGCCGCCCAGGTCAGCGACGTGTCCGGCCGCGGGGTCGGCATGGACGTGGTCAAGCGCAACATCCAGGCCATGGGCGGTCACGTCGAGATCCTGTCGCGCCAGGGCCAGGGCACCACCACCCGCATCGTGCTGCCGCTGACCCTGGCGATCCTCGACGGCATGTCGATTCGGGTCGGCGAGGAGACCTTCATCCTGCCGCTGTCGGCGGTGCTGGAGTCGCTGCAGCCCTCCCGCGACAACCTCTACGCCATGGCCGGCGACGACCAGGTACTGCAGGTGCGCGACGAGTACCTGCCGGTGGTGGCGGTCCATTCGGCGCTGGACGTGGCCAATGCCCGCACCGAGATCACCGAGACCATCGCCGTCATCGTCCAGGGCGAAGGGCGCCGCTACGCCCTGCTGGTGGACGACCTGATCGGCCAGCAGCAGGTGGTGGTCAAGAATCTGGAAACCAACTACCGGCGGGTGCCGGGTGTGTCCGCCGCCACCATCCTGGGTGACGGCAGCGTGGCGCTGATCCTGGACATTGCCGACCTGCACCGCCTCGACCGCGAGAAGAAACAGCGACGCCACCACGATACTCGCGGCGCCCACCTTTTGCCTGAATCCCAGCCCCTGACGGAGGACCTTTCAGCATGAACCAGCACACCGATCTGGCAGCACAGGCGGCCACCGACCTGAGCCACCGTGAATTCCTCG
Organism: Halomonas sp. H10-59; assembly: GCF_040070555.1. Classification (NCBI taxonomy): domain Bacteria; kingdom Pseudomonadati; phylum Pseudomonadota; class Gammaproteobacteria; order Oceanospirillales; family Halomonadaceae; genus Halomonas; species Halomonas sp. H10-59. The sequence continues at coordinate 4,632,458 of NZ_CP098828.1, forward strand.
TGTTCTCCCTGGGCGACGAGGAATACGCCATCGACATCCTCAAGGTCCAGGAGATCCGCGGCTACGAGAACGTCACCCGCATCGCCAATGCCCCGGCCTTCATCAAGGGCGTGACCAACCTGCGCGGGGTCATCGTTCCCATCGTCGATCTGCGCATCAAGTTCCGCCTGGAGCGGGTCGAGTACGGCGGCCAGACCGTGGTGATCGTGGTCAACGTGGGCACCCGCGTGGTGGGCATCGTGGTCGATGCGGTATCCGACGTGATGACCCTGGCCCCGGAACAGATCAAGCCGGCCCCGGAGTTCGGCGTGACCCTGTCGTCGGACTACCTGAGCGGCCTGGGCAGCCTCGAGGACCGCATGCTGGTGCTGGTGGACATCGACAAGCTGTTGACCAGCGACGAAATGGCCCTGGTCGAACACGCCGGTGACGGCGCCTGACGCCCTCTGCTCCCGATCTATCCGGTCCCTGGACCCTTGAAACGACGCCCGTACAGGAAAGGCACGTGAAGCGACTCAATGACATGACGGTAAGGCTGAGCTGGACGCTGGTACTGGGCACCTTCGCCCTGCTGGTGGCGCTGCTCAGCGCCCTCGGCCTCTATATCACCTCGCTCAGCGAAGACTCGATCCAGCGCCTGAACGAGGTCAACGTCGACCAGCAATCCGCCCTCAACCGGGCCAACTCCCAGCAACTGTTCCTGCAGCTCGAGCTACGCGACATCCAGGCCGGACTGCTCGACGCGGTGTGGCCGGAGGAGCGCGAACCGCTGATCGAGGCGGCGGCTGCCCTCGACGACGACCTGGCCACCCTGGAGGCCACCTTCGCCGAGTTCATGGCACTGCCGAGCCGCCCCGAACAGGCCGAGCGCATCGCCGGGGTGGAAGCGGCCTTCCGCGCCCTGATCGACCAGGGGCTGATCCCGCAGCGGGCGGCGCTGGCAGAGGGCGACACCGACGCCTTCACCCAGAATCGTGAAGGCCTGATCGCGCTCAGCGACGCCTTCTACCAGGCAGCCGTGGACTTCTTCGTCGCCGCCGAGAGCAACGGCGCCGCGCTCTACGACACCTTCCTCGAGAACATGGGTCTGCTGCAGTGGGCCATCGTCGCCGTGCTGATCGTCGCCGCCCTGACCATCGGCGGCGTGCTGTGGGGTGTCACGGTCAACGTGATTCGTCCGCTGGGACGGCTGGTCGGCTACTTCGAGGCGGTGGAATCCGGTCGCCTGGACCTGCAGATTCCCGAGCGCGGCAATAACGAGATCGGCCGTCTCTACGCCTCCCTGGCCAAGATGCAGGCGGGGCTGGCCGGCACCGTGGGCGCGGTACGCGACAGCGGCAACCTGATCTACCAGGGTGCCCAGCATATCGCCGGCGGTAACAATGACCTGTCCGCGCGCACCGAACAGCAGGCCGCCTCGCTGGAGGAGACCGCCTCGAGCATGGAGGAGCTGTCCTCCACCGTCAGCCAGAACGCCGACAACGCCCGCCAGGCCAGCCAACTGGCCAACGAAGCGAGCAGCGCCGCCGGCCGCGGCGGCGAGGTGATGCAAAGCGTGGTCACCACCATGCACGACATTCGCTCGGGCTCTCATCGGGTCGCCGACATCGTCGGCACCATCGACGCCATCGCCTTCCAGACCAACATCCTGGCGCTGAACGCCTCGGTGGAGGCGGCGCGTGCCGGTGAGCACGGCCGCGGCTTTGCGGTGGTCGCCGAGGAGGTGCGCAAGCTGGCCAGCCGCTCGTCGGAGGCGGCACGGGAGATTCGCGAGCTGATCGACGCCTCGCTGAATCAGGTCGGCTCGGGCACTGAACTGGTGGATGAGGCCGGCCAGGTGATGCAGGAGCTGGTCACCTCGGTCACTCGCGTCAGCGACATCATGGACGAGATCGCCTCGGCCACCAGCGAACAGAGCCACGGCATCGGCCAGGTCAACGACGCCATCAACCAGATGGAACAGGTGACCCAGCAGAACGCCCAGATGGTGCAGCAGGCCGCCTCGGCCTCCAACCAGCTCGAGGCCGAGGCCAGCCGTCTGGCCGCCACCATGAGCCGCTTCCAGCTAGCCGACAGCGGGGCCAATGCCGACCACAGCCAGGACGAACTGGCCCGCTGGATGCCGGCACTGCGATCGAGCCAGCGCGACGCCGAGGCCAGCCGCCACGCCGGGCAGCGGTCCGTAGCCGGCCAGACAAGCAGCAACACCAACACCAGCCAGCACGACAGCAGCAGCGACGAAGAGTGGGAGTCGTTCTGACGACCTCACCCAGGGCTGCCCGGGGACACCCCTAATGCCCCCGGGCAGCGCCCGCGACAACCACACAAGAAAACGACCATGCAGGGGGCAAGATGCGCAACAATCAACCGACCACCCAGCGGGAATTCGTGCTCGATGACGATCATTTCCTGATCTCCCGCACCGATCTCCAGGGCCGGATCACCTACGCCAACCCGGCCTTCATCGAGGTCAGCGGCTTTGCCCGCGACGAACTGATCGGCGAACACCATAACGTGGTGCGCCACCCCGAGATGCCGCCGGCCGCCTTCGCCGACCTGTGGAAGTGCCTGCAGGCCGGCAGGACCTGGCAGGGACTGGTCAAGAACCGCCGCAAGAACGGCGACTACTACTGGGTCAGGGCCAGCGTCTCGCCGCTGGAAGAAGGCGGCGAGGTGGTCGGCTACGCCTCGGTGCGGGTCAAGGCATCTAGCGACGAGATCGCCCTGGCCGAGCGCGCCTACGCCGACTACCGCGCCGGCAAGCGCCGCCCCCGCTACGCCCTGCGCCAGGGCCAGCTGCGCCGGCGCGGGCTTTTCGGTGCCCTGGGACGACTGAACCTCAAGAGCATGAAGGCGCGTCTGATCGGGCTGATCGGGGTGGCGGCGGTGCTGCTGGCGGCCAGCGGTGCGATCGGGCTCTACGCCGAGCGTCAGTCGGTGGGCTATTTGGCGTCCATCCACCAGGACGGCCTGCAGGACGTGGCCAGCCTGCAGCGCATGGATCAGCTGATCACCCAGGGGTATTCGTCGCTGGTGGGCAAGGAGCGCATGGCGCTGATGGACAAGCGTGAGGAGCACGCCGCCGAGCTATCGGTGATCCAGCAGAGCCTCGGCGGACTGTGGGAGCGCTATCGCGAACGCGAGGTCAACCAGACCGCCCTGGCCGACATCTTCGAGCGCCAGCTCAATGAGTACCTGGAGAACTCCCTGGGCAAGTCGATCGAGATCCTCACGGGTGAAGACAGCTATGAGGTGTTCGTCGCCCTGCCCAACCACATCGGCGTGGTAGAGGCCGAGGGCAAGGCGCTGTCCGATCGGGTCACCACCCTGATCCAGGACAAGCAGGCCGCCGCCAACGCCCTGGCGGCAAAAGCCAGTCAGATGCAGCAGACCATGCTGATGGTGCTGGCCGGGGTGCTCGGTGCGGGCCTTTTGCTGCTGGTGCTGATCGGTGGCCTGACCCTGCGTGCCATGCTCAAGCCGCTGCGCGAAGTGGAGCGTTTCAGCCTGCAGATCGCCTCAGGCAACCTGGGCGCCGAAGTGCCCAGCGCCCGGCGCGACGAGATGGGCCGCGTGATCGCCGGTCTCGACGTGATGCGCAAGAGCCTCGGCAGCATCATCGGCGACGTCAACAAGGCCATCGGCCAGGTCACCCCGGCGGTAGCCGATATCGCCAGGGGCAACGAGGACCTGTCGGCGCGTACCGAGCAGCAGGCGTCGTCGCTGCAGCAGACCGCCGCCAGCATGGAAGAGATGACCACCACCGTCGCCCACAACAGCGACAACGCGCGTCAGGCCAGTGGTCTTGCCTCGGACAACGCCGAGCGCACCCAGGCCACCAGCGAGCTGATGCAGCGCCTGGTGGGCAACATGGGCGAGATTACCGAGGGCTCGCGCAAGATGGCGGAGATCATCTCCACCATCGATGCCATCGCCTTCCAGACCAATATCCTGGCGCTGAATGCCTCGGTGGAAGCCGCCCGGGCCGGCGAGCAGGGTCGTGGCTTTGCGGTGGTGGCCGGCGAGGTGCGCAAGCTGGCCGGCCGCAGCGCCGACGCCGCCAGCGAGATCCGTGGGCTGATCGACGACGCCAACCAGCGGGTCGACGGCGGCGCCGAGCTGGTGCGCCAGGCCGAAGCCTCCATGACCGAGGTCATGGAAGCCACCACCCGGGTCAATGACATCATGGCGGAGATCACCGCCGCCTCCAACGAACAGAGCAACGGCATCGTCCAGATCAACCAGGCGGTGACCGAGATGGACCAGGTGACCCAGCAGAACGCCGCCCGTGTCCAGACCTCCGCCGCCGCCGCCTACCAGCTGCGTGCCCACAGCGAGGCACTGGCCTTCGCCATTCGCGCCTTCCGCCTGAAGGGCTCGGCCCAGGAAACGGTGAGCGAGAAGCGCGAGCGTCAGGACCCACGCACCGACGACAGTGCGCCGCGACGCGAGCCGGCGCCAGCCGCCCAGACACACCATGAGGAGTGGGAAGCCTTTTGAACGAGCCCCTGGCACCACCAGGCAGCTGGAGCACGAGCGAGGGGATCCCCTCGCTCGAGCGTGACCTGCTGCTGACCGAGCGCGACTTCAGCCGCATTCGTCAGCTGATCCATGAGCGGGCCGGCATCGTGCTGGCCGAGCACAAGCGCGAGATGGTCTACAGCCGTCTGGCCAAGCGCCTGCGCCATCATGGTCTGACCCGCTTCAGCGACTATCTGGAAAGACTCGAACGACGTCCGGATGCCAGGGAATGGGAGGCGTTCACCAATGCCTTGACCACCAATCTGACGGCCTTCTTCCGGGAGGCCCACCACTTTCCACTGCTGGCCGAGCACGCCAGTGGTCGTACCGGCGGTTACCGAGTGTGGTGTGCCGCCGCCTCCACCGGCGAGGAGCCCTACTCCATCGCCATGACGTTGAGCGATGTCTTCAGCGGCAATACCGGCAAGTTCGAGGTCATCGCCACCGATATCGACACCGACGCCCTGGCCCGGGCCCGCGCCGGGGTCTACAGCATCGAGCAGCTCGCGCGGCTGGACGAGGGCCTCAAGCGGCGCCACTTCCTGCGTGGCAAGGGCCGCCACGAGGGCATGGCGCGGATTCATCCCGACGTCAGCCAACGTGTTGCGTTCCAGTCGCTCAACCTGCTCGCCCCGAGCTGGGGCATGGAAGGCAAGTTTGACGCGATCTTCTGTCGAAACGTGATGATCTACTTCGACAAGCCGACCCAGACGCGGATCCTCGAACGCTTTGCACCGCTGCTCAAGCCCGACGGCCTGCTGTTCGCCGGCCATTCGGAGAACTTCTCCCAGATCAGCGACGCCTTCCGTCTGCGTGGCCAGACCGTCTATCGACTGGCCGGGCGCTGAACGACGTCTAAAGATCCCTTTCCGGTCGCCGATAACACAGATACTGGCCCATCCCCCTAGGAGAGCTGCTTGAGCGCCCCCAAGATCAAGGTGTTGTGCGTCGATGACTCGGCCCTGATTCGCAACCTGTTGAAGGAAATCATCCAGTCCCAGGCGGACATGGAGGTCGTGGCGGTGGCGCCCGATCCGCTGGTGGCGCGGGATCTGATCAAGCGCCACAACCCGGACGTGCTGACCCTGGACGTGGAAATGCCGCGCATGGATGGCCTCGACTTTCTCGAGCGGTTGATGCGGCTGCGCCCGATGCCGGTACTGATGGTGTCGTCGCTGACCCAGGCCGGCTCCGACATCACCCTGCGCGCACTGGAGCTGGGTGCGGTGGACTTTGTCGCCAAGCCGACCCTGGGCATCCGCGACGGCATGCTCGACTACGCCAATGACATCGCCGCCAAGATCCGCGCCGCGGCACGCTCGCGCCCCCGCCAGACGCGCCCGAACCAGGAGCCGCCCAGGCGCCTGTCGGCACCCATCATCGGCAGCGAGAAGCTGGTCGCCATCGGCGCCTCCACCGGCGGTACCGAGGCCATCCGCCAGGTGCTCGAGCCGCTGCCGGCGGCGAGCCCCGCCATCATCATCACCCAGCATATGCCCGGCGGCTTTACCCGATCCTTCGCCGAGCGCCTGGACCGTCTGTGCCAGATCTCGGTCAAGGAGGCCAGCGACGGCGAGCGCCTGCTGCCCGGTCACGCCTACATCGCCCCGGGTGACATGCACCTGGAGCTGGCCCGCAGTGGCGCCAACTACATCGCCCGACTGCACGACGGACCGCCGGTCAATCGCCACCGCCCCTCGGTGGACGTGATGTTCGACTCGGTGGCACGCCTGGCGGGCGCCAACGCGGTGGGCGTACTGCTCACCGGCATGGGCAAGGACGGGGCCGCCGGCCTTGTGAAGATGCGCCAGGCCGGCGCTTCCACCCTGGCCCAGGACGAAGCCAGCTGCGTGGTGTTCGGCATGCCGCGGGAAGCCATCGCCCTGGGAGGGGCGGACGAAACCGTCGCCTTACCTGAAGTGGCGCCGAGGATTCTCGCGCTGGTCGCCGCCGCTGGCCGTGCCCAGCGCGTCTGATGGTCGCCCAGGGACGGGCGTATTCGCTCAAGGAGTTCACCGTGTCACTACTACGCAATATTCGCCTGCACACCCTGATGGTCGTGATGCTGGCCAGCCTGCTGGTCGCCTCGGTCATCGGCCTGGGGATCGGCATGCTGAGCAGTCACAAGGCTGCCGACACCCTGTCGCTGCTCAACCGCATCAACGTCGAGCAGCTCAACGCGGTCAATCGCGGTGACGCCCTGCTCAACGAGGCACTGCTGGAGATCGAGGTCGCTGCCACCAGCCAGCAACTGGATCGGCTGGACAAGGCCCAGGAGCTGATCGTCAGTGCCGAGTCCCACTTCGACCGTTTCGCAGCGGTGCCGCGCACCCCCCAGGGCGAGGCCGTCGGCGGGCGCATCGAGGACCGCTACCCGGTGGTCATGGACGGCGCCGTCAAACTGATCGAGGCACTGCGCGAGGGCGACAGCGAAGGCTTCGAGGCCGGTAGCCTGGCGCTTGCCCCCGAACTTGCCGAGCTCAACCAGGCACTCGATGCGTTCAGCAGCTACGCCGACGCCCGCGGCAACACCATCGTCAGCGACTTCGAGCGTCAGTCACGCCTGGACCGCGGGCTGGAGCTCGCGGCCCTGGCGATGATCCTGCTGGCCATCGCCGGCGCCTACCTGCTGTTGAAAAGCCTGGTGATCAAGCCGCTGGCACGGGCGGTGGAGAGCCTGGACGCCATCGCCCACGCCGACCTGTCGCGACCGATCCAGGTGCGGGGCGACAACGAGATCAGCCAGCTATTTCGTGCCATGCAGGAAATGCAGCACAAGCTTGGCCAGACCGTCAGCGAGGTTCGCCGGGGCGGCACCCGCATGGCCAGCGGCAGCCACGAGATCGCCTCGGGCAATGTCGATCTGGCGACCCGCACCGAACAGCAGGCGGCCTCCATCGAACAGACCGCCGCCAGCATGGAGCAGCTCACCACCACGGTGTCCCAGAACGCCGACAACGCCGGCCAGGCACGCCATCTGGCAAGCCAGGCCTCGACCACTGCCGAACAGGGTGGCCAGGTGGTCAGCCAGGTGGTGGAGACCATGGAAACCATCAGCCAGGACTCGCGCCAGATCAGCGAGATCACCGGGATGATCGATGCCATCGCCTTTCAGACCAACATCCTGGCGCTCAACGCCTCGGTGGAGGCGGCACGGGCCGGCGAACAGGGCCGCGGCTTCGCGGTGGTCGCCGGCGAGGTCCGCAGCCTGGCCAGTCGCAGCGCCGAGGCCGCCGGTCGCATCAAGTCGTTGATCGAGACCTCCACCAGCCGCGTCGACGGTGGTACCCGACTCGCCCGCCAGGCCGGCGAGACCATGGCAGAGGTGGTCAGCTCGGTGCGCCGGGTGCTCGACATCGTCGACGAGATCGCCGTGGCCTCCCGCGAGCAGAGCGACGGCATCGGACAGATCGGCCAGGCGGTAGTACAGATGGACCAGACCACCCAGCAGAACGCCTCGCTGGTGCAGCAGGTGTCACGCGCCGCCGAAGACCTGGCGCTGCAGGCGCGCCAGCTGGCCGCCGAGGTGGAAGTGTTCCGCCTGCCAGCAGGGCTAGAGACAGACGGCCCTGACATGCCGTCAAGCGCTGCGCTGGCAAGCGCGCCGGGGCAGTCGCTGACCGCGAGCACCGGCAGCGTCCCTGACGACCTCGATGACGATGGCCGCAGCACAGACAGCAGCGATGGTCGCCGCGAGCCCGAGGCCCGCGCGAGCCAGCGACACGACGAAACCGAATGGGAGGCCTTCTAGGCCTCCACCCCAAGCGATAACGACGACGAGGACCCGTATCAATGGCCGACAAGAACATGCGCATCCTGGTGGTGGACGACTTTCCCACCATGCGCCGCATCGTGCGCAGCCTGCTCAAGGAGCTGGGCTTCACCAATGTGGAAGAGGCCGAGGACGGCCAGGACGGCCTGGCAAAACTGCGTGAAGGCGGTTTCGACTTCGTGGTCTCCGACTGGAACATGCCCAACCTGGACGGCCTGGAGATGCTCAAGGCCATCCGTGGCGACGATGCCCTGAAGTCACTGCCGGTCCTGATGGTGACCGCCGAGGCCAAGAAGGAAAACATCATCGCCGCGGCGCAAGCCGGCGCCAACGGTTACGTGGTCAAGCCGTTCACCGCCGCCACCCTCGAAGAAAAACTCAACAAGATCTTCGAAAAGCTCGGTATGTGACGCCCTGGCGCCACGAGGAGACAACGATGACACAACAGCAGATCGCCAGCGCCGCCCCCGGGCCCAACGCCCAGGGCGACGACCTGGTCCAGCGCATCGGCCAACTGACCCGCATGCTGCGTGAAAGCATGCGCGAGCTGGGCCTGGACAAGGAGATCGAAAAGGCCGCAGAGGCCATCCCCGACGCCCGTGACCGCCTTAGCTACGTTGCCACCATGACCGAACAGGCGGCAGAACGCTCGCTCAACGCCATCGACCGCGCCCAGCCGCTGCAGGATAGTCTGAGCGAACACGCCAAGGCGCTGGACGATCGCTGGCAGCAGTGGTTCGACGCCCCCAAGGAGCTCGACGAGGCCCGCGACCTGGTCAGCGACACCCGTGCCTACCTGACGATGGTGCCGGAGAACACCCAGGCCACCCAGAAGGAGTTGCTGGAGATCCTGATGGCCCAGGACTTCCAGGACCTGACCGGCCAGGTGATCAAGCGCATGATGGACGTCATCCGCGAGATCGAGGACCAGCTGGTGCAGGTGCTGATCGACAGCGTGCCCGAGAGCGAAGCCCGTGACAGCCTGCGCCGGCGCAACGAGGATTCGTTGCTCAACGGCCCCCAGGTCAAGCCTGAGAGCAGCGACGTGGTGGCGAGCCAGGATCAGGTCGACGACCTGCTCGACGAACTGGGTTTCTAGCCGCCTCGCAGAGGGCCGCGCGCCTACCATCCCTTCCCGGGATCAGACAGGGCTTCCCCCATCAGGGGGTAAGCCCTCTTTCTCGTCACCTTTTCGGGCCTTTGAACTGGCCTGCCCAAGGGACAATGGGCCATACCAGAACTTGTGCCCGTTGATCCCCCATGGCCGACAGCTCCAGCGATCAGGAAAAAACCGAAGAGGCCACCCCGCGACGCCTTGAGAAGGCGCGCGAGGAAGGCCAGGTAGCGCGTTCGCGGGAACTCGCCACCTTCATGCTGCTGCTCGGCGGCGTGGTCGGGCTGTGGTCCATGGGTGCCATGCTCTACGGCCAGCTGGGCAGCGTGATGGAGCAGGCCTTCCTGTTCGAGCGCCGCGAGGCCATGGAGACCATGCCGATGCTGTCCCAGGCGCTGGACCTGGGCAGTCGCACCCTGCTTAGCCTGATTCCGCTGTTTCTGCTGCTGACCCTGATCGCGCTGGTGGCGCCGGCGCTGCTCGGCGGCTGGCTGGTATCTGCCAAGGCACTCAAGCCCCAGGCGTCGAAGCTGAACCCGGTCAAGGGCCTCAAGCGCATGTTCTCCACCCAGGCCCTGGCGGAGCTGGGCAAGGCCATCGCCAAGTCGGTGCTGGTGGGCGGGGTCGGCCTGGGCTTCGTCTACCTGCATCGGGGCGAGGCGCTGAGCCTGATGGAATTGCCCATCGCCGCGGCGCTGGCGGCATCGATGAAGCTGGCCGCCGAGGCCAGCGCGCTGATGGTGCTGACCCTGGTGGTGGTGATCCTGATCGACGTGCCCTACCAGCTGTGGAGCCATGCCAAGAAGCTGCGCATGAGCAAGGAAGAGATCAAGCAGGAGCACAAGGAGTCCGAGGGCGACCCCCAGGTCAAGGGCCGCATCCGCCAGCAGCAGCAGGCCATGGCCCGAGGCCGCATGATGAGCCAGGTGCCCGACGCCGACGTGGTGGTCACCAACCCCACCCACTACGCGGTGGCGCTGAGCTACCGCGAAGGCAGCATGGGCGCACCACGGGTCGTCGCCAAGGGCGCCGACGCGGTGGCCGCGCGCATCCGCGAGCTAGCCGGTGAGGCCGGCGTACCTCTGCTCGAGGCACCGCCCCTGGCGCGCACCCTGTACCGCCACGTGGACCTGGATCGCGAGATTCCCATGGAGCTCTACACCGCGGTGGCCGAGGTGCTGGCCTGGGCCTTCGGCCTCAAACGCGCCGCCAGCGACGGCGAGTCACCCCCGCCCGCCCCAGAATCCATCCAGGTGCCCGCCGAACTGGCCGTGGCCGCCTCCACGCCAGAGCGCAATGTGACAGCAGACGAGAGACAACCATGACCCCAGCGCCTGACCACAGCGCCATCGCCAGCCCGGCGGGAGACCACGGATGAAGCCGTTGTCCCAGTACCTGACCCGCCGCGACTGGATGGCCGAGATCCCGATGAAGGTGCTGGCCGGCCCGCTGTTGATCATCATGATCCTGGCGATGATGATCCTGCCGCTGCCGCCCTTCGCCCTGGATGTGCTGTTTACCTTCAACATCGCCCTGGCGGTGATGGTGCTGCTGGTCAGCATGTTCACCGAAAAGCCGCTGGACTTCGCCGCCTTCCCAGCGGTGCTGCTGTTCACCACCCTTCTACGGCTATCGCTCAACGTGGCCTCCACCCGGGTGGTGCTGATGAATGGCCACGAAGGCGGCGACGCCGCCGGCAAGGTCATCGAGGCCTTCGGCCAGTTTCTGGTCGGCGGCAACTTCGCGGTGGGTCTGGTGGTGTTCCTGATCCTGGTGATCATCAACTTCATGGTCATCACCAAGGGCGCCGGGCGCATCGCCGAAGTGGGCGCACGCTTCATGCTCGACGCCATGCCGGGCAAGCAGATGGCCATCGACGCCGACCTCAACGCCGGTCTTATCGGCGAGGAAGACGCCAAGCGACGGCGCGCCGAGGTGGCCCAGGAGGCCGACTTCTACGGTTCCATGGACGGCGCCAGCAAGTTCGTGCGTGGCGACGCCATGGCCGGCCTGATCATCATGGTGGTCAACGTGCTGGGCGGACTGATGATCGGCCTGATGCAGTACGACATGGCCTTCTCCGACGCCGCCCGCACCTACATCCTGCTGACCATCGGCGACGGACTGGTGGCCCAGATCCCGGCGCTGGTGATCTCCACCGCCGCCGGCGTCACGGTGTCCCGGGTCAACACCGATCAGGACGTCGGCCAGCAGATGATCAGCCAGCTGTTCGTCAATCCCAAGGTGCTGATCCTGGCGGCCGGGGTGATGGGCCTGCTGGGCCTGGTGCCGGGCATGCCCAACCTGGTGTTCCTGCTGTTTACCGTGCTGCTTGCGACCCTGGCCTGGTGGCTGACCCGCCAGTCCGAGAAGCGCCTGGTCGAAGAGCAGGAAAGCGCCGCCCCGGCGCCACCCCCGGAAGCCCCGGAGGCGAGCTGGGACGACGTCCAGCTGGTCGATACCCTGGGCCTGGAGGTCGGCCACCGGCTGATTCCGCTGGTCGACGCGCGCCAGCAGGGCGAGCTGCTTGGTCGGATCAAGAGCGTGCGCAAGAAGTTCGCCCAGGAGGTCGGCTTCCTGCCACCGGTGGTGCATATCCGCGACAACCTGGAGCTGGAGGCCTCCACCTACCGGGTCACCCTGAAGGGCGCCGAGATCGGCCGCGCCGAGGCCTGGCCCGGGCGCTGGCTGGCCATCGACCCCGGCCAGGTGTCCGGCGAGCTGGACGGCACCCCGACCCAGGACCCGGCCTTCGGCCTGCCGGCGGTGTGGATCGACGCCAGCCAGCGCGAACGCGCCCAGGTCTACGGCTACACCGTGGTCGACGCCAGCACCGTGGTCGCCACCCACCTGAACCACCTGCTGCACCGCCACGCCTCCGAGATGCTGGGACGCCAGGAGGTGCAGAAGCTGCTCGACAAGCTCAGCGCAGAGCAGAAGTCGCTGGTCGAGGAGGTGGTGCCCAAGGCGCTGTCGCTGACCGCCTTCACCCGGGTGCTGCAGCAGTTGCTGGACGAGGACGTGTCGATCCGTGATCTGCGCACCATCCTCGATACCCTGGCCGAGCACGCACCCCATCAGCAGGACCCCACCGAGCTGACCGCCCTGGTGCGCATCGCGCTCGGCCGCGCCATCACCCAGCAGTGGTTCGCCGGACAGGAATCGCTCAACGTCATCGGCCTCGAGCCCCAGCTCGAACAGGTGCTGCACCAGGCCATGAACGGCAACGGCGCCCTGGAGCCGGGTCTGGCCCAGACCCTGATGGACCAGACCGAGGCGGCGCTGGGCCGCCACGAGGCCACCGGCGAGCCGCCGGTGCTGGTGGTCACCCCGAGCCTGCGCCCGGTGCTGGCACGCTTCCTGCGCCGCCGTCTGCGCCACCTGGTGGTGATGTCCCAGGCCGAGATCCCCGACGACCGCATGCTGCGCGTCACCCATCAGGTCGGGGGGATGTGACCATGCTCCCAGCCTTGATCCTTGCCCGGAGAACCCGGATTACGCCGAGACGCCTGGCGACACTCGCCCTGCTGGCGCTGTGGCTGATCGCCAGCGGCGCCCAGGGCTTCCCCGGTGCCTGGACCGCCAACGCCCCGCGCATGACCGTCGCCTCGAGCCAGCTCGACCAGTCGTCGCGACCGCTGACGCCGCCCTCCGCCAGCGTCGAGGGCGTGATCGAGCGGGTGGTGTGGCGCTATCGCACAGCGCCTAGCGCCCGCCTGCAGGGTCGCCTGTGCCATGGACAGCGCTGCCTGCGCCTGAAGGCCGCCCACGGCAGCACCGAACACTTCGCCGGCCTCGACGCCGCCGGCCCCTTCGTCTTTCGTTTCCGTCTCCTGGATGGTGAGTCGCCGCTCGTTGTCGACGGCATGAGCGTGATCGTCAACCACCGTTGAGGCTGTCCCAGAGGAAAGTGCCATGTACACCGCACAAGGCAGAATGGAGCATCAGTCCCAGCTCGAAGCCTACCTCCCCATGGTGCGTCGCCAGGCCCTGGCGCTGCAGGTCAAGCTGCCCGCCGGGGTCGACCTGGATGACCTGATCCAGGCCGGCATCGTCGGCCTGCTGGAGGCGCTGGGGCGCTTCGATGCAAGCCAGGGCGCCCAGTTCACGACCTTCGCCAGCCAGCGGGTGCGCGGCGCCATGCTCGACGAACTGCGCAGCCGCGACTGGCTGCCGCGCAGCGTACGCCGCCAGGCCCGGGCGCTGGACGAGGCCACCCGCGAGCTGCAGCAGCGCCTCGGCCGCCCCCCGGAGGAACATGAGATCGCCGAGGCGCTGGACATGGACCTGGTCAGCTACAGACGCCTGTTGAGCGACGTCAACAATGGCCAGCTGATGCCCTTCGAGGAATTGCTCGCCGAAGGCAACGAGCATCGCTTCAGTGACCAGATCGGCATGGCGCCGCTGGCCGAACTGCTCGACGGCGAACGCCGCGAGGCGCTGGTCGCCGCCATCGCCGAGCTGCCCGAGCGGGAAAAACTGCTGATGGCGCTCTACTACCAGGAGGAGCTCAACCTCAAGGAGATCGGCGCCGTGCTGGGGGTCAGCGAGTCCCGGGTGTGTCAGATCCATAGCCAGGCGGTGAGCCGACTGCGCGCGCGATTAAGCGAGCACTGAGCCGCTCCGACAACTCAGCGAAGAAAGCAAAAGAAGAAAGCGAAAGAAGAAAACCACTGGCAAAACGGCAGGTTAGAAAGAGCGGCCGACTAGAGGGAACAGCCACCCCATAGCCATCTCTTATCAGGATTATCGGACCATTCAATTTATCCAATTGCTCGTTTCTGCGTAAGGTGAGCCCTGTCTTCAGACAATACACCCATCGCTCAAAGGAGACGGGAATGTCCCTGATCAACACCGAAGTCAAGCCGTTCAAGGCCACCGCTTACCACAACGGCGAGTTCGTCGACGTCTCAAGCGACGACATGAAAGGCCAGTGGAGCATCGTCTTCTTCTACCCGGCCGACTTCACCTTCGTCTGCCCGACCGAGCTTGGTGACCTGGCGGACAACTACGAAGAATTCAAGAAGCTGGGCGTCGAGATCTACAGCGTCTCCACCGACACCCACTTCACCCACAAGGCCTGGCACGACAGCTCCGAGACCATCGGCAAGCTGCAGTTCCCGATGATCGCCGACCCGACCCTGACCATCTCGCGCAACTTCGAGGTGCTGATCGAGGAAGACGGCCTGGCCGAGCGTGGCACCTTCGTCATCGATCCCGAGGGCAAGATCCAGATCGTCGAGATCAACGCCGGCAACATCGGACGCAACGCCGAAGAGCTGCTGCGCAAGGTCAAGGCTGCCCAGTACGTCGCCGCCCACCCCAACGAGGTGTGCCCGGCCAAGTGGAAAGAAGGCGAAGAGACCCTGGCGCCGTCCCTGGACCTCGTCGGCAAGATCTAAGCCTTGTCCGCAAGATCTGGCACTTGTCCGCCAGATCTGACACTTGACCGAAAGTGTCTTGAGCAAGATGTGACTGCGCCAAGGCTGGCTGACTCAGCCTTAGTGTCCCTTGTCGCAGTCACGGCGCCTCGCCAGAGGCGCCCGTCACCCCTGAGGTGACACCCTTTTCCCCACCGGGTCGTTCGTCTCGGTCGTCCTACCAGTCGCTTATGCGAGATCGGGTCCTTCGGCCCGGTGGGGATTCTGCGGCCCAATGATCGGCCAGTTCGCCGATACCGGCACTACGCCCCCGCCGCAGACCACCATTTTCCGATTTTTATCAGGATTGCCGCTGTCATGTTGGACGACTCTCTCAAGCAACAGCTGAAAGCCTATCTCGAACGTGTCACCCGCCCCTTCGAGCTTGTCGCCACCCTCGATGACGGCGACAAGTCCAGGGAGCTCCACGGCCTGCTCAGCGACATCGCCGCGCTCAGCGGCCACATCAGCCTGTCCACCGAAGGCACGGACCCACGCACGCCGTCGTTCGCCCTTTATCGTGATGGCGCCCCCACCGGGGTGGTGTTTGCCGGCATCCCCATGGGTCACGAGTTCACCTCACTGGTACTGGCGCTTCTGCAGGTCGGCGGGCATCCGCCCAAGGCCAGCGCCGAGGTGATCGAACAGATCCAGGCGCTGGACGCGGACATGCACTTCGAGACCTACTTCTCGCTGTCCTGCCAGAACTGCCCGGACGTGGTCCAGGCGCTGAACCTGATGGCCATCCTCAATCCGCGGATCTCCCACGACGCCATCGACGGCGCCCTGTTCCAGGACGAGGTCGAGGCCCGCGAGATCATGTCGGTGCCGAGTGTCTACCTCAACGGCGAACCCTTCGACCAGGGCCGCATGACCCTCGAGCAGATCCTGGCCAAGGTCGACACCGGCGCCGAAAAGCGTGAAGCCGAGAAGATCAGCGCCAAGGAGTCCTTCGAGGTGCTGACCATCGGCGGCGGTCCCGCCGGAGCAGCCGCCTCCATCTATGCCGCGCGCAAGGGTATCCGCACCGGCGTCGCCGCCGAGCGCTTCGGTGGCCAGGTGCTCGACACCATGGCCATCGAGAACTTCATCTCGGTGCAGGAGACCGAAGGGCCCAAGCTTGCCACCGCGCTTGAAGAGCACGTCAAGCAGTACGACGTCGACATCATGAACCTGCAGCGTGCAGAAGCTCTGGTGCCGTCAAGCGAGCCGGGCGGCGAGCACGAGGTGCGCTTCGCCTCCGGCGCCAGCCTGCGCGCCAAGACGCTGATCCTGGCCACCGGCGCCCGCTGGCGCGAGATGAACGTGCCCGGCGAGGCCGAGTACCGCAACCGCGGCGTGGCCTACTGCCCGCACTGCGACGGCCCGCTGTTCAAGGGCAAGCGCGTCGCGGTCATCGGCGGCGGCAATTCCGGCGTCGAGGCGGCCATCGACCTGGCCGGCATCGTCGCCCACGTGACCCTGTTCGAGTTCATGGACGAGCTGCGTGCCGACGCCGTGCTGCAGAAGAAGCTGCGCAGTCTGCCCAACGTCGAGATCATCTCCGGCGCCCGCACCACCGAGATCAACGGCGACGGCAACCGCGTCACCGGCCTGAGCTATGAAGAGCGCGCCAGCGGCGAGCTCAAGCAGGTCGAGCTGGAAGGTGTGTTCGTGCAGATCGGCCTGGTGCCCAACACCGAATGGCTCAAGGACTCGCCGATCGAGCTCTCCGAGCGCGGCGAGATCATCACCGACGCCCATGGCATGACCTCGGTCCCCGGCATCTTCGCCGCCGGCGACGTCACCACCGTGCCCTACAAGCAGATCGTCATCGCCGTGGGGGCAGGTGCCACCGCCGCCCTCGGCGCCTTCGACTACCTGATTCGTCAGTAAGGTCGAGCCCTCGACCACGACAAAGCTGTGTTCCCTGAAGACACCGTCTGGCTTCCCTGGCCGCGGTGTCCACGACCAGGAAGGTCGTGACTAGCCTGCCGCCCTTCGGGGCGGTTTTTTTTGGCTATTGATCACCGTTCACCAGTACGCCGTAGCATCACGATGGTGTGTCACGGCACCCTGCTTGACGACGGTCGACATCACTTCAGCGCATCCCCGACACAGGACACATGCCGCCCCCTTCGGGGCGGTTTTTTTGGTCTGTTGGTCGTGCAGGAGAGACCAATGTCAGTTCGACGGCGTCAGCCGGTTTTCGACCATTGAACTTGCTCCGCTGATGTCCGGAAGGCACTCACCCTGGGCCAGTCGCTCAAGGATGCGTTCTTCCTGGCGCTGTAGTTCCAGGGTGTGGTCGATCACCACGTCGACCTCGGAGGGCGGCAGTACCGCCACGCCGTTCTCGTCGGCCAGCACCACGTCACCGGCGGATACCACCACCCCACCGACGCTGACCGGCAGGTTCATGGCGCCGCCCTGGTCGGCGAGCTTGGTGGTCAGCGACGAGACGCCACGGCTCCACACCGGGAAGCGCTTTGCGCGCAGGGTCGCAAGGTCAGTGGCGGTGCCGTCGATAATCACCCCGGCCAGTCCCAGGTGCGAGCCGACCTCGGTCAGCACCCCGCCCCAGCAGGCGTGACGACGATCGCCCTGGCGATCGATCACCAGCACATCGCCGGGACGCAGAAGGCGCATGGCGTGGTTGAGCAGGGTGCCGTCTCCCGGCGGCAGCGACAGGGTCACGGCGACCCCGGCTACCCGCACCGCGTCGAGCTGGCAGCGGATCTCGGGGTCGATAAAGCCCTCTTCGCGGAAGTGGCCGATGGTGGCGGTCTCGCACTCGAGCAGGCGCTGATGGCGGGCGGGGTCCAGCGGGGCGGGCAGGTCGGCGATGGTGTACACAGCGTTTTTCCTTATATCAGGCTCGGCAGCCAGGTGATCAGTCCCGGCACCCAGTACAGCATCAGCATGCCGAACAGGAAGCACAGCACGATCGGCCAGGCGGCGGCGTAGATGGTCGGCATCGACACCGAGGGTGCCCCGCCCTTGACCGCGAACAGGTTGTAGCCGAACGGCGGGGTCAGACTGCCCACCGCCAGGTTGATCAGAAACAGCGTCCAGAACCACACCGGGTCGAACCCGTAGACCTTGACCAGCGGGGCATAGATCGGGATGACCACCATCATGAAGGCGATCTGGTCGATGAACATGCAGGCGATAAGCGGGATCAGCATCAACAGCAGCAGCATCAGGCCGGTGTCCAGATCCATGGCGGTGGCGGCGGCCACCAGCCCGGAGGTGGCCCCGGTAAAGGACAGAAGCTGACTGAACAGCTTGGAGCAGGCCAGGATGGTGATGATCATGGCGCTGATCGACAGCGACGACAGCAGCGCCTGTCCGGCCATCTTGAGGCTGAACTTGCGGTAGTAGAAGGCCACCAGAATGGCCCCGAGCACGCCGGTGGCAGCGGACTCAGACGGCGTCGCCACCCCCAGCATCATCAGCCCCAGCACCGAGAAGATGATGATCGAGAACGGCGCCATGTTGGCCAGCGCCCGACCGCGCTGGCGCCAGTTGCCACCACCCGAGTCGTCCACCGCCGGCGCCCGTGACGGGTCCAGCATCATGCGCACCACCACGTAGGTCACGAACAACCCGGCCAGGAGCATGCCCGGAATGATGCCTGCGATCAAAAGGCGAGCGATGGAGACGTCGACCATGGAGCCGATGATGATCACCAGAAGGCTCGGCGGGATGATCGGTGCAAGGCCGGCACCGCCGAGGATCAGGCCGATCGACAGACGGTCGTCGTAGCCACGCTGCTGCATCGTCGGCAGCGCCGAACGGCTGAGCATGGCGGTCACCGCCAGGGCCGAGCCCGACAGCGCGCCGAACAGCGTCGACAGGGCTACCACGAAGAAGTACAGGCGGCCCTTGATGCGTCCCATCAGGGTATCGAGGGAATCGAAGATGACGTCGATGGAGCCCGATCGGAACAGCAGCTCCCCCATCAGCACGAACAGCGCGATGGTGGTCAGCGTCTCCGAGGTGACGGTGTCATAGACGCTGTTGGCGAACAGGCCGAAGCCGGCGCTGCCCATCAGCCAGAAGGTGCCGGCCACGTTGATCGCCAAAAAGGCCACGAACACCGGCACGCCGAGGGCGAACAGCCCCATCAGCAGGGCGACGGCCAGGCCCAGGGTGACATACCACTCCATCGTCTACGCCTCCTGCCGTGGACTGTCGCTGGGCCACTCGACGGTGGCGGGCAGCAGCGCGCGCCGCAGAAAGTGCAGCGCGGTATTGGAAAAGCCGTAGCCGATAAAGCTCGACACCCACACCTTGGGGATATCGAGCCCCATGGCGGTGGTGGTGCCGCTGGCCAACTGGCGAAGGCTCTCGCTGATCAGCATCCAGGCCGCCAGTGCACACACCGCCGCGGTCAGCAGCGAGGTAAAGCGCTCGAAGCCCTGCCGCCGGGCGGCGGGCAGGCTGTCCTGCAGCACGCTGATGGCGATGTGCCCACGGGTACGGGCGAGCTCCGGCATGGCCAGGCTGGCCGACAGGCACAGACAGTAGGCGACGATGGAGCTCGACCACAGGGTCGGGGCGTTGAAGAAGTAGCGGGCCACCACTTCGATCCAGAAACACACGACGATGCCACACAGGGTGGCACCGCCGAGGTAGAAGCCGAATCGCGTGAGGCCATCGTGCCAACGGGCAAGGGTAGCCAGCATGGTAGCGATCCGATCAGGGGGTCATGTCGTTGCTTTCGGCGATCTCGCGCATCTTGGCAACCGCCTCCGGCGACTTGTCGAGGCCGAGCTGCCAGATGCCTTCGGTCACCAGCTCGTCGAGACGCTCGGCGTCTTCCGGGGCGAACTCGGTTTCGTGCATGCCGAGCTCCCGCAGGCGCGCCCATTCCTCGACCGCCAGTTCGTCGAGCACCCCGGCGATCTCGCTTTCCAGCGCCTCGCCCTGGGCCAGCAGCACCGACTGCTCCTGCTGGTCGAGGCCATTGAAGGTGTCGAGGTTCATCAGCAGGTAGGTGTAGGTCTGGCCGAAGGTGGGCTTGGAGAAGTAGCCCGCCACCTCGTGCCAGCCAAGATCCTCGACGCCGTTGAGGCCCCAGGCGGCGCCGTCGATGACGTTACGATCCAACGAGGAGTAGACGTCGCCGCTGGACATCAGCACCGGCGTGCCACCCAGGCCCTGGGTCACGTTGGTGTAGGTGGGGCTGCCGCGCAGACGACGTCCCTCGAGGCCCGGCGAGCCTTCGATGGGCTCCTTGAGCACGTACTGGAAACCGCTGGAGCCGAGCGGCGGAATCGCCAGCAGCTTCAGGCCGAGCTCGTTGTAGTGGCTGTCGATGAAGTCCCACAGGCCGGACTCACGGGTCTTGGCGGGATCGACGAAGACACCGTCCATGGCCGCACCGACTCCGGTGGTGTTGGTGTGGTAGGCGCCGTGGGTGTAGAGCAGATCGAACACCCCTACCGAGACCGGCTGCAGCTGTTCGAACGGCGGCACCACGTCGGGGCCATTGAGGCTGATGGAGACCTCGCCGTCGCTGGCGCCCTGGACCTTGTCGATATAGCGCTGGGCGACTTCGCGGGTGTAGGCCGAGGTCAGGTCGTAGCTCGACAGCATGCGCAGATCGGTGGCCTGGGCATCGGGTGACAGCGCCGACAGTGACAGGGCAGACAGCGACAGCGCGGACACGGTCAGGATGGAGCGGGAGAGTCGGGACAGGGAGCGATTCATGGTCTTCCTCGCGTTTATGGTTGTTATCATCCGTGGCCGAGGCGGGATGCGTCCGGCAGAAGGATCTTCGATACCACTTCAATCTAGTCAGGCCGACACACCGGGGTCAATGGAAAGGCACCGATCGAGTTTTTCGATTTTTAATATGTAGAATTTACAGAATTTATACAACAAAATGAAAATATAAAAACCAGAAAAATAAAGAGCACTATCTTGTGAAAAACCTCGTATTAAAGGGCTATTACCTCGAAGTATTTTACGCCAAACATGATGAGACAAAACCCCAATAACGCCTGATAAACCATATAATACAACGACCTATATAAAACACCCTCTTTCGTATAGACGCCCGCCAAGCTCCATCGTCGTTATTGCCACAGGCGACAATTTCGACACCCTATCGGCCACCTTTCAGCAGAAGAACAGCTCTTTCCAGCAAGAAGGGATCGACTCGCCTGGCCGGTTACCCTCGACCAGGCCGAAGCTGGCAGGAGGTAACCCATGCCCGGCAACGGCCGACGGTGTATTCTCTGACAACAGCTTGGCCAACCATACACAGGCCAACACCAGGCGCCCACGGCGAGGACAGATTGTCCCCACGAGCGCCTCTTGCTGACAGAAATGAAAGGAGCCGGTGATGCGGCCGATTCACGACACCCTGGACTGGAACCTGCTGCGGACCTTTATCGTCATCGTGCAGGAAGAGAGCGTGAGCAAGGCGGCGGTGCGCCTGTACCTGTCTCAGCCGGCGGTGAGCCTGTCGCTGAAACGGCTGGAAGAACGGCTTGGCCAGAAGCTGATCGAGCGCGACAGCCATCGCTTTCGGGTGACCCAGGCGGGTCAGCTGGTGTACCGCGAGGCGGTGGATATCTACGCCAATGTGGCACGCCTGGCGGCCTCGGTGGGGGAGTCGGACCCGGAGGTGGCCGGCCACGTCTCGCTGGCCTTTATCACCGGTATCCAGTGTCGCTTTCTCGACAGCGTGCTGGCGGCCTTCCATCGTCGCTATCCGCAGATCACCTTCGAAATCGAGGACATGTCGAGCCAGGAGGTGCAGCACGCCCTGTCACAGCGCCAGAGCGCGCTGGGTATCTGCCTGGCACAGAGCTGCCCGGACAACCTCGACAGCCAGGTGCTGGCGCGCCAGCGCTATCGGCTGTACTGCGGGCGCAGCCACCGCCTGTTCGGCCGCGACAGTCTGCCCATGGAAGAACTCAAGCAGGAGGCCTACGTGTCCTTCGGCAGCGAGCAGCTCGACGGGGTGCTGTCGCCGCTGGCGGTGTTCCGCGCCCAGCACGGCCTCAAGGGCCCGGTGGTGGGGCAGTCCAGTCGTCTGCAGGAGATCCAGCGCATGGTCATGGCCGGCTGGGGTATCGGCTGCCTGCCGGAGCACCTGGTAGCCCGGCAGGTGGCGGACGGCGAGCTGTGGCCGCTGCCGCCCTACGACGGCGTGGCCGATATCGACCTGCACCTGATGTGGCACCACGAAGGCCGCGCCAGCGTGGCGGAGACAACCTTTATCGAGTTCTTCCTCACCAGCATGGCCAAGGTGCCCATGGAGCACCGCCTGACCACCGGTATCGACGTGGCCGACGCCGCCCAGGCACCCCTCGCTTTTGACGATACGCCATAGGGCAGCCTGTTCAACGCGCCAGGGCAGCCTCGCGGATGGCGCTCAGGCGCTTGCCCGGGGCGATGCCGTCGGCCTCGTAGCGCAGTTCGATCAGCGCCGGACGGCGTTCGCGCTCGGCGAAGGCCAGGGCGCGCTCGAAGGCGGCGTCGAAGTCCTCGTCACGCTCGACGATCTCGCCCAGGCCACCGTAGGACTCGACCAGGGTGGTGAAGGCCGGGTTGGTGAAGGTCAGGGCGATCTCGCGGCCGGGGAAGTCGTTTTCCTGGTGGGCGCGGATGGTGCCCCACATGCCGTTGTTGAACAGAAGGATCACCAGGCCGACGTCGTACTGCAGCGCCACGCCCAGCTCCTGCAGGTTCATCTGGAAGCAGCCATCACCGGCGAAGCACACCGCCGGGCGGTCGGGGTGCTCGAGCTTGAACGAGATCGCCGCCGGCAGGCCGTAGCCCATGGAGCCCACCGTCGGCGCCAGCGAGCTGCCGAGCCCAGCAAAGCGCACGTAACGGTGGGCGTACAGCGCATAGTTGCCGGCCCCCACGCTGATGCAGCCCTGGCCATCCAGGCGACGATCGACGCTGGCGGCGACCTTGTCGAGACTCAGCGGCCCCGGGGCCGGCTGGGGCTCAAGCGTCGCCAGGTAGTCGGCGCGCGCGGCGCGGGTCTGGTCGGCCCAGCGCGGTGAGGTGTCCGGCGCCAGTCCGTCCAGCGCGGCGGCGAAGCCCACCACGTCGGCGTTGATGGCAAGCTCGGCATGATAGACCCGGCCCAGCTCTTCGGGATCGGGGTAGACGTGCACCAGCGCCTGGCGCGGGGTCGGCGACTGGATCCACGAGTAGCCTTCACTGGTGGCCTCGCCCATGCGGGTGCCGACGGCGATCAGCAGATCGCTATGCTCAAGCCGCCCGCGCAGGGCGTCGTCCATGGCGAAGCCGACGTGGCCGACAAAGCGCGGATCGCGCTGGTCGAAGCACTCGAGCCGGCGCCAGGCCACCCCCACCGGCAGCTCGAAACGCTCGGCGAAGGCCGCCATCTGGGCCTGAGCCTGTGCCGTCCAGCCGCTGCCACCGATCAGCAGGAAGGGGCGCTCGGCCTCGGCCAGACGCGCCTTGAGCGCCTCGATCTGAGCCGCGCCGGGGTGGGAATGCAGCTTGGCCATGGGCTGGGCGTCGGCCACCTCGGCCTCGCCCCACAGGGTGTCTTCAGGCAACGCCAGCACCACCGGACCGGGACGCCCGCTGGTGGCGACGCGATAGGCCCGGGCGATGTACTCGGGGATACGATCGGTGGCGTCGATCTGGGCGACCCACTTGGCCATGGGGCCGAACATGCGGCGGTAGTCGATCTCCTGAAAGGCCTCGCGCTCGACGAAGTCGTTCCCTACCTGGCCGATGAACAGGATCATCGGGGTCGAGTCCTGAAAGGCGGTATGCACCCCGATGGAGGCGTTGGTCGCCCCCGGTCCACGGGTCACGAAGCAGATGCCCGGCTCGTTGGTCAGCTTGCCGTAGGCCTCGGCCATGTAGGCGGCGCCGCTTTCCTGACGGCAGACGATGGGCTCGATGGCGCCCCGATGCTCGTTGAGGGCGTCGATGCAGGGCAGGTAGCTTTCCCCCGGCACCAGGAAGACCCGGCGGGCGCCGTGGGCGCGCAGCTGGTCCATCAGGATCTGGCCGCCATTACGGCGCGCAAGGGACGTGGTTGGCGAAAGCGTGGAGGCTGGCAGGCTCATGTCAGGGTTCTCGATATCGTTGTTGGTGGTAAAGGCGGTTCAGGCGTCTGTCAGGGCGCGGTGCAGCGGGGCGATCTGTTCGGGCAGCACCACGCAGCGGGCACGAAAGCCCTGCGCCATGGCCCACTTTAGGTCTTGCTCGAAGCCCTCTCGATAAGGCCAGGGGCCGTCGATGGCCAGACACTCGGCCTTGGCGCAGGCGTCGACGAAGCGCTGGCGCCAGGGCGCCAGGACGCTGGCCCGCTCGCCTGGCTCGGCGTCGGCGGCGATGCCCAGGTCACGCGACAGATCGCCACTGCCGAGAAGCGCCGCGCTTACCCTTGGGCTGGCCTTGAGGATCTCCGCTGCGGCGCCCACACCGGCGGCGCTCTCCAGCGTCGGTATCAGCGCGGTACAGCCCTGTTCGAGGCCGACGCGACGCTCTTCGCGGGCCAGCGCCAGGGCCAGCAGCACGATGTCCATGGAGGACTCGACCTGGGGCAGGAAGATGGCCGCCGGTCGTGCCCGCATCAGCGCCGCCAGCTCGCCCTTGCCGCCCTGGGTCAGCGGGTTGATGCGCGCCATGGGAAGCCGCTGGCGCTGCCGGCAGCGCTCGGCGAAGGCGACAAAGTCGTCGCAGGCCTGGCGGCGATCGGCGGCCGGGGTGAACTCCTCCAGGTCGACGATGATGGCCTCGGCGCCGCTGTCCAGCACCTGGTCCAGGCGTGCCGGGTCATGCCCCGGCACGAACAGCCAGCTGCGACACTCGGCCAGGGCCGGGGACGAAGGAGTCGGAATCAAGGACGCCATGGGTCACTCCATCAGGTTCGGCAGGAACAGCACGATGTCGGGCACAAAGGTGATCAGCAGCAGTACCGCGACCATCGCCCCGAGCATCAGCCCCAGGTAGCGCAACGACTCCATCACGCTGATTCCGGCGATGCGGCAGGCGGCCATCAGGTCGACCCCCAGCGGCGGGGTGTTGGCGCCGATCGCCAGGTTCACCGTCAGCAGCACCCCGAAGTGCACCGGGTCGATGCCGTACGGCACCAGCAGCGGCATGACGATGGGGGTGATGATGATGATGATGGCGATGCTTTCCATGAAGGAGCCGAGCACCAGCAACACCACGGTCAGCAGCAACAGTACGCCGTAGCGGCTGTCGGTGATCTCGCCGATCAGTGTGGCGATGGCCTGGGGCACCTGTTCGTAGGTCAGACCCCAGGCGAACATGCCGGCGGCACCGATGATGACCAGGATGGCGCCGGAGGTCTCCGCGGTGGCGATGACGCTGTCGACGATGTCCCGAAGGCTCAGGCTGCGATAGACCAGGGTGCCGACGATCAGCGCATAGACGATGGCCGAGGCGGCGGCTTCGGTGGGGGTGAAGACGCCGAAGCGGATGCCACCGATGATCAGCACCGGCACCAGCAGCGCCGGCAGGGCGGCGATAAAGGCACGCTTGCGCTCGCCGGGCTCGGGCCGGGTACCACCGGACCAGCCGTTGCGGCGTGACACATAGATGGCCACCCCCACCAGCGCCAGGGTCAAAAGCAGGCCGGGGATCACGCCGCCCATGAATAGCTTGCCCACCGAGGTGTTGGAGGTGGTGCCGTAGACGATCATCACGATGCTCGGCGGGATCACTGTGCCGATGGAGCTGGCGGTGCCCACCAGGGCGCTGCTGAAGCCGCGGTGATAGCCGCTGCGCTGCATCGCCGGCAGCAGCATGCTGCCGATGGCAATGACGTCGGCAACGCCAGAGCCTGACAGCGCCCCGAACATCATGCAGGCCAGCACCGCGACCACCGCCAGGCCGCCGCGGATGTCGCCCACCAGCGCCATGCACAGACGCACCAGACGCTGGGTCAGTCCGGCGTGATTCATCAACTGGGCGGCCATCACGAACAGCGGAATGGCCAGCAGGGTGAAGCTCTCCATGCCCGCCACGAACTGCTGGGCAGAGACCATCATCGGCGCCGCGCCGAACATCAGCAGATAGGACAGCACCGCCAGGATCAGGCCGAAGGCGATGGGAATGTCGATCAGGATCGCCAGGGCGAAGACGCCCACCAGGGTCAAGGCACCAAGGGTCATGCGTCGCCCTCCTGTGGCAGCGGCTGGCGCGCCAGCAGATGGTCACACTGCGCCAGCGCCATGCCGGCGCAGCACACCGGCACCGACAGATACACCAGCCCCGCAGGTAGCTGCAGCGCCGTGGTGGTCTGGCTCATGGTCAGCCAGGCCAGGTCCCAGCCGGCCTTGGCCAGCAACAGCAGCATCACCAGCAGCAGCAGGTCGGTGGCCCGGGTGATCCCTCTGCGAACGGCGGGGGAACTCACCAGCAGCGGCATCAGTCCGGCGCTCAGGTGGCTGCGCTTGTAGGTGCAGGCCACGCCGGCCAGCAGCGCGGTCCACACCAGCACCAGCTGGGGCAGCTCTTCGGCCCAGTGGGGCGGTGCCCCCACCACCCAGCGCATGAACACCGAGTAGGCCACCAGCGCCGCCAGCAGGGCGGCGCCGATGCCGGCCAGCGCCAGGCACAGGCGCGAGACGAGGCGCGCCACGGGATGCAGCAGGCGGTGCACGGTCATCGCGCTCACTGCCCTTCGCGATAGCGCTTCACCAGCGCCATCAGGTCGCTGCCAAAGACGTCTTCGTAGTCGGCCCAGACGCCCTGGACGGCGGCATTGAACGGCGCGGTATCGACCTCATTGACGCTCATGCCTTCGGCCTCGAGCTCGGCCACCAGACGCGAGTCGTCCTCCTGGGTCATGCGGCGCTGTTCGTCACGCCAGTTGTCGGCCAACTGCTGGACTACCGCCTGGTCGTCCTCGGACAGGCGCTGCCAGACGTTGTTGGCGACGGTCAGGCAGGCCGGTGCCCATACGTGTCCAGTCAGCGAGACGTAGTCCTGGACCTCGAAGAAGGACGAGGAGTGGATGATCGACAGCGGGTTTTCCTGGGCGTCGAACACCCCCTGCTGCAGCGCCGAGTAGAGCTCGCCGAAGGACAGCGGAGCCGGACTCGCGCCAAGCGCGGTGAAGGTATCCAGGCGCATCTTGTCCGGGGTTACCCGGATCTTTAGGCCGGCCAGGTCCTCGGGGGTCTCGACCGGGCCCTGGTTGTTGGTGACGTGGCGGAAGCCGTTCTCCCACCAGGACAGGATCTTCATGTTGTAGTCGGAAGCGATGGCTTCCAGCGCCTCGCCCAGCTCGCCGTCGTAGGCGGCGTAGGCGTCCTGGCGGTCCGCCCAGGAGTAGGGCAGCTCGACGATGCCGAAGCGGGCGTCCAGCGGTTGGAAGGAGCCGCAGCCGATCACCCCGGCGGGCACGCTGCCGATCTGCATGCCTTCGACCATGGTCTTTTCGTTGCCGAGCTGGCCGCTGGGGAAGACCTGGAAGTTGACGCGACCCTCGGTGGCCTCGCGCACCTCGTCGGCGAAGCCTTCGGCGGCGATATGCCAGCTATGGGTCGGGGCCAGCACGTGGCCGAGCTTGATGTCGAGGGCCTGGGCCGAGGTGGAAAGACCGGCGAAGGCGCCAAGCGCCAGCAGGGGGAGCATCCTGGAGGTCATGGGGGTACCCGTTGAGTCGTTGTGATTGTGATCTGGGCCCGCCACCGCTTTGTTAACGGCAAGACAGGCGTCACTTGAGACTCGGCCAGGTAGGCGTATTAGACAATTTTCAAGATTTTATGCTTTGCATAAGTCTGATTTATGCAAGGCCGTTGGAAAGAAGTCAGGGTGGCCCTTCGACAGGCCTGGGGCAGCAACCACAAGCGCTTCCAGACACTCCTTTAACGCACTGTTCAAGCGATATTTTTCTGGCGCAAATGGGGGCATTTGCGGTTGTGATTGGCGCCGTTGACGGCTCCACGGCGATAGTCGATCCAGCGTGGTGGTCAGCGTCGAGGCTGGCGCCAGCGCAGGATGAGAACCACCGCCCTGTCGGCCAAGAATTACAAGGAGCCCCTATGCAACTGCCCTCTCTGATCGAGATCCCCAACGGTGAAAAGGTCACCCCCACCTTCAGCGACGCCGAGATGCAGGGCCGCCTGGCCCGTCTGCGCCAGCACATGGCCGAGCAGCAGGTCGATGCCGTGGTCCTGACCTCCTACCACAACATCAATTACTTCAGTGACTTCGTCTATTGTCGCTTCGGCCGCGACTACGGATTGGTGGTGACCCAGGAAGGCTTTACTACCGTCAGCGCCAACATCGACGGCGGCCAACCGTATCGGCGCAACCGTCTGGGCGACAACATCGTCTACACCGACTGGCAGAAGGACAACTTCTTCAAGGCCACCATGCGGCTATGCGAAGGCAAACGACGCATCGGGGTGGAGTTCGACCATCTGACCCTGGCCAACCGCGACAAGCTGGAAAGCGCCCTTGGCGAGGTGGAGCTGGTCGACATCGGCGTACCCACCATGCAGATGCGCATGATCAAGTCCGCCGAAGAGATCGCGCTGATCCGTCAGGGGGCGCGTATCGCCGACGTGGGCGGTGTCGCGGTACGCGACGCCATCGCCGCCGGGGTGCCCGAGTACGAAGTGGCGCTGGCCGGCCAGAGCGCCATGGTGCGCGAGATCGCCAAGACCTACCCGCAGAGCGAGCTGATGGATACCTGGGTGTGGTTCCAGTCCGGCATCAACACCGACGGCGCCCACAATCCGGTCACCAGCCGTCGCGTGCGTCCCGGCGACATCCTGAGCCTGAACACCTTCCCGATGATCTCGGGCTACTACACGGCGCTGGAGCGCACCCTGTTCTGCGAGCACGCAAGCGATGCCCATCTGCGGCTGTGGGAGATCAACTGCGAGGTCCACGAGCGCGGACAGCAGCTGATTCGCCCCGGCGCCCGCTGCAGCGACATCGCCCACGAGCTCAACGAGATCTTCGCCAGACACGACGTCCTCAAGTACCGCACCTTTGGCTACGGGCACTCCTTCGGCACCCTGAGCCACTACTATGGCCGCGAGGCGGGTCTCGAACTGCGCGAGGACATCGACACCGTACTGGAGCCCAACATGGTGGTGTCGATGGAGCCCATGCTGATGATTCCCGAAGGCCAGCCCGGCGCCGGTGGCTACCGCGAGCACGACATCCTGGTGGTCAAGGAAGACGGCGCCGACAATATCACCGGCTTCCCCTACGGGCCGGCGCACAACATCGTGGGTTGAACCGATCCGGCGATCACCGGCCGGGACGTGACATGGGGGGCCGCTCGCCCCCCATGTCGGCGAGCCCGGCCCTGAGGTAGTCCAGCACGTGGTGCGCCGCCACGGACAGCTCGCCGGTCTGGTAGTGCAGGCCGAAGGTGACCCGCCCAAGCTCGGGCAGCCGGTCCGCCCCATCCACGCAGTGCAAGTGGTCGGGGCTGACGCTGCGCGCCAGGGCGGTCACGCCCAGGCCCTCCTCCACCGCGGTGAAGATACCGAGCAGGCTGGTACTGGCGTAGTTCACCCGATAGGGCATCGCCCTGGCCCTCAACGCCGCTTCCGCCGCCGAGCGGTACAGGCACCCCAGGGGATAGGTAACCAGAGGCAGCGGCGCTTCACCCTCGAGCAATGCCGTGTCGCCGACCACCCAGACCAGGTCATCTACCCGGATATCCCGAGCATCGCGATCATCGTCGACCCTTTCCGGCTCCATCACCAGGGCGATATCGTAGTGGTGCCTGTGAAAACGCTGGAGTATGACCCTGCTGATCTCACAGTCGACCTCGACCTCGATATTGGGGTAGACCCGCGCCAGATTCCTCAGCACTCGCGGCACAAATGCCAGCTCGAAATCGTTGGGAATACCTAGCCTTACCTTGCCACTGACGCCCCCTCCGCAAAGCTTCTCCACCAGCCGGTCATTGATCGCCAGCATGGCTCTGGCTTCCTGGTAGAGATAGTCACCATCCTGGGTCATTTCCAGCTGACTTCCGCGCAGAAACAGGCGAGTACCCAGCATCTCCTCGAGCTTCTTCATCTGCAGGCTGATGGCGGGCTGAGAACGCCCCAGGCGCTCTCCTGCCGCGGTAAAGCCTCCCAGCTCATTGATGGTCACGAAGGTACGCAATAACTCACTCGGTATCGTCTTCAACCTGGGGCCTCATTGGCATAGATCATGCATCGATTTGTCGTTCTTATTGGTCGCATCAGCGGCAAGAAAATACCTTGAATCTGTCGATGGAAATCGACGCTACCTCTCGACGACTGCCGATTGTCGACGTCCAACAACAAACAATAGAGGCTTCCTCATGAACTCCTGGGTATTGACCACCTTTGCCATTCTAACGCTCTACATGCTGATTCACACCGGTGCAGCCTACCTGCGTCGAGAACTCAAGGCCCGCCAACCGAGGTGACGCACATGGACTCCTTTACCCTGTTCAATTGGGCGCTTCTGCTGATGACCTTCGGCCTGATGCTCTATCTGGGCTACCTGTCCTCGCGGCGCATGCACAAGGATGACGCCGCCGGCTTCCTGGTCGCCGGGCGCTCGCTGGGGGCCTTCGTCGGTGCCGGTACCATCGTTGCCACCGGATTCAGCGGCTGGGGCTTCATGGGCTCGCCCGGGGTCACCTACCAGTTTGGTGCCATCGAGGTGCTGGGCAACTTCTTCTTTGCACCGGCGATGGTCATCGCGGTGCTCTACTTCGCCCGCTTCATGCAGCGCAAGGCGATCGAGATGGGCAGCAACACCATCCCCGAGTACATCGGCCAGTCCCACGGCGGCGGCGCCATGGGGCGAGTGCTGCAGGCGGTATCGGCGATCATCACCGTGGTGCTGCTGCTGGTCTTCCTGACCAGTCAGATCAAGGCGGTGGGGCTTCTGGGTGCCAGCTGGCTGGGCATCGAGCTCGACCAGAGCGCCATGCTGATGGTCGGGGTGATCATCCTCTACACCATGCTCGGGGGGCTGGCCGCGGTGGCCTGGACCGACACCATCATGGTCTGGGGCATGGCCCTGGCGGCGGTCATCATCGTCATCCAGATGCTGACCACCATTGACTTGAACGAGTGGGAAAGCGGCTTGAACGCCATCGACCCGGAGCTGTTGAACCCGACCAACGGGGCCCACTACGGCGCCTCCCGAGGCAACGTCTTCCTGGTCCTGCCCTACGCCTTTCTGTTCGCGGCGGTGCTGCCGTTCATGGCGATCCGCTTCCTGGCCTTCAAGCCCGAGGTCAAGCTGCACAAGGTCGGCATCTACGTCGCGGTGCTCGGCGGCCTGCTCAGTCTGATTCCGCTGGTCGGGCTCTACGTCAGGGTCAAGCTGCCGGGCCTGGCGGACCCCGACAGCGCCATGCCGGTCTATCTCGAGCAGTTCATGCATCCGGCGATCCAGGGCGTCATCACCTTGTTCATCATCTTCGCCATGAAGTCCACCGCCAACTCCCTTTTGCACACCGTGGCCTCCAGCGTCTCCCATGACCTGCGCCTGGCGATCTTTGCCGAACGCCAGCCTTCGGCACGGCGTGTCCTGGGCCTGAACCGGGCCGCGGTGCTGGTGCTCGGGGTGCTGGCGCTGCTGATGATGCTCTACGCACCGCCCTTCATGCTGTCCTGGCTCGGCATCCTTGGCACCGGCACCCTGCTCGCCAGCCTGATCGGACCGGTGTTCATCTCGACCTTCTGGCAGGGCTCGGCCTGGGGGGCGCTGGCGGCCATGCTCGGCGGCTTCTTCACCAGCGGCTACATGATGCTGTTCGCCGATGTGGGCTGGTTGATCGGTCCGCTGACCGGTTGCGTGGTGTCGTCGGCTCTGTATATCGGCGTGACCCTCGTCGGTCGCAGCCATCGCGCCCATGCCCGCCATCCGAACGCATCCCTCCCTGACCACCCTGCTTGACCGAAGACCCCCCCCCGACTCGCCTCAGGACCAGAGTTCTGAGGTTTGGGCAAAAAGACAGGCCGCCTTCCGAGGCGGCCATTCTCGTGAAACCTCCGTCATCCAGCGAATAGTCGCGGTCGAACCTGAGCATCAGGGCCGAGAACCCGCTGCTCTCATGACCCAGATCATTGGTGCAAAGCGCTTTAGCATATTCCTCTCAACTTGACGCTTTCATGGGTCGATAACCCTGGCATCGCTGCTAATCGGAGGCAGTCCGAGCGATGAGCAAGCCAGGAAATGACTTCGCTCATGCCATGACTGCCGGTTGGCCCCTCCCAGCATGAGCCCGCTGCCAATGACATCACTCCTTGATCGCCTGACCATGGGAAGAAAGTTCTTCCTGGTGCTTTTCTTGCCGCTGCTTTCCATCCTGTGGATGACGCTCTCCACGGTGCTGGAACGTCAGGCGGTCGTTACCCGGATGGACAATCTTCAAGAGGTGGCGATCCTCGGGCGTCATTCGGCCAATCTGGTGCACGAACTTCAGCGCGAACGGGGGATGACGGCCGCCTTTCTCAGCAGTCAGGGCCGCAACTATCATACAGAGCTACCGGTGCAACGTGAGGCGACCAATACCCAGGCCGAATCATTTGACCGCTACATCGCTGACATCGATTTTTCCCACCACGACCCTCGAATCGAAGCACAGGTCGATCTGGCAAAGCGTCTGCTTGAGGAGAAGGATGACCTACGGCGTAAGGTCGATGGTCTCGACATCTCTGCCGAAGCATCGACGGACGCTTATACCAACATCAACGAGGCGCTGATCGATATCGTCGCCAAGCTGACCTTTGGCGTCGATCAAGGAGAAGTCGCCCGTCAGCTGACGGCCTATTACGACCTTTTGAACATCAAGGAGCTGGCCGGCATAGAACGGGCGGTACTGGCGGCATCTTTCAGCGCCGACGCGATATCGCCAGTAATGTTCAGGAAGCTGCTTTCGTTGATCGTGAAGTCCGATGTGCACAAGAAGAACTTCTTCGAGCTTTCATCACCGAGGGTTCAGGAGGAGCTCAAGACGCTGACCGACAGCGCACTTGGCGAGCGTTTGAATGCCATGCGCAGCGTGGTCCTCGAAAAGGCCTCAAGCGGCGGCTTCGGTATCGATCACCAGGAGTGGTTCGAGGCCCAGACCGAGTATATTGATGGCATTCAGCAGATCTCCCGGTCGGCAGAGCAGTACCTCCTGGCACGTATTGACGACTTGCAGAAAGCGTCCTTCAGCTACCTGCTCAAGCACGCCCTGGTCATGCTTGCCGTCCTGCTCGTCACCCTTGCCTTTTCGATCATCACCGCCCGCAGCGTGGTGCGTCCTCTAAAGATTGCCCTGATGGACATCAGCGAGCAGAAGGATGATCTGACCAAGCGACTGGCGGTCCCTGGCAAGGACGAGCTGTCTCAGCTTTACCGCGCCTTCAACGACTCGCTGAGCAATATTGCCAGCCTGGTGGTCAACCTGAAGAAGAGCGCCAGCGCCGCCGAGGCGGTCAGTGGAGAAATCACCAGGGGCAACCAGGACCTGGCGAGCAGAACGGAGCAGCAGGCGGCCTCACTGATCCAGACCGCTTCCAGCATGGAGCAGATCACCGCCACCGTGAAGCAGACCTCGGACTCCGCTCGCCAGGCGCAGGAAATGACCCGTGAAGTCGCCTGCCGCGCCAACGACCTGAGCCAGACCGCCGCCCAGACCCACACGGCCATGGAACAGATTCGCGACGCCAACCAGGAAGTCACCAGGATCGTCGAGGCCATCGACGACATCGCCTTCCAGACCAATATTCTGGCCCTGAACGCTTCGGTGGAGGCGGCACGCGCCGGCGACCAGGGACGAGGGTTTTCGGTGGTGGCCTCGGAGGTGCAGAAACTCGCCAGCCGCTGCGCAGAGGAAGCCACCCTGATCCGCCGGTTGATCACCACCAGTACGCAGCGGGACGACAAGGGGGAGCGACTGGTGGCTTCCACCAGCGAGGCGCTGGTCACCATCTCCGAGCATGCCCAGCAGACGGCGACCCTGGTGTCGGAGATTTCCACCGCGGCGACCGAGCAGTCGCTGGGTATCGAACAGATCACTCAGGCACTGGCGCAACTCGAGGACGTCACCCAGCGCAACACCGGCCTGGTCGAACGCGTTGCCACCGCCAGCGAGTCCCTCGACAAGCGGGCTCGCGACATGGCCTCGCTGGTGGGCCGCTTCAAGGTCGATGTGCCAACGGCCCTTCACGCCACGTCGGAAGACGGGCCGCTTATCGGCTCACCCCAGGCCACCCTTGTCGACTGCCACGCATAGGCCCTACAGGTTCCCCGCCTTGCCGCCCTTCCGGGCGGCTTTTTTTATCAGGCATGGAACCCATTCAAACAAAACCTCGTTTTATTTTTAATGAATCATCTTTGACAATATTGAAACGCAATTCTAGCCTTGCTGATGCCACCCCAGCACAACAAGGAACAACGCCGTGCTCGAACACGACCATCTCAGCCGTTTTCTCTCCCACCGCCATTCCCTTTGCCAGCCCCTTTACCAGTCTCTTCGACACCCCCTTCGCAAGCCCCTGATCGTCGCGCTGTCGGCCCTGGCCGTCTCCTCCTTCGGTGTCTCCTCCATGGCCGCCGCCGAGGGTACGCCACCGGCGCAGGTCTTCGACCTGACGACCTGGAAGTTGACCCTGCCCATGGACGCTGACGGCGACGACGACGTCGACGAGATATCGGTCGGCGAGCTTCAGTCCTATCAACATCCGGACTACTACTATCTGAACGACAACAATCATCTGGTCTTCGTGACCCCCAACAGCGCCTTCACCACCCCCAATTCCAGCAATGCGCGCACGGAACTGCGCCAGATGCTGGCCGGCGCCGACGACGCCTTCGGCCCCAAGGCACCTGAGCAGAACTTTGCCCTCGCCTCCCACCCCGAGGCTGACCGATACGCCCAGATCGGCGGCTACCTCAATGCCACGCTGCGGGTCGATCACGTCGCCGAGCGCACCGACAAGCCCGACCGGGCAGCGGCCTACTCGGTGGTCATCGGCCAGATCCACGCCGGCAAGGACGAAGCGGTGCTGGCCCAGGACAATGGCTTCGGCCACGGCAACGAACCGCTGAAGATCTACTACAAGAAGTTTCCCGACCACGAGACCGGCTCGGTGTTCTGGAACTACGAACGCAACCTCGAGAAGGATGACCCCGAGCGCATCGATATCAGCCACGCGGTGTGGGGCAACGACTGGAGCGGCAGCGAGGATCCGGGCGAGGCGGGCATCGCCCTGGGCGAGAGCTTCCGCTATCGGGTCGAGGTCAAGGACGACGTCATGCACCTGACCTTCGCGTCAGACGGCCACCCCACCCGCACCTTCGAGCAGAACCTGGCCGACAACGTCGGTCCCGACGGCGTGGTCGACGAGGCCGACCATCCGCACGGCTACGCCGGTGACTGGATGTACTTCAAGGCGGGTTCCTATAACCAGTGCAACACCAAGCCGGAATCTGGCGCCTGCCTGGGTACCGGGGTGTGGGAGACGGACCTGCAACACGGCGACTACGCCCAGGTCGTGTTCAGCGAGCTGGATAGCGGCCCGGTCGAGTAAGCGTCCAGCGAGCGCCCGGTAACGTCCACGCCAGAGAAGAGCAACGTCCACGCCAGAGAAGCGTAACGTTCACGCCAGGAGCGAAGCTGCCGCTTGCTCCTGGCCAACGGCGCTTGGCAACAAAGGCCGACTTGATCCAGATCAGCAAAGGCGCTTTCGCCTCAAGGGCGAACTTCGGCAGAAAACCGTGCACTTTCAAGCATGTGCTCGTGCAGCAATGGGCAAATTCAACGGCAGTGAATGGCCCGATTCGAGCGCTCGATGCCCCCCTGCCGACCTACCCTCCAGACATGAAAAAGGGCCTACGACAGCGTCGTAAGCCCTTGAATTCTATGGCGCGCCCTAAAGGATTCGAACCTTTGACCTTTGCCTCCGGAGGGCAACGCTCTATCCAGCTGAGCTAAGGGCGCGCGGTGCCGCCTGAACCTGTCACGCGGCGAGCCATATCCTACCTTGCGCACCCGCCGGTGTCCACCCAAGGCCATGCCCAAGCCCCGCAGCGCCACCTTCCCGGCGACGGGCGACATTTTCCCGTCTCGAGCGATCTCGCTATACTGCCGGCACAGCGTGACGCCCGGCGATAGGGACGATGGCCGTGCTCGGCGCCACCAACAATAACTTCCATCAAGCGACCGTTACAGAGGTGGTGAGAGTGAAATCCAGCAAGCTGATCATGGGGTGTCTGATCACCCTGGGCCTGGGCTCCGGCCAGGCGATGGCACAGGACGATGCCGAGCGTGACGCCATGGCCGAGCGCCTGGCCCCGGTAGGTTCTGTGTGCCTCGAAGGCCAGGAATGCGGCAGCGCCATGGCCGCCGCGTCAGGCGGCGGTGACGCCGCAGCGTCGGGCGGTGGCGTCGATGGCGAAGCCGTCTACGGCGGCATCTGCATGGCCTGCCACGATACCGGCGTCGCCGGTGCACCCAAGCGCGGCGACGAAGCGGCCTGGGCCGAACGCACCACCAAGGGCTTCGACACCCTGCTGGATCACGCTCTTAACGGTTTCAATGCGATGCCGGCCCGTGGCGGCAACCCGAACCTGTCCGATGAAGAAGTCCATGCGGCGGTGGCCTACCTGGTCGAGCCGGTGATGGAAGTGCCGTCAAGCGACGCAGGCGCCAGCGAGGCGGCCCCTGCCGAAGAGACAGCATCGGACGACAGCGCCGCTGCCGGTGACGAAGCAGCAGGTGAGGGCGCTGCCGCCACCGATGCGGCTGGCGACGAAGCAGGTGGCGGCGACGCCGCTGCGGCCGATGCGGGCTCTGCCGAGGTCGACCCGGCGGTGGCGGCCATCGATGGTGAAGCGGTCTACGGCGGCATCTGCATGGCGTGCCATGAAGCCGGCGTCGCCGGCGCCCCGGTTCGCGGTGACGCCGCCGCCTGGGAACCGCGCCTGGCCAAGGGCATGGACACCCTCTATGACCACGCCATCAACGGCTTCAACGCGATGCCGCCCAAGGGTGGCAACCCGAGTCTGTCCGATGACGAGATCAAGGCGGCCGTCATTTACATGACCCAGTAAATCGACTCACGCGATATAGCAGCGGGGCGCCCATGGGCGCCCCGTTTGCGTTGGTCTGCTGGCGAGGCCTGGTCCTGCACTCGGGTCGTGCCAAGCCTTGATGCCATCGGGCTTATCCACAGCCTGTGGCGATCCAGCGACTGTGGATGGATTCAGTCCAGCAGCGAGCGCAGCCCGGCGATGGCGCTCTTGCCCCGCTCCTGCTTGCGCTCGGGGTCTTCCCGATCGGCGCGTCCTTCCCACTCCAGATCATCCGGCGGCAACTCGTCGAGGAAGCGACTGGGGGCGCAGTCCATCAGCTCACCGTAGGCCTTGCGCTGGCGCGCCAGCGTCATGGTCAGGGTACGCCGGGCACGGGTGATACCAACGTAGGCCAGGCGGCGCTCTTCCTCCACGGTGCCGGCCTCGATGGAGTTGCGGTGAGGCAACAGCTCTTCCTCGAGGCCCATCAGGTAGACGTGGGGGAACTCGAGGCCCTTGGAGGCGTGCATGGTCAGCAATTGCACACGATCCGAGTCATCTTCTTCCGCCTGTTGCTCGAGGATATCGCGCAATACCAGGCGCGAGATCGCCGATTCCACGTCGTCGGTTTCGGTATCGGTGCTGGCGGTGTTCTCTTCCGGATCGGCCTGCATCGACTTCTCGAGCTGGTCGATCAGGATCCACACGTTGGCCATGCGCCGCTCGGCGATGGTGGGGGCGCTGGCGTTCTGGTAGAGCCAGGCCTCGTAGTCCATCTCGCGCATCATCTCGCGGATCGCGGCGATGGCGTCGCCCTGGTCCATGCGGCGGCGCACCCCATCGATAAAGTGGGTGAACCGCGTAAGCCGCTCCACCGCGCGGGCCGGCAGCTGCTCGGCCAGCCCCAGCTCGTGACAGGCGGCGAACAACGATACGCCGCGCTCGGTGGCGTAGTTGGCGAGCTTCTCCAGGGTGGTCGGGCCGATCTCGCGACGCGGCACGTTGACGATACGCAGGAAGGCGTTGTCGTCGGCCGGATTGATCAACAGCCGCAGGTAGGCCATGGCGTCCTTGATCTCGCCCCGGGAGAAGAACGAGGTGCCGCCGGACAGCTTGTAGGGAATCTGGTAGTGCTGCAGCTTCAATTCCAGCAGGCGCGCCTGGAAGTTGCCACGGTAGAGCACCGCGAAGTCACGCCATTCGGCGCGCTCCTTGATCCGGCGGGTCAGGATCTCGCTGGCGACCCGCTCGGTCTCTGCCTCCTCGTGGCGCGTGACCACCACCCGGATCGGATCGCCCTGGCCCATGTCCGACCACAGGGTCTTGTCGTAGACGTGGGGGTTGTTGGCGATCAGGGTGTTGGCGGCGCGCAGGATGGTGCCGGTGGAGCGGTAGTTCTGCTCCAGCTTGATCACCTTGAGCCGCGGAAAGTCCTCGCCCAGGGTCACCAGGTTCTCCGGCCGGGCACCGCGCCAGGCGTAGATCGACTGGTCATCGTCGCCGACCACGGTGAAGGTCTGGCGCTCGGCCATCAGCATGCGTACCAGCATGTACTGGCTGACGTTGGTGTCCTGATACTCGTCCACCAGCATGTAGTGGATCTTGCGCCGCCAGCGGGCCAGCGCCTCGGGGTCGTCGCGCAGCAACACCACCGGCAGCAGAATCAGGTCATCAAAGTCCACCGCGTTGTAGGCCTTGAGGTGGCGAACATAGGCCTCGTAGACCCGGGCGGCGTACTGCTCGTCTTCGGTGGCGGCGTGGGACAGCGCCTGGCCGGGCAGGATCAGGTCGTTCTTCCAGTTGGAGATCACCGCCTGGACCTGATTGATCTGATCGGCGTCGACCTGGGCGTCCTTGTTCATCAGGTCGCGCAGCAGCGCCTTGGCGTCTTCCGGGTCGAACAGCGAAAAGCCCGGCTTGTAGCCCAGTGCCTTGAGTTCGCCGCGAATGATGTTGAGGCCGAGCGTGTGGAAGGTCGACACCGTCAGGCCGTGGCCTTCACGCCCCTGCAGCATCGAGCTGACCCGCTCCTTCATCTCGCGGGCAGCCTTGTTGGTAAAGGTCACCGCGGCGATGCGCCGGGCGCTCATGCCGCACTCCTGGATCAGGTAGGCGATCTTGGTAGTGATCACGCTGGTCTTGCCGGAGCCTGCCCCGGCCAGCACCAGGCAGGGACCGTCGATGAAGTGCACGGCCTCGCGCTGACGCGGGTTGAGGCCGCGGATACGTTCGCGGATCGTCTTCACAGGTGCGTTCATGCGTCGTCCTGGGCGCCGGGCTGGACATCGAGTCGCGCCGCGCCGTCGAAATCGAGTTGTCGCCAGGCCTCGAACACCAGCACCGCACAGGCGTTGGACAGGTTCAGGCTGCGGCTGTCCGGCAGCATCGGGATCCGCAGGCGCTGCTCCGGCGGCAGTGCATCGAGCATCGCCTGGGGCAGGCCACGGGTCTCGGGGCCGAACACCAGGGCGTCGCCGGAACGATAGTCGGGCTCATGGTAACCACGCCGCCCACGGGTCGAGACGGCGAAGACCCGAGAGGGCGAAACCTCGTCGAGGAACGTCTGCCAGTCGGCGTGGACCCGGACCCGCGCCCACTCATGGTAGTCCAGCCCCGCGCGCCTGAGGCGCTTATCGTCTAGGGTAAAGCCTAACGGCTCAATAAGGTGCAGGCGAAATCCGGTATTGGCGCACAGGCGTATCAGATTGCCGGTGTTCGGCGGAATCTCGGGTTGATAGAGCACCACGTCGAGCATTGGACATCACCAGGATCGCGGCGGAGGACGATGTGAGGCAGGGAGATCACCGAGGCCCTCCAGGGAGGAAGACCTCGGCGCAAGGAAGCCATAGCGACTCAGGCGCTGACGCCGTAGCGTTCGCGGTAGGCGCGGATGGCGTCGGCGTGGGGTTTGAGGGTATCGCCCCCGCTCTGTTCGAGGTAGGCCAGCACCTGGTCGAGGCCAACGATGCTGACCACCGGGATGCCGAACTCGGCCTGCACCTGCTGGATGGCGCTCTTGTCGGTGTCGTCACTGGCGCGCTCCTGCCGGTCCAGCGCCACCACCACCCCGGCGGCCTGGGCGCCGGCGCCGTCGATCAGCCCCATCACCTCACGGATCGCCGTACCGGCGGTGATCACGTCATCGATGATCATGATACGACCGTCGAGCGCGGCCCCGACGATGTTGCCGCCTTCGCCGTGGTCCTTGGCCTCCTTGCGATTGAACGCAAAGGGCAGATCACGGTCATGATGGTCAGCCAGCGCCACGGCGGTGGTCGCCGCCAGCGAAATGCCCTTGTAGGCCGGACCGAACAGCACGTCGGCCCCGATCCCGCTTTGCTCGATGGCCTTGGCGTAGAAGCGCCCGAGGCGCGCCAGGGCGCGGCCGGTCTTGAACAGGCCGGCGTTGAAGAAGTACGGGCTCACCCGCCCCGACTTCAGGGTGAACTCACCGAAACTGAGCACGCCCTCGCCGATGGCGAACTCGATGAACTCCCGCTGGTAGGGATGAAGGCGCGCCGCGCCTGGCGGTTGAGGTGCCATGTCAGCCACGAGGCCTCCTGTCCAATTGCCTGGCCTTATCACGTTTTTCTCGACCGGCCATTTACCCAAACGTCGAAACGTCGGGTATCATACACGCGCGACGCAAAAGGGACCACGTATGAAAATCGCCACCATCAATGTAAAC
Source organism: Halomonas sp. H10-59 (assembly GCF_040070555.1). Lineage (NCBI taxonomy): Bacteria > Pseudomonadati > Pseudomonadota > Gammaproteobacteria > Oceanospirillales > Halomonadaceae > Halomonas > Halomonas sp. H10-59. The sequence goes on from NZ_CP098828.1 coordinate 4,672,966, forward strand.
GGCATCCGCGAGGCCGTCGGTCGAGGCTTTCTCGACTGGCTCGCCAACCAGGACGCCGACGTTGTCTGCGTCCAGAACATCAAGGCCAAAAGCTTCGAGCTGGACGACAGCATTCTTTATCCTGAGGGCTACGAGGGTTACTTCCTCGACGCCGAACAGGACGGTTTCTCAGGGGTCGGCCTCTACTGCCGCAAGATCCCCAAGGCCATCATGTACGGCCTGGGCTTCCCCCAGTGCGACCATGAAGGACGCTTTCTGCAGGCCGACTACGATCGCTTCTCGATCGCCAGCTTCCTGATGCCCGACGGCAGCGATCCTGACGCCAAGCAGGCGTTCATGGCTCAGTACCAGGAGTACCTGTCGAAGATGGCTCGCAAGCGCCGCGAGTACATCATCTGCGGCACCTGGCACATCGCCCACAAGACCATCGATCTGGCCAACTGGGCCGACAACCAGACGACGCCCGGCTTCAAGGCCGAAGAGCGCGCCTGGATGGACCAGGTGTTCGGCCCCACCGGCTTCATCGACACCTTCCGCGAGATCAACCGCGACGGTGACGAGTACACCTGGTGGCCGGCGCTGGACCAGGATCAGCCGCGCTCCCGTCAGGAGGGCTGGCGCCTGGACTACCAGATCGTCGGGCCGAACTTCCGTCGCCATATCACCGACGCCTGGATCGACTACGACGCCACCTTCTCGGAGTTCGCGCCGCTGATCGTCGAGTACGACCTGCAACTGTAAGCCTCCCTTCGTCGCCGTCTGGCCCGGGTCCGGGGCCGGACACGAAAGCGCCGGCCCCTCAGGGGGCCGGCGCCTTCGTTCATGCGACGCATCTCGTCACGGCGACCGCTCAGGCGCGATTGCCGAGCGCCTCACGCTGGTGCTCGAACAGTTCGTTCCCGGCCTTTTCGGCCAGATCCAGCATGGCGTTGAGCTGACCACGGGTGAAGGTGCCGGACTCCGCGGTGCCCTGGACTTCGATCAGCTCGCCGGATTCGCTCAGCACCACGTTCATGTCGGTATCGGCGCTGGAGTCTTCCGGGTAGTCGAGATCCACCACCGGCTGACCGCGATAGAGCCCCACCGACACCGAGCTTACCAGCTGCGAAAAGGGGTCGGTCTTGATCAGCTTCTCGCGCTGCAGGTAGCGGATGGCGTCGATCAGTGCCACGCAGCCCCCGGTAATCGAAGCGGTACGCGTGCCACCATCGGCCTGGATCACGTCGCAGTCCACGGTGATGGTGAACTCGCCAAGCTTCTTCAGGTTCACCGCCGCGCGCAGCGAACGCCCGATCAGACGCTGGATCTCCAGGGTGCGACCGCCCTGCTTGCCGCGTGACGCCTCGCGCCCGCTGCGCGAGTGGGTCGCTCTCGGCAGCATGCCGTACTCGGCGGTGACCCAGCCCTGCTTCTTGCCCCGCAACCAGCGCGGCACGCCGGCCTCGACGCTGGCGTTGCACAGCACCTTGGTATCACCGAACTCGACCAGCACCGAGCCTTCGGCGTGGCGGGTGTAGTCACGGGTGAGACGAATCTCGCGAGTCTGGTCAAAAGCGCGTCCGCTGGGACGACGGATGTCCGTGGACATGGCACCTCTCTTGGTCGACACGCCTCTTGCCGCGGCATCGCCTGGCGCAGCGAAGGGGACGACGTCGATCATGGAATGGAAAACGAAGGCCGCCCATTCTACACGCCTTGGCCGATGAATCGGGTACACTGCGCTCACCGGTGTCGAGCCCACCCTCGACGGCCCTGCGACACCACCGTGCCCGACACCAGGAAATCGCCAGGAGACCCGCCATGGTTCACAGCATGACCGCCTTTTCGCGCCAGGACCTCGAGGCCGAGTGGGGCAGCCTGCAGCTCGAGCTGCGCAGCGTGAACCAGCGCTACCTGGAGCCGCACTTCCGTCTGCCCGAGGCCCTGCGTGACCTCGAACCCGGCTTCCGCGACGCCCTGCGCAAGCGCCTGGCCCGGGGCAAGATCGAGTGCACCCTGCGCTTCGATGCCAGCGACAAGAGCGACAGCCTGAGCGTCAACCACGAGCGCCTCACCGCCCTGTCATCGGCACTGGCCGAGGTACGCGCCACCCTGCCCGAGGTGCACATGCCCGACGCCCTGGCCATGCTCGGCCATCCTGGGGTGCTCGAAGGCGGTGGGCTCGATCTGGACGCGGTCAAGCAAGCCGCCAACCAGATGTTCAAGCAGGCCCTGAATGACCTGGTGGAAGGCCGTGCGCGGGAAGGCGAGCAGCTCAAGGCGCTGATCGAGGAGCGCCTGGCGGCCATCCATGAGCTGGTGGCCGAGGTACGCGAAAGGATGCCGCAGATCCTCGAACGCCAGCGCACCCAGCTCGAGGAGAAGCTCGCCAACCTCAACGTCGAGCTCGACCCCCACCGGCTCGAGGCCGAGGTGGTGCTGATGGCCCAGAAGGCCGACGTCGCCGAGGAGCTCGACCGCCTCGATACCCACGTCACCGAAGTCGGCCGCCAGCTCAAGCAAAAGGGCCCCATCGGCCGCCGCCTGGACTTCCTGATGCAAGAGCTGAACCGCGAGGCCAACACCCTGTCATCCAAGTCCGTGGTCGCCGACACCACCCGCTGCGCGGTGGAATTGAAGGTGCTGATCGAGCAGATGCGCGAGCAGATTCAGAATATTGAGTGAGGGCCGCTGTATCCGCCAAGGCCAGCCGAGCATTCAGCACAGAAGACGCCTTGACCCTGGTTAGCGCATCCACTTGACTGTGAATCAAGTGGATTGGGAGTTCCCGGTCGGCGCTACAGCCTCGGTGGTTTCACTGGGACTTTTCGCTTTTTGTATCCACCGTTTTTCCAAGTCGATCAGTGTGGGTAGGGGCGACTTGGCTCAACCGTGTTCCAGCGGTTTTTGGAGAACCGGATGGTCATGGTTCGATGATCCGACAGGGTGATGATGCCAAGACACCAGGCACGATGACGCAGCGACCTGCGCAAGCAACACAGACTCCATAGCAGATCACCCCAGATGCTCGATCAACTCGCCGATCAATTCGCGGTGCTCGCCGTGCCAGTGGTAGGCCACATAGGCCTTTAGCTCGATGACGGGCGCGTCCTTGACCACGAACAGCCGCTGCCGGTCACACCAGGGGGCGACGATGTCCTGCGGCAGGTAGGCGGCGCCGCCACACTCAAGCAGCAGGCCGAGGGCGATGCGGCCGCTGTTGACCCTGCCTCGCGCCAGTTGGCGCTGCGGAAAGCTGCTCTCGTGGATGCTGGCAAACGCCGTGCCCCACTCGACCCGGATGTAGCCTTCGCCCACCGCCTGCTCGGCGCTTCTATCCGGCTGGCTTGAGACCATCACCAGCGGGATGGTCGCCACCTCCTCGACCCCTACGCCACTGATGCGCGGGGTGTCGTAGAGGAAGCCGACGTCGACCATGTTGCGCTCCAGCTTCTCGACCACCCGCAGCGGGGTGCTCTCTTCGGCACGAACGCCCAGGGTCGGGTAGGCGCGATAGATGGTGGCGAGCCAGTCCTGCAGGAAGATATCCCAGAGGCTGGCGACCCCCGCCACCACCAGACGCCGCTGGTGCCGCTCGCTCAGGGCGGTGTCCTCGTAGGCTCTTTCCCAGGCGTCGAGCAGAAAGCGGGCGTGACGCTCCATGCGCTCCCCGGCCGGGGTCAAACCGATGTGGTGATGGCCGCGGCTGAACAGCGACAACCCCAGCTGCGCCTCGAGTTGACGAATGCGTGCGCTGACCGTCGAGGGCGAGACACAGAGGCTCTCTGCGGCCTTGCCGAAATTGCGCAGCCGGCTGACCTCGAGAAAGGTCTTCAGCAGTTGGGTATCCACGGCTCACCTATGCGGTTTTTTTGTTCAGGAAGCGCAAAAAATTTTGTTTTTCAGGATACCCGCATTTCTCTAGGCTTGCCCGACCCCTTACTTCTGCCCACCTGAGGTTCCGCCATGGCGTCTTCCCCCAAGCGTTATCTGCACTTCCTGCGCTGGGGACGAGGCCTCGACCGCCGCACCCTATCGGCGGACATGATGGCGGGCCTGACCGGCGCCATCCTGGTACTGCCACAGGGTGTGGCCTATGCCTTCATCGCCGGACTGCCACCGGAGGTCGGGCTCTACACGGCGATCGTCGCGGCCACGGTGGCCGCGCTGTTCGGCAGTTCCTGGCACATGATCTCAGGCCCCACCGCGGCGCTCTCCATCGTGCTGGCCAGCGTGATCGGCGGCCTCGGCACGCTGACACCCGACCAATACCTGGGAGCGGCACTGACCATCACGCTCCTGGTCGGACTGATCCAGCTGGCCATGGGGCTCTTGCGCCTCGGCAATCTGGTGAGTTTCATCTCCCACACGGTGGTCATCGGCTTCACTTCTGGTGCGGCCATCCTGATCGCCACCAGTCAGATGGAGCACCTGCTTGGCGTGTCCATCGACGCTCAGGGATTCCTGGCCGAGCTGTCAGCGCTGTTCCGGGCGCTGCCGGATATCAACCTCTACGCATTGGCCATCGGGCTGATCTCGCTGATCACCTCGCTGGTAGCACGACGCCTCCATCGTCGTAGTCCTCACCTGCTGCTGGGCCTGGCCGCCGGCAGCCTGGCCTGCTGGTTGATGGATGGCGCCGCCCACGGTGTGGCGCTGGTCGGCGCCCTGCCCGGGACCCTGCCACCCGTTACGCTGCCCGAACTGACGCCGGACAGCCTGCGCGTGCTGACCTCCGGCGCCTTCGCCATTGCCCTGCTGGGGCTGATCGAAGCGGTATCCATCGCCCGCGCCATTGCCCTGCGCTCGCGTCAGGTGATCGACGGCAATCAGGAATTCATCGGCCAGGGCCTGTCCAATATCGTGGGGGGGTTCTTCTCCTGCTACGCCAGTTCGGGCTCCTTCACCCGCTCCGGTGCCAACTACGACGCAGGCGCCCGCACTCCGCTGGCCTCGGTGTTCGCCGCCCTGCTGCTATCGCTGATCCTGATCTTCGCCCCGGGCATCGCCGCCTACCTGCCGCTACCCGCCATGGCTGGAGGCATCCTGTTGATCGCCTGGAACCTGATCGACGTCCAGCACATCGTCCATCTGGTACGCGTCAGTCGCCACGAGGCGATGGTGCTGGTCGCTACCGTCTCCGCTACCCTGCTGGTGGCACTGGAGTTCGCCATCTATATCGGCGTGCTGCTGTCACTGGTGCTCTATCTAAAGCGCACCTCTCGTCCCACCGTGCTGGAAGTGGCGCCGCGCCAGGATCATCCCCGGCGGATCATCCGCAACGTCAGGCGCTACCAGCTCGAGCAGTGTCCACAGCTCAAGATACTGCGCATCGACGGCTCGCTGTTCTTCGGCGCCACCGACCACGTACAGCGGCATCTTCGCGCCTTCACCGCCGAGCCGGGCTCCCGTGCGCTGATCATCGGCAAGGGCATCAATTTCATCGACACGGCGGGCGTGGAGATGCTGCTGCAGGAGGTCCGTCGCCTGACGGACCAGGGGGGCGAGCTGATGATCAGCTCGCTCAAGGGTACGGTGATGGATGAGCTGTGCCGTCGCGGGGATCTGAAGCGAATCGGCGAAGCGCGCTTCTTCGAGACCACCGAGGCGGCCATCACCTCCATTACCCCGGCGCTGGATCCAGACGTCTGCCAGGGCTGCGCCAAGCGTGTCTTCGGCGAGTGCGCGTCGAAGCCCTCGCCTGAACTCGGTGTCCTGGCAAGCCAGGTCTGATCAGCGGCGCCCGGAATGGGCAATTCGGCGGGGCCGCCAGATTCAGGCTCCGAGGACGTCCTTCAGCGCCGCCAGACAGGCGTCCACTTCCTCCAGGGTGTTGTAGTGGGCCAATGACACCCGGGTGACCGAGGGCAGGCCCAGGGGGCGCAGGATATTGCCGGAGTAGGCGTCGTCCTTGCGGGCGTGGACGCGAATGCCACGCTCGCCAAGCTCGGCGACGATCTCCAGTGCGTCTCGGTCCTTCACGCAAAACGAGACCGCCCCCTCCCGCCAGGGCGAGTCCGCCTCGCCGATCAGGGTCACTCCGGGCAGGTCCCTGAGTCCGGTGACGCCATCGGCGCCGTCGATCAGCCGACGCATCAGCGCCGCCTCCTGATCATGCATGGCCTGGCCGGTGGCCAGTAGCCGCTGCCGGCGCTCGCTCTTGTCAGTGAAATGTCCTCCCAACCACTCGAGATAGCGGACCATCTCGTGGGCGCCGGCCCAGGCGGCAGGATCGCGGCTACCGAGCTCCCAGGCGTCTTCCGGCTTGCCCGCCAGGCGATCATGATCGACGCAGCTCAGTCGCGGCGAGACCCAGGCGTAGCCGTCGTTGAACGGGCAGAACACCTTGTACAGCGACACCGCGTAGGCATCGACGCCGTAGTGCGATACCAACAACGCACCATGGGGGGCATGCTGGATGCCATCGACGATGATGTAGCAGTCCGGTGCGATGACGCGAATCGCCTCGGCGATGGCGGCCACGTCCTGGGTCATGCCGGTCACCGGGCTGGTGTGCAAAATGGTGGCCACACGGGTCTCCGGCGTCACGACGCGGGCATAGTCCTCGGCGGTGGCGCGCCCCTGATGCGGATCGAAGGGCACCGTCAACCGCTGCCTGCCGGTGCGCCTTGCCCACTGCGCGGTGGCGTCAAAGGTGGCGGGGTGCTCGAGCTCGCAGGCGACGATGTTGCCACCCGCTGGCGCGGCACTGGCGGCGGCGCGAATCACCCGGAACAGGCACTCGGTGCCGGTCTCGCCGCCAAACACGATGCCGTCCTCCACCCCCAGCAGGCTGGCCATGGCGTGACGGCCTTCATCGATCATGCACGAAATGGCCCGGGAAGCGTCATTGTCGCGATGATCGTTGTCCGGCAGCGCGGCCACTTCTGCCATGCGTGCCACCACGGCCTTGAGCGTCAGAGATCCGCCGGCGTTCTCGAAGAATATCCGGGGGCCGGTGTAGGGGCAGCGGTCGACGTGGTGAAAGCGAGCGCGCACCTGACTCATCAGGGCGTCGTCAAATACCGCCACGCTCGCCTTGATGGAAGGCTTCAATGTCTGCATCTGATCGTTCCTTGGTGGCAGCGGAACAGCAAACCTCACCCCCAGCCGGGCGCCAGAACGAGGCAAGGGACGCTACCCGATCCTTCCTGGTTCGTCCGGAGTTATCGAGAAGCTTGCTCATAGTAGTACGCCCTGGCTGACCGGATGGCAAAAATGCAGCACACTGGGCGCCTGAACTTTGGTCGATCCAACGTTACCGTTCGAGTGACATCGTGATAATCTGTCCCTTGCACGACGGCCGTAAATTGACGCTATTTCACCTTTCACAATGCTCAACCATCCCGGTGATTTTCCCCTGATGATGGGCGAGCCTTCTGGCGAGACAATGCCATGACGAGTGACGCCACCTCCGCTGCACCATCCAAGCCGGAAGCCCTGGCCGAGGAGCTCGTCTATGACCGCATCGTCGACGCCCTGATCGACAAGCGTCTGCGTCCCGGCGAGCGTTTGAACGAAGCCAAGCTCGCCAGTGCCTTCAAGACGCCGCGTAGCCGGGTACGTCGCGCACTAAATCGGCTGACGGCGGAACGCCTGGTACGCTTCGAGATGCACCGGGGCGCCTTCGTCTCGCTGCCATCGGTGAAGGAAGCCTACGATATCTTCGAGACGCGGCTGCATATCGAGGGCGCAGTAGCGCGGATCGCCTGCGAGCGCATCGACGCCGAAGGTATCGCCACGCTACGTCGCCACCTGGCGCTGGAGCACCAGGTCTTCGAGGAGCACCAGCCCAGCGTCAATCGCATCTCCGGTGACTTTCACCTGATGCTGGCGGAGCTGACCGGCAATGACGAGCTGATTGCCATCGTGCGCCCGATCATTCGACGCTTCTGCATCATCCAGTCGCTCTACGAACGCTCCACCGGCGTGCTGTGCCTTACCCACGAGCATCAGTCCCTGGTCGACCTGATCGAGAAGCGCGACGCCGAGGGCGCCGCCGCGTCGATGATGGAGCACTGTCGCCACATCTTCTACAGCCTGGACCTGTCCGAGCGCCGCCGCGCCGAGGCCAACATCTACGATATCGACATCGACGATCCGCTGGTCTAAAGGGCCGGCCAGGCCGAAAAACCAACGCAAGCAGGAGACAAGGCCGGCCCTGAGCCTGGAATATGCGTAGCAGAAAAGGGGCCAGAAGCCCCTTTTCTGCATTTCCACGACGTCATTGCCAGATTCTGGCCCACGCCATCAGAGCGCTGCGTCCAGCGCCTCGATCAGTCGGTCCACCTCGGCCTCGGTGTTGTAGTGCACCATGGACACCCGCACCACGCCCTGGATGTCCATCAGACCGAGGTCCTCGGTCAGGCGGCGGGCGTAGAAGTCGCCGTAGCGGATTCCTACCTTGGCCTCGTCGATCTTGCGCACGATCTCGTCAGACTGATGCCCTTCCACGGTAAAGCTGATGGTCGCGACGCGATGTTCGATATCGGCATCCCGCCTCCCGATGATGCGAATGCCTTCTTTTCCAGAAAGATAATCGAGCAGCTTCTTGCTCAATATCGCTTCATGGTTGGCGATGGCATCGAAGGATGTTTCCAGCTTTTTCCGCTTATCACTTTCACCACTATCGCCCGTCAGCGAGGTCAGATAATCCAGGATACCGGTGGCGGCGTAGGTCAGCTCGTAGTTGGGATTTCCCGGCTCCATCTTTCCTGGAATCTGCTCACGTGTGAAGAAATGATGGTAGATATTATCCAACTCCAGCAGGCACTCCTTTTTCACATAGAGCACCGCGTGGTGGGGACCGAATACCTTGTAAAGACTGAAGCCATAGTAGTCGACATCCCAGTCCTGGACGTCGATGGCCCGGTGCGGGGCGAAGGCCACCCCATCGACACAGATGCGAGCACCGGCGTCGTGGGCCATGGCGGCGATCCGCTTGATCGGATTGATGGTGCCGAGCAGGTTGGAGACGTGGGTTACGCAGACCAGGCGGGTGCGCTCGTTGAGCAGTTCCGCCAGGGTGTCCAGCTCCAGCTCCAGGGTCTCGGGATTGCAGTTCCAGAAGCGCAGCTTGACGCCGCGCTGCTCGAGGCGCATCCAGGGGCCGACGTGGCTCTCGTGGTCGGTGTTGGTGACGATGATCTCGTCGCCCGGGGCGAACTGGCTGGCCATGGCGTCGGCCAGCAGGCGGAACTGGATGGTCGAACTGGGACCGAACACCAGCTCTTCCACGTGGCGAGCATTGACCAGCGTCGCCACCGCCTGGCGACCAGCGTCGACCTTGGCCTTGGAATTCTGGCTGGGGGCGTAGCTCGCGCCGAGCTGCACGTTGTCGCCCAGCAGGTAGTCGCTGATCCGCTCCACCACCATTTTCGGCACCTGGGCGCCGCCGGCGTTGTCCATGAACACCCAGTCGCTTTCAAGCGAGGGAAACTGGGCTCTGACGTGTGTCAGATCAAGGCGAGCGTCTGAGGATGAATCGAGTGACATGGGAAGTCCTTGAATTGGGGTCGAGAGGCGATACATGGACGTCGAGAGACAAGGCTGGGGCGAAACAAGCGCCGAGCCAGCCGTCGAACAGGCGCCACGGTTCAGTGAGCCAGCACCGACTGGAAAAAGGCGCGGGTTCGGTCTTCCTGCGGCGCCGAGAAGATCTGTTCGGGAGCGCCTTCCTCGACGATCTGGCCGGCCTCCATGAAGATCACCCGGTCGGCGACATGGCGGGCGAAGCCCATCTCGTGGGTCACCAGCAGCATGGTCACGCCGGTGCCGGCCAGGGTCTTGATGACGTCGAGCACCTCGCCGACCATCTCCGGGTCCAGCGCCGAGGTGGGCTCATCGAACAGCAACACGCGCGGCTCATTGGCCAGCGCCCGGGCGATGCCGACCCGCTGCTGCTGACCGCCGGACAGGGCGCTTGGATACTTGTACATCTGCTCGGCGATGCCGACCTTTTCCAGCAACTCCTTGGCCCGCGCCTGGGCATCCCCCGGGCTCATGCCACGCACCCGGATCGGTCCCAGGGTCACGTTCTCCAGCACCGTCATGTTGGGAAACAGGTTGAAGCTCTGGAACACCATGCCGACGTCCTTGCGCACTTCGATCAGCTCGGGGCCGGGCTGGACCCGCACGCTGTCGACGTAGATGTCGCCGGCGCTGTAGGCCTCCAGATGATTGATGCAGCGGATCAGCGTCGACTTGCCGGAGCCCGACGGGCCGAGGATCGCCACCACCTCGCCTTCGCGTACCTTGAGGTCGATGTTCTTGAGGGCGTGGAAGTCGCCGTAGTACTTGTTGACCCCTTCGAGCGAGATGATCGCTCTGGGCGCCTCGGGCAGACCAGCCTCGAGCGGGGGAAGGGTAGTGCCCTGGGTAGTGCCCTGGGTAGTGCCCTGGGTTGTCCGGGTTTCATTGATCATGGCAGTTCTCCTGTCAGGCCCGGCCCTGGGCGAAGCGTTTCTCGAGCAGACCGACCAGGCGCACCAGTGGCAGCAGCACCGCCAGGTAGAGTAGCGCCGCGCCGATCAGCGGTGTCGGGTTGGCCGCCAGCGCCTGGGCCTGGGTGGCCTGCTTGAGCAGGTCGGGCATGGCCACCACCGAGGCCAGGGCGGTGTCCTTCATCACGTTGATGCAGTTGCTGGTCAGCGGCGGAATGATCAGCCGGATCGCCTGGGGCAGGACCACGTCGCACATCACCCGATACTGGCTAAGGCCGATCGACTGGGCGGCCTCGAACTGGCCCCGTGGCACCGCCTCGATACCGGCGCGGTAGATCTCGGCGGCGTAGGCGCTGGAGATCATGGTCAGGGCGGTACAGGCCGCGGCGAACGGTGACAGGGTGATGCCGACGAACGGCAGCGCGTAGTAGACGATGACCAGCCACACCAGCACCGGCAGTGAGCGAAAGACATCGATGTAGGCGATGGTGAGAAAACGCAGCGGCTTGGGGCCGTAGAGGCGCAACAGCGCCAGCCCCAGCCCGCCGATCAGCCCCAGCAGGATGCTCAGAAAGCCCAGCATCAGGGTCATGCCGAGCCCCTGCAGGAGCATCGGGAAGGTGCGCACCAGCACCTCCCAGTTGAAGAATGTCTGGACCAGGTCCATGGATCGTCTCCACGATCGAGGGTAATACGCTGGCCGCGGCGGTCACCGCCGCGGCCACGGGACTTGCTGGGCCAGGTTTACTGGGCGGAAGGCATATCGCGCACTTCGACGGTGCTGGTGCCGGCATCCGGAGCGGCGCCGAACCAGGTCTCGTGCAGCTCGGCAACAAAGCCTTCCTGCTTGAGTTCGCTGATCACTTCGCTGGCCTTGGCGGCAAGCTCGGCGTCCTTGGCGAACATCATCGAGTACTGCTCACCGCTGGGGATGCGGCTGACCACCTCGAGGCTGGGCTTGTCACGCACGTAGTACTGCACCGCCGGAATGTCGGAGATGTAGGCGTCCAGGCGGCCGCTGGACAGGTCCAGCATGGCCGGCTGCAGGCCTTCATAACGACGGATTTCCTTGATGCCGTACTGCTCCTGGTTCTCGCTGGTCCAGATGTCGCCGGTGGAGCCGGTATCGACGCCGACCACCTTGCCGTCCAGGTCCTCGAGCCCGCTGATGCCCTTGCTGGTGTGGGTCGCCAGGGACTGGTCGCTGTCGTAGTAGGGCTGGGCGAAGGACACCGACTCCAGACGCTCGTCGGTGATGGTGATGGAGGACACCGCCACGTCGATGCGCCCAGACTGTACCGCCGAGAACAGGCCATTGAACGGAATGTTGCTGATCTCGACCTCGTCGTAGCCCAGGCGGCTGCCGACCTCGTTGACCAGGTCGATCTCGAAGCCGACGTAGTCACCGCTGTCGTCCTGGAACTCCCAGGGCAGGTTGCCGATGTTGGCACCGACCTTGAGGGTTTCGGCCATCACGCCGCCTGCTGCCAGGCCGGCGGAAAGGGCGGTGGCCAGCACCAGGGAACGCTTGGAGAAGGTCTTGTAGGAAAGGCTCATGGGATATTTCCTCTGGTTATTGTCGTTGTTGCGGGTACAGCAGAAAACACGGGGTTCATCGGCGACGTCAGACGACGCCGGTCGCTTCACCTTCCCGGGCAAGCCAGGCCCGGGCGATCTCTTCACGGGTGGCGAACCATACGCCCTCGTGGGCCTGGGCATAGGCAATAAAGTCCTTGAGCGCGCGAATCTTGCCGGGGCGCCCGACCATGCGCGGATGCAGGCCGACAGACATCATCCTGGGGCCGCGGGCCGACTCCTCGAACAGCACGTCGAAGCCTTCCTTGAGGTTGTCGAGAAACTCGCGCCCCGAGGTAAGCCCAGGAGAAAGCCAGAATCGGAAGTCATTCATGTCGGTGGTGTAGGGCACCACCAGCTGACGACTGCCCGCCACCTCGGTGAAGTAGGGTACGTCGTCGTTGTAGGCGTCGGAGTCGTAGAGGAAGCCACCCTCTTCCACCAGCAGGCGCCGGGTACGCACGCTGGGTCCGTAGCGGCAGTACCAGCCCACAGGGCGCTTGCCGGTGGTGGCGGTGATCGACTCGATGGCGAGGCGGATGTGCTCGCGTTCCTCGTCTTCGCTGAGGCGAAAGACCTCCTCCCAGCGATAGCCGTGGCTGCAGAATTCGTGGCCATCGGCGCTGGCGACACGGGCAACGCGGGGGTTCTGCTCCAGCGCCACCGCGCAGGCAAAGAAGGTCGAACGCACGTCGGCCTCGCGCAGGATGTCGAGGATGCGCCAGATGCCGACCCGCGAGCCGTACTCGTACATCGACTCCATCGCCAGATTACGGGTACCAGCGGGAGTTACGTAACTCCCCCACTCGGTCATCGACTCCTGGTCGTCGTCGCCCATGGCGAAGGACCTTTCAGAGCCCTCCTCGTAGTTGACCACGATATTGACCGCCAGGCGGGCGCCGTTGGGCCAGGCCCCGGTGGGGGGAGTATCGGCGTAGCCGACCAGATCACGCTGCGGGAGCATCCCGTTTCTCCTGAGGTCGCCAAGCAAGCGACGACCCTGATTGTTGGTGTTGTTATCGACCGTCTGGCGGCCTTGTCAGGATTGCACGCAATTCTGCGTGCGATGTGAACAATAAAGCACAACCGTACTCGCAGCGCAAATGGCAACTAGCCAATGGTGGGGTATGGGGTATGGGGTATGGGGTTGGGGCCTGCTGAACAGGTAGTCGAACCCCGGCCAGGGACTCGACGGGAAGGAAAGCAATCGAGAGGCGGGAAGGCGCTGCCGGTGGGGGCCTGCAGCGCCTTGTTGTGGGCATTACCAGCTCGGCGCGGTCTCGGCGTCCAGTTGCTCGATGGCGCGATGAAGCTTGCCGGTGGACAGTGCGGACCCGAGCAGACGCAGGCGCCAGGTCAGGTCGATGAAGGGGCGGATGGCCTCGGGCACGACGGGGGCATCGGCCATGCTGCGCCGCTTGAGGAAGGAATTGTGCCAGTCGATGACCCAGCCCGGACCGACCCCGACCAGTTCGTTGTCGATCACCACAAAACGGCCGCTGCCTTCTTCCATCACGATATTGGCCAGCGACAGGTCAGGGTGGCTGAGCCTGGCGCCCACCGCTGCGCGGTGGCGCTCGTCCTCACGCTGCCAGCGGGCCAGAAAGCCACCGATCGCATCCAGGTGCTTCCAGCCGTCCACCCGTCTGAGCAGGTAGTCGTCAATGTAACAGAAGGCCCCGGCGTGCTCGTCGGCCAGGGCGCGATAGCGCTCGTCCGACTGCGCCATCTCGAGAAAACGACTCACCGCCTCCGCCGCCGCGGCGATAGGCGCCTTGTCTGCCCTGGAGCGTTCGAGCTGCTTGAGAGACGGGCCCTGGATCCACTCTTCGACGACCAGCTCGTCGTCGTGGGCGAGTATCGCCGGGAAGCTGAGCCCCGACGCCGGCAGTTCGCGAATGGCGTGACTCAACGCGATCTGACGCGGCGAGAAGGCGCTATAGACCTTGACCTTGCGACCGTTCATCCAGCCGGCAAACGACAGCCTGCCGGCCTTGGTCATGCCGGGAGAATGCTTGCTGCCCAGAGGCGTCAGATCGGTGATGGTCCGGTCCTGGACGGTGATGCTCCCAAGTGGCGTTTCGGCCACCTTTTTCTTGAAAAACGTTCTTATCATGTCGCCTTCTGACGTTATCCCTGCACATTCGCGCGGATAGTAGCACGCTAAACGTGCACTACCTATGCGCCGAAAGGGGCGGGCTATGCGTCGAAAGGGGCGGGGCCCGTGCCGCCCAGCCAGGCAGGCCTTCTCCCCCACGACGGGCTGTCTCCAGAGCATCACTGTGCAGCAGCAGTTCCGCTCGTTTTGCTGTGAGCCAACGTCCTCGCTCCCGCTTGTCGTTTTTCGTCGTGGCCTTTCCGATCGCGGACATGAGTTTTGCCCTGTAATTCGCAACGCTTTAGGGTTTTCATGGGCGGAAAATGTATTTTTCGTTCCGATTTTCTCGTCAAAGCAGGAGCTCCCGATGAAAACCACCGAGGCCGCCGCCCGCCAGCACGGCGACAGCGGCAAACGCCGCTTCTTCGGCCATCCCTGGCCTCTCGCCACCCTGTTCGGCATGGAGGTGTGGGAGCGCTTTTCGTTCTATGGCATGCAGGCGATCCTGTTGATCTACCTGTACTACGAGGCCAGCCGCGGGGGCCTGGCGATCGACCAGTCGGTGGCCATCGGTATCGTCGGTGCCTACGGCAGTTCGGTCTATCTGGCCACCATCCTCGGCGGCTGGTTCGCCGACCGGGTGTTCGGCGCCGAACGCACCCTGTTCTATTCGGGCATTGTGGTCATGCTCGGGCATATCGCCCTGGCCATCCTGCCCGGTGTCTACGGCGTCACCGCCGGCCTGATTCTGGTGGCGCTGGGCAGCGGCGGGGTCAAGGCCACCTGCTCGGCGCTGGTGGGGTCCCTGTACGAGCCCGGCAGCCCCCGGCGCGACGCCGGCTTCTCGATCTTCTATCTGGGTATCAATATCGGCGGCTTCGTCGGCCCGCTGCTGACAGGTCTGCTGCAGCAGAACGCCGGCTTCCACTATGGCTTCGGCATCGCCGCCGTGGGCATGGCGATCGGTCTGGCCCAGTACACGGCGGGACGCAAGGGGCTGCCCGATGATCAGAAGGCCGCGCCGGACCCCATCGCGCCAGCGACCCTCAAGCGCTACCTGGGTATCGCCCTGGTGGTGCTCGCCCTCGTGGTCGGCGCGGCCCTGGCGGGCTGGATTCGTGCCGACAATCTGTCCGGGGTGATGCTTGGCATCATCGCTGTAGCGGCGCTCTGCTACTTTGCGGTGATCCTGCGCTCCACCCACGTAAGCCCCGAGGAACGCAGCCGGGTGCTGGCGTTCATTCCGCTGTTTCTGACCAGCGCCGCCTACTGGGCGCTGTACAGCCAGTCCTACACCGTGATCACCGCCTTCTTCGATCAGCGCGTGGATCGCAGCCTGTTCGGCTGGGAGATTCCGGTGGGTTGGCTGGTATCGGTGCAGGCGCTGACCATCATCCTGTTCTCGGGGGTGTTCGCCTGGTTGTGGACGACGCTGGGCAAGCGCCAGCCGTCGTCGGCCGGCAAGTTCGTGATCGCCATGGCGATCATCGGCGCCACCTTCCTCGGCTACCTGCCGTTTCTCGGCAGCGAAGGGTCGAACATGCCGCTGGCCATGCTGGTGCTGTTGCTGCTGGGCTTCACCGCCTCGGAGCTGTGCCTGTCGCCGATCGGGCTGTCGGTGACCACCAAGCTCGCACCGCGGGCCTTCCAGACCCAGATGATGGCACTGTTCTTTCTCTCGCTGGCGCTCGGCTTCGCCGCCGGCGGCAAGCTCGGCGCCTTCTATACCGAGGACACCGAAGTCGGCTACTTTATTGCCATGGCGGCCATCGGTGGCGTCAGCGCCCTGCTGCTGGCGGCCTGCCTGCCGTTCATTCGCCGGGCCATGCGCGGCGCAGACTGAGCTACCGCCAGGGTCGGCCAGCGCTGGCAACAAGAAGCTGGCCGACCTTGTCTCTTTCGGCACCGGGCGGCCATGGCCGCCCGGATACTCTCTCGTCACTCTTTCGACACAGGATGCAGGCATGCCTTCCGACCACGCCATCCCGGGCCTTTCCATCAGCGACCATCGCCTCGAGGTGCCGCTGGACTGGTCCCACCCGGACAGCGGCGAGACCCTAAGCCTGTTCTACCGCGAGGTCTGCGCGTCAGACCGTGTCGACGAGGAACTGCCGCTGTTGCTGTTCCTGCAGGGTGGCCCAGGCGGCAAGTCGCCACGCCCCACCGCCAATGGACCGGGATGGCTGCACGAGGCGCTCAAGCACTATCGGGTGATCCTGCCCGACCAGCGTGGCACCGGACGCAGTTCGCGCATCACCGAGGCCACCATGGCCGCCTTCGACAGTGACGAGGCAGGCGGTGACTACCTGGCCTGCTTCGACGCCCACGCGGTGGTCGCGGACTTCGAGCACCTGCGCAAGACCCGCTATCAGGGCGCCACCTGGACCACGCTGGGCCAGAGCTACGGCGGCTTTCTGACCCTGACCTACCTGTCCTACGCGCCTCAGGGACTGAGCCGCTGCTATATCACCGGCGGCTTGCCGGCGCTCGACGCCGACCCCGACGAGGTCTATCGGCGCACTCACCGTCGGGTGGAGCGCAAGCTTGAGGCGTATCTGGCGCGCTTTCCCGATGATCGCGAGCGGATCGACGCCATCGCCGACCATCTGCTGGACCACGATGTCCGCCTGCCCGACGGCGACCGACTGAGCGTGCGCCGCTTCCAGAGCCTGGGACTGATGCTGGGCATGGGTGACGGCGCCGAGCAGCTCCACTGGCTGCTCGAGGAGGCCTTCACCGACGACACGCGAAGCGCCCTCAACCATCACTTTCTGGTGGAGGTGATGACGCTGACCGGCTTCGACGAGAATCCGCTGTTCGGCGCCATCCACGAGAACATCTACGCCAACCCTGAGCGCCTGTGCGACTGGGCCGCCGAGCGCCAGCAGGGGCCGCAGTTCGACGAGCGTCATCGCCCGCTCAGGCTGACCGGCGAGATGATCTACCCCTGGATGTTCGACGAGATTCGCGCCCTCAAGCCCTTCCGTGGGGCGGTACACCAGCTGGCCCGGCGACCTCTGGCCAGCCCCTTCTACGACGCCAGACAGCTCGCCGCCAACCGGGTGCCGGTGGCGGCGCTGATCTACTTCGACGACATGTACGTGGACGCCGAGCTGTCGCTGGCCACCGCCGAGGCGATCCCGCGGCTACGCTACTGGATCACCAACGAGTACGAGCACGACGGGCTGCGCCAGGACCCCGGGGTGTTCCGTCGGCTCAAGGCGATGCTGGACGATTGACACTCATCAAGGACGCTGCCCATGACCCCTTCCCACTGCGCGGGTGTCCCCGCCGGCAATCCCTTCAAGACCGCCATGGCCAGTGGCCAGGCCAGAATCGGCCTGTGGCTGTCGCTGGGCGACCCCTACTGCGCAGAGATGTGCGCCAGCGCCGGCTTCGACTGGCTGCTGATCGACGGCGAGCACGGCCCCAATGATGTGCGCTCCATGCTCGCCCAGCTGCAGGCGGTCGCCGCCTACGACAGCCACCCGGTGGTTCGGGTGGTGAACGGCGAGACGGCGCGGATCAAGCAACTGCTGGACATCGGCGCCCAGACCCTGCTGGTGCCGATGATCGACACCCCGGAGCAGGCCCGCGCCATGGTCGCCGCCACCCGCTACCCACCGGACGGGGTGCGAGGTGAAGCCTCCGCCATCGTCCGGGCGTCACGCTGGAATGCACGGCCTGACTATGTGCATCGGGCCAACGACGAGATCTGCCTACTGGTCCAAGCGGAGAGCGTGACCGCGCTGGATAACCTCGAAGCGATCTGCGCGGTGGACGGCGTCGACGGGGTCTTTGTCGGACCCGCCGACCTGGCCGCTTCCATGGGCCACCTCGGTGACGCGGGCCATCCCGAGGTCCAGGCCGCCATCAACGAGGCCATCGCCCGCATCGTTGCCAGCGGCAAGGCCGCCGGCGTGCTCACCGGTGACCCGGAGCTTGCCAGACACTATCTCTCCCTTGGCGCTAGCTTCGTGGCGGTGGGGCTCGACGTCAGCCTGATGATGCAGGCGGTGCGCCAGCGTGCATCGGAGTTTGCGCTTGGCCCGCAGGCGGCCGACTCGCAGGAAGACTCATCCACCAGCCCTGGCCACGGGTCCCAGGGACCCTACTGACCTAATACCGTCCGGGGCCCTGATCACACCGACCGGGGGCCCTGCTGCCACCGGCCGGGGACGTCACCACTCGCCGCCGCCGCGCTCCAGGGCGGCGGCGATGGCCTGGGGAATCGGTTGGCCGCTGCGCTCGCTGGCGAACAGGTACTCGCCGGCCGGATTGACCTCGAAGAATACATGACGCCCCTCGGGTGTGACCCTTAGATCGATGGCGCCGTAGGCCAGTCCAAGCTCTCTCATCAGCGCGCGCAGTCCGGTCTCCACCTCATCCGGCAGGGTATAGGGGAAGACCTCGGCGCTGCCCACGCCACTGCGGTAGTCGACCTCGTACTGCGGCTCGCTCCTGAAGGCGGTCGCGAACATCTCGCCGGCCACCGCGGTGACGCGCAGATCCAGCGCCAGCGGGATGTACTCCTGAAAGATCACCGGCGCCAGACGAACCGCCTCGAGCCTGGCCATCTCGTCCTGGCCGACCTTGAGGGTCTCTCGCGGCGCCTCGACGATATTGCGAAAGGCCTTGCGCACCACTCCACCGTCGCCGTGGCGAGCGATAAACTCGGCAGCGGCGTCCGGGCGATTGGTGATCAGGGTATCGGGGATCTCGAGCCCCAGCCGGTGGGCCAGACGATGCTGGGTCAGCTTGCGCTGGGCGCGTTCGTCTGCCAGCGGATGGTTCATCCAGAAGCTATCCAGGGCATACCACAGACCAAGCACCGCCTCCTGGGTCTCGGACCAGGCAAACAGCCGTTCGGTGCCGCCGCCCAGGGCGGGGTCCAGGTCAAAGGAACGGATGCGCCGGTTCCATACCGAGCGCACCTCGTCCAGGGCCAGCCGGCGCCCGTCGCCAAGTTCCAGCCACAGGCTGTCACCGCTGGCACCTGCGTAGGCCAGGATTCCCAGACGCCGGGGGAAGTCGGCGACGTCGATCACCTCCACCGGCGAGTGAAGATGGGGCAGTACCCGCTCGACATGGGCATTGTCGGCAAACGACAGGATCAGGATCATGCTCGGCTCCCTCGAAAAAGGCGGGCACCGACAGGGTGCCCGCGGGTCCTGTCATCGCTCACCGTCCACCAAGCTGCACGTAGGCCGCCCATGCCTGCTGCCAGGCCAGCATCCCCTGCTGATCGAGCATGCCCTGCTGGTAGAGCTGGGCGTACTGCGCCAGCAGTTGAGCGTACTCGCCAAGGAGCGCCTGGCTCTGATCCTGCTCGCCTCCGCCGTCCGCCACCGGCGGCTTGAGCGAGGCGCCCGACGGCGCCTGACCGGTGGCCAGCACAAAGGGCTGCAGCGGCTGGGCTGGTTGCATCGGTTGCATGGGCTGGTTGCCCCAGCCCCCCGGTAGCGGATTCTCGAAGGCCTGCTTGCCGCCCACGGGGCCTTCCACCAGTTGCTTGGTCGGCACTTCGAAGATCTGCTTGGGAGGCGGGTCAAGCGGCTTCCATTTGCCCGGCTCCAGGCCTGGATCCTTGCCAAAGTCCTTGGGGTTGTCCTTGGGCAACTCCTTGCCGCCGTCCTTGATGCCGTCCTTGATGCCGTCCTTGATGCCGTCCTTGATGCCGTCCTTGATGCCGTCTTTGCCGCCATCCTTGATCAGGTCCTTCGGTCCCTCCTTGACGCTCTCCTTGACCGGCTCCTTGACGAACTCCTTGGGGTTATCCTTGGGCCGCTCTTTTGGCGGATCCTTGATCGGTTCCTTGGTGAACTCCTTGGGGGTGTCCTTCGGCAGTGCCTTGGGGTGCAACGGCGTGCACGACACCATCTCGCCGATGGCGCTGCGGGGGCCATCCAGGCAGGCCTGCATCCGTGCCACCTGGCCCTCGGTGAACATCACCATGGTGTCGTCGTCGACGTAGTCCATGTAGTTCATGAACATGTCGCCATCGGGGCCGTTGTCGCAGGACACCTTGGGAAAGGTCGGCTTGCCCAGGTTGGCGCCGCCCTGGTTGGGGGTGTCGTCGACGAAGTCCGAGCCAGAGCAGCCGGTGCCGTCGTCTCCCCAGATATGAAAGAGATTGAGCCAGTGGCCTATCTCGTGGGTAGTGGTGCGCCCCAGGTCGAACGGCGCCCGGGCGGTGCCCATGTTGCCGAAGCCGGTGTAGGTCACCACCACGCCGTCGGTGGCGGCGGGTCCGCCGGGGAACTGGGCGTAGCCGAGCAGGCCACCGGAAAGCGGGCAGACCCAGATATTGAGGTATTCGTCTGCGGGCCAGGCATCCTTGCCGCCGCTGGCGTCGGCCTTGACCTTGTCGTCATCGACAAAACCGCTGACGTCGGTGCGGGTGCGGGTGATGCCATCGGTGGGGTTGCCGTCGGGATCGCTGGTGGCCAGCGCAAACAATAGCCTGGCATCGGCGGCCACCGGCGCGAAGGGCGCAGGTACCGTCGAGACGTCGGCATTGGCCTTGCGAAAGTCCTCATTGAGGATCTCGATCTGGCTGTCGATCTGCTCCCGCGAGATATTCTGCTCGTCGGTGTTGTAGACCACGTGGACGACCACCGGGATGCGGGTGCACCCCGGACGCTGGACGATGGTGCCACGCATGGCGCGAAAGGCGTGTTCCTCGATGCGCGATCGCCGCCTGGCATAACCGGGGTCCTGGTCCAGCAGTCGCCGGTGAACCGCCATGGTGCCACAACAGCGACACCGTTCCGGATGGGTGGTGTTATCGGACATGCAAGCCTCCCCGCCGGCCAGCCGGTCGGCGTCGTGAGTACAGGTTCAATGGCCAGCAACTGGCCTCAAGTGGCCCCACAACGCACGGTATTGGCGGCGTTGGTGGCCTCAATGACGGGTAATGATCAGAAGATCGTCCTCCAGCGCATCGATATCGTAGTCACCGTCCCAACCGGGCAGTGTCAGGTGCAGTTGATCGCCATCACGCCGCCACTGACCACGGGCATCGCAGGCAAGGCGGTCGGCGGCGTCTCCGGTGTGGAGCTCGACGGCGCCGTCCTGGTGCAGACACAGGCGCCTTCGCGGCATCCGCGAGGGGGTGACAGCCGGCGAATCCGGGTGCCGCAGCACCGTGCAGTCGCCGATGCCTTCCTCGCGCATCTCGATCCAGTCTCCGCACAGGTCCTTTGGCATCACATCCTCCTGATCGGTCTTGTCTTGCTTTACCTGATCTTGTCTTGCCTGTTCTCGTCTCGCCGGGGCGTCACTCGATCACTGGCTGGGTGAGTGGCTGGGTGAGTGGCTGGGTGAGTGGCTGGCTGAGTGGCTGGGTGAGCGGCCTTGCCACTGGCTCGTTCAACGGCCTGTCGACCGAGACCGTCGCTCCCATCCCCTGCGCGAGCGCAGCAACTCCAACCGCTGCCAGGCCTGACGCCAGCCGGCGTCCAGCTGCGCCGACCAGACGCCTTGGCCCTGCCAGCGACGATACTGGGCCAGCAGTGCTTCATGGTGGGCCTCGAGCTGGCGCCAGGGGTCGCCCAGGTGGTGGCGCTCGTCGCCACGACAGTGGCATTCCGGCAGGGGTGGGGCGTCGACCGCGTGCAGGCCGGCGCTGGTGGCCACAAACCCCAGGTTCATTGCCACGATCTTCATGGCGTAGGACGGATCCACCGTGGCCAGGACATCGTTCGGTCCGTGGATGGCGTCATTGGCGCCGTCGGCCCCTTCGATGGTCAGCACGGCGGGGATGCCGGCGTCGATAAAGGGCACATGATCACTGGCAAAGGGGTTGAGCGAGACCTGCAGTTCGAGATCGGTGAAGCGGCCTCCCGCCGCACTCAGGCCATCGATCATGTCCTGGCTGAGGGGCGCGCCTTCCAGCAGTACCGCCGCAGGTGTGGCGTTGATCGAGCCGATCATGTCCATATTGAGCACCCCGGCGATGCGCCCCCGCTCAGCAGCGGAGAGTCCCGCCACGAACTGGCGGCTACCGTGCAGCCCCTGCTCCTCGCCGCCGAACAGCACAAAGCTCAGGTCATCATCGAAACGCTGCCCGGCCAGCACCTCGGCCATCAGCATCAGCGCCGCCGAGCCACTGGCGTTGTCGTCGGCGCCCGGCGCCGGTGCGGACGGACCGCCCTGATGGTTGACGCTGTCCAGGTGAGCGACCACCAGCCAGTGACGGGGGCTGGCGGCCTGCCCCGGCAGCCGCGCCAGCAGGTTGATGCTGCTTGCGCCGCCGGGCAGCGATACCTGCTGGCGATCCACGGCCAGCCCCGCCGTGGTCAGCTGAGACTCGGCCCAGTCCACCGCCTGGGCGTACTCGGCGCTCGATGATAGGCGCGTCGGATAGGACACCAGCTGACTCAGCAGGGTGACGTAGCGGGCCAGGGAGGCCGACGCGACGACAGCATCGACGGCCCGGGGTCCTGTAGCGTCGCGACGAGGCGCAACCTGGCGAAACAGACGGGTCGATTCGCTTAAAGGGAACAGGCGGAAGCAGGGCGCTTCACTTTGCTCAAGGGGCTTGTTGATCCTGTTGGCCTCGGACCTGGGCAGGTCCACCACCAGATAGCGCCCCGCATCCAGCAGCACCGGGACCTCGGGATGGGCCTGCTGGAACAGCCGGCCCTTCTGGCAGACACCGTGCAGCCTTCCCTGGCCCAGGTCCTGGACCATCGCGTCATCGGCGTCATGCAGGCTGGTGGCCTCGCGGACGGCCCGCCAGCGGGCGTTGGCGGCGACCAGCAGCCGTTTGCGTCCAGCCTCCACCAGCCAGCCACCGGCTTTCTCGACGCGCTCGGTCAGCGTCGCGTCGCCGCTCCTTGCCTGATGCAGTTCGACCTTCATGTCGACTCCCTGCCGTCAGCGCGTGCACCGAACCATCGGTTTCGGCGTCGCCACGACGACCGCCGCTGAACCGAGGAATGGGGCTCAACGGACTTAGTCGGGTGGTACTGAACTACTAAGGTAGTTCGTTCCTCACTCGCCGCCATCACTCGTCTCGACACTAGAACCTCGACATCGGCACGATCACTTGCCGGTGAACACATGCCAGGCTATTGATTTTCAATCAAATGTTAAGCGCAGTGGAGAATTTTGAAGAGATCAGCCTGCTGGTCGTGTCAAAAAAAGAGCACAGAAAAACAGTACACTGCGAATAGGTGAAACTTCTTCAACAGAAATGCGCTAAAGCTGAGCGCTTTTTCACAGTGGTAAAATTAACAACACGATAGCTCGCCGTGGCGCTGGAGAGCTCCCCGGCTCGACGACACATAACCGTCACTTACCCGCATTTTAGCCCTACCTAATCGACAAGATTGACGTTTTCGGCGCTAGAACCCACCTTTCGGATGCCTTATACTTTTGTCGTAAATTTACGATCTCGACACCCGTCGGGATCGTTTTCGTTTTCCAGGAGGCCCGATGGCAATCTCCATCACCCATCTCAGAGCTCGTCATCCTCGCCTGGCGGAGCTCGCCCTGGCCCTCGGTGGCTTTGGCATCGGTACCAGCGAGTTCGTGATCATGGGCTTGATGGAGCGTGTCGCCCAGGACCTGTCGGTCAGCGCCGCCGACGTCGGCTACGCCATCTCCGCCTATGCCCTGGGGGTAGTGGTCGGTGCGCCGCTGATCTCGGCGCTGGCCGCGCGGGTGCCCCGGCGCACCCTGCTGATCTGCCTGATGCTGGTGTTCGCCGTGGGCAACATCGCCAGCGCCCTGGCGACCAGCTTCTGGCCCTTTGTCGGTCTGCGTTTTCTTGCCGGCCTGCCCCACGGCGCCTACTTCGGCGTGGCTGCCCTGGTGGCCGCAGCAGCGGTACCGGTGGAAGAACGCGCCCGAGCCATCAGCCGGGTCATGCTGGGGCTGACCAGCGCCATCGTGATCGGCGCGCCGCTGGCCACCTGGGCCGGCCAGTGGTTCGGCTGGCAGTTCGCCTTCTTCGCGGTGGGCGTCGTGGCCTTTGTCACCATGGGCCTGATCAAGCTGTTCGTGCCGCGTCAGCCGCATGACGTCAAGGCCAGCCCCAAGCGCGAACTGACCGCCCTGGTCAAACAGCGGGTGCTCTACACCCTGGGCGTGGCCAGCATCGGCTTTGGCGGCATGTTCTCGGTGTTCAGCTATGTGGTACCGACCCTGCGCGCCCAGGCCGATATGCCCGAGATGGTCGGCCCCTGGGTGCTGGCGATCTTCGGCATCGGCGGCATCATCGGCAATCTGGTGGGCGCCCGGGCAGCGGACAAGAATCTGATGAAGGCGGTGCCGCGCATCCTGCTGTGGTGCCTGGTGGTCCAGGGCGCCTTCTACTTTGCCGCCGACAACCTTTACACCGGCATCCTGTTCGTCGGCCTGGTCGGCACCAGCATGGCGCTGGGTCCGGCGCTGCAGACACGCCTGATGGACGTGGCCGGCGACGCCCAGACCATGGCCGCCTCGATGAATCACGCCGCCTTCAACTGCGCCAATGCGCTGGGCGCCTATCTGGCCGGGGTGACCATCAAGGCCGGTGCGCCCTGGTCCTCCAGTGGCCTGGTCGGCGCCGGGCTCGCCCTTGGCGGCATGGTGGTGTTCTATATCGGCCTACGCGCCGAGAAGCGCAGCGACAGGCGCCGCGCCGCGGCCACCGACTGCGCCAGCGAGAGCTGATCGTTCGCCCCGGACTCAGGCGCCGCCTTCGTTGAGCGGAAAGCGCAATGTCAGGCGCCGCCTTCGCCAAGCGAGAACCGCAATGACAGGCGCCGCGCCCTTACCCAGGCGGTCCAACCGCCCATGGCGACGAACCCCACCAGCCCATGCATTGCGCTGTGACGCCACCAGGGCCTCATGCCACCGACCAGAAGTAGCGCACCACGTGGAAGAAGATCGGTGCCGAGAAGATCACCGAATCCAGACGATCGATAAAGCCGCCATGTCCCTCGATCAGGTGACCCCAGTCCTTGATCCCGCGATCGCGCTTGATCGCCGACATCACCAGCCCTCCGACGAAGCCGAGCAGCGCGATCATCAGCGCCAGCAGCGCCGCCTGGCCCATGGAAAAGGGGGTCATCCAGGCCAATCCGGCCCCGACCAGGGTGGCACTGGCCACCCCGCCGAGGAAGCCTTCCAGGGTCTTGGAGGGCGATAGCCTGGGGGCGATACGCCGGCGCCCGAGCAGCTTACCCCAGACGTACTGCAGGACATCGCTGAGCTGCACCACCACGATCAGAAAGGCGATCAGCAGCACGTTGCGCCCCTCGTAGCCGGGGATGTCCAGGCTCAACAGCGCAGGCACGTGAGAAACGCAGAAGACGCACACCATCAGCGCCCACTGGACCTCGCTGACCCGCTCGAGAAAGCCCTGACTATCCCCTCTCAGGGCCGCCACCACCGGCAACAGCAGGAACGCGTAGACCGGAATGAAGATCGAGTACATGCCGTAGTACTGGTGCCAGATGAACAGGTACTGCACCGGCAGCACCACGAAGAACACCAGCGCCAGGGCCCAGTGATCGGCCCGTCGTGACGGCACCAGGCCGATGAACTCGCGCAACGCGGAAAACGAGGCGAAGGCAAACAGCAGCACCACCCCGGTCCTGCCGCCGAGCAGGGCGATACCCATCAACAGCGTCATGATCCACCAGGAGCGGATGCGCTGGTTGAGGTTCTCGATCACTTCGTTTTCGCCCTCGGGCGAATAGCGGCGGGCCAGTACGAAGCCAACGCTACTGGCCACCAGCAAGATCCCGACGATGGCGGCGAGCAGGGTGCCGAGACCGGCGGGAATCACGATATCAGTCATTCGGCGCCCCCTCCCTGGGGCCAGATGCCTCGGTGGCGGAGCCTGGGGTGCTGGTGTCTGGGGTGCTGGTAGCTGGGGTGGTAGAGCCAGGGGTGGTAGAACCTGGATGAGCGGTGTCGGGTGGCGCGGTGTCGGGAGACACGGGGTCGCTGGGAACGCTGGCCCCGGCCGGCGCCAGCGCCTGCAGCGCTCGCTTCGCCCGGGCGAGAAAATCGGCCTTGTCCTCGCCCTCTATCCGAGCCAGCGGCTCGCCGTAGTTGAGCGTGCATAGCAGCGGCAGCGGTACCACCTCGCCCTTGGGCAGCACCCGATTGAGGTTATCGATCCATACCGGCACCAGTTCTACCTCGGGATAGTCGCAGGCCAGGTGGTAGAGCCCCGGCTTGAACGGCAAAAGGCCCTTGTCATCGGTATTGCGGGTGCCCTCGGGAAACAGAATCAGCGAGTCGCCGCCGTCGAGCGCCTCACGCAGCACTGCCAGGGGGTCAGGTTGGCCGGGCTTGCGCTGGCGGTCGACCAGCACCCCCTTGAAGACGTCGTGGATCAGAAAGCGCCGCAGCCGTGACGCCAGCCAGTAGTCGGCGCCCGCCACGGGGCGGGTGCGCGCCCGCAGGCGCGGCGGCAGGGTGGTCCAGATCAGCACGAAGTCGCCATGACTCGAGTGATTGGCAAAGTACAGCCGCTGACGTGCCACCGGCGCGACCCCCGACCAGATCGGCCTGGGCGCCGTCACCAGCCGTGCCACCAGCCGGATCAGCACCCCCGTCAACGCCGCCCGCCAGGCTGTTCCTTTCATGTCTTATGCTCCCTTGCCCATGCTCGGACGTTGTTCCGCCCCGGCTGAATGACGCTCCCCGGATCCACCGCCGCCATCGGCTTGCCTTTTTCCGATCTCGCCGCCCGTCCAGGCGGTCCCGTTTCCCTCTCCACGGCGCTTTTTCACGGGAGTTCAGGGGGAATTCACGGAGAGTCCAGGGGGAGCGATGGCCCCACCGAGCGACGTCGCGGGTCAGCCTGGGCGGATGCAGGCCCAGGCCCAACTGTGCCATACTTCGCCACCTTGTCGCCCGCGAAGTCGCCCGCGAACGGCGCTCGATCCCCAAGGCCTCCAAGTGAAGACCCCGCCCATGTCCCAAGGTACGCTGTTTATCGTTTCTGCCCCTTCCGGCGCCGGCAAGACCAGCCTGGTGCGTGAATTGATCGAGGGTCTCGACGGCATTCAGGTCTCGGTCTCCCACACTACCCGCCCCATGCGCCCGGGCGAGGTCGACGGCGTGAACTACCACTTCGTCGACATGGCCACCTTCGAGGCGATGATCGAGCAGGGTGACTTCTTCGAGCACGCTCGGGTCTTCGACAACTGCTACGGCACCTCGCGCAGCGCCGTGGAGACACTGCTGGCCGCCGGTCAGGACGTGATTCTGGAGATCGACTGGCAAGGCGCCCACCAGGTTCGCGAGCAGATGCCAGAGGCTGTCTCGGTGTTCATCCTGCCGCCTTCACGGGAAGAGCTTGAACGCCGCCTGTCGAGCCGCGGCACCGACGACCATCAGGTGGTCAGCGCGCGCATGCGTGAGGCGGTCAGCGAAATGTCCCACTACAGCGAATACGACTTCCTGGTCATCAACGACGACTTCACCACCGCACTGGACGAGCTGCGCGCCCTAGTAGTGAGCCAGCGCCTGGCCACACCGCGCCTTGGACAGCGCCATGCCCCGCTGCTCGAGGCGCTTCTGTCCGACTAGAACACGCTATCAAAGGCAAGTCGCCGAGGAGCGCGGGCAACCCACGCCTCCCACGGCTCGCTTTTCGGCGCTGCAACCAGACCCCGGCGTCTTGTCACAGGCGGCGTGACTCGAGTAATCTAGCCTGTCACTTCGCAGGTGCAACCCCCGGGCGCAATCGTCGACGGGGGCACAGTCCGTCTCGCCGACCGCGAAAGGCCAGCACCTGCCCGACACACCGTCTGTCAGATCAGGAAGGGCCCAATGGCGCGAGTTACTGTCGAAGATTGTCTGGAACACGTCGAGAACCGTTTCAAGCTGGTGATGATTTCCACCCAGCGCTCCCGGCAGCTGGCCCGTGGCTCACGCGACGCGCTGCTTCCCTGGGAAAACGACAAGCCCACGGTCATGGCTCTGCGCGAGATCGCCGAGGGCCTGATCGACCACAGCGTGCTGGACGAGCCGGTCGAGGCGCCCAGCCGCTTCCGTCCCGAGTACCAGGCCTCGCCCTCCGAGGAATGATCGTGCCGAAGGCGGCCGCGGGTCGCCCTTCGGACCTCTCATCACGCAGTCAGGGCACGCCACATGTTCACGATCGACGATCTGTCTGACCGACTCGGAGGCTATCTGCCCGCCGAGGAAATCCAGCAGGTCAGGCGTGCCTTCTATTATGCCGAACAGGCCCACGACGGCCAGCGTCGTCGCTCCGGCGAACCCTATGTGACCCACCCGCTGGCGGTGGCCAACATCCTCGCCAACATGCACATGGACCATCAGAGCCTGATGGCGGCCATGCTGCACGACGTCATCGAGGATACCGGGGTCTCCAAGGATGCCCTCGCCGGGCAGTTCGGCGAAGCCGTGGCCGAACTGGTCGACGGCGTCTCGAAGCTCACCCAGATCACCTTCGAGGACAAGGCCGTCGCCCAGGCGGAAAACTTCCAGAAGATGGTCATGGCGATGTCCCGGGATATCCGGGTAATCATCGTCAAGCTGGCCGACCGGCTGCACAACATGCGTACCCTGGGCGCGCTGCGCCCGGACAAGAAGCGCCGCATCGCTCGGGAGACGCTCGAGATCTATGCCCGGGTGGCCAGCCGCCTCGGCATCAATACCATCAGGGTCGAGCTGGAGGACCTGTCGTTCCAGGCCATCCACCCGATGCGCGCCGAACGCATCAAGCGCGCCGTGGCCAGCGCCAGAGGCAACCGTCGCTCGGCCATCCGTCAGGTGCAGAACGCGCTGCAGACCCGGCTCGACGAGCACGAGCTCAAGGGCACGGTGATCGGGCGCCAGAAGCACCTGCTGTCGATCTATCGCAAGATGCGCGACCAGCGTAAGTCCTTCGCCGAAATCATGGACGTGTTCGGCTTTCGCATCATCGCCGACGACGTCGACAGCTGCTATCGCATCCTCGGCATGGTGCACAATCTCTACAAGCCGGTCCCGGGGCGCTTCAAGGACTACATCGCCATCCCCAAGGCCAACGGCTACCAGAGCCTGCATACCACCCTGTTCGGCAACAGCGGCATGCCCATCGAGGTCCAGATCCGTACCCGGGAAATGGAGGCGATGGCCAACAACGGTATCGCCGCCCACTGGCTGTACAAGGCCGGGCAGACTTCCCACCCGATCGCCGAAGGCAGCCGCGCCAGGGCCCGGGAATGGGTCAAGGGGCTGCTCGAGATGCAGCGCCATGCCGGCGATTCGCTGGAGTTCATCGAACACGTCAAGAACGACCTGTTCCCCGATGATATCTACGTGTTCACGCCGAAAGGCGACATCATGGAGCTGCCGCAGGGCGCCACCGTGATCGACTTCGCCTACGCCGTGCACACCGAGATCGGCAACACCTGCATCGCCTGTCGCATCGACCGCCATCTGGCCCCGCTGTCATCGCGCCTGGAGAGCGGCCAGACGCTGGAGATCATCACCTCTCCGGGGGGCAAGCCGAACCTCGCCTGGCTCAATTTCGTCGTTACCGCCAAGGCGCGTTCGGCCATCCGCCATGCGCTCAAGCATCAGCAGCATACCGAAGCGGTACAGCTGGGACGCCGCCTGCTGACCAAGGCGCTGGGCGAGTTCGGCGTGCATCTGGAGGACGTCGGCGAAGACGTCATGGCACGGCTGCTCAAGGAGATGGAGCTGCAGAGCGAATCCGCCCTGCTCGAAGCCATTGGCCTTGGCAATCGCATGACCCAGGTGATCGCCCGTCGTCTGGTGGAACTGCACCGTGGCGAGCGAATCTCCCATAGCGAGGCCGCCGAGGACAGCTCCAGGGTCACCATCAGTGGCGTCGAAGGCATGGTGATCAAGTTTGCCCGCTGCTGCCACCCGCTGCCGGGAGACCCGATCATCGGCCATCTGTCGGTGGGCAAGGGCATCGTGGTGCACCGCTCCGAGTGCCGCAACCTCCAGGAATTGAAGAGCGATCCGGAGAAGCTGCTGACGCTCAACTGGTCGGACACCATCGACGAGGACTTCCCCGTGGCGCTGCGCCTCGAGGTCGAAAGTCGTCGCGGCCTGGTGGCCGAGCTGGCCGGCCTGATCACCGACGCCGACGCCAATATCGAGCGCATCGGCATCGAGGAGCGTGACGCCCGCCTCTCGATCGTCAATCTGACACTTTCTGTGCGTAATCGGACCCATCTGGCACGCATCATCAAACGACTGCGTAACCTTTCGCATATCGGCAAGATCTCTCGACTTGGCAATTGAGCCCCGACGCCAGGGCCGTCATCCCGATGACGGCCCTGGTGGTGGTGTTGCTATTTGCCGCTGACACGACATCAGGAGTCAACAATGAGCAACAAGGCTGTCATCAACACCGACCAGGCGCCCGCCGCCATCGGCCCCTACGCCCAGGCCATCAAGGCCGGCAACACCGTCTACATGTCTGGCCAGATTCCGCTGGACCCGGCCACCATGGAGCTGGTTTCCGACGACTTCGAGGCCCAGGCGCGCCAGGTCTTCACCAACCTCAAGGCGGTGTGTGAAGAGGCCGCAGGCTCGCTGCAGGACATCGTCAAGCTCAACCTCTACCTGGTCGACCTGGACAACTTCGCCACCGTCAACAAGGTGATGGAAGAGGTCTTCACCAAGCCGTACCCGGCGCGTGCCGCGGTCGGCGTCAAGGCCCTGCCCAAGGGCGCCCAGTTCGAAGCCGAGGCGGTGATGGTCATCGGCGACTGATGGACGGAGCCTGAGGTCAGGGTCCGAGGCGTCTGGATTTCCGGCCTCGCTCCCTGCCTGGGCAACCCGGGGATGCGACTGTTTCTTGCGCTCACGCCGCCGACTGCGCTGCGCCAACATCTCGGCGGGCTGGCCGACCGGCTGCACGCCGAACTGGGCGGGCGCCGCATCCCCGACGACAACCTTCATCTGACGCTGGCCTTCCTCGGTGAGCAGAGCGACACCTCCGCCTTGAAGCTGCGTCGCTGGGTCCAGCGCTACCCCTGTGCGCCCGGTCGGCTGACCCTCGACCACGTAGGCTACTTCCACCGGCCCGGCATCGTCTGGATCGGTCCTTCCTCTCCCCCCGACTCCCTTCTCAAGCTGCAGAGCGACCTGTCGCGACAGCTCACCCGATGGGGCCTGCCCCACCAACCGCAGCAATTTCGTCCCCATGTATCGTTACTGCGTAGCGCGATGACTCAATCAGCACAACCTTTATCAGAAGATTGTTTCTGCTGGCCTTATACTTCAATTCAACTAATACAGTCATCAATTAGTCATGAAGGCAGCCGATATACCACGCTCGCAACCAGTCGATAACTCGGTATGGGTAGCTCTGCCATCTGACCGATAGTGGCACCCTTGAGCGTAGGCTCCGGCCAGGCACAGGAACACCACCTTTCGTACACCCGGAGGGTCTGCCTGTTGACCGATCTACCTGGGGTTGGCCTATCGACAAGAGCTTTTCCGCTGTGCAGAAACCTCACGGCTATGCAGAAGAATGTGACCTGAATCACGAACGATGGTGGGACCCGGGACTAGCGTATTACAGCACAGCAACGTCAACGATATCCGGGCAAGACGCGACAGTGGCACGAGTGCGAATGCCAGTGTCGAAAGCCATTTGCAAAAGACAACAACGAACAGCGCTCGGGCCAGCGGGATCCACGACCCGAGGACACAACAAGGATAGGGGAATCGCCATGACTACCTCACTCGCCCGCCCGCTGGCCTGCTGCCTGCTCATGGGACTCGCCTCTACCGCCACGGCAGGCCCCACCCTCGGCCTCGGCTCCACCAGCGAGGGCACCGGGGCACTGGATCTGGGCTACGACTGGACCTTCGACCTGAGTCGCTATCACCCCTCACTGGACCTGCGCCTGGGCACCGGGGTGATCCTGTTCGAAGGCGACGACCGTAGCGCCAACCAGGCCTTCTACCTGCGTCCTGCGCTGCGCTACAGCTGGGACCACGTCTTCGTGGAAGGCGGCATCGGTGCCTCGGCCTTTATCGATACCCATATCGAGGATCGTGATCTGGGGAGCTCCTTCCAGTTCGAGGATCGTCTCGCCCTGGGTCTTCGGATGGGCCCCTACGGGGATCTGTCGATCAGTGCCACCCACTACTCCAACGCCAGTATCAAGGAGCCCAACGATGGCTTCGAGCTGTATGCGCTCAACTGGCGCCTTGCCTACTGAAGCCTTGCGGGACGTGACCGACAAGGGTCAGACCCTGGCGATGCATTCGGCGCACTCGAGACACCAAAGCGAATACGCTTTTATCGGACAAGACGTGCGCTGCACTATCTTGTCATGCCATTTTTAGCGGTGACTCCCCGTTCGTCTTGCACAAGACGGGGCAAGCGATCGCCCCCGCGTTGCCACTACCGCAAAAACAGTCCGCAAGAAAAAGTCTGCAAGAAAAGCCCGCAAGAAAAAGTCGATAAGAAAAAGCCCGCAACCTCGTTGCGGGCTTTTTCTGCTATCTGGCCGGCAGTTTTCCGTTGCCGGCCTTGCGCTGTCGGACCTTGCGCTGTCGGTCCTTTTGAAACCCTCGTCGATCCGGTGCTCGACGCCGGCCTTACTCCACCACGCCGGCCTTGAGAAAACCGCCTTCTTTCAGCACCTGGGTATAGCCGTCACGGAAGGTCGGGTAACGGAAGCGATACCCGCTGTCGATCAGCAGGCTGGAGTCGCAGCGCTTGCTGGCCCTGCGACGCAGCGGTGACTGGATGGTTTCGGTACATTCCACCTTGAGCTGTTTCGCCAGCCAGGTCATTACCTCGTTGAGCGGGGCCGGCTCTGTGTCACTGGCCAGGTACAGGGGCTCGAGGGTGGCTCCCTCCAGCGCCTTGCCGATCAGATGGGCCAGCACCCCGGCGCAGTCATCGCGGTGGATACGGTTGGAGTACATGGTCGGCGACGCCGGCGCGATGCGGCCCTCGCCCACCTGGCGGATCAGGCGATCACGACCCGGTCCATAGATGCCGGAGAAACGCACCACGCTGCCGGGCAGATCATGTTCGATCAACGCCTGCTCGGCCTCTCGCATCAGGACACCGGAGAAACCGGTGGGTTCTGCCGGGCTGGTCTCGTCCACCACCTCGCCGTCGCGCTGGGCGTAGACGCTGGTGGAGGACACGAAGAACACGTGGCGAGGCGCCTTGTCACGGGTGGCCATGGTCGCCAGTACCGCCTTCAGGCCCTCGGGGTAGGCGGCGCGATAGGCTTCCTCCTCGAAGCGGTCGGCGCTGACCACGTAGACCAGGATGTCGGCATCGGGCAGTTCAGCCAGCGTTTCGGGGTCGGCAAGATCGACCTTTACGCCTTCGATACCCGAATCCGCCAGGCGCTCGGGCCGGCGACGCGCGCCGATCACCCGGTGTCCACTGGCGAGCAGCTCGCGTCCCAGCGTTATGCCAATGTCGCCACAACCAACAATCAGTGTCGTTGTCTTCACCTTTACCGCGTCCCCCTGATATAAAATCCCTATGAGGCTCCGGCCCGGAGACCCGCGCGTCCAGCGTCTGGCGCCTCGATCAATACCCCGGATAGAGGATGCCGATCGGCACCATCATGACTCTAACAGAACTCCGCTATATCGTAACCTTGGCTCAGGAGCGCCACTTTGGCCGCGCCGCCGAGCGCTGTTTCGTCTCCCAGCCGACCCTCTCGGTGGCGGTGAAGAAGCTGGAAGAGGAGCTGGAGGTTGCCCTGTTCGAGCGCTCCAAGTCCACGGTACAGGTCACACCCCTCGGCGAAAAGATCGTCGAACAGGCCCAGCGCGTACTGGAGCAAAGCAGCGCCATCAAGGAACTGGCCACCGCCGGCCGGGACCAGTTGGCAAGCCCCTTGCGTATCGGTGCGATCTATACCATCGGGCCCTATCTGTTCCCGCACCTGATCCCGGAGCTGACCCGCGGCGCGCCCCAGATGCCGCTGTACATCGAGGAAGGCTTTACCGGCGGGCTGCGCCGCAAGCTCAGAAATGGCGAGCTCGACGCCATCATCGTGGCGCTGCCGTTCACCGAGACCGACGTCGTCACCAAGCCGCTCTACAAGGAAGACTTCGAGGTGCTGCTGCCGGCGGAGCATCCCTGGGCCGAGCGCGAGACCATCGCCAAGGAAGACCTCCTCGATGAACGCCTGCTGTTGCTGGGCGAAGGCCACTGCTTCCGCGACCAGATCCTCGAGGCCTGCCCGGCGATCAGCCACAAGCTCAACAGCCCCAACAATACCCTCACCGCCGAAGGCGGATCGCTCGAGACCATCCGCCATATGGTGGCCTCGGGACTCGGCATCACGGTGCTGCCACGCTCGGCCATCGGCACCAGCCACTACGAGAGCGGCATGCTGATCAGCCGCCCCTTCACAGACCCCCCCGGACGTACCGTGGCGATCGCCTGGCGCGCCAGCTTTCCCCGGCCCAAGGCCATCGATGCGGTGACCGAAGCCATCGCGCGCTGCCGCGCCGCCGAATCGGAGACTCCGTGAGCGGGCTGGCGGACCCGGTCACGACGCTCAAGGGGGTCGGCGAGGCGCTGGCCCTGAAGCTGGCCCGGCTCAAGGTGGAGCGAATCGAGGACCTGCTGTTTCACCTGCCGTTGCGCTACCAGGACCGCACCCGGATCACCCCTATCGCCACCCTGCGAGGGGGACACGAGGCGGTGGTCGAGGGTGAGGTATCCGCCGCCGACGTGGTCCGCGGTCGCCGCCGCAGCCTGCTGGTACGACTACGTGACGGCAGCGGCATCCTCAGCCTGCGCTTCTTCCACTTCTCGCCGGCGCAGCAGCAGCAGTTTCGCCCCGGCGTGCGGGTGCGCGCCTTTGGCGAGGCCCGCGCCGGCGCGACCGGTCTGGAGATCTACCACCCGGAATATCGTCTGATCGGTGGCAGTGAACCGCCGGTGGAAGACCACCTGACACCGATCTACCCCACCACCGAGGGGCTTGCCCAGGCACGTCTGCGGGCGCTGATCGACCAGGCCATGACGCTGCTCGAAGAGACCCCCGAGGCGCTGCCGGACTACCTGCCGGAAAACCTGCGTCAGCGCTTCGGCCTGGCCTCGCTGCACGATAGCCTCGCCACCCTGCACCATCCGCCCCCCGACAGCGACGTCGAGGCGCTAAGCGACGGGCATCACCCGGCCACCCGGCGATTGGCCATGGAAGAGCTGCTGGCCCACCAGTTGAGCCTGCGCGAGGTGCGCCTGCGCATTCAGTCGGACGGCGCGCCGGAGCTGCCCAGCGGTCGCAGCCTGAAGACTCGCTTTCTGGCCCAGCTGCCGTTTTCGTTGACCGGCGCCCAGCGCCGGGTGCTCGACGAGATCGGGGCAGACCTGGCCAGACCCGCCCCGATGCTGCGGCTGGTCCAGGGCGACGTCGGCTCGGGCAAGACCGTGGTGGCGGCGATGGCCGCGCTGACGGCCATCGCCGGCGGCTGCCAGGCCGCCATCATGGCCCCCACCGAACTGCTGGCCGAGCAGCACTACCGCGCCTTCCGCGACTGGTTTGCGCCGCTGGACATCGACGTGGCCTGGCTGTCGGGCAAGCTCAAGGGCAAGGCGCGCCTGGACACCAAGGCCGCCATCGCCGACGGTCGAGCGCGCATGATCGTCGGCACCCACGCCATCTTCCAGGATGATGTGGTGTTCTCTCGTCTGGGCCTGGCGATCATCGACGAACAGCACCGTTTTGGCGTGCATCAGCGTCTGGCGCTACGCGAGAAGGGCGAACAGGGCGGGCTGACGCCCCACCAGCTGGTGATGACCGCCACCCCGATTCCTCGCACCCTGGCGATGAGCGCCTACGCCGACCTGGACGTCTCGGTGATCGATGAGCTGCCGCCCGGGCGTACCCCGGTGACCACCGCTGTGGTGCCGGACGAACGCCGGCCCGAGGTGATTCAGCGCATCCGCTCGGCCTGCGACGAGGGCCGCCAGGCCTACTGGGTCTGCACCCTGATCGAGGAATCCGAGGCGATGACCTGCCAGGCCGCCGAGGTGACCCACGAGGAGCTGACCGAGGCTCTGCCGGGCCTGGCCGTCGGCCTGGTCCACGGGCGCATGAAGGCGGCCGAGAAGGCCGAGACGATGGCCGCCTTCAAGAGCGGCGAGCTGGACCTGCTGGTTGCCACTACGGTCATCGAGGTCGGTGTCGACGTGCCCAACGCCAGCCTGATGATCATCGAGAACCCCGAACGTCTGGGGCTATCGCAGCTGCATCAGCTGCGTGGCCGGGTGGGGCGCGGCAGTACCGAGAGCTACTGCGTGCTGCTCTACCATCCGCCGCTGTCGGAGTCCTCCAAACAGCGCCTGTCGGTCATGCGCGAGACCACCGACGGCTTCCGCATCGCCGAGCGGGACCTCGAGATTCGTGGCCCCGGAGAGGTGCTGGGCACCCGCCAGACGGGGCTGGCCCAGATGAAGATCGCCGACCTGGAGCGTGATGCCGACCTGTTGCCGCGCATCACTCCACTGGCCGATGCCCTGCTCGAGCAGGCAGCGGAGGCCAGCAGGCCACTGATCAGGCGCTGGCTGGGCGAGGAAGCCGGCCGCTATGGCCAGGTGTGAACCGGGTGTGGGCCAGGCGTGGGCCGGGTATGAATCAGGTGTGCCTCACAGGTGCTTGAGCAGGCGCTGCAGCCGATCAAGATCCTGGGCGTCGCCCACCAGTCGCAGCTGGCCGGCCATCATGGCATCGAGGAAGGTGCGCTGGGAGGGGCGCCGGAGTACCTTGATCGCGGTCTGACTGTCCTGGAAGCGTAGTTCCAGATCGAGATCCACCGGCAGTCCGCGCTGACTCTCGATCCCCGTGGGACGCATGCGATAGTGGCGCGCGATGGACAGATCTTCGGTGGCGATGCCCCAGTCGAGCCCACCCCGGTCTTGCAGACGTTCGCGGAATCGCGCCTTGCGCTTGAAGGCCCGCTTGAGCATGACGCCCAGCAGCCACAGCATCAGTCTCAGGGTCATGTTGCCTCACCGGTCGACGGGTAGGCGCGGCCCGCTACCGGGCCGCGATATCGATCCACCGCCTGGAGGACAGGCGGTGGTAGTCGTCACCTCAGCGGGCGACTGCGTCCTTGAGCCCCTTGCCGGGCTTGAAGGCGACTGTCTTGCTGGCGGGAATCTTCAGCGGCTGGCCCGTCTGAGGGTTCTTGCCGGTGCGGGCGGCACGCTCGCGCACGGTGAAGGTGCCGAAGCCGATCAACGACACGTCCTGGCCGGAAGACACGCTACCGGTGATTTCGTCGAGGATGACGTTCAACACCTGGCTGGCCTTGTCCTTGGATAGATCGGCACGCTCGGCAATCGCCGCGGCGAGTTCTGGCTTGCGCATACAGCCCTCCTGAGTTTGGCTTGATACTCCGGTGCCGTGACACCGGCATCATTGTTATGGAAACACTGTCCGAGTGTCCACACGGGCAGTCCCCGGCCCTGCGCCGTGACAACAGGATCGTTGACCACGACGATGAACATCACGGTGCGCTCAGCGCTTCCTGACTGTCTTTCGACTAGCGAGAGCCACCGCCGACGGGACCTTGCCTCTTCCATCGGTACGAAACCGGCGATACGACACCGGCCAGCCACACGTCGTGGCGGTCGTCCCCGATAGAATTGCCCTGCCTCGGTGGCACCTTCAACGACGGCTGCATCGCGTACAACCCGCGCCGTTGACGAACCTAGCCTAGCAACGGCGGTGCCGCCCGCGCCAGTTCGACTTTCCGACGAACGCATTTTCCCGTCAACGCAAAGCCCTGCAGACGCCCTTCGTCATCCTCGGCCAGGGCGCTGATATCCTCGCCGTCGGCCTCGATTCGCCAATGCACCTTGTCGGTCATCGGCGGCAGCGCCACCACCGGCAGCAGCGGCGTCTTGACCAGCACCGGCCAGGGCCCGTAACGCACCTGGGTGGGACGACCGCACAGGGTCGCGGCCAGCGCCTTGGCCGAAGCCTGCAGCGGCTGCACGTACATGGCATTGACGCCATCCACCGAGGCCACATCACCCAGCGCATGAACACGAGGATCGGAGCTTTTAAGGTAGCGATCGACGACGATAGCATCACCATTTGTCGCGATACCGGCCTCTCGCGCCAGCCGAGAGCGCGGCTTCAGGCCGGTGGCCACCAGCACCATATCCGCCTCCAGCTCATGGCCGTCGTCGAGGTGCACACCGATGTCACCACCGGCACCTTCGAGCCTGCTCACCAGACGGCCATGGATGACGTCGATGCCGGCCTCGATGAAGGCCTGGCTCAGGGTCTGACCCAGTCGCCGGGGCAGCAACCTGGGCAGCAACGAGGGTTCAGGGCCGACCAGGCAGACGCGATGACCACCGGCGTGCAGATCGTTGGCAAATTCACAGCCGACCAGTCCGAGGCCGACGATGGCCACCCGAGCCGGGCGCCCCAGCGCCTCGAGGCCTGCCGAAAAACGCCGATAGTCGTCGAGATCATTGATCGAGAACACCCGTCCGGCCAGAGCATCGGGAATCTCGAAGGGCGCCACGGGGCTGGCACCGGTGGCAATCACCAGATCCGACCAGGGCAGGCGTTCCTGGCCCAGGCTCAGGGTGCGCGACGCCAGATCGATGGCATCGACCCTGGTGTGGGGACGTACCACCGCGCCCAGTTGATCGGCCAGTTCCAGCGCCGAGCGCGCGGCCAGCCGGTCCGCCGCCAGGCCCTTGGCGAAGCCGGTGGACAGCAGCGGTTTGGAATAGTCATCGCCTGAGTCGGCGCTGATCAGGGTGATCGGTCGGTGGGCGTCCAGCGCCCGCACCTGGCGTGCCAGGCCTATGCCCGCCATGCCGGTACCGATGATGGTCAAGGGTCCTTGCATCGCTTCCTTCGACTCTGCCGACGACCGCCGGGCGGTCGCTGTTGAAGCTGGGCCGGCCCGCACGGGGCCACACCAGCGGGTGAGTGCTGGGCCACATGGTACACTATGCGCCGACCGACCGGAGCACCGCCTCCGGTGACGACAGCCCTGCCGAGGCCGCATGACACAGCTTCCTTCCACATTCCGCTCCCTGGGGGAGCGCTCGGGGTCCGGACCGGGTAATCCCGCGCCAGCCACAGCCTCTTCGCCGAATGCCGACGCGGCCGATATCGTCGACCCCGGCTGGGTGTCGCTGGCCTCCGGTGGCATCGCGGTGCCCGCTGACTGGCACGCCTGGCTGGCCTCGCGGGACTCCCTGACAGAACGCCTGATCGAGGCGGCAGGCGCCGGGCACTTTCGCGTACGCCTGCTGGCGGAGGCCAAGGGACTGCCGTGGCCTGACGAGGCCCACGTGCTGGGTCTGGCCAGCGACGAGCAGGCCTGGCTGCGCGAGGTCGCCCTGTGCGTGGACGAGGAGCCCTGGGTGGTGGCGCGCAGCGTGGCGCCGATCGTCGAGCGTCACGACGCTCCCTTCGAAGGCCTCGGCGAGACCTCTCTCGGCAGCTGGCTGTTTCGCCAGCCCGACCTCGAGCGCAGCGCCATTCAGATCGGCCGTAACACCAGGCCGATCCACGGCTATACCGGGCTGTGGCAACGCCGCTCGGTATTTCGTCACAGCGGCTGGGTGCTGCTGGTGCAGGAGAGCTTTATGCCGGCCATGGGCCGGGCGTTGTCGCTGCCGGCCTCTGCCACCGGCTGACTCCCTGTCGTCGCCCGCTTCGGACACCGAGGCGCCAACCATGGCGTGGGCTGACGGTAGCCCGCCGAAGCCCTGTACGGATGATGATGGCCTGCTGGTCTTGTCGTGCCGGTCGAGCCTGGCTGGGCTCGCCTTGCTGGTCATGGCCGTCGGCTCGCGCTAGGCTGCGCCAAGGCTTCTCGGCGATGTTTCTCCGAGAAGCGACTTTTGCCCGGCTTACGCCTCATTTTCGCCTGACCTGCGCCAGAGCATGAGAGAGACCGATGGATCGTTCGCTGCTGCGTCCCCCTGGATACCTGAACCGAATTCCCGACTTTCTGGCGCTGATGCGTCTGGACCGCCCCATCGGTACCTGGCTGTTGATGTGGCCGACCCTGTGGGCGCTTTGGGTGGCCTCCGAGGGTATTCCGGCCCGTGACACCCTGCTGATCTTCGTCGCCGGCGTCTACCTGATGCGGGCGGCGGGCTGCGTGGTCAACGACTACGCCGATCGCCACTTCGATGGCCACGTCAAACGCACCAAGAACCGACCGCTGGCCACCGGCCGCATCAGTGAGCGGGAGGCCAAGGTGCTGTTCGTGTGCCTGCTGGGATCGGCCTTCGCGCTGGTCTGGCTGACCAACGGCTTTACCGTGTGGCTGTCGTTGATCGGAGCGGTGCTGGCCGCCAGCTATCCCTTCATGAAGCGCTACACCCACTTCCCCCAGGTGGTGCTGGGCGCGGCCTTCTCCTGGGCCATACCGATGGCCTTCGGCGCGGTGCTCGGCGAAGTCCCGATGGTCGCCTGGCTGCTGTTTACCGCCAACGTGCTGTGGACGGTGGCCTACGACACCGAATACGCCATGGTCGACCGCGACGACGACCTCAAGATCGGCATCAAGTCCACCGCGGTACTGTTCGGCCGCTGGGACACCCGCATCATTGCGCTGTTGCAGCTGGCTACCCTGGGGCTGCTGGCCTGGGCCGGCAGCCTGCTGGCGCTGGGCGGCTTCTACTGGCTCGGCTGGCTGGCCATGGGCGCGACCTTTGTCCACCAGCAGCGGCTGATCAAGAGCCGTGACCGCGACCGTTGCTTCCAGGCCTTTCTCAACAACCACTGGTCGGGCCTATTGCTGTTCGCCGGACTCGGACTGAGCCTCTATCCCTCCCTCGGGTGAGGGAAATGCCCGTCTCGGTCGCTCGACAATGGATACAATGTCATCTAATTGTCACATTGACGTGGTGTCATTTGTCACCGTCGAGTGTAAGACCCTGACCAAGAGGCTCCCGGGATGACCGCCAAGACCGTACTGATCGTCGATGACGAAGCCCCGATCCGCGAAATGATCGCGGTGGCGCTGGAAATGGCCGACTACCGGGTGCTCGAGGCGGACAATGCTCAGGCCGCCCACGCCATCATCGTCGATGACCAGCCCGACCTGCTGCTGCTGGACTGGATGATGCCGGGCACCAGCGGCATCGAACTGGCCCGCCGGCTCAAGCGCGAGGAAACCACCGCAGAGCTGCCGATCATCCTGCTCACCGCCAAGGGTGAGGAGGACAACAAGATCCAGGGCCTCGAAGCCGGCGCCGACGACTACATCACCAAGCCATTCTCGCCGCGAGAACTGGTGGCCCGACTCAAGGCCGTGCTGCGACGCGCCACTCCGCGGGGCGTCGAAGACCCGGTGGAGGTGGAAGGCCTCAAGCTCGACCCGGTCAGCCATCGCGTCAGCGTCGACGGCAAGTCACTGGACATGGGCCCCACCGAATATCGCCTGCTGCAGTTCTTCATGACCCACCAGGAGCGCGCCTACACCCGTGGCCAGTTGCTCGATCAGGTCTGGGGTGGCAACGTCTACGTGGAAGAACGTACCGTCGACGTGCATATCCGCCGCCTGCGCAAGGCCCTGGGGGAACCCCATCAGCAACTGATCCAGACCGTACGCGGTACCGGTTATCGCTTTTCGGCCAAGGTCTGAGCGAGCCATCGACGCAACGCAGCACCAGGAGGGATGAGGTGAACGGAGCCGAGAACTGACGTGGGTCGTCTGTGGAGACGAGAAGTCTGGCGCCTGGCCGTGCTGGTGGGTCTCGGCGCCTTGCTGGGCTGGCCCTTCTCGCTGTCCAGCGTAGGCATCGGCCTGGGCCTGGCGCTTGGGCTCAGCTATCACCTGCGCAACCTGCACGCGATGCACGACTGGCTGACCCACCGCCCCCAGCAGGAACCTCCCACCGCCAGTGGCCTGTGGGGCGAGCTGTTCGATCGCCTCTATCGCTACCAGAAAGGCCAGCGGATCACCCAGCGCCGCCTGCGCTCGACCCTGCAGCGTATCCAGGAATCGTCCGAGGCAATGCGCGACAGCGTGGTGATGCTCGATCGCCACGGCGACCTGGAGTGGTGGAACAGCTCCGCCGAGCGCATGCTCGGCCTGAAGCCGGCGCTGGACCGCGGCCAGCACATCACCAACCTGCTGCGCGACCCGCGCTTCGTCGGCTACTTCAATGCCCGTGACTACCGCGAACCTCTGAGCCTGCCCTCCCCCATCGACGAGAACATGATCCTGCAGTTCCAGATCACCCTGTACGGTGACGATGAACGCCTGGTCATGGCCCGCGATATCACCCGTCTGCATCGCCTGGAACAGATGCGCCGCGACTTCGTCGCCAACGTCTCCCACGAGCTGCGCACGCCGTTGACCGTGCTGACCGGCTACCTGGAGACCTACAGCGACATGGCCGGCATGCTGCCGGAACGCCTGGGCAAGGGGGTCGCCCAGATGCAGAGCCAGACGCGCCGCATGCAGAATCTGGTCAACGACCTGCTGCTGCTGTCACGACTCGAGAACGACCAGGGCGGCAGCGACCACGTTCGCCTCGACCCCACCACCCTGCTGCAGGCGGTCAAGCGCGACGCCGAGGCATTGTCAGGCGGCCGCCAGCAGATCGAGGTCGTCGTCGAAGAATCGCGCAGTCTCACCGGCAGCGAGAAGGAGATGCACAGCGCGGTCTCCAACCTGGCCTTCAATGCGGTGCGCTACGCCGGTGACGGCGCCCATATCACGCTACGCTGGCGTGCCTACGGCGAAGGCGCCTGCCTCGAGGTGGAAGACGACGGCGAAGGCATCGATCCGAGGCACCTGCCACGCCTTACCGAACGCTTCTACCGGGTCGACAAGGGCCGCAGCACCGCCACCGGTGGTACCGGCCTGGGGCTTGCCATCGTCAAGCATGTGCTGCTGCGCCACGAGGCACGCCTGGATATCGACTCCCGACTCGGCGGGGGCGCAACCTTCCGCTGCATCTTTCCCTCGAGCCGGCTGGCAGCGGCCGACCCGGTGGCGCTCGGCCGCGCCGGCGCTGTGCACTAGGGCTTGTCTGAAAAGTGCCTGCGCTCGGTAATACGGCGTTAAAAATCGGATCAACATGCTCATTTACACCCCGTAAACTGCGCTTTCTCACCGATTTTTGCCTTGTCTAACCTTCGCTCGTCGACTTTTCGGACAGCGCCTAGGCCCCGCCAGGACGAACAGGGCGTGCTCCCATCAGCTCCTGGGCCCCAGCAGGATGACCGCGGCACCCACCAGACACAGCACTCCCCCGATCAGGTCCCAGCGATCCGGCAGGCGCTGCTCGACCCACCACAGCCAGCCCAGCGACGCCACGATGTAGACGCCCCCGTAAGCGGCAAAGGCACGCCCGGCGTAGTCGGCATCGATCTGACTGAGCAGCCAGGCGAAGGCCACCAGACTCGCCACCGCGGGCAGCAGCCACCATGCCGAGGCGTCATCTCGCCACCAGCGCCACACCGCAAAGCAGCCGGCGATCTCGGCCAGCGCCGCCGCGATATAGAGCAAAAGACTTGGCAACAGCGCCGTCATGGCCACTCCCTGCTATCCCCTTTTGACGCCGCACCATTATCGGCAGCACCGACAGTGCTGCTCAACGCCATACGTCCACAGGAAGTGCCTCTCAACGCCGAACCACCGGCAACTGCCGATAGTGCTGATCCCACATCAGCACCGCGCCGGCCACGGCCCCGGGGATCAGAAACAGGTTGGCCAGCGGGATCCAGGTGATCAAGGTCACCAGGCCACCGAAGCTGAGACTCGGCCACCAGCGCGCCGACAGGCGCTTGCGCATATCGGCGAAGCTGACCTTGTTGTTATCCATCGGGTAGTCGAGGTAGGTGATCGCCATGACCCAGGCGCTGAAGGCTGCCCACAACAGCGGCGCGATCAGGTTGACCACCGGAATCCAGCTCAGGATAAACAGCCCGATCATGCGCGGCAGGATATAGGCCAGCTTCAACAGCTCCCTGCCCAGGGCGT
Organism: Halomonas sp. H10-59; assembly: GCF_040070555.1. NCBI lineage: Bacteria > Pseudomonadati > Pseudomonadota > Gammaproteobacteria > Oceanospirillales > Halomonadaceae > Halomonas > Halomonas sp. H10-59. The sequence goes on from NZ_CP098828.1 coordinate 4,716,985, forward strand.
CGAGACCGGTCTTGAGCCAGCCACGATCATCGATGGGCTCGCGGCCGGTCAGCTCGACCTCGGCCCGGGCTGCCAGGAAGCCGTAGAAGGGGGCGGCGATCAAGTGGGTAACCAGGGTAAAGCTGAAGAACACGATCAGCACGAGGCTGACCACAAACAACGGCCAGATCAGCCAGTCGAGCCATTCCAGCCAGCTCGGCACCATGGCCATCCAGCTATCGAGCCAGCCACCGAACTCACCGAGCACGTAGCTGAGCATGCCGGCGTAGACCAGCAGGTTGACCAGAATGGGAAGAAACACATAACGACGCAGGCCCTGGCTATAGACCAGGCGGGTTCCGCGGCGGACCGCCTCGAGGGCATTCAGCATGACATCGATCCTTGGCAGTGGCTGAAGATGACAGTGCCCCAACGACATCGGGCCATCGTCTCGACGATGGCCCGATGCTCAGAGTGCAGGCAACGACCCTGACGGGGCCGGCCTATTGACGCCGCTCAGGGCGTCGAGGTCAAGACGTGCTGCTGTCGTCGAGCAGTTCCTGGTTGAGGTCGTCAGGGGCGATGTGACGGATATCAAGGCCCTTGACCAGATAGATGACGTACTCGGCCAGGTTGTTGGCGTGATCGCCGACACGCTCCAGCGCGCGCAGGATCCACATGATGCCCAGTACCGGAGAGATCGAACGCGCATCCTCCATCATGAAGGTCATCAGCGAGCGCATGGCGCTCTGGTACTCGCTGTCGACCCGCTCGTCTTCCTGCACCACCTGCATCGCCAGTTCGGTGTCGAAACGCGCGAAGGAGGTCAGGGCGTCACGCATCATGTGACGCACGTGCTCGCTGATATTGCGCACCTCGACGAAGCCGCGGGTGCCGTTGTTGCCGTCGACCAGTTCGATGGCGTTGCGCGCGATCTTGCTGGCCTCATCACCGATACGCTCGAGATCCGACGCCGCACGAATCACCGCCAGTACCAGTCGCAGGTCAGAGGCCGCCGGCTGACGGCGTGCCAGCACGCGGGTGCACTCGTCGTCGATCTTGACCTGCATGTCATTGACCGCGCGGTCGTTGTCGACCACACGAGAGGCCAGTGCAGAGTCGGCGTCGAGCAACGAACTGACGGCATCCTGCACCTGCTTTTCCACCAGGCCACCCATGGCCATCAGGTGGGTCTTGAGTTCCTCGAGCTCATGATTGAACTGCCTCGAGATGTGCTGGCTGTGGGTATCGCTGGTGATATCCATGAAGGTCTCCTGAAGAAGCATGGGACGGGACGCTAGCCCACCATGCGTCCAGTGATGTAGTTTTCGGTGCGCCTCAGGCGCGGATGCGTGAACAGGGTGTCGGTCGGGCCGTACTCCACCAGCTCACCGTTGTGCAAAAACGCCGTATAGTCCGACACCCGCGCCGCCTGCTGCATGTTGTGGGTCACCAGCACCAGGGTCAGATGCGGCTTGAGTGTGCGAATCAGCTCCTCGATCTTCAGCGTCGAGATCGGATCCAGGGCCGAGGCCGGCTCGTCGAGCAACAGCACCTCGGGTTCCACCGCCAGGGTCCGGGCGATGACCAGACGCTGCTGCTGGCCTCCCGAGAGCGACCAGGCCGATGCCCGTAGACGCCCCTTGACCTCGTCCCACAGCGCCGCCGACTTCAGTGCCCATTCGACCACATCGTCGATGCGGCGCTTGCTCAAGCCTCCCTGCAGACGCAGGCCAAAGGCGACGTTGTCGTAGATCGACATGGGGAAGGGGTTCGGTGCCTGAAACACCATGCCCACCCGACGCCTGAGCTCGGCCACCGCCACCCTGGGGTCATGGATATCGTGGCCGTCCAGATGAATCTGGCCGTGACGACTGACGTCCTCATTGAGGTCGTGCAGACGATTCAAGGCGCGCAACAGCGTCGACTTGCCGCAGCCCGACGGCCCGATAAAGGCCGTGACCCGATGGCGTGGAATGCGCAGGGTCAGATCCTTGAGCGCCGTCTTGCCGCCATAGGCCAGGGTCAAACCCTGGATATCCAGGCAGGTATCGGCCGCGGAAAACTCCATGACCGCCCCGCGTCGATTTCCCAGTCTTGCCTGGGCCAGCTGACGCTTGGGCAGCTCGCCATCGATGGACATTGCCTCTCCCTGCATCATCGGCGCACCGGGGCACCATGACGCTTACGCAAATAGTGACGCATGAATATTGCAGTCAGGTTAAGCACCAGAATCACCGTGACCAGCAGTAGCGCTGTGGCATACACCAGCGGCATCGCCGCCTGGACATCGCTGGAGTGAAAGGCCGCGTCATAGATGTGATACCCCAGGTGCATGAACTTCCTTTCAAGGTGGAGGAAGGGGAACTCCCCGTCCAGCGGCACCTGCGGCGCCAGCTTGGCGACCCCGACCAGCATCAGCGGCGCCACCTCACCGGCGGCCCGGGCCACCGCCAGGATCAGGCCTGTCAGCATCGCCGGCGTGGCCATCGGCAGCACCACCCGTGTCAAGGTCTCGAAGCGCGTGGCCCCAAGCGCCAGGGCGCCTTCACGCTGGTGCAGCGGGATCCGCGAAAGACCTTCTTCGGTGGCCACGATCACCACCGGCAAGGTCAACAGCGCCAGGGTCAGCGAGGCCCACAGCAGCCCGCCGGTGCCGAAGGTCGGCGAGGGCAGCGTCGATTCGAAGAACCAGCGATCGATGCTGCCGCCGATGCCATAGACGAAGACCCCCAGGCCGAACACGCCGTAGACGATGGACGGCACCCCGGCCAGATTGCGCACGCCGATCCGGACCAGTCGGGTCAATCGACCCTGGTGGGCGACCTCATTGAGATAGACCGCCGCCAGCACCCCAAAGGGCGTGACCAGAATCGACATCAACAGCACCATCAGGATGGTGCCGAAGATCGCCGGCCAGACGCCACCAGCGGTATTGGCGTCGCGTGGCCCCTGGGACAGAAACTGCCACAGCTCCCGCACCCAGTGGCCGAGTTTTTCATGCCAGGCCATGGCGTTAGGGCGCCAGGCCTCGAGTATCTCGGCAAGGGCTTGTTCCTGACGGCGCCCCTGACCATTCTCGAGCACCACAAGGTCGCCCTGCATGCGCTGCTGAAGCTCACTGGCCCGGCGCTGCAGGTCGGCCAGACGCCGATCCTCCGAGCGGTGGCCATCCTGGTCTTCCATGCTGCGGATCAGCGGTAATATCTCGTCGTGGGTCAGACGCCGACGTTCGTCGCGCAGGGCATTGATCTCCTTCAGCCGAGCCTCGAGCACCGTCCAGGCATCCGGACCGGTCAAGCGCTGATCACCCGACTGCAAGGCCACCAGACGCCCCAGGAAGGTGCCCCAGTGGCGCCGCTCCAGCACCACCAGATCCTCCGGCGTGGTGTCTTCGGTGATCTGGTCATTGGCGAGCCACCGCCAGATGCCACCGCCGTCATCACGATTGGCGGTCAGATAGCGCCGCTCCAGCCCCTGCCCGGAGGGTAGTTCGCGGGTCTCCAGGGGAACCCCTATCACCATCTCACCGCTCTTCAGGGTCAACTGGTGGACCGTCGCTGGCCAGAAATTGGCCAGGCCCTTGACGCTCAACAGCACCAGCAAGGCCCCCAGCATGATCAGCGACAGCGCCACCGAGGCCGCTGCCAACCAGGCCCAGGGGCCCTCTCGGGTGCGCCGCTTGCCGGGCATGCCCACCGCGGTGTGGCCGGGAATCTTCATGCGTCCCCCTTACGCCGGGTAAAACGACGCTTCAGGCGGGCGCGCACCACCTCGGCCAGGGTGTTGACCAGAAAGGTGAAGGCAAACAGGGCCAGCGCCGCCAGCAGCAGCAGCCGATAGTGGCTGCCCCCGGGTGCCGCTTCCGGCAGCTCGATAGCGATGCTCGAGGCCAGCGACCTCAAGCCATCCAGCGGACTCGCCGTCATCAGCGCGCTGTTGCCGCTGGCCATCAGCACGATCATGGTCTCGCCCACGGCGCGCCCGGCGCCGATCATGATCGCCGAAAAGACACCTGGCAGCGCCACCGGCAGCATCACCCGGGTGAGCGTCTGCCAGCGGGTCGCGCCCATGGCCTGGGCGCCTTCGGCCAACTCCCGAGGCACATCGCTCAGCGCATCCTCGGCAAGCGCGTAGATGCCGGGAATCACGGCAAAACCCATGGCCAGCCCGACGATCAAGGCGTTGCGTGCCTGCACGTCGAGCCCCCAGGACTCCTCGACCCACAGGCGCAGGTCGCCATCGAACCACCATCTTTCCCACATCGGCGCCACGCTCATCGCCAGCCACACCAGCAGCAACAGGCAGGGTATCAACCACAGGGCCGCCCAGCGTAACGTCAGGGCAGCCTTCAGCCGATCGGGCAACCACCGGTAGCCCAACGCCAGCAGCACCACCGCCGCGGGCAGCACCACCACAATCGACAGCGACTGCGCCAGGTGACGTTCGACCCAGGGGCCCAGCGCCAGACCGGCAATAAACCCCAGCACCACGCTGGGCATCGCCTCCATCAGCTCCAGCGTCGGCTTGAGCCGTGCGCGCAGGCCGGGAGACATGTACAGGCTGGAGTGCGCCGCAGCACCCAGGGCCAGGGGAATCGCCACCACCAACGCCCAGGCGGCCGCTTCCAGGGTGCCCCACAACAGCGGGGCCAGGCTCGCCTGGGGCACCGCGGCGTCATCCAGCCGATGGGGCAGCCAGCGATACTCGGGCTCGCCGCTCACGTCTGGCGATGACCACAGCGCCTCCAGCGGAAAGCTTGCGCCATCTGGCCAGAACAGCGGCAGCACCTCGACCAGCAGAAATACCGCAATGGCGACCACCGCCAACAGCACACCAACCCCTCCGGCCGTGATCAGCATGGTCGCCAGGCGGTCACGTCGCTGTCTCGTCTGGTGCAGTGAGGTTATCGGAGAAGGGTCAGACATTGATCTTGGGCCATCGGTGTATAGCGAAAGATTACGACAACTTCATGACACCCAGATGACAACCCGGCCGGGGCCTGGCATCTCTCAAGGCCAGTCCCGTGGCAGTTCAGCCAGCCCCAGGGCATGTCGCTGAGCGGCCAGCACAGACGGCGGCAGCGCCACGAAACCCAGCTCCTTGACCACCCGTTGACCCGAGGGTGACAGCACCATGTCGAGAAAGGCCCGTTCGACGTCGGGAAGCTCGCCCTCGGGGGGGCGATTGACGTAGATCAACAGGTCCCGTGACAACGGATAGCCGCCGCTTCGCAGCGATTGTCGGCGCGGAAGAATCCCGCCTTCGGCGTTGCCGATCGCTACCGCCTTGACGTCCGCATTCAAGTGATTCAGGCCGGCGTAACCGATGCCTGCGGGATCATCACCCACGGCGGCCACCACGGCGGCAGAGCCCGCCGACACCATGACCGATACCTTGAATTCGCCGTCACACAGGGCGCGGCGACGAAACAATCCATGGGTGCCGGAGACCGCGTTGCGGCCATACAGGTGGATGGTGCCCCCCGGGCGCTCGAGCCCCAGCTGCTGCCAGCGCTCGATGCTCTCGCTGGCACCGCACGCGAGGGTGTCGGAAAAGATCGCATCGAGCTCTGCTCGAGACAGTCGAGACAAGGGGTTGTGGCGATTGACCACCACCACCAGGGCATCCTTGCCGACCACCACCGGTGTTGGCGCGTAGCCATGGCGCTCGATAAAGGCCGCGGACTCGTCCTCCTGCATGGGTCTGGACATGGGGCCCAGCAGGGTGGTGCCGGCGATCAGGGCAGGCGGTGCACTGGCCGACCCAGCCACCTGAAGCTGCAGCCTGACCCCCGGTCGCTGTTCTTCGAACTGCTCGCCCCATCGCAGCATCAACTCCGCCATGGTATCCGAGCCTATCGCATCGAGAGAGCCGGCCACGTCATGGGCGGCAACCTTCGCCGACACCAGCATGGCGGCCAACACCAGACCCGATATCAGGCTCGAGGCCGCTCTCGATGCCACGTTCGACACCGCTCCTGGTCCCGAGCTTGAAGACAACAGCGTGCGCTTGAGCGCACCTATGCAACGCGACAACCTAGACATGCGCTCCCCTGGGCGTTTCATGACACCAACGGTAGAGAAAGACTGACCCGGGTGGGTACCATGACGACACAACAACATCCACGACCAGGCGCCGCCCACCATGATGACAGAACTCGATGACGTTCCCGTGCCAAAGGGACAGCTGACGCTCCAGCTGGCCGCGACACGACAGCATACCAATGCCCACGGCGATATCCCGGCAGGCTGGCTGGTTAGCCTGATGGATCAGGCCGCGGAATGGACCGCCAGCCGCGAGGCGATGGGACGTACCGCCACCGTCGCCATCGAAGGCATGGACTTTCTGTGCCCGGTGCGTGTCGGCTCGCTGGTCTGCGTCTACACCGAGGTGCGCGATATCGGCCACAGTTCCATCAAGATCGACGTGGAGGTCTGGATCCGGTCCCTCCAGGACGCCGAAGACGCCGACCTGCACAAGGTCACCGAGGCCCGCCATGTGATGGTGGCACTGGATGACAACGGGCGTATACGTGGCGTCCGATCCGACGCCTGAGCGATACTTCAGCAAGAGCTGGGACCGCGACCGGCGAGAGAGAGGTGCGAGCTAGACCTGCAAGCTAGTCCTGCGAACTAGACCTGCAAGATAGCCCTTCAAGAGAGGCGCGCCCGTGGCGCGCCTGGTTTTCCGTCGCTAGCCTTCATCACCTCGCCAGGCCCGTCACCGCCGGGTCTGCGCCACCACTTTTGAGCCTCGTCTGGAGTCAGGACTCGCCTTGGCCAAGTACGCTATCGCGGGCCTTCAGGTAGGCGAATTCACCGACGTCAGAGAACTTGCGTACCTGGCTCTGGAAATTGCGATAGGACTCGTAGATCCGCGCCGACGCCTCGTCGTTGTCGACCTGCTTCTGCAGCACCTGCTGCGAGGAGTCATGCAGGGCCGCCAGTACTTCCTCCGGAAACGAGCGCAGCTTGACGCCATGCTCGTTGACCAGGGCGTCCAGGGCCTCGGCGTTGCGGAAGGCAAATTCGCTGATCATGGCCAGGTTGGAGGCCTTGGCGGCTTCGTTGACCACCGCCTTGAGGTCATCGGGCAGCGCATTCCAGGCATCCAGGTTGACCGTGCCTTCCAGCACCGCGCTGGGTTCATTCCAGGCCGAGGTGTAGTAGTAGTCCGCCACCTGATGCAGACCAAAGGCCAGATCATTGTAGGGCCCCACCCAGTCGGCGGCATCGAGCACGCCGGTCTGCAGGGAGGTGAAGATCTCGCTACCCGGTATGGTCAGGGTGGTCACGCCGATCCCGGCCATCGCCTCGCCGGCGAGCCCTGGCAGACGCAGCTTGAGGCCCTGCATATCCTCAAGCGAGTTGATTTCCTTCTTGAACCAGCCAGCCATCTGGGTGCCGGTGTTACCCACCGCGAAAGGCTTGAGGTTGTGGTCGGCGTAGAGCTCGTCCCACAGCTCCTGGCCGCCGCCGTAGTACAGCCAGGCGTTGGTCTCGGTGGTGGTCATGCCGAAGGGCACGGCGGTAAAGAACTGAGAAGCCGCGACCTTGCCCCGCCAGTAGTAGGAAGCGGAGTGGCCCATCTCGGCGGTTCCCTGGGACACGGCGTCAAAGACCTCCATCGGCGGTACCATCTCGCCGGCACCATGGACCCTGACCTTCATGCGTCCGCCGGACATCCGCTCGATGCGCTCTGCCAGATCGTTGGCTCCGGTGCCGAGGGCCGGAAAGTTCTTGGGCCAGGACGTCACCATGTTCCAGGTGATGGTTTCCTGTGCGCTGGCGGTATTGACGAAGGGGGCGGCGGCTACGCCGGCGGCGCCGAGGCCGGCTGTCCTGAGGAAGGAACGACGTTCCATGGGGCGAGCTCCTGAAGCTTGTAGTGTCGACGCCGGGAGCGCAGGGAGCCGCGCTGAAGCGCCATTCCCCGCGCTCGGCGTGGTGTCCGCCAAGCAGTATGCGGCAAAGCGAAATTCGCCTGCAAGCCACCACCATGCAGGTCAGCCCGGCGATGGCCGGGCCGGTTTCCTGCGTCTTGCTCAAGTCACCTCAGGTCGCCTGCTCGCCCGTCGGTCGAGCGCATCCGATCAGGCGGTAGACAAGCGCACCCAGCACACCACCAATCAGCGGCGCCACCCAGAATAACCACAGCTGCGCCAGCGCCCAGTCACCCACGAACACCGCCACCGCCGTGCTGCGCGCCGGATTGACCGAGGTGTTGGTCACCGGGATGCTGATCAGATGGATCAGTGTCAGCAGGCCCATGGCGGTCACCGGCGCCTTGATGACTAGACTGAGACCCCGCTACAGCGCCTCCAGCTTGGCGAAGCCCAGCACCAGCCACTTGTCGCCGTGGCCTTCGAAGCTGACCTGGACACGGGCCCGCTCGCCCTCTCCTTCGGCGTTGAGGATGACCCCCTCCCCGAATACCGGATGGCGTACCCGCTGGCCCAGCGACAAGGCAGGTAGATCGCCGCTCGCCTCCACGGTCGTCTGGGCGAAGCGCGACGGCGTTGGCCGGGCGCTGACCGGACGTGACACCTGGCCACGCAGACGCACCTCCTCGAGCAGCGACTCCGGCAACTCACGCAGAAAGCGCGACGGGCGCTGAAAGGTCTCCTTGCCGTGCATGCGACGGATCTCGGCGTGGGTGAGGTAGAGCTTCTGCATGGCGCGCGTGACCCCGACGTAGCAGAGCCTGCGCTCCTCCTCCAGGCGCCCGGGTTCTTCCAGCGACATGCGGTGGGGAAACAGGCCTTCCTCGACCCCGGCCACGAACACGATGGGAAATTCGAGTCCCTTGGCCGAGTGCAGCGTCATCAACTGGACGCTGTCTTCGAATTCGTCGGCCTCGTGCTCGCCGGCGTTGAGGGCAGCTTCGGCCAGAAAGGCTTCCAGCGCGGCCATGCCCTCCCCGGCTTCGACGTTGTCCAGCGTCTCGCCCTGGGTGAAGGCACGGGCGGCGTTGATCAGCTCTTCCAGGTTCTCGACCCGGGCCTGCCCCTTTTCCCCCTTCTCGCTCAGATGATGGTCGATCAGTCCACTGCGCTGATTCACGTGGGCGATGATCTCGTGAAGCGCCATCCCCGAGGTGTCGTTGTCGAGGCCTTCGATCAGATTGGCAAAGGCACCCACGGCGTTGGCCGCACGCCCCTTGAGCGAGCCTTCGGCCAGGGTGTCGTGGATCGCCTGCCACAGCGACACTTCGGTACGACGGGCGCGATCGCGCAGCCCCTCCACGGTGCGGGTACCGATACCGCGGGCAGGGACATTGATCACCCGCTCCAGCGAGGCATCGTCGTCGCGGTTGAGCAGCAGCCGCAGGTAGGCCAGGGCATTCTTGATCTCGAGGCGCTCGTAGAAGCGCTGGCCCCCGTAGATGCGGTAGGGCATGCCCTGGCGGATCAGGGTCTCCTCGATGACGCGGGACTGGGCGTTGGAGCGATAGAGGATGGCCACCTCCTGGCGCTTGAACCCCTCGTCGACCTTTTCCTTGATGGTGTCGACGATGAAGCGCGCCTCCTCCATGTCGTTGAAACCGGCGTAGACCGAAATCGGTTCGCCACGACTGCCGGCGGTCCACAGTTCCTTGCCCATGCGATCCGAGTTCTGCTTGATCAGGGCGTTGGCGGCATCGAGGATGGCGCTGGTGGAGCGATAGTTCTGCTCCAGGCGCACCGTTTTGGTGTCGCTGAACTCCTGCTCGAAGCGACGAATGTTTTCCACCCGCGCCCCGCGCCAGCCGTAGATCGACTGGTCGTCATCGCCGACTACCGTCATCGGCGTGCGCTGTCCGGTCAACAGCTTCAGCCAGGCATACTGCAGGGTGTTGGTATCCTGGAACTCGTCGACCAGTACGTGGGCGAAGCGCTCCTGATAGTGGGCCAGCAGAGCAGGATTGTCGCGCAACAGCTCGAGGCTCCTGAGCAGCAGCTCGCCAAAGTCGACCAGGCCGCCACGTTCGCAGGTCAGCTGGTAGACGTCATACAGCGCCACCATCTGCTCCACGTAGGCGTCACCGTTGATCCGGACCTGGTGAGGACGCAATCCCTCCTCTTTGCAGCCGCTGATAAACGACTGCACCTGACGGGGCGGAAAACGCTCGTCGTCGATCTTGTTGTCCTTCAACAGGCGCTTGATCAGACGTAGCTGATCATCGGAGTCGATGATCTGGAAGTGCTGGGGCAGACGAGCATCCTGCCAGTGGGTACGCAGCAGGCGGTGGGCGATGGAGTGAAAGGTACCCACCCAGACATGGCGCAGCGAGATCCCCAGCAACGCCTCCAGGCGAGTGCGCATCTCCCTGGCGGCCTTGTTGGTGAAGGTCACCGCCAGCACCGCGTAGGGCGAGAGACCTTCCGCCTGCATCAGCCAGGCGATGCGATGGACCAGCACGCGGGTCTTGCCGGAACCGGCGCCGGCGAGCACCAGCATATTGCCCTGGGGAGCGCAGACCGCCTCATGCTGCGCCGCATTGAGGCCGTCGATGATCGCCGTGACGTCGTCCATGGAGAAGGCACCGCTCGAGATCGAAAATGGGCGCCCAGTCTACCACAGCGATGCTGGATAAATGGACAGGCAGGGCGCCCTCGGTCAGGAAGGATCGGACTCCGGATAGCGCAGCGGGTTGAGGCTGCGCTTTACCGCCTTGAGCTGCTCGGCGAGCTTGGGGCCCCGGGTCTTCGCCACTCCCACTGCCAGCACGTCGACCAGTACCAGATGGGCGATACGGGAACTCATGGGCGTGTAGATCTCGGTGTCTTCGGGCACATCGATGTACAGCGGCAGGTCGACTTCGTCCGCCAGGGGGGAGCCGCTGGGACAAAGACCGACCACGGTGGCGCCCGCCTCCCGTGCCAGCTTGACGCTGGCCACCAGTGCCCGGGTGCGGCCGGTCTGCGAGATCGCCACCACCACGTCGCCTTCCTTGAGGGTCACCGCCGACATGTTCTGCATGTGCGGATCGGCGTAGGCGGCGGTGGAAATCTGCAGCCTGAAAAACTTGTGCTGAGCATCGAAGGCCACCGCACCGGAGGCTCCGTAGCCGTAGAACTCGACGCGATTGGCCATGGCCAGGGCGTTGATGGTCTTGTTCAACGCCTCGTTGTCGAGCCGGTCCCTGATCGACAGCAGGGTCCCCACCGTGGAATCGAAGATGCTGTGGGAAAACTCGGCCACGGAGTCGCTGTCATTCATCGAGAACTGCGCGAACTGGCTGCCCGACGCCAGCATCTGCGCCAACTTCAGCTTGAAGTCCTGAAAGCCGTTGCAGCCCAGGGCCCGGCAGAAGCGTACCACCGTGGGCTCGCTGACCTTGGCCTCGGTGGCCAGATCGACGATACGCATGTGGATAACTTCGTCGGGGTTGCGCAATACGAAGCGTGCGACCTTCTGCTCCGACCGACGGAAGTGCTCCATGCGACGTCGCATTTCATCAAACAGCGCGCGACTCACCCTCTACTCCTTTGACTGGCTGGGAGGACCCGGAGCTGGCAGGGCGCAATGCCCGTCGCTATCGATCCGGTCTGGTTCCAGTATGCCCCATGACGGCGTCAAATGCGCCCTGTGCTGCGTCATGCATCGAGCCCCCAGGCCGCCCCTGCGCAACCGGATGGATTTTTTCTAGCGTTGGCAGAACGTTGCAGGATTGACGTCCACACCGTCATCTTTTTGTCAACTGGGGTATAGTAAAAGGGCAGTGTCGCGCAGCGTCCTGGATGCCGGCACATTCACTGCATAGGAGAATCGATCATGCGTAATGTCGAAAGGTTATCCTCCGTCAAGAGTGAACTCCTCGACATCTTCATGAGCATGGAAGTCGCCGAACACGAAAGGCGCTCCCGCACCGCGGCCCAACGCAACCTGCGAGCCCGCCGCGGCATCGAGCTTCATCGGGAATTCAAGCGTCTATCCGAAGACATCGCCGAACTGCCGGAAGACGGCAACGACGACGAAATGCACTGACCCGGTAGACTGAACCAGCACGCGTGGCCGCCGGCCCGACGTGCGCCAGACCGCCAACAACGCGGGTCTGAACCATATTCGGGGCCTGGCCGCTGGCTCGAGCGACGGCCAGCCCATCCCTTGCGAGAATCGCACCGACGAGACTCGCCATCAGGTGTCTGTCGCCTGAAAGCCCCAGGCGCGTCAAAGGCACCACCAAGCGTCCCTCCTGGCATGCTCTCCCAAATGCATGTCTTTGGCTGCAGGCATCAATGAACAAGCACTGACGTCTCGTTGGGCTCCCGCTGAGGCCCCACTGCCACCTCGTTGACCTCCCCCTCTGGTCACTCTGTACGGGCAGTCTTGCCCTGCCGCCCGGTTCCGATGGATCGTCTGGCATTGCCTGTCAACGCAGAGACCCGGCACAAGGCCGGGTCTCTGGTCTGGCATGCAGCAATGACGCCTGTTACAGGCTGGAGATGAACACCACCGCCACACCGATGGGCGCCACGAAGCGGGTCAAGGCGACCCACAGTACTTCCTTGCCACCGGACAGACCGAGGTCTTCGGCCACGCCTTCGCGGTTGAGGAACCAGCCCGCGAACAGGATGGCACCCAGGCCGGTCAACGGCAGCATGAACTTGCTGGTCAGCTTGTCCAGCAGGTCGAACACCCCGAGGCCAAACAGTACCGGGTCACTCCACACGTTGAAGGACAGCAGAGCGGCGATACCCAGCGCCCAGGCGCCGATGCCGGAGACCACCGCCGACGCGGAACGCGACAACGGCGTGCGCTCTTCGACAAACTCGACCACCGGCTCGAGCAGCGAAATGGCCGAGGTCAGGGCGGCGAAGGTCAGCAACAGGAAGAACATCAGGCCCAGGATCAGGCCACCGCCCATATTGCCGAAGGCCAGCGGCAGGGTGACGAAGATCAGGCTCGGGCCGGAGGCCAGGTCGAGCTGGTTGGCAAACACGATCGGGAAGATCGCCAGGCCCGCGCCGAGTGCGATCACGGTATCCATGATCACCACGGTGCGTGCGGTCTTGATCAGGTCGACCTTCTCGCCGAGGTAGGAACCGTAGGCGATCATGATGCCCATGCCCAGTGACAGGGTGAAGAAGGCGTGTCCCAGCGCTGCCAGTACCACCTCACCATTGAGTGCTGACCAGTCCGGGTTGAACAGATAGTTCAACGCCTCACCGAAGTGGCCGGTGGTCATGCCGTAGCCCACCAGCACCACCAGCAGCAGCGCCAGGGCCGGCATCAACACGTTGACCGCGCCTTCCAGGCCCTTGGTCACGCCGCGAGCAACGATACCGATGACCAGCAGCATGAAGATGGAGTGCCACAGCAGCAGCAGACCGGGGCTTGCCAGCATGCCGCTGAACAAGGCGCCGATACCGTCGGCGTCCTGGCCGCTGAAGTCACCGGTCACGCTGCCGAGGGTGTAGTACAGCGACCAGCCACCGATCACGCTGTAGAACGACAGGATCAGGAAGGCACCGATGACCCCGGCGACGCCGACCAGGGCCCAGACCTTGGGCTGACCGGCCTTGGCCGCGACGCTGGCCATGGCATTGACCGGATTGCTTTGCCCACGCCGACCGATCATCCACTCGGTGACCAGGATCGGCAGGCCGATCAGGCCGATGCACAGCAGGTAGACGAGCACGAAGGCGGCACCACCGCTCTCGCCCACCATGTAGGGAAACTTCCAGATATTACCAAGCCCGACAGCGGAACCGGTGGCGGCGAGGATAAAGGAAAAGCGCGATGACCACTGCGCGTGTGTCGTTTTGGACATAAATCACCCTTCGGATACGTGTCGTCATCGATCGATCGGATGCAATGACGGCGTTGTGTTTGTAGTCGCCACGTCCTCGATGGTCCGGGTCACGGATCCACCGATGTACAAGGGGTCTGACGGATGTCAGCAGGATCACTGCCGGCACACCACTCTTCCCCAGCGCAGGGTCCGCGCTGGTCGAGACCGGTGGGTCCAGGCGAGTCACCATCCAAGGATAAGGAGGCGACCGTCTCTGGCCCGTGGCAAGTGACGAACAGCCGACAAAACTAGCGTATGACAATAACAAACGCCAGCCAACAATGGTCAAAGCAGCTGATTCTGTCGGTCTCCCGGAAACCCGGGCAATGCCTGCCACCCCATTCTATCGGCGACTCTGGCGTACAGGTTTCTGGCCAGTTCCGGGGCCTCGCGATTATCCGCCGTATGCACAAAAAGAAAAGGGGTTTTCCCCTGTTTTATCCACAAGGCGAGCTGGTCTATCCAGGGGGTGAAATAGTGCTCGTTGATGGCGCTGTCAAGATGGCCAATGAAACGTATCACAGGAAATTTTGCTGTAGAGATCACGTGTAGTGGGCGTCTTGGCTTTTCCGCACGAGCCTGGATCAATCCCGAATGGGCCTCGGGCGGCCCGGAAAACAACGGCCTGACATCCAGCATCACGCGATCGGCGCCATGACTTATCAACAGGGCGTTGATATCTCTCTCGGCGCTCCCCTTGTGGAAAAATTCACTGTGGCGCAGTTCTACTGCGCAGGGTACGTCTTGTGGCCAATCTCGTAGAACCTTCTCCAGAGCAGGCACCTCCTCAGGACCAAAGTCCCTGGGGAGCTGAATCATGACCGGCCCGAGGCGATCCTTCAGTGGCCCCAGGGCATCGAGGAAGTCCACCACCTCGGCTTCCACCTGGCATAGTCGCTTGCCATGGGTTAGTGCCTGAGGCAGCTTGAAGCAGAAGCGAAAGCCCGCAGGCGCCTGGCGAGACCAGCTCTCCACGGTTCCTGGCCTGGGCACCCCGCTGTAGAAGGTGGTATTTCCCTCGACAGCGTTAAATACGGCGGCGTAGTCGTCGAGCCAACCCTCGCGCCCGGCGTGGGGTGGGTACAGACCACCACGCCAGTCGGGATTGGCCCACATCGGCAGACCAATGTACATGGGCGGTTGCGCTGATCGATCGTTCAAGAAGGCAGACTCGACGGTTTCAGGGGCGCCAGCATAGCATCGCCCCGCCCGGTGTTGCCGAACGGGGAGATGCTGACAAGCTTCAAGCGGCGCCGAGCGCCGGAGCTTGTTGCCCTCAGCCGGGACTCTGTCCGAAAAGCCGACGGACACAGGGGATTTTCAGCCTCCTAGGCGCTGTCCGAAAAGTCGACGAGCGAAGGTTAGACAAGGCAAAAATCGGTGAAAAAGCGCAGTTTACGGGGTGTAAATGAGCATTTTGACCGGGCTGGCGCACCAGCCGATTTTTAACGCTGTATTACCGAGCGCAGGCACTTTTCAGACAAGC
The DNA here is from genome assembly GCF_040070555.1 of Halomonas sp. H10-59. Taxonomy (NCBI): domain Bacteria; kingdom Pseudomonadati; phylum Pseudomonadota; class Gammaproteobacteria; order Oceanospirillales; family Halomonadaceae; genus Halomonas; species Halomonas sp. H10-59. The sequence continues at coordinate 4,732,229 of NZ_CP098828.1, forward strand.
CCTAGAAGTCGTACTTGGCGGAGAACTGAACCCTGTCCAGGTCGAAGGTATCGCCGTCCACCTCATCCAGGTCGTAGCGCTGGTACTCCGCCGACAGTGTGGTATTGGCAAAGGGCGACCACATCAGGTTGAGAAAGAAGCTGTCGTAGCTGTCGGTGTCATCGCCGGTACCGTTGCTGTCGAGTTCAGTCGCCGAGTAGGCGATGCTCGAGCGCAGCGTGTCGGTCCAGTAGTGACGATAGATGGCCGAGGCGCCCCAGGACTCCACCATCTTGATCTGGCCGTCCTCCACCTTGGCGTTGGGGTAGGCGCCCAGCGCCATGTAGCGTCCCAGGTTGCCATAGTTGGCCTGCAGCATGAGGTCGTCTTTTTCGAACACCGGGAATCGTCCGGTCAGGCTGTAACCGGCCCCCCAGCGACTGTCGTCGTCCTCGGCGTCATCCAGGCTGAAGCGCCTGACCACGGTGGCCGCTGAAACATGCCCCCACTCCTGGTCCACATTGACCCGGGCCACCATGTCCGGGGTGTCCTGGTCGTCGTCGCCGTCCTCGGGATTCTCCACCGCGAACTGCAGGCTGCCCCAATCCAGCGGATAGGTATAGCGAAGCTGTGGCTGGCGCACGAAGATCGAGCCGGTATGGGTACTGAAGGCGTCGATCTCGCCAAGCCCCTTGAGATCCATGAAGGTTGACCAGTACTGCCCGGCCAGCCAGTTGCCCCAGCTCAGGTAGGCGTGGCGCAGCCGCGGCGCGTAGGAGTGGGAAACAAATTCGTTGGCTTCGTCGTCGGCGCCATAGAAATCCGTCTCGATATAGGTCTTCATGGTATCGCCACCCAGCGGTGTACTGGTACCGAAGCTCAGACGCGTTTCCCGCGCACTGAAACTGACGCGGTTGTCGGCGTCATCGTCGGTGGCGCGCAACAGCCCCGCCGTCACCGTCTCGTTGGCCTTGCCGTCGCTGAGTCCATTGTCGGAGAACGCCGCCTGAGCCTTGATGTAGCCGCCAAAGGACACTGTGGTATCTCCCACCAGGAAGTCGCCACTGTCGGTGCGCTTGACCACGTTCTCGCTGACGTCGGCGACGTCCTGTTGCATGCTGGCCTGCTGGTTGATCAGGTTATCGATCTGGGCCTGCTGCTGTTCGACCAATTGCATGGCCGCCTGCTGTTGGGCCTTGAGCTGTTCGATCTGGGCCTTCAGGTCATTGAGTTCCTGCATCGACGTCTGCGCCTCGGCCGCGATCGGCATCAGCAGACAAAGGCCGGTTCCCGTCAGCAAGGCGCTTGTGGATCGCAATCCGCTCATCGCCGTCCCCCTTCATTATCGTTGTCGTGGCGGTCGTCATGGCGGCTGTCGCTGAACTGAATCACCGACGCCTACACGCTCGGAGACCCAGGCATGACCAGCAAACCACTCGCAGGAATGGCGACCACGTATAACCAAGCGCTTAACTAACGACTATAGAAACGAAGGTTCGAGAACGGCGTTTGATATTGTGCCAAATGAAGCACGAAAAAGAAGTATCCGAATTAGCAAAACAATAGAAATATATCTTACAAATTCATAATGCTAGAACCGGACAATATGGAAAATTCCGAGCTTTCTTCTTTATCAAGTACCGGTACAGCATATATCGATAGGCAGTAGAAGCGGCGCCTGGCCGACCTCAAGAAAATACCACTGCATCAACGTGCTGTTTTTGTGATCTGGTTCTCGGACCGGCAGCGCGGAGCCTGTCAACACAGATGACACATGAAATGATTCTGACTCTTTAACACCCTGCCGCCAGGGGCGCCGCATTCCTCTCGGGATTCAGGTGCACTACCTCTGGCAGGCCGAGGTTTCCGATGTCCCAGGACCAACACTCCGGATAAAGCTGCTTTGTCGCCTCAAGACCTCCCGGCGCTGCGCCGGGACACCTTTGGCCTCGCAGCTATGACGCTGACTCGTCGCGCCGTTGGCGATACCTCGCGGCCGACGTCACTCTGGAAAGAGCTCTTCGTCACTTCATGTGGATTTGGGCTGCCGCCTCCGATCGCGTCACTCTTCAAGCGCCTATCTAGAAAAGCTGTGTTAATTACCATCAATGACTTGAACATTGATCTATCGAGCTAAGGGGAGCCATACCCCGGTAGACGGAATATCGCGTTGTCCTCGACCGCACCTCCTGGATCTGCGGCGACACTTGAGCCTACGCTTCCCTCAGCACTACACAACAGGAAGGGAACAAGCCCGACCTCGTGAGGCCGGGCAAAGCTGGATGCAGCGAAACGGGGTCAGTCGACGTTGTTGTGCCAGCAGATAGAGCATCTACAACCAAAGAAAGCCGACAGATTTCGCATGATGAGAGGACTCAGCCACCCCGACGGCGTAACTGACGAAGCTCGCCGTTCAGCGCCTTGATGATGGTGTAGCACATCACAATCATCACCACCGAGAAGGGGATCGCGGTGGCCGTGACTCCGGCCTGGAGCGCCGAGAGTCCGCCGCCGATCAGCAGTACGATGGCAATCAGGCCTTCCACCGTGGCCCAGAACATGCGCTGAGGGCGCGGTGCATCGATCTTGCCACCGGCGGTGATGGTATCGATCACCAGCGAGCCGGAATCCGACGAGGTGACGAAGAAGATCAGCGCCAGGATAACGCCCAGGGTCGACATCAGGCCCGACAGCGGCAGCTCGTTGAGCATGGCGAACAGCGACAGCTCGGGACTGTAGCTGTCGATCACGTACTCCTTGACCAGGCTGCCGGCCGGATTGGCATATAGCTGGTCGAGGGCGGTGGCGCCAAACACGCCCATCCAGATGAAGATGAACAGACTCGGGATCACCAGCACACAGATCACGAACTCACGCACCGTGCGCCCCCGGGAGACGCGGGCGATAAACATGCCGACGAAAGGCGCCCAGCTGATCCACCAGGCCCAGTAGAAGATGGTCCAGGATTGGCGATAGGCGTCGTCCTCGCGGCCGAAGGGGGCCGACAGCGGGATGAACTTCGTCACGTAGGTCTCAAGGCCGGCCCAGAAGCCGGCGAGCGCCGCCAGGGTCGGGCCGGCGAACAGCACGAAGAAGAAGAACAGCACGGCCATTCCCATGTTGATCTCGGAAAGCCGCTTCACGCCACCTTCCAGACCGCGCCACACCGAGACCAGCGCCACTGCGGTGACGGCTGCGATCACGACCACCTGAGTGGTGATGCTGACGTCCAGGCCGAAGACGAAGTTCATGCCGGCGTTGGCCTGCTGAGCGCCGAGGCCGAGCGAGGTGGCCAGGCCAAACAAGGTCGAGAATACCGCCAGGATGTCGATGACGTGGCCCCACCAGCCCCAGACGCGGTCACCCAGCAGCGGGAAGAACGCCGAACGGATGGAGAAGGGCAGGCCCTTGTTGTAGGTAAAGATGGACAGCGCCAGCGCCATCACCACGTAGACGGCCCAGCCGTGGATGCCCCAGTGCAGATAGGTGCCGGCCAGCCCCATGGCGGTGGCGTCGGCGATGGCCTCAGCGTTCAGTTCCCCGTCGCTGCCGAAGGGCGAGGGCGTGCCTAGCGGCGAGGAGACGTTGGCGTGATAGACCGGTTCCAGCACGCCGAAGAACAGCAGGCCGATGCCAATGCCGGCCGCGAACAGCATCGCAAACCAGGACAGGTAGCCATACTCCGGCGTGGCGTCGGGGCCGCCCAGGCGGACCTTGCCGTATGGCAGCACGACCAGTGCCAGACAGAACAGGATGAAGCCGTCCACCACGATCATGAAGTAGCTGTCGAGGGTGCCGGTGGAGAAGCTGACAATGGACTGAAAGAGATTACCGGCTCGCTCGGGGAACAGCAGCGTCAGCACGATGAAGACAATCGAGGCCAGCGCCGAGATGGCGAAGACCCGGTTATGTATATCAAAGCCGATAGGCCCCAGGCTGCCCTCGAAGTTGTCCTGCCCGACGGTATAGTCCGTCTGCATGTCGTCCGAAACCGGGGTTGGAGCCTGCTCGCTTTGAGTACTCATGAATGATGCTCCTGTGGATGGAAACACACTGGCCGAGTGAGTCTCGCACACGTCAGCTGTTGCGTGTGACAGGACAAGCGATGAGAGCTGAGGCTCCCTTACCAGTAGCGGAAAGATTGAGCTCTCGGCGTCAATATGTGCACCGGAAACAGCAGCCCTCCCCTGAAACCCTCTACCCCGTGCAGGTCAGCACAACAGGGGGGACCGCAAATAACGCGTGGAAATATCAACGAAAGCGACGCCGCTTTCCGTTCAACGCCTTGATGACTGTATAGCACATCAGAATCATCACCACCGAGAACGCAACGAGATATCGTCAAATCCGGTGCCGGGCTATTTGGCCGCAGTCCTGTCTGATTGATCGGTGACTTGCTCTCCATCCTTGAACTGAAGTGGACCCCATTCCCAGGCAAAAAGAGCGCGGGACACCGGGGTGTCACCGCACTCTCTTTAGCCTCCAAGAACAAGAACGGACTGCATCAACACCTTCTCTGGAGTTGATGGGAAGATTTCCCTTCCGTCACGCCGAGTCTGCGACCGCTGCCATACTATCGCCCGACGGTATGTCTACTCCACCGTCACCGACTTGGCCAGGTTGCGCGGCTGATCGACATCGGTCCCCTTGAGCACCGCCACGTGGTACGACAATAGCTGCAGCGGCAGGGTGTAGAGGATCGGCGCCAGTGCCTCGTGGACGTGGGGCAGGTGCAGCACCTGGATGCCCTCGCTGGCGTTCAGGCCGACATTCTCGTCGGCGAACACGTACAGCTCGCCGCCTCGAGCCTTGACCTCCTGCAGGTTGGACTTGAGCTTGTCCAGCAGTTCGTCGTTGGGTGCCACCGAGATCACCGGCATCTCGCTGTCCACCAGCGCCAGGGGGCCGTGCTTGAGCTCGCCCGCCGGGTAGGCCTCGGCGTGAATGTAGGAAATCTCCTTGAGCTTCAAGGCGCCTTCCTGGGCGATGGGGAAGTGGGCGCCACGTCCCAGGAACAGCGCGTGGTGCTTCTCGGCGAAGGCCATGGACAGCCGCTCGATGGCCTCGTCCAGGCCCAGCACCTGGCTGCACAGCGCCGGCAGGGTCCGCAGAGCGGCGACGATCTCGGCTTGCTCGTCCTCATCCATGCCTCGCACTCGGCCAAGCGCCAGGGCGAACAGCATCAGCGCGGTCAACTGGGTGGTGAAGGCCTTGGTGGAGGCCACACCGATCTCGGGGCCGGCCTGGGTCATCAGGCTCAGGTCGGCCTCGCGCACCAGCGAGCTGCCCGGTACGTTGCAGATACCCAGGCTGCCCAGGTAGTTGTCCTGCTCCATGGCAAACCGCAGCGCGGCCAGGGTGTCGGCGGTCTCGCCGGACTGGGACAGGGTCACGAACAGGGTACCCTGGGGCACCACCACCTGGCGGTAGCGATACTCGGAGGCGACCTCCACCTGCACCGGGATGCCGGTGTAGCGCTCGAGCCAGTAGCGCGCCACCATGCCGGCGTGATAGCTGGTGCCGCAGGCCACGATATGGATCTGGCGGACCTGCTGGAACAGTCGCTCGGCATCGGGGCCGAAGCTTTCCACCAGCACCGAGCGGTCGCCCAGGCGGCCTTCCAGCGCCGCGGCGATCACCGCCGGCTGTTCGTGGATTTCCTTGAGCATGAAGTGGCGGTACTCGCCCTTGCTGGCGGCGCCGTCACCATGCTCGAAGGTCTGGACCTCACGCTCGACGGCGGTCCCCTCGGCATCGAAGATCTCGATGCGACCATTGGCAGACAGCCGCACCACGTCGCCTTCACGCAGATAGATGAAGCGATCGGTCACCGGCAGCAGCGCCAGCGGGTCAGACGCCAGGAAGGCCTCACCGATGCCGACGCCGACCACCAGCGGGCTGCCCTTGCGCGCGCCGACCACCACATCGGGCTCGTCCACCGCCATGACCCCCAGGGCGTAGGCGCCATCGAGGCCGGCGACGACCCGCTGGAAGGCGCTGAGCAGATCACCGTCGCGGCGAGACTCACGCTCCAGCAGGTGGGCGATCACCTCGGTATCGGTCTCGGACTCGAACACATAGCCCTGATCGGTGAGTTCCCGACGCAGCTGCTCATGATTCTCGATGATGCCGTTATGTACCACCGCCAGGCGATCACGCGACTGGTGGGGATGGGCGTTGGGCTCGCTGGGGCGACCGTGGGTCGCCCAGCGGGTGTGAGCAATACCGCTGAGCCCCGGCAGCGCCGAATCCTCCAGTCGCGCCTCGAGCGCGGCCACCTTGCCCACCGCGCGCTGGCGCACCAGTTCTCCCTCGGGGCTGCGCACCGCCATACCGGCACTGTCATAGCCGCGGTACTCGAGGCGCTTGAGGCCTTCGAGCAGAATGTTCTGTACGTTGCGCTGGGCCACCGCGGCGACGATGCCACACATAGGGGTCACTCCTTGAGAGATTCGTTATTGGCTACCGCTGACCAGCAATCGAGAGGGGGCCGCAACGGCAGAAACGGGCGGAAGCGTCCGTCAATCCTCGTCCTTGGTCGGCCTCGGCCAGTTGGCCTTGGCGATCTGGCGAGACCTTGTCACCGCCAGGCTATGATCGGCGACGTCGCGGCTGATGGTGGAGCCGGCACCGACGGTGGCGCCCTCGCCGACACTGACCGGGGCTACCAGCGCCGAATTAGAGCCGATGAAGGCGGCGTCACCGATCTCGGTGCGGTGCTTGTTGGCACCGTCATAGTTGCAGGTGATGGTCCCGGCGCCGATATTGACCTCGCGTCCCAGGCGGGCGTCACCCACGTAGCTCAGGTGGTTGATCTTGCTGCCCTCGCCCACCTCGGCGTTCTTGGTTTCGACGAAGTTGCCGACCTTGGCCTTGACCGCCAGGCGCGAGCCAGGACGCAGCCGGGCGAAGGGACCGATCTGGTTCAGCCCGGCCAATACTGCACCGTCGACGATGCTGTGGGCCTCGATGACGCTTTCGGCGCCAACATGGCTGTTGCGTACCACCGAGTAGGGGCCGATGCGCACGCCTTCGCCGAGCTCCACCTCGCCTTCGAACACACAACCCACGTCGATGAAGACGTCGTGCCCGCAAGTCAGCTTGCCACGCACGTCGAGACGGTCTGGGTCGGCCAGGGCCACGCCCTTTTCCATCAGCGCCTCGGCGATGTCGCGCTGGTATGCTCGCTCGAGACGCGCCATCTGGGCGCGATTGTTGACGCCTTCGACCTCCATCGGCCGTGCCGGCTGGGCAGTGGCCACCTCAATGCCCTCGGCGGCGGCCATGGCGATCACATCGGTCAGGTAGTACTCGCCCTGGGCGTTGTCCGACGACAGCTCAGGCAACCAGCGCTTCAGCTGGGCGCTGGTCATGGCCATGATGCCGGTGTTGCACTCGGTGATCGCAAGCTCGCTTTCAGAGGCATCCTTCTGCTCGACGATGGCCACCACCTTGCCTTGGTCGTCACGCACAATGCGGCCGTATCCCGCCGGGTCGTCCAGGGTCACGGTCAGAAGCCCCATGTGGCGCTCGTCTACCTGCTCCAGCAAGGCCGCCAGCGTTTGCCGACGGATCAGCGGCACGTCACCGTAGAGCACCAGCACCTTGCCATCGCCGAGCTGGCCCAGCGCCTGGGCGACGGCGTGACCGGTACCCTTCTGCTCGGCCTGATGGGAAAAGCGAACCTCGCTGTCGGCCAGGGCATCGCGAACCCGCTCGCCACCGTGCCCGATGACCACGTGGGTGCGATCCGCATCGAGACCCCGGGCGGTATCGACCACATGACGGACCATCGGCTTGCCCGCCAGGGTATGCAGCACCTTGGGCAGGCTCGAGCGCATGCGGGTGCCCTGTCCGGCGGCGAGAATCACCACATCGAGGCTCATCGTGACTCCTTGTCTAAAACAAAAGATCGAAGCAAATATCGCAACAGTAGCGAACCGACCAACGGTTTCAGTGATCCGTCGTGAGAGGCCAGCGCTTCTATTCTAGCGGGGTGTCGACATCCGTCACCACCGTCAGCCCCAGGGTATCGACCATCTCCTGCCCAAAGCGCGTCACAAAGGCGGGGCTGACCCGACTTTCCCAGCCCTCACCCTGACGCACCAGCATCACCACCGGCAACTCCTGGTCGATGGCGGCCTGCATGCCTTCCTCTTCGCCCATCACGCTCAGCGCGGTGGCCCAGGCGTCGGCCCAGGCATTGGACGGATGCACCACCGTCACCGAGGCCAGCCGATGGGTGATGGGGCGCCCTGTGCGGGGGTCGATGGTATGGGAGTAGCGCTTGCCATCGGCCTCGAAGTAGTGACGGTAGTCACCGGAAGTCGCCACCGAGACGTCATCGAGGCCGACCACGTGCTGAGCCTTGGGCGCACCATTCTCGGGCACCTCGATACCGATGCGCCACAGCCCCTTGCCGCCGTCACGGCGCCCCTTGACCTTGACCTCTCCGCCAAGGTTGACCAGGTAGTTGGCGATACCCTGGCGATCCAGATAGGCCGCCACCTCGTCGGTGGCGAACCCCTTGGCCACCCCGGACAGGTCAACGTAGACGTCACGCAGGCGACGGGCCTGGGCCTCGGCGGTGTCGATCTCGAGCGCGTCCATGCCGACCTGAGACAAGCGCTGCTCGAGTACGTTTTCCTCGGGGATTTCCCGGGGCCGGGCCTCGGGGCCAAAGCTCCACAGATTGACCAGGCTACCGACGGTGACGTCGAAGGCGCCGTGACTTTGCTGGTTGACCGACTGACTGATGGCCAGCACCTCCATGAATTCGTCGGAGATCGGCTGCCATTGCCCCAGCGGTGACTGATTGAAGGCGGACAGCTCCGAATCCTCTCGCCAGGTCGACATGGAGGCGTCGACCGCGTGCATCTCGTCGAGTACGCCCTGCTCGATCTCCTCGACCTGCTCGCGTGTCAGCGGATCGGCCAGGGTGATCTGGTAGAAGGTGCCGAAGATGTCGCCTTCCAGGGTGATCGGCGAACGGGTAGTGGTCTCTTCGCTGCAACCGGACACCAGCAGTGCCATCAGGAGGGGCGCCAGCCAGGTTGTCAGCCATCCACGCCGAGCGAACTTGAATCCAGTCATGAGGGGTCTCTTCAGATATATCAGCCAAACAGCCAGATCAGGGCGATACCGAGCAGCAGGCGATAGACGACGAAGGGCTGCATGCCGATGCGCTTGATGAACGACAGGAAGAAATGGATGCACAGGTAGGCGCTGACGCCGGACAGCAGCGTGCCGAGCGCCATGTCACCCCAGTGCACATCGACACCCGTCTGAATCAGCTCGCAGGCTTCGAGCCCTCCCGCCAGCACGATCACCGGAATCGACAGCAGAAACGAGAAGCGGGCCGCGGCTTCGCGCCCCATGCCCAGCATCAGTGCCACGGTGATGGTGATGCCGGAGCGCGAAGTGCCGGGGATCAGCGCCAGCGCCTGGCCGATGCCGATCCATAGGGCATCGCTCCAGCGCAGCTGATACTCGCTGCGCGAGCCCCTGAAGCGCCAGTCGGCCAGCCCCAGCAGCAGGCCGAAGAAGATCAGACCGAACGCCAGCACCATGGGCGAGCGGGCATACTGCTCGATGACGTCCTTGAACAGCAGTCCGGCCAGCCCCACCGGAACGGTGGCGAGGATCACCCACCAGGCCAGCCGAGCGTCCTGATCGGTGCCGCGACCGGCGACGCTGGCACACCAGCTCGACAGCATGCGCAGGATCTCGTCGCGGAAATAGATGACCACCGCGCCAAGACTCCCCAGGTGCAGGGCCACGTCGAAGGCCAGTCCCTGGTCCGGCCAGTCGCTGAACACGGGGACCAGTATCAGGTGGGCGGAGCTCGATACCGGAAGAAATTCGGTGATTCCCTGAATCAGGGAGAGAACGACAATCTGTAGCCAATCCATGGAGTGACCCGTAAGCGAGGGGTAACAGGCAAAACGCCCGCAAGAGCATACACTCCACGGGCGTTCTTGTCCGCTGTCAGGGGGCCCCTGGCCGCCCCCGCTGCGGTCGATCAAGTTCCCATCAGTACCAGCGTGGCGATGGAAAAGTAGATGACCACCCCGGAGGCGTCGATCAGGGTGGTGACCAGCGGTGCCGAGGCGGTGGCCGGATCCCAGCCCAGCCGATCGAGCACGAACGGCAGGCACATGCCGAGCAGGCTGCCGAACAAGACGATGCAGATCATGCTGATGGCCACCACCAAGGCCACCGCCTCACCACCTCTAATGACCCCGATGGGGGCCACCGCCAGGGCCATGGTCAGTCCCAGCGAGCCTGCCACCAGCAGTTCTCGGCCGAGCAGCTTGCTCCAGTCCTTGATGCCGACGTCGCCGGTGGCCATGCCTCGCACCATCAGGGTGGCGGCCTGGGCGCCGGCGTTGCCACCGCTGCCGATCAACAGCGGCAGAAAGAACACCAGGGTCACCTGGGCGGCGATGGTGTCCTCGAAGTGGGCGATGCCGGCTCCCGAGAAGAGGTTGCCGAACACCAGCAATACCAGCCAGATCACTCGCTTGCGATACAGGCTCCACAGCGGCACCCGGGACACGCCGCCTTCCAGCTGACCGATCGACATGCCCTTGTGGATATCCTCGGTGGCCTCGGACTCGACCACGTCCATGGCGTCGTCGTGGGTGACGATGCCGACCAGTCGCTCGTCGGTGTCCGTCACCGGCAACGCCAGCAGGTCGTAGCGCGCCACCACCCGGGCGACCTCTTCCTGCTCGGCGTCCACACCGATGCTGATGACGTCGTGGATCATCAGCTCGTCGATGATCGCCTGGGGCCGTGCCACCATCAGCTGTCTCAGTGACATGGTGCCGGCCAGGCGGCCGTGCTCGTCCACCACGTACAGCTGGTAGACGGTCTCGGCGTCGGGAGCGGTCTGGCGCACCCGCATCATCGCCCGGGACACGGTGAGCCCCATCGGGATCGCCACATAGTCGGCGGTCATCAGGGCGCCGGCGGTGCCCTCTTCGTAGCTCGCCAGGCGCTTGAGCGCCTCGCGCTCGCGCCGCGCCATGCGCCGTAACAGCGCCTCCTTGCGATCATCCCCCAGCACCTTGAACAGGTCGGCACGTTCGTCCGAGCCCATCTTGTCGAGGATTCGCGACAGCCAGGCGTCCTCGATGCGCGACGCCATCGCGTCCTGGGCCTCGAATGGCAGGTGACCAAACACGCTGGCCTGGCGCCCCACCGGCAGGCAGGCCAACAGCGCCACGGCGCTGTCCAGGCGGTCCTCATCCTCGATCAGTCGCTCGAGGATCTCGGCCAGATCCGCCGAGCGAATCTCGGGCAGGCGGGCTTCCAGCGTCTTGCTGTCGCGGGGATCGAGGGCACGCAGCAGTACCTGCTTGTGCGCATCCAGGCTGGGGGTCAGATTCATGGGCGTCTCCTCATGGCCGGCGTCCTTGCCGCAAATCGCTGAGGCGCAGTGTCCCCAAGAGACGACCTATCGGGGCTGCTCGAAAAGGCGACATGATGCCATGTCTGGATGAACATTAGACACAAGGCAAGCATCGAAGACGCGTCAGTCGCGGTTCGCTGCCGTCATCACCAACGAAAACGCCCCCCGAATGTCAGCCATTCGGGGGGCGTGGGGCATCGGCGCCAGGGAACTTAGCCCTTGCCGGCCTTCCTGCGCAGCTGCTGGATGGTACGCAGCTGGGCCAGGGCCTCGGAGAGTTCCGCCGCGGCGCGGGTGTAATCCAGCTCCGCCGACTTGTCCTCCATGGCCTTGATGGCCTGCTTGCGGGCCTCTTCGGCGGCCGCTTCATCCAGATCGGATGCGCGAACCGCCGTGTCGGCCAGCACGATCACCTTCTCGGGCTGCACTTCGATAAAGCCGCCGGAGACGTAGAAGTGCTCCTCGCTGCCTTCGTTGAGCACCCGCACAGGGCCCGGAGCCAGCTCGGTCAGCAGCGGCGTGTGGCCGGCCAGGATGCCAAGATCCCCCAGGATGCCAGCCGCCACCACCTGCTCGGCACTACCGGAGTAGACCGAGGCTTCGGCACTGACGATCTCGCATTGGATGGTTTTCGTCATGATGACGTCTCCCGGTTAGAGGGATTACTTCATCTGGTTGGCTTTCTCGACGGCCTCGTCGATGGTGCCGACCATGTAGAAGGCCTGCTCGGGCAGCTCGTCGTACTCGCCGTCCAGGATGCCCTGGAAACCACGGATGGTCTCCTTCAGCGACACGTACTTGCCGGGAGAGCCGGTGAACACCTCGGCAACGAAGAACGGCTGTGACAGGAAGCGCTGGATCTTACGCGCACGTGCCACGATCTGCTTGTCTTCGTCGGACAGCTCGTCCATACCCAGGATGGCGATGATGTCCTTGAGCTCCTTGTAGCGCTGGAGCACGCCCTGAACACCGCGCGCGACGTTGTAGTGCTCGTCGCCCACCACCAGCGGATCAAGCTGGCGAGAGGTGGAGTCCAGCGGGTCGATGGCCGGATAGATACCCAGCTCGGCGATGGAACGCGCCAGTACCACGGTGGCGTCCAGGTGCGAGAAGGTGGTCGCCGGAGACGGGTCGGTCAAGTCATCCGCGGGCACGTAGACGGCCTGCACGGAGGTGATCGAGCCGGTCTTGGTGGAGGTGATACGCTCCTGCAGAACGCCCATCTCCTCGGCCAGGGTCGGCTGGTAACCCACCGCGGACGGCATACGGCCCAGCAGTGCGGACACCTCGGTACCGGCCAGGGTGTAACGGTAGATGTTGTCGACGAACAACAGTACGTCACGACCTTCGTCACGGAACTTCTCGGCGATGGTCAGACCGGTCAGGGCCACACGCAGGCGGTTCCCGGGCGGCTCGTTCATCTGGCCGTAGACCAGTGCCACCTTGTCGAGAACGTTGGACTCCTGCATCTCGTGGTAGAAGTCGTTACCTTCACGAGTACGCTCACCGACACCGGCGAACACGGAGTAACCGCTGTGCTCGGTGGCGATGTTACGGATCAGCTCCATCATGTTGACGGTCTTGCCGACACCGGCACCGCCGAACAGACCGACCTTGCCGCCCTTGGCGAACGGGCACACTAGGTCGATGACCTTGATGCCGGTCTCGAGCAGCTCGTTGGTGGCCGCCTGGTCGGCGTAGCCCGGAGCCTCGCGGTGGATCGGCATGCGCTCCTGCTCGCCGATCTCACCGGCCTCATCGATCGGCTCGCCGAGCACGTTCATGATGCGGCCCAGGGTTTCCTGGCCGACCGGGACGGAGATGGCCGCGCCGGTGTTATCGGTGTTCATGCCGCGCTTGAGCCCTTCGGTCGAGCCCATGGCGATGCAGCGCACCACGCCGTCGCCCAGCTGCTGCTGGACTTCGAGGATGGTCTCCTTTTCGGTGACCTTCAGCGCGTCGTAGACCTTGGGAACATCGTCCCGCGGAAACTCTACGTCAATCACCGCGCCGATGATTTGTACGATACGTCCGCTCATCTTGGTTCCTCTCTAATACCTGCAAATGAAACCTGCATGCCTTAAACAGCGGCGGCACCGCCAACGATCTCGGAGATTTCCTGGGTAATGGCCGCCTGACGGGCCTTGTTGTACACCAGCTCCAGATCGTCGATCAGATTGCCCGCGTTGTCGGTCGCGCTCTTCATGGCAACCATGCGTGCCGCCTGCTCGCACGCTGTGTTCTCGACCACCGCCTGATACACCTGCGCTTCAACGTAGCGCACGAGCAGGCTGTCGAGCAGCGCCTTGGCATCCGGCTCATACAGGTAGTCCCAGCTGCTGGGACGCTTGTTCTCGTCGTCTTCCTCGACCTTTGCGGTGTCCTCGGTCAGCGGTAGCAGCTGACGGACGACCGGCTTCTGGGTCATGGTATTGACGAATTCGTTGTGCACCACGTAAAGACGATCCAGCTTGCCTTCATCGTAGGCATCCAGCATCACCTTCACGCTGCCGATCAGATCATCAAGACTCGGCGTTTCCCCCAGGCCACTCTTGGCGGCGACCAGGCTTCCCCCATACTTGCGGAAGAAGCTGCTGGCCTTGCTGCCGAGGGCACAGAAGTCGAGCTCGGCGCCCTTCTCGTGCCACGCCTGAGCGTCCTTGACCGTCGCCTTGAACAGGTTGACGTTCAAGCCGCCACAGAGACCACGATCGCTGGAGACGACGATGTAACCGACGCGCTTGGCCTCACGCTCTTCCATCCACGGATGCTTGTATTCCGGGTTGGCCTGGGCGAGATGACCCACCACGTGACGGATCTGTTCGGCGTAAGGCTTGCTCGCCGACATCCGTTCCTGGGTCTTGCGCATCTTCGACGCCGCCACCATCTGCATCGCATTGGTGATCTTCTGCGTGTTCTTGATGCTCGCAATCTGCGTGCGAATCTCTTTTCCGACTGCCATGGCGATCTACCCTTGTTCGGTGACCCTCAGAATCCTGTTCGACCATCTGGCCCGCCTTGCGGCGGGCCAGTGGACGCTTACCAGCTCTGAGAGGACTTGAACTTCTCGAGACCCTGCTTCAGGCCGTCCTTGATCTCGTCGTTGTAGTCGCCAGACTCGTTGATCTTGTCGAGCAACTCGCCGTGCTCGGACTTCATGTACTCGTGGAGTGCATGTTCGAAGTCCAGCACCTTGTTGACGTCGACGTCGTCCAGGAAGCCTTCGTTGGCGGCAAACAGGGAGATCGCCATCTCGGCAACCGACATCGGCGAGTACTGCTTCTGCTTCATCAGCTCGGTGACGCGCTGACCGTGCTCGAGCTGCTTGCGGGTGGCTTCGTCCAGGTCGGAGGCGAACTGGGAGAAGGCCGCGAGCTCGCGGTACTGGGCCAGAGCCAGACGCACGCTGCCGCCGAGCTTCTTGATGATCTTGGTCTGTGCCGAGCCACCCACACGAGACACCGACAGACCGGCGTTGATGGCCGGGCGGATGCCTGAGTTGAACAGGTCGGTCTCGAGGAAGATCTGACCGTCGGTGATCGAGATCACGTTGGTCGGAACGAAGGCAGACACGTCGCCGGCCTGGGTCTCGATGATCGGCAGTGCGGTCAGCGAGCCGGTCTTGCCCTTCACTTCACCGTTGGTGAACTTCTCGACGTAGTCGGCGTTGACACGCGCGGCACGCTCGAGCAGACGGGAGTGGAGGTAGAAGACGTCGCCAGGGAAGGCTTCACGGCCCGGCGGACGACGCAGCAGCAGGGACACCTGGCGGTAGGCCACGGCCTGCTTGGACAGATCGTCATAGACGATCAGCGCGTCTTCACCGCGGTCGCGGAAGTACTCGCCCATGGTGCAGCCGGAGTAGGCGGCGAGGAACTGCATCGGGGCCGGATCGGCGGCGCCGGCGGCGACCACGATGGTGTGCTCCATGGCGCCGTGCTCTTCGAGCTTGCGCACCACGTTGGCGATGGTCGACTGCTTCTGACCGATGGCCACGTAGACACAGGTGACGCCGGTGCCTTTCTGGTTGATGATCGCATCGATGGCGATCGCCGACTTACCGATCTGACGGTCGCCGATGATCAGCTCACGCTGACCGCGGCCGATCGGCACCATGGCATCGATGGACTTGAAACCGGTCTGGATCGGCTCGTCGACGGACTGACGAGTGATGACGCCAGGTGCGACCTTCTCGACCGCGTCGGTTTCCTTGGTGCCCAGGTCGCCCTTGCCGTCGATGGGGTTACCGAGGGCGTCGACCACACGGCCGCGCAGTTCGGGACCCACCGGCACCTCGAGGATGCGACCGGTACACTGGGCAGTCATGCCCTCTTCCAGCTGCAGGTAATCACCCAGAACCACGGCACCGACGTTGTCGCGCTCGAGGTTCAGGGTCATCCCGAAGATGCCGCCGGGGAATTCGATCATCTCACCGAACATTGCGTCGGCGAGGCCGTGAATCTGCACGATACCGTCAGATACGCTGACGATCGTGCCCTGATTACGGGCTTCGGATGCGACGTCAAGCTTCTCGATACGCTGCTTGATGATGTCGCTGATCTCGGAAGGATTCAGTTGCTGCATGCCATGTCCCTCAGACTCAGGCGGAAAGGGCTTCCTGGAGGCGGTTCAATCGACCACGTACCGAACCGTCGATGACGGTGTCGCCGGCACGCAGGATCACGCCGCCCAGGAGCGTCTTGTCCACCTGAGTGGTAATGGAGATTTCGCGGTTCAGACGCTTGGCCAGTGCACTCGCGAGCGATTGTTCCTGGGCTTCGGCCAGCGGGAAGGCGGAAACAATTTCCACCTCTACCCGCTTTTCCTGCTGGGCCTTGAGCACCTCGAACTGCTCGGCGATGGCGCCGAGCGCCGCCAGGCGACCCTTCTGGCCGACCAGGCGAACGAAGTTCTTGAGGTCGTCATTGACGGCGTCACCACAGACGTCGACGACAACATCAGCCTTCTGTGCGCTGGACAGCTTGGGATTGCCGAGCACCCGGGCGCGCATGTCGTCGTCGCCGACGACCTGCGCGACCCTGGCCAGCATGCCGGACCATTCGTCGAGCGCGTCCTTGGCCACGGCGTGCTCAAAGGCAGCCTTGGCGTACGGGCGAGCGATAGTTGACGTTTCCGCCATGGGGCACCTCCTCAGAGCTCTTTGGCGAGTTTGTCGACGATGGCAGCGTGCTGCTTCTCGTCGATGGAGGACTCCAGGATTCGCTCAGCGCCCAGGACCGCCAGACGGGACACCTGTGCGCGCAGGTCTTCCTTCGCGCGTGCCACTTCCTGCTCGATCTCGGACTTGGCCTTGGCAATCATGCGCTCGCCTTCAAGGCGGGCGTCTTCGCGTGCCTGCTCGAGCTTCTGGTTGGCCTGTTTCTGGGCCTGTTCCAGGATCTCGGCCGCCTCTTGCTTGCTCTTGCGCAGGGTCTCGTCGGCCTCTTTCTCGGCCACCTCGAGATCACGCGCCGCACGGCTGGCAGCATCCAGACCATCGGCGATCTTCTTCTGGCGTTCCTGCAGAGCTTGCATGACCGGCGGCCATATAAACTTCATGCAGAACCAGACGAAGAACGCAAAGGCGATAGCCTGGCCGACTAGGGTAAGGTTCAGGTTCACGCCAGCACCTCTCGCGTTACGGGTTTGGGGTTAACGGATCGACGGCTCGGGACGAGCGGTCGGACATTAACCGACAAACGGGTTAGCGAAGGTGAAGAACAGCGCGATACCAACACCGATCATGGTCACGGCGTCCAGCAGGCCGGCGACGATGAACATCTTGACCTGCAGCATCGGAACCATTTCCGGCTGACGTGCAGCGCCTTCCAGGAACTTGCCGCCGAGGATACCGAAGCCGATGGCGGTGCCGAGTGCACCCAGGCCGATCAGCAGGGACACGGCGATGGCGGTCATACCCAGAACTTGTGCTTCCATGGTGGTCTCTCCAGTTTTTAGTTGAAACTAAGGTTTATCAGTGGGTTAGGGTTTAGGGTTGAAGCGAAACCGTCAGTGCTTCTCCACCGCCATGCTCATGTAGACGATGGTCAGCATCATGAAGATGAAGGCCTGCAGGGTGATGACCAGGATATGGAACACCGCCCAGGTGAAGTGCAGCGGCAGCTGCCACAGGCCGATCATCGCGATCAGGATGAAGATCAGCTCACCGGCGTAGAGGTTGCCGAACAGTCGCAGGGCCAGGGAGATCGGCTTGGCGATCAGGGTCACGGTCTCGAGCAGGAAGTTGACCGGGATGAACAGCGCCTGGACCAGCTTGTTGGGTGAGTTGAACGGGTGCAGGGTAAGCTCACCGATGAAGCCGGAGAAGCCCTTGGCACGAATGGTGTAGAAGATGATCAGGCCGAACACGGACAGCGCCATGCCGAGGGTGGCATTGACGTCGGTGGTCGGCACCACCTTGAAGTAGACGTGGGCCGGGTCCGCGCCGAACAGGGCGCCGATCTTGGCCGCCAGCAGCGGCAGGAAGTCCACCGGCACCAGGTCCATCAGGTTCATCAGGAAGACCCAGCAGAAGATGGTCAGCGCCAGCGGCGCGATCAGCTTGCTCTTGCCGTGGAAGGTGTCCTTGACCGAGTTGTCGACGAACTCGACCATCAGCTCGACAAAGTTCTGCAGCGCACCAGGCACGCCGGTGGTAGCGGTGTTGGCCGCCTTCTTGAACAGCCACAGGAAGATCAGACCGAGACCGACGGACCAGCCGAGGGTATCGAGGTGAACGGCCCAGAAGCCCATGTCGGAAGCTTCCTGGGCGGAATGGGCGATCGACCAGCCATTGTCCGGGTGCAGCCCGAAGGTCAGGTTCTGCAGGTGGTGCTGGATATATTCCGTCGGAGTCGGATTCGTGCCTGCCATGTCTGCCTCGTTGTCAGGTGTGCGACGGTCGTTTCACCAGCCAGGGCCCCAGCCAATGAACGAACAGCGTCACCACATAAGCGCCAAAGAAAAAAGTCGGGTTTGAGGGAGGCACTGCGATGAACACCAAGGTGAACAGCGCCGCCGTCAAACCGAACTTGCCGGCTTCCGCACGATAGAAATTGTTGACGATGGCCTTGGAGTAGCGCGCGCCCTGCGCCCGGAACACACACCAGGCAAAGAACACATTGGGCAAAAAGGCCACCAGCCCGCCCAGGGCCGCCGAGGAAGCGCCGGAGATACCGTCGATGCCAGCCGCCGCAACGCTGGTCAGCGCCAGCACAGCGAGCTGTGCCATCAGCAGGCGCTGCACCTGGGGTCGTTGGATCCTGGCCGCCAAGTGTCTCTCCCGACGCGCCTCTTGGCGCGAACTCGTCATCCATCGTGATCGCCGGCGACAGACCACCGGCAGACTCCGGCGCGATTATAGGGAAGCCCCCTAACGGCTTCAACCAAAGACGTGACGATTTGTCGTCACTTCGCGCTGGCTTACGACCAAATGCGGAGAAAAGGCCGCTAAAGTGATTAGCGACCTAAGTGGTTTACTGCGCTGATACGCGCAACCCGGTCGCTGTCTCTGGTCGTCGCCACTCAGCGGATGTGGCCCAGGATGCCGTCGAGCTCATCGAGGCTCGAGTACTGGATGGTGACCTTGCCCTTGCCGGCCTTGCCGTGGCTGATCTTGACCGGGGCGCCGAGCAGATCTGCCAGACGGGTCTCCAGCCGGGCCACGTCCTGATTCGGCGCAGTCTTGGCGGCCTTTGGCTTGCCATTGGCCAGTTGCTTGACCAGCGCCTCGGTGGCGCGCACGGTCAGGTCCTTGTTGACCACCTCATGGGCCGCCTTGCGCTGCTTGGCCGCCGGCAGGGTCAACAGGGCGCGGGCATGGCCCATGTCCAGGTCACCGCGTTCGAGCAGCGTCTGCACCTCGGGGTCCAGCGCCAGCAGGCGCAGCAGGTTAGTCACCTGGGTACGCGAACGGCCCACGGCATCGGCGACCTGCTGCTGGGTCAGTTCGAATTCATCGAGCAGACGCTTGAGCGCCAGCGCCTCCTCCACCGGGTTGAGGTTCTCGCGCTGGATGTTCTCGATCAGCGCCAGCGCCAGGGCCACCTCGTCGGTCACCTCGCGGATCACCGCCGGGATGACGTCCAGTTCGGCCAGCTGGGAGGCCCGCCAGCGGCGTTCACCGGCGATGATCTCATAGCGGTCGGGACCGATCGGACGCACCACGATGGGCTGCATCACGCCCTGGGCGCGGATCGAGTCGGCCAGCTCCTCCAGCGCCTCGGGCTGGATATCGCGCCTTGGCTGGTAGCGTCCACGGCTGAGCTGGCCCAGCGGCAGGCGCTCCAGACGTTCCTCCGGCGCGGGAGGCGGCACCACCGTGGCGTCTTCGTCGCCGTCGGTCGTCAGCTCGGCATCCACCTCGGGCAGATCGAGGCTCTCGCGGCGGCGGGCACCGGCCCCGATCAGCGCATCCAGTCCTCGTCCCAGGGCGCGTTTGCGCGTCATCGATTCATCCTCATCACAGCACGCTCAAAAATTCGACACTGCTGGCCCTTGCCACCGTGGCCGGGGCTACAGCGACAGCCGACGAATCAGTTCCTTGGCCAGCACCCGGTGGGCCTGGCTGCCCCGCGAGAAGCGTGCGTACTTGGTGACCGGCAGGCCGTGACTCGGCGCCTCGGCAACCCGCACGTTGCGTGGAATGGTGGTCTTGAGCAGGGCATCGCCGAAGTAGTCCCGCAGCTGCTTGCTGACGTCCCGGGTCAGGCTGTTGCGGGCGTCGAACATGGTGCGCAGGATCCCGAAGATCTCGAGGCCCGGATTCACGCTGTCCTTGATCTGCTCGACGGTGTCGAGCAGCGCCGACAGGCCTTCCAGGGCATAGAACTCGCACTGCAGCGGTATCAGTACCCCATCGGCGGCGGTCAGCGCATTGACGGTGAGCATGTTCAGCGACGGTGGGCAGTCGATCATCACCACGTCGTACTCGCCGGCGACTTCGTCCAGCGCCTTGGCCAGCGCCCGCTCGCGGCCTTCACCACGATCGAGCAGCTCGACCTCGGCGGCGGTCAGGTCGCCATTGCCCGGCAGCAAGGCGTAGCCCGCCTCGGGGCAGTCGAGGATGACCTCCACCGGGCGCTTGTCGCCCAGGATGACGTCGAGCACGCTGCCCTCGAGGCTGTGCTTGTCGACACCACTGCCCATGGTGGCGTGGCCCTGGGGATCGAGATCGACCAGCAGTACGCGGCGATCCAGCGACGCCAGACTGGCGGCCAGGTTGACGGCAGAGGTGGTCTTGCCGACCCCACCCTTCTGGTTGGTCAAGGCGATGATTTTGGTCACGACGTCATCCTTGCGTGGAAATTCTCGGGTGGCTGGTGGCGGCAAAATCGTGAAACCGAACCCCAAGCCCGAGCCTAGCGGCCCCCGGCCTCGGGTTCCAGCATAACCAGTTCTCGACCCGCTGACTCGTACGGCACCCTCAACGCATGGCGCGAGACACAGCGCACGTCGTCCTCCAGGCGTTCGAGCTCGCCGTCCACCGCCGGCCCTTTCATCGCCAGCCACTGGCCGTGGGGCGCCAGCAGCGGCCGGGTCAGCTCGACGAAGTCCTCGAGGCTGGCAAAGGCCCGCGAGATCAGTTGATCGAACCCGCCGTCGGCCGGGGTATAGGCTTCCACTCGCGCCTGGATCGGGGTCACCCGGGCAAGCCCAAGTTCCATCACCGCCTGACGCTGAAAGCGTACCTTCTTGCCGTTGCTGTCGAGCAGGCTGACGTCGAGCTCGGGGTTGAGGATCGCCAGCACCAGGCCGGGCAGGCCAGGCCCCGCGCCCACGTCGAGCACCCGTGGGCCCTTGACCCAGGGCAGCACCGCGGCGCTGTCGAGCACGTGGCGAGAGACCATGTCCAGCGGATCGCGTACCGCCGTGAGGTTATAGGCCCGATTCCACTTGTGCAACAGACCCACCAGGGCCAGAAGCTGGTCAAGCTGGGCGGCGGTGGCCGTGATCTCGAGGGCGGCAAGGCCCTCGCTCAAGCGCTCGTGCAGTCGCTGCTGCAGGGCCGGGGACATCGCCTGACTCATCCGCTGGCCACCTCGCGATCATCGAGCAACCGGCGTTTCTTGAGGTGAATCAGCAGGATCGATACCGCCGCCGGGGTCACCCCGCTGATCCGCCCGGCCTGGGCCAGGGTCTCCGGGCGCGCCTCGGCGAGCTTCTGGCGAATCTCGTGGGACAGCCCCTCGACTCGGCTGAAGTCGAGATCGGTCGGCAGGGCCATGGACTCGTGACGCTTGAGCTTGTCGATCTCGTCCTGCTGACGATCGATGTAGCCCTGGTACTTGGCCTGGATCTGGACCTGTTCGGCGACCGTCTCGTCGCTCACCGGCTCACCCTTGGCCGCAGCCACGTCGGCATAGCCGAGTTCCGGGCGCTTGAGCAGATCCATCAGGCTGTACTCGCGGGCCAGCGGCTTGCCGGTGATTCGCTCGATGGTGGCGGCGGCATCGGTCCCGGGCTGCACCCAGGTCGCCTTGAGCCGGGCGCTCTCGCGCTCCACCGCTTCACGCTTGTCGCTGAACCGCGCCCAGCGCTCATCGTCCACCAGACCCAGTGCGCGACCGTGTTCGGTCAGGCGCATGTCGGCGTTGTCCTCACGCAGCAACAGCCGGTACTCGGCGCGGGAGGTGAACATCCGGTAGGGCTCCTTGGTGCCCAGGGTGATCAGGTCATCCACCAGCACCCCGAGGTAGGCCTCGTCGCGGCGCGGACACCAGGCGTCGAGCGCCTTGGCGCGACGCGCGGCGTTGAGCCCGGCGAGCAGGCCCTGGGCCCCCGCTTCCTCGTAGCCGGTGGTGCCGTTGATCTGGCCGGCGAAAAACAGGTTGTGGATAAATTTGGTTTCCAGCGAGTGCTTCAGGTCCCGCGGATCGAAGAAGTCGTACTCGATGGCGTAGCCCGGACGGGTGATATGGGCCCGCTCGAGACCTTCGATGGAGCGCACCACCTTGAGCTGCACGTCGAAGGGCAAGGAGGTCGAAATACCATTTGGGTATAGCTCATGGGTATCCAGACCCTCCGGCTCGACGAATACCTGGTGGCTGGTCTTGTCGGCGAAGCGGTGGACCTTGTCTTCGATGGACGGGCAGTAGCGCGGCCCGACCCCTTCGATCACCCCGGAGAACATCGGCGAGCGATCGAGATTGTCGAAGATGATCTCGTGGGTGCGCTCGTTGGTATGGGCGATATGGCAGCTGACCTGGCGCGGATGCATGTCCCGCGATCCCAGGTAGGACATCACCGGTGTCGGACTGTCGCCCGGCTGCTCCTCGAGGCGCGAGAAGTCGACGCTCTTGGCATCGATGCGCGGCGGGGTGCCGGTCTTCAGGCGATCGACCCGAAACGGCAAGGCGCGCAGACGCTCGGCCAGGGCGTTGGAGGGCGGATCCCCGGCACGACCACCACGGCTGTTGTCCAGCCCGATGTGGATCACCCCGCCGAGGAAGGTGCCGGTGCACAGCACCACGGTTTCGGCCAGGAAACGCAGTCCGGTCTCGGTGACCACGCCGCGCACGGTGTCCTGGTCGACGATCAGGTCGCCGGCAGCCTGCTGGAACAGCGTCAGGTTCGGCTGGTTTTCCAGCATGCCACGAATCGCGGCCTTGTAGCGCACACGATCGGCCTGGGCACGGGTCGCCCGTACCGCGGGGCCCTTGCGGGCGTTGAGCACGCGAAACTGGATCCCGCCCAGGTCCGTCGCCAATCCCATGGCGCCGCCGAGGGCGTCGATTTCCTTGACCAGATGACTCTTGCCGATCCCGCCGATGGCGGGATTGCAGGACATCTGGCCCAGGGTCTCGATGTTGTGGGTCAACAGCAGGGTCTGGCAACCCATGCGGGCAGAGGCCAGGGCAGCTTCCGTTCCAGCATGGCCACCGCCGATGACGATGACGTCAAAGCGGTCGGGATACTCCAAGGTTCACCTCGTTCGGCGCAGCGCGCCAGCGGTCTGGATATTGGGTTCGTACGAAAAATAGCCGGCCAGTATAAACCCTCCTGTGGGTAAACGTCAGGGTTTTCCACACCCCGTCTGTCAGGCAGGAGCTTCACTTACCTACCTATAAAAAAATAAAAGAATAAGAAAGGAAGTTCTGTAGTGGTTGTAACTACTGGTGTGGACACTTTCTGTGGAAAAACCATTTAAATCTACAAAAAACAAATAGGTACAATGTTGATCCTTTGTTGGACAAGGGACGTACCAGCGTTTGATGGCGTGTTATCTGCCTGTGGACACAATCACGACTTGCCCACAGGACTCGGCTTCCACCAGTTATCCACCGAGCTCGGGGGCGGTTGTCACCGCGACGGTGAACAACTCGCCGACTTGCCCACAGCCCCCGTGGCAGTGGGCTTCGCAGCCAAATGTGAAAAATCTTGTCCACAGCCCCAAAAAGCCAAAAAAACGCCCTGTCGATCACTCGACAGGGCGTTTGAGAGGCTCGAACGGGCGGTTTTTTTAGTGCTTGAGCACTCGCGCCAGGAAGCTCTGGGTACGTTCATTCTGCGGATTGTCGAAGACTTCTTCGGGCTTGCCCTGCTCGACGATCTCACCCTTGTGGATGTAGATCACGCGGTCGGCGACCTCCCGGGCGAAGCCCATCTCGTGGGTCACGATCATCATCGTCATGCCTTCTCTGGCGAGCTCACGCATGGCGTCGAGCACCTCACCGATCATCTCCGGGTCCAGCGCCGAGGTGGGCTCGTCGAACAGCATCAGACGGGGCTCCATGGCCAGTGCGCGGGCCAGCGCCACGCGCTGCTGCTGACCGCCGGAGAGCTGGGTCGGGTACTTGTCGGCCTGGTCCTTGATGCCGACCCGATCGAGCAGCCGTTCCGCGGTGGCCTCGGCCTTGTCACGGCTTTCGCCGCGCACCTTCATCGGGGCCAGGGTGACGTTGTCACGCACGCTGAGGTGAGGGAACAGGTTGAACTGCTGGAACACCATGCCGACCTCGGTGCGGATGGTCTGCAGCGCCTGGCTGGCCTTGCCGTCGGGCTTGAGGTCGTTGCCGTCGACCCTGAGGGCGCCCTGCTGGAATTCTTCCAGGCCATTGACGCAGCGGATGAGGGTCGACTTGCCGGAGCCACTGGCGCCGATGACGACCACCACTTCGCCCTGGGCCACCTCAAGGTCGATGTTCTTGAGCACGTGCAGCGAGCCGAAGTGCTTGTTGAGTTTGTCGATACGGACGATGGGCTCGCCCTGGGCGTGAGAGGCTGGGTTCATGTCGGAATTTTCCATGGGATGTTGCACCTCACTGGCCCACCAGGCCCTTGCGCTCGAGCATGCGCAGGGCGAAGGACAAGGAAAGGGTGATGGCAAGATAGAGCAGCGCCACCATCAGATAGACCTCCAGGGCGGTGAAGGTGGTGGCGATGTAGATCTGGCCCTGGCGCACCAGCTCGCCAACGCCGATGACGGCGAACAGCGAGGTGTCCTTGATGCTGATGATGGCCTGGTTGCCCAGCGCCGGGATCATGCGGCGGAAGGACTGGGGCCAGATGATGTAGCGGAAGGTCTGGCGGCGGGACAGGCCCAGCGACAGGCCGGCCTCGCGCTGGCCGCGCTCGATGGACTGCACACCACCGCGCACGATCTCCGAGATGTAGGCGCCGGAGTTGACGGCGATGGCAGCGATACCTGCGGTGACCGCATCGATGGGGCCACCAAGGATGCTCGGCAGGCCATAGAAGATGAACAGCACCTGTACCAGTACCGGGGTGCCGCGGAAGATTTCGATGTAGGCCACGGCGGGAACACGCAGCCAGGCGCTCGGGGAAATGCGCAACAGGCCGAAGATGATGCCGATGACAAAGCCGATGGCCAGACCGCCGAAGGAAATCAGCAGGGTATAGGGGATGCCGGTCAGCAGCTGGGGGATGGAGGACAGCGCCGCCGACCAGTCGAATTGGAAGTTGACGTCCACGAGTGGGTCTCCGTCATGCACGTGAAATCAGGACAAGGCGAAAGGCCTTGATGCCGGGGTCGAGACAGTGCCTCGGGGTGACGTCCGGGTAACACCAAGGGGGCCGGTCGTGTACCGGCCCCCATGAATCCCAGGTCGGTTGCCCAGGTCGCTATGGACTGCGATCACTCGCTGGTGGAACCAAACCACTTGGCGTGGATCTCGTCGTAGGTGCCGTCTTCCTTCATCGCCGCCAGGGCCTCGTTGACCGGCTCTACCCACTCGCTGCCCTTGACGAAGACGATGCCGTACTGCTGGCCTTCGTACAGCGGACCAACGACCTTGACCTTGCCTTCGCCACGGGTCTGGGAGAAGTAGCCGACGTTGGGGGCGTCGTAGAAGGCGGCATCGACGCTGCCGCCGAGCAGGGCCATGTACATGTCGCTGGTGCCCGGATAGGGGGTGATCTCGGCGTCCTCGCCCAGGTTTTCCTGGAGGAAGTCATAGCTGGTGGAGCCGATCTTGGTGCCGATACGCATACCGGACAGGTCATCGATCTCGCTGACGCCTTCTTCGTCGGCGTTGACCAGGATCTTCAGACCGCTGTCGTAGTAGGGGTCGGAGAAGTCGACGATCTCGGCACGTTCGTCGGTGATGGTGATACCGGCGATGGCGATGTCGACGTTACCGGTCTGGACGGCGGGAATGATGCCGTTGAAGTCCATGGTGCGCAGTTCGTATTCGAAACCGGCACGCTCGGCCAGCTCGGCAATGATGTCCATGTCGAAGCCGACCATTTCGCCGGATTCCTGGTCCATCATCTCGAACGGCACGAAGCTCGGGTCGGTGGCCACGTTCAGGGTCTCGGCCTGAGCGCTGCCGATGACACCGAAGGTGAGCAGGGCGGAGGTAAGAGCGGCAGAAGTAAGGGCGGTTTTCATGATTTTCCCCAGTTGACGTTATTGTGAAATCCTCAACTACCATGGCGAGTTGCGGGGAAGGGGTCAAGTTGGGGGAGAATCCGCTGGGCCAACGCTGGCGGCGCCACAACACAATGCAAGACGCAGCCGGGAGGCTGCGTCGAGGGTGGCATCAAGGGCTGTATCAAGCGCTATCTGGAAAGGCGTGTTGCTGTCGCGTCGGCTGACGCGCAGCAAGGTCGCTACACCATAAAGGAGGCGCCGCAACCACAGGTGGTGGTGGCGTTGGGGTTCTGCACCAGAAAGCGTGCGCCGGCCAGGCCTTCCTCATAGTCGATGGTGGAGCCGACCAGGTACTGGTAGGACAGCGGGTCGACCACCAGCGAGACATCGCCGAAGGAAATCTCGGTGTCGTCGTCGTTGACGCCGTCGGCCACGTCGAAGCCGTACTGAAATCCCGAGCAGCCGCCTCCCGTGACATAGACGCGCAGGGCGATGTTGCTGGCGCCGTCTTCGGCCATCAGTGCCTTGAGTCGGCGCTGGGCGTTGTCGGACAGCAGTAGCGGGGTGGGGACAAAGGATTCGGCACCGCTCATGAGAGCTCCCGGGGTCGAGAAACAGGGTCAAAGCGGTCGATGTCGCCGATCAGCCGACGTCGACCGCATCGGTCATTATCCCCAAGCCAGAGTAAAAGGGTCAACTTTTCCTCGGAGGTAAGGCGCCTGGTACGTCGACATCCCCCCGCAGCAAGCGGGGGGATAGACCTCAGGGCATCATCGCCGGGGCGTCGAGACCAGCGGTCTCGTCGAAGTCGAACATCAGATTGAGGGCGTGGATGGCCTGGCCGGAGGCACCCTTGACCAGGTTGTCGATGACGGCCAGCACCACCACGGTGTCGCTGTTGCCGGGGCGATGTACGGCGATGCGGCAAAGGTTGGCGCCCTTGACGCTACGGGTCTCGGGGTGGCTGCCGGCGGGCATCACGTCGACGAAGGGCTCGTTGGCGAAGCGGTCTTCGAACAGACGCTGGAGATCACCGGGGTCGCCGGTCAGGCGCCCGTACAGGGTGGCATGGATGCCGCGGATCATCGGCGTCAGGTGGGGCACGAAGGTTAGCCCGACCTCACCCCCGGCGGCGTCGCCGAGCCCCTGGCGAATTTCCGGCAGATGACGATGGCCGGAGGCGCCGTAGGCCTTCATCGATTCACTGGCCTCGGCGAGCAGCGAGGGCACCTTGGCGCCACGGCCGGCACCGGTGACGCCGGACTTGCAGTCGGCGATCAGGTGGTCGGCGTCGATCAGCCCGGCTTCCAGCAGCGGCAGAAAGCCAAGCTGCACCGCGGTGGGATAGCAGCCGGGGACGGCGATCAGGCGGGCCTGGCGAATCTGATCGCGGCTGACCTCGGGCAGGCCGTAGACGGCTTCCTCGAGCAGACCCGGGGCGCCGTGAGGCTGGCCGTACCAGTCGGCCCAGACGCCGGCGTCGCGCAGGCGGAAATCGGCTGACAGATCGATCACCCGGGTGCCTCGCTCCAGCAGGTCGCCGGCCAGCGCGTGGGCGACGCCGTGGGGCGTGGCGAAGAACACCGCATCGCAGCGCGCCAGGCGCTCCGGGTCAGGCTCGGAAAAGCGCAGCTCGTCGTAGTGACCTCGCAGGTTGGGATAGAGTTCGGCCACGCCGAGGCCGGCTTCGCTTCGTGAGGTGATCGCGTCCACCTCCACCTCGGGGTGGCGCGCCAGCAGCCTGAGCAGTTCGACGCCGGTGTAACCGGTGCCGCCGACGATTCCAACCTTGATCACGTAACGCTCCTTTGCACTTTGCTGTTTCAGCGCATTGCCATGGAAATGTGGCCGCCCGCAAGGCGAGCCGAATGGCCTGGCCACAGGCCTGCCTGGATATTCTCGGGCCAGGCGATGGGGGTTCCGAGAGACGACGATGACGGCGGCCTGGGTGCCAAGTCACGTTCTATGATACACAAGAGATAGTCACCTAAGGTAAGCCTGCCTTTCATCTTGCGTCAGGGACTCGACCCTTCGCTCTCAAGGAAGCGACCCACACCTCCATGCGCCTGCCCGATCTCAGTCTTGATGCCTTCCGTCGCCAGCTGGCGAGCGTCGACGCCCTGCCGCAACTGTGCGTGCTGGGGGTGGTGACGGGGCTGATCACCGGCAGTCTGATGGTGGTCTTCCGGCTGGCGTTGATGGTCGGCGCCATGCTGGTGATGCCCTACGACGATCCCGAAGCCTTCGAGCAGTTGTCTACCGGCCTGCGCATGGTGCTGCCGATCATCGCGGTGACGGTGATTGGTGTGCTGCTGTGGCGTCAGCCACTGGCCGCCCGCAAGATCGGCGTCAGCCATGTGATCGAACGCCTGACCTATCACCAGGGCCGCTTTCCGCTGCGCAACTGGTTGAACCAGTGGTGGGTGGGGGTGGTGTCGGTGGTCGGGGGACTATCTGCCGGGCGCGAGGGCCCGGCGATCCACCTGGGCGCCGCCGCCTCCAGTGGCCTCGGCCAACTGCTGCGCCTGCCCCACAACAGCCTTCGGGTGCTGGTGGCCTGCGGTACCGCGGCAGGCATCGCCGCCTCCTTCAATACGCCCATCGCCGGGGTGATCTTCGCCATGGAGGTGGTGATGATGGAATACACCATCGTTGGCTTCATGCCGGTCATCCTGGCGGCCTGCATGGGAGCCCTGGTCTCCCAGCTGGTCTATGGCGCCGACCCTGCCTTCGCGGTTCCCGATCTGTCCATGGGCTCGTTGTTCAATATCTACTGGATCGCTGCCATGGCCTTCGGTATCGGTCTGCTGGCGGGTCTGTTCATCCATGTCTCGCGCTCGGAGCGCATCGCCAGCCTGCCGCTGTGGTGGCGCCTGGCACTGGTCGGTGCCCTGGCGGCGCTACTGGCCTGGTGCTACCCCCAGGTCCAGGGCATCGGCTACGACAGCCTGTCCGATGCGCTGTTCAATCGTTTGACGCTGGATATTCTGATGGCGCTGGTGCTGGGCAAGCTTCTGCTGACTGCCTTCGCGGTAGGCTGCGGGGTGCCGGTGAGCATCATCGGCCCGGTGCTGGTGGTGGGCGCGGCCGCCGGGGCGCTGTTCGGCATTGCCGGGGGCTGGATGTGGCCGGACAAGGCCGCAGACCCTGGGCTATTCGCGATGATCGGCATGGCGGCGATGATGGGGGCGGTGCTGCAGGCGCCGCTGGCGGCGCTGATGGCGCTGCTCGAACTGACCCATATGCCGCATATTCTGTTGCCGGGCATGCTGGCGGTGGTGGTGTCCTGCCTGACCGCGCGCCAGCTGTGTCGCTGTGACGGCTTCTTTATCAGCGTCAAACGCCATGGTCTGCACCCCCTTCAGCAACCGTTGATGCAGGCGTTGTCGCGGGTGTCGGTGCCGGCGGTGATGGAGCGCAGCCTGGTGCGCACCAGGCGACGGATCTCGGAGACCCAGGCTCGGGCATTGCTCGAGGCCAAACCGGTGTGGATCATCATCGAACGTTCCACCGACGACAAGCCGACCCTGGCGCTGAAGGCGGCCGACCTGGCGCGTTATCTGCTCGAGCAGCAGGAGCAGGAGCAGCAGCAGGGACAGCGGGAGAAACAGGAACCCAAGGCGGCGCCGGAAGATCAACGCGAAGCCAGCGACGACAATGCCGCCATGGAGGTGTTGATGGACAAGGGGGGCGCCCCCGGTGGCCAGGCGGATGTTATCGCGGGCAAGAACGTCGATCGCTCGCCACCGCCGGTGTCACCAGCGACGGCCAGCCCCGATGAAGACAAGGAGGCGTTGCTGGACCTACTGGAAATCCCCGGCCAGCGACTGGACCTGGTGGCCATCCACCTGCAGGCGACCCTGACCGAGGCGCTGAACGTGCTGAACGAAAGCAAGGTGGATGGACTCTACGTGGAACACGGCTATCGACCGAAGCAGAAGCGAATTTCCGGTATCATCACCCGGGATGCCATTGAGCGGTACTACCGCCTGTCTGATCCATCCACAGCCTGAGGAGTCGCCATGTATCTGTGGATAAAAGCCTTTCACCTGATGTCGATCGTGACCTGGTTCGCCGCCATGTTCTATCTGCCACGGCTCTACGTGTACCACGCCATGGCCCGGGACAAGGGCGAGTACGCCAGCATGGATACCTTCATGGTGATGGAACGCAAGCTCTATCGCGGCATCATGACACCTTCGATGGTGGCGGTATTGCTGCTGGGGGCCCTGCTGGTGTGGTTGAACCCGGCCCTGATGAGCCAGGGCTGGCTGCACGCCAAGCTGGCGCTGGTGGTGGCGCTGGTGGCCTATCACCATGTCTGCCTGATCTACCTGAAGCAGCTGGCCGAGGATCGTTGCCGTCGCAGTGCCACCTTCTTTCGTGTGTTCAATGAACTGCCGGTGCTGGCACTGGTGGCTATCGTGATCCTGGCCGTGGTGAAACCCTTTTGAATAGCCTGAGTCCTTCGACTTCGCCCCACCTGCCGATGGTGCTGGTGCTGGCCGGGCATGACCCGACCGGCGGTGCCGGCCTGGTGGCCGACGCCGAGAGCGTGGCCGCCTGCGGAGGCTGGGCGCTGACCGTGCCTACCGCACTGACGGTACAGGACCTCGTCGACGTCCAGGCGGTGCACCCGGTGCCGGCCTCGACCATTCGCCAGGCGGCCGCAGCGCTGGAGAGCCTGCCGATCGCGGCGATCAAGATCGGTCTGATCGCCGACCTCGAGGCGCTGGACGCGGTGGTCGATGTGGTGCGCCGCCGGCCCGGTGTGCCGGTGGTTGCCGATCCGGTGCTCAAGGCGGGGGGCGGATCACCGCTTGCGACCCAGGAGCTGATCGACGCCTACTTCGAGCGTCTGCTGCCGAGGGTCGATATCCTGACCCCCAATCGCGGCGAACTGGCACGCCTGGCTGGGCTCGACTACCAGGATGATACCGAGCGCTGTGTCAGTCTGATGCACCAGGGCTGTCAGGCGGTGCTGGTGACCGGCACCGATGATCCCCAGGGCCAGACGGCCAAGGGGCGTGTCGCCCATACCCTGCATACTCCGGACAGCGATCGTCAGTGGACCTGGCCCCGCTTGCCGGCGACCTTCCATGGTTCCGGTTGTACCCTGGCCGCTGCCGTGGCTACGCGACTGGCGGCGGGAGAAAGTCTGGTGCAGGCTTGTGAGCAGGCTCAGGTGTTTGCCTGGCAGGCGCTGGCCCATGGCTGGACGCCCGGCCAGGGGCAGTCGTTGCCTCGCCGGCTGTGGAAAATGCCGACGCCGCGCTTTTCGCCGGACGAGGTCAAGGTATGATGGCGACACGGCAGTCGGCATGAGAGACCCCGATCAGCCCCTGTTGGAAGGTATTGGCGCCCAATTCACCGGGTTATCCCATGCCCTCCACAGGGTTATCCACAGGCGGTGTCGCGCTGAATCGATGTCTGTGGCATCGATGATTGAATTTCACTTTTGGGCAAAGAGGTTGCCATGACCACATCCGCTGAGCTCTTCGAACAGGCCTGTCGGCACATTCCCGGTGGCGTCAACTCACCGGTGCGCGCGTTCAAGGGGCTGCATCGTCCGCCGGTGTTCATGGAGAGCGCAAAGGGCGCCTACCTTTTCGATGTCGAAGGCAAGCGCTACGTCGACTACGTGGGCTCCTGGGGACCGATGATCACCGGCCATGCCGATCCCGACGTGCTGGGCGCGGTGCGCGAGCGCCTCGACAAGGGCCTGTCCTTCGGTACCCCGACTGCGGTCGAGACCACCATGGCGGAGCTGATCTGCGAGATCATTCCGAGCATCGAGATGGTGCGCATGACCAACTCGGGCACCGAGGCGACCATGTCGGCGATTCGCCTGGCCCGTGGCTTCACCGGGCGGGACAAGATCGTCAAGTTCGAGGGCAACTACCATGGTCACAGCGATTCGCTGCTGGTCAAGGCGGGGTCCGGCGCGCTGACTCACGGTGAGCCCAGTTCTCCCGGGGTGCCTGCCGCTCTGGCCGAACATACCATCACGCTGTCCTACAATGACATCGACGAGGTGGAGCGCTGTTTCGAGGAGATCGGCAGTCAGATCGCCTGCATCATCGTCGAGCCGGTGGCCGGCAACATGAACTGCATCGCGCCGAGTGCCGACTTCCTCAAGACCCTGCGCCAGGTCTGTGACCGCCACCAGAGCGTACTGATCTTCGACGAGGTGATGACCGGTTTCCGTGTCGCCCTGGGCGGCGCCCAGGCACACTTTGGCGTGACCCCGGATCTGACCTGTCTCGGCAAGATCGTCGGTGGCGGCATGCCGGTGGGTGCCTTCGGTGGCAGCCGCGAGATCATGAGCGAACTATCGCCGCTGGGACCGGTGTACCAGGCCGGCACCCTGGCCGGTAATCCGCTGGCCATGGCGGCGGGGGTGGCACTGCTGACCAAGCTGAAAGAGCCGGGCTTTCACAAGGCCCTGGCGCAGCGTGTCGAGACCCTGTGCAACGGGCTTGAAAGCCGGGCACGCGAGGCTGGTATCGACATGATCACCCAGCGCGTGGGAGGGATGTTCGGGGTATTCTTCACCGCCCAGAGCAGCGTCGAGAACTTTGCCCAGGCCACCGCCTGTGACGCCGATGCCTTCCGCCGTTTCTTCACCGCCATGCTCGAGCAGGGAGTCTACCTGGCGCCGTCGGCCTACGAGGCTGGCTTCATGTCCAGTGCACACACGCCGGAGGATATCCAGGTGACCCTGGACGCTGCCGAGAAAGCCTTCGCCCAGATGACGACCCAGGCCTGACAGGAGCCGACCATGACTGGCAATGACGCCGCTTCGCCGGACACCGCGCTGGAGCCATTTACCCTGGAAGAACTGCTGGACGCGCTGGCCGAGTTTCACGCCGAGCCGTTGCCGCCGGAGAGCGATTTGCCGGAACCGCTGACGGTGCTCAAGCACCGCAGCGAGGCCGAGTTCTCGGCCTGTCGATCCCTGCTGACCGGGGACGAGGACGTCGAGCGCCTGGACGCCCTCAAGGTGTGGCTGGATCAGGAATTCGATCGTCTCGCTCCGATCATCGAGGTGCGCAAGGATCGCCTGCGTCCCAGCCGTTGGTACATGGAGTACTCCGATGTACGTCTGTGTGACAACGGGCGTCTGGTAGTCGCCCAGAGTGCCGCCCAGGATCCCAAGCCCTTCGACTATCCCGAGATGGCAGATCCCGGCCATGACCTGGCGAGTCTCAGGGTGGAACTCGAACTGCGTGGCGAGATGACGCTCTCCCATCAGGCGCTGGATGGCTATCTACGTCGCAGTGGCGACTACGAGCTGGCACGGATCCTGTCACTGTTGCAGGTCATCGAGTCCATGGCGGGCATGCGCCGTGCGCTGCAGCGTCGCCAGGTGAGCGGCCAGGAGCGTCCGTCGCTGATGGCCGAGACCATGAACAGTTTCCGCCGCTACCTGACCCTGGCGGAGCGCCACGCGGAGTTCCGCTTTCCGCCGCTGGTGATCGGCGTCGGGGTGTCGGGCAGCGGCAAGAGCCGCTTCACCCGTACCCTGGTGGGACGCCAGGGGGCGGTGCGACTGAGCTCTGATGTTCAGCGCCTGGTGCTGCATGGATTCAATCCACAACAGGGTAGTGACGATCTGCCTGTGGATATCTATACCCGCGAGGCCACCGACAAGACCTACCAGCGCCTGGCCGCCTGCGCCGGGATTCTGCTGGACGCCGGTTACATGGTCTGTGTCGACGGCACCTTCCTCGAGCGCAAGCAGCGCGAGCTGTTGCGCTGGCAGGCCGAGGCCCGGGGACTGCCAGTGCTGCTGGTAAGCTTCGAGGCCGACGACGAGACGCTAAGACGTCGCATCAGCAAACGTGCGGTGCGCAATGAGCGAGACGAATCGTTGAGCCTGGCGGTGCTGGCGGCGCAGCAGGACGCCTTCGAAGACTTCACCGACGAGGAACGCCTGCACCTGGTGCGGCTGGACAGCACGGCCGACAACGCGGCGGAGACCTTGGCCAGCCTGATCGAAGAGCACATACGCGTGCTGTAAGAGACCAGCCAGGTATCTTTCTCCACCAACAAGGACGCCGGCGATGCCGGCGTCCTTGTTGGCTGCACCTGTGTTGTCGATGCAGTCGCTTCATTCCGTTGCTCGATCTCGGCCGAAAGGCGTCTGTGCCCCCGTCGTTCCAGGGCTCGGTCGTCGAGCCTTAGCGTGTCGCAGTGGAGCGTCGAGGTGGCGGCGCGCCGAGATTCTGGCGTGCCCAGTTGACCGCCTGCAGGCGATTGCTGACGCGAATCTTCTTGAACACGTTGTACAGGTGAGACTTTACGGTGTGTTCGCTGACGCACAGGCGTTCGGCAATTTCCATGTTGGAGGCGCCGGAGCCCAGCAGGCCGATGATCTCCATCTCGCGCTGGGTCAGGCCACAGGCCGGTCGATAGGCATTGAGCTGCTGGCGGCGGGAGAACTCGATCAGGCGAGTCATCAGTGAGCGCGACATCCACAGATCGTCGGTCTCGAACAGCTTGGCGATGCCCTTGCAGATACTGTCGAGGCTGTCCTGACGATAGAAGACCCCTCGCAGATGCATGAAGGACAGCACCTCCAGCGCATGTTCTTCGTCACGCAGGTTGAAGGCGGTGAGCAACAGGCCGCTGTGGCGTGCACTGACATCCTGCCAATGCTGCATGGCGGCGTCGTCGACGTGGTCGGCGTCCATCAGTACCAGCACCTGCTGACTGTCATCGATTTCGATGGTGTCGGCAGGGGCGGCGATGGAGACAGGGCAGTGGAATTGGTCCTTGATATAGTTGATGAAGAGCAGTGACTGAGGGTTGTGGTCAGTCACCAGCACTATCTGTCCTGTGTTGTTGCTCATCGTCGTGTCTCCGTGCACCCGCAGACGCCTGCTGACAGGGATGGGTATGACTAGTAAGTGGTGACCATTATGGGCCTATTTCATTCATTTTGTAAGGTTCTGTAACTACTGCACAGTAAAGTTAGGCTTGATACACGGTTGTACCGAAATATTTCATACCTTGGTCCTAGAAAATAGCGAATTTTCGGACAGTTTCCCGGTATTTTTTGAATCTTTTTTCCAACTTTGTGCTTAAACGGCATTCAAACCGCGCATGATAGAGTATAGGCAAACATGCCGGCATAGTGCCGACGTGTCTTCTATCGAACTACCCATCAAGAGCGACACCATGAGTCAACTTACCGAACTGGTGCTGGCCAGTGGAAACGCCGGCAAGCTCAAGGAACTGGGCGCGCTGCTGGCGCCACTGGGCATCAAGGTTCACGCCCAGTCGGAGTTTGCCGTTCCAGAGGTCGAGGAAACGGGACTGACCTTTGTCGAAAATGCCCTGCTCAAGGCGAGGGAAGCCAGCCGTATCAGCGGCCTGCCTGCGCTGGCCGACGACTCCGGGCTCGCCGTGGATGCACTCGATGGTCGCCCCGGTATCTATTCCGCCCGCTTTGCCGGTGAACCCAAGGACGACGGTCGCAATAACGACAAGTTGCTCGAGGCCATGGCCGAGGTGCCCGAAGGGAGTCGTGGTGCCAGCTACTGGTGCGTGCTGGTGCTGCTCGAGCATCCCGAGGATCCAGTGCCACTGATTGTCCAGGCCGACTGGCGTGGCGAGATCCTGGCCCATCCGCGCGGTGAGGGCGGCTTTGGCTATGACCCACTGTTCTGGCTGCCGGATCAGGGCGCCAGCGCCGCTGAACTCGGCGCGGCGGAGAAGAACCGACTGAGTCATCGCGGTCGCGCCCTCTCGGCGCTGCTGCTCGAACTCGAGCGTCGGTCGAGTTCGTGATGGTGTCTCGTCTTCCGCCGCTGGCGCTGTATGTCCATGTGCCCTGGTGCGTGCGCAAGTGTCCCTACTGTGACTTCAATTCCCATGGTGTCGGGCGCGGCGCCGAACTCCCCGAAGAGGCCTATCTGGCGGCGTTGATCGACGACCTGCGCAGCGATGCCAGGCTTGCCGACGGACGCGAGCTGGTCAGCATCTTCATCGGCGGCGGCACGCCGAGTCTGATGTCTGGAGATTTCTATCGCCGATTGCTGGATACGGCGAGCCAGCTGGTGCCTTTCGCCTCGGATATCGAAATTACGCTGGAAGCCAACCCGGGGACGCTGGAGCGTGGCCGCTTTGCCGACTATCGCCGTGCCGGCATCAACCGGCTGTCGCTTGGCGTGCAGAGTTTTCACGACGAACAGCTTTCGGCGCTGGGTCGTATCCATGGCGGCGAGGACGCCGAGCGCGCCTTCGATGAGGCTCGCCGAGCCGGATTCGACAATCTCAATCTGGACTTGATGCATGGCTTGCCGGGGCAGACCCCGGAGCTCGCGCTTGCCGACCTGGAGCGGGCCATCACGCTGGCGCCGGAACACCTGTCCTGGTATCAGCTGACGCTGGAGCCCAATACCGAGTTTCATGCCAAGCCACCGCGGCTACCGGAAGAAGAGGTGCTGTGGGATATCCAGGACTTGGGCCACGAGCGTCTCGAGGCGGCAGGGTTTCAACGCTATGAGATCTCGGCCTACTCGAAGCCTGGGCGTCGGGCGCGTCACAACCTCAACTACTGGCGCTTCGGCGACTACCTGGGGATCGGCGCCGGTGCCCACGGCAAGATCAGCCAGCCGGGCGAGTCGGGCTTCCACATCGAGCGTCGCTGGAAGACTCGCCAGCCCGAGGCTTACCTGCAGCGACATCAGGACCCACGGGGTTTCGTGGCCGGTCATCGACGGGTGAAGCCTGACGAGGTGGCGCTGGAATTCGCGATGAACGCACTGAGACTGGTCGACGGGGTATCACTGGATACCTGGTGCACACACACAGGACGCTCTGTGGCAGAGTTGTCGCCAAAGATCGACAAGGCGCGTGAAAAGGGACTTATTGTGCAAGACGCCGCCAGGGTTCAAGCTTCTGCGCAAGGTCTATTATTCTTGAACGACCTTTTGACCCTGTTCAGCGAAGACTGAAAGGGATGATGTACCACATGGAAGGAGACGTTGACGCCATGAGCAGCAAGACTCGACTGATCGCCCCGCTGGCAGCCGCCGTGATTCTGGCTGGCTGCTCCACAACGGATCCTTACACTGGCCAGACCGATCGCAACAACACCGGCATTGGCGCCGCTGTGGGTGCCGCCGTCGGTGCCGCAGCCGGCGCCATCAGTGGCGACGGCAGCACCAGCAAACGTGACCGTGCCTTGATTGGTGCCGCTGCGGGCGCCGCCGTGGGCGGTGGCATCGGTGTCTATATGGATCGCCAGGAAGAACAGCTGCGTCAGAGCATGCAGGGTACCGGGATCGAGGTGGAGCGCCAGGGTGACAACATCGTGCTCAACATGCCGAGTAGCGTGACCTTCGGCTTCGACTCCGCCGACCTGACCGGCGGCGCCACCAGCGCCCTCAACGACGTGGCCAACGTGCTGACCCAGTATCCGGAAACCCGCGTCAATATCGCCGGCCACACCGACTCTACCGGCGACGCCAGCTACAACCAGCGTCTGTCCGAGCGTCGTGCTCAGTCGGTGGGCAGCTACCTCCAGGGGCAGGGTGTTGCCTCCGGTCGTCTGTACGTGAGCGGCTACGGTGAAAACCAGCCGATCGCCAGCAACAACACCGAAGAAGGTCGCGCCCAGAACCGTCGCGTCGAGATTACCCTGACGCCGACCGGTCAGCAGGGGTAAGGCGACTCGGCTGCCTGTGTGAGGGAGGCCCGCCACCTCGGTGGGTTCTCTCGCTTGCGTCGATAGCCCGTAGCTGAAGTCGCGACGTTGCAGCGACTGCAACGGCAAGGCCCGCACCTCTCGACAGAGGCGCGGGCCTTTTCGATACCTGCCTATCTCTTCATTCCTGCCCGGTCTCTCCAGGACCCTCTAGATATCTCCTGGACTCGCTAGATATCTCCTGGACTCGCTAGATTTCTCCTGGTCTGGTCTGGTCTGGCCTGGTCTCTCCCAAGCCCTGCTGCTGCCCCAACCTTGGTCACAGCGATAACTGGCGATGGCTCCATGATGTTCAACGGCTCGGGTTCGTGGGGGTACAGCGTACCTACTCGGATAAAGCCCAATGTCTGTCATGAGTCCATACGTCTGCACGCAGACCCCTACTTGCTGTTATCGTAAAGCCATCGACTCGGCGAACGATTTTCGCCCCACGACCAGGTCAGACCATCCATGCTTTCCTATCAGCACGCCTATCATGCCGGCAATTTCGCCGACGTTCATAAACACTTGTGGCTTTACGCCACGATCGATCACCTATTACGTAAAGATAGTGCCATTACGTTTATAGATACTCACGCCGGGCGAGGAAGCTATCCGTTGGCGGCTGAAGAAACCGCGCGGCTCAAGGAGTACCAGACGGGCGTCAAGCGCTTGTGGGACAGCCGCACCGAGACGGGCAAGGCGGGCGCGCAGAATCCACTGCTGACGACCTGGCTTGAGGCGATCGACTCCGTCCAGCCGCGCCCACAGCAATTGACCCACTACCCGGGCTCGCCCTGGTGGCTGGGTCATCGGCTGCGTGATCAGGACCGATTGACCCTGTTCGAGTTGCACCCGGGTGAGCACGGCCACCTGGCCCGGCAGTCACTGGCAGGCGAAGGGCAGCAGGCGAATATTCGACGCGTGCATGGCGATGGCCTGGCCGGGCTCAGGTCACTGCTCCCGGTAAAGACACCGCGGCTGTGCGTGCTGGTCGACCCGAGTTTCGAGCGCAAGTCGGAGTACCAGGAGGTCGCCGAAACCATGATTCATGCCCTCGGCAAGGTCCGACACGCGGTGCTGCTGCTGTGGTATCCACTGCTGCCCGCCGGGCGCCACCAGGAGCTGTTGGACAGGCTGCGAGCCAGCGGTGTGCGCAAGCTATGGCGCAGCGAGGTGATCCTGCACCCCCCGGGTGGGGCGAGTCACGGCATGTACGGCAGCGGGATGCTGGTGGCCAACCCGCCCTGGGGTGTCAGCGACAGCATGCAGGCCGCCATCGCTGACTGGCTGCCGCTGCTCGGTGACGCAGCGCGCCACGACCAGCGCTGGTGGGTCGAGGAGTAGCGCCTGGTCGTCGGTGATCTGGCCAG
This sequence comes from Halomonas sp. H10-59, assembly GCF_040070555.1. NCBI lineage: Bacteria > Pseudomonadati > Pseudomonadota > Gammaproteobacteria > Oceanospirillales > Halomonadaceae > Halomonas > Halomonas sp. H10-59. The sequence goes on from NZ_CP098828.1 coordinate 4,771,525, forward strand.
ACGCCAATCGGGTCATGGTGCCTCGAACATCAAGCGAAAGCCCACCGGTGAGGTTCGGTCGATGGATGAGAGGCCGGCGATTTCCTGCAAGGCGGCGATGCCGTCCTCGAAGCCCAGCGATTCTGCGCTTAGCCATACCGGCTGATCCGATACCACCAGCCAGCGTGTGTCGGCGAGTCTTGCCACCAGTACCTGGGCCTCCTGCTCGGTCGACGCCGAGCCGAGACTGATATCGACCGGGATACTGGTCGCCAGGGTCTCGCCTACGCCAAGTGAATCGAAGCTGGAGGTATCGACCTGGGCCGAGATCGCGAAGCTGGCCGCGGCCAGCAGGTGCTCGAGCATCCGTTCATCACGGATATCGATGCCCGTGTCCAGCGATTCGGTGGCCACCTCGATGGTGACCTTGCCGTTATCGTCGATACCGCCGGACAGACCGTCCAGGTGGTGGGTCTCACCTATGCTCTGGTTTTTCACCGAGCCGAACCACAGGCGTGAATCGTCACCGGACAGCTGCCAGTCCGCCAGGGCGGAAAGCGAGACGCTGCCTAGCGCCATTGCGACAACCAGGGGAAGGACTTTCATGGGGACTCCTGTGGGCAAGGGGGCATTGCCCACAGTGTAGCGGGTATGACAGATGCCCTGGACGAGCCCTCGGTGCGGCCGGCCGGGGGGCGGATGCCTGGCACCAGTGATGGCGGACGCCTAAGGCGCCCCATGTCGGCGCCAGGCGTGGCTTCGCCGTCACCGAAGGGATGACGAGGCGATCGCTGGCGCATAAACGTGGGTAAGTGCTCGCTATCGGTAGAGCGTCTGCTTTAAAGGCTTTTATGCATTTTCAGGCATTCACTTGCCGATACAGAAGCTGCCGAAGATCTCACCCAACAGATCGTCGGCGCTGAACTCGCCGGTGATCTCCCCCAGCGCCTGCTGGGCATCACGCAGGTCCTCGGCCAGCAGCTCGCCCGCGCCATAGCCTTCGAGTTGTGCATGGCCGTTGTCGAGGGCCTCGCGAGCGCGGTCGAGCGCGTCCAGGTGACGACGCCGAGCCGAGAAGCGGCCTTCGGTGGTGGACTGAAAGCCCATGATCTCCTTGAGGTGAGACTTGAGGTTATCCACACCCTGACGTGATCTGGCGGAGAGCCGCAGCGTAGGAGGTGTTGTGGATAAATCGAGTCCCGGTGCTTCACCGCTCTGGTCCACCTTGTTGCGCACCAGGGTCAAGCGTGAGGCGTCCGGCAGGCGCTCGACGAATTCCGGCCAGATGACCATGGGGTCGGTGGCCTCGGTGGTGGTGGCGTCCACCAGCAGCAGGACCCGGTCGGCCTTCTCGATTTCGCTCCAGGCGCGGGCCACGCCGATCTTTTCCACCGCGTCGGGGGTATCGCGCAGGCCGGCGGTGTCGATGATGTGCAGCGGCATGCCGTCCAGATGGATATGTTCTCGCAACACGTCCCGGGTGGTGCCCTCGATATCGGTGACGATGGCCGTGTCCTGTTCGGTCAGCGCATTGAGCAGGCTCGACTTGCCGGCATTGGGCCGTCCGGCGATGACCACGCTCATGCCCTCGCGCATCAATGCGCCCTGGCCGGCACTGCGACGCACCTCGGCGAGCTCCGTCATGAGCGCGCCAAGCTTGGCCGCGACATGGCCATCGGCGAGGAAGTCGATCTCCTCCTCGGGGAAGTCGATGGCCGCCTCGACGTACATGCGCAGTTCGATCAGGCCCTGGACCAGCGACTGCACGCGGGTGGAGAACTCGCCCTGCAAGGAGCGCAAGGCATTTTCGGCGGCGCCACGGGAGCTGGCGTCGATCAGGTCGGCGATGGCCTCGGCCTGAGCCAGGTCGAGCTTGTCATTGAGAAAGGCGCGCTCGGAGAACTCACCCGGGCGGGCCAGCCGTGCCCCCAGCGCCACACAGCGCTCGAGCAGCATGTCCATGATCACCGGGCCGCCGTGACCCTGAAGTTCCAGCACGTCTTCGCCGGTGAAGGAGTGTGGCCCTTCGAAAAACAGCGCGATGCCTTCATCGATTACCCCGTTATCGCCCCTGAACGGTCCGTAGAAGGCCTGGCGCGCTTCCGGTACCTGGCCCAGCATGGCGCTGGCAATCGCGCCACAGGCAGGCCCCGAGACGCGTATGATGCCGACGCCGCCCCGACCCGGCGGCGTGGCGAGGGCGCAGATGCTGTCCTGGGTGTAGAGAGGCGTGGTCATGGTCAGACTCCTTGATGATCGGGCGTATTGTCAGGCGCAGCGCCTGGCTTTGCCAGTCCGGCTGGTGTGACCAACGGCTGTGGCCAGAGGTGCGGGCCCTGAAACGCCAGACCCCCGCCGAAGCGGGGGTCTGGAAGCGTCATGCATGAGGATTTACTTGGTGTTCATGCCCTTGCCGACGCTGGGGTCTTCCTCGATCTTGCGGGTGATCACGTACTGCTGAATGATCGAGATGCAGTTGTTGCACACCCAGTAGATGACCAGACCGGCCGGGAACCACAGGAAGAAGAAGGTGAAGACGATCGGCAGCATCTTCATGATCTTCGCCTGCATCGGGTCCGGAGGCGTCGGGTTGAGCATCTGCTGAACGAACATGGAGGCGCCCATCAGGATCGGCAGGACGAAGTAGGGGTCCTTCACCGACAGGTCCTGGATCCACAGCATGAAGGGCGCGTGACGCAGTTCCACGGACTCCAGCAGCATCCAGTACAGCGCGATGAATACCGGCATCTGTATCAGGATCGGCAGACAGCCGCCCAGCGGATTGATCTTTTCCTTCTGGTAGAACTTCATCATCTCCTGGGACATCTTCTGGCGGTCGTCGCCGAAGCGTTCCTTGAGACGCTGCATTTCCGGGCCCAGCTTGCGCATGCGTGCCATGGACTTGTAGGCCTTGGCAGACAGTGGCCACAGGGCAGCCTTGACCATGATGGTCAGGATGACGATGGACCAGCCCCAATTGCCGATCAGATCGTGGATGTGATCGAGCAGCCAGAACAGCGGATTGGCGATAAACCACAGCCAGCCGAAGTCGACGGTCAGCTCCAGGTTCGGTGCCACGGCCTCAAGCCGCTCCTGCACCTTGGGGCCCATGTAGAGGGTGGCACCCAGGGTGGCGTCGGCGCCCGGTGCCAGGGTCTGGGCCTGGCCGGCGAAGGCGGCAACGTTGCGGTCCTGACTGTCGGTGGCGGCGTAGAACAGGTTGTCCTGCTGCTGCGGCGGTACCCAGGCGGAGGTGAAGTAGTGCTGGATGATCGCGACCCAGCCGCCCTCGACCTCGCGGTTCTGGAAGTTGCCTGCCTGGATGTCCTCGAAGTCGATCTTCTCGTAGCGGTTCTCCGGTGAGGAGTACGCCGCGCCGAGGAAGGAGCGCATGCCCATCTTGGGGCCAGTGGACGGATCCGGGTTGTTGTCGCGGGCCAGTTGGCCGATGAAGCGTGCGCTGACCGGCTCCTCGCCAGCGTTGGCAAGCAGGTAGCTGACGTCGACTGCGTAGTCGTCACGACTGAAGGTGAAACGCTTGACGATATCGATGCCATTGACGGTGGCGGTCATGTCCACCTGCAGGCTGTCCTGGCCGTCGGCCAGGCGGTACTCGGTCTTCTCGGGCGAGAAGGCGATACGACCGCTGTTGCCGTCAAGCTGCAGTCCAGAGCGAGCGACGTAGCTCAGGGTGCTGTTGTTGGACAGCAGCACGTAGGGCCGATCCCCATCCTGGCTCATCAGGTGCTGGGGGAGGGCGGCGTAGACGATGTCGCCACCCTGGGGGTCGATACGCACGTCGAGGACGTCGGTGATGACCGCAATGAGATCTCGACTGTTGGCAGCGGGCTCGCTGCTGCCGGGCAGCTCGCTGCCGACATCATTGGCCGAGCTGGGTGCCGCCAGGCCTTCCGACGTGGAGGCGTCGGCACCGTTTGAGGTCGCGTTGCTGGTGATCGCCGGAGCATCCGGGGTGCTGGGCGGCTGACCGTAGTCCTGGTTCCACTGCACCATGATCAGGTAGGCGAGCACCGCCAGGGGGATCAGCAGGAGTAGTCGTTTTACGTCCATGAAGGGTCTGCCCGAAGGGAAGTGAACATGCCGATGGCGCCACGCGAGACGCCTACATGAGATACACGAAAGCCTGCCGGAGGCAGGCCAGTATTCGTACGGAAACGTTCCGCGTCGCGAGAGGTGACGTCAAGGGGCCGGAAGAGGGACTCGTTCATGCTCGGACGAAGTGTGTTCGGCATTGAAGAGCCTCTTGCTGCTAGTTACGGCTTTGCTTCGGCTGTGACCGAGTGTCACCCCGGGTGTCACTTGCGTGGCGAGGTGTCGTCGATGTCCGCGAGGGACGAGTCGACTTCTCGGCCTCGCGCTCGAGACGACGCCACATGCCGAACAGCTGGCGCAGCACGGTGTCGTTGTCGACCTCGTTGACGCCACGCCTGGCCAGCAAGACGATATCCACGGCGGGAAGTCGATGCTGTGCATGCCGAACGGACTCACGAGCCAGTCGTTTCAGTCGATTGCGATCGACGGCCCGGCGTACGTTCTTCTTGCTGAAGACCAGGCCCAGGCGAGGGTGTCCCAAGTCATTGGGAATCGCCAACGCCATCAGGCCCTTGCCGTGAACCTTGTAGACCGCCCCATCGAACACCTGGCGGTAGTCCCCGGCAGTCAGCAAGCGGCATTGCCGGGGAAAGGTCAGACAGGCCACGAAGGACCTGCGCTTAGGCGCTCAGGCGCTTGCGGCCCTTGGCACGGCGACGTGCCAGAACGGCGCGGCCGTTTTTGGTGGCCATGCGAGCACGGAAGCCGTGCGCGCGCTTGCGCTTGAGAACGCTCGGTTGAAATGTGCGCTTCATAACTCGTTAATCCCACAGTGGTTTTTTGGAACGGATAGACATCCAGAGGCTCCCGGAATCCGCTCGGGCCCCCGGGGGTATTCGGCTCAAGACCGGATATTTTAGTGATTTCAAGCCCTGGGTGCAATCTTTTCGCGGGCCAGAAAGCAGGTTTCAGGGTGTTCGCCCCTGCCAGTCCGGACCAGACGGCTGGGGATAACTCTTGCTCGAGCCGAACCGGCGGTTGAACAAGCCACCTAGGACCGGCCTCGCGACATGACCCACTGCCTACATAACAATAAAGAGAAGTTCTTGACTGATGTTGTTATTACTACTGGGGATAGTTTTTGTGGATAAGCGTGTTCTCGTATGAAATTTCAACATGTTGCGTTGCATATAAAAGTGTGGAGAAAACGTTGAGACCGCGGGGAGGAGCGGTGTGGTTCCGGTGGATCAATGATGAGATTGTCCACAGGGGCTCGTTCGCCAGCAAGTTGTTCCAGCACAACTCCGAATGGCGTACAAGGGTTTTCCACAGCTAGGTTTCGGTGCCGTTCTCGTGTGGATAACTCGTGGTGACAAGGCTACAATGTGCGGTCGTTCTTCAACCAAGGTAGCTCGC